>NZ_AP014628.1:830000-5630000 GCF_001547915.1 Pseudomonas sp. St29
GCTGATACCGCCCAAGAGTTCATATCGACGGCGGTGTTTGGCACCTCGATGTCGGCTCATCACATCCTGGGGCTGAAGCCGGTCCCAAGGGTATGGCTGTTCGCCATTTAAAGTGGTACGCGAGCTGGGTTTAGAACGTCGTGAGACAGTTCGGTCCCTATCTGCCGTGGACGTTTGAGATTTGAGAGGGGCTGCTCCTAGTACGAGAGGACCGGAGTGGACGAACCTCTGGTGTTCCGGTTGTCACGCCAGTGGCATTGCCGGGTAGCTATGTTCGGAAAAGATAACCGCTGAAAGCATCTAAGCGGGAAACTTGCCTCAAGATGAGATCTCACTGGGATCTTGAATCCCCTAAAGGGCCGTCGAAGACTACGACGTTGATAGGTTGGGTGTGTAAGCGCTGTGAGGCGTTGAGCTAACCAATACTAATTGCCCGTGAGGCTTGACCATATAACACCCAAGCAATTTGCTTAAGAAGCGAGTTGCGGTGTGTGAAGACGAAACGAACCGAAAGTTTGCACCGCTCACAAAGCACACAAACCTATTACATACCCATTCGCTGGCACGTTGCACAAGCAACGGACTGGCTACCGAATTTCTTGACGACCATAGAGCGTTGGAACCACCTGATCCCATCCCGAACTCAGAAGTGAAACGATGCATCGCCGATGGTAGTGTGGGGTTTCCCCATGTGAGAGTAGGTCATCGTCAAGATTAAATTCCGAAACCCCAATTGCGAAAGCAGTTGGGGTTTTGTTTTTGCGCTGCAGAAAAGTTGCGCTGCTGCGGCCGGCCATGACCGCTCGGCTGCGGCTGCCAGCACCCCGCGACAGTGCTAAGGTTCCGGCCTAGCTTTTTGCATTCTCCAAGGAAGCCTTTATGCCGGACGCCTCGTCCCTCACCCCCGGTTTTATGGTGGTTCACGGTAACCGCCTGGACGAGTTGCGCAGTCTGGTGGTCAGCTGGATGCGGCGTTACCCGCTGGCTCCCCTGGAAAATGAAATCGCCCTGGTGCAGAGCAATGGCATCGCCCAATGGTTGAAGCTGGCCCTGGCCGAAGACCCCGAGGAGGATGACTCCGGCGGCTGCGGGATCGCCGCAGCGATCGATGTGCAGTTGCCCGGTAGCTTCATGTGGCAGCTCTACCGTCTGGTACTGGGGCGTGATGAAATCCCGCCCAAATCCTTGCTGGATAAAGCCCCGCTGACCTGGCGTCTGATGCGCCTGCTGCCGGAATTGATCGACGAGCCCCATTTCGAGCCCCTGCAACGCTTCCTGACCCACGACAGCGATCTGCGTAAACGCTACCAACTGGCTGAGCGCCTGGCGGACCTGTTCGACCAATATCAGGTCTATCGAGCCGACTGGCTGGAAGACTGGTCGGCAGGGCGCCATCAATTGCGCAACGTTCGCGGCGAAGCCAAGGCCCTGACCCCAGCCAACTGCTGGCAAGCCGAACTGTGGCGAGCCCTGCTGGTGGATGTCGGCACCGAGGGCATGGCCCAGAGTCGAGCCGGAGTCCACCAACGCTTTATCGAGCGGATCAACAGCCTGGACCAGCCCCCCGCCGGCTTGCCATCCCGGGTGATCGTTTTCGGCATTTCCTCATTGCCGGCCCAAGCCCTCGAAGCCTTGGCCGGACTGGCGCGTTTCAGCCAGGTCCTGCTCTGTGTGCACAACCCCTGCCGTCACCATTGGGCGGATATCGTTGCCGACAAGGATCTGCTGCGCCACCAGTACAAACGTCAGGCGCGCAAAGCCGGCATGCCCCTGGCCCTGGATCCGCAAACCCTGCACCAGCACGCCCATCCGCTGCTGGCAGCCTGGGGCAAACAGGGACGGGACTACATCAATCTGCTGGACAGCTACGACGATCCCAACAGCTACCGCGCGGCTTTTCGCGACGGTCGCATCGACCTGTTCAGCGAGAGCGAACCGCGCACCATGCTCCAGCAGTTGCAGGACGACATCCTCGAACTGCGCCCCCTCAACGAAACCCGCGAACGCTGGCCCGCCGTCGATTTGCAGCAGGATCAATCGATCCGTTTTCACATTGCCCACAGTGCGCAACGGGAAGTGGAAATCCTCCATGACCAGCTACTGGCGCGCTTCAGTGCCGAACCCGAGCTGCGCCCCCGGGACGTGATCGTCATGGTGCCGGACATCGACAGCTACGCCCCGCACATCCGGGCGGTATTCGGCCAGTTGGAACGAGATGACCGCCGCTTCATCCCCTTCACCCTCACCGACCAGGGCCAGCGTGGCCGCGACCCGCTGCTGATTGCCGTCGAGCACCTGCTGAAACTGCCGGACAGCCGCTTTCCGGTCAGCGAGATCCTCGACCTGCTTGATGTGCCTGCGTTGCGCGCCCGTTTTGGTGTCGACGAAGCCGACCTGCCGACCTTGCATCGCTGGATCGAGGGGGCCGGTATCCGTTGGGGCATGAACGCCGAGCAACGGGCCGAACTGGGGCTGCCGCAGGAGCTTGAGCAAAACAGCTGGCGTTTCGGTCTGCGGCGCATGCTCCTGGGGTACGCCGTCGGCCGCTCCTCTGCCTGCGACGGCATCGAGCCCTATGACGAGATTGGCGGCCTGGACGCAGCGCTGATCGGTCCCTTGGTGGCTCTGCTGGATGCCTTGCAGATGGCCTACCAGCAACTTATCGAACCGGCGGTGCCCGCCCAGTGGGGCGAGCGCCTGCAGCAGTTGCTGCAGCTGTTCTTCCTGGCCTCTACCGAGCACGACGACTACCTGTTGGGCCAGCTTGAGGACCTGCGGGAAACCTGGCTGGAAACCTGCGAATCCGTCGGCCTGCAAGATCGGTTGCCCCTGACGGTGGTGCGCGAAGCCTGGCTCGCCGGCCTGGATCAGGGGCGCCTGTCCCAGCGCTTTCTCGCCGGCGCCGTGAACTTCTGCACCCTGATGCCGATGCGTGCCATCCCCTTCAAGCTGGTGTGTCTTTTGGGCATGAACGACGGCGATTACCCGCGCGCCCAGCCGCCCCTGGACTTCGACCTGATGGGCAGCGACTACCGCCCCGGCGACCGTTCACGGCGTGAGGATGACCGCTACCTGCTGCTCGAAGCCCTGCTCTCGGCCCGGGACCAGCTGTACATCAGTTGGGTTGGCCGCAGTATTCGCGACAACAGCGAACGGCCCGCCTCGGTACTGATCGGCCAGCTGCGCGATCATCTGGCCGGCGGCTGGCGGCTGGTGGACGAACAGGCATCGTTGCTCGACGCCCTGACCCAGGAGCACCCGCTGCAGCCCTTCAGTGCCCGCTACTTCCACGACAGCGACACACTGTTCAGCTATGCCCGGGAATGGCAGGTCCTGCACCAGGCCCACGAGCCCGCCATGGCCGTCCAGCCCCTTGAACCCTATGTCCAGGATGAACCCCTGAGCCTGGCTCAGTTGCAGGACTTTCTGCGGCACCCGGTACGGCACTTTTTCAGCCAGCGGCTCAAGGTGTTCTTCGAGGCCATGGATGCGCCCCTGGCGGACGAGGAGCCCTTCGTCCTCGATGCCCTGCAACGCTACAGCCTGAGCGACAGTTTGCTGGAAGCGGCCTTGAGCGATGCCGCGCATCCGGAGCAGGCCCTGCAGGCCCAGGCGCAGCGGCTGCAAGCCAGCGGCCTGCTGCCCATGGCCGGGTTTGGCGAGTGCCTGCAACGTGAGCTCATGGAGCCGTTGCCGGACCTGCTGCAGCGCTACCGGCAACTGCTGGACCTGTGGCCGACACCGCTGACCAGCGCCTTGCCGGTCAGCCTGGAGCTCCAGGGCGTGCGTGTGGAAGGCTGGTTGAGCAGCCTGCATCAGCGGGCAGATGGCGGGCTGTTGGCGGTGACCACCATTGCCAATGGCATCGGCTCGATCAAGACCCGCAAATGGCACCGCCTGATCAAACCCTGGATCAATCACCTGCTGGCCTGCGCCAGCGGCTATTCCCTGACCACCGCGCTGGTGGCCAGCGATGACAGCCTGTTGCTCGCGCCGCTGGAGCAGCAACAGGCACGGACGATTCTCGGCAACCTGCTGCTGGCCTGGCAGGCGGGCATGCGCCAGCCGCTGCCGGTGGCGGTCAAGACCGCCTTTGCCTGGCTCGGGCAGAGCGATCCGGACAAAGCCGGCGCCGCCGCCCGCAAGACTTACGATGGCGACGGCCAGAACAGCGAGGGCGAGCGCCGGGAGACTCCGGCCCTGGCCCGGCAATTTTCCGATTACAACGCACTGATCGCCGATGAGACCTTCAGCGGCTGGGCCGAAACGCTCTATCGTCCCCTGCTGGACGCGCCCTGGCGTTCCGCCCTCGGCGAGGAGGCCGCGCAATGAGTCAACAAGCCCCCCTGGCCCTGGCCTTTCCCCTGCGCGGCAGCCAGCTGATCGAAGCCAGCGCCGGCACCGGCAAGACCTTCACCATCTCCGCGCTGTACCTGCGCCTGGTGCTGGGGCACGGTGGCGAGTCCGCAGGTTTTGGCCGCGAACTGCTGCCGCCGCAGATTCTGGTGGTGACCTTCACCGACGCCGCGACCAAGGAGCTGCGCGAGCGCATCCGTACCCGCCTGGCGGAGGCCGCGCGTTTCTTCCGTGACGAGATCAGTGCCCCCGACAGCCTGATTCTCGAGCTGCGCGAGCAATACCCTGGCGAACAGTGGGCCGCCTGCGCCAATCGCCTGGACATCGCCGCGCAATGGATGGACGAGGCCGCCGTCTCCACCATCCACAGCTGGTGTCAGCGGATGCTGCGCGAGCACGCCTTCGACAGCGGCAGTCTGTTCACCCAGACCCTGGAAACCGACCACAGCGACCTGCTGGGGCAGGTGCTGCGCGATTACTGGCGGCTGTTCTGCTACCCGATGCAGGGCGATGCGCTGAACTGGGTACGCGCCAACTGGGTCGGCCCGGCCCAGTTGCTGCCGCGGGTTCGCGCGCTGTTTGGCAGCGAGCATCGCGAGCCCTCGGCGCAGACGCCCGCCGAGTTGATCGAGGCTTGCCTGCAGGAGCGCCGGGAAGCCCTGGTGCAACTCAAGGCACCCTGGCGGCTATGGGCCGGGGAGTTGCGGGATATCTGCCTGCAAGGCGTGGCCAGCAAGAGCGTCGATGGCCGCAAGCTGCAGGCGCGCTTCTTCGAGCCCTGGTTTGAAAAGATCAGCGCCTGGGCCGAGGACGAGTCCGTTGAACAGTTGGACATCGGCACCGGCTTCACCCGCCTGACCCCGGACGGCATGAGCGAGGCCTGGAAGGGAGAGGCGCCGCAGCATCCGGCGCTTGAAGCCATGGCCGGGCTCAAGGCCAGCCTCGAGGCTTTGCCCAGCCCCGACGCCGCGGTCCTGCAGCACGCCGCGCAGTGGGTCGGTGAGCGCTTTGAAGAAGAGAAACGTCGCCGTGCCGAGATGGGCTTCGACGACATGCTGCTGCGTCTGGACAGCGCCCTGCACAGCGATGGCGGCGAGCGCCTGGCGACCCTGATCCGCGAGCAGTTCCCGGTGGCCCTGATCGACGAGTTCCAGGACACCGACCCGGTGCAGTACCGGATCTTCGAAAGCATCTACCGCATCGAGGCCAACGATCCCGAGACCGGATTGTTTCTGATCGGCGACCCCAAGCAGGCGATCTACGCCTTCCGTGGCGCCGATATCTACACCTACCTGCGGGCCCGCCAGGCCACCACCGGGCGCCTGCACACGTTGGGCACCAACTTCCGTTCCAGCCAGGCCATGGTCAGCGCGGTCAACCATGTGTTCCTGCAGGCCGAACAGCGTCCGCAGGGGCGCGGGGCCTTTCTGTTTCGCGAAGACGACGGCCAGAACCCGGTGCCGTTCCTGGCGGTGGCGGCCCAGGGGCGCAAGGAGCATCTGCAGGTCGAGGGGCAAGGGGTGCCGGCGCTGAACTTCTGGCATCTACCGGCCGAGCAGCCACTGTCCGGGGCCCAGTATCGTCAGCAGCAGGCGGCGGCCTGTGCCAGTGCGATCGTCCAGATGCTCAATGGCGGCCAGCAGGGCCGCAGCGGTTTTGTCCGCGAGCAGCAACCCCTCAAGGGGCTGTTGCCGGCGGATATCGCCATCCTGGTCCGCGATGGCAAGGAGGCCCAGGCGGTCCGCGCTGAACTGGCCGCCCGCGGGGTGCGCAGCGTGTACCTGTCGGACAAGGATTCGGTGTTCGCCGCCCAGGAAGCCCGGGACCTGCTGGTGTGGCTCAAGGCCTGTGCCGAGCCGGATGTGGAGCGCCCGCTGCGGGCCGCCCTGGCTTCCTTGACCCTGAACCTGTCCCTGGTGGAACTGGAGCGGCTGAACCAGGACGAGCTGGCCTGGGAGGCCCGGGTCATGCAGTTTCGCGGATATCGGGCGATCTGGCGCAGCCAGGGCGTGCTGCCGATGCTGCGCCGCCTGCTTCACGACTTCCAGCTGCCCCAGGCGCTGATGGCCCGCAGCGATGGCGAGCGGGTGCTGACCAACCTGTTGCACCTGTCCGAGCTGCTGCAACAGAACGCCGCGGAACTGGACGGCGAGCAAGCCCTGATCCGTCATCTGGCCGAGCATCTGGCGCTGTCCGGGCAGGCCGCGGAGGAGCAGATCCTGCGCCTGGAAAGCGACGAGCAACTGGTCAAGGTGGTGACCATCCACAAGTCCAAGGGCCTGGAGTATCCCTTGGTGTTCCTACCCTTTATCTGCTCCACCAAGCCGGTGGATGGCAGCCGCCTGCCCCTGCATTACCACGATGGCGCAGGCAAGCCTCAGGTCAGCCTGCGACCGACCCCGGAGCTGATCGCGCAAGCGGACGAAGAACGCCTGGCGGAGGACCTGCGGCTGCTCTACGTGGCCCTCACCCGGGCCCAGCATGCCTGCTGGCTGGGTGTGGCCGACCTCAAGCGCGGCAATCACAACAGCTCGGTGCTGCACCTCTCGGCCCTGGGCTACCTGCTGGGCGGTGGTGCCCGGCTCGACGAGTCCAAGGGGCTGCTGCGCTGGCTGCTGGACTTGCAGCAAGGCTGTGACGCCATCGGCGTTGGCGAGCTGCCGGCCGCCGATGAGCAGCGCTTTCATCCGCCACGCAATGACGCCAGCCTCCTGGAGCCGCTGATCCCGGTTCGTCGTGCGGCGGAGAACTGGTGGATCGCTTCCTACAGTGCCCTGCGCATCAGCGACACCCTGGGCGCGGGCAGCAGCGAAGCCCCGGAAAACCCCCAGGCGCAGAAACTCTTCGATGATGAGCGGCTGGACCCTGAAGCCCCGCGTGAAGTCGCCGCCAGTGGTGGCGATATCCATCGTTTTCCCCGGGGCCCGAACCCCGGCACCTTCCTGCATGGTCTGCTGGAGTGGGCCGGGGAGGAGGGCTTTGCCGCAACCCCGGAGCAGATCGGCGACGCCATCGCCCGCCGTTGCAATCGCCGCGGCTGGCAGGGCTGGATCCCGACCCTCAGCGACTGGCTGCAGCACCTGCTGCAAGCCCCCTTGCCGGTGGGGGACGGACAGCCGCCGGTGGTGCTGGGGCAACTGACCCAGTACCGGGTCGAAATGGAGTTCTGGTTCGCCAGCCACAAGGTCGACGTACTCAAGCTGGACCAACGGGTGCGTCAGCAGACCCACCAGGGCGCGGCGCGGGTCACCGCCGAGCCGGTGCTGCTCAACGGCATGTTCAAGGGCTTTATCGACCTGACGTTCGAACATCGTGGCCGCTATTACGTGGCCGACTACAAATCCAACTGGCTGGGCGTGGACGACGCCGCCTACACCGAGCAGGCCATGGAACAATCGATTCTCGACAACCGCTACGACCTGCAATATGTGCTGTACCTGCTGGCCCTGCATCGCCAGCTCAAGGCCCGGCTGGCGGACTACGACTATGACCGGCACGTCGGCGGCGCCCTGTACCTGTTCCTGCGCGGCAGTCGTTCGGCGAGCCAGGGCGCGTATTTCGCCCGGCCGCCGCGGCAGTTGATCGAGAGTCTCGACCGCATGTTCCAGGGCCAGCCCGAGCCGCCCAGGGCCGAGCCCGCCTGGGAGCAGGGAGTGCTGCTATGACCCCGGATCTGTTCGACTCCTCGACCGAGACGCCGGAGGTGCCGTTCGACCTGGCCCCCCTGGCCCGTGCCGAGGACCTGCTGCTGTTGCTCGAGCGCTGGGTCGAGCGCGGCTGGCTGCGTTCCCTGGACAAGGCCTTTGTCGGCTTTCTCCATGAACTGGACCCGGGCTGCGATCCGCTGGTGCTGATGGCCGCGGCCCTGACCAGTCACCAGCTGGGACATGGGCATGTCTGCCTGGACCTGTTCGAAACCCTCAAGGAGCCGGATTTCGCCCTGTCCCTGCCCCCGGAAGGGGATTCGCAAAGCGGTGCCCCGGTGCTGCCGTCCCAGGTCCTGGCGGGGCTGGAAGGCGCCCAGTGGTGCAAGGTCCTGGCCGGCAGCCGGCTGGTGGCCCTGGCGGCGGATCAGGGTGATGCGTCCCGCCAGCGGCCGTTGGTGCTGTCCGGCAAGCGCCTGTACCTGCGGCGCTACTGGGCCTATGAACGGCGCATCGACAATGCCCTGCGTCAACGCCTGGCGGTCACCGAGGCCACCCCGGAAAACCTGTCCCAGCGCCTAGACGGGCTGTTCGGTGTGGCCCGAGCCAGCGGCCCCATCGACTGGCAGAAACTGGCCTGCGCCCTGGCCACCCGCGGTGCCTTCAGCATCATCACCGGCGGCCCCGGTACCGGTAAGACCACCACTGTGGTGCGCCTGCTGGCCCTGCTCCAGGGCCCGGCGGTGGAAGCCCGCAAACCGCTGCGCATTCGTCTGGCGGCGCCCACCGGCAAGGCCGCGGCGCGTCTCACCGAGTCCATCAGCTTGCAGGTGCGCTCGCTGTCGGTGGCCGACGAAGTGCGCGAGAAGATCCCCAGTGAAGTGACCACGGTGCACCGTTTGCTGGGCAATCGTCCGGGCACCCGGCATTTCCGCCATCACGCCGGCAACCGCCTGCCTCTGGATGTGCTGGTGGTGGACGAAGCCTCGATGATCGACCTGGAAATGATGGCCAATCTGCTGGACGCCTTGCCCATCCATGCGCGTCTGGTGCTGCTGGGGGACAAGGACCAGTTGGCCTCGGTGGAGGCGGGGGCCGTGCTCGGGGACCTGTGCCGCGATGCCGAGGCCGGCTGGTACAACCCGCAGACCCGTGCCTGGCTGGAAGCGGTCAGTGGCGAACATCTGGGTGCCAGCGGCCTGCAGGAGGACAGCGGGCACCAACATCCCCTGGCGCAGCAGGTAGTGATGCTGCGTCACTCCCGGCGTTTCGGCGAAGGCAGCGGCATTGGCCAGCTGGCGCGTTGGGTCAATCAGCAACAGGCCGACGAGGCCCGGCGCCTGCTGGCGGCCCGCAGCCATGCCGACCTGTATGGCCTGAGCCTCAAGGGCGAGCAGGATCGGGCGCTGGAGCGCCTGCTGCTGGAAGGCCATGGCGAGGGCCCGCAAGGCTACCGGCATTACCTGAATGTGCTGCGCAGTCAGCGTCCCGCCGCCGACACGCCCCTGGACGACCGGTGTTGGACCGAGTGGGCGCGCAATGTGCTGCTGGCCTTTGACCGTTTCCAGTTGCTCTGCGCGGTGCGCAAGGGGCCCTGGGGCGTCGAAGGCCTGAACCTGCGCATTACCCAGGCACTGTTCAAGGCCCGGCTGATCGACAGCGACCAGCTGTGGTACGAAGGCCGTCCGGTGCTGATGACCCGCAACGACTATGGCCTGGGGTTGATGAACGGCGATATCGGCATCGCCCTGAAACTGCCGGAGGCGCAGGGCCAGGAGCCGGGGCGCCAGGTGCTGCGGGTTGCCTTCCCGCGGAACGATGGCCAGGGCGGGGTGCGCCTGGTGCTGCCGAGCCGGCTCAACGACGTGGAGACGGTCTATGCCATGACGGTGCACAAGTCCCAGGGCTCGGAGTTCGCCCATACGGCGCTGATCCTGCCCGATGCCCTGAACCCGGTGCTGACCAAGGAGTTGATCTACACCGGCATCACTCGGGCCAAGGACTGGTTCAGCCTGATCGAGCCCCGCGCCGGGGTCTTCGAAGAGGCCGTGCGGCGCAAGGTCAAGCGCCTCAGCGGGTTGATGCTGGAGCTGGACTGACGCCGATGTCTGAGTCTGGTGCCCGGCACCGTTTCGGGGCGCTGGCCTCGCGGCAGTTTCCCGGGCTGTGCTATCGTTGCGGCATCATTTCCGTGAAATTCAACGAGAATCCCTGCATGGACGTGGCTGTCTTGAGGACAGAGCGCAGTTTGCGGTGGAGACAGTTTGCACTGTCGACCATTCTTTGCCTGTTCAGTCTGTGCGCCGTGGCGCAGTCAGAGCCTTCAACCCCGACCAGCCTGGCCGAGCAGCGGGCCAAGGCGGTGACGCAAGTGGTGCTGGGGATCCTCAGCTACGCGCGATGGCCGGTGGAGCCCGCTGAGCTGCGCTTGTGCGTGGTGGGGCCCACCGAATACACCGATGACCTGCTCAAGGGCACGACACAGGCCACCGGCCGCCCGGTGCTGGTGCGCCGGTTGCTGGCCAGCAGTCCGGCCCTGGCCAGCGAGTGCGACTCGGTGTACGTCGGCAAATTGAGCACTGAAGAGCGTAACCGGCTGTTCAACTCGCTGATCGGCCAGCCCGTACTGAGCATCAGCGAGGGCGGCGACCAGTGCACCGTGGGCAGCCTGTTCTGCCTGCGGGTCAGCGACAACCAAGTGTCGTTCGAGGTCAATCTGGACTCGGTGGCTCGCAGTGGGGTGAAGATTCATCCCAGCGTGCTGCAATTGTCTCGTCGTCGTCCGGCGGCCCCATGAAAGGGTTCAAGTCCAAGGCCCGCCCCACCCTGCGGTCGGTCATCGGTCGTGGCCACCTGATCGTCGCGCTGCTGGCGATCTGCATGGCCAGCCTGTCCCTGACCTTTCTCGGGGTCCTGGCGTTGCGGGTCTATGCCGATCACAACCTGCACCTGATCGCCCGGTCCATCAGCTACACCGTGGAAGCCGCGGTGGTGTTCAACGACACGGTGGTGGCCACCGAGGCCCTGGCCCTGATCGCCTCCACCGAAGAGGTGGCCGATGCCAAGGTCTACGACACCCAGGGCCGCCTGCTGGCCAGTTGGCAACGTCCGGAGAGCGGCCTGCTGACCAACCTGGAAATGCACGTCGCCAGCGCGTTCCTGGAAAAGCCCATCAGCTTGCCGATCCTGCATCAGAACCGCGAAGTCGGCACGGTCAATGTCACCGGCCATGGCGGCAGCCTCTTGCGCTTCCTGTTCAGCGGTCTGGTGGGCATCGTGCTGTGCACCGCGCTGAGTGCCTGGGTGTCGCTGTACCTGGCGCGTCGGCAACTGCGGGGCATCACCGGCCCCCTGCGCAGCCTGGCGGAAGTGGCTCACGCGGCCCGGCGCGAGCGAGCGTTCGACCAGCGGGTGCCGCCTGCGCAAATCGCCGAGCTGGACAACCTGGGCAACGACTTCAATGCCCTGCTCGATGAGCTGGAAGCCTGGCAGACCCATCTGCAAAGCGAGAATGAAACCCTGGCGCACCAGGCCAGCCACGACAGCCTGACCGGTCTGCCCAACCGGGCGTTTTTCGAGGGCCGGCTGATCCGTGCGCTGCGCAGCGCCAGCAAGCTCAACGAGCGCATGGCGGTGCTGTTTCTCGACAGCGACCGCTTCAAGGAGATCAACGACAACTTCGGCCATGCCGCCGGCGATGCGGTGCTGGTGGCGGTGGCCACGCGGATTCGCGCGCAACTGCGTGAGGAAGACCTGGTCGCGCGCCTGGGCGGGGATGAATTCGCCGTGCTGCTGACGCCGCTGCACCGGGTCGAAGACGCCCAGCGCATTGCTGACAAAATCATCAACAGCATGGAAATGCCGATCCAGCTGCCCGGCAATCTGTCGATCATGACGTCGCTGAGCATCGGCATTGCCGTGTACCCGGATCATGGCCTGACCCCCGGCAGCCTGTTGAATGCTGCCGATGAGGCCATGTACCAAGCCAAGCGCGGTTCGCGAGGCGGGCAACACACCGTGGGGGCGGAGCCCCCAATCGTTCAGGTTCAAAACAGGAGCTAATTCCCTTGTTCTCGATGACGCAACGTTCGGTTCGACTGTTCAGCACCCTGGTGTTCATGGCCCTGTTGGCCCTGGCTGGCTGCCAGAGCGTGCCGCCCAAAGGTCTGACCCCGAAACAGATCGCGGTACTGAAACAGGAGGGCTTCGAACTGACGGATGAAGGCTGGGCCTTCGGCCTGTCGGGCAAGGTGCTGTTTGGCAGCGATGTGGAAACCTTGAACCAGGCCAGCACCGAGATCGTCCAGCGCATCGGCAAGGCCCTGCTCAGCGTCGATATCCAGAAGGTCCGGGTCGACGGCCACACCGACGCTTCGGGCAAGGAGGCCTACAACGTGCAGCTGTCGGTGCGCCGGGCCAAGAGCGTGGTCAAGGTGCTGACCCAGGTCGGCATGCGTGAAGAAAACATCCAGCTGCGCGGCCTGGGCAGCAGCGAGCCGGTGGCCTCCAACAGCACCGCAGCCGGACGCACCGAGAACCGCCGGGTGTCGATCGTGGTGATCGCCGACTGATCGGCATTGCCCGGCTGGCGGCTACCCCCGGCAGCCGTTAGCGCCCTTTGGCCGGCTGGTCGCCGATGCAATCCGGCGCGTTGGGGCCGATGTCGATCATGGCCGCGGACACCCGCGGGTCTCCTTTCATGCCCCACTGCAAGGGCCCCCCGTCGACGACCAGGTCATAGATCTGGCTGTCACCAAGCCATTGGCCATTGCGCTGGTCATACAAACGGAAAAACGCCGGCAGCTCCCAGTGCGGGTTCTCGTTGGGAGCCTGCTCCGGGTCCGGGTGGTACTGGGTGTGGAATCTGCCGGGCAGGACCCAGAACGGCCTGAATACCTGAACCCTGTAGCACCCGTTGGGGCTGATGCGGGGGGCGCCGCGGGCCGTCGCCAGGCCCTTTTCCCACCATTGCGAAGCGGGCCACAGCGAGGCGCCGAGAACCACTGCGCCAAGGGTGAGCGAGCCGCGCCGGCTGAGTTTTTTCATCTTCGGGTATCCAGATCGATCCATGAGCAGGTAAAGCGTCAGGGGGCGGCGAACAGCATGCTGCGACTGTCCCCCATGAGCAGCGGGCGATTCTGCTCGGTTACCTCGCGGATGTAATCCCACAACAGGGTGATGCGCTTCAACTTCCTGAGATCCTCCCGGCAGTACATCCAGAATTGCCGGGTCAGGTTGATCTCCTTGGGCAGCACTGGCAGCAGCCGCGGGTCCTGGGCCGCCAGGAAGCACGGCAGGATCGCCAGCGAGCGGCCCTGCTGCGCCGCCACGTATTGGGCGATGACGCTGGTGCTGCGCAGGTTGGCGCTGGCCCCGGGCACCACATTGGCCAGGTACAGCAGCTCGGAGCTGAACGCCAGGTCGTCCACGTAGCTGATGAATTGATGTTCCCCCAGGTCGCTGGGACGGCGGATCGGCGGGTGACGGTCGAGGTATTCCTGGGTGGCGTACAGCTGCAGTCGGTAGTCGCACAGCTTGCAGCACACGTAAGGTCCGTGCTCCGGGCGCTCCAGGGCAATGACGATGTCCGCCTCACGCTTGGACAGGCTGATGAAGTGCGGCAGCGGCAGGATATCCACCGAGATCGCCGGGTAGGCGTCGAGGAAATGGCTCAGTTGCGGGGTGACGAAGAAGCTGCCGAAGCCTTCGGTGCAGCCCATGCGCACATGCCCGGACAATGCCACCCCGGAACCCGAGACCTGCTCGCAGGCCATGTGCAGGGTGCTCTCGATCGACTCGGCATAACCCAGCAGGCGCTGGCCCTCGGCGGTGAGGACGAAGCCGTTGGTGCGGGACTTTTCGAACAGCAGGGTGCCCAGGGCGGTTTCCAGCGAACCGATGCGCCGCGACACCGTGGTGTAGTCCACCGCCAGGCGCTTGGCCGCGCTGCTGGCCTTGCGGGTACGCGCCACTTCGAGGAAAAACTTCAGGTCGTCCCAGTTCAGGGTGCTCAGCGAGGTGATGTTTTTTTGCATGTTGGACCGGATTTTATGTGCGTTCTTATTAGGAATTTGCACATCTATACTCCAAAAACCGTCCGACACCAACTCGCGACAGCCCCTCTTTCAAGGCGCTTGCCCGCCTTGGTTCCCTGCATAAGAACTCAAGAAGTCAGGAGACCTCATGAACGCATCCCTCAAGCCCTACGGCACCACCCTGCAACAGGTCAAATTGCTGATCGACGGTGAATGGGTCCAGTCCCAGAGCCAGGAATGGCATGACATCGTCAACCCGGCGACCCAGGAAGTGCTGGCCAAGGTGCCCTTTGCCACCGCCGCTGAAGTCGACGCCGCGATTGCCGCCGCCCAGCGTGCCTTCCAGACCTGGAAACTGACCCCGATCGGCGCGCGGATGCGCATCATGCTCAAGCTCCAGGCCCTGATCCGCGAGCATTCCAAACGCATTGCCGCAGTCCTCAGTGCCGAACAGGGCAAGACCCTCGCCGACGCCGAGGGCGACATCTTCCGCGGCCTGGAAGTGGTGGAACACGCCTGCTCCATCGGCACCCTGCAGATGGGCGAATTCGCCGAGAACGTTGCCGGCGGTGTCGACACCTACACCCTGCGCCAGCCGATCGGCGTGTGCGCCGGGATCACCCCGTTCAACTTCCCGGCGATGATTCCGCTGTGGATGTTCCCGATGGCCATCGCCTGCGGCAACACCTTCGTCCTCAAGCCTTCCGAGCAGGATCCGCTGTCCACCATGCTGCTGGTGGAGCTGGCGGTGGAAGCCGGGGTGCCGGCCGGCGTGCTCAACGTGGTGCACGGCGGCAAGGACGTGGTGGATGCGCTGTGCACCCACAAGGACATCAAGGCGGTGTCCTTCGTCGGTTCGACCGCGGTCGGCACTCACGTCTATGACCTGGCGGGCAAGCACGGCAAGCGCGTGCAATCGATGATGGGCGCCAAGAACCACGCCGTGGTCCTGCCCGACGCCAACCGCGAACAGACCCTCAATGCCCTGGTGGGCGCCGGCTTCGGCGCGGCCGGTCAGCGGTGCATGGCCACCTCGGTGGTGGTGCTGGTGGGCGCCGCTAAACAATGGCTGCCAGACCTCAAGGCCCTGGCGCAGAAGCTCAAGGTCAACGCCGGCAGCGAGCCGGGCACCGATGTGGGCCCGGTCGTGTCCAAGCGCGCCAAGGCGCGGATTCTGGAGCTGATCGAAAGCGGCGTGAAAGAAGGCGCCAAGCTGGAACTCGATGGCCGCGGCATCAAGGTCCCGGGCTACGAGCAGGGCAACTTCATCGGCCCGACCCTGTTCTCCGGGGTAACCACCGATATGCAGATCTACACCCAGGAAATTTTCGGCCCGGTGCTGGTGGTGCTGGAGGTCGACACCCTGGATCAGGCCATTGCCCTGGTCAACGCCAACCCCTTCGGCAACGGCACCGGCCTGTTCACCCAGAGCGGGGCGGCGGCGCGCAAGTTCCAGAGCGAAATCGACGTCGGCCAGGTCGGCATCAACATCCCGATTCCGGTGCCGGTGCCGTTCTTCAGCTTCACCGGTTCCCGCGGTTCCAAGCTCGGCGACCTGGGCCCGTACGGCAAGCAAGTGGTGCAGTTCTACACTCAGACCAAGACCGTCACCGCCCGCTGGTTCGACGACGACAGCGTCAACGACGGTGTGAACACCACCATCAGCCTGCGTTGAGGAGCCTGACATGAACATTGCATTTATCGGCCTGGGCAACATGGGCGCGCCCATGGCCCGCAACCTGATCAAGGCCGGGCATCAGCTGAACCTGTTCGACCTCAACCAGAGCGTGCTGGCGGAGCTGGCGCAACTGGGCGGGCGCATCAGCGCCTCGCCCAAGGCCGCCGCCGAAGGCGCCGAGCTGGTGATCACCATGCTCCCCGCCGCGGCCCATGTGCGCAGTGTGTGGCTGGGTGAAGACGGGGTGCTGGCGGGGATCGCCAGCGGCGTGCCGGCAGTGGACTGCAGCACCATCGACCCGCAGACCGCCCGCGAAGTGGCCGCTGTGGCTGCCAGGCAAGGCGTGGCCATGGCCGATGCGCCGGTGTCTGGCGGCACCGGTGGCGCCCAGGCCGGCACCCTGACCTTCATGGTCGGCGCCAGTGCCGAGCTGTTCGCCACCCTGCAACCGGTGCTGGCGCAGATGGGGCGCAACATCGTGCATTGCGGCGAAGTGGGCACCGGGCAGATCGCCAAGATCTGCAACAACCTGCTGCTGGGCATCTCGATGATCGGCGTCAGCGAAGCCATGGCCCTGGGGGATGCCCTGGGCATCGACACCCAGGTGCTGGCGGGGATCATCAACAGCTCCACCGGCCGTTGCTGGAGTTCCGATACCTACAACCCGTGGCCGGGAGTGATTGAAACCGCTCCGGCATCCCGCGGCTACACCGGCGGCTTTGGGGCCGAGCTGATGCTCAAGGACCTGGGGCTGGCCACCGAGGCCGCTCGCCAGGCACATCAGCCGGTGGTGCTCGGCGCCGTGGCCCAGCAGCTGTACCAGGCCATGAGCCTGCGGGGGGAGGGTGGCAAGGACTTCTCGGCCATCGTCAACAGCTACCGCAAGCCGCAGTAAGGCAAAGACTGTATAGCCGCTGCCGCAGGCTGCGAACGGCCCGAAGGGCCGCAGCGATTTCACCTCTGGCGAAGCTTGGTATTGAACGCGGCCCCTTCAGTCGGGGCATTTGCGGGAACCTGCGTCGGGCAGGTTCCCGCTTTTTTTTGCCGCCTCAGTTCGGGCGGCCGGGCACGGTGCGAGTGGGAGGATTGAGGCGTGTGTCGAGGCCGAAGCGTTCCTGGACCACCACCTGGTACAGCCCTTTGGCCAGCAACGGATTGATCAGAATGTTCCAGCTGTGGCGCGACACCGATGAGGGCACCAGCACGAATGGATGGTCGGCCAGCAACTGGTCGGCGAACTTCTGCTGGCCGGCGCTGGGTATGCCCGGCACCAGCCAGTTGGGATTGGGAATGCTCTGTTCATCGATCCGGTAGATGGCCGACGGGTCCTGGATCAGGGCGCCGGTGAGCACATGGGGCACGCTGTCCAGGGCGGCAAAGCCCTTGTGCACCGCCACTTCCAGAATCGCCGTGGCCGGGTCGGCGCTGCCATACACGGCCTTGACCCCTTTGGAGTTCCAGCGACCGCCGCACAGCTCGGCGCCGATACCACTGTCCCAGCTGTCGGCGTGTCGGGCGGCGTCCAGTCGCCAGAAGTGAATTGCACTGCTGCCGGGGGCGCTGATCACTGATAGACCCCGTATTCCAGGCGGGTGAGGAACTCGTCCACCAGTTCGAAGCCGATGGGGTTGGTCAGCAGGTCCACCGGTTTGTGGCCATCGAGGCCCATTACCGGCTTGGCCATCCAGTCCTGTGCCTCTTCACTGCTGCCGAAGATCTCCTGGGCCTTGGCCAGCACCTGGGCAAAGCGCACTGCGCGGGCGCTCTGCTCCGGATTCAAGGGCTCGTCCGGGGTTTTCAGGCGGCGGTGCAGGGTGCGTTCGGAGAGGCCGATGATCTTGGCCAGGACCTGTTCGTCCTTGAGCATGGGCACCGAGGAGACGAACTTGATGATCGCCGTCAGCGGGATGCCTTCCTCGGTCAGCCGATAGATCGAGATGCGGTCGTCAAAGCGTGCCCGGCCACCCAGGAGGATGTCCGAAGACTGTTCTTTCAATACCAGCTTGCCCCGCCGCTTGGGGGTGAGGCCGGTGTCTGTCAGCGCAACCATGGGTCTACTCCTGCCTTTGCCATTTGGCAGTGATTATATAGACATTTGGCAGGATGCGTTGAGTTGAATGGCCGCCATGCCTGAGGAGCCCGGATGGCGCGGGCTCCCGGCGGGTGTTCAGGGATCAGGCGAACACGAAGTACTTGCGCACGGTTTCCAGCACTTCCCAGGTGCCTTTCATTCCGGGTTCCACCACGAAAATATCGCCGGCACGCAGGTGGATGGGATCGTGGCCGTCCGGGGTGATCACGCAGTAGCCTTCCTGGAAATGGCAGTACTCCCACTTTTCGTAGGCCACCCGCCACTTGCCCGGGGTGCAGATCCAGGTGCCCATGATCTTGCTGCCGTCCTCGCTGGTGTAGGCGTTGAGGTTGACGGTGTGTGGGTCGCCTGCGAGCTTTTCCCACTTGCAGGCATCAAGAACGGGCAGCGGATGGGTATCGCGCAGAACGGTAATGGGTTGCGACATGCTGTGCTCCTAGCGGGCAGAGAACTGAAGACGCACCCTATAGCGCCCGGCATTGCGGGGGATGTCTGTGCTCGACCTCGGGGTATCCAGAAGCGCTGCCGCGCTCTGTGGCGGCTGTTGAGCGGGGCGCTGCCGGGGCGGCCCGAAAGGGGTTTGAGGGGTTGCAAGATTCGGTTGATGAAGCGCGCTTTATTAGCAGGATTTGCGAAATATCTGACGAGTACCGAGTTATTTCGCAAGAAACTTCAGCGGTATCGCTCGTATCATTCAGTCCGGAGTGACCGAGAGCCGCACGAATGGAAAATACACCACGCTGGTGGGATATCAGCCCGCCCTTGAGTACCGCGACCCCGACCTGGCCGGGAGATACACCGTTCCAGGAGGAGCGCGTCTGGCAGTTCGGGCCCGAGTGCCCGGTAAATGTCGGGCGGGTGACCCTGTCGCCCCACACCGGCGCCCATGTCGACGCGCCCCTGCATTACCGGCCGGATGGCCTGCCCATCGGCGAGGTGCCGCTGGATGTCTACATGGGCCCGTGCCGGGTCCTGCATTGCCTGGACAGCGGCGCCCTGGTGCAGCCCGAAGCCTTGCTCGGGCGCCTGGACAACCTGCCCCCGCGCGTCTTGCTGCGCACTTATCCACAGGCGCCGCTGAGCACCTGGGACCCGGACTTCACCGCCGTCGCCCCGGCCACTGTCGAGCTGCTGGCCAGTCTCGGCGTGCGCCTGATCGGCATCGACACGCCGTCCCTGGACCCTCAGCAGTCCAAGACCATGGAGGCCCACAACAAGGTGGCTCGCCACGGCATGGCGATCCTTGAGGGGATCGTCCTGGATGAAGTGGCCGAAGGCGACTACGAACTGATTGCCCTGCCACTGCGCTTCGCTCACCTGGACGCCAGTCCGGTGCGGGCGATCCTGCGCCCCCTGGCCGATTGATTCCTACAATAAATACACAGCTGGCCGTCCGCGCCGTTGTGCAGCCCGAGTCCGGGTTGCGCAGCCTGCGGGCGGCAACCGCTGCCTGAGGCGAGGAGCCCACGCCATGAGCCAATGTCCTTTTTCAAGCAACCCACCGGATGAATGGCATAACGCCGAGCTGAATTTCTCCGACTCCATGAGCTACGGCGACTACCTGGACCTGGGGCGCATCCTCAGTGCCCAGCACCCGCTGTCGCCGGACCACAACGAGATGCTGTTCATCATCCAGCACCAGACCTCGGAGCTGTGGATGAAGCTGATGCTCCACGAGCTCAAGGCCGCCCGCGAGCAAGTGCGCCAGGGCCAGTTGCCCCCGGCGTTCAAGATGCTGGCGCGGGTCTCGCGGATCTTCGACCAACTGGTGCACGCCTGGGCCGTACTGGCGACCATGACGCCGTCCGAGTACAAGTCGATCCGCCCGTACCTGGGCCAGTCCTCGGGCTTCCAGTCGTTCCAGTACCGGGAAATCGAATTCATCCTCGGCAACAAGAGCGCGGCCCTGCTGCGGCCCCATGCTCACCGCCCCGAGTTGCTGCAATCCCTGGAAGAGTCGATTGCCACCCCGTCCATGTATGACGAAGCGATCGCCCTGATGGCCCGCAGCGGCTTGAGCATCGATCCCGAGCGCCTGGCGTTGAAGAGCACCACCACGACCCGGCACGACCCGTCGGTGGAAGCCGCCTGGCGCGAGGTGTACGCCAACCCTTCGGCCTATTGGGACCTGTATCAGCTGGCGGAAAAATTCATCGACCTGGAAGACTCGTTCCGCCAGTGGCGCTTCCGCCACGTGACCACCGTGGAGCGCATCATCGGCTTCCAGCCCGGCACCGGTGGCACCGAAGGCGTCGGCTACCTGCGCAAGATGCTCGACACCGTGCTGTTCCCCGAATTGTGGCGAGTGCGATCCTCGCTCTGATCGCCCTGTTCGCTCAACAAGAAACGGCGCGTCCTCACCTTGGGGACGCGCCGTTTTTGTAGAGCTTGCCGATTGCCCTGTGGCGAGGGAGCTTGCTCCCGCTGAGGGGCGCAGCACCCCATCTACGGCCTGTAAGCGTTTCAGGCATCCCGCGCCAGCAGGCTTTGCGATTGCTGCGCAATCGAACGGGAGCAGGCTCCCCCGCCACATTCCTCGTTCACCATCAGCGACGGTTGCAACAGCTGACGTGGGGCCGTTGTGCGGCTAAAGTGGTCGCCCCTTGTGCGTTATTTTCATTTGATCAGGCAGACCACGTGGCCCGGACCTTCGAGCTTGAAACCCTCAACATGCGCCTCAACGATCCGCAGTTCGCGCCCCTGGACCTGCATCAGCGCATCCAGCGGGCCTTGCGCGGGCTGATCCTCGACGGTGCTCTGGGCCCTGGGGTGAAACTGCCGGCCACCCGGGGTCTGGCCAAGTCGCTCGCGGTGTCCCGGGATACGGTGGAGAACGCCTATGTGCAGTTGCAGCGCGACGGCTTCATCGTGCGCCGCGAAGGTTCGGGGAGCTACGTCTGCGAAAGCATCGGCGCCCAGTTGCGCGGAGCCGCCCGGCGTCGCCTGCGTTTGCAGGAGCAGCCCCACAGCGCCCGGGAGCCGGGCTCGGGGCTGAGCCGCCGGGGCCGGATGCTGGTCGAGCGCGGCGGTGTCACCGACCAGCAGGCGGTGAGTGCATTTGCCACGGGCTTGCCGGAAACCCGCAGCTTTCCCCTTGATGTCTGGGAGCGCCTGCAACGCCAGGTGCTCAAGGCCTATCGCGGCAACGTCTTGCTGCACGGCGATCCGCAAGGCGCCGAGCCGCTGCGCCAGGCCATCGCCGCCTACCTGAACCTGGAGCGCGGGGCCAAGGTGCGTGCCGAGCAGATCCTGGTGCTGAGCAGTACCCGGCAGGCGCTGTACCTCTGTGCCCAATTGCTGGTGGATGCCGGCAAGCCGATCCTGATGGAGAACCCCGGCTACTTCGGTGCTCGCAAGGCCTTCGAGGCCGCCGAGGCCTGGATCAATCCCATCGATGTCGACGACCAGGGCATTCGCACCGACCTGCTGCGGGCCGATCGCAGTGGCGGTCAATGCGTCTACGTGACGCCGTCGCACCAGTACCCCAGCGGTGTGACCCTGTCCCTGGAGCGTCGCCTGGAGCTGACCCGCTGGGCCGCCGAGCACGGCAAGTGGATCATCGAGGACGACTACGACAGCGAGTTCCATTACGACGGCCTGCCCACCGCCTGTGTCCAGGGCCTGGACCCCTATCAGCGCACGCTCTACGTCGGCACCTTCAGCAAGACCCTCTACCCCGGCCTGCGCATGGGCTACATGGCCTTGCCCGATGAACTGGTGGGCGCCTTCAGCGCGGCCCGCAGCATCATGGATGGCCACACGCCGCAGATCCTCCAGTTGACCCTGGCGCGGTTCATGGAGGAGGGCCACTACAACGCCCATGTGCGGGCCATGCGCAAGCTCTACGCCGGGCGTCGGCAAGCCATGCTCGATGCCATCGGGCGGCATTTGCAGGGCATTGCCGTGGCCTTGCCGCCACCGGGCGGGTTGCAGATTCCTTGCCTGCTGGAGCCCGGCTGGAGCGAGGAACTGACCCAGCAACGGGCCGCCCGGGCCGGCATCCAGCTGCCGGGGCTCAGCCGGCTCTATGCCACCGAGCCGAAGCGGCAGGGCTGGTTGCTCGGCTACGCCTCGCTGAGCGCCCATGAAATCGAAACCACCATGGCTCGCCTGTCCCTGGCCCTGCGAAAGGCCTAGCTCAACGCCGGCCTTCAGGGGTTGGCGGCACGGCCGGCGAGGGCATTGGCCCGGCCGTGAATCAGCAGGTGCGCGGTCAAGCCGGCCACCAGCCCCCAGAAGGCGCCGCCGACCCCGAGCAGGGTGACGTTGGCTGCAGTGGCGAGGAAGGTGATCAGCGCGGTTTCCCGGGTGGCCGCGTCGGCCATGGCATTGGTCAGGCTGCCGCCGATCGCCCCCAATAGCGCCAGGCCCGCGAGGGTGCTGACAAAGGTCTTGGGCAGCACCATGAACAGGCTGGCCAGGGTCACGCCGAAGGTGCCCACCAGGATGTAGAACAGCCCGCAGGCGATACCGGCGATGTAGCGTTTTTTCGGGTCAGGATGGGCGTCCTTGCCGGTACAGATCGCCGCGGTAATCGCCGCCACGTTGAAGGCATGGGCGCCGAACGGTGCCATCAGCAGCGACCCCAGGCCAGTGACCGTGAGCACGGGATTGGCGCTGGTGCCGTAGCCGTCATTGCGCAACACCAGCATGCCGGGCATGTACTGGCCGGTGAGGGTGATGACGAACAGCGGCAAGGCCACTCCGAGCAAGGCCTGCAGGGAGAACTGCGGCGTGGTGAATACCGGCACGGCCAGGCTCAAGTGCACTGCAGAAAAGTCGATCCGTTGCTGAGCGATGAGCAGCCCCAGGCCGATGACCAGGATGCCCACCACGGCAAAGCGCGAGGTGAAACGCCGCAGCAAGGCGTAGGACACCAGCAGCACGATCACCAGCAGCGGGTCGGCGCTGGCACCGCCAAAGGCATTGATCCCGAACTGCAACAGAATGCCCGCGAGCAGGCCGGCGGCAATGCCCTTGGGGATCATCCGCACCAGTTTGTCGAAGGCCCCTGATGCGCCCAGCAGGATGAACCCCAGAGCCGAGATCAGATAGGCACCGATCACCTCGGCGTAGGGCGTGAATGGCATCACCGTGGCCAGGAAGGCCGCGCCGGGTGTGGACCAGGCCGTGATGATCGGCGCCTTGTAACGCAGGCTCAGCCACAGGCCGGAAAGCCCCACGCCCACCGACACCGCCCAGACCCAGGACGCGGTCTGGGCCGGTGACAGGCGCGCCAGTTCGGCGGCCTGGAACACCAGGACAAAGGTTCCGCCGTAGTTCACCAGCACTGAAATCAGCGCCGCCACGGTGGGTGAGAAAACATCGCTCCAGCGCAGGCTTGTCGCCGTTCTGTTCATCAGCCGCTCTCCATCCAGAAACAGGCTCCCAGGCTCGGGTGCCGGGAGGGAGTCGATTCTAGGGAACGGGTGGACTGTTGTTTCAGGCCGCATTTGCCATTGCTGGCAGACCGCTTTGCGAGCGCCGACAAAAAAGCCCGGCCTTGATTCAGGCCGGGCTTTGGGGTGTTGCAACCGTGCGGCTTAGTGCAGGGCGGGCTGCCCGGCCTTGCGCGCATGGCTCAGGCGGTAGAAGCCCCAGATCACCAGGACCCATACCGGAATCGCATACACCGAGGCGCGGATGCCCGGGATCATCCACATCACACCGACGATCATCAGCATGAAGGCCAGGCACAGGTAGTTGCTCAAGGGCGACCAGAAGGCCTTGAACGACGGCACCACGCCACGCTCGGCCATGGCCTTGCGAAAGCGCAGGTGGGTCAGGCTGATCAGTGCCCAGTTGATCATCAGCGCGGCCACCACCAGGGCGAACAGCAGCTCCAGCGCTTCATGGGGCGCCAGGTAGTTGACCAGTACGCAGAGCAGGGTGATGAGGGCGGAGATGCCCAGGGCCAGGATCGGCACGCCTTGCTTGTTGAGCTTCATCAGCGCCTTGGGCGCGTCGCCCTGTTCGGCCAGGCCGAAGAGCATGCGGCTGTTGCAGTACACGCCGCTGTTGTACACCGACAGCGCCGCGGTCAGGACCACGAAGTTGAGGATCTGCGCCGCCGCATCACTGCCGATCAGCGAGAAGATCTTCACGAAGGGGCTGCTGCTGTAGGCGTCGCCGCCAGCATTCAGACTCACCAGCAGTTCGTCCCACGGGTACAGCGACAGCAGCACGGCCAGGGCGCCGACGTAGAAGATCAGCACCCGGTAGACCACCTGGTTGATCGCCTTGGGAATCACCTTGCGCGGCTCGGCGGCTTCGGCGGCAGTGATGCCCACCAGTTCCAGGCCGCCGAAGGAGAACATGATGAAGGCCATGGCCATCAGCAGGCCGGTGCCTCCGTTGGGGAAGAAGCCGCCGTGGGACCAGAGGTTGCTCACCGACGCCTGGCTGCCGCCGCTGCCGCTGAACAGCATGTAGCAGCCCAGAACGATCATGCCGACGATGGCCACCACCTTGATGATGGCGAACCAGAACTCGGCCTCGCCGAAGAACTTCACGTTCATCATGTTGATCAGGTTGACCAGTACGAAGAACACCGCCGCACTGACCCAGGTGGGGATCTCCGGCCACCAGAACTGCACGTATTTGCCCACTGCGGTGAGTTCGGCCATGCCTACCAGGACATACAGCACCCAGTAGTTCCAGCCGGCGAGAAAGCCGAAGTAGCCGCCCCAGTACTTGTGGGCGAAGTGGCTGAAGGAGCCGGCCACGGGTTCTTCGACGATCATCTCCCCCAGCTGGCGCATGATCAGGAAGGCAATGAATCCGGCAATCGCATAGCCGAGGATCATCGAGGGGCCGGCGGACTTGAGAACCCCGGCCGAGCCGAGGAAGAGTCCGGTGCCGATCGCCCCGCCCAGGGCGATCAACTGAATATGGCGATTCTTCAAGCCACGCTTGAGTTCACCTTGCTTCAAGGTTTGATCCACTAACTTGCGCTCTCTTCTAGTTGTTATCAGGACCGATCCCAGGGTGAATGGGAGCGATCGCGGCTGAATGCTGATGGGATCAGATATTACTCTCGGTAAACCGCTCGTAATACAGCTGAACGCGGTTAAGTTGCTGTTCTTGCAGCCAGATTCGGATCGAATCGACCATCGGTGGCGGTCCACAGACATACAGGTCGCTGTCGTGGTCGCGCAGCTCGCTGCTGTCCAAGTGCTCGGTGATGTAGCCGCGCTTGCCCGACCACTGCGGGTCGGCGTCGCTGATCACCGGGGTGAAGCGGAATGCCGGCAAGCGTTCGCCCAGGGCCTGGATGCGCGCCAGTTCGCACAGATCGGCACTCTGGCGCACCCCGTAGTACAGGTGCACCGGTTGCTGGCAGCCCTGCTCGACGACCTGTTCGAGCATCGCCAGAAGCGCCGACAGCCCGGTGCCGCCGGCCACCAGCAGCAGCGGCCGGCTGATCTGACGCAGGTAGAAAGCCCCCAGCGGCGCCTCCAGCTCGATGCTGTCGCCCACCAGGCAGCGCTCGCGAATGTAGTTGCTCATCACCCCGTCGGGCAGCAGGCGGATAAGGAACTGCAACTGGTTGTCCGCCCCCGGCCGGTTGGCGAAGGAGTAGGCCCGGCTGCTGTCGGTGCCGGGAATCCGCAGGCGGGCGTACTGACCGGGGAGAAACTCCAGCGGCGCCTCGCTGCGGCCCAGGTCCAGGTGCAGGATCGCGGTGCTGTCCGACACCTGGCGCACATCGATCACCGAGCCGGTGCGTCGCACCGGATCGGCGTTGTGGCACAGGCTGGAATCGAAGTCGAAATAGAACGCCGCGTCGGACTGCACCCGGGTCTGGCAGGTGAGCATCTTGCGTTGCTCCAGGTCCTGGGGCGAGAGGGCTTCCTCGTCCACGTAGTCCTGGCTGTACTGGCCCGATTCGCAACGACCCTGGCAGGTGCCGCAGACGCCTTCGCGGCAGTCCAGGGGAATCTTGATGCCGTTGCGCAGGGCAGCGTCGAGCAGTATTTCATTGGCCTTGACCGGGAAGAACAGGGTCTTGCCATCGGCAAAGCTGAACGCGACCTTGTGCGTCATGAAGGGATGTCCGTCAAGTCAGAGGTGGTAGAAGTCGAGCACCGAGTTGATCGTGTCGTTGAGCAGCAGCACGTGCTTGCGCTGGATCAGCCAGCTGTCGCCATGGGGCTTGAGGTCGTAGGTGGCGTGACCGTAGAAGTCCTCGGAGGTGGCCAGGCGATAGAACAGCGTGTGCCAGTTCAGGCGCACCTGCAGCAGCCCGTTGGCGCCCTCGCTGATGCGCAGGTTGCTGACCATGTGCAGGGTGCGCGGCATGGGAATGGTCGACGCCGCCTTGCCGGTGCGCAGGCGGAACACCCGGTCTTCCAGCCCCGAACGGTTGGCGTAGTAGATCAGCGACATCTCGCGCTTCGGGTCCCGGGTGTAGACGTGTTCCGAGTCCCACTGCGGCAGGTGGAACTCGCTGTCCACGGCGAACAGCTGCAGGTAGGCGTCCCAGTCCTGGGCGTCGCAGAGCTCGGACTTGCGATAGAAGAATTGCTCGATCTGGTACTGCAATTGCGCATTCATGTTCATACCTCACGCAGTTTCAGGGGCTGGCGCTGCAGGCCGTCGAGGAGGAATTTCTGCCAGTTGCGGTGCTGGTTGACGTACAGCCCTTCATGGGTGATCTCGGTGCCGGTCATGGCCGGCTGGATGCCCAGGTTCTCGCTGTTGGCGGTGGGGCCGGTGGTCCAGCGGTGATGACCGCGCGAGACATCGCTCCAGCGCTCCAGGCGCCCCTGGAAGCCGCGCTGGGCCTCGCGAAACTCCACCAGGTCATCCGGCGTGCCCATGCCCGAGACGTTGAAGAAATCCTCGAACTGGCGAATGCGGTTTTCCCGGTCGGCATCGCTCTCGCCCTTGACCCCGATGCACTGGCTGATGATCTCGGTCTTGTTCCAGGCGATGGGGCGGATGATCCGCAGCTGCGAGCTGATCTGGTCGAGAAAGAACAGGCTGGGGTAGATGTTCAGGTTGCGCAGGCGGTGCATCATCCACTCGGCCTTGGCCTGGCCGTGCTCTTGCACCAGGCGCGGCATGATGCTGGCGTAGCCGGAGCGCACCGCCGGGTTGGGCATTTCGCTGAACAGCACGCTGTGGCCGTTGTTGAAGGCGAACCAGCCATCGTCGGTGCTGGCGTCGCCGGCGCCGAGCTTGCTGTAGTCCAGGGTGGCGCTGCTGCCGCTGCCGTTGTCGCGGTTGACCTGCTGGCGGTGCTGCACCGTGGCCACGTAGTTGTAGTGCACGGTGCTGACGTGATAACCGTCCAGGCCGTTCTCGTTCTGCAGCTTCCAGTTGCCGTCGTAGGTGTAGGCGGACTTGCCCGGCAGCACCTCCAGCTCACCGTTGGGGGACTGGGCGACCATCATGTCGAAGAAGATCCGCGCGTCGCCCAGGAAGTCTTCCAGGCTGTTGTCGGCGGCCACGTCCAGGCTGATGAAGACAAAGCCCTTGTAGCTGTCGATGCGGGCCTTCTTCAGGCCGCGGGTGGCCTTGTCGAAGCCCTCGTCGTATTCCCCCGGGGCCTTGACCTTCACCAGGCGCCCGTCGCTTTTGTAGCACCAGGCGTGGAACGGGCAGGTGAAGGTCGACTGGTTGCCCTTGCCGACCCGGGTCAGGGTGGTGCCGCGGTGCTGACAGGCGTTGATCAGGGCATTGAGGCGGCCCTCGCCGTCGCGGGTGATGATCATCGGCTGGCGCCCGGCGCGCAGGGTGATGAAGTCGTGATTGTTGGGCAGTTCGCTTTCGTGACAGGCGTAGATCCAGTTCTTCTCGAAGATCAGTTCCATCTCCAGATCGAACAGCTCGGGCTCGGTGAACATCTCCCGGGCGATACGGAACACTCCGTCCGCGGGGCGAAAATCCAGGCAGCCGTGGATGAAGTCCTGCCACTGCTCGACGCTTCTTGCACCACTCATGAGTCGGTACCTTTTTTATTCAGGTCAATCGGGTGCCGTCATTAGAGAGAGTGCGGGGCGCCGGTGGCTATCCGCTTAGTCGGCCAAGGCCATCCATAAAATTGCCTGGGTAGTTGCGACCCACCTTCGAGCGGATAAGCGATCGACGGCTGCATCCCGGGGCGCCGATCGGCTACTGTGAGCCCGGCCAGATGAGGACGATGGGGTCGGGTTATCCACTTAGTCGGCGATTGCTATCCACTGGGTTGGCAGCGTTGCCGGCTGGCGCAAAACTTGCCCTGTCACACAAGACGCGCCGTCAGAGCGCGCTGAATAACAATTGCCGTGGGTGCGCCGTGATGAATAGCAAGGCTGATGGGCTGTTTCGCGAGATTCGTATCGATCGCTATGACCTTGAAGGGGCCAGGAGCTGGATGTCGGGTATCTGTGGGCCGCATCGCCTGGAAACCGCGACCCCCGAACGGATCCGTTTTCACCACAGTGCCAACGTGCTCAGGTCACGCTCCACGACCCTGGGCATCATCGAGTACGGCACCGATGTGACCGTCGATATCGAGGACACCGAGCGCTTCAGCAGCTACAGCCTGAGCCTGCCCCTGTGCGGCGAACAGGAACTGAGCAAGGACGGTCGGCTGCTGCGTTCGGACCGCGACCAGGGGGTGATCGTTGCCCCCAACGAAAGCCAGGTGCTGGCCATCTCCGGCGACTGCCGCAAGCTGCAGGTGGTGATTTCCCGGCCGGCCATGAGCGAAGCCCTGGAGACCCTGCTGCAACGCCCGGTCGAGCAGCCGCTGCGCTTCGAACCGGCGATGGACGCGCGGCAGGGGGCCACCGCGGCCTGGTGGCGCATGGCCCAGCACTTCATCGGCGAGCTGACCCAGGGCAACGAGCTCTATGAACAGCTGGCCTTCACCCGGGAAATCGAAAGCTCGCTGATCAAGGGCCTGATCCTGGCCCAGCCCAACAACTACTCCAGCGAGCTGCGGGCCATGCTCGGGGTCAAGCTGCCGCATTACCTGGTGCGAGCCCGCCAGTACCTGCACGAGCACGCCCGTGAAGCGGTGCACCTGGAGGACCTGGAAGCCGCCGCCGGTGTCTCGCGCTTCAAGCTGTTCGAGGCCTTTCGCAAATACTTCGCCCTGTCGCCCATGGCCTATCTCAAGCGCCATCGGCTCAACGGTGTGCGCCAGGACATTCTCGAACACGGCGCGGCGCGCAATATTTCCGAGATCGCCCTGGGCTGGGGTTTCACTCACCTGGGGCGTTTTTCCGCCGAGTACCGCAAGCTGTTCGACGAGGCGCCCAGCGCCACCGCGCAGCGCCATCCGGCACGGCGCCCGGTGGGGTTCTAGGGCGGACTACTTGCGCAGTACCAGGTCCAGCAGGCCGTCCTGCTCCTTGATCTTCTGCAGGACGATTTCCGAGCGAATGTCGGTGACCCCCGACGCGCGGTTCAGGTGATTGACGATGAAATCCGAGAAGTGCTTGAGGTTGCGCGCCTGCACCCGCAGCACGTAGTTGCTGGCGCCGGTGATCACGTAGGCGGCCACCACTTCCGGCCACTGCTGGACCTTGCCGATGAACGTCTCGTGCCAGCCTTCCACGTCCTGGCGCAGGGACACGTGGACGATGGCTTCCAGCTCGATGCCCAGGCGCTCGGCATTGAGCTGGGCGCGGTAGCCGCTGATGATTCCGTCGCCTTCGAGCATGCGCAGGCGGCGCAGGCAGGCCGAGGGTGAAAGGGCCACTTTCTCCGCCAGTTCCTGGTTGCTGATACGTCCATCCTGTTGCAGGAAGTAGAGGATGCGCAGGTCGGTGGAGTCGAGGGTCATGGCTGGCATAAATCCGCGTTTTTTATTGGAGGATTAGAATTTTATTCGAGATTAGTACGGTAACGCGCTGCACTTTGCACGAAAATTCTAGCTGGCTTCGTCCATTATTTCCTGAGTTTGCGGGTCGCCCAGACCCCGTGCCCGGCCTGTTCCAGGCGGGCATGACCTTGACCAAGACAGGACTTCCAATGATCGATAAAAACCACTGCCTGCGTCTCGATGAACAGGACCCACTGGCGCCGCTGCGCCAACAGTTCGCCCTGCCCGAGGGGGTGATCTACCTCGATGGCAACTCCCTGGGTGCCCGCCCTGTGGCGGCCCTGGAGCGGGCCCGGCAAGTGATCGAGCAGGAGTGGGGCGACGGCCTGATCCGCAGCTGGAACAGCGCCGGCTGGCGTGACCTGTCCCAGCGCCTGGGGGATCGCCTGGCCCCGCTGATCGGCGCCGGCAGCGGCGAAGTGGTGATCACCGACACCACGTCCATCAACCTGTTCAAGGTGCTCAGCGCCGCCCTGCAGGTGCAGGCCGGGCGCGCCCCCGAGCGGCGGGTGATCGTTTCCGAGAGCAGCAACTTTCCCACCGACCTGTACATTGCCGAGGGCCTGACCCGGATGCTTGAGCAGGGCTATTCCCTGCGCCTGGTGGACAGCCCGGACCAACTGCCGGCGGCGATCGACCAGGACGTGGCGGTGGTGATGCTCACCCACGTCAACTACAAGACCGGCTACATGCACGACATGCAGGCCGTCACCGGACTGATCCACGAAGCCGGCGCCCTGAGCATCTGGGACCTGGCCCACTCGGCCGGCGCGGTGCCGGTGGAGCTGACTCGCAGCGGCGCCGACTACGCCATCGGCTGCACCTACAAGTACCTCAATGGCGGCCCGGGTTCGCAAGCCTTCGCCTGGGTCGCCCCGGCCCTGTGCAACCTGGTGACCCAGCCGTTGTCCGGCTGGTTCGGCCATGCCCGGCAGTTCGACATGGCCACCCAGTACGAACCCGCCAGCGGTATCGCCCGCTACCTGTGCGGCACCCAGCCGATCACTTCGCTGGCCATGGTCGAGTGCGGCCTGGAGGTCTTCGAGCAGACCGACATGCAGAGCCTGCGGCGCAAGTCCCTGGCCCTCACTGACCTGTTCATCGAACTGGTGGAACAGCGCTGCGCCGGCCACGACCTGAAGCTGGTGACCCCGCGTGATCACGCCAAGCGCGGCAGCCACGTGAGCTTCGAACACCCCGAAGGCTACGCGGTGATCCAGGCCCTGATCGCCCGTGGCGTGATCGGCGACTACCGCGAGCCGCGGATCATGCGTTTCGGCTTCACCCCGCTGTACACCCGCTTCAGCGAAGTCTGGGACGCGGTGCAGATCCTCGGTGAAATCCTCGATGAAAAAACCTGGGCCCAGGCGCAGTTCCAGGTACGTCACAGCGTGACCTAAGGCGCGCTTCATCCCCTGGTCGCCGCCGCTCGCGGCGACCAGGCAAGCGGCACAAGGACGGGCCGTCACAACGATTCATACGTGCACACAACAATAAAGAGGCACTCAAAGTGACCACCTCCAACAAGGGTTTCGAAGCGATCTCCAATCGCGAGCACGGCCTCAGGCGCCAACTGACCGCCGGCCAGATGAGCATGATCGCCATCGGCGGGGCCATCGGCACCGGCCTGTTCATGGGCAGCGCCTATGCCATCGGCTATGCCGGCCCCAGCGTGCTGCTGAGCTACGCCATCGGCGCGCTGATCACCCTGATCCTGATGGGCTGCCTGGCGGAAATGACCGTGGCCCATTCCACCTCCGGTTCCTTCGGCGCCTATGCCGAGTTCTACGTCAGCCCGCTGGCCGGTTTCCTGGTGCGCTACGCCTACTGGGCGGCCATCGTCCTGGCGGTGGGCGCCGAAGTCACGGCCATCGCTATGTACATGAAGTACTGGTTCGCCAACGTTCCGGAATGGGTGTGGATCATCTCCTTCTCCAGCGTGCTGATCCTGCTCAACGCCATCAGCGTGAAGACCTTCGGCAACTTCGAATACTGGTTCTCCACCATCAAGATCGCCGCCATCGTCGGCTTCATCATCCTTGCGGTGTACGTGGTGTTCGGTTCCGGCAACCCCGACTACGGGCTGCACAACTACAGCGCCCACGGCGGCTTCTTCCCCAACGGTTTCGAGGGCATGTGGATCGCGGTGATCGTGTCGATCTTCAGCTACCTGAGCGTGGAGATGATCGCGGTGGCGGCGGGGGAGGCCAAGGACCCGCAGCGCGCGGTGAAGCAGGCCTTTCGCGCGACCATCGTGCGCCTGGTGGTGTTCTACCTGCTGACCCTGGCGCTGATGCTGGCCATCGTGCCCTGGGTCCAGGCCGGCAAGGCCCAGAGCCCGTTCGTCACGGTGATGCAGACCATCGGTATTCCCGGGGCCACCGGGGTGATGAACTTCGTGATCCTGATCGCCGCGCTGTCGGCGATGAACAGCCAGCTCTACATCACCACGCGGATGATGTTCAGCCTGTCCCGCGCCGGTTACGCACCCAAGTCCATGGGGGCCTTGAGCAAGAGCGGGATTCCGCTCAATGCCCTGTTGCTGTCCAGCTCCGGCATCGCCCTGGCGACCCTGGTCAACGTGCTGTACCCGGAAAGCTCGTTCACCCTGATGATGGCGATCTCGATGTTCGGCGCGATCTTCACCTGGTTCATGATCTTCCTCACCCACTACTGCTTCCGCCGCTATCACCAGCGCCATGGCGAGCAGCAGCTGTCGTTCCGCATGCGCCTGTTTCCCTACAGCACCCTGCTGGGGCTGGTGCTGATGGGGGCGGTGATGATCACCACCTTCTTCACCGAGGCGTTCAAGATGACCCTGGTGTTCGGCGTGCCGTTCCTGCTGTTGCTGACCCTGGTCTACTTCCTGTGCTTCCGTAAGCCGAGGACGGTCGCCGGGTTGTCCGAGGTCTGAGGCCACGCCTCCCGGGTCGCCCTAGAGGCTGCCCAGGGGGCACTCCTCGCGAGCCTGTTGCAGGCTGGTCTCGAAAATTTCGAGCCTGCCCTGCAACTGTTGCAAATCATCGATCTGCCGTTGCAGCTCGCGCCTCTTTTGCGCCAGGGCGGCCTGGGCGCGGTCCCAGGGAAAGGCCTGGCCCTGGTGCGTGGCGAACACCTGCTGCAACTCCTTGAGCTTGAACCCCAACTGCTGCGCGCACTTGATGAACATCAACTGCTCGACGCTCTGCGCGTCATACAGGCGGTAGCGACCCTGGCGCGGAGCTGCGGGCAACAGGCCGATGGCTTCGTAATGACGGATGCTCTTGACCGTGGTTCCGGACAGTTGCGCGGCTTGGCCGATGTACATGAAGGCTCCTTTTCCAGTACCGGGCCGTCCGGCGGTGGACGGCGTTGCGCATTATCCGGCGCTTTCACTGCCTGGCAAGGTACTGCGCCTGCATCAGCCAATCCGCCTTGCGTTGTTCGCTGGCGTCCAGCACCGGGCCAAAGGTCAGGGTGCGCAACGGCTTGATGCCGCAGAAATCCAGGGTGGTGCGGCGCATCTGCTGCAAGCCGGGCATGCGGTAGAACCAGCGGAAATACCAGGGCGGGGTGTCCATGGTCACCATCAGGTGGGCGGTGCGGCCCTTGAGCAGTTGCTCGGGAAAGGCCTTGCCGGGGCGGTACTTGAAGGCGAAGCCCGGCAGCAGCACGCGGTCGAGAAAACCCTTCATCAGCGCCGGAATCCCGCCCCACCAGATCGGGAAGACCCAGGTCAGGTGCTCGGCCCAGAGGATGTCGGCCTGGGCTTGGCGCAGGTCCTCTTCCAAGGGCTGGATCTGCCGGTAGCCTTCATGCAGGACCGGGTCGAAGTGCAGGTCGCCGAGCCTGAGCTGGCGCACCTCATGCCCGGCCTCCTGCGCCGCCTTCACGTAGCGCTCGCTCAATGCCGCGCACAGGCTGTGGCGCGAGGGGTGGCCGAGAATCACCAGGATGCGTTTGCTCATTACCGTGGTCCTTGAGGAATAAACCCCAAGGCTAAAGTCTGCCCCTAGGGGGAGAGTCAAGGTTCCAGCAGCGCGCGACACAAACCCTGTGCGTACAGCGGCAGGGCCTCGAAGTCGCGGGCGCACAGCAACAGCCGGCGCCGTGCCCAGGCCTCCTCCAGGGGGCGGCTGTGCAGTTGCAGATGCGGGTTGCGCTGCAGGGCGGCCAGGGGCACCAGGGCCAGCCCGGCGCCACGGGCGACCATGCGCAGCAGCGCGTCGAAACCCTCGGCGCGGATGCGCAATGGCATGCGCCGGCCCAGGTGCAGGGCCTGTTCCTCCAGGTACACCGCCAGGGCGCTGTGGCTGGCCAGGCCGACATAGTCGTAGGCCAGGCTGTCGCTGAAGCTGGGGGCCGGCTGGGCGCTCAAGGGGTGGTCCGGGGGCATCGCCAGCACCAGTGGATCGTCGCGAAATGCCCGGGTCATCAGGCCTTGGGTGTCGACCGCGTCGGAGACGATCCCCAGGTCCGCGGCGCCCTGGCGCAGGGCATGGGTGATGCGCTGGCTGGGCAGTTCCTGCAGCTCGATATCGACCTGTGGATGGCTGTGCAGGAAGTCCGCCAGCAACTCCGGCAGGTACTCGCTGAGGGCGGTGGTGTTGCACAACAGGCGCACCTGGCCCTTGACCCCCCTGGCGTACTCACCAAGGTCCTGTTGCAGGTGCTCGGCGTACAGCAGCAGCGTTCGCGCGTGCTGGGCCAGGGCCTTGCCAGCGGCCGTCGGGCGGATGCCGCGACGCCCGCGTTCGAGAAACTCGATGCCCAGGGAGGCTTCCATGGCGCGGATTCGAGCGCTGGCGGCGGCCAGGGACAGATGGCTGCGAGCGGCCCCGGCGGTGATATTGCCGGCCTCCAGAATATTCAGGTACAGGCGCAGGTCGATCAGATCGAAGTGCATGGGACATCCCTCGGCGAACATCATCTCTGTAGGAGCCGGCTTGCCGGCGAAGAGGCCTTCGGATTTTGCATCGGGCTTGAGCACGCCTTCGCTGGCAAGCCAGCTCCTACAGCGGTGGCGGGCAATAGGTTTTGGCATGTGCCTCTTGCTGGGCAAGAGGCTGGCTCAGTATATGGCAGATTTTCAGCACGCCGCTGCGGGTGCAGGATTGGCCCATGAACAGCTCACTCGCGTTTTATCAGCATCTCGGAATGGCCCTTTCACTGCTGGTCATCGGCACATTCTTGCTGGCCGGCATGGTCAAGGGCGTGATCGGTCTCGGCCTGCCCACCATTGCCATGGGGCTATTGGGGCTGGCTATGGCTCCGGCGCAGGCTGCGGCCTTGCTGATCATTCCGGCGACCCTGACCAATCTCTGGCAACTGGCCTTTGGCGGGCACCTGCCGGCGTTGCTCAAGCGTCTGTGGCCGATGTTGCTGGCGATCTTCGTCGGCACCGTCGCCGGTTCCCTGTGGCTGGGCATCGAGGGCGGGCATTGGGTGGTGCGCGGGTTGGGCGCGGCGCTGCTGCTGTATGCCCTGAGCGGCCTGCTGCTGCCGACCTTGCGGGTGTCGGCGGCCCGGGAGCGTTGGCTGGCGCCGCTGTGCGGGCTGGTCACCGGGGTGATCACCTCTGCTACCGGGGTGTTCGTGATCCCGGCGGTGCCTTATCTACAGGCCCTGGGCTTGAACAGGGACTCACTGGTGCAGGCCCTGGGCCTGTCGTTCACCGTCTCGACCCTGGCCCTGGCCGGCGGTCTGCTGTGGCGTGGCGCCCTGGGCGGCGCCGAACTGGGGGCGTCCGTGCTGACCCTGGCTCCGGCGCTGCTGGGCATGTGGTTGGGGCAATGGTTGCGCCAGCACATCAGCGCCGTGCTGTTCAAGCGGGTGTTCTTCATCGGCCTCGGGCTGCTGGGCGGGCACTTGCTGATCAGTGGCTAGAGCTTGTGCTCAGCGTCCAGCCGAGGCCGGGCTGAGCATGTCGATGGCGCGGATCTCGAAATCGCGCTCCAGGTAGTCCATGCGCGCGGCGAGAAACTGCTGCATGTGCGGCAGGCCCGAGTGGCTATCCAGCGCCTCCTGGGAGGCCCAGACCTCGTAGAAGATGAACAGGCTCGGGTCTTCCCGGTCCCGCAGCATGTGGTACTCGATGCAGCCGGCTTCAGCGCGGCTGGCGGCGACATGGCTCAGGAAAAACGCCTCGAAGGCGTCGGCGCGTTCGGCGCGGGTCTTGGCGTGGAGGATAAAGGCCTGGGGCGTGGACATGCACAAAGCACTCATTGACGGGAAAGGTGCTGAGAATCCTAAGGCAAAGATCGGCTGTCGATTCGTGCATTTTGGTCAAATGTATTTTGAGCAACCCGGGCTTATTCTCCGCTCCCGGCCTGATTAACCTGCCGCCATCGTTTGCAACCTTCACAGCCCGCCGCTGCCAATGCGCGATGGGTTGTCCCCGATGAGGCCGGATCATGAAAAAAGTACTGCTGCTCAATGGCGCCAAACAGTTCGCCCACTCCGATGGCCGCTACAACGCCACCCTGCACGACACCGCCCTGGCGGTGCTGGATCGCGGTGGCCTGGAGGTAAAGGTCACCCATATCGACGAGGGCTATGACATCCAGGAAGAAGTGGCGAAGTTTCTCTGGGCCGACGTGATCATCTACCAGATGCCCGGCTGGTGGATGGGCGCGCCGTGGATCGTCAAGAAGTACATCGACGAAGTCTTCACCGAAGGCCACGGCAGCCTCTACGCCAGCGATGGCCGGACCCGCTCCGACGCCTCGCAGAAATACGGCAGCGGCGGTCTGATCCAGGGCAAGCAGTACATGCTCTCGCTGACCTGGAACGCGCCGCAGCAGGCCTTCGAAGACCCGACCGACTTCTTCGAAGCCAAGGGTGTGGACGCGGTGTACTTCCCGTTCCACAAGGCCAACCAGTTCCTCGGCATGAGCGCTTTGCCGACCTTCCTCTGCGTCGACGTGATGAAGCGCCCGAACATCGAAGGCGATGTGCAGCGTTATGCGCAGCACCTCAAGGCGGTGTTCAATCTCCAGGGCTGAATCCGGCTACTATTGAGCGCCTTGAAGCGGGCCTGCGGTTTATCCAGGGCCCACCTGCGCCGATAAAGGACTCCTGTGAAAGCCCGATCCGACGAGTTGCAAGTCTTGGTTTGCGTCATCGAGTGCGGTTCGATTTCCGCCGCGGCCGAGCAATTGGCCCAGACCCCTTCGGCGGTCAGCCGCAGCTTGTCGCGGCTGGAGGCCAAGCTCGAGACCACGCTGATCAACCGCACCACTCGACGCATGGACCTGACCGAAGAAGGGCGCTACTTCTTCGAACAGGCCAAGCGCATTCTCGATCAGATGGACGAGCTCGAAGAGCGCCTGTCGTCGCGCCAGCGCACCCCGTCCGGGCGCTTGCGGATCAACGCCGCAGCGCCCTTCATGCTGCACGCCATCGTTCCCCATGTGGCCGAGTTCCGCCGCCTGTACCCGGACATCCAGCTGGAGCTCAACAGCAACGACCTGATCATCGACCTGCTGGAGCAAAGCACCGACATTGCCATCCGCATCGGCGTGCTGGCGGATTCGACCCTGCATGCCCGCTCCCTGGGCTGCAGCCCGTTGCACATTCTTGCCAGCCCCGATTACCTGGCCCGCCACGGCACCCCGCAGAGCGTGGCGGAACTGGCCGGGCACACCTTGCTCGGGTTCACCCAGACCGAAACCCTCAACCACTGGCCGTTGCGCCATGTGCATGGCGACCGTTGGCAGATCCAGCCGGACATCAGCGCCTCCAGCGGCGAGACCTTGCGCCACCTGGCGCTGGAAGGGCAGGGCATTGCCTGTCTGTCGCATTTCATGACCGTCGACGACATCCGCGCCGGACGCCTGCAACCGCTGCTGGCCGCGTTCAACAGCGGCTATCGTCAGCCGATCAACGCGGTGTACTACCGCAACTCGCAACTGGCCCTGCGCATCCAGTGCTTCCTGGATTTCATCCAGGGCAAGCTGGCCGATTACGCCCACCCCGAATTCCAGGGCTGAAAGCCCCGTTCCCCGCCTATCACCCGTAGGAGCCGGCTTGCCGGCGAAGAGACCCCCAGGTTTTGCGCACGTCTTGAAATCGCTTTCGCTGGCAAGCCAGCTCCTACGGTGGCTGTGCGTATCGGGTCTGTCCGGCAATCGATCCCTTGTAGGAGCCGGCTTGCCGGCGAAGGGGCCCCCAGGTTTTGCGCACGTCTTGAAATCGCTTTCGCTGGCAAGCCAGCTCCTACGGTGGCTGTGTGCATCGTGTCTGTCCGGCAATCGATCCCTTGTAGGAGCCGGCTTGTCGGCGAAGGGGCCCCCAGGTTTTGCGCACGTCTTGAAATCGCTTTCGCTGGCAAGCCAGCTCCTACGGTGGCTGTGTGCATCGTGTCTATCCGGCAATCGATCCCTTGTAGGAGCCGGCTTGCCGGCGAAGGGGCACCCAGGTTTTGCGCACGTCTTGAAATCGCTTTCGCTGGCAAGCCAGCTCCTGCGGTGGCTGTGTGTATCGGGTCTATCCGGCAATCGATCCCTTGTAGGAGCCGGCTTGCCGGCGAAGAGGCCCCCAGGTTTTGCGCACGTCTTGAAATCGCCTTCGCTGGCAAGCCAGCTCCTACGGTGATCCATGGCTGAGGCTTGGGACGTTCGTGCCACGATTGGCGATTGCTCACCCCCCCGTCTCGGGCCTAAGGTTCTTGCCGTTCAAAAACAAGAAAAGGAAGGACTTTATGCGCATTCTGTTGTTCAAGTCCCTGGCCCTGACGGCCGCCATCGCCGCCAGCGGTTCGGCCTTTGCCGTGACGCTGGAAGGTGGCGCGGTAGCGGCGCCCAACCAGTACGGCGCCGATGTCGCGGCGCAGATCCTGAAGAAGGGCGGCAACGCGGTGGATGCGGCGGTGGCCACCGCGTTCACCCTGGCGGTGACCTACCCCGAGGCCGGCAATATCGGCGGCGGCGGGTTCATGACGATGTACATCGACGGCAAGCCCTACTTCCTCGACTACCGGGAAACCGCGCCCAAGGCCGCGACCCGGGACATGTACCTGAATGAAAAGGGCGAGGTGATCGAGAACCTGAGCCTGGTGGGCGCCCGCGCCGCCGGGGTGCCGGGCACCGTGATGGGCCTGTGGGAAGCCCACCAGAAGTTCGGCAAGTTGCCGTGGAGCGAGCTGATCACCCCGGCCGTGGGCTACGCGAAAAACGGTTTCAAGGTGGCGGACAAGCAGTACCAGTACCGCGAAGATGCGCTGAAGCTGTTCAACGGCAGCACCAACTTCGGCGACTACTTCGGCAGCATGAAACCCGGTGAAACCTTCCGTCAGCCGGAGCTGGCCGCGACCCTGGAGCGCATCGCCGACCAGGGCGCCAAGGAGTTCTACAGCGGCAAGACCGCCGACTTGCTGGTGGCCCAGATGCAGGCCGACAAGGGCCTGATCACCAAGCAGGACCTGCAGGACTACAAGGTCCAGTGGCGCCAGCCGCTGCAGGTGACCTTCCGAGGCAACACCCTGTACACCGCGCCGCCGCCCAGCTCCGGCGGGGTCGCCCTGGCGCAGCTGATCAGCATCAAGGAAGAGCGCGCCGCGGACTTCAAGGGCGTCGAGCTGAACTCGGCCAAGTACATCCACCTGCTGGCGGAAATCGAGAAACGCGTATTCGCCGACCGCGCCGACTACCTGGGCGACCCGGCGTTTTCCGAGGTGCCGGTCAAGCAGCTGACCGACCCGGCGTACCTGAAAAAACGCGCCGCCGAAGTCAACCCGAATGCCATCTCGGCCACCGAGAAGGTGCGTCCCGGGCTTGAGCGGCACCAGACCACCCACTTCTCCATCGTCGATGCCCAGGGCAACGCGGTGAGCAACACCTACACCCTGAACTGGGACTACGGCAGCGGCGTGGTGGTCAAGGGCGCGGGCTTCTTGCTCAACGACGAAATGGACGACTTCAGCGCCAAGCCCGGCGTCGCCAACGCCTTTGGCGTGGTCGGCGGTGACGCCAACGCCATTGCTCCCGGCAAGCGCATGCTGTCGTCCATGAGCCCGAGCCTGGTGACCCGTGACGGCAAGGTCACCCTGGTGCTGGGCACCCCCGGTGGTTCGCGGATCTTCACCTCGATCTTCCAGGTGCTGAACAACCTCTACGACTACCACCTGCCCCTGGAGAAGGCCGTGGCCGCGCAGCGCGTGCATCACCAGTTGCTGCCCAAGGACACGATCTACTACGACGCCTACGCGCCGCTCACCGGCAAGGTCGCCGACGAGCTCAAAGCCATGGGCTACACCCTGGAAGACCAGGGCTGGGAGATGGGCGACATCCAGGCGATCCGGGTCAACGGCACCGCGCTTGAAACCGCTTCCGACCCCCGTGGTCGTGGCGTCGGCAAGGTCGTCAAATAACCGCTGAACCGCTGTAGGAGCCGGCTTGCCGGCGAACGGGCCCGTCAGCCTGGCGCCCGATCGAGCGCCGCTTCGCTGGCAAGCCAGCTCCTGCCTTTGTTGCTCACGCGCCGACGAGCGGCTGTTCGGCGGCGCTTCAATTCCGTACCATTGCGCGCCTTTTTCCGCTCTCCCCCAGGACCGCGTCCGCCGGTCCGTCGATCAGGTCAACCATGAAAGCAAAACGTCTGCGCGCCGATGTCCTGGCCGGACTCACCACGTCCTTCGCCTTGCTCCCCGAATGCATCGCCTTCGCCCTGGTGGCTCACCTCAACCCGTTGATGGGCCTGTACGGCGCCTTCTTCATCTGCACCCTGACCGCGCTGTTCGGCGGTCGCCCCGGGATGATCTCCGGTGCTGCCGGTTCCATGGCGGTGGTGATCGTCGCCCTGGTGGTGCAGCACGGGGTGCAGTACCTGCTGGCCACGGTGTTGCTGGGCGGGTTGGTGATGGTCGCCTTCGGCCTGCTGCGCCTGGGCAAGCTGGTGCGCATGGTGCCGTACCCGGTGATGCTGGGCTTCGTCAACGGCCTGGCGATCGTGATTGCCCTGGCCCAGCTGGAGCATTTCAAGAGCGGCGAACACTGGCTCAGCGGCCGGCCGCTGTACCTGATGGGCGGCCTGGTGGCGCTGACCATGGCCATCGTCTATCTGCTGCCGCGCCTGACCCGCGCCGTGCCGCCGGCCCTGGTGGCGATCCTCGGCGTCGGTTTGCTGGTGTACCTGCTGGACCTGCCGACCCGCACCCTGGGCGACATGGCGCACATCGCCGGCAGCCTGCCGGGCCTGGCCGTGCCCCAGGTGCCGTGGAACCTGGAGACGCTGTCGATCGTCGCGCCCTACGCGCTGCTGATGGCCATGGTCGGCCTGCTGGAAACCCTGCTGACCCTCAACCTCACCGATGAAATCACCGAGAGCCGCGGCCATCCGGACCGTGAATGCGTGGCCCTGGGGGCGGCCAACATGGTCTCGGGGATGTTCGGCGGCATGGGTGGCTGCGCGATGATCGGGCAGACCGTGATCAACCTCAGTTCCGGCGGCCGCGGGCGCTTGTCCGGGGTGGTGGCCGGTGGCCTGATCCTGCTGTTCGTGCTGTTTGCGGCGCCGCTGATCGAAAGCATTCCCCTGGCGGCGCTGGTGGGGGTGATGTTCGTGGTGTCACAGCAGACCTTTGCCTGGGCCTCGTTGCGGGTGATCCGCAAGGTGCCGCTGAACGATGTGCTGGTGATCTTGGCGGTGAGCGTGATCACGGTGTTCACCGACCTGGCCATGGCGGTGTTCTGCGGCATTGTCATCGCCGCCCTCAACTTCGCCTGGCAGCAGGCCCGGGAGCTGTATGCCGACGCTCACCTGGAGGCCGACGGCAGCAAGCGCTATCAGTTGCACGGCACTTTGTTCTTCGCCTCCACCACGCCGTTTCTCAACCAGTTCGACCCGGCGGGCGATCCGCAGCACGTCACCGTCGACTGTCGCCACCTGAGCTTCGTGGATTACTCGGCCATCGCCGCCCTGAAAACCCTGCGCGAGCGTTATGCCAAGGCCGGCAAGCACCTGCAGGTGCTGCACCTGTCCGAACGTTGCAGGCAGCTGCTGAAACGGGCTCGGGTGCAGCCCGACTGAAGCCCTCGGGCGAGTCGTTCCGCTCGGCGGTTTGTCAGGGCCGTGGAGTGAAAATATCCACTGCCGATTTTCATCGAGCGGCGTTTTACTTAGCTGTTCGCGACAAGGCCTGCCTCTTTACGAAAATTAGTTTCACTGGGTTTGAAACCCGCCTCCTTAAGTGATTAAAGCGTTTCACAACCATTCGAAGTGACGCTGTCTTCAAGGAGGGTCCCATGGCTCCTGCATCGGGTTTTTGGCTGCTGGGCTACGCCGCAGTCGCCATCATTGCGTTGATCGTGTTGATCGCCCGCTACCGGCTCAATCCCTTTATTGTCATCACCCTGGTGTCCGTCGGCCTGGCGCTGATGGCCGGCATGCCGCCGTCCGGCGTGGTGGGTGCCTATGAAGCCGGGGTCGGCAAGACCCTGGGCCATATCGCCCTGGTGGTGGCCCTGGGCACCATGCTCGGCAAGCTGATGGCCGAATCCGGCGGCGCCGAACAAGTGGCGCGGACCTTGATCGACCGCTTCGGCGAGCGCAACGCCCATTGGGCCATGGTCTGTATCGCCTTTCTGGTGGGGCTGCCGCTGTTTTTCGAAGTGGGTTTTGTACTGCTCATCCCCATTGCCTTCACCGTGGCACGGCGGGTGGGGGTGTCGCTGCTGATGGTGGGCCTGCCCATGGTCGCCGGGCTGTCGGTGGTCCACGCTCTGGTGCCGCCGCACCCGGGGGCGATGCTGGCGGTGCAGGCCTATCAGGCGTCGGTGGGGCAGACCCTGCTGTACGCGATCCTGATCGGCGTGCCCACGGCGATCATCGCCGGTCCGGTGTATGCCCGGTTCATCGTGCCGCACATCCATCTGCCGGCCGAGAACCCCCTGGAGCGTCAGTTCATTGCTCGCGAACCCCGGGCGCGCCTGCCCAGCTTTGGCCTGACCATGTTCACCATCCTGCTGCCGGTGGTGCTGATGCTGATCGGCGGCTGGGCCAACCTGCTGGCCGAGCCCGGCACCGGGCTCAATCAGTTCCTGCTGTTCATCGGCAACTCGGTGATCGCCCTGCTGGTGGCGACCCTGGTGAGTTTCTGGACCCTGGGGCTGGCCCAGGGCATCAACCGTGAATCGATCCTCAAGTTCACCAACGAGTGCCTGGCGCCCACGGCCAGCATCACCTTGCTGGTGGGGGCCGGGGGCGGCCTGAATCGGATTCTGATCGACTCCGGGGTCACCGAGCAGATCGTCGGCCTGGCCCATGAATTCCAGCTGTCGCCGCTGTGGATGGGCTGGCTGTTCGCGGTGCTGATGCGGGTCGCCACCGGTTCCGCCACCGTGGCCCTGACCACCGCCTCGGGGGTGGTGGCGCCGGTGGCCGTCGGCCTGGGCTACCCGCACCCGGAACTGCTGGTGATCGCCACCGGCGCCGGCTCGGTAATTCTGTCCCACGTCAACGACGGTGGCTTCTGGCTGGTGAAGGAATACTTCAATATGACCGTCACTCAAACCTTCAAGACCTGGACCGTGCTGGAGACGCTGATCTCGCTGATCGCCTTCGGCCTGACCCTGGGTCTCGCGGAGCTGCTGTAGATGGACATTCTTTACAAGATCCGTTCGGGGCTGAACGACTTCAGCGCCGGGGAGCAGCGGATCGCCCGTCTGCTGTTGGACGACGTCGGCTTTGGCGCCTCCGCCAGCCTCGACGAACTGGCCCGACGCGCCGAAGTCAGCGCCGCCACCCTGTCGCGGTTTGCCCGCAGCGTCGGGTGCCGCGACTTGCGTCAACTGCGCCTGCAACTGGCCCAGGCCAGCGGCGTCGGCAGCCGCTTTCTCGACCCGGGCAGTACGCCCGAGCAGTCCGGTTTCTACCGGCAGATCGTCGGCGACATCGAGTCCGTGCTGCATCGGCACCTGGCCGGTTTCACCCAGGCGCAGTTCGCCGACGCGGTGCGCTTGCTGGGGCGCGCGCGGATGATTCACGCCTTCGGCAGCGGCGGCTGCTCGACCCTGTGCAGCGATGAACTGCAGGTGCGCCTGGTGCGCCTGGGCTACCCCATCGCCGCCTGTCACGACCCGGTGATGATGCGGGTCACCGCCGCCGCCCTGGGGCCGCAAAACGCGGTGATCGCCTGTTCCCTGACCGGCATCACCCCCGAGCTGCTGGAGGCGGTGACCCTGGCGCGCACCTACGGTGCGGGGATCCTGGCCATCACCTTGCCCGACTCGCCCCTGGCGCAACTGGCGGATGTGCTGCTGCCCCTGCACAGCGCCGAAACCCCGTTCATCTACAAACCCACCGCGGCCCGCTACGGCATGCTCCTGGCCATCGACGTGCTGGCCACCGAGCTGGCCCTGGCCCAGCCGGACGACAACCAGGAGCGCCTGCGGCGGATCAAGCTGGCCCTGGACCATTACCGTGGCGGCGAAGACTGCCTGCCCCTGGGAGACTGACATGCGCTACGACACGCTGATCCGCAACGCCCTGATCATCGACGGCAGCGACCGCCCGGGTTACCCCGCCGACCTGGCGATCGGCGACGGTCGCATCGCCTGTATTGGCGATCTGTCCATGGCCACGGCGGAGGTCGATATCGATGCCGCCGGGCGTGTGCTGGCCCCGGGTTTCATCGACGTGCACACCCATGACGACACGGTGGTGATCCGCCAGCCGCAGATGTTGCCCAAGCTCAGTCAGGGCGTGACCACGGTGATTGTCGGCAACTGCGGGATCAGCGCCGCGCCGGTGAGCCTCAAGGGCGACCCGCCGGACCCGATGAACCTGCTGGGCGAGCGCGGCATGTTTGTCTACCCACGGTTTTGCGACTACCGCGCGGCGGTGGACCAGGCGCAGCCAGCGGTGAATGTCGCGGCCCTGGTGGGGCACACGGCGCTGCGCAGCAACCACCTGCCGGACCTGTACCGCAGCGCCAGCGCCGATCAGATCGCGGCCATGCGCGGGCAGTTGCGCGAGAGCCTTGAGCAGGGGGCCCTGGGCCTGTCCAGCGGGCTGGCCTACGCCAGCGCGTTTAGCGCCGACACCGATGAAGTGCTGCAACTGGCCCAGGAACTGACGGCATTCGGCGCGGTGTACACCACCCACCTGCGCAGTGAGTTCGAGCCGGTGCTGGAGGCCATGGACGAGGCCTTCCTCATTGGTCGCGCGGCCCGGGCGCCGGTGATCGTCTCCCACCTCAAATGCGCCGGGGCCGGCAACTGGGGGCGCAGCCCGCAACTGCTGGCGGCCCTGGAGCGGGCGGCCCAGGATCATCCGGTGGGCTGTGATTGTTATCCCTACGCCGCCAGCTCTTCGACCCTGGATCTCAAGCAGGTCACCGATGCGTACCGCATCACCATCACCTGGTCCACGCCGCACCCCGAACAGGGCGGTCGTGATCTGAACGAGATTGCCGACGAGTGGGGCGTCAGCCTGCTGGCCGCCGCCGAGCGCCTGCAACCGGCGGGGGCGGTGTACTACGGCATGGATGAAAGCGATGTGCGGCGCATCCTCGCCCATCCGCTGTCGATGATCGGCTCCGATGGCCTGCCGGACGATCCCTTCCCCCATCCGCGCCTGTGGGGCGCCTTTCCCCGGGTGCTCGGGCACTTCAGTCGCGACCTGGGCCTGTTCCCGCTGCACACTGCGGTGCACAAGATGACCGGGCTTTCCGCCACGCGCTTCGGCCTGCAGCAGCGCGGCGAGATCCGCGAAGGGCACTGGGCGGATCTGGTGCTGTTCGACCCGGCGCGGGTGCGCGACGTGGCCGACTTCAAGCACCCGCAGCAAGCGGCGCAAGGGATCGACGGGGTTTGGGTCAACGGGGTGTGCAGTTATGCCCAGGGCCGGGCCAACGCTCAGCGCGCCGGGCGCTTCCTGCCGCGGGAGGGGGATTTGCGCCGGGGCTTTCGCACCGCGGGCTGATTCTTTGATCTTCGTCACAGTGATGGCGCGGTGCTATTAAAGAATCCCTGAGTGGCGCCGAAGTGCTGGGAACCGCCGTCGGTACAGGCGGCTTATTTCGGTCAGGGAGTCGTGCAATGAGCTTTGGCAAAACCACCCCCATCCTGCGGATCTTCGATGAAGCCAAGGCCCGGGAGTTTTACCTCGACTTCCTGGGGTTCAACCTGGATTGGCAGCATCGTTTCGAGGATGACTTTCCGCTGTACATGCAGGTGTCCCGGGGCGAATGCGTGCTGCATCTGTCCGAGCATCACGGCGATAGCACCCCGGGTGCGGCGCTGCGGATCGAGACCGACGAGCTGGAAGCCTTCCAGCAGCAATTGCTGGCCAAGAACTACCGTTTCTCCCATCCGCAGATCCAGGCCATGCCCTGGGGCAGCCAGGACATGACCGTCAGCGATCCATTCGGCAATCGACTGGTGTTCACCAACGCCATTTGCGTCTGAGGGGGCTCAGGCCTTGCCGGTGCTCAGCGTGGCCTGACGGAATTGCCCCGGGGTCAGCCCGGTGCGGTTCTTGAAGCTGCGGTGAAAGGAACGGGATTCGCTGTAGCCCAGGCAATCGGCGATGTCCTGGATCGACAGGGCGCTGTGGCGCAAGTGGTGCTCGGCCAACTCCTGGCGCAAGTCATCGAGAATCTGCTGGTAGGAGGTGCCGGCCTGTTGCAGCTGGCGCTGCAGGGTGCGTTCCGACATCTGCAACTGCTCCGCCACCTGCTCCTTGCGCGGCAGGCCGTCCTTGAGCAACTGGCGCAACAGGTTCTGCACCTGCAACGCCAGGGGCGCATCGCCCAGGGACGCCATCATCGCCTGGGCATGTTCTTCCAGGGTCTTGAGCAGGCGTGCGTCGGCCTGGCGCAGGGGCAACTGCAGGTAGTCCAGTGGCGCCACCAGCGCTGAGCAGGGTTGCTGGAACAGCACCGGGCAGCCGAACAACGCCTCGTACTGCGCCGCCTCGGCCTGGTCCGGCAGGGCGTGCTCGAACCACACTGCGCTGGGCGACAACTGCGAGTCGGCGATCCAGCGCGCGTACAACAGCCAGGAGGCCAGGACGTTTTCCACCAGGTGCCGGCGAATGTCCGGGCGCTGATGGCGGCAATTCCAGATCAGCCGCACCTGATCGCCTGCCGCCTCGGCGCGACTGGTGCCCATGTCCCCCACCAGTTTTTCGAACGGCATGATGCGGCCCATGGCTTCGCCCAGGGTCGCGCAGTTCATGGTGATGTAGCCCAGCACGTTCCAGGAGCTGGGTTTGACGAAGCGCGCCGAATTGAGCCCGAACAGCGGATCGCCGGAGTGCTGGCAGAAATAGTCCAGCAGCCGTTCATGCACCTCCATGGGCAGGCGCAGGCTGGTGTCGTTCAACTGCGCGGCTTGCAGCCCGGCCGCCGCCAGCGCCGGCTCGGTGGCAATACCCAGTTGCTCGGCATAGAGCAGGTATTTCAGCAGGGGCGGGACCGAAGTAAAACCGAGGCTGGGCATGTACGGGTTCCTGGTGACTAATCCCTAGGACAGCAGGACGAAGAGCGGGAAAGGTAAGGGCAAACCCCAAGGGCTGTAAATGGCCGGCGCCCCCGCTTCTTGTAGCCGCTGCCGCAGGCTGCGACCGGCCCCGAAGGGGACGCCGCTCTTGAGGGCCCAGGAAGGCCCTGCGGGCCTTGTCGCAGCCTGCGGCAGCGGCTACAGAGGTAGGGCGTCCATGCGCGGGGCACCTTGCGTGCGCCGGTTGTCTGGAGTACCGGTCTACCAACCCGCGTGTGGCCGCCACCCTGGTTCAAGGGGGGCGGCGACGGGGCGCAAATCAAACGCGGAAGTGGCTGACCATCATCTGCAACTGGCCGCCCAGGCGCGCCAGTTCAACACTGGAGGCCGCGGTTTCATCGCTGGCGGCGGCGGTCTGTTCGGACACGTCGCGCACGTTGATGATGCTGCGGCTGATCTCTTCGGCCACGGCGCTCTGCTGTTCGGCGGCGGCGGCGATCTGCTGGTTCATCGATTGGATGTTGGACACGGTGCGGGTGATGCTTTCCAGCGAGGCACCGGCCTTGCGGGTCAGCTCGACGCTGCTGTCGGTCAGGCTGCGGCTGTTGTTCATCACCGTGGCCACTTGCTGGGTGCCGTTCTGCAGGCCGGCCACCAGTTCCTCGATCTCTTCGGTGGACTTCTGGGTGCGCTGGGCCAGGGCCCGCACTTCGTCGGCGACCACGGCAAAACCACGCCCGGCTTCACCGGCCCGGGCGGCTTCGATGGCGGCGTTCAGCGCCAGCAGGTTGGTCTGTTCGGCCACGGCCTTAATCACGTCCATGACGCTGCCGATCTTGTCGCTTTCCTGTTGCAGCACGGTCATGGCGTCGGTAGAGCGCACCACTTCGCTGGCCAGGCGCTCGATCTGTTCGATGGCCTGGGCCACCACCTTGTCACCCTGGCGGGCTTCGCCGTCGGCGGCGGCCGCGGCCTGGGAGGCCTCTTCGGCGTTGCGTGCGACTTCCTGCACGGTGGCGGTCATCTCGTGCATGGCGGTGGCCACCTGGTCGGTCTCGACTTTCTGGCTGTTGACCCCGGCGCTGGTTTCCTCGGTCACGGCCGACAGTTCTTCGGCGGCGCTGGCGATCTGGGTCACGCCGTCGCGGATGCCGCCGATCAGCTCGCGCAGGGTCACGCCCATGCGGGCGATGCCCTGTTGCAGCACGCCCAGTTCATCGCGACGGGTAACCCGCAGGTTTTCGGTGAGATCGCCGGAAGCGATGCGCTCGACCACGGCCAGGGTTTCCTGCAGCGGGCGGGTGATCTGCCGGGTGATGATCACGGCGGCCAGTACGCCCACCAGCAGCGCCAGCAGGGTGCTGATCAACTGCAGGCTGCGGGCCTGGGCGCTTTCGATGTCGCGACGGTCCAGCTGGATCTGGTACAGGGCGTCGCTGCGGCTGACGATGTCGGCGCCCTGGTCGGTCATTTCCTTGCGCGCCTGCACGGCATCGCTGAAGGCCAGCTTGAAGGCCTGCAGCGAACTGCGGTAGCCGCTCAGGGCCGCTTCCAGCTGTTGCATGGCGTCGCGCTGGGTGCTGCCGAAGTGCGCGTTGAGCTGGTCCAGCTCGGCAATCGCCGCATTGAGCTGGGTTGCGGCTTTCTGTTCGGTGTCCGGGTTGTTGGTGGTGACGTAGCCGCGCACTTCATAGCGGGCCAGCTGGAAGGCGTCCTTGGCCTGGGTGATGGCCTGGAACTGCTCGAAGCGCTCGTCGCTCAGGGGCATCTGCTTGACCCGGGCGTTGATGGCGTTGATCAGGTCGTTGGCGCGCTCGGCGTTCTGGTTCATCGCCTGGCGCGCGGCGTCGCCGGTACGGTAGGCATTGCGCATCTTGTTCAGCGAGTCCTGGTAGGCGCTGATGGTCGTGCCCAGGCCTTGCAGGAGCTTGATGTTGTCCGGGCTCTGGAACGAGGCCAGGAGCTTTTTCTGCTGCGCGCTGAAATCGTCCAGGGTGCTCTGCACGCCCTGGGCGGCGGTTTCGTCGCCGTTGGCCAGCATGTACTGCAGGCGGGTGACCCGCAGTTTGGTCAGGCCGCTGTTGAGCTGGGTGATGTCGCTCATCCAGTTGCTGCGGTCGATCAGGTTGCCCAGGCTGGTCCAGCCGGTCAGTGCAAGGACGGTGGTCAGGGCCAGGACGAGGCCGAAACCCAGGCCCAGCTTAAGGTTGACGCTGATGTTGGCAAACCAACTACTCATTGAATTCCTCCAGGAACGTAGCTCTTCTTGATCTTGAGTTGGCTGGAAGATTGTTGTTGTTGGTGACCAGCAAGGTGTTTTGTAGGGGGTGTATCGGCGGGACGTTCCATAGCTGAAACGATTTCGTCGGTATTGTCCCAGGACAATGTTTGATGCGATGGACGGTCATTTTGCGGGATCACCGTCGGTCCGTTGAGCTTTTTTTCACATTCATTTCACCCGCGCCCCACGCTTGCCGCCCTAGAGTCCGACGAGTCGATGCCGCCGGCATTCGGCGGCGCTCGTTTGTCATCAGCAGGCGCTAGCCTGATGGCGCGTCGCTCAACACATCGGATCATTCTCAGAGGGGCGGTTGGACAGTGGCCACAAGACTCGCTTTGCCGCCGGTCAAACGCTCATTCGCGATGGGCGGCCTGACGCGTTACAAGAACCGCCTGGGGTTGCTGCTGGCGGCCTTTTTGCTGATTCCCCTTGGCCTGCTGCTGTTGCAGCCGACGGCGGTGCCCGACCTGGCTCACGGCAATGTGGCCGGGATCAAGGCGGTGACCAGCAGTTGGGCCAAGGGCGACACCATTGTCCTGGTGCGGCATGTGGAGCGCTGCGACCGTTCCAGCGCGCCCTGCCTGGGGCCCGCCGATGGCATTACCGATCGTGCCCGGGAGGTGGCGGTAGCCATCGGCGCGCGATTCGAGCAGTTGGGCCTGGAACGCACCGACCTCTACAACAGCCCCATGACCCGTACCGCGCAGACTGCGGGCTACATGTTCAGCAAGGTCAGCAGTGGCGATGGCTGGCTGTACGACTGCAAGGGCAATCTGTTGCGCGACGTGCTGGCGCACAAGGTGGCCGGGCGCAATCTTGTGCTGGTGACCCACAGTGAATGCATGGATGAACTGGAACAGGAACTGAAGCTGGCGACCCCGACCCTGGGCTATGGCGCTTCCCTGTTCATCACCACCGATACCCTCAATGGCGCGCCGAAGATGCTTGGCATGATCGAGGCCAGCGACTGGCGTTCGGTGAACCTCAAGCCTTGATGCGCCTCGGGGCTGACCGCTGCGGTCAGCCGGGCGCGCCCCGGGCTCAGGGGGCCAGCAGGTCCGGATCGGCTGGCGGGCTGCCGGCGGGCGCGATCGCCGTCGGCGCGGGGCCGTGCTCGATCCGTTGCGGACTGATCAGGTTGGTGAACTCTTCGATCAGGCGCTGGATCGCTTCCGGCGGCTCGCAGTCGCGAAACTCCATGCTGATCTGCACTTCGTCCGGGTCGCGTTCCTGGCCCTCGCGCTTGCCGCTGCCGAAGGTGACGAAGAACTTCTCGCTTTGCAGTTCGCCATTCTCCAGGTCGTGGCTGGCCTTCTGCAGTTCGGTGCCATGCATGCGTACCGACAGGTCGACGGTCATCTTGTGCAGGGCCAGGCCCTTGGGCGAAACCAGGGCGATCAGCGGCACATTGATGATGTGCTGCTCGTTGAGCGCCACCTCGACCATCTTGGCCTTCATCGGCGTGCCCAGGTCGTTGACGTTGTAATCGAAGAACTGGTCGAACAGCTTGATGTACTGCTGGGCGATCAGGTTGTGGGTGGCGGCGGCGGCCTGGTGCATGCCCCGGGTGATGTGGCTCAGGTCGCTGGCTGACATGGGCTCCTTGCGGCGGGAAAAGAATGCCATGGATCACGCTCCTTGTTCGGTGGCTGGAGAACCCCGCCGTGAAGGCGGGGCGGGTTACTGGGTCGAAGGTGCCGCGTGGATCAACCGCCGGTGCCGGTTTTCTTCTCGGCCGCAGCGCCCGGCATTGCCAGCGTATTAGCGGTTGGCAGCTTGTCCGGGTCGGTCGGTTGAGTGCTCGGCAGCCGCACCGGCTTGGTGGCGGCGTCGGTGAGGAAGTCGATGACACGCATCAGGGCTTCCGGTGGGTCCTGGCGGACGATCTTGGTGCTGATGGCGTAGCGCGCGCGGGTGTCGGTCTTGCGGGTCTGGGTGGATTTGTGGCTTGCCGCACCCTTGACCGACACACTGAACGGGCCCCAGCCCAGCTTCGCCTCGAAGCTGCCGGAGGCTTCGGTGGAGCTGGTGTCCTCGGCCATCTGGCTGATGGTCAGCTCGAACTCGATGGAGCCTTCCTCGATGGTGATGTTGGGGTGACTGATGGCCGCCAGCAGCGGAATGCGCATCGACTTCTTCACCGTGCCCTTGTAGACGCCCTGTTCATCCACCAGGGTTTCGTCGTAGTCGAACTGCACCGATACCGCCTGGCCGTCCTTGATGCACACGCCCATGAGGAAGTCCGCATAGGCTTTGCTCGCGGCGACCTGCGCCTGAATCATCGCCATCAGTGGGCCGGTGATCATCTTGTCCAGGGGCAGCGCGGCAATCACGCCGCCGATCAAGCCCTTATCAATATCTGCCATGGTCTAGCTCCTTGTTCTTCGTTGCGCGAAATGCGCCCCTGTACCTTAAGAAAGCCGTGACGGCCGATTCAGCGGGAATCGATTACCGGTGAGTGTTGGCTTCCAGGCGACGGATATTGCCGATCTGCCGCAGGCTCAGGCCGTACTTGTCCGCCAGCACGCTGCGGGAGATGCCGCCCAGGCTTTCCAGCTGGATGTGCTGGTTGCGGATCTGCCGGCAGAAGTGATCGGCCTTGGGGATTTCCAGGGCCAGGCCGGCAAAGCGTTCGATCAGGGCGTTGAGGGCGTCGGGGGGCAGGATCAGGGCCAGCGAGGTGCGTTCGGCGTGCTTGGGAATGTACTTGGGACGGCCGCCGTATTCCCGGGTCAGGCGGTAGGCGTTCTCCAGGCCGATGCAGTCGATGAGGGCCTGGAGCGAGTGGGGTAGTTGGCGAACATCAATGAGACTGAGGTCTTTCACGTCCATTTGGTACCTCCTTGGAATTATGGATAACGCTGGTTCGATCCTAAGGAGGTGCCTCGTCCGTTGTTCAGTGGGAAATTTCCCCCCTATTAAAGGGAACTATTACATTCTGATGTTGTATCGGTCGCGGGTGGTGCACTGGATTTTCTTCAACCGTTGGAGGAAATATCCATGTCACGTTATGCGATTGATTTCAGTTTTATCGCCGCCCTCGAAGGCGGTGCCATGACTCGCGGTTATGTGCCCGATGCGGCCAACAGCAAAAGCGGGGTGACGGTGGGCACCGGGTTCGACCTGGGGCAGCGCGGGGTCCAGGATCTGCAGGCGCTCAATCTGCCGGCGGATCTGGTGCGGCGGCTGACGCCCTACCTGGGGCTGACGGGACTCAAGGCCAAGCAGTTTCTGGTTGACCAGCCCCTGAGCATCAGCAGCGCCGAGGCCGAGCTGATCGATGAGGCGTACAAGGCGCCCTTCGTCGATCGCCTGGCCGCGGCCTACACCCAGGCCAGCGGGGTGGATTTCGCCCAGCTGCCGGCGCCGATGCAGACCGTGATCGCCTCGGTGGCCTTTCAGTACGGCAGCCTGGCCAGCCGCACGCCGAAGTTCTGGGCCCAGGTGGTGGCCCGCGACTGGAAGAGTGCCCTGGCCAACCTGCGCAATTTTGGCGACAGCTACGGCACTCGGCGGCGCAAGGAGGCCGATCTGCTGGGCTCGCAGCTCGGCTCATGAGCGGTTGCCGCCCAGGCCCCGGGCCTGGGCGGCTGGCCGGTTTCAAGGGCAGGGGTAGGTGTGCAGCAGGCTCACACTGCCCATGTAGTGGGTGTCATCGGGCTGGGTATTGCTGGGCAGCGTACGCCAGTCCACCAACAGGCACATGGCCCTGAGGGAAATGCCCTTGGCCTGGCCGATGGGGTTGGAAAAGTCGTAGCGGTACAGCGCCTGAGTGGTGTTTTGCGGGGTGACGCTGCCGGCGTTGAGCAAGGTGCTGCGGGCCATGTCCGGCAGTTTGTCCTGGCTGACGGTAAAGCGCGGTTGCTCGCCCTGGTGGACGAACACGCCCTGGTCACGAGAGCGTTTCCACAGTTGCTGCCACTGGCTGCTGCCGGCGACGGTGCTCAGGGTGGCGGCGTAGGCCTTGAGGGTGGCGGGCGGCACCTGGGCGGTTTCCAGGGCGTGGGCAGCGCTGGCCAGCAGGCTCAGGCCGATGATCAGTGAACGCAGAATCAACATGGGAATAACTCCTTTTCCAGGCCGCACGGCCCGACACGAACACGGGGGAAGTCCCCCCGGCGACAGGCTGTCGCCGGGGAGCAAGGCTTAGCGGGCGTCGAGGTAATCCCAGCGCAGGCCTTCCTTGTTGTTTTTAGCAGTCAATTCCTTGGCCACGGTGTTCTCGATGGCGTTGACGTTGATGTTTTCCACTTCGAGGATGTTTTTGTTCGCCAGTTGCTGGCGGAACTCGGCCTTGTTGGTGAGGAACTGGCAGGCGTGTCCCAGCTCGTGCATCAGCACCAGGGCGGGGGACAGGCGCTCGACCCGGTCGCTGCTGAACAGCGCGAGGAATTTCTGGAAATTGCTCAGGTCCGGCTGCTTGTATTTTTTCTCGATGGCGTACACCTGGGACTTGAGGTTCCACACCACGCGCCCGGCGGAAGTGGTGGAGTTGGCAGCCGGAGGAATCCAGCGGTCGGTCTTGTCCGCTGCCGACGAGTTGGTGACTTCCACGATCAGCTCTTCCTTGACGGCGATCAGTTCGTCGATCAGGAAGTTGGCCAGGTCGGATTGGCGCAGATAGTGGCAGGCATCGTCGAAACGCTTCTGGGCGACGGCCTGGTCCAGGGTCGTGGTGGTAACGGTAATGGTCATGACTGACTCCTTTGAGGAAATGCCCGTCAATGGGCAGGAGTCATGGTTTCAAGGGCGGTGAGCGGGTATCAGCGGGAAAGGGTTCAAGGGGTGGCGTTCAAGGGGGCGTGGGCAAGGGGCGGGGCCACGGGGATGGGCATTTCAATGTCCCGCGAGTGAAGTGCCGCGCCCGGGAAATGAATCCCGGACGCTTTTTCCATGGAGTTGCGTCGTGAAGCACATCAGCAAAGTCGTTGCCTCTGCCTGCCTCGGTCTGGTTCTTGCGGGCTGCACCGGCACCCCGATGAAAACCCAGCAGTTGGACAGCAGCCAGTACACCGTGATCGGTCACAGTGAAGGGAGCGCCACCGGCATCATGTTGCTGGGCATGTTCCCGATCCAGCAGAACAACCGTTTCGTCCGCGCGCAGACTGCGGCGATCAAGGCCAAGGGCGGCGACGCTCTGATCAACACCCAGGTCCAGGAAAGCTGGTTCTGGGCCTGGGTCCTGAACGGCTACACCACCAAGGTCTCCGGTGATGTGGTCAAGCTGAAGAACCCTCAGTAAGCCTCGCCCGGATAGACAAACGGCACCTGATTCAGGTGCCGTTTTCGTTGCTGGGTCAGTGGCCCGGCGCGAGGCTGACGAAGTGGTAGGCCTGGCGGCTGACCATGAGGGTCTTGAGGATCTGCAATGGCGGCTTGGGCGTCTGGTCGCCGCCGATGACGGCGACATGCTGCGGCGACTCGGCGAGAAAGGCCTGCAACTGCGCTTCGGTCTGCAGGTCCTTGAGCAGGCTCTGGGTGTAGAACACGCTGGCGCCGGCAATGCGCTCGTTGGCCTGATACAGCGCCAACTGATGCCCGCTGGCCTGCAGCGCCATGATCTGGTCGGTCACCGGGACGAACGACAGTTCACGGTCGGCCCGGGGCGCGGCCCATTGGGCGTTCACCAGATAACCGCCGATGATCAGGCTCATGAGGGCGATCGCCAGGCCCTGGCGCCGACGCCCCACCGCACTCCAGAAACCGCTGCCCGCAGCCCGCTGCGCGAGACGCTGGTACAGCACCGCGCCATATTCCGCCGCCAGCACCGCCGCTGCCGGAGTCAGGGACATCAGGTACACCGTGCGTTTGCTGGAGGCCAGGCACAGCAGGGTGAACTGCGCCAGCAACCAGAGGCTGAAGAACAGCAGGTAGCGGTTTTGCACCAGGGTTTTGCGAAAGTGCCACAGGCCCAGGTAGACCAGGATGTTCCACGGCAGGAAGGCCTGGGGCAGCTTGGCCAGGTAGTAATAGAAGGGCTCGTAGTGCCCGGCCTCGACAAAGGAGCCGTCGAAGCGCCCGACACTGTTGGTCCACAGCACTTCGCCCAGGGCTTGCAGGCCGCCGCGCTGATAGAGCATGTACAGCCAGATCATCAGCGGCACCAGGCCCAGCAGGGTCAGCAAGCCGGGGCGCAGCCACTGGCCGAAGCTGAAGCGTTTTTCGATCAGGCTGTCGGCCAGCAGGTAGGCGAAGATCACCACCCCCGGCATGGCCAGGCCCAGCACGCCCTTGCTCAGGGTGGCGATGGCGATGCCGCCGGCGAAGGCCAACCAGGCCAGCAACGCCGGTTGCTGTTCGGCCTGACGGCGCTGGGCCTGAAAGAACGCCAGCAGGGCCAGGGTCACTCCGAGGCTGAGCAGGGCATCCTCACCCACGCCGCGCACGTTGCTCCAGTAACTGGCCATGGTCGCCAGCATCAGCCCGGCCACTGCCGCCAGGGTGGCCGGGCGGCCAAAACGGCGCAGCATGGCGTACAGCAGCATCACGCTGAACAGCCCGGCAAAGGCCGAGGCCAGGCGCACCGCCAGGGGCGTGCCGCCGAAGGCGCGGATGGCGCTGGCATCGAGCCACAGGCTCAGCGGTGGTTTTTCCAGGAATGGCGTGCCGAACAGGCGCGGCGTGACCCAGTCATCGTCCAGGTGCATTTCCATGGCGATCCCGGCGACCCGGGCCTCGGTGGAGCCTTGCAACTGGTGATTGCCCAGGGCGAAGAAGAACAGCAGGCAGGCCAGCAGGAACAGCAGCGGAGCGGGTCGTGACATGAGTTGTGCGCCGGCAGATCAAGAGGCGCAGCCGGAAGGCTGCGGGCAAGCGCCAAAGTATACGGAGGCGAGTCTTAACAAATTGTGAACAAGTAGGGGGAAATAGTCGGTTTTTCCGAGCACGGCCCAGTCACCCCGGGGCTTTCAGGTAGGCGGCCACGGCATGCGGGAACAGCTGCTCGTAGAGGGGGTAGCCAATGCCCAGCACGCTGATCTCGATGGCCTCTGCACCGCACTCGGCAGAGTAGTCCTGGAGGCTCACGCCCATGGCCGGCACGGGCTGGTCGAGGTGATACACCTGCAGTTGCAGCGAGCTTTGGTCCGCGGCCCCCGTCAGTGCCCGCACCTGCTCCTGGAGCGCGGCGTAGGCCGGGGCGGCGATGAATTGGCCCCAGGCCACGCCCATCGGCGGGTCATTCGATTCCAGGGCGGACCAGCCGAGCAGGGTCGTGCCCTGGTAGATCTTGAACCTTGGGTAAGCATCCGCTTGGGCTGGCATGGCGAGACCTGCAGTAAGGGGAATAATGACCGCTAGAGGAGGGCGGCTTCCTGTCGGCGGCGCTGGATGCGCCCGTGGCCCCAGGCGGACAGCGCCTCGATTACCGGTTGCAGCGATCGGCCTTCGGCGGTCAGGCGGTATTCGACCCGTGGCGGCACCTCGGCGTACACCGCGCGCGAGACCAGCCCGGCGCCTTCCAGGTCACGCAATTGCTTGGTCAGCAGGCGTTGGGAAATCCCCGGCAGGCGGCGTTGCAGCTCGTTGAAACGGAGGAACTCGTTGGCCAGCAATTGATGCAGGATCACGCCTTTCCAGCGGCCGTCGATCAGGTCCAGGGTGACCTCCACCGGGCAGCCCGGAATGTCCTGGTAGTGTTTGTTTTTCATCGCCTGACGGTCCTTTTGCGTAGCAGGTACGCAAAAGTACCCTACTTGTGCGAGCAGGGCATGGGGGATTTAAGTGTGCGCTTTCCAACGCCAAGGACGTTTTGCAATGAAGGCCATCGCCTACCTCAAAGGCTCGTCGCTGTCCGATCCCCAAGCCCTCTACGACCTGGATCGGGCCGAGCCGTCACTCGAACCCCATGACCTGCTGGTGGCGGTCGAGGCGGTGTCGGTCAACCCGCTGGACACCAAGGTCCGCGCCGGCAAGGTCAGGGTGCCGGACGACGTGCGCACCCTGGGTTGGGACGCCAGTGGCGTGGTCCGCGCGGTGGGCAGCGCGGTGACCCTGTTCGCTCCCGGGGACGCGGTGTACTACGCCGGCACCTTCACCCGCGAGGGGGCCAATGCCGAGCTGCACCGGGTCGATGAGCGCCTGGTGGGACACAAGCCCAAGCGCCTGTCCTTTGCCCAGGCGGCGGCCATGCCGTTGACCGCGCTGACCGCCTGGCAATTGCTCTTCGAACGCCTGGGCCGGGTGCCCGGCGACCTGTCCCGGCAGGGCTCGCTGCTGATTGTCGGCGGTGCCGGTGGCGTGGGCTCGGTGCTGATCCAACTGGCGCGCCAGCTGACCGGATTGACGGTGATCGCTACCGCCTCGCGGCCGGACAGCCGCCAGTGGTGCCTGGACCTGGGGGCCCATCAGGTGCTGGATCATTCCCGCTCGCTGGTGCCGCAAGTGGCCGCCCTCGACCTGCCGCCGCCGAGCCATATCGCCGCCCTGACCCACACCGCCCGGCACTATGCCGAGCTGAGCGAAATCATCGCGCCTCACGGCCATCTTGCGCTGATCGACGATCACGACTTCTTCGATGCGCTGCCGCTCAAGGCCAAGAGCGTGTCCCTGCACTGGGAGATGGTTTTCACCCGGGCGCTGTTTCAGACCCCGGACATGATCGAGCAGCACCACATCCTCAACCGGCTGGGGCAACTGCTGGACCAGGGCGTGATACGCAGCACCTTGAATGAAGTCATTCACCCCTTCAGCGCCGACAGCTTGCGCCGGGCCCATGCCCGGGTGGAGCAGGGCGGCCTGCTGGGCAAGGTGGTGGTGGCCCGCGAGGCCGAGCCCGGCGCCTCGTTGTAGAGGTTGTCGCGGTCAGCGCAGGTGGCGCCCGCTGCGCCACCAGAAGACGCCGCCGAGGAAGGCCCCCGCACAACCGAACAGCGGCGCCAGTGGCAGGTAGCGCGGCAAACCCTCGGGTAGCGGTTCCTCTTCGGCCGGGTCGGAATAGAAGCTGGAAGGGGCCAGGCTCGCGACCACGGGAATGGTCGGCATGGCGGCCACAGCGCCGCTGAACAGGTAGATCAGCACGTTGCGCCAGGCAAAGCGCTGGGCCAGCCAGAAGAACAGGGCGCAGGGCAGGGCTGTGATAATGCCGGTCAGCACGCCACTGACCACCAGGGTCAGCAGGCCCACGAACAGCGTCTGCAGAATGATGTCGCCGTTCAACGAACCGGCGCTGGCCAGCATCGTCAGCATCAGCAGCAGGGCCAGCACCGTGGCCAGGGCCGTGACGCCGATGAAGTAGGCGGCGAACCAGTCTTCCGGCTGCACGCTGCGTGGGGGTGGAGTGGTTACGGACATGGCAAAGGTCGCTATATGGGTGGCTGCTCTGGCCCTGCTCAAGGGTGCCTTGGCGTCGGGCCGCTGGTGAATAAAGGCTCGGCTCAGCGCAAGTGACGCCCGCTGCGCCACCAGAACACTACCCCCAGAAACACCCCACAGCCGCCGAACATCGATGCCAGCTGCAAATAGTGCAGCGCAGCGCTGACGCCGTGCGGGAGGTTGAAGAGTTCAGGGAGCAGTTGGGTCATCACGGGTATGGCGAACTGCGCCGCCAGGGCTCCGCTCACCAGGTAGATCCACAGGCGGCGCCAGGTAAAGCGCTGGGCCAGCCAGAAGAACAGGATGCACGGCAAGGCGGCGATCAGGGTAATCAGCACCAGGCTCACCATCAGCACCGCCACGCTGAACGACAGGGAGTCGAGCAGCGCCCTCCACGGGTGCTGGCTGGTGGTCAGCAGTATCAGGTTGACCACCAGCACCAGGGCCAGGGCCAGCCCGGCGACGCCGATGAAATAGGTGGCGATCCAGTGACCGCGGTTCAGGGTGCGAACGGATTGGGGCGCTTGGGACATGGTGGGCACGGGCTTCAGGCAGAGGATGACCGGACCCAGGCTATCGGCAAGCAGGCGGTTTGATTGTGGAGTTTGCGTGGTTTTTTTGCGGTCAATGTTCTTTGGTGGATGACGTCGGGGCAGAAAATCCCTTATACAGGCAGCGGCCCGTCGACTGTTCACGGGCCCGGCTTGCGTCACCCACCCAGAAGGAGATGGACATGTTCAAGTTCCTGACGATTACCGAGTTGCCCCGTACCCCTGCGCATCGTGATTCCGGCTCCATCAGCGGAGCGATCAATGCCTGGGAGCTGAAAAATCGGGCTCTCAATACCAAGGGGTTTGTTACATGTCCAAAGAATTACTCGGAGTTTCTGCTGTAGGGCTGATGGTGCTGGGCGAGTTCTGCGCCATCTACAGTGAAGTGGTGGTGGCGCGGCTGGCCCATTCCGGCAACACCTCCGGTGCCGAACTGGCGCTGCCGGTGCTGATCATGTGCCTGGGCGGTATCTGCCTGCTGGCGGCCTACTGGCTGGGTTACGTGGCGGTGGGCGATATCTGGATCATCACCGTGGTCTCGGTGACCTCGCTGCTGCTCCTGGAGCCGCTGGTGATCTGGGCGCTGTTCCAGCAGGCGCCCGGGCGCGGTGCCTTGATCGGTTTCTGCCTCGGTGCGCTGGGGATGTTGTCCGCCGTGTTCCTCTAGCACGGCCTAGCTCTGGCTCGGGTCCTTCAGGCCCGGGCCCGGGCAAAGTAACGGCTGGGCGCCTCGCCCAGGACCTTGCGAAACACACTGCTGAAGGCGCTCGGGCTGCTGTAGCCCAGGTCGCTGGCGACCCGGGTCACGGCCTCGCCACGGCCCAGGCGCACCACGGCCGCCAACAGGCAGGCCTGCTGGCGCCATTCGACGAAACTGATGCCGGTGTGCTGGCGAAACAGCCGGGTGAAGGTGCGACGGCTCATGCCGGCGCGCTCGGCTATGGCATCGATCCCCAACTCCAGCGACGGCTGTTCCAGCAACGCGCGACAGACCCTGGCCAGCCGCGGCTCGTCCGGCAGCGGGGCGTTGAGGGTCAAGGCCGGCATGCTGGCGATTTCATGCAGCAGCAGGTTCATCAATTGCCCCTGCACGCCGTCCCTGGCGTAGAGCGCGGGGAGGTGCATGGCCCGCAGCAGCAGTTGGCGCAGCAACTCGGACACTTCCCGTACCTCGCATTGCGCCGGCAAGCCCAGGCGCTGTGCCGCCCGGGGGCGCACATAGGTGTTGAGCAGGGTCACCGGGCCGCGCATGTGCATGGCGTGGGTCACCCCGGCCGGCACCCAGATTGCCCGTTGCGGCGGCACCACCCAGTTGCCCTGTTCGGTGTAGACGCTGATCACCCCGGTGGCGGCGTAGGCGAATTGCCCGCGTCGATGCTGGTGTTCGGCGAAGTGCTGGCCGTCCGCATAGTCGACGGCCGTGACCCGCGCGTCTCGGGGGATGTTTTCGTAGGGATCGATAGCGATAGATTGCATGGCCCGAATCTACTGATAGTTGACCTGATACTGCAAGCGGGCCATGGCGTGCTGCGGCGATAGTTCGGTCCCGGCCGGGGATTTGCTCGCGGCCGCCTTTCCTGGACCGCGCGACATGCAGAAAAAACACCTGTTCCTGGCCCTGCTGGTGACCGCCTTGTGGGGCCTGAACTTTCCCATCACCAAGCTTGGGCTGGCGAGTATCGATCCGTTGCTGCTCACCGCCTTGCGCTTCACCCTGGCGGCCTTGCCCTGGGTATTTCTGGTGCCGCGCCCGCCGGTAGGGTTTGGCTGGCTGGCGGCCTACGGGCTGATATTCGGCGTGGCCATGTGGGCCCTGATCAACCTGGGGATCGATCAGGGCGTGGCGCCGGGCACGGCGTCGCTGTTGATCCAGTTCAGCGCCTTTTTCTCCCTCGGCTGGGGCGTGCTGCTGTTCGGCGAACGCCTGCGCTGGCAACAGATTCTGGCCACGGCCATTGCGCTGTGGGGGCTGCTGCGAATCATCGGCGACAGCCCCGGGCACGCCACCAGCCTGGGTTACGCCTTGCTGCTGGTGAGCGCCTTCAGCTGGAGTGTGGGCAACGTCATCATCAAGCGCTGCGGGGTTCGCGAGGTGTTCGCCTTCGTGGTCTGGGCCAGCCTGTTGGCGCCGTTGCCGCTGTTGGCGTTGACCTGGGTAAGCCACGGGAGTGCGCCGTTTCTGCAACTGGCCGGGCAGGTGTCCGTCAGTGCGCTGCTGTCGCTGATGTTTCAGGTCTATGTGGCAACGCACTTCTGTTACTGGGGCTGGAACCTGTTGCTGCGCGAGTATCCGGTCTCTCGGGTGGCGCCCTTGTCGTTGCTGATCCCGGTGTTCGGCATGGCCGGGTCGGTGTTGATCCTGGGGCAGCGGGTCGGGGTCGATGAGGCTGTATCCATGGGCCTGATCCTGCTGGCGCTGGCCGTGGGGCAGTTCGACTGGCGCCGGTTTTCGGCCCTGGGCCGCCGGTCCCTGTAGCCGCTGCCGCAGGCTGCGAACGGCTCCGGAGGAGACGCAGTGATCTTGAAGGCGCCGGAGGTTCGTCGGTCAATCGCCAAGCAAGGCCCTGCGGTCCTTTTCGCAGCTTCGCGGGCTCAGCAGCGGCTACAGGCGGCTTTGTGTAGCCGCTGCCGCAGGCTGCGAACGGCTCCGGAGGAGACGCGGCGATCTTGAAGGCGCCGGAGGTTCGTCGGTCAATCGCCAAGCAAGGCCCTGCGGTCCTTTTCGCAGCTTCGCGGGCTCAGCAGCGGCTATAGGCGGCTTTGTGTAGCCGCTGCCGCAGGCTGCGAACGGCTCCGGAGGAGGCGCGGCGATCTTGAAGGCGCCGGAGGTTCGGCCGGCAATCACCCAGTCGCTGACAGTCGGTGGGGCAGGCGGGTTTTTTATCCTCGTTCAGTCACCGTTCAGGGGGGGCGCGCGCACCATGTTCAGCCTTACGCCGAGCTTATGGCACGGCACTTTCTGGTGGGGCGAAGATGGTTCGAGAAACGCGTTTCGGGATTGAGTCCTGGGGTATCTACCTGGCGGCCCTGCTGCTGTTCACCTTTGGCATCTGGGACCAGCAGCCCCAGGGTTTCGATGGGCGCTGGGCGCTGTTTCTGCAGGAGATGTTCCGCCACGGGCCGAGTCTGTTCCCCACCACTTATGGCCAGCCGTACCCGGATTACCCGGGCACGGCGACCTATTTCAGCTACCTGTGCGCCCAGCTGTTCGGCGCGCCCAACCACCTGGCCAATGTGCTGCCCACGGCCCTGGCCTCGGCGGGGGTTCTGGCGCTGCTGTACCGCTTGCTGGCGCCCATGGGGCGCACCTGGGCGCTGCTCGCGGTACTGCTGACGGCGCTGACCAGCCAGCTGTTGGACAAGTCCCGTTCGGTGTGCCTGGACCAGATGATCTCGCTGCTGTGCCTGGGGGCGTTCTACCTGCTGCACAGCGGCGAGCAGCGCGGCTCGCGACTGCGGCCATGGCTGGTGCTGCCGCTGTTCGTGCTGGCCTTCGCCATTCGCGGGCCCCTGGGGCTGGTGGAAGTCTGCGGCGTGGTCTGCACTTACTGGCTGCTGGGAGACAGCCGCACCCAGGAGGCGCGCCGCACCTTGTTCAAGCGCGTGCTCGGCTACGGTTGCGGCGGCCTGCTGGTGCTGGCCGGCTGTTGGTGGCTGTTGATGCAGCTGGCCTATGTCAGCGGCGGCGAGGCCTTTGTCCATCAGGTCTACAACATGCAGGTGAGCGGGCGCCTGGATGAAAGTGGCGAGCCGTTCTACTTCTACTTCCAGCTGGCGCTGTACCGCTATTTCCCGGTGGTGCCCCTGGCCCTGGTGACCCTATGGATGCTGCGCAGCCAAGTGTTCCGGCGCCATGCCGACCCGCAATTGCGCCTGGTGCTGCGGCTCGGCGCCTGCGGCCTGATGATCCTGCTGGGCTTGTCGGTGCCGCACTTCAAGCGCGCCTATTACATCCTGCCCATGGTGCCGATGTTCGCCGCGGTGGCCGCCTACGGCCTGCTCATGGTTCGGGGCCAAATGGGCAAGGTGCGCAGTGCCTACCTGTGGCTGGTGGGTGTGCTGCCGGGGTTGTGCATCCTGGTGCTGTTCGTGCTCAAACACAGCTGGCACAAGCACGGCTATTGGCCGCCGGTGTCGATGCCGTTGCTGATTGCGATCTTTGCCCTGCTGCAACTGCTGGCGCTGTACTGCTGGCGCCACACCCGGGGCAGCTTCGGGCGGCGCCTGGTGTTGCTCAGCGCCCTGGCCCTGGCGGCGCAATGGACCCTGCTGGTGGCGGTGGTGGACCCGGGCAAGGACCGGCAATTCGACACCCAGGGCTTCGTCAGCGACGTGGAGCAGCTGCGCGCGGCCGAACACGGTCCCCTGGTGTTCTTCAACCTGGGCCAGGACACCTGGGCGGTGCGCTACATGATGAACCTGGACCACGACGAACAGCCGCTGTTTGTCGCCGGCGACGCCCCCGGGCAACTGGACACGCTGCCCCACGGCTCTTGGGTGATCGTGGCGCGCAAGGATCGAGAGAAGCTGTTGGGCACCTCGCTGGAAAACCAGCCGCCGGTGTACGAGGGACGCTTGAATGACAATCCCTGTTTGGTGTTTCAGTTGCAGTAAGTCCTTGGCAGCGAGTGGTGCGGGTCGTATTTTTGGCCCCTGCGATCCGCGTTGAAACCAGGGAGTGGTCATGGAATGCCAAGTTCGTCCGGCCCTAGAGGCCGATGCCGCGAGGGTCAGCCAAGTGATCCTGGCGGCCCTGCTCACCAGCAATGCCCAGGACTATCCCGCCCATGTGATCGAGCGGGTGCAAGACAGCTTTACCCCGGACGCCGTCCTGCAACTGATGCGGCGTCGGCAAATGTTCGTCGCCCTGGTGGACGGGAAACTGCTGGGCACCGCCAGCCTTGACGGGCGCGCGGTGCGCTCGGTGTTTGTCGATCCGGCGTACCACGGCCATGGCCTGGGCCGGCAACTGATGGCCGCGGTCGAGCAGGCGGCGCTGGACTCGGGTTTGACCTCGCTGGTGGTGCCCTCGTCGGTCACCGCCGAAGGCTTTTATGCGCGCCTGGGGTTTGTCCGGGTCCGCGAGCATTACGAGGGCGAGGAGTTGACGTTGATCATGGAGCGGGGCCTGTCCGGGCCGGCTTGACTTTTCCCGCCATGAGCCTTGTAGGGGCGCGCTTGCTCGCGATGGACGTCAACGATAACGCGCGTTCGCTGGAGGAATGCGGCGCTCTTGGGAGCTTCGCGAGCAAGCTCGCTCCTACAGGGCTGGGTTGAGCTCAAGGCACCGGGAATTCCTCCCGGGTGCCAGAGCCATCAAGTGCTTATGCCACCGCCAGCCGCCGGGGCCGCAGCCAGCCGATCACCACCGCGGTAATCAGCAGGAACCCCAGGTAGCCGAAGAACGGATAGACCTGCCCCACCAGGCTGATAAAGCCCACCAGGCTGCCGACAAACGCCAGGGCACCGGCGGCAATGGAGCCGAGGCGGAACTGCCGGGTGCCGGCCGGCAACAGCCGCGCGGAGAAGGAGTACAGGGTGCCCACGGCGGTGTTGAGGATCATGCAGAAGATGATCAGCGCCATCAGCAGCCCCAGGGCCGGGGAGACTTCGCCGGCGATCGACAGCATGGGCATCGGCAGGTCCGCCACGCTGTCCAGGCGCGACAGCAGGCCCAGGCTCATCACCAGCATCAGCAGGCCCAGCAGCGCGCCGCCGAGAATGCCGCCCCACATCGCCTGTTTCTCGCCCTTGGCCGCGCCGCCCATGATCGCCAGGATCGGCACCCCGGCCACGATGTTGTAGGACACATAGAGCAAGGCCCCCAGCAGCCAGTGGCTGGCGCCGGCTTCTTGCTTGGCCGCCAGTTGATTGAGTTCACCGAAGCTCAGGTCGCGGGTGGCGGCGCCATACAGGGCCACGCCCACCGCGGTGATGATCAGGAAGGGCGTCACCGCGCCGATCATGCCGATGACCTTGTGCACGTCCAGGCACACGATGGCGACCACGATCAGGGTCACCAGCACGCTGCCGGCGATGGCTGGAATGCCGAACTGCTGCTCCAGCAGGGCACCGCCGCCGGCCAGCATCACCACGGTCACGGCGAACATGAAGAAGGTGATCATCAGGTCCACCAGCGCGCCCAGGTGTTTGCCGCACAGGGCCTGCACCACGTCCTTGTGCGACGCTGCCCGCAGGCGGCTGCCCATGCTGGCCAGGGCCATGCCGAGGAAGGTGAACAGCGCTGCGCTGACCACCGCGCCCGCCAGGCCCCAGGCGCCGAAGTCGACGAACATCAACAGCAGTTCACGACCGGAGGCGAACCCCGCACCGACAATCACACCGACGAAGGCGCCGGCGATCTTCAGACTTTCTTTCATGACGATTAGCCTCGATTTGTTGTTGTTATGTGGGGTGGACGGCCGCGTCATCTATTGGCGTGGCGGTCCTGGGCATCGCACTTGAGGGCTGGGGCGGGTGACTCAGTTTTCGCCGACCCAGGCCTGGACTTCGATCTCGACATCGACCCCCAGCGCCAGTTGCGCGCTGACGGTGGAGCGCACCGGGAAACCGTTCTTGAAGTGACGCTGGTAGACCTCGTTGAAGCCGGCGAAGTGCTGCATGTCGGTGAGCCAGACGGTGCTCTTCACCACCTGGTCGAAGCCGGCGCCGCACGCGGCCAGGGTCTCGCCGATGCGCGCCATGGCGGCCTCGGTCTGCACGCGGATGTCGCCGTGCACCACTTCGCCTTCGGCGCTCATCGGCACCTGGCCGGAGAGGAACAGGAAGCCGCCGACGCGGATCGCCCGGGAGAAGGGGTAGGGCAGGTGGCTGGGGTAACGCTGGATATCAGTGGACATGGCAAGGGCCTCGTGGGCTGGGTGGGTTAACGCAAGCGAGCGGGGGCCAGGGCCTGGGCATCGACGCCCTGGCTCAGCAGTTCTTCGGGGACCGGGTGGCCCAGCAGCAGGGCGCAGGCCAGTTGCGAGACGCCGGCCGCCGACTGGATGCCGTAGCCACCCTGGGCGGCGAGCCAGAAAAAGCCTTCGCGGCTGTCATCCCAGCCCACCACCAGATCGCCGTCGGCGACGAAGGAGCGCAGGCCGGCCCAGCTGTGGCGCGGGCGGCGGATGCTCAGGGAGGTGACGTTCTCGATGTGGTAGATGCCGGTGGCGATGTCCAGCTCTTCGGGCATCACGTCCTGGGGCGGCACTGGGTCGGCATTGGCCGGGGAGCCGAGCAACTGGCCGGCGTCGGGCTTGAAGTAGAAGCTTTCGTCGATGCCGATCACCGCCGGCCAGCGGCTGAAATCTTCATCCAGCGGGCCGTCGAAAGTGAAGGCGCTGCGCCGGCAGGGTTGCAGGCCGATGGGGGCCACGCCGCACAGCTGGGCCACGTCATCGACCCAGGCGCCGGCAGCGTTCACCAGATTGCGCGCCTGCAGGGAACGGCCATCGCTGAGTGTGAGGTTCCAGTGGCGGTCTTCGCGGCTGGCTTCGACGATGTGCGTGTCGCACTCCAGCTGCCCACCGTCCCGGCGCATGGCCCGCAGGAAGCCCTGGTGCAGGGCGTGCACGTCCAGGTCCTGGGCGGCGGTTTCCAGCATCGCCCCGGCGACGGCGTCGGGGCGCAGGCAGGGCACCAGGGCCCGGGCCTGCTCGGCCGTGATCAGGCGCACGTTGGCGGAGCGGGCGCGGGTTTCGTCGTAGGTCTGCTGCAACTGGTCCAGCTGTTCCTCGCTGGCCACGTACAGGCAGCCACGGGGCTCCATCAACGGGTGTTCGCAGAAACCCTGCGGCGGCCGCTGGTAGAACGCCCGGCTGGCGCGAGTCAGGGCCTGGATCTGTGGAGTGCCGTAGGCCTCCATGAACATCGCCGCAGAGCGCCCGGTGGAGTGATAGCCCGGCTGCGATTCACGTTCCAGCACCAGCACGCTGGCCTGCCCGGCCAACCGATAGGCCAGGGAAGCACCGGCAATACCGGCGCCGATGATGACGAAGTCGAAGCATTGGTTCGCGTGCATGCCGGGGTTCCTGAATGGCTGGAAAATGACAGGGGTCAAAATTCTCACATACGAGAAATGTAAGATATGAGAATTTTCCAGTCAACCCGGGGTCATGGGTTAATATTTCGCCACGTGCCCCGGCCAGCGTCGCGGTTGCCCTTATTTGCCTGACAGAGAGCCCCAATGAGTTCCGACCGAGCCCAGCCCGCCTCGAGCTCCCACGCCCATCCACTGATCGACCGAACCCAGGTCGGCGCACGCCTGCGGACCATCCGCAAAAACCAGAAGCTGACCCTCAAGCAGCTCTCGGAACGCTCCGGCGTCGCGCTGTCGACCCTGTCGAAAATGGAGCTGGCCCAGGTTTCGGTCAGCTACGAAAAACTCGCCGCGGCGGCCCGCGCCCTGGGCGTCGACATCGCCCAACTGTTCACCCCCGCGCCGAACCTGACCCAGACCCGCAACGCCCAGGTGCAACCGACCGTGGTCAGCACCACCATCGCCGACGCCCCCGGCTACAGCACCGGCAACTACGACTACCACCCCATGGCCGGCGACTTTCCCGGGCGCAGCATGACCCCCATGTACGCGCGGATCTTTGCCCGCGAGCTGCAGCAGTTCGAGGACTACATCCGCCACCCCGGGCAGGAATTCGCCCTGGTGCTGTCGGGGCGGGTGCGGATTCAGTTCGAGACGGGGGAAGCCGTGAGCATCGGCCCGCAGGAGACGGCCTACTTCACCAGCAGTGTCGGCCATATCTACCTGGCGGAAGGGGAGGAGGATGCGGAGGTGATGGTGGTGATGTCGGAGCGCTGAAGCCCTTCATCATCAAGCAACAGCGCGCCAGGTCCAGCTGCCGCGCCGTGCTTTCGTGGGGTGTTCTACTTCAGCGTTGGCCTGTGGCGACTGCCATTTAGCAAGGTATCCACCACGGCCCGGGCCATCTTCACTGAGTGCACCTGATACCGGGGGAGTGCTTATCGCTGGGCCATCTGCCTTGGCAATTTGGGCTTCCATGCATGTGGATGTATGCCCCTGGATAGCACCTAATCCCGGAATTTGTTCCCTCTGTTTATGGGCAAGATCGACACCGCGGCATAGCGCTCTTGTCCGCTGATCTTGAGACGTACTCTGGCCAGCGTTGACAGACCCTGGCTCGGCCAGTCTGCGGGCTTGTAGATACATGGAAGGCTCGGCATTATGAGCTGCGTTTGACTGGGGCGACGGAGCCAAGAATGAGCGATATCACGGGAGAGGCGACTGTCATCAGGAATGCCAGCGTGCTGGCAGCCGAAATCGGTGGAGAACTGGTGCTAATGAGCGTGTCCCAGTGGCATTACTTCGGCCTTAACTCCGTGGCCAGCGATATTTGGGAGCGACTCGCATCGCCTGTGCGTGTAGATACCTTGTGTGAGGCACTGGTAGCCGAGTATGACGCAGACATCCAGGTGATTCGCCAGGATGTCATGGAGTTGCTGAGCAAGCTGGTGAGTCGTGAGCTCATTGAGGTCCAGGCTTGATCAGCGCTCACCGTCTTCGTGTCATTGAAGCCGCCCTCTTTTTTTCGCTCACGCCTATCTTCTGCCGACTGTTTTCGTGGCGCCTTTTGCTGAGTTTGAGTGGGGCCCGCATTGAGCCGGCATCGTCTGATTTGAATCCCGCCTTGTCGCCCATGGCTCGTGCAGTGGGAGATGCGGTCGCCGTCGCGGCCAGGCGCCTTCCCTGGAAACCTCTTTGTCTGCGCCAAGCGTTGGTGGCGGCCTGCATGTTGCGCCTGCGGGGGAAGCGTTCCGTACTATGCCTGGGTGTACGCAGAGACGGTGAATCTATAGGCGCACATGCATGGCTGGTGTTACCGGGGCAAGACGGTGGGATCGTTTGCGGGGCGGAGAATATTGGCAACGTTCGCGCTTTGCGGCGGCAAGACTAGGTGTCACACCATGTATGACGATTACTCTCTTTGCGGCTGGCGTGTGCGCAGTGATTTGCCGTTGCCGGAGCTACTGCCCTGGACAGGGGACCTACAGGCTCCGATAGACCTGAATATCGAACTTGGAGCAGTTGAGGCGCGACTGCTGGACCCTCAATACGAAGGTCCGGTTCTGCAAATGAGCACTGATGGAACCTGTCGCTTCACTATCGAGTCAGTTGCGACTTACCGAATAGCACACGATGGCCGTACGATTCGGGTACAGCCCAGCCTCTCTGCGGATCTCCCCGCAGTAAGGACATTTTTGTTCGGTACCGTGTTTGCAATTGTTTGCCAGCGCCGTACCGTCTTACCTTTGCATGCCTGTTGCGTGAAACTGCCATCTCCCCAGGGGGATATTGCAGTTGCCTTCACGGCGCCTTCGGGAACAGGTAAATCGACCCTGGCATCTGCCTTCATGCGGCGGGGTTACCCGATTCTGGCAGACGATGTCACGGTGGTCAGCCTCGACCAGGAGCGAGGTGCCGTTGCGTTGCCCACCTTCCCCAGGGTCAAGCTCTGGCGGGATGCAATGAGCCAGTTTGGCCATGGCATGGGTGACGCAGAGCGTGTACGCCAGGATATGGACAAATTCTCCGTTGGCTTAGGGGCCGAGCACTTCGCCGTAGGCGCCCCTCTGAAGCTGGCAGCGTTGTACCACCTTGAGCGAGTCGAAGATGCCAGGCATGCAGGTCTGGAAGAGGTCGGCGGTTTACCCGCCTCGGTTCGGTTCTCCAAGGCCCTGTATCAGGAGCGGATTCTCATGACGGTTGCCTCTGGTAAGGGCGCCCACTTCTCACTGGCAATGCGATTGGCGGCTGGCGTTGCGCGACATGTTCTGGTTCGACAGCTTTCTGGCTTTGAACATTTGGATGAACTTGTCCAGCGCATCGTCGCGTTTCACGCCGGGACGGCCCATCAGGCATGAGTGGCTTTTACTGGCTGGCGTCCTACCCCAAGTCTGGCAACACTTGGCTGCGCTTGGTCCTCAACAGTTATCGCCTCGGCGGATCAAAGCCAGACTTCTCGCAGAAGCAGAACTTCGCTCCTATCGCCAGCAGTCGTCGCCGCTTCGACGAGCTTCTGGGCGTCGCCTCGTCTGACTTGCTGCCTGATGAGTTGTTGAGATTGCGTCCGCGCATGTATGAGCTGCAGGTGACAGAGGCCCGCGAACCTTTGTTCAACAAGGTGCATGACGCCTGGCAATTGACCCCTGGGGGGGAGCCACTGTTCCCGGCCACCAATACCCTGGGAGCGGTCTATATCGTGCGTGATCCTCGAGATGTGGTGTTGTCGCTGGCCGGGCACATCGGTTTCAGTGTGGATAGGGCGATCGACCTTCTCCTGGACGAGACAGCTATCCTGTGTGACCAAAAGCTCGGACTCATGGATCAGCTGCCGCAACGACTGGGGAGTTGGAGTCAGCATGTACTGAGCTGGATCGATCTGCCCGCGCCTTGGAGTCCTTTGCTCATTCGCTATGAAGACATGTTGGAGAAGCCCTGGGAAAGCTTTGCCTGTGTCATCAAATATTGTGGTTGGCCGTTAGATGACGAGCGCCTGGAGCAAGCCTTGGATGCCACTCGCTTCGACCGGCTGCAGGCTGCGGAGGCCAGCCATGGCTTCAGTGAGCGGCCGCAACGCGCCTCTCGCTTCTTCCGAGAGGGGCGTGCTGGAGGGTGGCGTGAGCGATTGAACGATGCGCAGCTACGCCGTATTGAAGAGGCCACCGAGTCGGTCAGAGCGCGCCTTGCTTATTGTTAGGCAAGGGCCTGGGCGCTTGAGTCGATGAAGGTCAACCCTGGAACTGGCGGCCAGTTTCGATCCAACGCAGGAATGCGCCAAAGTGAAGACCTCGGTGTAGAACGATCAGATGCTCAGGACTCGCTGGTCGGTTCGGCCAGTTCGAAAGGAGGGCCTTCATTCGTTTAAGGTCCAGCAGGCGTTGGGCCAGCGGGGAAGCCTCCAGCTCTTCGAGTCGTTCGCCGAGGAAAGGGCGCACCATACTCATTCGATGAAGGTATTCAGGACATTGCATGCCGCGTTTGCGGTTGTTGACCACCTCGCCAGGCAGGCGATCCGCTGTGACTCGACGGGCGAGTAGACGAGTTACGCCACCTTGCAGGTAGAGGCTGTCGGGAAGTGAAAAGCAGAATTCCAGCAAGCGCCGATCAGCCATCGGATCGCGAACCTCGAAGCCATGCAGGGCACGTACAAGTCCCGTTGCCTGTAGCGCTGACTGGCGCTCCCGGAACCACGCCTGGCGTAGCTGCCAGCTAGCCATAGAAGCCATTTGCTTGCGCCGCTTGGCCCCCTCTTCGGTTCGAATGCGCGCCTTTATCATCGGGTCAATTGGATAGAGATGCCCCCACTCGGAAGCGCTCGACCTGGCTTGCAGTTTTGCTATTGATTGCTGAATGATCTCTGGAGCAAACGGGGCCAGGGTGGAGCGCCATATCTGGCGCGCAATGGCCGCGTTTTGTCCGCTCGTGCGGGCCTGGGCGAGTGATTCCTGAAAGGCCTTCAGCCAGCGGCCATCCCTCATCAAGCCAGTAAGGGTGCCCTGTCCATCCCAAGACAAAGTCACATTGCCGAGCGCTCCGGTCAGCAGTACACGCCCACCTTGCCGCCTTATGTGATCCCGGGCGGAGCCCATCCAGGCCAGGTTCATCACATTTCGCCAAGGGACGCCTGTCAGCTGGAACATCTGTAGCCAGTCGGTATCCCATCGATGCTGCACTGGCCCATTGAAAAACAGAGGCTGCAATCCGGGTGTCTGTTCGCAGATGCTCTCTACATAACGTCGCTCACTCATGTAGTGCTGATTTGAATCCAGCAGCTCGGTGTTGGCGGCGGGCAGGCAGGTGATGGTGGTCAATGAGTTGCCTGGCAGGTGTTTCACGGCCGTCACCGACACGGCGGAGGAGTCCAATCCTCCTGTGAGCGAGGAAAATGCCGGGCCTTCGATCCTCAGGCAGTCTTTGACTGCACGCTCGAACAATTCGCGTGCTGCCTCGACGTATTCCTCTTCTCTGGGCAAGCGGAGCTCGGTTCGTTGCTCAGGCGTCCAGTAGAAATGTTGCTTGAGTTGGCCCGAGCGCAGTATTGCCACCGAGCCTGCAGGTAGAAGGCGCAGATGCTTGTAAGGTGTGCCGTTGTCGGCCACGGGCAAGTCCGAGAGCAGGGCGACGAAGTGCTCTTCGTCTAGCTCGCGATCGATGCCGGGAACTGCCAGTAGGGCTGCCGGGTTTGTGGCGAAAGCAAAGAGCCCGTCCTTCTGGTGATAGTACAAGGGGCGCTGACCAACTGCGTCACGTGCGAGCAGTAGACTACGATCAGCAACATTCCACACCACTAGCGCAAAATCTCCGAGCATGCGCTCGGGACCGCGCGCTCCCCAGCGCGCCATTGCTTCAAAGGCAATGGCGCTGTCGGCCCAGCCATGTGCTTCCCTGGGTAGCGCCAGAGCGTCTATCAGCTCGATGCGATTAATCAGGTAACCGTCAAATACCAACACCAGAGGGACATCATGCCGAAGTGCGGGCTGATGATCCTGATGATCCTCCGGGGCTGTTATACGTAGACGATGGGTAAAGTGAAGGCCCGGGTGAGACCAGTGCCGGGATTGCTCGAGCCCTGGCGCATCCAGTGCTGCTGCAAAATGTTCAGGTAGTTCCGCAGGGATGGCCTGAGCGGAAAGCAGACCGGCAAATGCGCTCATCGATGAGCCAGGGATTTACAGTGACGGAGCATGCCGGTCAGGAGACGTTCGAAAAGCCAACCGTACCGTCATTGCCGCTTGTGGCGAAAATAGAGGTGGTCACATCCGATATGGAGACTTCAACGATTTCTGGCTTCTCCCAGGCTTTACGTTGGGACTCGGTTTCGTTGGATTCATTAGTGTCTTGTTCGGCCATCTTCTTGCTCCTGTAAGTCCGCTGATCAAGCTATATCAACTGCTCGCATTTTGGCAATTGGGGATTGGCTAAGGTTTTGCCGAGTAACAGACAGGCTCAGGGTACAAAGGTCTGCCCTGGGTGAATTTCTTGTAGCTTTCGTCACCCAACTGATAGGCAACCTGCATCCAGTTCATCATCGTCAGCGTGTGCTGCTTCGGCTTTGGCGGAGCAGGCTGACGCAGTCGCTTCAGCAACTCCAACTCGGCGGCGGCGAGATCATCGCTGAAGGTGAATTCGCTTGAAGGGCCGCAATGGACCTCATATTCGGAGCAGCCACGCTTTATGCTGACCGAGACACTGGCGCCAAGCTCAGGTGTATCGAGTACTTTTTCAAGTACCTGCTGGTAAGCTTCGCGGGCATTCTGCAGTCCATCCAGATGGAACAGGACTCGGTAGGGACCGGCCTGGTAGCGTGCATTCAGGCTGGCGCCGGCCTTGTAGGCATAGGGTAGGTCATGCGCGATCTTCTGGGTCGCAATCAGCTGTTCCAAGTTGGCTGGGCGTATCTGGACCTTGAAGCAGTGGCGGCAGCCTACCGGGACGGCCGCTCGACCGTAGGCCTGACGGAACAGGAAGCCCAAGAGCTTCCCGCAGGGGAATGGTGTGCGGATGGGACCAACTACCCAGGTTTCATTCAATTGGACAGGACGCGACAGTTCCCAGGTGTCATCTTCATGCAGAACTACATCGCCTCTTTCGCGTGCGATCAGGAGATTTTGCCCAATAGTGGACTTACCCAATTTGAGGTTCAGAAAGTCCGTGCTGGTGGTGGTCAAGGTAACCCGCTCCGCATCGTTTGTTGGTGGACAGTTTCCTTGTCGTGGAGATTACGGTAAAGCGAAATGAGGAGTCTTTGGTTGTTTCACGAATGGGTGCGTTTCTTGGTGCAGGTTTTGCGCGGCGGTGAACGACGGAGTTCTGCACTCCTGATGCGACGGCGTCCACAAGGCTTGTTTCAGCCATACGGCACGACGCGAGAAGATCGCTACCCCGAGTTGTTCCAGTCAATTCGCCAGGTACTGGCAGACACTCCGCAAACGCGCCTCCTATCGTTCGGCTGCTCTACCGGCGAGGAAGTGTTCAGCCTGGCCCGCTATTTTCGACAGGCCCATATCCGTGGCGTGGATATCGATGCGGGCCGTATTGGCCGGTGCCGGGCGCGATGGCAGCGTGAGGGGCGAGAGCCCCGCCTGAGCTTCGTATGTGCGGGTGACGTTGCGCTGGAAATGACCGCCAGCTATGACCTGGTGATGGCGATGGCCGTCTTCCGCCACGGCGCCTTGGGCGAGAGCCCCACTGACTGTTCTGCCTGGATTCGCTTCGCCGACTTTGATCGCGTGCTTGGCGACCTGGCCAGGGTGCTCAAGCCGGGTGGTTTGCTGGTGATCCGCCATGCCAACTTCCGTCTCGGCGACACGGGCGCGGCGGGTCTGTTCGAGTGCCTGCACGGCGAGGCGGCGCAGGCTTCGCCGATCTATGGACGGGACGACCGCTTGCTGCCCGGCGTACCGGGGGACGACGGCATCTACCGCAAGCGACCAGCGCCCCTTGCCTCATCGAACATGACGCGCTAGCGCTTAATCTGCAGTCTGGACCCGCGGGGATCGCTGCGGGCCTTTACTGGCGTTATGCCCGGCGTGTGCCGAAGTCATCTCGCAACACCTGCAAAATCCGTTGCCAGGCCTGACCGTCGCCAAATGGATTGCTCCAGGTAACGCTTGAATGACGCAGTTCATCTGCAGCATCGATCAAACTGTTTTGCGTCACCACGGGCGCCAGCCTGGAGCCCCCGCTGTCCAGGCTTTCCGGGCGCTCGGTATTGGCTCGCAGCACCAGGCAGCGGCGCTGCAGCACGCAGGCTTCCTCCTGCAGGCCGCCACTGTCGGTCAGTACCAGATCGGCGCCTTGTAGCAAGGCCAGCATGTCGATATAGCCAAGGGGATCTGTGGTCTTTATAGGCGACGAGCTGTCGATGATTTTCCAGTGCTCCCGGCCCAGCCGTGGGTGGACGGGGAAAATCACTGGCCTGTTGCGCGCTTCAGCCAAGCGCTGAACGGCTTCGATCAGTCTGGCGAAATGCGCGATGTCGTCGGTGTTGGAAGGCCGGTGACAGGTCAGCAGCAGGTAGCCTTCGGCTTGCACCCCCAGCCTTTCCAGGATTCCCGAGCGTGCCCGGGAGCTGTGCACATAGCGCAGGGTGGCATCGATGCCGGTGTTGCCCGTGATATGCACATTGGCGCCGTGGATGCCCTCATTGGCCAGTAGCTCGACCTGCAATGCCGAGGGGCAGAACCAGAAGTCGGACATGTGGTCCAGCTGGATTCGATTGGTTTCTTCCGGCATAGATTTGTCGAAACTGCGTAAACCAGCCTCGACATGGGCAATCGGGATATCAGCCTGGCGCGCAGCGAGCCCTCCGGCCAACGAGCTGTTGGTGTCGCCCTGGACAATCACATAGTCCGGCCTAACGGCCTGCAGTACCGGTTCGATTCCCATGACCATGCGCGCCACTTGCGAGCCCGCGACATCAGACCCCACCCCTAGATTGAAATGCGCGAGAGGCAGCTCGAGTTCGTCGAAGAACAGCTTGTCCATGGCCGCGGCGTAGTGCTGGTTGGTGTGGATCAACGTATAGCGGATACCTTGCCGAATGCAGGCACTAATCAGCGAGGAAAGCTTGATGATTTCGGGGCGCGTGCCCAGTACAAAGGCTAGATGCATGAGTGGGAACGCCCTGCAAAATCGATAGTCGGTTCCGGCTCGGGCGGACAAATGAAGTCCTTGAGCGCGCCGTCGACCATCAGCATGTTACGGTCGGTATGGCGCAAAGCGGTGAGGCGATGGGTGATCAGCACCACGGCAAGCTCGGGCCTTGCGGCGCGCAGGGCTTGCAGAAAGCGGCTCTCGCTCAGTTGGTCCAGGGCTGCCGTGGCTTCGTCCAGAACCAGCAGCACCTGGGCGTGGGCAACCGCGCGAGCAAGCCCGATGCGTTGCCGCTCGCCGCTCGATAGCTGTTGCTCGAAGGCCTCCACCGGAGTGTCCAGGCCTTGGGGAAGGCGGTTCAGCAGAGCGTCGACACCGGTGATGGCCAGTGCGTCGTTGAGCGTCTGCTCTGCACCGGAACCCAGAAAGGCCACGTTGTCGCGCAGCGTGCCTGGAATCAGCGTGGTGCCGGAGGAGGCGTAACCGATGGCCCGGTGCTCCGCTGGCAGGTCGAGCCATTGCAGCGTGCCCTGGTTTGGCTGCAGCTCACCAATCAGAACATCCACCAATGTCGATTTGCCCACGCCCGACTCGCCGACCAGACCCAGCCACTCCCCTTGGCCGATGCTCAGGTTCAGGTTGTGGATCACTGCCTGGCTGGCCTGGGGGTACCGGTACTCCAGTGCCTCGCACAGCAGCACTGGCTGGAGCGGGGCGCGAGCAGGTGCCATGTGCTGCTGGACGGCCTCTGGGGCTGTTCGGGAGGGCGAGTCGGGCGAGGTCAACTCCTCAAAATACGGGCGGGACAAGCGCAGCGTCTGCAGGCTGAACAGCACCCGCCGAAAACCTGGCAGCAAACGCAAGCCCACGGCTGAAAACAAGGCCATTGCATGCAGGTCCGTTTGCCCGCTTCCCTTGCTGGCTACCAGTACGCACAGCACCAGCATCATCAGGAAAAACAGCTCCATGACGGGGGACTGGACCTCCATCAGCGTGCGTTCCCGGGCCGTGGCTCTGGCGAAGCGTTTGGCCACTGGGTAATAGCGCTCCAGTACCGCCTGCACGCGGCCATACAGGTGTATCTCGCGCAGGCAGGCAATGCTGTCGGTGACCCAGCGCTGCATCAGCACCTGGCTTTCGCCCCTGCGCGTTTCCCTGATGTCGTTGAGCACCACAGACAAGGCGCCGCCAGCGCCGGCGGCCAGCAGCAACGCACCGAGCAGCATCGCCGTCGCCAGGGGCTCCAGAGCCAGCAATACACAGAGCAGCAGAGCGACCACCAATACTTCGGTGAGCAGCTCCAGGCTGGGCAGGAGGGTGCCTATGACGATTCTGGGCGCCATGTAGTTGACGGCCACATTGCTGCCCTGCGCCGTTGTGTTTGAGAGCTGGGCAACGGGGCGGTCCAGTTCGTGCTGGAAAATGCTCAACGAGATCATCAGTGTCCAGGCGTCGATCAGCCGGCTGCGCGCGGCAGACAGCAGCGGCGCCAGCACGCCCTTGCCCAGCACCAGGGCCACCACCAGCAGGGGCAGCGCGGATACGCCGCTACCGGCAAACGCTGACCACTGCATTTCAAGCTGCGCATACCAACCGGAGGAGGTACGCACCGTCGGTAGCAGCGAGCCCAACAGGATCGCCACCAGCAGCGCACAGAGCGTATCGATGGCGGCCTTGCCCAGCAGCAGCGCCAGCATCGACACAATGCTGGACGTGCTGGCGCCAGAGCGTCTGACGAAGGCCAGTGCCCGCGGTGGAAGGTCGAACAGTGCAAAGGGTTTCACAAGTTTCATGGGCCTACGGCGATCAAGGATTTGGGCAAGCCCAGGATTCGTTCGCGGATGATACGGGCAGTGGGGAACAAAACCTGCATCTGCCGACGGGTCAGCAGGCGGACGCTATCGACGAGAAACTCGGCCTGTTCGTGGTTCGCGGCGCGTTGCCAGTGCCCCAGTGCCACTTGGCGTACCAGTCCGACCCTGAGGCGACGCGGCAGCCAGTGAAAAAAAGGCGTCATGCAGTGCGGTTCGAGTGGAAACCAGAAATCCGGTGTCTGGATAAAGTAGCGTTCGGCGACGCGCACAAGCTCCCGGGCAAAACGTTCGACACGCTCCGGACTGCCTACATGCTCGATCACGGAGTTGGAATGCACGATATGGAAGGCACCGTTCTCGAACAGGCTCAGGTCACAGCCATCAGCGCACAGTACACTGAAGGGGTGCAGGGGGGGCTGACGTACGGGCTGAGTGTTGAGCAGCGTGATGGATACACGGCGTGAGGCCAGGTAGGTCGCCGGCAAAATTTTCCAGTATTTTTGTGTCCCTCCCACATCCAGCAGATTGACATGGCCATGCCGGGCGTATGCCTGCTCGATCATGTCCCGCAGTGGCCCGATACGCCGGCTGCGCAGCCGCGTAGCGAGCGCGCGCGGGTTGTCGTAGTCGGTCAAATAGCGCACCAGCCTTTTCATCCAGCCGGTAGGCCGCGATCGCTGCACGGCCTGCTGGTAGAAGGTCACCAGCTCGGCGGCTTTGCGCTGCCAGGTGAAGCCCTGGCGAACGGCCTCTACCACACTGGCCGGTACTTGGCTTTGCGCGCACTGGGCGGCACGCGCGCCCAGGGCCGGGATGTCGCCCAGGGCGAACACGCCGTTCCAGCCAACGGCGTCGGTGATGGCGCGGCACCCCTCGATATCCGAGCAGACGATAGGCACACCGGCCAGCAACGCCTCGAGGATGACCGTCGGCATGCCTTCGCGTTCGGAAGCCAGCACCATTGTCTTGCAGCCGGCCATCATCTGTTGGGTAACGGCATCGTCCTGCCAGCCATGAAAGCGCACCCGCGAGGACAGACCCCACTGTGCCGTCAGGGCTTCCAGGCGTGGGCGGTCACTGCCCTGACCGACGATGTGCAGAATGGCCTGGGCCAGGGGGGGCGTCTTCAGCGCAGCAATCACATCGTCGAGGCGTTTGACCGGATCTAGACGCCCGATGGACAGCAAGGCGGGCGCCCCCTCCAGCGGCACCGGACTGGCGACGGCAGGTTGACGGTGATCATCAATACAGTTGGGAATGATCAGGGTCCGCGTGGGCTGCAAGCCGCGCCGGTCAAGGTCGCCCTCCCAGCCCTTGTGCAGCAGCACCACGGCGCTGGCGGCGCGCACCATCAGGCGCTCGACGGTGCAGTCCCACAGGCGCTTGAGCAGTTGTCGCCACCTGGAGCCCGTGTCGTAGTAACAGTGCGGGGTGTACACCAGGGGCCGGCCACGGACGACGGCCAGCAGTGCGGCGAATGCGGCAATTGGGGTCCGGGCGCCATGCACATGCACGAGGTCATGCTCGGCCAGGGCGGACCAGAGGCTTCGATGCCCCCCCTGGCGTACGTCGAGCCCGTCGCCGGCCACATTGACCTGCGGGGCAAGGATGGTGATGCGGGTGCTGTCATCGGCCTGTATGGCCGTGGCCAACCCCTGGATATGACGGGCCACGCCACTGGACAGGGGGTCGAACTCCTTGCTGATATGCAGTACCCGTATCTTCATGCCACGGACTCCAGCGTTGCCGGCTGCTGGAGCTGTTGCAGCAAGCCGGCGAGCCCGCTGGTTTGCCTGGCAAAGTGGCTGCGCAACCATTGGGCCTGGGCCTGTCCGGTGGCCTGGCGAAAGGCCGGGTCATCGCGCAGACGCTGATAGAGGCCGGCCACTTGCTTGGCTGTCGCGGCCTGTAAAGGCGCCGCCATTGCCTGGCGTACCGCCCGGTTTCCAGGCAAGGCCAACTGCAACGCCACCACCCAATGCCCGGCCAGCGCTGCCTCCAGCATGGCGGTGGAGCAGTAGCCCACCACCAGCTGCGGTATGGCGGCCCGGGGTTGCAGCTCCGGGTGCGGTGGACGGCGAGTGGCGCATGCGGCCGCACCGCTGTAGGGCTGGTCTTCCTGAGGGTGCAGCAGAATGCGGGTATCCGGGGCGATTTGCAGCAGCGCGTGGGCAAAGGTCGCCAGGGTTTCGCCAATGCCCTCGCCCAGTATCCGGGCATGGGTCTGCGAGAGCAGGGCAATGCCCTCAGGGGCACGCGCAGCCTGCTCCGGCTGCTGACCCCGGCCCAATGCGTCCTCTACCAGTTGCGTGCTCGGGGTGCCATTGGCCTCGAACACCTGACGGCTGGCGTTTCCCCATACCAAGTAGCAGTCGGCCCGGGTCGGGAAGAACTCATCCGTGGCAATGCCGTGTTGCACGCAGATGCTGGGCAGCCCCTGGCCAATCGCGGCGCGGCTCATCAGATCGAAATCGTTGTGCAACAGCACGACGCCTCGGCTGCCTATCAGGGTCCGCCGCAGGCTGGCGGTCCAGAGCGCGCGGCGGGCCAGGCAACTGGCGAGCAGCAGCGGCTGCTGTTGCCTCAGCGTGGCGATGAACACGTGCAAGGCCGAGCGCCACGCCTGCAGGCCTGGTCGCGCGGGGCGGATGCAGTTCAGACCTGGGGAGATATCATCGATGGCCAGGCGCGGGTGCAACAGCACCAGCGGCGCATAGCCCGCCGCTGCCAGGGCGGGCAGTGCCCGCTCCAGGGTGCTCCAGCCACTCACGCCAGCCAGGGTGGTCAACAGGATGGCTTGCTTGTGCCCTTGCACGTTGAGGCCAGGGTTCTTGTGCCTGAGCAATAGCCAGGAATCACGCAGCAGGGCCCCCAGGGCGCGGACTCCGGCCGCGACCTGGCTTCTTCCTGCGTGCAGATAGAACAGCTCATGGCGAACATCTGCCGCATCCGGGCCGAACTGCTGGCGTATGTATTCGACGTGCTCCGAGAAAGATTCTCGTAGCCAGGCGGATGACTTCATGGGGTAAGATCCGATTTCTCTTATGCCAGCCACGCTACAGCTAGGCAGTTGAGTTGCCAACTACCATCAGCCGCTTGTCTAGTGCACAGGATGCACGCCCCGTTATGGCCATATCCCATTCTCAATGTACCGCCAGCGCTCCCGGGCAGAACGCCGATGACCTCCATGGAGATCATGTCGAACTGCTGCAGGCAACCTTGTGGTTGATGGGTTTTGAGCAGCCGTTCAGCGCTCCCGCCGTGCCCGCCCTTTGCCAGTTCATCCGCCACCATGGGGTGGCGGGCTTGATGCAGCCCGACAGGTTAAAAAGCCAGGCCCCCGTTTGCTTGGCAGCGCTGAATGCCGAACGCCAGCGCATTGCCATACGGGCCCTGGCGCTGGGGGCCGGGCTCAAGCGCCTGGTCACGGGATTTGCCGCGCGAGGTCTGCAGCCGCTGGCGCTCAAAGGGCCGGCGCTGGCCGTGCAGGCCTACGGCAATCTTGGCGCACGGGGTGGTGTGGACCTGGATGTACTGCTGCCGACGGAACAGTGGCCCGAGGCCCTGGCCATATTGCAGGACATGGGCTATCACGTGGCTCCTGGCCAACAGTGGCCCCTGCCCGATGCCACCCATGAACTGGTGCTCGCTCACGGGCAGCTGCCGCGGATCGAGCTGCACCGCCGCCTTCTGCGTCACCAGCATTTGCTCCACGCCCCGCAGCGAATGACCCAGGTGCTCGACCTGCAAGGTACCGAGGTGATCTGCCTGGCGCCGGCCTATGCGCTGCCGTATTTGATTGCCCACGCCAACCAGCACTGCTTCCGCCGCTTGATCTGGCTGATGGATATACACGCGCTGTTGCAGTGCCCCGACCTGGACCTTGAGCTGCTCGCCAGCCAGGTAAAGCGCAGCGGCACCTGCGCGATGCTGGATACCTGCCTCAGCCTGCTGACCCTGCTGTTCGGCCTGCAGGTTCCGGCGCCTCTGCAGCAGGTGCGCCGACCTTGCCGGGCAAGTCGGGAGATGGTCGAGCTGGCACTGGATGCGCTGCGCAGGTCTCTGAGCGATGACCAGGTGGCGATGGGCCAAGGTCTGTTCAAACGCGTGAGCCTGGACATTGCCTTGCAGGACACGCTGGCGGCCCGTTGGCAGGCGTTGGTGGGCTGGCTGAGCCCGACGGCAAAGGACCTCCAGTGGCTGGCACTGCCGCGCGGGCTGAGCTTTCTCTATCCGTTCGTGCGCCTTTTGCGGCTGGCGCTGCGCCAGCGGGGGCACGAAGTTTGACTCTTGCCATTCCGCTCTCTCGTTTATTGGTTCGTGGCCTGGGCGTTGCCGCCAGTGCCTTGTCGGCAGGTTGGGTCGTCGAGTCCGGGGTTCCCTGGCCTGGCACCTGGGGCCTGGCATTGGCGGCCGCGCTGCAGTTCATGGGGCTGGACTGGGCACTGATACGTCCCCGCCATCGCCTGGCCGAACGCCTGGCTACCGGGATCGGGCAACTGCTTCTGGGATTGGGCGTGCTGGCCTGTCTGGCGGGGCTGTTCGGCTATTCGTTATCGGTGTCGTGGTCGCTGGGCTGGCTGCTGTTGGCCAGTGTCACGCTTGCCCTGCTCGAGGTGGGCAATGATCGGGTCGCAGCCTGGCGTCCCGGCGTGCCCAGGGTCGTGCTGGCGGGCGCTTGCCCACATGTCAGTCAGTTCACGGAACAGCATGGGCAGTCCGCCGTTCGCTTGTCGCATGAAGAGGCCCTGGGCCTGCTGACGCAGCAGCCAAGCCGGCAGCTGTCAGAACAGGTGGTGATTTTCGATACCTGCCTGCACGCAACGCCGCCCCAGCATCTGGAAGGCGGGTGCCCCACGCTGCCCATGCAGGATGTGCATGCTTTTTCGCCAGGAGCTGCGGCGGCCAAGCGCTTGTTCGATCTACTCGTCGCGGCCGTACTGCTCTGCGGCTGTGCGCCGCTGCTGGTGGTTATCGGACTGATCGTTCGCCTGCAGGACGGCGGGCCGGCGCTGTTTCGTCAGCAGCGCCTGGGTTTGCAGGGCTCGATCATTACCGTGCTGAAGTTTCGCAGCATGCGGGTGGCCGCTGGTAGTGACCTGCTGGCGCCCCAGGCGCGCCTCGATGACCCGCGTGTCACGCCGCTCGGCAAGTGGATGCGTTACTGGGGCATTGATGAGCTACCACAGCTGATCAACGTGTTGCGCGGTGATATGTCCCTGGTCGGCCCACGGCCCCATGCGGTCGCTCATGACCTGCATTATGGCGCCAAGGTCTGTGGTTACACCGCGCGGCAAGCCGCCAGGCCCGGTATCACCGGGCTTGCCCAGATTCGTGGTCGGCGTGGGGAAACCCGCGCCGTATCCGATATGGCCTCACGGGTGCGCGATGACCTCGAATACATTGCGCGCCAGTCGCTGTGGCTGGACCTGTTTATTCTGCTGGCCACACCGATGGCGCTGTTGCGCAGCGGCCATGGGCGCTGTGAGCCTGAGCGTGTAGCGGTCTCGGCCCCCTCTAGAGACGAGCAAGCCGCCACGCCATCCGCGGATAGCCGTTACGCAGACTCAGAGGCCGAATCTGTTTGAGGATGTGAGCTCGGATGTCGTTCGCCTGCGGTGGTAGTGGCGCGACGGTAGGTGTCGCCGGTGCGTTGAGCCGCGCATACACGCGCAGATTGCCTTCGTAGATTCCGTGGGCTTCCCGGCGCCAGTGCTGGGCATGAAACCCATTGGCGCTCAACAATGCCTCAAGGGTTTGCGCCGAGAAATAGCTGCGGTGCGAAACATGCACCTGCAACAGGCCAAGCTCGGGCCAGTCAGCCTCGATATCCGGGACCTCGATCACCAGCCAGCCCAGCGGATCCATCAGCTTGGCTATCCGAGCCAGTGCTTTGCCCGGCTCCTGAAGATGCTCCAAGACATGGAACAATGTCACCAGCCGAGGTGCGAAAGGCAGTTGCGTGTGTTCGTCGAGCTCTTCAGGGCGAACGTGTTCGCCCAAGCCCAGCACCTGTACCGCATGATCGCGCTGAGGGCCGCCTGGCTCCAGGCCCATATAGTGTTCATAGTTTTGGGCGCGACAGGCATCCAGGAAAAACCCCAGGCCGGCACCGATATCCAGCACCGATTGGCATTGACCTACAACGGCGCTGATCTCGCTAAAGCGATAGCCTGCGAGCAGCCGATAGTTCCACATCGCTTTGCTGGCTGGTGGTTGTCGCATGAGGCGGGGGTATAGCTGGCTGTAGAAGCGTGCCTGGGTGTCGCCCTTCAGGCCACGCGCCAGATAAACCAGGCTGCAATGACGGCAGGTCGACAGATTGACTCGCAGAAAATAACGGTCATATCGCCAGATAAGCTGTGGATCGTTTTGCCCGCAGCCAGGGCAGGGAAGCTCGACCAGATGTCGATTGATCTGGCGAAGCTGATTGAGCAGAGAAAATGCCATCTATGCCTGTTCCCGCATTGAATCGAAGGAGTCCGTAAAAGAGGCAGCACTCTAGCAGTCCGCAAGACGATGGTAACGACCTGTCTCTATTCATTGGCCGTTCCAAACACGGTCAGCGCATTGCAGCGGCCTGGTCGCTGTGTCAAATTCTCGCACTTTGCCCCGTGACTAGCAGACCACCTTCACGTTTGTGCAGGCAGGCCCATCAGGTTGGAATGATGCATACAACGCCTACAGCAAGACCTATTGGGCCTTACGATGAAATTTCGCTGGCGGAGCTGGCGCTGCGAGCCCTGCAGTTCTATCAGCGGTTTGGCCGCTTGCTGCTGCTCTTGGCGCTGCTGGCGGCGTGTACTGTGGCTGCCTGGGTAGCCAGTCGCCCGCTGTATAGCGTGTCCGCGCTGCTCGAAGTGCCGAAGGTAACGCTTGAAGAATGGCGGCAGGCGCAGTCGTTTCTCTGGGACAAACGCTGGGTCGATCACGCCTTCGGCGACGACCGGCAAGAAGTCGGCCCTGGACACCTGCAGTTGCGCAACCGCGCGCTCAATCCCCAGTACTGGATCCAGAGCGTGCGCTATCGCTCCTCCCTCAATCGGGACGACGCCCGGGATATTCCTGTCGCGCAAATCCAGAGCAGCACGGGGCTTGGCTTGGAGTTCGCCCTGCGGGTGTCCGACGAGGAACAGGCCAACCTGACCATCAATACCCTTGCCCGGCAAGTACGCGAAGCCTTTCTGGCCAATAGCCTGATCGACTTGGTGAGGACCAGCCAGGCGGCCCTCGATCATCGTCCGCAACTCAAGCTGGATGTGCTCAAGGCCGAGTTCGAGATTGAACAGAACCGCCAGCGCATCGCCGACATGCGCCAGTTGCTGGAGCGCTACCCTGATCTGCGCCATCTGGAAACCAGCACCCTGTTTTCGGTCAGCGATGGTGGTGGCAAATACCTGTCGCCCTTGCCGCAGATCGTGGCTCTGGAAAGCACGGTTTCCGAACTGCAGGCCAAGGCGCGAGCGGCCCAGCGTGAACTGGACAAGCTCGACTGGACCGAGCGCCTGCTGGCTGGCATGGACGAAACGATCCGCAACGCAACCTCGGGACAGGTCATTCTCGACAAGCTCAAGAGCAACCGCGAAAAGTTGCTTGCCAACGCGGCACAACTGGACGCCAGCGCTCGGGAAGCAGCCGAGGACATCAACCTCAAACTCACCCAGGCCGAGTCCCGGCAGCAAGCCATCGGTATCAAGACGCGCTCGGCGATTTCCACGGCGCCGGTACCGCTGCGCAACCCGTTGATAATGGGCGTCGCGGCCTTCGTGCTGGTGTTCGTGGCGTTGTCCATTGTGCTTGCGCTGTACGTGGCGCTGCATAAAGGGCGCGATGTGCTGTTGTGGCTGCCACGCCCGATCCGCAGCAGGCTGATTGTGGAGCCAAGGCCGTGATGCGCCTGTTGGTGACCGGCGGCGCCGGCATGTTGGGGCGCCGTGTCGTTCGGCAGTGGCGTGCTGCCGGCGGTGAAGTGGCGGTGTTGGATAATCTCTCCAGCGGCCTTGCGATGCCGCCCGAGGCCAGTTGGACGGTCCAGGGTGATCTTCGCGATGCCCAGGGACTGGCCGAGTTGCTGGCATCCTGGCGCCCCGATGCCATCCTGCATCTGGCGGCGGTGCACCACATTCCCACCTGCGAGAATCAGCGCGCCCATTGCCTGGACGTCAACGTGGTGGGTACCGAAAGGCTGCTGGCTGCGGCTGAGGCGGCGCAGGTAGACCGCGTGGTGATTGCCTCGAGCGGCGCGGTCTACGCTTGGCAGGAAGGGCCGCTGTCGGAGCTGTCCAGCCCCTTGGCAGCCTGTGACAACTATGCATTGTCCAAGCACTGCAACGAGCAGCAATTGCAGTTCTGGAGCGGACGCGGCGGGCGAATCGGTCGGGTGGCGCGGATTTTCAACGCGGTGGGCCATGATGACCCTAACGCCCATCTGATCCCCGATGTGCTCAAGCAATTGCGCCAATCGAGCGATGGCTGCATACGCCTGGGCAACCTGACGCCCAGGCGCGACTACCTGCATGCCGATGACATCGCCCGCGGCCTGATCGCCATGCTGCACGACCCGCGTACAGATGTGCCATTTGACGTGTTCAATCTGTGCTCCGGGGTGGAGCACTCGGTGGAACAACTGGTGCAGCAACTCGGAGACATCGTCGGCGTGCAGGTCAAGGTGGAAGTTGACCCGGCCCGGCAACGGCGGGTCGACCGCCCCAGTCAGTTGGGCGATCCCCGCCGTACCCTGCAGTTACTGGGCTGGCAGCCCCGCCTGGCGTTTGCCGAGGCCCTGCGCCTGGTCGTGTTTCCGGACCAGGTGCGGTAAGCGTGGGTCCGACGCGACCACGCTCGTCCGTTTCTCCAGAGCGACAGGGGCTCGCAGCTAACGGCGGGTCCCTCAGCCAATCGTTTGTGCTGGCGGCCGTGACCTTCGCTATCGGTCAACTGGCCAACCTGACGTTCCAGATCGTTCTCTTGAAGTCGCTGGGGGCGACCACCTACGCAGTGGTCGGCCTGGCGCACCTGCTGTTGCTGACCCTGATCTTCCTGGCCGACCTGGGCTACGCCTCGTTGTTCCTGCGAGAAGACCGCCATGCCAGCCACTGGCTGGTGACCTGGCGTTGCGCGCTCGGGCAGCGGTTGCTCGCGACCCTGGTGTTGATGGGCCTTGCCTTGACTGGCTGGGTGTTCTACAGCGATGACCAGGCCGGGCGGCAGTACCTGTTCAGCGCCGCCCCCGCCAGCCTGTTTGCGCTGTTCAATTTTTCCGCCCCGCTGATCGCGGCCGGCCAGCGTCTGCGCGGGCTGATGGCGGCGCAGATCGCCTGGCCGGCCGGGTTGCTGCTGTGGTGGCCGGTCAGCGTCAGCCTGCCCCTGTCAGCGGCTGCCAGCGCAGGGCTGGCGGTAAGCCTGGGGTATCTCACCCAGGCCATCGTCAATTTCGCCATGAGCGGTCAGCGGCTGTTGTGGTTGCCGTTATTGGGCAAAGGCCAGTTGAGGGCGGCGCTGCACCTGTGTGCATTAAGCGTGTCCGGCACCTTGCATGACCGGCTCACGCCTTTTCTGCTGGCGCCCCTGGTACCAGGGTTCATGCCGGTCTTTCTGCTGCTGAACCATGTCTTGAGTGGCCTTTCTGGCGTACAGGGCCAGTTATCCCGCCTGTTGCTGGGCCAGGCCAGCAGCGCGGGTGGTCGCCAGCGGATCGTGGCGGTGGCTTCGTTGCTGGCTTGGGCGACCGCCAACATGCTGTTGCTGGGCACACTGGCGCAAAGCCTGGAACTGCCGATCGAGTCGCGTCAGTGGCTGGCGTTGGCAGGGCTGGTGGTGTTGGCCTGGGGCCTGTCCGCCTCCAGCGGTTTTCTCGTGCTGCTGCTTATTGGCGAGCGTCGCGAAGGGCAGTTTGTGCGGCCGTTCCTTCTGGGGCTAGGTGCCAGTGCGGTGCTGCAGCTCATGGCCGCCTGGAGCGACGCGCCAGCGTCCGTGTTGTGGGCCAGGGTCGTGGGTATGTTGTTGGTGATGAGCGTATTGCTGGTCATGCTCAGGCTGCGCCCTGGGCGTTGGGGCATGCTCGCCTTGGCGGGGGCGTTGGCAACCTGCGCGGCGGCGCAAACGAGCTGGGCCACCGGCCTGGCCATCATGCTGGCAGTCCCGGCCATGATCGGTTTGCTGGGCCGGCGTCCTTGCTATATCGAACCACGTTGCACAGGGGTGATGGATGAATAGGCAGGAGTACCGGTCATGTGCGGGCTGATCGCCGTACGCGCCCTGAGCGCGGCAGCCGACCTGCAGCAACGGGCCAGCCGGGCATTGGCCAGCCTGGCCCGTCGTGGCCCCGATGCCGAGGGCCTGCTGATGGTCGAGACGGCGCCACCGACACTGCTCGGGCACCGCCGCCTGGCTATCCTCGATACCAGCCGCGCCGCCGAGCAGCCCATGCGATGCCCGATCACTGGCACGGCGCTGGTGTTCAACGGTGCCATCTACAACTTTGTCGAGCTGCGTAATGAGCTGCGTACGCTTGGCTGTGTCTTCGTGACCGATGGTGATACCGAGGTGCTGCTGCACGGCTGGCGTGTCTGGGGCGAGGGGCTTTTCTCCCGCTGCAACGGCATGTGGGCCGTGGTGATCTGGGATGCGCCCAGTGGCGGCCTGGTGTATAGCCGTGACCGGCTGGGGGTAAAACCCCTGTATCTGCATCACGACGGTCAGCAGATGGTGCTGGCCAGTGAAATCGGCGCCATTGCCCAGATGCTTGGCGGTTATCCGGCCCCGAATCCTGAAAAGTTGTTCGACTTCCTGATCACGGGTTTTTCCGAACAGGGTTCGGCCACCTTTTTCCAGGGGGTGCGGGCCGTCCCACCTGGCGTGGTCGGGCGCATGAGCCGGACCGGCCGATTCAGTCAGGCTCCTTATCACCAATGGCCCGCACCCGGCAGTGCCGAGCCGCTGTCCAGCCTAGAACTGCGGGGACTGGTGGAGGACGCGGTGCACCTGCGTCTGCAGGCGGATGTGCCGGTGGCCAGCCTGCTGTCCGGCGGTCTGGACAGCTCCATCATCACCCGGGTGGCGCTCAACGCCAGCCAGCAGCCCCGGCAGCGGCTCGACGCGGCGTTCACCTACGGCTACCGCGATGCCCAGCAGCGCGGGTTCGATGAGTCGGCACGGGCCGCGTTGTTCATGGCCGAAGGTGGCCATGACGACCGGCACCACGTGCTGCGCTTTACCCCCATCCCATCGGCGGACGAGCTGATGAACCTGATCTCGGTACAGGGCGAGCCCTTCAGTACGCCCTCGGTGCTGGCCAGTTTCAGGACTTACCGGGCCATCGCCGAACAGGGATTCAAGGTGGTGCTCTCCGGCGAAGGGGCCGATGAGCTGTTCGGCGGCTATTCGGCCCGTTATCACTCGGTGGCGGCCCGAGATGCGCTCTGGTCCGGGCACCTGATGCAGGTGGTCCAGCGCTTGAGGCTGCGTACCTTTCCTGTCAGCTTGCTGTTCAACCGCCTGGTCTGGGACCTGCCACCAGCGCTGATAGGGCCGCTATTGCGTCGTCATCGTCCGAGTGTCGGGGTGATGAGCGCCGGGTTGTGGGAGTCTCAGCAGCAGCGCCTGGCGCTGATACGCCAGCGGATGTCCAGTCCCCTGGAGCAGCGCATGCGCGAGGACCAACTGGATAATCTGTTGCCCATGGCACTGCGTATGGCTGATCGCAACAGCATGAGTGCCGGCATCGAACTGCGTAGCCCATTCATGGACCATCGCCTGGTCGAGCGGGCGTTCCGTACGCCGGCCCTGGAGCGGATAGGGGCCGGTCTCTCCAAGTCCCTGCTGCGCGATGCGTTCAAGGGGGTGTTGCCGGATCGGCTGGTGACCACGCCGAAAAGTACCGGATTCGGCCATGCCGAACAGTTCCTGGTGGCGCAGTTGCCCTGGCGTGAGCTGCTGGAGGATCTGCCTGCGCAACTGAACGACTTTGTCGACCTGAGCGCACTGCGCCGGCACCTGGCCAGGCCGCAATGTCACAGCACCCTGTGGCTGGCACTGTCAGTCGCGCTCTGGTACCGGAGCATCTATGCCTGAACGGTTCCACGACTGGGGCCTGGCGGCGGATGCCGGTCAGTGCCGTGTGTGTGGCAGCAGCGCCGCACAGCGCTACTTCTGGCCGGAGGTCTATGCCCACTCCGGGCAGGCCCTCATGCGTTGTGGCTATTGCGCCACGGTGTATCTGGCCCCCGGTTTCAGTGCAGCCGGGCTGCTGCGTTTTTATAGCGGCCCGTATCGCCGCCTGTTTCCTGCCGAAATACCTTGGCGCAGCACGGTGCGTTTTTTTGCCTGGCGTGGCGATGCCGACGTGGCGCGCAAACGGTTTGCCCTGATTGACGCGAACCTGCCGCCGCAAGGGCAACTGTTCGAAATGGGCGCAGGTTTCGGTGCCTTTCTCGGGCAGGCCGCGCAGCAACGGCCCGATCTGCAACTGAGCGCCAGCGAGCCGGACACCGCGCAACGCCAGGCCTTGCTCGGGCAGGCATCGGTGCGCTTTGTCGAGAGCCTGGCAACCCTGCCGGAACAGAGCCTGGATGCAGTGGTGGCCTTCCATGTACTCGAACACCTGATCGACCCACGCGGTTTTCTTGAGCACGCCGCGCAAAGACTGCGGGACGGGGGCCGCCTGTGGCTGGAGGTGCCAGACCTGATGAGCGACTGGCAGACTCGGCTGTTCGTCCATCCGGCGCACCTGAGTTACTTCTGTGCCGACAGCCTGCGGCGCCTGGCCGAAGCGGCCGGTCTGCAGGTGTTGTACTGCGGCGCCCATCCGGTCGGTGCGCTGGAGGGGACGCTGTGGCTGGAGGCGCTGCGCCCGACGACGCCGGTCAGCCAGCCTGTGGCGCCGGCAGCGCAACAGCAGGTGGACGCTGTCGATCAGTGGATCTCACGGGTCGGCTGGGGGTACCGGGACCGGATCAAGGCGCTGCTCAAAGCCATGGCCATGCGTGTGCTGGGGGCGGGCTTGCTAGGCGAGTGGCAGCGCTGGCGCCAGCATCGCCGTCACTGTGCAGAGCAGGTGCGGCGATGAGGTTCAGGATCGTGTTGCTGATCATCCTCTGGGTGCACCTGGGGGATCTGGTCAGCGCCTGGCTGTATGGCGACGGTGCCTGGCCAGGCGTGGGGTTGCTGCGCAACCTGCGTGACGTTTTGGTGGTGGTGCTCGCCGCGTGCTGTCTACTCAGCACCCGTCTGCCAAGCCGCCTGTTGCTGCCGCTGGTGGCCTACAGCGCCCTGGCGCTGTGCTACCTGCTGGTCAACAGGGCAAGCATGACGCCGAGCATCTTGCTGGGCTCCTACGGCACGCTGATGATTCCCGTGCTGTTTTTTCTGCTGGGTTTCTACTGCGTGCGCCGCCCTGAACAGTTGCGCAGCTGCGTCGCCTTGCTGGTGCTGCTGGGCATTGCCAGCACAGTGTTTGGCGCCTGGGAGCAGCAGCACACAACGTTTTGGACCGAGACCATTGGTTATCCGCGTTATATGCGCGATATCAAGGGCATGGTGTTGGGCGCCGATTGGGAAAGCGGCTTGCCATGGAACTTCTACGGCGGCGTCGACCTGCAACGGCGGGCGGCGGGCCTGCTGGCGTCCCCCCTGGCGCAGGGCATGTTCCTGGCAGTCGTGGCTGTGGCTGCCATCGCCTGGTCGGAGCGACGTGCTGGCTATCTCAGCCTGCTGCTCAGTGGTTTGCTGTTCGTGGGAATCTGGATGTCGGGAACGCGCGGCGCCATGCTCGCCGGCAGCCTGGCCCTGATCGGTTACCTGGCCACGGGTACCTCGCTGTTCCGTTACCGCGCCATACGCTGGTTGGTGGCCGCTGGCGTCTGCGGGGGGATTGCGATGTTCTCCTATGGCATCGTGCAGATGAGCATCAATTTTCTGGATGGCTCAACCATCGGCCACTGGCAGGCGTTGCAGAAAAACCTGCTGGATCTGCCCAAGGTGCTGTTGCTGGGTGCCGGCCTCGGCGCCCAGGGCGCGCAGGCGGCCCAGCAGCAACAGACGCTGATCGGCGGTGGCGAAGGGGCAATCTTCAGCATTGCGTTCCAGCTCGGCCTGCCTGCCGCCCTGCTGTTTCTCTGGTTCTACCTGAACATGGCCCTGGCCTTGTTGAACCGTTATCGTAGGCACCCTGAGCCGATGCTGCTGGCGATGTTCTGGTTGACGCTGGGCCTGTCCACCACCTTGATCAGCTCCGAGCACCTGCTCACCGTCTCCGGCACGGGCGCCTTCTGGCTGCTTTGCGGAGCCACGCTACGCAGCACCTCGTCCACTCGCTACCAAACTGAGCCCATCATCGATGAACAGCACTCCGGATAGCCGCCGCATTGAGTTTCTGGGTTGTCCTCTGGACCTGCTCAGCCCGCAGGAGATGATCGAACAGGCCCGGCACGCTCTCACGGATGGCTGTCGACTGCGCCTGGAAGGGCTCAATGTCGCCAAGCTGGTCGACGCGCGCGCTACCCCGTTCCTGATGCAGGCGCTGCATGAGGCGGAGCGTGTCCATATCGATGGTGCGGGTATTTCTCTGGGACTCAAGGCGCTGGGAATCAAGACGCCACCGCGCTGCGCGGGTATCGACCTGATGGGCCTGCTGTGTGAAATGGCGGCCGCGACCGGTGCTTCGGTGTACCTGCTCGGAGCCCGCCAGGAGGTGGTTGAGTTGACGGCAGAGCGTTTGCAGGCCCGTTATCCCGGCCTGCGCATTGCCGGCCTGCGCAACGGTTACTTCACGGCCGGCGAAGAGGCGAAAGTAATTCAAGATGTCCGCGCCAGCGGTGCGGATATCCTGTTTGTCGGCATCAGCTCACCCAAAAAGGAATTGCTGCTGCACACCCACTGGCCGAACTTGGGCGTCCGGGTAGGCATGGGGGTCGGCGGCTCGTTCGACGTGCTCTCCGGCCAGTTACCTCGAGCGCCGCGCTGGGTTCAGAGGATTGCCATGGAGTGGTTGTTTCGCTTGTTGCTCGAACCTCGTCGCCTGCTCTGGCGCTACGTGCGTAGTAACAGCCTCTACTTACTGTTGCTGGTCGTTACCCGTATAAGGCTTGCGACGCGGGCCAAGGTCAGAGCCCAGTGCTGAAAGCAGGAGCAGTCATGTCTTATGAACCCTTGCGGATTTTGCTGTCCCGACCCGGCCAGGCTTTGTTGGCCCTGGGCCTGTTCGTGCAACTGAGCGGGTTTCTGTTCAATAACGACGGCAGTCGCCAGGCCACACAGGTTTACCTGTTGCTGTTCGTACCGGCGCTGATTCTGCTTATTGCCGAACGTTTTGCGCTCTCCTGGTGGCGCCAACCCAGCGCGCTGATACTGCTGGCCCTGCTGGGCTGGGTGGTGCTACGGAGCTGCTTTGACGATTCCTGGAAGGCGCCGGGCTATTTGCTGAAGGTGGCGCTGCTGATCTTGCTCTATGTGTTCGTGGTCGGCCAGCTGGTGCGCAAAGGCGTGATCGAAATTCCCCTGGCTCTCGCGGTGCTGCTCGCCTGCTGTTTTGCCTGGCTGACACTGATCGTTCAGTTCGTTGTTCTGGATAAGCCGCTGGCCTACGAGGTACTCAGAAGCACCGGTCGGCTGCAAGAGTTGGGCTGGCATGGTTTCGCGGATTTCTCATACCCCATCCCGGCTGGCCTTTACTACGGGATTTTCGCCGTTCTGCTGCTCAGCGTCCTGGTGGAGCGTGAACTCAAGGCCTGGGCCTGGTTGCCTGTACTGGTCGGTCTGGCAGGCTTGTTGATGTATGTGCTGTTGACCTTCTCGCGTGGTGCCTGGTTCTCGACCCTGGCGGGCAGCTTGACCCTGTTGGTGCTCAGCCCGCAACGGCGTGCTCGTGTCCTGCTGCTGATCGGTGCACTGTTGATACTGCTGATGATGGCGGTGTTCTGGTCGCGGGTTGAGCACGAATGGTTTCTGGGTGCCAGCCAGCGAGGTCCGATCTGGCTGAACTGGCTGGCCCATTTGTCCGAGTTCTGGGCCCTAGGCAAGGGTGCCGGAGTCAACTTGGTCTATCGCTATCCCTGGGGCGATATCGTGTATCACGCCCACAGTCTGTATTTGCAACTGTGGTTCGAGTACGGGATCGTCGGCTTTGTCTTGTTCGTGCTGTTGCTCGGTACCGCGCTCCTCAAGGCGTGGCGCTTGCGTGCCGATCCTGCTGCGCGTGTGGCCCTGGCGACTTTGGTGTTCGCCCTGGTGGCGATGGTCTCGGATATCTCGAGCGTGTTCACTCGGCCCAATCCTTATTGGGTTGTGCTGTGGTTGCCGATTGGGTTGATCGTGGGGCTGCGGCCACTGGTCGAGCCGTCCACGACCCAGTAGCGATTAAAACCGAGGTTGCCGGTCACGCGCATGGGCGTGACCCTGCTATTGGAACTGCTGAGCCGCTCCACAGCGGGCGACCCACTGAACTTCCTGCGCCTGGAAAGCCAGCGCATCGTGCGCTCGGTGAGCGTGACCACCGATCCGGGAGAGACCTTGAACCGTGCGTCTTACACCTTTTTGAAGGCGCTCAGGGCGGGGCGGTTTGTTTGAGGAGACAGCGCGGCAGGTCGTGCTGCCGCGCTGTGCTTTTGCTAGTCCTGCTACTTCAGCTAGGGCCTATGGCGACTGCCATCGAGCAAGGCATCCACCACGGCCCGGGCCATCTCCACCGAGTGCACCAGGGACCAGATCAGACCGCGCTCGATACCGCTGCCGCGCTCGGTGATTTCATCGGAGACTTCTTCGGCGCTTTTTAGCAGCAGGGAGACGTGGAGTAGGGCTTCTTCGGCGGTGATGCCGCCGCGTACCGAGAACAGAGAGTCGCGACTTACTGGGGTACTGATGGTTTGCTTCAGTGACTGGATCAGAGAGGCATCGGCAGGCTGAAGTGACAGCTTCTGCCGGATCTGCTGATTGGCCAGATCGTGTTCAGGGTTTCTGCCGCGATGGGCAGCAGTGAGAGGCGGATCGGGCACGAGCTTTTTCATGGTGCAACTCCTAATCGATGGTAGGAACCTTCACCGTCGCTGCTAAACGATAGGGTGGCGGCCGTTCGCAGGTTAGCAGTACCGGTCGATTAGGAACCCGGCGCACCCGAAGGTGCCCTGCGCACGGCCGCCATAAAACGGAGCCTAAAAAACGCCACGTAGATGGCGGCGCTGTGCGCCTAATCGATTCCGGGCTGCTAAACCCGGTCACTGAATGTGCAGTGACGGATCGAGGCTAGCCAGGGTGAGGGGGTAGGCGCAAGCGGCTAGGAGTTTCTAGGAAAGTTCGCACAATAGAAAGAGACTTAACGCTGCTTTGGGGGAACGAAGGCGCGGTCCAAGTTGGCTGGCGTTTCGGTTTTTTAGCCTCAAGCATCTCCCTGTCAGAGGAAGAGCTTCACACCCCTTCAACTTCGATCCCATGTTCCGCCAACCAGGTCTTTCGCTGTGCGTAGTCTGGCATGACGCGCTCGAGGCGTAGCCAGAACTCAGGTGTGTGGTGCGGCTCGTGCAGGTGCACAACCACATACTTGGCAATGTGCTTGGGTACGAAGGCTCACTCGAGTATCCGCACAGCTGTTGAGCTGTGCTCAGCAGGCCGTCATTAAGCTGGCATAGGTGAGCAAAACCAGCCAGTCAGGCACAAAAAAGGCACTTGCGATAATCGCCAAGTGCCTTTTTTGTACTGCTTCATTTGGTGGAGCCGGGGGGATTTGAACCCCCGTCCGCCAGTACTCCGCTGTCGGTCCTACATGCTTAGCCGTGTCTATTGAGTTAACCCTCAGCGACCCGACGGGCAGGGTGCTTTGGGCGAGTTGTGTAAGTTTTAGCCGCTTCGTCCACAACGTACTGCACGGCGATTCTGTTCTATATGACAATCATTTTGGGTTTACAGACATCCCCTGATGATTGCTGGACCCGAAGGTACCAGGGGGGAAGGGCTAAGGCTGCTTACGCAGCGAGAGCGTAATCCCCGTAGGTTTCGTCATTGGCAACTATAGGAAGTTGCAACAGTGGATTTACGAGTTCTGTTACCAACTCGGCATGCACCTAAAGTTTCGCAACCGGCGTCGAATCCTAAACGGCCCCGAACCTGTTGTGCATTACCAACAGGTGGACGGATTCTACGCTAACCGAGCGCAGAAGGCCAACCCGAAGGTTGGCCAATGCATCGGCCTACTGATCGCCCTTGGTGTTGTTCTGCAAGCGCTGGAGCGCTTGGGTGGTCAGGGAGATGCAGTTCTTGGTGCCTTGCTCGGTGCCTTTGGCGTGCTCGGCGGTGGCTTGCTGCACCGTGGCGTCGATGTCGCTGCTCAGGTCCGAGCTCATGGCCTCGGTGCTGACCTTGGCGTCTCTGATCTTTTGCAGGTTGATCTGGCACAGGTCCTCTTGCCCGGCGGCAAACACCGGGGAGGCCAGCATCGCGGCGGTAATGAACAGTCCAGCCAGTGCGGAACGCTTCATGGTGATCTCCTTGATTGCAGGGGCTCGGTGCTGCCGGTCAACAGGACAGGCGGCCGAGTGGGGCGAAGCCCTTTTTGTGCGGGCCTGGAAAGTGGACCCTGGCCGGGTGCCGGGGTTCGGTTTTTTTTGCGATGAAACGCTGCCGCCCTTATCGCGTTCGAGCAGGTACAAAAAAGGGGCGAAACCGCCCCTTGTGTATCGCCCCTTAGGTCAGACCGCCTTGGCCCGGGTGACCCGGTCCACCAGGTAGACCAGCCCGTGATAGTCGATCCCGCCATGCTGGCTGAGGCCGATCTCACAGGTGCGGCTGGTGGAAATGCCTTCGCTGCAATACTGCACCGCGTCCTTGAGGCTGCGCAGGGAGTGGGCATTGAGTTCCGGGGTGGTGAAGCCCTTGTCGCCGGCGAAACCACAGCAGTGGATGCCTTCGGGGATCACCACATTCTTGCTGCAACGCCGGGCCAGTTCGATCAGGGCCTGGCTCTCGCCCAGGTGCTGGGTGCTGCAGGTGACGTGCACGGCGATCGGTGCTTCCTGTGGGGTGAACTCCAGGCGTTCCAGCAGGTGGGTGCGGATGAAGCGCACCGGGTCGTAGAGGTCCAGGCGCACGTCCCCCAGGTCCTGCACCAGGCGCAGGGTGCAGGGGCTGGTGTCGCAGTAGATCGGGTCGAGGCCGCCACGGCTGGCGTGCAGCAGGGCGCCGATCAGTTCCTGGCGCTTGTCCTCGGCCTGGGTGGCGTAGCCCTTGGAGGCGAAGGGCTGGCCGCAGCAGAGGTTGTCCAGGTTGTCCGGCAGCACCACTTGATAGCCGGCCTTTTCCAGCAGGCTGCGGGTTTTTTCGTAGAGCGACGATTGTTCCTTGTCGCCTGCTGCTGGCCCCATCACTCGGGACACGCAGGCCGCCAGGTACACCACTCGCGGGCGCGCGTCGCTGACGCTCGGGCTGAAGCGAATGGCCTTTTCCGGCTGGGGCATGGCGTTGTTCCACTGCGGCACCCGGCCTTTGGACAGGCGCGTCAGGCTCGCCGACAGCTTGCTCAGCCGCGGCGCCCCCAGGAGCATGCGCGCGCCGTTGGCCACGTGCAGGGTGAAGCGCGCGCCCTGCAAGGTGCTGGCGAAATGCGAGCCGAGCCAGTCGGCGGTGCCGCTGTGGGTGGCGTGCTCGCCGCGCAGTTTTTTCACCAACTCGCCGGTGTTGATGCCCACCGGGCAGCGCTGGGCGCACAGGCCGGTGGCGGCGCAGGTGTCGATGCCCTGGTATTGATAGGCCGCCTCCAGCTCGGAGGTGTCGATGCCGGCGCGTTTGCGCGCCTGGATATCACGCCAGATGACGATGCGCTGGCGCGGGCTCAGGGTCAGCCCCTTGGATGGGCACACCGGCTCGCAGAAGCCGCACTCGATGCACTTATCCACAATCTCGTCGGCCGCCGGCAGCGGCTTGAGATGCTTCAGGTGGATCTGCGGGTCTTCGCTGAGCACCACGTCCGGGTTGAGGATGGCGTTGGGGTCCAGCAGGCGCTTGAGCTGCCACATTAGCTGGTAGGCGTCGCTGCCCCATTCCAGCTCGACGAAGGGCGCCATATTGCGTCCGGTGCCGTGTTCGGCCTTCAGCGAGCCGCCGAATTCCACCGCCACCAGTTGCGCCACATCGTCCATGAACGCCTGGTAGCGGTTCACTTCCTCGCTGCTGTTGAAGCCCTGGGTGAAGACGAAGTGCAGGTTGCCCTCCAGGGCATGGCCGAACAGGATCGCTTCGTCGTAGTGGTGCTTGTCGAACAGCTCGATCAGGCGGTTGACGCCGATGGCCAGCTGTTCCACAGGGAAGGTCACGTCTTCGATGATCACCGTGGTGCCGGTCTTGCGCACCGCGCCCACCGCCGGGAAGGTGTCCTTGCGGATCGCCCAGAGCTTGGCGTTTTCCTGCGGGTCTTCGGTGAAGTCCACCTGTTTTTCCACCGGGAAGGCGGCCAGGGAATTCATGATCTGCGCCAGTTGCTCGTGCAGTAGTGACGAGGACGCGGCGCGGGACTCGATCAGCAGCGCGCAGGCGTTGGCCGAGAGCTGCTGGACGAAAGCCGGCATGCCGGGCTTGTCCTGCACCGAGCGCAGGCTGCGACGGTCCAGCAGTTCCACCGCCGACACCGGCTGGCTCTTGAGCACGGTCACCGCGTTGCAGCAGGTTTCCACATCGGGAAACACGATCAGCGCCGAGGCCTTGTTCGGGTGGTCGATCACCGTGTCGTAGGTCACCGCGCTGATAAAGCCCAGGGTGCCTTCGGAACCCACCAGCAGGTGGCTGAGGATCTCCAGCGGTTCGTCGAAATCCACCAGGGCATTGAGGGACAGTCCAGTGGTGTTTTTCAGCCGGTACTTGTGGCGGATCTTCGCTGCCAGCTCGCTGTTGGCGCGGGTGCTGCGGCCCAGTTCGGCCAGGCGCTCCAGCAACGGACCATGGCTGGCGCGGAAGGCGCTGACGCTGGCCTCATCCTCGGTGTCCAGGCGCGTGCCATCGGCCAGCACCAGGCGGATGCCGGCCAGGGTGTGGTAGGTGTTCTGCGCGGTGCCGCAGCACATGCCGCTGGCATTGTTGGCGACGATGCCGCCGATCTTGCAGGCGTTGATCGAGGCCGGGTCGGGGCCGATCTTGCGCCCGAACGGCGCCAGCCAGGCGTTGGCCTGGGCGCCGATCACCCCGGGTTGCAGGCGGATCTGCGACCCCTGGTGGCGAATCTCCTTGCCGTTCCAGTTATCCCCCAGCACGATCAGCACCGAGTCGCTGATGGCCTGCCCGGACAGGCTGGTACCGGCGGCGCGGAAGGTCACCGGCACCCGGTCGCGCTGGGCCAGCTGGAGCAGGGCGACCACTTCGTCCTCGGATTCGACGCGGATCACCAGCTTGGGGATCAGTCGGTAGAAGCTGGCATCGGTGCCGAAGGCCAGGGTCGAGAGCGGGTCGTCGAAACGCCGCTCCTGGGGAATCAGTTGCTGGGCGTCACGCAGAAAAGCGGCCGGTAGGCTCATTGGTCCTCCAGGATCAGCACCACCAGGTCTTTCGGGCCGTGGGCGCCGTAAGCCAGGACTTGTTCGATATCAGCGGTCTTCGACGGGCCGGACACCAGCAGCGCGTTGGTCGGCATGCCGGCGGCCCAGTTCATCTGTTGCTGCACCTGATAGAAGTTGTCGCGGATTTCGCTGGCCTTGAGCAGGGCGAAATGCACCGGCGGCACCAGGCTCATCAGCCGCGGTTCTTCCCGGGTCGGCCAGAGGATCAGGCTGCCGGTGGCGGCGATCGCGCCCAGGGTGCCGGTGAGGCTGGCGGGGGTGTCGTTGAACAGCTCGGCCTTCCATTCTTCCACTGGCCGGTCGTAGGCCTTGAGCGCCGGCAGGTGCGGGTGCTCGGCCCAGTGCTGGGTGACCCGCTGGCCATGGGGCGTGCTCGGTGCGATCAGCAGGCTGGGCAACTGGCGCTCCTGCAGCAGCTTTGCCAGCAGTTCCGGCCAGCCGGCGGCGGTGCTCAGGTGGATCTCGGTGTGCACCGCTTCCATCTGTTTGCGCAGCTGCGGAATGCGTTGCTCCGCCGTGTAGCTGTAAGGCTCGGTGACCAGCGCCTCGTCGAAGTTATCCACAATCGGCGTGGTGCCGGTCAGGCTGTTGCGTAATTTGGCGAGGATGTTGTGTTTCGCGCTCATCAGCGATCTCCCTGCTTGTCCAGGTGCTCACGGGCCAGGTCATGCAGCGACCGGGCGGCGGGTTTGGGCGCGCTGTGGTTCTGCGTCCAGGGGCCGACGTTGCTCGGGGTCAGGGCGCGCAGGCGGGTGGCGGCCAGGGTGAACAGGCGATACAGGGTCGGCGAGCTGTTGAGACGGGCCCAGGCGTTCCAGATGAAACGTTCCTTGCGCGAGTACTTGCTGCCCTGGCCGCGCATCACTTGATGTGGGCTGTCCGGGGCCTTGACGTTCTCTTCCCGCAGGCGCCGCAGCAGCGCCGGGATCGGGATCTTCACCGGGCACACTTCGCCACAGGCACCGCACAGCGACGAGGCGCTGGGGTGATCCGGCACCTTGGCCAGGCCCACCATGTGCGGGGTGATGATCTTGCCGATCGGCCCCGGGTAGACCTCGCCGTAGGTGTGGCCGCCGACCCGGGTGTAGACCGGGCAGTGGTTCATGCAGGCGCCGCAGCGGATGCAGTTCAGGGTCTGGCGCAGTTCGCTGTCGGCAAAGGCCTGGCTGCGGCCGTTGTCCAGCAGCACCAGGTGCACTTCCTGGGGGCCGTCCAGCTCATGCTCCTTGCGCGGGCCGGAGATCATGTTGACGTAGGTGGTGATGGGCTGGCCCAGGGCCGAGCGGGTCAGCAGCGATAGCAGCGGAACGACATCGCGCAGGTTCTCGACGACTTTCTCGATCCCGGTGACGGCGATGTGCACCGGCGGCACGGTGGTGGACATGCGCCCGTTGCCTTCGTTTTCCACCAGCAGCAAGGTGCCGGTCTCGGCCACGGCGAAGTTGACGCCGGAGACGCCGATGTCGGCTTCGAAGAATTTCTGCCGCAGGACCTTGCGACCGATCTGAATGAGTTGGTCAACGTCCTTGGTGTACTCCACGCCGAGTTTGTCGTGGAACAAGGACGCGACCTGACCGGCATTCTTGTGGATCGCCGGCATAATGATGTGTGAAGGCTTCTCGTGGTCGAGCTGGACGATGAACTCGCCCATGTCCGACTCAAGGCATTCAATGCCTTGTTCAGCGAGGACATGGTTCATTTCCATCTCTTCGCTGACCATCGATTTGCCCTTGATCACTTGCCGCGCCTCGTGAGCGCGGATGATCGAGAGGACGATGCCATTGGCTTCGTCCACCGTTTCCGCCCAGTGCACTGTCACACCGTTGCGGGTCAGGTTCTGTTCCAGGCGCTCGAGCAGGTCGGGCAGCTTGGATAACGCCCGGGCGCGAATCGCATTGCCCAGGGCGCGCAGGTGTTCTCTTTCGTGGGCATCGCTGAACGAGGCCGCACGCTTGGCCATGAGTGAATCCATGGCGCTGCGAAAGTTGTTTCGCAGTTGTTTATCACCCAGGGCTTGGTGGGCCCGGGTGCGAAAATCGTCCGCCACGGTGGTGGTCGGAATCAGCTCAGGGGTGCTCATTGCGCACCTCCGGTACGTTGCCAGAGGAAGCTCGCCAGGTGCTGGCCGCGCAAGGCCTCTTGCTGTTTCTCCAGCGCACCGTTGATGTTCATCAGGCAGCCGCAATCGGCACTCAGTACCTGATGCGCGCCGGATTCCTTCAGCGCGCGGGTCTTGTCCGCGACCATGGCGCCGGAGATGTCCGGCATTCGGACGCTGAAAGTCCCGCCAAAGCCACAGCATTCGCTTTCGTGGCTGTGTTCTACCCGTTCCACATTGCTCAGCTGTGACAGCAGCTCACGGCCGTGCAGGTGGGTGTTCATTTCCCGACGGGCCGAGCAGGAGGTGTGCAGGGCCACCTTGACCGGCGCGCCGCTGTCCTTGAGCTGCACCTTGCACACGTGCAGCAGGAACTCGGCCAGCTCATAGGTGCGGGCAGCCAGGGCCTGCACCTGTTTCAGGGTTTCGGGCTCGTCCTTGAACAAGTCCGCGTAATGCTCGCGCAGCATGCCTGCGCAGGAACCCGAGGGCACCACCACCGGATAGTCACCGGCAAACAGCGCCAGTTGCGAGCGGGCCACGGTGCGCGCCTGCTCGGTGTAACCCGAGGTGTAGGCCGGTTGTCCGCAGCAGCTTTGCCCTTGCGGGTAGTCCACGCGAATGCCTTCGCGTTCCAGCAGGTGAATCGCATCCATCCCGGCTTCGGGATAGAACAGGTCGACCACGCAGGTGCCGAACAGGTAGACCCGCGCAGGTTTCGCGCTGGGGTACTGCCGGGGTTCGGCCAGCGGCGGTGCGACGCGGGTCGCATTGGGCACGGCGTTGTAGAAAAGCTCGCTCATCAGGCGTGTCTCCGGGTGGTCCCGGTTATTCGTCCGTTGCGGCGGCTGAAAGATAAACCAGCAAGCTTTCAGCAGCCTTGCAGACCGGGTGGTGAATGCGGACGCCGCGGGTGAAGGCGGCGTCGGTTCTTTCGGTGTTGCTTAGTGCACCAGCATGCCGGTGAACCAGTAGGCCTGGGCCAGGGTGATCAGGCCGACAATAGTGGCAAAGAACAAGCTGTGCTTGAGGGTGAAGCGGAACAGGTCCGACTCCTTGCCTACCAGGCCGGTGGCGGCGCAGGCCACGGCGATCGATTGCGGCGAGATCATCTTGCCGGTCACGCCGCCGCTGGTGTTGGCCGCCACCAGCAGGGTGTCATTGACTCCGATCTGGTGCGCGGTGGTGGCCTGCAGCGAACTGAACAGGGCATTGGACGAGGTATCGGAACCGGTGAGGAACACCCCGAGCCAGCCGAGGAACGGCGAGAAGAACGGGAACGCCGCGCCGGTGGCCGCCAGGACCAGGGCCATGGTCGAGGACATGCCCGAGTAGTTGGTGACGAAGGCGAACGCCAGCACCATGCCGATGGACAGGATCGGCCAGCGCAGCTCGTAGAAGGTCTCTTTTAAAGTGGTCAGACCAGTTTTGACGTTGATCTTCAGCACCAGCATGGAGATCAGCGCCGAGAAGAAGATCGCTGTGCCAGTGGCGGAGATCGGGTCGAGCTTGAACACCGCCGGGATAGCGGTCGGCGTGGTCACGATCGGCGCCATCTTGATCACCATCTGATCCAGATGCGGGATGGCGAAGTTGAACACCCAGCTGTACATCGAGCCGCCGGCGGCGAACATCGCCTTGAAGGGCTTGAGGGTCCAGATGGTCACCAGCACAGTGAGGATCAGGAACGGCGACCAGGCCTTGAAGATCTGCCCCAGGCTGTAGGGCGAAGCGACGGTGCTGCGTGGCTGGCCGAAGCCGCCGGCGCTGGCGGTCACGGCCGCGCTGGAGGTGGCACCGGCGATCTGTGCGCCGGCGGTGCGCTTGGGCTGCCAGATCTTCAGGAACAGGGTCAGGGAGATCAGGCTGGCCAGGGCCGAGGTGATGTCCGGCAGTTCCGGGCCGATGAAGTTCGAGGTGAAGTACTGGGTCACGGCAAAGCTCAGGCCGGCCACCAGCGCGGCAGGCCAGGTTTCCTTGACGCCGCGCAGGCCGTCCATCATGAACACCAGCCAGAACGGCACGAACAGCGACAGCAGCGGCAGTTGGCGGCCGGTCATGGCGCCGATCTTGAAGGCGTCGATGCCGGTCACCTGGCCGGCAACGATGATCGGAATCCCCAGGGCGCCGAAGGCTACGGGCGCGGTGTTGGCGATCAGGCACAGGCCGGCGGCGTACAGCGGGTTGAAGCCCAGGCCCACCAGCAGGGCGGCGGTGATCGCCACCGGTGCGCCAAAACCTGCCGCACCTTCGAGGAAGGCACCGAAGCAGAAACCGATCAGCAGCACCTGCAGGCGCTGGTCGTCGGTGATTGACAGCACCGAGCTGCGGATGATTTCGAACTGGCCGCTCTTCACGGTCAGTTTGTAGAGGAACACGGCGGCGACGATGATCCAGGCGATGGGCCACAGACCGTAGGCAAATCCATAGCCAGCGGCAGCGAAGGCCATGTCGGCGGGCATCTTGAAGGCGAAGATCGCCACCAGGATCGACAAGGCCAGGGTGATACTCCCGGCGACGTGTCCTTTGAGACGGAACACGGCCAGAGCCAGGAAGAAGAACACGATCGGGATGACGGCGGCGAGGGCGGACAGGCCGAGGCTGCCAAGCGGGCTATAGAGCTGTTGCCAGGTTTGCATAATGGGGTGGCCCCTAATTGTTGTTGGTCAGGCACTGCTAGCGTCTTGGTTAATTGGTAAGACCAATTTACAATCGCTGTTGGCTAGGGTAAAAGCCTTGTGCTCGGTGTGTCAATTTGCCGCCCTAAAACTTTTGTCGAATGCGCTATGGCGCGGCCATCTGATCGGTGCAAATGGCTGCCTTCTGCCAGGTGTTGGCGCGCCGTGAATAGGCCAGAATAGAGCCCCCCGGCGAAGGGTCGGGAGGGTGGAGAGTGAGTTATGGGGTTTGATCAGATACGCCAGCGCCGTTTGTCCGACGATATTGTCGAGCGCCTGGAAGGGATGATTCTCGAAGGCACCTTGAAGGCCGGTGAGCGGCTGCCGGCCGAACGCGCCCTGGCCGAGCAGTTTGGGGTGTCACGTCCTTCATTGCGCGAGGCGATCCAGAAACTGACGGCCAAGGGCTTGCTGATCAGTCGTCAGGGCGGCGGCAACTATGTGGTGGAATCCCTGGGCTCGACCTTCAGCGATCCGCTGCTGCACCTGTTGGAAAACAACACCGATGCCCAGCGCGATCTGCTGGAGTTCCGCCATACCCTGGAAGCGTCTTGCGCTTATTACGCGGCGCTGCGGGCGACGGCGGTGGATCGTGAGCGGCTGACTCAAGCCTTCGAGGAGCTGCAGGATTGTTATTCCCGCTCCGACGATGTCAGCCGTATCGAGGAGGGCGCGGCGGATGCCAAGTTCCACCTGGCGATTGCCGAGGCCAGTCATAACGCGGTGTTGCTGCACACCATCCGCGGCTTGTTCGATCTGCTCAAGCGCAACGTGGTGACCAACATCGGTGGCATGTACAAGCAGCGTACGGAAACCCGCGACATGCTGATCAGCCAGCACCGCGACCTGTACCAGGCGATTATCGAGGGGCGTGCGGAAGAAGCGCGGGAAGTTTCCAGCCGGCACATTCTCTATGTGCAGGAGGTGCTCGAAGAAGTACGCCAGGAAGTGCAGCGAGTAGCCCGGGCCGAACGGCGCAAGGGCATGTAATGCAAATCGCCGGCAAGCTGGCTCCTACCTGGGTGTTGTAGGAGCCGGCTTGCCGGCGAAAGCGACCTCAAGGCAGGAAGATCAGTCTTCCTTGCCCTTGGTCCGCACCGCACGCTGCAGCTCGCGATCGGAATCGCGCTCGCGTTCGGTGTGACGCTTGTCGTATTCCTTCTTGCCCTTGCCCAGTGCAATTTCACACTTGACCAGGTGCTTGCTCCAGTAGAGCGAAAGGCACACGCAGGCGTAACCCTTCTGCTGCACGGCAGCGAACAGCTTTTCCAGCTCGCGCTGGTTAAGCAGCAGCTTGCGCGTGCGCGTTGGGTCGGCGATGACGTGGGTGCTGGCGGTGGTCAGCGGGGTGAAATGGCTGCCGAACAGCCAGGCCTCGCCATCCTTGAGCAGCACGTAACTGTCCACCAGTTGTGCCTTGCCCGCCCGCAGACTCTTTACTTCCCAGCCGGCCAGGACCAGTCCAGCCTCGAACCGATGTTCGATGAAGTAATCGTGACGCGCCTTTTTGTTTTGCGCGATGGTCCCTGTTGGGTGTTTCTTCTGTTTAGCCATAGGGGCGGCATTATAGGGAGTTGCGCGCGCGTCGGCTACGGTGACGCAGCGTGCTTGAGCAGGTTGATTGAATCCCGGACAATGCGGCCTCTTTTTTTTCGGTTGGGCGCGTTAACGATGTCGACAGACAGGGTCTCTGTCCACGGCGGCTGGGCAAGCCGCTGGGTCTTTATACTCGCTGCAACTGGTTCGGCCGTGGGCCTGGGGAGCATCTGGAAATTCCCCTACATGGTCGGCGTCTATGGTGGTGGTGCCTTTGTCCTGGTGTTTCTGGCGTGTATTGCGCTGATCGGGTTGCCGGTGATGCTGGCAGAGACCCTGATCGGCCGTCGTGCGCGGCAAAGTCCGGCCAATGCCCTGAAGGCGCTGGCCCTGGAGGCCGGGCATTCGGCCAAGTGGTCCTGGGGCGCCTTTGCCGGAATGATCACGGCGCTATTGATCCTTTCCTTTTATAGCGTGGTGGGTGGTTGGTCCCTAGACTACATCATCGATATGGGGCGAGGGGATTTCCAGGGTGTGACGGCGGACCAGGTCGGGGCTTATTTCTCTGCCGTGACGTCCGACCCTTGGCGCCTGACCTTATGGCACACGCTGTTCATGCTGCTATCGGCCTGGGTGATTGCCAAGGGGGTGGTTGCAGGGCTGGAGCGCAGTTTGCGGGTCATGATGCCCCTGCTGTTTGTGATGTTGCTGGTGCTGCTGGGTTACAGCATGACCACCGGGCATTTCATGCAGGGCCTGCATTTCATGTTCGATTTCAGCCTGGACCGCTTGTTGGATGGGCTGCTGCCGGCCATGGGGCATGCGTTCTTTTCCCTCAGCGTCGGTGTCGGTTCGATCATGATCTACGGCGCCTATATGCCGAAGCATTCGTCCCTGTCCGGCACTGTGGTAGGGGTGGCGCTGCTGGACACCTTTGTTTCCCTGGTGGCGGGAATGGCCTTGTTTCCCATTGTGTTCGCTGCCGGGCTGAACCCCAGCGAAGGGCCTGGTTTGATGTTTATCAGTCTGCCGTTCGCCTTCGGTAATGTGGCGTTCGGCCAGCTTATGGGCGTAGTGTTCTTTATCCTGGTGGCGATTGCTGCCTGGAGCTCGGCCATTTCCTTGTTGGAGCCGATGGTGGCTTATCTCGTCGAGAGGACTAAAATCCGCCGCGGCTGGGTGACATTCTGGCTGGCGTTCAGCTGCTGGTTCGTGGGATTGGGGACGGTGTTTTCCTTCAATATCTGGCAGCAGGCCAAGTTTTTCGTGAACGAAGGCGGCGTTTTTCATCTCTACCGATGGGGCGCGGCCGGCGGTCTGGACTTCTTTGGTGTGATCGACTTTTTCACCTCGCGGATCATGTTGCCTCTTGGCGGTTTGTGCTTCGTGGTGTTTGCAGGTTGGGTGATGGGCCGTGAGGCTGTTCGTGATGAGTTGTCGTTGCGCAGTCCGTTGTTGTTCACCCTGGCCTTGTTTTTGATGCGCTATGTGGCGCCCGTCGGCATTCTTGTGGTGTTTGCCGCCCAGTTGTGGAAATGAAGCTCACATGACGACCCATATTCAACGTTCGGCCCTTTTGCCCTATCCGGCGCAGTTTCTGTATGACCTGGTCAATGATGTGGCCCGTTACCCGGAGTTTCTTCCCTGGTGCTCTTCGGCCGAGGTGCTGGAAAACAGCGAGGAGCGGATGCGTGCCAGTCTGGCGGTGGCCAAGGGCGGCATGAGTCAGCGTTTTGTGACCTGTAATACCCTGGTACCCGGCCAGTCGATCGAGATGAACCTGGAAGAGGGCCCGTTCAATCAATTGCATGGTCTGTGGGTGTTCAAGCCGTTGGGAGAGAAGGCCTGCAAGATCAGTCTTGATCTGTCTTTTGATTATGCGGGGCCTTTGGTGCGGGCCACGTTAGGGCCGCTGTTCAATCAGGCGGCCAATACCCTGGTGGATGCATTCTGTCAGCGGGCCAAGCAACTGCATGGCTGAGTCCCTGATCTCGATCGAGGTGGTTTACGCCGCAGTCGATCGACAGTTGCTGATCACTGTATGGGTGCCCCAGGGCTCGACTCTTCGCGGTGCGCTGCTGGCTTCTTCCATAGGTGAGCATTTTGCCGAGTTGGATCTGGCGAACTGTCCGGTGGGTATTTTCGGCAAGCAGGTCATGAATCCTGAGCAGCATTTGGTTCAGGCAGGGGATCGAATCGAAATTTATCGTCCGCTGTTGGCGGATCCGAAAGAGGTTCGGCGTTTGCGTGCTGCCAAGGCCGCTCAGGTGCGTAAGCGCGGACAGTGATAGCCAGTGACAGGCAATAAAAAGCCCGGGAATGCCCGGGCTTTTTTATTCGCCACAAATTATTGCGGAGAGGTATCCAGTGGTTCAGGAATAGGCACTGGTACGGTTTTGACGCCATCCACATCTTTCTGGATCTGGTCCAGCAGCGAGCCCGGTTTGACCGGCTTCTCGGCTTTTGGCTTCTCGGCGTTCTCGGCAGGAGCGGTGACGGTGTTGCCGCTCTCTTTGCCAAGCAGGGCTTCGTCGCGGCTCACGCCAGGCATGAAGTCGCCGGCCAGGCTGACCAGTTGGTCGTTGCCATTGAAGATCAGGCTGACGCGTTCCTGTTGGCGTTCACCGCCGCCAGGTTGCAGGCTGTAGAGATAATCCCAGCGATCGGCATGGAACGTGTCGGTCAACAGAGGGTTGCCCATGATAAACCTTACTTGCCGTCGGGTCATTCCCGGGCGCAACTGGTCTATCATGTCCTGCGTCACGACATTGCCCTGCTGGATGTCGATTTTGTAAACCCCGGGGAATGAACAACCGGCGAGTGCGAGCAGTCCCACGAATGTGAAACTGGTTAGCAAGAGCTTGGTGTTTTGCATCGGTGGGCGACTTCCACTATCTTGGCTGGGACAACGTAAACCCCGATCATACCCGCATTAAGAGAAGCTGCGAAGCAGCATCGGCGAGAAAGCTGACCATGGTTGAAAATAGCGAACTACGTAAAGCCGGCCTTAAAGTGACTCTGCCACGGGTCAAAATTCTACAAATGCTCGATTCTACTGAGCAGCGGCACATGAGCGCCGAGGATGTCTACAAGGCGCTGATGGAAGCTGGTGAGGATGTCGGTCTGGCCACGGTTTACCGTGTACTGACTCAATTCGAAGCAGCCGGACTGGTGGTGCGCCATAACTTTGATGGCGGTCACGCTGTATTCGAGCTGGCGGATGGCGGTCACCACGACCATATGGTCAACGTGGAGTCTGGTGAAGTGATCGAATTCTTCGACGAGGAAATCGAAAAGCTTCAGAAGGCGATTGTCGAAAAGCACGGTTTCGAGTTGGTGGATCACAATCTTGTGCTGTATGTGCGCAAGAAGAAGTAAGCCCCTCACGCGACTGGCATAGTCGTGAAACGATCGAAGGCGACCTCAGGGTCGCCTTCGTGCTTTGTGCCTATATAAAAGAAGCGCTAAAACCTCAGGCCTTGGTGGTTACCACCATTTTCTTGGCGTGGGCCAGGGACTCCTTGGTCAAATCGATACCGCCCAGCATGCGGGCAATTTCCTCGATTCTTTCGTTCTTGCCCAGTTTGGAAACGGCGGTATGGGTCGCGTTGTTGCCACGGACCTTGTGCACGAACAGATGTTGATGCCCCTGGGCGGCAACTTGTGGCAGGTGAGTAACCGTCAGCACCTGGCCGCGCTCGCCGAGACGCCGCAGCAATTGGCCGACGATCTCGGCAGTCGGGCCGCCGATCCCTACGTCGACTTCGTCGAACACCAGGGTAGGCACTCGTGAGGTTTGTGCCGTGATGACCTGGATCGCCAGGCTGATGCGTGACAACTCGCCACCCGAGGCGACCTTGGCCAGCGCCTTGAGCGGTTGTCCCGGGTTGGCGCTGACCAGGAGTTCGACCTGCTCCAGGCCGTTGGGCAGCAGCTCATCGCTGGTGTTGGCTCGCAGCTCGATCGTGAAGCGTCCGCCGGGCATGCCCAGGCGCTGAATTTCCAGTTCTACCGCGCTGGCCAGTCCGGTGGCCGCCTGCTCCCGCAAGCGACTCAGTTCCTGGGCTTTCTCCTGATAGTGGCGGGCGAAGGACTGCAGCTCTTCGCCGAGGCGCTCGATGCTCTCGTCGTTGGCGTCCAGGGTTTCGATTTCATCCAGCAGGGTTTGCTGCATGGCCGCCAGTTCGAAGGGCTGGATGCGATGCTTGCGTGCCAGGGTATAGATGGAGTCCAGGCGTTCCTCCAGCTGTTGCAGGCGTGCCGGGTCGGCATCGAAGTGATCGAGGAAGCGATTCAATTCGCCCACGGCTTCTTCCACCTGGATCTGGGCGCTGGCCAGCAGGTTGGTGGCCTCGCCTAATGCTCCTGTCGAGTTGCCGATGCTGGACAGGCGGTTGAGGCTGACGGTCAAGGCGTTGAGGACATTGCCGGAGTCACTTTCGCTGCACTGTTCGACCACCTGGCGGCAGATGCCCAGCAGGGTTTCGGCGTTGGTCAGGTTCTTGTGTTCCTGCTCCAGCTCTTCGAGTTCGTTTTCTCCCAGGCCGAGATTCTCCAGCTCTTCAAGCTGATAACTCAGCAGTTGATGGCGGGCGCGCTGCTCATCGCCGGAATTGGACAGGCGCTCCAGCTCCTGGCGGGTCTGGCGCCAGCGTTGGGCTGCCAGTTGTACCTGGCGGGCAAGATCGGTAGCGCCGGCATATTCATCCAGCAGGCGGCGATGGGTATCGGTTTTGAGCAGCGACTGGTGTTCATGCTGACTGTGAATGTCGATCAAGAGCTCGCCCAGGGCCTTGAGGTCGCCAAGCGGGCAGGGCGAGCCATTGATATAGCCGCGTGAGCGCCCTTCGGCGGTGATGACCCGGCGTAGGATGCAGGGGCCGTCGTTGTCCAGGTCGCGCTCGGCCAGCCAGGTGCGGGCCTCGGGAATGTCCGCCAGGTCGAAGGTGGCGAGGATGTCGGCCTTGTCGGCTCCTGGTCGTACCACACCGCTGTCGGCCCGGTCGCCCAGGGTCAGGCCGAGTGCGTCGAGCATGATCGACTTGCCGGCGCCGGTTTCGCCTGTGATGACGCTCATCCCGCGATCCAGTTCCAGATCCAGGTGTTCGACGATGGCGTAATTGTGTACGGACAGGTGCACCAGCATGAAGGCCGCTCCCAAACTAAATGTCTGGTTATTTATACAGTGTTTTGTTTTGGGCTGACAATGCTTTCCCTTAGCTCGATTCGCTTGGTTGATTTGTCTTTTTAGCGCGTTCGGTAATCACTGTTATCGGGATTTACTGAAGGCTGACGACTTTTGCTGTGGTGGCGGGCTTGAACCCTGAAAATGCGACCCCATATAGCAGGGCAGAAGAGTGGGCCTGGCTCACTGACGATATTGAAAGGAGAATTTCATGGCTGACGAACAGACTCTGGATACGCAAAATCTAGACGCCAATCAGGCTCCCGAGGCTTCGGGTGAAGACCTGGCGGCTCGTGTACAAGTGCTCGAAGAGCAACTGGCTGGTGCGCAAGATCAGGCTTTGCGTGTTGCAGCTGATCTGCAGAACGTCCGCCGCCGCGCCGAGCAAGACGTGGAGAAAGCTCACAAATTCGCTCTGGAAAAGTTTGCCGGCGACTTGCTGCCGGTGATCGACAGCCTGGAGCGCGGCCTGGAGCTGTCCAACCCGGACGACGAGAGCATCCGTCCGATGCGTGAAGGCATCGAGCTGACCTTGAAGATGTTCCACGACACCCTCAAGCGTTATCAGTTGGAAGCCATCGATCCGCATGGCGAGCCGTTCAACGCTGAACAGCACCAGGCCATGGCCATGCAGGAAAGCGCAGACGTCGAGCCCAACAGTGTTCTCAAGGTGTTCCAGAAGGGCTATCAGCTCAATGGTCGCCTGCTGCGCCCGGCCATGGTCGTGGTCAGCAAGGTTCCTGCACCCGTTTCGCCTTCGATTGACGAAAAGGCTTGAAAACGGCTGTAGAGCCCCCATTTATCAGTCAAGCGTTTAAGTGCTACCGCAGTTTGCCACCACGGCTGCGGCATCCAAATCCAAAGTTTCGGGAGAGTTAACATGGGCAAAATTATCGGAATTGACTTGGGGACCACCAACTCGTGCGTCTCCATTCTTGAAAACGGCAACGTAAAAGTTATCGAAAACGCCGAAGGCGCGCGGACCACCCCGTCGATCATTGCGTACGCCAACGATGGCGAGATCCTGGTAGGTCAGTCGGCCAAGCGCCAGGCAGTCACCAACCCGCACAACACCCTGTACGCCGTAAAGCGTCTGATCGGTCGTCGTTTTGACGAAGAAGTTGTGCAGAAAGACATTCAGATGGTCCCTTACAAGATCGTCAAGGCTGACAACAGCGACGCCTGGGTTGAAGTGAACGGCCAGAAAATGGCTCCGCCACAGATCTCGGCTGAAATTCTCAAGAAAATGAAGAAGACCGCCGAAGATTACCTCGGTGAAGCGGTGACCGAAGCGGTCATCACTGTTCCGGCCTACTTCAACGACAGCCAGCGTCAGGCCACCAAAGATGCTGGCCGCATCGCCGGTCTGGACGTCAAGCGCATCATCAACGAACCAACCGCAGCCGCGCTGGCCTACGGTATGGACAAGGCCAAGGGCGATCACACCGTGATCGTTTACGACCTGGGTGGCGGTACTTTCGACGTTTCCGTGATCGAGATCGCTGAAGTCGATGGCGAGCACCAGTTCGAAGTGCTGGCTACCAACGGTGACACCTTCCTCGGTGGTGAAGACTTCGACATCCGTCTGATCGACTACCTGGTTGACGAGTTCAAGAAAGAAAGCGGCATGAACCTCAAGGGTGACCCGCTGGCCATGCAGCGTCTGAAAGAAGCTGCTGAAAAAGCCAAGATCGAGCTGTCCTCGAGCCAGCAGACCGACGTGAACCTGCCTTACATCACTGCAGACGCCACCGGTCCTAAGCACCTGAACGTGAAGATTTCCCGCGCCAAGCTGGAATCGCTGGTTGAAGACCTGGTTCAGCGCACCATCGAGCCTTGCCGTATCGCTCTGAAGGACGCTGGTATCGACGTTGGCTCGATCAACGATGTGATCCTGGTCGGCGGCCAGACCCGTATGCCTCTGGTGCAGAAAGCTGTAACCGATTTCTTCGGCAAGGAAGCTCGCAAGGACGTTAACCCGGACGAAGCGGTTGCCATGGGTGCTGCCATCCAGGGTGCGGTATTGGCCGGTGACGTGAAGGACGTACTGCTGCTGGACGTTAGCCCGCTGACCCTGGGTATCGAAACCATGGGTGGCGTGATGACCGCGCTGATCGAGAAAAACACCACGATTCCAACCAAGAAATCGCAAGTGTTCTCGACTGCCGATGACAACCAGGGCGCAGTGACCATTCACGTACTGCAGGGCGAGCGTAAGCAAGCCGCGCAGAACAAGTCCCTGGGCAAGTTCGACCTGACCGACATTCCACCTGCTCCACGTGGCGTGCCGCAGATCGAAGTGACCTTCGACATCGACGCCAACGGCATTCTGCACGTAGGTGCGAAGGACAAGGCTACCGGCAAGACTCAGTCGATCGTGATCAAGGCCAACTCCGGCCTGTCGGATGAAGAAATCCAGCAGATGATCCGTGATGCTGAAGCCAACTCGGAAGAGGATCGCAAGTTCGAAGAGCTGGCCACTGCCCGTAACCAGGGTGATGCGCTGGTGCACTCGACTCGCAAGATGGTGGCTGACGCCGGTGACAAAGTCACCGCAGAAGAAAAGACCGCCATCGAAGCTGCTGTGGTCGCCCTGGAAGCCGCTGTCAAAGGCGACGACAAGGCTGCCATCGAAGCCAAGGTCGAAGAGCTGTCGAAGGTCTCGGCTCCGGTTGCTCAGAAGATGTACGCCGAACAGGCTCAGCCTGCAGAGGGCGCGGCACCACACGCCGAGTCCGCTGAAAAAGCCGATGACGTTGTCGACGCCGAGTTCGAAGAAGTTAAAGACCACAAGTAATAGCTTGTTGGTCGGCCGGTTGACTGCCTTTGGGCGGTGACTGGTAGGATGTCGCCGCGCGGGAGCTTGCTCCCGCGTTGGCGTGTCTGGAGTCAGTGAATTTTTGACGGCGTACAGCCTCCGTTTGTGCGCTGGCGGTCGGGCCGGAGAAGCTCCTGCTTTCCGGTTGCGACGACCGCAGTCGTCGACCTGCAATCGGGTCGTCTATCCAAGACCAGGATCGTTGAATTGACGTGAGTTGGGTCCGGGCCTGTATTGGGGCTCAGCGAGTTTGGCAGAGCTCAGGAGGGTTTGCCGGACGTCCTTAAGAGTGCAAAGACTTATGGCAAAGCGTGACTATTACGAAGTGTTGGGTGTGGAGCGCGGCTCCAGCGAAGCGGAGCTGAAAAAGGCTTACCGCCGCCTGGCGATGAAGCATCACCCGGATCGTAATCCCGGCGACAAAGCGTCGGAGGATATGTTCAAGGAGGCCAACGAGGCCTACGAAGTGCTGTCCGATTCCAGTAAGCGTGCAGCGTATGACCAGTACGGTCATGCCGGTGTCGATCCGAGCATGGGTGGCGGCGGTGCCGGTTTCGGTGGTCAGAATTTCTCCGATATCTTCGGTGATGTGTTCAGTGATTTCTTCGGTGGTGGTCGCGGTGGTTCCCGCGGCGGCGCGCAGCGCGGCAGCGATCTGCGTTACACCCTGGAACTGAATCTGGAAGAGGCGGTGCGTGGCACCACGGTAAATATCCGTGTGCCGACGCTGGTCAATTGCAAGCCGTGCGATGGTTCGGGCGCCAAGAAAGGCTCGTCACCTGTGACTTGCCCGACTTGCGGTGGCATTGGTCAGGTGCGCATGCAGCAGGGCTTCTTCTCGGTGCAGCAGACCTGCCCGCGTTGCCATGGCCAGGGCAAGATCATTTCCGATCCGTGCGATTCGTGCCGCGGCGAAGGTCGTGTCGAAGAGTACAAGACGCTGTCGGTCAAAGTGCCGGCCGGTGTCGATACCGGGGATCGTATTCGTCTTTCCGGTGAGGGTGAGGCGGGGACCCAGGGTGGTCCGACCGGCGACCTCTATGTGGTGATCAATGTGCGTGAGCACGCGATCTTCCAGCGCGACGGCAAGCATCTGTTCTGTGAAGTGCCTATCAGTTTCGTCGATGCGGCGTTGGGCGGCGAGCTGGAGATTCCGACCCTGGATGGTCGGGTCAAGCTGAAGATTCCCGAGGGGACTCAGACTGGCAAGCAGTTCCGGATTCGCGGCAAGGGTGTTGCTCCTGTGCGTGGTGGCGGTGCTGGCGACCTGATGTGTCGGGTTGCGGTAGAGACGCCGGTGAATCTGAGTCGTCGCCAGCGGGAATTGCTGGAAGAGCTGCGTGGTTCGCTGGATGGCGATAACTCTCACTCGCCGAAAACCACTGGCTGGTTCGAGGGCGTCAAGCGCTTCTTCGGCGACCTGTAAGGAGTAGGGCATGCGACGTATAGCTGTGATGGGTGCCGCAGGGCGCATGGGCAAGACTTTGGTCGAGGCCGTGCAGCTGCGTTCGCCGCTCTCCGGTCTGACGGCCGCGATCGTTCGGCCGGGCAGTTCGCTGGTCGGTGCGGATGCGGGTGAGCTGGCGTCTCTTGGGCGTCTTGGCGTGCCAATGTCCGACAGCCTGGAAAAAGTCGTTGATGAGTTCGATGTGCTGATCGACTTCACCTTGCCGGAAGTGATGCTCAAGAACCTGGCGTTCTGCCGCAAGGCGGGCAAGGCCATGGTGATTGGCACCACTGGTCTTGGGGCCAAGGAAAAGCAGTTGCTGGTCGAGGCGAGCAAGGATATTCCCATCGTCTTCGCCGCCAACTTCAGTGTCGGGGTCAACCTGTCGCTGAAACTGCTGGATATGGCAGCGCGGGTCCTGGGTGATGACGCGGACATCGAAATCATCGAAGCCCATCACCGACACAAGATCGATGCGCCGTCGGGCACGGCCCTGCGCATGGGTGAGGTGATCGCCAATGCCTTGGGGCGTGATCTGCAGCAGGTTGCGGTTTATGGTCGCGAAGGTCATACCGGTGCGCGTGAGCGGGAAACCATTGGCTTTGCCACTGTGCGCGGCGGCGATGTGGTGGGGGATCACACCGTGTTGTTCGCCACCGAAGGCGAGCGTCTGGAGATCACTCACAAGGCGTCCAGTCGCATGACGTTTGCCAAGGGAGCGGTACGTGCTGCCCTCTGGCTGGATGGTCGTGAGGCCGGTCTTTACGACATGCAGGATGTGCTTGATCTGCGTTGAGAAGCATCTGAAGTGGGGTTGAGGTTGTCTTTCAACCCCGCTTCGCACCGCTAGGCGATGTTCTGTCGCATTCCTCTGCCTTTAGGGCTCATTAGCGGTGGACCGAAAAAGCCTTTTTCTGTAAGCTACAGCTTTAGTGTGTCCACTAAAAGCGCGCAGATAATTCGACGAAGAAGCGGGGTGACGTGTCTATACGTCATTCCGCTTTTTTGCAACCTGCGATCGCCCTTTCAGGCTCTATTTACGGGAGGTCTTCTTGACTAAGCCAGCCATACTCGCCCTTGCTGATGGCAGCATTTTTCGTGGCGAAGCCATTGGAGCCGACGGTCAAACCGTTGGTGAGGTGGTGTTCAACACCGCAATGACCGGCTATCAGGAAATCCTTACCGATCCTTCCTACGCCCAGCAAATCGTTACCCTGACTTATCCCCACATTGGCAACACCGGCACCACGCCGGAAGATGCCGAGTCCGACCGCGTCTGGTCGGCCGGCCTGGTCATTCGTGATCTGCCGCTGGTGGCCAGCAACTGGCGTAACACCCTGTCCCTGTCCGATTACCTGAAAGCCAACAATGTGGTGGCGATCGCCGGTATCGACACCCGTCGCCTGACGCGCATCCTGCGTGAGAAAGGTGCGCAGAACGGCTGCATCATGGCCGGTGACAACATCTCCGAAGAAGCGGCGATTGCCGCAGCCCGCGCCTTCCCGGGCCTCAAAGGCATGGACTTGGCGAAAGTCGTCAGCACCAAGCAAAGCTACGAGTGGCGTTCGACTGTCTGGGATCTGAAGACCGACAGCCACGCCACCCTCGAAGCCGCTGACCTGCCGTACCACGTGGTTGCCTACGATTACGGGGTCAAGCTGAACATTCTGCGCATGCTGGTCGAGCGTGGCTGCCGCGTGACCGTGGTGCCTGCCCAGACGCCGGCGAGCGACGTCCTGGCTCTCAATCCAGATGGCGTATTCCTGTCCAACGGCCCTGGCGATCCCGAGCCTTGCGACTACGCCATCAAGGCGATCAAGGAGATCCTCGATACCGAGATTCCGGTATTCGGCATCTGCCTGGGGCACCAGCTGCTGGCCCTGGCCTCCGGCGCCAAGACGCTGAAGATGGGTCATGGTCACCACGGCGCCAACCACCCGGTCCAGGACCTGGATACCGGCGTGGTCATGATCACCAGCCAGAACCACGGCTTTGCCGTGGATGAAGCCACGCTGCCGGGTAACGTCCGGGCGATCCACAAGTCGCTGTTCGACGGCACCCTGCAGGGTATCGAGCGTACCGACAAGAGCGCGTTCAGCTTCCAGGGCCACCCTGAAGCCAGCCCGGGCCCGAACGATGTGGCGCCGCTGTTCGACCGCTTCATCAACGAGATGGCCAAGCGACGCTAAGCGCTCGCCTTGAAAGTGTAGCGAGCAGCGCTTGAGGGTGGCCCCGGCGAGTCCGGCGGAATCCCCTCAGGCGCCTCAGAGAATGTTCAAGACGGCTTGCCGACTGACCTGCGGATTTGAGTGACAACCCATGCCAAAACGTACAGACATTAAAAGCATCCTGATTCTTGGCGCTGGCCCGATCGTAATCGGCCAGGCCTGCGAATTCGACTACTCCGGCGCCCAGGCTTGCAAGGCCCTGCGCGAAGAGGGTTACCGGGTCATCCTGGTGAACTCCAACCCGGCCACGATCATGACCGACCCGGCCATGGCCGACGCCACTTACATCGAGCCGATCAAGTGGCAGACCGTTGCCAAGATCATCGAGAAAGAACGTCCGGACGCGCTGCTGCCAACCATGGGCGGCCAGACGGCTCTGAACTGCGCCCTGGACCTGGAGCGCGAAGGCGTTCTGGAAAAGTTCGGCGTAGAGATGATCGGTGCCAACGCCGACACCATCGACAAGGCCGAAGACCGTTCGCGCTTCGACGCCGCGATGAAGTCCATCGGCCTGGCGTGCCCACGTTCCGGTATCGCTCACAGCATGGAAGAGGCCAATGCGGTTCTCGACAAGCTGGGCTTCCCTTGCATCATCCGTCCGTCCTTCACCATGGGCGGCACCGGCGGCGGTATTGCTTACAACCGTGAAGAGTTCGAAGAAATCTGCGCCCGCGGTCTGGACCTGTCGCCGACCAAGGAACTGCTGATCGACGAATCGCTGATCGGCTGGAAAGAGTACGAGATGGAAGTGGTCCGCGATAAGAAGGACAACTGCATCATCGTCTGCTCCATCGAAAACTTCGACCCGATGGGCGTGCACACCGGTGACTCGATCACCGTGGCTCCGGCGCAGACCCTGACCGACAAGGAATACCAGATCCTGCGTAACGCCTCCCTGGCGGTATTGCGCGAGATTGGGGTGGAAACCGGCGGCTCCAACGTGCAGTTCGGCATCTGCCCGAACACTGGCCGCATGGTCGTGATCGAGATGAACCCGCGGGTGTCCCGCTCTTCGGCGCTGGCCTCGAAAGCTACCGGCTTCCCGATCGCCAAGGTCGCGGCCAAGCTGGCAGTGGGCTACACCCTGGATGAGCTGTCCAACGACATCACCGGCGGCAAGACTCCGGCGTCCTTCGAGCCGTCTATCGACTACGTCGTGACCAAGTTGCCACGCTTCGCCTTCGAGAAGTTCTCCAAGGCCGACGCACGCCTGACCACCCAGATGAAATCTGTTGGTGAAGTCATGGCCATCGGCCGGACTTTCCAGGAATCCCTGCAGAAAGCCCTGCGCGGCCTGGAAGTGGGCGTTTGCGGCCTGGATCCGAAGCTCGACCTGAGCAATCCGGAAAGCATGAACGTGCTCAAGCGCGAACTGACCGTGCCGGGTGCCGAGCGTATCTGGTACGTGGCTGATGCCTTCCGTGCCGGCATGACTGTCGAGCAGATCTTCGGCATGAACATGATCGACCCTTGGTTCCTGGTGCAGATCGAAGATCTGATCAAGGAAGAAGAGAGGGTCAAGACCCTGGGTCTGTCGGCCATCGATCGCGATCTGATGTTCCGCCTGAAGCGCAAAGGCTTCTCCGATCAGCGTCTGGCCAAGCTGCTGGGTGTGACCGAGAAAAACCTGCGTACTCACCGTCACAAACTGGAAGTGTTCCCGGTCTACAAGCGCGTCGACACCTGCGCTGCCGAGTTCGCCACTGACACCGCTTATCTGTACTCGACTTATGAAGAAGAGTGCGAGGCCGCGCCGTCGACCCGCGACAAGATCATGATCCTGGGTGGCGGTCCAAACCGTATCGGCCAAGGTATCGAGTTCGACTACTGCTGCGTACATGCTGCGCTGGCGCTGCGCGACGATGGTTACGAAACCATCATGGTCAACTGCAACCCGGAAACCGTTTCCACTGACTACGACACCTCTGATCGCCTGTACTTCGAGCCAGTGACCCTGGAAGACGTGCTGGAAATCGTCCGCGTCGAGAAGCCTAAAGGCGTGATCGTGCAGTACGGCGGCCAGACTCCGCTGAAACTGGCTCGTGCCCTGGAAGCGGCCGGCGTGCCGATCATCGGTACCAGCCCTGACGCTATCGACCGTGCCGAAGACCGTGAGCGTTTCCAGCAGATGGTCGAGCGCCTGAACCTGCGTCAGCCACCAAACGCCACCGTGCGCAGCGAAGACGAAGCGATTCGTGCCGCGACCAAGATTGGCTATCCGCTGGTGGTGCGTCCGTCCTACGTTCTGGGCGGTCGGGCGATGGAAATCGTTTACGAGGAAGAAGAGCTCAAGCGCTACCTGCGCGAAGCGGTTCAGGTGTCCAACGACAGCCCGGTGCTGCTGGACCACTTCCTCAACTGTGCCATCGAAATGGATGTGGACGCCGTTTGTGACGGCACCGATGTGGTGATCGGCGCAATCATGCAGCACATCGAGCAAGCCGGTGTTCACTCCGGTGACTCCGCGTGCTCGCTGCCGCCTTACTCGCTGCCGGCGCACATCCAGGACGAGATGCGTGAGCAGGTCAAGAAAATGGCCCTGGAGCTGGGTGTGGTCGGTCTGATGAACGTGCAGCTGGCCCTGCAGGGTGAGCAGATCTACGTGATCGAGGTGAACCCGCGTGCCTCCCGTACCGTGCCTTTCGTGTCCAAGTGCATCGGTGTCTCGCTGGCAATGATCGCTGCCCGTGTGATGGCGGGTAAGACTCTGAAAGAGCTGGGTTTCACCAAGGAGATCATTCCGAACTTCTACAGCGTCAAGGAAGCGGTGTTCCCCTTTGCCAAGTTCCCGGGTGTTGACCCGATCCTCGGCCCAGAGATGAAGTCCACCGGTGAAGTGATGGGTGTGGGCGATACTTTCGGTGAAGCCTTTGCCAAGGCCCAGATGGGCGCCAGTGAAGTATTGCCAACTGGCGGCACTGCATTTATCAGCGTGCGTAATGATGACAAGCCGCTGGTTGCAGGCGTAGCCCGTGATCTGATCAACTTGGGCTTCGAAGTGGTTGCGACGGCAGGCACCGCCAAGGTGATCGAGGCGGCCGGCCTGAAAGTGCGTCGCGTGAACAAGGTGACTGAAGGTCGTCCGCATGTGGTCGATATGATCAAGAACGACGAAGTCACCCTGATCATCAACACCACTGAAGGTCGTCAGTCTATCGCTGACTCGTATTCCATTCGTCGTAACGCCTTGCAGCACAAGATCTACTGCACTACCACCATTGCTGCTGGCGAAGCTATCTGCGAAGCGTTGAAGTTCGGTCCGGAAAAGACCGTGCGTCGCTTGCAGGATCTACACGCAGGATTGAAGGCATGAATAAATACCCAATGACCGTCCAGGGCGCTCGCGCCCTGGAAGAAGAGCATGCTCACCTGACCAAGGTCGTGCGTCCGAAGCTCAGCCAGGACATCGGTACGGCCCGTGAGTTGGGTGATTTGAAAGAAAACGCCGAATACCATGCTGCTCGTGAGCAGCAGGGTATGGTCGAGGCGCGGATCCGTGATATCGAAGGCCGCTTGCAGAACTCGGTGGTCATTGATGTCACGACCATCCCTCATAGCGGCAAGGTGATTTTTGGTACCACGGTGGAGATCGCTAACGTCGAAACCGACGAAAGTGTCACCTACCAGATCGTTGGTGAGGACGAGGCTGATATCAAGCTCGGTAAAATCTCCGTCGGTTCGCCGATCGCTCGCGCCTTGATTGCCAAGGAAGAGGGTGATGTGGTGGCGGTCAAAACGCCTGGCGGCGTTATCGAGTATGAGATTGTCGAAGTCCGTCACATCTGAAAGAAGGCGCCCGCTGCAAGCGGGCGCCATGCTTTGGCAGCTGACCCAGATGTTGTGGGTTGGCGGCTTGTGGTTGTTGCATCTCGGCTTGCTTCCCGCCCTGGGGCAGATTGGTCTTGCCCCTTTGCTGATCGAAGAAATTTCCACCTTGCTCAGTGCGTTGTTGGTGGGTTTTTCGGCGGCATGCCTGATCCTGCAGGCGGCGGTACTGATTCAGTCCGAAGGGCTGAAAAGTCTATGGCGGGATATTCGGGGGCAACTGCTGTTGATGGCGATGTATGCGTGCGGGATGTATTTCACTGTACGCATTCTGCCGCCGGAGGCTCAGCGCTGGCAGTTGTTCAGCTATCTGGTTCTGGGGTTTTCCGGTCTGGTATTGGTATTGCAGCCAGTGCCGGGATGGGGTGGAAGGGTGCGCCAGGCACACCCTTGACCCTTGTCGACGTCAGTGGAAACGATGGACGTTCGACAATTGCTTGTTTACCTTGGCGTTCTTGCGGTAGATCAACGCCATCTTGCCGATAACTTGCACCAGATCCGCTTTGCCGGCTTTGCACAGTTCGGCAATGGCTTCCAGGCGCGACTCGCGCTCAAGGATGTTGAGCTTGATCTTGATCAGCTCGTGATCGCTCAAGGCGCGTTCAAGTTCGGCTAGCACACCTTCGGTCAAACCGTTGTCAGCCACAGTCAATACTGGTTTCAGATGGTGGCCAATGGATTTGTACTGTTTCTTCTGCTCTTGAGTGAGCGGCATAATCTGACCCCTGCGTCTGATCTTGTAAAAAGCGGCGGCCAGTTTACCCGAGCGAGTCCGGGACCGCCCAGTTAATCACGACCCGTTTTATTTTTGAGGTGGCCCGTGGCCCGTTCCAAGACAAGCCATAACTGGCTGAAAGAGCACTTCAACGACCCATTCGTCAAAATGGCGCAAAAAGATGGGTATCGTTCTCGTGCCAGCTACAAGCTACTGGAGATCCAGGAAAAGGACCGCCTTATCCGTCCTGGCATGAGTGTTATCGACCTGGGTGCTGCGCCGGGTGGCTGGTCGCAAGTGACCAGTCGTCTGATTGGTGGTCAGGGGCGACTGATTGCTTCCGATATCCTGGAGATGGACAGCATTCCCGATGTGACCTTTATTCAAGGGGACTTCACCGAGGATGCGGTGCTGGCACAGATTCTCGAGGCTGTTGGAAATTCGGAAGTCGACCTTGTGATTTCCGATATGGCCCCCAATATGAGTGGGTTAGCGGCTGTGGATATGCCGCGGGCGATGTTCTTGTGCGAATTGGCGCTGGACCTTGCCAGCCGTGTACTACGTCCAGGTGGTGATTTTCTGATCAAAATCTTCCAGGGTGAAGGTTTTGACGAGTACCACAAGAGCGTTCGGCAGATGTTCGAGAAGGTACAGATGCGTAAGCCGACGTCTTCTCGTGACCGTTCCCGAGAGCAGTATCTGCTTGGGCGCGGCTTCCGGGGTCGCAGTGAGTGAGTAAGGTTTTTGACCGGGGTGATAGGATTTTCGTATTTCGCCCCGTCAGATTAAACGCATATTGTGTAGTCTAAGTTTCACATAGGGTTACAGACAGCGCCTGCCAGAGCTGTAGGTAATGTAGTAAGTTAGGCCGGTGAATATCATGCGAAGCGCGCGCCAGTAGCGGAGCTTGCTTCAGAGGGTAGTTAATTGAACGACATGGCAAAGAATCTGATCCTGTGGTTGATCATCGCTGCCGTCCTGGTGACGGTGATGAACAACTTCTCCAGCCCTAACGAGCCGCAGACCCTCAACTATTCCGACTTCATCCAGCAAGTTAAGGATGGCAAGGTCGAGCGCGTAGCTGTTGATGGCTACGTTATTACCGGCAAGCGCAACGATGGCGACAGCTTCAAGACCATCCGCCCTGCGATTCAGGACAACGGCCTGATTGGCGACTTGGTTGACAACCATGTTGTGGTCGAAGGCAAACAACCTGAGCAGCAAAGTATCTGGACCCAACTGTTGGTCGCCAGCTTCCCGATCCTGGTGATCATTGCAGTCTTCATGTTCTTCATGCGGCAAATGCAGGGTGGGGCAGGCGGCAAAGGTGGGCCGATGAGCTTTGGCAAAAGCAAGGCGCGTCTGCTCTCTGAAGATCAAGTGAAAACCACTCTGGCTGACGTCGCAGGTTGTGACGAGGCCAAAGAGGAAGTTGGCGAGCTGGTTGAGTTCCTGCGTGATCCAGGCAAGTTTCAGCGTTTGGGTGGTCGTATTCCTCGCGGCGTGCTGATGGTCGGTCCTCCGGGTACCGGTAAGACCCTGCTGGCCAAGGCCATTGCCGGCGAAGCCAAGGTGCCGTTCTTCACCATTTCCGGTTCCGACTTCGTCGAGATGTTCGTCGGTGTTGGTGCCAGCCGTGTTCGCGATATGTTCGAACAGGCCAAAAAACATGCGCCATGCATCATTTTCATCGATGAGATCGACGCTGTCGGTCGTCACCGTGGTGCCGGCATGGGCGGCGGTCATGATGAGCGTGAGCAAACCCTCAACCAATTGCTGGTTGAGATGGATGGCTTTGAAATGAACGACGGCATCATTGTGATTGCCGCTACCAACCGTCCAGACGTACTCGACCCGGCGCTGCTGCGTCCCGGTCGTTTCGACCGTCAAGTGGTGGTGGGGCTGCCGGATATTCGCGGTCGTGAGCAGATTCTCAAGGTTCACATGCGCAAAGTGCCGATGGGCGAAGATGTCGCTCCGGCAGTGATCGCGCGCGGTACTCCGGGCTTCTCCGGTGCGGACTTGGCGAACCTGGTGAACGAGGCCTCGCTGTTCGCGGCTCGTACCGGTAAGCGTATTGTCGAAATGAAAGAGTTTGAGCTGGCCAAGGACAAGATCATGATGGGCGCTGAGCGCAAATCCATGGTCATGTCCGAGAAAGAAAAGCAGAACACCGCTTATCACGAAGCTGGCCACGCCATTGTCGGTCGAGTCGTGCCTGAGCATGATCCGGTCTACAAAGTCTCGATCATTCCTCGCGGTCGGGCGTTGGGCGTCACCATGTTCCTGCCGGAAGAAGACCGCTACAGCCTGTCCAAGCGGGCCCTGATCAGCCAGATCTGCTCGCTCTATGGTGGCCGTATCGCAGAAGAGATGACTCTTGGTTTTGACGGTGTGACCACCGGCGCATCCAACGACATCATGCGCGCCAGTCAGATTGCCCGGAACATGGTCACCAAGTGGGGGTTGTCCGAAAAGCTCGGTCCGTTGATGTACGCGGAAGAAGAGGGCGAAGTATTCCTGGGTCGTAGTGCGGGCAGCCAGCACGCCAGCTTGTCCGCTGAAACGGCGAAGCTGATCGACTCTGAAGTGCGCAGCATCATTGATCAGTGCTACGGCACTGCCAAGCAGATCCTGACCGACAACCGCGACAAGCTGGACGCCATGGCAGACGCCCTGATGAAGTACGAAACCATCGATGCTGATCAGATTGACGACATCATGGCCGGGCGCACGCCGCGTGAACCTCGTGATTGGGAGGGCGGTTCGGGCACTACTCCTCCAGTGGTGCAAAACGAACGTCCGGAAACACCCATCGGCGGCCCTGCTGCCGACCACTAAGGTTTTAAATGACTTCTGTTCCTTCCTCCACCCGGTTGCCTTGCGGCAACCGGGTTCTTGATTTGGCCCGTGTGCATGTCATGGGCATTCTCAATGTAACCCCCGATTCCTTCTCCGATGGCGGTCGCTTCAGCCAGCTGGATGTCGCCTTGCGGCATGCCGAGGCCATGGTCCTGGCTGGTGCTACGCTGATCGATATCGGTGGCGAGTCGACGCGGCCAGGTGCCCGTGCGGTATCGCCTCTGGAAGAGTTGGAGCGTGTAGCCCCGGTCGTGGAGCGAATTAGTCGCGAGCTGGATGTGGTTATTTCCGTTGATACCTCAACGCCGGCTGTCATGCGCGAAACTGCTCGCCTGGGAGCGGGGTTGATCAATGATGTGCGCGCATTGCGCCGTGATGGTGCCCTGGATGCGGCGGCCGCTACAGGTTTGCCTGTATGCCTGATGCATATGCTCGGTGAGCCTGGCGACATGCAGGACAACCCGCACTACGAGGATGTCACTCGGGAGGTGAGTGAGTTTCTGCTTGAGCGGATGGCCGCGTGTGCGTCGGCGGGGATCGAGGCTGAGCGCATTGTCCTTGACCCGGGCTTTGGTTTTGCCAAGACCCTGCAGCACAATTTGAGTCTGTTCAAGCATATGGAGACCTTGCATGCCCTTGGGCGCCCCCTGCTGGTTGGGGTGTCGCGCAAAAGCATGATTGGTCAGTCCCTGAGTCGACCTGTAGCCGAGCGATTGCACGGCAGTCTGGCACTTGCGGCGCTGGCGGTGACCAAGGGCGCGAAGATTATCCGCGTCCATGATGTTGCCGAAACGGTGGATGTGGTGCGAATGATTGCGGCAGTGGAATCCGCCGAATAAGAATGATGGAGTACTTATGACGAAGAAATACTTTGGCACCGACGGCATTCGTGGTCGTGTGGGCGAATACCCGATTACTCCAGACTTCATGCTCAAGCTCGGCTGGGCGGCAGGCATGGCTTTCCGCAGCATGGGGGCTTGCCGTGTGCTGGTGGGCAAGGACACCCGTATTTCTGGCTATATGTTCGAGTCGGCTCTGGAGGCCGGATTGTCCGCCGCCGGCGCGGATGTGATGTTGTTGGGGCCGATGCCAACACCGGCGATCGCTTACCTGACGCGCACCTTTCACGCCGAAGCGGGCATTGTCATCAGTGCTTCGCACAATCCTCACGATGACAACGGCATCAAATTCTTCTCGGGCGAAGGTACCAAGCTCCCCGACGAAGTAGAGCTGATGATCGAAGAGTTGCTGGACGCTCCGATGACCGTGGTCGAGTCGAGCAAACTCGGCAAGGTATCGCGAATCAATGACGCCTCGGGGCGGTATATCGAGTTCTGCAAGAGCAGCGTGCCTTCCAGCACCAGCTTCGCCGGCCTGAAGATCGTCCTGGACTGTGCTCACGGCGCGACCTACAAGGTAGCGCCCAGTGTGTTCCGTGAGCTGGGTGCGCAAGTGACGGTGCTTAGCGCGCAACCTAACGGCCTGAACATCAACGAGAACTGCGGTTCGACTCATATGGCGCAACTGCAGGCGGCAGTTCTGGCAGAGCATGCGGACCTGGGGATTGCCTTCGACGGTGACGGTGACCGGGTACTGATGGTCGACCAGACCGGCGCCATCGTTGACGGTGACGAACTGTTGTTCATCATCGCTCGTGATCTGCATGAGCGAGACAAGTTGCAAGGCGGCGTGGTCGGTACTCTCATGAGTAACCTCGGTCTTGAGCTGGCGTTGGCGGATCTGGGTATTCCTTTTGTGCGAGCCAATGTTGGCGACCGTTATGTGATTGCTGAGCTGCTTGAGCGCAACTGGTTGGTGGGTGGAGAGAATTCCGGCCATATCGTGTGCTTCCGCCACGCGACCACCGGTGATGCGATCATTGCCGCGCTGCAGGTGCTGATGGCGCTCAAGGCGCGTGGTGAAAGTCTGGCGCAATCACGCCAGGGGCTGCGCAAATGCCCTCAAGTGCTGGTCAACGTCCGTTTTGGTGGCGGCGACAGTCCGGTTGAGCATCCTGCTGTGAAAGAGGCTTGTGAGCGCGTTACGACCGCTATGGCGGGGCGTGGCCGGGTTTTGCTGCGCAAGTCCGGTACTGAGCCTCTGGTGCGTGTCATGGTCGAAGGTGACGATGAAGCGCAGGTTCGAGCCTACGCCGATGAGCTGGCAAAACTGGTTGCTGAAGTTTCTGCCTGATTTCGGCTTGCCAGTGTTGTTTTGGTTGGGTAACATCTGCGCCCACTTTGACCGACGAGGTACAGCATGCGTCGCCCTATGGTAGCTGGTAACTGGAAGATGCACGGTACCCGCGCCAGCGTCGCTGAGCTGATCAACGGCCTTCGTCATCTGGCCTTGCCAAGCGGTGTTGATGTCGCGGTATTCCCGCCTTGCTTGTATATCAATCAAGTGATTGATGGCTTGAAAGGCAAGTCGATTCAGGTCGGCGCGCAGAACTCTGCGGTGGAATCCATGCAAGGTGCGTTGACGGGCGAAATCGCCCCGAGTCAATTAGTGGATGCAGGTTGCTCCCTGGTGCTGGTTGGGCACTCCGAGCGCCGCCTGATCATGGGTGAGCGTGACGCGACTCTCAATCGCAAGTTTGCAGCAGCGCAGGCCTGTGGTTTGAAGCCGGTTCTGTGTGTAGGGGAAACCCTTGAGCAGCGCGAAGCTGGTAAGACTCTGGAGGTTGTCGGGCGTCAGCTGGGCAGCATCATCGAAGAGTTGGGTGTTGGCGCTTTCGCCAATGCGGTTATCGCTTACGAGCCGGTCTGGGCCATTGGTACCGGGCTGACTGCAACACCGCAACAGGCGCAGGATGTGCACGCAGCCATTCGCGCACAGTTGGCGGCAGAGAATTCTGAAGTGGCACGAGGAGTGCGGCTTCTATACGGCGGCAGCGTGAAGGCGGCCAATGCGGTCGAACTGTTCGGCATGCCGGATATCGATGGGGGGCTCATTGGTGGAGCTTCCCTGAATGCAGATGAGTTCGGTGCGATCTGTCGCGCCGCGGGAAACTGAAAAAATGCTGGAAACAGTCGTAGTCGTTTTTCATCTGCTGGGTGCCCTGGGCGTAGTTGCTCTGGTTTTGCTGCAGCAGGGTAAAGGTGCCGATGCTGGCGCGTCTTTCGGTGCAGGTGCTTCAAATACTGTGTTCGGAAGCCAAGGTTCCTCTACCTTTCTTAGTAAGTTTACTGCTATACTTGCCGCCGGTTTCTTCATAACCAGCTTGGGGTTAGGTTACTTTGCTAAAGAGAAAGCTCACCAGCTGACTCAAGTAGGTTTGCCAGATCCAGCAGTACTTGAAGTACCAAAGCAAAAACCGGCTTCTGATGATGTTCCGGTGCTCCAAGAGCAAAAGTCGGCCAACAGTGCGACTGACGTACCTCCAGCTCCAGAGCAGAAGTAAGAAGAGTTTCACGCAGTAACGTAGTCTATGCCGAGGTGGTGGAATTGGTAGACACGCAACCTTGAGGTGGTTGTGCCCATAGGGTGTAGGGGTTCGAGTCCCCTTCTCGGTACCAATTGTCAGGAGAGCCCGCTGTTGCGGGCTTTCTTGTAGGTGGAAGGTTACATTGACCCAAAAAGGGATCGGTCGTATACTTCCGCCCCAGCTTTGTCGCGGGGTGGAGCAGTCTGGTAGCTCGTCGGGCTCATAACCCGAAGGTCGTCGGTTCAAATCCGGCCCCCGCAACCAGTTTTAGCGGAGCCCCTTTTCAGGGGCTTTTTGTTAGCTGGACACTTTACAGCGCCGCTATTCAACGGCGTTTCCGGGATGGGCGCTTCGCCCATTTTTTATTTGCACAAGCATGCACGAGGGGGTTCAGGTGTCGAGCAAGCTAGAACAGTTGCAGGCCTTGTTGGCCCCGGTGGTCGTGGCCCTTGGCTATGAATGCTGGGGTATTGAGTTTTCGGCTCAGGGTCGCCACTCATTGTTGCGCGTTTATATCGATAAAGAAGGCGGTGTGTTGGTGGACGATTGCGCCATCGTCAGCCGTCAGATCAGTGGTGTTCTCGACGTGGAAGACCCGATCTCCGTTGAATACACCCTTGAAGTTTCCTCTCCTGGCATGGAACGCCCACTGTTCACCCTTGAACAGTTTGCCAAGTATGTCGGTGAGCAAGTGAAGATCAAGCTGCGCTCGCCCTTCGAAGGTCGGCGTAATTTTCAGGGCCTTCTCCGCGGGGTGGAGGAGCAGGACGTCGTGGTGCAGGTGGATGATCACGAGTTTCTGTTGCCGATCGATATGATCGACAAGGCCAACATTATTCCCAGTTTTGACTGAGACGCGGATCCCGCGGATCCAATGGCTTGCGAAAGGCGAGGCGTACGATGAGCAAAGAAGTACTGCTGGTTGTTGAGTCGGTATCCAATGAAAAGGGTGTACCGGCAAGCGTGATTTTTGAAGCGCTGGAGCTGGCCCTGGCCACTGCTACCAAAAAGCGTTTTGAAGACGAAGTGGACCTGCGTGTGGAAATCAATCGCCACACCGGTTCCTACGAGACTTTCCGTCGCTGGACGGTGGTCGAAGAAGCCGATCTGGATGATCCAGCGGTCGAGACCTGGTTGAGCAAGGCTCGTGAAACCCATCCCGACGCTAAAGTCGGTGATGTGATCGAAGAGAAAATCGAATCCATCGAGTTCGGCCGCATCGCTGCCCAGACCGCCAAGCAGGTCATTGTGCAGAAGGTTCGCGAAGCCGAGCGCGCACAGGTAGTTGATGCCTATCGCGAGCGCCTGGGTGAAATCATCTCCGGCACCGTGAAAAAAGTGACACGTGACAACGTGATCGTCGACTTGGGCAACAACGCCGAAGCGTTGCTGGCCCGTGAAGACATCATCTCCCGTGAGACTTTCCGGGTTGGCGTGCGTCTGCGCGCGCTGCTCAAGGAAATCCGCACCGAGAACCGCGGCCCGCAGCTGATCCTGTCGCGTACCGCGCCGGAAATGCTGATCGAGCTGTTCCGTATCGAAGTGCCGGAAATTGCCGAAGGCCTGATCGAAGTCATGGCCGCCTCCCGTGATCCGGGTTCGCGGGCCAAGATCGCAGTCCGCTCCAAAGACAAGCGCATCGACCCGCAGGGCGCGTGCATTGGTATGCGCGGTTCGCGCGTCCAGGCCGTTTCCGGCGAGTTGGGCGGCGAGCGTGTGGACATCGTCCTGTGGGACGAGAACCCGGCGCAGTTCGTGATCAATGCCATGTCGCCGGCTGAGGTCGCGGCAATTATCGTTGACGAAGATGCCCATGCCATGGACATCGCCGTTGGCGCAGACAACCTGGCTCAGGCCATTGGTCGCGGTGGTCAGAACGTGCGTCTGGCCAGCCAATTGACTGGCTGGACCCTGAACGTGATGACCGAATCGGACATCCAGGCCAAGCAGCAAGCAGAAACCGGCGACATCCTGCGCAATTTCATCGATGAGCTGGAAGTCGATGAAGAACTGGCACAGGTTCTGGTTGATGAAGGCTTCACCAGCCTGGAAGAGATTGCCTACGTACCGCTGGAAGAAATGCTCAACATCGACGGCTTTGACGAAGACATCGTCAACGAGCTTCGCGCTCGGGCCAAGGATCGCTTGTTGACTAAAGCCATCGCTACTGAGGAAAAGCTGGCAGACGCCCATCCGGCCGAAGACCTGCTCTCGCTTGAGGGTATGGACAAGGATTTGGCGATGGAACTGGCGGTGCGCGGCGTAATTACCCGCGAAGACCTGGCCGAGCAGTCTATTGACGACCTGCTCGACATCGACGGCATTGACGATGATCGTGCCGGCAAGTTGATCATGGCCGCCCGAGCCCACTGGTTCGAGTAATTAGGCGCGGCCTGAGGAGAGAAGTGCATGACGCAAGTCACGGTGAAACAACTGGCCGATGAGGTCAAAACACCGGTAGAGCGCCTGCTGCAGCAGATGCGTGAGGCAGGTCTGCCGCACACCGCCGCCGAGGAACATGTGAGCGACAGTGAGAAGCAGTCGTTGCTGACTCATCTGAAAAGCAGCCACAAGGCGAAAGTGGAAGAACCACGCAAGATCACTTTGCAGCGCAAGACCACCAGCACCCTGCGTGTTGCTGGCAGCAAGAGCATCAGCGTTGAAGTGCGCAAGAAGAAAGTCTTCGTGCAGCGCAGCCCGGAAGAAATCGAAGCCGAGCGTCAACGCGAACTGGAAGAACGTCGCGCAGTAGAAAATGCTGCTCGTCAAAAGGCTGAAGAAGAAGCCAAGCGTCGCGCCGAAGAAGAAGCGCGTCGCCAGCCTGCTCCGGTTGCCGAGCCTGTTGCTGCGCAAGCTGCTGCAGCCCCTGCACCTGCGCCTGTGGTCGAAACTGTGCAAGAAGCACCGGTGGCCGCTCCGGCACCAGTGGCCGAGCGCAAGAAAGACGAGCAGCGCCGTCCGGACAAGTCCCGCAACGACGACAACCGTCGCAGCGGCGATGGCGAGCGCAAAAACGCTCCGCATCGTGCTTCGGTCAAGGAAAAGGCACCAGCTCCGCGTGTTGCTCCACGTACCACCGACGAAGAAAGCGATGGCTTCCGTCGTGGTGGTCGCGGCAAGGCCAAGCTGAAGAAACGCAACGCTCACGGTTTCCAGAGCCCGACCGGGCCAGTGGTACGTGACGTGCAGATCGGCGAGACCATCACTGTGGGCGAGTTGGCCCAGCAGATGTCGGTCAAGGCTGCCGAAGTCATCAAGTTCATGTTCAAGCTGGGTACTCCAGCCACCATCAACCAGGTTCTGGATCAGGAAACTGCCCAGCTGGTTGCTGAAGAACTGGGCCACAAAGTGACCCTGGTCAGCGACACCGCCCTGGAAGATTCCCTGGCCGAGTCCCTGAAGTTCGAAGGTGAAGCGGTTGCCCGTGCGCCGGTCGTGACCGTAATGGGCCACGTTGACCACGGTAAGACTTCGTTGCTGGACTACATCCGTCGCGCCAAAGTGGCCGCGGGCGAAGCCGGTGGCATTACCCAGCACATCGGTGCCTACCACGTAGAAACCGAGCGCGGCATGGTCACCTTCCTCGACACCCCAGGTCACGCCGCGTTTACCGCTATGCGTGCCCGTGGTGCCAAGGCCACCGACATCGTGATCCTGGTGGTTGCAGCGGACGACGGCGTGATGCCGCAGACCGTTGAAGCTGTTCAGCACGCTCAAGCTGCCGGCGTTCCGCTGGTGGTAGCGGTGAACAAGATCGACAAGCCGGGCGCCGACCTGGACCGTATCCGCAGTGAACTCTCGGTTCACGGCGTGACGTCGGAAGATTGGGGTGGCGATACGCCGTTCGTACCGGTCTCCGCGAAAATGGGTACGGGTGTCGACGACCTGCTCGAAGCCGTTCTGCTGCAAGCCGAAGTACTGGAACTCAAGGCGACTCCTTCGGCTCCTGGCCGTGGTGTCGTGGTTGAATCCCGTCTCGACAAGGGCCGCGGCCCGGTAGCCACCGTGCTGGTTCAGGACGGTACGCTGCGTCAAGGCGACATGGTGCTGGTCGGCTCGAACTACGGCCGCGTGCGCGCCATGCTCGACGAGAACGGCAAGCCAATCAAGGAAGCCGGTCCTTCCATTCCGGTCGAGATCCTCGGCCTGGACGGTACTCCGGACGCTGGCGACGAGATGAGCGTAGTGGCCGACGAGAAGAAAGCCCGTGAAGTGGCTCTGTTCCGTCAAGGCAAGTTCCGCGAGGTCAAGCTGGCCCGTGCTCACGCCGGCAAGCTGGAAAACATCTTCGAAAGCATGGGCCAGGAAGAGAAGAAGACGCTCAACATCGTCCTCAAATCCGACGTCCGTGGTTCGCTGGAAGCTCTGCAAGGCGCTCTGAACGGCCTGGGCAACGACGAAGTGCAAGTGCGCGTAGTGGGCGGCGGCGTCGGTGGTATCACCGAGAGCGATGCCAACCTGGCACTGGCCTCCAACGCTGTACTGTTCGGCTTCAACGTGCGTGCCGATGCCGGTGCACGGAAGATCGTCGAGCAAGAAGGTCTGGATATGCGTTACTACAACGTGATCTACGACATCATCGAAGACGTCAAGAAAGCCCTGACCGGTATGTTGGGCAGCGACGTTCGGGAGAACATCCTGGGTGTTGCTGAAGTTCGCGACGTGTTCCGCTCGCCGAAGTTTGGCGCGATCGCCGGTTGCATGGTCATCGAAGGTGTCGTGCACCGTAACCGTCCAATCCGTGTACTGCGTGAAGACATCGTTATCTTCGAAGGCGAGCTGGAATCCCTGCGCCGCTTCAAGGATGACGCCTCCGAAGTGCGTGCCGGCATGGAATGCGGTATCGGCGTGAAGAGCTACAACGACGTCAAAGTCGGCGACAAGATCGAAGTCTTCGAGAAGGTCCAGGTTGCTCGCAGCCTCTAACTCGCGCACTTCAAGAGCCCTGGTGGCCCGCCGCATGCAAGTGCCCGGCGCCTCCAGCGGCCTCTAAACGCAACGCCCGGTCTGGCTCCTGCCAGGCCGGGCGTTTGCCGCTTTCAGACCACACGGGTTTCACCGTGAGGCAGTAACAGGTAACAAGACATGGCAAAAGAATACAGCCGTACCCAACGCATCGGTGATCAGATGCAGCGCGAACTGGCGCAGCTGATCCGTCGCGAAGTCAAGGATCCACGCGTCGGCCTGGTGACTATCACCGCCGTGGAAGTCAGCCGTGATGTCGGTCACGCGAAGATTTTCATCACCGTGATGGGCCAGGAAAACGCCGAAGAGATCGCCCAGAGCATCAAGGTACTGAACTCGGCGGCAGGTTTCCTGCGCATGCAACTGGCCAAGGAAATGAAGCTGCGCAGCGTGCCGCAACTGCACTTCCATTACGACGAAAGCGTGGCTCGCGGGGCACACCTGTCGGCCCTGATCGAGCGTGCCGTGGCTGAAGACAGCCAGCATGGCGACGCGCCTGCCCCTGAAGACGCCAAGGAGTAAGCGGTGGCTCAGGTCAAGCGTATCCGTCGTAACGTCAGCGGCATCATCCTCCTGGACAAGCCGCTGGGCTTCACCTCCAACGCGGCGCTGCAGAAAGTCCGCTGGTTGCTCAATGCCGAGAAAGCCGGTCATACCGGCAGCCTCGACCCCCTGGCCACCGGTGTGCTGCCGCTGTGCTTTGGCGAGGCCACCAAGTTCTCGCAATACCTGCTCGATTCCGACAAGGGTTACGAAACCCTGATGCAATTGGGCAAGACCACCACCACGGCGGACGCTGAAGGCGAAGTTTTGCAGACCCGTGAAGTGACCGTTGGTCGTGCCGATATCGAAGCGGTATTGCCGGAATTTCGCGGTGAAATCAAACAGATACCGCCGATGTACTCCGCCCTCAAGCGCGATGGCCAGCCCCTCTACAAACTGGCTCGTGCAGGGGAAGTGGTGGAGCGCGAACCGCGTTCTGTTACTATTGCGCGCTTGGAATTACTCGCCTGTGAAGGCGACACTGCCCGCCTGGCGGTGGACTGCAGCAAAGGCACCTATATCCGCACCCTGGTGGAAGATATTGGTGAAAAGCTCGGCTGCGGTGCTTACGTTGCAGAGCTGCGACGGACCCAGGCCGGACCTTTCAGCCTGGCCCAGACGGTCACTCTGGAAGAGCTTGAAGCCGTGCATGCCGAGGGCGGCAACGAAGCGGTGGACCGCTTCCTGATGCCATCGGACAGCGGCCTGCTGGATTGGCCGCTTCTGCAGTTCTCGGAGCACAGCGCGTTCTACTGGCTCAATGGCCAGCCGGTACGTGCCCCGGATGCACCGAAGTTCGGCATGGTGCGGGTACAGGATCACAACGGTCGCTTCATCGGTATCGGTGAAGTGAGCGAAGACGGGCGCATCGCGCCGCGTCGACTGATTCGGTCAGAATGACCGGACGAGGGTGGCTGTTAACAGGCACGGTCACTACTCATTTATAGATACAGGGATTTGTCCCTGGCCTGTTGAAACTGTTCTTGAACAGTTTCCTGATATAAGGATTGCCCACATGGCACTCAGCGTTGAAGAAAAAGCTCAGATCGTAACCGACTACCAGCAAGCTGTTGGTGACACTGGTTCGCCAGAAGTGCAAGTTGCACTGCTGACCGCCAACATCAACAAACTGCAAGGTCACTTCAAAGCCAACGGTAAAGACCACCACTCCCGTCGTGGCCTGATCCGCATGGTAAACCAGCGTCGTAAGCTGCTGGACTACCTGAAAGGCAAAGACCTGAGCCGTTACAGCACCCTGATCGCTCGTCTGGGTCTGCGTCGCTAATCAGCGATTGCGCTATGAGGTTGGTTGTTTGCCATGCGTCAGCGGTTTTTCCGCCGGCGTATGGCAGGCTCCCAGCCTCAAGTTTTATCTGCTGCACTGTTTTACCTGGACAATAAAGGCTGGGCCGATTCCCCGCATTGCCCAAGAATTTCGCAAGAAGCAAGTTTCCCCAAGAGCCACAAAGAAGGTAGGACACCGTGAACCCGGTAATCAAAAAATTCCAGTTCGGTCAGTCGACCGTCACCCTCGAGACTGGCCGTATCGCCCGTCAAGCCTCCGGCGCAGTATTGGTCACCGTTGACGACGACGTCAGCGTATTGGTGACCGTGGTGGGCGCCAAGCAAGCGGATCCAGGCAAGGGCTTCTTCCCTCTGTCCGTGCACTACCAAGAAAAGACTTACGCTGCCGGTAAGATCCCTGGCGGTTTCTTCAAGCGTGAAGGCCGTCCTTCCGAGAAAGAAACCCTGACCTCGCGTCTGATCGACCGTCCGATCCGCCCTCTGTTCCCAGAAGGCTTCATGAATGAAGTGCAGGTTGTCTGCACCGTGGTTTCCACCAGCAAGAAGACCGATCCGGACATCGCTGCGATGATCGGTACCTCGGCTGCCCTGGCGATCTCCGGCATTCCTTTCGACGGCCCGATCGGCGCCGCTCGCGTGGCTTTCCACGAAAGCACCGGCTACCTGCTGAACCCGACCTACGAACAACTGGCTGCTTCGAGCCTGGACATGGTCGTGGCCGGTACCGAAGAAGCCGTACTGATGGTTGAATCGGAAGCCAAAGAGCTGACCGAAGACCAGATGCTGGGCGCGGTACTGTTCGCCCACGACGAATTCCAGTCGGTGATCAAGGCTGTCAAAGAGCTGGCTGCCGAAGCGGCCAAGCCTACCTGGGACTGGGCTGCTGCCCCAGAAGCCACCGAACTGCTGGGCGCTATCCGTGCCGAGTTCGGCGAAGCCATCTCCCAGGCTTACACCATCACCGTCAAGGCCGACCGTTACGCGCGCCTGGGCGAGCTGAAAGACCAAGTGGTTGCCAAGCTCTCCGGTGAAGAAGGCCAGCCTTCGGCTGCCGAGGTCAAAGCCGCTTTCGGCGAGATCGAATACCGCACCGTTCGCGAAAACATCGTCAACGGTAAGCCACGTATCGACGGCCGCGACACCCGCACCGTACGTCCGCTGAACATCGAAGTCGGCGTCCTGCCGAAGACCCACGGTTCGGCCCTGTTCACCCGTGGCGAAACCCAGGCCCTGGTGGTTGCGACCCTGGGTACTGCCCGCGACGCACAGCTGCTGGACACCCTGGAAGGCGAGAAGAAAGACCCCTTCATGCTGCACTACAACTTCCCTCCGTTCTCGGTGGGCGAGTGTGGTCGCATGGGCGGCGCGGGTCGTCGTGAAATCGGTCACGGCCGTCTGGCCCGTCGTTCGGTCCAGGCCATGCTGCCAGCCGCCGACGTGTTCCCTTACACCATCCGCGTAGTGTCGGAAATCACCGAATCCAACGGTTCCAGCTCCATGGCTTCCGTGTGCGGTGCTTCCCTGGCGCTGATGGACGCCGGTGTGCCGATGAAGGCACCGGTTGCCGGTATCGCCATGGGCCTGGTTAAAGAAGGCGAGAAGTTCGCCGTCCTGACCGACATCCTGGGTGACGAAGACCACCTGGGCGACATGGACTTCAAGGTAGCCGGTACCGCCAAAGGCGTGACCGCGCTGCAGATGGACATCAAGATCAAGGGCATCACCGAAGAAATCATGGAGATCGCTCTGGGCCAGGCCCTGGAAGCTCGCCTGAACATCCTCGGCCAGATGAACCAGATCATCGGTCAGTCCCGTAGCGAACTGTCGGCCAACGCACCGACCATGATCGCGATGAAGATCGACACCGACAAGATCCGTGACGTCATCGGTAAAGGCGGCGCCACCATTCGCGCGATCTGCGAAGAGACCAAGGCTTCGATCGACATCGAAGACGACGGCTCGATCAAGATCTTCGGCGAAACCAAGGAAGCGGCAGAAGCCGCACGTCAGCGCGTTCTGGGCATCACCGCGGAAGCCGAAATCGGCAAGATCTACCTCGGCAAGGTTGAGCGCATCGTCGACTTCGGCGCTTTCGTCAACATCCTGCCGGGCAAGGACGGTCTGGTGCACATCTCCATGCTGAGCGACGCTCGCGTTGAGAAAGTCACCGACATCCTGAAAGAAGGTCAGGAAGTGGAAGTGCTGGTACTGGACGTGGACAACCGCGGCCGTATCAAGCTGTCCATCAAAGACGTGGCAGCGGCCAAGGCTTCGGGCGTTTAATCGTCCTATAGCCTCATGCTGAACAAGCAAACGCCCCGACTGGTTCGGGGCGTTTTGCTATCTGCGGCAAGGCTTCTTGGTTGCTGGTCCGGGGTACGGGTGCTAGGTTTTAGCCCACGCCGGTGTAGCTCAGTCGGTAGAGCAGCGCACTCGTAACGCGAAGGTCGCAGGTTCGATTCCTGTCACCGGCACCAGAATCGAGTTTGGAGCGGTTTGCAACTGTATGGTCCCTCCAGCAAAGCCCATCTCGCGCTGAATGAGCGCCCTCGAAAGATACGTCTTCAAGAAATGCTGTCAGCCTGGTTTAACCTGTGTTGAGTTCATGGGCAGTCTTCATAAAAAATTATTGATAGTCGTCACGGCTTATTCTGCGGATTGCTGGACGTGCTGTTCTATTTAATTGGCTACTCCTGTAGTTGATTGTTGAATGGCATTTTTAAAGGTTCTTACAGTCGGTAAATAGTAAGCCGAACCGAAACTTCGCTTTTTTATATTCGTTAGTGCCTATCGTGCTTCTGGCCATTTTGCCGTTGGCATTTGAGGCCAATGATTTCGTGGTGGGATGGGAGTCGTACTTAGTTGCTTGTGCGGCTACTTAATGCTGGTCATGAATCAGGTGGTGCCAGCGAACGGCATTGCCCATAATGGCGCCCGGGAATCATGGAGTGTTCAGCGTGAAGAAGTGGAAGTTGGCGTTGATTGGCGCAGTGTCGCTGGCCCTTGCAGCCTGCGAGAAGGCCCCTACATATGAGTTTGAGGGGCAGTATTTTGCAATGGAGGGCGAAGAGTGCACGACTCCGGCGAATGTGAAAGATGCTGAACAATATTATCTGGAGATCACCAAAGAAGTGCGGGGCAGAAACGTGTTGTTCTCGGCTCGTTTTCCAGCAGCTGCGAAGGCTGGACTGCCTGTTGTCAGTGCGCAGAGCGTCTCGCCCAATGATGATAACCAGCTGACTTTCAATTTTTATGAACCCAAGTCAGCCGGAACGCCTCCTGAGGCTACAAAGTTCAATATCGTGCTCTCCGTTATTCCTAATCAACGCAAGGAAGGACACTTGTGGGTGACCAAGGCTGAAATGAATATTGCCCGCGATGGAACAGTCCAGCAGTACGACATCCTGGAAAATCTCAGAAGATTTTTCGAACTCGGCAAGGCAGGCGTTTGCTTGAGAAAAGACACAACAACTGGCTGAGCAACCTTGTTTCCTGCGGTTTCTGGTGGGCCTGTGTCTGATGATGGCCCGCAAATTCGCCGATTTTTCCCTCATGGGTGCATCAGGTCATATAAATCGTCGCTCAAAGGTCCTATATTCGGTTGCTGTCTGAGTACCAGCATGCTGTTTTCAGATGATCCCGAATGGTTCTGAAGGCCAGATAAATCGCCGTTCACGACGATTTTTTGCGGCAGAGAGATCCCCACGATCCAGATCCATCTTCCATTCCCATGATCAGAGAGAACGAGATGATTCCTAAAGAGGCAAGAATCGACGTAGCGCTTGAACGGTACCTGGCTGCCACGCCTTCCTTGCAAGAGGAAATCAGCGCCCTGAGCCCCGAAGAACAGAAACAGCAAGCGCAATGGGCGTTTGAGGACGAGGCAGAGTCTCGCGGCATCGAGCCGTGGGAGCTGGTGCTCGATCTGGTGGCCGAGACACCGGAGGAGTTGAAGGCCATGCGCCTGGAGGTGCATCAGGAGGTTGCTGAAGCGCTGGGCATGGACCTTGAGGACTATCTGCAGCTCAACGAAATCGACGATTGAGCCCGACGCCAGCCTGATCCAGGCTGGCGTTTTTCATCCATCACAGGCTCAGGCGCATGGACAGGTCCACAGCCTTGACGTCCTTGGTCATGGCGCCGATGGAAATGTAGTCCACCCCGGTTTCGGCAATCGGCCGCAGGGTGCTTTCATTGATCCCGCCACTGGCTTCCAGCTTGGCCTTGCCGGCATTCAGGCGCACGGCCTCGCGCATGTCGTCCAGGCTCAGTTCGTCGAGCATGATGATGTCGGCTCCGGCTGCCAGCGCTTGCTTCAACTCCCCAAGGCTTTCCACTTCCACCTCCACCGGCTTGCCCGGGGCGATCTTGTGCGCGGCGCTGACGGCCTGGGCGATGCCCCCGCAGGCTGCGATATGGTTTTCCTTGATCAGGAAGGCGTCATACAGACCGATGCGGTGGTTGTGGCAGCCGCCACAGGTGACCGCGTACTTCTGCGCCAGGCGCAAGCCAGGGAGCGTCTTGCGGGTATCGAGCAGCTTGACCTGGGTATCGGCGACAAAGTCGGCCAAATAGCGGGCACGGGTGGCCACGCCGGACAGCAGTTGCAGGAAGTTCAACGCGCTGCGTTCGCCAGTGAGCAGCGACCGGGCCGGTCCTTCGAGGTGAAACAGCGCCTGGTTGGGTACCACTCGCTCGCCGTCAGCCACTTGCCAGTGCACGGCGACCCGCGGATCCAGTTGGCGGAACACCGCGTCCACCCAGGCTGTGCCGGCGATGACCGCGGCTTCGCGGGTAATGATGGTGGCCTTGGCCAGGCGTTCGGCCGGGATCAATTGCGCGGTGATGTCGCCGCTGCCGATGTCTTCCAGCAACGCGCGGCGCACGTTGGCTTCGATTTCGGCGGTCAGGTCGGCGAGGCGTAGATTCGGCATAACGGGCTCCACAATCAAGGTGCGCCGATTATAGGGGCATGGGATCAGCGAACCCAAGGCGGCAAGTGCCGGTGAGTCTCTGGCGAACCGCTCTTTCGTCGTTTTGTCTGATGGGGATAAGTGAACTTTCTTGGTGAGTTGAGGGTTATTTCCGGAGAGGCGACAGAGTCTGCTGGCGCAAGAGGGGAGTTTTACAAGATAATATGACTTGTAATTGACGTCATAGCTTTGACGTATCTTTGGCTCCCTTTTAAACGCAGTGCTGTGGAGTGCACCCGCCTCCGCTGAGAACCGACTGTGAGCGCCGTCGGCTTGACTGAATCTTGATCTCGAACCGAAGAAACACCTTTCCAGGAGGCTTGGATGCACAACGACGGGAATGTAGTGCCTTTGCACAAGGCGGCTACAGATCAGGCGAACGCTTCGCCGCTTGCCCGCCTGCCGGTGATTCTGCTTCAGGTTCGTGACAAGGCCGCCCAGCAACTGCGCCACGGTTTGCAGGAGCTGTTTGATAATGCCGACGACACCCTGTTCGAAATGGCCGATCGTGCCCAGAACAATGTCGAGCAGAACACCCTGTTCGAAGCCATGCGCGACCTGCGCCTGAAGCGCAAGAGCATCGAACGCGCATTCCTGGAGAAGTTTTTCGAAGCCTTTGCCAGCCTGGTGCAATACGACCCCGCCCTGGTCATTCCCCACGCGGTGGCATACGACCCGTCCCTTGATCCCTCCCGGGATGACCTGGAAAAGAACGTCGCGGTGCAGGCCATGGTGGCCAAGGTCCTCAACCGCGAAGGCTTTGCCCTCGGGCAACTGACGGAGCGCCTGAGTGCGCTGCTGGGCCGACGCCTGCTGGATGCGGAGAATCCCCTGGGGCCGGCGCTGCTTTGTGAGTACTTCCTGCAGGCTGGGCGCAGTCTGGGGGTGGAGATCAAGGTCAAGTTGATCATCCTCAAGCTGTTCGAGCGTTACGTGCTCAGCGATGCCGAGCAGCTTTTTGGCGAAGCCAACCAGCTGTTGATCGCCACCGGCATTCTGCCCGAGCTGATGCCGCCACCGGCGCGTCGAGCCTCGGACCGAGCCCGGGTCGAAGCCCAGGCACAGGCTGGCGAAGGCACCAAGCCCAGCCAATGCCAGCTCGACGAGAGCGTGCAGGAAGTTTTCGCGGCCTTGCAGACCTTGCTTCTGCAGGTGCGTGGCAGCGTGGCGCCGACCCTGGAAGCCAGCGCCGAGACGCAGCCGATTTCCACCCGCGACCTGATGCGCCTGCTCTCGCACCTGCAGCAATACGTACCGCCCCCCAGCGCCCAGGAAGATTTCGACCTGCGCAACCAGCTGGAGCAACTGCTCACCCGGGTCAGCGTCAAGAGCGGCAAGTCGCGGGTGGTGGACGTGGCCGACGAGGACGTGATCAACCTGATCGCCATGCTCTTCGAGTGCATCCTCGATGATCGCAACCTGCCAGACTCGCTCAAGGCGCTGATCGGGCGCCTGCAGATTCCCATGCTCAAGGTCGCGGTGCTGGACAAGAGCTTCTTCAGTCGCGGCAACCACCCGGCTCGACGCCTGCTCAATGAAATCGCCGCGGCGGCCATGGGCTGGGGCGGTTGCGACGACCACCAGCGCGACAGCCTGTACCTGCGCATCGAACAGGTGGTGCAGCGCCTGTTGAGCGAGTTCAGCGACGACCCGGCGATCTTCTCCGAACTGCTGGCCGACTTTCTCGCCTTTACCGCCGACGAACGACGTCGTGCCGAGTTGCTGGAGCAGCGCACCCGAGACGCCGAGGAAGGACGAGTCAAGGCGGAACTGGCCCGGCGCCGGGTCGAGCAGGCACTCAATGAGGCGCTGCTGGGCAAGGTACTGCCGCACAAGGTGGTGGATTTTGTTCGCGATGCCTGGAGTCAGGTGCTGCTGCTCAGTTGCCTCAGGCACGGCGATGACTCCGTCGAGTGGCAGACCGCCGAGCGCACCCTGCACGACTTGATCTGGAGTGTGCAGCCCCAGCCGCAAGCGGACGCGGCCATGCGCTTGCTGGAACGGGTGCCGGGGCTGCTCAAGGGCCTGCGTGACGGTTTGAACGGTGCGGCGGTCGATCCCTTTGCCACCAGCGAATTCTTCAGCCAGCTGGAGGCCCTGCACCTCCAGGCATTCGAGCGCCAGGCCCTGGCGCCGCTGCTGCGCGGGAGCGCTTCGTCGGCCGAGCCTGCGCACATGATCGTGGTCGCCCAGGAGATTGTCCTGCCTTCTGCCGAGGAAGGACCGCTGGAGGCTGCGCCCCTGGTCCTGCCGGCCAACGACCCCAGCCTGCTGCTGGTCGATCAATTGCGGCTGGGGGCCTGGGTCGAGTTCCAGGAAGAGGAGGACACCACCTTGCGCTGCAAGCTGGCGGCGATTGTCCCCCATCCCGTGGCCAAGTACGTGTTCGTCAACCGCACCGGGATGAAGGTCCTGGAGCGCACGCGCATGGGCCTGGCCCTGGAGTTCCAGCGCGGCGCGGTACGGGCTCTGGACGACACCCTGCTGTTCGACCGGGCCCTGGAGTCGGTGATCGGCAATCTGCAGCGACTCAATCACGGCAAGTGATCGCAACCCGAGGGGGTAACGCGGCATACTGGGCCACTCAAGGCTTTAGTTGAAGGAATCGGTATGCGGCTGGACCCTGCCACGGGTTGGTGTCACGGCGTGCGGCACTGCCCGTCAGTCAATTTCAATCAACGTCCCGCGGGGGAAATCTCCCTGCTGGTGATTCATAACATCAGCTTGCCGCCGGGGCAGTTCGGCACCGGCAAGGTCCAGGAATTCTTCCAGAATCGCCTTGATGTCACAGAGCACCCGTATTTTGCCGGGATTGCCGATTTGCGCGTCTCGGCGCATTTCCTGATCGAACGTGACGGCGCGGTCACCCAGTTTGTCTCTTGTCTGGACCGGGCCTGGCACGCGGGGGTGTCGAGCTTCGAGGGGCGCGATACCTGCAACGACTTTTCTATTGGCATCGAACTGGAAGGCACCGACGAGCTACCGTTCACCGAGGCCCAGTACCGGTCCTTGAATGCCCTGACCGAACAATTGCAGGCCGCCTACAGTGCCATCACCACACAACGGATCTGTGGCCATAGCGACATTGCGCCCGGGCGCAAGACCGACCCGGGTCGGGCTTTCGACTGGGCACGCTATCGTGCCGCCTTGGAAAAGGGGGAAGGACAATGAGTTTTCTGGTGTTGCTGCTAGCGGTGTGGGTCGAGAAATTCTCGGCCTTGCGGCAGCGGGTGCAGCGTGACGGCTGGTGGCTGAAGAACCTGGCGCAACTGGAGTCCAGCCCGCGTCTGGGCGCACACCCCTGGTGGCTGTTGCTGATACTGGTGCTGCTGCCGGTGGCCTTGCTCGGTCTGCTGTTGCTGGTGCTGCAACCGGTGGCCTACGGGCTGCTGGCCTTGCCGCTGCATCTGCTGGTGGTGATCTACGCCCTGGGGCGCGGAGATCTGCTTGGGGGCCTCGGGCCGTTTCGCGACGCCTGGCGGCGCGAGGACCTGCAAGCGGCGGTGCATGTCGCCAAGCGTGACCTGGACATTGGCGCCGACAGCGGCGAGCAACTGCTGGAGCGGGTGCAGGGCTATGTGCTGTGGCAGGCCTTCCAGAGCTTCTTTGTGGTGATCTTCTGGTACTTCCTGCTGGGGCCGGTGGCGGCCTTGAGCTACCGCCTGCTGGCCCTGGCTGCCGAGCACGGCAAGAATCCCGCCCTGGTGGAGCGGGCCGCGCAACTGCGCCATGCCTTCGACTGGTTGCCCGTGCGCCTGCTGGCTGCGAGCTTCGCCCTGGTGGGCAACTTCGTGGCCGTGAGCCGGGTGATGCTTCACGAGTTGCTCAACTGGCACATCAGTGCTGCCCAGCTGGTGGAGCGGGTCGGCCTGGTGGCCGCCGAAATTCCGCCGCCCCTGACCGGCCCCGAAGGCATCAACAGCCTGGACCGCATCTGGGAATTGCTGCTGCGGGCCGCCGTGCTCTGGTACGCCGGTTTTGCCCTGTGGACCGTCCTGGCCTGAACGAATGAGGGAGCATGCTCCCTCATCCGCAGCGGTTAACTTTAAGTTACAAAACCTCCCCCGAAATTGAGCTATACAGACGGAGCGCCGAATAGTGGCTATCTGCTGCCTTCGCCTGCCTGCCAATAAAAATAAAAGAAAAGGGAGACTTCTTTGTGAAGAGCTTGCTCTATCCCGCTGTCGCGCTGATGAACCGCCTGAGCTTCGGCATGAAGTTCAGCCTGATCAGCGTGCTGTTCTTTGTGCCCATGCTGGTGACCAACTTCTATCTGGTGCGTGATTCCTACCGCGAGTTCCAGGGCACCCGGGTCGAGCTGCAAAGCCTCGACCTGCTGGGCAGCAGCCTGAGCCTGCGCCGGGATCTGGAGACGCTCAACAACCTAGTGCAGATCAACGCCGGTCTCGGACAATCGGGCAAGGCGGGGGACCTGGAAGGCAAGATCCTGGCCCTGGAAAAATCCGTGCTGGACCGCCTGCAGGCCCTGCAGGCGGTCACCGTCGATCCGCAGCAGGTCGAGGTGTTCAACGCCAAGCGCGATGAACTGGTGACGGCCTTCAAGGCCCAGCAGACGGAAAGCTCGCTGCTGAACAAGAGCGGACTGATCGGCAAGCTCCTGGGCAGCGCGCAGTTGTTCAGCCAGATCATCGCCAGCCAGTCGGGCCTGAGCCGCGATGGCCAGGGCGACATCCGCCAGCTCAGCGACCTGATCACCAGCATCACCCCGCAAGTGACCCAAACCCTCGGCGAGGGCCGTGCCATGGGCGCCTATTCCCTGGGCCAGGGTTTTCTCAACTCATCATCCAGCACCCGCTTCGACGAACTGCTGGTGCAGATCGAAAAGCTCCAGGCCGAGTACGGGCTCAAGCTGCAGGACGCCCTGGGTTCGAGCCGTGCCGCCCACGACGCCCTGGACAGCCTGGCCAGCGCCAGCAAGAGCAGCCTCAAGCAGGCCAGTGAACTGTTCGAGGAGCAGGTGGTGATGGCCGATACCCTGGATGCCCCCTGGCAGGGTTTCTACGACCAGATCAGCGGCCTGATGGCACAGACCTATCAACTCAACGAAGGCACCCTGAAATTCCTCGATGTCGAGCTGCAAAAACGCCTGGCGCAGAACCGCAGCCACATGGTGCTGCTGGTGGCCGCCCTGGCCCTGGTGTTCCTCTCGATCGTCTATCTGTACGGCGGTTTCTACGCCTCGACCCGCACCACCTTGCGGCGCCTGGGGGCGATGATGGACAAGGTGGCGGCGGGGGACATGACCGTCACCTTCACCGCCCACAGCCGTGATGAGCTGGGCGAGCTGGGCAGTGTGTTCAACGGCACGGTGCGCAAGATCCACGACCTGATCGAACGGGTCGGCCATACCGTCAGCGAAGTCGAACGCCAGGCCGGGCAAGTGGAAAGCGTCTCGGCCCAGAGCAACCAGGCGGTGGCCGGTCAGCGCAGTCAGATCGAACAAGTGGCCACGGCCATGAACCAGATGTCCGCCACCTCCCAGGAAGTGGCCCGCAGCGCGGCGGCGGCGGTCAGCAGCGCCCACAGCGTCAACGACGAAACCGTCAGCGGTCGTGGCCTGGTGGAGTCGCAGCAGGGCAGCATCGTGCGCCTTGCCAGCGAGATCGATCAGTCGGTGCTGGTGATCAACCAGCTGGCCAGCGACAGCCAGTCCATCAGCCGGGTGCTGGAAGTGATCAAGAGCATTGCCGAGCAGACCAACCTGCTGGCGCTCAATGCGGCCATCGAGGCCGCGCGTGCCGGCGAGCAGGGCCGGGGCTTTGCCGTGGTGGCCGATGAAGTGCGGACCCTGGCCAAGCGCACCCAGCAGTCCACCGAGGAAATCGAGGAGATGATCGGCAAGCTGCACGGCGGTGTCAGCGCGGCGGTCAAGGCCATGGGCAGCAGCCACGCCATGGCCAACGGTACGGTCGACCAGTCGGAAAAGGTCCAGCAGGCCCTGGAAAACATCCTCGGCGCGGTGGGCATGATCGTCGACCAGAACCAGCAGATTGCCGCCGCCGTGGAGCAGCAGACGTCGGTGGCCCACGACATCGACCAGAACATCGTCGAGATCAACCGCGCCGGCGAACGTACCGCCGAGGGCGCGCACCAGACCGAGGACGCCAGCCGTCAGCTCTCGGCCCAAGTGATGCAGCTCAAGCAACTGATCGGCGCCTTCCGGGTCTAGACGCGGCCGGCAACGAGTGTCGGCGGGGCGCCTTGTCCAAAGGTGCTCCGCCGTCTCGCATACAAACTGTAGTAATTAAAGTCTTTGTCTCAGGCGGATTTCCTGTTTTCCTGCGCGTCTGTTTTTTTGAGCGTCCCACGTCGGGCGACTCGCCCCGTCGGCCATGACCCTCCCATGGCCCTGAGGACATGTGCTGATGACTGTCACTTCTGGAATCCGCGGCCGCTGCGCCCATTGCCAGACCCTTCTTGATCTTGAACCCTGGCAACTCAACGCCATGGCGTTGCAGGAACCCTTCAACTGCAACCATTGCCACAAGCCCCTGAAGCTCAGTTGCCCGGTGCAGATCAAGCGCCTGAAAAGCTTCGGCGGCCTGGCCGGGCTGCGGGCGCTGATGATCGTGCTGTGCGCCACGCTGCTGTTGGTGACCCTGGTACTGGAGTGGCTGGGACTGGTCAGTCTGACCCAGCAATTGAGCCTTTCGGCGCTGATGCTGCTGGGCTACCTGCTGGTGATGGGCATTGCCCGGCGGCGATTGCGCCGACCCTTGCAGCTACAGGCCGGCTGAAGGCCAGCCGAACAGTTCGCAGGCATTGCGGGTGCTGGCGCTGGCCAGTTGCTCGGGAGCGATGCCGATGATCTGCGCCAGGGCGGCGCAAATGGCGGGTAAATGCTGCGGGCTGTTGCGCTGGCCGGGATACATGGCGGGGGCCATGTCCGGCGAGTCGGTTTCCAGCACCACAGATTCCAGGGGCAACTCGGCGATCACCTTGCGCAAGCGCAGGGCCTGGGGCCAGGTGGCGGCGCCGCCCAGGCCCAGCTTGAAACCGAGCTTGAGGTATTCCCGGGCTTCCTCGCGGCTGCCGGCAAAGGCGTGGATGATGCCGCCGCGCTTGAGCTTGAAGCGCTTCAAGGTGGCGATCACCGCGGCGTGACTGCGCCGCACGTGCAGCAGGGCGGGCAAGTGAAAGTCCGCCGCCAGCTGCAACTGGGCCTCGAACAGCGATTGCTGGCGCTCGCGGTCCAGTTGTTCCAGAAAGTAATCCAGGCCGATCTCGCCCACCGCGCACAGCTGGGGATGCCCTGCCAATCGCGTCAGCCAGTCCCCCAGTTGCCGGAGGTCGGCGGGCTGATGAGCGTCCAGATAGACCGGGTGCAGGCCAAAGGCCGCGTACAACCTGGCATCGCTCTGAACCAGGTCCCAGACCCGCTGCCAATTGGCCTGATAGACCCCCAGCACCACCATTCGCGAAACGCCCCGGGCGCGGCTGTCGGCCAGCAGCGCCTCACGGTCGTCGTCGAAATCCGGAAAATCCAGATGGGTGTGGCTGTCGATCAGCTCCACGGTATCAATCCTGCCGGATACGCTGTTTGAAGGTCCGGGCGATGGCCTGGACGCCGGGTTGGTAATGCCCTTCTTCAATCGCTGCCAGGGCCAGTTGCAGGGCTTTTTCGGCAATCAGTTGGTGCTGCTGGGCCATGGCGTTGACCGGCAGCGGCAGAAAATCCAGCAACTGGGTGTCGCCGAAGGTTCCCAGGCGCAGCGGTCGGGATTTGAGCGGGAAATCATGCAGGGCATCGAACACCCCCTGCAGCAGCACATAAGAGGTGGTCACCAGGGCATCCGGCAGGTGGCCCAGGCGCTGCAGCAACTCCTCCATCAACTGCCGGCCGCACTCACGGCTGAAGGCTTCGCCATGCTCGATCAGTACCTCACCGGCAAAGCCTTGCAGGGCCTGGCGGAAACCGGCGGCGCGCTCCTGGCTGATGCTCAGTTCCGGGCGCGCGCCGATCAGCACGATCTGCTTGGGCTCGGGCTCAAGCAGGCTCTGGGTCAGTTGCAGGCTGGCGTGCAGGTCGTCGCTGATCACCGAGCAGAACTGCTGCGCCGGCATCACCCGGTCGATGGCGATGATCGGCAGGCCCTGGGCCTGCAATTGCTCATAGCTGTCGTCTTCGGCTGGCAGGCAGCTGGCGACGAACAGCGCATCGCAACGCCGCGCGCGAAACAGCTGGAGCAATTGCCGCTCGCTGTCCGGTGCGTCGTCGGAGCTGGCGATCAGCAATTGATAGCCCCGGGCCCGGGCGCCTTGCTCCAGCAGCTTGGCGATGCGCGCGTAGCTGGGGTTTTCCAGGTCCGGAAGAATGAACCCCAGGGTCCGGGTGTGCCGGCTGCGCAAGCCGGCGGCCTGGGGGTTGGGGGTAAAGCCATGTTCTTCCACCACCGCGCGCACCCGTTCCACGGTGGCGTTGCTGATGCGTTGTTGTTCGGCCTTGCCGTTGATGACGTAACTGGCGGTGGTAACGGACACACCGGCCAGGCGAGCGATATCACTGAGTTTCAACCCGGGATTTCCTTGTTTTTGGTGCTTGCCCCGACATTTTCGCCAATCCTACCTGATCTGGGCAGGCGACCAACGTCGGAACCGGCCATCGAGCGGAAGGACTTCTAGGCGCCGAGATTATCGAGTAACTTAGCAAACTTGCTAGATTAAACGTTTCAGCAGGCGTATTTTCTAGGCTAGATCATAAGCGGAAAAAAACCTCTGCCAGGTAACAAGTCCCGTTTGTGGCCATAAACACGCCTACGCTGCTTACTTAAAACAATACCTAGCGCCGCCACCTGCCGCGCTAAATAGGAGAAGCCATGCTCGAGCTCACTGTAGAGCAGATATCCATGGGCCAAACGGCTGTGGATAAGTCCGCGGCGCTGCATTTGCTGGCCGATAAACTGGTGGCTGACGGCCTGGTGGCCGAGGGTTACCTGGCCGGCCTCAAGGCCCGCGAAGCCCAGGGCTCGACCTTTCTCGGCCAAGGCATCGCCATCCCCCACGGCACCCCGGAAACCCGCGATCAGGTGTTTGCCACCGGCGTGCGCCTGCTGCAGTTTCCCGACGGTGTGGACTGGGGCGACGGGCAGATCGTCTACCTGGCCATCGGCATCGCGGCCAAATCCGACGAGCACCTGCGCCTGCTGCAACTGCTGACCCGGGCCCTGGGAGAAACCGACCTGGGCCAGGCCCTGCGTCGCGCCAGCTCCCCGGAGGCCCTGCTCAAGCTGTTGCAGGGGGCGCCCCAGGAGCTGGCGCTGGACGCGCAGATGATCGGCCTCGGGGTGGCGGCGGAAGATTTCGAAGAACTGGTCTGGCGCGGCGCCCGCCTGCTACGCCAGGCCGAGTGCGTGAGCAACGGCTTTGCCGCGGTGCTGCAACAGGTGGATGCGTTGCCCCTGGGCGACGGCCTGTGGTGGTTGCACAGCGAGCAGACCGTGTTGCGCCCCGGGCTGGCGTTCGTCACCCCGGACAAACCCATCCGCTACCTGGGCCAGCCCCTGAGCGGTCTGTTCTGCCTGGCCAGCCTGGGGGAAGCCCATCAAGCCCTGCTGGAGCGCCTGTGTGCGCTGCTGATCGAAGGCCGTGGCCAGGAATTGGGCCGCGCCACCAGCAGTCGCGCGGTACTGGAAGTGCTCGGCGGCGAGTTGCCCGCGGACTGGCCCAGCGCCCGCATTGCCCTGGCCAATGCCCACGGCCTGCATGCGCGCCCGGCCAAGGAGCTGGCGCAGTTGGCGAAGAATTTCGAGGGTGAGATCCGCATCCGTATCGCCGATAGCGCGGCTTCGGCGGTCTCGGTGAAAAGCCTGAGCAAGCTGCTGAGCCTGGGTGCCCGACGCGGCCAGGTGCTGGAGCTGATCGCGGAACCGAGCATTGCCGCCGATGCCTTGCCGGCCCTGTTGGCGGCCATCGAAGCCGGCCTCGGCGAAGCCGTCGAGCCCCTGCCGGCGGCCAGCGCCCCCCGGGAAGAGCCGCAGGAAGTCGTGGTGCCGATCTGCGCCCCGGCTTCCGGCAGCCTGATCCAGGCCATCGCCGCCGCTCCCGGCATCGCCATCGGCCCGGCCCACATCCAGGTCCAGCAAGCCATCGACTACCCGCTGCGGGGCGAGTCCACCGCCATCGAGCGCCAGCGCCTGCAGCAGGCCCTGGCCGACGTGCGCCAGGACATCGACGGGCTGGTCCAGCGCAGCAAGTCCAAAGCCATTCGCGAGATCTTCATCACCCACCAGGAAATGCTTGACGACCCCGAGCTGACCGACGAAGTGGACACCCGCCTCAAGCAGGGTGAAAGCGCGGAAGCGGCGTGGATGACCGTGATCGAAACCGCCGCCAAGCAGCAGGAAGCCCTGCAGGATGCCTTGCTCGCCGAACGCGCCGCCGACCTGCGGGACATCGGCCGTCGGGTGCTGGCGCAACTGTGCGGCATCGAAACCCCGGCCGAGCCGGACCAGCCCTACATCCTGGTGATGGACGAAGTCGGTCCTTCGGACGTCGCGCGCCTGGATCCGGCTCGCGTCGCCGGCATTCTCACCGCCCGCGGCGGCGCCACCGCCCACAGCGCCATCGTCGCCCGGGCCCTGGGCATTCCGGCCCTGGTGGGCGCGGGCGCCAGCGTGTTGCTGATCAAGTCCGGCACGCCCCTGCTGCTGGACGGCCAGCGCGGCCGCCTGCATGTCGACGCCGACAGCCACACCCTGCAGCGGGCCGCCGAAGAGCGTGACACCCGCGAGCAACGCCTCAAGGCCGCCGCCGAGCAACGCCATCAACAGGCCCGCACCACGGATGGTCATGCGGTGGAGGTGTTCGCCAACATCGGCGAAAGCGCCGGTGTCGCCGCCGCTGTGGAAAACGGCGCCGAAGGCATCGGCCTGCTGCGCACCGAACTGATCTTCATGGCCCATCCCCAGGCCCCGGACGAAGCCACCCAGGAAGCCGAATACCGCCGTGTGCTCGACGGCCTTGCCGGGCGTCCGCTGGTGGTGCGCACCCTGGACGTGGGCGGCGACAAACCGCTGCCTTACTGGCCGATCGCCAAGGAAGAAAACCCCTTCCTCGGCGTGCGCGGCATCCGCCTGACCCTGCAGCGGCCGCTCATCATGGAAGCGCAACTGCGCGCCCTGCTGCGCTCGGCGGACAACCGCCCGCTGCGGATCATGTTCCCCATGGTCGGCAGCGTCGAAGAATGGCGCCAGGCCCGGGACATGACCGAGCGCCTGCGCCGGGAAATCCCGGTGGCCGACCTGCAACTGGGGATCATGATCGAAGTGCCGTCCGCCGCCCTGCTAGCGCCGGTGCTGGCCAAGGAAGTGGACTTCTTCAGCGTTGGCACCAACGACCTGACCCAATACACCCTGGCCATCGACCGTGGCCACCCGAGCCTGTCCGCCCAGGCCGACGGCCTGCACCCGGCGGTGCTGCAACTGATCGACATCACCGTGCGTGCCGCCCATGCCCACGGCAAGTGGGTCGGGGTCTGCGGCGAGCTGGCGGCCGACCCGCTGGCGGTGCCGGTGCTGGTGGGCCTGGGGGTGGATGAACTGAGCGTCTCCGGACGCAGCATCGCCGAGGTCAAGGCGCGGATTCGCGAGCTCAGCCTGACCCAGGCGCAAACCCTTGCTCAACAGGCTTTGGCCGTCGGCAGCGCCCATGAGGTGCGTGCCCTAGTGGAGGCCATGTAATGGCAAAAATTCTCACCCTGACCCTCAACCCGGCGCTGGACCTGACGGTGCAGCTGGCCCGCCTGGAGGTCGGGGAAGTCAACCGCAGCAACGCCCTGCACAGCCACGCGGCAGGCAAGGGCCTGAACGTGGCCCAGGTGCTGGCCGACCTCGGCCATCAACTGACCGTCAGTGGCTTTCTCGGGGAAAACAATCCACAGGCGTTTGACGCGTTGTTCACCCAGCGCGGCTTTGTCGATGCCTTTATCCGCGTGCCTGGCGACACCCGCAGCAACATCAAGCTGGCCGAAGACGACGGGCGCATCACCGATATCAATGGCCTCGGGCCCGAGGTCAGCGAGGCGGCGCAACAGGCCTTGCTGGAGCGCCTGGACCAGATCGCCCCCGGGCATGACGCGGTGGTGGTGGCCGGCAGCCTGCCGCGAGGGATCAGCCCCGAATGGTTCCAGGCGCTGTTGCTGCGCCTGAAAAGCCTGGGCCTGAAGGTCGCCCTCGACACCAGCGGCGCCGCCCTGCGCGCCGGTCTGGCGGCGGGGCCCTGGCTGATCAAGCCCAACACTGAGGAACTGGCGGATGTCCTCGGCAGCCCGGTGCTTGGCGTGGCGGTGCAGGTCGAGGCGGCGCGCCTTCTGCTGGCCCAAGGCGTCGAGCACGTGGTGATCTCCCACGGTGCCGAGGGCGTCAACTGGTTCAGCGCCGCGCCGTCCCTGCAGGCCTTTCCGCCCAAGGTCAGCGTGGTCAGCACCGTGGGCGCCGGCGACTCGCTGCTGGCGGGCATGCTCCACGGCCTGCTCGGTGCCCAGCCGTTAGAACAGACCCTGCGCACCGCCACGGCGATTGCCGCCATGGCCGTGACCCAGATCGGTTTTGGCATCAGCGACAGGGCCCAACTGGCCCGGCTGGAGCAGGGGGTGCGCGTGCACCCCCTCCTAGAACAATAAGAGGGTTGCGTATGAAGTTAGCCATTATTACCGCCTGCCCCAACGGCATGGTCACCAGCGTACTCTGCGCCCGCCTGCTGGACGCCGCGGCCCAGCGCCAGGGCTGGAGCACCAGCGTGGAAGTGCACGATGACGCACACCCCGAACGCCAACTGTCAGCGGCCACCATTGAGGCCGCCGAGTGGGTGCTGGTGGTCAGCACCGGGCCTGTGGATATGTCGCGTTTTGTCGGCAAGCGGGTGTATCGCAGCACCCCGTCCCAGGCTCTGCAGGACGTCGATGCGGTGCTGCGTCGCGGCGCCGAAGAGGCCCAGATCCATGTCGCCACCGAGGCCAGTGCCGAGCCTGTGGTCGAGGCGGGCAAACGCGCGCCGCGCCTGGTGGCGATCACTGCCTGCCCGACCGGCGTGGCCCACACCTTCATGGCCGCCGAGGCCTTGCAGCAGACCGCCAAGCGCCTGGGCTACGACCTGCAAGTGGAAACCCAGGGCTCGGTGGGCGCCCGCAACCCGCTGAGCGCCGAAGCCATCGCTGCCGCCGACGTGGTGCTGCTGGCGGCGGACATCGAAGTGGCCACCGAGCGTTTTGCCGGCAAGCGCATCTACCGCTGCGGCACCGGCGTGGCCCTCAAACAGTCCGAGGCCACCCTGAACAAGGCCCTGGCCGAGGGCCAGCTGGAGTCCACCGCGCCAGGCGCCGCGGCACCGGCCAAGCAGGAAAAGACCGGGGTCTACAAACACCTGCTGACTGGCGTGTCGTTCATGCTGCCGATGGTGGTGGCGGGCGGCCTCATGATTGCCTTGTCCTTCGTCTTCGGCATCACCGCCTTCAAGGAGCAGGGCACCCTGGCCGCGGCCCTGATGCAGATCGGCGGCGAGACCGCCTTCAAGTTGATGGTGCCGCTGCTGGCCGGTTACATCGCCTACTCCATCGCCGACCGGCCAGGGCTGGCGCCGGGAATGATCGGCGGCATGCTCGCCAGCACCCTGGGTGCGGGTTTTATCGGCGGCATCGTCGCCGGCTTCCTGGCCGGTTATGCGGCCAAGGCAATCAGCCAATATGTGCGACTGCCGCAAAGCCTGGAGGCGTTGAAACCGATCCTGATCATCCCGCTGCTGGCCAGCCTGTTTACCGGGCTGGTGATGATCTACGTGGTGGGCAAACCGGTGGCGGGCATGCTCGAAGCCCTGACCCATTTCCTCGACAGCATGGGCACCACCAACGCCATTCTGCTGGGGGTACTGCTGGGCGGGATGATGTGCGTCGACCTGGGCGGGCCGATCAACAAGGCGGCCTACGCGTTCTCGGTGGGGCTGCTGGCGTCCCAGAGTTATGCACCAATGGCCGCGACCATGGCCGCGGGCATGGTGCCGCCGATTGGCCTGGGGATTGCCACCTTGATTGCCCGGCGCAAGTTTGCCCAGACCGAACGCGAAGCCGGCAAGGCGGCGCTGGTGCTGGGGTTGTGCTTTATCTCCGAAGGGGCGATTCCGTTCGCCGCCAAGGACCCGCTGCGAGTGATCCCGGCGAGCATTGCTGGCGGCGCCCTGACCGGGGCCTTGTCGATGTACTTCGGCTGCAAACTGATGGCGCCCCATGGCGGCCTGTTTGTCATGCTGATTCCGAATGCCATCAACCATGCGCTGCTGTACCTGCTGGCGATTGTTGCAGGGAGTCTGCTGACGGCGGTTGTCTATGCCCTAGTGAAACGACCAGAGACCGTCGAACTGGCCCTGGAACCGGCCAAGGCGGGCTGACCTCCACGGCACATCCGTTGCGGCGCAATCCCGCAACGGCACCCGCTGTAGCCGCTGCCGCAGGCTGCGAACGCTCTGGGTGGCACTCCGTCGTAGGAGACGCAGTGATCTTGAAGACGCCCGAGGCTCGTCGGGACATCGCCAAGCAAGGCCCTGCGGTCCTTTTCGCAGCTTCGCAGGCTCAGCAGCGGCTACAGGGCACGGCTTCGTTTGGCCGCTGCCGCAGGCTGCGAACGCTCTGGGCGGCACTCCGTCGTAGGAGACGCAGTGATCTTGAAGACGCCGGAGGTTCGTCGGTCAAACGCCAAGCAAGGCCCTGCGGTCCTTTTCGCAGCTTCGCGGGCTCAGCAGCGGCTACAGGCGGCTTTGTGTAGCCGCTGCCGCAGGCTGCGAACGGCTCCGGAGGAGACGCGGCGATCTTGAAGGCGCCGGAGGTTCGTCGGTCAATCGCCAAGCAAGGCCCTGCGGTCCTTTTCGCAGCTTCGCGGGCTCAGCAGCGGCTATAGGCGGCTTTGTGTAGCCGCTGCCGCAGGCTGCGAACGCTCTGGGCGGCACCCCGTCGCAGGAGATGCGGCGATCTGAAGGACGCTAGACATTTTGTGTCCATTTCGAGAGCAAACTCAGTCACAGGCATAGGCTGCTGTCGGCCAAGTCTCTTTCTTTTGTAAGGCGTTTCCGAGACACTCCCTGGCGCTTGCGGCTGGGTACTCGGCTCTCTAGGCTCGGTTCGTCACTGAATGTTCAGTGATCGGGTTTAGCAGCCTGATTCCAAGACACGCAAGTATGGCCCCTGTCCCGGTTGGCTTTTGGCCTGCCGAGTTCTGTTATGGCGGCTGTGCGTGGGGCGCCCTCGGGTGCGCCGGATTCCTTGGACCGGTCTGCTAACCCGCGTACAGCTGCCACCTTACGTTTAGCAGCGTCAGGTGGTGGCTCCACCCCAAGGAGCTACACCATGAAAAAGATCGTCCCCGATCCGCCTGTTTCCCATTCTGTTTCCCGTCGTAATTCCGACCACGATCTGGCCAACGAAGTCATTCGCCATGCGCTGGCCAACACCCGCGTAAACGGCTCGTTGATTGCGGCTCTGCACCCCACCGCCGCGGGTCCGGCGGGCACCGACTCGCCCTTCAGCGTTCGTCCCGGTATCAGCGCCGAGGAAGCCTTGCTCCACGTGTCCATGCTGCTCAAGGCGGCCGAGGAGGTGTCCGACGAGATCACCGAGCGGGCCAGCGGCATCGAGCGCGGCCTGATCTGGTCCCTGGTGCATTCGGTGGAAATGGCCCGTGGCGTGGTCGATGCCTTGCTTGATGGCAATCGCCACGCTTCCTCTTGAGCGCTTAGCTAGCCGCTTTTTTGTGGCGAGGGAGCAAGCAGCCTCGCCACCGTCCTGTCACACCCCCTTCATCCCCGCTGACTAAGGTTGCCTTTTGACCATTGTCAGGGAGTCACCATGAGCGAGTTCAACCTCGGCCGTCGTCGGATCATGCAAATCGCCGGGGCGGGGCTGTTGCTGCCGAGCCTGGCGCCGGCGGTGATTGCGTCGGTCAAGGATCGGCCGCAGCTCACCGATGGGGTGCAGTCCGGGGATCTGCTGGGGGATAAGGCGATGATCTGGAGCCGCAGCGATCGACCGGCGCGGATGGTGGTGGAGTGGGACACGCGAAGCATGTTCAGCAACCCTCGGCGTTTCATCTCGCCCCTGGCCGATGCGCGGACCGACTTCACGGCGCGGGTGGAGTTGACCGGGTTGCCGGCCGATCAGGCGATCTTCTATCGGGTGACCTTCGAGGATGCGCAATCCGGTGTGGCCAGTGAGCCGTGGTTCGGCCATTTGCGCAGTGCGCCGACGCAACGCCGGGACATCCGTTTTGTCTGGAGCGGCGACACGGTGGGCCAGGGCTTCGGCATCAACCCGGACATCGGCGGCATGCGCATTTATGAGGCCATGCGCCTGCGTTTGCCGGACTTCTTTATCCACAGCGGCGACACCATTTACGCCGACGGCCCGGTGCCGGCGCAGTTGACCGTGGAGGACGGGCGCGTCTGGCGCAATATCACCACCGAGGCCAAGAGCAAGGTGGCTGAAACCCTGGACGAGTACCGGGGCAATTACCGCTACAACCTGATGGACGACAACCTGCGTCGCTTCAATGCCGAGGTGCCGCAGATCTGGCAGTGGGACGACCATGAGGTGGTCAACAACTGGTCGCCCGGCAAGCAGTTGGACGAGCGCTACGCGGTCAAGGATATCCAGACCCTGGTGGGCCGCGCGCGGCAGGCGTGGCTTGAGTATGCGCCGATGCGTCGGCAGAGCGCCGATGGCGGCGGGCGGATTTACCGCAAGCTCAGCTATGGGCCGCTGCTGGATGTGTTCGTGCTGGACATGCGCAGTTATCGCGGCGCCAACGATGACAACCTTGGTGGCGAGAAACCCTTCCTGGGCCGTGAGCAGCTGGATTGGTTGAAGCGTGAACTCAAGGATTCGCAGGCCCAGTGGAAAGTGGTGGCGGCGGACATGCCGATTGGCCTGGGTGTGCCGGATGGCGAGGTCAGCCCGGGCGTGGCACGCTGGGAGGCGATTGCCAACGGCGACCCCGGACCGGCCCAGGGGCGTGAGCTGGAGATTGCCGAATTGCTGGCGCACCTGCGCAAGTATCAGGTGCGCAACCATGTGTGGCTGACGGCGGATGTGCATTACTGCGCGGCCCATCATTACCACCCGGATCGCGCGGCGTTCCAGGATTTCGAGCCCTTCTGGGAGTTTGTCGCCGGCCCGCTGAATGCCGGGAGTTTCGGGCCCAATGTGCTGGACAAGACCTTCGGCCCGGAAGTGGTGTTTCAGAAGGCGCCGCCGGCGCAGAACACCTCGCCCTTTGCCGGTTTTCAGTTCTTTGGCGAAGTGCAGATCGACGGGCAGACGGCAGAGCTGAAGGTGATCCTGCGGGACCTGGATGGCGTGGCGGTGTACGAACACAACCTGCAACCGGTGTAACCCTTCTCGCCAGCACCCCGTCCCGTAGGAGCCGGCTTGCCGGCGAAGAGGGCCTTGAGCCTTGCGCTGTTCTGACGGGCGCCTTCGCTGGCAAGCCAGCTCCTACGCAGGAGTGGGGCCGCAGGAGTGGTGTGAGCCGGCTTGCCGGCGAAGCGTCTGACGCCTCAGTAAACGTCGCGGCGGTAGCGCCCCTGTTCGATCAAGCGTTCGACCTGGTCTGCGCCCAGTACCTCGTTGAGCACCTGATCCACCCCTGAAGCCATGCCCTGCAAGCTGCCGCAGATGTAGATCGCGGCGCCGTCGGCCAGCCATTTCTTCAGTTCGTCGGCCGCTTGGCGCAGGCGGTCCTGGACGTAGACCTTCTCGGCCTGGTCCCGGGAGAACGCCAGGTCCAGGCGGCTCAGGTCGCCGCGGGTGCGCCATTCCTGCAGTTCGTCCTTGCAGTAGAAGTCATGCTCGGCATTGCGCTCGCCAAAGATCAGCCAGTTGCGTTGCTGGCCGTCGGCTATGCGTGCCTTGAGCAGGCTGCGCAAGCCGGCCAAGCCGGTGCCGTTGCCCAGCAAGATCAGTGGGCGAGGTTCGGCCGGCAGGTGGAAGCCGCTGTTGCGCCTTACCCGCAGGCTGATGCTCGAACCCACCGCCGCGTGTTCGGTGAGCCAGCCGGAGCCAATCCCCAGGCTGCCATCGGGGCGGCATTCCTGGCGCACCAGCAATTCCAGGCAGCCATCAGCGGCAATCGAGGCGATGGAGTACTCGCGCATGTTCAAGGGCACCAGGGCATCCACCAGGGCCTGGGCGTGCAGGCCGATCAAATGGGCGCGGTTTTCCGGGAGCTGGCGGCTGCCCAGGGCTTGTTCGAGGCTTTCCTGCAGGCCGTCCAGTTGCACCGGGGTGTTGCCGGAGAGGCCCAGGCCCGCGAGGAAGTCCGCCACTGCGCCACGGCTGTTGCGCGGCATGACTTCCACCAGATCCCCGGCCAGCCAGCTGCTGGCGCTGGGGGCCAGCAGTTGCAGCAGGTAGACCCCGGAGCCGCTGCTCTCAGGATTGAGCAGGCTGCGGCTTTTCAAGGTCCAGTTGTCGAACGCTGGGGCCCGCCACAGGTCCACCGGCGCATGGCCGATGAGTTGTCCCAGTTGTTGCTGCCAGTGGCGCAGGGCGTAGCTGTCGCCGCTGTCCACTTCGATAGGGGCGAACAGAGTGCTGGCGCCCTGGTTCGCCAGCCAGTCCTGCAGGCGCCGGGCAAAACCGCAGAAGTGCGGGTACTGGCGGTCGCCCAGGCCGAGCACGGCGTATTCCAGACCCGGCAGCGACAGCTCGCGGCCCAGCAGTTTGCGCTCGAAGCCGCGGGCGCTGTCCGGGGCTTCGCCGTCGCCGAAGGTGCTGACCACGAACAGGGCTCGCTGGGCGTCACGCAGGTCCTGTTCGCTGAGGTTGCCCAGGGGCAGGACCCGGGCGGCGATCCCGGCAACCTGCAATTGCCCGGCGGTCTGCCAGGCCAGTTGTTCGGCAAACCCGCTCTGGCTGGCGAAACCGATCAGCCACGCGGAGCCATCGTCGGCGCTGCTTTCCAGGCCTTGGCGTGCGTCCTTGATCTGGCGCTTCTTGCGCCGGCGATCCAGGTACAGCAGCCAGCCGGTGACGAAGAACAGCGGCATGCTCAGTGAGGCCAGGGTCAGGGCGATGCGCCCGATCAGGCCGAAGTAGCTGCCCACGTGCAGGGCGTAGACGCTGGTGAGCAGTTGCGCCTTGACGCTCTGCTCGGCGTAGCGCTGGTGGCGACTGATGACCCCGGTGACGGGATCCAGGGTCAGCTGGTTCAGGGCGCGATCGTGGGGCGAATCCTTGAGCAGGTAGAACACCGTCGCCGGCTGCCCGGCCACCGGCGGCATGCGTATGTTGTAGGCGCTGAGGTCCTTGCCGGCGGCGCTGTAGAGGCTGCTCCACAGGGCGTTGTAGTCCGCCTGCGGCGCCTCGCCCTTGGGTGGCGGGCCGCCGCGACCGCCGCGCTGGCGCTCACTGTGTGGCGAGTCGGAGAGCAGTTTGGTCAGGCCTTCCCGGTACCAGTCGTAGGACCAGTACAGGCCGGTGAGGGCGAACAGCAGGTAGAACAGCAGGCACCAGGTGCCGAACACCGCGTGCAGGTCCCAGTTGAAGCCGCGGCCTTTCTTGGCCCAGTCCAGGGTCAGCCATACCCGCCAGTTGCCGACCTGGCGCGGCCAGCGCAGGTACAGCCCGGACAGGCAGAAGAAGATCAGGATCAGGGTGCAGGCGCCGGTGATCTGCCGGCCGGTGTCGCCGATGGCCAGGAAGCGGTGCAGTTGCAGCATGAAGCCGAAGAAGTCCTGGCCGACCGCGTCACCCAGGAGCTCGCCGGTGTAGGGGTCGAAGTAGCGCATCTGGCCACGGCGTTCGCCCGGCGGCGGTGTGAAGAACACCCGCGCGGCGTTGCCGCTGTCGGTTTCCACCCAGAGCATGGACACCGTCTTGCCTTCGGCGGCCTGGATTTTCTCCACCAGTTCGGCGGGCGGCAGCGCCCCGGCGGGGAGCGGGTCGACTTGCAGCACCGATGGGTTGAGGGCGCGCAGGATTTCGTCCTGGAACGACACCGTCGCCCCGGTGATGCCCATCAGGGCCAGGACCAGCCCCGCGCTGATGCCGAAGAACCAGTGCAGCTGGAACAGGGTTTTCTTCAACACGTCACTCGCCTTGTTCGTCCAGAGAGAGAAAACACGGCGCGCAGTATGCCGTGGGTTGTCGAGAAGCATTCGTTTTTACACGCAAAAGCCCCAGGCATTGCAATGCGTGGGGCTTGGGCGCCTGTGGCCGGGGCCACAGGTGGGTGTTGCGCTGGATCAGAAGTGGAAGTTGGCACTCATCAGCGCGGTACGGCCGGCGGCCTGGTTGGCGAAGTGCGCCGAGTAAGCCTTGTCGTAGTAGGTCTTGTCGGTCAGGTTCTGCACGTTCAACTGCAGGTCGACGTTCTTGGTCAGCTTGTAGCTGGCCATGGCGTCGTAGCGGGTATAGGACGGCACATACACGGTGTTGCCGGTGTCGCCGTATACCTCGTCGACATAGAACGCACCACCACCGACGGTGAGTTTGGAGGTGATGTCGTAGGTGCTCCACAGGCTGAAGCTGTTCTTCGGCGTATTGGGCATTTCATTGCCTTTGGCCGAGGCCGCGCCTGCGGTGATCACGCCGTTACGACCGGTCAAGCCTGGATCAACCAGCTCGCTCTTGAGGTAGCTGTAGCCAGCGAAGACTTGCCATTTGTCGGTGATCTTGCCGCTGGCGCCCAACTCCAGGCCATCGACACGGGACTCACCGGCGTTCTGGTAGGTCAGCGCGTCCACCAGGACTCGGGTGTTTTTCTTCTCGGTGCGGAATACCGCCGCGGTGAGGGACAGGCGGTCGTTGAGCACGTTCCACTTGGTGCCCAGTTCGTAGTTGACCGTCTCTTCAGGTTGCAGGTCGCTGGTACTGGCGCCGGCAGCCAGGGGGTTGCCCTCTGCACCTTCACCCACCAGGGCGCCGGGCGGGGTGGCCGAGGTGGCGTAGGAGGCATAGACGCTGCCGTTTTCCATCGGCTTCCAGACCAAGCCGGCTTGCCAGTTCCAGAACTGGCTGTCGTTCTTGAGCTTGGTGCGGCCCGTGGCGGCGTTGGTGTTGGCCACGGTGTCGAAAGTGTCGTAGCGCAGGCCCAGGTTCAACAGCCATTGCGGGTCTAGCTCGATGGTGTCGAAGACGTAGGCGGCGCGGCTAGTGGCCTTGGTGTTGGTGCCGTAGTAGTTGCGAGCAACGCTGCCGGTCCAGGCATCATCCGGGTTCGGATTGCCCAGGGAGGTGCAACTGCCACCGCTGTTGCCGACCTTGCCCGCGGTGCAGGTCGGGTTGCTGTTCGGCGTGACGGTGTAGCTGCTGACACGGGTTTCTTCGCCGGTGAATTCGAGGCCTGTGGAATAGTTGTGCTTGAAGCCCAGTGTGTTGAATTCGCCAAACAGATCGGTCTGGTTGGTGGTGGTTTCCGTGGTCGAGACGCGGCTGTTGGCGCGACGCCATACGGTGCCGTAACGGTTGACGTTGAACTTGCTGTCGTCCGGCTGGGTGAGAACGTAGTCCTGCCCGGTGCTGCCGTGACGCAGGGTGTTCTTGAGAGTCATGGTGTCGCTCAGGTCATGCTCGATGGAGAAGGTGCTGATGTCCGCGCGGGTCTTGCGAAAATCGCGGTCCTTCAGGCCGTAGAAATTGCTGCTGTCACCACCGTCTGTGGGCTTGTCGTGGCTGTGAGCCGTGGCGGTCGCGGAGCTGTAGCCATAGGGAATGCCCGAATCCGGCAGGTCGTCGCTTTCCATGTGGTAGTAGCTGACGTTGACCCGGGTCGGGGTGCCCAGGCCGAAGGTCAGCGAGGGAGCCACGCCCCAGCGGTCGTAATTGACGGCGTCGCGGCCAGCCACATTCTGTTCGTGGCTCATCAGGTTCAGACGGAACGCGGCACCCTCTAGGAACTGCCGGTTGACGTCCAGGGTGTAGCGTCGGGTCTGGTCGGAACCGTAGGTGAAACCGCCATTGAGGAAGTCTTGCTGCTTGGGCATCTTGCTGGTCAGGTTCAGGCTGCCGCCTGCCGAGCCACGCCCACCAAAGGCGGAGTTCGGGCCTTTGCTCACTTCAATGGTTTCGATGTCGAAGATCTCGCGGCTCTGGCCGCCGGTGTCACGCACACCGTCGAGATAGGTGTCGCCCTGGGCGTCGAAACCACGAATGAACGGACGGTCGCCTTGAGGGTTGCCACCTTCACCCGCACCAAAGGTGATGCCGGGTACTGTGCGCAGCGCATCTTGCAGGGAGGTGGCAGCGGTGTCCTTGAGGACTTGCTGTGGAACCACCGTGACCGAACGCGGCGTATCCACCAGCGGAGCGGTGTACTTCTGTGAGGACGCTTTTTCGACCTGGTAGGAGGTGTTGTCCTGGGCCTCACCGCTAATGCTGGTGGCATCCAGGGCAATGGCCTTGCCCGCGGCCTTTTGCTGGGTGTCTTCGGCGGCCTGAACCATATGGCCCGCGGAGCCGGCGGTAATCGCCACGCCAATGGCGGAGGCCAGCAGGCGCGGTGAACTGACAGCGGATGGTGGTTGTTGGCGTGACATGGTGGTTCCCCTCCCCAAGGATTTGAGGTCGCGGAATATAGGGGAAAGAAACAATCGTTATCAATTGCGAAACGTTACTATTCGCACTGAATTTACAATCTTTACAATTTATCCTTACGGTTTTTGCGTTCTCATTCGTCACCGGGTTTTACACAGTCAATAAGAATCAATATCATTGACGACCTTTCGCTGCTCAGGTACCTGGCCATGTTGCTGCACATCCCCGGCGTGTTCACCCGTGATGAAGTGGGGCGCATCCGCGAAGCCCTGGAGCAGGCGGACTGGGCGGATGGCAAGATCACTGCCGGTTACCAGTCGGCCAAGGCCAAGCACAACCTGCAACTGCCGGAAGGGCATCCGCTGGCCCAGGAGATCGGCGCAGCGATGCTCGATCGCCTGTGGCAGAACCCGCTGTTCATGTCCGCCGCCTTGCCGCACAAGGTGTTCCCACCGCTGATCAACTGCTACACCGCCGGCGGCAGTTTCGACTTTCATATCGACAACGCCGTGCGCCAGCCCAAGGGCAGCGCGGAGCGGGTGCGCACCGACCTGTCGTCGACCCTGTTCTTCAGCGACCCCGAGGACTATGACGGGGGGGAACTGGAGATCCAGGACACCTACGGCCTGCAGCGGGTCAAGCTGCCGGCGGGGGACATGGTGCTGTACCCCGGCACCAGCCTGCACAAGGTCAACCCGGTGACCCGTGGCGCTCGCTACGCCTCGTTCTTCTGGACCCAGAGCCTGGTGCGCGAGGACAGCCAGCGCGCCTTGCTGTTCGAGATGGACGGGGCGATCCAGGAACTGACCCGGGACGTGCCCGAGCATCCTTCGCTGATCCGCCTGACCGGCACCTATCACAACCTGCTGCGGCGCTGGGTCGAGGTGTAGGCGGTGACTGTTCAACTTCGCCGCAAGGAAGTCCTCGACGGCGCACAACTGAGCGCCATGCTCCAGCAAAGCCCGTCCCGCGCGGCCCAGGCGATCCTGGTGGCTGCTGGCGAGGGCCTGGTGGAGGCCCAGGCGCTGCTGGGGCAGATCCTCCTCGACGGCCACGGCATCCAGCAGGACCAGGCCCTGGCCTTGCGCTGGTTCGACATCGCCGCCCAAGGCGGGCACCTGATGGCCCGCAACATGCTCGGGCGCTGCCATGAACATGGCTGGGGCTGCCCGGCCGATGCCGCCCGCGCTGCCGGGCATTATCGATTGGCCGCCGAAGCGGGGCTGGATTGGGGCCTGTACAACTACGCCAACCTGCTGGCCACTGGCCGTGGCGTGGCACAGAACCATGCCCAGGCCCTGGCCTGCTACCGCCGCGCGGCGGACCTTGGCCATGCCAAATCGATGAACCTGCTGGGGCGTTACCTGGAGGAAGGGCTGGTCTGTCCGGCCGACCCCGAGGCGGCCCGGGACTGGTACCGGCGCTCGGCCGAGGGTGGAGACTTTCGCGGACAGTTCAGCTATGCGGCGGTGCTGGCCGATGCCGGGCGGATCGACGAAGCGGTGGATTGGCTGAAGCGCGCCCTGGTCGGCGGCAATCTGAACTTCCTGCGGGTGGCTTGCGCCGAGTTGCTTAATGCCACGCATCCCGAGATTCGCCAACTGGCCCAGGCTTATCAGCAGCGCGCAGCGCAATTGGGTGATGAACGGGACGTAGAGCGGCTTGCTGTGTTGGCTTAAATCACTATGATTCAAGGCTAATCGCTTTTAATCATTCTGATGCAGGTCTACCTCATGCCCGCGACAAAAGTACTGACCGCCCACATTCCTTTGGATCTGGCGGATAAGGTCGATCAACTGGCTTCTCGCTTGGAGCGCTCCCGTGCCTGGATCGTGAAGCAAGCATTGGTGGCCTGGGTTGACCAGGAAGAAGAGCGCCGCCGACTGACGCTTGAGGCCTTGGCAGATGTCGATGCTGGAAGGGTTGTCGATCATCAGTCAGTGCTGGCTTGGGCAGAGAGTCTGTCTGGCGACAAGCCTCTGCCTTTACCAAAATGAGACAGTTGAAATGGACGAGCAAGGCGCTATCCGATCTGGCTCGGCTGTTTGAATTTCTCGCTCAGGTTAATCGCTCGGCTGCTGCTCGGACCGTGCAATCCCTCGTGCGGGCTCCAGATGCGCTTCTATCCAACCCTCGATTGGGAGAGCAGTTGGAGGAATTCAAGCCGAGGGATGTTCGACGGTTGCTGGTGGGGCATTACGAGGTGCGTTATGAGATTCAAGGCATGGCCTTGTCCATCCTGCGTATTTGGCATGTCCGGGAAGATCGTTGAGCCACTGAATCGCACGCATAAAAAAGCCCATGACACGTCATGGGCTTTTTCTTGCAGCTTGCCGCTAACAGCTAGCCACTGCCCTTACAGGTAAAACGCCTTCAGCGGCGGGAAGCCGTTGAATTCCACTGCGCTGTAGCTGGTGGTGTAGGCACCGGTGGACAGCCAGTACAGGCGGTCGCCGATGGCCAGGTTCAGCGGCAGGCCGTACTTGTAGTTTTCGTACATGATGTCGGCGCTGTCGCAGGTCGGGCCTGCGATCACCACTTCTTCGACTTCACCTTTCTTCTCGGTCCAGATCGGGAACTTGATCGACTCGTCCATGGTTTCGATCAGGCCGGAGAATTTGCCCACGTCGGTGTAGACCCAGCGCTCGACGGCGGTGCGGGATTTGCGCGCCACCAGTACCACTTCGCTGACCAGGATGCCGGCGTTGGCGATCAACGAACGGCCCGGCTCGAGGATGATTTCCGGCAGGTCGTCACCGAAGTCTTCCTTGAGGAAGCGGATGATTTCCTCGGCGTAGGTTTCCAGGCTGTTGGTGCGGGTGATGTAGTTGGCCGGGAAGCCGCCACCCATGTTGATCAGCTTGAGTTCGATGCCGTCTTCTTCCTTCAGGCGTTCGAAGATCACTTTGACCTTGGCGATCGCCGCGTCCCAGACGCTGATGTCGCGCTGTTGCGAACCGACGTGGAACGACACGCCATAAGGCACCAGGCCCAGGTCGCGGGCGAGGATCAGCAGGTCCATGGCCATGTCGGTCTGGCAGCCGAACTTGCGCGACAGCGGCCAGTCGGCGGTGGTGGAGCCTTCGGTGAGGATGCGCACGTAGACTTTCGAACCCGGGGCGGCCTTGGCGATGTTGCGCAGGTCGGCTTCGGAGTCGGTGGCATACAGGCGCACGCCCTTCTCATAGAAGTAGCGGATGTCCTTGGACTTCTTGATGGTGTTGCCGTAGCTGATGTTGGCCGGGTTGACGCCGCGGCTCAGCACTTTGTCCAGCTCGTAGATCGAGGCGATGTCGAAGCTGGAGCCTTTTTCGTGCAGCAGGTCGATGATCTCGACGGCCGGGTTGGCCTTGACCGCGTAGTAGACCTTGGCGAATTCGAAACCGGCGCGCAGGTCGTCGTAGGCCTGGGCGATCATCTGGGTATCGATGACCACGAATGGGGTTTCTTGCTTGTCGGCGAACGCCTTCATTTTTTGAAAGGTTTCGCGCGCAAAATAGTCTTCGACGTTAATCGACATGCGTTGGGAGCTCCTACTGGCAAACGTTAGAAATCAATGGGTGCAAATGAACGTCCTCCGTATCCCCACTTTGGTTCGCCTACTTCCCAAGGCATGTCGCCGAAAGCAAAAAGGCCATGGGCAATCTGCCCTTGGCCTTGCTGTCTCGTCGTCAGTACTTGAGCCGGATGGATCGTTTCCAGCATGGACGTTCGGCGCGAACTTTAGGCGGTGAGGGGCCTGAGATCAACAAAAAATGTCGCGTTTTTGCACTTGTCTGACGTGCGTTGACGACACCTCTCTTTGTAGCCGACACAGATGACGGACAGATGTTCCCGAAGAATTCACGGGTGTTAAAAATACCTGCACGTTCGACGCTTTTGCGCGCCAAGTGGCTGGTAAGTGTCAAGTCGTCAACATCGGCGACGTTAGCGGCGAGAGGCGGGTGTGAGGGGGATTTTGGCTGTTTCGGAAGGTGTCGCCGGACAGCGATCAAGGGAGTGGCTGTTGATATTTTTTTCCGGCGTGTTGGCGGACAAAAAACCTTGTGGCGAGGGAGCTTGCTCTCGCGGACTGCGCAGCAGTTCCACTCTTTTTTGCCAAGAGGGGCCGCTTCGCGGCCCAGCGGGAGCAAGCTCCCTCGCCACAGGTTCGTTGTTGGCTATTTATTGATCAGGCAACCACCGCTTCAGCCGGTGAGACGATATTGGTCTTCATCCCCCGTGAACGCCCCGAGCTCAGGTAGGCAGCAATGGATTCCTGGGTCACTTCCCCCAGGAACACTCGTTCGGCATCCAGCACCGGCAGCCACGAGCGGTTGAACTCGTACATGCGTGACAGAAGAATCCGCAGGTGCTCGTCGTAGGCGGCGGTGGCGTTGAATTCGCGCAGGAACTGGGCGCAGGTGCCGGTCTGACGGTGCAGGTCGCGACGGCGTACATAACCCAGGGCCTTGTTCTCGGCGCAGGTCACCACCACGTAGCGGCGGTCGTGTTCGTCCATCAATTCCAGGGCTTCGGCCACCGGGGTTTCCGGGCTCACCGACGGGGCGTTGTCTGCCGCGTCTTCGGCCTTGACCAGCAACAGGCGCTTGAGGGTGCTGTCCTGGCCGACGAAGTTGCTGACGAAGTCGTCCGCCGGGTGGGCGAGCAAGGTGTCCGGGTGATCGATCTGCAGCAGCTTGCCGGCGCGGAAGATGGCGATCTTGTCCCCCAGCTTGATGGCTTCGTCGATGTCGTGGCTGACCATGATCACGGTCTTGTTCAGCGCGCGCTGCATCTCGAAGAACTCGTTCTGGATCATCTCGCGGTTGATCGGGTCCACCGCCCCGAAGGGTTCGTCCATCAGCAGCAGCGGGGCGTCCGCCGCCAGGGCGCGAATCACGCCGATGCGCTGCTGCTGGCCGCCGGACAGTTCCCGCGGATAGCGGTGCAGGTACTGCTTGGGTTCGAGCTTGATCATGCTCATCAGCTCGCGGGCACGGTCGTGGCATTTCTGCTTGTCCCAGCCCAGCAGCTTGGGCACCACCACGATGTTTTCCTCGATGGTCATGTTGGGGAACAGGCCGATCTGCTGGATCACGTAGCCGATGTTGCGGCGCAGGGTGACTTCGTCGAGGTCGGTGGTGTCTTCGCCGTTGATCAGGATCTTGCCCGAGGTGGGTTTGATCAGGCGGTTGATCATCTTCAGCGTGGTGCTTTTGCCGCAGCCCGAAGGGCCGAGGAATACGCAAATTTCGCCTTCATTGACGGTCAGGCTTACGGAGTCAACGGCGGTGATGGTCTTGCCGTTGCTTTGGAAGGTCTTGGTCAGCTTTTGAAGTTCGATCATTTGAGCAGTCCTTTTGGTGTCAGCGAGCGTTGCAGCCATTGCAGAAGCAGGTCGGCGAAGATGGCCAGGAGACTGACCAGCACCGCGCCGACGATCAGCATCGACATGTCGCTGCGGCTGATGGAAGCAAGAATGAGTACGCCCAGGCCGCCGGCGCCAATGGTGGCGGCGATGGTCATGACGCCGATGTTCATCACCACGGCGGTGCGTACCCCGGCGAGAATCACCGGCACCGCGATGGGCAACTCGACCATGCGCAGGCGCTGGCCGAAGGTCATGCCGATACCGCGGGCGGCTTCACGGATCCCCGGTTCGACGCCGGTCAGCGCCAGGTAGGTGTTGCGCATGATCGGCAGCAGCGAATAGAGGAACACCGCCGTGATGGCCGGCAGCGGGCCCAGGCCCTGGCCGAACTTGGAGTAGAACGGCAGCAGCAGGCCGAACAGGGCGATGGACGGAATGGTCAGCAACACCGTTGCGCTGGCCTGCAGCGGGCCGGCCAGGGGCGGGAAGCGGGTCATCAGGATGCCCAGGGGCACGCCGAAGACAATCGCCAGGCTCACGGCAATGCCCACCAGGGTGATGTGCTGCCAGGTCAGGTGCAGGACCTGGGCCCAATCGAGATGGGAAAAGGCGTTTAAAAATTCCATGTCTTCTCCTCTCTATCAGTGGTTGATCGGATGCTGGCGCAGGAAATCTGCGGCCACGGCGGAAGGGCTTTCATGGTCGACGTCGACCCGCGCGTTCAGCTGGCGCATGGTTTCGTCATCGAACAGCGCCGCCAGCGGCTTGAGGTCCGCCGCCAATTGCGGGTGGGCATCGAGATACGCCTGACGCACCACGGGGGCGGCGGTGTAGTCCGGGAAGTAGTGCTTGTCGTCCTCCAGCAGCTTGAGCTTGAAGGCGTTGAGCCGACCGTCGGTGGTGTAGACCAGGCCGGCGAACACCTGGCCGTTGCGCAGGGCGGTGTAGACCAGGCCGGCATCCATTTGCCGGGTGTTTTTGCGGGTCAGGTTCATCTCATACAGCTTAACCATGCCGGCCATGCCGTCGGAGCGGTTGGCGAACTCGGTGTCCAGGGCTACCAGGCGGTTCTCCTCGGGTTTTTCGGCCAGGGCTCGGGTCAGGTCGCTGATGCTGTTGATCTGCGGATGTTCCCGGGCCACGTTCTCCGGCAGGGCCAGGGCGTAGGTGTTGCTGAACTTGGACGGCGCCAACCAGACCAGGCCTTTTTTCGCGTCGAGTTCTTTGACTCGGGCGTAGGACTGCTGGCTGTCGAGTTTCTCGTCGATGTGGTTGTAGGCCACCAGCGACACCCCGGTGTATTCCCAGATCAGGTCCAGTTGTCCGCTTTCCTGGGCGCTGCGGGCCAGGTTGCTGCCCAGGCCGCCGGTGACGCGGGTGTCGTAACCCTTGCTGCGCAGGTACTGGGAGGTGATTTCCGCCAGCAGGGTCTGTTCGGTGAAGACCCGGGCGCCAATGCGGATCAGCGGTTTTTCCGCGGCGTGGGCCAGCCCGGCGAACAGCAGGGCACAGCCGAGTATCAGGCTTAGTTTTTTCATGTCGATTCCTTGTCTCTGACGGGCTTAGGACGGGCGCAGACCGCGTTCCAGCCAGAGGCGGCTGGCCAGGGTGACCAGGCCGTCGAGGAGCAAGGCCAGCAGCGCGGTGCAGGCGGCGCCGAGCAGCAGTTGCGGCTGATTGTTCAGGGCAATGCCGGGGAATATCAGGCTGCCCAGGCTGTTGGCGCCGATCAGGAAGGCCAGGGGCGCGGTGCCGACGTTGATCGCCAGGGCCACCCGCACGCCACCGATGATGATCGGCACGGCGTTGGGCAATTCGACTTTCCACAGCACCTGGCGCGGCGTCATGCCGATGCCGACCGCGGCTTCCTTGAGGGAACCCCGGACGTTTTTCAGGCCTTCGTAGGTGTTGCGCACGATGGGCAGCAAGGAGGCGAGGAACAACGCGAAGATGGCCGGGCCGCTGCCGATGCCGAGGATCCCCAGGGCGATGGCCAGGACGGCCAGAGGGGGAACGGTGTTACCGATGTTGAACACCTGCATGAAGCGTTCGGCGCGTCCGACCATGTTCGGGCGGCTGAGGAAGATGCCGGCGGGGATGCCCACCAGCAATGCGGCGAGCATGGACGCCAGGACCAGGAACAGATGAGCTTGCAGGTAGAACAGTAGATCGTCGCGGTAGTGTTCGATCGTCGTGATGCCGATCCAGTGGACCAGCAGGGCCAGGAGGGCGATGACCGCAACCCCTCCTATCAGCCCTTTGCCATAGCGAATAGCCACAGGCGGACTCCTTTTGTCGGTCGGCGGGCACTTTCCCGTGTGGCAGGGCCATTCCTGGCTGCCGGGACAGTGCGCGCGAAAAGCAGCTCGTCGAATGCCGGCAAAGCGGCGGGTGAACGAGCCATGAGCGCAGCTTCGTCAAGCTAACTTGCTGATATTTCAGCCCCTGACGACAGTGCGTGACAGGGGAGTGGACGTCTCCAGGTTTTAAAAGGTTCCATACTTGGCAGCATTTAGCCACCGTTTATCTGCCGCGCGGCGACCCCGGCAACGGGGGCAGCGGTGGCCCGCGGGGTGTTCTCTGGGCTATAATCTGCGCCCTTTTTTGATCACCGCCAGGCGATTTCCCATGACCAAACAGGCCGCCGAAGTCGCGAAACGCCGCACTTTCGCCATTATTTCCCACCCGGATGCGGGTAAGACCACCATCACCGAGAAGCTGTTGCTGATGGGCAAGGCCATTGCGGTGGCGGGTACCGTCAAATCGCGTAAGTCCGACCGCCACGCCACCTCCGACTGGATGGAGATGGAAAAGCAGCGGGGTATTTCCATTACCACGTCGGTCATGCAGTTCCCCTATCGCGAACACATGATCAACCTGCTGGACACCCCGGGCCACGAAGACTTCTCGGAAGACACCTATCGCACCCTGACCGCGGTGGACTCGGCGCTGATGGTGCTCGATGGCGGTAAGGGCGTTGAGCCCCGGACCATCGCCCTGATGGACGTCTGCCGCCTGCGGGACACGCCGATCGTCAGCTTCATCAACAAACTCGACCGCGACATTCGCGACCCGATCGAGCTGCTGGATGAAATCGAAGCGGTGCTGAAGATCAAGGCCGCGCCGATCACCTGGCCGATCGGTTGCTACCGCGACTTTAAGGGCGTGTACCACCTGGCGGACGACTACATCATCGTCTACACCCCGGGCCACGGCCACGAGCGCACCGAAACCAAGATCATCGAGAAGCTCGATTCCGACGAAGCCCGCGCCCACCTGGGTGACGAGTACGAGCGTTTCATCGAGCAGCTGGAGCTGGTGCAGGGCGCCTGCCACGAGTTCAACCAGCAGGAGTTCCTCGACGGCCAGCTGACCCCGGTGTTCTTCGGTACCGCCCTGGGCAACTTCGGGGTCGACCACGTGCTGGACGCCGTGGTGGATTGGGCGCCGCTGCCGCTGCCCCGTGAAGCCAACGAGCGCGCCGTGGCGCCGCAGGAAGAAAAGTTCAGCGGTTTCGTGTTCAAGATCCAGGCCAACATGGACCCCAAGCACCGCGACCGTATCGCCTTCATGCGCATCTGCTCGGGCAAGTACGAGAAGGGCATGAAGATGCGTCACGTGCGCACCGGCAAGGACGTGCGCATCGGCGACGCCCTGACCTTCTTCTCCTCCGAGCGTGAGCAACTGGAAGAAGCCTACGCCGGCGACATCATCGGTCTGCACAACCACGGCACCATCCAGATCGGCGACACCTTCACCGAAGGCGAGGCCCTGGGCTTCACCGGGATTCCGCACTTCGCCCCGGAGCTGTTCCGCCGCGTGCGCCTGAAGGATCCGCTCAAGTCCAAGCAGTTGCGTCAGGGCCTGCAACAGCTGGCCGAAGAGGGCGCGACCCAGGTGTTCTTCCCCGAGCGCAGCAACGACATCATTCTCGGCGCCGTTGGTGTGCTGCAGTTCGATGTGGTGGCCAGCCGCCTGAAGGAGGAATACAAGGTGGAGTGCTCCTATGAGCCGATCACCGTGTGGTCCGCCCGTTGGATCGACTGCAGCGACAAGAAGAAGCTCGAAGAGTTTTCCAACAAGGCGGTGGAAAACCTGGCCCTGGACGGCGGTGGTCACCTGACCTACCTGGCGCCGACCCGGGTCAACCTGGCGCTGATGGAAGAGCGCTGGCCGGACGTGAAATTCCGCGCCACCCGCGAACACCACTAAGTTCGCCGGCAAGCCCCGAAGCCCCGCTGTGCAGACAGCGGGGCTTTTTGTTGCGCGCAGCAATGGCCCACCGCCCCTCAGGCGCTGGCTTGCCAGCGAAGGCGGCGGACGCTGTGGTGCATGGCTGGCGGGTTTCTTCGCCGGCAAGCCGGCTCCTACGGAGGGTGGTGTTTTTCAGGGCACGCCGTTAGTCGGAAGGGCTTGGACGGCTTGGGTATCGATAGGGGGCTATCTGGCAAAGCCGGGAGATCACGACTAGTTTCAGACTGTGCTGTGGTCACTGTTCGGCAGGGTTCGCAGCCTTCGAAGATTCACCTATGAAGGGATGGAATCGACCATGAGAATTTTCCAACGCGTTGTGCTGTTGATCAAAGTGCTGGTGATGCTGTCGCTCGGAACCTCGGCGGCCTGGGCCCACAACCTGCTGCAGGTGAAAGAGCCGGGTTATCAGTCGAGCCATAGCGCACCGGTGCAGATGCTTGCCAAGTCCGACTCGGAGCCGGGCGATGAAGGCCAGGGCGGCAGTTCCGGCGATGACGACCAGACCACCGACGAGGGCGAAGGCGACAGCCAGGGCTAAAAGAAACCCCCAGCGACGGACTGATGCGCAATCCGTCGCCAGGGGCGGGTCGAACAAGGTTCAGGCGCTCCCGAAGGTAATCGGGAGCGCCTTTTTCATGGCCGCTACAGCACGAATTGCTCGGCGTAGTGGCAGGCCACTTGCCGGTTGTCCAGCGGTCGCAGGGCCGGCTCTTCAGTGCTGCAACGCTCGGTGGCGTAAGGGCAGCGCTTGTGGAAGGCGCAGCCGGGTGGCGGGTTCAGCGGGTTGGGCAATTCACCGACGATCTTGATCTTCGGCTTGTCCGGGTCCGGATGAATGGTCGGGGTCGCCGACAGCAGGGCCTGGGTGTAGGGGTGCAGCGGGCGGGTGTAGATGTCCTCCTTGGGGCCCATTTCCACCGGCCGGCCGAGGTACATCACCAGCACCTGGTCGGCGACGTGACGCACCACCGCCAGGTTGTGGGAGATGAACACGTAGGCGGTGTTGAATTCCTGCTGCAGGTCCATGAACAGGTTCAGCACCTGGGCCTGGATCGACACGTCCAGGGCCGAGGTCGGTTCATCCGCCACCAGCACCTTGGGTTGCAGCATCATCGCCCGGGCCAGGGCGATGCGCTGGCGCTGACCGCCGGAGAACATGTGCGGGTAGCGCTGGTAGTGCTCGGGGCGCAGGCCCACCTGTTTCATCATGGCCTGGACTTTCTCCCGGCGTTCAGCGGCCGACAGCTTGGTGTTGATCAACAGCGGCTCGGCCAGTTGATCGCCGATCTTCTGCCGCGGATTGAGCGAGGCATAAGGACTCTGGAACACCATCTGCACGTCTTTGCGCAGTTGCTTGCGCTGGGCCTTGTCGGCACCGGCGACTTCTTGGCCGGCGATTTTCAGCGAGCCGGAGGACGGCTCCTCGATCAGGGTCAGGGCCCGGGCCAGGGTGGACTTGCCGCAGCCGGACTCGCCGACCACGGCCAGGGTCTTGCCGGCCTCCAGCTCAAAGGACACGCCGTTGAGGGCGCGCACGGTGGCGTGACCCTTGAACAGGCCTCGGGACACTTCGTAGTGACGGGTCAGGTCGCGGGCGGTAAGAACGACGGCCATTACGCCACCTCCTGATTCAGCGGATAGAAGCAGCGCACCAGGCTGGCGGCTTTCGGATCAAGGCTTGGACGCTGCTGACGGCAGTTGTCCTGGGCGTAGGGACAGCGGGGTGACAGCAGGCAACCCTGGGGCCGGTCGTAGCGCCCGGGGACGATGCCCGGCAGGGTCGACAGGCGGGTGGCACCGAGGCTGTGCTCGGGAATCGCCGCCAGCAGCGCTTCGCTGTAGGGGTGTGCGGGGATGTCGAACAACTGCGGCACCTGGCCGACTTCCACGGCTTGTCCGGCGTACATCACGCAGACGCGCTGGGCGGTTTCGGCCACCACGGCCAGGTCGTGGGTGATCAGCACCAGGCCCATGTTCTGCTCTTGTTGCAGGTTGAGCAGCAGGTCCATGATCTGCGCCTGGATGGTCACGTCCAGGGCGGTGGTGGGTTCGTCGGCAATCAGCAGCTTGGGTTCGCCGGCAATGGCCATGGCGATCGCCACCCGCTGGCTCATGCCGCCGGACAGTTGGTGCGGGTAGGCGTCCATGCGGCTGGCGGCGCCGGGGATCTCGACCTTCTCCAGCAGTTCGATGGCACGCTTGCGCGCGGCCTTGCCGGACATCTTCAGGTGCAGGCGCAGCACTTCCTCGATCTGGAAGCCCACGGTGTAGCTCGGGTTCAGCGCGGTCATCGGGTCCTGGAAGACCATGGCCAGGTCCTTGCCGACGATCTGCCGGCGCTGGCGGGCGCTGAGCTTGAGCATGTCGCGGCCGTCGAAGCTCAAGGCGTCGGCGGTGACGATGCCGGGGTGCTCGATCAGGCCCATCAGGGCCATCATGGTCACCGATTTGCCGGAGCCGGACTCGCCAACGATGGCCAGCACTTCGCCCTTGTCGACCTTGAGGTCGAGGCCGTCGACCACCGGCACCGCCTTGGCGTCGCCGAAACGGACATTGAGATTCTTGATTTCGAGCAGTGACATGGGAATCTCCTCAGGCGGCGTTCTTGAGTTTCGGGTCCAGCGCATCGCGCAGGCCGTCGCCCATCAGGTTGATTGCCAGCACGCTGAGCAAAATGGTCAGGCCCGGCAGGCTCACCACCCACCAGGCGCGTTCGATGTAGTCGCGAGCCGAGGCCAGCATGGTGCCCCACTCTGGAGTCGGCGGTTGCACGCCGAGGCCGAGGAAGCCCAGGGCGGCGGCGTCGAGGATCGCCGAGGAGAAGCTCAGGGTGGCCTGGACGATCAGCGGTGCCATGCAGTTGGGCAGCACGGTGATGAACATCAGGCGTGGCAGGCCGGCACCGGCCAGGCGCGCGGCCGTCACGTAGTCGCGGTTGATCTCGCCCATCACCGCGGCGCGGGTCAGGCGCACATAGGAGGGCAGGGACACCACGGCAATGGCGATCACGGTGTTGATCAGGCCCGGGCCGAGGATGGCGACAATCGCCACGGCCAGCAGCAGCGAGGGCAGGGCCAGCATGATGTCCATCAGGCGCATGATGGTCGGGCCCAGCAGACGTGGGAAGAACCCGGCGAACAGCCCCAGGAGGATCCCCGGGATCAGCGACATCACCACCGACGACAGGCCGATCAGCAGCGACAGGCGCGAGCCCTGGATCAGGCGCGACAGCAGGTCGCGGCCCAGTTCATCGGTGCCCAGCAAAAATTGCATCTGCCCGCCTTCGAGCCAGGCCGGCGGGGTCAGCAGGAAGTCGCGATATTGCTCGCTGGGGTTGTGCGGCGCCACCCAGGGGGCGAACAGCGCGCAGAACACGATCAGCAGCATGAACAGCAGGCCGGCCACCGCGCCTTTGTTGCGGGAGAAGTGCTGCCAGAATTCTTTGTACACGGACGGATAGAGCAGGCTTTGATCGACTGCTACTGAGGTAGTTGGAGTGCTCATTGGTCTTGATCTCAGCGCTGATGACGGATGCGTGGGTTGGCAAAGCCGTAGAGGATGTCCACCACGAAGTTGACCATGATCACCAGGCAGGCGATCAGCAGGATGCCGTTCTGCACCACGGGATAGTCCCGGGCGCCGATGGCTTCGATCAGCCACTTGCCGATGCCCGGCCAGGAAAAGATGGTTTCGGTCAGGACCGCACCGGCCAGCAGGGTGCCGACTTGCAGGCCGACCACGGTCAGTACCGGAATCAAGGCGTTGCGCAGGCCGTGGACGAACACCACCCGCGCCGGTGACAGGCCCTTGGCCTTGGCGGTGCGGATGTAATCCTCGCGCAGCACTTCGAGCATCGAGGAGCGGGTCATCCGCGCGATCACCGCCAGGGGAATGGTGCCCAGGACGATGGCCGGCAGGATCAGGTGGTGCAGGGCGTCGAAGAAGGCGCTGGTGTCTTCGGCCAGCAGGGTGTCGATGAGCATGAAGCCGGTTCTGGGCTCGATGTCGTAGAGCAGGTCGATGCGCCCGGACACCGGGGTCCAGCCCAGGCTCACCGAGAAGAACATGATCAGGATCAGGCCCCACCAGAAGATCGGCATCGAATAGCCCGCAAGGGAGATGCCCATGACCCCGTGGTCGAACAGCGACCCTCGCTTGAGGGCGGCGATCACCCCGGCCAAGAGCCCGATGATGCCGGCGAACAGCAGGGCGGCCATGGACAGTTCCAGGGTCGCGGGGAACAGCGAGGTGAACTCGCTCCACACGCTGGTGCGGGTGCGCAGGGACTCACCCAGGTCACCGTGGGCCAGTTTGCCGATGTAGTCCAGGTACTGGGCGTACAGCGGCTTGTTCAATCCAAGGCGTTCCATTGCCTGGGCATGCATCTCGGGGTCGACCCGACGCTCGCCCATCATGACTTCCACGGGGTCGCCGGGAATCATGCGTATCAAGGCGAAGGTCAGCAAGGTGATGCCGAAGAATGTGGGGATCAACAACCCCACACGGCGGGCAATAAAACTAAACATCTTCTGAAGTACCTCAATCAGCCGGTTAGGCGTACCCGCCACCCTTGGGGTCAAGGGTGGCAGGCGTTTCTTATCACTTCACTTGGGTGGTCGCGAAGTTGTTGGTGGTCAGGGGGCTCTGGTGGTAACCCTCGACGTTCTTGCGCATGGCGGTGAACATTTTTGGATAGGCCATGGGAATCCAGGGTTGGTCCTGTTGGAAAACCAGCAGAGCCTTTTCATAGAGCGCGGCGCGCTTGGCAGGTTCAGCGTCGGCGCGGGCCTGGTCGATCAGCTCCTGGAACTCCTTGTTGCACCAGCGGGCGTAGTTTTCGCCGTTTTTCGCTGCATCACAACTCAGGTTCGGGGTCAGGAAGTTGTCCGGGTCGCCGTTGTCCCCAGCCCAGCCGGCCGACACCATATCGTGTTCGCCGTTTTTCGCACGCTTTAGCATCTCGCCCCATTCCATGACGCGGATCTCGAGCTTGAGGCCGATCTTGGCCAGGTCGGCCTGCATCATCTGCGCACCCAGCAGGGGATTGGGGTTGGTCGGGCCGCCGCCGTTGCGGGTGAACAGGGTGATCACCGTACCGTCCGGCACCCCGGCGTCCTTGAGCAGGGCCCGGGCCTTGTCCAGATCCCGGGGCGGGTTCTTCAGGCTGTTGTTGAAGCCCAGCAGGGTCGGCGGATAAGGGCCGGTGCCGACCAGCGCATTGCCTTTGCCGTAGAGGCTGTTGACGTAGGCTTCCTTGTCGAAGGCGATGTCGATGGCTTTGCGTACCCGCACGTCGCTCATGTATTTGCGGGTGGTGTTCATGGCGATGTAGCCGGTGGTCATGGCCGCCAGTTCGTCGACCTTGAGGTTGGCGTCGGCCTTGATGCTGGGGATGTCATCGGGCTTGGGGTACAGGGCGACCTGGCACTCGTTGGCCTTGAGCTTCTGCAAGCGCACGTTGTTGTCGATGGTGATCGCCAGCACCAGCGGGTCGGCCGGTGGCTTGCCGCGGAAGTAGTCCGGGTTGGCCTTGAAGCGTACCTGGGCGTCCTTGGCGTAGCGGTTGAAGATGAAGGGGCCGGTGCCGATGGGCTTGCTGTTGAGGTCGGCCGTCTTGCCTTCCTTGAGCAGCTTGTCGGCGTATTCCGCCGGGTAGATCGATGAGAAGGCCATGGCGATGTCGGCCAGGAACGGTGCCTCACGGCGGGTCAGGGTGAAGACCACGGTGTGGTCGTCGATCTTCTCGACGCTTTTGAGCAGTTCCTTGAACCCCATGCTTTCGAAGTAGGGGAAGCCCACGCTGGACTTGTCATGCCAGGGGTGCTTTGGGTCCAGCTGGCGCTGGAAGCTCCAGAGCACGTCGTCGGCATTCATGTCGCGGGTCGGGGTGAAGTAGTCGGTGCTGTGGAACTTGACGCCCTTGCGCAGGTGGAAGGTGTATTGCAGGCCGTCCGGGCTGATGTCCCAGGACTCGGCCAGGGCCGGTTCGATGTCAGTGGTGCCGGGCTTGAAGTCCACCAGCCGGTTGAAGATGGTTTCCGCCACTGCGTCGGCCGTGACTGCAGTCGTGTACTGGACCATATCGAAGCCTTCCGGGCTGGCTTCGGTACAGACCACCAAGGGTTTGGCTGTGGCGCCGAGGGCGGCGCTCAGCAGGGCGGCGCCAATGGCCGCTTTCAGGGGAAGCATGTTCATCAGGAACCCTCTGCAATCGATTGAACCAGATTAGCTTGAACGGCGGATTCGTCATGAACCCGCCCTTCAACTGGTGGGTTAGAGAATGTTGAACGGGATGGTGGTAACCAGACGGAATTCGTTGATGTTGCCGTCGGCCTGGTTCTTGCTGGCGCGGTGCGTGGTGTAGGTGGCACGGATCGCGGTGGCTTTGAGTGGCCCGCTCTGCACGGCGTAGGAGGCGCCGATGCCGTATTCATAGTGGGTTTCGCCATCCATGGTTCTCACGCCGTAGAGTTTGCCTTCGGAGTTGATGCCGCCGTAGGCGCTGCCGGTGTAGTGGGTACCGTCGATGCCCCAGCCACGAGCCTGGTAGACGTTGAACTTGAGGCCGGGCACGCCGTATTCGGCCATGTTCAGGCCGTAGGCGATCTGGAAGGATTTCTCGTTCGGGCCGTTGAAGTCCGAGAGCAGGGAGTTGGCCAGGTAGATGCCGTTGGTTTCATGCAGGTAGTCGAAGTACTCGTTGCCGCTGACTTCCTGGTACGAGAAGGTCAGGCTGTGGGCCTGGTGGGTCAGCCCCATGGACAGGGAGTAGGTATCGTTGTCGATCTCGCCCATCTCTTTCTTGCCGGTGTCGACGGTCTTGTAGTAGTTCAGGCCGGTGGTCAGGCTCAGCACCGAGCTGTCGCCCAGCTCGTGGGTGGCGCCGAAGTAGTACTGGTTCCAGAAGTCTTCCACCTTGGAGGCGTAGAGGCTGGTCTTCAGGCTTTTCAGCGGTTGGTAGTTGAGGCCGACGATGCTCACGCGGTCGGTTTCGGCGGTGTTGCTGGTGTACTCGGAGCGGAATTTCGACAGGCTCTGTTCGGTCCGTGGCGATACCCGGTCAAAGGTGCCGGCATCGAACGACAGGTTGTTGAACTCTTCGCTGTGCAGGCTCACCCCTTCAAAGCTCGAAGGCAGCGCACGGTTGCCGATGACGTCGACGATCGGCGTGCTGAAGTTCTGCCGGCCGGCGGTCAGGGTGGTGTTGGATACGCGGAACTTGACGTTGGCCAGGCCGAGCTTGCTCCACTGGCCCACGGCGTCGCCGTCGGAATGGGTCAGGGTGCGGTTGTTCTTGCCGGCGATGTCCTTGCGGTCACGATCCAGGGCAATGGCGTTGTAGGCCGCGACTTCGGTGCTGACCCCCACGGTGCCTTCGGTGAAGCCGGAGCTGTAGTTGAGGATGGTGCCCTGGACCCAGTTGATCCGGCGTGGGGTCGAGGTGTCCACGCCATTGTGGTTGTAGGAAAAACGGTCATTGCGGCGTTTCAGCTCGTTGGCGTACCAGTTGCGCGTGGTGCCCGACAGGCTCTGCCCTTCGATGAAACCCTTGGCCTCGGCCTGGGCATTGGTGCTGTTCTGTACAGTCGGGACGAAGTCCTGGCTGACGCTCTCCGCATGGGCCGTGGCGGTGATGCTACCGATAGCCAAGGCTAACAATGCGCTGCTGCTCAGTTTCATGGGTGAAGCTCCTTTGTTTTCTTTTTTAGATGCCGGTTTTTTTCGGCCGGCTGGTTTTTGGAACTCATTCATGGCATCGCAAACGTTTGCATATGGCTTGATCGCCGAATTCAGGCAAAGCGTCTGCGTGAGGACGAAAATCGTCCCCAAGGTTTTGGCTCATCGGTTATGGGGCCAGGCTGACACCCGAGAAGGTGTTGCGGCCGAACGGGCTGACCTTGAAACCCTCGACTTTCGCGCTCAATGGCTGATTGATCATCGAGTGGGCCACCGGCGTGATCGGCACCTGCTGCTTGAGCAACTGCTGGGCCTGTTTATACAGCTCTGTGCGTTGCTGGCGGTCGGTCACTAGCTTGGCTTGCTTGATCAGCTTGTCGTACTGCGGGTCGCACCACATGGAGTAGTTGTTGCCGCCGATGGCGTCACAGCTGTACAGGGTGCCCAGCCAGTTGTCCGGGTCACCGTTGTCTCCGGTCCAGCCGATCAGGCTGATGTCGTGCTCGCCATTCTTGGTGCGCTTGATGTACTCGCCCCATTCGTAGCTGACGATCTTCACCTTGAGGCCGATCTTCGCCCAGTCGGACTGCAGCATTTCGGCCATCAGCTTGGCGTTGGGGTTGTAGGGGCGCTGCACGGGCATGGCCCAGAGGGTGATCTCCGTGCCTTCCTTGACCCCGGCGGCCTTGAGCAGTTCGCGGGCCTTTTCCGGGTTGTAGGCCGCGTCCTGGATGGTTTCGTCGTAGGACCACTGGGTCGGCGGCATGGCGTTGACCGCCAGCTGGCCGGCGCCCTGGTACACGGCGTTGAGGATGCTGGGCTTGTTCACCGCCATGTCCAGGGCCTGGCGCACTTCGAGGCGATCGAAGGGCTTGTGCTGCACGTTGTAGGCGATGTAGCCGAGGTTGAAGCCGGGCTTCTCGATGACTTGCAGTTTCGGGTCGTTTTTCAGCGCATCGATGTCCGCGGGACGCGGGTGCAGGGTCACCTGGCATTCGCCGGCCCGCAGCTTCTGCACCCGCACCGAGGCATCGGTGTTGATGGCGAAGATCAACCGGTCGAGCTTGACCCGGCTCGGGTCCCAGTAGTGCGGGTTGGCGGCGTAGCGGATCTGCGAGTCTTTCTGGTAACGCTGGAATACGAACGGCCCGGTGCCGATGGGCTTCTGGTTGATCAGGGCGGGGGTGCCGGCTTTGAGCAGTTGCTCGGCGTATTCGGCGGAGAGGATCGCAGCAAAGCTCATGGCCAGGTTCTGGATGAACGCCGCGTCCACGGTGTTGAGGGTCATGACCACGGTCAGCGGGTCGGTTTTCTCGACCTTGGCGATGTTCTTGTTCAGGCTCATGCCGTTGAAGTAGGGAAACTCCGTCGGGTAGGCCTTACGGAACGGATGTCCGGCGTCGAGCATGCGATTGAAGGTGAACAGCACGTCGTCGGCGTTGAGGTCGCGGCTGGGCTTGAAGTACGGGGTGCTGTGGAACTTCACCCCTTCACGCAGGTGAAAGCGGTAGGTGAGGCCGTCCTCGGATATGTCCCAGCTTTTGGCCAGGGCGGGTAGCACGTTGGTGGCGCCTTTCTCGAATTCCACCAGGCGGTTGTACAGCGGCTCGGCGGCGTCGTTGTCGGTGGCGGTGGTGTATTGCGCCGTGTCAAAGCCCGCCGGGCTGCCTTCGGAACAGAACACCAGGCTGCGCTCGGCGGCGCCGCAGATGGCGCTGGAGGCCAGCAGGCTGCCCCCTATCAGGGCGGAGAAAATCAGGGAATGACGCATAACGGTCCATCTCCATTTTTTGTTGTGATGATCAATGGACCATGGCTTCTTCCTGGAGCCTGTACAGGTCATTGATGCCAAACCATGGCTGTAGCAAATGCCCGCCGACAGACGCAGTCTTGCCTCGCCTCGACGTTAAGGGTCGAAGGCCGGGGCGTATATCCGCTGTGCCTGAAAGCCCTGTAAGAATCGGCTCTAAATTCGTGGGACCGCTCTTTGTCGAGGCGGTGTGTCGAAGGTAGGCCGGGTGCTTACGGTGTGGGCCGGTAAAACAACGGCGACGTCAGCGACGCCGCCGTTGCCGGGCCTTATTTGCCGATGCTGACACCATAGAAGGAGTTCAAGCCAAAGGGGCTGATCTTGAAGTCCTGCACGTTGGCGCGCATGGGTTGGAACACCGTCGAGTGTGCGATAGGTGTCATCGGAACGGCGTCTTTGAGGATGTGTTGCGCCTGCTTGTACAGCTCGGTGCGTTTGGCCACATCCGACGTGGCCTTGGCTTGCTTGATCAGTGCGTCGTAAGGCTTGTCGCACCATTTCGAGAAGTTGTTGCCATTGAGCGCATCACAGCCGAACAGGGTGCCGAGCCAGTTGTCGGGGTCACCGTTGTCACCGCTCCAGCCGATGATCATGGCCTGGTTCTCGCCGCCCTTGGAGCGTTTGATGTACTCGCCCCACTCGTAGCTGACGATGTTGACCTTGAGCCCGATCTTGGCCCAGTCGGATTGCAGCATTTCAGCCATCAGCTTGGCGTTGGGGTTGTAGGGGCGCTGTACCGGCATGGCCCACAGGGTAATCTGCGTCCCTTCCTTGATACCGGCTTCCTTGAGCAGCTGCTTGGCTTTCTCGGGGTCGTACTTGGCGTCCTTGATGCTGGTGTCATAGGACCATTGGGTCGGCGGCATGGCGTTGACCGCCAGCTGGCCCGCGCCCTGGTAGACGGAGTCGATGATTTGCGGCTTGTTGACGGCCATGTCCAGGGCCTGGCGAACCTTGAGGTCGGCCAGCGGGTTGGCGTCGGTACGGCCCTTGAGCACCGGCATCACGTTGTAGGCGATGTAGCCGAGGTTGAAGCCTGCCTGTTCAGGCATCTTCAGGTCCTTGTCTTCCTTGAGGGCCTTGAGGTCGGCCGGACGCGGGAACAGGGTCACCTGGCATTCGTTCTTCTTCAGCTTTTGAATGCGCACCGATGGGTCGGTGGTGATGGCGAAGATCAGGTTGTCGATCTTCACGTCTTCAGGCTTCCAGTAGTCCTTGTTGCCGGTGTAGCGGATGTTGGAGTCTTTCTGGTAGCTCTTGAACACGAACGGGCCAGTGCCGATCGGCTTCTGGTTGATGTCGCTGGTCTTGCCTTCCTTGAGCAGCTTGTCGGCGTACTCGGCGGACTGGATGGAGGCGAAGCTCATGGCCAGGTTCTGGATGAACGCGGCGTCCACGGTCTTGAGGGTGAACTTGACGGTCTTGTCGTCGACTTTCTCGACCTTGGTGATGTTGGTGTCCATCCCCATGTCGGTGAAGTACGGGAATTCGGTGGGGTAGGCCTTACGGAACGGCATGTCTTTGTCGAGCATGCGGGTGAAGGTGAACACTACGTCGTCGGCATTGAAGGTGCGGGTCGGGGTGAAGTACGGCGTGGTGTGGAACTTGACGCCTTCACGCAGATGGAAGGTATAGGTCAGACCGTCGTCCGAGATGTCCCAACTGGTGGCCAGGCCCGGGATGACGGCGGTGCCGCCCCGTTCAAACTGGCTGAGGCGGTTGTACAGGGTTTCGGCTGAGGCGTCGAAGTCGGTTCCGGTGGTGTACTGGCCTGGGTCGAAACCGGCCGGGCTCCCTTCAGAGCAGAACACCAGGTTAGTCGCCGCGTGGGCGAAGGGGGCGCTGGCAAGCAAGCCGGCGCTGACTAAGAACGGAAGGACTGCTTTCTTGAACATGGTGGCCTCATGATTTGTTGTCATTTTTGGTGTAGAGGGCGACCTTGTGAGTCGACCCGCCGATACTTATGCAGGCCCCATACCCAATGCAAGATGCGGGGCTGTCACAAGTCTCAAAGAGTGGAACGAACGTACAGGAATGACGCATTTGTATAAAACTTGACGCATTTGACCGTTTGCGCGGGGTGTTTCTGGTGCATACGTCGCCTTTTTCTTGGGCAGGCAGGGCGGGCCGTGCCTCCAATGGGGGCGTCGCTGGCGCGGGTGCCGACCGGCTGCCGCCAGGCCCTGGCTGGCGCACACAGGGGCGCGGGGCATCCGCCTGAGCGGATGACGGTGTTCGTTTGGTTAGGGGAGGCCGTGGGAGACGGATGCCCGGGACCTTGCAGGCGATGGCGAGTGAACAGCGCATCGTCGGCGGTGTGGGAGTCTTGGCTCGCAGTGAGGTTGTCACTGTGGAGATTGCGGGAGGCGTTCGACCGTCCGCAGGGGTGGGTCAGCCTCGTTGTTTGCCAAACCTGAAGCGCAAAGGTCTTACACATGCAAACCTCATTTTTTCTTCTTCTAGGGCAGATCTGAGGATTGGCCTTGTGGGCCGTGGCAACTCGCCTTGCTATGGGGCGTTGATCCAGCCCCATCGACCCTGTGCGGCGACGGCGATCGCTTGTTATGTGATTGATTGTCGATTCGCCGATGCCGAAATTAAGTCATGCTGAAATCGTGGTCAACGAAAATTAAGCCTCACTAACATTTCTCTGCGCAGCAGTGCCGCTTGTGAGGTTCCATTGACGGCTGTGGACTTGGCTCAGGCCGCCGAATGATCGTCGAACAGGCCCATGGTGGTGACGGTCAGCACTTCCGCCGGGCCAGGGCCTGCATTGGCCAGGAAATGGCTCTTGGTCGCGTCGAAGTGCACCGAGTCTCCGGCGCTGAGCGGGTATTGCTGACCTTCGATGGTGTAGACGATCTGCCCGGAAAGCACGTACGAAAACTCCGAACCGTCATGGGAGATCAGCTCCGACTGATAACCCACCGGTATGTTCATCTTCACCGCATTGATCAGGTTGCCGGGAAAGGAACTGGACAGCCGTTCGTAGGCCAAAGGCTGGCCCTCGATGGTGTAGCGCACCCGCTTGCCGTCGTGGGAGTCGGGCTGCGCCTGAATCGGCTGGTCGAACAGGGCGTTCAGGGGAACGTTCAGAGACTTGGCAATGTTGACCAGGGAGGAGATGGAGACCCCGGTGAGGTTGCGTTCTGCTTGGGAGAGAAAACTGGCGGTCAGTCCCGATTCACTGGCGATCTGACGCAAGGTTTTCTTGGCGGCGCGGCGATAGCGACGCAGGCGTTCGCCGATGCGATCTGCGGTCATTGACGAGGCTCTTATAGGAAAGGCGCAGTATACCCGGCGGACGTCAGTAACATCTGACCTGCCCCATACCGGGGCCATAACTCTAACATCAGCGAACCGAGTTCCCCGGGTCCGGATTGAAATAGTTGGTAATGAAAAACGGCGACAACCTTTCTGCAGAAGGTTATCGCCGCTGGAAGAGGCAGGGAAAGGGTTACGGCATCAGCACTTCGATGGCGCCATCGGCGGTCATGCTGACCTGGCTGGTGCCGGCTTCCACTTCCGGAGTCACCGGTGCCGAGTCCATGCTGGCGGCCTTCATCATCATCGGCGCGCGCATGTAGGGCTGTGGATAACCGTTGCTGTTGAGGTTCAGGTTGACGATCTTGTAGCCCTTGCCACCCAGGGCATCGGTGGCCAGTTGCGCGCGGGCCTTGAACGCCTTGACCGCGTCCTTGAGCAGGGCATCTTCGCTGGCCTTGCGGGTCGGATCGGCGATGGCGAAGTCCATGCCGCCCATTTTCAGGTCGCCCAGCAGCTCACCGGTGAGCTTGGACAGCGCGGCGAAGTCGGAGCTTTCCAGACGCAGTTCGGCGCGTTCACGCCAGCCGGTGATCTTCTGCCCCTTGCCGTCGTAGATCGGGTAGCTGTTGCGGCTGCCCTGGCGCAGGGTCACGTCCTTGACCTGGCGGGCCTGCTCCAGGGCCTTGTTCATGGTGGTGGTGATTTCCGTGGCGAGCTTGGCCGGGTCGCTGTTCTGCGATTCGCTGTAGAGGGTCACGATCATCAGGTCGCGGGCCACTTCCTGGCTGACTTCGGCGCGCAGGGAAATCTGGTTGTAGTGCAGTTCATCGGCGGCCAGGGCGGGCAGGCTGGTGAGCGTGCCGGTGCTGAGGGCCAGAAGGGCGAGGCTGCGACTGAAATGCTGCATGGAAACTCCTTGAGTGCGGTCCGCAGGGTTGATCCCGACCTGCGTGAAACCTTCAGACAGGTAAGGCAGTGGCAAGTTTCAAGCCGCAAGCGGCAAGCCACTACGCTTGTAGCTGAAAGCCTGCGGCTTGCAACTGTTTTTCTGTGACGCTTTGCCGCAGTTTTGCCTGCGTCGGCGGCTGCTTGGTTATACTCCCGCCGATTGCCCTGGAGCGCTCATCAGGAGAGCTCATGCTCGCCCCCGTAAAATTGCTGTCCGCCACCCGTCAGAATCTCTGGCGGCTGACCTTCATCCGCACCCTGGTGCTGGCCGCTCAGGCCGGTTCGGTAGGGCTCGCCTATTGGCTGGACCTGTTGCCCCTGCCCTGGCTGCAACTGGGCGTGACCCTGATGTTTTCCATGGTGCTCTGTGCCTTCACGGCCATCCGCCTGCGCACCTCTTGGCCGGTGACGGAGCTGGAATATGCCCTGCAACTGGCCTGTGACCTGTTTATCCACAGCGTGCTGCTGTACTTCTCCGGGGGGTCCACCAACCCCTTCGTCTCCTATTACCTGGTGCCCCTGACGATCGCCGCCGTGACCTTGCCCTGGCGCTATTCGGTGGTGCTCTCGGGAATTGCGCTGACGCTCTATACCTTGCTGCTGGCCCGCTTCTACCCCTTGCAGACCTTCCCCATCGCCCGGGAAAACCTGCAGGTCTATGGCATGTGGCTGAGCTTCGCCCTGGCGGCAGCAGTGATCACCTTCTTCGCCGCGCGCATGGCCGAAGAGCTGCGCCGCCAGGAAGAGCTGAGGGCGATCCGCCGCGAAGAGGGGCTGCGGGATCAGCAATTGCTGGCCGTGGCGACCCAGGCCGCCGGCGCCGCCCATGAGTTGGGTACACCGCTGGCGACCATGAGCGTATTGCTCAAGGAAATGCGCCAGGACCATCCCGACCCGCTGTTGCAGGATGACCTCAGTGTGCTCCAGGACCAGGTCAAGCTGTGCAAGGAAACCCTGCAACAGCTGGTGCGCGCCGCCGAGGCCAATCGCCGGCTGGCGGTGGAGATGCAGGACGTCACCCAGTGGCTGGACGAAGCCTTGAATCGCTGGCACCTGATGCGCCCCGAGGCCAGCTACCGCTTTCATCTCCTGGGAGAGGGGCCGGTGCCGCGCCTGGCGCCGCCGCCGGACCTGACCCAGGCCTTGCTCAATCTGTTGAACAATGCAGCCGATGCCTGTGCCGAGGGCCTGGAAGTGCGTCTGGACTGGGATGCGGAAAACCTCACCATCAGTATTCGCGACCACGGCGCCGGAGTACCCTTGGCCATCGCCGAGCAGATCGGCAAGCCGTTTTTTACCACCAAGGGCAAAGGCTTCGGCCTGGGCCTGTTTTTGAGCAAGGCCAGCGTGACCCGTGCTGGCGGCTCAGTGAAACTCTACAGTCATGAGGAAGGCGGAACGCTCACTGAGCTACGCCTGCCCCGTGCCGCCCGAGGAGACGACCATGAGTGAAGAGATCCAAGTCGAAGGCGAAGAACTGCCGCATCTGTTGCTGGTGGACGATGACGCCACCTTTACCCGGGTCATGGCCCGGGCCATGAGCCGGCGGGGCTTTCGCGTCAGTACCGCAGGTTCTGCCGAGGAGGGCCTGAGCATCGCCCAGCAGGATCTGCCGGACTACGCCGCGCTGGACCTGAAGATGGACGGCGACTCCGGTTTGGTGCTGTTGCCCAAGCTGCTGGAGCTGGATCCGGAAATGCGTGTGCTGATCCTCACCGGCTACTCGAGCATTGCGACAGCGGTGGAGGCGATCAAGCGCGGCGCCTGCAACTACCTGTGCAAGCCGGCGGACGCCGATGATGTGCTGGCCGCACTGCTCTCCGAACACGCTGACCTGGACACCCTGGTGCCGGAAAACCCGATGTCCGTGGACCGCCTGCAATGGGAGCACATTCAGCGTGTGCTGACCGAGCACGAAGGCAATATCTCCGCCACCGCCCGCGCGCTGGGCATGCATCGCCGCACCTTGCAGCGCAAACTGCAGAAGCGCCCCGTCCGTCGCTGAACCGCGACTGAACGAATGTCCGCCGGACATCGTGAAAAAGCGAGCCGATCTACTAAGATCGGCTCAATGCTTGTCCTCCTTCCAATCGAGCCTCAACGATGAATCAGAACGCTGAATACTCTGCGGTCAACGATGCTGTGCGCGGTCAATTCTTCCGACGGGTCTGGGCCATGATCACTCCTTACTGGCGCAGTGAGGAAAAGGGCAAGGCCTGGTTGCTGCTGATTGCCGTGATTGGCTTGTCACTGTTCAGCGTGGCCATCTCGGTGTGGATCAACAGTTGGTACAAGGACTTCTACAACGCCTTGCAGAAGAAGGACGAGGCGGCCTTCTGGAGCCTGATCCTGTATTTCTGCGGGATCGCCGCGGTGGCAATTCTGGGGGCGGTTTATCGTCTCTACCTGACCCAGATGCTGACCATCCGCTGGCGGGCCTGGTTGACCGAAAGACATTTTGCCCGCTGGCTTGGCAACAAGAACTACTACCGGCTGGAGCAGGGCGGCTACACCGACAACCCGGACCAGCGGATTTCCGAAGACCTCAACAGCTTCACCAGCAATACCCTGTCCCTGGGCCTGGGGCTGATTCGCAACCTGGTCAGCCTGGTGTCTTTCTCGATCATATTGTGGGGCGTGTCCGGCAGCATCGAGGTGTTCGGCTACACCATTCCCGGCTACATGTTCTGGTGTGCGCTGGTGTATGCCGCCGTCGGCAGCTGGCTGACCCACTTGATCGGACGTCGCTTGATCGGCCTCAACAACCAGCAACAGCGTTTTGAAGCCGATCTGCGTTTCTCCATGGTGCGGGTCCGGGAGAACGCCGAGAGTATTGCCCTGTACGACGGTGAGAAAAACGAAAACCAGCGCCTGAGCAGCCGCTTCGGCAAGGTCTGGCACAACTTTTGGGACATCATGAAGGTGTCCAAGCGCCTGACCTTTTTCACCGCCGGCTACGGTCAGATCGCGATCATCTTTCCGTTCATCGTCGCCGCGCCGCGCTACTTCGCCGGCAAGATCGAACTGGGCGAGCTGATGCAGATCAACTCGGCCTTCGGCAACGTTCAGGAGAACTTCAGCTGGTTCATCAGCGCCTATTCGGATCTGGCCGCCTGGCGCGCCACTTGTGATCGTCTGCTGAGCTTTCGTCAGGCCATGAGCGAAAACGAAGAGTGCCCGCCGGCAATCGATGTGCAGCATCAGGGCGAGCAATTGCAAGTGCGTGACCTGAGCCTGGACCTGGCAGACGGCCGTCATCTGCTGGCCGGAGCCCAGATGACCGTGCATCCCGGCGAGCGGTTGATGCTCAGTGGCCGCTCCGGCAGTGGCAAGAGCACCTTACTGCGCGCCATGGGACGGTTATGGCCGGCAGGACGTGGCAGCATTCTGCTGCCCAATCAGCGTTACCTGTTCCTGCCGCAGAAACCTTACCTGCCCATTGGCAGCCTGCGTGACGCCTTGAGTTATCCACAAGCCGGCGACAGCTATGCCCAGGAGCGTTATGCACAGGTCCTGGAGACTTGCCGCCTGCCGCACCTGGTTGCGCGCCTGGACGAAAGCAACCACTGGCAACGCATGTTGTCCCCGGGTGAACAGCAGCGTCTGGCCTTTGCCCGGGCGCTGCTCTATGCGCCGCAATGGCTGTACATGGATGAGGCGACCTCGGCCATGGATGAGGAAGACGAGGCCAGTCTGTACCAGGCACTGATCGATCAACTGCCGGGCTTGAGCATTGTCAGTGTCGGCCACCGCAGCAGTCTCAAGCGTTTCCACCCGCGGCATGTGCGCATCGAGCAGGGGCATCTGCAGGAGCAGGTTGTCACCGCTTGAGGGCGCTGCCGGCAGGGCGTCGCTGGCCCCAGGCTCATGGCGTAGCCATGGCGCTGAGGCCGTTTCGCGGGCAAGCCCGCTAGGGGCGATCAGGGCTGATGGAGGATCGAACGGTCGACGCGGACGGCCAGTTGGCCGCTGCCCGGCTTGGCGTTGAACACCACCTTGCCGTGTTCATCCACGCGGGCCCGGGCAATGGGCGCGCCATTGAGCAACAGCTCCAGAGGTGCATCCTTCAGGGATTGGCCGGAGGCCAGTTGCAGGTTCAGGTTGATTGTCATGGTGATGTCCTTATCAGGCGTTGCGATCGATGAAGCGACTGGCGTTCTTGTCGATGGAGCCGATCAGCTCCGGTGAGCCTCCGCGGAACTGACGGAACACATTGCGTCCGCTGGCGCTGCTGTTGTGGGTGCCAGGCGGGATGTTCAGGGTGGGCTGGAAGCTGTCGCTCAGTTCGACATAGGCCGACCAGGGGCCGATGTAAGACTCGTTCAAGCCGTTGGTTTCGCTGAGGGCATAACGCACTGCCTGGCCTGGCAGCCAGTTGAGTTCACTGGGGCTGTGGCTCTGCCAGCCGTCGGCGAGGATCGACGGCACTGCGCTTGGAGTGTCCAGATAGCCCGCCGGTTTGTTCGGGCTGTAGTTCTTCAGCAGCAGGTAGGTGCTCCAGCCCCACCAGTTGTCGATGGTCTTGTTGTCGTTGAGGTTGTTGACGTCGCTGCGGCGCAGCACTTTGTCCCCGCTCATCACGAACAGTGGCGAGAAATTGCCGGTTTTCGCTGCGTTCAGATCCGGCAGTGCCTGAAGCGCCCCATAGCTGCCGGCAGCCGGCAAGTTGCCGCTCAGGTAGCAGGCGAAGATCTCATCCGCCGAACGCTGTACGGCCTGCTTCACCTGCTGGCGATTGCGGTGATCGACGCTGTCGAAGTAGCGCTTGTCGCCGTAGGCATGCCAGCGCTCGCCCAGGGCGTTGCTGACATTGAGGCCGAATTTGCTGTCTTCGTCGTGCATGAAGCGGGTGATCAACGAGCCCAGGTCGCTGGGGGTGACCACCGCGGCCAGTTGCTTGCGCGGCACTCGGACATGGCCCGCGGAAAACAGGTCGGTGAGGAAGTGGTCGGCGAAGGCGTTCATCGCGTAGGCCAGTTCCAGTTGCTTGTCGTCCGCGGTTTTGCCCGCCAGAGCCGCCTGTTGCAGGGCGGCGGTATGCCCGGCGACATAGGCGGCCAGGGCCCATTCGCCAAAGTGGTCGGCGTTGTTGGCCGCCAGCTTCAGGTAGCGGCCCAGGGGGAACAGGGCGGACACCACGCTGCCGCCGCCGGTAATCCGGTTCCACTCTTCGGACAAGGTATCGCCCAGGGCGTCATAGGCTTCGTGGGGCTGTTTGCCGTCGCGGATCGCCTGATTGGCGGCGAGGACCTCCTTCTGCATCACGGCCAGGATCTGCCGGGCTTCGTCCCTGGAGGCCGGCAGCACCGCGAGGGAATTGAAGGCGGCGTTGAAACGCTGCACCCGCTCGGCGGCGGTGGCGCCGTCACAGATGGGTTGCTCGGGAATGCCGTAGAAGTCGCCTCCCAGGGCCACCACCTGGCCGTAGGTCAGGGCCAGGCCGTTGGGCAGGTGCAGTTCTACCTGCCAGGCGGGAATGGCCGGGCCATCCTTGACGAAGCGCAGCAGGGTGCTGTCACCGATGGCGGTGTGTTCGCCCCCCTCGAAACGCAATTGTGGCAATGCCTTGCGGGGGTTGTGCGCTGGCAGGGGAAGGTCTTGCGGACGGTGGTACTTGACGGTGTGGTGGCCGTCGGCGGTCAGCACCAGGGTGTCGCCATCGCCGGTGATGGCGATGCCCTGTTCACTGAACAGGTGATCCAGGTCGGCAATGATCTGGCCCGCCGGTTGTGACTGTTGCTGCATCTGTGCAGAGATTCCTGACATTTCTAGCTCCTTGATATGTCATGGTCATGCTTGATTTAACTGTATGTATATACAGTAATTTCAGCATAATCGAAAATCACCGGGCGTCAAGAAGCCGATTGCGACGGCATTGTTCGATTGGATTATCATTAGCGCCCTAACGACAGGCTCAAGGTCCCCCGCGCATGCTGGCAATCTTCTTCGAAACCCTGAGCATCACCGCGCCGGTCTTTGCCATGCTGTTTCTTGGGCTGGTGCTCAAGCGCGTCGGCTGGATTAACGACAGCTTCATCCACACCGCGTCGGCCCTGGTCTTCAACGTCACCATGCCGGCGCTGTTGTTTCTCGGCATCGTCCACGCCGATCTGCATGCCTCGTTAAAACCCGGGGTGCTGATCTACTTTTCCGTGGCCACCCTGGCCTGTTTCGTCCTTGCCTGGTGCTGGGCTATCTGGCGCTGTCCCAAGGAGGATCGGGGGATCTATACCCAGGGGGCATTTCGCGGCAACAACGCGATCATCGGTCTGGCCCTGGCGGCCAGCATGTACGGGGATTACGGGATTTCCCTGGGGGCGTTGCTCGCGGCGCTGGTGATTCTGTTCTACAACACCCTGTCGACCGTTGTCCTGGCGGTCTACAGCCCGGTGATCAAGTCCGATCCCTGGAGCATCTGCAAGAGCGTGTTCAGCAATCCTTTGATCGTCAGCGTGCTGGTGGCCGCGCCGTTCGCCTATTGGCAGATCGGCCTGCCCGGCTGGCTGGAAACCTCGGGCCGCTATCTGGCGCAGATGTCCCTGCCCCTGGCGTTGATCTGCATTGGCGGCACGCTGTCCCTGGCGGCCTTGCGCAACAGTGGGCGGATGGCCATGAGTTCGAGCTTGCTGAAGATGGTGAGCCTGCCGACGCTGGCCACCTTCGGCGCCTGGCTGTGCGGGTTTCGTGGTGCGGAGCTGGGGATTCTGTTTCTGTATTTTGGCAGCCCCACCGCGGCGGCGAGCTTTGTCATGGCCAGGGCGGCCAATGGCAATCATGAGCTGGCGGCAGCCATTATCGTCATCACCACGGTGATGGCGGCGGTGACCACCAACATCGGGATCTTTGTCTTGCAGTGGGGCGGGTGGATCTGACGCTGTTCGCCGGCCAGCCGGCTCCTACAGGGCGAGGGTAGGAGCCGACTGGTCGGCGAACAGCGGATTCACTGCGCTTGTTGATAGGTATCTATCACTTCCTGGGCGGCGCGAAACGCATCGATGGCCGCCGGCACTCCGGCATACACCGCGCAATGCAGCAAGGCTTCACGTATTTCTTCCACGGTGCAGCCATTGTTCAGGGCGCCGCGCACATGGCCTTTCAGCTCCTGCGGGCATTTCAGGGCGGTCAGGGTGGCCAGGGTGATCAGGCTGCGGGTTTTCAGCGGCAGCCCCTCACGATTCCATACCCCGCCCCAGGCATGCTCGTTGACGAAGTCCTGCAGCGGTTGGGTGAACTCGGTGGCGTTGCCCAGGGCGCGATCGACGAAGGCATCGCCCATCACCTGGCGACGCATTTGCAGTCCGCTTTTCTTGTTCTCGCTCATGGCGCTTCTCTCTTGTGTTGGCGGCGCCAGGCCCGTAGCGAACTGAACAGCAGAAACGCTACCAACGCTGGCAGGACGAAAAACAGCATCAAGTGTTCCAGCTTGCCGGCCAGCGGCATGCCCGTGGTGAAGGACACCACGTGCAGCCCGTAGGCCAGGTACAGCCCGAGAAACAGCAGGCCTTCGGCGCGGGTGATGCGATACCCCGAATAGAACACCGGCAGGCACAGCACGGCCACGCAGAGCAGTACCGGCAGGTCGAAGTCCAGGGCGTTGGGCGATACCGACAGCGGAGTCGGCGCGACCAGCGCGGTAAAGCCCAGTACGCCCAGCAGATTGAACAGGTTGCTGCCGATCACGTTGCCCACGGCAATGTCCCGCTGGCCCTGCACGGCGGCGAGCAGCGAGGTGGCCAGTTGCGGCAGGGAGGTGCTGACCGCGATCACGGTCAGTCCCATGACCCGTTCCGACAAGCCAAGGTCGTCGGCGACGGTGACCGCCGCTCCCAGTAGCAGGTGACCGGCGAACACCAGCAGCCCCAGCCCCAGAAGCACCAGCAACATGCTGCTCAGGCGCGGGGCGTAGCCACGGCGGTCGGTGGCGCTAGGCAGCGGCGGGCGTGCCGGGTGCCTGGATTGGCGCAGCAGCAGAACCAGATAGAGCAGCTGGGCCGCCAGCAGGATCAGGCCGTCGGAGGGGGTGAGGCGTTCGTTATAGGCCAGGACAAAGACCAGCGCACTGGCACCGATCATCAGCGGGATATCCAGGCGCACCAGCTGCCGGGACACTCGCAGGGGAATGATCAATGCCGAGAGGCCAAGGATCACCAGGATGTTGAAGATGCTGCTGCCGATCACGCTGCCCACGGCGATATCGGTGTTGTCGGCCAGGGTCGCTTGCAGGCTGATGGCCATCTGTGGCGCGCTGCTGCTGAAGGCGACGACGCTCAGGCCCATGATCAGCGGGCGCACCCGCAGGCGCGCCGACAAGCGCACGGCCGCGCGCACCAGCAGTTCGGCACCGGCGATCAGCATCACCAGGCCGCTGATGAGCTGGATCAGGCTGAGTAGGGGCAGTTCGGCAAAGGCGGTAATGGCTTGGGCTCCGTCGGTCAGTCGCTGAGGGCCTGGACCCGCACTTTGGCGGTCCCGCTGCGCAGCATGTCCAGCTGTTGCGCGGCGGCGCGGGACAGGTCGATCAGGCGGCCGCGGGTGTGCGGGCCACGATCGTTGATACGGACCACGACGCTCTTGTCGTTGCCCAGGTTGGTGACTTGCACTCGGGTGCCGAAGGGCAGTTCGCGGTGGGCGGCGGTCAGGCCGTTCTGATCGAAGGATTCGCCGCTGGCGGTGCGATTGCCGTGGTGGCGAGCACCGTAATAGGAGGCCGTGCCGGTTTCGTCATAGCCCCGAGGGTCGATGACGTGGCTGGTGGCGCAGCCAGTGAGCAGAGCGAGCAGGGCGCTAGTGGCAACCAGACGCTTCATTCGGGGGCTCCGATGGTTGATGTGGCGAGGGAGCGGGCTCCCGCCGGTCTGTCTGGCAGACCGCAAGCCGGCGGCGATGTTCCTTGCAGGAATGACGCCGGCCGGTATGCCGTTGCTGCGCGACCGAACGGGAGCCCGCTCCCTCGTCACACGCAAGCGGCCCGGGCCGCTTGCGGTTAAACCGCGATCAGCCTTCGAGCTTGCTTTTCAGCAGTTCGTTGACCTGTTGCGGGTTGGCCTTGCCTTTGGATGCTTTCATCGCCTGGCCGACGAAGAAGCCGAACATCTTGCCGCGCTTGGCCTCATCGGCGGCGCGGTACTGTTCGACCTGTTCGGCGTTGGCCGCGAGCATTTCATCCAGCACCGCGGAGATCGCGCCGGTGTCGGTGACTTGCTTGAGGCCGCGCTTGTCGATGATCTCGTCAGCAGTGCCCTCGCCATTGGCCATGGCTTCGAACACGGTCTTGGCGATCTTGCCGGAGATGGTGTTGTCCTTGATCCGCAGCAGCATGCCGCCCAGCTGTTCGGCGGAAACCGGGGCTTCGTCGATTTCCAGGCCCTGCTTGTTCAGCAGGCTGCCCAGCTCGACCATGACCCAATTGGCGGCGAGCTTGGCGTCACCAGCGATGCTGGCGACTTTCTCGAAGTAGTCCGCCTGTTCGCGGCTGGTGGCCAGGACGCTGGCGTCGTAGGTCGACAGGCCGAACTGCTCCTGGAAACGCTCGCGTTTCTGCGGTGGCAGCTCGGGCAGGGTGGCGCGCACCTGGTCGAGGAAGGCGTCCTCGATGACTACTGGCAGCAGGTCCGGATCGGGGAAGTAACGGTAGTCGTTGGCTTCTTCCTTGCTGCGCATCGGACGGGTTTCGTCCTTGTTCGGGTCGTACAGGCGGGTCTGCTGGATCACCTTGCCACCGTCCTCGATCAGCTCGATCTGGCGACGAATCTCGGAGTTGATGGCCTTCTCGATGAAGCGGAACGAGTTGACGTTCTTGATCTCGCAGCGGGTGCCGAACTCGACCTGGCCCTTGGGGCGGACCGAGACGTTGCAGTCGCAACGCAGCGAGCCTTCGGCCATGTTGCCGTCGCAGATGCCCAGGTAGCGCACCAGGGCGTGGATCGACTTGACGTAGGCCACGGCTTCCTTGGCGCTGCGCATGTCCGGCTCGGACACGATTTCCAGCAGCGGCGTGCCGGCGCGGTTCAGGTCGATGCCGGTAGAACCGTTGAACTCTTCATGCAGGCTCTTGCCGGCGTCTTCTTCCAGGTGCGCGCGGGTGATGCCGACGCGTTTCATGGTGCCGTCTTCCAGAGGGATGTCCAGGTGGCCCTTGCCAACGATTGGCAGCTCCATCTGGCTGATCTGGTAGCCCTTGGGCAGGTCCGGGTAGAAGTAGTTCTTGCGGGCGAACACGTTGTGCTGGCCGATCTCGGCGTCTACCGCCAGGCCGAACATCACCGCCATGCGCACCGCTTCCTGGTTCAGCACCGGCAGCACGCCGGGCATGCCCAGGTCGATCAGGCTGGCCTGGGTGTTGGGCTCGGCACCGAAGGCGGTGGAGCTACCGGAGAAAATCTTCGATTGAGTGGTGAGCTGGGTATGAATCTCCAGCCCGATCACGACTTCCCATTGCATGTGTGTCTCCTCAGAAGCCGGTTGGGGTGCGGGTGTGCCAGTCAGTGTTCAACTGATACTGGTGCGCAACGTTGAGCAAGCGGCCTTCCTGGAAATACGGGGCGAGCAGTTGCACGCCGACCGGCAAGCCGTCGACGAAACCGGCCGGCATCGACAGGCCCGGCAGGCCCGCGAGGTTGGCGGTGATGGTGTAGACGTCTTCCAGGTACGCAGCGACCGGGTCGCTGCTCTTGGCGCCGAGCTTCCAGGCCGGGTTGGGCGTGGTCGGGCCGAGGATGATGTCGACTTCGTTGAACGCGGTCATGAAGTCGTTCTTCACCAGGCGACGGATTTTCTGTGCCTTGAGGTAGTAGGCGTCGTAGTAGCCGGCGGACAGGGCATAGGCACCGACCATGATCCGGCGCTGCACTTCGCTGCCGAAGCCTTCGCCACGGGAGCGCTTGTACAGGTCTTCCAGGTTGGCCGGGTTCTCACAGCGGTAGCCGAAGCGCACGCCGTCGAAACGCGACAGGTTGGAGGAGGCTTCCGCCGGGGCGATCACGTAGTACGCAGGAATCGCGTGCTGCATGTTCGGCAGGCTGATTTCCTTGATCACCGCGCCGAGCTTTTCCAGCTCCTTGATGCTGTTGTGGATCAGCTCGGCGATGCGCGGGTCGAGACCGGCGCTGAAGTACTCCTTCGGCACGCCGATGCGCAGGCCCTGCAGCGAGCCGTTGAGGCCGGCGCTGTAGTCCGGCACCGGTTCATCGATGCTGGTGGAGTCGTTCGGGTCGAAGCCGGCCATGCCTTGCAGCAGGATTGCGCAATCTTCGGCGGTGCGGGCCAGCGGGCCACCCTGATCGAGGCTGGAAGCGTAGGCGATCATGCCCCAGCGTGAAACGCGACCGTAGGTCGGCTTCAGGCCGGTGAGGTTGGTGAAGGCGGCCGGTTGGCGGATCGAGCCGCCGGTGTCGGTGGCGGTGGCGGCCGGCAGTAGGCGTGCGGCAACCGCTGCGGCGGAACCGCCGGACGAACCGCCGGGCACGTGTTCCAGGTTCCACGGGTTCTTCACCGCGCCATACCAGCTCGACTCGTTGGCCGAGCCCATGGCGAATTCGTCCATGTTGGTCTTGCCCAGGGTCACGGCCCCGGCCGCAGCCAGCTTGGCGACCACGGTGGCGTCGTAGGGCGCCTTGAAACTGTCGAGCATCTTCGAGCCGCAGCTGGTGCGGATGCCCTGGGTGCAGAACAGATCCTTGTGGGCGATCGGCGCGCCCAGCAGGGCACCGCTCTCACCGTTGGCGCGACGGGCGTCGGCGGCCTGGGCCTGGCTCAGGGCCAGGTCCTGGGTGAGGCTGATGAAGCTGTTGATCTGCGGATCCAGCTGGGCGATGCGCGCCAGCAGGGTCTGGGTCAGTTCTACGGAAGAGAATTTCTTGTCGGCGAGTCCGCGGGCGATCTCGGCCAGAGTCATGTGATGCATTGCAGGCTCTTTCCCTTTAGTCGATGACTTTCGGAACCAGATACAGGCCGCTTTCGACCGCTGGTGCGATGGACTGATAAGCCTCGCGATGATTGGACTCGGTCACAACGTCTGCGCGCAGGCGCTGGCTGGCTTCCAGGGGGTGGGCCAGGGGCTCGATACCGTCGGTATCGACTGCCTGCATTTCATCCACCAGCCCGAGAATGCTGTTCAGGGCCAAGGTGATGTGTGGAAGATCGCCTTCATTGAGCTTGATGCTGGCCAAATGAGCGATTTTTTCCACGTCGGAGCGTTCAAGCGCCATGGGATTCTCCAGTGGAAAACAAAAACGGATTTCGTCCGCGTGTTAGATTGTCGGAACACTACCGCATTTCTACGGTCTTATGGCCGCGATTGTGGGGTTTGGTGCACAGAAAAGCGGCCAATTTAACATATTGGCGCCTTGCCCAAAATCCCTGTCGTTGTTAGAGTTTGCCGCACTTTTTTACCCACGCGTTGCCTAGGGTCCCTTTCCCATGTTCAAGAAACTGCGTGGCATGTTTTCCAGCGATCTTTCCATTGACCTGGGCACTGCCAACACCCTTATTTACGTGCGCGAGCGCGGTATTGTCCTGAATGAACCATCGGTTGTGGCCATTCGGACCCACGGTAATCAGAAAAGTGTTGTCGCGGTTGGTACTGAGGCCAAGCGCATGCTCGGTCGTACTCCGGGCAACATTGCCGCCATTCGTCCGATGAAGGACGGCGTGATCGCCGACTTCAGCGTCTGCGAAAAGATGCTGCAGTACTTCATCAACAAGGTTCATGAAAACAGCTTTTTGCAGCCCAGCCCTCGTGTGCTGATCTGCGTTCCATGCAAGTCCACCCAGGTTGAGCGTCGCGCCATCCGTGAATCGGCCCTTGGTGCCGGTGCCCGTGAAGTGTTCCTGATCGAAGAGCCTATGGCCGCAGCCATCGGTGCCGGCCTGCCGGTTGAAGAAGCTCGCGGTTCGATGGTCGTGGACATCGGTGGCGGTACCACTGAAATCGCCCTGATCTCCCTGAACGGTGTGGTCTACGCCGAATCCGTGCGGGTTGGCGGCGACCGTTTCGACGAAGCGATCATCACCTACGTGCGCCGCAACTACGGCAGCCTGATCGGCGAGTCCACCGCCGAGCGCATCAAGCAGGAAATCGGCACCGCCTACCCGGGCGGCGAAGTGCGCGAAGTCGACGTGCGCGGTCGTAACCTGGCCGAAGGCGTGCCACGTGCCTTCACCCTGAACTCCAACGAAGTGCTGGAAGCTCTGCAAGAGTCCCTGGCTACTATCGTTCAGGCGGTGAAAAGCGCCCTGGAGCAATCGCCGCCGGAATTGGCCTCGGACATCGCCGAACGTGGCCTGGTGCTGACCGGTGGTGGCGCCCTGCTGCGTGATCTGGACAAGCTGCTGGCCCAGGAAACCGGTCTGCCGGTGATCGTCGCCGAAGATCCGCTGACCTGTGTTGCTCGCGGCGGTGGCCGTGCATTGGAAATGATGGACAAACACACCATGGACCTGCTCTCCAGCGAATAACTTCGCGGCGGGCATCTATGCTGTTGCGCTCACAGGCAGCACTTTGCAGTGCTGCCTGTGGCGTTTATCTTCTGTCAATCTGCATCCAGGCCGGTTTGATGCCGTATGAATAAACACAACATTTGCCTGGGAGGAGCGGCTTATTAAACCGCTTTTCGCCAAAGGCCCCTCATTAGGCGTGCGCCTCCTGGTGCTGGTCGTGCTGTCGGTCGCACTGATGGTGGTCGATGCCCGCTTCACACTGCTCAAGCCAGTGCGTAGCCAGATGTCGCTGGTGCTGATGCAGTCCTACTGGATCACCGACCTGCCGCAGCGGCTATGGCAAGGCGTGGCCAGTCAGTTCGGCAGTCGTACCGAACTGGTCGCTGAAAACGAAAAACTCAAGACCGAAAACCTGCTGCTGCAGGGGCGCATGCAAAAGCTTGCCGCCCTGACCGAGCAGAACGTGCGCCTGCGCGAACTGCTCAACTCCTCGGCACTGGTCAACGAGAAGGTCGAAGTGGCCGAGTTGATCGGCATGGATCCGAACCCCTTCACCCACCGCATCATCATCAATAAAGGTGAGCGCGATGGCGTCTTTCTCGGTCAGCCGGTGCTCGATGCCCGTGGCCTGATGGGCCAGGTGGTGGAGTTGATGCCCTACACGTCCCGCGTGCTGCTGCTCACCGACACCACCCACAGCATTCCGGTACAGGTCAATCGCAACGGTCTGCGCGCGATTGCCAGCGGCACCGGCAATCCGGAGCGCCTGGAACTGCGGCATGTGGCCGATACGGCGGATATAAAGGAAGGCGACCTGCTGGTCAGCTCCGGCCTCGGCCAGCGTTTCCCGGCGGGTTATCCGGTGGCCACGGTCAAGGAAGTGATCCACGACTCCGGCCAGCCGTTCGCCATTGTGCGGGCGGTGCCCACTGCCGCATTGAACCGCAGCCGTTACCTGCTGCTGGTGTTCAGCGATCCGCGTACCGCCGAGGAACGGGCCAACGATGCCGCTCAGGCCCAGGAAGCCCAGGATCAGCAAGGTGGCAACGCGGCGCCGGTGGTGCCGGCCACGGTGCCCAAGCCGGCGGCAAATGCTGCTGCACCCGCCAGCACGGCGCCCGCTGCGCCAGCAACTCCAGCCAAGCCCGCGGCCCACGCACCGGCCAAGCCGGTCCATAAACCCGTGGTGAAGCCGGCGGCAACCAAGCCTGCGGCAGCAGCACCGGCCACCACCGGAGGAAGAGAATAATGGCGGGCACCCCCTATTCACAAAACGGCTGGATCGTCTGGCTGACGTTCCTGATCGGCATGTTGCTCAGCGTGTCGCCGCTGCCTCAGTTCATGGAAGTCCTGCGCCCGTTGTGGCTGGCCCTGTTGCTGGCTTTCTGGGCCCTGGCCCTGCCGCACAAGGTCGGCATGGTCACGGCCTGGTGCCTGGGGCTCGCGGAAGACGTGCTCTACGGCACCCTGCTGGGACAGAACGCACTGATTCTGACCCTGATCACTTTCCTCGTGCTGTCTTTGCAGCAGCGCCTGCGGATGTTCCCGATGTGGCAGCAAAGCCTGGTGATCCTGGTGATCTTCGGTCTGGCGCAGCTGGTCCAGCTCTGGCTCAGCGCCCTGACCGGCAATCGCCAGCCAACCCTGGCCCTGGTGCTGCCGGCCCTGGTCAGCGCCTTGTTATGGCCTTGGGTCAGCTTTGGCCTGCGTGGCTTGCGTCGACGTTTCAAAATCAACTAATTCGGTCAGGCATTGGCCCGCACCTCGACAGGGAGATGTCTTGATGAATCCGCTTTACCTCGCCTCCGGTTCGCCCCGTCGACGTGAGCTGCTCACCCAGATCGGCGTGCCGTTCACCGTCATCAGCGCCGATATCGATGAAACGCCGCTGGCCGACGAATCTCCGGCCGCCTATGTCGAGCGCCTCGCCCGGGGCAAGGCGGCTGCCGGCCGCGCCCTGATCACCAGCAGCGAGTCCCAGGCTCCGGCCTGTGTGCTGGGAGCCGATACCGCCGTGGTGCTCGATGGACGGATCCTGGGCAAGCCGCGGGACCAGGCCGACGCCCTGGACATGCTCATGGCCCTGTCCGGCCGCGAGCATGAAGTGTTGACCGCCATTGCCCTGCTCGACGGCGAGCGTTGCGAGTCGCGAGTGGTGCGCAGCCTGGTGCGTTTTCGTCCCGTTTCGGCAGCAGAAGCGGCGCTCTACTGGGCCAGTGGCGAGCCCCGGGACAAAGCCGGTGGTTATGCGATCCAGGGACTTGCAGCGGTGTTTGTCGCAGGGCTCAATGGCAGTTATTCCGCCGTGGTCGGCTTGCCGGTATGCGAAACCGCAGAATTGCTCGGCCATTTCGGCATACCCTGTTGGCAAAACCTTCCAGTGCGCTAAAGCGCCGTGTAAGACAGCTGCGGCCTTCTATGAACACGCCTGAACGAGACACTGCCATGAGTGAAGAGATTCTGATCAACATCACGCCGATGGAATCGCGGGTGGCGGTGGTCGAAAACGGAGTGCTGCAAGAGGTTCACGTCGAGCGCACCCAGCGCCGTGGCATCGTCGGCAACATTTACAAAGGCAAGGTGGTACGGGTTCTGCCCGGCATGCAGGCGGCTTTTGTCGACATCGGCCTGGATCGCGCGGCATTTATCCATGCCTCGGAAATCTCCACCCGCGAAGGCACGGCGGTGGAGAGCATCAGCGCCCTGGTCCATGAAGGGCAGAGCCTGGTGGTGCAGGTCACCAAGGACCCCATCGGCACCAAGGGCGCGCGCCTGACCACCCAGTTGTCGATTCCCTCGCGCTATCTGGTGTACATGCCTCGCACCGCCCATGTCGGCATCTCGCTGAAGATCGAGGACGAGGCCGAGCGCGAGCGCCTGAAACAGGTGGTCAGCGATTGCGTGGCCCAGGAAGGCATCAAGGAAGCGGGCGGTTTCATTCTGCGCACCGCCGCCGAGGGGGCCGGGGCCGACGAGATCCTCATGGACATCCGCTACCTGCGCCGGCTGTGGGATCAGATCGGTGCGCAGATCAAGACCATCGGCGCACCCAATGTGATCTATGAAGACCTGGGCCTGGCCTTGCGCACCCTGCGCGACCTGGTGAACCCGAAGATCGAGAAGATCCGCATCGACTCCCGGGAAACCTTCCAGAAGACCACGCAATTCGTGGCTGAACTGATGCCGGAAATTGCCGACCGCCTGGAACACTATCCCGGCGAGCGGCCGATCTTTGACCTGTACGGGGTCGAGGATGAAGTGCAAAGGGCGCTCGAACGCAAGGTGCCGCTCAAGTCCGGCGGCTATCTGGTGGTGGATCCGGCAGAAGCCATGACCACCATCGACGTCAACACCGGCGCCTTCGTCGGTCATCGCAATCTTGAGGAAACCATCTTCAAGACCAACCTCGAAGCCGCCACCGCCATTGCCCGGCAACTGCGCCTGCGCAACCTGGGCGGGATCATCATCATCGACTTCATCGACATGGAAGACGAAGAACACCAGCGCCAGGTGCTGCGGACCCTGGAGAAGCAGCTGGAGCGCGATCACGCCAAGACCAACATCATCGGCATCACCGAGCTGGGGCTGGTGCAGATGACTCGCAAACGCACCCGGGAAAGCCTGGAGCAGGTGCTCTGCGAGCCCTGCAGCAGTTGTCAGGGGCGGGGCAAGCTGAAGACCCCGGAAACCATCTGTTACGAAATATTCCGCGAAATTCTCCGCGAGGCCCGGGCTTATCAGGCAGAAGGGTACCGAGTGCTGGCCAATCAGAAAGTGGTGGATCGTCTACTGGACGAAGAGTCGGGCAACGTTGCGGAGTTGGAAGGTTTTATCGGCCGGACCATCAGGTTCCAGGTCGAAACCATGTATTCCCAGGAACAATACGACGTGGTGCTGCTCTGAGTCCCCGTGTCTTACCTCAGTGGAAATGGCTGGCTTCAGCTTTCTGCATGACTTTTGCCGTGGGAGCCAACTGAAATGGAGCGGCTGATCCGTCTGTTCGCCACGCTGACTCGCTGGGGCCTGGGCCTGTGCGCGTTGCTGTTGGTGGTGATTGCCCTGTACGTCAGTCTGGGGCGGGAGCTGACTCCGTTGGTGGCCGAGTACCAGGCCGAGGTCGAAGCCAAGGTGCAGCAGGCTGTGGGCTTGCCGGTGCAGATCGGCAGTCTGGAGGGCCGCTGGAGCGGCTTGTCACCGATCCTGTTGGCCCACGATGTGACGGTGGGCGACGGGGCCAATGCCCTGCGCCTGGATCAGGTCAGCGTGGCCCCGGACATGCTCGGCAGCCTCCTGGCCCGTGACCTGCGCATAGGGCGCCTGGAACTCAGTGGCCTGAGCCTGAGCCTCAAGGAAGGCGCGGACGGCCAGTGGCAATTGCAGGGCCTGCCGATGCAGCAGGACCAGCCCATGGACCCGGAGCAACTGCTGACCCGCTTGCAGCAGGTTGCCGAACTGTCCCTGCTGGACAGCCAGGTCACCTTGCTGCCGCAGGATCATGCGCCGCTGGCCCTGACCTATGTCGGCCTCAACCTGCGCACCGGTCCCAGCCGCCAGCGTCTTGACCTGCGTCTGACCCTGCCGGACGGGCAGCCCCTGGCCGTCAATCTGCGCACGCGGATCCAGGCGCAGGCTTGGCGCGACGCCCAGGCCGAGCTGTACCTGAGCCTGCCGCAAAGCGACTGGTCACGCTGGCTGCCGGCGCGTGTCACTCAGCAATGGAAACTCTCCGAACTCAAGGCCGGCGGTGAGCTGTGGCTGAACTGGGCCAAGGGCGGCGTGCAGAGCGGGGCGCTGCGCCTGAATGCGCCCCAGCTCACTGGCGCCTATGCCGAGCGCACGCCGGTCACCCTGAAGAACCTGGCGTTGAACGCCTTCTTCCAGCGCAGTGATCAGGGCATGCAGGTGCAACTGGACTCCCTGGCGCTGAGCCTTGGCGAGACCCGTTGGGAGTCGCGCCTGCAACTGCAGCAAACCCTGGCCGGCGACAATCAAGAAGAACTCTGGCATCTGCAGGCCGATCGCCTGGATCTGACACCGCTCACGCCGATCCTCAATGCCCTGGCACCCCTGCCGGAAGGCCTGGCCACCACCGTCGAGCGCTTGAAGGTCACCGGCGGGCTGCGCAATGTGCTGCTCGACTATCGCCCGCAGAACACCGGCGACCAGCGCCTGAGCTTCGCCGCCAACCTTGATCGGGTCGGCTTCGACGCCTATCACGGCGCTCCGGCGGCCCGCAATGTCAGCGGCAGCATCAGCGGCGACCTGGGGCAGGGCGAGCTGCGCATGGACAGTAAGGATTTCTCCCTGCACCTGTACCCGATCTTCGCCAAGCCCTGGCAGTACATCCAGGCCAACGCCACCCTGACCTGGAAACTGGACAAACAAGGTTTCACCCTGATCGCTCCGTATCTCAAGGTGCTGGGGGAGGAGGGCAAGATTGCCGGCGATTTCCTGATCCGGCTGCACTTGGACCACAGCCAGGAAGACTACATGGACCTGCGGGTCGGCCTGGTGGAGGGCGATGGTCGTTACACCGCCAAGTACCTGCCCCAGGTACTCAGCCCGGCGCTGGATGAATGGCTGCGCACGGCGATTCTCAAGGGCGCGGTGGATGAGGGCTTCTTCCAGTACCAGGGCTCGCTGAACCATGACGCCATCGAAGCGGCCCGTAGCATCAGCCTGTTTTTCAAGGTGCATGACGCTGAATTGGCCTTCCAGCCGGGCTGGCCGCACCTGAGCAAGATCAGTGGCGATGTGTTCGTCGAAGACAGCGGCGTGCGCATCGTCGCCAGCAAGGGCCAGTTGTTGGACACCAAGGTGCGGGATGTCTTCGTCAATATTCCCCATGTGGCCAGCGGGCACAGCAGCCACATGTTGATCGACGGCAGTTTTGCCGGCGGCCTGGGCGATGGGGTGAAGATCCTGCAGGAGGCGCCGATCGGCACCGCCTCGACCTTTGCCGGCTGGCAGGGCGAGGGTGACCTGCAAGGCAAGCTGGATCTGGACATCCCGCTGGTCAAGGGCGAAGAGCCGAAGATCGTGGTGGATTTCAAGACCGACAAGGCGCGCCTCAAGCTCAGTGAGCCGGCACTGGAGCTGAGTCAGCTCAAGGGCGACTTCCGCTTTGACAGCAGCAAGGGGCTCAGTGGCGAGGGCATCAGTGCCCAGGCCTTCGACCGGCCGGTGAGCGCGCAGATTTTCGCCGATGGCAAGCCCGGCAAGCCCAATACGCGGGTGGTGGCCAAGGGGCAGGTGGCAATCAAGAAACTCACCGATTGGTTGCAGGTCAGCCAGCCGCTGCCGGTCTCTGGCGAGCTGCCCTATCAGTTGCAACTGAACCTCGATGGCGCCGACAGTCAGTTGATGGTCAGCTCCAGTCTCAAGGGGGTGGCGGTGGACCTGCCGGCACCGTTCGGCATGAGCGCCAGCACCGGTCGCAACAGTGTGTTCCGCATGACCCTGCAAGGGGCCGAGCGCCGCTACTGGTTCGATTACGGCGAGCTGGCCGACTTCACGTTCGCCGCCCCCAGCGGCAAGCTCGGCGAGGGCCGTGGGGAACTGTTTCTCGGCGACGGCGCGGCCTTGCTGCCCACCAGCAAAGGGCTGCGGGTGCGCGGAATCTTGTCCGAGCTGGACGTCGAGCCCTGGAAGAACCTGGTGGACCGCTATGCCGGGAAGGACCCGGGAGGCAGCGCCAAGCAGTTGCTCAGCAGTGCTGACTTCAAGGTCGGGACGCTCAGCGCCTTTGGCACCCGCCTGGATCAGGTCAACCTGCAGCTGACCCGACAGCCCGCCGCCTGGACGTTGCAGATTGACAGTCAGCAGGCCAAGGGCACTGTCGGCATCCCCGATGCCAAGGCGGCGCCGATGGCGATCAATATGCAATACGTGCGCTTGCCGGCCGCAGACCCGGCGGCCCAGGCCGACGAGAATGCGCCCGATCCGCTGGCTTCGGTGGACCCCAAGAATGTGCCGCCGCTGGATATCGCCATCGAGCAACTGTTCCAGGGCCCGGACCTGATCGGCCGCTGGGCGCTCAAGGTGCGTCCTACCGCCAAGGGCATGAGCTTCAACAGCCTCGACCTGGGGCTCAAGGGCATGCAGCTGCAAGGCGAGGGTGGTTGGGAAGGCCAGGCCGGTGCCAGCAACAGCTGGTACCGCGGGCGCATTGGCGGCAAGAACCTGGCCGACGTACTCAAGGGCTGGGGCTTTGCGCCCACGGTAACCAGCGAAGACTTTCATCTGGATGTTGACGGTCGCTGGCCGGGCTCGCCGGCCTGGGTCGGCCTCAAGCGCTACTCCGGCAGCCTGGACGCCACCTTGCGCAAGGGCCAGTTCGTTGAAGTCGAGGGCGGCGCCCAGGCGCTGCGGGTATTCGGTCTGCTGAACTTCAACTCCATCGGCCGGCGGCTGCGCCTGGACTTCTCCGATCTGTTCGGCAAGGGCCTGAGCTACGACCGGGTGCGTGGCGTGCTGGTGGCGAGCAACGGCGTCTATGTCACCCGTGAACCGATCACCCTGACCGGGCCGTCGAGCAATCTGGAGCTCAATGGCACCCTGGACATGGTGGCCGATCAGGTGGACGCCAAGTTGCTGGTGACCTTGCCGGTGACCAACAACCTGCCGATCGCCGCGCTGATTGTCGGCGCTCCGGCGGTGGGTGGGGCGCTGTTCCTGATCGACAAGCTGATCGGTGACCGCGTGGCGCGCTTCGCCAGCGTCAAGTACAACGTCAAGGGCCCGTGGAAAGAGCCGAAAATCACCTTCGACAAGCCGTTTTGAGAATCCTCGATTCGTGCCTATGGAGTAGCATGGCGGCCTACCCAACACGGAGTACGCCATGTCTCTTGCGGTGATTCAAATGGTCAGCCAGAGCGATGTTCTGGCCAATCTGCAGCAGGCCCGCAGCCTGCTCGAACGCGCTGCCGCCGGTGGCGCCAAGCTGGCGGTGCTGCCGGAAAACTTCGCGGCCATGGGTCGTCGCGACATGGCCGCCATCGGTCGCGCCGAGGCCCTGGGCGAGGGACCGATCCTGCCGTGGTTGAAACAGGCCGCCCGCGACCTCAGGTTATGGATTGTCGCCGGCACCCTGCCGCTGCCGCCTGAGAATCAGCCCGATGCCAAGTCCAACGCCTGTTCGTTGCTGGTGGATGACCAGGGGCAGTGGGTGGCGCGCTACGACAAGTTGCACCTGTTCGACGTCGACGTGGCCGACAATCGCGGCCGCTATCGCGAATCCGATGACTATGCTCATGGAAACCGCGTGGTGGTGGCGGATACGCCGGTGGGGCGCCTAGGGCTGACGGTCTGTTATGACTTGCGTTTTCCCGAGCTGTACAGCGAGTTGCGCGCTGCCGGCGCCGAATTGATCAGCGCGCCTTCGGCTTTTACCGCAGTGACCGGTGCCGCGCATTGGGAGGTGCTGATCCGGGCCCGGGCCATCGAGACCCAGTGCTATGTGCTGGCGGCGGCCCAGGGGGGCGTGCACCCGGGCCCTCGGGAAACCTACGGCCACGCCGCGATCGTCGACCCTTGGGGGCGAGTGCTGGCGCAGCAGGATCAAGGTGAGGCTGTGCTGCTGGCCGAGCGCGACAGCAGTGAGCAGGCGTCCATTCGGGCGCGGATGCCGGTGTTCAGTCACCGGCGCATTTTCTCGCAAGGCGTTCAACGGCTTGCATAAGTACGACGAATTTAAGGCCAAAGCATATGAGCGGGTTGTTGTCCTCAGTCAGTGAACATCTTCTAGCCCCTGGCGGCGTGACCATCGAAAGCCTGCAGGGCGTGCTGGGGGATCTGGCCGGCCCGGGCATCGACGCCGCCGACCTGTATTTCCAGGGACAGATTTCCGAGTCCTGGTCCCTGGAAGACGGGATCGTCAAGGAAGGCAGCTTCAACCTTGACCAGGGGGTCGGGGTACGGGCGCAGTCCGGTGAGAAGACCGGCTTTGCCTACAGCAACGCCATCACCCTGGAAGCCCTGGGCCTCGCCGCCCGAGCGGCGCGTTCGATCTCCCGGGCCGGGCAGAACGGTACGGTGCAGGCGTTCTCGACCCAGGACGTGGCTCAGCTGTACGCACCGGACAATCCACTGGAGGTCATCAGCCGCGCCGAAAAGGTCGAGCTGCTCAAGCGCGTTGACGCTGCGACCCGGGCCCTGGATCCGCGTATCCAGCAGGTCAGCGTTAGCATGGCCGGGGTCTGGGAGCGCATCCTGGTGGCCTCCACCGACGGAGGCCTGGCGGCGGATGTGCGGCCGCTGGTGCGCTTCAACGTCAGCGTCATCGTCGAGCAGAACGGTCGCCGCGAGCGCGGTGGCCACGGCGGTGGCGGGCGGACCGACTATCGGTATTTCCTCAGCGAGGACCGGGCCATGGGCTATGCCCGTGAAGCGTTGCGCCAGGCCCTGGTCAACCTGGAAGCGATTCCGGCACCGGCCGGCACCTTGCCGGTGGTGCTGGGTTCCGGCTGGTCCGGGGTGCTGCTGCACGAAGCCGTGGGCCATGGCCTGGAAGGCGACTTCAACCGCAAGGGCAGTTCGGCGTATAGCGGGCGCATGGGCGAAAGCGTGGCCTCCAAGCTTTGCACCATCGTCGACGACGGCACCCTGGCCGGGCGCCGTGGTTCCCTGAGCGTGGACGACGAAGGCACCCCGACCGAATGCACCACGCTGATCGAGAACGGCGTGCTCAAGGGCTACATGCAGGACAAGCTCAATGCCCGCCTGATGGGCGTGGCCCGCACTGGCAACGGGCGGCGCGAATCCTATGCCCACCTGCCGATGCCGCGCATGACCAACACCTACATGCTGGGGGGCGAGAGCGACCCGGCGGAAATCATCGCTTCGGTGAAGAAGGGCATCTACTGCGCCAACCTCGGCGGCGGCCAGGTGGACATCACCAGCGGCAAGTTCGTGTTCTCCACCAGCGAGGCCTACCTGATCGAAGACGGCAAGATCACCGCTCCGGTCAAGGGCGCGACCTTGATCGGCAACGGCCCCGAGGCCATGAGCCGGGTGTCGATGGTGGGCAATGACTTGTCCCTGGACAGCGGCGTTGGCACCTGTGGCAAGGATGGCCAATCGGTGCCGGTGGGCGTCGGCCAGCCAACCCTGAAGATCGATGCGATCACCGTGGGTGGCACTGGGGCATAGGAAGGAGGGCGTCGGGCGAGCTGCCGGGCAGCTCGCCCGTGGAGGGCTCAACGCAGACCGCGTTGAGTCTCGTCCAGTTCGCGGATGTACTTGAAGATTTTACGGCTGGAGGCCGGCGCCTTGTTATGGGCCACCTCGTGCTGGGCCTGACGGATCAGGGAACGCAGCTGTTGGCGATCGGCATCCGGGTACTCGTTGACGAACTTTTCCAGGACGTCATCGCCGCCACCGATCAGGCGGTCACGCCAACGTTCCAGGTTATGGAAGCGTTCGTTGTACTGCCGGGTGGAGGCATCGAGTTGGTCAAGCAGTTGCAGAATCGCGTCGGTGTCCTGGTCCCGCATCAGCTTGCCGATGAATTGCAGGTGGCGTTTGCGGGCGATATGGGCGACGTGCTTGGGCGCATCCGCCAGCGCCCGGCGCAAGGCGTCGGTCAGAGGCAGTTTGTTCAGCAGGTCGGGCTTGAGGGTGGTAAGGCGCTCGCCGAGATCAACCAGAGCATGCAGCTCGCGTTTGACCTGGGATTTGCTTTTCTCCCCATCGAGGGAGTCGTCGTAAGAATCAACCATGGTGGCAGTCCGCAAAGAAACGCCGCCATGATAACCAGTCGAGGGCCGCTTGTCCGGCTCGGTCGCTCGCCGGCCTTAATCGAAAGCAGAATTTGAGTGGAGAACAGCATGAGTGCAGCACAAAGCGTCGGCCCACAGGCTTTGCCGGCCCTGCAGGAGCAAGTCGAGCAGATTGTTGCCGAGGCCAAGCGCCAGGGGGCCAGTGCCTGCGAAGTGGCGGTGTCCCTGGAGCAGGGGCTGTCGACGTCGGTGCGCCAGCGGGAAGTGGAAACCGTGGAGTTCAACCGCGACCAAGGCTTTGGCATCACCCTTTATGTGGGCCAGCGCAAAGGCTCGGCCAGCACTTCTGCCAGCGGTCCGGAGGCCATTCGTGAAACCGTGGCTGCGGCGCTGGCGATAGCCAAGCACACGTCGGAAGATGAAGCGTCGGGCCTGGCCGATGCGTCCCTGATGGCCAAGGACCTGCAGGACTTCGATCTGTTCCATGCCTGGGACATCACGCCCGAGCAAGCCATCGAGCAGGCCCTGGCCTGTGAGGCGGCAGCCTTTGCCGCCGACAGCCGGATCAAGAATGCCGATGGCACCACCTTGAGCACCCACCAGGGGTGCCGGGTGTATGGCAACAGCCATGGTTTCATCGGCGGTTACGCCTCGACCCGCCATAGCCTGAGCTGCGTGATGATCGCTGAGGCCAACGGCCAGATGCAGCGCGACTACTGGTACGACGTCAATCGCCAGGGCCAGTTGCTGGCGGATCCGGCGAGCATCGGCCAGCGCGCGGCCCAGCGTGCGGCCAGCCGGCTGGGTGCCCGTCCGGTGCCGACCTGCGAAGTGCCGGTGCTGTTTTCCGCAGAACTGGCCGGCGGTCTGTTCGGCAGTTTTCTCGGCGCGATCTCCGGCGGCAACCTGTACCGCAAATCCTCGTTCCTCGAAGGCGCCCTGGGCCAGCAGCTGTTTCCCCAGTGGCTGACGATCGACGAGCGGCCGCACCTGATGCGCGCCATGGGCAGTTCGGCATTCGATGGCGATGGCCTGGCCACCTATGCCAAGCCCTTCGTCAAGGACGGCGAGTTGGTGTCCTATGTGCTCGGCACCTATTCCGGGCGCAAACTGGGCATGCCCAGCACTGCCAACGCCGGCGGGGTGCACAACCTGTTCGTCACCCATGGCGATGAAGATCAGGCTGCGTTGTTGCGGCGCATGGGACGCGGCCTGCTGGTCACCGAACTCATGGGCCATGGCCTGAACATGGTCACTGGCGACTACTCCCGTGGCGCGGCAGGCTTCTGGGTCGAGAACGGCGAGATCCAGTTCGCGGTGCAGGAAGTGACCATTGCCGGTAATTTGCGCGACATGTTCAAGCAGATCGTCGCCGTGGGTAACGATCTGGAACTGCGCAGCAACATCCGCACCGGCTCGGTGCTGATCGAGCGCATGACCGTCGCCGGCAGCTGATCCTCCTCCTGAGTCAACCAAACGCGCCACCTTTCCCGGGTGGCGCGTTTTTTTATGCGCGCAATTTTCGTAGGCGCTGGCTGGCCAGCGAAGGCGTCCTGACGCCCCATATCAGGTTCAAGGGCCTATTCGCCGGCAAGCCGGCTCCTACAGAAGTTGGGCAAAAATCGTACAAGTCAGATTGATTTGATTCTCATTATCATTTAATAATTAAAATCATTATTCAATGAGCCCAGGTCATGAGTTCTGCCTTGCACGAGCAGCCCTACCTCGAAAGCTGGCGCTGGATGAGTCGCCAGATCCGTTGCGCGCTGGAGCCGGATGAGCCGCGTCTGATTGAGCACTACCTGGCCGAAGGGCGCTATCTGGCGTGTTGCACCTCCATGTCGGCGTGGCGCGTCGCTGAAACCTCCTTCCGTTTATTGATCGATACCGCTACCGATACCGCATTGCCCTGGCACTGGCGCAGCCTGTGCCTGGATCAGGCCTGGCGCCCGCTGCGCGACATGGAGCGGTTGTCTTTGTGCAAGTGCCGGCTCAAGCGCTGGCAAAGCCATGCCTGGCGGTTGGCGACGGTGTCGCTGCGGCCTTCCATTCCCCTGATTGAACTGGTGCAAGGATTTCCCGATGAGTAACTTCCGTATCGAACGTGACAGCATGGGCGAACTGCAGGTCCCGGAGCAGGCGCTGTACGGCGCACAGACCCAGCGGGCGGTGGATAACTTTCCCATCAGCGGCCAGCGCATGCCGGCAGCCTTCATCCGGGCTCTGATCCTGGCCAAGGCCGCGGCGGCCCGGGCCAACGTCGAGCTGGGGCAACTGAGCCAATCCCAGGGCAAGGCCATTGTCGATGCCGCTCAGGGCCTCCTGGAGGGCGACTTCATGCAGCACTTCCCGGTGGACATCTTCCAGACCGGTTCCGGCACCAGTTCCAACATGAATGCCAACGAAGTGCTGGCGACCCTGGCCGGCCGCCTGTTGGGCGAACCGGTCAATCCCAACGACCACGTCAACTGTGGTCAGAGCAGCAACGACATCATTCCCACCACCATTCACGTCAGCGCCGCCCTGAGCCTGCACGAACGCTTGTTGCCGGCATTGGTGCACCTGGTGGACGTCATCGAACGCAAGGCGGTGCAGGTGCATCCCTTCATCAAGACCGGGCGTACTCACCTGATGGACGCCATGCCGGTGCGCATGAGCCAGGTGCTGGACGGCTGGGCGCAACAGCTCAAGGCCAACATCGCTCACTTGCAGGATCTGCTGCCGAGCCTGCAGGCCCTGGCCCAGGGCGGCACCGCTGTGGGCACAGGGATCAACGCCCACCCCGAGTTCGCTGCGCGCTTCTGCCAGCAGTTGAGCCACCTGACCCAGGTGCCGTTCACCCCGGGCAAGAACCTGTTCGCCCTGATCGGTTCGCAGGACACCGCAGTGACGGTATCCGGTCAGCTCAAGGCCACCGCGGTGTCGTTGATGAAGATCGCCAACGACCTGCGCTGGATGAACTCCGGCCCGCTGGCGGGGTTGGGCGAGATTGAGCTGCAAGGGTTGCAGCCGGGGTCGTCGATCATGCCGGGCAAGGTCAATCCGGTGATTCCGGAGGCGGTGGCGATGGTTGCCGCCCAAGTCATTGGCAACGACAGCACCATCACCGTGGCCGGCCAATCGGGCAACTTCGAGCTCAATGTGATGCTGCCGGTCATCGCCCAGAACCTGCTGGGCAGCATCGAGCTGCTGGCCAACTCCAGCCGGCTGCTGGCGGACAAGGCTATTGCCAGCTTCAAGGTCAATGAGCCCAAGCTCAAGGAAGCGCTGGCGCGCAACCCGATCCTGGTCACCGCCCTGAACCCGATCATCGGTTACCAGAAGGCCGCGGAAATTGCCAAGACCGCCTACAGGCAGGGACGGCCGGTGATCGATGTGGCGTTGGAACTCACCGATCTGCCGCGTAGCCAGCTCGAAACTCTGCTGGATCCGGAAAAACTCACCGCAGGCGGCCTGTAACCCTCGACACCGTTTTGGAGGCGCACCATGGAGCACTGGAAACGCACGATCGAAAGGGCCAATCGTCTCTTTATGCAGGGCGAACTGGTGGATGCTCGCGAGTTCTACCTGCAGGCGCTGGCGCTGGCCCAGGTGTTGTTCGAGCGCTGGGCGGATGCCGACGAAGCGGTGGCGGCCTGCGTGATTTCCCATCACAACCTGGCGGACCTGCATCTACGCCTGAACCAGCCGGAGGAGAGCGCGGAATACCTCTGTGCCATCCATCAGCGCCTGCTGCAGACCATGCAGGACAGTCGCCTGAACCCGGCCTTGCGCGAAGCGGCCTGGCGCCAGAGCAGCAAGACTTACGTCGAGCTGCTGAATTTCATCGGCGAGCACGGTGAATACCCCCGCACTCATCGCTTGCTGGGCGGCAACGTCACGGGCCTGTCGACCGACAGCCCGCGCGCCGGCGGCACCTTTTTCGGAGTTCATTGATATGTCCTTTACCTTGCCTGCACTGCCTTACGCCTACGACGCCCTGGAGCCGCACATCGATGCGCAGACCATGGAGATTCACTACAGCAAGCACCACCAGACCTACATCAACAACCTGAATGCCGCAGTGGAGGGCACCGAATGGGCCGGTTGGGAGATCGACAAACTGGTGGCCAGCGTCCAGCAACTGCCTGAGCCGCTCCGGGCCGCAGTGATCAACCAGGGTGGTGGGCATGCCAATCATTCACTGTTCTGGGCCGTCATGACCCCGGCCGGCGGTGGCCAGCCCGAAGGTGCCTTGGGGCAGGCCATCGAGCAGCAACTGGGCGGTTTCGAACGCTTCAAGGAGGCCTTCACCAAGGCCGCGCTGACCCGTTTCGGCAGCGGCTGGGCCTGGCTCAGCGTGACCCCGGAGAAAAAGCTGGTGGTGGAAAGCAGCGGCAATCAGGACAGTCCGCTGATGAACGGCAATACGCCCATTCTGGGGCTGGACGTGTGGGAGCACGCCTATTACCTGCGATATCAGAACCGGCGGCCGGAATACATCAACGCGTTCTACAACGTGATCAACTGGCCGGAAGTGGCTCAGCGCTACCGGGCCGCGATGGCTTGATCCCTTATCCTGAAAACAAGATCTAAGGCCGACTATGGGCACTGAAACACTGGCGATCAGCAGCGGACGAATGTTTCGCTATGCCTTCGGTTCGCTGTTGCTGTTGGCGGGGACCGCTTTGCTGGTGGCTCAAGGGCTGAGCTGGCTAAGCCTGGAACCGCGCCTGCTGCGTGCCTTGCAAGGCGGTTCCATTTGCGCGCTGGGTACGGCACTGGGGGCGGTCCCGGTGCTGGTGATCCGGCAAATGCCGGTGGCGGTGAGCGACACCCTGCTGGGTTTTGGTGCCGGAGTGATGCTGGCGGCGACGGCGTTTTCACTGGTTGTCCCCGGCATTGCCGCAGCCCAGGACCTGGGCTTGTCTGCCTGGGGCTCCAGCGGCCTGATCTGTGCCGGCATCATGCTGGGGGCCCTTGTTCTGTTCCTGGTGGACCGCAAGATTTCCGGCGGCAGCCCGGAGTTGCTGGTGGGCACGCCGGAGCATCCAGTGATTGCCCCGCGGATCTGGTTGTTCGTCTTCGCGATCATTGCCCACAACATTCCTGAAGGGATGGCGGTGGGGGTGTCGGCCGGAGGCGGCATGCCGGATGCGGACAGTCTGGCCATGGGCATTGCCCTGCAGGATGTACCAGAAGGGCTGGTGATTGCCCTGGTGTTGGCGGGGGCGGGGATGTCGCGGGGCAAGGCGTTCCTGATCGGCGCCGCTTCAGGCCTGGTGGAGCCGGTCTTTGCCTTGCTCTGTGCCTGGCTGGTGAGCCTGGCGCAGGTGGTGCTGCCCTTGGGCCTGGCCCTGGCAGCGGGGGCGATGCTGCTGGTGGTCACTCATGAAGTGATTCCGGAGTCGCGTCGCAATGGCCATGACAAGCTTGCCAGTCTCGGCCTGTGTATCGGTTTCTGCCTGATGATGGTGATGGATACCGCACTGGCCTGAATGCCGCTCGTGCTTACTCGCCTTCGTCGAAGTAGTTGTTGATCAGGGCAACCAGTGCATCCAGTGCTTCCTGTTCCTGCTCGCCTTCGGTCTTGAGGTGGATCTTGGTGCCCTTGCCGGCGGCGAGCATCATCATGGCCATGATGCTTTTGCCATCGACCATGGATTCCGGGGTCCTGCCGGCGCGGATCTGGCAGGGGAACTGGCCGGCCACGCCGACGAACTTGGCTGAGGCGCGGGCGTGCAGGCCCAGTTTGTTGATGATCTCGATTTCCAGAGCTGGCATCGCGGGGTAGATCCTTTCAGCTAAGGTCGCGGTGGCGAACCTGGACGTTCTTCAGGGTTTTTTGCAACACCTTGCCCAGGCGCTCGGTCAGGTACACGGAGCGGTGGTGCCCGCCGGTGCAGCCAATGGCAATGGTCACGTAGGCGCGGTTGCTGGCGGCGAAGCGCGGCAGCCACTTGAGCAGATAGCTTTCGATGTCCTGGAACATCTCTTCGACATCGGGTTGCGCAGCCAGGTATTCCGCTACCGGGGCGTCCAGTCCGGATTGGGCACGCAGCTCGGGTTTCCAATACGGGTTGGGCAGACAGCGAACGTCAAACACCAGATCGGCATCCACCGGCATGCCGCGTTTGAAACCAAAGGACTCCACCAGGAACGCGGTGCCGGGTTCCGGCTGGTTCAACAGGCGCAGCTTGATGGTGTCCCGCAGTTGGTAGAGGTTCAGATTGGTGGTGTTGACCTTGAGGTCGGCCAGATCGACGATCGGGCCCAGCAGCTGGGTTTCGTCGTGGATGGCTTCGGCCAGTGAGCGATTGGCACTGCTCAGCGGGTGACGACGACGAGTTTCCGAGAAACGCTTGAGCAGGGTTTCCTCGTCGGCATCCAGATAAAGAACGTCACACTGGATATGCCGGCTGCGCACTTCTTCCAGCAGTTCAGGGAAGCGTGACAGATGGCTGGGCAGGTTGCGGGCGTCGATGGACACCGCTACCAGCGGTTGCGCCAGTTCAGTGTGAATCAAAGCGCGTTCGGCCAGCTCGGGCAGCAAGCCGGCGGGCAGGTTATCGATGCAGTAGTAGCCGTGGTCCTCAAGAACATCGAGGGCGGTGCTTTTACCTGAGCCGGAACGGCCGCTGACGATGATCAAACGCATGATTACTGACCGTTTTGCTCGTCCAGGACAACCTGATACAAGGCTTCGTTGCTGGTGGCATTGCGCAGGCGCTCGCGGACTTCCTTGCGATCGAGCATGCTGGCTATCTGCCGCAGCAGTTCCAGATGAGCATCGGTGGCGGCTTCCGGGACCAGCAGGACGAACAGCAGGTCGACCGGGGCGCCGTCGATGGCGTCGAAATCGATGGGAGCGTCCAGGTGCATCAGTGCACTGATGGGCGACTCGCAGCCTTTGAGGCGGCAGTGGGGAATGGCGATGCCATTGCCAAAACCGGTGGAGCCGAGTTTTTCGCGGGCGATCAGGCTCTCGAAGACGTCCTGCATCTCCAGATCAGGCACTTCACGACTGATCAGGTTGGCAATTTGTTCGAGGGCGCGTTTTTTACTGCCGCCCGGCACGTTCACCAGGGAACGGCCGGGGGTCAGGATGCTTTCAAGTCGGATCATGGGAGGGGAGTGTTAGCGACCCGTGCCTTGGAGAAGGTGGAGTTGCTTTTCCTTATGCTTTTTCAGTTGGCGGTCAAGCTTGTCCGTGAGCAGGTCGATTGCGGCATACATATCGTCATGTTCTGCATTGGCGACGACCTCCCCACCGTGGATGTGCAGGGTGGCTTCGATTTTCTGCTTCAGTTTCTCGACGGCCATGGTGACCTGCACATTGGTAATCTTGTCGAAATGCCGCTCCAGCCGGTCGAGTTTTTCGCCGATGTAAGCGCGCAGAGGTTCAGTCACTTCGAGTTGGTGTCCACTGATGTTGACTTGCATACAGCTTCTCCTTCGTTGCCAGTGCATAACGCGGCAGGCTGAGGTGCCTGCCACCTAGACCATGCCTGCAACCAGCTGGCTGAGCCAGCTTGCAGGCACACTCCGAAACGCTGTGGCCGGCCCGGCGGTTACATCAACCGCTTCCGTTCGCTGGAAGGCGCGATCCCAAGGGATTCGCGGTACTTGGCGACGGTCCGGCGGGCTACCTGAATGCCTTGTGACTCCAGTAAACCAGCGATCTTGCTGTCACTCAACGGCTTTTTCTGATTTTCCGCAGCCACCAGTTTTTTGATGATCGCGCGGATTGCCGTGGACGAGCATTCGCCGCCTTCCGAGGTGCTGACGTGGCTGGAGAAAAAGTATTTCAGTTCATATATGCCCCGGGGGGTATGCATGAATTTTTGCGTGGTCACCCGGGAAATCGTTGATTCGTGCATGCCGACCGCTTCGGCAATGTCATGCAGAACCAGGGGTTTCATGGCTTCGTCGCCATATTCGAGGAAGCCCCGTTGGTGCTCGACGATCTGGGTGGCCACTTTCATCAGGGTTTCGTTGCGGCTCTGCAGGCTCTTGATGAACCAGCGGGCTTCCTGCAACTGATTGCGCATGAAGGTGTTGTCGGCGCTGGTGTCGGCGCGGCGAACAAAACCGGCGTACTGTGCGTTGACCCGCAGGCGTGGCACGGATTCCTGGTTCAGCTCCACCAGCCAGCGCTCGTTGTCCTTGCGCACGATGACGTCCGGAACCACGTACTCGGCTTCGCTGGATTCGATCTGCGAGCCGGGACGCGGGTTGAGACTTTGCACCAGTTCGATGACCTGGCGCAGTTCGTCTTCCTTGAGCTTCATGCGACGCATCAACTGGCTGTAGTCGCGACTGCCCAGGAGGTCGATGTAATCGCTGACCAGGCGCTGGGCCTCGCTCAGCCAGGGAGTTTTCGCCGGCAGCTGGCGCAACTGCAGGAGCAGGCATTCGCCCAGATTGCGTGCGCCGATGCCGGCAGGTTCGAATTGCTGGATGCGATGCAGGACGGCTTCGATCTCGTCCAGTTCGATGTCCAGCTCCGGATCGAAGGCCTCGAGGATCTCCTCAAGGGTTTCGTCCAGGTAGCCCTGATTGTTGATGCAATCGATCAGGGTCACGGCGATCAGGCGATCGGTGTCCGACATCGGGGCCAGGTTCAGTTGCCAGAGCAGGTGGCTCTGCAGGCTTTCTCCGGCCGATGTGCGAGTGGTGAAGTCCCACTCGTCGTCATCGCTGCTGGGCAGGCTGCTGGCGCTGGTCTGGTAGACGTCTTCCCAGGCGGTATCCACCGGCAACTCGTTGGGGATGCGTTCGTTCCATTCGCCTTCCTCGAGGTTGTCCACCGTGGGGGCGGTTTCCTGGTAGGAGGGTTCCTGGATTTCGGTATTGGGTTTGGACTCGGTGTTGTCGGCCAGGGGGTCGCTGTTGTCGAAGTCGTCGCCGTCTTCCTGGCGTTCGAGCATCGGGTTGGACTCCAGGGCTTCCTGGATTTCCTGTTGCAGGTCCAGGGTCGACAATTGGAGCAGGCGGATGGCCTGTTGCAGCTGCGGTGTCATCGTCAGCTGCTGGCCCATTCTCAGGACTAGCGATGGTTTCATGGCAGGGGCTTAACACCTTATTTGCCGGCGCACATGCGCCATCCACTACAGGGCGCCGAAGCGCCAAACATAAGCAAATTATATGCCTGAAACTGAAGTGTTTGCCTAGAGCGCTGTAACAATAAAGTTTGTGGGGATTTATCGTTTGCGGCGCTCTGGCGTCTGGCCCGACACCTCAGCCGTTACAGGCGGAACTCATGGCCCAGATAGACTTCCTTGACCAGTTCGTTGGCCAGGATGGTCTCGGAGTCGCCCTCGGCGATCAGTTGCCCGTCATTGACGATATAGGCAGTCTCACAGATGTCCAGGGTTTCCCGGACGTTGTGGTCAGTGATCAGTACACCGATGCCTTTGGCCTTCAGGTGATGGATGATCTGCTTGATATCGCCGACCGAGATCGGGTCGACACCGGCGAAGGGTTCGTCCAGCAGGATGAACTTGGGTGCGGTCGCCAGCGCCCGGGCGATTTCCACGCGGCGGCGCTCGCCACCGGACAGGCTCATGCCGAGATTGTCGCGGATGTGGTTGATGTGGAATTCCTGCAGCAGGCTTTCCAGCTCCTGGCGGCGGCCGGCCTTGTCGAGCTCCTTGCGGGTCTCGAGGATGGCCATGATGTTGTCTGCGACCGACAGCTTGCGAAAGATCGAGGCTTCCTGAGGTAGATAGCCGATACCGGCGCGGGCGCGACCGTGCATCGGTTGGTGGCTGACATCCAGGTCGTCGATCAGGACGCGGCCCTGATCAGCCTGGACCAGACCGACGATCATGTAGAAGCAGGTGGTCTTGCCGGCGCCGTTGGGGCCGAGCAGGCCGACGATCTGCCCGCTGTCGATGGACAGGCTGACATCACGCACGACCTGGCGGCTCTTGTAGCTCTTGGCCAGGTGCTGGGCTTTCAGAGTTGCCATTACTGGGCCTTTTGCTCGTCGGTTTTCTTTTTCGGCTGGATGACCATGTCGATCCGCGGACGTGGCGCGGTGACCGAGCTGCCGTTGGCGCGACCGGCGTTAGCCACTTGCTTGACGGTGTCGTAGACGATCTTCTCGCCTTCGGTGGTGTTGCCGTCGTTGATGACCTTGGCCTTGTCGATCAGCACGATGCGGTTCTGCTGGGCATGGTACTGGATGGTCACGGCGTAGGCCTGGACCGGTTTCGGGTCGGTCTGCTTCTGCAGCTGCTCGAAGTAGGCCAGGTTGCCCACCGACGTCACGACATCGATTTCGCCGGTCTTGGATCGGGTGATGGTCACGGTGTTGCCGGTGATCTTCATCGAGCCCTGGGTGATGATCACATCGCCCTTGTAGGTGGCCACGCCGTTCTTGTCGTCCAGCTGGGCGTCGTCTGCCTGAATGCGGATTGGCTGTTGGCTATCGTTCGGCAGAGCCCAGGCGCTCACGCTTCCCAGTGCTGCGCCCAGACTGAGCAAAATAGGGAGGGTTTTAACGAGCCTCATACTGTCCTCTTACGTTCGATAGCAGGTTCATCCTGCCGTCTTTCAAATACGCTTTCATTCCCTTGGCAGTGGTCACGCCGTCGGCGCCGTCGATTCTAACGGCTTGCTCGGTCTGCGCATATTGCTTCTGCGGGAATACTGTCATGCGGCTGGTGGTGATCAGCAGGTTGCGGTTGTGCTCGTCGGTGCGGGAAACCCGAACCGAATCGATCAGCTCGACCTCGGTGCCGTCCGGATTGACTTCGCCGCGCTCGCTCTGGACGTGCCAGGGATAAGTGGTGCCGCGGTACATCTGCAGGTCGGGCTTGGTCAGCAGTGTCACTTCGCTGGCCTTGATGTGTTCGACCTTGTCCGAGGTCATTTCGTACTGCAGTTTGCCGTCGGGCAGGTACTGCACACTGCGGGCGTTGATCGCGTAATAGTCGATGGCGCTCTCGTCGACCTGCACCACTGGCTTGTCGAGGAAGCGTTCCGGGCTGATGTTCCAGTAGCCGACCGCCGCGAACAGCAGGGCGATGGTCCCGAAGATCAGGATGGTGCGAATCTTTTTACTCAGCATGGGAGGGCTCTATAAATAAGCGGCATTGGCTGCTTCAAGGCGATCCTGGGCGCGCAGGATCAGCTCGCAGAACTCCCGTGCGGCACCTTCGCCGCCGCGGGCAACGGTAATGCCGTGGGCGTGTTCGCGGACAAAGCTGGCAGCGTTGGCCACCGCCATGCCCAGGCCGACACGGCGGATCACCGGCAGGTCGGGCAGGTCGTCACCCAGGTAGGCGACCTGTTCATAGCTTAGGCCCAGTTGGGCAAGAAGCTCGTCCAGTACCACCAGTTTGTCTTCGCGGCCCTGGTACAGATGGGGGATCCCCAGGTTCTTGGCGCGGCGTTCCACCACAGGGGTCTTGCGCCCGCTGATGATCGCGGTCTGCACCCCGGCGGCCATGAGCATCTTGATGCCTTGGCCATCGAGGGTATTGAAGGTCTTGAATTCGCTGCCGTCTTCAAGGAAGTACAGGCGACCGTCGGTCAGGACGCCATCGACGTCGAAGACCGCCAGCTTGATGTGTTTACCGCGTTGCAGCAGGTCGGCACTCATTTACATCACTCCCGCGCGCAGCAGGTCGTGCATGTTCAAGGCGCCGATCGGCCGGTCTTCCTTGTCCACCACCACCAGGGCGCTGATTTTATGGTCTTCCATGATCTTCAGGGCTTCGGCGGCCAGCATATCGGCACGGGCGGTCTTGCCATGAGGGGTCATGACCGAATCGATGGTGGCGTGGTGGATATCGATGGCGCGATCCAGGGTGCGGCGCAGGTCGCCGTCGGTGAAGATCCCGGCCAGGCGGCCGTCGGCCTCGAGGATCACGGTCATGCCCAGGCCCTTGCGGGTCATTTCCATGAGCGCATCCTTGAGCAGGGTGCCCCGTTGCACCTGTGGCAGGTCGTTGCCTTCGTGCATCACGTTCTCGACCTTGAGCAGCAGGCGACGGCCCAGGGCGCCTCCAGGATGGGAGAAGGCGAAGTCTTCGGCAGTGAACCCGCGGGCTTCCAGCAGGGCCACGGCCAGGGCATCGCCCATGACTAGGGCGGCAGTGGTCGAGGAGGTGGGGGCCAGGTTCAGCGGGCAGGCCTCGTGCTCGACATGGACGTTGAGGTTGACGTCGGCGGCCTTGGCCAGCGGCGACTCGGGGTTGCCGGTCAGGCTGATCAGCTGGATGCCCAGGCGCTTGATCAGCGGCAGCAAGGTGACGATTTCGTTGGTGGAACCCGAGTTGGAGAGGGCCAGGATCACGTCGTCGCGGGTGATCATGCCCATGTCGCCGTGGCTGGCTTCGGCCGGATGGACAAAGAAAGCGGTGGTTCCGGTGCTCGCCAGGGTCGCGGCGATCTTGTTGCCGATGTGCCCGGACTTGCCCATGCCGACCACGACCACTCGGCCTTTGCTGGCCAGAATCATCTCGCAAGCGCGTACGAAATCTGCGTCGATATGGGGCAGCAAGCCTTCTACGGCCTGAAGTTCGAGGCGGATGGTGCGTTGTGCTGATTGAATCAGGTCGCTGGATTGGCTCATGTCTGAAATCGTATAGCCCGATGAAAAGGCGGCGATTATAGCGGTAATGAACAAATCCCTCACGCAAGTTCGTCAGCCTTTGTCCGTCCGGTATCAGGATTCCTCCGATTTCGCCTGTCCTGGACCTGAACGTTCACGGCTTCGGCCTTGGGGGCGTCGTATCAGCAGTGATATAGTTCGCCGCCAGTTCGGCCTGCCCAGGGGCACGTACTCCCGGCAGGGAGCCAAGCGTCCGAGTGATAGGCTGCATCGCAAGGAGTTTAGATGAGTGCCGATAACGCCTACGCGGTCGAGCTGAAGGGACTGTCCTTCAAGCGCGGTGCGCGCAGCATTTTCAATAACGTGGATATCCGTATTCCGCGGGGCAAGGTCACCGGCATCATGGGGCCTTCCGGCTGCGGAAAAACCACCCTGTTGCGCTTGATGGGCATGCAGTTGCGGCCCAGCAGCGGCGAAGTGTGGGTCAACGGCCAGAATCTGCCGACCCTCTCGCGCAGCGATCTGTTCGATGCGCGCAAGCAAATGGGCGTGCTGTTTCAGAGTGGCGCACTGTTTACCGATCTGGATGTGTTCGAGAACGTGGCTTTTCCGCTGCGGGTGCATACCGAACTGCCGGACGAGATGATTCGCGACATTGTCCTGCTCAAGCTGCAGGCGGTGGGCCTGCGTGGTGCCGTCGACCTGATGCCCGACGAGCTGTCCGGCGGCATGAAGCGTCGGGTCGCCCTGGCCCGGGCCATCGCCCTGGATCCGCAGATTCTCATGTACGACGAACCCTTCGTGGGTCAGGACCCGATCGCCATGGGCGTCCTGGTGCGGCTGATCCGCCTGCTCAACGATGCCCTGGGCATTACCAGCATCGTGGTGTCCCACGATCTTGCGGAAACCGCGAGCATTGCCGATTACCTCTATGTAGTCGGTGATGGCCAGGTATTGGGTCAGGGAACTCCTGACGAACTGATGGACTCCGACAATCCGCGTATCCGTCAATTCATGAAGGGGGATCCCGACGGCCCGGTGCCGTTTCACTTTCCAGCGACGGATTACCGCGCAGATCTTCTGGGGAAGCGCTGATGCGCAAAATATCGCTAATCGAGAGGGTTCGCCTCTTCGGTCGCTCAGGCATCGATGTCCTGGCGGTACTGGGGCGTTCCACCCTGTTCCTGTTTCACGCGCTGTTGGGACGTGGCGGCATCGGCGGCAGTTTCGGCCTGCTGATCAAGCAACTGCACTCCGTGGGCGTGATGTCCCTGGTGATCATCGTCGTGTCCGGAGTCTTCATCGGCATGGTGCTGGCGCTGCAGGGCTTCAACATTCTCTCCAGCTACGGTTCGGAGCAGGCGGTGGGGCAGATGGTCGCCCTGACCCTGTTGCGTGAGCTGGGGCCGGTGGTTACCGCGCTGCTGTTCGCCGGTCGTGCCGGTTCGGCGCTGACGGCCGAGATCGGCAACATGAAATCCACCGAGCAGCTCTCCAGCCTGGAGATGATCGGGGTCGACCCGCTCAAGTACATCATCGCGCCACGCCTGTGGGCCGGCTTCATCTCCCTGCCGCTGCTGGCGATGATTTTCAGCGTAGTGGGCATCTGGGGCGGCTCTTGGGTTGCCGTGGACTGGCTGGGTGTCTATGAAGGTTCCTACTGGTCGAACATGCAGAACAGCGTGACCTTCAGCGGTGACGTACTCAATGGTGTGATCAAGAGTATCGTTTTTGCGTTTGTAGTGACCTGGATCGCCGTATTCCAAGGCTACGACTGTGAGCCCACTTCAGAGGGGATCAGCCGTGCCACTACCAAGACCGTGGTGTACGCCTCGTTGGCCGTACTCGGCTTGGACTTTATTCTGACCGCCTTGATGTTTGGAGATTTCTGATGCAAAACCGCACCCTGGAAATCGGTGTCGGCCTTTTCCTGCTGGCCGGCATCCTGGCTTTGCTGTTGCTTGCCCTGCGAGTCAGTGGCTTGTCTCCGAGCGCAAGCACCGATACCTACAAGCTTTACGCCTACTTCGACAATATCGCCGGTTTGACGGTCAGAGCTAAGGTGACCATGGCCGGGGTAACCATCGGCAAGGTCACGGCGATCGATCTGGACCGCGACAGCTTCACCGGTCGGGTCACCATGCAACTGGAAAAACGTGTGGATAATCTGCCGACCGACTCCACTGCATCTATCCTGACGGCTGGCCTGTTGGGTGAGAAATACATCGGTATCAGCGTGGGCGGGGAAGAAGCCTTGCTCAAGGATGGCGGGACCATCCACGACACCCAGTCGTCGCTGGTGCTGGAGGACCTGATCGGTAAATTCCTGCTCAATACCGTTAGCAAAGACGCCAAATGAGGAGTTTTTCGATGATCTCTATCTTGCGACGTGGCCTGTTGGTGCTGCTGGCGGCCCTGCCGTTGCTGGCCAATGCGGCCGGTGCACCTTCCGCACACGATCTGGTGCAGGACACCACGACCCGCCTGCTGGCGGATCTGGCGGCCAACAAGGAAAAGTACAAGCAAAGCCCGAACGATTTCTACAACGCCCTGAACGGCATTGTCGGTCCGGTGGTGGATGCCGACGGCATCTCCCGCAGCATCATGACCGTGAAGTATTCGCGCAAGGCCACACCGGAGCAGATGGCGCGCTTCCAGGAGAACTTCAAGCGCAGCCTGATGCAGTTCTATGGCAACGCCTTGCTCGAGTACAACAACCAGGGCATCACCGTTTCTCCGGCCAAGGATGAAAGCGGCACCCGTACCAGCGTGGACATGCAGGTCAAAGGCAACAACGGCGCTATCTATCCGGTGTCCTACACCCTGGAAAAGATCAACGACGAGTGGAAAGTGCGTAACGTGATCATCAACGGCATCAACATCGGCAAGCTGTTCCGTGATCAGTTCGCCGACGCCATGCAGCGCAACGGCAACAACCTGGACAAGACCATCGACGGCTGGGCCGGCGAAGTGGCCAAGGCCAAGGAAGTCACCGAAGATGCCGCCCATAAGGCTGCACAATGAGTGAGTCGGCCGTACGCCTGGGTGACGCCGGGGAGCTGCTGATCAGCGGCGTGCTGGATTACCGCAGCGGCCCTGGCCTGCGCAAGCAGGGCCTGGCGCTGATCAAGTCGAGCCCGGGCACCGCCCTGGTACTCGATTGCTCGGCGGTGGAAAAATCCAGCAGTGTCGGTCTGGCCCTGTTGCTGGCCTTCATTCGCGATGGTCAGGGGCTGGGCAAGACGGTGAGCGTTCGCGCCCTGCCCGAGGACATGCGGGAAATCGCCGAGGTATCCGGGGTCACCGAGATCCTCCTCCATCCGTAGTAACCCACATCTATATAGAAGCCCCCCGTCAGAGTCCTGCTATGCGGGGTTCGCAGGCGCGGGGCTTTTTTGTATGATGTCCGACCCGCGCGCACAGGGCGCCGATTGAGGTTGAGCATGCAGGCCAACGAAGTGAAGAGCTTTCTTGAGGGAAAGCTGCCCGGAGCTCAGGTAGAAGTTGAGGGCGAAGGCTGCAACTTTCAGCTGAACGTGATTAGCGACGAACTGGTGGCCTTGAGCCCGGTCAAGCGTCAGCAGAGCATCTATGCCCATTTGAATCCATGGATTGCCGATGGCAGCATCCACGCGATCACCATGAAATTTTTCAGCCGCGCGGCCTGGGCCGAGCGCACCTGAGCCCAAGGGCGTCGAGACTGTTATGGATAAATTGATTATTACCGGCGGCGTTCGCCTTGATGGCGAGATCCGCATTTCCGGGGCCAAGAACTCCGCGCTGCCGATTCTGGCGGCAACCCTGCTGTGCGATGGCCCGGTCACCGTGGCCAACCTGCCGCACCTGCACGACATCACCACCATGATCGAGCTGTTCGGTCGCATGGGCATCGAACCGGTGATCGACGAGAAGCTCAGTGTCGAAATCGACCCGCGCACCATCAAGACCCTGGTGGCGCCTTACGAGCTGGTGAAAACCATGCGCGCCTCGATCCTGGTGCTGGGCCCGATGGTTGCCCGCTTCGGTGAGGCCGAAGTGGCTCTGCCAGGCGGTTGCGCCATCGGCTCGCGCCCGGTTGACCTGCACATCCGCGGCCTGGAAGCCATGGGCGCGGTGATCGATGTCGAAGGCGGCTACATCAAGGCCAAGGCCCCTGAAGGCGGCCTGCGCGGCGCGAACTTCTTCTTCGATACCGTGAGCGTGACCGGTACCGAGAACATCATGATGGCCGCGGCGTTGGCCCGGGGCCGCAGCGTGCTGCAGAACGCCGCCCGCGAACCTGAAGTCGTCGACCTGGCAAACTTCCTGATCGCCATGGGCGCGAAGATTTCCGGCGCCGGCACCGACACCATCACCATCGATGGCGTCGAGCGTCTGCATTCGGCGATCTACAAGGTCATGCCCGACCGTATCGAAACCGGCACCTACCTGGTGGCGGCTGCCGTCACCGGCGGCCGGGTCAAGGTCAAGGACACCGATCCGACCATCCTTGAAGCCGTACTGGAAAAACTCAAGGAAGCGGGCGCCGAAGTCACCACCGGCAGCGACTGGATTGAGCTCAACATGCACGGCAAGCGCCCCAAGGCGGTCAACGTGCGTACTGCTCCGTACCCGGCGTTCCCGACCGACATGCAAGCGCAGTTCATTTCCCTGAACGCGATTGCCGAAGGCACGGGCGCGGTGATCGAGACCATCTTCGAAAACCGCTTCATGCACGTGTACGAACTGCACCGTATGGGCGCCAAGATCCAGGTCGAAGGCAACACAGCGATCGTCACCGGCACCGAAATCCTCAAGGGCGCGCCGGTCATGGCCACCGACCTGCGGGCCTCGGCCAGCCTGGTGATCTCGGCCCTGATGGCCGAAGGCGACACCCTGATCGACCGCATCTACCACATCGACCGTGGTTACGAGTGCATCGAAGAGAAGCTGCAGATGCTCGGCGCCAAGATCCGCCGCGTACCGGGCTAGTAGCATGACGGGCACAGGGAGGTGCCCACAGCCGAATCTGTTCCACGTCGAGCCTGTCTTCAGGCTCGACGCATGTCTGGCGCCGTTTGCGTCCGGGCATCAGTCGCCGCAGAAGGACTTACGTTACTCATGTTGACCATCGCACTGTCCAAGGGCCGTATCCTCGACGACACGCTGCCGCTTCTGGCTGAAGCGGGCATCGTGCCAACCGAGAATCCGGACAAGAGCCGCAAACTGATCATCCCCACGACTCAGGACGATGTTCGCCTGCTGATCGTACGCGCCACCGATGTGCCGACCTATGTCGAACATGGCGCTGCCGACCTTGGGGTGGCCGGCAAGGACGTCCTGATGGAGTACTCCGGCCAGGGCCTGTACGAACCGCTGGACCTGCAGATTGCCCAGTGCAAGCTGATGACCGCAGGTGCCATTGGCGCTGTCGAACCCAAGGGGCGCCTGCGCGTGGCCACCAAGTTCGTCAACGTGGCCAAGCGTTACTACGCCGAACAGGGCCGCCAGGTGGACATCATCAAGCTCTACGGCTCGATGGAGCTGGCGCCGCTGATCGGTCTGGCGGACAAGATCATCGACGTGGTCGACACCGGCAACACCCTGCGGGCCAACGGCCTGGAGCCCCAGGAACTGATCGCCACCATCAGCTCCCGCCTGGTGGTCAACAAGGCATCGATGAAGATGCAGCACGCCCGTATCCAGGCGTTGATCGACACCCTGCGCAAGGCAGTGGAATCGCGACACCGCGGCTGATTCACATGCGTGGCCTTGAGCCGCGCCCATCTATCCGCGTCATAGCCAGAATGCTCAGGTGCCCACGCGGATGGCTTGGTAGTCTTGCGGCGCCTGAGCTTTGCAAATCCAAGCTTGCCCTTTTGTGCACTCGCCAATCATTGAGGCCTTCGCTATGACCGCTCCGACTGCAATTCGCCGACTCAACGCTGCCGACCCGGATTTCGCCCGTCATCTGGATCATCTGCTGAGCTGGGAAAGTGTCTCTGACGATTCGGTCAATCAGCGGGTGCTGGACATCATCAAGGCCGTGCGCGAGCGCGGTGACGCGGCGCTGGTGGAGTTCACCCAGCGTTTCGACGGCCTGCAAGTGGCCTCCATGGCCGACCTGATCCTGCCGCGCGAGCGCCTGGAGCTGGCCCTGACCCGAATCACTGTGGCCCAGCGCGAAGCCCTGGAAAAGGCCGCGGCGCGGGTGCGCAGCTATCACGAGAAACAGAAGCAGGACTCCTGGAGCTACACCGAGGCCGACGGCACGGTGCTGGGCCAGAAGGTCACGCCGCTGGACCGCGCCGGCCTGTACGTGCCGGGGGGCAAGGCTTCCTACCCGTCGTCGGTGCTGATGAACGCGATCCCGGCCAAGGTGGCGGGCGTGACCGAGGTGGTGATGGTGGTGCCGACCCCGCGTGGCGAGGTCAATGAGCTGGTGCTGGCGGCGGCCTGCATTGCCGGGGTCGACCGAGTCTTCACCATCGGCGGCGCCCAGGCCGTGGCCGCGCTGGCCTACGGCACCGAAAGCGTGCCCCAGGTGGACAAGGTGGTCGGCCCGGGCAACATCTATGTGGCCACCGCCAAGCGCCATGTGTTTGGCCAGGTCGGCATCGACATGATCGCCGGTCCGTCGGAGATCCTCGTGGTCTGTGACGGCCAGACCGATCCGGACTGGATCGCCATGGACCTGTTCTCCCAGGCCGAACACGACGAAGACGCCCAGGCGATCCTGGTCAGCCCGGACGCCGAGTTCCTCGACAAGGTGGCGGCGAGCATCGCCAAGCTGCTGCCGACCATGGAGCGTGCGGAAATCATCAACACCTCGATCAATGGCCGTGGCGCCCTGATCCAGGTTCGCGACATGCAGCAGGCCATGGACGTGGCCAACCGCATTGCCCCCGAGCACCTGGAGCTGTCGGTGGCCGACCCGCAAGCCTGGCTGCCGCAGATCCGCCACGCCGGGGCGATCTTCATGGGCCGTCACACCTCCGAGGCGCTGGGCGATTACTGCGCCGGGCCGAACCACGTGCTGCCGACGTCCGGTACTGCGCGTTTCTCCTCACCGCTGGGGGTGTATGACTTCCAGAAACGCTCGTCGATCATCTTCTGCTCCGAGCAGGGTGCGTCCGAGCTGGGCCGGACCGCCTCGGTGCTGGCCCGTGGCGAGTCACTGACCGCCCACGCCCGCAGCGCCGAATACCGCATCGTCGATGACCAAGATCAGGGGCAATGAACATGAGCAAATTCTGGAGTCCGTTCGTCAAGAACCTGGTGCCCTACGTGCCGGGCGAGCAACCCAAGCTGACCAAGCTGGTCAAGCTCAACACCAACGAAAACCCCTATGGCCCGTCGCCCAAGGCCCTGGCGGCGATGCAGGCCGAGCTCAACGACAACCTGCGCCTGTATCCCGATCCCAACAGCGACCTGCTCAAGCAGGCGGTGGCCCGCTATTACGGGGTGCAGGGCAATCAGGTCTTCCTCGGCAACGGTTCCGACGAAGTCCTGGCGCACATTTTCCATGGCCTGCTGCAGCAGGATAAGCCGCTGCTGTTCCCGGACATCAGCTACAGCTTCTACCCGGTGTATTGCGGCCTGTACGGCATCGACTACCAGGCGGTGCCCCTGGACGAACAGTTCCAGATCCGTGTGGCCGACTACGCCCAGCCCAACGGCGGGATCATCTTCCCCAACCCGAATGCGCCCACCGGCTGCCTGCTGGCCCTGGACGCGGTGGAGCAGATCCTCCAGGCCAGCCCGGATTCGGTGGTGGTCGTGGACGAAGCCTATATCGACTTCGGTGGCCAGACTGCCATCAGCCTGGTGGACCGCTACCCCAACCTGCTGGTGACCCAGACCCTGTCCAAGTCGCGCTCCCTGGCCGGCTTGCGGGTGGGCCTGGCAGTGGGGCATCCGGACCTGATCGAGGCCCTGGAGCGGATCAAGAACAGCTTCAACTCCTACCCGCTGGATCGCCTGGCCATTGTGGGTGCAGCGGCGGCCTTCGAGGACCGCGAGTACTTTGCCAAGACCTGTCAGCTGGTGATCGAAAGCCGCGAGTGGGTGGTGGCGCAGTTGCAGGCCAAGGGTTTTGAAGTGCTGCCGTCGGCGGCCAACTTCATCTTTGCCCGCCACCCCCAGCACGACGCAGCCGGCCTGGCGGCCAAGCTGCGTGAGCAAGGGGTGATCGTGCGTCACTTCAAGCAGGAACGGATCGCCCAATTCCTGCGGATCAGCATCGGCACGCCGGAGCAGAACCAGGCGCTGATCGACGGGTTGGGGCAGCTTTAAGCCGCAAGCGGCAAGTTAGAAGCCCAGAGCCAATGCTTGGAGCCTCTCGCCTGCAGCTACAAGCTTGCCGCTTGTAGCTGCAGCCCCCCGGCTGCTCTCACTCGTGGTGCGGCTCGCCGAGGAAGGTCAGGGAGCTGAACAGGCCGCGTGAAGCCACATCCGGGTCGTCCTTGAGCGGCACGTCAAGCTCTGCGGCAATCACGTTCAAGCCTTCATTTCTCACCAACACTTGAGCGCGTCCCTGAGCATCGGTTTCGGTGCTCAGGGTGCTCGGTGCATTGCGGTAGTCGCCGATCAACTTGACCCCAGCCACGGGCTGCCCATCCAGCAGTACCCGCACCGGCAGGCTATTGCCCTGGCCCACGGTCAGCGGGTCGACTTCCGGCAGGATCAGCAGCTTGAGCTGTTCCAGCCTGGGCAGCTTCGCCCCCGCTTGATAGATCGCCAGGCTGTACTTGAAGGTGTGGGTCGAGGCGATGGCCCCCGCAACTTTGCTGCGCCCTTGGTTGACCCAGCGTTTGTCCGCCGTTTGTGCCCACGGACCGTTGTCCAGCGCCACCGCCAGCACCGCCGGTGGCTTGAGTGGTTGCAGGCGCGCATGGTCAGCCAGGCGTTGCACGGTCACTGGAATCATTCTGGCTGCGGCGTCGTAGGCCCAGGCACCACTGATCTTCTGGGCCTTGAAGGCGTCGTCTTCGGCGCCGTGGCCGTAGATCACTTCGATATTGCCGCGGCGCTGTTCGGTCCACAGACCGTGGGCCGAGGCCTGGGTTGTACCCAGGGTGGCGAGCAGGCCCAGCAGGGCGATTGATTTGAGGTTGTGCATGGCGATTTCCGGCTACAGGTTGAGTGTCAGGCTGACGGTGAAGTTGCGCGGCTCGCCGGGCGTGACCCAGTAGTTGCTGTAGGAGCGCTCGTAGTACTTCTCGTCGAACAGGTTGTTCAGGTTCAGGCCCAGGGTCAGGTTGTCGCTGGCCTTGTAATGGGCCAGCAGGTCCAGGGTGCGATAGGCCGGCAGCTCGAAGCTGCCGCCGGCCTCGCCGGAGCGATCGCCGACGTAGGTCAGGGCGGCGCCGACGTCCGAGCCTTTGAATCGTCCGTCCTGGAACTCATAGACGCCCAGCAGGCTGCCACTGTGCTTGGCCACGCCGAGTATGCGACTGCCGGTCGGGATCGTCTGGTCGCCCTTGGTCACTTCGGCATCGATCAGCGCATAAGCACCAATCACCCGCACCGCGTCAGTCAACTGGCCGCTCACTTGCATGTCCAAGCCCTGACTGCGGGCCTTGCCCACGGCGCGGCTGAAGTCGCTGCCGGGGTCCAGGGCCAGGACGTTTTCCTTGTCGATGCGGAAGGCGGCGAGGGTGGCGCTCAGACGCTCGTCGAACAGCTCGCTCTTGATCCCCACTTCATAACCGACCCCTTCCTCGGGCTTGAAGGTCTTGCCGGCCGCATCCAGCCCGTTGTTGGGCTTGAACGAGGTGGAGGCATTGGCGAACAGGCCCACTTGCGGCGTCAGTTGATAGAGCAGGCCGGCGCGCTGGGTCAGGGCGTCGTGGCTCTGGCGGCTGCGCTTGCCGGTGGTGTGGTCGTCGATCCGTTGCTCGAAATGTTCGAAGCGGGCGCCGAGCATGCCGCGCAAGCGGTCGTTGAAGACAATCTGGTCCTGCAGGTTGAGGGCCTGGCTTTCGACATGTTCGAAAAAGTCCGTGCCGGAACGTTTGCCGTTGGGCTTGGCCTGGCCGTAGATCGGGTCGTAGATGTCGACAGCGTAGGCGCCGCCGGCGAGGGTGGTGACCCGCTCGTTCTTGCGGTAGTTCTCGTATTCGCTGCCGATCAGCACTTCGTGCTGCCAACTGCCGATGTCGAACAGGCCGCGCAGTTCCAGTTGGGTGATGCTGTCGTGCCAGTTGTTGTCGCGCTCGCGGTAGCGCCGATTGACGGTGTGCTGGTCGGCATTCAACGGGCGGGTTTCCGAGGCGAAGCCCCACAACTTGCCTTCCTTGTAGTGGCTGGCCAGGCGCAGCTTCCAGCTGTCGTTGAGGTGATGTTCCAGGGCGGCCTGGAGCATGGTGTTGTGGTTGTCGATGTTGCCGTCGCTGGGTTCGCCGAGGAAGGTCGAGCGCGAGACGCCGCTCCAGCGGTTGTTGGGGGCGACGATGCCGCGGTCGAAGGTCGAGCTGTGGCGCACGAATTCGCTTTCCACCAGCAGGTTTGTGTCCGGGTTCAACTGCCAGCTGAAGGAGGGGGCGACGAACACCCGGCGACTGTCGACGTGGTCGCGAAAGCTGTGGTTGTCCTCCACCGCCAGGTTGACCCGGGACAGCAGGTTGCCCTGGGCATCCAGCGGGGTGTTGAGGTCCAGGGCGGTGCGGTAGCGGTCCCAGCTGCCGGCACTGGTCTGCAGGGTGGTGAAGGCTTCGGGCTGGGGTTTCTTGGTCACGATGTTCACCGTGCCGCCAGGGTCGCCGCGGCCATAGAGGCTGGCGGCCGGGCCCTTGAGCACTTCGATGCGCTCGATGTTGGCGGCGTCCGGGGTGCTGGGGTAACCGCGGTTGGCGCTGAAGCCGTCCTTGTAGAACTCCGAGGTGGTGAAGCCGCGCACGCTGTATTCATACAGGGTCAGACCGCCGAAGTTGTTCTGCTTGGCGACTCCGCCGGCAAACTCCAGGGCGCGTTCGACATTGTGGCTGCCCAGGTCCTTGAGCACGCTGGCGGGGATCACGCTGACGGACTGCGGGATATCGCGGATTGCCGTATCGGTCTTGGTGGCACTGGCCGAGCGGGTGGCCCGGTAGCCCTTGACCGGACCGGTGGCGGACTCGTACTCGGTGCTGATGCGGGTGGTTTCCAGCTCCAGGGTTTGCGGTTCTTCGGCGAGCAGGGGGTCGGCCAGCAGGCCGAGTGCCAGACCGGCCAGGGGGAGGATTTTTCGGGACGTCATGGGGCTGTTCCAATAGCAATATTGAAACAATATAACATGACCAATGAGAATGTATGCTGTTAGCCCGGCATTGCCGGGCCCAGCTTTAGTCTTCTTCCTTGACCGGTGCGGGTGGCGGACGCAGGCCGATTTCCGCCGTCAGCTTGAGTTCCTTGCCATTGCGCATCACCAGGATGGCGACTTTTTCCATCGGCTTGATGCGCGCCACCTGGTTCATCGAGCGACGGCCGTCGCCGGCCGGCTCGCCGTCGATGCTGAGGATCACGTCACCCAGTTGCATGCCGGCTTTCTGTGCCGGGCCATCGCGGAAGATCCCCGCCACCACGATCCCGGGACGTCCGGCCAGGCCGAAGGACTCCGCCAGTTCCTGAGTCAGCGGTTGCACTTCGATTCCCAGCCAGCCACGGATGACCTGGCCGTGTTCGATGATCGACTTCATCACTTCCATGGCCAGCTTGATCGGAATGGCGAAGCCGATGCCCTGTGAGCCGCCGGACTTGGAGAAGATCGCGGTGTTGATCCCGGTCAGGTTGCCATTGGCGTCCACCAGGGCGCCGCCGGAGTTGCCCGGGTTGATCGCGGCGTCGGTCTGGATGAAATCTTCGTAGTTGTTCAGGCCCAGCTGGTTGCGTCCGGTGGCGCTGATGATGCCCATGGTCACGGTCTGGCCGACTCCGAACGGGTTGCCGATGGCCAGGGCGACGTCGCCGACGCGGACGTTTTCCGAGCGGCCGACGGTGATCGAAGGCAGGTTCTTCAGGTCGATCTTGAGCACCGCCAGATCGGTTTCCGGATCGCTGCCGATGACCCGGGCCAGGGTTTCCCGCCCATCCTTGAGCGCCACCACGATCTGTTCGGCGCCGGAGGTCACGTGGTTGTTGGTCAGCAAGTAACCTTCGGGGCTCATGATCACCCCGGAACCCAGGCTCGACTCCATGCGCTGCTGCTTGGGCAGGTTGTCGCCGAAGAAGCGGCGGAACTGCGGGTCTTCAAACAGTGGGTGGGCCGGTTTGTTGATGACCTTGGTGGTGTACAGGTTGACCACCGCAGGCGCGGCAATCAGCACCGCATCGGCATAAGACACCGGTCCCTGCCGGGTACTGGTGGTTTGAGGCGCTTGTTGCAGGTTGACGTCCAGGCTGGGCAGGCCGACCCACTGGGGGTAGCGCTGAATAATCAGCAACGCGATGAGCACGCCGGCCAGAAGCGGCCAGCCAAAAAAACGCAGAGCCTTGAGCATTGAGCAAGTCCTGGGTGGTTACGAAGGGCTGCGCACGGCCCATAATGTCGCGCATTATACGAGGCCGCGCGCGCCTCTGAACGGGATATTTAGGAGTCTTTTATGGCCGTTGCCCTGAGCACATTGGTGGAAGAAGCGGACCGTTATCTGGGCAGTTCACGCATTGCCGACTACTGCCCCAATGGCCTGCAGGTCGAAGGGCGCCCGCAGGTGATGCGTATCGTCAGTGGCGTGACTGCCAGCCAGGCCTTGCTGGATGCCGCCGTGGAGGCCAAGGCCGATCTGGTGCTGGTGCATCACGGCTACTTCTGGAAAGGCGAGAACCCCTGCATCACCGGCATGAAGCAGCGTAGGTTGAAAACCCTGCTCAAGCACGACATCAGCCTGTTGGCCTATCACCTGCCCCTGGACCTGCACCCCGAGGTGGGCAACAACGTGCAGTTGGCCCGGCAGTTGGATATCACCGTGGAAGGCCCATTGGACCCGGAGAACCCCAAGGTCGTCGGTTTGGTCGGTTCCTTGGGCGAACCCATGACGGCGCGGGACTTTGCCCGGCGGGTGCAGGAAGCGATGGGCCGTGAACCGCTGCTGATCGAAGGCAGCGAAATGATCCGCCGGGTCGGCTGGTGCACCGGGGGTGGCCAGGGCTACATCGACCAGGCGGTGCAGGCCGGCGTCGACCTGTACCTGAGCGGCGAGGCCTCGGAGCAGACCTTCCACAGTGCCCGGGAAAACGACATCAGCTTCATCGCCGCCGGCCACCACGCCACCGAGCGTTACGGCGTCCAGGCCCTGGGCGACTATCTGGCCCGGCGCTTTGCCCTGGAGCACCTGTTCATCGACTGCCCCAACCCGATCTAACCCCTGCATGGGCCGCCCGGGCATGCGATTTAGCTGCCTAACCGGGCGGCATATTCATATATCGTTTCGTTCTAGTTGGCTCCCTGATTAGAAGCAGGTCGCTGTGCTAGCATGCCCCGCTCGAACACGGCCCGATGGCCGTCCATAAGAAAGCTTTCGTGAGTAGCCATGGTCGACAAACTGACGCATCTGAAACAGCTGGAGGCGGAAAGCATCCACATCATCCGCGAGGTGGCCGCCGAGTTCGACAACCCGGTGATGCTGTACTCCATCGGTAAAGACTCCGCCGTGATGTTGCATCTGGCCCGCAAGGCGTTCTTCCCCGGCAAGCTGCCGTTCCCGGTGATGCACGTCGATACCCAGTGGAAATTCCAGGAAATGTACAAGTTCCGCGACCGCATGGTCGAAGAACTGGGCCTGGACCTGATCACCCACGTCAACCCGGATGGCGTGGCCCAGGGCATCAACCCGTTCACCCACGGCAGTGCCAAACACACCGACATCATGAAGACCGAGGGCCTCAAGCAGGCGCTGGACAAACACGGTTTCGACGCCGCGTTCGGCGGTGCCCGCCGCGATGAAGAGAAGTCCCGCGCCAAGGAGCGCGTCTACTCGTTCCGCGACAGCAAGCACCGCTGGGACCCGAAGAACCAGCGTCCCGAGCTGTGGAACGTCTACAACGGCAAGGTCAACAAGGGCGAGTCGATCCGCGTGTTCCCGCTGTCCAACTGGACCGAGCTGGACATCTGGCAGTACATCTACCTGGAAGGCATCCCGATCGTGCCGCTGTACTTCGCCGCCGAGCGTGAAGTGATCGAGAAGAACGGCACCCTGATCATGATCGATGACGAGCGCATCCTCGAGCATCTGTCCGATGAAGAGAAAGCCCGCATCGTCAAGAAGAAAGTGCGTTTCCGTACCCTTGGCTGCTACCCGTTGACGGGCGCGGTGGAGTCCGAGGCCGAGAGCCTGACGGACATCATCCAGGAAATGCTCCTGACGCGAACTTCCGAGCGCCAGGGCCGGGTCATCGACCACGATGGCGCCGGCTCGATGGAAGACAAGAAACGTCAAGGGTACTTTTAAGCTTCAAGTTACAAGCGGCAAGCTGCAAGTTAGAAGCGTGATGCGTAGCTTGCAGCTTGATGCTTACAGCGGGTTGCTGTGAGCCAGCATCGAGTGACTCGTCATGGACTTCGAGAAACTGGTTGTTTGGCAGAGAAGCAAGGCTCTGGCGGTAGATATCTATAGAGAGATGGCACGATGCGAGGACTTTGGTTTCAAGAATCAAATCACTCGCTCGGCACTCTCGGTGCCCTCCAATATCGCTGAAGGTATGGAGCGACGTAGTGCCAGGGAGAAAAGCTGGTTTCTCTGGATTGCAAAAGCTTCCAACGGGGAGTTGCGCACGCAGATCATCATCGGCAGTGAGATTGCCTACATAGCAAAGCCGCTGGCTGAAAATTGGATTAAAGAAACTCGCGAGCTTTCCAAAATGCTCTGCGGCTTGATCAAAAAAAATTCTGACTAGCTGTACGCCGACAAGCTTGCCGCTTGAAGCTTACAGCTTGGAGCTTGAACGCTATGAGCCATCAATCTGATTTGATCAGCGAGGACATCCTCGCGTACCTGGGCCAGCACGAACGCAAAGAGCTGCTGCGCTTTCTCACCTGCGGCAACGTCGACGACGGCAAGAGCACCCTGATCGGGCGCCTGCTGCACGACTCGAAGATGATCTACGAAGACCACCTGGAAGCCATCACCCGGGATTCGAAGAAGGTCGGCACCACCGGTGACGACATCGACCTGGCGTTGCTGGTGGATGGCTTGCAGGCCGAGCGCGAGCAGGGCATCACCATCGATGTCGCCTATCGCTATTTCTCCACCGCCAAGCGCAAGTTCATCATTGCCGACACCCCAGGCCATGAGCAGTACACCCGTAACATGGCCACCGGTGCTTCCACCTGTGACCTGGCGATCATCCTGGTGGATGCCCGCTACGGTGTGCAGACCCAGACCCGTCGCCACAGCTTCATCGCCTCGCTGCTGGGCATCAAGCACATCGTCGTCGCCATCAACAAGATGGACCTCAAGAACTTCGATGAAGGCGTGTTCGAGTCGATCAAGGCCGACTACCTGAAGTTTGCCCAGGGCCTGAAGTTGCAGCCCACCAGCCTGCACTTCGTGCCGATGTCGGCGCTCAAGGGCGACAACGTGGTGAACAAGAGCGAGCGTTCGCCCTGGTACACCGGGCAGTCGCTGATGGAAATCCTCGAAACCGTGGAAGTGGCCGGTGACCGCAACTTCACCGACCTGCGTTTCCCGGTGCAGTACGTCAACCGTCCGAACCTGAACTTCCGTGGTTTTGCCGGCACCCTGGCCAGCGGCATCGTGCACAAGGGTGACGAAGTCGTGGTGCTGCCGTCGGGCAAGAGCAGCCGGGTCAAGTCCATCGTCACCTTCGAGGGCGAGCTGGAGCAGGCCGGTCCTGGCCAGGCCGTGACCCTGACCATGGAAGACGAGATCGACATCTCCCGCGGCGACCTGCTGGTGCATGCCGACAACGTGCCGCCGGTCACCGACAGCTTCGAAGCCATGCTGGTGTGGATGGCCGAAGAGCCGATGCTGCCGGGCAAGAAATACGACATCAAGCGTGCGACCAGCTACGTGCCGGGCTCGATCGCCAGCATCAACCACAAGGTGGATGTGAACACCCTGGAAGAGGGCGCGGCCAGCGCGCTGCAACTGAACGAGATCGGCAAGGTCAAGATCAGCCTCGATGCACCGATCGCCCTGGATGGCTACGAAAGCAACCGCACCACCGGCGCTTTCATCGTCATCGACCGCTTGACCAACGGCACCGTCGGCGCCGGCATGATCATCGCCCAGCCGGTGGCCCATGGCAGCGCCACCCACCATGGCAAGCTGGCTCATGTGGCCACCGAAGAACGTGCCCAGCGCTTCGGCCAGCAACCGGCCACCGTGCTGTTCAGCGGCCTGTCGGGCGCCGGCAAGAGCACCCTGGCCTACGCCGTGGAGCGCAAGCTGTTCGACATGGGTCGTGCGGTGTACGTGCTCGATGGCCAGAACCTGCGGCACGACCTGAACAAGGGCCTGCCCCAGGACCGTGCCGGGCGGACCGAGAACTGGCGCCGTGCGGCCCACGTCGCCCGTCAGTTCAACGAAGCCGGCCTGCTGACCCTGGCCGCGTTCGTGGCACCGAGTGCCGAAGGGCGCGAGCAGGCCAAGGACCTGATCGGCAAGGAGCGTCTGCTGACGGTGTATGTCCAGGCATCGCCTGCGGTGTGCGCCGAGCGTGATCCGCAAGGCCTGTACGCGGCGGGTGGGGATAACATCCCGGGCGAATCCTTCCCTTACGACGTGCCGCTCAATGCCGATCTGGTGATCGACACCCAGGCGCTGTCGGTGGAAGAGAGCGTCAAGCAGGTGCTGGACCTGCTGCGCAGCCGCGGCGCGATCTAAGCCGTAGCCAAAAGCCCGCAGTCGAGTGATCGGCTGCGGGCTTTTTTGTGCGCTTGAATTAGCCTTCCCCGGCCAGGACGGTACAGCTCCATAGGAGCTGGCTTGCCAGCGAAGAGGCCCTCAGGATTTTGCCGGATACTCTCGATGCAGCACTTCCAGCAGCGCATCCTTGGCCAGCCACTGCTGGTTGATCCAGCCCTGGAATTCCTGGCGATAGGCCGTGTCCTGTTCGTAGTTCTTGCCAATGAACTGCGGCGGAATCCGTACCTCTTCAAAGCGCACCACCACATCCTTGACCCTGCCGCACAACAGGTCCCAGAAACCGGGCCGGCCAGCGGGGTAGTGCAGGGTCACATCGATGATCGATTGCAGTTGCTCGCCCATGGCGTCCAACACAAAGGCGATACCACCGGCCTTGGGCTTGAGCAGGTAGCGAAACGGTGATTGCTGCTGGGCGTGCTTGGCGTCGGTAAAGCGCGTGCCTTCGACGAAGTTGAAGATGCCCACCGGGTTGTTGCGAAACTTCGCGCAGGTCTTGCGGGTGGTTTCCAGGTCCTTGCCTTTCTTCTCCGGATGCTTTTCCAGGTAGGCCTTGGAGTAGCGCTTCATGAACGGGAAGCCCAGAGCCCACCAGGCCAGGCCAATCACCGGCACCCAGATCAACTCCTGCTTGAGGAAGAACTTCAACGGGCGAATGCGCCGGTTGAACACGTACTGCAGGACCATGATGTCGACCCAGCTCTGGTGGTTGCTGGTGACCAGGTAGGAGTGCTGGTAATCCAGGCCTTGCAGGTCCTGCACATGCCAGCGGGTGCGGCACACCAGCTGCATCCAGGCCTTGTTGTTGCTGATCCAGGCTTCGTGGGTGTGGTTCATCAGCCAGTGAGTCAAGCGCTGGGTGAGGGCGAAGGGCAGGGCCTTGCAGATCGCCACGCAGAACAGGAACGAGCACAGCAGGAGGGTGTTCAGCGCCAGCAGGATCGAGGCAATGATCCCGCGCACGACGGCAGGTAGAAATTCCAGCATTTAGACATCCATGGGTCGGTTGGCGGCTTGAATCGCGGTCAGGGCGATGGTGTAGACGATGTCGTCCACCTGGGCGCCCCGGGGCAGGTCATTCACGGGTTTGCGCAGGCCTTGCAGCATCGGGCCCAGGCTCACGCAATCGGCGCTGCGCTGCACGGCCTTGTGGGTGGTGTTGCCGGTGTTCAGGTCGGGGAACACGAACACCGTGGCCTTGCCCGCCACCTGGCTGTTGGGCGCCAGTTGTCGGGCGACGTTCTCGTTGGCCGCGGCGTCGTATTGCAGCGGGCCGTCGATCAGCAATGAGCGCTGGGCTTCATGGGCCAGCAGGGTCGCCTCGCGGACTTTCTCCACTTCTTCGCCGCTGGCCGAATCGCCGCTGGAGTAGCTGATCATTGCCACCCGTGGGGTGATGCCGAAGGCCGCCGCCGAATCGGCGCTCTGCAAGGCGATTTCCGCCAGCTCGCTGGCGCTGGGGTGCGGGTTCATCACGCAGTCGCCGTAGACCAGCACCTGCTCGGGGAACAGCATGAAGAACACCGAAGACACCAGGGTGCAGCCCGGGGCGGTCTTGATCAGTTGCAGGGCCGGACGGATGGTGTTGGCGGTGGAGTGGATCACCCCGGATACCAGGCCGTCCACTTCATCCAGGGCCAGCATCACGGTGCCGATCACCACCGGGTCTTCCAGTTGCTGCTCGGCCATGGGCGCGTTGAGGCTCTTGCTCTTGCGCAGGGCAACCATGGGCTCCACGTAGCGCTCGCGGATCAGGTCCGGGTCGAGAATCTCCAGGCCTTCGGGCAACTCGATGCCCTGGGCCCGGGCCACCGCATGAACTTCCTCCGGCTTGGCCAGCAGCACACAACGGGCAATGCCACGGGCCTGGCAGATGGCGGCGGCCTGTACGGTCAGCGGCTCGCTGCCTTCGGGCAGGACGATGCGTTTGTTGGCCTGCTGGGCTCGCTGGATCAACTGGTAGCGGAACACGGCCGGCGACAGGCGCATTTCCCGCGGGGTGCCGCAGCGCTGGTGCAGCCAGTTGGCGTCCAGGTGGCTGGCGACGAAGTCGGTGATGATTTCCGCGCGCTCGCGGTCATCGATGGGGATTTCCTTGTTCAGGCCATTGAGCTGGTTGGCGGTGTCGTAGGACCCGGTGCTGACCGACAGCACCGGCAGGCCGGCGTTCAGGGCGCCACGGCATAGCTCCATGATCCGCGGGTCGGGCAGGGTGTCGCTGGTCAGCAGCAGGCCCGCCAGGGGCACGCCGTTGATCGCTGCCAGGCTCACGGCGAGGATGATGTCGTCGCGGTCCCCCGGCGTCACCACCAGCACGCCGGGCTTGAGCAGCTCCACGGTGTTGCGCATGGTGCGGGCGCAAATGATGATCTTGGTCATGCGCCGGCTTTCGTAGTCGCCGGCGTTGAGCACCTGGGCTCCCATCAGCTCCGCTACGTCGCGGGTGCGTGGGGCGTTGAGTTCCGGCTGGAAGGGAATGCACCCCAGCAGGCGGAAGTCGCCGCTGCGCAGCAATGGCGAATGCTCCTTCAAGCGTGCGGAGAAGGCCTCCATGCTTTCATCGGTGCGCACCTTGTTGAGGATCACACCCAGCACTTTCGGGTCCCGCGGGCCGCCGAACAACTGTGCCTGCAGCTCGACCCGGCCGGACAGTTCGGTGAGCACTTCGTTTTCCGGGGCGGACACCAGGATCACCTCGGCATCCAGGCTTTTCGCCAGGTGCAGGTTGACCCGGGCGGCGTAGCTGGCGCTGCGGGTCGGCACCATGCCTTCGACGATCAGCACGTCCTTGCCGATGGCGGCTTGCTGGTAGAGGGTGATGATTTCCTCCAGCAGCTCATCCAGCTGACCGTCGCCGAGCATCCGCTCGACATGGGCCAGGCCCAGGGGTTGTGGCGGTTTCAGACCGTGGGTGCGGGCCACCAGCTCGGTGGAGCGCTCGGGACCGGTATCGCCCGGATGAGGCTGGGCAATGGGTTTGAAAAAGCCGACCTTGAGGCCGGCCCGTTCCAGGGTACGCACCAGCCCGAGGCTGATGGAGGTCAGACCCACACCAAAATCGGTGGGCGCGATAAAAAAAGTTTGCATGCGAATTCTCGGAAGGTGCATGGCAAGGGCGACGGTCTAAGGCCGTCTGCCGAATCGTCAGGCGCTAAGGTTATCGCTTCCCGGGGGCTGAGCACACCAGCCACAGTCAAAGGGCTGGCCTATTTTTTCTGCCCGCCGCTGTGGGTCTAGGACCCAGGCCCGGGATTGCCAGGGGGGCTGGTGGCGCAGGTGCTGGGTATGGCCGCAGGACAGCTCCACCACCCAGTGGCCGTCTTCATCCTGATGAAATCCACGAATTGTCGGCCGGCTTTTCCCGTTCCGTTGGTCCGGGTTCCGTTCGCTTTCGAGCGATTGCTTCGCTAAACTTCGACGCTCTTCATTCTTATGCAAAAGGTCCCGCCCCATGCTGATCGCCGCCAATAAGGCTGTCTCCATCGACTATACCCTCACCAATGACGCTGGTGAGGTCATCGACAGCTCTGCCGGCGGCGCCCCGCTGGTCTACCTGCAAGGCGCAGGTAACATCATTCCTGGTCTGGAAAAGGCTCTGGAAGGCAAGCAAGTCGGTGACGAGCTGAACGTTTCCGTAGAACCTGAAGATGCCTACGGCGAATACGCTGCCGAACTGGTCAGCACCCTGAGCCGCAGCATGTTCGAAGGCGTCGACGAGCTGGAAGTGGGCATGCAGTTCCACGCTTCCGCTCCGGACGGCCAGATGCAGATCGTGACCATCCGTGACCTGGACGGCGACGACGTGACCGTCGACGGCAACCACCCGCTGGCCGGTCAGCGCCTGAACTTCCAGGTCAAGATCGTTGCCATCCGTGATGCCAGCCAGGAAGAAATCGCTCATGGCCACGTCCATGGCGAAGGTGGCCATCACCACTGATTTTCTGCGCTAAGCTCAAGCGTGCTGGAGAGGCGCCCGAGCAGGCTGTGTGAAAACTACTGCGTTTGGCAATACTGCGTTAAAAACAGGCTCGGAATGCTCATTTAGGCTCCTAAACTCCGCTTCCTCGCCTGTTTTTGCCTTGTCTTGCCTGCACTCGCGACGTTTTCACACAGCCTGCGAGGGCGCCTTTTTAGTCCGCGGCTTTTGGCTGTACTGTCGAGAGGCTGTTTTCTGGAAGAACACAGGAATTTGGAGTTCGTCATGAGTGCTTTTCACGACCTTAAATTGAAAGCCCTGGATGGTCAGGAGCTGCCGCTCGCGCCCTTCAAGGGGCAAGTCGTGCTGGTGGTCAACGTCGCCTCCAAATGTGGTCTGACACCACAATATGCGGCGTTGGAAAATCTCTACCAGCAATACAAGGGCCAGGGGTTCAGCGTACTGGGCCTGCCCTGCAATCAGTTCGCCGGGCAGGAGCCGGGCACCGAGCAGCAGATCCAGGAGTTTTGCAGCCTCAACTACGGGGTGACCTTTCCCCTGAGCAGCAAGCTCGAGGTCAACGGTCCCGAGCGGCATCAGCTGTACCGTTTGCTGGCGGGCGAGGGGGCCGAGTTTCCGGGGGACATCACCTGGAACTTCGAAAAATTCCTCCTGGGCAAGGATGGCCGGGTTCTGGCGCGCTTCTCGCCACGCACCGCGCCGGATGATCCCACCGTGGTCCAGGCTATCGAGAAGGCCTTGAGCTGAAGCGGCCAGCCGGGTGCACCCGCCCGGCCCATTGTTCTTGCCTGCCTCGCGCCGCTCTCATGCGGCGTTTTTGCATCTAAATCACTTAAATCAATAATGCTGTGCAGGGCTTGGGGGGATGAATATTATCCCCATCATAAGTGCGCCGGGGCCGGTACCCGGCGCAGTCTTGTGCGTCGAATATCGACTCAAGCCTTTTTGTCGGAGTGCAGCATGCCTGTTCAAGCCTTGTTCAAACCCTTTCAACTCGGCGCGCTGGAGCTGCCGACCCGCGTGGTGATGGCGCCCATGACCCGCTCGTTTTCCCCGGGTGGGGTGCCCAACGCCAAGGTCATCGAGTATTACCGGCGCCGTGCCGCCGCCGGCGTGGGCCTGATCATCACCGAGGGCACCACGGTCGGACACCAGGCCGCCAACGGTTACCCCAACGTGCCGCAGTTTTATGGCGAAGCGGCCCTGGCCGGCTGGAAGAAGGTGGTGGACGCGGTTCATGCCGAGGGCGGCAAGATCGTCCCGCAGCTGTGGCATGTGGGCAATGTGCGGCGCCTGGGCACCGAGCCGGATGCCAGCGTGCCCGGCTACGGCCCCAGTGAGAAGCTCAAGGATGGCAAGGTGGTGGTGCATGGCATGACCCACGAGGACATCCGGGAGGTGATCGCCGCTTTCGCCCAGGCCGCCAAGGATGCCCAGAGCATCGGCATGGACGGCGTGGAAATCCACGGCGCCCACGGTTATCTGGTGGACCAGTTCTTCTGGGAAGGCAGCAACCAGCGCACCGATGAATATGGCGGCGACCTGGCCCAGCGTTCGCGTTTCGCCATCGAGCTGATCCAGGCCGTGCGTGCCGCCGTCGGCCCGGACTTCCCGATCATCCTGCGCTTTTCCCAATGGAAGCAGCAGGACTACAGCGCTCGTCTGGTACAGACTCCGCAAGCCCTGGGCGCATTCCTCAAGCCGCTGGCGGATGCCGGTGTGGATATCTTCCACTGCTCGACCCGGCGCTTCTGGGAGCCGGAGTTCGAAGGTTCGGACCTGAACCTGGCCGGCTGGACCCGCAAGCTCACTGGCAAGCCGACCATCACCGTGGGCAGCGTCGGCCTGGACGGCGAGTTCCTGCAGTTCATGGTCAACACCGACAAGGTGGCGCAGCCGGCCAGCCTGGAAAACCTGCTGCAGCGCCTGAACAACGACGAGTTCGATCTGGTGGCCGTGGGCCGGGCCCTGCTGGTGGATCCGGATTGGGCGCAGAAAGTCCGTGAAGGCCGTGAGCAGGACATTCTGCCGTTCAGCCGCGAAGCCCTGATGACCCTGGTCTAACGTCCGGCTCCGGGCGGCGAGGGGGGCAGCCCTCTCACCGCCTGGAGAGTCTTGACCGTACCTGGCGTTTTTTGCAGCGCCGCTTCGATCATTGCCTCGTAGTCCCCGGCCGGAGCCGGCTGGCAGGCATTGCGCAACTGATCTTCAAACTGTTCGATCACGGCGGGCCACCCTTGGCGGCTGGCGTGTTGCCGGGCATTGAGACGTACCCGGCGCAGGGTTTCCGCTTCCTCCAGCAGCCAGCCGGCAGCCTCACAGAACGCGCCTTCATCCCCGGGCATGGCCAGCACGCCGTTGTAGCCATGGCGGATATGCTGGGCTGCCGCGGCCTGATCGTAAGCCACCACCGCCAAGCCGGACGCCAGGGCTTCCAGCACCACATTGCCGAAGGTTTCGGTCAGGCTGGGAAACAGGAACACATCCCCCGAGGCGTAATGGGCCGCCAGTGCCTCGCCGCGCTGGCTGCCGCAGAACAGGGCTTCGGGCAGGTTTTTTTCCAGGGCGGCACGTTGTGGGCCGTCACCCACCACGATCAACTTCATCCGACGCTGTGGATAACTGGCCTTGAGCTGTTCGAAGCAGCGCTTGAGCAGCCCGAGATTCTTCTCCGGCGCCAGGCGCCCGACATGGATCACCGCCAGGTCGTCGTTGCCCAGGCCCCAATGGCTGCGCAACTCATTGAGCCGCTTGGCCGGATGGAACAACTGGCTGTCGACGCCTCGGGACAGCAGGGCCAGGCGTTCGAAGTGGCGGCGCTCCAGCTCCAGGCGCTGGCTGACACTGGGCACCAGGGTCAGCTTCGAGCGATTGTGGAACCAGCGCAGGTAGTGGGTCAGCAGACGAGTCAGCAAACCCAGGCCGTATTGGCTGGAGTACTGCTGGAAGTTGGTATGGAAGCCGCTGACCACCGAGATCCCCAGGCGCTGGGCGGCCCGCAGTGCAGACAGTCCCAGGGGACCTTCGGTGGCAATGTAGAGCACGTCCGGGCGCTGGCGTTTCCAGCGCCGCAGCAGTTTGTGCATCGACGACTGACCCCATTGCAGCCCCGGATAGCCCGGTAGCGGCCAGCCGCGGCACAGCAGCAGCGCTTCATCGCTGGGCCGACTCTGGTCGCAGCCCTGGCGCGGGCGCACCAGCTCCACCTGATGCCCGCGGGCGCGCAGGCCATCGCACAGGCGGCCAAGGGTATTGGCCACGCCATTGATTTCCGGCGGGAAGGTTTCAGTGATGAGGGTGATATGCAGAGCGGTCGTCATGGCCTCAGTGTCGACTGAGGCCATGTCGCCATTGTGACGTGCGGATGATGGATTTATGACGCCGGCAGCCTATTTGCCCGGCAGGTTCTCCACCCCGCGTTCGCGCACCCAGAACAGCGTCGCTCCGGCCACGGCGGCCGGCATCATCAGGATGTTGACGAAGGGGATCATCAGCGCCAGGTAGACGATGCCGCCAAAGCCCAGGCTCTGCCAGCGCTTCTGCCGCAGCCAGGCGAGCATGTCCTGCCAGCTCATCTTGTGGTTGTCCGCCGGGTAGTCGATGTACTGGATAGCCATCATCCAGATGCCGAACAGCAGCCACAGGGGCGCGGCCACCAGGTTGATCACCGGGATCAGCGAGAGGATGAACAGGCCGATGGCCCGGGGCAGGAAGTAGCCGAGCTTGCGCATTTCCCGGGACAGGGTGCGGGGGATCATGGCGATCAGCTCGCCCCAGCTGAAGGCCGGGAAATCATCGGTGCCGCGGACCACGGTTTCGACCTTTTCCGATAGAAAGCCGTTGAAGGGCGCGGCGATGATGTTGGCCAGCATGGTGAAGGTGAAAAACACCATCAGCGCCACCAGCACCATGAACAGTGGCCAGAGGATGTAGCTGAGAAAGCTCAGCCAGTCCGGCAGGGTCGGCATCAGGCTGTCGATCCACAGGCTGAACTGGTGGCCGGCGAAATAGATCAATCCGACGAACAGTATCAGGTTGATCGCCAGGGGCAGGAGCACGAACAGGCGCAGGCCAGGGCTGAGGACCAGCTTCAGGCCTTCGCGCAGGTATTGCGGTCCGGACAGTACGGGGGCGGGCATAGAGCGCTCCGAGCAGATGGAAAACGCGCCGACCTTACCGGCTTTGCCCAGGGGGCGAAAGTGGTGCGATCAGCTCGACATCAACGGTAACAAAGACCCTTTCAAATGAGTCCGCAGAGGATAGAGACCGCCTATGAGCTGGATTGTTAAACCGTATTTCCTTAATCTTCGCCCCCTCTATACGCTTCACCCATTATTTTTTGGACGGACGAGTCAAAGCCTTCCCCAAGGTATCGCCGTCCTTTTTTATTCCAGCCGGCAATCCGGCGTTCCGTGCCAGGTCACCTGGGCCGGTCGATAGGAGTGAGTCATGTCTGAAGTACGTCATTCGCGTGTGATTATTCTCGGTTCCGGCCCTGCCGGTTACAGCGCCGCCGTCTATGCCGCCCGTGCCAACCTGAAGCCGCTGCTGATCACCGGCATGCAGGCCGGCGGCCAACTGACCACCACCACTGAAGTCGACAACTGGCCTGGCGACGTGCACGGCCTGACCGGCCCTGCGCTGATGGAGCGGATGCGCGAGCACGCCGAACGTTTCGAAACCGAAATCGTTTTCGACCACATCAACGCCGTGGATTTTGCCGCCAAGCCTTACACCCTGACCGGCGACAGCGCGACCTACACCTGCGATGCCCTGATCATCGCCACCGGTGCCAGCGCCCGTTACCTGGGCCTGCCTTCGGAAGAAGCCTTCATGGGCAAGGGCGTTTCCGCCTGCGCCACTTGCGACGGCTTCTTCTATCGCAACAAGCCGGTGGCCGTGGTCGGCGGTGGCAACACTGCGGTTGAAGAGGCCCTGTACCTGGCCAACATCGCCAGCACCGTGACCCTGATCCACCGTCGCGAAACCTTCCGCGCCGAGAAGATCCTGATCGACAAGCTCAACGCCCGTGTGGCCGAAGGCAAGATCATCCTCAAGCTCAATGCCAACCTCGACGAAGTCCTGGGCGACAACATGGGTGTGACCGGTGCGCGCCTGAAGAACAACGACGGCAGCTTCGACGAACTGAAAGTCGACGGCGTGTTCATCGCCATCGGCCACACCCCGAACACCTCGCTGTTCGAAGGCCAACTGACCCTCAAGGACGGTTACCTGGTGGTGCAGGGCGGCCGTGACGGCAACGCTACCGCGACCAGCGTCGAAGGCATCTTTGCCGCCGGTGACGTGGCCGACCACGTGTACCGTCAGGCCATCACCTCTGCCGGCGCCGGCTGCATGGCGGCACTGGACACCGAGCGTTACCTGGACGGCCTGCAGAACGCGGCACACTGATTTCCAGGCAATAAAAAAACCGGCGCAAGCCGGTTTTTTTATGGGGGTTGCACTGTCGGAGCCGGTTTGTCGGTGGCGAGGCTGTCGCCTTCGCTGGCAAGCCGGCTGCTACAGGCTCCGGATCAGCGGCGGGTCAGCGGCTGGGCGGCGAACTTCACCCCGGCCAGGCCGTGGGCGATCAGGGCGCGGATGTTGCCGTGATCAGTGCCTTCGGGAGTGGCCAGTACCGAGCGGTAGTGTTCGCCAAAGGCCAGCAGGGCCTCGTTGTCGCTCAGGCCTTCCAGCAGGGCCAGGCCCAGGGTCTTGCACGAGCCTTCGTTCTGTCCGGCAGCGTTTTCCACGCCGCCGTTGCTGAACGCCTGGGGCTGGTAGTGGTAACCGGCGGCGACAAAGGCCAGGGTGTCGGCAAAAGCATGTTCGCCGCTGTTCAGGCTGGCGCGCAGGGTGTTCAGGTCAGTCATGGGGCTTTCCTTTGGCGAACGCCGCTTGCTGCTCGGCGCTGGCTTCTTTCTGGTAGAGATTTTTCCATTCGGCGTAAGGCATGCCGTACACCACTTCACGGGCCTCATCGAGGCTGACCTCGATCTGGCGTTCATCGGCCTCGGCCTTGTACCACTTGGACAGACAGTTGCGGCAGAACCCGGCCAGGTTCATCAGGTCGATGTTCTGCACGTCCTTGCGGTTGTCCAGGTGGGCCACCAGGCGGCGAAAGGCCGCGGCTTCCAGTTCCAGGCGTTGTTGAGGGGACATAAGACTCACTGCACGTAGAAGGATGGGAACAGCTGCAAGCTACAAGCTGCCGGCGGCCAGTCAAAGCCCAATCGCCCTGACCGGCCGCTTGGCGCTAGCGACTTGCCGCCAATGTGATCGACACCGATTCGGCAAAGCGCAGGGCGTGGGGCTTGTCGACCTCGACCTCGGCGTAGTGCACCGAGTCGTTGCTCATCACCAGGTCCAGCAGTTCCTGGGTCAGGCGCTCCAGCAGGGCGAAGCGATTGCCTTCGACGTGAGCGATGATCGCCTTGGTGATGGTGCGATAGTTCAGCGCATGATCGATATCGTTGTCACGCACCGCCTCCTGGGCGGGGTACAGGATGGTCAGGTTGATCAGCACATCCTGCTTGTTGAGGATTTCTTCCTCGTTGATTCCGATGTAGGTCCGCAGGAGCAGGTCCTTGACTCGGATACGAGCCATTCCTGGCTGAAGTTGTGGCATTGCTACTTGCTCCGTCCAATCAATTGCAGGAATTCCTGGCGAGTGGTGCTCGAATCGCGGAAGGCGCCGAGCATCACCGAGGTGTGCATGGTGGAATTCTGTTTCTCGACGCCGCGCATCATCATGCACATGTGCTTGGCCTCGATCACCACCGCGACGCCGGCGGCCTGGGTCACGCTCTGCAGCGCGTCGGCGATTTCCCGGGTGAGATTTTCCTGGATCTGCAGGCGCCTGGCGAACATATCGACGATGCGGGCGATCTTCGACAGCCCCAGCACCTTGCCGGTGGGAATATAAGCCACATGGGCCTTGCCGATGAAGGGCAGCAGGTGATGTTCGCACAGCGAATACAGTTCGATGTCGGCGACTATCACCATTTCATCGCTGTCGGAGGCGAACAGCGCGCCGTTGACGATCTCCTCCAGCGACTGGCTGTAGCCGTGACACAGGTACTGCATGGCTTTGGCTGCGCGCTTGGGGGTGTCGAGCAAACCTTCGCGCTCGGGGTCTTCGCCCAGATCCTTGAGGATCTCGCGGTAATGCTGGGGCAGGGAAAGGCTCATGCATGGTCCTCGCGGGGCCGGCTTACTTGATGTGTCGCCCGCCGTTGACGGTCAGGGTGGTGCCGGTGACATAGGGGTTGTCCAGCAGGTAGCGCAGGCTCTGGTAGATCACTTCGCTGCCGGGTTCGATGCCCAGCGCGGATTTGGCCAGGGTCTTGGCGCGGTACGCCGCGTCGTCGTCGGGATTGAACAATAGCAGGGCCGGAGCAATGCCGTTGACCTTGATTGTCGGGGCGTATTTCGCCGCGAAGGACAGGGTCAGGCTGTCCAGCCCGGCTTTGCTGGCGCAGTAGGCAATGTGCTTGCTGCTGCCTTTGCGGGTCACGTCGTCGCTGATGTGGATGATGTCCGCGGGGCTCGAGCGCTGCAGCAACTCCGCGCAGTGCAGGTTGATCAGGTAGGGCGCGAGCATGTGCACGCTGAACATCCGGGTAAAGGCGGCGCTTTCCTCGCCCGGGCTTTCTTCCAGCCACTCCGAGGCGTTGTGGACGATGGCCCGCAGGCGGTCGGTTTGGGTTTTCAGCTCGCTGATCAAGGCCAGGATTCCGGCCTCGCTGGACAGGTCGGCGAACAGCAGGGTCGCGCCTTTTTCACGCAGGGTTTCAAGGCCTGGGCGCAGGCTGCGGTAAGTGACGATCACCGGCTGTCCGTCTTCGAGCAAGCGCAGGGCGCAATGCAGGCCGACACGCTGGCTGGCGCCAGTGATCAGGATCGGGGCGGGGGAGGCGTTCATGGAGGGCTCGCGTCGCGGGTAGTGGGAAAACTATACCAGCGAGGGGCGGACCTGTGCCTGCAGGCAACGGGCTGGTCGGCGAAAGCGACCTTGCGCGGCTCTTCGCTGGCGAGTCAGCTCCTGCGCTCAGCGCGAATGTTGCGCCAGGTGCTGCAGGAGCCGGCTTGCCGGCGAATCACGGATTCTGCGTCGAGGGGGCGCTCGGCAATACGCGCGCCGGTGTGCTGTTGAGCCAGTTGGCCAGCAGGCGGGTGGACAGCGGAATGAAGAAATAGACCATCAGCGGGGTCAGCGCCAGGGTGCTGACAAACACCCGGGGCAGCAGGCTCAGATCACTGAGCAAGGGGCCGAGGACGAAGTTGAACAGCAGCGATACCGGGAAGAATGCCAGCCAGATGGCCACGGCCTGCTTCCAGCGTGGCGGCCGCTGTCCGGCCGCGCCGAACCAGCCGTCGATGCCACTGACCCGGTGCTCCGACGGGTGGGCAAACAGATCGCTGCCCCGGGCCAGCCAGGCGGTACGCGAGGCGGAGTGCTCCCAGGTGTGCAGGGTATGTTCGTCGGCAAAGCGGAAGATGATCTGGAATTCGTCATCGTCGGGCGGTGGTGCAAGGACACCGGAACCCAGGTAGCCGGGAAAGTCGGTGGCCAGTTGTTCGCCTTCGCGCAGCCAGGCGATCAGGTCCTGGTAACGGCCGTCGGCAACGCGCCGGGCAACCATCAGGGTGACGGGTGAGGTAGACATTATGTATCTCCGTAAAACCAGTGCGCTGCCTGGATAAGGCAGGCGCTTGACGTGGCACCGGGGTAGTGGGCCGCGCCTGAAACAAGCAAGGATTATTCCCGATTGCTGGCGCGGGACCAACGACGCCGGTCGGTTTTTCTCGGGCTTGAAGCATTTGCGTCGGGGAAGAGTAGAATGAGCGCCACTTTGTTTACCGGTGTGTTCTCCCCCAGATGCCCGTCATGACTGAACTTGCCCCTGTCACGCCCGCCCCCGACCCTGTCGCTCAGGACGAGTTGTTTCCGATTCGTGAGGTGGCGCGCCTGACCGGCATCAACCCGGTGACCCTGCGGGCCTGGGAGCGACGCTACGGTCTGATTCAACCCACGCGCACCGAAAGTGGGCATCGCCTGTATTCCATGCACGATGTTGAGGCGGTGCGGGAGATTCTGGGCTGGATCGAGCGTGGCGTGGCGGTGAGCAAGGTCGGCAAGATCCTGGCCAAGAACCGCGCTGTCCAGGCGCAGGGCAAGGCGCCGCTGGACGATGCCCTGCAAGGCGAGTACGGCCAGTGGCGCGATCAGTTGAAGCTGGCGGTGAGCGCCTTCGATGAGGAGTTGCTGGAGCGTCTGTACGGGCAGATTTTTTCCAGTTACGCCCTGTCAGTGGTGTTCCAGGACATCTTCCTGCCGTTCTGGAAGCAACTGCTGCAGGTTCGGGACGGTTTCGGCCAGACCAGCGAGTGGTTGTTTCTGGACGGTTTCCTGCGCGCGCGGATCACTCAGCGTCTGTTGTTGCAGCGGGCCGGGCAGAGCCGGTACTTGTTGCTGACCGCGCTCAACGAACAGTGTCGCGAGCTGGAGCTGTTGGTGGCGGCGCTGATGCTCGGGCATGACCAGCTCGGTGTGCGTCTGCTGGGTCCGGGGGCGCCTCTGGAGGAACTGACCCTGGTCTGCGAGAAGCTCCAGCCCGTGGCCCTGGTGGTGTTTTCCAATCATGCGCCCACGGCGGAACTGCCCAAGCGTCTCCAGCGTCTGGCGCTGACCCTGGATTGTCCGCTGATGCTGGCCGGGGATGCGGCGGACCTGACGCAGGAGCGTCTCAGCGGTTCGCCGGTGGCCTGCCTGGGGAATGAAGGACGCCTGATGCAGAAGCGCCTGCGGCAGTTCCTCAGCGGGCGCCTGGATACCTGAGCCCGCCGTTGGCCCGCCCGCCTCAGGCGTGCAGGGCTGGATGGCTGTGGCGATGCTGCTGGAGGATGAACTGGCGCAGGCGCTCGGTTTCTTCCACATCACGCTGATCCAGGCGATAGGCATAGAAACCGGCTTCGGTCTGGCGCTCGAAGCGCCCATGCAGGGCAATCCGCTCATACCCCGAGGGGCTGAACCACTGGGCGAACTGCTTGGGCGGCCGGGTCCGGTTGCGGATCTCCAGCAACACGCCCTTGAACGACACTTCCCGCACCCACAGGCGTCCCGGCTGGCCCTTGGCGTTTTCCAGGGCCACCGGTTCTTCCAGCGCCAGGCGCCAGGGCCGGACCATCGGGCCGTCCTCGAAGATGCTCGGCACACCCAGGCGCAGATGCAGGGCATGGAACTCGTCTTCCACCAATTGCAGGGGAAAGGTCATCTGCTGATTGTCGAAGTGCGCCTGGATGGTGACCTTTTCGTTGGCGGCCAGGCGGGTCAGCAAGTCACGGATCTGCGAGCCGCCATTGACCAGCAGGCTGGATGTGCTGTCGCGCACATTGAGCTGCGGGTTGTGCTGCATGGTCCGGATGAAATCCAGTTCATCCTGAGTGAGAAGGGCGTCACGCTGCATGATGTTGCTCGAAGGGTGGAGTACAGATCGGCGGGGAATATCCCTACAGACCACGAAAGATGGATTTTATTAGTGTCCGTCGGTCGCCTTGAACGCGGCCAGTTCGGCCTGTGCCGCGGCCAACTGTTGTTCCAGCTGGAGCAGCCGTTGCTGAGCCTTGATCTGTGCGCTGACATCCTTTTGCACACCGATGAAATAGGTCAGCTGGTCGCTGTCGTTGAACACCGGAGTGATCGACAGCTCGTTCCAGAAGTGGCTGCCGTCCTTGCGATAGTTGCGCAGCACCTCGCGGCACGGCTGGCCCTTGCCCAGGGCCTGGCGAATCCGCTCCAGTCCCGGCTGGTCACGGTCTCCGGACTGCAGGAAACGACAGTCCTGATAAAGCACCTCATCGGCGCTGTAGCCCGTCAATCGCTCGAAGGCCGGGTTCACGTAAATCACGATGTTGTCTTCGCCTTCCTGTTCCGCGACCACAATCCCGTCGTTGGAGGCGTCGATCATCCGTTGCAGAAGATGCGCGTTGATCATCCCGAAGTTCCGCTATCGATCAGTTGGTGCTGGATTCTAAGACATGCTGGCACGCTGTCCACTGGGGCTCTCCAGAGGCGCGGGATGCCAGGAAGGGGATTTTACTCCGTAGCTGGTAATATCCCAGTCTTTTAGTCAGCTTCAGGAACAGATTGATGAAAGTCGCCATCCTTTCCGGCTCGGTCTACGGCACGGCTGAAGAAGTCGCCCGGCACGCCGCCAAGCTCCTCAACGCTGCGGGCCTGGAGGCCTGGCACAACCCACGGGCCAGTCTGGCCGAGCTCCAGGCCTTCGCGCCGCAGGCGTTGCTGGCGGTGACCTCGACCACCGGCATGGGGGAACTGCCCGACAACCTGCTGCCGCTGTATTCGAGCCTTCGCGATCAGTTGCCCGCCGCCTGTCGCGGGCTGCCGGGGGCGGTGATCGGCCTCGGCGACTCCAGCTATGGCGATACCTTTTGCGGTGGCGGTGAGCAGATGCGCGAATTGTTCGCCGAACTGGGCGTGCGCGAAGTGCTGCCGATGCTGCGCCTGGACGCCAGCGAGAGCGTGACCCCGGAAACCGACGCCGAGCCCTGGCTGGCCGAGCTGATCAGCGCCCTGCGGGGCTGACCGGCTGTTCCCGCAGCAGCGCGAGCCAGGCTTGCGCTGCCTTGGACAGATAAGCGCCCTGACGCCAGATGAAGGCGATATCCCAACGCAGGTAGTCCGGCGCCTTGAGTGTCAGGCGCACCACCCCCGGCCGCACCAGGCCGCGGGCCACCACACTGGGCAGCAACACCACGCCCTGGCCGGCGGCCACCAGCGCCGCGAGAAAATCCGCCTGACCACTGCGCCCGCCCTCCTTGGGGGTGAAGCCCACCTGCTGGCAGGCCTGGAGCAACCGGTCGTTGAGCACAAAGCTGCGCTGATAGAGGAGGAAGGGGGTATCCGCCAGTTCTTCCAGGCGCACCTGGGCGTTCATCGCCAGGGGATGATCGGCGGGCAGCAAGGCATCCAGCGGCTCATCGCAAAAGGGCTGGTAGGCAAACGCCGGGTCCTTGGGGGTCAGGCTGCCGCCCAGTTCCAGCTCGCCATTGCGCACCGCCTGCTCGACATTCAGGCTGCCGCCTTCGAGCAGTGACACCTGAATGTTCGGATAGCGCCGGCGGTATTCGGCAAAGCGGCTGGCGAACAGCGCGTCGCTGCCCAGCAACGGCAGGCCCAGGCGCAGTTCGCCCCGGGCCAGCTGGCTCAGGTCGTCCAGCTCGCTGAGCAGCTCGTGGCGCAGGCGCAGCATGCCCTCGGCCCGTTGCAGCACCACCTGGCCGGCGGCGGTGAGGTGAATGTGCGAGCCCTGGCGCTCCAGCAGGGGCGTGCCCAGGCTCTGTTCCAGCTGAGCGATCTGTTTGCTGACGGCCGACTGGCTGATGTGCAGGGTCTTGGCGGCCTGGGTGAACCCGCCCTGGCGCATCACTTCGACGAAGCTGCGCAGTTGTTTGAAATCCATGGTGGTGATTCCAGATTGGAATGGTTTCGAGTCTAACAATTCGCTTCGGTGATGCGGGGGCTTTTCATAAAATAGCCCCCTGAGAGGACCTGATCCCATGAACATTTCCACCTGTAAACGCCTGAGCCGCCTGATTTACGAGCTGGCGGTGCTGCTGGCCATCTATTTTCTCGGTTGCCAACTGGCCGCCTGGCTGCCCTGGCCAATTCCCGGCGGAGTCATCGGCCTGGGGCTGTTGCTGCTGGCCTTCGCCCTGGGCTGGGTCAAGCCGGCGGCGCTGCAACTGGGGGCCGGCCTGCTGATGGCGGAGATGCTGCTGTTTTTCATTCCGGCGCTGATGAGCCTGCTGGATTACGGCAGCCTGCTGCGCGAGGACGGCTGGCGGATCCTTCTGGTGATCGGCATCAGCACCTTGCTGGTGATGCTGGTGACCGCACTGACCGTGGAATGGGTGTGCCGCTGGAGAATGCGCCATGAAGCTTGAGCTGATGCCGATGTTCTGGCTGGCCCTGACCCTGGGGGCCTATCTGTTCAGCCGCTGGATCTATCGGCGCACCGGGCGCTACCTGCTGTCGCCGCTGATCCTGGTGCCGGCCCTGTTGCTGGCGATTGCCGTGCCGCTGCACACCGCCTACGCCGAATACGCCGCCAACACCCACTGGCTGATGCTGGTGCTGGGGCCGGTCACCGTGGCCTTCGCGATTCCCATCTGGCAGCAGCGGCAACTGCTGATGCGCCACTGGTCGGCCCTGCTGCTGGGCATGCTGGCGGGCAGCGCCGCGTCCATCGGCAGTTCCTTCGGCCTGGCGAAGATGTTGGCCCTGGACAGCTCGGTGACCCTGTCCCTGGTGCCACGCTCGATCACCACGCCGTTCGCCATGCCCCTGGCCCATGACCTGGGCGGCGTGCCCGAACTGACGGCGGTGTTCGTCATGTTCACCGGGGTGTTCGGCGCCATGCTTGGCGGTGTGCTGCTGCGCTGGCTGCCCTTGCGCAGCGCCCTGGCCCGGGGCGCCCTGTTTGGGGTGGGGGCCCATGGTGCCGGAGTCAGCCGGGCCCACGAAGTCGGCGGCGAAGAGGGCTCCGTGGCCGGGCTGGTGATGGTGCTGACCGGGCTGTTGAACTTGTTCGCCGCCCCTTTGCTGGCGTCGGTGCTTTGACGTGAAAGCCCCGGGCCAGAGCCTTTTTTCCGGCTGACCCGCTCGGTCATCAAGCTGGCTGGCAATGCAACTCCGCCAGCGCTGCGGGCTGTCTAGACTCTGAGGGTCCTCTTCCTCCAATAAGAACTGTCACCGAGGTCCTTGCCGTGAGCTCAGCCCCCGTTCAATCGACAGCGAGTGTGAAAAACCAGGTCAGTGCCATCGAGTGGCAAACCCGCCTGGACCTGGCCGCCTGTTATCGCCTGGTGGCGATGCATGGCTGGGATGACCTGATCTTCACCCACATCTCCGCCAAGGTGCCGGGCACCGAAGACTTTCTGATCAATCCGTTCGGCATGATGTTCCACGAGATCACCGCCTCCAGCCTGGTGAAGGTCGATCAGGCCGGCAACAAGCTGATGGACAGCCCCTACGAGATCAACCCGGCCGGCTACACCATTCACAGCGCGGTGCATGCGGTGCGCCACGATGCACTCTGTGTGCTGCACACCCATACCGCCGCCGGGGTCGCAGTGTCGGCGCAGAAGCAGGGCGTGCTGCCCATCAGCCAGCAGTCGCTGTTTGTCCTGTCGAGCCTGGGCCATCACCCCTATGAAGGAGTGGCCCTGAACCCCGAGGAAAAGGTGCGGCTGCAGGCCGACCTGGGCGACAACAACTTTCTGCTGCTGCACAACCATGGCTTGCTGACCTGCGGCGCCAGCATCGCCGATACCTTTCTGATGATGTTCATCTTCCAGCGTGCCTGTGAGATTCAGGTGCTGGCGCAGAGTGGCGGCGCCGAGCTGATCGCCATTTCCCCGGCGATCCTGAGCGGGGCCAAGGCGATGATCGCCGGGGTCACCCGCAGTGCCCAGGGCATGGGCGGGGTGCTGGCCTGGCCGGCCCTGCTGCGCAAACTCGATCAACTCGACCGGGGTTATAAAGTCTGATGCCTATTGCCGAGATTCCTCTATGTGTCTGGCGCAAGCGCGGCAAGGACTTCGAGTTCCGCGGCCGGCGCATTCGCTACTGGGTGGCGGGGCATGGCGAGCCGCTGCTGTTGATCCATGGCTTTCCCACGGCCAGCTGGGACTGGCATTACCTGTGGCAGCCCCTGGCGCGGCGTTATCAGGTGATCGCCTGCGACATGCTCGGCTTCGGCGACTCGGACAAGCCCCTGGAGCATGAGTACAGCCTGCTGGAACAGGCGGACTTGCAGCAGGCGCTGCTGGCTCATTTGCATGTCCGCCAGCCGCTGCACCTGCTGGCCCATGACTATGGCGACAGCGTCGCCCAGGAGCTGCTGGCCCGGCACTATGAACAGCGCATCGCAATTGCCAGCTGCGTGTTTCTCAATGGCGGCCTGTTTCCGGAAACCCATCGCCCGGTGCTGACCCAGAAGCTCCTGCTCAGCCCGCTGGGCTGGATGCTTGGGCGGGCCTTCAGCCGCCACGGCCTGGCGAACAGCTTCCGGCAGATCTTCGGCCCCCAGACCCGTCCCAGCGAGTCGGTCCTGGACGACTTCTGGAGCCTGGTGCACAGCAACAACGGGCCGCGCATCCTGCACAAGCTGATCGCCTACATTCCCGAGCGGCGGTTGCAGCGCGAGCGTTGGGTCAGTGCCATGCAACGCGGCGAAGTGCCGCTGCGGGTGATCGACGGCGCCCAGGACCCGATTTCCGGCGCACACATGGTGGAGCGCTATCGCCAGCTGATCCCCGAGCCGGACGCCGTGCTGCTGCCGGGCATCGGCCATTACCCGCAGATCGAGGCGCCGCTGCCGGTGCTCAAGCATTACCTGGGCTTTCGCGACAGGCTGTCGTCGCCATCGCGTCAGGCCGTGGGCTCCTGAGTACCAGGGCCACACCGTGGCCCCTTGCCGGAGCCCGTTGTTGAGCGCTCGGGGCAATTATCCCGCTGTCTTATTGCGCACCATTCAGGTCCGGACGTTTTTATTGTGACCGCCGCCCGGCTGCCTGACACTCGGCCCATTGTCCATTGGCCCTGCTGGAGTTCGGTATGAGTGAATCTGTGCGCTTGCAAGACAAAGTAGTGATCATCACCGGAGCCGGCGGCGGCCTGGGCCGGGCCCATGCCTTGCTGTTCGCCAGGCACGGGGCCAAGGTGCTGGTCAACGACCTGGGGGGCTCGGCCCAGGGCGAAGGCGCCAGCGCCTCCGCGGCCGACAAGGTGGTGGCACAGATCCGTGAGGCCGGGGGCATTGCCGAGGCCAACCACGACTCGGTCACCGATGGCGAAAAGATCGTGCAGAACGCTCTGGACGTCTTCGGCCGGGTCGATGTGGTGGTCAACAACGCCGGCATCCTGCGGGACAAGACCTTCCACAAGATGGACGACAGCGATTGGGACCTGGTGTACCGGGTGCATGTCGAAGGGGCCTACAAGGTCACCCGTGCCGCCTGGCCGCACCTGCGGGACCAGGCCTACGGGCGGGTGATCTTCACCGCCTCCACATCGGGCATCTACGGCAACTTCGGCCAGTCCAACTACGGCATGGCCAAGCTCGGCCTGTACGGCCTGACCCGGACCCTGGCCATCGAAGGGCGCAAGAACAACATCCTGGTCAACGCCATTGCCCCGACCGGTGGCACGCGGATGACCGAGGGGCTGATCCCGCCGCAAGTGTTCGAACAGCTCAAGCCCGAACTGGTGAGCCCGCTGGTGGTGTACCTGGGCAGCGAGCAATGCCAGGAAACCTCCGGCCTGTTCGAAGTGGGCGGCGGCTGGATCGGCAAGGTGCGTTGGGAGCGCAGCCTGGGCGTCGGTTTCGATCCGCGCCAGGGCTTTTCGCCCGACGATGTGGCGGCGCACTGGCAGCAGATCTGCGATTTCGAAGGGGCGGCCCATCCCAAGGACAACATCGAGGCGCTGAAGGAGATGATGCAGAATCTGCAAAAGTACGCCCTCTGACGCTGCGCGGACCAGCGTTGTCCGGCGCTGATCGGCGGGCACTCTTCCCCGGCTTGAAAACAGCCGTTCAATGACCCGCCGGAGCCTGGGCCCCGGCGGTTTTACTCCTGTGGCGTTCGTCTCTATGCTCGACGGTTGGCGAACGCACAAGGAGCGCTTGAGATGTATGAATCAAAGGATCAGCCGGTACTGTCGCGACTGCTGTTTATCCGGCGTCTATGTGTTCATGGCCTGGTGGTCCTGGCCCTGATCAGCTTTTCGGTGCTGCTGGGGATCAGCGGTCTGCTGTACTTCGAGCAGGACATTTCCTTTCACGACGCCTTGTATGACGCGGCCATGATCCTCGGCGGCATCGGGCCCATCAACATGCCGCAAACCCCTGGCGGCAAACTGTTTTTTGCCACCTACGGGCTTTATACCAACCTGGTGTTCGCCGCCACGCTGGGCTTGATTCTGTCTCCGGTGGCGCATCGTCTGTTGCACAAGTTTCACTACGACGAAGGGGATGACGACAGGTTGTAAGTTCAACGTGGCGGTTGTCTTGCGCGCATAAAAAAGGCCGCTGCAAGAGCAGCGGCCAAAGTAAGACGTTAGATCAAGGAGCTACAAAATCAACGTCAGTGAACCCGGTGTCGCGACCTGAACCCAACCCCTTCAAGCCGCCTGGAAACTGATTCGGGGAACCCGGTTGCCGGGTGCTTCCCGTGGCAGTGGCGTGGTGCTGTTTGCCGTGACTGCGGGGCAAGAATAAGCCCTGGCCCGCCGTGGAAAAATAGCGATTCAGGACAAGGACTGTTACAGCCTGAGCAACAGTTCCAAGTGAGCGCCCGCCAATCGGATCGACGCCCCTGATGGGGGCGTATCCAGCCCATGGATAGACCGCTGGAGCGCCCCAGAGGCAAGGGCATTCATCCTTTCGAGCGACAACGCGAATACCTCCTTGGTGCGCTTATCGGCCGTGGCACCCCGGCAGTAGGGTGACTTCTCCTGTCATTCACCGGGGAAGACGCATGACAAAAACAACAATGCGCGCCATCTTCACACCGCAGGCGTTGGCCGCCGCGGTGGCACTGGGCTGTTGCAGCCAGGTGCAAGCGGTTTCGTTCAACATCGGGGAAATCGAAGGGCAGTTCGACTCGTCGCTATCGGTCGGCGCCAGCTGGGGCATGCGCGATGCCGACCGCGCGTTCGTCGGCACGGTCAACGGCGGGACCGCGCAGTCTTCCACCGGCGACGATGGCCGCCTGAACTTCAAGAAGGGCGAGACCTTCTCGAAGATCTTCAAGGGCCTGCATGACCTGGAGCTCAAGTACGGCGACACCGGCGTCTTCGTGCGCGGCAAGTACTGGTACGACTTCGAGCTCAAGGACGAGGATCGCGAGTTCAAGCCCATCAGCGATCACAACCGCAAGGAAGGCGCCAAGTCCGCAGGCGGGCAGATCCTCGACGCCTTCGTCTACCACAACTACTCCATCGCCGACCTGCCGGGCACCGTGCGCGCCGGCAAGCAGGTGGTCAGCTGGGGCGAGAGCACCTTCATCGGCAACTCCATCAACAGCATCAACCCGGTGGACGTCTCGGCCTTTCGCCGCCCGGGGGCCGAGATCAAGGAAGGCCTGGTGCCGGTGAACATGCTGTTCGCCTCCCAGGGCCTGACCAACCAGTTGACCGTGGAAGGTTTCTATCAGCTGGAGTGGGACCAGACCGTGGTGGACAACTGCGGCACCTTCTTCGGCAACGATGTGGTGGCCGACGGCTGCACCACCGGCTACACCGTCGGCAGCCCGGCGATCGCGCCCCTGCAACCGGTTGCCGCGGCGTTCGGCCAGGGCTTTCAGGTGTCCCGTGAAGGGGTGATCCTGCCACGTGGCGGCGACCGCGATGCCCGGGATTCCGGGCAGTGGGGCGCCGCTCTGCGCTGGCTCGGCGATGACACCGAGTACGGCCTGTATTTCATGAACTACCATGCGCGCAGCCCGGTGGTGAGCACCACCACGGCCAACATCAGTCCGGCCACCCTGGGGGCTATTGGTGCCGCAGGAGCTGCGGCCGCGCCCACGGTTCCCGGCGCGGGAGCCAGCCTGGTGCAAAGCGTGATGCTCGGCCGTGGCCAGTACTACCTGGAATACCCCGAAGACATCCGCCTGTATGGCGCCAGCTTCTCCACCACGCTGCCCACCGGCACCGCCTGGACCGGCGAGATCAGCTACCGCCCCAACGCCCCGGTGCAGGTCAACACCAACGACCTGACCCTGGCCCTGCTCAACCCGATTGCCGGCGGCGCGGCGTCGCCGATCAAGACCGCCCTGGGCGCCGACAACACCGGCTACCGGCGCAAGGAAATCACCCAGATCCAGAGCTCCATGACCCAGTTCTTCGACCAGGTGCTGGGGGCCGACCGCCTGACCCTGGTGGGCGAGGCTGCGGTCGTCCACGTCGGCGGCCTGGAAGACAAGAGCAAGCTGCGCTACGGCCGTGACTCGGCCTACGGCCAGTACGGCTATGGCGGCGATACCGGCGGTTTCGTCACCGCCACCTCCTGGGGCTATCGGGCCCGGGCGATCCTCGACTACAGCAACGTCATCGCCGGGATCAACTTCAAGCCCAACCTGTCCTGGTCCCATGACGTCAACGGCTACGGTCCCAACGGCCTGTTCAACCAGGGCGCCAAGGCCCTGAGCGTCGGGGTCGATGCCGACTACCGCAATACCTACACCGCCAGCCTCAGCTACACCGACTTTTTTGGCGGGCGCTACAACACCCTCACCGACCGGGACTTCCTCGCCTTGAGCTTTGGCGTGAATTTCTGAACCGGCACAAGAAGGAGCACTTGAATGCGCAACATGATTCTGCAATGCAGCGCCCTGGCACTGAGCCTGTGGGCGGCCAACCTGATGGCCGCGGTGAGCCCGCAAGAAGCCGCCCAGTTGGGCACCAGCCTGACGCCCCTGGGGGCGCAAAAGGCCGGCAACGCCGATGGCTCGATCCCGGTCTGGACCGGCGGCCTCCCGAAGAACGCCGGGGCGGTGGACAGCAAGGGCTTTCTCGCCGACCCGTTCGCCAATGAAAAGCCGCTGTTCATCATCACCGCGGCCACGGCGGACCAGTACAAGGACAAGCTGTCCGACGGTCAGTTGGCGATGTTCAAGCGCTACCCGGACAGCTACCGGATTCCGGTCTACCCGACCCATCGCAGCGTCGGCCTGCCACCGGAGATCTACGAGTCGGCCAAGCGCAGCGCGCTGAACGTGACCACCACCAACGATGGCAACGGTCTGGCCAACTTCACCGGCAACCGCTACTACGCCTTCCCGATTCCGAAGAACGGCATCGAGGTGCTGTGGAACCACCTGACCCGCTATCACGGCGGCAACCAGAAACGCATCATCACCCAGGCCACCCCGCAGACCAATGGCAGCTACACCTCGATCCGCTTTGAGGAGGAAGTGGCGGCGCCGCAACTGATTCCCGACCTGGACCCGGCCAAGGGTGCCAACGTGCAGAACTTCTTCAAGCAGTCGGTGACCGCCCCGGCGCGGCTGGCGGGCAACGTGCTGCTGGTCCATGAAACCCTGGACCAGGTCAAGGAGCCCCGCTCGGCGTGGATCTACAACGCCGGGCAGCGTCGGGTGCGCCGCGCCCCGCAAGTGGCCTACGACGGTCCGGGCACTGCCGCCGACGGCCTGCGCACCTCGGACAACTTCGACATGTTCTCCGGCGCCCCTGACCGCTACGACTGGAAGCTGGTGGGCAAGAAAGAGATGTACATCCCCTACAACAGCTACAAGCTGGACTCGCCGAGCCTCAAGTACGACGACATCATCAAGGCCGGACACATCAACCAGGACCTGACCCGCTACGAGCTGCACCGGGTCTGGGAGGTGGTGGGCACGGTCAAGCCGAACCAGCGGCACATCTACGCCACTCGGCACATGTACATCGACGAGGACAGCTGGCAGGTGGCCCTGGTGGATCACTACGACGGCCGTGGCCAGCTGTGGCGGGTCGCCGAAGGTCACGCGCAGTACTACTACGACCATCAGGTCCCGGCCTACACCCTGGAAGCCCTGTATGACCTCAACGCCGGTCGCTACCTGGCCCTGGGCATGAAGAACGAGGAAAAGCACAGCCTGGAATTCGGCTTTGCCGCCAAGGCGGCCGACTACACCCCGGCCGCCTTGCGCGCCAGCGGGGTGCGCTAGGCCGCAGGTGACGCAGGCGCTCGAAAGGCGACCGCCCGGTCGCCTTTTTTATGGCAGGGGATCAGCCCGCTGAATACTTCTTCAACAGGCCGGGAGGTCGGGGCTAGGGTGGGGGCACGCTGGCAAAAACTATAAAAAGGCTCGCCGCAATGACTGCCATGACTCGTTGTCCAGAGCGTCCCGGGTTCATGCCCCGTTTGTCTTCCCATCATTCTCCACGCCGCCACTTGAGTGAGCCCCTGCTGCTCTCCAGCGCGCGGGTCAAATTGTTGTGCGCCCCCGCCGGCAGCGGCAAGACCGCACTGCTCAGCGAATGCCTGCAGCAGGCCCCCGAGGGCTGCCGGGTCATCTGGTTGCCCCTGGGCGGCACCCGGCAGACGCCCGAGGACCTGTGTCGCGCCCTGGCCCAGGCGTTGGGCCTGGCCGCGACCGAACCGGCTGCGCTGCTGGCTCATCTGGCCCAGCTGCCGGGCCCGGCCTGGCTGTGTCTCGATGACTATTGCCGGCTGCCGGCGACCGATCTGGACCTGCTGTTGGACCGCTTGCTGAGCGTCGACAACCCCGCGCTCACCTGGTGGATCGGCAGTCGCCGCCGGCCTCAATGCAACTGGCCACGACTGTTGCTGGACGACCAGCTGCATGAACTGGACGGCAGCGCCCTGGCGTTCAGCCAGGACGATATCGAGCGCTTGCTGCAGCGCCTGCCGCAGCCGTTGTGCGCCCAGACCGCCAGCCGCGTCCTGCAACGCAGCGGCGGCTGGTGCGCGGGGGTGCGTATCGCCTTGCTCGACGGCAGCGAGTGGGTCAGCCAACCCTGCAAGCCCGGGCGTCCCAACACCTTGCTCGAATACCTGGAGCACGAGCTGTTCAGCGTGCTGTCGGCGGAACTGGCGGAAGTCTGGCAAGTGCTGGCCCATATGCCGCGGTTCAACGCCGAGCTGTGCGAGCACCTGTTCGGCGCCGGAGAAGGGGCCCGGTACCTGCGGACCCTGCAGGACCTGGGCTGCTTTATCGAACCCTGGGAAGGCGGTGCCGACTGGCTGCAGGTGTTTGCGCCCCTGGCCCGGCTGATGCGCGATGAGGCCTGGCCTGCGGGACGCTCCTGGCATCGTCGGGCCTGCCAGTGGTTTACCGCCCAGGAGGATTGGCAGTCGGCCTTTGAGCAGGCGCTGCTGGCCCAGGAGTATGAAGTGGCGGTCAGCCTGCTGGAGCACTTCAATGTCGAGTTCCTGTTCCAGCGCCACAATGGCTTGCTGCTGTTGCAACTGCACGAGCGCCAGGGCGCCGAGTTGTTGCTGGGCAGTCCGCAGTTACTGGGGCTGTTGGTGGCGGCCATGCTGTTTGCCGGACGCTTCGAGCAGGCCGGGCAGTGCATGGCCCAGATGGCCCGTTTCACGCCGCAGGCGTCGGCCGCCGACCAGCGCCAGCTGCTGGCCCGCTGGCAGGCGCAGCAGGGCTGGCTGTTGCATCTGGGCGGGCGCATGGAGGCCGCGCGGCAGCACTTTCGCGAAGCCCTGAACGAGTTGGACGACAGCGCCTGGACCATCCGCTTGCTGTGTCTGTCCGGCCTGACCCAGCAAGCGTTGCTGTGCGGCGAGCTGGATGTGGCCCAGTCCCTCAATCGGCAAGCCCTGTGCCTGGCCCGGGCCCAGGATGCGCAGTTGTTCGAGGGCCTGTTGGAACTCGACCATGCCCAACTGCTGGAACAGCGCGGCGCGCCGCATCGGGCGCAAAGCCTGCTGGAGCAGGTGCTCGAGCGATTGTCCGGGCAAGCGCTGCGGGGCACGCCCCTGCTGGGGCGCCTGGCCTTGCGCCTGGGGCGTCTGGCCCTGCGCCAGGGGCAGGATCAGCAAGCGGCCGGGTATTTTCGCCGGGGCCTTGAGGATTGCCTGGTCAGTCATGACAAGCGCGCCTTGTATGGCTTTCTCGGCGAGGCGCAGTTGGCGGCCAACCAGGGCGACTACGCCCAGGCCTTCGTCCGCCTGCGAGACGCCGAGCGACTGATGCAGCAACGGCAGATCCCGGACAGCGTCTACCGTGGCGTGCTGTTACAGGTCAGCAGCCAACTCTGGCTGCAGCAGGGGCGGGCGGATCTGGCTCACGAAGCCCTGAGCCGGGTACTGCGGCATTATCGCGGGCCCCAGGCACTGCAGGCGCCGCCGGCCAGTCTGGAGCTGATCCCGAGTATCGAATGCCTGCTGGTGCTGGCCGAGGTGCATCTGGGGCGGGCCCAGGCACCGGTGGCCAGCTTGCAGGGGCTGCTGGCCCGGGCCCGGCGCCACGGCATGCTGGGCCTGGAGGTCCAGGTGCAGTTGGTGCTGGCCGAGGTGGCTTTCAGGCTCGGCGACCAGGCTCTGGCGGCCCAGGCCCTGCAGGCCGGACAGGAACTGGCGGCGCGCTGCAATCTGCCCCACGCCCTGCACGAGTTGCGCCTGCGGCAACCCGGCTTGCTGGCGACAGCCGACAGCCCGCCAGCCATGGCGGCCCAGGCTCCGCCAGAGCATCACGAGAGCCTGCTCAGCCTGCGGGAGCTGCAGGTGCTGCAATTGATCGCCCAGGGCTGCTCCAACCAGCAGATTGCCGAGCAGTTGTTCATCTCTCTGCACACGGTGAAGACCCACGGCCGCAGGATCCACAGCAAGCTGGGGGTGGAGCGGCGCACCCAGGCCGTGGCCAAGGCCCAGGCCCTGGGGCTGATGAGCTGAGGGGGGGCGGTTACTCGGGCTGCGGCTGATAACCCATGCGCCAGCTCACGGCGGCGCTGGCCGCCAGCAGGCGCTGGGCCGCCGGCCCATGTTCATCGGCGTGAAACAGCGAAGTCGGTCCCACCACGGTCAGCACGGCGGCGATCTTGCCGGTGGCATCGAACACCGGGGCCGACAGCGCATCGACCCCGGGCATCAGCAGGCCGTGGACATGGTGCAGGCCGCGCTGGCGAATCTGCTGCGCCAGTGCATCGTGAACCTGGGGGTCGGCCAGTGCATGGGGCTCGCTGCCGGCCAGTTCCTGCTGACGCAGGTCGAGGGTTTCCCGTTGTGGCAGGTAGGCGTTGAACACCAGGCCGGTGGATGAACTGAGCAACGGCAGCACCGAACCCAGTTGAGTGACCACGGTCACCGCCCGTACCGCCGGTTCGATGTGCACCACGGTCGCGCCCTGGTTGCCCCACACCGCGAGGAAGCAGGTTTCGTTCAGCTCATCCCGCAGTTCCGCCAGGGGCAGGGCGCCGACCTTCAGCACATCCATGCTGCCCAGGGCCGCGAGGCCGACCCGCAGGGCTTCGCGACCCAGGCCGTAATGATTGGTGGCGGTGTTCTGCTCGGCAAAACCGCTGGCGATCAACGCCTGCAGATAACGGTGCACCTTGCTCGCCGGCATCTGCACATGTTCGGCCAGGCGCGAAAGAGAAGTGGCCGGTGACAGTTCGGCCAGGGCCTTGAGGATGTCGGTGCCGACTTCGGCCGAGCGGACTTTCTGTTTACCGGTGCTGTCGCTGGTGCTGCGCGGCTTTTCCATGGAGGTGTCGGGGTCCCGTGACAAGTGGCGGTCTTTATAGCTTGACGCTCATAGGCAATCAAATTACGTTATGCGTAATTGGATTACGATAAAAATAACCCAGGCGTGCCGATAACTCTTGTGAAGGAGTAGTGGGCCCCTGCCTATTCCAACTTCCAGGAGGCTCCATGAACCTCGATTCTTCGGCGTCGGCCCTCAGCTACCAATCGGGCTTCGGCAATGAATTCGCCAGCGAAGCCCTGCCGGGCGCACTGCCCGTCGGCCAGAACTCCCCGCAAAAAGCCCCTTACGGCCTGTACGCCGAACTGTTTTCCGGCACCGCCTTCACCATGACCCGCAGCGAAGCCCGGCGCACCTGGATGTACCGCATCCAGCCTTCGGCCAAGCACCCGGCTTTTGCCAAGCTGGCGCGGCAACTGGCAGGCGGCCCGTTGGGCGAAGTCACCCCCAACCGCCTGCGCTGGAGCCCCTTGCAGATTCCAGGCGAGCCCACCGACTTCATCGACGGCCTGGTGGCCATGGTGGCCAACTCGGCGGCGCAGCATCCGGCCGGTATCAGCGTCTATCACTACCGCGCCAACCGCTCGATGGAGCGGGTGTTCTTCAACGCCGATGGCGAGTTGCTGCTGGTGCCGGAACTGGGCCGCCTGCGCATCGTCACCGAGTTGGGCGTGCTGCAGCTGGAGCCGCTGGAGATCGCCGTGCTGCCCCGCGGCCTGAAATTCCGCGTCGAGCTGCTGGACCCGCAAGCCCGTGGCTATGTCGCCGAGAACCACGGTGCGCCATTGCGCCTGCCGGACCTCGGGCCCATTGGCAGCAACGGCCTGGCCAACCCTCGCGACTTCCTGGCGCCGGTGGCCCATTACGAAGACCTGCGCCAGCCCACCACGCTCATCCAGAAATACCTCGGCGAACTCTGGGGCTGCGAGCTCGACCACTCGCCGCTGAACGTCGTCGCCTGGCACGGCAACAACGTGCCGTACAAATACGACCTGCGCCGTTTCAACACCATCGGCACGGTCAGCTTCGACCACCCGGACCCGTCGATCTTCACCGTCTTGACCTCGCCCACCAGCGTGCCGGGCCTGGCCAACCTGGATTTCGTGATCTTCCCGCCACGCTGGATGGTGGCCGAGAACACCTTCCGTCCACCGTGGTTCCACCGCAACCTGATGAACGAGTTCATGGGCCTGATCCAGGGCGCCTACGATGCCAAGGCCGAAGGCTTCCTGCCCGGCGGGGCGTCGCTGCACAGCTGCATGAGCGCCCACGGCCCGGACGGCGAAACCTGCACCAAGGCGATCAACGTCGAGCTGCAGCCGGCCAAGATCGATAACACCATGGCCTTCATGTTCGAAACCAGCCAGGTGCTGCGCCCGAGCCAGTTCGCCCTGGAATGCCCGGAGCTGCAGAACGACTACGATGCTTGCTGGGCCTCGCTGCCCGTCACCTTCAACCCGAATCGGAGATAACCCATGACCTTGCCCACCATCACCCGTAGCTGGGTCGAGTCCGCCAACGGTCACCCCGACTTCCCGTTGCAGAACCTGCCCCTGGGCGTCTTCAGCACCCAGGGTTCGGCGCCCCGCAGCGGGGTCGCCATCGGCGAACAGATTTTCGACCTGGAAGCGGCGCTGGAGGCCGGGCTGTTCGAAGGCCAGGCCAAGGCCGCGGTGCAAGCCGCCCGTGGTGGTCAGTTGAACGCGTTCTTCGAGCTCGGCCGCCCGGCCCGGGTCGCCCTGCGTGAGCGCCTGCTGGAGTTGCTCGGCGAAGGCAGCAGCCTGCGCGGCAAGATCGAGGCCCTGGGCGCGAAACTGCTGCCCCTGGCGGCCGATTGCCAGATGCACCTGCCGGCCAAGATCAATGACTACACCGACTTCTATGTGGGCATCGAGCACGCGCAGAACGTCGGCAAGCTGTTCCGCCCCGACAACCCCCTGCTGCCCAACTACAAGTACGTGCCCATCGGTTATCACGGCCGGGCCTCGACCATCCGGGTTTCCGGTGCCGACGTGCGCCGGCCCAAGGGCCAGACCCTGCCGGCCGGGCAGAGCGAGCCGACCTTCGGCCCCTGCGCGCGCCTGGACTACGAGCTGGAGCTGGGGATCTGGATCGGCCAGGGCAACGAGATGGGCGAGCCGATCGCGATTGGCGACGCTGCCGAGCACATCGCCGGCTTCTGCCTGCTCAACGACTGGTCGGCGCGGGATATCCAGGCCTGGGAATACCAGCCGCTGGGCCCGTTCCTGTCGAAAAGCTTCATCACCAGCATTTCGCCCTGGGTGGTGACCGCCGAAGCCCTGGAGCCGTTTCGCCAGGCCCAGGCGCAGCGTCCGGAAGGCGATCCGCAACCGCTGCCGTACCTGCTGGACCCGCGCGACCAGGCCGCTGGCGGCTTCGACATCGAACTGGAAGTGCTGCTGATCACCCAGGCCATGCGCGAGCAGGGCCTGCCGGCTCACCGCCTGACCCTGAGCAACACCCAGTACATGTACTGGACCGTGGCGCAGATGGTCGCGCACCACAGCGTCAACGGTTGCCAGTTGCAGGCGGGCGACCTGTTTGGTTCGGGCACCTTGTCCGGTCCGCAGAGCGGCCAGTTCGGCAGCCTGCTGGAGATCACCGAGGGCGGCAAGAAACCCATCGAGCTGGCCTCCGGCGAGGTGCGCAAGTTCCTCGAAGACGGCGATGAAATCATCCTGCGCGGGCGTTGCCGCCGCGAAGGCTTCGCCTCCATCGGCTTCGGCGAATGCCGTGGCACGGTCCAACCGGCGCGTTAAGGGAGAGCCCCATGCAGCTCTATACCTACTACCGTTCCACCGCGTCCTATCGGGTGCGGATTGCCCTGGCCCTCAAGGGCCTGGATTTCCAGGCCATCCCGGTCAACCTGCTGGTGCCCAAGGGCGGCGCCAACCGCCAGCCGGAATACCTGGAGATCAACCCCCAGGGGCGGGTACCGGCGCTGCGCACCGATGACGGCGACCTGCTGATCCAGTCCCTGGCGATCATCGAGTACCTGGAGGAACGTTATCCACAGGTGCCGCTGCTGTCCGAGGACCTGGCCAGCCGTGCCCGGGAACGGGCGGTGGCGGCGATCATCGGCTGCGACGTCCATCCGCTGCACAACTCCAGCACCCTCAACTTGCTGCGCGAGTGGGGGCATGAGGAAGAGCAGTTGCTGGTGTGGATCGACCACTGGATCAGCCAGGGCCTGGCGGCCCTGGAACAGCTGATCGGCGATCAGGGGTTCTGTTTCGGCGCCGAGCCGGGGCTGGCCGATGTGTTCCTGATTCCCCAGCTGTACGCGGCCGAGCGTTTCAAGGTGTCCCTGGAAAACTACCCGCGGATTCTCCGGGTCGCGGCCCTGGCGGCCGAACACCCGGCGTTCCAGGCCGCGCACCCGGCCAACCAGCCGGACACCCCGGCCTGAGCCTGCGCGCGGCCCCGGCATCCGGGGCCGCGCGGCATCCGCATCACCCGGGCCCCGCAAGGGGGCCCGAGCGGTCACCACCGGTGACCTGTGCAACACCGCTGCCCATCACCATAAAAAACCGAACAGGTACCTTGCGATGCAAAATCAGATTGCCAGCTTTCGCGCGGCGCTCGACGCCCGCCCGGTGTCCCGCTACCAGTGGTTGCTCCTGTTGCTTCTCGCCTTGCTGTTGGTCACCGATGGCTACGATGCCCAGGTCCTGGGGTATGTGGTGCCGGCTCTGGCTCAGGACTGGGGCCTGGAAAATGCTGCCTTCGGCCCGGTGTTCAGCGCCAACCTGTTGGGCCTGACCCTGGGCTCCCTGGCAGTGACGCCCCTGGCGGACCGTTTTGGCGTGCGGCGCATCCTGCTTTGCTGTGTGCTGATTTACGCCAGCCTAACGGTGCTGATGGTGTTCGCCCATTCTCTGCAGAGCCTGATGGTGGCGCGCTTTATCTGCGGCATCGGCATGGGTGGGGCGATGCCCAGCGCCATGGCGCTGATGTCGGAATACTCGCCGCCGCGCCTGCGCACCCTGATGGTCACCCTGGCGGCCTGTGGTTTCTCCTTTGGCGGTGCTGCCGGTGGTTTTGTGGCCGCCGGCTTTATCGATCGCTTTGGTTGGGAGGCGGTGTTCCTTGCCGGTGGCATCACCCCGCTGCTGTTGTTTCCTTTCCTGCTCTGGCGCTTGCCCGAATCGCTGCCGCGGCTGCTGCGGGACGCACCGCCCTATGCGCGGCTGCGCAAGCTCACCGCACAGATGCTTCCGGGCTGGCAGCCGCCGGCTGCCGAGCTGGGCCGCGACGAAGCGCAGGCGGACAGCAAGCTCACGGTGCTGGAACTGTTTCGCCACGGTTATGCGCGGCCGACCCTGCTGATCTGGTCGACCTTTTTCGTCAGCCTGATCCTGCTGTATTTCATGATCAGCTGGCTGCCGACGCTGCTGCTGGAGAGCGGCCTGGCGCTGCAGCAGGCCAACCTGGTGACCTCGATGTTCCTCTTTGCCGGCACCCTCGGCGCGATCTGCATGGCCTGGTTCGCCGACCGCCTGAAACGCAAGGTGCGCCTGCTGGCCGCGGTGCTCAGCGCCGCCGCACTGTGCACCGTGCTACTGGGGTTGAACCACGACAACCCGCGCTACCTGGTGCTGTTCGTGTTTGCCGCGGGCTTCTGCATCATCGGTGGCCAGCTGACCCTGAACGCCTTCGCCAGCAACTTCTACCCGGCCCAGGTGCGCGCCACCGGCACCGGCTGGGCTTTGGGCGTGGGGCGTTTCGGTTCGATCCTCGGTCCGCTGTTCGGCAGCATGCTGCTGGCGATGCATATTCCGGTGCAGCAGATTTTCTTCTTCTGCGCGATTCCGGCCCTGCTTGCGGCGTTGTTGATCATCCAGGTGCGTTCGCCCCTGGCGTCGGCCTCGGGTGAGGCGGGGCCGGCCGTGCAACGGCAGGCCCCGCTCAAGTCCTGAGGGGCAGGGTGGTTCAGCGTGCCAGGTGCTTGATCATCGGCACGCAGGCCAGGGTCAGGCCCCGGGGCGACTGGTACTGGGCGATGCGCTCACCGACGAAGCCGCAGCGGCGATAAAAGTCGGCGGCGTTCAGGGTCGAATCCAGGATCAGGTGGGGCAACTCGGCCTCCAGCGCCCGTTCTTCGAGGTACTCCATCATCTTGCGGCCGATGCCGCGTCCCATGTAGGCCGGGTCGACGAACACCGCGTCGACCTGCCCGGTCTCCAGGTCGAGCATGCCGCTGGCGGTCACCTGATTGTCGATGACCGCGACATGGCCGGTGTTTTCCACCACTTCGATGAAGTAGTCGCTCAGTTCGCCAGCCGTCCAGACCTGGAGGTCCGCTTCGGGGTAATGGCCGGCGCACTGCTGGTTGATGGCCTGGTTGCGAATGTCGAAGACCCGTTGCGCGTCGGCGCCGTGGGCTTTTCTGATGAGCATGCTGTGTCCGTTCCCTGGAGTTAGCCGCCCATCCTGCCAGAGCCCGGGCGCTGCTGTCATGCGGCCCTGGCCTGTATCAGCAACAGCCCCCAGCCGGTGGGCAGGGTGCCGTCTGCGCATTGCAAGTGCCGGGTGGCGTCGTGCAGCTCCTGCTTCATCCTGGCGCGGTTGGCAGGGCTCAGGCGATCCAGGTCGTAGGTGTCGCCGAGGGCAACCCAGAGTTCCTCGAAGGTTGGCGTCCAGGGCAGGTCCAGGTCTTCGAAGTGCAGCGCGGTGAAGTGCCGACCCAGCAGTTGCCGCCAGCCATCCTCCGACTGCGCCCGTGGGTCCACCAGGGGCAGGTGTGCCAGGTGGTCGCGTCGGGCAGCGGCGCGGAACACCTGCAGGTAGTGCTGGCCCAGTTCCCCGAGGAGAAATTTCCGGCCGACCACCGCTGACAGTTGGCCGCCCGGGACCAGCACTCGATGAGCCTCCTGCAGCACCTGCTCGATATCGCTCATGAGCATCAGCGCCAGGTGGGAAAGCACCGCGTCGACGCTGGCGCTGGCGAGGGAAAGGGCTTGCGCCCGCTCCTCCAGCAGCAGGCCCCGGCCCGCCAGGCGCACATGGGCCGCCTGTAATTCGGTGGCGCTCATGTCGACCCCGAGCAACCGTGCCGTGGGGTGGTGCCTGGCCAGCAGGTCGAGCAGGAAACCGTCGCCGCAACCCAGGTCCAGCACCCGCGCCTCGGGTGGCAGGGCCTTGAGGGTGGTTGCCAGTATGTCGTAGGAGGAACCACGCCCTGCCAGGCTCAGCCCGGCGAAGGCCGGTGGCGTGGTGCCGGGGTGGCGCTGGTGGAAATCCTGGAGGAAGCGTTCGGCGCTGTTCATGCTTTTTCATCCTTGCAGCAGGCGGGTGGGCGGCGGGCATTGTTGCACGGCAGGCGCGGAACCGCGGGGGGATTCAGTGCACGATGGTGTTGGGCGGCAGGTGCCCCAGGCGTTCGGTCAGGCGCAGGCGCTGGATCGGGTCGTCGCTGAGCAGCAGGGCGTGCTCCAGGTCGAAGCGCTCGGCATTCGGGCATTCCAGGCGCTGGTAGAGGCTGGCCCGGGCCAGGTAGTCGGCGGCGCTACCATTGCCCAGCTCCAGTACGCGCTCGGCATTGATCAGGGCCCCCAGGTGGTCGTCGTAGGACAGGTGCAGCTGGCGCAGGTTGCGCGACAGGCGCTGGAACATCTGCGTGGGCTCGGCGCTGACCAGGTGTTCGGCACTGAGCTTGATGTGGGCACCGTATTGGCGTTGCAGCAGTTCCCGGCAGTCGGCGGGGTACAAGCGGCGTCCGCCGCAGGGATCGAGCAAATGATCGGCGCCGGGCACCCGCAGCAGGAAGTGCCCGGGGAAGTTCACGCCCACCAGGGGAATCTGCAAGCGTTGCGCCAGCTCCAGGGCGATCAGCGCCAGGGCCAGGGGCTGTCCGCGGCGCGTCTCCAGGACCTTGTCCATCAACGCTGCCTGGGGCCGCAGGGGCAGGTGTTCGTCCTGCTGGAAGCCCAGGTCGTTCATCCGGCGCAACAGCGGCTGGCCCAGTTCGTTTGCCGGCAGAGGGGGCAGGCTGTGGCCGATCTGCAGTTGGATTTCCTTGAAGGCTTCCAGCTGGCGTTCGGGGACCAGTTGCGGGGCGTGTTCGGCGGCAATCCACAGGGCCGCCTCCAGCAGAGCGGGCGGCGAGCGGTGCAGGCAGGCGAAAAAGGCTTGGCGCGGGTTCATCTCAACCTCCGACGGATGCCTCGTTTTAGCCTCGTGGCGCCGCTTCGTCCAGTGCTGACACAGGTGGTTGCAGGTTATTTCCCAATGCCTGCAAACACTCTCGGCTTATTCCTGCGCGGCGCAGCAAATTCCAGGCGCAAGCCTATACTGGCGACTACCAGAAGTGATTCGGGAGCCTGTCGATGTTTGCTCTCATGCACAGCACCCGCCTTGAATCGCTGCACCTCAGCGTCGACCCCAGCACCGGGTTGAAGGCAGTGATCGCCATCCACAACAACCGCCTGGGGCCCGCCCTGGGCGGTTGCCGTTATCTGGCCTATCCCGATGCCACCAGTGCTGTGGAAGATGCCGCGCGCCTGGCCCGGGGCATGAGTTACAAGGCCGCCCTGGCCGGATTGCCGCAAGGTGGCGGTACCGCGGTGATCATCCGCCCGGCCCATGTGGAAAATCGCGCCGCGCTGTTCGAGGCCTTTGGCCGCTGCGTCGAGCAACTGGACGGCCGCTACATCACCGCCATCGACAGCGGCACCTCGGTGGCCGACATGGACTGCATCGCCCAGCAGACTCGCTATGTCACCAGCACCAGCGCTGCCGGCGATCCTTCGCCCCACGCTGCCATGGGGGTGTTCGCCGGCATCCGCAGCACGGCCATGGCGCGCCTGGGCAGCGACAACCTGGAAGGCCTGCGGGTGGCGATCCAGGGCCTGGGCAACGTCGGCTTCGCCCTGGCCGAACAACTGCATGCGGTCGGGGCCGAACTGCTGGTCAGCGACATCGATGCCGGCAAGGTGCAACTGGCCATGGAGCAACTGGGCGCCCATCCGATTGCCAACGATGCGCTGCTCAGCACCCCCTGCGACATCCTTGCGCCGTGCGGCCTGGGGGCCGTGCTCAACAGTCATAGCGTGGCGCAATTGCGCTGCGCGGCGGTGGCGGGGTCGGCCAACAACCAACTGACCAACCTGGAGGTGGCCGACCAGCTTGAACGTCGTGGCATCCTTTATGCGCCGGATTATGTGATAAATGCCGGCGGGCTGATTTATGTCTCGCTCAAGCACCGGGGCGAGGAGCTGTCGACCATCACCGCCCACCTCTCGAAGATCAGTTCACGGCTGACCGAAGTCTTCGCCCACGCCCAGGCGGAAAAACGCTCCCCGGCGCGGGTGGCCGATGAGCTGGCGGAGCGGGTGCTGTATCGCTAGGCCCAGGCCTTCATCCTTGCCCACGCCCTCTGTAGTATCTGGCCCCGAAAATGCGGCGCTGAACCCGCCCCCTGGCGGGCCCAATGGACAAGGAATGTATTCGACGATGCGTGAAGCGCTGGATAGTGGGCTGGATGAGCAGCTGTCTTGCCTGTTGCGGGTGGGGGCGGATATGGAGTCGGTGCGCAATATTCTTGTGCTGTACCGGGACAGGGGCTTTTCGGCGGCGGCGGTGTACAACTACCTGGCATTACTCAGGCTTGATGCATCCGATGCGGTCGAGGACCGAATCCTGGAAGCCATGGATATCGCGTCCGGCCATTGCTCGGCAGGTTGCAGGGTATGGGGCGTTGGGCAATGACCGTGGCAGATGCGAACCAGGGGTTTGCCGAGTGTTCGGTCAGGGATCTGCAGCGATACGCTGCGACCTGCCTGGAGGCGTACTGCCAGGGGAAGGGCATTCGCCATTGCGCTGTCGATGCGCTGATCCGGCACCTCAAGGATTATCCGGACAGGGGTTCTGTACTGGCCTGGGAGAGGGCCGGGGCCTTGCTGGCGTTGAATGGTCGCGGGGATGACTGGCCACAGGACCTTGTCGCTCTGATACCGCCCTCGGAGACCGAGGCGTTCTCCAGCCTCGTCGACAGCGCGGTGGAGGTTGGCCTTGTCGACCTGTTTGGCGAATCGACTGATTTGCCGGTGACCTTTGTGCGCAAGATCACTTCCATACTGCGTGGCCAGTCTCTCGATCTGCCCGAGTTGCCAGGACCAAGGGCCATTTGAGCGGCCGTTGTGCACGCCGCTTTCGGTTATCCGCAGGCATGAAAAAAGCCCTGGGTCATGGACACAGGGCTGATTCAATTCGCGTGAAACCTACTTTGCCGCCTTGGCCGCTTTCGCCGGTTTGGCTGGCGCCTCGGCTTCGGCAGGTTGCTGCGCCTCGACCGCTTCCACCACGGGTGCGGGGGCGCTGAGCAACTCGGACAACGCATCCGGCTGGCTCTTGAATGCCTTGGCGAACACATCGCGATTTTTCGCCATGTAGATCCCGGCTTCTTCCACCTGCTGCTCGCTCAACGACGGCACGGCTTTCTGCAACACTTGCGCCAGCAATTCAGCCAGTTCGAGCATTTTGTCATGACGGTCAGCTTCGGCTTTATCCATGAACAAACGCTCCAGATCTCGGCTGCTGCGGTATACCACTTCGACGGCCATTCACCACCTCACATGCCTTCACGATAATGGGTCTGTATAAACACTGTATCTATATACAGTTCGAGAGAATAGGCGAATCCTTTTCCCTTGGATAGTGGCTTTTTAATGTAGACGGATTTTTTTTCCCGGGCCGATTGTGACGGGGCCGTGCCTCGTTGCGGGCGGCCACCATCTCATTGACGGCTCCTGGCCTTTTTTCTGCATGCAGAACAACCGTCACGTCCAATCCGCATCATCCGGTCGAACCGACCTAAGGAAGAACCATCGTGAAAATCAATTGGGCCGAGAACCTGCGGCAGAACGTCCATCAGTTGGCCGAATCCCTGGGCAACCTGTTCGTCGAGACATTCCATTACCTGGCGCTGTTCGCCATCGGTGCGGTGACCGCCTGGGCCGCGGTGATGGAATTCTTGCAGATGATCGAGGCGGGGCACATCAAGATCGATGATATCCTGCTGTTGTTCATCTACCTGGAGTTGGGGGCGATGGTTGGTATCTACTTCAAGACCAACCACATGCCGGTGCGCTTCCTGATCTACGTGGCGATCACCGCGTTGACCCGGCTGCTGATCTCCAACGTTTCCCACCACAATCCGCCGGACCTGGGGATCATCTACCTGTGCGGCGGCATCCTGTTGCTGGCCTTCGCCATTCTGGTGGTGCGCTACGCCTCGTCGCAATTTCCCTCGGTGAAGATCGAGCATCCGCAGCGCAAGCTCGGCGCCGGCTCCGGCGAGCACCCGGAAGTGGAGAAGGGCGAGCTTTAAATCCTCAGGGCCTGGGGCGCGGGCTTGTGGCCGGCGGGCGGCAACTGCGCCAGGTTGTCGCCGTTGGTCATGGCTTCGAGGATGGCCACGGCGCTGTGGCCCTGTTCGATGGCGATGCCGAACTGGATGCTCTGCACCAGGCGCTTGATGCGTTGCGGGTCATTGCGCTGGGCCGCGCTGATGATGCGTTTGGCCACCACCCGACCGGCCTGGGACAGGGTCAGCATGATGCTGCCGTCCAGGCCCTGGATGCTCAGGTTGACCTGATAGTCCGGGGTGAAGGTGTCGGTAATCAGTTGGAAGGGGTTGTCCATGATGCCTCACCGCTTGATTGGGTCGTGCAGTCATTGACCGGCAGGGCGCGCAATAGGTTCGCGATTCCAGACCACTGGCCGGTCGTTCGCCGAGGGTTGTCTACGTCCGTGTGGCTCAAGGACGAACAAAGCAAGGGGCATGCCGGGAACCGCGGGAGGCAATGATTGCAGGGATAAAAAAGCGGACCGCAAGGTCCGCTTTTTTTATTCCGGTCCGTTTCAGGGCAGGAACGAGTAAATGATCGCAGACAGTGCGATCAGGCCGATCAACACCACGAACAGGTTCGACAGCTGGCCCGAGTACTGGCGCAGTGAAGGCACCCGCTGGATCGCGTACATCGGCATCAAAAACAGCAGGCAGGCAATCACCGGGCCGCCCAGGGTTTCGATCATGCCGAGGATGCTTGGGTTGAAGGTGGCCACGGCCCAGCAGGTGAGGACCATGAACAGCGCGGTGATCTTTTCCAGCTTGCCGGCCGACAGGACACGGCCGCGGCTGCGCAGGCTTTTCACGATCAGCCCCTTGAAGCCTTCGCTGGCGCCGATGTAGTGGCCCAGGAACGACTTGGTAATGGCCACCAGGGCGATCAGCGGCGCGGCGTAGGCAATCACCGGGGTCTGGAAGTGGTTGGCCAGGTAGGACAGGATCGAGATGTTCTGTTCCTTGGCCGCCACCAGGTCCGCCGGCGACAGGGCCAGCACACAGCTGAAGCAGAAGAACATCACCGTCAGCACCATCATGCCGTGGGCAGTGGCCAGGATGCCGCTGCTCTTGCGCTCGGCCAGGGCACCGTACTGGCGCTTCTGGTCCACCGCGAAGGCCGAGATGATCGGCGAGTGGTTGAAGGAAAACACCATCACCGGAATCGCCAGCCACAGGGTCTTGAAGAACAGCGGCAGGGCCATGCCTTCGCTGGCCGAGGCGAAGAAGGCGCCGTTCCAGTTGGGGATCAGGCTCAGGGCCAGGAGCAGCAAGGCGGCGACGAACGGATAGACCAGCAGGCTCATGGCCCGCACGATCACGCCCTGGCCGCAACGCACGATGGCCATCAGGCCGAGGATCAGCAGCAGCGACAGCAGCGCCCGGGGCGGTGGCGTCATGTGCAGCTGGTGCTCCATGAAACTGCCCAGGGTGTTGGTCAGGGCCACGCTGTACACCAGCAGGATCGGGAAGATGGCAAAGAAGTACAGCAGGGTGATCAGCTTGCCGGCGCCGATCCCGAAATGTTCCTCGACCACTTCGGTGATGTCCCCGGAGCGTCCGGAGAGGACGAAGCGGGTCAGGCCGCGGTGGGCGAAGAAGGTCATGGGAAAGGCCAGCAGCGCCAGCACGATCAGCGGCCAGAAGCCCCCGACCCCGGCGTTGATCGGCAGGAACAGGGTGCCGGCGCCGATGGCGGTGCCATACAGGCCGAGCATCCAGGTGGTGTCGTGCTTGCTCCAGCCCTGATGGGCTGTCGCGGTGTCGCGGGGTGTGGCTACAGCAGGGTGTTCGGCAGCAGGTGTCGGTACATCGGTCATCGGTATCGCCTCGTTATTATTTTTGCTCGGGCTCACGTTTTACGGACGGTCAGGCAAGGCTCCTCAGCATTCCACCCAGCTCACCGCCAGGCCGCCCCGTGAAGTTTCTTTGTATTTGTCGTGCATATCGGCGCCGGTATCGCGCATGGTGCGGATCACCCGGTCCAGGGAAATGAAATGCTGGCCGTTGCCGCGCAGGGCCATCTGGGTGGCGTTGATCGCCTTCACCGCGGCAATCGCGTTGCGCTCGATGCACGGCACTTGCACCAGGCCGCCCACCGGGTCGCAGGTCAGGCCGAGGTTGTGTTCCAGGCCGATCTCGGCAGCGTTCTCCAGTTGCTCGGGCGTGGCGCCGAGAACTTCCGCCAGGCCGGCGGCGGCCATGGCGCAGGCCGAGCCCACTTCACCCTGGCAACCGACTTCGGCGCCGGAGATGGAAGCGTTCTTCTTGCACAGGATGCCCACGGCCGCGGCGCCGAGGAAAAAGCTCACGACGTCGTCGTCACAGGCCTGGTGATTGAACTTCATGTAGTAGTGCAGCACCGCCGGGATAATCCCCGCCGCACCATTGGTGGGTGCGGTGACCATGCGGCCGCCGGCGGCGTTTTCCTCGTTCACCGCCAGGGCGTAGAGGTTGACCCACTCCATGGCCGAGAGGGTCGAGGTGATGACGTTCGGCTTGCCGATTTCCAGCAGGCTGCGGTGCAGCTTGGCGGCGCGCCGCGGGACGTCGAGGCCGCCGGGCAGGGTGCCTTCGTGGCGCAGGCCCTGTTCGACGCACTCACGCATCACCGACCAGATATGCAACAGGCCGCTGCGGATTTCCGCATCGCTGCGCCAGGCCCGTTCGTTGGCCAGCATCAGTTCGCCGACCCGCAGCTTGTGGGTCTTGCACAGGGCCAGCAGTTCGGCGGCGCTGTTGAAGTCGTAAGGCAATTCGACGCTGGCAGCGGCGTCGGCACCGGCCTCGACCTGGGCGGCCTCGATGATGAAGCCACCGCCCACCGAGTAGTAGGTCTGCTCCAGCAGCATGCCCTGCTCGCCGGAGGCGCTCAGGGACATGGCGTTGGGATGGTAGGGCAGGCTTTCGTCCAGCAGCAGCAAGTCCTGCTGCCAGTCAAAGGCGATGGGCGTGCGTCCGCCCAGCAGCAGTTGGCCGCTTTCGCGCAGTTGCGCTATGCAAGGGTTGATGCTGCTGGGGTCGATGCTGTCTGGCCATTGGCCCATCAGGCCCATGACGCTGGCGCGGTCGGTGGCATGGCCGACGCCGGTGGCCGACAGCGAGCCGTAGAGGCGGATTTGCACCCGCTGCACCTGCTGCTCCAGGCCCTGGTCGAACAGTGCCTGGGCGAAGGTGGCGGCGGCGCGCATAGGGCCTACGGTGTGGGAGCTGGAGGGGCCGATACCGACTTTGAAAAGATCGAAAACACTGATAGCCATGCTAAAGCCTTACAAGCAATGGAAGGTGGATCGCTGCCATTTTTTGTAGGCCAAGCGCAATGTCGGCGATACTGCCCGGGTCAGTCGCGGCTGACCAACGAAAATTCCTAAGAGATCCTTTAGCAGGACTAAACGATGAGTCGTCAGTTTCATGCCCAGACCTATGTCTGGCTGCATGTGTTTTCCTGTGCCGCGCGGCACCTGTCCTTCACTCGCTGTGCCGAAGAACTGCACATCACCCCCGGCGCGGTGAGCCAGCAGATTCGCCAGTTGGAAGAGCGCCTGGGGCTGCGCCTGTTTCATCGCCGGCCCCGGGGTGTCGAGCTGAGTGCCGAGGGCCAGCGGCTGGCGCTGACGGTGAGCGAGGCCTACGGCAGCATCGATGCGGAACTGCGGCGCCTGGACGCGGGAATGATCAGCGGCACCTTGCGCCTGCGTTCGATCCCGTCGTTCCTTGGCAAGTGGCTGACCCCGCGTCTGCCGCGGCTGCAGCAGCGTTATCCGGAGATCCAGCTGCGCCTGGTGGCCGAAGACAGCAGCGTGGCCCTGCACGAAGGCGACTTCGATCTGGCCATCGACCTGAACGACGGCAGCTACCCCGGTTTGCAATCCACCGCGCTGCTGGATGAGCAGATCTTTCCTGTGTGTGCCCCGAGCCTCTTGCGCGGCCGACCGCCGCTGCACGGCCCGGCGGACCTGGCGCATTTTCCGCTGTTGCACGACATCACCGCCTGGCGCGGCAGCTACGAATACGCCGAATGGGAGTTTTACCTCAATGCCATCGGTTTCGAGGGCGCGGACGTGCGCCGTGGCCATACCTTCAACCGCAATCACCTGACCATCGAGGCGGCGATTGCCGGCATGGGCGTGGCGATTGCCCGACGCACCCTGCTCAACGACGAGCTGGAGCGCGGCACCCTGATCGTGCCTTTCGGCCTGGCGGTGCCCAACCACAAGCGCTATGTGCTGCTCTATGCGCCGGGCGCGCTGAGTCATCCGGGCGTACGCGCGGTGCATGACTGGCTGGTGGAGGAGGCGGAGATTTTTCGCGGTCTGCACCCTCTGGGAGAGGGGCAATTGTGAGAGGGCAAGCGCAGTAGCCGAGTGGAGCTAACTCCCGACAGTAACAGCGCTTTTGCAGTTTGTCCGGGTTTATTTGCGTATGAATATTTATCTTTTTTTAGGGGTTGAAATGTTCGTCGCCGTGCCTAATTGTGTAACCAAGAGGTCACGAAACGCAGGTCCAAACGCCCTGCCTTGACCCTCTTACGAGCAAGCTGAAATAAGGGAAGAACTATGCAAATCCAAGTCCATAGCGATAACCATATTCAAAGCAGCCTTCGGATGGAGGAGTGGGTGCGCAGCACCGTTGAAAGCACGCTCGAACGCTACGAAGAAGATTTGACCCGGGTCGTGGTCCACCTGCGGGACGAGAACGGCGGCAAGTCGGGTCCGGACGATATGCGCTGCCAGCTGGAAGCCCGTCCGAAAGGTCACCAACCGATTTCCGTGACCCACAAGGCCGACACCCTGGAACAGGCCATCGATGGTGCCACCATCAAGCTGGAAAGCGCCCTGGAGCACATGTTCGGCAAACTGCGCGGCAAACGTGCGGCGGCCGTACCTAGCAGCGATGGCAGCGAGGCCGATGCCCTGCTTGAAGAAGAATTCCTGGAAAACCAACAGGCCGCGCTCAATAGCTGACGGCTGAGCTTCACTCCCAACGACGGGCCTGCATTGCAGGCCCGTTTTGTTTTGTGGCGAAACAAATCAGAACGCGACCGAAGTCTGCACGTAGAGAGTGCGCGGTTCACCCACGTACTTGCCCTTGTTGTTGTCGTCGAAGGAGCGGGTGAAGTACTGGTGGTTGAAGATGTTCTTCACCCCCACCGCCACATTCAGGTCCGACAGTTGCGGGCCGAAGTCGTAGCCGGCCCGGGTGCTGAACAGCATGTAGCCGGGGATGCGCCCGTTGCTGCCGTCGGCACTTTCGCGTGACGTGTTGGCGTTGTCGGCGAACTGGCTGCTCTGGTAGCTGCTGTCGAGGTTGAGCTTCCATGGGCCTTCGGTGTAGCTCACCCCCAGTGTCCCCTTGTGCTTGGACGAGAAGGGCACGCGGTTGCCCTGGTTCGGGCCGTCCTCACGGATGGTGGCGTCGACGTAGGCATAGGTGGCGTAGACATTGAAACCGGCCAGCGCCGGATCGAGGCCGTCCAGGGCGTAGTTGATGCTGCTCTCGATGCCCTGGTGCCGGGTTTCGCCCCGGGCGATCACCGTGTCGTTGGTCTGGTTGCTGTCGTACTGGTTGTCGAAGTTGATCAGGAACGCCCCGATCTCCGCCCGCAGGGTGCCATCGTCATAGCGGGTGCCCAGTTCCCAGGTGCGGGCCTTTTCCGGTTTGACCTCGCCGCTGGCCACGCGGTTGGGCATCTGGCTGTACTGCACGCTGCCGAAGGAGCCTTCGGTGTTGGCGTAGAGGTTCCAGCTCTCGTTGAGGTGATACAGCACATTCAGCGCCGGCAGGGCGGTGTTGTAGTCGCCCTGGTATTTGACGTGGGTGAGGTTGTTGCTCTGCTGGGACTCGATCATCTCGTAGCGGATCCCCGGGGTCAGGGTCCACTTGCCGATATCGATCCGGTCGTCGACGAAGAACGCATGGGCCTCGGTGCCGCCGCGGGTATCCCGGTCGTTGCGGCTGTTGCTGCTGGGCAGTGCCTGGTTGGCGGTCACCGGCGTGCGGTAGCGCAGTTCATGCCCGGCTTCGTTGATGTAGCGATAGCCGACGCCCACTTCATGGCTGCTGTCTCCCAGGTCGAAGCCCTGGGCGAAGCGGGTTTCCAGGCCTCGCACCCAGTATTCCCGGGGCGACAGGGAGAGGAAGCTGCCCTGGTCCAGGTAGCCGCTGCGCAGGGTCTTGGTGAAGAAGCTGTTGACGCTGAACTCCCGGCGATCTTCCTGATAGCGATAGCCGAGGTTGAACATCGTGCGCCGGCCCCAGAACTTGTCGTAGGGGCGGGTCGACTGATACGGGTCGGCCTTGTAGTCCGCCACGTTCAGGCCGCCGGGCATGTCCGCTTCACCCTCGTAGTACTGGGCCATGGCGTTGAAGCTGTTGGCCTCGTCGAGCTGGTACTTGCCCTTGAGGATCAGGTCGTCGATCTGTGTGTCGCTGTGTTCGCGCCAGTCGCCGCCGCGGGTGCCGGAATACAGCAGGGCGCCACCCAGGCCGTTGTCGGCGGTGCCACCGGCCAGCAGGTTGCTGCTGGTCTTGAAACCGTCATGGCTGGAGGAGGGGCTGGTCTCGGTCTGAAAACCACCCTTGACCGTCGGTGTGTCGGGAATCGCCCGGGTCACGAAGTTGACGATGCCGCCGACGTTCTGCGGGCCGTAGCGCACCGCGCCACCACCGCGCACCACGTCCACGGCATCCATGTTGCCCATGCTGATGGGGGCAAACGACAGCTGCGGCTGACCATAGGGGGCGAATGGCACCGGGATGCCGTCCATCAGCACCGTGGAGCGCGAGGCCAGTCGCGGATTGAGGCCGCGGATGCCAAAGTTCAGGGCCATGTCGTGGCTGCCGGTGCCGTTGTTGTCCGGTGCATTGACCCCGGGAATCCGATTGAGCACGTCCCGGGCCTGGGTCGCGCCCTGGCGCTCGAACTCGTCCCGGCGGATTACGTCCCGGGCGCCGGGGTGCTCGAAGACATCGCCCTGCCGGGCATCGCCGAGCCAGTCGCCGACCACGCTGGAGGCCTCCAGTTGCACCGACGCCGGGGCTGTCTCGGGGCTGGCCGGTTGCAGGCTGAAGGCATTCTGGCCCTCGGCCCGGGCTTGCAGGCCGGTGCCTTGCAGCAGGGCTTTGAGGCCCTGTTCCGGGCTGTAGTTACCTTCCAGGCCACGACTTTGCACGCCACGGGTGACCTCTGAGCCGAAGGAGATCAGCACCCCGGCTGCACGACCGAACTGGTTCAGCGCGCTTTCCAGGCTGGTCGGGGCAATGTGGTAGGGCTTGGTCTCGGCGGTGGCGGCCAGGACCTGGGGCAGGCTGGCAAGACTCAGGCTGACGCCCAGCAACAGGTGACGCAGGGTACGGGCCAGGGGCGTGAGGCGGATGGGGTGCTCGGTCATGAACGGCGATCCTGAGAAGGGGGAATCAAGGTGGCTTTCCCTCTCTGTCACCCGAGCCGGGCAAAACGGCTCAACGGCCATGAAAAAAATCTTCCTGAGCGAAAGAACCCGCGACGGATGGTGGTTGCCGACAATCAGGCCCGAGCCTCAACCGTGACCCAATAGCGGGTAAAGCGCCGCACCCTGACTGGCAGGCTGATGGCCAGCAGGTCGAGAATCCGCTCGCTGTCATCCAGCGGATAACTGCCTGAGATCAGCAGGTCCGCCACCTGGGCATCGCAGTTCAACTGGCCACGACGGTAGCGCCCCAACTCGTCGAGGAAATCCGCCAGGCGCATATGGGCCGCCACCAGCATGCCTTCGCTCCAGGCACCGCTGCCGGCATCCAGAGCCCGGGGCGGCTGCCAGCTGCTGTGGGTGAAATTCAGTTGCTGTCCGGCCGCTACCTGAGGCGGCATTGCGCTGTAGTGCGCCGGCGTCACGCTGACCGTTCCGGAAAACACCGCCAGCTGACTGTGCTCCTTGAACTGGCGCAGGTTGATTCGTGCGGCAGCGGGGCGGACCTGCCCCTGGGCGGTCTGTACCAGCAGCGGCCGGGCGTCCTGGCCGGCGCTGAGCATGATCTCGCCCTCCAGCAGGCGGATCAGTCGTTGTTGTCCATCGAAGCGCACATCCACCGCGCTGCGGGTGTTGAGCTGCAACTGGCTGCCATCGCTCAGCTGCAAGGTGCGCCGCTGGCCCACGGCGCTGCGGTAGTCCGCCAACAGCGGCGGCAGCGGGTTGTGTTCCCGCAGGCCCCAGGCGGCGGCCGAGCCGGCACCGAGCATCAGCAACAGCTTCATCGCTTGGCGCCGGCTGGCGGATTTCGGTGCATTCAAGGCCGCGTGGGCCAGGGGCGAGGACACGCCGCGCAAGCGCTGATTGACCCGTTGGATATGCGCCCAGGCTCGCTGGTGTTCGCTATGGGCGTCGTGCCATTGCTGCCAGGCCGCTTGCTGGCGCGGGCTCAAGGGGCCGCCTTGCATTTCGATCAGCCAGTGCACGGCCTGTTCAGCCACGGCGTTGCTGAAGTCGGGCTGGCCATTGAGGTGTGGATTCATCGAGGCGCTCACAGGGCGAAGTAACAACGCATGGCGGCTTTGTTCAGGTGACGTTTGACCGTGGCAATGGAAATGTTCAACTCCCGGGCAATTTCGCCGTAGCTCAGGCCGTCGAGCTGACAGAGCAGAAAGGCCCGCTTGACCGGGCGTGGCAGGCCGTCGAGCAGGGCATCCAGTTCCATCAGGGTCTGCAGGATGATGGCCCGGTCCTCCTCGGAGGGGGCCAGTTGCTCCGGCATGTGCGCCAGGGCTTCCTGGTAGGCCCGCTCCAGGTCCTGGCGGCGGTAGTGGTTGCACAGCACGCGTTTGGCGATGGTGGTGAGGAACGCCCGGGGCTCGATCAGGGCCGGCGTTTCCCGGGCGCTGAGCACCCGGATAAAGGTGTCCTGGGCCAGGTCGGCGGCGCTGTGGGGGCAGCCGAGCCGACGCCGCAACCAGTTGTTCAGCCAGCTGTGATGGGCCTGGTAGAGGCCTTCGACGGTAGCGCAATGGGACAAGCGGGACGCTCCTGCACCCGCAGGGCGCACAAGAGAACAAGAATTGTTCGCATTGTAGTGTCGCTACCTGGCATTCGGCAATCCGCCCGCATCGCCGGCAGCCAGTGGCTGTGCCTGGGCTTTTTTGCATATGAGAATATTTATCATTATTATCGTGCGCCTGTTGGCTCCGGGTGCTTGCGTGGCATCCCGGGCTTCTCCCTTCGTTTCCAGGTCCAAACATGAAAAGCAAGGCCGGCGGGCTCCCCGCTTCCTATCGTCTGGCGGTTGCCTCGCGGGTCTGCGCCGCAGTCCTGGGGGGCTACCTGCTGGCGGCGCTGTCCAGTGTCTGCCTGACCCTGCTGCTGCCTGGCCCCAGGGTCGATGCCGTGCTCAGCGGGATGCTCCTGTCCTTCGTGTTCTACCTGCTGGCGGTGCTCTGGTGCTTCGCCTGTCGCAGTGCCTGGCAGGCCTGGGCCGGGGTATTGCTGCCGAGCCTGGTGCTGGCGCTGGTGAGCGGCAGTCTCTACTGGGCGGCCTGGTCATGAAGGAGGGGTTGCGGCAATCCATGGCCTGGCTGCACACCTGGAGCGGGCTGCTGCTGGGTTGGTTGCTGTTCGCGATTTTCTTCACCGGCACCCTGTCCTACTTCAAGGCGGAAATCACCCACTGGATGCAGCCCGAGGCGCCGGCCCGCGCCCTGAAAGCCGACGTCAGTCTGGAGCTGGCCCAGCGCTACCTGGAACAGCACGGCCAGGGCGCCCAGCGCTGGTTCATCGACCTGCCGGACCCGCGCCAGCCGCTGCTGGCGGTGGCCTGGCAGGCGCCGAGCGCCCCCGGCGAGCGCGGCGTGTTCACGGAAAAGCTCCTGGACCCCGGCACCGGCAGCGAACTGCACGTGCGCGATACCCGTGGCGGCGAGTTCTTCTACCGCTTCCACTTCCAGTTGCAGATGCCCTATCCCTGGGGCCGCTGGCTCTCGACCCTGGCGGCCATGGTGATGTTCGTGGCGCTGATCAGCGGCATCATCACCCACAAGAAAATCTTCAAGGACTTCTTCACCTTCCGCCCGCGCAAGGGCCAGCGCACCTGGCTCGACGGGCACAACGCGCTGGGTGTGCTGGTGCTGCCGTTCCACTTGATGATCACCTACAGCAGCCTGGTGATCTTCATGTCCATGGTCATGCCGGCGAGCATCCAGGTGGCCTACAAGGGTGACAGCAACGCCTACTTCAAGGACCTGCGGCCGGCCAGCAACAGCACCCCGGCGGCCGGTCGGGCAGCGCCCCTGACCGCCCTCGACCCGCTGCTCGAACAGGCCCTGGACCATTGGCCGGGGGGCCGGGTGCAGCGGCTGGTGATCAATCACCCGGGGGATGCCAATGCTTCGGTGCACGTCATGCGCCACAGCGCCGACCGGGTGGTGCGCGATGGGGGCAGCACCCTGTCGTTCAACGGGGTCAGTGGCCAGCTGTTGCAGGCCAGCCCGGAACAATCCCTGCCCAAGGCCATCAGCGGCAGTTTCTATGGTTTGCACATGGGGCTGTTCGCCGGTCCGCTGTTGCGCTGGCTGTACTTCGTCTGTGGCCTGGCAAGCACCGCGATGATCGGCACCGGCCTGGTGCTCTGGCTCGGCAAGCGCCAGCTCAAGCACGCCAGGAGCCCGGCGCTGCCCTTCGAGCTGCGTCTGGTGCAGGTGCTGAACCTGGCCAGCATGGCCGGGCTGGTGCTGGCGGTGGCCGGGTTCTTCTGGGCCAACCGGCTGTTGCCGGTGACCCTGGCCGAACGTGCCGATTGGGAGGTCAACGGCTTCTTCATGCTGTGGGGCCTGAGCTTGCTGCATGCCGTGCTGCGGCCGGAGCGTCGTGCCTGGGTCGAGCAACTGAGCCTGGCGGCCTTGCTGTTCGCCGGCATTCCTTTGCTGGACGTCCTGACCAGCCCGAGCCGGGCCGACGGCCTCATGGTCCGCGGCGACTGGATGCTGGCAGGCTTCGACCTGACCTGCCTGGGCAGCGGCCTGTTCCTGGCCTGGGCGGCGCGCAAGATGCATCGCGGCCAGCCGGCGGCGGCCCGTGCCCCACGACAACGGCCACCGGCCCCTGACACCGAGGTGAACTGAATGCTGCTGGCGCTGCTGCTGTGCTTTGCCGGATTCACCGGTCTGTGCCTGTCCCTGGACCGGCACCACGCTGAGGTGCTCGGGCGCAAGCCCACGACCTGGCGTCGACACGGCCTGCGCCTGGGCGGCTGGCTGTTGCTGGGCCTGTCGCTGGCGGCGGCGGTGCTCGAAACCGGCTGGAGCCTGGGCCTGGTGCAGTGGTGCGCGGTGCTGATGGCCAGCGCCCTGCTGTTGGTGTTGCTGCTGCCCTATCGCCCGCGCCTGGTGCTGTCGATGGCGGGGGCCAGCCTGTTGGCCAGCCCGCTCGCCGCCCTGGCCGGATTCTGAAGGAGCGGCCCATGATGAGCACCCTGCCACCGGAACCCTCCGATCTGGATCACCCCGATCTGCGGGGCAGTCGCGCGCATTTTCTCCAGGTGTTCCTGTCCCAGCGCGCGCAGATGGAAGCCCTGGTCAGCCGCCGGGTCGGTTGCCGGGCCACCGCCGCGGATCTGGTGCAGGACCTGTTCCTGCGCTTCTGGCGCCGGCCGCTGGTGCAGGTCGAAGAACTCAGCACCTACCTGCTGCGCTGCGCCGGCAACATCGCCATCGATCACCTGCGCAGCGAGGGCGCGCGGGTGCGGGTCAGCGAAGGCTGGCTGCCGGAGCAACAGGACAACCAGGGCTGCGAGCCCCAGGCCGCCCTGGAAGCCGGCAACGATCTGCGCCATGTCGAGGCCGCCCTGCGCAGCCTGCCGCAACGCACCCGGCAGATCTTCCTGCTCAACCGCATCCATGGGCGCAAGTACGCCGAGATCGCCAAGGTCATGGGCCTGTCCCAAAGCGCCGTGGAAAAACACATGATGCGCGCCCTCGAAGCCTGCAAGGCCAGCCTGCGGGACCCCTCGACCCCGCGCACGCCAAGGAATGCACCGTGAACCACCGCTCCCGCGTTATCCCGACGCCCGCCCAGGAACAGGCGGCCCTGGCCTGGCTGAGCCTGCTCCACGATCAGCCCAGCAGCGGTGATCAGGCGACGTTCAGCCAGTGGCTGCAGGCCGACCCCGCGCACATCGAGGCCTATGCCCAGGCCCAGGTGCTGTGGGAGTTGAGCGAACAGCCGGCGCGCACCCTGGCCGATGAAGATGCCCTGGCCCTGCAAGGCCTGCTGCGTTCCATGGATGGCGCCCGCGCCCGGAGCCGACGACGCTGGTCGGCGGGCCTGGCCATGGCCGCCAGCCTGGTGCTGGCGGTGGCCCTGGGCGCCGGTTGGCAGCCCGGGCGCTGGGTCGATGACCTGGGGGCCGACTACGTTTCCGCGCCGGGCCAGGTGCGCACCGTGACCCTGGCCGACCAGAGCCAGGTGACCCTGGATGCCGACAGCGCCATTGCCGTGGATTTCAGCGGCGGCGAGCGGCATGTGCAACTGCGCCGCGGCGCCGGGTTCTTCAGTGTCAGCCACACCGGCGCGCCCTTCGTGGTGGCGGCCGGGGAGGGCGAGACGCGGGTCCTGGGCACCCAGTTCGAAGTGCGCCTGCAACCGCAAGGGGCCCAGGTCACGGTGCTGTCCGGGCGGGTCGGGGTCACGGCGGCCCAGGGCGCGGCGCAGCAGGTACTCGGCGCCGGCCAGCAAGTGGCCTACGGGCATGCTGCGGCGACCCCGTTGCACAGCGTCGACAGTGAGGCGCAACTGGCCTGGCGCCAGGGCTGGCTGAACTACTACCACGCGCCCCTGGGCGAGGTGGTGGCCGACCTGCGGCGCTATTTCCCCGGGCGCATCGTGCTGCTCAACGACGAATTGGCGGCGCGCCGGGTCAGCGGCAGTTTCTCCAGCAAGGACCCGCAAGCGGTCCTCGATTCCCTGCAGGCCGTCTTGGGCTTCGAGCAGCACCAGCTCTTTGGCCGACTCCTGGTCCTGCGCTGAAAGGCCCGTCCCAGAGCTCCCGAACATTCATCGAGATCACACCGTTCTGTCACCAAAACGTTACATGGGGCGCGGATCATCTGCGCATTCCTGAGCACATGGTCAGGATCGGCGAGGGTTGTGATTCAGCTCTCACAAGGGAGGGAAGGCTGAAGCGGGAGCAAGACGATGCGCAGCTGGGATGTCGCTAAAAAGAAGAAGGCCCACATCGAAATCATTCCGATGATCGATGTGATGATGTTTCTCCTGGTGTTCTTCGTACTCATCAGTCTCAACGTGATTCCCGCCGTGGGAATCAAGACGCAGTTGCCGGTGGCCAGCACCGCGCAACAGTTGAAGCCACAAAACAAGGCGGTGATTACCCTGGGTCTGCAGGAACGTCTGCAACTGGACGGACAGGACCTGGATGAAGGGGCACTGTTGGCCCAACTCAAAGTGCTGAATAACGGCAGTGAAAAGTTGGTGATCATTATCAATAGCGATCAGGGCGTGGAAGTTAAGCGCCTGGTGTCGGTGATGGACTTGCTCAAGGGCAATGGCTTCTCTTCCGTCTCCATCGCTACACGCAAGTCCTGACGCCATGTTCGCCTTATATAAAACACGCAAGTGGCTGGCGTGCCTGCTGCCGGCTGGCCTGTTGTTGCTGGTGATCTATACCAGCCAGTTGCAACAGTTGCAGATCAAGCCGGTGTACGACGAAAGCACGGTGGAAATTGCCCTGGTCGATGCCGCCGAACTGCTGGCCGCTGCCGAGCCACCGCCGCCACCCGAGCCGCTGCCGGTCGAGCCCGAGCCGCCGCAGGTGGTGCCCGAGGAAGAGCCGCTGGTGATCGAGCCGCCCAAGCCCAAGCCGGTGGTCAAGCCCAAACCGCCGGCGCCCAAGCCGCTGGTGGCCAAGCCGCAGCCGCCCAAGCCGGCCCCGGCCGCCGTGGCCCAGAGCACTCCGGTGGCGCCGCAGCCCGCGGTGGCCGCCGCCCCCAAGCCGGTGGCGCCACCGGCCGCCGTACCTGCTCCGGCCCCCGCACCCGCGGCGCCCAGCAGTGCCATCAAGGAAAGCCTGTACACCGCCGCTTTGCGCAAGGAACTGGAAAAGCACAAGCAATACCCCAGCGGCCGCGAGGCCTCGTTGCAACGTCCCCAGGGCGATGTGGTGATCTGGCTGGAAGTCGATCGGGCCGGCAACGTGCTCGACAGTGGCATCGAAAACAAGGCGCCGAACATGTTGCTCAATCGCGCCGCGCAAACCAGTTTGCGCCGCGTGGAGAAAGTTTCACCGTTTCCCTCGGACGCGTTCTCCGGCAAGAACAAGCAACGTTTTACCGCGACCTTTAGTTACAACGTGGAATAAACCCATCACCTATTAACGAAAGTTGTAAGCAAGGGATTGACCCGTGAAGATCAATAAACTTTATGCCCTGCTTCTGGCATCGGGCCTGGGCAGTTTTGCGCCATTGGTTCTGGCCGAAGATACAGTTGACGTCGGTGCGGTGAACGTTGCCGGTAAACAGACCCTGGGCAACGGCCACATGATCAAGGAAGAAAGCGCCAAGGGGCGCTCCACCGTGACCAAGGAAGCCATGGACCAGATGGCCCCCACCGCCAACGCCGTGGACAAGCTCAAGTACACCCCGGGGATCAACGTCTCCAGCACCGACGCCACGGGCCTGAGCGGCACCAACTTCACCATGCGCGGGATGAACTCCGACCAGGTGGGGCTGTCCGCCGACGGTTTCCCGATCAACGACTCGGGGGACTACAGCATCTACCCGAACCTCATGGGCGACCCGGAGAACTTCAGCGAAGTCTTCGTCACCCAGGGCTCGTCCGAGGCCGACGGCCCGCACATCGGCTCCAGCGGCGGCAACATCGGCCTGGTGACCGTGCGCCCGACCAAGGATTTTGGCGTGTTCGCCAAGCAGTCCATCGGTTCGAACAACGTGCGCAAGAGCTTCGCCCGGCTCAATACCGGTGACCTGGGCGGCTTCAAGACCTGGGTTTCGGCGTCCCACACCGAGGGCGACAAGTGGCGCGGCAAGGGCACGCTGCGTGCCGACAAGGTCGAGTGGAACACCCTGTTCGAAGACGGCAACGGCAACTCCACCAACGCCATCGTCAAGTACAACCTGCAGGAAAACTACAACTACAACAGCCTGAGCAAGGCCCAGTTCCAGAACCAGGGCCGGCGCCTGGACTACTCGGAAAGCACCGTGTTCAAGAACGGCAGCGTGTCCCAGTCCTACAAGCTCAACCGCAACCCCTTCGAGAGCGTGACCGCTTCGCTGACCCAGCGCTTTCAGCTGCGTGACGACCTGAGCCTGACCTTCAACCCCTACTACGTGTGGTCCAACGGCGGCAGCTTCAGCGGCCAGACCGCCACCAGCTTGTCCGCCAGCTCGAACAAGGCCGGCAACTACGACCTGGCCGGCTTGCCTGCCGGCACCTACTACCGGCCGTCGTGGACCGAAACCTGGCGCCCCGGGATGACCACCAAGCTCAAGTGGGATCTCAACGAAGAGCACAGCCTGGACGTCGGCTACTGGTACGAGCGCGCCCGCCAGCGCCAGACCCAGCCCTTCATCGGCATCAAGGGCAACGGTGCTCCGGAGAATGTCTGGGGCGACTACAACGGTTCCGACCAACTGGTGGACCGCAACGGCGTCACGGTCCAGGGCCGTCACCAGTACACCGTGACCCCGGCACAGAAGCTCTGGGTGCAGGACACCTGGCAGGCGACCCCGGACCTGACCCTTACCGGAGCCCTGGCCTACCAGTACGTGGAACGCGACGGCAACAACCTCGGCAGCCTCACCGACAAGCCGGAAAAACGCGACGCCAAGTACCACCAGTTCCTGCCCAGCTTCAACGCCAAGTACCAGGTGGACCCGAACAACCAGGCGTTCTACAACGTCACTCGCAACATGCGCACACCGCCCAACTACGTGCTCTACAACAAGGGCGACTCCATCAGCCTGAAACCCGAGCTGAGCTGGAACCAGGAACTGGGCTGGCGCTACAGCGAAGAGAACATGGCCCTGAGCGCGACCCTGTTCTACATCAGCTTCAAGGACCGGCAGATTTCCACCACCGACCTCAACGGCGACTACGTCGTGGCCAACGTCGGCGAAGTGAAGAACCGCGGCCTGGAGCTGGAGTGGAGCGGCAAGCTGCCCCACGACTTCAACTACTACGCCTCGTACACTTACACCAAGTCCGAGCAGATGGACGACCTGACCAACAAGAACGTGCTGCTGCCGACCTCCGGCAAGCAACTGGCCAACGTGCCGGAAAACATGTTCAACCTGAGCCTGGGCTACGACGACTCGCGCTACTACGGCAACGTCGTCGGCAAGTACGTCGGCGCCTTCTACGGCGACCTGACCAACGACGAGAAGATCGCCGGCCGCACCGTGGTCGACCTCAACGCCGGTATCCACCTGCCGGTGGACAAGAAGGTGCTGAAGTCCGCGACCCTGCGCTTCTCCATGCTCAACGTGTTCGACAAGGAATACCTGGCCTCGACCCGTACCGTGTCGTTCAACACCCAGCGCACCAACGGCCTGGCGCCGAGCACCGCCTACTACAACGTCGGTGAGGAACGCACCGCGATGGTCTCCCTGGAAGCCGGGTTCTGATGCCCTTCGGGGCCAAGAGGAAATGACGATGGACATGAATCTGCTGCACGACATCACCTTCTACACCATGTACGGCGCCGCCGCGATTGCCGCCTTTATCGCCGTGGAGCGGGGCATCTACTTCAGTTTCAGCCTGCGCCAGGCGAAGAAACTGGAGAGCGTGCTCAACCCGAAGATGCACAGCGTCGACGACCTGCCCGCCGAGCTGCGCCAGCGCAACAGCCTGCCCCTGGAGATGGTCGCCGAGCTGTTTGCCCACAAGCAGGGGCTGGCCAGCCACAAGGACCTGGAAGACCTCAGCGAGTCGATCTACATCGCCACCCGCAGCAAGCTGATGCATGGCCTGTGGCTGCTGGAAACCGTGGTCACCGCCGCGCCCCTGCTGGGCCTTCTGGGCACCATCCTGGGGATCATCGACACCTTCAAGGCCCTGGCCGAGACCGGCGTCAGCGACCCGGGCGAAGTGTCCAAGGGCATCGGCACCGCGCTGTACGCCACCGCCCTGGGGATCGCCATTGCCCTGGGCAGCATGATCTTCCACAACCACTTCCAGGACCGGGTCGAGCGCATCACCGACCACCTGAAGATCCTGCTGCTGCGCGCCGGCATGGGCACCGCGCTGAAGGCGCCGCCCGCACCGCAAGCGCTCCACGGCAGCCTGCAACCGGCCTGATGGCCTAGCCTGTCGCCGCTGGCGCAGGCTGTGATCGACGACCGGACCGGTGCTGTTGTCCAGCCCCCCGGGTCGTCCCCTCACAGCTTTGGCCAGCGGCTTTTTTTTCGTCGACTTTCCAAGGATTTTTTCCATGTCCCGTCTTCGTCCCATGCCCCGGCTGCTGGGCGCACTGACCCTGGCCCTGGTGACCCTGGCCGGTTGCAGCTCGCTGACCCGCGAGCCGCAACCGGTGGCGGTGAACATCGTCGCCATCAACGATTTGCACGGCTACCTGCAGGCCAACCCCTTCAGCTACAAGGACCCCCAGGCCCCGGGCGGGGTGCGCAAGCTTGCGGCCGGCGGCATCGCCACCCTGGGCGGCATGCTCACCCAGTTGCGCCAGCAGGATCCGCAGCTGCTGTTCATCGGTGCCGGCGACCTGGTGGGCGGCAGCCCGCCGCTGTCGGCCATGTGGGCCGACGAGCCGACCCTGGAGGCCCTGCGCCAGATGGGCATGAAGCTCAGCGCCATCGGCAACCACGAACTGGACAACGGCAAGGCCGAGTTCCTGCGCCAGCTCAACGGTGGCTGCCAGTCGTCGCGGCCGGACAAGGCCTGCCAGTTCCGCCCGAACTACCCGGGCAGCGGCTTCCCCTACCTGGCGGCCAACCTGCTGGACAGCGACACCGGCCAGCCGCTGTTGCCGGCCTATCGCATCGAGGAGGTGCGCGGGGTCAAGGTGGCCTTTGTCGGCGCGGTACTGCGGGACGTGGCCTCGGTGGTCAGCGCCAAGGGCATGCGCGGCCTGCAGGTGAGCGATGAAGCCGACGCCATCAACCGGCTGATCCCCGAACTCAACGCCAAGGGAGTCAACGCCATCGTCGCCGTGGTGCACCAGGGCGGCTCGACCCCGGAGCCGTTCGACAAGCCGGACTGCTCGCAACTGGGCGGCGATATCGTCGAAGTGGCCAAGCGCCTGGACCCGGCGGTGGACGTGCTGATCAGCGCCCACTCGCACCAGGGCTACCTGTGCCAGGTCGGGCCGCTGCTGGTGACCCAGGGCCATTCATACGGCCACCTGCTGACCCACCTGACCCTGCAAGTGACCCCGGGCCAGCACCGGGTGGCGAGCATCCAGGCGGTCAACCTGCTGGCCGATCCGGCCCGTTATCCACAGGACCCGGCCCTGGCGCAGCTGCAGCAACAGGTCGAAGCGCGCAGCAACCAGGTGCTGCTCAAACCGGTGGGCGCGATCGCCGCCTCGCCGATTGCCCGGCGCGCCGATGCCGCCGGAGAAATGCCCATCGGCGACCTGATCGCCGACGCGCATCTGGCCGGTGGCCGAGCCAACGGCGCACAGATCGCCTTCATGAACACCGGTGGCATTCGCAGCGACCTGGCCCTGGAGCCCGGGCAAACCCGGGTGAACTACGGGCAACTGGCGACCCTGCAACCGTTCAACAACAACCTGATCGCCTTCGACCTCACGGGCCGGCAGATCGAGCAGGTGCTCAACCAGCAATGGAAGGGCGCGGACGATGCCAACATCCTGCAAGTGTCCGAGGGCTTCAGTTACCGCTGGGACGCCAAGCGCCCGCCGGACAGCCGCGTAGTGCCCGGCAGCCTGCGCCTCAATGGCCAGCCGCTGCAGGCCGAGGCGAACTACCGGGTGGTGATGAACGGCTTCCTGGCCGATGGCGGCGACCGCTTCAGCCTGTTCAAGAGCGGGGGCAACCGCAGCGACCTCGGGCTCAGCGACCTGGACGCGATGCTGCAGTACCTCAAGGCCATGGACCAGCAGGGCCGGCCTGTGGGCTCCAGCACCAGCGCCGGGCGTATCCAGCGCCTCAACTGACGCTTGTAGCCGCTGCCGAGCCTGCGAGGCTGCGAAAAGGTCCGCAGGACCTTGCTTGGCGATCTTTACACCGCCGCGACCGCTTCGTCGGAATACCGCCCAGCCCGTTCGCCGCCTGCGCCAGCGGCTACAGGGGATGCATCGGGCGGGGGGCGTTTTCGCCGTCGTGAAAATATTTTCAAAAATCAGGTGAGGTCTTGGCGTTCGAGCTACGTGTAGTGCTTGAAAGTGCGACTAATTCGCATTCACGGCTTTTTTACACGCGAGTCTCAAGCATGAAGTCCAGGGCACATTCGGCGGCAAACGCTTCGGTCAAACGGTGGTTCGGCGCCTCGGCGCTGGTGGTGTCGGGGTTGGCCATGCTGCCCCTAGGCGTGGCGCTGGCGAGCGAGTCCGGCGTTGCGCAACACAGCGCGCTGTTCAACTTTTCCATCGCGGCCAAGCCGCTGCCCCAGGCCCTCAGCGACTTCACCCGGATCACCGGGATCAGTGTGATCTACACCGACGAAGCGCCTTATGCGCTGACGGCACCGGCCCTCAGCGGCCAGTTCAGCGCCGATCAGGCCTTGCAGCGCCTGCTGGGCAACTCCGGCTTCGGCTACCGCCGCAGCGACGCCCACACCCTGGTCCTGGAACCCTTGCCGAGCGGCACCGGGCTGAACCTGGAGGCGACCCAGGTCACCACCCAGGGGCCAGACGACAGCACCAGCTACCAGCCGCCGGCCAGCACCTCGGTGGCCCGTTCCCAGGCGCTGAACCAGGAGATCCCGCAGATCATCAACGTGGTTCCAGCCCAGGTACTGCGGGACCAGACCCCGCGCAACCTGGATGACGCCCTGGCCAATGTCAGCGGCATCACCCAGACCAACACCCTGGGCGGCACCCAGGACGCGGTGCTGCTGCGCGGCTTCGGCGACAACCGCAACGGCTCGATCATGCGCGACAGCATGCCGGTGGTGCAGGGCCGGGCGCTCAATGCCACGGCGGAACGGGTGGAAGTGCTCAAGGGGCCCTCGTCGCTGCTGTATGGCATCCAGGACCCGGGCGGCGTGGTCAACGTGGTCAGCAAGAAGCCCGAGCTGCAGCAATCCACGGCCCTGACCGTGCGCGGCTCGACCTATGGCTCGGGCAAGAACGGCAGCGGCGGCAGCCTCGATACCACCGGCCCGCTCGGCGATTCCGGGCTGGCCTACCGCTTGATCGTCGACCATGAGGACGAAGACTACTGGCGCAACTTCGGCACCCATCGCGAATCCCTGGTGGCGCCGTCCCTGGCCTGGTACGGCGAGAGTACCCGGGTGCTGCTGGCCTACGAGCACCGCGAGTTCCTCACCCCGTTCGATCGCGGCACCGCCATCGATCCCAAGACCAACCACCCGCTGGACATTCCGGCCACCCGGCGCCTGGACGAGCCGTTCAACAACATGGAAGGGCGCTCGGACCTGTATCGCCTTGAAGTCGATCATGAGCTCAGCGACGACTGGAAAGCCCACTTCGGCTACAGCTGGAACCGCGAGACCTACGACGCCAGCCAGGTGCGCCTGACCGCGGTCAACCCCAACGGCACCCTGACCCGGAGCATGGACGGCACCCAGAACGCCCTGACCACCGACCGCTACGCCACCGTCAGCCTGGAAGGCAAGGTGCAGCTGGGCGGCATGCAGCACGACCTGGTGTTCGGCCTGGACGACGAGTACCGCAAGATCTATCGCGCCGACCTGATCCGGCAGAAAAGCCGCACCACCTTCAACTACCTGAACCCGGTCTACGGTCGGGAAGTGGCCGGCACCACGGTCAGCGCCCCGGACAGCGACCAGACCGACCTGCTGCGCAGCGACTCGCTGTTCTTCCAGGACGCCATCCACCTCACCGACCAGTGGATCCTGGTGGGCGGCGGACGCTTCCAGGAATACGACCAGTACGCCGGCAAGGGCCGGCCATTCCACGCCAACACCGACAGCAACGGGCAGAAGTTCGTGCCCCGTGCCGGGCTGGTGTATCGCTACACCGATCAGTTGTCCTTCTACGGCAGCTACACCGAGTCGTTCAAACCCAACTCCAGCATCGCCCAGCTGGCCGGCGGCACCGCGGTGCTGGACGGTTCCATCGCCCCGGAAGAGGCCAAGTCCTGGGAGCTGGGAGCCAAGCTCGACATCCCCGGGCGCATCACCGCCAGCGCGGCGCTGTTCGACATCACCAAGCGCAATGTGCTGGTGTCCACGGCCACCGCCACCGAGACCGTCACCAGCGTGGCCGGTGAAGTGCACTCCCAGGGCCTGGAGCTGGACCTGACCGGGCAGCTCACTGATCAGTGGAGCCTGATCGGCAGCTATGCCTACACCGACACCGAAGTGACCAAGGACACCCAGTACAAGGGCAAGCAGTTGCAGAACGTGGCCAAGAACAGCGGCTCGCTGTCGGCGGTCTACGACTTCGGCAGCCTGATCGGCGGCGACCGCCTGCGGGTCGGCGCCGGGGCCCGTTATGTCGGCCAGCGCGCCGGGGACGCGCCCAACAGCTTCGACCTGCCGGGCTACACCGTGGCCGATGCCTTCGCCACCTACGACACCCGGGTCGAAGGGCAGAAGGTCAAGTTCCAGCTCAACGTGAAGAACCTGTTCGACAAGACCTACTACACCTCGTCGGCCAGCAAGTACTTCGTGTCCATGGGGGATGCCCGTCAGGTGTCGCTGTCCAGCACCCTGGAGTTCTGATGAGCACCCTGATCCCGGGCCTGGCCGTGGCGCCTTAGTCGGCGCCCAGTGCCAGGGCTTGCGCTTGTGCCGCGCAGTCGCCGCTGGCGGTCAGGCCCTTGGCGCGGACGGCCAGCAGCTCTTGCCGGGCGACGGCGAAGTCGGCCTGGAAGGTCGGATCGGTGTGCAAGCGTGCCACGGTGGTCGCGCCGATCTCGCGCCCTTCACGCACGTCGCTGTACCAATGCACGTTGCACACCATGCGGCTCTCCGAATAGGCCCGGCCACGGGCCCAGAGCGCGTCGCCGTGCTCGGGGGACAGTTCGCTCAACAGCAGCGCCCAGGCCCAGCCGATGGCGCTGTGGCCCGACGGGTAGGAACCATCCGCGGCGAGCTTGGCCTCATCTTCCGGGGTGCAGCTGGGCTGCTGGTTGTAGACGAAGGGCCGTGTGCGCTGGTAGCGCTTCTTGGCGCTATAGGTGGCCAGCCCGGCATCGGTCAGGGTCCGGCGCAAGACTCTGTACAGCGCAGGTGTCTGCTGTTCGCTGATGGGCGCATTCAGCGCACAGGAAAACGTCTCTGCGGCGGCGGGGAACTTCAGGTTGGCATCGCTGATGGCCAGCGCCCAGCGTTTGCTGCCACGCAAGACCTGGCTTTTTTCAGCCATGCTCTGGTCCAGCGCGAAGGCTTGTGAGCCCACCGCGGGAGGTGGCGGTAACAGCGCAAGACTATTGGGCAGATCCTGCTGTTTCAGATATCCGATCAAGTAACCGGGTCGGAACTCCGGGACATTGTCCGTTTGGCTGTGTTGTTGGGCCACGGCTGGGTGGATCAGGCTTGAAAGCAATACACCGGCCAAACATTTCGATAGTAGGCGTTGCATGTGGATATCACCTCTAGGAGTTTGATTCGCTACATGGGGTCTGCTAGTTGGGTTACTTGAAGTTCCAGGCGTAATTGAACATCAGCCGTGTATCATCGGTGTCACGAATGAAGTTCTTGGCATAGTTGGAGCGATAGTTCGCGGTGCGCAGGCGCACACTCAAGTTTTTCAGCGGGCCTTGTTGTACGACGTAACGCAGTTCGTTATCCAACTCCCATGATTTGCCAATGGTTTGGCTGCCGGTGATCTGGGCATGGCTGCCGGATATATAGCGGCTGTTGAAACTCAGGCCCGGCAAGCCCAGGCTGGCGAAATCGTAGCCATAACGCAGTGCCCAGGAGCGTTCCTTGGCATTGGCGAAGTCACCCAGTACCGACAAGTTGATCAAGTTGGCATCGGCGCCCAGGATGTTGGCATAACCGGTGTCTCCCAACATTCGCTGATAAGCCAGGCCAAGGCTGTGGCCTTCATAGGCATAGCCGATGAGTCCCTGCAGGGCGCGGTTGTCGATCTTGCCGCCTTTGGCATCGCCGTAGTCGTTCATCAGGCTCAAGCGCAGATCGCTGCTGAATGTTCCCGCTCCCCAGGGGCTCTTGTTGACCAGGGTGAAGACCCGCTGGCGGTAGATGTCCTGCAGTTGGGCGACATGCACACGCGCCAGCCATTGCTTGTTGAACCGATAGTCGACGCCCGCCATGTCGAAGTGTTCCGCCGTGGCCCCCTGACCCTGAAAGCGCCGGTTCAAGGGGCTTAAGGTCAGTGGCGTGTAGTGCGTGGCGTTGCGCTGCATGACCCGGCTCAGGCGCCCGGCGGTCAATTCCAGGTCTTCGATTTCATTCGAGGTCAGCAGCCCGCCTTCGAAAACTTGCGGAAACAGACGGCCGTCGTTGGGTTTCAAGGTTGGCAGTACCGGTGGCACCAGCGCGCCGAACTTGAACAGGGTCTTGCCGGTCTTGAGCTTCCCGGCCAGGGCCAGTTTCCAATAGTCATCCTCTGCCCGGCCATCGCGCGCCACCTTCAGCAGCCCGGTGCCGGTTCGGCCAGGCGAGGAGTCGAGCTTGATGCCGAGCATGCCGATGGCGTCGGCACCGACACCGATGGCACCTTCGGTCAACCCCGAGTCCAGGCGCAAGAGCAAACCTTGCGCCCATTCTTCACGGCTCGGGGCCGTGCCTTCGCGATAGTCCCGATTGAAGTAATAGTTACGCAGTTCCAGGCGAGCGCTGCTGTCGCCCAGCAGTTCGGCGTTGACCGGAATGGCCAGCATCGAGGCACACATCAGGGTCGAGCGCTTGACCCATTGTCGTGGCCAGTTTCTTGAAAGCATTGCATCGTCCTCTGTTCTTGTTGTTTTTGGAGTCAGGCGATTGACGAATGACGTGTTGAGTTGTTGCCGGTTGGTTTGAGTTGATCGAAGTTGTGAGTGGTGTGTTGTGGGTATGGGGATGTTGAATCTTTGCGTAATGCCCGGGATTCAAAGTCGGAAGAGTAAGTTGGGGCTGGGGTTAAACAAGAATCATCAGCTCTGTGAATGAAGTGGTAACTGAAACTTTAAAATTATTACCTGTTTATGTTTTTGGTTGTCATATAAGTATTTATTGAAAGTGCTCTTTTATGGAGGGGCGTGTAGGAGTTGTTTAATTGGGTTGTAAGAGTTGTCTTGTTTAAGTAAGGAACTTTGGTCACTTACGGATTCGGACGTGTCGGCGCGGGTTTTGCCGCTAGAAGGGGCCAGCGGAGGTGGCTTATCGGTAGTCCGAACCTTGGCGCTGGAACGCCTGCCGGTAGTCACCGGGCGTGCCGCCCAGGGCCTGGCGAAAGCGGTTGGTGAAGTGGCTGGCACTGGAGAAGCCGCAGGCCAGGGCGACTTCCCCCAGGGGCAGGGCGCTGTGGCGCAGCAGATAGCGGGCCCGGACCAGGCGCCGGGCCAGCACATATTGATGGGGCGGCAGGCCGAAGCTGGCGCGGAACATGCGGGCGAAGTGGTATTCCGACAGCGCACACAACCCCGCCAGCTGGCCCAGGCTCAGCGGCGCGTCCAGCTGGCTGTCGATGTAGTCCACCAGCAGGCGGCGCTGGTGCGCGGCCAGGCCGCCCTTGAGCCGGACACCCTGGCGCGGGCCCACTTGATTGAGCAGGGCGTGGCTGAGCATCTCGTGGGCCAGGCTGCTGGTCAGCAGGCGCTCGCCGGGCTCGTCCCAGTTCAGGCGCACCAACTGTGCGAAGCGCCGGGTCTGCTCGGGGTCGTCGACGAAGGTGCTCTCGCGCAGGTGCATGTCCCGGGGCTCGCGGTCCAGCAGGGTGACGCAGCCGAGGGCGAACTGCTCGGGGCTGAAATACACGTGGGCCAGGCGGATATCGCCGTTGATCACCCAGGCCGACTGGTGCTCGGCGGGCAGGATGCACAGCTTGCCCGGGGCGCCCTTGCTGCCCGGCTGATCGCGGCGAAAGGTGCCGGTGCCGCCGGCCAGGTAGCAAGACAGGGTGTGGTGGCCGGGCGCCTGATATTCCTGGGCGTCGTGATGGTTGCTCCACAAGGCCGCGGACAAGCCGTCACCGAGCTCGGCACTGTGCTCCAGGCGAGCATGGGGCGAGCGGTTCAAGGCTTGGAAGACTTGCAGGGTATCCAGTGCGGGCATGGTGGGGGCGTCAATCAAAGGTCCGTTTGCCGGTGTTTCGCATGCTACTCCGTCGCCCCTGCGCTGCCAGCCCCGGGCTGATAAAAAGCGCAAGTTTGTGCAAGCGCCCCTCATCTGCCGGGCATGACACTGCACGCCTTATAAAGGAGTCGTGCCATGAACCTATCGCTGTACCTGTTGACCGTGCTGATCTGGGGCACCACCTGGATCGCCCTGAAACTGCAACTGGGGGTGGTGGCGATACCGGTGTCCATCGTCTATCGCTTCGCCCTGGCGGCCCTGGTGCTGTTCGTCCTGCTGTTGCTCAGCCGCACGCTGCAGCCGATGAACCGCCGTGGCCACCTGATCTGCCTGGCCCAGGGCCTGTGCCTGTTCTGCATCAACTTCATGTGCTTCCTGCACGCCAGCCAGTGGATTCCCAGTGGCCTGGTGGCGGTGGTGTTTTCCACCGCGACCTTGTGGAACGCCCTGAATGCGCGAGTGTTCTTCGGCCAGAAGATCGCCCGCAACGTGTTGCTCGGCGGCGGCCTGGGGCTGCTCGGGCTGGGGCTGCTGTTCTGGCCCGAACTGGCAGGCCACAGCGCCAGCCCGCAAACCCTGCTGGGCTTGGGCCTGGCCCTGCTCGGCACCCTGTGTTTCTCGGCGGGCAACATGCTCTCCAGCCTGCAGCAGAAAGCCGGGCTCAAGCCGCTGACCACCAATGCCTGGGGCATGGCCTACGGCGCGACGATGCTGGCGGTGTATTGCCTGGCCCAGGGCATTGCCTTCGACCTGGAGTGGAGCACCCGCTACATCGGCTCGCTGCTGTACCTGGTGATACCGGGTTCGGTGATCGGCTTCACCGCCTACCTGACCCTGGTGGGGCGCATGGGCCCGGAGCGGGCGGCGTACTGCACCGTGCTGTTCCCGGTGGTGGCGCTGAACGTCTCGGCCTTTGCCGAAGGCTATCAGTGGACCGCCCCGGCATTGGCCGGACTGGTGCTGGTGATGCTGGGCAACGTGCTGGTGTTCCGTAAACCCAAGGCTGTGCCAGCCTCTGTAGCCGCTGCCGAGCTCGCGAGGCTGCGAACGGCGGCGCAGCCGTCGCAAAACCAGGCGACCTGATGCTGCCGGGCTATCGCTGAAGGTCCTGCGGACCTTTTCGCAGCCTCGCAGGCTCGGCAGCGGCTACAGGGGGTGATAGGCAGTGGGTGGTCAGCCCTTCCACACTTGCGGGTTGACCAGGTCCTGCGGGCGTTCGCCCAAAAGGGCGCTGCGCAGGTTGCTCATGGCGCGTTCGGCCATGGCGTCACGGGTTTCATGGGTGGCCGAGCCGATGTGCGGCAGGGTCAGCGCGTTCTTCAACTGGAACAGCGGCGATTCTGCCAACGGCTCTTTCTCGTACACATCCAGGCCGGCGCCGCGGATCTGGCCCTTCTGCAAGGCGTCGATCAACGCCGGCTCATCCACCACCGGCCCGCGGGAAATGTTCACCAGGATCGCGCTGGGTTTCATCAGGGCCAGTTCGCGGTGGCTGATCAGGTGCCGGGTCTGTTCGCTCAACGGCACCACCAGGCAGACGAAATCCGCCTCGGCCAAGAGTTGCTCCAGGCTGCGGAACTGTGCGCCCAGTTCCTGCTCCAGGGCCGCCTTGCGGCTGTTGCCGCTGTAGAGGATCGGCATGCCGAAGCCCAAACGCCCACGGCGGGCGATGGCCGCGCCAATGTTGCCCATGCCGACGATCCCCAGGGTCTTGCCGTGCACATCGCAACCGAACAGCGCCGGGCCGACGCTGGCCTGCCATTGCCCGGCCTTGGTCCAGGCATCCAGCTCGGCCACCCGGCGAGCGCTGCCCATGAGCAGGGCGAAGGCCAGGTCGGCGGTGCTTTCGGTGAGCACGTCCGGGGTGTTGGTGAGCATCAGCCCGCGTTCGTTGAAATAGGCCAGGTCATAGTTGTCGTAACCCACCGAGATGCTCGACACCACTTCCAGCTGCGCGGCGTTTTCCAGCTGCGCGCGCCCCAGCTTGCGGCCGACGCCGATCAGGCCGTGGGCCCGGGGCAGGGCTTCATTGAACTGCGCGGCGATGTCCCCCAGCTTGGGGTTGGGGACGATGACCTCGAAGTCCTGTTGCAGGCGTTCGGTCATCTCGGGGGTGATGCGGCTGAAGGCAAGTACCGTCTTTTTCATTGCGGGAAGACTCGTCAGGCGGGAGAGAATGCCAAGCAAGCTAACATTTTTGCCGCCGCCGCCAAAGCCTGCCGGCGCTGGCCTGTGTAGGCGCTGGCTTGCCAGCGAAATCGGTTTCCAGATTTGCGCAGAACTTGCGGGCCTCTTCGCCGACGAGCCGGCTCCTAAGGGGGGCGGGCGTCGTTCGTGGGAGCCGCGTACATCCTGTAGGAGCTGGCTGGCCAGCGAAGGCGGTGCTGAGGCTGGCGGGCCTCTTCGCCGGCAAGCCGGCTCCTACAGGTGGGGACGGTGGTTTGGGGAGTGCCCCGGCGGTCAATTGGCCAGGCGTGCGCCAGTGAGGCTGCCGCTCAGTTCATAGGCCGCCAGTTCCGCCTGGTGCGCGGCAAGGATCTCCGGCAGGGAGCCGCGCAGGTATTCGACCCAGGTCTTGATCTTGGCGTCCAGGTACTGGCGCGACGGGTAGATGGCGTACAGGTTCAGCTCCTGGGAGCGGTATTGGGGCATCACGCGCACCAGGGTGCCGTTGCGCAAACCTTCGATGGCGGCGTACACCGGCAGCACGCCAATGCCCATGCCGCTGATGATCGCGGTCTTCATCGCGTCGGCGGAGTTCACCAGGAACGGCGAGCTGTTGATGGTGACCATTTCCTGGCCTTCCGGGCCGTCGAAGGCCCATTTCTCCAGGGGAATCACCGGGCTCACCAGGCGCAGGCAGGCGTGGTTCAGCAGGTCGCTGGGTTTGTGCGGGCAGCCGTTGGCTTTCACGTAGGCCGGGGAGGCGCAGACGATGCTGTAGGTGATCCCCAGGCGCTGGGAGACGAACCCCGAGTCCGGCAGCTCGCTGGCCAGGACGATGGACACGTCGTAGCCCTCGTCCAGAAGGTCCGGCACGCGGTTGGCCATGGTCAGGTCGAAGGTCACGTCCGGGTGCGATTTGCGGTAGCGGGCGATGGCGTCGATCACGAAGTGCTGGCCGATACCGGTCATGGTGTGCACTTTCAACTGGCCGGCGGGGCGGGCGTGGGCGTCGCTGGCCTCGGCCTCGGCTTCTTCGACGTAGGCCAGGATCTGCTCGCAGCGCAGCAGGTAGCGCTTGCCGGCTTCGGTCAGGGCGATACGGCGGGTGGTACGGTTGAGCAGGCGGGTTTGCAGGTGAGCCTCAAGATTGGAGACTGCGCGCGAGACGTTGGCCGTGGTGGTATCCAGTTGCACCGCCGCGGCGGTGAAACTGCCGGCTTCGGCCACACAACTGAAGGCGCGCATGTTTTGCAAAGTGTCCATGGGGTGCTCTCTGGGGAGATGGCAAATTGTGACACGAAGTTACGGGGGCTTGGATAGGCGACCAAGGGATTATCGCGTTTACGGTAACAAAGATTCACAGGAATCCCAGCTTATCGCCGCCCCGGCCGCCCCCTAGAATTGCGCCGATCCGTAGGAGTCGGCGTGCCGGCGATCCGCGCAACGCGGTGTAGCAGGCGTATCGCTGCGCTGGCCGGCCGACTTCCACGAGAGAAATACTCCCCCCCGATCTTCAGGAATTCGCAGCAGTGCCGCGTCGCATCAGCAGAGGGTTCAAGACCCTCAGTGTTTGGGCTTTATCGTTAGCAATCAGCGGCTGCATCGGAACCGGAGGCATTGCCCCACAAGGCAAGACACTTCCCGCTAATACATTGGCCACCGACGAGGCGATAAAGAGCGCCGCGCAAGAGGCCCATTGGCCCAGCGCCCAGTGGTGGCAGGCCTACGGCGACCCGCAGTTGAACCGCTGGATCAGCCTCGCCATGCAAGGCAGCCCGAGCCTGGCCATGGCCGCCGCCCGGGTGCGCCAGGCCAAGGCCCTGGCCGGTATCGCCGAGTCGGCCGAGTCGCTGCAGATCAAGGGCGACGCCACCCTCAAGCGCCACAATTGGCCCACCGATCAGTTCTACGGCCCCGGCGCCCTGGCCAACACCACCACCTGGGACAACAACGCCGCCCTGGGCTTGAGTTATGCCCTGGACCTCTGGGGCCGCGAGAGCAACAACACCGAGCGCGCCGTCGACCTGGCCCACATGAGCGTGGCCGAAGCCCGCCAGGCCCAGCTGGAACTGGTGAACAACGTGGTGCGCAGCTATATCCAGCTGTCCTTGCACTTCGCCCAGCGCGATATCGTCGCCGCCACCCTGAAGCAGCAGCAACAGATTCTCGAACTGGCGCAACGGCGCCTGGACGGCGGCCTGGGCACCCATTTCGAAGTCAGCCAGGCCGAGGCGCCGCTGCCGGAAACCCATCGCCAGCTGGACGCCCTTGACGAAGAAATCGCCCTGACCCGCAACCAGCTGGCGGCCCTGGCCGGCAAGGGCCCGGGAGAGGGCGCGCAACTGCAGCGGCCGAGCCTGTCCCTGGGCGCCGCGCTGAAACTGCCCTCGGCCCTGCCCGCCGAACTGCTGGGGCAGCGCCCCGACGTGGTCGCCAGCCGCTGGCAAGTGGCGGCCCAGGCCCGTGGCATCGATGTGGCCCACGCCGGCTTCTACCCCAACGTCGACCTGGTGGGCAGCATCGGTTTCATGGCCACTGGCGGCGGCGCCCTGGAGTTCCTCACCGGCAAGAAGCTCAACTACAGCGTCGGCCCGGCCATCAGCCTGCCGATCTTCGACGGCGGCCGCCTGCGCTCGGAGCTGGGCGAAGCCGCGGCAGGCTACGACATGGCCGTGGCCAAGTACAACCAGACCCTGGTGGACGCGCTGAAAAGCATTTCCGACCAGCTGATCCGCCGCGAGTCCATGGACAAGCAGCAAGCCTTCGCCGCCGAGTCGGTGGCCGCGGCGCAGAAGACCTACGACATCGCCACCGTGGCCTTCCAGCGCGGCCTGACCGACTACCTGAATGTGCTCAACGCCCAGAGCCTGCTGTTTCACCAGCAGCAGATCCAGCAGCAGGTGCAGGCCGCGCGCCTGACCGCCCAGGCGGACCTGGTGACGGCCCTGGGCGGCGGGCTGGAAGCCGGCCGCGACGTCCCCGCGGAAAACCGCACCCAGGCACCCAAGACCCCCGCGGCCCTGGCCGTGTTCGACCACTGAAGCAGGCCCTCATGACTTCCTTGCCCGCCCCTTTGCGCTGGCTGTACTCCCTTGAATGGCGCCGGGGTTTCTTCGACTGGGCACGCAGCGACGGCGTGACCTGGGTCTACATCTTCAAGGTGCTGGCCGCCGCGTTCCTCACCCTGTGGCTGGCCATGCGCCTGGAGTTGCCGCAACCGCGCACGGCGATGATCACCGTGTTCATCGTCATGCAGCCGCAGAGCGGCCAGGTGTTCGCCAAGAGCTTCTACCGCTTTCTCGGCACCCTGACCGGCTCGGCGGTGATGGTGGCGCTGATTGCCCTGTTCGCCCAGAACACCGAGCTGTTCCTCGGCTCGCTGGCGATCTGGGTCGGCATCTGCTCGGCCGGTGCCGCGCGCTGCCGCAACTTCCGCGCCTACGGTTTCGTCCTCGCCGGCTACACCGCGGCCATGGTCGGCCTACCGGCCCTGGCCCATCCGGAAGGCGCCTTCATGGCGGCGGTGTGGCGGGTGCTGGAGATCTCCCTGGGGATTCTCTGCTCGACCCTGGTCAGCGCCGCGATCCTGCCGCAGACCGCCAGCGCTGCGATGCGCAACGCCCTGTACCAGCGCTTCGGGGTGTTCGCCCTGTTCGTCACCGACGGCCTGCGCGGGCGCAGCCAGCGCGACAGTTTTGAAAGCAGCAATGTGCGTTTCATTGCCGAGGCCGTGGGCCTGGAAGGGCTGCGCAGCGTCACCGTGTTCGAAGACCCGCACATGCGTCGGCGCAACGGCCGCCTGAGCCGCCTGAACAGCGAGTTCATGGGCATCACCACGCGCTTCAACGCCCTGCACCAGTTGCTCGAACGCCTGCGCAGCAGCGGCGCCGACCATGTGGTGGCGGCGATCAAGCCGGGCCTGCAGGACCTGGCGGAACTGCTGGACGGTTTCTCCGGTCGGGCCCTCACCAGCCCCGACGCGGCGCGCCTGGCCACGGCCCTGGCGGCCTACAAGAGCGAGCTGCCGGCGCGGGTGCGCAGCCTGCGCGCGGCCTTCCAGGAGAGCGGCCCGAGCGACGCCGAGCAGCTGGATTTCCACACCGCCTACGAGCTGCTGTACCGCTTCGTCGACGAGATGCACAGCTACGCCCAGACCCACGCGTCCCTGGCCGACCACAGCCACGAACGCGAGCGCTGGGACGAGCCCTACACCCCGCAGACCAACTGGCTGGCCAGTGCCGCTTCGGGCATTCGCGCGGCCTTCGTGCTGCTGGTGCTGGGCAGCTACTGGGTGGCCACCGCCTGGCCCAGCGGCGCCACCATGACCCTGATCGCCGCCGCCACCATCGGCCTGTCCGCCGCCACGCCGAACCCCAAGCGCATGGCCTTCCAGATGGCCTGCGGGACCTTTATCGGCGCCCTGGTGGGCTTCGTCGAAATGTTCTTCGTGTTCCCCTGGATCGACGGCTTCCCGCTGCTGTGCCTGATGCTGGCGCCGGTGATCGTGCTCGGTTCGTTCCTCGCCTCGCGGCCCAAGTACGCCGGGGTCGGCCTGGGCCTGCTGATCTTCTTCAGCACCGGCTCGGTGCCGGACAACCTGACGGTCTACAACCCCTACACCTTCATCAACGACTACATCGCCATGGTCATGGGCATGCTGGTTTGCGCCGCGGCCGGGGCGATCATCCTGCCGCCCAACAGCCGCTGGCTGTGGCGGCGCCTGGAGCAGGACCTGCGCGGCCAAGTGGTTTACGCCATCAGCGGCAAGCTCAAGGGCCTGGCGTCGAGCTTCGAAAGCCGCACCCGCGACCTGCTGCACCAGGCCTATGGCCTGGCGGTGGGCCAGCCCAAGGTGCAGAGCGAGCTGCTGCGCTGGATGTTCGTGGTGCTGGAAGTCGGCCACGCCATCATCGAGCTGCGCAAGGAGCAGGCGATCCTCCCGGTGCACCCGGCCTATGCCGAATCCCAGCCGTGGCGCCAGGCGATCCGGGTCATGGGCCGCTCCCTGGTGCGACTGTTCCTGCAACCGAGCCAGAGCAACCTGGAACGCGGGCTGATCGCCGTGGACCACGCCATCAGCCGGGTCCAGGCCACCGACGAGCCCTTTGCCCCGCACTTCGACACCTCGGCCCTGCGCCGGGTCAAGAGCTACCTGCACTTCATCCGCACTTCACTGCTCGACCCGCAATCGCCGCTGGCGGCCTATGCCGTGGCCAAGCCAACGGCGCCTGCCCCCCAAGGACTTGACCATGCCTCGTGAAATCGCCTTCCACGGCGTTTACATGCCCACCATGACCCTGATGTTCTTCATCGCCGCGGCCCTGGCCTGGGCCTTGGACCGGTTCATTTCCGGCTATGACCTGTATCGCTTCTTCTGGCACCCGGCGCTGCTGCGCCTGAGCCTGTTCTGCTGTCTGTTCGGCGCCATGGCGCTCACTGTCTACCGTTGAGACCCCCGCAATGAAAAAGTTTTTCAGCCTGCTCGCCACCCTGCTCGTGCTGGCCCTGGCCCTGTGGATCGGCCGCACCCTGTGGGAGCACTACATGTACACCCCCTGGACCCGTGACGGCCGGGTGCGCGCAGACATCATCAACGTCGCCGCCGACGTCACCGGTGAAGTGGTGGACGTGCCGGTCAAGGACAACCAGCTGGTGCACAAGGGCGATCTGCTGATGCAGATCGACCCCGAGCACTACCAGATCGCGGTCAAGCAGGCGCAATCGCTGGTGGCCTCGAAAAAGGCCACCTGGGAGATGCGCAAGGTCAACGCCAAGCGCCGCGCCGACATGGACAACCTGGTGATCTCCAAGGAAAACCGCGACGACGCCGGCAACATCGCCGACTCGGCCCTGGCCGATTACCAGCACGCCCAGGCCCAGCTGGAAGCGGCGGAACTCAACCTCAAACGCACCCAGGTGCGGGCGGCGGTGGACGGCTACGTCACCAACCTCAACGTGCACCGCGGCGACTACGCGCGCATCGGCGAAGCGAAGATGGCGGTGGTCGACATGAACTCGTTCTGGGTCTACGGCTTCTTCGAGGAAACCAAGCTGCCCCACGTGCGCGTGGGGGATAAGGCGGACATGCAACTGATGAGCGGCGAAGTGCTCAAGGGGCATGTGGAAAGCATTTCCCGCGGCATCTACGACCGTGATAACCCGGAGAGCCGCGAACTGATCGCCGACGTCAACCCGACCTTCAACTGGGTGCGCCTGGCCCAGCGTGTGCCGGTGCGCATCCACATCGACGAAGTGCCGGACGGCGTGCTGCTGGCCGCCGGCATCACCTGCACCGTCATCGTCAACCCCGAGCCTCTGTAGCCGCCGGCGGTTGTAGGCGCTGGCTTGCCAGCGAAAGCGTCGTCACAGGCGGTGCAAGGCTCGCGGGCCCCTTCGCCGGCAAGCCGGCTCCTACGGGGAACTGCGCGGTGCACCTGACTGCTGTAGGCGCTGGCTTGCCAGCGAAGGCGTCGGTCCAGGCGCTGCAAGGCTTGCGGGCCCCTTCGCCGGCAAGCCGGCTCCTACGGGGAACTGCGCGGTGCACCTGACGGCTGTAGAAACTGGCTTGCCAGCGAAGGCGTCGGCCCAGGCGGTGCAAGGCTTGCGGGCCCCTTCGCCGGCAAGCCGGCTCCTACGGAGAACTGCGCGGTGCACCTGACTGCTGTAGGAGCTGGCTTGCCAGCGAAGGCGTCGTCACAGGCGGTGCAAGGCTCGCGGGCCCCTTCGCCGGCAAGCCGGCTCCTACGGAGAGCTGCGCGGTGCACCTGACGGCTGTAGGAGCTGGCTTGCCAGCGAAGGCGTCGGCCCAGGCGCTGCAAGGCTTGCGGGCCCTTTCGCCGGCAAGCCGGCTCCTACGACAGTGGGGGGGGGGCGGTTATTTGTAGGTTTTCTGCATGATCGCCAGGGACTTCTTCGCCGTGGCTTGTAGGCCATCGTTGACGTGGTTGATCGCGGCCACCAGCTTCGGGTTCTGCAGCACGTCGACACCGGGGTAACGCTGCTGGGCCAGCCGCGAGACGATGACATACTGGGTTACCGCGTAATGCAGCTTGAACTGGCCGCTGTCCCGGGCCTTGGCGATGGCCGCTTTGACAAAGGCCTGGCGCTCGGCCGTGGTCATGCCCTGGAACAGGTCGGGGAGATCGAAGTGGATCTCGGCGGAGAAAATCGCTACCTCCTCATCTCGTGCTTCGTCGTACATCACCTGTTTGCTGGTCACGCGCTTCTTGAGGTCGGCAAAGCGCTGTTCGCCTTCGGCCAACTGCTCCGGGCTCATCTTGCCTTTCAGGGCATCCAGCTGGCTGGTGTCTTCGGTGTTGTCGATAACCTTCAGCCAGGCGTAGGCCTTCACCAGATCGCCGGACTCTTCGGCGGCGTCGGCCAGGTTCTGCTGCGGCTCCGGGTTGCCGTGCAGCGCCGAGCGTTCCAGCCAGCGCAGGGCCAGGTCTCGGTCCTTGGGGATGTCCTTGTCGCCGAACCAGTAGGTGGCGTACATGCCGTACTCGGCGCACCAATCGTTCTGCGAGGCGGAGTAGGCGATGTAGTTGAAGGACTCGCGGTCGCGCTCGGCCTTGGGCTTGTCGGTTTCCTGGTCAGTGGTGGTGGACAGGAAGCAGAAGGCCCGGGTGTAGTGCGGCGCGGCCATGGCGAAGCAGCCCTTGGCGTTCTTGTAGTCCTCGATCTCGTTCAGCTTGTAACCGATGCCGTACAGCAGATCGGCCTCCATGGCCGGGTTGCAGTACTCGTTGGCGCTGACCTTGGGCAAGACACTGTCCAGCGTCAGCTTGGGCAGGGTGTCATTCAGTTCGGGGACTTTCGGTTCGGTGTTTTCCGGAGCCGTGGAGGCGCAGGCCGCCAGCAAGACAGCCAAGGCCAGTGGCAGCGCGTTGAACAATTTCAATGGGTATTCCCTGATCGGCGAATGAAAAAGCACGCATGAAATCAGGCTGGGACGGGGGAAGGAGGAGCGTTAGCCATTCCGTGCTTTGGGGGCGACGCCAGCGATTCCATGCTGCATGAGCCCTAAGGGCTCAAGGTCGCGCATTCTACGGGGTTTGAGAGGGCGTACAACCCAAACCGCGGCATCTGGTTGACCGCGGCAAGGGGCCCTGAGGCCTTGAGCGGATGACACCTCGGCGACGGCTTCAACAGCGCTAGCGCCGCCGCTCCCGTTATGACTTGCGCTTGGCCAGAATGATTTTGGCCTTGGCTACGCTGTCTTCCACGCTCAGGTCATCGTCCTCCAGCACGGCCTGCAGCGCCGGGTCTTGCCACAGGTCCACGGCCGGGCCGGTGCTTTGCACCAGGCGGGAAATCAAGGCGTAGGCCACCAGTTGGCCGCGGGTGTGGAACTTCGGGTGGCGGTCCTGCATGTCCACCAACTGGGCGACGAACGCATGCCGTTGCTCAGGCGACATGCCCGCGAATACTTCCGGGTAGCTGAAGTACAGATCCCCTGTGCCCAGGGCGATGAGGTCCTGGCGCAGCGCCTGCTCAATCTTCTGTTTCGGCGTGAGTTGACCGAGCAACCGGGTGTAATGCTGCTCGCCTTCGGCCAACTGCTGAGGGCTCATCTTGCGTTTCAGCGCTGCGAGCGTTTGGGCGTCATCCAGGGTTCGCGCCCAGGCGTAGGCCAGCGGCAAATTGTCCTGTTCGTTGCGGCGCACCATCTCCTGTTGCGAGTCCTGGTCGCCGTGCCGAGCGGCGCGTTCCAGCCAGGCCATGGCCAATGCCTTGTTCGGGGGCTGGTCCAGCTTGCCGACGTTATAGATGTGGTACAGGCCCGCTTCCGCGCAGGATTCATTGTGCTGGGCGGCGTAGGCGATGTAGTTGAAGGCTTCGCTTTTGTCATAGTCCTTCTGCCGGGAGCCGACAATCCCGCCCAGGATGCACAGGCTCATGGTGTTGTGGGGGGCGGCCATGATCAGGCAGGCGCGGGCCATCTGTATGGCCTGGCTTGCCAGCAGGGTACGGCTTGCGCCATGCCGCACCTCGTCCTCATTGATCAGTCGGATGCCGAGGCCGACCAGCCGTTCGCTGTCCATCTCCGGTGAGCAGTACGGGTTGGCCTCGACCTTGGGCAGGATCTGTTCCAGGCTCAGGTCCGGCAGGGTGGCATTGAGTTTTTCGTCCGGTGACGAGGCATTGCAGCCCAGCAGCAGAGTGAGGATGGCCAAGGGCAGCAGGCTGCGAGATATCAATGGAGAGTCCCTGAGGTTCAATCGTAAAAGGCAGGACGCCAGAGGGCATGAGCAGAGGCGGGGTGCAGCCGTTGCGTGCCTGAGGTGCCGCTTCCCTGGAATTTGAGTGCGGGCATTCTATGGGCATCGGCGCGGCATACAACGGTGTCATGCAACGGATGCCCTGCGTGGGGTGCTCAGAGCTTGGCGTTCAAGCCAAACCGCTTCATCAGTCCCTTCTCCAGCAAACCCTTGGGCAGCAGGTTGGCCAGCAGCGGCAGGGCGCGGCTGCCATTGCCCAGGCGCACCAGGCGCGGCGGGTTGTCCTGCTGCACGGCCTTGAGCAAGCCGGCGGCAAATTCGCTGGCCGGGGTCGGCTTGTCCTGGGAGGCCTTGGCGCGGGCGCGGATGCCCTCGCGCAGGGGCCACCAGGGCGATTGTTCGTTGAGCAGCTGTTCGGCTTCATGCCCGGCGTTCTTGGCGAAACTGGAGGCAATGGCCCCGGGCTGCACTTCCATGACCCGGATGCCGAACGGCGACAGCTCCATGCGCAGGGCGTCGCTCAAGGCATGCACCGCGGCCTTCGAGGCGCAGTAGGCGCCGGCAAACGGCGTCACCAGCACCCCGGACACACTGCCGATATTCACCACCAGGCCACGGCTGCGGCGCAGCACCGGGAACATCGCCCGGGTCACCCCGACCACCGAAAACACGTTGGTTTCAAACTGGCGCTGCATGGCTTGCACACCGCCATCCAGCAGCGGGCCCATGGCGCCGTAGCCGGCGTTGTTGATCAGCACATCCAGGCCGCCGTATTGCTGGTTGATCTCCTCGCCCAGGGCGCTTAGGGCCGGGGCGTCATTCACGTCCAGTTGCACGGCCTTGAAACCGGCGGCTTGTAGGGTGTTCACGTCCTCGGCCTTGCGAGCGGTGGCGAGCACGGTGAAACCGGCGCCCTTGAAGGCATCTGCCAGGGCGCGGCCGATGCCGCTGGAACAACCGGTGATCAACGCTACGGGCATGGCGCGGTCCTTGTGCTGGGTGAGGGGAGGGGCGAATCAGTCGGAGAAACTACCCTGTAGACGCTCGGCGCGAAACTCCAGGGTTTGCGGGCGATAGCCGGGGCGCAGCGGTGGCAGCGGCAGGCAGTCCTGCCAGTTGGCGCCGGCCTGCAACTCGCCGGGGCCACGGTAGCGCGGGGCGCTGTACTGGTTGTCGGCGAGGTTGACGGTATCCCCCGGGGCATAGGCGGCGACCCGCCAGCGCAGTTCCACCAGGGGCACCTTGTTGCCGTTGTTGAGCTTGACCTGCAGCGGCCGGTCGGCGGGGCAGTGGTCCGGCGCGTAGCTCAGGCGCAGCTCCAGGCGCGCCAGTTGCTGGGCTTCGCGGTTGTCCAGCCAGACCACCCAGCAGGCCACCAGGGCCAGGCCGAACGCAGCGGCCAGGGACACGGGAAGGGCCTTGGCGGGATAGCGCAGAAGCAGGATCAGCCAGGTGACGACCAGCAGAACGCCGATGAACATGACGCGAGCCTCGGGGAAAAGGAGGGGGACATCCTACCTAAGCGTAGGTGGGGTTGGCGATGGAGGAGGGCTGTTGTGACGTTATCCACAGGTCTGGTTTTGATGTCACTAAACAGGAGAGTTCCGCGTAATTTTTCAGACCGATCCCGCTGCCAGGATACAACGGCGCGCTCCAGAATGGACTGACACATCCCACGTACGTCAATAGCAGATTGCAGGCCCGACTCAAGGAGATGCCAATGTTCGCAGAGGTGGAGCTCGTCAGGAAATTCGGTGCCGGAGAATTCGGGGGCAGCTATGTCTCCGAAAGTCTGGTGAGTGTGCTCGAAGAAGTCGAGAAGGCTTTCGACGAAGCGCGACGTGATCCCGAGTTCGTCACCGAACTGGAGACGCTGATGCGCGATTTCGCGGGGCGGGAAACGCCGCTGACCCATGCCAGGCGCCTTTCAAAACAGCTTGGCCGAAACATTTACCTCAAGCGTGAGGATCTCCTGCATGGCGGGGCCCACAAGACAAACAGCACTTTAGGTCAGTTGCTGCTCGCCAAGCGCATGGGAAAGACACGCATTATCGCCGAAACCGGTGCCGGCCAGCACGGCGTAGCTACTGCGATGACGGGCGCAGCCCTGGGCCTGCCGGTCGAGGTGTACATGGGAGCCGTCGATATCGAACGCCAGCAGCAGAACGTCAAGCGCATGGAGCTGTTCGGTGCAACGGTTCATCCTGTTGACGCTGGCCAGGCCACCTTGAAAGACGCCATTAACGAAGCCATGCGGGACTGGATCACCAATGTCGGCAGTACCTACCACTGCTTTGGGACTGCGGCAGGGCCCTATCCCTACCCCTCGATGATTAAGTATTTTCAGTCGGTCATCGGGACCGAGTCTCGCTGGCAGATTCTTGAGCAGACCGGCAGGCCGCCTGCAGCGGTCTATGCCTGCATTGGTGGTGGAAGCAATGCCGTGGGGTTGTTCTCTGGATTTGAGAGCTCCCCGGGAGTTGCCTTGTACGGCGCAGAACCAGCCGGCCTGGCAGACGGCTCGGCGCGACACGCCGCTACATTGACCCAAGGAACCATCGGCGTGTTCCATGGCATGCAATCGCTGTTCCTGCAGAACAAAGAAGGCCAGATTGCGGGCACGCATTCTGTTGCTGCGGGTCTGGATTATCCAGGTGTCGGCCCCGAGTTGGTCGCACTCCAGGAGTCTGGCAGAGCCCGCTATGCAGCCATCAGCGACGAAGAGGCACTCAGTGCCTTTGAGAGGCTATGTCTCCTTGAGGGCATCATTCCTGCTTTCGAATCGGCGCATGCCTTGGCGCTGGCCATCAAGACCAGCAGCGATTTCCCCGAGGACAGCAACTTGCTGGTCTGCCTGTCTGGGCGCGGAGACAAGGATCTGGACGAATACTGGAAGATCAGGGGGCTGGCCCAATGAACCGCTTCAACCGACTTTTTGCCCGGCCCCAGTGCCGCGCCTTCATCCCTTTCTTCACCTTGGGTGATCCCAATCCGCAGGACAGCTTCAATCTGATCTGCGCCGCCGTGGATGCCGGGGCCGATGCCGTCGAATTGGGGTTTCCGTTTTCCGACCCGATCACCGATGGTCCGGTCAATCAGCGGTCCATGCGCCGTGCGCTGGACGCCGGCACCACCTACGCGACCTGCCTGGATTTGCTGCGCCGCATACGCAGCCGGTACCCGGAATTACCCATTGGACTTCTGCTCTACTACAACCTGCTGTACATGCGTGGACATGATGCGTACCGCGAGTTGGCCGAGGTAGGGATCGACGCAGTTGTCTGCTCAGATCTGCCGTTTGAGGAAAGCAAGGCGCACATGGCACAGTTGTCTGCCCATGGCCTGGGCAGCATTCAGATGGTCGCCCCGAACACCCCGCTCGAACGGGCGAAGTTCTTGCTCGCCCAGTCTTCGGCGTTCACCTACGTCATCAGCCGCTTTGGCACCACAGGCACCAGCGAACACTTCGAGCAGGACTCCACCGAGCGTATTGAGCGTTTGAGCCAGGCGTCGAGCCAACCCATCGTGGTCGGCTTCGGCATCAGCAAGGTTGAGCAGGTTCGCAGCTTCTGGCACAGCGGTGCGCAGGGCGTCATCGTCGGCAGCCTGTTCAGCCTGAGTATTGAGCGCCACTTGTCGGACTTGGCAACGGTAGAGTCCTTCATTCGGGAGTTCATCGGCCGGGTTCGAGAGGCCAAGTTGCACGACAGCGTTCCAGGCGTTGTCTAGGGCGATAAAGAAGCTGCATCGCAACGGGTGCGAGACGGGGAGGCAAAGATGCGGAGTGAAGACTGGGCTAGGCTGTTGGTGCTGAGCGCTGTGTGGGGAGCGTCCTTCATTTTCATGCGGGTGCTCGCCCCCGTGCTGGGGCCGGTGGTCACCACCGACCTGCGCGTGGCCGTCGGTGGCGGCGCGCTGCTGCTGTACTTTGCCCTTATCCGCTTCAATCCCGGCTGGCGCATGCACTGGCGGCAGTACGCGGTGATAGGAACCTTCAACGTCGGCCTGCCGTTTTTGATGTTCTCGTATGCCGCGCAGTACATTCCGGCGTCCTACTCGGCGATCATCAACGCCACCACGCCGCTGTTTGGCATGTTGTTCGCCATCCTGTGGCTGGGTGATTCCATGACGCCCACCAAAGGCATCGGCTTGGTGCTTGGCATCGCCGGTGTGGCTACAATCACCGGTGTCAGCATGCCGGCAGCGGCATCGGGCACCTTCGTCTCGGCCATCTTGGCGTGCCTGCTGGCCGCAGCCTCCTATGCGGGCGCCGGCATCTACATCAAGCGCAATGCATCCCATCTGAACCCGCTGGGCTCGGCAGGCTGCGCCCAGCTCTTTGCTGCACTGGCGCTGCTGCCATTCTGGCTGGCGGCGCCACCTCAGGGGCCTGTGGATATGACTATCGTGCTCAACGTGCTTGCGATGGGTCTGCTGAGCAGCGCGCTGGGCTTTGTGCTGTATTTCCGACTTGTGCGCGACATCGGCCCGCCCCGGGCCATGATGGTGGCCTTTCTCACGCCACTATTCGGCATTGCCTGGGGCATTCTCTTCCTGGGAGAGACGCTGACATTCGGCGTCATCGCGGGCGGTGCGATGATTATTCTGGCGACCATCCTCATCCTGAGGGCAGCAAGCCCTGTGGCGCGCGCAACAGGGCGGTTTTTAAATACAACGCCAAAATGGAAGTAGAGGAGATAGTGTTTGAATTGAACGAAAAATCACGTGCTTAGAATCTGCAGTGACCTTTGGGCCAGGGAGCACTTGATATGAACGCAGCAATGATCGATGGCCTGGTTAAAAGCCTTTGACACACTTAATCCGAAATGATTTCTTCCGGGATCTATCTTCTGTGTGGTTTTACAACTACGCCGATCGTTCCCCCCACGTTTGAAGGGGAACGATCACGGGGCGTTTTAGTTCAGGTACTGACTGCCACGAATCCGCCGACCCAACACATCCAGCAGATCACAACCATCGCGCAACAGAATGGCGCTGGCGTGGGCGATCTGTGTCAGGTCGGTGGCATCGGCGTGGCGGCTGTCCATGTGCACGATGCTTTCCATCAGTTGAGTCACCGCGAGGATGCGGTAGGCGGCGCTGGCATGCAGTTCGTCCAAAGGCGCGCGGGTGTCGATAAACAGGGTCGGAGTGGAGGATTCGTTGCTGGTTAGTGCGATACGGTCGGTCATGGTGTGCTCCAAAAAAACAGTGCTGGAAAACTGCGTTCCTGAGAAAACAACCGAGCCGTCAACCTCGATCACGAATGAGTCGTGACAGGCGCGAGGATAGGGAGCAGTGAGAGGGTGGTCAACCCGAGATGTGTAGCCTTAAACGACCTTTTGTATCCACAGATGGCTGTTGATCTGGCTTGTCGCTTAAAGCTTGCCCCTTGCTACTGCTTCTAAAAAAATCCCCCTGTCCAAGCGCCTGCGGATAGGGGACGCCGGCACCTGGAAAGGGGGAGCACAAAGGTCTTGCTAGCACGACTCCCTGCTTTTACTTGCAGCTTGCCGCTTGAAGCTTACGGCTGCCTCTACTGATCGCTGTTTCTTGTAGCCGCTGCCGCAGGCTGCGAACGACCGCGCAGCGGGCGCAAGGGGCTTGAGATCGCTGAAGGTCCTTCGGCCCTTTTCGCAGCCTGCGGCAGCGGCTACAAAAATCCCCCTGTCCAAGCGCCTGCGGATAGGGGACGCAGGCACCTGGAAAGGGGGAGCACAAAGGTTTTGCTAGCACGACTCCCTGCTTTTACTTGCAGCTTGGCGCTTGAAGCTTACGGCTGCTTCTACTTGCCGCTGTTACTGAGCGATAGTTTTCACCGAAACGCCACGTTCCACCGGCGTCGAGCGTCCGTAGATATCTTCAAACCGCTCGATATCGTCCTCGCCCAAATAACTGCCCGATTGCACTTCGATGATCTCCAGCGGGATCTTGCCCGGGTTGCGCAGGCGGTGCACCGAGGCGATGGGGATGTAGGTGGACTGGTTCTCGGTGAGCAGGAACACGTTCTCGTCACAGGTGACTTCGGCGGTGCCGCTGACCACGATCCAGTGTTCGGCGCGGTGGTGGTGCATCTGCAGCGACAGGCAGGCCCCCGGCTTGACCGAGATGTGCTTGACCTGGAAGCGCCCGCCCATGTCCACCGAGTCGTAGGAGCCCCACGGGCGGTAGACTTCGCAGTGGTTCTGGGTTTCGCTGCGGCCCTGTTCGTTGAGGGTGTTGACCATCTGTTTCACCCCTTGGACCTTGTCCTTGTGGGCAATCATCATGGCGTCCTTGGTTTCGACGACGACGATGTTGTCCAGGCCGATCACCGACACCAGCTTGCCGTTGCCGTGGATCATGCAGTTGTGGCTGTCCTGGATCACCACATCGCCTTTGCTGACGTTGCCGTTGGCGTCCTTTTCATGCACGTCCCACAGCGACGACCAGCAGCCGACGTCGCTCCAGCCGGCGCTCAGTGGCACCACGCAGGCGCGTTGGGTCTTTTCCATCACCGCGTAGTCGATGGAGTTGTCCGGGCAGCAGGCGAAGGTGGCTTCGTCGATGGTTACGGTGTCCGCGTCCTGCTGGCTGCGTTCCAGGGCAGCAGGCAGGTGTCGTAGATGTCCGGGTCGTGTTTCTTCAGCTCTTCGAGGAAGCGGCTGGCGCGGAACAGGAACATGCCGCTGTTCCAGAAGTAGCCGCCAGCCTGGACGAATTCGTTGGCGCGTTTTTCGTCGGGCTTCTCGACGAACTGCGCGACCCGGCTGATGCCCTCCGGCAGCAGCGCATCGTTGCTGGACTTGATGTAGCCGTAGCCGGTTTCCGGTTTGGTCGCCGGCACGCCGAACAGCACCATTTCGCCCCGCTCGGCGGCCACGGTGGCCAGGGCCAGGGCCCGTTGCAGGGCTTTCTGGTCGTCCAGGACGTGGTCGGCGGGCAGCACCAGCATCAGTTCGTCACGGCCTTCGTTGACCAGCATCATCGCGGTCAGGGCCACGGCCGGGGCGGTGTTGCGGCCGAAGGGCTCCATGAGGATGCGCTGGGATTCGAGCTTACGGGCTGCCAGTTGCTCGTTGACGATGAAGCGGTGGTCCTTGTTGCAGACCACGATCGGGGTGTCCATGCCTTCGAACACCAGGCGCTCCAGGGTTTGCTGGAACAGGGTGTGTTCGCCGGTCAGGGCGAGGAATTGCTTGGGGAATTGCTTGCGCGAAAGCGGCCAAAGACGTGAGCCGCTACCACCTGACAAGATCACTGGAATCATGTTGTTACTCCTTCAAACATCGTATGGGTTAGAGCTACTGCGTTCTGTCGTTTCACTCTTGTTTTTGTGGCGTGCCCGGATGCCCTTGCTCGCCCCCTGCAGGAGCGGCTTGCCGGCGAAGGGGCCTGTTAGCCTTGTGTCGGGCTTGAGGACGCCTTCGCTGGCAAGCCAGCTCCTACACAGGGGGAGCGGCGGCCGTCCGGAAATTCGTTAGCGGGTCGAGACGGGGCGTTTCACCCACACCGGCGACAGGTTGCTGCCGTTGCCGGTGACGTAGAGCACCGCCGCTTCGCCGCGCTCCAGGGCCACGGGCTTGAGGTCGCTGACTTTTTTATCGCCGTCATACAGGGCGAAGCTGACCTTCACCGGGTTGATTTCGCGCTCGCCGCGGCCTTTGGCGGCCACCGCCTTGACCACGTCGGTCTTGCCGTCGGCGGTCTTCAGGGTCAGGGCCTGGTCGCTGAGGTTCTGCACCCGCACCAGGGATTTCTGCTTGTTCTTGAATGGCGGTTCTTCGATCAGTTGCGGCTGGCCGCTGGCGTTGTTGACCAGGGTGTAATAGTGATCGGCGGCCAGTTTTACCGGCACGCTCTGGCTGCCCACCTTGGCGGTGTAGTCGCCGCCGGGCATGAAGCTGAAGTCGCTGCTGGCCAGAGGCGCGACGTCGTTGACGTTGGTGCTGCCCACCGTGGCGCTGACTTCGCTGTTGCTGGCGTTGTACAGGCGCACGAAGGTCGAGCCCTTGGGCGCGGTGGGGCCGTACAGCGCGGCGTCGCCACCGGCGAAGGCGGACAGGGACAGGACGCTCATGCCGGCAGCCAGGGTGATTGCTTGGGCGAGACGGCGAGGAGTAGTGATGAAAGTCATGAGTGTTACCTCTTTTTCAGTTTTGCGCCCGGTCGGGCGTCTCGGATTTGGTGTTAACAGCTAGGTTCTGTTGGCGTGCACCGGCTTGCTTGAGTTCTGCGACCCACTGCGGGTCGGCGTCGCCGATTTCGTTGTTCACAGGCAGATAGCGTTCAGGGAATTCCCAGATCAGCACCTGGGGCGGGTGGTTCTTGAAGTCGTCGCTTTTCAGGTAGCTGAGCATCGGCAGGATCGGGCCGTGGCCGTCCTCGGCGTAGCTCAGCACGTCGCTGTGCAGGGCCTGTTTCAGGGCGCCGACGAAGTTCCAGTTGGGGTTGGCGCTGTAGCTGGTGCCCACCAGGGTCACCGGCACTTCGTGGTCGGCGAACAGTGCGTCGTCGGCGGCCGGCTGTTCCTCGCTGGCCCGGGTCACGCGCTTTTGCAGGGGCTCTTCGGCGGGCATCAGGTTGTCGAACAGCGGGTCCAGGGGCAGGAAGCGCCGCAGGTCGCCCTGGTGCTTCACGGTCTCCTGGGTTTGGGTGACGAAGCGTTGTGGCGGACCGCTGAGCGGGGTCTTGGCGGCGATGGCCTGGGCCAACTGGCGAGCGACGACTTCGGCGCCGGCCGGGGTCCAGTGGGTGTCGGTACGCAGGAACACTTGCTGGCCCTGTTGCTTGGCCTGTCGCAGGGGCCCCAGCAGGTCGGGGGCAAGGATCTTGTTGGCGGCGACCCGGGCGTGGAAGTCCTGGTAGAGGTTGGCGTGGATCCGCGCCGGACGTACCTCGTCCAGGTGCTCCGGGTACAGGCGCGCCTTGGCCGGAATGATGGCCATCACCAGTTTCACTCCGTGCTCTTTCAAGGTCTGGCGCACGCCTTCCACCAGGGCGTAGTTGCCTTGTAGGTTGAGCTCCTCGTTGACCACCGGGTTGAACTCTTCATCGCTGTACAGCCACTGGTCGCGGCCCAGCACCACCCCGGGGCGGCCTTCGTTGAACAGCTTGAAGTCCAGGGCGGCCCACAGGTTGGTGCCCAGGCGCTTGATCGGGAACTGGTCGTCGTAGTGGGTTTCCACGGCCTTGGCCCAGCGTCCGTTGAGCACGGTGGCGTCATTGTTGGTGCTAAAGCCGAAGAAGCTGCGCACCGACCACAGCCCCAGCGCCAGCAGGGTCACCAGGAACAGGGCGATGTAGAACACACGTAATGAGCGGGTCATGGGCAGATCCCTCAGAACTGGAAGTAAAGGAACGGCGAGAAGCTTTGCGCCGAGAGTTTGAGAATCGAGGCGATGAACAGCAGCAGCACCAGGGCGCGCATCACGTAGCGCGACCAGTCGGCGCTCCAGTAGGCCGGTTGCACCTGGGCCTCGGTGCCGACGATGTAGCCCGGCTGGTGAATGCTGCCGGGGGTGTCCCCGGGCACTGCCTTGATCAGGCCGGGCTGGGCGCTGGCCGGGCCGTCGGCGGGGGTAGCGACGTCGGGCTTGGCCTTGACCGGTGCCGGGTTGCGGTACAGGTCACGCAGGCCGAAGAACGCCAGGGTGGCGTAGGCCAGGACCAGGGTCGCCACTTGCAGGCCGGTGAGGCTGGCGCGATTGAGTTCCGACAGCGACCAGTCGCCAAAGCTGAACATCGCGCCGTACATGCGCCCGGCCACGTGCAGGTTCTCGGCGCGGAAGATCACCCATCCCATCACCACCAGCAGGAAGGTCAGGGCCCAGCGCACAGGGTTCAGGCTGCGCGGCGTGGTGTTGATGCCCAGGGCCTTTTCGATGGCCAGCCACATGCCGTGCCAGGCGCCCCAGACGATGTAGGTGATGTTCGCACCGTGCCACAGGCCGCCCAGGAGCATGGTCAGGAACAGGTTGCGGTAGGTGATCAGGGTGCCTTTGCGGTTGCCGCCCAGGGTGATGTACAGGTAGTCGCGCAGCCAGGTGGACAGGCTGATGTGCCAGCGCCGCCAGAACTCGGTGATCGACTGGCTGATGTAGGGCTGCTTGAAGTTTTCCATGAAGCGAAAACCCATCATCAAGCCCAGGCCGATGGCCATGTCGCTGTAGCCGGAGAAGTCGAAGTACAGCTGCGCGGTGTAGGCCAGGGCGCCGAGCCAGGCGTCGCCCGTGGTGGGGTTTTGCAGGGCGAAGCAATGGTCGGCGACCACCGCCAGGGTGTCGGCGATGAACACTTTCTTGATGAAGCCCTGCATGAAGCGGGTGCAGCCTTCGGAGAACTTGTCCAGGGTGTGGGTGCGGTGGTTGAACTGGTCCGCCAGGTCGCGAAAGCGCAGCACGGGGCCGGCGATCAGGTGCGGGAAGATCGCCACGAACGCCGCGAAATCGATCAGGTTGCGGGTGGCCGGTGTGTCGCCGCGGTAGACGTCGATGACGTAGCTGATGGACTCGAAGATGTAGAACGAGATGCCGATCGGCAACAGCACGTGGGTCAGGATGAACGGCTCCAGGCCCATGGAGGTCATGATGGCGTTGAGGCTGTCCACACCGAAGTTGGCGTACTTGAAGTAGCCGAGGATGCACAGGTCCACCGCCACCCCCAGCAGCAGCCAGCGCTGGGCGGGTTTGGTGCGCACACCGGCGGCGCCGACTTTCAGACCGATCCAGTAGTTCCACAGGGTGACCCCGGCGAACAGCGCCAGGAAGTCCACCCGCCACCAGGCGTAGAACACGTAGCTGGCGATCAGCAGCAGCAGGTTGCGATAGCGTTGCCCGCTCAAGTAGTACAAGCCGAGAAAGATCGGCAGGAACAGGAACAGGAACACATTGGATGAGAAAACCATCCCGATCTCTCCATGTTTAATCAATAGTCAGAGGCCGCAGCCCCCCCAAACCCCCCGTGAAAAACCGCGGGGGCGTATTGCATTCATGACGCTCTCTGTCGCCGCTGCCGAGGTACGAGGCGGCGATGGGCTGCGAAGCGGCCCCCTGGTGGCGGTCCTTTGGACCGCGTCGCAGCCTCGTGCCTCGGCAGTGGCGACAGGTGTTGCTGTTACGGGCCCTTGTTGCCTTTTTCGTGGGTCGGGTCGTAGACCTTGGTCAGGTCGCCGCCCAGGCGGAAGGTCTTGAACGGCTGCATCTTGTGCTTGCGTTCCAAGACATCCGGGGCGCAGGTGTAGAGGCTGCAGTAGGGTTCCAGCCAGGCGAATTTGGAGTCGACCTTGAGGTCGGTCATGTCCTGCTGCTTGCCGTTTTTCTGCTCGAAGGTGTCCGGGTCTTTCACCCCAGCCAGCACTCGCTCGCCCAGGCGCTTGAGCGCGCCGTTGTTTTCCTGGCGCAGGTCGACGCCGTTGACCTGGGCGAAGCTGGCGATCATCGCCAAGGGCGGCAGGGCGTAGTTGTGATAGGCCAGGGCCCGTTGCTGGCGCTTGAGTTCGTTGGGCAAAAAGCCGTCGGCGTCGACCTGGTGGGCGCCGACCTTGTATTCCTTCACGGCCCAGTCGAACAGGTCGCGGCGGTTGGTGGCCACGGCGGTGGCCATCACCGACCAGGCGGCCCAGTAGGAGTGGTTGTTGGTCTTGTCCAGGGGCAGGTTGTCCCAGTCGCTGACCACCTGGTCGGCCATCTTGCTGAACCAGGCCTCGATCTTCTGCGCCTGTTCCTGGTGGGTGGCCAGGGGGTGGGAGTCGGAGAACTTCAGCCGCAGGTAGGCCGAGGCCATGCTGCCCAGGGCCCATTTGCGCATCGACTTGCCGGTGTGGTTGAAGTCCTTGGACATCAGCGCGTCGGCCTGGGCCCAGGCGCTGAGCCAGGCGAGGGTGCAGTCCAGTTGCTCCGGGCGGCCGTCGCGCATGAACTGCATGACCCGCTTGCTGGTGCCGCGCTCGATCTTGGTGATGTCCGCGGTGGTGTCGCGAAAGGCCTGTTCGGACTGCACGTTGAGGGTGGCCCGGGCCTTGTCAGAGCCTTCGTACTTGCTGCGAAACTGCAGAGCGCCGGTGTAGGGCGCGGGCATGGCGTCGCAGCCTTCGCTGTCGTCAGCGCTCTTGAACTTGTCCACCGGGGCGTAATAGCCCTGGGGCGGACGCAGCGGCGCTGCGGCCTGGGCGCTGCCGGTGAGCATGGCCAGCCCCAGCAGGCTGGGTATCAACAGGCGTTTCAGCTGTGTGCTTTGCATAGGTAACCTCATTGCCCGATCTGCGCGGTGCGTTGCTCGGCGCTCGGGAATACGTTGCGTTTGCAAATTTTCGCTTCGACCTTCTGCCCGGCAGTGCCCGCTTCCGGGCCCTGGATCTCCACCGCCAGCAGGTTCTGCGAGGCCCAGTCTTCATCGGTGCGCAGTTCGAAGGCGAAGCGCCCGTCGGTGTCGGACGTTTCCGGTTTTTCGATCTTGATGTCCTCGTGGCGGCCGTTCATGTACCAGAGGGTGGCTTGCAGGGTTTTCACCGAAGGGTCGGCGAAGCGGATGTCGACCTGATGGCCGCTGTTGCGCAGGTCCAGGTTCTTGCTGTTGACCAGCAATTCGTTCTTGCCCGGCTTGAGGGTGGTGCTGGCGCTCATCTGCGGGTCCTTGCCTTCGCAGCCGTTGTCCAGCAGGGCCATCATCTGCCGGTAGATGGTTTCCTGGTCCAGGCGGTACAGCGGCGAGAATTCCCAGATCAGGATCTTCGGCGGGGACTTCTGGAATTCGTCGCTGCCCAGGTACTGCAGCATCGAGCCTTCCAGGCCGCCGCCGGGGAAGGCGACGTTGAGAATGTCGGCGCCGATGGCCTCTTCGAGGAAGCCGGCGAAGTTGTAGTTCTTGCCGCTGTGGCTGGTGCCCACCAGGGTGATCTGCGGGTTGCCGGAATCACCGAACAGGTCGCCGTCGCCGGCCTCGCCCTTGGGCTCGGTGGTGAACTGGTCCATGTACTGGATGGCGTAGCTGGTGCCGCACAGCTGCCCGGCCATGTTGTGCAGGGTGCCGGTCTTGCCCATGCGCCCGGACTTGTGGGTCTCGAATTCGCGCCGGGGAATGTCGGCGAAGGCCGGCAGTTGCTTGACCTTGTCGGCGACGATCTTGGCCGTGCGCTGGGCGCCGTAAGGGGTCCAGTGCTGGTCGCCGCGGAAGTAGAAGTCGTGGGCCGGCAGGGTCTCGGGCAGCTGTTCGTTGGTCAGCGGCGACAGGTCCGGCACCACGTAGCCCATCTGCGCGAAGCGCCCGAGCATGGCCTTGTAGTTGTTCAGCGCCTTGTCGTAGTCGAAGCGGGCTTTCTGTTCCGGGTTGAGCTTGTTGCGGTTCACCAGGCCGCGGGTCGGCTGGTAGACCAGCACCAGTTCCACGCCCTTGCTCTTGAAGGCTTCGTGCAGCTGCTTGAGGCGGCGGTAGCCTTCAGGCGTGGTGTTGAACTCGGTGCGCAAATCTTCCTGGGTACGGAACAGCCAGTCGCCCTGGGCTTGCACCAGGGTGGTGAAGTTCTGCTGGTAGCGGGTCACGTAGTTCTTCGCGTCGTGGGCGGCCGGGCACAGGTTGCAGCACGGCTCGGCCTTGAAGCTGGGCGCGGCGCTCGCAGCGCTGGCCGCATCGGCGCGGGCGCCGGCGCTGGCGGCGAGTATCCCCGCGGTCAGGGCCGACAGGCCCAGGAGTTTGATCCAGTGTGGGTGCATGCAAGTCATCCTCAATCGCGCATTTCGGTCTGGCGTTCGACGGGGTCGATCAGCACGGCCTTCTGCTGGCGCACCAGCAGGTCGAGAATTTCGTCCTGGCGCTCGCCCAGGACCCCGGAGAAGCTGATGCCGCTGCTTTTGGTCGGCGCCAGCATCGACACCCGGTACAGCTCCACGCTCAGGGGCGAGTCGATGGACATCGGCCCGCTGCCGTTGGCCGCCAGCTCGCCGCCGACCACGATCAGCGACACCTGGGCGTCGAACGGGTCGAGCTTGATGTCGCGGTCGGTGTCGGACAGGTCCTTGATGTGGCCGTAGACCCCGGTCAGGCCGTTGGCCATGGCGATGTTTTCGTACAGGCGGATGTTCACGCTGTTGCGAATGCGGATGCCGTGGCGGCGGTTGCTGATCACCTTGTTGGCGTAGATCAGGTTGTCGGCACTCTCGTAGAGGGTGATGCCGTCGCTGTGGTTGCGGTAGATCTCGTTGTAGGCGATCAGGTTGTTGACGCTGTTACGGTCGATCACCAGCCCCGAGAGGTGGTTGTCGTAGCTGCGGTTGTTGAAGATGAAGCTGTCGTTCACTTCCCGGGAAATGATGATGCCGTGCTTCTTCTTGGTGCCGTGGACGGTGTTGTCGGCAATGATCAGGCCGTGGGAGCGGTCGTGGGGGTCGATGCCGTAGACGATGTTGTCCTTGTAGGTGTTGCCCTTGAGCACGAAATCCCGGGTTTCGTAGCAGTAGAAGCCGTACCACATGTCGGAGAAGGTCGAGCCGATGATCCAGCCGGTGGGCTCGGGGCGCTTGAGCACCTTGGCCATGTTCGGCGTGTACTGGGAAATGCTCACCCCGTAGGACTTGGAATTGGCGTAGCCGAAGCTGGCCATCGTGCTGTTGACGATGTAGGTCTCGGTGCCGCCCCAGGCCAGCAGGAACGGGCGGAATTCCTTGGGCGAACGGAAGCTCGCCGGGCCGTTGTCCTGCTCGCGCCAGCCGGTGACTTTGGTGTCACGCACGAACAGCTGGCCGTCGTTGACCAGGAACGCGCCGCCCTCCTGGGACAGGCGCAGCTCCTGGGTCTGCTTGTCGATGTCGAGGATGCCGTGGCGGCCGACGACGATGGGCACGCGGGCCAGGTAGACCCCGGGCGCCGTCTCGCTGATGTACTGCTTGGGCAGCTTGCCCACCAGTTGCTTGAGGTTGATGTAACCGTCGTCGATGAAGATCGCCTGGGGGATGCCGTGCTGGCGCACCACCCATTCGGCCATCTTGTTGTCGCCGCCGATGAAGTCTTTCAGGGCGTCTTCCTGCATCATCCGGCGCACGCTGATCTTGCCCGGCTTGCTGCGCACGATCTTCGCCGCGACGGCTTCGGCGGTGTAGCCGGACAGGTCCGGCAGGGTCGGCTTGGCCAGGGCCAGGGGCTCGGTGGGCGCGCTGCTGACGGTGTAGGTCTTGGCCTGCTGCAGGCCCTTGGCGATGATCGGCGCCTTGGCCGGCTCGACACTGGCGAACGCCGAGCTGCTGGCCAGCAACAGAGCGCCCGCCAACAGGCTGATGGCGCCTTTCGCAGCGGGGCTGTTCATGGGGTAGCAGTTCATTTCGGGCACTCCCTTCGCGGTTCGCATCAGAAGCGCCAGATCACGTCGATAAAGGCGCGGTGCATGTACGAGTCGACGTCTTTGCCATAGGCGTCGCCGGGCTTGAACACGCCGCCACGAAAACGCACCAGGGCCGACGGCTCATCGATGGACTGGCTCAGGGCCGCCGGCAACAGGCCTTGCTTGAAGTACTTGGTGACCACCAGGTCCATTTCCTGCCCCAAGTCTTTCTTGCCGTCCTGCAGGGGCAGCGCGGTGCTGGAGAGCAGGTTGCCGTTGCCGTCATAGTCGTTGTCCACGGCGTTGATGCCGTTGCTGCCCACCGGCTTGTTGCCGTCCACGCGCCAGAACTTGTGGTAGATCAGGCTGGCGTCGTATTCATCGTTGAGCATCCAGGAGCCGAACAGGGTGGCGCTCTGGGTGTTGTTCATTTCGCCACGGAAGGCTTCGCCGAAGCGGTGCACCCGGGAGCGGGTGCCGGTGTAGTTGGAGCGGTTGCTTTGCAGGCCGTTCTGCTCGTAGTCGCCGCTGGCCCGGGCGTAGGCGGCGCCGACTTGCCAGTTCGGGTCCAGGCGCAGGCGCACGCCCAGGTCGGTGGCCCAGCCGTCGAGGTTGTCGCCGCGCTTGGCCTGGGTCGGGCGGCTGCCGTCGGCGTTCAGCGGGTTGACCCTGTCGCGGTCGCCGCGCATGCCGGTGAGGCTGGCCCAGTAGTTGACGGTATTGGTGTTGCGCCAGTTAAAGGCGTCGCTGTTGGCTTCCAGGCCTAGCCAGGTCAGGTCGCCGTTCTGCTTCTTGTCCAGCGGGTCGCTGGCCACGCCGGGCTGGGCATAGTCGAGCTTGCCGTCGTCATGGGTGTGGTGGGCGCGGATGCCCACCCACTGGCCGGGGGTCCACTGGTAGGCGGCGTCGGCGTACAGGTGCAGGCGGTCCTTGTCCTTGGGCGCCAGTTCCTTGAGGTCGGTGCGGTATTCGCTGAAGCGCTCGGCGACGCCGACGTTGGCCCGCAGCAGGGTGGTGTCGAAGGTCCAGTTCAGCGCCTCGATATTGGTGTCGCGCCATTGCCCGTCGTCGTTGCGCAGGCGCTGGCGACCGAACTTCAACTGCTCGCCGGGGTAGGCGGTGAAGCCGCTGTAGCCGATCCAGAACTCGCGCATCGCCAGGTAGCTCTTCTTGGTCTTGCGGTCGTCGTTGCTCGATTGCTGGCTGGCGTCGTCGCTGGACTGTTGCAGGGTGTCGGTTTCGATCACGTCGCTGGCGGTCACCGCCTGGCCCATGGCGTAGGCGCTCCAGGCACCGCTTTCGCCGTAGACCCAGGGCCGCAGGTCGAGGCCGACGCCGTTGACGTCGCCACCGCGCTGGGTGCCCAGGTCGCGGTCGTCCTCGGACTGGCCGGTGATCTTCACTTCCAGGCCGAAGTTCTTGGTGTCGGTGAGGGCGGCCAGGGTCGGGTTGGACCAGAGCATGGCAAAGCCCAGGGCCATGCCCAGCTTCGACAGGCTGAAACGCTTGCCTGTAGCCGCTGCCGCAGGCTGCGCCCGGTCGGGCAGCGGCCGCGATTGGCGGGGGCTGGTGTGGCGAGCGCTTTGCGCTCGATGGCAGCCTGCGGCAGCGGCTACAGGAGTTGGATTGAGTGGGGGGAGCGTCATAGGGTTTCCTCGCCGTCTTCTTGCAGGGCGTGCAGTTGCAGCGCGTTCTGGCTCAAGGCCCCACGCACGGCCTGCTCTTGTTGCAGCAGGCGTTGGGCTTCGGCGCGCTGTGCAGGCGGCAATTGGCTTTCCAGTTGTTGCGCCAGTTCGTTGGCCTGCGGTGTGTCCTGGACCTTCGCCAGTTGGCTGAAGACGTAGGCGTTGACTGGGTTGGGCTGGGTGCCGCGGCCCTGGGAGAACAACTGGGCAATGGCGAAGTCGGCGCTGTTCTGGCCGTTGCGCGCGGCGGTCAGCAGGTGGTCCAGGGCCTTTTGTGGGTAGACCTGGCCCAGGTAGCCACGGCGGTAGATCTGGCCGAGGTAATAGTCGGCAGCCACTTCGCGGCCCACGGCTTTCTGGAAGTGTGCTTCGGCGATCTTGGCGTCGGCCGGCACCCATTTGCCTTCGTAGTAGAGCTTGCCCAGCAGCAGTTCGGCGCGGGGCTGGTCGGCGGCGCGGCCGTTGTCCAGGTACTGCATCATCTTGTCGACGTCACCCAGTTCGGGGAAGTCGTAGAGCAGTTGGGCCAGGCTGACCCAGGACGCCGGGTAACCCGGAGCGACCTGTTCCAGCAGGGCCTGGGCGGTTTTTTCATCCGGCTTGCCAAGGCTGGCATCGCCCAGCACCCGGGCCACGCTGTCGACGCGCTGGGCGCTGACCGTGCCACGGCTGTAGCCGGCCTGCAGCTGCTTGAGCAGCTCGGCCTGTTGCTCCGGCTGGCCGCGTTTTTGATAAACGGTGGCCAGTTCCACGTAGCAGATGTCGGTGCTGTTGAGCGCGGCCTTGCAGATGCTTTCCACCTCGGCCAGGTGCTGGTCGTAGGTGCCTTGGGTGCGGTACAGCAGCACCTGGGCCAGGCCGGCTTCCGGGTAACCGGCGCTGCGCCATTGGCTGATCTGCCGCTGGGCGTCGACGTTGGGGAAGCTGTGGGGGTATTGCAGGTACAGCATCGCCAGGGGAATCAGGGTGTTGCCTTCACCGTTGGCAAAGGCTTTTTTCAACAGGCCTTCGGCTTCGTGCTGCTCGGCCTCGGTGGAACCGGGCTTGGCCACCAACAGGCGGCCCAGGCGCGCCTGGGCCCGGGGCGACACATCGGCTGCGGCGCGATAGGTGGCCTCGGCCTGCTTGATCTGCGCCGGGTCGCGGCTTTCCACCTGGATGTCGGCCAGGCCCACTTGCGCCTCGCTGTAGCCCAGGTCCGCCAGTTGCCGGTAGTTCTGCTGGGCCAGGGCGGTGTCGCCGCGCTTCAGGGCTTCGTTGGCCAGGCGCTGGTCCGGCAAGCCGGCGCAACCGGCCAGGGCCAGGGCGGCGACCAAGGGCAACACCGAACCCTGTAGCCGCTGCCGCAGGCTGCGACCGAGCGCGCAGCGCTCGTGCTGGTTTTCGGGGGGCATCGAGCTGGCCGGGTTGCGTCCGCTGCGCGGCCGGGCGCAGCCTGCGGCAGCGGCTACAGAGAGCTGGGTAGGCACTGTCATGGTTACAGACCCGCGGCCATGGCTTTGTCGATCAGCCAGTTCATCGACGGGCCGCGGTCGCTGCTGACTTCCACCGGGCGACCGGCGAAGGCGCTGCTCAGAGGCGCGTCGGGCTTGATCTGCACGCGGATGTCGGAGGACAGGTCATCGCTGTTGAGGCTGGTGCTGCTGACGATGGTGCCGGTGCGCATTTCATCCTCGCCGGCGATCTGGAAGTTGACCTGGGTGCCCGGGCGCACGTCGCCGAACTGGCGATAGGAGAAGCGTGCCTCGACGTTGGCCTGGCTGTTGCGGGGCACCAGTTGGAAGATCACGTCGCCCTTGCTCGCGTACTGACCGTCGGCCACCCGTTGCTGGGCCACGGTGCAGTCGCAGGGGGAGGTCAGGGTGCCGGTCATCTGCTTGCCGAACAGTTCCTCGACTTTGGCCGGTTGCAGCTGGTTTTCGTCCAGGTGGCCCTTGAGCACGTCGAGCATGCTGGTGCTGAAGCTGGCCAGGGGCGCGCCCTTGGCCACGGCGCCATCGATCTGCACCAGGCTTTGCACGGTGCCATCGCGGGGCATGGTGACGTTCATCCCCGGGACGCTGACCAGGCCGGCCTGGGCGTGGCTGACGAAGTACATGCCGTACACCGACTTGAGCACGAAGCCGAAGGCGGCCAGGCCCACCACGAAGATCCCGGCGCTGAAGGTCACGGCCCGCAGGCGGCCCATGGCGCTCATGCCGCTGCCGCTGTCCTTGACCTTGCGCGCCTTGGTGAAGTTGTCGCGCTGCAGGGTGGCGAGCACGTCGCCCATGCTGACGATGTCGCCGGCCAGGTGCGAGGTGATCAGGTGGCGCAGGGTGGAGATGTCCTGGGGCTCCAGGTTCTGGAACTGGCAACCGACGCGGCCGCTCTGGCGATCGAAGGAGCGGATCTGCAGCTCCACATCCATGGCCAGGCCGAGGTTGTCGATGACAAATTGCAGGCGGCCCTTGTGCACGGCACCCACGGTCAGCATCTGCTGCCCGGCGTTGAAGCTCAGGCCGCCGGCGGAGAGATCGTGGACCCGCACTTCCAGCGGCTTGGCCTCGTTGCCGAAGAAGCGCAGCTTGGCCGGGATCTTGACCCGGGCGTGCTGGCGTTGGGCTTCGGATTCATGCACTACGTTGACGTTCACGGCGGTGTTCATAGAGTCGATTTCCTTGAGGGTTTGTTCCCGTTTGGTGACAGGCCGCGACGGCGGCCCGCTTGGCGCAGGGCAAGGCGCGAGCAGCGCGGTTTGGTTGTTCCCAATAAGCTGCGAGTAACGCGGCCCTGCGCCAAGCGGGCCCCGTCCCTTCGGGTTGCGTGCCAAACGATGCGAGGCTGCGTTGCGGGATTTGCCAAGGGAATAACCATTGGCGGCATCCCGCGCCTTGCCTCGCATCGTTTGGCCCAGCAACGCGGCTCGTCACCAAACGGGAACAGACCCTAATTAATTCAGGCAAGTCGGGTCAGACCATCAGCAGCAGCACGGCGACGAATACGCTGCCGGCGGAGAAGGTCATGGTTCGAGACGACCAGGTGTTGAACCAACGTTGAAAGCTGGCGAGATCACGGGTCAGTTTGGTGTCCTGGCGGGTCCAGGATTGCTGGTCGAGGCGGAAGAACACGTAGATCTTCACCAGCGCGCCGACGATCTGGTTGTAATAGAGAATCAAGGGGTAGGCCGGGCCGATGTGGTGCCCCGAGCAGGACAGCAGCAGGGTCAGGATCAGCCGGGTGATGCCGATCCACAGCAGGTAGGCCAGGAGGAAGGCGGTGCCGTACTTGACGCTGGCGATGATGGCCACGGTCAGGCCCAGCAGCGAGGTCCACATCGACACGCGCTGGTCGAACAGCACCACGCTGGTGAACAGTCCCAGGCGCTTGATCCCCAGGCCCAGGGCCCGGGCGTTCTGCCGCAGGTTGTTGCCGTACCAGCGGAACATCAGTTTGCGGCTGGCCTTGATGAAGCTCTTTTCCGGCGGGTGTTCCACAGTGTTGATCGCCGCGTCGGGCACGTAGAAGGTGTCGTAGCCCAGGCGCATCAGGCTGTACCAGCTGGACTTGTCGTCGCCGGTGAGGAATTTGAAGCGGCCCAGGCGCCAGTGTTGCAGGGAGTCGCTTTCGACGTCGGCGATGAAGTCCGGGTCGGTGACCACGCTGGCGCGGAACACCGACATGCGCCCGGTCATGGTCAGCACGCGCTTGGACAGGGCCATGGAGCACATGTTGATGTGGCGCTGGGCGAAGCGCAGCTTGTGCCATTCGCTCATGACGTAGCCGCCGCGCACTTCGCAGAATTCGTTGGTGGTCAGGCCGCCGACATTGCCGAACAGCTGGAACCAGGGCACGGTCTTGCGCACCACGCCTTCGCCGAGCACGGTGTCGCCGTCGATCACCGCCACCACGGCCCGGCTGTCCGGCAGGTGGCGGGAGATGGCGCGGAAACCGAAGGCCAGGCCGTCGCGCTTGCCGGTGCCGGGGATGCGCACGAAGTCCAGCTTGACCCGCTCCGGCGGGTTCATCCGCGCCCACAGGCTTTTCACCAGCAGCTCGTCGGACATCTCCACGATCGAGCAGACCACGGTGGTGGGGAAGCCGCAGTCGATGGCTTCGCGGATCACCGAGCCGTAGACCTGGGCGGTGGTCAGCGCGTCGATGCGAAAGCTGGTGACCATCAGGAATACGTGGGACGGGTCGGCCGCGCTGCCGAGCTTGCGCACCTTGCGCCGCAGGTGCGGGTAGACCACGTAGAGAAACAGCATGCCGCGCACGAAGTGCGTGGCGCCCATGGAGTAGCGCCAGATGCCCACGGCGCCAATCAGGAAAATGAAGTCCTTGGATTGCGAGTCGAAGGTCGAGGCGGGCAGGAGCAAGGCCATGCCCATCAGCAAACTCGAGTAAAACAGCCAACCGGCGGCCTGAAGCAGGCCGTGCTTTAGCCTGTGCATAATCTGCATCCTAAAATCAGTTGCAAGCTCCAAGCCGCAAGTTCCAAGCGTGGAGCTCTTGCTTACGGCTTGAAGCTTGAAGCTTGCCGCTGCTTTACCAGCAGATGCCTTCGGTACGGCCCTTGCTGCTGGTGGCCTTGGCCATGAAGCCCACCAGGTCGATGACCTGCTTGCCGTCAGGCACGTGTTCGGCCAGGGCGCGGAACTTCTCGTCGCGGTTGCCGAGGATGATCAGGTCGGAGTTGCCGATCACCGCGTCGAAGTCCGAGTTGAGCAGGGACGAGACGTGGGGGATCTTCGACTCGATGTAGTCCTTGTTGGCGCCGTGGACCCGGGCGTACTCGACGTTGCTGTCGTAGATGCTCAGGTCGAAGCCCTTGCCGATGAGCATTTCCGCCAGTTCCACCAGCGGGCTCTCGCGCAGGTCGTCGGTGCCGGCCTTGAAGCTCAGGCCGAGCAGGGCGACCTTGCGCTTGTCGTGGCTGGAGACGATGTCGAAGGCGTTCTGCACCTGGGATTCGTTGCTGCGCATCAGCGAGTTGAGCAGCGGCGCCTCGATGTCCAGGGAGCTGGCGCGGTAGGTCAGGGCGCGCACGTCCTTGGGCAGGCAGGAGCCACCGAAGGCGAAGCCCGGGCGCATGTAGTACTGGGACAGGTTGAGGGTCTTGTCCTGGCAGACCACGTCCATCACTTCGCGGCCGTCGACGCCCACCGCCTTGGCGATGTTGCCGATCTCGTTGGCGAAGGTGACCTTGGTCGCGTGCCAGACGTTGCAGGTGTACTTGATCATCTCGGCGACTTCGATGTCCTTGCGGATGATCGGTGCGTCGAGTTCTTCGTACAGCACTTGCAGCACATCGCCGGAGGCCTGGTCGAACTGGCCGATCACGGTCATGGGCGGGAAGTCGTAGTCCTTGATCGCGGTGCTTTCACGCAGGAACTCCGGGTTCACCGCGACGCCGAAATCCACCCCGGCCTTCTTGCCCGAGCAGTCTTCGAGAATCGGGATCACCACGTTCTTCACCGTCCCTGGCAGCACCGTGCTGCGCACGACGATGGTGTGGCGGGTGGCCTTGTCGCGCAGGACGAAACCGATCTCGCGGCACACCGATTCGATGTAGTCCAGTTCCAGGTCGCCGTTCTTCTTGCTCGGGGTACCGACGCAGATCATCGACAGGTCGGTATCGCGGATGGCTTCGGCGAAGTTGGTGGTGCCGCGCAGACGAGCGGTCTGGATACCTTGCGCCAGAAGTTCACCCAGACCCGGTTCAACGATCGGCGATTTACCGGCGTTGATCAGGTCGATCTTCTCTTTCGAAATATCTACGCCAACCACTTCGTGGCCCCGTGCGGACAGGCAACCGGCACAGACTGCACCGACGTAACCCAAACCAAATATGCTGATGCGCATCGCATTTACCTCTGTGTTATTCACGCCATTAGATGGCCGGAGTTAATGTTTGCCAGCTGTTGTTGCGCACTCGGAAGTACAACGAAGTACGTTGTAGGGCCGCGTGCAGGCAGACTAAGTTCCGAGTGTCTAAATAAGTGCACTCAAGTTGTGCGCAACCGATCCTTGTTGTTCTGATTTGCCCTTGAATGTTGCCGGCGGCTCCTGCTGCAGGGTTCGCGAGAAAAACCATCCGCTATCCTTGGGATGGCTGAAGGCCACGTAATACGGGCTTTTCAGTTGGTTCTCGCGGCCCTTGAAGGCCAGCTGTTCCTTGGCTCGTTAGGGGATAGTTGTGCTGCCTTATCTCCTGTTGTTTACCCTTTAGTTCAAGTTTGTGACTCATTGGTCAAAGGTGGACGCAACTTGATTAGTTTCAGTTGAGTCCGTGTAAGTCATCTCCTACAAGCTCGTTGAGAATCGTTACCGGTGGTATGAGCGGTGTCCGCAGGCATAGTTCCGGCCCGCTCATCCTGTTTTGCGAAATTTCTTGAAATATTGAGAAAGATGGCACTGCTTTCAAACTGATAGCACTTAAGGTTTGGGCCTTTAGTTGTGGGGAGTTGAACTGCGTAGATAGTTTTGTGCCACTACCGAATAAAAAAAGTGGTGCCACTACTGAAAAAATTCAGCGCTGTCGAGTGAAATAAAAGTTATGCAAAACGCGGAAAGTTCTGTCGCGCCAAAAAAATGGCTTATCGAAGGCGGGGAATGTGCGGGTGATCACATTCTGGCGCGCTCGCCAGGTGGTAACGAGCGCGGCAGGGGAACGCTTTATTCCGGTGCGTGGTCGCGCAGGAACACCAGGTTGTCGGCTTTGGATTGCTCCGCGCTGAAGCGGTAGCCCTGGACGTCGAATTGCTTGAGCTGGGCGGGGTCGTTGATGCGTTCCTGGATGACGAAACGGCTCATCAGGCCCCGGGCCTTCTTGGCATAGAAGCTGATGATCTTGTACTGGCCGTTCTTCAGGTCCTTGAACTCGGTGTTGATGATCCGCGCGTTCAGGGCGGTGCGCTTGACCGCCGAGAAGTACTCGTTGGAGGCCAGGTTCAGCAGCAGGTCGTCGCCCTGATCGGCCAGGGCCTCGTTCAGCCATTCACTGATGCGGGTGCCCCAGAAGGCGTACAGGTCCTTGCCCCGGGCGTTGGCCAGCTTGGTGCCCATTTCCAGGCGGTAGGGCTGCATCAGGTCCAGGGGGCGCAGCAGGCCGTAGAGGCCGGAGAGCATGCGCAGGTGCTGCTGGGCGTAGTCGAAGTCCGCTTCGCTCAAGGATTCGGCATTGAGCCCGGTGTAGACGTCGCCCTTGAACGCCAGCAGCGCCTGCTTGGCGTTGTCCGGGGTGAAGGCCGGGGTCCAGCTGCCGAAACGCGCGGCGTTGAGCCCGCCGATCTTGTCGGACACGTGCATCAGTTCGCTGATCTGCGCCGGGCTCAGTTCCCGCAGTTGCTGGATCAGTTCCTGGGAGTGGTCGAGGTATTGCGGCTGGGTAAAGCGCTGGGTGACCGGCGGTGTTTCGTAATCGAGGGTCTTGGCGGGTGAAATCACCATCAGCATGGGGTCGTCTCCTTTAAGCGTCGGGGGATTCTAGGGGCTCGGGCGCCGGGACTCCACCTATGATGGCGATAGCCATGACCGCTGATCGCGGTTCGCCGGCAAGCCGGCTCCTACATAGCCCTGTAGGAGCCGGCTTGCCGGCGAAGGGGCCCTGATTCCTGGCCCAGATCGGCTATAGTGCCGCGCGGGTTTTGTTCTGGAGGCATCCCTTTTGCGTATCGCGTTTCTCTTCTCGGCCTGGCTACTGAGTGTCAGCGTGCTGGCGGCGCCCAATGATCCGGCGACCCTGGATCGCAGCACCTGGCCGGAAAAGCTCGACAATCCGACCCTGTTCGACGTCGCCTCGCGGGCCGAGATCCTGACCTTTGCCCGTGCCCTGCTGGTCAGCGAGGCCTGGGACGAGGCCTCGCTCAAGCAGCGTCTGGGCTTGCGCATGATCAACATGGGGGCGATCAACGAGCTGCGCGAGCATTTGTGGGCGCGCCTGCTGGAGAACTACGATTTCGCCCAGCAAAGCTGCGATCAGGACGCTTCGTTCTGTTTCCTGGTGGAAAACATGCAGCAGTTGCGCAAGCAGGCCGGCAAGTTCCAGCTCGGCGAGGATTCCTATTACGCCCGCTGGGGCGAACCCAGCCGCAGCTTTCACGAGCAGTACCTGGATGAGTTGCTGCGCAAGGCGGCGCTGTCACCGCAGACCAGCAGCGAGGTGCTGCGTTTCGGCGATTACGAGCGCAATGGCGACGAACTCAATGACCGGCTGTTTCTGCTGACCTTCGACAGCGCCGCCAACCTGGCGCCGGACAATACGCCCTGGCTCACCAACTACCTGCGCAAGGCCAACCTCAGCGGGACGTTCTTCGTCCTCGGCAACGACATCCAGAACCGCCTCGACAAGGCTTCGGTGGCCAGCCTGCAGTCGCTGTATTCCCGGCAGTGCGTCGGGGTCCAGGGCTGGGAGTTCCGCTCCCACAGCCACTGGCAGGACTGGCAGTACTCGATCCAGCGCAGCGCCGACCTGGTGAAGAGCAAGCTGCCGGAAAACTACGTGCCGCTGTTCCGCCCGCCCCTTGGCCAGCGCCGCGCCGACGCCGAGGGTTTCTTCAATGCCCAGGGCATGCAGGTGGCGTTGTGGGACATCGACGCCCAGGATGGCGCCGGCAAGCTCAAGGCCGAGGACAGTGGCCAGCGGGTGCTGACCCTGATGCTGTTGTGGCGGCGCGGGGTGATTGCCTTCAATGCCAAGCAGGACGGGGTCAAGACCAGCCTGCCCTGGTTGCTGGCGCAGACCGCGCAGAGCGGGATTGGTTGGGAGGATTGTCAGGACGCGTTCCGCTGAAACGGCCAAGTGCCCGGAAACACGGGGCGTGGGCGCAAAAGGGGGCGGATTTCAGCGGGGTTTCGAGGCAGGCGGACTTCCGACTTTAACGGTGAGCGGGCAGTGCGCCAAGGGCTTTTCGTCACTCTGAAAAATAAACATCAAAAAAGCGTCAAAGTGCGTTTTCCTGTCACGGTTTTTGGAGTATTACGAACTCAGACCGCCGAAACCTGCGACACAGGTGGCGTCTTCCAAGACTCCTCGTGTGCAGCTCACCTGACCCCCCCTGCGGGTGAATTCGGTGGTCATTCGAGGCGCGATACCCCATGGTATTGCGTCGACTGGCTCCCACATAAGGTGACCGAGTATGGATGACCACGGACGTAGCTCTTCTTCCAACCAGCCAATCCTTTATGTACTCGATACCAATGTATTGATTCACGATCCCAACGCCTTACTGAATTTCGAAGAACACCACGTCGCCATTCCCATGACCGTCCTCGAAGAGCTGGACAAGCTCAAGAGCGGACATCACAGCGTTGCCGCGGAATGCCGCCAGGCGATCCGCCTGATCGACAAGACCCTGGGCGAGGCTTCGCCCGAGGATGTCGAGCTGGGCGTGCCGATCCAGCGTGGCAAGAGCGGGCCCAAGGGCTTGCTGTCGATCCTCATGAGCAAGCGCAACGAGCCCAACAGCCTGTTGCCGGAGAACCTCAACGACAACATCATCATCAACCAGTTGATCGACCTGCGCGCGCGCAACAAGGACCTGCCCGTGGTGCTGGTGACCAAAGACATCAACATGCGCCTCAAGGCGCGGGCCTGCGGGATCGCCGCCGAGGACTACAGCACCGACCAGCTGGTGGACGACGTGTCCCTGCTGCCCAATGGTTTCCACAACATGAGCGGCTCGTTCTGGGACCGCGTGAGCAAGGTGGAAACCCGTCAGGATCACGGCCGCACCTGGCACCAGGTGCAGCTGATCGACAACCTGCCGGCGGTGCATATCAATGAATTCATCATCGACGAACAGGGCTTTGTCGGCTGGATCAAGGAAATCCGCGCCGATGTGCTGCTGATCCTCGACCTGCATCAGGAACCCCTGTTGCACCAGGAAGCCTGGGGCCTGAAACCGCGTGACATCTATCAGGGCCTGGCGCTGTACGCGCTGCTCGACCCGGACATCCACCTGGTCAACCTGTCCGGCGCCGCCGGTTCCGGCAAGACCATCCTGGCCCTGGCCGCGGCCATCGAGCAGACCATGGTCAGCAAGCGCTACCGGCGCATCATCGCCACCCGCAGCGTGCAGGGGCTGGACCAGGAGATCGGCTTCCTGCCGGGCACCGAGGCGGAGAAAATGGAGCCCTGGCTGGGCGCCATCACCGACAACCTCGAAGCCCTGCACATGGATGACGAGAACACCCACGGCAGCGTCGACTACATCCTCAGCAAGGTGCCGTTGCAGTTCAAATCCCTGAACTACATCCGCGGCCGCAGCTTCCAGCAGAGCCTGATCCTGATCGACGAATGCCAGAACCTCACCCCGCACCAGATGAAAACCATCATCACCCGTGCCGGCGCCGGTTCCAAAGTGGTGTGCCTGGGCAACCTGGCACAGATCGATACCCCTTACCTGTCGGCCACCAGCTCGGGCCTGACCTACCTCACCGAACGCTTCAAGGACTTCCCCAACGGCGTGCACATCACCCTGCAAGGGGTGCCGCGCTCGATCCTGGCGGAGTACGCGGAGAGCCATCTGTAACGGCAATGCCTTCCAGCACGGGCGGCCTTCGGGTCGCCCGTTTTGCATTCAGGCCCCGGCCCCGGGTTATCCTGCGCTCCCGCCGCCGAGCGTTCCCCAGTTGGAAAACACCGGATGACCCGCGTTTCCCTGCGCAATATCGACCTGAATCTGTTGGTAATCCTCGATGCCTTGCTGACGGAAAAGCATGTGACCCGCACCGGCGAGCGCCTGCACCTGAGCCAGCCGGCCATCAGCCATTCCCTGGGCAAGCTGCGGGTGCTGCTGGATGATCCGCTGCTGATCCGCCAGGGCAACGAGGTGCTGCTCAGCCCGCTGGCCCGTAGCCTGCAGGCGCCCCTCAAGGAGGTTCTCAGCCAGATCGAGACCTTGCTCGGCAAATCCCTGGACTTCGACCCGGCCACCTCGCAGCGGATCTTTCATTTGGCGATGTCGGATTACGCGGCGGCCATCGTCCTTCCCCGGCTGCTGGTGCGCTTGCGCGGTGAGGCGCCGTTGATGCGCCTGGTGGTGACCCAGGGCAGCCGCCACGAGATGTCCGAGCAGATTGCCCAGGGCCAGATCGACCTGGCCCTGGGAGTGTTTCCCAGCCTCGGCGCAGAGATCGCCAAGGAGGTGCTGTTTGAAGAGACCTTCTCTTGCCTGGTGGATGGCAGCACCTTGGGCGCGGAGCAAAACCTGGATTTGAACACCTACCTGGCGCGTCCCCATTTGCAGGTGTCGATGGACGGTTGCTTCAACGGTGAGGTCGATCAGCGCCTGGCCGACGAAGGCCTGGAGCGCCAGATTGCGGTCAGCGTGCCCCATTGGGGGGCCGCGCCGAACATGATCCGTGGCACCGACCTGATCCTCACCGTGGCCAGCCGCACCCTGGACGAGATCCCGCTGCAGCAGGGACTGCTGCGCTTGGCCCCGCCGCTGAACATTGCGCCCTTCAAGTTCGTGCAGATCTGGCATTCGCGTTTCAGTGATGACTTGGCGCATCGCTGGTTGCGCGAGCAGGTCAGGCTGGCCAGCGCAGCCAGGGACTGAGGCGGTACTTCAGCCACGGGTGGTGATGACGAAGCCGCCGATCACCACCAGCACGCCGATCAGCTTCTGCAGGCTGATGTCCTTGCGTGGCAGGCCCACCAGCCCGAAGTAGTCGATGATCAGCGAGATCAGCAACTGGCCGATGATCACCACCATGATGAAGTTCAGCGCCCCCAGGCGCGGCGCCATCAACAGCGCGACGGTGATGTAGAGCACCCCGGCCAGGCCGCCCATCCAGATCCACCAGGGACCTTGCAGGGCGGCCATGAGATTGGGCTTGGGCACCTTGATGAACAGCAGCAGGACCCCCAGCACCAGCAGGCTGACCAGCAGCGAAACTCCGGTGGCCCACAGTGGATGCCCCAGCAGGGTGCCCAGGCGGGCGTTGGTCCCGGCCTGGAGGGGCACGGCGAAACCGGCGAGCAGGCTGAGCAGGATTGAAACGAACAAGGCCATGAAGCGACTTCCTTTTTTGGATGTTGGCGCTGTTGTACGGTTATCCAGCGCCGGGCTCCAATTCGTTGTTCTGATGCGCCCTATTCGTCGGGCTGATTGCCGTTTGGCGCAGGCAGATGCCCCGTGCGAAAAATTGACCCGCAGGTTTACAATCGGCCCACCTGATCAGGAGTAACGCCGTGCTGACTCATCTCGATTCCCAGGGGCGCGCCAATATGGTCGACGTCACCGACAAGGCCGTGACTTTTCGCGAGGCGGCGGCCGAAGCCCGGGTGCGCATGCTCCCGCAAACCCTGCAGATGATCGTCAGTGGCGGTCACCCCAAGGGCGATGTATTTGCCGTGGCGCGCATCGCCGGGATTCAGGCAGCGAAGAAGACCAGCGAGCTGATCCCCCTGTGCCATCCGCTGATGCTGACCAGCGTCAAGGTCGAGCTCAGTGCCGAGGGCGAAGACAGCGTACACATCGTGGCCCGTTGCAAGCTGTCGGGGCAGACCGGGGTGGAGATGGAGGCGTTGACCGCCGCCAGCGTCGCCGCGCTGACGATCTATGACATGTGCAAGGCCGTGGACCGCGGCATGATCATCGAAGGCGTGCGGGTGCTGGAGAAGACCGGCGGCAAGAGCGGCCATTACCGGGTGGCTGACGCATGAAGATCTCGGTGAAGTTCTTTGCCCGCTACCGTGAGGCCCTGAAGCTCGATGGCGTGCTTGTCGAGGGCGACTTTGCCTGTGTCGACGATGTGCGCCAGGCGCTGCTGTCCCGTGACGGGGCCGCCGTGCTCGCCGAACAGAACCTGATGTGCGCCCGCAACGAAGAGCTGTGCCAACTGGACGAACCCCTGGCGGACGGCGATGAAGTGGCGTTCTTTCCCACCGTGACCGGAGGCTGAGATGGCAATCCGTGTGCAAGCCGCGGCCTTCGATCCCGGCGCCGAAGTCAATGCCATGCACGCCGCCAATACCGGGGTGGGCGCGGTGGTCAGTTTTGTCGGCTACGTGCGCGATTTCAATGACGGCCAGGACGTGCACGGCATGTTCCTGGAGCATTACCCGGGCATGACCGAAAAGGCCCTGGGCAAGATTGCGGCCGAAGCCGAGCAGCGCTGGCCGCTGTTGCAATTGCAGGTGCTGCACCGCGTCGGCGCCCTGGAACCGGGCGAGCCGATTGTCTTCGTCGGCGCGGCCAGTGCCCATCGCCAGGCAGCCTTCGATGCCTGTGCCTTTGTCATGGATTATCTGAAGACTCGCGCGCCGTTCTGGAAAAAGGAAAACACCGCCGACGGCCCGCGCTGGGTGGAAGGCCGCGACAGTGATCACGCTGCGGCCGAGCGCTGGAAAGACTGATCCTCTGATGCCTGGCGGCGGGGCCGGATCCCGCCGCAATCCTGCTTGCAATCGACTGCGACTGTTCCCGCCGACCGCTGGGGATAAGTCGCTGCGCGCGCCGTTGACGATATGTACGTAAAAGTCCAGTATGGAATTACAAGTACAAATACAGCGTCTCCCGTTTCACCCCTTCCTTCTGTCTTGCCAAACCAACAACAACCCGCGAGAGAACGAACATGAAAAAATTCCCCCTCATCAGTGGCCTGGCCTTGAGCCTGTTGGCGTGCAGCAGCCTGATGGCTGCCGAGAAAACCCTGCGCCTGGGCATCGAGGCGGCGTATCCGCCGTTCGCCTTCAAGACCGCCGACGGCAAGATCGGTGGTTTCGACTACGACATCGGCAATGCTTTGTGCGCGCAGATGCAGGTCAAGTGCGAGTGGGTCGAGGGCGAGTTCGACGGTCTGATTCCCTCGTTGAAAGTGAAGAAGATCGACGCCGCGCTGTCCTCCATGACCATCACCGCAGAACGCCGCAAATCGGTGGATTTCACCCACAAGTACTACTTCACCTCGTCGCGCCTGGTGATGAAGAAGGGCGCGGTGGTGGATGACCAGTACGCCAGCCTCAAGGGCAAGACCGTGGGCGTGCAGCGTTCCACCACCACCGATCGTTTCGCCACCGAGGTCTTCGAGCCCAAGGGCATCAAGGTGGTGCGCTACAGCAACAACGAAGAGATCTACATGGACCTGGCGGCCGGGCGCCTGGACGCGATCTTCGCCGACACCATTCCCCTGGATGATTTCCTGTCGATGCCTCGCGGCGCCGACTACGCCTTTGTCGGGCCCGAGTTGAAGGATCCGAAGTACGTCGGCGAGGGCGCGGGGATCGCGGTGCGCAAGGGCAACAGTGAACTGGTGGGCGAGTTGAACAAGGCCATCGATGAGATTCGCGCCAAGGGCGAATATCAGAAGATCCAGGCCAAGTACTTCAAGTCGGATATTTATGGGGATTGAGACATTGCGGTGTTCTTGAGGACGCCTTCGCGAGCGAGCTCGCTCCTACAGGTATTGTGCAATTGCGTGTAGGAGCGGGCTTGCTCGCGAACCTTTACTGTCCCTTCAATTCCTTCAGGTGCTTGTACACCGTGGCCCGGCCCATGTTCAGCACGTTGGCCACGTAGTTGGAGGCGCTCTTGCCCTTGAAGGCGCCCTCGGCGTGCAGCGCCAGCACCAGCTCGCGCTTGTGGTCGCGGGTCAGCAGGTTCAGCCCCAGCTGGCGTTCGCGCAGCCAGTTGTGCAGGAAGGTGTTGATGCGTTCCTGCCAGTCGTCGCGAAACAGCGAGTCGGGCTGGGGAATCAGTTTGCTCGGCGAGAGGAACAGGTCCAGCGCCGCCTTGGCGTTTTCCAGCAGCGAGATGTTCAGGTTGATGCACAGCACGGCCATTGGCTGGCCGTGGCTGTCGCGCAGCACGCTGCTGAGGCTGCGGATCTTCTGCCCGTCCCAGTTGAGCTTTTCATAGGGGCCGATATTGCGCTCCTCGCTGTCGCCACTGAGCAGGTCTTCCAGGGCCGCATCGTCGCCCACTTCGCGCTTGGACAGGTTGTTGGCGATGTAGTCGATCTTCTGCGTGCGCAGGTCGTGGAGCACCACCTCGGCGTGAGGGAAGAACAGCGTGGCAATGGCATCGGCAATCGCCCGGAAGTTGTCCAGGGCAGGGTCCTTTGCGGGTGAGGTCATGGGTCGTACTCCAGGCGGCATCGGCGCCCGCCGTTGGCGGGCGCTGGGAGTGTGCCGCAATCGTTCGGGCGCGTCATCTTGAGGGCCTTCAGCCGAGGCGGGCAGGGGACAGCATGGCGGGCGTGAGGCCGAAGCGGGTCAGCTGTTCCGGCAGTGGCTGGCCCCGCACCAGGGCGGCGCTGGCCTGGCCCATGGCCGGGGAGGTCTGGATGCCGTAGCCGCCTTGCCCGGCAACCCAGAACAGCCCGGGCACCTGTGGATCGAAACCGGCCAGCAGGTCGCCGTCGCTGACAAAGCTGCGCAGGCCGGCCCAGGTCCGGGTTGGACGTCGGATGCTCAGGGTGGTGGCTTCTTCGATCTGGTAGATGCCCAGGGCAATGTCCAGTTCCTCGGGCTGCACATCGTGGGGCTCCACCGGGTCGGCGTTGGCCGGCGAGCCGAGGAACATGCCGGCGTCGGGCTTCATGTAGAAGGATTCGTCCAGGCTGACCAGCATCGGCCACTGGTGAATATCGAGCCCTTCCGGGCCGGCGAAAATAAACGCCGCGCGGCGCTTGGGTTGCAGGCCCAGGCGGCGCGCGCCGGCCATGGCGCCGATCTGGTCGGCCCAGGCGCCGGCGGCGTTGATCAGCAGGGGGGCGCTGAAGGTCTGGCCGCTGGTTTGGACCTGCCACAGCCCTTGTTCATCACGGCGCAACCCCAGCACTTCATGGTCGGTATGGACCTGGCCCTGATGGCGGCGAATGCCCCGCAGGTAGCCTTGGTGCAGGGCGTCGGTGTCGATGTCGCTGGCAGTGGGGTCGTAGAGGGCCCCGTGGACCTTTTCGCGGCGCAGGATTGGCAGGCGGGCGCAGGCTTCGTCAGCGCTCAGCCGCTGCATCTGCGGCACCGTGGCCTTGGCGCTGAGGTACTGATTGTTCAGTTCGGCCGGGTCACCGTTGAAGTCCACGGTCATTTCGCCCCGTGGCGTCAGCAGTGGGTGTTCACAGAAACCCTCTGGCGGGTGGTCGAAAAAGTCCCGGCTGGCCAGGGTCAGGGCGCGCACCTGGGCAGTGCCATAGGCAGCGGTGTAGAGCGCGGCGGAGCGGCCGGTGGAGTGGTAGGCCGGGTGCGACTCGCGTTCCAGCACGATGACCCGGCCGTGGCGCGACAGCCAGTAACCGGTGGAGGCCCCGGCGATACCGCCGCCGATGATGATGAAGTCTGCCTGGGTCATTGATAACTCCGGAAAAGATGCAGGTGACGGTGGCTTAGGGCTGGCGTTGCAAGTGGTACAGGGCATTGGCCAGGGCGATGTCTTCCAGGCCCAGGCCGATGGAGCGGAAGAACACGTGGCGCTCGGCATTGGGGCGCCGGGCCTGGCCGCTAAGCAGCTCCGGCAGGTCGCCGAGGATCGCCGCGCTGTCCCAGCCGTGCTGTTCGCCGGCGATCAGCATCTCGCCGGCCGAGCCCGGGGTGGTGCGCCGGTAGTCGCAGTAGACCTGCAGCTCTGGCAGGGCCGCGGGCGGCACTTCATGGGCCCGTGGCGCGTTGGTGCTGATGGAGGTGATCAGCGCCGGCTTGCCGAGGCGGCGCGGATCGATCACCGGCCCGGCGGACGAAGTGCAAAGCATGATCACGTCGGCATCTTCGACAGCTTCTTCAAGCTGCGGGACGATTTGCAGGCGCGGATCGAGGGCCTTGAGACGCGCAAGCTCCTCGGCGGATTTGCTCGCAAGGCTTGGGGAAAAGAGGCGGATGCTCTGCCAGGGGCGCAGGTCTTTCACGTAGTGCAGGTGAGCCTGGGCCACCGCGCCGCTGCCGATGATCGTCAGGTGCCGGGCCTCGGGCGTGGCCAGTGCCTCGACGGCGACCGCCGTGGTGGCGGCGGTGCGTGCGGTGGTCAGTTCGGCGGCGTCGCACAGCAGCAGGGGCTGGCCGCTGTCCATGGACATCAGCAGGGTCCAGGCGGTGACCAGCGGGCCTTCGGCGCGGACGATGTAGGGCGAAGTCTTGACCCCGTACACCCGATCTTCAGCCAGCACCCCCAGGTAGTTGATGAAGTCGCCGGCGCCCTGGGGAAACTCCACCAGCTGCTGCGCCGGTTGCACGGCGAGTCCGGCGGCCAGGTCGCGGAACAGTTTGCGCAAAATCTGCGGGACGTCGATTTGCGCGAGCCACTGGCGGGCTTCGGGTCGGGCCATCAGGTAGGGCGTGCTGGACATGCAAGGGCTCCCATCAAATTAAACTAATTTGTCCATTATGGACTTTTAGTTTTGGTGGGCAATATCCAGGCGAAAAAAAACGCAGCCGGTGATGGCTGCGTTTTTTTTGGTGCGCCCGTGATCAGGCTTGCGGGCGTTTGCGCTCTACAGGGCGCAGCAGTTCGGCGGGCGGCATCTCGCAGCTGATCTTGCGTCCCAGCAGGGCTTCGATCGAGGGCAGCTGGTAGGAGTCGTCCTCGCCGGCGAAGCTGATGGACACGCCCTCTGCCCCGGCACGCCCGGTACGGCCGATGCGGTGCACGTAGTCGTCCGGCACTTCCGGCAGGGTGAAGTTGATCACATGGCTGATGCCGTCGATGTGAATGCCGCGGCCGGCCACGTCGGTGGCCACCAGCACCCGGATCTTGCCTTCGCGGAAGCCTTCCAGGGTCTTGATCCGCTTGTGCTGCGGCACGTCGCCGGACAGCTGGGCGGCGTTCACCCCGTCGCGCACCAGGCGTTCCTCGATGCGCCGCACTTCATCCTTGCGGTTGGCGAAGACCATGACCCGTTCCCAGCCGTTGTCGGTGACCAGGTTGTACAGCAGCTTGTACTTGTCGGCCCCGGCCACGGCATAAATGTGCTGTTCGACGTTTTCGCTGGCGACGTTCTCGGCCTCGATCTCGACGATTGCCGGATCGGTGGTCCATTGCTTGGCCAGGTTCATCACGTCATCGGTGAAGGTGGCGGAGAACAGCAGAGTCTGGCGTTCGCTCTTGGGCGGGGTCTGGCGGATGATCTGCCGCACCTGCGGGATGAAGCCCATGTCGAGCATGCGGTCGGCTTCGTCCAGCACCATCACTTCGACCATGTCCAGGTGCACGTCGCCGCGCTGGTTGAAGTCCAGCAGACGGCCCGGGGTGGCTACCAGGATGTCGCAGTGGCGGGCTTCCAGGTGCTTGAGCTGTTTGTCGAAGTCCATGCCGCCGACGAAGGTCATGACGTTGAGGCCGGTGTACTTGGTCAGCGCCGCGGCGTCCTTGGCGATCTGCACCACCAGCTCCCGGGTCGGGGCAATGATCAGCGCCCGTGGCTCGCCCATGTAGCGCTCTTTGGGCGGCGGGGTCTGCAGCAACTGGGTGATGATCGAGATCAGGAACGCGGCGGTCTTGCCGGTGCCGGTCTGGGCCCGGCCGATGGCGTCCTTGCCCGCCAGGGTATAGCCCAGCACCTGGGCCTGGATCGGCGTGCAATAAGGAAAGCCCAGGTCCTGGATGGCGTGCATCAGTTCCGGTGCAAGCTTGAAGTCGTGGAAACGGGTCTTGCCTTCCTGGGGTTCGACCACGAAGTCTTCAAGTTTCCAGGTGCTGGCGGGCGGCTTGGGTGCGCGCGGACGGCGCGGCTGCTCAGGCTTGGGTTGCTCGGCCTTGGGCTTCTCTTGGCGTGGCGCTTTGGGAGCAGAAGGGGCGGCCGGTGTGTTCACCGGTTCTTTTTTAGCTGCGGTAGCGGGTGCGCTCCGTTCCGGCTGACGGCCGTCATTACGGCTGCTGGAACTGGGGGAAGGGGCACTGGGGCCTGGCGCGAGCGGCTCAGCCTCGCTTTTACCGAAGATTTTCTTGAGTGCTTTGAGCACGGTCATCTCATCAATTGGTTAAGGAATGTACGCCGGCCAGTGTAATGCAAGAAACGGGCGCGGCGTAGTCTGTTGCTCTGGCCCCCGGTTGGAGGCGGATTTTCTAGCGCAAACGCTCGTTCAGCCAGGTGCCGATATCGCTGATTTCTTCTGGTAACACCTCGTGCCCCATTGGGTATTCCTGCCATGTCACGGTGACACCATGCTGCTTCAAATACTCGTAGGCGGTGCGGCCCATGGCGTTTTGCACCACTTCGTCGTACTGGCCATGCAGCGACAGCACCGGAATCCGCTGTTGGCTGGCGGAAAGTTGCAGTTCTTCGCCAAAGGTCGGTGCGTAAGTGGAGAGGGCAAGCACGCCACCCAACGGACCCTGCCACTTGAGGAAGGCGGTGTGCAGTACGACGGCGCCCCCCTGGGAGAAACCTGCCAGGAAAATTCGCGAGGCGTCTATTCCGCTGGCGCGTTGCTCTTCGATAAGTCTGATGACTTCATCGGATGATTCGTCGAGCTGTTCACGACTGATCGCGCGAGCCGGGTTCATGGCCAAAATGTCGTACCAACTGGGCATGGCATATCCGCCATTGATGGTCACGGCACGGGTCGGCGCCTGGGGCAGGACGAAGCGGGTGCTCAAGAGTTTTTCCTGCAGCATCTCGGCCACCGGCAGGAAGTCGTAACGGTCCGCTCCCAGGCCGTGAAGCCAGATCACACAGGCATCTGCGGGCTTGCTGGGCTGAAGAATCAAGGGCTCGGTCATGGCTGCTCCATTTTTGTGCGTGCGCGCTGATTGAGTGCGAGGTCAAGGGGCGCGCCCGGTTGATCGGTGAAGAAGATGTCGCACGGTTGAACGTTTTGCTATTGACCACTGGCTGAAACGCTTTAGCCGAAACTGTGGTACGGGCTTTGCTATGGCTCAGAAAGAGGAGTGGAAGTGATAGCACTCTCTGCCGGCGGTAACACTAACAGGCTACCGCGGGCGATGGCATAGCCAACCTCCTCTGATACAGGTTCGCCAATGGCCGCTACGGGCTTTGCGAACTGCAAAGGGCTACAGCCCGTTCGGCCGATTGGTGAGATGTAGGCCCCCCATTACGTGGATTTCTCCTACTAGACTCATAGCGAAGGTCTTACGCCGCTTGACCCTATAAAAAAGCCTACACGGGTCAACAGCGCCTCATGAGGGTGCGGCAGGACTCAAGCTCCGACACAACAAGAGCAAAACTGGAGGTTTGAATGAAGATGTTGAAATCCACCCTGGCCGCTGTCACGGCGGCCACGGTCCTGGCTACAAGCGGTTTCGCACAGGCGGGTGCGACTCTGGATGCAGTACAGAAGAAAGGTTTCGTACAGTGCGGCGTCAGTGATGGTCTGCCGGGCTTCTCGGTACCGGATGCGACCGGCAAGATCCTCGGGATCGACGCCGACGTTTGCCGCGCAGTGGCCGCTGCAGTATTCGGTGACGCGACCAAGGTCAAGTTCAGCCAGTTGAACGCCAAGGAGCGCTTCACCGCGCTGCAATCCGGCGAAATCGACGTGCTGTCGCGCAACACCACCTGGACCAGCTCTCGCGACGCGGGCATGGGCCTGATGTTTGCCGGTGTCACTTACTACGACGGCATCGGCTTCCTGGTGAACAACAAACTGGGTGTGAAAAGTGCCAAGGAGCTGGACGGTGCGACCATCTGTATTCAAGCCGGTACCACTACCGAGCTGAACGTGTCGGACTACTTCCGTGGCAATGGTCTGAAATACACCCCGATTACCTTTGACACCTCCGATGAAAGCGCCAAGTCCCTGGAATCCGGGCGTTGCGACGTGCTGACATCCGACAAGTCCCAGCTTTACGCACAGCGCAGCAAGCTGGCGACCCCGACCGATTATGTCGTGCTGCCGGAAACCATCTCCAAGGAGCCGCTGGGCCCGGTGGTGCGTAAGGGCGACGAAGAGTGGTTCAGCATCGTCAAGTGGACCCTGTTCGCCATGCTCAACGCCGAAGAGGCGGGCATCACTTCGAAAAACGTCGAAGCTGAAGCCAAGTCGACCAAGAACCCTGATGTGGCACGTCTGCTGGGCGCGGACGGTGAATACGGCAAAGACCTGAAACTGCCGAAGGACTGGGTAGTACAGATCGTCAAGCAAGTAGGTAACTACGGTGAAGTGTTCGAGAAGAACCTCGGCAAGAGCACGCCACTGGCCATCGACCGCGGCCTGAACGCGCTGTGGAACAACGGCGGCATCCAATACGCACCACCTGTGCGCTGATGGTTCTATCACCCGGCGGGCCAACCGCCGGGTGATGTTCTGTTCCATTATTCCTGGGGCACTTCATGCAAAATTCTATCGGCGCACCCAAGCAGAGGCTTAGCCTCAGCGATCCGCGTGTGCGCGCCTGGCTGTTCCAGATCATCACCCTCGTGGCGGTGGTTTCGCTGGGCTGGTTTCTGTTCGACAACACGCAAACCAACCTTCAGCACCGGGGTATCACCTCGGGTTTCGACTTTCTTGAGCGCAGCGCCGGTTTCGGCATCGCTCAACACCTGATTGCCTACACCGAAGCGGACAGCTATGCCCGGGTCTTCGTCATCGGCCTGCTCAATACGCTGCTGGTGACCTTTATCGGGGTAATCCTGGCGACCCTGCTGGGGTTCATCATCGGGGTGGCGCGGCTGTCGCAGAACTGGATCATCAACAAGCTGGCGACGGTGTATGTGGAAGTGTTCCGCAACATTCCGCCGCTGCTGCAGATCCTGTTCTGGTACTTCGCGGTGTTCCTGACCATGCCGGGGCCGCGCAACAGCCACAACTTCGGCGACACCTTCTTTGTCAGCAGCCGGGGCCTGAACATGCCGGCGGCGCAAATGGCCCCTGGGTTCTGGGCGTTCGTGGCGAGTGTGGTGCTGGCCATCGTCGCCATTGTGCTGATGTGCCGCTGGGCCAACAAACGCTTTGAAGAAACCGGGGTGCCGTTCCACAAGTTCTGGTGCGGATTGGCGCTGCTGCTGGTGATTCCGGCGTTGTGCACCCTGCTGTTCGGTTCGCCGGTGCATTGGGAGTTGCCGAAGCTGCAAGGCTTCAACTTCGTTGGCGGCTGGGTGCTGATTCCCGAGCTGCTGGCCCTGACCCTGGCCCTGACCGTCTACACCGCGGCATTCATCGCCGAGATCGTGCGCTCCGGGATCAAATCGGTGAGCCACGGTCAGACCGAGGCGGCCCGCTCCCTGGGGCTGCGCAACGGCCCGACCCTGCGCAAGGTGATCATTCCCCAGGCCCTGCGGGTGATCATTCCGCCGTTGACCAGCCAATACCTGAACCTGGCGAAGAACTCGTCCCTGGCCGCCGGTATCGGCTACCCGGAAATGGTTTCGCTGTTCGCCGGCACGGTGCTCAACCAGACCGGCCAGGCCATCGAGGTCATTGCCATCACCATGAGCGTGTACCTGGCGATCAGCATCAGCATTTCCCTGCTGATGAACTGGTACAACAAGCGCATTGCGCTGATCGAGCGGTGAGGAAGCGCCCATGACAACTCATACTTTCAAGCCCGACATGCCGCCGCCCAGCCGCAGTATCGGCGTGCTGGCGTGGATGCGCGCCAACATGTTTTCCAGCTGGCTCAACACCCTGTTGACCCTGTTTGCCTTCTACCTGATCTACCTGGTGGTGCCGCCGCTCCTGCATTGGGCGATCCTCGACGCCAACTGGGTCGGCACCACCCGTGCCGATTGCACCAAGGACGGCGCCTGCTGGGTGTTCATCCAGCAGCGGTTCGGCCAGTTCATGTATGGCTACTACCCGGTGGAACTGCGCTGGCGGGTGGACCTGACCGTGTGGCTGGCGGTGATCGGCGTGGCGCCGTTGTTCATCTCGCGCTTTGCCCGCAAGGCGATCTACGGCTTGTGTTTCCTGGTGTGGTACCCGGTGGTTGCCTACACCTTGCTGCATGGCGGTTACCTGGGCTTGAGCAATGTCGCCACCAGCCAATGGGGCGGTCTGATGCTGACCCTGGTGATCGCCACGGTGGGGATTGCCGGAGCCCTGCCGCTGGGGATCCTGCTGGCATTGGGGCGACGCTCCAACCTGCCGGCGATTCGCGTGGTCTGCGTGACCTTCATCGAGTTCTGGCGCGGCGTGCCGCTGATCACCGTGCTGTTCATGTCCTCGGTGATGCTGCCGCTGTTCCTGCCTGAGGGCATGAACTTCGACAAGCTGTTGCGGGCCCTGATCGGGGTGATCCTGTTCCAGTCGGCCTATGTGGCCGAGGTGGTGCGCGGTGGCTTGCAAGCCATTCCCAAGGGCCAGTACGAAGCCGCTGCGGCCATGGGGCTGGGTTATTGGCGGGCCATGGGCCTGGTGATTCTGCCCCAGGCCCTGAAGCTGGTGATTCCCGGCATCGTCAACACCTTCATCGCCCTGTTCAAGGACACCAGCCTGGTGATCATCATCGGCCTGTTCGACCTGCTCAACAGCGTCAAGCAAGCCGCCGCCGATCCCAAATGGCTGGGCATGGCCACCGAAGGCTATGTCTTCGCGGCCCTGGTGTTCTGGATTTTCTGTTTTGGTATGTCCCGCTACTCCATGCATCTGGAGCGTAAGTTGGACACAGGCCACAAGCGTTAGGAGTATCTCCATGAGTGAAGCGAACAAAAAGCCTGTGGGCCCTGAAGGCATTATTCAGATGCAGGGTGTGAACAAGTGGTACGGCCAGTTCCACGTGTTGAAGGACATCAACCTCAACGTCAGGCAGGGTGAGCGCATCGTGCTGTGCGGGCCTTCGGGCTCGGGCAAGTCCACCACCATCCGCTGCCTCAACCGCCTGGAAGAGCACCAGCAGGGACGCATCGTGGTGGATGGCGTCGAGCTGACCAACGACCTCAAGCAGATCGAGGCCATTCGCCGGGAAGTGGGCATGGTGTTCCAGCACTTCAACCTGTTCCCGCACCTGACCATCCTGCAAAACTGCACCCTGGCGCCGATGTGGGTGCGCAAGATGCCCAAGCGCAAGGCCGAGGAAATCGCCATGCACTACCTGGAGCGGGTTCGCATTCCGGAGCAGGCCAACAAGTACCCGGGCCAGCTGTCCGGTGGCCAGCAGCAACGGGTGGCGATTGCCCGGGCGCTGTGCATGAAGCCCAAGATCATGCTGTTCGACGAACCCACCTCGGCCCTGGACCCGGAAATGGTCAAGGAGGTGCTCGATACCATGATCGGCCTGGCGGAAGACGGCATGACCATGCTCTGCGTGACCCATGAAATGGGCTTTGCCCGCACCGTGGCCAACCGGGTGATCTTCATGGACAAGGGCGAAATCGTCGAGCAGGCGGCCCCCAACGACTTCTTCGACAACCCGCAGAACGACCGCACCAAGCTGTTCCTGAGCCAGATCCTGCATTGATCCTGATGCACGGCTGGCGCTGACGATAAACCCGGACTGGCTCCGGGTTTATTTTTGCCCGGCATTCAGCTGCCGGCAGCGCCGAGCTGTGGTTCGGGGTGGTCGCCCAAGGCTGAGGGCGCCAGCCGTGGTTCGCCAAGCTCCAGTACGTCCTTCATCAACCGTGGGTGGCGATCCAGCAGGCGCATCAGCACGTACAGCGGTTGGGGCACGCCGACTTCGCCGCGCTCGTAACGGGAAAAGGCGTTGTGCCCGCCGCCGGACAGCAGTTTGACCGCTTCTTTCTGCGAGAGGTGCAGCTTGCGGCGGATGCGCTTCAGGTCGGCGGCGACGCTCTGCCGGTACTCCTCCAGCAAGTGGTCGCCCGCGGCGGCATAGCGCTCTGCACTCTGGGCATCGAATTCGATTTCACCGCACTCCTGGCATTCCCAGCCCGCCAGGCCATGGAGCTGACGCTGCAGGTGCCGGTAGTCGATGAGCTCGCTGCGCTGCTCGAAGGCCAGCATGCCGGTGGGAGCGCCGCAGCTGTAGCATTGTTGTCGTTTCATGTCTCTGCCTCCTTGAAGGAGATCACCGGAGGCCCTGCACCGGGGCGGTAGGTGACCTTGATGTAGAGCGTCCGGTTATCGATGCGGGTGTAATACACGTCCTGCCACAGCCGGTGATCGCCATAGGTGGTCATCGATTTGTAGAACAGGCTGCCCTGCAGTCCGGCTATCACTCGTTGCATGGCGGCCAGGGACAATCCGAGTTCCTTGCCGCAGCGCAATGCGCTTCGAGTGAAGGCTTGTGCTCCATGCCGAACGACCTGTGCCTTGATCAGCGACAGGTCGTAATGAGGTGTTTTCTTTTCCATGAGACACCCTTGAGGCTTGACCGAAATTACCCTTATAGGGTTTTTTGTCAAGACTTGTTTGCCTTGGCGAAAGTGCCTCCTCCAGCCTAAATCGTTGAACTCTCGGAAAAGCCTGAATACCATGTCGGACAATTCATCCGATGATTGGATGATTGAGCGAGTCCCATGAGCGAAACATCCCCCCTGATCAAAAAATCCCTGGTCGACCAGGCCCTGGAACAACTGCGCAAACGCATCAACAGCGGTGTCTGGCGGGTCGGCCAGCGCTTGCCCACCGAACCGGAACTGGCCCAAGAACTGGGCATCAGCCGCAATACCGTGCGCGAAGCCATGCGAGTGCTGGCGTTCTCCGGACTGATCGAGATCCGCCAGGGCGACGGCAGCTACCTGCGAGCGGTGGCCGATCCACTGGACATGCTCCAGGCCCTGTCCCAGTGCTCCCTGGAACAGGCCCGGGAAACCCGGCAGATCCTCGAAGTGGAGGCGGTCGGCCTGGCGGCCCTGCGCCGCACCGACGAGGACCTGCAGGCCCTGAACCAAGCCTTGCAGGCCAGCAGCGGGCATTTTCATGGTGACCTGGAGAGCTACATCGCCTGCGACCTGGTTTTTCACCAGCGCCTGGTGGATGCCGCCCACAACCCGACCCTCAGCCAGCTGTACCGCTATTTTTCCAGCGTGGTGGGCGCGCAGTTGCGCCAGACCTTGACCCAGGCTCCGCGTCGCCAGGACGTCTTCGATCTCCATCAGCATCTGCTGGATGCCATCGAACAGGGCGACCCCGAGCAGGCCAAGCAGTTGTCCCGCCAGTTGATCAACGAATCCTGAATCCGAGACCTTCATGTCCAATCACCAGGTACCCCCGAATACCCCGTCTGCTCCTCGGCGTCCTGCCGAACTCGAAGAGCTGCTGATCGACGCCGAGGCCGATGACGAGGAGCTTCAGCAGGCCCCACCCGCGGTGCGCCGGCCCTGGCTGTTGCTGCTGGGGCTGATTCTGGTGGCGCTGAACCTGCGTCCGGCGCTGTCGAGCATGGCGCCGTTGCTCAGCGATGTGTCGCAGCAACTGGGGCTGTCAGCCGCCAAGGCCGGCCTGCTGACCACTCTGCCGGTGCTGTGCCTGGGCTTGTTCGCGCCTTTGGCGCCGCTGCTGGCCCGGCGTTTTGGTGCCGAGCGGGTGGTGCTGGGGATTCTCCTGACCCTGGCCCTGGGCATTGTGCTGCGCAGTTCCCTGGGGGAGTTCGGCGTCTTTGCCGGGAGCATCCTGGCCGGCGCCAGCATCGGTGTGATCGGGGTGCTGCTGCCGGGCATCGTCAAGCGCGATTTTGCCCGCCATGCAGGCACCATGACCGGGGTCTACACCATGGCCCTGTGCCTGGGGGCGGCGATGGCGGCCGGCGCGACGGTGCCCCTGAGCCAGCATTTCGGTAGCAACTGGGCCATGGGCCTGGGGTTCTGGGTCGTACCGGCGCTGGCGGCGGCGCTGTTCTGGTTGCCGCAAGTGGGGCACAAACACGGCGCCCACCATGTCGCCTTCCGTGTGCGCGGGTTGCTGCGTGATCGCCTGGCCTGGCAGGTCACCCTGTACATGGGCCTGCAGTCCTCCCTGGCCTACATCGTGTTTGGCTGGCTGCCGTCGATCCTGATCGGCCGCGGGCTGAGTCCGACCCAGGCCGGACTGGTGCTCTCCGGATCGGTGATCGTGCAACTGGCCAGCTCCCTGGCGGCGCCCTGGCTGGCGACCCGCGGCAAGGACCAGCGCCTGGCCATCGTGATGGTCATGCTGATGACCCTGGGCGGCCTGTTCGGTTGCCTGTATGCGCCGCTGGACGGTTTGTGGGGCTGGGCGATCCTGCTGGGCCTGGGGCAGGGCGGCACTTTCAGCCTGGCCCTGACCCTGATCGTGCTGCGCTCGCGGGACACCCATGTGGCGGCCAACCTGTCGAGCATGGCCCAGGGCATCGGTTACACCCTGGCGTCCATGGGGCCCTTTGCGGTGGGGCTGGTGCACGACTGGACCGGTGGTTGGAACGCCGTGGGCTGGATCTTCGCCGTGTTGGGCAGCGGGGCGATCATCGCCGGCCTGGGCGCCGGTCGTTCGCTGTATGTGCAGGTGCAAAGCGAGAAAATCTGACGGACTTCGCTGTCGGTATTTGCCTGGCAAATGCCGATAGTCTTCCCGAGGCATGGGGATTATTGTGCTGGCATTCCCTTGCCTTTCCGGAGTCTGTCCATGAGTGATGCCCAGCGCGCCCTGATCACCGAGTTCTACCAGGCCTTCCAGCGGCTCGATGCCGAGGCCATGAGCGCCTGTTATACCGAGGATGTGCTGTTCAGCGATCCGGCCTTCGGTGAATTGCGCGGACGTGATGCTGGTGACATGTGGCGCATGCTCACGTCCCGGGCCAAGGACTTTTCCCTGACCTTCGATCAGGTGCGTGCCGATGGGAACACCGGCAGCGCGCATTGGGTGGCCACCTACCTGTTCAGCCAGACCGGCAACACCGTGGTCAATGACATTCAGGCGCGCTTCGTGTTTCGCGACGGCAAGATCTGCGAGCACCACGATCATTTCGACATGTGGCGTTGGGCGCGTCAGGCCCTCGGGGCCAAGGGCCTGTTGCTGGGCTGGACGCCGCTGCTCAAGAACGCCGTTCGCGCTCAGGCCCGCAAGGGCCTCAAGGCCTTCCAGGGCGGTCGCTGAAAGCCATCCTCTGTTAAGATCGCGGCTGGTTATCCACAGGCCCCGATTCTTTTTGTGAGCAGCCCCGATCCAACCCCCGCAATTGCCGCCGAGCGGCCTGCGCCTGCCGGCAAACCCTGGTTTGTGTACCTGGTGCGCGCTGCCAATGGCGCTCTCTACTGCGGCATCAGCGACGACCCGGTGAAGCGCTTTGCCAAGCACCAGAGCGGCAAGGGCGCGCGTTTCTTTCTCTCCAGCCCGGCGGTGGCCCTGGTCTACACCGAAGCATGCCGAGACAAGAGCGAGGCCCTGCGCCAGGAGCGGCTGATCAAGAAACTCAGGAAGAGCGCCAAGGAGTGCCTGGTGGCCGCGGCCAGTGCAGCGGCATCAATCTGACTGATAGGTTCTCATCAGTTGGATCTGTAGGCCGTCCACGGATTGCGCGCTAAGCTTCAGCGCTCTCCCTCTTGTGGCGGACCCCAGCATGTCAGAGTTGATTCTCCACCATTACCCGACCTCTCCCTTCGCGGAAAAAGCCCGCTTGCTCCTGGGGTTCAAGGGCCTGTCCTGGCGCTCCGTGAAGATCTCCCCGGTCATGCCCAAACCCGACCTGACGGCCCTGACCGGCGGCTATCGCAAGACCCCGGTGTTGCAGATCGGGGCGGACATCTATTGCGACACGGCCTTGATCGCGCGCCGCCTGGAGCGGGAGAAAGCCTCGCCGGCGCTGTTCCCCGAAGGCCAGGAAATTATCAGCGCGACCTTCGCCGCCTGGGTCGACTCGGTGGTGTTCCAGCATGCGGTGACCCTGGTGTTCCAGCCCGAGTCGGCAGCCGTGCGCTTTGGCAAGCTGCCGCCGGAAGCGGTCAAGGCCTTCATGGCCGACCGCGCCGGGTTGTTCAGTGGCGGCAGCGCCAGCCGTCTGCCCCTGGACGTGGCCAAGCATCAGTGGCCGACCATCATGGCGCGTCTGGAGCAGCAACTGCAGCGCGAGCCGGGGGACTTCCTGTTTGGCGAACCGTCGATTGCCGATATCGCCCTGGCGCACCCGCTGTGGTTCCTCAAGGGCACGCCGGTGACCGCACCGCTGGTGGACGAGTATCCGGCGGTATCCGCCTGGTTGGCGCGGGTGCTGGGCTTTGGTCATGGCTCCTTCACCGAGCTGAGTGCCGAAGAGGCCCTTGAGGTGTCGCGCAGCGCTACGCCGGCGCCGCTGCCGGATGAGCGGTTTGTCGATCCCAATGGCTTTGCTGCAGGGCAGCAGGTGGTGATTGCTGCGACCGACTATGGCGTCGATCCGGTGGCGGGCGAGTTGCTGTTTGCCGGTACTGAAGAGTTGATCCTGCGTCGCCAGGACCCGCGCGCCGGCTTGGTCCACGTGCACTTCCCGCGGTTGGGGTTCCGCATCCAGGCGCAGTGATCCACACCTGTAGGCGCTGGCTTGCCAGCGAAGGCGTCCTCAAGATCGATGCTCGATCTACTGGCCCTTTCGCCGGCAAGCGGAGCGCCGCCCGGCCGGCTCCGACTAAGGTTTCAGCGCAGCCATGATCGCGTCGGGGTCGTAGGTACGGATCAGGCTGCCATTCACGTCCAGGATCGGAATCCCGGCACCGCCCAGAGCGGTATAGGCCTTACGCGCCTCCGCGTCTTTCTCGATGTCGAACTCCCGGTAGGGAATGCCCTTCTGATCGAGAAAGCGCCGGGTGGCCTTGCAGTAGCCGCACCAGTCGGTGGCGTACAGCACCACCCGGGCCTGGCTGCGGATCGCTTCGCTGACCACCGCCGAAGGGTTGAACAGGCGCTCGATCTTGCCCCAGTGCTGGTAGATCACCACCACCAGCAGGATCAGCAAGAACTTCTTCAATACCCCCTGGAGCATCAGTTGCGGCGCTTGAGCTGGTCGGTCAGTTGGGTCGGCAGGCCCTTGATGATCAGGGTCCCGGCTTCTTCGTCGTACTCGATCTTCGAGCCCAGCAGGTGGGCTTCGAAGCTGATGGACAAGCCTTCGGCGCGGCCGGTGAAGCGGCGGAACTGGTTGAGGGTGCGTTTGTCCGCGGGAATCTCCGGCGACAGCCCGTAATCCTTGTTGCGGATGTGATCGTAGAAGGCCTTGGGGCGGTCTTCGTCGATCAGTTCCGAGAGCTCCTCCAGGCCCATGGGCTCGCCGAGCTTGGCCTGGCTGCTGGCGTAGTCCACCAGGGTCTTGGTCTTTTCCCGGGCCGACTCTTCCGGCAGATCCTCGCTTTCGACGAAGTCGCTGAAGGCCTTGAGCAGGGTGCGGGTTTCGCCCGGGCCGTCGACGCCTTCCTGGCAGCCGATGAAGTCGCGGAAGTACTCCGAGACCTTCTTGCCGTTCTTGCCCTTGATAAAGGAGATGTACTGCTTGGACTGCTTGTTGTTCTGCCACTCGGAGATGTTGATCCGCGCCGCCAGGTGCAGCTGGCCCAGGTCCAGGTGGCGCGACGGCGTCACGTCCAACTGGTCGGTCACGGCCACGCCTTCACTGTGGTGCAGCAGGGCGATGGCCAGGTAGTCGGTCATGCCCTGTTGGTAATGAGCAAACAGCACGTGGCCGCCCACTGACAGGTTGGATTCCTCCATCAGTTTCTGCAGGTGTTCCACCGCCACCCGGCTGAACGCGGTGAAGTCCTGGCCGCCGTCCAGGTACTCCTTCAGCCAGCCGCTGAAGGGAAACGCGCCGGACTCGGGATGGAACAGTCCCCAGGCTTTGCCCTGTTTGGCGTTATAGCTTTCGTTGAGGTCGGCGAGCATGTTCTCGATGGCCGCGGACTCTGCCAGCTCGGAGTCTCGGGCATGAAGAACTGCGGGGCTGCCGTCGGGTTTTTTGTCGATCAGGTGGACGATGCAATGACGGATCGGCATGGGCTTCTCGGCTGATTGAAGGGGGAGGGCGGGCTCCCCGAAAAAGTGCCCAGTGTACCGCAGCCGAGGGGTCGGGCGCGGTTTGCCGGGCGATGAACGGCTCGTCGGTAACGCTTATGCATTTTTTTACCGATTTAGAGCAATAAAGCTGACCAAATGGCTAGGTAGAGGCGGATATTTCCCCGTCTGTGTGCTAGTTTTGCCCCGTCTTACGCGATGTCTCAGCGTTAAGCGTGCATTCAGCATTTGTCGGGTCGAACCAAACCCTGATTTCGGTATCTATAACCCCGATCTGTCGTGGTTGTAACCGGGGTGCCAGATTCACAAGATCTGGCTCGATGGCTGACACTGCACTCTGCAATCCAAATGAATTTGATAGGGAAGGAACACCACAATGGCTATTACTAAAGACCAACTGATCGCTGATATCGCTGAAGCTATCGACGCGCCGAAAACCACCGCGCGTAACGCTCTGGACCAACTGGCCCAGATCGTTGCTGATCAATTGGAAAATGGCGGCGAAATCACTCTGCCAGGTATCGGCAAGCTGAAAGTGACCGAGCGTCCTGCCCGTACTGGCCGTAACCCATCGACTGGCGCTGCCATCGAAATCGCTGCCAAGAAAGTTATCAAGCTGGTTGTGGCTAAAGGCCTGACCGACGCTGTTAACAAGTAAGACTTGCAGTGAAACCGTGCTCAGAAGTTCTCCGGGCACGGTTTGTGTGACACCGATTCACGCAAGGTGAATCGTCTTTGCCTCCCCCGCCTCTCTAGTTCTTCCTCAGTTCTTCCTGACCCAGCGTTCCTGACTCCAGGCCTGTTGCTGTGCCTTGTCCTTGAAGGTCCAGGCGACGAAGCGGCTCTGTTTCTGTCCCTGGGACATCTCCACCACCTGGCTTTCCAGGGCGCCGGCCTTTTTCAGTGCGCTTTCAATGGCTGGCAGGTTCGAAGCCTTTGACACCAGGGTGCTGAACCACAGCACTTGCTGGCCGACGCTTGCGCTCTCGCTGATCAACTGGCTGACAAAGCGGATCTCGCCACCTTCGCACCACAGCTCCCGGGCCTGCCCGCCAAAGTTCAGCACCGGCAGCTTGCGCTTGGGATCGGCCTTGCCCAGGGCTCGCCATTTGCGCTGGCTACCGCGGGTGGCTTCATCCAGGGAGGCGTGGAACGGCGGGTTGCACATCGTCAGGTCGAAACGCTCGGTGCTTTCCAGCAGGCCGTTGAGGATCTGCCTGGGATTGCCCTGCTGGCGCAGGCTGATGGCCTTGTTCAAGCCGTTGGCCTGGACGATGGCCTTGGCGGCGGCCAGGGCGGTGCTGTCGATGTCCGAACCGAGGAACTGCCAGCGGTAGTCGCTGTAGCCGATCAGCGGATAGATGCAGTTGGCGCCGACCCCGACATCCAGCACCCGCACGGCTGCGCCCCGAGGGATTTCACCCTGGTTGTGGCGGGCCAGCAGGTCGGCGAGGAAGTGCACATAGTCAGCGCGACCGGGCACGGGCGGGCACAGGAAGTCCGCCGGAATGTCCCAGTGGGCAATGCCGTAGAAGGCCTTGAGCAGGGCGCGGTTGAACACCCGCACGGCTGCCGGGTCGGCAAAATCGATGCTTTCCTTGCCGTAGGGATTGAGGATCACGAACTGCCCCAGCTCCGGGGTGCTCTTGATCAGTTGCGGGAAGTCGTAACGCCCCTGGTGACGATTGCGCGGATGCAGGCTGGCCTTTTCCCGGGGCGCGGCGGTTTTTGGGGCGGCGGGCTTGGGCTTTCTGCGCGCAGGCTTGGGTGTGCTGGGGGCGGTCATGGGGGATCGATTCGGGGCTGGTTCAAAGTGGCGGGCATTGTCACACAGGAGCAGCGGTAAGTTTCAAGCGGTGAGCGACAAGTGATGCCTGCCTCCGCGCCGCCCAAGACAAGGCGCATAAAAAAGGGAGGCCTGTATGGGCCTCCCTTTTTCACACTGCGCGAATATTCGTTACAGGCTGGAAATCCGTGCGTGCTGTTCCGCCAGCTTGCCCAGGGCCTGTTCGGCCTCGGCCAGTTTGGCGCGTTCCTTCTCGATCACTTCCGCCGGTGCCTTGTCGACGAAGGAAGCGTTGGACAGTTTGCCGCCCACGCGCTGCACTTCGCCTTGCAGGCGCTGGATTTCCTTGTCCAGACGGGCCAGTTCCGCGCCCTTGTCGATCAGGCCGGCCATCGGTACCAGCACTTCCATCTCGCCCACCAGGGCGGTGGCGGACAGCGGCGCTTCGTCGCCGGCACCCAGCACAGTGATGGATTCGAGTCGGGCCAGCTTCTTCAGCAAGGCTTCGTTCTCGGTCAGGCGACGCTGGTCTTCGGCACCGGCGTTCTTCAGGAACAGGGCCAGGGGCTTGCCCGGACCGATGTTCATTTCCGCGCGAATGTTGCGAGTGCCGAGCATCAGGCCCTTGAGCCATTCGATGTCGTCTTCGGCGGCCTGGTCGATGCGGGCTTCGTTAGCCACCGGCCAGGGTTGCAGCATGATGGTCTTGCCGGTGCTACCGGCCAGCGGCGCCAGGCGCTGCCAGATCTCTTCGGTGATGAACGGCATGAACGGATGCGCCAGGCGCAGGGCCACTTCCAGTACCCGCACCAGGGTGCGACGGGTGCCGCGCTGGCGTTCAACCGGCGAGTTCTCGTCCCACAGCACCGGCTTGGACAGCTCCAGGTACCAGTCGCAGTACTGGTTCCAGATGAACTCGTACAGGGCCTGGGCGGCCAGGTCGAAACGGAACTGGTCGAGCTGGCGGGTGACTTCGGCTTCAGTGCGCTGCAGTTGCGAGATGATCCAGCGGTCCGCCAGGGACAGCTCATAGGCCTCGCCGTTCTGGCCGCAGTCCTCGCCCTTGTCCAGCACGTAGCGCGCGGCGTTCCAGATCTTGTTGCAGAAGTTGCGGTAACCCTCGACGCGACCCATGTCGAATTTGATGTCGCGGCCGGTGGTGGCCAGGGAGCAGAAGGTGAAGCGCAGGGCGTCGGTGCCGTAGCTGGCGATGCCGTCGGCGAATTCGGCGCGGGTCTGCTTCTCGATGGCTTTCTGCAACTTGGGCTGCATCAGGCCGGTGGTGCGCTTCTGCACCAGGGTTTCGAGGTCGATGCCGTCGATGATGTCCAGCGGGTCGAGGACGTTGCCCTTGGACTTGGACATCTTCTGGCCCTGGCCGTCGCGGACCAGGCCGTGCACGTACACGGTCTTGAACGGAACCTGCGGCGTGCCGTCTTCGTTCTTCACCAGGTGCATGGTGAGCATGATCATCCGGGCGACCCAGAAGAAAATGATGTCGAAGCCGGTGACCAGCACGTCGGTCGGGTGGAAGGTCTTGAGGAACTCGGTCTGCTCCGGCCAGCCCAGGGTGGAGAAGGTCCACAGGCCCGAACTGAACCAGGTGTCGAGTACGTCGTTGTCCTGCTGCAGGGCAACGTCCGGACCTAGGTTGTGCTTGGCCCGCACTTCGGCTTCGTCGCGGCCGACATAGACCTTGCCGGACTCGTCGTACCAGGCCGGAATGCGATGGCCCCACCACAGCTGGCGGCTGATGCACCAGTCCTGAATGTCGCGCATCCAGGAGAAGTACATGTTTTCGTACTGCTTGGGCACGAAGGCGATGCGGCCGTCTTCCACGGCGGCGATGGCAGGCTCAGCCAGAGGCTTGGTGGAGACGTACCACTGGTCGGTGAGCCACGGCTCGATCACGGTGCCGGAGCGGTCGCCCTTCGGTACTTTCAGGGCGTGGTCGTCGACGCTGACCAGCAGGCCGGCGGCGTCGAAGGCGGCCACGATCTGCTTGCGCGCTTCGAAGCGGTCCAGGCCGACGTACTCGGCCGGGATCTTGCCGTCGACGGTTTCGTTGAGGCTGCCGTCCAGGTTGAACACCTGGCAGGCCGGCAACACGGCGGCGTTCTTGTCGAAGATGTTCAGCAGCGGCAGGTTGTGGCGCTTGCCGACTTCGTAGTCGTTGAAGTCGTGGGCCGGGGTGATCTTCACGCAGCCGGTGCCGAATTCAGGGTCGCAGTAGTCGTCGGCGATGATCGGGATGCGCCGGCCGACCAGGGGCAGTTCGACGAACTGGCCGATCAGGGCCTTGTAGCGCTCGTCTTCGGGGTTCACCGCGACGGCGGAGTCGCCGAGCATGGTTTCCGGACGGGTGGTGGCGACGATCAGGTAGTCGTTGCCTTCAGCGGTCTTGGCGCCGTCGGCCAGTGGGTACTTGAGGTTCCACAGGAAGCCTTTCTCGTCGTGGTTTTCCACTTCCAGATCGGAAATCGCCGTGTGCAGCTTGGTGTCCCAGTTTACCAGGCGCTTGCCGCGGTAGATCAGGCCGTCTTCGTGCAGGCGCACGAAGGCTTCCTTGACTGCTTCCGAGAGACCGTCGTCCATGGTGAAGCGCTCGCGGCTCCAGTCCACGGAGGAACCCAGGCGGCGGATCTGGCGGCTGATGTTGCCCCCGGACTGATCCTTCCATTCCCAGACTTTTTCGAGGAACTTTTCCCGGCCCAGATCGTGACGATTCTGGCCCTGGGCTTCGATCTGGCGCTCCACTAGCATCTGGGTGGCGATACCGGCGTGGTCGGTGCCCGGCTGCCACAGGGTGTTGCGACCCTGCATGCGGCGGAAGCGGATCAGGGCGTCCATGATCGCGTTGTTGAAGCCGTGGCCCATGTGCAGGCTGCCGGTGACGTTCGGCGGCGGGATCATGATGGTGTAGGAGTCGCCCGCGCCTTGCGGGGCGAAGTAGTTCTCGGACTCCCAGGTCTGGTACCAGGAAGTTTCAATGGCGTGCGGCTGGTAGGTCTTATCCATGCGCGGCGGGACCCTATTGGCATTTATTCAGGAAAAGCCGGGAAGTATAGCGGAGGGCGGCAGCAGCAAGCCACAAGCGGCAAGCGACAAGATGGCCATGCCCGGCTTTTGCGTGTGGCTTATGGTTTGCCGCTGGTGGCTGCTGCGAGCAGGCGTTCCAGGCGGGCGTCGAGGCGACGCTTGATCTCGGTTTCGATGTGTGGGGCGAAGTCGTCGATCACGTCTTGCATGATCAATTGCGCGGCGGCGCGCAGCTCGGTGTCCAGATGCAGCAGGGCGTCGGCACTGTTGCTGGCGGCTGCGGGTTTGGCTGCCGGCGTTGGCGCGGGAGCCGGGGGCGCAGCAGGGGTTGGTGCTGGTGCTGCGACTTGAGCCGGGGTCGGCGCAGGTTGCGGTTTGGCTGGCACGGCAGGGGCGGTTTCGGTGGTGGTCGGTTGCTGGCTGCCCACCATGTCGAACAGCAGGGGGATTTGCACTTCACTGCTCACGGTCTCGGTCAGCAGCGGTGGTTGCAGGTTGTCATCACCGAGCAGTTGACGGATCGACTCGAGGTCGTCCAGCAGGTGCGCGGGTTTTTGCAGCGGGTTGGGAGTGTCCATCGGGTGCTCAGAGTCGCTGTAAACGGTGATCTTGCAGAGGATAGCCCTGTTCGCGATAGAAACGGAAACTCTCGCGGGCCGCCTGACGAATAGTCGGGTCTTCCACCACGACCTCGGCAATTCGGGCAAAGCGCGGGGCGAAGGCCGGTACTTTCAGGTCCAGGTTCACCAGCAGGTCGTTGTGTTCGCCGGGGTCCTGGCCCAGGCCGAGGACGATCAAGCCTTCGGGTTCGCTTTCCGCCGGGCCGTGGGGGACGAAGGTTTCGCCCTTGAAGCGCCACAGGCGGGCATCGAGTTCATCCCGTTGCGCGGCATCGCTGCAATGCAGGTAGATGCGGTGGCCCATGCGCCAGGCCTTGTCGGTGAGCTTGCAGGCAAAATCCAGGCGCGCCGCAGGGTCCGCGCTGGGAAGGATATAAAAGTCGACTTTGGTCATTGGGGTTCCTGAGCCGGAGAGGGCGCCGCTTTCAAGCGACACCCTCCGCGGTCATGGTTTTCAGGCTTTGGCGCGGTCCAGCAGGTATTGGGTCAGCAGGGGAACCGGACGGCCGGTGGCGCCCTTGTCCTTGCCGCCGCTGGTCCAGGCGGTGCCGGCGATGTCCAGGTGCGCCCAGTTCAGGTTCTTGGTGAAGCGCGAGAGGAAGCAGGCGGCGGTGATGGTGCCGGCCTTCGGTCCGCCGATGTTGGCAATGTCGGCGAACGGGCTGTCCAGCTGCTCCTGGTACTCGTCGAACAGCGGCAGTTGCCAGGCGCGGTCGTCGGCTTGCCGGCCGGCGCTGAGCAGTTGCTCGATCAGCTCGTCGTTGTTGCCCAGCAGGCCCGAAGTATGGGCGCCCAGGGCCACGATGCAGGCACCGGTGAGGGTGGCGATGTCGATCACGGCCTGAGGCTTGAAGCGTTCGGCGTAGGTCAGGGCGTCACACAGCACCAGGCGGCCTTCGGCGTCGGTGTTGAGGATTTCCACGGTCTGGCCGCTCATGGTGGTGACGATGTCGCCAGGACGGGAAGCGCCGCCGCTGGGCATGTTCTCGGCGCAGGCGAGGATGCACACCAGGTTGATCGGCAGCTTGAGCTCCAGCACCGCACGCAGGGTGCCGAACACGCTGGCGGCGCCGCCCATGTCGTATTTCATCTCATCCATGCCGGCGCCGGGCTTGAGGCTGATGCCGCCGGTGTCGAAGGTGATGCCCTTGCCCACCAGGGCGAATGGCTTCTCGGACTTCTTGCCGCCGTTGTACTGCATGACGATCAGGCGTGGCGGCTGGTCGCTGCCCTGGCCCACGGCATAGAACGAGCCCATGCCCAGTTCCTTGATCTTCTTCTCGTCGAGGACTTCGACTTTCAGGCCCTTGAACTCTTTACCCAGGGCCTTGGCCTGTTCGCCGAGGAAGGTCGGGTGGCAGACGTTCGGCGGCAGGTTGCCCAGGTCGCGAGTGAAGGCCATGCCCTTGGCGATGGCCTGGGCGTGGGTCACGCCACGCTGGACTTCCGCCTCGGCGGCCTTGATGGTCAGCAGGGTGATTTTCTTCAGGGCACGAGGTTCGGCCTTCTGGCTCTTGTAGCGGTCGAAGACATAGCCACCGTCCACCAGGGTTTCGGCCAGCAGGCGGGTCTTGCCGTAGCTGTCGCGGCCCTTGACCACGACTTCGTCCAGAGCCAGCACGGCGTCGCTGCCGCCCAGGCCCTTGAGCGTGCTCAGTACGCCACTGATGAGCTTGCGGAACGGGCGGTCGCCCAGTTCGCCATCCTTGCCGGTGCCGACCAGCAGCACGCGTTCGGCCTTGAGCTTGGCCACGCCGTGCAGCAGCAGGCTCTGGCCGACCTTGCCGGCCAGGTCGCCGCGCTTGAGCACGGCGCTGATGGCGCCGCCGCTGAGTTCGTCGAGTTGCTTGGCGACGGTGCCGAGCTTGCGGTCTTCGCCGATGGCGACCACCAGGGTGGCGGTCTTCAACGTTTCCGGGCTAACGCTTTTTACAACCAGTTCCATGTCCGGGTCCCTGAATGAATGGTCTAAGAGCGCAGGAAAGACTCCGGCGCGGGGCTTATCTATATAGAAGAAGGCGTCGCGTGCTGGCGACGACAAAGCCGCCAGTTTGAACCTCGCCGGTCGCGGCTGACAACCCTCGTATCGGCCAAGTTCGCCGCTTTAGAGCGCCGGGAGAGCATCCTCCGTGACAGGCGCGCGCAATCACAGGATAATGCGCCATCTTTTTCGGCGGCTCTGCAATTTGGAGCCGGCTCGATACGTTTGTTTGTTCGGCCGCCTTAGCCTGACAACCCTGGAGTGTCTGGTTTGATCGTCTTTCGTTATCTATCCCGCGAAATCCTGCTGACCCTGAGTGCCGTGAGTGCGGTGCTGCTGGTCATCATCATGAGCGGGCGCTTCGTCAAGTTCCTCGCTCAAGCTGCCTCGGGTGCTCTGGATCCGGGCTCGCTGTTCCTGATCATGGGCTTTCGTCTGCCGGGCTTCCTGCAACTGATCCTGCCGCTGGGGCTGTTCCTCGGCATTCTTCTGGCTTATGGCCGGCTTTATCTCGAAAGCGAGATGACCGTGTTGTCCGCGACCGGCATGAGCCAGCAGCGCCTGCTGGGCATGACCATGGTTCCGGCGGCCCTGGTGGCGCTGGTGGTGGCGTGGCTGAGCCTGAGCCTGGCGCCGCAGGGAGCCAATCAGTTCCAGTTGCTGCTGAACAAGCAGGATGCCCTGACCGAGTTCGACACCCTGGTGGCCGGACGCTTTCAGGCGCTCAACGACGGCAGCCGGGTGACTTACACCGAGCAGTTGTCGGAAGACCGGACCAATCTTTCCGGGGTGTTCATCTCCGAAAAACGCCTGAATCAGGAAAAGAAGGACCAGGGCATCTCGGTGCTGGTGGCCGAGAAGGGCCATCAGGACATCCGGCCCGACGGCAATCGTTACCTGATCCTGGAAAACGGCTACCGCTATGACGGCAACCCGGGCGAGGCCAACTACCGGGTGATCAAGTACGACACCTACGGCGTGCTGCTGGAGCGTCCGGACGTCAGCGACGAAGTCACCGATCGCGACGCCATGCCGACCCGCGACCTGATCGGCAAGGACGACCTGCGGGCCCGCGCCGAACTGCAATGGCGCCTGTCCCTGCCGTTGCTGGTCTTCATCGTGACCCTGATGGCGGTGCCGCTGTCCCGGGTCAATCCGCGCCAGGGCCGCTTCCTCAAGCTGATCCCGGCCATTCTGCTGTACATGGCGTACCTGACCATCCTGATCGCGGTGCGCGGTGCCCTGGAGAAAGGCAAGATCTCGCCTGCCCTGGGGCTGTGGTGGGTTCACCTGCTGTTCCTGGCCATTGGCCTGGGCTTGATGTACTGGGAACCGATGCGGTTGAAAATGGCGAGTCGTCGCAGCATGAAGGAGATGGCTCGTGGTTAAGCTCGATCGCTACATTGGTAGCAGTGTGTTCATGGCCATTCTTGCAGTCCTGGGGATCATCCTCGGGCTGGCCTCGCTGTTTGCCTTCATCGATGAGATGGGCAGCGTCAGCGATACCTACACCGTGATGGACGTGATGAGCTACGTCGTCCTCACCGCCCCGCGCCGGGTGTACGAGATGCTGCCGATGGCGGCTCTGATCGGCTGTCTGATCGGCCTGGGCTCTTTGGCCAGCAACAGTGAGCTGACCATCATGCGGGCCGCCGGTGTCTCCGTCGGTCGTATCGTCTGGGCGGTCATGAAGCCCATGCTGGTGCTGATGCTGGTGGGGGTGTTGGTGGGCGAGTACGTGGCGCCGGCCACCGAGACCCGGGCCCAGGCCAGTCGCGCCCTGGCGCAGGGTTCCGGCGATGCCCAGAGTTCCAAGCACGGCCTGTGGCACCGTCAGGGCGAGGAGTTCATCCACATCAACGCCGTGCAACCCAATGGCTTGCTGTATGGCGTGACCCGCTACCACTTCGATGACAATCACCACATGCTGTCGTCGAGCTTTGCCCGCCAGGCGCGCTTCCACGAGAACTACTGGCAGTTGACGGATGTCACCACCACCTATTTCCGTGAAGGTCACACCGAAGTCATCAGCGCGCCCGACGAACGCTGGGACGTGGCCCTGAGCCCGCAACTGCTGAGCACCGTGGTGATGGCGCCGGAGTCCCTGTCGATCACTGGCTTGTGGGGCTACATCCATTACCTGGCGGATCAGGGGCTGAACAACGGTCGCTACTGGCTGGCGTTCTGGGTCAAGGTCCTGCAGCCCCTGGTGACGGCGGCCCTGGTATTGATGGCGATTTCCTTCATCTTCGGCCCGCTGCGTTCGGTGACCCTCGGTCAGCGCGTGTTCACCGGCGTGCTGGTGGGGTTCACTTTCCGCATCGCCCAGGACCTGCTGGGGCCTTCGAGCCTGGTTTTTGGCTTCTCGCCGCTGTTTGCGGTGCTGGTGCCGGCAGGCATCTGCGCCATTGCAGGCTTCTGGCTGCTGCGCCGGGCCGGTTGATTTAGCGGTTCCGCCAGGTTTTAAGCGCAACGCCCCGGTCTCTGGATCGGGGCGTTTTTGCATTTGACAAACGCTGACAGGCGAGCGTGACGCTCGTGCCGAGTATCAGGTACAATTCCCGGCTATTTTTCGGCGGGCCATGCCTGCAGCCTTTTTGAGTGTTCATCCGTGAGTGATTTGAGTCATATCCGCAATTTCTCCATCATCGCCCACATTGACCATGGCAAGTCGACTCTGGCCGATCGCTTCATCCAGATGTGCGGCGGCCTGGCCGAGCGCGAAATGGAAGCCCAGGTTCTGGACTCCATGGACCTTGAGCGTGAGCGCGGGATCACCATCAAGGCCCACAGCGTCACCCTCTATTACAAAGCCAAAGATGGCATTACCTACCAGCTGAACTTCATCGATACCCCGGGCCACGTGGACTTCACCTATGAAGTCAGTCGCTCCCTGGCGGCCTGTGAAGGTGCGCTGCTGGTGGTGGATGCCGGCCAGGGCGTTGAAGCCCAGTCGGTAGCCAACTGCTACACCGCCATCGAGCAGGGCCTGGAAGTGATGCCGGTGCTGAACAAGATCGACCTGCCACAGGCCGATCCGGAGCGGGTCAAGGAAGAGATCGAGAAGATCATCGGTATCGATGCCACCGACGCCGTGACCTGCAGTGCCAAGACCGGCCTGGGCGTGGACGAGGTGCTCGAGCGCCTGGTGACCACCATTCCGGCGCCGACCGGCAATATCGAAGATCCGCTGCAAGCGCTGATCATCGACTCCTGGTTCGACAACTACCTGGGCGTCGTGTCCCTGGTGCGTGTGCGTCACGGCCGGGTCAAGAAAGGCGACAAGATCCTGGTCAAGTCCACCGGCAAGATCCACCTGGTGGACAGCGTCGGTGTATTCAACCCGAAACACACCGCCACTGCCGACCTCAAGGCCGGTGAAGTGGGCTTCATCATCGCCGGCATCAAGGATATTCACGGGGCGCCGGTGGGTGACACCCTGACCTTGAGTTCGACCCCGGACGTGGAAGTGCTGCCAGGCTTCAAGCGCATCCAGCCCCAGGTCTATGCCGGCCTGTTCCCGGTCAGCTCCGATGACTTCGAGGATTTCCGCGAAGCGCTGCAGAAGCTCACCCTCAACGACTCGTCGCTGCAGTACACCCCGGAAAGCTCCGATGCCCTGGGCTTCGGCTTCCGTTGCGGGTTCCTCGGCATGCTGCACATGGAGATCATCCAGGAGCGCCTGGAGCGCGAATACGACCTGGACCTGATCACCACCGCGCCGACGGTGATCTTCGAGCTGCTGCTCAAGACCGGTGAAACCATCTATGTCGACAACCCGTCCAAGCTTCCGGACCTGTCGTCGATCGAAGACATGCGCGAGCCGATCGTGCGGGCCAATATCCTTGTGCCGCAAGAGCACCTGGGCAACGTCATAACCCTGTGCATCGAGAAACGCGGTGTGCAGCATGACATGCTGTTCCTGGGCAGCCAGGTCCAGGTGACCTACGATCTGCCGATGAACGAAGTGGTACTGGATTTCTTCGATCGCCTGAAGTCCACCAGCCGCGGCTACGCGTCGCTGGATTACCACTTCGATCGCTACCAGTCAGCTAATCTGGTCAAGCTGGATGTATTGATCAACGGCGACAAGGTCGATGCCCTGGCATTGATCGTGCACCGTGATAACGCCCACTACAAAGGGCGTGCGTTGACCGAGAAGATGAAAGATCTGATTCCTCGGCAGATGTTTGACGTGGCAATCCAGGCCGCCATCGGCGGGCAGATTGTGGCGCGGACAACCGTCAAGGCCCTCAGAAAGAACGTACTGGCCAAATGCTACGGCGGCGACGTCAGCCGTAAGCGCAAGCTGTTGGAAAAGCAGAAGGCCGGTAAGAAACGCATGAAGCAAGTGGGCAACGTGGAAATTCCACAAGAAGCCTTCCTTGCCGTGCTCAGGTTGGATAGTTAGGTCCTATGTCACTAAATTTCCCGCTGTTGCTGGTCATCGCTGTCTTCGTATGCGGTTTCTTGGCGTTGCTCGATCTGGTGTTTCTCGCACCGCGTCGACGCGCGGCCATCGCCAACTATCAGGGCAGCGTCAGCCAGCCGGATGGGCTGGTGGTCGAGAAGCTGAACAAGGAACCGCTGCTGGTTGAATACGGCAAGTCGTTCTTTCCGGTGTTGTTCATTGTCCTGGTGCTGCGTTCGTTCCTGGTGGAACCGTTCCAGATTCCGTCGGGCTCGATGAAACCGACCCTGGATGTCGGCGACTTCATCCTGGTGAACAAGTTCTCCTACGGGATTCGCTTGCCGGTGATCGACAAGAAAGTCATCGAGATCGGTGATCCGCAACGCGGCGATGTAATGGTGTTTCGCTACCCAAGCGACCCCAACGTCAACTACATCAAGCGTGTAGTGGGCCTGCCGGGGGATGAAGTGCGCTACACCAGCGACAAGCATCTGTTCGTCAACGGCCAGCCGGTGGCGGAGCAGTTGGTCGGCGCTGAGCCCGGCACCCTGGGCAGCGCTGAGCTGTACAAGGAGAAACTCGGTGCCGCCGAGCACTTGATCCGTAAGGAAATGAGCCGCTATCGGGCCACTCCGGACGGTCGTTGGGTGGTACCCGCCGGGCACTACTTCATGATGGGCGACAACCGCGACAACTCCAACGACAGTCGCTACTGGGACGATCCGAGTATTCCCAAAGACCTGCTGGGCATGGTTCCCGACAAGAATATCGTCGGCAAGGCCTTCGCAGTCTGGATGAGCTGGCCCGAACCGAAACTCAGCCACCTGCCGAATTTCTCGCGGGTTGGCCTGATCAAGTAATCACACACGGCGCTGTTGAACACAGCGCCGAATGCTTTTCTGGCTCTTGTATAAAACGGCGCGCCTTCGGGCCATCCGTAACAGCCTTATCGCCAGAAGCATGCAGTCAACGATATTCAGGATGTGGATTTGAACACAGCGTTAATTGCCACCCGCACTTCGTGCGCGGCCCCTAGGATGGCGAGTTTCGGCAACGAAATCAGTGTGGGTAAACCGTGAGCGTTTCTTTGAGCCGTCTCGAGCGTCAGCTCGGCTATTCCTTCAAGGACCAGGAACTGATGCTCCTGGCTCTCACTCACCGCAGCTTTGCCGGGCGCAACAACGAGCGCCTCGAGTTTCTCGGTGACGCCATTCTCAACTTCGTGGCCGGCGAGGCGTTGTTCGAGCGCTTCCCCCAGGCCCGCGAAGGCCAGCTGTCGCGTTTGCGCGCGCGCCTGGTGAAAGGTGAAACACTGGCGGTACTGGCCCGCGGTTTCGACCTGGGCGAATACCTGCGCCTGGGTTCCGGCGAATTGAAGAGCGGCGGTTTCCGTCGTGAATCGATCCTGGCCGATGCCCTGGAAGCCCTGATTGGTGCGATCTACCTGGACGCTGGCATGGAAACCGCCCGCGACCGCGTACTGTCCTGGCTGGCCTCGGAGTTCGAGAGCCTGACCCTGGTGGACACCAACAAGGACCCCAAGACCCGGCTGCAGGAGTTCCTCCAGTCCCGTGCCTGCGAACTGCCGCGCTACGAAGTGGTGGATATCCAGGGCGAGCCGCACTGCCGGACATTCTTCGTTGAATGTGAAGTCACCTTATTGAATGAAAAAAGCCGAGGTCAGGGTGTGAGCCGTCGTATTGCCGAACAGGTAGCGGCCGCTGCAGCACTGATTGCCCTGGGCGTGGAGAATGGCCATGACTGATTCAACCGCAACACGCTGTGGCTATGTCGCCATCGTCGGCCGCCCCAACGTGGGCAAGTCGACGCTGCTCAACCACATCCTCGGCCAGAAGCTGGCGATCACCTCGCGCAAGCCCCAGACCACTCGTCACAACATGCTCGGCATCAAGACCGAAGGCGCCATCCAGGCGATCTACGTCGACACCCCCGGCATGCACAAGAGCAACGAGAAGGCGCTGAACCGCTACATGAACAAGACCGCTTCGGCGGCCTTGAAAGACGTCGACGTGGTGATCTTCGTGGTCGACCGCACCAAGTGGACCGACGAGGACCAATTGGTCCTTGAGCGCGTGCAGTACGTGCAGGGGCCGGTGATCCTGGCGATCAACAAGACCGACCGCATCGAGGACAAGGCCGAGCTGATGCCGCACCTGACCTGGCTGCAGGAGCAACTGCCGAATGCCGAGATCGTGCCGGTCTCCGCGCAGCAGGGGCATAACCTCGAAGCCCTGGAAGGCTTGATCGCCAAGCACCTGCCGGAGAACGATCACTTCTTCCCGGAAGACCAGATCACCGACCGCAGCAGCCGCTTCCTCGCCGCCGAACTGGTGCGCGAGAAAATCATGCGCCAGCTGGGTGCCGAGCTGCCGTACCAGATCACCGTGGAAATCGAAGAGTTCAAGCAGCAGGGCAAGACCCTGCATATCCACGCCTTGATCCTTGTCGAACGCGATGGGCAGAAGAAAATCATCATTGGCGACAAGGGTGAGCGGATCAAGCGCATCGGCATGGAAGCGCGCAAGGACATGGAGCTGCTGTTCGACTCCAAGGTCATGCTCAACCTCTGGGTCAAGGTCAAGGGTGGCTGGTCCGATGACGAGCGCGCCTTGCGTTCCCTGGGCTACGGCGACCTCTGAGACCTTTCGCCGACCAGCCGGCTCCTACAACACCCTGTAGGAGCCGGCTGGTCGGCGAACCGCTTCACCTCCTTCTCCGGACCCGGTTCCCTCTCTGCCCCTGAGATCCCCCGCAACCATGTCCAGCAACGCCCCAGTCGGCCAGCTTGCCTACGTCCTGCACAGCCGCGCTTACCGTGAAAGCAGCGCCCTGGTGGATTTCCTCACCCCTCAAGGTCGCCTGCGCGCTGTCCTGCGCAATGCACGAGGCAAGGCCGGTACCCTGGCGCGACCCTTCGTTCCTCTGGAAGTCGAGTTTCGCGGCCGCGGCGAGCTGAAGAACGTCGGGCGCATGGAAAGTGCCGGAATCGCCGCCTGGCTCAACGGCGAAGCGCTGTTCAGCGGCCTGTACCTGAATGAGCTGCTGATCCGCCTGCTGCCGGCGGAAGATCCCCATCCGGCGGTGTTCGACCACTACGCCGCCACCTTGCTGGCCCTGGCCGAGGGCCGGCCCCTGGAGCCCCTGCTGCGGGCCTTTGAGTGGCGCCTGCTGGACGATCTGGGCTATGGCTTCGCCCTGGACAGCGACATCCACGGCGCGCCCATCGCTGCCGATGGCCTATATCGCCTGCAGGTGGATGCCGGACTGGAGCAGGTCTTCCTGCTGCAACCGGGCCTGTTCAATGGCACCGAACTGTTGGCCATGGCCGAAGCCGACTGGAGCGCTCCCGGTGCCTTGTCGGCCGCCAAGCGCCTGATGCGCCAGGCCCTGGCCGTGCACCTGGGCGGGCGGCCCCTGGTCAGTCGCGAGCTGTTTCGCAAACCCTAGGTGTACTTGCCGCTCATCCGTCGGCGGCGGCCGGCCACGCGCAGCGCTTATTCTGCGTTCGTGCAAATGGCAACAGACCCTGTTCTCCCCGTATGCTGTGCGGCGAATTTTCATTTACCCAGGAGCGCTTCCGTGACCACCAGCAATCGCATTCTTCTCGGCGTGAACATCGATCACGTTGCCACCCTGCGTCAGGCCCGCGGCACGCGTTACCCTGACCCGGTCAAGGCCGCTCTGGATGCGGAAGAGGCGGGTGCCGACGGCATCACCGTGCACCTGCGCGAAGATCGCCGGCACATTCAGGAGCGCGACGTGCTGCTGCTCAAGGACGTGTTGCAGACCCGCATGAACTTCGAGATGGGCGTCACCGAGGAGATGATGGCGTTCGCCGAGCGCATTCGCCCGGCGCATATCTGCCTGGTGCCGGAAACCCGTCAGGAGCTGACCACAGAAGGCGGTCTTGACGTGGCCGGTCAGGAAGCACGGATCAAGGCGGCGGTGGAGCGCTTGTCGAAAATCGGTTCCGAAGTGTCGCTGTTCATCGATGCCGACGAGCGCCAGATCGAAGCCTCCAAGCGCGTCGGCGCGCCGGCCATCGAGTTGCACACCGGTCGTTATGCCGATGCCCAGACGCCGAGTGAAGTGGCGGACGAGCTGCAGCGCATCGTCGACGGGGTTGCCGTGGGGCTGGCCCAGGGCCTGATCGTCAATGCCGGCCACGGCCTGCATTACCACAACGTCGAAGCGGTGGCGGCGATCAAGGGCATCAACGAGCTGAACATCGGCCACGCCCTGGTGGCCCATGCCCTGTTCGTCGGCTTCAAGGGGGCGGTAGCGGAGATGAAGGCCCTGATTCTGGCGGCTGCGGCCAAGGCCTGAATGACCTTCGCCGGCGAGCCGGCTCCTGCACCATCTCTGTAGGAGTCGGCTGGCCGGCCAGGGCTGTTAAAGCGGCGGATTGTCTTCCGGCGGCTTGGTCTTGTTGACCCCAGGCACATGCAGGTTGCCCTCGGCGACCTGATCGCCTTCCAGCTGCGGCTGGGTCACCCAGGTCAGGATGTCGTAGTAGCGGCGGATGTTGGCGACGAAATGCACCGGCTCGCCGCCCCGGGCGTAGCCATAGCGGGTCTTGCTGTACCACTGCTTTTGCGACAGCCGTGGCAGCATTTTCTTCACATCCAGCCATTTGTTCGGATTCAGGCCTTCCCTTTCCGCCAGCTTGCGAGCGTCGTCCAGGTGGCCGGTGCCGACGTTGTAGGCGGCGAGGGCGAACCAGGTGCGGTCCGGCTCCTCGATCTTGTCGTCCAGCTGTTCCTTGATATAAGCCAGGTACTTGGCCCCGCCACTGATGCTCTGCTTGGGGTCCAGGCGGTTGGACACGCCCATGGCCTGGGCGGTGTTCTGGGTCAGCATCATCAACCCGCGCACGCCGGTCTTGGAGGTCACCTCGGCCTGCCACATGGATTCCTGGTAGCCCACCGCCGCCAGCAGGCGCCAGTCGAGCTTCTCCTGCTTGGCCGAATTCTTGAAGTGTTTCTCGTACTTGGGCAGACGCTGCTGCAGGTGTTGGGCGAAGGTGTAGGCACCGACATAGCCGAGCACGTCCACGTGGCCGTAATAGCGGTCCTTGAGGCGTTGCAGGGTGCCGTTCTTCTCCACCTTGTCGAGGAAACTGTTGATTTCGTTGAGCAGGCTGTTGTCGTCGCCGGCGGCTACCGCCCAGCTCTGGCTGCGGGCATCCCCCAGGTCGAAGGCGACCCGTACGTTGGGGAAGTACACCTGGTTCATCGCCAGTTCGTTGGAGTCCACCAGGGTCAGGTCGATCTGCCCTTCGTCCACCATGCGCAGCAGGTCGACGACCTCGACGGCGTCCGACTCTTCGTAGTCGATGCCGGGGTACTTGAGCTTGAGTTCCGCCAGTTGTTCTGCGTGGCTGCTGCCCTTGAGCACCATGATGTGCTTGCCCACCAGGTTTTGCGCGCTGGTAGGGCGGGACTGGCCGTTGCGATAGATGATCTGCGGGGTGACTTCCAGGTAAGGGTGGGAAAACCGCACCTGCTGTTTGCGCTGCTCGCTGCTCACCAGGCCAGCGGCAGCCAGCACCGGGCCTTTGGGCTGGCCCAACTGGTTGTACAGGTCGTCGAGGTTGTCGGCGGTCTCGATCTTCAGCTCCACGCCCAGATCGTCGGCAAAGCGCTTCACCAGCTCGTATTCGAAGCCGGTTTCGCCGTTGCGGTCCTGAAAGTAGGTGGCGGGGCTGTTACGGGTGATCACCCGCAGCACACCATCCTCCTTTACGCGCTCGAGGGTGCTGGGTTTTTCAACGCAGGCGCCGAGCATCAGGAAGAGTCCGGTTACGATGAGCCACTTGGCGCAGCGCGGACGTAAAGCCATAGGGGAAAACATTGGCGCAGTATACGCAAAGGATAACGGCCGCCATATCTCGACAGCGAAGGGCTTGTCTGCTAGCCAGCGGCGGTCTGGGCTGGAGGCCTCAAGAATGGGGCCTCGGTGCTTGATGTGACGATTAAAATAACCCGCGGCAATGACCCTGATGAGCCTTTGTTATAGGGCGCCTGGGCCGGGCCGACGTCCGGGCTCCACCCGGGGTTGGGTTTCGAGTGCCGATGGCAACGGTTTACGTTAGAATGCACGGCCTCAAAGCACACCCCCTTCCCGAGGCTGTCCCGAAGATGTTGATCCTGCGCGGCGCTCCTGCCCTTTCTGCCTTTCGCCACAGCAAACTCCTTGAACAACTGAGCCAGAAGGTTCCAGCTGTCAGTGGCCTGTATGCTGAATTCGCTCACTTCGCCGAAGTCACCGGCGTCCTGACCGGCGACGAACAGCAGGTGCTTGCGCGCCTTCTGAAGTACGGCCCCAGCGTTCCGGTACAAGAGCCGAGCGGTCGTCTGTTCCTGGTCCTGCCGCGTTTCGGCACCATCTCGCCCTGGTCGAGCAAGGCCAGCGACATCGCCCGTAACTGTGGCCTGGCCAAAGTCCAGCGCCTGGAGCGCGGTATCGCTTTCTACGTGACCGGTGAGTTCAGCGACGCCGACGCCCAGTCGATTGCCGATGCCCTGCATGACCGCATGACCCAGATCGTGGTGGCCAACCTGGAGCAGGCCGCCGGCCTGTTCAGCCACGCCGAACCCAAGCCGCTGACCGCCATCGACATCCTCGGCGGCGGCCGCGCCGCGCTGGAAAAAGCCAACAGCGAACTGGGCCTGGCCCTGGCCGAAGACGAAATCGATTACCTGATGAACGCCTTCCAGGGCCTCAAGCGTAATCCCCACGACATCGAACTGATGATGTTCGCCCAGGCCAACTCCGAGCACTGCCGCCACAAGATCTTCAACGCCAGTTGGGACATCGATGGCCAGAGCCAGGAAAAAAGCCTGTTCGGCATGATCAAGAACACCTATCAGATGCACAGCGAAGGTGTGCTGTCCGCCTACAAGGACAATGCCGCGGTGATCGTCGGTTCCGTTGCCGGGCGCTTCTACCCGAACCCTGAAACCCGCCAGTACGGCGCGGTGCAGGAGCCGGTGCACATTCTGATGAAGGTCGAGACCCACAACCACCCGACCGCCATTGCTCCGTTCCCGGGGGCTTCCACCGGTTCCGGCGGCGAGATCCGTGACGAGGGCGCCACCGGCCGCGGCGCCAAGCCGAAAGCCGGCCTCACCGGCTTCACCGTGTCCAACCTGCAGATCCCGGGCTTCGAACAGCCGTGGGAAGTGCCGTACGGCAAGCCCGAGCGCATCGTCAACGCCCTCGACATCATGATCGAAGGCCCATTGGGCGGCGCCGCGTTCAACAACGAATTCGGCCGTCCGGCCCTGACCGGTTACTTCCGTACCTTCGAACAGTCCATCAACACCCCCCGTGGCGATGAAGTGCGTGGCTACCACAAGCCGATCATGCTGGCGGGCGGTATGGGCAACATCCGTGACGAGCACGTACAGAAAGGCGAGATCACCGTCGGTTCGAAACTGATCGTCCTCGGCGGCCCGGCGATGCTCATCGGCCTGGGCGGCGGTGCCGCTTCCTCCATGGCCACCGGCACCAGCTCGGCGGACCTGGACTTTGCCTCGGTACAGCGTGAAAACCCGGAAATGGAACGCCGTTGCCAGGAAGTCATCGACCGTTGCTGGCAGTTGGGGGACAACAACCCCATCAGCTTCATCCACGACGTCGGCGCCGGCGGCCTGTCCAACGCCTTCCCGGAGCTGGTCAACGATGGCGGCCGCGGTGGTCGCTTCGAACTGCGCAACATTCCCAACGACGAGCCGGGCATGGCCCCGCACGAAATCTGGTCCAACGAATCCCAGGAGCGTTATGTCCTGGCGGTGGGCGCAGCAGACTTCGAACGCTTCAAGGCCATCTGCGAGCGCGAGCGTTGCCCATTCGCGGTGGTCGGCGAAGCCACTGCCGAGCCACAGCTGACCGTGACCGACAGCCACTTCGGCAACAGCCCGGTGGACATGCCCCTGGAAGTGCTGCTGGGCAAGGCCCCGCGCATGCACCGTTCGGCCGTGCGGGAAACCGAGCTGGGTGACGATTTCGATCCAAGCACCCTGGATATCGCCGAGAGCATCGAGCGCGTCCTGCACCACCCGGCCGTGGCCAGCAAGAGCTTCCTGATCACCATCGGCGACCGCACCATCACCGGCCTCGTGGCCCGTGACCAGATGGTCGGCCCATGGCAGGTGCCGGTGGCCGACGTGGCCGTGACCGCCACCAGCTTCGACGTCTACGCCGGTGAAGCCATGGCCATGGGCGAGCGCACGCCGCTGGCCCTGCTGGATGCCCCGGCGTCCGGCCGCATGGCGATCGGCGAAACCCTGACCAACATCGCCGCCTCGCGGATCAACAAAATCAGCGACATCAAGCTCTCCGCCAACTGGATGTCGGCCGCCGGCCACCCGGGCGAAGACGCGCGTCTGTACGACACGGTCAAGGCCGTGGGCATGGAGCTGTGCCCCGAGCTGGGCATCACCATCCCGGTGGGCAAGGACTCGATGTCCATGGCCACCCGCTGGAACGAAGAAGGCGTGGACAAGAGCGTCACCTCGCCGCTGTCGCTGATCGTGACCGGCTTCGCGCCAGTGGCGGACATCCGTCAGACCCTGACCCCGCAACTGCGCATGGACAAGGGCACCACCGATCTGATCCTGATCGACCTCGGTCGCGGGCAGAACCGCATGGGCGCCTCGATTCTGGCCCAGACCCACGGCAAGCTCGGCAAGCAAGCGCCGGACGTCGATGACGCCGAAGACCTGAAAGCCTTCTTCGCCGTGATCCAGGGCCTCAACGCCGACGGCCACCTGCTGGCCTACCACGACCGTTCCGATGGCGGCCTGCTGGTAACCGCCCTGGAAATGGCCTTCGCCGGTCATTGCGGTCTGAACCTGACCCTCGACGCCGTGGCGGAAAACGCCGCGGAAATCGCCGCCATCCTGTTCAACGAAGAACTGGGTGCGGTGATCCAGGTGCGGCAGGATGCGACCCCGGGCGTGCTGGCCCAGTTCAGCGCTGCCGGTCTGGGCGACTGCGTGGCGGTGATCGGCAAGCCGATCAACAACGGTGAAGTGAGCATCTCCTACAACGGCGAAAGCGTGTTCACCGGCCAGCGCCGTCTGCTGCAGCGTCAGTGGGCGGAAACCAGCTACCAGATCCAGCGTCTGCGGGACAACGCCGAGTGCGCCGAGCAGGAATTCGACGTCCTGCTGGAAGAAGACAACCCGGGCCTGAGCGTCAAGCTGGGCTTCGACGTCAACCAGGACATCGCCGCGCCTTACATCAAGAAAGGCGTGCGTCCACAGGTGGCGGTGCTGCGTGAGCAGGGCGTCAACGGCCAGGTGGAAATGGCGGCGGCTTTCGACCGCGCCGGCTTCAACGCCATCGACGTGCACATGAGCGACATCCTCGCCGGTCGTGTCGACCTCAACGACTTCAAGGGCATGGTGGCCTGCGGCGGCTTCTCCTACGGCGACGTACTGGGCGCCGGTGAGGGCTGGGCCAAGTCGGCGCTGTTCAACAGCCGCGCGCGTGACGCCTTCCAGGGCTTCTTCGAGCGTACCGACAGCTTCACCCTGGGCGTGTGCAACGGTTGCCAGATGATGTCCAACCTGCACGAGCTGATCCCGGGCAGCGAGTTCTGGCCGCACTTCGTACGCAACCGCTCCGAGCAGTTCGAAGCCCGTGTGGCCATGGTCCAGGTCCAGGAGTCGAACTCGATCTTCCTGCAGGGCATGGCCGGTTCGCGGATGCCGATCGCCATCGCCCACGGCGAAGGCCATGCGGAATTCGAAAGCGAGGAGGCCCTGCTGGAAGCCGATCTGTCCGGCTGCGTGGCCCTGCGCTTCGTCGACAACCACGGCAAGGTCACCGAGCGTTACCCGGCCAACCCGAACGGCTCGCCGCGCGGGATCACCGGCCTCACCAGCCGCGACGGTCGCGTCACCATCATGATGCCGCACCCTGAGCGGGTGTTCCGTGCCGTACAGAACTCCTGGCGTCCGGATGACTGGAACGAAGACGCGGCGTGGATGCGGATGTTCCGCAACGCACGTGCCTGGGTGAACTGAGGCTGATGTACAAGCTCAGCTTCTTCGTGCCTCCCAGTCATGTGGAGCAGGTCAAGAGCGCCGTATTTGCCGCCGGTGGCGGACGTATCGGCGCCTATGACCAGTGCGCCTGGCAGGTGCTCGGCCAGGGCCAGTTTCGCCCGTTGGACGGCAGCCAGCCGTTTCTCGGGCAGACCGGTCAGGTGGAGCGGGTGGAGGAATGGAAGGTCGAGCTGGTGGTGGCCGATGAACTGATCGCCAATGCAGTGGCGGCTCTCAAGCAGAGCCATCCCTACGAGACGCCGGCTTATGAAGTCTGGCGTCTTGAAACGTTCTGAAGTGATCCACCGATAAAAAGCCCGCTGCACCGGAGACGGTCAGCGGGCTTTTTTGTGGGACTTTTCAGCCAAACCGGCACCTACGGGATCAGCGTAGGAGCCGGCTTGCCGGCGAAGGCGTTTTCAGGCTCTCGCACCCACCTTCTTGTGCAGCAGCGTTTGCAGAGCGGCCTGCAATCCCCCGGCCTTCTGGCCAATCAGCACGTGCCAGACATCCCCCTCCATGCGCCGCATACCCTGGCAGCCCAGGGCGTCGAGCGCCGACTCCGACAGGCTGCGGCTGTCACTCAGTTGCACCCGCAACCGGGTCAGGGCGACGCAGTCGGCCTGCAACAGATTGTCCCGGCCGCCCAGGGCGTTGAGCCACTGCAGGGCTTCCTGGGTGGAGACTTCGATCGATTGAGTGGCCTCGACTGGTGCCGCTGGCGCCGCGACTGGGGCTGCCGCCGGCAGCGCCAGACGGATCTGGTCGGCGATACTGTCGGCCATCGGTCCCACCACCACCTGCAAGCTGCCACCCTTGCCGGGGCGCACCACGGCCAGGGCGCCCAGGGCTTTCAATTCTGCGTCGGCGGCCAGGTTGCGGTCCGCCAGCTCCAGGCGCAGGCGCGTGGTGCAAGCGCCGACCGTGATCAGGTTGGCCGCACCGCCCAGGGCCTTGATATAGGCGGCGGCGCGCTGATCGGCGTTGAGTTCGCTCTTGTCCCCGGATGGACTGTCTTCGCGCCCCGGGGTCTTGAGGTTGAAGCGGCGGATGCAGAAGTCGAACACCAGGTAGTACACCACCGCGTACAGCAGCCCCACCGGGAACACTTTCCAGCCGTTGGTGGAGCGTCCCCAGCCCAGGGCCATGTCGATGGCGCCGCCGGAGAAGGTGAACCCCAGGTGGATGTTCAACAGGTTGGTCAGGGCCATGGCCAGGCCGGTGAGCAGCGCGTGCACCAGATACAGCAATGGGGCGAGGAACATGAAGGCGAATTCGATGGGTTCGGTGACCCCGGTAAGGAACGAGGTCAGGGCCATGGACAGGAAGATCCCGCCCATCACCTTGCGCCGTTCCGGCAAGGTGTTGCGGTACATCGCCAGGCAGGCGGCGGGCAGACCGAACAGCATCATCGGGAACATCCCGGTCATGAACTGGCCGCCCTTGGGGTCCCCGGCGAAGTAGCGGGTCAGGTCGCCGGTGACCACCGCGCCGGTGCTCGGGTCGGTGAAGCTGCCGAAGATGAACCAGGCCATATTGTTGAGGATGTGGTGCAGGCCGGTGACGATCAGCAGGCGGTTGAACACGCCGAAGACGAAGGCGCCGAAGCTGCCGCTTTCCAGCAGCAACTGGCCGAAGCTGTTGATGCCGTGCTGGATCGGCGGCCAGATCAGGCCGAACGCCAGCCCCAGGCCCACGGCGCTGAAGCCGGTGGCAATGGGCACGAAGCGCCGGCCGCCAAAGAACGCCAGGTATTCGGGCAGCTTGATGTCCTTGAAGCGGTTGTACAGCGCGCCGGCCATCAGGCCGCTGATGATCCCGGCGAGCATGCCCATGTTGATGCTGGCGTCCAGCACCTTGAGGGTCGAGATCATCACCAGGTAGCCGATGGCCCCGGCCAGCCCGGCGGTGCCGTTGTTGTCCCGGGCAAAGCCCACGGCGATGCCGATGGCGAAGATCAGCGCCAGGTTGCCGAAGATCGATTGCCCGGCATCGTGGATGATGGCGATGTTCAGCAGGTCGGTGTCGCCCAGGCGCAGCAGCAGGCCGGCGATCGGCAGGATGGCGATGGGCAGCATCAGGGCGCGGCCGAGGCGTTGCAGGCCCTCGATGAAGTACTGGTACATGGCGTCTCTCCTGGAATGCTTGTTATGGGTTCAGCGGCCAGTGCCGGGCGCAGGCCTCGCGCACCGCGACCGCACCCTGGAGGTCGAGCAGCGGCTGGCTCAGCCGGCGGCATTCGGCGGCATCCAGTTGGCGCACCCGGTCCTTGATTTCCCCCACCTGCGGCGGGCTCACCGACAGTTCGCGCACGCCCAGGCCGATCAGCACCGGGGTGGCCAGGGGATCGGAAGCCAGGGCGCCGCAGACGCCGACCCAGCGCCCATGGCGCTCGGCACCGCTGCAGGTCTGGGCGATCAGTCGCAGCAGGGCCGGGTGCAGGGCGTCGACCCGCGCCGCCAGTCCGGCATGGTCGCGGTCCATGGCCAGGGTGTACTGGGACAGGTCGTTGGTGCCGATGGAGAGGAAGTCGGCGTGTTCCGCCAACTGCTCGGCCATCAGGGCCGCGGCCGGCACTTCGATCATCACCCCCAGTTCCGGCTGTTGGGTCAGGCCCAGTTCGGCGGCGAGCTGCTTCAGGCGCTGGCGGATGTGCAACAGCTCGGCCACTTCGCTGACCATCGGCAGCATCACCCGGCAACGTTGCACCGGGCTGACCTGCAGCAGGGCGCGCAATTGCTGGTCCAGCAGCTCCGGTCTTGCCTGAGCCAGGCGGATGCCGCGCAGGCCCAGCACCGGGTTGGCTTCCACCGGCAATGGCAGGTAGTCCAGCTGCTTGTCGCCGCCGACATCGATGGTGCGGATGATCACCGGCTTGTCGCCCATGGCGTCGAGCACTGCCTGGTAGGCCTGGCGTTGCTCAGCTTCGTCCGGGGCGGTCTGCCGATCGACGAACAGGAACTCGGTGCGCAGCAGGCCGACGCCATCGGCGCCCCCCTGGTGCGCGTCCCGGGCCTCGGCGCTGGAGGCGACGTTGGCCGCCACCTCGATCGACTGGCCGTCCCGGGTCAGGGCCGGGTCACCGGCTTGCTGGCGTTGCTGCTCGCGGCGCTGTCTCCGGGCCGCAACGGCCTCTTGCACCCGGGCGATGCGTTGCGGGTCCGGTGCCAGTTCCAGGCGTCCGCCATCGGCATCGAGCACCACTGCCGGAAGGTGCTCCAGCTCAAGCAGCTCCGGGCCCAGGGCCACCACGCAAGGCAGGCCTTTGCTGCGGGCGAGGATGGCCACGTGGGAGGTGGCGCCGCCGGCGGCCATGCACAGGCCGGCCACGCCCTGGGCGCTCAGTTGCAGCAGGTCGGACGGGGTCAGCTCCTGGGCGGCGACAAGGGCCCCCGGGGGCAACTGGTACTGCCAGGCTTCGCCGAGCAAGGCCCGCAGCACCCGTTGTTGCAGGTCCCGCAGGTCGTTGGCGCGCTCGGCCAGCAACGGATTGCCCAGTTGTTGCAGGACCTGGCATTGCTCGGCGATGGCGGCGCTCCAGGCATGGGTGGCGGCGCGTCCCTGGGCGATGGCGGCGTCGGCGGCGTCCAGCAGGGTCGGGTCTTCCAGCAGCCCCAGGTGGGCGTTGAAGATGTCCTGTTCCTGCTGATCCCGGCGTTGCCGGGCCTGTTCCAGGGTGCGCAGGATATCCCCGCGCACCTGCTCCAGGGCCGCGCTCAGGGCCTGGCGCTGCGACTCGGGTTGGTGCTGGCCGCTGTCCTTGGGCAGCTCCATGGCGTTGAGGCGCACCAGGGGGCCGCAAGCCAGCCCGGGTGCCGCGCAGACGCCTTGCAACACGCCATCCTCGGTGGCCGGGCGCAGCACCTGGGGTGCGGCCGGCGCTGCGGCGTGGGCATCGTCCGCCAGGGCGCTGCCTAGCGTCTTGAGCAGCGCCTGCAAGGCGGCCTGGCAATCATCGCCCTGGCAACTGACCAGCACTTCATCCTGTTCGCCGATGCCCAGGCCCATCAGGGCGATCAGGCTGGTGCAGGGAGCGCTTTTGTCCTTGAAGCTCAGCTGTGAGTGGCTGTTGAATGCCGCCGCGGTCTGGCGCACCAGCGCGGCCGGGCGAGCGTGCAGCCCGCCGCGGTGGGCGACCCGGATCCGGGCGCTGGCCTGCTCGCTGGCGTCGGCCCGGGAAAGCTCCGGCCTGGCGGCATCCGTGCGGCGGCTGAGATGCAGCAACGGCTCGCCGACCTTGACCGAAGACAGGTTCAGGTGACGCAGCTCGAAGTGTTCGCCGTTGGTCAGGATCATCAGGCTGATCAGGCTCCGGCAGTGCTGCGCCACATGGTCCAGGTCAAACCGCAGCAGGGGCTGGCCGGCGCTGACTTGCTGGCCTTGTTCCACCAGCAGGGCAAAGCCTTCGCCTTGCAGTTCGACGGTGTCCAGGCCCAGGTGCAGCAGCCATTCGGCACCGTTGGCGGCCCGCAGCGTCACCGCATGGGCGGTGCGCGCGATCTGCACCACTTGCCCGGCGCAGGGCGCGTGCAGCGTGTCGTTGAGCGGGTCGATGGCAATCCCGTCTCCCATGGCGCCACTGGCGAACACCGGGTCGGGGACGCTGCTCAGCGGCAGGACAGGCCCGCTGAGGGGGGCACTGAGCGTCAGGTCGTTATTGTTGTTGTGCATGGCGCAGTACTCATCGATCAAAGGGGCTTAGTGCGTGCGGGTCACTTTGCTCAGGTGGCGCGGCTGATCCGGGTCCATGCTGCGGGCCTCGGCCAGGCCGGCGGCCATCACATAGAAGCTCTGGATCGCCAGGATCGGGTCCAGCACCGGGTGTTCCGCGCGGCTCAGGGTCAGGTCCCGCTCACCGATGTCATCCGGCGCCGCCAGCAGCACCTTGGCGCCGCGCTGGCGCATGTCCGCCGCCAGGCTCAGCAGGCCGCCCTGTTCGGCGCCCCGGGGGGCGAACACCAGCAACGGGTAGTCGTGGTCGATCAGGGCCATCGGGCCGTGGCGCACTTCGGCGCTGCTGAAGGCTTCGGCCTGGATCGCCGACGTTTCCTTGAGCTTGAGCGCCGCTTCCTGGGCGATGGCGAAGCCGGCACCACGGCCGATCACCATCAAGCGCTGGCAATCGCGCAGGGCATTGACCGCCAGGTTCCAGTCCTGGGTCGCGGCCTGTTGCAGGCCTTCGGGCAGAGCCAGGCCGGCCTCCAGCAGGTGGCTGTCCTCGTTCCAGTGACCGATCAGCCGGGCGCTGGCGCTGAGGGTGGCGATAAAGCTCTTGGTCGCCGCCACGCTCTGCTCGGTGCCGGCGTACAGCGGCAGGGAGAATTCGCTGGCGGCCTCCAGGGGGCTGTGTTCGGCATTGACCATGGCTACGCTGAGGGCCCCGCGCTTGCGCAGCAGGCGCACGCTGTTCACCAGATCCGGGCTCTGGCCCGATTGCGAGAAGGCGAACACCGCCTGGCCGCTGACCCGCAAGGGCGCCTGTTGCATGGTCACCACCGACATCGGCAGCGAGGCCACCGGGATGCCCACCTGTTGCATGGTCAGGTAGGCGAAGTAGCTGGCGGCATGGTCGGAGCTGCCCCGGGCCACGGTCATGGCCACTTGTGGCGGCTGGCGGCCCAGGCGGCCGGCGACCTCGACCAGGGACGGGTCCAGGTGCTGCAACTGGCTGCGGACGGCGCTGTGCGAGGACAGCGCCTCTTCAAGCATTTTTGAAGTCAATGTCTTCTCCTTCGACCATGACGGCGGTCAGTGTGAGTGCGCGGTCCAGGCGCACGCTGTCGGCCCAGCTGCCGGGTTGCAGGCGGCCGCGTTCGGGGATGCCGAGGTAATCGGCGGGAAATTGCGACAGGCGCTGGGAGGCCTCGGCCAGGGGCAAGCCGATCTTCACCAGATTGCGCAGGGCCTGATCCATGGTCAGGGTGCTGCCGGCCAGGGTGCCGTCCGCTAGGCGCACACCGCCCAGGCACTTGGTCACGGTGTGGCTGCCGAGCCGGTATTCGCCGTCGGGCATGCCGGCGGCGGCGGTGGAGTCGGTGACGCAGTACAGGCACGGGATCGAGCGCAGGGCCACGCGCATGGCGCCGGGGTGCACGTGCAGCAGGTCGGGGATCAGCTCCGCGTACTGGGCATGGGCCAGGGCGGCGCCGACGATGCCCGGCTCACGGTGATGCAGGGGGCTCATGGCGTTGTACAGGTGGGTGAAGCTGGTGGCGCCGGCGGCGAGGGCGGCCACGCCTTCTTCGTAGCTGCCCAGGGTGTGGCCGATCTGCATGCGCACGCCGCGGGCGCTGAGTTCGCGGATCAGCGCGTCGTGGCCGGCGATTTCCGGGGCGATGGTGATCACCCGGATGGGCGCCAGTTGCAGGTACTTCTCCACTTCCGCCATGAGCGCGGTGTGGGCGAAGTTGGGCTGGGCGCCGAGCTTGCCGGGGTTGATGTAGGGGCCTTCCAGGTGCACGCCGAGCACTCGGGCACAGCCCTGGGGGCGCTGCTCGGCGTAGACCCCGAGCTCGGCCAGGACCTGGCTGATTTCCGCGCTGGGGGCGGTCATGGTGGTGGCCAGCAGCGAGGTGGTGCCGAAACGCACGTGGGTACGGGTGATGGTTTCGAAAGCTGTGCGGCCTTGCATGACGTCCTGGCCGCCACCGCCGTGGACGTGCAGGTCGATGAAGCCCGGCAGCAGGTAGGGCAGGTCATTGTCCGCCGGGTCGCAGGGGCTGCCTTCGATGGCCACGACCTTGCCGTGCTCATGGACCAGGCGGCCACGGACCCAGCCTTGGGGCGTGAGGATGTTGTCTTCGGACATGGGCGTTTCTCTGGCTCCAGGGGGCGGATTCAGCGTCGCAGCTCGGCGACGAAGTCGTAGTAGTCGTTGCGGCAATAGGTGTCGGTGACTTCGATCGGCGTGTTGTCTTCCAGGTAGCCGACCCGGGTCATCAGCAGCATGGCGGTGCCGGGGGCAATGCCCACCAGGGCGGCAAACTCGTCCGAGGCATTGATCGCCTGGATGTGCTGCAGGGCCCGGACCACGGGGCGGCCGATGCTGTCGAGGTACTCGTAGAGCGAATCACCCACCGCCTCGGGCCTGGCAATGATGCTGGCCGGCAGGGTGCTCATCTCAATGGCCATGACCGCATCGTCGGCTTTGCGCAGGCGCTTGAGCCGCGCCACCTTGTCGTTGGGCGACAGGCCGAGGCGGATCAGCTCTTCGTGGGTCGGCGGGGTGAGGGTGCGTTCCAGCCACTGCGAGCCGGGGACGAAGCCTTTGAGGCGCAGCATCTCGCTGAAGCCGGAAAGGCGCGACAGGGGCTGTTCGAGGCGCGGAGTGATGAAGGTGCCCGAGCCCTGGCTGCGACGAATCAGGCCTCGCTCGAAAAGCACTTCCAGGGCCTTGCGCGCGGTCACTCGGGAGATGCCCAGCAGTTCGCTGAGGTTGCGTTCCGAAGGCAGTGCCTGCTCGGCTTTCCATTGGCCGGAGTGGATCGCCGCTTCCAGGTTGCGGGCCAGTTGCAGGTACAGCGGGGTCGGCTGGGAGTCGTCGGGACGCAAGGTCAGGAGGTGATTCATCTGTAGGTTTTCCGATGCGGTTATTAGGTTGTTGTCGCCCGGTAATGCCGAAAAACTAATACCACTTAAATACCATGTCAACGCCATCTATCGGGCTGAAGTGCAGTAAATCCGGCGCTTTCGGGGTGCATGAGAGGATAAATGATTGAAGTGGTATTAGGCAGGTCTGGCCGCGAAGGCCTTGAGTCGAGGTGGCGACCCGCAGCGGGTCGCCAAGTGGTATGCGCGCCCGGGGAGGGCGGCGGGGGGAGAAATATTTTTTCCGGGAGGCCGTTAAGGGCGGATTTCGATCAGTGTGCCGTCTTTCACCAGGCCCCAGACTTCGCGCATGTCGACGTTGCGCATGGCGATGCAGCCATCGGTCCAGTCCAGGGTGTGGAAGTACTGCTCGGGAAACTCTTCGGTGTCCGGGGTGCCGTGGATCATGATCATGCCGCCGGGATTGACCCCTTCGCGACGCGAGCGGGCGGCATCGGTGATGTTCGGGTAGGAGATGTGCATGGCCAGGTTGTAGCGGTCGCTGGTCTTGCGCCAGTCGAGCCAGTAGAGGCCTTCCGGGGTGCGTTTATCGCCTTCCATGAGCTTGGGCCCCTTGGGCTTCTTGCCCAGGGAGATCCGGTAGGTTTTCAGTGGCTTGCCGCCATTGATCAACTGCAGTTGATGGGCGGATTTGAGCACCAGGACCTTTTCGATGACCTTGCCGTCCAGGGTTTCCACCGTGGAGGCCTGAGACAGAGTGACGACGGAACAGCACAGCAGGGCAAGCAACCAGCGCATTGACACGATATCCCCAGGCGCGCACAGATTCCGTGCACGTTTTTATTGTTTAACTGATGGCAGGCTGAGAGAGCGGCGGAATGGATTCGGAGCGTACGGCATAAGCCTGTGCCCGCCGGTCAGCGAAGAAGCATTCTAAGGTACGACCGACGGTGCGGAAAGCCAGCTCGGACCAAGGGATATCGGCTTCCTCGAACAACTGCACTTCCAGGCTCTCGGGACCGGCGGCAAAGTCCAGGTCCGCCAGCTCGGCGCGAAAGAATACATGCACCTGGCTGATGTGCGGCACGTCGATCAGGGTGTAGATATTCAGGTTGCGCACCCGGGCGCAGGCTTCCTCGAAGGTTTCGCGGATGGCCGCCTGTTCCACCGTCTCGCCGTTTTCCATGAAGCCCGCCGGCAGGGTCCAGTAGCCCAGGCGTGGTTCGATGGCGCGGCGGCACAACAGCACCTTGCCTTCCCAGGTCGCCAGGCAGCCGGCAACGATGTTGGGGTTCTGGTAATGGATGGTCTGGCAGTGATCGCAGACAAAGCGCAGGCGCGAATCGCCGTCGGGAATGCGCTGGGTCACCGGGTTGCCGCACTGGCTGCAAAATTTCATGAGGGGTATCCGAAAAGGCTGGGGCTATCTTGGCGCGCCGTCCGGTTGTCGGCAAGTTGTCGTTAAGCGACATGCCCGGGAGCGGGGGTTGGGCCACCGATTGGATTGGTGCATGATGCACGGTAGCCAACAGATCGAGATGCCTCATGCTGGACGAGCTACTTCATCGGGTAAGCCATTACACCCCACGAACCCTGGAGACCGACCGACGTTTCCCCGAGGCTGCGGTGCTGGTTCCCATCACCCGCAGCGACGAACCGGAACTGGTGCTGACCCTGCGTGCCAGCGGGCTGTCGACCCATGGTGGTGAAGTGGCCTTTCCCGGTGGCCGGCGCGATCCGGAAGACCCGGACCTGATCTTCACCGCCCTGCGCGAGGCCGAAGAAGAGATCGGTCTGCCGCCCGGACTGGTGGAGGTCATCGGCCCCTTGAGTCCGCTGGTTTCCCTGCACGGGATCAAGGTCACGCCCTACGTCGGGGTGATTCCCGATTACGTCGAATACCGGGCCAATGATGCCGAGATTGCCGCTGTTTTCAGCGTGCCCCTGGAATTCTTCCGCCAGGACCCTCGCGAACACACCCACCGTATCGACTACCAGGGCCGCAGTTGGTATGTCCCCAGCTACCGTTTCGGCGAGTACAAGATCTGGGGCCTGACCGCGATCATGGTGGTCGAACTGGTCAACCTGCTGTACGACGCCGATATCAGCCTGCATCACCCGCCGAAATCCTTTATCGACACCTGAAGCCATGGCTTGGCATGGCATAAACCGCGGCTGCCTGAACCATAAGGACAACAAGATGAAATACCGCCTGGGCGACGCCCGAGTCGACACCCATCCACAGAGCTGGGTGGCCCCGAATGCCACCCTGGTGGGCAAGGTCAAGCTCGAAGAAGGGGCCAGTGTGTGGTTCAACGCCGTGTTGCGTGGCGACAATGAACTGATCCTGATCGGCAAGCACAGCAACGTCCAGGACGGGGCCGTGATGCACACCGACATGGGCTTTCCACTGACCCTGGGCACCGGCGTGACCATCGGCCATAACGCCATGCTGCATGGCTGCACCGTGGGCGACTACAGCCTGATCGGCATCAATGCGGTGGTGCTCAATGGCGCGAAGATCGGCAAGTACTGCATCATCGGCGCCAACGCGCTGATCGGCGAGGGCAAGGAAATCCCCGATGGCTCGCTGGTCATGGGCTCGCCCGGCAAGGTGGTGCGCGAGCTGACCGAGGCGCAGAAGAAAATGCTCGAAGCCAGCGCCGCCCACTACGTTCATAATGGCCAGCGTTATGCCCGAGATCTGGTTGAGCAAGAACAATGACTGCCCCTGAAAGACCCGTCGCCTCGCCTTGCGTGAGCATCTGTGCCCTGGATGAACAGGACATCTGCACCGGCTGTCAGCGCACGGTGGAGGAAATCACCCGCTGGAGTCGCATGGACAACAACGAGCGCCGCGTCGTCCTGGCCCTGTGCCACGAGCGGGCCAAGTCCAGTGGACTGTTGTGGATGGTCGGTTCCAGCTCGGCGAGCTGATCCGGCCATTCGCCGGCTCCTGCAGGCGATGCGTGGGAGCCAGCTTGCCGGCGCAAGGGTTTCTTGGCCCAACCCCTGGCCTGCAGTAACCTGTGCGCCTTCCCGACAGGTACTCTTCGCCCCATGCTCTTCCTGATCACCTATATCAGCAGTGTCGTGCTGATCAACTACGCCTTTTCCGTCGCGCCGCAGCTGGATATCGTCTGGTCGGCCTGGGGCGGGCTGGTGTTTGTCCTGCGGGACATGGTGCAGACTCGCTTCGGCCATGGCGCCGTCGTCGCCATGCTGGCGGCCCTGGTGTTGTCCTATGTCACCTCCGACCCGACCATTGCCCTGGCCAGCGCCAGCGCGTTCGCCGTTTCGGAATGCATCGACTGGCTGGTGTTCAGCATCACCAAGCGGCCCCTGCATGATCGCCTGTGGATCAGTTCGGCCCTGAGCATTCCCCTGGATACCTTCATCTTCTACGGCATGATCGATGCCATGACCCCGGGGGTGATCCTCACCGCCCTGGGCTCGAAGTTCGCCGGGGTCACCGTGGTCTGGCTGGCCATGGCCTGGCGTTTGCGCAAAGCGGCGTGCGCCGGCTGAGCCAAAGGCCGCGGTTCATGTAAAATGCCGCGCTCTTTCCCCCTTGGGTCGTCCGCCTGGCGCTCGGCCCTCGATGATTCGCTCCTTTGAGGACCTTCAGATGACTCGTATCGGAACTCCATTGTCGCCAACCGCGACCCGCGTCTTGCTTTGTGGCTGTGGTGAGTTGGGCAAGGAAGTGGTGATCGAGCTGCAACGCCTGGGTGTCGAGGTGATTGCCGTGGACCGCTACGCCAACGCCCCGGCGATGCAAGTGGCCCATCGCAGCCACGTGATCAACATGCTCGATGGTGCAGCGCTGCGGGCGGTGATCGAAGCCGAGAAGCCGCACTTCATCGTTCCGGAAATCGAGGCTATCGCCACCGCGACCCTGGTGGAGCTGGAAGCTGAAGGCTTTACCGTGATCCCGACCGCGCGGGCCACTTCGCTGACCATGAACCGCGAAGGTATCCGCCGCCTGGCCGCCGAAGAGCTGGACCTGCCGACCTCGCCGTACCACTTCGCCGACACCTTCGAAGACTACGCCAAGGCCGTGCAAGACCTGGGCTTCCCGTGCGTGGTCAAGCCGGTGATGAGCTCCTCGGGCAAGGGCCAGAGCCTGCTGCGCAGCGTCGATGACGTACAGAAAGCCTGGGACTACGCCCAGGAAGGCGGGCGTGCCGGCAAGGGCCGGGTGATCATCGAGGGCTTTATCGACTTCGACTACGAAATCACCCTGCTGACCGTGCGCCACGTGGGCGGCACCACCTTCTGCGCGCCGGTCGGTCATCGTCAGGAGAAGGGCGACTACCAGGAATCCTGGCAGCCGCAGGCCATGAGCCCCAAAGCCCTGGCCGAATCCGAGCGTGTGGCCAAGGCAGTGACCGAAGCCCTGGGCGGCCGCGGCCTGTTCGGCGTGGAACTGTTCATCAAGGGCGATCAGGTGTGGTTCAGCGAAGTGTCGCCGCGCCCTCACGACACCGGCCTGGTGACCCTGATTTCCCAGGATCTGTCGCAGTTCGCCCTGCATGCGCGGGCGATTCTCGGCCTGCCGATCCCGCTGATCCGTCAGTTCGGTCCATCGGCTTCGGCAGTGATTCTGGTAGAAGGCAAATCCACCCAGACCGCCTTCGCCAACCTCGGCGTCGCCCTGAGCGAGCCGGACACTGCGCTGCGCCTGTTCGGCAAGCCGGAAGTCAATGGCCAGCGGCGCATGGGCGTGGCCCTGGCCCGTGACGAGTCGATCGAAGCAGCCCGGGCCAAGGCGACCCGTGCTGCACAAGCGGTCGTCGTCGAACTCTGAGACGCATCGCGAGCAAGCTCGCTCCTACAAGGTCCGGATTGAACCTGTAGGAGCGAGCTTGCTCGCGAAGCGGCCGCTCAGACGACCCGATTCAAATCGTTATTGCGCGTTTCCTTCAAGCACAGCACCGCGATCAAGCTCAGGATCGCCGCCCCCGACACATACCCGCCGACCCAGCTCAACCCACCCATCGCCACCAGTTTCTGGGCGAAGAAGGGTGCGGCCGAAGCGCCGACAATGCCCCCCAGGTTGTAAGCCGCCGAAGCGCCGGTATAGCGCACATGGGTCGGAAACAGCTCCGGCAGCAGCGCGCCCATCGGGGCGAAAGTCACCCCCATCAGGAACAGCTCAATGCACAGAAACAGTGCTACACCGGCGGTGGAGCCCTGGGTCAGCAGCGGTTCCATGGTGAAGCCGGACAGAATCGCCAGCACGCCGCCAACCACCAGCACCGGCTTGCGCCCGAAGCGATCGCTGGCCCAGGCCGACAGCGGGGTCGCTGTGGCCATGAACAGCACGGCAAAGCACAGCAGGCCGAGGAACGTCTCGCGGCTGTAACCCAGGGTGGCGACGCCGTAGCTCAGGGAAAACACCGTGGAGATGTAGAACAGCGCGTAGCACACCACCATCGAGGCGGCGCCCAGCAGCACCGGCATCCAGTATTGGCTGAAGAGTTCCACCAGCGGCATCTTCACCCGCTCCTGGCGCGCCACGGCGTTGGCGAACACCGGGGTTTCGTGCAGCTTCAGGCGCACGTAGAGCCCCACCATCACCAGCGCGGCGCTGAGCAGAAACGGAATGCGCCAGCCCCAGGCGCGGAACTGCTCGTCGTCCAGGCCCATGGCCAGGGCCAGGAACAGGCCGTTGGCGGCGAGAAAGCCGATGGAGGGGCCCAGTTGCGGGAACATGCCGAACCAGGCGCGTTTGCCAGCCGGGGCGTTTTCCGTGGCCAGCAGAGCGGCTCCGCCCCATTCACCGCCCAGTCCGAGGCCCTGGCCGAAGCGCAGCACGCAGAGCAGGATCGGTGCCCAGGCGCCGATGCTGTCATAGCCCGGCAACACGCCGATCAGGGTGGTGCAGACCCCCATCAGCAGCAGCGAAGCGACCAGGGTCGATTTGCGCCCGATGCGGTCGCCGAAATGGCCGAACAGCGCCGAACCCAGGGGGCGGGCGAGAAAGGCGATGCCGAAGGTCAAGAAAGCCGAGAGCATTTGCGCGGTGCCGGAGCTCTGGGGGAAGAACACCGGTCCGATCACCAGCGCGGCGGCGGTGGCGTAGACGTAGAAATCGTAGAACTCGATGGCGGTGCCGATAAAACTGGCGGTGGCCACCCGAGAGGCGGAGTTGCTCGGTTGGGCAGGCGCGGTGGCGCTGTAGGTGGTGCTGGTCGTCATGCGGATATCCCTGACAGTCTGTGCTCCTGTGGAGCGAATTATTATGGTCGAGCACCCAGGGATGTGGGTTTGGCGCGCTCGTCACTCGGGATGGGAGTGACGTCGAACGGTGGCGGGTGATGCCTGCAGGATCGTCTGCGGTGCGGGTAGCACGCGGATCTGCGGGGCTTGGGTAAGCAGCGCGATTATAGAAAGGCTGCTAACGATCCAACAAGGCCTGTGCTCGTTGCCGGGTTTGCGTCACTGTGCCAGGCCCCGAGAGCCCGTTGCGGGCCGGAAAGGGCGCCGGCATCAGCGCCTGTGGCGTATCGGCTGCGAGTCAGACCCGGGCGGGAACGCTGCTGGTGTGCCAGAGCAGCACGCGGCTGACGCGGTTTTCCTCGGTTTCGAGGATCTCCAGGCGGTAGCGGCCGATCTTCAGGCACACGGCGCTGTCGGGAATGGTTTCCAGGGCTTCGGTGACCAGGCCGTTGAGGGTCTTTGGGCCGTCGCTGGGCAGGTGCCAGCCCAGGCTCTTGTTCAGTTCGCGAATCGAGGCCGCGCCTTCCACCACATAACGCCCGTCGGCCTGCGGGTGGATGTGGGGGTTGTCCAGGCTGTGCTCGCTTTCGAACTCGCCGACGATTTCTTCGAGGATGTCTTCCAGGGTGACGATGCCCAGCACTTCGCCGTATTCGTCCACCACCATGCCCAGGCGCCGTTGCTGCTTGTGGAAGTTGAGCAGTTGCAGTTGCAGCGGGGTGCTTTCGGGGACGAAGTAGGGTTCATGGCAGGCGGCCAGCAGGGCTTCCTTGGTCAGGCTGGCGTCGGGCAGCAGGTGGCGGATCTGCCGGGTGTTGAGCACCGCTTCGACCTGATTGATATCACTGTGGAATACCGGTAGCCGGGTGCGTTTGTTCAGGCGCAGTTGGGCAATGATCTCCTCGATCGGGTCGTCGAGGTTGATGCCCTGCACTTCGCTGCGGGGCACCAGGATGTCGTTGACGGTGATGTTGTCCAGGGCGTGGATGCCGGACAGGGCGTGGTGTTCCTGAGGCGTGGGCTCGTCGTCCAGCAGCGCCGGATCATCGTCGCTGTGCTTGACCGCGCTGGCCTTGGCGGCAAACGGGCGCAACAGCAGTTGGCCGATGGCGTTGAGCAGCCAGGCCAGGGGATAGACGAGCTTCATGGGGATCGCCAGCAGGCTGTTGCCGAAGCTCAGGGTGCCTTCCGGGTAGCGCAATGCCAGGGTGCGGGGCAGGTATTCGGCCAGTACCAGCAAGCCGCTGGTGCTGATCAGGCAGGCCAGCCAGGGGCCTTCTTCCGCCCAGTAGAACAGCGCCAGCAAGGTGCTGATGATCACCGCCAGGACCCGGCACAGGGTATTGCACAGGATCAGGCTTTCCTTGGGGAAGGCCAGTCGCGCTGTCGCTTTGTCCCCGGAGCGCGAGCCGTTGCGTTGGGTCAGCAGGTGTTGCTGGGCGGCGTCGATGGCGGTGAACAGCCCCGACCAGACGATCAGCAGGGCGATTACCGCGAGCATGGGCCCGGAGGGCAGGGAGTCGGTCATGGCCGGTCGTCAGATGTGCAGGATGTATTCACGAACCAGCTTGCTGCCGAAGTACGCCAGCATCAGCAGGCAGAAACCTGCAAGGGTCCAGCGAATCGCCTTGTGCCCGCGCCAGCCCAGGCGGTTGCGACCCCACAGCAGCACGCTGAACACCACCCAGGCCAGGCAGGCCAGCAAGGTCTTGTGCACCAGGTGCTGGGCGAACAGGTTTTCGACGAACAGCCAGCCGGAGATCAGCGACAGCGACAGCAGGGTCCAGCCGGCCCAGAGAAAGCCGAACAGCAGGCTTTCCATGGTCTGCAGGGGCGGGAAGTTCCTGATCAGGCCGGAAGGGTGCTTGTTCTTCAATTGGTGGTCCTGCACCAGCAGCAACAACGACTGGAAGACCGCGATGGTGAACATGCCGTAGGCGAGGATCGACAACAGGATGTGGGCGAGAATCCCCGGCTCCTCATCGATCACCGGCACCGTGCCGGTGGGCACGAACTGCGCCAGCAGGGCCGTCAGGGCGCCCAGGGGAAATAACAGCACCAGCAGGTTTTCCACCGGAATCCGCCAGCAGGCCAGCAGGGTCAGGGCAATGACCGCGGCGGCGATCAGGCTGGCGGCGCTGAAGAAGTCCAGGCCCAGGCCCGCCGGAGTCAGCAGGTGGGTCAGCAGGCTGAGGCCGTGGGCGAGCAGGGCCAGGATGCCCAGCGTAACCAGCAGGCGCTTGTTTGCCTTGGCGCCGGAGGCCAGGCGAGAGCCTTGATAGAAGGTCGCAGCGGCATAAAGGACGGCGGCGGCGAGGGTGGGTAGCAAGCTGGGTGACAAGGGGAGCATAAATCCTGTTAGGCAGGCCCGAAAGTCGCTGAGTTTGGCATAGAACCCACAGCCCTGAAAGACCACGCAAGCAGACGGCGAGGTGTCCGCCACGCGCAGTCTTCGCTATAATCCGCGACCTGCCCACGCCGCAGGCTCATCGAGCACTTGTTTATTACGCTCTGGGCCGCCATTACCCCGGTCTACCTTGGGCCTGAAAGGATCGAGCATGTTTGAAAACCTAACCGACCGTCTCTCGCAGACGCTGCGCCATGTCACCGGCAAGGCCAAGCTGACCGAGGACAACATCAAAGACACCCTGCGCGAAGTGCGCATGGCGCTGCTCGAAGCCGACGTCGCGTTGCCGGTGGTCAAGGACTTCGTCAACTCGGTGAAGGAACGTGCGGTCGGCACCGAAGTGTCCCGCAGCCTGACCCCGGGCCAGGCCTTTGTGAAGATCGTCCAGGCCGAGCTGGAAAGCCTGATGGGCGCGGCCAACGAAGACTTGAACCTCAGCGCTGTGCCGCCAGCCGTGGTGCTGATGGCCGGTCTGCAGGGCGCGGGCAAGACCACCACCGCCGGCAAGCTTGCGCGCTTCCTCAAGGAGCGCAAGAAGAAGAGCGTGATGGTGGTGTCCGCCGACGTTTACCGTCCGGCGGCGATCAAGCAGCTGGAGACCCTGGCCAACGACATCGGCGTGACCTTCTTCCCGTCGGACCTGAGCCAGAAGCCGGTGGCCATCGCCGAAGCGGCTATTAAGGAAGCAAAACTCAAGTTCATCGACGTGGTGATCGTCGACACCGCCGGTCGCCTGCACGTCGACAGCGAGATGATGGACGAGATCCAGGCGCTGCACGCGGCGATCAAGCCGGTGGAAACCCTGTTCGTGGTCGACGCCATGACCGGTCAGGACGCCGCCAACACTGCCAAGGCCTTTGGTGATGCGCTCCCGCTGACCGGGGTGATCCTGACCAAGGTCGACGGCGACGCCCGTGGCGGTGCCGCGCTGTCGGTACGCGCGATCACTGGCAAGCCGATCAAGTTCATCGGTATGGGCGAGAAGACCGAGGCCCTGGAGCCGTTCCACCCTGAGCGTATCGCTTCGCGGATCCTGGGCATGGGCGACGTGCTCAGTCTGATCGAGCAGGCCGAGCAGACCCTCGACAAGGAAAAGGCCGACAAACTGGCCAAGAAGCTGAAGAAGGGCAAGGGCTTCGACCTCGAAGACTTCCGCGACCAGCTGCAACAAATGAAGAACATGGGTGGCCTGGGCGGCCTGATGGACAAGCTGCCGAGCATCGGCGGCGTCAATCTGGCGCAGATGGGCAACGCACAGAGCGCCGCTGAAAAGCAGTTCAAGCAGATGGAAGCCATCATCAACTCCATGACCCCGGCCGAGCGCCGCGACCCTGAGCTGATCAGCGGTTCGCGCAAGCGCCGGATCGCCATGGGTTCCGGTACCCAGGTGCAGGACATCGGTCGCTTGATCAAGCAGCACAAGCAGATGCAGAAGATGATGAAGAAGTTCTCCGCCAAGGGCGGGATGGCCAAGATGATGCGCGGCATGGGCGGAATGTTGCCCGGCGGCGGCATGCCGAAGATCTGAAGAATCCGCGCCGGCAGTCATGTCGGCGCATTTCCACGGGGACGTGGAATCCTGGGCAAACCCTCGATTGGGGCGCGCTCACTCGCTGCCGCTTGCGGCGGCTCCATAGCAAATCTGAGTGGCAGCCGATAGGCGCCGGAAAAAGTCATTTGCAAAAGTCCGGATATTCCTTAGAATATGCGGCCTTTCGGGCACCCATGCCCGCTGTGCATTTAGATTTGCAGCACCGACTACAGGAACGATGTTCACATGCTAACAATCCGTCTTGCCCTTGGCGGCTCCAAAAAGCGCCCGTTTTACCACTTGACCGTGACCGACAGCCGTAACCCACGTGACGGTTCGCACAAAGAACAAGTTGGCTTCTTCAACCCGATCGCTCGTGGTCAAGAAGTCCGCCTGTCCGTGAACCAAGAGCGCGTAGCCTACTGGCTGAGCGTGGGTGCACAGCCTTCTGAGCGCGTTGCTCAGTTGCTGAAGGAATCGGCTAAGGCTGCAGCCTGAACCCTATGAACGCGACGCCAGCTCCTGCTGATGATTTGATCGTTATCGGCAAAATCTACTCTGTTCATGGCGTTCGCGGCGAAGTGAAGGTCTTTTCCTTTACTGATCCGATTAAAAACCTGTTGGACTACAAAACCTGGACGCTCAAGCGCGAAGGTAGCGTGAAACAGGTTGAGCTGGTCAGCGGACGCGGGAACGACAAGTTCCTGGTCGCAAAGCTCAAGGGTCTTGATGATCGCGAAGAAGCTCGTCTTCTGGCCGGTTACGAGATCTGCGTGCCGCGCAGCCTGTTCCCTGAACTGACCGACGGCGAGTACTACTGGTACCAGCTGCAAGGTCTCAAGGTCATCGACACCCTCGGGCAACTGCTCGGGCAGATCGATCACCTGCTAGAGACCGGCTCGAACGATGTAATGGTGGTCAAGCCTTGCGCTGGCAGCCTGGATGATCGCGAACGCCTGTTGCCCTATACCGAGCAATGCGTGTTGGCCGTCGACCTGGCAGCGGGCGAGATGAAGGTGGAATGGGACGCGGATTTCTAAGCGTGGCTAACTTGCGCGTAGAAGTGATCAGTCTGTTTCCCGAGATGTTTTCCGCCATCAGCGAGTACGGCATAACCAGCCGCGCGGTGAAACAGGGGCTGTTGCAGCTGACCTGTTGGAATCCGCGAGACTACACCACGGATCGACATCACACTGTGGACGATCGCCCGTTTGGCGGTGGTCCGGGCATGGTGATGAAGATCAAGCCCCTGGAGGATGCACTGGTTCAGGCCAGAAACGCAGCCGGGGAGGGTGCGAAGGTGATCTACCTGTCGCCCCAAGGCCGTCAACTGAATCAGTCGGCGGTGCGCGAGTTGGCGAATGAGGATGCATTGATCCTGATTGCTGGTCGTTATGAAGGCATTGACGAGCGGTTTATTGAAGCTCATGTCGATGAAGAGTGGTCGATTGGCGACTATGTACTCTCCGGTGGCGAGCTGCCGGCGATGGTCCTGATTGATGCGGTTACGCGACTGCTGCCCGGAGCTTTAGGGCATGTGGATTCCGCGGAGGAAGATTCCTTCACGGACGGTCTGCTGGATTGCCCGCACTACACCCGACCGGAGGTGTATGCGGATCAGCGTGTTCCCGACGTATTGCTAAGTGGCAATCACGCACACATCCGGCGTTGGCGTTTACAGCAGTCCCTTGGTCGGACCTATGAACGACGCGCCGATCTTCTGGAAAGCCGCTCGCTTTCTGGAGAAGAGAAGAAGCTGCTCGAGGAATATCTCCGCGAGCGGGACGATAGTTAACAACGTATCGATGGTAGATCCGACGATTTACCTTAGGAGCACAGCATGACCAACAAAATCATCCTTGCACTCGAAGCAGAGCAGATGACCAAAGAGATCCCAGCCTTTGCCCCGGGCGACACCATTGTCGTTCAGGTGAAAGTGAAGGAAGGCGATCGTTCCCGTCTGCAGGCGTTCGAAGGCGTAGTTATCGCCAAGCGCAACCGCGGTGTGAACAGCGCGTTCACCGTACGTAAAATCTCCAACGGTGTTGGCGTAGAGCGTACTTTCCAGACCTACTCCCCGCAGATCGACAGCATGGCTGTCAAGCGTCGCGGTGACGTGCGTAAAGCCAAGCTGTACTACCTGCGCGACCTGTCGGGTAAAGCAGCTCGCATCAAGGAAAAACTGGCTTAAGTCCAGCTTCCGATGCAGAAAAAAGCAGCCTACGGGCTGCTTTTTTGTTGCCTGTCATTTAATCCCCGGAGCGGTTGAGCAGGACGCAGACCGTATTGGCGATCCGCTCCAGCAGGACCTCGTCGTAAGGCAGCCAGGGCAGCGCCGCCAATTTGCCACTTTGCCCCGCCAGGGCTACTTCCACCGGTGCCCCATTGCGCGTCACGCGCCCGCTGACCAGATGCACCGCATAGTCGCCGGCCCGGACATGACGTCCCTCCAGCGACACCAGCCCCTCCTCGATCAGTGTGGCGAAGGCCATGCCCAGTACGTGGCGGCGCATCAGCGTCATCTGGGTGAGATTCTGCCCGGCCAACAGATTCAGGCGTTGTTCACGCCTGGCTGCCGGCATTTGCGGCAGGGGCTGGCCGGTGGCGCTCTGCGCCAGTTCCTCGATGGCGAAACTGCTGACGCTGACCAGCAGGTCGATGGCCCGGCAGGCCTCTGAAAACACCTGGGGCGGCACATCTTGAAGCTGCATCGGCTGCCAATGTCGGTCGGTGCGCCGGGCAAAGCTTGTGCTGCCCGACAGGCAGTGCCCCTCCAGGCCCGGATACAGCGCCGTGTTCACGGCGAAGCTCACCCGGACGTCGCCCAGGCATCGGTTCAGACCGCCGTCCCTGTCGATCTTCCAGCCTTCGCGGCGGGCCAGGCCGATCAGTGGGCGGATGGACAGGCTGTAGCCGGCGAATGCCTGGCAGTGGTGGCTTTCCAGCTCTGGCGGGGACGGCAGGTAGTACTCGCGAAACACCTGGCGCAGCGGCTGTTTGATCCGGCGTTGGCTGATCAGCTTTTGCCAGGCGTAGCGCTCCTCGGCGCTGGCCGACAGCGGGTGCCACAGCGAAATCCTGCACCCGGCCTTCAGGTCCAGCGACTGGCCCCAGGGATCCATCGCTTGCGCGTTCGCATCCAGCAGGAAGCTGCGGCGTTGGTCATGGTCGCAGTGGGCAACCCAAATCAATGAGCGGGTAAAGGGCGAGCCCACGGCGGAGTCGGCCAGTTGCGCTCGCCAGTCGCGCAAAGGCAGCTCGAAGGCTTGCCACAGTCCGGATTCCAGGCAGTTGGCCAGAAGCCCGTGCTGGGCCTTGCCCGGCGTGCTGGTAGGGGCCAGGCGCAGGGCGATCTCGGGGCGTTGGGCCAGGCCGCGTTCGGCAGGCTTGAGGTTGCGCGCGAGTTTTTTCTGGATGCCGGCATGGCGCACCAGGCTCAGGGCGCTGCGCAGTGCCTGCACGCTTTCCGGGGTTGGCACCTGCTCGATGCAGTGCCCCAGGGCAATGGCCAGGGACTGCGATGGCGCGGTCTTGGCCTGGGTCGGGGCGACACAGGCCTTGGGCAGCAAAATGTCCATCAGCGGTGGCAGCCAGGGGGCATCGCGCAGCAGGGCGACCCGCGCGGCGCGGGCGATCACCGGCGTGTCATCGGTGGTAAAGGCGCCATCGGCCACATAGGGCGTGGCGCCGCTGTGAATCGTGTCCAGGCGCTGGGCCGCCGTGTTGAGAATCTGCTGTGAGAATTCGACGTATGCCGCGTCATCCATCAACACCCTGGCCGGATCGGCGCTCAGGTGATGATGGCCAGTCCAGTACTCGCTACCGGCCAGGGCCTGCTGTGAGCGCGGCTCCAGTTGCCCCAGCAGTTCGAACTCCTGCCGGGCATAGGGCGAATTCCCATGGTGCTGTTCCACCCAGCGTCGCAGCGCCCCACGGGCCTCTTCATCCACCCATTGCGTCAGCATGTACGCCTGGGGGTAATTCGCCGCCCACTGTGCGCCGGGTTCCGCGAGGATCCTGCGCAGCTCCGCGGCCAGGGCGGCGCTGGGTGTACCGCTGAAACAGGCCAGTTGCTCCAGTGCCTCCGGCCAGGTCAGGCAACTGCGCAGCGCCTCCAGCAGGGCGCTGTGATCGAGGGCCGGGCTCAGTTCCAGTTCCGCGGCCTGTTGCACGATCGCGGTCGCCAGTTGCTGCGCCGCCGGGTTGCCAGGGTCGCGCAGGGCCCGGCGGATGTCCGGCCACAGGCTGCCCAGTTGAGCGGGTGTCAGAGGGCTGATGTCGAGCGGCGGGCCGATGAAGTCTGGATGATCCACTCGGTCGGCATTCAGGCGTTGTTGCAGGTGCGTGACGAGTGAAGGCGTGAGCGGGGCATCCATGGCGGCGGGTCTCCTTTGACAGTGCGCGGATCATCGCATTTTTTCTCGCCGCCGTTGGCCTCAGGCCCCTGGCGGGTTCTTTCGGCCCCTGGCGGGCGGCGATATACTCGCCGGCCCAATAAAGTGTGATCGCCCACGCCGTGCAACCCGCATGGACGCCCAGGGCGCGTGACACCCTCCTGGCGCTCCTGACCTGACGTTATCCACAGGCAGGCGGCCCCCGATTGTTTCCCTCAAGCCTTTGGTCGCTGCCCGACAGCGCTCATCGGCATTCCATGCCCGCAGCGTGCCCATGCGCGGATCTATTCATTCAGGCAGTAATTCGATGACCCCTCGTGAGCAAGAAATCCAGCGTCGTACCGAACTCTCGGTGACCCGCGTGACCAAGGCGGTATTCCCGTCCACCACCAACCATCACAACACACTGTTCGGCGGCACCGCCCTGGCCTGGATGGATGAGGTTTCGTTCATTGCGGCCACGCGTTTCTGTCGCTTGCCGCTGGTGACGGTGTCCACCGACCGCATTGATTTCAAGCACCCGATTGCCGCCGGTTCGATCGTCGAGTTGGTCGGGCGAGTGGTGAAGGTGGGCAACACCAGCCTCAAGGTCGAAGTCGAGGTGTTTGTCGAAAGCATGAGCTGCGATGGGCGGGAAAAAGCCATCCATGGCCTGTTCAGCTTTGTCGCCATCGATGACGAAAAGCGCCCGGTGCCGGTGCTTCCGGGGTTTGCGGCGTAGGAGGCGGCTTGCCGGCGAGCACACTATCGGGGCTCTTCGCCGGCAGCCGGTTCCTACCGGGGCTGGTTACGGGGACTCGGGCTGGATCAGCGCCAGCAGGGTCCAGCCCGGTGCCGGCTTGAGGTCGCTCTCCGGGGTGACTACGTGCACCCAGCCGTTGCTGTCGCGGGCGAACAGCAGGGTGGCGCGTTCGCCGTGCAGGGCCTGGTAGTCATCCCAGCCGAAGGCCTCGGTCAGGTGCGTGCTGTACAGCTCCGCGCCCTGGCCCAGCAGGCTGGCCAGCTTGGTGTAGCTCAGGGCCTCGCTGCCCAGTAGCTGGCCTCGGTGTTCGTGACTGGCGCGGTGTTTGTCGGTGCGCCGGCTTTCCTGGCTGTTGGCCAGGGCGAACAGGCGCTGATGACCGAAGTCATGACGAAAGCGCATGGCCGCCAGGGTGTTGAGCTCGCCGGAAGGCGAGAGCGCCAGCAGATGCCCCAGGCCCACCAGGTCCAGGTGCGCGTCGGCATGTTGCGAGGCCGGGTTGCCGAAGTAGGTCGGCAGGCCTTCCATGCGCGCTGTGCGGATGTTCTCCCAGCTGGAGTCGGTCAGCAGCACCCGGCTGCCCAGTTGCTGCAGGGCCTTGCCCAGGGTGCGGGCCGGACCGTTGGCCCCGACGATCAGAAAGCCGCTGGGCGCCGGTTCGGCGACGTTCAACAGGCGCGCTAGAGGGCGAGCGGTGGCGCTTTGCAGGACCACGGTGCCGATGATCACGGCGAAGGTCAGCGGCACCAGCAGCAGCGCGCCCTGATGGCCGGCTTCGTCCAGGCGGATGGCGAAGATGGCCGACACCGCGGCGGCGACAATCCCCCGTGGGGCAATCCACGCCAGCAACGCCCGCTCGCGCCAGTTGAGACTGGAGCCGGCGGTGGACAGCAGCACGTTCAGCGGGCGGGCGATGAACTGGATCACCAGCAGCAGGATCAGCACCAGCGGGCCCAGGGCGATCAGCGCCTTGAGGTCCAGGCGCGCTGCCAGCAGGATGAACAGCCCGGAGATCAGCAGCACGCTGAGGTTCTCCTTGAAGTGCAGGATGTGCCGCACGTCCACGCCCTTCATGTTGGCCATCCACATGCCCATCAGGGTCACCGCCAGCAGCCCGGATTCGTGCATCACCTGGTTGGAGGCAATGAAGATCCCCAGTACCCCGGCCAGGCTTGCCAGGTTGTGCAGGTATTCCGGTAGCCACTGGCGCCGCATGATGCTGCCCAGGACCCAGCCGCCGACGATGCCGAACAGGCTGCCGCACAGAATCACGCCGCCGAAGGTCAGCAAGCTGTGGCTCAGGCCATCGCCGGCGGCACTGGCGATGATGAAGCTGTAGACCACCACCGCCAGCAGGGCGCCGATGGGATCGATGACGATGCCTTCCCAGCGCAGGATGTTGGCGATCGAGGCCTTGGGGCGCACCACCCGCAGCATGGGCACGATCACCGTCGGTCCGGTGACCAGCGTCAGGGTGCCGAACAGCAGGGCCAGCATCCAGTCGAAGCCCAGCAGCCAATGGGTGGCCAGGGTGATCACCGCCCAGGTGGACAGCGCGCCGAGGGTGACCAGGCGATGGACCACACTGCCGATCTCGCGCCATTCCGAGAGGTGCAGGGTCAGGCTGCCTTCGAACAGGATCAGCGCCACCGCCAGCGACACCAGGGGCATCAGCAGCGGGCCGAACATTTCCTGCGGGTCGAGCCAGCCGAGCACGGGGCCGGCCAGGATGCCGCTGAGCAGCAGGAACAGAATGGCCGGCAGCTTCAGCCTCCAGGCCAGCCATTGGCAGCCCAGTGCCGCCACGCCGATGCCGCCGAAGGCCAGCAGAATCTGTTGTTCGCTCATCAATGCACCCTGTTCCTTGAAATGGCTGGCTATGAAAGACTAGCGACCCTCCGTGCAGTTCACTATTTTTTTACCCGCAGCCCCTGGGCCGCGCCTTTCGAGTCTTTATGCCCGCCATCGACCACCCTCTGATCGACCGTTTTCTCGATGCCCTGTGGTTGGAGAAAGGCTTGTCCGACAACACCCGCGACGCCTACCGCAGCGATCTGGCGCTGTTCAACGGCTGGCTGCAGGAGCAGGGGCTGGAGCTGCCGCGAGCCGGTCGCGAGTTGATCCTCGATCACCTGGCCTGGCGCGTGGAGCAGGCCTACAAGCCCCGCTCGACGGCGCGGTTTCTCTCCGGCCTGCGCGGGTTCTATCGCTATCTGCTCAGGGAGAAACTGATTGAAGTCGATCCGACCCTGCGGATCGACATGCCGCAACTGGGGCGGCCATTACCCAAGTCGCTGTCGGAAGCGGATGTCGAGGCGCTGCTGGCCGCCCCGGACCTGAGCGAGGCCATCGGTCAGCGCGACCGCGCCATGCTTGAAGTGCTCTATGCCTGCGGGTTGCGGGTCACCGAGCTGATCAGCCTGACCCTGGAGCAGGTCAACCTGCGCCAGGGTGTGTTGCGGGTCATGGGCAAGGGCAGCAAGGAGCGCCTGGTGCCCATGGGTGAGGAGGCGATTGTCTGGGTCGAGCGCTACATGCGTGATGGCCGTGCCGAGTTGCTGGGCGGGCGGCCCAGCGATGTGCTGTTTCCCAGCCAGCGCGGCGAGCAGATGACCCGACAGACCTTCTGGCACCGGATCAAGCACCAGGCCAAGGTCGCCGGGATCGGCAAGGCGCTGTCGCCCCATACCCTGCGCCACGCGTTTGCAACGCACCTGCTCAATCACGGTGCCGATTTGCGGGTGGTACAGATGCTGCTGGGGCACAGCGACCTGTCCACCACCCAGATCTACACCCACGTGGCGCGCGCGCGGCTGCAGGATCTGCACGCCAAACATCATCCAAGGGGCTGAATGGGCGTCCGTGCGGCGCTTTGCGTCGCCCGTAGTCGGTGCCGGCAAACAGATGTGATAGGCTTTGCCGGTTTGCAAAAAGGGTGTTTGCCCGCGTTTGGTCCCGACCAGCCTTGGCGTTTGCCCATTTGCCCGCCTTCAGGAGTTCCCATGCGTTTGACCCAGATTATTGCCGCCGCCTCCCTGGCGCTGCTCAGCACCTTCGCCGTGGCCGATGACAGTGCCGAGAAAGCCATCCGCAAGAGCCTCGAGACGCTGCAGCTCGAAGTGCCGGTGGAAAGCATCACCGCCAGCCCCCTGGCGGGCCTGTATGAGGTCAAGCTCAAGGGCAGTCGCGTGCTCTACGCCAGCGCCGACGGCCAGTTCGTGGTTCAGGGCTATCTGTTCCAGCTCAAGGACGGCAAGCCGGTGAATCTCACGGAAAAAACCGAGCGCCTGGGCATTTCCAAGTTGATCAACGGCATTCCGGTCGCAGAAACTGTGGTCTATCCGGCCATTGGCGAAACCAAGACCCACATCACCGTATTTACCGACACCACCTGCCCCTACTGCCACAAGCTGCACGCGGAAATCCCGGCGCTGAACAAGCAGGGTGTGGAAGTGCGCTACGTGGCCTTCCCGCGCCAGGGCCTGGGCTCGCCGGGTGACGAACAGCTGCAGGCGGTCTGGTGCTCGGCGGACAAGAAAGCCGCGATGGACAAGATGGTCGACGGCAAGGAAATCAAGGCCGCCAAGTGCGATAACCCGGTGTCCAAGCAGTTCGCCCTGGGTCAGTCGATCGGCGTCAATGGCACGCCGGCCATCGTTCTGGCCGATGGCCAGGTAATTCCCGGCTACCAGCCGGCACCACAGATCGCCAAACTGGCGCTGGGTGCGAAATAATCCTGCATCGTCACGCTAGCCTTTGACGATCATGCCCCTCTGCGTGTAGCTGGAGGGGCATTAATAGAGAGCCGCGCTGTTTGCGGCTGTTTTCCACGGCCGGCCTTGAGTCGGCCGTTTTATGGGGAGTTCAGAGTGAATCCGGTCAAAGTAGGCATCTGTGGGCTGGGTACTGTCGGTGGCGGTACCCTAAACGTACTTCAGCGTAACGCCGAGGAGATTGCCCGCCGTGCCGGGCGTGGAATCGAAGTAGCGCAAATTGCTACCCGTACGCCAAAGCCGCAGTTCCAAACGACCGGTATTGCGATTACCAACGATGTCTTCGCCGTGGCCACCAACCCCGAGATCGATATCGTCATCGAGCTGGTGGGTGGCTACACCGTGGCCCGCGAGCTGGTGCTCAAGGCCATCGAGAACGGCAAGCACGTGGTCACCGCGAACAAGGCGCTGATCGCCGTGCACGGTAACGAAATCTTCGCCAAGGCCCAGGAGAAGGGCGTGATCGTGGCCTTCGAAGCCGCCGTGGCCGGTGGCATCCCGGTGATCAAGGCGATCCGCGAAGGGCTGTCGGCCAACCGCATCAACTGGCTGGCGGGGATCATCAACGGCACCGGCAACTTCATCCTCTCGGAAATGCGCGAGAAGGGCCGCACCTTCGAAGACGTGCTGGCCGAAGCCCAGGCCCTGGGTTATGCCGAAGCCGATCCGACCTTCGACGTCGAAGGCATCGACGCCGCGCACAAGCTGACCATCCTGGCGTCCATCGCCTTTGGTATCCCGCTGCAGTTCGACAAGGCCTACACCGAAGGCATCACCAAGCTGACCACCGCCGACGTGAACTACGCCGAAGCCCTGGGCTACCGCATCAAGCACCTGGGTGTGGCGCGCCGCACCGAGGCGGGCATCGAGCTGCGGGTGCACCCGACCCTGATCCCGGCCGATCGCCTGATCGCCAACGTCAACGGCGTGATGAACGCGGTCATGGTCAATGGCGACGCTGCCGGTTCGACCCTGTTCTACGGCGCCGGCGCCGGCATGGAGCCGACCGCTTCCTCGGTGGTGGCCGACCTGGTGGACGTGGTTCGCGCCATGACCAGCGACCCGGAAAACCGCGTGCCGCACCTGGCCTTCCAGCCGGACTCCCTGTCTGATCACCCGATCCTGCCGATCGAGTCCTGTGAAAGCGCCTACTACCTGCGCATCCAGGCCAAGGATCACCCGGGCGTACTGGCCCAGGTGGCGAGCATTCTTTCCGAGCGTGGCATCAACATCGAATCGATCATGCAGAAGGAAGTGGAAGAGCAGGACGGCCTGGTGCCGATGATCCTGCTGACCCACCGCGTTCTGGAGCAGCACATCAACGATGCGATTACCGCGCTGGAGGCCCTGCAGGGCGTCGTAGGCCCAGTGGTCCGTATCCGCGTCGAACATCTCAATTGAAGCAGCGGCAAGCTTCAAGTTCCAAGCGGCAAGCCAGAAGCGCAACTGCTCTGACTTGTCGCCTGTAGCTTGCAACTTGCAGCTCAAACCGAAGGTTTGTCCCCATGCGCTATATCAGTACTCGTGGCCAGGCACCGGCCCTGAATTTCGAAGATGTGCTGCTGGCCGGTCTGGCCAGCGACGGCGGTCTCTACGTACCGGAGAACCTGCCACGTTTCACCCAGGAAGAAATCGCTTCCTGGGCCGGCCTGCCGTATCACGAGCTGGCGTTCCGGGTCATGCGCCCGTTCGTCACCGGCAGCATTCCGGATGCCGACTTCAAGAAGATCCTCGAAGAAACCTACGGGGCGTTCTCCCACAACGCCATTGCGCCGCTGCGTCAGCTCAATGGCAATGAGTGGGTGCTGGAGCTGTTCCACGGCCCGACCCTGGCGTTCAAGGACTTCGCCCTGCAACTGCTGGGTCGCCTGCTGGACTACGTGCTGGAGAAGCGCGGCGAGCGCGTGGTGATCATCGGCGCCACCTCCGGTGACACCGGTTCGGCGGCCATCGAAGGCTGCAAGCGTTGCGACAACGTCGACATCTTCATCCTGCATCCGCACAACCGGGTATCGGAAGTGCAGCGCCGGCAGATGACCACCATCCTCGGCGAGAACATCCACAACATCGCCATCGAAGGCAACTTCGACGACTGCCAGGAGATGGTCAAGGCCAGCTTCGCCGACCAGGGCTTCCTCAAGGGCACGCGCCTGGTGGCGGTGAACTCGATCAACTGGGCGCGGATCATGGCCCAGATCGTCTACTACTTCCACGCGGCCCTGCAGTTGGGCGGTCCGGCGCGCTCCATCGCGTTCTCGGTGCCCACCGGCAACTTCGGCGACATCTTCGCCGGCTACCTGGCGCGCAACATGGGCCTGCCGATCAGCCAGCTGATCGTCGCCACCAACCGCAACGACATCCTGCACCGCTTCATGAGCGGCAATCAGTACGTCAAGGAAACCCTGCACGCGACCCTGTCGCCGTCCATGGACATCATGGTGTCGTCGAACTTCGAACGCTTGCTGTTCGACCTGCACGGTCGCAACGGTGCGGCCCTGGCTGCGTTGATGGACAGCTTCAAGCAAGGCGGCGGTTTCAGTGTCGAGCAGGATCGCTGGACCGAAGCGCGCAAGCTGTTCGATTCCCTGGCGGTGAACGACGAGCAGACCTGCGAAACCATCGCCGAAGTCTTCGCCCAGACCGGCGAAGTGCTGGACCCGCACACCGCGATCGGCGTCAAGGCCGCCCGTGAATGCCGTCGCAACCTGGACACGCCGATGGTGGTCCTGGGCACCGCGCACCCGGTCAAGTTCCCGGATGCCGTGGAGAAGGCCGGTGTCGGCAAGGCCCTGGAGCTGCCGGCGCACCTGTCCGACCTGTTCCAGCGTGAAGAACGCTGCACGGTCCTGGCCAACGACCTGAAAGCGGTGCAGGCTTTCGTCAGCCAGCACGGCAATCGTGGCAAGCCGCTCTGACCGGATGGTCTTGTCGTCCACGAAGCCCGTCTCCTGACGGGCTTTGTTTTTTCTCGCACCTGTTGCATGAGCTTGGCCCGGCTGGGGCAGGGAGGCACGGATGAGCAACCGCCAAACCCATTGCATGTCACTTGCCTTGTGGCGGCTTGTCGGGGGCCTGCTGGCCTGCCTGTTCTGTGGCGCGTTGCTGGCGGCTGCGACGAAGAATCTACCCTTCAAGCTGGTGCCGGCTTTCGTTGACCTGGAACCCCTGGCCCTGGCACCTGCCGAACGCCAGTGGCTGGCGACGCATAAGACGCTGAGGGTCGGCATCGCCATCGATGACTACCAGCCCATTGATATCACCCGGGACCGCAATCGCTATCAAGGAATCAGCGCCGACTACCTGGCGCTGGTGGGCGAGCGGTTGGGTGTCACGATGGAGGTCCTGGGGTTTTCCGAGCGAGAGCAGGCGATTGAAGCGCTGCGCAACGGCAGTATCGATGTCCTGACCAGTGCCAATGGCTATGAGCGCGGTGTCTCGGGGCTGCGTTTCACCAGTGACTACATGCCTGACAGGGCGGTAGTGGTGGTGCGTCGTGACGGGGTGAGCTCCGGCGATGACCTGGCCGGCAAGAAACTGGTGTTATTGGATGGCTATGCCAACGCCGAGCAGGTTCATGCGGCGTATCCGAACAGTCAGATCATGCTCTCGCCGAACCTCTACAGCGGCTTGGAGGCATTGAATCAGGGCGATGCCGACGCCTTCATCGGCAATGAGATCATCGTCCGCGCCTACCAGGCCCTGCGCCCTTATCTGGCGGTACGGATCCAGGATGAAAGCCGCCTGCCGCCGACGGGCTTTGCCTTTGCCACGCGGGATGACAACGTGCTGCTGGCGGGCATGCTGGAGCAGGCGCTGCAGAGCATCGACGAGTCCCTGCAGCGGGAAATACAGGCCCGTTGGACCACCGGGCTGGGGGCGAATATCTCGGGTGAGCGCATCGAACTCAGCGCCGAGGAGCAGGCCTGGATTCTCCAGCACCCGCATGTGATGGTCGCGTCCCAGCAGTATCCGCCCCATGTGTTCAAGGACAAGGAGGGGCGCTGGGCTGGCCTGAACATCGATTTGCTCAACCGCATCTCGCGCATGACCGGTCTGCATTTTGTGCACAAGGAGAGCCTTACCACGGCGCAGACCCTGGAGCTGCTGGAAAGCGGGCAGGCGCAGATGAACTCGACCCTCACGGCCAGTGAAGACCGGCGACTGTTCCTGAATTTTTCCCATGCCTTTGGTGGTGCCGCCTGGGTTTTTGTCGTGCGCCCGGAGGATCGGCGCCTGAGCAGCCTGGAACAGTTGGCAGGCGAGGTACTGGCGCTGCCGGCCCGGCACACCCTTGAGAGCTACATTCGCCGCAACTACCCCGATATCCGCTTGCGCAGTGTCGCCAGCGATGAAGAGGCGCGGGCCCTGGTGAGTAGTGGCGAGGCCCGGGCAACCATTCAGAATGAGGTCCAGGTTCAGGCGCTGGGGGCGGCCGATGACGGGTTGCGGGTCGGGCGCAGTGTCGAAGGCACCTGGTCGGCTGACGAGTTTTCCGTGCGCAAGGATCAGCCCGAACTGCTGAGCATCTTGAACAAGTCGCTGGAGGCGCTGCCGGTGGCGGAGCTCAGTGCCATTCGCCTCAAGTGGCTGGGGGCCACGCCGGTGCCGATGCCGGCCTGGCAGCGTGTGCCGACCTGGGTCTACTGGGCCATTGCCACGGCGCTGCTGTTCGGGCTGGCCTCCCTGGCCTGGAGCAGTCGGCTCAAGCGCCAGATTCAGCAGCGATTGCAGGCCGAGCAACGACTCAATGATCAGTTGGTGTTCATGCGTGCTCTGCTCGACGGTATTCCCAATCCGATCTTTGTCCGAGACCTGGAAGGGCGCCTGATCACTTGCAACAAGAGTTACGAGCAGCAGTTGGGGACGAGCCTGGAGCTGATTCGCGGACGACAACTGACCGAGCTGGACCTGTTGCCTGCGGCCACCGCTCGCCAGTTGCATGGCGAGATCATGCAATTGCTGGCCAGCGAGGCGTCGGTGTTCGCCGATCGGCAGGTGGAGACGCGCAATGGTTCGATTCACGCCTATCAATGGACAGTGCCCTTCTATAGCGCCGACGGGCTCCTGCAAGGCTTGCTGGGCGGCTGGATCGATATCACCGAGCGCAAGCGCCTGGAGAATCAGCTGGTGGAGGCGCGTCAGGCGGCCGATCAGGCCAATGCCGCGAAAAGCGCATTTCTGTCCACCATGAGCCATGAGATCCGCACGCCCATGACGGCCATCGTCGGCTTGCTTGAGCTGGAAAAGGAGCAGGCCAGGGTCCGGGGCGCGCCCTTCTCCGAGGCCTTGCGGGTGGCCTATCGCTCCGCCCAGGAGTTGATCAGCCTGATGGGGGACAGCCTTGATCTGGCCAAGATCGAAGCCGGGCACATGCAGTTGGTGCCACAGGTCACCGCCCTCAAGCCGTTTTTCGAGAGTGTTCGGCAGTTGTTCGAGGTGACGGCGCGTAATCAGGGGGTGCATTTACGGTTGGTGTTCAACGCAGAGGCCCAGGGCCGTTATTTCTTCGACCCGCTGCGCTTGCGCCAGGTCCTGCACAACCTGTTGAGCAACGCCCTGAAGTTCACCGCGGAAGGTGAGGTGCGGGTGACGGTCGAGCGTCAGCCCGACGAGTCCGGTATCGAGTGCCTGCGCATCAGTGTTGCGGACACCGGCCCGGGTATCAGTGCCGAGCAGCAAGCGAACATTTTCACGCCTTTTGTTCAGGCCGACGCCATGACCTCCTCGACGTATGGCGGTACCGGGCTGGGCCTGAGCATCTGTCGGCAGCTGATCGAGTTGATGGGCGGGCGCATTCACCTGTCGAGCGAACCGGGTGCGGGAACCGTGGTCACCCTCGAGCTGTATCCGGAACGGGTCAGCGACGATCTTGAGCCTCAGGCGTCACCGTCTGCCGAGCGCCCGCCGAGTCGCAGCATCGAGGTGCTGGTGGTGGATGACTTGAGCGCCAATCGGATGGTCCTGAGCCAGCAGTTGATGTTTCTCGGACACCGGGTCGTGGCCTGTGACAATGCCCAGGAGGCGCTGCAGCAGTGGCGTTCCGGGGCCTTTGACGTACTGATGACCGATTGCAACATGCCGCAGATGAGCGGCTATGCACTGACCGAGGCCATCCGCCGGATCGAGGCGCAAGAGGGGCGTCGGCGCTGTCCGGTGATCGGTTGTACCGCCAATGCTTTCGAAGACGAGCGAGAGCGCTGCGAGCGTGCCGGCATGGATCAATTGCTGGTCAAGCCGGTGACCCTGGATCAATTGGCTCAGTCCCTCGCGCGTTTCCTGCCGTCACCGTCATTCAATATCCAGACCTTGCGCGGGATGACTCAGGCCGATGAACCGGTGCTGCAGCGCATGTTGCAGGAGTTGTTGCGTAATCTCGACGAGGAGCAGCAGGCGCTGGAGGCGGCCCTGGCGGCGCAGGATTGGCGGGGCCTGGGAGGCACCTTGCACCGTCTCAAGGGGGTGTGTTGCCTGATTGACGCCTTGCCCCTGGCCAAGGTCTGTATCGCGTTGGAAGAGGTGGTCAAGGGGCAGCAGGCGCAGGCGCTGGCCAGTCATTGGCCGGAGTTGCGAGACGTTATCGGGATCTTGCGTAGCGACATTCAGGCGGCTCTGGACGAATAAGACTTGTCCTATGTGTGGTTAGGAAATATCTGACTACCGTGTCGGCTCGTAGTGGACTGTTTCACTTGCGCCGTCTCGGAGGTTGCCCCCCATGAATACGCTTAACGTGCTGATTCTCGAAGATAACTCGTTCCAGTTGATGGCCTTGCACCAGATGCTCAACGCCAATGGCGTTTTCAACGTGCTGGCTGCCGAGAACGTGGCATCCGCGCGGCGTTCGCTGGACAGCAAGGGGCCGGTGGATATCGCCATCTGCGATCTGTACCTGGAGCAGGCTGACGGCCTGGAACTGATCCGTGATCTGGCCCGGCACCAGCAGGCCAAGGCCCTGATCATTCTCAGCGACGCGGAGCCGGATGTGCTTGAGGGCGCGTCCGGCATGGCCCGTGAATTGGGCCTGAAAGTGCTCGCATGCCTGCCAAAACCGGCGTCGGCCGCGGTGATTGGCGACTTGCTCTGTGCCTATCAGTTGCACTCCAGGGCCGATGGCCCCGAGCTGAATCAGACACTGCTCCGGGACTTGCTGGGCCTTGAACCCTTTGTTCGCGAACCTGTGACCACGGACGAGGGGCTGGCGGCGGTGCTGGGTTGTGGCGTGGCGCACTTTCAGCCCGTCATCCACCAGCAGGGCGGGTTGCAGGGTGTCGAGGCACTGGCCCGCTGGCAGCATCCCGAGCGGGGCTTGCTGATGCCGGGCGAGTTTCTTCCCCTGATCGAGTTCGCCGGCCTGCAAGAACTCTTCACCTGGCACATGCTGGAGCAGGCACTTGAGCTGGTGGCCGGAGTGAAGCTGGTGCTGGGCTACTGGCTGCCGATTGCGGTGAACATTCCCACCGGCATCCTTGAGCGGCCGCTGTTCCCTCGGCAGTTGGAAGCCTTGCTGAGGCGCTTCGAAGTCCCGGCGCGGATGTTGACCCTGGAGCTGGTCGACACCACCCAATTGCAAACCGATAGCGCCCATGTCGAGGCACTGTTGCGCCTGCGGATGCTGGGCTGCAAGTTGTCCATTGGCGATTTCGGTACCGGGGGCACCAGTCTGCAGCGCCTGCTGGAGCTGCCTTTCACCGAGCTGAAGATCCCTCCGGTGTTTGTTGCAGGCATGGCGGCCGATGAACGCAAGCTGGCACTGGTCGGTGGCGCCACGAGCATGGCTCGGCGCATGTCCCTGGCGGTGGTGGTGACGGGTATCGAGAGTGAGGCCGACTGTTTGGCGGCCAGGGCGTTGGGGGCGGTTCATCTGCAGGGTTGTTTTATCGCGCCACCGATGAGCGCCGCCGAGTTGCGCCAATGGCTGGTCGAAACTTCAGGAGCGGGATGCAATGGGCCGGGCGAGCAGTTGGCCGGTTTGTGTGCCTAGGACAGCCCATGTTCCTGAACGTAGATGTATAGCGCCGCTTCGCTGGAAAGACCCAGTTTGCGCATGGCGCTGACTTTCTGTGCGCTGACGGTCTGTTTGCTGCGGTTGAGCCGGGTGGCAATTTCCCCCACGGCATGGCCGGCGGCCAGCAGGCGGATTACTTCCAGCTCCCGGGGGGACAACTGGTCCTTGGACACCAGGCGATCCGGGCCCACTTCGCCGGCAAGGCTCAGGGCCCGGCTGATGGCCTGGGCGACATAGCGCTTGTGCTGTCGTGCCCGGGCAATGGCGGACGGCAACTCATCGGCCAGGCTGGCCTTGCTCAGCAGGCCCATCACGCCGAGGTCGAGGATCGAGCGGAACAGTCCGGCGTGGTTGAGCATGGTCACCACCACGATGGGCAGATCGGGATGATGCCGGCGCAGTTGTTCGATCAGGCGCAGGCCGTCGTTCTGTTGCTCCTCGGGCATCATGAAATCCGTTACCAGCACATCGCATTCCGTGTCCTGCAGCAACTGGACGAGGGCGGAGGGGGATCGGGCTTCACCGACGATCATCAAGCTGTCGTTTTGCTCCAGCACGGCACGCAGGCCGATCAGGAAGATCGGGTGGTCGTCGGCAAGGATGATGCGCAATCTGTGGTTCGACATTGCTTTCAAAGCTTGGGCTCCAATGCAACGGCGGCGTGGGTTGCGCCTGGTTGGCCGTTTTATATCTGTCATGTTACCCGTGCATGCTCGATTGACTCAGGTCGGCAGCAGTAGGCGTGGCGAACTTTCTTCTCTGAGCGATGGTCACTTGAATGTCAGAAAGCTACCGGCATTTTTGTTTTCGAACCTCTAATTCGAGCTATTGAGTGGTGATCTAGATGGAAAGTATCAGTCTTTTATTGAGTGAGTCGTTGAGTCCCTACCAGGTCACGCTGATGCCCTGTGGCGCCCACGGTGAATGCCTGGTGAGGCTGAAGAATACCGCTGGTGCGATTGTCGTGGAGCGTGAGGTCAATCAGGCCCAGCTCACCGACAAGCGCCTGCTGACCGATGTGGTCGATGGGCTGCACCGTGATGTGTTGATCGCTGAAGGGCGGCTGGAGCCTTGCGTGATCGCAGCCTTGCGCCACGCCGCCGAAGGCAAGGTGTTCGATCAGCACCGCTGATGCAAATTTTTACGGAACCTTCCGCCAGTCGTATCAGTCAGACTCAGTATCAGCAGGATCAGGCATTGTGCTCCGGTGCTTGCAGCCGGCTGATACCGGTCGTCAAAGACCGCGTTTAACCCCGAGTCGTCTCCCCACTTCTCGGGGTTTCTTTTTGCCCGGGATTTGTCAGTGGTCGTGCAGGTCCTGGAAGTAGGCGCGGGCGTCGGCGCGGTATTCGTCGCGCATTCCGGGGTCCAGCCAGGCGGCATACAGCTCCACCAGTTGCTCTTCGCGCAGCTTGAGCAGGGCCTGGTTGATCTGGGTGATGGCCTGCCTGCCCTGTGGGGTGTCGGAGCAGCCGACGTGGATTTCCTGATACTTGCTGGTGCCTTCGATCGGATAGAACTCCAGATCCTGCGGGTCGATACCCTGCTGCATGGCCTGATAGCGGATTTCCGGCCAGTAGCCCAGGAGCAGTTGCAGGCGGCCCAGGCGCTGCATCTGCAGCAGGCTGCCCAGGGCGTCGTTGCCATAGTGGGCGCGAATCTGCTGCGGCGACACTTGCTGTAGCAGGTTGTCGAGCTGTTGCCCGTAGCTGCGCTCGGCCACCACGCCAATCAGTTCCTTGCCGCTCTCGAGCAGGCCATGCAGGTCGACCTTGCCGTCATGCAGGAAGTGCGCGAGTTGTTCGCGGTCGGCGCGGCGGATCGCCAGGCCATTGCTCAATACGCGAAAGCTGGTGATGGAGTAGGCGACCCACTGCGCGCGCTCCTTGCTCCAGATCAGCGCCGGGTCGCAGGTGAAGCTGGGCTCGCGCAGCATCTGCATGCCTCGGGCGCGATTGACCCGGACCAGCTCGTGCTGGTACTCGGGCAGGCTGGCGATCAGTTGTGGCATCAGCAGGTCGATGACGCCGCGGCCTTTCTGCTGGCCTTCGAACACATTCAAGGGGGGCAGGTCGCGCAGCAGCCAGGTGAGCATTTCCCCGGCGTGGCCGGGTGGGCAGGGCAGCCACAGCAGGCACACCGCGAGCGCCATCGTCAGTCGGCCAAGGCCGGGGTTCGAGCGTCGATGTGCCGGTTGTGGAGCGTCGGTGTGAGACGGCTGTTTCAGGTTAGATTGCCCCAGAGTTGCGCAAGTGCTGGATCTGCTCGCTGCTGTAGCCCAGGCCCTCCAGGACCTGTGCCGAATGTTCGCCCAGTTCGGGGCCGACCCAGTCCGCGGAGCCGGGCGTCTCAGAGAGTTTCGGCACGATGCCGGGCATCTTGAAGGCCTTGCCGTCCGGCAGCTTGGCCTGGAGGAACATTTCCCGGGCCAGAAATTGCGGATCGTTGAACATGTCTTCGGCGCTGAAGATCCGGCTGGCCGGGACTTCGGCCTGGTTCAGTTGCTCCAGCACCCGTTCCAGGGGCAGGGACGCCACCCAGCGATCGATGACCCCGTACAGTTCGTCGCGGCGAGTGTCGCGTCCATCGTTGCTGGCCAGCGCGGGATCGTTGGCCAGGTCGTCGCGGCCGATGAGGTGCATGAAGCGCTTGAAGATCGCGTCGCCGTTGGCGCCGATCTGCACATGCCTGCCGTCGGCGCTGGTGTGGATCGACGACGGGGTGATGCCGGGCATGATGTTGCCGCTGCGTTCGCGGATAAAGCCGAACACGTCGAACTCCGGAACCATGCTCTCCATCATGGCGAAGATCGCCTCGTACAGCGCCACGTCCACCACTTGCCCCTGGCCGCCGTTGACCTCGCGATGACGCAGGGCCATCAGGGCGCCGATCACGCCCCACAGAGCGGCGATGGAGTCGCCGATGGAGATTCCGGTGCGCACCGGCGGGCGGTCCTCGAAGCCGGTGATGTAGCGCAGGCCACCCATGGATTCGCCCACGGCGCCGAAGCCCGGCTGGTCCTTCATCGGTCCGGTCTGGCCGAAGCCGGACAGGCGCACCATCACCAGTTTCGGGTTCAGGGCGTGCAGCACGTCCCAGCCCAGGCCGAGCTTCTCCAGCACGCCGGGGCGGAAGTTCTCGATCAGGATGTCCGCTTCGCCCAGTAGCTGCTTGAGCACCGCCAGGCCTTCGGGGTGCTTGAGGTTCAGGGTCAGGGATTTCTTGTTGCGCGCCTGGACGAACCACCACAGCGAAGTGCCTTCATACAGCTTGCGCCACTTGCGCAACGGATCGCCGCCGTCCGGGGATTCGACCTTGATCACCTCGGCACCGAACTCGGCGCAGATGCGCGAGGCGAAGGGGCCGGCGATCAGGGTGCCGAGTTCGATCACTTTCAATCCGGCGAGGGGCTTGCTGAGACTGTTCATGGGGCATCCGCTGGGCAAGAAAATCCGCCTAGCCTAGACCATTGGTCGTGATTAAGTCAGCGTCCGGTGCCGGCCCGCGTTGATTATTTCCGGGTGGCTGCGCAGACAATTGTGCTTCTCATTCCCTTTGGTGACAGGTTTAATGACGCCTTTGGAGAGAACGCGCTTGCAAAGGACGCAATCTGGTCTATGTCCGTGACGGAGCCTGTGCTCTTGCCGGATCGGCAAGTCTGATAAATCTCGTTACAAATACCCGATCAAAAACTTACATGTGATGAATTGAACTCCTTACATGTGATGCTCTAGTCTGTGCGCCATGGAAAACAAATCCTCAGCCCATTACCAACGTTTATTCCGCCAGCGCCTGCGTGATCAGGGCCTGGTGAAAAAGGAAGTCTGGATACTGCCGGAGAACGCCCAGGCGTTGCTGGCGGTTGAACGCAAACTGCGTCAGCCCTCCAAGGGGCTGGCTCCTGTGGAAAAGGATGGAGAAATGAGCATGCCGCAGATCTGGAATGCCCGATCGCTGTGCCAGGCCCTGATGGCCACCGAGTTGTTCAGCAGCGGCGAAGCCTGCGTTGAGCTGCTTGAAGGCGCCGAACCGAGCTTGCACGTGACCATGCGCGAATACGGCGACCTGCCGCTGTTCGTTGCCCTGTCCGGCGAGCAGATCCTGGTCGAAGCCCTGCTCTGGCCGCAAAGCGAAGTGACCGATGTGCAGGCCTTCAATGAAGAAGTCCTGCTCAGCCGCCAGCTGTTCCCGCTGTCGAGCATCGGCCTGGAAACCCGTCTTGGCGGCGAGCGCTTCTACATGATGTTCGGCGCGCTCAGCGCCACCTCGATCCTCTCCAACGTGCTCTACGAGATCGAAACCCTGGCCAGCAACGTGATCAGGGCTACCGAGGCCTATGAAGGCTACCTGAAGGCTCAGGCCTGACCTGGAGGAATGCACATGAACGTATGGAGCAAGTTGCTTACCGCCCTGCGCGGTGGCGCCAACGAAGCGGGTGAAGCCCTGGTGGACAGCCAGGCACTGAGGATTCTCGATCAGGAAATCCGCGACGCCGATCAGGAACTGCGCAAGTCCAAGGAGGCCCTGGCCGAGATCATGGCCCGGCAGAAACTCGCCGCCGAGCGCGCCAATGGCAGCGCGGCGAAGATCGCCGAATATGAAACCTACGCCCTCAAGGCCCTGGAGTCGGGCAACGAACAGCTCGCCCAGGAAGTGGCGCAGAAAATCGCCAACCTGGAGAACGACCTGGCCGTGGAGCGCGAGCAGGCCGACGGTTTCGCCGCCAGCGTGGCCCAGTTGCGCAAGGCCGTGACCCAGGCCGAGGGCAATATCAAACATTTGAAACAGCAGGTGGATACCGTCAAGGCCACCGAGAGCGTGCAGAAGGCCCAGCAGGCCGTGGCCCAGCGCTACGGCGGCTCCCAGAGCAAGCTGCACACCGCGGTGGAGTCCCTGGAGCGGATCAAGCAGAAGCAGGCCGAGCGTGCGGCGAAGATGGAAGCCGCAGCGGAGCTGGCCAGCACCAGCAACCCCGACGACGCCCTGGACGCCAAGTTGCGCGAGGCCGGGATCGTCGCCGGCAGCACCAGCGCCGACAGCGTGCTGGCGCGCCTCAAGGACCGTAACAAGTCCTGATTCATCGTTGTGTTGTAGGGGCGGGGTCGTCGGGCCTTGCCCGGCTTTTTCAGGGATAGGAAAGCAATGGAAATCTTCCTGCAGACAGTGTTGTCGTTCCCCACAGTGCTGTTCAGCTTCATGCTCTGCCTGGCCGTGATCTACTGGGCCGTGGTGGCCATGGGCATGCTTGAAGTCGACCTGCTGGACTTCGAGGCCGACTCGCTGCTCGACAGCGCCCACGCCGGCGAAGGCCTGGCCGGGCTGCTGATCAAGTTCAAGCTCAACGGGGTGCCGGTCACCCTGGTGCTGACCCTGCTGATGTTCTTCAGCTGGTTTTTGACCTATTTCGCCGAACTCTACGTCCTCAGCCACCTGCCCCTGGGCTGGCTGCGCTATCCCCTGGGCCTGTTGCTGGCCGTGGTTGCGCTGTTTCTGGCAGCGCCCATCAGCGCGGCCATCTGCCGCCCGCTGCGCCCGCTGTTTCACAAGATGGAAGCTACCAGCAGCCAGTCGGTGCTGGGGCAGACCGCTGTGGTGCGTAGCGGCAGAGTCACCCTGGAACACGGCGAAGCCGTGCTCGAGAACGGCGGCGCGGGCCTGATCCTGCGTGTGCGTGCCGATGAGGCGCGAGCTTTCAAACGCGGCGATCGCGTCGTGTTACTGGAGTATCTGGAGGCGCAACACGCCTATCGGGTCATTACCGAGGACGAGTTTCGCGGCCTCTGAGCCCGGGCTTCCTCAGAATCAAAGGAGATTGATTGCATGAATTTACCGTCGCTGCTGCCCATCCTGCTCGGGATCGGCCTCGTCGTCCTGGTGGTCTTCGGCCTGTTGGCCCTGTTCAAGGCCTTCTACATCAAGGTCCCCCAAGGCACGGCGCTGATCGTCAACGACATGTCCTCGACCCCCAAGGTGCACTTCACCGGCGCCCTGGTGTACCCGGTCATCCACCTCAAGGAGTTCATGCGCATCTCGCTGATCACCCTGGAAGTCGACCGTCGGGCCAAGGATGGTCTGATCTGCCGCGACAACATGCGCGCCGACATCACCGTGGCCTTCTACCTGCGGGTCAATGAAACCCAGGAAGACGTGCTCAAGGTGGCCAAGGCCATCGGTGTCGACCGCGCCTCCGACCGCGCCGCGGTCAACGAGCTGTTCAACGCCAAGTTCTCCGAAGCGCTGAAGACCGTGGGCAAGCAGTTTGACTTCGTCCAGCTGTTCGAAAACCGCCAGGACTTCCGCGACCGCATCATCGAGATCATCGGCAACGACCTCAACGGCTATGTGCTGGAAGACGTGGCCATCGACTACCTGGAGCAGACCGCCAAGCATTCCCTGGACCCGAGCAACATTCTCGACGCCGAGGGTATCCGCAAGATCACCGAGCTGACCGCGGCGCAGAACGTCATCACCAACGAACTGGAGCGCAACCAGGAACTGGCGATCCAGAAGAAGAACGTCGAGACCCGCGAAGCCTCGCTGTCGCTGGAACGCCAGCAGGCCGATGCCGAAGCGCGGCAGAAGCGCGAGATCGAAACCATCCGCGCCCGCGAGGAAGCCGAGACCGCCAAGGTCAAGGAAGAAGAGCGTCTGAAGGCCGAACAGGCCCGTATCCAGGCGCAGCAGGAAATCGACGTGCGCACCGAGAACCATCAGCGCGAAGTCGAAGTGGCCCAGCAGAACCGCCAGCGCGCGGTGGTCATCGAAGTGGAGAAAGTCACCCGCGCCAAGGACCTGGAAGTGGTGGCCCGCGAGCGTGAAGTGGAACTGCAGCGCATCGAGAAAGAAAAGGCCCTGGAAGAGCAGCGCAAGAACATCGCCACGGTGATCCGTGAGCGGGTCGCGGTGGAGAAGACCGTGGCCCAGGAAGAAGAGCGGATCAAGGAAGTGCGCGAGGTTTCCGAAGCCGAGCGTGCCAAGCAAGTGGTGGTGATCCAGGCCCAGGCCGAAGCCGAGCAGGATCTGGTGCGCCAGGTCAAACAGGCCGAAGCCGACGAAACCCGCTCCAAGCACAAGGCGGTGGAAATCAACAACCTGGCCCAGGCCGAGCTGGAAGCCGCGGCCAAGCAGGCCGAAGCCAAGAAACGCCTGGCCGAAGGCCTGGAAGCCGAGCGCGCCGCGCCTGGCCTGGCCGATGCCCGCGTGCTGGAAATCACTGCAGCGGCCCAGGAAAAAGAAGGCCTGGCGCAAGCCCGCGTCCGCACCGAGCAACTGATTGCCGAAGCCCGTGGCGAGCAGGAAAAAGGCCTGGCCGACGCCCGCATCATGGAAGCCCAGGCGGCGGCCAAGGAGAAGGACGGCCTGGCCGAAGCCAAGGTCATGGAAGAGAAACTCGGGGCTCAGGCCCGTGGCGAAGAGCAACTGGGCGCGGCCAAGGCCAAGGCCACCAAGGACCTGGGTTCGGCCGAAGCCGAAGTGCTGCTGCAGCGCCTGAACGCCGAAGCCGAAGGCCTGGGCAAGAAGTTCGGTGCCCTGGATTCCCTCAGCGACAGCGCGCGGTCCCACGAAGAGTTCCGCATGCAACTGGAGAAGAACTTCGAGGAAGCGATGGCCGCCATCGCCGCCAACAAGGAGATCGCCAAGGACCAGGCCGAAGTGCTGTCGGCGGCCCTCAGCAAGGCCAAGATCGAGATCGTCGGCGGCGAAGGCGACTTCTTCAACTCCTTCGCCAAGTCGCTGTCGGTGGGCAAGGCCATCGAGGGCGTGGTGGGCAAGAGCCCGGTGGTCCAGGACGTCCTGGCACGCCTGCTCAATGGCAAGGGCGCCCCGGCGGTTGCCGCCGAACTGGCCGCCGCTGCCGTCTCGCGCAAGGCCGACGCGCCGTCTGCCGAAGCCTGACCCACACCTGACACACCTGTAGCCGCTGCCGAAGGCTGCGACCGACGCCGTAGGAGGCGCAGCCCTTGAGGGCCTTCGGGCCCTCAAGCACGCAGCCCGCGGCAGCGGCTACCGGCCTTGTGTCGGGCACCGGGCTCCAGGTTTGAGGAGCCCGCTTTTTTTGCACACCGCCGTAGATCCAGGAAGGCCACGATGTCGGACGCTCAAGTCGCAACTCCCCCGCAGGACGTATTGGACAAGGCCGTCGCCGAAGGCGGCGCCTATGAGGTGCTGCACAAGCGCCTGCTGGACCAGGGCCAGCGCCTGCGGGCCACCACCGACGACCTCAACCAGAGGCGTCTCGACGAGTTCGGCAACAGCCGCATGGAAGTGGTCGGGCGGGTGCGCATCCGCACCGAGAACAACTGCATCGCCCGGGACATCGTCCAGGTCGGCGACTGCCTGTTGTTCGGCTACAACGTGTTCATCGGCCTGAAGAAGGAAACCAGCGTCGCCGACGTGTTTTCCCTTTACCGGCTGGTGGAGGAGGGCGAAGGCTACGAAGCCGAGCCCGTGCCCCTGGAAGGCAGCTTCCTGGCGGCCCAGGGCTTCCTCAATGACTTCAACGAGCTCTACACCTATTACAAGAACACCCGCCTGCTGCAACTGGCGATCCGTGACGGCAAGCTGCTGGCGAGTTTCCAGATTGGCGAGCGCGTCACCGATGTGCGGGTGTTCCGCTGGTCGATCTCGGTGGACGGACGGGATGTCCGGTACATCGACAACCGCGGCGAGCGGGATATCGCCCTGCCGGCGCCCTTCGACTTCGAATGGAAGAAAGCCACCCGCGAGATGGTGGTCGAAGGCCGCTTCCCGCACCTGAACATCCTCGACACGGTGTTCGTCGAAACCATCGGCGGCGACCTGACCATCAAGGTCGAGAACAACACCGAGTCCGGCCTGGGCATCTACCGCGAAGAGGTGCTGGACAAGACCCAGTCCCTGGACGACTCGCAGATCGAGTTCGCCCGCCTGGGCAGCCTGATCCTGCTCAAGGTCCTGCCGTACCGCGAAGAGCAGTGGCGCTACCTGGTGTTCAACAGCCTGACTCGCCAGGTGGAGCGCATCGACGCCATCGGCCTGGCCTGCGTGCAACTGCCGGAAGACCACGGGATCATCTTCCCCGGTGGCTATTACCTGCAGAGCGGCGAGTACAAGACCTTCGAACAGTCCATGGACGGCATGCGCTTCAAGCGCTCGGTGCGCTCGCCCAACGGTGAAGATGTGCAGTACATCTTCTACCACCCGGAGCAGGGCCGCTCGGTGCTGCTGACCTACAACATGATCAACCGCCAGTTGCAGAACCCGCTGTTCGGCCACGGTTACGCGCGCCTGGAAGACGGGCGCATGGTGATCTTCGCCGCCGAAGGCGACGAGCCGACCCGGGTCCACCCGATGCAGGTCTGGCAGACCCCGTTCTTCACCGAGGAATACGCCGCGCGGCAACCGACCCGCAGCGGTTTCCTCGGGCGCATCGGCAACGCCGAGCTGGTGCGCAGCGTTTCCGATCTCTACGACCTGTGCCGCGAGATCGACACCCCGGCGGTGTCGGTGCAGCGCTATTCGCTGCTGTGCCAGAACACCCGGCGCCTGTTCGATGTGTACCACTGGCTGGGTAGCGCCGAGCTCGAAGGCCTGGCCCCATTGCTGCGCGAGGTGGCCTCGACCTCGGAGCTGGTGCTGGATGAATACGAGAAAGTCGAAAGTATCCGCCGCCAGTCGGACCAGGCCATGGTGGCCGCCGAGGCCAAGCAGAAAGCCCTGCTCGACAGCCTGCTGGTGGACAGCTGGGACCAGGTGCAGAGCTTCGTCGATGCGCTCAACGGCATCACTGCCCAGCGCGGCCTGCTGCTGACCATTCGCGACTACCGCTACATCGACGTGGCGCGCATCGACGCCATGGAAGCCGAGCTGCTCAAGGCCCAGGAGCGCACCGCCGCTGGCACCGCGACCTTCCTCGCCAGCGACCAGGCCCTGCTGCCCTTCGTCACCCAGTTGGAAACCCTCGACGCCCAGGCGCAGAAAGCCGAAACCGTGGCCCAGCTCAACGAGCCCCTGGGCGCCCTGCAAGCCATGGCCGGCGACCTGGACATGCTGTCGAGCCTGATGGCCTCGTTGCAGATCGACGACGCCACCCAGCGCACCCGGATCATCGAATCGATCTCGCAGATCTACGCCCGCCTGAACCAGGCCAAGGCCCGCGCCGAGCAACGGCGCAAGGGCCTGGGCTCGACCGAGACCGTGGCGCAGTTCGGCGCGCAGTTCAAACTCTTCAGCCAGGGCATCACCAACGCCCTGGCCCAGGCCCAGGACCCCGAGCGTTGCGACGAGCAACTGTCGCGGCTGCTGGTGCAGCTCGAAGAGCTGGAGAGTCGCTTCGGCGATCACGAACAGTTCCTCGGCGACATCCTCGGCAAGCGTGAGGAACTGCTGGAAACCTTCGAGGCCCACAAGCAATCGTTGCTCGACGAGCGCCAGCGCAAGGCCCAGGGCCTGCTGGACGCGGCGCGGCGGATTCTCGACAGCCTCGGCCGGCGCACCGCCAAGTTCACCCAGGCCGAGGAACTCAACGCGTTCTTCGCCGCCGACCCGCTGATCCTCAAGCTGCGGGAGCTGGCCGAGCGCCTGCGCGAGCTCAAGGACAGCGTCAAGGCCGACGATGTCGAGTCGCGCCTCAAGGGCGCCCGGGATCAGGCCGTACGTGCCCTGCGCGACAAGACCGAGCTGTTCGAAGAGGGCGGCAACGTCATCAAGCTGGGGCCGCGCCACCGTTTCAGCGTCAACACCCAGGAGCTGGACCTGACCCTGATGCCCCGGGGCGACGAACTGCACCTGCACCTGACCGGCACGGATTTCCTTGAACCGTTGCGCGACCCCGAGCTGGAAGCCCTGCGGGACTTCTGGCAGGTGGCCCTGGAGTCGGAGTCGGCCCAGCTGTACCGCGCCGAGTACCTGGCCGGGCAAGTGCTGGATGCCGCCGACCGCGGCCAGGAAGGCCTGAGCCTGGAAAGCCTGAAACCCTTGCTGGCGCACCCCGAGGAACTGGCGCGGGTGATCCGCGACTTCGCTGCGCCGCGCTACAAGGAAGGCTACGAGAAGGGCATCCACGATCACGACGCCGCAGCGATCCTCCTGCAACTGCTGCCCCTGCGCGACAGTGCCGGCCTGCTGCGTTTCGGCGCTTCGGCGCGGGCTTTTGCCGCGTTGTTCTGGGACCGCCAGCAGCACCAGCCGCAACCGCAGCAATGGGCCGAGCGGGCCCGCACCAGCCGGCATATCCAGCAACTGTTCGGTCGTCGTGAAGGCTTGTTGCAGTTGCAGGACGAAATCTTCCTGGCGCTGCAGGACTGGCGTCAGCAGCAGGCCTTCAGCCTGCCGGCGGAGCTGTTGCCGGAAGCCGCCGAGTACCTGGTGCAGGAGCTGGCCGCAGAACGCATCGAGTTCACCTTCAGCAAGTACGCCAGGCAGTTGCAGGAAGCCCTGACCCTGCGCCTGCAAGGCGCGCGCATGTGGGACGACTACCAGCAGGCCCTGGCCCAGCTGGCCGAGCGGCCCGCCGCGCAGTGGGCGCTGGCCGGCAACTGGCTGTCGGCGCTGTGTGCCGAGGGCGAGTTCGCCGAGTGGAGCGACTACGTGCCCGAGGCCGTGGCCCTGTCGCTGTTGCGGGACGACTTTGCCAAGCGCATCACCGAAGTCGACCTGCGGTTCAGCGTCGGCAACCTGATGGGCGAACACCCGCGCATCCAGGAGCGCAGCCTGTCCCTCACCGTGGACGGTTTCTTTGCCCGCCTGCGGGCCCATCGCGAACAGTTCCTGCCCGGCCTGCAGCGCTACCAGGCGCTGCGCCAGGGCATCATCAGCCGCGAACGCTCGGCCCTGCGCCTGAGCGAATTCAAGCCGCGGCCGCTGAGCTCGTTCGTGCGTAACAAGCTGATCAACGATGTGTACCTGGGCTTTATCGGCGACAACCTGGCCAAGCAGATGGGCACCGTGGGCGAGAACAAGCGCACCGACCTGATGGGCCTGTTGATGCTGATTTCGCCACCGGGCTACGGCAAGACCACCCTGATGGAATACGTGGCGCACCGCCTGGGCCTGATCTTCATGAAGATCAACGGCCCGGCCCTGGGGCACCAGGTGCGCTCCCTGGATCCGGCCCAGGCGCCGGACGCTACTTCGCGCCAGGAGCTGGAGAAGCTCAACCTGGCCCTGGAGATGGGCAACAACGTGATGCTCTATGTCGACGACATCCAGCACACCCACCCCGAGTTCCTGCAGAAATTCATCTCGCTGTGCGACGGCACCCGGCGCATCGAGGGCGTGTGGAAAGGCCGCACCAAGACCTACGACATGCGCGGCAAGAAGTTCTGCGTGGTGATGTCGGGCAACCCGTACACCGAGTCCGGCGAGGTGTTCAAGATCCCCGACATGCTGGCCAACCGGGCCGACATCTATAACCTCGGCGACACCCTGGGCGGCATGCAGGAAGCCTTCGCCCTGAGCTACATCGAGAACGGCCTGACCTCCAACCCGGTGCTGGCACCCCTGGCCACCCGCGACATGGCGGACGTCTACCGCTTTGTCGCCAAGGCCGAAGGCAAGGCCTTCTCCAGCAACGAACTGAGCCACAGCTACAGCGGCGCCGAGATCAACGAAATCACCACCACCCTGCAACGCCTGATGCAGGTGCGCGACGTGGTGCTGCGGGTCAACCAGCAGTACATCGCCAGCGCCGCCCAGGCCGACCAGTACCGCAGCGAGCCGCCGTTCAAGCTGCAGGGCAGCTACCGCAACATGAACAAGATGGCGGAGAAGATCTCGGCGGTGATGAACGACGCCGAGCTCCTGCAACTCTTGGCCGACCACTACCAGGGCGAATCCCAGTTGCTGACCACCGGCGCCGAGGAAAACCTGCTCAAGCTCGCCGAGCTGCGGGGCAACCAGACCCCGGAGCAGAGCGAACGCTGGGCGCAGATCAAGCGCGACTTTGTGCGCAACCGCTCCATGGGTGGCAGCGACAGCGATGTCGGCACCCGGGTGGTGGCCCAGCTCAACGATCTGGTGGAAGGCGTGCGCGGCCTGGCCCGGCCGGCGGAACAGCAGGGCATGCGTGAAGTGCTGGAAAACCTCTCCGAGCACCTGGAGCAGAGTTTCCTGCCGCTGCTCAAGGTCATGCACAAGAAGATCGACGTCGACCTGCACAGCCACCAGCGCATTGGCGACATCGCCACGCGGGTGGACGAATTGAGCCGCATGCTCAGCCACGGTGATGTGCCGACCCTCAAGGACCCCCAATAGTAGGAGCCGGCTTGCCGGCGAACAGCCAAGGATCACGACATGGATTTTGCCCACCTGGACCGGCAACTGCGCGACAGCCTGCTGGACCTGAAACTGAGCAACGAAGAACGGGACGAACTGCGCCAACTGGGCAGCGAACTGGGCAGCGACCAGGTGCGCTACCTGCGCAACCGGGCCTTTGACCTGGTGCGCGAGCTGGCGCTGGCGGACAGCGCCAATGTGCTGCCGGCGCTGAAATGGCTGGAGCAGGTGATCAAGACCCTGGACACCCACAGCGCCCCGGTGCGCGACATGGCCAGCGCCCACTTCAGCCCCGGTGAAGACTGCCGGCGCAAGATCCGCGACCTGTGCCGCCAGGCGCGAGTCTCGGTGGATATCTGCGTGTTCACCATTTCCGACGATCAACTGAGCGACGAAATCCGCGCCTGCCACCAGCGCGGCGTGGCCGTGCGGGTGATCAGCGACAGTGAAAAGCAATTCGATGTCGGCAGCGATATCGCCGCGCTGCGCGAGGCCGGGGTTCCGGTGCGGATCGACGACACGCCGTTCCACATGCATCACAAGTTCGCCGTGTTCGATGGTCGAACCCTGCTCAATGGCAGCTTCAACTGGACCCGCAGCGCCACCACCGGCAATGAGGAAAACCTGCTGGTGATCGACCACCCGCAACTGGTGGCCAGTTACCTCAAGGAGTTCAACGAACTCTGGGCCCGCTACGCGCCGCGTTAAGGCGTGTAGCGGCGGGTCAGCACCCGGCCTCAGGCAGCGCTCGGCTGACTCCAGAGGCTGTCGTCGGCCAGCCTGTCGAGGAGTTTCTGGCGCAACCTATAGGCCTGTTCCGGGGCGCTCTGGCTCAGGGTTTCCAGGGCTAGGTGCAACTGCTGCAGCGGGTTTTCGCTGTTAAACAGGCTGCCCAGTTCCAGGCCGGCAATGGCTTCTTCGAAACGTTGCTGACGGATATGGTTCAGCAGCGTGGCGTGGCTCAACTGGCTGGTATAGGAAACGTGCTGTTCCAGGCGGCTCTTGAGCTCGGCGGCCTTTGCCTGCTCGTCGATGTAGAGGTAGACCAATGCCAGCTGTGCCAGGTGGTAGTTTTTTTCCGCTGGGTCCATCGCCGCATTCTGAGCTTCGTCGTCGAGCGCTTGCACGGTCTGGTCCAGCAGTTCGATGGCTGGCCGGGTCTGTTCCAGGTCGTGCAGTAATTTGGCCTGTGCTGTCTGTTTCACCGGGCGATCGGTGTATTCGAGCTGGGTGTTGAGGAGCGCCATTTCCTCAAGACCGTTGCGGATCAGTTCGCTATCCCGCCGCTCGGGCGCCAGGGCAGCCTGCACCCACAACTGGGTTTCCACGATCAGCAGGCGATGCCACGGCCATTGCTCAGCGCCACGCCAGGTCTCCAGTGTCAGCAGGGCCTGCTCCAGCAGGTGGGCGCACCAATGCGGGTGTTCCTCGAAATAGGTGCGCCACAGAGAGAGCAGGCACCACAGACGCTGCGAGGGCGCGACTGCGCAGGCCTGCAAGGCCGCCTCGGCCTCGGCCAGCTCATGGCGCGCGACATGCCAGTGCAACAGGCTCAGCAGCATCTCGCTGGCGTGTCTCACCGGCACCTGGGCGATCAGCGATGCCGCCAGATCCGGACGGCTGGCGTCCAGGATCAGCTTGAGCAGCGGTGGGTAGCCGCAGTAGTCCTCGGGCTCGGGGTTCTGCGCCAGCAGTTTGAACCCGGCGTCGAATTCCCCGGCTTGTATCAGCAAGACCACGACGATGATCTGGGCCGACGCGGGCAATTGCGCGGCCATGGTCGGGAACTGCACGTCCTGCCCCTGGGCACGGTACTCGCGCAGGGTCTGTTCCACTTCATACGGGTCCAGTTCGTCTGCCGGCTGTTTGAGCAGCAGTTGCCAGGCCAGGCCGATGCTGATGGCGGCTTGCTCGGCCAGGCCCACACTGCGTTGCAGGGTTGCCAACTTTCGGTGCTCACTGGCACAGCCCTGGTTCAACTGCTCGACACCGAAGGTCACCAGCAAGGCGCGGGCCTGCTCAAGCTCACCGCGGGCCACCAACAGCGGGATGCGCAGCAGGGGCGCTGACGGCAGGGGCTGATGCAGGCGCTCCAACAGGCTCAGCACCGCCTGCGGGCCGTCCTTGTCGAGCAGGGTTTCGAGCAGTCGGTACAGCGCCATGGGCTGGTAGGTTTCATCGAGCTCGGCCAGGATCTCCAGGGCCTGGGCCTGGTTGCCTTGCCGGTACAGCGCGGCGGGCATCGGCAGCAGCCCCTGTTGCCGGGCTTTGCCCGTCAGGCGCTGGGCCAGTTGCAGGGCCACCTGCGGTTCGACGGCGCTCAGGTACGCCGCGCGATAGATCTGCGCCTCCTCGTCCAGGTTGATGCCCAGGCTGCTGCCCTGGTCATTGCTGCTGCCCTTGTGGGCGTAGACCACCAGCAGCGAGATCACGCCGGTGATGAGCAGCAGGATGAGAAACACTTCCATGATTCGGTTTTCCTTGGGGGCGAGAACTGAGCCTGGCGGACCGCGGCAATCTGCTGCCGGCATTGAAACGGCTGGAGCCGATGGTCAAGCCCTTGGACGCCAACAGCGCCCCGTTGGGGGGCGCCAAAGGCCGCTGGGTCAGTTCGCCTGAGAGGCGCGCCAGGCCTGCCCGCTGCTGAACCGCTCCATCAGCTGTTGCTGAAGTTCGGCGGCGCGCTCGGGGGCGCGCTGGTGCAGCTCTTCCAGGGCCTGATACAGGCGTGACAGAGGTTTCTTGTCGCTGAGCAGGACGCTCAGGTTCAGGGCCTCGATGGCCTGGGCGTAGCGCTGGTGCTCGATGTGATTGAGCAGCAGGTCCTCTTCCAGGTCGCGACTGCCGGCCTCCAGGCTGTGCAATCGATCCTGCAGGGCCTGGGCCTGCTGTGCTTCGTCGATGCTCAGGTAGGCGCTGGCGATGTCCTCCAGGTAGAAGGTTTTGTCCATCTCATCGACCTCCGGCAGGCTGTCGCTGTCCAGCAACGCCAGGGCCTGCTCCAGCAGGGTCCTGGCCTGGGCCGTCTGCCCCAGGTCGTGCAGCAGCTTGGTCTGCTCGCGAATGCACAGCAATTGCTGTTCGCCTTCCTCCTGCTGATGCAGCCTGTGCAGTTCCTCAAGGCTGCTGCGTACCAGCCAGCTGTCCCGACGATGGGCCGGCAGTCGGCTTTGCAGCTGGAGTTGGGTTCGCAGCGCCTGGATGCGCATGCCGCTCCAGAACTCATGGTCATGCTTGTAACCGTCGATCTGTTGCAGCGCCTTGGCCAGCAGTGCCTCGGCCCATTGCGGCTGCGTGGCGTGGTGCTGTTCACAGAGACTGAGCATCAGCCCCGGATGCTGGCTCGGCTCAGTTTCCAGCGTCGGCAGCAGTGCTTCGGCTTCTGCGGTCTGGCCTTGTGTCGCCATGTGGTTCAGCAGGCTCAGCAGCAGGCTGTAGCGATGCAGGTCGGGGGCCTTCTCCAACAGGCGCAGGGCGTTGTCGATGGGCGGCAGGGCCAGGGCCAGGTCCATCAGTTCGCTGTGCGTGGTGGAGTAGAGATCGTCGCTGATGGGGGCCAGCAGGCTGAGGGCAGAGTCCAGTTGACCGGCCTTGATCAGGGCGGCGACCGCCTGGGCCTGCTCTTCGGCCGGTAGCGACGCGGCGCGGGTGAGGATCGAGTCGAACTGGCCCAGGGTCGCGCTGGCCTCGAACAGTTGGCGCAGAATCGACTGGCGATGGCCCTCCTCGGGCCCCTCGAACACCGACCATGCCTGCTCGACGCTGACCTGCGCCGCGTCCTGCATCCCGGCCTGATGCTGCAGGCGCGCCAGGGTCAGCAGGTTGCCGATGCTCTGGCGCTCATGGGCGGCCGCTTGGCGCGGGTCGCTCAGTTCGCCGAGCACGGCCAGGGCCCGCTCCTGTTCGCCACGGGCCTGGAGGATACGCACTTGCAGCAGCGGCCAGCTGGGCAGGGATTCCCCCCAGTTCTCCAGGAGTTCCAGGCAGGCTTGGCTATCGTCGGTGTCGAGCAGCGTTTCGATCAGGGTATTGAGTACGTAGTCCCGGGCGTGGGGCGGCAATTGCTGGTACAGCTCCCGGGCCTGGGCCTTGTGGCCCGCCAGGTAGAGCTCGCTGGCCACCAGCTGCGAGGCCAGTTCCCGGGCTTCGCCGGGCAGTTGCTCTGCCAGTTTCAGCGCCAGCAGCGGTTCGGCCTTGCTCAGCAGCAGGGTCTGGTTGATCTGGGCGGTGAGGTTGCCGGTCAGCTCCAGACTCTCGTTGCGATCGGCGGTTTTTTGGCGGGCATACAAAATCAGCGCGATGAACAGCAGCACGATGACAAGCAGGGTGACAAAGAGAGTCATGGACGTCCTTTTCTATTGAACTGCGGCGTTGGCGCGGTGCGCGCCGGCCGATTCGCGCGGGGGTTATAAAACCCTGGTGGCAGGCTGGCAACCAACTTTACCGAGGCAATGCATTTCTGCGGATTTCAGCGCAAGGGCCTCCGGCCGGTCAGCGGTCGGGCAGGGCGGCAGGTTTCGGGTTAGACTTGCCGCCTTTTCGCACACTCAAGAAGCCCGCACATGGCCCAGCCGTCCACCACCTACAAATTCGAACTGAACCTGACCGACCTCGACCGCGGGGTCTACGAAAGCGTCAAGCAGACCATCGCCCGTCACCCTTCGGAAACCGAGGAACGCATGACCGTGCGCCTGCTGGCCTACGCCTTCTGGTACAACGAGCAGCTGTCGTTTGGTCGTGGTCTGTCGGAAGTGGATGAGCCGGCCCTGTGGGAAAAGAGCCTGGACGACCGCGTGCTGCACTGGATCGAAGTCGGCCAGCCGGACGCCGATCGCCTGACCTGGTGCTCGCGCCGTACCGAGCGCACCAGCCTGCTGGCCTACGGCAGCCTGCGGGTCTGGCAGACCCGGGTGGTGGACGCGGTGAAGAACCTGAAGAACCTCAACATCGCCGGCGTGCCCCAGGAGGTCCTTGAGACCCTGGCCAAGGACATGCCGCGGGTCATCAAGTGGGACGTGATGATCAGCGAAGGCACGATCTTCGTCACCGACGATCGCGGCCAGCATGAAGTGCAGCTGGAATGGCTGCTGGGCGAGCGCGGCTGATTGCCCGCGCCGCTCCTGAACGACCCACCGTCCCCCAAGAGAAGTTGCTGTTAGCCCATGCGTATCGAACCCCGTGAGTTGCCCGCCGTCCTGCCCTTTCTCGGCGACCTGCCGCCGCTGCTGACCCGCCTTTATGCCGCCCGGGGCGTGCAGTCGGTGGAGGAGCTGGACAAGAGCCTGGCGCGGCTGATCCCGTATCAGCAACTCAAGGGCATCGACGCCGCGGTGGACCTGCTGGTGACCGCTCTGGACCAGCGCCAGCGCATCCTCATCGTCGGCGACTTCGACGCCGACGGCGCCACCGCCAGCACCGTGGGCGTGCTGGGCCTGCGCCTGCTGGGCGCGGCCCATGTCGATTACCTGGTGCCCAACCGCTTTGAATACGGCTACGGCCTGACCCCGGAAATCGTCGCCGTGGCCCTGCAGCGCGAGCCGCAATTGCTGATTACCGTGGACAACGGCATCTCCAGCGTCGAAGGCGTGGCCGCAGCCAAGGCCGCAGGCTTGCAAGTGCTGGTCACCGACCACCACTTGCCCGGCCATGAACTGCCGGCGGCGGATGCCATCGTCAACCCCAACCAGCCGGGCTGCGAATTCCCCAGCAAGGCCCTGGCCGGGGTCGGGGTGATCTTCTATGTGCTGATGGCCCTGCGCGCGCGCCTGCGCAGCCTGGGACGCTATGAAACCCGGCCGCAGCCGAACATCGGCGAGCTGCTGGACCTGGTGGCCCTGGGCAGCGTGGCGGACGTGGTGCCCCTGGACGCCAACAACCGCATCCTGGTGCACCAGGGCCTGGAGCGGATTCGCGCCGGTCGCGCCCGGCCGGGGCTTAAGGCGATTCTCGAAGTGGCCAAGCGCGATCATTCGCGCATCACCTCCACCGACCTGGGCTTTATCCTCGGCCCGCGGCTCAACGCCGCCGGGCGCCTGGACGACATGAGCCTGGGCATCGAGTGCCTGCTCAGCGACGACGTCTCGGCGGCCCGGGCCATGGCCGCCCAGCTCGACGAGCTGAACCAGGACCGCAAATCCATCGAGCAGGGCATGCAGCGCGAAGCGTTGGCCCAGCTCAAGGAACTGCCGGTGGAGTCCATGCCGTTCGGCCTGTGCCTGTTCGATGCCGACTGGCACCAGGGGGTGATCGGGATTCTCGCCTCGCGCCTGAAAGAGCGTTACCACCGCCCGACCATCGCCTTTGCCGATGCCGGCGACGGCATGCTCAAGGGCTCGGCGCGTTCGGTGCCGGGCTTTCATATCCGCGACGCCCTGGACGCCGTGGCCGCGCGCCATCCGCAACTGATCAGCAAGTTCGGTGGCCACGCCATGGCCGCCGGGCTGTCGCTGCCGGAGCAGAACTTCCCGGCCTTTGCCGAGGCCTTCGACGAAGAAGTGCGGCGCCAACTGCGTGAAGAAGACCTCACCGGGCGCCTGCTGTCGGACGGCACCCTGGCGGTGGAAGAGTTCCACCTGGAACTGGCCCGCGCCCTGCGCCACGCCGGCCCCTGGGGCCAGCACTTCCCCGAGCCGATGTTCCATGGCGTGTTCGAACTGGTGGAGCAGCGCATCGTCGGCGAGCGCCACCTGAAAGTGGTGCTGCGCAGCGAATGCGGCTCGCTGAAGCTGGACGGCATCGCCTTCGGCATCGACCGTGAAGTCTGGCCCAACCCGACCATCCGCTGGGTGGAACTGGCCTACAAGCTCGACCTCAACGAGTTCCGGGGCCAGGAAACCGTGCAGTTGATGATTGCCCATATCGAACCGCGTTAAGGGCGACGAGGGTGATTTCGCCAGACTTTTGGAAAGCGGGATGGCGGTATGTCTCTTTCTTTTGTAAGGGGTTTCCGAGACACTCCCGGGCGCTTGTGGCGATCTACTCAGCTGACTAGTCTCGGTTCATCACTGCCTATCAGTGATCGGGAATAGCAGCCCGGGTCGAACGCAAGCGATGCCATCAGCACTGCCATGCAGATTTGCAGTGTGTTGTTATGGCGGCTGTGCGTGGGGGCGCTTTCGGGCGCACCGGTTCCTCGACCCGGTCTGCTAGCCCGCGTACAGCCGCCACCCTGTTTAAACGTCTAGCAGCGTTAGGTGTGGAGGCTTCATCGTCGAGGAGCTACACCATGAAAAAGATCGTCCTCGATCCGCCGGTTCTCCATCCTTCTTCCCGTCGTAATCCAGACCACGATCTGGCCAATGAAGCTGTGCGCCATGCCCTGGCCAACACTTGCGTAAATGGCTCGTTGATCGCGACTCTGCAACCCACCGTGGCCGGCCCTGCAGGGCCTGATAACCCCTTCGCTGTGCGCCCCGGCAAGAAGCATTGATTCATGTGTCCATGCTGCTCAAGGCCGCCGAGGAGGTGTCCGATGAAATCACCGAGCACGCCAGCGGCATCGAGCGTGGCTTGATCTGGTCGCTGGTGCATTCGGTGGAGATGGCCCGCGGCGTGGTGGAAGCCTTGCTTGATGGCAATCGCAGGGGGCCTGCAATCTGACGCTCTGCTAACCGCTGCCCCGCCGCAGCGGCTAGCGCTTGGGCCCGGGGGCAAGTTTTTACCCCGGCACGCATCAGGAACCCTGCCAGCGGCAGTGTTGTCGACTAGTCTCTAAGCACTGTCTGATTGGCCTTGTGACCTTTTGTCATTCCTCTACCCGCGGGGGCGGGCGCTTCACTTCGCAGTCACTCGTCGACCGTTCAAACAGAACCCTGGAGCCTGACCATTGATCGAGAGGTGCCCCATGAGTCTGCTGCTTGAACCCTATACCTTGCGTCAACTGACCCTTCTCAACCGCATCGCCGTGTCGCCCATGTGCCAGTACTCGTCGGTGGACGGGCTGGCCAACGACTGGCATCTGGTGCACCTGGGCAGCCGTGCCGTCGGCGGCGCCGGGCTGATCTTCACCGAAGCCACGGCGGTCACCGCCGAGGGCCGGATCACCGCCCAGGACCTGGGCCTGTGGAACGACGCGCAGATCGAACCCTTGCAGCGCATCACCCGTTTCATCACCGCCCAGGGCGCCGTGGCCGGCATCCAGCTGGCCCATGCCGGGCGCAAGGCCAGTACTCATCGGCCCTGGCTCGGCAAGTCCGGCAGCGTCAAGCCCGAGGATGGCGGCTGGGTGCCGGTGGGGCCCTCGCGGATTGCCTTCGACCCACAGCACACGCCGCCCACCCAACTGGACGAAGGGCAGATCGGCGAGATCATCCAGGCCTTCGTCGCGGCCGCCAAGCGGGCCCTGGTGGCCGGCTTCAAGGTGGTGGAAGTGCATGCCGCCCATGGCTATTTGCTGCACCAGTTCCTCTCGCCCCTGAGCAATCAGCGTCAGGACCAGTACGGCGGCTCGTTTGAAAATCGCATTCGCCTGGTGTTGCAAGTGACCGAGGCGGTACGAAAAGTCTGGCCCGAGGAGTTGCCGCTGTTTGTGCGGGTGTCGGCCACCGATTGGGTGGAGGACGGCTGGAACCCCGACGAAACCGTGGAGCTGGCGCGGCGTCTCAAGGACCTGGGGGTGGACTTGATCGATGTGTCGTCCGGCGGCACCGCGGCCAATGCCGAGATACCCACCGGGCCGGGCTATCAGACGCGCTTTGCCGAGCGGGTGCGCAAGGAGTCGGGGATCGCCACCGGCACCGTGGGCTTGATCACCGAACCGGCTCAGGCCGAGCACATTCTGCGCACCTGTCAGGCGGACATCATCTTCCTGGCCCGGGAGCTGTTGCGCGACCCGTACTGGCCGCTGCATGCCGATGACGACCTGGGCGGGCGCAAGGCGATCTGGCCGGCGCAGTACCAGCGGGCCACCCACAGGGACCAGCCGATTCACGAGTCGGACTTGCGCGATTAAGGCTGTGCCGATGTAAAAAAACCGGCCCGTGTGGGCCGGTTTTTTTGTGTCTGACTGCTGGCCGCCTTCGCGGGCAAGCCCGCTCCTACGGAGGCGGTGCAATCTGTAGGAGCCGGCTTGCCGGCGAAGAGGTCCTTGAGGCAGGCGCTGTATGCACCGACGCCTTCGCGGGCAAGCCCGCTCCTACGGGGGCGGTGCGGTCTGTAGGAGCCGGCTTGCCGGCGAAGAGGCCCCTGAGGCAGGCGCTGTATGCACCGACGCCTTCGCGGGCAAGCCCGCTCCTACGGAGGCGGTGCGGTCTGTAGGAGCCGGCTTGCCGGCGAAGAGGCCCTTGAGGCAGGCGCTGTATGCACCGACGCCTTCGCGGGCAAGCCCGCTCCTACGGAGGCGGTGCGGTCTGTAGGAGCCGGCTTGCCGGCGAAGAGGCCCCTAGGGCGTGCCGGGGGCTGTCAGCCGATCAGGGGTATTTGCGCTTGTCCGGCGCCGGCGGGAAGTACTGGTACAGCCAGGTTTCGCTCAGGGTGCGATCGTGGGTGCGGATGAACAGCCGCAGTTCCACCGGATCGACGCTGTCGTTGGTGGGGTACCAGTCGAAGAGGATGCGGTAACCCTTGATCTCGTCCAGCACCAGGATGCTGAAATCCTTGACCTCGCCGTGGGAGGCGGTGACCACCGGTTCGATGCCGGTGCCGGCAGGCAGGCGATCGAGGCCGCCACCGGTGAAGTCCACGGCAAAGCGTCGGGCCCAGACTGGCGGGTAATGCTCGCCCGGGGCCCAGCCCTCGACGAAGCCGCCCATGCCCGAGCGGGTGGCGTGCACCCGCGCCAACGGCGTGCCCACCGGCGGCAGGGCGCTCCAGTAGAGCTTGTAGCCGTAGTTCAGGGAGTCGCCGGCGGCCACGGGTTGCTTCGGGGTCCAGAAGGCCACGATGTTGTCCATGGTCTCGCCGGTGGTGGGGATCTCCAGCAGGTCGATGCTGCCTTCGCCCCAGGCGGTGGTGGGCTCGACCCACAGGCTCGGCCGGCGGCTGTACCAGTCCACGGTGTCCTGGTAGCTGGCGAATTCATGGTCGGTCTGCACCAGGCCGAAGCCTTTCGGGTCCTTGTCGGCGAAGGCGTTGAATTGCAGGGTCGCCGGGTTGTTCAGCGGGCGGCAGATCCACTCGCCATTGCCGCGCCACATGGCCAGGCGGTCGGAGTCGTGGATCTGCGGGTGGATGGTGTCGCACATGCGCCGTTCATGGGTGCCGCAACTGAACATGCTGGTCATGGGGGCGATGCCCAACTGCTCGATGGCGGTGCGGGCGTTGATGTGGGCGTCGATCGCCATCACCACGCGCTCGGCCTGGCAGTCGATGTCGAAGCGGTAGGCGCCGGTGGCGCTTGGCGAATCCAGCAGGGCGTAGACCACGAAACGGGTGCTGTCCTTGTCCGGAGTCTCGAACCAGAACTGGGTGAAGTCGGGGAATTCCTCGCGGCGCTTGGCGTAGGTGTCGATGGCCAGGCCCCGGGCCGACAGGCCGTACTGGCCGGTGGCGTCCACCGCACGGAAATAGCTGGCGCCGAGGAAGGACACCACGTCATGCCTGTCCAGTTCCGGGGCCTTGAACAGCTTGAACCCGGCAAAGCCCAGGTCGCCCTTGAGCTGGGCGGTGTCGACGCTGGTGTTCTGGTAGTTGAACAGCGACGGGCGGAAGTGCACCTCCCGGGCCAGGCGGGTCTTGGGGTCGACGCTGTGCATGCGCACCGGTTGCTTGAAGCCCATGCCCACATGGAAGAACTGCACATCCAGCTGGCCGTTCAACTCATTCCACAGTGAATGCCGGCTGTCGTACTGGATGGCGTTGAAGTGCTGCGGCGTCATCTGCGCCAGGGTTGGCGGCAGCACTTGCTTGGTGTCTACATACGGGTTGCCGGCCAACTGCTTGGCCTGGGCCTTGAGGCGCTCGAAATCGAAGGCCTGGGCGTCGCCGTCAGCGGCGCCGGCCCAGGCTCGTGCGGCCAGCAGCCCGCTGGCCGAGAGGCCGGTGTAGGCCGCCAGGGCCATGGAAGCTTTGAGGAGGTGCCTGCGGTGCATAGATGAACCTTGTGGGGGGCTGGGATCGTCAGCCGCTCCTGGCTGACTGGGGGGATCGCAAGGTGAGGTCCGGTCATGCCATTGGCCGGACGCAGCGGACGATAAATAGAGGGTCGGTAGAATAAACGGTTCGCCCCAGGCAGAAAAATGCTTAGCTTGTGTCCATTGGTAACCACTTGAATCGCCTCAGGAACCGGCCTCATGTTGCACCCGCGTGCCCTTACCGCAAACGATATCCCGCAGCTCAAATGGATCGACCGCGCCGAAGTCATCGACGGCTTCTACCGTGTGCAGGATGGCCGTCTGATCGGCTATGCCCAGCATGAGGTGGTCAGCGGCTGGCCGGAGGGCGAGGCCGAGCATGACGCGCTGATCTTGCAGCAGTGTTACCAGCGTGGCGGCTGGTTGTACGGGATTTTCGACGCTGAGGTGCTGGTGGCGGCAGCGGTGGTCGATTGCCTGGCGATCGAGTGCGCCGGGCTGGATTTGCGGCAGTTGAAATTCCTCCACGTGAGCCAGGCTTATCGCGGCCTTGGCCTGGGCCGGCAGCTGTTCGCCCTGGCCCGGGAGCAGGCCCTGGCCATGGGCGCCCAGGGCTTGTATGTATCGGCCACGCCGTCGTGGCACACGGTGGACTTCTACCGGCGCCTGGGCTGCGAAGTGCTGGCGACCCCGGACCCGGAGCTGCTGCGCATCGAGCCGGAGGATATCCACCTATGTCTGCGGCTGGTTTAAGCCTGCGCGCGCTTGCGCCAGTGCGGCCAGGCGCCGATGGTCAGCGCCCGCAGCAGCCATTCGCAGGGGCCGTACTGATGGCTGCGCAGCCAGCCTGCGCTGAGCTGCATCTGCAACAGGTAGATGGCGATCACCAGCAGGGGAATCCACAGGGGCTGCAGGTGGTTGATCAGCCCCAGCCCGTAGCCGGTGAACAGCAGGCACAGGATCAGCGATTGCAGCAGGTAGTTGCTCAATGACATCCGTCCCAGCGGCGCCAGGCGTTGGCACAGGCGCTGGCCCAGAGGCGAGTCGAAGGCCCGGAGCAGCAGCATGGCGTAGCTGGCCGAGAGCAGCGGTGCGCTGATCTGGCTGATGCCGTAGCCGATGACCTCCAGGCCGCCACCAGGCGCGTAGGCGCTGCAGTAACCGTAGAACAGGGCGCCCCCCAGGCCGATGGGCAGGGTCAGGGCCAGCAGCCGGGGCACCCGCGCGGCAAAGCGCTCGGGCGCCACCAGCAGGCCCTTGCGTCCGGCCACATAACCCAGGAGGAACATCGCCAGGGTGCTGGGCCCCTGCAGCAGCCACAGGGCCGAGGCGGTTTCCAGCAAATGCGCAGCGTTGTAGCCGAGGGTGTCCAGCGCATCTCCACCCAGGGCCAGATCCTTGAGCAGCGGCTGGTCGTCGGCGGCCCCGGTATAGAGGCCGGCGTTCAGCAACTCGATGCCAAACAGCAGAATCAGCAGCGCCGTGGCGCCGATCAACAGGATCGCCAGGATGGCCGCCATCCGTGCTGTCAGCCCGCGCAACGCCAGCAGCACCAGGCCCAGCAGCGCGTACAGGGTGAGGATCTCGCCGTAGAACAGCAGCGTGCCATGCACCAGGCCGATGGCCAGCAAGGCCAGTTGCCGCCGCAGCATGCGCGGCACGAAGCGTTCACCCGCCCGCTCGGCGGAGGCCATCTGCAGGGTGAAGCTGTAGCCGAACAGGAAGGAGAACAGCAGGTAGAACTTGGCCTCGAACAGCACCGACACCAGCCAGCGGATCAGGTAGTCGAGGTCGCTGGCGTAGGCCGGGTTGCTGACCGGCGAGGCGTAGTAGGGATCGGCGAAAGACCAGATATTCACCGCCAGGATGCCCAGCAGTGCGAAGCCGCGCAGGGCATCGACCTGCTGCAGGCGTGCGGCCTGGCGCGGCAATGGCGCGTTCATGTCCGGGGCCCGGGCAACAGGGCATGTTCCAGAGGGACGAGGGGCATGGGCTGGCCTGTCGGTTAAAGGAGTGAAGGCTCAATTAACGCGATCAGGCGGCGTGGGGGCAATCAAACTCTTGTGAAAAAAAGTCAACGGGCCTGCGCCGGGGCTGGCACGCCGCTCCGGGTTCAGCTCTGCGCCGGCAGGCACTGGGCTCCGGCGGCGGGCGTTTCGCCCTTTTTGGTCCACCAGGTCAGGCGGTTGAGGCTGTTCAGGTCGCCACGCTTGATCGCTTCCCGGTAGCAGGCCAGGGCCCGGGGGGCATCGGTGGTGCCCCACTTACCCTCGGCGTAGCCGCTGCCCAGGTAGTAGAAGGCGCTGGCCGAGTCCAGTTCCCGGGCGGTGCGCTGTACCAGCTCTTCGGACTTGCGGGGTTGCTGGCATTCATTGACCGAGCCATCGCCGAGCGGATCGCAGTAGTACATCGACAGCATCAGCGCCGCCTCGGCATCGGTCTGGGCATAGGGCAGCAGCAGTTCTTCCGGCTCCCCGGGCTTGAGCTCCGGCGCCATGCCCGAGTAGCCCAGGCTCACGGCCTGCACGGCCGCCTTGGCCGAGCCATGGCGGGCGGCGTCCAGCAGAATCTGCTGACCCAGCTCGAAGAAGTACTGGGTCAACAGGTATTGCTCCCGGCCGCCGTAGCCCAGGAACAGATCGGCCTTGCGCATCTGCCGTTGCAAGGCTGTTTCGTTGGCCGGGGCGTTCTGGTCGAGCAGGCCGTCCATGGACCACTGCTCCACCCGCACCAGCTGCCAGCAGGCGCCCTGTTGAAAGACGAAGGCCTGGACCACATCGCCTAGCGGGTCATGCACCACCAGGGTCTGGCTCTCCCAGAAGGATTGCAGTCCGGCCCGGGCCTGGGCCTTCGGATCGAGCAGGGTCAGCAGGTGTCGGGTATCGCCCGTCAGCTTGTGCCGGGTGGTGATCTCGCGTCCGTACTCGTCGTGGGCCGGGCGCTGTTCGATCAGCGGCGAATCGGTGAACGCCTGCTGCAGCTCCGGGCTGCTGGCAAAGGCCTGGAGGAAGGTCGGCAGGTCGCTGGACGGGCAGGCGGGGGCAGCGGCCTGGGCCGCTTGAGCGGCACCACCGAGCAACAGGGCGGCGCACAGTGGGCGCAAAAGATGACGAAGGGCGGGCATCGGCGAACTCGTTGAGGTGGGAGACAGAGCGTCGGTCATGGACTGTCCGGGGCGGGCGCGGGCAGCAGGCGGCGGCACAGCCACTGGGCCAGAGCGATCGCCAGCAGCGGCGGCACGCTCATCAGCAGGCAATAGACGTAGCCGCGTACCGGATGGTTGGGAAACATCGCCCAGGCGGTGAACAGCACCAGGGCGCCGACCAGGCCCAGCTTGGCCTTCAGGTTGGGCACCAGGGCCACCAGCACGCTGACGATGATCAGCAGATAAAACAGTAAATCCACCATCACACCCAGGCCAAAGCCCTTGGCCAGGGCGCCGAAGTAGCTGCGATACACCGGTATGCCCCAGACATGCGCCAGATAGAACAGCGGCGCCGGCAGCGCAAGCGGTACCAGGCTGGTGCAGATGCGCAGCAGGTGATAACGGCTTGTGGCGTCCAGGCTCATGGACGGCGCTCGCGGGCGGTGGTGGTGGGAGGGCGGGGCATGGGCGCATCCTTGCTGCCGGAAGGTGTTCAGCGATTCCGGTCGATGGCGCCGGGGTTTTCAGGCGGCGGATAGTGCCGCAACTGGGGGCGCTAATCCAGTCTGGCGGCTGGGGATCGAGCGGCAGGCGCTGTGGGGCCAGCGCCTGCCGATGGCCCGTGCAGGCTCAGTGCTTGAACATGACGTGGCGGACTGTGGTGTAGTCCTCCAGGCCATACAGGGACATGTCCTTGCCGTAGCCGGACAGTTTCTGTCCGCCGTGGGGCATTTCGCTGACCAGCATGAAGTGAGTGTTGACCCAGGTGCAGCCGTATTGCAGGCGTGCCGACAAGCGATGGGCGCGGCCGACGTCGGCAGTCCATACCGAGGAGGCCAGGCCGTAGTCCGAGTCGTTGGCCCATCCCAGGACCTGGGCTTCATCCTCGAAGCGGGTAACCGAAACCACCGGGCCGAAGACTTCGCGGCGGACGATTTCGTCGTCCTGCCGGGCGTCGGCCAGCACCGTGGGTTCGAAGAAGTAGCCGTTGCCCGGCACGGCCTTGCCCCCGGTGATCAGGCGCATGTGCGGCTGGGCGAGGGCGCGCTCGACAAACCCGGCCACGCGGTCGCGATGCGCGGCGGTGATCAGCGGCCCCAGCTCGGTCGCCGGGTCGTCCTGCAGGCCGTGGCGGATGCTGCCGACGGCGGCGCCGAGCTGCTCGACGAAGCGTTCGTAGACCCCGGCCTGCACGTAGATCCGGCAAGCGGCAGTGCAGTCCTGGCCGGCGTTGTAGAAGCCGAAGGCGCGGATGCCCGCCACCGCATCGTCGAGGTCGGCGTCGTCGAAGATGATCACCGGGGCCTTGCCCCCCAGTTCCATGTGCATGCGTTTGACGCTGTCGGCGGTGCTGGAAATGATGTTCGCGCCCGTGGCGATCGAACCGGTGAGCGACACCATGCGCACTTTGGGGTGGGTCACCAGCGGCTGGCCGACGCTCGGGCCACGGCCGAACACCAGGTTGAGTACGCCGGCCGGGAAAATCTCGCTGGCCAGTTCGGCCAGGCGCAGGGCGGTCAGCGGGGTCTGTTCCGAGGGCTTGAGCACCACGGTATTGCCGGCGGCCAGGGCCGGGGCGATCTTCCAGGCGACCATCATCAGCGGGTAGTTCCAGGGGGCGATGGAGGCGATCACCCCCACCGGGTCGCGGCGGATCATCGAGGTGTGCCCGGGCAGGTATTCCCCCGCCGCCGAGCCGCCCAGGCAGCGGCTGGCGCCGGCGAAGAAGCGGAACACGTCGGCGATGGCCGGGATTTCATCATTCAGGGCCGCGCTCAGGGGCTTGCCGCAGTTGTCCGATTCCAGCCTGGCCAGCTCGGCGCCGTGGGCCTCGATGGTGTCGGCGAGCTTGAGCAGCAGCAGCGAGCGGTCCTTGGGCGGGGTCTGCGACCAACTGGCGAAGGCGTCGTCGGCGGCCCGCACCGCGGCGTCCACCTGAGCCTGGCTGGCCTCGTTGATCTCCACCAGCACGCTGCCCAGGGCCGGGTTGTACACCGGCTGGGCCGGCCCCTCGCCGGCCACCAGTTGGCCGTTGATCAGCAATTTGGTCTGCATGTTCATCTCCTTTCTTGGCGCTGAGGGTAGGGAAGCGGGTTATTTGCCGCCGCTGCCGGCCACGCTTTCGCCGCCACGGGTCAGGTAGTAGGCGCCGAGGATCGGCAGCATGGTCACCAGCATCACCAGCATGGCCACCACGTTGGTCACCGGTACGTCCCGGGGCCGGCTCAACTGGTTGAGCAGCCACAGCGGCAGGGTGCGTTCGTGGCCGGCGGTGAAGGTGGTGACGATGATTTCATCGAACGACAGGGCGAACGCCAGCATGCCCCCCGCCAGCAAGGCCGAACCGAGGTTGGGCAGGATGATGTAGCGGAAGGTCTGCCAGCCGTCGGCGCCCAGGTCCATGGAGGCTTCGATCAGGCTGTGGGAGGTGCGCCGCAGCCGGGCGATCACGTTGTTGTGGACGATCACCACGCAGAAGGTGGCGTGGCCGACGACGATGGTGAACAGCCCCGGCTCGATGCCCAGGGTCTTGAAGGTCGCCAGCAGGGCGATGCCGGTGATGATGCCCGGCAGGGCGATGGGCAGGATCAGCATCAGCGAGATGCCCTGCTTGCCGAAGAACTCGCGGCGGTACAGGGCCGCCGAGGCCAGGGTGCCGAGGACCAGGGCGATCAGGGTGGCGATGGCGGCGATCTGCAGCGACAGCTGGATGGCGTCCAGCACGTCGGGGCGGTTGAAGGCCACGCTGAACCACTTCAGGGTCAGGCCCCGGGGCGGAAAGCTGAAGGCCGCGTCCTCGGTGTTGAAGGCGTAGAGGACGATGATCAGGATCGGGAAGTGCAGGAACACCAGCCCGCCCCAGGCCGCCAGACGCAGGCCGAAGGATGCTCGTTCAGAGTGCATCGAAGGCCCCCAGGCGTTTGACGATGGACAGGTAGATGGCGATCAGCACGATGGGCACCAGGGTGAAGGCGGCGGCCATCGGCAGGTTGCCGATGGCGCCTTGCTGGGCGTAGACCATGCTGCCGACGAAGTAGCCCGGCGGGCCCACCAGTTGCGGCACGATGAAGTCCCCCAGGGTCAGGGAGAAGGTGAAGATCGAGCCGGCGGCGATGCCCGGCACCGCCAGCGGCAGGACCACCAGCATGAAGGTCTGGCGCGGCGTGGCCCCGAGGTCCGCCGAGGCTTGCAGCAGCGAGGGCGGCAGACGCTCCAGGGACGCCTGGATCGGCAGGATCATGAACGGCAGCCAGATGTAGACGAACACCAGGAAGCGCCCCAGGTGCGAGGTCGACAGGGTGCTGCCGCCGACCCCGGGAACGCCCAGCAGCCATTGCAGCCCCGTCTCCAGCCCCAGGTGCTGGATGAACCACTGGGCCACGCCGCCCTTGGCCAGCAGCAGGGTCCAGGCATAGGCCTTGACGATGTAGCTGGCCCACATCGGCAGCATCACCGCGATGTAGAAGAACGCCTTGGTCTTGCCGCTGGTGTAGCGGGCCATGTAGTAGGCGATGGGAAAGGCGACGATGGCGCTGGCGATGGACACCGCCACGGCCATGCCCAGGGTGCGCAGGATGATGTCGACGTTCGACGGCTGCAGCAGCGCGGCGAAGTTGCCCAGAGTCAGCTCCGGGGTAACCGCCATGGTGAAGTCGTCGAAGGTGTAGAAACCCTGCCACAGCAGGGTCAGCAGGGAGCCGAGGTAGATCGCGCCGAACCAGATCAGCGGCGGCACCAGCAGCAGCGTCAGGTACAGGTTGGGGCGCCGGTACAGCAGGTTGGACAAGCGCCGCAGGGGCGTGTCGCCGCTGCCTTGGACGAGGGCCTGGGTGCTCATCTCAGGCCTCGCTGGTCGGGGTGTCGGTCAGCGGGATCATCGCCTCCCGGGCCCAGCGGGCGCTGATGCGTTGTCCGGTGCAGTGGCTGCTGCCGGTGTCCAGCCATTGGTTGTTGGCCTGGCTGATGTTCAGGGTCTGGCCATTGTCCAGCTTCACTTCGAAGCGGGTGGCGCTGCCCTGGTAATGGATGTCGTGCAGCAGGCCGCTGATCTCGATCTCCGAGGCCGCCAGCGGGCCTTGGGCGAAACGCACGTGTTCCGGGCGGATGGAGAAGGGCTGCGGGCTGCCGCTGAGCTGTTGCGCCAGCTCGCCGCGAATCACGTTGGAAGTGCCGACGAATTCGGCGACGAAGGTGGTGGCGGGTTTCATGTACAGGTTGCGCGGGCTGTCCACCTGTTCGATGCGGCCCTTGTTGAATACCGCCACCCGGTCGGACATCGACAGGGCCTCGGTCTGATCGTGGGTGACGAAGATGAAGGTGATGCCCAGCTGGCGCTGGAGTTTCTTCAGTTCGCCCTGCATCTGCTCGCGCAGTTTCAGGTCCAACGCCCCCAGGGGTTCATCCAGCAGCAGTACCCGTGGCCGGTTGACCAGGGCCCGGGCCAGGGCCACCCGCTGGCGCTGGCCACCGGACAGTTGCGCCGGCTTGCGCTCGCCATAACCGCCCAGGGCCACCATCTGCAGGGCCGCCTCGGCGCGCTCCAGGCGTTCGTGGCGGGCCACCCCCTTGACCTTCAGGCCGTAGGCGACGTTGTCCCGCACGTTCATGTGGGGGAACAGCGCGTAGTCCTGGAACACCGTGTTGACGTCCCGTTGATAGGGCGGCAGGCCCGCGGCCTCGGCGCCGTGAATGCGGATCGATCCGGCGCTGGGCTGCTCGAAGCCGGCAATCAGCCGCAGGCAGGTGGTCTTGCCCGAACCGGACGGGCCGAGCATGGAGAAGAATTCACCGTCGTGGATATCGATGGACACCCGGTCGACGGCCTTGACCTCGCCGAACTGCCGGGAAACCTGGGTGAACTGGACTGCAAGGGTCATGGTGCACTGCTCCGCAAAGGCAGGGCCGCCACTGGCGGCCTGCCTGGACTGCTGGGTCGACGAGGGCCTGGTTGGACAGGTCGTTCTAGCGGCCACCCATGATGGCGATGTAGTCCTGGGTCCAGCGGCTGTAGGGCACGAACTTGCCGCCCTCGGCCTGCGGGGTTTTCCAGAAGGCGATCTTGTCGAACTGATCGAAACCGTTGGTCTTGCAGCCCTCGGCCCCCAGCAGCTCGCTCTCTTTGCAGGCCGCTGGCACCGCCGGCAACGAGCCGAACCAGGCGGCGACGTCGCCCTGGACCTTGGGCTTGAGCGACCAGTCCATCCACTTGTAGGCGCAGTTGGGGTGCTTGGCCTCGGCGTGCAGCATGGTGGTGTCGGCCCAGCCGGTGGCGCCTTCCTTGGGAATGGTCGAGGCGATCGGCTGTTTCTCGTTGACCAGGCCATTGACCTGATAGGGCCAGGCGCTGGAGGCCACCACGCCCTCGTTCTTGAAGTCGCTCATCTGCACCGTGGTGTCGTGCCAGTAGCGGTGGATCAGCGGTTGCTGGGCGCGCAGCAGATCGAGCACCGCCTTGTACTGGGCCTCGGTCAGCTCATAGGGACTCTGGATGCCCAGTTCCGGCCGTGCGGTCTTGAGGTACAGCGCCGCGTCGGCGATGTAGATCGGGCCGTCATAGGCCTGGACGCGGCCTTTGTTGGGTTTGCCGTCCGGCAGGTTCTGCGCCGTGAACACCACGTCCCAGCTGGTGGGCGCCTGCTTGAACACCTGGGTGTTGTACATCAGCACGTTGGGGCCCCATTGGTAGGGGGTGCCGTAGGTCTTGTGCTCGACCACGTACCAGGGGCCGTCCTTGAGGCGCGGGTCGAGGTTCTTCCAGTTGGCGATCAGCGCGGTGTTGATCGGTTGCACCCGCTTGCCGGCAATCAACCGCAGGGAGGCGTCGCCGGAGGCGGTCACCAGGTCGTAGCCGCCCTTGGCCATGAGGCTGACCATCTCGTCGGAGGTGGCGGCGGTCTTGACGTTGACCTTGCAGCCGGTTTCCTGCTCGAAGCCGGTGACCCAGTCGTAATTCTTGTCGCTCTCGCCCCGTTCGATGTACCCCGGCCAGGCGACGATATCCAGTTGGCCTTCGCCCGGGCCCACGGCCTTGAGCGGTTCGGCGGCCTGCAGGCTGGCGCTGGCCAGCAGGGCGGTGGTGAGAGCACTGAGGATTGCGGTCTTGTGCGCGGACATAGGAATTGCCTCTGCTTTTATTAGGATCGGGGCAGTGGTTGACGATGTGTGCTGCGGCCGCGGACGGCTTGTTATTAGCGTAGTGGTGTTATTCCAGCTCGTTGCCGTGGCGCGCCATGATGTGGCGCACCACGCTGTAGTCCTGCAGTGAGTCGCTGGACAGGTCCTTGCCGTAGCCGGAGCGCTTGAGGCCGCCGTGGGGCATTTCACTGGCCAGCATGAAATGACTGTTGATCCAGGTGCAGCCGTATTGCAGGCGCGCCGCCACTTGCATGGCCTTGTCCAGGTTTTGTGTCCAGACCGAAGAGGCCAGGCCGTATTCCGAGTCGTTGGCCCAGTCCAGGGCCTGCTCCAGTTGTTCGAAGCGGGTGACGGTGACCACCGGTCCGAACACCTCGCGCTGGACGATCTCGTCGTTCTGGCGACAGCCGGCCAGCAGGGTCGGCTGGTAGTAGAAGCCGGCGCCGGAGTGCACCGCCGCGCCGGTGATGCGTTCGATGTGGGGCTGGCTCAGGGCGCGCTCGACGAAGCTGGCCACCCGGTCGCGCTGGCGGGTGCTGATCAGCGGGCCGATTTCGTTGTCGGCGTCGCGCTTGCTGGCAAAGCGCAGGCTGCTGACGGCGCTGCCCAGCTCCGCCACCAGGCGGTCGTGGATGCCGGCCTGGGCGTAGACCCGGCAAGCAGCGGTGCAGTCCTGGCCGGCGTTGTAGTAGCCGTAGCTGCGCACGCCCTCGACCACGGCCGCCAGGTCGGCATCGTCGCAGACGATCACCGGTGCCTTGCCCCCCAGTTCCAGGTGGGTGCGCTTGAGGGTTTTGGCCGCGGCCTGGAGGATTTTCTGGCCGGTGACTATGTCGCCGGTCAGGGACACCATGCGCACCTTCGGATGGCTGACCAGATGGCTGCCGACCCCTTCGCCGCCACCGCAGACGATGTTGATCACGCCCCGTGGCAGCAACTGCGCCAGGCTCGGGGCCAGGGCCAGGATCGACAGCGGGGTGTGTTCCGAGGGCTTGAACACCAGGGTGTTGCCCGCCGCCAGGGCCGGGGCGATCTTCCAGGCGGCCATCATGATCGGGTAGTTCCAGGGCGCGATCGAGGCCACTACGCCGATGGGATCGCGGCGCACCATGCTGGTGTAGCCGGGCAGGTACTCGCCGCTCAACTGGCCGGTCTGGCAGCGCACCGCACCGGCGAAGAACCGGAACACGTCGATGCTGGCGCCGAGGTCGTCCTGGCGCGCCAGGTGCAGCGGCTTGCCGCAGTTCAGGGCTTCCAGGCGGGCCAGGTAGTCGGCCTGTCTTTCCAGGCTGTCGGCAATCGCCAGGAGCAGGTTCGAGCGTTGCTGCGGGGTGGTCCGCGACCAACTGGAGAACGCCCGGTGGGCGGCGAGGATCGCGCTTTCCACCTGCTCGCTGCTGGCTTCGGCGATCTGCGTCAGCACCTCGCCGGTGGCCGGGTTGAGAATCGGCTCGACCCGACCCTGGCCGTTCACCAGTTCGCCGTCGATCAGCAATGCCGTGCACAGCGGAGTCTGTGGGCCAGCCATTTTGCGGGTTCTCTTTTCTGCTAGGGCCATGGGGCTCCCCTGGGGGTGAGTGCCCGGCCTGCTCTTATCGGGAATGCCCAGAGACTAGTGGCGGGGCCTGAGGTCGACAAATTCTTAATACTGAAGGGGCCGTTCGATTAAATAGATGGCTTGCGCCCGCCCGGGGGCTGCTCCCGGGCCACGGTGAGGAAAGGGTCCACCAGGGCCGGGCGCGCGGTGCCCCGGCGCCAGGCCAGGCCCACATCCAGGGTCTGGTTGAGGTCCGCCAGGGGCCGGGCCTCGATGATGTCGCCCTCCAGGGACCAGGGGCGGTAGGTCATGTCCGGCTGGATCGACAGGCCGAGCCCGGCGGCCACCAGGCTGCGCACCGCTTCGGTGGAGGCGGTGCGCAGGCTGATCCGTGGCTGCAGCCCGGCCGTGCTCCACAGGCGCTGGGCGTTGCGCTCCATTTCATCGACGTTGAGCTGGATCAGCGGCTCCCGGGCCACGTCCGCCAGGTTGATGCTGTCGTGTTCCAGCAGGGGATGCCGGGGCGGCAGCCAGAGGCGGTGCGGCGAGTGGGTCAGGACTTCGGTCTGCAGCGCGTGGCGGTCTTCGAGGTTGGACAGGATCAGCACCCCGACGTCGATTTCGCCACTGACCAGCAGGTGTTCGATATAGGGACGTTCGTCCTCCATGACCCGGATGTCGACATTGGGGTAGGCGCGCTGGAAGCGGGTCAGCAGGTCCGCCAGGTAATAGCCGGCCACCAGGCTGGTCACCCCCACGGTCAACTGTCCGGCCACCGGGTCGCTGTTCTGTTGCAGGCTGCGCTTGGCGTTGTCCACCGTGGCCAGGATCAGGTGCGCCTGACGCATGAACTGGTGCCCCTGATGGGTCAGGGTCATGCCCTTGGCATGGCGGCTGAACAGGTTGACGCCGATTTCCTGCTCCAGTTGCTGGATGGCCAGGGTCAGGGTCGACTGGGAAATGAACACCGCCTGGGCGGCGGCGGAGATCGAGCCGGTTTCGGCCACGGCGATAAAGTGACGGATCTGGCGCAAGGTCATCATGGCGGGGCTACCGGGCGGCTTTTTAGAAGTATTGGGCGCTGTATTGGTAAAACCGATGCCTTGTTTAGCACCTTTCCCTGATCCGGTGAAAGCAACATTCAGAAGCACTATCGTCCCCTGAGCCTCGGCACTTCTCTCTAGGCTTGCGGCCTGATGTGTCGACACGACACTGACTTTGCGGAGGCGGCAGATGAACACCCGTGGATTGCTCGATCAATTACTCAGGTCCGGCCAGGAGCTGTTGCAGAACCAGGCCGGCACCGCGTCCGGCGAGCGCGGCAAGGCCCGCCAGGGCGGCCTTGGCGATTTGCTCGGGGGCAAGTCCGGCGGTCTTGGCGGACTGCTCGGCGGCGCTGGCGGCGGGGCCCTGGCAGCCGGGGCCATGGGCTTGCTGCTGGGCAACAAGAAGGCCCGCAAGTTCGGCGGCAAGGCTCTGACCTATGGCGGCCTCGCGGCCCTCGGCGTGCTGGCCTACAAGGCCTACGGCAACTGGCAGGCGCAACAGGGCACGGCCCCGGCCAATGAGCCGCGGACCCTCGACCGGTTGCCGGCGCAACAGGTCGAGCAGCACAGCCAGGCGATCCTCAAGGCCCTGGTGGCGGCGGCCAAGGCCGACGGCCATGTCGACGAGCGCGAGCGGGCGCTGATCGAGGACCAGTTGCGCAAGCTGGACAACGACCCGCAGCTGCAGCAGTGGCTGCACAGCGAGTTGCACAAGCCGCTGGACCCAGCGGACGTGGCCCGCGCCGCCAGCACCCCGGAAATGGCCGCCGAGATGTACCTGGCCAGCGTGATGCTGGTGGATGAAGAACACTTCATGGAGAAGGCCTACCTGGATGAACTGGCGCGCCAACTGCAACTGCCAGTGGGGCTCAAGGCCGAACTGGAAAACCAGGTGCGCCAGAACGCTCACTGACCTGCACGGGCCCCCTTTGCCATGGATGGCGGTTCTGCCCGAGGGATTTGCCGATATGCCTTCAGGGGCGGAAAAAGCCCGCTAAAGCGCGAGCCAGAGCGGGCGCGCAAATTTGCCCAAAGTGCTGCCTGTGTCGTTAAACCACCCGTAAAACCGCGATCGTCCTCGGCTATACTCCCTCCATTTTTGAATGGCCCCGAGGACTGACTGTGAAGAACTGGACGTTGCGCCAACGCATTTTGGCGAGCTTTGCGGTGATTATCGCCATCATGCTGCTGATGGTCGTCGTCTCGTACTCGCGCCTGTTGAAGATCGAAGCCGGTGAAAACAGCATGCGTGACGATGCGATCCCCGGGGTCTATTACAGTTCGATGATCCGCAGCGCCTGGGTCGATACCTACCTGCAGACCCAGGAGATCATTGGCCTCAAGCAGAATCAGGACATCAGTTCCGAAGACAAGGCCGACTTCAAGGTATTCGAAGAGCGCCTGCAGACCCAGATGGGCAACTACAAGCAGACCCTCAACAGTCGCGAGGATCAGACCGAGTTCGATGCCTTCGAGAAAGACCACCAGGAGTTCAACCGCATCCAGGCCGCGGTGCTCGACTTGCATCAGAAGCGCCAGGAAGCCGAGGCGATTCGCCTGTTCAATGAGCAACTGACCCCAGCCTGGATTGCCGGGCGGATGAAGCTCAATGACATCATCAGCGAGAACAAGGCCGTGGCCGACGCCGCCAGCGACGCCATCGACGAGGCCGTGGCGACGGCCAAGGTCAGCATGGGCGTGTCCTTGCTGGTGGCCATTCTTGCCGCCGGTCTGTGTGGCCTGCTGCTGATGCGGGCGATCATGGCGCCGATGAACCGCATCGTGAGCATTCTTGATGTCATGCGCACCGGCGATCTGAGCGGCCGCCTGAACCTGGACCGCAAGGACGAGTTCGGCGCCGTGGAAACCGGCTTCAACGACATGATGACCGAGCTCACCGCCCTGGTGTCCCAGGCCCAGCGCTCGTCGGTGCAGGTGACCACCTCGGTGACCGAAATTGCCGCCACGTCCAAGCAGCAACAGGCCACCGCCACCGAAACCGCGGCCACTACCACGGAAATCGGCGCCACTTCGCGGGAGATCGCCGCGACCTCCCGGGATCTGGTGCGCACCATGACGGAAGTCTCCAGCGCCGCCGATCAGGCCTCGGTGCTCGCCGGCTCGGGCCAGCAGGGCCTGGCGCGGATGGAAGACACCATGCACTCGGTGATGGGCGCCGCGGACCTGGTGAACGCCAAGCTGGCGATCCTCAACGAGAAGGCCGGCAACATCAACCAGGTGGTGGTGACCATCGTCAAGGTGGCCGACCAGACCAACCTGTTGTCGCTCAACGCCGCCATCGAGGCGGAAAAAGCCGGCGAATACGGCCGCGGCTTTGCCGTGGTGGCCACCGAAGTGCGCCGCCTGGCGGACCAGACCGCCGTCGCCACCTACGACATCGAGCAGATGGTCCGCGAGATCCAGTCGGCAGTGTCGGCGGGGGTCATGGGCATGGACAAGTTCTCCGAGGAAGTGCGTCGCGGCATGGCCGAAGTGCAGCAGGTGGGCGAGCAGCTGTCGCAGATCATCCATCAGGTCCAGGCCCTGGCGCCGCGGGTGCTGATGGTCAACGAAGGCATGCAGGCCCAGGCCACCGGCGCCGAGCAGATCAATCACGCCCTGGTGCAATTGGGCGATGCCAGCAGCCAGACCGTCGAGTCCCTGCGTCAGGCCAGCTTCGCCATCGACGAGCTGAGCCAGGTCGCGGTGGGCCTGCGCAGCGGCGTCTCGCGTTTCAAAGTCTGATGGACGAACTGGCGCACAAGCGCAGTGGCGCTGCGGGGGCGAAAAGCGCTCTGTTCCTGATGTTTCGCATCGGTCAGGAGCGCTACGCCCTGCGGGCCGTGGATGTGGTGGAGGTGCTGCCGCGCCTGCAGCTCAAGCCCATTGCCCGGGCGCCGTCCTGGGTCGCCGGGGTGTTTGCCTACCGCGGGGTGGTGGTGCCGGTCATCGACCTGTGCGAGCTGACCTTCGGCCGCCCCGCACAATTGCGCACCAGTACCCGGCTGGTGCTGGTGCACTACCGCAGCGATGCCGAGCGGCCGCCGCGGGTGCTGGGGCTGCTGCTGGAGCAGGCCAATGACACCCTGCGCTGCGATCCCCGGGAATTCCAGCCCTATGGCCTGGACAACCGCCAGGCCCCTTACCTGGGGCCGGTGCGTGAGGATGACCTGGGGCTGCTGCAATGGGTGCGGGTCGACGACTTGCTGGCGGCCGAGGTGCGTGAGCTGCTGTTTCCCGAGGAGCCCCTGGACCCGGCGTCGCTTGAGGAGCCTCGATGAGTGACGAGCAACGGTTTTTCGATTTTCTCAAGGAGCGCATCGGCCTGGACGTAGCGTCGGTCGGCCCGGCGATCATCGAGCGCGCGGTGCGCCAGCGCTGCAATGCCCTGTACGTCCACAGCAGCGACGAATACTGGCAGAAGCTGCAGGGCTCCCGGGAGGAGCAGCAGGCCCTGATCGAGGCGGTGATCGTTCCGGAAACCTGGTTTTTCCGCTACCCGGAATCCTTCGCCACCCTGGTCAAGCTGGCCAAGGCCCGCCTGGGGCAGATCAAGGGCATGCGCGCCCTGCGCCTGCTGAGCCTGCCGTGCTCCACCGGTGAAGAGCCCTATTCGATCGCCATGGCCCTGCTCGACGGTGGCCTGGCGCCTCATCAATTCAAGGTCGACGGCCTGGATGTCAGCCCGCTGTCGGTGGAGCGGGCCCGGGGCGCCAGCTATGGCAAGAACTCCTTTCGCGGCCAGCACACCGAGTTTCGTGAGCGGCACTTTCATGTCGAGGGCGATCGTTATTGCCTCAGCGAGCGGGTGCGCGAGCAGGTGCGGCTGCAGGTGGGCAATGTCCTGGACCCCGGATTGCTGGCCGCAGAGCCGCCTTTCGACTTTGTCTTCTGTCGCAACCTGCTGATCTATTTCGACCAGCCAACCCAGCGTCAGGTGTTCGAGGTGCTCAAGCGCCTGACCCATGAAGAAGGCGTGCTGTTTATCGGCCCCGCCGAGGGCAGTCTGCTGGGGCGCCTGGGCATGCGTTCGATCGGCATTCCCCAGTCCTTTGCCTTCAGTCGGCACCAGGAGCCGGAACCGGCGCCGCTGCCGTTGACCTTGCCGCAGCCGCTGTCCCTGCCGTTGCGGCCGCGTCATCCGCTGACCCCGGCAGCCCCGGCGCCGCGGCCGCGGCCCTTTGCCACCCGGGCGGTTCCGGTGCCGGCTCCAGCGCTGGACAGCGCGCCGCCCAGCGATGCGGCGAGCCTGTTGGCCACCATTGCCGCCCTGGCCAACGAGGGCAAGAGTGCCGAGGCCCGTGCCGCCTGTGAGCGCTACCTGCAGCAGCATGAGCCGGTGGCCCAGGTGTTCTACTGGTTGGGGCTGCTCAGTGACGTGGCCGGCAACGCCATGGAGGCCCAGGGCTTTTACCGCAAGGCCCTGTACCTGGCGCCCCAGCACCCCGAGGCCCTGGCGCACCTGGCGGCGCTGCTGGCGTCCCAGGGCGATGTCGCCGGTGCCCAACGATTGCAGGCGCGGGCTGTGCGCAGCACCCGCGCTGCCGACAGTGAGTTGAAACGATGAGCCATTCCCTCTCATTGGACCTGACCCGTGACGATGCCCAGGCCATCGACGATTGCTGGAACCGCATCGGTATCCACGGCAACAAGTCCTGCCCGTTGCTGGCCGAGCACATTCATTGCCGCAACTGTTCGGTGTACTCCGCCGCGGCCACGCGCCTGCTGGATCGCTATTCGCTGCGCCAGGAGGACCGCGAGCAATCGGTGGCCCTTTCGCCCGACAGCGATGTGGTCACCCGCTCGCTGCTGATCTTGCGTCTGGGCGAGGAGTGGCTGGGGCTGGCCACCCGCTGCCTGCTGGAAGTGGCGCCGCTGCAGGCGATCCACTCCTTGCCCCACCAGCGTTCGCGGGCGCTGCTGGGGGTGGCCAATGTGCGCGGGGCGCTGGTGGCCTGCCTGTCGTTGAGCGAACTGCTGGGGCTCGATGGCGCGCCAGCCGGCGCCGCCCCTTCGGCGCGGATCATGCCGCGGATGCTGATCATCGGTGCCGAGGGTGGCCCGGTGGTGGTGCCGGTGGATGAGGTGGACGGTATCCATGCCATTGACGAGCGCATTCTCGATGGCGCGTCGCTGTCCGGCGAGCAGGCCAATGCCAAGTACACCCGTGGCGTGTTGCAATGGCAGGGCCGCAGCCTGCGCTTGCTGGATGAAGAGCAGTTGCTCTTGGCCGTGACCCGGAGCCTGACATGACCCCCGATCAAATGCGCGATGCCTCGCTGCTGGAGCTGTTCAGCCTGGAAGCCGAGGCCCAGACCCAGGTGCTCAGTGCCGGACTGCTGGCGCTGGAACGCAATCCGACCCAGGCCGACCAGTTGGAAGCCTGCATGCGCGCGGCCCATTCCCTCAAGGGTGCGGCACGGATTGTCGGGGTGGATGCCGGGGTCAGCGTCGCCCACGTGATGGAGGATTGCCTGGTCAGTGCCCAGGAAGGGCGACTCTACCTGCAGCCCGAACACATCGATGCGCTGTTGCAGGGCACCGACCTGTTGATGCGCATCGCCACGCCCGGAGGCGCCGAACTGGCCGCCCCGGACGTGCTGGCCTACGTGGCGCTGATGGAGCACCTGCTGAGCCATGGGCCGGCGACGCCGGATGCGCCCTTGCCCATGCCCGCCGTGGCGGAGCCGGTCGACGCCATGCCGGAGGCGTTGAGCGAGCCCGAATCCCTGGCGTTGCCGAATGAGCCAGCGGTGGAATCGAGCGTGAGTGCGGCGCGTCCGGGCCGGCGCGTGACCGAAGGCGGCGAGCGGGTGCTGCGGGTCACCGCCGAACGCCTCAACAGCCTGTTGGACCTGTCGAGCAAGTCCCTGGTGGAAACCCAGCGGCTCAAGCCCTACCTGGCCACTATGCAGCGTCTCAAGCGGATCCAGAGCAACAGCCTGGCGGCCCTGGAAAACCTCAACCTGCACCTCAAGGAACACAGCCTCAGCCTGGAGGCCCAGGAAGCCCTGGAGGATGCGCGGCGGCTGCTGGCCGAATCCCAGCAACTGCTGGCGCAGAAGACCGCCGAACTCGATGAGTTCGGCTGGCAGGCCAGCCAGCGGGCCCAGGTGCTGTATGACACGGCCCTGGCCTGTCGCATGCGGCCGTTTGCCGATGTGCTCAGCGGCCAGGCGCGCATGGTCCGTGATCTGGGGCGCAGCCTGGGCAAGCAGGTGCGCCTGGAGATCGAGGGTGAGAAGACCCAGGTCGATCGCGACGTGCTGGAGAAACTCGAAGCGCCGCTGACCCACTTGCTGCGCAACGCCGTCGACCATGGCATCGAATTGCCCGAGCAGCGCTTGCTGGCGGGCAAGCCGGCAGAAGGGGTGATCCGCCTGCGGGCCTCGCACCAGGCCGGCCTGCTGGTGCTGGAGTTGGGCGACGACGGCAACGGCGTGGACCTTGAGCGTCTGCGCCAGAGCATCGTCGAGCGCCAGCTGTCGCCGGCGCAGACGGCCGCCCAGCTCAGCGAGGAAGAATTGCTGACGTTCCTGTTCCTGCCCGGCTTCAGCCTGCGGGACAAGGTCACCGAAGTGTCCGGGCGCGGCGTCGGCCTGGATGCGGTGCAACACATGGTCCGGCAGTTGCGCGGGGCGGTGTTGCTGGAGCAGACCAGCGGCCAGGGCAGTCGCTTCCACCTGGAGGTGCCGCTGACCCTGTCGGTGGTGCGCAGTCTGGTGGTGGAAGTCGGCGACGAGGCCTATGCCTTTCCTCTGGCTCACATCGAGCGCATGTGCGATCTGCAGCCGGAGGAGATCGTCCAGGTCGAAGGGCGTCAGCATTTCTGGCACGAGGGGCGGCATGTCGGCCTGGTGGCGGCCAGCCAGCTGTTGCAGCGCCCGGCGACCCCGAGCAGCGCGCCAACCCTCAAGGTGGTGGTGATCCGTGAGCGTGACTCGGTGTACGGGATCGCCGTGGAGCGCTTTATCGGCGAGCGCACTCTGGTGGTGCTGCCCCTGGACGACCGCCTGGGCAAGATTCAGGATATTTCCGCCGGAGCCCTGCTCGATGATGGCCGGGTGGCGCTGATCGTGGATGTCGAGGACATGCTGCGTTCGGTGGACAAGCTGCTCAATACCGGACGCCTGGAGCGCATCGCGGGCAATCATTCGTTGCACGCACAGGCCGCGCGCAAGCGTATTCTGGTGGTCGACGACTCACTGACGGTGCGTGAGTTGCAACGCAAGCTGCTGATCAACCGCGGCTACGATGTGGCCGTGGCGGTGGATGGCATGGACGGCTGGAATGCCTTGCGTTCGGAAAGTTTCGACTTGCTGATCACCGATATCGACATGCCGCGAATGGACGGAATTGAATTGGTCACACTCTTGCGTCGCGATAATCGCCTGCAGTCCCTGCCGGTGATGGTGGTGTCCTACAAGGATCGTGAGGAGGACCGGCGCCGTGGCCTGGATGCCGGCGCCGACTACTATCTTGCCAAGGCCAGTTTCCATGACGACGCGCTGCTGGACGCGGTGGTGGAACTGATTGGAGGCGCGCGGGCATGAAGATCGCCATCGTCAACGACATGCCCATGGCGGTGGAGGCCCTGCGCCGGGCGCTGGCCTTCGACCCCAGCCATGAAGTGGTGTGGGTCGCCACCAATGGCGCCGACGCGGTGAAGTACTGCGCCGAGCTGACCCCGGACCTGATTCTCATGGACCTGATCATGCCGGTGATGGACGGCGTCGAGGCCACGCGGCGGATCATGGCCGAGTCGCCGTGCGCCATCGTGATCGTCACCGTCGATCGCCAGCAGAATGTCCACAGAGTGTTCGAGGCCATGGGCCACGGCGCGCTGGACGTGGTCGATACCCCGGCCCTGGGGGCCGGCAATGCCCAGGAAGCGGCGGCGCCGCTGCTGCGCAAGATCCTCAATATCGGCTGGCTGATCGGCCAGCGTGGCAGCCGGGTCCGTTCGGCGCCGGTGCCCTTGCGCAGCGGCGCTCCCCGGCAGGGGCTGGTGGCCATTGGCTCCTCCGCCGGAGGCCCGGCCGCTCTGGAGGTGCTGCTCAAAGCCTTGCCAAAGGACTTTCCCGCCGCCATCGTGCTGGTCCAGCATGTCGATCAGGTGTTTGCCGCCGGCATGGCCGAGTGGCTCAGCAGCGCCTCCGGCCTGCAGGTGCGCCTGGCCCGGGAGGGCGAGCCGCCGCAAAGTGGCACGGTATTGCTGGCGGGCACCAACCACCACATCCGTTTGCTGAAGAACGGCACCCTGGCCTACACCGCCGAGCCGGTGAACGAGATCTACCGGCCCTCCATCGACGTGTTCTTCGAAAGCGTCGCCAGCTACTGGAATGGCGATGCGGTGGGGGTGCTGCTGACCGGCATGGGCCGTGACGGAGCCCAGGGCTTGAAGCTGATGCGCGACCAGGGATTCCTGACCATCGCGCAGGACCAGAACAGTAGCGCGGTGTATGGCATGCCCAAGGCGGCCGCTGCCATCGGTGCCGCCACAGAGATTCGCCCACTGGACAAGATCGCTCCACGTTTGCTGGAGATATTTGCCAAATGACTGATAAACGCAGCTGTCCTGGCCAGGTAGCAACTCAGGTGACAACCCATGAATGATTTACAGCTCGACGAATTCAAGACCGACGAAAATGCCGCCATGGTGTTGCTGGTGGACGACCAGGCCATGATCGGCGAAGCGGTTCGGCGTGGGTTGGCGAATGAAGAAAACATCGACTTCCACTTCTGCGCCGATCCGCACCAGGCCATTGCCCAGGCGATCCGCATCAAGCCCACGGTGATCCTCCAGGACCTGGTGATGCCGGGGCTGGACGGCCTGACCCTGGTGCGCGAGTACCGCAACCACCCGGCGACCCAGAACATCCCGATCATCGTGCTCTCGACCAAGGAAGACCCGCTGATCAAGAGCGCGGCCTTTGCCGCCGGGGCCAATGACTACCTGGTCAAGCTGCCGGACAACATCGAGCTGGTGGCGCGGATCCGCTACCACTCGCGCTCCTACATGACCCTGCTGCAACGTGACGCCGCCTACCGGGCGCTGCGGGTCAGTCAGCAGCAGTTGCTGGACACCAACCTGGTGCTGCAGCGGCTGATGAACTCCGACGGCCTGACCGGGCTGTCCAACCGCCGGCACTTCGACGAATACCTGGAGCTGGAGTGGCGCCGGGCGATGCGCGAGCAGAGTCAGTTGTCATTGCTGATGATCGACGTCGACTACTTCAAGATCTACAACGACACCTTTGGCCACCTGGAGGGCGATGAAGCCCTGCGTAAAGTGGCCACGGCGATTCGCGAGGCCAGCAGCCGGCCGTCGGACCTGCCGGCGCGCTATGGCGGCGAGGAGTTCGTGCTGGTACTGCCCAACACTTCACCGGGCGGGGCGCGGCTGGTGGCCGAGAAGCTGCGCCAGACCGTCGAAGCCCTGAAGATTCCCCATAACGCCCCCGTGGAAGGCTCCAGCCTGACCATCAGCATCGGACTTTCCACCATTACCCCGCAGCCCAACAGCCATTGCCGGCAGTTGATTTCGGCGGCGGACAAGGGGTTGTACCTGGCGAAAAACAATGGCCGCAATCAGGTCGGGATCGAGTAGGCGGGTTGGGCGTGCGCTCTAGGCGTCAGCCATTGGCGTGGCCGGCGCCTGATCCTGTGCGACCTCCACCAGGGTGTCCCTGAACAGGTAGTAGCTGTGGCTCGCGGTGTGCCGACAAGTGAGCTTTACCGCTTCGATGCGATAGGTGGTGTAGGTGTTGAGTGTCTTGTCGATGAACCAGTTGTTCAGCAGGTTGCCAGGGGCGATCGGGTAGTCGCCAAAGCGGTAGTCCATGTAGCCGCCCCTATGGACGTGGACCCAGCGACAGCTGAACCTGGCCTGCAGCCATTGGGTTCGCTCACCGACCTCATCCACCAGCATTCTTGTGCGGTAGTAGATCCACCACCACAAAAAGATCAGCCAGGGCACGACCAGGGCGCAGGCCAGCGCCGGTGAGACCATCAGCCAGATTCCCATCAATGGCATAAAGGCCAGTGCGCTGAAGAGCGCGGCGAAAAACGTCTGGACGCCTCTCCCGTTTCGCCGCTCCCTGCGCTGGATCTCTTCTATTTCGGCGTTGTTGAGTGTGCGTCCCATGAGCCTACTGCTTGCGTGTCATTTCAGGCGGCATTGTATTGCGCCGGCCGGTCTCAAGGGCGCCGTGATTTTACGTCGCGGCCTGTGAGTATCGAAGGCGATGTGACTTGCCGGACAGGGCTTGCAGGTCAGTGAGGGCAATGAAATTCAGTGTGCACTCGGATTTCAGTGGGGCTGTCGCTGAAATTAGATGGCCGATTGGCCGCTAAAGCCGCTAAGCGGGCTGCCGTGATTCGGTGATTCCGTTATAATCGCCGGCTTTCAAAAGTTCGCCAACGAGTGCCGCCCCCCATGGAAATCAACCCGATCCTGAACACCATCAAGGACCTGTCCGAGCGCTCCGAAACTATTCGGGGGTATCTTTGACTACGATCAAAAGCATGAGCGTCTGACCGAGGTCAATCGCGAGCTTGAAGATCCGAGTGTCTGGAACAAACCCGAATACGCCCAGGAACTGGGGCGCGAGCGCGCTGCCCTGGCGCAGATCGTCGAGACCCTGGACGAGCTGAATGGCGGCCTGGCCGATTGCCGCGACCTGCTGGACATGGCGGTCGAAGAAAACGACGAAGGCGCGGTGGGCGATGTCGTCGCCGAGCTGGCCCGTCTCGAGGAAAACCTCGCCAAGCTAGAATTCCGCCGCATGTTCAGCCACGAAATGGACCCGAACAACGCCTACCTGGACATCCAGGCCGGCTCCGGCGGCACCGAGGCCCAGGACTGGGCCAACATCCTGCTGCGCATGTACCTGCGCTGGGCCGACAAGCGCGGTTTCGACGCCACCATCATGGAGCTGTCCGCCGGTGAAGTGGCCGGGATCAAGGGCGCGACCGTGCACATCAAGGGCGAATACGCCTTTGGCTGGCTGCGTACCGAGATCGGTGTACACCGCCTGGTGCGCAAGAGCCCGTTCGACTCCGGCAACCGTCGCCACACTTCGTTCTCGGCAGTGTTCGTTTCGCCAGAGATCGACGATAAGGTGGAAATCGAAATCAACCCGGCCGACCTGCGGATTGATACCTATCGTTCCTCCGGTGCCGGTGGTCAGCACGTAAACACCACCGACTCGGCCGTGCGTATCACCCACGTACCGACCAACACCGTGGTCAGCTGCCAGAACGAACGTTCCCAGCACGCCAACAAGGACACCGCCATGAAAATGCTGCGGGCCAAGTTGTACGAGCAGGAAATGCAGAAGCGCAACGCGGCTTCCCAGGCCCTGGAAGACACCAAGTCGGACATCGGCTGGGGTCATCAGATTCGTTCGTACGTGCTCGACGCGTCGCGGATCAAGGACCTGCGCACCAACATCGAACGCAGCGACTGCGACAAGGTGCTCGACGGCGACATCGACGAATACCTGGAAGCCAGCCTGAAATCCGGCCTGTAAAAAGACGCGATACAGGATCGGCTGATTCAACGCGATCCCTGTAGGAGCCAGCTCTGCTGGCGATCCCCGGGCCGCAAGGCCCGGGGGCAACGAACCTGATGGAATATCTAAAGACATGAGCGACCAACAACTCGACCCGCAAGCCCTGCAACAGGAAGAGAACTCCCTGATCGCCCTGCGCAAGGAAAAGCTTGCTGCCGAGCGCGCCAAGGGCAATGCCTTCCCGAACGACTTCCGCCGCGAAAACTACTGCCAGGACCTGCAGAAGCAGTACGCCGACAAGACCAAGGAAGAGCTGGCGGAGGCTGCAATCCCGGTCAAGGTTGCCGGTCGCATCATGCTCAACCGTGGCTCGTTCATGGTGATCCAGGACATGACCGGGCGCATCCAGGTCTACGTCAACCGCAAGACCCTGTCCGAAGAGACCCTGGCCGCGGTGAAAACCTGGGACATGGGCGACATCATTGCCGCCGAAGGCACCCTGGCCCGTTCCGGCAAGGGCGACCTGTACGTTGAAATGACCCAGGTGCGCCTGCTGACCAAATCCCTGCGCCCGCTGCCGGACAAGCACCACGGCCTGACCGACACCGAGCAGCGCTACCGCCAGCGCTACGTTGACCTGATCGTCAACGAAGACGTGCGCCAGACCTTCCGCGTACGTTCGCAAGTGATCGCGCACATCCGCAGCTTCCTGATGAAGCGCGACTTCCTCGAAGTCGAAACGCCGATGCTGCAGACCATTCCTGGCGGCGCCGCGGCCAAGCCGTTCGAAACCCACCACAACGCCCTGGACATGGAAATGTTCCTGCGTATCGCCCCCGAGCTGTACCTCAAGCGCCTGGTGGTCGGTGGTTTCGAGAAGGTGTTCGAGATCAACCGCAACTTCCGTAACGAAGGCGTTTCGACCCGGCACAACCCTGAATTCACCATGTTGGAGTTCTACCAGGCCTACGCCGACTACGAAGACAACATGGACCTGACCGAAGAGTTGTTCCGTGAACTGGCGCAGCTGGTGCTGGGCAGCACCGACGTGCCGTATGGCGACAAGGTGTTCCACTTCGGCGAGCCGTTCGCCCGTCTGTCGGTATTCGACTCGATCCTCAAGTACAACCCCGAGCTGACCGCCGACGACCTGAACGACATCGACAAGGCGCGTGCCATCGCCAAGAAGGCCGGGGCCAAGGTGCTGGGCTTCGAAGGCCTGGGCAAGCTGCAGGTGATGATTTTCGAAGAGCTGGTGGAGCACAAGCTGGAACAGCCGCACTTCATCACCCAGTACCCGTTCGAAGTGTCGCCGCTGGCTCGCCGCAACGACGACAACCCCAACGTCACCGACCGCTTCGAGCTGTTCATCGGCGGCCGCGAAATCGCCAACGCCTACTCCGAGCTCAATGACGCGGAAGACCAGGCCGAGCGCTTCATGGCCCAGGTGGCGGACAAGGACGCCGGCGACGACGAAGCCATGCACTACGACGCCGACTTCGTTCGTGCCCTGGAATACGGCATGCCGCCCACCGCCGGTGAAGGTATCGGTATCGACCGCCTGGTGATGCTGCTGACCAACTCGCCGTCGATCCGCGACGTGATCCTGTTCCCACACATGCGGCCGCAAGCCTGAATGTCGTGAATATGAAGCCGCCTTTGACAGGCGGCTTTTTATTGTCTGGTTGGAACTGACGTACCGCTTCTAATTCTGTGTGATTTTTCAGAGGGAATACCTGTCGTGAACCGCGCAATTGCTCAAGAAGGTGCAGCTGGCATCGCCACTGCGGTGGCTGAAAGCGTTCAGTACCAGGGGCGCAAGGCCAGCCGACAGGGCAGCGAACAGCGCAGACAGGAGATTCTCGACGCCGCCATGCGCATTGTCGTGCGTGACGGTGTGCGGGCCGTGCGTCACCGCGCGGTGGCCGCCGAAGCCGGTGTGCCCTTGTCGGCCACCACCTATTACTTCAAGGATATCGATGACCTGCTCACCGATACCTTCGCCCAGTACGTCGAGCGCAGCGCGGCCTACATGGCCAAGCTGTGGGCCAGCAACGAAGGGTTGCTGCGCGAGATGGTCGCCTACGGTGATGGCAGCCCAGCGTCGCGCGCGCAATTGGCCGATGACATTGCCCGCCTGACCGCCGACTACGTACAGCGCCAGTTGTACACCCGCCGCGAGCACCTGATGGCCGAGCAGGCGTTCCGCCAGGAGGCGCTGCTCAATCCGCGCCTGGCGCAACTGGTGCGCTCGCACCAGCAGATCCTGTTGCAGGGCACCTGCCAGTTCTTTCAGGTCCTGGGCTCCCGGGAGCCGCAGCAGGATGCCAAGGTGTTGACGTCTATAATCGGCCGGATGGAATATCAGGGCCTGCTCAACGACAGCGAGCCGCAGGCGGAGGAGGAGATGCTTGGCATCCTCACCCGCTACATGCATCTGGTGCTGGCTTCGGTCTGATTTATCCGTCCCGGGCTGTGCAGCCGGCGTCAGCGGCTAGAGTGATTCTGGTGTTCAAGGGAGAGTTGCATGCAAGCCTGGCGCGTCCTGATGGCTCTGGCGTTTCTTCTGCTCAGCGGTTGCCTGGTGGTCTTCAAGGAGCCACTGCCTGCCGAGCAGGCGGCGCCTGCCGCGTTGCTGGGCAAGTGGGCCAGCCAGAACGCCTGGGGCGAGCCGCTGAACATCGAACTGCGTCAGATCGGACCCAACCGCTATCGGGCCGCGAGTTTCCCCGGTGGCACGGCGCGCCCGCGCGACACCTACGAGTTCACGGTGGCGCAACATGGCAATCGCTGGTATCTGTCGGCCGCGGTGCCCCAGGCCTTCGGCGGGCACTACAGCATTGCCGGGTTCGAACTGACGGCCAGGCACGAACTGGTGCTCTATACCCTGGACCTGGAACAGATGCGCCAGTCCCTGGGTCAAAAGGCCCTGAGCGGGCAATCCATGCCCACGGCCGAAGGCGAGGGGGTGCTGATCAGCAGTCCGTTGTCCGAGGTCTTCGCTTACCTTGACGACCCCGCCAACTCCGACCTGTTCGTCGAGACGGCACGTTTCAAGCGCGTGGCCCGCTGAGCCTGCGCCACAGACCCAATCAATAGGAACTTCCGGTGGACGACTACCAGCAGACGATACGCACTTTGTCCGATCGCATAGTGCTGGCGCAGACCCCGATCCGCGTACTGGATGCGGTGAAGTGGGACGAGAACATCCGCAAGGGCTTTCTCAAGGCCAAGGGCAAGGAATTGCCCGCCGTGGATCGCGCCTATTACGAAGGACGGCCGCTGTCCTTCGATTCCGGAGCGGTAAAGCTGGAATTCCAGAACATCGAGCGCGACATCACCCGGCAACTGGGCCAGTTCAGCCCGGTGGGGCAGATCATGCGCCGCATGTGCAAGGAATACCGCATGGTGGTGCGCATGCTCGAAGCCCGGGGCACCGGCGACTTCGGGCTGATCTCCCAGGAGCTCTACGGCGCCGCGTCCGATGCTTTCCACGCCGGCGATCCGACCCTGGCGGACCTAGGGCTGATGATGTCCGACTACCTGAACAACATCGACGGGCGCGGCGACCTCAAGGACGAACCCAAGGTCCTCAGCGCCAAGCAGGCGGTCGGCCTGTTGCAGGGCCGGCTGAACAAGGTGTTCGGCGAGGCCGAGGAAACCATCCGCGTGTTCGAGTCCGACGGTATCGTCGCCGATGCCGCGGCGGGCGCCGACTACATCAAGATCCGCAGCGACGCGATGTTCAACGAACGCGATGTGCGGGCCCTGGAAGTCCATGAAGGACTGGTGCATGTCGGCACCACCCTCAATGGCCTGAACCAGCCGATCTGTACCTTCCTGGCCAAGGGGCCGCCCTCGTCCACGGTGACCCAGGAAGGCCTGGCGATCCTCATGGAGATCATCACCTTCGCTTCCTACCCGAGCCGCCTGCGCAAGCTGACCAACCGCACCCGGGCCATCCACATGGTGGAGGAGGGGGCGGACTTCCTGCAGGTGTTCGAGTTTTTCCGCGAGCAGGGTTTCGAGATGGCCGAGAGCTACGGCAACGCCAGCCGGGTGTTCCGCGGTTCGGTGCCCACGGGGCTGCCGTTTACCAAAGACTTGTCCTATCTCAAGGGCTTCATCATGGTTTACAACTACATTCAGCTGGCCGTGCGCAAGGGCAAGCTGGAGCAGATCCCCTTGCTGTTCTGCGGCAAGACCACCCTGGAAGACATGCGTACCTTGCGCCAACTGGTGGATGAAGGCCTGGTGGTGCCGCCCAAGTACCTGCCGGACCAGTTCCGTGACCTGAATGCCCTGTCGGCCTGGATGTGTTTCTCCAACTTCCTCAACCACCTGAGCCTGGACCGGATCGAGGCGGACTACTCCAATATCCTTTGAATCTTTCCGGGGGGCGCACATGGACGTACTGCTAGCTGCACGGAGTGGCCGATGATGCGCATCCTGGCCGCGCTGACCTTGTTGCTGTGCCTCAATGGCTGCAGCTCGCTGCTGTTCTATCCCGAACCCGGGCTGCCATTCACTCCCGAACGGGCTGGGCTCGAATACCGTGACGTGACCCTGACCAGCGCCGACGGCCTCAAGCTGCACGGCTGGTGGCTGCCGGCCAAGCCGGGGGTGGCGGTCAAGGGCACGGTGCTGCACCTGCACGGCAACGGCGGCAACCTTGCCTGGCACCTGGGGGGCAGTTGGTGGTTGCCGGAGCAGGGCTATCAGGTGCTGCTGCTGGACTATCGCGGCTATGGCCTGTCCGAGGGCGCGCCGAGCCTGCCGGCGATCTACCAGGACGTCGACGCTGCGTTCAAGTGGCTGGACCAGGCCCCTGAGGTGCAAGGCAAACCCCTGATCGTGCTGGGGCAAAGCCTGGGTGGCGCGCTGGCGATCCACTACCTGGTGGAGCACCCCGAGCGTCAGGCCCGGCTCAAGGCCATCGTCCTCGATGGCGTGCCGGCCAGTTATCGCGATGTCGGGCGTTATGCCCTGAGCACCTCCTGGCTGACCTGGCCGTTGCAGGCGCCGCTGTCCTGGCTGGTGCCGGACAGCGACAGCGCGGTTTACCTTCTGCCGCGCCTGACCGGGGTGCCGAAACTCATCTACCACAGCATCGATGATCCGATCGTGCCCCTTTCCAACGGCATCCGCGTGTATCAAGCTGCGCCCCCGCCCAGGGTCCTGCAACTGACTCGCGGCGGCCATGTGCAAACCTTTGCCGATCCGACCTGGCGCAGCGTGATGCTGCGCTACCTCGATGATCCGCAGCATTTCGACGGGTTGCGTCGGCTGGGGGAAATCCCCAATTATCCGACGCCCCCGAATTCAGCCGTTGAACCTCCAGAGAGTCCGCAATGAGTGAAGAACGCAACGCCATTCCCATGATCATCACCGGTATCTGCAGCATCATCGTTACCGTGGGCAGCCTGTGGTACTACGGCTATCTGCACTTCGCCAAACCGGAGGACGCGCTGCTGCTCAGCGACTTCACCATGCTCAAGACCGTGCCGGGCGAGGACTACAAGATCTCCCTGCAACCGGCCGATGAAGTGGCCCAGTGCATCGATGGCGTGCTGGTGCTGTTCGACACCCAGCAGAAGGGCCTGACCGGGGTCCTGGTGAACAAGAAGAAGCAGGCCGTGCGCTGCATGGGCCAGGAGACGCCCCAGCTGCAGCAGTGATCTGCAGGTTTTTTGCGGGAGCCGGCGTGCCGGCGAAGACGCACACAAAAACGCCGCCGACCTGAACAGGTCGGCGGCGTTGTGTTTCACCTGCCTATATAAGGCAGAGGCTGCATCAGTTGCGGCTGATGGCCGAACGTGGTGCCACCGGCTGGTTGTCGTTGGAAATGGTCACTTCCACGCGACGGTTCATGGCACGACCGGAAACGCTGCCGTTATCGGCCACCGGATACTCCTTGCCATAACCCTGGCTGACGATGCGCGACGGGTCGACGCCCATGCGGATCAGGGCCATCTGCACCGAACCGGCACGGCGCTCGGACAGGGACTGGTTGTAGGAATCGCTGCCGGTGCTGTCGGTGTAGCCTTCGACGATCACCTTGCGGTCCGGGTTCTGCTGGAGGAATTGCGCCAGCTTGTTGATGTTCACCAGGCCGCTGGACTTCAGGTCGGACTTGTTGGTGGCGAACAGCACGTCACCAAAGGTCACCAGGGTGCCGCGATCGGTCTGCTTGGCGTTGAGGCTGTCCTGCAGCTGCTTGATCTGCGCGTCACGGGCCTCGAGGATCGCGCGGGCGCGCTGGTCGCCGGCGTCCTTGAGCTTGGCTTCGGCGGTGCGCAGGGCAATGGTTTCCTTGGCCACTTCAACCCGCTGGTTGGTCAGGTAGGCCAGCTGGTCGACTTTCTTCTCGTCTTCCTTGTTCAGGTAGGCCTTGTCGGCCTTGTCCATCCAGTCGGCGGCGTCCTTGGTTTCCAGGGCCGCGACCTTGCTCGCCTGCGGGTTGGCTTGCAGGCCGGAGAAGTTGGTCCGGGCGTTTTCCAGGTTGGCGTTGGGTGGGGTGGAGCACGCCGCCAGGGCTACGCTCATGGCCAACAGGGCAGGGATCATCAGTTGTTTGCGCATAATGGTTCGTCCTTTCAATCAAATACGAGTACGTGGGAATCGGCGGCGGCTTACTGCACGCTGCGCATACCTTCCTGACGCAGTTCCTGAACGCCTTTCTGCGAGTCCTTCAGCGCCTGCTCGGCCTTGGCGGCCTGGGCCTTGCGCTCGGCGACACGGGCGTCCCACTCGGCTTGTTCGGCCAGGCGGCGGGCTTCGTCGTACTTCTTGTCGTGCATGGCAATCTCGGCTTGCTTGAGCTTGTCCTGGGCCGACTTCATTTCCACGGCGGCGAACTCGGTGCCGCCTGCGCTCACTGCGCTATTGACCGCAGATTGCGTGACCGCGTACTGCTCGGAAGGCGGGTTACCGGCACAACCGGCCAGTACCATGCTGCTACCGAGGGCCAGCGCGGCCAGCTTCAGCCCGCGCAGAGAGGTGAACGAGGATTTGGCAGTGCTGATCTTCATGGTCTTCAACTCCATTGGGTAACTCCTGGAAAACATCAATGTCCATCCCGGTCCTGGCGCCGTGGTGCTGAGTGACGAGCGCTGATGGCAAAATTTGAAACGGCCGTTCCAGTGATGGCTACTGGGTGTGACCCGAGGCTTTTTTGAATAGTTCAGAGAAAGATGGCGATTGGCCGGAAAAAAACTGACGACTCGGACAGGGCTCTAAATCGGGAACTTTTGCCGTGCAGCGGGGTATCCCCGGCCCTGTTCAGGGCCGGGGACGATGAAGTTCAACGGGAGTTGGAGAGGGCGCCGACTCAGTGTTTGGGCTTGTCGGACTGGCTGGCCATGAGCTGCAGATGCTGGCGTGACAGGGCCAGGAAGCGCGGGGTCGGACCGATATCCTCGTAGAGTGGATCGCCTTCCTCGTCGGTGGCCACCACCTGCCGACCCTGGATGTAGGGGAAGCTGGCTTCCAGCTCTTCCAGGGCGGCGCCAATCAGTTCGCCGAGCAGTTCCTCGGTCTGGCGTTTGGGGTACATCTCGGAGAGGGCGGCCAGGCGGGCGGCGGCTTCCACGTCCAGGTGAATCCGGTAGGCGGTTTTGCTCAGGCGCCCCTTGGCGTTTTCTTCCCAATGTTGTGCCAGTTCACGGATTTTCATGTTGACCTCGATGAACGCCTGCTTGTGGCAGGTTGGGTTGAGTAACCGGCCGGGGCCGGTGCGTGGCCCTTGTGCGGCCTACCCTTGAGACTAGTCCCATCGGCCAGGGTTGGCCCGGGGTGAGGTTGCACGCTTGCTAAGGCAGGCGTGCAAGCGGCACTCTTGAGCCTTCCGTGCCGCCTTGAGTCTGCTGGAGACCACCTCGATGACCGATATTGATGCGCGCTTGCGCGAAGACGTTCACCTCTTGGGAGAACTGTTGGGCAATACCATCCGAGATCAGTACGGGGAGGCTTTCCTCGACAAGATCGAGCAGATCCGCAAGGGCGCCAAGGCCGATCGCCGGGGCTCGCCCGGTGCCGAATTGAGCGCCAGTCTCGATTCGCTGAGCGAAGACGAACTGCTGCCGGTGGCCCGGGCCTTCAACCAGTTCCTCAACCTGGCGAACATCGCCGAGCAGTATCAGTTGATTCACCGTCGCGACGAGTCGCAACCGGCGCCCTTCGAAGCCCGGGTACTGCCGGAGCTGCTGGCACGCCTGCGGGCCGAGGGCCACTCCGCCGATGCCCTGGCCCGGCAATTGGCGCGTCTGGAGATCGAGCTGGTGCTCACCGCTCACCCCACCGAAGTGGCGCGCCGCACCCTGATCCAGAAGTACGATGCGATAGCCGCGCAGCTGGCGGCCCAGGACCATCGCGATCTCACCAGTGCCGAGCGCGGGCAGATTCAGGAGCGCCTGCAGCGGCTGATCGCCGAGGCCTGGCACACCGAGGAAATCCGCCGCACCCGGCCGACCCCAGTGGATGAGGCCAAGTGGGGGTTTGCGGTGATCGAGCACTCGCTGTGGCAGGCGATCCCCAATTACCTGCGCAAGGCCGACAAGGCGCTGTTCGAAGCCACCGGCCTGCGTTTGCCCCTGGAGTCGGCGCCGATCCGTTTCGCTTCGTGGATGGGCGGCGACCGTGACGGCAACCCCAATGTCACTGCCAGCGTGACCCGCGAAGTCCTGCTGCTGGCGCGCTGGATGGCCGCCGATCTGTATTTGCGTGACGTCGATCACCTGGCCGCCGAGCTGTCCATGCAGCAGGCCAGCCCGGCCCTGCTGGCCAAGGCCGGGGACAGTGCCGAACCCTACCGCGCGTTGCTCAAGCAACTGCGCGAGCGCCTGCGGGCCACCCGCAACTGGGCCCAGGCGGCGCTTGGCGCGGCGGTGCCGGCCGGGCCCGAGGTGTTGCAGAACAACCGCGAGCTGCTCGAGCCCTTGCAGCTGTGCTACCAGTCGCTGCATGAATGCGGGATGGGCGTGATTGCCGATGGCCCGCTGCTCGATTGCCTGCGCCGGGCGGTGACGTTCGGCCTGTTTCTGGTGCGTCTGGATGTGCGTCAGGACTCCAGCCGGCATACCTCGGCCATGACCGAGATCACCGATTACCTGGGCCTGGGGCGCTATGCCGACTGGAGCGAAGAGGACCGCATCACCTTCCTCAATCGCGAACTGGCCAGCCGGCGGCCGTTGCTGCCGGGCTACTTCAAGCCTTCGGCGGACACTGCCGAAGTGCTTGCCACTTGCCGCGAGATCGCCCAGGCGCCGGCGGCGTCCCTGGGTTCCTACGTGATTTCCATGGCGGGGGCGGCCTCCGATGTGCTGGCGGTGCAGTTGCTGCTCAAGGAGTCCGGGGTGCTGCGGCCGATGCGCGTGGTGCCGCTGTTCGAAACCCTGGCGGACCTGGACAACGCCGGCCCGGTGATGGAGAAACTGCTGCACTTGCCGGGCTACCGCTCGCGGCTGCAGGGGCCTCAGGAGGTGATGATCGGCTACTCGGATTCGGCCAAGGACGCCGGGACCACCGCGGCCGCCTGGGCGCAGTATCGGGCGCAGGAGCGGCTGGTGGATATCTGCCGTGAGCAACAGGTGGAGTTGCTGCTGTTCCACGGCCGCGGCGGTACTGTGGGACGCGGCGGTGGTCCGGCCCACGCGGCGATCCTGTCGCAGCCGCCGGGTTCGGTGGCGGGGCGTTTCCGCACCACCGAACAGGGGGAAATGATCCGTTTCAAATTCGGCCTGCCGGACATTGCCGAGCAGAACCTCAACCTCTACCTGGCCGCCGTGCTGGAGGCGACCCTGCTGCCGCCGCCACCACCGGAACCGGCCTGGCGTCACCTGATGGACGAACTGGCCAGCGACGGGGTCCAGGCCTATCGCGCGGTGGTGCGCGACAATCCGCAATTTGTCGAGTACTTCCGCCAGTCCACCCCGGAGCAGGAGTTGGGCCGCCTGCCCCTGGGCAGTCGTCCGGCCAAGCGCCGGGCCGGTGGGATTGAAAGCCTGCGGGCGATTCCGTGGATCTTCGGCTGGACCCAGACCCGCCTGATGCTGCCGGCGTGGCTCGGCTGGGAGGCGGCCTTGAGCAAGGCGCTGGCCCGGGGCGAGGGTGAGTTGCTGGGGCAGATGCGTGAACAGTGGCCGTTCTTCCGCACCCGCATCGATATGCTGGAAATGGTGCTGGCCAAGGCCGATGCGGACATTGCCCGCTCTTACGACGAGCGCCTGGTGGAGGCGGAACTGCTGCCATTGGGTGCGCATTTACGCGACCTATTGTCGCAGGCCTGCGCGGTGGTCCTGGGGTTGACCGGACAGTCGCAATTGCTGGCCCACAGCCCCGATACCCTGGAGTTCATCCGCCTGCGCAATACCTACCTGGATCCGCTGCACTTGCTGCAGGCGGAGCTGCTGGCGCGCTCGCGCCAGCAGGAGGCGCCGCAAGGAAGCCCCGTGGAACAGGCGTTGCTGGTCTCCGTGGCCGGTATCGCCGCCGGTTTGCGCAACACCGGCTGAGGCGGCAGAGGGCTGTTTGCCTGCTCTGGCGCAGCCCTGATCAGGACAAACCCAAGGTGTCGCTCAGATTCATCTGGCGACACTTTGTTATGGGGTTGCGACTTGTTCTACCCGGCCAAAGTGGCATAAAAAGGCCGGGTTCCTCCGACTTTCGACTGCTTGTGCGGGCTGTGTCGGCTGTGTATCTTGATCAGCCTTTGGCCGTTTGGGCGGTCATCACCCTATTTTTGAGATTGGCCCCACGAGGCGAATCCGAGCGTTTCTAAATAAAAAATTGAGGAGCACATCGATGCGCGTAATTCTGCTGGGAGCTCCCGGGGCCGGTAAAGGTACTCAGGCAAAGTTCATCACCGAAAAGTTCGGCATTCCACAGATCTCCACCGGCGACATGCTGCGTGCTGCGGTCAAGGCCGGCACCGAGCTGGGCCTGAAGGCCAAGAGCGTGATGGACAGCGGCGGCCTGGTGTCCGACGACCTGATCATCAACCTGGTCAAGGAACGCATCAGCCAGCCTGACTGCGCCAAGGGTTTCCTGTTCGACGGTTTCCCGCGCACCATTCCTCAGGCCGAAGCACTGGTCAAAGCCGGTGTGGAACTGGACAACGTGGTGGAAATCGCTGTCGACGACGAAGAGATCGTCCAGCGTATCGCCGGTCGCCGTGTACACGAGGCGTCGGGCCGTGTGTACCACACCGTCTACAACCCGCCGAAGATTGCCGGCAAGGACGACATCACCGGTGAAGACCTGGTGCAGCGCAAGGACGACACCGAAGAAACCGTGCGTCATCGCCTGTCGGTCTATCACTCCCAGACCAAGCCGCTGGTGGAGTTCTACCAGCAGCTGGCCTCGACCCAGGGCAAGCCGAAGTACAGCCACATCCCGGGTGTGGGTTCGGTGGAAGTGATCACTGCCAAGGTGCTTGAAGCCCTGAGCTGAATTACCTGATCGTTTGATCGTTCAACGGCCCGCTTGCGGGCCGTTGCTGTTTATAATGCGTCACTTTTTTCAATGCCGATGGAACCCCGAATGAGCACCTTGCTGGCCCTGGACACCGCGACTGAAGCTTGCTCCGTTGCTTTGCTGCATGACGGCAAGGTCACGAGCCATTACGAGGTGATCCCGCGCCTGCATGCGCAGAAGCTGTTGCCGATGATCAAGGAACTGCTGGCCAATGCCGGTACCACCTTGCAGGCGGTGGATGCCATCGCCTTCGGCCGTGGGCCGGGCGCCTTTACCGGTGTGCGCATCGCCATTGGCGTGGTGCAGGGGCTGGCCTTCGCCCTGGAGCGTCCGGTGCTGCCGGTGTCCAACCTGGCGGTGCTGGCCCAGCGCGCCTTGCGTGAGCACGGTGCGACTCAGGTGGCCGCGGCCATCGATGCGCGCATGGATGAAGTCTATTGGGGCTGTTATCGGGAAACGGCCGGCGAGATGCGCCTGGTCGGGGCCGAAGCCGTGCTGGCGCCGGAAGTCGCGAGCTTGCCGGCAGGCGCCAGTGGTGACTGGTTTGGCGCGGGCACGGGCTGGGGGTATGGCGAGCGCATTGCCGTCACGCTCAGCGCTCGGGACGCGGGCATGCTGCCCCATGCCGAAGACCTGCTGACCCTGGCGAAATTTGCCTGGGAGCGGGGCGAGGCGATCGTCGCCGACGAGGCTCAGCCGGTCTATCTGCGGGATAAGGTGGCCACGCCCAAAGCCCGTTGAGGGTGCTCCAAGTGTTTGCGGCTGTTCAGATTTTTTCTGCCGACAGCCGCCAATCGTCTGTTTTTCAGCATCCTTCCTGCCCGGTTTTAAACCTTTTGGCTTTTCTGTGTTCTAGTTATCACTCGGGCATTTGCTAAGTCGCAGCAGTGCCGCTAAATTGCCATCATTGATCCCGGGCTTTTCAGTATGCGCATAGACGGCATCTCCTCGCAGTCCTACCCCATCAAGCGCAAGCCTCGCAAAGGCCCGGTGCTGGTAGACGAGTCCCTGGACGATGCCGATGCGGTCGAAGTCCAGCCCGAACCCCAAAGCCGTTCCCAGGCTTCTGCCTCCCGCACCGGTAATCTCCCCGCCCGTCCTCAGGACATGATCTTCCAGCGCGCGATGAAAAAGAGCGTGGCCAATGCTCTGGCCAGCTACTTGACCACCGCCGGCTTTGTCGATTGGGACCTGGAAGTGGTGGGGCTCGACCTGCACATCTGATGCTGCCTTATTTCCTCGGTTGTCCTTCCTGGAGCGAAAACGCCTGGCGTGAGTACCTGTATCCGCAAGATGCCCGAGCGAATGATTTCCTCGGCCTGTATTCCCAGGTCTTCAACGCCGTCGAAGGCAACACCACCTTCTATGCCCGTCCCGCGCCAACCACGGTGCAGCGCTGGGCCGAGATCATGCCCGAGCACTTTCGCTTCACCGCCAAGTTTCCCGGCGATATCAGTCACGGCGGTGACCTGCGCCAGCAGTTGAGCGCAGCCGAGACCTTTGTTCAGTTGCTCAGCCCGTTGGGTGAGCGGGTCTCGCCCCTGTGGTTGCAACTGCCGGCCAGCTTCGCGCCCCAGCGCCTGGCGGAGCTGGCGGGGTTTATCGATGGTCTGCAGCGGCCGCTGGCGGTGGAGGTCCGGCACCCGGAATTCTTTGCCAAGGGCGATGCCGAGCGCAGGCTCAACCGATTGCTGCGCGAGCGGGGTGTCGAGCGCATCTGCCTGGATCCGCGGGCCCTGTTCAGTTGCACGTCCAGCGCTCCGGCAGTGCTGCATGCACAGTCGAAAAAGCCCCGTGTGCCGCCACGGCCGGCGGCCTTCACGCAGTTTCCCCAGGTGCGTTTCATCGGCCATCCGGAGCTGGAGGCCAACGATCCGTTCCTGCTGCCCTGGATCGACAAGGTCGCCACCTGGATCGAGGAAGGGCGCACACCCTATGTGTTCCTGCACACCTCGGACAACCGCCTGGCAGCGGAACTGGCCCGACGTTTTCACGCTCGGCTGATGCAACGTTTGCCTGGCTTGCCCGCGTTGCCTGAGTTATACAGAGAGCCCGCCGCGGAGCAGCTCGGCCTGCTCTGAGGCGGTTTCACCGCCTTTTTCAGGAGCGAGCAAATGGACGCGCAATCCCTTCGAGCCAACGTTTTCAAGGCCCTGCACGAGCGTGCCGGAGCCTTTGTCATTCCCAACCCCTGGGATGCCGGTTCCGCGAGGATGCTGGTCGGCCTCGGTTTCGAAGCGCTGGCCACCACCAGCGCGGGCAACGCCTTCTCTCTGGGGCGCCCGGATGCCGAGGGCGCGGTCAGCCTGGAAGACACCTTGAACAACGTCCGCGAGATCGTCGGCGCCAGCAGCCTGCCGGTGGCGGCGGACCTGGAAAACGGGTTTTCCGACAGCCCTGAAGGCTGCGCCCAGGCGCTGTTGCTGGCCGCGGCCAGTGGCGTGGTGGGCGGTTCGATCGAGGATGCCAGCGGGCGTGCCGACGAGCCCATTTATGACTTCAATCTGGCCGTGGAGCGCATCGAGGCCTGTGTCGTGGCAGCCCGTAGCCTGCCATTTCCCTTCACCCTGACGGCTCGGGCGGAGAATCTGCTCCACGGTCGTGACGATCTGCCTGACACCATCCGCCGTTTGCAGGCCTTTGCCGAAGCCGGGGCCGATGTGCTCTATGCACCGGGGTTGCGCAGTGCCGAGGAAATCCTGCAAGTGGTGCGGGCCGTGGCCCCCAGGCCGGTGAACGTGCTGATGTCCGGCGGCCTCAACCTGAGCGTGGCGCAACTGGCGGAGCTGGGGGTCAAGCGCATCAGCGTCGGTTCCGCCTTGGCTCGGGCAGCCTATGGCGCCTTCTACCGCGCGGCTGAAGACATTCGCGATCACGGCCGCTTCGATTTTGCCGAGCGTGCGATGCCGTTTAGGCAGATCAATCAATTGTTCAAGCAGCCATGAACAGGGGGGGCATGTGCGGAGGCTGAAAGTGTTGGGCGCCGTGTTGCTGTTGTGCGCCCTGTTGTTGCTTGGCATCCGCTTGGGCTGGTTGCCGGTGGCTGATGCGTGGAACCCCTGGGCGCCGCTGGATGTGCAAGCCAAGCCCAATCTGCTGACCCGTTTCAAGCTGGCGCGGCTGCGGGACAATCCGCAGCTGTGCGATGAGGTGCTGGGGCGCTCCGGTTTGCGCACCAGTCGCCAACCCGACAGTCGTGGCGATGTCGCCTGTCCGCTGAGCAATACCTTGCGGGTGCAAGGTGGGTCGGTGGCGTTGAGCAGCAGCTTTCTCGCCAGTTGTCCGCTGGCGGTGGCGTTTGCCCTGTACGAGCGCCATGGACTGCAGCCGGCGGCGCAGGCGGTGTATGGGCAGCGAGTGGCGCGGGTTGATCATCTGGGCAGCTTTGCCTGCCGCAATATGTACAGCCGCGAGAAGGGGGCGCGCAGTCAGCATGCCAGCGCCAATGCCCTGGATATTGCCGGCTTTCGTTTGAGCGATGGACGCAGTATCAGCGTGCTGCGGGATTGGCCCAAGGACAGCAGTGAAGGGCGCTTCTTGCGATTGGCCCGGGACGGCGCCTGCGATGCGTTCAATGTGGTGCTGGGGCCGGACTACAACAGCGCGCACCGCAACCATTTCCATCTGGATGTGGGGCCTTGGTGGGTGTGTCGCTAAACAGCGGCTCAGGCGGCGATGCGCAGGTTCTGCAGAATCAGCGGGCGTGCCCAGCCGATGTCGAAATCCATCTGCCGTTGCTGTTCGATGAGCTCCTCCGGTGGGAACGGTTCGGCCGGCTTGTCCAGCAGATCCAGCTCGAATTCGGCAATCGGCAGGTGCAGCGGGCGCGGCTCCGGCGCAGGACCTGGAGCAGGCACTGGCTGACCGGCGTTGAGCACGAGCGGCCGTACCCAGCCACTTTCGAAGTCCTGCTGGCGTTGCTGGGCGACGATTTCTTCTGGCGGGAAAGGCGTAGCGGGTTTGTCCAGCAGCTCCATTTCGAATTCGGCAATCGGCAGGAACAGCGGCTCGGGAGGGCGAACTTCGGTTTCCTGCACGTCGCAGTGGCGCTGATTGACGATCTGCGCCAGCACGTCGCTACCGCCCGCCGGTTCTACCGGTCCATCGACGGCAACCGCCGGCAGCCCTTCAACGCTCGCGCCATCTCCCCGTTGCTCGGCCAGGGCCTGGGCAAAGAAGTCCTGCCACAGATGGCTGACGCCGCTCAGTGCCTGGGAGTTGCGTAGGCCATAGTCGCCGTGGCGAGAGATATAACCTATCGATGTGCGTTGAATGTCTGACATTGCTCTCGGTCGACGCTTGAGCTCTGGCAAAATGGCCGATAGTTCTGTTATCGGCAGTTTTTGCCGATCATTAATTTTTTGAGTGTGGTTTCAGATGAATGAGCAACCCGCGGCCTGCCGCATCCAAGTCGAGGCCCTGGGCGCTGGCTTCGAGCCCCTGGCGCGGCAATGGGCCGAGCGCCTGGGCCTGCCCTTGCAGATCGACGAGCCGGAGTTCGCGCTGCAGGTCGGTGAGCAGGGCCTGCAATTGCAGCAGTTGGGGGCGGATGCGCCGGGGCCGGTACGGGTCGACTTCGTCGAAGGCGGCGCAGCCCATCGACGCCTGTACGGCGGCGGCAGCGGACAGATGATCGCCAAGGCGGTAGGGGTGGCTCAAGGCGTGCGCCCCCGCGTGCTGGATGCGACGGCGGGGTTGGGCAAGGACGGGTTTGTCCTCGCCACCCTGGGGTGCGAGATGAGCCTGATCGAACGTCAGCCATTGATTGGCGCGCTATTGGAGGACGGCCTGGCCCGTGCCGCGCTGGACGCCGAAGTGGCGCCGATCGTGGCTCGCATGCACTTGCTCAAGGGCAACTCCATCGAACTGATGCGCAACTGGGAAGGCGAGCCGCCTCAAGTGATCTACCTCGATCCGATGTTTCCCCATCGGGAGAAAAGCGCGCTGGTGAAAAAGGAAATGCGCCTGTTCCGCCCGCTGGTGGGGGACGACAACGATGCGCCGGCGCTGCTGGCGGCGGCCCTGGCCCTGGCCAGCCACCGGGTGGTGGTCAAGCGCCCGCGCAAGGCCCCGTGCATTGACGGGCCCAAGCCGAGCCACGGGCTGGAGGGCAAGTCCAGCCGCTACGACATCTACCCGAAGAAGGCCCTCAAGGCCTGATCCCCCCAGGGCCCGGCTTGCCGGCGAAGGCTGTCTTCACGGCCTGTTCGCTGGCAGGCCAGGGCCTGCTCAACCCAGCTGCTACGGCCTGTAGGCGCGGATGAACAGCGCCACCACTTCCTGCACGTGCTCTTCCGCCGCGTCGCCCCTCAGCGGCTCGCCGCAGCCATAGAGCAGGCGGAAGTTCGCCCCGCCCTTGAGCATGCAGAAGAAGTGCTCGGCGGCATTGCGCGGCTTGTCGATGTGCAAGGTGCCCAGCTCATTGATTCGCCTCAGCAGCCGTTCCATGCCTTGCAACACGCGTTCTGGGCCGGCTTCGATGAACATCTGCGAGAGCTTGGGATCCTGATTGCCCAGGGCCATGATCAGGCGATGCAGGTTCACCGACTCGTCGCTGTTGATCAGTTGGTGAAAGCCTCTGGCGATGTTCAGCAGGACGCTTTCCACCGACGTGTCGGGCGTCAGTTCGTAGATCAGCGTCGGCAATTGCTCTTCGCACTTGGCCACCACCGCGGCGGTGAACAGGGTCTCCTTGTCATTGAAGTGGCTATACACCGTGAGCTTTGAAACGCCGGCTTCGGCGGCGACCGCATCCATGCTGGTACTGGCGTAGCCATTGCTCAGAAACAGGTTTTTCGCTGCTTCGAGAATGGCCTGGCGCTTGGCCAGATCTTTGGGCCTGCCTGGCCCAACGTTTGCGGAAAGATTGTCGGACATTTTTCGCTGTTAATACTGGACTGGTGAGTTTGCTATTAATAACATACCGGCCAGTATAATTATTCAAAGCACCATTAGCGAAGGGTCGCCGCCATGTTCCGCTATGCCTTGCCAGTCAGCCTGGCTTTTTTTCTGTCTGCTTGTGGGCACGAAGAGCCCGTTCAAATTGGCATCCGACCGGCCATGGTGGTCCAGCCAGAGCCTTCGGCACGGGCTTCGGACAGTTATCCCGGCGAGGTGCGCGCCCGTTACGAACCCGAGCTGGCATTCCGCATTGGCGGCAAGGTCAGTCGACGACTGGTTGAGGAAGGCGAGCGGGTCAAGGCCAATCAACCCCTGGCCGAACTCGACCCGCAGGACGTGCGCCTGCAGCTTGAAGCCACCCGGGCCCAGGTCACGGCGGCCAGCGCCAACCTCAATCTGGTGCGTGCCGAGCGCGATCGCTACAAGACCCTGCTGGACCGGCAGATGGTCAGCCGCTCCCAGTACGACAATGCCGAAAACCTCTACCGCGCCGGTGAAGCGCGGCTGAAGCAGATCAAGGCCGAGTTCGACGTGGCCAACAACCAGGCCGGCTATGCCGTGCTGCGTGCGCCGCAGGACGGCGTGGTGGCCAAGCGTGCGGTGGAAGTGGGGCAGGTGGTGGCGGCCGGGCAGACGGTCTTCACCCTGGCCACCGATGGCGAGCGCGAGGTGCTGATCAGTTTCCCCGAGCAGAATTACGGTCGCTTCAAGGTCGGCCAGCCCGTGTCGGTCGAGCTCTGGACCCAGCCGGGCCAGCGCTTCGACGGACGTATCCGCGAGCTGTCGCCGGCTGCCGATCCCAAGTCCCGGACCTTCGCCGCGCGCATTGCCTTCACTGCCGGCAAAGTGCCCGCCGAGCTGGGCCAGAGCGCCCGGGTGTTTATCCAGAACGCCGATGCGCTGTCGCTGTCGGTGCCGTTGTCGGCCTTGACTGCTGAAGGTGGCGCGACCTTCGTCTGGCGGGTCGATGCCAACAACACCCTGCACAAGACCCCGGTGCGGGTCGGCGCCTTTGGCGAGAAGAGCGTGCCGGTGCTCGAAGGCTTGAGTGCCAGCGATTGGGTGGTGGCTGCCGGCGTGCATGTGCTCCATGAGGGCTTGCAGGTGCGCCCGGTGGATCGTGACAACCGTATGGTTAACCTGGCGGCCAAGGAGTAGTCCCGATGGGTTTCAACCTTTCCGCCTGGGCGTTGCGCAATCGCCAGATCGTCCTGTTCCTGATGCTGTTGCTGGCCATTGTCGGCGCCTTGTCCTACACCAAGCTGGGTCAGAGTGAAGACCCGCCTTTCACCTTCAAGGCCATGGTGATTCGCACCAACTGGCCCGGGGCCACGGCCCAGGAAGTGTCGCGCCAGGTCACCGAGCGTATTGAAAAGAAACTGATGGAAACCGGCGAATACGATCGCATCGTTTCCTTCTCCCGCCCCGGGGAATCCCAGGTGACCTTCATCGCCCGGGACTCGATGCATTCCAACGAGATTCCCGATCTCTGGTACCAGGTACGCAAGAAGATCAGCGATATCCGCCAGACCTTGCCGCCGGGCATCCAGGGTCCGTTCTTCAACGATGAGTTCGGCACCACCTTCGGCAATATCTATGCGCTGACGGGCAAGGGCTTCGACTACGCCGTGCTCAAGGATTACGCCGACCGCATCCAGATCCAGCTGCAACGGGTCAAGGACGTGGGCAAGGTCGACCTGCTGGGCCTGCAGGACGAAAAGATCTGGATCGAACTGTCCAACGTCAAGCTGGCGACCCTGGGGCTGCCGTTGGCGGCGGTGCAGCAGGCGCTGGAGGAGCAGAACGCCGTCTCCACCGCCGGGTTCTTCGAAACCCCCAGCGAGCGGGTGCAATTGCGGGTATCGGGCAATTTCCAGACGGTGGAGCAGATTCGCAATTTCCCGATCCGGATCGCTGACCGTACCTTCCGCATCGGCGATGTGGCGGAGGTGCGCCGGGGGTTCAATGATCCGCCGGCACCACGCATGCGCTTCATGGGCGAAGACGCAATCGGCCTGGCGGTGGCGATGAAGGAAGGCGGCGACATCCTGGTGCTGGGCAAGGCCCTGGAAGGCGAGTTCTCGCGCCTGCAGAACAGCCTGCCGGCAGGGATGGAGCTGCGCAAGGTGTCCGACCAGCCGGCGGCAGTGAAGACCGGGGTCGGCGAGTTCGTGCGGGTGCTGGCCGAGGCGCTGATCATTGTGCTGCTGGTGAGCTTCTTCTCCCTCGGCGTGCGTACCGGGATGGTGGTGGCCCTGGCGATTCCCCTGGTGCTGGCCATGACGTTCGCCACCATGTACTACCTGGGGATCGGTCTGCACAAGATCTCCCTCGGCGCTCTGGTGCTGGCCCTGGGGCTGTTGGTGGACGACGCGATCATCGCGGTGGAGATGATGGCGATCAAGATGGAGCAGGGTTTCGACCGGATCAAGGCCGCCAGCTTTGCCTGGACCAGTACCGCCTTCCCCATGCTCACCGGCACCCTGATCACCGCCGCAGGCTTTTTGCCGATTGCCACGGCCCAGTCCGGCACCGGCGAGTACACCCGCTCGATCTTTCAGGTGGTGACCATCGCCCTGGTGGCTTCGTGGATCGCCGCCGTGGTGTTCGTCCCCTACCTGGGAGAGAAGCTCCTCCCGGACCTGGCCAAGATCCATGCCGCCAAGCACGGCGCCGAGTCCAACCCCCACGGCACGCCGTTTTATCAGCGCGTGCGCCGCGTGGTCGGCTGGTGTGTGGAGCGGCGCAAGACCGTGATCGTCCTGACCATCCTGGCGTTTGTCGGCTCGGTCGTGCTGTTCCGCTTCGTGCCGCAGCAGTTCTTCCCGGCCTCGGGACGCCTGGAACTAATGGTCGACCTGAAGCTGGCGGAGGGCGCGTCCCTGAGCAATACCGCCGACGAGGTCAAGCGTCTGGAGGCGATGCTCAAGGATCACCCGGGCATCGATAACTACGTGGCCTATGTGGGCACCGGTTCGCCGCGTTTCTACCTGCCGCTGGACCAGCAACTGCCGGCCACCAGCTTTGCCCAGTTTGTGGTGCTGGCCAAGTCCATCGAGGAGCGGGAAAGCCTGCGGGGTTGGCTGATCTCCACCCTCAATGAACAGTTCCCGGCCCTGCGCTCGCGGGTCACGCGGCTGGAAAACGGTCCGCCCGTGGGCTATCCGGTGCAGTTCCGGGTCACCGGCGAGCACATCGAGGAGGTTCGCGCCCTGGCCCGCAAGGTGGCGGCCAAGGTGCGGGAGAACCCCCATGTGGTCAACGTGCATCTGGACTGGGAGGAGCCGAGCAAGGTGGTTTACCTGAACATCGATCAGGACCGGGCCCGGGCCCTGGGCGTCAGCACTGCCAACCTGTCGAAGTTCCTGCAGAGCTCACTGATCGGCTCCACCGTCAGCCAGTACCGCGAGGACAACGAGCTGATCGAGATCCTCCTGCGGGGTACCCGGCAGGAGCGCACCGAACTGGCATTGTTGCCGAGCCTGGCGGTGCCTACCGACAACGGCAAGAGCGTGTCGCTGTCCCAGGTCGCGACCCTGGAGTACGGCTTCGAGGAAGGGGTGATCTGGCACCGCAACCGCCTGCCCAACGTCACGGTCCGGGCCGATATCTACGGCAAGGAACAGCCGGCGACCCTGGTGCAGCAGATTCTGCCGACCCTGGAGCCGATCCGCGCCGAACTGCCGGATGGCTACCTGCTGGAGGTGGGCGGCACCGTCGAGGACTCGGCCCGTGGCCAGAACTCGGTGAAGGCGGGCGTGCCACTGTTCATCGTGGTGGTGCTGACCTTGCTGATGATCCAGCTGCGCAGTTTCTCGCGCACGGCCATGGTGTTTCTCACCGCGCCCCTGGGGCTGATCGGGGTCACCCTGTTCCTGCTGGTGTTCCGCCAGCCGTTCGGCTTCGTGGCCATGCTCGGGACCATTGCCCTGTCGGGAATGATCATGCGCAACTCGGTGATCCTGGTGGACCAGATCGAGCAGGACATCAAGGCCGGGCACACGCCCTGGGATGCGATCATCGAAGCCACGGTACGGCGTTTCCGGCCCATCGTGCTGACGGCCCTGGCGGCGGTTCTGGCGATGATCCCGCTGTCGCGCAGCGTGTTCTTCGGGCCGATGGCGGTGGCCATCATGGGCGGGCTGATCGTGGCGACGGCGCTGACCCTGCTGTTCCTGCCGGCACTTTATGCGGCGTGGTTCCGGGTCAAGAAAACCTAGCAAGCGCTGCGCAGGGTTGCATCCAGCAGGAGCCGGCTTGCCGGCGAAGAGGCCTTGAGGCCGGCGTCTGTCGGCAGACGCCTTCGCCAGCAAGCTGGCTCCTGCGGGTGAGGGGAAGGTCTTACAGGGTGCCGAAGACTTTCTTGGCCAGGCTGGTGGCCGCGGCCGCCGGGTTCTGGCGAATGGCTTCTTCCTGCTTGCCGATCATTTCGAACAGGCCATTGAGGGCTTGCTCGGTCACGTAGCTTTCGATGTTGGCGCTCTTGGCATCCAGCACACCCAGGGTCGCGGCCTGGCCGGCGAAGGAGTTGTACTGCTTGGCCAGACCCACCTGGTCGGTGGCCTGCTTGACGATAGGCAGGAACTTGGCGCGGATCTGCTCGCGGCTGCTCTTGTCCAGGTACTGGGTGGCAGAGTCCTTGCCTCCGGCGAGAATGCCCTTGGCGTCCGCCACGGTCATTTTCTTCACCGCATCCACCAGCAGCGCCTGGGCTTGCGGCACTGCCGCTTCAGCGGCCTTGTTCATGCTGGTTTCCAACTGATCGACCTGGTCACCCATGCCGAACTGTTTCATTTTCTTCGCCACTTTGCCGAGGTTGCCCGGCAGTTCGATGCGCACATCGGGGTTGTTGCTGAAACCGCCAGGGGTCCCCAGCTGTTTCACGGCGATCTGCGCACCTTGGGTCAGGGCGTCCTTGAGGCCGCCGCTGGCGTCACCCTGGGACAGGTCGCTGAGGGACAGGGCCAGAGCACTGGCGGAGATCATCAGGCCAGCGCACAGGCTGGTGAAGCGGAGCGAAGTACGGAGCATGGCGGCTTCCTTGGACAATGAGAGTTAACGTACAGCGTCGACACGGAGTTTCAGCGGCTGGGGATCCTTGCCGTCCAGATTGACTCCGTTGTGTTCGGTGGTGATGAACATCAGCTTGCCGTCCAGTTCGATCCGCGCACTGACCGCGTAGCGGTGGCCTGGCTTGACCTGGGCCGGGTCGTAGCTGAGGTGGAAGGGCAGCGGCACCTGGCCCTTGATCGGACCGCTCTGCTCGGCCAGGACTTGCGCCGGCGCATCTGCCAGGGACACGTCCTGCAGGCTCACGCTCAGGGTGGCGGTGGGCGGCAGGGCGATGCGCTGCAGGTAGAAGACTTCACCATCGAGGCTGGCCTTGGCCGCAGGCTGCATGGCTTGGCAGGCGCCGAGCAGCGCAGTGGCTGCCAGCAGGGTGAGTTTTTTCATTGCGGATCTCCGTATCGGGGGCGCCGCAGATTCTGCGGCGCCGATAAGAATCTAGTCGCTTTGCACCGGTGCCGCGAGCTGCTCGGCGGCATCTTCGCTGCGGTGCAGGGCGACCTGGCGGATCGACAGGCGAATCTCCGCCGGCAGCACGCGCTTGGCGGCGCCTTCGGCCAGGTCCCCCAGCAGTGGGTGGTAGCTCAGCTTGCCGGCTTCGTCGCGGCGCAATACACCCTGGTCCAGCAGGGTCTGGATGAAGTGGCGGAACAGACTCTTATCGAAGAACTCCGGGGCATTGAGGCCATGCAGGATCGACAGGCGCTGGGCCATGACCGTGCACAGGTCTTCCAGCTCCTCGGCGCTGATGCTGTTCTGGCCGCTGTTGAGCAGCAGGGAAATGGCCATGTAGAAGCGTTGCAGGGTCTGGGCGATGCTCTTGGACAGCAGCGTCAGCAGGACAAAATGCCGCGAGCTGGGCGCCGGGCGCAGGTACAGGTCTTTCTCGAAACGCAGCAGGCCCTGTTCGACGAAGGCCTCCAGCCATTGATCCACCACCGCGTCGAGTTCTTCCAGGGACCAGCGAATGAACAGCTCCGCCTGCAGGTAGGGATACAGCGCCCGGGTGTAGCGCAGGATCTGTTCGCGGCTCATGCGCGACGAACTCTGGAAGAAGCTCGCCAGCAGGGCCGGCAGGGCGAAGATGTGCAGCACGTTGTTGCGGTAGTAGGTCATCAGGACGGCGTTCTGCTCGTCCAGGTAGAGGATCTTGCCCAGGGCGTCGCTTTGCTCGGCCAGCAGGTCCATGTCCTTGACGTGCTGGATCAGCGCCCGGCCATCGCCTTCCGGCAAGGTGGTGTGGGGCGAGTAGGGCACGCGGCGCAGCAGTGCCAGGTACAGGTCCAGGACCCGGGCCATGGCGCGTTCGTCCAGGGCCAGGCGGCTGGTGGAGAGCAGGGCCAGGGCCACCAGGTTCACCGGGTTGATCGCCGCGGCTTCGTTGAGGTGCTGGGCCACCCGCTCGCCCAGGCGGTTGGTGGTTTCGTTGAGCCAGGCCGGGCGGTACTGCGGGCCCAGCTCCTGGGAGCGCCAGTCCGGTTGCTCCTGGTCGAGGAATTCCGCCAGCTTGATCGGTTCGCCGAAGTTCACCGCCACCTGGCCGAAGCGCTGCTTGAGGGCACCGATGACCTTGAAGATGTCGAAGATCGACTCCTTCTTCTTGCTCGCGCCGCGCAGCTCGCCCAGGTAGGTGCGACCTTCCAGGACCCGCTCATAGCCGATGTACACCGGCACGAAGACGATGGGCATGCGCGACGAGCGCAGGAAGCTGCGCAGGGTGATGGCCAGCATTCCGGTCTTGGGCTGCAGCATGCGCCCGGTGCGCGAACGCCCGCCTTCGACGAAGTACTCCACCGGGAAGCCCTTGGTGAACAGGGTGTGCAGGTATTCGTTGAACACTGAGGTGTACAGCGGGTTGCCCTTGAAGGTGCGGCGCATGAAGAAGGCCCCGCCGCGGCGCAGCAGGCTACCGATCACCGGCATGTTGAGGTTGATCCCGGCGGCGATGTGCGGTGGCGTCAGGCCGTTGCGAAACAGCAGGTAGGACAGCAGCAGGTAGTCGATATGGCTGCGGTGGCAGGGCACGTAGATCACTTCGTGACCCTGGGCGATCTTCTGCACGCCTTCCAGATGGTTGACCTTGATCCCGTCGTAGATCTTGTTCCAGAACCAGCTGAGCACCACTTCCAGGAAGCGGATCGCGGTGTAGGTGTAGTCCGAGGCGATCTCGTTGCCGTAGCGCAGGGCCTGGGCCTTGGCTTTTTCCGGGGAGATCTTCTCGCGCTCGGCCTCGTCGAGGATCGCCTGTTTCACCAGGGGCTGGTTGAGCAGGCCCTTGACCAGGTTGCGTCGGTGGGAAATGTCCGGGCCGATGACCGCGGCCTTGAGGTTGCGAAAGTGCACCCGCAGGATGCGCTGGGCCATGCGCACGGTGCGTTCGTGGCCCTTGTTGTGTTCGATCAGTTCCCGCAGGTTGATCGGCGCGGAGAACTGCACCCGGGTCTTGCGTCCCAGGATCATGATGCTCAGCAGCCGGCGCAGGCGCCCGGTGACTGCCCAGCTGTCGGCGAACAGCAGTTTCCACGGGCTCGATTCACTGTCCGGGGACTGGCCCCAGAACACGCTGACCGGAATGATCTGCGCGTCTTCGGCGGCGTTCTGGGCCAGGGCGCTGACCAGTCGGGTCAGGGTCGGCGGCGCGCCGCGCTTGTCCTGGCGGCCGAGCCAGTCGGGCTCCGGGGTCAGGTAGAAGAAGGCCGCAGGCTCCAGCAGATTGCCCACCGACACCGGCAGCACCGGGCGTGGCAGCCCGGCCTTGGTGCATTCGCTATCGACCACGGCCAGGTCAGTCAGGGACGGGTTTTGCAGGACGTAGAACACCGGCCGGCTGCGGTCGAGGTCGAGGGTGAAGGACGACTGGTTGATGGTTTCCGAGCGCACCCAGAGGTACAGCAGGCGGCGCAAGGTGCCAAACACGAGACGGCGGATCGGGGAGCGGGTCATACGGCTTCTGCGTGAGTGAATATGTGGATGAACACAAAACCGAGCAACTGCTCGGGGCCGGTAGTGTGCCGGATTCGCCGAAAATCGGCAAAAAAGCGCCGAAACAAGATTGAGTTGAGAGTTTTTACGCCTGTCATATACTCGGCCGACTCTCTCGCGGCCGTGTTGCCTCCTGTCATAGAGACACAGGTCTGGGGAAAGTTCTCAAGGTTTGGTTGCAGTGCGCCAATCCAATAATAAAAAAATGAGGTATGGATTCATGACTACTCGTGAGACCGGCAACGTGAAGTGGTTCAACGACGCCAAGGGCTACGGCTTTATCCAGCGTGAAGGTGGGGCGGACGTGTTTGTCCACTATCGAGCGATCCGTGGCGAAGGCCACCGCTCCCTGACCGAAGGCCAGCAGGTGGAGTACGCCGTGGTCGAAGGCCAGAAAGGTCTGCAAGCCGAAGACGTCGTCGGCCTGTAACCAACCCGGTAGGAGCTGGCTTGCCAGCGAACAGGGGCACTGGCGATGCAAGCTTTGGCGGCGCCTTCGCCGGCAAGCCGGCTCCTACGGGTTCAATGTTCAGGCGGTGCGCCAGGTAATCTCTTCTTCACCGTCGGCGCTGATGCGAATCCAGCGATCGGCGGACTCTTCACCTTCTTCCTCGACCCAGCTGCCCGGTGCGCAGCGCACTTCCACGTTCAAGGCGGCAAAGGCGGCGCGGGCGCAGGCGATGTCGTCATCCCATGGGGTCTGGTCGCTTTCCAGGTACAGGCTGTTCCACTTGCCCACCGCTTTGGGCAGCCAGGTCACTGGCACGTTGCCTGCGCTGCATTTGTAGGTCTGGCCTTTCTGCACCCAGTCGCTGCAAGGGCCGAGCACGGCACCGAGCCAGGCGGCGATGGCCTTGTAGTCGACGTCGGCGTCTTTCAGGTAAATCTCGATATCGGGCTGGCGCATGGATGTCCTCATTGCCGGTCTGAAAAATCCATTCGCGGATTTCTTCGACCCCGGGCCGCTGCCCGAAGTCGTGGGTTCTAGTGGGGTTTATTGCAGCACGAAGTAATCGTAGCGCATCGACACGCTGACCTCGAAAGGCTCGGCCTGCTCGATCACCGCGGCCCGGCGTTCGGCGCTGGCGCGCCAGCCGTGAGGGGTCATGGCCAGCAGGTTGGCGCGATCTTCCGGGCGTTCCAGGCACAGCTTGAACGCCAGGGTTTCGCTGTGGGCCAGGGCCATGCCTTCAGGTACCAGGGCCAGGTGCTTGTCGTCGGTGTACTCGCGCACCTCGTCGTACAGGCGCTCGCGCAGTTCCATCAGGTGACCGCTGGTGGGGCCGACTTTCATCAGCCCGCCGCCGGGGCTCAGCAGACGCTTGGCTTCCTGCCAGTCGAGGGGGCTGAAGACGCTGGCGAGGAACTGGCAGCTGGCATCGGCCAACGGAATGCGCGCCATGCTGGCGACCATCCAGGTCAGTTGCGGCGCGCGGCGGCAGGCGCGTTTCACCGCTTCCCGGGAAATATCCAGGGCATACCCGTCGGCGCCAGGCAGGGCCTCGGCCAGTTGCGCGGTGTAGTAGCCCTCGCCACAGCCGATGTCGACCCAGCGCTGGGGCGCGCGTTCCGCCGCCAGTTCTGCCAGGCGCCGGGCCACCGGGGCGTAGTGCCCGGCGTTGAGGAAGTCGCGGCGGGCCTCGACCATGGCCTGGTTGTCACCCGGGTCACGGCTGTTCTTGTGCTGCACCGGCAGCAGGTTCAGGTAGCCCTGGCGGGCCCGGTCGAAGCGATGCCCGGCCGGGCAGGCCACGCCGTTGTCCACGGCATTCAGCGGGGCGCTGCAAAGAGGACAGGCGAGCATCAGGCAAGCAACTTGACGAGAGTCTGGTAGTAGATCTCGGTCAGCACATCCAGGTCGCTGGCCAGGATCCGCTCGTTGACCTGGTGGATCGTGGCGTTGACCGGGCCCAGTTCCACCACTTGGGTGCCCAGGGTGGCGATGAAACGACCGTCGGACGTACCACCGCTGGTGGACGCCTTGGTCTCGCGGCCGGTGACCTGCTTGATGCTGGCCGAAACCGCGTCCAGCAGGGCGCCGGGTTCGGTGAGGAATGGCAGGCCGGACAGGGCCCAGTCCACGTGCCAGTCCAGGCCGTGCTTGTCGAGGATCGCCGCGACCCGCTGCTGCAGGCCTTCCACGGTGGATTCGGTGGAGAAGCGGAAGTTGAACACCGCCACCAGATCACCGGGGATCACGTTGGTGGCGCCGGTGCCGGAGTTGAGGTTGGAGATCTGGAAGCTGGTGGGCGGGAAGAAGGCATTGCCGTCGTCCCAATGTTCGGCCGCCAGTTCCGCCAGGGCCGCTGCCGCCAGGTGGATCGGGTTCTTGGCCAGGTGCGGGTAGGCCACGTGGCCCTGTACCCCGCGGACCGTGAGCTTGGCGCCGAGGGAGCCGCGACGGCCGTTCTTGACCACGTCGCCCACCAGGCTGGTGCTCGAAGGCTCGCCGACGATGCACCAGTCCAGGCGCTCCTTGCGTGCTGCCAGGCGTTCCACCACCGCCTTGGTGCCGTGGTGCGCCGGGCCTTCTTCGTCACTGGTGATGAGGAAGGCCACCGATCCCTTGTGGTCCGGGTAGTCGGCGACAAAGCGCTCGGCGGCCACCAGCATGGCGGCCAGACTGCCTTTCATGTCCGCCGCGCCACGGCCGCAAAGCATGCCGTGTTCATCGATCAGGGCTTCGAACGGATCGTTCTGCCAGGCCTGGACCGGACCGGTGGGCACCACGTCGGTGTGCCCGGCGAAGCACAGCACCGGGCCGTCATGCCGGCCATGGGTGGCCCAGAAATTGTCCACGTCCTCGATGCGCATCGGTTCCAGCTTGAAGCCGGCATCGCCCAGGCGCTGCATCATCAGCTTCTGGCAGTCGGCGTCGACCGGCGTCACCGAGGGGCGGCGGATCAGATCACAGGCAAGTTGCAGGGTCGGCGAAAGCTCGGCGTGGGCCGTCATGGGTAACTCCGGTGCAAGGCAAGATCAGGCGCGGCTCTTTTCTTGTTGTAGCAGCGAGCAAGCTCGCGATGGACTCAAGAGCGGCGCAGAGCATCAGGTGCTTGCGTCATTCTTGACATCTATCGCGAGCAGGCTCGCTCCTACAGGGAGAGCTGCGGGCTAGGCGCGCAAAATGGCGGATATCTTAAAGCAAAACGGCGGCCTGAGGCCGCCGTTTAGTGCTTTGCATCGATTTAGGCGGCTGGAGCCGGCTCGGGGTGTTCCGCAGGTTTTGGCAGCGACGAAAGGAAGGCCATGACCAGTGCCGCCACATAAGGCAGCGACTGCACCAGGAGCATGGTTACCCAGAAGCGCATGTCGTTGCTCGGCAGGCCCTGCACCAGGAAGATCCCCAGCGCCGCGCCCCACAACAGCAGCATGATGAACAACTCTTCCCGGGCTTCGGAGATCGCCACCCAGAAGCCGTGGTTATCGGCGTTCTTCGGGGTGCGGAAGAACGGGATGCTGCTGGTGAAGAAGCCGTACAGCACCGCCTTGGCGATGGTGTGGGACAAGGCCAGGCCCGCCAGGGCCGCACAGAACGCGTCCTTGAGGTTGACCCCCACCGCCCGGCGGTAGAGGAAAATGATCTTGCCGACCTTGAACACGAACAGCGCCAGCGGCGGGATCGCGAAGATCAGCAGCGGCGGGTCGACCCGTTGCGGCACGATGATCATCGCCGCCGACCACAGCAGGGCGCCGACGGTGAAGAAGATGTTCATGCCATCCGCCACCCACGGCAGCCAGCCCGCGAGGAAGTGGTAGCGCTGGCCGCGGGTCAGCTCGGTGTCCTTGCCGCGCAGCAGGCTGGCGGTGTGGCGCTTGATGATCTGGATCGCGCCATAGGCCCAGCGGAAGCGCTGCTTCTTGAAGTCGATAAAGGTATCGGGCATCAGGCCCTTGCCGTAGCTTTCGTGGTGGTACGCCGCCGACAGGCCCTTCTCGAACACCCGCAGGCCCAGCTCGGCGTCTTCGCAGATGCACCAGTCGGCCCAGCCCAGCTCTTCCAGCACTGTGCGCCGGGTCATGGTCATGGTGCCGTGCTGGATGATCGCGTCACGGTCGTTGCGGGTGACCATGCCGATATGGAAGAAGCCCTTGTACTCCGCGTAGCAGAGCTTCTTGAAGGTGCTTTCGTTCTGGTCGCGGTAGTCCTGGGGCGACTGCACGATGGCGATCTTCGGATCGGCGAAGTGCGGCACCATGTGCTTGAGCCAGTTGCGGTCGACGCAGTAGTCGGAGTCAATCACCGCAATCACTTCGGCATCCTTGGCGGTGTGCGGCAGCAGGTAGTTCAGCGCACCGCCCTTGAAACCGGCCAATGGCGCGACGTGGAAGAACTTGAAGCGCGGGCCCAGGGTCTCGCAATAGGCCTGCACCGGCTCCCAGACCGCCGGGTCCTTGGTGTTGTTGTCGATGATCAGGACTTCGAAGTCCGGGTAATCGAGGTTGGCCAGGGCATTGAGGGTCTGTTTGACCATCTCCGGCGGCTCGTTGTAGCACGGCACGTGGATCGAGACTTTCGGCCGGTAGCTGGAGTCGCCTTCCACCGGCAGGAACTCGCGCCGCCGCTTGTGGATCCACACCGCCTCGGCCAGCTCATGGGCCTCGGTGAGCAGCACGATGAACACCCCCAGCGCACCGAGCGCGAGGAGAAAGCCCACGGTCAGGCTGAACCAGGTGCTGTATTGCTGGCTGTAGTCGTAGCCGATCCACACCAGCACCGAACCGCAGAGGAAGGCGATGAAGGTCAGGAAGGTGCGGCCACGCTGGCGCAGGGCCGAGCCGTCGATCATCAGCAGGGTCAGCGACAGCAGCGCCAGCACCACCGAGCCGATGGCCAGCACCCGCCATTGCGGGATCGCCACTACCGGGCCTTCGAAGTTGAATTTCTGCTGGCGCGCGGCGTTGAACACGCCCCAGTAGGCGCCCACCGAACCTTCGTCGCTGGCCTTCCACGGCTGGTCGAAGGCTTCGATGACGAAGTAGTTGTAGCCCTGGCGGTTGAGCTTGTTGACCAGGGTGCGCAGGTAGATCGCCTGGTCCGCCGGACTGGCGTCGGCGCCACCGCGCATGCGGCCGTTGCTCGGCCAGCCCACTTCGGACAGCAGCAGCGGCTTTTTCGGGAACATCTTCTTCAGGTCGCGGGCGCGATCGAGGACGAACTGCTCGGCCTTGTCCACCGGGATGAACTCCCAGTACGGCAGGATGTGCGCGGCGATCAGGTCGACGTGCTTGGCCAGCTCCGGGTGTTCTTCCCAGACGTGCCACTGTTCCGAGGTGGTGACCGGGACTTTCACCGCAGCGCGGACCCGGTCGAGAATCACCGACAACTGGTCGGCGGTGATTTCCTTGCGGAATATCGCTTCGTTGCCCACCACTACCCGCACCACGCTGCGCGAGCTGTTGGCCAGTTCGATGGCGCGCATGATTTCCCGCTCGTTGCGCTCCAGGTCCGGGCTGATCCAGATGCCCAGGGTCACGCGCAGGCCGAACTCTTCGGCCAGCTTGGGAATATCCTGCAGGCTGCCATCCACCGAATAGGTACGGATGTTGTCCGTCAGCTTGCTCATGATCTCCAGGTCGCGACGCATTTCATCGTCGGACGGGTACTGGTCCTTCTGCGGGAACTGGCCCTGCTGGAAAGGCGAGTAGGAAAAACCGGAGATCTGTTCCGGCCAGTCGGGGGCCGAGACCGGGCGATTGATCAGCGCCCAGAAGCCGGTGAACAGCGCGGCAATGGCCAGCACTATCACCAGGTTGAGTCCAAATTTACGCGATGACATAGCTATTTCGGGTTCCAAAGGGTGTGGAACGAGGGAAGGGTTGGCAGGCGCCAAACGGCGGGCATCCTACACCGGCCCTCAACTGAGCGTACAGCGCACAGAGGAAAGCCAGACCTTGGGCACTGTAATTGCGTTTAAGTTCTTTACTTGTAGCTGGCGGCTTAAAACTTGTCGCTTCCCAGCCCTATAATGCGCGCCGGTTTTTTAGGTGATGGTCATGAGTACAGAAGATCCACGGTTTGCCGGCGTCGCTCGTTTGTATGGCATTGAAGGCCTGGAGCGGCTGCGGGCGGCCCATGTGGCGATTGTCGGGGTCGGCGGTGTCGGTTCCTGGGCGGCGGAAGCCATTGCCCGCTGCGGGGTGGGCGAGATCTCGCTGTTCGACCTCGACGATGTCTGCGTCAGCAACAGCAACCGGCAACTGCATGCCCTGGACAGCACCGTGGGCAAGCCCAAGGTCGAGGTCATGGCCGAGCGCCTGCGCGGCATCAATCCGGACTGCCGCGTGCATGCGGTGGCGGATTTCGTCACTCGCGAGACCATGGCCGAATACATCACCCCGAACATCGACTGCGTGATCGACTGCATCGATAGCGTGAATGCCAAGGCGGCGCTGATCGCCTGGTGCAAGCGGCGCAAGATCCAGATCATCACCACCGGCGGTGCCGGCGGGCAGATCGACCCGACGCTGATCCAGGTCTGCGACCTGAACCGTACCTTCAACGATCCATTGGCCTCCAAAGTGCGCTCCACGTTGCGCCGCGACTATGGTTTCTCGCGCACCGTGACCCGGCATTACAGCGTGCCCTGCGTGTTTTCTACTGAGCAACTGCGTTATCCGAAACCCGATGGCAGCATCTGCCTGCAGAAGAGCTTTGTCGGCGACGGGGTAAAGCTCGACTGCGCCGGTGGTTTTGGCGCGGTGATGATGGTGACCGCGACCTTTGGCATGGTGGCGGCGACCAAGGCGGTGGACAAGATCGTTGCCGGCGTGCGCCGCCCGTCCGAGCGCAGCAAGCCCCTGTAGCCGCTGCCGCAGGCTGCGAGCGGCCCGGCGGGCCGTGGGGGGCTTGAGGCCGCTAGGGGGGGGCTGGCGGGAGAGCGCCAGGCAAGGTCCTGCGGACCTTTTCGCAGCCTCGCAGGCTCGGCAGCGGCTACAGGGGGCCGGCCAGTTCGTTCATGCGCTGCAGCACCGCGTTCAGGCCGTTGCTGCGCGATGGCGAGAGCTGGCGCGACAGGCCCAACTGATTGAACCAGTCCGCCAGGTCCACCTCGCGCAATTGCTGCGCCGTCAGGCCGTTGACCCGCGCCAGCAGCAAGGCCACCAGGCCGCGAATCAGCCGCGCGTCGCTGGCGGCGGCAAATTGCCAATGATCATTTTCCAGGCTCGCCACCAGCCAGACCTGGCTTTCGCAGCCGTGCACCCGATTGGCTTCGACCTTGTCGGCCTCGCTCAGGGCTGGCAGGCGTTCGCCCCATTGCATCAGCAGGCGTGCCCGCTGTTCCCAGCCGGCAGCGCCCTGGAACACCTGCTGGGCGGCGACGGCATCCGCCGGCAGGCTCATCGCAGCAACTCCAGGGCCTGATCCAGGGCCTCGAAGAAGCGCTCCAGGTCTTCGGAGTCGTTGTACAGCGCCAACGACACCCGGATCGCTCCGGCCAGCCCCAGGCTTTTCATCAGCGGCATGGCGCAGTGATGCCCGGCGCGCACGGCAATGCCCTGTTCGGTCAGCAGGTGCGCCAGGTCGGCGTTGTGCACGCCGTCCACGACGAAGCTGACCAGGGCCAGTTGCGGGGAGCCCAACAGGCGGATGCCGTTGCGTGCCTGCAAGCCCTGCAACAGATAGGCGTGCAACGCGGCTTCGTGCGCCGCCACTGCCGACTGATCCAGGCCGCCGAGGTAATCCAGGGTCGCACCCAGGCCGATGACCCCGGCAATCGGCGGGGTGCCGGCCTCGAAGCCCAGCGGCGCCGGGCGGAAGCTGGCGTGATGGTAGTCGGCGTTCTGGACCATCTCGCCACCAAACTGCCAGTGGCGCAGCCCCTTGAGCGCCTCGTGGCGGCCAAAGAGCACACCGACCCCGTCCGGGCCGTAGAGTTTATGGCTGGAGAACACATAGAAGTCGCAGCCCAGGGCCTGCACGTCATGGCGGCCATGCACCACGCCCTGGGCGCCGTCGATCACGGTCAGTGCGTCCCGGGCCCTGGCCATGGCCAGCAGCGGGCTCAAGGGCTGCCAGGCACCGAGCACGTTGGACAGCTGGCTTAGCGCCAGCAGCCGCGTTCTCGGGCCGATCAGGTGGCCGGCCGCCTCGATATCGATCATGCCGTCGGCATCCAGCGGCAGGACGATCAGCTTGAGTTGACGACGTTCGGCCAGTTGCTGCCAGGGCAGCAGGTTGGCGTGGTGTTCCAGGGCGCTGATGACGATTTCATCGCCCGCTGTGAATTGGTGTTCCAGGCCGTAGGCCAGGAGGTTCAGCGCGGAAGTGGCGCCGTGGGTGAAGATGATCTGTCCGCTGTCACCGGCATTGAGCCACTGGCCGACCTTGCTGCGGCTGTCTTCGAAGGCCTGGGTGGCGTGGGCGCCGGGCAGGTGTTGCGCGCGATGCACATTGGCCGCGCCATTGGCGTAGTAGTGGGCCAGGGCGTCCAGCAGGGCTTGGGGTTTTTGCGTGGTGGCGGCGTTGTCCAGGTACGTCTGGTCCTGGCGATGCAGGGCGGCGATGGCCGGGAAGTCGGCGCGCCAGGGGGAGGCTACAAGCATGGTGGCAGAACTCGTTTGAACAGGCCGGGCGCCGATGATAAGCGCCCGGCCGGTTCCAGTGAAACCGAATCGCTGCTTAGTTGTGAGCGTGCAGCGCTTCGTTCAGCTCGATGGCCGACTTGTGGGTCTTGCACTCCACGGCGCCGGTTTCCGAGTTGCGGCGGAACAGCAGGTCCGGCTGGCCGGCCAGTTCCCGGGCCTTGAGCACCTTGACCAGCTGGTTGTTCTCGTCCAGCAGCGCCACCTTGGTGCCGGCAGTCACGTACAGGCCCGACTCCACGGTGTTGCGGTCGCCCAGGGGAATGCCGATACCGGCATTGGCGCCGATCAGGCAGCCTTCGCCGACCTTGATCACGATGTTGCCGCCACCGGACAGGGTGCCCATGGTGGAGCAGCCACCGCCCAGGTCCGAACCCTTGCCGACGAACACGCCAGCCGATACACGGCCTTCGATCATGCCCGGGCCTTCGGTGCCGGCGTTGAAGTTGACGAAGCCTTCATGCATCACGGTGGTGCCTTCGCCGATGTAGGCGCCCAGGCGGATCCGCGCGCTGTCAGCGATACGCACGCCGCTCGGCACCACGTAGTCGGTCATTTTCGGGAACTTGTCCACCGAGAACACTTCCAGCAGCTCGCCGCGCAGGCGGGCTTCCAGTTGACGCTCGGCCAACTCGCCGAGGTCGATCGCGCCCTGGCTGGTCCAGGCCACGTTCGGCAGCAGCGGGAACACGCCGGCCAGGCTCAGGCCGTGTGGCTTGACCAGGCGATGGGACAGCAGGTGCAGCTTCAGGTAGGCCTCTGGAGTGGAGGTCAACTGAGCGTCTTCGGCCAGCAGGGTGGCTACCAGCGGCTTGTGGCTTTCGGCCAGGCGGGTCAGCAGGGCAGCCTGGGTGGCGTCGATGCTCTTCAGCGCATCGGCCATCTGCGCGGCCTGGGCGGTAGTGAAGGTGATGGCCTGGTTGCCTTCGCTGTAGCCGAGGATCGGTGCGACAGCGGCAACGATTTCGGCGGCAGGATTGAGCAGTGGCGATGCGTAGAACACTTCCAGCCAAGCGCCTTGACGATTTTGGGTGCCGACACCGAATGCCAGGCTGAACAGGGTAGTGGACATGCAGTTACCTCTTGCGAAATTGAGTGAGCAGGCTTACTTGAGCGCCGCTGCGTAAAGGTCTGGCTTGAAGCCAATCAGGGTCTTGTCTCCGAGATCGAGCACCGGGCGCTTGATCATCGAAGGTTGCGCGAGCATCAGTTCAACGGCTTTCGCCTGGTCGAGATCGGCTTTGCTTTCGTCATCGAGTTTGCGAAAGGTCGTGCCTGCGCGGTTCAACACCACCTGCCAACCGTGCTCGTCGCACCATTGGTTTAGGTGCTCACGGTCAATGCCGGAGGTTTTGTAATCGTGGAAGTCATAGCTGACAGCGTGTTCATCGAGCCAGGTGCGCGCCTTTTTCATGGTGTCACAGGCTTTGATGCCGAAAAGGTGCAACGTTTTACTTGAAGCGGTCAAGGAATTGCCCCCTTTGGAGATGCTGGAGATCAAAGGTCACGGATTATGCCACGACCGCAGCGCTTCGGCGCCGGCCTGAAATCGGCTTTGTCGCAGGTTGTTGCGTGGCAGGGTGCGGGGCTTGCGACTTATGTGCAGCGGTCAGCGCCAAGTTTAAGCGGCTAATATGGCACTTCGTCGGCGATTCTCAGCTGAGATGCGTACGATTTTTCCTGTTGAGCCTTGGATTTTCGCTTTATGCAAACCGCCTATACCGTCCTCATCCTGCTGATGCTGGTGAGTCTTTCGCGACTGGTCGGACGGGTGATTCCGCTGCCCTTGCCCTTGCTACAGATTGTCGCCGGCGCCTTGCTGGCCTGGCCGACCCTGGGATTGCACGTCGCCCTGGACCCGGAGCTGTTCCTGTTCCTGTTTCTGCCGCCGCTGCTGTTTTCCGATGGCTGGCGCATGCCCAAGCGCGAATTCTGGCGTCTGAGGGGACCGATTCTGACCCTGGCGGTGGGTTTGGTGCTGTTTACCGTGGTCGGTGCCGGCTACTTCATTCACTGGCTGTTGCCGACCATTCCTCTGCCGGTGGCTTTTGCCTTGGCGGCCGTGCTGTCGCCCACCGACGCCGTGGCGGTGTCGGCGATTTCCCAGAATCGCCTGCCGACCCCGCTGATGCACATGCTCCAGGGCGAGGCCCTGATGAACGACGCTTCGGGCCTGGTGACCTTCAAGTTCGCCCTGGTGGCGGCCGTGACTGGGGTGTTTTCCCTGGCCAATGCCAGCCTGACCTTTGTTCTGGTAGCGGTGGGCGGGCTGGCGGTCGGCGTGGCCCTGAGCTGGTTGGTGGGGCGCCTGCGGGCCTGGATGATCGCCCGCGGCTGGGACGACCCGGCGACCCATGTGGTGTTCATGCTGCTGTTGCCGTTTGCCGCCTATGTGCTGGCCGAGCGCCTGGGGGCCTCGGGCATTCTCTCGGCGGTGGCGGCGGGGATGATGCAGAGCTGGCTCGACCTGCTGCCGCGCCAGACCAGCACCCGGCTGCTCAATCGCAGTGTCTGGTCGCTGCTGGAATTTGCCTTCAACGGCCTGATTTTTCTGCTCTTGGGCCTGCAACTGCCGGACATCGTCAAGGCCGTGGTCAGTCACGAGACCTCGCTCTGGCCGACCCTGTTCTATCGCTGCCTGGATGTGCTGGCGATCTTCCTGGTGCTGTTGGTGTTGCGCTTTATCTGGGTGCAGAGCATCTGGCGTCTGTCCGGGCTGCTGCGGCGCTGGCGCGGCAAGGGCGAGCTGACCCTGGTGCCCACGGCGCGTTCCTGCTGGCTGCTGACCGTGGGTGGGGTACGTGGGGCGGTGACCTTGGCCGGTGTGATGTCGGTGCCTTTGTTCCTGGGCGCCGGGGAGGCATTTCCCGAGCGTGACCTGCTGATCTTTATCGCCGCCGGAGTGATTCTGCTGTCCCTGGTGGCGGCCTGCATTGCCCTGCCGCTGCTGTTGCGCGGCATTGTGAAGAGCCCCGACGACAAGCGCCGCGGGGAGGTGCGCGATGCCTGGCGCAAGACTGCCGAGGCAGCGATCCATGCCCTGGAAGCCGAGGAGGTGGCCGAAACCAGTGAGGTTCCGGACGCGGCGCAAGCGGCGCTGGCCACCGAGCTCAAGGGACGCTTGATGGCTGAGTACCGGCATCAGTTGGAGGTCTACAACGACTCCGCCGAGGCCCAGGCCCTGGCCTTGCAGATGGACTTGCTGGAGCGCCGCCTGCGGCTCAAGGCCCTGCGTGCGCAACGGCTGGAGCTGTACCGCCTGAGCCGGCATCACCAGATCGGTGACGATGTGCTGCGCGAGGTGTTGGCGGACCTGGATTTGAGCGAGGCGAATCTGGGGCTGGTGAAGTGAACGGATGACGCTTTTGCCGGCAAGCCGGCTCCTGCAGGGAGGGTGTAGGAGCCGGCTTGTCGACGAAGGGGCTCAGGCCCGACGCAACACGAAATCGCGAATCCGCTCGGCGGCTTCCACGCATTCCGCCAGCGGCGCGACCAGCGCCATGCGCACCCGTCCGGCGCCCGGGTTGGTGCCGTCCACATCCCGCGACAGGTAGGAACCCGGAACCACGGTCACGTGTTCCTGCTCGAACAGGTCGCGGCAGAAGGCGGCGTCATCCCCGGCCACGTTCGGCCACAGGTAGAAGCTGCCGTCCGGGCGTTGTACGTCCATCACGGGGGCGAGGATCGCCAGCACCGCGTCGAACTTCTCGCGGTACAGGGCGCGGTTGGCGCGCACGTGCACTTCATCGTTCCAGGCGGCGACGCTGGCCAGTTGGGTCTGCACCGGCATGGCGCAGCCGTGGTAGGTGCGGTACAGCAGGAAACCCTTGAGGATCTCGGCGTCGCCGGCAACGAAGCCGGAGCGCAGGCCCGGCAGGTTGGAGCGCTTGGACAGGCTGTGGAACACCACGCAGCGCTTGAAGTCCTTGCGGCCCAGTTCGACACAGGCGCTGAGCAGGCCCGGCGGTGGGGTCTGCTCGTCGAAGTACAGCTCGCTGTAGCACTCGTCGGCGGCGATCACGAAGTCGTGTTCGTCGGCCAGGGCGATCAGTTTTTTCAGGGTGTCCAGCGGGATCAGCGCGCCGGTGGGGTTGCCCGGGGAGCACAGGAAGAGGATCTGGCAACGCTGCCAGATCTCGGCCGGTACGGCGTCGAAATCCGGGTTGAAGCCGTTTTCATCCAGGCACGGCAGGTAGTGCGGCTTGGCTCCGGCGAGGAAGGCGGCGCCTTCGTAGATCTGATAGAAGGGGTTGGGGCTGACCACCAGGGCGTCTTCGCCGCGGTTGACCACAGTCTGGGTGAAGGCGAACAGGGCTTCGCGGGTGCCGTTGACCGGCAATACGTTGCGCGCCGGGTCGATCCAGCCGGTCGGCACGCCGAAGCGGCGCTCGCACCAGGCACCAATCGCTTCACGCAGCGCCGGGATGCCCAGGGTGGTGGGGTAGACCGCCATCTGATCGAGGTTGCTGGCCAGGGCTTCGGCGACAAAGCTCGGCGAGCGGTGCTTGGGCTCGCCGATGGACAGGGCGATCGGGCGCTTGTCCGGGTTGGGCGTCACGGTGCCGAGCAGGGCCCGCAGCTTTTCGAACGGGTAAGGCTGCAACTGGTTCAGAGCGTTGTTCATCGGTGCGTTTTCTCACTCAAAGCGGCGGTTCAGACCTGTCAGATGCTCAGGCGGGTCGTTTCGATAGTCGGTTCGTGGCTGACACTCAACTGTTCGACGATCGCATCCTGCAAGCGGCTGCACAGCTGTGGGTCGGAAAGGGGCTGGTTGTGCGCATCGGTAATGAAGAACACGTCTTCCACGCGCTCGCCCAGGGTGGCGATCTTGGCATTCTGCAGCGACAGGTCGAACTCCAGGAAGATCTTGCCGATCCGCGCCAGCAGGCCCGGGCGGTCCGGGGCGCTGAGCTCGAGCACGGTCACCGGACGCTGGGCGTCGTTGTGGATGGTCACCTCGGGCTCGAAGGCAAAGTGCTTGAGCTGGCGCGGCACCCGGCGCTGGATGATGGTCGGGTAGTCGTCGGGGTTGCGCAGGGCATCGGTCAGGCCCTTGCGGATCTGTTCGACCCGCTGCGGGTTGTTGCCGATGGACTCGCCGTCGTTGTCCAGGACGATGTAGGTGTCGAGGGTGAACTGGCTGCTGGAGGTGATGATGCGTGCGTCATGGATGTTCAGGTTGAGCTGGTCCATGGCGGCCACAGTCACCGCGAAGAAGTCGTGCTGGTCCGGGGCGTAGATGAAGATCTGGGTGCCGCCCTCGAACTCGCGCTGGGTGATTTCCTTGATCAGCACCAACGGGCCGCCGTCCGCCGGCTGCTGGAGGATTGCGTCGCTGTGCCAGGCCACATCGCCGGCGGTGTGGCGCAGGAAGTAGTCGTCGCCCAGTTGCGACCAGAGTTGTTCCACTTCGTCCGGGTCGGTGCCGTTGCGCACCAGGATGTCCAGGGCGGCGCTCTGGGTCTGGCGGATCTGCTCTTCGCGGTCCACCGGGTTTTCCAGGCCGCGGCGCAGGGCGCGCTTGGTTTCGGTGTAGAGCTGGCGCAACAGGCTGGCGCGCCAGGAGTTCCACAGGGTCGGGTTGGTGGCGTAGATGTCGGCGACCGTGAGTACGTAGAGGTAGTCGAGGCGGGTCTGGTCGACCACGGTCTGGGCGAAGTCGTGGATCACCTGCGGGTCGGACAGGTCCTTGCGCTGGGCGGTGGTGGACATCACCAGGTGGTTCTGCACCAGCCAGACGATCAGCCGGGTGTCCCACAGAGGCAACTGATGGCGCACGCAGAAGGCTTCGGCATCCACCGCGCCGATTTCCGAGTGGTCGCCGTGGCGGCCCTTGCCGATGTCGTGATACAGGCCGGCCAGGTAGATCAGCTCGGGCTTGGGCAGCTTGCCCATGAGCTTGCTGGCCAGGGGGAATTTCTCGGAGATCGGCGTGTACTGCATCTTGCGCAGGTGCTTGATCAGATTCAGCGTGTGGGCGTCCACGGTATAGATGTGGAACAGGTCGTGCTGCATCTGTCCGACGATGAAGCCGAACTCCGGCAGGTAGCGTCCGAGGATGCCGTAGCGGTTCATCCGCCGCAGGTTGCGGTGGATGCCGATCTCACACTTGAACAGCTCGATGAACAGGCTGGTGTTGCGGATGTCGTGGCGGAAATCGTCGTCGATCAGGTGCCGGTGTTCGCGCAGCAGGCGGATGGTGTCGGCGCGCACGCCCTTGATCTCAGGGTGCTGGGCCATCAGCACGAAGATCTCCAGCATGGCGAACGGGGTGCGTTTGAACACGTTGTCGTTGATCGCCTCGATATAGCCGTCATGCAGCTGGAAGCGGGCGTTGATCGGCTGCGGCGGGGCTTCGTCCTCGGGGGCGAGGATCACTTCCTCGAAGTGCTGGATGATCAGGTCGCTCAACTGGGCGATGCTCATCACCACCCGGTAGTACTGCTGCATGAAGCTTTCTATCGACTGCTTGACGTCTTCACCGCTGAACCCCAGCAGCTCGGCGATGGAGCGCTGGTGGTCCAGCAGCAGGCGGTCTTCGGCGCGCCCGGCAAGCATGTGCAGGGCGTAGCGGACCTTCCACAGGAATTCCTGGGAGGAGGCCAGCAGGGCGTTTTCGCTTTCCACCAGGAAGCCTTCGCCGGCCAGGGCTCGCAGGTTCAGGGTGCCGTATTGGCGCCTGGCCACCCAGAGAATGGTCTGGATATCCCGCAGGCCGCCGGGGGAGCCTTTGACGTTGGGCTCCAGGTTGTATTCGGTGTCGTTGTACTTGTGGTGACGGGCCTTCTGTTCGGCGCGCTTGGCCAGGAAGAAGTCCTTGCTCGGCCACATGTGCGCGGTGCTGGTGACGTCCAGCATGCGCTGGCGCAGGTGCTCGGGCCCGGCGATGGTGCGGCTTTCCATCAGGTTGGTGATTACCGTCAGGTCGGCCCGGGCCTCCTCGGCGCACTCGTCCACCGAACGCACGCTTTGCCCGACTTCCAGGCCAATGTCCCAGAGCAGGGTGAGGAAGCGTTCGATGGAGTCGCGAAAGATCTCGTGATCGGCGTTGTCCAGGAGGATCAGCAGATCGATGTCGGAGTAGGGGTGAAGCTCGCCGCGGCCGTAGCCGCCGACCGCCACCAGGGCGATGTCGGCCTCGGTGCTCCAGTTGAACTGGTCCCAGGCCTTTTGCAGGATGTTATCGATGAACCAGGCGCGGTCCTCGATCAGCCGGCGGATTTCCCGTCCGCTGCGAAAGCGGTTGTCGAGCACTTCCCGTGCCTGGCGGATGGCTTTCTTGAAGGCGGCGATGGGGCTGGCCTTCAGTGCCAGTTCCGCCTGGAACTGGCCACGGTCGAAGAGTTCGGGATCCACCTGCGGCATCGATTGGCTTTCCTTTCTATCTATAAGGTCGGGACGCGGCGTTGTGGATCAGGCAGATACCCGGGGGATGGTGTCATCGCTGCGCAGGGTGAAGATTTCGTAGCCGGTCTCGGTGACCAGCAGGGTGTGTTCCCACTGCGCCGAGAGCTTGCGGTCCTTGGTAATGGCGGTCCAGCCATCGCCCAGCACCTTGGTGTCGGCCTTGCCCTGGTTGATCATCGGCTCGATGGTGAAGGTCATGCCGGCCTTGAGTTCCATGCCGGTGCCGGCGCGGCCGTAGTGCAGGATCTGCGGCTCTTCGTGGAATACCTTGCCGATGCCGTGGCCGCAAAATTCGCGCACGACCGAGAAGCCGTTCTTTTCCGCGTGCTTCTGGATCACTTCGCCGATGTCGCCCAGGCGGCAGCCCGGCTTCACCAGTTCGATGGCCTTGTACATGCATTCCTGGGTGATCTGCGACAGGCGCTCGGCCCAGACCGGCACATTGCCGACGTGGAACATGCGGCTGGTGTCGCCGTGGTAGCCGTCCTTGATCACGGTCACGTCGATGTTCAGGGTGTCGCCATCCTTCAGCGGCTTCTCGTTGGGGATGCCGTGGCACACCACGTGGTTGATCGAGGTGCAGATGGACTTGGGGAAGCCCTTGTAGTTCAGCGGGGCCGGGATGGCGCCCTGCACGTTGACGATGTAGTCGTGGCAGATGCGGTCCAGTTCTTCGGTGGTGACCCCGGGTTTGACATGCTCGGCAATCATTTCCAGCACTTCGGCGGCCAGTTTGCCGGCGACACGCATTTTGGCGATGTCCTCGGGAGTTTTGAGGGTGACGGTCATACAGGCTCTCTTGACGCTCAGTGGCGCGATATACACGGAATGGCTTGAAAACCTGCCCCGGCAAGGCTGGCGCCGGGGTGGAAGCAGGAAGGTTTTCGGAAGCCGCAAAGGAGCGATTCTAACAGACGCTCAGCGCAAATCTGAGGTTCTGCTGGCGCTTGTCTCCATACAATGGTGCATTCTGGGCCGATTCCAGCAACAGGGCAAAAACTCCAAGGATCGGCGGATGTGAATCCGGGTTCCGTTTTGCCCCTCGCTGTGGTATAAAATGCGCCGCTTTCCGGGGATGCCCCGAAAAGCCCAAACCCACACACGTGTCGACACGATGACCTGGGTGCCCTCAGCGCAGGCTGTTGGTTGGTCATTGGGATACGTGGAGGCCTAACCCGACTTATTAAGGAACTATCATGTCCCAAGTCAACATGCGCGATATGCTGAAGGCCGGTGTGCACTTCGGTCACCAAACCCGTTACTGGAATCCGAAAATGGGCAAGTACATTTTCGGCGCGCGCAACAAGATTCACATCATCAACCTTGAAAAAACCCTGCCAATGTTCAACGAAGCTCTGACTTTCGTAGAGCGTCTGGCCCAGGGCAAAAACAAGATTCTGTTCGTCGGCACCAAGCGTTCCGCTGGCAAGATCGTTGCTGAAGAAGCAGCACGTTGCGGTTCGCCGTACGTCGATCACCGCTGGTTGGGCGGCATGCTGACCAACTACAAAACCATCCGTGCTTCCATCAAGCGTCTGCGTGACCTTGAAGTGCAGGCAGAAGACGGCACTTTCGCCAAGCTGACCAAGAAAGAGGCGCTGATGCGCACTCGCGATCTGGAAAAGCTGGATCGTTCCCTGGGTGGTATCAAGGACATGGGCGGCCTGCCTGACGCACTGTTCGTGATCGACGTTGATCACGAGCGCATCGCGATCACCGAAGCCAACAAGCTGGGCATCCCGGTCATCGGCGTTGTCGATACCAACAGCAGCCCGGAAGGCGTTGACTACATCATCCCAGGCAACGATGACGCCATTCGCGCCATCCAGCTGTACATGGGTTCGATGGCTGACGCTGTGATCCGTGGTCGCAACAACGTTGCTGGCGGCACCGAAGTGTTCGAAGAAGCTGCAGCACCGGCGGCTGAAGCCTGAGTAACTGACGCTTAGCGTTTACTCAGTACGCAAAAAGGGGGCTTGGCCCCCTTTTTGCCAACTCGAAAATCATTTCGTCGTCGCGCCCCGACAGATTCTGTAATCCGGGGCTGTTATGAAGTGAATTCGGGGCAGCGCCCAAGAATTGAACGCCCGTTCGATCGGGTGGAATGGTTGAAAACCTATCCAAGAGGATTTTGAAAATGGCAGAGATTACTGCAGCGTTGGTCAAAGAACTGCGCGAGCGTACCGGCGAAGGCATGATGGATTGCAAAAAGGCCTTGACCAAGGCCGGCGGCGACATCGAAAAAGCCATTGATGACATGCGTGCTTCCGGCGCCATCAAGGCTGCCAAGAAAGCAGGCAACGTGGCTGCTGAAGGCGCTATCGCCATCAAGGACGACGGTAAAGCCGCTGTCCTGCTGGAAGTGAACTCGCAGACCGACTTCCTGGCTCTGCAGGACGACTTCAAGGCATTCGTTGCTGCCAGCGTTGAAAAAGCGTTCGCTGACAAACTGACCGACGCCGCTCCGTTGATCGAAGCTCAAGAAGCCGACCGTCTGATCCTGGTGGGCAAGACCGGCGAGAACGTCAACATCCGTCGTCTGGCTCGCGTTGAAGGTGACGTGGTCGGTACTTACCTGCACGGTAACAAGATCGGTGTTGCGGTTGTCCTGAAGGGCGGTTCCGTTGACCTGGCCAAAGACATCGCCATGCACGTAGCGGCAAGCAACCCTGAGTTCCTGCTGCCTTCGCAAGTTTCCGCCGAAGCCATCGAGCGTGAAAAGGGCGTGTTCCTGCAGCTGAACGAAGACAAGATGAAAGGCAAGCCTGCCGAAATCGTCGAGAAGATGATCGCTGGCCGTATCAGCAAGTTCCTGGCTGAAGCCAGCCTGGTTGAGCAAGCCTTCGTCAAGGATCCAGAAATCACCGTAGGTGCTCTGGCCAAGAAAGGCGGCGCTGAAATCGTTTCCTTCACTCGTTTCGCCGTAGGCGAAGGCATCGAGAAGAAAGAAGACAACTTCGCTGAAGAAGTAGCTGCACAACTGGCTGCTGCCAAGCAACAGTAAGACGGTTTTTCAACTGTCGCCCAGAAGAGGCTGCCCGCTCACGCGCGCAGCCTCTTTTCAAATGGGCAGGGCAATTTTGTTGTGTGACCTCGGAACCGGTTTACAAAGTCGTGTTCTGATGGCGCTGTGACAGCGTCAAGCTAGAGTGAACGCAGGCTGAAAACAGCCCGCAAAGAATTTTTAAAATACGCCGCAGGAGAGATTCGCAATGGCTCAGCAGGGCAGTGGTTATCAAGCTCGCTATAAACGCATTCTACTCAAGCTTAGCGGCGAGGCCCTGATGGGCTCGGAAGAGTTCGGGATCGACCCCAAGGTGCTGGATCGCATGGCGCTGGAAGTCGGCCAACTGGTCGGCATCGGCGTCCAGGTAGGCCTGGTGATCGGTGGTGGCAACCTGTTCCGTGGCGCCGCATTGAGCGCAGCCGGGATGGATCGGGTCACGGGCGACCACATGGGCATGCTGGCCACTGTGATGAACGCCCTGGCCATGCGCGACGCGCTGGAACGTGCGAATATCTCGGCCATCGTGATGTCCGCCATTTCCATGGTGGGCGTGACCGATCACTATGACCGTCGCAAGGCCATGCGCCACCTGAACTCCAAAGAGGTGGTGATTTTCGCGGCCGGCACCGGCAACCCGTTCTTCACTACCGACTCCGCAGCCTGCCTGCGCGCCATCGAGATCGATGCCGATGTCGTGCTCAAGGCAACCAAGGTCGACGGTGTTTACACTGCAGACCCGTTCAAGGACCCGCATGCCGAGAAGTTCGATCATCTGACTTACGATGAAGTGCTGGATCGCAAGCTGGGAGTGATGGACCTGACGGCCATCTGCCTGTGCCGCGACCACAAGATGCCGCTGCGGGTATTCAACATGAACAAGCCCGGCGCCCTGCTGAATATCGTGCATGGTGGCGCTGAAGGAACCCTGATCGAGGAAGGCGAACAATGATCAACGAAATCAAGAAAGACGCCCAGGAGCGCATGAAAAAGTCCCTGGAATCGCTGGCGCATGCATTCGGCCAGATCCGTACCGGCAAGGCCCACCCGAGTATCCTGGGCAGCGTGATGGTGCCTTACTACGGTACCGACACGCCGTTGAGCGGCGTTGCCAACGTTACCGTGAAGGATTCCCAGACCCTGCAGGTCGTGCCATTCGAGCGCAACATGCTCGGCGCCATCGACAAGGCCATTGGCAGTGCCGGTCTCAACCTCAACCCGACCAACCTGGGCGAGCTGCTGCTGATCAAGATGGCGCCGCTGACCGAGGAAACCCGCAAAGGCTTCACCAAGCAGGCGCGCGCCGCGGCCGAAGATGCACGGGTTGCCGTGCGCAACATCCGTCGCGACGCCCTGGGTGAGTTGAAGAAACTGACCAAGGACAAGGAAATCAGCGAAGACGAAGAGCGTCGTGGCAGCGCCGAAATCGACAAGCTGATCAAGGACTTTGAAGCTCAGATCGCCAAGGCGACTGAGGAAAAAGAAAAGGACTTGATGGCCGTTTAAGGGTCAGGCGTTTTCATGGAAAAGACCAAGCAGTCCGTGTTGTCCTCGGTGCCGCGCCATGTCGCGATCATCATGGACGGAAATAACCGCTGGGCAAAAAAACGCTTTATGCCGGGTGTTGCCGGGCATAAAGCGGGTGTCGATGCGGTGCGTGCGGTGATCGAGGTGTGCGCTGAGGCCAAGGTCGAGGTGCTGACCCTGTTTGCCTTTTCCAGTGAAAACTGGCAGCGCCCGGCTGATGAGGTCAGCGCCTTGATGGATCTGTTCTTCAAGGCGTTGCGTCGTGAGGCCAAGCGCCTCAACGAGAACAACATCAGCTTGCGGATCATTGGCGATCGTTCGCGCTTCCATCCCGAGCTGCAGGCGGCGATGCGCGAGGCGGAAGCCATTACGGCCGGTCCCGATCGTTTCATCCTGCAGATTGCCGCCAACTATGGCGGGCAGTGGGACATCGCTCAGGCTGCCCAGCGCCTGGCGCGTGAGGTTCAGGCCGGTCATCTGCGGCCCGAGGACATCACGCCGGGTCTGTTGCAGACCTGCCTGGCAACCGGCGATCTGCCGTTGCCGGATTTGTGCATTCGTACCGGTGGCGAGCATCGCATCAGTAACTTCCTGTTGTGGCAACTGGCCTATGCCGAGTTGTATTTCTCCGACCTGTTCTGGCCGGACTTCAAACACGAAGCCATGCGCAATGCGCTGGCCGATTACGCATCTCGCCAGCGGCGCTTCGGTAAGACGAGCGAGCAGGTCGAGGCTGGAGCCCGGGTTTAATGCTTAAACAACGAATCATTACGGCACTGATCCTGCTGCCGATCGCTTTGTGCGGGTTTTTCCTGCTGGAAGGTTCGGGGTTTGCCCTGTTCATCGGTCTGGTGGTGAGCCTGGGAGCCTGGGAGTGGGCGCGCCTGGCCGGTTTCGAGGCGCAGCCGGCTCGGGTCGCCTTCGCCTTGGTGGTGGCGGCGATGTTGCTGCTCATGCACCTGGTGCCGGGCGTTGCTCCTTGGGTGCTGGGCGCTGCAGTGCTGTGGTGGGCGTTGGCGACCTTCCTGGTGCTGACTTATCCGCGTACCAGCGAGCACTGGTCGGGCGTCGCGCCCAAGCTGCTGATCGGTCTGTTGATCCTGTTGCCGGCCTGGCAGGGCCTGGTGTTCATCAAGCAGCTGCCACTGGGCAACTGGTTGATCATGTCGGTCATGGTGCTGGTGTGGGGCGCGGATATCGGCGCCTATTTCTCCGGCAAGGCTTTCGGCAAGCGCAAGCTGGCGCCTCAGGTCAGTCCTGGCAAGAGCTGGGAAGGTGTGTATGGCGGCCTGGCCTTGAGCCTGGTGATCACCGCAGTGGTCGGGCTGGTGCGTGACTGGAGTGCCGGGCAGATCCTGCTGGGGTTGCTGGGGGCGGCCATCGTGGTGTTTATTTCCGTGGTCGGTGATCTGACCGAGAGCATGTTCAAGCGTCAGTCGGGCATCAAGGACAGCAGCAACCTGTTGCCGGGCCATGGTGGCGTGCTCGATCGGATCGACAGCCTGACGGCGGCAATCCCGGTGTTTGCGGTACTGCTGTGGATGGCCGGACTGTGAGTGCTGTCCAGCAGGTAACGGTTCTGGGGGCTACGGGCTCCATAGGGCTGAGTACCTTGGACGTTATTGCCCGTCATCCGGATCGCTACCAGGTGTTTGCCCTCACCGGGTTCAGTCGCCTGGCCGAGTTGCTGGCATTGTGCATTCGCCATGTGCCGCGCTTTGCGGTGGTGCCGGAGGCGGCTGCCGCCAGTCGTTTGCAGGAAGAGCTGCGGGCTGCCGGTCTCTCGACCCGGGTTCTGGTGGGTGAGCAAGGTTTGTGTGACGTCGCGTCGGCGCCTGAGGTCGATGCGGTGATGGCGGCGATTGTCGGGGCGGCCGGTTTGCGTCCGACCCTGGCAGCCGTTGAGGCCGGCAAGAAAATTCTGCTGGCCAACAAGGAAGCATTGGTGATGTCCGGCGCGCTGTTCATGCAGGCGGTGGGCAAGAGTGGTTCGGTGCTGCTGCCCATCGACAGCGAGCACAATGCAATCTTCCAGTGCATGCCTGCCGACTTCTCCCGGGGGTTGGGGGCAATCGGGGTGCGACGGATTCTGCTGACAGCCTCGGGTGGCCCGTTCCGTCAGACGCCGCTGGCCGAGCTTGAGCGTGTCTCGCCCGAGCAGGCTTGTGCCCATCCGAACTGGTCCATGGGACGCAAGATCTCCGTGGACTCGGCGAGCATGATGAACAAGGGCCTGGAGCTGATCGAGGCCTGTTGGTTGTTCGATGCCAGGCCTTCACAGGTTGAAGTGGTGGTGCATCCCCAGAGCGTGATTCACTCCCTGGTGGATTATGTCGACGGTTCGGTGCTGGCGCAGTTGGGTAATCCCGATATGCGCACGCCGATCGCCAATGCCCTGGCCTGGCCGGAGCGTATCGACTCTGGTGTTGCGCCGCTGGATCTGTTTGCGATTGCCCGCCTGGACTTCGAAGCACCCGACGAGCAGCGGTTTCCTTGCCTGCGGCTGGCGCGTCAGGCTGCCGAGGCGGGTGGCAGTGCGCCGGCGATGCTGAATGCGGCCAACGAAGTGGCGGTTTCGGCGTTTCTCGAACGGCGCATCCGTTACCCGGAAATCGCGAGTATCATCGACGAAGTTTTAGTCCGTGAACCTGTGGTCGCAGTCAATGAACTCGATGCGGTGTTTGCGGCGGACGCCAAGGCCCGGAGCCTGGCGGAACAATGGTTGCAGCGTAACGGGCGATAGGATGCGCGACCGCGCGAGTGGCGGCGAACAGGATTGCGGAGAAAATAGATGAGCGCGCTCTATATGATTGTCGGCACCCTGGTAGCCCTGGGCGTGCTGGTCACCTTCCACGAATTCGGCCACTTCTGGGTCGCCCGCCGCTGTGGCGTCAAGGTGCTGCGCTTCTCCGTAGGCTTCGGCATGCCGCTGCTGCGCTGGCACGATCGTCGCGGCACTGAGTTCGTGATCGCCGCCATTCCGCTGGGCGGCTACGTGAAAATGCTCGATGAGCGTGAGGGCGAAGTGGCCGTCGAGGAGCTGGATCAATCCTTCAATCGCAAGTCGGTTCGCCAGCGCATTGCCATTGTTGCCGCGGGGCCGATTGCCAACTTCCTCCTGGCGCTGGTGTTCTTCTGGGGCCTGGCGATGCTGGGCAGCCAGCAGGTGCGGCCGGTTATCGGTGATGTGGAGGCGGGCAGTATTGCGGCGCAGGCAGGCCTTGCTGCCGGTCAGGAAATCGTCGCCATCGACGGTGAGCCGACCACTGGCTGGGCAGCGGTCAACCTGCAGCTGGTGCGTCGTTTGGGTGAAAGTGGCGCGTTGCAGGTGTTGGTGCGCGAGCAGGGCGCGACTGTGGAGTCGCCCCGTCAGCTGGTACTGGACAAGTGGCTCAAGGGGGCTGATGAGCCGGACCCTATCCGCTCCCTGGGGATTCGCCCATGGCGGCCGGCGTTGCCGCCGGTGTTGGCCGAGCTGGACCCGAAAGGCCCGGCCCAGGCGGCTGGCCTGAAAAGCGGTGATCGTCTGTTGGCCCTTGACGGGCAGCCGCTCAATGACTGGCAGCAGGTGGTCGATCGGGTGCGGATGCACCCTGGCAGCAAGATTGTGCTGCAGGTGGAGCGCGATGGTGCTCAGGTCGAGATCCCGGTGACTTTGGCCAGTCGCGGTGAAAGCAAGGCGCCCAGCGGTTATCTTGGGGCCGGGGTGAAGGCGGTAGACTGGCCGCCGGAGATGCTCCGCGAGGTCAGTTATGGTCCGCTGGAGGCCATTGGCGAAGGGGCCCGGCGGACCTGGACCATGAGCGTCCTGACCCTGGAATCACTGAAGAAAATGTTGTTCGGCGAGCTCTCGGTAAAAAACTTGAGTGGACCGATAACCATTGCTAAAGTGGCGGGCGCTTCTGCCCAGTCGGGCATTGCTGATTTCTTGAATTTCCTTGCTTATCTGAGTATTAGCCTGGGTGTTCTGAATTTGTTGCCCATCCCGGTACTGGATGGGGGGCATTTGTTGTTCTATCTGATCGAGTGGGCGCGTGGTCGCCCCTTGTCGGATCGGGTGCAAGGTTGGGGGATACAGATCGGTATCAGCTTGGTGGTCGGAGTCATGCTGCTTGCTCTGGTCAACGATCTGGGTCGTCTGTAACGCTTCGCTGAATTGCGAATCTGCCGCATTTTGCGGCAGTTTGTTTATTGCCAGTTGGAATAAGAAAGGACTTCATGAAACGTCTGCTGCTAACTGCGGTTCTCACCGTATTGATGATCGCCGAAGTTCACGCCGAGTCCTTCACTATCTCCGATATCCGCGTCAACGGCCTTCAGCGCGTTTCCGCGGGTAGCGTCTTTGGTGCCTTGCCGTTGAACGTCGGCGAGCAGGCGGACGACCGTCGCCTGGTGGAATCCACTCGTGCGCTGTTCAAAACCGGTTTCTTTCAAGACATCCAGCTGGGCCGCGATGGCAACGTCCTGGTCATTACGGTAGTCGAGCGGCCGTCGGTTGCCAGTATCGAGATCGAAGGCAACAAGGCGATCTCTACCGAAGACCTGATGAAGGGCCTGAAGCAGTCTGGCCTGGCCGAAGGCGAAATCTTCCAGCGTGCGACTCTCGAAGGCGTGCGTAACGAACTGCAGCGTCAATATGTCGCACAGGGTCGTTACTCGGCCACCGTTGAGACCGAAGTGGTGCCGCAACCACGCAACCGCGTTGGCCTGAAGGTCAAGATCAACGAAGGTACGGTCGCTGCCATCCAGCACATTAACGTGGTGGGCAACACGGTTTTCCCTGATGAAGACCTGATCGGCCTGTTCGAACTCAAGACCACCAACTGGCTGTCGTTCTTCAAGAACGACGACAAGTACGCCCGTGAAAAGCTGTCCGGTGACCTGGAGCGTCTGCGCTCCTACTACCTCGATCGCGGCTATATCAACATGGATATCGCTTCGACCCAGGTGTCCATCACTCCAGACAAGAAGCACGTCTATATCACTGTCAACGTCAACGAAGGCGAGAAGTACAGCGTTCGTGACGTCAAGCTCAGCGGCGACCTGAAAGTCCCTGAAGACCAGGTCAAGGCGCTGTTGCTGGTGGAGAAGGGCCAGGTGTTCTCGCGCAAGCTGATGACCACCACTTCCGAACTGATCACTCGTCGTCTCGGTAACGAGGGTTACACCTTCGCCAACGTCAACGGCGTGCCTCAGCCGCATGATGAAGATCACACCGTGGACATCACCTTCGTGGTGGACCCGGGCAAGCGTGCCTACGTCAACCGTATCAACTTCCGTGGCAACACCAAGTCCGAGGACGAAGTGCTGCGTCGCGAAATGCGTCAGATGGAAGGTGGCTGGGCTTCGACCTACCTGATCGACCAGTCCAAGACTCGCCTGGAGCGCCTGGGCTTCTTCAAGGAGGTCAACGTTGAGACTCCGGCTGTTCCGGGTGTCGATGACCAGGTTGACGTGAACTACGCGGTGGAAGAACAAGCGTCCGGGTCGATCACCGCCAGCGTCGGTTTCGCCCAGAGTGCCGGTCTGATCCTTGGTGGTTCGATCACTCAGAACAACTTCCTGGGTACTGGTAACAAGGTCAGCATTGGCCTGACCCGCAGTGAATACCAGAGCCGCTACAACTTCGGCTACGTTGACCCCTACTGGACCGCCGATGGCGTGAGCCTGGGCTACAACGCCTTCTATCGCACCACTGACTACAAAGACCTCGACGTCAACGTGGCCAGCTATGCGGTGGACAGCCTGGGTGCCGGTGTCAGCGTGGGTTACCCGATCAGTGAGACTTCGCGTCTGACCTTCGGCCTGACTGCGCAGCAGGACAAGATCAAGACTGGTCTGTACACCGTCGATGAGATTTTCGACTTCGTGAATCAGCAGGGCAGCAACTATCTGAACTTCAAGGCATCCGCCGGCTGGTCCGAATCGACCTTGAACAAAGGTGTGTTGGCCACCCGAGGCCACTCTCAGAGTTTGGTCCTGGAAACCACGACCCCAGGTAGCGATCTGTCGTTCTTCAAGCTTGATTACCGTGGCCAGATGTTCCAGCCGCTGACTGAAAACTACACCATGCGCTTCCATACCGAGCTGGGCTACGGTGATGGCTACGGTTCAACCGACGGCTTGCCATTCTACGAGAACTACTATGCTGGTGGTTTCAACTCGGTTCGTGGTTTCAAGGACAGCACTTTGGGTCCACGCAGTACCCCGAGTCGTGGTGCCGGTGTAACGGGCAACGTCGGAACTGCAGCCGACCCCGATCAGGATCCGCTGCCGTTCGGTGGTAACGTCTTGATCCAGGGTGGTGCCGAACTGTTGTTCCCGCTGCCATTCGTCAAGGATCAGCGTTCCCTGCGGACGTCGGTGTTCTGGGATGTGGGTAACGTGTTCGATTCCAAGTGCTCGAACGTGAAAAATACCAACGGCATTTCTTCCAAGACGCAGTGCAATGACATCAGCCTCAGCAACCTGGCCAGCTCCGTGGGCGTCGGTGTGACTTGGGTTACGGCCCTGGGTCCATTGAGCTTTGCCCTGGCGATGCCAGTGAAGAAACCGAATAACGCTGAGACCCAGGTGTTCCAATTCTCCCTCGGTCAGACTTTCTAACAGCCTGACCCAAGATAACGACAATGGATTTTGTAGGAGTGCATCGTGCGTAAGTTGACTCAATTGGTTCTCCTGGCCTCCGTTCTGGTCGCGAGCCCGGCGTTTGCCGAAATGAAAATTGCCGTTCTGAACTATCAGATGGCACTGCTGGAATCCGACGCGGCGAAGAAGTACGCAGTGGACGCCGAGAAAAAGTTCGGTCCGCAACTGACCAAGCTGAAAACCCTGGAAAGCAGCGCCAAGGGTATCCAGGATCGCCTGGTGGCCGGTGGCGACAAGATGCAGCAGGGCGAGCGTGAACGTCTGGAGCTCGAGTTCAAGCAAAAGGCCCGTGACTTCCAGTTCCAGTCCAAGGAACTGAACGAAGCCAAGGCTGTTGCTGACCGCGAGATGCTCAAGCAACTGAAGCCGAAGCTGGACAGCGCAGTTGAAGAAGTCATCAAGAAAGGCGGTTTCGATCTGGTCTTCGAGCGTGGCGCAGTGATCGATGTCAAACCTCAGTACGACATCACTCGCCAAGTTATCGAGCGCATGAATCAGCTGAAGTAAGCCATGACCGCGATTATAAAACTCGGCCAGTTGGCCGAGTTCCTCGGCGCCACCTTGCGTGGCGACGCGGAGAAGGAAATCACTGGGCTAGCCACCTTGCAGGAGGCTGGCCCAGCTCAGTTGAGCTTTTTGGCAAACCCGCAATATCGCAAGTACCTGGTGGACTGCCAGGCCGGGGCGGTGTTGCTGAAAGCCGCTGATGCCGAGGCCTATGCCGGCGACGCATTGGTGGTGGCCGATCCTTACCTGTCCTATGCCCGAATTTCCCATCTGTTCGACCCCAAGCCCAAGGCCCCGGCTGGCATTCACCCATCCGCGGTAATTGCCGTTGATGCGCAGGTGGATCCAGCGGCCAGCATTGGCCCGTTTGCGGTGATCGAGAGTGGTGCTCGCATCGGTGCCGGAGTGACCATCGGCGCTCATTGCTTTATCGGTGCCCGCTGCGAGATCGGCGAGGGCGGCTGGCTGGCGCCAAGGGTCACCCTGTACCACGACGTACGCATCGGCAAACGAGTGGTTATCCAGTCGGGCGCGGTGCTGGGGGGCGAAGGCTTCGGCTTTGCCAACGAGAAAGGCATCTGGCAGAAGATCGCGCAGATTGGCGGCGTGACCATCGGTGACGATGTCGAGATTGGCGTCAACACCGCGATCGATCGTGGCGCCCTGGCTGACACCGTCATCGGCAATGGTGTGAAGCTCGATAACCAGATTCAGATCGCCCACAACGTTCAGGTCGGTGATCACACCGCCATGGCCGCTTGTGTGGGGATCTCCGGCAGCACCAAGATCGGCAAGCACTGTATGCTCGCCGGCGGTGTTGGGCTGGTCGGGCACATCGATATTTGTGACAACGTATTCCTCACTGGAATGACCATGGTGACTCACTCGATTACCGAGCCGGGTGCCTACTCTTCCGGTACGGCCATGCAACCTGCTGCCGAGTGGCGCAAGAGCGCGGCACGCATCCGTCAGCTCGATGATCTTGCGCGACGCCTGCGTCAGTTGGAAAAGCGCGTTGGGGGCGTGACCCCTGACGGCAATGCTTCATCAGATGGCTGATACCATTTCCATATCAAGTGTGCACAGCCGCTAGACGGCCTCCTTGATTTGCTAGAGGGGCGTGCGTTAGTCGCGCGCTCCCACTCTTTACTACAGGCTTCCCCCCGAAATGATGGACATCAACGAGATTCGCGAATACCTGCCTCACCGTTACCCTTTCCTGTTGGTGGATCGGGTAGTGGACCTGGATGTTGAGGGCAAGTGCATTCGTGCCTACAAGAATGTCAGCATCAACGAACCGTTCTTCAATGGTCACTTTCCTGCGCATCCGATCATGCCGGGCGTACTGATCATCGAAGCCATGGCTCAGGCTGCGGGCATTCTCGGTTTCAAGATGCTCGACGTGAAGCCAGCCGATGGCACCCTGTATTACTTCGTCGGTTCCGACAAGCTGCGCTTCCGCCAGCCAGTGCTGCCGGGCGACCAGCTGATTCTTGAGGCCAAGTTCATCAGTTGCAAGCGCCAGATCTGGAAGTTCGAGTGCCAGGCCTCGGTCGACGGCAAGCCGGTGTGCTCTGCTGAAATCATCTGTGCGGAACGCAAACTATGAGTTTGATTGACCCTCGCGCAATCATCGATCCGACGGCCATCCTGGCCGACGACGTTGAGGTTGGCCCGTGGTCGATCATCGGCGCTGGTGTGGAAATCGGCGAGGGTACAGTGATCGGGCCCCATGTCATTCTCAAGGGCCCGACCCGGATCGGTAAGCACAACCGCATCTACCAGTTTTCTTCGGTAGGTGAGGACACCCCTGATCTGAAGTACAAAGGCGAGGAAACCCGCCTGGTCATCGGTGACCACAACGTGATCCGCGAAGGCGTGACCATTCACCGTGGCACCGTCCAGGACCGTTCCGAAACCACCTTGGGCGATCACAACCTGATCATGGCCTACGCCCACATCGGTCATGACAGCGTCATTGGCAACCACTGCATCCTGGTCAACAACACAGCGCTGGCCGGCCATGTGCATGTCGACGACTGGGCGATTCTTTCCGGATTCACCCTGGTGCATCAGTACTGCCATATCGGCGCCCACAGCTTCTCCGGCATGGGCACCGCCATCGGCAAGGATGTACCGGCGTTCGTCACGGTGTTCGGCAACCCCGCCGAAGCCCGCAGCATGAATTTTGAAGGCATGCGCCGTCGCGGCTTCAGCGAGGACGCGATCCACGCACTGCGGCGCGCCTACAAGGTGGTTTACCGTCAGGGTCTGACCGTGGATCAAGCCTTGGCCGAACTGGCCGAAGCGGCGGTTGAGTTCCCGGAAGTCGCGGTGTTTCGTGACTCGATCCAGTCTTCGACTCGCGGCATCACCCGTTAATCATGAACACTCTGCGTATTGCGCTGGTGGCTGGCGAAGCCTCCGGCGACATTCTCGGCGCCGGTCTGATGCGAGCCCTCAAGGCTCAGCACCCGGCCGTCGAATTCATTGGCGTCGGCGGTCCGCTGATGCAGGCCGAAGGTCTGACCTCCTACTTTCCCATGGAGCGCCTGGCGGTCATGGGCTTGGTCGAGGTGCTTGGGCGACTGCGTGAGTTGCTGGCGCGACGCAAGAAGCTGATCCAGACCCTGATTGCCGAAAAGCCGGATGTATTCATCGGTATCGATGCTCCGGATTTCACCCTGAATATCGAACTCAAGCTGCGTCAGGCCGGGATCAAGACCGTGCATTACGTCAGTCCGTCGGTCTGGGCCTGGCGCCAGAAACGGGTGCTGAAGATTCGTGAAGGGTGCGACCTGATGCTCACGCTGTTTCCCTTCGAGGCCCGGTTCTACGAAGAGAAAGGCGTACCGGTGAAGTTCGTCGGCCACTCTCTGGCCGATGCCATTCCGCTGCAGGCGGACCGAGCGGCGGCGCGTGCCGAACTGGGTCTGCCGGACGGGCCTCTGGTGGCCTTGATGCCCGGCAGTCGTGGCGGTGAAGTGGGGCGCCTGGGGGCCTTGTTCCTGGATGCCGCACAGCGCTTGCGTACCCTGCGTCCCGGCGTGCGCTTCATCATGCCGTGCGCCAGCCCGGAGCGTCGGCTCCAGCTCGAAGAACTGCTGGCCAGTCGTGACCTGCCGCTGACCTTGCTCGATGGCCAGTCCCACAAGGCCCTGGCCGCCTGCGACGCGGTGCTGATCGCTTCTGGCACCGCGACACTCGAAGCCTTGCTCTACAAGCGTCCAATGGTGGTGGCCTACCGTTTGGCGCCGCTGACCTTCTGGATTCTCAAGCGCATGGTCAAGAGTCCGTACATTTCCTTGCCGAACCTGCTGGCCCAGCGCCTGCTGGTGCCGGAGCTGTTGCAGGATGACGCCACCGCCGAAGCCCTCGCGCAGACCTTGTCGCCGTTGATCGAAGGCGGGGAAGAGCAGACCCGCGGTTTTGACGAGATCCACCGAACCTTGCGTCGCGACGCGTCCAACCAGGCCGCGCAAGCGGTGCTTGAGCTGATCGGCAAATCACAATGAGTAACGCGAAGATGCAGATGGGCCTGGACTTCACCCTGGTGGCGGATGCCGAGGATCTGGTGGCCGGTGTCGATGAGGTCGGCCGTGGCCCCTTGTGCGGAGCCGTTGTCACTGCGGCGGTGATTCTCGATCCGAAACGGCCGATTCTTGGTCTCAATGATTCGAAGAAACTCACCGAGGCCCGTCGCGAGAAGCTGTTCGACGAAATCTGCGAAAAAGCCTTGAGCTGGTGCATTGCCCGGGCTGAAGTCGAGGAAATCGACGAACTGAATATCCTCCACGCCACCATGCTGGCCATGCAGCGGGCGGTGGAGGGACTGAGCGTGACCCCGAAGCTGGCAATGATCGATGGCAACCGCTGCCCCAAGCTGGCCATGCCGGCCGAAGCGGTGGTCAAGGGCGATAGCAAGGTTCCGGCGATTGCTGCGGCATCGATTCTGGCCAAGGTCAGCCGCGACCGCGAGATGGCGGCCTTTGAGCTGATCTACCCGGGCTACGGCATTGGCGGCCACAAGGGCTATCCGACGCCGGTGCACCTGGAGGCCCTGGCCCGCCTGGGACCGACCCCGATTCACCGGCGCTCCTTCGCCCCGGTGCGACAAGCCTATGAGGCCCTTGAGGCGCGGGGCGAGATTCCGTCCTGAGGCTGATGTTTTAGTCGAGGCCCGGTACAATCCGGGCCTTGTTGTTTTCGCGCTTATTACAGGATCACTATGCCGGCTTCATTCGTTCACCTGCGCCTGCACACTGAGTACTCCCTGGTCGACGGCCTGGTGCGGATCAAACCGCTGGTCAAAGCCCTGACCGGCATGGGCATGCCTGCGGTAGCGGTTACCGACCAGAACAACATGTGTTCCCTGGTCAAGTTCTACAAGGCCAGCATGGGTGCCGGGATCAAGCCGATCTGTGGTGCCGACCTGTGGCTGTCGAACAAGGACCCGGACAATGCCCTGAGCCGCATCAGTCTGCTGGTGATGAATGCCGTGGGCTATCGCAATCTCACTGAGCTGATTTCCCGGGGCTTTATCGATGGCCAGCGCAACGGCCAGATCATCATCGAACGCGAATGGGTCGCGGAAGCCGCGGAAGGCCTGATCATGCTCTCGGCGGCCAAGGAGGGGGAGATCGGCATGGCGCTGATCGCCGGTGACCTGGAGGTCGCCGAGACCCTGGCCCGGGAGTGGATGACGGTATTCCCGGACCGTTTCTACCTGGAAGTGCAGCGTACCAACCGGCCCAATGATGAAGAGCAACTGCACGCCGCCGTGGCCCTGGCCGACAAGATTGGCGCGCCGCTGGTGGCTACCAATGATGTGCGCTTTATCAAGCAGGAAGACTTCGAAGCTCACGAGACCCGGGTCTGCATCGGCGAAGGCCGCGCCCTGGACGATCCGCGACGCTCGAAGAACTACAGCGACCAGCAGTACCTGAAAAGCGCCGAGGAAATGGCCGAGCTGTTCAGCGACCTGCCTGAGGCCCTGGAAAACACGGTCGAGATCGCCAAGCGTTGCAACATCGAGGTCAAGCTGGGCAAGCACTTCTTGCCCGACTACCCGATTCCCGATGGCATGACCATCGATGAGTACTTCCGCAAGGTTTCCTTCGACGGCCTGGAAGAGCGCCTCAGCGTGTTGTTGCCCAGGGACACCACCGAGGACTACGAGGCCAAGCGCCAGGTCTATGTCGATCGCCTGAACTTCGAGCTGGATATCATCATCCAGATGGGGTTCCCCGGTTACTTCCTGATCGTGATGGACTTTATTCAGTGGGCCAAGAACAACGGCGTGCCGGTAGGTCCCGGCCGGGGGTCGGGTGCCGGTTCCCTGGTGGCCTACGTGCAGAAGATCACCGACCTCGACCCGCTGGAATACGACCTGCTGTTCGAACGTTTCCTTAACCCGGAACGGGTATCGATGCCCGACTTCGACGTCGACTTCTGCATGGATGGTCGTGACCGGGTGATCGACTACGTGGCCGAGAAGTACGGCCGCAACGCGGTGAGCCAGATCATCACCTTCGGTTCCATGGCGGCCAAGGCGGTGGTCCGCGACGTGGCGCGGGTCCAGGGCAAGTCCTATGGTCTGGCCGACCGTCTGTCGAAGATGATCCCCTTCGAAGTCGGCATGACGCTCGAAAAAGCCTACGAGCAGGAAGAGATCCTGCGGGACTTCATCAAGGTCGATGAAGAGGCGGCGGAAATCTGGGAAATGGCGCGCAAGCTCGAAGGCGTGGTGCGTAACGTCGGTAAACACGCCGGTGGCGTGGTGATCGCGCCGACCAAGCTCACTGACTTCTCGCCGATCTACTGCGACGAAGAAGGCGGCGGCCTGGTAACCCAGTTCGACAAGGATGACGTCGAGGCGGCCGGTCTGGTGAAGTTCGACTTCCTCGGCCTGCGGACCCTGACCATCATCGATTGGGCGCTGAAAACCATTAACCGCGACCGCGCCAAGGTGGGCGAGGAACCGCTGGATATCGCCTTTATCCCGCTGGACGACAAGCCGACCTACAGCCTGTTGCAGAAAGCTGAAACCACCGCGGTATTCCAGCTTGAATCCCGGGGCATGAAGGAGCTGATCAAGAAGCTCAAGCCCGACTGCCTGGAAGACCTGATCGCACTGGTGGCCCTGTTCCGTCCGGGGCCGCTGCAATCGGGGATGGTGGATGACTTCATCAACCGTAAGCACGGTCGCGCCGAACTGGCCTACCCGCACCCCGACTATCAGTACGAGGGCCTGCGCCCGGTGCTGGCGCCGACCTACGGCATCATCCTGTATCAGGAACAGGTGATGCAGATCGCCCAGGTCATGGCCGGTTACACCCTTGGCGGTGCGGACATGCTGCGTCGGGCCATGGGTAAGAAGAAACCCGAGGAAATGGCCAAGCAGCGTGGCGGTTTCATTGAGGGTTGCGCCAGCAACAACATCGACGCCGACCTGGCGGGCAACATCTTCGACCTGGTGGAAAAGTTCGCCGGTTACGGCTTCAACAAATCCCACTCCGCCGCCTACGGCCTGGTGTCCTACCAGACTGCCTGGCTCAAGGCGCACTACCCGGCGCCCTTCATGGCGGCGGTACTGTCTGCGGATATGCACAACACCGACAAGGTCGTGACCTTGATCGAGGAAGTGCGGACCATGAAGCTGCGCCTCGATGCGCCGGATGTGAACACTTCCGAGTTCAAGTTCACGGTGAACGACGAAGGCCGCATCGTTTATGGCCTTGGTGCGATCAAAGGGGTGGGCGAGGGGCCGGTGGAAGCCATCACCGAAGCCCGTGTCGAGGGGCCATTCAAGGACCTGTTCGATTTCTGTGCCCGGGTCGACCTCAAGCGCATCAACAAGCGGACCCTGGATGGTCTGATTCGCAGTGGCGCCCTGGACCGCCTCGGCCCGCACTTCTTCGATGAGCCCAAGGCTTATCAGGCCAACATCGATCAGAACCGTGCCGTGTTGCTGGCGGCCATGGAAGAGGCGATCAAGGCGGCGGAACAGACCGCCCGGACCCACGACAGTGGCCACGCCGACCTGTTCGGCGGAGTGTTTGTCGAGGAAGACGCGGACGTCTATGCCAACCACCGCAAGGCCAAGGAACTGACCCTCAAGGAGCGCCTGAAGGGCGAGAAAGATACCCTTGGGCTGTACCTGACCGGGCACCCGATCGATGAGTATGAAGGCGAGATCCGTCGTTTCGCCCGTCAGCGCATCATCGATCTGAAGCCGGCCCGGGATACCCAGACGGTGGCGGGGATGATCATTGCCCTGCGGGTGATGAAGAACAAGAAGGGCGACAAGATGGGTTTCATCACCCTCGACGACCGCTCGGGACGGATCGAGGCCTCGTTGTTTGCCGATGCGTTCCATTCGGCGCAATCGCTGTTGCAGACCGATGCCATGGTGGTGGTGGAAGGCGAGGTCAGCAACGACGACTTCTCCGGAGGCCTGCGCTTGCGGGTCAAGCGGGTGATGAGCATGGAAGACGCGCGGACCAACCTGGCGGAAAGCCTGCGCCTGAAAGTCCATACCGATGCCCTCAAGGGCGATCAGCTACGCTGGCTGGGTGAGTTGTTCAAGCGCCACCGCGGCGCGTGCCCGATCACCATGGAGTACAGCCGTAATGACGCCAAGGCCCTGCTGCAGTTTGGCGAGAACTGGCGGATCGACCCGGCGGACAGCTTGATTCAAGCCCTGCGTGACCAGTTCGGGCGAGACAACGTCTTCCTCCAATACCGTTGACGGAGAGGCGCCATCATTGCGCCTTGTCGTCACCTGAATTTTTAATCTCGACCTCAACGCGTCCGTCCCTTAAGGTAGGGCGCGAATAGACAACCGGCCGGCCCAAGCCCCCTTGGACGTCGAGCCCAGACGGACGCCTATGAACCCGAATTTTCTTGATTTCGAACAGCCGATCGCCGACCTGCAAGCCAAGATCGAAGAGTTGCGCTTGGTCGGTAATGACAATTCGCTGAATATCGGCGATGAGATTTCCCGCCTGCAGGACAAGAGCAACACCCTGACCGAGGACATCTTCGGCAAGCTCACCAGCTGGCAGATCGCACGTCTGGCACGGCACCCACGTCGTCCATACACCCTGGACTACATCCAGCACATCTTCACCGAGTTCGACGAGCTGCATGGCGATCGCCACTTCTCCGACGACGCGGCGATTGTCGGTGGTGTTGCCCGCCTGGACGAGCAGCCGGTGATGATCATCGGTCATCAGAAAGGCCGCGAAGTACGCGAGAAAGTGCGTCGCAACTTCGGCATGCCGCGTCCGGAAGGTTATCGCAAGGCCTGCCGCCTGATGGAAATGGCCGAACGCTTCAAGATGCCGATCCTGACCTTCATCGACACCCCGGGCGCCTACCCGGGCATCGACGCTGAAGAGCGCAACCAGAGCGAGGCCATTGCCTGGAACCTGCGGGTCATGGCGCGCTTGAAGACCCCGATTATCGCCACCGTGATTGGTGAGGGCGGTTCCGGCGGCGCATTGGCCATCGGCGTCTGCGACCAGTTGAACATGCTGCAATATTCCACTTATGCGGTGATTTCGCCGGAAGGCTGCGCCTCGATCCTGTGGAAAACCTCGGAAAAGGCTGCCGATGCGGCTGAGGCCATGGGCATCACCGCAGAGCGTCTGAAAGGCCTGGGCATTGTCGACAAGGTCATCAGCGAGCCACTGGGCGGCGCCCACCGTGATCCGGCGGCGGCTGCCGCTTCGATCCGCGCCGAGCTCAGCTCGCAGCTGGCGATGCTCAAGGAAATGGATAACGACACCTTGCTGGCCCGTCGTTATGACCGCCTGATGAGCTACGGTCTCTGATCGACTAGCGCTTTCCCCGGTAGGGGCAGGCTCGTTCGCGACCCAGGCGCCGCCATCGATTCGATGGCGGCGTCGTTGCTTATAGCGGGGCAAGTGACTGCGCCAGCCGGCCGCTCCTACAGGTTTCGATCGCTGCATGAACGCTCTCAGCACCCAATTGCTGCACAGTCTGAGGCCCTGGCTCGATGCCAAGGTCTGGCGTGTCGCCCTCTCCGGTGGTCTTGACTCCACTGTCCTGCTGCACCTGCTTGCCAGTCTGGCGCACCGGCAACGCCTGCCGACACTGCAGGCTGTGCATATCCACCATGGGCTGCAAGAAGCGGCGGATGCCTGGCCGGATCATTGCCAGGCGATCTGTGATGCCCTGGGCGTGCCCCTGAAAGTGATTCGCGTGCAGGTGCAGGCTGGTGCCAGTCTTGAACAGGCCGCCCGTGAGGCTCGATACGGGGCGTTCGCGGCGCTCACCGCGGCGCATGAACTGCTGCTGACGGCGCAGCATCGTGATGATCAGGCCGAAACCCTGCTGTTTCGTCTGTTGCGCGGAGCCGGAGTCCGGGGTTTGTCGGCAATGCCGATGTGCCGGCCTCTGGGGGGCGGGCAGTTGCTGCGACCTTTGCTTGGCGTGTCGCGTCAGGAGCTTGAGCGCTATGCCTCCGAGCATGGCCTGAGTTGGGTCGAGGACCCTTCGAATGCCGATCATCAGTATTCGCGCAACTACCTGCGGCATCAGGTCATGCCCTCTTTGCTGGCCCGCTGGCCTCAGGCCGCTACCTGCATGAGTCGCAGCGCCGCGCACCTGAGGGAGGCCCAGGGCCTGCTCGACGAGCTGGCGGCGCTGGACCTGTCGGCTGCCGAGGGCGGCGACTGTTTTCCCTGGCTTGGCCTGCCGTCGCTGGCCCTTGCGCCGTTGCAGACCCTGTCCCCGGCCCGCCAGCGCAATGCCCTGAGCCATTGGCTGGGTGGTTTTGGCCGTTTGCCCGATACCGATCATTGGCACGGGTGGGAGAACCTGCGGGATGCCGGCGCCGATGGCCGGCCGCTGTGGCGCCTGGCCGATGGTGAGCTGCATCGTGCGTGCGGGCGAGTCTGGTGGTTGTCCGGTGCCTGGTTGCAGCCGGTGCGGGGGGCGGTTGAATGGCTGGATCCGACATGCCCATTGCGTTTGCCGGGCAATGGCGAGGTGTTTTTCAGCGGAAGGGCGCCCCAGGGACCGTTGCGCATAGGCTACCGACAGGGAGGGGAGATCATGCAGGTCGCGGGGCGCGGCCATCGTGACCTGAAGCGTCTGCTCAACGAAGCCGGGCTACCGGGTTTTGTCCGTGGCAGATTGCCGCTGTTGTATCAGGGGGAGCGGCTGTTGGCGCTGGCTAACCTGCCTGGGCCCGGCGCGGAACCTCTGGCCGACTGGCAATTGCATTGGCGACCACTGACCAGCGATCAAGGTTTGAGCTGAAAGGGGCTTTCCGGTAGACTACGCTCCCTTCTTGATACAACTTCTGTGGATTCGCCTGAATTGCAGGAGTTGCCGATTACCAAGCAGTCTTTGCTGGGCGATTCCAAAAAATGTGTAGCGAGCAACCTACCGGTGTTTTTGCATCCGGTCTGTCACCACGCGGCGGTTTTTTTGAAAGGTGCACTGTGATTAATGCAGGTGATCGGGGGCTTCGGCCTTCCTTCGCTTTCCCCGGCGGCACTGACCGCTTTAACGCAGACTTCTAGGGTTTTTCATGACGCGCTACATATTCGTCACGGGCGGTGTTGTTTCTTCATTGGGGAAAGGCATTGCCTCGGCTTCATTGGCGGCCATCCTGGAGGCGCGGGGGCTTAAGGTCACCATGCTCAAGCTGGACCCGTACATCAACGTCGACCCGGGCACCATGAGCCCGTTCCAGCACGGTGAAGTGTTCGTCACCCACGACGGCGCCGAGACCGACCTGGACCTGGGCCACTACGAGCGGTTCATCCGCACGACCATGACCCAGAACAACAACTTCACCACTGGCCGTGTCTACGAGCACGTACTGCGCAAGGAGCGCCGTGGTGACTACCTGGGCGCCACCATCCAGGTGATTCCGCACATCACCGACGAGATCAAGCGTCGCATCATCAAGGGCGCCGGCGATGCCGACGTGGCCCTGGTGGAAATCGGCGGTACCGTGGGCGACATCGAGTCGCAACCGTTCCTCGAAGCCATCCGCCAGTTGCGGGTCGAAGTCGGCTCCAAGCGCGCGATGCTGATGCACCTGACCCTGGTTCCGTACATCGCCACTGCCGGCGAAACCAAGACCAAGCCAACCCAGCACTCGGTGAAGGAGCTGCGCTCCATCGGCCTGCAGCCTGACGTGCTGATCTGCCGCTCCGACCATCCGGTGGATGTGTCCTCGCGTCGCAAGATCGCCCTGTTCACCAACGTTGAAGAGCGTGCGGTGATTTCCCTGGAAGACGTCGACACCATCTACAAGATCCCGGCCGTGCTGCACGCCCAGGGCCTGGACGATTTCGTCGTCGAGCGTTTCGGTCTGCAATGCAACGGCGCCGACCTGTCCGAGTGGGAAAAGGTGGTGGACGCCAAGCTCAACCCTGAGCACGAAGTCACCATCGCCATGGTCGGCAAGTACATGGAACTGCTGGACGCCTACAAGTCGCTGATCGAAGCGATGAGTCACGCCGGCATCACCAACCGCACCAAGGTCAACCTGCGCTACATCGACTCCGAAGACATCGAGAACCAGGGCACCGCGCTGCTGGAAGGCGTCGACGCGATCCTGGTGCCGGGCGGCTTCGGTCTGCGTGGCGTGGAAGGCAAGATCACCGCGGTGCAATACGCTCGCGAGAACAAGGTGCCGTACCTGGGTATCTGCCTGGGCATGCAAGTGGCTGTCATCGAATTCGCCCGTAATGTCATGGGCTGGAAAGATGCCAACTCCACCGAATTCGATCGCGCCAGCGGTCACCCGGTCGTCGGCCTGATCACCGAGTGGGAAGATGCCACCGGCGCCGTCGAAGTGCGTAACGAAGCGTCCGACCTGGGCGGCACCATGCGCCTGGGCGCTCAGGAATGCTTGCTCGAAGCGGGCTCCAAGGTGCACGACTGCTACGCCAAGGACGTGATCGTCGAGCGTCACCGCCACCGTTATGAAGTGAACAACAAGTTGCTGCCGCAACTGATCGAGGCGGGCCTGAAGATATCCGGTCGCTCGGGCGACGGCGCGCTGGTCGAAGTGGTCGAAGCTGCGGATCATCCATGGTTCGTCGCTTGCCAGTTCCACCCCGAGTTCACCTCGACGCCACGTGACGGTCACCCACTGTTCAGCGGTTTCGTCAAAGCTGCATTGGCTCAACACCAGAAGAAGGCTTGAACCTGATGGCGCAGAAGATCATCCGCGTAGGCAACATCGAGATCGCCAACGACAAGCCGATGGTGCTGTTCGGCGGCATGAACGTGCTGGAAAGCCGCGACATGGCGATGCAGGTCTGTGAAGAGTACGTGCGGGTGACCGAGAAGCTCGGGATCCCCTACGTGTTCAAGGCCAGCTTCGATAAGGCCAACCGTTCGTCGGTGACCTCCTACCGTGGCCCGGGCCTGGAAGAGGGCATGCGGATTTTCGAAGACGTGAAGCAGGCCTTCGGCGTGCCGATCATCACCGACGTCCACGAGCCGGCCCAGGCCGCCGTGGTCGCCGAAGTCTGCGACATCATCCAGTTGCCGGCGTTTCTCTCGCGGCAGACCGACCTGGTAGTGGCCATGGCCAAGACCGGCGCGGTGATCAACATCAAGAAGGCCCAGTTCCTCGCGCCCCAGGAAATGAAGCACATCCTGAGCAAGTGCGAAGAGGCGGGCAACGATCAGTTGATCCTCTGCGAGCGCGGTTCCAGTTTCGGCTACAACAACCTAGTGGTGGACATGCTCGGCTTCGGCATCATGAAGCAGTTCGAGTACCCGGTGTTCTTCGACGTTACCCATGCCCTGCAGATGCCGGGCGGTCGCGCCGACTCCGCTGGCGGTCGTCGGGCCCAGGTCACCGACCTGGCCAAGGCCGGCATGAGCCAATCCCTGGCGGGTCTGTTCCTGGAAGCCCATCCGGATCCCGACCACGCCAAGTGCGACGGTCCTTGCGCCCTGCGTCTGGACAAGCTTGAGCCGTTCCTGGCTCAGCTCAAGGCTCTGGACGAACTGGTCAAGAGTTTCCCCACGGTAGAAACCGCGTAAAAAACGGCGACTTCCTCTGTAGGAGCCGGCTGACCGGCACCGCGTTTTCGCGGGCCTGTTCGCCGGCAAGCCGGCTCCTACGAACCAGCAGTTTGACCCACAAGTTATAAATCGAGCGGTACTCAGCGTTTTCGTCAACTTTGGAGTGTTTACAACAATGGCAAAAATCGTCGACATCAAAGGTCGTGAAGTTCTCGACTCCCGTGGCAACCCCACTGTCGAAGCGGACGTGCTTCTCGACAACGGCATCATCGGCAGTGCTTGCGCGCCGTCCGGTGCCTCCACCGGCTCGCGCGAAGCGCTGGAGCTGCGTGATGGCGACAAGAGCCGTTACCTGGGCAAGGGCGTGCTCAAGGCGGTAGCCAACATCAACGGTCCGATCCGCGATCTGTTGCTGGGTAAAGACCCGATCGACCAGAAAGCGCTGGATCACGCGATGATCGCCCTGGACGGTACCGAGAACAAAGCCTCCCTGGGCGCCAACGCCATCCTCGCCGTGTCCCTGGCTGCGGCCAAGGCTGCTGCCCAGGACCAGGACCTGCCGCTGTACGCCCACATCGCCAACCTCAACGGCACTCCAGGCGTCTACTCGATGCCAGTACCGATGATGAACATCATCAACGGTGGCGAGCACGCCGATAACAACGTCGACATCCAGGAATTCATGGTGCAGCCAGTCGGCGCCAAATCTTTCTCGGAAGGTCTGCGCATGGGCACCGAGATTTTCCATCACCTCAAAGCCGTGCTGAAGGCCCGTGGCCTGAACACTGCGGTGGGTGACGAAGGTGGCTTCGCCCCGAACCTGGCCTCCAACGAAGACGCGCTGAAAGTCATCTCCGAAGCCGTGGCCAACGCCGGTTACACCCTGGGCACCGACGTGACCCTGGCTCTGGACTGCGCCGCCAGCGAATTCTATGAAGACGGCAAGTACAACCTGTCCGGCGAAGGCCAGGTGTTCACCGCCGAAGGTTTCGCCGAGTACCTCAAAGGTCTGACTCAGCGCTACCCGATCATCTCCATCGAAGACGGCCTGGACGAGTCTGACTGGGCGGGCTGGAAGATTCTTACCGACAAGATCGGCGACAAGGTGCAACTGGTCGGTGACGACCTGTTCGTGACCAACACCAAGATCCTGAAAGAAGGCATCGACAAGAAGATCGCCAACTCGATCCTGATCAAGTTCAACCAGATCGGCACCCTGACCGAAACCCTGGAAGCCATCCAGATGGCCAAGGCCGCCGGTTACACCGCCGTGATCTCGCACCGTTCCGGCGAAACCGAAGATTCGACCATTGCTGACCTGGCCGTGGGCACCTCGGCTGGCCAGATCAAGACCGGCTCCCTGTGCCGTTCCGACCGCGTATCCAAGTACAACCAATTGCTGCGTATCGAAGAGCAATTGAACGGCAAGGCCAAGTACAACGGTCGCGGCGAGTTTCGCGGCTAAGCAGTAGATGGTAAAAAGACACCGGATTGTGTCGGGAAAATCGCGACAGCGAGTTTTTTGCCACTAATCTGATGCCTTAAGAGCACAAGCCTGGTTCTTCCAGGCTTCGTGCTATCAGTAGGTCCGAAGTTGTTGGCATGGCTGTCTTTTTTCACTGGATACCCGATATTCGATGCGCAGTCCCAATTGGTTGTTCCTGGTCTTGCTCTTGCTGCTGGCCGGCTTGCAGTACCGCCTGTGGGTGGGGAACGGCAGCTTGGCCCAGGTAGCTGACCTGACTCAGCAGATTGCCGACCAGCACGCTGAAAACGAGCGTCTGCTGGAGCGAAATCGCGTACTCGATGCGGAAGTCATGGAGTTGAAGAAGGGCATGGAGACCGTGGAAGAGCGGGCTCGCCATGAGCTGGGCATGGTCAAGGAGGGTGAAACCCTCTACCAGTTGGCCCAATGAGCAATCGGCTACCGGCCTTCTGGGCCGTGATTCCTGCCGCGGGCGTCGGTGCCCGCATGGCCGCGGACCGTCCCAAGCAGTACCTGCAACTGGGCGGACGCACAATTCTCGAACACAGCCTCGGCTGTTTTCTCGATCATCCCGGCCTCAAGGGGCTGGTGGTCAGTCTGGCGCTGGATGATCCCTACTGGCCGACCCTGGCCTGCGCCCACGATTCGCGGATTCAGCGGGTCGAAGGTGGCGCCGAGCGCTCCGGTTCGGTGCTCAATGCCCTGCTTCATCTGCACGCCCAGGGCGCGGCCGACGAAGACTGGGTGCTGGTTCACGATGCCGCGCGCCCCAATCTTTCCCGAGATGACCTGGACAAGTTACTGGGCGAGTTGGCGCACGACCCGGTGGGCGGGCTGCTGGCGGTGCCGGCCCGGGACACCCTGAAGCGGATCGACAAGCACGGAAGGGTTCTGGAAACCGTGGATCGCAGCCTGATCTGGCAAGCCTACACACCGCAGATGTTCCGGCTTGGCGCGCTGCACCGGGCCCTGGCCGACAGCCTGGTGGCCGATGTGGCGGTCACCGATGAGGCTTCGGCAATGGAATGGGCCGGGCAGGCGCCACGCCTGATCGAAGGCCGCTCCGACAACCTCAAGGTCACTCGTCCCGAGGACCTTGAGTGGCTGCGCCAGCGTTGGTCCAATCGGCGCTGATCGCGGGCGGCCGACGAACCTCGTAGCCGCTGCCGCAAGCTGCGAACGACTCCGAAGGAGGCGCCGCTCTTGAAACCTGAAGGCCCTGCGGGCCTTGTCGCAGCCTGCGGCAGCGGCTACACATCGCGGTATTCCGGGCGTTCGGCCAAGCCGTGCTTGAGATAGTCCACCAGCTTGCGCACTTTCGGCGACAGATGCCGTTGCTGCGGGTACAGCGCCCAGACCGCGGTATTGGGCGGCTGGTGAGCGTCCAGCAAGGAAACCAGCGTACCGTCCTGCAGGTGCTCCAGCACGTAGTAGTCCGGCAGTTGGCAGAGCCCGACGCCTTGTAACGCCGCATCCAGCACTGCCTGTCCGCTGTTGCAGCGCCAGTTGCCTTGCACCCGTTGCGAAAATTCGCGCCCATCGACCTCCAACTGCCAGATATCCGAGCTGCCAATCAGGCAGTTGTGGCGGCTCAATTCCGAAAGGCTGTGGGGGCGGCCATAGCGCTCCAGATAGGAGGGCGATGCACATAGGTACATGCGGCGTGGTGCCAGGCGAGTGGCGACCAGGCGTGAGTCCTGCAGGCGTCCCAGGCGAATGGCCAGGTCGAGCCCCTCGTGCACCAGGTCCAGAGGCCGGTTGCTCAATTCGATGTCCACCCGCAACTGTGGATAAAGGCTCATGAAGCGCGTGACCAGTGGCACGATGAACCGCTCGCCATAGGCCACTGCGCAAGTCATGCGCAGCATGCCCTTGGGCTCGCTGGTCAGGTCCCCTACGGCGCGCAACGCTTCCTCGCGACCATCCTGCAAGCGTTGGCAATGCTGGAGAAAGGTCTGCCCGGCCTCGGTCAGGGTGACGCGGCGGGTACTGCGATACAGCAGGCGGGTCTGCAAGCGCTCTTCGAGGCGCGCCACCTGGCGGCTGATGTGAGATGAGGAAACCCCCAGGCGCTCGGCAGCGGCAGTGAACTGGCTGCATTCGGCAACCGCGACAAATTCGTCGATGCCTTCCCAACGGTTTTCGCTCATTGATTATCCCTGCATGGCAATAATGTTTTGCTTTTGCCTGGATTATTCATCGCATTGCGCTGTTTTACACTCACTGCCTCGTTTTTATTCGCTGGAGAGTCAGGATGATCAAGTCACGTGCTGCCGTAGCCTTCGAGGCCAAGAAGCCCCTGGAAATCGTCGAAGTGGATGTCGCCATGCCCAAGGCCGGCGAAGTGCTGTTGCGGGTCGTCGCTTCCGGCGTCTGCCACACCGACGCCTACACCCTGTCCGGCGCCGATCCGGAAGGCATCTTTCCGGCGATCCTCGGCCATGAGGGTGGTGCAGTCGTAGAAGCGGTGGGTGAGGGCGTGACCTCGGTGGCCGTGGGTGATCATGTGATTCCGCTGTACACCCCGGAATGCGGCCAGTGCAAATTCTGCCTGTCGGGCAAGACCAACCTCTGTCAGGCCATTCGTGCAACCCAGGGCAAAGGCTTGATGCCTGACGGCACCACGCGCTTTTCCTACAAAGGCCAGCCCATTTTCCACTACATGGGCACCTCGACATTCTCCGAGTACACCGTGCTGCCGGAAATTTCCGTGGCCAAGATCCCCAAGGAAGCGCCGCTGGAAAAGGTCTGCCTGCTGGGTTGCGGCGTGACCACTGGTATTGGTGCGGTGATCAACACCGCCAAGGTCAAGGCCGGTGACACCGTGGCCATCTTCGGCCTGGGCGGCATTGGCCTGTCGGCGGTAATCGGCGCGGTCAAGGCCAAGGCCGGGCGCATTATTGCCATCGATATCAACCCGGCCAAGTTCGAGATCGCCAAGCAACTGGGCGCTACCGACTGCGTCAATCCCAAGGACTTCGATCGTCCGATCCAGGAGGTCATTGTCGACATGACCGACGGCGGCGTGGATTTCTCCTTCGAATGCATCGGCAATGTCCAGCTGATGCGCGCCGCGCTGGAATGCTGCCACAAGGGCTGGGGCGAGTCGGTGATCATTGGGGTGGCCGGTGCCGGCCAGGAAATTTCGACCCGTCCCTTCCAGTTGGTGACCGGTCGCGTATGGCGTGGTTCGGCTTTTGGCGGCGTGCGTGGTCGCAGCGAACTGCCAAGCTACGTGGAAATGTCCCAGACCGGCGAAATCCCGCTGGATACCTTCATTACTCACACCATGGGCCTGGAAGACATCAACAAGGCCTTCGACCTGATGCACGAAGGCAAGAGCATTCGTTCGGTCATTCACTTCTAAGAGCAGCGGCAAGCGGCAAGCCACAAGCACCAAGAAGGGATTCCCACTTGCGGCTTGTAGCTTGCGGCTTGTGGCTGGAGGTCTGCCATGAGTCTGGAAAACCTTTCCTGCCAGAAGAGCTTCGGCGGCTGGCACAAACGCTACAAGCATCATTCCCAGTTGTTGGGCTGCGACATGGTGTTCGCGGTGTATTTGCCGCCCCAGGCGGAACAGGGCGGCAAGCTACCGGTGCTTTACTGGTTGTCCGGCCTGACCTGCACCGACGAGAACTTCATGCAAAAGGCCGGGGCCCAACGGCTGGCGGCGGAGCTTGGTCTGATCATCGTCGCTCCGGATACCAGCCCTCGCGGCGCCGGCGTGCCCGGTGACTCTGAGGGCGCCTGGGACTTTGGCCTGGGAGCCGGGTTCTATCTGAACGCGACCCAGGAGCCCTGGGCCCAGCATTATCGGATGCATGACTATGTGGTGAACGAACTGCCGGAATTGGTAGAGGCGCATTTTCCCGCGTCGCAGAAACGTGGGATCAGCGGGCACTCCATGGGCGGTCATGGGGCATTGGTCTGTGCCTTGCGTAATCCCGGTCGCTATCAGTCGGTTTCGGCGTTCGCTCCTATCAGTAATCCCATGGATTGTCCTTGGGGGCAGAAGGCGTTTTCCCGTTACCTGGGTGAGGAACGTTCACGCTGGCGTGAATGGGATGCCAGCGTACTGCTTGCCGAAGCCAGGGAAAAACTGACGTTGCTGGTGGATCAAGGGGATCGAGATGACTTTCTCGCCACCCAGCTCAAGCCAGAAGTGCTGCAGCAGGCGGCCAGGAGCGCCGGCCATCAGCTGACGCTGCGGATGCAGCCGGGCTACGACCACAGCTACTTCTTCATCGCCAGCTTTATCGACGATCACTTGCAGCACCATGCACGTGCTCTTAACGCCTAATGCCTGCCAAAGCAGGTAGAATCACGCCCTGACTTTTTCGGGGCGTTTTTTTATGCGTATTGGCCACGGCTACGATGTGCACCGTTTCGCTGAGGGCGACTTCATTACTTTGGGTGGTGTGCGCATCGCCCATCATTGCGGCTTGCTCGCCCACTCCGACGGTGACGTGTTGTTGCACGCGCTCAGTGATGCCCTGCTGGGCGCTGCGGCGCTGGGGGACATCGGCAAGCATTTTCCGGACACCGATCCGCAGTTCAAAGGTGCCGACAGCCGCGTCCTGCTGCGTCATGTTGTCGCGCTGATCCACGCCAAAGGCTGGAAGGTCGGCAACGTCGACAACACCATCGTCGCCCAGGCCCCGAAAATGGCGCCTCATATTGAAACCATGCGGGCCTTGATTGCCGAGGACCTGCAAGTCGAACTGGACCAAGTGAACGTGAAGGCCACCACCACTGAAAAACTCGGTTTCGTCGGCCGCGAGGAAGGTATCGCGGTGCACTCCGTGGCCTTGTTGCTGCGCCCATGAATGAATCGCAACTGTTGGGCCCGCGGGCCTATGGTGACGCCCTGGGCAGCGCGGTGCTCAAGGCCACTGCCGAAGATTTCCAAGTCGATGAAGTGCTCGATATCCCGCTGAGCGGTGAAGGCGAGCACCTGTGGCTGTGGGTGGAAAAGCGTGGCCTGAATACCGAAGAGGCCGCGCGGCGGATTGCCAAGGCCGCCGGAGTATCGTTGCGCACCGTCAGCTACGCCGGGCTCAAGGATCGCCAGGCGCTGACTCGCCAATGGTTCAGCGTGCAACTGCCGGGCAAGGCTGACCCGGATCTTGGCTCTGCGGAAAACCACACCCTGAAAATCCTCAAGGCTACCCGCCACAAGCGCAAGCTGCAGCGCGGTGCCCATGCGGCCAACGGTTTTACCCTGCGCCTGACAGAGCTCACGGCGGATCATGCGGCCATCGATGAGCGTTTGCGCCAGATCGCCCAGCACGGGATTCCCAACTATTTTGGCGCCCAGCGGTTTGGCCACGACGGCGGCAACCTGGTGGATGCCCGTGGCTGGGCCGCGCGCCAGGCCTTGCCAGAGCAGCGCAATGTGCGTTCGCGCCTGCTTTCCACGGCCCGCAGCTATCTGTTCAATCAGGTGCTGGCGGCACGGGTGGCAGACGGCAGCTGGGAGCAGGCGCAAGTCGGTGACCTGCTGGCGTTTACCGACAGTCGCAGTTTTTTCATGGCCGGTCCTGAGGAATGCTCGGACCCGCGCCTGGCGATTCTCGACCTGCACCCCACCGGTCCGTTGTGGGGCGAGGGCGCCTCTCCGGCGAGCGGTGTGTCCCACGAGCTTGAGCAACAGATTGCCGGCCGCGAGGCAGCACTGTGTGATTGGCTGATCAGAGCCGGCATGAGCCACGAACGACGCATCCTGCGGCTGCCCATTGGCGGTTTGACGTGGCATTATCCCGAGCCTGACATTCTGCAACTGGAATTCGTCCTGCCGGCCGGGTGTTTCGCCACCGCATTGGTGCGTGAACTCGTCGATCTGGTGCCGGTGGGGCAGACGGACAGCTCATGCGTATTCTGATTTCTAACGATGATGGGGTAACCGCACCCGGTATCGCCGCGCTGCATGCTGCGCTGGCGGATTACGCCGACTGTGTGGTGATCGCACCGGACCAGGACAAAAGCGGCGCCAGCAGCTCGCTGACGCTTGACCGTCCGTTGCATCCGCATACCCTCGGCAATGGCTTCATCAGCATCAACGGCACGCCGACCGACTGTGTGCACCTGGGGCTCAACGGCCTGCTGGAGCATGAGCCGGACATGGTGGTGTCGGGGATCAACCTGGGGGCCAACCTCGGGGATGACGTGCTGTACTCCGGAACGGTCGCCGCAGCCCTGGAAGGGCGCTTTCTGCAGCGTCCGGCGATTGCCTTTTCGCTGGTGTCGCGGCAGGTGGAAAACCTTGCCACGGCGGCCCATTTCGCGCGCAAGCTGGTGCAGGCTCAGGGCTTGCTGGATTTACCACCACGGACGGTGTTGAACGTGAATATTCCCAACCTGCCACTGGATCATATTCGTGGCATACAGCTGACCCGCCTGGGCCATCGCGCGCGCGCGGCGGCACCGATGAAGGTCGTCGATCCCCGCGGCAAGTCGGGTTACTGGATTGCCGCCGCCGGGGATGCCGAAGATGGCGGCCCGGGCACCGATTTTCATGCGGTGATGCAAGGTTATGTCTCCATCACTCCGTTGCAGCTGGATCGCACGTTCAATGACGCGTTCCGGAGCCTGGACGGCTGGTTGGAGGGGCTGCGCTGATGGCTCGTGAGCAAGACGATTTGCTGCGACGGGGAATCGGCATGACTTCCCAGCGTACCCGCGAACGCCTGATTCAACGGCTCTACGATGAAGGGCTGTCTAATCCACAGGTATTGGAAGTCATTCGTCGTACGCCGCGGCACCTGTTCGTTGATGAAGCCCTGGCCCATCGGGCCTATGAAGACACGGCCCTGCCGATCGGCCACAACCAGACCATCTCCCAGCCTTACATGGTGGCGCGCATGAGCGAGCTGCTGCTGGAGGCCGGTCCTCTGGACAAGGTCCTGGAGATAGGCACCGGGTCCGGCTACCAGACGGCGGTGCTGTCGCAGTTGGTGGAGCGGGTGTTTTCGGTGGAGCGGATCAAGGTCCTGCAGGACCGTGCCAAGGAACGGCTGCAGGAGTTGAACCTGCGCAATGTGGTGTTTCGCTGGGGTGACGGTTGGGAGGGCTGGCCAGCCTTGGCGCCTTACAACGGCATCATCGTGACCGCTGTGGCTACTGATGTTCCCCAGGCGCTGCTCGACCAGCTGGCTCCGGGCGGACGCCTGGTGATTCCGGTGGGGGCAGGAGAAGTGCAGCAGTTGATGCTGATCATTCGAGAAGAACACGGCTTTGCCCGGCATGTCCTGGGGGCGGTGCGTTTTGTGCCTCTGCTCAATGGGCCGCTGGCCTGAGTATTTGTCGGCGCTGGGTGAATTCTGTTTGAAGCGCTGTGTCTTAGTGCCGTATTGATCGTCAATGAGTCTGGTGGCCCTCAATGGTCATTTCTTGCCACTGTGTGGTGCGCTTTGCCAGCGGTAAAGCGCGGTCGTCCAGTTATACTTGCGTCATTTCACGCCTGAGCAAGGCAATCTATATCGTCAACCACCATAAAGGGAGCGGCGGGTGAGTCTCACAGTCATTGCGCAGCGAATAGGTATATCAAGCTTTCAGCGACTGATGATTGGCCTTGTCTTGAGTTCCTTGTTGGTCGGTTGTTCCAGTACCAAGTCCAGCAGCGTAGGTGTGGTTGAGCGCAGTAATACCGCCGCGCCTCAGCGCCCGACAGTCACGACTGGGCAATATGTTGTGCGTCGTGGCGACACCTTGTTCTCGATTGCCTTCCGCTATGGCTGGGACTACAAGGCATTGGCCGCTCGCAACAATATTGCCGAGCCCTATACCATCCATCCCGGGCAAACCATTCGCTTTGATGGCCGCACTGGCGCAGCGCCGGCCACGGTGGTTACCAGTACCCAGTCCGGTGCCTCGTCGTCGAGCAAGACCACGGTTATTCGTCGTCCCGTTGGTGCTGCTACGGCACCCGCAACGGCTCCAGCATCGGGCACCGCAGCCCCCGCGGCCAGCAAGCCGGCGCCTGCCCCGGTTACGCCTGCGGGCCCCGCACCGACAGGTTGGGGCTGGCCTTCAAACGGCGTTCTGATTGGAAAATTCTCTTCAAACGGTAGTTTGAATAAAGGCATTGATATCGCCGGGGATTTGGGACAGCCTGTTTTAGCTGCGTCTGATGGGACGGTGGTTTACGCCGGGAGTGGCTTAAGGGGCTACGGCGAATTAGTCATCATCAAACACAACGAAACCTACGTCAGTGCTTACGGCCACAACCGCAAGCTATTGGTTCGGGAGGGACAGCAGGTCAAAGTCGGACAGACAATTGCCGAGATGGGATCAACTGGTACAGACCGGGTGAAACTGCACTTTGAGATTCGCCGACAAGGTAAACCTGTAGATCCGCTGCAATTCCTGCCACGACGTTGATCCGTCACCAGCCTGTTCCACTCACGTAGAGGGAACAGGCTCCAGCGTTGCCAAGGATTAAGGCGCCGCTTGAGCCTGAGGTCGAACTCACCAAAGGACTATAACAATGGCTCTCAGTAAAGAAGTGCCGGAGTTTGACATCGACGATGAAGTTCTCCTTATGGAGAGCAGTATCGATATGGATTCGATGTCGAATAATGAGGGGGCAACTCCACCTTCCGTTCGCGCCAAATCCAAAAGCTCCGCATCACTTAAGCAACACAAGTACATTGATTACACGCGCGCCCTCGATGCGACGCAGTTGTATCTCAATGAAATCGGTTTTTCTCCATTGCTCTCTCCTGAAGAGGAAGTGCACTTTGCGCGTTTGTCGCAGAGTGGCGACCCTGCCGGGCGCAAACGCATGATTGAAAGCAACTTGCGCCTGGTGGTGAAAATCGCCCGGCGCTATGTCAATCGCGGCTTGTCGCTGCTGGACCTGATCGAAGAGGGCAACCTCGGCCTGATCCGGGCAGTGGAGAAGTTCGACCCGGAACGCGGTTTCCGCTTTTCGACCTACGCCACCTGGTGGATTCGTCAGACCATCGAACGGGCGATCATGAATCAGACCCGCACCATTCGGCTGCCGATTCATGTGGTCAAAGAGCTCAACGTCTACCTGCGCGCCGCCCGTGAGTTGACGCAAAAACTCGATCATGAACCCTCTCCCGAAGAAATCGCCAACCTGCTGGAGAAGCCGGTGGCCGAAGTCAAACGCATGCTCGGTCTGAATGAGCGGGTTTCTTCGGTTGATGTCTCGCTGGGACCGGATTCGGACAAAACTCTGCTGGACACCCTGACGGATGACCGTCCGACGGATCCTTGTGAGCTTTTGCAGGACGACGATCTGTCACAAAGCATCGATCAATGGCTTTCCGAACTGACTGAAAAGCAGCGTGAAGTTGTGGTTCGCCGCTTTGGGCTGCGGGGGCACGAGAGCAGCACGCTCGAAGACGTCGGCCTGGAGATCGGCCTGACCCGCGAGCGGGTTCGGCAGATTCAGGTTGAAGGGCTCAAGCGCCTGCGGGAGATCCTTGAGAAGAATGGCCTGTCCAGTGAGTCGCTGTTCCAGTAGCTTCTGGAGCTGATCCGCAAGAGCCCCGATTCGTTCGGGGCTTTTTATTGGCTAAGTGTTTTGGCCCTGAGTGCTCGGATTCTGATCAAGGATGGGATTACTCTTAACTTGCGTGTAAGCAATAGATTACTTTTTCGTAGGTGTTCGGTTCGCTAGTGCTTCAGGCTTGCCTAAAACACCTTAGGCTATTTTTTATCTATTTGATTTATAAGGGTATTTTTTTATTTTTCTGTTGGCCTTCGACAGTATTTCCCGGGATAGGTGCGATTGCTCTTATCAGGGAACTCTCTAATATCAGCCCTGTGTCGACGGATAGACACAGCCATCAAGGACGATGGTCAGGACATCGCAGGAAGCGATTCATCAGGACGATGAAAAGGAACACAGGGACTAGGGAAAAAGTGGGCGGGTCATACCGCCCCTTTTTTTTGCCTGGCGAAAAGTCCCCAATCGCAAGAACCCCGTTCCCAGAAACGCAAAAAGGCCCGCAAGGGGCCTTTTCAGGAACGCGGGGCAATCAGCGTTCGAGGTCTTTGATCTTGCCTTTGACGCCATCCCACTCTTCGGCATCCGGCAACGGTTCTTTCTTTTCAGTGATGTTCGGCCAGATCTCTGCCAGCTCGACGTTCAACTGAATGAATTCCTGCATTTCTTCCGGGACTTCATCCTCGGAGAAAATAGCTACAGCGGGGCACTCAGGCTCGCACAGCGCGCAGTCAATGCACTCATCCGGGTGAATCACCAGGAAGTTCGGGCCTTCGTAAAAGCAGTCCACCGGACAGACTTCTACGCAGTCGGTGTACTTGCACTTGATGCAGTTGTCGGTGACGACGAAGGTCATTTCTAATTCTCTCCTCAGGCGGCGGCAGCGGAGCCCCAACATGACGGGGTCGCCAGGTTTGGGAGCGATAGTCTGCGAACTAGGCTAATAGTCCGCAGCATCCCAAACCGCGCGAGATTCTAACAGCTTGAAGGCGTTCGCGTTAGATGCGCGTCTTCAATGTATAGAGCATTTCCAGCGCTCGGCGCGGGGTCATGTCATCCAGATCCAGCTTGGCCAGTTCGTCCAGTACCGGATGCGGCAGGCTGGCGAACATGTCGCTTTGCTGCGGAACCGAGGTTTTACCCGGTGCTGGAGGCGCCACCTCATGGGGCAAACTGGTGGTTTCAAGACGGCTCAAGTGCTCCCTGGCGCGGCTGATGACAGCGCTGGGAACCCCGGCCAGCTGGGCTACCGCCAGGCCGTAGCTCTGGCTGGCAGGTCCTGGCAGGACGTGGTGCAGGAACACAATGCGTTCATTGTGCTCGGTGGCATTGAGGTGCACGTTGGCCACCAGCGGTTCGCTTTCCGGCAGTACGGTCAGCTCGAAGTAGTGGGTGGCGAACAGGGTGTAGGCCCGTAGCTGGGCGAGACGTTCTGCCGCAGCCCAGGCCAGGGATAGTCCGTCGAAAGTGCTGGTACCGCGGCCCACTTCGTCCATCAACACCAGGCTGCGCTCCGTGGCATTGTGCAGGATGTTCGCGGTTTCGCTCATTTCCACCATGAAGGTCGAACGGCCGCCGGCCAGGTCGTCGCTGGAGCCGATCCGGGTGAAGATCCGGTCCACCAGAGACAGCTCGCAGCTGGCCGCCGGGACGAAGCTGCCGATATGGGCCAGCAGCACGATCAGCGCGGTCTGGCGCATATAGGTGGATTTACCGCCCATGTTCGGACCGGTGATCACCAGCATCCGCGTGTTGTCGTCCAGGCTCAGGTCGTTGGCCACAAAAGGCGTGGTCAAGACTTGCTCCACCACCGGGTGACGACCCTGGGTGATGCGCATGCACGGCTCGCTGACAAAACGCGGGCAATTGAGGTCCAGGTTCAAGGCGCGCTCGGCCAGGTTGCTCAGCACATCCAGCTCCGCCAGGGCGCCGGCGGTGTCCTGCAGGGGGGGCAGATGGCTGATCAGGGTTTCCAGCAGCGCATCGTAGAGCATCTTCTCCCGGGCCAGGGCCCGGCTCTTGGCCGACAGCGCCTTGTCTTCGAACGCTTTGAGTTCCGGCGTGATGAAGCGCTCGGCGCCTTTCAGGGTCTGCCGGCGAATGTAGTCCGCCGGTGCCTGCTCGGCCTGCTTGCTGGGCAGCTCGATGAAATAGCCGTGAATGCGGTTGTAGCCGACCTTGAGGTTGGCCAGGCCGGTACGGGCTTTCTCGCGGGCTTCCAGGTCGATCAGGAACTGCCCGGCGTTCTCGCTCAAGGATTGCAGCTCGTCCAGCTCGGCGTCGTAGCCGGTCTTGAGCACGCCGCCGTCACGGATCACCGCCGGCGGGTTGTCGATGATGGCCTTGGCCAGCAGCGCTGCCAGCTCCGGGTAGGTGCTGGTGGTGAGCGCCAACTGCTTGAGGTGATCCGCCTCCAGCTCAGTCATCGCCTCTTGCAGTTCCGGCAGCGCGGCCAGGGCGTCGCGCAGGCGGGCCAGGTCGCGCGGACGGGCGTTGCGCAAGCCGATTCGCGCGAGAATCCGCTCGATATCGCCGATTTCCTTCAACTGCGGTTGCAGCCGTTCGAAGCGGTAACCGTCCAGCAAACAGGTAATGGACGACTGACGCGCCTGCAGGACCTTGAGGTCGCGCAGCGGGCGGTTCAGCCAGCGAGTCAGCAGGCGGCTGCCCATAGCGGTCTGGCAGCGATCGACCACCGATTGCAGGGTGTTGTCGCGGCCACCGGCCAGATTGGTGTCCAGCTCCAGGTTGCGGCGGCTGGCGCCGTCCAGCACCACGGTGTCGTCCAGGCGTTCGTGACGCAGGCTGCGCAGGTGGGGCAGGGCAGTACGCTGGGTTTCCTTGGCGTAGCTGAGCAGGCAACCGGCGGCGCCGATGGCCAGGGTCAGGGTTTCGCAACCAAAGCCCTTGAGGTCCTGGGTGGAGAACTGCTGGCAGAGGCTCTTGTGAGCCGAATCGCGCTCGAAATCCCAGGGCGCGCGGCGCCTTGTACCGCGGCGTTTTTCCGCCGGCAGGCCCTGTGGCCAGTCATCGGGGATCAGCAGTTCGACCGGATTGATCCGCTCCAACTCGGCCAGCAGGTTTTCCCAGCCCTTGATTTCCAGGACGCTGAAGTTGCCGCTGGTGATATCCAGTACCGCCAGGCCGAACAGGCGCTCATCGCCCAGCACGGCCGCAATCAGGTTGTCGCGGCGCTCGTCCAGCAGGGCTTCGTCGCTGACAGTACCCGGGGTGATGATGCGCACCACCTGGCGCTCCACCGGGCCTTTGCTGGTCGCTGGGTCACCAACCTGCTCGCAGATCACCACCGACTCGCCGAGTTTCACCAGTTTGGCCAGGTAGCCCTCGGCGGCGTGGTAGGGAATGCCGCACATGGGAATCGCCTGGCCCGCCGACTGTCCGCGTGCCGTCAGGGTGATGTCCAGCAGCTTGGCGGCCTTCTTCGCGTCTTCATAGAAGATCTCGTAGAAGTCGCCCATGCGGTAGAACATCAACTGATCAGGGTGCTGGTTCTTGAGGCGCCAGTACTGCTGCATCATCGGCGTGTGGGAGGACAGATCGGAGGTAGTTTTACTCATTGGTATTTAGGCGGATTCGTTGAATGGGTGAAGCAAAGGAGCGCTGGGCCCGGCTTTTTGCAGATGGCGGCAAGGTTACCATGGGTGCCCCGGGCTCGCAGGCACCAAGGCGCGAGCAGGTTTGTCCGGCAAATGCATTGCAAATATGCAAAACAGCATTTGTCATTGCCTAAAAGATCGAGCAATATGCGTTCTATGCAAATACGCAATGTTTCTACCGTCTTAAGAGAGCTGCTGGATCGCGATGGAATCTCCCCCACGGAGCTTCACCGCCGTACCGGTGTGCCTCAATCCACCCTCTCGCGGATTCTCAGCGGGAAGATCGTCGATCCCTCGGATAAGCACATCTCGCGGATCGCCGAATACTTCCAGGTGAGCACCGATCAACTGCGCGGGCGCGTGGACATCGCGCCTGCCCGCGCGGCGGCCCCCCGTGACGAGATTCATTCGGAACTCAAGGACATAAGCCTGTGGGACGACGATACCCCTGTCGATGACGACGAGGTGTCGGTTCCCTTTCTGCGTGAGGTTGAATTGGCTGCTGGATCAGGAAGATTCGTCATCGAGGAAAGCGAGCGCGCCAGCCTGCGCTTCGGCAAGCGCAGCCTGCGGCACAACGGCGTGCAGTTCGATCAGGCCAAGTGCGTCACGGTGCGGGGCAATAGCATGTTGCCGGTGCTGCGCGATGGCGCCACGGTCGGGGTCAATGCCGGCAAATGCGCCATTGGCGACATCATCGATGGCGACCTCTACGCGATCAACCACAATGGCCAGCTGCGGGTGAAGCAGCTGTATCGCCTGCCCACCGGGATCCGCCTGCGCAGTTTCAACCGCGATGAACATCCGGACGAGGACTACAGCTTCCAGGAGATCCAGGAGGAGCAGATCAGCATCCTCGGTCACGTTTTCTGGTGGGGCATGTACGCCCGCTAAGCCATCACGGTCAGACACAGCCCGCCACTGAGCGGGCTTTTTTTCGCCCTCGAAAAATCCTCCCCCCCTGCATTTATGCGGGCTTCATGCGCGCGTGCAAATTTTGCGCACAAATAAATGCATTTACGCATTGACTGCATATGCATGAGTGCATATTATCCATCTCAAGCCGTTCAACAACGGCTGCAACGACGCTCTTTAGTGGCAAAGCAAAGGCAGCGATGAACCGGCCTCGACGGTTCAGAGGGTTGGCAACTGACCCGGGTGTGCAGCGTAAAGCACCAGAAGCAGTTATCCGGCGGACAGGGTCGCGGTCGGAGGAACAATTTGAATGGGTCCGTACCGCGCCAGTAGTGCCGAAAGACCAAGGTTTGCATTACTGAAAAGCCCGGGCGACCGGGCTTTTTGGAATGCCTGCCTAACGTGGGCCGCCAATAGACAGGGACCCCTTGAATCACCCTTTTCAGCTTTCCATCAACTGGCCATCTCGCTGGCCTCAATCCGCACGGGAGACGTGAATGACAAACGAGCAGCAAGCGTTGCTGGACATGCCGATCTGGCTGGTCATCGTCCTGGCGCTGGTCGGTGGCGTTTCCGGCGAAATGTGGCGCGCCGACAAGGAGGGCGCCCGTGGCTGGTCGCTGTTACGGCGCCTGGCGCTGCGCTCTGGAGCCTGCGTGGTCTGCGGGGTCTCGGCCATCATGCTGCTGTATGCCGCCGGCGTCTCGATCTGGACCGCCTGTGCCTTCGGTTGCCTGACCGCCATGGCCGGTGCCGACGTCGCCATCGGCCTCTACGAGCGCTGGGCGGCCAAGCGCATCGGAGTATGCGAACCGCCTTCACGGGACTCGAACCCGGACCAGCGCTGATTCCGCATCGGCTCCGGCCTTCAACAAGGCTCATCGGCCCTGGCGGCTGGGGCGCCTCGACCTGATTCAGGAACTACACAATGAACGAACTGACCCAGCTAAAAGACGCCATCACCTCCACCATCAAGCTGGCGATGCCGCAACTGCAGAGGGTTGAGGCCTTCCCCAAGATCCTCGAAGGCGTCACTGAACCGACGCTCCACTTCGCGGTTACCGGCATGGACCAGGCCGCCGACCCCGGGGATGGCCGCAGTTGCATGCGGGCCACCTTCGAGGGGCGGATACGGGTTGACCCCGAACTGGCACAGGCGCCTTTGCAGGCGGCCATGCTGGCGGCGCAGTTGCTTGAGCTGTTGCGTTGCCAGCAGTGGAACCTGGACTTTGTCGAGGGGGCAACGGCGGTATGGGCCAAGCCTGCCGGCCCGGTGGCCGATCCGGCTTATCGCGGCGAGTGGATCGTGCAGTGGCAGCAGCTGGTCTACCTGGGCCAGGAGCAATGGCCCTGGCCCGATCAACCACCGGGCACGCTGGTGTTGGGCTTCAGCCCCGATACCGGACCCGGCCACGAGGGCGACTACCAGTCGCCGGAGCACATGGCGTGAGTTACGTGTCTGCAACCCACGACCGCATGATTGCCGGTCTGATCCTGCCTTGCAGCGTGGTCGGCGTGGATCTGGCTGCCGGTCTGGTACGGGTTTCCGATGGTGCCGGCTGGACCAGCGCCTGGCTGCGCTGGCACAGCCAGGCCGCGGGCAAGGCCCGGCACTGGCGGGCACCGAGCCTGGGGGAGCAGGGCGTGCTGATCAGCCCCAGCGGCGAGCCGGCCCAGGGCACCTTCGTTCCCGGCCTGTATGGCAACGCCGGTCCCCAGCCGGACAACCGCGACCATGTCGAGGTCTGGCGTTTCGAGGATGGCGGCTCGCTGGTCTATGACTGGCAGGCCAAGAGCTACAGCATCAGCCTGCCCAGCGGCACGGTGAGCATTCAGGTCGGCGCCAGCTCGGCGGTGGTGACCGACAGCGCCCTGACCGGCAAGGCCGACAGCATCACCCTGAGCGGAGCGATCACCTTGAATGGCGATGTGCAGATCAACGGTGAGAGCCTGAAGCACAACGGGGTCAACGTCGGTTCGACCCATACCCACCCGGGTGTGATGTCAGGCCCCGGTGCAACGGCTCCGCCGCAGTGATCCTTGGCCCCATTGCCCGCACGACCCACCTATCACTCAAGCAACCCGCCCAGAGCGGTTTTTTCTACCCGGAGAATCCAATGGCCACCCCCAAGAAAAAAACCGGCCGCCCGGCCGGCACCGGTGCTGTGGTGTTTCGCGACAGCCTTTACACCTCGCGCCATCTGATCCTGCCGGATGGCCGCCAATTGCCGGTGGTCCAGGGACAGGTATCGGTCAAGGCCGGCGACCGCGTTGCCCTGGACTACCTCGCCAGCCACCCGGATCTGCAAGCACAGGAGTAAGGCCATGATCGGAATGGATCGCCGTACCGGCCTGTCGCTGTCCGGCATCGAGCATGTGCGGCAGTCCATCGAGGACATCCTGACCACGCCCCAGGGCAGCCGGCGGATGCGCCCCGAATACGGCAGCAACCTGCGTCGTTATGTCGACCTGCCAGTGACCGGCGGCTGGAAAAGCGCGGTGCAGGCCGAAGTGGCCCGGGCGCTGTTGCGCTGGGAGCCACGCTTGAAGCTGGAGCAGGTCAGTGTGGTCGCGGTGGTGGGAGGCCAGATCAGTTTTCAACTGACCGGCCAGTACCTGGGCAATCGCGCGGTTTTGGAGGTGACGGCATGAGTACGTTGGACCTGTCGGCGCTGCCGGCACCCCAGGTGCTTGAAGCCCTGGATTTCGAGGCCTTGTACCAGGGCAAGCTGGAAACCTTTCGCCGGCACATGGGCGAGAACTGGACGGCCAACCTGGAAAGCGACCCGGTGAGCAAACTGCTGGAAGTCTCGGCTTACGCTGACATGCTGCTGCGGGCCCGGGTCAACGACGCCGCCAAGGCGTTGCTGCTGGCCCATGCCCAGGGCACGGACCTGGACCACCTGGCGGCCAACGTCAAACTGCAGCGCCTGGTGATCCAGGCTGCAGACCTGCAGGCGGTACCGCCGTTGGAGGAGGTCAAGGAAGCTGACGACGCGCTGCGCGAGCGCGTGCAATTGGCCTATGAAGGACTGACCACGGCCGGCCCGCGCAACAGCTACATCCTGCATGCCCGTAACGCTTCTGCGCTGGTAGCCGACGCCGAGGCCGAAAGCCCGGCACCGGCCCGGGTAACGGTCACGGTGCTGAGCCTGGAGGGAAATGGCGCGGCCAGTCCTGGCTTGCTGGCGACCGTTGCCGCAGCCCTCAACGATGAAGACGTGCGACCGCTCGGCGACCGGGTCACGGTCCAGAGTGCCCAGGTCTTGCCGTATCGCATCGACGCGGTGCTGCACATGAAGGGCTCCGGCCCGGAAGGTGACGCTGCCCTGGCAGAAGCCGAGCGCAAGCTGGCTGCCTGGGTCAACCCACGCCGGCGCCTGGGCATCGAGGTGGCCCGTTCGGCCATTGATGCGCAGTTGCATGTGGCCGGCGTGGCTCGGGTCGATCTGGCGGGTTGGCAAGACATCACCCCGACCAAGGCTCAAGCGGCGTATTGCACCGGTTACAGCGTCACGCTGGGGAGCTGAGATGACCAGCTTATTGCCGATCAATAGCACGCCGCTGGAGCGCGCCCTGGAGGCGGCCAGCGCAGGCGATACCGCCATCATGCTGCGCACCCTGTACGACCCGGCGACCTGCCCGGTGCATCTGCTGCCGCAACTGGCCTGGGCCTGGTCGGTGGATCGCTGGGACCCGCGCTGGTCCGAGACGGTCAAGCGCAACGCCATTCGCGCCTCCTACTTCATCCACGCCCGCAAAGGCACCCTCGGTGCGCTGCGCCGGGTGGTGGAACCGCTGGGCTACCTGATCGAAGTGGTCGAATGGTGGCAGACGGTCCCTGAAGGCGAACCGGCCACCTTTGCCCTGAAAGTAGGGGTGCTGGATACCGGCATCACCGAGGAGATGTACCAGGAGCTGACCCGGTTGATCGACGACGCCCGGCCGGTCAGCCGGCACATGACCGGCCTGGCCATCAGCCTGGAAACCTCCGGCGTCATCGGTTACGGCGCATACGTGGATCAAGGCGAAGTGCTCGACGTTTATCCCCCGACACCTCGCGACATTGAAGTGACCGGCCGTTATGGCCAGGTCATGTGTATTGATGAAACAGACACCCTGGATGTGTACTCATGATTGATTCCAACAGTCAGTTCTTCGCCATCCTCACGGCAGTGGGCGAGGCGAAACAGGCGAATGCCACGGCCCTGGGCACGTCCTGGACCTTCAAGGAAATGGCGGTCGGCGATGCCAACGGCACCGACCCCATCCCGAACAAGGCCCAGACCAAGCTGATCAACGAATGGCGCCGCGCCCCGGTCAACCAGGTGCGCACCGACCCGGCCAACCCCAACATCATCATCACCGAGCAGGTGATCCCGCCTGATGTCGGTGGGCGCTGGATCCGCGAGATCGGCCTGTTCGACGCCGACGGCGACCTGGTGGCGGTGGCCAACTGCGCGCCTAGCTTCAAGCCCCTGCTGGCCCAGGGCACCGGCAAGACCCAAGTCATCCGCATGAACTTCATCGTCGCCAATACCGCGCAGATCGTGTTGAAGGTCGATCCTGCTGTGGTTCTGGCTACCCGCGAGTATGTCGACAATGCAGTGATCGAGGCTCTCGCCAAGCTGGATTTCAAGCATTCGGCAGTGGTGGCCACCACCGCCAACATCGCCTTGAGCGGAATTCAGACCATCGACGGCGTGTTGCTGCCGGCCGATGCCCGGGTGCTGGTGAAGAACCAGACTCAGGCCAAGGACAACGGCTTGTATGTGGTGTCGTCGACGGGCGTCTGGACCCGTGCCCAGGATGCGGACACCAGCCTGGAGGTCACCCCCGGGCTGTTCGTCAGCATCGAGAAGGGCACGGTCAACGGCGACAGCGTCTGGCAGTTGGTTACCGACGGGCCGATTGTCCTCGGCACCACGCCGCTGGCCTTCGAGATGGCCATCGGGCGAACCGGCATCAGCGCGGGCTCCTATGCCAATGTCACGGTCGATAAATACGGCCGGGTGATCGGCGGGACCAATCCGACGACCCTGGCCGGGCATGGCATTACCGACACCTACACCAAGGCTGAGATCGAGTCGATTGTGGCGCAGTCGTCATCGTTGCCGGTGGGCTCGATGGTGGCGTTTCCCAGAGCCAGCGTGCCGCCGGGGTTTCTGGAGATTGATGGCAGTGTGCAGAGCGTTGCTGCCTACCCAGACCTTGCGGCGTACCTGGGGACCACCTTCAACAAGGGTGACGAGGGGGCGGGAAACTTCCGCTTGCCAGAGTCCCGAGGTGAGTTTTTGCGGGGGTGGGATCATGGGCGTGGGGTGGATGCTGGGCGTGCGCTGGGTAGCTACCAGTTTGATGCTCTGCAAAACATCCAGGCGAGCTGGGGCGATATGCCTCGTGGAGTCGGTGGTACAAGTGTTAACGCCACAGGCGCAGTAGTTGGGACAACAATCAGCTCCAATAGCGGTGCCGATGGAGGCTCTCTTCCTTATGGGGCTTTCAGCTTCGATGCGTCGCGAGTTGCCAGGACGTCAACGGAAACACGTCCGCGAAACCTGGCGGTGATGTGGTGCATCAAGGCCTGGAACGCACCCGTCAATCAGGGAAATATCGACGTAGCGGCGCTGGTAAAGGAATTGGCAGCACTCAAGTCTGCGCACCCTGTTGGCGCCATCATTCCATTTCCCAAGGCTGAGGTTCCAGCGGGCTACCTTGAACTCAACGGTAGCGTGCACAGTATTGCCGCTTATCCAGATCTCGCTGCGTATCTAGGGACCACCTTCAACAAGGGCGATGAGGGTGCCGGAAACTTCCGCCTGCCCGAGTCCCGGGGCGAGTTCTTGCGAGGTTGGGACCATGGGCGCGGGGTAGATGCGGGCCGCGGACTCGGTAGCTGGCAGGCTGATGAGTTTAAATCTCACTTTCACACAACAAACAACACTTCGTATGTGGGCAGCGACCCGACATTATGGGTCTATGGAGATGCAGGGTCTGGCTCAATAACACCGCCGTCTGTCCAAACTAATACAGCTGGTGGCATAGAAACCCGCCCGCGCAACCTCGCGGTTATGTGGTGCATCAAAGCCTGGAACGCGCCAATCAATCAGGGAAACATTGATGTTGCCGCACTGGCTCCGCTAGCGGCCCAGGCGACGGAGATCAATCAGGGCACGGCAAAGGTTGCCACTAACGCGCAAATGCTTGATAGCGCGAACGACTTTGTTATGCCAACACCGAAGAAGTTGCGGTGGGGGCTTTCCGTAAGTCTGGCCGCGAACGGATACATCGCAGCACCTTTCTGGTTGGGTGGCTGGGTTATTCAGTGGGGGACTACAGGCGCTGTAAGTTCCACTCCTGCAGTTGTGTCATTTCCAATGGCGTTTCCTTCGGTTGCTTATGTCGCGTTGGCCATCGGATATCTCGGAGAAACGAACGTCGCATCTAACCAGGATGCGATCTACTCGTTCGGACTGTCGAAAAATGGGGTCAGCTTTAAGACATACGGGAGTGTCGTTGCCAACGGCGCTAAATACATCGCAATTGGAAGCTAAGTGAGGCCACATGCGTTTTTATAGCCAGACAACCCAAACCACTTACTTGCGCGGCATGCACGCGTCAATGCCTGATGATGCAGTCGAAATCACTGATGAACTATATCTGGCAGTGATTGGGAATCCACCCACTGGCAAAGTTCGTGCTCATGATGATCGAGGGTTGCCATATCTTGTCGATACGTCGGAAGTAGTCCTAGATTTTGCAGCACCGGAACGCGATTGGCGCGACACGAAACTGAGCTCTGTGATGTGGTTACGAGAGCGTCACCGTGACCAGCTCGAAATCGGGACAGCCACGACGCTGACCGGTGAGCAGTTCAAGGAGTTGCTTGTGTACATGCAATCCCTACGCGACTGGCCCCAATCCCCGGACTTCCCGCAAGCCGAGCACCGCCCAGTAGCCCCATCCTGGATCGCCGAGCAAACCCAATAGACGCCCCGCACCACCGGGGCGTTTTGTTTCCCGCTTCCCACCAATCAATCATCCCTACGAGCCCCCTTCACCCGGGGGCTTTTTCATGTCTGGAGTTTATCCATGAGTGGTTTTTTCCACGGCGTTACCGTGACTAACGTCGACACCGGCACGCGCACCATTTCGCTGCCGTCGTCTTCGATCATCGGCCTGGTGGACACCTTCACCGAAGGCCCGACCGCCGCTGCCAAGGCCAACGATCTGCTGCTGATCACCAACGAGCGCGAGGCCATTGCCGCCTGGGGCCCGGATGCGGCCATCACCAAGGCCTGCCAGGCCATCTACCAGCGGGCCAAGGCGGTGATCGTCGCCTGTGGCGTGGCCAAGATGACCGACGCGGCCGAGCAGACTTCGGCGATCATCGGCGGGGTGCTGGCCGACGGTAAGCGTACCGGTCTGCAGGCGCTGCTGGACGGCAAGAGCCGTTTCAACGCTCAGCCACGTCTGCTGGTCACCCCCAAGCACAGTTCGACCCTGGCCATCGGCACCGCCCTGGTGGCCCTGGCGGACAAGCTGCGTGGCCTGGCCATTCTCGATGGTCCCAATACCACCGACGAAGCGGCCATGGCCTACGCCAAGAACTTCGGTGCCAAGCGCGCCTATATGGTCGACCCGGGTGTTCAGCACTGGGACAACGGCGCCAATGCCACCGTCGATGCGCCGGCCTCGGCCTGGGTTGCCGGTCTGTTCGCCTGGACCGACAACGAGTACGGCTTCTGGGCCTCGCCGTCGAACAAGGAGTTCGTCGGCATCACCGGCACCAAGCGGCCGATCGAGTTCCTCGACGGCGATGAAACCTGCCGCGCCAACCTGCTGAACAACGCCAACATCACCACCATCATTCGCGATGCGGGCTTCCGCCTGTGGGGCAACCGCACGCTGTCCAGCGATCCGAAGTGGGCCTTCGTCACCCGGGTGCGGACCATGGACATCGTCATGGACGCCATCCTCTTCGGCCACAAATGGGCCGTGGACCGCTCGATCACCGCGACCTACGTCAAGGACGTCACCGAGGGCCTGCAGGCCTTCATGCGCGACCTGAAGAACCAGGGCGCGATCATCAATTTCGAGGTCTACGCGGACACCGAACTGAACACCGCCAGCCAGCTGGAGCAGGGCAAGGTCTACTGGAACATCCGCTTTACCGACGTGCCGCCCGCCGAAAACCCCCACTTCCGGGTCGAGGTCACCAACCAGTGGTTGACCGAAGTCCTCGACCAAGCCGCTTAAGGAGCCCCCGCAATGGCAATGATTCCCGAAACCCTGGCGAACATGAACCTGTTCGTCGATGGCATCAGCTTTCAAGGCGACGTGCCGAGCCTGACCCTGCCCAAGTTGACCCTCAAGACCGAGGAACACCGTGTCGGCGGCATGGATGTGCCGGTGGAACTGGACATGGGCATGGAGAAGCAAGAGGCCGGCTTCACCACCACCGGCGTGCGCCGCGAGTCGCTGAAGATGTTCGGCCTGGCCGATGGCAGCGGCTTCAACGGTGTGTTCCGTGGCGCCTTCAAGGGCCTCAAGGGCAAGGTCACCCCGGTGATCGTCACCCTGCGCGGCCTGCTCAAGGAGGTCGACATGGGCGACTGGAAGTCCGGTGACAAGGCCGAGATCAAGCACAACGTGGCCCTGACCTACTACAAGCTGGAAGTCGACGGTCGGCTGATCTACGAGATCGATGCCCTGGGCATGAAGCGCGTGATCAACGGCGTCGACCAGCTCGCCGCCCAACGTTCGGCCCTGGGCCTGTAAGGAAGACACCCCATGTCTCAAGCAAGCGACAAGACCCCGAGCTGGATGACCCTGAGCAGCGACAGCGTGATGGTGGCGCTGAGCAAGCCGGTGGAGATGAACGGCGTGGTCTGCGACCGGCTCACTCTGCGGGCGCCGACGGTACGTGATGTGCGCGCCGCCAGCGCCGCCGGTGTGGGGGACGATGAACAGCGCGAGCTGATGCTGTTTGCCAGCCTCGCGCAAATCAGCACCAAGGACCTGGAGAGCATGGCGCTCAAGGACTATCAGCGCCTGCAGGCTGGCTATTTTCGCCTGGTGCAAGACGACGAGCTTTGATCCGGCGGTGATGAAGGTGGCGGCGAAACGGCTCGCTCGCGAGCTGCATTTTTCCGCCGAGGAAATCATGACCATGGGCTTTTCCGACATGGTCTGGTGGCTCACGGATTGAGCCCGTCACCCAAGGAGCAGGAGAAGCAGATGGCGAACAAGCTGGTATCGGGGTTGGTGGTAGTGGGTACTGCCCTCAGTTCGACCTGGGACGCCGCCTTCAAGACGGTGGAAGACCGGATCAGGCAGCTGGAACAGCAGGGCAGCAAGGCCAGGGTGCTGGAGAAGACCATTGGCCAGACCCTGCGCCTGCAGGATGAATGGAAAAAGGCCCATGACACCGGCGCCACTTCCGCAGCCGGGCTGTTGCGCCGGTTGGAAGAGAGCCGCAACGGGCTGCGCCAGCAGGGTATTGAGGTGCACAAGCTGCGCCAGGAATATCAAGCGCTGGGCAAGGTGGCCCGGGGTTCTGAGCTTCAGGCTCGTGGGCTACAGCAGGTCGCCCAAGGCAAGGTCGACTTCAAGGCGGCTTATGGCTGGGCAAAGTTTGGCGTCGATAAACTGCGCGCCCCGGTCAAGATCAGTGCCGATTATCAGGCGTTGATCCGCGACATGGCGATCAAGGCCAATGTGGTCAACCAGCCTCAGGAAGCGCAGCTGAGCCGCACGGTTATTCAGACCTCCCGTGACACGGGCATGGCCCGTAACGATGTGGCGGCCCTGGTGAGCCAGATGATGGCCAGCGGCATGTCGCTGGGCAAGGCACAAGGCTACACAGGGCTGGCCGCCAAGTTTGCGGTGGGGCAGGGCGCGAGTGTCGACGACACCGCGAAGCTGATGCGCGCCCTGGAGCTGAAGGCCGGGATCAGCGATCCCAAGGTCATGGAGCAGGCTCTGGAGGCCATCGCCCTGCAGGGGCAGGCCGGCAGTTTTGAGGCGGCCGAGATGGCGCGCTTGCTCCCGGCGCTGCTCAACAGTGCGAGCGCGGAAGGACTCACCGGTATGGCGGCGGTGAGTCAGCTGGGGTCCATGCTGCAAGTGCAGATGAACACTGCGGGCAGTGCTGATCAGGCCGCTGGCCAATTGCAGAATTGGATCGAGAAAATCGGCTCCAGTGAGGCGGTCAAGGCTTATGAAGACGCCGGCATTGATTATCAGGCTTCGCTGAATACCGGTATCCAGAAGGGCATGTCGAGCCTGGAGGCGAGCTTTGCCCTGGCCATGCGTTACGTCAGGGCCATCGACCCGGCCAAGGCGGCGAAGATGGCCGAGGCCCAGGCGCAGATCAGCCAGGAAACCGACCCGGCCAAGGCCAAGGCCATGCTTGAGGCCCTGGAAGAGTCCCTGCGCACCGGTGACTTGTTCACCGATATGCAGATCAAGGCGGCCTTGCTGGCCCAGACCCAGGGCCGGCAGCAGTACGAGCAGGTGAAGAAGGACTCGTTGAGCGCCTCTGGCGTTCTCGCCAGGAACCTCGCGGAGCGTCGAGAGGCCTCCAAACAGTTGTGGGCTGAAGCAGGTTTAGCCATCGATGAAGGCCAGCGTGTGGTGGGGCAGGCCCTGCAACCGGTGACGGATCTGGTGGCCAAAAGCATCACCGTGGTGGTCGGCAAGCTGAGCGAACTGGCGGAGCACAACCCATCGTTGGTGCAGGGTGTGGTCGCTTTGGGCGCCGCGTATGTCGCGGTGCAAAAGCTCATGGCGGTCTACACCATGAGCAAGGGCCTGATCAATGTCCTGCGGGGTGGGTTGAAGGTTGACCCCAAGGCGGCAAAGCGAGCGCCTGGCCTCAGTGCGGGAGGCATTGACTGTTGCGAGTCCATGATCGACTGCGGCTTGGACAAGCAACGCCGTCGGGGCCGTGGTGGGCGTAAGGCTGACAGGCGCAGGCCACCTGCGAGGGGGGCGGGCATTCAAGGTGGCAAGAGCCCTTTGACGCCCAGTGGTCTGGAAAAAATGCCCAGAGGGGCGGTCAGGTCTGGCGTGGCCGGTGCCGCACTGAAAGGCGCTGGCTCTGTGGCCAAAGGGTTCGCACCTTTGCTCAAGGGCGGCGCGATCCTATCGGTGCTTGGTGCCGGTTTCCAGGTTGCGGACACCTATCTGAATGCCAAGACCCAGGATGAAAAAGCCGAAGGCTATGGCGAGGCGGCAGGCAATCTTGCAGGCGCCGCTGCCGGAGCAGCAGCAGGGGCCGCCATTGGTTCCGTGGTGCCGGTCATCGGTACTGTTATTGGTGGGCTGGTGGGCGGTGCCCTGGGCGCTTGGGGCGGTTCTGCCGCAGGTGGCGCCTTGGGCAAAAAACTGTTCGGCTCCGACGACTCGCTCAAGCAAATGCCCGCAGCCGGTCCGCTGATGATGCGCAATGCCGGGCAGAACATCCCGCCGGTGATGGGCGATATCGCCAAGTCCTTCCAGCCGGGCCAGCCCTCCCCGCTGATGGGCCAGGCCGCGCGTTCGCTGGCCAGCCCGGCACCGTCGGCGTCGAGCCTTTCGCTGAGCAATCCCCCGGAGCCGTTCAAATCGGCGGCGCCCCCGGCAATCGAACAGCAGTTCAGCTTCGCGCCTTACCTGTCGATTTCGGTGCAGGGCGATGTCAGAGATCCGGCGCAACTGGCCCGGGAGCTGGAACCCTATCTGCGCTTTCAGTTCGACGAATACAGCCGCCAGGCGGCGGGTCGTCAGTTGTTCGACGCGGCACACGTTTAAGGAGGCGGCATGGCCTATATGGAACAGCTGCAATCGGGGCTCACGTCCCTGGTGGCGGCAGCGGAGGCGGGGCGACGCAGCGCCGATGAAATGCTGGGGCCGATGAACGGTGCCATCAGCGACATCACCGGCGCCGCCTCGGAGCTGGAAAACCTGCCCTGGGTCGGCCCGGTGCTGGGCGCCAAGCTGCAACGCACGATGCGCAGCATCGGCGCGGCGCAGTCGGCGGTGGGTGAGGTCGCGGCCAAGTACAGCCAGGCCGTGACCGTGGCGGGGCAGATGCAGCAGCGTCTTGGCGCCTTGCAGGAGCAGGTGGCCAAGGCCGGCGCGGCGATCAACCGCATCGGCGGGCAGATCAGTCCGGCCCTGGGCAATATCTTTCCTTCCGGCGCGCTGGCGCCCCAGGCCACCCCGGCGGCGGAGGCGGTGAAACCCTTCCCGCACCTGCTGATCCTGCAGCCCCTGGGGGCCGCAGCCGAGCCGTTCTACTTCAACCTCGACACCGCGGCCTTCGATGAGCTGCGCCGGCAAACCGGCTTTCGCTGGGCGGCCCAGGAGCGCCTGAGCCGCAGCATCGCGCAGCAGGCAGTGGGGCAGGGCGACGACAAGATCTCCCTCAAGGGCGCGATCTTTCCCGGGTTCAAGGGCGGGCTGGGGCAGTTGCAGGCGTTGCGCAGCATTGGCCGGCGCCTGCAGCCCCTGAGCCTGACCACGGGCTACGGCGAGGTGCTGGGCACCTGGTGCCTCACCAGCATCGACGAGGAACAGAGCCACCTGCTGGCGGGCGGCATTCCCCGCAAACAAGGGTTTTCACTGGAGTTTGTGAGCTATGGCAACGACCTGCAGAACCTCTGACGGCGATCTGCTCGACACCCTGTGTCATCGCTACTACGGGCACCTCAATGGCAGCGTTGAGGCGGTGCTGGACGCCAACCAGGGCCTGGCCGATGAGCCACAACCCTTGCGCGCCGGGGTACTGATCCTGCTACCGGAGCTGCCGATCCGCACAGAGGCGATGGTTCAGCTATGGGACTGACCTGGCCTCCACTCAACAGACCCCGCTGCGTGCGGGGTCTTCATTTTCTGGAGCACAGGCCATGACCCCGGTCTTTCGCATCCTGGCCGATGGCCGCGACATCACCGCGCAGATCAATGACCGGCTGCTGACGCTGCGCACCCTGGACAAACCGGGCATGGAAGCGGACGAGTTCGAACTGCGCATCGACGACCGTGACGGTGCGGTCGCCTTGCCCGGTCGTGGCGCCGCCATCGAAGTGTTCCTCGGCTATGCCGGGCAGGCATTGACTCGCCTGGGGCGCTACACGGTGGATGAAGTGGTGGTCAACGGACCGCCGGATTCCATCGAGATCCGCGGCAAGGCCAGCGACATGCGCGGCAGTGGCAAGACCACCCGCAGCGGCAGTTGGGAGAACGTTGCGCTGGCGCAGATCGTCCGCGATCTGGCGGCCCGCAACGGCTGGCAGCCGGTCTGTCCGGTGGCGACCAAGGTGCCGCGGATCGACCAGCTCAACGAGTCCGACTTCAACTTCATCACCCGCCTGGCCCGGCAGTACGACTGCACCGCCAAGGTGGCCGAAGGCAGGTTGCTGGTGCTGCCCCGTCAGTCCGGGTTGAGTGCCAGCGGCAAGGCCCTGGGCGTTGTCAGCCTCAGCCGTCGCGACGTCAGCCGTTATCAGTTCCGCCTCAGTGACAGCAGCACCCACAAGGCGGTGCAGACCAAGCATCAGGACCCGAAGAGCGGCACGCTCAAGGTCATCGACCTGGGCAACAGCGACTCGCCGGCCAGCGTGCCGGCGGTGCACACCGATCGGCACCTGTACCCCAACAAGTCCGCCGCCGAGCAAGCGGCCAAGGCTCGCTTGGCAGCCTTCAACCGCAGCAGCGCCAGCCTGCGCCTGGAAATGCCCGGGCGTACCGATCTGTTTGCCGAGCGCCTGATCAATGCCCAGGGCTTCAAGGCCGGACTGGACGGCGAGTACCTGGTGGACTCGGTAGAGCAGCTGTTCAACCCGTCGGGGTGGAGCACCACGGTCGAATGCAACGGCGGCAAGCAAGGCAAGGCCAAAGCCAAGGCCAAGGCCAAGGCCAAGAAAACCCCCGCCAAAAAACCACTCAGAGTGGTGCAGCTTTGACGCTGCGTCAGCCCCGCGAGCTTTGCCGTGGCCACCCCATGTGCAGCGTTGCGCTGCAACCCACTCTGCCTTTTCAAGTACGCGGACAATCCGCAGGAGTAGTCATGAACCCAGGCATCAGCAGCCCAGCCTCGAAGCGAGGCCTGCGCTTTCTGTTCCAGACATTGATCGTCGGCTGCAGCTTGCTGCTGGCGGCCACAGCCCATGCCGGGCCCTTTGTCCTGGCCTACACCGACGGCCAGGTCGAAGCCTCCTACAGCAACCTGCAAGCGTTCCACGGCAACCTGTCCGCAGTGGGCCTGGGCAGTACTTATGGGCTGACCGTCACCGGCCAGTTGCACCAGGAAGGGATGAACCCGACCAGCGAAAACATCATTCGCTTCGCCCAGTCCAAATCGCTGCCGCTGTACCCCACCGTGTCCGACTACAACCAGGGCATTGCGGATTTCGACCCGGCGATTTCCCACTCCATCGTCAACGACAAGACCTTGAGTGCCGGCAGCATCAAGCAACTGGTGAGGCTGGCCAAGGAGGGCGGTTTTGCCGGGATCAACCTGGACTTCGAACAGGTCGAACCGAGGAATACCAAAGCCTTTTCCGCCTATGTCAAAGCCCTGGGCAATGCCCTGCATGCCAGCGACAAGAAACTGATCATCAGCGTCCCGCCCAAGTCCAGCGACCGCGAGCCCGAGTACCTGCAAGGCTACGACTACAAGGCCCTGGGCGCGGCGGTGGATTACGTCCAGGTCATGACCTACGACCAGGTCGGCCCCGGCTGGAGCAGCGGCGGTTTCCACGACGAAGTCTGGCCCGGCCCGGGCTCCGGCGCCGACTGGCAACGGGCTGTGCTCGGCTACGCGGTATCGCGAGTCGCGCCGGGCAAGGTCCTGGCCGGGCTGCCGGCCTACGGTCAGGACTACAGCATTGGCAACCGGGTGCACTGGTCGGCCTATCAGGAAATCATTGCCGAGCACCGCGCCGTCACCCACCGGGACGCCGCTTCCGCAACGCCTTACGCCACCTGGGGGCCAGTCAAGAGCTTCGCCGATGGCGTGGAGTGGACCCCGGAGCGCGCGCAGCCGGTGCTCTGGTACGACGATGCCACGAGCATCAAGACCAAGACCGCATTGGTGACCAAGCTGGGCCTGGGCGGCACCAGCGTCTGGGCCATGGGCTATGAAAACGCCGAGTTCTGGACGGCGCTGCAGGCCGGGCTCAAGGCCGGTGCTGAGCTGTTGCCGGCGGGGCGGGAGTGAGCCAGGCCGGCGCCAGAATTCCGGGACTGCCCCGGGTGACGTTCGACGGATAGAGAGTACTGCCCCATGAATGACGAAGACCTTGCGGCGATCAATCGACTGATCGCTGCGCTCCAGGCCCAGACCGATGGCCAGGCCGCCTTGAACAGCGCGATCCGCCTGCTGGCGCAGAGCAATCAGGCGCTGGTGGACTTGATCAAGAGTCGCGAGCCCGACCCCAACGCTCCCCCTTATCTGGATGGCTCGCCGGCTCCCTGAACCCAGGGTTCCAGCGTCTTGAGCTTCCTCCCCGAGTAACACTCACAGCCCGCCGTCGCGGGTTTTTTATTGTTTGATGGAGAACACCTGATGTCGATTCTTACCCAAGGTACGCAAATCTTTGCCCTGGTTCCGCCTGTCTCCGGCAGCGGCCCCTACACCGTGCTGGAAATCGAGCACGCCACTTCCTTCGATCCGGGCGGTGCGCCCGCCGAGCAGATCGAAGACACCAGCCTCAACGCGGAAGAGCGCAGCTACAAGAAGGGCCTGCGCACTCCAGGCACGGCCAGTCTCGGGCTGAACGCCGACCCGGCCAACGCCAGCCATATCCGCCTGCACCAACTGTCCGAAGCCAATGGCGATACCAGCGTCAAATGGGTCGTGGGCTGGTCCGATGGCAAGGGTGTAGTCCCTACCCTCAATACCAAGGGTGATAACTTCGAACTGCCCACCACCCGTACCTGGTTCGCCTTCGACGGCTACGTCTCGGACTTCCCGTTCAACTTCGCCCTCAACGCTGTGGTGACCACTACCGTCACCATTCAGCGCACCGGCGGTTCCACCTGGATCAAGAAGGCCTGAGCCACGCCATGAACCTCAAGCAGCTGAAAGCCAAGGGCGGCATCGTCGATGCCCTGCCCGTGAAGAAACAGGTGAGCTGGACTCACCTTGACAGCAAGACTGGCAAGGAAGTGACCGACACCTTGACCCTGCATGTACGCCGGCAGTCTTTCGGGGTTATCGAGCGCCTGTTTGCCGAGAGTGACAGCGAGCTGAGCCGCAATGCCCGCTACATCGCCGCGTCGGTGGCCTTGGGCGCTGATGGCTCGGAAGCCCTCAGTTACGACGATGCCTACGGGCTGGAGCCGTCCCTGGGGTTCCTGATTCTCAATGCGGTGAATGAGGTCAATGGCACCGGTGGCGCCGCGGCAAAAAACTGACCGCCGCCGATGAGTTCTGGCACGAGTTGGTGCTGAACGGAGTCGGCGGCCGGACCATTGCCGAAGCCAAGGAACGCATGACCTACCAGGAAGCCCTGGCATGGGGGCGCTATATCGACCGATATGGCTCCTTGCATACCGGTAGGCGGCTGGAGGCGGGCAGCGCCCTGGTGGCGCTGCAGACCCACCGGCTGGGCGGAGGCATGTCGGAGTTGCTGGACTTCATGCCTCACGAACAACGTTTGGGGTTGTCACTCGAACGTGCAATGAACGAGTGGCGCTGACCTCAGGCCACTTTCCCCAAACCCGTTTCGACGGGTTTTTTCATGACCCGGAGAAACCTATGGCAACTGCTTCCCAAGGGAGTTTGCAGCTGGACCTTGGCAGCCTGGAGCGGGCCCTGGACAAGGCCCAGCGTATTACCGACCAAGGCATGCGCAGCATGCAGAGGCGTGTCGAGGAGGCCAGCAAGAAAATGGCCGAGGCAATGGCGACTTCGTCTGCTTCCGCGTTGGGCGCGACCTCCAATGCCTTCGATGGCCTGCGCAAGGCCTATGACCCGGCTGCCAGAGCGGCCGATGATTTTGTAAAGAGTCAAAGTTCCTTGAGCGCACTGCTCCAGCAGAACAAAAGTGCTGGAACCGAGTATGCGCAGTCCCTGGAAGTATCTGGAAAAAAGCTGGGGGCGTACTCCGACGAGCTGGAGAAACTGCGTAACTCAGGGGCTTTAGCAGCCTCTCAGCTGGGCAGGGGAAGTCGTCAACAGGCACTGGCCGCTCAACTTAGCGCGAACGATGAAGAATATGCGTCGGCGCGCAAGGCTCTGGATAAGCAATTTCCTCAAGGCGCGGTTCAGTCGCGAGCGACCTATGCCGACAAGTCGGGGATCAAGTTTCCGGCGGGAGATGCCTATGGCCGTGGGGCCGAACAGGGCGACGAGTATGCCACCAAGCTTGATGAGCTCAAGACCAAGCACAGTGACATGGCCCTGCAGATTCAAAGCAATTATGTACAGATGAGCGAGGCACTCGGCGACTGGAAAAATGGTGCCTCGTCGGCTTTGGATGACTACATGAATAACGCCGGTAATGTCGCCGCTCAGTCGAAGGCGGTGTTCACCAGTGCGTTTGAGCAGATGGATGCAGCGATCCTCCAGTTCGCTACCACGGGCAAGTTCTCCTTTTCCGATTTCGCCAAGTCGGTGCTCAAGGACATGGCGATGTTGGCGGCGAAGACGGCGGCGTCCAAAGCGTTGAGTTCGTTGTTTGGAATGGTCGGCTCGGCAGTGATGAGTTTTTGGCCCAGCGCTACCCCGACTTCAAGCACGTTCACGGTTGATGGCGCCACGACTGTATTCACGCCGCAGGTCGATGCGTCCAGCCTGTCCCCTCCTGTATTTCCTCATGCCAAGGGCGGTGCCTTCACCAACACGGTGGCCACCGCTCCAACGTTGGCTCCAATGGCCCTATTCGGTGAGTCCGGCCCAGAAGCAATCATGCCCCTGAGTCGTGGTTCAGATGGCTCGTTGGGGGTCGTTGCGCTTGGCGGTGGACAGCCCGGCACCACCAGCAACCAGCAGGTGGTGATCCAGCAGACCATCAACGTACCCGACGGACAGGCCGCGGGTGCAGGCACTAACTCCCAGAGCCTGGCCAATGCCTACGCCAGCGCGGCGAAGCAGGGCGCGGCCGAACAGATCGCCCGAGACCTGAAACCGGGCGGCCAGATCTGGTCCGTCATCAACGGCCGCTGATTTCCAGCGGCCGCAACGGCTCACGCCCGGAGAAAAGACATGACTATCGAAACATTCACTTGGGTACCCAAGATCGAGCCCGTGGGCAGCGTCGAGTTTCGCCTCAAGTCGGCGCGCTTTGGTGATGGCTATCAGCAGGTTGTCCAGGACGGGATCAACAACAAGACCCAGTCCTGGCCGCTGACCTTTGTCGGCGACGACAAGAAGATCAAGCCGATCATCAACTTCATCGACGCCCATCAAGGAGCCAGGCCTTTCTATTGGACCCCGCCGTTGGGCGAGAAGGGGTTGTACCGCTGCAAGACCTACCAGCCCTCGCCGTTGGGCGCGGGAATCTATTCGCTCAGTGCAACCTTTGAACAGGCATTTCATCCATGACTATCGATCCGATCCACCTTGGCAGTGCTCCCAACGATGGCACTGGGCAGAACCTGCGTTCGGGGGGGCAGACCATCAATGACAACTTCGCTGAGCTGGACACCCGTACTGCAACAGCACAAGCCACAGCCGAGCAGGGGGTTGCGCAGGCCGTAGCCGCCCAGGCCAAGGCTGATGCGGCGATTCCGGCATCAGCTCTAGGAGCCACTGTGGCTCAATTGGTCAACGGAACAGTACCGCAGTCGCAGTTGCCCAGTGACGTGCTGGAGTTCGCGACGCTGGCTGGTTTTCCAGTGACGGGTGAGGGCGGGAAGATCTATATCGCGGTCAATGATGGTGACAGTCTGAGCAACCCCAGCAAGCAGTATCGCTGGAATGGTTTGTCCTTCGTGCTGATCCCTTCCTCCCCAGGTTCAACGGATCAGGTGGCTGAAGGGGCGACTAACCAGTACTTCACAGCGGCGCGTGTGCGTTCGACGACGCTGACTGGTATGGGTTCGTTGGTCAATGCAGCAGTTGTAGCCAATGACACACTACTTCAGGCTATTGACAAGTTGCAGGGGCAGCTCAATACCAAACTTGGTAAAGGCGAAGTTGCCGTTGATTCGGACAAGTTGGGCGGGAAGCCTTCTTCTTCTTACACTTCAACTATGACCGGAGCGACAGCAGCCACCGCCGGTACAAAGGGTTTGGTTCCTGCTCCTGCTGCTGGCGACCATGAGCGATTTCTTAATGGGGCTGGTACTTATTCATCGCCCACAGTTGGGGCTGTGGGATGGGGGGGGATTACTGGTGATATCGCAAAACAAGTGGATCTTAAAGCCGCTTTTGATGCGAAGCTTTCAAGAGCAGGCATATTAGGTTCGGTGTCGCAAAGTTCCGGAGTACCAACAGGGGCAATAATTGAGTCTGGGAATAATGCGAATGGTACATACACTAAGTTTGCAGATGGAACTCTAATATGTACTTACGCAGGAACTATCCCTATTGCTTGTCCAATAGGTGGAACTATCAGTTCTAGAGTTTTTCCTTTTCCTGCGACATTTGTCGGTAAGTGGAATCCTACGTACACAGGGCATGTTACGGATTCGAATGGCGGTGTTTATTATTCGATAGGTATGTTCGATATCGCTGTTGCATCTGGTGTTACCGGTTGGATGTTTACAATTAGGAATACAGGAGGAGCTGCAATTACTCAGATAATTGGTGGCAGCCTGTTCGCCATAGGGAGATGGTTCTAGATGATTATTAAACTGACGCCAAATGCCCGCAATGGTGTGTTGAAAGTATTAAAGGATGGTGAGTGTCTTGTCGTTAATGGAGAGCGATTTGATTTTTCACCGTTACTTGACGGCGAAAGCCTTCCTGCGGCGGCAATCAACAGTGAGTGGTTTCCTTTGGATGTTGAAAGAGTCGATGGGCAACTGATTATCTGGCTTCTGCTACCCCACGACTCAAGTGCTGCCGAGTCTGTGAGGTTTCCTGCTGACATCGTCAATCCACCTGATGGTCTTATCAATCTTCCTGGAGCTCGATGATGAGCGGAACTATCGATTGGACGAAAGTCATTACGCAAGATCAGAAACAAGTGCCGGTGGAGGATGCATGGCGGGAGGGGGAGCTCATGATGATCATCAATCAACTTCAGGCACTGGAAGAGGCCGATTCTGGGGCAGAACCCCGTGACCTCTTACCTGGCACTCGCAAGCAGTGGCTCGCCTACCGTGGTCAAGTTCGCAGCTGGTGTCAGGGTAATGACGATTTTCCGGACATTAGGAAACGTCCGGCGCGGCCTGAATGACCCACTACCACCCGCTTTAGCGGGTTTATTTTTCCCCGAGGAATCACCATGCCGATCACGGCCGATATCCAGACCCTGGAGCCAGGCGCGTGGGTGGAGCTTTTTGAGCTCGACGCCACCAGCCTCGGCGCCGAGCTTTATCGCTTTCACGGTTACCCCCAGCAGTCGTCGATCTTCTGGCAGGGGCTTGAGTACTCACCCTGGCCGATTCAGGCCGAGGGTTTTGAGATGACCGGCAAGGGCGCGCAGCCGACTCCGACGTTGTCGGTCGGCAACGTCGGCGGTTTCATCACTGCCCTGGTGCTGTATTTCGAGGACCTGGTAGGGGCCCGGTTGATTCGTCACCGGACCCTTGGCAAGTACCTGGATGGCCAGCCTGAAGCCGACCCCGAAGAAGAGTTGCCGCCAGACATCTGGTATGTCGAGCGCAAGTCTAGCGAAGACAACGAGGTGGTGAAGTTCGAACTGGCCAGCGCCCTGGACTTCAACGGTGTGCAACTGCCACGACGGCAAATCGTTGCCAACGTCTGCTGGTGGCTCAGTTGTGGAGGTTATCGCGGGCCTTATTGCGGCTACAACGGTGGCCCGGTGGCGGATCTCAACGATGTGATCGTCACCGATGCGGCCAAGGATAAATGCGGTGGTCGTTTGAGCAGCTGCAAGCTGCGTTTCGGTGAAAACAACCCGCTGCCCTTCGGTTCATTTCCCGCGGCTGGGCTGCTACGGAGCTGAGTATGAACAAGGCAAATCGGGCCGCCATCGAGCGCCACGCGCTGGCCGAGTACCCCAAGGAATGTTGCGGGCTGCTGATCCGCGAGGGGCGCAAGCGGGTCTATGTGCCCTGTCGCAACACCGCTGTCACGCCCAGCGAACATTTTCGCCTGGCCCCCGAGGATTACGCGGCGGCGGAAGAGCGCGGCGAGGTGCTGGCGGTGATCCACAGTCACCCGGATTATCCACCGGCTCCCAGCGAGGCGGACCGGGTGGCCTGCGAGGCGTCGGGCTTGCCCTGGCACATCCTGGAAGTGCGCAAGGACGATGACGGCACCTTGCGCAAGGGCGACTGGGCGAGTCAGCTGCCCACGGGCTATCAATCGCCGTTGATTGGCCGAGCTTTTGCCCACGGCATTCACGATTGCCTGAGCATCATCCTGGACTACTACCGTCGTGAACTGGGTATCGAATTGGGTAGCTACCAGCGTGAAGACGGTTGGTGGGACAAGGGCGGCAACCTTTATTTAGAGCATCTGCCTCAGGCCGGATTCGAGCGAGTCAATGACCTGCGCCAAGGCGACGTGGTGCTGATGCAGATCCGCTCGCCGGTGCCCAATCATGCGGCAATCTATCTGGCCGACGGCGTGCTCAAGAGCGAGCCGGAGCACTTCCCTGCGCCAGGCTCGATCCTGCATCACCTCTATGGACGCGACAGCAAACGCGACACCTATGGCGGTTACTGGGATGAGGTAACGGTCAGCATCTGGCGACATCGCCAACTCATGGCGATGGATTGAAGTGCATCGCCTTTCCTTGAATTCAACCGGGGATCTTGTTCCTGGGAGTGATGTGATGAATCAGCAAAAAATCCGCGTCATCCGTCTCTACGGCACTCTGGGCGCACGTTTTGGCCGAGTGCACAGGCTGGCGGTCAGTAATGCCTCGGAAGCGGTTAGAGCCTTGTGCATCCTGATTCCGGGGTTCGAGGCTTTCCTGATGGAGTCCAAGGACCGCGGACTGACCTACTCGCTGTTTCTTGGCCGCGACAACATCGGTCACGACCGCTTGAATGCCCCCTGTGGTGCCAGTGATATCCGAATCGCTCCGGTATTGATCGGTAGCAAGCGTTCAGGTGGATTGCAAACCATCATCGGGGTCGCATTGGTGGTGACTGCGTCGTACTTCTCCGGGGGCATGTTTGCTGCGGGGGGGAGTTCGACATTGATAGGCACCACCGGCACCACGGGCTGGACCATGGCCGCGCAAATGGGCATCGCCCTCGCCATGGGTGGGGTCATGCAGATGATGTCGCCGCAGCTCAAGGGACTGGGGGCCATGGACCGTCCCGACAATCGCGCCAGCTACAGTTTCAATGGCGCGGTCAATACCAGTGCCCAGGGCAATCCGGTGGGGTTGTTGTACGGTCAGTTGACCGTTGGCAGCTCGGTGATCAGCGCCGGGATCTATGCTCAGGACCAGCTCTGAATCCGCCTTGGCCCACCCTTTACTTGAAACCCGCCTTGGCGGGTTTTTTATTGCCAGGAGAACCCCATGGGCTTGGCCGTAGAACGACAAAAGATGCAAACCGTGCTGCTGTCCGGCTCCCTGGCAAGGATGTTCGGGCGTGAGCATCGAGTGGCCATTACGGGTGGCTTCAAGGAGGTGATGGGGTACTTCCGTCAATTCCCCGGCTTCGAGCGTTATATGGTGCAGAGCGCGGACCAAGGCTTGCGATTTGCGGTGTTCAATGGACGGCGAAATTTGTCCGAGACCGATATTCATCAGCCTTTGGGCAAAGAAGTGATTCGGATCGCCCCGGTCCTCAGCGGTTCGAAGCGTGCTGGTGGATTGCAGACCATTCTGGGCGCGGTGTTGATGGCCGTGGCTTATTACAACCCCTTTGGCTTCCTGACCGGGCCTGCTGCGTCGTTTCTGATGATGACGGGAGTCAGCATGGCCATGGGCGGTGTTATGCAAATGCTGGCTCCCTTGCCCAAGGGGCTTGCTGCCCAGGACAGCCCGGAAAGCCGCTCCAGCTATAGCTTCAACGGGCCAGTCAACACCAGCGCCCAGGGCAACCCGGTAGGCCTGCTCTACGGTCAGTTGACCATTGGCAGCGCCGTGATCAGTTCCGGCATCTATGCCGAAGATCAACTTTAACTCCTCCTGTCTTCAACCTGCCTGCCGTTGCGTGGGCCTTATTTCGCCTGAAGGAAAGCCATGACTGACCTCACTCTCGCTGGCAGCAAAGGCGGCGGCTCCAAGCCCCGTCCCTCCGTGGAGGCGCCAGACAGCCTGCAAAGCACGGCTTATGCTCGGATCCTCGATCTCGTCAGCGAGGGCGAGATCGTGGGCTTGAAGAATGGCAAGCGCTCGGTGTTTCTCAACGAGACACCCCTGGCCAACGCCGATGGCAGCCTGAACTTCTCCGGGGTCACCCTCGAGACCCGCAATGGCAGCCAGGACCAGACCTACATCCCGGGATTCCCGGCGGTGGAAAACGAATCGTCGGTGGCGGTGGAGTTGCGCAGTGACCAGCCCTGGAGCAAGGCCATCACCAACCTGCAACTGTCGGCCGTGCGCATTCGCCTGGCGGTCTCGCGGCTGGCGCAGACCAACACCAGCAATGGCGACACCAACGGATATACGGTGCGCTATGCCATCGACCTTTCCACCGATGGCGGTGCCTTCGTGGAAGTGCTGCAAGCAGCCTTCAGCGGCAAGACCTCAAGCAAGTACGAGCGCTCCCATCGCGTCGATCTGCCTGCCGCTACTGCTGGCTGGACGGTTCGTGTACGGCGCCTGACGCCGAACTCCACCAGCGGAGCGATCGCCGACACCACCAGTGTCGAGTCCATCACCGATGTGATCGACGCCAAGTTGCGCTACCCCGGGTCGGCGATCATCGGCCTGCAATTCGATGCCTCACAGTTCCAGTCGATCCCCACCCGTTCCTTCGAACTGCAGGGGCGGATCATTCGTGTGCCCAGCAACTACGACCCGCAGACCCGGATCTACAGTGGCGTCTGGGATGGCACCTTCAAGTCGGCCTGGACCGACAACCCAGCCTGGATCTACTACGACCTGCTGCTGCACCAGCGCTATGGCCTGGGGCATCTGCTCAACGCCGCCCAGGTGGACAAGTGGGAGCTGTACCGCATCGGCCAGTACTGCGACCAGCCGGTATCCGATGGCAAGGGCGGTACCGAACCACGCTTTACTTGCAATCTCTACCTGTCCGTTCGCGCCGACGCCTTGAAAGTGTTGCAGGACCTGGCGACCACCTTCCGCGGCATGGCCTATTGGGGCGCTGGTTCGGTGATGGCCGTGGCCGATATGCCGGAAGATCCGGTGTACACCTACAGCAATGCCAACGTGGTCGACGGCAAGTTCGTCTACGGCGGCTCGGCGAAAAAGACCCGCTACAGCGTGGCCCTGGTCAGCTGGAACGATCCGGCGGATTTTTACCGGCAGAAGGTCCAGTACGTCGATGACCCCGAAGGCATTGCCCGCTACGGCGTGCAGCAGACCGAAATCACCGCCACCGGTTGCACCTCCCAGGCCCAGGCCCAGCGCATCGGTAAATGGGCGCTGCTGACCAACCGCCTGGAAACCGAAAGCGTGAGTTTCGCCGTGGGCCTGGATGGCACCCTCGCACGCCCTGGGCAGATCATCCGGGTGGCGGACAACGACAGGGCAGGGCGCCGGATTGGCGGCCGACTGCGTTCCGCGACCCTGGATACTCTGGTGCTCGACGCCGACGTTAAGGCCTATCCGGGGGACACCGTCACCCTGATCATGCCCACCGGCAAGGCCGTCTCGCGGGTGATCAAGTCAGTGGGCTATCCACTGACCTGGGACAGCACGGGGATTACCTGGGACAACGGTGACATCACTCTCGATACCACCGGCTTTCCTGCCGAAGTCCAGCGAGTGGTGCTGGAGAAGAAGCTGGAGGAACTGCCGCCAGAGCAATCGATGTGGGCGATCGATTCGCCGACTTTGGCAGCCCAACAGTTTCGGGTGCTGTCGGTGGCTGAAGACTTCAGCGATGACTCCATCAAATACAGCATCAGCGCGGTCAAGCATGTACCCAGCAAGTTTGACGCGATTGATAACGGCGCGCGGATTGAACGACCGCCGGTGACGGTGATACCGCCGAGTGTGCAACGGCCGCCGAGCAACGTTCGGGTGAGCAACGATCACTTTGTCGATCAGGGCAGTGCAGTCAGCGTCATGACCATCGAATGGGATCGCCCCGAAAGCGCAATTGCTTATGAGGTGTACTGGCGCAAGAACGATGGCGAGTGGGTGTTCGCCGGGCGCACCGGTGCGACTTCGATCGAAGTGAGCGGGATCTATGCCGGTCGTTATGTGGCCAAGGTGAGAGCGATCAACTCGCTGGATATTGGCTCGGTGTTCGCGACTTCTACCGAGACGATACTGAATGGCAAGACCACGCCACCACCGGTGGTGGCGTCGTTCACCGCCGAGTCGATTGTGTTTGGCATCAAGTTGAAGTGGAGCATCCCAACGGATGTTAGTACAGCTGACCTGCAGCGAACCGAGATCTGGTACAGCCAGACCAATGATGTCGGAACGGCTACCAAGTTTGGCGATTACGCCTATCCGCAGACAGATCTGACGATCATGGGCTTGGCTGCTGGAGTGCGGTTTTTCTTCTGGGCCCGGCTGGTGGATCGCATTGGCAATGTGGGGGCGTTTTATGGCCCGGTTACCGGGCAGTCATCGTCGGACGCCGGGCTGATTCTTGACTACCTCAGCGATCAGATCACCGAGACGCAGTTGAGCCAGCAGCTGTTGGAGAAGATCGACTCGGGCGGCGGCGCTCAGGTCGAGGTAGATGCCCTGAAAACCGAACTGGCGGCCATGTACACGATCAAGACCCAGCTCACGGTCGATGGAAAGCCATACCTGGCAGGCATCGGCGTCGGGGTCGAGAACAATCAAGGAATCCGTACCAGCCAGGTTCTGATCGCGGCCAGTCGATTTGCGATTGTCGATCCGAACGCTGCGGAGATCCACTACCCGTTTGTTGTTCAGAACAACACCGTTTATCTCGACACTGCATTCATACAGAACGGCACCATCACCAATGCGAAGATCGGCAGCTTCATTCAGTCTGATGATTATGACGCTGGCAAGACCGGGTGGAGATTGAGTAAGTCTGGCGGAATTGAATTTAACGGTTCTGTGCCAGGTGGTGGAAGATTGATTATAACTAACCGAGCTATAAAGGTATTGGATAGCGCTGGAGTGGTTCGAGTTCAAGTGGGGGATCTAACCGCATGAGTTTTGGCATGTCGACATTTGACTCTAACGGGATTTTAATAAATTCAATGACTGGCCAATCACTAAGGGTGGTAGAAAGGTTTTCAGTCGGGAAAATTGAAGCGGGGGTTAAACCTGTGCCAGGGTATGGCCCAAATAATGCTTATGTATATTCAATTCCCAAAGGTGATCCAGGGCAGGTAGGTGTTTCTGTTTACCTGCTTCAAGATCAAATTGTCTGGAGCTATGCATGGTACTATAGGCCTGCCTATCTTTGCCCGAGCGAAATTGTGTTGGTGGTTAAGTTATGAGCTTTGGGATAGTAGTAAGAAATCCAGGTGGTGATACTTTAATTGACTCAAAGTTTCTAAACTACTCACTCGCTGCATCTGGAACAGCGACATGTAAGGTCGGTGTTACTAACATACCACTACCATTTGTTGTTTCTTCTACAAGTCCGCCAATTATTTGTGCCGCCCAATGGGCAGGGTCAGGAAAGATTTATGGAGTTACTGCGTCTGGAGTTCCTGGGGCGTGGAGTTATTTTTCGGTGAGAGTAAGAGACGCGCCAATTGCTTTGCAGTGGCAGGTGTACGCTACAGATCTTCCTATTGCTGAGCAGTGGGCGTTTTTGGTTAATAACTCAAATGGCGGAAAAGTTTTTGATTCAAGCAGGAGGGTGTTAACGTTTTCTGGTGAGGTTTCAGGTGTTGTATCAAAATGGAAAAGAATTGGCGGGTCGCCTTATGTCAATGGAAGGGATGATCTTTATCATTATTCATCTTCTCCTGTTGCATCTGGTCAGTACGTTGCAATAGGAGTTTTACCATTTGCTTTTTTTGGTGTTACAAATAGCAGTCTTGGTCAAGTGTCAGTAGTTACAGAGGTTGGTTTTGGCTGGGCGTCTCAAGGGACCCCGCTTCTATATCTTGAATCATTTATGGATGCACCCACTGGAACCTTTCCTAGAGGTATACCGGGAGCTGTTTTTTATGATCTTCCTTCAATGCCAATTTTAAATATTTGACATTTTTCATGTGTTAATTAGTGAGAGAGCGCATATGTCAATCACCGAGCAGCAACTGCTTCACATCCTCCCTCAAGCCCGCCAAGTCGCGGGTTTTTTTGTGCCTGGAGTTTGACCATGACCATTCAAAACGCCCACGGCGTCCGCAACCGCAACCCTGGAAACATCGACTACAACCTCATGCTGAAGTGAACGCTGAGCCTGGTAAGTAGTTCGGATTTTGTTTGTCGTCGCCCTGGATCCTCGGCTGGCTGCTCGATATTGCCAATACGGAACTGGCTAAAGCTAAGGCCAGCGAGACAACCTGAAAGCGCTAGTAGGCGCGCAGGGCCGAAAGTTGGTGCCCCGAGCCTTTCTGGTAGGTGCAAAACGCTACGCAAAATCCTTTCGCCAGCCCTCTACGATCATTTGGAGAAACCATGAAAATTACTCCTGTCTATGCCCAGGTGCGTACTCACTGTCCCAGTTTTTCCAATCGTGTAGTGGTTGGTACTGATATGTCTTCTTTGGACACAGCTGATGCTTCGCAAACTCCTGCTGCTCATGTCGTGTCCTTGGCCGATATTGCAAGTCGGAGCACCACTCAAAATGCCACTTCTTCAACCATCCGCGACCGCTTCGAAGTCGTCCTGCTCCTCGACGCCACAAACCCACAACAAACCCTCGACCAACTCCACGACCTGCGCGCCGAACTCTGGCGCGCCCTGGTCGGTTTCAAACCCGGCGCCGAGTACAACCCGATCCAGTACGACGGCGGCGAGTTGGTGTCGCTCGACGCCACCCGCTTGCTCTACCGCCTGCGCTTCTTCGCCGAGTTCCAGCTGGGGCGCAACTTGCCCAGCCAGCCGGCGGAAACCTGGCATGAGCGTGAACTCGACGGCCTGCCGTCCTTTACCGGGGTCACGGTGCGGGTCGATGCCATCGATCCGGCGGACCCCAATCTGCAACGTCCAGGGCCCGACGGGCGCCTGGAGCTGACTTTTTCAGGAGAGCTGAAGCAATGAGCAAACGCATCACCGTGCTGCCGGTCGCTGGCCGTGCCGTACCGGACCCGGAAGCAGGCGATCTGCTGCCCGCCTCCGGCCGTGAAGTGCCGGACAACGCCTGGTGGCGCCGGCGTCTGGCCGATGGCGATATCACTAGCAAGGCCGTGAAAGCGGCGAAATCTCAAGGAGCCAAATAATGGCGATCGGTTTCAGCAATATCCCGGCGGACATCCGTGTTCCGCTGTTCTACGCCGAGATGGACAACTCGGCAGCCAATAGCGCGTCGTCGGCCATGCGCCGGCTGATCGTCGCCCAGGTCAATGACAACCAGACCGGCGACGATCTCGGCAAGCTGGTGCTGGTGTCCAGCGTGGCCCTGGCCAAGAGCATCGGCGGGCAAGGTTCGATGCTCGCTTCGATGTATGAAACCTGGCGCAAGACCGACCCGGTGGGCGAGATCTGGTGCCTGCCGCTGCACAGCACCGAAGGCAGCGTGGCCAAGGCCGAGTTGAAGCTCACCGGTAGCGCCAGCGCCGCCGGCCTGCTCAATCTGTACGTCGGCGGGGTGCGGGTGCAGGCCTCGATCGTCAGTGGCGCCAGCGCTGCCCAGGCGGCCAGCGCCCTGGCGCTGAAGGTCAACGCGGCGGTGGACCTGCCGGTGACCGCAGCAGCCGTCGACGGCACGGTGACCCTGAGCGCCAAGTGGACCGGCGACAGCGGCAACGACATCAGCCTGCAACTCAATCGCCTGGGCAAGAGCAATGGCGAAGAAACCCCGGCCGGCCTGACCCTGGTGCTGGGCAAGATGGCCGGCGGCACCGGCGTGCCGGATCAGGTCGCGGCCCTGGCGGCCCTGGGCGACGAGCCGTTCGAGTTCATCTGCATGCCCTGGACCGACACCGCCAGCCTCAATGCCTGGCAAGCGGTGATGGACGACAACACCGGCCGCTGGTCCTGGGCCAAGCAGCTGTTCGGCCATGTCTACAGCGCCAAGCGCGGCACCGTCGGCACCCTGGTGGCGGCCGGTCAGGCGCGCAACGACCAGCACATCACCATCCAGGCCCTGGAAACCGGCGTGCCCCAGCCCGTGTGGGTTCAGGCCGCAGCCCTGGCAGCGCGGACCTCGGTGTTCATCTCCGCCGACGCCAGCCGTCCGACCCAGAGCGGCAGCCTGCCGGGGATCGACCCGGCGCCGGCCAGCGAACGCTTCACCCTCACCGAGCGTCAGTCGCTGCTCAGCTACGGCATCGCCACCGCCTACTACGAAGGCGGCTACATGCGCATTCAGCGGGCGATCACCACCTACCAGAAAAACGCCTACGGCCAGGCCGACAACTCCTACCTGGACAGCGAAACCATGCACCAGTCGGCGTTCATCGTGCGTCGCCTGCAAAGCGTGATCACCAGCAAGTACGGGCGCCACAAGCTGGCCGCCGACGGCACCCGTTTCGGCGCCGGCCAGCCGATCGTCACCCCGAGCACCATTCGCGGTGAGCTGATCGCCCAGTACGCCAAGCTGGAGCTGGAAGGCCATGTGGAGAACGCCGACCTGTTCGCCGAGCACCTGATCGTCGAGCGCGACGTGCAGGACCCGAGCCGGGTCAACGTGCTGTTCCCGCCGGACTACATCAACGGCCTGCGGGTGTTCGCGCTGCTCAACCAATTCCGCCTGCAGTACGACGCCGCGGCCTGAGCCGGACCTGCATCACTGCGCTTTTTCAGCCCGCCTTGAGCGGGCTTATTTTTTGGGAGAAACATCATGGGTCAACTGATTGCGGGCACCTGCTACGTCAAAGTGGACGGCGCTCAACTGACCATCAGCGGCGGCTGCGAAGCACCGCTGATGGCCGTCAAGCGGGAAACCGTGGTTCCGGGTTTCTACAAGGAAACCGACCTCACCCCGTCGTTCAAAGTCACCGCGCTGCACACCCCGGACTTTCCGCTCAAGCAACTGATTGCCGGCTCCGACATGACCGTCACCTGCGAGTTCGCCAACGGCAAGGTCTACGTGCTGGCCGGCGCCTACCTGGTGGACGAGCCTATTGCCAAGGGCGACGACGCCAGCATCGAGCTGAACTTCGAAGGGCAGAAGGGGACCTGGCAATGAGCAACCTGGTCAAGCTGCAGGTGCCGATCGAGGCCCACGGCGAGCCTCTGGCCGAACTCACCCTGCGCCGTCCGACGGTGCAGGAAGTGCGGGCGATCAAGGCGCTGCCGTACAAGATCGACAAGAGCGAAGAAGTCAGCCTCGACATGGACGTCGCGGCCAAATACATCGCGGTCTGCGCCGGTATTCCACCGTCCTCGGTGAACCAGCTGGACCTGGTGGACCTCAACGCCCTGAGCTGGGCGGTGGCGAGTTTTTTCATGAGTGCGGCATCGCAGCCATCGCCGACCTGATCGCTGTCGCCTATGACCTGGCCTGGTTCTGGAAGGTCGACCCCGAACAGATGATGGCCAGGCCACTGGATGTGCTCCGGGAATCCCTGGAGCACGCGCAACGGATCAATGCGATGCAGCAGGTGCAGTGATGGCAGATACACAAACCGTAGAGAAGAAGTCGGTGCTGTTGACCGGCATCGACGAACTGTCACCCAAACTCGTCGCCCTTCAAGGCAAGGTCGACTCTTTCAAGAAAAACCTTGAGCAGACCGGGCTGGGCAAGCTGGATATCAGTGGTCTGTTCAAGGGCGGCAGCCTGATCACCCCGTTTCTCGACGGGATCAAGGCCTGCGACGCGTTCAAGGGCAAACTGGCCGAGGTCGGTGACTCCAGTGCGTCGGCCGACGCGGCCAAAGGCATGAATGTATTCAGTCAGTCCATGGCCAAGGTGTCCTCGGCCATTGATGCCGCGCTGGCGCCGGCGGTGGGGGCGCTGGTGGTCGGTCTGGAGCCCATGCTCAACAGCGTGGGGACACTGCTCGACGACAACCCGAAGCTGGTCGAGGGGCTGGCGATGGGCGCCATTGCCTTCTCGGCGATGCAAACCGCCGTGACGGGCGCGACCCAGGTGCTCGACCTGATGGGCACCGTGGCCAAGGCCAATCCGGTGATGCTGATTGCCATGGGCATTGCTCTGGCAGCCGGAGTGATCATTGCCAACTGGACACCGATCTCGGCCTTTTTCGTCAGCCTTTGGGAAGGCGTGAAGAGCTTCGCGGCGCAGGCGATGGAGGTGCTGAGTACCCTGTTCAGCTGGACGCCCCTGGGCATGCTGATCGGTAACTGGGGAGCCGTCACGGCGTTCTTTGCCGGGCTCTGGGACAGCATCAAGGCGATGACGGCTGCGGTCGTCGGCTTCCTCAAGGAGGTGTTTTCCTGGTCGCCTCTGGGACTGATCATCGATAACTGGGCTGGATTGACGGGCCTGTTCGCATCCATCTGGGAGTCGCTCAAGGCCTTGACGGTACCGGCCATGGCCTTTCTGAAAGGCCTGTTCGACTGGGTGCCGATGGACATGATCACCAAGAGCTGGGGCGCGGTCACCGGTTTCTTCGCGTCGATCTGGGGAGTGTTGCAAACGGGCATCCAGGCGATCAAAACGGTGTTCCAGACGCTGTTCGACTTTTCTCCGTCCGTGGTGCTTTACAACAACTGGGGCGCTGTCAGCAGTTTCTTCAGCTCGATCTGGGCGGCGCTGCAACCGGGTATCGATGCGATCAAGAAGGTCCTGCAAACCCTGTTCGACTTCTCTCCGCTGGTGATTCTTTACAACAACTGGGGCGCGGTTACGGGCTTTTTCAGTTCGATCTGGGCCGAATTGCAACCGGGTATCGACTCGATCAGAAAGGCCATTGAGGTCCTGTTCGACTGGTCGCCGATGGAACTGATCATGACCAATTGGGCCCCCATCGCCGATTGGTTTTCCGGGCTGTGGAGCAAGCTTCAAGAGCTGATGGTGCCGATCAGGGAACTGTTCGAGGGCGGTTTCGGAGGGCTGATTGCCACGGTCACCGGCAAGGTCGAAGGCTTTACCGAGACGCAAAGGCAAATCAACGCCGAGGGTAAAGGCGGGCTGGCATCACCCTTTGCCGCCACCCAGGGCAGCTCGCTGACCCAGAACTCCAGTGCCCTGATCCAGCAGAACGCTGCCAACAATCGCACGCAACTCGAAGGCGGGTTGACCGTGCGTTTCGAAAACGCCCCGGCGGGCCTGCGTGCCGAACAGGCCAAGACCAATCAACCAGGCCTGAACGTGGCTTCGACCCTGGGCTATCGCTCACTTTCCCTAGGAGGTTCCAATGGCGGATAACTGGCGTGATCGTTTGTTGCCCGCGTCCTTTCGCGGTGTGCCGTTCTGGGTCGATCAGGCGAAAACCCCGGTGGGCCAGAAAGGCCAGTTGCACGAGTACCCGCAGCGTGACCAGCCGTTTTTCGAGGGCCTTGGCCAGCAGGCGAAAATCCATGACCTGACGGCCTTTATCGTCGGCGCCGATTGCCTGGAGCAGCGCGACAGGCTGCTCAAGGCCCTGGAGGAGGGCAGCGGCGAGCTGGTGCACCCCTGGCTTGGGCGGATGCAGGTCAAGGTCGGCGAATGCGAGATGACCCAGAGCCGCCAGGACGGCGGCCTGGTGACCTTCAGCCTGAAGTTCTATCCGGATCAGCCGCTGCGCTTTCCCACGGCGGTGGTCAACACCCAGCAGCAGGTGCTGGTGGCCAGCGATACCTTGCTGGGCTCGGCGGTGCTGCGTTTCGAGTTCGCCACCAATCTGATCAAGCAGGCGCGGATCGGCGTGGACGCGCTGCGCAAGGGGCTGACCGAGGTGTATGCGGTCATCGAGCACGAGTTCAAGCCGCTGATCGAGTTCTATGGCGACCTCAACACCCTGGTCAAGGCGGTCAAGGACATACCCAAGGAGCTGAGCACGGAGTTCAAGGGGTTGCTGGAGGATGTGCGCGGGCTCAAGGATTTTGCCCGCAGCGGCTATCGGCAGATGCTCGCCGATATTGCCCAGCAGGTGGAGGCGGCCCGGCGCATCGATGCGCCGAAGCTGACCACCGGCAAGGACACCACGGCGGCGGCCGAGGCAGTGGCCAACCTGGTGCAGGATGCGCTGCTGGTGCAGATCGCCCGCCTGGTGTCGGCGTTGCCGGTGGCCACGCCCGTGGTGAAGCTCAAGAACACCCCGCCCCTGGCGCAGCAGGCCAGCCGGCCGGTGCAGCGCCTGGAGGTGCCGGTGGCCGACGATGTGCTGGCGCTGCGCGATCAGTTCAATGAGCTGATCTGGCAAGCCTCGCTCAAGGCCGACGCGGTGCATTACCAGGCGCTCAACACTCTGCGTCAGCAGGTGCAGGGGCACCTCAATGCGGTGGCGTCCTCGGGGGTGCGGCTGGTCAGCCTCAGCCCCAAGAGCAGTCTGCCGGCGCTGGTGCTGGCCTATCAGCGGTTTGCCGATGCGACCCGGGTCGGCGAAGTGGTGCAGCGCAATCGGGTGCCTCACCCGGGTTTTCTGCCGCCCGCCGACCTGCAAATCGCTCGGGAGTGACCCATGGACGAACTGGCAAATATCGTCACCCTGACGGTGGACGGGCTGGACTACAGCGGCTGGAAGAGCGTGGAGATCAGCGCCGATCTGGAGCGGCAGTTCCGCACCTTCAGCCTCAACATCACCTGGCAATGGCCGGGGCAGGACTCGCAGGTGCGGATCCGCCCGGGCGCTCGCTGTCAGGTGCGCATCGGTTGCGACCTGGTGCTCACCGGGCATGTCTACAAGGCGCCGATCAGTTACGACGGCAAGCAGATCAGCCTGAGCATCCAGGGCGGTTCGCTGACCCAGGACCTGGTGGATTGCGCGGCCATCAACCGGCCGAGTCAGTGGCGCCAGCAGGACGTGCTGAGCATCGTCCGCGCCCTGGCCGGCTCCTACGGGGTCGGGGTGCGCAGCGAGATCGCCCCGACCGGCAAGCTGCACACCCACAGCATCGTGCCGGGGGAGACGGTGTTCGCCTCCATCGACCGTTTGCTGACCCTGTACCGGGTGTTCTCCACCGACGACGCCGACGGTTACCTGCTGCTGGCGGCGCCGGGCAGCGGTGGGCGCGCCAGCGATGCCCTGGAGCTGGGCAAGAACATTCTCTCGGCCAATGCACCGATGGATTTTTCCGCGGTGTTTTCCGAGTACCGGGTGATTGGCCAGCACAAGGGCAGCGATCAGAGCAGCGGGGCGGCGGTCAGCGAGGTGTCTGGCCGGGCCAGCGATGCAAGGGTTTCGCGCAAGCGGGTCACGGTGATCAACGAAGCCGCGCAACTGAGTGCCGAGCTGGCTCAGCAGCGCGCTGACTGGGAGTGCGGCACCCGCACCGGCAAGGCCCTGACCACCACCTACCAGGTGCAGGGCTGGCGCCAGAGCAATGGCGATTTGTGGCGCCACAACACCCTGGTGCGAGTGATCGACCCGGTGCTGGGGTTCGACCGGGACATGCTGATCTCCAAGGTCACCTGGTCGCTGTCCGAGCAGGGCTCGATCACCACCCTGCAGGTGGCGCCGCCGCAGACCTTCGACGCCAACCCGACACCCGGCAACACCTGAAACCCGCGCCCATCCGTAGGCGCCGGCTGGCCGGCGAAGGCATCCGGCCCGAAACCGCGCAACCCCTGTTCGCCGGCAAGCCGGCTCCTACCCTCCAAGGAACTCAGCATGAGCCTACTGACACGCCTGTTGGCGCGGGGCACCGTGGTGCTCGCCAACTCGGCCAACAAACTGCAATCGCTGCAAATGCGCCTTACCGCCGGCGAGGTCAACGACGACATGGAGCATTTCGAGCCTTACGGTTTCACCAGCAATCCCCTGGCCGGCGCCGAGGGCATCGCCACCTTCCTCGGCGGCGACCGGTCCCACGCGGTGGTGCTGGTGGTGGCCGACCGGCGTTACCGCCTCAAGGCCCTGGCCGCCGGTGAGGTGGCGATCTACACCGACGAGGGCGACAAGATCCACTTCAAGCGTGGGCGCGTCATCGACATCGACACCGCGACCCTGAACATCCGCGCCAGCAGCGGCGTCAACATCGACAGCCCGACCCTGAGCATGAGCGGCAAGATCGTCTCCCAGGGCGATCAGCTTGCCGCCGGCATCAGCCAGATCAACCACGTCCACAGCGGCGTGCAACCCGGTCCGGGCCAGACCGGCGCGCCGGTGGGAGGTTAAGCATGTTCGCCACCTATGACCTGAAGAACGCCCTGACCCGGGCTGTGGAAATCAGCCTGTTCACCTGGCGCCGCGCCGCCGATGACGATGCCCTGGACGACGATCAGCGCTATGGCTGGTGGGGCGACAGCTTTCCCACAGTGGCCGACGACCGCATCGGCTCGCGCCTGTGGCTGCTGCGCCGGGTCAAGCTGACCCGGCAGACCCAGCTCGACGCCGAGTTCTATGCCCGCGAGGCCTTGCAGTGGCTGATCGACGATGGTCATTGCAACGCCGTCGAGATTCTCAGCGAACGCCTCGATGCCCAGCGCCTGAACCTGCGCACGGTGCTGATCCTGGCCGACGGCGAACGCCTGGACCTCAACCCCATTCACAGTTGGCAGGTGACCTATGCCGTTTGAAACCCCTTCGCTGCCGGTGCTGATTCAACGCACCCAAAGCGACCTGGCCAGCGATTCGCTGCGCCAGTCCGATGCCCAAGTGCTGGCCCGAACCCTGAGTGGAGCCGCCTTTGGCCTGTACGGCTACCTGGATTGGATCGCCGAGCAGATCCTTCCGGACAAGGCCGATGAGTCGACTCTGGAGCGCATCGCTGCCCTGCGCCTGAACCAGCCGCGCAAGGCCGCCCAGGCGGCCCGTGGCAGCGTCAGCTTCACGGCCGCGGCCGGAGCCGTGCTGGATGTCGATACCCTGCTGCAGAGCAGCGACGGTCGCAGTTACAAAGTGACCGCCGCGCGCACCACCAGCGCCGGGCTCAACAGCACCACGATCCAGGCCGTCGATGCTGGCGCCCTGGGCAATGCCGGCGCCGGCCTGGAGTTGACCGCGGTGCAGCCGGTGCAAGGCATTGGCAACGCGTTCACCGTGCTGGCCCCGGGGCTGAGCGGTGGCGTGGCTGAAGAAAGCCTCGAATCCCTGCGCTCCCGGGTGATCCGCTCCTATCGGATCATTCCCCACGGCGGCTCGGCAGACGACTACGAAACCTGGGCCCTGGAATGCCCGGGCATTACCCGTGCCTGGTGCCGGCGCAATTACCTGGGGCCAGGCACGGTGGGCCTGTTCGTCATGCGTGACGATGACCCGCAGCCGATCCCCAATGCCGAGCAACTGGCGCAGGTCCAGGCCTATATCGAGCCACTGCGCCCGGTCACTGCCGAGGTGCATGTGCTGGCCCCGGTGATGCTGCCGGTGACCTACACGTTGCGCCTGACCCCCGACACCAGCGCGGTGCGCGCCGCGGTCGAGGACCAGCTGCGCGATCTGCACAGCCGCGAGGCCGGCCTGGGCCAGACCCTGTTGCTCAGCCATATCCGCGAAGCCATCAGCAGCGCCACCGGCGAGCAGGATCACCGGCTGCTGGCGCCCCTGGCCGATGTTCCGGCGGCGAACAATCAGTTGCTGGTTTTCGGAGGTTGCCAATGGCAGCAATAAGAAGCGCCGCCCAGTACCAGGATCAGCTGCGCAGCCTGCTGCCCAGCGGCCCGGCCTGGGACCCGGAGCGGGTGCCGGAGCTTGAACGAGTGTTGCAGGGCATCTCCCAGGAGCTGGCGCGCATCGACGCCCGGGCCGTGGACCTGCAAAACGAAATGGACCCGGCCAGCGTCAGCGAACTGGTGACCGATTGGGAAAAGGTCATGAACCTGCCCGATCCCTGCCTGGGCCTGACCCCGCTGTTCGAAGACCGACGGCTGGCCGTGCGCCGCCGTCTGTTGGCGGTGGGCAGCCAGCGCGCTGCCTACTTCGTCGAAATCGCCCGCAGCCAGGGCTACCCCAATGCCAGCGTCACTGAGCTGAGTACCCCGCGCATGGGCCGCTCACGTTTTGGTCATGCACATTTCGGCACCTGGCGGGCGAACTTCATGTGGACCCTCAATACCGGCGGCCGCCTGCAACTGGGCCGGCGTTTCGGCGCGAGCTATTGGGGTGAACGTTTTGGCATGAATCCGGGGAACGCCCTGGAGTGCCTTATCCATCGCAGTACACCGGCGCATACACAGGTGTACATCAACTATGACTAGAGAAGACAAGAACAAGTGGATTATCCGAAAAGTGTTCCCAGCGTAGGGCTGGTGAACGGCAAGTTTGTCGACGAGAACCCGGTCACGGGGCAAGTCGGCTCACTGATTTCCTCGCAATGGGGAAACGCGGTTACCGACGAATTGCTCAATGTGATTCGTGCGGGTGGGAAGGTGCCGGCCGAGGCCGAGCACGACCAGTTGCTGGCGGCGATCAAGGCGATCGTCCGGGATTCGATACCGCCAGAGAAGATTCGCAGCACCTTGGCCGAGTACGGCATCACCGACGCCTATACCAAGTCGGTGACCTACACCAAGGCCGAGATCGAGGCGCTGCTGAAGAACATGTCGGCCCTGCCGGTGGGCGCCATGGTGCCGTTTCCCAAAGGCACGGTGCCGGCGGGGTTCCTGGAGGTGGATGGTAGTGTGCAGAGCGCTGCGACTTATCCGGATCTGGCGGCTTATTTGGGGACGACCTTCAACACCGGTGGTGAAGGGGAGGGGAATTTCCGTTTGCCGGAGTCGCGGGGGGAGTTTCTGCGGGGTTGGGATCATGGGCGGGGGGTGGATGGGGGGCGCTCTCCTGGCAGTTGGCAGGCGGATGCGTTTCAGGGGCACTACCACGCTAGTGCTGCCGATACAGCTAAACCGTATTCGACTGGTGGAACTATTGGTGACTACCTCGCCCGCTTCGGGACGGGGAATCCAACAACAAACGGAGTACGAGACGCAATCAATAACGGCGTCGATGGTACGCCGAGAACAGCTTCAGAGACTCGGCCACGCAACCTGGCAGTCATGTGGTGCATCAAAGCCTGGAACGCGCCGATTAATCAGGGAAACATCGATGTTGCTGCTCTAACTGTCGAAGTTCAGAAGCTCAAAGCTTTATCGGGTAGCAGTTGTCAGGGACTCTACGTTTCTGCCTCTGGAACCAATGCACTGATCTCGGTGAAGGCTCGCAGCCTGATTGTCGGTAAAGGTAGTGCGGCACAGGCATTGAGCGCAGTCGACCTGAACATCAACCTGCAAACCACAGGTCTAAATGGTCTCGATAGCGGGGCGCTCGCAGCTTCCAGTTGGTACAGCGTCTGGGTTGTATCCAATGGCACTCAAGTCGCCGGTATTGCTGCGTTGATGCCGCTAGTCCAGTGTTCGACCATCGTCGGTTCGGCAGTCGTGTCCGGCATTGCCAGCACTTCTTCAATGCGTGTTGGAATGCCGTTCGGTGGAGCAAGCTTTCCGCAAGGAACTTTCATCAAGTCTGTTGACTCTTCGAGTCAGATCACGGCGAGCGTACCTGCGCTCATGACCGCTGTAGATACAACGCTGAGGTTTGTGTTTGAACCGATTATTCCAGCAGGTTTTATTGCAACACGCGTGAGCGCATTTTTCACGGACGCTACGGCAAACCGATACCCACTGTCATATGTGCAGGCCGGTCGGAGCAGTCGTTACAAAGTTGCGTCAGGTTCGAACCTGGCATCACTTCCAATGATGGCGTCGGGGGCCATGGGGACCGCCACAGCTCTTGTTGCTGTCAGCATTTTTCAGTTTGTTCCGCCAACGGCCACAGGTATCTGCCTTCAACTACTTGGGGCAACCAACAGCAACTCTTCAGCTGCGCCAAACGCAAGTTACATTGGTGGTTACATTGGACCCAATAGTCCACCGCTCAATAGCACCGGCTCTACTAATACGCAGCACAATACCCAGGGGCGGTTTGTGCTTGAGGAGCCAAGAGTTTACTACTGGGGAGCAGGCGCCGCAGGGCTGATGTGTTATGGCTGGGAGGATGATGTATGAGTTGGGCGGTACGAAATGATGGTGTTCAGGGGTGGCGTGCGATAGAGGGTGCGGATGAGCTTTTTCCGAATGAAGTTTATTCAGAATTTGAGCCCGTACAGGTGATGCCTTCCCTACCTAGTATTGAAGAGCTTTCTGTTCTAGCGAAGGCACGACGAAGTGAGTTGCTGACGTTAGCTGCATACAGGATGGGCCCATTACAGGATGCAATGGATATCGGTTGTATTACAGACGTAGAAGCAAAGCAGCTTTTACTGTGGAAAAACTATCGGATCAGTCTTAATAGGATTGAGGAACAGGATTTATTTTCGCGTGATTTTCAGTGGCCTCTATCTCCAGATGAAATTTTGAATAAATAAACGCCCTGTCTCGCCGGGGCGTTTTCTTTTCCAGTTTTCTAACTATGTCCACGCCGAACTGTGTCGGCGTGGATGAATGACAACGAGAGGACAGACGAGTGGATTATCCAAAGAGTGTGCCAAGTGTTGGGTTGGTTAATGGGAAGTTTGTCGACGAGAACCCGGTCACGGGGCAAGTCGGCTCACTGATTTCTTCCGAATGGGGAAATGCGGTGACCGATGAATTGCTCAATGTGATTCGTGCGGGTGGGAAGGAGCCGGCGGAGGCCGAGCATGACCAGTTGCTGGCGGCGATCAAGGCGATCGTGCGCGATTCGATTCCGCCGGAAAAGATCCGCACGACTTTGGCCGAGTATGGGATCACCGATGCGTACACCAAGTCGGTGACCTACACCAAGGCCGAGATCGAAGCGTTGCTGAAGAACATGTCGGCCTTGCCGGTTGGAGCCATGGTGCCGTTTCCCAAGGGGACGGTGCCGCCGGGATTCCTGGAGGTGGACGGCAGTGTGCAGAGTGCTGCGACTTATCCGGATCTGGCGGCCTATTTGGGCACGACCTTCAACACCGGGGGCGAGGGCGCGGGTAACTTCCGGTTGCCGGAGTCTCGGGGGGAGTTCCTGCGGGGTTGGGATCATGGTCGTGGGGTGGATGCTGGGCGGACTGTCGGCAGTTGGCAGGCCGATGAGTTCAAGAGTCATGCACACTCAGTGAAGGACAGTTCAAGTGCTGGAAGTGTGTTTGATTCTTGGGTTTATGGTGATACTGGTAACGGAGTTACTGATGATGAAAATCTAAGGACAAATCCATCAGGTGGCGTTGAAACCCGTCCTCGCAACCTGGCGGTCATGTGGTGCATCAAGGCCTGGAACGCGCCGACCAATCAGGGAAATATCGATGTTGCTTCGCTGGTTCCGTTGGCTGCCCAAGCCACTGAAACCAATCGAGGTACAGCATTGATAGCCAGTCAAACGGACGTAAACGCTGGAAGCAGCACCTCGAAAATTGTAACACCGAGACAATTGCGTCTTGGATTCTCTATTAGTCTTGCTGCAAATGGCTATGTGGCTTTTCCATCTTGGTTAGGAGGTGTAATTGTCCAATGGGGCAATACTCTTCCCTTGAGTGCAGGTGGGCAAACAACTACTTATCCACTTGCATTCCCCAACGCATGTTTTGTCGTTGTCCCTAGTGTCACTTCAGGCATCGCGATGAATGAGTATGGGTTGACCGTTACCGCGAAAAACCAATCCTCATTTACAGCAGTTTGTAAGGTTTTTAACGGGGTATCGGCGAATCAGTCTGCAAACTATATTGCAGTCGGTTTCTGACAGGAGGTGTAAGTGAAACGTTTATACAGTCCTAGTACCGGGACAACCTATCTGGTTGGGGTGCACTCGGTGCTCCCTGCAGATGTAGTTGAAATATCAGAAGAGTTGTATCTCTCCGTGATCGGTAATCCCGAACCTGGAAAAATTCGAGTTCACAACGATAGCGGGTTGCCTTATTTAGTAGATGCACCCGAACCAAGCATTGATCTCCCTTCACAGGAGCGGAGTTGGCGTAATGCTCAGCTATCGGCTGTCATGTGGCTTCGGGAACGGCATCGCGATCAAGCCGAAGCCGGTGTGGTAGCAACTCTCAATAATCAGGAATTTAAGGAGTTGATTAGCTATATCCAGTTGCTGCGCGACTGGCCGCAATCTCCGAACTTTCCCGATAGCCAATATCGCCCTGTTGCACCATCGTGGATAACTGAACAGACCCAATAAACGCCCCGCACCGCCGGGGCGTTTTCTTATCCGACTTACAAACACAGAACATGCTTATTACCGAACAACAACTGCAACAAATCATGCCTAACGCCCGCCGCCAAGCGGGCGTTTTTGTTTCTCCACTCAACACCGCCATGGCTCATCGGCAGATCGATACGCCGAAGCGCCAGGCGGCCTTTCTTGCCCAGATCGGCCACGAATCCGGGCAACTGCAATACGTGCGCGAGCTGGGCAGTGATCAATACCTGAGCAAGTACGACACCGGCACGCTCGCGGCACGCCTGGGCAACACCCCCGAGGCCGATGGCGACGGTCAGCGTTATCGCGGGCGTGGGCTGATCCAGATCACTGGGCGCAGCAACTATCGCCAGTGCAGCCTCGGGCTGTTTGGCGATGAGCGCCTGCTGGAGTTGCCGGAGCTGCTGGAGCAGCCGCAATGGGCCGCCGAGTCGGCGGCCTGGTTCTGGGAGCGCGGCGGGCTCAATGCCCTGGCCGATCGCGATGAGTTCAACAGCATCACCCGTCGCATCAATGGCGGTTTGAACGGCTTGCAGGATCGCCTGCAACTCTGGGCCAGGGCGCGGGCGGTGCTGTGCCTGCCCGTGGTCTGAGTTCATGCGGAGGCGGGCACCTTCTGTAGTCGCTGCCGTAGGCTGCGATTGGACCTGGAGGGAAGGTCCTGCGGACCTTTTCGCAGCCTGTGGCAGCGGCTACAGGGATTTTTGCCGGCCGTTTGATGCATTTCATATCGGTCCGAGGAGGACGTGATGAATATCCGCAGTTGGCTGGCTCTCGCCGTCGTAGCGGGGTTGCTTTATGCCCTTGGCTTCGTCAGCGGTGCCGGCAGCGAACGCAGTCAGCAGCAGCGCCTGGACGAGGCCCGACTGCAGCAATCCTTCGAGCAGGGCCAGGCGTTGGGCAGGGTCAAGGAGAAGGTGGTGGTCGAGTACGTCGATCGCGTCGTCAAGGTCTATCAGGCGGGCGCCACTGTCACCAAGGAGGTTCCGATCTATGTTTCGAAAGCAGCTGATAACGCCTGTGTTGTGCCTGGTGGTTTTGTCCGGGTGCACGACGCCGGCGCCACCAACCTGCCCGTGGCCCCAGGCCCCGGCGTCGCTGATGACGCCGCCTCGGGCCTTGCACTCTCTACCGTCGCCGCCAGCGTCGTCGACAACTACAGCCAATGCCATGCCAATGCCGAGCAATTGAGGGCGTTGCAGCAGTGGGTGCGGGAGTCTCAGTCGCTGTTGCAAGGTGCTCCGGCGATGCACTGACGGCCTTGAGACCTTTATGAAATGGATCGCTGCCGCAGTGTGGGGCAGTTGAAATCAAATGGACTTGTCGATGTTAAAAGAATGCAGATGCGGTCATTGCAAACGACTTCTCGCCCGCGTGGGTGAGTTTACCGAGCTCCAGATCAAATGTTCCCGCTGTGGAACCTTGAATCACGTGAAGGCCTCGAGCCTTGGGCAATCGCCTGTGAGCGACATGAGAGCGGACTTTTCCGCGACTGATCATTCGACTCAATAGGTATCAACATGGCTTGGATTCGCTACGACTTCACCGACAACGGTTCTTCGGTGCTGCCGGCTCGCTATTACATGGCGCCGAACCAGTACCTGCAGTCCCCGAACAAACGCTTCAAGTTGCTCTTTCAGCCTGATGGCAACCTTGCACTTTATGACGGCGCCCAGTTGGCGTGGGTCGCCGACCAGAACACGCCCTTTACCAATGTGAGCAAGGGCAACAAGAAAGACCCGATGATGGTCTTTATGAATTACGGCTTCGTTCTGGATGACCCATTGCGCGGCCGTATCTGGTCGACGACACCGAGCGATCCCACCATGGGCTCTCGCGAGGATGCGTCCTTGCGTGCGTTCACCCAGGTTCAGGATGACGGGAACATCGTGACCATCGACACGATCCCTCACTGGTATGCGCCCAACGGTCGCGTGTTCACTCCGGCAGTCGGGGCGGCCATGATCATCGGTGGCCCTGCGGAGTTGGTACCGGGCCAGTTCTACCGTGCCGGTGATCATTCCCTGGTCTTCCAGGGCGATGGCAACCTGGTGGTCTACGGTCCGAACTGGAGCGTTGTCTGGGCGACGTACACCCAGAACAGGGGCGGTGCGCGATGCGTCATGCAGGCAGACGGTAACCTGGTGATCTACGCAGCGAACAATGCCGTCGTTTGGCAAAGTGGGACTGCTGGCCATCCGGGCGCAACCATTCGCCTGCAGGCCAACGGCAGCTTGAGCATCGTGACCGAGCGGCCGATCTGGGCCCGTTTCGGGTACACCCCGACCATCAAGCCGCCGCGTGTCTTTTACCCGGATCACAAGTGGCAAACCGCTAGCTACACCTGGGACAACGTGTTCTAAAAGGCCGCAAGAAGCCCCGCGATCGTGCGGGGCCTTTGCCTGGCGTCTTCAAGATATCGGTGGGTGTGCTGTTGCAGCTCGTCCATCGAGAAGCCCAAGAGCTTCGACCCCATCGCCTTTGAGCGACATGAAAACGGCACTTTCCGTGACCGCCCCTTCCATTCAAAGGTGAAAAAAATGAACGCAGTAACCATGGGCAAGCACTTCATTACCGTATTCCCAAAAGGCATTGTGGAGATCGTTTCGGCGGCCCAAAACACGGGTGGGCTGATCATCCAGACGGGGTTGATCAAGACCTCGACCGGTGTGGTCGATCTGTATGTGGGACCGACCGGGTCTTCCATCTCCAATGCGGCCATCATCTTCTCGGGCAACGGCTCCAGCATTTCCGGCAGTGACTCCGAGATTGTCATGCCGTACCCGATCCGTATTCCCGCAGGCCAGGCATTGTGGGCCTATGCATCCACTCCGGGTGGTGCAATCGCGTTGACTTGGGACTTGCTGGCCTGAGTTGTGTGTCGAGCTTCGCGAGCTTGCGCGAGCGCTTTCCTGTTCTTTGGGGCTTCGTTGTCTGAAGCCGCGTTCCAGAGCCGTTGGTTTTCCTGACGGCTTGTCACTTGCAAGCCGTCTTTGCTGGTGTACGGTAAGCACACGCCAGCCCCATCAGGAGAGGATTGTGAAAGAAATTACCCAGCTTGCCGCTGAACTTGGCCGGCGTCTGCAGGTTCTGAATGCCCATGTCACCACCGCGGAGTCCTGCACCGGCGGCGGTATTGCCGAGGCGATCACGCGGATTCCGGGCAGTTCGGCCTGGTTCGAGGCCGGTTATGTCACTTATTCCAATCGCCAGAAGACTTTGCAACTGAATGTACCGGCCGGGTTGTTCAACTCGGTCGGTGCGGTCAGTCGTGAGGTGGTAGAGGCCATGGTTCGCGGAGCGCAGGCCAAGAGCCATGCACATTTTGCCGTGGCGGTCAGTGGCATCGCCGGGCCGGATGGCGGTTCCGCGCAGAAGCCGGTGGGTACCGTGTGGCTGGCCTGGGGCGCGGGAGAGACGCTGACTGCCGAGTGCCGGCACTTCCCCGGGAATCGCGATGAGGTTCGCCGACAAACGGTGAAGGCCGCGCTAGAGGGGCTGCTGCAACACGCCGCAGCAGAAATCGCAAATCAGGGGTAGGCGATCCTTGAGCGCTGTGGAATAATACTGGCTACTTATACAGGTGTTGGCCGTCAGGCCTTATTGATTACGTGAGGACTTTAATGGACGACAACAAGAAGAAAGCCTTGGCTGCGGCCCTGGGTCAGATCGAACGTCAATTCGGCAAGGGTGCCGTAATGCGTATGGGCGATCATGACCGTCAGGCGATCCCGGCCATTTCCACCGGCTCTCTGGGTCTGGACATCGCTCTGGGCATTGGCGGTCTGCCAAAAGGCCGTATCGTTGAAATCTACGGTCCTGAATCGTCCGGTAAGACCACCCTGACCCTGTCGGTCATCGCTCAGGCGCAGAAAGCCGGTGCCACTTGTGCCTTCGTCGATGCCGAGCACGCGCTGGACCCGGAATACGCCGGCAAGCTGGGGGTCAATGTCGACGATCTGCTGGTTTCTCAGCCGGATACCGGCGAGCAGGCCCTGGAAATCACCGACATGCTGGTGCGTTCCAACGCGGTTGACGTGATCATCGTCGACTCCGTGGCGGCTCTGGTGCCCAAGGCTGAAATCGAAGGCGAAATGGGCGACATGCACGTGGGCCTGCAAGCCCGCCTGATGTCCCAGGCGCTGCGTAAAATCACCGGTAACATCAAGAACGCCAACTGCCTGGTGATCTTCATCAACCAGATCCGCATGAAGATCGGCGTGATGTTCGGCAGTCCGGAAACCACCACCGGTGGTAACGCCCTGAAGTTCTACGCTTCGGTTCGTCTGGACATCCGTCGTACCGGCGCGGTGAAGGAAGGCGATGAGGTGGTCGGTAGCGAAACCCGAGTCAAGATCGTCAAGAACAAGGTGGCTCCGCCGTTCCGTCAGGCCGAGTTCCAGATTCTTTACGGCAAGGGTATCTACCTCAACGGCGAGATCATCGATCTTGGCGTGCTGCACGGTTTCCTGGAAAAATCCGGTGCCTGGTACAGCTACCAGGGCAACAAGATCGGTCAGGGCAAGGCCAACTCGGCCAAGTTCCTGCAGGACAACCCGGAAATCGGCAACGCGTTGGAGAAGCAGATTCGCGAGAAGCTGCTGACAGCCTCGCCAGACGTCAAAGCCAATCCGGTCAAAGAGACCGAAGACGATATGGCCGACGCTGATATCTGATTGATCCAATGACCGCCGTACTCGATACCCTCGTCGCGGTGCGGCGAACTGCAATGGACCTGCTCGCGCGACGCGAGCACGGTCGAGTCGAGCTGACGCGTAAACTGCGTCAGCGCGGCGCCCCTCCTGAAATGATCGAAGCTGCCCTTGACCGTTTGACGGAAGAGGGATTGCTGTCCGAATCCCGTTATCTCGAAAGTTTTGTTTCCTACCGTGCCCGTTCAGGTTACGGGCCAATGCGTATTCGCGAAGAACTCAGTCAGCGCGGCTTGCAGCGAAGTGACATCGATCTTGCCCTGCGTGAGTGCGGTATCGACTGGCAAGAGCAGTTGCGAGACGTCTGGCAGCGCAAGTTTGCCGGGCACTTTCCTGCGGATGCCCGGGAGCGGGCCAAGCAAGGGCGCTTTCTGAGTTATCGCGGCTATTCCATGGACATGATCGGCCGCCTGTTGAGCGGCCGAGGGCTGGATGACTGAGGCTGTACCCGCTGCGTGATGCCGCGGGCGAGAGGCGGATCAGTTGGCGTCGCTGGTTTCTCTCACGCTTTGGTGGGCCTTGGGGGGCTGTCTGGCCCAGTTCTGCGGCAGGTTGATGAAGTCGATCAGTTCCCGCAGGCGGCCATTGTCGCGAGCGTTGAAAGTGAACGACAGCCGTGTCAAATGGCTGAATTGCGCTTCATCGTGCTCCTCTCCACGGTAGGCATGTTGCTGAAACCGACCACTGAGGCACAGGTCGGAGAACTCCGTCTGCATCTGTGCCAGCGCCTGTTCGGTGAGATTGTGGTGCATGCGAATGACGAACTCTTGCTTCAGCCAGCGGCTGGAGTGGAAGTTGGCGTAGAACTGCTGGATTTCCTTGACGGCGTCTTCGGTGCTATGCACCAGACGCACCAGTTTCAGGTCGCTGGGCAGGATGTAGCGATTGGCTTCCAGCTGGTTGCGGATGAAGTCCAGGGCGCCCTGCCAGAATTGCCCGCCAGGTACGTCCAGTAGCACCACCGGTACCAGGGGGCTTTTGCCGGTCTGGATCAGGGTCAGGACTTCCAGTGCTTCATCCAGGGTGCCGAATCCACCGGGGCAGAGCACCAGAGCATCCGCTTCCTTGACGAAGAACAGCTTGCGAGTGAAGAAAAAGTGGAATGACAGCAGGTTCTCCGTACCGCCGACAGTCGGGTTGGCATGTTGTTCGAAGGGCAGGGTGATGTTGAATCCCAGGCTGTGCTCCAGGCCCGCGCCGTCATGGGCTGCGGCCATGATGCCGCCTCCGGCACCGGTGATGACCATCAGGTCCGAGCGCGCCAGGGCAGCGCCCAGCTCCTTGGCCATGGCATACAGCGGGTGCTCGCTGGGGGTTCGCGCCGAGCCGAATACCGTCACTTTGCGCCGACCCTTGAACTGTTCCAGGACTCTGAAGGCATGTTCCAGTTCACGCAGGGCTTGCAGGGTGATCTTGGCGTTCCAGCGATTGAGGTCATCCTCGGCCATGCGCAGGACAGTGAGAACCATGTCGCGATAAAGAGGGATATTTGGGCTGTTGGGGGCAATCTGGTTGAGTTGCGCTTCGACCTGGCTCGTGAGGTCGGCGCCCTTGCTCTGAAAATGACGGGTTAACAGGTCATTCGATTGGTAAGGCATTCAGCTTCTCCTTCTGCACAGAACCTTGTGCACGCTCGAGGTATTCGAATGTGCCACGACACAGCCTGTGTCGCTGCCTGCTCGGCCCAGCGTGCGAGCAATGCTCCTCGCCGATTGCTGCTGACCGTCGCTGGGCGGCAATCGAGGTATCCACAGAGGTCCTGCTTTCCTTTATTGAGAAAACAATTGCACTGCAAGGCGCATCAGGGCGGCCTCCTGAACCGTCCTCAAAGCATTAATGGAAACCTTCGGACATGACTTGATCATGTGCCCAGAAAGTCTTGGCTGGCAATCGCTTCTTGATGAACTTATCGGCTTGTGCACCATTGGTCGGGCGCGGCGGCAGGGGGCTGTACCCCTGATTTACTAAGTTACAGCGCTGGGCCCGGGAAGGGGCCGCGGGCGCTCATTCGTGAAAGCGAAGGGCAAGGAGGCAAGGGATGACCACTGTTGTGCTGGAAATCGATCCGCAGTTGTACCAGCTGTTGCAAGCCGCTGCGGCGGCCCATGATTTGAGCCTTGAGGAAGAGTGCCGGCGGCGCCTGGCGGGCGAGGAGCCGCACTCGCGTTACCTGCAGGCCCTGGTGGCGGAGTTGCGCGCCGAGGATCTGCAGCGACGCGCGGCTCGCTCTTGATTACTTCTTCTTGGGGGTGTTCTGGGAGGGGCAGTCCGATTCCTGGAAGCGTGCCGAGGCGACCGGGCGATTGGTACGGTTCTCGGTAAATTCGTAGCGCATGATTGCGCCTTTGGCCATCAGCTTGCGGTAGTTGGGGTTGCGGCAGACGCTGGCACCCAGTTGCAGGTAGACCGCCTTGGGATTGGCGCGCATCTGGGCGGCGTGAGCTGACTGGACGCTGAGGTGGTTGATCAGCTCTTTGCCTTCAACGGTATAACCCTGATCGAGGATGTTTTCGTTGATTTCCCGGGGAGTGCCGACGTTGCTTTCCGCAGCGACCTTCTCCAGCATTTTGCTCAGTTCGAACTCTTGCAAAGACGCAGCCTGGACTCCCAGAGGCAAGGCCAGCAGAAGGGCGACGGTAGGGATGGTAAAGCGCAACATGAAACTCTCCTGGTGCAATGACTGAAGCTTCGACCAGTCACTCGACTGTGCGTTCAGTGGCGACGAATTATAGGGGGAGAGCCAGGAAGGCGGTACAGGTTTGAACAGATAGCTCTGATAAACTTGTCCGACTTTTTCCCGCCTCGAGTTTTTGACGTGTTGATTCCTGCCCTTTGCCGGTGTGGCCTGCGATGAGCCACGCGGTATCCCGCCTACGTGATTTGCGTATGGCTCGTGTGGTCAAACCCTTTTTCGCCCGGGGCTCGCGAGCCGAGCGTTGCCCGCGCTGCCGCGTGATTCCCAGTCATTGCCTGTGTGCCTGGCGGCCAAAGGTCAGCGCCGAATCGGCCATGTGCCTGGTGATGCACGATGTGGAGCCGCTCAAACCGAGCAATACCGGGTGGTTGATCGCCGATGTGATTGCCGACACCTGGGCGTTTCACTGGTCCCGCACCGAGGTCGATCCACAATTGCTGGCCTTGCTGGCGGATCCGCAGTGGCAGCCTTACATCGTGTTCCCCGGCGAGTTCGTGGCCCCCGAGCGGGTGGTCAGCGAGGTCCGGCGGCAAGAAGGCAAGCGCCCGTTGTTCATTCTGTTGGATGCCACCTGGAGCGAAGCCCGCAAAATGTTTCGCAAGAGCCCGTATCTTGAGCACTTGCCGGTCCTGAGCCTGTCGTCCGAGAAGCTGTCGCGCTACAAACTGCGCCGCTCCAAGCGCGACGACCATTTTTGTACCGCCGAGGTTGCCGCGTTATGCCTGGAGCTGGCGGGGGACGAGCAGGTCAGCCAGGTCCTGGATGCCTACCTTGATGTGTTCAGCACCCATTACCTGTCGGCGAAGTTCCAGAAAGCCATCGATCCCCAGGATGAAGTGCACTCCCGGCTCAAGCCCTTTGTGTAGTGGTGGCGTTTGCCTGTTTTTTTTGCGGCCATAGCTGGGCAACCAGCATGCCGCCGAGCATCAGGGCGCAGCCGAAATAGCCGCGCATCTGCAGCGACTCATCCAGTAGCCAGGCCCCGGCGACGGCGGCGAACACGGCTTCGAGGGAGAGGATGATCGCGGCGTGGGAGGCAATTGCGTTCTTTTGAGCGATCACCTGCAAGGTGTAACCGACGCCGACCGCTATCACGCCGCCATAAAGAATGGCTGGCCCGGCAGCGACGATCGCGCTCCAGCGAATCGGCTCCAGGCACAGCGCCAGGATCAGGCTCACCACCGAGCAGGTGGCAAATTGCAGGAAGGCCAGGCGAATCGGGTCATGGCGGCTGGCGAATACGCCCACCAGAATCACGTGCCCACCCCAGACAAAGGCGCCGATCAGTTGCAGCCAGTCGCCGGAGGCCACCTGAAAGCCGTCGCCGACGCTCAGCAGGAACATCCCCACCACGGCCAGCACCGCGCCGATCCAGGTGCCCAGGCCGGTCTTGTGGCCAATCAGCAATCCCAGCAGCGGCACTACAATGACGTAAAGCCCGGTGATGAACCCGGCATTGGTGACACTGGTAAACAACAGCCCGACCTGTTGCAGATTGATCCCCAGAGCAAGGGCCAGCCCCATCAGCACGCCGCCCAGCAACAGGCCGCGATTGAGCAGCGGTGCGGCAGGGCGATCGGCCGCCGCCCTGCGCAGGACCAGCGGTAGCAGGCAGAGTGAACCCAGAGCGAAGCGCAGTCCGGAATAAAGGAAGGGCCCGATATGATCCATGCCGGAGGTTTGGGCGACAAACGCCGATCCCCAGATCACGGCGGTGATCAACATCAGGACATCGGCACGCAAGGCTTGGCTTCGCATGATGGCACTCTTATTAGTTAGCCGGCTAAGATGCCGCAAAGCTTCACGCTTGACCACCCCGGCTGCGCTGGGCATGCTTGGCGCCGATTAGGGCGCCAGCGCTGTTTGAACCACCGTTTTGCTCAGGCTTTTCGCGGTGTTCGTGCTCTTTGGGTGTCGCACTCTGGCGAGCACTCGTGTTGCCTGGATGAGGGCTGAATGCATCAGTCCTGCCATGAAAAACAGGATCATTTGAAAAATGGCCACATACGAAATCCTGATTGCCGATGACCACCCGCTGTTTCGCAGTGCGCTGCATCAAGCCGTCACCCTGGGCCTGGGGCCTGATGTGCGTCTGGTGGAAGTGGCGAGCATCGCTGAACTGGAAACCCGCCTGACCGAAAAAGCCGACTGGGACCTGGTCCTGCTGGACCTGAACATGCCCGGCGCCTACGGCTTTTCCGGTCTGGTGCTGTTGCGCGGGCAATACCCGCAGATTCCAGTGGTGATGGTGTCGGCCCAGGAAGAAGCCTCCGTCATGGTCCGTTCCCGAGAGTTCGGGGCCAGCGGTTTCATTCCCAAGTCCAGCTCCCTGGAAGTCATTCAACAAGCGGTGCGCAGTGTGCTGGACGGTGATGTCTGGTGGCCGCCCCAGGCGTTTGAAGAAGTCAGTGTTTCGGCGGAAGCCAAGGCCGCCAGCGAAGGCCTGGCCAGCCTGACGCCCCAGCAGTTCCGGGTCTTGACCATGGTCTGTGAAGGTTTGCTGAACAAGCAGATCGCGTATGAACTGAGTGTGTCGGAAGCGACGATCAAGGCCCACGTGACGGCGATCTTCCGCAAGCTTGGGGTTCGCACACGCACCCAGGCGGCCTTGCTTCTGCAACAACTTGAGTCAATTTCCAGCCATTAACCGGCTGCTGGTTCACGCTTTTTTGACTTTGGTTGAACTAGCTTCCCCACTTCTTTTTCTTCAGTTGCCCTGCCTATGTCGCCTTTCAAAGGTCAAACCGGTCTTAAACGCATCCTTAACGCCGCCGGCTATTCGTTCGATGGCTTGCGCGCCGCCTTCACCGGCGAGGCAGCCTTTCGTCAACTGGTGCTGCTCAATGTGATCCTGATTCCCTTGAGCTTTTTGCTCCATGTCAGCCGGGTCGAGCGCGCGCTGCTGATTGCCGTGTGCCTGCTGGCGCTGATCGTCGAGCTGCTCAACTCGGCGGTGGAGGCGGCCATCGATCGCATTTCCCTGGATCGCCACCCGTTGTCGAAAAACGCCAAGGACATGGGCAGTGCCGCGCAGTTTGTTGCCCTGAGCATGATCACTATCGTCTGGGCGGTGATCCTGATCTAAGGAATGCTCGGCAGGACGATCTCGTCGCTGCGCTGCACCCCGGCGGTGAACGAACGGCACAGTTCGAGAAATTCGCGCATCGCCGAGGTCTGGTACTTCTGTTTGTGCCAGATGAAATAGAACTGCCGGGCCAAATCCAGCCCCGGCGTTTCCACCGGCACCAGGCTGCCCCGGCGAAAGGCGTCCCGCAGCGCCAGGCGGGAGATGCAGCCAATACCCAATCCCGACTCCACTGCGCGCTTGATGGCTTCGGTATGTTCCAGCTCCAGGCGAATGTTCAGTGCGCTGCGATGATGACGCATGGCCTGGTCGAAGGTCAGGCGCGTGCCGGAACCCTGTTCGCGAAGAATCCAGGCTTCGTGGGTCAACTCCTCCATGCTGGCGTGGCCGCGTTTGGCCAGCGGATGCTGGGGCGCGCAGAACACCACCAGCTCATCCTCGACCCAGGTCTGCACCTCGATATCCGGGTGGCTGCAGTCGCCTTCGATTAGACCCAGATCAATTTCGTAGTGAGCCACCTGTTGCACGATATGCGCAGTGTTCTGCACATGGAGCTTCACCTGGCTTTCCGGGTGTACCTGCATGAAGCTGCCGATCAGCAGGGTCGCCAGGTAGTTGCCGATGGTCAGGGTCGCACCCACCGACAGCGAGCCGAAGCCGGACTTGCCGTTGAGCAGGTCCTCGATTTCCTTGGCCTGATCGAGCAGGGCCACCGCCTGGGGCAACAACTGTTTGCCCAGGGCATTGAGACTCAAGCGCTTGCCGGCACGGTCGAACAGCTGGCAGCTGGATTGGCGCTCGAGTTCGGTGATCGAGGTGCTCGCCGCGGATTGCGACAGGGCCAGGAGCCCGGCAGCGCGAGAAACGCTCTCTTGCTGGGCGACGGCGACGAAGACTTGCAGTTGACGGAGAGTAAATCGCATATCGATATAACCGATAACCCTTATCTTAATAATCCAGTTAACAGATATTGTCGCCGCCATTAGAATGCTGTGCAATTGCGCTCATGGTCAGCGCAGGCAATTTCTAGGAGCCCCCGTACATGAGCAACATGAACCACGAGCGTGTCCTCAGTGTTCATCACTGGAATGACACTCTGTTCAGCTTCAAGTGCACCCGCGACCCGGGTCTGCGCTTCGAGAACGGTCAGTTCGTGATGATCGGCCTGCAACAGCCCAATGGCCGTCCGCTTATGCGTGCTTACTCCATTGCCAGCCCGAACTGGGAAGAGCATCTCGAATTCTTCAGCATCAAGGTTCCGGACGGTCCGCTGACTTCCCAGCTGCAGCATCTTAAGGAAGGCGACGAGATCATCATCAGCAAGAAGCCAACCGGTACCCTGGTACTGGATGACTTGAAGCCGGGCAAGCACCTGTACCTGCTCAGCACCGGCACCGGTCTGGCGCCGTTCATGAGCGTGATCCAGGATCCGGAAACCTATGAGCGTTTCGAAAAAGTGATCCTGTGCCACGGCGTACGCTACGTCAACGAAGTCGCCTACCGCGAGTTCATCACCGAGCACCTGCCGCAGAACGAGTTCTTCGGCGAAGCGCTGCGTGAAAAGTTGATCTACTACCCCACCGTGACCCGCGAGCCGTTCGAGAACGAAGGCCGTCTCACCGACCTGATGCGCAGCGGCAAGCTGTTCCGCGACATCGGTCTGCCACCGATCAACCCGCAGGACGACCGCGCCATGCTGTGCGGCAGCCCGAGCATGCTGGAAGAAACCAGCGAAGTGCTCAACAGCTTCGGCCTGACCGTTTCGCCGCGCATGCGCGAACCGGGTGACTACCTGATCGAACGCGCCTTCGTCGAAAAGTAGGAGCGAGCTTGCTCGCGAAGATCGCCCAAGCAGCGCATTCGTGCTGATTGGGCACGATCTCCCGAACGCAAAAAAGCCCGCGTTGCCTGTCAAGGCAACGCGGGCTTTTTCGTTTCCGGGGTTCAGCCCGCCGGGACCACTTCCAGCACCCGGATCAGCCCCGGCTCGGGGTAATGCCAGCGCACATCCAGGTCCCAGAACTGCGCGCCGTATTCCCGCTCGGCAGTGGGCACCTGATAGGCCGGGCGCGGATCCTGGGCCAGGCACTGCTCGATCAACTCCACCAGGGGCTCCTGAAGGCGCTGAGCGTGGATCTGAGCCTGTTGCAGGGCATTATCCTGCCACTGCACCGGAATAATCTGCGGCGCGGCGCTGGCGATGTCATTGCTCGCCGTGGAAATGATGTCGGCGTAAGGCACGTAGGGCTTGATATCGAGGATCGGCGTGCCGTCCAGCAGGTCGATGCCGGAGATCCACAGGCGGTTGGCCTCGACCTTGTCCAGCTTGACCACCGATTGGCCGATGCCGTTGGGTCTGTGGGTGGCGCGGGTAGCGAAGACCCCCATGGACTTGTTGCCCCCTAGGCGCGGCGGGCGGACCTTGAGCCGTGGCTTGTCCTCCAGGGCCTGGTGAAACAGGAACAGCAGCCAGACGTGGCTGACCTGCTCCAGCCCTTGCACCGCGTCGCCCTGATCGAAGGGCGCCACCAATTCCAGTACCCCACGGGCGGCGGGTGCCAGTTGCGGCTGGCGCGGGATGGCGAACTTCTCCTTGAAGCAGGAGCGCACGAAGCCGATGGGGGAAACGCTGTAGGTCATTTGGCAAGCCTCAAGCCTTGCGCTACAAGCCGCCAGCTACAAGCCTTGAACTTGCAGCTTGAAGCTTGCAGCTGTCTTACGCTCTAACACGCAGGGTCAGGCCCTTGAGGAAGTTGCGCAGCAGCTGGTCACCGCAGGGGCGGTAGTTGGTGTGGCCAAACTTGCGAAACAGCGCGCTCAGCTCCGGCTTGGACACCGGGAAGTCGGCGGCCTTGAGCACGGCGTGCATGTCTTCTTCCTTGAGCTCGAAGGCCACCCGCAGCTTCTTCAGGATGATGTTGTTGGTCACCGGCAGCTCGATCGGCAGCGGCGGACGGCTTTCGTCCTTGCCGCGCTTGAAGATCACCAGGCCGTCGAGGAAGTGCGCCATGACTTCGTCAGGGCAGTGCACGAAGCCTTCTTCCTCATCCTTCTTCAGGTAGCTGACGATGTCGTTGAGGCTGACCTTGAAGCCGGTCAGCTTGATGATGTCCACGACCTTCTTGTCGCTGATGTCGAGCATGTAGCGCACGCTGCGCAGTACATCGTTATGAATCATGGTTACAGTCCTGATCAATGCGCGTGGAGCGCCGCGCCAGGGCACGGCGTCTGAATGGGGGCGGCTTTAGAACTTCTCTTTGGCCGACAGGTAGCGCCACTGGCCCAGCGGCACCTTGCCGATGGACACGCCGCCGACACGGATGCGGCGAATGGCGACGACCTTGAGGCCGACGGCTTGGCAAAACTGCGCGATCACACCCGGCTGCGGATTCTTCATGGCGAAGCGCAGGCGGTTTTCGTTCTGCCAGCTGGCCTTGACCGGCGGCAGCTCGCGGCCCTTGTAGGTCAGGCCGTGGTTCAGGCGGTTGAGGCCGTGATCGATCATCTCGCCTTCGACCTCGACCACGTATTCCTGCTCGATCTTGGCCGCGTCCGCGGTCAGCTTGCGCAGCACCTTCCAGTCCTGGGTGAACACCAGCAGGCCGCTGGCATTGGGTTGCAGGTCGTCACTGGCGCTCAGGCGCAGGAAATGCCCACGCAGCGGACGTTTGCCGTAGCGGTGCTCCTGCGACAGGCTGTCGGCGCTGATGGACTGCATGGCGCTGTCCAGGCCCTGGCCGGCGGGCACGTTGAGCAGGATGGTCACCGGCTCCGGTGCGGTGGCCTTGGCTTCGGGGTCGAGCACGACGGTTTGCGCGCCGACCTTGAACTGCGGCTCGTCGATGACTTCGCCGTCTACGGTGACCCAGCCGCCCTCGATGAACAGCTCAGCCTCCCGGCGGGAGCAGCCGACCAGTTCGATGAGGCGTTTGGAGAGACGAATCGGGTCAGTCATGTCAGGGGCCGTAACAAAAGAGGGCAGCTATTGTACCTGCCTGGCGCTGGTTAATCGCGGGTCCATTTGCCGGCTGTGGCTTTTAGCCGCGCAGGGCTTGCAGCTGTGGCTGCTTCAGGCGCATGTGCAGCAGTGGGTAGGGCTGGCCCAGGCCGTCCTGTTCCGAGCGGCCGACCACTTCGAAACCCTGCTTGAAGTAGAAACCCAAGGCCTGGGGATTCTGCTCGTTGACGTCCAGCTGATAGGCGTTCAAGTGCTCCACCGCGTAGTGCAGCAGTTGCCGGCCTAGGCCCTGGCGGCGATGGGCCGGGTCGATGAACAGCATCTCGATCTTGCCCGCTGCCACGCCAGCGAAACCGGTGATGCGCTGGCGTGGGTCGCGGGTACAGATCAGCATCACCGCATCCAGGTAGCGGGTCAGCACCAGGTTGCGCAGCAGCGCTATGTAGCTGTCTGGGAGAAAGTCGTGGGTGGCGCGAACCGAGGCTTCCCAGACGCGGACCAGTTCCGGGTAGTCGCTGACTTTCGGTGTGTGGATGACCGAGTGGTGGCGCATGCCGCTTGTCCCTGAGGTGATTGGCAAGGGCTAACGATAGACCGAAAAAAGCCCCGCATCTCGTGGTGAGAGCGGGGCTTGGCAGTTTTTTTACGCCTTACAGGGTTTCGGCCCAGAGGTCGTATTCGTCGGCGTCGGTGACCCGGCACCAGACCTTGTCACCCGGCTTCAGATCGCCGGCGCCATCGATGAACACGTTGCCGTCGATCTCCGGTGCATCGAAGAAGCAGCGGCCCACCGCGCCATTCTCATCAACTTCGTCGATCAGCACTTCGATCTCCTTGCCGATGCGCTGTTGCAGGCGTGCCGAGCTGATTTCCTGCTGGTGCGCCATGAAGCGTTCCCAGCGGTCCTGCTTGACCTCGTCCGGGACCACTTCCAGGTCCAGGTCGTTGGCCGGAGCGCCTTCCACCGGCGAGTACTGGAAGCAGCCGACGCGGTCCAGCTGGGCTTCGGTCAGCCAGTTGAGCAGGTACTGGAAGTCTTCTTCGGTTTCGCCGGGGAAGCCGACGATGAAGGTCGAGCGGATGATCAGATCCGGGCAGATCTCGCGCCAGGCCTTGATCCGCGCCAGGGTCTTGTCTTCGAAGGCCGGACGCTTCATGGCCTTGAGCACTTTCGGGCTGGCGTGCTGGAACGGGATGTCCAGGTACGGCAGGATCTTGCCGGCGGCCATCAGCGGAATCAGCTCGTCAACGTGCGGGTACGGGTACACGTAGTGCAGGCGCACCCACACACCCAGGGTGCTCAGGGCCTCGCAGAGCTCGGTCATGCGGGTCTTCACCGGCGCGCCGTTCCAGAAGCCGGTGCGGTACTTGACGTCGACGCCGTAGGCGCTGGTGTCCTGGGAGATCACCAGCAGTTCCTTGACCCCGGACTTGACCAGGCGCTGAGCCTCGTCGAGCACATCGCCCACCGGGCGGCTGACCAGCTTGCCGCGCATCGACGGAATGATGCAGAAGCTGCAGCTGTGGTTGCAGCCTTCGGAAATCTTCAGGTAGGCGTAGTGCCGTGGCGTCAGCTTGATGCCTTGCGGCGGCACCAGGTCGATCAGCGGGTTGTGGTCCTGTTTCGGCGGCACCACTTCGTGCACGGCGTTGACCACCTGCTCGTACTGTTGCGGGCCGGTCACGGCCAGCACGCTTGGGTGCACGTCACGGATATTGCCTTCTTCGACGCCCATGCAGCCGGTGACGATGACCTTGCCGTTTTCCTTGATGGCTTCGCCGATCACTTCCAGGGATTCGGCCTTGGCCGAGTCGATGAAACCGCAGGTGTTGACCACCACGACATCGGCGTCCTGGTAGGTGGACACCACGTCATAGCCTTCCATGCGCAGTTGAGTGAGGATGCGCTCGGAGTCGACCAGAGCTTTTGGGCAACCCAGGGATACGAAGCCGACTTTCGGGTTGGCCGGCGCGGAGGGGGTGGACATGTCTAACCTCGGTATTGGGTGTCGAGCCACTTGGGGGGCAAGTGCGACAGTTGGGCGCTGGCTGCGCCTCTGATCAAAAAGTGCGCAATTCTAGCGATGGTCGAGGCGCTTGACCAGCTTTATGCAGGGGAAATACGACGAGCGCTGGACTATGCTTCTTCGCGTTATGCCCGGTGGTTTTCATGCGGCTTTAGTTAAGTACCCAGTGGTAATAAAAACCTGCAAGTTACATGGGAAACTGCACAAGTTTAGAGAATAGCCCTTGTATAACCTTGCGCTTTCTATATAAGAAGCCCCGGTCTTGGTAGTAGGAGTCATTGATGGGTCAGGCAAGTGGTCAGGCGGTGAGTGGCGAGCACTCCGGGGCTAAGCCTCTGGGGATGCTGGTGGCAGCGGTCGGGGTGGTGTATGGCGATATCGGCACCAGCCCGCTCTATACCCTCAAAGAGGTGTTTTCCGGCAGTTATGGCGTCCAGGTCAACCACGATGGGGTGTTTGGCATCCTGGCGCTGATTTTCTGGTCGTTGGTCTGGGTCGTTTCGATCAAATACGTGCTGTTCATCCTGCGGGCCGACAACCAGGGCGAGGGCGGCATCATGGCCCTGACGGCACTGGCCCGGCGGGCGGCCGGCTCCTACCCACGTCTGCGTTCGGTGCTGGTGATCCTCGGCTTGATCGGCGCTGCCTTGTTCTATGGCGACAGCATGATCACCCCGGCGATCTCGGTATTGTCGGCGGTGGAAGGGCTGGAGCTGGCGTTCAGCGGCCTGGAGCACTGGGTGGTGCCCATGGCCTTGGTGGTGCTGGTGGGGCTGTTTCTGATCCAGAAACACGGCACCGATCGCATCGGCAAGCTGTTCGGCCCGGTGATGGTGGCCTGGTTCCTGGTGCTGGGAGGTTTGGGGGTCAACGGCATTCTCCAGCACCCGGAAGTGCTGCAGGCGCTCAACCCGGTGTGGGGCGTGCGCTTCTTCATCGTCCATCCCGGCATGGGCGTGGCCATTCTTGGCGCCGTGGTGCTGGCGCTGACCGGCGCCGAGGCCCTGTACGCCGACATGGGCCACTTCGGCCGCAAGCCGATTGCCCGTGCCTGGTTCGCCCTGGTGCTGCCGGCCCTGGTGCTGAACTACTTCGGCCAGGGCGCGTTGCTGCTGGAAAACCCCGACGCCGCGCGCAACCCGTTCTACCTGCTGGCGCCGGGCTGGGCCCTGATCCCGCTGGTGGTGCTGGCGACCCTGGCCACGGTGATCGCCTCCCAGGCGGTGATTTCCGGCGCCTTCTCCCTGACCCGTCAGGCGATCCAACTGGGCTACATCCCGCGCATGTACATCCAGCACACCTCCAGTGCCGAGCAAGGGCAGATCTACATCGGCGCGGTGAACTGGTCGCTGATGGTGGGCGTGATCCTGCTGGTACTGGGCTTCGAGTCCTCCGGTGCCCTGGCCTCGGCCTACGGCGTGGCGGTGACCGGGACCATGCTGATCACCAGCATCCTGGTGTCCGCGGTGATGCTGCTGCTGTGGAAATGGCCACCGGTGCTGACCGTGCCGATCCTGGTGGGTTTCTTGCTGGTGGACGGGCTGTTCTTCGCCGCCAACGTACCGAAGATCGTCCAGGGCGGTGCCTTCCCGGTGCTGGCGGGGATCGTGCTGTTCGTCCTCATGACCACCTGGAAGCGCGGCAAGGAACTGCTGGTGGATCGCCTGGACGAAGGCGGCCTGCCGCTGCCGATCTTCATCGGCAGCATCCGCGTGCAGCCGCCGCATCGGGTCCAGGGCACCGCGGTGTTCCTCACTGCGCGGCCGGACGCCGTGCCCCACGCACTGTTGCACAACCTGCTGCACAACCAGGTGTTGCATGAGCAAGTGGTGCTGTTGACCGTGGTCTATGAGGACATTCCCCGGGTGCCCGCCCAGCGGCGTTTCGAGGTGGATGCCTACGGCGAAGGCTTCTTCCGGGTGATCCTGCATTTTGGGTTCACCGACGAGCCGGACGTGCCGGAAGCCCTGAAGCTGTGCCACCTGGATGAACTGGACTTCAGCCCGATGCGCACCACCTACTTCCTCAGCCGCGAGACGGTGATCGCCTCCAAGCTCGAAGGCATGGCCCGCTGGCGCGAAGCGCTGTTCGCCTTCATGTTGAAGAACGCCAACGGCAACCTGCGCTTCTTCAAGCTGCCGGTGAACCGGGTGATCGAACTGGGCACCCAGGTCGAGATATAAACCCGAGCCCATAAAAGCCCCCGTTGCCTTGCGGCAGCGGGGGCTTTTTCGTTTCCACGACCCTGTAGGAGCGAGCTTGCTCGCGATAACGGCCCGACAGCCAGCATCAATGCCGATAACAGAACGCGTTCGCGAGATCGCCCCTCGCGTGTTAAGCGGCGAGCGCCTGCACCACATCGTCCACCACCGCCTTGCCCATGGCGGTCAGGTAGTGCGCGGCCCAGGCGTGACGATCGCTGTCCTGGCTGTAGGCGGCGTCCTCGGCAAAGGCCTTGGCCAGGGACAGCAGGTCGGAGGCTTGGGCCAGGGCGTCGCCGATGGGGAGGCCGGGGCTGACCTGGAACAGCGGCAGGTCGGAACGGTAGATGAAAGGGGTGAGGCCGACTGTTTTCAGTTCACGGGGTGCAGGTGGACTTGTTTGGCTCATGGTCATACTCCTTAACTCAAAGAAGTTGCCACGTTCGTTTCCAAGCGAATGGGTGGCAGCTATGCGCGGGTTGGAAAACCGGGAGTTAAGAACCGGCACGCCCAAAGGCGTCCCACGCACAGCCGCCATAACACAAGACTGCAGCGGTAAGCCGCTGCAGTGGTGATGGGGTGCTGTTGCGCTTAACTCTTCGGGTTTCCAAGCCCGGCCGCCGAAGGATCAGCGACACCCGGAGCCTAGCCCGTCGAAGCGCAGGCCAACAAGGCGGCAAAGTGCGCAAAACACACCCCTTACACAACTATCGGAGTTTGCCTACAAGCTGCGCGGGAGTCATCCGCAATTAAGCAGTCTTCAGCGGGGTAGCTGAGGCCGCTGATGTAAAAAAGCCCCCGCAACCAGAAGCTGCGGGGGCTTTTATGGGGCGAGGCTCAGCTCACTCTTGAGCGGTGGCCTGATCCTTGACCTGGCGCTTCTCGATGGCATCCACCAGGCGCTTGGCCAGTGCCGGGTAGTTCTCATCGAAGTGATGGCCCCCTGGCAGCTTCATGGCTTCACCGACGGCAGTCTTGTCGGTGCAACCGCTTTCATCGACTTCTTCCACGCCATAGATGCACACCACCTTGGCCGCTGGCAGCTTGGCCATTTCCGGGCCGGTGGCGGCTTCCTTGCCGGCGTTGCCCAGCCAGCCTTCGACTTCGATCTCGAAGCTGCCGGTGCGGGCGAAGGCCAGCAGGATAATCGCGTCAATGCGCTGTTGCTCGGCTTCCGGCAGGCGGTTGTAGATCGCCGGCAGCACGTCGGCGCCGAAGGAGTAGCCGGTCAGCACGAAACGCTTGGTGCCCCACTTCTGCCGGTAGTGCTGCATCAGCTCGGTGAGGTCGATGGCGCTCTGTTCCGGGGTCTTGTGCTGCCAGTAGTAGCGCAGGGTGTCGATGCCCACCACCGGGTAGCCGATCTTGGCCATCTCGCCGGCCACGTCGCGGTCCAGGTCGCGCCAGCCGCCGTCGCCGGAGAGAAACAGGGTCACGGTGTCCTTGGCCTGGCCGGCCGGGACTTCCACCACGGGGATGCTCAGGCCGCCGTTCTCCGAACCCACCAGCAGCTTGCGCAGCTCGTTGTTCAGCACCTGGGGCAGGTGGATGTCGTAGTCGCTGATGCTGGTGGTGGCGTTGGGGGTGTCACGCACGAACCCGGCACTTTCGTCGTCCGGATTGTCGTTCCAGGCCACCAGCCAGTGGCCGTGGGCCAGGGTCTTGGGCAGTGGATCGGTGCAGCCGGGCGCCGGGTTGATGGTGAAGCCTACCGACACGGCCTGGGCCTTGTCGTCGTTCTGGGAGGCGATCCAGCGCCAGGCCAGGGCGGCGCCCGGGCCGATGCCGCTGACCAGGGTGGCCGGGCCGTTGAGCTGGGGCAGGGCGTCTTGCAGGGCTTGTTCCTGCAGCTTGCAGTCGTCCTTGGGCAGGATCACCTGGACGATCTGCGCCGCACCGCTGCGGCTCAGGGCCAGCAGTTGCTTGTCGGCCAGGGTGGCGTCAGGCAGCACCGCCACCACCACCCGGGCCTTGGCCTTGGTGCCTGGGGTCACTCGGGTCAGGGTCGAACCGTCGGCCTGGGTCAGTTGTTCCAGGGTGGGTTCGGGAGCTGGGCGGTTCCACCACCAGTAGCCGCCACCTGCAATCAGAGCCAGCACCACCAGGGTTGCCAGCAGGTACCGCCAAGAGCGTCGAATCATTAGCGTTTCACCAATCCAGTCAAGCCGCCTGCAATCAGGGCGGCAGTGTCGGCCAATGCGACCAGCGGGTCCAGACCTGCCGGCACGGCCATGTAACGAGGTTCCCAGTCAGGCTGGAATTTGTCTTTGAAGCGGCGCAGGCCCTGGAAGTTGTACAGCTGCTCGCCACGGCGGAACACCATCGAGCCCAGGCGTTGGGTCAGCGGCGCGCCACGCCGGGGTTGCAGGCCGGACAGCGGCACCATGCCCAGGCTGAAGCGGGCGTATCCATGATTTTTATAGTGCTGGATCAGGCCGACCATCATGAACTCCATGGTCAGCTTCGGCGCGTCCGGGTGCGCCCGCATCAGGTCGAGGCTGGCCAGGTCGTGGCTGTAGGTCTCGAGCAGGTTGGCGAAGGCCACCGGGCGCCCTTCAAAACGGATGATCGCGATACGGAAGTGCTTGAGGTAGTCGTCGCTGAAGCGGCCCAGGGAGAAGCCTTTCTCGCGGACGTTCTTGCCGGTCAGCCAGGCATCGGAGATGACCTTCAGCTCATCCATTGGCGCTTGCCCGGGTTCGTGGATCTCCAGCGACAGGCCGTCGCGGGTGCCGCGGTTCCAGGTGTAGCGCAGGTCCTTCATCTCCTTGCCCTTGGCTTCGAGATCAAAGCGCTTGAGATCGACCCGGGCTTCTTCGCCGAGCTTGATCGCGGTCAGGCCGATGTCCATGTAGTAGGGCAGGTTTTCCGCCCGTACTTGGTAGAACACCGGGCGTGCATGGTGCACGTCGCACAGGTCGCGGAACTGCCAGATCATTTCCGCGCGTTGCTGGGTCGGGCCGACGGGGTCGTACAGCGCCACCAGGCTGCGGCCACGGCGGGCGTACATGAGGAAGGCGTCGTCGTTGGGGTGGAACAGCAGCGCCTTGTCACCGGTCAGGGCCAGGCCGCCATCGGGTTGGGAGGAGGCCATGAGGATCTGCGCCGCCTTGTCCAGCTCTTCGCTGGTGGGCAGGTGGATCACCGGACGCGCGGTGCGCAGCAGCCAGGTCAGGGACACCACCAGCAACAGCACCGCGGCGCCCAGCAGCGAGCGCAGGCCCCGGGGAGCATCGGCGTCGAGGGTGAACTGCCACCACAGCTGATGGCTGTAGGGCACGTCCTGATAGGCGAACAGCAGCAGCCAGATGGAGGCACCGAGCACACAGACGCTGGCCACCAGGTACAGCGGCGAGAAGGGCAGTTCGGTCAGGCGGCTGGGGCGGTAGAACGAGCGCCGGAACACCGCCAGCAGGCTGGCCGTGAGGGTCATCAGGCAGGCTTCTTCCCAGTCGAAGCCTTTGAGCAGCGAGAGCAGGGCGCCCACCAGCAGCAGAATGGTGGTGAGCATCCAGGCCGCCGACAGGCGCCGGCGCAGGCCCTGGGCCAGTAGCAGGCAGAGCACGCCGATCAGGCTGGCGCCGAAGTGCGAGGCGTCCACCAGGCGATGGGGAATGAGAAAACCGATGTGTTGCAGGCGGGTGTCGATTTCCGGGGTGGCGCCGGAGAACAGCAGCACCACGCCGGAGAGAAACACCAGCACCGCCAGGATCGGTGCCGCCAGGCCGGAAGCCACCCGCAGCGATTGCCGGGTCTGGAACAGGCGCTGGGCTTCGTTGATCAGCAGCAGGACACAGGCCGCCAGCATCGGCAGCACCACGTAGATCAGGCGGTACAGCAGCAGTGCGGCGGCCAGGGGCGCGGCGCCGAGCTTGTCGGCGAAGGCTGCCAGCAGGATGGCTTCGAACACCCCGACGCCGCCGGGCACATGGCTCAGTACGCCGGCTGCCAGGGCCAGCAGGTAGACCAGCAGGAAGGCGCCGAAGGGCGGTGCTTCGGGCAGCAGCAGGTAGAGCACGGTGGCGGCTGCGGCGACGTCCAGGGCGGTGATGATCAGTTGCAGGAAGGTCAGGCGGCGACCTGGCAGGCGCAGGGTGCGGCGTCCGACCCGGACCAGCAGGTTGTCGCGCAGGGGTTGCTCCGGCAGGCGCCGGCGATAGATGCCGACGGCCAGTACTGCGCCCAGCAGCAGGATGGCCAGGGCGATGCCGGCCAACAGGCTCTCTGGCAGGCGCAGGGCCGCCGAAGCGGCCGGCAGGTTGCTCAGGGTGGCCAGGGCCGCCAGCGGTGGCAAGGCGCAGCCCAGGGAGAGGCTGGCGAACAGGGTCATGTGGGCGACGTCTGAGGCCCCCAGCCCGTGGCGTGCATACAGGCGATAACGCACCGAGCCGCCGGACAGCAGCGACAGGCCGATGGCGTTGCCGATGGCGAAGGCGGTGAAGCCGCCCAGGGCCAGGGTGCGACCGGGCAGGTTGACTCCGGCATAGCGACTGGCGGACCACTCGTAGCCCAGCAGAATGATAAAGCCGACGATGGTCGCGCCCAGGGCGCCGAGCAGGGCCGGCTTGGGCACTTCAAGGATCGAGTCGTGCAGCGCGTAGAAGTCCAGCTCGCTGAGCAAATGCCGGCAAGCGACCAGGGCAATGGCGAACAGCAACAGGGTTACGGCCAAGCCCAGGGGCTGGCGGTATTTGCTCAACAGGTCCAGCCAGCGCAAGCGAGTGGCTGTCACAGGTTGAGTGGCGGTAGCGGTGGTATCGCTGTCTTGTGAGTCAGACGTGTTGGCGCGCATCAATCACCTCTTGGATTGTGCGCGACAGGATGGGGGTATCCAGCCAAGTTACCAATCCCTGTAGAAAAAATAGTTTCAGATATTAACGCGTCTCACCGTGGCCCGGCGACCCTGGGCGCTTGCCGCCGGGTGGTTGCTCGAGACAGAGCATAGCTCGCGTCTTGAAGGGTCGAAGCACCGCTAACGGTTCGCAATACTTTCTCAGGTCATTGTTGCGAAAGAACTTTTTCAACAGATACAAAAAAGGCCACTCTTTCGAGTAGCCTTTTTTGATGTTTGGTTGCGGGAGCCGGATTTGAACCGACGACCTTCGGGTTATGAGCCCGACGAGCTACCAGACTGCTCCATCCCGCGTCTGTGTGGCGGCATTCTACAGGCGAACGACAGAGTGTCAACCATTAATGGTCCGACAGGTCAAATAAACGTCGAATGGCCGACTCTGCCGCTTAAGTCAGCGGCAGCTAAAGAGTTTTGCCGCGCTGCTGGTGAGTACGGGCAGGGAAAAACAGACGCGCACAAAAAAGGCCACTCTTTCGAGTAGCCTTTTTTGATGTTTGGTTGCGGGAGCCGGATTTGAACCGACGACCTTCGGGTTATGAGCCCGACGAGCTACCAGACTGCTCCATCCCGCGTCTGTGTGGGCGGATTCTACAGCGTCGCGGGCGCCTGTCAATCATTAATTTTTAAAAAAGGCTTCCTGTTCAATCGCTTAGCGTGCTCGCAGGAGCGTTTGGCGAGGCTTGGGCCCAGGTAGAACGTGGCTTGCAGCTCTATGGAAGGCTTGGCGCTCATTGAGAGAATAAATGTCTCATGGCGCTTTGCCGATTGATCCGAGATGCAAGGTACTGGTGCTATATACAGGGGCCGGTAGATACTGATCGCCCGCTTTGATTCCGACTTCAGCTTTCAATGATCCCTGCCTTTATATGATGCAGCGCAAAATCATCCACATTGACTGTGATTGCTTCTATGCCGCCATCGAAATGCGCGATGACCCGCAGCTGGCCAGCAAGCCGCTGGCAGTGGGCGGCTCCGCGGATCGGCGGGGGGTGATTGCGACCTGCAACTATGAGGCGCGGGCCTATGGTGTGCGTTCGGCCATGTCGTCGCGGCACGCGTTGACCCTGTGTCCGGACCTGGTGATCGTCCGACCGCGCATGGATGCCTACCGCGAGGCGTCGAAAGAGATTCATGCGATCTTTCGGGATTACACCGATCTGATCGAACCCTTGTCCCTGGACGAGGCCTACCTGGATGTTTCCGACAGCCCGAACTTCGCCGGCAGCGCAACGCGCATCGCCCAGGACATTCGGCGGCGGGTGTCCAATCAGTTGCATATCACCGTCTCGGCCGGGGTCGCGCCCAACAAGTTTCTGGCCAAGATCTCCAGCGACTGGAAAAAGCCCAACGGCCTGTTCGTCATCACTCCGGATCAGGTGGAGGATTTTGTCTCCGAATTGCCAGTGAGCAAGTTGCATGGGGTGGGCAAGGTCACGGCGGACAAACTGGGTCGCCTGGGGATTGTCGACTGCCTGCAGTTGCGCGACTGGAGCAAGCTGGCGCTGGTGCGCGAGTTCGGCAGTTTCGGTGAGCGCCTGTGGAGCCTGGCCAGGGGGATCGACGAGCGGCCGGTGCAGAATGACAGTCGGCGCCAGTCCATCAGCGTGGAAAACACCTATGACGTGGATCTGCCGGATCTGGACAGTTGCTTGCAGAAGTTGCCGGAGCTGATGGAGACGCTGGCCGGGCGCATGACCCGTATCGACGCCAGCTACCGACCGGGCAAGCCGTTCGTCAAAGTGAAGTTCCATGACTTTACCCAGACCACCCTGGAACAGGCGGGGGCGGGGCGGGACCTGGAGAGTTATCGGCAACTGCTGACCCAGGCCTTCAAGCGGGGCGGCAAGCCGGTGCGCCTGTTGGGCATTGGTGTGCGTTTGCAGGATCTGCGCGGCGCTCATGAACAGCTGGAGCTGTTCCAGGGCGGAGTGTAGGCGCTGGCTTGCCAGCGAACCGGGCTGTTATTCAGCCGCGGTAGCGCTTTTCGCCGGTAAGCCGGCTCCTACAGGGGATGTCAGTTGCTGCCGGGGTCGGCGACCAGGCGGCCGGCGTTCTTGGTCAGGGACTTGAGAAACTCGCTCTGCAGTTCCGGATCGTTGCGGGTCAGCTCGATCAGGCTCTGCTCCAGTTCGCTGGCTTCTTCTTCCAGGCCCAGTTCCGACAGGCGCTTGACTCGGTGCACCCATTGGCTCACTTCGTCATCTTCCAGGTCGTCGTAGATCAGGGCGTGAGCTTCCACCAGCTTGCCGCGCAGGCTGCTGCTCAGGCTCAGGGACGAGTCGGAATGCACTTCGTCCTGGGCGTCTTCGACACTGATCTGCAACTTGCCGATGTGGTTCAGGTCCTGTTCGGAGAACGGCGCGTCCAGCAGGTTCAAGCGCAGCACGCCATTGCGATCGGTGCTCATGTCGTAGGTCTGCTTGCCGGCCTTGACCTGCACCGGGCGCTCGCTCCAGGGCAGGCTCGAATACTCCAGGCGCTTGTCACGCTGGACTTCATCGATGGCTGCCAGGTTCTGCTGGGCCCGACCGTGGGACGGCATGTTCATGAACGGGTTGAGCCCCGACACGCCATAGCTGACCCAGTCCTTGGTGACGCTGTCCGGCAGGTTGCCCAGGGCGAACACATTGACCACGTTGGCACCGACGCCGGCCACCAGCGCTACCGCACCCAGTGGGATCTCGTAGATCTCCCGCCAGGGTTGGTAGGGCGTATAGCGATCGTAGCGGCGGGTGACCTCGAACTCGGTGACTTCGAAGGTCTTTTGCTCGTGGATACGTACCCGGCGTTGCGGCAGCTCAAGCACCTTAGGCTCACCGACATCGATCTGCAGGCTGTGATCGAGCAATTTGCGCTCGATCCGTTCCTCGTGTTCGCTGCGTTGCGACATCTGATTGGCGCAGCCGCTGACCAGCAGGGCGCCGCACAAGGCGGCGCCCCCGAGGCTTAAGGTGTTTCGCTTGAACATGACTTCTCTATCTGGTTTCAGCGACGGATACGGGCTTGGAGGAAGGACAGAACGTCGGCCACGGGCAGCGCTTGCGCCTCGGCTTCGGTACGGCTCTTGTATTCCAGGTTGCCTTCGGCGAGGCCGCGATCGCTGACCACGATGCGGTGAGGAATGCCGATCAGCTCCATGTCCGCGAACTTGATGCCCGGGCTGGTTTTCTTGTCGCGATCGTCCAGCAGCACTTCGAAACCGGCGGCAGTCAGTTCTGCGTAGAGTTTGTCGGTGGCTTCGCGAACTTGCTCGGTTTCGTAGCGCAGCGGTACCAGGGCGATCTGGAACGGCGCCAGGGTGTCGCTCCAGATGATGCCGTTTTCGTCGTTGTTCTGTTCGATGGCGGCGGCCACCACGCGGGACACGCCAATGCCGTAGCAGCCCATTTCCAGGGTCACCGGCTTGCCGTTCTCGCCCAGCACTTCGCACTTCATCGCCTTGCTGTACTTGTTGCCCAGCTGGAAGATGTGCCCGACTTCGATGCCGCGCTTGATTTCCAGGGTGCCCTTGCCGTCCGGGCTCGGGTCGCCAGCGACCACGTTACGCAGGTCGGCCACGGTCGGAACGGGCAGGTCACGCTCCCAGTTGACGCCGAAGTAGTGCTTGTCGTCGATGTTGGCGCCGACGCCGAAGTCGCTCATCAGCTCCACCGAACGGTCGATGATGATGGGCAGTGGCAGGTTCACCGGGCCCAGGGAGCCGGCGCCGGCACCGATGGCGGCACGCAGTTCGGCTTCGGAAGCCATGACCAGCGGGCTGGCAACGCCAGGCTGGTTGGCGGCCTTGATTTCGTTCAGTTCGTGGTCGCCACGGATGATCAGGGCGATCAGCTTGCCGGCTTCTTCGGCATGCACCACCAGGGTCTTGACGGTCTTCTCGATCGGCAGGTTGTAGCCTTCCACCAGCTGGGCGATGGTTTTCGCGTCAGGGGTGTCCACCAGGCGCATCTCTTCGGTCGGCGCCGGGCGCGAGGTTTCGCGCGGCACGGCTTCGGCCTTCTCGATGTTCGCGGCGTAGTCGGAACCGTTGCTGAAGACGATATCGTCTTCGCCGGACTCGGCCAGTACGTGGAATTCGTGGGAGCCGGCGCCGCCGATGGAGCCGTTGTCCGCTTCAACCGGACGGAACTTCAGGCCCAGGCGGGTGAAGACGTTGCAATAAGCCTGGTGCATGCGGTCGTAGGTGACCTGCAAGGACGCCTGGTCGGCGTGGAAGGAGTAGGCGTCCTTCATGATGAACTCGCGACCGCGCATCAGGCCGAAGCGCGGGCGGATCTCATCGCGGAATTTGGTCTGGATCTGGTACAGGTTCAGCGGCAGCTGCTTGTAGCTGCTCAGCTCGTTGCGCGCCAGATCGGTGATCACTTCTTCGTGGGTCGGACCGGCGCAGAAATCGCGACCGTGCCGGTCTTTGAAGCGCAGCAGCTCAGGGCCGTATTCTTCCCAGCGACCGGATTCCTGCCACAGCTCAGCCGGCTGAGTGCTCGGCATCAACACTTCAAGCGCGCCCGCGGCGTTCATTTCTTCGCGAACGATGGCTTCAACCTTGCGCATCACCCGCAAGCCCATCGGCAGCCAGGTGTACAGGCCGGAAGCCAGTTTACGGATCATGCCGGCGCGCAGCATCAGCTGATGGCTGATCACGACCGCGTCGGAAGGCGTTTCTTTCTGTGTGGCGAGCAAATATTGACTGGTACGCATGGTAGGCCGTTGTCGGTTGCTGAAGACTGGAAGTGACGGAGCATTGTACGGGCGAGTTCCGCTGGCGTACAGGATTGCGCTTGGAAGGGCGGGGAGCGACGGGGAACGGCCCGTAACTCCCGGGATTTTCTAGGATTCTTCGCTCACGGCGGTGCCATTGGCGGGGTGCTCCGGCTCGGGTTTGGGCCCGGCGCGGCGGCTCTCCTGGAACCAGTGCAGGGCGATCAGGATCAGCGTCGGGACCCCGAGTATCGCGGTGATGAGGAAGAAGTCGTGGTAGCCGAACTTCTCCACCATGACCCCGGAATAGCCGCCGATCAGGCGCGGCAGCAACAGCATGATCGAGCTGAGCAGGGCGTACTGGGTGGCGGAGAACTTGAGGTTGGTCAGGCTCGACAGGTAGGCGACGAAGGCCGAAGTGGCCATGCCCGAACTGAAGTTGTCCAGGGAAATGGTGACAACCAGCATTTCCAGGTTCGGGCCCATGTCGGCGAGCATGAGGAACAGCAGGTTGGTCGCGGCGGACGCGGCGCCACCGATGAACAGGATCGGCAGGATGCCGAAGCGCACGATCAGCAGGCCGCCCATGCCGGCCCCGAGCAGGGTCATGATCAGGCCGAAGATCTTGCTGACCCCGGCGATCTGGTCCTTGGTGAAGCCCTGGTCGATATAGAACACGTTGGCCATGACGCCCATGACCGTGTCCGACATGCGATAGGTGGCGATGAGCCCCAGCAGCAGGAAGGCTTGCCAGCGATAGCGCAGGATGAAGTCGTTGACCGGCGTCAGCACCGGCGCCAGGCCCCGGCGGCCCATGGCCGACAGGCACAGGGCGGTGAGGGTGACATAGAGGATGGCCCGCAGGAACGCCCGGTCTTCCAGCAGCAGGTCCAAAAGGCTCATGCCATCGAAGATCACGCTGGCGAAGTCGGTGTTGTAGAGCTGGGTGAAGGTGGCGGGCACCGAAACCAGCAGCACGATCAGGACGAATACCGAGATCAGCTGGTGAGCGAAGCTGTAGCGTCCCGCGGAGAGTTGGGTGCGCAGTGGCACGGCGGGCTCACGCATCAGCAGGGTGGTGATCAGCGCGGGAATCATCAGCACGCCGAACAGCACGTAGGTGCCGGTCCAGGCTGAATGCTTGTAGCTGAAGCCGGTGGAGCCGAAGCCTTCGGCAAAGAACAGGGCGCCGGCGGTCGCCAGCAGCACCGCTACCCGATAGCCGGACATGTAGCTGGCGGCCAGGGCGGCCTGGCGGCTGTCGTCGGCGATTTCCAGGCGGTAGGCGTCGATGGCGATGTCCTGGGTCGCCGAGGCAAAGGCCACGATCACGGCAATGGCGATCAGCCAGGACAGATGTTTTTGCGGGTCACAGAAGCCCATGCCGATCAGGCCGAGAATCACCAGGGTCTGGGCCAGTACCAGCCAGGAGCGGCGTCGGCCTAGCTTGCCCAGTATTGGCAGGCGCCATTGGTCAAGCAGCGGGGACCATACCCATTTAAAGGCATAGGCCAAACCGATCAGGCTGGCGTAACCGATGGTTTCGCGGGCCACACCGGCCTCGCGCAACCACACCGAGAGAGTCGAGAACACCAGCATGTAAGGCATGCCGGCAGCGAAACCAAGCAGCAACAGCACGAGCGTCGAGGGGCTGGCATAGGCGGCAAGTGCGGCGCGCCAGGTTTTACGGGGCATGGGCTGAAGTCTGCCTCAGATTGCGGAAACAAAGCGCGCACTCTAACCGCTGTGCTCTACCGGGCGCCAGCCATGGCGCTGAATATCCACGCGATTATTCCGGATAGTGATGCCTTCGCCGCGCAGTCTGGCGCGCTGCTCATCACCTGACGGGCTGCCGGCCGGCAGGCTGATGCGGCCGCCGGCGGCCAGTACCCGGTGCCACGGCAGGCGGGTGTCGGCCGGCAACTGGCTGAGGGTGCGGCCAACCCAGCGCGCGGCGCGGCCCAGGCCGGCCATTTCTGCCAGTTGGCCGTAGCTCACCACCTTGCCTGCGGGAACCTGGGCCAGGGTCAGGTACAGCGCCGTGCGTCGGATTTGCGCCGGGTCCTGTGGGGCGTCGCCGTGTTCGGTCACATTCGCGGTTCCAGATCAATGAAGAGGCGTTGGTCGGTTCAGGGGATGAGGGGTGGATGCATATTGAACTCACTCTCAATACCCGGGTCAGTCCTGACTAAGGCGTGTTCAGCAGGAATAATGCCGTTTTTTTTCGCAAGATCGAGCCCTGTATTACCTATGTTGCCTAGAACGTTGTTGTGTTTCGCGGTGCTCAGCGCCTCCACGCCTGTCCTGGCCGATACCGTCTGGTTGAAGAACGGTGATCGCCTGAGCGGCAAAATCAAGGTTTTCGACGGCGGCAAGCTGTTGCTCCAGACCGACTATGGCGGCGCTATTTCCATCGACTGGAAACAGGTCAAGACCCTGGAAAGCGACCAGGAGCTGTTGGTCAAGCAGGATGCCTACATCGGGGAGAAGACCAAGTCGTTGCAGGCGGCGGAGGAGGGCAAGGTCATTCTTGCCAACGGTGAAGCGCCCAAGACGGTGGAGCTGGCGAGTATCCAGCAGATCATGAAGCCCAGGCCGCTGGTGGAGGACATGGTCTGGAAGGGCAATGTCGATGTCGCCATGGACTACAAGCGTGCGGAGAAGGATACCGATGACTACGACATCGACTTCAAGACGTCGGCGCGCCATGGGGCTTGGCGCCACAATGCGCAGGGTGAGTACAACCGTGAGTTCCAGGATCATGTGGTGACCACGGACAACTGGAGTGCCGAATATGCCCTGGACCGTTTCATCACTGAAAAATGGTTCTGGGAAGGGCGCCTGACCTACAAGCGTGACAAGGTCGAGGAGCTGGAGCGGCAGCGGGTCGTGGGTACCGGCCCTGGCTACCAGTTCTGGGACGATGAATTGGGGGCGTTCTCCCTGGGGTCGCTGCTCAACCGTACAGATTACGAGTACGCCGAAGGCGGCAGGGACAACTTCTATTCCCTGGCAATGAAGTGGGACTACAACCGCTATCTGATCGGTAAACGGGTGGAGTTCTTCACCAATGGCGAAGTCGGGCGACCGCTTTCCGGGGTGGCCGACTATGCGCTGGATGCCGAGATGGGGTTGCGCTACAAGGTCACCGACTGGGCGTCGCTGAACCTGAAGGCGGAAAAGGACCTGATTCGCGGCACCAAAGACAGCGATCTGGACAAGACCCGCTACACCGTGGGCTTTGGCGTGGCCTGGTAAACCGGAGCGGCCCGGGCGCCTTTTCAGTAAAAGGCGCCGACAAAAGCACCGGGCACAAAAAAGCCCCGCTGTTGAGGGCGGGGCTTTTTTACTGGATCAGTACAAGTTAGATAACTTGAACTTCTTCAGCTTGCATGCCTTTCTGACCGCGGGTAGCGATGAAAGAAACCTGTTGGCCTTCTTTCAGGCTTTTGAAGCCGTCGGATTGGATAGCTTTGAAGTGTACGAACAGGTCGTCACCGGATTGTGGAGTGATGAAGCCGAAGCCTTTTTCATCGTTGAACCACTTAACGGTACCGGTTTGGCGATTAGACATGGTGTATCTCCTTGGACAAAGTTAACTGCGACTCAGGAAAAGCCCTGGCCGAGACTGAGTGCAAAGAGCAGGAAAAATTCTTGGAGATGGTTGGATCGAAATTCAACATCGTGTAGAGATTCTCAGTGACACAAGCAGCACAGTGGCGCCACCTTAACCCTTTTTCCTGAACGTGCCAATGGCTAGGGCCAAGGTTTCTCGGTTTTCGTGACTGACGGCCCGTCGTTCGTCGCCGAGCCCTTGAAAATCGTGGTGTCGGGCGAGAAAAACGCCCCGGACTTTGAACCCGACCCCGCGCCCCGGTAAGATGCCTGACCGTTTTTTTTCACCTCGCTATTTCAGGACACCCGCCATGAGCATCAAATCGGACAAGTGGATTCGCCGCATGGCGCAAGAGCACGGCATGATCGAGCCCTTCGTAGAGCGCCAGATGCGTGGCGAAGGCCCGGATCGGCTGATCTCCTTCGGGGTGTCGAGCTACGGCTACGACGTGCGCTGCGCCGATGAATTCAAGGTGTTCACCAACATCAATTCGGCCACCGTCGATCCGAAGAACTTCGATGAAAAGAGCTTCGTCGACATCAAGAGCGACGTCTGCATCATCCCGCCGAACTCCTTTGCCCTGGCGCGTACCGTCGAGTACTTCCGCATTCCGCGCAACGTGCTGACCATCTGCCTGGGCAAGAGCACCTATGCCCGTTGCGGCATCATCGTCAACGTGACCCCGCTGGAACCGGAGTGGGAAGGCCACGTGACCCTGGAGTTCTCCAACACCACCACCTTGCCGGCGAAGATCTACGCCAACGAAGGCGTGGCGCAGATGCTGTTCCTGGAGTCCGATGAAGAGTGCGAAGTGTCCTACAAGGACCGGGGCGGCAAATACCAGGGCCAACGTGGCGTCACCCTGCCGCGCACCTGAGTACGTCCGTCTGACAGACAGCGGGAATTCCTGAGCGGACCCACACTCTATTGGGTGTATTTCCGGTATGCGCAAGGCATGCCGGGCCCAGCTCAGGAGTGCCCCATGAAGATAGATCCGCGAATCAGCGCCACCTTGGCCCAGCTGGAACCCAATCAGGTCGGGCTCTTGGCCTGGACCCTGCTGGCCCATCCGTCCGCCGAGATGGCGGGTGGCATTCCCGGTCAGCCTGACCCGGATACCCCGCAACCCCTTGACCCCCAGGAACCAGGCGAGCCCACCTTGCCCGACGAGCCGCCACCCGCACCCGTGGCCTGAGCCGGCCCGTCGCCGCTTGACGCCCCGCCCGCGGCAAACCGGTGCGGACGGGAGCGTCGTAGCGGGTCGCTACTTCAGATTGCCACTGAGGAACTGCTGCAGGCGCTCGCTTTTCGGATTGCCCAGCACGTCCTCCGGGGCGCCTTCCTCTTCCACCAGGCCCTTGTGCAGAAACAGCACCTGGCTCGACACCTTGCGTGCAAAGCTCATTTCGTGGGTGACCATGATCATGGTCCGGCCTTCTTCGGCCAGGCCCTGGATCACCTTGAGCACCTCGCCCACCAGTTCCGGGTCCAGGGCCGAGGTCGGTTCGTCGAACAGCATGACTTCCGGCTCCATGGCCAATGCCCGGGCGATGGCCACCCGCTGCTGCTGGCCGCCGGACAGGAACGCCGGGTACTGGCCGGCGACGCGGGCCGGCAGACCGACCTTGTCCAGGTAGCGCCGGGCCCGCTCTTCGGCGTCCTTGGTGCTGACCCCCAGCACCCGGCGCGGAGCCATGGTGATGTTTTCCAGCACGGTCATGTGGCTCCACAGGTTGAAATGCTGGAACACCATCGCCAGGCGCGTGCGGATCCGCTGCAACTCGGCAGGATCGGCCACGTGCATGCCGTGACGATCGCTGACCATGCGGATCTGCTGGCCATCCAGGCTCATGGCGCCGTCGTCCGGGGTTTCGAGAAAGTTGATGCAACGTAGAAAGGTGCTTTTGCCCGAGCCACTGGCGCCGATTAGGCTGATCACGTCGCCGGTCTTGGCCTTGAGAGACACACCTTTGAGCACTTCATTGTCGCCATAGCATTTATGCAGGCCTTCAACGGTCAATTTGTACATGGGGCTTGCATCCTCAAGGCGAAAGTAGATAGCCGCTGCGATAGGCTTCGCGGCCGGCGACATGGGCGATCACCATGCCGGCGGTGGCCATGCGCCGCAGCGAGCGGGCATACAGGAGCCCGGCGTTGTTGCAATGGATAGGGGTGACCCGGTCGTGGATCGGGTCGATGATTTCAGCCACCTGCTGTCCGGCTTGCAGGTATTCCCCCGGCAGTGCGGTGAACACCAGCAGCCCGCCCACCGGCGTTGCTACCGGTTCCACTCCCGCCAGCGGCGTGGCCGGGAAGGGCAGTTCAGGCAAGGGCGGCGCCTCGGCGGCGATGGCACCGAAATGGGTCAGGTAATCGAGCATGGCCTGGCAGTCGAGACGGGCCAGGCCATGATTGACGTCGCCCTGGCCGCGCAGTTCGACGGTGACCGCGAAGCTGCCGGTGGGAATGGCAAAGCGCTCGCCGAAGCGCTGTTGCAGTTGCCACCACAGCAGGCTGAAGCACTCATCGAACGACCAGGCCGCCGAGTCGGTGGCCAGCAGGCAGGCTTCGGCGCCGATGTAGCGGGCCAGGGGCTCGACCTGCGGCCAGGCTTCGGGGGTGGTGTACAGGTGCGCCACGGCTTCGAAGTCGCAATGCAGGTCCAGCACCATGTCGGCGTCGCAGGCCAGCCGTTGCAGGGTCAAGCGCAGGGATTGCAGTTGCGTCTCGGGGCGTTGCCGGGCCAGGGCGTCGGCCAGGTGCCGACGCACCAGATCGAGGTTGTGCCGGGGGTCGTGATTGAGCAGTCCTTCGACGGCGTTGCCCACCTCTTCGCTGAGATCGACGAAGCCGCGATTGAAGTTCTGCCCGCTCTCCAACTGATAGCGACCCAGGGGCACGTCCATCAGTATCTGCTCCAGGCCTACCGGGTTGGCCACCGGCACCAGAACGATTTCATGCCGCAGGCGACCTTCGGCTTCCAGTTCCGTCAGGCGCTGCTTGAGGTGCCAGGCCACCAGCATGCCGGGCAACTCATCGGCATGCAGGGACGACTGGATGTAGATCTTGCCCGCGGCCTGGGTGGGGCCGAAATGAAAGCTGTGGACCTGGCGCGCGGTGCCCGGCAAGGGGGCGAGCAGGTCGTGGATCTCGTGGCGCATTGACGGTTATTCCTGCTGCAAGTCCTAGTGGGTCGGTCCGAGGAAGGCCAGCCAGCGGCGCTCGGCGAGACGGAACAGGCCCACCAGGGTGAAGGTCACGCACAGGTAGATGAGGGCGGCGATGCCGAACGACTGAAAGGTCAGGAAGGTCGCCGAGTTGGCGTCCCGGGCGATTTTCAGAATGTCGGGAATGGTCGCGGTAAAGGCCACCGTGGTGGAGTGCAGCATCAGGATCACTTCGTTGCTGTAGTAAGGCAGCGAGCGGCGCAGGGCCGAGGGCATGATCACGTAGGCATACAGCTTCCAGCCGCTCAGGCCGTAGGCCTTGGCCGCTTCGACTTCGCCGTGGGCCATGCTGCGAATGGCCCCGGCGAAAATCTCCGTGGTGTAGGCGCAGGTATTCAGGGCGAAGGCGAGGATGGTGCAGTTCATCGCGTCACGAAAGAACGCATCCAGCAGCGGTTGCGCGCGGATCGCGGCGATGCTGTAGATCCCGGTGTAGCAGATCAGCAGCTGGATATAGAGCGGCGTGCCGCGAAACAGGTAGGTGTAGAACTGCACTGGCCAGCGGATGTAGCGCTTGGGCGAAACCCGGGCGATGGACAGTGGGATCGACACCAGGAAACCGATGCAGATCGACGCCGTGAGCAGCCACATGGTCATGGCCAGCCCGGTCATGTGGTAACCGTCGCTGTAAAGGAAGGGACGCCAGTATTCCTGCAGGAGTTCGATCATCGCACGGCCTCCCGGGCGCCGGCGGCGTAACGCCGTTCAAGCTTGCGCAGGACAAAGTTGGAGGCACTGGTGATCAGCAGATAGATCAGCGCCGCCAGGACCAGAAAGTAGAACAGCTGATAGGTGCTCTTGCCGGCGTCCTGGGCGGCCTTGACCAGATCGGCCAGGCCGATGATCGATACCAGGGCCGTGGCCTTGAGCATCACCATCCAGTTGTTGCCGATGCCCGGCAGGGCGAAGCGCATCATCTGCGGGAAGACCACGAAGCGAAAGCGCTGGCCGCGTTTCAGGCCATAGGCGGTGGCCGCTTCCACCTGGCCCCGGGGCACGGCAAGGATCGCCCCGCGAAAGGTTTCGGTGAAATAGGCGCCATAGATGAAACCCAGGGTGATCACCCCGGCGCTGAAGGGGTTGATCTCGATGTATTCCCACTCCATGAAGTCGGTGAAGGAGGTCAGCCAGGTCTGCAGGCTGTAGAAAATCAGCAGCATCAGCACCAGGTCCGGCACGCCGCGGATCAGGGTGGTGTAGAGCTGGGCCGGAATCCGTAGCAAGGCCATGCTGGAGAGTTTGGCGCTGGCGCCGATCAGGCCGAGCAGGACGCTGACCAGAAGCGACAACACCGACAATTTGATGGTCATCCAGGTGCCTTCCAGCAGCAGGGGGCCGAAACCCTTCAGGCTGAAGGCGGAAAGCCCCAGGTTTTTTAGAAGTTCTTCGAGCATCGATCAGTGACCCGTAGCGATAAAAAAGGCGCCCATCGAGGATGGGCGCCGACAGGTTATTTACCGCTGTAGAGGTTCAGGTCACCGAAGTGTTTTTTCTGGATGGTGGCGTAGGTGCCATCATCGTGTAACGCTTTGATACCTTTATCCAGAAGCGCTTTCAGCTCTTTGTTACCTTTCGAGATACCGACGGCGGTCTTGGCCGGCAGCAAGGGGTCTTCCACCGGCTTGCTGACTTCGTAGTCCGCGCCCTGTGGCGATTTGAGGAAGCCCAGCTCGGCTTGCAGCATGTCCTGAATCGAGGCGTCCAGGCGCCCGGAGGTCAGGTCGGCGTAGACCTGGTCCTGGTTCTGATAGGCCTGGGTCTTGACCCCGGCCTTGTCCAGCACGGCCTTGGCATAGGCTTCCTGAATGGTGCCCTGCTCGTAGCCGACGGTCTTGCCCTTGAGCGTGGCGGTGTCCGCGCTCAGGCCCGAGCCCTTCTTGAACACGAACGAGGTGGGGCCGGAGAACAGCTCGTTGGAGAAGTCGATGACTTTTTCACGGGCCGGGGTAACGGTCATGGAAGAGATCACACCGTCGAACTTATTGGCCTTGAGGCCGGGAATCATGCCGTCGAAGTCACTTTCGACCCATTTGCACTTGACCTTCAGCTCGGCGCAGATGGCGTTGCCCAGGTCGATGTCGAAGCCCACCAGGCTGCCGTCGGCGGCCTTGGATTCGAAGGGGGCATAGGACGGGTCGACGCCAAAGCGCAGTTCCTTGTATTCCTTGGCCAGCGCGGAGCCGGCGGCCATGCAAAGAGCCAGTGCAGAAAGGGTCAGCAATGCTTTTTTCATTATTCAATCCCTAAGAACCAATATGAGCGCTTGTGGCGCATGAGTACTGTTACTGGAACGCATAAGACATATTGAAAGTAGCAATTTCCGAACCAGAGTCCCGAACAAGTGTTTTAAAACCGTTGGCAGGTGTCGGTGTCAGGGGCGGCGTGCGCTCAAGTGGGGCGTGTTTTGGGGCGGGCGCCAATAAGGTGCAAGGTGCGCGGTTGATCGCGGCAGGCGCTGGCTTGGGCATCACGCTGGCGCGTCATGCCCTCGGCGGGGGCGGGCTGTTCGTTTTGGGGCAGGCCCGCTTGCACCGGATGGGCAAGCGGGTGGCAGGGCCAGGCGCTTACTTGCCCGGGACCAGGGTCAGACGGGTCTTGCCGTAGCTGCGTTCAAAGTTTTGCGGTTGCATCGGGAAGCTCAGGTACTGGGCCTTGAGCCAGCCGTCGATGCCGTTGGCGTAGTTCGGGCTCACCGGGTTGCTGGATTGGCCACTGCTGTTGAGGCCCATCAACGGCTCGCTCAGCGCGAAGTCGACGACGAAACGCAGGGCCGGGGTCGTGGTGATGGCAAAGTCCTGTCCCCAGCGATAGCCGGCGCTGTTGACGGTATTCTGGTCGCCACCGGCCTGCAAGGGACCACGTATCGCCTGGCCACTGTTGTTGGTCCAACGGTAGCTGTGCAACTTGCCCCACTGCCAGGCCTTGCGGTCCGTGCCCAGCAGTTGCTCGCCTGAACTGATGGCCGCCGCCAGGCTGCGGGCGATAATGGCTGGCTTGTCCTCTTTTTGCCCGTTCCGCGCGTCGCCCCAGAACGGGCTGTCTTCGCGGCTCAGAAGATGGTCGGCCTGGGCCGAATAGGACAGGCCCGCATTGGCAACGAACGCCTGCCAGGCAACGCCGGGCTCCGGACCGAGCTGTTTGAGGAAGGTCTGCTTGGCGCTTTCCTGGAGGAACAGTTCGTAGAGCGCGGCGTCGGCAGAGCCGGCATTGAGCTTGCCGTCGAACGCCATCAGCCGGCTGTAGGCTTCCCGGGCCTTGGCGCGGTCTGCCTCGGGCAGGGTGTCAATGGCGTTTTTCAGCGGCTGGGCCATGCCCGGCGCCTCGAACATCTTTTTCAACTTGGCCGCGAACAGGGTGGTCTGGTCGTACTGCAGGGCAATCAGGCTGCGGTTGTCCTGCTTGCCGCCAGACAGCAATTGCCCGATGCGCTCGGCCCGCTCCGGCGCCTCCCAGGAGTTGGACAGCTGCATGCCGTAACCGCGGGAGATGACCCGCTGATTGGCGGTGGCGATCCAGCCTTGGGGCGGGTCCTGGTCATAAGGGTGGAGCATCGGATCGGCATAGCCATCCCAGTCATAGCGTCCGTCCCAGCCGGGAGACGGCAGCAGGCCTTCGCCTTCGCGGCGGTTGGGGAAGCGTCCGGTGACCTGCCAGCCGATGTTGCTGGCATCGGCATAGACCATATTCAGGGCAATGGCGCGAATCTCGCGGCTGGCGTCGGAGGCTTTCTCCACATTCTGTGCCCGTGACAGATCGAAGAACGCATCCAGGCTCTTGTCGTCCTTGAGCTCCGGCATTTGCAGCGCCACGCCGTAGCCACTGTCCAGGGCATTGTTGGCGTTGATCCCCAGGGCGCTGTTGAGCAGCGGACCGTGGCGGGTTTCGTACACGGCTTCGCGAATCGGCCGCTGGCCTTTGACGAAGTAGGTCTCGTTGCGAACGATGACCGGCTGCCATTTTCCGTTGTTCTGGTAGTACAGGGCATTGCCCTGGCGCTTGAGTTTTTCCAGGAACAGGTCCTGGTTGTCGCCCATCGCCGAGCTCATGCTCCAGGCCAGCTTGCCGTTGAACCCCTGCAGAATGGCCGGTAAACCGGCGATCGAGGCCCCGGCCGCCTGATATTTCGGTGCGCGGATCTGTACGTAGTACCAGGCACCGATCTGGCTGTCGCTGGCCAGCAGGCTGCGACCGCTGCGAGCGCGCTGCGGGGCGACGGCCAGGTTGCTGCCGGCGGTGACGCCCAGTGAGTTGAGGGTCGACATCTGCTTGGCGGCCAGGCTGAGCTCGCTCAAACCCGGCACATACAATGCCAGCCCCTTGAGCTTGTCGGCCTCGGCCATGGGCAGCGGCTCATCGGGGTAGCTCGGGGTCAGCCAGGGCAGTTTGTCGCTGCCGACCCTTTGCGCCAGTACCAGGCTGTTGATCTCTTCCAGCAGATTGGCCGACTGGCCGAAATTCAGCAGGCAGAAGATCAGTGCCGAGTCTTCGGCCTTCCAGTATTCAGGAATGTAGCCACGGGCGGCGAGGTCTGGCGGCAGCTTGTCGCGGTAGCGGAACAGGTAGGCGTTGACCCCCCGGGCGTAGACCTCGAAGAAGCGCTTGATCCGTGGCGACGAGGCCTTGTACAGCTCGTCGGCGCTTTTCTTCAGGTTTACCGCGCGCATCAGGCGGTCGACATCCAGCGCCTCGGCGCCGGACATCTCTGCCAGGCGGCCCTGAGCCAGCAGGCGCAGGGTGACCATTTCGCCGATGCGGTCGCTGGCATGCACGTAGCCCAGGGTGAACAGCGCGTCATGGAAACTGTTGCTTTCGATCAGCGGCACGCCCACGGCGTTGCGGCGCACGGAGACGTTCTGGGCCAGGCCCTTGAGGGGCTGCACGCCAGAGGTCGGGGGCAGGCTGTTCTGCGAGTTCCAGGATTGGCAACCGGCCAGGCTCAGGGCACCGGCCACAGCCGCGGCAACGCCGAGCCGGGGAAGAAAATGTGAAAGGGCTGGCGAGGCCATGGTCAAGCTCCTGCGGGGGGTAACGTCGATAAAGGCGCTACGTTAGTGAGCAGGCGAGTGCCGCGCAAGCGGGGGCGGGAGGTATTTCTTGAAGGCGCTGCAAATAGCCATCGCCGGCCCTTCGGCCGCGGCCAAAGCACACAGGAGCCGGCTAGTGGGCGAACAGGTCCTGGCGCCTGGCCTTGGAGCTTGCGGACGCCTTCGCTGGCAAGTCGGCTCCCGCAAGGCGAGGTTCAGATGGCGGGATTGACCTGCTCGACCAGGGCATAGGCCCGTTCAGTGGCCGGTCGGGCCTGGATGCTGTTGAACCAGCGATGCAGATGCGGGAAGTCCTCGAGTTTCTGGCTCTGCTTCTTGTACGAAGCGATCCAGGGGTAGATCGCCATGTCGGCAATGCTGTAGGTGCTGCCCGCGACGAACGCGCGGTCCGCCAGGCGTCGGTCCAGCACGCCGTACAGGCGCGCAGTCTCATCCACGTAGCGCTTGATGGCGTAGGGGACTTTTTCCGGGGCGGCGTGGCTGAAATGATGATTCTGCCCGGCCATCGGTCCCAGCCCGCCCATCTGCCAGAACAGCCATTGCAGGGTTTCCTGGCGCCCGCGCAGATCCTGGGGCAGGAACTGGCCGGTCTTTTCCGCAAGGTAGAGGAGGATCGCGCCGGACTCGAACAGCGACAGCGGCTGGCCGCCATCGGCGGGTTGCGGATCGACGATGGCCGGAATGCGGTTGTTCGGGGCGATCTTCAGGAACTCGGGCTTGAACTGTTCACCCAGGCCGATGTTCACCGGGTGCAGGGTGTAGGGCAGGCCGGCCTCTTCGAGGAACAGGGTGATCTTGTGGCCGTTGGGGGTGGTCCAGTAATACAGGTCGATCATGCAGTGCTCCAATTGGAATGTATCCGTACGTTATGGACAGCCAATGCCGGCATGAGGTCGTCCTGTTTGCCCTCGATGGCTTGCCTGAATAGGCATGTGATGCTCAAGTGCATCGAATTCAATGACCGCAACGGAGAAAATATGCCCCTTTCGGCCAGCACCGCACTGATGCTCATCGACCAGCAGCAAGGCATCCTCGAGCCCCGGCTCGGGCCGCGCAACAACCCCGAGGCGGAGGCACGCATGCTTGAGCTGCTGGCTCACTGGCGGGCCCGCGCTTGGCCGGTGATTCATGTGCAGCACCTGTCGCGCTCCCGGGACTCGGTGTTCTGGCCTGGGCAATCCGGGGTGGAATTTCAGCCGCGCTTTCGTCCCCAGGACGGCGAGTGGCTGATTCGCAAGCAGGTGCCGGATGCGTTTTGTGCCAACCCGCTGGAAGCGGATTTACGCCGGGAAGGGATTACGGGGCTGGTGATGGTCGGTGTCGCCACCAACAACTCGGTGGAGTCGACGGCGCGCACCGCAGGCAACCTGGGTTTTGCGGTATGGGTGGTGGCCGATGCCTGCTACACCTTCGACAAGCCCGACTTTGCCGGTCGGGCCCGTACTGCCGAGGAGGTGCATGCCATGTCGCTGGCCAATCTGCAGGGCGAGTACGCCACGGTCCTGAGCCAGGAGCAGCTCCTGGCCGGGGAGGCCGGGCAGTGTTGCCGCTGACGGCGTAGCGCCCTGGCAGCCCGGCCTGCGCTCAGATCAAGCGCCGTGGCACTTCTTGAACTTCTTGCTGCTGCCGCAAGGGCAAGGATCGTTGCGGCCGACGTCTTTCAGCGCGTTGCGGACCGGCTCCTGGTGCGCGTGGTTGCAGTGCGGGCCGTGAACATGGCCATGGTCGTGATCGTGATGGTCATGATCGTGGTTGCAGTCAGGGCCATGGACATGAGGTTGCTGGGTCATTGCGGGTTACTCCGGAATAAAATCGCCGGGAATTATCACGCCATTGCGCTTCAGGTGCACGTCCTTGCCGATGAATAATCCGATTTCCAGTTCGCCTTCCAGGCGATAGGGAATGGGGTGTTCAGGCTTGCGCAGCAGTTTCACCACGTCGCGGATCTGCGGCCAGAGGTTGGTGCGCACCGGCACCTTGAACAAGCGGCTGCTGTGGGGCGAGACGGTGAACCAGTGTTCGTGCTCGCCCTCGCTGAGCAGGAAACGCTGCAGATAGACCCGGTAGGTCAGGCGGCGCACGGTCAGGTCGCTGTCGTTGGGGTTGTCCACCCGCAGGTGCAGGGTGAAGCGCTGTTCCAGCAGATTGGCCTTGACCACCTCGACTTTCACCAGATGCACCGCGGGGTCCAGTTCCTCCTCGGTGAACCAGGACACGCACCCCGACAGGCTCAGCAGTCCGAGCAGGCAGAGGGTTCGCAGGATGCGCAGTTCACCGATCATTGCAAGACTCCCTTTGAATTCCCCGGGCCCGTCCTGGGCCTGGGGTATTCCCGGTTCAGCGGGTGAAGTAGCTGGCGCAGCACTTCTTGAATTTTTGCCCGCTGCCGCAAGGGCAGGCGTCGTTGCGCCCGGCGTTCAGCGGCACCGTCGGATCGATGAAATACCAGCGTCCCTGGTTCTGCACGAAGGATGACCGCTCACGGTGGCTGTGCTCGCCCTGGCTGTCGTGCCAGCGCGCGGTGAAGGTGACGAAGGCATGCTCCGGCTGGCCACCGAAGACCTCCGAGCTCTCCACTTGCAGCCCCAGCCAGGTGCTTTGCGCACTCCATTCGCTGATGGACTGGCGATCCAGGCCGGCCTGCTGCACCGGCAGGGTCGTGGCTAGCAGGTAATCCACCTGGCCCAGCACATAGGCGCTGTAGCGCGAACGCATCAGGGCCTCGGCGCAGGGCGCGGGATGGCCGGCATGGTAGTGGCCGCAGCAGGCATCCAGCAGGTTGCCGCTGCCGCAGGGACAAATCGAGGCGCTCATCGTGTTACCACCAATACTTTCCAAAGTTCTCCGGGTTCGCCCAGAAGCGTGAATTGAGCCAGTCGGGCACCTGTTTGTATTCAAGCAGATCATAGGTAAACAGGGTCAGTACCTGCTGTTCCCGCTGGAAGCGTTCGCTGGCCTGCAGGGCCAGGGAGAAAAAATCGGTTTCCTGCCAGCCGCAGGCGGACAGGTCGGCCAGTACCGCAATCCGACTGGCATTGAGGTTGCGGATGCCCCCCAGCAGGTTCAGGCCGTCGCGCTTGGGCAAATGCTCCAGGCAGTCCACCGCCAGGGCCAGGTCGAAACGCCGGGCCGCCAGTTCCGCGGGCAAGGGGCCGGGCGCTGCCTGGGCGACCTGAGTGCCGGGGTGGGCTTCCTTGAAGGCCGTCAGGGCCGGGAAGTCGCTGGCGCCGATCAGCAGCAGCTGTTGCGGTGCATAGCGATCCAGCAGGGCCGCCAGGGCCTGCTGGGGTGTACGAGTAGAAATGCCGGCGCTCATCTTAGCTCCTCGATCAGAACGCCCAAGACTAGCGTGCCGCCACCTTCGGGCCTAGAGCGGTTCACCACTTATTGCGCGAGGTTCCCGTGTTTACGGGGTGAAAACGGCGCTGGCCCGTTGCTGGCGCAGATCAATGCCGGGGTCTTTACTCCGTGAATCGGCCTTGAGCCGATCCCTCAGGAGAAATCAGATGAGCATCATTCGGACGGCAGTACCCTTGGTTCTGTTAACCAGTGTGTTGACTGGTTGTGCAGGTTTGCAGAAAACCGACTGGCCGATCTGCGCCGCGGTGGGCGGTGTCACGGGCGCGGCGCTGGGCGCCACCGAAAGCTCCTCGTGGGCGGGCGGTGGCGCATTGCTGGTCGGTGGCCTGGCCGGCGCCTATTGCTGGGTAAAAGGTGATGGCGACGAGGACGGCGATGGTGTGCCGGACAGCCGTGACAAGTGCCCGCATACCCCAAGGGGCGTGAAGGTCGATGCCAACGGCTGCCCACCACCGCCACCCGTGGTGGAAGAGGTGGTAGTGGTCAAGGAAGAAACCATCGTCATTCGCGATGTGTACTTCCATTTCGACTCGGCCAAGCTGACCGAAGCCGACAAGTCCAAGCTCAACACCATCGTCACCCGCCTGAAACAGGAGGCGCCGAGCGCGCAACTGCGAGTGACCGGCCACACCGACAGCGTCGGCAGTGACGCCTACAACCAGAAACTCTCGGACAAGCGTGCCCACTCGGTGGTGGAGTACCTGATCAGCAACGGCATTCCACGCAACAGCTTCGTCTCGGTGACCGGCGCGGGTGAAAGCAAGCCGGTGGCGGACAACAAGACCGCCGAAGGCCGAGCCATGAACCGTCGCACGGAGATTCAGATCAACCGCTGAAACCCATGACCTGCGCGGCGTGACTGCCGCGCAGGTTCGTTTCGGCTTCCGGCTCCGGGCGTTGCTGATAAGGCCGGCGCTGGTCTTCTCCTGGGTCTCGATGCGTCCGCCGAGTTCGGCCGTGGCAGGCGATCCTCGCCGATCGAGGGGCTAAACAGAGCCTTCGGGAAGAATTTTCATCCTCCTCTGGCGTCCCCCCGGGATAAGTCGTTACTGTGCGCGCAAAGAATAATTCACGAGGGGAGCGTATGAAGTTCTTGTGGGGGATGGGTAAGTTTCTGACCTTGGTTTTTTGGCTGGTGGTGCTGATCAATCTGGCCAAGCCATTGATCAATCCATTGCACCTGCTGGTGAATCTGGCGGGCAGTCTGTTGCTGTTGACCCATCTGCTGGAACTGCTGCTGTTCAACGGCAGCCTCAAGGACCGTCCGCATCCCTGGCGTGATCGTTGGCAAATCCTGCTGGTGGGCATCTTCCACCTGCAAACCCTTCCTGCTGCTGTTCCTGCTGTCGAGACCGATCATGCGTAAGCTCTGCCTGCTGGCCCTGTTCTGCAGTCCCCTGGCCGTGGCCCAGGTGGTGCAGGTCGAAAGCAACTCCTTCATGCGCCTGCCCAATACCGCCAGCACCCTGCAGCTGGAGCGCCTCGACGTGGCGGACTACGGCACCTTGCTGATTCCGGCCAATGTCACCGAGCTCAAGGTCGAGGAGCTGCACCTGGGACGTGAGGCGCGCATCGCCATCGTGCCGACCGGGCAAAGCCTGCAATTGCGGGTCCAGCGTGCGCAGTTGGACAGCGGCAGCCAGATCAGCTCCCGCGGCGCGCCGGGCACCTATGAAAAGGCGCCCAAGCCGGGGCGCAATCTGAACCTGCGGTTCGAATCCCTGAAGGCCGAGACCTTGTCGGTGGACGCTCGAGGCGGTGCCGGTGTTCCCGGCTATGTCGGCCTCGACGGCGCCAATGGCCAGGAGCCGGGGTGCACCTGGGGCCAGGCCGGGCGCGGCGCCGATGGTGACAACGGCGGCGACGGACGACCCGGGGCGGCGGGCGCCCAGGTCCGGCTCGAGTTGCCCCGCGACTTCCCAGGCGAGCGGATCAAGGTGCTGGTCGATGGCGGTGCCGGTGGCCTGGCCGGTGCTGGAGGCAAGCCGGGGGCGGGGGGCAAGTCCAAGGGCTGCCTGGTGTATCGCACCGACGGCGGCAAGAGCGGTCGTCCCGGCGCCCAAGGCCAGCCAGGGCCGGCGGGAGAGGCCGGCACGCTGACGGTCCAGCGTTTGTAACAGCGGCCTTGAGGCCGCGCTTTCCCAGTCGCCCGCTCCTGTAGCGGGCGCTTGCTTTCAGAAGGTCGGCCGGGCCGCGGCCAGGGCCACCAGCACCAGGCCGATGATCAGGTTGCTGCCCACCAGCCGGCGGATCTTGCCCAGCGCCGCGGCGCCAGCGGGCCAATCCTCGGCGGCCAGCGCCTTGCGCAGCTCCGGCAGTTGCAGGGACTGGATGCGAATGAACAGGGCGGTCATCACCAGATACAGCCCCATCATGATCTGCACATACTTGGGCGCGGTTTCAAAGCCGCTGAAGCGCAAATGCAGCAGGCCGATACCGCTGATCGGCAACAGCACCACGGCCAGCCATACCCAGACGAAAAAGCGCGGAAACACCTGGGCCCACAGCTTCAGTCGTGCGGGGCCTTCCAGAGCGACCACGGCCGCGGGGCGCAGGACCATCCAGGCGAAGAACATGCCGCCGACCCAAACCAGGGCGGCCAGCACATGCAGGGTGTAGGCAAGGGCGAAAGGGGTCATTCGGGTACTCCGTTCTGCGCGGGATGAATTAGCGGGGTATGATAGCGGCCGATTCGAACCACTGAAAATTTATCCAGCGTTTTGTGCGCCCGAAAAACCATGATCAGCAACGAACTCAAAACCACGATCCAGGGCGCCTATTCGCGTTTTCTCGAAGCCAAGAGCCTCAAGCCGCGTTATGGCCAGCGCCTGATGATCGCCGAAGTGGCCAAGGTCCTGGGTGATATCGACACCGACGACGAAGGCCGGCGCAGTGGCGACCCGGCGGTGGTCGCGGTGGAAGCCGGCACCGGTACCGGCAAGACCGTGGCCTACAGCCTGGCGGCGATTCCCACGGCCAAGGCCGCCGGCAAGCGCCTGGTGATCGCCACCGCCACCGTCGCCCTGCAGGAGCAGATCGTCTACAAGGACCTGCCCGACCTGATGCGCAACAGCGGGCTGAACTTCAGCTTCTCCCTGGCCAAGGGGCGGGGGCGCTACATGTGCCTGTCCAAGCTCGACATGCTGCTCCAGGAAGGCCACGCCCAGACCGCCACGGCCCAGCTGTTCGAGGAGGAAGGCTTCAAGATCGAAGTGGATGAAGCCAGCCAGAAGCTGTTCACCAGCATGATCGAGAAGCTCGCCGGCAATAAATGGGACGGTGACCGCGACAGCTGGCCCACGGCCCTGGAAGACGCCGACTGGGCGCGCCTGACCACCGACCACAGCCAGTGCACCAACCGCCATTGCCCGAACTTCGGCCAGTGCGCCTTCTACAAGGCCCGCGAAGGCATGGGCAAGGTGGACGTGATCGTCACCAACCACGACATGGTCCTGGCCGACCTGGCCCTGGGCGGCGGCGCCGTGCTGCCGGACCCGCGCGATACCCTTTATGTGTTCGACGAAGGCCACCACCTGCCGGACAAGGCCATTGGCCACTTTGCCCATTACACCCGGCTGCGCTCCACCGCCGACTGGCTGGAGCAGACCGCCAAGAACCTCACCAAGCTGCTGGCCCAGCATCCGCTGCCCGGGGACCTGGGGCGCCTGATCGAGCAGGTGCCGGAGCTGGCGCGGGAGATCAAGACCCAGCAGCAGTTCATGTTCAGCGCCTGCGAGCAGATCGCCGACTTCAAGACCGGCGAAGACATGGAGGGCCGCGAACGGCCGCGCCATCGCTTCGTCGGCGGGCTGATCCCCGAGCACATGCGCGAGATGGGCATCGAGCTGAAGAAGGGCTTCTCCCGTCTGACCGACCTGTTCACCCGCCTCACCGAGCTGCTCAAGGAAGGCATGGATGGCGAGGTCAATATCGGCATCGCCAGCAACCAGGCCGAAGAGTGGTACCCGCTGTTTGGCAGCCTGCTGGCGCGGGCCTCGGGCAACTGGGAGTTGTGGACCGCATTCACCGTCGAGGACCCGGAAGACAACCCGCCCATGGCTCGCTGGCTGACCCTGGCCGAGAGCGGCTCGCTGTTCGACATCGAGGTCAACGCCAGCCCGATCCTTGCCGCGGAGATGCTCCGGCGCAATCTGTGGAACGTGGCCTACGGCGCCCTGGTGACCTCGGCGACCCTGACCGCCCTGGGCACCTTCGACCGTTTCCGCATGCGCGCCGGCCTGCCGAAGAAAGCCGTGACCGCCGTGGTGCCCAGCCCCTTCCATCACGCTGATGCCGGGGTGCTGCGGGTGCCCGACCTGCGGGCCGATCCGCGGGATGCGCCGGCGCATACCGCGGCGATCATTCGCGACCTGCCGCAACTGGTGGAAGGTTCCCGCGGCACCCTGGTGCTGTTCTCCTCGCGCAAACAGATGCAGGACGTGTTCGACGGCCTGGATCGCGACTGGCGCAAGCAGGTGTTCATCCAGGGCAACCTGTCCAAGCAGGAAACCCTGAACAAGCACAAGGCCCGGGTCGACGGTGGCGATTCCAGCGTGCTGTTCGGGCTGGCGAGCTTTGCCGAAGGGGTGGACCTGCCCGGTGCCTACTGTGAGCACGTGGTGATCGCCAAGATCCCGTTCTCGGTGCCGGACGATCCGGTGGAAGCGGCGCTGGCGGAGTGGATCGAGGCCCGGGGCGGCAATCCGTTCATGGAGATCTCGGTGCCGGACGCCTCCCTCAAGCTGGTCCAGGCCTGCGGTCGCCTGCTGCGCACCGAACAGGACCGCGGCACCATCACCCTGCTGGACCGCCGTCTGGTCACCCAGCGCTACGGCAAGGCTATCCTCAATGCCTTGCCGCCATTCCGCCGAGAAATATCTTGAGCACGGCGCGCACCTTTGCGCGCCGTGCTGTCTATTTCACGTCACCGCTTCAGCACCGGCCGTTCATCGGCCTTTAGGGAGAGCCAGGTTCATATGATTCGCCGTTCGTTGCCCACTGTATTTGCCCTGTTGTTTGCCGCGCCCGTACTGGCGGCCCCAGCCGGACAACAGACGCTGTTCAACTTTGTCCGACCTGCTGCCGTGGTGCAGGTGGCGACACAAGATGCCAGCCTGCCGCAGTCCAACGCGGAGCAGACGGCCGAGGGAGAAGTGCTGCGGCGGATCACCTTCAACCCCACCGCCAAGCCGAGCCTGAGCCTGACGCCACAGAGCGGCGCCTGGGACTGGTCGCAGTCGGGGATGATGAGCCTGCGCATCCAGAGTGCGATGAACTGGGCCCTGACGCTCTACGTGACCATTCAGAGCAACGACGGCAAGACCCTGGTCAGCCGCGTCGACCTGCCCGCCGGTCCGGCGCAGACCCTGCTGGTGCCCCTGGTGGCCAGCGGCCCCCTGAGCCAGGGCATGAAGGCCGCTCCGCCGATGCCGATGACCGTGGACGGCCAGCGCATTCTGCTGGCCAGTAGCGAAGGGCAACTGGACCGCAGTCAGGTGGTGTCGGTCACCCTGTCCCTGGATAACCCCAAGGCGACCCAGAGCATCCTCCTCGAACGCTTCGGCGTGCTGGACGGTGAGGGCGTGGTCAAGGCGGTCTACGGTTCGCTGGTGGATGGCTACGGTCAATCGACCAGGGCCCGCTGGCCGGAAAAAGTCAGCAGCGATGATCAGCTCAAGGCGGCCGATGCCAGGGAACAGCAACAGCTCAAGGGCTGGCTCGGCGAGCGGGAAAAGGCGCCGCTGGACCAGTTCGGCGGCTCAAGCCTGGGCCCGGACTTCAAGGCCAGCGGCTTCTTCCGCACGGAAAAACGCGATGGCCGCTGGTTCCTGGTCACCCCACAGGGGCATCCGTTCTACTCCCTGGGGGTCAACACCGTGGCCGCGGACAACAGTCAGACCTATGTCGCCGGGCGCGAGTGGATGTTCAGTGCCTTGCCCAAGGACGACGAGCCCCTGGCCGCCTATTACGGCGAGGGCGACAACCGCGGGGGCAACGGTGCCGACCAGGGGCGTGGCTATAACGCCGGCCGCTGGTACGACTTCTACCGGGCCAACCTGCAACGCACGTATGGCAAGCCCTGCACCCACGACGACCCGGCGGCGCAGCAGGCGTCCGCCAGCCAAGCCCAGCCTGTGGCTTCGGAGGCGGCCATTCCGTGCGCGCCGCCGGCGTTTGATGAGAAGCGCTGGGTCGCTCACACCCTGGATCGTCTGCAGGCCTGGGGATTCAACACCATCGGCAACTGGAGCGCGCCGGCCCTGGGGCTGGCCGACCGTGTGCCCTACACCGTGCCGCTGTCCATCGTCGGCGACTACGCCAGCATCAGCACCGGCAGCGATTGGTGGGGCGGCATGCCCGATCCCTTCGACCCGCGCTTTGCCATGGCCACCGAGCGCGCGGTGGCCATTGCCGCCCGCGATCACCGCGACGATCCCTGGCTGATCGGCTACTTTGCCGACAACGAACTGGCCTGGGCCGGTCCGGGTGACGATCCTAAAGCCCGCTATGCCTTGGCCTACGGCACGTTGCGCCTGACCACCGACGTCCCGGCCAAGCGGGCCTTCCTCAAGCAACTGCGGGACAAGTACCGCAATCAGGCGGGCCTGTCGAAAGCCTGGGGCATCGACCTGCCGGCCTGGGAACTGATGGAAGACCCGGGCTTTGTGCCACCGTTGCCGAGCCCCGAGCACCCGGAAATCGAGGCTGACTTCAAGTATTTCCAGAAAGTCTTTGCCGAGACTTATTTCAAGACCATCGCCGATTCGTTGAAGTGGCATGCCCCCAATCATCTGCTGCTGGGAGGTCGTTTTGCCGTCAGCAACCCCGAAGCGGTGGCCGCCTGCGCCCAGTACTGCGACGTCTTGAGTTTCAACCTCTACACCCTCAAGCCTCAGGACGGTCAGGACTTTGCCTATCTGCGCAGCCTGGACAAGCCGGTGCTGGTGACCGAATTCAACTTCGGCTCCCGGGATCGCGGTCCGTTCTGGGGCGGTGTGACCGAACTGGCCCGGGAAGAGGAGCGTGGCCCGGCCTACGCCAACTTCCTCAAGCAGGCGCTGAGCGAGCCGTCGATCGTCGGTGTGCATTGGTTCCAGTATCTGGACCAGCCCGTGACTGGGCGCCTGCTGGACGGTGAAAACGGACATTTTGGTCTGGTGGGCATTACCGATGTGCCGTTTCAGGGCTTTGTCGACACGGTGCGCAAGAGCAACCTGCAGGCGCTTGAGCAATTGGCCAAGGAAGCGCAGAAGGCTCAGGCGCAACAGGCCGGTGCCGCCGCACAGGGCGCCGGTGACGCCGGCCAGGCGCACGGCGCCAGGGACAGCGGCGTGCATGCCGGTGGTCACGCCGCCAACGGTCACTGATCGGGCGGGGGCTCTGGCGCCATGAGCGCAGCCCCGCCGGCTGTTCCCAAATCCGTTACGGGCTGGAACAATGCGCGCCTCGTTGTCGAGCAAATGTGCTGGGGGAGTCAGGGTGCAGATTCAGGGTCATTACGAACTTAAATTCGAGGCAGTACGCGAAGCTTTCGCGGCATTGTTCGAGGATCCCCAGGAGCGCGGCGCGGCATTGTGCATCCAGATCGGTGGCGAAACCGTCATCGACCTCTGGGCCGGCACCGCCGACAAGGATGGCGCCGAGGCCTGGCACAGCGACACCATCGCCAACCTGTTCTCCTGCACCAAGACCTTCACCGCAGTCACCGCGCTGCAACTGGTGGCCGAAGGCAAGCTCAAGCTGGATGCGCCAGTGGTCGATTACTGGCCGGCGTTCGCCGCCTCGGGCAAGGCGGCGATTACCCTGCGTCAGTTGCTCTGCCACCAGGCCGGGCTGCCGGCGTTGCGTGAGCTGCTGCCTGCCGAAGCCCTGTACGACTGGCAGACCATGGTGGATGCCCTGGCTGCAGAGCAGCCCTGGTGGACGCCGGGTGAAGGGCACGGTTACGCCGCCATCACCTATGGCTGGCTGGTGGGGGAACTGATCCGGCGGGCCGATGGCCGTGGCCCGGGGGAGTCGATCGTGGCCCGGGTGGCCAAGCCTTTGGGGCTGGATTTCCATGTGGGCCTGGCTGACGAGGAATTTCATCGGGTCGCGCATATCGCCCGGGGCAAGGGCAATGTCGGCGATGCCGCGGCCCAGCGCCTGTTGCAAGTGACCATGCGCGAGCCCACGGCGATGACCACCCGGGCCTTTACCAATCCGCCGTCTATCATGACCAGCACGAATAAGCCCGAGTGGCGGCGCATGCAGCAGCCGGCGGCCAATGGCCATGGCAATGCCCGCAGTCTTGCCGGTTTCTACAGCGGCTTGCTGGACGGCAGTTTGCTGGAGGCCGACATGCTCGAGGAACTGACCCGTGAGCACAGCCTGGGCATGGACAAGACCTTGCTGACCCAGACCCGGTTTGGCCTGGGTTGCATGCTCGATCAGCCCCAGGTCGCCAATGCCACGTTCGGCCTGGGCGCCCGGGCATTTGGGCATCCGGGGGCGGGCGGCTCCATCGGATTTGCTGACCCGGAGCATGATGTGGCCTTCGGTTTTGTGACAAACACCCTGGGGCCTTATGTCTTGATGGATCCGCGGGCGCAGAAGCTGGTGCGGGTTTTGTCGGATTGTCTGTAAAAAGGTTGCTGTTAAGAACTTTTTTGCTTAAACATGCTGGAAAAGCTGCAGGCATGAACCCTGTGGCTTTTATAATTTCCAAGCGTCTGTTTGTAGCGGTTATTTAGACCGAATTTTTTATCTCATTTTGTGGATATCCCATGTCGTCAAACAAGTCTCTAGCCTTGGCCATCTGCCTGACCGTCACAGGTTGTGCACAAACCCCACAAAATGAAGCGGATGGCGGCCATTGGTGGTCGTTCGGGTCCGACAAGAGCAGCAGCAATCAAGCCCCGCAAGCGGCCGAGAAACCGGCCGCAGCCGAAGCGGCGCCTGCCGCTCCTGCGGGCAAACCGGCGGTAGCGGCCAAAGCCGCTGCGCCGGCACCTGCCGCCAAAGCCACCGCTTCTGCCAAACCTGCAGCTCCAGCCGGCAAAGCACCGGCCGCCGCCAAGCCCGCCGTTGCTGCGGCTGCCGAACCGGCGCCCGCGCCCGCTCCTGTGGCCGCCGCCCCAGCCGCGCCCGCCGCGAAGGCCGAAAGCAGCAGCTGGTGGTGGCCGTTCTCCTCCAAGGACTCGGCTGACAAGCCGGTCGCCGAAGCCAAGAAGGCCGAGCCGGCTCCCGCTCCGGCAGTGGCCAAGGCCGCGGATTCCGAGACTCACTGGTGGTGGCCGTTTGCCAAGAGCGAGCCCAAGCCTCTGAACAAAGTGAGTGTGGCGGACGTGCCGATGCCTGATCCGAAAATCACCCAGGCCTGGCTCGACGACTACGAGCCGCGCCTGCGTGAAGCGGTGAAGGACAGCAAGCTGCAAGTGGAACGTCGCGAAAACGTGCTGGTGGTCACCGCACTGGTCGACGCCTCCTTCAACCCGGATCGTCCGGCCATGCTGCTGCCTGTGACCCTGGGCCCGTTCACCCGCGTGGCCAAGGCGGTTGAAGGCGATCCCAAGACAGCGGTGCTGATTCTCGGGCATGCCGATGCGACCGGTCCGACCCTGGCCAACCAGAAGCTGAGCCGCGATCGTGCACAGTCCGTTGCGGCCATCTTCAGCCTCAGCGGCTTGAAGCAGGACCGCCTGATGCTGCGTGGCATGGGCGCAGTGATGCCGCGCGCCGCCAACGACAGCCCGCAGGGTCGTTCGCTGAACCGTCGTGTGGAAATCATGCTGACCCAGCGCAGCACCCTGTTGGGCCTGTTGAGCAAGTACAACCAGCCGACGCCATCGGAGACTGAAATGGTCGCCGTGCAGGACGCCAAACCGCCTGTGCCAGCTGCAAGCGGCAAAAAGGCCGCAGCCCCGGCGAAGAAGTCCACCGTCGCCAAGAAGCCTGCCGCCAAGAAGGCTCCAGCGAAAAAAGCGGCAGCTCCGGCCAAGAAGGTCGCGCAAGCTAACAACTGATTCTCAAGGAAAAGGAAGCAGGCATGACGCAGTCTCTGGCTGATATGCGCCGCGATTACACCCGCGATGGTTTGTCCGAGGCCCAGGCCCCGGACGAACCCTTTGCGCTGTTCCACCAGTGGTTTGCCGATGCGGTGAAAACCGAGCAGCCCCCGGTCGAGGCCAATGCCATGACCCTGGCGACCGTCGATACCGACGGTCGTCCCCATTGCCGCATCCTGTTGCTCAAGGGGTTGGATGATCAAGGTTTTACCTTCTTCACCAACTATGAGAGCGCCAAGGGGCAGCAACTGGCTGCACGGCCCTTTGCTGCCATGACCTTCTTCTGGCCAACCCTGGAGCGTCAGGTGCGGATTGAAGGCCGGGTGGCCAAGGTCACGCCCGAGGAGTCCGATGCCTATTATCAGGTTCGTCCTCTGGGCAGCCGCCTGGGCGCCTGGGCGTCACCGCAAAGCCGGGTGATCGCCGATCGCGCCGAATTGCAGGAACTGCTCAAGGCCACTGAGGCGCGCTTCAGCGACAGCCAGCCCGATTGCCCGGAACACTGGGGTGGTTATCGCTTGCTGCCGGAGCGTATCGAGTTCTGGCAAGGGCGTCCCAGTCGCCTGCATGATCGTTTGAACTATCGCCTGCAGGGCGAGCGGTGGGTTCGCGAACGTCTGGCTCCCTGAAGACTGCGGATCACTCGCCGGGATAACCGGCCGCAGCGGCTTCGAGCCATTGCGGCAGGTCCCGGCGTTTTACTTTCTGGCGTTGGGCCTCGGCCAGTTGTTGCAGCATGAATTGCTTCTTCTGTTCATCGCTCCCGGCCATGGACAGTGCCAGGTCCCGGTCTGTCCAGCGCTTGATGCGTACATACAGCCACCAGTGGAAGTACAGACCGGCGACGGTGGTCACGATGATGATGAAGTAATCCATGGAGAATCCTTTGTTCGGTGGCGCTCTGCGGCAAACTGGCGTCACCGTATTGAGAAGGTTTAGCGTTTATACAGTCTGTACTTCGGCTGAATGAAACCAATTTTATCCGGGCTGCGCCGTGACAGGCGTCAAGCTGCGGAGTCTAATGACCATCTGTCCTTTGGAGTTGATCCTATGCGTAAGTCTGTTTTGCTGGTTGCGTCTTTCACCGCGATGGCAACGTTGCTCGGCGGTTGTGCCTCTAACCTGACCGGTGACTCCTACTCCCGTGACGAAGCGCGTCGCGTGCAAACCGTGCGTATGGGCACCATCGAATCCCTGCGTCCGGTGAAAATCGAAGGCACCAAGACCCCAATCGGCGGCGCTGCTGGCGCTGTGATCGGCGGTGTGGGTGGCAGCGCCATCGGCGGCGGTCGTGGCAGCATCGTCACTGCGGTAATCGGCGCGGTAGCGGGTGGTCTGTTGGGTTCGGCCACTGAAGAAGGCCTGACCCGCACCCAGGGCGTCGAAATCACCGTGCGTGAAGACGACGGCAGCATGCGTGCCTATGTGCAGCAGGTGCAGGAAAACGAAGTGTTCCGGGTCGGCGATCGCGTACGCATCATGACCGTTAACGGCACCAGCCGCGTTACCCGCTGATACCTTTGCTGCAAAACAAAACCCCGGCCAGGCAACTGGTCGGGGTTTTGTGTTTTCAGGCTGGCCGATCCTGCTTGATCAGGAGCTCAGCGCCGTGTTCTTGCGGCTGGCGGCCGCGGTGACGGCGTAACCGATCAGCGCCGCCAGCAGCGAGCCGGTGAGAATCCCCATGCGGTCCATGCCCGCGTAGTCGCTGCTGCCGGGCTCAAAGGCCAGGGAACCGACGAACAGGCTCATGGTGAAGCCGATACCGCAGAGAATCGCCACCCCCAGGATCTGGCCCCAGTTGGCGCCGGCAGGCAGGGCCGTGAGTCCGCTCTTGACCGCCAGCCAGCTGAGGCCGAACACGCCGATGGTCTTGCCCAGCAGCAGGCCGATGGCGATGCCCATTGGCACATGGTGGGTGAAGCTCTCAAGGGTCACGCCGCTCAGGGACAGGCCGGCGTTGGCGAAAGCGAACAGTGGCAGGATGCCGAACGCCACCCAGGGATGCAGGGCGTGTTCCAGGGCCTGCGAGGGCGAGGGCTCGGCGTTGCGGGTGCGCAGGGGAATGCAGAAGGCCAGGGTCACGCCGGCCAGGGTGGCATGGACGCCACTCTTGAGTACGCAAACCCAGAGAATCAGGCCGATGATCATGTACGGCCCGAGTTTCACCACCCCCATGCGGTTCATCGCCACCAGGGCGGCGATGCAGGCGGCCGCCAGCATCAGCGACAGGGTCGACAGGGCGCCGGAGTAGAAGATCGCGATGATCACGATGGCCCCCAGGTCATCGATGATCGCCAGGGTCATGAGGAACAGCTTGAGCGAGGTCGGCACGCGTTTGCCCAGCAGGGCCAGGACCCCCAGGGCGAAGGCGATGTCGGTGGCCGTCGGAATCGCCCAGCCATTGAGCGCCGCCGGATTGTCCCGGTTGAGAAACCAGTAGATCAGCGCCGGAACCAGCATGCCGCCAATGGCCGCCATGCCCGGCAGAACGATTTGCGAAGGTTTGGACAGTTGGCCTTCCAGAACTTCGCGCTTGACCTCAAGGCCGATCAGCAGGAAGAACAGCGCCATCAGGCCGTCGTTGATCCACAGCAGAAGCGGTTTGGCGATCTTCAGGGCGCCGATCTGGGCCACCACCGGGGTTTCCAGCAGACCGTTGTACAGCCAGGACAGTGGCGAGTTGTTGATGATGAGAGCCAGGATGGCAGCGGCGATCAATAACAGACCGCTGGCAGCTTCCATGGCAAAGAAACGAGTGAAAGTGCTACGCAGAGGCAAGGTCGCTCTCCATCTAAATCGAAAATAGGTGGCACACCCTAACCCGTGCAGTTAGTTGTTAAAACAAAAATTATATTCTTTTTTGTTATATGCAGAGGCTAAAGGGCCCGCTTAAAAATGCTCATTTGCAGTTGTGTTTCCAATTGCTTCTCAGCTGTACCTGTAAGCCCTGAAAGTTATTTCATAACATGTCTGATCCGGGGCGTTGCGGGCCGTTTTTCCTGGGGAAAGCGCCTGTCAGTCCCGGTTCCCCGGATCGTCCAGCCCGGGGGCATTTCATCTTCTTGCGCCGGTACGGCGTTCGATCTGACGAGAATAGAACATGAGCGACAATCGCCAGTGGGCCCGTGAGGCCATCCGCATCATCGAAGCCGACTTCCAGCGCAGCGCCGACACCCATCTGATTCCATTGCCGCTGCCGGGGCAGCCGGGCATCGAGCTGTATTTCAAGGATGAATCCAGCCATCCCACCGGCAGTCTCAAGCATCGTCTGGCCCGCTCGCTGTTTCTCTACGCCCTGTGCAACGGCTGGCTCAAGCCCGGTGCGCCGGTGATCGAGGCGTCCAGCGGCTCGACGGCGATTTCCGAAGCCTATTTCGCCCGTCTCCTGGGCCTGCCTTTCATTGCCGTGATGCCCGCCAGCACTTCCCAGGAAAAGATCGCCCAGATCGCTTTCTATGGCGGCAAGAGCCATTTGGTACAGGATCCGACGCAGATCTATGCCGAGTCCGAGCGCCTGGCCCGTGAAAGTGGCGGCCACTTCATGGATCAGTTCACCTACGCCGAGCGCGCCACCGACTGGCGGGCCAACAACAACATCGCCGAATCGATCTTCCAGCAGCTGCGCTTCGAGCGTTACCCGGAGCCCAGCTGGCTGATCTCCAGCCCCGGCACCGGTGGCACCACCGCGACCCTGGGGCGTTACGTGCGTTATCGCCAGCACTGCACCCGGGTGCTGTGTGCCGACGCCGAGCGTTCGGTGTTCTTCGACTACTACCAGAGCGGCGATGCCAGCCTGCGCCTCGATTGCGGTTCGCGGATCGAAGGCATCGGCCGGCCGCGGGTCGAAGCTTCGTTCCTGCCCAAGGTGATCGACGCCATGGTCAAGGTGCCGGATGCCCTGTCCCTGGCAGCCATGCACTACCTGGCCCAGCGCCTGGGGCGGCGGGTCGGCGGCTCCAGTGGCACCAACCTGATCGGCGCATTGATGGCCGCCCAGCACATGGCCGCGGCCGGCGAAAGCGGTTCGATCGTGGCGATTCTCTGTGATGGCGGTGAGCGCTATGCGACCACTTACTACGATCAGCAGTGGCTGGCGGAGCAGGGGTATGAGTTGGATGCCTTGATCGACGCGGTAGCGGCCAGCGTCGAGCGTGGCGAGGCACTCCCCGCCAGCGTATTGCGCGCCGGCATCTGAACCTGTCGTAGGAGCCGGCTTGCCGGCGAACAGGCCCTTGAGCCTTGCACTGTCCTGGATGACATCTTCGCTGGCGAGCCAGCTCCTACGGCAGGCGGTAGGAGCCGGCTGGCCGGCGAAAGGGCCGCTGCGTCAGGCCTGGATGCCGAGGATGTCGCGGGCCACGGCTTCGGCAATGCGAATCCCGTCGACCCCGGCGGAGAGAATCCCCCCGGCATAACCGGCGCCTTCACCGGCCGGGTACAGCCCCTTCACATTCAGGCTCTGCATCGAGGCATCGCGGGTGATGCGCAATGGCGATGAGGTGCGGGTCTCGATACCGGTCAGCACCGCGTCGTGCAGGGAGTAGCCCTTGATCTGCCGCTCAAAGGCCGGCAGCGCTTCACGAATGGCCTCGATGGCGAAGTCCGGCAAGGCCAGGGCCAGGTCGCCCAGGCTCACGCCGGGCTTGTAGGAAGGCTCGACGCTGCCCAGGGCGGTGGTGGGTTTGCCGGCGATAAAGTCGCCCACCAGTTGTGCCGGGGCCTGATAGTTGCTGCCGCCCAGGACGAAGGCGTGGGATTCCAGACGCTCCTGCAGCTCGATACCCGCCAGCGGGCCGCCCGGGTAATCCACTTCCGGAGTAATGCCGACCACGATGCCGGAGTTGGCGTTGCGCTCGTTGCGCGAGTACTGGCTCATGCCGTTGGTCACCACCCGGTTCGGCTCGGACGTGGCGGCCACCACGGTGCCGCCTGGGCACATGCAGAAGCTGTAGACCGAACGGCCGTTCTTGGCGTGGTGCACCAGCTTGTAGTCGGCGGCGCCGAGTTTCGGGTGGCCGGCGTACTTGCCCAGGCGCGCACTGTCGATCAGCGACTGCGGGTGCTCGATACGGAAACCCACCGAGAACGGCTTGGCCTCCATGTACACGCCACGGCTGTGGAGCATGCGGAAGGTGTCGCGGGCGCTGTGGCCCAGGGCCAGGATCACGTGCCGCGAATGCAGCTGTTCGCCGCTGGCCAGCTCCACGCCCTGCAATTGGCCGTCTTCGATCAACACGTCGGTAACCCGCTGCTCGAAGCGCACTTCACCGCCCAGGGCGATGATCTGCTGGCGCATGTTTTCCACCACGCCGGTCAGGCGGAAGGTGCCGATGTGCGGCTTGCTGACGTAGAGGATCTCGTCCGGCGCACCGGCCTTGACGAACTCGTGGAGCACCTTGCGGCCATGGTGCTGCGGGTCCTTGATCTGGCTGTAGAGCTTGCCGTCGGAGAAGGTCCCGGCACCGCCTTCGCCGAACTGCACGTTGGACTCGGGGTTGAGCACGCTCTTGCGCCACAGGCCCCAGGTGTCCTTGGTGCGCTGGCGCACTTCCTTGCCGCGTTCGAGGATGATCGGCTTGAAGCCCATCTGCGCCAGCAACAGGCCGGCGAAGATCCCGCAAGGGCCGAAACCCACCACGATCGGCCGTTCGCTCAGCTCTGCCGGGGCCTGGCCCACCACCTTGTAGCTGACATCCGGCGCCGGGTTGACGTTACGGTCGTCGGCGAACTTGAGCAGCAGGGGCGCTTCGTCGCGCACGCTGAGGTCGATGGTGTAGATGAAGCACAGCTCGGACGACTTCTTGCGTGCGTCGTAGCTGCGTTTGAACAAGGTGAAATCGAGCAGCTCATCGCTGGCGATTCCCAGGCGCTGCACGATAGCGGCGCGCAGGTCTTCATCGGGATGGTCGATCGGCAACTTGAGTTCGGTGATTCGTAACATGACAGGATCCGGGTAGGCGGTGCGCAACAGTGCGCCGGCTTGCTTTGCACAAACCGGCGATTATAAGCCGCAATCCTCCCTGGCCGTGAGGCTAAAACCGCTGCTCGTCGAATCAGTCGTTGCGCGAGCCGCCGAAATAGCCGCAACCGCGCTGCACCTGACCGTCCACCCGCAGTTCGGCACTCAGGTGCTGGACGCTGCCGGTCGTCGGGTCGACGCAACGCTGCGGCGCCACCCAGAGTTCCACGCGCTGGTGATTGGCTTCGCTGGTGAGGTTGAAACGGCCGTCGCCCAACTGTTCTTCCAGATAGGGCAGGGCCAGGGTCGGTTGGCCGGCGCGTTCGATCATCATGCCCTTGGCGCTGACATCGACGTTCCAGGCCGGGTTCTTGCTGCCGGCCCGCAGGATCAGGCGCTGGAAGTTCGGGTCGCCGCAGGCGCTGGCGGAGCGCTCGACGCGGTACAGCTGGCGCAGGTCCAGCTGGCCGTCGCTGCTGCCACTGGCGGAGAACTTGCCCCGCAGGTCGGCGAACAGCTTGCCCTGTTTCTCCGCCAGGGTGGCGGCCTCCTGCAGCACGCTGGTGCCGCCGCCGTCACTGACCACATAGCGGCGATCCTCGGTGCAGGGCTTGAACAGCAATTTGCCGTCCGCCGCACTGAGTTCACCCTGCATCCGGGTCAGCCCGGCCATGGAGGGGGCCTGGGGCTGTTGGTTGAACATCGGCAGCATCTGGCAGCCGGCAAACAGTGGCAACAGGGCGAAACAAAGCAGTGAACGGGCAGTGCGCATCATCGGGCCTCCAAGCGGAAGCCGACACGTTACGCAGCCCGCCCGGTCACCACAACCCCGGATTGAACGCCGCGGCGCCATCAACCGTAGGAGCCGGCTGGCCGGCGAAGAGGCCATGGAGCCTTGTGCGGTTCGGGAGGACGTCTTCGCTGGCAAGCCAGCTCCTACACAAGCCAGCCCCACTCAAGGGGGATCAGCCGACGCGGTAGGTCTGGCCGGTCTGCAGGCCTTCCACGCTCTTGGCGTAGGCCAGGGCCACGTCAGCCGCCGGCACCGGCTTGAAGCCACGGAAGTACGGGGCATAGCTGCCCATGGCTTCCTGCAGCACGTTGGGGCTGATCGAGTTGATCCGCAGGCCCCGCGGCAGTTCGATGGCGGCGGCGCGCACGAAGCTGTCGAGGGCGCCGTTGACCAGGGCCGCCGAGGCCCCGCTGCGGATCGGGTCGTGGCTCAAGATGCCGGTGGTGAAGGTGAAGGACGCGCCATCGTTGGCGTACTCGCGGCCGATCAGCAGCAGGTTGACCTGGCCCATCAGCTTGTCCTGCAGGCCCAGGCTGAAGTGCTCGGCGGTCATGTCCGCCAGGGGCGCGAAGGTGACGTTGCCGGCGGCGCAGACCAGCGCATCGAAGCGTCCGGTTTTTTCGAACAGGGCGCGAATCGACTGGGCATCACTGATGTCCACCTGGAAGTCGCCGCTGCTACGGCCGATCCGGATCACCTCGTGACGCTGGGACAGTTCCCGGTCAACCGCCGAACCAATGGTGCCGTTGGCACCGATCAAGAGAATCTTCATGGGGCGTTCCTCGATAAGGGGGGAAGAACTTGCAGTCTAGAGTGGTTTTTTTCGTGGATTAACGCGCTAATAGGCAACCTTTGGTTTTCAAATGGAAACAGTCCATGAGCGAGATGGATGACCTGGCGGCGTTTGCCGTGCTGGTGGAGGCGGGCAGCTTTACCCTGGCGGCCCAGCGCCTGGGTTGCAGCAAGGGCCAGTTGTCCAAGCGCCTCAGCGCCCTGGAGGCACGCTACGCCGTGGTGCTGTTGCAACGCACCACCCGGCGCCTGGACCTGACCGCCGCCGGCGCGGCGTTGCTGCCCCAGGCCCAGGCCCTGGTTGCCCAAGTGGAACGAGCGCATCAGGCCCTGGCGCGGCTCAAGGACGACATGGCCGGGCCCGTGCGCCTGACCGTGCCGGTGTCCTTGGGCGAAACCTTTTTCGACGGCCTGCTGCTGGAGTTCTCCCGGCACTACCCCCAGGTGCAGATCGAGCTGGACCTGAACAACAGCTACCGCGACCTGGCCCGGGAAGGCTTTGACCTGGCCGTGCGTTCCGAGGTGGCCAGCGACCAGCGCCTGGTGGCCCGGCCGCTGCTGGCCTGGCATGAAATGACCTGCGCCAGCCCGGCTTATCTGGAGCAATTCGGTGAGCCGCAGACTCCCGCGGAGCTGGCCGAGCATCGCTGCCTGCTCAACAGTCACTACAGTGGGCGGGAGGAGTGGCTCTATCACCAGCGTCACGAGCTGCTGCGGGTGCGGGTCTCCGGGCCCTTTGCCAGCAATCACTACAACCTGCTGAAGAAGGCCGCCCTGGTGGGGGCGGGAATAGCCCGGCTGCCGTCCTATGTGCTGCACAGCGAGCTGGCCGATGGCCGCTTGCGCTGGCTGTTGCGGGACTACCAGACCCGCAGCATGCCGATGTACCTGGTGCACCCCTATCAGGGCGGCCTGCCCAGGCGCACCCAGGTCCTGGCCGATTACCTGATGGACTGGTTCCGCCGCAGCGGTGAGGCGCTGGATCGTCTGTAGTCGCGGCCGGCGGGTTGCGAACTTGAATCGGTTCCAGGGCCTACGGCCCTGTTCGCAGCCTGCGGCAGCGGCTACAGAGGACGGTGGTGAAAATGCCGGGCCAGCAGGTGGTCGAGGGAGAACACGCCCGGGCCACGGGCCATCAACAGCAGGAAGATCGCCGCCCAGGTGCCGTGGGTCGGGTAGGCGTCGGGGTAGACGAAGAGCTGGATGGTCAGGGTCATCCCCAGCAGCGCCAGGGCGGAAAAGCGCGTGGCCAGTCCCAGCAGGATCAGCACCGGGAAAAAGTGCTCGGCGAAGGCCGCCAGGTGCGCCGCCACTTCCGGGTTCAGCAGGGGCACGTGGTATTCGCTCTGGAACAGGGGAAGGGTGGAGTCCGCCAGACGCGGCCAGCCCAGTTCGAAGGTTCCGGAGAACAGGTCGATGGCCAGGCCTTCGATCTTGGTCTGGCCGGACTTCCAGAACACCGCGGCGATGGAAAAACGCGCGACGAAGGCGATCAGGCTGTAGGGAATGCGCTCGAACCCTTGAATGATCCGGTGCAGCAGTCCGCTAACGGGGGCAGGTGTCTGGGTGTTCATGGTCAAGCCTTCTGGTGAGGTTGCAGGTCGATGAGGGCGCCGTGGGCCAGCAGCAGGCCCAGGCACTGGCCCAGGTCGAAGTCGGCCTGGGCGTCCAGGGCATGAGCGGCGGCGATTTCCAGCGGCCAGTGGTGGCGCAGGCTGTCGATGAAGGTGGCGCTGCCGGCGTCCAGCACCATCACCTGCACCTCCAGGGCGTTGCGCAGCACCAGGGCGTGCTGGCCCTGGTGCAGGTCGAACGCCGGCCAGGCAGCATCGCTCTGGTGTGCGGCCCACAGGCTGACGATGGCGAAGGCCGAGTGCAGGGTGCGCAGTGACGGATGCAGCCGCAGGCAGAGCTGGCCGAGGCGATCGGGCTGGTTCATCGCCGCCAGCAACCGGGCCGGTGGCAGAGGTTCGGCGTCGGCGGCGTGATAAGCCTCGACCCGCAGCCGTTCCAGGCGCGCCATATCGGCCAGATAGGGCAGGGCCGCCGCCGGAGCGAAGCCCCGGATAAAGTCCGCCAGGTCCTGGCCGTAGTCGCCGAGCAACGGGCTGTGCGGGGGGAAATCCTGCACATACAGGCGGGCCATGGCACTGAAGAATGTCTGCCCCACCAGTTGCGTCACCACCGGGTAGGCTTCCGAGAGGGCGTTGATCAGCGAGCCTTGCACGTTGTTGCGATAGACCGCGAAGCGGCTGGCCGGATCGGCGCCGTTGCTGCTGCAAAGCCCCGCCGGGCAGGTGGCTTCGCTGCTCAATAGCGCCTGGGCGAAGAGGGCGTGGTTGCTCATGGCTGCACCTGCGCCCGCTGCAACAGCGCCCGTGCCTGCGCGGCCTCCCCCAGCAGGGTGGTGAGGCTCGGTACCTGATTGTCCCGTTCGATCAGGGTGGCCATGGGGCCGATCCGCTCCAGCACCTGCTGGTACAGGGCCCAGACTTCCCGGTCCACCGGGGCGCCGTGGTCATCGATCAACAGGCGGTCGCCGAGGCTGTCCCGGTCTTCGGCGAACCCGGCCAGATGAATCTCCCCCACCGCGTGCAGCGGCAGCGCCTGCAGGTAGGCCTGGGGATCGCGCTGGTGGTTGATGCACGAGACGTAGAGGTTGTTGACGTCCAGCAGCAGGCCGCAGCCGCTGCGCTGGATCACTTCGCGGATGAAGTCCGTCTCGTCCAGGGTCGAGCGTTGGAACTGCAGGTAGGTGGCGGGGTTTTCCAGGAGCATGGTTCGCCCCAGGTGATTCTGCAGTTGATCGATGTGTTCGCAGACCCGCTGCAGGGTCGGCTCATCGTAGGCCAGGGGCAGCAGGTCGTTGAGGAACACCGGGCCGTGGCTGGACCAGGCCAGGTGTTCGGAAAAGGACTGGGGTTGATAGCGCTCGACCAGGACCGCCAGGCGCTGCAGATGCGCGCTGTCCAGGGGGCCTTCGCCACCAATGGACAAGCCGACACCGTGCAGCGACAGCGGATACTCCTGGCGAATCAGCCCCAGGTAATGATGGAAGGGGCCGCCGGCCACCATGTAGTTCTCGGCGTGCACCTCGAAAAAGCCCAGGTCAGGCCGCTGTTCGAGAACCTCCTTGAAGTGTTCGCTCTTGAGCCCCAGGCCTGCGCGAGGCGGCAGGCTCGGGGCGCACGCCTGAATGTCGTGGCGGGGGCAGTGGTTCAGGGCGTTGTTCATCATCGACACTCAGGCTGATGCAGGATCAGGACTTGGCTTTGAAGGCTTCGAGCTGGCCGAAACCGGTGGGCGAGGTGCTGCTGGCGGTTTTTTCGCAAGTGCCCTTGGGCACCAGCTTCCAGGCGTTGGCCTGATCGTTGACCTTGGAAGTCCCGGCGCAGGTGGTGCCGGCGCCCGCGGCGCAATCGTTCTTGCCCTTCATGGCCACGCCGAAGCATTTCTCCATATCGCCGGCAGCCTGGGCGCTGGTGGACACCGCGGCGATGCTCAGGGCGGAACCCAGGGCCAGGACCAGGGCGGTGGCGGACAAGGTGCGAGTGGTGTTCATGGTGTTTCTCCGGATCGGGGTGGGTTTAAGAAAGCGTGTTTGCTTGCTTATCCCTCTAGAGAAGGCACCTGGGGATTTGTTACAGCCTGGGACGGAGTTTTTTATTCCGGAACAAAAAAACGGCCCCGAAGGGCCGTTTTCATTGACGCGCGGGCTTAGCCGCCCAGATAGGCTTCGCGCACCTTCGGATCGGTCAGCAGTGCCTCGCCGGTGCCTTGCATCACCACCCGGCCGTTTTCCAGCACATAGGCGCGGTCGGCGATCTTCAGCGCCTGGTTGGCGTTCTGCTCCACCAGGAACACCGTCACGCCGTCGCGGCGCAGCTGTTCGATGATGTCGAAGATCTGCTGAATGATGATCGGCGCCAGGCCCAGGGACGGCTCGTCCAGCAGCAACAGCTTGGGTTTGCTCATCAGCGCCCGGCCGATGGCGAGCATCTGCTGTTCGCCGCCGGACATGGTGCCGCCGCGCTGGGTGAAGCGCTCCTTGAGCCGTGGGAACAGCCCCAGGACCTTGTCCATCTGCTCTTGGTAGTCGCCCTTGTCGGTGAAGAACCCGCCCATGGCGAGGTTCTCCTCCACGGTCAGGCGGGCGAATACCCGGCGGCCCTCGGGCACCACGGCAATGCTCTTGCGCATGATCTGCGCCGAACTTTGCCCCACCAGCTCTTCACCCAGGTAACGGATGCTGCCGCTGTGGGCCTGCGGCGAACCGCAGAGGGTCATCAGCAGGGTGGATTTGCCGGCACCGTTGGCGCCGATCAGGGTGACGATTTCGCCCTGGCGGATCTCGACGTTGACGCTGTGCAACGCCTGGATCTTGCCGTAGAAGGTGGAAACGTTTTCGAACTGCAGCATTTACGCTTCCCCCAGGTAGGCTTTGATCACTTCGGGATTGTCGCGGATCTGTTCCGGCGTACCGTCGGCCAGGGGCGTGCCCTGGTTGATCACCACGATATGGTCGGAAATGCTCATGACCAGCTTCATGTCGTGCTCGATCAGCAGCACGGTGACGTTGTGCTCCTCACGCAGCACGCTGATCAGCGCTTTCAGGTCCTCGGTTTCCTTGGGGTTGAGGCCGGCGGCCGGTTCGTCGAGCATGAGGATCCGCGGACGGGTCATCATGCAGCGAGCGATTTCCAGGCGCCGTTGCTGACCGTAGGCCAGGGTGCCGGCGGGACGGTTGGCGAACTCCCGCAGGTTGACCTTGTCCAGCCAGTAGCCGGCGTATTCCATGGCCTCGCGCTCGCTCTTGCGGAACGCCGGGGTCTTGAACAGACCGGCCAGGAAGTTGGTGTTCAGGTGACGGTGCTGGGCGATCAACAGGTTCTCGACCGCAGTCATGTCCTTGAACAGCCGCACGTTCTGGAAGGTCCGCACCACGCCCTTGCGGGCGATCTTGTGGCCCGGCAGGCCTTCGATCGGCTCGCCGTCCAGGAGAATGCTGCCGGCGCTGGGCTGGTAGAAGCCGGTCAGGCAGTTGAACACCGTGGTCTTGCCGGCGCCGTTCGGGCCGATCAGCGCCACCACTTGTTTTTCCTTGACGGTCAGGGCCACGCCATTGACCGCCAGCAGGCCGCCGAAACGCATCGACAGGCCGGTTACTTTGAGGATCTCGCGGCTCATTTGCGCAGCTCCATGTGAGGACGTTGCATGGGCAGCAGACCTTGAGGACGCCAGATCATCATCAGCACCATCATGGCGCCGAACATCAACATCCGGTATTCGCTGAATTCACGCATCAGTTCAGGCAAGAGGATCATCACGATCGCCGCCAGGATCACCCCCAGCTGCGAGCCCATGCCACCCAGCACGACGATGGCGAGAATGATCGCCGACTCGATGAAGGTGAAGGACTCCGGGGTCACCAGGCCTTGGCGCGCGGCGAAGAAGCTGCCGGCAAAACCGGCGAACGCGGCGCCCAGGGTAAAGGCCGAGAGCTTGATCACGGTGGGGTTCAGGCCCAGGGCGCGGCAGGCGATCTCGTCTTCACGCAAGGCTTCCCAGGCGCGGCCAATCGGCATGCGCAGCAGGCGGTTGATGACGAACAGCGCTCCCAGCGCCAGCAGCAGGGCCACCAGGTAGAGGAAGATCACCTTGTTGATCGAGTTGTATTCCAGGCCGAAGAACTCGTGGAAGGTCTGCAGGCCTTCCGCCGCCTTGCGTTCGAAGGTCAGGCCGAAGAACGTCGGCTTCTCGATGTTGCTGATGCCGTTCGGGCCGCCGGTGAGATCGGTCATGTTGCGCAGCAGCAGACGGATGATCTCGCCGAAGCCCAGGGTCACGATGGCCAGGTAGTCGCCCCGCAGGCGCAGCACCGGGAACCCCAGCAGGAAGCCGAAGGTGGCCGCCATCATCCCGGCGATCGGCAGACAGATCCAGAAGCTCAGGCCGAAGTAGTGCGACAGCAGCGCGTAGCTGTAGGCGCCGACGGCGTAGAAGCCCACGTAGCCCAGGTCCAGCAGGCCGGCCAGACCGACGACGATGTTCAGGCCCAGGCCCAGCATCACGTAGATCAGGATCAGCGTGGCGATGTCCACCGCGCCGCGGGAGCCGAAGAACGGCCAGATCAGGGCGCCGAGGATCAACGCCAGGATGATCCAGCGCTGAGTGCCGGGCAGGGTCAGGAAGTTGCTGGCCTTGGCCGGGATCAGCGGCATGCTGGGAGAGGACTTCCAGGCGGCGCTGATCTGGCTGTGGAACAGCACCCGCAGGAACATCAGCACCGAGCACACCGCGATGGTGGCGAGAATGGCCGGGCTGGTGTCGTGGACTTCCAGGTTGATGCCGACGATGGTCAGTTTCAGGCCCAGCACCGGGTAGGCGACGGCCCAGACCAACAGGGCGCTGAACAGCGCCGATTTAAGATTCCTAGTCATACTTTCTCAACCTCCGGACGGCCCAGAATGCCGGTCGGACGGAACAACAGCACCAGAACCAACAGGCCGAACGCCACGACATCCTTGTACTGGTCGCCGAACACGTCGGCGCCAAAGGCTTCGGCCACCCCCAGCACCAGCCCGCCGAGCATCGCGCCCGGGATACTGCCGATGCCGCCCAAGACCGCTGCGGTGAAGGCCTTGAGGCCCACCAGGAAACCGGCGTTGGGGTTGATCACACCGTATTGCATGCTCAGCAGCACGGCGGCGATAGCGGCCAGTGCGGCGCCGATCACGAAGGTCAGGGCGATGATGTTGTTGGTATTGATCCCCAGGAGGTTGGCCATCTTGATGTCCTCGGCGCAGGCGCGGCAGGCGCGTCCCAGGCGAGAACGGGAGATGAACAGCGTCAGACCGAGCATGGCCACCAGGGTCACCACGAATACCACGATCTGCATGTAGGAAATCAGCACTTCATGTGCGCCGCCTGGCCCGATGGAGAAGTTGCCCGGGATCAGGTTGGGAATGGATTTGTCCTTGGAGTCCTGCGCCAGCAGAACGGTGTTCTGCAGGAAGATCGACATGCCGATGGCCGAGATCAGCGGGATCAGGCGGTTACTGCCACGCAAGGGGCGGTAGGCGATCCGTTCGATGCTGTAGCCGTAGGCACTGGTGACGACGATGCTCGCGATGAAGGCTGCGGTCATCAACAGCGGGACACTGTCGAGTCCCATCATGGCCAGCCCGGCGATGGCGATGAACGCCACGTAGGAGCCGATCATGTACACCTCGCCGTGGGCGAAGTTGATCATTCCAATGATGCCGTAGACCATCGTGTAGCCGATGGCGATCAGGGCATACGTGCTGCCAACGGTCAGACCGTTAACCAGCTGTTGGAAAAAGTGATAGATGTCAGGCATTACAACGCTCCTAAAAACCTGATACGCATTTCACTGGTGGAGTCATTTTCCCGCCCAGGCCCCGTGGATCTGCACCCACTTCGGGCTGGGTTTTGCCAGCGAACCGCTGATGACGGTTTTGAGATTTTCAGGTGGGCGGGATTCCGGATCACGGAATACAGGCCCATACATTCTTAAAACAAAGCCCACGGCGAGCCGTGGGCTTTATTGGCAGTCAGTCAGGCCGCGCCTTACTGAGGAGAAACTTCGGTTTTAGGTTTGCCGAAGTGCCACTCGTAGACCACGAATTTGAAGTCTTTCAAGTCGCCCTTGGCATCGAAGCTCAGGTCGCCGGTGGGGGTCTTGAAGGTGCCGGCGTGGATGGCTTCAGCCACCTTGGCCGAGTCTTCGCTCTTGGCGTTGGTAATGGCGCCAGCGATCACTTCAACGGCGGAGTAGGAAGGGAATACGAAAGGACCGCTCGGGTCTTCTTTCTTGGCCTTGAACGCGTCAGCCAGGGCGACGTTGGCCGGGTCCTGGTCGAAGGATTTCGGCAGGGTTACCAGCAGGCCTTCGGAAGCGTCCTTGGCGATCTGCGAAATGGAGTCGTTACCCACGCCTTCCGGACCCATGAACTTGGCCTTCAGGCCCTTTTCCTGGGCTTGACGCAGGATCAGGCCCAGCTCTGGGTGGTAGCCGCCGTAGTAGACGAAGTCGACGTTGGCTTGCTTGAGCTTGGCGATCAGCGAAGAGAAGTCCTTGTCGCCGGCGTTGATGCCTTCGAACACGGCCACTTTGGTGCCTTTCTTCTCCAGGGTCTGCTTCACGGCGGTGGCGATGCCTTCACCGTACTGCTGCTTGTCGTGGAGCACGGCGACGATCTTGGGCTTCACGTGATCGGCGATGTAGTTGCCGGCGGCCGGGCCCTGGGCGCTGTCCAGGCCGATGGTGCGGAACACCATCTTGTAACCACGGGCGGTGATGTCCGGGCTGGTGGCGGCGGGGGTGATCATCACCACGCCTTCGTCTTCGTAGATGTCGGAAGCGGGTTGAGTGGAGCTGGAGCACAGGTGGCCGACCACGAACTTGACGCCATCGTTGACCACTTTGTTGGCCACCGCCACGGCTTGTTTAGGGTCGCAGGCGTCATCGTATTCAACGGCTTCGAGCTTCTTGCCGTTGACGCCGCCCTTGGCGTTGATCTGTTCGATGGCCATTTTGGCGCCACTGAACTGCATGTCGCCGTATTGGGCTACCGGGCCGGTCTTGGGGCCGGCGATACCGATCTTGATGGTGTCAGCTGCGAACGAATGGCTGGCAACACCGGCCAGGACCATAGCGGCAAACAGTTTGGAAATCTGCTTAGTAGCCTTATTCATAGTGCTCCACTCTTACTGTTGTAATTTTTATAGTTCCGGCGGCCTTGGGTCGCAGAACCGAATCAGATATATCGCGAATATCCGTCGGAAATGCCCCTGGCAACTGTACCGGTACAGTGTAGAGCGCCGGTTGTTCGCTTGAAAAGCTGGCGGCTGGGGGCAAAAACGCGGAGTGTCGCTTAATTGAAAGAAAAAGACAGATTTGCGGCGTGGCTTGCGCCCGGTTTGGCGTCAGTCCCTGGCGCTTCTGAGCTTCTCGATCGGTGACGCATTTGCTTCTGGGTTTTTCTGCCAGAGCACCGACGTTATGATTGCGCCGATTTCATTTCTGGACAGTCCCATGACTCAAGAACCTAGCACCCTCTATGCCAAGCTGCTTGGTGAGACCGCATCTATCAGCTGGAAGGAACTGGAGCCGTTCTTCGCCAAGGGTGCCCTATTGTGGGTCGACGCCGAGCTGGATCTGATCGAGGCGGCCCAGGCGGTGGCGCAGAACGAGGCGCAAAAAGTCGCGGCCTGGCTGGCCGAAGGGAAGGTTGAAAAGCTGTCTGCGACGCGGGCGTCCGATCTGTTGGAACGTGATCCGCAGCTGTGGGCGGTGGTGGTTTCGCCGTGGATTCTGACCCAGGAAAGAGCAGCGCGCTGACGGCGTGCGCCGATTTGGTGCGACGTTTTGTCGGACAAAAGTGTGTAGCCGAGTAACCGTGAATTTCGTGATGGCACCTTGCCGTGGAGAAAGGCCCCACAAGGCTTTCAGCCAGGGTGACGTTCACGGAAGGGGCACAGTTTCAAGCCCATCCGACGAGCTGCTTAATTGTTTCGTGGTGTGAGCCAATGACCCATTCGCCGACAAGCCGGCTCCTGCAGGGCGCAGGAGCCGGCTTGTCGGTGCAGCCCGGTCAGTAGGCGGTCTTGCCCGTGTGGCTGTTGAGGGAGATGACCCGGGTCTTGCCGATGCGGTGACGGTAGATTTCCCGCAGGTACTTGATGGCCTTCTTCACGCAATCCCGAGACAGGCGGATGTCGTTGATCGAGACGAACTTGTCCTTGTCGTTGATCAGCTCGCGGTACTTCTTCTCGTACATCGGCTTGATCGCGTACCAGTTGGTATCGAGGATCTTCGCCGGGTTCTCGAATTCGTTGAGCAGATCGTCGATGCGGTCTTCGTCGAATTGCTCGCTGACGATGAAATCCAGCACCGAGTTGTCCAGGGTGTCGTCGAAGCGGTACGGGTTGCGCGCGAAGCAACGCTTGATAAAGGCCACGATCAGGGTCAGGAAGTCGTCCGACAGGCACGGGCTCTTGGCGATCAGGGTGGTCAGCGACAGGTTGGCCGAAGCGCCGATCACCAGTGCATAACGCTTGAGGGTGGTGTTGGGGAACAGGCTGTTGAGGTGGGTCTTGAGCCGGTTCAGGTCCATGTAGGACAGCTTGTAGTCCTTGGGCAGGGAGACGATCGACACCACCGACGAGCAGTTCTTGAAGAAGTGCAGGTCGTGCAGCGCCGCCGCGTCATAACCCGACGCCTTGTACTGCTCCAGGGCCGCGCGGTAGCGCTTGGACTCGATCGGCAGCAGGCTGATGCCCTCGATGGCCTGGGTCACCTTGTTGAAGTGCGGCAGGTCGATGGAGCGGAAGAACAGGTCGTCGATGTTCAGGCGCTGCGGCTCTTTCTCGAACACCTTGAACTTGTCGCCGGTGGGCACCGGCTGCTCCGGCACCACGGATTCGGCATAGGCGATCGCCACCGGGCCGGCCAGGCTCATGAACAGGTCGTTGGCGTCCAGGCGGATGGTCTCGCCGATGTCGATGCCGGCGCGCCGGAAGTAGTTCTGGTCGTAGTCGGTGGTCACCGCCTGGGCGGTGAGGATGTTGAAGATCTGCTGGGAGATGTATTGGTTGGCGTGCTTCTCCATGGCGTTGACGTCGATGTTCTGGATGTTGCCGTCATCGCTTTCTTCGGCGTAACGCATGATGTCGTTGGAGATCAGCATCATCGCGTTCCACGGGCGGATCCGCCCCATCACACTGGCTTCGCTGCTGTCTTCGTTGTCGAAGTTGTAGGAGAAGTCCCACTCTTCCGAAAGGTATTTGCACAGCAGGCGGCCGGCATTGATATGCAGCGCCTCGGACATTTCGCTGCGATGGTCCGAGATGTTCGGCAGCACGCAGATGCCACTGGTGAAGATCGGCTCGAAGACGAAGGAGTGGCCGCTCTTGCTGTCGTGCTCGTCCATCGGCTTGGTGTCGAAGGTCTTGTTCATGTACGAGTACTGCTGGGCCAGGCCGAACTCCGAAGCCATGCCCGAACCGGTACCGCCGCCGGCACTGAAGATCGAGAAGTACAGGCGCGACTGGTTGGCCTTGATCCCGCAGGAGTCGATCAGGTACGAGTGGATCATTTTCCAGTCGGGGCTGGAGAAACGCTGGGTGTCCTTGTTGAGGATGATCTTGGCCAGGTACTGGCCGAGGATCGGCGCGTTACCGGCGCCGCCGGCGTGGACTTCCGAGAGGTCCATGATCTTCATCTTGCTGTAGTCGCGGATGAAGCCGCTCTTTTCGCCCTTGCGCGAGAAGCGGATGCGCCCGGCGATGTCCTTGTCCAGGTCGCCGAGCATCACCAGCGGTTCCACCAGGAACACCGGCTTGCTGGCCTTGCTCTGGCCCAGGCGCAGGTTCTGGCGGATCCACTGCGCGGGGCTGTAGCCGCCTTCGTAGACCTTGTCTTCGTTATTGAATTCGTTGAGGTAGAACTTGCGGGCGTTGTACACCAGCTCCGCCACATCCAGGGCGATGTTGGAGCCGCAGCGGCCCAGGCCGATCAGGCACACCGAGGGGAATTCCTGGTCGCGGCGGTTTTCCTGCTCGTCTTCCAGGTGCGGTGGACGCGGAAACACCGAATCGCGCAGGCCGTCGAGGTTGTCGAGGATACGGTCGGTGTTGGTTTCGGTGAAGTACAGGTACTGCTGGGTCGACAGGGGGCGTGAACTGGACAATGGCTTCGTATCTGAGTGGCTTGATGTGGGGGAGGTCAGCGTCATCTCGGAGACTGCGTTGGCAGGATTGTTTTTAGAAGTCATTGTGCGCCATATGCCTGGTCTGGTTGGCTCGAGACGAGGTGTCAGCGAACCATCACGGAATGGGACCTCGTCGCTGCGTGGAGCGCGAATTTTGCCCAAGGCGTCAGGGTATTTACTGAGCGTCGCTCGGGGGAATCCTTTCCTGAATCATGATGAATCGGCCAGTATTCGATGATCTTTAATCAAATGGGGGCAATATGATGTCAGCGTTACCTTCACTCGGGTTTGCCGGGATCGGCCTGATGGGGCTGCCCATGTGCCGCCGGCTGCTGGCTGCGGGCTATGAGCTGACGGTGTGGAACCGCAATCCGCAGAAATGCGCGCCCCTGGTGGCCGCCGGGGCGCGACAAGTGGCCACACCGGCGCAGCTGTGCGAACACGCCGATCTGGTGCTGTTGTGCCTGGCCAATACCGACGTGGTGCGCGAAGTAGTGTTTGGCGTTGATGGCGTTGCCCAGGGCGCCCGGGCCGGGCAACTGCTGCTGGACCTGTCCAGCCTGGAGCCCAGCGCCACCCGGGACATGGCCGCGGCGCTGGCTCGCGACACCGGCATGACCTGGGTCGACGCCCCGGTTTCCGGCGGCACCCCCGGCGCCGAGTCCGGCAGCCTGGCGATCATGGTCGGCGGCGAGGCGGCGGACATCGAACGGGTGCGCCCGGTGCTGCTGACCCTGGGGCAGCGGGTCACCCATATGGGCGCGGTGGGCGCCGGTCAGGTGACCAAGGCCTGCAACCAGATGATCGTCGCCTGCAACGCCCTGGTGATTGCCGAAGTGGTGGCCCTGGCGGAGCGTTCGGGGGTGGACGCCAAACTGATCGCCGAGGCCCTGGCCGGCGGCTTTGCCGATTCGAAACCCTTGCAGATTCTCGCTCCGCAAATGGCCGAGAGCCGCTTCGAACCGGTGAAGTGGCATGTGCGGACCCTGCTCAAGGACCTGGACGGCGCGGTGAAATTGTCCCGGGAGCAGGGCTCGGCGACCCCGATCAGCGGATTAGCTGCACAGTTGATGCGCCTGCATGGAGCGCAGGGCTACCTGGAGCAGGATCCGGCGACCCTGATCCGCCTGTACCGGGATCCGACAGGGCTGGATTGAGCCGCTCCTGGCGCTGGTCCAGTTCATCCAGCACCCGGTGCAGATCCTGCAGCGGCACCGGGCGGCTGAGCAGGTAGCCCTGCAGGTAGTCGCAGCCGTAGCGTTCCAGGAAGCGCTGTTGCTCCAGGGTTTCCACCCCCTCGGTGACCACCTGCAGGTGCAGGGTGTGGGCCATGACGATGATCGCCTGCACGATCTCCATGTCCTGGGTTGAATGGGGGATGTCCTGAATGAACGAGCGATCGATCTTCAGGGTGTTGAGCGGCAGGCGCTTGAGGTAGGCCAGGGACGAATAGCCCGTGCCGAAGTCGTCGATCGACAGCGACACCCCCAGCCTGCGGATCTGCTGGAGCAGCGCCAGGGTGCTGGCGATGTTGCCCATCAGGGCGTTCTCCGTGACCTCCAGCTCCAGGCGCTGCGGCGCCACCCGGGCATCGCGCAGGGCGCTTTCGATCTCCGTGGCCAGGGCCTCGCGCGTCAGGTTCAGGGCCGAGCAGTTGACCGCGATCTTCAGCTCGCCGCGCCCCTGTTGCGAGAGCTGGCCCAGGTCCTGGCAGGCCTTGCGCAGTACCCAGTTGTCCAGTTCGGCGATCATGCCGTTGGCTTCGGCGATGTTGATAAAACGATCCGGGGTCAGCAGCCCGTGTTGCGGGTGTTGCCAGCGGATCAGGGCTTCGAGCTTGGTGACCCTGGCGCGCTTGAGGTCGTAGATCGGCTGGTAGTGCAGCAGCAGCCCTTGATCGTCGCGCAGGGCGTTGCGCAGTTCCTCTTCCAGCTGCAGCTCCAGGGTGGCCCGGGTCTTGAGGCTGGTGTTGAAGAAGTGCAGGGTATTGCGCCCGGAGTCCTTGGATTGATACAGCGCCAGGTCGGCGTTTTTCAGCAGCTCCTCGCAGGTCTTGCCGTCATCGGGGAAGACGCTGATGCCGATACTGGTGGTCATCACCATGCGCCGGCCGCCGAGTTCGATCGGCTCCTTCATCTTGTGCATGATGCGCTGGGCCATGTGCCGCGCCTCATCGCGCTCGTGGAGAGTGATGAGAATGCAGAACTCGTCGCCGCCGAGGCGGGCCACCACGTCTTCATGGCTGCGGGTGGAGCTCTTGATATGCCCGGCGATGACCTTGAGCAACTCGTCGCCGGCGTCGTGGCCCAGGCTGTCGTTGATGCGCTTGAAATGGTCGATGTCGAGGAACATCACCGCCAGCATGCCGCCGTAGCGGGTCTTCTCCATGAGCTTTTCCGCAAACAGCTGGTTGAAGCCGCGGCGGTTGATCAGGTTGGTCAGGGCGTCGTAGTGGGCCACCTGCTGCAGTGACATCCGGGCCTGGTCCAGTTGCGAGAGCAAGGCGTTGACCCGGTGCAGGTCGCGTTCCTTGTGCTGCAGTTTCTTGTCCGCCAGGGCTGCGCTGAGGCCGCTGCCGATGATCAGCAGGATGATCACGCTGAGGGTCAGGCCCAGTTGCAGGTGCTCGTTGGGAATGGCCGGGACGACCGCGCTGCCGGCGGGCAAGACCAGGGTCATGGACCACATGCCGGTGAAGTGCATCAGCACGATGCCGCCGCCCAGCAACAGGCTGCTGGCGTACTTGAGCAGTTGATGGAACATCCCGCTGCCATCGCGCAGGTGTCGGGACAGCAGCAGCGCCGCCAGGCTGCAAGCGATCGCCAGCAGCAGCGACAGACCCATGAGCAGCGGCTGGTAATACAGGCCGGCGCTGGAGCGCATGGCCGAGACGCCGACGTAGTGCATGCCGCTGATGCCCAGGCCGATCCATATCGCGGCAATGACGCAGCGCCACAACGGCAATTGCTTGTGGCTCAAGGTGTTCATCGCCAGCCAGGCGGCAATCAGGGCGATGAGCAGGGACAGCAGGGTCGGTGGCAGGGCGTAGTGGATCTTCAGCGGTGCTTCGAACGCCAGCATGGCGATGAAGTGCATGGTCCAGATACCCCCGGCCAGGCAGCAGGCGCCGACACAGCGCCACAGGCGTTGGCTGGACGGTTGCTCCACGTGACTGATGCGCTCGGCCATGTCCAGGGTCGCGAAGCTGGCGGCACAGGCTACCAGGTAGGCCAGCAGCACCAGGACCGGGTTGTGAGTGCCGTGCAGGACTACCTGCCCACTGTCAGGAAGCTCGCTGATGAAATGCAGACCCAGCCAGTCCATAGCATGCCCATCTCTGAGTCATAGGATGTCGGCGGAGCCGCGCGCCAACGAGTGCTTGGAGTATAGAAGGCACCCGCTGGCTGCAATGGGAGGTGGCATTTTGGTGCCAATGATTTGCTTATGGGCGCTATCGCCAATGGTGCTAAGCGCTTTTCTCGAACCAGGGTTCGTGGTCGATGGGGTCCAGTGGCGCGAGGCCGAAGGCCGCGCGGGCGGCGTCGCAATCGCTGTTGTGCTGGCCGTCGGCCCAGGACGCTTCGAACTCCCGGCACGGGCTGGAGCGTTGTTCATAAATCGAGCAGCTCACGCGCTGGCCGACCTCGCCTTCAAGGGCGATGCAGCGTGGCGACTTGCAGTCGGTACCGAGCATGGCCACCCGCGTGGGATTGATGCTCTGCACCAGATCGTCGGGGACCGTACCACCGGATGAGGCGCATTCGCCCCAGAAAAAAGACACACGAAAGTATGAACAGCAGGCACCGCAATTCAGACACGGACTGGCTTCGGACATGGGCGTATTCAAAGGGAAAGGGAAGGGTAAAGGGGGCAGGCAGGCGGCTATTCTAGGCTTCCCATTGGCCATGGGAAGGGGGGGCGCGAGGTATTTTTTCAACCTCGGCCAAGCCCTTGAAAAGACTGGGAAACGCCCGGGTAGCGGGGGCTGTGGCGGATTGGCCGATGCCGGGGTCGGCGCCTTGAGGCCGGGCCCGGACGCCGGGCTGCGATGGGTCGATATCAGGCTGGCGAATAATCACAGACAGCGGCACCGGGCCTGACTAGATTGCAGCTTCCAGGCTCGTTTGCGTCTGGCCGAATAACAATAAAGAGATCGACCCATGGATAACTCGACTCAAGCGGCAAATGCCTGGCGCATTCTGTTCCTGTTGTTTTTGGCAAACCTGTTCAACTTCTTCGATCGCACCATCCCCGCCATCATCATCGAGCCGATCCGCATGGAATGGCACTTGAGCGATTTTCAGCTGGGGATCATCGGCACCGCCTTCACCATCGTCTACGCCATCGCCGGCCTGCCCCTGGGGCGCCTGGCCGATACCGGCTCGCGCAGCAAGCTGATGGGCTGGGGGCTGGCGGTGTGGAGCGGGCTGACCGCAGTGAACGGCATGGTCGGCAGTTTCTGGAGCTTCTTGCTGGTGCGCATGGGGGTCGGCATCGGCGAAGCCAGCTATGCGCCGGCGGCCAACTCGCTGATTGGCGACCTGTTTCCGGCCCATCGTCGGGCCCGGGCCATGGGCATCTTCATGCTCGGCCTGCCCCTGGGGCTGGTGCTGGCATTCTTCACCATCGGCGCCATGGTCAAGGCCTTCGACAGCTGGCGGGCGCCGTTCTTCATTGCCGCGGTGCCGGGGCTGGTGCTGGCGGTGTTCATGTTCTTCATCAAGGAGCCCAAGCGCGGCGCCGCGGAAACGGTGAAGGTGGCGCAAGTGCCTATCGACCGACCGATCCGCCGGGTGCTGGCGATACCGACCTTTCTCTGGCTGACCCTGGCCGGGCTGACCTTCAACTTCGCCACCTACGCCTGCAACTCGTTCCTGGTGCCGATGCTCCAGCGTTACTTCCTCATGCCCTTGCAGGAGGCGGCGATGGCCACCGGGCTGATCGTCGGTGTCACCGGGTTGGTGGGGCTGACCCTGGGCGGCTGGTTCGCCGACAAGATCCATCAGCGGATCGCCAACGGTCGCCTGCTGTTCGCCGCCTGCAGCCTGATCATTTCGACCCTGGCCACCGGCTGGGCGCTGCATGCCGGGCGAGTCGAGATCGGGGTGTTTGTCGCGGTCTTCAGTGTCGGCTGGCTGTTTGCCTACAACTTCTACACCTGCGTCTACACCGCCCTGCAGGATGTGGTCGAGCCGCGCTTGCGGGCCACCGCCATGGCCCTGTTCTTCGCCGGCCTGTACTTGCTCGGTGGTGGCCTGGGGCCGGTGGTGGTCGGTGCGCTGTCGGACCATTTCGCCCACTCGGCGATGTACGCCGCCGGCGCGCAGCTGATGACCGAGGAGTTCAAGGCCATCGGCCTGCACGACGCCATGTACCTGATTCCGGTGGCGCTGTTCCTGACCCTGCTGTTTCTGTTTCAGGCCGCCCGCTGCTTTGTCGGTGACTCCCAGCGCATGAAGGACGGCTTGGCGCTGGCCGCGCCTGGGGCGCCGGCGCTGGCGGTCTGAGCCTGGGTGCCGCCCCATCCGCAGGAGCGGGCAGGCAAAAAAAAGGCCCGCATGATGCGGGCCTTTTGTTCAGCGGATGGAACCAGGCAATCAGCCCGCCACCAGCACCCGGATCGCTTCCAGGCGCAGAGCGGCTTTATCCAGCATCGCCAGGCCCTGTTCCCGTTGCTTGCGCAGGGCGACCAGCTCGCTGTCACGCACCGTCGGGTTGACCGCTTGCAAGGCGGTCAGGCGCGCCAGTTCTTCATCGGTATCGGCTGCCAGGCGACGTTTCGCTTCAGCCACACGCTCGGCGTGGCGTGGCGCGACCTTGGCCTCACCGGCGTTGATCTTCGGCGCCAGCTGGTCGCGCTGGGCCTGGATGAACTTGTTGGCGCTAGCCTTGGGCACGCTTTCCAACTGGTCGTTGAGGGTTTCGAAAGCCACCCGTGGCGACAGGTCGTTGCCGTTGGCATCCAGCAGGCAGCGCAGGGCGGCCGGCGGCAGGTAGCGACCCAGTTGCAACGAGCGTGGAGCGACCACTTCACTGACATACAGCAGCTCAAGCAGCACGGTGCCGGGTTTGAGCGCCTTGTTCTTGATCAGCGCCACGGCGGTGTTGCCCATGGAGCCGGACAGCACCAGGTCCATGCCGCCTTGCACCATCGGGTGTTCCCAGGTGATGAACTGCATGTCCTCGCGGGACAGCGCCTGGTTGCGGTCGTAAGTGATGGTCACGCCTTCGTCGTCGCCCAGGGGGAAGCTGGCGTCGAGCATCTTCTCGCTGGGCTTGAGGATCAGGGCGTTTTCCGAGTGGTCTTCGCTGTCGATACCGAAGGCGTCGAACAGGGTTTCCATGTAGATCGGCAGGGCGAACTGGTCGTCCTGTTCAAGAATCGCCTCCACCAGCGCTTCGCCTTCGCCGGCACCGCCGGAGTTGAGCTCCAGCAGGCGGTCGCGGCCGGTGTGCAGCTCGGCTTCCAGGCGTTCGCGTTCGCTGCGGGCTTCGTCGATCAGCGCTTGCCACTCGCCATCGTCGGCGTTTTCCAGCAGCGGCAGCAGGCGTGGGCCGAACTGATGCTGCAGGGCGTTGCCGGTCGGGCAGGTGTTGAGGAAGGCGTTCAGGGCTTCGTGGTACCACTGGAACAGCCGTTCTTGCGGGCTGGTTTCCAGGTACGGCACGTGCAGTTCGATCACGTGTTTCTGGCCGATCCGGTCCAGGCGGCCGATCCGCTGCTCCAGGAGGTCCGGGTGCGACGGCAGATCGAACAGCACCAGGTGGTGGGCGAACTGGAAGTTGCGGCCTTCACTGCCGATTTCCGAGCAGATCAGCACCTGGGCGCCGAACTCTTCGTCGGCGAAGTAGGCGGCAGCCCGGTCGCGTTCGAGGATGTTCATGCCTTCATGGAACACCGTGGCCGGAATGCCGGAGCGCACGCGCAGGGCGTCTTCCAGGTCCATGGCGGTTTCGGCGTGGGCGCAGATCACCAGGACCTTGGTGCGCTTGAGCATCTTCAGCTGGTCGATCAGCCACTCGATCCGTGGGTCGAATTTCCACCAGCGCTGTTCTTCGTCGCCGGCCTCGGGCTGCGCCTGGAAGCTGACTTCCGGGTACAGCTCGGCGTGTTCGCCCAGGGGCAGTTCCAGGTATTCGTCCGGGCATGGCAGCGGGTAGGCATGCAGCTTGCGCTCCGGGAACCCCTGCACCGCGGCGCGGGTGTTGCGGAACAGCACGCGGCCGGTGCCGTGGCGGTCCAGCAGTTCGCGCACCAGGCGCGCACTGGCTTCGCTGTCGCCGTCGTTGACCGCGGCCAGCAGGGCTTCGCCTTCGTTGCCGAGGAAGCCGTGGATGGTCTGGTGCGCTTCGGCGGACAGGCGGCCCTTGTCCAGCAGCTCTTGCACGGCTTCGGCCACCGGGCGGTAGTTTTCGCTCTCGGCACGGAAGGCCGCGAGGTCGTGGAAACGGTTCGGGTCCAGCAGGCGCAAACGGGCGAAGTGGCTGTCCTGGCCCAGTTGCTCCGGGGTCGCGGTCAGCAGCAGCACGCCGGGGATGGTTTCGGCCAGCTGTTCAACCAGGGCGTATTCCGGGCTGATCTGGTCTTCGTGCCAGACCAGGTGGTGGGCTTCGTCCACCACCATCAGGTCCCAACCGGCGGCGAACAGCGCGTCCTGGGCCTTCTCGTCGTCCACCAGCCACTCCAGGGCCACCAGGGCCAGTTGGGTGTCCTCGAACGGGTTGCTGGCGTCGCTTTCGATAAAGCGCTCTTCATCGAACAGCGCCACTTGCAGGTTGAAACGGCGGCGCATTTCCACCAGCCACTGGTGCTGGAGGTTTTCCGGAACCAGGATCAGCACCCGGCTGGCACGGCCCGAGAGCAGCTGGCGATGGATCACCAGGCCGGCTTCGATGGTCTTGCCCAGGCCCACTTCGTCTGCCAGCAGGACCCGCGGCGCGATGCGGTCGGCCACTTCACGGGCGATGTGCAACTGGTGAGCGATGGGTTGGGCACGCACGCCACCCAGGCCCCAGAGGGAGGATTGCAGCTGGCGGCTGGTGTGTTCCAGGGTGTGGTAGCGCAGGGAGAACCAGGCCAGCGGGTCGATCTGCCCGGCGAACAGACGGTCGCTGGCCAGACGGAACTGGATGAAGTTCGACAGTTGGGTTTCCGGCAGGGTGACGGCTTCGTTCTGCCCGTTGAGACCGTGGTAGACCAGCAGGCCATCGACGTCGTCGACTTCCTGAACGGTCATTTTCCAGCCTTCGAAATGGGTGATGCTGTCACCCGGAGAGAACCTCACGCGAGTGAGGGGCGCATTCCGTAGCGCATACTGGCGGGTGTCGCCAGTGGCCGGATAGAGCACGGTCAGCAAGCGACCGTCCTGTGCCAGAACGGTGCCTAAACCCAGCTCGGCTTCGCTGTCACTAATCCAGCGTTGCCCCGGTTGATACTGCTGCGCCATGCTGCCTGACTCCCGCTTTGAAAAAGCCGACTATCTTAACGGAACGATGCTTCCAGTCCAAAGAACTCTGATAAAAACCCCTGGATTAAAAGGTAGCGTACGGCGTGCATTCGTCGGTTGGCAGGGCACTATCGGCTGACGACTGGGTCACAGTTTTGCGACCGATGGCTCAAGTCGCCCATGCCGCAGCCGACAGCCTGCTGACAGGAGACCCATAACATGCTGCCACCGATGCTCCCCTTGAGTGCCGTGCCCATCACATCCCAGCAGGATCCGGTCCGCCAGCGTCCGGACATCCCGCCGGTGGTGCCGGTGCAGCAAAGCTCCAATGAAAGCACCATCGACCTGCAAAAGCGCGATCCCGAGCAGTCGGCCCTGCTGCTGCGCGAAGAGCAGCAGCGCCAGCAGGAAAAACAGCGGCGCAAGCGTGAGGCCGATGATGATCCCGAGCAGCACCTGGCCGTGCCCGGCGACGAGTTGAATGCCGACAACACCGTGCCGGTGGTGCCGCTGATTGACGACGCCCCGCGCCAGGGCCTGTGGGTGGATGTCGAAGTCTAGGGCCGATGGGCGCGCGCCAGTTCCGCGAGGGCCTGCAACAGGCGCTCGATTTCCTCTTCTGTATTGAAATAACTCACCGCGATCCGGGCAATGTCACCGAGGCCCCGGGCCTGCATGTCCAGCGGTGTGTAGTGCATGCCATTGGCGCCAATGTTGATGTCGCGGCGCGCCAGTTCTTCCTTCAGCGTCTGCCCGTCCCAGCCTTCGAGGGTGAAGGCGATCAAGGCCGATTGCTGCCCCGGTTGGCCCAGGTCCCGGAGTTGCACGCCGGGCAAACGCTCCAGCCCCCGGCGTACGCGGTCGCTCAGCATGCGGATCCGCTGGGCGATGGCATCGATGCCGATGCGCTCCAGCTCCTGCAGGGCATTGGCCAGACCGGCCAGCAGCACCAGCGACACTTCACTGGTTTCAAAGCGTCGGGCATCGTTGCGCAGGGCGAAGCCCTGGCCGTCCCAGGGGGCCGACAAGACGTCCCGTGGCAGCGGGCTGAGCTGTTCGAGGAAGCCTGGCCGTACATAGAGCAGGGCCGTGCCCCGAGGGCCGCGCAGGTATTTGCGTCCGGCGGCCTTGAGCACATCGCAGCCCAGCGCCTGCACGTCGCACCGCAACTGGCCCACAGCCTGGGCGGCGTCGATGAAATAGGGGATGCGCCACTGGCGCGCCAGCTGGCCGATGGCCGCTGCCGGGTTGATCAGCCCGCCGTTGGCCGGCAGCCAGGTCAGGGCGATCAGCCGCACCTGGGTGTCGAGCATGGATTGCAGCGCCTCGACTGAAACCGCGCCCTGGCTGTCGCAGGGAATCACCTCCAGTCGCGCGCCGGCCGCCACGGCCGGGGCCATGCAGGCCAGGTTGCCGGCCCATTCCTGGCGCCCCACGAGGATCCGGTCTCCCGGTTGCCAGGCGGGCAGGGCGTGGAAAGCCATGCTCCAGGCCGCCGAGCCACTGCTGGCAAAGGCGATCGCTTGCGGGCTGGTATTGAGCACACGGGCCGCGGCTTGTCGCGCTTGTTCCTGCCACTGCGCGCCATGGCGGGCGGCTTCCATCGGTCCGTTGTGCGCTTCGCGTTGCAGTTGCTCCAGCATGGCGTCCAGGGTGCCCTGGCTGGGCAATGAAGCCCCGGCATGATTGAAATGGCAGACCCGGGCACACCCCGGCGTGGCGGCCCGCAACCGGGAGATCTGCTCCAGGTCCAGGGGCTTCACGGCTTGAGCTCGAAAATCCCGTCGACCTCCACTGCGACACCGGCGGGCAGGCTGGCGACGCCCACCGAGGTGCGGGCATGCCGGCCCTTGTCGCCCAAGGCATTGACCAGCAGGTTGGAGGCCCCGTTGGCGACCTGGCCATGCTGCTTGAAGTCGGTGCTGGCGGCGATGAACACCCCCAGCCGACTGATGCGTTGCAGCCGTGACAGGTCGTCACCCAGGGCGGCCGCCAGTTGCGCCAGCAGGGCCAGGGCCGCCAGTTCCGCGGCCTGGGCGCCTTGCTCGACGCTGAGGTTGTCACCGAGTCGGCCAAGCAATTGCGGATGCTCCTCGGCCGACGGCGTCTGCCCGGAGATGAACAGCAGGTTCTGGCTGCTGACATGATTGACGTAGTTGGCGATCGGCTGGCCGGGACGCGGCAGCTCAAGACCCAGTTGTTGCACGCGTTGTTGCAGAGAGTCACCCATGGCAAGTCCTCGAATGAAAGGCTTGCAGCATCGGTGTTCGCTCCCGGGGCGACAAACGGATAGATCTAATCCGACGTATCTGAATTTCTCATGTGTCGCGGCCCTGTTCCATCAACCCTTGCTCCAACAATCCCTGCTCCATTAACCCCTGCTCCATTAACCAGTGTGCAAAACACTCGGCCGACGGATTGGCCGCACCTTTGGCGGTCACCAGCCAGTAGCCGATGTGAGGGCTGTGCAGGGAGGGCAGGTCGAAGGCATCCACCAGGCTACCTTGGGCGAGGTGGCGGCGGATCAGCTGACGGCGGCCCATGGCGATGCCTTGGCCGGCCACTGCCGCTTCCACCACGATGTTGTAGTCGTGGAGCATGACGCTGGGGTGGAAGCCGAGGTCGATGCTGTTCTGCCTGCTCCAGTCGTCCCACTCAAAGGGCCGGTGGGAGCGGGCCATCAGCAAGGTGCCATTGGCCAGGGCGCGGGCCTTGAACTCCGGGCTGCACACCGGCGACAGCTGTTCGGCGAGAAAGCGCCTGGCCTCGACCTTGGGCCAGTTGCCCTTGCCGTAGCGAATGGCCAGGTCGACCTCGGCCCCGGCCACATCCGCCAGGTCGATTGCCGGTTGCAGCTCCAGCTGGATCTCTGGGTGACGGCGGCTGAAGTCCGCCAGGCGCGGGGCCAGCCACAAGGTGGCGAAGGACGCCAGCAGGCCAACGCGCAGCACCCGCGGCGGCTCCGCGGCCAGCAGTGCCCGGGTGGCTGCGGCGATCTGCTCCAGGGCCGGCCGGATCTGCTGGTAATAGGCGGCGCCAGCGGCGGTCAGGTCGATGGCGCGGGTGCGCCGCACAAACAGTGGCTGGCCCAGGTGCTGTTCGAGCTTGTGCACTTGATGGCTGATCGCGCTCTGGCTGACACACAGTTCCCGGGCCGCCTTGCTGAAACTCAGGTGGCGGGCCACGGCCTCGAAGGCGCGCAGGGCCAGTAGGGGGGGCAGGTGCTGGGGCGTTTGCACATCCGCTTTCCTATGGGTGGGGGGGCGGCCATTGTGCGGATAAAAAATCTCTCCGGCAGCGACTTTATTGCATTCGCGTTGGTCTGATCACTGGTCAGGTGCGGCGCCGCGTCGCATTATTGGCACATTCGCCAAGGCCGCCCCGGGTTCCAGACCGTGCGGTCGATATTGACTTCGAGTGATGCAAGCCAAGCCATGAATCAAGACGACAAACTGATCGACCTGACCGCCGAGCGCGCCAAGCGCGTACATGACCTCAATGAAAAGCGCCTGAACGAAGTGCGCCAGGCATTCGAGCAGGCCATGCCGCTGGGCAAAGCCAAGAAAAAACCGAAAAACAAACCGAAAAAGCGCTGAACAGGGCGCTTTTTTGTTGATACAGGTCAGTTATTCCCCCTTCCTTGCGCCCACTCATGGGCGACATTGACCCCGGTCAATTTTCCCCGCCGCCTCTTTGGTTAACTTAGCCCCATCGCAACAGGGCAAGAGCAGGAGGCCAGTCATGTTTTTCGACAATGTGGTGATCGCCGGAGTGCTGACTGTCGGCCTCATGGTTCTGTTTTTCGCAGGGTTTGGATTCTTCATCTGGAAAGACGCGAATAAGCGTAAAAAACCTTAAGTCTCTCCAGAGCAACGAGCACGCAAGGCATTTTGGGCAACTTCGGTTGCCCTTTTTTTTGCCCGCAGAAAAGCGTGCGGCATAAAAAAAGGTGCGTCCCTGGGGGCGCACCTTTTTTATTCCCGGGCGGGTGGATCAGGTGCCCAGGACCTTCGACGCCGCCCAGAACAGGCCGGCCGACAGGGCCACCGTGGCCGGCAGGGTCAGGACCCAGGCCAGCAGGATGGTCTTCACCGTGCCGCTCTGCAGGCCGCTCTTGTTGGCGACCATGGTCCCGGCCACGCCGGAGGAGAGTACGTGGGTGGTGGACACCGGCAGGCTGAAGATATTCGCCAGGCCGATCAGGCCCGCGGCGGTGATCTGTGCCGACATGCCCTGAGCGTAGGTCATGCCCTGTTTGCCGATCTTCTCGCCAATGGTCAGTACCACGCGCTTCCAGCCGATCATGGTGCCCAGGCCCAGTGCCAGGGCCACCGCCAGGATTACCCAGAACGGCGCGTACTCGGTGGTGGCGGTCAGGTCCTTGCGCAGCTTGTCCAGGTCAGCCTTTTCACGGGCTGCCAGGTCCGGCAGTTTGCCCACTTTCTTCGCCGTGTCGTCCAGGCACAGCAGGTAGCGACGCACCTCGATGCGGCTCTCCGGCGACAGCGAGTGGTAATCGGCGACACCCTTGAGGCTGCTCAGCAGGGCGCTGATGGTCGGCTCGGTTTGTTGCGGATTGCAGCGGAACTTGCCCGGCAGGTCGTCTTTCACGCTCTTGCCCAGGGCCAGGAATTCGCCCAGGGAGTCGTGGTTGCGCTCATAGAACTGGCTCAGGTGCAGGGTTGCGTCGCGGGTCCGCTCGATCTGGTAGGTGGTGCTGTTGAGGTCCAGCACGAACTGCGCGGGGACGATACCGATCAGCACCAGCATGATCAGGCCAATGCCTTTCTGACCGTCGTTGGAACCGTGGACGAAGCTCACGGCCATGGCCGAGATCACCAGCACCAGACGGTTCCAGAACGGTGGGTGCTTCTTGTCATCGACCTTGCGGCGCTGTTCCGGGGTCTTGTGCATCTTGGAGATCGGCCGCCACCATTTCAGGCCGATCAGCACCAGCGCGGCAATCAGGAAGCCGGCCATCGGCGAGAACACCAGGGAAGCGCCGATATCGATCGCTTTCTGCCAGTTCACGCCATCTCCCAGCGGGATGTCGTTGAGCAGGGCATTGGCCAGGCCGACACCGAGGATCGAGCCGATCAGGGTGTGGGAGCTGGAGGCCGGGATGCCGAAATACCAGGTGCCCAGGTTCCAGGCGATGGCCGCCGCCAGCAGCGAGAAGACCATGGCCAGACCGTGGCCGGTGTTGACATTGATCAGCAGTTCCACCGGCAGCAGGTGGACGATGGCATAGGCCACGCCGACCCCGCCCAGCAGCACACCGAGAAAATTGAATACACCGGAAAAGAATACGGCCAGGTGCGGCGGCATGGCTTTGGTGTAGATAACAGTGGCAACCGCATTAGCGGTGTCATGAAAGCCGTTGATGAACTCGTAGGCGAGGACAAAAGCCAGGGCGAGCAAGAGGCTCACAAGCACCCAAGCATCCAGTCCGCTGAATAAATCGATCATGAAGGTTTTCTGACCCGGTCATAAGGGGGCGCGATTATGCCAGAAAACCCTGGTAATCAATGCACAAGGTGCTCACCGGTAACATTCTTCAACGAAAAAACTGACCCAGAGCAGAGTTTTTGTCGATTCTCGTCGAGCCTGGCAACCCATTGAGTTTATTGGGTTTGAGCGCCATGAGTGCGGGCTCGACCGGCGTGAAGCAAAGGTTAAAACGATCGTATGAAATTTCAGCGAAAGGGCCTGCCGGGTGCCGATTCTCGTCCGGATGGGACAAGGTGGCGAAGGGCCCGGGGTGGCGAGCATCAATAGTCTGCCAGGCCGCCGAGATCATCGTGCGGACCAGCGAGCAAGCCCCATGAAGTCAGGCCGCCAGGATTATGGCTGTTCGGCCTTGAGCTCTTTTTCCATCTTTTGCAGTTCTTGAGTGAAAGCCTGATCGCGAATAGTTGCGCGTTTGCGCCAAGGTTTGCGTTCCGGTTCGGGCTGGGCGGCATAGCGGGTGATCTCGCCGCCGTAAACTTCCTTGTAACGTTGTTCCTGGCGCTCAAGTTCCGCGCGCAGTTCGTCTTTCGTCACAGTGTTACCTAATTGAGTAAAGGTCCATTCCGGCGTAACGCATTGCCTGTGGGCGACTATAACAATCCGAATTGGGCCTTTGGGGCTGCCGATTCGTGATCCGTTCCAGCGTGCCTTTTGTTGCATGCGGCCACGTCACCGGATGAAGACAACTGTCGTAGCAACAGTGTTGTTTGTTGCAAGCGGATTGGCCGAATCTGCTTTGAGGTCAAGCGCTTGCGGCAGGTGATCGATTACAGCCTGGCGTCACCTGGGCGAGGCGGGAGCGGGACTCACTCCGTGTTCCTCGCTCGTGCAGTATAGCCGCGGCGAAGAATAACTCTATGGGCGACAAGTTTAAAATAGCCAACTTTATTGTGAGTGTTTTGTGACACGGAAGTTCGAAACACTTCCTACACGATGCTTCCTGTTTTCGTACTCCACCAATGGAAGTCTAGATGGGGCGTCGCTGCTCTTTATACAAGTGGCGAATGGAAAAACAGCGCGCAGCGCCAGCGTCGGCTGGCGATTATTACTATGAGTTTTTGCAATAAAAGAGTGCTGAAGAGGGTGGCGGCCTCAAACGCGGCGGATTGCGATTATCGGTCGCCGGTTCGATAATCGCCCAATGTTGCCGGTGGCAGCTTGTGCTGCCTCTCCAATACGGCTTGTAATACGGCCGAATTTTGTCGCAGGGAACCTGAAATGAACGATCAGATGCGTAATTCCTTTACCTCGGTGGCGCCGCCGATCGTGGCTTCGGCGGCGAAGAGGATTCAGGCGTTGACCGGTGACCCGGATTTCATGACTTCCCTGGCTCGCGGCCTGGCAGTGGTGCAGGCGTTCCAGGAGCGCAAGCGCCACCTGACCATCGCCCAGATCAGCCACCGCACGGAAATTCCCCGGGCCGCGGTGCGTCGTTGCCTGCACACCCTGATCAAGCTGGGCTACGCCACCACCGATGGGCGCACCTATTCGCTGCTGCCCAAGGTGCTGACCCTGGGCCATGCCTACCTGTCGTCGACGCCCCTGGCGGTTTCCGCTCAGCCCTATCTGGACCGCATGAGCGAGCAGCTCCACGAGGCTTGCAACATGGCCACCCTGGAAGGCGACGACATTCTCTACATCGCCCGTTCCGCCACCACCCAGCGCCTGATTTCCGTGGACCTGTCGGTCGGCGGGCGCCTGCCGGCCTATTGCACGTCCATGGGGCGCATCCTGCTGGCGGCCCTGGACGACTCTTCGTTGCATGAGTACCTGGAGCACGCCGACCTGCAGGCCAAGACCAGTCGCACCCTGCATACACCGGAAGCCCTGCTGGAATGCCTGCAACAGGTGCGTCGGCAAGGCTGGTGCATTGTCGACCAGGAGCTGGAGCAGGGGCTGCGCTCGATCGCCGTGCCGGTGTACGACGCCTCGGGCCAGGTGCTGGCGGCATTGAACGTCAGCACCCACGCCGGCCGGGTCAGCCGCGCCGAGTTGGAACAGCGCTTTTTGCCCGGCCTGCTGAGCGCCAGCCGCGATCTGAGCGCCCAGCTGTTTGCTTAAGCTGTTCGATAAACGCACAGATCCGCCTCGGACGAATTGACGCTGTTTCCCCTGGCTCATTAATGTCGCGGCAGCGTCATCGGCGGCCAGCCGGCATTGCCGGTCTGCGCCGATGACCCGTCCAATAATAATGAAGAGGCCAACTCATGAGCATGCTCTCCCTGCGTCGTTGCCGTGACCGTTCCTGCCGTCCCGCCCGAGTCGCCTGATTTACTCCACCCTTTCTACGTGACCTGATCAGCCCCTGGCGGCCTTTGCTCGCCTGCGTTTTAGTGTGGAAATAACAACAATGAACCAACCTCAATCCGCTGTAGGGAACTGCCTTGATGTGCAGTCCTTCATCAATGCCCAACCCTTGTCCCGTTACCAGTGGCGAGTGGTGATCCTGTGTTTTCTGATTGTCTTCCTCGATGGCCTGGACACCGCGGCCATGGGCTTCATTGCCCCGGCGCTGTCCCAGGACTGGGGCATCGACCGCGCCAGCCTCGGCCCGGTGATGAGCGCCGCGCTGATCGGCATGGTCTTCGGCGCCCTGGGCTCTGGCCCCCTGGCCGACCGTTTCGGGCGCAAGGTGGTGCTGGTGGGGGCGGTGCTGCTGTTCGGCGCCTTCAGCCTGGCGTCGGCCTATAGCACCAATGTCGATCAGTTGCTGGTCCTGCGCTTTCTCACCGGCCTGGGGCTGGGGGCGGGCATGCCCAACGCCACCACGCTGCTGTCGGAATACACCCCCGAGCGCCACAAATCGCTGCTGGTAACCAGCATGTTCTGCGGTTTCAACCTGGGCATGGCCGGCGGTGGCTTCATTTCCGCCAAGCTGATTCCGGCCTTCGGCTGGCACAGCCTGCTGCTGATTGGCGGAATTCTGCCGTTGATCCTGGCCCTGGTGCTGGTGGTCTGGTTACCGGAGTCGGCGCGTTACCTGGTGGTGCGCAATCGCGGCACCGACAGGGTGCGCAAGACCCTGGCGCCGATCGCCCCGGCCATCGTCGGCGAGGCCGGCAGTTTCAGCGTGCCCGAGCAGAAGACGGTGAAGGCGCGCAACGTGTTCGCGGTGATCTTCTCCGGCACTTACAGCGTGGGCACCTTGCTGCTGTGGCTGACCTATTTCATGGGCCTGGTGATTGTCTACCTGCTGACCAGCTGGCTGCCGACCCTGATGCGGGACAGCGGGGCGAGCATGGAGCAGGCCGCCTTTATCGGCGCCCTGTTCCAGTTCGGCGGGGTGCTCAGCGCCGTAGCCGTGGGCTGGGCCATGGACCGTTTCAATCCGCACAAGGTGATCGGCTGTTTCTACCTGCTGGCCGGGGTCTTTGCCTACGCCGTGGGGCAAAGCCTGGGCAACATCACCCTGCTCGCCACCCTGGTGCTGATCGCCGGCATGTGCGTCAACGGCGCGCAATCGGCGATGCCGTCCCTGGCGGCGCGTTTCTATCCGACCCAGGGGCGGGCCACCGGGGTGTCCTGGATGCTCGGCATCGGCCGTTTCGGTGCCATCCTCGGCGCCTGGATGGGGGCGACCCTGCTGGGCCTGGGCTGGAACTTCGAACAGGTACTGACCGCCCTGGTGTTTCCGGCGGCCTTGGCCACCACCGCCGTGGTGATCAAGGGCATGGTCAGCCACGCCGACGCCACCTGAGGCCATCTCGCCCCCTAGGAACTGTCGCAGGCTGCCCGCGGGCCCGGAGGGGCCCGCTGTTCCAAGGTCCTGCGCAAGGTTCTTCAAGCCCCATCGCAGCCTGCGGCGGCGGCCACTAGCCGACCCGCAAGGCTGTTTCGGGATGGGAGAGCGGTAATCGATAGCCACGCAACAATGCGTTCGATAATCGAACACTCAGTCGATTATCGGATTGTTTGGGGTCTGGCTCCCGCTTAATCTTCAGTCACTGCGGCGCGCCCAGAGCGCCTTTTTTCTCCAGTCGCTGAATAACAATCGGGAGACCCCATCCATGGCTGAAATCCTTTCGCTGCACGACGCGGTGAAGCAATTCGTCAACGACGGCGACACCGTCGCGCTCGAAGGCTTCACCCACCTGATTCCTACGGCCGCAGGTCATGAAATCATCCGCCAGGGCAAGAAAGACCTGACCCTGGTGCGCATGACCCCTGACTTGATCTACGACCAGTTGATCGGTGCCGGTTGCGCTCGCAAGCTGATTTTCTCCTGGGGCGGCAACCCGGGCGTGGGCTCCCTGCACCGCCTGCGCGATGCCGTGGAAAAGCAGTGGCCTCAGCCGCTGGAAATCGAAGAGCACAGCCACGCCGACCTGGCCAACGCCTATGTCGCCGGTGCCTCGGGCCTGCCGTTCGCCGTGCTGCGGGCCTACGCCGGCTCCGACCTGCCCAAGGTCAACCCGCTGATCAAGACCGTGACCTGCCCCTTCACCGGTGAAGTGCTGGCGGCGGTGCCTTCGGTACGCCCCGATGTCACGGTGATCCACGCGCAGAAAGCCGACCGCAAGGGCAATGTCCTGCTGTGGGGGATCCTGGGGGTGCAGAAAGAGGCCGCCCTGGCCGCCAAGCGCTGCATCGTCACCGTCGAGGAAATCGTCGACGACCTGAACGCCCCGATGAACGCCTGCGTGCTGCCGACCTGGGCCCTGAGCGCGGTCTGCCATGTGCCGGGCGGCGCCCATCCGTCCTATGCCCACGGTTACTCCGAGCGCGACAACCGCTTCTACCAGGCCTGGGATCCGATCGCCCGGGACCGTGAAACCTTCACCGCCTGGATCAACGAATACATCCGCGGCAGTGCCGACTTCAGCGAATTCCAGGCCAAGCTGGCCGCAGCTTCGGAGGCCAAGTAATGAACTACTCCACCAATGAAATGATGACCGTGGCCGCTGCCCGTCGCCTGCAGAACGGCTCGGTGTGCTTCGTCGGCATCGGCCTGCCCTCCAAGGCCGCCAACCTGGCGCGCCTGACCTCGTCGCCAGACGTGGTACTGATCTACGAGTCCGGCCCGATCGGCGCCAAGCCCAGCGTGCTGCCGCTGTCCATCGGTGACGGCGAGCTGGCGGAAACCGCCGACACCGTGGTGCCTACCGGCGAGATCTTCCGCTACTGGCTGCAGGGCGGACGCATCGACGTGGGGTTCCTCGGGGCTGCCCAGGTCGATCGTTTCGGCAACATCAACACCACCGTGGTCGGTGATTACCACCGGCCCAAGGTGCGCCTGCCGGGCGCCGGCGGTGCTCCGGAAATCGCCGGTTCGGCGAAAAGCGTACTGATCATCCTCAAGCAGTCGTCCCGCTCCTTCGTCGACAAGCTGGACTTCATCACCTCCGTCGGTCACGGCGAGGGTGGCGACTCGCGCAAGCGTCTGGGCCTGCCCGGCGCCGGTCCGGTGGGGATCATCACCGACCTGTGCATCATGGAGCCGGAAGCCGGCACCCACGAATTCATCGTCACCTCGCTGCACCCGGGCGTGACCCGCGAGCAGGTAGTGGCCGCCACCGGCTGGGCGATCCGTTTCGCCGAGCACGTGGCCGAAACGGCCGCACCCACCGAAGTCGAACTCACTGCCCTGCGTGACCTGGAAGCGCGCACCGCCGCGGCCCATGGCCAAGCTCCTGGAGAAGCCTGATGCGTGACGTATTCATCTGCGATGCCATTCGTACCCCCATCGGCCGTTTTGGCGGCGGCCTCTCGGCCGTCCGTGCCGATGACCTGGCGGCAGTGCCGATCAAGGCGCTGATGGAGCGCAACCCGGGCGTGGACTGGAGCGCGCTGGACGAGGTGTTCCTCGGCTGCGCCAACCAGGCCGGCGAGGACAACCGCAACGTGGCACGCATGGCGTTGCTGCTGGCGGGCCTGCCGGACAGCGTGCCCGGGGTCACCCTCAACCGTCTCTGCGCCTCGGGCCTGGACGCCATCGGCACCGCATTCCGCGCCATCGCCAGCGGCGAGATGGAGCTGGCGATTGCCGGCGGCGTCGAGTCCATGTCCCGCGCGCCCTTTGTCATGGGCAAGGCCGACAGCGCCTTCTCGCGCAACATGAAGCTGGAAGACACCACTATCGGCTGGCGTTTCATCAACCCGCTGATGAAGGCCCAGTACGGCGTGGACGCCATGCCGCAGACCGCCGATAACGTGGCCGACGACTATCAGGTGTCCCGCGCCGACCAGGACGCCTTCGCCCTGCGCAGCCAGCAGCGCACCGCCGCGGCCCAGGCCGCCGGCTACTTCGCCGAGGAAATCGTCCCGGTGCGCATCGCCCACAAGAAGGGCGAGACAGTGGTGGAGCAGGACGAACATCCGCGTGCCGACACCACCCTGGAAACCCTGGCCAAGCTCAAGCCGGTCAACGGCCCGGACAAGACCGTCACCGCCGGCAACGCCTCCGGGGTCAACGACGGCGCCGCGGCGCTGATCCTGGCGTCGGCCGAGGCGGTCAAGAAACACGGCTTGACCCCGCGTGCGCGGGTGCTGGGCATGGCCAGCGCCGGAGTGGCGCCGCGAGTGATGGGCATTGGCCCGGTGCCGGCGGTGCGCAAGTTGATCGAACGCCTGGGCGTGGCGGTCAGCGATTTCGACGTGATCGAGCTCAACGAAGCCTTCGCCAGCCAGGGCCTGGCGGTGCTGCGCGAGCTGGGCCTGGCGGACGATGCGCCACAGGTCAACCCCAATGGCGGCGCCATTGCCCTGGGCCATCCACTGGGCATGAGTGGTGCGCGCCTGGTGCTGACGGCCCTGCATCAGCTGGAAAAGAGCGGCGGTAAAAAAGGCCTGGCCACCATGTGCGTAGGTGTCGGCCAAGGGCTGGCGCTGGCCATCGAGCGGGTCTGACTGCCTGCCTTATACAAGAAGAGAACGAGGAACCACCATGAGTGACAAGCCCGGTTACCGGCGCCCGCAAGCGGGCACTCAGCCTGATTATCTGCACCCGGCCTACCAGTCGACCAACACCCGCTCGCCGTCCAAGCCGCTGGTGTTCCTGCCCCATTCGCTGTCGGAAATCACCGGCCCGAGCATCGGCGCCGAATCGATCCAGGAACGGGACAACGACCTGACCGCGCAGCACGCAGGCCAGCCCCAGGGCGAGCGGATCATCATCCACGGCCGCGTGCTGGACGAAAACGGTCTGCCGGTGCCGGGCATCCTGGTGGAGATCTGGCAGGCCAACGCCGCCGGTCGCTACAACCACGAGCGCGACCTGCACGATGCACCGCTGGATCCGAACTTCACCGGCACCGGGCGCACCGTGACCGATGCCGACGGCTGGTATCAGTTCCAGACCATCAAGCCCGGCGCCTACCCCTGGGGCAACCACCACAATGCCTGGCGTCCGGCGCATATCCATTTCTCGCTGTTCGGCCCGAGCATCCTCACCCGCCTGGTGACCCAGATGTATTTCCCCGGCGACCCGCTGCTGGAATATGACCCGATCTACAACTGCGTGCCGGACACCCGCGCCAAGGAACGCCTGATCGCCCGTTTCGATCTGGAGAAAACCATCCCTTCCTACGCCCTCGGTTACCGTTGGGACATCGTCCTGCGCGGCCGCGATGCCACGCCGATGGAGAAATGACATGACCCTGACCGCGACTACCTCCCACACCGTCGGCCCCTACTACCACATCGGCCTGACCTGGCTGAACCGCGAAGACCTGACCGAGGAAGGCACTCGGGGCGAGCGGGTGGCGATCACCGGCCAGGTGGTGGACGGCAACGGCAACTTCGTCAACGACGCCATGCTGGAAGTCTGGCAGGCCAATGCCGCCGGCAAGTACCGCCACCCGGAAGATCAGCAGGACAAGCCCCTGGACCCGCACTTCCAGGGATTTGGCCGGGTGCCGGTGGACGCCGAAGGGCGCTTTCGCTTCACCACCATCAAGCCGGGTACGGTGCCGGGCCTCAAGGGCACGACCCAGGCGCCGCACCTGGTGGTGCTGGTGTTCGCCCGTGGCCTGGTCAAGCACCTGCTGACCCGCATCTACTTCGACGGCGAGCCGGCCAACGCCGCCGACCCGCTGTTGGCCTGCGTGCCCGAGGAGCGCCGCGGCACCTTGCTGGCCAGGGCCGATGCCGCCGGTCACTACCAGTGGAACGTGATTCTCCAGGGGACCGACGCCGAGACGGTGTTCTTCGATTACTGAGCCGGAGCACGGTGTAGCCGCTGCCGCTGCCTGCGAACGGCCCGAAGGGACGCGGTTGCGGCGAGTTTGGCGAGAGAGTGCCAAGCAAGGTCCTGCGTACCGAACGCGGCCCGGCCTTTCGCAGCCTCGCCGTGGCTCGGCAGCGGCTACAGGCAGAACCATAGGGCCCATGTCCCGTAGGGAACGGGAGTGTTGCCAGGTGTGTCTAGACTCACACTGTCCCCCACGAGTGAAAAATCATGACAACAAGCACAAGTCACTACACCGCAGAGGAGCGCAGCAAAAGGATCTTTGCCATTGTCGGTGCCTCCTCCGGCAACCTGGTGGAATGGTTCGACTTCTACGTCTATGCCTTTTGCGCCATCTACTTCGCCCCGGCATTTTTCCCCTCCGACGATCCCACGGTGCAGTTGCTCAACACCGCCGGGGTGTTCGCCGCCGGCTTTTTGATGCGGCCCATCGGCGGCTGGCTGTTCGGCCGGGTTGCCGACCGCCACGGGCGCAAGAACTCGATGATGATCTCGGTGCTGATGATGTGCGCCGGCTCCCTGGTCATCGCCTTTTTGCCGACCTACGCCAGCATCGGTGCCTGGGCGCCGTTCCTGCTGCTGGTGGCGCGCCTGTTCCAGGGCCTGTCGGTGGGCGGCGAGTACGGCACCACCGCCACCTACATGAGTGAAGTGGCGCTCAAGGGCCAGCGCGGGTTCTTCGCCTCCTTCCAGTACGTGACCCTGATCGGCGGGCAACTGCTGGCGGTGTCGGTGGTGGTGGTTCTCCAGCAGTTTCTCGATGAGGCCGAGCTCAAGGCCTGGGGCTGGCGCGTTCCGTTCGTGATCGGTGCCATCGCGGCGCTGATCTCGCTGCTGCTGCGGCGTTCGCTGAAGGAAACCACCAGCAAGGAGATGCGCGAGAACAAGGACGCCGGCAGCGTCGCCGCGCTGTTCAAGAACCACTCGGCGGCCTTCATCACCGTGCTGGGCTACACCGCCGGCGGCTCGCTGATTTTCTACACCTTCACCACCTACATGCAGAAGTACCTGGTGAACACCGCGGGCATGCACGCCAAGACCGCCAGCTACATCATGACCGGCGCGCTGTTCCTCTATATGTGCATGCAGCCGCTGTTCGGCATGCTGGCGGACAAGATCGGCCGGCGTAATTCCATGCTCTGGTTCGGCGCCCTGGGCACCCTGTTCACCGTGCCGATCCTGCTGACCCTGAAGACCGTCACCAGTCCGTTCCTGGCCTTTGTGCTGATCACCCTGGCCCTGGCCATCGTCAGTTTCTACACCTCCATCAGCGGCCTGGTGAAGGCCGAGATGTTCCCGCCGCAGGTGCGCGCGCTGGGGGTGGGCTTGGCTTATGCGGTGGCCAATGCGATCTTCGGTGGCTCGGCGGAATGGGTGGCCCTGAACTTCAAGAACATGGGGATGGAAAACACCTTCTACTGGTACGTCACGGCGATGATGGCGATAGCCTTCCTGTTCAGCCTGCGCCTGCCGAAGCAGGCGGCCTACCTGCACCACGATCTTTGACCTGTGTGCCTGCGCCCGGCTCGGGCGCAGGCTTGCTAAGGACTGTTTATGACCCTGACTGCGAGCAACCAGTTGTTCGATGCCTACTTCACTGCCCGGGAAATGCGCGGAGTGTTCTGCGACCAGGGGCGGGTCCAGGCCATGCTCGACTTCGAGGCGGCCCTGGCCCGCGCCGAGGCGCGGGTCGGGCTGATCCCGCAGCGTGCCGTGGCCCCGATCGAGGCGGCCTGCCGGGCGCAACTCTATGATTTCCAGGCCTTGGGAGAGGCGATTGCCACGGCCGGCAATTCGGCGATTCCCCTGGTCAAGGCCCTGGGCAAGCAGATCGCCCGCAGCGATGGTGAGGCCGAACGCTATGTGCACCTGGGAGCCACCAGCCAGGACGTGATGGACAGCGGGCTGGTGCTGCAACTGCGCCGCGCCGTGCAGTTGCTGGAGCAGGACCTGTTGCGCCTGGGGGACCTTCTGGCGGCCCAGGCCACGCGTCATGCCGACACGCCCCTGGCCGGCCGAACCTGGCTGCAGCACGCGACGCCGGTGACCCTGGGCATGAAGATCGCCGGTTGGCTGGGGGCGGTGACCCGCAGCCGCGAACGCCTGCAACAACTCAAGCCGCGCCTGCTGGTGCTGCAGTTCGGCGGCGCCTCCGGAACCCTCGCGGCCCTCGGCGAGCAGGCCCTGCCGATTGCCCGGGCCCTGGCCGAGGAACTGCAGCTCCGCCTGCCGGAACAGCCTTGGCACACCCAGCGCGACCGCCTGGTGGAGTTCGCCTCGGTGCTGGGCCTGCTGGCCGGCAGCCTGGGCAAGCTGGGGCGCGATATCAGCCTGCTGATGCAGACCGAGGCGGCGGAAGTCTTCGAGCCTGCCGCGCCGGGCAAGGGCGGTTCGTCCACCATGCCGCACAAGCGCAATCCGGTGGGCGCGGCGGTACTGATCAGCGCCGCGACCCGGGTTCCGGGCCTCCTGGCGACAATGTTCACCGCCATGCCCCAGGAGCACGAGCGCAGTCTCGGCCTGTGGCACGCCGAATGGGACACCCTGCCGGACATCTGCTGCCTGGTGTCCGGGGCGCTGCAACAAGCCTTGCTGGTGGCCGAGGGGTTGCAGGTCGACAGCGCCCGCATGGCGCGCAACCTCGACCTGACCCGGGGCCTGGTCCTGGCCGAAGCGGTGAGCATTGAACTGGCCCAGCGCCTGGGCCGGGAAACCGCCCATCACCTGTTGGAACAATGCTGCAAGCGTGCGGTGGAGGAACAACGCCATCTGCGCGAGGTATTGGCGGACGATGCCCGGGTCTGCGCCGAGCTGTCGGCGGCAGAGCTGGATCGTCTGATGGATCCGGCGCATTACCTCGGTCAGGCCCAGGCCTGGGTCGAGCGCGCCGTGGCTGAACATTTTGCCTTGAAGGCCTGAAGGAGACTGCTGTGGGATTCGTGAAACTCGCCGAGGGCGATCTGCACTATCAACTCGAAGGACCAGAGGGCGCGCCGGTACTGGTGCTGTCCAACTCCCTGGGCACCGATCTGCGCATGTGGGACAAGCAGATGGCGGCCTTTACCCGGCACTTCCGGGTGCTGCGCATGGACACCCGCGGCCATGGTCTTTCGCTGGTGAGCGAGGGGCCCTACAGCATCGAGCAACTGGGCCGGGATGTGCTGGCGTTGCTGGATGCCCTGGATATCCAGCGTGCGCATTTCTGCGGCCTGTCCATGGGCGGCCTGATCGGCCAGTGGCTGGGGATCAACGCCGGCGAGCGTTTGCACAAACTGGTGGTGTGCAACACCGCGGCCAAGATCGGCGAGCCCTCGGTGTGGAACCCGCGGATCGAGACCGTGCTGCGTGACGGCCCGGCGGCCATGGTGGCGCTGCGTGACGCCTCCATCGCCCGCTGGTTCACCGCCGACTTCGCCCAAGCCCACCCTGACCAGGCCAAGCTGATTACCGACATGCTCGCCGCCACTTCGCCCCAGGGCTATGCCGCCAACTGTGCGGCGGTGCGCGATGCGGATTTCCGCGAGCAACTGGGGGCGATCAAGGTGCCGACCCTGGTGATTTCCGGCAGTGACGACGCGGTGACCCCACCCTCCGGCGGTCACTTCATCGAGCAGCACGTGGCCGGCGCCGAGTACGCCGAGTTCTATGCCGCGCACCTGTCCAACGTCCAGGCCGGCGACGCGTTCAGCGCCCGTGTCGTGGAATTCCTGCTGGCCTGAGCATCGATTCAAGGAGCCCTTCGTGGACGAGAAACAACGTTATGACGCCGGCATGCAGGTGCGCCGCGCGGTATTGGGCGACGCCCATGTCGACCGCAGCCTGAATGCCCTGAACGAGTTCAACTCGGAATTCCAGGAAATGATCACCCGCCATGCCTGGGGCGATATCTGGACCCGCCCGGGCCTGCCGCGGCACACCCGCAGCCTGATCACCATTGCCATGCTGATCGGCATGAACCGCAACGAAGAGCTCAAGCTGCACCTGCGGGCTGCCGCCAACAACGGTGTGAGCCGTGGCGAGATCAAGGAAGTGATCATGCAGAGCGCGATCTACTGCGGCATCCCGGCGGCCAATGCCACCTTCCACCTGGCCGAATCGGTGTGGGACGAACTGGGCACCGAGTCGCGCCTGTAACCCGTTCCACGGCCCAATAAAAAGGCCAGCCCGATCACCGGGCTGGCCTTTTTTGTGGGGCTGTTGCGCCGTTACAGCAGGCTCAACGGATAGCTGACGATCAGGCGGTTTTCGTCGAACTCGTTGTTGCTGAAATCCCGGCGCATGGTGGAGTTGCGCCATTTCAGGTTGAGGTTCTTCAGCGTACCGCTCTGCACCGTGTAGCCCAGCTCGCTTTCCCGGCCCCATTCCTTGCCGTCGCTGACCGTGGCGGTGTGCACGTTGCTGCCGCTGATGTAGCGGTTCATCAGGGTCAGGCCTGGCACTCCCAGGGCGGCGAAGTTGTAGTCATGGCGCAGTTGCCAGGATCTTTCCTGGGCGTTGTCGTAGCTGGCGTTGAAGCTGTCGTTGGCCAGGGTGCCGCCGCTGGTGCCATTGACCCGCATCCAGGCGCTGGGGCCGGTGAGTTTCTGCAGGCCGACATAGAAGGTGTTGCCGCCGTACTTGGCCGAGAACAGGCCGGACCAGGTGCGGTTTTCCAGATCGCCGGCACGGGCGCTGCCGTCTTCCTTGCCGTAGAAGAAGCCCAGGTTGGCGCCCAGGGTCCAGTCGCCCAGAGGCTGGGTGTGGATCAGGTTGACGAACTGCTGGCGGTAGATGTCCTTGAGCTGGGCGTTCCACAGGGCGACCTGGGTGCGCTTGTCGTTGAAGGCGTATTCGGCGCCCTGGAAGTTGAAGCGGTCGGAAGTGAAGGCCGCTTTGCCGAACATCGTCATGTCGCTCATGCTGCTGTCGTCGCGCGGGCTGTTGCCGCGGAACTGGCCGCCGTAGAGCGTCAGGCCGGCGATTTCCCTGGAGGTGATCTGGCCGCCACGGAAGGTCTGCGGCAGCGAGCGGCCGTCATCGGAACGCAGGATCGGCAGCACCGGCATCCACTCGCCGACCTTGACCTCGGTCTGCGACAAGCGGGCCTTGAACGCTACCCCCAGGCGCCCGAAGTTGTCCGCCGGGCGGCCGTCGTGGTCCAGGGGCAGCAACTGGGTGCCGCCGGTGCCCTTGCCACCGTCGAGCTTGAGCGAGTACAGGCCCAGCACATCCATGCCGAACCCCACGGTGCCCTGGGTGAAACCCGACTTGGCGTCGAGGATGAAGCTCTGAGTCCACTCTTCGGCCTTGCCCTGAGCCTTGGTCGGGTTGGTGAAGTTGCGGTTGATGTAGAAGTTGCGCAGGTTCAGGTTGGCCTGGGCGTCCTCGAAAAAGCCCGATTCCGCGGCCACTGCCGGCAGGGCGAGGCTGGTCAACGCCACCGCCAGAAGGCAGGGCACAAGGTGTTGTGGCGGGGTGATTGGCTTCATGTGTCGGTCTCTCTAATTGTTAGGGGTGCAGCAAGGCACTGCCGGCAAATCTGCGGACAGCGTGCAATACCTTGAAGGTGCAGCGGGTGGGATCAGCCGGAGCGGGCAGGGCGTGGGGGCATGACATCGAACCTGTTGTTATTGGTGTGTTCGGGTGCCGGGAATGGTGCGTTGCCCCCCAGGGGCGATCAATTGGCGAATGGCGGTTTTGGGCGATTAACGAACACTTATCGAGTTCGGTTCCGGGGCGCGGACAACCCCGGGATGCCTGTTGAATCCTGGGGTTGTCCGCGCTGCTCGATGGGGCCTGGTCCTTGTGCGGTATTCCTGGCGCGCCACAGATTCATTACAAGTGTTTATTGCTTTGGTTGTAAGTCATTGTCTACAAGTACCTTACTTATATAAAAGGTATAGGAGTAATCGCCAGTTAAACTTTAAATTCGGTGTTATCTATTATCGTAAAAAGGTTTAAGCGAAAACTTTGCCGGTGCTGGAAATGCAGACTTGCCTTGCTATATTGAAAGTCCTCAGGGCGGATAGGGATAAGTTGTAAGTTTCGTCAGGAGAAAGGTTGTTATCGTGCTTTCAATATATAAGGAGAGATACCATGAGTACGAAAGTCAATCAGGAGCGCCTTGCATCAGTAGTAGGCCGCGCACTTCTGGATAAGGACTTCGCGGCGCAGTTGCATCAGGATCCTGAAGCGGCTGCCAAAGGCATCGGCGTGCACTTGAGCGCCACTGAAGTGGGCGCCGTGAAAAGTATCGATACGGCAAAACTGACCAGTGCCGGGTCGGCCATTCGCGACAAGATCGGTGTCGCGGCGATCTTTGACACTCAACAGCAACAGGCGCGAATGGACTGAGCGGGGCGTGTGCAGTCCGGTGTGTCGCCCTTCAGTTCGGATCAGGGCGGCACACCGGAATCGGGATTCAAGTCCACAGTGGAGTGCCTGTCCTTGTCCATCAGCCTGGTGTCGATGCAGGAAGCCGACTTCGAGCGTTTCGCCCGGCGAGCCTTGCAGGAGTATGCCGCCGGCATGGTGGCCGCCGGTGAATGGCCGCCGGAGCAGGCATCGTTCCAGGCGGCGGAGGTGTTCCGCCAGTTGCTGCCGCAGGGCCGCCTGAGTCCGCAAAACCACCTGTGGCGGGCGCTGCATGCAGGGCGGGCGGTGGGTGAGCTGTGGATCGCCGAACGTCAGGCCGGGTCCCGACGGATTGCCTTCATCCTCGATCTGTATATCGAACCGATCGAACGTCGCCAGGGTTACGCCAGGCAGACGCTGCTGGCCGGTGAGTCGCTGGCGCGCGAGTGGGGCTGTGATGAAATGCGTTTGCATGTCTTCGGTCGCAACCTTGAGGCGCGTCGTCTTTATGAACTGCTGGGCTATGAAGTCGCCAGCCTGACGATGAGCAAGCCCTTGCCGTGAACTTTAGGGAAGGTTGAACCATGGACAGCGTTAACAGCAAACAAGCGGAACTTTCCATCGACGAGCTGTTTAAGGGCACTACTTTTCTTGCGGACAGCGAACCGCAACGCTTTCTCCAGTTGCAGGAACAAGTTGCGAAAAATCGCTATACGATGTTTGTCGCGTTATATGCGGAACTGTCAAAGTTATTTGCGGCGAATTCTGCGCTGCGAGTATTTTTCAAACAGGCGCTGGATATTATTCTGTCGCCGGAAAGTGTCCGCAATCCACTGGTCGCGCATCCGGTATTTCAGATCTGGAGTGTGCTGACGTTTCGCGATGTCAACTATCTATTGACTGGAAAGACCCTGGATGACAGCGAGGTCAAAGCCAGGCTGCTGGAGTTTCCCCAAGTGCTGCAACGGATTGAAGCTGCGCAGCAGGCACGGCCCGATGAACAGTGCCCGCCGGTGTATCGCTTCGATGTCGATCCGCTGATCACGCAGGTCACGCCCCCCAGTTATGACTACCCGCCAGACGAGGCGACCCGGCGTCAGCTGGAGCGCGCGGGTTATTCCAAAGCGTTTTTTCGCGATGTCATGCAACTTGCCCTGCAGCGGATCAAACACACCTGGCCGGCCTGTCATGAACAGTGGCAGGTGCTGGTCAAGGCCGTGTGCTACTTGCCCGACGGCAGTTTTCGCAGTTGCTCCGCGTCCCGCTATACCGGGGTGATCCTGCTGTCGAGCCGGGACAACTCGATACTCGATCTGGAGGAGTCGCTGGTGCACGAGGCGACCCACCAGTTGCTGTACAACGTGGTCGAAGTCGCCGCGGTGGTCGAGCCCCAGGCTTCGCGGGAGGTCCTGTACACCCTGCCCTGGTCGGGGCAGCAGCGCGACTTGTACGGGTACTTTCATGCCTTTTATGTCTACATCGCCCTGGTCAAGTACCTGGAACGGGTTCGCGACCGTCCGGCGCAGGAGATGCGCCGGGCCGAGCAACGCCTGCTGTTCATCCTGCGGGGTTTGAGCAAGGCGCAGGCGGATTTCGCCGCCGCCCCGGGTTTTACCGCGCAGGGGCGGGAGCTGCTGGGCAATCTGCTGCAGGAGGTGCATCGCCTGGAGCGTCGCCATGCCGGATCGCTGAGTCGGGGCGAGGGCGCCAGTGCCGTTGCCACGGTCCTGCACATGACGGCCTGAGCCGGGGAGACGGACATGCAAGACTTCGATGCTTCGCGTTTCCCCGACGCCGGGGTGGGCCTGGAATACCATTTGCCGCCTGGCGCCGGGAGCGGCGCGGTCGGGCTCGATCCCAGCCTCGAACGGATTCAGGCTGAGGGGCTGCCGTACTTCGATTACCTGGAGTTTCAGCCCACCCACTGCATCCTGCAGCCGCGCTTGAACGAGCTGGGCGGGCAGGTGCCGGTGCTGCTGCACTCGTCGAGCCTGTCCCTGGGCAGCGTCGGCATCGAGATGGACCGGGAGTTTCTGCACATGACCCGTCGCCTGTGCCAGCGGACCGCCTCGCCGTGGCTGGCGGAGCACATTTCCTGGTCACGCTTTCAGGGCGGCGATACCCAGCATTTCATCCTGCCAAGCCTGGCCCGGGAAGTGGCCGATACGGTGGTGGCCAACGCCCTCGAACTGCAGGCCTTCACCGGCACCCCGCTGGTGCTGGAGAACGCGCCGCGGCTGTTTGCCATGGACATTGGCCAGGAGCTGTCCGAGGGCGGATTCATTTGCAGCGTGGTGGAGCGCAGCCACAGCGGTTTTCTCCTCGACCTGGACAGCGCCATCTGCACCGCCCGGGCCCTGGGCTACGACTTGCGCGAGTACCTGCGATCACTGCCGCTCAAGCGCCTGATCGAAGTGCATGTCGGCGATCCGCGCCGGGACTGGGACATCCTGCGGCAGTTGTTCGGCCACGCGCCGCTCAAGGCGGTCACCATCGAGTGGGACATTGCCGATCGCGCCGGCGATCCGGAGCTGGCGGCGCTGATTCGGGAGATCAAGGCGCTGCGGCCCGAGCCGCTGTTCTGGCAGGCCGGCGCCCTGGCCAAGCCTGCGCCACCGGCGGCCGGCCCGCTGGATGGCCAGACCCTGTTGCAATTACGCCCGGGCACCTGGCTGGGTATCGACCAGGACCGCTTTACCCTGCGGGATCGACGGCGGGCCCTGGACTTGGAGTTGGCGCTGCAGTTTCTGCCGCTGGTCCGGCATTTTCTCTGTCCGCGGACCCTGGACAGCGCGCTGCTGCTTCCCGGCGCGCTGGAAAACCCCAGCCTGGCGCTGCTCCAGGACCTGATCGCCCGGGGGCTGTTGCAGCCCGTGGACGGGCAGGGCCCTGGGCCCTCCGAGCCCGAGGCGGCCGGCGAGATCTGGAGTCACTGGCAGGTCGCGCTGGATTTCTACCTGGGGACGCGCACGCAAACCGCCACGCCCTACATCAGCGTGGCGCAGATGGAGGAGCAACTGGCCGGCAAGGCGCTGCAGCAGCGCCAGCCGTCGGCGTTCAAGGACTACTTTTCCCATCCGTTCCAGGCCCTGGACAATCCCTTGCTGGCATCGCCCTCGCTGTTTGAGCAGCCGCAACTGCTGGAGGTTCTGGCCCGTCGCCAGACCTGCCGGACCTTCGACGGGGGCCCCGTGACCGCCCAACAGCTGTCGGCGTTGCTGTATTACACCTGGGGAGCGAGTCAGGTGCGGCGTAATCCCATGGGGGATTTCTTCCTGAAGAAGACCTCGGCGTCCGGGGGCTCCCTGCATGCCATCGAGGTCTATCCGATCCTGCTCAATGTGCAGGGCCTGGAGGCCGGTCTGTATCACTACTCGGTGCGGCGGCACGGGCTTGAACTGCTGTCGCGCGAGGACCCCAGGTCCTGGATCGGTGCGGCGTGCGGCGACCAGAGCTGGATCGAACAGGCCTCGGTGCTGTTCCTGTCCACCGCGTGTCTGCAGCGCCTGGCCTGGAAGTACCCGGGCAGTCGGGCCTTGCGGGTGGCCTTGATGGACTGCGGCCATCTGAGCCAGAGCTTTGCCCTGGTCGCTACCGCCCTGGGGCTCAGGAGTTGCACCACGGCAGCCCTGCGCGACGAGACTTTCGAAACCCGCCTGGGCCTGGATTATCTGCGTGAGCCGGTGTTCTTGCTCAATGGGGCGGGGGGCTGAGGGCCGGTGACATAAAAAAACCCACCATGAGGTGGGTTTTTCCTACAGCCGGATCCTGTTTCAGAACAGGTGCAGCGCCGGGGCTTTTTCAGCCAGTGGCTGGTTCTTCGCCGTTTGCTCGCTCCAACCGCCGCCGAGGGCCTTGTACAGGTTGACTTCGCTGGTCAGCTGCGCCAGGCGATCGGTGATCAGGGCCTGCTGGGCACTGAACAGCGAGCGCTGGGCGTCGAGGAAGGTCAGGTTGCTGTCGACCCCGATGCGATAGCGGCGTTCGGCCAGACGGTAGTAGTCCTGGTTGGCGTTGACGAAATCACGCTGGGCCTGCAACTGCTGGTTGTAGGTCTGGCGCGCCGCCAGGCCATCGGAGACTTCCTGGAAGGCGGTCTGGATGGATTTTTCGTACTGGGCCACGGTGATGTCTTTCTGGATCTTCGAGTAATCCAGGCTGGCGCGCAGGCTGCCGGCGTTGAAGATCGGCAGATTGATCTGCGGCTGGAACAGCCAGGTTCCCGAGCCGCCCTTGAACAGGCCCGAAAGGTCCGGGCTCAGGGTGCCGGCGTTGGCCGTCAGGCTGATGCTCGGGAAGAAGGCCGCCCGCGCCGCGCCGATATTGGCATTCGCCGCTTTCAGCTTGTACTCGGCTTCGAGGATGTCCGGACGCCGTTGCAGCAGCTCCGACGGCAGGCCGGCCGGCAGTTCGCTCAACAGATTGGCCGACAGCGGCTGGGCCGCCGGCAGGTTGCTCGGAATCGCCGTGCCCAGCAGCAGGGTCAGGCTGTTTTCATCCTGGGCCACCTGGCGGGTGTAACGGGCCAGTTGAACCCGGGCGTTTTCCACCGAGGTCCGTGCCTGGCTCAGGTCCAGGGCCGAGGCCACGCCCACTTCGTTGCTGCGCGAGGTCAGGCGGTAGCTTTCCTCGTAGGCACCGAGGGTTTCCTGGGTCAGCTTGAGCAGCTCCTTGTCGGCCTGCCAGGTCATGTAGGCATTGGCCACGCTGGCCACCAGGCTGATCTGGGTGCTGCGCCGGGCCTCTTCGCTGGAGAAGTAGGTTTGCAGGGCTTGTTCGCTCAGGCTGCGAACCCGACCGAACAGGTCCAGCTCATAGGCGCTGATCCCCACCGTGGCGGAGTACTGGCTGCTGATGCCGGCTTCGCCGGTCTGCGACATGCGTGCCGGCGTGCGCTGGCGGCTGCCGCTGGCGTTGGCCGAAACCGCGGGGAACAGGTCGGCGCGCTGGATCTGGTACTGCGCGGCATAGGCGTCGATGTTCAGCGCCGCGACCTTGAGGTCGCGGTTGTTTTCCAGAGCGGTCTGGATCAGTTGCTGCAGCGCCGGGTCGTGGAAGAATTGCCGCCAGCCCTGTTCGGCGGCCGCCACGTTGGCGGCCTCCTTGGGCGAATAGGCGGGGCCTTGGGGGAATTGCGCCGCCACCGGCGCTTCCGGGCGCTGATAGTCTGGTATCAGCGAGCAACCACTTAGCGCGATGGCGGTGATTGCCAGGGAGAGTAGCGACTTGCTCATTGGCCAGCCTCGTTAGCAGTTGCAGTGGTTTCTGATAGATCCGCTTTCCTGCGGCCCATGGACGATACGGTGACGAAGAACAGCGGTACCCAGAAGATCGCCAGGATCGTCGCGGTGAGCATACCGCCGATCACCCCGGTGCCGATCGCATGCTGGCTGCCGGAGCCGGCGCCGGTGGAGACGGCCAGGGGCACGACCCCGAGGACGAAGGCCAGGGAGGTCATGATGATCGGCCGCAGACGCATGCGGCAGGCTTCCACCGCGGCATCCACCAGGGAGCGACCCTGCTCGTGCAGTTCCTTGGCGAACTCGACGATCAGGATGGCGTTTTTCGCCGCCAGGCCGATGGTCACCAACAGCCCCACCTGGAAGTACACGTCGTTGGACAGGCCACGCAGGCTGGTAGCCATCAGCGCACCGATGATCCCCAGCGGCACCACCAGCATGACCGCGATCGGAATCGACCAGCTTTCATACAGGGCTGCCAGACACAGGAACACCATCAGCAGGGACAAGGCGTACAGCGCAGGTGCCTGGGAGCCTGACAGACGTTCCTCGTAGGACAGGCCGGTCCAGGAGATGCCCACACCCGGCGGCAGCTTGGCGGCAATGGCTTCGACTTCGTCCATGGCCTCACCGGTACTGTAGCCAGGGGCTGGGGCACCGAGGACTTCCATGGCTTCCACGCCGTTGTAACGGGCCAGTTTCGGTGAACCGTAGATCCACTCGCCCTTGGCGAAGGAGGAGAACGGCACCATGGTCCCGGCGCTGTTGCGTACGTACCACTTCTTCAGGTCTTCGGGGCTCATGCGCGCACCGGCCTGACCCTGGATGTACACCTTCTTCACCCGACCACGGTCGATGAAGTCGTTGACGTAGCTGCTGCCCAGGGCAATCGACAAGGTGTTGTTGATGTCGGTGAGGGTCACGCCCAGGGCACTGGCGCGCTCGTCATCGATGCTCAACTGGTACTGCGGTTCATCGTTCAGGCCGTTCGGACGCACCTGGGACAGCACCTTGCTCTGGGCGGCCATGCCGAGGAACTGGTTGCGTGCCGCCATCAGTTTCTCGTGGCCGATACCGGCGCGGTCCTGGAGGAACACGTCGAAACCGGTGGCGTTACCCAACTCCAGTACCGCCGGAGGGGCGAAGGCAAACACCATCGCGTCGCGGAAGCTGAAGAAGTGCCGCTGGGCACGGGCCGCCAGGTTGAACACGCTGTTTTCCGCGGAGCGCTCGCCCCATGGCTTGAGCATGATGAAGGCCATGCCCGAGCTCTGGCCGCGACCGGCGAAGTTGAAGCCGTTCACGGTGAACACCGATGCCACGGTGTCCTTTTCCTTGTCCAGCAGGTAGGCGCGCATTTCATCGACCACCACCTGGGTCCGCTCGGCGCTGGAGCCGGCCGGGGTCTGCACCTGGGCGAACAGTACGCCCTGGTCTTCTTCCGGCAGGAACGCGGTCGGGATGCGGGTGAACAGCCAGATCATGCCCAGGACGATCAGCACATAGGCCAGCAGGTACGGAACCTTGTTGCGCAGGATGTTGCCGACGCCACGCTCGTAGCTTTTTACGCTGCGGTCGAAGGTGCGGTTGAACCAGCCGAAGAAGCCGCGCTTCTCGTGATTCTGCCCCGCGACCACAGGCTTGAGCATGGTGGCGCACAGGGCCGGGGTGAAGATCAGGGCCACCAGTACCGACAGGGCCATGGCCGACACCACGGTGATCGAGAACTGTTTGTAGATCACGCCCGTGGAGCCGCTGAAGAAGGCCATTGGCAGCAGTACCGCGGACAGCACCAGGGCGATACCCACCAGGGCTCCCTGGATCTGGCCCATGGATTTCTTCGTTGCCTCTTTGGGTGACAGGCCTTCCTCGTGCATCACCCGTTCGACGTTTTCCACCACGACGATGGCGTCGTCCACCAGCAAGCCGATGGCCAGCACCATGCCGAACATGGTCAGGGTGTTGATGCTGAAACCGGCCGCTGCGAGGATACCGAAGGTCCCCAGCAGTACCACCGGCACCGTCATGGTGGTGATCACCGTGGCGCGGAAGTTCTGCAGGAACAGGAACATCACCAGGAACACCAGGACGATCGCTTCCACCAGGGTTTCAACCACGCCCTTGATGGATTCGGTGACCACGGGCGTGGTGTCGTAGGGGAATACCACCTTCATGCCTTGCGGGAAGAAGGGTTCCAGGTCGCTGATGGTCTTGCGCAGCGCCTTGGCGGTGTCCAGGGCGTTGGCGCCGTTGGCCAGTTTCACTGCCAGACCGGAAGCCGGCTTGCCGTTGAACTGGGCGCTGACGGCGTAGTTCTCGCCGCCCAGGGCCACGTCCGCGACATCACCCAGACGCACTTGCGAGCCGTCCTTGTTGACCTTCAGCAGGATCGCCTTGAACTGCTCGGCAGTCTGCAGACGGGTCTTGCCGATGATGGTGGCGTTCAGTTGCTGGCCGGGCAGGGCGGGCAGGCCGCCGATCTGGCCGGACGACACCTGGACGTTCTGCGCGGCAACCGCGGTCTTCACGTCCACCGGGGTCAGGTTGAAGTTGTTGAGCTTGGCCGGGTCGAGCCAGATCCGCATGGCGTACTGGGCACCGAACACCTGGAAGTCACCGACGCCCGCGGTCCGCGAGATCGGGTCCTGCATGTTCGACACGATGTAGTTCGACAGGTCGTCCTTGGACATGCTGCCGTCCTCGGACACCACGCCGATCACCAGCAGGAAGTTCTTCACTGCCTTGGTCACGCGGATACCCTGTTGCTGCACTTCTTGCGGCAGCAGCGGGGTGGCCAGGTTGAGCTTGTTCTGTACCTGTACCTGCGCGGTGTCCGAGTTGGTGCCCTGCTCGAAGGTCGCGGTGATGGTCATGCTGCCGTCGGAGTTACTTTCCGAGGACACGTAACGCAGGTTGTCGATACCGTTGAGCTGCTGCTCGATCACCTGGACCACGGTGTCCTGCACGGTCTGTGCAGAGGCGCCCGGGTAGGTCACGGAGATGGCGATCGCCGGCGGGGCGATGCTCGGGTACTGGTTGATCGGCAATTTGAGGATCGATAGAGCCCCGACCAACATGATCACCAGGGCAATTACCCAGGCGAAGATCGGACGGTCGATAAAAAATTTCGACATGGTTTACTCCCCTTTGCCGCCTGCAGCTTTGTCAGTTGCCTGTGCAGGGGCCGGGTTTTTCGCGGCTACGTTGGTGGCTTCGCTGGCCTTGACCTCAATGCCCGGCTTGACGAATTGCAGGCCTTCGGTGATCAGCCGGTCGCCGGCCTTCAGGCCGTCTTCCACCAGCCACTGGCTGCCGACGGTGCGGCTGGCCTTGAGTTGGCGCAGCTCGACCTTGTTGTCCGGGCCAACCACCAGGGCGGTCGGGGTGCCTTTGAGGTCGCGGGTCACGCCTTGTTGTGGGGCCAGGATCGCCGCACTGTTGACCCCGGCTTGCAGCTGGGCGTGAACGAACATGCCTGGCAGCAGGGTGTGCTGAGGGTTGGGGAACACGGCGCGCAGGGTCACCGAGCCGGTGGTTTCGTCCACCGAGACTTCGGAGAACTCCAGTTTGCCGTCGAGCTTGTACTGGCTGCCGTCTTCCAGGGTCAGTTTGACCTTGGCGGCGTTGTCGCCGACTTTCTGCAGGCGCCCGCTTTCCAGCTCACGGCGCAGTTCCAGCAGTTCCACCGAGGACTGGGTGACGTCGACGTAGATCGGGTCCAGTTGCTGGATCACGGCCATGGCATCGGCCTGGCCATTGCTCACCAGGGCGCCTTCGGTCACCGAGGAGCGGCCGATGCGACCGGTCAGCGGTGCCAGCACCTTGGTGAACCGCAGGTTGATCTGAGCGCTTTGCAGGGCGGCTTCCGATTGCAGGCGGTTGGCCACGGCGGTGTCGTATTCCTGGCGGCTCACGGCCTGCTCGTTGACCAATTGCTTGTAGCGATCGGAAATCGACTTGGTCGATTGCAGATTGGCCTCGGCACTCTTCAGCGTTGCTTCATAGACCGATGGATCGATCTGATAAAGCTGCTGACCTTCCTTGACCTCCCCGCCTTCTTTGAACAGGCGCTTAAGAATGATCCCATTTACCTGCGGACGAACTTCGGCGATACGGAACGCAGTGGTCCGCCCCGGTAGCTCAGAGGTCAGGGTAAAGGCTTGTGGTTGCAGGGTGACGACGCCGACCTGAGGAGCTTGAGGGGCTGGTGCCGCCTCTTCCTTTTTACATCCGCTGAGCAGCGATGCCAGGGCGACGGCAGTGACCAGAGCGGTAACAGCTGGCTTGAGTTGCATGAAGATCCTCGGGTCAGGCACGCAAGATGCGCACAAGAAAAGTGGAAGGTTAAAAAGAGTTGGCTGAGTGGATTAGTAGCTTGCTAAGGAATATACTTACGTTCACGGCTGTTTGTAAATACCCTGGCGGCGTACCCATTCGGTTACACAAGCCCCTGTAGGTGTTGAATTGTAGGCTGGGCAAACGGCACCCGAGATGCCGTTTCATATTTATTCAGAAGGTCTTCACGCATCGCTGAAAGATCCTGATCGAGGTTTTACTGCCATGGTCCGTCGTACCAAAGAGGAAGCTCAAGAAACTCGCAGCCAGATACTCGAGGCCGCCGAAAAGGCCTTTTACGAGCGTGGCGTGGCGCGTACCACCCTGGCCGATATCGCGGCGCTGGCGGGGGTGACGCGGGGTGCCATTTATTGGCATTTCAGTAATAAGGCCGATCTGGTCCAGGCCATGCTCGACAGCCTGCGTGAACCTTTGGATGAGATGGCTGCCGCCAGTGAGAATGTAGATGAAATGGATCCGTTGGGCTGGATGCGCAAGTTGTTGATTCATTTGTTTCATCAAGTTGCCCTGGACCCGAAAACCCGACGCATTAATGAAATTCTGTTTCATAAGTGCGAATTCACCGATGAAATGTGCGATCTGCGGCGTCAACGTCGCACCGCCAGCCTGGAGTGCAACGTGCGCATCGAGCTGGCGCTGACCAATGCAGTGAATCGCGGGCAATTGCCCGAGAATCTTGATACGCAGCGGGCGGCTATCAGCATGCGCGCCTTCATCGATGGCATCCTTTACCAATGGCTGCTGGCCCCTGAGAGCTTCGCCCTGCACACCGAGGCAGAGCGCTGGATCGACATCGGGCTGGATATGTTGCGCTTGAGCCCGAACTTGCGTCATCAAGACAACATGCGTAATTGAATCCAGTTGTGTCAAGATTTACCGCGACGGATATCCATTCCCGCGCTCGCCATCGCGATGGGGTGCTTTTATATACGGGCTGGCCGCATCTTGATAGATAGCGAGCTACGTATTTTGTAGGGATTTTGTTGCGGGTGTGTGAATGAGTGTGAACCCTTCACCGTTCAAAGGCGCAGAGCAGCCGATCAAGGGGATTGCCCTGATCTGCCTGGCGGTTCTGCTCTTTGCCAGCCATGACACGCTGTCCAAGTACCTTTCGGCTTTTTATCCCATTGTCATGGTGGTCTGGGCCCGCTACGTGGTTCACACCCTGCTGATGCTGGTGGTGTTCGTTCCCCGCAGCGGTTTTTCCGCGGTCGTGCGTACCAAGCGTCCTGGCCTGCAACTGCTGCGGGCCCTGTGCCTGATCGGCACCAGCCTGTTGTTCACCACCGGCCTGCGTTATATCCCCCTGGCGGAAGCCACGGCGGTCAACTTCCTGGCACCCTTGCTGGTCACCGCGCTGTCGGTGCCGTTCCTGGGCGAACGGGTCAGTCGGGCGCAATGGCTGGCGGTGCTCGCCGGGTTCGTCGGGGTGCTGATCGTGGTGCGGCCCGGGGGGGCGTTGTTCACCCCGGCGATCCTGCTGCCCCTGGGGTCGGCGCTGTGTTTCGGCTTCTATCAGTTGCTGACTCGCAAGCTCAGCGGTATCGACAGCCCGACCACCAGCAACTTTCTCACCGGGATTCTCAACAGCCTGATCATGAGTGCGCTGCTGCCGTTTTTCTGGAGCACGCCGTCATTTGTCCATGGTCTGTTCATGATCGGCCTGGGCACCTGCGGCATGCTCGGCCACATGCTGCTGACCCAGGCGTTCCGCCATGCCGCACCGGCGATGCTGGCGCCGTTCAGTTACGGGCAGATTCTGTTCGCCGGTCTGTACGGCTACCTGATCTTCGGGCATACCCCGGACCGCTACGGCCTGATCGGCATCACGGTGATCTGCCTCAGTGGCCTGGCGGTGGCCTGGACGCAACGCAGGCGCTGATCCCGGTGCCTACAAAAAAGCCCCGGCTCGCGAGAGTCGGGGCTTTTGGCTTTACCGGGGCCGGCTTACAGCGTCGGGTAGTCGATGTAGCCCACCGGACCTTTGCCGTAGAAGGTTTCCGGATGCGCCTCGTTCAACGGCGCGTCGGCCTTCAAGCGCGCGGGCAGGTCCGGGTTGGCGATGAACGGCACACCGAAGGCCACGGCGTCAGCCTTGCCGGCAGCCAGCCAGGCGTTGGCGCTGTCCTTGGTGAAGCGCTCGTTGGCGATGTACGGGCCGCCGAAGGCTTCTTTCAGTTGCGGGCCCAGGCTGTCGGCGCCTTCTTTCTCGCGGGAGCAGATAAAGGCGATACCGCGCTTGCCCAGTTCGCGGGCGACGTAGGTGAAGGTTTCCGCCAGGTTGGCGTCGCCCATGTCATGGGAATCGGCGCGAGGCGCCAGGTGCACGCCCACCCGGCCGGCGCCCCAGATCTCGATGGCCGCGTCGGTGACTTCCAGCAGCAGGCGGGCACGGTTCTCCAGGGAGCCGCCGTACTGGTCGGTGCGCTGGTTGGTGCTGCTTTGCAGGAACTGATCCAGCAGGTAACCGTTGGCGCCGTGGATTTCCACGCCGTCGAAACCGGCGGCCTTGGCGTTTTCCGCGCCGACCCGGTAAGCCTCGACGATGTCGGCGATTTCAGCGGTTTCCAGGGCCCGCGGGGTCGGGTAGTCGGCCAGAGGACGCACCAGGCTGACATGGCCCTTGGGCTGGATGGCGCTCGGGGCCACCGGGGTTTCGCCGTCCAGGTAGGACGGGTGGGAAATCCGCCCCACGTGCCACAGTTGCAGGAAGATCTTGCCGCCGGCGCCATGCACCGCCTTGGTCACGTTGGCCCAGCCACGCACCTGATCGTTGGACCAGATGCCGGGGGTATCCGGGTAGCCGACGCCCATTGGGGTGACCGAGGTGGCTTCGCTGAGGATCAGGCCCGCGGAAGCCCGCTGCACGTAGTACTCGGCCATCAGCGCGTTGGGCACGCGGCCGGCGTCGGCGCGGCAGCGGGTCAGCGGCGCCATGATGATGCGGTTGGACAGTTCGAGGTCGCCGATCTTGATCGGATCAAAGAGAGTGGTCATGGAATGCAGCCTTCTATAGAGGAAAGAGACGGATCAGTGGGTTGCAGGAGCCAGTTCGGCGTTGCCGCCCTGGCGAAAGGTAATCAGCGTCACCAGCAGGGCCAGAATCGCCAGCACGGCAGCCGCCAGCGGTACGCTGGTGAGGCCGAAACCGTGGGCGATGACGCTGCCGCCGACCCAGGCGCCCAGGGCGTTGCCGATGTTGAAGGCGCCGATGTTCAGGGTCGAAACCAGGTTCGGCGCGGCCTTGCCGAAGGTCACCACATTGACCTGCAAGGCCGGCACCGCGGCGAAGGAGGCGGTGGCCCAGAGGAACAGCGTGATTTCCGTGGGAATCAACGCCACGCTGGTCCAGGTCAGCACGGTGGAGACCACCGCCATGGCGGCGAACACGCCGATCAGGGTGGCGCCCAGGCGCTTGTCCGCCAGCTTGCCGCCGATGATGTTGCCCAGGGTCAGGCCCAGACCGATCAGCAGCAGGGTCCAGGTCACGCCCCGCGGCGAGACACCGGTGACATCGCCGAGCAGGGGGGCGACATAGGTGAAGAGGGTGAACATCGACGCGGCGAACAGCGCGGTCATGCTCAGGGACAGCCAGATTCCGGCACCCTTGAGGGCGGCCAGTTCCGAACGCATGTCGAGTTTTTCCTCATCGCGCTTGGCCGGCAAAAAGCGCAGCAGACCGATCAGGGCGACCACGCCGATCACCGTCACCGCCCAGAAGGTCGAGCGCCAGCCGGCCGACTGGCCCAGAGCCGTGCCCAGCGGGACGCCAAGGACGTTGGCCAGGGTCAGGCCGGTGAACATCAGGGCCACGGCCGAGGCGCGCTTGTTGGCCGGCACCAGGCCGGCGGCCACCACTGAACCGATACCGAAGAAGGCACCGTGGCACAGCGCCGTGATCACCCGGGCGAACATCAGCACGTTGTAATCACTGGCCAGTGCGCACAGCAGGTTGCCGACAATGAAGATCCCCATCAGCGCCACCAGGGCCGCCTTGCGTGGCAAGCGGGCGGTGGCCAGGGCCATGAACGGCGCACCGATGGCCACGCCCAGGGCGTAGCCGGTGACCAGCCAGCCAGCGCCGGGAATCGACACCCCGAGGTCCGCCGCCACATCCGGCAGCAAGCCCATGATGACGAACTCGGTGGTGCCGATGGCGAAGGCGCTCAAGGCCAGGATGATGAGTGAAAGGGGCATTGTCGGGTCCTTGTCAGGTCTAGAGCTGTTGGCTCATTTGCGTGAGGAACTGCTGGATGACTTCCTCATTGCGTTTGAAAAAATGCCATTGGCCGACTTTTCGGCTACTGATCAGGCCGGCGCGCTGCAGGGTGGCGAGGTGGGCGGACACGGTCGACTGCGACAGGCCGCAGCGTTGATCGATCTGTCCGGCACAGACGCCGTGCTCATTGCTATGAGCCTGATCGGGAAATTCGACTGTCGGGTCTTTCAGCCAGTGCAGGATTTCCCTGCGAACCGGATGTGCCAGGGCTTTTATTATTTCGTCGAGGTCGAGGGACATGGCGGTGCTCGTTTTCCGTAAAACGTTGTATCGCGATGAGGCGAAATTTAAATCGTTATTTCGCGATATACCAATATGATTTTGATCTTAAATCATTACTTATCGGTATATCGGGTTATAACGATATGTTGAGCGCGGTGCTAAGCTGCGCGAATGAATTATCTCGCACATCTACACCTCGGCGGCCAGCGTCCGGGTCAATTACTGGGCAGCCTGTATGGCGATTTCGTCAAAGGCCGCCTGCAAGGGCAGTTTGCCCCCGAGGTCGAGGCGGCGATTCAGCTGCATCGGCGCATCGATACCTATACCGACAGCCACCCGCTGGTGAGTGCGGCGCTGTCGCGTTTCTCCCTGACCCGGCGGCGCTATGCCGGCATCGTCATCGACGTGTTCTTCGACCATTGCCTGGCCCGGGACTGGCAGCATTACGCCGATCAGCCCTTGCCGTCCTTCACTGCCGAGGTGTACCGGGTGCTGGCGGCCGAACCGCAGTTGCCGGCGCGCCTGGCGCAGATTGCGCCCTACATGACGGCCGATGACTGGCTCGGTTCCTACCGCGAATTCGCGGTGCTGGAGCAGGTGTTGCGCGGCATCGCCCGGCGCCTGTCACAGCCGCAGGAGCTGACGGCGGCGATGGGCGAGCTGGAGCGCTTGTATGAGCCGTTGAGCGAAGACTTTCGCGCCTTCTACCCGCAGTTGCAGGCATTCGCGGCGCAGCACGTCCATTTGCCCTGAATCAGATCCGCTCCTGTAGAGCCGGCTTGCCAGCGAAGGCGCCCTTATCAACGGCGCAGGCTTCGAGGGCTGCTTCGCCAGCAAGTGGGCTCCAGCAGGGCGGGTCAGGCGGCGACCAGTTCGCCGCTGCGGCGCGGTTCGGCCGGTTGGGGCACATCGCCGAACAGTGCCTTCTGCACCGCTTGCTGTGCCTGAAAGGCCAGTGCTGCACGTTCCTGGCCCTGACAGGCAATCGGCTTGAGCAGATGAATCTCCACCTGGCCCCGGTCGTGGGCGAACAGCCGCATCAAATGCGAGAGCAGGTCGTCGTCGCCAATGAAGGGGGCCAGGCTGTCGATCTGGCCATCGCGCAAATAACGGATCGCCACCGGTTGCAGCGACACTTCGGCGTCGATGGCACTGGCCAGCAGGCGGCCGTGGAAGGTCCGCAGGCCATGACCGTCGGTGGTGGTGCCTTCGGGGAACAACAGCAATGGATGCTGTTCCTGCAGGTGGCGGGTCATCTGCTTGCGGATCAGTTGGCTGTCGCCGGCCCCGCGGCGGATGAACAGGCTGCCGGCCTTGGCCGCCAGCCAGCCGGCCACCGGCCAGGTGCGCACTTCGGCCTTGGACAGGAAGGACAGCGGCGTGAGCATGCCCAGCAGCGGAATGTCGGTCCAGGACACATGGTTGCTGACCCAGAGCATTGGCTGCCCGGGCAACTCGCCATGTACCGAGATCTGGAAGGGCAGGGCATTGCTCAAGCGCGCCATGAAGAAGCGCGACCAGCGCTGGCGCCGGACCATGGAATTGGCCACGCCCAGGCGCTCCAGCAGACCGAAGACACTGGCCATGCTCAGCCCCAGCGCCACCACCAGCAGAACCCGGGCGATGCGCCCGTAGACCCGCAGCCGGCGCATCAGACCGCCGCCTTGAAGTGCCGGGCGTAGCGTGGGCACAACTCGTCACGCTTGAGCAGGATGAATACGTCGGCGACCTGGAAATCCTCGTCCCAGCACGGCTCGCCGCAGATTTTCGCCCCCAGGCGCATGTAGGCCTTGAGCAGCGGCGGCATCTCGGCGATCACGTTGGACGGAATGTCCAGGCTCGGCAGCGGGTTCTTCGGTTCGGCTCGCAGGTGTTCGGTGCTCAGGTAGCGTTCGCGCAGGCGCTGCATGATCGCCTGGGCCTGGATGCCACCGTCCTGCATCGGAATGCTGGCGCAGCCCATCAGGTAGCTGTAGCCGCCCTGGTTGAGGACCTCCGCCAGTTCGCCCCAGAGCACGGCGATGGTGCCGCCGTTGCGATAGGCCGGGTCGACGCAGGTGCGGCCGATTTCGAGAATCGGCCCCTTGAGCTGCATCAGGCCGTGCAGGCTGAATTCCTCTTCGCTGTAGAAGCGCCCCAGGCTGCTGGCGGCCTGGTGGTCCAGCAGGCGGGTGGTGGCCACCAGGCGACCGGTGTTCAGGTCGCGCACACCGATGTGGCTGCAGTGAATGTCGTAGTCATCCATGTCCAGACCCCATTCCGCGCCCTTGAGCTTGGCGTTGAACTCGCCGCTGAAGACGTTGAAGCGCAGGGCCTGGGCTTCCTGCAGGGCTTGGGCGCCGATCAGGCGTTCGGCCTGCAGGCGGCGTTCAATGCCGGTGTCGCTGATGCGGGCGATCTGAGTCATTGTGAATCTCCGTGCGGGCCACTGACCCGCCTTGGGTTGCAGCCGATCGACTTTGTTGTGCAAAGTCAGGCTATGTAGCCCCGGTGTCATCGCCATGAAGCTTTGGTGATGCTTATATGACAGCCCCTGAGGACCTTCGAATGCCCTGGCAAGCCCTGCTCGAGAGCCGTGAACGACTGCCCGCCAACCCTGATCTGGCCGAGGGTTACGGGGCTTTGCTGGCCCATCTGGGCGCGGTCACGCCGTTTGAACTGGCGGTGCGCGGCGGGCGTCTGATGAGCGCCCCCGGGCTGGCGTTCCTGGTGGGTTACCAGGCGGCCTTGCGCATGTTGTGGCCCAGCGCGCCGCTCAGCCTGGGGGCGTTGTGCGCGACCGAACGTCACAGCCTGCGCCCGGCGGACATGCAGACCCGGCTGGAGGATTTGCGTCTAAACGGACGCAAGGATTTCGTCACCGCCGGCGATGCCGCCGACTGGCTGCTGGTGGCGGCCCGCAGCGAGGCCCCCGGGCAACCGGCGGCGTTGCGCCTGACCGTGGTCTATGCCGGGGAGCCGGGGGTCCAGGTCCAGACCCTGCCCGCCATCGGCCTGATGCCGGAGATCGGTCATGGCTGCCTGCTGCTGGACAACGCCGCTTGCGAACTGCTCGCCGGCGACGGCTGGGACGCCTATGTCAAACCCTTCCGCACCCTGGAAGACATCTACGTGCTGAGTGCCATGAGCGCCTGGCTGTATGGGGTGGGGCAGGACAGCGGCTGGCCGCAGCCTTTGCAATTGCAACTGCTGGCACTGCTGGCGGGGTGTGCCGAAGCCAGTCGGCAAAACCCGTCCTTGAGCAGCGGGCACGTTCTGTTGGGCGGCTTGTTCACCCAGTTCGAGGCCCTGAAGCCCGGGATCGATGCGGCCTTCGCCCAGGGCACCGAGCCTTGGCGCAACCAGTGGTCCCGGGATCGGGGCCTGTTGGATCTGGCTGCCGGAGCCCGGGGCCAGCGCCTGGCCAAGGCCCTGGCGGCGTTTTAATCCCGGCCGAACGAGGCCCAATCTCACGCGGGATCGGCTTGCCGGTGAGCGGGGCCGAGCGTCGTGTACAAGGCCTGATCACGCCTTGGCTGACAGGCAAGCCCGGCGCTGCAGTAAAACGGTCATCTGTCCTGTTTAGGCTCGGCCACTGACGTCGTTCGAGTGTCCTTCATGCGCAAAGCTCCGACCCTGCTGGCACTCCTGCTCCTGTTCGGCTTGCCGGCCTGGGCCGAGGAGTGGCCGGGGGAGCAATGGCGCCGGGCCCCGGATGTCGCCGGTCCGGCGCTCCAGGCGCTTGAGGACTACGCCTTCGTGCCCAGGGACGAGAAGTCCCGGCAAGGCATTCGCACCGACGCGTTGCTGGTGATCCGCGATGGCCAGGTGCTTTACGAGCGCTATGCCGGCGCCACCGGAGCGCAGACTCCCCATCTCATCTGGTCTGCCAGCAAGAGTCTGCTGGCGGTGGTGTTGGGCGTTGCCTTCGCTGAAGGCCGCTTCCAGCTGCAGGACCCTGCCGCACAGTATTACTCGGCGCTGCAGCGGCATCCGAGCATCACCCTGGCCGACTTGCTGCACTGGGCTTCGGGCCTGGACTGGCAGGAAGACTACGAATACGCACCGCTCAACTCCTCGGTGGTGGCCATGCTCTACACCCGGGGCCATCGGGACATGGCCGCATTCGCCGCGCAGCAGGCAGCGGCCGCGCCGGCGGGGCAGGTGTTTCGCTACTCCAGTGGCGACAGCAACCTGCTGGCGGCCAGTCTGCGGGGGATGGTGGGGCCCGAGCGGTACGCGGACTATCCCTGGCACGCGCTGTTCGACCCCCTGGGAATCACCCAGGCCGTGTGGGAACGCGACGCGGCCGGCACCTTCGTTGCTTCGTCCTACCTGTACCTGACGGCTCGGGATCTGGCGCGCATCGGCCTGTTGATGCAGCGCGATGGCCGCTGGCGCGACCGGCAATTGCTGCCCAAGGCCTGGGTCGATTTCTGTCGCACGCCCTTTGCCGGCTACCGCGCCAACCAGGACGTGGCCGTGGCGGGCGGGCACTGGTGGCTCAACCGCGCGGTGGACGGTGCGCCCCGGCCCTGGCCGGATGCGCCGGCGGACACTTATGCGGCGCTGGGACATTGGGGCCAGGCGCTGTACATCCTGCCCGCCGAGCGCCTGGTGATCGTGCGCTATGGCGACGATCGCGATGGCAGCTATCGGCACAACGAGCTGCTCAAGCGGGTCCTGGCGGCCTTTCCCGAGCCGAGTCCGCCATGAGGCGCCGGACCTGGGTGCGGCGTCATCCGCTGCTCGGCCTGTTGCTGCTGGCGCTGCTCCTGCTGCTGGGCTGGGGCTGGCAGCAGCGGGTGGCGTTGCAGGCCTTTCCCGACATCCTCGGGGCCTACACCGCCAAGGAGTACTGCTCCTGCCGTTACGTCATGCAACAACCCGGCGAAGACTGCCGCGCCTACGTGCGCCAGTACCTGCCCATCAGCGGTTTCAACGATGAGCCCCAGGCCCGGCGAGTCACCGCCAGCGCCCTGGGACGGACCCACGGCGCCTCCTGGCTGGGCCCCCGCGAAGGCTGCCGCCTCGATCCCTGATCCTCGATCAAGCCGCGCCGCAGATGATGTGTTCCATGCAGTGGAACCACATTTGATTGTCCTGTGCTGCGCCGCGCGGTTATCTGACGCAGCGCTTCGAGCAGGTCCGGCCCCTCGTGCAGCGCTCCGACAACAAGAACGGGAAGCCACCCGGCCCAGAGGAGATACGCCATGACCCGACATCAGCACATCCTTGCCTGGCTCAACGACATCGACGGCGACCTGCGGGCCATCCGGCAGGACATTCATGCCCACCCGGAACTGGGGTTCGAGGAACAGCGCACCTCGGCGCTGGTGGCGCGTTGCCTGGATGAGTGGGGCTACCAGGTGCATGCCGGGGTCGGCCGAACCGGGGTCGTGGGGGTTCTGCGCAACGGTACGGGCAGCCGCACCCTGGGGCTGCGGGCGGACATGGACGCCTTGCCGATCATCGAGAACACCGGGGTGCCCTACAGCAGTCGCCATGGCGGTTGCATGCACGCCTGCGGGCATGACGGCCACACCACCATCCTGCTGGGGGCGGCGCGCTACCTGGCCGCGACCCGCCGGTTCGACGGCACCCTGAACCTGATCTTCCAGCCCGCCGAAGAGGGCCAGGGCGGCGCCGAGGCCATGCTCGCCGATGGCCTGCTGGAGCGTTTCCCCTGCGACGCGCTGTTTGGCCTGCACAACATGCCGGGTCTGCCGGCCGGGCACCTGGGCTTTCGCGAAGGACCGATGATGGCCTCCCAGGATCTGCTCGAGGTGATAGTCGAAGGCGTCGGCGGCCATGGCTCCATGCCGCACCTGGCGGTGGACCCGCTGGTGGCGGCGGCGAGCATCGTCATGGCCTTGCAGACGGTGGTGGCGCGCAATATCGACACCCAGGAAGCCGCGGTGGTGACCGTCGGTGCCCTGCAGGCCGGCGAGGCGGCCAACGTGATTCCCCAGCAGGCGCTGTTGCGCCTGAGCCTGCGGGCCCTCAACGCACCGGTGCGCGAGCAGATGCTGGAGCGGGTCAAGGCGATCATCCGCACCCAGGCCGAAAGCTTCGGCTGCCGCGCCAGCATCGAACATCGCCCGGCCTATCCGGTGCTGGTCAACAGCCCGGAAGAAACCGAGTTCGCCCGGCGGGTCGGGGTCGAGCTGGTGGGGGCCGATGCGGTCAACGGCAACACCCCCAAGCTGATGGGCAGCGAGGACTTCGGCTGGATGCTGCAACGCTGCCCCGGCAGCTACCTGTTCATCGGCAACGGGGTGGCGCAGCCGATGGTGCATAACCCGGGTTACGACTTCAACGACGACATCCTGCTCACCGGCGCGGCCTATTGGGCTGCCCTGGCGGAAAGCTGGCTCAAGCCCTCCTGAGCCTTGCCGCTCCTGTGTTTCCGAGCACCCCGGGCGTTACAGGCGCCCGGCACTTTTCCGAGCCCGGCCCAGGGCTCAAAAGTATCCAAGGAACGTCCCATGAGCACTTCGAGCACCGCTGCTTCCAAGACCCGGCAGGTGGTAGCTGCCGTCGTCGGCAACGCCCTGGAATGGTACGACTTCATCGTCTATGGCTTTCTCGCCAGCTTCATCGCCCGCCAGTTCTTTCCGGCGGAGGATGAGTACACCTCGCTGCTGATGGCCCTGGCCACCTTCGGCGTGGGATTTTTCATGCGCCCGGTGGGCGGTGTGCTGCTGGGGATCTATTCCGATCGCAAGGGCCGCAAGGCCGCCATGATGGTGATCATCCAACTGATGACCCTGGCCATCGCGATGATCGTGTTTGCTCCCCACTACGCCGCCATCGGGCTGGGGGCACCCTTGCTGATCGTGGTGGCGCGCATGCTCCAGGGCTTCGCCACCGGTGGCGAGTACGCCAGCGCCACGGCCTATCTGGTGGAGAGCGCGCCGGTCCACAAGAAGGGCCTGTACGGTTCCTGGCAACTGGTCGGCCAGTGTCTGGCGGTGTTCAGCGGGGCGGCGATGGTGGCGGCGGTGACCCATTTCTTTTCGCCCCAGACCCTGGATCTCTGGGGCTGGCGCCTGCCGTTCGTGATCGGCCTGCTGATCGGTCCGGTGGGGCTGTGGATCCGCAAGTACATGGAGGAGCCGCAAGCCTTCGTCGAGGCGCGCAAGCAGGTGCGGGGCGATGGACCGGGGCTGTGGCAGGTGGTGTCGAGCCAGCGCCGGGCAATTCTGGTGTCCATGGGCCTGTGCAGCGGCAGCACCGTGTCCTTCTACGTGGTGCTGGTGAACATGCCGACCTTTGCCCACACCAACCTCGGCCTGCCCCTGGATCAGGTGCTGCTGGTGCAGATGTTCGCCGTGGCCCTGATGACCCTGGTGATCCCCTTTGCCGGGGCGCTGTCGGACCGGGTCGGCCGGCGCCCGGTGCTGATGGCGTTCACCCTGGCGTTTTTCGTCATGGTCTATCCCTTGTATGTGTGGGTCGCCGCCGCGCCGTCCATCGAGCGCCTGCTGGTGATGCAGATACTGCTGTGTGGCGCCATTGGCGGCTTCTTCGGTCCTGGCCCCACCGCCCTGGCCGAGCAGTTCCCCATCGAGGTGCGTTCCACCGGCGTCTCCGTGGCGTATAACGTGGCGGTGATGCTGTTCGGCGGTTTTGCTCCGTTGATCGTGACCTGGCTGAGCCGGGTCATGGCCACGCCGGTGGCGCCGTCCTTCTATGTCCTGGCAACTTCGATCCTCAGTCTGCTGGGCATCTATTGCATGTACGACGCGGTCCGGGACAGCAAGCCCGATGCCCTGACCCTGGGAGGCGAGTCTTGATTCAGCACAAAGAAGCGGTGGCCTGCGAGCCCATCGTCGAACTGGATGCCCTGGCGCTGTCCCGGGCGATCCACGCCCGTCAGGTGTCCTGCCGCGAGGTGATGCAGGCCTACCTGCAACAGATCGAGCGCTACAACCCGCAATTCAATGCCCTGGTGTCCCTGGGCGATCCGGGCGAGTTGCTGGCCCAGGCCGATGAGCGCGACCGGCAACTGGACCGGGGGCAGTCCATGGGCTGGATGCATGGCATGCCCCAGGCGATCAAGGACCTGGCATCCACCGCGGGGCTGACCACCAGCCTGGGTTCGCCGCTGTTCGCCGAACAGGTGCCCCAGGTGGACGCCATCGGCGTGGCCCGGGTGCGGGCCAGTGGCGCGATCATCGTCGGCAAGAGCAACGTGCCGGAGTTCGGCCTGGGCTCCCACACCTACAACCAGCTGTTCGGCACCACCGGCAATGCCTACGACAGCCGCCTGAGCGCCGGCGGCAGCAGCGGCGGGGCGGCAGTGGCCCTGGCCCTGCGCATGCTGCCGGTGGCCGATGGCAGCGACATGATGGGGTCGTTGCGCAATCCGGCGGCCTTCAACAACCTGTTCGGCATGCGTCCTTCCCAGGGGCGGGTGCCCTTCGGCCCGACCCCGGAACTGTTCGTGCAGCAACTGGCCACCGAAGGGCCGATGGGGCGCACGGTGGCCGATGTGGCGCGGCTGTTGAGCACCCAGGCCGGTTACGATCCGCGGGTGCCCTTGTCCCTCAAGGAGGATCCGGCGCTGTTGCAGGCGCCTCTGCAACGGGACGTGCGGGGCCTGCGCCTGGGCTGGTTGGGGGACTACAACGGCTACCTGGCCATGGAGCAGGGAGTGCTGAGCCTGTGCGAAAAGGCGTTGGCCGACTTCACCCATCTGGGCTGCGAAGTGGAAAGCTGCCAGCCGGATTTTTCCATGGCGCAGTTGTGGGACTGCTGGCTGGTGCACCGGCACTGGCTGGTCCAGGGGTCTTTGGGGATGTTGCACGGCGACCCGGACAAACGCCGCTGGCTCAAGCCCGAGGCCCGCTGGGAAGTGGAGGGAGCGGCCAACCTGAGTGCTGCGGATGTGTACCGCGCGTCCCAGAGTCGCAGCGATTGGTACCGCGCCTTGCAGCGATTGTTCGAGCGTTACGATTTCCTGCTGTTGCCCACGGCCCAGGTGTTCCCTTTCGATGCACGGCAGGCCTGGCCAAGGCAGATCGATGGGCAGGAAATGGACACCTATCATCGCTGGATGGAAGTGGTGATCGGTCCGACCCTGGCCGGCCTGCCCAGCATCAGCATTCCGGTGGGATTCAACCTGGCGGGCCTGCCCATGGGCATGCAGATCGTCGGGCCGGCCCAGGCCGATCACGCCGTGCTGCAGTTGGCTTACGCCCACGAACAACTGACGCAATGGGTGCGCCTGCGCCCCCCCGGGTAACCTGCTGTAACCAGGCAAGCGTCGCTGATAGGCTCCTGAGGCCCGCATCTTGCTGGGTAACGGCTTTACCCATTCTCAAGTCAGGGAGTTCGGACCATGGCCAGCAAGGTCGAAAGCGGCAGTGTGCGTTCCGTGGAACGGGCCCTGGGGATTGTCGAGTTACTCGGTCAGCACCAGGCCCTGGGGCTGGAGGAGTTGCACTACCTGACCGGGCTGCCCAAGGCGACGGTGTCGCGTATGTTGCTGACCTTGCAGGAGCAGGGCTGGATCTACCGGGGCTTGAGTGACCGGCGCTATCGCTTGAGCGCGCGCAGTCTGTTCGGCGACAGCCGACAACGGTTCAAGCGCCGCCTGGTGGAGCAGGCGGTGCCCTGGCTGCTGGAATTGAGTGCACGCACCGGGCTGGTCAGCGACTTGTCGGGTTTCGACGGCGAGCACCTTGAAGTCCTGGAAAGCGCAGTGCCCCCGGTGTTGCGCAAGCGTTACCCGATCAACAGCCGGATTGTCGGCCAGCATGCCAGCCTGTTTCATTCGGCCATGGGCAAGGCTTGCCTGGGGGCCCTGGCTAGCGCTGAAGTCCAGCGGTTGGCCGAGCGCGAGCGAGTACCGGTCGAAGATCAGCAACAGGCTTGCGCCCAGTCCCAGCACCTGGGGTTTGGCCAGCGCACTGAAGGCCACTGGGAGTATCCGGTGCGCCTGCCTTTTCTGATCCGCGCCGTGGCCTTGCCGTTGCAGGCCGAAGGCCGGGTGATCGGCAGCATCGCCCTGCATTGGCCGATGGATTTGGCCTGTGTCGAGCAGGTGCGCAGTCGTCATTTGCGATTGCTGGCCGAAACCGTCGAACAGCTGCAGAAAACCCTCGTCTGAGCCACTACCGGGCGGCGCAGGCGCGCAATGCGTGATCCATGCTTGGCGTGACTGGCAGCGGGGCGCCGAGCAAGGCCCGGATCCGTCCGGCGCGAGCGCCGCAGGTTTGTTCCTGAACTAAAGCCGCGGCTTGCCACTCTATCGCAGGGCGCCGCCCGAGCACGGCGTTTGCCAGCCTTACGGCAGCCGGTTAAGGTGGCGCCTTCTGTTCAAGGGAGCTTGCATGCGTACGCCGATCCGCCTAATTCTCAGCCTGCTCGGGGTACTGGCGCTGCCGGTCCAGGCCAACTGGTACCTGGACAACGAGTCATCCCGCGTGTCCTTCATCACCACCAAGAACGCCAATATTTCCGAAGTGCAGCGCTTCCTGGTGCTGCACGGCAAGGTCGATGGCAAGGGCCAGGCGCTGGTGCAGATCGAGATGGACTCGGTCAGCAGCGGCATTCCTCTGCGCGATGAACGCATGCGCCAGGAACTGTTCCAGGTGCAGCAGTTTCCCGAGGCGCAGATCACCGCACACATCAACCTGCGCCCGATCAACGACCTGGCTCCCGGTGCACAGATCGAGCTGTTGCTGCCGGTCACCGTGACCCTGCACGGCCAGGAACACACTTACAACGCCGAACTGCTGGCCACCCGCCTGGATGACCGGCGCTTTCAGGTGGTGACCCTGGAACCCCTGGTGCTCAACGCCGAAGACTTCAACCTGGCCCCGGGGCTGGACAGCCTGCGCAAGCTCGCGGGGCTTTCGGCCATCAGTTTCTCGGTGCCGGTGGGTGCGGTGCTGATCTTCACGGCGCGCTGAAATGCGCGCGGCGGTGTTTCCCTGGCGTGAAGGCAACCGCTTCGAGTTGCTGATCGATGGTCCCGAATTCTTTCCGCGCATGCTGCTGGCCATCGTTCGCGCCCAAGAACAGGTGGAGCTGGAACTGTATCTGGTGGAGGCCGGGGCCTGCGCCGAGGCCATGGTTCAGGCCCTGGTCCAGGCCGCCGAGCGCGGGGTGCGGGTGCGTTGCCTGTTCGACGACTACGGCAGCCTGGCCTTTACCCAGCCCCTGCGCCAGCGCCTGACAACTGCCGGTGTCGAACTGCGCTTCTACAACCGCCTGAAATGGCGCCAGGGCCTGCTCAACCTGTACCGCGACCATCGCAAGCTGCTGTTGGTGGACCAGTCCCTGGCAATGGTGGGAGGCACCGGGGTCACCGATGATTTCTGGCAGCCCGAGCACAACAGCTGCGACTGGCATGAAGTGATGGTGGAGATCGCCGGCCCTGCGGTGCGTGACTGGCAGCGGCTGTTTGACCGGCAATGGAGTGCCAACCTGCACCGGGGGGCCTGGAAGCCCAGTGTGGATTTCGGCCTGCCCCATCTGCCGCGCGTTCCTGACTCGGGGGAGGGCATGGGCCGGGTGGCGTATGCCGACTCTCGCCAGCATCGCGACATCCTGCACTCTCTGATCCGCGCCCTGCACAGCGGCCAGCAGCGCATCTGGCTGGCAACGCCGTACTTCTTGCCCACCTGGTCGGTGCGCCGTTCATTGCGCAAGGCCGCGGCCCGGGGGATCGACGTGCGCCTGCTGCTGACCGGGCCGAACACCGATCACCCGGCGGTGCGCTATGCCGGGCACCGTTACTACCCGCGCCTGCTCAAGGCCGGCGTGCGGATCTTTGAATACCAGCCGCGGTTTCTGCATTTGAAGATGGCCCTGGTGGACGACTGGGTCAGCGTCGGCTCGTGCAACTTCGATCACTGGAACCTGCGCTTCAACCTGGAAGCCAACCTCGAAGCCCTGGATCCGTCGCTGACCCGCGCGGTGGCGGCCAGTTTCGAGGCGGATTTCGCCCAGAGCGAAGAGATCAGCCTGGCGCAGTGGCGCAACCGGCCGTTGTGGCGGCGGATCAAGCAGCGGATCTGGGGCTGGGTCGACCGTCTGGTGGTCAACCTGCTGGACCGGCGCGGCTGACCGTAGCCGCTGGCGCAGGCTGCGAACCGGCCGAAGGGACGCAACATCTCAAGATCGCCAAGCAAGGCCCTGCGGGCCTTTGCGCAGCCTCGCAGGCTCGGCAGCGGCTACAGGAATTGCGGGGGTTGTGGCGATTGCAGCGGCAGCCGGCCAGCGCAGGTCATGCGCCGGCCGGTGTCAGGGGTCAGAGCAGTTCGAAGCTCTGTTGCTTGACGTCCTGGGAGTCCAGGCCGATCTGCACATTGAAGTCGCCCGGTTCCGCGGCGTACTTGAGCTGGGCGTTGTAGAACTTCAGGTCGTCCTCGGTGATGGTGAAGTGAATGGACTTCTCTTCACCGGCCTTGAGCATGACTTTCTGGAAGTTCTTCAATTCCTTGATCGGGCGGATCATCGACCCGGCCACGTCCTGGATATACAGCTGCACCACGGTTTCGCCGTCACGCTTGCCGGTGTTCTTCACGGTCACGCTGGCGTCGAGCTTGCCGCTCTTGTTCAGCGTGGTGGAGGACAGGGCCATGTCCGACAGGCTGAAGCTGGTGTAGCTCAGGCCATAGCCGAACGGAAACAGCGGGCCGGTGGTGTCGTCGAAGTATTGCGAGGTGTAGTTGCCCGGCTTGCCCGGGGTGAACGGCCGGCCAATGGTCAGGTGGTTGTAGTAGGTCGGGATCTGCCCCACGGTGCGGGGGAAGGTGATCGGCAGCTTGCCCGACGGGTTGTAGTCGCCGAACAGCACGTCGGCGATGGCGTTGCCACCTTCGGTGCCGCTGAACCAGGTTTCCAGGATCGCGTCGGCCTGCTGGTTTTCTTCCAGCAGCGACAGTGGCCGGCCATTCATCAACACCAGCACCAACGGCTTGCCGGTGGCCTTGAGCGCCTTGATCAGGTCGCGCTGGCTGGCGGGAATCAGCAGGTCGGTACGGCTCGAAGACTCGTGGGACATGCCCCGCGATTCGCCCACGGCGGCGACGATCACGTCCGCCTGTTTGGCCGCCTGGACCGCTTCGTCGATCATCTGCTGCGCCGGGCGCGGGTCGTCCACCACTTCCGGGGCATCGAAGTTGAGGAAGTTCAGGTAGTCCACCACCTTCTTGTCGGCGGTGATGTTGGAGCCCCGGGCGTAGACCAGTTGGGCCTTGTCGCCCAGCACATTGCGCATGCCGTCGTAGAGCGTCACCGACTGCGCCGGCACGCCAGCGGCGGCCCAACTGCCCATCATGTCGATCGGAGCCTTGGCCAGCGGGCCGACCAGGGCGATCTTCGCGGTTTTCTTCAGCGGCAGGGTGTCGTTGTGGTTCTTCAGCAGCACCAGGCTGCGGCGGGCGATGTCCCGGGCGTCGCTGCGGTGCAGGCGGCTTTCGGCGTTGGTGTCGGCCGGGTCGTCCTCGGCCTTGCCGATGCGCACGTAAGGGTCCTTGAACAGGCCCATGTCGTACTTGGCCGCCAGTACTTCACGCACGGCGTTGTCGATGTCCTTCTGCTCGATCTCGCCGGACTTGAGCAGCCCCGGCAGCTCCTTGCCGTACAGCGAGTCGTTCATGCTCATGTCGATGCCGGCCTTGATCGCCAGCTTGGCCGCTTCGCGACCGTCCTTGGCCACGCCATGGCGGATCAGCTCGATGATCGCCCCGTGGTCGCTCACCGCCAGGCCCTTGAAGCCCCATTCCTTGCGCAACAGGTCGTTCATCAGCCAGGTGTTGGAGGTGGCGGGCACGCCGTTGATCGAGTTCAGGGCCACCATCACCCCGCCGGCACCGGCGTCAATGGCTGCGCGGTAGGGCGGCAGGTAGTCCTGGTACATCTTCACCGGGCTCATGTCGACGATGTTGTAGTCGCGACCGCCCTCCACGGCGCCGTACAGGGCGAAGTGCTTGACGCTGGCCATGATGCTGTCCGGCAGGGCCGGGCTCTGGCCCTGGTAGGCATTGACCATGACCTTGGCGATGCGCGAGACCAGGTAGGTGTCCTCGCCGAAGCCTTCGGAGGTGCGGCCCCAGCGCGGATCGCGGGAGATGTCCACCATCGGCGCGAAGGTGATGTCCAGGCTGTCGGCGCTGGCTTCCTTGGCGGCGATGCGCCCGGAGCGGCCGATGGCGTCCATGTCCCAGCTGGACGCCAGGGCCAGGCTGATGGGAAAGATGGTCCGGTGGCCGTGGATCACGTCATAGGCGAAGAACATCGGGATCTTCAGCCGGCTGCGCATGGCCGCGTCCTGCATCGGCCGGTTTTCCGGGCGGGTGATGGAGTTGAAGGTGCCGCCGATATTGCCCGCGGCGATTTCCTTGCGGATCAGCTCGCGGGGCATTTCCGGGCCGATGCTGATCAGGCGCAACTGGCCGATCTTCTCTTCCAGGGTCATGCGCTTGAGCAGGTCGTTGATAAAGGCGTCTTTGTTTTCCAGGGGGACCGGGGCAGATTCGGCCAATACAGGGTGACTGGCCAGGCTGACCAGCAGGCCCAGCAAACACAGCTTATTCATGAATAGTGTTCTCAAGGGCTCAAGACCGACGCATGAGTGACGCGTCGAACAGCCAAAATTTAGGGAGCGACTATTGTTGTTCAGATAATTCCCGCACACTTCTGAACTCTTTTTCGCGCTGGGCATCTTTTAGCCCATCAGCCCGATGCATTCCAGTGGCGCAGGCAGATTTTGCCCACAGGATGTGTGAAACCGGGCAAAAGCTTCATTTCAATCAGGTTGTGCAAGGAGCCCCACCCATGAACATCACTCAAAGCCTGCGTTCGAGCTGGCCTGTCGCTGCCCTGTTGCTGCTCACCAGCCTGCTCAGCGGCTGCGGCATCAACAACATTCCGACCCTGGACGAGCAGGTCAAGGCCGACTGGGGCCAGGTGCAGAACCAGTACCAGCGCCGCGCCGACCTGATCCCCAACCTGGTGGAAACCGTCAAGGGCTACGCCAAGCACGAGGAAGAAACCCTGACCGCGGTGATCGAGGCGCGGGCCAAGGCCACCTCGATCCAGGTGGACGCCAAGACCCTGGACAACCCGGAAAAGCTCAAGCAGTTCCAGCAGGCCCAGGACCAGTTGAGCGGAGCCCTGAGCCGCCTGATGGTGGTGTCCGAGCGCTACCCGGATCTCAAGGCCAACCAGAACTTCCTGGCCCTGCAATCCCAGCTTGAAGGCACCGAGAACCGCATCGCCGTGGCCCGTCGCGACTTCATCCTGGCGGTGCAGAAGTACAACACCGAGATCCGCACCTTCCCCGGCCGCCTGTGGCACAGCCTGATGTACAGCGACCTGCCGGTGCGTGAATCCTTCGAAGCCACCAGCCCTGACGCCGACAAAGCGCCGCAAGTGAAATTCTGATGGCCGTGGCTGGGGCTGGTGAGTGGCGTCGTACTGGCGCAACCCTCAGGTTCAACACCCATGGATGGGGTGCCGTTGCGTGCGACGCAGCCCTCTGTCCAGGTCGGGCCTGCACCGGCCACGGCCACGGCGACAGCGGCACCGATTGCAAGCCTGTTCCCCCCGTTGACCGGGCGTGTGGTGGACACCGCCCAGTTGCTGACGCCTTCGGCGCAGGTCTACCTGACGCAGATGCTCGAACGGCTTGAACAAAGCACCAGCGACCAGGTGGTGGTGGTCACGGTGCCGAGCCTGGGCGGCTACAGCATCGAGGAGTTCGGCCTGCAACTGGGCCGGCACTGGGGCATCGGCCGCAAGGACAGGAACAACGGTGTCCTGCTGCTGGTGGCCAAGGACGAGCGCCAGGTGCGGATCGAGGTGGGCTACGGGCTGGAAGGGCGGATCGACGATATCTGGGCGCACCTGATCATCAACGACTCGATCATTCCGTACTTCAAGGATGAGCTGTACTCCTCCGGGATCATTACCGGCACCACCTCCATCGTGCGTCTGCTGGAGCCCAACAGCACGCGGATGCTGGAGCATCGCTGGGTGGTGCAGAGCTGGTACCAGCAGATCGAATGGCTGTGGTGGTTCAAGCTGGTGTTTTTCTCGGTGTTCGTCGGCGTGCCGCTGGTCGGGCTCTTGCTCTACACGCGCGACGACGGTGAAGCGGCAAGCGCCGGGCGGCGCGACACCGGCGATGACTCGTCCAGGCGCGAGCCCAGGGCCGAGCGCGACAGCAGTGCGAGCAGCGGTTCATTCGACTGGTTCGACTCCAGCAGCTCCAGCTCCAGCTCCAGTTCCAGCTTGGATTCGGACAGTTTCAGGGGCGGCGGTGGCAGTTTTGGCGGTGGCGGGGCGTCTGGCAGTTGGTAGTACACGCGGACAAACATTAAGGATGAGGTGCTGATGCGACTCTATAAAATCGGCCTGGTGCTGTTGCTCTGGGTCTTCGCGGTCTCGGCCCAGGCCGAACTCAGGTTCCCGGCCCTGACCGGGCGGGTGGTGGACGACGCGCAGATGATCGAGCCGAGCGTCCGCGCCCAGCTGACTCGGGAACTGCAAGCCCACGAACAGGCCACCGGCGAACAGTTGGTGGTGGTGACCCTGCCGGACCTGCAAGGCGCCAGCATCGAGGACTACGGCTACCAGTTGGGGCGCCACTGGGGCATCGGCCAGAAGGACAAGAACAACGGCGCGCTGCTGATCGTCGCTCGGGACGAGCGCAAGCTGCGCATCGAAGTGGGCTACGGCCTGGAGGAGCGCCTGACCGACGCCCAGGCCTCGGTGATCATCAACCAGGTGATCACTCCGGCGTTCAAGACCGGGCAGTTCAGCAAGGGCATCAGCGACGGGGTTTCGGCCATGCTCCTGGTGCTCGGCGGCACGCCGCTGGACGAGCCGGCCACGGCCTACGACAGCGGCGGCGAGAGCAGTCCCCAGGACGATTTTGTCCAGCGTCACCCGTGGCTGTTCCTCTTCATGGTGCTGCTGTTCATCCTGGTGGTGATGGTGGCGCAGGCGCTCGGTTTCATCACCACCACCAGCGGTCGCGGCGGTGGTGGGGGTGGTTTCGGCGGTGGCGGTTTTGGTGGTGGGTCCGGCGGTGGCGGCTTCAGCGGTGGCGGCGGCAGTTTTGGCGGCGGCGGTTCCTCCGGCGGCTGGTAACTCAAAATAAAAAGCGGAAATCCAACGACATGGCATTACTCAGTGAATACGAACAACGGCAAGTGGCCGAAGCCATTGCCCGGGTGGAGCAGCAGACCGACGCCGAACTGGTGACAGTGCTGGCCGCTCGGGCCGACGACTACGCCTATATCCCGCTGCTCTGGGCCAGCCTGCTGGCGCTGGTGGTGCCGGGGCTGGTGCACTACGCCACCGGCTGGCTGAACATGCACCTGTTGCTGCTGGCGCAATGGGCGACCTTCATCGTGCTGTGCCTGGTGTTTCGCCTGCCGCGGATCACCACCCGGCTGATCCCGCGCTCGGTACGCCACTGGCGGGCCTCCAACCTGGCCCGGCGCCAGTTCCTCGAACAGAACCTGCACCACACCGTGGGCGGCACCGGGGTGCTGATCTTTGTCAGCGAAGCCGAGCGCTACGTGGAAATCCTCGTGGACGAGGGCATTTCCAAGCGTCTGGATAACAAGCAGTGGAACGGCATCGTGCGCAACTTTACCCAGCAGGTCCGGCAGGGCCAGACCCTGCAGGGCTTCCTCGACTGCATTGAGGCCAGCGGCGAACTGCTCAAGGCCCATGTGCCCCTGACCCAGGTGCGCAATGAATTGCCCAACCGCCTGGTGGTGCTCAACTGAGCTCCCTTGGGGGCCGGCTTGCCGGCCCATGGCCCCTGAGCCTTGCACTGCCCTGGGGCGACGAATTTTTACCGTCGGGTGAATAACTCCGTGCCCCGACGGGATTTGCTCCCTAAAATACCCGCCACTCCCTGATTCACACCCCGCATCGCCCGAGGCACCTGCCCCCATGTCCGTTACTGCTCCTTCCGCCCGCTCCGCGCCGGATCATCACGCCCAGTTCCTGCAATTGCTCGACACCAGCCTTGCGCAGAACGCCTTTATCAAGCTGGTACTGGCCAAGCACGTGGGCCCGGAGGCGGACCTGCAACGCCTGATCATCAAGCAGCTGACGGTCAAGGAGCAGCCGTGCCTGTCCTTCGTCTATCGCTACAAGACCCGCGACATCACCAAGAACTTCACCCTGGACGAAGGCAGCGCCGCCATCGCCGAGCTGCTGCCGGCCGCGTTCAAGAACGCCCACCTGCTGACCCTGACCGATGAAGTGCAGCTGGAATACAGCAAGAAGGGCAAGAGCTCGCTGTTCAAGGGCAAGCCGCAAACCCAGCGCGATGTGCCGTCGGCCGAGCACAACCGTGAGAAGAACCGGTTCCTCGATCTCAGCCGGCCGTTCCTCGCCGACCTGGGGGTGACCAACAAGCAGCACGAGCTGATTCCGGCGATGTCGCGCAAGTGGAAGCAGATCAACAAGTTCATCGAAGTCTTCAGCCACGCCCTGAGCAGTTCGCCGATCAAGCTCGATCAGCCGGTACGGGTGGCGGACTTCGGTTCCGGCAAGGGCTACCTGACCTTCGCCATCCACGACTACCTGCGCAACACCCTCAAGGTCGAGGGCGAGGTGACCGGCGTCGAATTGCGCGAGGACATGGTGACCCTGTGCAACGCCGCCGCGCAGCGCCTTGCGCACCCGGGCCTGGTGTTCAAGTGCGGTGACGTGCGCAGCGTGGCCCCCAGCCAGCTGGAGGTGATGATCGCCCTGCATGCCTGCGACATCGCCACCGACTACGCGATCCACACCGGCATCCGCTCCGGCGCGGCGATCATCATGTGCTCGCCGTGCTGCCACAAGCAGATCCGCCAGCAGATCCAGAGCCCGGCGCTGCTCAAGCCGATGCTGCAATACGGCCTGCACCTGGGGCAGCAGGCAGAGATGGTCACCGACAGCCTGCGGGCCTTGTTCCTCGAAGCCTGCGGTTATGAAACCAAGGTCTTCGAGTTCATCTCCCTGGAACACACCAACAAGAACAAGATGATCCTGGCGGTCAAGCGTGCCGAACCGGTTGACCCGACCCCGCTGCTGGCCAGGATCGAAGAACTCAAGGCCTTCTACCAGATCAGCGAGCACTGCCTGGAAACCCTGCTCAAGGCAGACCAGCAGTTGTAAGCGACAAGCGACAAGCCGCAAGCCGCAAGCCAGCCACTTGCCGCTTACAGCTTGCCGCTTGCCGCTGTAGTACCAGGCTATTACCCGGGCTGGCGTAATGGGACTACCTTGAGTACTTCTTCCGCTCACGTCTTTCCCTGAAAGGAGTCCACTCCATGGCCGCGAAAAAGATCCTCATGCTGGTTGGCGATTACGTCGAAGACTACGAAGTGATGGTGCCGTTTCAGGCGCTGCTGATGGTCGGTCACACGGTGCACGCCGTGTGCCCGGACAAGCGCGCCGGGCAGACCGTGCGCACGGCGATCCACGACTTCGAGGGCGACCAGACCTACAGCGAGAAGCCGGGGCACCTGTTTGCCCTCAACTTCGACTTCGCCCAGGTCAACTCCGCTGATTACGACGCGCTGCTGATCCCCGGCGGACGCGCTCCGGAATACCTGCGGCTGAACGCCAAGGTGCTGCAACTGGTCCAGGAGTTCGACCAGGCCGGCAAGCCGATCGCCGCGGTGTGCCACGGCGCGCAACTGCTGGCCGCGGCGGGCATCCTTGAAGGCCGCGAGTGCAGCGCCTACCCGGCCTGTGCCCCGGAAGTGCGGTTGGCCGGCGGCACCTACATCGATATCCCGGTGACCGAAGGCCACGTCCAGGGCAACCTGGCCACCGCCCCGGCCTGGCCGGCGCACCCCAGCTGGCTGGCCGGTTTCCTGGGCTTGCTGGGCACCAAAATCACCCTGTAAGCGAGGACCACGCCATGTGCGAGCTGTACGTCAAGGCCGACCCGATTCTCTACGAGTCCCGCTCCCGTTCGCTGCGCATCTGTGGCGTGGTCACCACCTTGCGCCTGGAAAACCAGTTCTGGGACATCCTCAGCGAGATCGCCGAAGCCGACGGCATGACCACCAACCAGCTGATCGCCAAGCTGTATGAAGAGGTCATGGACTACCGCGGCGAAGTGGTGAACTTCGCTTCCTTCCTGCGGGTCAGTTGCACCCGCTACCTGAGCCAGCGGCGTACTGCCGCGCCCGATCTCAGCCTGGTGCGGCGCAACGCACTGTAGCCGCTGCCGCAGGCTGCGAACGGCCCGCAGGGACGCGGGTTTCTGAAGGCCGCTCAAGGTTTGGCGGGCGATCGCCAAGCAAGGTCCAGCGGACCTTTGCGCAGCCTCGCGGGCTCGGCAGCGGCGCCCGGGCTCAGCTGATTTTGCTGAGGAAGCCCGGGAGTTGCGGTTCCGGGAGCACCGCCAGCACTTTGAGGCGTTGCAGCATGCGCTGGCGGGCGCGTTGCAGGTGTTCCCTGAGGTTCAGGGCGGCGGCGTCGAAGGCACCGTGCAGCAACAGTTCGAGAATCAGTCGGTGCTCGGCGAGCATCGCCGGGTCGGCACCGATGCCCAGCAGGCGGTAGAAAATCCGGTTGATGATCATCGGGCTCTGGGCCTGGCGGATCAGCGCTGCCATCTTGCGGTTGTGCAAGCCGCTCAGGCAGTGCTGGTGCAGGTCTTCTTCCAGGCGCTCCAGCACCTCCAGGTCGCAATGCTCGGCCTGTTGCGCCTGGGTCACCCGTTCCAGCATCTGTTCCAGGTGCTCGCGCGCCAGCCCCGGGGCGCTCTGGCGCAGGGCCTCGGGTTCCAGGCAGGCGCGCAGTTCGTAGTCTTCGGTGACTTCGCGAGCGGTCAGCGGCCCGGCCAGCCATTGAGAGTAGGGCTCCTTTTCCACCAGGCCGCGATCGCGCAGGCGCATCAGCGCCTCGCGGACCACCGCGCGGCTGACGCCGTAGTGCTCGGCGGCGGCCTGTTCGTCGAGGCGGAAGTGGCCAAAGGCGATGCAGGTGGAGAGGGCGCCGCTCAGTTCCTCGTAGATCCGTTCTCCCAGAGGGCGGGTGTCCACCAGTTCTTCATCGCTGGCCAGTCCCAGGTGCGCATGGCTCAGGGGCAGGCGCAGCGGTTCGATCTCCAGGCCCTGGGGGTTGATCAGGTAGCCGCGGCCATCAAAACGGCTGATCAGGCCCTCGCCGTGCAACAGGTCGAGGGCCTTGCGCACCGGCACCCGGCTGGTGCCGAACAGTTCAGCCAGCGGCGCTTCCAGCAGCACCAGGCCCTGCAGGGCGGTGCCCTGGAGGATGGCGTCGCGCAATACCTGACGGATCATGGCGTAGCGCGATGCGGTGCGCGGGTCCTCTGCTGACACTGCTTTCATCGGTTCCTCTAGGGGGCTGGGCGGCGATGGCCGGGGATTCTCTCACAGTTGCCGAGTGTCACTGAGTGCCACGTTTGCCTGCCCCGTCCTGGGGCCTTCATGGCCGGGTTGTTACCTTTCTGCACCAAAATGTACTTTTTAATAAAAGATACATTATTTAATTGGCATGAGTAGGCGCGAGGCTTTTCTCCGTCGGTGGCCCGGCGGCCTGTCTCTGCAACCCACTCTGCCTCGATATTCCAGGGCCATTTCCAAGTTTTCGGAACGGGTGACGAGGTGCGCGGGCTTTTGAGCTGGCACGGAATCTGCTCTGAATAAAATGTACATTTTAATAATTAGTACATTTTATTGATTTGCGGAGTGAGCCATGCATCCAGATTCGTTGAGCGACGCCACGGCGATGGCCCAAGCCTTCGCCCAGGGCCGCACCGATCCGGTCCAGGTCCTGGAGCAGGCCCTGGCGTTGGCCGAGGCGACGCCCCATGTGTTCATTTCCCTGTGCCCGGCCCGGGCCCGGCGCGAGGCCGAGGCGGCTGCCGCCCGGTGGCGTGACGGCCAGCCGCTGAGCCTGCTGGATGGCGTGCCCCTGGCCTGGAAGGATCTGTTCGACCTCGCCGGCAGCATCACCACCGCCGCTGCCCAGGTGCGGCGCGATGCAGCGCCGGCCGGCGTCGATGCGCCCAGCGTGCGGCAGTTGTGCCGCGCCGGGCTGGTCAGCCTGGGCAAGACCAATCTCAGCGAATTCGCTTACTCCGGGCTCGGCCTGAATCCGCACTTCGGCACCCCGATCAATCCCCACAGCGATGCCCAGCCACGGATTCCCGGTGGCTCTTCGGCAGGTTCCGCCGTGGCGGTGGCCGCCGGTATCGTGCCGATCGCCATGGGCACCGACACCGCCGGTTCGATCCGCATCCCCGCGGCCTTCAATGGCCTGGTGGGCTACCGCGCCACATCCCGGCGCTATGACCGCGACGGGGTGTTTCCCCTGGCCCACAGCCTCGACAGCCTCGGGCCGCTGACCCGCAGCGTGCGCGATGCCTGGGTGATCGACGCTCTGCTGCGCGGTGGCGACCCACGGCAACTGCCGCTGCCGCGCAGCCTGGCCGGGCAGCGCTTCTGGGTCGATTCGCCAGTGCTCGACGACAGCCGCACCCAAGCGGCGGTGCGCGCCAACCTGCTGCAGGTGGTCGAATGCCTGCAACAGGCCGGGGCGCGGGTGGAGCATCGGCCGCTGCACAGCCTGCAAGCCACCCTGCAACTGATCCAGGAACACGGCTGGCTCGGCGCCGCCGAGGCCTTCGCCCTGCACCAGCCGTTGCTCGACAGCGAGTACGCCGAGCAACTGGACCCACGGGTGCGCCGGCGCCTGGAAAGCGCCCGGCAGATGCCGGCCAGCCAACTGTTGCGGCTGTACCAGGCGCGGCGTCAGTTGCAGCAGCAAATGCACGACGAACTGGACGGTGCGGTGCTGATCACCCCCAGCGTGGCCCATGTGGCGCCGCCCCTGGCGCCCCTGGAGCAGGACGACGAACTCTTTGCCCGGACCAACCTGGCGACCCTGCGCCTGACCATGCCCGGCAGTTTCCTCGACATGCCCGGGGTGGCCCTGCCCAGCGGCCGCGATGCCCAGGGCCTGCCCACCGGGTTGCTGCTGAGCCTGCCCCAGGGCCATGACCGGCAGTTGCTGAACACGGCCCTGACGCTGGAGGCGGTGCTGCCGCGCTAGGCCCCGACGATTTTTTTCCAACAACAAGCAATCACTGGAGGCCGCTCATGGCTAAAGAAATTCTCTGTGCATTTGGTGTCGATGTGGACGCGGTGGCCGGCTGGCTCGGCTCCTACGGCGGCGAGGATTCGCCGGACGACATCTCCCGGGGCCTGTTCGCCGGGGAAGTCGGCGCGCCGCGCCTGCTCAAGCTGTTCGAGCGCTATGGCCTGCGCACCACCTGGTTCATCCCCGGGCACTCCATGGAAACCTTTCCCGAGCAGATGAAGGCCGTGGCTGATGCCGGCCACGAGATCGGCGTGCATGGCTACAGCCACGAGAACCCCATCGCCATGACCGCCGAACAGGAGGAGATCGTGCTCGACAAGTCCATCGAGCTGATCACCCGGGTCACCGGCAAGCGCCCCACCGGCTACGTCGCGCCCTGGTGGGAATTCAGCAAGGTGACCAACGAGCTGCTGCTGAAAAAGGGCATCAAGTACGACCACAGCCTGATGCACAACGACTTCCACCCCTACTACGTGCGGGTCGGTGACAGCTGGACCAAGATCGACTACAGCCAGCACCCCGACACCTGGATGAAACCCCTGGTGCGCGGCCAGGAAACCGACTTGGTGGAGATCCCGGCCAACTGGTACCTGGACGACCTGCCGCCGATGATGTTCATCAAGAAAGCCCCCAACAGCCACGGCTTCGTCAATCCGCGACACCTGGAAGAAATGTGGCGCGACCAGTTCGACTGGGTCTACCGCGAGCATGAACACGCGGTGTTCACCATGACCATCCACCCCGACGTCTCCGGCCGTCCGCAAGTGCTGTTGATGCTCGAACGCCTGATCGAACACATCCAGAGCCACGCCGGCGTGCGTTTCGTCACCTTCGACGAGATCGCCGACGACTTTATCCGCCGCCACCCGCGCAACCGCTGATCCCGGCCACTTCATCGAGGCGTGATTGATGTCTATCTATAACAAGCTCGACCTGACTGGGTGGAAACCCCAGCAGCTGACCCCGGACCAAGTGCGCTTCGCCACCTGGATCGCCTTCTTCGCCTGGGTCTTCGCGGTGTACGACTTCATTCTGTTTGGCACCCTGCTGCCGGAGATCGGCCGGCACTTCGGCTGGGGCGAGGTCGAGCAGGCCGAGATCGCCACCTGGGTGGCGGTGGGCACCGCGGTGGTGGCCCTGGCCATCGGGCCGCTGGTGGACAAGCTGGGGCGGCGCATGGGCATCATTTTCACCGTCAGCGGCTCGGCCATCTGTTCGGCGCTGACCGCCATCGGCGGCGCCTGGGGCAAGTCGCCGCTGATCCTGATCCGCTCCCTGGGCGGCCTGGGTTACGCCGAGGAAACGGTGAACGCCACCTACCTCAGTGAGCTGTACGCGGCGTCCGACGATCCGAAGCTGGCCAAGCGCCGGGGCTTCATCTACAGCCTGGTGCAGGGCGGCTGGCCGGTGGGGGCGCTGATCGCCGCCGGGTTGACCGCGGTGCTGCTGCCGATCATCGGCTGGCAGGGCTGCTTCATCTTTGCCGCGATCCCGGCCATCGTCATCGCGGTCATGGCGCGCAAGCTCAAGGAGAGCCCGCAGTTCCAGATCCACCAGCGCATCAGCCAGTTGCGCAAAAGCGGTTCGGTCAGCGAAGCCCAGGCGGTGGCCCTGACTTACGGCGTGGACTACGACGAGCACAGCAAGGCCGGGCTGGCCGCGGCCTTTCGGGGCCCGGCGCGGCGCGCGACTTTGGTGATCGGCGCGGCGATCCTGCTCAACTGGGCGGCGATCCAGGTGTTCAGCGTGCTGGGCACGTCGGTGATCGTCAGCGTGCACCACATCTCCTTCGAGAACTCGCTGATCATCCTGGTGCTGTCCAACCTGGTGGGCTATTGCGGCTACCTGAGCCACGGCTGGATGGGCGACAAGATCGGCCGGCGCAACGTCATCGGCCTGGGCTGGATGCTTGGCGGCCTGTCGTTCGCCGGGATGCTCTACGGCCCGAGCAACCTGCCGATGGTGGTGGGGCTCTACAGCCTGGGCCTGTTCTTCCTGATCGGCCCGTATTCGGCGGCGCTGTTTTTCATCAGTGAGAGTTTTCCCACCAGCATCCGCGCCACCGGCGGCGCGATCATCCACGCCATGGGCCCGATCGGTGCGGTGGTGGCGGGCTTCGGCGCGACCCAGGTGCTGTCCGCCGGTGGCGACTGGCAGACCTCGGCGCTGTATTTCGGCGCGCTGCCTTGCTTTCTCTCCGGTGCGCTGATGTTCGCCGCGCGCCATGTGCGTCCTGAAACCGTTCAATAAGGAAACTGATCCATGACTCGACAAGTCGCCTTGATCACCGGTGCCGCCAGCGGCATCGGCCAGGCCCTGGCCGTGGCCTATGCGCGCTGCGGCGTGGCGGTGGTGGGCGGGTACTTCCCCGCCGATCCCCATGACCCGCAAACCACCCGCGACCTCGTGGCCCAGGCGGGCGGGCAATGCCTGATGCTGCCCCTGGACGTTACCGACAGCGCCTCGGTGGACGCCCTGGCGGAACAGGCGGCGTCGCACTTTGGCCGTCTCGATTACGCGGTGGCCAATGCCGGCCTGCTGCGCCGTGCGCCGCTGCTGGACATGACCGACCAGGCCTGGAACGCCATGCTCGATGTCGACTTGACCGGAGTCATGCGCACCTTTCGCGCGGCGGTGAGGTACATGGGCGAGGGCGGTGCCCTGGTGGCGATTTCGTCGATTGCCGGCGGCGTCTACGGCTGGCAGGACCACGCCCACTACGCCGCAGCCAAGGCCGGGGTGCCGGGCTTGTGCCGCTCGCTGGCGGTGGAACTGGCGGCCAGGGGCATTCGCTGCAACGCGGTGATCCCGGGGCTGATCGAGACTCCGCAGTCCCTCGACAGCCAGAACTCCCTGGGCCCGGAAGGGCTGGCCAAGGCGGCCAGGGCGATTCCCCTGGGGCGCGTCGGGCGAGCCGATGAAGTGGCGTCGCTGGTGCGTTTTCTCACCAGCGACGAGTCCAGCTACCTGACCGGGCAGAGCATCGTCATCGATGGCGGCCTGACGGTGCGCTGGCCGGATTGAACCCACGGTGTAGCCGCTGCCGAGCCTGCGAGGCTGCGCATCGCTCTAATGCCAAACCTTCAACGTCCTCAAATCAGCCGCGCCCCTTCGGGGGCGTCCAGGGGCTGAGCTTTTTTAAGGAGTGCTGCACATGCAACACCTGCACAACCGCCGCGCCGTGATCACCGGTGCCGGCAGCGGCATCGGCGCCGCTATCGCTCGGGCTTATGCCGTCGCCGGTGCCCGCTTGCTGCTGGCCGACCGCGACCCCGCGCGCCTGGCCGAGAGCGCCCAAGCCTGTCGCGAACTGGGCGCCGAAGTCGTCGAATGCGTGGCCGATGTCGGCAGCGTCGAAGGCGCCCAGGCCGGGGTCGATGCCTGCGTCGAGCATTTCGGCGGCATCGATATCCTGGTCAACAACGCCGGCATGCTGACCCAGGCCCGTTGCGTCGACCTGTCCATCGAGATGTGGAACGACATGCTGCGCGTCGATCTGACCAGCGTCTTCATCGCCAGCCAGCGGGCCTTGCCCCACATGCTGGTGCAGCGCTGGGGGCGGATCATCAACGTCGCCTCGCAGCTGGGGATCAAGGGCGGCGCAGAGCTGACCCACTACGCCGCGGCCAAGGCCGGGGTCATCGGCTTCACCAAGTCCCTGGCTTTGGAAGTGGCCAAGGACAACGTGCTGGTCAATGCCATCGCCCCGGGACCGATCGAGACGCCGCTGGTGGCCGGCATCAGCAGCGCCTGGAAAACCGCCAAGGCCGCCGAACTGCCCCTGGGGCGTTTCGGCCTCGCCGATGAAGTGGCGCCCACCGCGGTGCTGCTGGCCAGCGATCCGGGGGGCAACCTGTTCGTCGGCCAGACCCTGGGCCCGAACTCCGGCGACGTCATGCCATGAAGGAGGGTTGAACATGTGCGGCTTATGCGGGCTGCTGGGCGAAGACGTGCACTGGAGCGATCCGCTGGGGGATGAACTGCCCCGGCGCCGCGAGCGCTTGCGCAGGATCGCCGCGATCAACCGGGTGCTGGCGCCGTTGCGGCTCAAGGTCGAGGACTTCCAGGGCTCGGCCTACTTGCTGCTCGGGGCCACTGGCCGCCAGGAGCTGGCCAGCGGCCTGGAGCAACTCTGGAGCCTGGCCGAGGCCATGCTGGGCCGGCCCCTGGACCCTCTCGACCCTGTGCTTCTCAAACACCTGGAGCAACAGCCATGAGCATGCCCCTGAACGTCATCACCGGGTTTCTCGGCAGTGGCAAGACCACCTTGCTCAATCGCCTGTTGCAGGATCAGAGCCTGGGCGACACGGCGTTGCTGATCAACGAGTTCGGCGATATCGGCATCGACCACCTGCTGGTGCAGGAGGTGGCGCCGGATACCGTATTGCTGCCCAGCGGCTGTGTCTGCTGTTCGATTCGCGGCGAATTGAAAGAGGCCTTGCTCGGGCTCCTGGCGCGACGCAGCCGCGGCGAGGTCCCGGCCTTTCGCCGGGTGCTGCTGGAAACCACCGGGCTGGCCGACCCGGCCCCGATCCTGGCCACGGTGAACAACGATCCGCAGTTGCGTGGGCGGGTGCACATCGGCTTGCTGGTGACCCTGGTGGATGCCAGCCACGCGGCGTTGCAGGAGCGCCTGCATCCGGAGTGGCTGGCCCAGGTGGCGGCCGCGGACCGCTTGTTGCTGAGCAAGACCGACTGTGTCGACGAGGCGACCCAGGCCGCCTTGCGTGAGCGTCTGCAACGGCTCAACCCCGGGGCGCCGCTGTTGCTGACCCGGCAGATCCGGAGCGGTGACCAGCTGTTGCTGGGCGAGGGGCTGCGCGGGGCGACGGCCGAGCGGGAGGTGGCGCGCTGGCAGTTGCAGCGGCCGTTGACGGTCGCCCCTGCGTCCCATGGCGCGGCGCAGGTGTGCAGCCTGGAGTTCGAGCAAGCGCTGGATTGGGTGGGCTTCGGGGTCTGGTTGTCGATGCTGCTAAGATGCCACGGCGAACGAATTCTGCGGGTGAAAGGATTGCTCAACGTCAACGCCAGCCAGGCCCCCATCGTCATTCATGGCGTGCAGCATTGCCTGCATGCTCCCGTGCATCTGCCACGCTGGCCCAGTGCCGATCATCGCTCGCGGCTGGTGTTTATCCTGCGCGGGCTTGAGCCCGAGCAACTGCGCCATTCCTTCGAGGTGTTCGCCCGCAGCTTCGCCCCGGTCACCGGGGAGAGTGCCTGATGGCCGCGACGCAACCGGTCACCCTGCGGGTACTGGGCACCTCGGTGACCCTGCTCGAATCCCTGCGGCTGCGTGCCGAACAGGACCTGGGCATTCGCCTGGTGTATCAGGTGCACGATGTGGAACAGGCCCAGCGCATCGCGGTGATGCAGCCGGACAGCTACGACCTCTACGACCAGTGGTTTCACAACGTCGATTTCGTCTGGCCGGCCCAGGCGATCCAACCCATCGATACCCGGCGCATTGCCCTGTGGCACGAGATCAACGACCTGCCCAAGCGCGGACGCTTGTCCCCCAGCGATCGCCTGGGCAGTGGCAGCGTGCCCAGCGAGCGGCTCTACGTGCAGCACGACGGCAGCCTGGGCAGCACGGTCAGCGAGCGCATCAGCATGCTGCCGCTGACCCACAACGCCGACAGTTTTGCCTACCGCCCGGAGCGCCTGCCGGCCGGGTTCAGCAGCGCCAACGAAAGCTGGGGCTGGCTGCTGGAGCCGGCGTGGAGCGGGCGCATCGCCTTGCAGAGCGACGCCGCGATCGGTGCCCTGGATGCCGCCCTGGCAGTGCAGGGCTGTGGCCTGGAGTCGTTCAAGGACATTGGCAACCTGAGCATCGAGGAGATCGACCGGCTGGCACAGATCCTGGTACGCAAGCAGCGCGAAGGGCATTTCGCCGCGTTCTGGTCGGACGACGAAGAAGCCGCGCAACTGATGCTCAGCCCGCGCATCGATATCCAGAGCCTGTGGTCGCCGACCCTGATGCGCCTGCACCGCGCCGGGGTCAAATACCGTCTGGCGGTGCCGCGGGAGGGCTACCGCGCCTGGTTCGGCGGCCTGTCGTTGTCGCGCCATGCCCAGGGCGCGGTGCTGGACGCGGCCTACGCCTATCTCAACTGGTGGCTGTCGGGCTGGCCCGGAGCGGTGATGGCGCGCCAGGGCTACTACATCGGCAACCCGGCGCGTACCCGTGATCACCTGAGCAGCGCCGAGTGGGATTACTGGTATGCCGGCAAGCCGGCCCGGGAGGAGTTGCCGGGCAGCGATGGCGCGCCGCTGATCGAGATCGGCGAGACTCGCGACGGCGGTTCCTACCAGCAGCGCATGGGGCACATCGCGGTGTGGAACTCGGTGATGGACGAGCACAACTACCTGGTGCGGCGCTGGGGCGATTTCCTCCGGGCGGGCCGGGCGGCGGGCCGCGGCAAAGGCTGAGGACTAGAGCCCCAGGCGCGCCAGCTGGCGCAGGTCGGCGATCACCGCCGGGTTGCCGCCTTCCAGCACGTCCAGGCGCATTTGCGCGATCAGCGATTTCAGCAGCTCGGTCTGGGTCATCCGGGTGGCTTGCAGCAGGCGCGCGAGATCCTCGGCCACATAGTGGTTGACCTTCAGCGACAGGCGTTTCATGGCCGGCACGGCCGGCAACTGGCGGGCCTCGGCCTGTTCGGCCAGGTACGCGGCGAAGCCCTCATGCACCTGCTCCAGGGAAGACGCCGGAGGAGCGCTGAAGTAGTAGCTGAAGAACAGTTTGCGCATCTGCACCCCGGCGTCTTCGGCCACCGAGTGCATCGCCGCATCCAGCACATCGAGGTAGACCGCCGGCAGCCGCGCCTCGATGGAGGTCAATGACTGCTTGCGGGCTTCCTTGATCGCCGGCGTCGACTGGGGCGGGATGGCCACCACCGTGGCGCACAGGTCGCAGACCCCCACCAGGACCTCCCGGGCCTGGCCGTTGCCGTCGCTGAAAGGGACGTCGCGGCGGGTGTAGGTGATGCCCACGACCTGTTGGCAATGCTCACAAAGCGCCTTGCCCCGGTCGCCCTGCAGATAGAGTTTCATGGGTTGCCCTCATCGGTGAACGCTGATGAACCAGGTTTCTGGCTCGATAAAGTAGAACTTGATGTACCAGCCCGCCTTCTTCAGCACATGGACGGCAAGGTCCGGGACGCTGTGGTGGGCACTGCAATGGTGGTCGGTGCCCTTGCAGGCGCCGATGACCTCGATCAGTTGGCCCGCCGAAACCTCGCCAGTGGCCAGCAGGTTCTTGACCTCGATCGAACCGCGCGCGGCATGCAGATAGTTGCCGCTTTGTAGTGCATTGATCAGGTCCCGCCTGACCTTCCTGAAGCCTCTGTCCATGATGCGTTCTCGGTTGTACGACAGTCGTCGTACATAATCAATGGGACGTTGACTGAAAGCGCCCAACGGCCTTTCAGCGGTGTTCAGGGGGGAGTCGATCTTAGCCCGGCAGGCGCGGGCGGCAGGGTCGGGTTAATGGCTTGCAATACATCGGTGATGGCCAACGGCTGGCCTGCTGCGGTGCGTCCGATGCACCGCAGCCAGTGGCCGTCAGAAGAAGCGGGTCACGCTGATCTTGGCGTTGCGTCCGACGCTGTAGGCGTTGTCGCCGCTGAGGGCCGGGCGGTAGTCGCGGTTGAACATGTTATCCAGGGTGAAGTTGACTTCGGTGCCCTTGAGGTAGGCCTGCTGGGGCTTCCAGTTGGCGAACAGGCCCTGCACGTTGTAGCGGTCATTGCCGTACTGGTCCCAGTAGGAGTCGCCCAGGCTGCTGGCCGGGCCACTGGGGTATTTGTCGCTGGGCAGGCGGTCGGTCTGGCGCACCCACTGGCCCTGCCAGCCGACCTGGGCATCCCACTGGGGAATCTTCACTCCCAGGGTCGCCACCCATTTGCGCGGCGGAATGTCCCGGGCCCAGACGTTCGGCCCCCAGGGGTTGGTGTAGGCGCCCTGGTGCTTGCCGGTGATCCACGAGTAGGACAGGGCGCCGAACAGGTAGCTGGAGTCGTAGTAGCTTTCGACTTCGAAGCCCTTGATGGTCAGGTCGCCGATGTTGCGATACACCGACATCGGCGACTCCTTGCACACCTGGGCGATGCTCTTGCCGGTGCTCAGTTGTTCCGCGCAGCCGATCCCGGTGGCCTTGAGAATCTCGTTGCTGATCTTGTTCTGGAACACCGTGGTGCGGATCTGCAGGTTGTCGTTGTCGGCCAGCACCTTGGAGAAGTTGTGGAGGGTCCCCGCGCGCAACGCGGTGATGCGCTCCGGGTCCAGGTTGCGGCTGGTGGCCGAGCGGGTGCTGCCGGGGGCCTGCACTTCGTACTGCTCGTCGATTACCGGTGCGCGCCAGGTCTTGCTGTAGTCGGCGAACAGCGCCAGGTTCGGATTGACGTTCCAGAACGCCGAGAGGCGCGGCGACCAGCCGGTGTAGGTCTTGTCGCCGTAGTCATGGCCGTCCTTGGGGTTGGTGCTGTTGTACAGCGGCGCGTCGTTTTCCTGGCCACGGTTGCGCACATGGTCGTAGCGCAGCGACGGGGTCAGGGTGAAGTCCCCCAGGGTCACCGCGTCCTGGATGTAGAAGGCGTTGTTGTCGACCTTGCCATGGGGCATGAACCCCGGCTGGTAGTGGCCGTAGTTGTACTTGGGCACTTCGTAGGTCTTGCCCGGCATCCACATGTCCACCTCGCGGGTGTGCTTGCGGATCTGCGTGCCGAGGGTCAGGGCATTGTCCAGGGAACCGGTGCTGAAGCGGCTGATGTTGGTCACTTCGAGGATCTTGTCCTCGTAGCCCACGGTGATCTTGCGACCGCCGGTGACCGGTTGATAGAAAGCGGTCGGGCCGCGTTCGTCGGTCTGATCGGTCGTGGAATTGGAGTACTGGACCTTGAGATCGATCCAGGGGTTGTCCACCGGCTGGTACTCGTACTTGGTCAGCCAGGTGGTGTCGATGGTGTTGCGCTGGGCCAGGTAGCGCTTGGTGGCGCCGTCGTAGCCGTACTTGTCGATGTTGGCCTTGCTGGGGGGCGCCGGGTAGCTCTTGGCCGAGAAGGGCGCCCAGATGTCGCTGTCGGAGCGCATGTAGCTCAGGCCCAGGCGCTGCTCGTCGGTCAGTTGCATGTTGAACTTGAACAGCTCGCCTTCCAGGTCCTGGGCGGTGTTGGGCTGGCGCTTGGGGTTGATCAGGTATTCATTGCGCGGGTCGGGAACGGAGCTGGCCAGCTTCATGTCGTCGCCGTCGCGCTTGGTCCAGTAGGCCAGGGCATCGAAACGATGATCGTCGGAACGGCCATACACCGCCGAGGTGTAGGCCTGTTGATGGTCGTTGCTGCTGTAGCCGTACTTGACCATGGCGCCGGCGTTGCGCCCGTCCTGCAACAGGTCCGGGGCGTCCTTGGTTTCGGTGTGCACGGTGCCGCCGAAACCGCCGTTGCCGGTCTTGGGCGAGTGCGGGCCCTTTTCCACTTCCACCCGCCGGATCAGTTCCGGCTCGATGAAAATCACTCCCTGCTGGTAGCGCTCGAAGCCGCTCTTGGTGGCGCCGTCGACGGTGATCGGCACGTCCTCGGCGTCCCCCAGGCCCCAGATGTTGATGGTCTGGCCGCCGGGTTTCAGCGAGCCGCCGAGGCTGACGCCGGGCAGGGTGTCGATCAGGCTGACCACGTTGTTGGACTGGTGGCGATCGATTTCCGCCTGGTTCAGGGTCGAGCGGCCGACACTGGCGGCGTCGACCTCGGTGCCGTTGCCGATCACGCTCATGGCCCCCAGTTGCAGGGCCGAGCCGCTGCTGACGCTGGTTTCGGCGGGGCGCACGACGTAGGTGTTGTCGACCTTCAGCAGATTGAACGGGCCGCCCTGGAGCAGGCTGCGGATCGCCTCTTCGGGGCTGAAGTCCCCCTGCAGGGCCGGTGCCTTGGCGTTGCGCAGCAATTGCTCATCGAACAGCAGCTGGATCTTCGCCTGCTGGGCGACCTGACTCAGGGACGCGGCCAGGGGCTGCGCCGGCAACTGGAAATGCAACGGCCCGGCCTGGACCTGCAGGCTGAAGGCCAGGCAGGCGGCGAGCAGGGTTGGGCGGGTACGGACTAACGGAACAGGCAAGAACGCGCGAAACATGACATCCCCCAGAGCGGCTTAAAGGCCAGAAAGGCGCTGCGGACAGAGCGCAGACAGGAGGAAGACGCGGCAGTGAAAAAATACCTCATATGCGAATGCAAAATATTCTCATGTATTGCTCAGCGGGCTTCGATCTTCAACTGACCGTCGGCCTGGACCCGGGTTTTCACCGGAATCAGGGCGGGCAGGGCCTTGACCAGGGCATCCGGGTCGTTGACGTCGAGGTTGCCGGACACCTTGTAGGCGCCGATGGAGCCCTCGGCCAGTTGCACCGGCTGCCGCCGATAGAGGTTCAGCTCGTCCACCAGGCTGGCCAGGTCGCGGTTGCGAAAGGCCAGGCGCCCGCTGCGCCAGTCGGCCACTTCGTCGCGGTCCAGGGACTGTTGGCGCAAGGTGCCTTGGTGCAGGTCGTAGACCGCCTGCTGCCGGGCCCCCAGCAGGGTCAGTTCCCCGGGCTTGCCGTCCGGGCTGAACGCCACCTGGCCGTGGGCCACGCTGACCACCAGTTGGCGCTGACCGCGGCGCACGTCAAATGCGGTGCCCACCACCCGGACCTTGGCCGCACCGCTGTGCACCCACAGCGGGCGCTCCTGGTCGGCGGCGACCTCCAGGTACAGCTGGCCCTGCTGCAGGTAGATATCCCGTTGCCGGGCGCTGAAATCCACCTTCACCTGAGTATTGGCATTGACGTAGAGGGTGCTGCCGTCCGGCAGCTTGAAGGCTCGGGCGCCCTGTTCCTGTGCCGCGATCTGCTGCCGGTAAGGCGCCTGGGGTGTCCCCAGGTTGAGCGCCAGCACCGCGCACAGCACCGCGGCCGCCGCTGCCAGGGCCGGCCGCCAGAGCGGCGTCTTGCGCCGGGGGAGCGGCACGGGGCGGTTCAGCTGCTGCAACTGCGCCAGATCGACCCACAACTGCTCGAACTCGGCATAGGCCCGGGCATGGGCCGGTTCACTGATCCAGCTGTCGAACGCCTTGCGCGTGGCCCGGTCCGGATCATTGCGGTTACGGGCGAACCAACTGGCGGCCTGGGCATCGATCTGCTCGCTGTCGAGGTCGTCCTGGGGGCCGGAAAAGCGGGTCATTCAGGCTGCTCCTTGCCATTTTCTCGTTGTAGGTGTTGCTTGCAATGCAGCAGGGCAAAGGCGATGTGTTTCTCCACCATGCTCACGGAAATCCCCATGCGCTCGGCGATCTGCGTCTGGCTCAGCCCCTCGAAGCGGTGCAGCATAAGGGCTTCGCGGCGCCGCGGCGAGAGCTGGGCGAGGACTTCTTTCAATTGTTCCAGGCGTTGCAGGCGCTGGGCGGCGGGCAGTGGCTCGTGCTGTTCGTCGGCCAGGGGCTCAGTGTCCAAGCCTGACTCGGGATGGACCTGGTGATGCACCCTGGAGCGCACCTGCTGGCGCCGCCAATGATCGCGCAGCAGGTTGCGTGCCATCTGGAACAGGAAGGCCCGGGGCTGTTCGACCTGGTCCCGGTCCCGGTAGTCGAGCCATTGGGTGAACACGTCCTGGGTCATGTCCGCCGCGTCGCTGGCGTTGTCCGTGCGTTTGCGCAGGAAATGCAGGATGTCCGCATAGAACCCGCGGACAGAGTCCGCCAGTGCAGAGTCGGGCTTGGAGCGAGACATGGATATCCTTCTTGACGACGCGGTGAGCACAAGGTCGCGAATGATATCGAGAATTATTGCTATTTGTCACTTTGGCAGAGTGACGATCAACCGGCACCGCCTACGCGTCCGAAATACCCCTCCTCGCAGGAGCGGGCTTGCAGCGAAGGCGACCTTGCGAGCGATGCCAGGCTTGCGGCCTCTTCGCCGGTAAGCCGGCTCCTACAAGGGGAAGCAGGCCTGTAGGAGCTGGCGTGCCAGCGAAAGCCCCCTCTAAGGCTCAGATCACGAAGAAACCGTGGGTGCCGTCGCGACGCAGTTGCTCCACCAGGCCGAATTCCCAGTCCAGGTAGCCCTGCATGGCTTCTTTCGGGTTGTCGGTGCCTTCATACGGGCGCCGGTAACGGTCGATCCGCGGCGAGGCCAGTTGCTGGCGGCTTTCCTCGACGGGCAGGCCGGCGTCGATCCAGGCCGCGGTGCCGCCGCTGAGCAGGAACACCGGGCGCTGGGTCAGGGCCTGCAACTGGGGCACCACGAAACGCGCCAGCAGACTGCTGCCGCAGGTCAGGACATAGCGTTCGGGCTGGGGCAACTGGGCCAGGGATTCCTGCAACTGGCTGGGCAGCACCCACCAGGCCCCGGGGATGTGGCGTTGCACGTAGTTGGCGCTGGCAGTGAAATCCAGCACCAGGGTGCCGGGCTGCTCCAGCCAGGCGGCCAGGGTCCGCGGGCTGATTTCTTCGGCCGGCGCGGTGTCCGGCAGCGGTGCCTGCCAGGGCCCGCGCACGCTGAAGTCGCTGTCGCGCAGGCCGTCGAGCACCGCCACTTGCCAGCCCATCTGGGCCAGCCAGGATGCGCTCATGTTGGCCCGTACCCCGTCGTTGTCCACCAGCACCAGGCGCGCACCGCGCACACTGGCGAAGTGATCGGTTTCCTGCACCAGTTGCCCACCGGGCGTGGAACGGGCGCCGGGCAGGTGACCGGCGGCGAATTCTTCCGGGGTGCGCACATCGAACAGATAGCTGGTGCGCTTGGGATCGGCTTGCCAGCGCCGCCACTGGGCCAGGTCGATGCGCGCCACATCGGCCCGGTCCGCGACCGCCCGTGCCGCCGTTTGCGCCTCGGCCCGCCGCTCTTCGTCGACCGGCCGGAAGCGCCGACTCTGGCCGTGCTCGAGTTTCTGTCCGGCCAGGGTCCAGCCGATGGTGCCGTTGCGCAGGGCCGCCACCGGATTGGGAATGCCGGCGTTGACCAGGGATTGGGTGCCGATGATGCTGCGGGTGCGTCCGGCGCAGTTGACCACCACCTGTGTCCGCGGATCGGGGGCCAGCTCACGCACCCGCAGCACCAGCTCGGCGCCGGGCACGCTGGTGCTGCCGGGAATGCTCATGGTCTGGTACTCGTCGAAACGCCGGGCATCGAGCACCACCAGGTCGGCCTGCCGGTCGAGCAGCGCCTGCAGTTCCTCGGCGGCCAGGGACGGGGTATGACGCTCGGCTTCCACCAGTTCGCCAAAGGACTTGCTCGGTACGTTGACGTCCTTGAACAGCTCGCCACCGGCGGTGCGCCATCCGTCCAGGCCGCCTTCGAGCAGGGCGACGTCGCTGTAGCCCAGTTGCCCCAGGCGGCTCGCGGCGCGCTGGGCCAGTCCTTCGCCCTGGTCATAGAGGGTGATCGGGGTGTCGCGCCGGGGGATGCGCGCATAGGCCTCCAGCTCCAGTTTCGACAGCGGGATATTGGCCGCGAACAGCGGGTGGGCTTCGGCGAAAGGCGCCTCTTCACGCACGTCGATCAGCGCCATTTCCTGGCGGTCGAGCAGGGCCTGACGGATCTGCGCCGGGCTGCGGGTAGGGAAATCGGTCATTGCGGGGGCTCCTTCGACAAGTCCCAGAGGTTAGGCAGCAAGCGGTTGGAATAACCGGAGATAAAGGGCTTCTCGTGACCTTCGGCGGTGTACACGGCCCGGCGTACCGCGCCGATGTTGGCGCCGTACACGTGGATGCTGATGGACACCCGGTCGGCGTAGGCATTGCTCACCTGATGGATGTCGCCAATGCGTGGCGACACCGCTTCCACTTGCCCCGGCACCAGGCGAATCGGAGCCCCCGCAGGTTGCAGGCGCCCGTCCGCCAGGCGCTCGAAGCCCTGGCTATCCTCGGCGCCGCGGAGCATGCCGATCAGGCCCCAGACCCGGTGATCGTGGATCGGCGTGCGCTGCCCCGGACCCCAGACGAAGCTGACGATGGAAAAGCGCTGGCGCGAGTCGACATGCAGCAGCCATTGCTGATAGTGCTGCGGGTCGGGCTGGGCGAATTCATCGGGCAGCCAGTCGTCCTGGCTCACCAGGCGCTGCAGCAGGTCGGCGCCTTGCTCCAGTATCCGGGGCTCATCGGGATGGCCGTCCAGCAGCTCGGCCAGGGCGGCGATGAAGTCCCGCAGGCGGGCGAAGTTGGGGGTATCGATAGCGACTGTTGCGGCGTTGTGGGGCATGGGCTCCCTCCGTGGACACAAGGCAAAGGACGCGAACTACACGGGCGAGCTAAAAGGTATTATTCTTATCGAACATTTTTCCAGTCATTTATTATGCGAAAAAAGAATGAAGATAGATGATCTGAACGCGTTCGTGGCGGTGATCCGCTGCCAGACCATCAGCCAGGCGGCCGATGCCCTGCAGTTGACCCAGCCGGCCATCACCCGCCGGGTGCAGAATTTCGAGGAAGCCCTGGGGGTGGAACTGCTGGACCGCAACACCAAGCCGCTCAAGCCCACCAGCATGGGCTTGCGGGTTTACGGCCAGTGCCTGGAAGTGCTGCGCAGCATCGACGCCCTGAACGAGCTGGTGGCCAATGACGGCGCCCCCAGCGGCGCCCTGCGCATCGGTGTGCCGCAGACCATTGGCGACGTGGTGCTGCTGGATGCCCTGAGCCAGCTCAAGAGCCTCTATCCGCAGTTGCAGACCTCGGTAGCCACCGGCTGGGGCAGCCACCTGCTGAACAAGGTCGAGAACGGTGAACTGGACGTGGTGGCCGCGCTGTTTCCCGCCGGCAAGGTATTCCCCGAAGGGGTGGTAGGGCGCTCCCTGGGCAGCATGAATCTGGTGGTGGTGGCGGCCAAGGGCGAGGTGCGCAAACGCTCGTGCAAGCTGGCCGACTGTTACCAGCGCGGCTGGGTGCTGAACCCCGACGGCTGCGGTTTTCGGGCCGGCCTGCAACGGGCTTTGAGCGCCCAGGGCCTGACCTTGCAGATCAACCTGGAAACCTTCGGCACCGAGCTGCAACTGGGGCTGATCGCCAATGGCCTGGGCTACGGTCTGGTGCCGCTGCCGCTGCTGGAGAACAGCAGTCACCGGGACAAACTGGAGATCGTCCCGGTCAGCGACTTCAAGCCGGTGATCGACCTGTGGCTGATCCACCCGCGCTTTCTCGGCAACCTGCAGGAGCCGGTGAGTCTGTTCGGCGAAATGGTCGCCGCTCGTGTCGGCTAGCCACGGGTGCGGCACAAATCGGCGGTAGGAGCTGGCTTGCCAGCGAAGGTGCCGGTAAAGGCGGCACAAGGCTCTACGGCCTTTTCGCCGGCAAGCCGGCGCCTACGGGTTATCCTTTATTTGCATATATATCTGTTTGATGAATGCATTTTTTGTATATTACGTTAGAACCAAAACGAATTTCACGGACGTTTTTTATGTAGTTAGCATGGGGCTCGAACGCGCTGAAATAGGGATGTTGAAATGCCTGCGCAAGCCCCGCTCTCCTTGTATGCCCGCTGGACCGAGCGCCCCGGAGTGAAGTTCCTCGGCAATCTGTCGCTGCGCCTGATCAGCCCGCTGTTGCTGCTGTTGCTCTGGGAGCTGGCGTCGCGCAGCGGGCTGTTGCCGGCGCGGATCATCGCCGCCCCCAGCACCATCGGCGGCACCCTGTGGCAGATGCTCGGCAGCGGCGAGCTGGGCGGGCACCTGTGGGTGTCCCTCCAGCGCGCCCTCAGCGGCCTGGCCATCGGCGTCAGCCTGGGCACTGTCCTGGCCCTGGTGGCGGGGCTGTCGCGGCGCGGCGAGATCGCCATCGACTCGCCGATGCAGATGCTGCGCACCCTGCCGTTCCTGGCCATCGTGCCGCTGTTCATCCTCTGGTTCGGCGTTGGGGAGACGCCGAAGATCGCCCTGATTGCCCTGGGCACCACCTTTCCCATCTACCTGACGCTGTTTTCCGGCATCCGCAGCCTGGACCCCAAGCTGCTGGAGGCGGCAACCCTGCTCGGCCTCAAGCGCTGGGAACTGATCGTCCACGTGATCCTGCCCGGGGCCTTGCCGGCGTTCTTCGTCGGCCTGCGCTACGCCTTCGGCATCAGTTGGCTGGGGCTGGTGGTGGTGGAGCAGATCAACGCCAGCGCCGGCATCGGCTACCTGGTCAACGACGCCCGGGACTTCATGCGCACCGATGTGATCGTCATCTGCCTCTTGGTCTACAGCGTGCTCGGCCTGGGCATCGACGGGCTGGTACGCGGCCTCGAACGTTGCGCCCTGGCCTGGCGCCCGACCTTTATCAGGAACTGACCATGACTGTGTCATTGCCCCAGCCGGGCCCTGTGCGCGCCGCCGTCGAATGCCGTGGGGTGACCCGACGTTTCGCCGGGCAGGCGGTACTCGACAGCCTGGACCTGAACATCGCCCCGGGGGAGTTCGTCGCCCTGCTGGGCAGCAGCGGTTCGGGCAAGACCACCTTGCTCCGGGCCCTGGCCGGGCTGGAACCCATCGACGAGGGCCGGTTGCAGGTGCCTTCGGCCATGGCCGCGGTGTTCCAGGAGCCACGGCTGATGCCCTGGAAGCGCGTGTGGCGCAACGTTGCCCTGGGCGTGCGTGGGGCTGGGGTCCGCGAGCGGGCCGAGGCGGCGCTGGGCGAGGTCGGGCTGGCCCATCGGTTGGGCGCCTGGCCCGGCACCCTGTCCGGCGGCGAGGCCCAGCGCGTGGCGCTGGCCCGGGCCCTGGTGCGCGAGCCGCAGCTGTTGCTGCTGGATGAACCCTTCGCCGCCCTCGACGCCCTGACCCGGATCCGCATGCATCAACTGATCATCCGCCTGTGGCGGGCGCACACCCCGGCGGTGCTGCTGGTGACCCACGATGTCGACGAGGCGCTGCTGCTGGCCGACCGGGTGCTGGTGCTGGCCAACGGGCAAATCGCCGAACAACTGCCGATCCGCCTGCCGCGTCCGCGTCAGGTGTCCGCCCCGGGGTTCCAGCCGCTGCGTGCGCGGTTGCTGCAACTGCTGGGCGTGGAAACCGAGGACGAGCCGGCCGTCGACATCTCCCACCCCTTGAGCAGGACTGCCAGCCGATGAGCCTTTCCAGCGTGCAACCGTCTTCGTCCGTGTCCCGTCCCGTCCCTGATCCGGACTCCAGCGAGTTCGCCGACCTGCTGCAGCAGTTGAGCGAGGAGTTCGCCGCCAGTGCGGCCCATTACGATCGCCACAGCGAGTTTCCCCACGCCAACCTGCAGCGCCTGCACCAGCATGGCCTGCTGGCCCTGACCGTGCCCCGGGCCCTGGGCGGCAGCGAGGCGACCCTGGCCCAGGCGCGGCGGGTGATCGGCGCCGTGGCCCGGGGCGAACCTTCCACCGCGCTGGTGCTGGTGATGCAGTACCTGCAGCACACCCGCCTGCAACAGAACAGCGCCTGGCCCCTGCACCTGCGCCAGCGCGTGGCGCGCGAGGCGGTGCAAGAGGGCGCCCTGATCAATGCGCTGCGGGTCGAGCCGGACCTCGGCACCCCGGCCCGGGGCGGCTTGCCGGCCACCCTGGCGCGCCGGGTCGAGGGCGGCTGGCGGCTCAGCGGGCGCAAGATCTACTCCACCGGCATTCCCGGGCTGACCTGGCTGGCGGTCTGGGCCCGCAGCGACGATGCCCAGCCGCAGGTCGGCACCTGGCTGGTGCACCGCGACAGCCCCGGCATCCGCGTCGAGGAAACCTGGGACCACCTGGGCATGCGCGCCACCGGCAGCCACGACGTGATCTTCGATGAAGTGTTTGTGCCCATGGAGCACGCGGTGGACATCCAGCCGGCCAACGTTCCGCGCCCCTCGGAGCTGGACAGCAAGGGCGTGCTCTGGCTGGCGGTGCTGCTGTCGGCGATCTACGACGGCGTGGCCCGCGCCGCCCGTGACTGGCTGCTGGGCTGGCTGGCCCAGCGCGCCCCGGCCAACCTCGGCGCGCCGCTGTCGAGCCTGCCGCGTTTCCAGGAGCTGATCGGGCGCATCGACGCCTTGCTGTTGAACAACCGGGTGCTGCTCGATGCCGCCGCCGAAGGGCGGATCGCCCCGGGCGAGGCGACCCAGATCAAGTACCTGGTGACCAGCAACGCCATCAGCGCCGTGGAGCTGGGCATCGAGGCCATCGGCAATCCCGGGCTGGCCCGGGGCAACCCCATCGAGCGGCATTACCGTGATGTGCTGTGCAGCCGGATCCACACCCCGCAGAACGACGCGATCCTTGGCGCCGTGGGCCGCGCCGCCTTTGCCTTGCCCAGCCGGGGAGCCCAGGTGTGACGCGCATTGCCAGCCAGCTCGACGAGGGCTTCAACCAGCAACTGCGCCAGTCGCTGCCAGGCGTCGAGGTGCTGAGCCTGCCCCGAGGGCTGCCCAGTGATCTGCCCGGGGATGTTCAGGTGCTGCTGGCGGCGCCCCATGCCGATTTTCGTGACGCGCCAGAGCCGCCCGCGGGCTGGCCCTTCGGCTTGGGGTTCGTGCAATTGGTGACCTCGGGCCTGGATTATTTCCCCCGTTGGCTGTTCCAGGATCTGCCGGTGGCCAGCGCCCGGGGCAGCACCGCCGAGAGCATTGCCGAGTTTGCCCTGGCGGCGATCTTCGCCGCCGCCAAGCAATTGCCCCAGGTGTGGATCGAGCGCGCCGAACACTGGCAGCCACGGCCGCTGGCCTCGGTGGCCGGCAGCACCCTGGGCCTGTTCGGCTTTGGCAGCATTGCCCGCGAACTGGCGCCCAAGGCCCAGGCCCTGGGCATGCAGGTGCTGGCCCTGCGCCGTTCGGCGCAGCCTTTCGAGGTGCCCGGGGTCGAACCGGTGGCCGACCTGCACCAGCTGTTTGCCCGGGCCGATCACCTGCTGCTGGCGGTGCCCCTGACCGAGCAGACCCGACGCATCATCGATGCCGATGTCCTGGCGTCGGCCAAGCCGGGGCTGCACCTGATCAATATCGCTCGCGGTGCGCTGATCGATCAGTCGGCGCTGTTGCAGGCCCTGGAGACGGGGCGCATCGGCCTGGCCAGCCTGGATGTGGCCGACCCCGAACCGCTGCCCGCGGGCCACGCTTTTTATCGCCACCCGGGCATTCGCCTGTCGCCCCACACCTCGGCCAATTCGCCACGGGTCTACCTGAATATCGCCCGCTTGCTGGGGCGCAATCTGCAGCGCTGGAGAGATGGTTTACCCCTGGAAAACCCGGTGGAGATCCAGCGTGGCTACTAATACACGGTTCCAGCCTTGGCCTGCAGCGCTTCGTGTAGCCGCTGCCGCAGGCTGCGCAGGAGACGCAGGGGGCTTGAGGTCGCTGAAGGTTCGGCGGGCGATTGCCAAGCAAGGCCCTGCGGGCCTTTGCGCAGCCTCGCAGGCTCGGCAGCGGCTACAGGGCCCATGTCGGGCCGGGATAGGTGTAGCCGCTGCCGCAGGCTGCGAACGGCCCGAAGGGACGCGAGGTTCTCAAGGTTGCTGCAGGTTTGGCGGGCGATTGCCAAGCAAGGCCCTGCGGGCCTTTGCGCAGCTTCGCGGGCTCGGCAGCGGCTACAGGGCCCATGTCGGGCCGGGATAGGTGTAGCCGCTGCCGCAGGCTGCGAACGGCCCGAAGGGACGCGAGGTTCTCAAGGTTGCTGCAGGTTTGGCGGGAGATTGCCAAGCAAGGCCCTGCGGGCCTTTGCGCGCAGGGTATCGATGACCACTTCAAGGAGAGCGGACATGACCGCACATTTTCGTCCCGCGGTGTATGACTTGCCCCGCGATGGCCATACGGTGTTTCGCTGGGAGCACCCGCCCCAGCAGGCCACGGTCGAGCTGGAGCGCCAGCAGCGCAAGCAAAGCCTGGCCGCGGCCTTTAGGGTGTTCGCCCGGCTGGGCTTCGACATGGGGGGCGCCGGGCATATCACCGTGCGCGACCCGGGGCGCCCGGACCATTTCTGGGTCAACCCGGTGGGGGTGTATTTCGGCCATGTGCGGGTGTCGGACCTGCTGCTGGTCAACCCCGAAGGCGCGGTGATCGAAGGCGAGGGGGCGCTGAACCTCGCCGCGTTCGCCATTCATGCCGCCTTGCACGAAGCCCATCCCGAAGTGGTGGCCGCGGCCCATGCCCATTCGTTGCACGGCAAGGCCTGGTCGAGCCTGGGGCGTCTGCTGGACCCGCTGACCCAGGACGCCTGCGCCTTTTACGAGAAGCACGGGCTGTTCGACAACTTCTCCGGGGTGGTGCTGGAGGCCAGCGAAGGCGCGCGGATCGCCGCCGCGCTGCTGGGGCACAAGGCGCTGATCCTGCAGAACCATGGCCTGCTGACCGTGGGCGAAACCGTCGAGGCGGCGGTGTGGCGCTTCATCGCCATGGACAACGCCGCCCAGACCCAGCTGCTGGCGGAAGCCGCCGGCACCCCGCGACTCATTCCCCACGAGGTGGCGCGCCACACCGCGCGCCAGGTCGGCACCGAGTTCGGCGGCTGGTTCAGCTTCCAGCCTTACCGCGAACGGATCGTGCGTGAAGAACCGGATTTTCTCGATTAAGGACCCTTGCCCATGCAGCGTCGTCACTTTCTCCAACTCTCGGCCCTGGCCGGCCTGGCCGCCGCCTTGCCGCGCCTGGGCCTGGGGGCCGCCGTGGATCTATCCGGAGTCACCCTGAATGTCGCCACCTACAAGGGCGCGGCGCCGAGCTTCTTTGCCGAGGCGGGCATCGAGCCGCCGCCCTACAAGGTCAGGTACGCCGAGTTCACCGGCGGCAACCTGAGCTTCGAGGCCCTGGTCAGCGGCACCCTGGACATCTCGCCGATGAGCGAGATCCCGCCGATCTTCGGCATCAAGAACCACGCCCCGGTGAAGCTGATCGCGGTGCTCACCGGTGACGTCAATAATCAGGCCTTCATCGTGCCCAAGGGCTCTGCGGTGCAGTCGGTGGCCGAGCTCAAGGGCAAGCGCATCGGCTACATCCGCTCCACCAGCTCGCACTACTTTCTGCTCAAGGCACTGAAGGAACAGGGCCTGGGTTTTGCCGACATCGTGCCCATGGCGCTGACCCCGCAAGACGGTTTCGCCGCCTTCCAGAACGGCGCCCTGGATGCCTGGGTCAGCTTCGGCTACTTCATCCAGCTGGCGGAACTGCGGGCCGGGGCCCGGGTGCTGAAGACCGGCCAGGGCTACCTGTCCGGCAACTACGTGATCGCCGCCAACCAGAACAGCATTGCCGACCCGCTCAAGCACGCGGCGATCACCGACTACATCCTGCGCGAATACCGCGCCTGGCAATGGATCGCCAGCCATCCCGAGGAATGGGCCACCAAGAGCGCCAAGATTCTTGGCATGCCCCGGGAAGTGTTCCTGGCCCAATACCGCGCCCAGAGCGGCCCACGACTGTTGCAACCGGTGGACGACGCGGCGGTGAAATCCCAGCAGGACGTGGCCGACCTGTTTTTCGAAGCCGGCGTCCTGCCCCAGCAGCTGGATGTTTCCGGGCTGTGGGACCGCAGCTTCCACTGGTCCTGACCCCTTGTAGGAGCCGGCTTGCCGGCGAATAGGCCCTTGAGCCTTGCAACGATCTCGGGGCCGCCTTCGCTGGCAAGCCAGCTCCTACAGGTACACGCCCATGCTGATATTTGCGTGGGAGCCGGCTTGCCGGCGAATAGGCCCTCGAGCCTTGCAACGATCTCGGGGCCGCCTTCGCTGGCAAGCCAGCTCCTACAGGTACACGCCCATGCTGATATTTGCGTGGGAGCCGGCTTGCCGGCGAATAGGCCCTTGAGTCCTGCAATGATCTCGGGGCCGCCTTCGCTGGCAAGCCAGCTCCTACGGTCCGATGGGGCGATTTCTTTGATTGGCCAGGAGGCCCGATGTTTTCTCGAACCTTGCTGTGTCTGGCGCTGGTCAGCCCCTGGGCGCTGGCCGCCAGCCCGGCGCCATCGTTGCACCAGCGCCTGACGGTGCTCGACAGCCACCTCGATACCCCGATGCAACTGGCCCGCCCCGGGTGGGACATCACTCAGCGCCATGACTATCGGGACGACCTGTCCCAGGTCGATCTGCCACGGATGAAAGAGGGCGGGCTGGACGGCGGGTTCTGGGCCATCTTCACCCCACAGGGCCCGCTCAACGCCGAGGGCCGGACCCTGGCCAGCGAACATGGGCTGGCGGTGCTGGCGCGGATCCGCGACCTGATCGCCGCCCACCCCGATGATTTCGCCCTGGCCCTGCAGGCCAGCGATGTTCCGGCCATCGTCGCCCGTGGCCAGCGAGTGGTCTTCATCAGCATGGAGAACGCCGAGCCCCTGGCCGCCGATCCGGCCCGCTTGCACACCTATTACCGCCAGGGCCTGCGCATGCTCGGCCTGGTGCACTCGGCCAACAACGATTTCGCCGACTCCGCCACCGCCCTGCCGCAGTGGCACGGCCTGAGCCCGGCGGGGCGCGAACTGGTGGCCGAGGCCAATCGCCTGGGCATCCTGCTGGACGTGTCCCATGCCTCGGACCAGGTATTCGACCAGGTCCTGGCCCTGTCCACGGCACCGATCATTGCCTCGCATTCCAGCAGCCGGGCGATCACCGCCCATCCGCGCAACCTGGATGACCGGCGCCTGCGCCAGCTGGCGGCCAGGGGCGGAGTGGTGCAGGTCAACAGCTTCCCCAGCGACCTGATCAACCACGCGCCCAACCCCGAGCGCGACAAGGCCCTGGGGCCGCTGTACCGCGAGTTTCGCCTGGCGGCGAGCTTGAGCCCCGGGCAGGTGGCGGACCTGGCCGAGCGCATTCGCCAGGTCGAGGCGCGTTACCCGCAGCCCAGGGCCAGCCTGGACGACTACATGCGCCATCTGCTGCACATCCTGGACGTGGTGGGGCCGGACCATGTGGGCATCGGTGCCGACTGGGATGGCGGCGGCGGGGTGCAGGGGCTGGAGGATGTGACGCAGCTGGCGCGAATCACCGAACGCCTGCTGGCGGCGGGTTACAGCGAAGCGGATCTGGTGAAGATCTGGGGTGGGAATCTGCTGCGGGTGCTTGCTGCGGCGCAGGCCGCTAGCGCTGGTTAGGAGGCTGACTGTTTCAGGCCAGATGAAAGGCTTGTCTGATTCGCCAAATCATCTGTTGCAGGCTTTCTGTCAGCCCTATGGCGGCAGGATCCACGGCTTGTTCGGCCAGTTGCCGCAGGAACTGCTGCAGGTCTTCAGCTATTGGGCCGGGCAGGTGGGTTGAGTGGGGAGCAAGCAGGACCGAGAGGCTCAAGACATCGTTACGGTGTTTGCGAATGTTCCTGCTGTCGATCTGCTCCCCCTTGCCCTGGCGCTCGGTCAGGTTCAGCCAGGCATGGGCCTTGAGGGGAATCAGCCGGTCCGCCCCGATGTGGGTGATAGCGTCGATCTGCTGCATGCCTGCGAGTAAAAAGTCGTAGTACTGGTCGTTGAGCAAGATGGCCGAAAGGCTTGAGACGGCCTCGTCGACAGGAATAGGACTCAAGGTCGCGCCCTCGGCCAGATCGATGCCTTCCGGGCTGCGTGAGAACAGTTCGATCTGTACAGGGAAGCGGGTATCGGCCGGAGCCATGAAGCGATAGAAAATCGGCCTTTGGTCATTGCGTTGCTTGATCTGATAACCGCCGGCTCGTATGAACTCCCAGAACCGAGCGACAAACGAAGGGTCCAGCGCTTCGATGATCAGGACGATGTCCAGGTCTCGGGTAGCTCTGAACGCCTGGCCGGCTTCTTCCATGCTCAGGTAGGCGGCCACGCCTCCGATCATCACGTAGCGGTCGGCGTAGTCGGTGAAGTACTCACGGAAGCGGTCCAGCCCCCTTACCATTTCAAGTCTCCTTCCACTTGGCTCAAGCCGATCTGGATCCTTTCATCCTTGCTGTCCTGCAAGCTCAGGAGCAGCGAGAAAGGATCGACACAGCCATCCTTTGTCCGAGCATAGACGGTGGGTTCGTAGGACCAGATCTGCAATGCGCAGACGGCGTCCTCGGGGGCAACTTCGCTCAGCGCCAGGCAGTCCTTCAGGAGCGTGGCCAGGGTTTCACTGGAGCAGGCGTAAACCGGCAGCCGGGGTTCCATCAGCAGGCTGTGCTCGTGCAGCGCCGACTCGCCTGCCAATAGCAGTGGCGTGTGATTCAAGTGCGGGATCTGGTTCAGCCACAGGGTCTTTTTCAAGGGGGAGCGCATGTGCTTCCTGGCGTCTTCCCAGAGTTGATGCGACGAAACCTGGATCTCGATATGGGCTTGCCGGTCGTTGTGTACCACGATCAAACCCAGATCTTTCAGCTCTTTGACGGCGCGGGAAACGGTCATCTTGGAGTACTTGAACGGGTAGCCCAGCGTCGATTGGGACAACTGCAACGAGGGCGGCGAGGGATTCATCAACAGGTGGATCAGCATGGCCTGGGTGGCCGGACTCATGAGCGTGATTTTTTCCTGTCGAGCGCGGAAGTACTCCCGCAGATCAAGCCCCAGTTCGGGGATGAACAGCTGGTTGCCGGGGACGATGAACTGCACGCCCTTGTCAATCAGGCGCTTGCGCTCATAGGAGGCCAGGGCCTCTGCCACGAAGATCAGGGGGGCCTGGGTCAGCTTGCGCAGCGTATCCATGTGCTTTTTCACGTCCGGCAAGCTGGCCGCTTGCTGCGGGTTCTCCAGCAAGACCACGCAGGCTTGTCCGAGCAGGGTCATGTGCAGGAGGCAATAGTGGCTGTTGAGGTAGTAGGGAAGGTTGGGGGCTTGATCCCAGGCGCTGAAGCTTGGGGTATCGCCGAGCACCGTCTCGATGTAGGAGGCGAGCGCAGGCAGTTGGGGAGCCCTGTGCTGGAGTTCGGGGTTCATGGTCGGTGTCCTTTTAACATGATTTAAGAACGGTAACATTGAAAATGTTACTGTTCAATAAATACGTTACAAACGGTTTTTCCCGGTGTAGACCCGCGGGCCGAGGTGGATTGTCCTGCGACTGGCTAGTCACTGTTGTTCATGCGTCTTGTGCAGTATTTGCGTGTCTGAATATGAAACAAAGTAATATTTGCATATGCTTAAAATGTATTTCTCTTATTAAATGAGCGCCCCTAGGATGGCTTCCCATAGACCCAAGTGACTGCATAAGTCCGCGGGCTATAACCGAACGCACTATCCATTCGCAGCAGGGAGCGCTGGCATGCCACTGACCAGAAGACAATTGATCGCCCGTATCGCCGCTGTCGGCGGGGTCCAGGCGGCGAGCGCGGTCATGGGCCTGTTCGGCGGCTCGGGCAATGCCGAGGCCTTCGAGGAGAACTATGCGTCGCTGCCCAGCGCGGCGGTGGGCAAGGGCGCTTCGGTGGTGGTGATCGGCGCCGGGATCGGTGGCCTGGTCAGTGCCTATGAACTGAACAAGGCCGGGTTCAAGGTCACGCTGCTCGAAGCCCGGGACCGGGTCGGCGGGCGCAACTGGACGGTGCGCGGCGGCGATCGGGTGGAGTACAGCGACGGCAGTGTGCAGGTCGCCGAGTTCGACGACGGCTTCTACCTGAATGCCGGGGCCGGCCGCCTGCCCAGCCATCACCAGTTGATGCTCGGCTACTGCCGCGAGCTGGGGGTGGAGTTGGAGGTGCTGGTCAACACCAGCCGCAATGCCTTGGTGCGGCCGGACCTGAATCAGCCGGCGTTGCAGATCCGTCAGGCGGTCAACGACAGCCGCGGGCATTTTTCCGAACTGCTGGCCAAGGCGGTCAACCGGCATGCCCTGGACCAGGAGCTGACGGCTGCCGATCGCAGCAACCTGCTGAGCTTTCTGAAAACCTGGGGCGACCTTTCCGACAAGCTCGAATACCTGGGATCGGCCCGCTCGGGCTACAAGGTCTGGCCCGGCGCCGGTGACCAGCTGGCGCAGAAGAACGACCCGCTGCCGTTGCAGACCCTGCTCAACCCGGCGCTGACCACGGCGCTGATGATCGATGAATACCCGGAATTCTCGCCCACCATGTTCCAGCCGGTGGGTGGCATGGATCGCATCCCCCAGGCCTTTGCCCGGCGTCTGCAAGGGCAGTTGCGGCTGCACAGCGAGGTGCGTTCCATCACCAACCGGGCCGACGGTGCCGAGGTGGTCTACCTGGATCGCCGCAGCGGCCGCACCCAGAGCCTCAAGGCCGACTACGTGATCAGCTCCCTGCCCTTGCCGCTGCTGGCCAAGGTCGAGAACAACTTCAGCGCCCCGGTGCGTCAGGCCATCGGCGCGGTGCAGTTCGGTTACGCCAACAAGGTGGCCTGGCAGTCGCGGCGCTTCTGGGAAAGCCAGTACCAGATCTACGGCGGGCTGTCGTTCATCAACCAGGAGGCTTCCGGGCTGTGGTACCCCAGCGGCGGTTTCAACCAGGCCGAGGGGGTGCTGGTGGCGGCCTACAACAACGGTGAAACCGCGCGACGCTTCGGGGAGAAAAGCCTGGCCCAGCAGATCGAGATTTCCCGTCAGGCGGTGGAGTTGCTGCACCCCGGCCATGGCCATGAACTGCGCAAGCCGCTGGTGATTGCCTGGGGCAAGATCCCCTACAACTTCGGCCCCTGGATCAGCCATGAAGTGGCCGAGCCGGACTACAGCCTGCTCAACCAGCCCCAGGGCCGGGTCTACCTGACCAGCGATGGCCTGGCCCACAGCGGCGTGGGCATCTGGCAGGAAGCCGCCGCCGGCGCCGCGCGGCGCGTGGTGCGCCACCTTTTTCAACGGGCGCAAGGCTCGTCGCTACAGCAAACGGCCTGAAAAAGCCGAGCACTCATAAAACAGTAGTCACCCATTGCCGGGTAGCGGACCTCCGAGGCTGGCAAACACAACCTTGGAGCGTCTTTGCATGTCTTTGAAAAACACCGTCGTAGGGCTGGGGCTGTTGTGCGCCGCCAGCAGCAGCTGGGCCGCGGGGATCCAGCGCGTGCCGTCCACCTATCCCCATTCGCCGATCCTGCAATCGGTGACCTTGCCCTCCAACAGCGAGGTGACCTACCTCTCCGGCCTGCTGCCGGACCCGGTGGACCCCAAGGCGCCCAAGGAACAGATCCACGCCGCCGGCAACACCGAGAGCCAGGCCCGCGAGGTGCTGCGCAAGGTGCAGACGATCCTCGCCGGCCAGGGCTTGACCCTGGGGGATGTGGTGCAGCTGCGGATCTACCTGGTGGGCGATCCGGCCCTGGGCGGCAAGCTGGATTTTGACGGCCTGCAAGTGGCCTTTCGCGAGTTTTTCGGCACCGAGAAACAGCCGCTCAAACCCGCCCGGACCACGGTGCAAGTGGCGGGGCTGGTACTGCCCGGGGCCCTGATCGAAGTCGAAACCGTCGCCGCCCGAGCGCGCTGAGGCGCCTGTCAAAGGATCTGAAGTCATGAGTATGTCCTTGCATAAAATCGTTCTCGGCGCCGCGCCCCTGAGCCTTGGCCTGCTGAGCCTGGCAACCCCGGTGGAGCTGCTGGCCGCCGATGAAACCCTCGGCACCGTAGTGGTCACCGGCGTGCGCGGCAGCCAGCAGCGCACCGTCACCAACAGCCCGGCGCCGATCGATGTGATCGACAGCGAACAGCTGCGCAGCATCGGCCAGAACGGCCTGAAAGAAATGCTCGGGCGCCTGCTGCCGTCGTTCAACGTGCCCACCATCAACGGCGGCGGCACCGCCTTCCTGGTGCGCGGGGTGAGCATGCGCGGCCTGGGCGGCGATCAGGTGCTGGTGCTGATCAACGGCAAGCGCCGGCACAACTCGGCGCTGATCAACAACGGGGCCCGGGTCGGCAACGCCTCGGTGCCGGTGGACCTGGACCTGATTCCCACCGCCGCCATCGAGCGCATCGAAGTACTGCGCGACGGTGCTGCTGCGCAGTACGGCTCCGACGCCATCGCCGGGGTGATCAACATCATCCTCAAGCGCAACGCCGAGGGCCTGACCTCGGACACCACCCTGGGCCAGTACTACGACGGCGACGGCACCACCGGCCACGAGGCCTTCAACTGGGGCAACAAGCTGGGGGAGGACGGCGGCTTCTTCAACCTGTCCTGGGACGCCAAGATCCAGGAGCCCTACGAGCGCTCCAGCGCCGCCAGCGGCCAGCTGTACTTCAAGCAGGCCGACGGCTCGCCGGACCCGCGAGAAAGCAATCGCCAGGGCTGGGGCACCGAATACGGCCTGGGCCGCGACCGCACCACCAGCCTGGCCTACAACGCCGAGCTGCCCCTGGCCGACGACCTCAAGCTGTATTCGTTTTCCACCCTGAGCTACCGCAACAGCAACAAGGATTTGGGCCATCGCAAGCCCACCGACATCACCAGCCTGGCGGGGGTGCCCAATGCGCCGTACCCCAATGGCGGCCAGGCGCGGCGGGAAATCCGCGAGACCGACTTCCAGGTCGCCGGCGGCGCCAAGGGCCTGGCGGGCGGCTGGGACTGGGATTTGTCCAGCACCTACGGCAAGGACCGCGGGGTGCTGGACACCGCCAACAACCTGAACATCTCCAACGGCCCCTACGGTCAGCACGACTTCCACCTGGGCAATCTGGTGTTCGACCAGTGGACCAACAACCTGGACTTCTCCCGGGCCCTGGACATCGGCTGGAGCAGCCCGCTGGAAACCTCCTTCGGGGTGGAATACCGCTGGGAGAAATACGCCCTGGAGGAGGGCGAACCCAATTCCTACAACCAGGGCAGCTATGTGCCGGCCACCGGCCCCTTTGCCGGCGTGGTGCCGGACCCGGGGCTGTTCTCGGTCAACGGCACCACCCCGGAAGACGCCTACAGCCTCAAGCGTCACAGCGAGGCGGCCTATGTGGACCTGGGCCTGAACATCACCCCCAACTGGTACGTCGGCGCGGCGGCGCGCTATGAGAAGTACAACCTCGGGGTGGGCGATACCACCAGCGGCAAGCTGACCACGCGCTACGAGTTCCTCCCCGGCTACGCGGTGCGCGCGGCGGTGAGCAACGGCTTCCGCGCGCCGTCCCTGGCCCAGAGCGTGTTCTCCACCACCAGCACCGTGACCCAGTTCGGCGCGGGCGGCACCACCAGCTCGGTGCGCACCAAGCAGATGCGCCCCAACTCGCCGGAAGCCATTGCCCTTGGAGCCAAGGACCTGGAGCCGGAAACCTCGCGCAACTACAGCCTGGGCTTCACCGCCGAACCCACCGAACGCCTGCGCCTGACCGCCGACTTCTACCTGATCGACATCGACAAGCGCATCCTCCAGACCGGCATCCTCAAGGGCCCGGCGGTGTCGCAGATCCTGGTGGAGAACGGCCTGTCGCCGAACCTCGCCGGGCAGTACTACACCAACGCCGCCGACACCCGGACCAAGGGCGTCGATCTGGTGGCGGACTACAGCCAGTCGTTCGGCGAGTACGGCACGGCCAAGTGGAGCCTGGCCTACAACCACAACAAGACCACCATCCGCGACCTGGCGGACACCCCGGCGGCGCTGTCGCGCCTGGGGGCCGGCTATGTGCTGTTCGACCGCCAGCAGCAGATCGACCTGACTAAATCCACACCCAAGGACAAGTGGATCCTGTCCACCAACTACAAGGTCGGCGACTGGACCACCAACCTGCAGCTGACCCGCTTTGGCGAGTACACCGAAGGCTCGAACATCCCGGCCAACGACCGCACCTACAGCGCCAAGTGGATCACCGACCTGGACGTGGCCTACGACGTGACCCAGAACCTCACCGTGGCGGTGGGCGCCAACAACCTGTTCGACGTGTACCCGGACAAGATCGGCCTCAAGGCCTGGGCGGGGACCTATGAATACGGGATGTTCTCGCCCTATGGCCTGGGCGGTGGCTATTACTACAGCCGCGTCAGCCTGGCGTTCTGAGCATGACCACGATCACTCTCGCAGGAGCTGGCTTGCCAGCGAAGGCGGTCGCATGACGGGTGCAGGGTTCAGGGGCTGTTCGCCAGCAAGCTGGCTCCTACGGCCGCTGTGTCAGCCTGGTGTTCTGAAGCACGCCAGCCATCCACCTCGTAGGAGCTGGCTTGCCAGCGAAGGCGGCCGCATGACGGGTGCAGGGTTCAGGGGCTGTTCGCCAGCAAGCTGGCTCCTACGGCCGCTGTGTCAGCCTGGTGTTCTGAAGCACGCCAGTCATCCACCTCGTAGGAGCTGGCTTGCCAGCGAAGGTGGCCGCATGACGGGTGCAGGGTTCAGGGGCTGTTCGCCAGCAAGCTGGCTCCTACGGCCGCTGTGTCAGCCTGGTGTTCTGAGCATGACCACGATGACTCTCGTAAGAGCTGGCTTGCCAGCGAAGGCGGCCGCATGACGGGTGCAGGGTTGAGGGGCTGTTCGCCAGCAAGCTGGCTCCTACGGCCGCTGTGTCAGCCTGGTGTTCTGAAGCACGCCAGCCATCCACCTCGTAGGAGCTGGCTTGCCAGCGAAGGCGGCCGCATGAGGGGTGCAGGGTTGAGGGGCTGTTCGCCAGCAAGCTGGCTCCTACGGCTGCTGTGTCAGCCTGGTGTTCTGAAGCACGCCAGCCATCCACCTCGTAGGAGCTGGCTTGCCAGCGAAGGCGGCCGCATGACGGGTGCAGGGTTGAGGGGCCATTCGCCGGCAAGCCGGCTCCTACAAGGGCTGGTGTTGTGTTTGTGGCTGGGCACTGCCCTGGCGCAGCCGGCGTTGCGGGTCTCCAGCCAGAAGCAGTCGCTGAAGATTCTATTGCAGGCCGCCGGCGAACTGGAGCAGGTGCCGTACCCCATCGAGTTCGCGTCCTTTGCCGCCGCTGCGCCCACCGCCGAGGCCCTGGCCGCGGGGGCGGTGGACATCGGCAGCCTGGGGGACGCGCCGTTCGTGTTCGCCGCGGCCGCCGGGGCGCCGATCAAGACCGTGGGGGTGATCAAGCTCAAGGTCACGCCCACAGCGGTGGCGCTGTTGGTCAGGGACGACTCGCCGCTTCGGGATGCCGCCGACCTCAAGGGCCGGCGCATCACCACCACTCGCGGCTCCATCGGCCATTTCCTGGCCCTGGCGGCGCTGCGTTCGGTCGGCCTGCACGGCGCGGATGCGCAGTTCATCTTTCTCCAGCCGGCCGAGTCCCGCAGTTTGCTGAGCAACGGTCAGGCCGACGCCTGGTCGACCTGGGACCCCTACACCAGCATGGTGCAGATGGACGGTGGAACCCGGGTGCTGGTCAGTGGCGAGGGCCTGTTCGCCGGGCACATGCTGCTGGTGGCCAATGATCAGGCGATCCATGACAAGCCGGCACAGATTGCCGATTTCCTCCGGCGCCTGGATCGCGCCTATGCCTGGGCCAATCAGCATCAGGCCGAGTTTTCCCGCATCCAGGCCGGCTACAGCGGCCTGCCGGTAGAGGTCCATGAACGCTCCAACCGCTACTCCGTGCCCCGACGCATTGCCGTGGGCCCGTCGGTGGTGGCGGACGTGCAGCACACCGCTGATCTGTATCGCGAGGAAGGCATCATCCAGAAGTCGTTCGATGCGGCGGCTTACATGGACGAACAGTTCAATGAAGTTGAATGAATTGATGGCGTTTTTATTAATTAAGCTCGGGAGGAATGAATAAATATCCCTTCAATAATGTCCGCTGTTTAACTTAACTATCAGCAAATTTAATAGTGTTCGCGAAGACCGTTGAAGTTGTCGGTAATGGCCGCTATTTGCCTGATTTTCGATACATTTTTAAGTTTGGATATTAGAGGTAAAGGGTATTTCACAAGGTCTTGCCAACTGCATAAGGTGGCCCTGAAACAAATTATTACGTTCTGCCAGTCTTGTACTTCGTCGCTACTTCCAGGGAATAAGGGAGCTTGCATGTTCACAGTCACTACTGCCGACAAATTTGAAGCGCGGCATATCCTCGATGTTGTGGAAAAACGCTCTTACGGCGTTCAGCTCAAAGGTTTCTGCCCACCGGATACCTTGCAGGTGGCGCGGGAGCATCTTTACCGGCAGGAACTGCGCAGTGCCTTCAGCCAGCAGCAGGAGTTTGTCCGGATCGGCAAGGCCTATATCGAGATCCAGGATGAACAGAGCCGGGCCGAATACCACGCCCTGGCCCTGCCCAACATCCGCAAGATCCGCAACCTGTTCCGGCCCCTGGCCTCGCCCATCGACGAGCTGCGCCTGTTGCTCGACGAGGTCTGGCCCCAGGGTGCGCACCTGCTGCAGGTGGACGGGCAGAAATGCTTCGTCGGCATCGCCCGTTTCCAGGGCTCGGGGGTCGATCTCACGCCCCACACCGACAAGCTCGAACGCAATGCCCCCGAGGGCCACAGCCCGCCGCTGCTGACCCAGCTGTCGACCAACATCTACCTGGAGATCCCCGAGGACGGCGGTGAACTGGAGATCTGGGGCATCGAGCCGGACGAGGACGAATACAACCGCCTCAAGGGCGAGCGGGCCTACGGCATCGAGCGCCACCTGTTGCCGCCGCCGGACTTCGTGGTCAAGCCCGAGCCCGGCGACCTGATCCTGCTCAACCCACGGCTGATCCACGCGGTCCGCCCTTCGGCCAGCAGCACCCGGGTCACCCTCGGGGTCTTTATCGGTTACTACGGCGAACACCAGCCTTTGGCCTACTGGAGCTGAACTCATGAGCAAGGTGCAGGAAATCAACCTCAAGGCCTACTTCAACAAGGGCGGCGAGGAGCACGAATTCGACGGCAAGCGCGTGGTCCTGGCGGTCAGCGTCGGCCAGGAATACCACGAGGACCAGAAGCTGCGGTCCACCATCCACCTGATCAACCAGTCCGGCTTCAGCCACGTCAAGGTGGTGGTCGCCGACACCCTGCAACGTCACAACAAGCACGGCAAATCCCCCGGCGAGGCGCTGTCGGCGTCGATCCGCGACGGCGATGCCTGGCTGGCGCGCAACCAGAGCATCCTCGACGGCCTGCGGGTGCCGTACCACATCACCCGCTGGAACCAGGAGCTGGCCAGCGACCGTTACGCCGAGTTGCGCCAGCAACTGGACCAGATCTATCAGCAGCGCGAGGAATTGCGCCAGGCCATCGACAGCACCATCAACGTGTTCACCGAGCGCCTGCGCCTGCGCGATGAACAGGCGGACATCGAACGGGCGGCGGCCCAGTGCCGGGAATACATCCTTGAGGAAATCCCGATCATTCTGCCGCTGTGGGCCGACGAGGGTTACCACTACGTGCTCTATCCGCAGCAGATGACCAGCGCCATGGCCACCAGCCGCGAACTGCTGATCGAACCCCACAGCCCGGACCGGGTGCGCTGGCTGCCGCTGAAGTTCAAGAAGCGCGGGATTCCGATTCCGTTCACCTTGCCCGGCGCCATTCACCCCAACTGGACCAGCGGCGCCATCGCCATCTGACCCGCCGCGATCAATGCAGGAGGTGGCTTGCCAGCGATGCAGGACTCAAGGGCCTGTTCGCCGGCAAGCGGGCGCCTGCAGAGCGGTTTTTTTTGACTGACAAGGAGTTTCCATGAGCGTTTTTGCGCAACAGCAACGCAAGTGGTGGGCATTGCTCGGTGTGAGCATCGCCAGTTTTCTCGGCTGTGTGGATTTCACCATCGTCAACACCGCGCTACCGGCGCTGCAGGCCGATCTCGGGGCTTCGGTGGACAGCCTGCAGTGGGTGATCAACGGCTTCATCCTGACGCTGTCGAGTTTCATGGTGCTGGTGGGGCGCCTGGCCGACCTGCATGGACGCAAGCGGGTGCTGTTCATCGGCCTGAGCGTGTTCGGCCTGGCGTCCCTGGCGGCCGGACTGGCGACGCAGATCGACACCCTGATCGGCGCCCGGGTGATCCAGGGGCTGGCCTGCGCGGTGCTCTACACCGCCTCCGGGGCGATTGTCTCCAGCACCTTCGACAGCGCCGAACAGGGCAAGGCCTTTGGCGTGCTGTTCGGGGTCAACGGCGTGGGGCTGGCTGTCGGGCCGGTGCTGGGCGGGCTGATCACCAGTGGTTTTGGCTGGCAGTGGATCTTCCTGATCAACGTGCCTTTCGTGCTGCTGAGCCTGGGCATCTGCAGTGTCAGCGTTAAGGAATCGCGCTCGGCCGAGACCGGTGCGCGGCTGGATGGCTGGGGCGCCTTGCTGTTGCTGATCGGCTTGCCGAGCCTGGTGCTGGTGATCGTTCAGGGCGGAGCCTGGGGCTGGGGTTCACGCCTGACCCTGAGCCTGATCGCCGTGGCGCTGCTGGCCCTGGTGGCGTTCCTGGCGGTGGAGAAACGGGTCGCGGCGCCGATCATCGACCTCAAGCTGTTCGCCAACCGGCGCTTTGTCGCCGGGGTGGCGGCCAGTTTCGGCCTGGCGCTGTTCTATTGCGTGGCGTTCTTCGTCATGCCGCTGTACCTGGCGCAGATCCGTGGCGCATCGGTGCAGGCCAGCGGCCTGCTGTTGCTGCCCACCACCTTGGGGGTGGCGTTGCTGTCGCCGCTGGTGGGACGGCTGGTGGACCGCAAGGGCCCGGCGCTGTTGATCAAGGCCGGGTTGCTGCTGTTCGTGCTGTCGGCGCTGCTGCAGGCCGGCTTCGATCGCCAGACGTCACTGGCGTATCTGCTGGGCGCCTTCGTCATCATGGGCCTGGGCTGGGCCAGCATTCTCGGGCCGTCGACGGTGCTGGGCATTTCTTCGGTGCCCCAGGCAGTGGGCTCGGTGGCCATGGGCTCGCTGATGACCCTGCACAACGTTGGCGGCGGCATCGGGCTGGCGCTGGGGGTGGGCTTGTTCCACCACTTTTCCGCCACGCCGCTGGATGACCCCCAGGGCGCCTTTCTCAATGGCTATCGCGGGGTGATGCTGTTCTTGGCGCTGGCGACGCTGTTGGTCTGGGCTGCGGTGAGCCTGTTGCTGCGCGCCGCGCCGAGTCCGGTGGCGGCGGCCGAGGAGGGCGCCAGCCATGGCTGAGCGCGGCGGGCAGATGGGGCTGGGGGCCTTTCTCTCCGGCGCCGGGGCCCACGGCGGCAGTTGGCGCCATCCCCGGGCGGATGCCGATGCCTCGTTGAATTTCCAGCGCTATCGGCACTACGCCCAGACCCTGGAGCGAGGTTGCTTCGACGCGCTGTTTCTCAACGACAACGTGGCGGTGGGGGATCTCGATCCGCGGGTGCTGGCCCGCAGTTCCCACAGCCTGCGCTGGGACCCGCTGACCCTGCTGCCGGCCCTGGCGGTGGTGACCCGGCACATCGGCCTGATCGCCACCGCCAGCACCACCTACAACGAGCCCTACAACCTGGCGCGCAAGTTTGCCTCGCTCGATCACTTGAGCGAGGGCCGGGCCGGCTGGAACCTGGTGACGGGGCTGATCGGCGGCGAGAACTTCAATCAGCCCGTGCCCATGAGCCACGCCCAGCGTTATGCCCGCGCCGAGGAATTTTTCGACGTGGTCAGTGGCCTGTGGGACAGCTGGGCCGATGATGCCTTCCCCCGGGACCCGGCCAGCGGCCAGTGGCTGCGCATGGAACGGATGCACCTGTTGCAGCACCACGGGCAGCACTTTCAGGTCCAGGGGCCATTGAACGCGCCACGGCCGGTGCAGGGCTGGCCGGTGATTGCCCAGGCCGGTTCCTCGGGCCCGGGCAGCGAACTGGCGGCGCGTTGCGCCGAGCTGGTGTTCACCGCCCAGACCGACCTGGAGCAGGCCAAGGCGTTCTACGCCGGGCTCAAGGAACGACTTCCCGCTTACGGCCGCCAGGCCGGGCAGTTGAAAATCTTCCCAGGCATCGCCCCCACGGTGGGCCGCAGCCTCAACGAGGCCGAGGAAAAGTACCAGCAATTGCAGGAGTTGCAGGATCCGCAGGCCCAGCTCAAGGCGCTGTCCTACCTGCTGGACCTGGGCATCGACCTGTCGAGCCTGCCCCTGGACGCCCAGGTGCCGCTGTTGGCGGATGCGGCGCCCACCGAACGGCACAAGAGCCGTCGGCAACTGGTGGTGGAGCTGATCCGCCGGGAACGGCCAACGCTGGCGCAACTGCTGCGCAGCCTGTCCGCCAGCGGGCACAAGGTGCTGGTGGGCACGCCGGGGCAGATCGTCGACGAGATGGCGACCTGGTACGAGGAATACGCCGCCGATGGCTTCAATGTGCTGTTCACCCACCTGCCGGGGGCCATCGACGACTTTGTGCAATGGATCACCCCCGAGCTGCAGCGCCGGGGCCTGTTTCGCCAGCGCTACACGGGGCACAGCCTGCGCGAACACCTGGGGCTGGAACGGGTGGCAAACCGATTCTTCAGCCAGCGGGGCAATGGCTGAATCGCCGAAAGGGACTTTACTCTCAAGGCGCAACGCCCATCGATCAACGCCCATCGAAAACCCCAAGGAGCAACAGCATGTCCGGATGGTATGAGTTGAAGAAAAGCAGCAGCGGCCAGTTTCGTTTCCTGCTCAAGGCGGCCAACGCCGAGACCATTCTCACCAGCGAGCTGTACACCACGCGCGCGGCCGCCGAGAACGGCATTGCCTCGGTGCAGGCCAACAGCCCCCTGGAGGAGCGCTACGAGCGCAAGAGCGCCAAGGACGGCAAGCCCTATTTCAATCTCAAGGCGGCCAATCACCAGATCATCGGCAGCAGTGAAACCTATTCGTCGGAGGCGGCCCGGGACAAGGGCATCGCCAGCGTCAAGGCCAACGGTCCGAGCCACAACATCAAGGACCTGACGGACGCCTGAACCCGGTTCGACAAGGTCTTTGCCGCTTGGCCCGATCAGGGGCCAGGCGGCCTTGTTGCAGCGCCATCAGCCCTGTGGCAGCGGGTCGCCCGCGATGGCGGCGGGCTTGGGTTCGAGCCCCTGGCGGGCGCCAGCCGATTGGCGACTGAATTCTGGCGAAATGCCATCACTTGTTTTATCCTCCGCGCCCGTCACCGGGCGCTCGGCATGCCTGGCACCTTGGGTGACGTTTTCGATCATTGTCCAAGGGATCTGCGACCTCATGATTCGCCCTTTCGTTTTACTCGCCGCGCTGCTGGCGCTGAGCGGTTGCTACAGTCTGTCACCCACGAAAATTGCCAAGAACATGAACCCCGACCCGCAGTCGGGGGTGGCTTATGTGGTGGGGGTGGTCGGGATCTGGCCGAAGGCGGTGCACACCGCCAACGAACAGATGCTGCTGATTCGTCCACGAGGCGGTGACGGGTTCGCCTCGGCGCGCTTGTACAACGAGATCTACGGCCGCACGCCACGGGATGTGCGCGAGAGCTGGCACGGCATCGGCAGCCTGTTCGTCATGCCACTCAAGCCTGGGCGCTACGAGATCTACAACCTGCATTTCGATCGCGGCAACGCCAAGTCCTGGAGCCGCGAGGACTTCTCCATCCCCTTGGAGCTGGAAGCCGGCAAGGCCTATTACGTCGGCGATTTCCGCGCGGCCTGTCTGTCGGCGCTGGGGGCCAAATGCGTGTTTTTGCACAGTGACCATATGGAGCGCGACGCCGCCCTGGTGCGTGCCAAGTACCCGCACGTGCCCAGCCTGCAACGGGTCGACCTGGAGAAGATGGAACAAGCGACGCCGTTGATCGTCAAGGAGCAAGGGCCCAAGGCCTCGATGCTCAAGGCCATGCTCTCGGGAGAGTTGTGATGCGGACGCGGTTGTGGGTGTTGCTGGTGTTGATGCTGGGGCTGGGGGGTTGCCAGACCAGTCATAGTCTCAAGCCGGCCGAGGTGGATTATCAGCAGGCGTTGCCGGCGATCAGCGTCAGCGTCATGGGCGCCATTCCCGGGGGCCTGATCCGTGATGAACTGCGCCGCCGCGGCACCTTCGAACAGGTGCAGTCGGGGTTCACTGCCGATGGCTACAACGTGATCGTGATGGCCGACAGTGACTACTTCGGCTGGCAGAACATTCCCATGGGGCTGCTGAGCGCGATGACCTTTTTTATCGTGCCGGGTCGCGTCACCTGGGACAGCCAGGTGATGTTCCATGTCAGCCGTGGCGACCAGCCTTTGGCCAAGTACCGGGTCAGCAACCACACCCGCTCCTGGCGCGGCTGGGCCAATCTCGATGGCGGCCAATACCAGCATGTGCAGCGCATCACCGACGAGTTCATCGCGCAGATGCTGCAGGACCCGCAGTTCAAGGCCACGGCCCCGGTGGCGCTGAACAGCCACTGAGCCACGCGTGAACGCGGCCCATGCCAAAGCCCGGACGGTGTCAGCCGCCCGGGCTTTTTTGTCAGGGCTTCAACCCAGGGTCTGCAGCAGTGTGTGCAACTGTTGTCGACCGCCCGCGTTCAGGGCAAACACCGGCCGGCGTGGCTCGCCGGCGTTCAGCCCGGTCAGTTCCAGCCCGGCCTTGACCGTGGCCGGCAAGCCGCCCTTGAGGATGAAATCCAGCAGCGGCAGTTGGCGGTAGAACAGTTCCCGGGCCCGTTGCAGGTCATGCTCCAGCACGGCCTGGTACAGGTCGAGATTGAGCTGGGGGATCAGGTTCGCCGCCGCCGTGCACCAACCGCTGGCACCCGCGGCGAAGGCTTCCAGGGCCAGCGGGTTGCAGCCGTTGTAGAACGGCACCTGGCCTTCGCCCAGCAGGTGCAGCTTGTGCATGCGCTGGATGTCGCCGGTGCTCTCCTTGACCAGGGTGACGTTTTCCACGCTGTGGAAGATCTTCAGGATCAGCTCCACCGACATGTCGGTGCCGCTGGTGGCCGGGTTGTTGTAGAGCATGATCGGCACGCCGATGCTGGCGCCGATGGCCTGGTAGTGGGCGAGGATCTCGGCTTCGCTGAGTTTCCAGTAGGAGGTCGGCAGCACCATCACCACGTCGGCGCCCTGGGCTTCGGCAAAGCGCGCGCGGCGGATGGCCTTGGCGGTGGTCAGGTCGGAGACGCTGACGATGGTCGGCACGCGCTTGGCCACGTGGCGGATGCTGAACTCGGCGACCTGGTCCCATTCCGCGTCGCTGAGGTAGGCGCCTTCGCCGGTGCTGCCCAGGGGCGCGATGGCGTGGACGCCGGCGTCGATCATGCGGTCGATGGAGCGCCCGAGGGCGTCCAGGTCCAGGCCTTCGCCGTTGGCGCCGAAGGGGGTGACGGTGTAGCCGATGATGCCGTGGATCTTGGGGGTAGGCATGGTGCAACTCCTGCAAGGCATAAGGGGTGGATCAGTTCAGGCAGTCGGCGTGTTTTTTCAGGTTTTGCCGAGCGTAATAGTTGAAGGCGGCGCCGTGGCGCTTGGGCTTGGAGATCCAGTCGTGGGCTTCGCGGCCCAGCTCCGGGAGGATCGGCTTGATGCGGCCGGCGGCCATGGCCAGCAGTTGCAGCTTGGCCGCGCGCTCGATCAGTTGGGCGATCACGCAGGCTTCCTCGATGCTGGCGCCGGTGGACAGCTGGCCGTGGTGGGAAAGCAGGATCGCGCGCTTGTCGCCCAGGGCCGCGGAGATGATTTCGCCTTCTTCGTTGCCCACCGGCACCCCCGGCCAGGCTTCGAGAAAGGCGCAGTCCTCGTACAGCGGGCAGAGGTCCATGTGCGACACCTCAAGCGGCACTTCGAGCATCGACAGCGCGGCAACGTGGGTCGGGTGGGTGTGGATGATGCAGTTCACGTCCGGCCGGGCGCGGTACACCCAGCTGTGGAAACGGTTGGCCGGGTTGGGCATGCCGTGGCCTTCGAGGACTTCCAGGTCTTCGTTGACCAGCAGCAGGTTGCTGGCGCTGATTTCGTCGAAGCCCAGGCCCAGCTGCTGGGTGTAGTAGGTGCCCGGTTGCGGGCCACGGGCGGTGATCTGCCCGGCCAGGCCCGAGTCATGGCCGTTTTCGAACAGGATGCGGCAGGTCAGGGCCAGCTTTTGCCGGTCGGTCCACGTATTATCCGCCAGGGTGTTTTGCATCTGGGTCAGGGCGTGCTTGACCAGCTGGTCTTTGGGCAGTGCTAATGTCTTGGCCATGTCGAAGGTCCTTTGAGAAGTGCAATGGACGTCGGATCTGCGCTTCACCTGCTGCTTGCGAGGTCGTTGGGTGAGGCGTGATGACACTTAAAAGGCTATATGACACTTTGTGTCATTGGCAAGCGCCAATCGTTGTTTCCTAGATGGATTAACCGCTCTACATGTCTATCCGTTTGAAATTACTGAGAAAAAAACTTGGCGTGACCCTGGAGGCCCTGGCCGAAAAATCCGGGATGACCAAGAGTTATCTGTCGAAAGTCGAGCGCGGGTTGAACACCCCGTCGATCGCGGCGGCGCTGAAACTGGCCAAGGCGCTGAACGTCAAGGTCGAGGAGCTGTTCGCCGAGGACAGCATCAGCCTCGACAGCTACAGCCTGGTGCGCAGCGACCAGCGCCAGTCGCTGGCGGCCAACGACCAGGCCCCGGGCTATGCGGTGCTGGCCCACCAGGTCAGCGAGCGCAACCTGCTGCCGTTCATCATCTACCCGGCCAGGGAGTTCAGTGACAAGACCTTCAAGGAGCACCTGGGGGAGGAGTTCCTGTTCGTCCACGAAGGCCAGGTGGAAGTGGATTTCATGAACGAACGGGTGATCCTCAACCGTGGCGACGCACTGCACTTCAACGCGCAGAAACCCCACCGCATTCGCTCCCTGGGGGACGAGCAGGCGCAGTTGCTGGTGGTGGTACACAGCAACGAAGAATGAACCCCGACCACTTCCTGTAGCCGCTGCCGCAGGCTGCGAACGGGCCGCAGGCCCGCGGCGATCCCCAGGACACCCAAGCCCCTGGCGGTGCTTATCGCAGGCTGCGCCAGCGGCTACACCAAGCCTGGCGTGTCCCCATCCGTAGCCGCTGCCGCAGGCTGCGAACGGGCCGCAGGCCCGCAGCGATCCCCTGGACACCCAAGCCCCTGCGGTGCTTATCGCAGGCTGCGCCAGCGGCTACACCAAGCCTGGCGTGTCCCCATCTGTAGCCGCTGCCGCAGGCTGCGAACGGGCTGCAGGCCCGCGGCGATCCCCAGGGCGCCCAAGCCCCTGGCGGTGCTTATCGCAGGCTGCGCCAGCGGCTACACCAAGCCTGGCGCGTCCCCATCTGTAGCCGCTGCCGCAGGCTGCGAACGGGCCGCAGGCCCGCGACGATCCCCAGGACGCCCGCGCCCGGCGCGGTCAGTGTTCGACGGGCACCGCCAGGGCCGGGTTGCCGAGGGCGTGGGTCTTGGAATCGAAGAAGCGCAGGTTCAACTCCAACCCTTCGAACAGCTTGGCGTAATGACGCTTCTGGTGCTGGATGAACGCCGCGCTGCGCGGGTAGATGGAGATCGCCAGGGTCGTGACGGCCGACTGGCGGATCGCCTGCACCAGGTGCTGGTCCTGGGGCCCCAGGTTGTGGCCGAAGATGCACAGGGCGCCGTTGTGATCCAGCAGCTGCTGGTAGCAGAACGACAGGTAGTCCGAACTGCGGATGGTCTTGAGCTTGTCCGCCAGCGGCCCTTCGCTGACGAACAAGGGCACGTCGTCCAGGGTCTTGAGGGTGTTGTTGATGGCGAAGCTGCCCAGCAGGGTGCCTTCGGTGGCACTCAGCTTGCGCGCGCTGCCATCGAGGTTGCGTACCAGGTGCAGGCCGCCGTGCAGGTAGAGGATGCGGGTCGCGGCACGGGGGGCGGTGCCCAGTGCGAAGGCCGGGTCGGCGCCGTGAAACAGGTCGTCGATGCCTTGGCTGTCATGCTGCACGGCCCAGTAGTTGAGCAGGTCGTAGTTGCTGGTGAACACCGTGGGGTAGCGCCGCAGTTCCTGGTTGATGGCCGCCAGGCTCTGCGCCTGGATCAGGCGCCAGGGAATGTGCACCGCGTGCACGGTGTTGATCAGCGCTTCCTTGATCGCGTAGTAGCGATTGCGCGGCGCCGCCGAGCTGACCGCCAGGGCCTTGTTGACCCGGCTGGTGGTTTTCAGGGCCCCCAGCACCTGCTCGAAGCTGCGGGTCTGCAGGGCTTCGAACACGCTGAGTTCGGATGGACTCAGGGGCTTTTCTTCGACGGTGCGGGCGTTTTCGAACAGCGAATCGTAGGCGAAGTCTTCCCACACGGCGCGGCTGGCGCCGTTGCCGATCAGCAGGCCGCCGAACGCCGTGCTCGTGCCCAGGGCGTTCCAGTCTTCAAGTTCGGCGTCAAATTCCTGGAAATCCGTCATCGCGGTCATTGGTCTCAAGGCAGTAGGTGATCAGGGCGCCGACTTTATCACGACCGACCCTTGAGCCAGATCAAGATCGCCCGTGACCGATGAGTCGATCCTGTCGGGCATACACCGCATCGACACCCGCATTGGGCCTTCGCCCGGAGACTTCCTCATGAGCAGCACCTTCTTTATTCCCGCCGTCAACATCATGGGTATCAACTGCCTGGACGAAGCCATGGAGGCCATTCGCAACTATGGTTTTCGCAAGGCGCTGATCGTCACCGACGCCGGCCTGGCCAAGGCCGGGGTGGCCGGGATGATCGCCGAGAAGCTGGCCATGCAGGACATCGATTCGGTGATCTTCGATGGCGCCAAGCCCAATCCGAGCATCGCCAACGTCGAGCAGGGACTGGCGCAGTTGCAGCAGTCGCAGTGCGATTTCGTCATCTCCCTGGGGGGCGGTTCGCCCCATGACTGCGCCAAGGGCATTGCCCTGTGTGCCACCAACGGCGGACAGATTGCCGATTACGAAGGGGTCGATCGCTCAAGCAAGCCGCAGTTGCCGCTGATCGCCATCAACACCACCGCCGGCACCGCCAGCGAAATGACCCGTTTCTGCATCATCACCGACGAGTCGCGCCACGTGAAAATGGCCATCGTCGACCGTAACGTCACGCCCTTGCTGTCGGTCAACGATCCGGCGCTGATGGTGGCGATGCCCAAGGGCCTGACCGCCGCCACCGGCATGGACGCCCTGACCCATGCCATCGAAGCCTATGTGTCCACCGCCGCCAACCCGATCACCGATGCCTGTGCGCTCAAAGCCATCAGCATGATCAGCGCCAACCTGCGTCAGGCGGTGCACGACGGCAGCGATCTGTTGGCGCGGGAGAACATGGCCTATGCCCAGTTCCTCGCCGGCATGGCCTTCAACAACGCGTCCCTGGGCTTCGTGCACGCCATGGCCCACCAACTGGGCGGTTTCTACGACTTGCCTCACGGGGTGTGCAACGCCGTGTTGCTGCCCCATGTGCAGAGTTTCAATGCCAGCGTCTGCGCCGACCGCCTGACCGATGTGGCTCACGCCCTGGGCGCGGACATCCGTGGTTTCAGCCCGGAGGAGGGGGCCCAGGCGGCAATCGCGGCGATTCGTGCCTTGGCTCGGGATGTGGAGATTCCTGCCGGCCTGCGTGAACTGGGGGCCAAGTTGCAGGACATTCCGCTGCTGGCGGCCAACGCCCTGAAAGACGCCTGCGGCCTGACCAACCCGCGTCCGGCGGATCAACGGCAGATCGAGGAGATCTTCCGTAGCGCGTTTTGAGGAACGGGTAGGTCCGTTTCGCTGGCAAGCCAGCTCCTGCAAGTGAAGCGTTCATCAACGCGCCGGGGGCTGACGGCGGGTATGGAAAATTCGCAGTATCTGTAGCCGGTCTCCCCGCACCCGATAGGGAATCAGGTAGGGCCACCCCGGTACCACCCACTCCCGGGTGCCGGGCAGGCGGCCTTCGCGGCCGCTTGAGGGGAGGCGGGCCAGTTGCTCGATGCTGGCCAATAGCGTCCTGACGAATTCCGCAGCGGCCCGGGGATCGTCCTGGGCGATATGACGCGCCTCAGCATCCAGGTTGTTCAAGGCGCTGCGCAGCCATTCAATGCCCATTGTCGGTCCACTTGCCGGCGATGGCTGCCACTTCTTCGGCACTGGCAAAGTCACCCGCGTGGGCCTCGTTCAGGGCCTTCTGGATTTCCTCTATCTGCCAGGCTTCCCGCGCCAGGTATTCCCGCAGGGCATCCACGGCGAGAAACGACTTGCTGCGCCCGGTGGCCTTTGCCAGCAGGGCCAGGGTTTCAGCGAGCTCATCGGGCAAGCGCAGGGACATGATGGACATGGCGATCTCGTCATACCCTAGCCCAGCCCCGGCCATTCGTCAGGTCTGGAGTTGTCACAAGGCAACTCCCGAGCACCAGCTCCCAGCGTTGAAAGCATCCGCGCGGCAGAGGATAGTGCGAGCAGAAATCGCGCTGAATCCGCCTGTCACAAGGAGTCGTGAATGTTCCGTCGCTCTTCTCTGATCCCGCTGCTGGGCAGCCTGGCGTTGCTGGCCGGCGCCACCTCGGTGGCGGCCCAATGCCTGCCGCCGCCACGCAATGCCGAGGTTCCGGGCTTTTCCCTGTGCAAGGACTGGCCGGCGTTTGCCGACCAGAGCATCAGCCTGTTGTCCGAGATGGTTCCGGACCCCAGCGACACCGGCAACGGTGACGGCACCTACAACCTGCAACTGGCAGTGCTGGAGCGCAACAGCGGACAGGTCCTGGCGCGCTATGCACAGCCTGCGGCCTTTGTTTCCGACGCGGTTCGCCTGGAGAGCGTGAAGCTCGACACCGGGCGCTTCCAACTCACGCCGCAGGTGCGGGCGTTCGGGGTCCGTGCCGGGTTCGAAGGCTCGTCCCGGGTCAACCCCTTCAGTCAGGTCTGGCTCAACCTGTATGTGCGAGAGGGCAGCACCCTGCGCCCGGTGCTGGAGAAATTCCTGGCCCACTCCTACAACGGCGAATGGGATGGCCAGTGTGCCGGGGAGGGGACAAAAACCACCCGTACCCTGGAGATCGCCAAGACCCGCAGCCATGGTTATGCCGACCTGATCGTGCGTTCGGTCAGCGTCAGTACCCGAAGCGAAATAGTCGGAGAGGAGTGCCAGTCCAAGTCGGTGACCGCCAAGCCGGTGCTCGTCACTTTGCATTACGACGGCCAGCGTTATGTCCTGCCCAATGGCTACAGCGGTATCTGATACCGGCAATCGATAAGGACGCTTGATGAAACGGCTTGAACAATCGGCCCGAGGGCTGCTGCTGTGCGCCTTGCTGGGCATGGCGACGACCGCGCTGGCCGAGTGCAGCGACTCAATCTATGCCCCGGGAGAACTCCATGTCTGCAAGCCCTGGCCGGCGGAAGAAGGCATGAATATCGGGGTTCGAGCAACGCCGATGCAGGGGCCGGTCAACGCCAAAGCACCCCGCTACAACCTGGATGTGGCGCTGCTGCTTGACGACAACGGTTGGGCCGTGGCCAGTTACAACAAGGACCTGGCCCCGCGTTCCGATGGCCTGGCCTTGCAGGGGTTGCAGATCGACACCGGGCGTTATCAGTTGAGCGAGGAGGAGCGGGCCTTTGGCCTGCGGGTGAACTACCTCCGCGCCTCCAGCACCCGGCCCTATGAGAAAACCGTGCTGACCCTGTTCGTGCGCGATGGCAAGGGCCTTCCGCCGAGGCTCGAAGGGCTGGTGGTGGATGAGCGCCGCGGCGAGTTCGGCACGGGCGGTGAGTGTGTCGGGCGCAGCCGGATCCTGCAGCGGACCCTGGAGCTGGGCAACGGCCAGCGCAATGGCCATGTCGACCTGCTGGTGCGTACGCGAATCGTCGACACCGAGCATTTCAAGGGCCCGGCCGGTTGCGAGCGTCGTGATCTGGCGCCCAGGAGCAGCCGCGTCACCTTGCACTACGACGGTCAGCGCTACCCCTTGCCCCAAGCCCTGAAAGGTGTGTGATCCATGCTCACTGGCCTCAATCACCTGACCCTGGCGGTCAGCGACTTGCCCCGCAGCCTGGCCTTCTATCACCAGCTATTGCAACTGCGCCTGGAGGCCACCTGGGAGTGCGGAGCCTATCTGTCGTTGCCGGGGCTGTGGCTGTGCCTGTCCCTGGACCCGCAACGGCAGGCGCCGGCCGTTGCCGATTACACCCATTACGCCTTTGGCGTCGGCGCCGCGGATTTTTCATCGCTGGTACAGCGTCTGCGGGAGGCGCGGGTTCAGGAGTGGCGCGACAACCGCAGCGAGGGCGCATCGTTTTATTTTCTCGATCCCGATGGCCATCGACTGGAGGTCCATGTCGGTGACTTGGCCTCGCGATTACGCGCCTGTCGCGAACGTCCCTACGCGGGAATGCGCTTTTACCCCACCGACTGAGGTTGCGCTGCCTGGAAGCAGCTGACGAAAGTCGCTGGTGGCAAGGTGCCTTGATCGTGCAGAATCCGGCAGATTCGTTCTGTGCCTGGCGTTACCGTGAGGTGCATCCGTTCTGGAGTCTTGCCGATGACCTCATCGCTGTTGCTGGCCGTTATCGCCTCGGGTTTCATTTATGCCATCACCCCCGGACCCGGGGTCCTGGCGGTGTTCGGCATCGGTGCGTCCCGAGGCCGCAAGGCCGGCGCCGGGTTTCTTGGCGGGCACATGCTGGGGGATGTGGTCTGGTGCAGCACGGCGCTGATCGCCATTGTCGGTGCCCGGGAAATCGGCAGCGAGGCTTTCAATATCCTCGGCCTGCTCAGTGGCCTGTACCTGTTCTGGCTGGGAATGCGCGCGATCCGCGCTCGTCGCGGCAACGGCTATGAGCCCCAGGGCGCCGCGCGCCATCCGTTCTGGCACGGCGTTCTCTTCGGCCTGACCAATCCCAAGGCATACCCGGTGGCCGTGGCCACCTTCACCGCGCTGCTGTCCAGCCGCGCCGAGCTGCTCACCTGGTCGATGCTGCCCGGTCTGATTGCCCTGAGCTTCCTCGGTGGGCTTGCGGCATACGCTATTCTCATCGGCGTTGTCGGCGCGCGTCGGGTGCGCGATGGCTACCAGCGCCACGAACTGGCAATCACCCGGATCTGCGGGGTGATGTTCATCGGTTTTGCGATCAATGCCCTGCTGCATGCGGTACCGGGACTGATCGGCAACAAGGCATAACGCCGCTCGCGGGGTGCGAGGGTGTAAGGCCGGTGCTCGACACTGGCCGAACAGGCTCAAGGGATGGGTACTCAGTGCATTTTTCATGGGTAGTAGCTTTCTCTGATGGCAACCAACAACTCCGCGCCTCTGGCCAGTTTCATCGACCTGCTCCTGGACGCCGTGTGCGCCGTGGATATCGAGGGTCGCTTCGTGTTTGTCAGCGCTGCCTGCGAGCGGGTATTCGGCTACACCGCCGATGAGCTGATCGGTCGGCGGATGATCGAGCTGGTACACCCGGACGATCGCGAACGCACCCTGCAGGCCGCCCGGGAAATCATGGGCGGTGTGCCCAAGCCCAACTTCGAGAACCGCTACCTGCGCAAGGACGGGCGCGTGGCCCATATCCTCTGGTCGGCGCGCTGGTCGGAGGTGGACCAGTTGCGCATTGCCGTGGCCCGGGACATCACCGAGCGCAAGCTGGCCGAGTCGAAACAGGCCGCGCTGTATGCCATCTCCGAGGCGGCCCACGCCACCGAAGACCTGCTGGGGCTGTTCAAGCGAGTGCACCGGATCATCGGCGAGTGGCTGCCGGCGCTCAATTTCGCCCTGGCGCTGTACGACGAGCGCAGCGACAGCCTGAGCTTTCCCTACCATGTCGACGACTGCGAAAGCAGCCCGGAACGGCCCGGAACCCTGATCGGGCGGTTTTGCGCCCAGGTGCTGCAGCATGGCCAGTCCCTGCTGCTGGCGCCCACATGCCCGTCGAGCCGGAATCTGTGGGACGAGTTCGCGGTCATCCAAGGCCCGCGTTGCTGGCTGGGGGTGCCGCTGAATTCGCAGAAGGGCACCATCGGCGTGCTCATGGTCAAGAGCGCCCCCGGCGCCCAAGGCTACGGTGAGGCGGAGCTGGAACTGCTGCAGTACGTCAGTGCCCAGCTGGCTGCGGCCATCGAACGTGCGCAATTGCATGCGCGCCTGCACTACATGGCCGAGTACGACCAATTGACCCATCTGCCCAACCGCGAACTGCTGCGCGAGCGCTTGCGTTCGGCCCTGGCCCGGGCCCGGCGCGACTCGGGACGCATGGCCCTGCTGTACGTCGACCTGGACAAGTTCAAGGAGGTCAATGACACCTGCGGGCATGCCGTGGGCGACATGCTGCTGCAAGCGGTGGCCAACCGCCTCAAGGGTTGCGTGCGCGAATCCGACACCGTGGCGCGCATGGGCGGCGATGAATTCGTGGTGCTGCTGGAAAGCGTGCAGCACATTGACGACGCCCAGCACGTGGCGGAAAAAATTCGCCACGCGCTAAACGAGCCACTGCGCCTGGATGGCCATTGGCTGAACATCCTGCCGAGCATCGGCATCGGCCTGTACCCCGAACATGGCCTGGAGGAAAAACAGCTGTTCAAGTACGCCGACGAGGCCATGTATGCGGTCAAGCGCGAGCGCAAGAGCCGCTCCAGCGCCTGAGGCCGGCGCGCTGATCCAGCCCCCGGACCCAAGCGGGAAGCGTCGCCGTTCGTCGTCTCGGCGCCGCTCCCGGTAAACCTTTGGTGCTCAGGGTTTTCCCAATGCAGGCGGGGGCGCTGGCTCCCGCCGGATGGATTTGCAAGAGGAGAACCCACCCATGAACTGCATGGCCACTGTCCTTGGCCGCGCCGGCCTGGCCCTGTTGCTGGGCCTTGGTGCCGGCAGCGCCCTGGCCCAATCCCCTGCGGCCTTCATCGACGATGCCTCGGCCCAAGCCATGGCCGATATCGAAGCCAGCCGCCAGGCGCACCGGCTGACCTCATCCAAGGCGCTCAAGGAATACACCATCCAGGTGATCAACGATCGCACCACGGCCAATCAGCATCTGGCGAAAATTGCCAGGCAGCTGGACCTGCCGGTGGCCCCCCGGGAACAACTGCTGGACCAGGCCAAGCGCCGGGTGCCGCCACTTCCCGAAGGCGAGGATAGCGACCGCGTCTACGCCACGAACCAGATCAAGGCCACCCAGACGGCGATCCGGCAGATCCGGCAACAGGCGCAGACCAGCGAGCTTCCCGAGCTCAAGGCGTTCGCCGAGGAAACCCTACCGAAACTGGAAAACCACCTGCAAATGGCCAGGGCGATCCGCGCCGGACGCCCGATCGATCGGCTGGAGGGGTGAACCTCGGGCGAGCACCCACGCCTGCTTACACTTCGGTACATGGCTTCGCACAATCAAACAGGATTGTGCTGGAGCTGCCTGGGCTGTGGGCTTAACGTGGCCCGCTGCAGGCGTCGGATCCGGCGCCGCGAGGCTCAAGGAGGCAGGACATGGCGCAGGCACCGCGCGTTGCGATCAGCGATCTGTACCATCGGGCAGAGGATTATTTCTTCCTGTCCATCTCGCAGTTCTATCGCCGCTTTGGCGACGAGGTGAACGCCTATTGCACCGGCGTTGCAGCCAGCAGCCTGAACCTGCTGCTGATGCAGGGCAGCGAACGCGACAACGCCGAGCCTCTGGCCGAGGGCGTGGCGTTTCTCGAGCGCGCCGGGGTGCCGTTCTGTGTGGTGATGCCCCAGGCCCAGGCGGCGCGCTACAGCCAGCAGTTGCTCCAGCAGCAACTGGTGGCGGCGGACCAGACCCGGTGCATGGCCCTCGATCTTGCTTCCTACGTCCCGTCCCAGGCCGCGCCGGCGCTGAGGGATGTGCGCTGCACCGATCGGCACCTGCAGGATTGGGCGCGGCCGGTGGCGAGTGCCTTCGAGTCGGGGGATGCGGCCATCGAGCAGTACCTGGCGCGGCATCGGGCGGCGTTGCAGGCCGGGCGGGCCTTGCGGCATTTCAGCCTGTACGTCGATCAGCGTCCGGTGAGCGCCTTGACCCTGTCCCTGGGGCCGGAGGTGGCGCGGCTGGACGATATCGGCACGCTGCAGGGTTTCCAGGGGCGGGGTTATGCCACGGCGCTGATCCACGCGGTGCTCGGCTTCGCCCGGAGCCGGGGCGCCAGATGGTGCGTGCTGGAGGCCTCGCTCGACGGTCTGTCGATCTACCGCAAGGCCGGCTTCAATGTCCTGTTCGACTACCGCACTTTCTGTCAGGCATGAGCGGGGCCGCGGCGTTCTGCCGGAACTGCCGCGGGCTGAGCCCGGTGAGGGCCTTGAATTGCCGGCTGAAGGCGCTGTGGTCGGTGTAGCCGCATTGCAGGGCCACTTCGGTGATGGGCTCCTGGGTCAGCAGCAATTGTGAGGCGTGTTCCAGGCGCACCTTGTGGATCATCTGCCGCGGCGTGAGGTGGAAGATGCGCTTGCAGTAGCGCTCCAGCTGGGCCGTGGACAGCCTGGCGATGCGGGTCAGGTCCTGCAGGCGGATGGCTTCGCTGTAGTGCTCGCGGATATGCCGGTCCACCGCCGCCAGGCGTTCATAGGCCGGATGGGTGTCATGGGCCGCCTGCAGGTCCAGGGAGATGCCGGCCATGCCGATGATCCGGGCGTCACGACCATAGAGCGGCAGCTTGTGGGTCAGGCACCAGCCCGGTTCGCGGCTGCCGTACAGGTGCAATTCCAGTTGGCCCTTGATGGTCACGCCCTGGTGCAGCACGCGCTGGTCCTGCTCGGTGTAGACCGGGCCGAGCACCGCGGGAAAGACCTCGGCGGAGGTCTTGCCCAGCAGGGGGCGGATGCTCTTGAAGCCGCAGCGCTGGGCCAGGGTCAGGTTGGCGATCAGGTAGCGGGCCTGCAGATCCTTGATGAAGAACACCGCGCTGGGGATGCAGTCCAGCAGCGGGGCGAGGGGTGCCATGTTGGCCAGCAGGCTGTCGATGTCCCCGGGGGATTGGGCGGCGATGGCCCTGGGCAAATGGTGGAGCTGTGCGCTATCGATCATCGTCGGCCTCTCTCTGGGGGGGCTTGGGGGATGGATCTGTGTCGCTAAAGCCAGGGCCGGCAAAGGGCCGGGGGCTGCGTGCCGACCCGGGCCGGTGCCGGTTTTTAGTCTGCCGCGTCCGGCGGGCGGGCGTCGAGCATCAGGGTGGCGACCCGGGCCGGCACCAGGGGCGAACGCGGCGCCACCTCGGGCCAGTCGAACAGGCGCCGGGCGGCGCTGGCGCAGACCCGGCCCTGGCAGGCGCCCATGCCGCACCGGCTGTGCAGCTTGGCGCTGCTCCAGTCCGCCGCGCCGGCTACGGCCGCATAGGGCACATCTTCGCACCGGCAGAGCAGGGTATCGGGGCGGGCCAGTTGCAGGATCTGCGGTTGCAGTTCGAAGTGCCGTTGCAGCCGTGCGGCAAAGTCCTGCCAGTGCCGGCGGCGGTCGATCAGCGTGGCGGCCCGGGCACGCTGGCCGCTGGCCACGCAGCCGGCAATCTCGCCTTCGATCAAGGCCAGTTCGCTGCCACCGATGCCGGTGCATTCACCGGCGGCCAGGACCTGGGGCAGGCTGCTGCGTTGTTGCGCGTCGACGGCGATGGCCCCCTGTTCCAGGCGACAGCCCAGGTGGCTGGCCAGTCGGGTGTTGGGCACCAGGCCGAAGCCGCAGGCCAGGTAGTCGCAGGGCAGTTCACTGAGGTGCCGGCCCTGGCGGATGCGTACCCGTTGCAGGTGCTGGTCGCCCAGGGCCTCCACCACGTGGGCGTTGCAGCGGTAGGCCGGGGTGAGCAGTTGCATGGCCTGGATCAGCTTGGTCGGCCAGCGCCACAGTTGGCTGGCGAACCCCAGCACCGCCGCGGCGGGCGCCTGTTCCAGCACCCGCAGCACCCGCGCCCCGGCCTGGCGTGCGGTGGCGGCGGTGGCCAGCAGCAAGGGGCCGCTGCCGGCGATCACCAGGGTTTTTCCCTGCAGGGGCAGGCCGTTTTTCACAAGGGCCTGCAGACCTCCGGCGCCGGTGACCCCGGGCAGGGTCCAGCCGGGAAAGGGCAGCAGCAGTTCCTGGGCGCCGCAGCACAGGATCAGCTGTTCGAAGTCCAGCTGCCAGGCCTGGCGGGCATCCTCCAGCAGCAGGCTGTGGGAGCTCAGGGCGGCGATCACGCGGGTGGCGCCGAGGTACCGCACCGCCGGGTGCTGCACAACCTTGAAGCGTTCGTCCGCGGCCGGCGGCGTCGGACCCTGGCGCCAGATCTGGCCGCCGGGGCGCGGGTTGTCGTCGATGAGCACGATCGAGCGGGCGCTGTGGCTGGCGGCTCGGGCCGCGGCCAGCCCTGCCGGGCCGCTGCCGACAATCAGTATCTGGCAGCGCAGGCGCCGGGGGTTCATTGGCTGCGCTCCACCTGCATGCCGTCCTGGCACAGGGTCTGGCAGGCCAGTTGGCGCAGGCCGTCGATGCTCATCCGGCATTCCTGGCAGATGCCCATGCCGCAGAACGGCGCCCGTGGCCCGCCGTTGCAGGCGGTGCGGGTCCGCGGGTCGCCGCTGGCGGCCACGGCGGCGGCGACCGTGAGGCCGGGGCGCACGGCCAGTGCCTGTCGATCCAGGTAGATGATCATGGGGACTCTCCAGTCAGGGGGGCGAAGCGCCCGGGCAGATAAGGTCGCGGATCGAGCGCCGGGCATTCGCCGAACATCTGTTGCACCAGCAGCCGTGCGCTGCCGGGGGCGGTGGTCACCCCCAGCCCTTCATGGCCGACCGCCAGCCACAGCCCCGGCTGTTGCGGGTGTTCGCCGAGGATCGGCAGGCCGTCGGGCGTGGCGGCGCGAAAGCCGGTCCAGGCGCGGATGCCGTTGAGCTGCGCCAGTGCCGGCAGGTACTCCACCGCGCGCCGCAGCATCGGTGCCAGCACCTGGGGCTCGACCTCGGGCTCCAGGGTGTCGAACTGTCGGGACGAGCCGATCAGCAGTTGCCCGGTGGGGCGTGGCTGGACATTGAACGCCACCGAGGTGCCGTTGCTGGCGTGGGCGCTGGCGGCATAGCCCAGTTCCACCAATTGATGCCCCACCTGCTGCGGGTAGCGGTCGGTGATCAGCAGGTGGCCCTTCTTCGGTCGCAAGGGCAGTTCCGCCAGCAGCTCCCGGGCGCCGTAGCCGTTGGCCAGCAGCACCTGGGGCGCCTGCAGCACCCGGCCATCGTCGAGTTCCAGCCGGTTGCCGGCGACGCTGCGGACCCGAGCACGCAGACAGCGGATCAGCGGCTGGCTGTCGAGCAGCCAGCGGGCGGTGGCCGGGGCGTAGAGGATGCCGTCGCCGGGGACTTGCAGGGCACCGCCCAGGCCCTGGCGCAGCATCGGTTCCAGGGCCGCCAGTGCCGGGCCATCGAGCAGTTGGCCGGTGACGCCCTGTGCGGCCAGGGTCTGCTGCTTGGTCCGGGCCAGGTCCATTTCCGCGCGGTCGGCGGCCAGCCACAGGGTGCCGCAATTGCGGTAGGCGCAGGCCTCGGGCAGATGGGCACGCAACTGGCGCCAGAGGCCGATGGAGTAGTGACTCAGGGCCAGCTCCGCAGGGTTGTCGTCCATGGCCACCAGATGCCCCATGCCGGCTGCGGTGGCGCCGCCACGGGCGTCGTCCAGTACCTGCACCCGCAGACCGCGGCGGGCCAGTTCGTGGGCGCAGGCGGCGCCGATGATGCCGGCGCCGACCACGATCACATCGGCCTCGGCCTGCACCTTCACGAGCCGATGCCCCAGGCGAACGGGTCGCTGTCGTCCAGCAGCAGGGTGGCTTCGGCGCTGATATGGGCACTGCCGCGCAGGGTGGGAATGATCCGGTCGCCGACCACTTCGTAGTGGGCGCTGAACTGGCTGCCGATGACGCTGGCCTGGCGCCAGGTCTGGCCCGGGGCGAGCTTGCCGTCCGCGGCCAGGCAGGCCAGCTTGGCACTGGTGCCGGTGCCGCAGGGAGAGCGGTCGTAGGCCTTGCCCGGACAGAGTACGAAGTTGCGGCTGTCGGCTTGCGAGTCGTCGGCGAACAGTTCGATGTGGTCGATGATCCCGCCCCCGGCGCCGGTAATTCCGGCGGCTTCCAGGGCCGCGCGCACGCTCCAGGTGTAATGGGTCAGGGCTTCGACATTGTCCAGGGCCAGGCGCTGGCCATGATCGCTGATCAGGAAGAACCAGTTGCCGCCCCAGGCAATGTCGCCGTGCAGCGTGCCGTGCCCCGGCACCTGCAGCGCCACCTGCCTGCGGTAGCGATAGGCGGGCACATTGCGCACGCTCACCGACAGGTCGTCATGCAGGGTGGCCTGCACCGTGCCCACCGGGGTTTCGATGCGGTGCACGCCGCAGTCGATGCGCCCCAGGTGGTACAGCGAGCGCACCAGGCCGATGGTGCCGTGGCCGCACATGCCCAGGTAGCCGCTGTTGTTGAAGAAGATCACGCCGGCGCAGGCATCGCTGGCCTGGGGCGCGCAGAGCAGGGCGCCCACCAGTACGTCGCTGCCCCGGGGTTCGAGGACGCAGGCGCGGCGCCATTGATCGTGGTCGTTGCGCAGGGTTTGCAGGCGCTCGGCCATGGAGCCCCGGCCCAGGTCGGGAAAGCCGTCGATGACCAGACGGGTGGGTTCACCCCCGGTGTGGGAGTCGATCACGGTTATTTTTTTCATGGCGGCACCTGCGGGGAAAGAGCTACAGAGTGGCCCTGGCGAGGGGGCTGCCGCTTGTGGGTTTTCCCTGGCGCGGATGACGAAATCGGCACAGTCGCCGGTGCGTACCCGGGCTCGGGGAGGTACGGCGCAGGCGATCGCTGAATGTGCCGATTTCGTCTCCTGCGGGGGTGAAAAGCTTCAAGCTGCAAGGGGGATAAAAGGCGACTCTGGATAGCGTCTCCAACGCCAGTCGGCCCGGCCGACCTCAAACAAGGACAAGACCATGAGCCGTAAAGCCATCCAGTGGAGCGGTGTATTCCCCGCCGTGACCACTCAGTTCAAAGCCGATTTCTCCCTCGATCTGCAGGCCACTCACCAGGTCATGCGCAAGCTGGTGGACGATGGCGTGTCCGGCCTGGTGGTGTGCGGCACCGTGGGGGAAAACACCTCCCTGAGTACCGCCGAGAAACTCGCGGTGATCGAAGTCGCCAAGGACGCCGCGGCCGGCCGGGTGCCGGTGATTGCCGGGGTGGCCGAGTTCACCACTGACTTTGCCCGCAACACCGTGCGCGAGGCCGCCAGGGCCGGGGCCGATGGGGTGATGGTGATGCCGGCGCTGGTGTACTCGGCCAAGCCCCATGAAACCGCGGCGCATTTTCGCGCCGTGGCCACCGGCACCGATTTGCCGGTGATGGTTTACAACAACCCGCCGATCTACAAGAACGACGTCACCCCCGAGGTGCTGATCGCCCTGCAGGACTGCGAGAACATCGTCTGCTTCAAGGATTCCTCCGGTGACACCCGGCGCTTCATCGACCTGCGCAACGCGGTCGGCGATCGCTTCGTGCTGTTTGCCGGGCTCGATGACGTGGTGGTGGAAAGCGTCGCGGTGGGCGCCGAGGGCTGGGTCTCGGGCATGTCGGTGGCCTTCCCCAGGGAAGGCGAGACGCTGTTCCGCCTGGCCAGGGACAAACGCTTCGAGGAGGCCCTGGCCCTGTATCGCTGGTTCATGCCGCTGCTGCACCTGGACGCCCGGCCGGATCTGGTGCAGTGCATCAAGCTCTGCGAAGAACTGGTGGGCCGCGGTTCGTCCATCACCCGGCCGCCGCGTCTGGCGCTGCAAGGGGAAACCCTGGCCGAAGTCAAAGCCATAGTCGCCAAGGCCCTGGCCACGCGGCCGAGCCTGCCGGACGTCGGCCTGTAATCCCTTGCCGGGCGCCCCGGGCGGGGCGCCCGCTTGCGTAACAGCGCATGTGCTGCAAGCGTCGGGCGGCCCCGCCGACGTGACATTCGACCTGCCTATTCCAATAACCCCAAAAAGGCGCAGCCCCATGTCAGGCAAAGGCAAATTCAAGAAGCAACTTTCTCTGGTGGACCTGACCTTCATCGGTCTGGGTGCGATCTTCGGTTCCGGCTGGCTGTTCGCCGCCAGCCACGTTTCGGCGATTGCCGGGCCGGCCGGGATCTTTTCCTGGCTGCTGGGTGGCTTCGCCGTGCTGCTGTTGGGCATCGTCTACTGCGAGCTGGGGGCGGCCCTGCCCCGGGCCGGTGGCGTGGTGCGCTACCCGGTGTTCTCCCACGGCCCGCTGCTGGGCTACCTGATGGGCTTCATCACCCTGATCGCCTTTTCCAGCCTGGTGGCCATCGAAGTGGTGGCGGCCCGGCAATATGCGGCGGCCTGGTTCCCGCTATTGACCCACGAAGGTTCCAGCAACCCGACGATCATCGGCTGGCTGCTGCAGTTCGCCCTGTTGTGCCTGTTCTTCTGGCTCAACTACTCCAGCGTCAAGACCTTCGCCAAGTCCAACAACTTCATCAGCCTGTTCAAGTTCATCGTGCCCTTGCTGGTGATCGTGGTGCTGTTCACCTTCTTCAAGCCCGACAACTTCCACATCCAGGGCTTTGCGCCGTTCGGCCTGTCGGGGATCGAGATGGCGGTATCGGCCGGGGGCATCATCTTTGCCTACCTGGGGCTGACGCCGATCATTTCCGTGGCCAGCGAAGTGCGCAATCCGCAGCGCACCATTCCCATCGCGCTGATTCTCTCGGTGCTGCTCTCGACCCTGATCTACGGCCTGCTGCAGTTGGCCTTCCTGGGCAGCATTCCCACGGAGATGCTGGCCAACGGCTGGAGCGGCATCAGCAAGGAATTTTCCCTGCCGTACCGCGACATCGCCCTGACCCTCGGGGTCGGCTGGCTGGCCTATCTGGTGGTGGCCGATGCAGTGATCTCCCCCAGCGGCTGCGGCAACATCTACATGAACGCCACGCCGCGGGTGGTCTATGGCTGGGCTCGCACCGGGACCTTCTTCAAGGTCTTCACCCGCATCGATGAGCAGTCCGGCATCCCGCGCCCGGCGCTGTGGCTGACCTTCGGCCTGTCGGTGTTCTGGACCCTGCCGTTTCCCTCGTGGGAGGCGCTGATCAACGTGGTCTCGGCGGCCCTGGTGCTCAGCTACGCCGTGGCGCCGGTCAGTGTCGCGGCCTTGCGCAAGAGCGCACCGCAGATGCCGCGGCCGTTCCGGGTGCGCGGTTTTGCCTTGCTCGGCCCGGTGTCCTTCGTGATTGCGGCGCTGATCGTCTACTGGTCCGGCTGGAGCACGGTGTCCTGGCTGCTGGGACTGCAGATCCTGATGTTCGTGATCTACCTGCTGTGCAGGCGCCTGGTGCCGACCGACCACCTGAGCATCGGCGAGCAGGTGCGCTCGTCGCTGTGGCTGATCGCCTTCTATGCCCTGACCATGGTCATTTCCTACCTGGGCAGCTTCGGCGGCATCGGCGTCCTGGCTCACCCCTTCGACACCCTGACCGTGACCCTCATGGCCCTGTGCATCTACACCTGGGGCGCCAACACCGGGGTGCCCGGCGCCAAGCTGGTGCTGGATGGCGATGAGGTGGAATGAGCGTGCGCATTTTCCAACAGACGAGGCAAGCCATGACAGTGACTGGACAGATGCTGATCGGCCAACGCGCCAGCTTCGGCGCCAATGGGCGGATCCACGGGCTGGCCGCCGCCAGCGGCGAGGTGTTGCAACCGGCTTTTGGCGGTGCCGAACAGGCCGACCTGGAGCGCGCCTGCGCCCTGGCCCAGGCGGCGTTCGAGCCCTATCGGCAGTTGCCGCTGGAGCAGCGAGCGGCATTTTTGGAGAGTATCGCCAGCCACATCCTTGAGCTGGGCGATGAGCTGATCGAGCGCTGCCAGCTGGAAACCGGCCTGCCCCGCGCCCGCCTGGAGGGCGAGCGCGGACGTACCGTCGGCCAGTTACGCTTGTTTGCTGCCGTGGTGCGCCATGGCGGCTTCCTCGGGGTACGGATCGATCCGGCGCAACCTTCGCGCCAGCCCCTGCCCAGGGTCGACCTGCGCCTGCGGCAGATCGGCCTGGGGCCGGTGGCGGTGTTCGGCGCGTCGAACTTTCCCCTGGCCTTTTCCGTGGCCGGTGGCGATACCGCCTCGGCCCTGGCAGCGGGTTGCCCGGTGATCGTCAAGGCGCATTCGGCCCACCCCGGGACCTCGGAACTGGTGGCCCGGGCCATCGCTCGGGCGGCCCGGCAGCAGGGCATGCCCGAGGGCGTGTTTTCACTGCTGTTCGACAGTGGCCGCAGCATCGGCCAGGGGCTGGTGGCGGATCCGCGGATCAAGGCCGTGGGCTTCACCGGCTCGCGCAGCGGCGGGATGGCGCTGATGCAGATCGCCGCGGCGCGCCCCGAACCGATCCCGGTCTATGCGGAGATGAGTTCGATCAACCCGGTGCTGCTGTTGCCCCATGCCCTGGAGGAACGCGCGGAGCCGATGGCTTCGGCGTTCGTTGCCTCGCTGACCCTGGGCGCCGGGCAGTTCTGCACCAACCCGGGGCTGATCCTGGCCGTCGATGGATCGGCGTTGCAGCGTTTTGAGCGGGCCGCCGCCGAGGCCCTGGGCCATGTGGCGGCGCAGACCATGCTCACGCCGGGCATTTACCGCAGCTATTGCCAAGGCGTGGCCATTCTCGCCGCGCATGCCCGGGTGCAGACCCTGGCCCTGGGCCCGGAAGGGCAGGGCCCGCAGGCGCGCGGGGCGCTGTTCGCCACCTCGGCCACGGCCTTCGTGGCGTGCCGCGAATTGCGCGAGGAAGTCTTTGGCCCGGCCTCGCTGATCGTTCGCTGTGAGGACGTCGCTGCGTTGCAGCAGGTCCTGCAGAGCCTGGAGGGCCAGTTGACCATCGCCGTTCACCTGAGCGACGGCGATCAGCCGCAAGTGCGGGCCTTGTTGCCGTTGCTGGAGAGCAAGGCCGGGCGCCTGCTGGCCAACGGTTTCGGCACCGGCGTCGAAGTGGCTCACGCCATGGTCCACGGCGGGCCCTTCCCGGCCACGTCCGACAGCCGCAGCACCTCGGTGGGCAGCCTGGCGATCCAGCGCTTCCTGCGCCCGGTGGCCTACCAGGACCTGCCCGAGGCGTTGTTGCCGGCCGAGCTGCACAGCGCCAATCCGTGGCGGGTGCCGCAACTGCTCGACGGCCAGTGACCGGCTTGACCTGAGGCGAGGCTGCGCTCCACCGGGGAGTGTCGGCCCGCTTGCTCCTTCATTCGCTTAATCCATCGGTAAAAACTCTCCCACAGGAGCGTTCCCCACCCGCCATAGAGGTTGCAGCATGTCTGAACACATCAGCCTGTCCCTGGATGACGTCCACGTCCTGGCGTATCGGGTTCTCAGCCATCACGGCCTGTCCGACGCCCATGCCCGGGTCATCGCCGAGGTCATTACCCAGGGTCAGCGTGACGAGTGCCATTCCCATGGGGTGTACCGCCTGCTGGGCTGCGTACGCTCGGTGCGCGAGGGCAAGATCGACCCGCGCGCCGAACCCAGCCTGCGGCACATCTCGCCGGCGGTGCTGGAGGTGGATGCCCATTACGGCTACTCGTTGCTGGGCTTTTACACCGGCTTGCCGTTGCTGGCGGACAAGGCCCGCAGCCAGGGCATCGCGGCGATGATGATCAAGCGCTGCTTCCACTTTTCCGCGCTGTGGCCGGAGGTAGAGGCGATGGCCGCCAACGGCCTGGTGGGGCTGGCGATGAACCCCAGCCACAGCTGGGTGGCCCCGGCCGGCGGGCGCCACCCGGTGTTCGGCACCAACCCCCTGGCCTTTGCCTGGCCGCGTCCGGGGGGCAATCCCTTTGTCTTCGACTTCGCCACCAGCGCCATTGCCCGGGGCGATATCGAGCTGCATGCGCGCCAGGGCAAGCCGATTCCCGAGCACTGGGCGATCGACGCCGACGGCGAACCCACCACCGATGCACGGGCCGCCTTGCAAGGGGCGATGCGCACCTTTGGCGGGCACAAGGGCTCGGCCCTGGCGGCGATGATCGAACTGCTGGCCGGGGCGCTGATTGGCGACCTGACCAGTGCTGAATCCATGGCCTTCGATGAGGGTGTCGGGGCCACGCCTTGCCATGGCGAACTGGTGCTGGCGTTCGATTCCCAGGTGTTTCTGGGGGAGGGCTATCAAGCCGGGCTGGAGCGGGCGGAAGGGTTGTTTGCGGCCATTGCCCAGCAGGGCGCGCGGTTGCCGTCGCAGCGGCGTTTTGAGGCCCGGGCCCGCAGCCTGGAGCGGGGGGTGCAGGTTCCTCGGGCGCTGTGGAACGATATCCAGGCCTTGCTGCCATGACGCTCTGGGGGGCGATGGAGTGTCCATCGCCCCCCAAGTGCTGCGGCTCGGGTCAGAAGCGCAGGTTGGCCGCCAGTTCGGCGGAACGCCCCGGCGCGACGGTGGCAAACAGGCCAACGTGGGACGCGTCGTAGTAGGTCTTGTCGGCGAGGTTGAGCACGTTGAACTGCAGGTCCAGGTTCTTGTTCACGCGGTAAGCGGTCATGGCGTCGTAGCGCCAGTAGGCGTCCAGGCTGTGGGTGTTCTCATCGTTGGTGTAGCGCTTGCCCACGTAGTTGGCGCCGGCGCCGACCTTCCAGCGCTCGGTGAGTTGGTAGGTGCTCCAGACCGAGCCACTGTTGGGGGCGATGAATTTCAGCTGATTGCCGTTATGGACGGACTCGGCGTCGGCGGCGTATTTCACCGCCCTGGCATCCAGGCGGGTGTAGCCGGCCAACACTTCCCAGCGCTCGGTCAGGTGACCGGTGGCTTCCACTTCAAAGCCTTTGACTTCGACATTGCCGTCCAGGGTCGCGATGCCGGTCAGCGGATCGTAGGTGCGGGCGTTGTCTTTCTCGGTCTTGAACAGGGCGGCGGTCAGCGCCAGGCGTTCGTTGAGCAGGTCCCACTTGGTGCCCAGTTCGAGGCTGCGGCTCTTTTCCGGAGCCAGGTTGCTCAAGCGGCCGCCCGCCGGACCATCGGCCCTGCCTGATTGCCCGGCGGTTTCGCCCGAGGGGTTGAAGGACGTGCCGTAGGCCAGGTAGATGCTGCCGTAGGGCACGGGCTTGAAGACGATGCCGCTCTGGTAGCTCCACAGGTTGCTGCGGTTGCTTTGGGCCGGGTCGCGGACGTGATAGGCGTCGTAGCGCAGGCCCAGGTTCAGGTCCCATTGCTCGTGCAGGGCGAGGGTGTCCATCACATAGACAGCGCGGTTGTTGTGTCGGGTGACAGTGTGCTGGCCATCGTCGCGCAGCACCGGGGTGAACGGATCCTTGGGATTGGGATGATGCAGGTCGCCGAGGTTGAGGCTCCTGGAGCTGGCGTAGCGGTTCTTGACATCGATGCGTTCACGGGAGAATTCCAGGCCGGCGCTGTAGCGGTGGCCGATAGCGCCGGTGTCGAACGTGCCGTAGATGTCGGTCTGGTTGATCAGCGAGCTGTTGACCACATTGCGCCCGCGCGCCGAGCGTTGCACCCGGTTGGCCAGTTCCTGGGGCGCCAGGGCGATCGGCCGGCTCATGACGTAGTCCTGCATGCTGCGGCCCTGACGGGTGGTGTTGCGCAGGGTCAGGTGGTCATTGATGTCGTGTTCCAGCTGCAGGGTGGCGAGGTCCGCCGAGGTATTGCGGAAGTCGCGCTGGGTGAAACCATAGAAGTTGTCACGGTCGACCTTGATCGGCTTGCCGGTGATTTCCGACACCGGGTGACCCTGATCGGGCAGGTCATCGCTCTGCAGGTGGTAGTAGCTCAAGGTGGCGCGGGTGTCGGTGTTCAGGCCGAAGCTCAGGCTCGGTGCCACGCCCCAGCGCGACACTTGCACATGATCGCGCCCGGGGGTATCGGCCTCATGCTTCATGGCGTTCAGGCGCAGCGCCAGGTTCTGTTCGGGCAGGTACTGGTTGAGATCGACGGTGCTGCGGCGCAATAGATCGGTGCCCAGGGTCAGGCTGCCGGTGGCGAAGGTTTCCGCCTGCGGCACCTTGCTGATCAGGTTCAGGGTGCCGCCGGTGGAGCCACGCCCCGAGTAGGCTGAGCCCGGGCCTTTGACGATTTCGATTTGCTCGTAGTTGAACACTTCGTGGTTCATGCGCCCGACGTCGCGAATGCCGTCGATCATGATGTCGGTGCTGGCTTCGAAGCCGCGGATGAACGGACGGTCGCCCAGCGGTGTGCCGCCTTCACCTGCACCAAAGGTGATGCCCGGTGTGTTGCGCAGGGCGTCGGTCAGGCTGGACACGGCGCGCTCTTGCATCAGGGTGTCGGTAATGATGGTCACCGACTTCGGGGTTTCGCGCAGCGGGGCGGTGAACTTCACCGAGTCCGAGGCTTCACGTTTGTAACCGGCTGGGTGAATACCTTGTACCGCCGTGGGCGCGAGGGTCACCGGAGCCGTCTGCGGGGGCTCGGTGTTGTCGGCGTCGGCGGCCAGGCTGGCTTCGCCAATTGCCATCAAACCAAGGGATGTGGACCACAACTTCCATGAATGTGGGCGGGCAGGACTGGACATTGAGAAAAGACCTCCATTTATTTGGAAGCGATTCTCATGTGCGAATTTTTATCATTCAATCAGACTTATCTGAACAATCGGATCGAAACGTGTATGCAGCGTTGGCTCTTCTGTTTTTTCGTCCGATGCGATTTCATGGACGGCCCTTTCTTCTTGGACACTCACGGATGAACCTGCACCTTGAAACCCCCAGGCTGTTGCTGCGACCACGGACCCTCGAGCATTTCCAGGCCTGCCTGCGCATGGACCAGGATCCGGAAGTCACGCGCTTCATTCCGGGCACCTGGGACGGCGGTCAATGGCACCAGGATTTCCTGCGCTCGCGCATGACCCAGGACTTTGGCCCGCGCTGCGGTTATTGGGCGATCTTCGCCAAGCAGGCGCCGGATGAATTGCTGGGCTGGGTGTCCTTCATTCCCTTCGACGCGGTCGGACCGGAGCTGGAAATGGGCTGGCGCCTGGTGCGTCGGGCCTGGGGGCAAGGCTATGCCAGCGAGGCCGCACGCCGGATTGTCGCCCATGCGTTTGCCGACCCGGCCGTGGAACGGATAGTCGTCGATGCCCATGTCGATAACGAGGCGTCATTGGCGGTGGCGCGCAAGATCGGTTTTCGCTTCACCCACGATGCGGATTTTGAAGGCTTGCCTTGCCGCTTCTTTGCGATGAGCCGTGAGGATTTCCGGCAGCAAACGGCGGCCGGCTGAGGCGGGGATGCCAGTGCGGGGCGCCGTGGTTCGGCGCCCCCATGCTCGATGATGGCCCTCAGAGGTGACGGCTGACCCACCACAGCACCAGGAAGGCGATCGCGGCGGCCAGGGCCGCAAGCTGGAACAGATTGATCAGGCACTTCAGGCCCAGGGGGAATTTCCGGTAGTCCTTCACGTTCAGGCCGCCGTTGCGCAGGAACAGGTGGGGCATGGCGAACATGGCGCCGATGCACAGCAGCATGAAGAAGCGGCTCAGGGGATCCTTGCCCAGGAGCGGCATGCGGATGGCGATGACCCGGCAGCGAGCCAGGTGCTTGACCATGTCATCGAGCCTGAAATAGCCCAGGTATACCTGGATCACCAGGGACACCAGCCCGGACATGACCACCAGGACCCAACCCGCAGTGTAAATATCTTTGGCGTTACACATATCTCTTCAGTGACCTCCTCAAGCTTCACGACCAGGCGTTCAGCGTATTGCTCCTCCAGTGAGCCCCGACACGCAGGGCAGCCGGCCACCATACCACCCCGGGAGGCGGGGCGGGCCGCAGCCGGGCTGTAGCGACCATAGGCTCGGGCTTGCCCGGCCAACATGAGACAAGTACCAAAGGTGCGGGCGAGGGCCCTGGAGTGCCCGCCAAGGGTTGTCCTAGAGCTTGGCGCAACGCTCGACGTCGGCCTGGGTGGTGACCTGGGTGTCGATGCCCAGGCGGTATTTGCAGTAGTCGATGATCATCTGCCGTTGTTCGTCGCTGAGTTTTTCCACGCGCCGGTAATCGCCGTCATTGGCGTGGATGTTGAAAAACTCCAGGCGCAGGGTCGGGGCTTGCTTGAGAAACCAGCGGGTGTGGGTTTCGGCCTCTTCCAGCTCGGTGTAGTAACCGACATTGAGCATCAGCAACAGGATGAGGGAGAGCAGGAACAGCAGTTTTTTCAAGGTACGGCTCCTTCCGTGAGCGAGGGGCGCCCAGGGCGCGGGCGGCGCATGCTTGAGCTTTTTGCGCCGCTTGGCAAGGGTTTCGGGTCGCTGGGGGCTCAGGCGTCCTGGGCCGGGTTGCACCGGGTTCAGCAAACAGACAGTGGCCAACTGTTAAAAAGTGCAACACGCCAAGCAGGAGCGGGGCGGTAACAGGGGGCAAATGGCTTCCAGCGGATGCACGGCAGATCGCCAAGCGTCTGTCGCGGCCAGTGGCCCGATGCATCGGCTGGCAAGCTGCGAGGGCGATCTTCGGATCGCTCTTTTTTTTCGTGTTTATCCGGCTGCCTGGTCGAGGCTTCAGACCAGCCCCAGGGCATTGGGCCTCGAGTTGGGGAACACTTCCTGCACCTGGGCGCCCGTCAGTCCCCAGGTCGTGGCCAGCAAGCCCCCGAGCAGATCGCGGTAGTTGTTGAGCACCGGGTAGTCGCGGTCCTGCAGCAGGCCCCGGGCATTCACCGCCACTTGCTCCCCGGCCAGGCGCCCACCGCGTACAGCGCCGCCGAGCACCCAGTACACCGTGCCATGGCCGTGATCGGTGCCCTTGGCGCCATTCTCGCGAAAGGTCCGGCCGAATTCGGATACCACGATCACCAGGCTGTTCTTCCAGTGCTCGCCCATGGCCTCGGCATAGGCCGCCAGCCCTTGCCCGAGGTTGGCCAGGTTGTTGGCCAGCGGGCCCTGGGTACTGCCCTGGTCGACGTGGGTGTCCCAGCCGCCGACATCGACGAAACCCAGGCGATATTGCTCGCGCATCAGGCTGGCCATACGCCGGGTCTGGGTGGCGAAGCTCTGCGCATTGGCGGCCCCGCGATTGGCCGCGAGCATCTCTTGCTGCAGCTCCTGCGAGACTTTCTGGCGCAAGGCCAGGCCGTCGCTGGCCGCTGCGGCGTAGGGCGTGTGCTGGTACATGGACGACAGAATGTTTGCCTGGCGCGCATCGAAGGGCGCCTTGCCGGCACTGCGCAGGGACAGGTTGGGAATGTCCCGGCCACCCTGGAAGCTCAGGGGCAGGGCATCGGTGAAAGCCATCGGCGCGCTGTCGGGCACTTGCCGGACCAGGCGCGCGAGAAAGCCCGAGTCGTAGCGCCGGCGTGGCTGGCTCGGCTGTCCGGCCTCGATGCTGTCCTGGGTTGCGAAGTGGCTGCGGGACAGGTCGTCGGTGCCGGCGAAGGGCACGAAGGCCATTTCCTTGCGCTGCCACAGCGGGTACAGCGAGTCCCGCAGCACCGGGTTCAGGCCCCAGTGGCTGTCCAGGGCGATGGCGCTTTGCGGGTTGTGCGCATCGGGGCGGGCGATTGCCAGGCTTGGGCGCGACTCGTAGTAGAAGTCGCTGCTGTAGGGCACCAGCAGGTTGTTGCAGTCGTAACCGCCGCGCAGGAACACCAGCAGGGTTCGCGGCGCGGCGGCCGGTGCGGCGAACAGCCGGGCGGAAAACGACAGGCCGGGCAGGGCGGCTGCGGCGGCCGCGGCAATCAGCAGTTGGCGACGATTCATGGCGGTTCCCGGTCAGGTGGCGCGCAGCCCTTTGGCGCGTGCTCAGCGGTTGTTGAAGTCCGGCGAGGACAACAGGAAGGTGTTCCATTCCTGGGGCGAGACGGCCTGCTCCAGGGCGTTGCGGGTGGCGCTGGAGAGGTGAGGCGCGATCGCCTGGTAATACATCGGGGTGGTGATCATCGGAAAACCCGGCCCCGGAACCGTGCTGCCTTCGGCGGTGAATAGCCGGTTATTGCCCGAACCTATGGCCCGGGCGATTTCAAAGCGCTTGGCCATTTGCCCGGAGCTCGACCAGCCACTGGCCACCAGCGGCCAGCCGTCGGGGGTAATCCGGCCGAACACCGGCTGGCCCATCTGGTTCAGCCAGTTGAGCAGGGGCCGCGGGTTGGCCACAGGCTTGCCGTCATAGGCCAGGCGCAGCGCCGACACCACGAACTGCTGCGGGTCCTTGAATTTCTTGCCGGTCGATTGCAGCAACTCCGGCGACTGCATCAGCGTGCGCATGACCTGGGCGATGTCGCCGTCGCTGTCGCGGAAGGTCTTGGCCATGCGGGTCACCAGGGCCGCCGGCGGTTCGTCGGCGACGAAGTACTGGGCCAGCTTGCGCGAGATGAACTGGGCGCAGGCCGGTTGCCGGGTGATGAGGTCGATGGCCTGGGTGATCTCGTCGTAGCCGCTGCCCTTGATGGTGTGGCCGAGCAGGCGCTTGTCGCTGAAGTCATGGCGCCTGGGGTTGAACTGGAACAATCCCTGTTGCACCACCCGCGGCTGCAAGGACCGGGGCCAATGTTGTTCGCGACCGTCTCGGGGCGCCAATCCGGCTCCGGTCAGGATCAGTGCCAGTTGCTGCACGTCCTCCTGGCTGTAGCCGGCCGCCACGCCCAGGCTGTGCAGCTCCAGCAGCTCACGGGCGTAGTTTTCGTTGACCCGGCCCTTGGCGTTCTGGCTGTTGTCGAGGTATTCGAGCATCGCCGGGCTTTGCAGGGTGGCCAGCAGCAGGTCCTTGAACCGGCCCAGGGCATGGGGGCGAATCGCCTCGTTCACGTAGTCGGCGCTCAGCAGTCGCACCTGGCCCTTGCCCTGGAACAGGCTGAAGTGATTGAGCCAGAACAGCACCAACTGCTCCTTGAGCTGGTTGGGGCCATAGATGGCTTGCAGCAGCACTGCGGACTGGGTCTGCTCGGCGAGCTGGTTGGCCCGCTGGCGAAGGTCTTGCCTGGCCTGGTTGCGGGCATCGCCGTCGGGCATGGCCTTGAGCTGTTCCTGGCGCTGCTTGAACTCCTGCAGCAAGGCCGGGGTCGAGTCGTTCAGGGCCGGGTAGCTGCGCAGCAGGGCGTCGATTGCCGCTGGCAACGGCTCGCGCAGGCGATCCTGCAGTTGCGCCTCGAGCAATCCGTCGCGGCCCAGGTGGCGCAGGCGCTGGAGTTGCGCGGTGTCCAGATCGAAGCCGTCGCGCCTGAGCCAGGCAATGTCGGCGGCGCTGGGGGGCTGGGGCTCGGCGGCCTGGGCAAGGAGCGGCAGGAACACGGCCAGCGCGCTCCACAGGTACAGGCAACGATGCAGCGTATGGGGCCTTGGCATGGGGCGGTTTTCCGGATGGAGAGGGCAGCGGTGTAGCGTCGCAGTACGGCCTGGCTGGGTGCTACCTTCCAGGGTGGATCGCTCTAGATCAAGTGTTTCAACGCAGCCTTCGGGCGCTGGCCGTCGACCGTTCGTCCGACGGATGGAATTGGCAAGCACTAGTCACTGCGTCATGCTGTCGATGGATGTCGTAATGCCATTACTTCAAGGTTCGGCCGGTTTTCCGGGCGTCGTTATATCCCCGTGTGGGTGAGATAGGTTTCTGATGAGTGTGTTGATCCTGCCCGAGACGGCATATGCCCGATAAGGCGTTGGCCGAGGAGCAGCGCCTGGCTGCCCTGTATGCCCTGGAACTGCTGGATACCGCCCGTTGCGAGCGCTTCGACCGCATCTGCCGGCTGGCTGCCGAGTATTTCAAGGTGCCCACGGCGTTGATCACCCTGGTGGACCGTGATCGGCAGTGGTTCAAGTCGCGGGTGGGGTTCGCGGTCGAACAGACCCCGATCGAGCAATCGTTCTGCGCTTACACCATCAGAACCGATGATGTGTTCGAGGTGGAAGACGCCCGCCAGGATGTGCGTTTTCACCGCAACCCCCTGGTGACTGATGATCCGGGCATCGGCTTTTATGCCGGCGCGCCGCTGATTACTTCCACCGGGCATGCGATTGGCAGTCTGTGCGTCATCGACAAAGAGCCCCAGCGACTGAATGCCGCCGAGCGCCAGCAATTGCGCGACTTGGCATCGCTGGTGATGGAACAGGTCGAGCAGCGTCAGCGCCTGACCCGGCGCGACCCGGTGAGCTGCCTGCCCAACCGTGAACAGTTCCAGAGAGATCTGTACGACCTGGCGGACGAAAATCCGGGGGAAAGGCGCGTGCTGGTGCTGGTGGATGCGGTGGACATGACCGTGGCCCATGAGCTGACCCTGGCCATGGGCCTGGCGCCGTTCGAAACCATCGTGCGCTTCCTGGCCCAGCAACTGCTCGCCTACCTGGGGCGGCATGTGCGGGTGTACCACGTGTCGGTCAAGCGCTTCGGGTTCCTGCTGCCGGCGGCCCCCGGGATCGAGCGCTTTCTGGACGGGCTGGTGCGGCGTCTGCGCCGTCAGCCGCCGGGCCTGGAACTGCCGATGATTCCGGCGGTGTGCGCGGGCACGGTGGAATTTTCCACGGACCGCGACGCGGTGCCCGACGTGCTGCGCAAGGCGATGTTCGCCCTGGAGCTGGCGACCCTCAACCGCAGCACCTGGGCGCCCTACGATGTGGTGCGTGACCAGGCCTATCGGCGGGCCTTCAACCTCGCCTCGGACATCAGCGAAGCCCTGGACAGCGGACAGATCTACCTGATGTTCCAGCCGCGCTTCGCCCTGCCCGACGGTGCTCAGGTGAGCGCCGAGGCACTGATCCGCTGGGATCATCCGTGGCTGGGGCCGATTTCACCGGCGGAGTTCATTCCGGTCATGGAGCGCAATGCGCTGATCCACCGGGTGACCCACTGGGTGATCAATGCCGTGCTGGAGCGCCTGCACCGCTGGAGTTCCAGCGACGTGCAGCGTCTGTCGATCAACCTCTCGCCCCAGGATTTCGAGGATCAGGACATTGCCGATGTGCTGCGCGATGCCTGCCGGCGCCATCGCATCGACCCGCAGCGCCTGGAAGTGGAAATCACCGAAGGGGCCTGGCTGCGCTCCAATCCCAAGGTGCTGGATCAGCTGAGCAAGATTCGCGGCCTGGGCATGGATGTGGCCATCGACGACTTTGGCACCGGCTACAGCAACTTCGCCTACCTGCACCAGATTCCGGCCAATGTGGTGAAGCTCGACAAGTCCATGGTCACCGACCTTGAGAGCAGCGCCCAGCACCAGAAGATCACCCGCTCGGTGATCGCCCTGGCCCGGGAACTGGGCTACCGCACCGTGGCCGAGGGCATCGAGAGTTTCAAATGTCTGCAGATGCTGCGGGCCTTTGGTTGCGACGAGGCCCAGGGCTACTTCCTGGCCCGGCCCATGGCCCAGGAAAAGTTCCTCGCCCGCTGTGGCGCCCGGCGCTTTCCCTTGCAGCAGGGCTTCTAGCCACGCGGGACCCTCCTGCCGAGGTGGCCGCGCAACGGCGGCCGCCTCAGCGCTGGGCGGCCACCAGCAACATCATCGGTCGCTCGCGCTCTTCTTCCAGGGCGGGTTGCGCCAGCACTTGCTGGGCGCTCGGTCCCCATTCCTCGACGTGGCGAATGTTGAACCCGGTAGCGATCAGGGTGTTGAGCAGGGTGCCCAGGGTACGGTGCTGCTTGATCACCCCCTCGGCCAGCCAATGGGTGATCCGTTCGCCCTCCTGCTGATAGCTGTCCAGGGGCCAGGACTTGCGGCCCTGGTCATCCACCTGCCAGCCGGGATTGCGTGGAGCCATGAAGATCGGGTGCTCGATGGAGAACACCAGGCGCGCCCCGGGCACCAGGGCTGCGTAGACCTGGGCGAACAGGCCGCGCAGGTCCTTGATGTAATGCAGGGCCAGGGAGCTGTAGGCCAGGTCGAAGCTGCAGTTGGGCAGGCTCAGGTGTTCCAGGTCGGCCCGCTGATAATCGATATGGGGCGCCGAGGTGCTGGCGCGGGCAGTCGCCAGCATCTTTTCCGAAACGTCCAGGCCCAGCACCTGCTGGGCCCCTTGTTCGCTTGCCCATCGGCTGAACCAGCCATAACCGCAGCCCAGGTCCAGCACCTTGAGGCCTTTCATCGGTGGCAGCAGGGCTTGCAGGGCCGGCCATTCCGGCGCCGCATCCAGGCCGCCGACGGAGCGCCCTAGCTGGCTGTAGCCCTGAAAAAAAGTCGGGTCGTCGTAAATGTTCTGGGTCATGTCGCAGTTCCTTCAGGTTCGTGTGCAGCCCGTGATGTCGGGCGAATCATGCAAAAGAAGCGGCTGAGGGGCTTGTCCCTCGAAGGGCGCGACGCAGGTATCGTCGATGGCCGGGCAGGGGGGCAGGGAAACAGGCCGGATATCATAGCCAATTTGCCAGGCCGGGCTATCGCCGGGTGCGTTGTGCGTGCCGATCGTCGGGAGCACAAGCGCCGGCCAAGGCCAACTGAAGCGTCCCGATTGGCGGCCTGTACCCTGCGAGGATTCATGGGCAAAGCGAGAGTGATGGGCACGACCATCGAGGCGACCCGTTCGGCCGAGCCAGGTACAGGGCTGGGGCTCGAGTCGTCAGGCTTGAAGCTTGGAAGAGAAGAGGTCGCCTGAGTTCAACGACGGGGAAACTGCTTTGCGGATCTGCGCTGACTGGCAGATTGGGGAAGTGGAGCGGGTGAAGGGAATCGAACCCTCGTTATCAGCTTGGGAAGCTGGAGTAATGCCATTATACGACACCCGCTCGAACGGCTGACTTTGTACCAGATGTGGCTGCAGATTTGAAGTTTTTCTTTATCTGACCTGCGCTTGCGTGTCATCGCTGTTCGCCGCAGGTGGGCCATGCGCCAGGAAAAACAGGGTTTTTCAAGGGCGGCTGGCCCACCGGTGACGATGCACTGTCAGATCGCCCGTGCATGCTGATGCTGAACGCAGTGCGCGCGCGTTCGACCGTCGTACTGACCCGGCTTGAGGAATCCCAGCAATGCCTGGCGGCTGTCGCGGCAGGCGGCCTTGTGTTCCATGTCGAGAAAGTGCCCGGTGGCCTGGATGGTGCTGAAGCTCGCTTGCTGCACATGGTCGGCGAACAGCTTGGCGTCGTTGGCCGAGGTGTACTCGTCCCACTCACCGTTGAGAAACAGCACCGGCACCTGGATGTTCTTCGCCGCTCGCAAGTAGCACTGCCGGTCGCCGTTGAGCACATGGCTGATATGGAAGTGCATCTGCCCGTATTCGTGCTCCGCCAGGCTGCTGACGTGGCGGTAGTTGTAGCGCTTGAACAGCGAGGGCAGGTGCTTGCCGATGGTGTCGTTGACCAGGTGGCCGACGCGATGGCGGTCGAGGTTGCCGAGGTAATCGACACCGCGCTCCAGATAATCGCGCATCGGCTCGTTGATCACCGGCGAGAACGAGCTGATCACCGCCTTCTCGATGCGCCGCGGACGCTGGGCCAGAGCCTGCAAGGCGGCGGCGCCACCCCAGGAAAACGACAGCACATGCTCGGCGGCGAAGTGCTCGATCAACTCCAGGAGGATCTGCCCCTCCACTTCCTTGGTGAGCATCCGTTCGTGTTTGTTGTGGGCTTTGGAGCGGCCCGCGTAGGGCTGGTCGTAGAGCACCACGTTGAACTGCGGGTGCAGGTTCTTCACGGTCTGCGCAAAGGACGCAGTAGTGGCCATCGAGCCGTTGACCAGAATGATGGTCTTGTCTGCGGCATCTGCGCGATAGAACTCCGTGTAAACCCGATACTGACCCTGTATATCCAGCACAGCGATTTCTGGCCTCATGTCATAAGACTCCTGGCAAGCGGGTATGCGCGCATCACTGAGTGTGCACGGGCAATGTGACAGGTAGGCATACGCCTGGAATGGGAGCCCATGTCGATCCGGTAAGGCAGGTCGACGGGTGTTGTTATAGGTGGGCGATTTGCCGGGGGAAATGCAGAGCAGGCAGGGCTCAGGCCGGCAAAAGGTTTCTTAGATGTCTGTTCGTGACTCATCGGTCACATTTCGGCCGACGGAGTGATTCAAGCAGGGCAATCGGCAACCTGCAAGTCGATTGGACAAATTGTTCGACAGCTTCTGCCCAGCGGTCATCCGGGCAGGGGGGGCACTTCAGATCAGGCGGATTTCGTCGGCGCTCAGGGGCCGGTATTCGCCAGGTGCCAGCCGTTCGTCCAGCAGCAGCGGCCCCATGCGTTCGCGATGCAGGCGCAGCACCTTGTTGTTGAAGTGGCCGAACATGCGTTTGACCTGGTGATAGCGCCCTTCGACGATGCTCAGCCGGGCGCTGCGCGGACCGAGGATCTGCAACTGCGCGGGCAGGGTGGTGAGGTCTTCGAAGGCAAAATACAGGCCCTCGGCGAAGGTCTGGATGTACTCGGGCCCAATCTCGTCTTCGGTTTCCACGTAGTAGAGCTTGGGCAGTTTGGTCTGCGGCTGGGTCAGGCGTCGCGACCACTGGCCGTCGTTGGTGATCAGCATCAGCCCGGTGGTGTTGTAGTCCAGGCGTCCGGCGATGTGCAGCTCCTGCGGGTCCGGCTCGTGGATCAGCTCCAGCACGGTCCGGTGCTCGGGATCGCGGGTGGCACTGACGCAACCCATGGGCTTGTGCAGCATGAAGTAGCGCGCCGGCTTGCCGGCCTGCAGCACCTCCTCATCCAGCTCCACCCGACTGAATTCGCTGACCTCGGCCCGGGGATCGCTGACCGGCTGACCGTCGATGCGGACGCGCCGCTGCACCAGCAGCAGGCGCACCTGTTGGCGGTTGAAGCGCGGCAGGTTGCTGAGGAAACGGTCAAGGCGCATGGCGGGAAATCGCTGGCAGTGGACGGGGACGGGTTTCAGGAGCGGGGCAGGGTGCCGGCGCGCAGCTGCGCCTCGACCCCGGCGCAGCGCGGGCACAGGCAGGCACGGTCGCGCAGTTGGGGCGCCAGGGCCTCGATGATGGCCGGGTCGATGCTCACGCTGTAGCACCAGCAGGCTCGGTCCGCCGTGCGTGGGTCGGCCAGGGCGCAGTCGTTGCGGGCACCGCAGGCCGGGCAAAGGTCAGGTTCATTCATGGCTGGAGTGAGGCATTTCTACGCAGGTTCGATTACGTCCACTTTGCTTGGCGCGATACATCGCATGGTCGGCACGGGACAGCAGGCTGTGCAGGGTGTCTGCCGGTTGCAGGGCGGTCAAGCCGATACTGACGGTCAGTTGCAGGGGTTGCCCTTCATAGTAGTAGCGCTGCCGTTCGGTCAGCAGACGAATCTTTTCGGCGATCTGCAGGGCGGGCCCGCTCTCGGTGTCCTTGAGCAGGACGATGAATTCCTCGCCGCCCCAGCGACAGACGATATCGGACTGGCGCAGGCAGTCCTGCAGGTCCCGGGCGAAGCCGCTGAGCACCTGATCCCCGGCCAGGTGGCCGTAGGTATCGTTGAGGCGCTTGAAGTGATCCAGGTCCAGCAGCAGGGCGCAGAGCGGCGTCAAGTCGCGTCGCGCCTCTTGCAGGGCCTGGGCCGCCAGCAGGTCGAAACCGCGACGGTTGGGCAGACGGGTCAGGCTGTCGAGGGTGGCCTGGGTTTCGATCTTGCGCTGGTAGCGGCGCACCACGCCGCTGAGCAGGATCAGCACGATGGCGGTGATCACCAGGCAGATCAGCAGGTTCAGGTACAGCGACTGGCGGATGCCGTTGAGGGCGCCGTCTTCGCGCTTGTCGACGAACAGGTACCAGTTCAGTTCGGGAATGAAGCGCACATTGAGAAAATGCCCCTGGCCCTGGGTCGAGTATTCATAGCTGCCGCTGTGGGGCTTGGGCAGTTGGGCCATCAGTTCCTTGAGGCTTGCCAGATCATGCAGGGACTGGCCACTGCGGGCACCCTGGGGACCGCCATCGGCACCGGTCAGCACGATGCGCCCGAAGGTGTCGACGAAGTACACGCTGCGCTGGTAGCGCTGCTGGTACTTGTCGATCAGCTTGATCACCGCGTCCACCGTCAGGCCGACGCCAGCGGCGCCGATGAAGCGGTCCTGGTAGTCGTAGACCTTGTAGTTGATGAAGAAGGTCAGTTTGTCCTGATTGGCCAGGTCCGGGTCGACGTTGATTTCATAGGGCGTCGCCATATTGCGCACGCGAAAGTACCAGGCGTCCCGCGGCTCATCGACCTTGATCTTCTTCAGCACGCCCTTGGCCTGGTAGTAGGTGAGGCTGGTGTTGGAGACGAAGAAGGCGGTGTAGGCGTCGTAGTGGGTCATGACCTCGTTGAGGTAGCGGGTCATCTGGCTGGGGTCGCGCTCGCCGGCCACCACCCAGTCACGCATGAAGGTGTCGCGGGCCATCATCGAGGAGATGAGCACCGGCCGTACCAGGTCCTTCTGGATTTCCGAATACACGGTGTCGGAAGTCAGCGGCAGTTCGGTGTTGACGATGTTGTCGCGGATCGAATCCCGCGAGGCGTAGTAGCTGAGCAGGGAGGTGGCGAGGAAGCCACTGCCCAGCAGGGTGATCAGGACCAGCACCAGCGAACGTTGCGAATACAGGGGAGAACGAAGCGGCATGGCGATTCCGTGATAGTGGCCCGATGACGCATTCTAGTGGCACGGCGGACAAATGACTTGTTCAACAGCGCACGGAATTGTCTGGGCATTGATACGTTGCAAACACTTCTTGCACCGCCGCCGGCCCAGGCCTTGAGACGCCATGGGCGGGAGCCTACCAGCGGTCGCATGACTTGTATCAATGTGTTGCCAGAATCGCACCAGAAGGCATTTTTGCGGTCAGATATTGCGTCAGTCAGCCTGTTGCTGATTGCCGCCTGCCAGCGTCGCTGGCGTGGCTTCTTCGCGGTCCAGGAGGCCGCCATGTATCGTCGACTTCTGCTTGTTGCATTACTGGGTTTGAGTCTTGGCGCGTGTGTCCCTTATTACGATGGAGGCTCAAGCTACTACAGCTCCGAGGTCTACAGTGCCCCGGCACCGGCCTATTACTACGGTGGCGGCGCTTCCTATTACTCGACCGGACGCAGCTACTACACCCCACGCTACTACCAGCCGGCGCCGCGTTATTACGCACCGGCTCCGCGTTACTACCAGGTCCCCCGGGCGGGCTACCGACCTTATCCCGCGCAGGGTTGGGGCGGGCATGAGCGCCACGGCAACTGGAACAACGACAACGGTGGCAATCAGGATTGGGGCGGTCACGGCGGGCGTGGCCGTGGCGACCATGGACGGGGTGGGCGCGGCCACTGATTGTGCCGGGGCCTGGAGCCCGTAGCCGCCGGTGGCGGCTACGGGCTTTTTAGTAATCCGTCAGGTCCGCCAGGGGATGGCGACCTTCCCAGGCCTTGTGGAAGTGCGCTTCGACCACGGCCTCGGGCACCTGATTGATATCCGCCCAATGCCAGTGCGGTTGATGATCCTTGTCGATCAGGCGCGCACGCACGCCCTCGGCAAACTCCGGATGCCGGCAGCAGTTCAGGCTCAGGGTGTACTCCATCTGGAACACCTCGGCCAGCGACAGGTAGCGGGCGCGGCGGATCTGTTCCCAGACCAGGTGGGCCGTCAGCGGGCAGCCCTGGGTGAGGGTCTGGGCCGCGCGTTGGTAGAGGGCATCGTCGTGATGCTGCAACTGGCTGACGGCGCGCCAGGCGCAGGCCACGTCACTGACATCCAGCCATTCGTCGATCTGCACCCGGCGCGGCAGCCACTGGGCGTCGGGCAGTTGCGCCAGTGCTTCGTGCTGCAAGGCCTTGAGCAGGCTGTTGAGCTGCCGCGGGGTCTGTTCCTGCCAGTTCAACTGCAGCAAGCCTTCGATCAGCGTTTCCTGTTGCTCATCCAGCAGGAAGCGGTCGGCGAGGCCCAGGTCCAGGGCATCGCGGCCATTCATATGGGCCCCGGTGAGCCCGAGAAACAGGCCGAGCTTGCCGGGCATCCGTGAAAGGAACCAGCTGGCGCCGACATCGGGATACAGGCCGATGCTGATTTCCGGCATCGCCAGGCGACTGCTGGGGGTGACGATGCGGATGCCGGCCCCTTGGAGCAAGCCCATGCCGCCGCCCAGTACATAGCCGTGGCCCCAGCAGATCACCGGCTTGGGGTAGGTGTGCAGGCGATAGTCGAGACGGTATTCCGCAGCGAAAAAATGCCCGGCCAAGGCCGGTACTTCACCCGGATGATCCAGGCAAGCCTGGGCCAGGCTGCGCACTTCGCCACCGGCACAGAAGGCCTTGGCGCCGTTGCCGCGCAACAGCACGCAGACCACTTGCGGGTCCTTGGCCCAGGCGTCGAGGCGTTCGCTCAGTTGCTGGATCATCGGCAGCGACAGGGCGTTCAGGGATTTTTCCGCGTCCAGGGTGGCAATGGCGATGCGGGCGCCATCGCTGCCAGTGAGTTCTTCGACGTGCAGGTTCATCGTGACCTCGAGGAGCAATAGAAGCGATCAGTATGATCGCTGGTAGGGAAAGTGCCGGTTCCGTGTCAGATCAATTGACAAGCGAAGTCGGCTTTCCTAGGGTGCGGCCATTGTTTTTTCACGGGCCTGGCCATGACTGCTGACGATCGTATCAAACTCGAACCGAGCTGGAAGGAGGCCCTGCGTGCCGAATTCGAGCAGCCCTACATGAGCGAACTTCGCGAGTTCCTGCGCCGGGAACATGCCGCCGGCAAGGAAATCTATCCGCCGGGACCGATGATCTTCAACGCCCTGAACTCGACGCCGCTGGACAAGGTCAAGGTGGTGATTCTCGGCCAGGACCCGTACCACGGACCGGGCCAGGCCCACGGCCTGTGCTTCTCGGTGCAGCCCGGAGTGCCGGCGCCGCCGTCGCTGGTGAACATCTATAAAGAGCTCAAGCGCGACCTGAACATCGACATTCCCAACCACGGCTACCTGCAAAGCTGGGCCGACCAGGGCGTGCTGATGCTCAACACCACCATGACCGTGGAGCGGGCCAACGCCGCCTCCCACGCGGGCAAGGGCTGGCAGTTTTTCACCGATCGGATCATCGAGGTGGTCAGCGAGCATCAGCCGCATCTGGTGTTCCTGCTGTGGGGCGCCCATGCCCAGAGCAAGCAGAAACTGATCGACGCCACCAAGCACCTGGTGCTGACCTCGGTGCACCCGTCGCCGCTGTCGGCCTACCGTGGCTTCCTCGGTTGCGGGCACTTCAGCCGGACCAACAAGTACCTGGAGCAGAATGGCGAGACGCCGATCGAGTGGCGCCTGCCGCCGTTGTAAGGCCAATCCTGTAGCCGCTGCGCAGGCTGCGGCTACAGGGGGCCTTTGTTCCAGTGGCGGAACAGGGGCTCGGCGAGAAACAGCACGAACAACAACCTCATGACCTGCATCGCCGTCACCAGTGGCACCGACAGTTGCAGGACCTCCGCTGTCAGGCTCATCTCCGCAATGCCGCCGGGCATCATGCCCAGGGTCAGCGACCGCAGATCGAGGCGGGTCAACACACTCAGGCCCAGGGCCGCGAGGCCGGCCATCAGCATGGTCAGGGCGGTGCCGATCAGGGTGCGGCCCATGAACGAGGGCGCCCGACGGAAGAACTCTCGGTTGAAATGACAGCCCAGGCCACTGCCGATCAGCCACTGGCCGATCTGGCTGGCGCCGTCGGGCAGGCCGATGTGCAGGTCCCAGGCGATGCTCGCCGTCGCGCTGAGCAGCAAGGGCCCGAACAGCCAGGGATTGGGCTGGCGCAGGCGTTGCCAGAGCCAGGCCAGCAGCGCTCCAGCCGGAAACAGCAGGGCCAGCCACTGCCAGTCCACGCTGCTTGCCTGCAGGGACGGGGTGCCTTCCCCCAGCAGGTACTTGAACGCCGCCGGTACACAGAGCACCACCGTCAGCACCCGCAGGCTCTGCCCGGCTGCTACCCGACTGAGCACCGCACCGTTACGGGCGCCGAGATTGACCATCTCCCCGGAGCCACCGGGCATGCTGGAGAAGAATGCCGTGGCCCGGTCTTCCCCGGTGCGTCGCAGCAACCAGACCCCGACCACGCTGGACAGGCTGGTGACCAGGGCACCGAAGAAGATCAGGCCGAAATGGCTCAGCACCTGCTCCATCACCTGCGGAGTGAAGTGCAGGCCGATGCCGATGCCCACCACCCATTGCCCGCCTTTGCGCCCGCCGGGGATCTCCGCCAACTGCCAGGGCGTCAGGCAGCGCACCAGGATGATCGCCAGCAGCGAGCCGACCATCCACGGCAGCGGCCAGCCGATCTGGCTGGCCAGGTAGCCGCCAGCCAGACCCACCAGGGGCGTGCCCCACCATTGCCGGAAGCGGGCGTCAGACATCGGCCACGGCACGTTGCTGGGCCGCGCGCTTGCGCCAGATGCGCAGCAGCGGCATCAGCAGCATGATCACGGTCAGCACCCAGACCCCGACCGTGATCGGGCTCGACCAGAGAATCTCCATGGCGCCGTTGGAAATCGACAGCGCCCGGCGCAGGTTCTGTTCCATCAGTCCGCCGAGGATGAAGCCCAGCAGCACCGGCGACAGCGGGAAGTCCAGCTTGCGCAGGATGTAGCCGAAGATGCCGATACCGACCATCAAAAACAGGTCGAAGGTGGTGGCGTGCACCGCGTAGACGCCGATCCCGGTAATGATCGCGATCACCGGCACCAGGGCCCAGTTCGGCACCGCGAGGATACGGGTGAAGAGGCGGATCATCGGGATGTTGAGGATCACCAGCATGATGTTGGCGATGAACAACGAGGCGATCAGGCCCCAGACGATGTCCGGTTGCTGCTGGAACAGCAGCGGACCGGGGGTGATGTTGTACAGCGACAGGGCGCCGATCATCACCGCGGTGGTGCCGGAGCCGGGTACGCCGAGGGTCAGCATCGGCACCAGGGCGCCGCAGGCCGAGGCGCCGATGGCGGTTTCCGGGGCGGCCAGGCCACGCTTGTCGCCTTCGCCGAAGGTGCCGCTGGCACCGGCGATGCGCTTCTCGGTCATGTAGGCCACGGCGCTGGCCAGGGTCGCGCCGGCGCCGGGCAGCACGCCCATGATGAAGCCCAGCAGGCCGCAGCGGATGTTCACCGCGAACACCGAGGCCGCTTCCTTGATGTTGAACATCATGCGCCCGGTGGCTTTTACCGCTTCCTGGCCGCGATGGGTCTTCTCCAGCAGCAACAGGATCTCGCTGATGGAGAACAGGCCCAGCACCAGCACCACGAACTGGATGCCGTCGGTGAGGTGGATGTTGTCCCCGGTGAAGCGGTACACGCCGCTGTTGGCGTCGATGCCGACCGCCGACAGGAACAGCCCGATCAGCGCGGCGATGAAGGTCTTCAACGGCCGGTCGCCGGCCATCCCGCCCAGGCAGACGATGGCGAATACCATCAGCACGAAGTACTCCGCCGGGCCGAAGGCGATCGCCCACTTGGCCAGCAGCGGGGCGAACAGCACCATGCCGCAGGTGGCGATGAAGGCGCCGATGAACGAGCTCCAGGCCGACAGCGACAGGGCCACGCCCGCCAGGCCCTTACGCGCCATGGGGTAGCCGTCGAGGGTGGTCATCACGGTGGAGGCTTCACCGGGAATGTTCAGCAGGATCGAGCTGATGCGGCCGCCGTATTCGCAGCCCAGGTACACCGCCGCCAGCAGGATCAGCGCCGATTCCGGCGGCAGGCCCAGGGCGAAGGCGATGGGGATCAGCAGCGCCACGCCGTTGATCGGGCCCAGGCCCGGCAGCAGCCCGACCACGGTGCCGATCAGGGTGCCGGACAGGGCGGTGACCAGGTTGTAGGGGGTCAGTGCAACGCCGAAGCCCTGGCCCAGGTAACTGAGGGTATCCATATCAATTCTCCAGAACGTCGAGCAGGCCGAGGGGCAGAGGCACGTCCATGACCCGGTCGAACAGCCAGTAGAGGCCGACACTGAGCAGGCTGATGATGATCAGGCTGGGCAGCCAGCGGCCGCCGTAAAGCCGGGCCATGGGTACACCGATGAGGATGCTGGCGACGATGAACCCCAGGGGTTCGAAGGTGCCGGCGAACACCAGCAGCAAGGCCACGCAGATCGTGATCTTGTTCAGGGTGGCCCGGTCCAGGGGCGGTTCGTCTTCGCTGTGCTTGATCGGTGTCGGGCGCACCAGCATGTACAGCAGGGCCAGGCCCATCAGGCCGAGCATCAGCAGAGGGAAGGCCCGCGGGCCCACGGGTTCGTAGGAAAAGGCCGCCTGGTACGGCCAGGCCATCAGTGCCAGAGCGGCACAGGCCAGCAGCAACACCGCGGCGAAGAGACGTTGAACGAGCATGGTTAACTCCCGGGCGCGGCCCTCGATGCGCGAGGGCCGGGCCGTCAGCAAGGGACGGTCACTGGATCAAGCCGAACTCTTTGGCCAGGGTCTTGTAGTCGGCCACCTGCTTTTTCACGTAGGTGTCCAGCTCGGGGCCGGTCAGGGCGAAGGGGAACAGCTCGCGCTGATCACGCAGCTTGGCGAACTCTTCGGAGGCCAGCAGCTTGTCGAAGGCGTTTTTCCACCAGGCGTACTCCTCGTCGGTGACCTTCGGCCCGAGGTAGAAACCGCGTACTACCGGCCAGACGATGTCGTAGCCCTGTTCCTTGGCGGTGGGGATGTCTTTCATTTCCGGCTCGTCCAGACGCTGTTCGGAGAACACCGCCAGCAGGCGCATGTCGCCGGCCTGGATATGCGGCATGGAGTCGGAAATGTCGGTGCTGCCCACCTGGATGTGCCCACCCAGCAGGGCGGTGGCGATTTCACCGCCGCCTTCCAGGGCGACGTAGCGCAGGTCCCGGGGGTTGATCCCGGCGGCCTTGGCGATCAGCGCGGTCTGCATCCAGTCCTGGCTGCCCACGGTGCCGCCGGAACCTATCACCACCTTGCTTGGATCTTTCTTAAGAGCCTGGACCAGATCGTCGAGGGTCTTGTAGGGCGAGTCGCTTTTCACCGCGATAGCGCCGTAGCTGGTGCCGACCGCCGCCAGCCAGCGCACCGCGCTTTCATCGAAACGGCCGAACTTGCCCTGGGCCAGGTTCAGCAGCGAGCCGCTGGACCAGGCCACCAGGGTCCCGGCGTCGGCCGGGCGCTGGGCCACCACCGCGTTGTAGGCCACGGCACCGACTCCGCCGGGCATGTAGGTCACGCGCATCGGCTTGGTCAGAATCTTCTCGTTGACCAGCGCGCTTTGCGCCAGCTTGCAGGTCAGGTCGAAGCCGCCGCCCGGGGAGGCCGGGGCGATGCATTCCGGGCGCTTGGGCTCGGCGGATGCGGCCAGCAACTGGCCGGCGAACAGCATGCAGCCGGCGGTGAGGGCAAGGTTGCGCAGTGAAAAGTCCATGATTGTCTCCACAGGAGTTGTTGTTATCGGTCTGTCCGGGTCATCCCCGACCCTTGTTCCGCAGCGGCCGGCTGACCGGCGAAGGAGCCCTTGAGCCGGGTGTCGGGCTGGCGGGCCTCTTCGCTGGCAAGCCAGCGCCTACAAAACGCTGAAACGGTGAGATACGAGGCGTGCGCGCGGGCTTACCACAGGGCTACGGCGTAACTCACCAGCAGGCGCACTTCATCGGCGTCGCGAGCCGAATAGTTGGAGCGGTAGGTGGCGTTGCGCAGGCGCACCGCAACGTCCTTGAAGGTGCCGCTTTGCACCACGTACTTGATCTCGGTGTTGCGCTCCCACTCCTTGCCGGTGTCGCCGTTTTTCAGGGCGATGTTGTCGCCGCTGATGTAGCGGGTCATGAAACTCAGGCCGGGCACCCCGAGCTTGGCGAAGTCGTAGTCGTAGCGGGCCTGCCAGGAACGCTCCTCGGCACCGGCGAAATCGTTGATCTGCACGAAGTTCACCAGGTACGGGTCGCTGCCATCGACATAGGGGAAGGCGCTGTCGCCGGACATGTGCTGATAGCCGGCGCTGAGTTTGTGGCCGTTGAGGGCGTAGCTCAACAGGCCGTTGAGGGACCTGTTGTCGATCTTGCCGCCCCGGGCCTGGCCCTGGTCGTCGCTGATGGCCAGGCGCAGGTCGCTGGCGAAGGTGCCTGGCCCCAGGGGGCGGGACACGACCAGGCCGAGGAAGTGCTGGTTGTAGACGTCGTCCAGTTGGGCGAAGTGATAGCTGCCGGTGATCTTGTCGGTGAACTTGTAGTCCAGGCCGCCGAAGTTGAAGTGCTTGCCGGCCACGGTGCCGGCGAAGCGGCTGTTCTTGTTGTTGAGGCGGATGTCCTCGTAGTTGCTGTCGTCGCGGTCCTTGGCTTTGTCCAGGCGGCCGCCGGTGAAGGTCAGGTTCTTGATCTCCTTGGAGGTCAGCAGGCCGCCTTCGAAGGTCTGCGGCAGAATGCGCCCGTCGTTGGGCTTGAGGATCGGCAACTCGGGAATCAGGCTGCCGATTTTCAGTTCGGTGGCGGAGATCTTCACTTTGCCGGTCAGGCCGAGCTTGGAGTACTGGTCGGCGGCGCGTCCGTCATCGTGGGTCGGCAGCAGGCCGGTGCCGGTGCGGTCGGGGCTGGAGTCGAGCTTGACCCCGAGCATGCCCAGGGCGTCGACGCCGAAGCCCACCGTGCCTTCGGTGTAGCCCGACTGCAGGTTGAGCATGAAGCCCTGGGCCCATTCGTCGCGCTTGGACTGCTGGGCGCTGGTGCCATCGCGAAAGTCGCGGTTGAAGTACATGTTGCGGGTTTCGAAGGTGGCGCTGCTGTCTTCGAAGAAGGCGGCCTGACTGAAGGGCGCGACACCGGCGAGGGCCGCGGCACAGGCCAGGGCGGTCGGGGTCAGACGGGAAAAAAACACAGGTGTGACGGCGTGAGGGCGCGTGGACGGCATCCAGGGGTACTCCGTTATTGTTCTTATTGTCGACGAAAACGCTTCGAGGCGTTTTGCGTGTCAGCGGTCGTTGAGACCAGGGCAGTCGAGACTGTCCGTAACGGGACTCTAAAGGGCCAACCTTTCGCTAACCTTTCAGTGCATTTTCCCGGTTTTCGGGCTTCACAGCGGCGGATGCGGCGGTACACTCCGCGCCAAAGAGCGGCGTCGATCCCCCCTGAAACGAGGTAATCATCCATGCGAGTCCTGCTCGTCGAAGACCATCTGCAACTGGCCGAAAGTGTCGCCCAGGCGCTCAAGAGCACCGGCCTGACCGTGGATGTGCTGCACGATGGCGTGGCCGCCGACCTGGCCCTGGGCAGCGAGGAGTACGCTGTGGCGATCCTCGATGTCGGCCTGCCGCGCATGGACGGTTTCGAGGTGCTGGCGCGCTTGCGGGCCCGGGGCAAGAACCTGCCGGTGCTGATGCTCACTGCCCGCAGCGACGTCAAGGACCGGGTTCACGGTCTGAACCTGGGAGCCGACGATTACCTGGCCAAGCCGTTCGAGTTGACCGAGCTGGAAGCCCGGGTCAAGGCCCTGTTGCGCCGCAGCGTGCTGGGTGGCGAACGCCAGCAGCGCTGCGGGGTGCTGGCCTATGACCTGGACACCCGACGCTTCACCCTGGGCGAGGAACTGCTGACCCTGACGTCCCGCGAGCAGGCCGTGCTGGAGGCATTGATTGCCCGTCCTGGCCGGGTGATGAGCAAGGAGCAGCTGGCGTCCCAGGTGTTCGGTCTGGACGAGGAAGCCAGCCCGGACGCCATCGAGATCTATGTCCATCGCCTGCGCAAGAAGCTCGATGGCCAGGCGGTGGCGATCGTCACCTTCCGCGGCCTGGGCTACTTGCTGGAAAGTCGCGATGCATAAGCCCAGCAGCCTGCGCTGGCGGTTGCTGTGGAACCTGGCACTGCTGCTGGTGGTGCTGATGCTGGCCAGCGGCTTGAGTGCCTACTGGAACGGCCGCGAGGCCGCCGACACCGCCTATGACCGGACCCTGCTGGCCTCGGCGCGGACCATCGCCGCCGGCCTGTCCCAGCGTGACGGCAGCCTGAGCGCCAATGTGCCCTATGTGGCCCTGGATACCTTTGCCTACGACAGTGCCGGACGCATCTACTACCAGGTCAACGACATTCACCAGCAACTGATTTCCGGCTACGAAAACCTCCCCGGTCCGCCGCCGGGCACCCCGCGTACCGATGACTACCCGGCCCTGGCGCGCTTTTATGACGCCACTTACCAGGGGCAGAACGTACGGGTGGTGAGCCTGCTCAAGGCGGTCAGCGAGCCGAACATGAATGGCATGGCGGAAATCCGCGTGGCCGAGACCGACGAAGCGCGGGTCGCCATGGCCCGCAGCCTGATGGCCGATACCTTGCTGCGCCTGGGCATGCTGGCCATCGGGGCGTTGCTGCTGGTGTGGTTTGCGGTGAGTGCCGCGCTGCGGCCACTGGAGCGTTTGCGCGGTGCGGTGGAGGAGCGTCAGCCCGATGACTTGCGGCCACTGCCGCTGGTGTCGGTGCAGCGCGAGTTGTGGCCGCTGGTGCGGGCCTTGAATCATTTCACCGAACGCCTGCGCGGGCAGTTCGAGCGCCAGGCGCAGTTCATTGCCGAGGCCGCCCATGAGTTGCGCACGCCCCTGGCGGCACTCAAGGCCCGCCTGGAACTGGGCCTGCGCTCCGACGAACCGCAGACCTGGCGTTCGACCCTGGACAGCGCGGCCCAGGGCACCGATCGCCTGACTCACCTGGCCAATCAACTGCTGTCCCTGGCTCGGGTGGAAAACGGCGCCCGGGCCATTGCCGAAGGCGGTGCGCAGTTGCTCGATCTGAGCCAGCTGGCTCGGGAGCTGGGCATGGCCATGGCGCCCCTGGCCCATGCCCGGGGCGTGGCCCTGGCGCTGGAGGCCGACGAGCCGGTGTGGCTCAAGGGCGAGCCGACCTTGCTCAACGAGTTGCTGAGCAATCTGGTGGACAACGCCTTGGCCCACACGCCACCGGGCGGCAATGTGGTGCTGCGGGTCTTTGCGCCGGGCGTGCTGGAGGTGGAGGACGATGGACCGGGGATTCCCCAGGAGGATCGGGACCGGGTCTTCGAGCGTTTCTATCGACGCAATCAGCAGGTGGCCGGTTCGGGATTGGGCTTGGCGATCGTGGGGGAAATCTGTCGCGCCCATCTGGCCCAGATCAGCCTGCATGACGGCGAGCCTTCGGGGCTGAAGGTGCGGGTGAGCTTCATCGCCGGATGAGCATCAGTAGAGCATTGAGCGGGATGCTTGCAGGTCGTTGCACACGGCCTGGTTTTCCGGGTCGATCCCCAGCTTCTTGAAGGCCGGCACGCTGAAGGCGTCGATCCGCGAGAGTGGGTGATCAGTGTCCTTGTGGCAGTACAGGGTCGCCACCTGCACCAGATCAACGTAGTCGATCCCGGCGCTCTGGCGGTCGAAGTGCAGGTACTGCCCGGGGATTGCCACCAGTTGCTCGGGGAACTCCCAGACCCGCAGCAGCTTGTCTCCCAGCAACGGGTGGATACGCTCGATGACGTGGTTGAGGCTGACCGGGTCGGACAGCAGTTCGTAATGGTCTTCGGCGTAGGTCAGGATCGGCAGTACGCCGATCTGGTGCACCAGTCCGCCCAGGGCCGCTTGGTCGGGTTTGAGCTGGGTGTAGCTGCGACACAGGGCGTAGCTGACCCCGGCCACTTCCAGGCTGCGGCGCCAGACGTCGTGCATCTTTTGGGCAACCACTTCGGAGCGGGCGTTGAAGATCTGCTCCATCACCAGGCCGATGGCCAGGTTGCTGCTGTAGTTGACCCCTAGGCGGGTGATCGCGGTGTGCAGGTCGGTGACTTCCTGGGTCGCCCGCAGCAGGGGACTGTTGACCACCTTGATCAGTCGCGCCGACAACGCGGTGTCGCGGCCTATCACTTTGCTCAGGGTGCTGACGCTGATTTCCGGGTCTTCGGCGGCCTGGCGAATCTGCATGGCCACCTCCGGCAGGGTTGGCAGGACCAGGTCATCGTTGTCGATGGCCTCCACCAAATCCCGTTGGACCTTTTGCGCCAGCTCAGTCATTTCAGTTCTCTAGGGTGTTGCAGGGAAGGGGTGTCGATCAGCGCTGGATTTCGCGATCGCGGTCCAGCTCGTACGGCAGATCCAGCAAGTGCAGACCGGGGCCTTCGAGTGTCCCCAGGTGCAGGTTGCCGTCTTCCACCGCCTCGGCCTGCAATACGGCCAGCAGTTCCACCTGATCGGTCGCCTGGGCGGCCAGCACCACTTCACCGATGGCGCTGCCGTGGGTGGGGGAGAACAGCGGGGTGCCCGGGACGGGAAGCTCGCCTGCGGGCAGGGCGAGGCGGTAGAGGCGGCGCTTGAGCTTGCCCAGGTACTGCATGCGGGCGACGATTTCCTGGCCGGTGTAGCAGCCCTTCTTGAAGCTGACGCCACCCACGGCCTGCAGGTTGAGCATCTGTGGAATGAACAGCTCGCGGGTCTGTGCCATGACCTGGCCGAGGCCGGCGCGGATCTGGCCCAGCAGCCACTGGTTGAGCTCGCCCTCGGGCAGTTGCGCGGCCAATTGCCGGGCCCGGTGCTCGGCCTGTTCAGCCGGGACCCAGAGTTCGGCGCGGTCGCTGGACACGCGTATGGCCATCAGGTCCTCGGTCCTGATCACGGCGCCGTCTTCCTGGGGCAGTGCGAGGCCCAGGCTGCCGAGGGTGGCGTCGCCGCCAGCAAGGCCGAAACGTACCCAGCTGGCGCTTTCGTCGCTGAGCGTGGCCTTGGAGAACACGGCGTACTTCTTCAGGTCCGCCAGTTGCGGTTCGAGCAGTTCACGGGCCATGGCCAGCAGGCAACCGTCCCCTTGCAGAAGGATGCGGAAACTCGACTGCATGCGACCTTTCTGGTTGCAGCGCGCGCCGAGGCTGGATTGGCTGTCGCTGAGGTAATTGAGGTTGCAGGTCAACTGACCCTGAAGGAATTTGCTGGCATCAGGGCCGCGGACGGCGAGGACGCCTTCGTGGGACAGGGGGCAGAAAAAAGCGGAGTCAGCCATGGTTCATCGCAGGGTAAAAAGTCTGGGGCACATCATAAGGGGGCGCCCCTGAAATGGATAGTTCACAAAGGATAGCCGGTGACCGACCAAAGCCGACTGTTCTCGTGTTCCCCGGGCTGTATACTTGCGCTCTATTTGAGGAGCGCTCCATGGTTGAAGATGTTGAACTGAATCGCCTCTACTGGCACAGCCGTCGCGGCATGCTTGAGCTGGACGTGTTGCTGGTGCCGTTCGTCAGGGAGGTGTACCCGCATCTCGATGAGACTGATCGCGAGTGCTATCGCAAGCTGCTGGAGTGCGAGGATCAGGACATGTTCGGCTGGTTCATGGAGCGCAGCGAGTCCGAGGATCCTGAGCTGCAGCGCATGGTTCGCATGATTCTGGACCGTGTCCAACCCAAGTAGCCTGTTCGAGTGCCGCTGGCGTGCTTCAAGGCAACTGCTGGCGGCCTACCTGATGGCCCAGGCATTCGCCGTGGCGGCCATTTTTCTTTTGCAGTGCGCGCCTGTCGCCCAGTTCCTGGGATTGTTGCTGTGCCTGTTGCATGCCGGTTGGGTGCTGCCTCGACAGATTCTCCTGACTCACCCCCGGGCGTTCACCGGCTTGCGGTATTCGGCACAGGGCTGGCAGTTGTGGAGCCCGGCCAAGGGTTGGCAGGCGGTGCAGCTGCGCCCTGACAGCCTGGCGTTGCCGCTGATCGTGGTCCTGCGTTTTCGTGTGCGCGGCGAGCCGTGGGTGCGTTCTCTGTGTGTCCCGCGGGATGCGCAGGCGGCCGACGTGCATCGGCGCCTGCGGGTGCGGCTCAAGTTCGGCCGACGTAGGTGGGCGGCTGCAGAATAGTGTCCCGGGCCTCGGGCAGCAGCTGCGGGTAGTCGAGTGTGTAGTGCAGGCCGCGGCTTTCCTTGCGCTCCATGGCCGAAAGGATCATCAGCTCGGCGACCTGGGCCAGGTTGCGCAACTCGATCAGGTCGCGACTGACCTTGTAGTTGCTGTAGAACTCGACGTGATGAGGCTAAACCCAATGGATACAAGGGTTTCAGCCGATGACCATCAATCCACGCTCCCAAACTGGGACAAACCTGTTACAAACTGCGCTCGCCAAGCCGTACCGCTATCGTCGGTCTGGTCGCTACTACCTTCGCCTTCGCCCTCAAGGCACCGCTAAGGGTTTCTTCACGCTCTCGCTCAGGACTACCGACAAGGCCACCGCAATGACCATCTCCCACGACATCCTCAAGACGCTCAGGGCGTATCACTTCGACAACCCTGAGGCCACTTGGGAGGAACTTCGTGAGCGTCTGATAGACATCGCTGAGTCCTGTTTGACGATGGCCCACGGTGATAGCTCGCTGGTGGCCTACGAGATGATCAACGATGAGCACCATGAGGCCCTTCGTGAGGCCAGCGCCAAGCTCCCGCTGAGCGTTAATCAGCAACGGGCCCTCAGTAAGGCATTGGAGATCATTGAGGCGTCTCAGGAACGAATGAAGGGTAGGGCGGGGAAGCTGGTGGGGATCGTTAGGGACCTGAAGGCAGAGGCTTGTAGCACGTCTGTGGCCCCGTCTCCGTCCCTATCTGTATTGCCGTCTGAGCCGCTCACCTTCAAGACTCTCTCAGGACTCTACATGGATGAACTCAAGGACAATGTTCAGGCCAGCACCATGAGGGACGTGAGGTCTACCTGTGAGGGCATCGGTGCAATCCTTGGGGAACTGGACTTGAAGACCCACACACGGGAAGACATGAGGAACCTCAGGGCAAAGCTACTTGAGGACCGTAAGCCGTCCACTGTGAGGAAGATCCTGACCCGGCTATCCACGGTCATGGATTGGGGCGTGAATAACGAGTACCTCGCCAGGTCTCTCACTGATGGCCTGAAGCCTACCAAAGGGGCTGATAGCGCTCGTGAGGCTTTCTCTCAGGACCAAGTGAAAGCCCTAATGGCCCACGCTAAGACCCTTCCAGCCGACGCTTGGCAACGCTGGGCGTTGTCCCTTGGGGTGATCACTGGGACCCGCATTGAAGAACTCAGGCAGTTGACCAAGGCTGACGTTAAGCAGGTCGCTGGTGTCTGGGTGATCGACATCAATAGGAATGATGGCAAGACAGCCAAGACCAAGAATGCTTTGAGGGTCATTCCGTTGACCGACGGGGCCTATGGGTTTGATCTTCAGGCGTTCCTTGAATTTTTAGATAAGGCCGACTCTCGGTTGTTCACGCTGGGCGGTGGTCAGTTCTCTGTGCTGCTCAATGGGATGCTCAGGGATGTCTTGGATTTGAAGGCAGATCGGACACTAACTTTCCATTCGTTGCGTCATTCTCTGGCAGGCGCTTTGAAGGCCGCTGAGGTGCCTGTGGGGACCGCTGAGTCAATCTTGGGGCATGCTTCAGGTTCGATCAGTTACGACCTTTATGGGGCTGGAGCATCTGTCGAGGTGGGTCGGATGGCAGAAGGGCTTACAAAGGCGTTTTCGATAGCTAAGTGATATCGTCGAGGTTTCAATGGAGGTCCTATGAGCGATTTTGATCTGGATGATGAGCGGGATGGCGATGATGATTTTGGCGATGAGTGCGATCACTGCGGAAACGGGCCGGTGGTTGCCGATGTAGGCGGTCATGATCTGTGCGCCGATTGCATGTCTGAGTACGAGTGAGTAAAGCCGATGCCATATGAGGAAGGAAATCCTATGGAAACACCGACTCTGGAACTTACCTACGTAACTGGAGAAACAGTATCCGTTGAAGTCACAAGCTACGAACTAAAATTCAGTTCAGACCTGCTAAGCAATAAGCATGGAAGCTATAAGCTTGGGACGTTCAAGATCAACTGCGCAGCCTATAAGACATGGCCGCCTCTCAAGCATATTGTCTACAAAATAGGGGAATGCTCGGTCCTGACTGAGTTCCCACCGGTGACGACCCCTCGGACAATCACCTATAAAGTGAGAAGTGACTGGCCCCATACAAGCGCACCAGCGTGAGATGAAAGACTCGCTTCAGCTTAGCCTTGCTCTTTGGGCGTAGGAGCACCTTGGGATTCCAAAACTGCCCCGAAGGCCCCGTGTTTGTTGGTCTGAATGACTGTGACCGTAGTCGTAGGATTTAAAACCCTCACTATTGCCACTACCCCCAGTCACCGATCAACAAGCACAGGAGACCAATGATGACGACACCAACCAAGATCCGCCTTCAGGGCACCAACGTAATGGCCTGCGTGCTACCACCAATAGAGATCCTTGAGGCCCGCTACAAGCTCGCTGAGGACCACGAAGGAATCGTAGCGCGAGACTTCAAGCTCATCCCCGGTAAGACCCGTCGAGGAACCTTAGAAGGGGCTTCTGTGGGCTCGTATACCAATGGCTCGCTACGACAGCAAGTTGAAGTCATATGGATGGACGGCGACACCAAACACAAGATCCGTGTCCAGAAGGCCCGTATTGTCTACCGGATGGCTCATGGCCCGTTCGATGAGTCGTTGGTGATTGATCATATCGACGGTAACCCAAACAACAATCATCCAAGCAATCTGCGACCGCTGACCTATCACGAGAACATGGGCAACCGTGTCGTGGGACTTCAGGGCAGGAAGATGCCAAAGAAAGATACTGACCTTCCCGTTGGCGTGACCAGAGACAAGCATTACACCAAAGGCGAGCGATTCATTGGGAAGACGACCATCCGGGGAGTCACCCATCGGGCCGTCTTTGAGAACCCTAAAGCTGCTCAACACTGGCTTGCTGCAATCCGCGAAGCTGGTCTCGGTGATGGTGCGCGTAAGGATGCTCACGGGGTAGTCATCGGGGCACCTCAGTGGAAGGTCATGAAGGCAAGGGTTAATAGCCCTACACCTATAGACACCCTCACTATTGCTAAGAGCAATCTCCAGACCCCTGTGAGATATACCTAAAGATCCCTCATTTAAGATCACCTCTGAGTCCGTTATTAATAGTAGTTTATGAGAACCCCGTAAGGCCGACCCAATGAGGGATCGGCAGGGGCGCTGAGCACTACCCTGCAACTTAACGGACCTTGGGGTTACTCAGACTGTTCGCGGACGACATGTGAGCGAGTGATTGCCAAGCAAACGGCAGCTACCTGAGAAAGCATCGCTGGCTGATTTGGTCCATAGAGTACATTGCCGGGAGTAAGGTTTGCTTTCAGAGCCGGGACCCAAAGGTGGGATTCGTACATCAACCGACCCAACAGCCAGATAAGGCGGACGCGAAGCTTTTGCATGGGTTGCAACGAGGTGTGGAAATCTTCGGGCAATCTCACTCCGTCCCCCAAATGCTCCTCAATTGGAGATTGAGTTTGCGCAACCAATACGGAGAGCTTTGACTCAAGTACTTTCAAATCCCATTTGTGGGAGATGTCATTCCGCACTTTTCTGAGGTGATCAACCTCTATCAAGATGTCCTTACTGATCCACCCAAAAGCGTATGCCATCTGAACGCGCTGAGACAGGCGAGCCAGAGGGCCGAAGCCAGAAAGCAATTCGCTTCGCCCTCCGGGGACGCCATCTGGAACCTCTCTGCGAAACATTGCCTTCAATTGATCATCAGCAAAGGCGCAGGCGATGACGGGTAAAGAGCGGGGTTCCTCTCTCGCAATCAATGCCAATACCGTTTCGAGATCCGCAATGACCTGAGCATCTGTGTCCAAAGACGCCGAGAATCGTTTTTCGCGGTCTTGCTCAAAAGCGCGTGAGTAGTTTCGATAAACCTGCAAGCCATCCTTCTCTGCTTTCGAGAGCTTCATGGCAGCAATGTCAGGATCATGGAAGTCAGACATGTGAACTTAAACCCTCTAATCGAACACATCAGGAGCACCGAATGGACACCTTACAGGCTGCCTATATGGTCTGTGTGGCTGTCCAATTTGTTCTGTGGACGTGGATGCATACACCCCGATGAGAAAATACAGAAAATTTGGGAGTGACCACCTCAATGCATTTACAGGCCGAGGTTTCCCCGTAGGCCGTCGCGCAGGTCCATAGAGGCGCCATATAGGCCCTCACGAGCGCACCATAAAGACCCCAGAGACTGGGACAAAAGTACGCCAAACCTGTTACAAAACCCAGCCGAGCGGTGTACGCTGAGGACTCCTAACGTGCCTCATTTGTCGGGTGTAAGGATCGTATCCTTCGCCTCTGGCAGCATCTCTGGATAATCCAGCGTGTAGTGAAGACCCCGAGATTCCTTGCGTTCCATGGCTGACCTAATCATCAGCTCTGCTACCTGAGCAAGGTTCCTCAACTCAATCAGGTCTCTGCTTACTCGGTAGTTGCTGTAGAACTCGTCGATCTCATCCAACAGCAGGCGCACCCGATGCTGAGCCCGTTGCAGGCGCTTGTTGGTGCGCACGATACCCACGTAGTCCCACATGAATCGCCGCAGTTCATCCCAGTTGTGCGCAATGATCACGTCTTCGTCGGAGTCGGTGACCTGGCTCGCGTCCCAGGCGGGCAGGGCGGCGGGAATCGAGACCCGGGGCAGTTGCTCAAGGATGTCGGCGGCTGCCGAGCGGGCATAGACGAAGCACTCCAGCAGCGAGTTGCTGGCCATGCGGTTGGCCCCGTGCAGGCCGGTGAAGCTGGTTTCGCCGATGGCGTACAGGCCGGGCACGTCGGTGCGGCCCTGCTGGTCGACCATCACCCCGCCACAGGTGTAGTGGGCCGCCGGTACTACCGGGATCGGCTGCCGGGTGATGTCGATGGAAAACTCCAGGCAGCGTTCATACACCGTCGGGAAGTGGCTTTTGATGAACTCGGCCGGCTTGTGGCTGATGTCCAGGTAGACGCAGTCAATCCCCAGGCGCTTCATTTCGTGGTCGATGGCCCGGGCGACGATATCCCGCGGAGCCAGTTCGGCCCGTGGATCGAAGCGCGGCATGAAACGTTCGCCGTTGGGCAGCTTGAGGTGAGCACCTTCGCCGCGCAGGGCTTCGGTGATCAGGAAACTCTTGGCCAGCGGGTGATACAGGCAGGTAGGGTGGAACTGATTGAATTCCAGGTTGGCTACCCGGCAGCCCGAGCGCCAGGCCATGGCGATGCCGTCACCGCAGGCGCTGTCGGGGTTGCTGGTATAGAGGTAGACCTTGGCCGCGCCGCCGGAGGCGAGAATCACGAAGCGCGCGCCGAAGGTATCGACTTCGCCGGTGCCGCGATTGAGCACGTAGGCCCCCAGGCAGCGGTCGCCTTCCAGGCCCAGGCGCTTTTCGGTGATCAGGTCGACGGCGACCCTTTGCTCCAGCAGCTCGATGTTGGGGTGTTGTCGGGCCTGGGCCAGTAATGTCTTGAAGATCGCCGCGCCGGTGGCGTCTGCGGCATGGATGATTCGTCGGTGGCTGTGGCCGCCTTCGCGGGTCAGGTGGAATTCGAAGCCGCTTTCATCGCTGCCGGCGTCTTCGTCCCGGGTGAAGGGCACGCCTTGGTCGATCAGCCATTGGATGGCTTCACGGCTGTGCTCGACGGTAAAGCGCACCGCATCTTCATGGCACAGGCCGCCACCGGCATTGAGGGTGTCATCGACGTGGGACTCGACGGTGTCGGTATCGTCCAGTACGGCTGCTACACCGCCTTGGGCCCAGTAGGTCGAGCCGTTGGCCAGGTCGCCCTTGCTCAGAACGGCAATACGCAGGTGGCTGGGTAGGTTAAGGGCCAGGCTCAAGCCGGCGGCGCCGCTGCCTATCACCAGAACATCGTGTTGAAACTGTTGGCTCATTTGAAGGATTCCGCTCAAAGCGACCCAATACGGGGTTGGCGCAAGACGCCTGAATCGGCGAGTCAAAGCAGCCACACAGCCCACTAGTATATAGAGGGGGGGATCGGCACAATAGTCGCGCCTTCATGGCGTTGTGCGACTTCGCTGAGCAAAAGCGTTGCTCTCGGCCAGCCTCTACTCGCGGCGTTCCAGCTTCCGCGCGGGCTGATCGAAGAAGTAAGGCGGTTTTTCTCTTCACCGTTACACAATCTTCGTTCGGCACAGCTATAAAGATTGGGAACTTTTGCCAAGGCCCCAAACTCAATAGAAGGTTGCCTGAAAGAAGGGACAGCGTCGGTTCTGGCCAGGGTTTGCAGTCTGTCCCTTGTGACGGAAATCGACGACAGGATTATTCGCGCAGCCGGCCTTGCCCGCGCTGCGTTTTTCGTGCGTGCCGGATCAGAGCCCGCAGGAAACTTGCTTGGAGGGGGAGAACTTTTGCGAAAAGCCCGAGTCTATGTTTGCAAGCCTGATCGATTAGTGATGCAAGCCTCCTCCGAGCTTATCGAGGAGTGTTCATGCTAACCCAGGAAGAGGATCAGCAGCTGGTCGAGCGCGTTCAGCGTGGCGACAAGCGAGCGTTCGATCTGCTCGTGCTGAAATACCAGCACAAAATTCTCGGGTTGATCGTGCGTTTCGTGCACGACACCCATGAAGCCCAGGATGTCGCACAAGAAGCCTTTATCAAGGCTTACCGTGCACTAGGTAATTTTCGGGGGGACAGCGCGTTCTATACGTGGCTGTACCGTATCGCCATCAACACGGCGAAAAACTATCTGGTTTCACGCGGCCGCCGGCCGCCGGATAGCGATGTCAGTTCTGAGGATGCGGAGTTCTATGACGGCGATCATGGCCTGAAGGATCTCGAATCGCCGGAACGTGCATTGCTGCGGGATGAGATCGAAGGCACCGTCCATCGAACCATTCAGCAACTACCTGAAGATTTGCGTACAGCCTTAACTTTACGTGAATTCGATGGTCTGAGTTACGAGGACATTGCCAGCGTCATGCAGTGTCCGGTGGGTACCGTGCGCTCCCGGATTTTCCGCGCTCGGGAAGCCATCGATAAAGCCCTGCAGCCGTTGTTGCAGGAAACCTGAGACAGCGGCGACAGCCAAGAGAGGAACCGCCATGAGTCGTGAAGCCCTGCAGGAATCGCTGTCCGCGGTGATGGATAACGAAGCGGACGAACTGGAATTGCGTCGGGTATTGAATGCCGTCGACGAAGTGGAAACCCGTGAGACCTGGGCTCGTTATCAAATCGCCCGGGCGGCCATGCACAAGGAGTTGCTGCTTCCGCGTCTGGACATTGCCGCTGCCGTTTCTGCAGCCCTGGCCGATGAAGCTGTACCGGCCAAAGCGTCTCGTGGACCTTGGCGCAGCCTGGGTCGTCTGGCAGTGGCTGCGTCTGTGACCGTAGCGGTACTTGCTGGCGTACGTCTGTACAACCATGACGAGATTGCTGGTGTTGAGCTCGCTCAGCAAGCGGGTCAGCCAACCCTGGCTGCTCCACAAGTCAAAGGCCCTGCTGTATTGGCCGGCTACAATGAGAGCTCGGAAGCCACCGGTCCCATGGCCAATGGCGTATTGCAAGGTCAGCCCGGCTGGCACGACCAACGCCTGCCAAGTTACCTGCGTCAGCATGCTCAGCAAGCTGCACTCAAAGGCACTGAAAGCGCACTGCCTTATGCCCGTGCGGCGAGCCTGGAAAACCGCTAAGGAGGATCATGCGCGCCATACCTCTACTCTCGCTTCTGCTCAGTGGCTGGTTTGTGGTTCCAGCCCACGCCGACGAAGCCCAGGACTGGTTGCAGCGTCTTGGGCAAGCGGAACGCCAGCAAAGCTTTCAGGGCACCTTCGTTTACGAGCGCAATGGTAGTTTTTCTACCCATAACATCTGGCATCGTGTCCAGGATGGAAACGTCCGTGAGCGGTTGATCCAGCTTGACGGATCCGCTCAAGAGGTTGTGCGTGTCGATGGTCGTACCCAATGCGTCAGCGGTACGTTGGTGGCAGGGTTGGGGGATGCCCCGGACTCTGCGGCGCGTGCCCTGGATCCGCAAAAACTCAAGAATTGGTATGAGCTAGCCGTTATCGGCAAGTCGCGCGTGGCCGGGCGCCAGGCGGTGATCATTGCGGTTACCCCGCGAGACCAGCACCGTTACGGCTTCGAATTGCACCTGGATCAGGAAACCGGCTTGCCGCTCAAGTCCCTGTTGTTGAACGACAAGGGGCAACTGCTCGAGCGCTTTCAGTTCACCCGTCTGGACACCGCAGATGTCCCGGATGACAACGAGCTGCGCGCCGGCCCGGACTGCAAGCCGGTGGCTCTGGACAGCGACAAGGCCTCGGCGATCAAGAGCACTCGGGCCTGGCACTCCGACTGGTTGCCTCCGGGTTTCGAGTTGACCAGCAGCAGCGCCCGCAAGGATCCGCAAACCAAGTCCGTGGTCAACAGCCTGCTATATGACGATGGTTTTGCGCGTTTTTCCGTGTTCCTCGAGCCGCTCAATGGCGAAGCGGTCACCGATACTCGTTCTCAGCTGGGGCCGACGGTTGCCGTATCACGGCGCCTGACCACCCCCGAAGGCGAAATGATGGTCACGGTGGTCGGGGAGATTCCCATTGGCACCGCCGAACGTATTGCTCTGTCCATGCGCTTCGATGCCGCCACCCAGCAATGAACCTTTATTGGTTGTGTAAGAGGTCAGTCATGGCTCACCCACAATTGAGAAGATGAAATGTCTGGTGAGCAATTTCATTTGCAAAATCCACAAAGTTTTTTTATAGGTCAGAACCCCCTCGGTTCTGACCTTATTTGTCGTTCCTGGAGCAAAAGTGCCGCCCCTGTCTTTTCGGCATTTGCTGCTCCATATCGCTTAACCACGCTCGTCGTAACGGGAGCCGTATGTCGATACCACGCTTGAAGTCCTACTTCACCATTCTTGCCACCGTACTGGTGCTGGGGCAGGCCGTGTCTGCCCAGGCCGCCGAGTTGCCTGATTTCACCCAACTGGTCGAGCAGGCCTCGCCCGCAGTGGTGAACATCAGTACCACGCAGAAACTGCCTGATCGTCGGGTTTCCAACTCGGCGCAGATGCCCGACCTGGAAGGCTTGCCGCCAATGCTGCGGGAGTTCTTCGAGCGCGGCATGCCCCAGCAGCGCTCCCCGCGCGGCGATCGCCAGCGTGAGGCGCAATCCCTGGGTTCGGGCTTCATCATCTCCCCGGATGGCTACATCCTCACCAACAACCACGTGATTGCCGATGCGGACGAGATCCTTGTACGCCTGGCCGACCGCAGCGAATTGAAAGCCAAGCTGATCGGCACCGACCCGCGTTCTGACGTGGCGCTGCTGAAGATCGATGGCAAGGACCTGCCCGTGCTGAAACTGGGCAAATCCCAGGACCTCAAGGCCGGGCAATGGGTCGTGGCCATCGGTTCGCCGTTCGGCTTCGACCACACCGTGACCCAGGGCATCGTCAGCGCCATCGGTCGCAGCTTGCCGAACGAAAACTATGTGCCGTTCATCCAGACCGACGTGCCGATCAACCCGGGCAACTCCGGTGGCCCGCTGTTCAACCTGGCCGGTGAAGTGGTGGGGATCAACTCGCAGATCTACACCCGTTCCGGTGGCTTCATGGGCGTGTCTTTCGCGATCCCGATCGACGTGGCAATGGATGTTTCCAATCAGCTGAAAACCGGTGGCAAGGTCAGTCGTGGTTGGCTGGGCGTGGTGATTCAGGAGGTCAACAAAGACCTGGCTGAATCCTTCGGCCTGGAAAAACCTGCCGGTGCACTGGTTGCGCAGGTTCAGGACGGCGGCCCGGCAGCCAAGGGCGGCTTGCAAGTGGGCGATGTGATTCTCAGCCTCAATGGCCAGCCCATCGTCATGTCGGCGGACCTGCCGCACTTGGTGGGCGCGCTGAAGGCCGGGGCCAAGGCCAATCTGGAAGTGATCCGCGAGGGCAAGCGCAAGAACGTCGAGCTGACCGTCGGTGCTATTCCCGAGGAAGACAAGGACCTGAGCATGCTGCCCAAGTCCGGAGTCGAGCGCAGCAGCAACCGTCTCGGCGTGGCCGTGGTCGAACTCAACGATGAGCAGAAGAAAGCCTTCGACCTCAAGGGGGGCGTTGTCATCAAGGAAGTTCAGGATGGTCCTGCCGCCCTGATCGGCCTGCAACCGGGCGACGTGATCACTCACCTGAACAACCAGGCGATCACCACCGCGAAGGAGTTCACTGAAATCGCCAAGGCGCTGCCGAAGAATCGTTCGGTGTCCATGCGTGTTCTGCGTCAGGGGCGCGCCAGCTTCATTACCTTCAAGCTGGCCGAATAACCCGCCAGCCTTCAGGGTTGCCCAATAAAAAGCCCGCCTCGTATGAGGCGGGCTTTTTTATGGTCACGCTCCAGGTCAGCGCATCATGTCCTTGACCATCTGCTCCTGATCCATCATCTCGCGCTGACGCGCATCGATTCTCGACGACAGTGGGAAGTTGCTGCCGGCCCGGCGCTTGGCGAAGTCCAGTTGCTGGATGGCCTGGCGATAGTCGCCGACCAGAGCGAAGTACTCGGCCCGGGCCTGGTGTAGGCCGATGATGTTGCCGGACAGGCCGCGGGTTTCCGCCACCAGGTACCAGACGTCCGGGTCATCCGGGCGACTTTTCAGCAGGCCTTCCAGGGCTTTTTCCGAGTCCGCCGGGCGGTTCTGCTTGAGTAGAAGGTCAACGCGGACCTGGTTCAGCGGATAGTTGCCGGGGTAGAGGTTGAGCATTCGCTCGACCCGGCTTTGCGCATCCGGCAGGCGGCTGTTGGCCATGTCCAGCTCGATCTGGGCCAGGTTGTAGGTGATGTCATTGGGTGACTTGGCCAGCAACGGCTTGAGGTTTTCCCGCGCCTCGTTCCATTGGCTGCCCTTGATCTGGGCGATCGCCAGGCCATAGCGCGCGATGTCGTTCTTCGGGTTCTCGTCGAGCTGGGCGCGAAAACGCTTGGCAGCCAGGCCCGGGGACTCCTCATAGTTGAGTTGTACCCGGGCCCGAATCAGTTGATAGCGCAGGCTGTCTTCGGTGCCGCCCTGCTTGGCCTGTTCCGCGCGGTTGCGGGTGTCGGCGATCCGCGATTCGGTAACCGGGTGGGTCAGAAGGAATTCCGGCGGCTTGGCATCGAAGCGGTACTGGCGCATCAGGCGCTCGAACATGGTGGGCATCGAACGCGGATCGTAGCCGGCCTTCTCCAGATTGAGGATGCCGATACGGTCGGCTTCCTGCTCATTCTGTCGGGAGAAGCGCCGCTGTTCCTGGATCGCCGCCGCCTGGGTGCCGGCGATGGTGGCGATCCCGGCATCCCCGGCACCGGCGGCGGCGATCACGATCCCCGCCAGCAGCGCGGCCATCATCGGCACCTGCATGCGTTGCTGGGCCTCGACGCCGCGGGCGAAGTGCCGTTGGGAAAGGTGCGCCAGTTCGTGAGCCAGTACCGAGGCATATTCGCCTTCGGTCTGGGCGTTGAGGAACAGGCCGCCGTTGACTCCGACAATCCCGCCGGGAGCGGCAAAGGCGTTGAGCTGCGGGCTGTTGATCAGGATGAACTCCAGGCGCCGGTCATTGACCTGGCTGGTTTCCACCAGTTTGTAGACGCTGGTTTCGACGTAGTCCTTGAGCTGCGGGTCGTTGAGCTGCGAGACCTGGCTGCGCAGCAGCGCCAGCCAGGCGCGGCCCAGCTGGTGTTCCTGTTGTGGCGAGACAATGGCTGAACTGGCATCACCGAGTGACGGCAGGTCGTCGGCGAAGCCCGGTGAGGCGAGCAGGCAAGCGAGCGTCAGCAGGGTAGGGCGCAATAAATTCATGCACAAAGCCTTATTCGACAAAGGCTCTACTGTAGCTGGCCGCTGGTCCGGGGACCAGACAAAGGCGGTGAAAACTCTGCGGATCCAAGGTGCTTTCTGGCAAATTCCAGCGTCTACCCCATAAGCCCTTTGTCACAGCGGTGTGTGTTTGGGGCAAGGCTTGTTTATTGCCGGGGGCTTGAGCTTGCAGGGTATTCTAGGCGCCTGAATTCATGATCGGAGTAAGTTCAATGACCGATGTTGTCGCCCATGATGCCGAGCTGGACGCCAGCGGGCTCAATTGTCCGCTGCCGCTGCTCAAGGCCAAGATGGAACTCAATCGCCTGGCCAGTGGCGCGGTGCTCAAGGTCATTGCCACCGATGCCGGGTCCCAGCGCGACTTTCGCACCTTTGCCCGTCTGGCCGGTCATACCCTGCTGCACGAAGAGGACGATGCCGGGGTCTATCGTTACTGGCTGAAAAAGGCCTGACGGCCGCTCATCGATTTCACCTAAGGATCATTGATGTTCAAAGTGCTACGCGACTGGATACAGCGCTACTTCTCGGATGAAGAGGCGGTGGTGCTCGCCGTCCTGCTGTTCCTGGCCTTTACGGCGGTGCTGACCCTGGGCGGCATGCTGGCGCCGGTGTTGGCGGGCATGGTCCTGGCGTACCTGATGCAGGGGCTGGTGGTGAGCCTGGAGCGCCTGCGCCTGCCGGGCGGCGCGGCGGTGGGACTGGTATTTGCCTTGTTCATGGGCTTGTTGCTGGTCTTCATCCTGGTGGTGGTGCCGTTGCTCTGGCACCAGTTCGTCACCTTGTTCAACGAGTTGCCCGGGATGCTCGCCAAGTGGCAATCGCTGTTGCTGCTGTTGCCCGAACGGTACCCGCACCTGGTGTCGGACGAGCAGGTGCTGCAGGCCATCGAGGTGGCCAGGGGCGAGATCGGCAAGTTCGGGCAATGGGCGTTGACCTTCTCCCTGTCCAGCCTGCCGTTGCTGGTGAACATCATGATCTACCTGGTGCTGGTGCCGATCCTGGTGTTTTTCTTCCTCAAGGATCGGGCGATGATCAGCCGCTGGGTCATCGGCTATCTGCCGCGGGAGCGGACCCTGATTACCCGGGTCGCCCACGAAATGAACCGGCAGATCGCCAATTACATCCGCGGCAAGGTCATCGAGATTGTCATCTGCGGTGGCGTCACCTACATCGCCTTCGTCGCCCTGGGCCTCAACTACGCGGCGTTGCTGGCGCTACTGGTCGGCATTTCGGTGGTGGTGCCCTATGTCGGCGCTGTGGTGGTGACGGTGCCGGTGGCGCTGATTGCGCTGTTCCAATGGGGCTGGAGCGACCAGTTCATCTACCTGATGGCGGTCTACGGGATCATCCAGACCCTGGATGGCAACGTGCTGGTGCCGCTGCTGTTCTCCGGTGCGGTGAACCTGCACCCGGTGGCGATCATCTGTGCGGTGCTGCTGTTTGGCGGGCTGTGGGGGTTCTGGGGGATTTTCTTTGCGATTCCCCTGGCCACCTTGTTCAAGGCAGTGCTGGATGCCTGGCCTAGAAAGGACCCGGTGGTGGCGCCTTTACTCTAGATACGCGGGGCGGCTGATTCAGCCGCCCCAGTCATTTCAGGCCTTGTTCAGGGCCTGGGCCGCGGCCAGTACGGCGTCGACGTGGCCTGGAACCTTCACCCCGCGCCATTCCTGGCGCAGAACACCGTCCTTGTCGATCAGGAAGGTGCTGCGGTCCACGCCCAGGTATTCCTTGCCGTAGAGCTTCTTCAACTTGATCACGTCGAACAGCTGGCAAACGGCCTCGTCCTTGTCGCTGATCAGTTCGAAGGGGAATTCCTGCTTGCACTTGAAGTTCTCGTGGGACTTCAGGCTGTCGCGGGAAATGCCGAAGATTTCGGTATTGGCAGCCTGGAAGGCGGCGTATTGATCGCGAAAGCCCTGGCCCTCGGTGGTGCAGCCCGGGGTGCTGTCCTTGGGATAGAAGTAGATCACCACTTGCTTGCCCTTGAGGCCAGATAGGCTGACGGTCTGGCCGCTGGTGGCAGGGGCCTGGAAATCGGCGACGGGTTGGTCGATAGCAACGGCCATGGGAGCTTCCTTACATGGGGTTCTGTGGGCGCCAGGGTTCGATCAGCGCATCGAGGTTCATGGCATCGGCAAAATCCAGGAACTGATCGCGCAACCAGCTGATCTGGGTGCCGGCGGGCAGGGTCACGGTGAAGGTGGCGTTGAGCATGGTGCCCCCGGTCTGCGGAGCCTGGTAGGTATCGCAGGTGAGGTTTTCCAGCTCGACATGGTGGTCGATGAAGAATTGGCACAGCTCATTGACGATGTCCGAGCGGTACGCCGCGCTGACATAAGCCACATAAGGCAGAGCCTGAGGGCGGCTTTCCAGAGCTGCGCTGCGCACCACATTGACGGTGAAGGCGTGCTTCTTGGCCAGGAACGGCAGGCTGCTCTCCAGGCGCGCCAGGGCGTCCCAGCTGCCGGAAATCTCCAGCACCAGGGCGCTGCACTCGCCATGCCGGGTCAGGCGCGAGGTCACGACGGCGCAGCGGTTTTCATGGCTGGCGCGGCACAGGACGTTGGTCAGCTCCATGGGGTTGGCGCCGAGGGCACTGATGACAAGGAATTGTTCGCGAACTGTGGGGGTGGACATGCAGCATTCCTAAAGCGATGAGCGGTCGATACTTTTGACAAGCCAGTGCCGGGCAAGCGTCGCCAGCGACTTCTCAGGGCCCCGGAGCACCAGCCGGCGACAGGTCCCGAAACATCCGGAACAGGGGCTGGCAAGGCAGGAATGGGGCTTTGGAGAAGCGACAGGCAGGCGATAACCCGGTTTACACGCTTATCGGTAGCGATCAAAGCCTGAAGGGTAGCGAAAACCATCGCTCAGGGGAATGCTCACGGCGCGGGACTTCGCTTGTGCAAGGAACTTGGCGCCAGTACCATTACCGCTCTCTTTTTCCGGCAGGAGCGGTTGCATGATTGCGGGCAGTATGGTGGCACTGGTCACACCCATGGATGCACAGGGAAATCTCGACTGGGACAGCCTGAGCAAACTGGTGGACTTCCACCTGCAAGAGGGCACCAACGCCATCGTGGCGGTCGGCACCACAGGTGAATCGGCCACTCTGGATGTCAACGAGCACATCGAAGTGATTCGTCGGGTGGTGGCCCAGGTTGCAGGGCGCATTCCGGTGATTGCCGGTACCGGCGCCAACTCGACGCGTGAAGCGATCGAACTGACCACCAACGCGAAGATCGCCGGCGCCGACGCCTGCCTGCTGGTGACTCCGTACTACAACAAGCCGACCCAGGAAGGCCTGTACCAGCATTTCCGCGCCATTGCCGAGGCCGTGGACATTCCGCAGATCCTCTACAACGTTCCAGGCCGTACCGCATGCGACATGCAGGCCGAGACCGTGATCCGCTTGTCCAGCGTGAAGAACATCATCGGCATCAAGGAAGCCACCGGCGACCTGCAGCGGGCCAAGGCGATCCTGGCCGGCGTGCCCAGCGATTTCCTGGTGTACTCCGGCGATGACGCCACTGCCGTTGAACTGATCCTGCTGGGCGGCAAGGGTAATATCTCGGTGACCGCCAACGTCGCACCCCGGGCCATGAGCCAGATGTGCGCCGCGGCCATGGCCGGCGACGCCGCCAAGGCCCGCGAGATCCACGAAACCCTGATGCCGCTGAACAAGACACTGTTCATCGAATCCAACCCTATTCCCGTGAAATGGGCCCTGCACGAAATGGGCATGATGCCGGACGGTATCCGTCTGCCGCTCACCTGGCTCAGTGCCGCCTGTCACGAACCGCTGCGGCAGGCCATGCGCCAGTCCGGCGTCTTGGTTTAATTGAGGAAGTACAACGCATGAAGCGAATGGCCGGACTTTCCGCACTTGCCTTGATTATCTCCAGCACCAGTGGCTGCGGTTGGATCTGGGGCCCGGAAGGCTACTTCCGTGACCGGGGTAGCGATTACCTGCAAGCGCAACAAACCGCACCGATGCAATTGCCGCCGGATGTCCAGACCTCCAAGCGTCTTGACCCATTGCTGCCGATCCCGCGCAACGTCGCGGACGACAACGTCAAGGGCGAGTACCAGGTGCCTCGTCCGCAGCCGCTGTCGGCGATTGCCGACGCCAGCGACTACACCCTGCAGAAGAGCGGTGATTCCCGTTGGGTCATGGCCCAGCATCCACCGGCCGAAGTCTGGCCAGTGGCGGTGCAGTTCTTCCAGGACAACGGCTTCCGCCTGGATCAGCAGCGCCCGCAAACCGGCGAATTCACCACCAGCTGGCAGCGTTCCGACGAGCTTTCCGCGGCCGTGGCCAAGCGCCTGAGCAGCGCCGGCGTTGCCGCCGACAGCGAAACCCGCGTGCGGGTGCGCATCGAGCCGGGCGTGCAGCGCAATACCAGTGAAGTCTACGTGGTCAGCGCCGAGCGTCCTGCCGGCAGCACGGCCGACGTGGAGTTCACCAACCGTTCACTCAACACCGGCCTGGACGCGGCGCTGGTGGACGACATGCTGGCCAGCATGAGCCGTACCGCCGAGAAAGGCGGTTCGGTGTCCCTGTTGGCGGCTCGTGATTTCGATACCCCAAGCCGGGTCAGCCTCAGCGAAGACGGCAGCGGCAACCCGGTGCTGAACCTGGGCGCCGACCTCGATCGCGCCTGGTCCAGCGTAGGCCGTGCCCTGGAGCAGGGTGAATGGCGGGTTGAGGACATCAACCGCAGCCTGGGCCTGTACTACATCAACCTGGCGGAAAAAGCCGAGAAGAAAAACGACGAGCCGGGCTTCTTCGGCAAGTTGTTCGGCAGCAAACCGGCCAAGGAAGAGATCGAAGCCCGCGCCGAGCGTTATCAGGTTCGCCTGAGCAAGGTCGGCGACAACGTCCAGGTCACCGTCGAGAAGAACATCAATACCGTGGCGCCGGCTGATGTGGCGCGCAAAGTGTTGGGCGTGATTCAGGACAACCTGGGCTGATCAGATGCGTTTTGCCGTTCTCGGCAGTGGTAGCCAAGGGAATGGCACGCTGATCGCCAGTGCTGACACTTACATTCTGGTGGATTGTGGTTTCTCCCTGCGGGAAACCGAGCGGCGCCTGCTGCGCCTGGGAGTCCATCCCTCGCAGTTGAGCGCCATCCTGGTGACCCACGAACATGCCGACCACGTGCATGGCGTGGGTTTGCTGTCTCGGCGCTACAATCTACCGGTCTACCTCAGTCAGGGAACCCTGCGCGGGATGCGCAAGCCGGTCGAGGCGGCGGGTTTTGTCCGTGGTGGCGAGCCACTGCAGATCGGCACCTTGCGCATTGACGTGATTGCCGTCGCCCACGACGCCCTGGAGCCTACCCAGTTTGTCTTCAGTGACGGCCAGCGGCGTTTCGGTCTGCTGACCGACCTGGGGTCCTACTGCGCCGGCGTACTGGAAGGCTACCGTGGCCTGGATGCCTTGATGATCGAGGCCAATCACTGCCGTGACCTGCTGGCGCGCGGTTATTACCCGTACTTTCTCAAGCAGCGGGTGGGTGGCGACCAGGGACATTTGAACAACCATCAGGCCGCAAGCCTGGTGGCCGAATTGGGATGGCAGGACTTGCAGCATCTGGTCCTCGCCCATCTGAGCAGCAAGAACAACCTGCCGCAGCTGGCCCGGCAATGTTTTGTCGACACCCTCGGGTGCGACCCGGACTGGCTGCAACTGGCCGATCAAGATTCAGGGCTCGACTGGCGTCACATCGCCTAGCCCACCTACGTAGCAAGCGGAGCCCATCATGGAAAAACGTGAAGAACTCTACCGCGGCAAAGCCAAGTCGGTTTACAAGACCGATGACGCCGACCGCTTGATCCTGCTGTTTCGCAACGACACCTCGGCGTTCGACGGCAAGCGCATCGAGCAGCTGGACCGCAAGGGGATGGTGAACAACAAGTTCAACGCCTTCATCATGCAAAAACTCGAAGCCGCCGGCATTCCGACCCAGTTCGACAAGCTGCTGGGCGACAACGAGTGCCTGGTGAAGAAGCTCGACATGATTCCGGTGGAGTGCGTGGTGCGCAACTACGCGGCCGGCAGCCTGGTCAAGCGCCTGGGTGTGGAAGAGGGCATGAAACTCAACCCCTACACCTTCGAACTGTTCCTCAAGGACGACGCCAAGGGCGATCCGTTCATCAACGAATCCCACGTGGTGGCCTTCGGCTGGGGCACCGCCGAGCAACTGGCGCGGATGAAAGAGCTGTCGCTCAAGGTCAACGAAGTGCTGAGCAAGCTGTTCGATGACGCCGGCCTGCTGCTGGTGGACTTCAAGCTGGAGTTCGGCGTGTTCAGCGACGGTTCCATCGTCCTGGGCGACGAGTTCAGCCCGGACGGTTGCCGTCTGTGGGACAAGGACACCAAGAAGAAAATGGACAAGGATCGCTTCCGCCAGGGCCTCGGTGATGTCATCGAAGCCTACGAAGAAGTGGCCCAGCGCCTCGGCGTACCGCTGTAATCGACGCAAGCATCTGATAGCACGGAAAAAATTCGCTCAAGGGGCTTCGCTTCGAGCAAATGTGCTGTTATGATGCGCGCCGTTGGAGAGATGCCAGAGTGGCCGAATGGGACGGATTCGAAATCCGTTGTACCTTCACCGGTACCTAGGGTTCGAATCCCTATCTCTCCGCCATACAAATGAAAGCCCCGGAAATCATCGATTTCCGGGGCTTTTTTGTTGCCTGCGTTTTTTGCCAACGCGTCGGACACGTCCTGTTCCAGGGCGCCACCGGTGCTCGGCGCCGGTGGCCATGACCCCTGCCTTTAGCCGTGTTGTTCATCCGTTGCCTGTCCCCACAACCTGACGTGGCCGCTGCACATTCAAGTGCCGAGGTTCATCGGTACTTGGCCAACTGTTTTCAAGTGGCGGTCGATGAATAACGCCGGCAGTTCCTATGCATTAACAGCTATTGATTGACTTGATAACGGTCTAACTCGTGGCCGATGTTCTTGTTGTGGGAAATTTCCCTGTGTTGTCTGGGAGTATTCCGGTAATTCGAATCGGTGTGGTCTTGATCTAAAAAAATCAGTGCTTGGTTATTGTAGTCGCTGCTGACATGCCTGGTCCGCCTTTCGAACTATAGGGGGATTTTAAAACTGGAAGTCAGCAGCGCTCATACACTTTCAACAGGGTAGGGCGAGTGTTCTTTCTACTGTGGTGACAAGCACTTTGTCGACTTTCAGATAAGGAAGGTTCTTGCCCGTCATCCTTTGAGTTAATTGGAAAAGGAAATCAGATGAAACGCAAGTCCCTCGTCTCAATGGCAACTTCCGGGTTGATGTTGGCCGCATTGATCCCGACGTTCGCCCAGGCAACCGATGGTATTGTGAACTTCAGCGGCAGCATCACAGACGTGACCTGCGAGATCAACGGCAAGGCCCCGGGTGAAAACAACGTAACTAACGTTGAACTGGGTACTTTTCTGCCTACGCACTTTGCAACTATCGGCACCACTTCCGACCTGAAACCTTTTGAACTGAAACTCTCGGGCACCAACTGCAAGAACGACTCCAAGGTGTCCATCGAGTTCGACCAGGTCAATAACATCGATCCTGCAACAGGCAACCTCAAGCTGATCGGCAGCGCTCCGGCCACCGGCGTGCAGATCCAGATCTATAACGACAACGCCGCCCAGCCGCAGAAAATCGTCCTTGGCCAGGCCGAAACCTCGCCACAGGTGGCAAAGGTTTCCGGTAATACCGCCACCCTCAAGTACAAGGCCGCTTATGTGTCCACGGCTGCTTCGGTCGGAGCCGGTTCGGGTATCTCCTTTATCCGCTACACCCTGGCTTACCAGTAACAGCCTTTAGTCTTTAAGGGGCAGGTCATGGCGCCGACAGCGCGTTTTGTTCATTCTCTCGTTCTCGGTGTCATGTTCCTGGGGCTGTTCTCGGTAACTGCACAGGCCGGGATAGTTCTTCAAGGCACCCGCTTGGTTTATCCATCCGATGCCCGGGAAGTTACCTTGAAAATAACTAATACCGGGCCTGTCCCTCTTTTGGCGCAAAGCTGGATTGATAAAGGCGAGGCCGATAAGTCTCCCGAAGAAATAAAAGTGCCTTTCCTCTTGGCACCGGCGGTCAGTCGCCTGGAGTCGGGCGGGGCTGCCGTACTGCGTCTTTCTTATTCGAAGGAACCCTTGGCAACCGATCGCGAGACATTGTTCTGGTTGAATGTACTGGAAACTCCACCGCGTAAGGAAAACGAAGAAAACGTACTGCAGTTTGCCTTTAGGACACGGATCAAGATCTTCTTTCGTCCTCGCGATCTGGCAGGAAATGTCGATACGGCAGGAGAAAAACTCAAGTGGGAGTTCAACCCTGCGGCTCGCTTGAATAGCACTGCCCAAAGTGCGCCGGTAGCTGTGGTGAAAGTCTCCAATCCAACGCCTTACTACGTGTCTTTCGGACGTCTGGAAGTTGTACAGGGCGGGCGACAGTTCCCGCTCAAGCCCGGCATGGTCGCGCCGTTCGCCGATGAGTCGTTTGCCTGGCCGGTAGCGGCTGCGCAGGAGCCGGGCAAGGCCTCCATTCACTATGAAGTGATCAACGATTTCGGCGGCCGCCGGCTGCTTGAGCGCCCGCTGCTCTAGTCGGTTTCTTGATTCAACTTCGCTGGTTTATCAGGTCGCCCATGCTTGGGCGCGTTGGGATGTCGTTATGTTCAGTGTTCAGTGCCAAGGGCGCGGTGTATCCGCGCGCCCCGGGGTTGTGTGCGGCCGGGGCTCTGTTCCGTTTGTATGGGCTCTGTGTCTGGGCGCGACCTTGCTGGGCAATTCCACAGGCCTGACGGCGAACGAGGAGAACCACGACCCTGAACAGGGCCAGCGGGTGCTGTTCGACAGCCAGATGCTGTTTCAAGGAACCCAGACCCCCATCGACACCTCACGCTTTGAACATCCGGGCTACATCGCGCCGGGCAAGTACCTGCTCGACCTGTGGGTGAGCGGCCAGTGGCGGGCGCTGCAGGAAATCGAGTTCCGGGCCAGTGACGAGCCCCAGGGCAGCCAGCCGTGTTTCGACCGGAGCCTGTTGCAGACGCTGGGCATCGACCTGAAAAAAGCCGACACCGCCCTGGGAACCGCAGCCACCCACCCGCTCCAGGGCGCGGCAGCGTTCTGCGGCGAGCTGGACAGTTACATCCCCGGGGCCAGCAGCCGGATCAATATCGCCGAGCAGAAGATCGAGCTTTCGGTGCCGCAGTACTTCCTGCAGGCGAACCTGTCGAAGACCTATGTCGACCCCGCCAGTTGGGATCCCGGGATCAGCGCCGCGGTACTCAACTACAACAGCAACCTGTTCAGCTCCCAGAGTCGCGGGCAGAGCCAGACCCACGGTTACGCCGGACTCAACCTGGGGCTCAATGTCGGGGCGCTGCGCTTGCGTCACAGCGGCACCGCGACCTGGTCACCTGAGCTGGGCGGCCGCTATCAGCGAGGCTACATCTACGCCCAGACCGAGCTGCCGGACTGGCACTCGCAGTTGCTGGTGGGGGAAAGCGTCACGGATGCCGATCTGTTCGATTCGGTGTCGTTTCGCGGCGTTCAGCTGGCCAGCGATTCGCGCATGCTGCCCGATACCCAGCGTTACTACGCGCCGCAAGTCCGGGGCACGGCCAACAGCAACGCCAAGGTTTCGGTGTACCAGCGTGGTTACCTGATCTACGAAACCTCGGTCGCGCCGGGGCCTTTCGAAATCTCCGACCTGCAGGCCGCGAGCTTCGGTGGCGATCTGGAGGTGACGGTGACCGAGGCCAATGGCCAGGTCAGCCGCTTCACCGTGCCCTTTGCCACCACCGTGCAACTGCTGCGCCCGGGCACTTCCCGCTACAGCCTGACCCTCGGCCAGGTGACGGACCCGGGGCTGGGAGGCTCCGAGCAGTACGTGGCCCAGGGCACCTTGCACCGCGGTCTGGACAACCAGTTGACCGGCTATGTCGGCACCGCGCTGACGGGCAGTTACATGTCGGCCCTGATCGGCAGCGCGCTGAACACCTCCGTGGGCGCCTTTGCCCTGGACCTGACCCAGGCCCGCACCGAACTGCCCGGCAACGGCAGCCTGCAGGGCTCGAGCCTGCGCCTTTCCTACAGCAAGAACCTGCCGGTCAGCGGCACCCAGTTTTCCTTGTTGGCGTATCGCTATTCCACCAGCGGTTTTCTGGGCCTGCACGACGCCATTGCCGTGCAGGACTATGTCGAGCGTGGCGCGCAGGTCGAATCGTTTTCCCGGGTGCGGGACCGTCTGGACGTGAACATCAACCAGCAACTGGGCAAGGGCGGCGGCCAGCTCTATGTCACCGGCTCCAGCCTCAAGTACTGGAACCGCCAGGGCCAGGCCCTGAACTTCTCCCTGGGCTACGGCAATCAGTGGCGAGGCAACAGTTACTCGTTCATGGCCCAGCGCATGCGCGCCACCAGCAATGGTCCTGGGCGCGGTGCCGGCGCGGACAACACCTATTTCAGCTTCAGCCTGTCGATTCCCCTGGGGCGCGCGGGACGTCGGGGAACGACGGTCAACGCCTATGCCAGTCACGACCGGAACTCCGGCGCGCATTACACCAGCGGGATTTCCGGGGCGCTGGACCAGGACGGTAATGCCACCTATGCGGTGTCCGCCTCCCATGATCAACGCCAGCGCGAAACCTCGACCAACGCCAGCTTCAACTACTTCCTGCCCGAGGTTTCCCTGAGTTCGAGCTTTTCCCAGGGCAGCGATTACCGCCAGCAATCCCTCGGGGCTTCCGGGGGCATGGTCCTGCACCAGGGCGGCCTGACGTTCTCCCAGACCCTGAGTGAAACCTCGGGCCTGGTGTACGCCCCCCACGCCAAGGGGGCCCGGGTCGGCTACGCCGGGACGCGGGTGGATGAGCGCGGCTATGCCGTGGTGCCGAGCCTGAGCCCCTATCAACTGAACACCGTGGACATCGACCCCAACGGTATCGCCGACGATGTCGAACTGCAGGTCAGTTCGCGCAATGTTGCGCCGCTGGCGGGCGCCGTGGTGCGGCTCAACTACCCGACCCGCAGAGCCCGGGCTTTTCTGATCGACAGCCGTCAGCCCAATGGCCAGCAACTGCCGTTCGCTGCCCTGGCGGTCGAGGTGTCCAGCGGCGTCGAGCTGGGGGCGGTGGGGCAGGGCAGCCGGCTGGTGCTGCGCTCCGAGCAGGACCAGGGGACCTTGCGGGTGGAGTGGGGCCACGAGCCCGGCCAGCAATGCCTGATCGACTATCGATTGCCCCCCCGCGATCCGGCGTCCGCCAGCGGCTACGAATTGCTGCAGCTGCCCTGCCGCGCGGTGCCGCCTGGTGATGCCGATTCCGTGCTGTCGGGGAGCGCTGCCGATGCGTAACCCATGCCGATGCAGCCTTGCCTGCCGGGGACTCAGGCGACTGGCGGGGCTGCTGCTTGCTTTCAGTGCCGGGGCCCAGGCGGATCTGTCGATTGTCGGTTCGCGATTCATCTATCCCGCCGGGCAGTCGGCGCTGACCATCCGAGTCGGCAACGTCGGTCAGGCGCCGATCCTGTTGCAGGCCTGGTTGGACAAGGGCGATGCCCAGGCCAACCCCAGCGAACTGGCGGTGCCGTTCGTACTGTCGCCGCCGATTTCCCGGCTTGAGCCCATGCAGCGGGCGGCCCTGGTGCTGCGCTACAGCGGTGAGCCGCTGCCCGGCGACCGCGAGTCGGTGTTCTGGGTCAACTTTCTCGAAGTGCCGTCCCGGCTGCCGACGAGCGAGAACGTCCTGCGCCTGGCCTACCGCATGCGCATGAAGCTGCTGTATCGCCCCGAGGGCCTGGCGGGCACGGCGGACCAGGCCGTAGCACAACTGCGCTGGCGCTTCAGCGCCGCGGCCAAGGCCAGGAACCAGGCCGCGCTGCTGGTCAGCAACCCGACACCCTATTACGTGTCGTTGGCCCAATTGACCCTGGGCAGCGGCGCTCCAGCCATCACCCGGCAGGGGATCACCGTGGCGCCCTTGGGCACCACGCGGATCGACCTGCCCGACGTACAGGCGATCACCCCGGATCGGGCGGTGATTCATTACCAAGTGGCAACAGACAGCGGGGAGACGCTGAGTGGAAGTGCGCGGATACAAGACTGAAGTGGCCTCGAACAAGGGGGCGCGCGGGCCGATTTGCGGTCGCTACGTGGGGACCCGGCCAGGCGTATCCAGAGGCTGTTTGAGTCTGCTGCTGATGCTGCCATGCCTGGCGACTGCTGCCGTCTACGTACCCAATGCGGGACAGGCGATGCGTGACATCCAGGCCACGCAGCCGGCCTTGCCGGAGTCGTCGGAGCCTGAGTTGGACCTGCCCGCGGTCAAGCCGCCGAGCGCCCCGGCCCAGGCGCCGGACAGCTCCGGTCTCCGTTTGCTGGTCAAGCGGTTCGAAATCGTCGGCAACCGGGCGATCGACAGCCAGACGCTGCTGCCACTGCTGGCGGATCTGCAAGGCCAGGAGCTGGACCTGAACCAGTTGCGGGCCGCGGCCGAGCGCCTGACCGGCTACTACCAGAGCCAGGGCTACATGCTGGCCCGGGCGTTCCTGCCGGCTCAGGACATCGAAGACGCCGTGGTGCGCATCGAAGTGCTGGAGGGGCGCTACGGGCGTATCGAGCTGCACAACAGCTCCCGGGCCCGGGACGCGGTGATCGCAGGCCCCTTGTCGGCCCTCAAGAGCGATGCCCCGGTGCACAGCGATGACCTGGAACGCAGCCTGCTGCTGTTGAGCGACCTTCCCGGGGTGCGGGTCAAGGGCACCCTGCGTGCCGGCGAGCAGCGCGGCACCACCGACCTGCTGGTCGATGCCGGGCCCGGGCCCTGGGCCAGCGGCAGCCTGGAAGCCGACAACTACGGCGGCTACTACACCGGCGAATATCGCCTGGGGGGCAGCCTCAACCTCAACAACCCGCTACGCCTGGGCGACCAGCTCAACCTGCGCGTGCTGGGCAGCGACGAGGATCAGCGTTACTACCGCGCCGCCTACAAACTGCCGCTGGGGCCCCGGTCCACCAGCCTGGGCGTGGCCTATTCGCACATGAGCTACGAGCTGGGCCGGATCTTCGAGCCCCTGCAAGCCCATGGCCAGGCCAGCATCGGCAGCGTGTTTGTCACCCAGCCGCTGATCCGCAGCCGCAGCTTCGATCTCAGTGCCCAGTTGCAGTACGAGGACAAACGGCTGCGGGACGACATCGACCTGTTCGAAACCAGCAGCCGCAAGCATGTGGAACTCTGGACCCTGGGCCTGAACGGCAACTCCCAGGACGGGGTGTTCGGCGGCGGGCAGAACTTCTTCTACCTCACTTATGGCAGCGGTCGCCTGAGCCTCGACGGTGCCGAGGCGCAATGGCTCGATCGCTTCACCGCCGCAGCGGCCGGCGGTTTCCAGAAGCTCACGTTCAACGGCGCGCGCCTGCAGTACCTGAGCCCGCGCTTTCAGCTCTATGCCCAGCTCAACGCGCAGTGGGCCGGCTCCAACCTGGACAGTTCGGAGAAGTTCGGCATTGGCGGCCCCTTCGACGTGCGTGCCTATCCCCAGGGCGCCGGCAGCGGCGACCAGGGATGGCAGGCCAGCCTGGAGTTGCGTTACGCCCTGGCCCCGCGCTGGCAGCTCAAGGCCTTTGTCGACCACGGCGCGGTGCAGCTCAACAAGCTGCCCTGGACTCGCGAAGACAACCGTCGCCAGCTCTCCGGCGCCGGTGTCGGCGCCACGTGGAGCGGTCCTTCGCAGCAGATCAGCCTGACCAGCGCCTGGGCGCTGGACAACAACCAGGAAGGCAATGGCCCCGAGCGCACCCCGCGCATCTGGGCCAGCGCCACCCAGTATTTCTGAAGGCTTGCGTGTGCTTCGGATGCTGTCCCGTCCTGCAAGGGTTGCAGGGCGTTTATCAATAGATGAGGAGTCAACGTGAACAAGGTTTATGCATTGGTATGGAATCAGGCCCAGGGTTGCTGGAGTGTGACCGACGAGGGGGCGCGTCGTCGGCGTCGCTCCGGGACCCGCAAAGGCCTGGTGCTGATGGCGACCGGGCTGTTGAGCCTGGGCGGGCTGCCCGCGGCTTTCGCGTTGCCGACGGGGGGCACCGTGGTTGCCGGCGCGGCGGACATTTTGCCGTTCGACAACGGCAAGCAGATGTCGATCAACCAGAGCACCGACAAGGTGATCATCAACTGGAACGACTTCAGCGTGAACAAGGGCCAGGCGGTGACCTTCAACCAGCCGAAAACCACCTCCATCGCCCTGAACCGGGTGATTGGCGTCAACGGCAGTAACATTCAGGGCCAGATCAAGGCCAACGGCCAGGTGTTCCTGATCAACCCCAACGGCGTGGTATTCGGCAACAACGCCCAGGTCAACGTCGGTGGCCTGGTGGCCTCGACCCAGAACATCAGCGATGACAATTTCAACGCCGGCAACTACAAGTTCGCCGGCACCTCATCGGCCGAGGTCATCAACAACGGCTCCATCACCGCGGCAGACGGCGGCAACGTGGCGCTGCTCGGCAGGAGCGTGCGCAACGAAGGCACCATCAAGGCGCAGAAGGGCCGCGTGGCCCTGGGTGGCGGCAGTGCCTTCACCGTCAGTTTCGATGGCAACAACCTGCTGGACCTGCAAGTGGATGCCGCCGCGATCAATGCGCTGGTGAGCAACGGCGGCCTGCTCAAGGCCGACGGCGGGCAGGTGCTGATGACCGCCAAGAGCGCAGGCTCCATGCTGCAGACCGTGGTCAACAACCAGGGCGCCATCGAGGCCAACACTCTGTCGCGCAAGGCCGGCAAGATCACCCTGGACGGTGGCGACGTGGGCGTGGTCAACGTCGGCGGCTCGATGAGCGCCAATGCTCTGACCGCCATCGGTGATGGTGGCGTGATCGAGACCAAGGGCGCCAACACCAAGGTGCAACTGGCCGCACGGGTCAACACCCAGGCCGGCAACGGCAAGGTCGGCACCTGGAAGATCAGCTCCAGCGAGGTCAATGTCAGCCCCACGGCCACCGCCGGTAGCCACACCGTGTACGCCGATACCCTGTCGCACAACCTGGCCACCACCAACGTCGAGCTGAGCAGCAAGACCGGCGATGTGTCGGTGGACGGCGCCATAGACTGGACCAGCGGCAATCAGCTGAGCGTCAACTCGGCCCGGGACATTCAGCTCAACAGCAGCCTCAAGGGCAGCGGCGGTGGAACCCGCGTCGAGCTCAACGCCGCCCAGGACCTCAAGCTCAACGCCGCGGTGGAGCTCACCGGCATCAACAGCAGCCTGGGCCTGGATTACGGCAACACCTATGCCCTGGGCCCGAATGGCCGGGTCACCCTCTCCGGCAGCGGCGCCTGGTTCGACGCCAATGGCGACCTGTACAAGGTGATACAGAACGCCGCGCAGTTGCAGGCGATCGGCGCCAACCTCGACGGTCTCTACGTACTGGGCAACAACATCGCCGGCAGTGGCGTCATCAAGTCCATCGGTGGCAGCAATACGTTCACCGGAACCTTCGATGGCCTGGGCAACACCGTCAGCGGCTTCACCGTCAACACCGACGGCCCTTACGGTGGCCTGTTCGGCAAGTCCTCGGGCGCCATCAGCAACCTCAAGCTGGCCTCGATGACCATTAACGGCACCACCTCCAACGCCGGCTTCGGCTACATCGGCGGCCTGGTGGGGCTCAACGGCGGCAGTATCAACAACGTCAGCGCCAGTAATCTGCGCGTGGTCGCCAACAGCAATCAAAACAACACCCTGGGCGGCCTGGTGGGCGTCAACTCCGGCGGCAGCATCGATCGCGCAACCCTGGCCGGCACCGTGACCGGTAACGCCAATACCCTGGCCGTGGGTGGACTGGTAGGGGAAAACCGCAACAGCATCGATGGCGTTGGCTCCATCACCAACAGCAGCACCAACGTCCAGGTCCTGGGCACCATGCAGATCAGTTCCTTTGGCGGCATGGGGGGGCTGGTGGGCGTCAACAAGAACGGCACCATCGCCGACTCTTCGAGCGCCGGCTCCGTGGGCACCGGTTTCAGCCGCTACGTCCAGGACCCGAACCTTGGCGGTCTGGTGGGCTACAACCAGGGCGGCAGCATCGAGCGCGCCAGCTCCTCGGTCAGCGTGGTGGGGTTTGCCGCCAGCAATATCGGCGGCCTGGTGGGCCTCAACAACAACGGCACCGTCACTGACTCCAGCGCTAGTGGTGCGGTCACCGGCACCGGATCGGCGGCCGCTGGCGGCCTGGTGGGCCTGAACAAGAACAGCGTGCTGAACAACGTCAAGGCGACCGGCCGGGTGGCCGACTCCACCGGTGGCAACGTCGGCGGTCTGGTGGGCAAGAACGTCCAGAGCGACATCCACACCGCTGAAGCCACCGGCGAGGTGCTGGGCGGCGGCAGCGGCAACATTGGCGGGCTGATCGGGCACAACTTTGCCGGCACCACCGAGTACGCCGTGGCGCGCGGCAAGGTCACCGGCGGCGCCCTGAGTTACATCGGCGGGCTGGTGGGCTACAACGACGGCGACCTGAGTTCGGTGGAAGCCAGCGGCAACGTCACCGGTGGCAACAACAGCTTTGTCGGCGGCCTGGCAGGGACCAATGGCGACTATGTGGACCACCGCATCGATACCGCCTCGGCCAAGGGCAACGTGGTGGGTGGCAGCCAGAGCAGCGTGGGCGGCCTGGTCGGGCAGAACGACTCGCGGATCACCAACTCCCTGGCCAATGGTCAGGTCAGTGGCGGCACCTATGCCCGCCTGGGCGGCCTGGTTGGGCTGAACATGGGCGACGTACGCCAGTCCGTGGCCTACGGCAACATCAGCGTCCTTCCCCGTGGCTATCAGACCTACGGCGGCCTGGCCGGCGTCAACTACGGAACCCTGGCCTACAACACCGCCCTGGGCCTGGCGACCCAAGTGCCACAGGTCGGTCTGAACCAGGGCGTCATCCGTGATTGATGAGTAACACCGGCTGATCCAGGGACGGGCCGCTGCCCGGCGCGCCGAATGACTGTAAGGCGTGCCGGGCTGGCGGTTTGCTCCCGGGTCCTAGCCTCTTTCCGGACGGTCGGCAGCAGCCGGCCGGTGCAGGCAATCCCTCGCGTTTGTGCGCGACACCGCCCGTTGCGTGGGCGCTGGCACACAGGCGCAGGCTTGGAGAATGACAAATGATGCGCCAATGGCTGCGGCTGATCGCCACTCGAAAGCGGCTTTCCCTGTGGATCTTCAGCGGGATGTTTTCAGGGTTGCTTGGCGTTGACGCTCAGGCCGCCCAGGTCAATGCCTTTGCGGTGAACTGCGAATTCAGCAACGGTAACGGCACGCCCTGGGTGGCGGTCACACCGCTGGACGCCAGGGCCAAGGAGGGCGACGTGCTCTGGCAGCGGGCGGTGAGCCTCTACACCAACTACCGCTACGTACCCTCCGGAAGCCGGGCGCGCGAGCTGGTCACGGTGGGCAACTGGAGTGGCGGCACGCCCCAGCGTTTTCAATCCGCGCCGACCAACGTCGACGGCATCGGCTTCCGGGTGGCCGTGCGGCCCGATTCCGGCCAGCCCATCACCCTGACGCAAACCCCCGGGCTGATCGCCCTGGAGAAAAGCGAGCTGACCTACGACACCGGCAACCGCCCCCAGGGCACTATGCTCACCCACTTCACCCAGTCGCTGATCCTGACCGTGCCGCCGGACCAGTTGCCCAGCGGCAAGCTCACCGTCGACCGTGTGGTCGGCAGTTCCAACCTGATGCTGTATGCATTCGACTTGCCCGCCAACCAGGCGAGTCTGGGCTCCGAGGTGACATGGCCCACGGACACCAGCCCACCCGGCATCTGCCAGCACAACTATCCCTTGATGGGGCCCGAGCTGATCAGCATGGGCGGTGGCGGCCCGATCGAGATTCCCAACACCTGCGTGGTGGAAGGCTACAAGACCATCCCCGTTCCCCTGGGGCGCTTTGCCCTGACGGATTTTCCCAAGGTCAACGACACTTCCGCCGCCGTTCCTTTCAGCATCGAACTGAGCCGCTGTGCCGCCAATGCCAAGCCGCACATCAGCTTCACCGACAAATCCGCAGGCTCCTCGATCCCCGGCGTGCTCGGCCTCAGCGGCTCGGGACCTTCCGGACGGCCGGCCAAGGGCTTTGGCATCGTCGTGATCAATGACCTGACCCGCCTGCCCATCGAATACAACGGCACGCGCTACGAAATGCAGCGTGTCGGCGATGGCGCCAGGATCCCCCTGCGGGCCGGCTACATCCGCACCGGCAACGACGGCGAAATCGACGCCGGCCAGGCCAATGGCGCTGCGGAGTTCACCTTCACCTTTCCCTGACCCCGACCAGGCATCGAGCCTCTCGGCGCGTGCCACGGCGAGTCCGGGCGTGCTGACAGGCCCGTGCCTCGTACCCCCAACACAGCTATGCCGCCGTCCACGGGGATGCGGCTGTTGTGCCGCCCTGCAAAGGTTTGCAGGGCGTAGATCAATCGATAAGGAGTGTGCATGAACAAGATTTACGCGTTGGTCTGGAACCAGGCCCAGGGTTGCTGGAACGTGGCGCATGAGGGGGCGCGTCGCCGGCGCCGTTCGGGTGCTGGCAAGGGGCTGGTGGTGGCCGTTGCCGGTCTGCTGGCGCTGGCCGCCTTGCCCGCGGCACAGGCCTTGCCCAGCGGCGGGCAAGTGGTGTCCGGGAGTGCCGATATGCAGACCCAGGGCAAGCACCTGTCCATCAATCAACACAGCGACAAGCTGATCACCAACTGGAAGGACTTCAATGTCGCGGCCGATCAGTCGGTGACCTTCAATCAGCCCACCCGTGCCTCCATTGCCCTGAACCGGGTCATCGGCGTCAACGGCAGTCAGATCCACGGCCGGATCAATGCCAATGGCCAGGTCTTCTTGATCAACCCCAATGGCGTGGTGTTCGGCAGCCGGGCGCAGGTCAATGTCGGCGGCCTGGTGGCCTCGACCCAGAACCTCAGCGATGCCGATTTCAGCGCCGGCAGTTACCGGTTCGCCGGCACCTCCGGTGCCGAGATCGTCAACCACGGCAGCATCAGCGCCGCTGACGGTGGCAGTGTCGCGCTGTTGGCGGCCAAGGTGCGCAACGAGGGCACGGTCAAGGCCCGCGGCGGGCGTATTGCCCTGGCGGCGGGCAACGCCTTCACCGTCAGCTTCGACAATGACCCACTGCTGGATCTGCAGATCGACAGCGCCGCGCTCAAGGCCCTGGTGCAAAACGGCGGCCTGCTCAAGGCCGATGGCGGGCAGGTGTTGATGACTGCCAGGAGCGCCGGTTCCATGCTGCAGACCGTGGTCAACAACCAGGGCGCCATCGAGGCCAATACCCTGTCGCAGAAAGCCGGCCGGATCACCCTGGACGGTGGCGAGGTGGGCGTGGTCAGCGTCGGTGGGGCCCTGGTGGCCAACGCCCTGGATAGCCAGGGCGATGGCGGGGTGATCGAGACGCGCGGCGCGACCACCCGGGTGTCGCTGTCGACCCGGGTCAATACCCAGGCTCGCGAGGGCCAGAGCGGAACCTGGAAGATCGGCAGCGACACGCTGAAGGTCGGTTCGGCCATGACCTCCAGCAGCAACACCGTCCACTCCGACACCTTGTCGCGCAACCTGGGCACCACTGACATCGAGCTGGCCAGTGGCAAGGGCGATATCAGCCTGGAGGGCGCGGTTGCCTGGCACAGCGGTCACCAGTTGCGCCTGTCGTCGGCCCAGGACATCCACCTCAATGACAGCCTCAAGGCCACCGGGGACCAGGCCCGTATCGAACTCGACGCCAAGCGGAGCATCAAGCTCGACAGCCAGATCGAGCTCAGCGGCCGCGACACCCGCCTCGGGCTGAATCAGGCCGGCGACTTGGCCCTGGGCCAGACCGGGCAGGTCAGCCTGTCCGGCAGCGGCGCCCGCTTCATGGCCAACGGGCACGAGTATCAAGTCATTCAGAACGCCGACCAGTTGCAGCTGATCGATCACGAGCTCGATGGTCGCTATGTCCTGGGCAACTCGATCGAGGGCAGCGAGCATCTTCAGTCCATTGGCGGGCAACAGTCGTTCAGCGGGATCTTCGACGGCCTGGGCAATACCCTCAGCGGTTTCACCCTCGACAGCGACGGAGCCCATGGCGGGCTCTTCGCACGTTCGTCCGGCAGCATCAGCAACCTCAAGCTCGCCTCGATGAACATCAACGGCAGCGCCACCGCTCCCGGTTTCAGTGCCGTCGGTGGGCTGGTCGGGGAGAACAGCGGGCGCATTGTCAACGTCAGCGCCAGCGACCTGACGGTGAGCGCCGCGAGCGAGCACAACAACGTCATTGGTGGGTTGGTCGGAGTCAACCTCGGCGGCTCCATCGATCAGTCGTCAATGAGCGGCACGGTGCTTGGCACCACCTCGACCTCGGCTGCAGGGGGCCTGGTGGGGCTGAACGCCAAGGGACAAGCCGGAGGAGCAGGGTCGGTGACCGCCAGCAGCGCCAGCGCCAAGGTCAACGGCAGCATGGCCGGCAATGCCCTGGGAGGCGTGGGGGGGCTGGTGGGCATCAACCGCGAAGGGCTGATTGCCGGTTCGTCCAGCGCAGGCGTGGTCGGCAAGGGCGACGACCGTTACTACGTGGGCCTGAACCAGGGGGGACTGGTGGGCTACAACCAGGGCGGGAGCATCGAGGGTTCCCACTCCTCGGCCGTGGTGGTCGGCTATGGCGGCAACAATGCCGGGGGACTGGTTGGCCGCAATGACGCCGGTCGGATCACAGATTCGAGCGCCAGCGGTGCCGTGCTGGGGTTCGGTCTTGCCAACGCCGGTGGTCTGGTGGGCCTGAACCAGGACAGCGTGCTGCGCAACGTCAAGGCCAGCGCCACGGTCATCGCTCAGGACGGCACCCATGTCGGCGGCCTGATCGGGAAAAACCAGGACAGCGAGGTCAGCCTGGCCCAGGCCTCGGGACTGGTCTTTGGCGGCAGCTCCGCGAGCGTGGGCGGACTCATCGGTCATAACACCGGCGGCCTTGCCCAGTTCGCGGTGGCGCAGGGCAACGTCATCGCCGGTGACGAGAGCTTTGCCGGCGGGCTCGTCGGTTTCAACAGCGGCGATCTGCGCTCCGTGGAAGCGCTGGGTGATGTCAGCGCAGGTTCCAAGAGCTTCGTCGGCGGCCTGGTGGGCGCCCATGGCGGCGACAGGGACAGGCTGATCGACGGCGCGTCGGCCAAGGGCAGCGTCTCTGGCGGCAGCTACAGTGTGGTCGGTGGTCTGGTGGGCCTGAACGGCGCGCGGATCGTCAACTCGCTTTCCAGCAGCCACGTCAGTGGGGTCGATGCCGCCTACCTGGGTGGGCTGGCCGGGTTGAACCTGGGGGACATTGCTCAATCCGTCGCCTACGGCAACCTGCCGGTGGTGGCTGGCAACGATAGGGGCGTCGACCGCTGACCGCGGGGAGTTCGCTGCCGATAGCGGGGGCGCTGGCCGCAACGTCAGGGGCCTCCATGGCGTAGCGGCTGTACCCCGGTGCATGGCGGGCGCGGCCCCGGATCCCAGGTGCTTGCCGGCCACTTCCGGCGCGTGACGGCTATCCAGGTGAAGCATCGACAGACGATCAAGCGGGTTGCGCGCTGGCAGCACTGGCTGCGGTGGCGCAAGGTCTGACCAAACGCCCGGTGCATTGCACCGGGCGTTTCATTGTGCGAGCACTGCTGCGGCCCGGACCCGGCCGACCGTCATTCGATCCGCGCGCTACAGGGCGCAATTCCTGCGGATTATCGCGACTTTACACTGTACGAGACCATATATAAGAAGTGTCTTATTTATGAGTTGTTGTTCGTCTGCTTAGTGGCATTTTTTAATAAGTAGTACAAGTTCCCAAGAAAAATCTTGTTCATTTAGGGAGCACTCCTCGGTATATGAAGATTGGTCGTTATTCTAAAAGAAGAGTGCGATCGGTATCGTAATCGTCGCTCTGGATGGAACGCAGATGCCTGTTGGCGAGATGTATTTCATTGTGGGCGATTGCAGTTGATCGAGGTTGTTGTGGTGTTCAACTCATGTTTCGTTGGCTCGAAGTTCAGCAAGGCTGTACGTCTCGGGAGGGCGATGTTGTTTTGAATGCTGTGCTCTTAGACGGTTTTTAATAATAGGGAATCAGATGAAACTTAAATCTTTTGCATCCAAGGCGGCCTCCGGGTTGCTGCTTGCGGCATTGACTCCGGCATTGAGTTACGCAGAGACCGGTATCAACTCCGGCAATGTGAAGTTCGAAGGCCTGATCTCCAGCGTCAGTTGCAAGGTTCAGGTCGATGCCAACGAGTCCGGAGCGAACACTGGCACGGTCAAGTTCGGCAACGTCCTGCCTTCGGTCTTCGCCGGCGGCATCGGCACCGCCTCCGAATTCAAGGAATTCAACATCAACCTCAGTGGCGGCGGTTGCACCGACGGCTCCAAGGCCTCGGTCAGCTTCCACAAGGACGGTTTCATCGACAACGCCACCGGCAACCTGCGTCTGATCGACAGCGGTTCCGGTTCGGCGTCGGGCGTGCAGATCCAGATTCACAACAACGGCGCCACGCCGGGGAAAATCGACCTCTCGGAAAACAACAATCAGCAGGTGGCCGATGTGGTGGGCAACAAGGCCGTGCTGAAGTTCAAGGCCTCCTATGTGGCGGTCAGCGACACGATCGTCGAAGGTCGCGCCGACTCCAATATCAACTTCGATGTGACGTACAACTGACGTCCGTCAGTTATATAAGGAGTTGCTCATGGCGCCGAAAGCGCATGTGTTTAAAACTTTCGTTATCGGCGCCATCTTTCTGGCTTTGTTTTCCTCGGCAGTCAATGCGGAAATAGTTATTCATGGCACTCGTGTGGTTTATCCGGCGAATGCCCGTGATGTAACACTGAGAATGAATAATCCGGGCAGCATGCCCATATTGGTACAGGCCTGGATCGACGATGGCGATGCCAGTAAGGCGCCTGAAGAAATGAAAGTGCCTTTTCAACTGACTCCGGCACTCAGTCGCCTGGAACCCAATGCCGCGGCGGTACTGCGTATTGGTTATTCGAAAGAACCATTGCCTGCTGATCGTGAATCGCTGTACTGGCTGAATATCCTGGAAGTTCCGCCACAACAGAAACAGGATGAAAACCGATTGGCCTTTACCTTCCGCCACCGGATCAAGTTGTTCTTTCGTCCTACGGACTTGCAGGTCAATGTCAATTCGGCGGTGGACAAGCTCAGTTGGAAGTTCGAGCCCGCGGGAGTGGCCAGGGACATGAGCTCAGGTCCGGTCATCCAGGTGTCCAATCCGACTCCTTATTACCTGTCCTTCAGCAAGGTCGAGGTGCAAGCGCAGGGGCGGAGCGTCGACCTGGGGGCCGGGATGGTCGCGCCCTTTGCCCGGGAGTCCTTCGCCTGGCCGGCAAACGCCGAAAGAGCGCCTCGCAATGCGGCGGTGCGCTTTGAAGTGGTCAATGACTTCGGCGGCCGAGTGCCGCTTGAAAAGAACCTTCTCTAGTTGCCCTGTTAATTCAATTTCGCTCTTGGCCCAGGTTGTTTTTGGACGCTGAGTGCATTGGTGTCGATTATGTTCGGTGTGCAGCCCTGCTGGCTGGGTTTTCCTGTGCGTGCTCGAGTCTGTCCTGGCGAGGGTACGGCCCTGCTCTTGCGAGTACTGTCGGTGCTGGCCGGGCTGCTGGGGCTGGCGGCTCCTGTGGCGGCCCAGCCGACGAGCGCTGATCAGGCCACGCCGTCGGAGGTGGCCGGCGACGCGTCTCAGAACAGCCCGGTGTTCTTCGATACCCAGATGCTGTTCAAGGGGGCGGGAACCCTCATCGACACCCAGCGCTTCGAGCGCCCGGGTTACGTGGCACCGGGCAAGTACCTGCTGGATGTGCGGGTCAGCGGTGCCTGGCGCGGGCTGATCGAGATCGAACTGCGCGAAAGCGATGATCCCCAGGGCAGCCAGCCCTGCTACGACCGCGCTTTGCTCAAGCAACTGGGCATCGACCTGAACAAAGTCGACGCCGCGCTGGCGCCTGCCCGTCATCCGTTGCAGGGCGACGGGGTGTTCTGCGGCGACCTGGCCAGTTACATCCCCCACGTGACGACAAAGGTCAACATGGCCGAGCAGCAGCTGGAGCTCTCGGTGCCCCAGCTGTTCGTGCTGCCTGAACTCGCTTCCAGCTACGTCGATCCGGCCAGTTGGGACGGGGGCATCAACGCGGCCCGGCTCAACTACAGCACCAACCTGTTCAGCTCCCAGAGCCGTGGTCGGCGCAGTACCAACGGCTATGCCGGATTGAACATGGGCCTGAACCTGGGAAACCTGCGCCTGCGTCACAGCGGCACCTTGTCCTGGTCGCCCGACAGCGGCAGCGATTATCAACGGGGCTATATCTACGGCCAGACCGACCTGACCGACTGGCGTTCGCAATTGCTGGTGGGGGAGAGCGTGACCGATGCCGAACTGTTCGATTCGGTGTCGTTTCGCGGCATCAAGCTGTTCAGCGATGAACGCATGCTGCCCACCACCCAGCGCTATTTCGCCCCGGTGGTGCGCGGCACGGCCAATACCAACGCCAAGGTCACGGTGTATCAGCGCGGTTACCTGGTGTATGAAACCACCGTCGCCCCGGGCCCCTTCGAGATTGCCGACCTGCAGGCCGCCAGCTTTGGCGGCGACCTGGAGGTGACCCTTACCGAGGCCGACGGTCGCACCCAGCGTTTTACCGTGCCCTTTGCCACCATGGCCCGCCACCTGCGTCCGGGGAATACCCGCTACAGCCTGAGCGGCGGCCAGGTGATCAGGGCCGGGGGGCGTGGCCAGCATCAGTACGTGGCCCAGGGCACCCTGCAACGGGGGCTGGACAACCAGGTCACCGGTTATGCCGGCGCCTCGCTCACCGGCAGCTACATGGCCGGCCTGATCGGCGCGGCGCTGAACACCGAGTTCGGCGGTTTCGGCCTCGACCTGACCCAGTCCCGCACCCAGGTGCCGCGCAACGGCAGCCTGCAGGGCTCCAGCCTGCGTCTTTCCTACAGCAAGAACCTGCATGACAGCGGCACCCAGTTCTCGTTGCTGGCTTATCGCTATTCCACCCGGGGCTATCTGAGCCTGAGGGACGCCATCGACCTGGAGGACTTCGTCAACCGAGGGGCGCGGTTCGACGACTTCGCCCGGGTCCGCGATCGGCTGGATGTGACGATCAACCAGCGGGTGGACGGCATCGGCGGTGACTTCTACCTCAACGGCTCCTCCCTCAACTACTGGAACAGCCGCGGTCGGGCGCGCAACTACTCCATGGGCTACAACCACCAATGGCGCGGCCTCAGCTATGCCTTCAGCGTCCAGCGGACCCAGGGTTCGAGCCAGTTTTCGGGGCGGCGCACCAGCAGCGAGAACACCCTGTGGAGCCTGAGCCTGTCGCTGCCCCTGGGGGGCGTCGCCGGGCGTTCCACCCTGGCCAACGCCTTCATCAGCCACGACCGGAATTCCGGTGCCCACTATTCCAGCGGCATTTCCGGCTCGCTGGGCGAGCGTGAAACCGCCTCCTATGGCGTGTCGGTGTCCCATGATGCCCAGCCGCGGGAAACCTCGACCAACGCCAATCTGAGCTACTACCTGCCGCAGGTGGCTTTAAGTTCGAGCCTGTCCCAGGGCCGTGACTACCGGGCCCAGTCGCTGGGCGCCTCCGGCGGCATGCTCCTGCATTCCGGGGGGCTGACCCTGTCCCAGACCTTGAGTGAAACCGCGGCCCTGGTGCATGCCCCCCATGCCAGTGGCGCCAGTGTCGGCTATGCCGGTGCGCAGGTGGACGGGCAGGGGTATGCGGTGTTGCCGAGTCTTGCGCCCTATCAGCTCAATACCGTGGACCTGGACCCCAGCGGCATGGCCGAGGATGTCGAGCTGCAGGTCAGTTCACGCAACGTCGCGCCCAGGGCGGGGGCGGTGGTCAGGCTGTCCTACCCGACCCGCAAGGCCCGGGCGTTTCTGGTCGACAGCCGGCAGGCCGATGGTGCACCGCTGCCTTTTGCCGCCAGTGCCCTGGACGCCGACAGTGGCGAGGAGCTGGGGGCGGTGGGGCAGGGCAGTCGCCTGGTGCTGCGCAGCGAGAAGGACCGCGGCCGCATCCGTGTGCAGTGGGGCGAAGGCCCCGCCGAGCAGTGCCTGATCGACTACGTATTGCCGGCGCCCGCGACCCGGTCGGGCAACGATTCGCTTCTACTCGACCTGCCGTGCCGCGGCCTGTCGCAGTCGGGCGCCAGCGCCATGGAGCCTGCATCTTGAGGGGCTGGCTTGTTCGTGTGGGGCGTGACCTGTGCCTGCTGGGGACGGCGCTGCTGCTGTGCAGTCAGGGCGCCCGGGCCGACCTGTCGATTGTCGGCACGCGTTTCATCTACCCCCAGGGGCTGGCGGCCTTGAGCATCCGGGCCGGCAATCTCGGTTCGGCGCCGCTGCTGCTGCAGACCTGGCTGGACCAGGGGGATCCCTCGGTGGATCCGAGCCGGCTGGCAGTGCCGTTCGTGCTTTCGCCCCCGTTGTCGCGGCTTGATTCGCAGCAGAGTGCCGTCCTGTCGCTGCGTCACAGCGGTGAGCCGCTGCCCGCTGATCGCGAGTCGCTGTTCTGGCTCAACTTTCTGGAAGTGCCGTCCCTGCAACCCCTGAGCGGCAACCAGCTGCGCGTCAGCTATCGCTTGCGCATGAAGCTGCTGTATCGCCCCAAGGGCCTGCCTGGGCGAGCCGACCAAGCGGTACGCCAACTGCGCTGGAACCTGCAGACGGCGGCGCAGGCGGCAGGGGCTGCGGTGCTCAACGTGAGCAATCCGACGCCGTACTACGTGTCCCTGGCGCAGCTGGCCGTGGGCGACCTGCAGCCACCCATCACCTGGCAGGGCATCACCGTCGAGCCGTTCGGCTCGGTGCGCCTGCCTTTACCCGTGGCGCCGGCGTTGCGCGACGCCATGACAGACGTTCGATACCAAGTGGTTTTAGACAGCGGGGAGACGCTGAGTGGAAGTGTGCAAATACACCCCTAGTGGTACGGCGGCCGGGCGGCCGGCCGGTGGAGGCAAGGGACGAGGTGCGGGGCCGGCGCGAGTGCCGTCGGCGCTGCGTCCGGGGATGTTGCTGGCGCTGCTGTTGCCCACGCTGGCGCAGGCGCAGATGCGGGTTCAGGTGCCCAGCGCCGGACAGGCCATACGGGACATCGAAGCCACCCAGCCGGCGCTGCCACCGCCCACCGATGAGGTGCGGCTGGAGGTGCCCCAGGCCGAGCGTTCGACCCCAGCCCCGGACACTTCGGGGGTGCGCTTGCGGGTCAAGGCCTTCGTCATCGAGGGCAATCAGGTGTTCAGCGATCAGGACCTGCAGCCGCTGCTGGACGATCTGCGCGGACAGGAACTGGACCTGGGCGGTTTGCGTGACGCAGCGCAGCGCATCACCGCCCATTACCAGCAACAGGGCTATCTGCTGGCCCGGGCCTTCTTGCCGGCCCAGGAAGTCGATGGCGGTGTGGTGCGCATCGAGGTCATGGAAGGCCGCTACGGATGTGTCGAGCTGAGCAACCAGTCCCGTGCCCGGGACGCCGTACTGCGTGGGCCGCTGGCCGCACTGGACGCTGGTGCGGCGGTCAACAGCGCGGACCTCGAGCGCAGCCTGCTGCTGCTCAACGACCTGCCCGGGGTCCGGGTCAACGGCACCTTGCGGGCGGGGCAGGTCCCCGGTACCAGCGACCTGCTGGTGCAGGCGCAGCCCGGTCCCTGGGCCAGTGGCAGCCTGGAGGCCGACAACTTCGGTGGCTACCACACTGGCGAGTTTCGCCTGGGGGGCAGCTTCAACCTGAACAATCCCCTGGGCCTGGGGGACCAGATCAACCTGCGCCTGCTGGGCAGCGATCGGGACCAGCGCTACTGGCGCGGCGCTTATCAACTGCCGGTGGGGCCCTGGTCGACGCGGGTCGGCGCGGCCTATTCGCACATGAGCTACGAGCTCAACAGAAAGCGTGTGAAGAAGCTGCAGATGAACGGCCAGGCCCGTGTCCACAGTGTCTTCCTCGCCCAGCCGATCCTGCGGGGCCGGACCTTCGACCTGAGCGCGCAGCTGCAATACGAGAACAAGCAGCTGCGCGACGACATCGACCTGTTCGAGCTGAGCAAGCGCAAGCACATCGAGTTGTGGACCCTGAGCCTGGGCGGCAACCGCCAGGACCACTTCTTCGGCGGTGGCTACAACCAGTTCAGCCTGTCCTACGGCTCGGGTCGCCTGACCTTCGATGATGCTCTTGAGCAGCGCCTGGATCGCTATACCGCCGCCACCGGCGGCGGCTTCGCCAAGACCAACCTGCAGCTCGCGCGCCTGCAGCGCCTGGGCGACCGCTTCCAGCTCCAAGCCCAGGTCAATGCCCAGTGGACCTCGGCCAACCTCGACAGCTCGGAAAAGATGGGACTGGGCGGCCCCTATGGGGTGCGCGCCTATCCCCTGAGCGCCGGCATCGGCGACCAGGGCTGGCAGGCCGGCCTGGAGCTGGGCTACGCCCTGGCACCCGGCTGGCAACTGAGCCTGTTTGCCGACAAGGGCTACGTGCAGGTCAACCGCCTGCCCTGGACGAACGAGATCAACACCCAGCGCCTGCAATCGGCGGGCCTGGGGGCGCGCTGGAGCGGCGAGCGGCGGCAACTCAACCTGAGCAGTGCCTGGCCCCTGGATAACCGGAAGGCCGGGGACGGTCCCGAGCGCACCCCACGGATCTGGGTGAACGCGACACAGTTTTTCTGAAGGCCTGCGTGTGCTTTGGAAGTGGTGCCGCCCTGCGAAAAACAGCAGGGCGTTTAAACGTCAATAAGGAGTCATCGTGAACAAGATTTATGCGTTGGTATGGAACCAGGCCCAAGGTCGCTGGAGCGTAACCTGCGAGGGCGCGCGGCGCCGGCGTCGCAGTGGTGGGCGCAAGGGGTTGCTGGTGATGGCGGCGGGGTTGCTTGCCCTGGGTGGGCTGAGCCCGGCGATGGCGCTGCCCGAAGGCGGCACGCTGGTTTCCGGCAGTGCCAATTACGACGTCAATGGCAACAACCTGGTGATCAATCAAAAGACCGACAAGCTGATCACCAACTGGAACGAGTTCAATATCGCCGCCAATCAATCGGTGACCTTCAACCAGCCGGGACGCGAGTCCATCGCCCTGAACCGGGTGACCGGCTTAAGGGGCAGTAATATCCAGGGCGTGCTGAATGCCAACGGCCAGGTGTTTCTGATCAACCCCAACGGGGTGCTGATCGGTCAGGGCGCCCAGGTCAACGTGGGTGGCCTGGTGGCCTCGACCCGTGGCATCAGTGACGATGATTTCAATAACGGTCGCTATCAGTTCACCGGTAAATCGGCGGTGGAAGTCATCAACGACGGCAAGATCACCGCGGCCGATGGCGGCTACGTGGCGCTGCTGGGCGCGCGGGTGCGCAACAACGGCGAAATCGTCGCCAATCAGGGCTCCGTGGCCCTGGGGGCCGGCAACGACTTCACCCTGAGCCTGGGTAACGACAATCTGATCAACTTGCAGATCAACGGTGCCGCCGCAAATGCGTTGGCGCAGAACACCGCAGTGCTCAAGGCCGATGGCGGTCAGGTGCTGATGCTGGCCAAGAGCACCAATGCGCTGACTCAGGCAGTGGTCAACAACCAGGGGGTGATCGAGGCCAATACCCTGTCCAACAAGGAAGGACGTATTGTCCTGGACGGTGGCGAGCGTGGCGTGGTCAATGTGGGGGGCAAATTGACGGCCAACGCCTTAGCCACCGACGGCAACGGCGGTACGGTGCAAACCTCGGGCGCGGTCACCCGGGTCGAACTCAACGCCGAGGTCGATACCCGCTCCCGGAACGGTCGTACCGGCACCTGGATCGTCGAGTCCAATGAGGTCAAGGTGGGTTCCACGGGTGAGCCCGGCAACCCGACCCTGGTCGAAAGCACGCTCTCCCAGAACCTGAACAACACCAACGTTGATCTGCGTAGCCGCGATGGCGATGTAGCGGTGGCCGCTGCGGTCGAGTGGAAAAGCGGCAACCAACTGACCCTGACCTCTGCCAAGGACGTCAAGGTCAATCAACGGATCAGCGCCACGGGGACCAACTCGCGTCTGCAATTGAATGCCGCCAAGTCGGTCCGGCTCGACAGTCACGTGAGCCTCACCGGCGCCAACAACAGCCTGGGGGTCAATCATGGCGAGCAACTGGTGGTGGGCGACAAGGGACTGGTGACCTTGTCTGGAAAGAGCGCCGGGTTTGACGTCAATGGCAAGCAGCACAAAGTGATCCAGAACAGCCAGCAGTTGCAGGCCATCGGCAACAAGCTCGATGACCACTATGTGCTGGGCAATCAGATCAAGGGCTCGGGGAGCATCAACTCGATTGGCGGCGACCAGGTGTTCACCGGTTCCTTGAACGGTCTGGGCAATACTATCAGTGGCTTCACCATCAACAGCTCGGGCCTGTATGCCGGATTGTTCGGCCAGTCCTCCGGCAGCATCAGCGATCTGAAGCTGGCCTCGATCACCGTCAACGGACAAAACAGCCGCAACGGCTTCAGTGAAATTGGCGGTCTGGTGGGGCGCAACAGCGGCAGCATCGAACGGGTCAGTGCCCGCGATATGCAGGTTTCTGCCAATAGCGACCAGCGCAACAAGGTCGGCGGCTTGGTGGGGGTCAACTACGGTGGCTCGATCAGCGACTCTTCGGTAGCCGGTTCGTTGTACGGCGGCAGCCTGACCACGGCCATCGGCGGCGTGGCCGGGGAAAACCGCTTCGGCAATGGCAGAACCGGTCTCATCAGCGGCAGTGCCAGTGATGTCGATATCACCACCAAGATGTATAAACAGGCCATGGGCGGCGCCGGAGGACTGGTTGGGATCAACAATGGCGCAGTGATTTCCAACTCGTCGAGCAAGGGCACCATCGGTACTTACAATCCACTCTATAAGGGACTGAACCTGGGCGGGCTGGTGGGCAACAACCAGAACGGCACCATTACCGGCTCCAGTTCCTCGATGACCGTGTACGGCTCGCTGGGTAGTCATATTGGCGGCCTGGTCGGGTTCAACCGCTCTGGCACCATCAGCGGTTCCAGTGCCAGCGGTAACGTTTACGGGGTGGGCAGCGAGTCCGCTGGGGGGCTGATCGGCTCGCAGCAGAACCAGAGCGTGGTGAGCAACGTCAAGGCGACTGGCGATGTGATTGACCGCTTCGGCACGAACCTGGGTGGCCTGATCGGAAAAAGTGACGACAGCACCATCCGCGATTACGTCGAGGCCAAGGGCGATGTCAAAGGAGGTGTGAAGGCCAACGTCGGCGGTCTGGTCGGTAGCAATATCGGCGGCCTGATCTACGATGCCAAGGCGCTGGGCGCGGTGGAGGGCTACGCCAAGAGCAATATCGGCGGTCTGGTCGGCTACAACGATGGTGACCTGGTCTCGGTTGCGGCTCACGGCAAGGTCTTTGGCGATACCTATAGCTCCGTGGGTGGGTTGGTGGGCTTCAACGCCGATTACTACGACCACGTGATCGAGCGTGCCGTGGCGACGGGCAATGTCCATGGAACCTGGCACAGCAAGGTCGGGGGCCTGGTCGGCGACAACCAGTCGCGGATCGTCAACTCCGAATCCCGTGGCCGCGTCAGTGGCGGCTGGCGTGCCACCCTGGGTGGGCTGGTGGGGGTTAACGAGGGGCGGATCCAAGGCTCGAAATCCACCGGCAAGGTCGATACCGTCTGGGCCTACTTCCAGACTTACGGTAACCAGATCGGCGTCAACCACGGCACCTACTCCTCGGCTCGGGTTTCCAACGGCCTGATGGACTAAGGAGCGTTGGCAAGACCTCGGCCCGGCGGCCAAGGGTTACCCCTGGCGAGCCGGGCACTTGCCACCTATTCACTTTCGATTGACCGGCTCCCGGGGCACCGCAGCGTGCACCTGGGGCCGGCTTGGAAAAAGAGGCAATGACCGATGAGTGATCCATGGTCCAGGCTCCTCACCGATGGGCGACGGCGCGGTCTGTTGATGCGCGCGATCATCCTGATGCTGTTGGGCGTGCAGGCGAGCGCACCGGTGTACGCCGTTACCCAGGGCAAGGCCGAGGGGTGCTCATTCAGTAGCTATGACAGCCCTGCCCAGGACTGGGTAGAGGTCACGCCACTGACCCGGAGCACGCCGGTGGGGTCCGTGTTGAAACAGCGTCAGGTGAACCCGATCATTGAATACACCACTGGGAAGTCTGTAACCAAGGAGCCGCATGAATTGGTTTTAGGTGCGCATTTTCCGGGGATCAGGTTTCTCGATGGCATCGTTCCGACCAATATCGATGGCATCAGTTTTAAAGTGACGGCCTATCCTTCAGGCTCGGACGCCCAGAGACTGACGGGTAATTTCTATCCCTTGGTACTGAAAAAATACAGGGTGGAGAGCTCAAACGGCGAGCTGAAAAAAGACTTCATGAACTACGTGTATTCGCTGATTCTGACCCGACCCGCCAATGAGTTACCCAAGGGATCGCTGCAGGTCAACAGCCTCTCCGGTGTTCAGGTGGCGATGTATGCGCTGGACCTGGACGCGGGCGTGGCCCAGGTCGGACAACACTTGCTGGAGCTACCGCCGCATAACAACCGAGAACGCTGTGCGAAAGAACTGCTGCTCAACGAGCACGACCTGCTTGGTTCCGAAGGCGTCAAGTTCACCGCCCAGTGCCAGGTGGTCACCCGCAACGTCACGCTGCGCCTGGGCAGTCCCTCGGCCCATGACTTTCCCACGCTGGGCTCGACCTCGCCGCCCTCGGCCATGGCCAGGCTTGAGGTCAACGACTGCTCGTTCAACAGCCTGCCGAAGGTTTCGTTCAGCACCGAACCGGCCTCGCGCTGCGACCCGACAGGGATACTGGGGCTGACTCAATCGGCTCAGGATCAGGGGCGGTCCGTCGCCAAGGGCGTTGGCATCGTCATGTTCAATGAACAGATCCCGCGGATTCATTGCAATGGCACTCCATACGCCATGGAGCGCCTGTTGGGCAGCGACAGCGCCAGCTTCAGCTTTCGCGCCCAGTACATTCGCACCGGTCCCGTCACCGAGGGGGCAGCCAACAGCAGCGCCCAGTTCAACTTCACCTTCGACTGAAGCACCGGCCGCCGGCCTCGGGTGTTTACCTGGACGCCGGCCCACAGGCCTTTCTACACTGACCTCCGTCTGGGGACCGGGGGAGCACCGATGAATCGCAATGAACTGCGCAAGGCCGACATCAACCTGATGGTGGTGTTCGAGGCGTTGATGCTTGAACGCAACGTCACCCGGGTGGCGGAGAAGCTGTTTCTCGGCCAGCCCACCATCAGCTCCGCCCTCAACCGTTTGCGAGCGATGTTCAACGATCCGCTGTTCATCCGGGTCGGCCATCGCATGGAGCCCACAGCGCGCGCCGAGCAGATCATCCAGCACCTGTCGCCGGCCCTGGACGCGCTGTCCTCGGCCCTGAGCCTGACCCACGATTTCGATCCCGCCAGCAGTAGCATGACCTTTCGCATCGGCCTGTCCGACGACGTCGAGTTCGGCCTGTTGCCGCCCCTGCTGCGGGCCCTGCGCCAGGAAGCGCCGCAGGTGGTGGTCGTGGTGCAGCACGTGGACTACTGGCGGATTCCCGATCTGCTGGCCTCGGGCGACATCACCGTCGGCATCAGCCAGACCCGCGGCCTGCCGGCCAATGCCAAGCGCAAGTTGCTGCGGCACATCCAGCCCAGCGTGTTGCGGGCCGATGCCAGCGATACGCCGCTGACCCTCGACGAATACTGCGCGCGGCCCCATGTGCTGGTGTCCCACACCGCCAATGTCGCCGGTTTCGCCGATGAGTGGCTGGCGGAAATCGGCCGCACCCGCCAGGTGGTGCTGTCGGTGCCGCAGTACAGCTCGTTGCCGGCGCTGCTGGCGGGCACCGACATGCTCGCCAGCCTGCCGGACTATGCGGCGGCCGCCATGGCCGCCTCGGGCCAGCTGTTTGTCGAGCCCTATCCGTTCAAGACCCCGACCCTGGACTTGTCCATGGTCTGGCTCAGCCACGTCGACAGCGATCCCGCGGAACGCTGGCTGCGCTCGCGCCTGGAAGCCTTCATGAGTGAAAGGGCGCCCCTGGCGAGCTGACCCTCAACATGCCCTGTAGCCGCTGCCGCAGGCTGCGATGGACCGCGCAGCGGGCCCGAAACCTGCCCCATGCGGCATGCCCGGCGGATCGGGTGGGCGGCCTTGCCAGTCCTGCGCACTGGGTCGCAGCCTGCGGCAGCGGCTACAGCGGCGCGGTGAACGGAGGCCGCCCGCTTGGCATTGGCGCGGGCGGCTGCTTTGCTGTGTAGGTCTTCGGGTGAAACATTGATCGGTGGAGTGTGCCCATGAGTCGTTCCCGTTCCCTGTTGCGTGGGCGTGGCCGCCACGACAGCGGCAAGGTTGGCATGGTCGAGCTGTTTTTCGACCTGGTGTTCGTGTTCGCCGTGACCCAGCTGTCCCATTCCCTGCTGGCCCATCTGTCCTTGGGCGGTGCCGTGCAGGTGGCGTTGCTGATGGTGGCGGTGTGGTGGGTGTGGATCTTCACGTCGTGGATCACCAACTGGCTGGATCCGGAAACCCTGCCGATCCGCCTCGGGCTGTTCGTGCTGATGGTGGCGGGGCTGCTGCTGTCATCCTCGATTCCCCAGGCCTTCGGTGAGCGCGGCCTGCTGTTCGCCGGCGCCTATGTGTTCATGCAGGTGGGGCGCACCGCCTATTCCCTGTGGGCGGTGCGCGGCGAGCCGTTGAACATGACCCGCAATTTTCAGCGGATTCTGTTGTGGCTGCTGTTCTCCGGGGTCTTCTGGATCACCGGCGGCCTGCTGGAGGGCCCGCAGCGGCTGGCCTTGTGGGGGCTGGCCCTGGCCATCGAGGTGCTGTCGCCGTCGCTGTATTTCTGGGTGCCGGGGCTGGGCCGCTCGACCCTGGCCGACTGGAACGTGGAAGGCAATCACATGGCCGAGCGCTGCGGCCTGTTCGTGATCATCGCCCTGGGGGAGTCGCTGCTGGTGACCGGCGCCACCTTCGCCGAGCTGACCACCAGCGCCCAGGGCCTGCTGGGCTTCGTGGCGGCGGTGCTGGGCAGCATCGCCATGTGGTGGGTGTACTTCGACAGCGGTGCCGAACGGGCGCATCACCGTATCGCCCATTCCGCCGATCCGGGGCGCCAGGCGCGGATTGCCTACACCTACCTGCACCTGCTGATCGTGGCCGGGATCATCGTCAGCGCCGTGGCCGATGAACTGGTGCTGATGCACCCCGATCACGCCAGTCCGGCCGGGGTGCTGGTGATCGTCGGCGGCCCCTGGCTGTTTCTCCTGGGCTGCGCCCTGTTCAAGTGGGTGATGAACGACCGGCCATTGCCGCCGCTGTCGCACCTGGCCGGGTTGCTGGTGCTCCTGCTGTTGTTGCCGGCGGCCGGCAGCCAGCTGTTGTCCGCCCTGGCCCTGGGCAGCCTGAGCACGCTGGTGATGGTGGGCGTGGCGGCCTGGGAAACCCTGGCCCTGCGTGAGCGGAGGTCGACGGCGGGGCAATGAGGCCAACAACCTGTTCGGTCGGCGGCTGCGGCTTGTGTAGTATGGAGCGCCTTTTTCCCTGACAGACCAGGAGTCCTGCCATGCCGCACCTGCATATGGAATACACCGCCAACCTGCCGCAACTGGACGTCGACAAGGCGCTGCTGCGACTCAACCACGGGCTGGTGGCGTCCGGGCAGTTCTCCGACGAGTTCGATATCAAGAGCCGTGCGGTCAAGGTCGAGGCGTTCCGGGTCGGCACGGGCCTGGGCGAGCGGGCCTTTGTCCACGTCAAGCTGGCCTTGCTCAGCGGCCGTTCGCCGGAGGTCAAGAAGCACTTGTCCGAGAGCCTGCTGGCGGTGTTGCAGGACCTGGCGCCCTGGCCGGCGGACATTCAGGTGCAACTGTGCGTGGAGATCATCGATATCGACCGCGCTTCCTACAGCAAGGCCGCCATCGGTCGTTGACGGCTAGACCAGCCCCGGTTCGGCGCAGACCTTGACCACCTGTTCACGGAACCAGGTCTGCGCACTGTCCTGATCGGTGTGCTCGCTCCATTGCATATCCAGGGTGAACCCCGGCAGCCCGCTGGGGGCCTCGCAGTGGCTGAACACCGCCTCGTTGGCCAGCAGGCCCTGGATGCGTCGCGGCAGGGTGAGGATGAAGTCGGTGCCGGTGATCATCTTCAACGCCGCGCTGTAGCTGTTGGAGCGGGCGACGATCTGCCGCTTGTGGGCCTGGCGGGCCAGCCAGCCATCCACCATGTTGCTGTCCGAGGTCCAGGGCGTGGGAAACACGTGGCGCCGCTCGATGAACGACTGCAGGCTGAAGCGCGGCTCCTTGGGCGGCGTCGCGCGCTTGTCGAAGACGCACACCAGATCGTCCTCCAGCAGCATCTGCGACTTCAGGTCGGCGTGGCTGCGATGGAAGTGGGGGCCGAAACAGATCACCAGGTCGAGGCTGCCGTCGCGCAGTTCCTCGGCGGGAACATCGCTCTCCAGTTTTTGCACATTGACCGTCACCGGCAGGTCGGCGTAGTCGAAGCCCTTGAGCAGCCGGGGCAGGATCAACAGCTCGAAGTACTCCGGAGCGCACAGGTTGAAGGTCACGGCCTGGCGGGTCGGATCGAAGGCCGGCACGCCGCTGTGACACAGGTTGATGCTCTCCAGGATCTTCAGCACGTGGCTGTACATGCTGGTGGCCTTGTAGGTCGGGCGCATGCCGTTGCGGGTGTGGACGAACAGCTCGTCCTCGAAGCCGTTGCGCAGTTTCTTCAGGCAGTAGCTGACCGTCGACTGACTGACGCACAGGGTTTCCGACACCCCGGTGACACTGCTTTGCTCGTACACCGCGACAAAGACCATCAGGTCCTGCATGTCGAGTTTTCTGAGCACATTGTTGATGAGCATCCGTTCCATCCCGCTGGGCACCTGGCGCCGGTGGCGCGCAAACCGGGTCGATGCTAGCGGAACGATCGTCCTAATTAAATGCCCGGAGCGGGGATTCGCGGACAGCATCGGGACATTAAATTCCGATAACACGACCTGCGCATTTTCGCTCAGCCGGCGGCTGCCTGTCCCGGGGCAATTTCAGGCCGCGGCAGCCTTCGCACGGCTGCCGCGTACCAGGCCGAGCATGCCCAGGGCCACCAGCACGGCGCCGAGCACTTCCCCGGTTCGCGGTGTCTGGCCCAGCCACAGCCAATGGAACAGCGTCAGCAACAGGGTGCTGAGGTAGATGTAGGAAATCACCGTGGACGGGGCGATGACGCCAATCGCCCGGTGCAGCAGCCAGAAGGTCGCCAGGGTGGCGAACAGTGCCAGGTACAGCAGCCACAGCAGATCCTGGCTGCCCAGCAGGGTTGCACTGCGCCAGCCGCCGCCGACCAGGCTGGCGGCAAACAGAAACAGGGCGCCGAACAGCATGTTCCAGAAGGTCATGGCCGCCGGGCTGCGCCCTTGCAGGCTATTGGTCTTGAGGCGCTGGCTCAGCGGCGAGTAGGCGGCCATGGCCAGGCATCCCAGGCCATAGACGCCCATGGCGTACAACGACGGCCACTGCCCCGGGGTGCCACCCTTGAGGATCAGCAGCAGGGCCCCGGCGCCGGCCACCAGCATCGCCGGCCAGCGCCGGGACTGGCGATCGCCGGGCAGCAGCCAGCCTTCGAGCACCAGGGTCAGCAGCGGCACCAGGGTGAACAGGGTTCCGGTGTTGACCGCCGAGGTGTAGCGCAAGGCCTCGAACAGCGAGCCGAAGTACAGCGCCAGCAGCAGCCCCAGCACGGCATGGGCCCGCAGCCCCGCCAGGGTCATCGCCGAGGAGCCCTTGAGCCACAGCAGGGGGGCGAACATCAGGGCCGAGAACAGCAGGCGCAGCGCGGTCAGCAGCACCGGGTCGATGGCCTGGTTGACCTGGGCGGCGGCGAAGAACGATGCGGCGATCAACGCCGCCCACAGCAGCATGCCGAGATGCGCCTGGGTGAAATTCACGGGATGCATGGCAGGCTCCGGTGGCTCAGCGGATGTGCTGGCGGTAATGCCGCGGATCGAAACGCAGCACCATGAGCAGCATCAGCAGCATCACCGCGGTCAGTGACCACCAGGCCCATTCGAAGCTGCCCAGCTGGTCACGGATGATGCCCGCCAGCAGCGGCGAGAGGCCGGCGATCAGGTAGCCGATGCCCTGCACGAAGGCGGTCAGGCCGCCGGCCCGGCGCGGGTCGGGCAGGTGGTCCAGGGACACGATCAGGCTCATGGGAAACAGCCCGCCAATCCCCAGGCCAAGCAGGCATGGCCAGAGCAGGCTCAGGTGCTGCGGGCTGAGGATCAGGCCGCAGAAGCCGGCGATGATCAGCACCAGCAGGCCCACCAGTACCCGGCGCCGGTCCGGGTTGCGGTTGGCGATGGCCGGGGTGACCAGCCCGGAAATCACTTCCATGGCGGTGAGAAAGCCCAGCAGCAGGCCGGCGTTCTGCTCACTCCAGCCGTTCTCCACGTAGTAGGGCGCCAGCCACGCCAGTACGCAGGTGTAGGAGGCGGTGCCGAGGCCGAAGAACACCGCCAGCAGCCAGGCCCGGCGGTTGCCGGCAAAGGATTCCCGTGCGCCGCGAGAGGCGGGCAGGCTCGGCAGCGAGCGGCGCTGGGCGTACCAGAACCCCAGCCCCAGCAGGGCCAGGGCGGCCCAGATCGCCAGGGCCAGGCGCCAGCTGCCGCTGTGATTCATCACCAGCGGAGCGAAGGACGCCGCAATGGCCGCACCGCCCATGATCGAAGTGACATACAGGCCCATGAACAGCGAGACATTGTCGGTAAAACGCGACTTGATCAGCGCCGGCATCAGCGCCTGGATCAGGGCGATGCCGATGCCGGCCAGCACCGCGCTGAGAATCAGCTCGGCGGCCGAATCCATGAACAACCGCGAAACGGTCGCCAGGCCGATGATCAGCAGTGACAGGAGCACGGTACGGTGTTCGCCCAGGCGTTGGCTGACGGCCATGCCGAAGAACATCGCCAGGCCCATGGCCATCACCGGCAGCATGGTCAGCAACGAGGCGAGGCTGAAACTCAGCGGGATGTCACCGCGAATACCCGACAAGAGCGGGCCGACAGCGGCCATCGACGGCCGCAGATTGAGCGCCACCAGGACCACGCTGACCATCAGCCAGAGCGCGGGGCGGGAAGTTGCACGAACGTTTTCCATAACCAGACCTTCAAGAAATCAGGGCCTGATTAGGCGGTGCGGCTCAGAAACGGCGCAAATCAGAAAGTCTGCGGTGTTATTTAAAAATTAAATAAGCTGCAAGCGGGGTGCTTGAACTTGCAGCTTGCAGCTTGCAGCTTGCCGCTGCCTTTAGAACGGCTTGGTCGGCAGGTACTTGCCGTCCAGGGTGATCACGGCGCGGGAGCCGCCTTCGGGGTCCTCGACCTTCTTGATGTCCAGCTTGAAGTTGATGGCGCTGATGATGCCGTCGCCGAATTGTTCGTGGACCAGGGCCTTGAGGGTCGAACCGTAGACCTGGAGCATTTCATAGAAGCGGTACAGGGTCGGGTCGGTGGGGATGCCACCGGCGATGCTGCCGCGCAGGGGGATGCTTTGCAGCAGGCGGCTGGCGTCCTGGTCCAGGCCGAGCTTGTCGCACACCAGGTCGGCGGCTGCGGCCGGCAGGGCATGCTGGCCCAGCAGGGCGGCGGTGACGAAGGCCAGGCTCAGCCCGGTGCCGTCGGTGAGGTCCTGCCACGACAGGTTCTTGCGCGCCTTGGCGTCGATGATGGTGTCGGCCAGGGCCAGGCGTGGGGCTTGGGCAAATTGCGATTGCAGCATGGGGTGATTCCTCTTGGGTGACGAAAGGGCAGCGGCTCAGGCAGCGCTGGAAGGTTGGCTGGCCAGGGCACAGGTGTGCGGATGCTCGGCCAGGGACACGAAGCGTCGGTGGTTGCCGTCGAGGGCGGCGATGGCGCCGCTTTCGATGTCATAGACCCAGCCATGCAGGTTCAGCCGCCCCTGTTCCAGGGCCAGGGCCACCGCGGGGTGGGTCTTGAGGTTGGCCAACTGGGCAATCACGTTGTCGCGCACCAGGGCGTCCAGGTGGGCGGCCGGCGAGGCGTGCTGGCGGGCGGCGTTGATCACCTTGGCCGACTCGGCGTGGCGCAGCCAGTTGGCGACGGCGGGCAGGTGGTCGAGGCATGTGCAGTTGGCGATGGCGGTCATCGCGCCGCAGTCGGAGTGGCCGCAGATGACGATGTCGCTGACCCCCAGCACCGCGACGGCATATTCCACGGTGGCCGACACGCCGCCCGGCTCGGGGCCGTAGCTGGGCACGATGTTGCCGGCGTTGCGGATCACGAACAGGTCGCCGGGCTCCTGCTGGGTCAGCAGCTCGGGCACTACCCGGCTGTCGGAACAGGTGATGAACAGGGTGCCGGGGCTCTGGGTGCTGGCCAGTTGCTTGAACAGGGCACTGCGTTGTGGAAAGGCCTCGCGCTGGAACTTGAGGAAGCCGTCGATGATGGTCTGCATGGGGTTCTCCTTGCGTCGCTGATGGGGCAAGGATGGAAGTTTTCAGCTATAGCGTCCAAGACCGGCTTATTATGCTCCCCATAAGTACAGCCTATAGTTGGAGCCTGCATGCTGCTGCGTCATATCCGTTACCTGCTGGCCGTGGCCGAGCACTGCAACTTCACCCGCGCCGCCGAGGCGCTGCATGTGTCGCAGCCGACCCTGTCGCAGCAGATCAAGCAATTGGAGGAAGCGCTGGGCGCGGCGCTGTTCGATCGCTCCGGGCGCAGCGTGCGCCTCACCGACGCGGGCCAGGCCTATGTCGCCTATGCCCGGCGCGCACTGCAGGACCTGCAAGCGGCCAAGCGGGCGATCCACGATGTGCAGGATCTGAGCCGCGGCTCGTTGCGCCTGGCGCTGACCCCGACGTTCACCGCCTACCTGGCCGGGCCCTTGCTCAGCCGCTTTCAGCAGCGCTACCCGGGCATCGACCTGAGCATCGAGGAAATGCCTCAGGACCGCCTGGAAGCGGCCCTGGCCGAGGACCGCCTGGACCTGGCGATCGCCTTTGCCGGCGAGCACCTGGCGGAGATCGACAGCCAGGCGCTGTTCACCGAGACCCTGAGCCTGATGGTCGGCCCGCAGTACCCGCAGCCGGACCGCCTGCCCCTGACGGCCGAGGCCCTGGGCCGTCAGTCCCTGGTGCTGCTCAGTGGCGATTTCGCCACCCGCCAGCATATCGACCTGTATTGCCGGCAGCAGGGCATTGCACCGCGGATTGCCGCCGAAGCCAATTCGGTCAGCGCGATAGTCGAGATGGTCCGGCACGGGCAGTTGGCGACCATCCTGCCCAGCTCGATTGCCCGGGAGCAGCCGGGGCTGCGCACCCTGGCGCTGCAGTCAGCGCTGGCGCCGCGCCGCGTGGTGCTGCTGGGACGCCGTGGCGCCTACCGCAGCGCCGCCAGCCAGGCCTTCCGGCAGATGCTGCTGGATCAGGGCGCAGGCGCCGCCAGCCACTGATTCACCACCTGGTCATAGGCGCCGGTGGCCTTGCTCAGGTGCAGCCACTGGTCGACATAGCTTTTCCAGGCCATGTCGTCCCGGGGCAGGAGGAAGGCCTTCTCGCTGTATTGCAGGTAGCGCTCGGGATGGACCGCGCACAGCCCCGGCTTGTGTTTCTGCTGGAAGCGCGCCTCCGAGGCGTCGGTGATCATCACGTCGGCCTGCCGGCTCAGCAATTGATCGAAGATCTTCACGTTGTCGGCGAACAGGATCAGGTTGGCCTTGGGTGCGTGCGCCCGGGCGAAGATTTCGTTGGTGCCGCCCGGCGGTTCGATCAGGCGCACCGAGGGCTGGTTGATCTGCTCCAGGGTTTCATAGCGCTTGAGGTCCTGGCAGCGCACCAGGGGAATCTTGCCGTCGATGCCCAGGGGCTGACTGAAGAAGGCCGTTTTCTGCCGCTCCAGGGACACCGAAATACCGCCCACGGCGATGTCGCACTGCTGGCTGTGGAAGTCGGCCATCAGGCTCTTCCAGGTGGTGCTGATCCACTTCACCCGGACCCCCAGGCTCTTGGCCAGGGATTGGGCCATGTCAATGTCGATGCCTTCGTACTGGCCATCGTCGCGCAGGTAGCTGTAGGGCTTGTAGTCGCCGGTGGTGCAGACCTTCAACTGGCCGCGCTCGAGCACCTGGTCCAGGCGCGAGCTGGCGTCCTGGGCGAAGCTGAGGGCGGGGGCACTGAGGCCCAACAGGGTGCAGAGCAGGAAGCGGCGGAGCATGGGGTCGATCCTTGAGTGGCGGGCGGGGCAGGGTGCCGGGGCATTATTGGTGCCCGGCCGAGGGCGGGCAAGCAGGGTGTTGTTCAGCACCGGGACAGAAAGGTCTGCGGGCTTTCGACCTTTTTTTCACGAACGACTGGTTAATCTGTGACCTCTGGATACCCACAAGAGCTCGCCAGTCATGTCGTCCCACCCCCCACCGTCCATCGAACTGGAGTTCGCTCGGCGTTACGACCAGGAGCATGCGCGCGTTTGCGGCGAGCCTCGGCCTGCCGGGCTTGGCGCACGTCTGGCGCACTGGCGTATGGCGTGCCTGGTCCGTCATGCGCTGAACCTGGCCGGGGAACCGGGGCTGATTCTGGACGTGGCCTGCGGCGCCGGGCGCTACTGGCCGGTGCTGGCCGAGCATGGCAATCGGGTGATCCTGGCGGCGGACCCTTCCCAGGACATGCTCAATCATGCCCAGACCCACCATCCGGCCAGCCTGATGCGACGGGTCAAGACCTTCCACAGTTCGGCGTTCGACATCGGCCTGCCGGCCAATGCGGTGGACAGCATCATCTGCATGCAGCTCTTCGCCCATGTGAGTCACAGCGAGGACCGCCTGGCCCTGCTGCAGGAGTTCCATCGGGTCAGCCGTGACTCGGTGATCATCGCCACCCGGGTCGAGCCGCTGGTGAACGTGCGCGGGGCCGCGTCGGCCGGGCCTGCGGCCTTGCGCCCGGTGAGCAAGGGGCTGCTGGAAGGCGAGTTCAAGCAGGCCGACTTTGAGGTCCTGGGCCATCAGGATCTGCTGCCCGGCTTTGGAGCCTTGCGGGTCTACGTCCTCAGAAAACACAGTTAGTTGCAACTCTCGGACTATTCTTGCCCTCCGGTAGAAGGTTTCGCACTTGCTCTTGTCGGGCGAATGCTCAGAAATCTCCGGCGGCGATATATACTGCGCGCCATTCTTCAAGGGAGAGCCGTGTGGCCATCGATATACATTGGATTCGCGACAACGATAGCCTCGGTCAGCTTTGTGCCCAGTGGCAGCAATTGCCCTTCGTCGCCCTCGACACCGAATTCATGCGGGTCGACACTTTTTACCCCATCGCCGCCCTGTTGCAGATCGGCGATGGACAGCGCGCCTACCTGATTGATCCTTTGACCATCGACAACTGGCAGCCCCTGGCGGCCCTGCTGGAGAACCCGGCCGTGGTCAAGGTGGTGCACGCCTGCAGCGAGGACCTCGAAGTCCTGCTGCGTCTGACCGGCAGCCTGCCGGCGCCATTGTTCGACACCCAACTGGCGGCCGCCTACCTGAACCTGGGTTTCTCCATGGGCTATTCGCGCCTGGTGCAGGAAGTCCTGGGCATTGAGTTGCCCAAGGGCGAAACCCGGTCCGACTGGCTGCAGCGCCCGCTGTCGCAGACTCAGGTCAGCTACGCCGCCGAAGACGCGGTGCACCTGGCTCAGGTGTTTACCGAGCTGCGCCCCAAACTGTCGGCTGACAAGTACCGCTGGGTGCTGGAAGACGGTGCCGAGCTGGTGGCCAACCTGCGCCGTGAAGTGGACCCCTACGAGGTCTATCGCGAGGCCAAGCTGGCCTGGAAACTGTCCCGCGCCCAGTTGGCGGTGCTGCGCGAACTCTGTGCCTGGCGCGAGCGTGAAGCCCGTGCCCGGGACTTGCCGCGCAACCGCATCGTGCGTGAACACGCCCTCTGGCCCCTGGCCAAGACCCAGCCCGACACCCTGTCGGCGCTGGCCAAGATCGAAGACATGCACCCGCGTACCGTGCGCCAGGACGGCGAGTTTCTCCTTGACCTGATCAAGCGCACCGCCGCCCTGGGCCCGGATCAGTGGCCGCCGGCCGTCCCCGAGCCGTTGCCGATCGAAGCCGCGGCCCTGCTCAAGCGCCTCAAGGCCGTGGGCCAGGTCGAGGCCGAGCGCCTGGGCATCGCCCCGGAAGTCATGCTGCGCAAGAAAACCCTGGAAAGCCTGCTCAAGAGCGGTTTCCCCAACGGGCCTTACCAATTGCCTGATTCGCTGCGTGGCTGGCGTCGCGAATTGATGGGCCAGGCGCTGCTGGACAGCCTGGCCACCGCCGGAGAACAGCCTTGAAACGTATCTGCTCCATCTATAAAAGCCCGCGCAAGAACGAGATGTACCTCTACGTCCTCAAGAGCGAGGCCCTGGAACGCGTGCCGGAAAACCTGCTGCTGGCTTTCGGCAAGCCGCAACATGCCTTCGACCTGGTCCTGACCCCGGAGCGCAAGCTGTCCCGGGAAGATATCCACCAGGTGCTGGAGAACCTCGAGAAGCAGGGTTATCACCTGCAGATGCCGCCGGCCGAAGACGAGTACATCGAGCATTTGCCCGAAGAGCTGCTGCGTCGCAATGATCCGGTCTGACCCGTAGCGGCTCGGTCCTGAGCCGCTGTTAGATGCAAACTGACTGACCTGGCCGCCGCCTTGATCGATGGAGCGAAACTCCGTCGGCGGCGACCTGCACCGTTTTTTAAGGTTTGAGCCATGCGCGTTCTGATTGCCGAACACGATCACGCTGTTTATGCCCGCCTGTTGCGTCAGGCGGCCCCGGAGCTGGAAGTGCTGACCAGCGGCGACTCCGCCGAACTGTCGCGGCTGGCGGCCGATTGCCCGGTCTGGCTGGGACAGCCGGACCTGCTGGCAACCCTGTTGCGCCAGGGGCACCAGCCCCAGTGGTTGCAATCCACCTGGGCCGGCATCACTCCGCTGCTGGCCGACGGTTTGCCCCGGCATTACCGCCTGACCCGGGCGGTGGGGATCTTTGGTCAGGTGATGGCCGAGTACGTGCTGACCTACATCCTCGGCCATGAGCGTGAAGTGCTGGCGCGACTGGTCAGCCAGGTGGAGCGCAAGTGGGACAACCGCCTGGGCCAGAGCCTGGTGGGACGCAAGGTGCTGATCGTCGGCACCGGCGACATCGGCCAGAGCGTGGCGCAGTTCCTGGTGCCGTTCGGGGTCAAGCTGTACGGCATCGCCGGCCAGGCCCGGGAGCAGGCGCCCTTTATCGAAGTGGCCGGCCTGCAAGACCTGGGACGGTTGGTGGGGGAAGTGGATTACGTGGTCAACCTGTTGCCCAACACCCCCAGCACCCACGACCTGTATGACGCCGCGCTGTTCAGGCAGTTCAAGCCCACCGGGCTGTTCATCAATGTCGGGCGCGGCGTTTCCGTAGTCGATGCGGACCTGGTGCAGGCCCTCAAGGATGGCCATCTGGCCGGGGCGGTGATCGATGTCTGCCGCCAGGAACCGCTGCCGCAACGGCACCCGTTCTGGACCGCCTGGGGTTTGCTGCTGACCGGCCACAGTTCGGCGCCGACTTCGCCGGAATTGATGGTGCAGCTGTTTGTCGACAACCTGCGGGCCTACGAGGCCAGGCAGGCCTTGCGCGGCGAAGTGGATTTCGCTCGCGGCTACTAGAACCCAGCGCCAAGCTTCAAGCCGGCAGCTTCAAGCTTGACGCTACCGACTTGGGGCTGCTTTAAAGGCTGAAGTCGCCTTCGGCCACGGTTTCGCTCAGGGGGCGACGCGGGCTTGGCTCTTCCCGGGCCTGCAGGTATTCGGCCAGGGTCGACTTGTCTCCCAGCTTGCCCACCGCCACGGCGGCATGCAGGGCATAGCCTTCGGGAATCTTCAGCTCCTTGCGAGTCAGTTCCTGGTCGAAGCCGGCCATGCCGTGGGTGTGCCAGCCACTCAGGCTCGCCTGCAGCGCCAGGTGGCCCCAGGCCGAGCCGGTGTCGAAGGTGTGCCACAGCGCCGGGGACTCTTCCGTGGCGCCCGGGGCGGTGAAGGTGGTCTTGGACATCACGATCACCAGGGCCGAGGCGTGCTGCGCCCAGCCACGGTTGAATTCGTTGAGCAGGCCGAGGAAGCGTTCCCAGTTCGGCGTGTCGCGCCGGGCATAGAGAAAGCGCCAGGGCTGCGAGTTGTAGGCCGAAGGTGCCCAGCGCGCGGCCTCGAAGAAGCTCAGCAGGGTTTCTTCCGGGATGCTTTCGCCGGTGAAGGCCCGTGGTGACCAGCGCTGGGTGAACTGCGGGTGGATGGCGTAATCGGCAACGCGAGGATTGGCGCTCATGGAAAAACTCCTGGCAGCAAGTGAGAAGAGTGGAATAAACCGGCAAGCGCAGATCAGCTGAGCGAAGGGGTATTCCTGACCCCCGTGCGGTCGGCCCGGTGCAACGCGGTCGAGCGTTCATGGCACACGGACGCGGGGCGGTCCGGGGGGCAAAGCTACTGTGCCCATGGCCTGCTGACAAGTCTCGGGCTACCGGCAGTCGCTAGCGCTTGGCCGGCGGGGGCTTCGGCACTAGACTGGCGGCCTTTTCACCCTCGGATACTGATGCTTGAGCCATGGCCGCCAAAGTCGAACCTTTCTGGATACGCAAAACCCTCGAACAACTCGACCAGGACGAATGGGAGTCGTTGTGCGATGGCTGTGGCCTTTGCTGCCTGCAAAAGCTTGAGGACGAGGACGACAACAGCGTCTATTACACGCGCATCGCCTGCAAACTGCTGGACCTGAAAACCTGCCAGTGCAGCGACTACGCCAACCGTCGCGCGTCGGTGCCTGACTGCATTCAGCTGACGCCGGGCAAGGCCGACGAGTTCAAGTGGCTGCCGCCCACCTGTGGCTACCGCCTGGTCAGCGAAGGCAAGGACCTGCCGCTCTGGCACCACCTGGTGTGTGGCGATCGCGATGCCGTGCACCACGAACGTATTTCCCAGTCCGGGCGCATGCTGGCCGAAGGCAGCGTGGCGGAGGAGGACTGGGAGGATCATCTGATTTTTCGCGCAGGTTGAGGATTCGCTGCGCAGGCCTCGGATGCTGCCGACGCTCGCTTGAGCGCCAGCAGCCTGCCAAGCAAGGAGTGGGTATGAGGGTGGGGGCGAAGCTGGCGCTGGTCGCGGCGCTGCTGGCGATGAGCGCATCGGCCTTGGCGGCGAACAAGGTCGATCTGAATTATCACGTGCGTTTTCTGCCTCAGAGCGATCAGGCCGAAGTGCGCCTGACCCTGGCCGAGGGCTCGGCACTGCGCAGCCTGGATTTCGACCTGGGCCAGGACGGCGACTACAGCGACTTCAAGGCCGACGGTCAATGGCAGGCGGCCGCCGCCGATGGCGGGGGCCAGCGCGGTATCTGGCGTCCGGCCCGTGGCAGCGCCAGCCTCAGCTACCGGGTGCGCCTGAGCCACAGCATCAAGAAGGGCAGCTACGACAGCCGCAGCAGCGCCAACTGGGCGCTGCTGCGCGGCGAAACCCTGGTGCCGCCGGCCCGTATCGACCAGCAGGACGGGGTCGAGCTGGTGTCGCGTCTGGACTTCGATTTGCCCGCCGGCTGGAAGAGCATCGAGACCGCCTGGCCACGCATCGGCAAGAACCGCTTCCGCATCGACAACCCCTCGCGCCTGTTCGACCGCCCCACCGGCTGGATGCTGGCCGGCAACCTGGGCAGCCGCCGCACGCGCCTGGGGGCCACCGAGGTCAGCGTTGCCTCGCCCCTGGGCCAGGGCATGCGGCGCATGGATGTGCTGACGCTGCTGACCTTTGTCTGGCCGCAAGTGCAGGCGGTGTTTCCCCGCCAGCCGGGCAAGTTGCTGATTGTCGGTGCCGCCGATCCGATGTGGCGGGGCAGCCTGGCCGGGCGCGATTCGCTGTTCCTCCACAGTCGCCTGCCGCTGGTCAGCGAGAGCGGCAGCAGTCCTTTGCTGCGCGAGCTGGTGCAGTCGTTGGCGCGCATCAACGACAGCCAGCGCAGCGACTGGATCAGCGAAGGCCTGGCCGAGTACTACGCCATTGAATTGCTGCGCCGCGCGGGTGGCATCAGTGACGAGCGTTATCAGGTTCTGCACCAGCACCTGATCAAGGACAGCCACAAGGTCAGCAGCCTGCGGGGCGAACAGGTGGACAGCGCCACGGTGGCCAAGGCGGTGTTGCTGTTGCAGGAACTGGACCGGGAAATCCGCCTCAAGACCCGCAACAAACGCTCACTGGACGATGTGCTGCAAGGGGCGATGCGCCTGCAGAGCGTCAGCACCGCCGAATTCATCAAGCTGAGCGAAAGCGTGCTGGGGGAATCGTCCAAGGTGCTCGACAGCCCCTTGCTGCACTGAGCCGAAGAGCCGCCAGGACCCGGGAGCCGGTCCCGGGTGTCCGCAGCGGACGGCGCAAGCTCAGGCCTTGGGCGTTTTCACGGCATCGTTGCTGGCGGCCTTGGCATTGCGCCCGGCGGCCTCGGCATTGGCCTTCAGGTTGCGCAGTTCATCACCGGCGCGCTCGATCTTGGTCCGCACCTGATGCAGGTCCTGGCGGCCTTTTTCCAGCAGGCTCTTGGCCGAGCTGTGGCCACTGATCCCGCGGGCCAGGGCCACGCCGCCAATGGCCACCTGAATCAGGCCGAACAGGCCGCCGCGGCGCAGGCCCTTGCCCAGCATCACCACACCCCCCGCCAGGGAGCCGATGCGTTCCCAACCCTGGACGTTCTGTGTCGGCTGACTGGACAACGGGGCCGGCTCGATGGTTTGCAGCTGTTTGCGCTCGCTCATGATCTGTCTCCAAAGGACATAAGGGTATGCAGCTGACTGCACCTGGGGCACGGGGGTTCCCGCCAATTGTCCGGCGTGCCTTCAGAACTTGGGCCCGGAGCGGGTGTTGTTGCCTTTGGCCAGGCGGTCGTAGAGCACCACGTTGACCGTGGCGGCCAGGTTCATGCAGCCGGTGGTGGGGATATAGACCACGTCCTCGCACCAGTCGCGGATCTCCTTGTCGAGGGAGCCGTCTTCCGGGCCGAAGATGTACAGCGCGCGATCCGGGTGGGTGTATTCCGGCAGCGGGCGAGCGCCTTCCACCAGTTCCACGGCCACCGGGATGCAGCCCAGGGGGAGGATTTTCTTCAGGTCGTCGATGCCGATCAGGGGAATGTCCTGGTGGACCTTCTTGGTGTCGGTGACGAAGTCGCGGGCACGCTCATAGCGCTTGCCGGTGTAGAACACCGAGGCGACGCCATAGCAGCCGGCGGCACGCATCACCGAACCGACGTTCTCCGGTGACTTGGGGTTATACAAACCGATGCAGCTGTACCTTTTGTTTGCCACGAGCAGGAAGCCTTGGGGGAAAAGAGCGCGATTATACGGAGATTGCCCACCGCTCGGGGGCTTGTTGTGGCGAGGGCGCTTGCTCCCGCTGGAGTGCGCAGCACTCCCCAGGACGGCACTGGCGCAGTGGCTGAAAAGCCCTGGTGGCGGTTTTTGGGGCCGCTTTGCGACTCCGCGGGAGCAAGCTCCCTCGCCACAGGGTTTTCCATACAGGGATCGTTAGCGCAGGGCCCGGCTGCCGGCACTCACTCCGGGTCTTTCTTCATCAACCCGGCCAGGGCGGCGAACGGGTTGTGGGTCGCCTTGGCGACTTTCGGCGTGCTCAGCGAGCCTTCGCCGAAGTACTGCTGGTCGGTGTAGCGCGAGTGCTCGTTGTCGTGGCAGTACAGGCACAACAGCTCCCAGTTGGAGCCGTCCTGGGGGTTGTTGTCGTGGTTGTGATCGCGGTGGTGCACGGTCAGCTCGCTCAGGCGCTTGCCGGAGAATTCCCGGGCGCAGCGGCCGCAGACGTGGGGGTACATCTTCAGTGCCTTGTCGCGGTAGCCCATTTCCCGGTCGCGCTGGGCGTCGGCAAGGATACGGTCCAGCTTGGCGGTGTTGGACGGGGGAGTGGACGAACTCATGGGTTCACCTTTGTAGAAGGACTAATGACGGTAATGGACGAAGTTTAGCTCAGGCCTTGAGCTTCTCGGCAATCCAGATGGTGTGCCGGGTGCCGCGATTGCCGTGGGCGAACACCTGCACTTGCTCGGCCTTGAAGCCGGCCTTGCGCAGGCGCTCGGAGAATTTCTGGTCGGCGCTGGCCGACCATACCGCGAGGATGCCCTTGGGCCGCAGCGCCCGGGAGCAGGCGGCGAGGCCGGTGCTGGAATAGAGCCAGCTGTTGGCTTTCTGGGTCAGGCCCTCGGGGCCGTTGTCGACGTCGAGCATGATTGCGTCAAAACCCTGGGGCTCGGCTTGCAGGACCTTGGCCACGTCTTCCAGGCGGATCACCGTGCGCGGGTCCAGCAGCGGTCGGCCGGACTTTTCCCCGAGCGGGCCGCGGTTCCATTCCACCACCCCGGGCACCAGTTCGGCGACCACCACCTCGGCGTTCTGGCCCAGGTGCTTGAGGGCTGCGGCCAGGGTGAAGCCCATGCCCAGGCCGCCGATCAGCACCCGCGAGTTCGGGCGCCCGGCGACCTTGCTGCAAGGGATCTGCGCCAGGGCGTCCTCGGAGCCGTGCATGCGGGTGTTCATCAACTGGCCGCCGTCGCCGCCCTGGATCTTGATGACGAAATCCTCACCGTATTCGAACAGGCACAAGGCACCGCCGCTTTCAGGAATCGGAGTAGTGTCCAGCAGTACGAAACGTTTCATGGGGATCTCATTGAGGAAGGCAAAACCTCCCGGTTGGGAGTAGCCTGACGCCAGACAATAGCAATGGAGCCATTGATGAAGCGCACTATTCTAACGGTGATTGCCCAAGCGGCGCTCGCCCTGACCGCCGCCCTGGCGCTGAATGCCGGCCCGGCCCTGGCCGACGAGCCGCAAAGCGCCCCGGTGGTGACCCCGACGCCCAACCTCGGCACCCCGGGCACCGCAACGCCCACGCCTTATCCGCAAGTGACCCCGCCCAGCACGCCCAAAGCCGGCAGCAGTGGCAGCGCGCCCCTGCTGCCGCCGATCGACATGCCCAAGCCACCCAAGGACCAGACCCTGCCGGGGCTGGAGCAGAACGACAACAAGCCCAAGGTCCAGGGTTAATGCCTGAACCGGCCTATGTGGCGAGGGAGCTTGCTCCCGCTCGGCTGCGTAGCGGCCGCATTAGCTGAGTCCGCGTTGTGACGGTTGAAACCGGGTGGTGGCCTTTGGGGCGGCTACGCCACCCAGCGGGAGCAAGCTCCCTCGCCACAGGTTGGGTATCCCGTGGCTCAGATCTGTTGCGCGAGCAATTGTCCGTCGGCCATGCGCAGACGCTTGGACAGCGACACGGCCAGGGCGCGGATGATCTTGGCGGCGATCTTCGGCGCTTCGTTGAGCATCTTCTCCAGGGAGTCCTTGCCCAGGTTGAGCAACTGGCAATCACTGGCCGCCACGCAAGTGGCCGAGCGCCGTTCGCCATCGAGTACCGCCATCTCGCCAAAGGCCCGGCCGCTGCGCAGAGTGGCGATGGTCAGGGGCTGGCCGTCCAGGGTGCTCTTTTGCACGGACACCTGGCCGCTGTGGATGATGCACATGAAGCTGCCGGCATCGCCCTCGCGGAAAATCGCCTGGCCCTGGGCGATGCTGCTGATGCTGAAGTAGCCGGCCGCCGCGTTGAAGTCGGCGGGCAGCAGTTGATCGAACAGGCCGCAGTCCATCAGCCAGTCGCGGATCTCGTTGTTCAGTAAGGTGGGTTCGGACATGGGATCAGGGTCTTTTTCTTGTGTCTGTTGCGCGGGCGCGAGCCCGGTCCGGCATTTGCCGGCGGCGGTCCTGGGTTAAGACAGAAGCGCCGCCGAGAGTTCCTCAGCCCAGGCCCAGAATGTTCAGGACAAAGGCATATTCGAGGGCTACGTCACGTAATCCCTGGTAACGACCGCTCATGCCGCCATGCCCGGCGCCGAGTTCGGTCTTGAGCAGCAGCGGGTTATCGTCGGTCTTGGTGGCCCGCAGCCGAGCCACCCATTTCGCCGCTTCCCAGTACTGCACGCGACTGTCGTTGTAGCCGGCGATCACCAGGGTGGCCGGGTAGGCCTGGGCGCGGACGTTCTCGTAGGGCGCGTAGGCCTTGATCCGCTCATGGACTTCCGGCTCCTCGGGGTTGCCCCATTCGTCGTATTCGGTGACGGTCAGCGGCAGCTCCGGATCGAGCATGGTGTTGAGCACATCGACGAAGGGCACTTCGGCGATGGCCACCCGGAACAGTTCGGGGCGCTGGTTGAGCACCGCGCCGATCAGTAGGCCGCCGGCGCTGCCGCCGCTGATGGCCAGCTGTTGGGCGCTGGTTCGGCCCTGGGCGATCAGGTGTTCGGCACAGGCGATGAAGTCGCTGAAGGTGTTCTGCTTGTGTTCCTGCTTGCCGGCGCGGTACCAGGCTTCGCCCAGTTCGCCGCCGCCGCGCACGTGGGCGATGGCAAAGGCCACACCGCGATCGAGCAGGCTCAGGCGCGCGTGGGAGAACCAGGGGTCGAGGCTCTCGCCATAGGCGCCGTAGCCGTAGAGGTACAGGGGCGTCGGCCGGCCCAGGCACTCGCGCTTGACCACCAGGCTGATGGGCACCTGGGTGCCGTCGGCCGCGGTGGCCCAGAGGCGCTGGCTGACGTAGGCGTCGGCATCGAAGGGGCCCAGCACCGGGGTTTCCTTGAGCACCTGCTGCTGGCCGTCGGCCAGTTGCAACTGGCGCACCTGGGCCGGGCGATTGAGCGCCTCGTAGCGCAGGCGGATGCGTGAGCTGGAAAACTCCAGGCTGTTCTGCACATGCAGGCTGTAGGCGGCATCCGGCAGTTGCACACGATAGGCGGGCAGGCCTTGCGGGTGCACTTCGATGATCGGCAGGCCGCCTTCGCGCAGGCTCAGGGTCATGGCGCCGGCGTTGAGGGTCACGCCATCGAGCATCACCTCGGGGTTGTGCGGCACCAGCAGTTGCCAGTGGTCTTGCTCGGGGATCGCGCCGTTGTCCGCGGCCTGGTAGAGGGCGAAGTTGATGCCTGCGCGATTGCTGCGGATGAACCAGGTCCACTGGCCGTCGAGCTGGCCATGGTCGACATCGTATTCATGGCCTTCGACCCGAGGCGCCATGCAGGTAAAGGGCTGCTCCGGCCGCGCGGCGTCCAGGACCCAGGTCTCGCCGGTGGTCTTGCTGCCCAGGGACAGCAGCAACTGGCGCTCGGAGCTTGAGCGGTAGCAGTGCAGGAAGAAGCGCCCGTCCGGCTCGTGGAACACTTCTTCGGCGGCCGTGCCGTCCAGGCGGTAGCGCAACAGTTTGTGCGGGCGGTGAGTGTCGTCCAGCTCGCCAAAGAACAGGGTCAGGCTGTCGTTGGCCCAGGTCATGCTGCCATCGCAGTTGTCGAAGGACAGTTCGCTGACCTTGCCGGTGGACAGCTCCTTGACGAACAGGGTGTAGATTTCCTCGCCGGTGGTATCGAGGCTGTAGGCCAGGCGCTGGTGGTCGGGGCTGATGCTGAAGGCGCCCAGGGAGAAAAAGCCGCCATTGGCCAGGGCGTTGGGGTCCAGCAGCAGTTGCTCGCGGCTTTCGTCGACCGTCAGGCTGTCGTCCGCCGGGCGCGGGCAGCGGTAGTGGCGAGCGTATTCGTCACCGGCGGTGGTGCGGGTGTAGTACAGGTACGGGCCCCAGGGCGAGGGCAGGGACAGGTCGGTTTCGAGGATCCGGCCCTTGATCTCCTGGAACAGCGTCTCGCGCAGCGGCGCCTGGTGCGCCAGCTGGGCGTCGAGGTAGCTGTTTTCAGCCTTCAGGTAATCGAGCACCGCGTCGGTGTCGCGTTCCTGCAGCCAGGCATACGGGTCAGCGCCGTCGGCCTTGTGGGCAATCGGGGCACTGCTGTCGTTGGCGGGTAAGGGCATGGGTGGCTCTCGGGCGATGACAAATGAGGGCTGGGCAGACGGCGTTGCAGCCTGACACGGCAAAAGTCGTTATCATAAGCGCCTCTTTGCCTGCCTTGCCATGGACACCATGACCGAGAACGACTATCTGATCGCCTGGGGGCTCTATGCCTTCGCCGCCTTGGGCTGCCTGCTGGTGTGGATGCGCCTGACCCGCTGGATGTGGCGCTGGCTGCGCGAGCCGCTGCGTGTGCTGATGGCGGTGCTGCTGTTCAGCCCCACCATCATCGACTCGGTCAAGGATAAATTTGCCCCGGCCATCGCCATCACGGCCCTGGACATCGCCTTCAAGGTGGGCAACAACGCCTGGCGCGCGGTATCCGACCTGTTCATGTACGGCATGATCGCCTTCGGCGTGTACCTGCTGTTCGTGCTGATCCGCTGGCCCATCGAGCGCGCCGCCAGGGAGCGCCGCGAGCGTCATGAAGCGGCGAAAGCCGCGGCCAAGGCCGCCGAAGTCGAGGATGACCAGCCCTTTGGCGGTGCCGGCAACGACCGTTATGGTCGGCCTGCCGCAGGCACTCCCCTGAATACGCGGGTCGAGCCGCGTCTGTAACCTGGCCCCGGCATTCAAGCGAGAGTCCGAGCATGTGTGAGTTATTGGGCATGAGCGCCAATGTACCGACCGATATCGTCTTCAGCTTTACCGGGCTGATGCAACGTGGTGGCCGTACCGGTCCCCACCGCGACGGTTGGGGCATCGCCTTCTACGAAGGCCGTGGCCTGCGCCTGTTCCAGGACCCGGCGGCCAGCTGCGAGTCGGAAGTGGCCAATCTGGTGCAGCGCTACCCGATCAAGAGCGAAGTGGTGATCGGCCACATTCGCCAGGCCAACGTCGGCAAGGTCTGCCTGGCCAATACCCATCCCTTTGTCCGCGAGCTCTGGGGCCGCAACTGGTGCTTTGCCCATAACGGCCAGTTGGCGGACTTCCAGCCCCGGGCCAGCTTCTATCGCCCAGTGGGGGACACCGACAGCGAGGCGGCGTTCTGCGACTTGCTCAACCGGGTGCGCGAAGCCTTTCCCGAACCGGTGGAAGTCGAGCAACTGCTGCCGATCCTGATCCGGGCCTGCAGCGAATACCGCAGCAAAGGCGTGTTCAACGGGCTGCTCAGTGACGGTGACTGGCTGTTCTGCTTCTGCTCCACCAAGCTGGCGCAGATCACCCGGCGCGCGCCGTTCGGCCCGGCCCGGCTCAAGGATGTCGATGTGATCGTCGACTTCCAGGCGGAAACCACGCCCAACGACGTAGTGACCGTGATCGCCACCGAACCTTTGACCGAAAACGAAACCTGGACCCGCTATCAGCCGGGCCAATGGAGCCTGTGGCGGCGCGGTGAATGCGTCAGCCACGGCCAGACCGAATAAGGACATCTCTATGTTGCTCAGTTATCTGCGGCTGGTGTTGTTCGCCGCCGGCCTGTTGGTCGGTGTGCAAGTGCCGGGTTTCATCAGCGATTACGCCAAGCGTGTGGAAGCCCACTTGATTGAGTCGCAGAACAGCCTGCGGGGCTTCCAGAGCACCGCGCAGCAGTTCTTCAAGGGTGATCTGAATGCCCTGGTGGCCCATTACCGCGCCAGCGAAGACCCGGTGTTTCGCAGCGATGCCGAGAGTCTGAGCGGCTTGCTGCATCGCCAGCTGGCCCTGGACAAGCAATACCAGGCCATGCAGGGCCCCTGGTACATCCGCCTGCTGCAAGTGGCCCTGGCGCCCGACCCGGATATCCGCAAGGAAACCTGGGACGGCTACAGCTACCAGATCCTGCTGACCCCGGAAGCGATGATCTGGGGCATGAGCGGCGCCATGCTGCTGTCCTTCGGCCTTGAGTGCCTGTACCGCCTGATCGATTGGGTGGTCCTGGGTGGCCGGCGCCTGCGCCAGAGCCGTCCCATCGAGGAACGCGACCTCAAGGGCCTCTGACCTCTGTAGGAGCCGGCTTGCCGGCGAAGGGGCCTGCAAGTCCTGCGCCTGGCTGCAGATCGCTTTCGCTGGCAAGCCAGCTCCTGCGAAGGGGGGGGAGGGCGATGTTTACTGCGGGGCGATCAGTACCAGGTAATCCTCGCCGACCTGCTGCCCATAGCGCTGCACCACGCGCTGGCACAGCTGCACGATGTCCTCCACCAATTCCACGCCGACCCGCCACGACACCACCACCTGCAGGTTGGGCGGGCGCTGGTCGATGGCCAGCAGGGTCAGTTCGCCGCGGGCCAGCTCTTCGCGCACCAGCACCGGCGGCAGGGCGCCAATGCCGAAGCCGTCGCGCAGCAGGCGAGTGATGGCCGATACCGAGTTCACGCAATTGAGCCGTGGCGCCAGTACCCCGTTGGCCTGCATCAGGCTCAGCACCTGCTGGTGGGGCAGGGAGTTCTTCGAGTAGGTGATGATCCGCTCCTGGGCCAGTTCGGCCAGGCTGGCGTAGTCGCGGTTGTAGATCGAATTGCTGGCGGCGATCCAGCCCACCGGGTGGCTGGCCACTTCCAGGCTGCGGATGCTTTCCTGGCGCAGCAGGTCGGTCTGCAGCACCAGGTCGAGGAAGCCTTTTTGCAACTGGTCGCACAGATTCAGCGAAGTGTCGGCCACCAGCTCGATTTCCACTTGCGGGTAGTGGTCCATCAGTTCCGTCACCAGGGGGCTGAGCCAGGTATGGATCACCGTGTCCATGACCCCGATGCGCATCCGTCCGACCTTGCTCGACGGCGCCTCGATGGACTGTTTCAGCAGGTGCAGGGTGTCGAGCATCTGCTCGGCGTGCTCCAGCACCTTGAGCCCTTGCGGGGTCAGGCTGACGCCCCGGGAATCGCGCAGGAACAGCTTGACCCCCAGTTCGCCTTCCAGCACCGCGATGCGGCTGGAGATCGCTGCCTGGGTGGTGAAGAGTTTTTCCGCGGTGAGGCTGAAGCTCTTGAGCCGCGCCACCCAGACGAAGGTTTCGAGAAACTTGAGATTCATGGGATCAACTTTTCTTATGCCTTGGGGCGGTTTTTATTAGTTGGACGCGTCGGGCGTCCGAGTCGAAGAATGCGCCAACCCAAGATATGCGTCGTCTGGGCCCAGAACAACACCAATAAATCACCCTGGAGATCGCCATGAGTGCGCCCGAAACCCTGGCCGCCAAGGCCCCGCGCCGCGCCGGTCCGTTTGACTGGTACCGGGATATAAACCAGCAGGAACGCCGCACCTTCTGGAGCTGCAAGATCGGTTATGGCCTGGATGGCATGGACACCCAGATGCTCAGCTTCGTGATCCCGACCCTGATCGCGCTGTGGGGCATCACCTCCGCCGAAGCCGGCCTGATCCATACCAGCACCTTGCTGGCCTCCGCCCTGGGAGGCTGGATCGCCGGGATTCTCTCCGACCGCATCGGTCGGGTGCGTACCTTGCAACTCACGGTGCTGTGGTTCGCGTTTTTCACCTTTCTCTGCGGCCTGGCCCAGAACTACCAGCAGTTGCTGATCGCCCGGACCCTGATGGGCTTCGGCTTCGGTGGCGAATGGACCGCCGGCGCGGTGCTGATCGGCGAGGTGATTCGCGCCAAGAACCGTGGCAAGGCGGTGGGCATGGTGCAGTCCGGCTGGGCGCTGGGCTGGGGCCTGACGGCGATCCTCTATGCGCTGCTGTTCTCCTGGCTACCGCCGGAAGACGCCTGGCGCGGGCTGTTTCTGCTGGGCATCCTGCCGGCGATCTTCGTGATCTTCGTCCGCCGCCTGGTCAAGGATCCCGAGGTCTACCGGGAAACCCGCGCCCGTGAGAAACCCAGCAACCCGGCGCGGTTCTACGAGATCTTCGCCCCGGGGATCCTCAGCACCACCCTGCGTGCGTCGTTGCTGGCAGCCGGCGCCCAGGGCGGCTACTACGCCATCACCTTCTGGCTGCCGACCTTTCTCAAGACCGAGCGCGGCCTCAGCGTGCTGAGCACCGGCGGCTACCTGGCCATGGTGATCGCCGGCTCCTATGTGGGTTACGTGGTCAGCGCCTACCTGACCGACATTCTCGGGCGCAAGAAGAACTTCGTGCTGTTCGCCGCGGGGTCTTTCACCATCGTCCTGCTGTACACGCAGATGCCGGTGAGCAACGCGGTAATGCTCTGGCTGGGCTTTCCCCTGGGCTTCTTCGCTTCGGGGATCTTCAGCGGCATGGGGGCTTTTCTCACCGAGCTGTTCCCCACCCGCATCCGCGGTTCCGGCCAGGGTTTCTGCTACAACAGCGGCCGGGCGCTGGCGGCGCTGTTTCCGCTGCTGATCGGCCTGCTCAGCCAGCACGTGCCCCTGAGCGTGGCCATCGGCACGTTCGCCGCGGTGTCCTACGGCGTGGTGGTGCTGGCGGCCCTGAGCCTGCCGGAAACCCGCGGCAAGGAACTTGAGGCGCACTAACTGATAATCTGCGCGGGCATTGCGCGACAGCCCTGCAGCTGACCCACAACAAGAACCACAGGAGCACCGACCATGAGCCGCCTGTTATTGAATTGCGACATCGGCGAGAGCTTTGGCAACTGGACCCTGGGCCTGGATGCCGAAGTCATGCCCTTTATCGACTGCGCCAACATTGCCTGCGGCTTTCATGCCGGCGACCCGGGCATCATGCGCAAGACCGTGGCCCTGGCCCTGACCAATGGCGTGCGCATCGGCGCGCACCCGGCCTATCAGGACCTGGCCGGTTTCGGCCGCCGCTCCATGAGCTATTCGCCCGAGGAAATCCGCGACCTGCTGCACTACCAGATCGGCGCGCTGGACGGCATCTGCCGGGCCCAGGGCGCGCGGGTCAGCTACGTCAAACCCCATGGCGCGATGTACAACGACATGATGGCCAAGCCAGCCCAGTTGCGGGCGGTGATCCAGGCGGTGGCGGCCTATGATCCGCAGCTGCCGCTGATGCTCATGGCCACCCGCGACAACAGCGCGGCCCGGGCCCTGGGCGACGAATACGGTGTGACCCTGTGGTTCGAGGCCTTTGCCGATCGCGCCTACGACAACGCCGGGCACCTGGTGTCGCGGCAACTGCCGGGGGCGGTGCACCACGACTCGGCCACCATCATCGACCAGGCCCTGACCATTGCCCGGTGCGAGCCCCTGACCGCCAGCGACGGCAGCGCCTTGCTGCTGCAGGCCGACACCCTGTGCGTGCACGGCGACAACGCCAGTTCGGTGGCCGCGGTGCAGCGTATTCGCCAGGCCCTGAACCAGCAGTCCGGCCTATGAAACCACAGGTTGAAGTCGTCGCCATCGACTGCCTGATGGTGCGCCTGTTCGAGGTGATCGCCGAGGACAACATGCCCTGGATGCTGGCCGCCGCCGAAGGGCTGCGGCGGGCCTTTGGCGAGTCTCTGGTCGATCTGGTGCCGTCCTATACCACGCTGATGGTGCATTACGACCTGCTGGCCCTGAGTCCGGCCGAGGCCCGGCAGCGGATCGAGGTCGCCTTGACCGATCTGGCGCCCGGCACCACCGGGGCCGGGCGCGAGCATGTGCTGCCGGTGTGGTACGACCCCAGTGTCGGGCCGGAGCTGGCGCTGTTGTCCCGCCGCAGCGGGCTGTCGGTGGCCGAGGTGATCCAGCGTCACAGCCAGCGTGAATATCAAGTGTTTGCCCTGGGCTTCGCGCCCGGATTCGCCTTCATGGGGCTGGTGGAAGAAGCGCTGGCGACGCCGCGGCTGAACACCCCGCGCAAGCGGGTGGCGGCGGGCAGCGTGGGGATTGCCGAGCGACAGACCGCCGCTTACCCGGTGGTATCGCCGGGGGGCTGGAACCTGATCGGCCGTACCCCGAGCCGCCTGTTCGATCGCGAGCGCGACGGCTACAGCCTGATGCAGCCGGGGGACCGGGTGCGCTTTGCCGCGGTGGACCGAAGCGAGTTCCTGCGCCTGGGGGGCGATGACACGCCGCTGGAGGTGCCTGCATGAGCCGCTTGATGATCGAGGCCAGCACCCCGCTGTGCCTGCTGCAGGATGCCGGGCGCTTTGGCGTGCGCCATTTGGGCGTGACCCAGGGCGGGGCGCTGGATTGGGTGTCGATGTCCTGGGCCAACTGGCTGCTGGGCAATGCCCTGGATGCGCCGGTGGTGGAAATCACCCTGGGCGGCTTCACCCTCATGGCCGAGGACTATTGCCTGCTGGCCCTGGCCGGGGCCGACCTGGGGGCTTATGTCGATGAACGACCGTTGAGCCCGGGGCGCAGTTTCATCCTGCAAAAGGGCCAGCGCCTGCGCTTTACCCAACCCTTCCTGGGCGCTCGGGCCTACCTGGCGGCGCCGTGTGGTTTCGATGCGCCCAAGGTCCTGGGCAGTTGCGCCAGCGTGCAGCGCGAGGCCCTTGGCGGGCTCGACGGTTACGGCCGGGCGCTGAGCGAGGGTGGGGTACTGAGCTATTCGGGCACTGGTGGGGCGCTCAAGAGCCTGACGGCTGCGCAGTTGCCGGATTGGCAATCCGCTGCACCGCTGGAGGTGATCCTCGGCGCGCAGATCGGCCAGTTCAGCGGCCTGAGCCTGTTCGATGCCTTCAACAGCACCTGGACCCTGGACAGCCGCGCCGATCGCATGGGCGCGCGCTTGCTCGGGCCGACCTTGCAGTATCAGGGCCGGCCGATGATTTCCGAGGGCATTCCCCTGGGGGCGATCCAGGTGCCGCCGGACGGCCAGCCGATCGTCCTGCTCAACGACCGGCAGACCATTGGCGGCTATCCGCGCTTGGGGGCCTTGACCCCGTTATCCCTGGCGCGGCTGGCGCAGTGCTTGCCGGGCAGCGAGGTGCGATTGACACCGGTGGTGCAGGAAACGGCGCATCGGCAGCAGGTGGCGTTCTTGCGCAGGTTTGGGTAGTGGCTGAAGGCGGTCGCTTCGCGCCCGTTCGCAGCCTGCGGCAGCGGCTACAGGGGGCTCTGTAGCCGCTGTCGAGCCATGGCGAGGCTGCGAAAAGGCCCGCAAGGCCGCGCTTACTTGGACAGGAAACGCATGCCTTCTTCCAGGCCACGCAAGGTCAGCGGGTACATCTGGTCTTCGATCAACTCGCGCACGATGTTGGTCGAGGCGGTGTAGCCCCAGGTGTCCTTCGGGTAGGGGTTGATCCAGATGAGCTTCTTGTACTTCTCCATGAAGCGCTGCATCCACACATAACCGGCCTCTTCGTTCCAGTGTTCGACGCTGCCGCCGGCCTGGGTGATTTCATAGGGGGCCATGGCGGCATCGCCGACGAAGATCACCTTGTAGTCGGCGCCGTACTTGTGCAGCAGGTCCTGGGTGGAGGTGCGTTCCGAGCCGCGACGCAGGTTGTTCTTCCACACCGATTCATAGATGAAGTTGTGGAAGTAGTAGTACTCCAGGTGCTTGAACTCGGTCTTGCAGGCCGAGAACAGCTCCTCGCAGATCTTCACGTGGGCATCCATGGAGCCGCCGATGTCGAACAGCAACAGCAGCTTGATGTTGTTGCGCCGTTCCGGGCGCATCTGGATGTTCAGCAGCCCGGCGTCGCGAGCGGTGTGGTCGATGGTGCCGTCGATGTCCAGCTCGTCCGCGGCGCCCTGGCGCGCGAACTTGCGCAGGCGGCGCAGGGCCACCTTGATGTTGCGGGTGCCCAGTTCCACCGAGTCGTCGAGGTTCTTGTACTCGCGCTGGTCCCAGACTTTCACCGCCTTGCCCTGGCGCTTGCCGGCGTCGCCGACGCGAATGCCTTCCGGGTTGAAGCCGCCGGAACCGAAGGGGCTGGTGCCGCCGGTGCCGATCCACTTGTTGCCGCCGGCGTGGCGTTCCTTCTGTTCTTCCAGGCGTTTCTTGAACTCTTCGATGAGCTTGTCCAGGCCGCCCAGGGACTGGATCTGCGCCCGTTCCTCATCCGTCAGCGAACGCTCGAATTCCTTGCGCAGCCAATCCTCGGGGATCAGCGCCTGCAGGTGGTCGTCGAGTTTTTCCAGGCCGTTGAAGTAGGCGCCGAAGGCCCGGTCGAACTTGTCGAAATGCCGTTCGTCCTTCACCAGGATCGCCCGGGCCAGGTAGTAGAACTCGTCCATGTCGGCGAAGGTCACGCGCTGCTTGAGCGCGTTGATCAGGTCCAGCAGTTCGCGCACCGACACCGGCACCTTGGCCGCGCGCATTTCATTGAACAGGTTGAGCAGCATGACTATCGCTCTCTAATGATCTAGGGGTCTGTTCAAAAGCTCGCCGAGCGGCGATCAGGCAAGGCAGAAACAGCTGAGGAGGCGGAGTTTAGCGAGCTAAATGAGCATTCCGAACCGGTTTCTAACGCAGCATGATCGACGCGCAGGCAGCTTCTGGGCAGAGCCTAACGACTACCGCGACGGCTCATGAAGGCCAGGCGTTCCAGCAACTGCACGTCCTGCTCGTTCTTCACCAGCGCGCCGGCCAGGGGCGGGATGGCCTTGGTCGGATCGCGCTCGCGCAGCACCGCCTCGCCGATGTTGTCGGCCATCAAGAGCTTGAGCCAGTCCACCAGTTCCGAGGTCGAGGGCTTCTTCTTCAGGCCCGGCACCTTGCGCACGTCGAAGAACACGTCCAGGGCTTCGCTGACCAGGTCCTTCTTGATGTCCGGGTAGTGCACGTCGACGATCTTCTGCAGGGTGGCGCGATCAGGGAAGGCGATGTAGTGGAAGAAGCAGCGACGCAGGAAGGCGTCCGGCAGTTCCTTCTCGTTGTTGGAGGTAATGATGATGATCGGCCGCTGCTTGGCCTTGATGGTCTCGTCGATCTCGTAGACGTAGAACTCCATCTTGTCGAGCTCTTGCAGCAGGTCGTTGGGGAACTCGATGTCGGCCTTGTCGATCTCGTCGATCAGCAGGATTACCCGCTCCTCGGATTCGAAGGCTTCCCAGAGCTTGCCCTTCTTCAGGTAGTTGCGGATGTCGTGGACCTTGTCCACCCCCAGCTGCGAGTCGCGCAGGCGGCTGACCGCGTCGTACTCATACAGACCCTGGTGGGCCTTGGTGGTGGACTTGATGTGCCAGGTGATCAGCTTGGCGCCGAAGGATTCGGCCAGTTGCTCGGCGAGCATGGTCTTGCCGGTGCCGGGTTCGCCCTTGACCAGCAGCGGACGCTCCAGAGTGATGGCGGCGTTGACTGCCAGCTTCAGGTCATCGGTGGCGACGTATGCGCTGGTGCCTTCGAACTTCATCTGCAATTCCTCGAACGGTGACGGCGAGCTGCCCGGGGCAGGTCGGTTGAATTGATGCGATGCGCGACTATAACGCGGCGCCCGGTCGACTGTGAACGTAGACGCCCCATTCAGTCTCTGAATGGAGCGTCACGGGGTGACTCAGTCAGTCGAGGGCTTGGGCTGTTCATAGCGGGCGTTGAAGGCCTGGATGAAACCGTTGCGCAAAATCTGCAAAAACGCAGAGAACGCGCTGATATCTTGCCGGTGCACGTTGCCGCTGAGCTCGACCCGGGTGGCGAACTGGTTCTTGCGCTGGTTCTTCAGCAGGGTTTCGCCGGCCCCCACCAGGGCCTCCCATACCGAGCGGAAAATGCTCTTGTTGCGGTTCTCCACGTCCTGCTGCCAGTTGAAGACTTCCACGTCCCGCAGCAGCGGCTTGATATAGCCATGCAGTTGGCCCTTGTCGGCCTGGGCTTCGATCACCACGTCGCCGTGTCCGGCATTGAAGTCGAACTTGCCGTAGGCCGAGGCGAAGTCGTTGAAACGTTTGAGTTCGATATCCCGGGCCCGCAGACGGAATTCGAAGTCCTCGAAATTGCTCAGGGGGTCGAAGGTGGCGGTGCTTTCCATGGGGGCCTGGCCTTGCAGCAAGGCCTTGCCGTCGAAGCGCGCGTCGCGCTTGCCCTGGCTGTCGACCACGTTGGTCAGGTTGTAGAAGCTGGCGTTGACCTGGGTGGCACCGATGTTCACCGGCGGCGTGGAGCTGAAGTTGCGAAAGTGGATCTTGCCGTCCTCGATCCGCACTTCGTCGAGGGTGATGGGCAGCAGCTTGCCCAACTGCGCCCGCCAGTCGGTGCCGGCACCGGTCTGCGAGGCCTGCTGGTCGGCGCCGCCGTCGACGAAGTTCAGCTCCGGCTGGACGAACAGCGCCTTGGCCACCACGGCGTGGTCGTACCACAGCGAATGCCAGCTCACCGAGAGGTCGATCAGTGGTGCCTTGACGAAGGGCACCGGCACCTTGCCGCTGACCTTGATGATCTCCAGTCCGTTGATGCGGTAGGCGCCGCGCCACAGGGCCAGGTCGATGTCGCTGATGCGTCCGCGGTAGTCGCCCATGTCCGCCAGCTTGTCGTTCAGGTAGTCGCGCACCAGGTAGGGCAGGGCAATGTGCAGGCTCACCAGTAGCACCACCAGGCTTGCCAGGGTCCACAGGGGCCAACGATAACGAGCTTTCATGATCAGCAGTCTCCGGCCGTATACAGGCATTGACTGCCCGCGATCGCAGTCGTTCGGCGCGACTGGACGCTCAAGGGCACCAGGCATACCCTTGGGAACTTCTTCACTGCTGCATAAGGACCCAGCCATGAGCCGAATTTTTGCTGACAACGCCCATTCCATCGGTAATACGCCCTTGGTGCAGATCAACCGCATCGCCCCGCGCGGGGTGACCATCCTGGCCAAGATCGAAGGGCGCAACCCGGGCTACTCGGTGAAGTGCCGGATCGGCGCCAACATGATCTGGGACGCCGAAAGCAGCGGCAAGCTCAAGCCGGGGATGACCATCGTCGAGCCCACTTCGGGCAACACCGGGATCGGCCTGGCCTTCGTTGCAGCGGCTCGTGGCTACAAACTGATGCTGACCATGCCGGCGTCCATGAGCATCGAGCGGCGCAAGGTGCTCAAGGCCCTGGGTGCGGAGCTGGTGCTGACCGAGCCGGCCAAGGGCATGAAGGGGGCGATTGAAAAGGCCGCCGAGATCCTGGCCAGCGATCCGTCCAAGTACTTCATGCCGCAGCAGTTCGACAATCCGGCCAACCCGGCGATCCACGAGAAAACCACCGGTCCGGAAATCTGGAACGACACCGACGGCGCCGTGGACGTGCTGGTGGCCGGGGTCGGCACCGGCGGCACCATCAGCGGCGTGTCGCGCTACATCAAGAAGACCCAGGGCAAACCTATCCTGTCGGTGGCGGTGGAGCCGGCGACTTCGCCGGTGATCAGCCAGAAGCTTGCCGGTGAAGAGATCAAGCCCAGCCCCCACAAGATCCAGGGCATCGGTGCCGGCTTCGTGCCGAAGAACCTCGATCTGGCCATGGTCGACCGGGTGGAGCTGGTGACCGATGAAGAGTCCAAGGCCATGGCCCTGCGCCTGATGCAGGAAGAGGGGATTCTCTGCGGGATTTCCTGCGGTGCGGCAATGGCGGTGGCGGTGCGTCTGGCGGAAACCCCGGAAATGCAGGGCAAGACCATCGTGGTGATCCTGCCGGACTCCGGCGAGCGCTATCTGTCGAGCATGCTGTTCAGCGACCTGTTCACCGAGCAGGAAAACCAGCAGTAACGCACCCCGGGCATTCGTCGGCAGGCACCGACGTGCCGGCGAATGCTGATCCACATTAGGCAAGGGCCTGGTCGCTTGTGCTACTTAAGCGCCTTTGTTGCACGACCGTTAACACTGAATGTTGAGTCGTGCGGGTTTTTCCAGGGTCCAGGAGTGTTTATCATTGCCGGCTGCCAGGTCGGGTGAACACTCCCCACAGGTGCCTATTTCCAAGGAGTCGTTGCATGAGCTTTTCCTTTGCCGCCAAGTTCGCGGTGTTGTCGCTGTTCGTCGGCAGCATCCTTTACGTGCATCTGCGCGGCAAGGCGCGTCTGCCGGTACTGCGCCAGTTCGTCAACCATTCGGCGCTGTTCGCCCCCTACAACGCATTGATGTACCTGTTCTCCGGGGTGCCTTCCAAGCCCTACCTGGATCGCAGCAAGTTCCCCGAGCTGGATATCCTGCGGGACAACTGGCAGGTGATCCGCGAAGAGGCCATGCATCTGTTCGATGAGGGCTACATTCGTGCGGCCGAGAAGAACAACGATGCCGGCTTCGGTTCGTTCTTCAAGAAGGGCTGGAAGCGCTTCTACCTCAAGTGGTACGACAAGCCGCTGCCTTCGGCCGCTGCCCTGTGCCCCAAGACCGTCGAGCTGGTGAGCGCCATTCCCAACGTCAAGGGCGCGATGTTCGCACTGCTGCCCGGTGGCAGCCACCTGAACCCGCACCGCGATCCCTTTGCCGGTTCCCTGCGTTATCACCTGGGCCTGTCGACCCCCAACTCCGATGCCTGCCGGATTTTCGTCGATGGCGAGGAATACGCCTGGCGCGACGGTGAAGACGTGATGTTCGACGAAACCTATGTGCACTGGGTGAAGAACGAAACCGAAACCACCCGAGTGATCCTGTTCTGCGACATCGAGCGGCCGTTGAGCAGCCCGCTGATGACCCGCATCAACCGCTGGGTCAGCGCCCAGTTGGGGCGTGCCACCGCGCCGCAGAACCTCGACGACGAGCGCGTCGGCGGAATCAACCAGGCCTACGCCTGGAGCAAGCGCTTCAGCGACAGCTTCAGTGGCGTGGTCAAGCAGTGGAAGCGCCGCAACCCCAAGCTCTACCGCATTCTGCGTCCGGTGCTGGCGGTGCTGGTGCTGGTCCTGTTGTGGAAGTGGTTGTTCGGATAAATCTTGCAACGCCTCTCGGGCGCTGGTTATAGTCGGCGCCCTGTGAGTCCTGCAACTCACGTTCCTCCTCTTCGAGAACCATCGGCACATGGCTTTTTCCCCTCTCAACGCGGTAGTGCTTTCAGCGGTCAACGCTGGCGTCGTGCCGTGCGGGAATCAGCAGCCTGTGCAGATCGGTCAGTACCCCCCACCTGTCAGTAGCACGCCGGTGTACGCAGTCGTATCACCGCCGGGCGTTGGCTTTTCGGGCTGATCGGCATCGCTGCTGTTCCCGGTTCCCGCCTGAACCAAACACTACTGAACTTCAGCCTCGGCTGAATTGGCTTCTTGCCTGATTACAGGTGGTATTCATGTTGCTCATTTGCAAAAAATCCGCGTTGGCGGCGGCTTCCACGAGCCTGTTCGTCCTGCTCTGGAGCAGTGGCGCGATCTTCTCCAAATGGGGGCTGGCCCATGCTTCGCCCTTTGCCTTCCTGCTGTTGCGTTTTGCCCTCGCCTTGATCGGCCTGGTGCTGCTCATGCCCCTGCTCAAGCTGCGGCTGCCTCGGGGGCGCCGAGCCATGGGCGTTGCCATGGCCACCGGCCTGGTGCTGCTAGGGGCCTACCAGATCTTCTACATCCTGGCCCTGGACCTGAAGGTCACCCCCGGCGTGATGGCCACCATCATGGGGGTGCAACCGATCCTCACCGTGGTGCTGATGGAGCGCCAGCGCTCCTGGAGCCGCCTGTTCGGCCTCGGCCTGGGGCTCGCCGGGCTGATCATGGTGGTGTACCAGGGGATCGGGATGGCGGGGATATCCGTCTCCGGCATGCTCTGCGGCCTGCTGGCCCTGGTCAGCATGACGGCCGGTTCGATCATGCAGAAGCGCATCACCGACAACCCCTTGGGCACGCTGCCGGTGCAGTACCTGGCGGGCCTGCTGCTGTGCGCGCTGTTCGTGCCGTTCCAGCCATTTCACGTCGAGTACAGCGCCGGCTTCGTGATTCCGCTGTTGTGGATGGCTCTGGTGGTGTCGGTGCTGGCCACCCTGTTGCTGTACCGCTTGATCGCTCAGGGCAACCTGGTGAATGTCACCAGCCTGTTCTATCTGGTGCCAGCGGTGACCGCATTGATGGACTTCGTGTTTTTCGGCAATCGTCTGGCCTGGCTGAGCCTGATGGGCATGGGGTTGATCATTGTCGGCCTGGTCTTCGTGTTCCGTAAGAACGCCTGACCGTTGCGGGCGACGATCTTCAGGGTGGTCGCCAGGCGTGCGGCCGAGCGCAATGCTCGGTCGCTTTTGCCCATCATTGATTCAATTAATGATCGACTATAAGCAAGAATAGTGGCTAGATGCCACTATCGTCGTGTAGTTCTTTGCCGGTCAATAAAGGTCTGATTTCAAACCTTGCATGTGCACCTAATGAGCGACTGAAGCGAACCCTCAAGGTTCTTTTGATAACCAGATGCTTGGACTTTTTTGTTGGTATTCCAAATTCGTCCATCAGACAAACCTGAAAAACTAAAGCCGGTACCTAGACTGACGACATAGTCCTTAAACAAAGGAGAGTCAGTATGAACGCAACGTTCGCTTCAACCGCTTTCGGTTTGCTTTTGGGACTGTCCAGCAGCTGCTTCGCCGCTGCTCCCGTGGCGCAAGGCGTCATCCGTTTTACCGGCAGTATTGTCGAGTCCAATTGCGCGTCCAGCGCTGCCAGCACCGGCTTGAGCCTGCGCCAGTGCCCTCAGGGTTCACGGGGTGGGGCGATTGACGTGACCCGAGTCGGGACCCGTGTCAGCGCGGTGGAGCGTTCTGCGGTCAAGCTCAAGCTCCTGGCCGACAGTGGTTCCCAGGGCCGCTACTACGACCAGCAGTACGCCTTCGTCGATCAGTCCGGCAAGGCGGTGACCTCCGGCACCTACCTGATTACCCTCAGCGTTCCATAGGGCCACCGCCAGCGTTGCGACTCGGAGCTGCGGCCTCCCGAGTCGCAGGCTGATCAGAACCCGGCAGTGCTTCAGGCCGCCGATTTTGCCCCGGGCCGCAGCACCAGCCACAGCGCCACGCCAATCAGCGCACCGCCATACAGGTGCGCCATGGACAGCGGCTCATCCAGCAGCAAGGCCCCCCACAACACGCCGAACGGCGGAATCATGAAGGTCACGGTCATCGAGCGCACCGGACCGATGGCGCTGAGCAGGCGGAAATACAGCACGTAGGCGAAGGCCGTGCAGCCTAGCCCCAACCCCAGCAACGACAGCCACACGCTCCAGCCACCCCAACTGGCCGGCGGCTGGCTGATGGCGTTGTAGGCGAACAGCGGCAACAGCAGCAGGCAGGCTCCGAGCATGCTGCCCAGGGCCGACAGGCGACTGTCCAGGCCGCCGGCCTGATCCAGCCAGCGCCGGGCGAGGAACCCGGCAAAGCCGTAGCAGGTGGTGGCCATCAGGCAGGACAGGGCGCCCAGCAGCAGGTCATGGTCGAAGGCCACGGGGCCGGCGCGGGTCAGGATGCCGACGCCGAACAGGCCCAGGCAGACGCCGGCGATCTTGCTCAGGCTCAGCCGCTCATGAAAGAACAGTCCGCCGATCAGCACCCCCATCAAGGGCGTGGTGGCATTGAAGATCGCCGAGTAGCCGGCGGGCAGCACCTGGGCTGCCACCGAATACAGGGTGGCCGGTATGCCGGAGTTGATCACGCCGAGCAGCAGCACGGTCTTGAGCTTGCCGCGAAAGTTCCAGTCGATCCGCATCAGCGCCAGCATCACCAGCAGCCCGAGGGCGGCGATCGACACCCGGAAGAATGCAGTGGGCACGCTGCCCAGCACCGGGGCGATGATGCGCATGAACAAGAAGCTCGCGCCCCAGATGGCGGCCAGCGACAACAGGCGCAAGAGATCGACAAGTCTCACGGCAATTTCCTTGATTGAAGGGCGGCGATGTTGCCCAGAGCCTGGGTTCATGGCAAACCCTATCGCACTTGCTACAGGATAAATCGTGTGACCAGCCCATTGAGGTCCACCGCCAGGCGCGACAATTCCTGGCTGGCGGCGGAGGTCTGGGTGGCGCCCGCAGCCGTCTGGGTCGACAGGTCGCGGATGTTCACCAGGCTGCGGTCCACATCCCGGGCCACCAGCGCCTGCTGCTCGGCGGCACTGGCGATCACCAGGTTGCGCTGGCTGATCTGTGAGATCGCCCCGGTGATCTTCTCCAGCGCGCTGCCGGCGCCGTTGGCCTGCTGCAGGGTTTGCCCGGCCTGTTCGGCGCTGGTCTGCAGGGCGCTGACGGTGGCATCGGTGCCGTGCTGGATACGGTTGATCATCTGTTCGATTTCTTCGGTGGAATCCTGGGTGCGTTGCGCCAGTGAACGCACTTCGTCGGCCACCACGGCAAAGCCACGGCCGGCCTCGCCAGCCCGGGCCGCCTCGATCGCGGCATTCAGCGCCAGCAGGTTGGTCTGTCCGGCAATGGCCCGAATCACCTCCAGCACTTTGCTGATGTCCTGGGCCTGGGACGCCAGCCCCTGGGCCTGTTCCGACGCCCCCAGCACTTCGCTGACCAGTTGCTGGATCGACTCGATGGTCTGGCTGACCTGATGATGGCCGTGGCGGCTGTCCTGGTCCGAGGCTTGGGAGGCCTCGGCGCTGGAGACGGCGTTGCCGGCCACTTCATCCACCGCCGCGCTCATTTGCGTGACCGCGGTGGCGGCTTGCTCGATTTCATCGTTCTGCAACTGCAGGCCGCGGGTGCTCTGTTCCATCACCGCGCTCATTTCCTCGGCGGCCGAGGCCAGTTGCTGCGACGACTCGGCGATGCCACGGATGGTCGAGCGCAGGTTGTCCTGCATGCCGGCCAGGGCCGTCAGCAGTTGCGCCGGCTCGTCCCGGCCCTGGCCATTGACGTCCTGGGTCAGGTCGCCGGCAGCGATTGTCCGGGCGATCGCCAGGGCCTGGGCCAGGGGCGCGGTGATGCTGCGGGTCAGTAGCCAGGCCAGGAACAGGGTGCTGGCCAGGGCGATGGCAATGATGATGCCGACGATCCACTGTGAGCGCTCATAGAGCCTGGCGGCCTCTTCGGCGGCGGTATCGGCGCCGTTCTGGTTGAACTGGATCAGCTCTTCCAGAGTGCTGTCCAACTGGCTGCCCAGGGGCGCCAATTCGACGTTGAGTCGGGTGTAGGCCTGCTCCTTAAGGCCGCCATCGATCTGCTGGATGATTTCCTGCAGAAGGGTCGTGTACTGGGCAATGGTGTTTTTCAGCCGTTCCAGCAGCGCCGCTTCCTGCTCGCTGGTCAGCAGGGCCTTGTGCTGTTCCAGGCGTTGGGCCAGCTCCAGGCGTTCGTCGGCGATCATGCGCTTGCTTTTTTCCCGGCTCAGAGGCTGGTCATTGACCAGCAGTCGCAGCGCTTCCAGGCGGATGGTGGCGATATTGGCGGCGCTGTCATGGATGTTCTCGATGCTGGGCATCCACGAGGCCTCGATGACTTTTGCACTTTCGCGCAGGGTTGCCATCTGCCCCAGGCAGAACAGCCCGACTGCCACCAGCAAGGCGGCCAGAACCGCAAAACTGAGGCTGGCTCGCAAGCCGATTCGAATATTCCTGATCGACATCATGTGCTCCTTGAATACATTAAAAAAACATTCGGCCCTCGCTGATTTAGCGCTGTTGTTAGGGGAGGGTGGGCGCTTTATATGGCAAAGTGCCATCATATTGAAAGGCCCTGAATAGAGGCTTTTCCCCGATAGTCATGGGGTTTTTTCGGCAACGGGAGCCCTTTTTTCGCGACCAGCTTGCCCAGCTCATGAGGCCTTCACGCCGCGTACTGGAAGGCCTGCGGGTGAATCGATAAAGCCCGGGCTTTGCCGACTAGAGGGTTTTTTATTGACCGAACGGTCGATTTAAAAAAATTGCCGGCAATCGTCAGCAAAGATTTCCCGGCTCGGCGGATCGGGCGAAAAAATGCGCTTCTCCTCGGGTCGTTTCACTGGCTAAGCTCTGGCATCGCAAATTCCCGCAGAGGTCTACTTATGCCGCAGTCATGGCCCGCCGCCGATATCGCTCGAATGATCCTCGATGGCTTCGACGACTACCGCGAGCACTTCCGCCAGATCACCGACGGTGCCCGGCAACGCTTCGAGCAGGCGCAGTGGCAGGAAGCGCAGAAGGCCTCGGCGGCGCGCATCAATCTCTATGAGGAGAAGGTCGGGCAAACCGTGACCGGTCTGCATCAGGCCTTCAGTGACGACGCGTTGATGGATGTGGCGCAGTGGCCGCTGGTGAAAAGCGCCTACATCAGCCTGATCGACCTGCGCTTTGACGATGAGCTGTCCGAGACCTGGTACAACTCGATCTTCTGCGGCCTGTTCAGCCACGACCTGATCAGCGACGGCTGCATGTTCATCCACACCACCCGGCCCAGCCTGCGCCGGGCCCGGGCCGCGCAGACCCGCAGCTACCAGCCCCAGGGCAACCTCTCGGCGATGCTCGAACAGGTGTTTGCCGACTACCGTTTCAGCGAGGACTATGCCGATCTGGCGGGCGACCTGCGGCGCCTGGAGGCGCAATTGCGGGAGAACCTGCCGGACTGGGTGTGCAAGGACCCGGAGCTGACCCTGGAGCTGTTTTCCTCGGTGCTCTATCGCAACAAGGGCGCCTACCTGGTGGGGCGCATTTTCACCCATGAAGAGCAGTGGCCGCTGGTGATCCCGCTGCTGCACCGCGAAGGCCGGGGCATCCAGATCGATGCGTTGATCACCGACGAGGCCGATGTCTCGATCATCTTCTCCTTCACCCGTTCGTACTTCATGGTGGATGTGCCGGTGCCGGCGGAATTCATCGGCTTTCTCAAGCGCATCCTGCCGGGCAAGCACATCGCCGAGCTGTACACCTCCATCGGCTTCTACAAGCACGGCAAGTCGGAGTTCTACCGCGCCCTGATCAACCACCTGGCCAGTACCGACGACCGTTTCATCATGGCTCCCGGTGTGCGCGGCATGGTCATGAGCGTGTTCACCCTGCCGGGCTTCAACACCGTGTTCAAGATCATCAAGGACCGCTTCTCGCCGTCGAAGAACGTCGACCGGGCCACGGTGATCGAGAAGTACCGGCTGGTGAAGAGCGTCGACCGGGTCGGGCGCATGGCCGACACCCAGGAGTTCGCCGATTTCCGCTTCCCCCTGAGCAAGTTCGATCCGGCCTGCCTTGAGGAACTGCTGGAAGTGGCGCCGTCCACCGTGGCCGTGGAAGACCAGACGGTGCTGATCCGCCACTGCTGGACCGAGCGCCGCATGACCCCGCTCAACCTCTACCTGGAGCACGCCAACCCGGACCAGGTGCGCGAAGCGCTGGAGGATTACGGCCTGGCGATCAAGCAACTGGCGGCGGCCAACATCTTCCCCGGCGACATGCTGCTGAAGAACTTCGGCGTGACCCGTCATGGCCGGGTGGTGTTCTACGACTACGACGAAATCTGCTTTCTCACCGAAGCCAACTTCCGCCACATCCCGGCACCCCGCACCCCGGAAGACGAGATGGCGTCCGAACCCTGGTACTCCATCGGCCCCCACGACGTGTTCCCCGAGGAGTTCCCGCCGTTCCTGTTCGCTGATGCCGGCCAGCGCAAGCTGTTCGACCAGTTGCACGGCGAGCTGTACAACGCCGACTACTGGAAGGGCCTGCAGGACGCCATCCGCGCCGGCAAGATCATCGATGTCTTCCCTTACCGGCGCAAAGGCCTGGAAGACGAATAGCCGCAGCGGCTAGCGCCCCCTCACAAGCTGCAAGCTAAAAAGCAGAAGCTGCGTTAATCTTGCGGCTTTTCGCTTGAAGCTTGCCGCTGCTTTTATGACTGACCAACTGCTGAAAAACCTCGATCACGCCATGCTCGCCGACCGCCACCGCTTGCGTCGGCAGTTGCTTGAGCTGCGCAAGAAGCCCGATGAGGCCAAGCTCGCCCAGTGGCTGGAGCGGATGCAGGCATCGTGCAACCTGGTGACGGCGCGGCGCGCGAGCGTGCCGCTGATCCGCTATGACGACAGCCTGCCGATCGCCGCCAAGCGCGACGAGATCAAAGAGGCGCTGCTCAAGCATCAGGTGCTGATCATCGCCGGTGAGACCGGCTCGGGGAAAACCACCCAGCTGCCGAAGATCTGCCTGGAAATCGGTCGCGGCCAGCACGGCCTGATCGGCCATACCCAGCCCCGGCGGATTGCCGCCCGCAGCGTTGCCAGCCGGGTCGCCGAAGAACTGGCCACGCCCCTGGGTTCGCTGGTGGGCTATCAGGTGCGCTTCGAGGATCAGAGCGATGCCAGCACCCTGATCAAGCTGATGACCGACGGCATCCTGTTGGCGGAAACCCAGAACGACCGTTACCTGGAACGCTACGACACGATCATCGTCGACGAGGCCCACGAGCGCAGCCTGAACATCGACTTCCTCCTCGGCTACCTCAAGACCCTGCTGCCACGGCGCCCGGACCTGAAGGTCATCATCACCTCGGCGACCATCGACCTGGAGCGCTTCTCCAAGCACTTCGATAACGCGCCGATCGTGGAAGTCTCCGGGCGTACCTTTCCGGTGGAAACCTGGTATCGCCCCCTGACCCTGGAGCAGGACGAGGAGGGCAACCGGGTCGAGGACGACCTCACGGTGGATCAGGCGATCCTTGCCACCCTGGATGAAATTGCCGCCTACGAGCGCAGCGAACGGCGCAGCCCCGGAGACGTATTGGTGTTCCTGCCCGGCGAGCGGGAGATCCGCGACGCCGCGGAAATGCTGCGCAAGGCCCAGCTCAAGCACACCGAGATCCTGCCGCTGTACGCGCGCCTGTCGCCGGCGGAACAGCAGCGGATCTTCCAGTCCCATCCGGGCCGGCGCGTGGTGCTGGCGACCAACGTCGCGGAAACCTCGCTGACCGTGCCGGGCATCCGCTATGTGATCGACAGCGGCACCGCGCGCATCAGCCGCTACAGCTACCGGGCCAAGGTCCAGCGCCTGCCCATCGAGGCGATTTCCCAGGCCAGCGCCAACCAGCGCAAGGGCCGTTGCGGCCGGGTCGAGCCGGGGATCTGCGTGCGCCTGTACAGCGAGGAGGATTTCCTCGGCCGGCCGGAATTCACCGACCCGGAGATCCTGCGCACCAACCTGGCGGCGGTGATCCTGCAGATGCTCCATCTGCGCCTGGGTGAAATCACCGCATTCCCGTTTATCGAGCCGCCGGATGGCAAGGCCATCAGCGACGGTTTCAACCTGCTGCAGGAACTCTCGGCAGTGGACCGCAACAGCCAGCTGACGCCTCTGGGCCGGCAACTGGCGCGCCTGCCGGTGGACCCGCGCATGGGCCGCATGCTGCTGGAAGCGGCGAAACTCGGCAGCCTGCAGGAAGTGCTGATCGTCGCCAGCGCGATGTCGATCCAGGACCCTCGCGAGCGTCCGCCGGAGCGCCAGCAGGCGGCTGATCAGGCCCACGCACAGTGGAAAGACGTGGACTCGGATTTCGCCGGGCTGGTCAACCTGTGGCGCGGCTTCGAAGAACAGCGCCAGGCCCTGACCGCCAGCCCGTTGCGCAACTGGTGCCGCAAGAACTTCCTGAATTACCTGCGCCTGCGGGAATGGCGCGACTCGCACCGGCAACTGAGCCTGATCTGTCGCGACCTGCAGCTGAGCCTGAACAAGGAACCGGCGGACTACCCGAAACTGCACAAGGCGGTGCTGGTGGGGCTGCTGAGCCAGATCGGCCAGAAGACCGAGGACGGCGACTACCTCGGTGCCCGTCAACGGCGCTTCTGGGTTCACCCGTCCTCGGGCCTGGGCAAGAAGCGCCCGCAATGGCTGATGACCGCCGAACTGGTGGAAACCACCAAGCTCTACGCGCGCATGGTGGCCAAGATCGAGCCGGACTGGATCGAGCCCCTGGCCGGCCATCTGGTGAAGAAGAACCACTTCGAGCCCCACTGGGAGAAGAAGCGCGGCCAGGTGGTGGCCTACGAGCAGATCACCCTGTTCGGGCTGATCGTGGTCGGGCGCCGGCCGGTGCATTACGGCCCGGTGGACCCGGTGGTGTCCCGCGAGCTGTTTATCCGCGAGGCCCTGGTGCGCGGCGAGATCCAGTCCAAGGCCAAGTGCCTGAGCGCCAACACCCAGTTGCTGGAACAGCTCGACGCCCTGGAAGCCAAGGCCCGGCGCCGCGACATCCTGGCGGACGAGGAAACCCTGTTTGCCTTCTATGACGCTCGCTTGCCGGCCGAGATCCATCAGACCGCGACCTTCGACAGCTGGTACCGGGTGCACAGCCAGAAGAACCCGCAGTTGCTGATCATGCGCGAGGAAGACGTGCTGGCCCGCGAGGCCAGCGAAGTCACCGCCAAGCAGTACCCGGACACCCTGCATATCGGCGACCTGGAACTGGCCCTGAGTTATCACTTCGAACCCAACCATCCCCGCGACGGCGTGACCTTGCGGGTGCCGGCGCCCCTGTTGCCGGCGCTGCCCGCCGAGCGCCTGGAATGGCTGGTGCCGGGGCTGATCGAGGCCAAGTGCATTGCCCTGGTGCGCAACCTGCCCAAGGCCCTGCGCAAGAACTTCGTGCCGGTGCCGGACTTCGTCAAGGCGGCCTTGCAGCGCATGGTCTTCGCCGAAGGTTCCTTGCCCCAGGCCCTGGGCCGCGAGCTGTTGCGCATGACCGGCGCGCGGGTCAGCGACGAGGCCTGGAGCGAAGCCGAACAACAGGTGGAAAGCCACCTGCGGATGAACCTGGAAATCGTCGACGCCCAGGGCAAGTTCCTCGGCGAGGGCCGTGACCTGGCCGAACTGACCGCGCGTTTCGCCGAAGCCAGCCAGGCTGCCCTGGCGGTGCCGCAAACCGCCAAGAGCCAGCAGCCGGTGGAGGCCCGTGTGTTTGCCGCGGTCGCGGAAAAGACCCAGCAGAAGATCGCCGGGCTGTCGATGACCGTGTATCCGGCCCTGGTGGAAGAGGCCGGGACGGTCAAGGAAGGGCGTTTCTCCACTGCCGCCGAAGCCGAATTCCAGCACCGCCGGGCCTTGCAGCGCCTGCTGTTGCAGCAACTGGCCGAGCCGGCCAAGTTCCTGCGTGGCAAGTTGCCGGGGCTGACCGAGCTAGGCCTGCTGTACCGCGAATTGGGCCGGGTCGATGCGCTGGTGGAAGACATTCTGCTGGCCAGCCTCGACAGCTGCATCCTTGAAGGCGAAGCCAGCTTGCCCCGGGATGGCGCGGGGCTGGCGTCCCTGGCCGAGCGCAAGCGCGGCGCCTGGACCGAGCACGCCGAGCGTCTGGCGCGCCTGACCCTGGAGATCCTCAAGCTCTGGCACGGCCTGCAAAAACGCTTCAAGGGCAAGATCGACCTGGCCCAGGCGGTGGCCCTCAACGACATCAAGGCCCAGCTGGCGAACCTGGTGTACCCGGGTTTTGTCCGGGAAACCCCGGCCCTGTGGCTCAAGGAACTGCCGCGCTACCTCAAGGCGGTGGAGCTGCGTTTCGAGAAACTCGGCAGTCAGGTGCAGAAGGATCGGGTCTGGAGCACCGAGCTTGCGGGCCTGTGGAACCAGTACCAGACCCGGGCGCAGAAGCATGCCCAGGAAGGCAAGCGTGATCCGCAACTGGAGCTGTACCGCTGGTGGCTGGAGGAGTACCGGGTGTCGCTGTTTGCCCAGCAGTTGGGGACCAAGGTGCCGATTTCCGACAAGCGCCTGAACAAGCAATGGAGCCAGGTCGACGCCTGAGCCGACGCCCCCTCAGGCGCTGGCGTGCCAGCGAAGGCGCGATCAAGGGCGCGGCAAGGCTCAACCCGGCTCGTTGGCAAGCCGGTGCCTGCCGGGCGCGCGGCAATTGCGGCGAAATGCCGGTGGTTATGGCAAACTCCGCCGTCATAAATACCGGCACGCTTGTCTGGCCCCCCAGGCAAGCGGGCGGATCGGAATAAAGCGATGCCAGGAAGGCTCCCACCAGCGGGGCAGTCCGTTTGTGGTTTGGCACGGCGGTGCCAATACCTTCTGCCTCATCACACTAGAGGAACGACCGTGCATAACGTCGTCATCAGCGGCACCGGCCTGTTTACCCCGGCCAATAGCATTTCCAACGAAGAGCTGGTGGAGTCTTTCAACACCTATGTCCAGCAGTTCAACCGCGACAACGCGGCGGCTATCGAACGGGGCGAAGTGCAGGCCCTGACCGAATCCAACGCCGCCTTCATCGAGAAAGCCTCCGGGATCAAGAGCCGCTTTGTCATGGACAAGGCAGGCATCCTCGACCCGCAACGCATGGTTCCGAACCTGCCGGAGCGCTCCAACGACGAGTGGTCGGTGCTCTGCCAGATGGCCGTGGCCGCCGCCGAGCAAGCCCTGCAACGGGCCGGCAAGACCGCCGCTGATATCGACGGGGTGATCGTCGCCTGCTCCAACCTGCAGCGCGCCTACCCGGCCATCGCCATCGAAGTCCAGGCGGCCCTGGGTATCCAGGGCTTCGGTTTCGACATGAACGTGGCCTGCTCCTCGGCGACCTTCGGCATCCAGGCTGCCTGCAACAGCGTGCAGCTGGGCCAGGCCCGGGCGATCCTGATGGTCAACCCGGAAGTCTGCACCGGGCACCTGAACTTCCGTGACCGCGACAGCCACTTCATCTTCGGCGACGCCGCCACCGCGGTGATCATCGAACGCGCCGACCTGGCCACCTCCAAGCACCAGTTCGAGATCGTCAGCACCAAGCTGCTGACCCAGTTCTCCAACAACATCCGCAACAACTTCGGCTTCCTCAACCGCGCTGCGCAAGAAGGCATCGGTGGCCGCGACAAACTGTTCGTCCAGGAAGGCCGCAAGGTGTTCCGCGACGTGTGCCCGATGGTGGCCGAGCTGATTGCCGCGCACCTGGAAGAGAACCAGCTCAATGTCGGCGACGTGAAGCGCTTCTGGTTGCACCAGGCCAACCTCAGCATGAACCACCTGATTGTCAAGAAACTCCTGGGCCGCGAAGCGTCGGTGGAAGAGGCGCCGGTGATTCTCGATACCTACGCCAACACCAGCTCGGCCGGCTCGGTGATTGCCTTCCACAAGTACCAGGACGACCTGGCCAGCGGTTCCCTGGCGGTACTCAGCTCCTTCGGCGCCGGTTATTCGATCGGCAGCGTGTTGCTGCGCAAGCGTTGATCTAGGCTGATGCGGGTGTGGCGCCGGGCGGCATTGGCGCGTCACACCCTCTCAAACCTGCATGATTGAACGAGGCACGAATGGCTGCTGCAGATGACGCGCAACTGCTAGAGCGCCTTTTGGCGGGTGAGCAAAAGGCTTACAAGGAACTGGTCAGTACCTACCAGAGCGCCATGCGCGCGGTGGCTTACGCCATTGTCGGCAATCGCCATGCCGACGAAGTGGTGCAGGATGCCTGGCTGTCGGTGGTGCGCAATCTGGCGGGCTTTCAGGGGCGCTCCAGCCTCAAGACCTGGCTGCTGACCATCACCGCCAACGCAGCCAAGGGCCGCTACAAGCAAAATCGCCGGGAAGTGTTGCTTGATGACCTGCCCGCGCCCCATGGCACGGTTGGCGATGAGCGTTTTTCCTCCACGGATGGCCACTGGCTGGTGGCGCCTTTCGCCTGGCACGAAGACACCCCCGAAGCCTTGCTCACCGAATCCGAGCTGCGCGACTGCCTGGAACACACCCTGCTCAGCCTCTCGGAGCTGCAAAGCAGCGTCCTGCTGCTGCGTGAGCGCCAGGGCCTGGAGCTGGAAGAAATCTGTAATCTTTTGGGGCTCACGCTCTCCAATGTCCGGGTGCTGTTGCATCGGGCACGTCTTAAGGTCTTCGCCACCGTGGAGCATTTTGAGGAAACCGGCCAATGCTGACCTGTAAGGAACAAGTGGCACGCTCCAGCGATTATCTCGATGGTCAGTTGAGCTTTCGCGAGCGCCTGATGGTGCGCCATCACCTGCTGTTCTGCCCCAATTGCCGGCGATTCATTCGGCAGATGCGCCTGCTCCAGGCCACCTTGCGGGTGTTGCCGGAGCCGCCCCTGGAGGGCTTGGATGCCTTGGCCGAGCGTCTGGCGACGCAACGCAGCAAGGACGTTTGAGAGGGAAAAACACAGGCCGGCGCGGCGACGACGAACGGATGATGGAGGAGCGTCGCCCCGCGCCGGACTGTTGAAACCCGGCAGAGGCTGCTCGCGGTTGGCGCGGGCAGCCTCTGCAGTGTACGAGCAGGTCGCTTAGAACTTGGCTTCGGCGTCCAGCTGCAGGGTGTTGGTATTGGCGTCGCGCTGGGTGCGGCTGGAGTAGTCGGCCTTGGTCAGGAAGTAGGTCGCGCCCAGGGCGAAGTTCTTGTCGATGTCGTAACCGACCTTGAACTTGTGGCCACGGGAACCGGTGGTGCCGTTGGCGAAGTCGGAGTCGGTAAAGGCGCCGACCACGGCATTGCGCTGCACGTCGCGGTAGTTGTAGTCGAGGTTGAAACCGAACACTTTCGACTTGGCGCCCAGCAGCCAGGCGGTGTCCTGATCGTTCACCGCATCGTTGTTCTTCACGTACTGGCCGTAGAACGATAGCGGCATCGGCAGGCCGCCGATGTCGATCTGGCTGAAACCTTCGTACAGGCGGAACTGGTTGTCGGCCGAGTTGCCGTTGACCGCCAGGGCACAAGGCGTGGAGGTGCCGGTGCAACGGCTGTCCTTGTCGTTCTGGTAGGCATAGACGCTGCCGCCGACGGTCAGCTTCAGATTGTCGGTGATGGCGAAGCGGCTACCCAGTTGGCCGGCGGTCAGGCGCAGGTCGTGACGGAACTGCACGCCTTCGCCGTCGACGTTGTCCTTGAGGCTGTAGTTGCCCAGGCTGCCGAACAGTTCGGCACTGCCGCCCAGCGGGTACTTGTAGGTGACGGCCAGGCCTTCAGGGTTGATGTCGCTGTCCCAGATCACATCGCCCATGCTGACCCAGGGTTGCAGCATCTTGCCGCCGATCACGTGCAGGTTCTTGACGGCGTCCGGGTGATAGTCGATGTAGCCCAGGTCCAGCCAGATCTGTTTCTTGTCGAAGTAGTTGTCCATGTCCTGGTTGGTGGAGCGGGCATCGTCGCCGCCGCCGGTGGCGATGCGGATGCCGGTGTCCACCTGCGGGTTGATCTCGCTGTAGGCGCCCAGGCGGGCACGGATGCGCTGACGATCCTTGTCGCGGCCGCCGTTGTTGGATTCGCCGTCGATCTTGACGGTTTCCTGGCGGACCCGAACGTCGCCCTTGAACTGAGTCTTGGCCGCCCAGGCCAGCTTCTGGTCGAAGGCGCTCAGCTCGTTGGCTTTCTTGGCGGCCGCCGCCACTTGTTCGTTGGTTTCTTGCTGCGCTTGCTGAGCGATTTGCTGGGCCTTCTGATCCTTGGCCAGCTCGGCTTGCAGTTCAACGTACTGCGCCTGGGAAATCGAGCCGTTGGCCTTGAGCATGTCGAGCAGTTTGGCGTCGACCGCAGCACTGGCGGGAACGCTCATGGCCAGTAACAGGCCGCCACACAGGGCCGCCGCGGTTTTCGTGGAAGCAAGACGCATAGCAATCTCCGAAGGTAAGAGTGGATGGCTCAACCATCCAGGACACAACCGACCTGTGCAGATCGGAAAACAGTGGTCGGGTAGAACCCGGCGCTCTAAAAACAGGCGCCAGTATCACGATGGTTTATGACAGCGGGGTGGCAAAGTAATGGCGTGTAGATGACGATTGCTGACGGCAATGCCCCCTGGGCGAGGAGCGTTGTTGGTGCCGGGGCAGGGGGGATGCCGGGGGCGACCGGCCGCCGTTCAGTGGGCGGGTGTCGCGCCGCAAGAGGTCAGAGAAGCGGGGCGGGCGGCTTGGCCCGAGCTTGGGGCTCGGGCCTGGCGGGGTCAGGGGCAGGTGGTTTCGTGCAGGTACAGCCACTGCGCCGAGTTGTCCCGGACACGGATGATCGCCAGGGACAGGCGCGCGGTTTCCAGCGAGTCCAGGCGGTGGACTTCCTTGTAGCGGATCGCCGCACACGGGCCTTCCTGCCACACGCAATGCAGGTCGCTGAGGCGGATTTCCAGCCCCGGGCGCTTGCCCAGGCCCGCGTGAAACAGCTGTTGCACCTGCTCGCGGCCGACCAGGGCGCCGCCGGTGGTGACCATCTGGAAGTCCTCGGCTAGCAAGGCCATCAAGGGTTCGAGGCAGGCTGCGCCGTCCCCCTGCCGGTTGCTGAAGACGCTGTGAATCAGTTGGTGAATACGCTGCACGCTGTGTTGCGCTTGTTCAATGATCGAGTTGGGCATGGGGGGCCTTCATGGTGGGGAGTTGGTTCAGGGTCAGCAGCGGCAGCAGACCGGCCGCAGCGGCCAGCAACAGGCTCAGGTGGTAGGCGCCGGTGGCATCGGCGTACCCCAGCAGCAGGTTGTAGAGCATCAGCAACCAGGCGGCGCCGAGGCTGAACGCCACCTGCCGGTTGATGTTCCAGATCACGCTGGCCCGGTGTGTATCGGCGCCGTTGAAGTCGAGCAGGGCAGTGGTCTGCGCGGTGTTGGCGCCGGCACCGCCGCCCAGGCCCATCAGCAGGTAGGCCATCATCAGCAGCGGCAGGTCGGCGGCCGAGTCGACCCAGCACAAGCTGGCGATGCCGGCGCTGTGCAGCACCAGGGCCATGGCGAACAGCCGCGCGGCGCCCAGGCGGTTGTAGCAGTGTCCGCCCACCAGCATCGCCAGCAGCGCGCCGGCGGCGTACAGCAGCATGAACATGCCGCTGTGCCGGGCACTCAGGTGCAGGTGCTCCTGGAGGAAGAACAGGCTCAGCAGATTGACCCCGGTGAAGATCCCCGGAATGGCGTGATAGATCGCCACCGACAGGCCCAGGCGCGGGTTTTTCAGCAGCCGCAGTTCGACGATCGGACGGGCGCAGGCCCGGCAGTGGCGGCGATAGCACTCGGCCAACAGCAGCCCGGCGATCAGGCTCGGGGCCGCCTGATACGCCGGGTAGCCGCTGCCGTACAGCGACATGCCCAGCAGCAGGCCGCCGAGGCTCGCGCTCACCAGCAGCAGGCCGCGCAGGTCCGGGCGATCCGCGGGCGCCGAGGGGCCAGGGGCGATCCAGCACCAGGACAGCAGCGCCGCCAGCAGCGACAGCGGCACGCTGGCGAAGAACACCCAGCGCCAGGAACTGTGATCGACAATCGCGCCGCCCAGCGTCGGCGACAGTGCCGGCGCCAGCAGGGCCACGGCCATCACCAGGGTGGAGATCCGCGAGCGTTGCGCGCCCTGGAACAGGTTGAAGGTCAGCGCCTGCCCCAGGGGAATCAGCAGGCCGCCGGCCATGCCCTGGACCAGCCGCCAGAACACCAGCGACATGAAGCTGTCGGCCAGCCCGCACATCAGCCCCGCGCCGCTGAACAGCAGCATCGAGGCGCAGAGCACCTGGCGGTTGCCGAAGCGCCCGGCCAGCCAGGTGCTGATGGCGATCACCAGCGTCAGGCCAAGGATGTAGGCATTGGCGACCCAGGCCACGGCGGCGCTGGACACCTGCAAGTGGCCGGCAATGCTGGGCAGGGCCACCGCCGACATGAAGATGTTGACGCAGTCGATAAAGAACCCGAGGAGAAATACCACCGCCACTTTGTATCTGTAAGTCATGCCGTCTCCCTATTTGCGCGCAGCTTAGGGAGCTTGGGGGCGGCGTGTCGAGGTGCCTATACTTGACGCATTGTTTAACAGGATTTGACAGTGAGCGATCATTTTCACGGCCAGCTGCACCGGGTGCAGACCTTCCTCGCAGTGGTCGACTTCGGCTCCTACACCCGCGCCGCGCAATACCTGGGCATCAGCAAGGCCATGGCCAGCCTGCATGTAAAGACCCTTGAGCAGGCACTGGCGAGTACCTTGCTGGTGCGCACCACGCGGCAGGTGACCCTGACCGAAACCGGCGAGGACCTTTACCACGAGTTCAAGGGGATTGTCGCCAATATCGACACAGCCTTCGACAACGTGCTGCATGGGCGCAACCGGGTCAGCGGCAAGCTGCGCATCAGCTCCACGGCGGAGTATGCCGAGACGTTCGTGCTGCCGATCCTGCCGCTGTTCACCGCGCGCTACCCCGAGGTGCGCCTGAGCTATCACTTCAACTCATCGCTGAATGATCTGGTGGCGGAAAAGCTCGACCTGGTGATTCGCCTCGGCCACCTGGCGGATTCGGGGTTCAAGGGACGCAAGCTGGCGAACTACGCCATTGCCCTGGTGGCCAGCCCGGCGCTGCTTCAGGGCCGGGAGTTGCAGCGGATCGAGGACCTGAGCGCGCTGCCGTGGATCGGCAACAGCAACCTGGCCGGGCCGCCGGGTTGGACCTTCAGCCATCCGCGCCGCGGCGAGGTGGAGGTGAGGGTCAGTCCGGGGCACGAATCCAACTCGGCGACGGCGATTCGTGCCCTGGCCCTGGCGGGCCTGGGGCTGGCGGTGCTGCCGGAGTGGATGGTCCTCGACGATCTGGGCAGCGGCCGCCTGGTGCGGGTCCTGCCGCAGTACGGCCTGGCCCCGCAGCCGGTGCATGTGCTGTTTCCCAACAGCGCGCACCTGCCGCGCAAATCCCGGGTGTTCATCGATTTTCTTGCCGAACACCTGGGGCATTGAGGGGGGCAGGGTACTGGCGGTTTCGGTGAGTCCGGGGATGGGGGATACTCGCCGGGTCGTTCGATCTGAATTCCGGGGACCCCCATGCCGCTGCAATCCTTGAACAGTCTGTCTGCCGTCGATCCTGTGCAATGGGATGGCCTGCTCAAGGATGGGCAACCCTTTGTGCGCCATGCCTTTCTCAGTGCCCTGGAAGACAGCGGCAGCCTCGGACCGCGCTCGGGCTGGCAGGCCGAGCACCTGTTGCATGTGGAGGACGGCCGCCTGCTGGCGGCCCTGCCCAGCTATCGCAAATGGCACTCCTACGGTGAGTACGTGTTCGATCACGGCTGGGCCGATGCCTGCGCGCGGGCCGGTATCGACTATTACCCCAAGCTGCTGACGGCGGTGCCTTTCAGCCCGGTCAGTGGCGCGCGGGTGCTGGCGGCGACCCAGGCGGATGCCTTCGAGCTGTTGAAAAGCCTGCCCGGCTACCTGGAGAGCGAAGGGCTTTCCAGCGCCCATATCAACTTCACCGACGACTTCAGTGACGCCGCCCTGGAACAGCAACCGGGCTGGTTGCAGCGCCTGGGCTGTCAGTTCCATTGGCAGAATCGCGGCTATCGGGACTTTCAGGATTTTCTCGACGCCCTGAGCTCGCGCAAGCGCAAGCAGATGCGCAAGGAGCGTGAGCAGGTGGCGGGGCAGGGCTTTGATTTCCAGTGGTTCGAAGGCCATGAACTGGACGAGGCGCACTGGGACTTCGTCTACGCCTGCTACGCCAACACCTATGCGGTGCGGCGCCAGTCGCCCTACCTGACCCGGACCTTCTTCAGCCTGCTGGCCGAGCGCATGCCCGAGGCGATCCGCGTGGTCCTGGCCAAACAGGGCGGGCGCCCGGTGGCCATGGCTTTCAGCCTGGTGGGCGGCGACAGCTTCTACGGCCGCTATTGGGGCTGCCTGGCGGAGTTCGACCGCCTGCATTTCGAGACCTGTTTCTACCAGGGCATGGAGTACGCGATTGCCCAGGGGCTGCAACGCTTCGACGCGGGAGCCCAGGGCGAGCACAAGCTGATCCGCGGCTTTGAACCGGTGCTGACCCGTTCCTGGCACTACCTGCGCCACCCCGGCCTGAATGCCGCGGTGAAGGATTTCCTGCAGCAGGAGCGCAGCGGTATTCGTGCCTACGCCGAGGAGGCGAGGGACGCCTTGCCCTATCGGCAGGCGTGACCCTCGCCCCTTTGCGTCAGCTGTCTTCCTTGCCCAGCCAGCGGTAGACCACGCCACCGATCACCGCGCCGAGGATCGGCGCCAGCCAGAACAGCCACAGCTGCTGCAACGCCCAGCCGCCGACGATCAGCGCTGGGCCGGTGCTGCGGGCCGGGTTGACCGAGGTGTTGGTGACCGGGATCGAGATCAGGTGGATCAGGGTCAGGGCCAGGCCGATGGCGATCGGCGCCAGCCCCGCTGGGGCGCGCTTGTCGGTGGCGCCAAGGATGATCACCACGAACATCAAGGTCATCACCAGCTCGCAGACAAACCCCGCCGCCATCGAATAGCCGCCGGGGGAGTGGGCGCCATAGCCGTTGGAAGCCAGCCCCGAGGCCAGCTCGAAACCGGGCTTGCCGCTGGCGATGAAGTACAGCAACGCCGCGGCGATCACCCCGCCGAGCACCTGGGCGACGATATAGGCCGGCAGTTCCCTGGCCGGAAAGCGCCCGCCCACCACCAGCCCTACGGACACGGCGGGATTCAAGTGACAACCGGAGATATGGCCGATGGCGAAGGCCATGGTCAGCACCGTCAGGCCGAAGGCCAGGGCGACGCCCAGCAGGCCGATGCCGACATTGGGAAAGGCCGCGGCGAGCACGGCGCTGCCGCACCCGCCCAGGACCAGCCAGAAAGTACCGAGCATTTCGGTAACGGAACGTTTGAACAAAGACATGAGTGAGTCCTTGATAGGTCAACCTATCAACGCGATACAACTGTTATGCATCCCGCAGGTTAACTACAGGTTCCGCTCCGGAACCTAGGGTCAGTACAGCAGGCTTTCGGCGCAATTCCAGTCCGCAAAAAAACGCCAGGGCCCCTGGAAACGGGGCCCTGGCATCGCGAGGCACAACCTTCTGCAACTGATTGCAACCTGTAGCCGCTGCCGCAGGCTGCGACCGAGTCCGCAGGACTCGCAGAGCGATTGACCAGGCAAACCGCGGATGCAGGTTCTGCGGCCCCTGCGGTGCCGATCGCAGCCTGCGGCAGCGGCTACAGATCAGTTGCCGCCGGTCAGTCGATGCCGACGAATCCTCCGGTCTGGTGCTGCCACAGGCGTGCATACAGACCGCCACGGGCCAGCAGTTCGGCGTGGGTGCCGGTCTCGGCGATGCGCCCCTGTTCCAGGACCACCAGGCGGTCCATGCGGGCGATGGTGGAGAGGCGGTGGGCGATGGCGATCACGGTCTTGCCCTGCATCAGGGTTTCCAGGCTTTCCTGGATCGCCGCTTCGACTTCCGAGTCCAGGGCCGAGGTGGCCTCATCCATGATCAGGATCGGCGCGTCCTTGAGCAGTACCCGGGCGATGGCGATGCGCTGGCGCTGGCCGCCGGACAGCTTGACCCCGCGCTCACCGACATGCGCATCGAAACCGGTCCGGCCCTGGGCGTCGGACAGCAGCGGGATGAACTCATCGGCGCGGGCCTTGCGCACCGCTTCCCAGAGTTCCTCGTCCGTGGCGTCGGGGCGGCCGTAGAGCAGGTTGTCGCGAATCGAGCGGTGCAGCAGCGAGGTGTCCTGGGTGATCATGCCGATGCGTTCGCGCAGGCTTTCCTGGGTCACTTCGGCGATGTTCTGGCCGTCGATGAGGATCTGCCCGCCCTGCAGGTCGTACAGGCGCAGCAGCAGGTTGACCAGGGTCGACTTGCCGGCCCCGGACGGACCGATCAGGCCGATCTTCTCCCCGGGACGGATGTCCAGGTTGAGGTCGCTGATCACCTTGTTGGCCTTGCCGTAATGGAACTCCACATGCTCGAAGCGCACGCCGCCGTTGGCCACGGCCAGCTTGGGCGCCTGCTCGCGGTCGGTGAGCTGCAGCGGCTGGGCGATGGTCTGCAGACCGTCCTCGACCATGCCGATGTTTTCGAAGATGCCGTTGATCACCCACATGATCCAGCCGGACATGTTGACGATGCGGATCACCAGGCCGGTGGCCAGGGCGATGGCCCCGGCGCTGATCAGCGACTGGCTCCACAGCCACAGAGCCAGGCCCGTGGTGCTGACGATCAGCAGGCCGTTGAGGCTGGTGATGGTCACGTCCATGGCGGTGACCACGCGCCCGGCCAGCTGGCTTTTCTCGGTCTGCTCGGCGATGGCCTCGCGGGCGTAGCTCTGCTCGAAATGGGTGTGGGCGAAGAGCTTGAGGGTGGTGATGTTGGTGTAGCCGTCAACGATCCGCCCCATGAGTTTGGAGCGGGCGTCGGAGGCGTCCACCGAGCGCTGCTGGATGCGTGGCACGAAGTAGCGCATGGCGCCGATGAAGCCGGCGATCCACAGCAGCAGCGGGATCATCAGGCGCCAGTCGGCGTCGGCGAACAGCACCAGGGAGCCGATGGCGTAGATGGTCACGTGCCACAGGGCGTCGATCACCTGCACCGAGGAGTCCTGCAGCGAATAGCCGGTCTGCATGATGCGCTGGGCAATGCGCCCGGCGAAATCGTTCTGGAAGAAGTTCAGGCTCTGGCGCAGCACGTAGCTATGGTTCTGCCAGCGGATCAGGCTGGTCATGCCGGGGTTGATGGTCTGGTGCATCAGCAGGTCGTGCAGGCCGACCATCAAGGGTCGGAACAGCAGGGCCACCACTGCCATCCAGGCCAGTTCCAGGCCGTGGTCGGTGAATACCCGGGCGCTGGGCGTGCCCTGGGCCAGGTCGATGATGGTGCTCAGGTAGCTGAACAGCGACACCTCGATCAGGGCCACGAACAGGCCCACCACCAGCAGGGCGACGAAGCTCGGCCAGACTTGCTTGATGTAGTGGAAGTAGAAGGGCAGGACCCGATTGGGCGGGGTGGCGCTGGGGGCGTCGCGGAAGATATCGATCAGTTGTTCAAAACGACGAAAGAGCATGGGGGGCTTGAAGCCCGGGGTACGGGCTCTCCTGTTCTGAAAGCGGACGGGGCGCCGGGTGGGGCGCCGCCGTCGGGACAGGCTGGCGGATTCAGTCGATGCGCTTGGCCGACTTGATCAGCACCGGGTCCACAGGCACGTTTTGCATGCCTTGCTTGGTGGTGGTCTGGGAATTGACGATCTGGTCCACCACGTCCATGCCGCTCACCACCTTGGCGAATACGGCGTAGCCGGCATCGCGGCCCGGGTCGAGGAAGGCGTTGTCGGCGACGTTGATGAAGAACTGGCTGGTGGCCGAGTTGGGGTTGGAGGTGCGGGCCATGGACAGGGTGCCGCGTACGTTATGCAGGCCGTTGGAGGCTTCGTTCTTGATCGGGTCGCGGGTGTCTTTCTGCACCATCTGCGCGGTGAAACCGCCGCCCTGAACCATGAAGCCCGGGATCACCCGGTGGAAGATGGTGTTGGTGTAGAAGCCGCTGTCGACGTAGTCGAGGAAGTTCTTGCTGGAGATCGGGGCCTTGACCGGGTCCAGTTCGACTTCGATCTTGCCGAAGCTGGTGTCCAGCAGGACGTGGGGCGCCTTGGCCGGTTGGGCGGCCATCAGGTTGGCAGCGAACAGCACGGAGCCGGCGACGAGGGCGATTTTTTTCAGCATGGTTCAGTGATCCTGGGTGGTGGTGTCGACTGTGGTTGTGAAGTCCAGCAGGGTTTGGTTGAAGCGCTGCGGCTGGTCCAGCGGGGTGGCGTGACGGGAATCCTCGATCACCACCAGCCGTGCATCCGGCAGCAGTTTGACATAAGCCTCCTTGACCGCCACCGGGGTGTAGTCGTGGTCGGCGCTGACGACCAGGGTTGGACAGGTGATACGGCCCAGACGTTCCTGCACCCCCCAGCCGACGATGGCGTCGAAGCTGGCGAGATAAGCACGTTTGTCGTTTTTTGCCCAGCGCTCGGCCATTTTCCGCCGCAACTCGCCTTGCTCGGGCTTGGGAAACAGCCGCTGGCCCAGGGCCTGGCCGATGGTGGCCAGGCTCAGCACCCGGGCCAGGCTCCAGCGCTTGAACCACTGCCAGTAGTCGTTGGCGCTGCGCACCTTGACCTCGGGGGCGCTGTTGACGATGCACAGGCTTTTGAGCAACTGCGGCTGATCCACGCCCAGCTGGAAGCCGATCATGCCGCCCATGGACAGCCCGACATAGTGCACGGGGCCCAGGTTCAGGTGTTCGATCAGCGCCACGATATCGGCGGTGAAGCCCGGGATGCTGTAGCGCTCCCGGGGTTTGTCGGAGCGTCCGTGGCCACGCAGGTCGGGGACGATCAGGCGGTAGCGGTTCGAGAGCTCGGGGATCTGCTTTTCCCAGTCCTGGGCGCTGGAGCCCAGGCCGTGAACCAGCAGCAGGGGATCCCCCCGGCCGTATTCCTCGTAGTGCAGGGTGCAACCTTCATGCTCGAAATAGGCCATGGCAGAACTCCTGTTCTGGTGAGTGGACGTCAGGCTTGTTCGGGGGCGGCAAAGGGCGCGTCCAGGGGCGCGGTGTCGAACGTGCGCAGCAGTTCCACGAGGATCTGCGTGGCCGGGCCCAGGGGTTTGTCCTTGTTGGAATAGAGGAAGAAGGTCGGGTGGCGACTGCCGCCCTGGTCCAGGGGCAGGACCTTGAGCAGGCCTTCGCGCAGTTCCCGTTCGATCAGGTGCCGGGGCAGCCAGGCAAAACCCAGGCCGCTGCCGACGAAGGTCGCAGCAGTGGCCAGGCTGCCCACGGTCCAGCGTTGTTCGGCGCCGAGCCAGCCCACATCCCGCGGTTGCTGGCGGCCGGAGTCGCGGATTACCACTTGCAGCTGGCTTTCCAGGTCCTGGAAATGCAGCTCCCGTTGCAGGCGGTGCAGGGCGTGTTCCGGGTGGGCCACGGCGACGAACTCCACCGAACTCATCTCGGTGCCCAGGTAACCGGGAATGTTGAAACTGCTGATGGCCAGGTCGGCCACGCCTTCGAGCAGCACTTCCTCGACCCCGGACAGCACTTCCTCGCGCAGGCGCACGCGGCAGCCGCGGCTTTGCGGCATGAAGGCGGTCAGGGCGCGCACCAGCCGCGCGTTGGGGTAGGCGGCGTCCACCACCAGCCGCACTTCGGCTTCCCAGCCCTGCTCCATATGGTGGGCCAGGTCTTCCAGCTGGCTGGCCTGCTTGACCAGTTGCCGCGAGCGGCGCAGCAGCACGCCGCCGGCTTCGGTGAGCACGGCCTTGCGCCCGTCGATGCGCAGCAGCGGCACACCGAGCTGGTCCTGCATGCGCGCCACGGTGTAGCTGACCGAGGATTGCGAGCGGTGCAGGGCTTCGGCGGCCTGGGCGAAGCCGCCGTGGTCGACCACCGCCTGCAGGGTGCGCCATTGATCCAGGGTCACGCGGGGCGCTTTCATGAGGGACTCCTCTTGTCCTAAGCTGGCGCTCCTTATTGGAGACTGCCGAATGAGAAAATTCTGTTGTGTGTTGCTGGCGTTGTTGCCTCTCTGCGCCTGGGCCTATCCCATCGATGTCGAGAAGCAGCTCAATGGCCTGAGCATCGATTACACCGCCTACGACACCGATGAAGACATCGGCTCCATCCAGTTGAACAACTTCGGCAAGCGCGATGCCCTGTGCTCGGTGGTATTTCGCAATGGCCCCGAGTCGCCGCGCACCCGCAAGGTGGAAGTCGCCGCGGGGCAGAGCAAGAACGTGACCGCCAAGTTCAACCGCAAGATCATCAAGCTGCGCCTGGAACTGAACTGCCAGGCCAAGTGATCGAAGCAGGCCGGTCCAGGGGGATTGCACAGGGGCCGGCTGTGCTTATAAACGAATTTATTGATTGGTTATAGCAGTTATTTGCGCTTTTTCATCGATATCACTCTGTTTAATCTGCGCTCCATCGACTTACGCATACCCCGATGGAGGCTTCAGCCATGTCCCGCGTCCTGATCATTGAAAGCAGCGCCCGCCAGCAGGATTCCGTATCCCGGCAACTGACCCAGACCTTTATCCAGCAATGGCAGGCCGCTCACCCCGGCGACTCGATCACGGTCCGCGACCTGGCCCGCCACCCGGTGCCGCACCTGGACGCCAACCTGCTGGGGGGCTGGATGAAGCCCGCCGAGCAGCGCAGCGCCGCCGAGCAGGAGTCCCTGCAGCGTTCCAACGAATTGACCGAAGAGTTGCTGGCCGCTGACGTGCTGGTGCTGGCCGCGCCGATGTACAACTTCGCCATTCCCAGCACCCTGAAGGCCTGGCTGGACCATGTGCTGCGCGCCGGGGTGACCTTCAAGTACACCGACACCGGGCCCCAGGGCCTGCTCACCGGCAAGCGCGCCTACGTGCTCACTGCCCGTGGCGGCATCTACGCCGGCAGCAGCGCCGATCACCAGGAACCCTACCTGCGTCAGGTGATGGGCTTTATCGGTATCCACGACGTCGAGTTCATCCACGCCGAAGGCCTGAACCTGGGGGGCGACTTCCATGAAAAGGGCCTGAACCAGGCCAACGCCAAGCTGGCCCAGGTGGCCTGAGCCAGGAGCTGGGGCCCAGGCGCCCCTCAGCCAGGGGCTCGGCGGCGCCGTTAATCCGCAGATAATCCCCCGGTGTTGAAGTAGCGCCTGCGGATCCCCTTCAAGCCGGTTCGCGCATCGAACCTCCCTTTGCACTGGTTGCTCCTTCAGTGCCGACGCCCGATTGCACGCTTAGCGAGATCGGGCTTTTTTTTGCCCGGGATTTCATCTGCGCGGGCAAAACCGCTATCGTCGCCGCCATTCAAGATGAGGCGAACATGGGCTATCTACTTTTTGTCACCCTGATCCAGGCGTTTTCCTTCAGCCTGATCGGCGAATACCTGGCCGGGCATGTCGACAGTTACTTCGCGGTGCTGGTGCGGGTGCTGCTGGCGGGGCTGGTGTTTCTTCCGCTGACCCGCTGGCGCCGGGTGGAGCCGGCCTTCATGCGCGGCATGCTGCTGATCGGAGCGCTGCAGTTCGGCATCACCTACGTGTGCCTGTACCTGAGCTTTCGCGTGTTGACGGTGCCGGAGGTGCTGCTGTTCACCATCCTCACGCCGTTGCACGTGACCCTGATCGAAGACGCCCTGAACCGGCGCTTCAACCCCTGGGGCCTGCTGGCGGCGCTGGTGGCGGTGGCGGGCGCGGTGGTGATTCGCTACGACAGCGTCAATCCGGATTTCTTCATCGGCTTCTTGCTGCTGCAACTGGCCAACTTCACCTACGCCGCCGGGCAAGTGCTGTACAAGCACCTGGTGGCGCGCCATCCCAGCGACCTGCCGCACTACCGGCGCTTCGGCTACTTCTACCTGGGCGCCTTGCTGGTGGTGCTGCCGGCGTTCCTGCTGTTCGGCAAGGCCCATTACCTGCCTGATGCGCCGCTGCAATGGGCGGTGCTGCTGTTTCTCGGCCTGGTGTCCACGGCCCTGGGCATGTACTGGTGGAACAAGGGCGCGTGCCTGGTGACCGGCGCCACCCTGGCGGTGATGAACAACCTGCATGTGCCGGTGGGGCTGTTGATCAACCTGCTGATCTGGAACCAGCACGAAGACCTGGGGCGGCTGATGCTGGGCGGCTTGGTGATCCTTGGCGCGGTATGGATCAGCCGCCGCGGTGCCCGGCCCCGCCTGATCCCATAACCCGCAGGAGCCGCTGATCTGCCGGAGCCGGCTTGCCGGCTAAGAGCCCGCAAGCCTTGCGTCTGACCGGTCAACGCCTTCGCTGATCGGTAGGAGCCGGCTTGCCGGCGAAAGGGGCCGCAAGCCTTGCGCCTGACGGGCCGACGCTTTCGCTGATCTGTAGGAGCCGGCTTGCCGGCGAAGAGGCCCGCAAGCCCTGCGCCTGAACGGCCGACGCCTTCGCTGATCTGTAGGAGCCGGCTTGCCGGCGAAAGGGTCCGCAAGCTTGGCGCCTGACGGGCCGACGCTTTCGCTGGCAAGCCAGCTCCTACGAAGTTACAGCGCCTGTTTTTCGAGCTGGGGCACATGGCTGGCCCCCAGGACCGCCGGCAGCAAACCGGCCCGCAGATCGGTGCCGCTGGGCTGCTGGTAGAGGTTCAGGCCGAACTCCGGCATCACCGCCAGCAGGTAATCGAAGATATCCCCCTGGATGCGCTCGTAATCGACCCAGGCGGTGGTGCGGGTAAAGCAGTAGATCTCCAGCGGAATGCCCTGGGCCGTGGTCTGCATCTGACGCACCATGCAGGTCATGTTCGGCTGGATCTCCGGGTGGCTCTTGAGGTACGCCAGGGCGTAGGCGCGGAAGGTGCCGATGTTGGTCATGCGCCGGCGGTTGGCCGACAGCGCGGCGACATTGCCCTGGGCTTCGTTCCAACTCTTGAGCTCGGCCTGCTTGCGCCCGATGTAGTCGGTAAGCAGGCGCACCTTGCTCAGCCGCTGCTCTTCGTCGTCATGCAGAAAACGCACGCCGCTGGCATCGATGTACAGGCTGCGCTTGATCCGCCGGCCGCCGGACTGCTGCATGCCGCGCCAGTTCTTGAACGACTCGCTCATCAGGCGCCAGGTGGGGATGGAGACGATGGTCTTGTCGAAGTTCTGCACCTTGACCGTGTGCAGGGTGATGTCCACCACATCGCCGTCGGCGCCGACCTGGGGCATCTCGATCCAGTCGCCGACCCGCAGCATGTCGTTGCTGGTCAACTGCACGCTGGCGACGAAGGACAGCAGGGTGTCCTTGTAGACCAACAGGATCACCGCCGACATGGCACCCAGGCCCGAGAGCAGCAACAGCGGCGAACGGTCGATCAGGGTGGCGACGATGATGATCGCGCCAAACACATACAGCACCATCTTCGCCAGTTGCACATAGCCCTTGATCGAGCGGGTGCGGGCGTGTTCGGTGCGCGCGTAGATGTCCAGCAGGGCATTGAGCAGGGCGCTCAGGGCCAGCAACTGGAACAGGATGGTGAAGGCCATGGCCAGGTTGCCGAGGAACAGCAGGCTGGTCTTGCTCAGCTCCGGCACCAGGTGCAGGCCGAACTGGATCACCAGGGACGGGGTCATCTGCGCCAGGCGGTGGAACACCTTGTTGTGGCGCAAGTCATTGAGCCAGTGCAGGGCCGGCTGGCGCCCCAGCAACCTGATGGCGTGCAGCACCAGGTAGCGGGCCACTCGTCCGAGCACCAGGGCGACCACCAGCAACAGGGCCAGGCCGATGCCGGCGTGCAGGAGAGGGTGTTGATCGAGGGCTCCCCAGAGGTCCTGGGTATTGAGCCAGAGCTGTTTGAAATCCATGGGCTAAAACGATTCTTCTATGGGACACGAGGGGAGGATTAGAGCATTTAACCCTGACAAAGTTACGGTTAAGGACAAATCGGCTAACAAAAAACCAACTCTTTGCCACCGTTTGCACAAAGAAACTCGGCCTTCGCGCTCGAAACCGTTACCCTATGCAGCTGTTTTTTTGCATATCTTCGAGGTAGCACCCGTGTTTTCCCAATTCGCCCTGCACGAACGCCTGCTCAAAGCCGTGGCCGAGCTTAAATTTGTCGAGCCGACGCCGGTGCAAGCAGCGGCTATTCCGCTCGCGCTGCAAGGGCGTGACCTGCGGGTGACGGCACAGACCGGCAGCGGCAAGACCGCGGCCTTTGTCCTGCCGATCCTCAATCGCCTGATCGGCCCGGCGAAGATCCGCGTCAGCATCAAGACCCTGATCCTGCTGCCGACCCGGGAACTGGCCCAGCAGACCCTCAAGGAAGTCGAGCGTTTCTCCCAGTTCACCTTCATCAAGTCCGGCCTGATCACCGGCGGTGAAGACTTCAAGGTCCAGGCCGCCATGCTGCGCAAGGTGCCGGACATCCTCATCGGCACCCCGGGGCGCATGCTGGAGCAGCTCAACGCCGGCAACCTGGATCTCAAAGAAGTCGAAGTGCTGGTGCTCGACGAAGCCGACCGCATGCTCGACATGGGCTTTGCCGAAGACGTGCAGCGCCTGGTGGACGAATGCCCGAACCGCCAGCAGACCATGTTGTTCTCCGCCACCACCGGCGGCTCCGGCCTGCGGGAGATGGTTGCCAAGGTCCTCAACAACCCTGAGCACCTGCAACTCAACAGCGTCAGCCAGCTCAACGAAACCACCCGTCAGCAGATCATCACCGCCGACCACAACCAGCACAAAGAACAGATCGTCAACTGGCTGCTGGCCAACGAGACCTACCAGAAGGCCATCGTCTTCACCAACACCCGGGCCATGGCCGACCGCATCTACGGTCGCCTGGTGGCCCAGGATTACAAGGCGTTCGTCCTGCACGGCGAAAAGGACCAGAAGGACCGCAAGCTGGCCATCGACCGCCTGAAGCAGGGCGGGGTCAAGATCCTGGTGGCCACCGACGTCGCCGCCCGCGGCCTGGACGTCGACGGCCTGGACCTGGTGATCAACTTCGACATGCCCCGCAGCGGCGACGAATACGTGCACCGCATCGGTCGTACCGGCCGCGCCGGCAACGATGGCCTGGCCATCTCGCTGATCTGCCACGGCGACTGGAACCTGATGTCGAGCATCGAGCGCTACCTCAAGCAGAGCTTCGAGCGCCGCACCATCAAGGAGGTCAAAGGCACCTACAGCGGCCCGAAAAAGGTCAAGGCGTCCGGCAAGGCCGTTGGCGTGAAGAAGAAAAAGACTGACGCCAAGGGCGACAAGAAAAAGTCCGTGGCCAAGTCGCCGACCAAGCGCAAGACCGCCAACCGCCCGAAAAGCGACAGCCTGGTCAGCCAGGACGGCCTGGCGCCGCTCAAGCGCCGCAAGCCACAGGCGCCGGCGGCTGAGTAAGCCCGCCGCCTGCTGTCGATGAAAAGCCCGGACCTGGTCCGGGCTTTTTTTTTGCCTGGCTTGCGGGTTTTCTCCCTGGCCGGGCTGGGCCTGCAGGCCGCCACCAAGAAATGAGGCCTAAAGATTAAGAAATGTCTGATGTGTCGGTGACTGGAGCAAATCTAGTATCGGCATCCGCTGAAGGGCCCGGATTATTTGGGAACTACACAGTCTTTCAGCCTGCTCGGCGCTCATTTGACGTCAAGATGATGGCACATTAACATCCGCGCCCTGTCTTGGCCTTGCTGCCCTTTCGAAGGATCGAATATGTCTCTCTCCACCCTCGGGATGAGGTTGTGCTGCGCGCTGTCTTGCCTGCTGCTGACTGGCCCCTTGCACACGGCCCTTGCCGCCCCCTTACCGGCCCCGACGTTCAGCCCCGGCGACCAGGACCTGATCCGCGACCGGCAGAACCGCCTGCTGGAAGAACAGCAGCGGCGTCTCGAAGAACTCAAGGACCTGCCCGGCAAGAGCGCCACGCCGGTGGCACCCAGCGCGCCCGCCGACAGCCGCTGCTTCCCGATCAAGGACATCCAGCTCAAGGGCGCCGACTCGCTGTCCGCCAGCGAGCGCGAGAGCCTGCTCAAGCCCTACATCGGCCAGTGCCTGGGAGTGCCTCAGCTCAACGAGCTGCTCAAGGTCATCACCAACCGCTACATCGAAAAGGGCCTGGTCACCAGCCGCGCCTACCTGCCGCAACAGGATCTTTCCAGCGGCCACCTGCAGGTGTTGGTGGTGGAAGGCAAGCTCGAAGGCCTCAAGGCCGCCGAAGGCAGCAAGCTCAGCGCCCGCGAACTGAACATGGCCTTTCCCGGCAGCAGCGGTGAGTTGCTCAACCTGCGGCAGATCGAGCAGATGGTCGACCAGCTCAACCGCCTGCCGTCGAACCAGGCGCAGATGGAACTGGCCCCGGGCCAGGCCGTGGGCGGCAGTGAAGTCCTGGTCAAGAACAACCCGCAAAAGCCCTGGCGCGTCGGCCTGTCGCGCAGCAACGAGGGCCAGAAGAGCACCGGCGAGCAACAGTGGGGAAGCTCTTTCGAATGGGACAGCCCCCTGGGCCTGGCCGATCAACTGGTGCTGCGCGGTGGCCACGACGCCATCAGCGACCACCAGAAAACCTCGCGCAACGCCATGCTCTACTACAACCTGCCGTTTGGCTGGTGGAACCTCAGCTACAGCTACAGCCAGAGCGAATACCGCTCCCTGGCCCAGGGGCAGGGCTTCAACTTCAAACAGACCGGCGACAGCCAGAACCACCAACTGCGCCTGGAGCGAGTGATCCACCGCGACGCCGTGAGCAAGACCTCGCTGAACAGCGGCCTGAGCTACCTGCGCACCAACAACTACATCGAAGACAGCAAGCTCGCCAACAGCAGCAACCGCCTCAGTGAAGCCCAGTTCGGCATCAACCATGGCCGGCGCATCGGCGGCGCTTTCGTCAACTTCGACCTGGGGCTGCAGGACGGCATCGGTGCCTTCGATGCCCAGCGCGAAAACCAGCGTGACCGATACGGCAATCGCCAGGCCAACGCCCGCTATCGGAAATACACCGCCACCGCCAGCTACCTGCAGCCGTTCAAGCTGTGGGACGAGTCCCTGGTGTTCAGCAGCCTGGTCACCGGCCAGCGCAGCGAGGATGTGCTGTTCAGCTCGCAACGCATGAGCCTGGGCAGCCAGTCCTCGATCCGTGGCTACAAGGACCAGAGCCTCAATGGCGACAGCGGCTACTACTGGCGCAACGACCTGCGCTGGAGTCGCCCGGTGACCTGGAACTGGCTGCGCCCGGCGTTCGCCGAGTACGGCACCGGGCTGGGCTATGACGTCGGCGCGATCCGCAACGACCGCTACAACGCCGAGCAGCATGGCCGGGTCTCCAGCGACTCCATCGAGTTCTTCGCCCGCGGCAAGCACCTCGCCGCCAGCCTGACCTTCGCCCACTCCCTCGAGCGGCCAGATGCCCTGAGTGAGCGGGAAGCACCGATCTACTTCCGTTTGGACCTGTTCCTCTAATTCCGCTTTTTGCCTGAGATTTTCGACATGGACGTTCGTCAGTTTGCCTTCCTGGCCCGCCAGCCTTCGGCTGCCCTGCAATCCCGTGAGTCCTTTTGGGGCCTGCCCAAGCGTGGTCTGGCGTTCATCCTGGCCAACATGATGTTCTGGCAGCCGGTGGTGGCGATGGCCGACGGCATCGTGGTCAACGGCAGCGGCACCAGCCTCGGGCAAGCGGCCAATGGCGTGCCTATCGTCAACATTGCTGCGCCCAATGGCGGCGGGCTGTCCCACAACAAGTTCAGTGATTACAACGTCGGCCAGCAGGGCGTAATTCTCAACAACGCCACGCAAAACCTGCAGAACACCCAGTTGGGTGGCTACATCATCGGCAACCCCAACCTGGGTGGCCGCGCGGCCAATGTGATCCTCAACGAGGTCAATGGCGGGAGCCCCAGCCAGCTAAAGGGTTACACCGAAGTGGCCGGGCAATCAGCCCATGTCATCGTCGCCAACCCTTATGGCGTGACCTGCAACGGCTGCGGCTTCATCAACACCCCAAAAGCCACCCTGACCACCGGCAAACCGGTGATCGAGAACGGTCAGGTCCAGCGTTACCAGGTGGACCAGGGCAGCGTCGCCATCGAAGGCGCGGGGCTCAACGCGAGCAATATCGACCAGTTCGAAATCATCACCCGCAGCGCCAAGATCAACGCCGAGATCCAGGCCAAGCACCTGGCGGTGATCGCCGGGGCCAACGATGTCGACGCCCAGACCTTGAACGCCACGGCACGCACCGCCAACCCGGCGGATGCGCCGCAACTGGCGATCGACTCGTCAGCCCTGGGCGGCATGTACGCCGGGGCGATCAAGCTGGTGGGCACTGAAGCCGGGGTGGGGGTGAAGTTGGCGGGGGACATGGCCACCAGCGGCGGCGACCTGCAAATCGATGCCAATGGCAAATTGACCCTGGCTCGTGCTCAGGCCCTGGGCGATTTGCAACTCAAGGCGCAAGAGGTGCAACTGACCGAGTCGGTGTACGCGGACCGGAACGCCAAAGTGGTTGCTGCTGAAAAACTGGCGGTGGACAAAAACCTGACAGCGGGCGGCAACGTGCACCTCGAAGGCCGGCAGGTGGTCAGTCGTGGTCAGCTTAATGCGGGGCTCCAGCGGCAAGAGGCTATCGAGACCATCAATCCCAGCAGCCATCTGCAGCTTCAGGGCGGCAGTCTGACCAATACCGGCACTATCAACGCCCGGGGCAGCCTCACGACTGATCTGGAGCGCCTGGATAACCGGGACGCGGAACTGGTGGCTGCGGGTGATCTGCACCTCAAGGCCGGTCGTGTTGATAACCGTGGTGGTCAGTTGATTGGCCAGCAAGCCCTCAAGGTTGAGGGCAGCAGTCTGGATAATCGTGGCGGGACCCTGGCCGCCGAGCAGTCTGTCAAGGTGGTACTCGACACTCTGGACAACCGCGATCAGGGCCTGCTGCTCAGCAAAAGCGCAGACTTGACCCTGAACGCCGACAGCCTGGATAACCGCCAGGGCACCCTGCAAGCCAACCAGGGCGAGCTCAAGGCCAGGGTCAAACAGGTCCTCGACAACGGCGGCGGCAAGATCCTCACGGGTGCCGGAAAACTGAGCCTGGAAGCCGATGAACTGCGCAACCAGCAAGGACGACTGAACGCCCAGACTGGCAAGCTTGAGGTCAAAAGCGCGACCTTCGACAACACTCAGGGGCAGGCCCGCGGGGCGGCAGTCGAGATCAGCAGCAGTTCCCGTCTGCTCAATGATCAGGGGCATGTGCTGTCCACTACAGGCGACTTGCAGCTCAAGGGCGGCGAGCTCCGCAACAACGAGGGCGAGATCGCCAGCCAGAAGCACCTGCAACTCTCCGTCGACAGCTTGCAGAATCAGAAGGGCAGCCTCAGCGCCGAAACCATCGGGCTGGCGCTTTCCGGCAAGCTGGACAACGACGCGGGGCTGATCGAGTCTCGGGAAAGCCTCGCGGTGGACGCCGGTTCAGTGAGCAACGCCAAGGGTCGTTTGCGGGCCTTGGGCGAGCAGGGCGAGAGCCGCTTCAGCATCGGTGGTCGTTTCGATAACGACCAGGGCCTGGTGGAGATCGGCAATCAGCGCTTGATTCTGAGCAGTGGGGGCTTGAGCAATCAGCAAGGGCTGGTGCGCCACCTGGGGCAACAAGGCTTCGTGTTGTCCCTGGCGGACGCTGGCAATGCTGGCGGTAGTTTCATCACCAACAGTCGGCTGGATCTGGACCTGGCGGATTGGAGCAACACCAGCCGGATCCAGGCACAAAAGATCGGCTTGAAGGTCGGGACCTTCACCCAGACACGCACTGGCAAGCTGGTCTCGGTCGAGGGGGTCGAGGCTAGTGGTGATCATTGGATCAACGATGGCGGCCTGGAAACCGACGGCGACCTGAAGCTGATCCTCAGTGGCTCCTACCAAGGCAGCGGTATTCTCAAGAGCCAGGGGCGCATGACCCTTGCAGCCGCCCGCGCCGACCTTGGCCAAGAGGCCGAGGTGCGCAGCGGTGCTGCCGCCGATTTCACCCTCGGCAGTCACCTGCAGAACCTCGGCACGCTCACGGCCGCCGGCGACCTGCAACTCAAGGTCGACAGCCTGACCAACCAGGGCACCCTGGGGGCGGGCAATGCCCTGCACATCGAAACCCCGACCCTGGTCAACCAGGGCGGGCTGATCTTCAGCGGCGCCGACATGCAGCTGGAAACCAGCAGCCTGACCAACGACAAGGGTGACATCTACAGCCTTGGGCGCCTGGACGTGAATGCCCCGGGACAACAACCGGCCAGCCTGATCGAAAACATTTCCGGCACCATCGAAAGCGCCCATGGCATGCAGTTGCTGGCCAATCGCCTGGTGAACCGCAAGGAGAAGTTCGCCTTTATTCCGGCCCTGACCTCCGGGCGTATCACCTTGCACTTCACCGACAACTGCAAGGGCAAGCACTGTGCAGCCTCCTACTCGGTGACCGAGGTCTACGGCACGAAAATCACCGAGGACTCCCAGCGCGGTAACCTGATTTCCGGCGCCGAGCTGACCTTCAAGGGCGACAGCTTCGAAAACCAGTTCAGTACCGTTTCTGCCGCCGGCGACATCAGCTTGCAAAGCAACAGCCTGAAGAACATCGGTGCCGGTGGTGGCGAGATCCGCAATTACGCTTACTCGATCTACACCAAGGACGACGGCGCCTACTACACCTTCATCAACAACATGGGGCGCTACAACGCCTACAACGACCCCAACTCTGCCAGTTACAACCCTGCGGCGATGCCATTGGGAGCGATCGCCCTTGGTAGCCTGAACGGCTTCAGCAAGGTTGAGACCTCCGGCAGTGGCGAAGTCGCCGCGGCAGTCATCCAGGGCGCCGGCAAGGTGGACATCACCGGCACCCAACTGCTGGAAAACAGCGTGATTCGTCCGGGTGAAACCGTGGCCGCCAGTGCCAGCCGGGTTGGCATGACTGCTGTGGATAGCAGCACTCAGGCCCTGCCACAGCTGAACCTGCAAGCCGCTCCGGACCTGCAGCAACAAGCGGTCAACCCTCTGGCCTTGCCCGGTTTCAGCTTGCCGCAAGGTGACAGCGGCCTGTTCAAGGTCAGCCGCAACCCGCAACACAAATACCTGATCGAAACCAACCCGGCGTTCGCCAACCTCAAGCAGTTCATCAGTTCCGACTACCTGCTCAGCCGCATCGGTTTCAACAGCGACCAGACCCAGCGCCGCCTGGGCGACGGTCTCTACGAACAACGACTGATCCGCGAAGCGGTGATCGCCCGTACCGGCCAGCGCTTCATTGCCGGGCTGGACAGCGACGAAGCGATGTTCCGCCACCTGATGGACAACGCGATCGCCAGCAAGACCGCCCTTGACCTGTCACCGGGTGTCGCCCTGACCTCCGCCCAGGTTGCGGCCCTGACCCACGACATCGTCTGGATGCAGGAACAGGAGGTCAACGGCGAGAAGGTCCTGGTACCGGTGCTGTACATGGCCCAGGCCAACAACCGCCTGGCGCCCAATGGCGCGCTGATCCAGGGGCGCGATGTGAACCTGATCTCCGGCGGCACCCTGGCCAATCAGGGCACCCTGCGCGCCAGTGCACAACTGCAAGCCAGCGCCCAGAACATCGACAACAGCGGCCTGATGGAAGCCAACGAACGCCTGTCGCTGCTGGCCACCCAAAGCATCCGCAACGCCCAGGGCGGGATTCTCAAAGGCCGGGACGTCAGCCTGGTCGCGACCCAGGGCGACGTCGTCAACGAGCGCTCGAAAGTCAGCCAGGACACCCGTTATGGCGGCGGTATCCAGCACAACGACTACCTCAACAGCGCGGCTCGGGTCGAGGCGGGCAACAGCCTGAATATCGACGCCGGACGGGATATCCGTAACAGCGGCAGCGTGCTCCAGGCCGGGGGGGATGCAAGTCTCAAGGCGGGACGTGATCTGGCGTTGGTGGCCACTGAGCAAGTGAACAGCAGCAGCGGGCGCCACAAGAAGACCAGCTGGAGCCAGAGCCAGACCACCCAGCACGGCAGTGAAGTGCAGGTCGGTGGCAATCTTTCCGCCGCGGCCGGCCAGGATCTGCAGATAGTGGCCAGCAAGGTCGCTGCCCAGGGCAGCCTGGCACTGGCAGCGGCGCGTGATGTCTCCATCGAGGCTGCGGCCAATGAGAGCCACCGCGCGTCGAAGAGCAAGAAGGTCACCAGCAGTAACGATCAGGTACGTCAGCAGGCATCCTCGGTGACCGCTGGCGGCGATCTGTCGATCAAGGCGGGTCAGGACCTGACCTTGGTGGCCAGCCAGGTGAAGGGCGAGCAAAACGTCGCGCTGGATGCCGCTCGCGATCTCAATCTGCTGTCCGCCAAGGACGAGAGCGCCTCTTTCTACTCGAAGAAGAGCAAAGGCTCCTTTGGGCGTAGCAGCAGCAAACAGCAGGAGAGCTACCACAGCACCAACATCGCCTCTGTGGTCGAGGCCGGGAAAGACCTGACCCTCAACACCAGCAAGAAAGCCGATGGCGGCATGAGCATCAACGGCGGCCGCGATGTCACGGTGATCGGTAGCCAGCTCAAGGCCGGCGCAGACCTGATGGTCGGCGCCACCGGCGATGTGGCGATCCTCTCCGGCGTCGAGGAACACGGCTCCTACAGCAAGAAGACCAAGTCCGGCTTCCTCGGCCTGTCGAAAAGCGGCAAGAGCCAGTTGCAAACCACCGCGACCCAGGTCGGCAGCGAGCTGAATGCCGGCAACGATGTGGTGGTGGCTGCGGGCAACGATATCCGCTTGCGGGCCAGTGAAGCCACGGCCGGTAACGATGTGGAACTGCGCGCCGGGCTGGTCAAGGACACGGGTGACATCAACCTGGTTTCGGCCAACGACACCGCCTACAGCCGCAGCGAGCAGTACAAGAAAAAGGTCGGGCTGTCCTCCTCCGGGGCCAGCGTCTCCTTTGCCTCGGCCAAGGAGTCCGGGCGCCAGGCGCAAAGCAGCACCAGCGTGGGCAGCCAGGTGCTGGCCGATCGCGATGCGAGCCTGAAGGCCGAGCGCGACATCAACGTGGTGGGCAGCGGCATCAGCGCCGGGCGCAATGTCAGCCTCGACGCCGGCCGTGACGTCAATGTCGTGGCAGCACAGAACAGCTCAGCGGAGCAGGACTGGAAAAAGAGCAAGCAAGTCGGCGTAGGCGTCAGCAGCGACGACAACGGTGTCAGCCTCTTCGCCGGGGCCGAGCGCAACAAGGAAAAGAACCGCGTCGAAACCCAGACCGCCGCCGCCAGCCAGATCAGCGCCGGTGCAGACCTGTCGGTCAACGCCAAGCGCGACATCAATCAGATTGGTTCCGACCTTCGGGCCGAGCACGACATCAACCTGGTGGCCGGCCGCGACATCAAGATCGACGCCGCCCGGGAAGTGCGGGTGACCGAGCAACAGCGTGAAAGCGAGCGCAATGGCCTGGGCGTCACCCTCAACCACAACTACGGCAAGACCAAGGACGCGGTCAACGGCGCTGGCGACGGTGAAAACAACACCAGCAAAGCCTCCAGCACCCTCAAGGCCGTCGACGCGGTCAGCCAGTTCCTCGCCGGGCCGACCGCCGACGTCAAGCTTGGCAACAGCAAGCAAAGCAGCAGCCAGGAGATCATCGAGCAGAGCAACCGCTCCTCAACCCTGCAGGCCGGCAACGACCTGAACCTCACGGCCAACAACGATGTGACCGTCAAGGGCAGCCAGCTGGGGGCCGGGCGCGACATCAACATCAAAGGGCGCGACGTCACCCTGGATGTGGCCAAAGGCAGCATCAGCGAGGAAACCCGCAACACCGAGATGTGGGGCGGCATCCACGGCGGCACCAGTGGCGGCGTCAAGATCGGCGTCGGCGGCAGCTTCGGCACCGCCAACACCGAGAGCAGCCAAGGTTCCTCCACCGTCACCCAACTGGATGCCGGGCGCGACATCAACCTCAAGGCCAGCAACGACCTGAACCTGATCGGGACCCAGGCCCAGGCCGGACGCAACATCGACCTGGATGCCGGCAACGACCTGAACATCCGCGCCGCGCAGAACGACCACAGCAGCGAGAACAACCGCAACAGTGGTGGCGGGGAAGCGGGCTTCACCTTTGGTTCAGAAGGCGTCGGTTTCTACGTCAGCGTCAGCATGGGCAAAGGCAATCTGGAACGTGAAGGCGAGCGCCAGCAAGAGGCCTATCTCTATGCCGGGGACCGTCTGGGCTTCACCAGTGGCAAGGACACCAACATTGCGGGTGCCAACCTGCGTGGTGATGAAGTGATCGGGCGTGTCGGTGGGGACCTGAACGTCGCTTCGGTTGCCGACACCGGCAAGGTCAAGGGCAAGGAATTCGACATCAGCGTCACCGCCACCTTTGGTCCTGCTCCGGGGCTCAGTGGCTCGGTCGGTTATGGCCAGACCACCGGCAAGACCGACTGGGTTGAAGAGCAAACCCGCATCACTGGCAAGAACAAGGTCGATATCCGCACCGAAAACCACACCCAAATTGACGGTGCGCTGATCGCTGCTGACAACGGCAACCTCAAGCTGGATACCGGCACCCTTGGCTTCAGCGATATCGCCGGCAAGGACAAGGAACACGGCTATTACCTGAACGTGGGCGGCACCTACAGCTCCGGTAGTGGCACCACACAAGACAGCAGCCAGGTGGGTAAAGGCAAGGAGGGTGAAACCGGCTGGAGCGTCAGCGGCTGGGATTACCAGAAGGACCGCGAGCAGATCGTGCGCGCCACCGTTGGGGCGGGCGAGATCGTGGTGCGCAAGGATGCCGAGACCGGGGCCGATTCAACAGCCGGGCTGAACCGGGATGTGAACAAGGCGTATGAGATCACCAAGGATGAGGAGTCGCGTACGGATTTGTATGCGAGCAGTTCTTCCATTGACGCTGCACTCAAACCGGGTGAAACGCTGAAACAATGGTCTGATGGGTTGCTCAACTATGACAAAACTGCACTGAATAACTTTAACAAGGCGGCGTCAGCGCTCAACGTGATGATTAATCGCGTGGATAAAATTTTAGGGCGTCCCATGGATGCTCGTGCGGAAGCTGTGGCAGGGAAGGACTTAGCAGAAAGTACACTTGAGGCACTGATTCTTTCCGGTAAAAGTCGCCGCGAAGCTATGGCGATGATGGGAGATCAAAAGTTTATCGATGGTGTTCTTGTTGGTATCGCCTCATTAAATGGTATCGAACCGAAGGTTCTGGAGGAAATTGAAAGGGTCGTAGAGCCCAGTAACAACGTTCCTAGCCAAGGTTCGCTGGTGCTGAAAGAAACGCAGGTTAATCCCACTGGGATATTGGAGCTTCAGGGAACTTTAGAGAGTCTTGCGGCAGCTCAGAAATATATTAAGGAAAATCCAGAGCAAGCGGAAGCTGTAGGCTATGTTATGGCTGCTGCGCAGGGGCCTAAAGGTGTTGCGCAGTTTCTGGTGATGAAAGCTATTGAGGGAACAGAGTTTGGTAAGAAGTTTGCTGAAAATATGGGTAAGGTGGAAGCCTACGCGGGAAAAGCAGCAGCACAGGCTATTCAAGGGACAGAGTTATACCCGAATTTTCAAGAAGATGCCTATATAATTGGCGGTGGCGAGCTGATCTATAGCATCTTTACTGGTGCGTTACCGGGTAAGAAGGGAGCGAACGGGGATTCTCATGTCTCTGTTAACGATGGCAGAATTAATGAACGTGGTGGAAATTCTGGAGCTGATGCTGCAAAAGGAACTGGTGGGACTGCCGGAAAGTTAGAGACTCCCCAAATCACGATGAACCGCCAGAACGGCTCAGCATTTGAGAAACAAGTAGTTGATGCGTTCAGTCATGTGGGTGGTACGAAAAATACAACTCTGGTAACTGTTCAACTCCCTAATGGAAAGCAGGTAACAACAATCCCAGATATGTGGGGTAGAAATACTGGTGGGTTACTCGAAGTCAAAAATGTTAAAAATTTATCTATGTCTGACCAGTTACGCGCACAGTTGCAGCTAGCCGAAATGACTGGGCAGCCATTTAATTTGGTTGTAAGTCCACGGATACAGAGTATTTCTGTACCACTAAAGGCAAGGATAGATGCAGTTACAAGTAAGGTTGGTGGAGGTATATACAGATATGATCCTTCTACTAAATTGCTGTCAGATTTTTAATTTATTTGGTGAGTTATGCTGCGCATCTCTGTAATAACAAATTTTGATACTACAAATTGGATTGTTGGGAGTCAGGTTCTTTCGGCATTTTCAGAAAGGGATTCAAAGCTTATTCCGGAAAGCTTATTTCAATGGGAAAATCGAATTGCTGATTTTGAAAATGTTCCTGCTTGTGAGGCCCATTGGGCTCAAATGGCGACAATGCAGGTTCAGGGTTCAAAAATTGAGTTTCCTGTAGGGCTCCGCTGGAAGAGAAAAAAAGTAGCAAAGTATGATGCGGAGATTAGTCATACACATAGGAATATGAAGGGCGAGCAAATAGATGGTTCACTTATTGTGCAAGCGAAATTTAATAGTAAAGTCGATTGGTTAAGTGTTTTTCGAGAGACATGCTTAGCTATGAGAGCAAGCTATGCTCTGATGCATGTTTTTCATAAAAGTGAAGCCGTTAATGTAAGGCCTGGGACTTCGGAGAGCTATTTTCTTTCTGGTGTTCTACATCGTGGCACGATACCGAATATTGGTTGGGCAGTATTTTATGGTGAAGAATTCGCTGAGGCAGTTGACGTTGATCGAATTGCAGGTTCAGGATTTCCTATTGAAAAAATAGGCAGCGGTTACTTGGTAAGAGTTACAGAAAATATTCAAGATGTTGTGAACAATTTCCCTCTTTTTTCTAGGCGTCGTGCTGAGCTCAAAGCTTTGTTTCGGGAGGGTTTTTTTCTCATCCAAGACGAGCCCCTAATCTGAGCTCTTGCATAGCGGTCGTCTTAAAAAATCTGATGCTTGAAATAATCCCCGGCTTAGCCGGGGATATTTTCTTACTCCGCCGTAATCGCCAAACACCCCTTCATCACCCTAACTTTAACGTTCTCATTCACCTCAAACCCCGCCTGCCGTAACCACAACCCCCGCAGCCTGATCCAGGGCACGGGTCGGGCGTAGTCATTGTCTTTGTCATTGGCCGGGTAGAAATCGGCGGCGATTTTCAATCGGCGTTCAGTGATGGGGTCGGGTGACGTATGATCGGCCTTAGCCATGATTCAGCTCCTCTTTAGCTGCTTTTGGTTAGCGGGCCTTGGGTGTTAGCGCACTCAAGGCCTGCGTCTTTTTTGCAGAGCTAACGGGTCAGCGTCTGCAAATGTTTTTTGATCAAGAAGGCATCGAGCAACGTCTTGACCACCTTCTTGTCTTCCTCGGGCAATTGCTCGACTTCCTGAAACTGCCGCAACAATTCCCGATCCTCGAACTTAGCCTTGGCCGCGTCATCGCTTGCGCCTTCCAGCAGGTAATCGCTGCTGACATCCAGGGCATCGGCCAGACGCTTCAAGGTGTCGCCGCTGGGGCGTGAGCTTCCACGCTATGTCAGGCCCCCGGAAGATCAAACGCCAAAGCAATTGCATTTACGCCCGGCTTCGCCACCGGCTGGCTAAAAGCGTTTATTACCCCGCCCGCCCCGCCGGTCAGCCGTTGCGGGCTCGCGCTTCGCTGCTCGTTCCCCGCAACGTCTGCCCGGCTCCCGTCCGCCCCAAGGGGCTCCCCCAAGCCAGAGCAGAGGCCGATCAAAAGCAGATCAATAGCCAAAGCGTGTTGTCATGAGGTAAGCCGCCCTGCGGTCGGCTGACCCCACGACCCAGCTTGTTCTGGCCGAGGTGCGGTCAAGACCAAGCCCTACGGGTGCGCAGGCGCAGCCTTGACCGGTCCGAGAACGTGTCAGGCCTCGAAGAGCCAGAGCCTAACGCGCTGCGCTTGTTGGCCCCTGGCCGTCCCGGCGGCTACGCCGCTAAGCTCGGTGGCCATGAAAACCTTGAGTCGCCATAACCCGGTTCTCTGGCTGGGCCTGCTGTTGCTGGCCTGGTTGGTTCTGGGCGCGCAAGTGATGGAGCCAAAAACCGCGTCTGGGCCATTTTATGCGGCGAGTGAGCATCGTCTGGGTGTCACCCGCTGGGAAGCCGCGCCGCGTCTGGCGTTGAGCGCGTGGACAACAGATTTTGCGTCGGGCGATACAGTTACTCCTAAAGGAGTAACTAATCCAGAGGTGCCTAAATTAGGGCGTCCTTCGATTCCTGAGGGAATGACACAAAGTCAATTTGGCAAGGATGTAGTCGGGTGGGGAGCAAGGCCCGAGGGTGCGCTACAACGCCTCGAAACCATTAATGTTGCTGAGGTCGCATCAATGCAAAAACAAGGGCTTACACGTAGTATGGCTTCGGAGTGGAAAGATTTTTATGCGAATGAATTTTCTAGAAATAAAAATAATATTACTGCGAAAAATCGAGTGGAATTGATGCAGAAGATTTTGGATAATTGGGAGTAGAGATTGTATGAATATGATATGTAAAAACGGAACAAAAAAAGCAATTTTGCTTATTGTCGAGCCGTGGGCGGAAGAATATTTACTTGAACCTGGTCAGTCGGTGGAAGTGATAGGTGAGGGAGGCGTGGCTGATGGTGTTTTTGAGGTTGAGTATTTCGATGGTGGACTAATTGTATATGGGTGGGAGGGTAGCGTTTTATCCATTTTTAAAAATGGTGTTGAGGTTTTTCCTAGTTTGCAAAGTTGAGGTTTCTGATTGGCGGTTTGGGTTTTTAAGTTGAGATTGGAGGGGTGTAAATGGTTTCTGTTTTGGTTGTTTTATAAAACAGCTCGGCTTCGGACTGAGCGTTGATATCGATACCAACCTCCGATGCAAACAAGGACTTGAGCATTCGCTCCTTAACGAGAAATCGCAACAGTGGTGGTGGGGAAATGAGTATCACCGAGGGAACCGAAAGACATCGGCTTCTATGCTGGGCTCTATACGAAAAGTAATGCCGTAATCACAGCATGGCCAAGGCCAGCGAGACCATCGCGACATAAATTTTCGCGAGCTTGTCGAAACGCGTAACGATGCGACGGTTCTCCTTAGGCCAGCCAAACATACGCCCGATGATATTGCGCTGTCTGTACTTGGGATGATCAAACAGTCTCGGCAGCCCCGGCTTGGGTTTGCGCTTCATGCTGCACAGAGGAATCACCGGTTGCATCCGATACCGATCACAGTAGTGACGCAATGCTTCGGCGTCATAGCCTTTATCCGCTAGCAACCATCGGCAGCGTTTGTAGGGGCGACCGCGCAAGCTGGGTATATAGGCCTCATTGAGCAAAGGCTGAGCGTAAGCGATGTCGCTGGCTTGTCCGCTCGACAATAGAAATTTCAGTGGCACACCATTCGCATCGCACAGTATGTGAATCTTGGTCGTCAGGCCGCCCCGGCTGCGTCCGAGCGCGTGATCTTGTGGTTCTTCAGGCCCCCTTTTTTCCCGGCACCAGAAGAGGCTCGTGTTGCGCGTACTGCCGTGGAGTCAATCATCCAGGTTTCCAGGTCAATTAACCCTTGCTCGTTGAGCTTGATGTGAAGCCGTTTGAGCACCTGGTCAAACGCTCCCCGATTGCGCCAGTCACGAAAACGTTGATAAACCGTTGACCAGGGGGCGAAACGCTCGGGTATGTCGCACCAGGCAGCGCCAGAACAAAGCACCTAAAGGACACCGTTTAGCATCAAGCGATCATCTGTTCGTGGGCGCCAGCTACAGCTCCGGTAGTGGCACCACACAAGACAGCAGCCAGGTGGGTAAAGGCAAGGAAGGTGAAACCGGCTGGAGCGTCAGCGGCTGGGACTACCAGAAGGACCGCGAGCAGATCGTGCGCGCCACCGTCGGGGCAGGCGAGATCGTGGTGCGCAAGGATGCCGAGACCGGGGCCGATTCAACGGCCGGGCTGAACCGGGATGTGAACAAGGCGTATGAGATCACCAAGGATGAGGAGTCGCGTACGGATTTGTATGCGAGCAGTTCTTCCCTTGGGGCGGTGGCGAGCCCGAAGAAGGCGTATGAACAGTGGAAGAAGAGTGTTGAGTTGTATGGGGAAAAAAGCCGGGAGACGATGGTAAAGCTAGCCCTCCTCTTGGGCAGCATGGGCGTTCTAATTGCGTCGCCAGATAATCTTCAGGGCACATCCGAAGACATTAATAGAGTCCTGGTAGAAACCGAAAAATATCTAAAAGCCTTCAGTAAGGATGAGAACAGACGTGCGGAGGCTATTGAGTTTCGACTCAAGCAGAAGTTCGGAGACCCAAAAGCTGACGGGGAAAAGCTTCTTCTCGCTCGAATGCAAGAAATTGCCCGTCAGAGTCCTGAGAAGTCAGTTGAACTGACAGCGCTCATCGGTCGCCTCAACGATTCTCCCGCAGGCGCAAATAACTATGTCCAGGGGGTCGCTACTTCAGGGGTGATGATTGCCCTGGCGGGTGCAATGCTTTATCAAGCGAGCACGGCTGAAAGTCAAGAACGGATGCGTAACACAGCCAACTCGCTTGTTGAAAACGCTAAAAAAGCAGGTGGTTTTGTAAAGGAAGAGATGCAGAATCAGATAAAAATTTCGATCGGTCTTTGGGAGTTTATAACCCTCACTGCGTTTCCAGTTCATCTGCTTGATGATGAAAACCGAAAGCTGGTCAATCCGATTGTTGATACGTCAGGAGGGAATCCCGCCAGCGGGGGCTACGCTGAAGGGGGTGGAGTTATCACTACGCCTCATACTGGCGGTACTCAGCTGGATGGAGTGCAGAAGGATGGTGCCTATGTAACTCCGGAGCACAAGCTGAATCCGGGGGTGATGTATAGTGAGGGTGGGACAGGAAAAGGTGATGCAACTATCATTGATAGTGCCATCCTTGCACAAAGAGTTATGGATGCTCGAGCTGGACTACCCTCTGACTTGAGACGCGGTGGTAACGTTGCCGTTGCTGATATAGATATCCCAGGAGTATCGAGGCAGATGGCTGCACATAGTGGGGTTTCTGTCGCAGGTAGAGGATTTATTGGTGAGGGAAGTGGGAATTTTGTAGCTCAAATTGTCCCCAATAAAGCAGGAGATCCGGTTTATCGAGGGACAGACTCTGAATATAAAATTCTTGATAATATCGCCGATCAGTTAGGTGGTAATAGGGCGGTAAGTGGGGCTGTAAATATATTTACAGAAAAGCCAGCGTGTGTGAGTTGTCTGGGGGCGGGAGAACAATTTAATGAAAGATATCCTAATATCACTGTTAATTTTATAGATAATCAGGGGGTTATGCTCCGACCTCCAAGGAGAATTCCGTAATGGAAGATCGAGTAACTTATAGTGAGGTTAGGGCTTGTTTTTTAGCTCTCTATTATAATTATTGTAGGGTGAAGCTTCGTCATAAAAGTTTGTGGGTAGAAGGAGAGAGCGAGGCTGGTTATGCATATGCAGAGCTTGAAGGGAGTTTTGATAAGCCTGTTGAGATTTTGATGTTGGAAGTTGTTGCTCTGGTGCTTAGGGGGGGGCGATCTTCAGAAAAGGTTTATGATTATCATCGGGCTGTTATTGAGGAAATATTAAGAGATAATGATCTTCCTAGTATTTTAGAAGGGTTGCCACAAGAAGAAGCAGTGGAGTTCAGTTCTGATCTCAGGCTGTTAGGGGTGATTTAGTCTATGGGTGCTCTGTTTGGATGATGGCATTTCTGGGGGGGCGCGGATTGCGAGGGAGGTGTTCTTGATCTTTATGAAAGGGAACTCTCTGTCCCAGACTAAAGGGGCGGCTCTAATACCGCCCCTTTTTGCTTATGCTGATAGCTGACCTTGCATCCGTCGCCCTGCTACATCCATAAAATCACACCCGTCTCGCAGCAAAATGCTGCACACCAGCGACAGTTCCTGCAGAACCACTGCACCTTTGGGCGCGTCATCAGAAGTCGCGAAGTTTTCCAGCAGTTGAGTCACAGCGCGAATGCGATACGCCGCTGCATCGTGCAGGACGTCTGTGGGAGCTTGGGTGTCGATCAGCAGTGAGGGAGTGTTGCAGTCGTTGCCGGTAACTCGCAACTTAATGGCTTTTCAGATGTGGTGTTAATTCATGTGTGTGCGTTGATTTTGTCATCTAAGCAGGTCGCTGGATATATGGATAGAGCTTTAAATAACGTGGTGCTGAAGCGTCCTGAGTTGGAGCAGGTTTTTGCAATTACACAGCATGGAGTTATTCAAATGCCGATTGTGAGGGGGAAGTAAATGGGTACGTATTATTATTTGTGCTGCAAAACTTGCCGAATTTCATTGAACTTAGGAAAGAAGCTGGCGAAGGAAGGGGGGCGATTAGTTGTTCAGGGGGTTTACTCTGACAAGGAAAGGGCCTGGCTCAATGATAAGCATGCATGGGATATTATTCAGGCCTTTTTTCAGCAGCATGAAGGGCATGATTTACTATTCGTTAATGATGACGACTTTTCGCAGATCCAGCTGTATGACTATGTTGAAGGGGACGACCTTTTGGAGGGGGAAACTTGATTGGAGGATTTTCCTAAAATAACTATTTTGTTATGGCTGCTGCGTAAAGATCTATAGGAAGTGACGTGCTGAATACAATAGGAGATATCTGTAGCCTAAATGGAGATGAGGGATGTGATCGCTGTTTGGTACTTTAAATTTGCTTTGGTTCCTGATGAGGGAATAGTAAGTGTATGTGGGGAAATGGTGACGCGCTTGCCTGAATATAGTGGGAAGGGGGGCGCTGAAGAGATTTTAGGCGGTTTTCCTAACTATTGGTAATAGGAAATATTGAGTTGTTGTTGGCTGGGATTTCTCGTTTGCTTCCGGAAATTGAGTCGTGGACTAGTGAGGCAAGAAGGTTTGGTTGTGAGGATGGTGATCGAGTAGAGTTTTGGGAGGATGATGTTTTATGTTGTCTGGATTTGAGGAGGTTGTCTTTATCTCTGCTAGAGGGGATTTTAGTTCTTGTCGCTGAGTTTGATTGTAGTTTGGTGCTGTTTGGTAGTGGTGAGGTTGTTGAGTCAAAATTGCCATTAGTTGTGGAAAAGATAAAGGAGTCTAACGTTTTTGCTTTTTGTGTGGATCCAGCTAGTTTTTTTGCGGGGCTATAATTTTGGAGGGTAGATAGTATTGGGTTTTCGGATTTAGTGTTGTTTTTTTATATGTAATATGGTCTTCATGGTTGGTGTGTTTGGGCTTGCTTTTACTCATGTGATCGTTGTTTTTTGGATTCTTTTTTTTTGTGGTGGGATAGTTAAGTTTGTATGAGGGGTTAAGTTTTATCGGCTGTGGCTGCGGAGAAAAAGCTGAGTTCGGGAGTGATATTTAAATCATCTGACATTCCTGATGTGCCTGTACTGAAGAATTGCTCGGTTGAAAGCTTGCAATATCATGTTTTAAATAATGTTAATCGGTCTGGTGATGTGGTTGATAATGCATCGCATAAGTTCATGGAAATGATGGGGCTGTTGTTTTTTGGAGGGGGGAGGTAAGAGCTGGTAGTAAGAAAAAGTATAATTTGGTTGTTGAAGATGAAGGGGGTATGCGTAATTTTGATAGGTTTGATGTTCAAAAGATGGCCCGAAACCAAGGCTGGGAAAGTTTTCCTTTTTAAGTGAGGAAGTAGCGTGAGGATTGAACTTGAATCCGAGGCAGGGGTGCTGAGATTTCTTGTCAAGAGTACAGGGGCTAAGAATTATTTTTTTGATTTTGATATTGTCTGTGATTGGAATAAGAAATTTTCAGGTTGTCTTCCGGATAGACTTTTTTGCAGTTTGAACTTTGACGATATAAAAAGACTCGTGGAGTATTTTTATAGGCATAAACTGTCAGTGCTCGCCGATAAGGTTGACGGGACGTTGGTTTTTATGCCGTTGGAAAATGATTTTCAAATAAGGTTTATGGCGGGAGAAGCTGATAGCTTGGAGGAGGGGTGCTTTTGGATCGGATTTTTGTTTAATTTTGGAGGGAAGGATGAAGATTCTTCAAATGTGTATTTCGGATTTGAAGCTAGTATTGATTTTTCAGCAGTAGATGATTTTTGTAGCTCCTTGAGGGAGTTGATCCCTGATAAGTAGAGTAGTAGGTGCGGAGTGTTTGACTAAACACCGGCGGAGTTATTAAAACGCCGCGTACCGGCGGTACTCAGCTGGATGGAGTGCAGAGGGATGGTGCCTATGTGACTTCGTAGCACAAGCTGAATCCGGGAGTGATGTATAGTTATAGTGAATCAGATAGTTCAAAAAATACCTCTAAAAATTTGGGCTCTGCTTCTTTTGATGCAGCGAATGGTATAGGAACAATCTATTCTCCTAAGGTTAGTATTGAGTAATGGTGAGATAATATTTAACGACTTTTCTGTAGGTACTTCAAAGGTATATTTTGGTTATGGGCCAGATGGTGCAACTGAGTTGGTTGGTCCGTTGAAACAGATGCTCAACTATGCTCAATCTCAAGGGGCAGAGAGAATTACTTTAAAAGGTCGCTATGCAACTGAGGGAGGAGCGATGTTGGGTACGGGTAGTGTGGATAATGTTAAGCAAAATTTTTCCTTCAGTTTCCCCACTACCCGAGAAGGGTTAAAAGGGTTCTTAAAAGGGCTTGAGAAGTGAAGATTCGTCGTACCCTTGAAAAAAGAATGAGGCAGCTAGATGGATCGGGTCGAGGGCGTTTTTATGAGGTTGCAGATGCAAGGCAGATTCTTTGTTCTGTAAAACTTGAGAGCGGCGTTTTAGATATATGTGTAGATGGATTTTTTGTTTCGAAGAAAGATGAGGTTTGCAAGGTTCTTTTTGAGGAAATTGTTGCTATAAAAAGTCATTTGAATGCAAGTTTTTTCTCTAGTGAAAGAGAGGATTTTGATCTTCCTATAGATATTGAATGTGAGTCTTTTGGGTTTTCTCTTTTGGTGCCATTTTTGAGTTATTCCAATGTTTTGAATATTTTAACGGGTCTGAGGGATGATTGGCTTAAACAGGCCTCATTCTAAATTCACTCGTGGTTTCAGTAAGACTCCAATTGTGGAGGTAAAAGGGCATCCCCAAATTTCGCAGGTTCAAGTTCATCTTGGTGGAGGTCGGCATGAAGGAACTTATTATAAAGTCTCTACTACAACAGAGGGAACTATAAAGATAGTTGAGCCTTGAACGTATAAGCCGAATCCTGGGGAAAAGGCAAAGATTTTTTCTGGAGGTTAGTTTGATGTTGTCAAAATTAAAATGGATAATTCAAGCCTTGGCTATTCCAGCATCTGAGCAGGTGCGTTTATTTCCATCTTTTGTTAATGTTGCAGATGAGCTTGCATTAATTTGGGAAGATGTCTTAGAAGGTCTTGAGATTTTTAGAGAGCTGGTGTCATCAGGCGCGCTATTGGCAATTCAAAATCTAGATGAGAAGATTTTATCTATTAGTGGTGAGTCTAATTCGCAGATTTGGACTAAAAATTCTTTGTACGACTCTGTCCACTGGGAGGAAATAAGAGGGCTTGCTGCTGTGGTGGCTAAAAAAATGAACTGGCCTATTAGCTCGCCTGGACCTGCCGATGGTATCTATATCGGATCATAAAAGTAAAGTTGCTCTCAAGGGTGTAACTAATTTTGAGGGTGGAATGAAAATTATTAAACTGATGCCTGATTATCAAAGTTTCCCGCTGTGGAGTTTGTCGCCAGACTCTATTGGGAATGTTGATCCTGAGAAGTTGCCGATCTCACAAGAGCTCAAAGCTGATCTAATGTCATGGGCGCTTAAGTATGATGATACATTAGATGAGGAATATCCTCCTGACTCTGGATTTTCTAGCGAGGAGGATGAGGCAGAGTTTAATAAAGAAGGAGAGCATCTGTTTGAGCGGCTAAAGGCAGAGTTGAAAGGCTATGTTGTGGTTTTGAAGTGATTGAAGATGCGCGGAATAAGTGCGCGAAATTTATGTGTGGTAGTGCGTTTTGGTTGTAGTGGTCATTCTATCGTCAAAGAGGATGATTAAGTCATTGATCGATATTCGATAAAATGCGATAAAAAAGACAACTTTCACGCCGCTTTTGTGCTTGCTGGAGCACCTGCTCCAGCATCCGCCTCATCGTTATATTCATCAAATCACATCCATCTCGCTGTAATGGTCAACTAATCCCGGACACACAGACAACTCGGTTGTTGAGAGCGCTAAAAAGTAGGTGGTGTTGCAAAGGAAGAGGTGCAGAGGCAGCTAAAAATTTTGATCGGCCTTTGAGAGTTGATAACACTCACTGCGTTTCCAATTCACCTGCTTGATGAAAACCGAAAGCTGGTCAATCCGATTGTTGATGCATCAGGACTGAATCCCGCCAGCGGGGGCTACGCTGAAGGGGGCGGAGTTATTACAACGCCGCATACCGGCGGTACTCAGCTGGATGGAGTGCAGAAGGATGGTGCCTATGTGACTCCGGAGCACAAGCTGAATCCGGGGGTGATGTATAGTGAAGATGGAGCTGCAAAAGGTTTAATCGGACAGGATTTTGAAAAATATCTTTATAAAGAACTGGGTGGAAACCAAGCTTTTCGACGAAAGGACGAGAGTTTGACGGGGCTTATGGAGCGAATAACTCTATATGGTACGAGGCTAAATCTGGCCGATACTGGGAGGATCATGCTCAAGCCGGATCTAAAGGTTTTGATAAGTTTAAGTCAGATGTCGGCGCGCATGCTCGAATAGCTAAAGATAATGGCGCTTCTTTTGAAGTCCATTCCAATATACCGATTCCTCAGCATGCCAAGGAGTGGCTGAGTTCATAAGGGATATTTTTTAAGGAGTATTAATATGGGTAGCCAAGCATCTGTAGATGTAAGTCTGTCTCGGTCTTGTAGTCCAAAAGATATAGTGATGGCACTACTTGATTCTGGGTGGAGTTTTGATTTTGAAGGGGATGTTCTATTTTTGTTGTCATCAGATATTGACTCTTATGATTGGCAGAAAGAGTATGCTGAGCATTTCAACTTAAAGGAATTTCTCGACTCTCATTCGCCATTCGGGAGGATTGGTATTGCTATGGTTTTTGATGGTAGGTTTGGAGGGGAGTTCTTAATTAGTCGGGATTGTATATCGTTGTCTATTTCAATAAATAGAATTTGTGTTTTTGGCGCTGTGCCGGATTTTACTGAGTATGTTTTTAGACTTAAGGAAGTTGTGAGTGGCTTTGGTTTTTCTGATATTAGATGTGAATATGTTTCTTGACTGGTATTTGGTGTCAAGAAACTGATGTTGATGATACTGTGCTGGCTGGAAGAGGGGTTGCTTCTGAAAATAAGAGTAACTATCTTGTCGCGAACTGAGCGTCGAAGAGCACGAGAGAAAAATCGCGACTTTCAAGCCGCGATTTTTGCTTGCTGAAGTATCTGCTCCTGTATTCACCTTGTTGTAAAATCCATCAAATCATACCCGCCGCACAGCAGAATTCTGCACGCCAGTGACATTTCCTGTGGCACTACTTTAACTTTTGGCGCTTTATTAGATTTTGTATGGAAAATGCCGCGTTGAATGAAGTGTCTCGTCAAAAATTAATAGGCTATTTTTTTAGCGAAAAATGAATATTTCAATATTTGAAGTCTCGATCAGAAAAGAAATCAATATAAGGGAGGTTTCGGTTGCGCTGACCTGTTTTTTTGGGTTTTCGGATTTGAATGCTCTAAGTGTCGATGCTTTTTGGGAGTTGTCAGAAGTTGTGCAGGAAAAATCTATCGGAATCAGGTTGGAATATAATGATGTGGGTTTTAGGACTTTGGCTATATTCTATTGCTGCTTTGAAGTTTTTGGCGAGGTTCTGGCTGGGTTTGCGAAATATCTTGCTGAGAATTTTGAAACTGAAGTTGCTGTAGGTGACTACCTTCATAAAGCTGATGTGGTTAATGATAGGTTTATAATTTTTCAAGCTGACGGGAGTAGAAGGTTTGGCTTTGAGAAAGGCGATAGTGATGGATTTGATGTTGTCGACTAACCCTGAGGAGGATCGGCGTGAGCGAGCTAATGAAGGATAGTGATGTTGTAAGTGGTTTTTTGAAAATGTTGATGTGTGCATATGGCGGCGATATCGACGCAGAATTTAAGCTGAGGTTGTTGGTGATTTGTTAGGGGGCTGTGCTGATAAGGAAATTAAGAGAAATCGAGGTAAGGCTGCCACGAATGCGGAAGACCGGAGTTGAAAGTGCGGGCGTCTCTGGCAGAGCGCCCGCAGCGGTTGGCTAAAGGAGGTGGATTTATAATGCCCCTGTCTGCTTATGCGGATAGCTGCCCTTGCATCCGTCGCCCTGCCACATCCATCAAATCACACCCATCGCGCAGCAAAATGCTGCACACCAGCGACAGCTCCTGAAGCACCACTGCGCCCTTGGGCGCGTCATCAGAAATCGCAAAGTTTTCCAGTAGTTGAGTCACAGCGCGAATGCGGTAAGCCGCTGCATCGTGCAGGACGTCTATGGGAGCTCGGGTATCGATCAGCAGGGAGGGAATGTTGCAGTCGTGGCCGGTTATAGCTTGATAACGCGTCATTTATTGAGCCTCTTTAGTTTGACTGAGGACTCTGTAAATCAGGTCGCCAAACCCGGTCGTCCTTTCAACGACCCCTCGACTATATCCAACGCTCCCCCTGTCCTTAAAGCCCCATTCCTACTGGATCGTCTGCTTCTGCCGTAAGGCAATTCCTAATTTGCCTAGAGTATCTTTTCGAGCCGGTCCGCCACGATTTTCCTGGCTTACAATGCCGCCGCTTATCGCCATGCCACAGTTGGTTTTCAGGTGGCGGTGCGTTGTTGAAAACCCTCTCAAGGAAGATCTGTTATGCGTCTTTTGTCTCTGCTGTTCAGCTTTGTTCTGCTCGCCGGTTGTGCTTCAACCCCGGACTATTACATCTCGCCCAAACCGGTGCAGATTCCCGCCACCGCCACTTACTGGATCGACACCTTCAACCTGCAACTGGTGGGCGAGAGCGAGCGCTTTCTGCCCGAGGACAAGCTGCGTCAGCAGCTGGGCATGGAGTTGATCCGGCAATTGGGTAATGCCAATCGCTACGCCGCCAGCAAGGACAGCGCCGACTACCTGCTGGATGTGAATGCGGTGTACAAGCGCCGGCTCAGTGATTCCAAGGGTGGGCTGGTGTCGATGGTCGTCGATGACAATACGATCCTGGCCAGTGTCGATTTCGGCTACAAGGTCCAGGTCAAGCGCGACGGCGCCGAGGTGTTGCATTTCGCTCAGGAGCGCAACGGTTTGCAGCCTGCCGGAGCCATGGGCCAGTTGCGCAATATGAAGACCATGTTGGGGGCGATCACCAACAGCGGTAATTCGGATGTGGAGAACTTCTACATTCGCGCTCTGCCGAAGTTCATTGTCAGTGATATCAAGGCCATTCCTTCGCGCTGAGTAGGTGTGTGGCTGGATGGTAGGCGCGAGCAAGCTCGCTCCTACATGGGGTATGGATGTATCAGTCGGCCTTTTGGCTTATAGCGCCCTCACCGGAATACAAATCTCACACTCCAGCTCCCCGGTCTTGATGTCGTAGTACGCATCCGCCGGATAGCGTTCGAACGCCGGGCGCGGGTCGAACTGCATGCCGCTCTTGGGCAGCCAGTCGCGGCACAGTTCGATCCAGGCATCGCCGATGTCCGGGCCAAGGCCGCGGTAGGCCGCTACGGCGTACAGGCCGCCGGGCAAGGTGGTGATCACGGCGGGAGGGCCGGCCTTGAAGTCTTCGTGCACTTCGACGCAGGCGTCGTAGCGGCATTTTTCGGCCGGGGTGAGGTCCGGGTCGTCGTGGCCGATGCCGTAGCGCACGCGGTTGAACAATCGGTGTTCGAGCATCCATGGCATGACGGTTTCGCGCCAGAAAACCCCAATGCCCGGGCCGTAGGCACCGATGTAGCGCAGGTAAGCCACGCGGGTGGCGGGCAGCTGCTGCAGGGTGACGTTCATCGCTGTTTCCTTCAGGTGAATGAAGGCGTCAGGATCGTCGAAGGCGGGAATGTGGGTCTGATCAGGATTGCTCAATTCACGCAGGCGCCGTTCTCGGATGTCGTCGAGGCGGCGGTGCCAGCGTTTCGGTTCGGTGTCGCGCCAGGTGCTGGGGGAGACCGAGAAGTGTTGCTTGAAGGCTCGGGAGAAGGCTTCGCCGGAGCCGAAGCCGACTTCCAGCGCGATTTCCAGGATCGAGGCTGCGGGGCGACTGGCCATGAGGTAGGCGCCGCAGGCCAGGCGCCGGCGACGCAGGTAGGCGCCCAGGGGCTCGCCGACCCACGCGCTGAACAGGCGGTGGAAGTGGTAGGGCGAAAAATGTGCCACCCGCGCCAGGTCCGTCAGCTCCAGGGGCTGGTCCAGGTGTTGGTCGATGTACTCCAGCACCCGGTTCATGCGCAGGGTGTATTCGTGGAGGCTGTGGTAGGCGGCGCTCATGTCTTCAGATTAGTTGGCTGTGAGGGTCGTCGTAGTCTGCCGCAGATTTGTGCCATTTGTGTGTGCGATTCGCCGGCAAGCCGGCTCCTACGGGAGGTTTCTGTCGGCGAACAGGCTGTCAGTTGTCACAGCAGCAACTGCTGCCCTTGCTCCGGGGTGTTTTCTGGTAACGGTCGTGGTGCCGAACCCAGTCCATGATCTGTTCTTCGTTGCGCCCCTTGGGCGTCAGGTCGAGGAAGTTGTAGGCCCCCAGTAACAGGTCCAGCCCGCGGGCATAGGTGGAATATGTGTGGAAAATTTCACCTTGCGGGTTGCGATAGAACACGCTTAGGCCGGGTAGCTCCCGCTCGTCGCCACTGACCTGTTCGTAGTTGTAGCTGGCGGTTCCCTGGGCCAGTTGCTCGTCGCTGAGGCTCACGCCAAAGTCTTGGTTGAAGTCGCCGCCGGCGCTGGAGTACCAGTCGAAATGCCAGCCCATGCGTTGGCGAAAGGCTTGGAATTGGCCGTAGGGCGCGTGGGATACCGCCACCAGCGCCACATCGTGGTGGGCCAGATGCAGGTTGGCGCCATCGAAGTGGTCCGCCAGGAACGAGCAGCCCTTGCAGCCCTCTTTCCAGCCGGCGCCGAACATGAAGTGGTAGACCAGCAGTTGGCTGTGGTCGCCAAACAGGTCCGCGAGGTTTAGCGGGCCATTGGGGCCTTGAAACTGATAGGGCTTGTCGATTTTTACCCAGGGCAGCGCCCGGCGTTCGGCGCTGAGTTGGTCGCGCTGGCGGGTAAAGGCCTTTTCGTGGATCAGGTGCTGTTTGCGGGCTTGTAGCCATTGTTCCCGGGAGACTACGGGATGATCGGTAACGGGCATGACATTTCTCCTCTGGCAGTGGGCGAAGCGTCTTACACACGCTAGTCGTTTGACTCCGGGGCAGATCGACAAACCGCCCAGCGGTTTTCCGCTTGGGGGGCGCTGGCCTGGGTGGATTTCCTGAACGGCTGAAAAGCCTGCCGGTCACAACCTATGAACGGCATTTCATTCTTGTGTCTGGAGGTTGAATCAGGATGAGCACTTACAACTGGGATCTGATCGAACGGCTGTTGCACGAAGTGCAGAACGGCGCCGGCCACAGTTTCACTCCCCGTCCTTACGCCGAGCAGCATGCGGCGGCCAAGGCGGCGGAAGGTGAGCCCACCGGTAACCTGGATGATCTGAAAGTCACTGCTACCGAGTACGAAAAGCTGCTTCTGGACCGGGGGTTTATCGAAACTCGGCCTGAGGAAGAGGGTGGCAACGGTGAGAATTTCATCCTGACACCCCGGGGCTCCAGCCTGCTGTGCCTGCTCGACAGCAGTATTCCGGGTCATGAGCATCCCCGTCAGGTGCTGGATGAGCAGGCCGATGCCCTGGCGCCGGAAACTTTCGACGAGTTGGCCTCCAAGGCTCAGATCGCCTAGCTCAGGGCAGGTCCTGGCGGGCGTTCTGCAGGCATTTGAGTTCCGCGAAATCCTGGCGTACGCCGTCGATCTTCTTCAGCAGGCGCTGGCGCTGCTCAAGGCTGCTGGTGGCCATCAGGTCCACCAGCAGGTGGCGGGCGGCCTGTTCGGTGCGGGCATAGGCCTGGCGGTAATCCTCTGTCCATAACTGCTCGCGGTTCACCAGCAGTTGCTCGATGCGTTGTGGAAAATCGCTGTTTTGCCGTTGCGCCACGGCGGCGCTGAACTGTGCCTGCCAGTGGATGCGGTTGGCGATCCACTGCTGGTTCTGTTCGCCCAGGGACGCCGACCATTGCTCGATGCGTCGTTGCTGGTTGGGACTCAAGGGGCCGATCCAGGATTTCAGGCGTTTGCTCATGCGCTGGCTGCGCTGTTCGATCTGCTGCGCCAGGGAGGGCTTGAGGTATTGCTCGCGATGTTCCTGCTGGTCCTTGGCAAAGGCGTTGTTCATCTCGGCGACTTGTCCGTCGTCCAGGCCCTGTAGCAGCTCTACCGCGGAGGGCACGATCTGCCGCGCGGTTTCGGCGATGGCTTGCTTGGCTTCCAGGGTTCGCTGTTGCAGGGCTTGGTCACTGACCTGATTGCTCTGCACCATGGCTTGCAGGCGATCAAGCCAGTCCAGGTAGCCTGGCAGTTGGGTGGTGCAATGCCAGCTCAGGTGCTTCTGCAGACGCTGGTTGAACCAGCTCTTCTGCTCGCGGTTCATGTCCAGGTAGTCGTTGAGGGTCCAGGGGATGATCACATCCAGGTTGCGATAAGCCAGGCCGACCCGGCTGCAGGCGCCGAGCAGCAGGCTGCAGATCAGCAGCGGGATGAGCAGGTGCCAGCGGCGGGCCATGGGCGAGTCCTTGCGAGTGCGGGTTGCTGTATCTGAACCCGCCGGGCCGCTGACAGTTCAGAGGCCCGTGCTTAGTAAAACGTCCGTTCGGCCTTGAAGGTGAGCAGGCCGTCGCACTGTGGGTTGTGCCCGGTGTAGGCACTGCAGTCGCTACCGCGCAGGCTTGAATCACTGTAGATCAGCTTCAGATCGATTCCCCGCCAGGGCCGCGAGAATTTGATCGACCAGTCATTGAAGCCTGCCACTTCACTGCCGTTGGCCACGGCGACAGCATTGGTCAACTGGTACGCGGTGTATTTGACGCTGATGCCTATGCCGAACGGCGAGTTGCCGCCCAGGTCGGCGAACAGGGTGCTGTTGCGCATGGCCGGGTCGTTGCTGAGGGCGGCGCCAAACCGGCTGCCCAGCAGGCTCAGGCCGCCGTAGAACTCCTGGCTGTTCTGGGTGCGCCGCTGCGGGTAGTTGTAGTGAATGATCCCCAGTTCGTAGCCCAGGGTCTGGTCGAAGGGCCGCTTGAAGCCCAGGTAGGCGTCCACTTCAAGCGGGCTGGCGGGGTTCAGGCCCATGCTGGGGGACCATTGGCCGAAGTACCAGCCGCTGTCGTGGCTCAGGTCGAGGCCGCCGTGCAGGGAGTCGCTGGAGGCGGGTTTGACCAGGCCCTGGGCCATGCTGCGGCTGGGGCTGGTGCCCAGCTTGAGGTCGAAGGCGCCCAGTTCTCGCTGGACTGTCTGGCCCAGGGCGATGGGGCAGGCCAGTAGCAGGCTGAGGGCCAGTGTGGCGGATTTGAGCATGCAGCACTCCTTGAACGGCGGGGAGTGACAACCTGAAAGTCGGCTGAAACGATTTATCCGGAAGGCGGCAAGAATACCGGCGAATGCCTGGGGATGAGGGCCGTTCGTCGATTTTTGCTGGCGTTGGGCGGGGAGCGGGGTGCCAGTCCTAGCGCTTTGAGGGCAAAGCGCTAAGGGACCAGGATAGAGCGTGGGGAATTACTTCTTACCGAGGCTGATCTGCTTGGACGGGCCGAAAGTCTGGCCGCTGACGCCTTTGGCAATTTGCTGGATTTCGCCGCCGGACTTGAGGAAGGCTGCGATTTGTTCGTTGATCGATTCGCTGGTTTCAACGGCGGGAGCTGGTTTTGCTTTGCTGTTGGAGGCTTTTACTCGCATGTCGGCCATTTAACCTTTCGGGAAAATTAATTTGGCCAGGCATCTTATCAGAAATACTTGACAATTGCTTGGTAAATATCCTCTGGAATAACGCGCGGCTTTTTGTGTTTTTTTCTAAGTTGATCTCGCTGATATCTACCTAAGTGGCTGTTTTAAATAAGGACTACTGGCGGGCGAGGCGGTCTTGGCGCTGCGGATTCCGCTCGGGCAGGTGCGCCTTTGCCTGACGAGTGGCCGCTTGATCGGCGCCAAGGCCGGAAAAATCAAGGCTGTTCATGGATTTTTTCCCTGGGCGACTCAGGAGCATCAACGCCACTGTGGAAAACAGGTAGAATGCCGCCCACGTAACGAGGGTATTGGAAATGGCTTTAGTCGGGCGCTACAACAGTTTGCAAGTGGTAAAACACACTAACTTTGGTTTGTATCTGGATGGCGGTGCGGACGGCGAGATCTTGCTGCCCAATCGTTATATTCCCAAGGATATTCCCAGTGAAGATGAAGACTGGTTGAATGTTTTTGTTTATCTGGACAGTGCCGACAAGTTAATCGCAACTACTGAAAAGCCGAAAGTTCAAGTCGGCGAGTTCGCCAGTCTTAAAGTTGTCGAAGTTAACAGCATCGGGGTATTTCTGGATTGGGGATTGCCCAAGGATCTGCTGCTGCCGTACTCCGAGGAAAAGCGCCAGATGAATGCCGGCGAATACTGCGTGGTGCATGTCTACCTGGACAAGCACACCCGTCGTATCACCGCCACGGCCCGCCTGGACCGCTATCTGGACAAGACGCCCGCCAACTACAAGGTGGGCCAGGAAGTCGACTTGCTGGTGGCCGAGTCCACCGACATGGGCTTCAAGGCCATCATCAATAACAAGCACTGGGGCCTGATTCACAAGAACGAGGTGTTCAAGTTCCTGCGCTCTGGCATGCAAGAGAAAGGCTTCATCAAGGAAGTCCGCGCCGACGGCAAGATCAGCCTGAGCCTGCAACCTGTGGGTGAAGAGGCGGCCACCAGTCTGAACTCGAAGATCCTTGCCAAGTTGCGGGAGAACAATGGTTCCCTGGCGGTCAGCGACAAGAGCGATCCGGCATTGATCAGCAGTTTGTTCGGGGTCAGCAAGGGCAACTTCAAGAAGGCCATCGGTGCACTTTATAAGCAGGGCCAGATTGTCATCCACGCAGATCGCATCGAGCTAAGCTGACACTCACTTCACGCTGCAGGCGAGTCTCATGAAAACCACTCTGGTCGCCTGGCTCGCCACCCTGCTGGCGTTCCTGCTGCTCGACGCGCTTTGGCTGGGGCTGATGATGGGCCCCACCTACCGCGCCCAGCTGGGCTCGCTGCTGCTGGAACAGCCACGGCTCTTGCCGGCGGCTCTGTTCTACCTCCTCTACGTGACTGGTTGCCTGCTGTTCGCGGTACGCCCCGCCCTGCAACAGGGTGGCTGGCGTCGGGCTGCGCGCCTGGGGGCACTGCTCGGGCTGGTGTCCTACGGCACTTATGATCTGAGCAACTGGGCGACCTTGCAGGCCTGGCCGGCCGCCCTGGCGCTGCTGGATATGGCCTGGGGCATGCTGGTCAGTGCCCTGGCCAGTGGTTTCGGCGTCTTCTGTGCCTGCCGTTGGGCACCTGGTGCTGGACGCGGGCCGCAAGTCTGAGCGGGTTTGCCACTGGGTTTTGCGCCGCTGTTCAGCCCGCTGGGGTGTAACTTTTTTATCTTGGGTAGGTGTCATGTCATTCAAACACTGTGAGGCACTGTGGTGAGCATCGAACGGCGCAACGCCGATGGCTTTGCCCTGCAAGTGATGCTGGGGTTGTGCCTGATCTGGGGCGTGCAGCAGGTCATGATCAAGTGGGCGGCGGCGGACATTGCTCCGGTGATGCAGGCGGCCGCCCGTTCCGGGATTTCGGCGCTGCTGGTGGCCCTGTTGATGTGCTGGAAGGGCGGCTGGTCGCAGATTCCCGGCACCTGGCGCGCCGGTCTATTGGCCGGCGCCCTGTTCGGCCTGGAGTTTTTGTTCATTGCCGAGGGCCTGAAGCTCACCAGCGCCGCGCACATGTCGGTGTTTCTTTATACCGCGCCGATCTTCACCGCCCTGGGGGTCAATTGGCTGCTGCCCAGTGAGCGTTTGCGGCCCTTGCAATGGCTGGGGATCGTTCTCGCATTCATTGGCATCAGCATTGCCTTTGCCGGTGGCATCTCCCTCGACAACCTGGACCGGCGCATGCTCCTGGGCGACCTGCTGGGATTGCTGGCGGGGCTGGCCTGGGGGGCGACCACGGTGGTGGTGCGGGCTTCACGGCTGTCGGAGGCGCCTGCCACCCTGACCCTGTTCTATCAGTTGATCGTCGGATTTGTCGGCCTGTTGTTGATTGCCGTGCTCAGCGGTCAGGTGACCCACGTCAGTCTGACCCCGGTGGCGGTGGCCAGCGTGCTGTTCCAGGGGCTGGTGGTGTCGTTTTTCAGCTACCTGACCTGGTTCTGGCTGTTGCGTCGCTATCTGGCGGCAAACCTGGCGGTGTTTTCCTTCATGACGCCGATGTTCGGCGTGACCTTCGGCGTGCTGTTGCTGGGTGAGCCATTGAGTCTCAACTTTGTGCTCGGCGCCATGCTGGTGCTGCTGGGCATCACTTTTGTCAGCGCCGAGCAATGGTTGCGTCGGCGGATCAAGCGCTTGCTGTAAGCCGCTGTCTAGGACGCCAGCGGGCAGCGCTGTGTCGCGGACCGCGGTTGCCAGAGCAGGCTGGCGCCGAGCAGCAAGCCGCAGCCTGCGACCACCAGCGCCGGCTGCAGATTGCCACTGAAATGACTGCTCAGGGCCGCCAGCAATGGACCGCTCAACTGGCCCATGGCGAAGCAGGCGGTGAGCAACCCGGCATTGCGCTGGGCCGACTCTGGTGCCAGTTCCCGTGAGCGCTGCATGACCAGTTGCATGCAGGCCAGGAACGGCGTGCCACACAGCAGCACTCCCAGCACCAGGCCCAGGCCACTGCCCAGCAGGCAAGCAAAGACTCCCGCCGCCTGCAGCCACAGGGTCGCCATCAGCCAGTGCCGAGTGTTGTCCTGGCGTTGTCGGCGCAGGCTGACCAGGGCGACTCCCAGGGCGGCGGCCAGGCCGAAGCCGGGCCAGAACAGATCGGCTTGCCACTGGCCGTGAAAGCGCGCGCTGGCCATCTGCGAGAGAAAGGTCGCGGGAATGATGTAGCCCACGCCGTACAGGCCATAGACCAGCCCCAGGCGGCCCACGCTTTGCTCATTTTCCGCGGTCGGCTGGGGGGTGAGCCGCTGGCTGCTGGAGGTCCGGGGCAGGATCGGCAGGATCACCAGCAGCATCAGCAAGGCCACGGCGCCATACAGCAGCCACAGGTTGGCGGAGCTTTGTCCCAGCCGATTGGCGCCCAGGGCCAGCAGGCCGGTGAGCATGATCCCCAGCCCCGGGCCGGCGAACACCAGGGCTCCCAGGCGGGGCCGGCCTGCCGCCAGGGCCAGGGGCTGGCTCAGGGCCGTGATCATCACCAGCACCCAGGCACTGGCCAGGCCGGTGCCGAAGCGCAGCGCCAGGTGCGGCCAGAAACCCCGAGCCCAGAACGAAGCCAGGGTCAGCAACACACATAACCACAGCCCACCCAGCAGGCGGGCCCGCATCTGGCCCGGCTGCCGGGCGAACATGGCGTCCAGAGCGCCGATGAAATAGCCCAGGTAGTTGGCGGCGGCGATCAGTCCGGCGGCGGTCAGGTCGACCTGGCCTTCGCTGATCAGGTGCGGCAACTGTGGCGTCAGGGCGAAGCGGCCAATACCCATGGCCATCATCAGGGCAATGAAACTGGCAAGCAGGCGCAGCAGGGGGGACATGGTGGTCTTCCATCGGCAAGGACAATGACCGTCAGGCTAGGGCGGATTGACTTTCATTAAAAATGAATAATAGTGAGAAACCTGTTCAGTTTTGGAGAATGTCATGGAGTTCAGCCAGCTGCGTATTTTCCAGGCTGTGGCCGAGGAAGGTTCCATCACCCGGGCCGCCGAGCGCCTGCACCGGGTGCCGTCGAATCTCTCGACCCGGCTCCGGCAACTGGAGGAACAACTGGGCGTCGAGCTGTTTCTGCGTGAGCGCCAGCGCTTGCAACTGTCACCGGCGGGCAAGGTCCTGCTCGATTACGCCGCGCGGTTGTTCGCCCTGCACGACGAAGCTCATGCCGCGGTGCAAGGCGGTCAGCCGGCCGGGGATTTCGTCCTCGGCACCATGTACAGCACCGCGGCCATTCATCTGCCGGCGCTGCTGGCGCGCTACCACCGCACCTACCCGGCGGTGAATCTGCAGGTGCAGTCCGGGCCCAGCGGCGAGTTGCTGGAAGGCTTGCTCACCGGACGCCTGGACGCCGCCCTGGTGGATGGTCCCCTGGAACTGGCGGGGCTGGATGGCGTGCCGTTGTGCGACGAAACCCTGGTACTGATCAGTGAGGCCGATCACCCTCCGGTGCGCACTGCCCGGGATGTGGAGGGCCGGGCGGTGTTCACCTTTCGTCAGGGCTGTTCCTATCGCATGCGCCTGGAGTCCTGGTTTGCCCACTATCACGCAGCCATGGGGCGGGCCATGGAGATCGAGTCCTATCAGGGCATGCTGGCCTGCGTGATTGCCGGTTCCGGGGTGGCGCTGATGGCCCAGTCGATGCTCGACAGCCTGCCGGGGCGGGAAAGTGTCGCGGTGCATGCTCTGGCCGAGCCGTTCGCCCACACCACCACCTGGCTGATGTGGCGCAAGGGCATGCTGGGGGCCAACCTCAATGCCTGGATCGAACTGCAGCAGGGTGCCTTCGGGCATCAGGTGCCGGTGCTGCGGGCCAATGGCTGAATAGCCTTGGCCGATTCGTCTCAATCCAGTAACAGTTCATTGCGATTGCGAGGCAGCGCGCAGGAAAAGTTAGGACTATTATCTGCTTGAGGCGGCGCAGTACCGCCGCTCGGCACGACCCTGAGGGGGCACTATGAAAGACAAACTGCAAAGCTGGCTTCACGACCTTGGCGTCGCTTTGGGCCTGATCGAGCCACCGCTGCAACCGGTGCCGATTCCTACCGACGAAGAGCTGCGGCGCCGTCAGCAACGTCGCCGTTGAGCTTGCCGCGAGTGCGGAGTGCAGACTCCGTCTCGCGCCTGGTTTTTCCCACCACGAGACGCTGGGCCTGATCCCGGGGTGTTCGTGCAACCCTCTATAGTCCCGCTCTTCTGCCTGGCTCCTGCAGCATTCAACCGCTTTGCCCGCCCGGCGCCCGGGCACTTTTTTGTGGGCGAAAAAAAACGGGTGCGGCCACCGACGCCGCACCCGTCGAAGAAAAGCTTCAGGCGTCCGACGTCAGGTCAGATCGCGTTGGCCAGCGGCGCCGGGCGCCGAGAGAGCAGGCTCACCACCACGAAACTCACCAGGCCCACGGCCAGGCTGTAGTAGATCGGGGTGTTGGCGTCCAGGCCGTCCTTGAACATGAAGAACAGGGCCGTGATGAACCCCAGGGACATGCTGGTAATGGCTCCGGCGGTGGTGGCGCGTTTCCAGTAGATGGCCCCGATCAGCGGAATCAGCATGCCGCCCACCAGCAGGTTGTAGGCCAGGGTCAGGGCGCTGATCACGTCACTGACCACCAGGGCGATGCCCAGCACCACGATGCCCAGCAGCAGGGTCGCGATACGGTTCTCGTGAACGTCGCCGTTGCCACTCTGGCGACCACCGCGCAGGCGTGGCAGCAGATCCTGGGTCACGGTGGTGGAAGCGGCCAGCAGGCCGGCGCTGGCGGTGGACATCAGCGCAGCCAGTGCGGCGGCTATGACCAGGCCGCGGATGCCGTTGGGCAGGCTGGTCTGGACGATGCTGGCGAAGGCGTTGTTGACGTTGTCCAGGTCCGGCAGCAGCACCTTGGCGGCCATGCCGATCAAGGCGCCGGCCAGTCCGTAGAGCACGCAGTAGAGGCCGGCCGCGGTTCCGGCGATTTTCGCGACGCCTTCACTGCGGGCGGTGAATACCCGCTGCCAGATGTCCTGGCCGATGAAGATGCCGAAGAAGTAGATCAGGAAGTAGGTGAGGATGGTGTCCCAGCCGATGGCGGTGAAGTCGAAATAGCTGGCCGGCAACTTGGCCACCAGGCTGTCCCAGCCGCCGGCGTCGACGATGGACAGCGGCATCAGCAGGAACACCAGGCCGATGGTCATGATCAGGAACTGCACGATGTCAGTCAGGGTCAGCGACCACATGCCGCCGATGGTCGAATAGAGCACCACCACGCCACCGCCCACCAGGATCGAGACCCAGAACGGCAAGCCGAACAGCACTTGCATCACGGTGCCTATGGCAATGGTCGAGGTGGCCCCGATCATCAGGGCGTAGACCAGCATGATCAGTCCGCTGGCATGGCGTGCCGCGGGGTTGTAGCGGCGCTCCAGCACTTGGGTGACGGTATAGATCTTCAGTTTCAGCAAGGGTTTGGCCAGGAACAGGCTGAGCCCGACGATGCCCAGGCCGATGGCGCCACAGAGCCAGAAGCCGGAAATGCCATGGACGTAGCCCAGGCGCACGGTGCCGATGGTCGAGGCGCCGCCCAGTACGGTGGCCGCCATGGTCCCCAGGTAAAAGCCCGGCCCGAGGTTGCGGCCGGCTACCAGATAGTCGTCACGGGTCTTGGCCCGGCGCATGCCGTACCAGCCCAGGGTGATCATGCCAGCGGCATAAATCAGTACTACGAGAATATCCAAGCCCATGTTCGGGTCCTCAAAAGCAAATTTTTATTGTTGTCGCCACCTGCGGATGCGCACGGCCAACCGTTCGACCGGTGGCGACCGGTCTATCGCAAGAATTGCGGTTGCTGGGCAGTTCAGGCCAAGGGCGGCCTGTTTCGAGAGAGGTCGTACAGGGTGCTGCATCGCGGGGCGGGGATCTGCGCGTCCCCGTTGTTCATGTGGTTAAGGCTGTTTTCTTTATTGTTATTCATGATCTGCTCCGATCACGTTGGCTAAGGTGTTGCGCTCCTTTGCATGACGGATCCATGGCCGCGCTCGTGCTTGAGCGCGGCACCAGCCCTCCCAGGGCCGGGATTCAGCGGTGGGCCACGCCGGGCAGTACGCAGAGCATTTCGTACAGCAGGTTGGCGCCCAGGAGCGAGGTGTTGCCGGTGGTGTCGTAAGGCGGCGAAACCTCCACCAGGTCGCAGCCCACCAGGTCCAGGCCCTGGCAGCCACGGACGATCTCGATGGCCTGGATGGTGGTCAGGCCGCCGATTTCCGGAGTCCCGGTGCCCGGTGCCCAGGCCGGGTCGATGCCGTCGATGTCGAAGCTCAGGTACACCGGGCCGTTGCCGACCTTTTCACGGACCTCGGCCATCAGAGGTTCCAGGGATTTGTGCCAGCACTCTTCGGCCTGGACCACACGGAAACCCTGTTTGCGGCTCCAGTTGAAGTCTTCGGCGGTATAGCCCTGGGCACGCAGACCAATCTGCACTACCCGGTCGCAGTCCAGCAGGCCTTCTTCCACGGCGCGGCGGAAGGTGGTGCCGTGGGCGATCTTCTCGCCGAACATGTGGTCGTTGACGTCGGCATGGGCATCGATGTGCACCAGCCCGACCTTGCCGTGTTTCTTGTGGATGGCCCGCAGGATCGGCAGGGTGATGGTGTGGTCGCCGCCCAGGGTCAGGGGAATCACGTTGTGTTCGAGGATGCCGTCGTAGGCCTCTTCGATGATGCGTACCGCGTCCAGCAGGTTGAAGGTGTTGATCGCCACATCGCCGATGTCGGCCACCGACAGGGAGTCGAACGGGGCGGCACCGGTGGCCATGTTGTAGGGGCGGATCATCACCGATTCGGCGCGGATTTCCCGCGGGCCGAACCGGGTGCCGGCACGCAGCGAGGTGCCGATGTCCAGGGGCACGCCGACGAAGGCCGCGTCCAGGCCGGCAGCGGTTTGCAGATGGGGAAGACGCATCATGGTGGCGATGCCGCCGAAGCGCGGCATTTCGTTGCCGCCCAGTGGTTGGTGGAGAATCTTGTCCACGGGATAGGCCTCATCGTTGTTTTATATTTATGAGGTTGAGGGCGCAGCAGGTGCCGCCCGATCAACCGAGTGGGCCGATTCTGCGAAATGTAGTTCGGGGAAAGAATCGCTACGGACAAATACTTAGTTCAGATTTTTCTAAACTAATGACCAGGGCCGCGCTAGACTCTCGCGCTGCTGCCAACGCCCTGCGAAGCGTGGCAGCCTGCCCCCGTCCGCTGGTGCAAGCAGCGTTATCCGGGTGACGGGGGGCGATTGAACGTGGGCATGGATGGCATCGGGTCTGCTTCATCGCGCGGCACGAGCACGCGCACTTGTTACAGGGAAGTGGTCGTTTTGCCTGTTATCGGAGCCTGTCATGGCCAACGCTTTACCTGATCTGAAACTATTGCGCATCTTCGTCAGCGTGGTGCGCCATCAGGGGTTCGCCAATGCCCAGCACGAGCTCAATCTCTCGACTTCGGCCATCAGCACCTACATGAGCCAGCTGGAAGCCTCCCTGGGACTGGTGCTCTGTCACCGTGGCCGGGGCGGTTTCAGCCTGACCAGCAAGGGCGAGCTGTTCCACCAGGAAACCCTGCGCTTGCTGGGGGAACTGGAGGGCTTCGAGCAATACGCGGCGGCCCTCAAGGGCGAGTTGCGCGGCACCCTGAACCTGGGAGTGATCGACTCCACCGTCAGCGACAAGGCCCTGCCGTTCGCCGAGGCCATCGGCGCCTACAGTCAGGAGCATCCGGCGGTGCATCTGCACCTGTCGGTGCTGAGTCCTCACGAGTTGCAACTGGGGGTGCAGGACAACCGCCTGGACCTGGCCATCGGCGCCTTCTCCACGCGCATGAGCGGCCTGGTGTACATGCCGCTGTACCGCGAGCAGCACTGGCTGTACTGCAGCAACCGGCATCCGCTGTACAGCGAGCGGCGCATCCCCGAGCAGGTCATCACCCAGCAGCGCATGGTGGGCCGCGGCTACTGGAGCCAGGCCGAGCTGGCCCGTCACGGCTTCAAGCACAGTGCGGCGACCGTGGAGAGCATGGAGGCGCAGTTGATCCTGGTGCTGTCCGGTGCCTACATCGGCTACCTGCCGGAACACTACGCCCAGGCCTGGGCCGACAAGGGGGACCTGCGGGTGTTGCTGCCGGCGACCTTCGGTTATCAGGCTCCCTTCTCCATGATCATGCGCCGTGGCCGGGGCCGTGAGCCGCTGATCCAGACCTTCCGCGACCTGCTCAAGGCCCAGCTCAACCAGTCATAAGGTATTCCCATGTCCCGAGCACGCTGCGAGCGTTGCCTGCGCCCTACGGGCCACTGTCTGTGCCCGCTGATCCCGCGGTTGTCCAGTCGCACCCGGGTGTTGCTGTTGCAGCACCCCAGCGAGGTCAACCATGCCCTGAACACGGCGCGGCTGGCCGCGCTGGGGTTGAGTAACGCCGAGTTGGTGGTGGGCGAGGTGTTCGAGGATTTGCCGGCGCTGCTCGCTCAGCCCGGATACAGGGCCTGCCTGCTGTTCCCGGCGGATGATGCCCAGCCATTGCAGGCCTACGCCGAGACGGATGAACCGTTGCTGCTGGTGGTGCCCGACGGCACCTGGCGCAAGGCGCGCAAGCTGTTGCACCTCAATCCGCTGCTGGCGGCCCTGCCGCGAGTGACCCTGGCCGCTGCCACGCCTTCGCGCTATCGCCTGCGCAAGGCCCCGGGGCCGGGTGCGCTGTCGACCCTGGAAGCGATTGTCCAGGCGTTGCAGGTGCTGGAGGCGCCGACCTCCTTCGAGCCCTTGCTGCGCCCCTTCGAGGCCTTGATCGAAGGGCAGATCGCCGCGATGGGCGAAGACACCTACCAACGCAACCATGGCGCCAATTCCTCCCTGTAAGAGGGGCGAAAACGGGACAAAGCTGCAGTGCTTTTCCCCGGTAAACGGGCTACTTCAAGGGGGCGTCTAGCGTCTCAGGTTCGCAAGGTTTTCTGCCGCAGGATGTAAATGCTGACCAGCACCGCGCTGGTCAGCATGAAGCTGCGTGCCCAGATTGACGGCACCAGGTAGCAGGAGAAACCGATGCTCAGCCACATCAGGCCGATCGCATACACCTTGCCCTTGAGCGGTATGCCGTTGCCATCCAGGTAGTTGCATATCCATGGACCCAGGCGCGGGTGTTGCACCAGCCACTGGTAGAAGCGTGGCGAACTGCGGGCGAAACAGGCCGCCGCCAGCAGCAGGAAAGGGGTGGTGGGCAGTACCGGAAGGAAGATGCCGATGACCCCGAGCGCTACGCTCAGCCAGCCGATGGCCAGCAGAACGTAACGCAATACCCGGGGACGTTGGCCTATGGGCTTGGCCATAGGCGCCGACTCAGTGGTGACGAGGCTTGAGCAGCGCGGGTTTTTCGTCGGGGGCGTTGCACAGCAGGTACAACGCAGTCAGGGCTTCGGGGATCTGCACGATCATGTCGTCCATCAGGTTGGCATCGGTGGCGATGTCCGAGAACTCCGGCTGCTCGTCGAACAGGCCGGAGCCGACCATGATCGGCAGCAGCATCTCGCTGACTTCTTCCTCTGCGGTTTCGAACCAGGCCGCTTCACGCAGGAATACGCCTTCCATGAACCCGATGCACCAGCCGCGCAGGTCGGAGTCATCCGGGTCGTCGCCCAGGTCGAGTTCGCAGGGCAGTTCGAACTCCTCGTCGGAGGCCAGTTGGCGGGCGATGTGCGCCTTGAGGGCCAGCAGAGTGGATTCGATGGCTTCGCGTTCGGCGTCGTCGCGGTAATGCGGCTCCTCGGCGAAGAGAGCGTCGATCCACTCACGGTCGGGAACGCTTTCCGAACAGATCGACAGCGCGGTCAGGTAGCCGTGAGCGGCCACGTAGTCCAGCGCCTCGTCGTGCAGATCATCTGCGTCGAGGAAGACTTGCAGGCGGGTTAGTTGCTCAGCGAAGGACATTGACGGGCTACCTTGGGGAATAAACGATGTTGAATTCTAGGCTTTCTTGCGCGCTCAAGCCAGCCACGGGGCAGATTTGAGCGGTTCTAAAGGTTACCAGCGGTCCCTTGTCCGCGCCCTCTGTCAGGTGGGGCTCGGGTATACTGCCGCGTTTTGTGATGCCCTGCAGGCCCGAACGCAGTTGCGGACAAGTCCGCTAACGCATTTGTCGGTGAAGCGTGCCGGTTTTTCGGCCAGTCTGCGCCCAGGGAATTCGGTGATTTTTGGAGTTTTTCATGCTCGAACAGGCTCAACGCGTCCTCAAGGACATCTTCGGCTACGACAGTTTCCGTGGTCGCCAAGGTGCGATCATTGAGCGCGTGGCCAGTGGCGGCGATGCCTTGGTGCTGATGCCCACCGGTGGTGGCAAGTCCTTGTGTTTCCAGGTCCCGGCCCTGCTTCGCGAAGGATTGGCGGTGGTGGTATCGCCACTGATCGCGCTGATGGACGATCAGGTGGCCACCCTTGAGGAACTCGGTGTCGCGGCTGCCGCCTTGAACTCGACCCTGAGTGCCGAGCAGCAGCGTGACCTGGCGGCGCGTATTCGTCGCGGCGAGGTGAAGATGCTCTATCTGGCTCCTGAGCGCCTGGTTCAGCCGCGGATGCTGGCGTTCCTGCAGAACCTCGACATTGCCCTGTTCGCCATCGACGAAGCCCACTGCGTGTCCCAGTGGGGCCACGACTTCCGTCCCGAATACCTGCAGTTGGGGCAACTGGCGGAAATGTTCCCCAACGTGCCGCGCATTGCCCTGACCGCCACCGCCGACAAGCGCACCCGGGAAGAGATCGTCAATCGCCTGCACCTGCAGAACGCCGAGCGCTTTCTCTCCAGCTTCGACCGGCCGAACATCTTCTACCGCATCGTGCCCAAGGAGCAGCCGCGCAAGCAGTTGCAGGCGTTCCTCAACGAGCGGCGCAGCGATGCCGGTATCGTCTATTGCCTGTCGCGCAAGAAGGTCGACGAAGTGGCGGCCTTCCTCTGTGAGCAGGGCTTTACCGCGCTGCCGTATCACGCCGGCCTGCCCAACGAGCTGCGGGCCTATCACCAGAAGCGCTTCCTCAACGAGGAGGGCCTGATCATGGTGGCCACCATCGCTTTCGGCATGGGCATCGACAAGCCCAACGTGCGTTTTGTCGCTCATATGGATCTGCCCAAGTCCCTGGAAGCCTACTACCAGGAAACCGGCCGCGCCGGCCGTGACGGCCTACCGGCGGATGCCTGGATGGCCTACGGGCTGCAGGACGTGCTGATGCTCAAGCAGATGCTGCAGAACTCCGAGGGCGACGAGCGCCACAAGCGTCTCGAGCAGCACAAGCTCGATGCGATGCTGGCCCTGTGCGAGGAAACCCGCTGCCGGCGCCAGACATTGCTGGCCTATTTCGATGAGGACATGCCCCAGCCTTGTGGCCATTGCGACAACTGTGTCGACGGGGTGCAGACCTGGGACGCCACCGAGCCGGCACGCCAGGCACTGTCGGCGATCTATCGCACCGGCCAGCGGTATGGCGTCGGTCACCTGGTGGATGTGCTGCTGGGCAAGGACACGGAAAAAGTGCGCAGTTTCGGTCATCAGCACCTGTCGGTGTTTGGCGTCGGCAAGGCTCGCAGCGAAGGCGAGTGGCGCTCCCTGTTTCGCCAGTTGGTGGCGCGCGGGCTGGCGGATATTGACCTGGAAGGCTACGGCGGCCTGCGCCTGAGCGACAGCTGTCGTCCCTTGCTCAAGGGGGAGGTGACCCTGGAGCTGCGCCGCGATCTCAAGCCGCAGAGCAGCCCGAAAAGCAGTACCAGTCAGGCCAGTCAGCTGGTACGGGGCGAGGAGCGCGAGCAGTGGGAAGCGCTGCGAGCCCTGCGCCGCAAGCTGGCGGAAGAGCATGGGGTGCCGCCTTATGTGATTTTCCCCGACTCGACCTTGCTGGAGATGCTGCGCAGCCAGCCCGGCTCCATGGCGGAGATGGCCGAGGTCAGCGGCGTCGGCGCGCGCAAGCTGGAGCGTTATGGCGCGGCCTTCCTCGAAGTGCTGGGCGGCGGTGTCGAGGCGCCGAAGGTGGTCGCCGATATCCGTCACGAGTTGATCACCCTGGCCCGTGCCGGGATGACCCCGGTGCAGATCGCCGGGCAACTGCAATGCACGGAGAAGAATGTCTACACCTTGCTGGCCGAAGCCATAGGCAAGCAGCAGTTGTCGCTGGAACAGGCTCTGGACCTGCCGGAAGACCTGCTGGGAGAAATCCAGGATGCTTTCCTCGACGGTGAGGGCGAATTGCCGCCGGTGGCCGAGATCAGCGAGTTGTTTGCCGGACGCGTGCCTGAAGGGGTTTTGTATTGCGTGCGTGCGGCCTTGCAGTCGGAGTTTGAAATTTGAGGGGGTGCGTCAATGTTGTAACGATTCAGTCCCTTACAGGCCTTGCCTCCGGGCAAGGGGCATGCTTAGCTGACTAATAATTAGGTTTTCTTTATTTTCAGTCTGATCATGAGTGTTTTATGCCGTTAACCGATGAACACCGTTTTGGTATGCAGCTGGCGCATATGTCTCGCGGCTGGCGTGCCGAACTGGATCGCCGCCTGGCCGGGCTCGGCCTGTCCCAGGCCCGTTGGCTGGTGCTGTTGCACCTGGCCCGTTTCGAAGACGCGCCAACCCAGCGTGAGCTGGCACAAAGCGTTGGCGTGGAAGGTCCAACCCTGGCCCGTCTGCTGGACAGCCTGGAAACCCAGGGCCTGGTCCAACGCCAGGCGGTAATGGAAGATCGTCGGGCGAAGAAGATCGTGCTCTGTCCTTCCGCCCGGCCCCTGATCGAACAGATCGAAACCATTGCTACCGCCTTGCGCCATGAATTGTTCATTGGCGTCGACGATGAAGACCTGCGGGTCTGCATGCGCGTTCATGGGCGCATCCTGGCCAATCTGGAAAAATCCTGACGCCTTCCGCCGGGGTTGCCTGACCCCGGTTCGTCCTGTTTTCGCCTATCCCTGAATATTGCTGATTGCGTCATCCGGTGCGGCACTTGCGCGTCTGTCAGAAGGTCTGGCCGAGGTTCAGCGACAGGGCCTTCTGGTTGTCGTCGTTGAAGCCGTAGCTGAAATTCAATGGCCCCAGCGGCGTATCGAACCCGAGGAAGATGCTCGCGGCATTGATATAGCCGCTGTCAAAGGCGTTGTCGTTGTTCCACGCCCGGCCACGCTCCAGCGAAGCTCCCAGGTACAGCGGGAAATCCAGCGGCAAGTAGGCGCGTGGCGTCAGTCGACGCAAGTACACCGCCCTGGCCAGGGTGATGTTCTGCCCGGACAACGCGTCCTGGCGGAAGCCCGACAGCTGTCGGGCGCCACCGAGGAGGAAGCTGGAAGTCACCACTTCGGCGTTGTCCAGGGTCCGGCCGTAGCGTCCGCCCAGGACGAAGGTGTTGGGGCCGCTGCTCAAGGCCTTGTCCAGCTTGAACTCCCACTGACGGTAGCGGTTGTCCGAGCCCAGGCTTGGTTCGAACTGGCGCAGAGTCAGTCCGATGTCCTCACCGGAGTGAGGGAAGTAGACGTTGTCCAGCGAATCGAAGGAGTACTGCAACTGGTAGTAACCTTCGTTGAAGTGCTCGCTGGGCAAGTCGTGATCGCCGATGCGTACATCGGCCTTGCCCCAGGCTTCGCCGATACCGAAGCGGACTTCGCCGCTGTTGCCGATCTGTCGTCCCAGGTTGAGGCCGAGGCCGTAGCGTTCCACGCGATACTCGGCGATCGGATCGTTGTCCAGTACCGCTTCGACGTTCTGTGCTTCAGCGGCGATGAAGGGCGCAATGAAGTAGCGCGAGCCGGCGTCCAGTGGCTGGTAGAACTCGCTGTAGATTTCCTGCTGGTCGCCGACCTGCACTCGGGTCAGCCACTCCGCTCCGAGGCTGTTGATTCCGTTCATGCGGTAGCTGGCGCCGATATTGAAGGCGCTGTCGCCACGCATGTCATCGGACAGGTTCAGGCCCAGGCGCAGGTAGTCGGTGCCGCTGCGCTTGCCGCGGGCACTGATCACCAGGGTGTTGTCCGGGCCCTTGTGGGTCACGCGATACTGCACCTGCTCGAAGAAATCCAGGCCGTACAAGGTGCCCATGTCGGTCTCCAGGCGGCCCAGGTCCAGGGGCTCGCCGATCCGCTGGCGGATGTAGTAGCGAATGACCTCATCGCTGACCTTGGAGTCGTTCTCCACCTTGATCGCGCTGATGATGGGCGTGCGCTGGCTGGGCTGGCGCGCGGCCGTCAACTGCGCATCCTGCGGCTCGGCGGGGCGCAGGCGAGCCAGGCGTGCGTCGAGGATGCGGGTGGCGCGATAGCCGGCGTCGATCACTTCCTGGGCGCGGCCGAAGTCGGTGACGCCGAAGCTCGACAGCGAAGGTTGGATCAGCACGTCGTCCTTGTGCAGGGTCGCCAGCTGTTCTTCGGAGTTGCGTCGGGTCATCAGGGTGATGGACTGGTTGAGCACATCCACCACGGTATTGAGTTGCTTGCGCGAGCGCAGCGGCGTGCCGATGTCCACCACAATGGCAATGTCGACCCCCATGTCCCGGGCCACATCCAGGGGAATGTTGTCGGTCATGCCGCCGTCCACCAAAAGCCGCCCGTCCAGTTCCACCGGGGCGAATACCGCCGGAATCGACATGCTGGCGCGGATTACCTGGGGCAGGTGGCCTTTGCGGAACACCACCTTTTCGCCGCTGGCGATGTCAGTGGCCACGGCCCTGAAGGGGATCGGCAGCTTGTCGAAGTCCCGGGTGTCACTGGCGTGGGCCAGTTTGCTTTCCAGCAACAACGCCAGGTTCTGGCCCTGGATCACCCCTAGGGGCAGGCCGAGGCTGCCGTCGTCACGGAAGCTGAGCTTCTGCTTGACCAGAAAGTCCCGATCGTCCTGCTTGCGCCGAAAGGGCACGTCTTCCCGGGGCGGGGCATCGGACAGGGCCTGTTTCCAGTCAATGTTCAGGGCCAGTTTCTCCAGCTCGTCGATCTTGTAGCCCGAAGCGTAGAGGCCACCGATCACTGCGCCCATGCTGGTGCCGGCGATCGCGTCGATGCGGATGCCTTGCTCTTCCAGGGCCTTGAGCACGCCGACATGGGCCAGGCCGCGGGCCGCGCCCCCCGAAAGCACCAGGCCGATTTTCGGTCGCGGTGCTTCACTGGATTGAGCGATCAGGGGCAGCAGGCAGAGCAACAGGCAGGACAGCAGGCGGCGCATCGTGGATCTCGGGACGGGCGATAAAGCCGGCTATTATAGCGACGCCCTTGCACCCAGGAGTCCGCCGTACCATGACCGAACGTAAACCCGAAGTGATCATCACCTATTGCACCCAATGCCAGTGGCTGCTGCGGGCGGCCTGGCTGGCCCAGGAGCTGCTGAGCACCTTCAGCGACGACCTGGGCAAGGTGTCCCTGGTGCCCGCTACCGGGGGAACCTTTCATATCAGCTGCAATGGCGTGCAGATCTGGGAGCGCAAGGCTGACGGCGGCTTTCCCGAAGCCAAGGTGCTCAAGCAAAGGGTTCGCGACTGCATCGACCCCGAGCGCGACCTGGGACACAACGATCGGGCTCAGTGAGAGCCGGCCGACGCCGTTGTGGCTGGCTTGTCTGAACGGGTCGAGAGTCGGCTCGACACCACGATCGCCACGATGATCAAGGCGCCTCCCATCAGCATGCGCAGCGTCGGATTCTCGCCGAACAGCAGCCAGGCCACGGTAATCCCGTAGACCGGTTCCAGGGCGAAAACCACCGCCGCGGTGCGAGCCTTGATCACCGCCAGGCTGGCGACAAACAGGCTGTGGGCCAGACCGGTGCAGAAGATTCCCAGCAGACTGATCCATAGCCAGTCCATGGCCCGCACCTGGCCAAGCTCGGGGGCCGCCACCGGCAACAGGCACAGGGCGACCACCACGTTCTGGCAGAGGGCCGCCTGCACCGCGGGAATGCGTCCGGAGCTGGCGCGGTTGTTCAAGGACAGTAGGGCAAACAGCAGGCCCGAACCCACGGCCCAGAGCAGGCCGGTGGTGGCCTGGCTGGCGAGGTCGAAGTCCGGGGTTACCAGCACCAGGCCGATGCTCACCAGGCTCACCAGCAGCATCTCGTTGAGGCGGATCCGCTCGCGGAAGATCAGCCCCTCGAGAATGACCGTGAAGGCCGGGAAGCTGGCAAAGCCCAGGGTCGCGATGGCCACCCCGGCGACCTTCACCGCGACGAAGAAGCTGACCCAGTGTCCGGCCAGCAACAGGCCACTGAGCAGCAGGCGCCGCCAATCGGTGGCGGCCAGTTTCTGCCAGGGCGTGGCGCTGGCCAGGCGCGCGAAGCCAGCCAGGGCCAGCACGGCAAAGGCCGCACGGCCGAACACGATAACAGCAGGCGAGGCGACGGCCAGTTTGCCGAACACGCCGGTCAGGCCGAACATGAGGGCGCCGATATGCAGGGCGCCAAGGGCGGTACGCGGAGTCATCTTGATCCTTGAGCAAAAGACGGTGATGGCCTTGAAGGGCTGCGGCTCAGTTTAAGAAGGGTCGGTGCCGGCGTCTGTCGCGATCCTGGGTTTTTTTGTCGAGGGATTAGCCTGGGCTCCCTGCCGGAGCCGACGCGGGGAGTGACCGAATTCGCGCAGCATGGCGGCGGCGAAGGCGCTCTGTGAGTTGTAGCCGACCCGGCTGGCGATCTCGCCGACCGGCAGGGTCGAGCCGCGCAGCAGTTCCAGGGCCATGTGCAGGCGCCGTCGTCGCACGTATTCCATGGGCGTCTCGCCACATTCGGCGATGAACCGTGTGTGCAAGTGGGCGCTGGAAAGACCGGCAATTCGTGCCAGATCGGCCACCTGCAGCGGATGGGCGGCGTGGCGCTCTATGTGGGCCTGCATGGCGGCGTAGGGCAGCCGTCGCTCGCCAGGAGGAAGCGGCGTCGAGTGGTTGAGGCTGGCCAGCAGCAGGACTGCGCCTTGCTGGGCAATCAGGGGGTCGTCCACCGGGCTCTGCGCCAGCCAGTTGACCAGGCGGCTCTGGCTTGGCTCCAGGACCCGATGTCGGGGCGCGTCGAGCAAGCGCCGGCTGGCCTCGGCGTGTTCGCCCAAAGATTGTTGCACCCAGTGTTCACCGGGTATGTCCAGCACCAGGCAATGGCTTCCACTGGGGCTGCCGCACACATGCCGGGCGCCGGCCGGTACCACCACGAAGCTCTGTTGCTGCACCTGACTGCCCCGGCCTTCGACTTCGAAATCGAGCTGGCCACGCAGGCCGAACACCAGTTGCGCATGCTCGTGGCTGTGGGCGATCAGGTCGTGAGTGTAATGGCGCAGAGTGAGGATAGATCCCATCACGGTCTCCTTGGCAGAGGCGCAGTCTACACCGCCAGTCGGGCGGTTCGGGCTGTCATCGCATTGCCGCATTTTTGTCATGGGCTATTAATCGCTGGGGCGCAAGCTCGCAAAAAATCCAGGAGAGCGTCCATGACCCATGTCGAACTCGCCAAGCCCAGTCGCAAGCAACGGGTACGGACCTTATGGATTTCCGATGTGCACCTGGGGACCCGGGATTGCCAGGCGGAGCACCTGGCGCAGTTTCTCAAGGGCTACCAGGCCGATCGCATCTACCTGGTTGGGGACATTATCGACGGCTGGAAGCTGCGCGGTGGCATGTACTGGCCTCAGGCCCATACCAATGTGATCCGCCGCTTGCTGACCATGAGCAAGCGCGGCACCGAGGTGATCTACGTCACCGGCAATCACGATGAGTTCCTGCGCCGTTACTCCAAGCTGATTCTGGGCAACATCCAACTGGTGGACGAAGCCGTGCATGTCACGGCGGACGGTCGCCATCTGCTGGTGATTCACGGCGACCAGTTCGACGTCATCACCCGCTATCACCGTTGGCTGGCCTTTCTCGGCGACTCGGCCTACGAGTTCACCCTGACCCTCAACCGCTGGCTCAATCACTGGCGGGCGCGTTATGGCTACGGTTACTGGTCGCTGTCGGCCTACCTCAAGCACAAGGTCAAGACTGCGGTGAGCTTTATCAGTGACTTCGAGGAGGCCATTGCCCACGAGTGCGTCAAGCGCGAGCTGCACGGGGTGGTCTGTGGCCACATCCACCATGCCGAGATCCGCAAGGTCGGCGAGGTGGACTACCTCAATTGCGGTGATTGGGTCGAGTCCTGTACCGCCCTGATCGAGCATTGGGACGGCAGCATCGAACTCTATCGCCTGGCCGACGCCCAGGCCCGGGAAGCCCAGCTCAAGGCCTCGCTCACGAAAATGGCGGAGCCGGCCTGAGCCGGAGAACCATCGGGCTTCAGTCGGCGCGGGGCTGTTCCATGGCCGCCTGGTACAGCGACTGCCGGGGCTGGGCGAACAACCGTTGCAGCATGGGTTCGAAGAAGCTCAGGGGCAGGCTGGCGTAGGTGGGGTCGAACGCCGCGGCATCGTACTTGGCGCAGAATTCGGCAGTGCGCTGGTACAGCGGATGCTCGCGAAATTGCTCGCGCAGATGGCGGTCCATGCCCAGGTGGTGGAAGAAGTAGTAGCCCTGGAAGATTCCGTGCTTTTCCACCATCCACAGGTTCTCCGGGCTGACGAAGGGCTTGAGGATGGCGGCGGCGATATCCGGATGATTGTAGGAACCCAGGGTGTCGCCGATGTCATGCAGCAGGGCGCAGACCACGTACTCCTCGTCGCGCCCGTCATGCCAGGCGCGGCTGGCGGTCTGCAGTGAATGGGTCAGACGGTCCACCGGGAAACCGCCGAAGTCGCCTTCCAGCAGTCGCAAGTGGGTCAGGATACGGGCGGGCAGTTGCCTGGCGTAGGCGCTGAAATCCGCAGCGATGATCGCCCAGTCCTCTTGGGTGCCATCCTGCATGTGGGTGAAGCGTGCGTGAGCCTTCATCGTTCGGCCTCTTGCTGTCAGGGGAAATCGGGCCCGAGCCCGGCCATGGTCATAGCCATGGTCGCGGGGTGGCGAGGACGGATGGCCGGTCGGCGCTAGAACGGCACCTTGCCGAGGATCATGTCGCGGTACATGACGAAGTCACCCAGCAGGCTGTACAGCGGGTGCTGAAAGGTGGCCGGACGATTTTTTTCGAAGAAGAAATGCCCGACCCAGGCAAAGCCGTAGCCGGCCAGCGGCAGCGCCAGCAACAGCAGCCAGGCCCCTTTGCCGATGGCCAGGGCCAGGAGGAAGATCACCAGGCTGGTGCCGATAAAGTGCAGGCGACGGCAGGTGCTGTCGCTGTGCTCGCTCAGGTAATAGGGGTAGAACTCGGCGAAGCTGCTGAACTGTCGGATGTTTTCCATGGCCGCGATCTCGGTTGTTTGTTGTTGTGCGGGCGGATGTTCTGCGGGAGCTTATGTGAGTCTAGAGTCCCTGGTTGCGCTGGCCAGTGACAATAGGCGCCACTTTAGTATCCTTGGGCAATCGGCCGTAGCATGCGGCTTGTCATGTAAGAAGCCCTCATGAGCGAACGAACGACTTCTGCAAGCTGGGCCTTGGGAATAGTCAAGGCTCTGGAGATGGATGGCCTGGACTGCCGCGCTTTGTTCGAGCAGTTGGGGCTCGACTACGGCGCTCTCGAAGACCCCGACGCGCGCTTCCCCCAGGATTCGATGACCCGGCTCTGGCAGCGTGCCGTCGAGTTGTCCGGCAACCCGGCGATCGGCCTGAACATGGGCAAGGTGGTGCGTCCGGCTTCCTTTCATGTGGCCGGTTACGCCTTGATGTCGAGTCGTACCCTGGTCGAAGGCTTTCAGCGTCTGGTGCGCTATCAGCGCATCATTGCCGAAAGCGCCGACCTGAGCTTTCGTCTTTTACCCGAGGGTTATGCGCTGATCCTGACGGTACATGGCGACCATCTGCCGCCCACCCGGCAAAGTGCCGAGGCCTCGCTGGCCTGCGCACTGGCCCTGTGCAGCTGGTTGACCGGGCGGGCCCTGCAGCCACGCAAGGTACTGCTGCAAGGCGAGCAGCCCGAGGATCTGCAGCCTTACAAGGAGATGTTCCATGCCCCGCTGGCGTTCTCCGCGCCCTTTGATGCACTGATCTTCGAACGCGCCGACATGGAGGCGCCACTGCCCACGGCCAACGAGGCGATGGCCTTGCTGCACGATCGTTTTGCCGGCGAGTACCTGGCGCGCTTTTCTGAAAGCCGGGTGACGCACAAGGCGCGGCAGGTGCTGTGCCGTCTGTTGCCCCAGGGCGAGCCCAAGCGCGAGGTGGTGGCGCAGACCCTGCACCTGTCCCAGCGCACGTTGCAGCGTCGTCTGCAGGAGGAGGGCACCAGCTTCCAGACCCTGCTGGACGACATCCGGCGAGAGTTGGCCGAGCAGTATCTGGCGCAGCCGCGCATGACCTTGCTGGAGATTGCCTACCTGTTGGGGTTCGCCGATCCGAGCAATTTCTTCCGGGCGTTTCGCCGCTGGTTCGATACCACGCCGGGTGAGTATCGGGCACGCCTGCTGGCGCTGCCGGCGTCGGTCAATGACGCCAGAACGCCGGAATACACAACACGAACACCGTGATGATCTCCAGTCGGCCCAGGAGCATGCCCAGGGACAGGATCCACTTGGCGGCATCCGGCAGGGTCGAGAAGTTGCCCGCCGGGCCGATGGTTTCGCCCAGGCCCGGGCCCACGCCGGACACGGTGCTGGCGGCGCCGGTCAGGGCGGTCATCCAGTCCAGGCCCAGGAGCGACAGGGCCAGGGCAATCATGCAGATGGTGATGGCGAAGAAGAACGAGAAGGTCAGGATCGAACGAACGATTTCCTCGTCCAGGCGGTGGCCGTTGTACTTCTGCTTGATCACCGCCCGGGGGTGGATCAGCTGATTGAGGTTGGCCTTGAGCAGGATGTAGGCCACCTGGAAGCGGAAGATCTTGATCCCTCCGGCCGTGGAGCCTGAACAGCCGCCGACGAACCCCAGATAAAAGAACAGCATCAGTGAGAAATTGCCCCACAGGCTGTAGTCGCCCAAGGCGAACCCGGTGGTGGTGACCACTGAGGTCACGTTCAGCGCCACGTGACGCAGGGCGTCCAGCCAGTGCAGGTCGGTGGTCCACCAGTACCAGGTGCCCAGCACCAGCCAGGTCACCAGGAGCATGCCGAGCAGGCCCTGGACCTGCTGATCCTTGATCAACGCCTTGCGGTTGCCGCGCAGGGTCGCCACATAGAGGGCGAAGGGCAGGCTGCCGAGGATCATCACCACCACCGCCACCCAGTGCACTGCCGGTTGCTGCCAGTGGGCCAGGGAGTCGTCGGAGGTGGAGAAACCGCCGGTGGAGATTGCCGACATGGCGTGGTTGATGGCGTCGAACACGTTCATGCCGGCCCACCAGAACGCCAGGCTGCCGAAGATGGTGATACCGACATAGGTGGCGACGATCAGGCGCGCCACCATGTGCGAGCGCGGCATGACCTTTTCCGAGCGGTCCGAGGACTCGGTCTGGAACAGGCGCATGCCGCCAATGCGCAGCAGCGGCAGGATCGCCACCGCCATGCCGATAAAGCCGATGCCCCCCAGCCAGTGCAGCATCGAGCGCCAGATCAGGATGCCCGGGGACATACTGTCCAGGCCGCTGAGCACCGTGGCGCCAGTGGCGGTGATGCCGGACATGCTTTCGAAGAACGAATCGGTGTAGCTGATGTGCTGGGTCAGCAGGAACGGCAGGGCGGCAAAGATACACACCACCAACCAGCTGGAAACCGTCAGCAGGTACATGTCTCGCGGGCGCAGGTGGATGTGCTCGGGGCGCCCCGGGATCACCAGGGCCAAGCCGGCGATAAAGGTGATCATGCTGGCCCAGAGGAAGGACGGCAGGTCGCCGGTGCGTTCGAAGATCACCAGTGTCGCCATCGGTACCACCATGGCGATGGCCAGGGTGATGAGGAAGATGCCGATGATGAAGCCAATGATTCTTAAAGTCGGCAACGCCATGTATTGCGCTCGGGCTGGTAGGTGAAGGGCGCTCATTCTACCTGCGGGGCAGGGCATGTAAACCGGCACCCCGGCGGCGGATGCCGTTAGAATGGCCGGACATTTTTTTCAGGAGGTGGCCGATGGAGGCTCTCGACGCTTTGCTCAACCGTGTTTCCGTGCCGCGCCTAGTGGAGCCCGCGCCCAGCGCCGCGCAGCGCGAAGCACTGTTCGCCGCCGCCTTGCGCGCGCCGGACCACGGGCAATTGCGCCCCTGGCGGTTCCTCACCGTCGAAGGCCAAGCCCGTGATCAGTTGGGCGAACTGCTGGTTGAAGCCGTACAGCTGCAAGGCGGCGAAGTGACTCAGGCCGCGCTGGACAAGGCCCGGGCCATGCCGCTGCGTGCACCGCTGGTGGTGGTGGTCGTGGCGCGGCTGCAGGAGCATTTCAAGGTGCCCAAGTCCGAGCAATTGCTGGCGGCGGGCTGTGCAGCCCACGGTATCCTGCTGGCGGCCTATGCCCAGGGCATTGGCGCCGTGTGGCGCACCGGCGAGTTGTCCTATTCGCCGCACGTGGCCAAGGGGCTGGGCCTGACGGAGGGGGAAGAGATCATTGCCTTCCTGTACCTGGGGACGCCGCTGAACGAGCCTCGGGTCGCACCAAAAGTCGATACCAGCGAGTTTGTCAGCGCCTGGAGCGCCAAGGCCTGATCGACACCAGCGGTCGCTGTGTTGCATCGCGGGCAAGCCCGTTACCGCCGGACCTGGCAGTAGCGGCTTGCCCGCGCTGGTTTCAGGCGGGGGCTGGCGCGCCGGGCATCAGGGGCAACTCCAGGGTGGCGATGAAGCCGCCCTGGGAGTGATTGTCCAGTAACAGACTGCCGCCGTGACGCTCCGCCGCCCGGCGAGCAATGGCCAGGCCCAGGCCATGGCCGGGTGCGCTTTGCCCTGGCGCGCGGAAGAACGGCTCACCCAACTGTTTCAGGTGTTCGGCGCCCACCCCGGGCCCGTGGTCGCGCACGCTGATCAGGATCCTGTCGCCCTGGCGCAGGGCCTGGACCTCGATCGGTTGCCCGGCGGGGTTGAAGCGCTGGGCATTGCGCAGCAGGTTGTCCACCGCCCGCTCCAGCATGGTCGGCCAGCCTCGCAGGCTCAGCTGCGGTTGGGCGTCGATCTGCACCTGTTGCTCCGGGCAGGCCAGTTGCGCGTCTTTTTGCAGGGCCAGCAGCAAGGCATTGAGGTCCACGTCCTCGGCGCTGGCGTTGTCCGCGTCGACCCGGGCCAGCACCAGGATCTCGCTGATCAGCGCCTCCAGGCGATCGCATTCCCGAGTCAGTCGGGGCCACAGCCGCTCCCGCTCTTCGGGGGCGGCACGCTCGGCCAGGGCCAGGGCGATGCGCAGCCGTGCCAGGGGGGAACGCAGTTCGTGGGACACATCCCGCAGCAACTGACGCTGGCTGCCAATCAGGCTTTGCAGACGCGAGCCCATGCGGTTGAAGTCCCGGGCCAGCACGCCGAACTCGTCGCGCCGATTGGCCAGGCGCGCCAGGCTGTTCTGCTGATAGCTGGCCTGGCCCAGATCGTGTACGGCGCCGCGCAGGCGGCTCAGCGGACGGGTGATGGACAGGGTCACCAGCAGGCTGAACAGGGTCAGCACCACCAGGGCAATGGCCAGGGCGCTGAGGGGCCAGGTCAGGCTGTCTCGGTGCCAGGCATCCAGCTCCGGATGGGGGATGCGGTAGATGAACAGATAGGTATCGCCGGTGGTCGGGCTGGTGTATTCCGCAGTCAGGCGGCGCCAGGGCAGGTGGCGGTCGTCGTTGTTCTGCCGGGCCTCGAAGGCGGCGGCGCGGCGCGGGAAAGTCCCGCGTACCACCGGGTCGCCGCTCTCATTGAGGACCTGGACATCGATGTGGTACTGGCGCTTGCGCTGCTGGAGGATGTCCTGGGCGGCGTCTTCGCCCTGGGTTTCGTAGGTTTGCGTCCACTCCGCGGTGAGGCTGTTGAGCCCCGGATGGCGACTGAGGATCCAGGCGTCCTGGTTGAGCATGTGCCCGAGCAGGATCGACAACCCGGCAACCAGGGTGATGGCCAGCCAGAAACTGGCCAGGATGCGCCAGAACAATGAACGCACAGAGACTCCTCGAACGCGAAAGCCCAGTGGCGCAGGCCACTGGGCTGGGGGATGGACGCTAACGCATTATTGCGCTTTTTGCGGTTGTTGCGCTTTCCAGGCCTTGAACTCGGCCCATTCGGCGCGACGTTCCTCTTGTTTCTTCACGATGGCGTCGAATTCTTTCTGCTGCTCGGGCTTGAGCAGGGCGCGGATGTCAGCCTGGGTTTTCTGCTGTTTGGCGGCCAGTTCGTCTTTCATGGCTTTCTGGTCGGCCGGCGAGAGTTTCTCCAGGTATTTTTCCACGACGGCCTTGCGGTCGTGCATTTGCTCACCCATCAGCTTGCCGATCTGTTGGCGTTGCTCACGGCTCAGGTCCAGTTGACCGAAGGGGCCTTTGCCGCGCATGTGCTCGCTGTGCCGTGGACCGTCCATCGGCCCCATCGGGCCGTTGCCCTCAGGCATGGCCATGGCCACGGTTGGCAGGGCGGCGGCGAACAACAGAGCGATCAGGGTCTTGCGCATGGTGTGTCTCCTTGTCTCATTCCCGGTAAGTTCCGGATGAGTTCAGGTTACCCAGATCAAGGTCAGCGGCGGTCAGTGGAGGGTAAAGCTTGGGTAAAGACGCCGGGCCGGCGTCCTGACAATGGCGTCGGGACGCGGTTACAGGCTGTAGTAGTAGCCGCGGCTGCGCAGGGCAACGATGCGCGGGCGACCATCTGGGTGGGGGCCGATCTTCTTGCGCAGATTGCTGACGTGCATGTCCAGGCTGCGGTCGTACAGGGTCAGCTTGCGGCCCAGCGCGATCTGCGCCAGTTCCTGCTTGTCCAGCGGCTCGCCAGGTTGCTTGAGCAGGGCCTCCAGCAGGCGACTTTCGGAAACCGTGAGACTGATGTCCTGCTCGTCAATGGTGGCCACGCCGCGAATCGGGCTGAAGCACAGGTCGCCCAGCTCCAGCTGGCTGGAAGCCGCCACCGGGTGGCTGCGGCGCAGGACGGCGCGCAGGCGGGCAGTGAGTTCGCGAGGGTCGCAAGGCTTGGCCAGGTAGTCGTCGGCGCCCAGTTCCAGGCCGAGGATGCGGTCCAGGGGCTCGCCGCGGGCCGAAAGCATCAGCACTGGCAGGTCGGGGTGGTCGTTGCGCAGTTGCTTGAGCAGTTCCAGGCCGCTGCCGTCGGGCAGCATGACGTCCAGCACCACGGCTGCCGGGGCCGCTTCGGCCAGGGCCCGGCGTGCGCTCAAGCCATCGTGGCAGGCACGTACTTGAAAGCCTTCCTGGCCGAGCCAACTGCTCAGGAGCTCGCACAGCTCCTGGTCATCATCAATCAGTAACAGGTCGCTCATGAATCACTCAATTTAGCCATTGTCGACGCTTGCGATGCCCGCCACTGGCGAAGATACCGCAGAGCAGGGCGATGAGGGCCACGCCGCCGCCAGTGACGAACCATTGCTGCTGATCGGTCAGCAGTCGCGGCACCGGGTTGGCCTGGGCCTCTTTGAGCTGCAGCTTGAGGCGCTGGTTCTCCTGGCGCAAGCGGGCCAGCTGTGGGCTTTCCCGTTCGGCGTCGGCGCTTTGCAATTGTTTGCTCAGCTCTTCTCGCAGGCGCTCGCTCTCTTTCAAGCGTTGCTGCAACTCGGTGATCTGACTGCCGGCGCTCAGGGACAGCGGCGTCGAATGGCCGGTTTCCTGGGTTTCCTCGGCAAGGGCCGGAGCCCCGATCGACAACATGACCAACAGCAGACACAGCGGACCTTGGCGCATCGAAACTCCTGATTCCAATCGAGTGTTGGGCAGGTTGTCGGCCGTCAAACGAGAATAATGAGCGATTGAGAACGCGATGGACCCTGAAGGTTCATCGCGTCGGGGAGGATTTACGGCATCGATTGCCTGAACGGCTTGACCAGCACGTTGGCGTAAACGCCGGCAGTGACGAAGGGGTCGGCCTCGGCCCAGGCCTGGGCGGCTTCCAGGGACTCGAACTCGGCCACGATCAGGCTGCCGGTGAAGCCGGCGGCGCCGGGGTCGTTGCTGTCGATCGCCGGGTGCGGGCCGGCCAGCACCACACGCCCTTGCTCATTGAGTACTTGCAGTCGCTCCAGGTGCGCCGGGCGTGCGGCCAGGCGTTTTTCCAGGGAGTTGGCGACGTCTGTGGCAATGATTGCGTAAAGCATGTCAGTCCTCGGTTTTCGGGGTAGTGGGATCGGCGTCATGCAGGTGGCGCGACAGGTAGATGCCCTGGCCCACCAGGAATAGTACGGTCATGCCCAGGCTGCCGAAGACTTTGAAGTCGACCCAGATGCTCTGGAAAGTGAAGGCGACGAACAGGTTGGCGGCGCCGCAGAACAGGAAGAACGCGATCCAGGCGATGTTCAGGCGGGTCCACACCGGATCAGGCAGGGTCAGGGCGTGGCCCATGATGCGCTTGATCAGCAGGCGGTCGCCGATGAAATGGCTGCCGATGAAGGCCAGGGCGAACAGCCAGTTGACCACCGGGGCTTTCCACTTGAGGAAGGTTTCGCTGTGGAAGGCCAGGGTCAGGCTGCCGAAGACCAGGCAGGCGACCAGGGTCAGCCACTGGCTCTTTTCCAGTTTGCGCTGGGAAATGAACAGCGCGCCGTACACCACCAGGGAACTGATGATCAGCACCGCCGTGGCGCTGTAGATACCGCCCACGGTGACTTCGTGCCCGGCCAGGTCGACGACCCGGGGATCGATTTTATAGACGATGAAAAACAGGAACAGCGGGATGAAGTCGATGAATTGTTTCACAGTGGCAGCCAGAAGCAGGATGTGGCGGCATAATAACAAACATCCTTGGTCGCGAAAGCGCCAGCTGACTTGAGGTTTTAACATCCTGTGAATGTCGATTTGCACTGCCATAGCACGGCCTCCGACGGCGCCCTGGCGCCTGCGGTTCTGGTTGCGCGTGCGTACGAGAGAGGCGTGCGAATCCTGTCCCTGACCGACCACGACACCCTCGAAGGGCTGGACGAGGCCCGTCAGGCAGCGGCGCAACTGGGCATGCAACTGGTCAATGGCGTCGAACTGTCCTGCACCTGGGGCGGCGCCACTATTCATGTGCTGGGCTACGGATTCGATACCCGGGCCCCGGCCCTGGTGACAGCTATCGAGAAACTTCACGCAGGGCGCTGGCTGCGTTCCGAGGAAATCAGCCGCAAGCTGGCCCTCAAGGGCATGCCGGGCGCTTTGGAAGGCGCCCGGGCCATCCAGCAGGAGCTGGGAGACAGCGGTAACGCCCCGGCGCGGCCGCACTTTGCCGACTACCTGGTGCGTGCCGGCTTCGTCAAGGACCGCGCCGAAGCCTTCCGCAAGTGGCTGGGGGCGGGAAAGCTGGGTGACGTCAAGCTGCACTGGCCCACCCTGGAGGAAACGGTCGGCACCCTGCGCGAGGCCGGTGCCTGGGTCAGCCTGGCCCATCCCTGGCACTACGATTTCACCCGCAGCAAGCGTCGCCGTCTGATTGCCGACTATATTCAAGCCGGTGGTCATGCAATCGAAGTGGTCAATGGCCATCAACCTGCGGAGCAAGTGGGCAGTTTGGCTATTCTTGCTCGTGAATTCGGACTGCTGGTCAGCGCCGGCAGTGACTTTCATGGTCCAGGAGGCTGGTCCGAGATCGGCGAATACCGCCCGGTACCCGAGGATCTGCCACCGCTATGGTGTCGCTTCAAACATGAGCCAATTATTGCCGCCTGAACAGGTAGAGACAGTGAGTCAATTTTTCCAGATCCACCCGGAAAACCCCCAGCCGCGCCTGATCAAACAGGCCGTCGAGATCATCCGTGGCGGTGGCGTGGTGATCTATCCCACCGATTCGTCCTATGCGGTCGCCTGCCAGATGGGCGACAAGGCGGCGATCGAGCGGGTGCGCCGCTTGCGGCAACTGGACGACAAGCACAACTTCGCGCTGATCTGCAGCGACCTTTCGCAGTTGGGCCTGTTCGCCAAGATCGACACTGGCACCTTCCGCCTGCTCAAGGCCCATGTGCCGGGGCCTTATACCTTTATCCTCAATGCCACCCGAGAGGTGCCGCGCCTGCTGCTGCACCCCAAGCGCCGCACCATCGGCCTGCGGGTGCCGAGCAACCCGATTGCCCTGGCGCTGCTGGCCGAGCTGGGCGAACCGCTGATGAGCGTCAGCCTGATCATGCCCGGCGACACCGAGGCCCTGAGCGATCCCTATGAGATGCGCCAGTTGCTGGAGCATCAGGTGGACCTGATCATCGACGGCGGCTTTGGCAGCACCGAGTCGTCCACAGTGATCAGCCTGGCCGATGGCGAGCCGGAAGTGATCCGCGTCGGTTGCGGCGACCCTGCGCCGTTCATGGCCGAGGCCTAGATGTCCGCAGTAGAAACCGTCGACGAGCAGGCCGGTGCCCAACAGGAGCTGCCATTCGCCATGGTCTATGGCCAGGCGGTCATGGAAATGCCCCTGGACCTGTACATCCCCCCGGATGCCCTGGAGGTCTTCCTCGAAGCCTTCGAAGGCCCGCTGGACTTGCTGCTGTACCTGATCCGCAAGCAGAACATCAATATCCTCGACATCCCGGTGGCGGAAATCACCCGCCAGTACATGGGCTATGTGGAGCTGATGCAGTCGGTGCGCCTGGAGCTGGCCGCCGAGTACCTGGTGATGGCGGCGATGCTGGCCGAGATCAAATCGCGAATGCTTTTGCCGCGTTCCGCCGAGGTCGAGGAAGAAGAGGACGACCCGCGGGCCGAGCTGATCCGCCGCCTGCAGGAATACGAGCGCTTCAAGGCCGCCGCTGAAGGCATCGACGGCCTGAGCCGGGTTGGCCGCGACGTGGTGGTGCCCAAGCTCGATGCGCCCGAGGCTCGGGTGCGCAAGCTGCTGCCGGATGTGGCCCTGGAAGAGTTGCTGATGTCCATGGCCGAGGTGCTGCGCCGTGGCGACATGTTCGAAAGCCACCAGGTCAGCCGCGAGGCCCTGTCTACCCGCGAGCGCATGAGCGATGTGCTGGAACGGCTCAAGGGCGGCGGTTTCGTGCCCTTTGTCGAGCTGTTCACCGCCGAGGAAGGGCGCCTGGGGGTGGTGGTGACCTTCATGGCGATCCTCGAACTGGTCAAGGAATCCCTGGTCGAGCTGGTGCAGAATGAGCCCTTTGCGGCCATCCACGTACGGGCGCGAGCCGAATAACGAGCTTAAATCATGAACCTGAATGAACCCCGCGAGCTGGCCTCCCTGCTCGAAGCCTTTCTGTTGGCCTCGGGAAAACCCCAGTCCCTGGAACGCCTGTTCGAGCTCTTCGAAGAAGCCGAGCGGCCGGACCCGGCCGTCTTCAAGAAGGCCCTGGCCCTGCTGGGCAAATCCTGCGAGGGGCGGGCGTTCGAGCTCAAGGAAGTGGCTTCCGGCTATCGCTTGCAGATCCGCGAAAAATTCGCGCCCTGGGTCGGCCGCCTGTGGGAGGAGCGCCCGCAGCGCTACTCCCGTGCCCTGCTGGAAACCATGGCCCTGATTGCCTACCGCCAGCCGATTACCCGCGGCGAGATCGAAGATGTGCGCGGCGTGGCGGTCAACAGCAACATCGTCAAGACGCTGCTGGAGCGCGAGTGGATTCGGGTGGTGGGCTACCGTGATGTGCCGGGCAAACCGGCGATGTTCGCCACCACCAAGGCCTTTCTCGACCATTTCAACCTGAAGAACCTCGACGACCTGCCGCCGCTGGCCGAACTGCGGGAGATCGAAGCCGAGCCGGTGCTGGAGTTCGATGACGCCCCCGTGCCCGAGCACTTGCAGCAACTGGCCGACGCCAGCGCGGAGCAGGAGGAGCCCAAGGAAGAAACCAGCTTCCATACCCTGTTGCTGGAGCTGGACTCCATGGAGGAGGGGATCAAGACCGACTTCGACGACCTGCATCGCGATGGCGCGGTTGAGCCTGGGAACTCGGAGCCGCTGTTCGATCACCCGGAGGTGCAAGCCGAGCCTGACATCCCTGGTGACGACTTGGATGACTCCCATGAGTTTGCGATCGAGCCCGAAGCAGAGCCGCAGGGTGCAGCCGAGGACGATGTGCTGGGTGTCGCCGAGGCCCGGGCCAAATTGCTGGCCGCCGTGGCCGCGCTGGAGCCTTCGCCACCGCAATTGAGCGAAGAAGAAGCCGAAGCCCTGGCCCTGGCCGAAGCCATCGAGAACGAACGCCGCCTGCTGGACGACTGACCTTGCCGGCGAAGGCGTCAGTCGGTGCGGCGCATGACGTGCCGGCCAGCCGGCTCCCACGGCGATGCCGGTCACCGGTTGGCGGAAAAAAGCCCGGGCGGCGACTTATCAACTAGTCTGTGATGCGCAATCGCCGCCATGAGCGTATGATTCGCGACCCTTTGGCGATCCCTTCGCCACAGAACCTGTTTTCACGTCTTCAGGCCGCTCTAGCCTGAAGCGCTACACCGGGAGGTGCCCAGATGAGCGATACCGATCAGAACGACCAGGAAATCCGTCCAGCCGGCGAGAAACTGCAGAAAGTCCTCGCCCGTATCGGCGTCGGCTCGCGCCGCGACGTCGAGGCCTGGATCAGCCAGGGCCGGATCAAGGTCAACGGCAAAGAGGCCACCCTGGGCCTGCGCGTCGACCTGCATGACGCCATATCCATCGATGGCAAGGTGATCAAGCGCGAAGAGGCCGCCGAATCGGTGCGCCGCGTGATCATGTACAACAAGCCCGACGGCGAAATCTGCACCCGTGACGACCCGGAAGGCCGTCCGACCGTGTTCGACAAGCTGCCGCGTCCGCGGGAAGGCCGCTGGATCAACATCGGCCGCCTGGACATCAACACCACCGGCTTGCTGATGTTCACCACCGACGGTGAGCTGGCCAACCGCCTGATGCACCCGTCCTACGAGATGGACCGCGAGTACGCGGTGCGTGTGCGTGGTGAGGTCGACGACGAGATGATCGAGCGCCTCAAGGCCGGGGTCATGCTCGAAGACGGCCCGGCCAAGTTCACCGACATCCAGCAGGCGCCCGGTGGCGAAGGTTTCAACCACTGGTACCACTGCGTGGTGATGGAAGGTCGCAACCGTGAAGTGCGCCGCCTGTGGGAATCCCAGGGCCTGGTGGTCAGCCGCCTGAAGCGCGTGCGCTTCGGTCCGGTGTTCCTCAACTCCGACCTGCCCATGGGCCGCTGGCGCGAAATGAGCCAGTACGAAGTCGACGTGCTCAGTGCCGAAGTCGGCCTGACCCCGGTGGCCCTGCCGCAGCTCAACGCCAAGTCCAAGGACAAGCTGGAGCGCATGCAGCGCAAATCCTCGCGTCCGGTGGGCAAGAGCGAGCGCGTGCGCACCCTGCGTCCGGCCACCGGCGCACCGGCCAGCCCGCGTGCTTCCCGCGAGCCGCAGATCGAAGGCGAGCGCCCAGGGCGCAAGCCGGCGGCCCGTCAGGATGGTGAGCGCGCGCCACGCGCGCCGCGTCCGGCCAGCGGTCGGGGCACGCCGGTAGCCGAGCGTCCGGCGGACACCAAGCGTCCGGCCAAACCGGCACCGAAGTCCAAGCGTCCAAGCCCGGTGCTGGACAAGGACGCGCCGTCTGGCAAGCGTCGTGGCGCCCCGGCCGGTGCCGGCCAGCGTCCCGGCTTCGGTCGTCGCAAGCCGGAGTAAGCGTCGGCCAGCCGACAACAACGCCAACCCTCGGGTTGGCGTTTTTTTTTGCCCTGTGCTTGGTGGGCGCCGGCTTGCCGGCGAACAGGCTCTCAAGTCCTGGGCCTGGGGCATGATCGTCTTCGCTGAAAAGCCAGCGTCTACCCACCAGCCTGCGGTTGCGCTAGAAGGCGAACTGGCCGTCGAACACCGGCTTGTTGTCCACCGCCAGCACCCCTGAGCTGAAGATCAGATCCAGGTGGTGGCTGCCCTTGGCGCCGCCTCCCAGCCCCAGGTGCAGGCCGCAGTGGCGCTCCTCGAAGCCGGAATTGCGCCCGTAGAGGGACCTGATGCCTTCGTTGGTGCCGATGCCCAGCTCCTCGATGCGCCGGTTGGACGGGTTGGCATCCAGGTATTTGTTGAAGTCGTTGGCCAGCCCCGGTACCTCGGTGGCGACCCTGGTGATGCTGGAGTTCTCGATCCACAGCTCCAGCGGTGCTTGCAGTACCCCGTATTTACGGGCGAAAGGGATGGTGCCGAGGAAGGTGCCGAGAAACTTCACATGACCGTTGATGGCCTCGCTGTGGGTGGCGATTTCCCCGGGTGCCAGGTCGTAGTTGCCGACGCCGTTGATGTCGGTCCATTTCTTCACGTTGCTCAGGGGCGTCTCGAAATATGAGCCCTGGGGGTCGCTGAAGCTCAGGGTGGAAGCCTGGGACAGGCGGCGGATCAAGGTGGCATTGAGGTCGGCGATACGCTGCGGCTCGACGCTGAAGGTGTCGTAGAAGTACTCGCCGTAATCCTTGAACAGCAGCGACTTCTTCCAGTGCTCGGCCATCAGTCCGTGCAGCGGGCGGAGGAACTCCGGGCCATCGGGGCGAGGCTGGGCCAGGGTCGAGGAGTCGTAGAAAAAAATGTACAGGTCGCAGTCGATGATCGCCCGGGCCAGGCGTTCGGCCGGCTCCAGGTCCAGGCGCAGGGCGCTGAGCGTCAGCGGCGTGGCCTGGCGCGCCTGTTCGAGGATGGCACTGACCATGGCCTGGTAGTCGGCGGTGTGGCCGAGCACCACTTTCTGCGCTCGGGCGTTGCTCAGGGCCGGGTGGCGTTCGAGGTAGTACAGGAAATGGCGGATGGCGCGGGTCTGGTCCATAAAACCTCCCTGGAGGACAAAGGTGACCGGGGCAGGCGCAAGGCCTGCTCCGGTCCGGGCGCCTTACATTGGCCACATCGCCGTGCCGAACGGCACCACGGCGTCGGCCTGCATCATTTCCACGGCTGCATCATGAGTGGCCGCTTCGAACCACTCGTCCAGTTGCAGTTCGGTTTCCAGGTCTTGTTCCAGTGTTTGCATGGTGACTCTCCTAGATGACATAGCGCATAGCAGTCCATTGGCAGAGCGGATCAACAGCGGTGAACGAGATGCTTGCACAGGCTGCGCAGCCGCTCCTCGTACCTGTCGGACGAGGCATCCGGCAAGTGGCTGGAAACCTAGTTCAGGGCATTTTGAAGTGCAAAAAAATATTTAGATTATTTTCTACTGAACTTTATTTTCTATTTTTGCGCGAGCTATTTATCGCCTGAAAACAAAAAGCTAAAGCACTCCCGGCGGCGCCGCGGTCGGTGCGTCAATTTGCAGTCGCCGGGGCGGATGATCTGTCTTGGCAAGTTAACGTTACGCGCTGTAAAGAAAAAATGACGAAATGTTGCGTGTTGCGCCCTGAAACGGCACGGGTCGTGGCGCTGTAAGGAAAAGCTGCCGGCGGACCGTGAGCCATCTGCTTGCCGAGGCTCTGGCCCGCTTGTTCCGGAGCGCCAAGGCGGGTGAGATGCACACCTGCCTGCGTACAGGTGCATAACAAGAAGGAGGCGCAATGAACGCCGTAACCGACTTTCACCGACACCCTTCGAAGGGCGATGGTCATCGCACCTTCATCGACGACCCCACGCGGTCCGTCCAATGTTCCGCCGCCGATGTCGAGCATCGAGCAGGCCCCGCAAGATCCCGGTTACCGGCACGCTGATACAGCGGTGTCTGGCGGCAGGGGGGCAGGGGTGTACAATGCGCGGCGTTTTAACTGTGACCCAACTGCGTACCCGCGCATTTTGCGTCTGCGTCGCGCGTTTCAGCCTGCCCCGAGGGCGCTGGGAGCCGCGCTGCCGGGCCAATAAACTCAAGGTTATCCACCTTGTTCACTCCGCCGCGTCACGAGCGTGGTGGGTTCGATTTCGTCACAGATAAAAACAAACAGGTGACGCATGACCGTTAGAAAAACGCTGAATTTCGGGTGCCTGCGCTGGGGTTTGCTCCGCGCCGCTTAAGCCTCATCGGGCGGCAACGTCTTGCAAACATCATCAAACCTTGCGTGAGAACCTTTTCATGAGTGGACAAAACTCGCATTCGGGCGAGCTGAAACGCGGCCTGAAAAATCGCCATATTCAACTGATCGCCCTGGGCGGCGCGATCGGCACCGGTTTGTTCCTGGGCTCGGCCGGGGTACTCAAATCCGCTGGCCCATCGATGATCCTCGGCTACGCCATCTGTGGTTTCATCGCCTTCATGATCATGCGCCAGCTGGGCGAGATGATCGTCGAAGAGCCGGTGGCCGGCTCCTTCAGCCACTTCGCCCACAAGTACTGGGGCGGCTTCGCCGGTTTCCTCTCTGGCTGGAACTGCTGGATTCTCTACATCCTGGTGGGCATGTCGGAGCTGACCGCGGTCGGCAAGTACGTGCACTACTGGTGGCCGGACGTTCCGACCTGGGCCTCGGCGGCGGTGTTCTTCGTGATGATCAACGCCATCAACCTGGCCAACGTCAAGGTCTTCGGCGAGGCCGAGTTCTGGTTCGCCATCATCAAGGTGGTGGCCATCGTCGGCATGATCGCCCTGGGCAGCTACCTTTTGGTCAGCGGCCATGGCGGCCCGCAGGCCTCGGTGAGCAACCTCTGGTCCCACGGCGGCTTCTTCCCCAATGGCGTCAGCGGCCTGGTGATGGCCATGGCGATCATCATGTTCTCCTTCGGCGGCCTGGAAATGCTCGGTTTCACCGCAGCTGAAGCCGACAAGCCGAAGACCGTGATCCCCAAGGCGATCAATCAGGTGATCTACCGCATCCTGATTTTCTACATCGGCGCCCTGGTGGTGCTGCTGTCGCTGACCCCATGGGACACCCTGCTGGTGACCCTGAACGCTTCCGGCGATGCCTACAGCGGCAGCCCGTTCGTCCAGGTGTTCTCGATGCTGGGCAGCAACACTGCGGCGCACATCCTCAACTTCGTGGTCCTGACCGCGGCGCTGTCGGTGTACAACAGCGGCACCTACTGCAACAGCCGCATGCTGCTGGGCATGGCGGAGCAGGGGGATGCGCCGAAAGTCCTGGCCAAGATCGACAAGCGCGGTGTGCCGGTGATGTCGATCCTCGCCTCGGCGGTGGTGACCTTCGTTGCCGTGGTGCTCAACTACCTGATCCCGCAGCACGCACTGGAACTGCTGATGTCCCTGGTGGTGGCGACCCTGGTGATCAACTGGGCGATGATCAGCTACTCGCACTTCAAGTTCCGCCAGCACATGAACCGCACCGGCCAGACCTCGCTGTTCAAGGCCCTGTGGTACCCCTATGGCAACTACGTCTGCCTGGCATTCGTGGTGTTCATCCTCGGCATCATGCTGATGATCCCGGGCATCCAGATCTCGGTGTACGCGATCCCGGTGTGGGTGGTGTTCATGTGGGTCTGCTACCTGATCAAGAACAAGCGCAGTGCCCAGCAACCGCTGCAGGCGGCCAGTGCTTCGCTGAAGTAAGCGCGGCCCCCGTAAGGACTAACCCGGCTCCGGCCGGGTTTTTCATGCCTGTGATTCTTGGCGGGCTTGGATCGCGTGCGCCGGCAGGCCGCCTGCAAGTGTGTGCTGTGCGGCGAAGAGGCCCGCCGGAGCCCAGGTAATGGGGGTATCCTGTGGGCCCTGAAAACGGATTCCTGTTCCATGCTGGTGATTTCCAACAATGTGCATCTGCCGGATGCCGAGATCGAGCTGACCGCCATCCGCGCCCAGGGCGCGGGAGGGCAGAACGTCAATAAAGTGTCCAGCGCGGTGCATTTGCGCTTCGACATTCCGGCCTCGTCCTTGCCGCCCTTCTACAAGGAGCGCCTGCTGGCGCTGCGCGACAGTCGCATCACCAGTGACGGCGTGATCGTTCTCAAGGCCCAGCAGTACCGCACTCAGGAGCAGAATCGTGCCGATGCCCTTGAGCGCCTCACCGAGCTGATCCTCAGTGCCGTCAAGGTGGAAAAGAAACGCCGCCCCACCAAACCGACCCTGGGTTCGAAGAAGCGCCGTCTGGAGAGCAAGGCCAAGCGCGGCAACATCAAGGCCGGTCGCGGCAAGGTGGACTTCTAGCCGAGTGCGCGTTCCTTGCGCTGCCGGGGCGCCTGACGGTACAGGCACAGGCTGAGTACCAGGCCGCAGCAGGCGGCGATGGCGGCGAACAGGAAGATCGAGGCAAAGCCGAAGCCCGCGGCAATCGCCCCGGCCAGGGGGCCGGTGATGCCCAGCGACAGGTCGATGAACAGCGAATAGGCGCCCACCGCGGCACCTCGGCTGGAGGCCGGCACCAGGTTCACCGCCTCCACCCCCAGGGCCGGGAACACCAGGGAGAAGCCGAAGCCGCTCAAGGCCGCGCCGGCCAGGGCCCAGTTGGCGTCCGGAGCCTGCCACAGCAGCAACAGGCCGAGGGTTTCCACCGACAGGCAGGCGATCGCCACGCGAAAGCCGCCCAGGCGGTTGATCAGGTTGCCGAACAGCAAGCGGGCACCGATGAAGCTGGCGCCGAACAGGCTCAGGCACAGCACCGCGTTGGCCCAATGCTGAGTGGCGTAATACAGGGTGATGAACGTGGCGATGGTGCCAAAGCCGATGGAGCCCAGGGCCAGGCCGCAGCCGTGGGGGAAGACCTTGCCCAGCACATGGATGAATGGCAGGCGTTCGCCGGCGACGATGGGGGCGGCGACTTTCGGCCAGGCCAGCAGCAGGCCGAGCACGGCCAGCAGGATGATGCTCGAGCCCATGCTCCACAAGCCAAGATGATCGACCAGCCACGCGCCCAGGGGCGCGCCAATGGCCAGGGCACCGTAGCTGGCGATGCCGTTCCAGGAGATCACCTTGGCGGTGTTGGCCGCGCCGACTCGCCCGATGCCCCAGCCAATCGAACCCGAGCCCACCAGGCTTTCCGCGCTGCCCAGCACCAGGCGGCCGGTCAGCAGGCTGATCAGGCTCAGGGTCGGCAGATGTTGCAGCCAGGCCGAAAGTAGCATGAACACACCGCTCAGTCCGCAGCCGGCCAGGCCGTACATCACCGCGCGCTTGCTACCCAGGTTGTCGATGATGCGTCCTGCGTAGGGGCGGCTGAGCAGGGTGGCCAGGTACTGCACGCTGATCACCAGGCCGGCGATGACTGCGCCAAAACCCAGGTCGCTGTGCACATAGCCCGGCAGCACCGCCAAGGGAATGCCGATGTTCAGGTAGCCGATAAAGGTGAACAGGACGATGGAGACGACTTGCAGCGTGACCGCCAAGGGGCGCTGGGAATCTGGCATGGGGATGGGTCCACGGCGACAGCTAAATAGATAGGCTGCTTATGATACCGATGTGGACGCTGATGCAGGGGGAGAATTCGACGCGTTGTTCAGATCTTTCGGGTCAGGGTGTTGACTCAGGCGTCTTGGTCTTGCAGCAGGTGAGTGGTGACCAGGGCGGCGATGGCGTTTTCCTGGGTGCCGAAGCGGGCCAGCAGGGCGGCCTGTTTCTGCGCGCTGAGGCGGTTCCACACCTCGATCATTTTTTCCGCGGTGCCGATCAGCACGCTGGCCTGGGTTTCGCTGAAGGAGTCGGTCATGGTCGGGTGAGGCTCGGAGGGAGGTTTCAGGCGGTGTGGAAAGCGCTTGAGTAGCGCTTTCCACACGGTCTGGTTACAGCATTTTTCAGTCTTCGCTGTCGGCCTTGCGGCGGTCGGCGGCTTCTTGCACTACAGGCTTTTCAGCACTGGCTTGGGGCGGGGTGGTCTGCTCAGTTTCGTGCAGGCTTGGGAAGGGGAGATTCGGGATCTCATGCATGTCGTTGCTCCTCGCAAAGTCTGTTTTTTAAATCGCTGGGTAGGTCCGCGCTTTTAAAAAGCCTGGGCAGGATACAGCACTGGAAATGACAAAAAGATTTTTATCGCGATTTTTTGGGATGAAAGGATCAGGGCTGCGCCGCAAATGCCTTGCCGAGGAGGGCGTCCTTTAGACACCCGCCTCGGCAAACACATGTTTCAGACGACCCGGGCGATTGCCTCGGCCAGCAGGTCCAGGCGGGTGGCGTCGATCCCGGCCACGTTGGCGCGGCCGGAGCTGACCATGTACACGCTGTGCTGCTCACGCAGCGCCTGCACCTGAGCCGGGCTCAGGCCGGTGTAGGAGAACATCCCGCGTTGCACACCGATATGGGCGAAGCGCTCGGCCAGGCCATGGGGTTGCAAGGCCTCCACCAGGCCGGCGCGCAGTTGCGCGATGCGCTGGCGCATGGCTTCCACTTCGTCGATCCAGAGGCGCTTGAGTTCGGCATCGCCAAGGATGGTGGCAACCACTGCAGCGCCGTGATCCGGTGGTGTGGACCACAGGTTGCGGGCGATGTGGGCCAGTTGGCTGCGCACGTCCAGCAGTTTCTCGCCGTCCTGAGCGCAAACGATCAGGGCGCCGGTGCGGTCGCGGTACAGGCCGAAGTTCTTCGAGCAGGAGCTGGTGATCAGCACTTCCGGCAGTTCGGCGGCGAACAGCCGCACCGCCCAGGCATCCTGCTCCAGGCCATCGCCAAAGCCCTGGTAGGCGAAGTCGATCAGTGGCAGCAGCTTGCGGCTGCGCACCACGTCCAGTACCCGTTGCCAGTCGGCGTGGCTGAGGTCGAAGCCGGTCGGGTTGTGGCAGCAGGCGTGCAGCAGCACCACATCGCCCTCGGGCACCCGGTTCAGGGTCGCCAGCATGGCCTCGACGTCCAGGCGGTTGTCGCTGCCCACGTAAGGGTAGTGACTGACCTTGACTCCGGCTGCGGCGAAGATGGTTTCGTGGATCGGCCAGGTCGGATCGCTCAGCCACACGCCACGGCCCGGCAGGCAGTGGGCGATGAAGTCGGCGCTCAGGCGCAGGGCGCCAGTGCCGCCCGGGGTCTGGGTGGCGCCGACGCGCTGGCTGGCGATCAGCGCAGAGTCGCTGCCCAGCACCAGTTCATTGATCACCTTGCCGAAGGCCGCGTCGCCGTGGCCGCCGATGTAGATCTTGGTGTCCTGGCGATCCACCAGGCGCTGCTCGGCCAGCTTCACCGAACGCGGAATCGGAGTCAGGCCCTGGGCGTCTTTGTAGACCCCCACGCCGAGGTCGAACTTGTTCGGATTGGGATCGCTGGCGTAGGCCCCCATCAGGCCGAGAATCGGGTCGCCGGGTACCCGGCCGATGGCGTCGAAATGCATTACTTGCGTCCTTCTGCGGTCTTGGCCACTTCGTCGGTGCGGGCGGCCATGATGAAGTCGTTGCGGTGCAGGCCCTTGATCGAGTGGCTCCACCAGGTCACGGTGACCTTGCCCCACTCGGTGAGCAGGCCCGGGTGATGACCTTCGGCTTCGGAGATCTCGCCCATGGCGTTGGTGAAGGCCAGGGCGAACTTGAAGTTCTTGAACAGGAAGACTTTTTCCAGCTGCATCACGCCGTCGCGAACTTCGATGTTCCAGTCAGGGATCTGCTTGATCAGTACCGGCAGTTCTTCGTCGCTGACTTGTGGAGCATCGGCGCGGCAGGCTTCGCAATGGGCTTGGTTCAGAGCGGTCATGGTGTGTTCCTGAGTTCGATTCTTGTTGGAAGTTACTATCTTTCGCAGCGGCTCGCGAGTGCGAACCGCTCAGGCCGCCTTGGGTTTTGGCGGGAACTTGGGCGCGTGCAGGCCCAGCTGCATGCCTTGGTGGACCAGGGCCATGATGTCTTCATGGGCCAGGTCGAACAGGCGCTTGAGGTTGGGCAGGACGAAATAGATCGGTTGCAGGATGTCGATGCGATACGGCGTGCGCATGGCTTCCAGCGGGTCGAAGGCCTGGTGTTCCGGGGCTTCGGAGAGGCTGTATACGGTTTCCTTGGGCGAGGAGAGGATGCCACCGCCATAGATGCGTCGCCCGGCCGGGGTTTCTACCAGGCCGAACTCGATGGTCATCCAGTACAGGCGCGCCAGGTATACCCGCTCTTCCTTGGTGGCTTGCAGGCCGAGCTTGCCGTAGGTGTGGGTGAATTCAGCGAACCAGGGGTTGGTCAACAGCGGGCAGTGGCCAAAGATCTCGTGGAAGATGTCCGGCTCCTGCAGGTAGTCCAGCTCTTCTGGGGTACGAATGAAGGTCGCCACCGGGAAACGCTTGCTGGCCAGCAGCTCGAAAAAGGTCTGAAAGGGAATCAGCGCCGGCACCCGGGCCACTTGCCAGCCGGTGGTTTCGCCGAGGACCTTGTTGATTTCGCTCAACTGCGGGATGCGATCGTGGGGCAGTCCGAGTTTCTCGATGCCATCCAGATACTCCTGGCACGCACGACCCTCGATGACTTTCAGCTGACGCGTGATCAGGGTGTTCCACACCGCGTGTTCTTCGGGTGGATAGTCGATAAAACCTTGCGCGTCGGGCTCGCGGGCCACGTACTGCGTCTGCTTCATGCTGCTCTCCTGCCAGGGGATGCGTTCTTGTTATGTGTGACCCCAGTCTTACCCGAGGGTGCGACGCTTTGCAGCAGGCGTTCGGTGGGCGTGAGGGGCTATTGGGTGCCTATTTGTAAAGTAATCGTTACGAATTTGCCTGGATGGCCGCCGTGTTGTGGGTTTTCAGCTTTGAAAAAGCCCTTTGCTGTCACATAATCTTGACGATTATCTGCGTCACCCTGCAGAAAGTTTGCCAAGGCCGGCGTCAAAAGCGTCGGTTTTCGGCGTTTATGCCCTTTATCATCAGCTCCGGGCCTCCTTTTATGCGTATCAAAGTTCACTGCCAGAACCGCATCGGCATCCTGCGCGACATTCTCAATCTGCTGGTGGAGTACGGGATCAACGTGGCCCGTGGCGAAGTGGGGGGCGAGCATGGCAACGCCATCTACCTGCACTGCCCGAACCTGATCAATCTGCAGTTCCAGGCGCTGCGCCCCAAGTTCGAATCCATCGCCGGGGTCTTCGGTGTCAAGCGTGTCGGGCTGATGCCCAGCGAACGTCGGCATATGGAGCTCAATGCGCTGCTGGGGGCGCTGGAGTTCCCGGTGCTGTCCATCGATATGGGCGGCTCCATCGTTGCCGCCAACCGGGCGGCGGCGCAGTTGCTGGGGGTGCGGGTGGATGAGGTGCCGGGCATTCCCCTGTCGCGCTATGCCGAGGACTTCGACTTGCCGGAACTGGTACGGGCCAACCAGTCGCGGATCAACGGGCTGCGGGTCAAGGTCAAGGGCGATGTGTTCCTGGCGGACATCGCCCCGCTGCAATCCGAGCACGACGACAGCGAGGCCATGGCCGGCGCGGTATTGACCTTGCATCGGGCGGATCGGGTCGGTGAGCGCATCTACAACGTGCGCAAGCAGGAGTTGCGCGGTTTTGACAGTATTTTCCAGAGTTCGAAAGTCATGGCGGCGGTGGTGCGTGAGGCACGGCGCATGGCGCCGCTGGATGCGCCGCTGTTGATCGAGGGCGAAACCGGCACCGGCAAGGAGCTGCTGGCCCGCGCCTGCCACCTGGCCAGCCCGCGGGGGCAATCGCCACTGATGGCCCTGAACTGCGCCGGGTTGCCGGAATCCATGGCCGAAACCGAGCTGTTCGGCTATGGCCCCGGGGCCTTCGAAGGGGCGCGGGCCGAGGGCAAGCTGGGACTGTTGGAACTGACCGCCGGAGGCACCCTGTTTCTCGACGGCGTGGGGGAGATGAGCCCGCGTCTGCAGGTCAAGTTGCTGCGTTTTCTGCAGGATGGCTGCTTCCGGCGGGTGGGCAGTGATGAAGAGGTGTATCTGGATGTGCGGGTAATTTGCGCGACTCAGGTCGACCTGTCGGAGCTCTGTGCCCGGGGCGAGTTTCGCCAGGACCTCTATCACCGGCTGAATGTGCTGTCGCTGCACATACCGCCCCTGCGCGAATGCCTCGATGGCCTGACCCCGCTGGTGGAGCATTTTCTCGATCAGGCCAGCCGGCAGATCGGCTGCCCGCTGCCGCGACTGGCACCGGCGGCCATGGAGCGCCTGAGTCACTACCACTGGCCGGGCAACGTCCGGCAGTTGGAGAACGTGTTGTTCCAGGCGGTCTCGTTGTGTGATGGCGGCATGGTCAAGGCCGAGCGCATCCGCTTGCCGGACTACGGTGCCCGTCAGCCCCTGGGGGATTTCTCCCTGGAGGGCGGCCTGGAACAGATCGTCGGGCGCTTTGAGAAGGCCGTGCTGGAAAGCCTGTATGCCGAGCATCCCAGCAGCCGGCAGTTGGGCAAGCGTCTGGGGGTGTCCCATACCACTATTGCCAACAAGTTGCGCGAATACGAAGTCGGCAAGCCGTAATTCCAGTCCCAGTGTTGAGCGGCGGTGGCGACCAGGCATGTGTCCGGGCCGTTACTTGCCGTTTGCGGCATAAGGCCGCCGTTTTTCCGTCTCCGCTACCGCTCGCTGAATGCCTTGTGGACGAGGCAAAGCCCTGTTCCGCCTGGGGATAAACCCTCTCGAAAAAACTTGGTGCGCTTATTGCTTATGGCTTCGCAGTACAGCGTTGGGCGGCAAACGTCCGGCAGATGAGGAACGATTGTGGACAAGTACCTTTATGTGGCAATGACCGGCGCCAGCCAGAACGCACTGGCGCAAAAGGCTCATGCCAACAATCTGGCGAACATCTCCACCAACGGCTTTCAGCGCGACCTGGAACAGGCGCGCGCGATGCCGGTGTTTGGTGACAGTTTTCCGGCGCGGGCCTTTGCCATGGGCGAGCGGCCAGCCACGGACTTTACTCCCGGCTCGATGGTGGAAACCGGTCGTGACCTGGACGTAGCCGTCAGCGGCAAGGGCTGGATCGCCGTGCAAAGCCCCGATGGCAGCGAAAGCTATGTGCGCACCGGCAGCTTGAACGTCGACGCTCTGGGTGTGCTGCGTGCCGGCAACGGCATGCCGGTCATGGGCAACGGCGGTCCGATCGCCGTGCCGCCTGAGCAGAAGATCGAAGTGGGCCAGGACGGCACCATCAGCATCCGTGCCATGGGTGAGGGGCCGCGGGTCATGGCCGAGGTCGATCGCATCAAGCTGGTCAATCCGGACATCAAGAACCTGACCAAAGGGCTCGATGGCTCGATCAAGACCAAGGACGGCCAGCCGGCGCCGGCCGATGCCAATGTCCAGCTGGTGTCGGGATTCCTGGAGTCGAGCAACGTCAATGCCGTGGAAGAGATGACCGCAGTGCTGGCCTTGTCCAGGCAGTTCGAATTGCACATCAAGATGATGAACAGCGCCAAAGAAGACGACCAGGCCATGGCTCGGGTCTTGCAGATCAGCTAATTACCAGTACCTAGCGCCGTAAAACAGGCGCGAGAGGAGAATCGAATGCTTCCGGCTCTATGGGTTGCCAAAACCGGTCTGTCCGCCCAGGACACCAACCTGAGTGTGATTTCCAACAACCTGGCGAACGTCTCGACCACGGGTTTCAAGCGTGATCGCGCGGAATTCCAGGACCTGCTGTACCAGATCAAGCGTCAACCGGGTGCCCAGTCGACCCAGGACAGCGAACTGCCAAGCGGCCTGCAGGTCGGTACCGGTGTGCGCATTGTCGGCACCCAGAAGAACTTCACCGCCGGCAGCCTGCAAACCACCGAGCAGCCGCTGGACCTGGCGATCAACGGCCGGGGTTTCTTCCAGATCCTGCAACCCGACGGCACCACGGCCTACACCCGTGACGGCACCTTCCACCTCAACTCCAATGGCCAGATCGTCACCGCCAGTGGTTTTGCCCTGGAACCGGCGATTGTCGTGCCCAACGACGCGCAGACCTTCACCGTGGGTCAGGACGGCACCGTATCCATCACCATCGCCGGCAACCCGGCGTCCCAGGTGATCGGCAACCTGCAAACCGCCGACTTCATCAACCCGGCCGGCCTGCAGGCCCAGGGCAACAACCTGTTCCTGGAAACCGCCGCCAGCGGCGCGCCGCAGATCGGCACACCGGGTCTCAACGGTTTCGGCACCACCCTGCAGAACACTCTGGAAGCGTCCAACGTCAGTACGGTCGAGGAGATGGTCAACATGATCACCACCCAGCGTGCCTACGAGATGAACTCCAAGGTGATCTCCACCGCCGACCAGATGCTCTCGTTCATAACGCAGAAGCTGTAATCAAGTCTTGAGGTCGCCACAGGTCTGATGTGGCGTGCCGGCAACATCGTGAGGAAGGGTCATGAATCGGTTTATTTGTGTTCTAGCGCTGAGTGGGAGTGCCGTGCTTGCGGGCTGTGTTGCCCCGCCGCCCAAGCCCAATGACCCTTACTACGCGCCAGTATTGCCGCGTACACCGCTGCCTTCCGCGTCCAACAATGGCTCGATTTACCAGGCCGGCTTCGAGCAGAATCTGTACAGCGACCGCAAGGCGTTCCGGGTCGGTGACATTATCACCATCACCCTGAACGAGCGGACCAACGCCAGCAAGGGCGCCAACTCGGCCCTGACCAAGACCAGCTCCAACAGCGTTGGCCTGACCTCGCTGTTCGGTGCCGTACCCAACACCAACAACCCGTTGGGCGATGGCGACCTGACCCTCAATGCCGGCTACAGCGGCAACCGCGCGACCAAGGGCGACAGCAAGGCGGCGCAGAGCAACAGCCTGACCGGTTCGATCACCGTCACCGTGGCCGATGTGCTGCCCAACGGCATCATCGCGGTACGCGGCGAGAAGTGGATGACCCTCAACACCGGCGACGAGCTGGTGCGGATCGCCGGCCTGGTCCGGGCCGACGATATTGCCACTGACAACACCGTTTCCTCGACCCGAGTGGCGGATGCGCGCATCACCTATTCGGGCACCGGCTCCTTTGCCGATGCCAACCAGCCTGGCTGGTTCGACCGTTTCTTCCTCAGCCCGCTGTTCCCTTTCTAGGTGATGAGAAGCCTCATGTTCAACTTCAAGCACCTGATGGCGGCGGCCTTGTTGCTGTCCACTTCCCTCGGCGTTCAGGCCGAGCGGCTGAAGGACATCGCCAGTATTTCCGGCGTGCGTTCCAACCAGTTGATCGGCTACGGCCTGGTGGTCGGGCTTAACGGCACCGGCGACCAGACCACCCAGACCCCGTTCACCCTGCAGACCTTCAACAACATGCTGTCGCAGTTCGGCATCAAGGTGCCGGCCGGTGCCGGCAACGTGCAGTTGAAGAACGTTGCGGCAGTGTCGGTGAGTGCCGATCTGCCGGCTTTCGCCAAGCCGGGCCAGCAGGTGGATATCACGGTTTCGTCCATCGGTAACTCCAAGAGTCTGCGTGGCGGCACCCTGTTGCTGACGCCCCTCAAGGGGATCGACGGCAACGTCTATGCCATCGCCCAGGGCAACCTGGTGGTGGGCGGTTTCGACGCCGAAGGGCGCGACGGTTCGAAGATCACCGTCAACGTGCCGTCGGCCGGGCGGATTCCCGGCGGCGCTTCGGTGGAGCGAGCCGTGCCCAGCGGTTTCAACCAGGGCAACAGCCTGACCCTGAACCTCAACCGTTCGGACTTCACCACCGCCAAGCGCATCGTCGACAAGATCAACGACATGCTCGGCCCGGGCGTGGCCCAGGCCATCGATGGCGGTTCGATCCGCGTCACCGCGCCACTGGACCCAAGCCAGCGCGTGGATTACCTGTCGATCCTGGAGAACCTGGAAGTCGATCCGGGGCAGGCGGTGGCCAAGGTCATCATCAACTCCCGGACCGGCACCATCGTCATCGGGCAGAACGTCAAGGTGTCGCCGGCGGCGGTGACCCACGGCAGCCTGACCGTGACCATTACCGAAGACCCGATCGTCAGCCAGCCCGGTCCCCTGTCCAATGGCCAGACCGCGGTGGTGCCGCGTTCGCGGGTCAATGCGCAGCAGGAAGCCAAGCCGATGTTCAAGTTCGGCCCGGGCACCACCCTGGATGAGATCGTTCGCGCGGTGAACCAGGTGGGCGCGGCCCCAGGCGACCTGATGGCGATTCTCGAAGCCTTGAAACAGGCCGGCGCGCTGCAAGCCGACTTGATCGTGATTTGAGGTGGCGGCCATGGATATACGTAAGAGCGGATTGATTGGCAGCGGCGATTCCGGGTCCTATTCCGACCTCAATCGTCTGCAGCAACTCAAGGTCGGAGACAAGAACGGCGAAGCCAACGTGCGCAAGGTGGCGCAGGAGTTCGAATCGCTGTTTCTCAACGAAATGCTCAAGTCCATGCGCAAGGCCACGGATGTCATTGCCCAGGACAACCCGCTCAATACCCCGGCCGCCAAGCAATACCAGGACATGTACGATCAGCAGCTTGCGGTGTCCCTGTCGCGAGAGGGTGGCGGTATCGGCCTGGCCAATGTGCTGATGCGCCAGATGATGAAGAACAAGCCGGCGACGCCGGGCGCCACGCCGCCAACCCAGGCCGCTGCGCCGGTGGCGACACCGACGCCGATTGCCGCGGGCACCAGTGCCCAGGATGGTCCCTTGAGCCGGTCCAATGGCCAGCGGCCGTTGTGGGCCTCCCGTGCCCATGACCCGTTGCGAACCTCCGTGGCCCATAACGACATGGTCCTGCTCAACCAGCGTCGCCTGTCGCTGCCAAGCAAGCTGACCGATCGCCTGTTGACCGGGATCGTGCCGTCGGCCGGCGGTGTTGCCGATGCCACCACTCAGAACCCTGCGCCGAGTCGCACCACGGCGGCCGCTGATGCGGTGCTGCGCGGCGAATGGCGGGTCAACCAGGGCTATGCCGCGTCCCAGGGCAAGATGCGCGTGTATGGCCGGGCCATGGCCCAGCCGCCGTTGGCGCCGGCCAAGCGCGCCTTCAGCTCTGCCGACGACTTCGTGGCCACCATGCTGCCAATGGCGCAGCAGGCGGCTCAGCGGATCGGCGTCGATCCTCGCTATCTGGTGGCCCAGGCCGCGCTGGAAACCGGTTGGGGCAAATCGGTGATGCGCCAGCAGGATGGCACCAGCAGTCACAACCTGTTCGGCATCAAGGCCGGCAAGAGCTGGCAGGGTGCTCAGGCCCGGGCGATCACCAGTGAGTTCCGCAATGGGCAGATGGTCAAGGAGACGGCGGCGTTCCGTTCCTACGATTCCTATCAGGACAGCTTCCACGATCTGGTGACCTTGTTGCAGAGCAACAATCGCTATCAAGAAGTGCTGAAGGTGGCCGATAAACCAGAACAGTTTGTTCGCGAGTTGCAAAAAGCCGGGTATGCAACGGACCCGGATTACGCTAGCAAGATTTCGCAGATAGCCAAGCAGATGAAGAACTACCAGAACTACGCTGCGGCGGGCGTTTCCACGAATTTATAAGGTCTGAATCATGAGTTTGCTCAATATCGGGATGTCGGGGCTGGCCGCCAGCCAAACGTCGTTGATGACCACGGGTAACAACATTGCCAACGCCGACACCGCCGGGTACTCGCGCCAGCAGACCGTGCAGGGCACCAAGGCCTCCGCTCAATTCGGCAATGTCTTCATCGGCACCGGTACCACCCTGGCCGACGTGCGCCGGGTGTACAACAGCTTCCTCGATGCCCAGTTGCGCACCGCCACGTCCCTCAACAGTGACGTGGCCGCCTACCAGGGCCAGATCAGCCCGATCGACCAGTTGCTGTCGGACAACGGCACCGGCATGAACGGCGCCCTGACCAAGTTCTTCGCCTCGCTGCAGAACCTCAACGCCAAGCCCACCGACGAGGCCTCCCGGCAGTTGCTGCTCAGCGACACTCAGGCCTTGAGCAACCGTTTCAATTCGGTGTCCAGCCAGCTCAACGAGCAGAACAGCAACATCAATGGCAACCTGGCGAGCATGGCGGACCAGGTTAACAAGCTGGCCAACACTGTGGCTCAGCTCAACCAGAAGATTTCCGAGCTGTCGACCAACGGCAACGGCATGCCCAACGATCTGTTGGATGCCCGTAATGAAACCGTGCGTCAGCTGTCGACGTTCATCGGGGTTCAGGTATCGGAGCGCGGTTCGAGCCTCGATCTGTACCTGGGCAGCGGTCAGCCACTGGTGATGGGCAACTCTGCCAACACCCTGGAAGTGGTGCAGGGCAAGAATGATCCGACCCGCTCCATGCTGCAGATCAACCGGGGTACCAGTACCGCGGACATCACCAACGTCACCACGGGTGGCGAGATCGGCGGCCTGTTGCGCTATCGCAGCGAAGTGCTGGACCCGGCCATGAATGAACTGGGGCGCGTGGCCCTGGTGGTAGCCGACCAGATGAACAGCCAGATGGCCCAGGGCATCGACAAGAACGGTGAATTCGGCGGCAACCTGTTCAACGACATCAACAGCCTCAGGATGATCAGTCAGCGCAGCATGGCCAGCGCGACCAACAGTGCCGGTTCGGGCAACTTCAATGTGACGATCAAGGACACCGGCAAGCTGAGCACCAGTGACTACACGGTGACCTTCAGCAGTGCCACCGATTACAGCGTCAAGCGTTCCGATGGCTCCGACCTGGGCAGCTTCAGCACGACCACCAGCCCGGCGCCGGTGATCGACGGCTTCTCGCTGAACCTCACTGGTACGGTGGCCGCCGGTGACAGCTTCAAGATCATCCCGACCCGCAATGCCGCAGCCACCATCCAGACGGAAATGACCGACTCCAAGCGCCTGGCTCTGGCCGCGCCGTTGAAGGCCGAGCTGGGTGCCGGGGTCAAGAGCTCCCTGAGCATTTCTTCGCAGCCGTCCCTGGCGGTGCCGATCGACAACTACGATGTAGCCAGCAAGCTGGAGATGCAGACCGCTCTCAAGAACTCCGGCCCGGTCAAGGTGGTGTTCAACGCGGCGTCCGGCGGCAGCCAGACATACGATTACTTTGACGCCAAGGGCACCAAGATGGGCAGCGGCTCCATCGTGCCGGGGCAGAGCAACGTCCTGAACCTGCAAGTCAATATGCTCGATGCCAGCGGCAACCCGATCACCGACGGCGGCACGCCACCCGTGACCAAGACCTTCACGGTGCAAATGACCGTTGCCGGTTCGCCCAACGCCGGTGACAACATGAGCATCTCGGTGAATGGCGCCGGCTCTTCCGATAACCGCAACGGTCTGGCGTTGTCGGGTCTGCAGACCAAACAGACCGTGGACACCGGTTCGGCGAGCAAGGGCATCACCCTGGTGGATGCCTACGGCAAGCTGATCGAGAACGTCGGCGCCAAGGCCAGCCAGGCCAAGCTCGACACCGCGGCCAACGGCTCCATCCTGGCCAACGCCAAGGGTGCCCGGGACTCGCTGTCCGGGGTCAACCTGGATGATGAGACCGGCAACCTGGTCAAGTTTCAGCAGTACTACACCGCGTCTTCGCAGATCATCAAGGCTGCGCAGGAAACCTTCAGCACGCTGATCAACAGCCTTTAAGGAGTCGTAGCCCATGCGCATTTCCACCGCCCAGTATTACGAGACTTCGGCTGCCAACTATCAGAAGAACTTCGCCAACGCGGTCAAGAGCGGCGAAGAGTCCAGCAGCCTGGTCCGGGTCAAGACCGCCGCCGACGATCCGGTGGGCGCTGCCCGTCTGCTGCAATTGGGTCAGCAGGCTTCCCTGCTTGATCAGTACAAAGCCAACAGCAACTCGATCAAGGCTTCCCTGGGCCAGGCCGAGTCGGTGATGACCAGCATCAACAACGTCCTGGACCGCGCCAAGCAACTGGCCGTCGGCGCGGGCAGCGCCGGTTACACCGATGCCGACCGCCAGGCCAATGCTTCCGAGCTGGGTCAGATCGAAGAGCAGTTGCTGAGCCTGATGAACTCGCAGGACGAAAACGGCAAGTACCTGTTCGGTGGTTCCAAGGACGACGTTCCGCCGTTCAGCCGCAACTCCGATGGCACCTACAGCTACAACGGTGACCAGAGCAGCCTGAAGTTGCCGGTGGGCGACACCATGATGATGGCCGCCAACAGCACCGGTTGGGATGTGTTCCAGCAGGCGCTCAACACCAGTCGTAGCCAGGTCACCATGACCTCGCCGGCGGTGGATGATGGACGGGTTTCCCTGTCCAATGGCCAGATGAGCAACAGTGGCGCCTACAACAGCCAGTTCCGCGCTGGCGAGCCTTATACCGTGTCGTTCGTCAGCGGTACCCAGTTGCAGATCCTCGATGGCAGCGGCAACGATGTGACCGCCGAAGCCAGCAAGGGTGGCGTGGTCGGTACTTCGCCGAATCAGACGGTGAGTTTCCGGGGTATCGATCTGAACCTGAACGTCAATCTCAAGTCCGGCGATGTCGCCAACACGGTGCTGCCGGGCCACAGCTTCACCCTGGCGTCGAAGCCGGACACCTTCAACGTTGCGCGTTCTCCGGGCAACCCGAGCATGACTCAGGTTTCAGCCACCAGCGTGACGGACCCGGTGGCCTACAACTCGACGTTCCCGAGCGGTAACGCGGTGCTCAAGTTCACCAGCGCCACCAACTTCGACCTGTATGCCGCACCGCTGACGGCCGACAGCAAGCCAGTGTCTTCAGGGGTGGTCGGTCCGGGCAATATTGCCACTGCGGCAGGCGTCAGCTTCACCCTGACGGGCGCTCCGTCGCCGGCCGCCAACGATCAGTTCAGCGTGGCGGTCAACAATCACGAAACCCAGAACATCCTGGACACCGTGAGTCAGTTGAAAAACGCCTTGAACACACCCACCGACGGTAACCTCCTGGCGACCCAGAAGCAGTTGGCCGACCTCGCCTCGGGCATGGCCAACCTGGCCAGTGGTGTCGATCAGTTGTCCATCGGCATCAGCTCCATCGGTGGTCGTGGTTCGGCGTTGGACACCCAGAACGAAATCAACGAAAGTCTGGCGGCTGCCAACGTCACCACGCGTTCGGCCATCAGTGATTCCGATCCGGCCGAAGTCATGACCCGTCTGACCCTGCAGCAGACCATGTTGCAGGCCTCGCAGTTGGCCTTCAGCAAGATCACTCAGCTCGGCCTGTTCAACAAGGTCTGAGTACAGGGCGTTCGAGCTCCGCCTCGAACGCCGTGATCGTCGAGCCGTCAGCCGTCTTTTTTAAGCGGTCCTGCAGCCCCGGTCTTTCTGGCCGGGGCTCGCCGCTCGAGAGTTTGCAACCGTGAACCAAGCCCCTCTAGTCAGCATCGTCATCCCCGCCTTCAACCCGCGTTTCTTCAGTCAGGCTCTGGACAGTGCCCTGGCGCAGACTTACCAGCCCCTGGAAATCGTCATTTGCGACGACAGTGCCGACGATCAGATCCAGCGTATCGTCGAAGCCATTGCCGAGCCTGCACATCCTGTGCGCTATCTGCGCAACCCGCAGCGCCTGGGCCTGCAGAAGAACGTCCTGCGCTGTGTTGAAGAGGCGCGTGGCGAGCTGATCAAGGTGTTGTGTGATGATGATCGCTTGTTTGCGCCGAGCATCGCCGAGCAGGCACCGGCATTGCTCGACAATCCCGATGTCAGCCTGGTGTTCGCGTTAAGGGTGTTCAGTGACGCGGGCAACTTCATCTTGCCGTCGCGTATCGACAACTGTCGCTTTACCCGGGGCGATACGTTGCTCAAGGGTGATGACCTGTTGGCGGTTTTTGAAACCATGCCGAAAAACTTCGTGGGCAATTTCAGTGCTGCTCTGATGCGTCGCGCTGATGTGCTCGAGTTGTTGCCTGCATTGATTCAGGAGGGCGCCGGATTTCTCGCCTTGCTCGACCTGGCCTTGTTTATCTGCCTGATGCGTCGCGGCAATGTGGTCGCGCTGACCAGTGTCTTGAGTTGTGAGCGACTCTACCCAGGACGTCTCAGTGGCACGCCGGAAATGCTCAAGTTCGCCACTGCCGAGTGGCAATGGCTGGCGCAGATGCTGGCGGTCCGCAGTGGTGAGCCCGCGCCGGCTTCAGGTTGGGTGCGTACTGTGAAGCTGTCCCAGGCCCATGAGCAGCCGCGTCCGTGGCAGGAACTGTTCGTGGTGCGGATACTGGGCAATCGCAATACCGTGGTAAACGGTCGGGTCGGTGGCGAGAGTCAGAGCTACGAGGAGTTCTATCGAGAGTGGCTGGCTGCGCGCAAGTTCTCGGCGACGGAACAGCGGCTGATGGCGCAGCGTATCGACAGTTGGCCGCGGCGGGTGCAGATCGTGCCCGTGGTTATCGACTTCGAGGCCGATAGCGCAGCGCTCCAGCGGACCCTGGACAGTCTGGCCGGGCAGCGCTACGCGCCTCAGGCGGTGGTGGTGCTGTCCGATGCCGAATGTGAGATCGGCGAGCGGGTACTGCAGCAACCCCTGCGTGCCGATTGGGTCGGGCAGCTCAATGAGTGGGTGCCGCAACTGGAGAGCTGCGACTGGTTCTATCTGGTGCGGGCCGGTGACCGTCTGCGTGACTCGGCTTTGCTGGTGCTGGCCGAACGCATCGCCAACACCCCGGGCATGCTCTGTGCCTATAGCGATGAAGGTGCGCTGCTGGAGGGAGAGTCCGTTGAGCCGGTCTTCAAACCCGACTTCAACCTCGACCTGATGCGCTCTTATCCCTATGTCGGCCGGGCCCTGGCTTTTTCCCGCGAGCGTTTCATGGCCGAGGGCGGCTTCGATTCTGCCCATGGCGAACTGGCGCCTCAAGACTTGCTATGGCGACTGGTGGAAGGCGCAGGCCCGCAGACCATCGAACATATTGCCGATGTCCAGCTGGAGTCGGAATTTACATTTGCTCAGTGGTTGTCACAGCCGCAGGTGATCGAGGCCAGTGAGGGGCTGGTGGCTGCGCATCTGCGGCGTATTGGCGTTGAGCACCGGATCCGGCATGACGACTTGCCCTTGCTCAACCGCATCGATTATCTGCATCAGGCGCGGCCGTTGGTGTCGATCATCGTCAGTTGCGGTGATTCGCTGTCGGCTCTGCAGCGCTGTGTCGAAGGCCTGATCGAGCAGACCGCCTACAACCGTTACGAGCTGTTGCTGGTGGATGCCGGCAGTCGCGATCCGGCCATGGCGGGCTGGCTGGCGGCCATGGCGCAGTTGGGCGGCGGCATGTTGCGGGTGCTGCCCTACGAGGGCCCGGACAACCAGGCGATGCTGGTCAACGCTGTTGCGCAACAGACTCGTGGTGAGTACCTGTTGCTGCTGAGCCCCAGAGCACGGATCTGTACCGGCGATTGGCTGGATGAGCTGCTCAACCAGGCTCAGCGCCCGGAAGTCGGCGTGGTCGGTGCGCGGATACTGGACATGGACGGTTCTATCCTGCATGCCGGGCAGGTGCTGGGCTTGGCTGGTCCCGTGGGTTCGCCTTATGTCGGCGAGATGCTGGGTGTGCGCGGGTACATGCAGCGGCTGCAAGTGGTGCAAAACTGGAGCTCAGTCAGTGGCGACTGCCTGATGGTGCGCAAGGACGTGTTCTGCGCCCTCGGCGGCCTGGATGAGCAATACGTCAGTGGCGAGCTCAGTGCGGCGGACCTGTGCCTGCGGGTCGATCGTGACGGCTATCTGGTGGTCTGGACGCTCTATGCCACCTTGATGCTGGGTGCAGCCGAGCAGCAGCCGGAGGCAATCGAGCAGCGTCCAGAGCGGGAGGCAGAGTGCGAGAGCTTCTATCTTCAGTGGCTGCCCAGGATCGCTCGTGACCCCGCATACAACCCGGCTCTGAGCCTGGGCTTCTCCAGCTTCAGTCTCGAGCCGACCTTGCGCAACCACTGGGATCCATTTTGCAGTCGTGCCTTGCCGCTGGTATTGGGCTTGCCGGTCAATACCAGCGCGGTCGGTCACTATCGGGTCACCGCGCCCCTGAATGCGCTGGAGGAGGCAGGACGGGTTATGGGGCGGGTGGCCTACGAGTCGCCGACGATGGTGGAAATCGAGCGTCTGTCTCCCGATACCATCGTGCTTCAGTGCCGGTACAGCGAAGGCGCGGCCGACGATATTCTGCGGATGAAAAAGTACTCCAGTGCACTGCGCATTTTCGAGATCGATGACTACATCGTCAGTGCGCCGAAGAAGAATATCCACGCGCGGAACAAGCCGGAGAATACCGAGCAATTGCTCCGCGAGGGGATCGCCCTGTGCGATCGCTTGGTGGTCACCACCCAGCCACTGGCTGATGCGCTGTCGAGCATGCACAGCGACATCCGCGTCGTGCCCAATATGCTCTCGCCCGATCCTTGGGCGACGCTCACCAGTCGGCGGGGCACGTCCAGCAAGCCGCGTATCGGTTGGGGAGGGGGGACCAGTCACACCGGTGATCTGGAGATCATCGCCGAGGTGGTGCGCGAGTTGGCCAATGAAGTGGAGTGGGTGTTCTTCGGCATGTGTCCGGACGCGTTGCGCCCCTACGTGCATGAGTACCATCCGGCGATTGGCCTGCAAGGCTATCCCTTCAAGCTGGCCAGCTTGAACCTCGATCTGGCTCTGGCTCCCCTGGAGTTCCATATCTTCAACGACTGCAAGAGCAACCTTCGGTTGCTGGAGTACGGGGCCTGCGGTTATCCGGTGATCTGCACCGATACTGAGGCTTATCGTGGCTTCCTGCCTTGTACCCGGGTCCGCAGCAATAGCACCGAGGAGTGGTTGCAGGCGATCCGCATGCACCTGGCCGATCCGGCAGCCAGCTATCGCATGGGTGATGAGTTGCGTGAGGCGGTGCATCGCGACTTCATGCTGCGCAGCGACAACCTGCAGCACTGGTTGTGGGGTTGGTTGCCGGACTGATTCCATCGCTGGCCGGGACGTTCCGTACGGTGACCGGCTGCTCTGCCAAGCCCCTGTCGCAGATAACGGCCAGGGGCTTTCTTTTAGCGCGTCCCAAGGCGTCGCCTGCGCAATTGGCGCACTTCCTGCAAGTCCCTCGCATATCGCCATAAAACCTTCGCAGCGACGCTGTGCAAGGGATCTGGCTGCGAATGAATGATCTGCGGCTGGTGCTCAGCCAGGTCTCAGGAGGGCTGATACAGCCCACGAAGAGCAAGAGGACAGCGATGAAGGCCGTAATTCTGGCTGGTGGACTGGGAACGCGAATCAGCGAAGAGTCCCACCTCAAGCCCAAGCCCATGATCGAGATCGGTGGCAAGCCAATTCTTTGGCACATCATGAAGCAGTATTCCGCCCACGGGATTCATGACTTCGTGATTTGCCTGGGCTACAAGGGCTACGCGATCAAGGACTTCTTTGCCAACTACTTCCTGCACACCTCGGATGTGACCTTCGACATGCGCAACAATCGCATGGACGTGCATCAGAACTACAGCGAGCCCTGGAGCGTGACGCTGATCGACACCGGCGAGGAAACCATGACCGGCGGTCGTCTGCGCCGTGCCGGGCGCTACCTGCAGGATGAAGAGGCGTTCTGCTTTACCTACGGCGATGGTGTGTCGGACCTGAACATCGGCGCCCTGGTGGATTTTCACCAGGCCCACGGCAAGCTGGCCACCGTGACCGCGGTACAGCCGCCAGGCCGCTATGGCGCACTGGAACGTGATGGCGACCGGGTCCTGGGGTTCACTGAAAAACCCCGTGGCGACGGCGGCTGGATCAATGGCGGGTTCTTCGTGTTGTCGCCCCAGGTGCTGTCCTACATCGATGGCGACAGCACCACCTGGGAGGCCGAGCCACTGATGCAACTGGCCAGGAACCAGCAGTTGCGTGCATTCGAGCACGCTGGCTTCTGGCAGCCAATGGACACCCTGCGCGACAAGAACCATCTGGAACAGCTCTGGCAAAGCGGGGAGGCCCCGTGGAAGCAGTGGGACTGAGTCCGGAGTTCTGGCGCGGCAAGCGGGTCCTGCTGACCGGCCATACCGGCTTCAAGGGCAGTTGGCTGAGCCTGTGGCTGCAAAGCCTGGGCGCAGAGGTCAGCGGTTTCGCCCTGGATCCGGGGACCGAGCCGAGCCTGTTCGAGCTGGCCCGGGTGGCCGAGGGGATCGACGATCATCGTGGCGACCTGCGGGACCTGGGCAGCCTGCTGGAGCTGATCGCCCAGGTCGAGCCGGAAATCGTCCTGCACCTGGCGGCCCAGCCCCTGGTGCGCGAGGCTTACCGTGATCCGCTGGGGACCTACTCAAGCAACGTCATGGGCACCCTCAACCTGTTGGAAGCGATCCGTCAGGTCGGTGGGGTGCGCGCCTGCGTCCTGGTGACCACCGACAAGGTCTACGCCAATCAGGAATGGCTGTGGCCCTACCGGGAAAACGAACCCCTGGGCGGTCATGATCCCTACAGCAGCAGCAAGGCCTGTTGCGAGCTGCTGGCCCAGTCCTATGCCTCCTCGTTCTTTGCCGCCGAGCGTTACGCCGAGCACGGCCTGGCCCTGGCCACGGCCCGCGCCGGCAATGTGCTGGGCGGGGGCGACTTCGCGCCCGAGCGGCTGATTCCCGATGTGCTCAGGGCCTGGTCCGCCGATGAACCTGTAACCCTGCGCTTCCCCCAGGCGGTGCGCCCCTGGCAGCACGCCCTGGAGCCGTTGGCCGGCTACCTGCAGCTGGCGGCTGGTTTGTATGAGCAAGGTCCGCAATACGCGGGGGCCTGGAACTTCGGTCCCGGCGAGCAAGACATGTGCAGCGTCGGTGAGGTGGTGGAGTTGCTGGCCCGGCACTGGCCCGAAGCCCCGGGGCTGCGGATCGAACCCAGCGAGTTGCACGAAGCCGGTCTGTTGCGCCTGGACAGCAGTCGCGCCCGCCAGTTGCTGGGCTGGATGCCCCGCTGGACCCTGGAGCAATGCCTGGTGCAAACCCTGGACTGGCACCTGGCCTGGAAAAGCGGAGCGGACATGCGCGCCGTGACCCTCGGGCAGTTGAACCTGTATCGGGGGGCGCTGTGAGCGAGTTCCAGGTGCTGGCGCTGCCCTTGGCCGGGTTGTTTGAGGTGCGCCACAAACGTTTCGAGGATCAGCGCGGACATTTTTCCCGATTGTTCTGCGAGGGCAGCCTGAGTGCCTTTGGCCAGCCTTTCCATATCCGTCAGATCAACCATTCCTGCACCCGCGAGCGCGGCAGCGTGCGCGGTCTGCACTACCAGACCGCGGCCCGACCCGAAGCCAAGCTCATCACTTGCCTGCGCGGCGAGGTCTGGGACGTGGCAGTGGACCTGCGCCCCGAGTCGCCGACCTTTCTGCATTGGCATGCCGAGCACCTGCGCGGCGGCGACGGCCGCAGCCTGTTGTTGCCGGCAGGCTTCGCCCATGGTTTCCAGACCCTGAGCGAGGATGCCGAACTGCTCTATCTGCACAGCGCCGACTACGCCCCGGAGCACGAGGCCGGGTTGTCGGTGCTGGACCCGCGCCTGGCGATCAACTGGCCGCTGCCTGTCAATAATCTGTCGACCCGGGATGCCAGCCACCCCTTGCTCGATGCCGCTTTCGCTGGAGTGAGTCTATGAATTGCCGCGGTTGTGGCGCATGCCTGAGCCTGCCTCTGATCGACCTGGGCACCTCGCCGCCGTCCAATGCCTATCTGCGTGCCGGGCAGTTGGATCAGGCCGAGCAATGGGTGCCGCTCAAGGTCCAGGTGTGCCAGCAATGCTGGCTGGTGCAGACCGAGGACTACACCCGCGCCGACCACCTGTTCGACGCCGACTACGCCTATTTCAGCTCGTTTTCCAGCACCTGGCTGCAGCATGCCCGGGACTACGTGGCGCAGATGGTCGAGCGTTTCGGCCTGGATGCCCAAAGCCGGGTAGTGGAGGTGGCGGCGAATGATGGCTACTTGTTGCAGTACGTGGCCCAGCGTGACATCCCTTGCCTTGGGGTCGAGCCGACTCGCAGTACCGCCCAGGCGGCGCGGGACAAGGGGCTGCTGATCCGTGAGTCGTTCTTCGGCCGCGATACCGCCGCGCAGTTGCTGGCGGAGGGTTGGGCCGCCGACCTGATGGCGGCCAACAATGTGCTGGCTCATGTGCCGGACATCAACGACTTCCTCTGTGGTTTTGCCGCCTTGCTCAAGCCCACGGGCGTGGCGACTTTCGAGTTCCCCCAACTGCTGACCCTGATGGCCGGGCAGCAGTTCGATACCCTGTACCACGAGCACTATTCCTACCTGTCGCTGACCGCGGTCCAGGGTTTGTGCCAGCGCAACGGCCTGGAAATCTTCGATGTCGAAATCCTGTCGACCCATGGCGGTTCGCTGCGGGTGTTCGTGCAGCGTGTCGATGGCCAGCGCCGTCACGTACTGGACAGCGTGGCGCGTCAGTTGCGGCTGGAACAGCAGGCCGGGGTGAACACACCCGGGTACTACCAGACCCTGGCGCCGGCCGCCGAGCGGATCAAGCACGAGCTGCTGCGCTTCCTGCTCCAGGCCAAGGCCGAAGGCAAGCGCGTGGTGGGTTATGGCGCGGCGGCCAAGGGCAATACCTTGCTCAATTACGCCGGGGTCAAGCCCGACCTGTTGGCCTGGGTTGCCGATGCCAGCCCGCACAAGCAGGGCAAGTACCTGCCGGGCAGCCGGATCCCGGTGGTCGCGCCCGAGCGCATCGATCAGGAGCGTCCGGACTATGTACTGGTACTGCCGTGGAACCTGCTGGACGAAGTCAGCGAGCAATTGGCCCAGGTACGGCAATGGGGCGGGCGCTTCGTGATCGCGGTGCCCGAGTTGAAGCTGCTGTGAAGGGCATGACGGTGCTGGTCACCGGCGCCACCGGCTTTGTCGGTCGGCATCTGGTCGCGGCCTTGCTGGCTCGGGGATGCCGCGTGCGTGCGCTGGCGCGGGATGCGGACAACGCGCGGCAGTTGCCCTGGTTCGACGCGGTGGAGTTTCGCGCCCTGGACGTGCACGCCCCGCAGCTCGATGTCGCGGCCTTGGTGGAAGGCGTCGATGCCTTGGCCCATCTGGCCTGGCCGGGGCTGCCCAACTATCAGGCGCTGTTTCATCTGGAACACAACCTGATGGCCGACTACCGCTTTATCAAGGCCGTGGTCGAGGCCGGGGTGAGCCAGGTGCTGGTCACCGGCACCTGCTTCGAGTACGGCATGCAGAGCGGGCCGCTGGGTGAAGAGGTCGAGGCGCGCCCGAGCAATCCCTACGGTTTGGCCAAGCACAGCCTGCACCTGTTTCTGCAAGCCCTGCAGCAGCAGCTGCCCTTCAGTTTGCAGTGGGCACGGCTGTTCTACCTGCACGGCCCGGGGCAGAACCCCAAGAGCCTGCTGGCGGCGCTGGACCGAGCGATCGATGCCGGTGACGAGGTTTTCAATATGTCCGGCGGCGAACAACTGCGGGACTATCTGGCCATCGAGGCCGCCGCCGGCCACCTGGCGGCGCTGCTCGACCAGCGCGGATTTTCCGGAGTGGTCAATTGCTCCAGTGGTCGGCCGGTATCCGTGCGCTCCCTGGTGGAGCAGCGTATCGCTCAGCGCGGTGCGGCGATCCGCCTGAACCTGGGGCATTACCCGTACCCGGACTACGAACCCATGGCGTTCTGGGGCTTGAACCAGCGCCTGCTGCACATAACAGGAGCCGAACATGGCGCATGAGTTGTATCGGGTCGCCGATTTGCCGGTGCTGCAGAACCGCACCTTCGCCGATGCCCAGAGTGCCCGTGCCTCGGCGTCTGCGGATATCGTGCTGGTGCAGGACCTGCAGAGCGGGCTGATCTTCAATCAGGCCTTCGATGCCGACAAGCTCAGCTACGACAGCGACTATCAGAACGAGCAGGCTCACTCGGCGCAGTTCCAGCAGCACCTGATGGACGTGGAGGGCATCATCGCCCGCCACTTCAAGGGGCGTGAGCTGATCGAGGTCGGTTGCGGCAAGGGCTATTTCCTCGAGCTGCTGCGCAGCGAGGGCTATGCCATCACCGGCATCGACCCGGCCTATGAGGGGACCAATCCCGAGGTGATCAAGGCGCCGTTCACCCGTGGCCTGGGGCTGGCGGCCGAGGCCATCGTGCTGCGTCATGTGCTGGAGCATATTGCCGACCCGCTGGCCTTTCTGGCGGAGATTGCCGATGCCAACCAGGGTGGGCAGATCTACATCGAAGTGCCGTGTTTCGACTGGATCCTTGAGCATCGCGCCTGGTTCGATGTGTTCTATGAGCACGTCAATTACTTCCGTCTCCAAGACCTGCAGCGCATGTTCGGCACAGTGCATGAAGCCGGGCATCTGTTTGGCGGCCAGTACCTGTACGTGGTGGCGGACCTGGGCAGCTTGCAGTCGGCGTTGCCGGCGCCGCTGCAGCCGTTGCGGATGCCGGCGGATTTCACCGCCAGCATCGAGTGTGCCAAGCGCATCATCCAGTCGGCGCCGCACACCGCTGCCGGGATCTGGGGCGCCTCTTCCAAGGGCGTGATCTATTCGCTGTTCCTGCAGCGTGCCGGTGTCGCAGTGGATCAGGTCGTCGATATCAACCCGGCCAAACAGGGCCGTTACCTGCCGCTCAGCGGCATGCGCGTGTCCTCGCCCCAGGAAGCCATGGAGGCTCTGCCGGCGGGCGCCAACCTGTTCGTGATGAATTCCAACTACCTCGAAGAAATCAAGCGCATGACCGACGGCCGATACGTCTATCACGCCGTCGATAGCGCTTCGTTCAGCTAATTTGCCATTGAGAACCGAACATGACCGAGCACAACGTCATTCAAGCCTTTGAACAAGAATGCCAGGCGCAGATCAGCGCCCAGGGCCAGGATGAAAAGCTCAAGGGCCTGGCCCGCGATTTTTTCAATGAGTCAGCGGCGCACAAGTACAGCTATCACTTTTCCTGGATGGGCCGGCCGATCATCCAGCTGCCTCAGGACATGATGGCGATGCAGGAGATCATCTGGCGGGTCAAGCCGGACCTGGTGATCGAATGCGGCATCGCCCATGGCGGTTCGATCATCTACTACGCCTCGCTGCTGGAGCTGCAGGGCCATGGCGAAGTGCTGGGCATCGACCTGGATATCCGCCCGCACAACCGCGAAGCCATCGAGCAGCATCCGATGAGCAAGCGCATCCGCATGATCGAAGGTTCGAGCATCGATCCGGCCATTGCCGAGCAGGTGCGGGCCGCGGCGGCGGGCAAGAAGGTGATCCTGGTCCTGGACTCCAACCACACCCACGAGCACGTGCTCGAAGAGCTGCGCCTGTATGCGCCGCTGGTGTCGGTCGACAGCTACTGCGTGGTCATGGACACCGTGGTCGAGGACATGCCGCCGGAGTTCTTCCCGGACCGTCCGTGGGGTCCGGGCGACAACCCGAAAACCGCGGTCTGGGCCTATCTGGAAGAGAACCGCGATTTCGAGATCGACTATCAGATGCAGAACAAGTTGCTGATCACCGTGGCACCGGACGGTTACCTGCGTCGGGTTCGCTGAATATCAATGGTTGCAGTTCCGGACGTGTGGCCGGTGGTGGGGAAGGTTTTATGTGGGGTGAAGACAAAGTGATGAACAATAGCGCAACGCCGATGAGCGAACGTTTCACCCTCGTGGTGATGACCCACAACCGCAAGGCGTTCCTGCAACGTACCTTGCAGTACTACAGCACTTACCCCTGTTCGATCCTGGTTCTGGATTCATCCCAGGAGGCGGACGAGTCTCTGGCCGAGCGCTATCCCGAGGTCGACTATCGGCATCTGCCGCAATTTGGCTACCAGGGCTTGCAGGACAAGCTGACCTACGGTGTCAATCTGGTCACCACGCCTTACATGGCGTTCGCTGCCGATGACGACTTCCTGATTCATGACGCGCTCAATGCATCGGTGGAGTTTCTTGAGGCGAACCAGGACTACGGTCTGTGCCACGGCTACGGGATGATGTACGTGGCACGGGCGACGGAGACCAATTTCTACCGTCGCGATTGTCGGGTGGTCGAGGATTATGCTTCCGACGATCCGCGTGAGCGGGTCATGAGCTTCATGGAGAACTTCCTGCCGCCGTTCTACGGAGTGATCCGCACGGACCTGCTGCGCCAGTGGTACAACCAGTTGCCGGCCGGGGTCAATTTCGAGTGGCAGGAAATCGGCCATAGCTTCTACCTCCTGGCTTGTGCCAAGGCGCGTATCCTGCCGATTCCCTTTGCCGTGCGCGAGGCCAACTACGGCAGCTCCGATCACAACACCGATGTGCTGACCGTGCTGGCGTATCAGGACGCCCGGTCGGTGGAGCAACGGCAGGCCTTTGCCGAGTTCCTCGCTTCGCTGCCCACAGGTTTCACTGGTCGGGATCCGCAAGAGATCAAGCAGATTGCCCTGGACAGTTTCACGGCCTTGGCCGATTGCCTGCTTTCCAAACGTTCCCTCAAGGGCGCGATGATTTTCCGTTCGGCCTGGGTCGAAGTAGGTGCCGAGCCGGTGCGTTCGTTCGGCGCCGAGCAGTTCGTCGAGATGCCGTTCTACAACAAGCCGATGTTCGATCTGCTGACCCAGTTCGAGTTCCTCATGCACGCGATGCCGGCGGGCCGGCTCCAGCTCCAGGAGTTGGAAGGCGTGCTGCTGCGCCAGGAGGAACTGATGCGGGTGCACCCCAATGACACCGCGCGAACCCTGCGCAGTCGGCTATGGGAAGCCTTGACCCTGAACATGTTCAACCGCCAGGTGGTCAAGCGCCTGGTCGAGTCCATGCGCGATACGGACGAGCAGGAAGAGACGCGCAAGCTGCAGGCCTGGGCCGAGCGCCTGGATTCCGTACCAGCGCCGGACAGTCGAGTGCTGCTTGATGCCACCGAGTCCGGTCGCCTGCTCAACTGGCTGGACGCTCGTGCGCCGGAGCCTGCGCAACTGACCGCCATCAATGCGCATCTGGCGCGTCATGGCGGCGGTCCTCAGGTGCAGATCCTGCTGCTCGACCTCGATGCCGACATGGTCAAGCTGCAGGCCACTTTCGACAGTCTGGTGGCGAGCCATTTCAAAGCCTTCAAGCTGGTGGTATTGACCACCGGCGACTTGCCGGCCACCACCCGCGCCCAGGACACCTTGCACTTCGTCAAGGTCACCGAGAGCAACTATGTGGAGCGGATCAATCTGGCTCTGGCCCAGTCTCGCGCTGATTGGATACTGCTGGCCGAGGCTGGTGACCAGTTCACCGCCAGCGGCCTGCTACGGGCCAGCCTGGAGCTGCTGGGCGCCGAAGGCATCCGTGCGGTCGCGATGGATGAAGTGCAGCGCCGGAGTGATTTCACCCTCAGCTCGGTATTCCGCCCGGGGCTCAACCTTGACCAGTTGCAGTGCGCTCCCGGGTTGATGGCCCGGCACTGGTTGCTGCAGCGTGAAGCCTTGATGCAGATCGGTGGTTTCTCCAGCGATCTCAAGCAGGCATTGGAATTCGACGTGTTGTTGCGCCTGATCCAGGATGGCGGCCTTGCGGGCCTGGCCCATCTGGCTGAGCCACTGCTGATCTGCCGTGCGCCAACAGATGAGTCCAGCGCCGAGGAGCGTCAGGTACTGACTCGGCACCTGGCGGCACGGGGTTATCGCGCTCAGGTCAGTTCGGCGCAGCCAGGTACTTACCAGATCGAGTATCAGCACGCCGAGCGTCCGCTGGTGTCGATCATCCTGGCGAGCCAGGACAACTTCGCCGAGTTGCAACGCTGCCTGGTCAGCGTGCTGCAGCGTACTCGCTACCAGCGCTACGAAGTGCTGATCGCCGAGAATCACAGCCAGAACGCCGAACTCGACAGCTGGCTCGCCAGCCTGGAGCGTCGTGGCGATCGTATTCGTGTACTGCGCAGCGAGCGGCGTCTGAGCTCCTCGGCCCTGTACAACGCCGCCACTCTTGAGGCCCGAGGCGAGTACCTGGTGCTGCTGGCAACGGACGCCGAAGTGGTCAACGCCAACTGGATCGAGAGCCTGCTCAACCAGGCCCAGCGTCCGGAAGTCGGGATTGTCGGCGCCAAGCTGGTGAACGAAAGGGGCATGACCACTCAGGCCGGCCTGATCCTGGGCTTCGACGGCCACCTGGGCGCCGCCTTCGCCGGCGAGGCCAAGGACGCCGCGGGCTACATGAACAGCCTGTGGGTGGAGAAGAACTACTCGGCGGTATCCGGTGCCTGCCTGATGATCGCCAAGGCGCTGTTCGAGGCGGTGGGCGGACTGGACGAAGAGCATTTCGACCAAGCCTTCGCCGATGTCGACCTGTGCCTGAAAGTCGCCGATGCCGGTTACCTCACCGTAGTGACTCCCCAGGCGCAGATTCAGCACCCGGGCACCCTGGCGCAGGATTCACAAGCCGCAGCGGCCCTGCAGGACAAGTGGGCGGCGCGCTTTGCCCAGGATAGTGCCTATAACCAGAACCTTTCATTGAGCGGCAAGGGCTTTGCCCTGGGCGTTGCTGGCGCGGTGAACTGGGCTCAGTTGCTCGGATAAGGAGCCAGTCATGTTTAACGGCAAATCGATTTTCATTTCCGGCGGCACCGGTTCGTTCGGGCGCAATTTCATTCGTCGTCTGCTGGAGCAGTATCAGCCCAAGCGGGTGGTGGTGTTTTCCCGTGACGAGCTTAAGCAGTATGAGATGCAGCAGACTTTCAATGCGCCCTGCATGCGTTACTTCCTGGGTGATGTGCGTGATGCCGAGCGTCTGCGCCAGGCGATGCGCGGTATCGACTATGTGGTCCATGCCGCAGCCCTGAAGCAGGTGCCGGCCGCCGAATACAATCCCACCGAGTGCATTCGTACCAACGTCAATGGTGCCGAGAACATCATTGCCGCAGCCATCGACAACGGGGTGAAGAAGGTCGTGGCCTTGTCCACCGACAAGGCGGCCAGTCCGATCAACCTGTACGGCGCCACCAAACTGCTGTCGGACAAGCTGTTTGTGGCGGCGAACAATATTGCCGGTGAGCAGGCAACCCGTTTTGCCGTGGTGCGCTACGGCAACGTCGCCGGCTCCCGTGGTTCGGTCGTGCCATTCTTCAGCAAGCTGATTGCCGAGGGGGCCAGGGAACTGCCGATCACCGATGAGCGCATGACGCGATTCTGGATCACGCTGGATCACGGTGTGCAGTTTGTTCTGGACAGCTTCGCCCGCATGCACGGCGGTGAGATCTTCGTGCCCAAGATTCCCTCGATTCGTATTGTCGATCTGGCGTCGGGCATGGCTGCCCATCTGCCACAGAAACAGGTCGGCATCCGTCCCGGAGAGAAGCTCCATGAGTTGATGGTGCCGCTGGATGATGCGCGCATGACCCTGGAGTTTGCCGATCACTACACGATTCAACCGTCCATTCGGTTTACCAGCGTCAATGTCGACTTTGCCGTTGATGGCGTGGGGGAGCGGGGCGTTTCGGTCGCCGAGGATTTCGAGTACCGCTCCGATACCAATCCGCATTTCCTCTCGGTGGGGCAGATTGCCGAGTTGCATGACGGAATCTCGGCATGATTCCTTACGGTCGCCAGAGTATCGACCAGGCGGATATCGATGCCGTCGTGGCCGTTTTGCAGTCCGACTGGCTGACTCAGGGACCGGCCATCGAAGCCTTTGAGCAGGCCATCGCCGCGCGCTGCGAGGCGGCCCATGGAGTGGCCGTCTGCAATGCCACGGCGGCGTTGCATATCGCTTGCCTGGCGGCCGGTCTGGGGCCTGGTGATTGGCTGTGGACCAGTCCCAATACCTTTCTGGCTTCGGCCAACTGTGGGCGTTACTGCGGCGCGGATGTGGACTTTGTCGATATCGATCCGCAGACCTGGAATCTTGATGTCGAGGCCCTGGCCGACAAGCTGCAGGCTGCCCAGGCGAGTGGCCGGTTGCCCAAGGTGGTGGTGGCGGTGGCTTTTTCCGGGCAGAGCTGCGACATGCGCCGGTTGGCGGAGTTGGCTGAGCGCTATGCCTTCACAGTGATCGAAGATGCCTCCCACGCGGTGGGCGCCTGCTATGCGGGCCGGCCAGTCGGCTGCGGTGACTTTGCCGCGATGACCGTGTTCAGCTTTCATCCGGTGAAGATCATTACCAGCGCCGAGGGCGGGATGGTTCTGACCAATCGCCTGGAACTGGCGGAACGCCTGCGACGCCTGCGCAGCCATGGCATGACGCGTGATCCGGCACAGATGAGCGAGGCCAGTCATGGTCCCTGGTACTACCAGCAGGTGGAATTGGGCTTCAACTATCGGATGACCGATCTTCAGGCAGCGCTGGGTTTGTCCCAGTTGAACAGGCTGGATGACTTTGTGCGGCGCCGCCAGTACCTGGCTGCTCGCTATCAGCGCCTATTGCAGGGACTGCCATTGACACTGCCCCAGGCCCAGGCCGATGCACAGTCGGCCTGGCATCTGTACGTGGTGCGATTGCAGCTCGAAGGACTGAAGTGCTCTCATCGAGAGGTTTTCGAGGGGCTGCGTGAGTCGGGAGTTGGGGTCAATCTGCATTACATTCCGGTGCACCTGCAGCCGTATTACCAGGCGCTGGGCTTTGTTCGGGGGGACTTTCCCGAGGCTGAGCGCTATTACGCAGAAGCCATCAGCCTGCCGATTTATCCCGGGTTGAGTGACAGCGAACAGGATTTCATTGTCCAGCAGGTACGACGCTGGCTGCAGGAGTCGTCAGGATCGTGAGTGCGGTTGCCATCATTCCTGCCCGAGGCGGCAGTAAGCGTATTGCCCGCAAGAACCTCAAGGCCTTCGATGGCGTGCCGATGCTCGCGCGCTCCATCGACAAGGCGCTGAGCTGCGGGTTGTTCCGGCAGGTGGTGGTCAGTACCGATGACCCCGAGATCGCGGAGCTGGCGCTCGCCTGTGGGGCCGAGGTGCCCTTCATCCGGCCGCCGGCCCTGGCGGATGACTTCACTGGCACTGCGGCGGTGATTGTCCATGCCTTGCAGGCGTTGCGGGAACAGGGGCGGGAATACGAGTACGCCTGTTGCATCTATGCCACGGCGCCCTTGCTGCAGGCACGTTATCTGCGTCAGGGGCTGGAGATGTTGATGCGACGCCCGGACAAGGGATTCGCCTTTTCGGTGTGCGGTTTCGGCTTTCCCGTGCAGCGGGCGTTGATCCTCGATGAGCAAGGGGCGCTCGATGCGCTGTATCCGCAGTTTCGTCAAAGCCGCTCCCAGGATCTGCCCGCGGCCTATCAGGATGCGGCGCAGTTCTATTGGGGCCGGAGCCAGGCCTGGCTGCAGGGCGAGGTGCTGTTCTCGCCTCGCAGCCTGCCGGTGATCCTGCCCCGGCATCTGGTGCAGGACATCGATACCGAAGAGGACTGGCGCCGCGCTGAATACCTGTATGCCGCGCTCAAGGCCGGGGGAGAGCTGGAGTGAGGCTGCTGATCCGCGCCGACGCCTCGCCGGCCATCGGCAGTGGCCATGTGGCTCGCTGCCTGACCCTGGCCCAGGAGCTGCGCCGCCAGGGCGCCAGCGTGGCATTCGCCTGTCGGCGTCTGCCCGGGCATCGCCTGGAGGCGCTGCAGGCCGAGGGGTTCCAGACCTTCGAATTGCCGGATCGCTATGCCGACGAGCATCCCGAACTGGGGATCGAGACGCCCTTGCCCTGGCAGGCGGACATCGCCGCGTTGCAGCAGGCGCTGGCCACTCAAGCAGCCTTCGATTGGGTGCTGGTGGACCATTACGGCCTTGATCATCAATGGCAGAGTGCGGCTCGGCAGTGGGCGCCGAGGATCGCCGCCATCGACGATCTGGCCAACCGCAGGCATGCCGTGGACCTGTTGCTGGACCAGAATTTCAGCGGCAGCGCCCAGGCCTATGACGGGTTGCATGACGAGCGCTGCCGGACCCTGTTCGGCCCGCATTTCGCCTTGCTGCGCGAAGAGTTCCGACGTCCCGCGGTCCCGATTCGTCCCCAGCCGCGGCGGATGCTGGTGAACTTCGGTGGCTTCGATGCCGCCGGTCAGACCCATAAGGCGATGTTGGCGCTGGCGGATTTCCATCAGTTGCAGGTGGATTTCGTCGCCGGCAGCGGCAACCCGGACTGGCAGGCCATGCAGGCCCTGGCCGCCGAGCGGCCGCACTGGCGCCTGCACAGCTATGTGAAGAATTTTGCCGCTCTGCTGGCCGAGGCCGATCTGTGCCTGGGCGCCGGGGGCGGTACCAGTTGGGAGCGCGCGGTGCTGGGTGTGCCCACGCTGTGCATCACCGTGGCCGGCAACCAGGAGCTCAATGCGCGCTTGCTGGCCGAAACCGGTGCCCACTTGTATCTGGGGCCTTGTGAGCAGGTCAGTGTGGAGCAGGTGCGTCAGGCCGTGAGCCTGCTGCTGGACAATCCATGGTTGCGTCAGAGCCTGGCCCGGCGGGCCCGTGAACTGGTGGATGGCCGTGGCGTGCAACGCGTGGCAGCGGCTTTGTTCACCGCCGCGCTGCGCTTGCGTCCGGCGACCCTGGATGATGCCCGCCTGCTGTTCGACGGGCGCAATGCCGAGCTTGTCCGGTGTTGGTCGCAGCAGCCCGGGACGCTTGAGTGGCCGGACCATCTGCGCTGGCTGGAGGCTTGTCTGAAGGATCCGCAGCGTTTGTTGCTGATTGCGCAAGTGCCCGAGGGGCCGGTGGGGGTGCTGCGCTATGACCGCCAAGGCGTGCAGGCCGAGGTGTCGATCTACCTGTTTGCCGAGCGCCTGGGCCTGGGCTGGGGGGCTGCGTTGCTGGAGCAGGGCGAGGCATGCCTGATGCGCCATTGGCCCGATGTGCAACGCCTGGGGGCCCGTGTGTTGGCAGAAAACCAGGTTTCACTGGCGTTGTTTCGCCGCGCCGGCTACCGCCAGGCACCCTGCGAATTCACCCGTGTATTGAAGGAATCTCTGGATGACTAGTTTCAAGATCGGCTCGCGCTCTGTAGGCGCCGGTGCGGCGCCGTTGATCATCGCCGAGATGAGCGGCAACCATAATCAGTCGCTGGAGGTGGCCCTGCAGATCGTCGAGGCCGCGGCCCGGGCCGGTGCCCATGCGCTGAAATTGCAGACCTACACCGCCGATACCATGACCCTGGATCTGGATCAGGGCGAGTTCTTCATCAAGGACCCGGAGAGTCTCTGGGCCGGTTCATCCCTGTATGACCTTTATCAGCGTGCCCATACGCCCTGGGAGTGGCACGCGCCGATCTTCGCCCGGGCGCGGGAGCTGGGCATGCTGGCGTTTTCCACCCCGTTCGACGAGAGCGCGGTGGATTTTCTCGAGAGCCTCGACGTCCCGGCCTACAAGATCGCCAGCTTTGAAAACACCGACCTGCCCTTGATTCGTCGGGTCGCCGCCACCGGCAAGCCGCTGATCATCTCCACCGGCATGGCCAGCATCGCTGAGCTGGACGAAAGTGTCCGGGCCGCGCGCCAGGCCGGTTGCCGGGATCTGGTGCTGCTCAAGTGCACCAGCACCTATCCGGCATCACCGGCCAACAGCAACCTGCTGACCATTCCCCACCTGCGGGAGCTGTTCGGCTGTGAAGTGGGGCTGTCCGACCACAGCATGGGGGTTGGCGTATCGGTGGCGGCGGTGGCCCTGGGAGCGACGGTGATCGAAAAACACTTCACCCTGGACCGTTCGGCCGGTGGGGTCGACGCCAGTTTTTCCCTGGAGCCGGGGGAGTTGGCCAGTCTGGTGGTAGAGACCGAGCGTGCCTGGCAAGCCATGGGGCAGGTGCGCTATGGCGCTACCCAGGCGGAAAAACAGTCGCTGATGTACCGCCGGTCGTTGTATGTCACCCGGGACATGCAGGCCGGAGAGCAGTTCAGCGCCGACAACCTGCGGGCGATCCGTCCCGGGCTGGGGCTGGCTCCCAAGCACTACGACGCGCTGCTCGGCCGCCGCGCGCGGCAGGCACTCAAGCGCGGCACCGCACTGGACTGGGCATTCGTCGAATAGGCCTTTGTGTGGCTGATTCGGCAAAATGGCGTGACCTGTGAGTCATAACGTGCATCTTCACTGTATTGTATTGCCCGGGAAGATGGCGCCAGCCCTGCGTGACAGGACCCGTGATAGCCCTTTGTTCTTCCCGATGCCGTTGTGTTCGGCGCAAGTATCTGTGTTTCTTTCGGCAGCCCCTGCTCAGTGACTGAGCGGGGGTATTGAGCTGTTTATTATTGGGAAGCCGTAATGATTGGCATAAAAAGCATTGCGAGCTACGTGCCTGTAGCCGGCGTGGACAATTACGCACAAGGTGCAAAATTCGCCAAGGATGAAGACTTCATCCTGGGCAAGATCGGTTCTGCTTTTCTGCCGCGCAAAGACGCCGGGCAAGAGACTTCCGATCTGTGTGTCGAAGCGGTCAATGCCCTGTTCGCCAGTAACCCGGAGCTCAAGCGCGAAGCCATCGACGTATTGATCGTGGTCACCCAGAACGGAGACGAGGAAGGGTTGCCCCATACCGCCGCGATCGTGCAGGACAAATTGGGCCTGCCGACTACCGTCGCGGCTTTCGATATCTCCCTGGGCTGTTCCGGGTATGTCTACGGTATTTATGCCATCAAGGGTTTCATGGAGGCTGCGGGCCTGAAAAACGGCCTGTTGGTCACCGCCGATCCCTATTCGAAGATCGTCGATCCCGAAGATCGCAACACCACCATGCTGTTCGGCGATGCCGCCACTGCCACCTGGCTGGGCGAGGGCGCGACCTGGCAGTTGGGCAAGGCCAAGTTCGGCACCGACGGTTCCGGCGCTCCGCACCTGAAGGTCAGCGATGGCGTGTTCTTCATGAACGGTCGTCAGGTGTTCAACTTCGCGTTGCTCAAGGTGCCGGCGCATCTGCATGAGTTGCTGGCCGAGTCGGGCTTGCAGCCGGACGATATCGATGCGTTTTGCATTCACCAGGGCAGTGCGGCCATTGTCGACGCCGTGGCCCGGCGCTTTGAGGGCGATCCGGACAAGTTCATCAAGGACATGGTGGAAACCGGTAATACGGTTTCCTCGAGCATTCCGCTGTTGCTGGAAAAACACATGTTCGATTCCAGCTGGAAGCGCGTGGCCTTGAGTGGCTTTGGCGTTGGCCTGTCCTGGGGCTCGGCGATCATCTATCGCGCCTGAGTTCCCGTTCCCGGCGGTACATGTAGCGCTCAAGGTGTAATCTTGAGCGCTATTTTTTTGCGCGAGTGATAGGCGAGGCAGCATGAGCGATAGCTTGGAACACAATGCCCAGGTACTGAGGGAGCGCTGGCCGGCGCTGCTGGAGCGGCTGTTGGCTGAGGACAGTGCCGTATTGCAGGCGGATCTGGTGGAAGGCCTGGGGTCGACCCTGAGCGTCGCCGGTATCCAGCTCACCAGCCGTCATGATCGCACTCGCGAGGCTCGTACCCAGGCGGCCAGTCTGCCCGAAGCGCCGGTCCTGCATCTGTATGGCTGCGGCCTGGGGGATCTGCAACTGGCGTTGCTTGAGCGACCGGGGCTGACGCGACTTTACGTGCATATTCTCAACGGCGCGCTGTTCAAGCTGGTGCTGCAGTTGCTCGATCAGCAGTTCTGGTTGGCCGATCCGCGGGTCGAGCTGCTCTACGCCGGCGACCTGTCGGAGATTCAGCTGCCATTCTTTGCCCTGCCGTCCGAGTTGGTGCTGGCCGATGATTACAGCGCGAAGATTCGCGACCGATTGGTCAGTGAGACTCATGTGACGTTCAACAACCGCCTGTTCACCGAGGAGGCGGGTGTCGCCGAGCGCTTGGCTGCCGTCGAACCGTGGGTGCGGGCTGATGCCGATGTCGCCGAGTTGTTTGGCCGCGATAGCGGGCGCGAGGTTTTTGTGATCGCGACCGGTCCGAGCCTGGAGCAGCATTTTGCAGCCTTGCGGGCATTGCGCGAACGGCCGCAACGACCGTTGCTGATCTGTGTCGACACCGCGTATCAGCCCCTGCAGCGCCACGGCATTCAGCCGGATGTGGTGGTGAGTATCGATCAGCGTATTTCCAGCCGGCATCTTCCGGCTCAGGACAGTGCCAGCACGACCCTCGTGTACATGCCTCTGGCGGATCCGCGGGTGCTTGAAGGCTGGCAGGGGCCACGTTACGTCGCTTACTCGGCCAGCCCGGTCTTTGCGTCTTTGCGTCAGCGATGGCCTAAGGCGCAGTTGCATGCCGGAGGCAGCGTGATCCATCCCGCGGTGGACCTGGCGGTGAAGATGGGAGGGCGGCGGATCACGTTGTTCGGTGCGGATTTTGCCTTTCCGATGGATCGAACCCATGCCGGCTGGCAGGACGGCGACCTGGGGCCGCAACTCAAGGCCGCCAAGCATTGGGTGCTGGACGGCAACGGGCAGCGAGTCAAGACCCAGCTCAATTTCCGCAGCTACCTGTGCGAGTTGGAGCGCTACATCCAGAGTCGGCCCGAGGTCAGGTTTTTCAATACCAGTCGCAGCGGCGCCATGATCGCAGGTACCACCTTCCATGAGGATTTTGTCCAATGAGCCGGCTTGAGTCTCTGATCGCCCGTGCCCGGGAGGTTGCCGATCTGTTCCGCCTGGGACGGGAGGTCGAAGCGGCGGTGAACATGATCGAGCTGTTCGACCCGGTGCAAGGCCTGGTCGATGTTGCCCCTCTGGCGGTTCAGCAGGAGTGGTCCGGGTTGCTGAGTCTGATGCTCAAGTGTCAGGAGGCGCAGGATTGGCTGGGCCTGGCCGACTACCTGGAGTACGAGCTGGTGGAGTGGCTGTCCATGGCATTTGGAGATTGAGGATTAGGCGCATCAGGCGGGTTTTGGTGGGGTTTTTCTGGCGTCATTTTTTAGTTGGGCAAGGGTTTAACCCCTTGTTTTTCAAGGGGTGGCAGGGTGATGGCAAATATTTTTGAAAAAGCCCTAAAGCAACTTGCATTAACGACGATAACTATTACGAAGGTTCTCTAGGCCATTACCCGGCGGTTGCCAGGGCCGGAAGCCGCAGTACCCAACCAACGAGGAATTCGTCATGGCTTTAACAGTAAACACTAACGTCACGTCGTTGAACGTTCAGAAGAACCTGAACCGCGCTTCCGACGCTCTGTCGACTTCGATGACTCGCCTGTCTTCCGGCCTGAAAATCAACAGCGCAAAAGACGACGCCGCCGGCCTGCAGATCGCTACCCGTATGACCTCGCAGATCCGTGGTCAGACCATGGCAATCAAAAACGCCAACGACGGTATCTCCATCGCCCAGACCGCTGAAGGCGCGATGCAAGAGTCCACCAACATCCTGCAGCGTATGCGTGAACTGGCTGTTCAGTCGCGAAACGACTCCAACGGTACTCAAGACCGTGTTGCTCTGAACAAAGAATTTGCTCAGATGTCGGACGAGCTGACTCGTATCGCCAAGTCGACCAACCTGAACGGCAAGAACCTGATCGACGGTTCGGCTGGCACCATGACCTTCCAGGTTGGCTCCAACACTGGTGCTACCAACCAGATCACCATCACCCTGGCTAGCGGCTTCGACGCTACTACCCTGGGCGTTGACTCTGCCACCATCAGCATCACCGGTAACGACAGCGCTACTGCCGAGACCAGCACCAAGGCTGCGATGGACGCTATCGACAAGGCTCTGTCGACCATCAACTCCAGCCGTGCCGACCTCGGTGCTGCCCAGAACCGTCTGACCAGCACCATCTCCAACCTGCAGAACATCAACGAAAACGCCAGTGCTGCACTGGGTCGCGTACAAGATACCGACTTCGCTGCTGAAACTGCCCAGCTGACCAAGCAGCAGACTCTGCAACAAGCTTCGACCGCAGTTCTGGCCCAGGCCAACCAACTGCCATCCGCTGTACTGAAACTGCTTCAGTAATAGCTGACTAAGCTTTGGCGGGGGAGTGCGCTGGTCGTGCTCTCTCGCTTTTTTACTTTAAGAGGTGGTGGACATGGATATGAGCGTGAAGCTGAACTTGTCTTATCCTGCGGCCAAGCCGGTGACGCCAGTTGCTGACAAGCCCGTCGAGAAGCCTCGAGAGGTGGTCCCGGCTGTGGTCGAAACCCCCAGTCAGGACAGTAAAAAAGATGCTCGGACCGAGCAGGAAAAGTTGAAGATGGCCGTTCAGGAAATTGAAAAATTCGTCCAGTCGGTCAAGCGTAACCTGGAGTTCTCGATTGATGAGCCCTCCGGCCAGGTTGTGGTCAAGGTGATTGCCAGTGATTCGGGTGAGGTGGTTCGTCAGATCCCCAACGAAGAAGTGCTGAGATTGGCCCACAGCTTGAATGACGCCAGTAGCCTGCTGTTCAGCGCGAAAGTCTGATAGCTGGCATGAAACTTGTTGCTGTGTTCTTTTGGGCGCGTTAGTGGTCAAAAGACTGGCGGCACACTGAAGGGAGACACACATGGCAAGTCCAATTCTACCGGGTACTGGTTTGGGTTCTGGTCTCGATACGGGTGCTATCGTCAAGGCGCTCGTGGCGGCTGACAAAGCGGCCAAGCAGGGTCAGATCGATCGTGCGACCACCACCAATAGCGCCAGTATTTCTGGTATCGGCACCTTGCAGTCGCTGTTGTCGACCTTTCAGAGCACCTTGTCGGTCGCCGGATTGGGAAGTGCTGTCAATCCTGCCTTTGCCGGCTTTGCTGCAACCTCCAGCGACAGCAAGACCGTGGACGCAACGGCAGACAACTATGCGGTTGCCGGCAAATACACGGTTACTGTTAAAAATCTTGCAACCTCCTCAAAAGTGGCCAGCGCGGCTTTTTCCGGAGGCAATACCAGTGCCATTCCGAGTGGTACGTTAAACATCACTCAAAATGGCATTAACTATCCGCTGACCATCGGCGCCAATGCGACGCTGCAGTCGGTGCGCGATTCGATCAACGCTGATTCGAAGATGAACATGGCTGGGCTCAGCGCGAACATCGTGACTGATTCGTTCGGTTCGCGACTGGTGATCGGATCCGACAAGACGGGCGCCGGCTCTGATATTTCGGTCAGCGGTATTGCCGGGCTGGAGATCGATGGCACCCAGTCTATGTCGAGTGAGACCAATCCAGCCACGGCAACCTCGTCCGGTAACATCGGAGGGTTGGCCAAGGATGCGGTATTCACCGTCGACGGCATGCAACTGACCAGCAGAACCAACACGGTTACCCAGGCCATTTCCGGTCTGAAGCTCAATCTTGTTGCTCCAACCGCCGCTAGCACCCCTATCACGGTGACGGTTGCCACCAACACCGAGGGTTTGAAAACCTCGATCCAGAAATTTGTCGATGCCTACAACGCTGTGGCCAACGGTATCACTACCCTGACCAAGCCTTCTCTGGATGACAACGGCAAGCCGACAGTTCCGGCGCAGTTGACCGGTGACTCGCTGCCTCGCTCGATTCTGGCAGCCATTCGCGCGCCGCTGTCCGAAACTGGCGCGGGCGATAAGCTCACCGTGCTGGCGCAGTTGGGGATTACCACCAACCAGAAGACCGGTGCGCTGGATTTCGACGACAAGAAGTTCACTGCCGCCATGACCGACAAGAAGCTCGGTGGTGAAGTGCAGAAGCTGTTTACCGGTGATGGCACCAATCCGGGCTTGCTGGATCGCATGACCAAGGCGATCAAACCCTTCACTGAGGGCGTAGGCAGCATGAAAGAGGGGATCTTGACCACTCGGAGCAAGACCCTGGATCTGACTAAGAAAAAGCTTTCTGATCAGCAGGATGCTCTGGATCGTCGAGTAGCAACACTGACGGCGGTGCTGACCAAGAAGTACAACGACATGGATACCCTTGTGGGCAAGTTGAAGGCCACCGCCAGTAACATCACGTCGATGTTCGAAGCGTTGAACGCACAGAAAAAAGGTTAATATCTGGCCTGTGCCAAAAGCCCGGCAGCGTTTTTCAACGCTCCGGGCTTTTGTATTTGGCCTAAAGTTTTTTGACGTTGCGTCGATACAATGCTTATACGAACCCTTGAGTTTTGAAGAGGTATCACATGAATCCGATGTTAGCCCTTCGGCAGTATCAGAAGGTCGGTGCGCAGGCGCAGACCTCCGAAGCCAGTCCACATCGTCTGGTGCAGATGTTGATGGAAGGCGGCCTGGATCGTATTGCTCAGGCCAAGGGTGCGATGGAGCGCAAGGATGTTGCCAACAAGGGCGTGTTTATCGGCAAGGCCATCGGCATCATCGGTGGCTTGCGCGAAGGCCTGGATCTGGAAAACTCCATGGACACTCTGGGGGATCTGGACAGTCTTTATACCTACATGATGAAGCGTCTGGCTGAAGCCAATATCAAGACTGATCCGAAGATCCTTGATGAGGTTGCCGGTCTGCTGCGTACGGTCAAGGATGGCTGGGATGCCATCGCTGCGCCGGGTCCGCAGTTCTGAGGAGGAACACCATGAGCGCTGTCCTGCAACGTATCGAAGAAACCCGCGAGGCATTGGTCGACGCCCTTGCTGAGCGCAATTGGCAGGCCATTGGTGAGTTGGATCTGGCTTGTCGTTCGTGCATGGAGGACGTGCTCAGCGAAGCTCAGGTTGATGAGGTCGCTTTGCGTGACAATCTGGAGGAGTTGTTGGGGGTTTACCGACAGCTGCTTGAGGTGGCGACCGGCGAGCGTCAGGCGATAGTCGACGAGATGTCGCAGATCACCCAAGCGCAGAACGCGGCAAAGGTTTACCATTTGTTCGGTTAATGTTGAGTTAATCCGAACGTTGCGCGCCATAAATTTGACTGTGCACGCATTTTTGACTTAACTAGTGGCTGTTTTCAGATTTCAGGCGTCTATAAGGCAGAAAATGCCTACAAGCGCGTCTAGCTTGCCCCTTATTCTGGGCATTGAGTTGACTAGGGAAGTTGCTATTGCATGTGGCGTGAAACCAAAATTCTGCTGATCGATGACGATAGCGTGCGCCGCCGCGACCTGGCGGTGATTTTAAATTTTCTCGGCGAAGAAAATTTACCCTGCGGTAGCCATGACTGGCAGCAGGCTGTCGGCTCTTTGTCGTCAAGTCGTGAAGTAATTTGCGTCCTCATTGGGACCGTAAATGCTCCGGGCGCGCTTCTGGGTCTGCTAAAGACACTCTCAACCTGGGATGAGTTCCTTCCGGTTTTGCTAATGGGCGAAAATTCTTCCATTGATTTGCCGGAAGACCAGCGGCGTCGAGTGCTTTCTACCCTGGAAATGCCGCCCAGCTACAGCAAGTTGCTTGATTCCCTGCACCGCGCCCAGGTCTATCGTGAAATGTACGATCAGGCCCGCGAGCGCGGCCGTCATCGCGAGCCCAACCTGTTCCGTAGCCTGGTAGGCACCAGTCGCGCAATCCAGCACGTGCGGCAGATGATGCAGCAGGTCGCGGATACCGACGCCAGTGTGTTGATCCTTGGGGAGTCGGGAACCGGCAAGGAAGTGGTGGCGCGCAATCTGCACTATCACTCCAAGCGCCGTGATGCACCTTTCGTTCCGGTCAATTGCGGAGCCATCCCTGCCGAGCTGTTGGAAAGCGAATTGTTCGGTCACGAGAAGGGGGCTTTCACCGGGGCCATTACCAGCCGTGCCGGTCGCTTCGAGTTGGCCAATGGCGGCACTCTGTTCCTCGATGAAATTGGCGATATGCCATTGCCGATGCAGGTCAAGCTGCTGCGGGTGCTGCAGGAGCGGACCTTCGAGCGTGTGGGGAGCAACAAGACCCAGGGTGTCGATGTGCGGATCATTGCCGCCACCCACAAAAACCTGGAAAGCATGATCGAGGTCGGGACCTTCCGTGAGGATTTGTACTACCGCCTCAACGTGTTCCCTATCGAGATGGCGCCGCTGCGCGAGCGGGTGGAAGATATTCCGCTGCTGATGAATGAATTGATTTCGCGCATGGAGCACGAGAAGCGCGGTTCGATTCGTTTCAATTCCGCCGCCATCATGTCGCTGTGCAGGCATGGCTGGCCGGGCAACGTCCGAGAGCTGGCCAACCTGGTGGAGCGCATGGCGATCATGCATCCATACGGGGTGATCGGTGTGGTCGAGCTGCCCAAGAAGTTCCGCTACGTCGATGATGAAGACGAGCAACTGGTGGACAGCTTGCGTAGCGATCTGGAAGAGCGGGTAGCGATCAATGGTCATGCCCCGGACTTCGCCGCCACCGCCATGTTGCCGCCGGAAGGCCTGGACCTGAAGGATTACCTCGGTAGCCTGGAGCAGGGATTGATCCAGCAAGCCCTGGACGACGCCAATGGCATTGTGGCGCGTGCCGCTGAGCGTCTGCGCATCCGTCGCACGACGCTGGTGGAGAAGATGCGCAAGTACGGCATGAGCCGTCGTGAAGGTGATGAACAGGCGGATGATTGACGCCTGTTTTTCAAGTCGTTGAAAACTGGGTATTTTTTTTAGGCACGGGTATTGCTAAGTCTCTTGTAACGTTCCGTTTAACTGACGGTCAGCCAAGCGAGAGAGCACGATGCCCCAAGCCGCCCAGATGTCTCCTGTCCCCGATGCGCCGGGGCCATCGTCGTCCGTAGAGCAGGCAAGCCGGCAGGGTCTTGAGCAGGCCTTCGCCTTGTTCAACCAGATGTCGAGCCAACTTACTGACTCCTACAGCATGCTTGAGGCCAGGGTGACCGAACTCAAGGGCGAGTTGGCCGTGGTCAGCGCCCAGCGCATGCAGGAGCTGGCGGAAAAAGAGCGTTTGGCCAACCGTCTGCAGAACCTTCTCGACCTGTTGCCGGGCGGCGTTATCGTCATCGATGGCCAGGGTATCGTCAGTGAAGCCAACCCGGCGGCCTGTGATCTTTTAGGTTTGCCTCTGGAAGGGGAGTTGTGGCGCAACATCATTGCCCGCAGCTTTGCGCCCCGCGAGGACGACGGTCATGAAATTTCCCTGCGCGACGGTCGGCGCCTGTCGATTGCTACCCGTTCGCTGGATGCCGAGCCCGGGCAACTGGTGTTGCTCAACGACTTGACTGAAACCCGTCATCTGCAGGATCAACTGGCTCGTCACGAGCGCCTGTCCTCCCTGGGCAAGATGGTCGCCTCCCTGGCACACCAGATTCGCACCCCTCTTTCGGCAGCCTTGCTGTATGCCAGCCACCTCACCGAACAGGAGTTGCCACTGGCCACTCATCAGCGTTTCGCTGGGCGGCTCAAAGAGCGCTTGCATGAGCTGGAGCATCAGGTGCGCGACATGCTGGTATTCGCCCGTGGCGAATTGCCCCTGACCGATCGCCTGTCCCCCAAGTCGCTGCTGCAGTCGTTGCAGGCCGCGGCCCAGACCCATGTCCAGGACGTTGCCGTGCGCTGGCAGTGCGACAGTCATCAAGGGGAGTTGCTGTGCAACCGCGACACCCTGGTCGGCGCCTTGCTCAATCTGATCGAAAACGCCGTGCAGGCCAGTGCTGGCGCGGCGCGACTCAAAGTGCATCTGTATACCCGGGGTGACACCCTCAGGTTGTGTATCAGTGACAGTGGCAGCGGAATTGACGCTGCGGTTCTGGAGCGTTTGGGCGAGCCGTTTTTCACCACCAAGGCCAACGGCACCGGGCTCGGCCTGACGGTGGTCAAGGCGGTGGCCCGGGCTCATCAGGGAGAATTATCCCTGCGTTCGCGTCCTGGGCGCGGTACTTGTGCGCTGGTGACACTGCCTCTGTTCTCCAGTGCTCATGGAGTGGAGTGAAGTCAATGGCAATCAAGGTTCTACTGGTTGAAGACGATCGTGCTTTGCGCGAGGCCCTGGCAGATACCCTGCTGCTGGCCGGTCATGACTACAAGGCGGTTGGCAGCGCGGAAGAGGCGTTGGAAGCGGTAGCCGTCGAGTCCTTCAGCCTGGTGGTCAGCGATGTGAACATGCCGGGTATGGATGGCCATCAGTTGCTGGGGCTGTTGCGTGCCCGGCAACCGCAATTGCCGGTGTTGCTGATGACCGCCCACGGCGCCGTCGAACGTGCCGTGGAGGCCATGCGCCAGGGGGCTGCCGATTATCTGGTCAAGCCCTTCGAGCCCAAGGCGTTGCTGGAGCTGGTGGCTCGTCATGCCCTGGGCTGTCTGGGGGCGGCTGACGGGGAAGGGCCGGTGGCTTTCGAGCCGGCCAGTGCCCAGTTGCTGGAGTTGGCCGCGCGCGTGGCTCGCAGTGATTCCACGGTGCTGATCTCCGGCGAGTCCGGCACTGGCAAGGAAGTGCTGGCGCGCTATATCCATCAGCATTCCCATCGGGCCAGCCAGCCGTTCATTGCCATCAACTGCGCAGCGATTCCCGACAACATGCTTGAAGCCACCCTGTTCGGGCATGAGAAAGGATCCTTTACCGGTGCCATTGCGGCCCAGCCCGGCAAGTTCGAGCAGGCCGATGGCGGCACCATTCTTCTGGATGAAATCTCCGAAATGCCCCTGGGGCTGCAGGCCAAGTTGCTGCGGGTCTTGCAGGAGCGCGAGGTGGAGCGGGTCGGCGCCCGCAAGCCCATCACCCTGGATATCCGGGTGGTGGCCACCACCAACCGCGATCTGGCGGGTGAGGTGGCGGCCGGGCGCTTCCGTGAGGATTTGTACTATCGCCTGTCGGTATTTCCCCTGGCATGGCGCCCGCTGCGCGAGCGGACCGCCGATATCCTGCCGCTGGCCGAGCGATTGTTGGCCAAGCACGTCAATAAAATGAAGCATGCCGCCGCCAGACTCTCTGCCGAGGCTCAGGCCTGCCTGCTGGCCTATCCCTGGCCGGGCAACGTTCGCGAACTGGACAATGCCTTGCAGCGAGCCCTGATCCTGCAGCAAGGGGGGCTGATCCAGCCGGAGGACTTCTGTCTGGCCGGGCCGGTCGCCTGTGCGCCGCTGCCGGCCTTGCCGGTGGCCGGTCAGTCGGTGCCGCGCGGTCTGGTCAATGCCGGGGAGGGGGCGCCCCAGGAGTCGGGCGGCCTGGGCGACGATCTAAGGCGTCGGGAATTCCAGATGATCATCGATACCTTGCGTTCCGAGCGCGGGCGGCGCAAGGAGGCGGCGGAGCGATTGGGGATCAGTCCGCGCACCCTGCGTTACAAGTTGGCGCAGATGCGTGACGCCGGAATGGATGTCGAAGCCTATCTGTTTGCCACTTGATCGTTCATGGACGAAGCCTCGGACAGGCTTTTGTCGCGCAAGGCCATGGAGCTGGCACCCTTGTTGCTAACACCTCACTAACCGCACAGTGAGTGTCAAAAAATTGCGGGTCGTCAGAGAGAGTAGACCATGAGCCAAGGTGTTGAATTTAATCGGTTGATGCTGGATATGCGGGCCATGCAGATGGACGCGATGTCGCAGCCTAAATCCGCCGCAGTGGCAGAAGTCGGCGGCAGTAGCTTCGCTGACATGCTTGGTCAGGCCGTGAACAAGGTCAATGACACTCAGCAGGCTTCCAATCAGCTGGCCAGCGCTTTTGAAATTGGTAAAAGCGGCGTCGACCTGACTGACGTGATGATTTCCTCGCAAAAGGCCAGCGTGTCTTTTCAAGCTTTGACCCAGGTGCGCAACAAGCTGGTTCAAGCGTATCAAGACATCATGCAGATGCCGGTTTAAGGACGAGATTGAGTCATGGCAGAAGCAGTCGCCGATAACGTACCGGCCAAGGCCACCCCGATAGACGGTAAACCGCCGCTGTTCGGTCTGTCCTTCCTGGAAAACCTGTCCCAGATGACCATGCTGCGTCAGGTTGGCCTGTTGGTAGGCCTGGCCGCCAGCGTGGCGATCGGCTTTGCCGTGGTGCTGTGGTCGCAGCAGCCCGATTACCGGCCGCTGTATGGCAGCCTGGCCGGTATGGATGCCAAGCAGGTCATGGATACCCTGGCTTCTGCCGACATTCCTTACACCGTCGAGCCCAATTCCGGTGCCTTGCTGGTCAAGGCCGATGATCTGTCCCGAGCTCGCATGAAGCTGGCTGCCGCTGGCGTGGCGCCGGGAGACGGTAACGTCGGCTTCGAGATCCTCGATAAGGACCAGGGCCTGGGTACCAGCCAGTTCATGGAAGCGACCCGCTATCGTCGCGGCCTGGAAGGCGAGCTGGCCCGGACCATCTCCAGCCTGAACAACGTCAAGGGCGCCCGCGTGCACCTGGCGATTCCGAAAAGCTCGGTGTTCGTCCGCGACGAGCGCAAGCCCAGCGCATCGGTACTGGTAGAGCTGTACTCCGGTCGCTCTCTGGAGCCGGGTCAGGTCATGGCCATCGTCAACCTGGTGGCCACCAGCGTTCCTGAGCTGAGCAAGTCCCAAGTCACCGTGGTCGACCAGAAGGGCAACCTGCTCTCCGATCAGGCGGAAAACTCCGCATTGACCATGGCCGGCAAACAGTTCGATTACAGCCGTCGCCTGGAAAGCATGCTGACCCAGCGGGTGCACAACATTCTGCAGCCGGTGCTGGGCAACGATCGCTACAAGGCTGAAGTCTCGGCAGATGTCGACTTCAGCGCGGTGGAGTCCACTTCCGAGCAGTTCAACCCCGATCAGCCGGCCCTGCGCAGCGAGCAATCGGTCAACGAACAGCGCTCCAGCAGCAATGGCCCGCAAGGCGTGCCGGGCGCTCTGAGCAACCAACCGCCGTCACCGGCGTCGGCGCCGCAAACCACTGGGGGCGCGACTGCCTCCGCGGGCATGGTGCAACCCGGCCAGCCGCTGCTGGATGCCAATGGCCAACAGGTCATGGATCCGGCCACCGGTCAGCCGATGCTGGCACCTTACCCGGCGGACAAGCGTCAACAATCCACCAAGAACTTCGAGCTCGATCGCTCCATCAGCCACACCAAGCAGCAGCAGGGGCGGGTCAATCGCCTGTCGGTAGCGGTGGTGGTGGACGATCAGGTCAAGGTCAATCCGGCCAATGGCGAAACCACTCGTGCTCCCTGGAGCGCCGACGAATTGGCGCGGTTCACCCGACTGGTGCAGGACGCGGTAGGTTTCGACGCCAGCCGTGGCGACAGCGTCAGTGTGATCAACGTGCCATTCTCCGCCGAGCGTGGAGAAGCGGTCGCCGATATTCCGTTCTATTCGCAACCTTGGTTCTGGGACATCGTCAAGCAGGTCCTGGGCGTGCTGTTCATCCTGGTGCTGGTGTTCGGCGTCCTGCGTCCGGTGCTCAACAACATCACCGGCGGTGGCAAAGACAAGCAATTGGCAGGTCTTGGCAGTGATGTGGAGCTGGGCGGCATGGGCGGCCTGGATGGCGAGTTGGCCAACGATCGCGTCAGCCTCGGTGGTCCGCAAAGCATCCTGCTGCCGAGCCCGAGCGAGGGCTATGACGCTCAGTTGAACGCAATCAAGAGTCTGGTGGCTGAAGACCCGGGTCGTGTGGCTCAGGTCGTGAAAGAGTGGATTAACGCAGATGAGTGATAACCGAGCCGCTACCGCCAAACTGACCCGGGTCGACAAAGCCGCGATTCTGCTGCTGTCCCTGGGTTCCACCGATGCCGCGCAGGTGCTGCGCCACATGGGGCCCAAAGAGGTCCAGCGTGTGGGTGTGGCCATGGCGCAGATGGGCAACGTGCACCGCGAGCAGGTGGAGCAGGTGATGAGCGAGTTCGTCGACATCGTCGGCGATCAGACCAGCCTGGGCGTGGGCTCCGATGACTACGTGCGCAAAATGCTCACCCAGGCCCTGGGCGAAGACAAGGCCAACGGCCTGATCGACCGCATCCTGCTGGGTGGCAACACCAGCGGCCTGGACAGCCTGAAGTGGATGGAGCCCCGGGCCGTGGCGGACGTGATTCGTTACGAGCACCCGCAGATCCAGGCGATCGTCGTCGCCTATCTGGATCCGGATCAAGCCGGTGAAGTGCTGGGCAACTTCGACCACAAGGCGCGACTGGATATCATCTTGCGGGTTTCCTCGCTCAATACCGTGCAGCCGGCGGCGCTCAAAGAGCTGAACCAGATTCTCGAGAAGCAGTTCTCCGGCAACTCCAACGCCTCCCGTACCACTTTGGGCGGTATCAAGCGTGCGGCCGACATCATGAACTTCCTCGACAGTTCGATCGAAGGCCAGTTGATGGATTCGATCCGCGAAGTCGACGAAGACCTGTCCGGCCAGATCGAAGACCTGATGTTCGTGTTCAACAACCTGGCCGATGTCGACGATCGCGGCATTCAGGCGCTGTTGCGCGAAGTGTCTTCCGACGTGCTGGTGCTGGCCCTCAAGGGGTCGGACGAAGGGGTCAAGGAAAAAATCTTCAAGAACATGTCCAAACGTGCGGCGGAGCTGCTGCGCGACGATCTGGAAGCCAAGGGGCCGGTTCGCGTCAGCGACGTGGAAACGGCGCAGAAGGAAATCCTCACCATTGCCCGCCGTATGGCCGAAGCCGGAGAGATCGTTCTCGGCGGGAAGGGCGGCGAAGAAATGATCTAAGGTCGCTTTATGTCGTCCAGCAGTGATGAGTCCCACAGCGAACTGATTCGCGCCCGGGACGTCGAGGGTTTTGACGTCTGGGCGCTGCCCAGTTTCGATCCCGAGCCGCCCGAGCCGGAGCCGGAGCCTGAAGAGATTCCGGAAGAGATCGAGGAAGTGCCGCTGGAGGAAGTCCAGCCGCTGACCCTTGAAGAGCTCGAGAGCATTCGTCAGGAAGCCTATAACGAAGGTTTTGCCACCGGCGAGAAAGAAGGCTTCCACAGCACTACGCTCAAGGTCCGGCAGGAAGCTGAAGTCGCTCTGGTCGCCAAGTTGCAGGCCCTCGAGCAACTGATGGTCAACCTGTTCGAGCCGATTGCCGAGCAGGACATGCAGATCGAGAAAACCCTGGTGGAACTGGTCAAGCATGTCACCCGTGAGGTGATCCAGCGTGAATTGGCGATGGATTCCAGCCAGATCGAGCACGTCATGCGCGAAGCCCTCAAGCTGCTGCCCCTGGGTGTCGGCAATGTGCGTCTCTACGTCAATCCGCAGGACTTCGAGCAGGTCAAGAGCCTGCGCGAGCGGCATGAGGAAAGCTGGCGCATCGTCGAGGACGAGGCACTGCTGCCTGGCGGCTGTCGGGTCGAAACCGAGCACAGTCGCATCGATGCCAGCGTCGAAACCCGCATTACCCAAGCCATGGATCAATTGTTCGATCGGATGCACGAGCAGTCGCTGCACCCGGGCACTGCGGACCTGAGCCTGGATCTGGGGCCGCGGACGCCGTCGGTGGCGGATATCGATCCCGAGCAATCTTACGTCACCGAGCACCCCGAGCCTGCGGAAGCCGCTGATGCGCCTTGAACGCACCAGTTTCGGCAAGCGTCTGGGGGGCTACGCCGAGGCCGTCAAGCTGCCTGGTCAGCCCATCCTGGAAGGGCGTCTGCTGCGCATGGTCGGCCTGACCCTGGAAGCGGAAGGATTGCGTGCCGCCATGGGTACTCGTTGCCTGGTGATCAACGATGACAGCTATCACCCGGTCCAGGTCGAGGCCGAAGTCATGGGGTTCTCCGGAGGCAAGGTGTTCCTGATGCCGGTGGGCAGTGTCGCCGGGATTGCGCCGGGTGCCCGGGTGGTGCCTCAGGCCGACACCGGGCGCCTGCCCATGGGCATGAGCATGCTCGGGCGCGTGCTGGATGGCGCCGGTCGGGCGCTGGACGGCAAGGGCTCCATGCGCGCCGAAGACTGGGTGCCGATGGATGGTCCGACCATCAACCCCCTCAAGCGCGATCCCATCAGTCAGCCGCTGGATGTGGGGATTCGCAGCATCAACGGTTTATTGACGGTGGGGCGCGGCCAGCGTCTTGGCCTGTTCGCCGGTACCGGTGTGGGCAAGAGTGTGCTGCTGGGGATGATGACCCGCTTCACCGAGGCCGACATTATCGTGGTCGGGCTGATCGGTGAGCGGGGGCGTGAGGTCAAGGAGTTCATCGAACACATCCTGGGCGAAGAAGGCCTCAAGCGCTCGGTGGTGGTGGCTTCGCCGGCGGACGACGCGCCGCTGATGCGGTTACGAGCGGCAATGTACTGCACGCGGATCGCCGAATATTTTCGCGACAAGGGCAAGAATGTCCTGTTGCTGATGGATTCCCTGACTCGTTTCGCCCAGGCCCAGCGGGAAATCGCACTGGCCATTGGCGAGCCTCCCGCCACCAAGGGTTATCCGCCTTCGGTGTTCGCCAAGCTGCCCAAGCTGGTGGAGCGGGCCGGTAACGCCGAGGCCGGCGGTGGTTCGATTACGGCCTTCTACACCGTGCTGTCCGAGGGCGATGACCAGCAGGATCCTATCGCCGACTCGGCCCGAGGCGTGCTCGACGGGCATATCGTGCTGTCCCGGCGCCTGGCGGAGGAAGGGCACTATCCCGCCATCGACATCGAAGCCTCCATCAGCCGGGTCATGCCGGCGGTGATCAGCCCCGACAACATGGCGCGGGCCCAGTACTTCAAGCAGTTGTGGTCGCGTTATCAGCAGGCGCGGGATCTGATCAGCGTCGGCGCCTACGTGGCAGGCGGTGATCGCGACACCGACACGGCGATTTCCCTGCAGCCGGCCATGGTTGCCTACCTGCGCCAGGGGCTGAACGACAACGTCAGCCTGGGCCACAGCCAAACCCATCTGGAGATGCTTTTCGCTCCGGCGGCGGGCGGTTAACCGGCCATGGCCGATAGCCGTGCGGCGCGCCTGGCGCCGGTGGTGGACATGGCTGAAAGCGCCGAGCGTACCGCTGCCCAGCGCCTGGAGTACTTCCATGGCCAGGTGCGCGTGGCCGAGAGCAAGCTGGGGGATCTGGAGCGCTTTCGCGGCGATTACCAGGAGCAGTGGGTCGAGCGCGGCAAGCTGGGCGTCAGCGGTCACTGGCTGATGAACTACCAGTACTTTCTCAGTCAGTTGGACACGGCGGTGGCCCAGCAGCGGCAAAGCCTGGCCTGGCATCAGAACAACCTCGATCGCGCGCGGGAGGCCTGGCAGCAGGCTTATGCCCGGGTGGAAGGGCTGCGCAAGCTGGTGCAGCGCTACATTGACGAGGCTCGGGCGCTTGAGGACAAGCGCGAACAGAAGTTGCTGGATGAACTTTCCCAGCGTCTGCCCCGTCAGAATCCCTACTGATTGCGCTCATTTTTCGTCTGCAGGTTGTTCGTCTGCCCGGTGGGTGCTAAACCTTTTAAACGTCGTCAATGACAAGGAAGCAGTCACATGTCGGTCGTTACAGAAATATCCCCGGACGGTCAGAAACTCACGATCTCCATCCGTGGGCGCTTTGATTTCGGGCGTCATCAGGAGTTTCGCGAATCCTATGAGCGGCTCAATCGGACGCCGGAGTCCATCGTGGTGGATCTCAAGGAAGCCACCTACCTCGACAGCTCTGCCCTGGGCATGCTGCTACTGCTGCGTGACCATGCCGGCGGTGACAATGCCGATGTCCGGGTGATCAACAGCAACTCGGATGTGCGCAAGATTCTCGCCATCTCCAATTTCGACAAGCTTTTCGATATCAGTTGAGCGGGCTGCGCTCGATGGCCGAGCCCCTGTGTGTGCTGATTGCCGAAGATGGCGCGGCGGACCGTCTGCTGCTGTCCGGCATTATCCGGCGCCAGGGGCATCAGGTACTGGTGGCCGGCAATGGCGCCGAGGCCCTGGCGCTGTTCGAGCAGCAGCGGCCACAGATCGTGCTGATGGATGCGCTGATGCCGGTGATGGACGGCTTCGAGGCGGCGCGGCGGATCAAGGCCCTGGCGGGCGAGACCCTGGTACCGATCATCTTTCTGACCTCCCTGAGTGAGAGCGAGGCGCTTGCCCGTTGTCTGGAGGCGGGCGGCGACGACTTTCTGGCCAAGCCCTACAACCCGGTGATCCTGGGCGCCAAGATCAACGCCATGGATCGCTTGCGCCGCCTGCAGGAAACCGTGCTGGCCCAGCGCGATCAGATCACCCGTCACCACGATTACCTGCTCAACGAGCAGCGAGTGGCCAAGGCGGTGTTCGACAAGGTGGCCCACTCCGGCTGCCTGGATGCGCCGAACATCCGCTATCTGCAATCGCCTTATGCGCTGTTCAACGGCGATCTGTTGCTGGCGGCCTATACCCCGGCGGGGGACATGCATGTGCTGCTGGGGGATTTCACCGGGCACGGATTGCCTGCGGCCGTCGGGGCGATGCCTCTGGCCGAAGTGTTCTATGGCATGACCGCCAAGGGCTACGGTTTGCCGGAAACCCTGCGGGAGATGAACGCCAAGCTCAAGCGCATCCTGCCGGTGGACATGTTTTGTTGCGCGACCCTGTTGTGCCTGAGCTACCAGCGACGGTCGGTGGAGGTGTGGAACGGCGGCATGCCCGAGGGCTACCTGTATCGCCATGCCGGTGATGCGCGCACGCCCCTGGTGGCGCGGCATCTGCCCCTTGGCATATTGAGTGCCGAGGCGTTCGAGGATCGTACCGAGGTGTTCTCCATGATGCCCGGAGATCGGGTGTTCCTGCTGTCCGACGGGGTGATCGACACCTGCAATGCCGAGGAGGAGCTGTTTGGCGTGGAACGACTGCATCGGGTGTTCGCCGCCAACCGCCAGCCGGAGCGACTGTTCGAGGAGGTCCAGCAGGCCCTGGAGAGCTTTGGCGGCAGTGCCCGGGACGATGTGAGCATGGTCGAGGTCGGGTTGCCGGAGTTTCCCAGGTTGACGCCGCCAGCCCCTGTGTACTCCGACAGCGGCCAGTCTTGCCCACTGGATTGGTCGTTGAGTTTCGAGTTTCGCGCGGCCACCCTCAAGCGCTTCAATCCGCTGCCATACCTGTTGCAACTGCTGCTCGAAGTGCACGGCCTGCGCTCCCAGAGCGGGGCTCTTTACAGTGTCCTGGCCGAGCTCTATTCCAATGCTCTGGAGCATGGAGTGCTCAAGCTCGACTCCCGGCTCAAGCGCGATGCCGAGGGGTTTACCCGCTACTACCGCGAGCGTGCGACGCGGCTGGAGCAGTTGCAGGAAGGGTTTGTCCGGGTGCACCTGCAGGTACAGCCGCTGGAGGCGGGAGGGCGTCTGGTGGTGCGGGTCGAAGACAGTGGCGAGGGCTTTGATGTGGCGGCCGTTCTGGCCCGTCCCAACGATGCCGGACGGTTTTCGGGGCGTGGCGTTAGCCTGATCCGACAGATGAGCCGCGAGGCTCTGTGGTCGGACGATGGGCGCAGTGTCTGCGTGGAGTTTTCCTGGGACGCTCTGGCATAATCCCGAAGTTTCTTGATCAAGGAGTGAACAAGTGGCTGAGATCCATCTGGACCACACGGTGCTCAATGCATTGCAGGAAGTCATGGAGGATGAATACCCCGTCCTGCTGGACACGTTCGTCTGCGATTCCGAGGAGCGGGTGCGGTTGTTGCACCAGTCCGAGGACGCTCTGCAACTGGTGGCCACCGCTCACAGCCTCAAGGGCAGCAGCAGCAATATGGGGGCCATCCGCCTGGCGGAACTCTGCCATGAGCTGGAGTTGCGGGCCGGGCAGTCCGCCACTGACGGCATAGCTCGCCTGGTAGGGGAGATTGATGGCGAGTTCGCCATTGTCCGGCGCTTGTGCGAGCAGGAACTGCAGCGCTTTCACTGTTGAGCAATATTTTTTCAGCGGGTTGACGAAACTGGCTCGACCTTTGCAATCAAGTTTCCCGACTGTACCTACGATCCCCGTGCAGCGGAGACTGTCCCATGGCTGTTACCCCTAATACGCTTCTTCAGGCCACCGCTCAGGCCAGCGCTAAGTCCAAGACTCAAGCGACTCCTGCCAGCCCCCTGGCAAGCGTTGCCGAGCCTGGTGACAAGGCGTCCAGCTTCGCCCAGCTCTATGCCAAGGAGGCCCAGAGCCAGCCGCTGAGCAAGTCGCCAACCTTTGCCGACAACTCGCCCAGGCCGGTGCGTGACAAGGGCGCCGACAATAGTCCAAAGAAAGATGTCGCCAGCAATCAGTCTGCCGCGTCGCAGCCCGTGGTTGCCGATAGCGGCAAATCCTTGCCTGCCGACAAGTCGACGAGCAGCGACAGCAAAACGGCCAGCGCCGCCAGTGACGACAGTAAGCCGGCCGACAGCAAGTCGGCTGATAGCCAGTCGGTCGATAACTCCCAGGCCGATGCTTCGGTAAATCCGGCACCGCTGGACCCTGGTCTGTTACCGGCCATCCAACCCCAGCCTCAGGTTGCCGAAGTGCCGCCGGTGGCAGCGCCGCAACCTCAGGTTGAAGTGCCCGTGGTGGCGCCGGCAGTGGTGGCCGCGGCAGTGCCGGCGGTGGCCCCTGCGGCCGAGCCGCCCAAGGCCGTGTTCGACCCCGAGGCTGATCCTCTGGATGCCATGCCGGCAGTGCGCCTGGCCATGGAGCAGGGCGGTCACGTCTCGGCTTCCAGTCAGGCTCAGCCCAAGGCCGCACCGGCGAGCGCCAATACTGAGGGGCAGTTGGCGTCGGTGCAGAACTTCGCCAATGCCATGGTCGGCATGTTGGAGCAGCAGGCCGGCAAAGGCGGTACTGAGCAAGGCGGTGAAAAGGCCTTCACCGGTCTGATTGCCGATGGCCTGAAAGACCTCAAGGGGGCTTCCAGCGATACCCGGGTGGATGATTTCGCCAATCGCCTGGCGGCTCTGACTCAGGCGGCAACGCCCAAGACCGCCAACGCGGTGCCGGTCAACCAGCCCCTGGCCATGCACCAGAGCGGCTGGACCGATGAAGTGGTCAACCGGGTGATGTACCTGTCCAGTGCCAACCTCAAGTCGGCGGACATCCAGTTGCAGCCTGCGGAGCTGGGGCGCCTGGATATTCGCGTGCACATGATCCCCGACCAGCAGACCCAGGTGACCTTCATGAGTGCCCATGCCGGTGTCCGCGAAGCCCTGGAAGGGCAGATGCACCGCATGCGGGACATGTTCAACCAGCAGGGGCTGGGGCAGGTGGACGTCAACGTATCCGATCAGTCCCGCGGCTGGCAGGGGCAGGAGCAGGCCCAGCAGGAACAGGCCCGTCGCAGTGGCTCCAGCACCCGCGGCACAAGCCTGGACGGTGGCGACGAGGAGTTGCCCCATGGCGTGGCTGAAGTGGCCGCGCCCGTGCAGACGGTCATTGGTACCAGCGCGGTCGACTATTACGCTTGATTGAGTGACAAAGGGGTCGTGGCGATCCGCTCGCCATGGCCCTTGCTTCTCCCTCCCCGCAGCTCATCCCCGCATTCCAGACAAATCTGGCATAACACTTGCTCTTGCCTTGCCGTGCGACTGTGAACCCCCGAATAGTGACGGATTATTGGCATGGCGAAGAGCGAAGCAGCAGAGAAACCCACCGCAGGGAAAAGCAAACTCAAGCTTATCCTCTTGATTGTCCTGGCGTTGTTGCTGGCCATCGGCCTGTCGGTCGGCGCCACCTGGTATTTCATGCACAGCTCCCAGAGCAAGCCCGCGCCGGCCGCGGAAACCGCCAGCAATGTCAAGCCGGCGGCGATCTACGAGCCCATGGCTCCGGCCTTTGTCGCCAACTACACGCAGAATGGCCGGCAGCGCTACATGCAGGTGAGCATTACCCTGCTGGCGCGCAACCAGGCCGATCTGGATGCGCTGAAAGTGCACATGCCGGTGATCCGCAACAACCTGGTAATGCTTTTCTCCGGACAGAATTTCGACACCCTGGCGACTCCGGTCGGTCAGGAAATGCTCCGCCAGAAGGCTACGGCCAGCGTCCAGGAAGTGGCGCAGAAAGAGGTGGGCAAAGTGGTGGTCGAGCAGTTGCTCTTTACTAACTTCGTACTGCAGTAGGAACACGACATGGCCGTGCAGGACCTGCTGTCCCAGGATGAGATCGACGCACTGTTGCATGGTGTCGACGACGGTCTGGTACAGACCGAACACGCTGCCGAACCCGGCAGTGTCAAAAGCTACGACCTGACCAGCCAGGATCGCATCGTCCGCGGACGCATGCCGACCCTGGAAATGATCAACGAGCGTTTCGCCCGCTATACAAGGATCAGCATGTTCAACATGCTGCGTCGTTCCGCCGATGTGGCGGTAGGTGGCGTGCAGGTCATGAAGTTCGGTGAGTACGTGCACTCGCTGTACGTGCCCACCAGCCTCAACCTGGTGAAGATCAAGCCGCTGCGTGGCACGGCGCTGTTCATTCTCGACGCCAAGCTGGTGTTCAAGCTGGTGGACAACTTCTTCGGTGGCGACGGCCGTCACGCCAAGATCGAAGGGCGTGAATTCACTCCGACCGAGCTGCGGGTGGTGCGCATGGTGCTGGAGCAGGCCTTCGTCGATCTGAAGGAAGCCTGGCAGGCGATCATGCCGGTCAACTTCGAGTACATAAACTCCGAAGTGAACCCGGCCATGGCCAACATCGTCGGTCCCAGCGAGGCCATCGTGGTGTCGACCTTCCATATCGAGCTCGATGGCGGTGGCGGCGACCTGCACGTGACCATGCCGTACTCGATGATCGAGCCGATCCGGGAAATGCTCGACGCCGGCTTCCAGTCCGACCTGGACGACCAGGACGAGCGCTGGAGCAAGGCCCTGCGCGAGGACGTGCTGGATGTGGCCGTACCGCTGAGCGCCACCGTGGCTCGTCGTCAGTTGCGCCTGCGGGACATCCTGCACATGCAGCCGGGCGATGTGATCCCGGTGGAGCTGCCGGAAGACATGATCATGCGCGCCAACGGCGTACCGTCGTTCAAGGTCAAGCTGGGTTCCCACAAGGGCAACCTGGCGCTGCAAGTGATCGAGCCGATCGAGCGCCGTTGAGCGGCGCTCCAACCTGTTTGCTGTTCAATGAATTTTTGCCCGTCGAGGACCCATGATGGCTGACGAAATTAACTCCCAGGACGACCAGGCACTGGCCGACGAATGGGCTGCTGCGCTGGAAGAAACCGGTGATGCCGGTCAAGCGGATATCGACGCTCTGTTGGCGGCCGATGCTGGGGCGGCGTCAAGTTCCGGGCGTTTGCAGATGGAAGAGTTCGGCAGCGTGCCCAAGAGTCACGAGCCGGTCACTCTGGATGGCCCCAACCTGGATGTGATTCTCGACATTCCGGTGTCGATCTCCATGGAAGTGGGCAGCACCGATATCAACATCCGCAACCTGTTGCAGCTCAACCAGGGTTCGGTGATCGAGCTTGACCGCCTGGCCGGCGAGCCGCTGGACGTGCTGGTCAACGGCACCCTGATCGCACACGGCGAAGTGGTGGTGGTCAACGAAAAGTTCGGCATTCGCCTGACCGACGTGATCAGCCCCAGCGAACGCATCAAGAAGCTGCGCTAAGTGAACAAGCTGCCTGGCGTTGTGCTCGGTTTGCCTCTGAGTGCCCTGGCTGCGGAGCCGGTGGCGAGTGCCGCGGCTGCAGCGCCCGCGGTGGGCAGCGTCAGTGGCCAGCTGACTCAGCTGGTGCTGGGGCTGCTGCTGGTGATCGGGCTGATCTTCTTCCTCGCCTGGCTGTTGCGCCGGGTGCAGCAGGCCGGTCCTGCGGGCAAGGGCCAGGTGATCGAGCTGATCGGCTCCCGCGCATTGGGGCCGCGGGATCGCCTGGTGCTGGTGCAGGTGGGCAATGAGCAGGTTCTGCTGGGCCTGACCCCGGGCACCATCACTGCGTTGCATGTACTCAAAGAGCCGGTGCAGGTGCCCAGTGCCGAGCAGGCGACGCCCGAGTTCGCCCAGCGCCTGATGGAGCTGTTGGGCAAGGATCAGAAGGATAAGAAGTAATGCCGTTGCGCATCATCTTGACGTTGGCACTGATGTTGGCGGCGCCACTGGCGCTGGCCGCCGACCCGTTGTCGATCCCGGCGATCACCCTTGGCACCAACGCCAGCGGCCAGCAGGAATACTCGGTCAGCCTGCAGATTCTGCTGATCATGACCGCGCTGAGCTTCATCCCGGCGTTCGTCATGCTGATGACCAGCTTCACCCGGATCATCATTGTCTTCTCGATCCTGCGTCAGGCTCTGGGCCTGCAGCAGACCCCATCGAACCAGATCCTCACCGGCATGGCGCTGTTCCTCACCATGTTCATCATGGCGCCGGTATTCGATCGGGTGAACCAGGATGCCTTGCAGCCCTACCTGGCGGAAAAACTCACCGCCCAGGATGCGGTGGCCAAGGCGCAGGTGCCGATCAAGGACTTCATGCTGGCACAGACCCGCAGCAGTGACCTGGAGCTGTTCATGCGCCTGTCCAAGCGCACCGACATCGCCAGTCCCGACCAGGCGCCGCTGACCATTCTGGTGCCGGCCTTCGTCACCTCCGAGCTCAAGACTGCGTTCCAGATCGGCTTCATGATCTTCATCCCGTTCCTGATCATCGACCTGGTGGTGGCCAGTGTGCTGATGGCGATGGGCATGATGATGCTCTCGCCGCTGATCATTTCCCTGCCGTTCAAGATCATGCTGTTCGTTCTGGTGGACGGCTGGGCATTGATCATCGGCACCTTGGCGGGCAGTTTCGGCGGTGTCTAAAACCTTGTTAGCGGGTACTCGACAATGACTCCTGAAGTCGCGGTAGACCTGTTTCGCGAAGCGCTCTGGCTGACCACCATGATGGTGGCGGTGCTGGTGGTGCCCAGCCTGCTGGTGGGCTTGATGGTGGCCATGTTCCAGGCGGCCACCCAGATCAACGAGCAGACCCTGAGCTTTCTGCCGCGCCTGCTGGTGATGCTGGTGACCCTGATCGTCGCCGGCCCCTGGCTGGTGCAAACCTTCATGGAATACATCCGTCAGTTGTACGGCAGTATTCCTCAGCTGATCGGCTGAGCCGATGTCCCTGCTGGCGTTGACCGACACCCAGATCAGTACCTGGGTGGCGAGCTTCATGCTGCCGCTGTTCCGGGTCACTTCGCTGCTGATGGTGATGCCGATCTTCGGTACCACCCTGGTGCCGCGTCGCGTGCGTCTGTACTTCGCCCTGGCGATTACCGTGGTCATCGCTCCGGGCCTGCCGCCCATGCCCGAGGTGCATGCCCTGGACCTCAGCGGCCTGCTGCTGATTGCCGAGCAGATCCTGATCGGCGCGGTGCTGGGCTTCTCGCTGCAGTTGTTCTTCCAGTCCTTCGTGGTTGCCGGGCAGATCGTGGCGATCCAGATGGGCATGGGCTTCGCCTCCATGGTCGACCCCACCAACGGCGTGTCGGTGGCGGTGATCGGGCAGTTCTTCACCATGCTGGTGAGCTTGCTGTTCCTGGCCATGAACGGCCATCTGGTGGTGTTCGAGGTGCTCACCGAGAGCTTTACCACGTTGCCTGTGGGGGGCGGCCTGATGGTCAATCACTACTGGGAGCTGGCGGGCAAGCTGGGTTGGGTGCTGGGAGCGGCGCTGCTGCTGGTGCTGCCGGCGATCACGGCCCTGCTGGTGGTCAACATCGCCTTTGGCGTGATGACCCGGGCGGCGCCGCAGTTGAACATCTTCTCCATCGGTTTCCCGCTGACCCTGGTGCTGGGCATGGCCATCGTCTGGATCAGCCTGGCCGACATTCTCAACCAGTATCAACCGCTGGCCTCCGAGGCCCTGCAGTTCTTACGCGAACTGGCAAAGGCGCGCTGAGCCATGGCCGAGAGCGAAAGCGGTCAGGACAAGACAGAAGACCCCACGGAGAAGCGCAAGAAGGACTCCCGGGAAAAGGGCGAGATCGCCCGTTCCAAGGAGCTCAATACCCTGGCGATCATGTTGGCGGGGGCCGGCGGTCTGCTGGTGTATGGCGGTGGCCTGGCCCAGGACCTGCTGGAAATCATGCGCCTGAATTTTTCCTTGCCCCGGGAGGTGCTGCTCAGTCCGGGAGCCATGGGGCAGTACCTGCTGCACTCGGGCAAGATCGCCATCCTGGCGGTGCAGCCGGTGCTTTTGACTTTGCTGCTGGCGGCCATCATCGGTCCGATTTCCCTGGGTGGCTGGCTGTTCGCGGGCAAGAGCCTGGCGCCCAAGTTCAGTCGGATGAATCCGGCCGCCGGCCTCAAGCGGATGTTTGCCTTCTCGGCGGTGATCGAATTGCTCAAGGCCCTGGCCAAGTTCGGCCTGGTGCTGTTCGTGGCGCTTTCGGTGTTGTCGTCGGACATTGACGACCTGCTGCGGATCGCCCATGAACCCCTTGAGCTGGCGATCATCCATAGCGTCCAGGTGGTGGGCTGGAGCACCTTGTGGATGGCGTGCGGGCTGATCCTGATCGCCGCGGTGGATGTGCCGGTGCAGATGTATCAGGCCCACAAGAAACTGCTGATGACCAAGCAGGAAGTGCGTGACGAGCACAAGGATCAGGAGGGGCGGCCCGAGGTCAAGCAGCGGATTCGCCAGACTCAGCGCGAGATGTCCCAGCGGCGGATGATGGCCGCGATTCCCGAGGCCGACGTGGTCATCACCAACCCGACCCACTACGCCGTGGCTCTCAAGTACGACGCCGAGAAGGGCGGGGCGCCAGTGCTGCTGGCAAAGGGCAGCGATTTTCTGGCCTTGAAGATCCGCGAAATTGCCGTGGCCCATGAAGTGATGCTGCTGGAATCCCCGGCGCTAGCGCGTTCGATCTACTACTCCACCGAACTTGAGGAAGAGATCCCGGCGGGCCTGTACCTGGCGGTGGCTCAGGTCCTGGCCTACGTCTACCAGATTCGCCAGCATCGCGCGGGCAAGGGCAAGCGCCCCGATCCGCTCAAGGACCTGCCGATTCCGCCAGACTTGCGGCGTGACACGTCCGGCAAGCAATCCCCCGGCGGCCCGGTGGAGCCTCTCTAGGTACGGGGATTCAGGGGCGGGCATCGACCGGGCGCGGCTTTATCGGCGAACGGGACCTGATTCAGTCAGAAAAATGGCTAATTGCCATTATCTGGCCTTGTAACCCTGGCTCCTGCAGCCGACCTGCGTCGTCCCTCTTGCCCACGAGGGCGGCCTCGCGATCTTGTCCGTCGACACCCGGATTCCTTCAGGTTCAGGGCGCGATCGCGCTCTGCGGCAAAGTTGGAAGGCTTCTTGCAGTAGCAGCCCCGTGCCGCTTCAGGCGTCAAAAGTTTGCTTTACGGAACGGGGTAAATCGGTGGATCGCTCTCAGTTAATCAGCACGGCTCGCAGTAACCTGGCTGACCTCGGTCGAGGCAACCTGGGTGTACCGGTGCTGCTGTTGGTCATGCTGGCCATGATGATGCTGCCGGTGCCGGCGTTCCTGCTGGACGTGTTCTTCACCTTCAACATCGCCCTGTCGATCGTGGTCCTGCTGGTTTGCGTGTATGCCCTGCGGCCGTTGGACTTTGCCGTGTTCCCCACCATCCTGCTGGTGGCCACGCTGTTGCGCCTGGCGCTCAACGTGGCCTCGACCCGGGTGGTCATGCTTCACGGCCAGGAGGGCCATGCCGCCGCCGGTAAGGTGATCCAGGCCTTCGGTGAGGTGGTGATCGGCGGCAACTACGTGGTCGGTATCGTGGTCTTCGCGATCCTCATGATCATCAACTTCGTGGTCGTGACCAAGGGTGCCGGACGGATCTCCGAGGTGAGCGCACGCTTCACCCTGGATGCCATGCCCGGTAAGCAGATGGCCATCGACGCTGACTTGAACGCCGGCCTGATCGACCAGAACCAGGCCAAGCTGCGCCGTCTGGAAGTGGCCCAGGAGGCCGAGTTCTACGGCTCCATGGACGGTGCCAGCAAGTTCGTCCGCGGTGACGCCATCGCCGGTCTGCTGATTCTCTTCATCAACCTGATCGGCGGCATGGCGGTCGGTATCTTCCAGCACAACATGAGCTTTGCCGATGCCGGCAAGGTCTACGCCTTGCTGACCATCGGTGACGGTTTGGTGGCGCAATTGCCATCGCTGTTGCTGTCCACCGCGGCGGCCATCATGGTCACCCGGGCTTCGGGTTCCGAAGAAATGGGCAAGCAGATCAACCGGCAGATGTTCGCCTCGCCCAAGGCGCTGGCGGTGGCGGCGGGGTTGATGGCGGTGATGGGGCTGGTGCCGGGCATGCCGCACTTCTCCTTCCTGAGCCTGGCGGCGGTGGCCGGCGGCGCGGCGTATCTGGTCTGGAGAAAGCAGAATCTGGTCAAGGTCAAGGCGCAGGAAGAGATCCAGCGTCAGCAGGACCTGCTGCCGTCTCCGGCCCGGGCCATGGAAACCAAGGAACTGGGCTGGGACGACGTGACTCCGATCGACATGATCGGCCTGGAAGTGGGTTATCGCCTGATTCCCCTGGTGGATCGCAACCAGGGTGGGCAGTTGCTGGCGCGGATCAAGGGGGTGCGCAAGAAGCTCTCCCAGGACCTGGGTTTCCTCATGCCCACCGTGCATATCCGCGACAACCTGGACCTGGCGCCCAGCGCCTATCGCCTGACGCTGATGGGGGTGATCCTGGCCGAGGCCGAGATCTACCCGGATCGCGAGCTGGCGATCAACCCGGGGCAGGTCTACGGCACCCTCAACGGCATTTCCGCCCGGGATCCGGCCTTCGGCCTGGAGGCGGTGTGGATCGAGATCAGCCAGCGGCCCCAGGCGCAGTCCCTGGGCTACACCGTGGTGGACGCCAGTACCGTGGTCGCCACCCACTTGAACCAGATTCTCTACAAGCACTCCAGCGAGCTGATCGGTCACGAGGAAGTGCAGCAACTGATGCAACTGCTGGCCAAGAGTTCGCCAAAGCTGGCGGAGGAACTGGTGCCGGGGGTGCTGTCGCTGTCACAACTGCTCAAGGTGTTGCAGGCGCTGCTGGCCGAACAGGTGCCGGTGCGGGACATCCGCAGCATCGCCGAGGCCATCGCCAACAATGCCGCCAAGAGTCAAGATACTGCCGCTTTGGTCGCGGCGGTTCGCGTCGGACTGTCTCGTGCAATCGTCCAAAGCATTGTAGGCACTGAGTCTGAGCTGCCTGTGATCACCTTGGAGCCAAGGTTGGAACAAATTTTGCTCAGCAGTTTGCAGAAGGCAGGACAAGGCCAGGAAGAAGGCGTTCTGCTGGAGCCAAGCATGGCTGAGAAGCTGCAACGTTCGCTGATCGAAGCGGCGCAGCGTCAAGAGATGCAAGGTCAACCGGTGATTCTGTTGGTAGCGGGTCCGGTCCGCGCCATGCTTTCGCGGTTCGGGCGTCTCGCCGTTCCAGGTTTGCATGTGCTGGCGTACCAGGAAATTCCCGACAACAAGCAAGTGACCATCGTTGCGACAGTAGGGCCCAACGGCTGAGGTAGTGGGTTATGCAAGTTAAGCGTTTTTTCGCCGCCGATATGCGTCAGGCCATGAAACTGGTTCGTGATGAGTTGGGCGCTGAAGCTGCCATCATCGGCAACCGGCGGATTGCCGGCGGGGTCGAGCTGACGGCTGCCCTGGATTACAAGTTGTCGGCCCTGTCGCCACGGGTTCCGAACATGGAGCTTGAGGACGAGCTGCGCAAGACTCAGTCGCGGATCGTCACCGCCCAGGCCGAACTGAGCCTGCGGGGCGAGGGCGACAACGCCTCGATCACCAATCGCCAGCTGTTCGCCGGCCTGCCGCTGACCGCTGCCGAACCGCTGATCGAGCCGACCCTGACCGAGCGTCCGCGTCCGGCCCCGGCGCCAGTCGCACCGGCTGCGGATTCCCGTGCGCTGGACTCGATGCGTTTCGAGCTCAACGGCCTGCGCGAGCTGCTGGAAGTGCAGCTCGGTTCCCTGGCCTGGAGCCAATTGCAGGGCAGTCGCCCGGAGCAGGCCAACCTCTGGCGCCGTCTGCAGCGCATCGGCCTGTCCGGTCCGCTGGCCCGTGATCTGCTGGCATTGATCACCGATATCGACGAGCCGCGTCAGGCCTGGCGCATGCTGCTGGCGCACCTGGCGCGGATGATCCTGACGCCGGAAGTCGAGCCCCTGGAAGAAGGTGGCGTAATCGCCATGGTCGGCCCCGCCGGCATGGGCAAGACCACCACCCTGGCCAAGCTGGCCGCACGCTATGTACTCAAGTACGGCGCACAGAACATTGCCCTGGTCAGCATGGACAGCTTCCGTATCGGCGCCCAGGAGCAGCTCAAGACGTTGGGGCGTATCCTCAATGTCTCGGTGACCCATGTTGATCCTGGCCAATCCCTGGCCCAGGCGCTGGACCCGCTGCTGCGCAAGCGCGTAGTGCTGATCGACACCGCCGGCCTGCAGGCCAGCGATCCGGCATTGCGCATGCAGCTGGAAAGCCTGGCCGGTCGCGGGATCCGCGCGAAGAACTATCTGGTGCTGGCGACCACCAGCCAGAAGCAGGTGCTGACCGCCGCCTACCACAGCTACAAGCGCTGCGGTCTGGCCGGTTGCATCCTGACTAAACTGGATGAAACAGCCAGTCTTGGCGAGGTCTTGAGCCTGGCCATCAGTCATGAATTGCCGGTCGCCTATCTGACCGACGGCCCGCGGATTCCTGACGATTTGCACCTGCCTCGCCGGCATCAGTTGGTGAGCCGCGCAGTGAGCGTGCAGATGCAGGAAGAACCCAGCGAAGAAGCCATGGCCGACATGTTCGCTGACCTCTACCACAGCCCGACCAAGCGGGTCGGCTGAGTTAGACATGAAAAGATTGCAGTGTATCTACATCGATGGTCTGCCATGCATTGTTCCAACGGTGAACGCGCAGCCAGTTATGTGGCCCCGTCTAAGTAAGACAAGGTAAAGAAAGAACATGGGCAGCATGCATCCCGTACAGGTGATTGCGGTGACCGGCGGCAAGGGTGGCGTCGGCAAGACTAATGTGTCAGTGAACTTGTCCCTGGCTCTGGCTGAGCTCGGCCGGCGGGTCTTGCTGCTGGACGCCGACTTGGGACTGGCCAACGTCGATGTCCTGCTGGGCCTGACACCCAAGCGCACCCTGGCGGATGTCATCGAAGGGCGCTGTGAGTTGCGCGATGTGCTGCTCCAGGGCCCCGGCGGTATCCGTATCGTCCCGGCCGCCTCCGGCACCCAAAGCATGGTGCACCTGAGTCCCGCCCAGCATGCCGGCCTGATCCAGGCCTTCAGCGACATCGGCGACAACCTCGATGTGCTGGTGATCGATACCGCTGCGGGTATTGGTGACTCGGTAGTCAGTTTTGTACGCGCGGCCCAGGAAGTGTTGCTGGTGGTCTGCGACGAACCGACTTCGATCACCGATGCCTATGCGCTGATCAAGTTGCTCAACCGCGACTACGGCATGAACCGTTTCCGGGTCCTGGCCAACATGGCCCAAAGCCCTCAGGAAGGGCGCAACCTGTTTGCAAAATTGACCAAGGTCACGGATCGCTTTCTGGACGTGGCCTTACAATACGTCGGCGCAGTTCCCTACGACGAAAGCGTGCGCAAGGCCGTGCAAAAGCAGCGTGCGGTCTATGAAGCCTTTCCTCGTTCGAAGTGTGCATTGGCGTTCAAGGCCATCGCGCAAAAAGTCGATACCTGGCCGTTGCCGGCGAACCCACGCGGGCATCTGGAGTTTTTTGTCGAGCGCCTAGTGCATCAAACAGCGGGACCGGTGCTATGACTGCCAGCGGCTACAACCTCTACAAGAAGTCGGCACGTGACAGCCAATATGAATTGATCGAGCGCTACGCGCCTCTGGTCAAGCGCATTGCCTATCACTTGCTGGCGCGGTTGCCGGCCAGTGTTCAGGTGGAAGACCTGATTCAGGCCGGAATGATCGGTTTGCTCGAAGTGTCGACCAAGTACGACGCGAGCAAGGGGGCGAGTTTCGAAACCTATGCGGGTATCCGTATCCGCGGGGCGATGCTCGACGAGGTTCGCAAAGGCGACTGGGCACCGCGTTCGGTGCACCGTAATACACGCATGGTCAGCGATGCCATTCGTGCAATTGAAGCTAAAACCGGTCGTGACGCTAAAGATCACGAAGTTGCGGCCGAACTTCAATTGAGTCTCGACGATTATTACGGGATTTTGAACGACACCTTGGGCAGCCGCCTGTTCAGTTTCGACGACCTGTTGCAGGACGGCGAACATGAAGGGCTGCATGAGGATGGCGCCAGTGCTCATCTCGAGCCGTCACGGGACCTGGAGGATGAACGCTTCCAGGCTGCCTTGGCGGATGCGATTGCCAATTTGCCGGAGCGCGAGCGACTGGTGTTGGCGCTGTACTACGACGAAGAACTGAATCTCAAGGAAATCGGTGAGGTCCTGGGGGTCAGCGAATCGCGGGTCAGCCAGTTACACAGCCAGTGCGCGGCCCGTTTGCGGGGGCGTTTGGGGGAGTGGCGAGCGCGCTGACAGGCAGTGTGGGGACACTGCGATCGGGACCGGTAAGGCAAGCGCTGCGCCGGTCTTGCAGTATGTGCTCCATGCAGTCGTTGTGTGTTATGCCGAATTGATTGAATGGCGCGTTCAGGTGCTGGATGCGTTTAAGACTGCTTGGAGGTCGAATTGGACAAGAACATGAAAATCCTCATCGTTGATGACTTTTCAACGATGCGGCGGATCATAAAAAACCTGTTGCGTGATCTGGGTTTCACCAACACGGTCGAGGCCGACGATGGCACTACCGCCATTCCGGTACTCAACAGCGGGAGCATCGACTTTCTGGTAACGGACTGGAACATGCCGGGCATGACCGGGATCGACCTGCTGCGCCACGTGCGTGCCGATGAAAAGCTCAAGCACCTGCCGGTGTTGATGGTGACTGCGGAAGCCAAGCGCGAGCAGATCATCGAAGCTGCCCAGGCCGGCGTTAACGGCTATGTAGTCAAACCATTCACGGCTCAGGCGTTGAAAGAGAAGATCGAAAAGATCTTCGAACGCATCGGTTGATGTACGTAGCCATTCCGCCACGGGGGAGCTATGGAGCATAACGAATCTTCACTGGGCGACTTTGAGTCGACCCTGAAAAAACATGCGCTGGAACTGGTCGAAAGCCTGGAAAAGGGCAAGTTCGGCGAAGCTGTGCAATTGATCCATGAGCTCAATCAGACCCGTGACCGCGGCCTGTATCAGGAAGTGGGCAAGCTCACCCGCGAGTTGCATAGCGCGATCGTCAATTTCCAGATTGACCCGCACATGCCGCAAGCCGAGGAAGTTTCACAAATCACGGATGCCACTGAGCGCCTGTCCTATGTGGTCCGGCTCACGGAAGCCGCCGCCAACCGCACCATGGACCTGGTAGAGAGCAGCACCCCGCTGGTCAATGGCCTGAGCACTGAAGCCCAGGCCCTGAGCGCAGATTGGGGGCGCTTCATGCGGCGCGAGGTCGGTGCTGAAGAGTTTCGCGAACTGGCGCGCCGGGTCGACAGTTTCCTGACGCGCAGCGAGCAGGAAACCCGCACCGTTTCCGGCCACCTTAACGACATTCTGCTGGCGCAGGATTACCAGGACCTGACCGGTCAAGTGATCAAGCGTGTGACCCAGTTGGTCACTGAAGTCGAAAGCAATCTGCTCAAACTTGTCTTGATGGCCAGCCAGGTCGATCGCTTCGCCGGTATCGAACATGACCGTGAATCGATCCTCGCGGAAAAAGATCCGCAAAAACATCTCGCCAAGGGTGAAGGTCCGCAGATTCATGCCGATAAACGGGAAGACGTTATGTCCGGTCAGGACGATGTAGACGATTTGCTTTCCAGCCTTGGATTCTAGGAGCACCCATTAATGAGCTTCGGCGCCGATGAAGAGATCCTTCAGGATTTCCTGGTTGAGGCCGGCGAGATTCTAGAGCAACTGTCCGAACAACTGGTCGAGCTGGAAAGCCGACCGGACGATGCGGACCTGCTCAATGCAATTTTTCGCGGTTTTCACACTGTTAAAGGGGGCGCCGGCTTCCTCCAGCTCAATGAGCTGGTGGAGTGCTGCCACATCGCCGAGAACGTCTTCGACATCCTGCGCAAGGGTGAGCGACGGGTCGATTCGGAGCTGATGGACGTGGTGCTCGAGGCGTTGGACGCGGTGAACGGCATGTTCAGCCAGGTCCGTGAGCGCACCGAAATCACTGCTGCGACACCGGAACTGCTGGCCGCGTTGGCGCGTCTGGCCGAGCCTGCCGGTGCCGAACCTGCAGCGCCGGCGGTCGAAGAAGTGGCCGAAGTCGCTGCCGAGCCTGAGCCCGAGGCTGAGGCCTCATCAGGGGATATCACCGATAACGAATTCGAACTCTTGCTCGACTCGCTGAATGCCGCCAAGGCTGACGCCGAGGCTGCGCCTGCTGCCGCACCGGTGGCCGAGGGCGAGCCTGCCAGCGATGAGATCACCGATGCCGAGTTCGAGTCCCTGCTGGACCAGCTGCATGGCAAGGGGCAGTTCGCTCCCGATGCCGTAGCTCCCGCAGCGCCTGCTGCTGCCGCTGGTGCTGCCGCGGCTGGCGACGAAATCACCGATGACGAATTTGAAGCCCTGTTGGACCAGTTGCATGGCAAGGGCAACTTTGCCGTGGACGCACTGGAGTCAGCAGTGGCCGCGGTGCCTGCCGCGCAGGCGCCCAGCGCCGCAGCAGCCGGTAGCGACCTGATCACCGATCACGAATTCGAATCCCTGCTGGATGAGCTGCACGGCAAGGGCAAGTTCTCTGAAGCCCCGGGTGCGGCGAAACCTGCAGCGGCAGTTGCCCCGGCTCCGGCTGCAGCAACCAGCGCCGCCGTCGCCAAACCCGTGGCCAAGAAGCCCGAAGCCAAGGCCGAAGCGCCGAAACCGGCTGCGGCTGCAGCGCCGGCACCGGCTCGTGCCGCAGCGGCGCCGCCAGCGGAAAAACCGGCCAGCGAAGCGGAAACCACGGTGCGGGTCGATACCGCGCGCCTGGACGAAATCATGAACATGGTCGGCGAGCTGGTGCTGGTGCGTAACCGTCTGGTGCGCCTGGGCCTGAACAGCGGCGACGAAGCCATGTCCAAGGCGGTGTCCAACCTGGACGTGGTGACCGCCGACCTGCAGACCGCGGTGATGAAGACCCGCATGCAGCCGATCAAGAAGGTGTTCGGGCGCTTCCCGCGTCTGGTTCGCGACCTGGCCCGGCAGCTCAAGAAGGAGATCAACCTGGAACTGGTGGGGGAAGAAACCGACCTCGACAAGAACCTGGTAGAGGCCCTGGCCGACCCGCTGGTGCACTTGGTGCGCAACGCGGTGGACCACGGCATCGAATCGCCGGAAGAGCGCGAAGCCTCGGGCAAGGCCCGTGGCGGCAAAGTGGTGCTGGCGGCGGAGCAGGAAGGTGACCACATCCTCCTGTCGATTTCCGACGACGGCAAGGGCATGGACCCCAACGTTCTGCGAGCCATTGCCGTCAAGCGCGGCGTGATGGACAAGGACGCCGCCGACCGCCTGAGCGACACCGAGTGCTACAACCTGATCTTTGCCCCGGGCTTCTCCACCAAGACCGAGATCTCCGACGTCTCCGGCCGTGGCGTGGGCATGGACGTGGTGAAGACCAAGATTTCCCAGCTCAATGGCTCGATCAACATCTACTCGACCAAGGGCCAGGGTTCGAAGATCGTCATCAAGGTGCCGTTGACCCTGGCGATCATGCCGACCCTGATGGTGATGCTGGGCAACCAGGCGTTCGCCTTCCCGCTGGTCAACGTCAACGAAATCTTCCACCTCGACCTGTCCCGCACCAATGTGGTGGACGGCCAGGAAGTGGTGATCGTGCGTGACAAGGCATTGCCCCTGTTCTACCTCAAGCGCTGGCTGGTCAGTTCCGCCGCTCATGAAGAGCAGCGTGAAGGCCACGTAGTGATCCTTTCGGTGGGCACCCAGCGGATCGGCTTTGTCGTCGATCAGTTGGTGGGCCAGGAAGAAGTGGTCATCAAGCCCTTGGGCAAAATGCTTCAGGGAACCCCAGGCATGTCCGGCGCCACCATTACCGGTGACGGCCGCATTGCTCTGATTCTCGATGTTCCGAGCATGCTCAAGCGTTACGCCGCACGGCGTATTTGATTCGGCGGGGAGGGGCGGTTGGCCTCGCCCCACCTAACGGAGTGTTTATGGCAGTCAAAGTCCTGGTGGTGGACGATTCGGGTTTTTTCCGCCGCCGCGTCTCGGAAATTCTTTCAGCGGATTCGAATATCCAGGTCGTCGGTACGGCGACCAACGGTAAAGAGGCGATCGATCAGGCCCTGGCGCTCAAGCCGGACGTGATCACCATGGACTACGAGATGCCGATGATGGATGGCATCACCGCAGTACGGCATATCATGCAGCGCTGCCCGACGCCGGTCCTGATGTTCTCTTCCCTGACCCATGAAGGCGCTCGAGTGACCCTCGATGCGCTGGATGCCGGGGCCGTGGATTTCCTGCCGAAGAATTTCGAAGACATCTCGCGCAATCCCGAGAAGGTCAAGCAGCTGCTGTGCGAGAAAGTCCACAGCATCTCGCGCAGCAATCGTCGTTTCAGCAGCTACAGCGCTCCGGCGCCGCAACCGGCTGCACCGGCTCCGACTCCGTCGAGCTTCGGCGGTGCGCGCCCGGCGCCAGCACCGGCTCCGGTCCGTGCTCCGGCAGCGGCTCCAGGTCCGGCATCGCCGGCGCCCAAGCGCAAGGCCTACAAGCTGGTGGCGATCGGTACGTCCACCGGTGGCCCGGTGGCCCTGCAGCGGGTCCTGACCCAGCTGCCGGCCAACTTCCCGGCCCCCATCGTGCTGATCCAGCACATGCCGGCGGCCTTCACCAAGGCCTTCGCCGAGCGTCTGGACAAGCTCTGCCGCATCAGCGTCAAGGAAGCCGAGGATGGCGACATCCTGCGTCCAGGCTTGGCGCTGCTGGCGCCGGGCGGCAAGCAGATGATGATCGACGGTCGTGGCGCGGTGAAGATTCTTCCTGGCGATGAGCGTCTGAACTACAAGCCGTGCGTGGACATCACCTTCGGTTCTGCGGCCAAGTCCTACAGCGACAAAGTTCTGGCGGTGGTCCTCACCGGCATGGGCGCCGACGGTCGCGAAGGCGCCCGCCTGCTCAAGCAGGGCGGCAGCGCGGTCTGGGCCCAGGATGAAGCCAGCTGCGTGATCTATGGCATGCCCATGGCCATCGTCAAAGCCAACCTGGCGGACGCGGTGTACAGCCTGGACGACATCGGCCGGCATCTGGTCGAGGCCTGTCTCTGATGGATGTGCTCAGCCTAATCGGGATCATCATGGCGTTTGTCGCCATCATCGGCGGCAACTACCTGGAAGGTGGTCACCTGTCGGCACTGGCCAACGGCCCGGCCGCACTGATCGTGCTCGGTGGCACCATCGGTGCGGCCTTGCTGCAGTCGCCGTTGAGCGCTTTCAAGCGAGCCATGCAGATCCTGGTGTGGATCCTGTTTCCGCCGCGGGTCGATCTGCCCGGCGGCATCGACCGGGTGGTCAACTGGAGCCTGACCGCGCGCAAGGAGGGCCTGCTGGGCCTGGAAGGCGTGGCCGATGCCGAGCCGGACACCTATTCGCGCAAGGGCCTGCAACTGTTGGTGGACGGCGCCGAGCCGGAAGCCATCCGCAGCATCCTCGAAGTGGATTTCTACACCCAGGAAAGTCGTGATATCGAGGCCGCCAAGGTCTTCGAGAGCATGGGCGGCTATGCGCCGACCATCGGCATCATCGGTGCGGTCATGGGGCTGATCCACGTCATGGGCAACCTGGCCGATCCGTCGCAACTGGGTAGCGGCATTGCCGTGGCGTTCGTCGCCACCATCTACGGGGTGGCCAGCGCCAACCTGGTGTTGCTGCCGATCGCCGCCAAGCTGAAGTCCATCGCCCTGCGCCAGTCCCGTTACCGGGAAATGCTGCTCGAAGGCATCCTGTCGATCGCCGAAGGCGAAAACCCCCGCTCCATCGAGTTGAAGCTGCAAGGCTTCATGGACTGACTATGGCTCGTCGTCGCCAGCAAGAAGAACACGTCAACCACGAACGCTGGTTGGTTTCCTACGCCGACTTCATCACCCTGCTGTTCGCGTTTTTCGTGGTCATGTACTCGATCTCCTCGATCAACGAGGGCAAGTACAAGGTGATTTCCGAGGCGCTGATCGGGGTCTTTACCGACTCCGATCGCAGCCTCAAGCCGATTCCCATCGGTGATGAGCGGCCCAAGACCGTGACCCCGGCCAAGCCTCTGGTCAAGGACAGCGAGCAGACCGACGCCGGGATTTCCGCTGGCAGCGATCCGCTCAAGAGCATCGCCGATGACATTAGCGCGGCCTTTGGCGATCTGATCAGCTCGAACCAGATGACTGTGCGCGGCAACGAGTTGTGGGTGGAGATCGAACTCAACTCCAGCCTGTTGTTCGGCAGTGGCGACGCCATGCCCAGCGACCAGGCGTTCACCATCATCGACAAGGTGGCGAAGATCCTCAAACCCTTCGACAACCCGATCCATGTCGAAGGCTTCACCGACAATCAGCCGATCCAGACCGCGCAATACCCGACCAACTGGGAGCTGTCCTCGGCTCGCTCGGCGAGCATCGTGCGCATGTTGGCGATGCAGGGTGTCAATCCGGCGCGGATGGCCTCCGTGGGCTATGGCGAGTTCCAGCCGGTGGCCAACAACGCCACTGCCGAAGGCCGGGCACGCAATCGGCGGGTGGTGCTGGTGGTGTCGCGCAATCTCGATGTGCGGCGCAGCCTGACCGGCACCGGCACCGCCAATGCAACACCGGATGCGGCACTCAAGCGTGCTGGCACACAAACTGCACCAACCCCGGTCAAAACGCCGGTACAGGGAAGCGCCGTCAATTCTCCGTCACCCGCTTTATAACTTAGCGCTATGTCTCGCCCTGCTGTGGCCGGGCGGGAGGAACCAACCGAATGAGAGTCTGGGCAGTCGCCAATCAAAAGGGTGGTGTTGGTAAAACCACCAGTTCCATCGCTTTAGCCGGCTTGCTGGCCGAGGCGGGCAAGCGCGTGGTCGTGGTCGATCTCGACCCCCACGGTTCCATGACCAGCTACTTCGGCTACGACCCGGACAGCCTGGAGCACAGCAGCTACGATCTGTTCCTGCACAAGGGCAACGTGCCCCAGGACCTGCCGGGCCAGCTGCTGCTGGGCACCAGCCATGAACACATTTCCCTGTTGCCGTCGAGCACCGCCCTGGCCACCCTCGAACGCCAGTCGCCGGGGCAGAGCGGCCTGGGCCTGGTGATCGCCAAGAGCCTGGCGCAGCTGTGGCAGGATTTCGACTATGCGGTCATCGACAGCCCGCCGTTGCTCGGTGTGTTGATGGTCAACGCCCTGGCGGCCAGCCAGCAGTTGGTGATCCCGGTGCAGACCGAACACCTGGCGGTCAAGGGCCTGGAGCGCATGGTCAACACCCTGGCGATGGTCAACCGCTCGCGCAAGCAGCCACTGCCGTTCACCATTGTGCCGACCCTGTTCGATCGACGGACCCAGGCGTCCCTGGGCACGCTGCGGATCCTGCGGGACAAGTTTCCCGAAGAAATCTGGCAAGGCTACATCCCGGTGGATACCCGCCTGCGGGACGCCAGCCGGGCAGGGGTCACTCCTTCCCAGTTCGATGGCAAGAGTCGCGGCGTACTGGCCTACAAGGCCTTGCTCAAGCACTTGCTGGCCCAGCAGCTCGTGGCGCAGGTGGCTTGACGTGAAGGCTTATTCAAGTCGCCCGACGGCCTGGCCGATAACCTCCACAGGTCACTGTGTCGAGGTTTTCGCGTGGGTATCCTTATGAACCGTCCTCTGGATATCAAGAGCCGGCCCCAACTGGCGCTGCAGTCGTACCTGGACGCTTTGCTGCAGGACGCCACCGAAGAAGAACTGGCTCCGGAGCCTGCCGTTGCGGTTGCCGTCGAGGTCACGCCGCCAGCTCCGCTGGTCACGCCCGAGGCCGGCACTGAGGTGTTGGACGAGTTCCAGGCAGCAGTGCTGGAAGAGCAGGCGCGGGATGCGCTGATTCAGCAGCAGGCGGCTCCCGTCGCCCGGGTGGCGGAGTCGATGCCGGCGCCGGCCGTTCTGGAAGCACCGCCGCCGGTGCTGACTTCGATTTCCCCCGTGGTGCCGATGCTTCAGGCGCTGGTGCCGCCGGTGGTCGAAGTGCACCTGCCACCCAGCAATACACCGCCTCCGGTCACCGGCAGCGACCGTCCCAGCTGGGCGGCAGAGCCTTTCGAATGCCTGTTGTTCGATGTCGCCGGGCTGACCCTGGCGGTGCCGCTGGTGTGCCTGGGGTCGATCTATTCTTTGGCAGGGCAGGAACTGACGCCGCTGTTCGGTCAGCCGGAGTGGTTCCTCGGTATCCTGCCGAGCCAGGCCGGTAACCTAAAAGTGCTGGATACCGCCCGTTGGGTCATGCCGGATCGTTACCGCGATGATTTCCGCCAGGGCCTGCAGTACGTGATCTCGGTCCAGGGCTATGAGTGGGGGTTGGCGGTGCATCAGGTCAGCCGTTCGTTGCGCCTGGACCCCAACGAAATCAAGTGGCGCAGTCATCGTGGGCAACGCCCGTGGCTCGCCGGCACCGTGATCGAACACATGTGCGCCTTGCTCGACGTGGCCGAACTGGCGGAGTTGATCGCCACCGGTGGTGCCAAGCAGCTGGCTATCAGTCAAGCGGCCCACAAGCCGAAGTGAAGCAAACACAGGCGGCGTCCGTTGGGCGCAGCCACACAGAACACACGCCGTTTTCAACGGTTTTTTGAGGGGTCAGGGTATGAATAAGTCGTCGTCTGCACAGGGTTCCGAAGATCCGATCCTGCAATGGGTCACCTTCAAGCTGGATAACGAGTCCTACGGCATCAACGTGATGCGCGTCCAGGAAGTGCTGCGCTACACCGAGATCGCTCCGGTGCCGGGTGCTCCGAGCTACGTGCTGGGGATCATCAACCTGCGCGGCAATGTGGTCACCGTGATCGATACTCGCCAGCGTTTCGGCCTGGTGCCCACCGAAGTCAATGACAACACCCGGATCGTCATCATCGAAGCCGACAAGCAAGTGGTCGGGATCATGGTCGACAGCGTGGCGGAAGTGGTTTACCTGCGTCAGTCGGAAGTCGAAACCGCACCGAATGTGGGTAACGAAGAGTCGGCCAAGTTCATTCAAGGCGTCTGCAACAAGAACGGCGAACTGCTGATTCTGGTCGAGCTGGACAAGATGATGAGCGAAGAGGAATGGTCGGAACTGGAGAGTATCTGATTGATCCTCGAGGTAGCGGTGATTGTCCTGGCGATCCTCTGGGTCGCCACTGTGGCGCTGTTTCTGTCGTACACCCGCAATCAGCGGCAGATCGCCGCCCAGCAAGCCGAAGGCGATGCCGTGCGCGATCAGCGGATCAAGGAGCTGGCCAAGCGTGTCGACCATTACCAGAACGGTACGGTGCGCATGGGCGAGGATCTGCATGAACTGCGGGCGGTGGTGGCGCCGTTGCCGGACAAACTGGCCCAGCTGGAGCAGCGCGACCCCTCCAGCCTGTCCTTCGCCCAGGCCGCGCGCCTGGTGGGCATGGGTGCCAGCGTCGATGAACTGACCCAGTCCTGCGGCCTGACCCAGGCCGAGGCGGAACTGGTCAGCAAGCTGCACAAAGGTTGAGCTTCAGCGGCAAGCTGCAAGCCGTCAGCTGCAAGTTTCCAGCTTGAAGCTTGCGGCTTACAGCTTGTAGCTGCCCTCCGTGATGTCCTTCTCCTGTTCGACCTGTTGCGGATCATGTCCGGCCGGAAACTTGCCCTTGAGGTTCCAGGCGAAGGCGATGATTTCGGCAATGGTCCGGTACAGCTCCGGCGGAATGCTCTCGCCCAGTTCCAGGCGGGCCAGCAGCTTCACCAGTTCGGCGTTCTCATAGATCGGTACTTCATAGTCCCGAGCGATCTTCAGGATGGCTTGCGCCAGTTCATCGTTGCCCTTGGCGGTGAGGGTCGGCGCTTGCTGGCCGTCGTACTTGAGGGCAATGGCCTGGCGCGGTGGTGGAGAGTCTTTCATGCGGTTTCGTCGACCCAGCGTTGTTCCAATCGGGTTTGCGGACCCCGGGGCGGGATGCCCAGGTGGCAGTCCAGATCGCCGACATCCAGTCCCGAGGCTAGCAAGCGTTCGCGCAGGTGGCCCAGGTGGCTCTCGATCAGGCTTGCCGTGTAGGGACGCTCGGCCCACAGCTGGCTGGACAGGCGCCCTTGAATCAGTTGCGCCTGGACCTGCAGCGGGCCCAGCGGGTCGAGATCGAACGCCAGGTCGACCCGCCACAGCGCCTGCTTGGACGGACGCTCTTCACGCTTGTGCGAGGGTTCAGGTTCGGGATCCGGCGCTTCTTCCCGTTGCAGCTTGACCTGCAAGGGCACGATGTCCTGCAGGTTGCGCATGGGGATCTCCAACTGCCAGGTGGTCAGTTTTCGACCATCATCGGTCAGGCCGCTCTGTTCCAGGCTCGCCAGCTGGTGGCTTTGCAGGCGTGATACCGCCGCCGCCGCCAGGCGCAGCAAATGTTGCAGATCGCCTTCGCCTTCCAGGCTTTGCAGCAGTCGTTCCGGCAGTGGGAAGCCGCCGGGTGGTGTCTTGGCGCTGACCTGGCCGAGGGTGCCCAGGGCGCTGCGCACGAAGCTCGGCAGCGATTGCGCCAGGGTGTTGGCGGCGATGATCGCGTTGAAGCTGCTGGAGGAGGGCAGTCCCGGGGTCAGCTGGGCGATCAGGCGCAGCAGGTCGGCCTTCAGGTCGGGCGTCTGAGCGGGATTGGCTCCGGCCAGCAGCTTGGCTTCCAGAAACAGACCGCTGCCCAGCAGGGCCTGGGCCACTCCGCGCGAGTTGCTCAGTTGCTGCTGGTCCGGCAAGCCGGCCAGCAAGCGTTCCACGGCGGCCCGCAGGTCGGTCGATGAAGTGGACAGTTCGCTGTCGGCGGGCAGGCTCTGCAGGAGGTTGATCAGTCCGTTCAGGGAGCCCTGGCGGCTTTGCTGGCTGGCCAGTTGTGCGGCGATGGCCAGTTGTTCCTGGCGGTTGCCCAGGGGGACGAAGTTCAGGGTCTGCGCATCCGAGACCAGGGCGCTGAGCAGGCTGCCGATACGCAGCGGCTGCGGGCTATCGATGCTCAAGGTGGCGCCGCTTTGAGCGGTATTGAGCAGGCTGACCAGAGAGCGGTAGATCGCCGGCTGGTTGCTGCCCTGGGGCAGAAGCTGGCTCGTCAGGACCTTGCCCTGGAGCAGGGTGCCTGGAGGCAGTTGGCTGGTGTCCAGGCGGGTCAGGGCGGCGACGCTGGAGGCAATGGCCTGCTGCACGGTGATCGCCAGGTTGCCGGCCGAAGGCTGGATCACCGCCAGGCTGGTGCCCTGGGGCAAGGGCTGGCTGCTGGAGGCCTGCACGGTGGTTTGCCGGCCATTGTCCAGGGTCACCTTGAGCAGCAGCTGGAAGGTCTGGTCGGTCTGCTTGAGCGACAGCACTTCGGCCTTGGCGCTCTGGCCGGCGGCAATCAAGCCTTCCAGGGGCGGCACCAGCTTGAGCAGTTCGCCGCTGATCGGCTGAGGGCGCGAGGGGCCGGGGGCGGGCGCCTGGGGCAGCGGCAGGATGTTTATTTCGCCAGTCATTCGGACACAACCTGTGGAAATTAGCCCTCTTGAGAGTAGGGCTTCGCATGTATAATGCCGCCCGTCTTTGGGGGAGTGGGGAAAACATTGCAAATGTTTGACGCAGCTCTCTAGAACAGGCCGCCAATGCATTTATTCTGCATCCCTTTAACGGCCGCGCCACTGCCGACTTGAACCCGTGAAGGCCCACCATCCCTTGACCAGCCCTCTTCTCGAAGCCGTAGCACTCTCTTGTGAGCGCGACTGGCGGATGCTGTTTGAACACTTGGAGTTGCGTCTGACCGGCGGAGACATGGTGCAGATCAGCGGTCCCAACGGCAGTGGCAAGACCAGCCTGCTGCGTTTGCTCGCCGGCCTGATGCAACCCACTGCTGGCCAGGTACTACTCAATGGCCAGCCCTTGCATGGCCAGCGTGCCGAACTGGCGCGCAACCTGTTGTGGATTGGCCACGCCGCCGGAATCAAGGATGTCCTGACTCCCGAGGAAAACCTCAACTGGCTCTGTGCCCTGCACCAGCCGGCCACGCGCGAGGCTATCTGGCACGCCCTGGCGGCCGTCGGCCTGCGCGGTTTCGAGGACGTCGCCTGTCACACCCTGTCCGCCGGCCAGCAGCGCCGTGTGGCCCTGGCCCGGCTGTATCTGGACGGCCCGCCGCTGTGGATCCTCGACGAACCCTTCACCGCCCTGGACAAACAGGGGGTGGCCCAGCTCGAGGAGCACCTGGCCAATCATTGCGAACGCGGCGGCATGGTGGTCCTGACCACTCACCACAGTCTGACCCGCATGCCGTCGGGCTACCGCGATCTGGACCTGGGACGGTGGGCGGCATGAGCGTCTTTGCCCAATTGCTGGCCCGTGAGGCGCGCTTGCTGTTCCGACGCCCGGCGGAGCTGGCCAACCCCCTGGTGTTCTTCGCCATCGTCGTTGCACTGTTCCCATTGGCCGTGGGACCTGAGACAAATCTGTTGCAAACCTTGTCACCGGGGCTGGTCTGGGTAGCGGCCTTATTGTCCGTCCTGCTCTCGCTGGACGGGCTTTTTCGCAGTGATTTCGAGGACGGATCCCTTGAACAGTGGGTCCTTTCGTCGCACCCCCTGCCTCTTCTGGTTTTGGCCAAGGTACTGGCACACTGGGCCTTTTCCGGCCTGGCACTGGTATTGCTTGCACCCTTGCTGGCCTTGATGCTCGGCTTGCCTACCGCCTGCCTGCCGGTGTTGCTGCTGTCACTGCTGCTGGGCACTCCGGTGCTGAGCCTGCTGGGCGCAGTGGGCGCAGCACTGACGGTGGGATTGAAGCGCGGTGGCTTGCTGCTGGCGTTGCTGATCCTGCCTTTGTACATCCCGGTACTGATTCTCGGCAGTGGCGCCCTGCAGGCGGCACTGCAGGGCATGCCGGCGACAGGTTATCTGCTGTGGCTTGGGAGCCTGACCGCCCTGGCAGTGACCCTTACACCCTTTGCAATAGCTGCTGGCCTGAAGATCAGCGTCGGCGAATAATGAGGTCTGGTTGTTTTTTGACCAGTAAAGACCCTGGCTGTTCGTGAGAGCGAAGAGCAACCGTGATGGAAACAACGAATGAACTGGACCTGGTTTCACAAGCTCGGCTCGCCTAAATGGTTCTATGGCATCAGCGGAAAAATGCTGCCCTGGCTCAGCGTAGCGGCGGTCTTGCTGATTGCTGTCGGCGTGGCCTGGGGCCTGGCCTTCGCGCCGCCGGACTACCAGCAGGGCAACAGCTTCCGCATCATCTATATTCATGTCCCGGCGGCCATGCTGGCGCAGTCCTGCTACGTGATGCTGGCGGTCTGCGGCGTGGTTGGCCTGGTGTGGAAGATGAAGCTGGCGGACGTGGCGCTGCAATGCGCGGCGCCGATCGGTGCCTGGATGACCGCCGTGGCACTGGTGACCGGGGCCATCTGGGGCAAGCCGACCTGGGGCTCATGGTGGGTCTGGGATGCACGACTTACGTCGATGCTCATTCTTCTGTTTCTGTACTTCGGTCTGATTGCCCTGGGCAACGCCATCAGCAATCGTGACAGCGCCGCCAAGGCCTGCGCGGTACTGGCCATTGTCGGTGTGGTGAACATCCCGATCATCAAGTACTCGGTGGAGTGGTGGAACACCCTGCACCAGGGCGCCACCTTCACCCTCACGGAGAAACCGGCGATGCCGGTGGAAATGTGGCTGCCGCTGCTGCTCACCGCCTTGGGCTTCTACTGCTTCTTCGGCGCCGTGCTGTTGCTGCGCATGCGCCTGGAAGTGCTCAAGCGCGAAGCCCGGGCCAGTTGGGTCAAGGCCGAAGTCCAAGGTTGTCTGGAGACTGTTCGATGAGCTTTGCATCCTTCAGCGACTTTCTCGCCATGGGCCATCACGGCCTCTATGTCTGGTCGGCGTATGGCATCTGCCTGGCAGTCCTGATCATCAACGTGGCGGAGCCGATCCTGGCGCGCAAGCGTTATCTGCAACAAGAGGCGCGTCGTCTGCGCCGGGAGAACGGTAAGTGAATCCGCTGCGTAAAAAGCGTCTTTTGATCATCCTGGCGATCCTGGTGGGCGTCGGCATCGCCGTTGGCCTGGCCCTCAGCGCGCTGAAGGAAAACATCAACCTGTTCTACACCCCGACCCAGATCGCCAACGGCGAAGCGCCGCTGGACACGCGGATTCGTGCCGGAGGCATGGTCCAGGCCGGTTCCCTGGAGCGCTCCGCCGACTCTCTGGACGTCAAGTTCGTGGTCACCGACTTCAACAAGTCGGTGACCATCACCTACCGTGGCATCCTCCCGGACCTGTTCCGCGAAGGGCAGGGCATCGTTGCTCTGGGCAAGCTCAACGCCGACGGCGTGGTGGTGGCCGATGAAGTGCTGGCCAAGCACGACGAGAAGTACATGCCGCCGGAAGTCACCAAGGCGTTGAAAGACAGCGGCCAGTCGGCACCGACACCAGCGAAAGAGGGTTAAGCCATGAGTTCCGCACTGTTCATTCCTGAACTCGGCCAACTGGCGATGATCCTCGCCTTGTGCTTTGCCCTGGTCCAGGCCGTGCTGCCGCTGCTGGGGGCCTGGCGTGGCGACCGGCTGTGGATGAGCCTGGCCCAGCCGGCGGCCTGGGGGCAGTTCGCCTTCCTGGTATTCGCCTTCGGCTGCCTGACCCATGCCTTCATGACCGACGACTTCTCGGTGGCTTATGTGGCCCACAACTCCAACAGCGCCTTGCCCTGGTACTACAAGTTCAGTGCCGTCTGGGGCGCCCACGAAGGTTCGCTGCTGCTCTGGGCGCTGATCCTCGGTGGCTGGACCTTCGCCGTGTCGGTGTTCTCGCGCCAGTTGCCCCAGGTGATGCTGGCCCGGGTGCTGGCGGTGATGGGGCTGATCAGCACCGGCTTCCTGTCGTTCCTGATCGTCACTTCCAACCCGTTCGCGCGGATCCTGCCGCAGGTGCCGGCCGATGGCCGTGACCTCAATCCGCTGCTGCAGGACATCGGCCTGATCGTTCACCCGCCGATGCTCTACATGGGCTACGTCGGTTTCTCGGTGGCCTTCGCCTTTGCCATCGCGGCCTTGCTGGGCGGTCGCCTGGACGCCGCCTGGGCCCGCTGGTCGCGGCCCTGGACCATCGTCGCCTGGGCCTTCCTCGGCATCGGTATCACCCTGGGCTCCTGGTGGGCCTATTACGAACTCGGCTGGGGCGGCTGGTGGTTCTGGGACCCGGTGGAAAATGCTTCGTTCATGCCCTGGCTGGTGGGCACGGCGCTGATCCACTCCCTGGCGGTCACGGAAAAGCGCGGCGTATTCAAGAGCTGGACCGTGCTGCTGGCGATTGCGGCCTTCTCCCTGAGCCTGCTGGGGACCTTCCTGGTGCGCTCCGGGGTCCTGACCTCGGTTCACGCCTTTGCCGCGGATCCCGAGCGTGGGGTGTTCATCCTGATCTTCCTGTTGTTCGTGGTGGGGGGCTCGCTGACCCTGTTCGCACTGCGCGCGCCGGTGGTCAAGAGCCATGTGGGCTTCAACCTGTGGTCCCGGGAAACCCTGCTGCTGGGCAACAACCTGGTGCTGGTGGTGGCGGCCTCGATGATTCTGCTGGGCACTCTGTACCCACTGGTGCTGGACGCCCTGACCGGCGCCAAGCTGTCGGTGGGCCCGCCGTACTTCAATGCGCTGTTCATTCCGCTGATGGCCTTGCTGATGGTGGTGATGGCGGTGGGCGTGCTGGTGCGCTGGAAAGACACCCCGGTGAAATGGCTGATGGGCATGCTCGGTCCGGTGTTGCTGGGCAGCGTGGCCCTGGCCGTGGTGGCGGGCATTGCCTACGGCGATTTCAACTGGGCGGTGCTGGCGACCTTCCTGCTGGCGGCCTGGGTGCTGCTGGCCGGGGTACGCGACATCTTCGACAAGACCCGCCACAAGGGCCTGATCAAGGGCCTGCCAGGCCTGACCCGCAGTTACTGGGGCATGCAACTGGCGCACCTGGGTATCGCCGTCTGTGCCCTGGGCGTGGTGCTGTCGAGCCAGAACAGCGCCGAGCGCGACTTGCGCCTGGAACCGGGTGAGTCCATGGAGCTGGCCGGCTATCACTTCATCTTCGAGGGTGCCAAGCATTTCGAAGGGCCGAACTTCACTTCCGACAAGGGCACCGTGCGTGTGGTGCGCGATGGCAAGGAGGTGGCGGTGCTGCACCCGGAAAAACGCCTCTACACCGTGCAGAGCTCGATGATGACCGAGGCCGGGATCGATGCCGGTTTCACCCGTGACCTGTATGTGGCCCTGGGCGAACCCCTGGGTGAAGGCGCCTGGGCGGTGCGGGTGCACGTCAAGCCGTTCGTGCGCTGGATCTGGTTCGGCGGCCTGCTCACCGGTTTCGGTGGCTTGCTGGCGGCCATGGACCGGCGTTACCGGATCAAGGTTAAAAGCCGCGTGCGCGAAGCACTGGGCATGACAGGAGCTACGGCATGAGACGCTGGATGATGATGTTGCCCCTGGCGGTGTTCCTGGTGGTGGCGGTGTTTCTCTATCGCGGGTTGTACCTGGACCCGGCCGAGCTGCCATCGGCAATGATCGGCAAGCCGTTCCCGGAGTTCTCCCTGCCGTCGGTGCAGGGCGACAAGACCCTGACCCGTGCCGACCTGCTGGGCAAGCCGGCGCTGGTCAACGTCTGGGGCACCTGGTGCATTTCCTGCCGGGTCGAGCACCCGGTGCTGAACAAGCTGGCCGAGAAGGGCGTGGTGATCTACGGCATCAACTACAAGGACGTCAACGCCGACGCCCTGAAGTGGCTGGCCGAGTTCCACAACCCCTACCTGCTGGACGTGCGCGACGAAGAGGGCTCCCTGGGGCTCAACCTCGGCGTCTACGGCGCTCCGGAAACCTTCTTCATCGATGCCAAGGGCATCATCCGCGACAAGTTCGTCGGGGTGATCGACGAAGTGGTGTGGCGCGAACAGCTGGCCGCCAAGTACCAGGCCCTGGTCGATGAGGCCAAGCCATGAAGCGCTGGTTAGCCGCCGCCATCCTGGGCCTGAGCATCGCCGGCGTGGCCCACGCCGCTATCGATACCTATCAGTTCGCCAGCGACGCCGACCGCGAAAGGTTCCACCAACTGACCAAGGAACTGCGCTGCCCCAAGTGCCAGAACCAGGACATCGCCGACTCCAACGCGCCGATTGCCGCCGACCTGCGCAAAGAGATTTTCCGCATGCTCGGCGAGGGCAAGGACAATCAGCAGATCATCGACTTCATGGTCGACCGCTACGGCGACTTCGTGCGCTACCGGCCGGCCCTGACCGGCAAGACCGCGCTGCTCTGGTTCGGTCCCGCCGGGCTGCTGCTGGGCGGCCTGGTGATCATTGCCGTGATTGTCCGGCGTCGTCGCGTCGAGCTTCGTGACAGCCCGAACACGCTTTCCGTCGAAGAGCGTCAGCGCCTCGACCAACTGCTGGATAAAAACCACCCATGATTGATTTCTGGCTTGCAGCAGGCCTGCTGCTCCTGATCGCCCTGAGTTTCCTGTTGATCCCGGTATTGCGCGAGCGTCGTGCCCAGCGTGAAGAGGATCGTACCGCGCTGAACGTGGCGCTCTATGAAGAACGAGTGGCCGAGCTCAACAGTCAGCAAGCCGAAGGCGTGCTCAGTGCCGAACAGATGGACGCCGGACGCGCCGAAGCGGCTCGCGAGCTGCTGGCGGACACCGAAGGCAGCGCTCCGCTGCGCAGCTCGCGCCTGGGCAAGCCGCTGCCGTTGCTGGCGGCGCTGCTGGTGCCGGTGCTGGGGCTGGGGCTGTACCTGCATTTTGGCGCCAGCGACAAGGTCGAGCTGACCCGGGAGTTTGCCCAGGCGCCGCAGTCCATGGAGGAAATGACCCGGCGCCTGGAGCGCGCGGTGGCGGCCCAGCCGGACTCTGCCGAAGGTCTGTATTTCCTCGGGCGCACCTACATGGCCCAGGATCGCCCGGCGGACGCGGCGAAGATCTTCGAACGCACCGTGGCCGTGGCCGGCCGCCAGCCCGAGCTCTTGGGGCAATGGGCCCAGGCCCAGTACTTCGCCGACAACAAGCAATGGTCGGACAAGGTCCAGGGCCTGACCGACGAAGCGCTGAAAGCCGATCCCAACGAAGTCACCAGCCTCGGGCTGCTGGGGATCGCCGCCTTCGAAGGCGGGCGCTACCAGGACGCCATCGACTACTGGAAACGGCTGCAGGCGCAACTGCCGCCGGACGACAATTCCCGCGCAGCGCTGCAGGGCGGGATCGAACGGGCCGGCGAGAAGCTGGTGGCCGCGGGAGGCAAGGTCGCGACCGAGCCGGCGGTTCAGGCCAAGGGCGCCTTGCTCAAGGTTCGCGTCGATCTGGCTGCGCAGCTCAAGGACAAGGTCCAGCCGGGCGACAGCGTGTTCATCTTCGCCCGTGCCACCCAGGGGCCGCCCGCCCCGTTGGCGGCCAAGCGCCTGACCGTGGCCGACCTGCCGGCTACGGTCGAGCTGGGCGATAGCGACGCGATGATGCCGCAGTTGAAACTGTCGAACTTCCCTGAAGTCCAACTGGTTGCGCGCATTTCCCGCGCCGGCAAGCCAACGTCCGGCGAGTGGGTTGGGCGTAGCCAGCCATTGCCCAGCAGCACCACCGCCGCGCAACAGCTGACCATCGACAGTCCGGATCAATAACCAGAGAAGCCGCCATGACCGCCATCGCTCGTATCACCCTGTTGTCACTGGTCCTGGGGTTGAGCGCTTGTACGGTCCAGCGGCCGGAGCCCAACTCCTCTGAACCCATTCCGCCCGCGGGGCCGAGCACACGCCCGGCTCCGTCCACGGCCCCGGGCAAGCCCAGCGCGCCGATCCCCACGACCAAACCCCTGCCTCGCACCTCCGCCAGCTTTGCCCCGCCGCCGGGCGGGCACAGCCACTGGGACGCCCGGCTCGGGGTCTATGTGCTGGACGACCAGAACAACACGTTCTACCGCCAGCGCACCTATTACCGCTGGAACAACGGTTGGAGCCGTTCCATCAGCCCCGACGGGCCTTGGGAAAACACCGATATCCACGGTGTTCCCGCCGGCCTCGGCCGCCAGTTTCAATAATTCCGGCGCCTGCCGGATAACCGCAGAGGCGCAGGCCAGAGCCCGCGCCCGGGGTGGATTATTTAAGCCTCGGGTCGGCTGGCCGATACAGCGGGGTGTTCCCGAGTATCAGCCGTTGAGCGCCCGATGAAGAATGACCTGAACAAACCCTATGTCGCGCCGATGGTGTTTTGGCTGGCCGTGGTCTGTGTCCTGCTGTTGCTGTATGGCCTGGGGCCGGCAGACGTGCCGGAACTGATCTATCTGTCCCTGGCACCGCTGTACCTGCTGGTGGCCTTCGCCTTCATGTATTACTTCTTCTGCTGGAGCCTGATCTCGGTGTTCCGCCTGGGCGAGATCGGCTGGAAGAAGGTCGACTACGGCTGGCTGCTGCTGGCTTCCCTGGCGCTGATCAGTGCTACCCAGGCGGTCCGCGTGGACTGGTTCCAGAGCGACTATCAATGGGCGCAAAGCCAGCAGGCCGGCCTGCAGCGCAGGGTGTTGGCCGAGATCGACGACATGCTCGGCAGCGCTCACTGTCAGGCAGCGCTTGAGCTGCATGAGCCCCAGGATGCGGCCCAGGTCAGCAGCCTGTGCGAGCGCTTTGGCACGCTGGAACGCAGCGCCGATGGGCGTCCGTCGACCCTGGCGGTGAGCAAGGTGCAGCAGGCTCTGGATGATCTGCGTGGCGAGTATTCAGCCCCCCTGGTGCAGCAATGGTTGCAGCGTCTGGGACAGACATTCGGGGAGTTGGAGCGCCAGCGGGCCGAGGTCCAGCGCCTGCATGGGCTGACCCAGGTCAGCCAGGCCGAACGCCTCTACGGCTATTGCGCACCCCTGTTGCTGGTGATTGCCCTGGCCTTGCGCGCCTCCAAGGTGACGGGCGAGGTGCTGCTCAAGGCCCCCCAGCGACGCAGGCTGTGGCTGATCGTCAACCGGCGCGTGGTGCTCGATGGCCTGGGCTTTGTCCGCGGTGCCCGGGCGCGACTCGACGAAGCCCTGAGGAACTGGCGCGTGGCCCGTTGGGGCGTGGTGCACCTGTCCTGTGACTTCATCGCCGCGGCCAGTCCCCAGGACACCCCGGTGGCGGTGGCCCCGGGGTTCTATGAAAACGAATTCCGGCTCGAGACCCTGGCCGACTTCGACAGCAGTCAGTTCGTCGAATGGGCCGCGACCCAGACCATCGACATCCTGTACCTGGTCGGTGAAACCGATCAGGGCCTGATCGAGCGCCTGCGGCGCTGGGGCGAGGCGCTGAACATCGAGGTGCTGGTCCGCGAGCGCATCTGAAGCGCGTCTCAGAGGCGCTCCAGCAACTGCTCCACGTACTCGATGAAGGCCCGGGCCTTGGCACTCACCAGGCGCCCGCCGGGAAACACCGCCCACAGTTGCTGCCGTGGCAGCTGCCAGTCGGTCAGCAGTGCCTTGACCGCGCCGCTGGCCAATTCCGGGGCGAACATCCATTGCGAGGCGGTTGCCAGGCCCTGATGTGCCAGGACCGCCGCCCGCAAGCCCTCCGCGGCATTGACCCGGATCCTGCCGCTGACACTCACCTGCTGCTCTTGGTCGCCCTGGAAAAAGTGCCAGAGATGGCCGGGCCCCCGGCTGTAGATCAGGGCCTGGTGTTCGCTCAGATCGGCCGGATGCCGGGGTTCGCCATGTGTGGCCAGGTACTCCGGGGTGGCCAGCAGCAGGCGCGGGCATTCGGCGATTTTGCGCGCGGTGAGGGTCGAGTCGGCCAGGCGGCCCATGCGCAGCGCCACATCCACCCCGGCTTCCACCAGATTGATGTGCTGATCGTCCAGCACCACGTCGATCTGCAGTCCCGGGTGACGATCAAGAAAGGCCCCCAGGTGGGGCACGATGTGCATGCGGGCGAAGGTCACCGCGGCGCCGATGCGCAGGGTGCCATGCAATGCCGCCGCCGACCCGCGAGCAGCGTTTTCCGCCTCGCAGGCCTCCTCCAGGGTGCGCCGGGCCCGTTCGAAATAGGCCAGGCCGGCCTCGGTGGGGGTCAAGCCGCGGGTGGAGCGCAACAACAGCCGCACCTGCAGATGGGCCTCCAACTGGGCAATGGTTTTCGATACGGCGGGCTGGCCCAGGTTCAGGCGGCGGGCGGCAGCGGAGAAGGACCCGCTTTCCACCACATGCACAAAGGTTTCCATCGCGGCTAGGCGGTCCATCGGTTGTCCTTGCAGGAGAGGGGAGCAGGGCCCCCGGGAGCGGTTGCCGACACTATCACCGGGTTCAGCCCGAGTCGCCTAGGCGCGCACTGCTCGGCGGTTGTCCGCCACCAAAAGAAAGCGCAGCAGGGCCAGCAGAGGAAAGGCGCTGCCCACCAGCGCCACGCCCAGCCAGCCACCGTGTTCGTACACCGCGCTGGCAATCGATGAGCCGAAGGCGCCACCGATGAAGATGCTGGTCATGTACAGCGCGTTGAGGCGGCTGCGGCTGTGGGCGTCCAGGGCATACACCGCCCGTTGCCCGAGCACCATGTTCATTTGCACGCAGAAGTCCAGGACCACCCCGGTCACCGCCAGGCCGATCACGCTGTAGGCGGGATGGATCAGTGTCGGCACAAAGCTCAGGGCCGCCAGGAGCATGGCCAGCAGCGAGGCGATGCGGGTGTGGCCGGCATCCGCCAGGCGTCCGCTGATGGGGGCGGCGATGGCCCCGATGGCGCCTACCAGGGCGAAGATCGCGATCTGGCTCTGCGACAGGCCGTGCTGGCGTGCCAGCTCCAGTGGGGCTGCGGTCCAGAACAGGCTGAAGCTGGCGAACATGCAGCCCTGGTAGAAGGCCCGCTGGCGCAAGACCGGTTGCCGGCGCAGCAGGCTCCCCAGTGAGCGCAGCAGTTGGCCGTAAGTGGCGCTATGGGCCGGTTGGCGCTTGGGCATGGTCAGCATCAGGACCAGGCTGATGGCCGCCATTAGCACGGCGGCGGCAATGAACATCGCGCGCCAGCCAAACAGATCGGCTACCACGCTGGACACCGGACGAGCCAGGAGAATCCCCAGCAGCAGTCCGCCCATGATCCCGCCCACCACTCGGCCGCGGGACTCTTCCGGGGCCAGGTGCGCTGCCAGGGGAATGAGGATCTGCACCGACACCGAGCTAAAGCCGATCAGCAGCGACACCAGGAGAAAGACATTGGGCTGCTGGGTCCAGGCCGCTCCCAGCAGGCTGGCGATGGCCACCAGGGTGGTGATCACCATCAGTCGGCGGTTTTCCAGCAAGTCGCCCAGGGGCACCAGGAAGAACAGGCCCAGGGCATAGCCGATCTGGGTCAGGGACACGATCAGGCTGGCCAGGGAACTGGACAGGCCGAGGTCCGGGGCGATCAGCTCGATGATGGGTTGTGCGTAGTAGATGTTGGCGACGATGGCGCCGCAGCAGAAGGCGAACAGCAGCACCATGCCTCGGGTCATTGTCACGCTGCGCAGGGGCAGCGCCTGGGTCGTTGAGCTCATCGGAATTCTCTTGGCGGCGAAAAGATGGGGCAAGGTTAAGAGGCAGCGCGGTAACGCAGTAGAGAGGGCGGGGCAATAGCATTCATTCCTGCGGGGAATAAATGACCGATTCAAGGCGTTGCGCTGCCGGCCGGGACGGATGCCGCTGACGAGGGCTGATGATACATTTACTTACATCTTGTTCGATAGCATGCTCATGTTCGCCATTCGCCCCGGAGTGGCCCGAGCCCCTTTTTCAACAGAGGAATCCATCCCATGAATCGGTCTTTGCGTGGTTGGTTGTGCGCCGCTCAGGGCGTTGTCCTGGCGTTCACCCTGGTAGGGGTTGCGGCCCGCGCCCAGGAGGCGCCGGGCATGCGTATGGGCGTGCGCGGCGAGATCACCGGGATCAGCGGCGACCTGGTGCGGGTGCATGTCAACAGCGGTGAAAACGTCAGTGTCGAGCTGACCCCACAGACCCAGGTGCGCGGGGTGACCCTGGCCAACATCGAGGACATCAAGCCCGGCAGCTACATCGGCTCGGCGGCACTGCCCATGGCCGACGGCACTCTCAAGGCCCTGGAAGTGCATGTCTTTCCCGCGCAGATGGCCGGCACCGGGGATGGTCATCGGCCCTTCGACCTGGCCAAGGGCAGCAGCATGACCAACGGCAGCGTCGGGGATCTGGTGGTGAGCAACGGCCGTACCCTGACCGTCAATTACAAGGGCGGGCAGCAGAAGATCCTGGTGCCGGACGATGTCCCCATCGTCAATCTCACCCCCGGGGATCGCAGCCTGCTCAAGGCCGGGGTCAAGGTGGTGATGTTCGTCACCCAGAGCGCCGACGGCAAACTCACCGCGCAGTCGATTTCCGCCGGCAAGGATGGGGTGGCTCCGCCCATGTAGGGCCGTTGCCTGCGGGGTGGAGGATTCCGCTCCGGTTCTGCGCCGCCCAGGCTTGCATTGCCAAATGTTGCAGCACGCGGGTTGCGGTGGAAGTCGCCAAAGCCTTGGTTTACGGTTTCCGGTCGTTCAATGCGCCGGGAGTGCCTTATGGAAAAGTCGACGTTCAACCCAGCCAGTGTGTTCAATTCGCTGCAATACGGTTTCAGCCAGGCGGTGGAAGTGCGGGGCGGCCGACGCCTGCTGCTGTCCGGCCAGGTGGGGGTGGATGAGCAGGAGCGGACGGTCGGCCCCGGCCTGCGGGAGCAGACCGAGCAGGCCTTCGACAACATCGCAAGCGTCCTGGCCGCGGCGGGCGGCCAGATGGCGGATGTGGTGATGCTGCGGATCTACATCGCCGAAGCCGCCCGCGACCAGCAGGAACACATCAGCGCGGTGCTGCTGGAGCGCTTTGCCAGCCAGCCGCCGGCCTCTTCGTGGATCATCGTCAGCGGCCTGTCCCTGCCTGAGTGGCTGATCGAGGTCGAGGCCGAGGCGGTGCTGGAGGAGCAGCATCAGGTGGCCACGGCGGCGTTGTTCAATCCGGCACGGGCGCTCTGAACTCGCCAGCAGGCATAAAAAAAGCGACCGCCAGGGTCGCTTTTTTCATTCACCCGCGAGGGGTCATTTGGCGTTGGTGTAGATCTGGTCGAAGATCCCGCCGTCGTTGAAGTGGGTCTTCTGCACGCTGCGCCAGTCGCCGAAGGTCTTCTCCACCGAGAGGAAGTCGACTTTCGGGAAGCGGTCGGTGTACTTGGCCAGCACCTTCGGGTCCCGTGGGCGCAGGTAGTTGTTGGCGGCGATTTCCTGGCCTTCCGGCGACCACAGGTACTTCAGGTATTCCTCGGCCGCGGCGCGGGTGCCTTTCTTCTCCACCACCTTGTCCACCACCGATACCGGCGGCTCGGCTTCGGCGGACACGCTCGGGTAGATCACCTCGAACTGATCGCGGCCGAATTCGCGGGCGATCATTTCCGCTTCGTTCTCGAAGGTCACCAGCACGTCGCCGATCTGGTTGGTCATGAAGGTGGTGGTGGCGGCGCGGCCACCGGTGTCCAGTACCGGCGCCTGCTTGAACAGCTTGCCGACGAAGTCCTTGGCCTTGTTCTCGTCGCCGCCGTTCTTCAGCACATAACCCCAGGCCGAGAGGTAGGTGTAGCGGCCGTTACCCGAGGTCTTGGGGTTGGGCACAATCACTTGCACGCCATCCTTGAGCAGGTCCGGCCAGTCCTTCAGGGCCTTGGGGTTGCCCTTGCGCACGATGAACACGGTGGCCGAGGTGAAGGGCGCGCTGTTGTCCGGCAGGCGCGTCACCCAGTTGTCCGGCACCAGTTTGCCGTTGTCCGCCAGGGCGTTGATGTCGGTCGCCATGTTCATGGTGATGACATCCGCCGGCAGGCCGTCGATCACCGAGCGCGCCTGTTTGCTGGAGCCGCCGAAGGACATCTGCAGGGTGATGTTCTCGTTGTGCTCGGCTTTCCAGTGTTTCTGGAAGGCGGCGTTGTAGTCCTTGTAGAAGTCGCGCATCACGTCGTAGGACACGTTGAGCAGGGTCGGTGCGGCCTGGGCGACGCTGCCCAGGGCCAGGCCGGCCGCCAGAAGCGAAGCGCTGAAGAGTTTTTTCACTGCACATTCCTTTTGTTCGAGAGTGAAGGCAATTTGCCGCCGACTATAGCCGGGGCGCTATATCTCTTTAAAGATTAAAAAGAACTTTGCTTATTCCAGTTTTTTGAACAGCGCGTTACCGCAGCGCGAGCAGAAGGCCGCGGACGGTTCGTGGCTGTTCTTGCGGCACACCGGACAGTCATGCTTGAGCTGTTCGCCACGCATGGCGCTGGCCAGTTCCGCGGTGAAGATCCCGGTGGGCACGGCGATGATCGAGTAACCGGTGATCATCACCATGGACGAGATCATCTGGCCGATCACGGTCTTGGGCACGATGTCGCCATAACCCACGGTGGTCAGGGTGACGATGGCCCAGTAGATGCCCTTGGGGATGCTGGTGAAGCCATGCTCCGGGCCTTCGACCACGTACATCAGGGTGCCGAACACCGTGACCAGGGTGCAGACGCTGAGCAGGAACACCAGGATCTTCTGCTTGCTGCCGCGCAGGGCGTCCAGCAGGTAATGGGCCTGTTTCAGGTAGGGCGCCAGCTTGAGCACCCGGAAGATCCGCAGCATGCGGATGATGCGGATGATCAGCAGGTACTGGGCGTCGCTGTAGTACAGGGCGAGGATGCCGGGGACGATCGCCAGCAGGTCCACCAAGCCATAGAAACTGAAGGCGTAGCGCAGCGGCTTGGGCGAGCAGTACAGGCGCAGGCCGTACTCGATGGCGAAGATCAGGGTGAAGCCCCATTCGATGCAGGCCAGGACGTTGGCGTAGTTGCTGTGTACCTCGTCGATGCTGTCGAGGATCACGATCACCAGGCTTGCGAGGATGATCAGCAGCAGGGCGGTGTCGAAGCGCCTTCCAGCCACCGTATCGGTCTGGAAGATCATCACGTAGAGGCGCTGGCGCCAGTTGTCGCTATTACCCATGGAAGTCGCCTGAATCAAAGATCAGCGCAGCCTAGGGGGAGAGGCCGGGGGAGCGCAAGGTGTGTTGTCCCGGGGTGTGCGATCCAGGATCCGGGTGGCGGCATGCACCAGCCAGCAGGCGATGACGAAGGGCGCGGTGAGGGGGGCAAGGCCCAGGCTGACGATCCCGGGGGTGATCAGCAGTGCCAGCGATATCCCCGCCAGGGGGCGCCACGGAGCACGGGCCTGCTGGCCCAGGGCCAGGGCCGCCAGCGCGCTGTTGTAGCCGGCCAGGCCCAACAGGGCCTGGCCCTGTTGCTGCTGCCACAGTGCCAGGGCCAGGCCGCAGGCCGAGCCGACCAGGGCCCAGATCGCCGCCCGGCGATTGGCCAGCAGCAGTCCGAGGAGTATCAGCAGTCCGGCCAGCGGCTGGCCGAGAAACATGATCTGGCCCAGGCCCTGGAGCAGGCCGCCCAGCAGGCTCGACAGCGACAGCTCGGGCACTGCCGGGGGGAGGGGCGCCTGGGGTTGCATCAGGCTCAGCAACAGCCAGCCAAGGCCGACGAAGGGCGCGGTATAGGCCGGCAGGCTGCGCGGCTGGCGAGCGCGCTTGAGCCATTGCTGGGTGAGGATCGCGCTGGGGCCGGCGGCGGCGATGATCAGCGGCGGCAGCAGCACCGACCAGGGCAGGTACAGGCTCAGCAGCAGACCCAGGAGCACACCGTTGTAGCTGAAGAGCCCGGCTTGCCGGTCGGCCTTGGCGTAGCCCCGGCGTTGTGCCGTGAGCAGTCCGGCCAGGGCGCCAAGCAGGGCGCCCCCGAGTTGGGCCGGGGCGCCGATCAGGATCGCCAGCAGGCACAACAGGCCGCACAGCGGATGGCGCAGGAGGAAAATCTGACTGAAACCGTTGAGCAAGGCAGTGGCCCAGTCGGGGCAGAAGGCGTTGAAAGACTGTGCAGGCATGGTGGAAATCGATGGATGCGGCGACTACCGCGTGCAGCGTTCGCTCCGAGTGGCCGCCTCTTCGGGCGGCTTCCTGCAGGTCGAGTGCGCTGCGGCGGCAGTGGCGGCGGGTCAGAGAAGGGTTTCGACACGCAGGGAGTTGGTGGTCCCCGGCTGGCCGAACGGCACACCGGTGGTGATCACCACGGTATCGCCGCGCTTGGCCAGGCCCTGGGCCTGGGCGATTTCCAGGGCCGTGGCACACACCTCGTCCACCTGGCGCAGGCGGTCATTGACCACCGAGTGCACGCCCCAGGTCAGGGTCAGGCGGCGCGCGGTGGCCAAGTTCGGCGTCAGGTTGAGGATGGGCACCGATGGCCGTTCCCGGGCGGCACGCAGGGTCGAGCTGCCCGATTCGCTGTAGTTCACCAGCACCGCCACCGGCAGGATGCTGCACACCCGGCGGATCGCACAGCTGATGGCGTCGGACACCGTCGCCTCGGCCTGGGGCCGGCTGACATCCAGTTGGGTCTGGTAGTCGGGACCGCTCTCCACCTGGCGGATGATCTTGCCCATCATCTGCACCGCTTCCAGCGGGTACTCGCCGGAGGCGGTTTCCGCCGACAGCATCACCGCATCGGCGCCTTCGGCCACGGCGTTGGCCACGTCGGTGACCTCGGCCCGGGTCGGCGCGGGCGAAAAGCGCATCGATTCCAGCATCTGGGTGGCCACCACCACGGGTTTGCCCAGCTGGCGGCAGGTGCCGATGATGGTTTTCTGGATCTGCGGCACGCTTTCCGCCGGCACCTCCACCCCCAGGTCGCCCCTGGCCACCATGATCGCGTCGCTCAGTTCGGCGATTTCCCGTAGTTGAGTCACCGCTGAAGGCTTTTCGATCTTGGCCATCAGGTAGGCCTTGTCGCCGATCAGCGTGCGGGCTTCACGGATGTCTTCCGGGCGCTGCACGAAGGACAGCGCCACCCAGTCCACCCCCAGCTCCAGGCCGAAGCTCAGGTCGCGGCGGTCCTTGGCGGTCAGTGGGCTGAGGTCGAGCACGGCCTGGGGCACGTTGACGCCCTTGCGGTCCGACAGCTCGCCGCCATTGAGCACGGTGGTCTCGATGGCGTCGGCGTGCTTGGCGATGACCCGCAGGCGCAGCTTGCCGTCGTCCAGCAGCAGGTCCATGCCCGGCTCCAGCGCGGCGATGATTTCCGGGTGCGGCAGGCTGACCCGCTCGGCGTTGCCCGGGGTCGGGTCGAGGTCCAGGCGCAGCGCCTGACCCCGCACCAGTTGCACCTTGCCTTCGGCGAAGGTGCCGACCCGCAGTTTCGGTCCCTGCAGGTCCATGAGGATGCCCAGGGGATAGTTCAGTTCGCGTTCGATCTGGCGAATCCACTCATAGCGCTGCGCATGATCGGCGTGGCTGCCGTGGCTGAAGTTGAGCCGGAAGATGTTGACTCCGGCCTGCACCAGTTCACGGATGTCCTCGATGCCGTCGATGGCCGGACCCAGGGTGGCGAGGATTTTGACCTTTTTGTCAGGCGTCATGTTTGGGGCTCTCGAGAATCAGGATGGCGCGGAAGTCGTTGACGTTGGTGCGGGTCGGCTCGGTGACGATCAGGTCGCCCAGCGCGGCGAAGTAGCCGTAGCCATTGTTGTTGTCCAGCTCGTCGCTGGCGCTCAGGTCCAGGGCTGCGGCGCGGGCGTAGCTGTCCGGGGTCATGATGGCCCCGGCGTTGTCTTCGGAGCCGTCGATGCCGTCGGTATCACCGGCCAGGGCGTAGATGCCCGGGTAGCCCTTGAGGCTGTCGGTAAGGCTTAGGAGGAACTCGGCATTGCGTCCGCCACGGCCATTGCCGCGCACGGTGACCGTGGTTTCGCCGCCGGAGAGGATCACACAGGGCGCCGCCAGCGGCTGGCCGTGCAAGGCCACCTGGCGGGCGATGCCGGCGTGAACCTTGGCCACCTCGCGGGATTCGCCCTCCAGGTCGCCGAGGATCAGTGGGCTGTAGCCGGCCTGGCGGGCTTTCACCGCGGCGGCTTCCAGGGATTGCTGGGGCCTTGCGATCAGCTGGAAGTGGCTGCGCTCCAGGCACGGGTCGCCGGGCTTGACGGTTTCCGACTCGGGGCTCTGCAACCAGCTGCGCACGGCCGCCGGGACGTCGATGTCGTAGCGCTTGAGAATCGCCAGGGCCTCGGCCGAGGTGCTCGGGTCGGCCACTGTCGGGCCGGAGGCAATGACTGTCGCCAGATCGCCGGGTACATCGGATATCGCGTAGGTGTAGACCGTGGCCGGCCAACAGGCCTTGGCCAGTCGGCCGCCCTTGATCGCCGAGAGGTGCTTGCGCACGCAGTTCATCTCGCCGATGGTGGCGCCGGACTTGAGCAGGGCCTTGTTGATGGCTTGCTTGTCCGCCAGGGTGATGCCGGCGGCGGGCAGGGCCAGCAGGGCCGAACCGCCACCGGACAGCAGGAAGATCACCCGGTCCTGTTCCGACAGGTTGCTGACCAGCTCCAGCACCCGCTTGGCCACGGCCAGGCCGGCGGCGTCGGGCACCGGGTGGGCGGCCTCGACCACTTCGATCCTGGTGCAGGGGGCGCCGTGGCCGTAGCGGGTAACCACCAGCCCGCTGACTTCGCCCTGCCAACTGTGCTCCACCACCTGGGCCATGGCCGCCGCGGCCTTGCCGGCACCGATGACGATCACTCGACCGCTGCGGTCGCTGGGGAGATGGGCTTGCAGTACCTGTTGCGGATGGGCGGCGTCGATGGCTGTGGCGAACAGCTCACGAAGGAATTGTTGCGGATCGACCGACATGGCGGGCTCCCGGATTTCTTGTTATGGGGGGCTTGAAGCGGGTGTAGCCGCCACCTCAGGTGGCGACAAGGTCGGCAGGGCCGGTCCCTGGCCCGCCGTGAGGCGTGACCTGCGAACCTTGGTACAGCCTGGGGCAGCGGCTACATAGGGGGTTATTTTTTCTCGCGGATCGAGAAGTTGGCCATGTGTTCCAGGCCCTTGATCAGCGCCGAGTGGTCCCAGTTGGCGCCACCGATGGCGCTGCAGGTGCTGAACACTTGCTGGGTACCGGCGGTGTTGGGCAGGTTGATGCCCAGCTCGCGGGCGCCGCTGAGGGCCAGGTTCAGGTCCTTCTGGTGCAGGTTGATGCGGAAGCCCGGATCGAAGGTGCCCTTGATCATCCGCTCGCCGTGCACTTCGAGGATCTTCGAGGAGGCGAAGCCGCCCATCAGTGCTTCGCGCACCTTGGCCGGGTCGGCGCCGTTCTTTGCGGCGAACAGCAGCGCTTCGGCCACCGCCTGGATATTCAGGGCGACGATGATCTGGTTGGCCACCTTGGCGGTCTGGCCGTCACCGTTGCCGCCGACCAGGGTGATGTTCTTGCCCATGCTCTGGAACAGCGGCAGGGCGCGTTCGAAGGCCTGGCTGTCGCCGCCGACCATGATGCTCAGGGTCGCGGCCTTGGCCCCGACTTCGCCGCCGGACACCGGGGCGTCCAGGTACTGTGCGCCTTTCTCGTTGATCTTGGCGGCGAAGGCCTTGGTCGCGGTGGGGGAGATGGAGCTCATGTCGATGACGATCTTGCCCTTGCCGATCCCGGCGGCAACGCCGTCGGCACGCAGCAGCACGTCTTCGACCTGGGGCGTATCGGGCACCATGATGATGACGAATTCGGCTTCCTGGGCCACTTCCCGGGGCGAGGCCAGGGCCACGGCGCCGGCGGCGATCAGGTCGGCCGGGGCCTTGCCGTGGTGTTCCGAGAGCAGCAGCGAGTGACCGGCTTTCTGCAGGTTGGCGGCCATGGGGTGACCCATGATGCCGGTGCCGATAAATCCGATTTTAGCCATGATAAAAATCCTCTATTCAACGGGGCCTTGCAGGAGCTGGCTGGCCAGCGCAGGTGGCCGCAAGGGCGCTGCAAGGCTTGCGGGCCTGTTCGCCGGCAAGCCGGCTCCTACGCAGGTCCAGGTTCAGATTGCGTTGTGGGTTTTCAGCCAGCCAAGGCCGGCCTCGGTGGTGGTCAGCGGCTTGTACTCGCAGCCGACCCAGCCCTGGTAGCCGATGCGGTCCAGGTGCTCGAAAAGGAAGCGATAGTTGATCTCGCCGGTGCCGGGTTCGTTGCGTCCAGGGTTGTCTGCCAGCTGGATGTGGTTGATCTGGCTCAGATGGCTGGCCATGGTCCGGGCCAGGTCGCCCTCCATGATTTGCATGTGGTAGATGTCGTACTGCAGGTACAGGTTGGCGCTGCCCACCTGTTCGCGGATCGACAGGGCCTGGGCGGTGTTGTTGAGGTAGAAGCCGGGAATGTCGCGGGTGTTGATGGCCTCCATCACCAGCTTGATGCCCACCGCCTGCAGCTTGTCGGCGGCGTACTTGAGGTTGGCGACGAAGGTCTTTTCCAGCAGGGCTTCATCGGCGCCTTGTGGGCGGATGCCCGCCAGGCAGTTGACCTGGGTGTTGCCCAGGACCTGGGCGTAGGCGATGGCCAGGTCGACGCCGGCACGGAACTCCTCGACCCGATCGGGCAGGCAGGCGATACCGCGCTCACCCTTGGCCCAGTCACCGGCCGGCAGGTTGAACAGCACCTGGGTCAGGCCGTGGGCATCGAGTTGCGCCTTGATTTCGGCGGAGCTGAATTCGTAGGGAAACAGGTATTCGACGCCGCTGAAGCCGGCATCGGCGGCGGCCTTGAAGCGGGCGAGGAAGTCCTGTTCGGTGAACAGCATGGACAGGTTGGCGGCAAAACGCGGCATGGTGGTCTCCTGTGAAGCGGTGAAGCCTGTGGCGGGCGCCAAGGTGGCAGTCGGGCTGCCCCGGCGACCTCTCTGGACAAGAGGGCGCACGGGGCAATCCCGGCAGGTTCGGTGAACCCGATGACAGCCTGTGGCAGCGGCTCCAGGGGTTAGTCGAGCAGGGAAATCGCGGTAGGGGCGTCGTTGCCCACCAGCGCCAGGTCTTCGAACTCGTTGACCGCGTTGATCTCGGTGCCCATGGAAATGTTGGTCACCCGCTCCAGGATGATTTCCACCACCACCGGCACCTTGTAGGTCTGGAGCATTTCCTGGGCCTGGCGCAGGGCCGGCTGGATGTCCTTGGGTTCGAACACCCGCAGGGCCTTGCAACCCAGGCCTTCGGCGACCGCCACGTGGTCGACGCCGTAGCCGTTGAGTTCCGGCGCGTTGAGGTTGTCGAAGGACAGCTGCACGCAGTAGTCCATGTCGAAGCCGCGCTGGGCCTGACGGATCAGCCCCAGGTAGGAGTTGTTCACCACCACATGGATGTAGGGCAGGTTGAACTGGGCGCCTACCGCCAGCTCTTCGATCATGAACTGGAAGTCGTAGTCGCCGGACAGCGCCACCACCTGGCGATTCGGGTCGGCCTTGACCACGCCCAGGGCCGCGGGAATGGTCCAGCCCAGCGGGCCGGCCTGGCCGCAGTTGATCCAGTGGCGCGGCTTGTAGACGTGGAGGAACTGCGCGCCGGCAATCTGCGACAGGCCGATGGTGCTGACGTAGCAGGTGTCCTTGCCGAATACCTGGTTCATCTCTTCGTACACGCGCTGCGGCTTGACCGGCACGTTGTCGAAGTGGGTCTTGCGGTGCAGGCTGGCCTTGCGCTGCTGGCAGTCATGCAGCCAGGCGCTGCGGTCCTTGAGCTTGCCGGCGGTCTGCCACTCGCGGGCCACTTCCAGGAGCACGGTCAGGGCGCTGCCGGCGTCGGAGACGATGCCCAGGTCCGGGGTGAATACCCGGCCGATCTGGGTTGGCTCGATGTCCACGTGGATGAACTTGCGGCCTTCGGTGTAGACGTCCACCGAGCCGGTGTGGCGGTTGGCCCAGCGGTTGCCGATGCCCAGCACGGCGTCGGACTTGAGCAGGGTGGCGTTGCCGTAGCGATGGGAGGTCTGCAGGCCGACCATGCCCACCATCTGCGGGTGATCGTCGGGGATGCTGCCCCAGCCCATCAGGGTCGGGATCACCGGAATGCCGGTCAGCTCGGCGAACTCCACCAGCAGCTCGCTGGCATCGGCGTTGATCACGCCGCCACCGGCCACCAGCAACGGACGCTCGGCCTGGTCCAGCAGGGCCAGGGCTTTCTCGGCCTGGACTCGGGTCGCGCTTGGCTTGGCCAGGGGCAGGGGCTGGTAGGCGTCGATGTCGAACTCGATTTCCGCCATCTGCACGTCGAACGGCAGGTCGATCAGTACCGGGCCGGGGCGGCCGGAGCGCATTTCGTAGAAGGCTTTCTGGAAGGCGTAGGGCACCTGGCCCGGCTCCAGCACAGTGGTGGCCCACTTGGTCACCGGCTTGACGATGCTGGTGATGTCCACTGCCTGGAAGTCTTCCTTGTGCAGGCGGGCCCGGGGGGCCTGGCCGGTGATGCAGAGAATCGGGATCGAGTCGGCCGAGGCGCTGTACAGGCCGGTGACCATGTCGGTGCCGGCCGGGCCGGAGGTGCCGATGCACACGCCGATGTTGCCGGCCTTGGTGCGGGTGTAGCCCTCGGCCATGTGCGAGGCGCCTTCAACGTGGCGGGCGAGGACGTGATCGATGCCGCCGACCTTCTGCAGCGCGGAATACAGCGGGTTGATGGCGGCACCCGGGATGCCAAAAGCGGTATCGACCCCTTCGCGGCGCATCACCAGAACGGCGGCTTCGATTGCTCTCATTTTGCTCATGGTTTTGTGCCTCTTACGTTTTGTAATTGTATACAAGTGGCTTTCCGCAAAGTGTATTCACGGCGAGCGACGCAGGTCAATTGATTTTCTTGAACTACAGTTGCTTTTGCGCAAGCCCCGATAAACCGGCGTCCATTTGTCGCACGTACCGACTTTTGCGATTTATTGTATACAAAATACAAATCCATTGTGTTCTATTTGTCGTATCGGACTTCTCCTACAAGAAGCTTCCCTCGGGCTTTCTCAATAACAAGATAAGGACGGCACCCATGAGCGCTTTAACCTTGAAAGTCGCAGTCAACCTGGCCAATCAGGCCATCAGTGCGGGGCGCCAGATCAGCGCGGCGCCCCTGACCATCGCCGTGTTGGACGCCGGCGGCCATCTGGTGACCCTGCAACGCGAGGACGGCGCGAGCTTACTGCGTCCGCAGATCGCCATCGGCAAGGCCTGGGGCGCGATTGCCCTGGGCAAGGGGTCGCGCCTGCTGGCCCTGGACGCGCAGCAGCGCCCGGCGTTCATCGGTGCGTTGAATGGCCTGGGGCAGGGCAGCGTGGTGCCGGCACCGGGCGGGGTGCTGATTCGGGATCAGGCGGGGGCGGTGATTGGGGCGATCGGCATCAGTGGCGATACCTCGGACATCGACGAGCAATGCGCCATCAGCGCGATCGAAGCTCAGGGCCTGGCGGCGGACGCCGGCGTCAGCGCGTAGTCCTCAACCTTGCGGGCCCGGCCCCGGCCTGTAGCCGCTGCCGAGCCCGCGAGGCTGCGAAAAGGTCCGCAGGACCTTGCTGGTGTCTTGATATTTCTGCGCGCAGTTTGCAGCAACAACAGAAATGCACGGGAAGGGGCACAAACGCGATCAGCGATCCGGTTCGCAGCCCTTGAGCACCAGGCGGATGATGGTCTGCGCCGCGGCCTCGTAGTCTTCTTCGGTGAGCTTGGCCTTGCCGGTGACCACCGAGATCTGCCAGTCGAAGTCGGCGTAGGTCTGGGTCGCGGCCCAGATGCTGAACATCAGGTGGTTGGGGTCGAGCGGGGCGATCAGGCCGCGATCAATCCAGGTCTGGATGCATTCGATGTTGTGCTTGGCCTGGGCGTTGAGCTGTTCCACCTGCTCCGGGCTCAGGTGCGGCGCGCCATGCATGATTTCGCTGGCGAACACTTTGGAGGCGAACGGCAGGTCGCGGGAGATGCGGATTTTCGAGCGGATGTAGCCGCTGAGCACTTCGCTGGGCACGCCATCGGCATTGAACGGCGTGGAGGCCTGGAGAATCGGTTCGATGATGCTTTCCAGCACCTCGCGATAGAGGTTTTCCTTGGACTTGAAGTAGTAGTAGACGTTGGGTTTGGGCAATCCGGCCTTGGCGGCGATGTCGCTGGTCTTGGTCGCGGCAAAGCCCTTGTCGGCAAACTCTTCGCTGGCGGCCCGCAGGATCAGTTCTTTATTGCGCTCGCGGATGGTGCTCATAAACCGGGGGATTCCTTGCCTGTTCGGGCGGTTGCGCATGGTAGCACCGGCTTTGCGAGAGGCTCAAGAATGCCGGGTAGGGCCCGCTTTTCCTGCTTGCGCGCGCTCGCTGCATGGTCGGTGGCGCGGTATGCTGCGCGCCTCATTTTCATGCAGGAAGCCTGGCCCATGGCAGGAAGCAGTTTGCTGGTATTGATCGACGACATCGCTGCGGTACTCGATGACGTGGCCTTGATGACCAAGATGGCGGCGAAGAAGACCGCCGGCGTATTGGGCGACGATCTGGCACTTAACGCTCAGCAGGTTTCCGGGGTGCGCGCCGAGCGGGAACTCCCCGTGGTCTGGGCAGTGGCCAAGGGCTCGTTTCGCAACAAGTTGATCCTGGTGCCGGCGGCCCTGGCCATCAGTGCCCTGGCGCCCTGGCTGGTCACGCCGTTGTTGATGGTCGGTGGTGCCTACCTGTGTTTCGAAGGCTTCGAGAAGCTGGCGCACAAGTACCTGCCCCACGGCGACGATGCGGCCGAACATGAGCAGACCTTACAGGCGCTGGCAGACCCTCAGGTGGATCTGGTGGCCTTTGAGAAGGACAAGATCAAGGGCGCGATCCGTACCGATTTCATCCTCTCCGCAGAAATCATCGCCATCACCCTGGGTACGGTGGCGGGTGCTTCCCTGAGCCAGCAGGTGGTGGTGCTGTCGGGGATTGCGATCGTCATGACCATTGGTGTCTATGGCCTGGTGGGCGGCATCGTCAAGCTGGACGACCTGGGACTGTGGCTGGCGCAGAAGCCCGGCGCCCTGGCCAGGGGCATCGGCGGCGCTATTCTGCGGGCAGCGCCCTGGATGATGAAGAGCCTGTCGGTGATCGGCACGGCGGCGATGTTCATGGTCGGCGGCGGCATCCTCACCCACGGCGTGCCTGCCGTGCATCATCTGATCGAAGGTCTGGCCCAGCGCAGCGCCGGGTTCATCGGCGGCGCCTCGGTGATCATGCCGACCCTGCTCAATGCGGTGGCCGGGATTATTGCTGGCGCAGTGGTGCTGCTGGCCGTGAGCCTGATTGGCAAGGGCTGGCGTGCGCTGCGCGGCTGAGGCCTGACTCACCCCGTGGCTGTTATGACAGCCGGCGGCTTGGCGTAGAGCGATTGATGGCGCCCGCGATGCCCGGTGAACTGCACTTGCGTGGGTTGTGCTGTGAGGATGTGTCGCCCCGCCGGATGGCGGGGCGAGGCGGGATTACTCGGCGATCTGCAACTTGCGCGCTTCGGTGTACACGTAGCGCACTTTTTCGTACTCGAACGGCGAGTTCAGCTGGCCATAGCGGAAGCTGGTCTGGTAACGCTTGTCGACCCCGCGCAGGACCCAGATTTCCGGATGATTGCTGCTGACTTCCGAAACGTTGAGGAAGTTGATCGCCGATTCGGTGGTGTAGTCCACCGCCAGCCCCGCGGTGTCCCGCAGGTTCGACGGACCGAGGATTGGCAGCACCAGATAGGCCCCCGCGGGCACGCCATAGAAGCCCAGGGTCTGGCCGAAATCTTCGGTTTGGCGCGGCAGGCCCATCTTGGTCGCCGGGTCCCACAGGCCGGCGACACCGATGGTGGTGTTGAGCAGCAGGCGCGCGGTGGTTTCCATCGAGCGCTGGCCCTTGAACTGCAACAGGCTGTTGACCAGGTTGGGCACGTCACCGAGGTTGTTGAAGAAGTTGCTCACTCCGCTGCGCAGGAAGCCAGGTGTCACATAGCGGTAGCCGTCCACCACCGGCAGGAACACCCACTGGTCGAAGCGGTAGTTGAAGTGGTAGACCCGACGGTTCCAGGACTCCAGCGGGTCGTAGACATTCAGCGCATTGAGGGTTGAACGCTCGAATTCGCGCTGGTCCAGCCCCGGGTTGAACTTGAGCCTCTTCAACGGCTCGGTGAAGCCGTCGGGATCGGGCGTGACTGGGGTGTTGGCCTTGCTGTTGTCGGCTTGGGCATAGCCTGCGCAGAACAACGCAGCGATAAGCAGGAGATGTTTAGCCACGGAAGAACTCCAGCATGGCGTCGCTGTTGACGCGGTAGTTGAGGTTGCCGCAATGGCCGCCATGGGGGTAGACGGTCAGGCGGTCGCCAAAGGTCTTGCGCAGGAAGCCCAGGTCGCCAGGGCCGAGGATCACGTCGTCGGCGTTGTGCATCACGGCAATCTTCGGGCTGGCCTTGAGGTAGTCCTGCAGGGCGTAGAGGCTCACCTGGTCGATCAGTTGCAGCAGGCTGCCGCCGTCGGTGCGGGCGCGCCACATGGGGATCACCTGCTCGGTCAGGTAGCAGTCGAAGTCGCACTGCAGGGCGCGCTTGAGAAACGGCGTGAGGCTGGTGCCTTCGCGGATCGGGTACTTGGGCGGGGTGATCAGGCCACGACGGTTGATCAGGTCCGAGGTGAAGGCGATGTCCGCCGCCGAGAAGCGGAAGGAGGTGCCGATCAGCATCGCCATCTGTTCATTGCTCAGGTGCTGCTTGGACTGCTGGAAGTCATAGAGCAGGGCATCGTTGAGGTCGATATAGCCCTTCTGCTGGAAATAGCGGGTCAGCTTGCCCAGCACCAGTTCATAGAAGGTGGTGCTGTTGTTGATGCCCTTGACCTCGGTTTGCACCAGCTTGTCGAGGTTGGTGATCGAGGTGTAGAGGTTGACTGGCGGGTTGAGCAGCAGGACTTTCTTGAAGTTGAAGCTGCGCCGGGTCTCGTCCAGCTTGCTGACGAACGCGGCGTCCAGGGCGCCGAGGCTGTAGCCGGTGAGGTAGAACTCGGTGATCGGCAGCTTGGGGTGCTGGGCGCGCACGGCCTGCATGACCCGGTACATGTCTTCGGCGTCTTCCTGGGTCACCCCGGGGGTGGCGAAGCGCGAGGCGGCGCTGATGAAGTCGAAACTGGTGGGCGAGGACAGCTGCACCACGTGGTAGCCGGCCTTGTAGTAGAGCTTCTTCAGGTATTCGTTGAGGCTGCTGTCATAGCGCGCCCCGGTGCCGGCGATCAGGAAGATCAGCGGCGCGGCGTGATCCTGGGTGGCGATGCGGTAGGTGAGTTTCTTCACCGCCCAGAAGTTGTCCGGGAGGATGAACTCGCGTTCCGGGCGCAGGGTCAGGCTGTAGTCCGACTGGCGGATGTCCTCGTTTGCGGGCAGTTCCGGGCGCAACTCCGGCGGCGTGGTGGCGATGGTGGCTTCGAACGGGTTGGTCAGCGGGTAGCCATAGCTGGCCGGGTCGACATCGACCGCCAGCGCGGACGCACTCAGGATAAGGCCGCCAAGCAGGGCAGCGAAGCGCAAGGAACGAAGCATGACTGTATCCCTAGAAGGAAGGTGCCGAATGAGGTTTGCAGGCTATGACCACCGCGCTGCTGCCGAAGTGCCATGGGGTGGCACAAATTTCCCCTGCCGCAGGCGTGTCGAAGGTTGCTGGTAGGCGGACGATACACGTTGCCACTATTTGCTGAACAGTTATCTGTGCGTCGCCCTTGCCAAGCGTTGGTGGAGGATTATGCTGGGCGCCGTTTTGACTGTTCGGAGTGTTCCATGTCTCGCCGCTTGCCCGTGATCGTGCTGCTCATCGTCCTGCCGTTGTGGCTGGCCGCCAGTTATGGCTTGCGCTACGGCTTTATGGAGGATGCGCGCTGGGTGGGCGCCTGTGTCGAGGAGGCCGCGCGCTGGGAATGCTCGCTGCGTTCCAGCCTGGGCTGGATGATCCACTTCAAGGTGCTGGGCTGGAGCGCCCTGGGTACCGCGCTGCTGGCATTTGTCCTGCCGGGGCGCAGCGGCTGGTGGCTGGCGGTGCTGGCGTTGCTGGCCGGCATTCCGGCCCTGGCGTTGTACAACACCACCTTGGCGGTGTTCGCGGTGGTGATTGGCGCATTGCGTCTGGTGCGGGCTGCGCGATCCTGAAGTGGCGGCCGCGGGCGCAATCCAGGCGTCCCGCGGCCAACAGGCCAAGATTCAGGCGAGACGGGCCCTGAGGCTGCGCCACAGCGCGGCCACCATCAGCAGGCTGACCAGGGCCCAGCCCCAGGCCTGTTGGTTGGCCAGGCCTTCCTGGTACAGCTGGGGAGCGATGCCGGCACCCAGGATAAAGGTCAGCAGGGCAATTTCGCGGCGCGGGACGCGGACCGGGCGGCACAGGTAGACCAGCGCCGGCAGCACCAGGGCCGCGCTGGGGAAGCTGCGGTAGCGTGGGTCGAACACCAGTTCCAGCATCATGACTGCAGCGGCGAAGCCCGCTGCCGCCAGAAGCCAGCCGGCCCGTTGTTCCAGGGCGTTGAAGGCCCGTTGGCGCCAGCCTTGGCGAGGGCTCAGTGTCAGTGCGGCGTGGCTCAGAACCAGCAGGTTCAGGCCCAGCAGCAAGGCGGCCCACACCCACTCCCCGGTGAAACGGCTGGTGACCCGTGCCAGTTCGGCCCAGGTGCCGATGGCGCAGGCCGCCAGCGCCCCCAGTAGCGGCAGCAGCAGTGCCGCGCGCCGGGTCCGGACCGGTCCGCCCAGCACCAGGGTGCCGAGGAAGATCACGCCGCCCACGCCCAGCCACAGCGGCCAGTAAGGCAGGTTGGAAACCGGGCCGGCGAGGATGCCCTTGTCCTGGCGATCGGCGTCGAACAGTCCCCAGTAGCCGCCCACCGCACCTTCGCTGGCGCGTTTCCAGGGTTGGTCGAAGGCTTCGATCAAGTTGTAGTGCCAGCCGTTGTGCTCTGCCAGGGCCACGAAGCCGCGAATGAACTTGGCTTCGTTGACCCGGCTCGGCACTGCGGTTTCGCGCTGGCGGCCTTCGCTGGGCCAGCCGGTTTCACCGATCAGCACGTCCTTGGGGGCGAAACGGTTGCCGAACACCTGGCGCACCTCGGCCACGTGGTTGAGGGCGGCGTCGATGTTCGATGGGTCGTCTTCCCAATAGGGCAGCAGGTGGATGGTGAGGAAGTCCACCGCCGGGGCGATTTCCGGGTGCTTGAGCCAGAACTCCCAGACGTCGGCGTAGGTCACCGGCTGCTTGACCCCGGCCTTGACCTTGAGAATCAGCCGCGCCAGTTGGGCGCCGGTGACTTCCTTGCGCAGCAGGGCTTCGTTGCCGACGATCACCGCGCTGACCACGTCCGGGTTGGCGTTGGCCGAGGCGATCAGCAGGTCGACTTCTTTTTCGGTGTCCACCGGGTTGCTGTTGACCCAGGCGCCGATCATCAGCTTCAGGCCGTGCTTGCGCGCCAGCTCGGGCAGGGCTTCGAGTCCGGTCATGGAGTAGGTGCGGATGCATTCGAACCGTGTGGCCAGCAGCGCCAGGTCGGCATCCATGCGCTCGGGGCGCAGTGCGAACGGCTGGTCGAAGGGCGACTGATCCTTGTCGAACGGCGTGTAGGACGCACATTGCAGTTTGTGGCTGGCGCTGGCGACGTCGGGCAGATGCACTGGCTGGCCAAGGCCGTACCAGTAGCCGCAAAGGGCCAGCAGGCCGATCAGGCAGGCAAACAGATAAGCAGGGAAGGGGAAGCGGGCGGAGGCGGACATGGTCAGGCCATAGCAGAACAAAGCCCGGCATCTTACCCGTATTTGTCCGGGGCTTGGTGGTCGGCATGCTGTAGCCATGCAAAGTTCGGGCGGGCCTGCGGCATGGGATCGGCGGCGGGCCGGTTAATGGCTATCTGATGTCGTTGCTGGTTGTCTTGAGGTCGCAGACAGAGCAGGTCGCGGGCGAAGGCAGGTTGATGATCGAAGCATCAGTACTCCGCTGATGATCGAACGCGTTCGCGGTGAGGCGTGATGGGGGCGCTGTGCACCATAACCATACGTTGACGTGCCTGGCAGCCGCCTGGCACTGCACTATTCGGGGAAGTAACGATGAAGATGCGACGACTCTTAGGCGCAGGTGCCGCACTGGTACTTGCCATCAGCTCCACTCTGGCCAGTGCCGACAGCAAGACCCTGAGCATCGGCTACGTCGACGGCTGGTCCGACAGTGTGGCGACCACCTATGTGGCCGCGGAGGTGATCAAGCAGAAGCTCGGTTATGACGTCAAGCTGCAAGCGGTTGCGACTGGGATCATGTGGCAGGGCGTGGCCACCGGCAAGCTCGATGCCATGCTCTCGGCCTGGTTGCCGGTGACTCATGGTGAGTACTGGGCCAAGAACAAGGACAAGGTGGTGGACTATGGCCCCAACTTCAAGGACGCCAAGATCGGTCTGATCGTGCCCGAGTACGTCAAGGCCAAGACCATCGACGACCTCAAGACCGACACCAGCTTCAAGAACAAGATCGTTGGCATCGACGCCGGGTCCGGGGTGATGCTTAAGACGGATCAGGCGATCAAGGACTACGGCCTGGACTACAAGCTGCAGGCCAGTTCCGGTGCGGCGATGATCGCCGAGCTGACACGTGCCGAGGAAAAGCAGGAGTCCATCGCCGTGACGGGCTGGGTGCCGCACTGGATGTTCGCCAAGTGGAAGCTGCGTTTCCTTGAAGACCCGAAAGGCGTCTACGGCGCTGCTGAAACCGTCAACAGCATCGGCAGCAAGGGGCTGGAGAAGAAGGCGCCGGAAGTGGCGGCGTTCCTGAAGAAGTTCCAGTGGGCGTCCAAGGATGAAATCGGCCAGGTCATGCTGGCCATTCAAGACGGCGCAAAACCGGAGGCAGCGGCCAAGGACTGGGTTGGCAAGCACCCGGAACGCGTTGCCGAGTGGACGGCTAAATAGCCGCCAGGCGTCTAGATAGAGGCTCCCGGGGCCGCCCGCTGCTTGCAGCGGGCGGCCCTTGTTTTTTTCGCGGGGAAAATTGGCGAGCTGGCTAATGTCGTTCTAATACTAAGGTCGTCTGGAACCTGCTCCATAGCCGCATAGAGTGGATGAGGGTCTGTTGACGCTTGGTGGCGAGCCGCGTTGCTGGGCCAGCTTGTGCGAGGCAAGGCGCGGGATGCTGCCAAGGGTTACTCCCTTGGCAAATCCCGCAACGCAGCCTCGCGCAAGTTGGCACGCAACCGAAGGGATGGGGTCCACTTGGTGCAGGGCTGCGTTTCTCGGAGCTTATTTGGAACAACCAAACTGCGCTCCTCGCGCCTTGCCCTGCACCAAGTGGATCACCGTCGCGGTCGTCACCAAACGCCAACAGACCCTAGGTTCCACCTAAAATCTGTGCTGCGAGGATAAAAACAATGAACGACAGCATTTACCTCTCGATTCAAAACAGCCCGCGTTTCAAGGAGCTGGTCAGCAAGCGAGAGCGGTTCGCCTGGATTCTCTCGGCGATCATGCTTGGGCTTTACTCGGGTTTCATCCTGTTGATCGCCTATGGGCCCCAGATCCTGGGCGCCAAACTCAGTCCGACGTCATCCATCACCTGGGGTATTCCCATTGGTGTCGGCTTGATTGTCTCGGCCTTCGTCCTGACGGCCATCTATGTGCGACGCGCCAACGGTGAGTTCGACGAGCTGAACAACGCGATCCTGAAGGAGGCTCAGCAATGATCCGACGTCTATTCGCAGCACTCGGTCTTGCCGCTTTCGCTCCCGCCCTCTGGGCCGCAGACGCTTTGACAGGCGAAGTCCACAAGCAACCCCTCAACGTTTCGGCGATTGCCATGTTCGTGGTGTTCGTCGGGGCTACGTTGTGCATCACCTACTGGGCCTCCAAGCGCAACAAGTCGGCTGCCGACTATTACGCGGCGGGCGGCAAGATCACCGGCTTCCAGAATGGCCTGGCGATTGCCGGTGACTACATGTCCGCGGCGTCCTTCCTGGGGATTTCCGCCCTGGTGTTCACTTCCGGCTATGACGGCCTGATCTACTCCATCGGCTTCCTGGTGGGCTGGCCGATCATTCTGTTCCTGATCGCCGAGCGCCTGCGCAACCTGGGCAAGTACACCTTTGCCGACGTGGCGTCCTACCGCCTCGGGCAGACCCAGATCCGTACCCTGTCGGCCTGCGGCTCGCTGGTGGTGGTGGCGTTCTACCTGATCGCGCAGATGGTGGGTGCCGGCAAGCTGATCCAGCTGCTGTTCGGCCTCGACTACCACGTGGCGGTGATCCTGGTGGGGATCCTGATGTGCCTGTATGTGCTGTTCGGCGGCATGCTGGCCACCACTTGGGTGCAGATCATCAAGGCGGTGCTGCTGTTGTCCGGCGCGTCCTTCATGGCGCTGATGGTGATGAAGCACGTCAACTTCGACTTCAATACCCTGTTCTCCGAGGCGATCAAGGTTCACCCCAAAGGTGAGGCGATCATGAGCCCGGGCGGCCTGGTGAAGGATCCGATCTCGGCCTTCTCCCTGGGTCTGGCGCTGATGTTCGGTACCGCCGGCCTGCCGCACATCCTCATGCGTTTCTTCACCGTGAGCGATGCCAAGGAAGCCCGCAAGAGCGTGCTCTACGCCACTGGTTTCATCGGCTACTTCTACATCCTGACCTTCATCATCGGCTTTGGCGCGATCCTGCTGGTGAGCACCAATCCGGCCTTCAAGGATGCGGCGGGTGCCTTGCTCGGCGGTAACAACATGGCGGCGGTGCACCTGGCCAATGCGGTGGGTGGCAGCGTGTTCCTCGGCTTCATCTCGGCAGTGGCCTTCGCCACCATCCTGGCGGTTGTGGCGGGTCTGACCCTGGCGGGTGCCTCGGCGGTGTCCCACGACCTGTATGCCAGCGTGATCAAGAAGGGCAAGGCCAACGAGAAGGACGAGATCCGCGTTTCCAAGATCACTACCGTGGCCTTGGGTGTGCTGGCCATCGGCCTGGGCATTCTCTTCGAAAGCCAGAACATCGCGTTCATGGTGGGCCTGGCGTTCTCCATCGCCGCCAGCTGCAACTTCCCGGTACTGCTGCTTTCCATGTACTGGAAGAAGCTCACCACCCGCGGCGCCATGGTTGGTGGCTGGCTGGGCCTGGTCAGTGCGGTGGCGCTGATGGTCCTCGGTCCAACCATCTGGGTGCAGATCCTGCATCACGAGAAGGCGATCTTCCCGTATGAGTACCCGGCGCTGTTCTCGATGATCATCGCCTTCATCGGTATCTGGTTCTTCTCCATCACTGACAAGTCGGCTTCGGCAGTCAACGAGCGGGCCCTGTTCTTCCCGCAGTTCGTGCGTTCGCAGACCGGTCTGGGTGCCAGTGGGGCGGTGTCGCACTAAGCGAGAGAGTGGCATCGGCTTCTATATAGAAGCTGCGTAATGGCGAAATGCCTCGGTCGAGAGACCGGGGCATTTTTGTGTCCGCTCGTCCTGTACTACTGGCGCGGAGTTCGGGCGCAGGGTCGTAGACGCGGGCTTGCCAGGCAAAGCGTATTTGAGGGGGGAGGGAGTGCGGGGCTCTTCACCGGCAAGCCGGCTACTGCGCTGTGTAGGCAGGGGAGGGCAGAAACAAATACGACCTCTGTTAGAGGCCGTATTCGGTGCAGCTAAGACGTGTGCGCAAGGCGGGTCTTATTTGCGGTCTTCCAGCTTGGTGATGTCGCGCGACTCGTAGCCGGTGTACAGCTGACGTGGACGGCCGATCTTGTAAGGGCTGGAGAGCATTTCTTTCCAGTGGGAGATCCAGCCGACGGTCCGCGCCAGGGCGAAGATCACGGTGAACATGCTGGTTGGAATGCCGATCGCCTTGAGGATGATCCCCGAGTAGAAGTCGACGTTCGGGTACAAGGAGCGTTCGATGAAGTACGGATCGGTCAGGGCGATCTCTTCCAGGCGCATCGCCAGTTCGAGCTGAGGATCGTTGTTGATGCCGAGCTCTTTCAGGACTTCGTCGCAGGTCTGCTTCATCACGGTGGCGCGCGGGTCGCGGTTTTTATACACGCGGTGACCGAAGCCCATGAGCTTGAACGGATCGTTCTTGTCCTTGGCCTTGGCGATGAACTTGTCGATGTTCGAGACATCGCCAATTTCGTCGAGCATGGTCAGTACAGCTTCGTTGGCACCGCCGTGGGCAGGGCCCCAGAGCGCGGCGATACCGGCAGCGATACAGGCGAACGGGTTGGCGCCCGAAGAGCCGGCCAGGCGCACGGTGGAAGTCGAGGCGTTCTGTTCGTGGTCGGCGTGGAGGATGAAGATCCGGTCCATTGCCTTGGCCAGTACCGGGCTGATCGGTTTGATCTCGCACGGGGTGTTGAACATCATGTGCAGGAAGTTTTCCGCGTACGACAGGTCGTTGCGCGGATACATCATCGGCTGGCCCATGGAGTACTTGTAAACCATCGCAGCCAGGGTCGGCATCTTGGCGACCAGGCGCACGGCGGAAATTTCGCGGTGCTGCGGGTTATTGATGTCCAGGGAGTCGTGGTAGAACGCCGACAGGGCGCCGACTACGCCACACATCACCGCCATCGGGTGAGCGTCGCGGCGGAAGCCGTTGAAGAAGCTCTTCAGCTGCTCGTGAACCATGGTGTGGTTCTTTACGGTGCTGACGAACTGAGCCTTTTGTTCGGCGGTGGGCAGTTCACCGTTGAGCAGCAGGTAGCAGGTTTCCAGATAGTCCGACTTTTCAGCCAGTTGTTCGATCGGGTAGCCGCGATGCAGCAGAATGCCGTTGTCGCCGTCGATGTAGGTGATTTTCGACTCGCAGGAGGCGGTCGACATGAAACCCGGGTCAAAAGTGAAGCGGCCCGTGGCCGTCAGGCCCCGAACATCGATTACATCGGGACCAACGGTGCCGGTTAAAATGGGCAGCTCGACGGGGGCTGCGCCCTCGATGATCAACTGCGCTTTTTTGTCAGCCATGTGGCCTCCTATTTATGCTTGAAATCATCAGACAGACCCCCCACGCAGGGCCCGCACCACTATAGTGAGATAAATCTGAATGTCAATTTGCCTAAAGTCTTGTCCCAGAAGGCTTTGGGAGGGATTTTTTAGCGAAATTCACCGCCATTTACGCCTTTTATATGGCTAACGCAATCAGCTATTAGGGGAAGGCGTTTGCGTTGTCATTAGTAGCCTAACTGTCTATACTCGGCCACCGACCTCCGTAGGCTTCTGGGCCCGCTTTATTGGGGGTCGCACTCCCTGGGTAGTGGTTACCTGACCAGTGCACTCCCCAACAACTTTGCCCTGATTGTTAGGGGCTCTTCAGTGTGAAAAAAAGCCGTGAATAGCCAACGACCTGTAAACCTAGACCTAAGGACCATCAAACTCCCCATCACCGGCGTTACGTCGTTTCTTCACCGTGTTTCCGGCATCATCCTCTTCCTGGGCATCGGCATCATGCTTTATGCATTGAGCAAATCCCTGGGTTCCGAGGAAGGCTATGCCGAGGTGAAGGCGTGCTTGACCAGTCCGCTGGCCAAATTCGTTGCATGGGGCCTCCTGTCCGCCTTGCTGTATCACTTGGTGGCCGGTGTACGCCATCTGATTATGGACATGGGCATCGGTGAGACGCTGGAAGGCGGCAAGCTGGGCTCGAAAATCGTTATCGCCGTATCCGTGGTGGTAATCGTTCTGGCGGGAGTTTGGATATGGTAACCAGCGTTACGAACCTGTCGCGTTCGGGCCTTTATGACTGGATGGCACAACGTGTGTCTGCGGTCGTTCTCGCGGCTTATTTCATTTTCCTGATCGGATACCTCGTAGCGAATCCGGGCATTGACTACACCCAGTGGCATGGCCTGTTCGCAAACAACTGGATGCGTATCTTCAGTCTGCTGGCCATGGTGGCCCTGGGCGCTCACGCCTGGGTCGGCATGTGGACCATCTCGACTGACTACCTAACGCCGATGGCGCTGGGCAAGTCGGCGACAGCAGTGCGTTTCCTTTTCCAGGCAGTATGCGGCGTCGCGATGTTCGCTTACTTCGTCTGGGGTGTGCAGATTCTCTGGGGTATCTGATTCATGGCTAACATTCCAACCATTTCTTTCGACGCCATCATCATTGGCGGCGGCGGCGCCGGCATGCGTGCCGCACTGCAGCTGGCCCAGGGTGGCCACAAGACTGCCGTGATCACCAAGGTGTTCCCGACCCGTTCGCACACTGTGTCTGCCCAGGGCGGCATCACCTGCGCGATCGCCTCGGCGGACCCGAACGATGACTGGCGCTGGCACATGTACGATACCGTCAAGGGTTCCGACTACATCGGTGACCAGGACGCTATCGAATACATGTGTCAGGAAGGCCCGGCTGCGGTCTTCGAACTGGACCACATGGGTCTGCCGTTCTCCCGTACCGAAACCGGTCGTATCTACCAGCGTCCTTTCGGCGGTCAGTCCAAGGACTACGGCAAGGGCGGCCAGGCGGCTCGTACCTGCGCAGCTTCCGACCGTACCGGTCACGCGCTGCTGCACACCCTTTATCAGGGCAACCTGAAAGCCGGTACCACCTTCCTCAACGAGTGGTACGCAGTCGATCTGGTGAAGAACCAGGATGGCGCCTTTGTTGGCGTGATCGCTATCTGCATCGAAACCGGCGAAACCACCTACATCCGCTCCAAGGCCACCGTTCTGGCTACCGGCGGTGCAGGTCGTATCTACGCTTCCACCACCAATGCCCTGATCAACACCGGTGACGGTGTAGGCATGGCGCTGCGTGCCGGCGTTCCGGTGCAAGACATCGAAATGTGGCAGTTCCACCCGACCGGCATCGCCGGCGCCGGTGTACTGGTAACCGAAGGTTGCCGTGGTGAAGGTGGCTACCTGATCAACAAGCACGGCGAGCGTTTCATGGAGCGTTATGCTCCGAACGCCAAAGACCTGGCTGGCCGCGACGTTGTAGCGCGCTCCATGGTCAAGGAAATCATCGCCGGCAACGGCTGTGGCCCGAATGGCGACCACGTGATGCTCAAGCTCGATCACCTGGGCGAGGAAGTGCTGCACAGCCGCCTGCCTGGCATCTGCGAGCTGTCCAAGACCTTCGCCCACGTTGACCCTGTGGTTGCTCCTGTTCCGGTCGTTCCAACCTGCCACTACATGATGGGCGGCGTTGCCACCAACATTCATGGTCAGGCGATCACTCAGAACGCTGCTGGCGAAGACACCATCATCCCTGGCCTGTTCGCAGTGGGTGAAGTGGCTTGCGTATCGGTACACGGTGCCAACCGTCTGGGCGGCAACTCGCTGCTGGACCTGGTGGTGTTCGGTCGTGCAGCTGGCCTGCACCTGGAAAAAGCGCTGTCCGACGGTATCGAATACCGCGACGCCAGCGACACCGACGTCGACGTGGCCCTGAACCGCCTGGCCAAGCTCAACGAGCGCACCACCGGTGAAGACGTTGCAACCCTGCGTCGCGAGCTGCAGAGCTGCATGCAGAACTACTTCGGTGTATTCCGTACTGGCGAATACATGCAGAAGGGTATCGCCCAGCTGGCCGATCTGCGCGAGCGTATCGCCAACGTCAAGATCAACGACAAGTCTCAGGCTTTCAACACTGCACGTATCGAAGCACTTGAGCTGCAGAACCTGCTGGAAGTGGCTGAAGCCACCGCCATCGCTGCCGAAGTGCGTAAAGAGTCCCGCGGCGCTCACGCCCGTGAAGACTTTGAAGACCGTGACGACGAAAACTGGCTGTGCCACACCCTGTACTTCCCGGGTGAGAAGCGCGTTGCCAAGCGTGCGGTCAACTTCTCGCCGAAGACTGTTCCGACTTTTGAACCAAAAGTCCGGACTTACTAAAGGGTGATCGATATGTTGCAAGTTGAAGTTTATCGTTACAACCCAGACACCGACTCGGCTCCGAAAACCCAGGTTTTCCAGGTCGACACCGGTGGCAAGGACCTGATGGTGCTGGACGTGCTGGCGCTGATCAAAGAGCAGGACGAGGGTTTCTCCTACCGTCGTTCCTGCCGTGAAGGCGTTTGCGGTTCCGATGGCATGAACATCAACGGCAAGAACGGCCTGGCGTGCATCACGCCGCTGTCTGCCGTGGTCAAGAAGAACAAGCTGGTTATTCGTCCGCTGCCAGGTCTGCCGGTTATCCGTGACCTGGTCGTCGATATGAGCATCTTCTACAAGCAATACGAGAAGGTGAAACCATTCCTGCAGAACGATACGCCGGCTCCGGCCATCGAGCGTCTGCAGTCCCCGGAAGAGCGCGAGAAGCTCGACGGTCTGTACGAGTGCATCCTGTGCGCTTGCTGCTCGACCTCTTGCCCGTCCTTCTGGTGGAACCCGGACAAGTTCCTGGGTCCAGCTGCCCTGCTGCAAGCCTACCGCTTCCTGGCAGACAGCCGTGACACCAAGACATCCGAGCGTCTGGCTTCCCTGGACGACCCGTTCAGCGTATTCCGCTGCCGGGGGATCATGAACTGCGTCAACGTATGTCCCAAAGGCCTGAACCCGACTAAGGCCATCGGTCACATTCGTAACATGCTGCTGCAGAGCGGCGTGTGATTCAGCTGTTGTACCCGTAGGACCGCTGTACCCGTAAAAGCCAAGGCGCGGGCTTCAACCCGCGTCATGGCTCTAACCTGAGCAGCAGCTCACAAAGTGGCTGCTCTTATTTTTGAAGAAATGAGACAAGCAGGGGCATCCGGGCTGGTACCCGGACTATCAGCGTGATCCTAAGTGGCTTGTTTTGGTCGCTGCATTCGGACTTCTGCAAGCTTGCTCGGTGTCTTCGCCGGTGGTGTTCCCCTAACCGAGGGTGACCAAGCATGCAAGAAAGCGTGATGCAGCGCATGTGGAACAGCGCCTACCTATCCGGTAGTAACGCTGCCTATGTGGAAGAGCTCTACGAGCTCTACCTGCACGACCCTAACGCTGTGCCAGAAGAGTGGCGCACTTACTTTCAGAAGTTGCCTACCGACGGCAGCACTGCCATCGATGTTTCGCACTCGACAATCCGCGATCATTTCGTCTTGCTGGCAAAGAACCAGCGCCGCGCCCAACCGGTATCCGCCGGCAGCGTGAGCAGTGAGCACGAGAAGAAGCAAGTTGAAGTGCTGCGATTGATCCAGGCCTATCGGATGCGTGGCCACCAGGCAGCCCAGCTTGACCCGCTGGGGCTGTGGCAGCGTCCTGCACCTGCAGACCTGTCGATCAATCATTACGGCTTGACCAATGCCGATCTTGATACGACCTTCCGTGCCGGCGACCTGTTCATCGGCAAAGAGGAAGCGAGCCTACGCGAAATTCACGAAGCGTTGCAGCAGACATATTGCCGCACCATCGGCGCTGAATTCACGCACATCACCGACTCCGAGCAGCGCCAGTGGTTCCAGCAGCGTCTGGAAAGCGTGCGCGGCCGTCCGACCTATTCCGCCGACATCAAGAGCCACCTGCTCGAGCGCGTCACCGCCGGCGAAGGCCTGGAAAAATACCTGGGTACCAAATACCCGGGCACCAAGCGTTTCGGCCTGGAAGGCGGCGAAAGCCTGATTCCGATGCTCGACGAGTTGATCCAGCGTTCCGGTTCCTACGGCACCAAGGAAGTCGTGATCGGCATGGCCCACCGTGGCCGCCTCAACGTGCTGGTCAACACCTTCGGCAAGAACCCGCGCGAGCTGTTCGACGAGTTCGAAGGCAAGAAGAAGGTCGAGCTGGGCTCCGGTGACGTCAAGTACCACCAGGGCTTCTCGTCCAACGTGATGACCACCGGTGGCGAAGTTCACCTGGCCATGGCGTTCAACCCGTCCCACCTGGAAATCGTTTCTCCGGTGGTCGAAGGTTCGGTGCGCGCTCGTCAGGACCGTCGCAACGACCAGACCGGTGACAAGGTTCTGCCGATCTCGATCCACGGTGACGCGGCATTCGCCGGTCAGGGCGTGGTGATGGAAACCTTCCAGATGTCCCAGACCCGCGGTTTCCGTACCGGCGGCACTGTGCACATCGTGATCAACAACCAGGTTGGTTTCACCATCAGCAACCCGCTGGACTCGCGTTCCACCGAGTACGCCACCGACGTTGCGAAGATGATCCAGGCGCCGATCCTCCATGTGAATGGTGATGATCCGGAAGCCGTGTTGTTCGTGACCCAGCTGGCCATCGACTACCGCATGCAGTACAAGCGCGATGTGGTGATCGACCTGGTCTGCTACCGTCGTCGCGGCCACAACGAGGCCGACGAGCCAAGCGGCACCCAGCCACTGATGTATCAGCAGATCACCAAGCAGCGCACCACCCGTGAGCTGTATGCCGATCGCCTGATCCAGAGCGGTGTGCTTGACGCAGAGCGTGTTCAGGCGAAAGTCGATGAGTACCGCAATGCGCTGGACAACGGTCTGCACGTAGTGAAGAGCCTGGTCAAGGAACCGAACAAAGAGTTGTTCGTGGACTGGCGCCCATACCTGGGCCACACCTGGACCGCGCGTCACGACACCACCTTCGATCTCAAGACCCTGCAGGAACTGTCCGCCAAGTTGCTGGAGCTGCCGGAAGGCTTCGTGGTTCAGCGTCAGGTTGCGAAGATCTACGAAGACCGTCAGAAGATGCAAGCCGGCGGCCTGCCGATCAACTGGGGTTACGCTGAAACCATGGCGTACGCGACCCTGGCGTTCGAAGGTCACCCGATCCGCATGACCGGCCAGGACATCGGCCGCGGCACCTTCTCGCACCGCCACGCCGTTCTGCACAACCAGAAAGATGCCAGCACTTATGTGCCGCTCAAGCATCTGTTCGAAGGGCAGCCGCGCTTTGACCTGTACGACTCCTTCCTGTCGGAAGAGGCGGTACTGGCATTCGAATACGGCTACTCGACCACCACGCCGAACGCGCTGGTGATCTGGGAGGCCCAGTTCGGCGACTTCGCCAACGGTGCGCAAGTGGTGATCGACCAGTTCATCACCAGCGGCGAGCACAAGTGGGGCCGTCTCTGCGGTCTGACCATGCTGCTGCCTCACGGTTACGAAGGTCAGGGCCCCGAGCACTCCTCGGCACGCCTGGAGCGTTACCTGCAGCTGTGCGCCGAGCACAACATTCAGGTGTGCATGCCGACCACGCCGGCACAGATCTACCACTTGCTGCGTCGCCAGGTGATCCGTCCTCTGCGCAAGCCGCTGGTGGTACTGACTCCTAAGTCGCTGCTGCGTCACAAGCTGGCCATCTCGACTCTGGAAGATCTGGCCGAAGGTTCGTTCCAGACCGTTATTCCGGAAATCGACGCACTGGACCCGAAAAAGGTCGAGCGCCTGATTCTGTGTAGCGGCAAGGTCTACTACGACCTGTTGGAAAAACGCCGTGCCGAAGGTCGTGAAGACATCGCCATCGTGCGTATCGAGCAGCTGTACCCGTTCCCTGAGGACGACCTGAACGAAGTCCTGGCTCCGTACACCAACCTCAAGCACGTGGTCTGGTGTCAGGAAGAGCCGATGAACCAGGGCGCCTGGTACTGCAGCCAGCACCACATGCGTCGCATCGTAGGCAATCACGACAAGTCGCTCGTACTCGAGTACGCCGGCCGTGACGCCTCTGCTGCGCCTGCTTGTGGCTACGCGTCGATGCACGCCGAGCAGCAGGAAAAACTGCTGCAAGATGCTTTCACTGTTTAACGCCTTCGCGCACCTGAAACCGAATTTAAGGAACCACAGATAATGGCTATCGAGATCAAAGCCCCCACTTTCCCGGAATCGGTTGCCGATGGCACCGTTGCCACCTGGCACAAGCAACCGGGCGAAGCCGTCAAGCGCGACGAGCTGATCGTCGACATCGAGACCGACAAGGTTGTGCTGGAAGTTCTGGCCACCGCTGACGGCGTGCTGGGCGCTATCGTCAAGAACGAAGGCGACACCGTTCTGTCCGACGAAGTTCTGGGCTCCATCGTTGAAGGCGGTGCCGCTACCGCTGCTCCTGCTGCCGCTGCTCCGGCCGCTGCCGCTGCTGCCCCGGCTGCCGCTGACGGCGAAGACGATCCAATCGCCGCTCCTGCCGCGCGCAAGCTGGCTGAAGAAAACGGCATCAACATCGCTTCCGTTGCCGGTACCGGCAAAGGTGGTCGTGTGACCAAGGAAGACGTAGTGGCTGCCGTTGCCGCCAAGAAAGCCGCTCCGGCTGCCGCGCCTGCCAAGGCTCCGGCCCCGGCTGCCGCTGCTCCGGTGTTCGCTGCCGGTGATCGCGTCGAGAAGCGCGTACCAATGACCCGTCTGCGTGCCAAGGTTGCCGAGCGTCTGGTTGAAGCCCAGTCGAACATGGCGATGCTGACCACCTTCAACGAAGTCGACATGACCGAAGTCATGGCCCTGCGTTCGAAGTACAAGGACCTGTTCGAGAAGTCCCACAACGGCGTGCGCCTGGGCTTCATGTCGTTCTTCGTCAAGGCCGCCACCGAAGCGCTGAAACGCTTCCCTGCGGTCAACGCCTCGATCGACGGTTCCGACATCGTTTACCATGGCTACGCCGACATCGGTGTTGCGGTGTCCAGCGACCGTGGCCTGGTGGTTCCGGTTCTGCGTAATGCCGAGTTGATGAGTCTGGCCGAAATCGAAGGCGGCATTGCCACCTTCGGCAAGAAGGCTCGCGACGGCAAGCTGTCGATGGAAGAAATGACCGGTGGTACTTTCACCATCACCAACGGTGGTACTTTCGGCTCGATGATGTCGACCCCGATCGTCAACCCACCACAAGCCGCTATCCTGGGCATGCACAACATCCTGCAACGTCCTATGGCGATCAACGGTCAGGTAGTAATCCGTCCGATGATGTACCTGGCGCTGTCCTACGATCACCGTCTGATTGACGGTAAAGAAGCTGTGACATTCTTGGTAACCATCAAGAACCTGCTGGAAGACCCGGCGCGTCTGCTTCTGGACATCTAAAAAGCGGTTGCAAGCTGCAAGCGACAAGCTCCAAGCCCTTAGGGCGAGGGGCTTCAAGCTTGCGGCTTGCGGCTTCTAGCTTGCCGTTAAAAGGAACCTTTTTATGACTCAGAAATTCGACGTAGTAGTGATTGGCGCGGGCCCAGGCGGTTATGTAGCTGCAATCAAGGCAGCACAGCTTGGCCTGACGACTGCTTGCATCGAGAAGTACACCGATAAAGAGGGCAAGCTGGCCCTCGGCGGTACTTGCCTGAACGTCGGTTGCATTCCTTCCAAGGCGCTGCTGGACAGCTCCTGGAAATTCCACGAAGCGCAGGACGGTTTTGCCATCCACGGTATCCAGCACGCTGGCGTGACCATGGACGTGCCGGCCATGATCGGTCGCAAGGCCAACATCGTCAAAGGCCTGACCAGCGGTGTTGCCACCCTGTTCAAGGCCAACGGCGTCACTTCGATCCAGGGCCACGGCAAGCTGCTGGCTGGCAAGAAGGTCGAAGTCACCAAGCCGGACGGTTCGGTTGAAGTGATCGAAGCCGAAAACGTGATCCTGGCTCCAGGTTCGCGTCCGATCGACATTCCACCGGCTCCGGTCGATCAGAACGTCATCGTCGACTCCACCGGCGCCCTGGAATTCCAATCCGTTCCAAAACGTCTGGGCGTGATCGGCGCTGGCGTCATCGGCCTGGAGCTGGGTTCGGTCTGGTCGCGTCTGGGCGCGCAAGTGACTGTCCTCGAAGCACTGGACACCTTCCTGATGGCAGCTGACACCGCTGTTTCCAAGGAAGCGCTGAAAACCCTGACCAAACAGGGCCTGGACATCAAGCTGGGCGCTCGCGTGACCGGCTCCAAGGTCAACGGCGAAGAAGTCGTGGTGACCTACACCGACGCCAACGGCGAGCAGACCATCACTTTCGACAAGCTGATCGTTGCCGTTGGTCGCCGTCCGGTGACCACCGATCTGCTGGCTGCCGATTGCGGCGTGACTCTGGACGAGCGCGGCTTCGTGCACGTTGATGATCACTGCGCCACTACCGTACCGGGCGTCTACGCCATTGGTGACGTGGTGCGCGGCATGATGCTGGCTCACAAGGCCTCGGAAGAGGGCGTCATGGTTGCCGAGCGCATCAAGGGCCACAAGGCCCAGATGAACTATGACCTGATCCCTTCGGTTATCTATACTCACCCGGAAATTGCATGGGTCGGTAAAACCGAGCAGGCCTTGAAAGCTGAAGGCGTTGAAGTTAACGTCGGCACCTTCCCGTTTGCCGCCAGCGGCCGTGCCATGGCAGCCAACGACACCGGTGGTTTCGTCAAAGTCATCGCCGATGCCAAGACTGACCGCGTATTGGGCGTCCACGTGATTGGCCCAAGCGCTGCGGAACTGGTTCAGCAAGGTGCGATCGGCATGGAATTCGGCACCAGCGCCGAAGACCTGGGCATGATGGTTTTCTCCCATCCGACCCTGTCCGAAGCCCTGCACGAAGCAGCTCTGGCTGTGAATGGCGGCGCCATCCACATTGCCAACCGCAAGAAACGCTAAGCAATAATAAGAAACCACGGCGGTTGGCCCGTCGTGAGCCTTGTGCGCAAGACTCACCGCGGAATATCCGCTGGACTCGACCTCTTGAGGTAGCGCCACACACTGGATCGGGGCCCTGGCTCCGGGTTCAGGGTGTGGCGCTGGTTTGAGAGTAGCGGTCACAGGTGGTGCGGCACTCAATATTGAGCGCAGCGCCGAATGCGCAGTACCTAACGAAGACGGTAAAAAGCATGAATCTTCACGAGTATCAGGGTAAGCAGCTGTTCGCTGAATACGGCCTGCCAGTATCCAAAGGCTACGCGGTAGACACCCCGGAAGAAGCAGCAGAAGCTTGCGACAAAATCGGCGGCTCCGAGTGGGTTGTCAAAGCCCAGGTTCACGCCGGTGGTCGCGGTAAAGCGGGCGGCGTTAAGCTGGTTCGCAGCAAAGAAGACGCTAAGGCATTCGCTCAGCAGTGGTTGGGCAAGCGTCTGGTGACCTATCAGACTGACGCCAATGGCCAGCCTGTCACCAAGATCCTGGTTGAATCGTGCACTGATATCGCTAAAGAGCTGTACCTGGGCGCTGTCGTTGACCGTTCGAGCCGTCGCATCGTGTTCATGGCTTCCACCGAAGGTGGCGTGGACATCGAGAAAATCGCTCACGACACTCCAGAAAAAATTCTCAAGGCCACTATCGATCCACTGGTTGGCGCTCAGCCATTCCAAGGTCGCGAGCTGGCTTTCCAACTGGGTCTGGAAGGCAAGCAAGTTGCCCAGTTCGCCAAGATCTTCGTGGGTCTGGCCAAACTGTTCCAGGATCACGATCTGGCCCTGCTGGAAGTGAACCCGCTGGTGATCAAGGCTGACGGCGATCTGCACTGCCTGGACGCCAAGATCAACATCGACGCCAACGCCATGTACCGTCAGCCTAAGCTGAAGACTTTCCACGATCCGTCGCAGGACGATCCGCGCGAAGCGCACGCTGCCAAGTTCGAACTGAACTACGTAGCCCTGGAAGGCAACATCGGCTGCATGGTCAACGGTGCCGGCCTGGCCATGGGTACCATGGACATCGTCAACCTGCACGGCGGTAAGCCAGCCAACTTCCTCGACGTGGGCGGTGGTGCTACCAAAGAGCGCGTGACCGAAGCCTTCAAGATCATTCTGTCCGACACCAACGTCGCTGCAGTACTGGTCAACATCTTCGGCGGCATCGTTCGCTGCGACATGATTGCCGAAGGCATCATCGGCGCCGTGAAAGAAGTCGGCGTGAAAATCCCGGTTGTTGTTCGCCTTGAAGGCAACAACGCGGAACTGGGCGCTAAAGTACTGGCAGAAAGCGGCTTGAACATCATCGCTGCTACCAGCCTGACCGACGCTGCTCAACAAGTTGTCAAAGCTGCGGAGGGCAAATAATGAGCGTCCTGATCAATAAAGACACCAAAGTTATCTGCCAGGGCATTACCGGTTCGCAAGGTAGTTTCCACACCCAGCAAGCCATCGAGTACGGCACCAAGATGGTTGGCGGCGTAACTCCAGGCAAAGGCGGCACCGAGCACCTGGGCCTGCCAGTGTTCAACACCGTGAAAGACGCTGTAGCGGCCACTGGCGCCACCGCCAGCGTGATCTACGTTCCAGCTCCTTTCTGCAAGGACTCGATCCTGGAAGCGGCTTTCGGCGGCATCAAGCTGATCGTCTGCATCACCGAAGGCATTCCTACCCTGGACATGCTGGACGCTAAAGTTAAGTGCGACGAGCTGGGCGTGACCCTGATCGGCCCTAACTGCCCAGGCGTGATCACTCCAGGCGAATGCAAGATCGGCATCATGCCAGGTCACATTCACTTGCCAGGCAAGGTCGGTATCGTTTCCCGTTCCGGCACCCTGACTTACGAAGCCGTCAAGCAGACCACTGATGCCGGTTTCGGCCAGTCCACCTGCGTCGGCATCGGTGGTGACCCGATCCCGGGCTCCAACTTCATCGACATCCTGAAGCTGTTCCAGGAAGACCCGAAGACCGAGGCGATCGTGATGATCGGCGAGATCGGCGGTTCGGCTGAAGAAGAAGCGGCTGCCTACATCAAGGCTCACGTGACCAAGCCGGTTGTTTCCTACATCGCTGGTGTGACTGCTCCTCCGGGCAAGCGCATGGGCCATGCTGGCGCAATCATCTCTGGCGGCAAAGGCACTGCAGACGAGAAATTCGCTGCACTGCAAGACGCAGGCGTGAAAACCGTGCGTTCGCTGGCAGACATCGGCAAGGCCCTGGCCGAGCTGACCGGTTGGGCTGTCAAGTAAGCCTCGCGCTTAGCTTGTAGTTCTTCCAGCAAAGGCCACCTTCGGGTGGCCTTTGTGCTTTCTGGCGCAAGCCGGTTTGCCGGCGAAAGGGCCTGTGCGCGGGGTGTTGTCCTTGGCGAGGCCGGCGCTGGCGGGCCTGCTCCGACACGAGTCGGCCCCTGGGCGAACCAGGCTCTGGGCAACGCAGGCGCCAGCTGTGCGGTGGCTGCGCGGGGGGATTCATTCCGGTGGAAAAATAGTTTCAAAAAGGCGACATCCCCATGTCGCATATCAGAAAATTCTCATTGCGCCGGTGCGTTCGTCTTACAGATTCGGTAGGCTAGCCGCCTCTTTATGCGTCTGCTGCCCACAAGGTATCGGCGCGCTAAACGGGTCAGTCTTATACGGACTGACAGCATTTCCCTCACCCATAAGGGAAATCCCTCTCTAAATTCCGATTCAGTAGTGTGGTATTTCCTTAATGAAAGTGTTGAAAGGCCAGGACATTCTGGCGCTCGGCTTCATGACTTTTGCCCTGTTCGTCGGGGCTGGCAACATCATTTTCCCACCCATCGTCGGCTTGCAGTCCGGACCTCATGTCTGGATGGCGGCGCTGGGCTTTCTGATCACTGCGGTGGGCCTGCCGGTGATCACCGTGGTTGCCCTGGCCAAGGTCGGTGGCGCCATGGATGCGTTGAGCAGCCCCATCGGTAAAGTCGCCGGCGGTCTGTTGGCGGCGGTCTGCTACCTGGCGGTTGGCCCGCTGTTCGCCACGCCGCGCACCGCCACTGTGTCCTTTGAAGTGGGCCTGGCACCCCTGACCGGCGAGAGCCCGCTGGCACTGTTCCTCTACAGTTCGGCGTATTTCCTGCTGGTGTTCTTCATCTCCCTGTATCCAGGTCGTCTGCTGGATACCGTTGGCCGTTTCCTGGCGCCGCTGAAGATCATCGCCCTGGCGGTGCTGGGGATCGCAGCGTTCGCCCTGCCGGCCGGCAGCATTGGCGATGCCACGCCCGAGTATGTCGCCGCACCATTTTCCCAGGGCTTCATCAATGGCTACCTGACCATGGATACCCTGGGCGCCCTGGTGTTCGGCATCGTCATCGTCAATGCCATTCGCTCGCGCGGAGTCGAGTCGCCTCGACTGATCACCCGCTATGCGGTGATCGCCGGCCTGATCGCCGGGGTTGGCCTGGCGCTGGTGTACGTCAGTTTGTTCCGCCTCGGTTCGGGCAGCCATGAAGTGGCAGCCGGTGCCACCAACGGCGCAGCGGTACTGCATGCCTACGTGCAGCACACCTTCGGCTCCCTGGGCAGCGGTTTCCTCGCGGTGCTGATCTCCCTGGCGTGCCTGGTGACCGCCGTGGGTCTGACTTGCGCCTGTGCCGAGTACTTCAGCCGCGTAACGCCCTTGTCCTACAAGACGCTGGTCGTGATCCTCGCGGTTTTCTCGCTGTTGGTATCGAACCTTGGCCTGACCAAGCTCATCGCCTTCTCGATTCCGGTGCTGACCGCCATCTACCCGCCCTGCATTGCCCTGGTGGCCCTGAGCTTCTGCAAGGAGTTCTGGCAGGATCAGCGCCGCATCGTCGGTCCGGTGATGCTGGTGTCCTTTGTCTTCGGCCTGATCGATGCGCTCAAGGGCGCCGGCCTGGCCGATGGCCTGCCCAGCCAGCTGGCGCACCTGCCGTTGAGCGAGCAAGGCCTGGCCTGGCTGGTGCCTTCGGTGATCATCCTGGCGGTTGCCGTGATCTTCGACCGTATCCTGGGCAAGCCGGCCGAAGCGCTGGCTTGATCTGTCGGCAAGGGCTCAGGGTCGCCACAAGCGGCTCATGAGCATCCAGAACAATGCCCCGTATCGATCGATACGGGGCATTTTTTATGGGGCTCGGGCAGTGCCTTTTTCCTTTGCGTGGCGTCGAAGCTGTGTCCTCTGCCACGCCCTACAGGAATTTGCATGTCGTTCGTCCAAGCCAACCTGATCCATTTACTGGCCGCTTTGTGGTTCGTCATCTGCTGGGGCGGCTATACCCGTTATGCCACCTGGAAGGGGCGGGACACCGCCTGCCTGGCCAGTGTCCTGCACCTGTATCGCGAAGACTGGATGCGCCGCATGCTGTTGCGTGACAACCGTATCGCCGACGCCAGTGTGATCGGCAACCTGGAACGCAACGCCTCGTTCTTCGCCTCCAGCACCCTGATCATCCTGGCGGGCATTCTTACCGTGCTTGGAGCCTCGGAACGCGCGGTGTCGCTGCTGGCGGACATTCCCATGGTCCAGCAGGCGTCCCAGGGCATGTCGGAGATCAAGCTGCTGTGTCTGGCGCTGGTGTTCGTCTACGCCTTCTTCACCTTCAGCTGGTGCATGCGCCAGTACAACTTCGCCGCCATTCTGGTGGGCTCGGCGCCAATGATCGGTGAGCGCCAGGTGTCCGAGCAGGAGCGCAAGGCTTTCGCTTCGCGGGCGGCACGGGTCATTTCCATGGCTGCCAACCAGTTCAACTTCGGCCTGCGCTCCTATTACTTCGGCATGAGCATGCTGGCCTGGTTTGTCAGCCCCTGGCTGTTCATGGTGATGAGCGCGGGGGTGGTGCTGGTGCTTTATCGTCGCGAGTTTCATTCCGACGTACTGGATGTGATGGTCTATACCCCTACGGAGGCGCCATTGCCCGAGACAAACAAGGATCTAGGCTGATGAGTATTTCGTTCTGGTGCGTGTTTATCAGTGCGTTGCTGATTTTCATTGCGCGCATTCCGGTGGCCAAGGCCATGAAAGAGCAGGGCGGTTACAACAACCATCTGCCACGTCAGCAACAGGCCCAACTGACCGGGCTGGGCGCGCGGGCCCTGGCGGCGCATCAGAACAGTTTCGAGGCCTTCATGCTGTTTGCGGTCGGGGTGCTGATGGCCCATGTCACCCAGACTCAAGGCTGGTTGATCGACGTCCTGGCCATCACCTTTGTGATTGCCCGGGTCTTCTATCTGGCGTGCTATCTCGCGGATTTGACCTGGCAGCGAAGTCTGTTCTGGGCGGTGGGAATCTTGTGTTCCTTGTTGTTGATGCTTAGTCCAACTTTTCGCTGGTTGCTGATCTAGTCATTTCTTTCGGACACAATAAAGCCCGCACTTGGCGGGCTTTATTTATATCTTGCGCTAAAACCGAGTTAGTTGGTTTTAGGGGCTGCTTCCTTGGCGCTTTCTTCGGCTGCGGCCTTGTTGGATTCAGCCTGGTCTTTGGCAGCTTCGGCGTTTTCCTTGGCAGCTTCGTTCACTTTATCCTGAGCTTCGTTCATTTTTTGTTGAGCTTGCTCAGCGTGTTGGTTGGCATCTTGAGCTTTGTCCTCGGATTTTTTGTCACAGGCAGCCAGACCGAGGGAAGCGGTCAGCATCAGGGCAATAGCTAAAGTCTTACGCATGGGGTGTTTCTCCTTAGTGAAGATATCTACTGGCCTTTCGATCATGGTCTTGTGATTTAAGTTCCTTGGGGTTCCTAGATATATTAAGTATTTGTTCTACGGAACTTTTATCGCCCTGGCCAACCATCGATTCCTGACACTAACAAGAGAGATAACCCATGGCGCAGAATCCTGTTTTCGAGCGTGCATTGCGCTTTCTTTCCGCCTTGCGACACTGCCAGGTGCTGGGCATCAGCGTGCATAGCGCATCAGCGCAGGGCATGACCCTGACCTTGCCCTACAGCCCGCAGATCGTCGGCGATCCCCACACTGGAATCATCCACGGTGGCGCCCTGACCACCCTCATGGACACGGCCTGTGGCATGGCCACGCTGTGCGTGCTGCCGGAGTTCGAGGTTTGCCCGACCCTGGACCTACGCATCGACTACATGCACCCGGCGGTGCCTCATCACGACGTGCATGGTTTTGCCCAGTGCTACCGGGTCACCACCGATGTGATCTTTACCCGCGGTTTTGCCTATCAGGACGATCCGCAGCGCCCGGTAGCCCATGTGGTCGGTACGTTCATGCGCATGGGCAAGGGTCTCAAGGGCACCCCGGGTTTTGCCACGGCCCTCAAGGGAGCGCGTCCATGAGCGAAGATCTCAAGGTGTTGCTGGAGCAGGCTCACCAACAGGGCGACTACGGTCCCTTGCTGCAGAAGATTCCCTACGCCGCCCTGATCGGCATCGAATGCTCGCGGCTGGGGGACGAGTTGCTGTTTCGCTTGCCGGCCAACAAGGACAACATCGGCAATCCCTTGCTGCCGGCGCTGCATGGCGGAGTAATCGCCGGTTTCATGGAATTGGCGGCGGCTGTGCATCTGTTGATCTTTACCGGCGCTCCCGGGGTGCCGAAGATCATCGATTTTTCCCTGGATTACCTGCGTGCCGGGCAGTTTCGCGACACCTTTGCCCGCTGCCAGGTCTGGCGCCAGGGGCGGCGCGTGGCCAACGTCGCGATCACCGCCTGGCAGAGCACCGCCGACGAGCCGATTGCCACCGCCCGTGCACATTTCAAGATCGAAGAGGCACCCGCCCCTTGAAATCCGGCGAGCTACCCCCACTTCCATGTCATCCCGCCGTTCTCCGCTTCCGGAGCGCGACCACAGCCATCTGATTGGAGTTTGATGACCATGAGTGTGGAAACTCAAAAGGAAACCCTGGGCTTCCAGACCGAGGTGAAGCAACTGCTGCACCTCATGATCCATTCGTTGTATTCCAATAAGGAAATCTTCCTTCGCGAATTGATCTCGAACGCCTCTGACGCCGTCGACAAATTGCGTTTCGAAGCCCTGTCCAAGCCCGAGTTGCTGGAAGGTGGCGCCGAACTGAAAATCCGTGTGAGCTTCGACAAGGACGCCAAGACCGTCACCCTCGAAGACAACGGTATCGGCATGAGCCGTGAAGATGTCATCACCCACCTGGGGACCATCGCCAAGTCCGGCACCGCCGACTTCATGAAAAACCTCACCGGCGACCAGAAGAAGGACTCGCACCTGATCGGTCAGTTCGGCGTGGGCTTCTACTCCGCATTCATCGTTGCCGATCAGGTCGAAGTGTTCAGCCGCCGTGCCGGCCTGCCGGCCAGCGAGGGCGTGCACTGGTCGTCCAAGGGCGAAGGCGAGTTCGAGGTTGCGACCATCGACAAGGCCGAACGCGGCACCCGCATCGTCCTGCACCTGAAGTCCGGTGAAGACGAATTCGCCGATGGCTGGCGCCTGCGCAACATCATCAAGAAGTATTCCGACCACATCGCCCTGCCGATCGAGCTGCCCAAAGAAGCCGCTGCCGCCGAAGGCGAAGAGAAACCGGCGCTGGAGTGGGAAACCGTCAACCGCGCCAGTGCCCTGTGGACCCGTCCGCGTACCGAGATCAAGGACGAGGAATACCAGGAGTTCTACAAGCACATCGCCCATGACTTCGAGAACCCGCTGAGCTGGAGCCACAACAAGGTTGAAGGCAAGCTGGAATACAGCTCGCTGCTCTACGTGCCGGCTCGTGCACCGTTCGACCTGTACCAGCGTGAAGCGCCGAAGGGCCTCAAGCTCTACGTACAGCGCGTGTTCGTCATGGATCAGGCCGAGTCCTTCCTGCCGCTGTACCTGCGCTTCATCAAGGGCGTGGTGGACTCCAACGACCTGTCGCTGAACGTCTCGCGGGAAATCCTGCAGAAAGACCCGATCATCGATTCGATGAAGTCGGCGCTGACCAAGCGCGTGCTGGACATGCTGGAAAAACTGGCGAAGAACGAGCCTGAGCAATACAAGGGCTTCTGGAAGAACTTTGGCCAGGTGATGAAGGAAGGCCCGGCCGAAGACTTCGCCAACAAGGAAAAGATCGCCGGCCTGCTGCGCTTCGCTTCCACTCAGGGCGACGACGGCGAGCAGACCGTGTCCCTGGCCGACTACCTGGCTCGCGCCAAGGAAGGTCAGGACAAGATCTACTTCCTCACCGGCGAATCCTACGCCCAGGTCAAGAACAGCCCGCACCTGGAAGTCTTCCGCAAGAAAGGCATCGAAGTGCTGCTGCTCACCGACCGCATCGACGAGTGGCTGATGAGCTACCTCAACGAGTTCGACGGCAAGAGCTTTGTCGACGTGGCTCGTGGCGACCTGGACCTGGGCAACCTGGACTCGGAAGAGGACAAGAAGGCTGCCGAGGAAGTCGCCAAGACCAAGGAAGGCCTGGTTGAGCGGATCAAGACCGCGCTGGGCGAGAGCGTCAGCGAAGTGCGGGTTTCCCACCGCCTGACCGACTCCCCGGCGATCCTGGCCATCGGCGAGCAGGACCTGGGGCTGCAAATGCGTCAGATCCTCGAAGCCAGCGGGCAGAAGGTTCCGGATTCCAAGCCGATCTTCGAATTCAACCCGACTCACCCGTTGATCGAGAAACTCGACGGCGAGCAGAACGAAGAGCGCTTTGGCGACCTGTCGCACATCCTCTTCGATCAAGCGGCCCTGGCGGCCGGCGACAGCTTGAAAGACCCGGCGGCCTATGTGCGCCGACTGAACAAGCTGCTGGTTGAACTGTCGGTTTAACCAGGTTGCAGGAAAAACCCGCTTCGGCGGGTTTTTTCATTCTGGTGTCCCCCTACTGGAGAAGATGAGTCATGAGTCAAATCACCGTGCGTTCCGTGGTCTATCAGATCGATGGCCAGCCCTATGAAGGCCTGCTGGCCTTTGATGCCGCCCATAAAGGCGCGCTCCCGGGGTTGCTGATGGCGCCGAACTGGATGGGTGTCAGCGCCGGCGCGCAGCAGCTCGCCGAGTCGGTGGCGGCCAAGGGGTATGTGGTGCTGATCGCCGACCTGTATGGCCAGTCGGTACGCCCCAGCGACGCCGATCAGGCCGGTGCGGCGATGATGCCCCTGAAGAATGACCGGGCGCTGTTGCGTCGGCGGATGCAGGCGGCCTTCAGCGCCCTGCAGAGCCAGGCCGAGGCCGCGGTGGACCTGTCCAGGCTGGCCACCTTCGGTTTCTGCTTTGGCGGCTGCTGCGCGCTGGAGCTGGCCCGCAGCGGGGCGCCAGTCAAGGCCGCGGCTTCGTTCCATGGCACCCTGGACACGCCCGATCCTGCGGATGCGCAGAACATCAAGGGCTCGGTGCTGGTGCTGCACGGTGCGGCCGATCCGCTGGTGGCCAAGGAACAACTGCCGGCCTTCGAGGCGGAGATGAATGCCGCAGGTGTTGACTGGCAACTGGTCAGCTACGGCGGCGCGGTGCATTCCTTCAGCGATCCCCAGGCCAATGTCCCGGGCAAGATGATGTATGACGCCAAGACCTCGGCCCGGGCCTTCGCCACCCTGTACTACCTGCTGGACGAAGTGTTCCAGGGCTGACGGCATCCCTTGATCCGCCAGGAGCCGGCCTGCCGGCGATAGAGGGGCCTGTGGGCGATGCAAGGCCTGCGGGCCTGTTCGCCGACAAGCCGGCTCCTGCAGATCAGTGGCGGGAAGCGGGCAGTTCGATGCGCTCGCTTTCTCCCGGCACTTGCGGCCAGTCCCCGGCTGCCCAGCGTCCGCGTGCGGCCTCGATCAACAGCGGGTCGCTGGCGACAAAGTTCCAGTTGATCCGTCGCGGCCCGTCCAGAGGCGCACCGCCAAGCAGTACCGCATGGCAGTCGCTCTCGGCGAACAGCGTGGCGTTTTCTCCCTCCGGCAACACCACCAGCGAGTGCGGGGGCAATGGCTCGCCGTCCAGTTGTGCCTCGCCGTCCAGCACATACAGCGCGCGTTGCTGATGCTCGGTGGGAATCAGCAGGCTGGTGGCGGTCTGCAGGTGCAGTTCGGCATACAGGGTCGGGGAGAGCACCGGCACCGGCGACTCCAGGCAGAAGCCGCTGCCGGCGATCATGCGGATCGTGACCCCGAGGTTGTCACTCACCGGCAGTGTGGCCGCGGGGTGATGGCTGTAGTGCCCGGGTCCCTGTTCATGCTCCTTGGGCGAGGCCAGCCAGACCTGCAAGCCATGCAGGGTGAAAGCCTGGCTCAGCAAGGCCTCGGGCGTGCGCTCGACGTGGGCGATGGCACTGCCTGCGGTCATCCAGCTGACGTCCCCGGGGAGGACGATCTGGTCCGAGCCGAGGCTGTCCTTGTGGCGGATCTGTCCTGCGAACAGGTAGGTCAGCGTGGACAGACCGATATGCGGGTGCTGGCGGATGTTCATGCCTTTGCCGGCGGGGTAGGAGGTGCTCAGCATGTGGTCGAAGAATACGAAGGGGCCGACGCTGCGGCACTGTGCCGAAGGCAGGGGGCGGAGGATAGGCTGGCCTTCGACGTCCTCGACGCGGGGGCGGATCACTAGGGGTGAATTCATGGCGGATTCCAGGCTGACCGGGGGTATGCCCGCAAGCATAACCCCCGGATGCCAGCCTTGCCGCTACTGGCTGAAGGCGCCTTCGGACAGGTGAGTCTCGATGCTGACTTCACTGGTGGTCATCAGCTTGTGGATCGGGCAGCGGTCGGCCACCCGGTGCAACTCCTCACGCTGGGCGTCGGTGAGCACGCCCTTGAGGGTCAGCTTCACGTGCAGGGCGTACTTGCCTTGCTGTTCCTGGCTGTTGTCGTGCTTGAGCTCCACCGTGACGCCGGTGAGCGGGATGTTTTTCTTCTGTGCGTAGAGCTTGAGGGTCAGGGCCTTGCAGGCCCCCAGGGCGGCATCGAAATAATCGTGGGGCTCGGGCGCGGTGCCTTCGCCACCGGCGTACTGGGGCAGGTCGGTGAACAGCTGATGGTCGTCGACCTGGATGCTGTGGCGGAAACCTTCGCTGGACTCGGTATTGACGGTAATGGTCATGGCAAACCTCAGGCAGTGATGAATGTCGGATCGGGTGGTAAAGGTGCTGAAGTTATAGAGCATCGGCCGGCGCAGGCGTTCAGGTTTTTACTGGCGGTAGCCGATGGCCCGGTGGCACGCCGATGAATGTGCAAGCAGCGACGTCGCAGCGGGTTTCGAGGTGGAAGCTGTACTGTTTGATCGGAAAATGTCGATTTTCTGTGAGCTGAATCGTTTTACTCTGAGGTATCGAAGTCATAGGGCGTTTTGATATCACGTTTTTGTCTTACGCAAATTTCCGCCGGCCCGATACCGTCTAAGAGCACCCTGCTGCAAGCTCTTGCAGCGCTCTAGGAAGGAGCCAAAGGAATGAGTCTCAGAAGTCTCAATATCGCCCCCCGCGCCAGCCTGGGTTTTGGCTTGCTGGCGCTGATGGTGTTTGTCCTCGGCGCATTTGCCCTGATGCAGATGGCCAACATGCGCCAGCAGTCCGATGAGGTGGAAAGCAACTGGTTGCCCAGCGTCATGTCGGTGGGCGACATGAGCCAGGATCTGTTGCGTCTTCGCGCCCTGACCCTGCGCCTGCTGATCAATCGCGACCCCCAGGCCCTGGCCCAGAACGAAGCCAAGATCAAGGACATCAAGAGTGGCCTGGGCGTTGCCCAGGGGCGCTATGAGTCGCTGATCGTGCTGCCCCAGGAGCGGGTCCTGTTCGATCGCTTCAAGGGCGTGGAGCAGCAGTACCTGCAGCGGCAGGCCCAGGTCATGGCCTTCTCCAGCCAGAATCAGCTGGAGGAGGCGGTCAAGGTGGTCAACGGTGAAATGAACCAGTTGGCCGATGAAATGGCCGCGACACTGCACGAGCTGATCGACTTGAACAAGCAAAGTGCGACCCAGGCCACGGATCTGGCTCAGGCAGTGTTCAGCCAGTCGCGCGTCTGGGTGGTGGCGATGATCGTGGTGGCGGCCCTGGTGACCATTGGCCTGGCCTTGTTGTTGACCCGCAGCATCGTCCTGCCGCTGGCGCAGTCCTTGCGCGTCGCCGAGGTGGTGGCCGGCGGCGACCTGACCGGAGACATCACGGTGATCGGCAAGGACGAGCCGGCGCGCCTGTTGCTGGCGCTCAAGGCCATGCAGCACAGCTTGCGCGAGACTATCCGGCGCATTTCCGATTCCTCCAGCCAGCTTGCCTCGGCTTCCGAGGAGCTCAGTTGCGTCACCGAGGATGCGACCCGAGGCCTGCATCAGCAGAGCCAGGAGATCGAACAGGCCGCCACGGCAGTGAATCAGATGACCGCCGCGGTGGAGGAGGTGGCGAGCAACGCGGTGGCCACTTCCGAAGCGTCCCGGGAGTCAGATCGGATCGCCCAGCACGGTCGCGAACAGGTGCATCAGACCGTGCTGTCCATCGAGTCGCTGGCCGAGGATGTGACAGCCAATGCCAGTCAGGTCGAACAGCTGGCGCAGAAGGTCTACGGCATCAGCAAGGTGCTGGAGGTGATTCGCTCCATCGCCGAGCAGACCAACCTGTTGGCCCTGAACGCGGCCATCGAGGCGGCGCGGGCCGGAGATGCCGGGCGCGGCTTCGCTGTGGTGGCCGATGAAGTGCGGGCCCTGGCCCATAGGACCCAGCAGTCGACCCAGGAAATCGAGCAAATGATCGGCGGTATCCAGCAGGGCACCGATCAGGCGGTCAGCTCCATGCAGCAGAGCAATAGCCGCGCCCATTCGACCCTGGAAGTGGCCAAGGCGGCGGGGCAGGCGCTGGAGGAAATCGCTTCGGCCTTCACCCTGATCAACGAGCGCAACATCGTGATCGCCAGTGCCTCGGAGCAACAGGCGGCGGTGGCGCGGGAAGTGGACCGCAACCTGATGAACATCCGCAACCTGGCGTTGCAGACCTCGGCCGGGGCCAATCAGACCAGCGCGGCCAGCCAGGAACTGTCGCGGCTGGCGGTGGACCTGAACAGCATGGTGGCGCGTTTTTCCGTCTGAGCCGCTGGCGCCGGAAAATGGCAGGCAAAAAAAAGCCCCGAACCGGTCGGGGCTTTTTCATGTCGCGAAGCGGCGAGGCTTACTTGCCCTGCCAGCGCTTCAGCACCAGGGTGGCGTTGGTGCCACCGAAGCCGAAGCTGTTGCTCATCACGGTGTTGATGGTGGCGTCTTCGCGAGTCTTGGTCAGGATCGGCATGTCGGCCACTTCCGGGTCCAGCTCGTCGATGTTGGCCGAACCGGCCATGAAGTTGCCTTCCATCATCAGCATGCAGTAGATCGCTTCGTGAACGCCGGCGGCGCCCAGGGAGTGACCCGACAGGCTCTTGGTGGAGCTGATGGCTGGAGCCTTGTCGCCGAACACTTCACGCACGCCTTTCATTTCCGCGACGTCGCCGACCGGAGTCGAGGTGCCGTGGGTGTTCAGGTAGTCGATCGGGGTGTCGACAGTGGACATGGCCATCTGCATGCAGCGGATAGCGCCTTCGCCGCTTGGGGCCACCATGTCGTAGCCGTCGGAAGTGGCGCCGTAGCCGACGATTTCCGCGTAGATCTTGGCGCCACGGGCCAGAGCGTGTTCCAGCTCCTCGACCACCACCATGCCGCCACCGCCGGCGATGACGAAACCGTCACGCTTGGCGTCGTAGGCGCGGGAAGCCTTTTCCGGGGTTTCGTTGTATTGGGTGGACAGGGCGCCCATGGCGTCGAACAGGAACGACTGGGTCCAGTGCTCTTCTTCACCGCCGCCGGCGAAGACGATGTCCTGCTTGCCCATCTGGATCTGTTCCATGGCGGTGCCGATGCAGTGAGCACTGGTCGCGCAGGCAGAAGCGATGGAGTAGTTCAGGCCCTTGATCTTGAACGGTGTGGCCAGGCAGGCGGAAACGGTGCTGCTCATGGTCCGCGTGACGCGGTATGGGCCAACGCGCTTGACGCCTTTCTCGCGCAGGATGTCCAGCGCTTCCATCTGGTTCAGGGTCGAGGCACCACCGGAACCGGCGATCAGGCCGGTACGCGGGTTGGAGACTTGTTCTTCGCTCAGGCCGGAGTCGGCGATGGCGTCTTTCATGGCCAGGTAGGCGTAAGCCGCCGCGTGGCCGACGAAGCGATAGATCTTGCGATCGATCAGTTCTTCGAGGTTCAGGTCAATGGAGCCGGAAACCTGGCTACGCAGACCCATTTCGGCATATTCCGGGTTGAAGCGGATGCCAGGGCGACTTGCACGCAGGTTAGCGGAGACGGTCTCTTTGTCATTGCCCAGGCACGAAACAATGCCCAGACCAGTGATAACGACGCGGCGCATGCGGATAACCCTTAGAAGTTGTCAGTGGAGGTAAACACGCCGACCCGGAGGCCTTCGGCGGTGTAGATTTCGCGGCCGTCAACGCTGACCGAGCCATCGGCGATGGCCATGTTCAGCTTGCCCTTGAGCACGCGCTTGATGTGAATGTTGTAGGTGACCTTTTTCGCCGTCGGCAGAACCTGGCCGAAGAACTTCACTTCTCCCGAACCCAGGGCGCGACCGCGGCCCGGCAGGCCTTGCCAGCCGAGGAAGAAACCGACCAGCTGCCACATGGCATCCAGGCCCAGGCAGCCCGGCATCACCGGATCGCCTTCGAAGTGGCAAGCGAAGAACCACAGGTCTGGAGTGATATCCAGCTCAGCGACCAATTCACCTTTACCGTACTTGCCACCCTCTTCGCTGATATGGGTGATGCGATCCACCATCAGCATGTTGGGGGCGGGCAGTTGCGCGTTACCTGGGCCGAACAGCTCACCGCGACTGCAGCGCAGCAGGTCTTCCCGAGTAAAGGCGTTTTGTTTGGTCATGCGAGCTCCTCAATAGTCCCGTGCGGCAGGGTTGGGCAATCTTCCCGGCCGATCGAAGCGTTCATGCCTCGAGCCGGCAGCCTACTCATAGACTATTGCGTTGTAGTGAAAGTCACAGCGCCAAGGGTATGAAAGTACACTTGTTCACTGAAATTTTTTTTGAGGGCCTTTTCAGGGCCCCGTCGGGTGCCTAAGACTGCCGCACTTTCGCCCGTCACGCCAGTCGCACCTGTTGGAAAATAGCCTGTTACTGCACCCAACGTTGGAGAATCTGCTGCAGATCCGCACGCTTGAACGGCTTGGCCAGGTAGTCGTTCATGCCCGCTGCCAGGCAGGCTTCGCGGTCGCCCTGCAAGGCGTTGGCGGTCAGGGCGATGATCGGCAGATCGGCGCAGCCGGGCAATTGGCGGATCTGCCGGGTGGCTTCATAACCATCGACCAGCGGCAGTCGGCAATCCATCAGAATTGCCTCGAAAATCAGGCTCTCGGCGCTGCGCACCGCCTGGGCCCCGTCGGTGACGATGCTCACGGTGAAGCCCAGGCTACGCAGCATGGCCTGGATCACGGTCTGGTTCACCGGGTTGTCTTCCACCAGCAGCACATTGCGGCCCTCGCCCTGGTGAGCGGCGGTGCTGACGCGCGGTGCCAGCACCGGCAGGCTTTGCTGGAACAGCGCCAGGGGGATCTCCAGGGTGAACACCGAGCCACGGCCTTCCTCGCTCTGGGCCCGCAGGGTGCCGCCCATGCGTTCGGCCAGGGTGCGGGCAATGGGCAGGCCCAGGCCGGTGCCGCCATACCGCCGGGAAATACTGCTGTCGGCCTGCTGGAATGCATCGAACATCAGCTCCAGGCTGGCGGGGCTGATACCGATTCCGCTGTCGCGCACCGCACAGGTGAACCACAGGAGCTCATGATCCAGGGCCTGCCACTGGGCCTCGATGATCACGCTGCCTTGTTCGGTGAACTTCAGGGCGTTGCCGATCAGGTTGACCAGAATCTGCCGGATCCGCGTCGGGTCGCCCTTGACCTGCAGCGACTCCATGCCCGGTGGTAGGCGCAGTTGCAGGTCCAGGCCGCGCTGCAGGGCGCTGTGCTGGAAGGCCTGGGCCGAGCTGCCGATCAGTTCGGCGAGGTTGAACGGGATGTGTTCCAGCTCCAGGGCCGAGCGTTCGATGCGCGAGAAGTCGAGGATGTCGTTGATCACCTTCAGCAGGTGTTCGGTGGACTCCGAAGCCAGCGCCGCGTATTCGCTCTGCTCCTGGGTCATCTCGGTGGTTTCCAGGAGCTGCAGCATGCCCAGCACGCCGTTCATCGGGGTGCGCAGTTCGTGGCTCATCATCGCCAGGAAATCCGATTTCGCCTTGTTCGCCCGTTCCGCTTCCTCCCGGGTCTGGATCAGTTGCGACATGGCCTGTTGCTGCTCGCGGCTGGCCAGCTCCAGGCCGGCGGCGAGGTTGTTGATGTGGCGTGCCAGATTGCCCAGCTCGCCGTCGTCGACAATCGGCAGCGGCGCCTTGAAGTCGCCTTCCTGGATCGCCTTGACCGCGTTACCCATGGCGCTGATGGGTTGCGCCAGGCCGGCAGCCAGGCGCCGTGCGAGGAGGAAGGTGAAGAGCAGGGCGAACAGGGCGAGGATCGCGGCCTTGAGGAGAATTTCCTGCTGGCGCTGGCTGAAGGCGTCGTTGGACATGCCGACAATGACCCGTCCCAGATACCCGTCGCCCTGGGGCCCGAGGCTGGTCGGGTCGTCTTCCAGGAAGTCGTTATGCACCTGGATGCGCTGCAAGCGCACCGGCGCCTGGAACACCTTGATCTGTTGCGCCTGTTTATGAGTGGCAGACGGTTGCTCGACATACACCAGGATGTTGTTGGCGCTGTCCTGGACCTCCAGAAAGTGCACGTGGGGCGTGGCCAGGGTGGCCTGCAACAGGCTTTCCAGGCCTTCGTTGTTGCCGGAGATCACGCCGTACTCGGTGGCTGGCGCCAGCTGGTTGGCAATCAGTTGGCCGGTGTGGTTGAGCTCCTGGCGCAGGTCCTGAATGCGCACGAAGGTGAAGAAGCTGATCAGCAACAGGGTCAGGAGCAAGGCCGGGCCGAGGCTGATGAGCTGCGTGCGGGTGTGGATGTCCCATCGGCGACGCAATTTCATGGGCGTTGCTCTCCTTCACTCAGTTGGCGCGCGACGGCTTGCGGGTCGATTTCCTCGATGCCCAGTGAGCGTGCCACCTGTGGATTGCTCAGTACTTTGAAGGCCGTCGGGTACAGTGCCCGGGGCCAGCGATTCGGCGCCTGCTCAAGCAGGCTGTCCAGGGTCTGCAGCCAGTCCTGCTGGTCGCTGTAGGTGCTGGCCAGGCTGCCGGCCCTGACGAAGCCGGCATTGGGGCCGATCAGCGCCCGCTGTTGGGCGTAGCTGCTCAGGAGCAGGTTCTTCACGGTTTTCGGGTTGTACAGCTTGGGGTCATCCAGGCCCAGCAGCACGTCGCTGTTGCGCAGCAGGTTTTGCAATGGCCGGCTGTCGTGGGTGCTGTCCCAGGCTTCGGCGACGATCTCCAGGCCCAGGGATTGCGCGGCGCCGCGCAGCTCCTTGAGCAGGAACTGGCTGTCCTCGCTGTACAGCACGCCAACCCGGCGCACCTGGGGCAAGACCTGGCGGATCAGATGCAACTGACGACTCGGCGGTGGATCGCTCCAGAGCAGGCTGAGCTCGGGGTGGTGCAGGCCTTGCAGGCGTTGTTCGGCTTGCAGGCGGCTGATGCGCAGGACCAGGGTGGCCGGGCCCTGGGGATCTTGCAGGCGCCAGTCGAGGCTTTGCGGATCCAGCAGAATCAGGCGCGTGGCGCTGGGCAACTGGCCCGGCGCCGGCAGTTGCTCCAGCGGTACGAAGCGCACCTGGTCCTGGGGGCGTTGGGCGGCCAGCTCTGCGGTGAAGGTGCGTACCGCCGGGTTGTCCTCGCTGGCGGTCAGCAAGACGTCGGCGGCGCGCAGCGGTGCGCACAGCAGCAGACTCAGCAGGAACAGGCCCCAGCCGAGTCGGCGACGCAAGTCCAAGGCCCCCGAGGGCCGCTGCCGGGCCACGCTAGAACTCCAGCTCGGCGCTGAAATAGACCAGGTGCCGCGAGTCGTAGAGGTTGTCGGCGAAGGTGCTGGGCTGGTGGTCGAGTCGTTGTTGCAGTGTGCCCGCCAGTTCCAGGTTGGCCTTGCCCAGGGCCAGGCGCTTGGCGATGCGCGTGTCGACGCGTTCGAAGCGGTAGCCGTTGAGGGCGCTATCAGCGTAATAGAACAACGCGCTGGACCAGCCCCGGCCCCAATTGCGCAGCCAGCCGGCGGAGCCGCTGTTGCTGGCGGTCAGGCGCTGGTCCAGGGGGTTGCTGGCTTGGGCGTGGACATAGGCGTAGGTCAGGCGCAGGCGGTCGGCGTGGCTCAATTGCCAGTCCAGCTGGCTTTCGGTGCCGGAGAAGCGTGAGGAATTGCTGTTGCTGGCGATGTATTGGTTGTTGCGCAGCGGCTCGCTGATCATGCCGCTGATTTCGTCGTAGAACAGCTTGATGTCGAGGTTCAGGGCCTGGTCGACGAAGTAGCCGTTGTAGCCCAGCTCGCGGGAGCGCATGTGTTCCTGATCGAGGTTGCCCGGGCCCCGGGTCTTGACGAAGTACTGGGCGCTGCTCTGGCCGTAGACCGGGCTGCTCAGGCCGGTGACCCGATAGCTCCAGTTGACGTTGTTCTCGAACATGTCCGGGGAGCGGATGGCTTCCGAATACACCGCCCGCAGCCCGTGGCGCGGGTTGATCAGGTAGTTGACGGCGATCCGTGGCGTCAGCGAGTTGCCGGTCAGCTGGGTGTCTTCGTACATAGCCCCGCCCTGGATCAGCCAGTGTTCGCTGGCTCGCCACTCCAGCTGGCCGAACAGGCGCCAGGTGGTGTCGTCGAGGGTGCCGTTGAAATAGGTTTCGGAGTCGGCCCGGTCGTAACGATAGTTCATGCCGCTGACCAGTCGCAGGTTATCGCTGAGGCTTAGGGTGTCCTGCAGTTCAAGGTCGTAACGGGTTTCGCGGGTGCTCTGGTCGATGTTGCCGCAGACGGTATTCTTGCCTCCGCCGTTTTTCCATTGATCGATGACTTGGTTGGCCAACGCCTGTTCCGTCGTGGTTCCGCTAGGCGCCCCACTCAAGTAATCGGGCATGTGGCGCGCCAGGCGCTCGGCGTAATTCGGGTTGATTTGCCACAGGCGCGTCAGTTCGGGGCTGAAGGAAATGGCTGCGTCACAGGCGCGCCAGGTTTGCTGGCGATCCCAGTGCTGGGCCGAGCCCTGGATATAAAGGCTGTGCTGCGCATTGAGCTCCAGGTTCCAGCGCAGTGACCCGGCGTAGTCCTTGGCGATCACATCGGAGTCTTTGCCCTGCTGGGATACGCCGTAGAACACCGGTTTATAGGTATAAGGCCGCTGGTTGGTGCCTTCCTTGGCATTTAGTTGCCAATCGATGCTCTGCTGCTCGTCGAGCATCTGGCTCACCGACAGGCTGAAGCGGTTCAAGCGCTTGCTGTCGCGGTAGTCGGCGCCCAGGCGATTGTGGTCGAAGCCGTCATCTTCCTGTCCGGACAACGACAGGCGCAGGTCGCCGGTTTCCCAGCCCGTGCCCTGGCTGGCGTACCAGTCGCTGATGCCGCGCTGGCCCCGGGTCACCTTGAACCGGGTGCCGTGGCTGTTGGCCGGTGCGCGGGTAATGATGTTGACCACCGCCATCAGCGCATTGGCGCCGTAGCTGACGGTGTTGGGGCCGCGAAACACCTCGATGCGTTCGATGTCCTCCATGGCCACCGGAATGTCGCTCCAGTCCACCGTGGCCAGGCCCGCGCGATACACCGAGCGCCCGTCGATCAGCACCTGCATGCGCCGCGCTTCGCTGGCGTTGGTGCCGTGGTAGTTGACCGTGGCCTGGTTGCCGCTGATGGCCCCGACCATCATCCCGGGCACCAGGCGCAGCAGCTCGCTGACGTCCCGGGCGCCGCTGGCCCTGATCAGTTCGTTGTCGAGCACGGTCATGCTGCCCGGCACGGCGGCGGGGGATTGTTTCAGGCGTGTGGCGGTCAACACCTCGGGCAGTGCGCTGCCGTCGAGAAACAGATCGTCGGCCAGCACCGGGTGGCCGAAGAGCATGCCCAGCAGCAGCGACAGACGAAGAGGTGAGGGACCAACGGACACGGCACAGCCTTGAATCTTGAAAGATGGCGCGCATGTTAACCGAGATAGTCGAGTTTTCCAGTCGATAAGCCCGACATTCCCCGAATGACAGCGCGTGTTCCCGACAGGTTGCCTGAATGGCCGGTGGGGCTGGTGGTGGGAAAAGCGCCCCGTATAATGCCGCCATCGCCACTGCTATGGATAAACGGATTGCATATGACACAACAGCGCCCTATTGCGGTCCTGGGAGGCGGAAGTTTTGGTACCGCCGTGGCCAATCTGCTGGCCGAAAACGGTCACCCGGTGCGGCAATGGATGCGTGATCCCGAGCAGGCCGAGGCCATTCGGGTCAATCGCGAGAATCCGCGCTATCTCAAGGGCATCAAGATTCATCCGGCGGTGGAGCCGGTCACCGACCTGCTGGCCACCCTGAATGACTGTGACCTGTGCTTCGTCGCCTTGCCTTCCAGCGCCCTGCGCTCGGTACTGGCGCCCCACGCGCAGTTGCTGAGCGGCAAGCTGCTGGTCAGCCTGACCAAGGGCATCGAGGCCCAGACCTTCAAGCTGATGAGCGAGATCCTCGAGGACATAGCCCCGGCGGCGCGCATTGGCGTGTTGTCGGGTCCCAACCTGGCCCGGGAAGTGGCCGAGCATGCTCTGACCGCCACCGTGGTCGCCAGTGAAGACGAAGAGCTGTGCCAGCGGGTCCAGGCGGCATTGCACGGGCGGACCTTCCGCGTCTACGCCAGTGCCGACCGCTTTGGCGTCGAGCTGGGCGGGGCGTTGAAGAACGTCTACGCGATCATCGCCGGCATGGCGGTGGCCCTGGGCATGGGGGAAAACACCAAGAGCATGCTGATCACCCGTGCCTTGGCGGAGATGACCCGTTTTGCCGTCAGCCAGGGCGCCAATCCCATGACCTTCCTCGGCCTGGCCGGAGTCGGCGACCTGATCGTCACCTGTTCCTCGCCCAAGAGCCGCAACTACCAGGTGGGCTTTGCCCTGGGGCAGGGCCTGAGTCTGGAGGACGCGGTGACCCGCCTGGGCGAAGTGGCGGAGGGCGTCAACACCCTCAAGGTGCTCAAGGCCAAGGCCCAGGAACTGGGCGTCTACATGCCGCTGGTCGCCGGCCTGCATGCGATTCTGTTCGAAGGGCGGACGCTGAATCAGGTGATCGAGCTGCTGATGCGTGGCGAGCCGAAAACCGACGTCGACTTTATCTCCACCAGCGGATTCAACTGAGTAGCACAGGAGCCAGACATGAACGATACGAATTCCGAAGCCAAATACGAATCCATCCTCCTGCGCGTGCTGTGGATGCTGGTGTTCGTGATGGTGTGGCAGGTGGCGCAGTTTCTTCTGGGCGCCCTGGTCCTGGTGCAACTGATCTATCGCCTGATCTACGGCGCGCCGAATGCCGGGCTGATGAACTTTGGCGACAGCCTGAGCCAGTTCCTGGCGCAGATTGGCCGGTTCGGCAGCTTCCACACCGAGCAGAAACCCTGGCCGTTTGCCGATTGGCCGACCCCGCGGGCACCTGAAGGGGAGGCCCCCCACAGTGTGCCGCCGGCGCCCCACCCGGTGCGTGACGAGGAGCCCAAGCTGTGAAGTTGTGGGTACTGCGCCACGGCCAGGCCGAATCCCATGCGGCCAGCGATGACCTGCGCAACCTTACGGCCCACGGCCGCCAGGAAGTGCTGGGCAGCGCCGCGCAGCTGATTGGCCAGCCCATCAGTGCGATCATCGCCAGCCCCTATGTGCGGGCCCAGCAAACGGCGCAACTGGTGCGTCAGGCCCTGGGCTTCGAGGGCGAGATCCACACCGTGCCCTGGTTGACCCCGGAGGCCAACCCATTGCAGGTGCTGGAGCATCTGGACAGTGCGGACAACCTGCTGCTGGTCAGCCACCAACCCTTGGTCGGCAACCTGATCGGCCTGTTGCAGCACGGTCATCTGCGTGATCCCCAGCCCATGAATACCGCCAGCCTGGCGGAGCTGGAAGGCGACTGGCCGCTGGCGGGGCTGATGACCCTCAATAGCGTCAAGCACCCCTAGAGCGCCACGGCGGCCAGGCAGTTCCTGGCCGCCGCCGGTCCGTCGGGGTGACCGACACCCGGTTGTGCGGCGCTACATTTCTTAACTTGCAGCCCTCCTTTGTGCGTGGAATAGTCGACCGAGCAAGTGCTTGGTTGGTGTCGCGAACAGAATAAAAACAAAGGAGCGAGTCATGGCTGCTGCTTTTCGTTTGCCGCTGCAAGTGTTCTACGAGCGCGAGGCTCGTCATCCCCAGCAGTGTTTTCTGGTTCAGCCCAGCGCCGGAGGTCAGGTGCAGGAGCTGAGCTGGTTCGAGGTCGGCCAGCAGGCCCGTCGCGCCGCCCAATGGCTGCGGGAGCGCCAATTGCCCCCCGGCAGTCACATCGCAATCATCGGCAAGAATTCCGCGCACTGGATCATCAGCGACCTGGCGATCTGGATGGCCGGGCATGTGTCGGTGCCGCTGTATCCCAACCTCACCGCCGATTCGGTGGCCCAGGTACTGGAGCATTCCGAGTCGGCCCTGGTGTTCATCGGCAAGCTCGATGACTGGCCGGGCATGGCCCCGGGGATCAGGCCCGGTCTGCCCACCGTGCGCCTGCCGCTGGCCCCCGAAGGCACTTTCGACTGCACCTGGGACGATCTGCAAGGCTGTCAGCCGTTGGCTGACAGCCCGAGTCCACCGGCCGAGCAACTGGCCACCATCATCTACACCTCCGGTACCACGGGCCTGCCCAAGGGGGTGATGCACAGCTTCGGCAATCTGGGTTTTGCCGCCACTCACGGGACACAACTCTTCGGCCTGGGCCCGGGGGATCGACTGCTGTCCTATCTGCCGCTGTGTCATGTGGCCGAGCGCATGTTTGTCGAGATGGCGGCGATCTATACCGGGCAGACCGTGTTCTTCGCCGAGAGCCTCGATACCTTCCTGGCGGACTTGCGGCGGGCCCGGCCCACGGCCCTGTTCGGCGTGCCGCGAATCTGGACCAAGTTCCAGATGGGGGTCTACAGCAAGGTGTCGGCCAGGCGCCTGGACGTTCTCTTGAGCCTGCCGTTGATCGGCAAGCGCGTCGGTCACAAGGTGCTGGCCGGGCTTGGGCTGGACGCCTTGCGGGTGGCCTTGTCCGGGGCGGCGCCGGTGCCCCAGGCACTGTTGCACTGGTATCGGCGGTTGGGCCTGGACGTACTGGAGGTCTATGGCATGACCGAGAGTTGCGGTTATTCCCATATCGGCCGTTCCGGGGAGCAGGTGCCGGGCTGGATCGGTCGGCCCTGTCCCGGGGTTGAAGTGCGTATTGATGACGCGGGCGAGGTCCAGGTGCGCAGCGGGGCCACCATGCAGGGCTATTACAAGGACCCGCAGAAGACCGCCGAGACCATCACCGAGGACGGTTTTCTGCGCACCGGCGACAAGGGCGAACAGGACGCGGCCGGCAATCTGCGCCTGACCGGCCGACTCAAGGAAATCTTCAAGACCAGCAAGGGCAAGTACGTGGCCCCGGCACCCATCGAGAATCGCCTGGCCGTGCATGCCCATATCGAGCAGGTGTGCGTGGTGGGGGACGGTCTGAGCGCTCCTCTGGGGTTGTGCGTGCTTTCGGCGGCGGGCTTGCAGGCCGCGGCAGGCAGCGCCCGGGAAGGGCTGCACAGCAGCCTGGAAAACCTGCTGGTCCAGGTCAATGGCGGCCTGGACAAGCATGAACGGTTGCATCGGCTGGTGGTGGTCAAGGACAACTGGGCCGTGGAGAACGGCTTTCTGACCCCTACCCTGAAGATCAAGCGCAATGTGATCGAGGCCACCTATGGCGGCAGTTTTCAACGCTGGAGCGAGCGCAGCGAAGCCGTGCTGTGGCAGGATTGATCGACAATAACCACCCAGAAGGGAAGCAGCGATGAGCCTATGGCGTACCACTCCGAACATCGAGCAACTGAACGCGGCACAGAAGAACACCATCGGCGAAGTGCTGGATATTCGCTTCGAGTCGTTTGATGAGGAATCGCTGAGCGCAAGCATGGTCATCGACCATCGCACCCACCAGCCCTACGGGTTGCTGCATGGCGGGGCTTCGGTGGTGCTGGCGGAAACCGTCGGCTCCATGGCCAGCTACCTGTGTATCGATGCCAGCAAGTTCTATTGCGTGGGCCTGGAGATCAACGCCAATCACCTGCGCGGCTTGCGCAGCGGCCGGGTGACGGCGGTGGCCCGGGCCATTCATATCGGGCGCACCACCCATGTCTGGGATATCCGCCTGAGCAGCGATGAAGGCAAGGCCAGCTGTATTTCGCGCCTGACCATGGCCGTGGTGCCTCTGGGGCAAACGCCGCCGGCGCAATGAGTGAGCGCGCCATAGGCTGAGCCTGGGTGTCAGTATTCCTGTCCGTTACGGTCATTGCCCTGGTGCAAGGGCCTGCGGACAATCGGTGTTGGTTTGGTGGATGGATAGGTCGGTATGTCGCAACAGGTGTTTTTCGCTCACGCCAATGGGTTTCCCTCCGGCACGTACGGCAAACTGTTTGCTGCCCTGGCGCCGGAGTTCGAGGTGGCTCATTTGCAGCAGCATGCCCACGACCCGCGCTTTCCGGTGGACGACAACTGGCAGAGTCTGGTGGATGAGCTGATCCACCACCTGCAACAGCAGGCGCAGCCGGTGTGGGGCGTGGGGCACTCGTTGGGGGGCGTGCTGCACCTGCACGCGGCCCTGCGCTGCCCGGAGCTGTATCGGGGGGTGGTGATGCTCGATTCGCCAGTGCTCACCCGGGCCGACCAGTGGGTGATCCGCGCCGCCAAGCGCTTTGGTTTCATCGACCGCCTGACTCCCGCCGGGCGAACCCTGGGGCGCCGCGAGGAGTTTACCGATGTCGAATCGGCGCGCAGCTACTTTGCCCGCAAGACGCTGTTCCGAGCCTTCGACCCCGATTGCCTGGACGCGTACTTGCAGCATGGCCTGCAGCAGGTGGGCGACCGCTTGCGCCTGCGTTTCGATCCGGCGACCGAGATCAGCATCTATCGCGGCGTACCGCACACCAGCCCCGGCAGCGCTCGCCAGCTCAAGGTGCCCCTGGCCGTGGTGCGCGGCCAGCAGAGCCGGGTGGTGATGCGGCATCACACCAGTGCCGTGGGGCGCATGCCTCTGGGCGAGTCCCTGACCATGCCCGGCGGCCACATGTTTCCTCTTGAGCGGCCCGAAGCCACCGCCACCCTGCTCAAGGAACTCTTCACCCGCTGGGAACAGCGCCGGAGCTGTGCATGAGCCAGGTCGTCGAGGAAGTTCGCCTGAACCTGCCCCACATCGAGCTGGCGGCCCATCTGTTCGGGCCCGAGGACGGCTTGCCGGTGATCGCCCTGCATGGTTGGCTGGACAACGCCAACAGCTTCGCCCGGCTGGCGCCCAAGCTCAAAGGCCTGCGCATCGTGGCCCTGGACATGGCCGGTCACGGGCATTCCGGGCACCGTCCGCCGGGCGCGGGTTATGCCCTGTGGGATTACGTCCACGACGTGCTGCAAGTGGCTGAACAGCTGGGCTGGAAGCGCTTTGCCCTGATGGGACATTCATTGGGAGCGATCGTGTCGCTGGTGCTGGCGGCGGCGCTGCCGGAGCGGGTCAGCCATCTGGCCCTGATCGACGGCGTGATTCCTCCGACCGCCAGCGCTGCAGGTGCCGCCGAGCGGCTGGGCATGGCCTTGCAGGCGCAACTGGACCTGCAGGACAAGCGCAAGCCGGTCTACAGCACGCTGGAGCGAGCCATCGAAGCGCGGATGAAGGGGCTGGTGGCGGTCAGTCGCGAGGCCGCCGAGCTGCTGGCCCTGCGTGGTCTGATGCCGGTGCCCGGTGGCTATACCTGGCGCAGCGACAGCCGCCTGACCCTGGCGTCGCCGCTGCGCCTGACCGAGGAGCAGGCCATGTCCTTCGTCGAGCGGGTCAGTTGCCCGACGCAGCTGGTGGTGGCTGCCGACGGCATGCTGGTTCGGCACGAGTCCCTGCTGCAGCGTCTACCCTTTAGCCGGGAACAGCTGCCGGGCGGCCATCATCTGCACCTCAACGATGAGGCCGGCGCAACCTCTGTCGCAGACTGTTTCAATCGGTTTTTCGCCGTTCCTTGACTTGACGGGGTCAACTGTCGAGGCTGGGCGGGTTGAAATGGGAGACAACCATGATAGATCTGTACACCGCTGCGACCCCCAATGGCCACAAGGTTTCCATCCTGCTTGAAGAGCTCGGATTGCCCTACACGGTGCATGCCCTGAGTTTCGACAAGCGCGAGCAAAAGGCGCCGGCGTTTCTGAAGATCAATCCCAATGGGCGTATTCCGGCCATCGTCGACCGAGACAATGGCGATTTTCCCGTATTCGAATCCGGCGCGATCCTGGTGTATCTGGCCGAGCGCAGCGGCCAACTGCTGCCCAGCGATGCCAAGGGCCGCTCGATCGTCATGCAGTGGCTGATGTTCCAGATGGGCGGCATCGGGCCCATGCAGGGCCAGGCCAACGTGTTCTTCCGCTATTTTCCGGAAAAGCTCCAGGGCGCCATCGATCGCTATCAGCATGAAACCCGACGCCTGTATGAAGTTCTCGACACCCGCCTGCAACAGGTCGAGTACCTGGCCGGGGACTACAGCATTGCCGACATCGCCACCTTCCCCTGGGTGCGCGGTCATGAGTGGTCCGGTGTTTCGGTACAGGGCTTGCCGGCCCTGCAACGCTGGATGGCGGCCCTGGAGGCCCGGCCTGCGGTCCAGCGTGGCTTGCAGGTTCCGCAACGCAGTGACGACGCCAGCGTCGTCAAGGGCGCCCAGGCCATGCTTATCCGATGAGAGTTTCCATGCGTTCACTCAGTGTTCTGGGCTTGTCCTTCTTTAGCACCCTGGCCCTTGCCGCCGATCTGCCCGGCAGCCATGACCTGCCCCTGGTGCCCCGTCTGACCGATGCACAAATCGTCGACTACCGTCCGCAAGTGGAGCAGGAGCGTGTCTACCCGTTGGGCTCGATCCGCAGAATCAGCGGCCAACTGCGCTTTGACGGTCAGGTCAATGCCCGGGGCAAGCTCACGGCCATCACCTACCAATTGCCCGCCGAACGCACTTCCAACGAAGCCTTCACCCTGGCTCGCGAAGCCCTGCAGAAACAGGGGGCAGAGCTGCTGTTCTGGTGCCAGGCCCGGGATTGTGGCGAGAGCAGCCTGTGGGCCAATGAGGTGTTCGGCAACGCCAAGCTGTTTGGCGCCGACGAGCAGCAAGCCTATTTGCTGTTGCGCCTGGCGGCGCCCCAGGACAACTCCCTGGTGGCCCTGTACAGCATTACCCGGGGTAACCGCCGGGCCTACCTGCACGTGGAGCAGTTCGACGCCAGCGCTGCCCTGGGCGACTTGCTGCCCACTTCGGCGACCCTGCTGCGGCAACTGAAGGACACGGGCAAGCTGGACCTGCCCAAGCTGACCGATCCCCAGCCCGTCTGGCTCAACCTGCTTTCCCGAGGGCTGAACCTGGACACCACGCTGCGGGTCAGCCTGTCCGGCCAGCAGGCCGAGGCCTGGCGCCAGGCCCTGATTGGCCAGGGTGTGCTGGCGACGCGCATGGAAACCGGCGACACCCAAGCGGCCGGGCTGCACTTCGAACTGCTGCGTTAAGCTGTTTCAGGCGGCCTGCACTCGCGGGTTCGCCTACTCTTCTCCGTTTACCCTTGTGCGAGACATTTCATGCCCAATAACGATCGCCTGCTGGTGCAGATTCTGCTCCTGGTGTTGTTCGGTGCCAGCTTCTGGGTGATGGCGCCTTTCTGGTCGGCGCTGTTCTGGGGCGCGGTGCTGGCCTTTGCCAGCTGGCCGCTGATGCGTTTGCTGACCCGCTGGCTCAATGGCCGCGAGTCTCTGGCGGCGGCCCTGTTGACCCTGGGCTGGATGGTTTTGGTGGCGGCGCCGCTGGTCTGGCTCGGGCTCAACCTGGCGGATCACGTGCGCGATGCCACGGCCTTTATCAAGGATGTGCAGGTGGACGGCCTGCCCGAGGCTCCCGCCTGGCTGGGCAGCCTGCCATTGGTGGGGGAGCGTCTGGTCGGGCTGTGGAACAGCATCGATCAACAGGGCGCGGCGCTGATGCTGGCCGTCAAGCCGTATCTGGGGCAGGTGGGCAACTGGCTACTGGCCCGCAGTGCACAGATCGGCGGCGGTATTCTCGAACTGACCCTGAGCATCGTCTTCGTGTTTTTCTTCTACCGTGACGGTCCGCGCCTGGCGTTGTTCGTACACAAGCTGCTGGAACGGTTGATCGGCGATCGGGCCGGCTACTACATCGATCTGGTCGCTGGCACCGTGCAACGGGTGGTCAACGGGGTGATCGGCACCGCTGCGGCCCAGGGCCTGCTGGCGCTGATCGGCTTTCTCATTGCCGGGGTGCCAGGGGCGCTGGTGCTGGGGATCGTCACCTTCCTGCTCAGCCTGATTCCCATGGGGCCGCCCCTGGTGTGGATTCCGGCCACGGCCTGGCTGGCCTGGAAGGGCGAATACGGCATGGCGGTGTTTCTGGGGATCTGGGGCACCTTCATCATCAGCGGCGTCGACAACGTGCTCAAACCCTACCTGATCAGTCGCGGTGGCAACCTGCCCCTGGTGATTGTGCTGCTCGGGGTGTTCGGCGGCCTGATCGCCTTCGGCTTTATCGGTCTGTTTATCGGTCCGACCCTGCTGGCGGTGGCCTACAGCCTGCTGCTGGACTGGAGCGCCAGTCAGGCCCGGACCCAGGAGCCGCGCTGAGCCGCGGCTTGCCGCTCGACAGGGGAGCGGCAAGCACCCATCAGGCGGCGACGTTGACGCTGTTGCCGACGCTGCTGGCAGGGTTCAGCTGATACTGCTTGCTGAGGTTGGCGATCATCTTGCCCAGGGCTTCGGTCAGGTTGGCCTGCGGGTTCTGAGTCTCGCTGTCCTGGTTGCGTCCGGCCTGCAGCGCGGCCTTGAGCTCATCGCTGCTGATGCCGCCGCTGCTGTCGCTGTCGAGTATTTTCAGCAATGCCGAACTGCTGTCGTTGCTGGCCGAGTTCTTGTCGCCGGACTGCAGGGCGCTGCTCAGTTCGTCGGCACTGATGCTGCCGTTGCCGTCGCTGTCGAGCTGGCCGAACAGTTGCTCGCCGGAGAGCTGTTGCGGGGGCGGTGGAGGCGGCGTCAGGCTGGCGGCCAGTTCGTCTGCACTGACGTTGCCATCCTGATTCTTGTCCAGGGCCGAGAAGAGCTGCTTGCTGTCGGCGCTGCTACCGGCACTGCTCAAGCCGCTGCTCAGTTCGTCGTTGTTGATGACGCCGTCGCCGTCACTGTCCAGAGCGCTGAGCAGGGCGTCCGCCAGTTCGGTGCCGGGCGCCTGGCCGTGATGCGCCGGTGGCGCCATGGCGGCCATTTCATCGCTGCTCAGGCTGGCGTTGCCATCGCTGTCCAGTTCGCTGAAGTTCTTGCTCAGGCTGACCAGGACACCCTTGTCGCCCTTGTTCGACAGAGCGTTGTTCAGCTCGTCCTGGTTCACCTCGCCGTCGCCGTTGCTATCGAGCCTGGCGAACAGGTCCTTCTGCAATTGTTGGCCGCGGCTGGTGCTGGAGGCACTGCTGCTGGAGCTGTAATAGCTCGAATAGTTGCTGCTGACGCTACCTATCATTGGACTCGCTCCTTGGGATGAATGGATCCGGTGGAGGCACCGGCTCATGCAGCCTCAAGGCTGGAGTTGTCCAGGGTATGGGCGCTTTGTACCCGTGGCTACACAAGGGACTCAGGGGCGGGGCAGGCGCAGCACCGCAGTCAGGCCGCCGCCGGGAGTCTCTTCCAGCAGCAACTGGCCGCCCATGCGCTCTGCCGCTTCGCGGGCGATGGTCATGCCCAGGCCGACGCCGCCGGAGTTGCGGTTGCGTGAGCCTTCGAGGCGGAAGAAGGGTTCGAACACGGCCTCGCGTTTGTCGGCGGCGATGCCGGGACCATGGTCGATGACCCGGATCAGCAACTGATCCCGATGGTCTTCCAGGGCCAGAGTGGCATGGCCGGCGTAGCGCAGGGCGTTGTCCAGCAGGTTGTTGATGCACGACTGCAGGGCCATGGGCTGGACCAGCAGCGGGGCGCAATGGCCCTGGGCCTGGGCATCGGCGCCCTGGTCCTGGGCGTTCTCGCACAGCGACTCCACCAGCGCCTGCACGTCCATCCATTGCTCGGCCTCGCTGGTGCGCTGTTCATGCAGGTAGCTGAGGGTGGCGTCGAGCATCTTGATCATGTCGTCCAGGTCCTGGCGCATCTGCCCCTGCAGCTTGCTGTCCTCGATCTGTTCCAGGCGAAGTTTCAGGCGTGACAGCGGTGTGCGCAGATCATGGGACACGGCGCCGAGCATGCGCCCGCGTTGTTGGACCTGTTCCCGTATGCGTTTCTGCATCTGGTTGAAGGCGCTGGCGGCCTGTCGTGCTTCCCGCGGGCCGACCTCTTCCAGGGGCGGGCTGTCGAGGTTTTCGCTCAGGCGTTCGGCGGCGTCGCTCAGGCGCTGGATCGGCCGCGAGAGCAGCTTGGCGCCGTACCAGGCGGCAATGACCAGGGAGATCAGCTGGAAGGTCAGAGGCACCAAAGGTCCGCCGAACCAGGGGCGTGGCGGACGTTGCGGGAAGTACGGCGGCGGCCCAGGAGGGCTATTGCCGAGGGCCACCGGCGGCGGTGGCGGTGGAGGGGGCGGCGGCGGATGTCCGTAGTGGTGGAACCAGAAAAACGCCAGAAGGTGGGCGAGCACGATCGCGATCAGCAGGAGGCCAAACAGCCGGCCGAACAGCGTATCGAAGCGCCCGCGCATCAGCCGATGTCTCGTGCGTCGAACAGGTAGCCTTCGCCACGCACGGTCTTGATCAGTTGCGGCGATTTCGGGTCATCACCGAGCTTCTGCCGCAGGCGCGACACCAGCAGGTCGATACTGCGATCAAAGGCCTCGATGGAGCGGCCCCGGGCCGCGTCCAGCAGTTGTTCGCGACTCAGCACTCGGCGCGGGCGTTCAATGAATACCCAGAGCAGGCGGAACTCGGCGTTGGACAGCGGCACCACCAGCCCGTCGGCGGAGATCAGCTGGCGCAGGACGCTGTTCAGGCGCCAGTTGTCGAAGCGGATATTGGCTCGCTGTTCGCTGCGATCGTCGCGGACCCGGCGCAGGATGGTCTGGATCCGCGCCACCAGCTCCCGCGGTTCGAAGGGCTTGGCCATGTAGTCGTCGGCCCCCAGTTCGAGGCCGATGATGCGGTCGGTGGGCTCGCAGCGGGCGGTGAGCATGAGGATCGGAATGTCCGATTCGCTACGCAACCAGCGGCACAGGGACAGGCCGTCTTCACCGGGCAGCATCAGGTCGAGCACCACCACGTCGAAGTGCTCGGCCTGCAAGGCCTGGCGCATTGCTGCACCGTCGGTGACACCGCTGGCGTGGATGTTGAAGCGCGCCAGATAGTCGATCAGCAGTTCGCGGATCGGCACGTCGTCATCGACGATCAGGGCCCGAGTGTTCCAGCGCTTGTCGTCGCCATTGGCCACGGCTTTGGAGTCGTCGTTCAGAGGGGCTGGAGTGTTATGCATGGGTGCGTTCATCTGCCAGGTAGGCTGCCGGCCATCAGGAGGCGACGGCGAGGTTATGGCTTCAGCATAGGCGTCCGGCCCGGGGGCAGGAAGTGCTGTTCGAGGGTGTTGCGGCTGGCGAGGGTAGCGCCGGGTATTGTTGCTGGCGTGTCGTCAGTGTATCTGCGTTGATACAAATGCCGGGGCGGCCCGCGGATTTGCCGGCGGATCGAAGATCCCTGGCACCGTTGAGGAGGATTTACCTCTGATCGGGTCCCGGATCGTCCCGGCTTGCGCTACAATCCGCGCCGATTTCGACTTGCCTGAGAGCCCCTTCATGTCCGCCTGCCAGACTCCTATCATCGTCGCCCTGGATTTTCCCACCCGTGACGCCGCACTGAAACTGGCCGATCAACTGGACCCGAAACTGTGCCGGGTCAAAGTCGGCAAGGAGCTGTTCACCAGCTGCGCCGCCGAGATTGTCGGGACCCTGCGCGACAAGGGTTTCGAAGTGTTCCTGGACCTGAAGTTCCACGACATTCCCAACACCACCGCCATGGCGGTCAAGGCCGCCGCGGAAATGGGCGTGTGGATGGTCAATGTGCACTGCTCCGGCGGCCTGCGCATGATGGCGGCCTGCCGCGATGTGCTGGACCAGCGCAGTGGTCCCAAGCCGCTGCTGATCGGCGTCACCGTGCTCACCAGCATGGAGCGTGAAGACCTGGCCGGCATCGGCCTGGACATCGAGCCCCAGGAGCAGGTGCTGCGCCTGGCCGCGCTGGCGCAGAAAGCCGGGATGGACGGCCTGGTGTGCTCGGCCCTGGAAGCCCAGGCCCTGAAGAGCGCCCATCCGACCCTGCAACTGGTGACGCCGGGTATTCGTCCGGCGGGCAGTGCCCAGGATGACCAGCGGCGGATCCTCACTCCGCGCCAGGCCCTGGATGCCGGTTCCGATTACCTGGTGATCGGTCGTCCCATCAGCCAGGCGGCCGACCCGGCCAAGGCCCTGGCTGACGTGGTCGCCGAACTGGCCCTGTAACACCCGGGTCTGCAGGAGCCGGCCAGCCGGCTCCCGCAGGTTCAGACTTTCAGCACCAGCTTGCCGAAGTTCTCGCCGCTGAACAGCTTGCCCAGCGTCTCCGGGAAAGTCTCCAGGCCTTCGACAATATCCTCCTTGCTCTTGAGCTGCCCCTTGGCCATCCAACCGGCCATTTCCTGCCCGGCCGCGGCGAACTGCGCGGCGTAGTCCATGACCACGAAACCTTCCATGCGCGCCCGGTTGACCAGCAGCGACAGGTAGTTGGCCGGTCCCTTGACCGCTTCCTTGTTGTTGTACTGGCTGATGGCGCCACAGATCACCACCCGCGCCTTGACGTTCAGGCGGCTGAGCACGGCATCGAGGATGTCGCCGCCGACGTTGTCGAAATACACATCGACGCCTTTCGGGCATTCGCGCTTGAGCCCGGCGTTGACGTCTTCGCTCTTGTAGTCGATGGCGCCGTCAAAGCCCAGTTCGTCGATGAGGAACTTGCATTTGTCCTGGCCGCCGGCAATGCCCACCACGCGACAGCCTTTGATCTTGGCGATCTGCCCGGCAATGCTGCCCACCGCACCGGCGGCGCCGGACAGCACCACGGTGTCGCCGGCCTTGGGCGCGCCGACGTCCAGCAGGGCGAAGTAGGCGGTCATGCCGGTCATGCCCAGGGCCGACAGGTAGCGTGGCAGAGGGGCCAGCTTGGGGTCGACCTTGTAGAAGCCACGGGGCTCGCCGAGGAAGTAGTCCTGCACCCCGAGGGCGCCATTGACGTAGTCGCCGACGGCGAATCCGGGGTTGTTGGAGGCAATCACCTGGCCCACGCCCAGGGCGCGCATGACTTCGCCGATGGCCACCGGCGCAATATAGGACTTGCCCTCGTTCATCCAGCCGCGCATGGCCGGGTCCAGGGACAGGTATTCATTCTTCACCAGGATCTGCCCGGCGGCGGGCTCGCCCACGGCTACCTGCTGGTAGGTGAAGGTGTCGCGGGTAGCCGGGCCGACGGGGCGTTTGGCGAGCAGGAACTGGCGATTGGTCAGGCTGGTCATGGCAGGCACTCAAGGGGTGGATGAAGCCCTAGTTGATAGACCCTCAGGTGGGTTGTCGCAAGGTTTGCCGATTCAGCGAATGGGTGTCGATCCAGTGTGGTGATGAACGCCCCGGCATTTTCATCACCGGGATGCATAAGACCTCAACCGGCCTTCTGATAATGCTGACGCCGACCGGGACGGCTATGGCTAGATGGGCCCCACAGCTGACCCGTATCTGAACGAGGATCTTTGCAATGAGCATGACGTTTTCCGGCCAGGTGGCCCTGGTGACCGGCGCGGCCAATGGAATCGGCCGGGCGACGGCCCTGGCGTTTGCCGCTGAAGGCTTGCAGGTGGTGGTGGCGGATCTGGACGTGGCCGGGGGCGAAGGCACCGTGGCGCTGATCCGCGCGGCGGGAGGCGAGGCGGTGTTCGTGCCCTGCAACGTCACCCAGGAAGCGGATGTACAGCAGCTGATGGCCCGTACCCTCGAGGCTTATGGCCGTCTGGACTATGCCTTCAACAACGCCGGGATCGAGATCGAGAAGGGCCGCCTGGCAGAGGGCAGCCTGGACGAGTTCGACGCCATCATGGGGGTCAACGTCAAGGGCGTCTGGCTGTGCATGAAGTACCAGCTGCCGTTGCTGCTGGCCCAGGGCGGCGGGGCCATCGTCAATACCGCCTCGGTGGCGGGCCTGGGCGCGGCGCCGAAAATGAGCATCTATGCGGCGTCCAAGCATGCGGTGATCGGCCTGACCAAATCGGCGGCCATCGAGTACGCCAAGAAAAAGATCCGGGTCAACGCGGTCTGTCCGGCGGTCATCGACACCGACATGTTCCGTCGGGCCTATGAAGCGGATCCGAAGAAGGCCGAGTTCGCCGCGGCGATGCACCCGGTGGGGCGTATCGGCAAGGTCGAGGAAATCGCCAGCGCCGTGCTTTACCTGTGCAGCGATGGCGCGGCCTTCACTACCGGTCATGCGCTGGCAGTGGATGGTGGTGCCACCGCGATCTGAGCCCTCGGCCGGCCCCCCGGCGCCTGTCGCCGCGGGGGCTGGATGGAATCGACCTCCAGTGTCCTGAAAACGACCTCCGCGTAGCTTTTTGCCATTATTCCTGCTGTGAAGACTTGTGCGTCGGTGCACGCCGTTGCGACCCTTCGCACAGACGGATGGCCCTATGGCCATTGGGGATTGGAAGGGGACTGCGCACCATGACTTCGGCCGCGAGTGGACGTTTTGCCAACCTGGGCATGGCAAAGAAACTGGGTATCGGTTTTGCCCTGGTGTTGCTCTTGACGGCCTTGGTGGCCGGCATTGGCGTCTGGTCGCTGCAGACCATCAGCCAGCGCTTCGATGGCCTCAAGCAGATGTCCCAGCTCAACAGTGGCGTGCTCAAGGTGCGGCTGCTGGAGCAGGACTACGCCCTGCATGGCGACAGCCAGACCGTGGACAGCCTGCACGAGAGCCTGGAGGGGCTGTTGCGGCTGGCCCAGCAGCTCAAGGGGCAGTCGGCGGCCAACCAGACGGCGATGGCCGATGTCGAGTTGGCGCTGGCGGACTATCGCAAGGCCTTCGACGAATTCGTCGAGCTGACCCAGGCCAAGGACCTGGCTCTGGAAATGGCCAGTTGGTCGGTGTCCAGCGTGGCCAACAACCTTGACGTACTGCAGGCCGGGCTGGCGGATGACGGCGCCTACACCCTCAAGGATTCCCAGGGCAAGGAGGGTGCGGAGTTCATCGAGCAGGCCAACCAGATCAGCCAGGTTTCACGCCTGATGCTGCAGGCCATGAACGAAGCGCGGTTGCGCCTGGACCAGAACCGCAAGGGCGATGAGCAGGCCAGTGCCGAGCAGGGCAAGATCGAACAGGCCGAGCAGGCGCTGGCTCAGGCCGAACAGCTGAAGACCGCCGTCAAGGATGCGGGTTACCAGACGGTGCTCAACGAGGTGTCGGGGCACATCGGCAACTTCAGTGAAAAACTCAACGAATACACCGGTCTGCTGACTCAGGAAAAACAGGTCTATCAGACGCTGCATGAGCGCGCGGCCCAGGTGATGGCGCGGGTCGACCAGGCCTATGTCGCCCAGGACCTGGCGATGCAGGGCGAGCTGGACAAGAACTCCTTGCTGATCATCGGCTCCTCGGCCCTGGCCCTGCTGGTGGGGCTGTTGGCGGCCCTGAGCATCACGCGCCTGATCGTGCGGCCGCTGCGCAGCGTGATGCATGTGGCTCAGCAGATCGCTGCCGGGGACCTGACGGCCAGCGTGGCGGTGACCCGGCGGGACGAGATCGGCCAGTTGATGCAGGCGATGCAGCAGATGGGCAGCGGCCTGAGCGGTATCGTCAGCGGCCTGCAGGCCGGGATCGAGCAACTGGCCAGTTCGGCCCAGTCGCTGTCCTCGGTGACCGAGCAGACCAACCTGGAAGTCAGCAGCCAGAAAGAGGAAACCGAGCAAGTGGCCACCGCCATGAATCAGATGACCGCCACGGTGCACGATGTGGCGCGTAACGCCGAGGAAGCGGCCCAGGCGGCTCAGGCTGCGGATGACAAGGTCGAGAGCGGGCAACAGGTGGTGCGCCAGAGCATGCAGCGGATCGAGCAGTTGGCGGACTCCGCGACCCGGGCCAGCAGCGGCATCGAAAGCCTGAGCGCCGAGATCGACAACATCGGTAGTGTGCTGGATGTGATCAAGAGCGTGGCCGAGCAGACCAACCTGCTGGCCCTCAATGCCGCCATCGAGGCAGCCAGGGCGGGGGAGCAGGGCAGGGGCTTTGCCGTGGTGGCCGACGAAGTGCGGGCCCTGGCCAAGCGGACCCAGCAATCCACCGAGGAGATCGCACGCCTGGTGACGGCGTTGCATGCCGCCGCCGATTCTTCGGTGCAGCAGATCCAGAGCAGTGGCGAGCTGGTGAAGCTGGCGGTCAGTGATGCCCTGCAGACGGAGAGCGCCCTGGGCAGCATTGCCGCGGCGGTGTCGTTGATCCAGCAGATGAACCAGCAGATCGCCGCCGCCGCCGAGCAGCAGAGTTCGGTGGCGGAGGAGATCAACCGCAGCGTGACCAGCATTCGTGCCAGTGCCGATCAGTCGTCACTGGCCATGCAGGGCAATGCCGCGTCGAGCATCGAGCTGGCGCAGTTGGGGGTGGAATTGAAAGGGATGGTGGGGCATTTCCGCTTGTAGCGGCGGGGAGGGCGTAGCGCTATCGAACCCTTGTCCGGCGCGGGTGCGCCGGACAAGGGTTTTTTATTTCAGTCGTAGATGGCTTTCTTTTTCCAGTCGGCGTCGGCTTCCACGGTCTTCAGGCCCTGGGTCAGCTCGTTGACCTCATCTTCCGCCGGCTCCAGGGTCGACAGCACCATGGAGTTGGCGCGAACCAGGAGCTTGTCCAGGTACTCCAGCTGTTCCTTGTAGACCGCCGGATCCGGTTGCTTGCGCAGGTATTGCACGCCGCGTTCGAAGGCCAGGCGGGCCTGGCCCGGCTGGTTCTGTTGCAGGGCGTACTGCCCCAGGTTGTTGAAGAACTCGATGTGCAGCAGCACCAGGATGTGGCGGATTTCCTTGATCCAGCGCTTGGCCTCATTGGGTTGCAGGAAACCGTCGTGGGCGGCACGGGTGACCTGGCCGTGCATCGCCTCCAGCAGGAAGCGCACATCCTTGGCCTTGGCTTCGGTCTGGATGGGGGCCGGCGGGTTGTTCACCGGAATCGATTCGCCCTGGCCAATCAGGGTATTGAGCTCGGCCTGGCGTGCCTTGAGCGCGTTGTCGGTCTTGTCGAGACTGAGCATGCGCTGCACCACGTTCAGCTCCAGGCGGGTCAGCAGCAGTTTGAGGGCCGGGGTCATGAACTGGCCGGGGAAGGTTTCGGTGATCTCGCCGCAGCGGCGCAGGCGGTCATTGAGTTCGACCTTGGTGCGGGCCTTTTCCAGTTTGTTGTTTTCCACCACATGGTTCATGTAGCCAATGGCGATCAATAGTGCGATCCCGGCTATTACCAGCAGGGTGATCATGAGTGGTGTCACCGTTAAAACCTCGTTATAGGATTCGCGTGCGAGTGTAGTGGCTTGGCATTTAGGCGCATAGCGCCGCTCGACGAGCCGGGCATGGCGGGTACTGCTTATATAGATGGCAATGGTCCGGGCAGCACCTCGGGTTCAAATTGCCATTACCGGCTGCGGAGGACTATAACGCCTTGTCGAGTGACAGAATATAGGCGTCAAAGCCTGGACCACAGAAAACCCCGCAGCGGGTCTGAAACTGCCCCGAAGTCATTGATTTAAATAAAATTATATCTAGGGGTTGACGGCCTCCCAAAGCATCCATAGAATGCGCGCCACTTTCAACGGAAAGCAAAGCGCGAAACGTTGAAAGCAGTGAATGTTGTAGCGTGTCCCCTTCGTCTAGTGGCCTAGGACACCGCCCTTTCACGGCGGTAACAGGGGTTCGAGTCCCCTAGGGGACGCCAATGCGGGAATAGCTCAGTTGGTAGAGCACGACCTTGCCAAGGTCGGGGTCGCGAGTTCGAGTCTCGTTTCCCGCTCCAATTTTAAACGGCACTGCTTTCGGGCAGGGTCGAGTGAAACCAGAACCGAAGTCTTAGGGCTAGGGTCTGGACACCGAAACACACACCATGTGTTCCGGGTAGCGTGTCCCCTTCGTCTAGTGGCCTAGGACACCGCCCTTTCACGGCGGTAACAGGGGTTCGAGTCCCCTAGGGGACGCCATTTGCGGGAATAGCTCAGTTGGTAGAGCACGACCTTGCCAAGGTCGGGGTCGCGAGTTCGAGTCTCGTTTCCCGCTCCAAATTCACAAAAACGCCGCTCATCGAGCGGCGTTTTTGTTTGTCCGCGATTCAGCCCTTCGTCCTGCCCTGGACAAAAAAAGGCCCGCCAGTCAGACGACTGTGCGGGCCTTTGTCATGGGGCGCTTACAGCGACAGCAACAGGCGTCCGGCGAACAGCAGCAGGATCAGTCCCATGCAGCGCTCGAACCAGTGCCCCAGGCGCATGAACAGCAGGCGCACCCGGGCGCTGGAAAAGAACAGCGCGACGATCACGAACCACAAAGCGTTGACCAGGCACATCCAGGCCCCATACGCCGCCTGAATGCCCAGCGGCGTGGTGGCGCTGACCAGTGTGGTGAAGATCGCCAGGAAAAACAGGGTCGCCTTGGGGTTGGTGGCGTTGGTCAGGAATCCGGTGGTGAAGGCCCGCAGCAGGGTCTGCTGTGGTTCATCCTGCGCGGTTTCGCCCGGGATCGCGGTCTTGGCCTTGCTGCGCAACAGGCTGACACCCAGGTACAGAATGTAGGCGGCGCCCAGCAGTTTGGCGGCGCTCAGCAGCCAGGGCGTCGCGTGCATCAAGGCGCCGACTCCCAGCAGGGTGTAGAGCACGTGCACTGAAATACCGGCGCCGATTCCCAGGGCGGTGCAGACCCCGGTCATCCGGCCGAAGCGCACGCTCTGGCGGATGGTGACGGCAAAGTCCGGCCCCGGGGCGACCACGGCGAGGAAGTGAACCAGGGCCAGGGCGAGAAACTCGCCAAGATAATTGGACAGCATGCTGACTCCGCAAAGCAGTTTGGAGGGGGGAGGGCGCGGGCGTTTTCAGTCGAGGCTGTAGCTGACCGAGAGAATGCCTTTCTTCTGCGAGACCGAGTCGATGCTCACCCGTCCCAGTTGTTGCAGGTGCTGGACATGGGTGCCACCGCAACCATAGGCGGGCAGCGGGCCAAACCCGACCTGGCGGGTTCCGGCCGCCAGGGAAATATGTCGGGGCAAATCCTCGCCAATCCATTGTTCGAGGGCGTTCTGCACCCTGGCGCAGTCGATTTCCCCAGGTTGTTCGCCCGGTTTGAATGAGACCCGGCCCTCTCCCGGCCAGTGATGGGCCTTGATCGGCGTCCAGCCCTGGCTTTGCACAAAGTGGCCGATCAGGTGCCCGGCCGAATGCATGCGGCTGTTGAACAGGCGCTGCGGCTCATCCACGCGAGCCGCATGGCTTCCCGGTGTCAGAGGCTGGTTCAGGTAATGCACGATCTGCTCATCTTCCTGGGCGACCCGCAGCACCTGCGCCGCGCCGATCCAGCCGGTGTCGCTGGGCTGGCCGCCGCCCTGGGGGTGAAAGGGCGTGGCATGCAAGGTTGCGGCAAACAGCCCGTCCCGGGGGAGGCAGCTCAGCAGTTCGACCTGGGCGGTCAGCAGGTCATGTTCGTAGTACAGGCGAAGCGTCATTTCTCAAACCCTGAATCCAAATGATTTTTTATTATGGGGCCTGGGTAATTGCGTGATAATCCGTTCAAAACTCAATGGACTATTGCGTCATGAGCATAAATCTACCGCTGCCATTACTGGCGGAAATGGCCATCTTCGTCAGGGTGGTGGAAACCGGCAGCTTCTCCGAAGCCGCGCGCCAGTTGGGGTCCTCGCCGTCTGCCGTCAGTCGCAGCATTTCGCGCCTGGAGAAGGCCCTGGCCACGCGCCTGCTGCAACGCACCACCCGCAAGTTGCGCTTGAGCGACGGCGGCGAAGAGGTGTTCAAGCGTTGCAGCGAAATGGTCAGCGCGGCCCGTTCGGTCATGGAGATCAGTGGTCAGTTCACCCATGAGGCCGAAGGCGTGGTGCGGGTCAGCGTGCCCAAGGCGGTGGGACGATTCGTGGTGCATCCCCATATGCCGGAGTTTCTGCGGCGCTACCCGAAGGTGGATGTCGAACTGCTGCATGAAGACAGGGATATCGACCTGATCGAAGACAATGTCGACCTGGCGATCCGCATCACCGATCGCCCGCCGCCGGGCTTGATCGGGCGCCAGTTGTTGCGCATCGATCATCTGCTGTGTGCCACACCGCAGTATCTGGCGGAACATGGCACGCCGTTGCACCCACAGGATCTGCGTCAGCACAGTTGCATCTATCTCGGGGAAACCCCCAGCGACGCCCGCTGGAAATTCACCCAGGGCGGCAAGGCGGTGACTGTCGGTGTGCGCGGGCGTTACGCCGCCAACCACACCGGTGTGCGCCTGGATGCGGTGCTGCAGCATCTGGGCATCGGCAGCCTGCCGTATTTCACCGCGCGTCATGCCCTGGAGCAGGGACTGATCGTCCAGGTGCTGCCGGAGTGGACCTTTCTTGCCTCCTACCACGGCGGGGCCTGGCTCCTGCATTCGCCGACCCGCTACTTGCCGCCCAAGCTGCGGGTGTTCATCGATTATCTGGTGGAGTGCCTGGCCAGGGAGCCGACCCTGAACCGCCCCGGCAAAGGAGAACGCATCTTGTAGGCGCTGGCTTGCCAGCGAAGGTGTCTCTGAGGGCGATGCAAGACCCAAGGGCCTCTTCGCCGGCAAGCCGGCTCCTACGAGGACGACGCGCTAAGGCGGGCACAAAAAAGGCCCGCCGGACGAACCGGGCGGGCCTTGCTGGCGCCAGGGGCTGCAATCAGTGCTTGCTGTCCTGGGCGGAGAGCGCCAGCAGCTGTTTTTCCTGGTTCCAGTCGAAGGGCTCGTCGTTCTGCTCGGCTTCGAAGCGGCGTTCTTCCAGGGCCTGGTACAGGTCGATTTCTTCATCGGGCATGTAGTGCAGGCAGTCGCCGGCGAAGAACCACAGCAGGTCGCGAGGCACCAGGTGAGCGATCTGTGGATAGCGCTGCATGATCTGGCACAGCAGGTCCTGGCCCAGGTACTGGCTTTCGATCGGGTCGATCGGCAGCGAGGCGCGCAGTTCGTCGAAGCGCTCCAGGAACAGCGCATGGCTTTCCTCGGGAACCTGTTCGGCTTCTCCCACCGCCACCAGGATGCTGCGCAGGTGGTCCAGGAGGACGAGATGATCGGCGACGACGTTGGACATGACAGGGTCCTCAAGAGCAAAACGGGCGCGGGAGTATATAGCTCCAGCGCCCGGTTTCATAATCGACCTGCCCCGAGGGGCCGGCTTAGCGGATCTTGCCCTCGCTCAAGGTCAGTTCCTCCTTGGCGAAATCGTCCACGTCGATAACTTTGCGTCGCGCCGCTTCGGCCTCCCGCAGGCTCTGGGCTTCGGCCGCTTGCAGCACGCCGGCCTCCAGGGCCGCATCGATGGCCGATTCGCCGACCGCCGGTTTGACCTGGCCGCTTTTCAGCGCTTCGTGGAGTTTTTTCTGCAGTGGATGGCTCGCGCTCAGCAGGTTGCAGGCGTGCTGCAGGGCGCCTACCGGATCGTCCGTGGATTGCGGGCGATAGCAGCCGGCGAGTACCGCTTCCAGGGCCGGGTCGCCCTGGGCGCGGCCAATGATTTGCGCCACTTCGGCATCCTGGCGGTCCGACGGCCCGGTATGGCGACGGCCGAAGGGAAACACCAAGACCCGTAGCAGGCAGCCGAAGAGGCGGCTGGGGAAGTTGCTGAGCAACTCGTCCAGGGCGCGCTCGGAGTGGCCGAGGCTTTCTTCCAAGGCCCAGGTCAGCAGAGGCCGCAGGTACTCCGGTGAATCCAGATCGTGATAGCGCTTGAGTGCCGCCGAGGCCAGGTACAGGTGGCTGAGCACATCGCCCAGGCGCGCCGAGAGCCGCTCGCGCCGCTTGAGCTCGCCTCCCAGGAGCATCATGGAAAAGTCGGCCAGCAGGGCAAAGGCCGCGGCCTGGCGGTTCAGGGCGCGGAAGTAGCGCTGGCTGAGCGGGTCGCCGGGGGCCTGTTCGAAGTGGCCCAGGCCCAGGTTCAGCACCAGGGTGCTGGCGGCATTGCTCACGGCAAAACCAATGTGCTGGAGCAGCAGGGCATCGAACTCCTTCAGCGCCTGGTCATGGTCCTCGCGTCCGGCCAGGGCCATTTCCTTGAGCACGAACGGGTGGCAGCGGATCGCCCCCTGGCCAAAGATCATCAGGTTGCGCGAGAGGATGTTGGCGCCTTCCACGGTGATGAAGATTGGTGCGCCCTGCCAGCTGCGGCCCAGGTAGTTGTTGGGCCCCATGATGATGCCCTTGCCGCCGTGCACGTCCATGGCGTGGCTGATGCACTCGCGTCCGCGCTCGGTGAGGTGGTACTTGAGGATGGCCGAGAGCACCGAGGGCTTTTCCCCCAGGTCCACGGCATTGGCGGTGAGCATGCGCGCGCTGTCCATCAGCCAGGCGTTGCCGCCGAGGCGGGCCAGGGCTTCCTGGATGCCCTCGAAGGCTGCCAGTGGCACGTTGAACTGTTCGCGCACCTGGGCGTACTGGCCGGTCACCAGGCTGGTGAACTTGGCGGCGCCGGTGCCCACCGCCGGCAGGGAGATCGAGCGTCCCACCGACAGGCAGTTCATCAGCATCATCCAGCCTTTGCCGAGCATCTCCCGGCCGCCGATCAGGTAGTCCAGGGGAATGAACACGTCCTTGCCGGAGTTCGGGCCGTTCATGAAGGCGGCGCCCAGGGGCAGGTGGCGGCGGCCGATCTCCACCCCCGGGGTGTCGGTGGGGATCAACGCCAGACTGATGCCCAGGTCTTCCTGCTCGCCCAGCAGATGGTCCGGGTCGTGGGCCTTGAAGGCCAGGCCCAGCAGGGTGGCCACCGGGCCCAGGGTGATGTAGCGCTTTTCCCAGTTCAGGCGCAGGCCGAGGGTTTCCTCGCCTTGCCATTGACCCTTGCAGATGATGCCGGTGTCGGGCATCGCGCCGGCGTCGGAGCCTGCCAGCGGGCCGGTGAGGGCGAAGCAGGGAATGTCGTCGCCGCGGGCCAGGCGCGGCAGGTAGTGATTGCGTTGTTCATCGGTGCCGTAATGCAGCAGCAGTTCGGCCGGGCCCAGGGAGTTGGGGACCATGACGGTCGAGGCCAGGTCGCCGCTGCGGGTGGCCAGTTTCATCGCCACCTGGGAGTGGGCGTAGGCGGAAAAGCCTTTGCCGCCGTACTCCTTGGGAATGATCAGGGCAAAGAAGCCGTGCTCCTTGATATGGGCCCAGGCCGCGGCAGGCAGGTCCATGTGCTGGCCGATCTGCCAGTCGCTGACCATGGCGCAGAGTTCTTCGGTGGGGCCGTCGATGAACGCCTGTTCTTCAGCGGTCAGTTGGGCCTTGGGATAGGCCAGCAAGGTGTTCCAGTCGGGGCGGCCGCTGAACAGCTCGCCGTCCCACCACACGGTGCCGGCATCGATGGCGTCGCGCTCGGTTTGCGACATGGGCGGCAGAACTTTCTGGAACCAGGCGAACAACGGGGCGCTGAAGTACTTGCGGCGCAGGTCGGGCAGCAACAGCGGCGCGGCAACGGCCGCCAGCACTATCCAGAACACCAGCAGCAGCCAGCCGGGAGCCCGGCTGAAGGCACCCATGGCCAGCAGGTAGACGGCGACGGCGCCCAGGGCGGGCAGGGGAGCGGTGCGACGGTGCGCCAGGTAGGCGACCCCGACCAGCAAAACCAGTATCCACAACAACAGCATATTCAATCCTCCATGAAGCCAGGGGCCAAATCACCCTCAGAGCTTAGTCGGCCTCCGACAAAGCGGGTGATCGCGGCGGTGCGGGTGCAACGGTTGACTTTGCCGGCCAGCGGGGGCTTTGACGAACGGCTGGTGGTACTCGGGCCGACCCTGATCTTTGGCCGAAACGTCGTTATCGCCAGGGCGGACGTCTCGATAGACTCCAGGCTTCGCTTGGAGGTTTTGCCCATGAACCAGTACTTGCGTCCCAGCCGCTTCATCGATAGTGACCACCCTGCGGTGGTGGAGTTCGCCGAATTTCATCGCGGTGCCGGCGGCGATCCGCGGCAGCAGGCGGTGAACCTTTATTACGCGGTGCGTGAGGCCGTGCGTTACAACTTCTATTCCTTCAGCCCTGATCCGCAAACCCTGCGGGGCAGTCATGCCCTGGCCGCCGGCGAAAGCTACTGTGTGCCCAAGGCCACTCTGCTGGCCGCTTGTGCCCGGCATTGCGGGATCCCCGCGCGCATCGGCCTGGCGGACGTGCGCAATCACTTGTCGACCCCGCGTCTGCTGGAGCTGTTGCGCAGTGATGTGTTCGCCATGCACGGCTACACCGAGCTGTACCTGCAGGGGCGTTGGGTCAAGGCCACGCCGGCGTTCAACCAGAGTCTGTGCGAGCTGTTCGATGTGGCGCCGCTGGAGTTTGACGGGGTGCAGGACAGTGTCTTTCACCCCTTCAACCGTCAGGGCGACCAGTCGATGGAGTACCTGGTGGACCATGGGCACTTCGCCGATGTGCCGCAGGCGCTGTTCTTCAGCCACCTGCAGGCATGCTATCCCCATCTGTTCGGCGAGCAGGGAGGCGTTCTGCAGGGGGACATCCGCAGTGATTTGAGTCGCGGCTGATCCGGCGTAGACTGCCCCGGCATTCATAACTGAGGGATGGTCATGCTGAAGATCTGGGGTCGCAAGAACTCGTCGAATGTCAGGAAGGCGTTGTGGTGTGCCCAAGAGCTGGGGCTGGCTTATGAGTCCCTGGATGCCGGTGGCGCCTTTGGCGTGGTGGACACTCCGGCCTACCGGGCGCTGAACCCCAACGGGCGCATCCCGTTGATTGAAGACGACGGCTTCGTGCTCTGGGAGTCCAACACCATCGTGCGTTACCTGGCTGCTCGGCATGCCGCCAACAGCCACTGGTATCCGGCCGATGTGCAGGCCCGGGCCAGTGCCGAGAAGTGGATGGACTGGACCACCTCGACCTTCGCCGAACCTTTCCGCCATCTGTTCTGGGGCATATTGCGCACTCCGGCGGCGCAGCAGGACTGGCAACAGATCAATGCCGCCAAGGCAACCTGCGTCGAGCTGCTGGCCCGGGTCGAGCAGACGCTGGCCGGGCAGCCCTATCTGTCGGGAGAAGAGATCGGGGTCGGCGATATCCCGCTGGGCAGCTTCATCTATGCCTGGTTTGAAATGCCCATCGAGCGGCCGTCGATGCCCCATCTGCAAGCCTGGTATGAGCGTTTGAAGCAGCGTCCGGCCTATCGTCAGGCAGTCATGACCGCTTTGACTTAATACCCACTATCAACAAGCGTGACTGTACTTGCGTGGCTTGGACCCGCACCATGGCGTGCGTCCGGCGTCGTTGCAATCCGACCGGACCGCCCTTACTTATTCAATTCCCCTTCTTGGTGCATGAATCCGATATGAGTTCCGCTCTGTCCATCCGGCAGCTAACCAAAACCTACGGCAACGGTTTCCAGGCCCTGAGTGGTATCGATCTGGACGTCGCCGAAGGTGATTTCTTCGCCCTGCTCGGCCCTAACGGGGCCGGTAAATCCACCACCATCGGCATTCTCTCGACCCTGGTGAACAAGACCAGCGGCAGCGTCAATGTCTTCGGCCACGACCTTGATCGTGAGCCGGCGGCGCTCAAGCGCTGCATCGGTGTGGTGCCGCAGGAATTCAATTTCAACCAGTTCGAGAAGACCTTCGACATCGTCGTGACCCAGGCCGGCTACTACGGCATTCCGGCGAGAATCGCCAAGGAGCGGGCCGAGCAGTACCTGACCCAGCTCGGCCTGTGGGACAAGCGCGATGTGCCTTCACGCTCCCTGTCCGGTGGCATGAAGCGACGCCTGATGATCGCTCGGGCCCTGGTCCACGAGCCGCGCCTGCTGATCCTCGACGAACCCACTGCCGGGGTCGACATCGAGCTGCGTCGCTCGATGTGGACCTTCCTCACCGAGCTCAACCAGAAAGGCATCACCATCATCCTCACCACCCATTACCTGGAAGAGGCTGAACAGCTGTGCCGCAACATCGGCATCATCGACCACGGCACCATCGTCGAGAACACCAGCATGCGTCAGCTGCTGAGTCAGCTGCATGTGGAAACCTTCCTGCTCGACCTCAAGCACGACCTCAGCGTGGCGCCGCAGTTGGCCGGCTATCCGACCCGGCTGGTCGACAGCCACACCCTGGAAGTCCAGGTGGACAAGGCCGTCGGCATCACTGCGCTGTTCGGTCAGCTGGCCCTGCAGAACATCGAGGTCTTGAGCCTGCGTAACAAAACCAACCGACTTGAGGAGCTGTTCGTGTCCCTGGTGGAGAAGAATCTGTCGAAGGTGGCGGTATGAGTTCGGAGTTGAAACCCAACCTGGTGGCACTCAACACCATCGTCTATCGCGAGATCCGCCGCTTCACCCGGATCTGGCCGCAGACCCTGCTGCCGCCGGCCATCACCATGGTCCTGTACTTCGTCATCTTCGGTAACCTGATCGGGCGGCAGATCGGCGATATGGGTGGCTTCACCTACATGGAGTACATCGTGCCGGGGCTGATCATGATGTCGGTGATCACCAACTCCTACGGCAACGTGGTGTCGAGTTTCTTCGGCAGCAAGTTCCAGCGCTCGATCGAGGAACTGATGGTATCGCCGGTGTCGCCGCACACCATCCTGATCGGCTACACCCTCGGCGGGGTCCTGCGGGGCCTGATGGTGGGGATCATCGTGACCCTGCTGTCGCTGTTTTTCACCACGTTGCAGGTGCATCACCTGGGCGTCACCGTGCTGGTGGTGGTGCTGACGGCGACCATCTTCTCGTTGCTGGGGTTCATCAACGCGGTGTTCGCGCGCAACTTCGATGACATCTCGATCATTCCGACGTTCGTGCTGACCCCCCTGACCTACCTGGGCGGGGTGTTCTATTCGATCAACCTGCTGCCGCCGTTCTGGCAGACCGTGTCCCTGGCCAACCCGGTGCTGCACATGGTCAACGCCTTCCGCTTCGGCATCCTCGGGGTGTCGGACATCCGGATCAGCGTGGCCATCACGTTCATGCTGGTGGCCACTGTGGTGCTGTACATCGGTTGCGCCCGGTTGCTGGTCAGCGGGCGCGGCATGCGTCAGTGAACGGCTTGCGCGTCTGATGCAAACGGCCTCCTTCGGGAGGCCGTTTGCGTTGTTCATAGGCGCTGCTGCTTGCGCCTGCGCCACTGGCGAGCGACCCACCAGCGCCAATAGAGCATGGTCAGGCAATAGGCCACGGCTCCCAGCACCAGGCCGGCCACCACCGACCCCAGGAGAAAGGGTTGCCACAGGGTGCTGAGCTGACCGCTGATCCACTCCCAGGTCAACTCGTCGGGCAGGGTGCGGGCCGGCACGTTCATCAGCCAGGCCCCCAGTTGATAGGTGCAGAAGAACACCGGCGGCATGGTGATGGGATTGGTCAGCCACACCAGGCTGACACTGATGGGCATGTTGGCCCGCAGCCAGACGGCCAGCACCGCCGCCAGCAGCATCTGCATCGGAATGGGGATGAAGGCGGCGAACAAGCCCACCGCCATGGCGCGGGCCACGGAGTGTCGATTGAGGTGCCAGAGGTTGGCGTCATGCAACAGCGTGCCAAGAAAGCGTAAGGACTTGTGTTCCCGGATGCTGGCCGGATCTGGCATGTAACGTTTGAATAAGCGCCGGGGCATAAGGCTTCTCGGTTGGATCAGGCCGCGATTATGAACGGATTCTAGCCAGGGCAAATTCAGACATTGTGACAAATGATAAAGCCGCGCCGCCGATCCTCGGCTAAGCCCAGAGTAGGGACTGCCAAGGAGGGGCTGGCTGATGGGGACGGGGTTGCTGGCACTGGCCGCGGGGCTGCTGGCGCTGGGTTTTCTACCGGTGTTGCCGCCGGTCTGGCTGTTGCTGGCGTTGGCGGTCGTGGGGCTGATGCTGCTGCCGTTTCGTACACATCCAGTGGCATTTTTTCTCTTCGGTTTCGCCTGGGCTTGCGTTTCCGGGCATTGGGCCCTGAATGATCGCCTGGCTCCTGGCCTGGAAGGACAGACCCGCTGGCTGGAGGGGCAGGTCAGTGGTTTGCCGGAGCAGGGCCAGGGCGTGGTGCGCTTTGAGCTGCAGGGTGCCCAGGCGCGACGCGAGCGCCTGCCGCGGCGGATACGCCTGGCCTGGCACGACGCCCCGCCGCTGCACAGTGGCGAGCGCTGGCGCCTGGCGGTCACGTTGCGGCGTCCTGCCGGGCTGCTCAATGTCCAGGGGTTCGATCACCAGGCCTGGCTGCTGGCGCGGCGCATCGGGGCCACCGGCACGGTCAAGGCCGGGCAGTTGCTCAGGCCCGCCCGCCTGGCCTGGCGCGAGGGGCTGCGCCAGCACCTGCTGGGTGTCGAGGCACAAGGGCGTGGCGCCGGGCTGGCGGCACTGGTGATGGGCGACGGCTCGGGGCTGACGCGCCAGGACTGGCAGGTGCTGCAGGACACCGGCACGGTTCACCTGATGGTGATTTCCGGTCAGCACATCAGCCTGCTGGCCGGGGTGATCTACCTCGGGGTGGCCGGGCTCGCCCGCTGGGGCATCTGGCCCGAGCGCCGGCCATGGCTGCCCTGGGCCTGTGCCCTGGCCTTTCTCGGGGCTCTGGGCTACGGCCTGCTGGCCGGGTTCGATGTGCCGGTGCAACGGGCTTGCGTGATGGTCGCCCTGGTCCTGCTCTGGCGGCTGCGCTTTCGCCATCTGGGCGTCTGGCGACCCTGGTTGCTGGCGTTGAATGCGGTGTTGCTGTTCGAGCCTCTGGCCAGTCTGCAGCCGGGATTCTGGCTGTCCTTTGCCGCGGTGGCGATCCTGCTTCTTACCTTCGCCGGGCGCCTGGGGCGCTGGCGCTGGTGGCAGGCCTGGAGCCGTGCGCAGTGGCTGATCGCCATTGGCTTGCTGCCGCCGCTGCTGGCCCTGGGGTTGCCCATCAGTTTCAGCGGTCCCCTGGCCAATCTGCTGGCGGTGCCGTGGATCAGTCTGCTGGTGCTGCCGCCGGCCCTGCTGGGTTGTCTGTTGCTGCCGGTGCCACATGTGGGCGAGGGGTTGCTGTGGCTGGCCGGGGGGCTGCTGGATGGGCTGTTCCGCCTGTTGGGGATGATCGCCGGTGCCTGGCCGGCCTGGGTGGCGCCGTTGCTGCCCTGGTGGCTTTGGGGGCTCAGTGCCCTGGGGGCCTTGCTGTTGCTCCTGCCCAGCGGTGTACCGCTGCGGGTGCTGGGGTGGCCGCTGTTGCTATTGGCCATCTGGCCGCCCGAGCAAGTGCTGCCCGAGGGTGAGGTGGAGGTCTGGCAACTGGACGTGGGGCAGGGGCTGTCGATGCTCCTGCGCACCCGCGATCACGCCATGCTCTACGATGCCGGCGCCCGGGTGGGGGATTTCGATCTCGGCGAGCGGGTGGTGCTGCCCAGCTTGCGCAAGCTGGGGATCAGGCAGCTGGACCTGATGCTGCTCAGTCATGCCGACAATGATCATGCCGGTGGCGCCCTGGCGGTCTGGCGCGGAATCGATGTGGCCCGGGTGCGCAGCGGCGAGCCCGGGGCATTGCCCGACGCCCTGCAAGCACAGCCTTGCGAGTCGGGCCTGGGCTGGCAATGGAATGGGGTGCGCTTTCGGCTGTGGCAATGGCCGGCGGCGGCCGATGGCAACCAGGCTTCCTGCGTGTTGCAGGTCGAGGCTCGGGGCGAGCGGCTGTTGCTCACCGGCGACATCGACGTGCATGCCGAACGGGCATTGCTCGCCAGTCCGCTGGCGGTTCACACCCACTGGTTGCAGGCCCCCCATCATGGCAGTCGCACTTCTTCGTCCATGGCCCTGCTGCAACGCCTGCGACCGACCGCGGTGCTGATTTCCCGCGGGCGGGGCAATGCCTTCGGTCATCCCCACGCCGAGGTACTGGCGCGCTATCGACGGCTGGGGGTGGCTGTGCATGACAGCGCCGATCAAGGAGCGCTGAAACTGCGCCTGGGGACTTTCGGGCCCGTGCAAAGCCTGCGCGCGCAGCGGCGTTTCTGGCGCGATTGAGCACTAATGCCTTAAATAACCGTGAGTTATTAAAGCCTGTGAGCATGCGACATCACGGTCTTCGGTGCGTCCGGCCCCTATGTTAGAGTGGCGCACTTTTTCGAGGGGACTGTCACTGTGTGGGAATTGGTCAAATCCGGCGGCTGGATGATGTTGCCGATCATTCTGAGTTCCATCGCGGCTGTGGGCATCATTGCCGAGCGTTTGTGGACCCTGCGGGCCAGCCGGGTCACCCCGCCCCATCTGTTGGGTCAGGTCTGGCGCTGGATCAAGGACAAGCAACTGAACAAGGAAAAGCTCAAGGAGCTGCGCGCCGATTCGCCCCTGGGGGAGATCCTGGCCGCGGGCCTGGCCAACTCCAAGCATGGTCGCGAGATCATGAAGGAATGCATTGAAGAGGCGGCGGCCCGCGTGATCCACGAGCTGGAGCGCTACCTCAATGCCCTCGGCACCATCGCCGCCATGGCCCCGCTGCTGGGCCTTTTGGGCACGGTGCTGGGCATGATCGACATCTTCAGTTCGTTCATGGGCTCGGGCATGACCACCAACGCCCACGTGCTGGCCGGCGGTATTTCCAAGGCCTTGATCACCACTGCCGCGGGCCTGATGGTGGGGATTCCTTCGGTGTTCTTCCACCGCTTCCTGCAACGTCGGGTCGATGAGCTGGTGGTGGGCATGGAACAGGAGGCGATCAAGCTGGTGGAAGTGATCCAGGGTGACCGCGATGTCGACCTGGCCGAGGGCAAAGCGTGAAATTCCGTCGCAAACCCCGGGAAACCGTGGACATCAACCTCGCGTCATTGATTGACGTGGTGTTCATCCTGCTGCTGTTTTTCGTCGTCACCACCACCTTTACCCGGGAGACCCAGTTGCGGGTCGACCTGCCGGAAGCGGTCAGCGGCTCACCCGCCGAAGACCAGGAGGTCAAGCAGCTGGATATCGCCATCAGCGCCGACGGGGTGTTCTCGGTCAACAATCAGGTCCTGCCGAAAAGTGACCTGGCTACCCTGATGGAGGCCTTGCAGAAGGAGTCGGCAGGGGACACCCATCTGCCGCTGTCCATCAGCGCCGACGGCAAGACTCAACATCAAGCGGTGATCACTGCCATGGACGCGGCCGGCAAGCTCGGTTTCAGCCACCTGCGCATGACCACCGTCGAGGCGGCGCCGGCACCCTGATGGCACTCTCCGATCGTTTGCTCGCCGCCTGGTACAACGGCCATCCCGCGCTGAAGCTGCTGCAGCCTCTGGAGTACCTGTACCGCCGAGTGGTGGTGGGCAAGCGCCGGCGCTTTCTGGCGGGCGAGGGGGCGATCTATCAGCCGCCGGTGCCGTTGATCGTGGTGGGCAACATTACCGTAGGCGGCACGGGCAAGACGCCGTTGATCTTGTGGCTGGTGGCGCACTGCCAGCGCCTTGGCCTGCGGGTCGGGGTGGTCAGTCGCGGCTATGGCGCCAAGCCGCCGCAACTGCCCTGGCGGGTGACGGCCAATGACAGCGCCGCAGTGGCCGGCGATGAACCGCTGCTGATCGTCCAGCGCTGTGGCGTACCGCTGATGATCGACCCTGATCGCAGCCGCGCGGTGCAGGCCTTGCTGGCCGCCGAACCGCTGGACCTGATTCTCTCCGACGACGGCCTGCAGCATTACCGCCTGGCCCGTGACCTGGAGCTGGTGCTGATCGACGCGGCCCGCGGCCTGGGCAATCGCCGCTGTTTGCCGGCCGGGCCCCTGCGCGAGCCGGTGGAGCGCCTGCAGAGCGTCGATGCACTGCTCTACAACGGCGCCTTTGATGATCACGCCGACGGCTTTGCCTTCCATCTCAAGCCTTCGGCGCTGGTCAATCTGCAGAGCGGCGAGCGCCGCCCGGTGGAGCACTTCGCGCCAGGGCAGGCGGTGCACGCGGTGGCCGGTATCGGCAACCCCCAGCGTTTCTTCAATACCCTTGAAACGCTACACTGGCGGCCTGTCCCCCATGCATTTGCCGATCACGCTCAATACAGTGCGCAGGCCCTGGCGTTCACCCCGTCATTGCCGTTGGTCATGACCGAGAAAGATGCGGTCAAGTGCCGTGACTTCGCGGCTGCCGACTGGTGGTACCTGGCGGTGGATGCGGTGCCGTCCGCGGCCTTCATCGCCTGGTTCGATACCCAGCTGATGCGCCTGCTGCCTGATCGTCTGTTGCCTTAATTGCTTTTATCCAGGGAAACCTCATGGACACCAAACTGCTCGACATCCTGGCCTGCCCGATCTGCAAGGGCCCGCTCAAACTCAGTGCCGACAAGACCGAGCTGATCAGCAAGGGCGCCGGCCTGGCCTATCCGATCCGCGACGGCATCCCGGTGATGCTGGAAAGCGAAGCCCGTACCCTGACTACCGAAGAGCGCCTGGACAAATGAGCTGCGCCTTCACCGTGGTCATCCCGGCACGCTTTGCCTCCACCCGCCTGCCGGGTAAGCCCCTGCAACTGATTGCCGGCAAGCCGATGATCCAGTGGGTCTGGGAGCAGGCCTGCAAGAGCGGCGCCGAGCGTGTGGTGGTGGCCACCGACGACCCGCGTATCGTCGAGGCGTGCCAGGGCTTTGGCGCGCAAGCGCTGCTGACCCGGGAAGACCACAACTCGGGGACCGATCGCCTGGCGGAAGTCGCCAGCCAGCTTGGCCTGGCGGCGGATGCCATCGTGGTCAACGTTCAAGGCGACGAGCCGCTGATCCCGCCTTCGGTGATCGATCAGGTGGCGGCCAACCTGGCGGCCCACACCGAGGCGCGCATGGCCACCCTGGCCGAGCCGATCGAGGATGTGCAGACGCTGTTCAATCCCAACGTGGTCAAGGTGGTCACGGACCTCAACGGTCTGGCCCTGACCTTCAGCCGTGCCACCTTGCCCTGGGCGCGGGATGCTTTCGCCAAGAGTCATGAGCACTTGCCGGAAGGCGTGCCTTACCGGCGCCACATCGGCATCTATGCCTATCGCGCCGGTTTCCTCCATGACTTCGTCAGCTGGGGCCCGTGCTGGCTGGAAAACACCGAATCCCTGGAGCAGTTGCGTGCCTTGTGGCACGGCGTGCGGATTCATGTCGCCGATGCTCTGGAGGCCCCACCCACTGGCGTCGATACCGCCGAAGACCTTGAGCGCGTTCGGCGCCTGCTGGAGGCCTGATGCGGGTTCTGTTCGTCTGCCTGGGCAATATCTGTCGCTCGCCCACTGCCGAGGGTGTGCTGCGCCACAAGTTGCGCGCCGCCGGCCTGGGCGATCAGGTGCAGGTCGCGTCGGCTGGCACCAGCGACTGGCATATCGGCAAGGCCCCGGATTCACGCAGCCAGCAGGCGGCCTTGCGCCGTGGCTACGACCTTTCGGCGCAACGGGCGCAGCAGGTTGGCAGTGCCGATTTCGCCGTGTATGACCTGATCCTGGCCATGGACCAGAGCAACCTGCGCAACCTCAAGGCCCTGCAGCCGGCCCGGGGCAAGGCCGAGCTGGACCTGTTCCTGCGCCGTTACGAGTCGGTCCTGGATGAGGTGCCCGATCCCTACTACGACGGCGAGCAGGGCTTCGAGCAGGTGCTGGACCTGATCGAAGAGGCCTGCGACCGGCTGGTGATCGAGTTGAAGGGGCGGCTATGACCCTGCACATTCAGTCCGATGTCTCGCTCAAGCCGTTCAACAGCTTCGGAGTCGAGGTCAAGGCCCTGCGCTTTGCCCAGGCCCACAGCGATGACGACGTGCGCGAAGCCCTGGCCTATTGCGCCGCGCAGCAGTTGCCCCTGCTGGTGATCGGTGGTGGCAGCAACCTGCTACTGACTGCGGATATCCGGGCCCTGGTGCTGCGCATGGCCAGCCGCGGCATCCGTCTGCTCAGCGACGATGGGCAACGGGTGGTGGTGGAAGCCGAGGCCGGGGAAACCTGGCATCCCTTCGTGCAGTGGACCCTGGAGCAGGGCTTGTCCGGGCTAGAGAACCTCAGCCTGATTCCCGGCACCGTGGGCGCGGCGCCGATGCAGAACATCGGCGCCTATGGCGTGGAGATCAAGGACGTGTTCGCCGGCCTGACCGCCCTGGACCGGCAAACCGGGGAGTTGCGCGACTTTGACCTGGACCAGTGCCAGTTCGCTTACCGCGATAGCCTGTTCAAGCATGAGGCCGGTCGCTGGTTGATCCTGCGGGTGCGTTTTGTCCTGAATCGCGTCGATCATCTGCACCTCGAGTACGGTCCGGTGCGTCAGCGCCTGAACGAGCAGGGCATCGAGCATCCGACGGCCAGCGACGTCAGTCGGGCGATCTGCAGTATCCGCAGCGAGAAGCTTCCCGACCCGGCGGTGCTGGGCAATGCCGGCAGTTTCTTCAAGAACCCGGTGGTCCCGGCGTTGCTGGCGGCGCAGATCAAGCAGGCCTATCCGGGGCTGGTGGGTTATCCCCAGGCCGATGGGCAGGTAAAGCTGGCGGCCGGCTGGCTGATCGAGCAGGCGGGCTGGAAGGGCTTTCGTGAAGCCGATGCCGGGGTCCATCGCCTGCAATCCCTGGTGCTGGTGAACTACGGCACGGCCACCGGCCTGCAACTGCTGGAGCTGGCCCGGCGGATCCAGCGCGATATCGCCGAGCGTTTCAGTGTCGAGCTGGAGATGGAGCCGAATCTGTATTGAGGCGACTCTTGAACTAAGCTCAGCGCTTGAGCCCAAGGCCTTGCACGGTGCACACCCTGCAAGGCTTTTTTATGTCCGGCGGCTTAACTTAGCTTGCTAACAATGTAAGTATTTGTCGTCCCCAAAGGCCCGGTGAAGCCCTGTCTTCACAAGAGAGCCCGATTAGCCTGAGCCGATCTGCGCGCACCGCAGCCGCGTTGCCCCGTGGCAGATGGCTCGACCCCATCACCTCATAGAATGCGGGCGTGCCCATGATTACCCTGAAGCTCAACGGTCAAGATCATCCCCTGGACGTCACCGAGGACATGCCGCTGTTATGGGCCATCCGCGATGTGGCGGGTTACAGCGGCACCAAATTCGGCTGCGGCATGGGTTTGTGCGGTGCCTGCACCGTCCATGTCGACGGCGACCCGGCGCGCAGCTGCATCACCCCGGTCGGCTCGGTGCTGGGCAAGAATGTCAGCACCATCGACTACCTGCACAACGATCCGGTGGGGCAGGTGGTGCAGCAAGCCTGGCTGGATACGGCGGTGGCCCAGTGCGGCTACTGCCAGGGCGGGCAGATCATGTCCGCCACGGCGCTGCTCAAGATCCATCCCAATCCCAGTGACGAACAGATCGAAGAGGCGATGCTCGGCAATATCTGCCGCTGCGGCACCTATAACCGGATCAAGACCGCGATCCGCCAGGCGGCCAACCATCTGCAGGAGGCCAAGGCATGAACCGGCTCCCCAGTGATTTTGCCCTCTGCAACCTCAGTCGCCGTGGTTTTCTCAAGGGGGTGGGCGCCACCGGAGCCCTGGTACTGGCGGCCAGTTGGGGCTGGCAGCAGGCGTTTGCCGAAGAGCAGAAGTTTGGCGCCGATGGCATGCCCCACGGCTGGGTCGACGATCCCAAGGTCTATGTGAGCATTGCCGGCGACGGCAGCGTGACGGTGATCTGCAACCGTTCGGAGATGGGCCAGGGGGTGCGTACCAGCCTGAGCATGGTGGTGGCGGATGAGCTGGAGGCCGATTGGGCCCAGGTCAAGGTCAGGCAGGCGCCCGGAGACGAAGCGCGTTTTGGCAATCAGGACACCGATGGCTCGCGGAGCATGCGCCATTGGTACGAACCCATGCGGCGTTGCGGCGCCGCGGCGCGGACCATGCTGGAGCAGGCGGCTGCCGCGCAGTGGCAGGTACCGCCGAGCGAATGTCGGGCGCAGTTGCACAAGGTGGTTCATACCCCCAGCGGGCGCGAACTGGGCTATGGCGCTCTGGCCGCAGCAGCGGGGGCTCTGGCGGTTCCGGCCCGGGACGGCCTGCGCCTGAAGCAGCCGTCGGAGTTTCGCTATATCGGCAAGGAGGCGACCCGCGCCATCGACGGCCAGGACATCGTCAATGGCCGCGCGGTGTACGGCGCCGATGTGCACTTTGAAGGCATGCTGTTCGCGGCAGTGGCGCGGCCCCCGGTCTATGGCGGCAAGGTCAAGTCCGTGGATGACAGTGCAGCCCTGAAGGTGCCTGGGGTGATCAAGGTCATGCCCATCGATGGTCGTCCGTTGCCTTCCGAGTTCCAGCCCCTGGGGGGCGTGGCGGTGGTGGCGAGCAATACCTGGGCTGCAATCAAGGGCCGCGACGCCTTGAAGATCGAGTGGGAGGATGGGGTCAATGCCGGCTACAACTCCGTCGAATACCGCAAGGAACTGGAGGCGGCGGCACAGAAGCCGGGCAAGGTGGTGCGCAGCACCGGTAATCCGGATGAGGCCATGAACGCCGCCCAGAGCAGTCTGGAGGCCACTTATTACCTGCCGCACCTGGCCCAGGCCCCCATGGAGCCGATGGTGGCGGTGGCGCGCTTTCTCGACGGGCGCTGTGAAGCCTGGGCGCCGAGCCAGGCGCCTCAGGTGACCCGCGAGCGGATCGCCGAGCGCCTGGGCATCGGCTTTGATCAGGTCACGGTCAATGTCACCCTGCTGGGCGGCGGTTTCGGGCGCAAATCCAAGCCGGACTTCATTCTGGAGGCGGCCATCCTGGCCAAGGCCTTTCCCGGCAAGGCGGTGCGGGTGCAGTGGACCCGGGAGGACGATATCCATCACTCCTATTTCCATACCGTGTCGGCGGAGTACCTCAAGGCCGGCTTGAACGAGGACGGCATGCCCGCCGCATGGCTGCATCGCACCGTGGCCCCGAGCATCACTGCGCTGTTCGCCCCGGGGATGAACCACGAGGGCGCCTTCGAGCTGGGCATGGGCTTCACCAACATGGCCTATGCGATTCCCAATGTGCGCCTGGAAAACCCCGAAGCTGCGGCCCATACCCGGGTGGGCTGGTATCGCTCGGTGTCGAACATTCCCCACGGCTTCGCCATTCAGAGTTTTGTCGACGAACTGGCCCACAAGGCGGGCCAGGACCCACTGAAGTACCAGCTCAAGCTTCTGGGGCCGGACCGTCAGATCGATCCGCGAACCCTGAGCGAAGAGTGGAATTACGGCGAGTCCCCGGAGCGTTACCCGATCGATACCGGGCGCATGCGTGCGGTACTGGAAACCGCGGCCAAGGCCGCCGGGTGGGGCCGCTCGCTGCCCAAGGGGCGTGGCCTGGGGCTGGCGATGCACTACAGCTTCGTGACCTATGTGGCAGCGGTGATCGAGGTGGAGGTCAAGGACGATGGCACGCTGATTGTGCACCAGGCCGACATCGCCGTGGATTGCGGCCCGCAGATCAACCCCGAGCGTATCCGCTCGCAGTTCGAGGGCGCCTGTGTCATGGGCCTGGGCAATGCGGTGCTGGGGGAAATCAGCTTCAAGGACGGCAAGGTGCAGCAGGACAACTTCCACATGTACGAGGTGGCGCGCATGTCCCTGGCGCCCAAGCAGGTGCAGGTGCACCTGGTAACGCCGCCGGGGGAGGTGCCGTTGGGCGGTGTTGGCGAGCCCGGCGTGCCGCCGATTGCCCCGGCCCTGTGCAATGCGATCTTCGCCGCTACCGGCAAGCGCATCCGCAATCTGCCGGTGCGTTATCAGTTGCAAGGCTGGCAGCAGGCGGGTGCCTGATGGACAGTGTCGACCTGAATGTCCTGCGCAGCGTGCTGGAGTGGCGCCGTGCCGGGCGCGGGGTGCTGCTCTACAGCGTGGTCCAGACCTGGGGCAGCGCGCCGCGCCCTCCGGGCGCCATGCTTGCCCTGCGCGACGACGGCGTGGTGATCGGCTCGGTGTCCGGCGGCTGCATCGAGGACGACCTGATCAGCCGCCTCGGGGACGGGCGTCTCGCACCGCAGGGGCCGCCGGTGCAACTGGTGACCTACGGTGTGACGATGGAAGAGGCGGCGCGTTTCGGTCTGCCCTGTGGCGGCACCCTGCGTTTGACCGAGGAGCGGGTCGGCGATCCGTCCTGGGTCGCCGAGTTGCTGCAACGCTGCGCGGCGCATCAGATCGTGGCCCGGGAGTTGAACCTGAGCACCGGCCAGGTGCTGCTCAAGGCGGCGGGCAAGCGGGATGAGCTGGCGTTTGACGGTGTCACCCTGCGGGCGATCTACGGACCGCGCTGGCGCCTGTTGCTGATCGGCGCCGGGCAGCTGTCTCGTTATGTGGCGCAAATGGCGCGTCTCTTGGATTTCGAGGTGCTGGTCTGTGATCCGCGCCAGGAGTTCGTGCATGGCTGGGAGGAGCAGGATGGACGCCTGGTCGCCGGCATGCCCGACGATGCGGTGTTGAGTATCGAGCCGGATGAGCGCACCGCGGTGGTGGCCCTGACCCATGATCCGCGTCTGGACGATATGGCGTTGCTGACGGCCCTCGATTCCCCGGCGTTTTATGTCGGCGCCCTGGGTTCGCGGGTCAATAGCCAGAAGCGCCGGGACAATCTGGCCCTGCTGGGATTGTCGAGCGCGGCCATCGAGCGCTTGCACGGGCCGGTGGGGCTGCACATTGGCAGTCATACTCCGGCCGAGATTGCCCTTTCGCTGATGGCGCAGATCGTGGCGCTGAAAAATGGTGTCGAGCCCCTGTCGCAGCAGCCGGTGGCGCGCGTGGCCGAGGTGGCCGGATGAGTCCCTGGCCTTGCGCGATCATCCTGGCGGCGGGGCAGGGCAGTCGTTATCGGCAGGCGCTCGCAGACGAACAGGACAAGTTGCTGGCGCCTTGTGTGGGGCGCGATGGCGTAGAGCGGCCGGTGCTGGAGCAGGTGCTGGTCAACCTGCCTGCCGAAGTGGTACGGCGGGTGCTGGTCACGACGCCGGGACGGCCGCGGGTGGCGGAGCTGGGGCGGGCTTATGGTTGTCAGGTGTTGTTGCTGGACTCGCCGGGCATGGGGCACAGCCTGGCAGCCGCGGTGGCGGCCAGTGCCGACGCCAATGGCTGGGTGGTGTTGCTGGGGGATATGCCTTTCATCCTGCCGGCCAGCATAAGGCGGGTGATCGCGGGGTTGACCGAGGAGAACATCAGCGTGCCGCGGCTGGGGGACGATCTGGGGCATCCGGTGGGGTTTGGTCGGGTTTATGCCGCTGCGTTGCAGGGGTTGTCCGGTGATCGTGGCGCCAGGTGTCTGTTTGCTGCGGGCAAGGTGGTCGAAGTGCCCTTGAGCGACCCGGGCGTGGTGTGGGATGTGGATCTGCCGGCAGCGCTGGTATTTCGCGAGCATTGAATGGCGGGCATGAAAAAGCCCCGCCCGGTTACCCGGGCGGGGCTTTTTCATTGCCGATGGAGTCAGGCGAGAGGTTTAGGCTCGTGCTGCTTTTCCTCGGTGTGGTCTACGTGCTCAACGGCGTGCTCGACGTTGTGCGGTGCCTCTTCCACCACCGGGGCAGGTTGCTCTACCACAGGTTCGGTGACCGGCGCAGGTGCTGCTTCAGTCGCCTCGACTGGCGCTGGAGCGGCTTCGACCACCACTGGCGCTTCGACCGGAGCGGGCTCGGCAGCAGCCACCGCTTCAACCGGGGCGGCAGCGGCAGCCAGCTCGGCTTCCTTCTGCAGACGCTCGGCTTCACGCTTGCGACGGCGCACTTCGCGCGGATCGTTTGGTGCGCGACCGTTGCTGGTCAGGGCGCTCACCGGAGCCGCTTCAACCACTGGAGCCGGGGCTTCGGTGATGGCAGGGGCAACAGCCGGTGCAGGCTCTTCAGCCTGGGCAGGCTGCTGGGCAATCACTGGCTGCTCGATGGCAACAGGTTCAGCGGCCGGGGCCGGGGCCGGAGCTTCCTGGGCAGGCTCGATGGCTGTTTCCTCAACCACCGGCGCCTGGACCGCAGGTTCTGCGACAGGCTGCTCGGCTACCACAGGTTGTGCTTCGACAGTCACGGCGGGTTCGGCGGCGACTTCAACCTGAGGCTGCTCTGCAACAACCGGAGCAACTTCGGCCGCTGGGGCCTGTTCAACTGGGGCCAGTTCAACAGCTGGAGCAGCCGGCGCTTCCACTTCAGTAGTGGCTTCGACCACAGGTGCTTGCGGAGCCTGCTCTGCAACAGCGGCGGTCGCGCGTTCGGCTTGCTGATGCGCTTGTGCTTCAGCGTTGGCGCTGATGGCGGTGCTGGCAACAGCGGCAGTGACCGCGAGGCCGGCGGCCAGATCGGCGCTGCTTGGCTCTTCGGCGTTCTCTTCCGAACCCTCGATCACGTTGCCGTTGGCATCACGCTGACGCTCGCGACGGTTGCTGCGACGACGCTGGCCGCGGGAGCGACGGCGTGGACGTTCGCCGTCGGCGTTGTCCTGGCCTTCTTCCTGCAGTTGCTCTTCGTTCGGCAGTGCTTCTTCTTCGCTGGCGGCAGCGGCCTGAGCCTGTTCGGCGCGTGGCTGACGCTCTTCGCGCGGCGGACGCGGCTGGCGCTCTTCCCGTGGCGGACGAGCCGGGCGTTCTTCGGCAACGGCAACGGCAACGGCGGCGGTAGCAGCGGCGGCGGCCGGAGCGGCATCCAGAGGCTCGCGCAGTTCGCGAACACGCTCTTCACGCTCGCCACGTGGCTTGCGGTCTTCACGTGGGGCGCGTGGTTGACGCTCTTCGCGCGGAGCACGTGGTGCGCGTTCTTCGCGGGCTACACCTTGGACTTCTTCGCGAGCTTCACGCACTTCGCGAGGTTGACGCTCTTCCCGTGGTGCGCGCTCTTCACGCGGTGCACGTTCTTCACGTGGCTTGCGCTCTTCGTCGCGGCGACCGTTGCGGTTACGGCTCTGTTGACGGCCGTTGCGACGCTGCTCTTCGTTGTTGCGGGCAGGGCGCTCGGTTGCCGGCTTCTCGACCACGACCGGAGCGGCCGGCTCTTCCTTGGAGGCGAACAGGCTGACCAGGGACTTGACCAGGCCTTTGAACAGGCTTGGCTCGGCAGCAACCGGGGCTGGAGCGGCAACCGGAGCGACGGCTTCGGTCGGCACAGGGGCATTGGCGCGGGCCGGTGCGGTCTTCACCGCGGCTTCCTGGCGAACCAGGGTGCGGGTGGCGGCGGCTGGCTGCACTTCTTCGGCTTCGGCTGCGGCCGCGGCGATTTCGTAGCTGGACTGGTTGGTGTTGGCTTCCGGGCTGTCATCGCGCAGACGCTGGACTTCGAAGTGCGGCGTTTCGAGGTGATCGTTCGGCAGGATGACGATGCGGGCACGGGTGCGCAGTTCGATCTTGGTGATCGAGTTGCGTTTTTCGTTGAGCAGGAAGGCGGCGACCGGAATCGGCACTTGGGCGCGAACTTCGGCGGTGCGGTCTTTCAGGGCTTCTTCTTCGATCAGGCGCAGGATCGCCAGGGACAGCGATTCGACGTCACGGATGATGCCGGTGCCATTGCAGCGTGGGCAGACGATGCCGCTGCTTTCGCCCAGGGAAGGGCGCAGGCGCTGACGGGACATTTCCAGCAGGCCGAAGCGCGAGATGCGGCCGATCTGCACGCGGGCGCGGTCGGCTTCCAGGCATTCGCGGACTTTTTCTTCCACGGCGCGCTGGTTCTTGGCTGGGGTCATGTCGATGAAGTCGATGACGATCAGGCCGCCGATATCACGCAGACGCAGTTGGCGAGCGATTTCTTCCGCTGCTTCCAGGTTGGTCTGCAGGGCGGTTTCTTCGATGTCGCTGCCTTTGGTGGCGCGAGCCGAGTTGATGTCGATGGACACCAGGGCTTCGGTCGGGTCGATGACGATGGAGCCGCCGGAAGGCAGTTCGACCACGCGCTGGAAGGCGGTTTCGATCTGGCTTTCGATCTGGAAGCGATTGAACAGCGGCACGCTGTCTTCGTACAGCTTGATCTTGCTGGCGTACTGCGGCATCACCTGGCGGATGAAGGTCAGGGCTTCGTCCTGGGCTTCAACGCTGTCGATCAGCACTTCGCCGATGTCCTGGCGCAGGTAGTCGCGGATCGCGCGGATGATCACGTTGCTTTCCTGGTAGATCAGGAATGGCGCGGAGCGATCCAGGGAGGCTTCCTTGATGGCGGTCCAGAGTTGCAGCAGGTAATCCAGGTCCCACTGCATCTCTTCGCTGCTGCGGCCCAGGCCGGCAGTGCGCACGATCAGGCCCATGTCGGCAGGAGCTACCAGGCCGTTCAGCGCTTCACGCAGTTCGTTGCGCTCTTCGCCTTCGATGCGGCGGGAGATGCCGCCGGCACGCGGGTTGTTCGGCATCAGTACCAGGTAACGACCGGCGAGGCTGATGAAGGTGGTCAGGGCGGCGCCCTTGTTGCCACGCTCTTCTTTCTCGACCTGGACGATGACTTCCTGGCCTTCGCTCAGGACGTCCTTGATGTTGACGCGGCCTTCGGGGGCTTTCTTGAAGTATTCGCGGGAGATTTCTTTGAGGGGCAGGAAGCCGTGGCGCTCAGAGCCGAAGTCGACAAAGGCAGCCTCGAGGCTTGGTTCGATGCGAGTGATGCGGCCTTTATAGATGTTGGCCTTTTTCTGCTCGCGTGCACCGGACTCGATGTCCAGATCGTAGAGGCGCTGGCCGTCTACCAGGGCAACACGCAACTCTTCGGGTTGAGTTGCGTTAATCAGCATTCTTTTCATGTAGTACCGTCGGTTTCCGGGCTGCCGGAAACGGCGTTCGGCACACACGACTTCTCACGGTCGGTGTCAGGTGCGTCAGGAGTGGTTGACCACTCGAGTGTCTAGCGAGGTTCGTCCGAATAACTAAGAACGAAGTCGCGACTCACGCGTCCTGCTTGCTGTGGTGACTAAGGCACCGCTTAAGCAAAAGTCTGTCAGGAGGAGGAATCAACCGGCGACTGTGGACGAGATGAAGCGTCTTGAATAAAGCCTAATGCTACACAGTCCGACGGTTGTGCATCTCCACCCTACACGTATCCCTGATAATTCGGGTGCTGCCGCGCGCAGAATCCGCAGCGGGTTGGCATTTACCGTGAACTCCGAAAGGGGAGGTCACGCATCATGGCTAAAGGCGTTGTTTCCACAACCTTCGCTTGGGGTTGTCAGGCGCTGACTGCACTTTGTGAACTGGCCGTTAATCGCTGCATAAAAGGCGAGTGATAACTCTGCTTTTTACGGGTTTCAGGCCTCATGTCACCTGCGCTTGTTACAACGTCAGACTCTTCCGGTATGTAGCGAGAGCTGCGTAGGACGGCCTTGCGTCCTTATGAATTGCGTTGGTCAGGGCCGGCTAGTTGCCGCTGTTCCGCTGTCCAGCCGCTTTTGGCGGCGTTCGCGACTATAGCAGCAATCATTAAGTGCTTCAAATCCATAAAAAATTGTTATCATTCGCGCCATGACGACTACTGCCCCCTCGACTCCAGGCGTTCAATTGCTTGAGGTCTCGCCGGAATATGCCGGCCAACGTATTGATAACTTCCTTCTCGCGCGACTCAAAGGCGTGCCCAAGACCTTGATTTATCGCATTTTGCGTAAAGGCGAAGTGCGGGTGAACAAGGGGCGCATCAAGCCCGAGTACAAGCTGCAGGCCGGTGATGTGGTGCGCGTGCCGCCGGTGCGCGTGCCCGAGCGTGACGAACCGGTGCCGCTGGCTCAAGGCTTGTTGCAGCGACTGGAAGCCTCGATTGTCTTTGAAGACAAGGCGCTGATTGTGATCAACAAGCCCGCCGGCATTGCCGTGCACGGCGGCAGCGGCCTGAATTTCGGGGTTATCGAAGCCTTTCGTCAGTTGCGTCCGGATGCCAAGGAGCTGGAGCTGGTGCATCGCCTCGATCGCGACACCTCCGGTCTGCTGATGATCGCGAAGAAGCGCAGCATGTTGCGCCACCTGCACGCCGCGCTGCGTGGTGATGGTGTGGACAAGCGCTACATGGCACTGGTGCGTGGTCACTGGGCAACGGCCCTGAAGCAGGTGCGCGCGCCTTTGCTCAAGAGCAACCTGCGTTCTGGCGAGCGCATGGTGGAGGTCAATGAAGAAGGGAAGGAGGCCTTGACGGTGTTCAAGGTGCTGCGCCGCTTCGGCGAGTTCGCCACCATGGTCGAGGCTAAGCCGGTGACTGGTCGCACTCACCAGATTCGCGTGCACACCCTGCATGCCGGGCACTGCATTGCCGGTGACAGCAAGTACGGCGACGATGATTTCACCCGCGAGATTCGCGAATTGGGCGGCAAGCGCCTGTTCCTTCACGCCTATATGTTGACGGTGCCGCTGCCTGATGGCGGCGAGCTGAAGCTGCAGGCGCCAGTGGATGAAATGTGGGCCAAGACCGTGGAGCGCTTGAGTGCACCCTGATTACCAGCTGTTGATCTTCGATTGGGACGGCACTCTGGCGGATTCCATTGGTCGGATTGTCGAGTCGATGCATGTGTCGGCCGATCGCTCCGGTTTTCCCCGGCGTGACGATTTTGCCGTCAAAGGCATCATCGGTCTTGGCTTGCCGGAGGCGATTCGTACCTTGTATCCCGAAATCGACGAGGGTCAGTTGGTGGCCTTTCGTCAGCATTACGCGGATCACTACATCGCGCTGGAGGCTGAGCCTTCGCCGTTGTTTGCTGGCGTGGTGCAGTCTCTGGAGGCTTTCCGGGCCGAGGGTTATCGGTTGGCAGTTGCCACGGGCAAGGCCCGGCGCGGATTGGATCGGGTGCTGAAGGCCCATGGCTGGGAAGAATATTTCGATATCACCCGGGCAGCCGACGAAACCGCCAGCAAGCCTCATCCATTGATGCTGGAGGAAATTCTTGCTCATTGCGGAGTCGGGCCAAGGCAGGCTCTGATGGTTGGCGATTCCTCCTTTGATCTGTTGATGGCGCGCAATGCCGGCATGGATTCGGTGGCTGTGAGCTACGGTGCTCAGTCCATCGAGGCTTTGCAGGCTTTCGAGCCGCGCTTGTCCATCGACCGTTTTCCTCAATTGCATGCCTGGCTGAGTCAGGCTGCCGAATAAGTTTTTGCTGGGGTAGCAGGCATGAGCGACGAATGGAAAGCGCCAAGCAAGGCGGGCGCTGAAGAGAGTGATGACAAGAGCTGGAAGCTGCTGGAAAAGACGCTCCTGGCCGGTGTTCAGGAGCAGCGTCGTTCGCGGCGCTGGGGGATCTTCTTCAAGCTGCTGACCTTTGTGTATCTGTTTGTGGCGTTGGCTTTGTTCACGCCGCTGATGACCATGGAAAAGAACGCGGCTCGTGGCGGCAGCTACACCGCGGTGATCGATGTCACGGGTGTGATTGCCGATAAGGAGTCGGCCAGTGCGGACAATATCGTCGGCAGTCTGCGCACCGCCTTCGATGATCCCAAGGTCAAGGGTATTGTTCTGCGCATCAACAGCCCTGGCGGCAGCCCGGTGCAGTCTGGTTACGTCTATGACGAGATTCGTCGTCTGCGGGCTTTGCACAAGGACACCAAGGTCTATGCGGTGATCTCTGATCTGGGGGCTTCTGGTGCTTACTACATCGCCAGTGCTGCCGATGAGATCTATGCCGACAAGGCGAGTCTGGTGGGCTCCATCGGCGTTACGGCGGCCGGGTACGGGTTTGTCGGCGCCATGGAGAAGTTGGGGGTCGAGCGCCGTACCTACACTTCCGGCGAGCACAAGTCGTTCCTTGATCCGTTCCAGCCGCAGAAACCTGATGAAACTCAGTTCTGGCAGGGCGTGCTGGACACCACTCACCGTCAGTTCATAGCCAGCGTCAAGCAGGGTCGTGGCGAGCGCCTCAAGGATAAAGAGCATCCTGAGCTGTTCTCGGGGTTGGTCTGGTCCGGTGAGCAGGCGTTGCAACTGGGCTTGATCGACGGCCTGGGTAATACCAGCTCGGTGGCGCGGGACGTGATTGGTGAAAAAGAGCTGGTGGACTTCACTGTCCAGGAGTCGCCACTCGATCGCTTCTCGAAGAAGCTGGGTGCCAGCGTGGCCGAACAGATCGCCATGTGGATGGGCTTTCAGGGGCCGGCCTTGCGCTGATTGAGCGGTGCTGAACAAACCAAGCCGGCCAGAGTGCCGGCTTTTTAGTGTCTGGTCAGGGGATGGCCACGCCTTCGGCTAGCAGCATGTCCACCAGGCGGATCAATGGCAGGCCTACCAGGCTGGTGGCGTCGCTGCCGGTGGTGCTCTGGAACAGGCTGACTCCCAGGCCTTCGGCCTTGAAGCTGCCGGCGCAGTCGAAGGGTTGCTCGGCGTGCAGGTAGCGCTCGATGCGTTGCTGGTCGAGGGTGCGCATATGCACGGTGAAGGGGACGCAGTCGACCTGGCAGTGGCCTGTCCGGCTGTTGAGCAGGGCCAGGCCGGTGAGGAAGGTCACGCTGGCGCCGCTGGCGTCCAGCAGTTGTTGGCGTGCCTTGTCGAAGGTGTGGGGTTTGCCGATGATGCGTTCCCCCAGTACCGCTACCTGGTCCGAGCCGATGATCAGGTGATCCGGGTGGGTGGCTGCAAGGGCGCGGGCCTTTTCTTCCGCCAGGCGTTTCACCAGTGCCATGGCGGGCTCCCCTGGTCGGTGGCTTTCGTCGATATCGGGAGAGCTGCAGGTAAAGGGCAGTTGCAGGCGGGACAGCAATTCCCGGCGATAGACCGAGCTCGAGGCGAGTAATAAAGGCAGCATGCGCATCTCCTGGGGTGGGGCGGGAATTCTAGCGGGGCTGGCAAGTGACGGACAGGGCTGAATTTCCTTTGACATGGCTGGGGGCATCCCTATAATGCTGCGCCTATGTTGAATGACCCGATTCCACCTCACGTTGACCCGCGCAAATTGGCTGACCGTGGCACCACCCTTCAAGGTGAACTGCTGCTGGCCGATTTGGAGAGACTCTGCGACCCGCTTTCCGACAATGTCGGTACGGTGCAGGCTAAATTCGTTTTCGAGCGTGACGAGCGTAAAGCTGTAGTTATCCACAGCTCCATCGACGTCGAAGTCAAAATGGTTTGCCAGCGTTGTCTTGAGCTGGTCACCCTGCCGATCCACAGCGAGTGCAGTTACGCCGTGGTGAAGGAGGGTGCGAATACCCAGTCGTTGCCGAAAGGTTATGACGTGCTGGAACTGGGCGAAGATCCTTTGGATCTGCAGGCGTTGATCGAGGAGGAGCTTTTGCTTGCCTTGCCCATCGTGCCTGCTCATCATCCGGAAGAATGCCAGCAGCCGGCGGGGCTCGATGAGCCCGAACCGAGCGAGGACGAGGTAACGCGGTCCAACCCGTTCAGTGTATTGGCGCAGTTAAAGCGTGACCCAAACGTTTAGGAGTTAATCAATTATGGCTGTTCAGCAGAACAAAAAATCCCGCTCTGCCCGTGACATGCGTCGCTCCCACGATGCTCTCGAGGCAAGCACTCTGTCCGTAGAAAAGACCACCGGTGAAGTTCACCTGCGTCACCACGTATCGCCAGAAGGCGTATACCGTGGTCGTAAAGTGATCGACAAGGGCGCTGACGAGTAATCCTTGTCCGCTCAAGTCATCGCGATTGACGCAATGGGCGGGGACTTCGGTCCCCGCAGCATTGTTCAGGCCAGTATTGCTTGCCTGTCTGCTACCCCCTCGCTGCATCTGACCCTGGTGGGTCAACCCTCCCTTCTTGAAGATCTGCTTTCCGGCCATTCGGCTGTGGATCGCGCGCGCCTGACAATCGCTCCTGCCAGTGAAGTGATCACCATGGACGAGAAGCCTGCCCAGGCTCTGCGCGGTAAGCCCGATTCTTCGATGCGGGTGGCGCTTGAGCTGTTGCGGGATGAAAAGGTCCAGGCCTGCGTCAGTGCCGGCAATACCGGGGCGCTGATGGCGTTGTCGCGCTACGTGCTCAAAACCCTGCCCGGCATCGACCGTCCGGCGATGGTGGCGGCGATTCCCACTCAGCGTGGCTATTGCCAGTTGCTGGACCTGGGGGCCAACGTCGATTGCAGTGCCGAGCACCTGTTGCAATTCGCAATCATGGGTTCGGTTGCAGCGCAATGCCTGGGCATAGTGCGGCCAAGAGTGGCCTTGCTGAACATCGGCACCGAAGACATCAAGGGCAACCAGCAGGTCAAGCTAGCGGCGAGCCTGCTTCAGCAGGCGCGGGGTCTGAACTACATAGGCTTCGTCGAGGGTGACGGACTGTATCGCGGCGAGGCAGATGTGGTGGTGTGCGACGGTTTTGTCGGCAACATCCTGCTCAAGTCCAGCGAGGGGCTGGCCACCATGATCGCTGCCCGTATCGAGGCATTGTTCAGGCGGAATCTGTTGTCCCGGGCTGTCGGTGCGCTGGCCTTGCCGCTCATGCGGCGATTGCAGGCGGACCTGGCGCCGGCTCGGCACAATGGGGCGAGCTTTCTCGGATTGCAGGGAATAGTGGTGAAAAGCCACGGTTCTGCGGGTGTTCAGGGGTTTCAGAGTGCAATTCAGCGCGCGCTGATCGAAATCCAGGAAGACTTGCCGCGACGCCTGCACGGGCGCCTTGAAGATCTGTTGCTTTAGGCGTTTATCCTGTGGAGTGCTTAAATGTGACCGCTCAGTTCAATTGGCCATCCAACTGTCAGTTTCTTGCGTCCACTGCGGTGTGACGTCAATTCTCCGACGACAAGATCATTAGGGGCTTGTTACATGTCTGCATCCCTCGCATTCGTCTTTCCAGGACAGGGCTCGCAGTCCCTCGGCATGTTGGCCGAGTTGGGCGCGCAGTACCCACTGATCCTCTACACATTCAAGGAAGCCTCCGATGCTCTGGGCTACGACCTCTGGGCTCTGACCCAGCAAGGTCCCGAAGAGCTGCTCAATCAAACCGACAAGACTCAACCGGCCATCCTCACCGCCTCCATCGCCCTGTGGCGCGTCTGGTTGGCCGAGGGTGGCGCGCGTCCGGCCTTCGTTGCGGGTCACAGCCTGGGTGAATACAGCGCCCTGGTGGCGGCTGGCAGCCTGACTCTGGCTGAGGCGGTCAAGCTGGTCGAACGTCGTGGTCAGCTGATGCAGGAAGCCGTGCCGGCAGGTCAAGGCGGCATGGCGGCCATTCTTGGTCTGGACGACGCCGATGTCGTGGCGGCCTGCGCAGAAGCGGCTCAAGGTGAAGTGGTTAGTGCGGTGAACTACAACTCCCCGGGCCAGGTGGTGATCGCTGGTGCCAAGGCGGCGGTGGACCGTGCTATCGAGGGTTGCAAGGCGCGCGGAGCCAAGCGCGCCATGCCATTGCCGGTCAGCGTGCCGTCCCATTGCGAGCTGATGCGCCCTGCGGCTGAACGTTTTGCCGAGTCGATCGCGGCGATCAACTGGCAGGCGCCGCAGATTCCTCTGGTACAGAATGTCAGCGCCGCCGTAGCGGCCGACCTCGATACTCTCAAACGCGATCTGCTGGAGCAGCTGTACAAGCCTGTGCGCTGGGTCGAGTCGGTGCAGACCCTGGCAGCCCAAGGCGCCACCCAGCTGGTGGAATGCGGTCCGGGCAAGGTCCTGGCCGGTCTCAACAAGCGCTGCGCCGAAGGCGTGTCGACCTCTAACCTGAATACCCCAGATGCCTTCGCTGCCGCCCGTGCAGCGTTGGCCTGAACTAGGAGAAGCTTGCATGAGTCTGCAAGGTAAAGTTGCACTGGTGACCGGCGCCAGCCGTGGTATCGGCCAGGCCATCGCGCTTGAGCTGGGTCGTATGGGCGCTATCGTGGTGGGCACAGCCACTTCCGCCTCCGGTGCCGAGCGCATCGCCGCTACCCTCAAGGAAAACGGCATTCAGGGCACCGGCCTTGAGCTCAATGTCACCAGCGACGAGTCCGTGGCTGCAGTGCTGGCCAGCATCACTGAGCAGTTCGGTGCGCCGGCGATTCTGGTGAACAACGCCGGCATCACCCGCGACAACTTGATGATGCGCATGAAAGATGACGAGTGGTACGACGTGGTCGATACCAACCTGAACAGCTTGTACCGCCTGTCCAAGGGCGTTCTGCGCGGCATGACCAAGGCTCGTTGGGGTCGAATTATCAGTATTGGCTCGGTTGTGGGTGCCATGGGCAACGCCGGCCAAGTAAACTACGCCGCCGCCAAAGCCGGTCTGGAAGGTTTCAGCCGTGCCCTGGCGCGTGAAGTGGGTTCGCGGTCGATCACTGTGAACTCGGTTGCTCCAGGTTTTATCGACACCGATATGACCCGCGAGTTGCCGGAAGCACAGCGTGAAGCCCTGCTGACGCAAATTCCGCTGGGTCGTCTGGGTCAGGCTCAAGAGATCGCGCAAGTGGTCGCTTTTCTGGCATCCGACGGTGCGGCATACGTTACTGGGGCTACAATCCCGGTCAATGGCGGGATGTATATGTGAGTCAAATGTGACGGATTGCTTCAAAAAAATGTCATACGAGCTGTCTAAAATCCGTTATAAAGCTGCAATCAATTTATAGGCAGATGGCCAAAGGGTTTGAGGGACGAAGCTTTCAGTTGAAAAGCTGAAAAGCCTTTCTATACACTTACCCACTGGCCAGCTGCCTGAATTTGTCCATTAGGAGTGAAAACAAGGTATGAGCACCATCGAAGAGCGCGTCAAGAAAATCGTTGCTGAGCAACTGGGCGTTAAAGAAGAAGAAGTTGTGAACACCGCTTCCTTCGTTGAAGACCTGGGTGCCGACTCCCTTGACACCGTTGAGCTGGTGATGGCTCTGGAAGAGGAATTCGAGACCGAAATCCCTGACGAAGAAGCTGAAAAGATCACTACCGTTCAAGCAGCTATCGACTACGTTACCAGCCACCAGGCTTAATCGTTTTTAGTCGTCTTTTGCTGTCATGGAAAAACCGCACTGCCGTTACGGCGTGCGGTTTTTTCTTTAGGCCTGATACAAAGTGTCGTCATTAGAAAAAGGAGAGTGCTGTGTCGCGTAGACGCGTCGTAGTCACCGGTATGGGTATGTTGTCGCCACTGGGTACGGATGTGCCGAGTAGTTGGCAGGGCATTCTGGCTGGCCAAAGTGGCATTGGTCTGATCGAACACACCGACCTTTCTGCCTATTCCACCCGTTTTGGCGGCTCGGTAAAGGGCTTCAATGTCGAGGAGTACCTGTCGGCCAAAGAGGCTCGCAAACTCGACCTGTTCATTCAGTACGGTCTGGCGGCCGGATTTCAGGCGGTGCGCAACGCCGGTCTGGAAGTCACCGATGCCAACCGTGAACGCATCGGCGTGGCCATGGGCTCGGGTATTGGCGGTTTGACCAATATCGAGGAAACCAGCCGCACCCTGCACGATTCCGGCCCGCGCCGGATTTCTCCGTTCTTCGTGCCGGGCTCGATCATCAACATGATTTCCGGTTTCCTGTCCATCCACCTGGGTGTCCAGGGGCCGAACTACGCCATTTCCACGGCGTGCACCACCGGCACCCACTGCATCGGCATGGCCGCGCGCAACATTGCCTACGGTGAAGCCGACGTGATGATTGCCGGCGGTGCCGAGATGGCCGCCTGTGGCCTGGGCATGGGCGGCTTCGGCGCGTCCCGTGCGCTGTCGACCCGTAATGACGAACCGACCCGTGCCAGCCGTCCCTGGGACAAGGGGCGTGATGGCTTCGTGTTGTCCGACGGTGCCGGCGCCCTGGTGCTGGAGGAGCTGGAGCACGCCAAGGCTCGTGGCGCCACCATCTACGCCGAGCTGATCGGTTTCGGCATGAGTGGCGACGCCTATCACATGACTTCGCCTCCTGCCGACGGCGCCGGTGCCGCGCGCTGCATCGCCAATGCCTTGCGCGACGCCAAGCTCAATGTCGATCAGGTGCAGTACATCAACGCTCATGGTACTTCGACCCCTGCCGGCGACCTGGCAGAAGCCGAAGCGATCAAGACCGTGTTTGGCGAGCACGCCTACAAGCTCGCAGTCAGCTCCACCAAGTCCATGACCGGTCACCTGCTGGGTGCCGCCGGGGCGATCGAGGCGATCTTCAGCGTGCTGGCCATCAACAGCCAGGTCGCGCCGCCCACCATTAACCTGGATGAGCCGGATGAGGGCTGCGACCTCGATTTCGTGCCGCACACTGCGCGCAGCATGGACATTGATGTGGTGCTGTCCAACTCCTTCGGTTTTGGTGGCACCAACGGCTCCCTGGTGTTCCGCCGGTTCTCCGAGTGATGCACTGCTGGGTCGACGGTCGGCCGGCTGACGCCGTGTCGCTCAAGGACCGCGGCCTGGCCTATGGCGATGGTCTGTTCGAGACCATCGCTGTCAGATCCGGGCAGCCGCAACTGTTGGAGCGGCACTTGCAGCGCCTGGCCGAAGGTTGTCGACGTCTGGCGCTGAATGCCGATCAGGCACTGATTCGCCACGAAGTGCTGGCCTATGCGGCGGCCTTGGGGGAGGGCGTGCTCAAGCTGATCCTGACCCGCGGCGACAGTCTGCGGGGCTATGCCGCCGATCCGGCAGCCACGGCGCGACGCATTCTCCAGGGCGCTGCCTTGCCGGCCTATCCCCCGGCCAATGCCGAGCATGGCATTGTGCTGTTTCCCTGTGCCACGCGCTTATCCGAGCAGCCGTTGCTGGCGGGCCTCAAGCATCTCAACCGGCTGGAACAGGTGCTGGCTCGCGCCGAATGGCGTGATGCCGAGCATGCCGAAGGCTTGATGCTCGATGGCGCCGGGCGAGTGATCGAAGCGGTGTTCAGCAATCTGTTCCTGGTCAGCCAGGGGCGCTTGCTGACAGCCGACCTGAGCCGGTGCGGGGTGGCCGGGGTGATGCGCGCGGAAATTCTGTTTCAGGCCGCGTCACTGGGAATTTCCGTGGAGGTCACGGACATCAGCCTCGATCAGTTGCAGCAGGCGGACGAAGTCTTCGTCTGCAATAGCGTCTATGGCATCTGGCCGGTGCGTGCCTGTGCCGGGATGCGCTGGTCGGCGGGACCGCTCACCCGTAAACTGCAGGGCATTACCCGCGCACTACTGGATGCTTGATTCGTGAGACGTAAATTACTGCTCCTGCTGGAAACCGGACTGGTCCTGGCAGGGCTGCTGCTGGGCGCGAGTGCCTGGAAACTGCACTCGGCCCTGGAACAACCGCTGAACCTCTCCCAGGAGCAGTTGCTGGATGTTCCCGCCGGTTCGACGCCCACCGGCACCTTCAATCGTCTGCAAGCCGATGGCGTGATCCGGGATGGGTTCTGGTTGCGTCTGTACTGGCGCTTCAATCTTCAGGGCCAGCCTCTGCACAGTGGCGAGTACCGCATGACGCCGGGCATGACCGCCGAGGGCCTGATCGGTCTCTGGCAACGCGGCGAGGTGGTGCAGTACAGCCTGACCCTGGTGGAAGGCTGGAACTTCCGCCAGGTGCGCAATGCCTTGGCCAAGAGCGACAAGCTGCAGCAGACCCTGGCTGGCCTCAGCGACACTCAGGTGATGGAAAAGCTCGGCCACGGCGGGGTGTTTCCCGAAGGGCGTTTCTTCCCCGATACCTATCGTTTTGTAAAGGGCATGACCGACGCCGAGCTTCTGGAAAAAGCCTACGATCGCCTGGACGATGTGCTGGCAAAAGAGTGGAGCAAGCGGGCTGATGACGCGCCTTACAGCGATCCCTATCAGGCACTGATCATGGCGTCGCTGGTGGAAAAGGAAACCGGCGTGCCCCAGGAACGTGGACAGATCGCCGGGGTTTTTGTGCGGCGCATGCAGATCGGCATGCTGCTGCAGACCGACCCGACGGTGATCTATGGCCTGGGCGAGCGCTACACCGGCAAGCTGACCCGGGCTCATCTCAAGGAAGCCACGCCCTACAACACTTACGTGATTGCCGGACTGCCGCCGACGCCGATTGCCATGGTCGGGCGCGAGGCGATTCACGCCGCCCTCAATCCGGTGCCGGGCAAGAGCCTGTATTTTGTTGCCCGGGGCGATGGCAGCCATGTGTTCTCCGATGACCTGGATGCCCATAACAGTGCGGTGCGCGAGTTCCAGCTCAAGCGTCGCGCCGACTACCGCTCCAGTCCGGCGCCGCTGGCCGCCCCGGCCACGCCCGAGGCCGAGAGCCCGGCGCCTGCCGTCACCCCGAGCCCGGACAGCGCGTCGCCAGCGCCCGCCGAGGCTCCCGCTGCGGTGGAACCTGCGCCCGCGCCGAAAAGCCCGCAATGACTTTGATTAAGGACTGCCTGTGACTGGCTTGTTTATTACCCTGGAAGGCCCGGAAGGGGCCGGTAAAAGCACCAACCGCGAGTACCTCGCCGAGCGCCTGCGCGCCGCGGGTATCGAGGTGGTGCTGACCCGTGAGCCCGGCGGCACGCCCTTGGCCGAGCGGATTCGCGAAGTGCTGCTGACGCCGGGTGAGGAAGTCATGAATGCCGACACCGAGTTGCTGTTGGTGTTTGCCGCCCGTGCCCAGCATCTGGCCACAGTGATTCGCCCGGCACTGGCTCGCGGCGCGGTGGTCTTGTGTGACCGGTTCACCGATTCGACCTACGCCTATCAGGGGGCCGGTCGTGGCCTTAGCCTTGAGCGCATCGAGGCCCTGGAACGTTTCGTCCAGGGTGAGCTGCGCCCGGACCTGACCCTGGTTTTCGACTTGCCGGTGGATGTCGGCCTGGCTCGGGCCAGTGCCCGCGGTCGGCTGGATCGCTTCGAACAGGAAGGTCAGGCGTTTTTCCAGAAGGTGCGCCAGGCGTACCTGACACGCGCCGCCGCCGCTCCTCAGCGTTATTGCCTGGTGGATGCGGCGCAGCCCCTGGCCCGGGTCCAGCAGTCCCTGGACGCCTTGCTCCCGCAATTGCTGGAGCGCGCCCGTGGCTGAAGTCTTTCCCTGGCAGGACGGCCTCTGGCAGCAGTTGGCCGGGCGCACGCAACATGCCCACGCCTATCTGCTGCACGGCCCGGCGGGCATTGGCAAGCGAGCCCTGGCAGAACGCCTGATGGCGCGTCTGCTGTGCCAGCGTCCGAACGGGCTGGATGCCTGTGGCCAGTGCAAGTCCTGCCTGTTGCTCCAGGCCGGTAGTCATCCGGACAACTACGTGCTGGAGCCCGAAGAAGCGGACAAGGCGATCAAGGTCGACCAGGTGCGCGAGTTGGTGAGCTTCGTGGTGCAGACCGCGCAGCTGGGGGGGCGCAAGGTGGTGCTGATCGAGCCGGTGGAGTCGATGAATATCAATGCCTCCAACGCCTTGCTGAAAAGCCTTGAGGAGCCTTCCGGGGATACCGTGCTGCTCTTGGTGAGTCATCAGCCGAGCCGCTTGCTGCCGACCATCAAGAGTCGCTGTGTCCAGCAGGCGTGTCCCTTGCCCAGCGCGGCGATGAGCCAGCAATGGCTGGCCGGGGCCCTGCCCGAATGTTCCGATGAGGAGCGCCTGGAGCTATTGACCCTGGCCGCCGGATCACCGCTGGCCGCTGTCGGCTTGCAGGCCCAGGGGGTTCGCGAGCAGCGGGCGCTGGTGGTGGACGGGGTGAAGAAACTGCTCAAGCAGCAGCAATCGCCGACCCAGCTGGCCGAGGCCTGGAACGCCATCCCGCTGTTGCTGTTGTTCGACTGGTTCTGTGACTGGTCGAACCTGGTCCTGCGTTACCAGCTGACCCAGGACGAGGACGGCCTGGGCCTGCCGGACATGCGCAAGGTGTTGCAGTACCTGGCGCAGAAGTCCGGCCAGGACAAGGTGCTGGCGATCCAGGACTGGATCCTGGCCCAGCGACAGAAGGTCCTGAGCAAGGCCAACCTCAACCGCGTGTTGCTGTTGGAGGCACTGTTGGTGCAATGGGCGGCGTTGCCGTCCCGGCACTGAGCGGCCTGCTCCTGAATCAGGCTGGTATCCGGTCGGACGACAACGCCCGGCCCTTTCATTGATCGGATGTAGTTGTAGGCTCCCATGCTCGTAGATTCCCATTGCCACCTTGATCGTCTCGACCTTGCCGCCCATGACGGTTCCCTGGATGCGGCACTGGCCGCTGCCCGCCAGCGCGGTGTCGGGCACTTCCTGTGCATTGGCGTCAGTGCCGACAACGCCGCGGACGTCAAGGCCCTGGCCGAGCGTTACGACGATGTCGATTGCTCGGTAGGGGTGCACCCGCTGGACGTGCAGCCCGGCGCGGCGCCGGCCCTGGACTGGCTGCTGGAGGAGCTGAACCACCCGCGGGTGGTGGCCATTGGCGAAACCGGTCTGGACTATCACTACGAACCGGAAGCGGCCGAGCTGCAGCAGGAGTCTTTCCGTCTGCATCTGCAGGCCGCGCAGCAGACCGGCAAACCGGTGGTGGTGCACACCCGCGGTGCCCGTGCCGACACCCTGGCGCTGCTGCGGGAAGCCGCATTGCCCAATGCCGGCGTGCTGCATTGCTTCACCGAAGACTGGGACATGGCCAAGGCGGCTCTGGACCTGGGGTTCTATATCTCTCTGTCGGGCATCGTCACTTTCCGCAATGCCGATGCCTTGCGCGATGTGGCTCGCCAGGTGCCTGCCGATCGGCTGCTGGTGGAAACCGACTCGCCGTACCTGGCGCCTATCCCTTATCGCGGCAAGCCCAACCTGCCGCAGTACGTGCGCGAAGTGGCGGAGTTCCTGGCGATGCTGCGCGGCGAGGCCTATGAGGCCTTTGCCGAACAGACCACGGCCAACTTCAAGCGCCTGTTTCCCCTGGCTCGGGTCAAGAGCGGGGCTTGATCCGGTGGTGGAAAGCTTGAATTTCAGGCAAAAAAAACCCGGGTTCTGGGGGGGGAATCCGGGTTAAGACCATTAGGAGTAAAACTAAGGCACGCGGTCCATCGGTACCTAAATCGGCGTTTCACTTGGGGGAGATGTCCCGCCGACAGTTGAAGTATTGATCACTATTGCATTCAGTCCAGTTGCCCCTGCTTGGTTTTTAAACAAATTTGGAATACGCGCGCTTCGCTTGAGTTCTCATTTTTTCGAGGTTCGCCGCATTTTTTCCTGTAATTCCGCTCTTTTTCACTGTTTTTGGCGCAATGCGGCGTAAAACAACGATTGTTGCCGCGCTTTTTGCACACAAGCTGTTGCAGTTCAGTCCTCCACTCAGCCTGATCCTGATCAATGGCATCGGCATTTTCAGAATGTTCGTCCGTTCTCGATGTCTTTTTCGGTGCTTTTCAGGGTTTTTTCTAATCTCCATTAAGCAACGAAGCTGACAAGCAATGACGTCATTGCGACTCGTGAATGTATTTTCGTCGAGTAGGGGGCGTGGGCGGGTGTCGGGACCCTGTTATGGAAAAGCTCTAGACTTTGCGGTCTGATCCGAGGCTCGAAGGCCCTGGATGTTTGCTATGTGAACCGCGCGCCGACCCCGTATTCACGGGATTTTCCTGGTTTCGGCGACCCATTCAGGGGCTGGCGTCAGGTGGGCTTTTCCGCCAGAAACAGCTGCAACGAAGGATGATCCGTGCATTTTGGCGCAAGTTAGGCATAATACGCGGCTTCGATTTTGACCCCGAACAGACCTTTTCTTATGCAGAAAGAACCTCGTAAGGTCCGTGAGTTTCGTCGCCGCGAGCAAGAAATTCTCGATACCGCGCTCAAGCTGTTCCTCGAACAAGGTGAAGACAGTGTCACCGTCGAGATGATTGCGGATGCCGTGGGTATCGGCAAAGGGACCATCTACAAGCATTTCAAGTCCAAGGCGGAGATCTACCTGCGCCTGATGCTCGACTATGAGCGTGACCTGAACGAGCTGCTGCACTCGGCCGATGTCGACAAGGACAAGGAAGCCCTGTCCAGGGCCTACTTCGAATTTCGCATGCGCGACCCGCAGCGCTACCGGTTGTTCGACCGCCTGGAAGAGAAGGTGGTCAAGGGCAATCAGGTGCCGGAAATGGTCGAGGAACTGCACAAGATCCGCGCCTCCAACTTCGAGCGCCTGACCTTGCTGATCAAGGGCCGTATCAGCGAAGGCAAGCTCGAAGACGTACCGCCTTACTTCCACTACTGCGCCTCTTGGGCGCTGGTGCATGGCGCGGTGGCACTGTACCACTCGCCGTTCTGGAGCAATGTGCTCGAGGACCAGGAGGGCTTCTTCCAGTTCCTGATGGACATCGGCGTGCGCATGGGCAACAAGCGCAAGCGCGACCCTGACACCTCGAACAGCTAAGGCATTCAGCCGTTGTATTGCGCCATCGACCATCTGTATGGCGCAGTGTCCGAGGAATATACTCAGGCATGGGACTTGCCAGAACCTGATTTTTGAGTCAGGTTTTGGCCGGTTCTCCCTTCCTACGCCGGAGTCATCCATGATCGTTGATCGTCAAGGCAGGCGCTTTCGCAATTTGCGGATCAGTCTGACGTCCGCCTGCAATTACGCCTGTACCTACTGCGTGCCCAACGGCAAGCGGCTGGTGGCTGCCCAGGATGAGTTGTCGGCCGAGGCAATGGCTCGGGGCGTGGCGTATCTGATTGAAGCGGCCGGCATTGAGCGGCTGCGCATCACCGGTGGTGAGCCGCTGGTCAGTCCCAAGCTGGAAACCTTCATGGCCGCGGTCGGACGCATGGGGCTGGAGGACATCAGCCTGACCACCAACGGCCAGTTGCTGGCACGCAAGCTGCCATTGCTGGTGGACGCGGGGATCCGCCGGATCAATGTTTCTCTCGACACCCTGGATGCCGCGGCTTTTCGCAGCATCGCCCGGGGTGGCGATCTGGCCAGCGTGCTCGATGGCATGCAGCAAGCACGCGCGGCCGGGCTGAAGATCAAGGTCAACATGGTGCCGTTGCGCGGGCAGAACCTGAATCAGGTCATGCCCCTGCTCGACTACTGCCTGGAGCGAGGCTATGAGCTGCGTTTCATCGAGCTGATGCGCATGGGGCACCTGGCCAGCGACGGCAATGCCTTCCTGCAGCAGTTTGTCAGCCTGCAACAGTTGCTGGAGATGATCGGCGAGCACTACGAGTACCTCCAGGCCGACGCGCCGCTGGATGCGACCGCCGTGCGCTACGAGATTCCCGGGCGCGGTCATTTTGGGGTGATTGCCAACGAAAGCGTGCCGTTCTGCCGGACCTGCTCGCGCCTGCGCCTGTCCTCGACCGGTTGGCTGCACGGCTGCCTGTCGTCAAGCAATCGCCACTATGTTGGCGACCTGCTGGACAAGCCGCGCCATCAAGCCTTGCCGGCGCTCCAGCGCCTGCTGGTCAAGGCCCTGGGCGACAAGCAGGACCTGGCCTTTTCCGGCGGCGCCACGGTGATGAAAATCATCGGCGGCTAGTTTGGCCGACGCTGGAATGTCCTCCATTTGCCTAGCTGGCGCGGAAGCTGCATCCCGTGGCCATTCGCCGGTTTTCCGTCACCGGTTTTTGGAGGGTAGGATGCGTAGCCTGGTTTTGCTGCTGGCCTTTTTGGCACTCGGCGGCTGCATGAATGTCAGTGATATGGGCGAGGGGGTGCGCTATCACCTGAGCGATGCGGGGATGCTCGATCACAGCGATACCCGTCGTACCAGTTCATTCCGCATTCAGCCGGATTCGTTCATTTTCATCGCCCAAGGGCACTTTGTACCGCCGGGCGGTGCTTACCCGCGACCCAACGTAGTGGCCGAAGAGGCCTTCAACGGCTTTGTCGAGTATTTCCCCATGGTGCGCCGGGCCAAAGCTCCCGAAGGCTTGAACGAAGCCATGGCCGAAGCCCGGGAAGCGGGCGCCCACTATTTGCTCTACGCTCGTTTCGCCAAGGCCGACGACCGTATCGGCAACTCCGATGAGTGGCTGGACCAGGAGGCGGTGGATCGCCTGGGCGTCGATACCAGCACCATCCAGATCATGTTGATCGAAACCAGTACCCAGTACCTGATCGATACGACCCGTATTCGCAGTCGTGGCGGATTACTGACGTTCCACGACAACAAGCCCCAGGACCTGCTGGGCCCGCCGTTGCAGCAATATGCCCGCGGTTTGCTGGGCCTGAGCGACTGATTGAACGAGGAGAGCGACATGAGTGGTCCAGGCAAGGCCAACGACCTGTTGGCGCAGATTCCCAAGGCCGAGAAGGGCCTGCCGCCGGTCCACCTGTGGAATCCCGATTTCTGTGGCGATATCGACATGCGTATCGCCCGCGACGGCACCTGGTACTACCTGGGTTCGCCCATCGGTCGCAAGCCGATGGTCAAGCTGTTCTCCACCATCATCCGCCGCGATGGTGACGATTACTTCCTCATCACCCCGGTGGAGAAGGTGGGCATCAAGGTCGACGATGCTCCCTTCGTCGCCGTGACCCTGGAGGTCGAAGGGCAGGGTGAAGGGCAACTGTTGCGCTTTACCAGCAATGTCGACGAGCAGGTGGTTGCCAGCCTCGAGCATCCGCTGCGGGTGGTGATCGACCTGCTGACCCAGGAGCCTGCGCCTTATGTTCTGGTTCGAAACAACCTTGAGGCGCTGATCCATCGCAATGTCTTCTACCAGTTGGTGGAGCTGGCACAGACGCGTGTTCTGGATGGCCAGCGCTGGCTGGGAGTGTGGAGTGATGGGGTGTTCTTCCCCATTGGCCTGGAGCCCTAAAGACATTTCAATTTCGATTTCGAGATATTTCTTGATCTTGATCCCGGGTTTCATGTATCAACCCGCACATGCCTAAACATGTTCGATTCGATAAGAAAACAAGAGTGGTCGACGAGCTGATCCGGCGCATTGAAAGCGGTCTGCTGGAAGACGGCTTCCAACTGCCGGGAGAGCACCAGTTGGCCGGGGAGTTCGGTGTCAGTCGTGGCACCTTGCGTGAAGCCCTGGCCGAGCTCAAGCGTCGCAACTACATCGCCACGCAGAGCGGGGTGGGGTCCATCGTCACCTTCGACGGCGTGGCCCTGGACCAGCATCATGGCTGGGCCCAGGCCCTGGCCGAGAGCGGCGCCCTGGTCAACACCGAGGTACTGCGCTTGGAGGCCGTGCGCCGACCGGAGCTCAAGCACCGCCTGGGCACCGACCAGTTCATAGCCCTGGATCGCCGCCGGCGCAGCACCGACGGCAGGGTGCTGTCCCTCGAACGTTCCCTGATCCCGGCCTCCGGCGAGCTGGAAGGCTTGCCCCGGGTCGGCCTGATCGATGATTCCCTGACCATTACCCTGGCCGCCTACGGCTATATCGGCGAGCGCGGCGATCAGTGGATCGGCGCCGAGCCCCTGAACGCCGAAGACGCCGAACTGCTCGGGCGGGCGCCGGGAGATGTGTTTCTCAAGGCCCTGCGCACCACCTATGATCGCCAGGGGCGTTTCATGGAGCAGGTCGAGAGCCTGCTCGATCCACAGCATTTCCGCATGCACCTGCAATTCGGAGAGTCGCGTTGAGCCCGCTTCAGCGGGCACTTGGCGCCTTCTATGGCCTGGCCCTGGGCGATGCCCTGGGCATGCCCACCCAATCCTTGAGTCATGAACAGATCCACCAGCGTTTCGGCGTGATCCGCACCCTGGAAGACGCAGGGCCCGAGCAGCCGATTGCTGCCAACCTGCCCGCAGGGACCATCACCGACGACACCGAACAGGCGATCCTGGTGGGGCGCCTGCTGGTTCAGGGCCAAGGCCGGATCGATCCGGAGGCCCTGGCCCGGAGCCTGATCCAGTGGGAGGCGGCGATGCAGGCCAAGGGCTCCCAGGACCTGCTCGGCCCGTCCACCAAGCGCGCCATTGAAATGATCCTCGCCGGTGAATCGGTGGAGGAGGCCGGACGCTATGGCACCACCAATGGCGCCGCCATGCGCATCACGCCGGTGGGCATCGCCGCCGATATCGCCGGCGCTCAAGGCTTTGTCCAGGCGGTGGTCGAGGCCTGTCAGGTCACGCATAACACCAGTCTGGGAATCGCCAGCGCGGCAGCGGTGGCGGCGGTGGTGTCCGCCGGCATCAATGGCGCCGCGTTGATCGAGGCCCTGCCCCTGGGGGCGCAGATTGCCCGCCAGGCACAGGCTCATGGCCATTGGGTGGCGGGGGCCACTATCGCGGCGCGCCTGGAGTGGGCCGGCACCTTGAGGATTGAAGGCGACAAGCAGGCCTTTGCTCGAATGCTGTATGAACTGATCGGTACCTCGGTGGCCTCCCAAGAGTCGGTGGTGGTCAGTTTCGCCCTGGCCCGGCAGGTCGCCCTGGGGCACCTTGAGGCCTTCGAGGCACTGTGCATGGCCGCCGGTATTGGCGGCGACACCGACACCATCGCGGCGATTCTCGGCGCCATGCTGGGCGCCTGCCTGGGCTTGCAGGCCTGGCCCGCGGAGTTGATCCATCAGGTGCAACAGGTCAATGAACTGGACCTGCTGCCTCTGGTAGAAGCGTTGCTGGCGCTGCGTTAAGTCGTCGCGCCCAGTGCCGAGCCCCAGGCTCGCTACACCTTTCGGCCGTACTGCCGATCGCTAGGGAAAGCTGGAACACGGCCAGGAATGCCGGACTGTTCTGTGACTTCCGAAATTGCCAGACACCCCAATAACGGCAACAGGAGTTTCATTCATGAGTTCATCGACGGTCGGCTCAGGCGCCGGGCAACTGGAAACCCGCGGCATCGAACCGGTACCCGAGGCGGAGTGCAACGGTCATCCGTTGCAGCTGTTCTGGGTCTGGTTCGCGGCCAATATCAGTATTCTCGGCTTGCCCCTCGGGGCGACGCTGGTGGCGTTTCGTGGCCTGTCGATCTGGCAGGTGCTGTTGGTGGCGATCCTCGGTTCAGTGGGTTCGTTCGCCGTGGTTGGCCTGATCTCGGTGGCCGGCCGGCGCGGTCGGGCCCCCAGCCTGACCCTGTCCCGGGCGATCTTCGGGGTGCGTGGCAACATCGGTCCGACCCTGGTGTCGATGCTTTCGCGGGTCGGCTGGGAAACGGTGAACACCACCACCGCAGCCTTTGTCCTGCTGTCGCTGAGTTCGATCCTGTTCCAGACCCCGGCTTCGGCCAAGGACGCGCCACTGCTGACCCTGCTGTTCATCGGCATCTTCGTACTGATGACCCTGAGCGTCTCCGGCCTGGGCCACGCCACCTTGCTGGTGATCCAGAAGTGGGCCACCTACGGTTTTGGCGCGCTGAACGTACTGGTGGGCGGTTTCCTCTGCGCCACCATCGACTGGACGGCGGTGTTCAATGCGGCACCGGCCCCCATGAGCGCGATGATCATCGGGGTCGGCACCATGGCGGCCGGCACCGGGATCGGCTGGGCCAGCTCCGGGGCCGACATGTCGCGCTACCAGCATCGCTCGGTGACGGCAGGACGCCTGGTGGCCTCGGCGGCGTTCGGTGCCGGTATCCCGCTGGTGCTGCTGATCACCCTGGGCGGCCTGCTGTCGGTGGGCAACGATCACCTGGCTTCGGCGGTGGACCCGATCATCGCGATCCGCGACATGCTGCCCACCTGGATGGCCGTGCCTTACCTGATCGCGGCCTTTGGCGGCTTGCTGCTGTCCAACAACCTGTCGGTGTATTCCGCCGGTCTCACCGCGCTGACCCTGGGCCTCAAGGTCAAGCGGGTCTACGCGGTGCTGGTGGATATCGTGGCGATCTTCCTCGGCTCGATCTACTTCATGCTGATTGCCGACAGCTTCTACGGGCCCTTTATCAGCTTCATTTCCCTGCTGGCGGTGCCGATCACTGCCTGGGTGGGGATCTTCGTGGTGGACCTGATCCATCGCCATTACTACAGCGCCGATGATTTGTTGAATGTCGGGCCCAGCAGTGCCTACTGGTATCAGGGCGGGATCGAGTGGCGGGCTTTCGGCGCCTGGGTGCTGGCGATCATTCTGGGCTTCTGTTTCACCAGCATCGGCACCACCGCTGAGGACGTCTGGTTCTCCGGGCCGCTGGCCGATTCCTGGCTGGGGCATAACGGCCTGGGCTGGATCGTCACCTTCCTGGTGGCTGGCGGTGGGTACGCTCTGCTGGGCGGAGCCCGCGATCGGCGTGGGGCTTTTGTCGAGAATGCCAATGCCTAGGTTGCTCCATAGCGGCCAGGTGATCGTCGACCTGGTGATGGCCGTGGACCGCCTGCCGGCTGCCGGTGGTGATGTCCTGGCCCAGTCGGCGAGCTTCGAGGCCGGCGGCGGCTTCAATGTCATGGCCGCGGCGGCGCGCAATGGCTTGCCGGTGCTCTACCTGGGGCGCCACGGCCAGGGGCGCTTTGGCGACCTGGCCCGAGCGGCGATGCAGGCGGAAGGCATTGGCCTGAGTCTGCCGTCCAGCCCGGGTGCCGATACCGGTGTCTGTGTGGCCCTGACCGATGCCTCGGCCGAGCGCACCTTCATCTCCCATATCGGCGCCGAGGGTGAGCTTTCGGCCCAGGACCTGGCGCAGGTCAGGGTCCAGGCGGATGACTATCTGTATGTCAGCGGCTACAGCCTGCTGCAGGCGAGCAAGGCCCAGGCCCTGATCGACTGGCTGCTGGCATTGCCGCGCTCGGTGCCCGTGATGTTCGATCCGGGCCCGCTGGTGGACTCGCCCGACTCCCCCCTGATGGCGGCCCTGTTGCCGCGGATCGATATCTGGAGCAGCAACCGCGCCGAAGCCTTGGGCTTTACCGCCAGTTCGAGTATCGAGCTGGCCTTGCAGCGGCTTGGTGCGTGGCTGTCACCCACGGCCTTGCTGGTGCTGCGCGACGGCGCTCGGGGCTGTTGGATAGGCGCCCAGGGGCAACAGGCGCAGGTTGACGGATTCAAGGTCCAGGCGCTGGACAGCAACGGGGCCGGCGACGCTCATGCCGGAGTCTTTGTCGCGGGGCTGGCGGCGGGGCTTGAGCCACTGGTGGCCGCCCGTCGAGCCAATGCCGCAGCGGCCATTGCCGTGACCCGCCGTGGTCCGGCCACCGCGCCGGGCCGTGCTGAAGTGGACGCGTTTATGCGGGCCCGGGAATCTCGCTAAGTGCCCGGCGCAGGCCGGACATCGGCTTGCGCGGTGCCTCGAACGGCGCCAGGTGCAATGAACCCCGGCCCAGCCTTACTGGCTGCTGCCTTCGGAGCCGGAGCCGCCGCTGGTGGTTTTCGAGGCGGTGCCGGTCTTGCCGTTGTCCGGGGTGGCCTGTTGAGCGCCCGCGCCGCCTTGGCGGCCATTGTCGTTGCCCTGGGTGCGCGGGTCGGTGCCGGTGGCCGGTGGCAGCGAACCTTCGTCCATGGGGGCCGGGTTGATGTTGATCTTGGGTGTGTTCTTGGGCGCGGGGGATGTCGGCCCGTCCACGGGATTGTCCGGCCCGGTGGCGCCGGCCAGTGCACAGGTGGACAGCAGTCCGGCCAGGGTCAGTACAGCCAGTTGAAGCTTGATCATGGTGTCGCCTCCATTCGTCAGAGTCGTTACCTGATATTGGTCTGTGCTGCCTGGCGGTTGGTGCCTGACGACCGACGAACGGTGTCAGGCCCCTGGGCCATCTGGGGTGCCTGCAAGCGGCGCCACCCCAGGCGCGCGAGGCTGATCAGCCAGTTCAGCACGGCAATGGCCAACACGCTGAACAGCAGCGCCTGGATACCGGCCTCGACGATGATCCTGCCGGCCAGCCAGGGAAAGCCGAACACCCCGATGAAGTAGGACAGGCTGAACAGCAACAGGGATTGTGACGTGTTGCCGTTCGGCGCTTCGTTGGCCGCCAGACCATTGATCACCGAATAGGTCAGGCCATAGCCGACACCCAGGACGGCGGCGGCCAGCAGGTAGCTGGCGCTGCCGTTCACGGCGAACAGCAACAGCAGGATCGATATCACCATCAGTCCCGAGAGCAGGCAGGCGGCGCGATAGGGATCGTGCCTGACCACGATGCCGGCCAGCAGCAGGCGGCTGGCGATGGCCGCACTCATGAAACCGAGGAAGAACAGCGAGTAATCCACGCCTCGGGAGGGGCCGTAGCTGGTCTGGAAACTCGACAGTCCACCAAAGACACAGCCCCCCAGGCCCACCATGAGAATGGGGAACAGTGCCTTGGACGAGAGCACGCGGGCCGCGCCGTTGCAGCTGATTTTCGCCGCTGAGGCACCCAGGTGATTGGTCTGTCGAAGCAGCTTGGCGCCCAGTTTCCAGAAGATCAGCACCCCCATCAGGCTGGCTGCTGCCGCCAGCCAGAAGGCACTGGTCAACGGGTAGTCGAGGGCGCTGGCCAAGCGGCCCAGGAGAGGGCCGGAGCCAATGCCGCTCAGCATGCTGCCCGACAGCAGGGCGAAATAGCGCGCTCTTTGTGCGGGCTGCACCAGCGTCGCCACGATGATCGGCCCCAGGGTGTAGAACACCCCCCAGCCCAGGCCCAGGGTCAGGCCGAACCACAGCAGGCTGTGGCCGAGCCCCGGCGTCAGGGCAAACCCCAGGCTGGCCACCACCAGGAGACAGCCGAACAGCGCCACCGAGCGGGCGGCGCCGAGCCAGTCCGAGAGGTGGCCGGAGCCGATCACGGCGACAAAGGTGCTGAGCATCGCGGCTGCGATCACGCGGCCGGCGTCGTGCTCATTGCCGCCACGGCTGCTGATCAGCAGGGACAGGAGAAAGGTCGAGCCGTAAGACAGAGACAGCAGATAGCTGCCCAGGCACAACAGCCCGAACAAGGGGCCTGGCACCTCGGATTGCGGCTTGGCCTGCGTGGACATGAAAGCGCCTCGTCATGCTGGAAGTCATGCCGGGCTTTCTAACATGGCGCCGCCGCCGGTTGGTTGTGTTCCTGGTGGTCTCAGGGTTAGCCGCCGGCGGAGTAAGCCCGCCGGCTCACTCGCCGATTTCCTCCAGCAACTCCTGTCTGAAGCGTTGCAGGCGCTCTTGCCGGATCCGCGCCAGTCGGGTGCCGCAGGACGTCTGGAAACCTTCGGCCAAATGCAGCAGCTTGGTCTGGAAGTGATCCAGGGTGAAGCGTGAGTCATCGAGTTCGCGCTGCCGGGCCGTGGGATCGGCGGGATCGTAGAGGGCCAGGCCCAGACGGCCGGAGACGTAGAAGGTCCGCGCCACGCCCAGGGCGCCCAGGGCATCGAGGCGATCGGCGTCCTGAAGGATCCTGGCTTCCAGGGTGGCAGGGGTGAGGGCGGCGGAAAAACTGTGGGCGGCGATGGCGTGGGCTACCGCTTCGCGCTCGGCGTCGCTCCAGCCCAGCCCGGCAAGAATGCCGCGGGCCTTGTCCGCCGACAGACGTGACGCCTGGGCGCGCAACGGCGAGTTTTTTTCCACGCTCACGCAATCGTGGAGCAGGGTGGCGGCCAGCAGCACCCGGAGGTTGCCGCCTTCTTCGTCGACTATGCGTCGCACGTTGTGCCAGACCCGTTGCAGGTGGGACAGGTCGTGGGAGCCGTCCTTGGTCGGTTCGAGGGCGTGGGGCAGCAAGGTTTCTGCCAGGGCGTGCAGGGGGGCAAAGTGCATTCGGCGGTCCAGGATATGCGGTTCGGTGTGCTGCATGATCGGTGATTGGCCGATTCCCATAAATGCCCGTGCAAGTCTTTCGACTGTCGTTCTAATATGGCCGCCTGATTCCGCCATGAGAACCGTCGATGTCCGTCGAAATCCGTCCCGCACTGCCCAGTGATGCCCCACAGATTCTTACCTTTATCACCGAGCTCGCCGACTACGAGCGAGCACGTCATGAGGTGATCGCCAGTGTCGCCGACATCGAGCGCAGCCTGTTCAGCGAGGGCGCCACGGCCCACGGCCTGATTTGCCTGCGCAACGGACAGCCGATCGGTTTCGCGGTGTTTTTCTTCAGCTATTCCACCTGGCTGGGCAGCAACTGCCTGTACCTGGAGGATCTCTACATCACTCCGGAACAGCGGGGCGGCGGGGCGGGCAAGCAACTGCTGCGGCACCTGGCGCAGATCGCCTGTGACAACGATTGCGGACGCTTCGAATGGAGCGTGCTGGAGTGGAACGAACCGGCGATCCAGTTCTACAAGTCCCTGGGCGCCCAGCCTCAGGAAGAGTGGGTCAAGTACCGCATGGACGGTGAGGTGCTGCGCGCCTTTGCCCGCGGCTGATCACCGCCGCTGTTCGCCGACGCCGGCTTGGGCGGGAGCCGGCTTGCCGGCCAAGGCCGCTCCATGGAGCGCCTGCCACCGCCAAGCCGGGTCTGCATGACGCGGGGATTCAGCCCTTCAGGCTCGCCATGTCGATCACGAAGCGGTATTTCACATCGCCCTTGATCATGCGCTCAAAGGCTTCATTGATCTGGCGGATGTCGAGCATTTCGATGTCGCAGGTGATGCCGTGCTCGGCGCAGAAGTCCAGCACCTCCTGGGTTTCGGCGATGCCGCCGATCAGTGAGCCGGCCAGCACCCGACGGCTCATCACCAGTTTGCCGGCGTGCAACGCCGGGTCCACCGGCTCGATCAGGCCCACCAGAATGTGCACGCCATCAAAGCGCAGAGTATCGAGGTAGGGGTTGAGGTCGTGGGGCACCGGAATGGTGTCCAGCAGAAAGTCGAAATGCCCGGCCACCGACTGCATCTGCGCCGCGTCGGTGGACACGATCACGTGATCGGCGCCCTGGCGTCGCGCTTCTTCGGCCTTGCTCGCCGAGCGGGTGAACAGGGTCACTTCGGCGCCCAGGGCCTTGGCGAACTTGATGCCCATGTGGCCCAGGCCGCCCATGCCGAGGATTCCCACCTTGTCGCCGGGCTTGACCCCGTAGTGCTTGAGCGGCGAGTAGGTGGTGATGCCGGCGCAGAGAATCGGCGCGGCGCTGGCCAGGTCGAGTTTCTCCGGGATGCGCACGACAAAGTGCTCGCTGACCACGATGCTGTCGGAGTAGCCGCCCATGGTGTTGCTGCCGTCGACCCGGTCCGGGGTGGCGTAGGTCATGGTCGGACCTTCCAGGCAGTACTGTTCCAGGTCCGCGGCGCAGGCCTCGCAGTGGCGGCAGGAATCCACCATGCAGCCGACGCCCACCAGGTCGCCGACCTTGTGCTTGCTGACGTTGGCGCCGACCGCGGTGACCTTGCCGACGATCTCGTGGCCCGGCATCAGCGGGTACACGGCGATGCCCCATTCGTTGCGGGCCTGGTGGATGTCGGAGTGACAAACGCCACAGTAGAGGATCTCGATGGCGACGTCGTCCGGGCGCGGGCTGCGGCGCTGGAAACTCATGGGGGCGAGGGGAGTGGTGGCCGACTGGGCGGCATAACCGATAGCGGTGTACATGATGGACCTCGCGAAAACGCTGACGATTGAGGCGGGGCATTCTCGGCGTCGGGCCTGCGGCCAACCATGGCGATTCCTCGGCATGTCATGCCTATTCCTCCGTCATTGGCGGTTTTTACGCGGCATTGGCGGACAGACCTGCGATGATGTTTTCATCCCTTTTTCCGTGAAGTTTTTCCCATGCTGCTGACCCGTCATCTGGACGCCAACGCCACCCTGGTTTCGCTGATCCGGCCCCTTGCCAGCCGAGATGGTTTCGTGGCTACCGCCTTGCCTGGAGTCCAGGTGCTGCGAGCCAGCTGCGATGTGGCGCGCGGCCCACAGATTTATGAGCCGAGCCTGATGATCATTGTCCAGGGCAGCAAACTGGCCTATCTGGGGACGCGGACCCTGGAATATGGGGCCGGGCACTACCTGATCCAGGCCCTGTCGGTGCCCTTCGAATGTGAAACCTTCGCTATGCCCGATGCGCCGCTGCTGGGCATTTCCATCGCCATCGACCGGGCAGTCCTCAGCGAGCTGGTGCTGGCCATGGGCATCACCGAAGGCCGGGCCGCTTCGGCGCAGACCCTGGAATCCATGACCTCGGCGGTGCTCGATGACAGCATGCGTGGTTGTGTGGAGCGGCTGCTGCGCTGTCTGCACGATCCTCTGGAGTGCAAGGTCATGGGCGCCTCCAGGGTGCGCGAACTGCTTTTCGCTGCCCTGCGTGGGCCCCAGGCCGATGCCCTGCGGGCACTGGTGGAGCAGCAGGGGCATTTCGCCCGGGTCGCGGCATCGCTCAATCATCTGCACGAGCATTACACCGAGCCCCTGAGCGTCGAGACCCTGGCCCGCTGCGCCAATATGAGCCCCTCGACCTTCCACGAGCATTTCAAGCGCAGCACCTTGCTCTCGCCGGTGCAGTACCTCAAGCGCCTGCGCCTGCTCAAGGCCCAGCAGCTGCTGTTGGGGGAGGGGCTGGGCGTGGCCCAGGTAGCGCATCGGGTGGGCTATCAGAGCACCTCGCAGTTCAGTCGCGAGTACAAGCGCTACTTCGAGCGCAACCCCGGCGAAGAGCGCGCTGCCTGAGCAGCCATGCCCTTGCAGGCGTCGGCTTGCCAGCGAAGATGCCCCTGAGCCGGTACCGGGCTTGAGGGCGCGTTTTCGCCGGCGGCCGGTTCCACAGGCTGCCGGGTCGGCGAATGCCGGGCATGAAAAAGGCCCCCATATAGGGGGCCTCTTGTGTCGCGCGGCGAGTTACATGTTCGGGTAAGTCGGGCCGCCGGCGCCTTCCGGAGTGACCCAGGTGATGTTCTGGGCCGGGTCCTTGATGTCGCAGGTCTTGCAGTGCACACAGTTCTGCGCGTTGATCTGGAAGCGCTTCTCGCCATCTTCCTGGGTGATCACCTCGTACACGCCGGCCGGGCAGTAACGCTGGGCCGGTTCATCGTACAGCGGCAGGTTGCGGCTCAGCGGGATGCTCGGGTCGGTCAGCTTCAGGTGGCACGGTTGTTCTTCTTCGTGGTTGGTACCGGAGATGAACACCGAGCTCAATTTGTCGAAGCTGAGTTTGCCGTCGGGTTTCGGGTAGTCGATCTTCGTGCAGTCCTTGGCCAGCTTCAGGCAGGCGTAGTCCGGCTTGGTGTCGTGCAGGGTGAAGGGCAGCTTGCCACCGAAGATGTTCTGGTCCATCCAGTTGAAGCCGGCACCGATGATCGGGCCGAACTTGTGCATGGCCGGGCCGAAGTTGCGGCTGGCGAACAGCTCTTCATACAGCCAGCTGGATTTGAACGAGTCGACGTAGCTCTTGAGCTCGTCGGCGCCTTCGGAGCCGGCGAACAGCGAGTCGGCCACCGCGTCGGCGGCGAGCATGCCGGACTTCATGGCCGTGTGGCTGCCCTTGATCTTGGCGAAGTTCAGGGTGCCCAGGTCGCAACCGATCAGCGCGCCGCCCTTGAACACCATCTTCGGCAGCGAGTTCAGGCCGCCCTTGCAGATGGCACGGGCGCCGTAGCTGATGCGCTTGCCGCCTTCCAGGTACTGCTTGAGCACCGGGTGATGCTTGAGGCGCTGGAACTCGTCGAACGGCGACAGGTAGGTGTTGGCGTAGGACAGGTCGACGATCAGGCCCACCACCACCTGGTTGTTTTCCAGGTGATAGAGGAAGGAGCCGCCGGTGTTCTCGTTGCCCATGATGTCCAGCGGCCAGCCGGCGGTGTGCACCACCAGGCCCGGTTGGTGCTTGGCCGGATCGATTTCCCAGATTTCCTTGAGACCGATGCCGTAGTGCTGGGCGTCGGCGTCGCTGTCCAGGTTGAAGCGCTTGATCAGCTGCTTGCCGATATGGCCGCGGCAGCCTTCGGCGAACAGGGTGTATTTGCCGCGCAGTTCCATGCCGGGGGTGTAGAGGCCGTCTTTTGGCTGGCCTTCACGGTCGACGCCCAGGTCGCCGGTGATGATCCCGCGCACCACGCCGTTTTCGTCGATCAGGGCTTCCTGGGCGGCGAAGCCCGGGTAGATTTCCACGCCCAGGTTCTCGGCTTGCTGGGCCAGCCAGCGGCACAGGTTGCCCAGGGAGATGATGTAGTTGCCTTCGTTGTGCATGGTCTTGGGCACAAAGAAGTCCGGAACCTTGGTGGACGTTTCGCCGCTGCGCAGGACATAGATGTCGTCGCGGGTCACCGGAGTGTTGAGCGGCGCGCCCAGTTCCTTCCAGTCCGGGAACAGTTCGTTCAGGGCCCGTGGTTCGAACACGGCACCGGAAAGGATGTGAGCACCGACTTCGGAGCCTTTCTCGACCACGCAGACGCTGATTTCCTTACCGGCTTCAGCGGCCTTCTGCTTAAGGCGGCAAGCGGCGGACAAGCCTGCGGGGCCGGCACCGACGATGACCACGTCGAATTCCATGTATTCGCGTTCCACTAGGCTATCTCCTACTCAAGGCTCAACGGTTTTTTCTAATTGGAGGTTTGGCGTTGCATCCGCGCTTTCTCCCATCGCAAATGGGGGGAGGAGGGGTGGATGGCCGACCTTTCTCTCTGGGCGGCGCATTATATCTACACCACTCTCAGCGTCCAATACAAACGTTTGTTTGAAATTGCTGCAGCCCAGATAAATCAAAGAAGCGCGGCTTATAAACGGCTATTTTGCCGTATTGACCAGAAAAGGCGTTCCGGTCAAGATACGGTCGGTTTTGCGCTCGCCGTAGGCTGACTGTTGGTTTCAAGAGCACCTCTAAAGACAGGGCAAAGGCAGTAAAGGTGATGCGCCGCACAGCTTGAACGTGCGCAGTTTACACGCCGCGATAATGAATGACTCGCCGGTCACCACTGACCAACGGTCATCACTCCCGTGAGCAAGGTCATCCTTTATGTACGCCAGCGTTTTTGGAGGTGCCCTTGTGCCGATGAGCATCAACCGCCAGGTTCTCGCCTAGGCGACTTTCTTTTCACCGGAGAGTAACGAGGAATCCATGAAGGTTCTTGTAGCTGTCAAACGAGTGGTCGACTATAACGTCAAGGTTCGCGTCAAAGCGGACAACTCCGGCGTCGACCTCGCCAACGTCAAGATGTCGATGAACCCTTTCTGCGAAATCGCAGTGGAAGAAGCCGTACGCCTGAAAGAGAAAGGTGTAGCGACTGAAATCGTCGTCGTCTCCATCGGTCCTGCTACTGCTCAAGAGCAACTGCGTACCGCCCTGGCACTGGGTGCCGATCGCGCAATCCTCGTCGAGTCCGCTGAAGAGTTGAACTCCCTGGCCGTGGCCAAGCTGCTCAAGGCTGTGGTCGACAAGGAGCAGCCACAGCTGGTGATCCTCGGCAAACAGGCCATCGATAGCGACAACAACCAGACCGGCCAGATGCTGGCGGCCCTGAGCGGTTACGCTCAAGGCACCTTCGCCTCCAAGGTCGAAGTGTCTGGCGACAAGGTCAATGTCACTCGCGAAATCGATGGCGGCCTGCAGACCGTTGCACTGAACCTGCCAGCCATCGTCACCACCGACCTGCGTCTGAACGAGCCGCGCTACGCGTCTCTGCCAAACATCATGAAAGCCAAGAAGAAGCCGCTTGAAACGCTGACTCCTGATGCTTTGGGCGTTTCCACCGCCTCCACCAACAAGACCCTGAAAGTCGAAGCGCCGGCTGCACGCAGCGCGGGTATCAAGGTCAAGTCGGTGGCTGAACTGGTCGAGAAACTGAAAAACGAAGCGAAGGTAATCTGATCATGACTATCTTGGTAATCGCCGAACACGATAACAAGGCGCTGGCTCCGGCCACCCTGAACACCGTTGCCGCCGCCGCCAAAATCGGTGGTGACATTCATGTACTGGTCGCCGGTCAGGGCGTTGGTGCTGTGGCTGAAGCCGCCGCCAAAGTCGCTGGCGTGGCCAAAGTGCTGGTGGCCGACAACGCCGCCTACGCTCACCAACTGCCGGAAAACGTTGCGCCGCTGGTCGCCGAACTGGGCGCTGGCTACAGCCACATCCTGGCTGCCGCGACTTCCAACGGCAAAAACATCCTGCCGCGGGTTGCCGCCCAGCTGGATGTTGACCAGATCTCCGAGATCATCTCGGTCGAAAGCGCCGATACCTTCAAGCGTCCGATCTATGCCGGCAACGCCATCGCCACCGTGCAGTCCTCGGCTGCGGTGAAAGTCATCACCGTGCGTGCCACCGGCTTCGACGCCGTTGCCGCTGAAGGTGGTTCGGCTGCGGTTGAAGCGGTTGGCGCCGCTCACGATGCGGGCAAGTCGAGCTTCGTTGGCGAAGAGCTGGCCAAGTCCGATCGTCCTGAGCTGACCGCTGCCAAGATCGTCGTTTCCGGCGGTCGCGGCATGCAGAACGGTGACAACTTCAAGCACCTGTATGCCCTGGCTGACAAGCTGGGTGCCGCTGTCGGCGCTTCCCGCGCTGCAGTGGACGCAGGCTTCGTGCCCAACGACATGCAGGTCGGCCAGACCGGCAAGATCGTTGCGCCACAGCTGTACATCGCTGTCGGTATTTCCGGCGCGATCCAGCACCTGGCCGGCATGAAAGACTCCAAAGTGATCGTTGCGATCAACAAGGACGAAGAGGCGCCGATCTTCCAGGTGGCCGATTACGGCCTGGTGGCGGACTTGTTCGAAGCCGTACCCGAGTTGGAGAAGCTGGTCTAATCCGGCGTCTTCACTTATAAAGAGCCCGGCCTTTTGGCCGGGTTTTTTTATGGGTGTTTTTTGTTGGGGGAGGGTATCGCCATGGATCTGCATCGCATCAGTGGCTGGGCAGCGCTGTTGGGCCTGGCGTTGTCGCCAGCGCTGTCACTGGCAGCAGGCAAGTGCGAGCGTCTGGTGGTGACCGGCAGCCCGGACGCGCCACCGTACCTGTGGCAAGACCCGCAGAACCCCAAGCACCTGATGGGAGCCAGTGCCGATCTGTTGCAGCAAGTGGCGGGGGAGCTGGGACTCAAGGTCGAATTGTTGTACGCCGGCAAACGTTCCGAAGCCCTGGATGAAGTTCGTAGCGGGCGCATGGACCTGCTGGCCGATGCGCCACTGACCTTCAATGAGCTGGAGTCTCTGGACTACATCCATCCGGCGCTGGTGCAGAACGACTATCTGGTGTGGACCCGCAAGGACTCGACCCTGAGCTACACCCAGGTGGCGGACCTTGCCGGTCATCCGGGAGCGGTTTCGGAAAAGGCCCGGTTGACCCAGCCCTTTCAGGTCGTGGCCAAGGAGCACTTGCAGCTCAAGCGCCTGCCGAACTTGACCCAGGTCTTCCAGACCTTGCTGCTGGGGGAAGTGGACTATGTTCTGGCACCGCGCTATGCGGGCATGGCCATGGCCCAGTCCCTGGGAATGGCGGCGGACCTGCAGGCGTTTCCCCAGGCCATCGACAAACCGGGACTGTTTCTCGCGCTGTCCCATAACTCCGCCTGCAATGACCCATGGTTGCGCGGACAGCTGGCAAAAAAGATGACAGAATTGCCCGCGTCCGGTCTGACGGAGGCCTTGCTGCAGCGCAATCTGGAGCGCTGGAAGGCCCAGTTGCAGCAACCCGTCAGCAGCCCAAAACCGTAGGAATCACGTGTGACTATTCGACCTCTTTTCCCTGCCCTGGCCCTGTTGGCCATGGCGGGTTGTGCAACCGATCCGGCGCCCACCGAGCAAATGCGCCTCACTGCCCAGGCACTGGAGCAAGCCAAGGCCGTGGGGGCCTCGGCCGAGGCGATGCCTGAGTTGAAACTGGCCGAAGACAAGTTCTCCCGGGCTCAGGGCAATATGCAGGATGAGTCCTACAAGAAGGCGCGGATGCGTGCCGAACAGGCAGAACTGGATGCCCGGTTGGCCGAGGCCAAGGTCCTGAACCAGAAGAGCCAGGAACAGGTGAACGAGCTCAACACCCGCATCACCCGCCTGCGCAAGCAACTGGGAGATGCCCAATGAGCCTTTCGACCCGCATCTTTGGTGGCGCGTTGCTGTTGGCCTGCGCGGGTCTCTATGGCTGTGCCGGCCAGCACAGCGAGGAAGCCCTGCAGCAAGCCGGTGCCGACTTCCAGAAGGTCAAGGAGGACTCCAACGTGTTGCGTATCGCGCCCAAGGACGTGATACGCGCCGGAGAATCCCTGGCCCGTGCCGATCGACTGTCGACCTACTGGGGCAGCGGCGCCGATGTGGAGCACTATGCCTACCTGAGTCGGCGCTACAGCGAAATTGCCCGGGAACACACGGATCAGGCGCTGAACCAGGAGCGCGCGGCCAAGCTCGAACTGGAACGACAGCGCCTGCAACTGGCCCTGCGTGAGGCCAAACTGTTGAGCGTGCAGCAGCAGGGCAAGTGGCTGGAGGAGCAGATCATCAGCCTGGCGACCACCCAGACCGACCGGGGCCTGGTGATGACGCTGGGCGACGTGCTGTTTGACACCGGCGAGGCCGAATTGAAGAACTCGGCCAATCGTACAGTGCTCAAGGTGGTGCAGTTCCTGCAACTGAACCCCAAGCGTGTCGTGCGCATCGAGGGCTACACCGACAACACCGGTGAGCGTCAGAGCAATCTGCAGCTGTCGCGTGATCGGGCCCAGGCCGTGGCGGACGTGCTGGTGGATCTGGGGATCGACGAGAAGCGGATCCAGGTCGAAGGCTACGGTGACGACTACCCGGTGGAAGCCAATGCGTCGGAGCGTGGCCGGGCGCAGAACCGGCGAGTGGAAATCGTCTTCTCCGACGAAAAGGGCCAGCTTGGCGCCGCTCGCTGAAACGCCAGTTGTCCCCGAAAAACCCGACGTCCGCTAGGCGTCGGGTTTTTTTATGTCTGCCAAGGTGCTCACAAAAACCCTACAGTTCTACTTTTCACTGCCCGGTGTCCTCGACTATTGTAGGAACTGTCCCAGTACACTTCTAAACTGTGCCGGTATTGTTTCACACAAGAATAAAACGCCGTGAAATCGAGTGCTGTGCCATGACCAATCTCTTGCTCTATCAACGTATCGCTCAGCAACTGGCTGAGGATATTCGCCGTGGTGTCTACCAGCCGGGGGAGCGCGTGCCGTCGGTACGCAAGATGAGCTCGCAGCTCAACGTCAGCCACGCCACGGTGCTCCAGGCCTACGCCAATCTCGAGGACCAGGGGCTGATCCGCGCGCGTCCCCAGTCCGGTTACTACGTGCACCAGACGCCGGCGCTGACCGCGCCCACGCCGGACATCGCCCGGGTCGAGCGTCCAGGGCTGGTGACCCGCAGCAGCATTATCCAGCAGGTGTTGGTGGAGTCCCGTCGCGAAGGGGTCTTTCCGCTGGGGGCTGCGGTGCCCAGCGTCGACTACCTGCCGGTGCGGGCCTTGCACCAGCAATTGGCCAAGGTCACGCGGTTTCACAGCCCCCGGGCGTTCAGCTACATGTTCAGTCCGGGCTTCGAGCCACTGCGACGCCAGGTGGCGATTCGCATGCGTGACGCCGGGGTGGTGGTCGATCCTTCGGAAGTGGTGATCACTCACGGTTGCGTCGATGCCCTGCAAATGTCGCTGCGGGTCCTGACCCGGCCGGGCGATCTGATCGCCGCGGAATCACCGACCTATTACGGATTGCTACAACTGGCGGACCTGCTGGGGCTCAAGGTCATCGAGATTCCCAGCGATCCTTCCACCGGGATGAGCCTCGAAGCGCTGCAACTGGCGGCCAACCAGTGGTCGATCAAGGCTCTGGTGCTGACGACGCGTCTGAGCAATCCCCTGGGCGGCACCATGCCGGAGGAACGGCAGAAGCAGTTGCTGCGTCTGGCTTCGGATTTCGATATTCAGGTGGTCGAGGACGATATCTACGGCGAGTTGATGTTCGAGGTAGGGCGCACCAAGGCCCTCAAGGCCTATGACCGCCTGGACCGGGTGATCTACTGCTCGAGTTTCTCCAAGACCCTGTCACCGGGGGTGCGCATCGGCTGGATGATCGCCGGCAAGTATCAGCAGGAGATCCAGCGCCTGCAGACCTTCAGTACTCATTCGGCGTGCAGCGTGACGCAGATGGGCGTTGCGGCGTACCTGGAGAACGGCGGCTACGACCGGCATTTACGCTACATCCGCCAGGAGTACCGCAAGAACCTCAGCGCCTTTCAACTGGCGGTGCAGCAGTACTTTCCGGAAGGCACGCAGATCACCCGGCCCAACGGCGGCTTCATTCTCTGGGTCAGCCTGCCGGGGCGGGTCAACACCCAGGAATTGCATGTGCGGGCCCTGCAGCAGGGCATCAGCATCGCCCCGGGGTTGATCTTCAGTAACACCGAGCAGTTCAACCACTGCGTGCGGCTCAATTGCGGCACCCCCTGGAACCGTGAGGCCGAGCGGGCCTTGATGACCCTGGGCATGCTCGCCAGCCAGTTGTGCCAGGAGGCGGCCGGCGGTTTTTAAACAATGCGGCCCTGTGCTTGTCATGGGGCTTGCAACAAGCGAGCATAGGGCACCTTTTGTCGATCTACCTGCCTTTATGAATGCCTTTTTTCCTGCCATCTGGTTATCAGCCTGTCTGTTGGGAGTTGTCGCTGTCACGCCTGTCCAGGCAGCCTCGGCCGCCGATAAACCGGCCGCCAGCAGCGCCCATCCGAGCAAGCCTGCTACCGCCAAGCAGGCCTCGGCGAGCAAGGCCAAGGCCCAGGCCAGCACTGGCAAGAGCAAGCCGGCAAGCAAGAAGGCTGCAGCCAAGCCCAAATCCAAGTGGGCCTATCAAGACATCAAGACGCCGCTGAAGAGCCCCAAGCTGGACCTCAGCCTGCCGCCGGAAATGGTCAAGCATCTGCAACCTGTCGGCAGTGTGCCATTGCCCAAGCGCGAACCGTTGCTGCCGCAGATGTTTGGCGAGAAACCCAAGGAAAGCAGTCCGTTCCAACTCAACGGTCGCTTGCTGAGCAACGAAATGCAGTTGCAGTTGCGCAATGAGGAGCGTCGTGAAATCGAAGGCGCGGCCCTGGATTTCGAATTCAAGCAGTAAATTCTTCAACCTGTTTGTGACTGGCTGCAGCGACGCTTTGTCGGAGACTGATCAGTCACGCACGGTTGTGCGTCAAATCCGTTCTTTGAGTAATTTTAAACGGCTGTTTTAGCGGTTACTCTTGTGCGGCGTCATTCAACACTATGCTTGTCGCGAGGAGCTTTCGTCATGAAATGCCGTGAAGGTTGTGGCGCCTGCTGCATTGCCCCTTCCATCAGCTCACCGATCCCCGGAATGCCCAATGGCAAGCCGGCGGGAGAACGTTGCCTGCACCTGTCTGTCGAACACCTGTGTGGCTTGTTCGGTAGGCCGGAGCGGCCAGCGGTGTGCGGCGCGTTTCAGGCAGATCCCGAGGTTTGCGGCGAAAGCCGGGAAGATGCCATCCGCTTGCTCGGATGGTGGGAACAAGTGACAGCGGCTTAGAGTGTTCTCAATGAACGGAACTTCAACAATAAGGAATAAGACAATGGGTTCGCTGTATCGAATGGCTGTGCTCTGTGGCTTCACCGTGCTGTTGTCGGCAACAGCCCACGCCGAAGACTGGCAGACGGCTAAGGATGAAGACGGCATCAAGATCTCCTTGAGTGAAGTGGCCGGTTCCAAATACAAGGCCTACCGTGGCGTCACCACCATGAAGACCTCCATCGCCAAGCTTCGTGCACTGCAGGAAGACGTGGTGGGTGCCTGCGCCTGGATCCACGAGTGCAAGACCCAGAAACTGCTCAAGCACGAAGGCGATCAAACCTGGACCTACACCCAGTTCAACACGCCTTGGCCGGTCACTGCGCGTGACTCGGTGCTGCACATCACGACCAGCGAAGCCGCGGACGGCAGTCTGACCCGCAAGCTGGAAGGCGTGCCGACCTACATCCCGGAAGAGAAAGGTTTCGTGCGTGTATCCCAGGTCGAGGGTTACTGGAAGTTCGTGCCCAAAGGTGCCGATCAGGTCGAAGTGACCTATCAGGTGCACACCGAGCCCGGTGGCAGCGTGCCGTCCTGGCTGGCCAACAAGTTCGTGGTGGATGCGCCCTTCAACACTCTGAAGGCGCTCAAGGCCCGTGCCGAAAAGCCGTGATCGGCTGACGGTCCAAGGGTTCGATCAAGGCCGCCTCCGGGCGGCCTTTTTGTTGGCTGGCCCGCCCGTGCCGCGGAACGTTTGCCTCTGGCTCAAGGTCGAGATGTTGTAGGCCCACTGACAGGGCTATCGAGGAGGCGCTGATGCAAAAGTGGCAAGTCACTTTCGTGGACGATCATGGTGTGCAGTCCGTCGAAGACTTCGATTGCGAACAGGAGCCGACGCTGGAACGGGCCGCGCAGCTGGTTAGGGCCAAGCTGCTGCCGGTCAGTGCCGAACTGGATCTGAATGATCTGGACGGACGTATCGAAGCCCCCACTCTCAAAAGCCTGAAAGAGCAGAACAGCATTCAGATTCTCAGCATCACGCCGATCTAGAGACGACAGAGATCGCTTGCGCAGCTATTTCTGGCGGCGCCCAGGCGTTGGCGCTAATCTGCAAACGAGATCAGCAAATTCTTCGCCTAGCTCTGATCTTGTCAGCTCCATGCTTGTTTCCTGACGACCCGCCCCGGGTCGTGATGCCGGTTGCTTTGGCCGGCGAGTCGGGAAGCACGGAAAGTCTATCCATCGGTTTGAGGAGGACGTTTCATGAGCACAGCCGTTCAAGAAGACCTCAGCAGCAGTGTGCTGCGCCGCATGAAAGAAGGCGGTTTTGATTTTTCACGATTCCATCCCATCGAGTTCTACGCCATTTTCCCGGATGAGGAGCGGGCGCGCAGGGCGGCAGGACAGTTTCGCGGTGAATCCTTGAACGCCCAGGTCAGCGTGCGTGATGACGGCGCCTGGTATCTGGAACTGAGCAAGGTGATGTACGCCACCTATGGCGGCATCGGGGATTTTGAACAGGACTTCGAGGCCGTGGTCGAGCCTCTGGGCGGCATCATTGAAGGATGGGGGGTGAAGCAGGAGATTCGCGGGCGCCTGGTTTAACCCGGAGCCATCGCATCAAGATGGACAATTGGCTGGCCCTCGGGTCGGCCAATTGCGTTTTCAGGGGGCTCAAAGGTAAAAAAAAAGCCACCCGGGAGGGTGGCTAAAAGGGAAGACCGGTCAGGAGAGGGAACCGGTCGGGAGAGCCCGGACCCGGTTGTCATCGGCGTCATCAAGGTTGCAGCAGCGACTTCATCAGGCGTGATGAAGTCTTTGCTCGATGGACGCGATTGTCCGCCTGCCTGGCCGGACCGTGAAATCAACTCTGGCTATCCAGGCGATAGATAACACCCGCATCAGCTCAAGGCAGCTGCTTGCGCCCCGCCATATGTCGCAGATAGCCCAGCAACAACTCCAGCTCTTGATCCGGCAACACAGTGCTGTCGAACCCGGGCATCTTGGCCTGTGGCCAGCGCCTCAGGCTCTGCGGATCGCGGATGTAGCGCTTGAGAAAGTCGCCACTGAAATACTCGGTTGGGTTGTAGGGAATGTTCAAGTCCGGCCCGAACTGCGAGTCACCGGCGGCATTGAGGCGGTGGCAGGCCAGGCAGTTCTTCTGGAACAGGATGAAGCCCTGGTTGACCGGATCATTGCTGGCCAGCTTCGGATCCGGAGCCAGGGCCGGAAAGCGCTCTGCCACCGGCGCCAGGCGCTGGATGCGCGCCACCTGGAATGGCCATTGCTCGGGGCTCACATGCCCGGCTTGCGGGTTCGTCCACACCAGGTAGAAAGGCCCGGCGCCGGGCTTGTCCGCGGCCAGGGCAGGCCAGGGTTGGCTTGGGTCTTCAATGGCCAGCCAGGCCTGGGAGCCCTGGGTGTCGAGCAGAGGCGCGGCGCTCAGTTCGGCGGCGAAGCCGTCCAGGGCCACGGCCTGCAGATGGTCGTCAGCCTTGAGTCCCTGGAGCAGGGCCGCCATGGGCACGGCCCGGTACTGCATGTCGCGGTGGTAGGACACATCGTCCTTGATCTGGATGGTCCGCGCGGCGGGGTGCTTGAGCAGTTCTTCGGTCTGCCAGGTGCGGCTGCCGGAGCCCAGGTCGATCAGCAGTTGGGCGGCGTATAGCGGGCTGCTCGTCAGGAGGGCAGCGCAAAGGAGGAGAGCTTTCAATGGATGGCCGTCGGATCTTCGTCAGTGGGTAGGCGTCATCGGGCTGCAGGTCTTGCGGTTGCGACACAGGGTCGACCAGGCATCCCGGCGTTCTTCGTGGTCAGCGTGGTTCACGATACCGAAATAGTCGCGCTTGGCTAGCGGGTCTTGGCCTTCCTGCGTGGACGGGGCGGTGGCGACATGAAGCCTCCTGCTTGCCGTTGCTCAGCAAGATGGACACGCGACAGCCCGCCCCCGGCGAGAACCGGGGGGCAAGGTGCTGGTCGGTTGGTCGAGCAACCCCGTATCAGCCGATCACTTTGGTGAGGTTCGGCAAGATCAACAGCAATGTGGTTGCGAAGAGGATGAGCCCCGCCTGACGTACTTTCGAATGTTTGAACATGGCTGAATGCCTTTTGTTGTTATTCCTGAGCATCAATGCATGCCGGTCCTGAATGTCATTGTGGGCCGGTTATGTGTCCCTTTTTTGACCTGTCCCGATGCAGAATCCGTCCGGGACTTCCTACAGTTTCTACCTTAGGGGCCTTGTATCCTCTGGCTTAGATCCAATTCGTATGAAGTTATAGCTGCAATCCCTGAAAACGCTATAAATCCACTGACACACCGGGTGGTCGCCCTTTGGCTAGACAGCTCGCGACCCTTCATCGGGCGATCGCTTAGCTGCCTACCGTTCGTCTGAGCGTCACCGTCAAGGCGGCTGAGCGCATCGGTCATTGAATCCACGGCTGTCGCGCCTAAGGTGAGGGCTCGACATTTTCCCCTGCACAGCGGTTCGAGGACGTCATGACCCAAGCTTTGATATTCGATGCGTTACGCACGCCCCGTGGCAAAGGCAAGGCCGATGGCGCCTTGCACAGCGTGAAACCGGTGAACCTGGTGGCCGGCTTGCTGCGGGCTCTGCAACAGCGTTGCGAGCTGGACACCAGCCAGGTGGACGACGTGGTCCTGGGCTGTGTGACGCCCATCGGCGATCAAGGGGCCGATATCGCCAAGACCGCCGTTCAGGCTGCGGATTGGGATGTGAGCGTGGCCGGTGTGCAGATCAATCGCTTTTGCGCCTCGGGGCTGGAAGCGGTCAATCTCGGTGCGATGAAGGTGCGCTCGGGGTTCGAGGAGCTGGTGGTGGTCGGTGGCGTGGAGTCCATGTCCCGGGTGCCCATGGGCAGCGATGGCGGGGCCTGGGTGCTGGACCCGGAAACCAATATGCACAGCCATTTCACCCCCCAGGGCATTGGCGCGGACCTGATCGCGACCCTGGAGGGCTTCTCCCGCGAGGAGGTCGACCGCTTCGCCCTGCAATCCCAGCAGAAGGCGGCCCGGGCCCGTGCCAGCGGCGCCTTCGCCAAGTCCCTGGTGCCGGTGCAGGACCAGAACGGCATCGTCTTGCTGGAGCATGACGAGTTCATCCGCGCCGACTCGACCCTGGAAGGCCTGGGCAGCCTCAAGCCGAGTTTCGAAATGATGGGTCAGATGGGCTTCGACGCCACCGCGCTGCGGGTCTACAGCCATGTCGAGCGCATCAACCACGTGCACACCCCGGGCAACAGTTCGGGCATCGTCGACGGTTCGGCGCTGATGCTCATCGGTTCAGAGGCCAAGGGCCGGGAGCTGGGGCTCAAGCCCCGGGCGCGGATCGTGGCCACGGCGGTGACCAGCACCGACCCCACCATCATGCTCACCGGCCCGGCGCCGGCCACCCGCAAGGCCCTGGCCAAGGCCGGGTTGCGGGTCGAGGACATCGATCTGTTCGAGGTCAACGAAGCCTTTGCCTCGGTGGTGCTCAAGTTCATCAAGGACATGGCCATCGATCCGGCCCGGGTCAACGTCAACGGGGGCGCCATCGCCCTGGGGCATCCGCTGGGCGCCACCGGCTGCGCGATCCTCGGCACCTTGCTCGACGAGCTGGAAAGCCGGCGCCAGCGCTACGGCCTGGCGACCCTCTGTGTCGGCGGCGGCATGGGTATCGCCACCATCATCGAACGCCTCTGAGCCCCGACTTCAAGGAATCAACTTCATGACCGATGCCATCCGTTACGAAAAGGGCCAGGACCAGATCGTCGTCCTGACCATCGATATGCCGGGCCAGAGCGCCAACACCATGAACGCGGTGTACCGCGACGCCATGGCCGGCGTCGTGGCGCGCCTGCAGGCCGAGCAGCAATCGATTGCCGGGGTGATCATCACCTCGGCGAAAAAGACCTTCTTTGCCGGCGGCGACCTCAATGAGCTGATCAAGGTCGACAGGCCGCAAGCCAAGGCTTTTCATGACCGGGTGCAGGCCCTCAAGGGCCAGTTGCGCGCTCTGGAAACCCTGGGCAAACCGGTGGTCGCTGCAATCAATGGCGCTGCCCTGGGTGGCGGCTGGGAAATCTGCCTGGCCTGCCATCACCGGGTGGCCCTGGACGATAAATCGGTACAGATCGGCCTGCCGGAAGTCACCCTGGGCCTGTTGCCCGGTGGCGGCGGGGTGGTGCGCATGGTGCGCATGCTGGGCCTGGAAAAGGCGCTGCCGTATCTGCTGGAAGGCAAGAAAGTGCGCCCGCAGCAGGCGCTGCAAGCTGGCCTGATCGACGCCCTGGCGACGGATCGCGATGAGCTGCTGGCCAAGGCTCGGGCCTGGATCCTCGCCAACCCGGCGCCCCAGCAGCCCTGGGACGTACGCGGTTATCAGATCCCCGGCGGCACGCCAGCCAACCCGAAAGTGGCGCAGATGCTGGCCATTGCCCCGTCGATCCTGCGAGCCAAGACCCAGGGCTGTTTCCCCGCGCCGGAGAAGATCCTGTGCGCCGCCGTCGAAGGCGCCCAGGTGGATTTCGCCACCGCGCACCTGATCGAGACTCGCTACTTCACCGAGCTGGCCACCGGCCAGGTGGCGAAGAACATGATTGGCACCTTCTGGTTCCAGCTCAATGAAATCAATGCCGGTGGCTCGCGCCCTCAAGGTATCGCGCCGCAGACCACGAAAAAGCTCGGGGTGCTGGGGGCCGGGATGATGGGGGCGGGGATTGCCTACGTCAGCGCGGTGGCGGGCATCGAGGTGGTGCTCAAGGACATCAGCGTCGAGGCGGCAGAGAAGGGCAAGGCCCACTCGGCGGCGCTGCTGGAGAAAAAGCTGGCGCGTGGGCAATTGAGCCGCGAGCAGCGTGACGCGACCCTGGCGCGAATCCGTACCACCGCCGAGGACGCCGACCTGGCCGGTTGCGACCTGATCATCGAGGCGGTGTTCGAGGATCGCGAGCTCAAGGGCAAGGTGTCCCGGGCTGCGCAGCAGGTGGTCGGCGCAGAAGCGGTGATTGCCTCCAACACTTCGACCCTGCCCATCACCGGACTGGCCACGGCGGTGCCGAATCCGGACAAGTTCATCGGCCTGCATTTCTTCAGCCCGGTGGAAAAGATGCCCTTGGTGGAGATCATCAAGGGCGCACAGACCAGCGAGGCGACCCTGGCCCGTGGGTTCGACTTCGTGCTGCAGATCAACAAGACCCCGATCGTGGTCAACGACAGCCGCGGATTCTTCACCTCCCGGGTGTTCGGTACCTTCACCAATGAAGGGATTGCCATGCTCGGCGAAGGCATTTCGGCGCCGATGATCGAAACCGAGGCGCGCAAGGCCGGGATGCCGGTCGGGCCGCTGGCGATTTCCGATGAAGTGTCCCTGAGCCTGATGAGCCACATCCGTCAGCAGACCACCAAGGACCTGCAGGCTGAAGGCAAGCCGCCTATCAAGCATCCGGCGTTTGCTGTGATCGACCAGTTGCTCCACGACCACAAGCGTGCGGGCAAGGCCGCCGGCGGCGGTTTCTACGATTACCCGGCCGGTGGCCAGAAGCACTTGTGGCCCGAGTTGCACACGCGCTTCTATCGCGCCGATGGACAGATCTCGCCCCAGGACGTGCGCGACCGCCTGCTGTTCATCCAGGCCATCGAAACCGTGCGTTGCCTGGAGGAGGGGGTGCTGCAGTCCACGGCGGACGCCAATATCGGCTCGATCTTCGGCATCGGTTTCGCTGCCTGGAGCGGCGGCGCCCTGCAGTTCATCAACCAGTACGGGGTGAAGGATTTCGTCGCTCGTGCGCAGTACCTGGCGCAGCAATACGGTGAACGATTCGCCCCGCCGACCCTGCTCCTGGAGAAGGCTCGCCAGGGGCAGTTGTTCTGAGGTTGACGGGCGCTCGATGAGTGGCCCCGGGGCTTGCCTTGCCGTGGTATTTCAAGGCAGGCTCTGGGCTGTTCATTATTGCCATCACCTTGTCAGGAATTTTTTATGTCGCTACGCATCTGCATTCTTGAAACCGATATCCTGCGTCCCGAACTGGTCGATCAATATCAGGGTTACGGGCAGATGTTCCAGCGCCTGTTTTCCCAGCAACCCATTGCCGCCCAGTTCAGCGTCTACAACGTGGTCCAGGGCGAATACCCCAGCGACGAGCTGGAGTTCGACGCTTATCTGGTGACCGGCAGCAAGGCCGACTCCTTCGGCACCGACCCCTGGATTCAAACCCTCAAGACCTACCTGCTGGGCCGCTACGAGCGCGGTGACAAGCTGCTGGGCATCTGCTTTGGCCATCAGTTGCTGGCGTTGTTGCTGGGGGGCAAGAGCGAGCGGGCGACTCAGGGCTGGGGCGTTGGCACCCATAGCTACAAGCTTTCCGCCAAGGCGCCGTGGATGAGCCCGGTGGTGGAGGAACTGACACTGTTGATCAGCCATCAGGACCAGGTCACCGCGCTACCGGAAAACGCCACAGTGATCGCCTCCAGCGATTTCTGCCCCTATGCCGCCTATCACATCAATGACCAGGTGCTGTGTTTCCAGGGGCACCCCGAGTTCATCCACGACTACTCCCGGGCGCTGCTGGACCTGCGCCAGGAGTTTCTCGGCGAGAAGATCTACCAGAAGGGCCTGGCCAGTCTGGAGCACGAGCACCACGGCACCACCGTTGCGGAATGGATGATGCGTTTCGTCGCCCACAAACCCGAAGCCGCATGACCTGGCAGGGCCCTGGCGTCCGCGCCCGGGGCCCAGTCCCCTAGAGCCAGCCGGAACGCTTGAAGCTGGCCCACAGGCTGATACAGCCGACACTGATAAAACCCAAAACACCAAAGTAGCCGTAGTGCCAGCTCAGTTCCGGCATGTTCTGGAAGTTCATCCCGTAGATCCCCGCCACCGCGGTGGGAAACGCCAGGATCGCCGCCCAGGCGGCGAACTTGCGCTGTACGATGCTTTGCCGTGAAGCCTCCAGCAGTACACCGATCTCGATGGTCTGGCTGGCAATGTCGCGCAGGGTCGACAAGTCCTCCATCTGCCGGGTGACGTGAATCTGCACGTCACGGAAATACGGCCGCATGTTCTTGTCGATGAACGGAAAGCTGAGTTTCTGCAGCTCCTCGCTGATCTCCACCATGGGCGCGACATAGCGGCGCAGGCGCAGCACGTCGCGGCGCAGGCCGTGGAGGTTCTGGATATCCCGTTCGTTCAGCGAGTTGCACAGGACGTTGCGTTCCAGTTCGTCGATCTCGCCGTGGATGGCCTCACTGACCGGCTGGTAGTTCTCGGTGACGAAATCCAGCAGCGCATAAAGGACGAAGTCCTCGCCGTGCTCCAGCAGCAGGGGGCGCGCCTCGCAACGCTGGCGTACATAGCCATAGGAGGCCGAGTGGCCGTTGCGGGCGGTGATGATGTAGCCGTTGCCGGCAAAGATGTGGGTTTCGATGAACTCCAGCTTGCCCTCGGTGCGCACCGGCGAATACGTGACGATGAACAAGGCGTCGCCAAAGGTTTCCAGCTTGGGGCGGCTGTGCTTCTCCAGAGCGTCTTCGATGGCCAGTTCATGCAGGTTGAACTGGCGTTGCAGATTGGCCAGTTCGTGGGCATTGGGTTCCTCCAGGCCGATCCACACGAAGTGGCCGGGTTTCGCGGCCCAGGCAGCCCCTTCGTCAAGGCTGATATCGGTGACTTTCTTTCCGCCGCTGTACACGGCGGCAGCAACAACTCTACCCATGGCTCTGCTTCACTTCTTCTTATCAATGGGGCGGTTACAAATCAGCAGCTTAGCCTGCAATGCAGCATCAGAGTCACTGCCGGAGCTGGAGTTCGCAGACAAATTAAAGCCCGCACGGGGCGGGCTTGCTGGCATCGGGGGAGGGCTCGCGGTTCAGGCGGCTTGCAGCTGGCGATCCATGTGGGCGATGCATTCGCGCATCTGCTCGCGACACTGGGCGATCAGCCGCGGCATGTCGTCCATGGTCAGCCCGGCGGTGGGAATTGCCGGCAGCGAGCGGATCAGGATCTTGCCGCTGTTCCAGCGGTTCAGGCGCATGTGCTTGATGTAGCTGCTGACGCACACCGGCACGATCGGCACGCCGGCGGCGATGGCCATCTGGAACGCGCCCTTCTTGAACGGCAGCAGGTCCTCGCCGAGGTTGCGGGTGCCTTCGGGGAAGACCCAGATCGAGGTGTCCTTGTGTTGCAGCGTATGGGTGGTGGTGAGCATGGAGCGCCGCGCCTTGTGCGGGTTGCCGCGATCGATCAGGACATTGCCCGCCAGCCAGAACAGTTGCCCGAACAGCGGCACCCATTTCAGGCTCTTCTTGCCGATGCACACCGTGCGTCGCGGCACCACGTTGCCGAACACGAACAAATCGTAATTGGACTGGTGGTTGGCGATGATCACGCAGCTCTCAGGCTTGTCCATCAGCGGCCCGACTTCGGCCTTGACCCGCAGGCGCAGGATGCACATGGCCGGCCAGGCGTAGAGGCGGGCGCACAGGCGACTGTTATCCGGGTTGAAGGGGCGGCACAGTCCAAGCAGCAGGCCCAGGCTTCCGGCAAGGATAAAGTGCAGGCCCATCAACGACATACGAAACAGATACAGCATCTAAACGGCCCACCGGGGACAAAAGGTGGCGCAGTGTACGGATGTGCACTGTTTTCGGCAATTGCCGCTCTCAGCCGGGAGATGGGCGATGTTTAAGTACATGTTTCCGCAGGCTGGTGCCAGCCGCGGTCTAGAGGCCTTTGCCTGTTCATTTCGGCCAGGCAAGAAAAAGCCCGACACACAGGTCGGGCCGATTCATTCAGCACGGGCGATTCAGCCCATGTGTTCCTGGTCGAGGATGATGGCGTTGTCGAGGGTGTCCAGCAGGGCCTTGCGCACTTTCAGCTTGGTGTTCTTGTGGGCCAGCATATTGATCTTCTTCAGCTGGCGTGCAGCGGCCAGGGCCGTGCCTTGCAGTTCCTCGGCGCTCACCACCTTGTCGAGGAAGCCGGCATCCACCGCGCCTTGCGGGTCGAACATCTCGCCATTGATCACCGAACGATGGAAGGCTGAACGTCGCAGGCGATCGCGGGCCAGCTCGATGCCGGCATGGTGCATGGTCATGCCGATCTGCACTTCATTCAGGCCGATGCTGAAGGGACCGTCGACGCCGATACGGTAATCCGCCGACAACAGCAGGAAGGCACCCTTGGCCACCGCGTGACCCGGGCAAGCGACGATCACCGGGAACGGGTGGGACAGCAGGCGGCGGGCCAGGGTCGAGCCTTGGGTTACCAGCGCCACGGCTTCTTTGGGACCGGCTGTCATGACCTTGAGGTCGTAACCGCCGGAGAGAATGCCCGGCTGACCGGTGATGATCACCACGGCGCGATCGGCGGTGGCCTGATCCAGCGCAGCGTTGAAAGCGGCAATCACGTCCGGGGAGATGGCATTGACCTTGCCATTGCTCAAGGTCAGGGTCGCGATACCGTCTTCGAGATGGTAGGAAATCAACTCACTCATGACGCAATTCCTTGTATTGAAGTGCAGCAGAAGTTACCCACCACGACCGAACTGGTAAAGCGCCGTGACTGACTGATGAGTCAGGTGTAAGGCCGGGCATTGGCCTGCACGCCGCCGCCGGCCATGCCTGCTTTCTTCTATATAGCCAGAGACAAGGCTGAAGAATGGCCGGTTTGCCTTGTTGCCGCTGGCTCCCAGCCCCCTGCAACGACGGATCGATCTTAAGCGCATGAAAATTCTGAAAAAAAAGTTTGCCATCTGAAAAGCTATCGACTACATTAGCGCGCCTCGACAGACTGAATCGGTTTGACGAGATACGGTGAAGTGTCCGAGTGGCTTAAGGAGCACGCCTGGAAAGTGTGTATACAGGAAACTGTATCGAGAGTTCGAATCTCTCCTTCACCGCCACATTCTGAAAACGCAAACCCCTGATTTTCCTAGAGAAAATCGGGGGTTTGTGGTTTTTGGCGTACGAAAAATGGCCCCATGGGACCGTAATGGGACTGGTGCGTTATTTTGGTGCGAAAAGTTGGCACTGACGGACGAGTTCACAGGTACCTATTTTTAAGGTGCTGCGTGATGAGCTGCCAGCCACGGGGGAGAGGATCAAATGGATGTTCTAGAACATTTTCGTCAAAGGAAGGATTCCGCCAGAGAGCGTTTGGCGGAGCTGGGCGGTACCCGGGAGCTTTGCTTCGCAGTGTCGGGCTTGTCTGTAGAGTGCGACAAATATGATTTCTCCCGCGTTGCAGTTCTGAGAAGGGTGGAAGCACCCCCAGGTGAGATAGAACTTGCACAAGCTCTACACCGCAAGTCTTTGTTAAGTGCAGTAGCACGCCACATGCCCTCGGTAACTCATGAACTTGCCGTAGCGTGCGATGGGGAAATATTCGATCAATCGAACATGAACCTCGGTTGGTGGATCATTTCAGCGCTTCGCACGCGTTCCCAAGTTGACATATTGGTGCCGGCTGTGGCGGACGTATCATGGGATGTAATTCCCGCAGTAGAAGCCGATGGTTGCAAGATCCAGCTACTTGAAGACGTGCCGGCAGCGCGCAGGTTAGATGTTCAGAAAGCCGTATCAGTTGATGCGTTGGACTGGGTGAATGCTCAATTAAAAAGTTGGATCAATTTGCTGGAGCGACCCGCTTTCCGGCTGGCTGTAGATGCAATGACCACGCATCACCATCATGCCAACTTAAGGATGTCAGCCGCGGCCCTCTGGTCTGGCTTTGAGGCCCTATTTGGAATTAATTCCGAGCTTCGTTTTCGCCTTGCGTTGTTGGCAGCTGCCTATCTGGAGGATCGAGGGCCAGAGAGGGTGAGCCTCTACCGTCGTATCAAAAACCTTTACGATTACCGCTCAAAAGCTGTGCATGGTGGGGCGACGACGGACGAGATGCTTGTCGACCATATAATTGAGGTCCGTTGCCTCTTGTCTCGTTTGCTTTGTCGTATGACCGAGCAGCGTTGCCAGCCGTCAATAGACGAATTTGAGGTTTTATTGTTGAGCTGAGTTATGGGGCACTGTCTAAAAAGCGTCTGGTCAGCGGAAAGGAACCCCCATCGCGTTGGCCGCCGTGCTTACAATGGGCCATCATTAAAAAGGAGCTGTGCCTATGGCAAATGAAGGCGATGTAGACGTGGAAAGTTTGATCGTCCGCGCCGAGCGCGCGATGACCGGCCGTGAACGCAGCGCGATCTATGCAGCGCTTGCCGAGGCTGGTGGCGAGGCAGCGCAGGCGTATTTGAGTGAGCTTGCTCGTTATGAAAAGTCGGATACCAAAAAGGCCAAGCTGATCAAACTGAGCGAAAAGGCCAGCCGAGTGTAATTGCGTTACCAATAACGCCATTTAAGTGAGAGAGGCCCCCACACCTGAGTCAGGTATGGGGGCCTTTTTGTTTGCCCCGCGAATACCAGTCTCCCATAGACTGGTATACCGGATCAGGTGAGTCTGGTTTGCTAAATCTTCAATGCTAGCTGCAGCATCCCGACGACATCCGGCCCGTCCTCATTGATCCACGTCCCGTAGTGCTGGCGAATCATGTTCCCGTTGGTATGTCCCATCTGTTCGGCTATCCAGTCGATTGAGGCCACGCCGGTCGTCAGCAGCTGACTGGCGTAGGTGTGCCGGCACTGGCCGGGGCCGCGATAGCGAACCCCGGCCGCTAGCAAATGTGCCTTGAAGAACCTGTCTCGCACCACGAAGTCATTGACGTGCGGCAGGCCGCTTTTGGTGTTCAGGAATACAAAGTGCAGTTTGTGTTTCCTGACCGTCTTGTTGTCCCGTTCAACGACTTCGACTGTTTCCGCCTTCTTCTTTCTATTGAGTGCATCGATCTTGCGCAGTGCATCCCATGCAGGAGCGAGCAGGCGCACCTTGCGCGTCGATCGGCGCGTTTTCGTCACTCGGTAGGCTCCGCGGACCTTTGATCTGCGGAAGGTCACGGTGCCTTGCTCCAGGTCTACGTCCTCCCAGGCCAGTGCGATGGTTTCGGATACTCGAGGACCAGCCCAAATCATGAACTGAACCATCAGCAGCTCTTGCGTGCGGCTGGTCGGGGTTTCGAGGATCTGTCTGATCTCCGCCCTGGTGAATGGGTCTGGTGCCTCGGGATCTGGCAGGCGGACCATCAGGCCCTCGGTGGGGTCGTGCGCAACTTTCATCCTGGTGCGGTATAGCCTGAACACCTGTCGCACGTTGCTGATGATGTCGCGGATGGTCTTGTTTTTGAGTGTCTTCGACAGGGTACCCTGGATCCACTCCTGCAGGTCCAGGTGATCAATCGCGTTGATCTGCACCGCTCCCCAGCGTGGCCGGACATGCACCTCTGCCTTGTTTGCGTAACCTCGATAGCTCGATGCTGCCACGCTGTTGGCTTTGATCTTCAACCACAGATCTAGGTAGTGGCCGAAAGTGTTTTCGACCAGCTTGGACGAATTGGGGAAGTGCCTTGCGTAATCAAAGGTGCCGGTCTGGATCTCGTATTCGATGATGTCGATCAGGCGCTTTGCCTGGGCAATGGTTGCTGGTTTGTTGCCTCCTGGGATTGATTCCCTGCACTTTTCCCCGTTGTACTGAAAATAGATTCTCACGGAATTTCCGCGAGCTTCGACCCCGCTCATGTAAACCCCTAACGCTGTACTGGTGTATCGACAGTCTGATGATCGAAAACAAAAAGGCCCGTTTCCGGGCCAAGTATCTAAGTGCGCATCTTCTGGTGGACGCGGCCTATGGCTTGGGCTTGTGTTGGCGTAGATGGGCATTCAGCAACTGGCGTCGCCGACTGCATTTTTTATGATTGCCCTGGGCGCGCCACTTGCCGCACTGGTCGCAAACGCTGGTGTAGTCAATATTCCAGGGAAAGGGCCGTTCGCGCGTTGTTGCGGTGTTGTTAGGCATGGCCTGACTTGCCCCCGTCGGTGGGGTGGGCGAGCAGTTGGGCGACTACAGCGGCGTCTGCGTCGCTCAGTTCTCCCAAGGTGTTGGCCATCTGGCTCAGGCTTTCGAGTCGGGTTCGTGATTCAGGGGTTTTATGCACCTGGTAGCCAATGACCGCCGCGCCGATGATCGCGGTGGCCACTAGGCGCCGCGTCGGTATGGTAGCCTTCGCGGCGCTACTGCTTAGGTTCTGTGCTTGCATGGTATTGCCCTCGGTAGTGGTTAGGTGTCGAGGAGCTGCAACTCCTCGGCACTGTTTCTTACAAGGTCAGTCCTTACGTGCCAGGTGGATTACCAGGCCCGCATAGTTCGGCTCATGTTCGACACATGATTGCCATTCCAGAACCCTCAAGATCTGCTGCCTGCTGCAGTCGTCCACCAGGATTTCCCGCTGGCCAGCTGCCGCCCGGACTTCCAGAATCTCCAGCAAACCATCCTCTCCATAGGCGCCGGCCTGGATGATGGGAGCGCTTTCGCCGGTGAAGTCCAGGCGGTCCTGCACTGACTGCAGCTTGCTTGTTTTGCCGTCGCCGGCATTGCCCATAAACACTTGGATTTGCATCGGTCTTACTCTCCTTTACGCCTTGAATGTCCAGCACTTCACTGTGGTCGGCCGGGGTATGGAACATGGGTTGCGGGTGTTGAATGCGGCGCGCACGGTGCTGTGCACGGCTTTGTTGCTATCCAGGAACTTGCGGGAGCGGGACTCTTTGAGCAGATCGCGCAAGGTGGCCACGTCGGCCAGCTTCTGTTTGTGCTCGGCGGCGCGCTCACAGAATTCATTGAGGTTGATTGCGATCACGGCGGGGTCGCTGCTGTGGTCCACCACAGGGTCTTCGCTCAAGGATTCGAGGTAGTCGTAGACCTCCCAGAACTCGGCCACGGCTGCATGGTCGGAACTGATCGAAGCCTGGCGCTCGATGGCCATCCGCACGATCTGTCGTTGTGTGGCAGCGACCTGGTGTTCACTCAGTTTCAGGACCAGGCGAAGCCCGTCCAGCAGAGAAAGCAGTTGAGCGTGGTTTTTGCTGATCCGCTCTACGCGGATATACCCGCGCAAGTCGTAGCCGCAGCTGTCGCAGTTGCCTTGATCGCTGACGTAGGCCGTACCGCATGCGAAGCAATGAGTGTGTAAACGGCGTAGCTTGGCTTCGTGTTCGGGCATGCGCTGGGCGAACAGTTCAAGGACCGCTGATTCTTTCCCCACAGCTCGCAGCAAAAAGTGGCTGAGGGTGTCACCGTTCAGTGCGTTGAGTTGGTCCGCTGCAGCGCGGCTTTCTGGTGTCACCGTTGGGCGTACAAAGTGCAGTTTTACGATGCGCGTCATGATCGCTTCGTGGGCAACCACGGCAGCGTTTTGGCTGATAGCAATGGTTCCCCGGAATGGGGGCTCGTACGTTTCGTTGCCGGCTGTCTTGACGCCTTTTGTGGCCAGAGTGCCGCCACCGTAGAAGTCTTTCAGCTCGTCCCATTCGAAAGTCTTTGCGTGTGCTCGATCATCGCTGTGGCGATCGGCTTCCAGGAACACGACCGGCATGCCTGAAACCTGGCCCATCAAACGAGAGCGCCCGGCCTTGGTGGATTTCATAGGGTCGAATCCTTCATACCCTTCGCGGCCGAGTAGCTTCCAGAGCAGGTTCAGCAGCGTGGTTTTGCCGGCACCGGCTTCACCTGTGGCTTCCAGGAAGGGGAAGGACTGATAGCGAGCGCGGATCTGCTCGCAGAACAGCGAACCGAAGAAGAACACCAGGGCTACGAAGCCCTGTGCGCCGAAGCAAGTCCACAGCAGCGGAACCCATTTTTCGTCAAAGCCTTTTGCGTCGCGCTGCAGCTTGATAGGCACGCCTTTCTGCAGAGTCTTGAGACGCAGCTTGCCGAACTCGAAATAGTCCTCGCTGTTGACCTTGTAGGTGATGCCGTCCTTGATTGCGATATCGCCGTAGACGTAGCAGGCGTACTCCTTGCTGTAGCCCACGTAGTCGATCGTGGAGACGGTTTTGATACCGAACAGCTGATCCTTCATGAGCTTGTCCAACTGCTGGCCGCTGCCGGTGAACATTGCACCTGCAGCCATACCAAGCAGCCGCTTTTTGAACTCGCTCGCGGCCGACAGCTGGCCACTGGTGAAGGTGTTCTTCACGCTTTCAGAGTCGTGGGGGAAGTCCACGCGCAGGTAATACCAGGACTCGTCCGTGACTTCGTTGCGTTGGAAATACAAGGCCTGGGGATAGCAGTTGGCAATCTCTACGACACTGCCGGATTGCTGCAGGGCCTTCTCGCGCTGTTGCGCCTGGTTCAGCAGTTGATCGTCATGATTTTCGCTGTCCTCGATGTCGGACATCTCCCGGTTGAACTTCTCCATGTCCAACTTGAACCAGTACAGGCGGTTGCCGAAGCCGAGGTGAAATTCCCCGCGCTTGTTCCAGTCGTACATCAGCAATGCCTTTTCCGCAGCGCTCTCGGCCAGCAGCAGGGCGCCTTGATGGCGGGCTTGCTTGAGATCGGCTGCGATCTGGTCGGCACGTTTGCTTTCGTCCTGGATGAAGTTCCAGCGCTGATGAAGATCGTTCCAGTCTGTCTTGCGGCCATCGCGTTGAATGATCTGCGCTGACTCGCAGACGAAGCCCAGGGCTCGGGCTTCGCGTACCCAGCGCCTGGTATATGCGTTCGCGCTTGGCTCGTTATCAAGAGCCCACACCAACTTGGGCAACTTTCCACCCTCGCGGATCTTGATCAATGTCTTAAGCGAGTCACCGGGGAAGGCGTTGGACGACATGGCTGATACGGCTGCGATGTCGTTGTGTACCAGGGCGATGGCGTCGAATATCCCCTCAACGATCCAGATCTCCTTGACCTCAAGAAGGTCTACACAGGGCGGGCACCACCAGACGCCGCGATAGCTGTCCTTGGATTTGAAGCGGGCCTTCATCTTGCCGAAGCGGTGTGGCTGATCGATCAGGCGTTCCCACCATCCGCCTTTTTCCAGGGCAAAGCGCACCGTTGCGCTGCCGGCGTTGTGTTCAGGTGAGTAGAAGCTCTCCTGCGTGAACCAACCCTGGATCAGCTCAAACCGAAAGCCTCGGGCGAACTCCAGGTAAGCCCGCGCCGTGGCGTTGGGGTGCTGATCCGTGGCGGGCGCTCGCTTGCTCCAGTCTTCAAACAGATCGTCGTACAGCTCTTTTACGTGCAGGGTGTGACCGCACTTTTCAGGTCGACCACAGATCACCATCCACGGCGTATCAAACCTGGAATACAGCTCCTTCTTCTTGCACTTGGGGCAGGTGCCGCCGCGCATGTAGTCGGTGCCCGAGCGGTGCTTGAGTCCGAAGTCGGACTGAAGGCGTTGCAGCACTTCGTGGCGAAGATCTTCTTTCATGGGTTACTTCACTGCTTTGAGGCTGTGGGACAGGGCTGCCATAAGGCGTTTTTGCGCAGCCATTACCGGGACATGGGCGAGAATTGCGCCGTGGCGCAGACCGTCCGCTACAAAGCGGAACTGGTCGGCATACCAGTGTTCGTTGAGGCTCAAGCGATACTGTTCACGTAGGTTGGCCAGCAACGCTTCGGCCTCTGCCGGTGGCAGTTGAGTGGTGACAATTACGGTGTTTGTCATCGTTAAACCTCGATTTTGGGCGCAGCTCACCCAAACCCACGGCACGTGGGGTGTGCGACTGATTGAGTTGGGTGTTACGAGTTGGCTAAGCGAAAACGCCCGATGTCCGGCGCGTTGATGATTCGCTCGTAGATGAGGCTGACAGGCACAGCCCATTGGGTACCGGTGACCGGGTCAATGATCACGGTGTGGGTCGAGGTGCTGCTCTGGATGTTCAGACGTTGCCGATCGCGGATTGTGAGCATGGCGCTGTTGGCCAGGTGGACGATTTTTTCAGCGACCTGCGTCAGTACATCGTAATCCGCAACCAGGTGTTGCACGGCCCGGTTGAACAGCTGCTGATCATCGTTCAGGTGCTCGGCCTGGTGCCGTTCAAGGAACGAAAGGGCGGCACTCTGCAGAGTGTCCTGGTATTCCTTTTCTGCAGGCAGGGCAGTCATTTGGCGTTCTCCGATTTTGCTCGATAGAGATCGATGGCGGCGTAGACCTCGGCGGTGCGTGCGGCCATGTGCAGGGTATGGGCGTTGAGGATTAAGTCTGCCTCGTCCTCTGTGATCGAACCGTCTTCGAGTGCCTGGGCGAGGATCTGGTCAACGGTCCCGCGCTTAGCTGAGGTTTGTACGGAGCGGGTATACATCTCGACGTTGTCCAGTTGGTCCGGCTCGGCCATGGGGACGAACATGCCGCCGTACATCTTGGCCACGTAGTTGGCGAAGTGCTGGGTGCCTGTTTTCAGTTCCAACTGGTGGATCTGTACATCGCTCAGGGGCCGGCAGTTGTTGTTCTCGTAGGCGTGGTTGTCGAATTTTTTCAGCGACAGGCCGATCTGTGAGGCGGCGCATTCGCGACCACCTGGATAACTGCAGATGATCGCGCTGACGACTTCGCGACGTGTAGTTAGAACCGGGCTTTTCATCTTCTGCTGTTCCCTCGGAGTGCTGACCATTACTGTGAAATCACGCCGTCTTTGATACCGAGCAGCACTGCGGCGCGATGTGCCTCCCCCCTGCGACCTTTTCGACGACCGTTGAGAAGGTCACTGACCAAATTTTTGTTCAAGCTATGAATCCGACTGAATTCCGCAATACTCATCCCTTTCCGATCAAGCGCTGCGCGGGCTTGCTCCGGCGTAACTGGCGCGGGCATAGTGTTTGTTCCTGTTTGGTTGTGTTCGTCTGTGGTGATTCTTGGTCAAATATTTATTCACGTCAATGCTTGGTGATCAAAAAAATGCTAATCGCTGACGGAGTGGGCAGTAGGCTCAGGGAAGAGCGCGAGCGATTAGGTCTTTCACAATCGGACTTTGGCGCCCTAGTCGGGGTCAGCCGCGGTACGCAAAAAAACTACGAGGTGGGGACTGCTGTAGGTGCAATGGACCTCAAGTACGTCACCGCGTTGGAAACAGCAGGCGTCGATGCGACTTACGTACTGACCGGGTCAAGATCGTTAGGAGCTGGCCTGAGTGGGATAGAGTCCCAAATCGTCGATCAGTACCGCCGTATCCCTGACGAGGATCAGCGGGCGCTTCGCCGTTTCCTCAAAGCCATGTTTGATGATGTTGACCAATAGGTCTTCCTTCCTTCGCAGTCTTCTCATGTAAAGCGCTTGTCTCGCCCCGATAACGCAAACTCCGCATTGCATATCAAGGAGTTAGCGCATGTTGGATGTGGCAGTAGCTGAGCAGGAGCGTCATGGCCAGGTCGATTCCTCGTGGTTATGTCTGAGCGAGAATGAGCGTCGGTTGATTCGGCGCATTCGTCAGATGACGGACCGCGATCGCTACCTGGTACGACGGCTGATTGAACAGTTGGCCAAGCACCCGGACGACTCAGACTCCTGAGTTCGTGAATAAGCCGCCGTGCTGAGGCCGGCGGTACTCATCAAGCGACGGCTTGGCCCTTCATCATTTCGAACAGCGCCTTTTGTTGGTCTGCCGGCAGGCTTTTGAATCGGTCGAGTAGCAGCGTGTCCAGGTGCTGCGCAGAAGGCCGAAGTGTGTGTGAAAACGCCAGCGTCGATACCCAGGTATGACCGCACTCTGCATCCAGACATTGGCAGTACAGCTTCACGTAAGTCCGGGTTACCTCTTCCCGTGAGCTGATGCGCCCCTTGTGGCCGCAAGTCGTGCAATAAATCCGCATTAGTCCCTCCCCAGGGTGTTTGAATGGCAGCATTATGGCGGCGATTTTCCAGGCAATCACTGCAAATAGCCTGTTATTCGGTGGTGGTTCCTGTTCCTTTCGGGTCGTTCCAGTTGATTCTTCTGTCCTCCCGCAGGTGCTCATTTACCTGGTCAAATAACTGGCAGATCGGTCTGATCTCGTTGCTGGTGTACACCCTGTCGATCTTCTCGATATCCCCAAAACCTGCGCTGTTCTCCGGAATGATCCCCGCCAGTGCCGGGTTCATCCGCCAGGCGGCAATGATGTCGTTCCTGGTGATGTTCTTGACCTTCTCCAGCTCGTCCTTGGCCTGGAAGTCCCCCACGGGGATGATCTGAATGGCGTTCTCCTTGCCGTTGGGGATGTTCACGAACATCGAGCGAAAGTTGCCCACGCCCTTACTCGCGCTGATCTGGGCGCGCAGCTCGTCCTCGTCTTCCTCGGTCAGGTCCGGGTCGTTGGTGTAGAAGATGTACCCGGCGTGGGCGCCGTTGCTGTAGTAGCGCCGGCGGAACAGAGTCGCGGCCTCGTTGAGTAGCAGCGCCTGCATGCCGCCCAGGTAGTCCGGAATGCCGTAAATGGTCTGCTCCACGTCGTAGTCCATGACGTGCTCGATCTCGTCCTGGTCGAAGTCCATAAACTTGCTGTCGGGCAGTAGCACCCGATAACCACCGTCCACCTTTACCCGCATGTTGATCGCCGGCACGTGCTGCAGCTCCAGCACCTGGCCGAAGGCGTTTGTGTTGCGGTAGAAGAAAGCCTCGCCGAAAACCATGTAGTCCAGGCCCGCACAGCCCATTGTTCGGGCGCTGCAGCCCGCCGAGGGCAGAAACTCACGCAACAGCAGGTTGCGCTTGAACTTCGGGATGGCGCCGTGGTGCGCGTTGGCTCGCAGCAGCTTGGCTAGGCCGGTGCGCGACACCGGCGGCTTGTAGATCTCGCCGTCGTCGCTGGGAAATACCCCCACGTACTCGCCGATATTGCCCGACAGCACCTGTTCGGGCTCCCCGAACGTGAAGGTTCGCATCGGCTGCTGTTTTCGCTGGGCTACCTGGTGCTTGTTGCGTCTGGCCATGGCTGCTGTGATCACTCGTGAGGTAGCGGCTACGGCGCCGCTTGTTGGTGTTTAGAGGTTCGTTGTGCAGCGCGTGCATGACCGCCCAAGCAATATCGGCGTGCCCGGTGGCGTCGGTGCGGGATGCGCTGTAGGTCACCTGGCCGCTGCCGGTGGTGCCTCGCTTAATCGTGAGGAAGGCCTGGGCGATATCGGTCCAGCCCGCGTCCCATTCGATGCGGCTGCCTTGGATCGTGTCCTGGGCCTTGAGTACCAAGAGATTTTTCGTCTCCAGGCTGTAGTGGATCGAGGTCGCCCGGGGGTAGAAGTCGCGCACCAGGTCGAACACGCCGTAGCCAATGCCCGTGGTGTCGATACCGATGTGCTGGACGTTGAAGCGCTCGGTGAGCTTCTTGACCTGGTCGGCCTGGTACTTGAAGGACTGGCCCCGCCAGCTGTGCTTCTCCAAGATCCGGAACTTGGCCCCGGCTTCCAGCGGTGGCGCAATGACCACGCATGTGGCGTCGTCGCGCGTGCGGCTTGGGTCGTAGCCGATCCAGACCGGGCTGTTGCCGTAGGGGCGGTCTGCCTCGGGGTCGTAGTCGTCCCACAGTGTCAGATCGGAATAGCAGCGTTCCAGGTCTTTGAGGGCGAACGCGCTCTGCGTGCTGTCGATGAACTTGCAGTAGAACAGCTGCTGGAACTTGTCTTCGTCGTATTCCAGCTGCAGTTGCTCGATGTCGAACAGATCGCAGCCGCCGGCGATCGCATCGTCCAGGGTGATGGTCTTGCGCCACTGGCCATCCGGACAGAGGGCGCCCTGCGTGTAGGCCGATTCGCTGGGCCAGACGCCGCCGGCTTTCTTGCCGCGCTTGCTGTTGCGGAATTCTTCACCGGACCAGAACGGGTAGGCCTGGTGCGAAACCGCGCTGGGAGTCGAGAAATAGGTTTTCCGCCACTTCTTGTGGGTGCCCATGGCGCTGGCCACGGTGCTGAGCTTGTCGAAGTCGCGGATCCAGAAATATTCATCGACGTAGACGTGCCCGTGGTAGCCCTGGGCGGTGCTGCTGTTGGTGCTGAGAAAGCGCAGCTCCGCGCCATTGCTGAGCACAATGGGGTTGCCGGTCAGCTCGATGCCAAACCACTGCTGGGCAAACTGGATGATGTAGCTGCGGAAGATCTCCGACTGCGATCGGCTGGCCGACAGGAACACCTGGTTGTCGCCGCTTAACACGGCGTCCATGAAGGCCTCGCCGGCGAAGTAGTAGGTCAGGCCCACCTGGCGACTTTTCAGGATGTTCCGGACTCGCCGTGTCAGCGGGTTTTGCTTGGCTTCGAACAGCTCCTGCTGATAGCGGTACATCTTGGAGATGAACTTATCCAGGAAGTCCACTTCAGTGAGGCCGCTGACGTCGTTCTTGGCCTTTTTCTCCCGTTTCTTGCCGCCACCCTCCCTACGTCCGGAACGGTCGCCACGCGATCGTTGGCGGGGTTCCTGGGGCTCGCTCTGATCGTCGCCGGCCTGCACCGCTGGCGCCGGCTTCGCAGCCTGTTTCAGCAGCCGTTCGCGAACAGTGGTCAGCCGGTCCAGTTCGTTCAGATCGTCTTTGGACAGGCTGCTGGCTTTGTCCAGGAGGAGGGTGATTCGCCGGCCGACAGCGGTCAGCGGTTCTTCATCCGACAGCATGTCTTCCCATCCGCCCTGGCGGATCCAGTAGTAGACGATCCGGATGTTGGGCAGGTTGAGCTGCGCCTGAATTTCCTTTGCCTTGCAGCGGCGTAGGAACAGGCGTTTGGCGGCTTCTTTAACTTCGGTCGAGTAGTACATGGGGCCGCAGTCTATGCGGCGAAAACGCGACAAACTCGGGGTTAATTTCCGCGATCCACCTATAACGTGGGTCTAGGAATAACGCGGAATTGAATCGTTTGTTGAGGCTCTTTCGGCTGCCTATCGTGGCGGCAATTCAACCGATTGAGCGCAGTTAACGCCCATGCCCCGTTCCCTTGTTTCGTTCTGGAAACGTGTTGCCACCAGCGGCCCCACCTGTGATGGCCGCGAGATCCTGCCCCAGGACCTGCGCGACATTGCTGAGACGTACAAGCCGTCGACCTACACCGCCGTGATCTGGTGCGACCACGAACGCTGGACCGGTTCCCACGGCACCGTCTACGCCGTTCGCCTGGTTGAGGAGGGCGAAGACCTGGAGCCTGGGCAAGTTGCTCTTGAGGCCCAGCTCAAGCCCAACGATCGACTGCTGTATCTGAACGATCAGGGCCAGAAGCTGTTCACCAGCATCGAGATCACCCCGAACTTCGCCCAAACCGGCAAAGCCTATCTGACCGGCCTGGCCGTAACGGATGAGCCGGCGAGTCTGGGCACCCAAGAACTCTATTTTTCAAGGCGCACCAGCAAGGCCGCGTTCTTTGCGGCGTCGCAAGAGCTTGGCCCGTTCAGCAATGAGCCCAAGGGCGAGCTGGGCAAGCTGATAGGCCTGCTTACCGGCCTGTTCAAGCGCTTTGGCGCCGACGACACCCCCGCCGAAACCACCCCAACCCCAACCGAGAGCAAACCCCCAATGGATGAAGCTACCGCAACGGCTTTGAAAGCCCTGCTGGAACAGCTGCTGGTTGTCGCCGCCGGCATTCAGGCCGTGATTGAACCGGCTGCAGAAGATGCGCCGGAGCCGGACCAGGAGCCTATCGACGATGTGAGCGCGGCAGTCGATCAGATCGTCTCCACCGCTGAAGAAGAACGTGAGTTCCGTCGCAAAGGCGGCTCCAACCAAAAAGTGCTGGCCGCACTCAGCAGCCTGCAGAAACAGTTCACCGCACTGCAGAACACTGCCAACGGTCGCCAGTTGCCGCGCAATGCCGGCCCGGTAGCCACTGGCAAGAAGAAGGTGCTCTGACATGGCCCAGTCTCTGAGCGCCTACGGCGCCAAGATGTATGCCGAGCTGCAACTGGCGATCGCTGAAACCTACGGCGTGGCGCTGCCCAGCAAGCAATTCAGCGTGGAACCGTCGATCGCTCAAGAACTGAACGACGCCATCACCGCGAAAGCCGATTTCCTGGAGCGCATCAACATTATCGGTGTGAGCGAGATCAAGGGGCAGAAGGTGTTCATTGGTGTCTCTGGCCCCGTCACCGGCCGCACCAACACCAAGACCACCGATCGCGAGGCGAAAGACGTCTCCGCCTTGGATGATACGACCTACGAACTGCACTCCACCGAGTCGGACGTGGGCCTGCCGTACGCGAAGATCGATGCCTGGGCCAAGTTCCCGGACTTTCACCAGAAGTATTCCGCAGCCGTGCAAAAGCAGATCGCCCTGGACCGGATGATGATCGGCTTTCACGGCGTGCAAGCGGCCCCGCAAACCGATATCACCAAGTATCCAATGCTCCAGGACGTGAACAAGGGCTGGCTGCAGCAGGCACGCGAGCAGATCCCGGCTCAGGTACTCCAGGAGGGCGCCAAGGGCTCTGGAAAAGTCACGCTTGGCGCCGGTGGTGACTACGCCAACCTCGACGCCCTGGTGCACGACACCAAGCAGATGGTGGACGAGCGTCTGCGCGACGGCGGCGACCTGGTCGCAATCATCGGCACCGACCTGTTGGCCGCTGACAAAGCGAAGCTATACGCCAAACAGGGCGACGTGCCGACCGAGAAAGAGCGCATTGAAGATGCCCAGGTGATCGCTACCTATGGCGGCCTGCCTTCTTTCAGCGTGCCGTTCTTCCCGGTAAACGCGGTCCTGGTCACCAGCTTCGACAACCTGTCGATCTACTACCAGGACTCCAGCTGGCGCAAGCAGACCGTGGACAACCCGAAGCGCTCTCGCGTTGAGGACTACAACAGCCGTAACGAAGGTTATGTGATCGAGCAGCTGGAGAAGTTCGCGCTGACCGAGAACGTGGAGCTGCTGAAGTGAGCCTGGCTCTGGCGCACAAGCGTCGCATCCTGGCCCTGGGAGATGCTGCAGTAGCGACTGCCGCAACCGCGCCGGTGGCGTACTCCCATGCGGAAGCGCTGAGCAGCCCAGCGAACGCCCGCAAGCACCTGGCGCTGATGGAAGCGGCCCTGGACCAGGACCTGGAGCGCCTGAGCGCGATTCAGGGCCTGGCCACCCGCCAGGATCTCAAGCGCCGCGAACTGCTGCCCAAGTACCAGGAGTACGTCCAGCGCTACATCGAGTCCGGCCAGGTCTTTGCCAACCGCGTGCTGGTCCAGGTGATCGTCTGGCTGTTCGATACCGCCCAGTTCGAGGACGGCCTGGAGCTGGCAGATATCGCCATCGCCCAGGGCCAGCAGATGCCCGAGCGCTTCAAGCGCCGGGACATCCAGACCTTTGTCGCGGACGCGGTCTGTGAATGGGCCTACGACGAGTACAAGGCCAACCGTAGCCCTGAGCCCTACCTGTCCGATCTGCTGCCCCGCGTGGATGGCGAATGGCAGCTGACGGAACAGATCCCGGCCAAGTTCCACAAGTTGATCGGCATCCGCGCCCAGGAGGCCAAGGAATGGGCCACCGCCCTGCAGCACCTGGAGCGAGCCCAACAGCTGTATTCCAAGGTCGGCGTGGACACCCGGATCGAGAACTGCCGCAAGGCCCTGCGCAAGCAAGAGGCCGCCACCGGCGCCCAGTAACCAACGACTACCCCCCCAGCGGGAACCCGTGAAACGAGTCAGCCATTTATGGCCCGCCCCGTTGAAACGGTGTTTCCCGCCCTATTTGAGCGGCCAGCGATGAGCTTTTCCGGGAAACCCACCACCTTTGTGGACCTGACGATCGAGAACGACGGCTTCTGGCCGGACCTTTCGCTGTCGGAGTTCCAGAAGGAACAGCGCCTGCCGGCGGAGTACCTGGTGGAGCTGCTGACCGACACCCTGACCATGGCCATGGTCGAGGTGAATGACGACCTGGCCAAGTGCAAGGCCCGCTGGCAAGCCGTCGGCATCACTAACGTGGAAACCGCGGACCCTCTGCTGCTGCCTGAACGGGCCTTCAAAGCCAAGCTCTACAAGCGCGCCGTCTACAACCGCGCCAAGGCCCAGGCGCTGCCCCAGTTCGCCACGGTGAACCGCCGCGAAAGCGCCGAGAACACCGGCAAGGAAGCCCCGGAGCGGGCTGAAACCTTCCTTGCTTTCAGCCAGCAGGCCGTGCGCGCCCTGCAGGGCCGTGGCCGCATCACGGCGGCGCTGCTGTGATCAAGCTCAAGGCGTTGACCGCCTACCTGATCGACCGCCAACTGGTGGCCCCCGAGCAGCTCGACAGCTGGACCGAGCAGGTAAGCCTGGACCTGATCTGGAAACCTGATGTTGACGGCCTGCACATGGCGAACATGCGTTATCGCGCCGTGATCGTCCTGGAGCGTTTCGCTGATCACCCGGGGCGGCTGATGGCGTTGCTGGGCAGTTGGCTGGAAAACCACGACGCCGACCGCGACCGCCACGAACTGCCGGCGCCGGCGTTCGCCATCGAGATGCTGGACAACGACCTGGCCGACGTCGAGATCAGCCTGGAGTTCGTCGAACCGCAGTACCTGGCCGAAGACCCCGAAGGCGAGATCCAGGCCTTCGGCGTTTCCTGGGCCTTTGTGCCGTTCGATCTGTGGATTGCTGAGCACGGCGAGGTGGCCAGCCATGGCAGGGCGTAGCACCTTCGAACTGGACGCCCGGGGTTACCTGGGCGTGCGCGAACAATTGGCCTTGCTCAGTCTGCCGCCGCAGTTGCGCCGCCGGCTGCTGAACAACGTTTCCAAGCGCGTGCGGACCATGTCCCGTAAGCGCATCCGCGAACAGCAGAACCTTGACGGCTCCCCATTTGCCCCTCGGCGCAACCCCGAGAAGGGCAAAAAGAAGATGGAAGCCGGCCTGGGCAAGCTGCTGCAGGTGACCCGGGTGAGCCCGGATGAAGCCCGCCTGGGCTGGCGCAACGGGCTCACCAGTTGGGTCGCCGCCCAGCAGCACAACGGCGTATCGGAACGCCGAACCGCTGCGCAGATGCGCCGCTGGAACAAAGTACCCGAAGGCCTGGCCGCGACCGACAAGCAGGCCAAGCGCCTGCGCCGGTTGGGCTTCAAGGTTCGTAAGGCGGGCAAGAAGGGCCTGTCCCGGCCGCCCGTGGCCTGGATTCAGGAACACGTCGGGTACGCCCAGGCGGGCCTGCTGATCCGCATTCTTTCCGACGAAAAAGCCGAAAGCACCGGCGCCCAGAGCTGGGAGATCACCCTGCCCAAGCGCCAGTTCCTGGGCGTCAGCAGCGAACGGGACACCAGCCTGCTGGTGAACCAGGTGCTGCAACAAATCCTCAATTCTCCCCGCTAACGAGGCACAGCATGGCACTCGGCAAAGTCAGCGTTCATAACCTCAACCTCGGCCAGGGTGCCGTGACCGAGATTGAACGCTATTTCCTGATCATCGGCCCCGGCGCTAAGAACGTCGGCCAGTTGATCCCCCTGAACAACGACAGCGACTTGGACGCCCAGCTGGGCATTCCCCCCAACGATCTGAAAACCCAGATCACCGCCGCACGCCAGAACGGCGGCGATCGCTGGGCCTGCGTGGCGGCGCCGATTGCTGCAGACGGCGACTGGACCGCCGCCCTGGAAAAGGCCCAGCAGCAAGGCTTCTCAGTCGAAGGCGTGGTTATCACCAAGCCCGTGAGCACCGGCGCCGAACTGTCGGCCATGCATGACGCGGCCGTGGCGGTCAGCAATACCTACGGACGCCGTTTTTTTGTGTTGGCGGCGGCCGCCGGCATCACCGTTCAACAGACCTGGAACGAGTACCTGGGCGAGCGCCAGGCGCTGACCAAGGACTTACTGGCGCCGCGTGTCCTGGTCGTTCCGCAGTTGCATGGCAATGACCTGGGCGTGTTGGCCGGCCGTCTGGCCAACGCGGCGGTGAGCATCGCCGACAGCCCCATGCGCGTGGCCACCGGTGCCCTGATGGGCCTGGGCGAGACGCCCCAGGACAAAGAGGGCGTTCCGCTGCCGAGCGCCATCCTGGCCGAGCTGGACAAGGCCCGTTACTCGGTGCCGCAGACGTACCCGGATTACCCGGGCGTGTACTGGGGCGACGGCAACATGCTGGACGCGCCGGCGAGTGACTACCAGGTGATCGAGTACCTGCGTCTGGCAGACAAGGCCGCCCGCCAGGTCCGGCCGCTGCTGATTCGCCGGGTCGCCGATCGGCGCCTGAACAAAACGCCGGCGAGCATGGCCGCTGCTGTCAGCGCCTTCATGAAGCCCCTGCGCGCCATGGCGAAGTCCACCACCTTTGCCGGCCAGGTGTTCCCCGGTGAGATCGAATCGCCCAAGGACGGCGACGTGGTCCTGGTCTGGAAGAGCAAAACCAGCGTGGAGCTGTTCCTGAAGATCAAGCCCCTCAACTGCCCGAAAGACCTCACGGCGAACATCGCCCTGGACCTTTCCAACGACGATTAGGAGTAACCCCCCATGTCCCGCATTGGCGGCAAGAACTTCGACATTGCCCTGGGGGATCTCCAGGCGCACGTCGAGAGCTGCACCCTGGATATCACCGACAACACTGCCGTGGCGCAATCCCGAGGCGTGCCCGATGGCTACGTGGACGGCGATGTGGCGGCCAGCGGTGAGTTCGAGTTCGACAGCAACAATTTCAATCTGCTGATCGAGGCCGCCCGCACCGCCGGCAGCTTCCGCCAGTTGGAACCCTTCGACGTGGTGTTTTTCGCCCAGGCGGGCCAGGAGGAACTGCGCATCGAGGCCTTCGGCTGCCGGTTGAAGGTGTCCAGCTTGCTCAGTGTTGACCAGAAGGGCGGCGAGAAGACCAGGCACAAGGTGCCGTTCGACGTCACCAGTCCGGACTTCATTCGTGTCAACGGCGTGCCGTACCTGGCGGCTGCCGAGATCGAGGGCCTGCGCTGATGGTCTGCCCGTTCGATCGCGCCCAGGCGCTGGAGCTGCGTCTGCGGGAGCAAGCGATCGCCGCCCAGCTCGCCACGGTGCAACCGACCGGGCCGAGCCGCACCCACTGCCAGGACTGCGACGGACCTATTCCCGAGGCGCGCCAAGCCCTGGGCGGCAAGACCCGCTGCACCCCCTGCCAATCCACCTTTGAGCAAGGACAACGCCGATGACCACCAACCGCTGGCCGAACTTCTCGGCCAAGGAGCTGCGCTGCAAGTGCGGCAAGTGCAACAGCGACGGCAGCGAGATGCAGCCCGAGTTCATGGATCGCCTGCAGCAGCTGCGCGACCAGTATGCCAAGCCCATGGCCCTGAGCAGTGGCTACCGCTGCCGCCGGCACCCCGAGGAAGCCAGGAAGGCCGAACCGGGCGAGCACAACATGGGGTTGGCCGTCGACGTGACCGTGCGCGGTCCTGACGCGCTGAAGCTGCTGCAGCTCGCCCTGGGCCTGGGCTTTACCCGCATCGGCGTGAGCCAGAAGGGCAACAGCCGTTTCTTGCACCTGGGCCTGGCTCCGATCGGCGGACGCCTCCCAAGCCCTGCACTGTGGAGTTACTGACATGAACCGCCTGCTGATTTGTGCCGCTTTCGGCGCCGTCGTCCTGGTCGGGTGCGCGCTGAGCGATTCCCACGCCGTGGTTGCGCGCAGCGCTTCCACCCTGGTGGCCACCTACTGCAAAGCGCCGATGCCGGCACGGGTGCTGCTGCGCGAGCAGATCGCCCAGGACACCGCGCCGAACCGGGTCCGCGTGGAGTGTGCTGCCGATGCCCTTTGAAAGTGACCTGGAGCTGAGGCACCGCCCAGGGCACACGCGCTGGGAGGTGATCCGGGTGCTGCAGTACCGCACTCGGGACGGCCGCTTGATCACCGTCCCGGTGGGCTACCTGTCGGACCTGGCCAGCGTGCCACACCTGGCCCGGCGCATCGTGGACCCGCAGACGCCGGCGGCGCGGCGGCCATCAGTGGTGCATGACCGGATCTACACCCACGAAACCCACCGATTCACCAAGGCCGAGGCCGACCGGATCTTCTACGACGCCCTACGCGAGGAGGGCATGAACACCGCCTTGGCCTGGCTGATGTACCAGGCCGTCCGGATCGGCGGCCGTGGCACCTGGAGCGCCTGACATGGAAATGCTGGAGAGACTGATGGCCTTGCTGCCTGAACTGCTGTTGACCGCCGTGATCGGCTTCCAGGCCTTCCTGTTTCGCCAGGTCAGTGAGGCTCGACGCGAGCACCTGGAGCTGCGCGTGGAGATCGCCAAGAACTACCCGCAACACAACGACATCGAGCGCGCCATGGACAAGCTGGAAAGCAGCCTGCGCGCCCAACTGGACACCCACTTTTCAACCCTGAGCCAAAGGATACGCACCCCATGAGCACCAATAGCCGCGAGATCACCCTGGAAGTCGGCGACAAGGAATTCAGCTTCAGCCTGTCGCCCCAGGACGTGACCAAGTACTTCAACGCCTTGACCGCAACCAACAAGGTGGCGCCGTCGTTCAACCTGCTGAGCACCACCGTCAACCAGGAGCAGCGGGCAGGGCTGCGCGAGCTGCTGGCCAACCCGGTGTTGACCATGCAGATCGCCGGCGCGCTGCTGGAGGAGTACGCACCGGACGTTGAGATCCTCGTAAAAAAGCCCTCGAACACGCTGACCGCCTGACCGAGGACGGCCTGGGCCAGATGATGGCCCTCACCAACCGCTGGCTGCCTGGCGCTGAACCTTCGATCGAGAACATGGGGACGGCGCAGTGGCTTGAGAACGAGCACTGGAGACGCATGGAGATTGCCGTGGCCAACGGCATTGCCCATGCGTTGAACGGATAACTGAGCATGGCTGACCGCGCCGCCCGCCTGGACTTCATCCTGGCCCTGACCGACAAGATCACCGCGCCCCTGGGCAAGGTGAAAATGGGCTTTTCGGACCTTGCCGAGCAAACCGAGAAGAACAACAAGACCATGGCCATGGGCCTGGGCGGGATCACTGGCGCCTTCATTGGGATCAACCAGTCGCTGCAGCCCGCCCTGGAGATGAACCGCTCCCTGGGCGAGGTTCGTTCCCTCGGCGTAGCTGAAGACGCGCTGACCTCACTCAACCAAAAGGCCCTGGAGTTCTCCGTGGCCTACGGCGAGAACGCCCGGGACTTTGTCGCCTCGGCGTACAGCATTGAGGGTGCCATTAAGGGCCTGACGGGCAGCCAACTGGCGACCTTTACCAACACCAGCAACATGTTGGCCAAGGCCACCAAGTCGGACGCCGACACCATGGGCGCCTACGTGGGCACCATGTACAACCTGTTCAAGGGCCAGGCCGACGCAATGGGCAAGGCGGAGTGGGTCGAGAAGCTGGGCGGCCAGACCGCCCTGGCGGTGCAGCTGTTCCGCACTGATGGCGCCCAGCTCAAGGATGCATTCAAGGAGGTGGGAGCGATCGCCACCGCCGGCGGTGTGGACATTGCCGAGCAGTTCGCGGTGATCGGTTCGCTGAGCAGCACCATGGAAGGCGGCGATGCCGGCGGCCGGTACAAGGCGTTTTTCGAGAACATCGGCGCCGCTTCGGACAAGCTTGGGCTCAAGTTCACCGACCAGCAGGGCCGGGTGCTGCCCATGCTGCAGATCATGGAAAAGCTGCAGGGCAAGCTGGGCGACTTAACCAGCGCCTCGGCCGGCACCAAGCTGTTGGAAGCCTTCGGCGGTGAAGGTGCCCAGGTGATCGGTGCCCTGGCCAAGGACACCGACCGGTTGCGCCAGGGCCTGGACAAGCTGGGCAAAGTCCGCGGGCTTGAGGATGCCGAGAAGATGGCCCAGGCCATGGTCGATCCCTGGCAGCAGTTTGCGGCTGCGGTCGAGGCGTTGCGGATCGCTTTCGGCCAGGCGTTGATCCCGATCCTAACCCCGCTCATGGCCAAGCTAACCGGCATTGCCGGCACGCTGACTCGCTGGACTCAACTGTTCCCGAACATCACCCGAGTGGTGGGCATTGCCACTTTGGGAGTGCTGGCCATCATCGCCGCCATGTCGCTGCTGACGTTTGTAGTCGGGGCGTCCCGCATGGCCTGGATGGCCATCATTACCGTCTGGAAAGTGGTTCAACTGCTGAACCTGCGTACCATTGCCGGGTTCCTCCTGCAGGCGGCGGTGATCGCTGTCTACGTGGCGGGCCTGATGGTGCTCTATACCACCATGGGCATCATCCGCGTGGCCATGATGCTCTGGCAGGGCGTGATCTGGCTGGTCAACGTGGCATTGACCGCAAACCCGATCGGCGTAGTGGTGATGGGCATTGCCGCCCTGGTCGCGATCGTGATCGCCGCCGTGTACTACTGGGACGAGTGGACCGGCGCCCTGATGAACACCGAGGCCTTCAAGTGGGTCCTGGAGAAGCTACAGGCGCTGTCGGCCTGGTTCGACTCCATGGGCGGCTGGTCCGGCATGGCCAAGGGCGCCTGGGACGCGATCGTGGGCGTGTTCTACAAGGCCATCAATAGCCTGATCGAGATGATCAACAAGATCCCCGGCGTGAACATCGAGGCCCGCCTGGGCGACATGCCGACGATCCCCGGCGCCGAGCAGGCGACCAACGCCGCAGACGTCGCCAGCGCCGCGCAGAAGGCGCAACAGACCATCAGCGCGGCCATCCCCTCAATTGCTCCCACGCGGCCTAACGCGGTGCCGCCTGGCGGCCTGCTGACCAGCATTCAGAACACCAGCAACCAGAACAAAGGAACCCATGTGGAGAACGTGAACATCCACACCGGCAAGGCCATGACCCCGTTGGAACTGGAAAACATGATGGGCATGGCGGTGTCCGGATGAGCGAATACATAGACCTATGGATCGTCGACAACGACCTGGTGCTGGACCCGTCCCGTCAGCCGCTGCTGATCGCCGACCGGGCCAGCATCGCCCAGGACATTGCTCACATGATCCGCGACAGCGGCCTGCTGGTGACCCTGGTCGCCGAACGCGACCGTCTGAAGCAACGCGACTGCATCCAGCGGTTGGAGCTGCTGGTGGAGGCCGACGAACGCCTGGTGCCCGGTACGGCGCAGATCACCCAGCTGCAGCCTGGGCAGTACCTGGTCACGGCCAAAACCCTGAAATTCGGTGACGTAGAGGTGACCCTGTGAGCGACGTGGATTTCAAGCAGGCGCTGAGCGATGCCGGCATTCCAACCACCGAGGCCGGCCTGCGCCAGGCCTGGGAGAAGGAAGTGGCCGCCCAGGGCGCCAAACTGAGCAATACCGGCGCTTATTCGCCGTTCTGGCGTGTGGTCACTGCCCTGGTGACCAAGCCGGTGCTGTGGCTGCTGGACTTCGTCGTCCAGTCGGTCCTGCCGAACTTCTTTGTGAAGACCGCCGGCGGCAAGTGGCTGGATATGCTGGCCTGGGCCGTGAACGTCGAGCGCAAGGGCGCCACCCGGGCCAAGGGCAAGATCCTGTTCACCCGGGCCAATACCGCCGGCACCCTGGAGCTGCCGGCGGGTGTCCTGGTGCAGTCGCCACCGATTAACGGTCACGTCTACCAGCTGCGCACCACCGAGGCCGTGGCCTTCGCCGATGGCCAACTGCAATTGAGCGTGCCGATCGAGGCAGACGCTACCGGCAGCGGGTACAACCTGGCCCCGGGTTACTACGCCATCCTGCCGGAACCCATTGCCGGCATTGTCCAGGTGATCAACGCCGAAAGCTGGCTGGAATCGCCCGGTGCGGATCCAGAGCCCGATGAACAGTTGCGTCTGCGGGTGCGTAACCAGTTCTCGGCGGTCAATCAGTGGCACACCGACGCGGTCTATCGCGCAATGATTTCATCGTTCCCGGGTGTGCGGCCGGATGGCGTCTATTTCGAGCATGGAGCCCCGCGTGGGCCAGGCACTGCCAATGCCTACGTGCTGTTTGAAGCAGGCGTGCCAGCGGACTCCTATCTGGATCAGATCAACGCTCATATCCGCGACCAGGGAAACCACGGCCATGGCGATGACCTGGTGGCGATGGCCATGCCTGAAAAGGAGTACAGCTTTTCGCTTGTGGTCGTGACCAGAGCCAACACCAGCGCCGAACGCATAGCGGAGCTGCAGAAAGAGATCGATTTGTTCGTGCGCGCGGCCTTCCGTGAAAGCACGTCCCGCGACTACAAACCGACCCTGACTTATCCACAGTCGCGGTTCAGTTTCAGCCGGCTGACCGAGGAACTGCACCGCCAGTTCCTCGACGTCGAGTCGTTTCGCTTCTCGGCCCGCATTGACTTGCTCAGTGGCCTGGATATTCCCCGTATCAAAAGCCTGCAGGTGGCGGTGACATGATCAAGCTCAAGCTGCCGTTCTGGCTCGCAGGCACCGAACTTTCCAAGCTGATGGCCGCTGCCCAGCGCTGGTGGGAAACCGTCAGCGGCTGGCTGATGTGGCCCTATGACCAGCTCGACCCCGACACCTGCCACCTGCGCATCCTGGAGCTGTGGGCCTGGCAACGCGACGTGACGCGCTTTGTCGGTGAGCCCGAGAGCCTTTTCCGGCTCCGGGTGAAATACGCCTTCATCAACGCCGTGGACGCCGGCAGTACCGCCGGCATGAAACGCATTCTGCAGCGCCTCGGGGTCGGCTACATCGAGATCGAGGAACGCCAACCTGGGCGCGATTGGGACGTAGTCCTGCTGCGGCTTTCCGACTCCCAACTGTCAGTCAATGCGGATCTATTGCGTGTCCTGGTGCAGCAGTACGGCCGGACCTGCCGGCGCTACGACTTCGAAAGTGTCACACCGGTGACCCTGCAGGTCGCTGCGCTTGATTTCAACGACGACCAGCAAACGCTGGTTGCCTCTCTGTAGGAGATCCCCATGGGGGCCACTATCACCCTGGCGGGCGAAAGCCTGATTGCACAGAAACAAGCTGCAAAGCAGATCCTCAACGCCGCCCGCTTCATCCTGGCCAACGTGCCAGGGCTCGACCCTGAAAAGCCTGTTGATCGTGCGGCCGGCAAGCCGCCAGTGGCGCAGATCGTCGGCGCCTTCAACGTGACCCAGGCCGGCTATGTAAACCCTAACCAGGTCGTCTACAGCGTGATGCTGGGCAGCGATATCGGGGACTTTGATTGGAACTGGATTGGCCTGGAAACCGTCGATGGCGTGCTGCTGATGGTGGCTTATGTGCCCCTGCAGCAGAAACGCCGGAACCAGCTACCGCAGCAGATCGGCAACAACGTCACCCGTAACTTCCTGCTGATGTTCGACGGGGCCAAGGCCCTGACGGGGGTCACCGTGGATGCCAGCACCTGGCAGCATGACTTCACCGTCAGGCTGGCCGGCATCGATGAGCGCCAGCGTATGGCAAACAGGGAGATGTTCGGCCGCGCCTGCTACTTCGGGCCTTCGATGAGCCTAAAGCGCGTGGGCAACGTTTTCAGGCTGGAACCCGGCACCGCTTACGTTGAGGGCATCCGGATTGTGCAGCCTACGGCGATCGACTTTCCTGTGCCGGCTGAGCCAACGAGCTTCTGGCTGGACGTGTCGATGCAGCGGCACCTGAGCAACGTGATTGCCAGTTGGCAGTTCATTACCAACCCGGACAAAACGGATCACGTCGATGAGGCCGGCGCGCTCCATTTCCGCGTAATGCTGGCCAACTGGTTTGATAACACGCTGTTGGATGCCCGCTATGCGGAACCAATCGACGGGCCCCTGGTGGAGCACTTCGCCGCCCGGGTAGGTGACTACGCGAAGTTGCGGGCCCGGGCCACGACAAAAGAAGACGTGAAACTGGGCAACCTGCCCAACGCCAAAAGCGACGATCCGAGCACCAACAGTAGCGAGATCCTGGCGACGACCGCCGCGCTGAACAACCTGAAACAACAAGTCGGGGATTCAATGACCGGCATGGTCGCCCCGTTTGCGATGCCCGCGGCGCCTGCAGGCTGGCTCAAGTGCAACGGCGCGGCCGTTTCACGCAAAGCCTTTGCCCAGCTCTTCGATCGCATCGGGACGCGATATGGCGCCGGAGACGGGGTAACGACTTTCGGACTGCCTGACTTGCGGGGTGAGTTTGTCCGGGGTTGGGATGATGCCCGGGGCCTGGACCCTAACCGTGGCCTGGGCTCTGTTCAAGCAGGACAGAACGCCTCGCACGTACATACCGCGTCGGCCGCTGTAAGCGGTCTGCACAGCCACCCAGGCGCTGCGACTTCCTCAGATGGTGCCCACACCCACACAGGTAGTACCACTCAGAACGGCAATCACAGCCACTTGTTTAACCACATCAATACACCGACGTCAGCGGACCGGCCCGGTGTCGGTGCGGCCCTGCACTACTCGGCGTTAGGTTGGACGGCAGACAACCGTATCCAAGCTGCCGGGGACCACACCCACGGCCTGAACATCGACAGCGCCGGGGCGCACGCTCACGGCGTCACTGTGCCCCAGGACGGCGCCCACTCGCACGCCATCACCGTCGATGCATCCGGCGGCGCTGAAGCGCGCCCCCGCAACATCGCGCTGCTGTATTGCATCAAGTATTGAGGTGCTGCATGAAGACAAAAACCGTTTATCAAACCGATCAATTCGGCCTCTACATAGGGCCGGTCACAGCGGACGAGTCGCCCCTGGAACCGGGCGTCTGGCTGATTCCGGGTGGCTGCGTCGAGGTTGAACCACCTGCACCAGGTCAACACCAGGTGCCCCACTGGAATGGCAAGCGCTGGCAGTTGGTGCGGTCCTTCCAGGGGCTGACGGCCTACAGCACGGCCACCGGTGAGCCACTGCAGATCCACCAGGTGGGCGAACTGCCGTCTGGCTACACGCTGAGCGTTCCGGGGCCTGGTCAGGTCTGGCGCAACGGCGAATGGGTGGACGATATCCCGGTCTTGCTCAAGCGCCGGCACGCCGAATGCACCCTGCAGGTGAACGCGGCCTGTGAAGCGGCGATTACCGGGGGCTTTTGGTCCAGCGCCCTGGGCGCCCCTCACAAGTACAGCAGCCAGCTGGATGATCAACTGAACCTGACCGGTGTCATTCTCGCGGGCCTCGACACGCTCTATGCCTGCCGCGACCAGGCCGGCGCCAAGGAGTTTCGGGCACACACCGTCGAGCAGATCCGAAAGGTGGGTGATGACTTCACCGTGTTCAAGCTGCAGCCACTGCAGCGCGCCAACGTGCTCAAGCAACGGCTGGACCAGGCTCTGGCCAGCGGTGACCTGGTCGCGCTTGAGGCAGTGACCTGGGAGAGCGCAGAGCCATGACCTGGGCACCGGTGACCATGCGCTGGCCAGAGCAGGCCACCCGCTGGATGGGGGACCTGTCAGCGGCCAAGGCGCTGGCCGGCGGCGAGCTGGCCAGCACGGCCGAACGCCTGGCGGGACTGGATGGCATGACCAGTACCAACCCCGGGCCGGTTGGTGCTGCAGCTGAACAGGCGATCGCCGCCGGCAGAGCTGCCCTTACCAGCCAGATGGGACAAGCGCCGGCCTGCCTGGCCGTCACGCCGTTTCAAAGCGGCGTGGGCACTGGGCGGGGGAATCAGCTCTACCTTTCGGCCCCCAACCTGCTGCAGCAGCTGGCCCTCAAGCTGGGCGACAGTGCCGACGGCGGCCTGCCGATCGGCCAGCACTACGCGCTGTCGGTGATGTTCCTGGGCACGCGCTACGAGCAGTTGGCCAAGACCCTGGCACGCTTCAACGCACTGCTGCCGATCCCTGACCTGGTGCGCGCTGAGCGCCGCGCCGATCACCTGGCCAAGCTGGAGATGGAAAAGTGGGTGATGCCCACGGCCGGCACCCTGCCGCGCTGGGCGGATCTGCCCCTGGAGCGTTGCACCCTGATCAAGGCGGCCAAGCAATCCATGGCGGGCCAGATCGCCGTCCTGGAGGGCTACGCGGCCGACAGCTCGCCCATGGGGGACTTGGCGGCCCTGGCCAAGCGCAAGGCCGCCCAGCAGAAAGGCCGCGATCAGCAGCTGGACGACCTGAAAGCCTTGCTGGCCGGTGGCAATGCCGATCACAGCATGCGCGTCCGGTTGCTTGGTCCGGGTGGCCCGGGCGACCTGCGGCGGGCCTTGCTGGAAGGCGAGGCACCGGGGCATGAGTGGGTGCTATGTGCCGGGGTGCTGCTGGTGGGCTCGCTGGAGGGCCTGAGCTTCGTTCGTGAACTGGTGGGCCTATGACGCTGCTACTCGATGGCCAGCAGGTGCTGGGCAAGCGTATGAAGATCACCGCAAACCTGCGGATCGAAAGCGACGACCTGTCAGGGCAGACCAGTAACACCGACACCGCCCACAAGGGCTTCAAGCCCAAGACCCTGACGGTTGCCCTGATGATCCCCTACGTCAACCAGGGCCAGTTGCGCGACCTGATGCGCCTGGCCGAGGCCACCACCGGCGGCGGGCGGCTCAAGCTGTACCGGATCGTCAACGACACGGCCGCTGCTTTCGGCATCCGCGAGGTGCAGTTCTCCGAAGGCGTGAGCGCCCGCGAGGATGATTCGCTGGCCGCCTGGCTGGTGCAGTTCACGCTGTCCGAAAAACTGTCGAACCCGGAGAAAGTCGAGAAGCGCCGCGCAGGCAGTGGCGTCAGCGCGCAATCGGCGCCTGGGCTAGGCGTGGGAGGCGAAGGCGGCGGCGAGGCTGGCCAGGAGCTGACAGGCTTTGAATCGGTTCTGAAACGGGTGGACGACTACCTGGGGGGCAAGTCGTGAAACTGCACAAGGTGCTGACCATCGGCGGCAAGCCTTACGACCTGGTCAAGGACGAGGTACGGCTGGACGCCAAGAGCCCGGGCCGTGCCACCTTCACTGTCCAGGCCGGGGCGCCGGTCAAAGGTCTGGTGACGTTCGATATCGGTTACAACGAGCGCACACTGCAGCGTCATTTCATCGGCTACGTGGAGCGATCGACCGCGGTCAACGGCGTGCAGCAGATCCTGGTCTGCCGCGAACTGGCGGCGATCCTGGCCAACCCGCTGCCGCTGAACCTGCGCCACGTCGATCTGCGGGGCGTCCTGGCGGCGATCAGCAGCCAGACCGGGCTGCGCTTCCGGGTGCCGGAAAAGTCCTATGCCCAGACCAAGGCCCCGTTCTTCTACAGCCTGGCCAGCGGATACCTGGCCATGGACAGCCTGGCCCAGGTGTTCAGCATCCCCGACTTTATCTGGCAGCAGCAGGGCGACGGCGAGGTGTTCGTGGGCAGTTGGGCGGATAGCTTCTTCGGCACCCGTGCACCGATGCAGCTGCCCGTCGAGCTGTTCGACGGCTACCAGGGCAATCAGAGCGCCATGATCGCGGTTCTTCCAGGACTGCGCCCGGGCGCCACCTTCAACCAGGGCGAGCGGGTCACCAGCGTGACGCTCGCCGGCAATCAGATGGCCATCAAATGGAAGACGCAATCCGCCGCAGCGTAGAGCGGCAATTCCCCGAACTCACCGGTGGTTATCACCTGCCACGCTTCGGCCGTGTGGTCGCGGTGCCAGATGCGCCGGCGGCGCCCGGGCTGTGCGACGACTTCCGGCCGCGCTACGGCGTGGACGTCCAGGTACTGCTGCCGGATGGCGAGCCCGACCCGGATCTGCCGATCCTGGCGGGCCTGCCGCTGCCGGCGCCCATGGGCGGCCAAGAGGCCGGCATGTTTGGCTTCCCCGAGGAAAACACCACGGTGGTGGTGTGCTTCGCCTACGGGCTGCCGCACAAGCCATTCATCCAGCAGATCCTGCCGCACGGCCTGAGCCTACCCCGGGTGCCGAGAGGTGATCAGGTGTGGCAACACAGCGAGGCCTGCCAGCAGCGGGTCGATGCCGACGGCAACTGGCTGCGCCAGACCGATGGAAAGATCCAGGACAAGGCGATCGAGCGCGAGGTGGAAGCCCTGGACAACGCCGAGCGCTTCCAGAATCACACCAGGACGGTGGACGACCATTCGACCGAGTCAGTGGGAGGGGTTAAGAAGATCGAGGCCATGGGCGCGCTCAAGCTGCTTTCAGGCGGCTCCGCCAGCCTGGCGGCTGTGGATGACCTGCACCAGGCCACCGGCCGCGACTTGAACCTGGTGGTGGGGCAGAAGCTCAACGCCACAGTGGGCGGCGACCTGCAGGAGCAGATCCACGGCCTACGCAAGAGCGTTGCCGGGATCAGTCAGCGCCTGCAGGCGCCCAAGACCTGGCTCGGGTCGGAGTCGGTCAACGTCCTACAGGTACTTTGTGAACTTCTGGATGTTGTGGAAAAAATGAACTTGCAATTAGCCACACACGTGCATGGAACCTCTCCTGTTCCTGGGAATGCTGGTCAATTTACGGCTAATGCTTCAAAAGTATTGTCTCTCGCAAATAAGTTGAAGTCAGTAACATATTAAATCTGTGGATTTCCTTCTAGATTTTCTTGCCGTGCTCGAAGGCGAGTTGTGATGTCTAATATGGTTTCAAAAAATAGCTCGGTATGATTTCCTCGAACATATAAAAACATGTCAGGTACTAGTGGAGGAGGGAACTCTATAGTGGATTCGAGCATTACAGTGAAGTTCTCGCAGGCAGCTAGTGTTTGATGCACGATAAATGCAAGCGCTGGAACTAGCGGGACTATGTTGTTTTCTTTTACTTCGTGATCGTGCCAGATATTAATTTCATTAAAAGGTCTGCTGTTTTGGGAAACGGATAGCTCGCCGTCGCCTATGAAAATCGAACTTAACTGCGAGCCATGGTGAACAATATTGTCTCGATAATATCTCAGGGATAGAAAGAACTCTAAGTGGCTTTCATAAAACTGTGCCCAAGCTAAAGGCAAGTTGTATTTTTCCATCATGATTTTTGCGTTAGAAGGTTTGGTGTCATTTAGCATTAGCTTGGATAGTTTTGTTGGAAGATTTTTCTTGTTTTTCTCTCCGTTTATTAAAATGTTATTCCATATCTTCTTATGAATTTCGTAAAGCAGATCAAAAATACTTCTGCAAACGGAGAATAGATATTCTACCTCCGTTACGATAATGCGAGACAAACCATCTCTTGTGGATAAACTCATTTTTCGAAAAATTTCTAGCTTTCCAAATATGGCCGACAAATTATAAAAGTCGTCTTGAAGGCCGTTTAGAGGTTTTATCATTTGTGGAAAGCTGGCGCGCTGCACCATAAAGTTTAGAAAGTGCGAAAAAAAGTCTCCGGGAGCTGCCGGTTCTTTTGAGAAGTAAAACGCTTCGCAAGGCCAGGCGTTCATTTCTAGTAATTTTTCTCCTGCTGCTACCCATAACCGCCACTCGCCATCGTCATAGAACGTAAGACAGGTAAAAATGCGGCCGCATACGTTCTCGGTGTCTAAGTATGGGATTTTATTAAATTCGCTCGGGCTTATAGTGGTCACTATTTCAATCCTTCGATATGGGGCCGTAAAACCATCTTGTTAGCGGCGCTTCGCAATAATTTTTTCTATTAGTAGCTCGCGATCGAAAGTAATCCGTATAGTTGCTATGTTTTTTGCGTCAACAATGTTATTTATAAAAAATGACTTTTGTTTTTCGCTGTCAATTATATTGCTGTCGATATCCCATTTTGCAATGACTCCCGCAAGGTAGTCTGGGAGTCTGACAAAGTCATCATACCAAGTGCCATTGTTTTGAGTGGCCGCTGGGACTGCTTTTTTTATTTCATAGCAGCTTGTTTGTTCTTTGTGTTTTTCGAGCACGCCAGCTATATACAGTTGTACAAAATCTGAATATACGCCATCACACCATGAAGTCATTTTGTCTCTGTCTGGGAAAAGCCCAATCAGGTGAGCGCCTCTTCTTATTAGTTTGACTGAGATAAAGCTTAGTAAGCTGGCAGTGGCTATCATGTCGGCAAATAATTTGTGGTTGAATCCTTTTGCTCTTGATGTTTCGAGTAAGAGTTTAAATGGCTTTAATCTTTCCCGCGGGCAATCTGAATTATTTAGGCTGCTAATTAATAAGGATATATAATTCTTGGTCGCCTCGGGGTCTTTAATTCCGGTAGCATAAGGAATGATATTTTGATGCCCTTTCAGTATGAAGGCGAAGTGAAACATTTGAGTGTTTTTGAATAGATCTATGGCTTGCTGACTTATATTTTTTACGTGCTTCAAATCTTTGGGGATTGCGAGACTTATACGATCAGATATTTTTTCTGGATCGTCATCCATTGGGATTATGCTAATCGCCCAAGTTCTGTTTGGATGGTTGGGAGCATTGATACAAAAGTCCGAGGAAATTAACCACTTTCCATTGTGGTTATTGTTTTCTATGAACTTTGAGAATTCGTCGTCCTCATGGTCTGGAAATTTGCTAAGAAGTGCCTCCACCAAAGCTGGTCCCATGCTATTTACTCGGTTATTAATCGAAGTGCAGTTTTTGTCAGGTGGAAGAGTAGCCGGGTTTTTAGCTGAGCAGTGCCATGGCTCACAGTTCAACTCCTTTCACACGGAGCCATCAGGGCCATGCTTAGGCTCATGTTCCCGAGCTTACCTAAAAGGAAGCTCGTCAAGGCGATACGTTAGGGCTGTGTTGATCAATCACGGGAAAGTTGCGGAGCGTGGTATCACACGAGGCGCTGGATTGTTGACTCCAATGATCTCAATCAGCGTGCGAACAACGATCATTGAAGAAAAAACTTGAAAAAAAGCACTTATCCCCCTCCCGCCGACGGGCTCTGCGTCACTTCTTTGTGCAAAGCCAGGTGGTGGTGCAAACCATGCCCCCGCTCAGGCCCGCTGCGGGGTCTGTCGGGTGTTTGGTGATTGCACGGTGTGCAAGGTTTTGTGAAGACGTGTAGCGGCCTTGCACAGTTGTATGCGGGGCTGGCGAGTTGGGCGGGGAGGGGAGACGCCCAGTTTACAAGGACGTCAGTTGCGAAAAGCCGCGGAAGGTTGGGTTTTCGTTTTTGGTGTCGTTCGCTCCAGGGGCGCATAAGTCACCGGCCAGCGTGTTATCAAAACAGCTGTGAGGCCCAGCCGGCGGGGCTATCTGATGTTCTGCAGCATTGCACAGCACCGCCATGAGCGTGGTGCTTTGCAGGGCCTATATAGAAGACGTGAAAAAGTACCTGGACTGATGATTCAGGACCGTTTTTCAGATGAGGGCTGGGAAAAAGGTAATTTTGGTAATCGATGGGTCAAAACGGGCTGGAGCCCTTATGGAACGTGGCTTTCAGACATTACCTTGGAGGGTAATTTTAGGTAATAAGAAAGGTAATATTTTGTTCAAGCCCTTATTTTGCTGGGGTTTGGGGCTGTCAGGCATTACTCAGGCTGAAGGTAATTTTCTAACCAATTACTTACCTCTTTATTACCTCTTGAGGTATTCTATAAGTACCTGATTTTATTGAATTTTCTTGAGTTTCTGACAGCGCATTACCAAAATTACCTTTTTCCCAGGGCTCAACATAAATCGGGGAAAATGGCATTTTTGGCCCCTCGCAGCATCCTGGCTGACAAACCCATGGGACTGCCATGGGACTGGCGAACCTCGATTTTTACGAAAGCAATCGAGCTGCAGCCCTTGTAATCCGTGTACTTGCATAATGAAAGTAGCTTTGCGGGTAGTTTCGAATCTCTCCTTCACCGCCAAATTCGATGTACAGAAAACCCCTGGTTTCCGCGAGAAGCCAGGGGTTTTTTGCATTCTGACCCTAGGCTCGGTGCCTGTTGTGGCTGGTGCGTGCAGGCTTGATCAGGCCCTGTGGCCGTTGATGATTGTTGTGGGTCTTGTCGACAGGTTCTGCCGCCGCTCCGGTTGTGCGCGAAAGATTGTCCTGGATCAGCTTTCCTCCTGGTGCCTTGGCCGCTCGTCGGTGTCTGGCGATTTTGAACGGCAGGTCGGTAAATGACTGTCTAGTCTGATCTGCCGTGGCGATCAGTATTTTCCAGGCAATCAGGAGCTTGCCGGTACTGATCGGTTGTTGGAGGGAGCTGGGAGATGAGGAGTCTTGCCTATATCGAAGACAACGGGGATGAGTTCCCAATCAACAACTTGGTGCGTTGCGGTCAGGCCGCATTTGAAGTGGAAGATCAATCCCGGGTCAGCGTGAGTAACAGGAAAAAAACTGCACCGCTGCCGGTAGCCAGTAATACGATGTTTTTCCCCAAGGCATTGCCGAAGAGAAAGTAAAGTTCAGTTATAAGAGCCCCGCCAGATGCGGGGTTTTTTATTGTCCGCAGGTTATCGATGACAGATGTTGGAAGGCCCGGCGTTTCAATGGAGGGGACGGCAAGTGTGTTCAGGGCGCGAGGTTGCCCAGGGCAGGGCGGATAAGCTGTTTCCCGGGGTCAGGCGGCGTTTTCCGGGGGCTGTGGTGCCGTGGGCAAGTGCCATTGTTAGGTGGGGTTCAGTGGTGTTGCGGGTCAGGAGCATGCGGCAGGGGTGAGCCAGTTTGTGTATTAAATTTTTGATTGATTTTGAGTAGCCGTATTAATTGTTTATCGCCAGTGCGAAGAGTTCAGTAAAGAAGGTTCTGTTGTGATTTGGGAATCTTCTTATCTCAATTGGCTATAACTGACGATATGTTCCTTATCCCGATTAAAGCGGGGCTGTGCATCCAGCGATGATGCCTCTATATGAAAAGCGATAAGGAAATAAACGTGAAAGCTATTTTCAAACTCCTCGCCCTGTCCACGCTTGTAGCCGCTGCCACCGGTTGCACCAGCTACAACATCAGCCAGCCATCGGCGCCTATCGACAGTCAGGTCAAGGCTGACCTGAAGGCGGACGTGGCAGTGGGCGAGGCGATCTCGGGTCAATCGTCGGTGAACATCCTGTTTGGCTTCCTGCAGTTTGGCGGCGATAGCCAGTTCGCTGACGGTGTGGCTTACGGCGGTGATGGTGGCGGTGCATTGGGTGGCCTGGGCCTGGACCCGGTCAGCTCGGTCAAGTCCGCTGCGGCCTACAAGGCCGTCAAGTCGTCGGGCGCCGACCTGATCGTTGCCCCGCGTTATGAAGTGAACGAAGAAAACTACTTTGTCTTCAAGAAAGTCTCGGTCACGGTCAAAGGCAATAAAGGCAACATCCGCAGCATTCGTTGATTCGTGCTGCGCATGAGCGTCCTGGGTGGAGGCCGGATCGTGCGGCGGCAGTCTTCCAAGGGGCTGCGGGCTGCCGATCTGGCCTGAACATCTTCAGTCAGGTGAGCTGAAGTTGCCTCGGGATCTGTGAGTTGAAGGATCTGCCGCTGTTGCTCCCAGCGGTAGGGTCTTTTCACAGAATCTTCACATCTGCCTGAGTACGCTCAAACCATCCGTTAAACGCAATACCCCTAGCCCGTTCCCCAGCGGGCTTTTTTTTGCGCGGTGATAAAACTCTTTTAAAATCAGCTGTCCAAGCCACCGGAGAGCAACCCGGTGTTGCCGTGACGCCGCATCTCGGGCGGCGCGGCGCTGGTCTTACAAGTCGGTTCCACAGTCTTTTTTTGAGGTTCAAGTCATGCGTTCAACTTTACCTGCCCTGGTTGTGGGACTTCTGCTGGCTCAAGGCGCCATGGCCGGTGATGGCACCGCAGCCATCGGTGGCGGCCTCGGCGGTGCGCTGGGCAACGTGGTCGGCCAGCAGCTCGGTGGCAGCACCGGGGCAGCCATTGGTGCCGGTGTGGCCGGGGCGGCCGGCAGTGCAGCGGGTGCGCGCAAGGGCAGCCGGGCCAAAGCGGCGATTGGCGGCGGCCTGGGTTCGGCAGGTGGGTCGCTGATCGGCAACCGTCTGGGCGGCAGCACCGGTTCCACCGTGGGGGCCGGTATCGGCGGCGCGGCGGGCGGAGCCCTGGGCAGCAGCATGGGCCACAAGAAGCGTCATTGATCGTTGTTGTTTGCAAAGAAACCCGGCCCTGTGCCGGGTTTTTTGTGCGCGTCGGTTCTGGCTTCACCATACTCAACAGTGCCAGCCCCGATATCCCAGGAGACGATCATGCCCCGCGAGACTCCAGGCACTACCCAGCCACCCTCCGTCGAACCGCAGGTGATCAACGACCCGGGCAACGAAGATCCGGGCTCCTTGATGGACGATGCGCAAGTGCCGTTGCAAGAGGCACCTGAAGCGCAGGAGGACGAATCCTCGGACGATGCCTGATGCCGTCCCGTGCAACCCTGGCCATGCCCCTTGGTTGCTCCTGACCCAGCCCCGCCGCTATGCTGCCAAACCCTTTAATTGACGCGTTGCCAAGAACACGGGCCGTATCCGAGCCGCTCCCTGGAATGTACTTTTGCTAACGGATCCGATGCGATGAATGCACAGTTGAATGATTTGGGGCCGATCAAGGCGGTGATTTTCGACATGGATGGCCTGCTGCTCGACACCGAGGGCATCTACACCGAGATCACCCAGTTGATCGCCGAGCGTTATGGCCGCACCTACGACTGGACCATCAAGCAGAACATCATCGGTCGCGGGGCCGCTGATCTGGCGCGCTACGTGGTGCAGGCCCTGGACCTGCCCATCAGCGCCGAGGAGTTCCTGGTCATGCGCGAGCCGTTGATGCGCGAGCGCTTTCCCCGCGCCGAAGCCATGCCGGGCGCCCAGCAACTGGTGCGCCACTTGAAGGATCACCGGATCCCCATTGCGGTGGGCACCAGTTCGTCACAGATGTCCTTTGGCGAGAAAACCACCCGCCATGGCGAATGGTTCGCCCTGTTCGACACCATCGTCACCGCCGATGATCCGGAAGTGACGGCGGCCAAGCCGGCGCCGGACATCTTCCTCACCGCCGCCCGACGCTTGGGCGTGGCGCCGCAGGAGTGCCTGGTCTTCGAGGATTCGCCGTTCGGCGTGACCGCTGCCCGGGCCGCGGGCATGAGCGTGATCGCGGTCCCCGATCCGGCCATGGCCGATGCCAAGTTTGCCCATGCCGACAGGATTCTGCGTTCGCTCAAGGGCTTCGAGCCTGCGACCTGTGGTTTGCCCCATCTGATCTGGGACTGAACGGGCGAGAGCGGCGTTCGCCTGTTGGAATAAGGCACTGCCAGGTTGTTTCCAGCCGCAAGCCGCAAGCTCGGGAGCCGGGCCACCTCAGATGGGTGGCCCGGCTTTTTTCTGCTCGCGGTTTTCAGGCGCTGAAGCCGCCGTCGATGCTCAAGCTGGCACCGGTGATATAGGCCGCTTCTGGGCCGGCCAGGTAGGCCACGAAACCGGCGATCTCTTCGGCACGGCCGTAGCGGCGCACGGCCATGAGATCCAGCAGGCTTTCGGCAAAGGCCCCGTCGGCCGGGTTCATGTCGGTGTCCACCGGGCCGGGCTGGACGTTGTTGATGGTGATGCCCCGTGGTCCCAGGTCCCGCGCCAGGCCTTTGGTCAGGCCCACCAGCGCGGCCTTGCTCATGGCGTAGGGGCCGCCACCGGCGAAGGGCATGCGCTCGGCGTTGGTGCTGCCGATATTGATGATGCGTCCGCCTTCGCCCATGTGCCGCGCAGCCTCCTGGGTGGCGATGAACACGCTGCGGATGTTGATGGCCAGGGTCTGGTCAAAGTCTTCCAGCTTGAACTCGTCCAGCGGGGCCATTGCCAGTACCCCGGCATTGTTGACCAGGATGTCGAGGCCGCCGAAGGCCTGGGCGGTACGTTGCACGGCCTCCCGAATGGCGTCGGCGTCGGCGCTGTCGGCCTGAATGGCCAACGCCTTGCCGCCCTTGGCGAGGATGCTGTCCTGCAGGGCCTGGGCCTTGCTCGCCGAGCTGACATAGGTAAAGGCGACGCTGGCGCCTTCGGCGGCCAGGCGCTCGACGATGGCGGCGCCGATACCGCGGGAACCGCCTTGGATCAAGGCCACTTTGCCGCTGAGGTTGTGCTTGCTCATGTGCTTCTCCAGAGGTTCAAGGCCGGGTGCCTTGTGCTTGGCGTCGAGTATTGATTGTCGATTGGCCGCTGTGTAGCGGGTAATTCCTATACTCTGTGTAAACCAAAAGTATGGAATGACCGGTGATGGAAGCTTTCGGCAGTATCGAATGTTTTGTCCGCAGCGCTGAAGTCGGCAGCTTTGCCGAGGCGGCGCGACGCCTGGGATTGACCCCTGCCGCGGTGGGAAAAAGCGTAGCCAAGCTGGAGGCGCGGGTGGGTGTACGTCTATTCCAGCGCAGTACCCGGCGTTTGACCCTGACCGAGGCCGGGCGCTTGTTCCTGGCGGAAGTCAGCGACAGCCTGCAGACCATCCAGAATGCCGTGAGCAGCCTGTCCACCGTCCAGGGGCGCCCGGCAGGCACGCTCAAGGTCAGCATGGGAACGGTATTTGGCTGTTTTTACATCGTGCCGATGCTCGCCAGCTTCCTGCAGCGTTACCCGGATATCCAGCCGGACTGGCATTTCGACAATCGCCAGGTGGACCTGATCGGCCAGGGCTTCGATGCCGCCATCGGTGGCGGTTTCGAGTTGCCGCAAGGGGTGGTCGCCCGGCGCCTGTCCCCGGCCCATCGGGTGCTGGTGGCCAGCCCGGCCTACCTCGCGGGGCGAGCGCCGATCCGTGATCCGGAGGACCTGCAGCATTGCCGGGGAATCCTGATCCGTTCTCCGCAGACCGGCCGCATCCGTCCCTGGCAACTCAGCGGGCGCGGCGGTGGCGTGCGCCCGTTGGAGCTCAAGGCCAGCATGACCATGAGCGATTCCGAAGCCGCCTGCGTGGCGGCCGCCCAGGACCTGGGGTTGGCCCTGGTGAGCATGCCGTTTGCCGTCAACTACCTGCGTTCCGGCGCGCTGCAACGTGTCTTGCCGGATTGGTACGTGGATGATGGCTACACCTCGATCTACTACGCCGAGCACAAGATGCTCCCGGGCAAGACCCGGGCGTTCGTCGACTTCGTCATCGAGCAATTCGCCGAGCAAGGCCTGGCGCAAACCTTCAGCGCCCTATAGCCGCCGGCTCACCGGCGAACCCGGGCGCCGCCGGCCTCAGCGTCCCAGGCGCAGCGGCCAGCCAACCACCCGTTTCGGCCGCGGCGTCGCGTAGGTCCGCACCTTCGAGGTGGACAGCCCCAGACGCACCAGGGACTCGGCGACGGTGACCGCCGCCGTGACCCCATCCACCACCGGCACCCCGGTGCGCTGGCGGATCTGTTCATCCAGCCCGGCCATGCCGCCACAGCCCAGGCAGATCACTTCGGCCTTGTCCTGGGTTACCGCCAATTCGGCCTGGCGCATGATGGCTTCCACCGCCCGCAGCGGGTCTTCCTCCAGCTCCAGCACCGCCAGGCCGCTGGCCCGCACCGAGGCGCAGCGCTCGTAGAGGCCGGACAGCTTGAGCCGGTCCTCGATCAGCGGCACGGTGCGATCCAGGGTGGTCACCACCGAGTAGGCATGGCCAAGGAACATCGCGGTGCTGGCAGCGGCGTCGGTGATGTCCACCACCGGCACATTCAGCAACTCCTGCAGGCCCTCGCGGCCGTGCTCGCCGTAACCGGCCTGGATCACTGCGTCATAGGGCTGGTCGTAGGCCAGCACCCGATCCATCACGGCGATGGCCGCCAGGTAGCTTTCGAAGTTGCCTTCCACCGATTCGGCGCCGAAGTAGGGGGTCAAACCGACGATTTCCGTTCCCGGCGCCGCCACGCTTTGCGCCTGGCGGGCGATGGCTTGGGTGATGGAGTCGGTGGTGTTGACGTTGACCACGAGAATGCGCATGGGGGTTCCTTACTGGTTGGGCAGTTCAAGGCCCGGCGTACCGGGCCGTTCAGGTTCAATGACTGACGTTGTCCACGGCGATGGATTCGCCGCTGACATCGGCGTACCCGGGTTGGCGCTTGGCGATGATCAGGTACAGCAGGCCGGCGATACCGGCACCGATCAGCCAGGAAAACGGCGAGACGCTGGCAAAGCCCGGCACCAGGGCCAGCACGATGGCGATCAGCGCCGCGGGCACGAAGGCCGCCAGCGCCCGCAGATTGACCCCGCGGCTGTAGAAGTACGCGCCTTGCGGGTCTTCGCTGTACAGCTGCGGCACGTGGATCCGGGCTTTGCGCAGGATCCAGTAGTCCACCATGATCACCCCGTACAGCGGGCCGAGCAGGGCGCCCAGGCCGGAGAGGAAGTACACGATCACCAGCGGGCTGTTGTACAGGTTCCACGGCAGGATCAGCACCGCCAGCGCCGCACTGATCAGCCCGGCGCGGCGGAAGGTCAGGTACTTGGGCGCCAGGTTGCTGAGGACGAAGGCCGGGGCGACGAAGTTGGCCATGATGTTCACCGCCACGGTGACGATCAGGAAGGCCAGGCAGCCCAGCACCAGAAACAGCGTATTGGGGATCGAGGCGATGATCTGGGTCGGGCTTTCGATGACCTGGCCGTTGATCTGGAACTGCGCGCCGCACAGCAGCACGGTGATGGTGGCGAACACCAGGATGTTCACCGGCAGGCCCCAGAAGTTGCCGACCTTGATGGTCTTGCGGCACGGCGAGGAGCGCGCGAAGTCGCAGAAGTTGAGAATCAGCGTGCCGTAGATCGCCAGCCACAGCGCGCCGCCGGCGAAGATCTGCCGCCACATTTCGCCACCGCTCAACGGCTCGCGGATCGACCAGGCAATCTGCCCGTCGGCCTGGGTGTACATCCACCCGGCGAGGCAGGCCACGGTCAGTAGAATGATCGGCCCGGCGAAGGCTTCGTAGCGGCGGATCATCTCCATGCCGTAGGCGAGGATCACCAGCTGCACCAGCCAGATCACCACGAAACAGGCCCAGCCCAGGCTCGACAGGCCGAGGATCGAGTCGTGGTCGTAATCGGCGAAACCGGGATGGATCGCGGTCAGCAACACGCGAAACACGACCGAGGCCAGGTAGGTCTGGATGCCGAACCAGGCGATCGCGATCACCGCGCGGATCAGCGCCGGTATCTGCGCGCCGTGGATGCCGAAGCTGATGCGGCTGATCACCGGGAACGGCACGCCGGTCTTCTGCCCCATGTAGCCGGACAGGTTCATGAAGCAGTACACCAGCGCCGCGCCTATCCCCAGCGACAGCAGGATCTGCCAGCCGCCCAGGCCCAGGGCGTAGAGGCCGATGGCAAAGGAGTAGTTGGCGATGTTGTGCACGTCGTTGGTCCACAGGGCAAAGATGCTGTAGCCACCCCAGCGCCGACCCTCGACCTTGGTCGGTGCCAGGTCGCGGTTGTGCAGGCGCGGGCTGAGGACAATAGGGTGCGGGTGGGGATCGGCGACGGGGTGCTGGGCGTTGGGCGAATGCAGCGAGGAGGGCAGATCCAGTGCGATGTGGTTGGAAGGGCTGGTACGCATTCCGGCATGCTCCTGACTCCAGCCCTGGATGACTGTGCTTGAGCGCAAGGCTCGACAATCTTCGTCGCAGGGGAGGAATCACTGGGTTCGGGGCATCTGCAGCTTGAGTCGTGGGTCAGGCGTGCGGATGGTTAGTGTATGTATGTTTTGCTTGTTTTGTATACAAAACATAAGTCGACTAAAGCCACTTCTGTGCCAATTTTGCAGCTATGAAATCGGCTGCTGATTTCGTTTTGTTATGAGTTGCGCCTAACTGCATGAAACAGCGGGATTAAAAATTGACCGATTGAACAGGTATTTATTTTTTCTCGGGCGCGACAGTGCATGCCACGAAATCCGGTGGGAGAAAGGCCTGTAACCTTTTGGGGCGGCGGGTTCTGAAAGTGCACACAAAAATGGCACTGATGGTGACATTTCTGTGTACATCTTTGTTGTTGGCGTGGGCTGGGCGCGTTCGCTTTGTCAGCCAAGGCGTCCTCGGGGTGAGGAGCCTGGCGCCGGCAGAAGAAGGGAGGTCAGGCTTTGCTGATGAGGTTGCCGGCGTGCAGGCCGCATTCCTTCTGGGTGGCTTCTTCCCACCACCAGCGGCCTTCGCGCTCGTGCTGGTTGGGCAGTACCGGGCGAGTGCAGGGCTCGCAGCCGATGCTGATGAAGCCGCGTTCATGCAGGCTGTTGTACGGCAGTTCGAGCATGCGGATGTAACCCCAGATCTCCTCGCTGCTCATCTGCGCCAGCGGGTTGAACTTGTACAGCGGGCGTTCGGGGGTGGAGAAGGCGCTGTCGATCTCCAGCACCGCCACCTGGCTGCGGGTGCCTGGGCTCTGGTCGCGGCGCTGGCCGGTGGCCCAGGCGCTGACGGTGGACAGTTTGCGTCGCAGTGGCTCGATCTTGCGGATGCCGCAGCATTCGCCGTGGCCGTCCTTGTAGAAGCTGAACAGGCCCTTTTCCTTGACGAAGGGTTCGAGCTTGCTGTGGTCCGGCGAGATCAGTTCGATGTCGATCTTGTAGTGTTCGCGCACCTGATCGATGAAACGGTAGGTTTCCGGGTGCAGGCGCCCGGTGTCGAGGCTGAACACCTTGACGTTCTTGTTCAGCTTCCAGGCCATGTCCACCAGCACCACATCCTCGGCGCCGCTGAAGGAGATCCACAGGTCGTCACCAAACTGGGCGAAGGCCAGCTTGAGAATGTCCTGGGCGGATTTGTTGGCATAGGTCGCGGCGAGTTCAGCGACGTCGAACGATGGGTTCATCAGGGCGGTTTCCTACAGGTCGGTGGCGCTGTGCGCTCTATAGGGGGGCGATCTTAACAAAATCCACCCGGCCCTGGCGCGCTCCTCTGCGTTGCGCCTGCGCAGGCGAGTCGCTAGAGTTCGGCAGTCCTTTTGCTCGCTCAACGTCAATAATCAGAACCAATGGGAGTGTCTTGTGGAAATTGCCTGTCTCGATCTGGAAGGTGTACTGGTCCCGGAAATCTGGATCGCCTTTGCCGAAAAAACCGGGATTGAATCCCTCAAGGCAACCACCCGGGATATTCCCGACTACGACGTATTGATGAAGCAGCGCCTGCGGATTCTCGACGAACACGGCCTGAAGCTGTCGGACATCCAGGAAGTGATCGCCACCCTCAAGCCCCTGGAGGGCGCGGTGGAGTTCGTCAACTGGCTGCGCGAGCGCTTCCAGGTGGTGATCCTCTCCGACACCTTCTATGAGTTTTCCCAGCCGCTGATGCGCCAGCTGGGTTTCCCGACCCTGCTGTGTCACCGCCTGATCACCGATGACGGCGGTCGGGTCACCGGTTACCAGCTGCGCCAGAAGGACCCCAAGCGTCAATCGGTGCTGGCCTTCAAGAGCCTGTACTACCGGGTGATCGCCGCGGGGGATTCCTACAACGACACGACCATGCTCGGCGAGGCCGATGCCGGCATCCTGTTCCATGCCCCGGACAACGTGATCCGCGAGTTCCCGCAGTTCCCCGCGGTGCACAGCTTTGCTGAGTTGAAGCAGGAATTCATCAAGGCTTCCAACCGCCCCCTGAGTCTGTAAAGCGCACCTGTAGCCGCTGCCGCAGGCTGCGACAAGCCCCGCAGGGGCTTCAAGGCCTCAAGGGCGACGCCTGCTTCGCAGTCGATCGCAGCCTGCGGCAGCGGCTACAGGGGGTCAGAGCCCCTGCAACGTTTCCAGCAACACCCGCACCTTGGTGATGGATTCCTGGTACTCCGCCTGCCAGTCCGAATCCGCGACGATTCCGCCGCCCCCCCAGCAACAGATCTGCCCGTCCTTGGCCAGCAGGCTGCGGATGGCGATCGAGCTGTCCATTTCTCCGCGCACGTCCAGGTACAGCAGCGAGCCGCAGTACAGGGCACGTCGCGTGGGCTCCAGCTCGTCGATGATCTGCATCGAGCGGATCTTCGGCGCGCCGGTGATCGAGCCGCCGGGGAAGCTGCCGGCAATCAGGTCCAGGGCGTCCTTGCCGGGTGCCAGTTCGCCGGTGACGCTGCTCACCAGGTGGTGCACGTTGGGGTAGCTTTCCAGGCTGAACAGCTCCGGCACGCGCACCGAGCCGGTGCGGCAGGTGCGCCCCAGGTCGTTGCGCAGCAGGTCGACGATCATCAGGTTTTCCGCGCGGTCCTTGGGGCTGGACAGCAGCTCGGCGGCGTTGGCCGCATCTTCGGCCGCATCCCGGCCGCGCGGGCGGGTGCCCTTGATCGGCCGGGTTTCCACCCGGCCCTGGCTGACGTGGACGAAGCGCTCCGGCGACAGGCTGAGCACCGCGCCGCCGTCCGGCAGGCGTTGAAAGCCCGAGAAGGGCGTCGGGCACGCCGCGCGCAACGCGCAGTAGGCGACCCACGGCTCGCCCTGGTACTGGCCGCGAAAGCGTTGGGCGAAGTTCACCTGGTAGCAGTCGCCGGCCTGGATGTAATGCTGGATGCGCTGGAACGCCTGACGGTAATCCTCGGCACTCAGGTCGGCCTGCATGGGCCGGCTGAGTGTGAACGAGCCTGCCGCCGTGGCGGGCGGTTGGCTGAACAGCTGGATCAGGCGCCGACGCTCTGCCTCTTCCAGGCTGGGGTGGAAAAGCAACTGGCTGGTGCCTGCCTGGTGGTCATTGATCAGCGCCCAGGCGTACAGGCCAAAGCGTGCGTCCGGCAGGTGCAGGTCATCCCGGGCCTGGCTCGGCAGGCGTTCCAGATGGCGGCCGAAGTCGTAGCTGAGGTAGCCGATCAGGCCGCCGGCGAAGGGCAGTTCATAGGGCGCCGGGACCTGGGCCGGACCCAGTTGCTGCAGGTTGTGCCGCAGGCGCTGGAGGAAGTCGCCGCCACTTTCGTCGGCGGCCACCGTCAGCTCGGCCAGCGGCCAGGCGCTGAGCAGGTCGTAGCGACCGCGCTCGGCAGTGGGCCGGCCGCTGTCCAGCAGCACGGCGCCGGGAGCGTGTTCGATTGCCGCGAAATACTCGGCGGGGTTGGCGCGATAGGGGAGCGGGTGTACGGAACAGGTCAACATGCGGGGCAAATCAGCCATCGGAGCGCGGTTGGCGATTGTATGCCTGTGCAGGAGTTGCTCCTAGAGGGGATGTCGGCGATTGCCTGATTCACGGCGCATTCACCGACCTGTAGCCGCTGCCGCAGGCGGCGAAAGTTGCCTTCGCACCCCGCGGCAGCCGTTATCAGCCTTCCACCGGCGGAATATGACCGAACAGCTCCTGGGCGAAGCGCACCCGCTCTTCGACGCTTTCCACGATGCCGCGGGTCTTGAGTTGCTCAAGGTGGGCTTCGATGGCGTGGGTACGCTGGGTCAGGCCGCAGTCGTTGGCGATCTGGATGTTCAGCCCGGGACGGGCGTTGAGTTCGAGAATCAGCGGGCCCTTGTCCTGGTCCAGGACCATGTCCACGCCGATGTAGCCCAGGCCGCAGAGCTCGTAGCAACCGGCCGCCAGCTTCATGAAACCGTCCCAGTAGGGCAGTTGCACGCCGTCCACGGCGTTGGTGGTGTCCGGGTGCTTGGTGATGATGTTGTTCAGCCAGGTGCCGCGCAGGGTCAGGCCGGTGGCCAGGTCGACGCCGACGCCGATGGCGCCCTGGTGCAGGTTGGCCTTGCCCCCGGACTGGCGGGTCGGCAGGCGCAGCATGGCCATCACCGGATAGCCCATGAGCACGATGATGCGGATGTCCGGCACGCCTTCGTAGCTGATGCTCTTGAAGATCTGGTCCGGGGTCACCCGGTACTCGATCAGCGCGCGGTCGCGGTGGCCGCCCAGGGAGTACAGGCCGGTGAGGATGCTGGAGATATGGTGCTCGATTTCCTCGTGGCTGATGATCTTGCCCGACACCGTGCGATAGCGGCCCTCAAAGCGGTCGGCGATCACAATGATGCCGTCACCGCCGGCGCCTTGCGCCGGCTTGATCACGAAGTCGTTGCGTTCACCGATGATCGCGTCGAGCTTGTCGATTTCCTTCTCGGTGGAGATCACCCCGTACAGTTCCGGCACATGGATGCCGGCCTTGATCGCCCGCTCCTTGGTGATGATCTTGTCATCGACGATGGGGTACAGGCTGCGCTTGTTGTACTTGAGCACGTAGTCGGCGTTACGCCGGTTGATGCCCATGATTCCCCGCGCTTCCAGGGCTTTCCAGGTCTTCCACAGGCCGAACATCAGGAGTCTGCCTTGACGAAGGCTTTGAAACGCACGAGTTCGGTCAGGCGGTAGCCGCGATAGCGACCCATCGCCAGCATGAAGCCCACCAGGATCAGCAGCATCGCCGGGAAGGTGAAGACGAAGTACGTCAGCTCCGGCACGCTCATGATCAGGTGCGCCAGGGACGCGGCGAACAGGGTGCCGATGGCGACTTTCATCGCATGGCCGGCGCCGCGCTCTTCCCAGGTGATGGACAGGCGTTCGATGGTCATGGTCAGGATCACCATCGGGAACAGCGCCACCGACAGGCCGCGCTCCAGGCCCAGCTTGTGGCTGAACAGGCTGATGGCGGCGATCAGCACCACGACGAAGGTCAGCACCACCGACAGCCGCGGCAGCATCTGCAGTTTCAGGTGTTCCAGGTAGGAGCGCAGGGACAGCCCGAGCGCGGTGATCACCGTGAACAGCACGATACCGAAGCCCAATTGGGTTTCGCGGAACGCCAGGGCGATCAGTACCGGGGTGAAGGTGCCCAGGGTCTGCAGGCCGATCAGGTTGCGCAACACCAGGATCACCAGCACGCCGATGGGGATCATCACCATGATCATGAAGGTCTGCTGGGTCTGCAGCGGCAGGCCGTAGAGCGAGTATTCGAGGAAGTTGGCGTCGGTGTTCTCGTCGGTCAGCTTGGCCAGGCGAATGGCGTTCATTTCGCTGTTGTTGAGGCTGAAGGTGACGTTGGCTTTCTTGCCGCCATCGACGGTGATCAGGTTGTCGTCACCGGTCCACCACAGCAGGCGGTCGCTGGGCATGCCCTGCTCGCCGGTTTCCGGGTTGAAGTACAGCCAGTCGGTGCCATTGAAGCTGCGCAGCCAGAGCTCCGGGGTCTGCGGCTGGTCGGCCACCAGGCGGATGGTGTGGACCTTCTCCATCGGCACATGGGCAATGGACAGCAGCAGCTCGACGATCTTGGCCTTGTTGGCGCTGGACGTGTCGCCGGCCAGCAGCAGCTTGGCGTTGTCGTCATTGGCGTTGTTGACGCGCTTGATGGCTTCGCTGATGAAGGTCTCGACGTCCGCCGAGTGCTGGCGGATCGGCGCCAGCAAGGCTTCGGCGGCAATCTTTTCCGGGCCTTCCACGGCCATGCTGTCGCGGAAGGTCGGGCCCTTGATCTTGGATTTCTCGGCGCTGTAGCGCTTGGTCAGCACCAGGCGGTAGTACAGGGTCTGGTTGCCCTTGGCCCGGCGCGCCGACCAGGTGACCTTGCGGTTGCCGTCGACGCGGTTCACCGCCACCCCATAGTTGTTGGAGATGAAGCTCTCGTTGAGGCTCACGTAGTCGCGGCTCAGGGGCGGCACGAACATCTGGATCTTGATCGGGTCCTTGCCGTTGGCGACGAACTCGACCTTGGCATCGATGTTCCACAGATCGTCGGTGGCGTCTTCGGTCACTGGAATGCCCAGCACGAAGATCTGATAGGCCGTGATCGAAATGCCCAGCACCACCAGGATGGCGATCAGGACTTTCAGATGAAGGGTAAGAGAGCGCATTGGAATTACTCTGCGGTATGAGCGTCGGTGGCGCAGGCGGGTTTGCCAGCAGCGTATTTAAGACTGGGGTCGACCAGGGCATCGAAGCGTTTCAGGGCTTCGGAGCCAATCAGCAGCGGGTATTGGAAGGCGCTGCGGTCGGTCAAGTTCACTTCGATGCTGCGCAAGGCGCTGCCCATGCACACATCCAGGGCGATCACCGGCCGGGCGGTGTAGTTCTTGTCTTCATCGGGGTCATAGTCGCCGGCGCGGCGCTTGATCTTGCTGACCCGGGCCAGAGGCCGCTCGATGGGGTGGCTGTGGGCGGTGTCGATGGCCAGGTAGAAACGCACCCAGGATTCGCCATTGCGCTTGAAACGCTTGATGTCGCGGGCACTCAGGGACGCGGTCTTGGCGCCGGTGTCGAGCTTGGCCGCGACTTCCAGGTCAATGTCCGACAACCGTGCGTATTCATTCAAACCGTAGACAGTCTTGCCGGCGGCGGCGCTGATGCCGGGAAGGGCAAGCAGGCAGAGGAGGGGGGGGAGGGCCTTGAGTCTCATAGATCCTGATGGGCATGGGTTCTTCAATTCAAGGCGACCGGCATTGCTGCGCAAGCTCCCTCGTGTGCGTGCCATAAAAAGATGACAGGCCAATGCGGGCGGCATTCTAGCATGCTGGTTTTGCCGCGCCAGGGCTGGGGGCGGGCCTTTTGTCTCGTTTTGGTGCAAAGGGTTATTAGACGATTGTCGACAATCTCAATTTTTCCTTTGACTGTTTTCGGGGTATTGGCTAGTTTTTGCCTCATTGATTTTCAAGGTGTCGACAATATGCTGGATCAACTGGAACATCCGCTGCCGGCGCAGGACGATTCTGAAACCCTGTCCGAAAACGTCTTCCGGCGTATCCAGGCCGCCATCGTCAAGGGCGAGATCGCCCCGGGCAGCAAGATCTCCGAACCGGAATTGGCCCGAACCTACGGCATCAGTCGTGGCCCGTTGCGCGAGGCCATCCACCGCCTGGAAGGCCAGCGCCTGCTGGTGCGGGTGCCCCATGTCGGCGCCCGGGTGGTGTCCCTGAGCCACGCCGAACTGATCGAACTCTACGAAATCCGCGAATCCCTGGAAGGCATGGCCTGTCGCCTGGCGGCGGAGCGCATGACCGGCGAGGAGATCGACGAACTGCGCCGGGTGCTCGATACCCACGAGCGCGATGCGGCGTTCCAGGCCGGCGTCGGCTACTACCAGCAGGAAGGGGATTTCGACTTCCACTACCGGATCATCCAGGGCGCGGGCAATCGCACCCTCACGCAGATGCTCTGTGGCGAGCTGTATCAGCTGGTGCGCATGTACCGCATCCAGTTTTCCGCGACCCCCAACCGCCCGCACCAGGCCTTTGCCGAACACCACCGGATTCTCGATGCCATTGCCGATCGCGACGGCGAACTGGCCGAGTTGTTGATGCGCCGCCACATCGGCGCCTCGAAACGCAATATTGCGCGTCACTACCAGGACAGCGCCCATCAGACAGCCACTCCACGAGGTGAGTCATGAGTTCCAACAAGAGCACTCCAGGCCAGCGTTTCCGCGATGCGGTCGCCAGCGAACAGCCGTTGCAAGTGGTCGGCGCGATCAACGCCAACCACGCCCTGCTGGCCAAGCGCGCCGGTTTCAAGGCTATCTACCTGTCCGGTGGCGGGGTCGCCGCAGGCTCCCTGGGCGTACCTGACCTGGGCATCACCGGCCTCGACGACGTCCTCACCGACGTGCGCCGCATCACCGACGTCTGCGACCTGCCGCTGCTGGTGGACGTGGACACCGGCTTCGGCTCCTCGGCCTTCAACGTGGCCCGCACCGTCAAGTCGATGATCAAGTTCGGCGCCGCGGCGATCCATATCGAAGACCAGGTCGGCGCCAAGCGCTGCGGTCACCGCCCGAACAAGGAGATCGTCTCCCAGCAGGAAATGGTCGACCGCATCAAGGCCGCGGTGGATGCCCGCACCGACGACAGTTTCGTGATCATGGCGCGCACCGACGCCCTGGCGGTGGAAGGCCTGGAGTCGGCCCTGGAGCGCGCCGCGGCGTGCATCGAGGCCGGTGCCGACATGGTGTTCCCGGAAGCCATCACCGAGCTTGAGATGTACAAGATCTTCGCCGACCGGGTGAAGGCGCCGATCCTGGCCAACATCACCGAATTCGGCGCGACCCCGCTGTACACCACCGAACAACTGAAATCCGTGGATGTTTCCCTGGTGCTGTACCCGCTGTCGGCGTTCCGTGCCATGAACAAGGCGGCGGAAAACGTCTACACCGCGATCCGTCGCGATGGCACCCAGCAGAACGTGATCGACACCATGCAGACCCGCATGGAGCTCTACGAGCGCATCGACTACCACAGCTTCGAACAGAAGCTCGACGCGCTGTTCGCACAGAAGAAAGGTTGAATGAATGCTTGCTCGCGACGGCCGTCAACGCTGACGCGCAGCCCCTGACTCGCTGGGGCGCGCGGGCCTGGATCGCGAGCAAGCTCGCTCCTACAGTGTCGGGGTGAGTCCCGACCAACGAAGTTGCCAAGTCCCTAACAAATTCAAGATTGGAGAGAGCAATGGCCGAAGCAAAAGTATTGAGTGGTGCAGGTCTGCGCGGCCAGGTCGCCGGGCAAACCGCGCTGTCCACCGTGGGCCAGGCCGGTGCCGGATTGACCTACCGCGGCTATGACGTGCGCGAACTGGCGGCCGATGCGCAGTTCGAGGAAGTCGCCTACCTGTTGCTGTACGGCGACCTGCCGACCCAGGAACAGCTGGCCGCCTACAGCGCCAAGCTGAGCAAGCTGCGGGATCTGCCGCAAGCCCTGAAGGAAGTGCTGGAGCGAATTCCGGCCCAGGCCCATCCGATGGACGTGATGCGCACCGGTTGCTCGTTCCTCGGCAACATCGAGCCGGAGAAGGACTTCTCCCAGCAGCACGATGTCACCGACCGCCTGCTGGCGGCCTTCCCGGCGATCATGTGCTACTGGTACCGCTTCAGTCATGAAGGCGTGCGCATCAACTGCGTCAGCGACGAGCAGACCATTGGTGGCCACTTCCTGCACCTGCTGCACGGCAAGAAGCCCAGCGACTTGCACGTCAAGGTGATGAACGTCTCGCTGATTCTCTACGCCGAGCACGAGTTCAACGCCTCCACCTTCACCGCCCGGGTCTGTGCCTCGACCCTGTCGGACCTGTACTCGTGCATCACCGCCGCCATCGGTTCGCTGCGTGGCCCGCTGCACGGTGGCGCCAACGAAGCGGCCATGGAGCTGATCGAGCGCTTCCACAGCCCTGAGGAGGCGACCGCCGAACTGCTGCGGATGCTGGAGCGCAAGGACAAGATCATGGGCTTTGGCCACGCGATCTACAAAGACAGCGACCCGCGCAACGAGGTGATCAAGGGCTGGTCGAAGAAGCTGGCTGACGAAGTCGGTGACAAGGTGCTGTTCCCGGTGTCCGAAGCCATCGACAAGACCATGTGGGAGCAGAAGAAACTCTTCCCCAACGCCGACTTCTACCACGCCTCGGCGTACCACTTCATGGGCATCCCCACCAAGCTGTTCACCCCGATCTTCGTCTGCTCGCGCCTGACCGGCTGGGCCGCCCACGTGTTCGAGCAGCGGGGCAACAACCGCATCATCCGTCCAAGCGCCGAGTACGTCGGCGTTGAACAGCGCAAGTTCGTGCCAATCGAACGCCGCTGACCGGGAGGGCGCCGGCGCTGTGGCTTGAATGCTCCACACCTGTTGGAGCGAGCTTGCTCGCGATCGCGATGGATCAGCCGACAGCCATGTCGGATCGGATTCAGTCATCGCGAGCAAGCTCGCCCCACAAGGGATGGATGCCCATTCAGCCCCGTGCCGGACGCTCCCTTTGAAACTACCGTGATCGAGTCCCCTGACCATGAACACTGAATTTCGCAAGACGCTGCCCGGCAGCCAGCTGGACTATTTCGACGCCCGTGCGGCGGTCGATGCGCTGCAGCCCGGGGCCTACGACAGCCTGCCCTACACCTCCCGCGTACTGGCGGAAAACCTGGTGCGTCGCTGTGATCCGGCGACCCTCAACGCCTCCCTCGGGCAACTGATCGAACGCCGCGACGACCTGGACTTCCCGTGGTTCCCGGCCCGCGTGGTGTGCCACGACATCCTCGGCCAGACCGCGCTGGTGGACCTGGCCGGCCTGCGCGACGCCATCGCCGACCAGGGCGGTGACCCGGCCCTGGTCAACCCGGTGGTGCCGACCCAGCTGATCGTCGACCACTCCCTGGCCGTGGAATGCGGCGGTTTCGACCCGGACGCCTTCGACAAGAACCGCGCCATCGAAGACCGGCGCAACGAAGACCGTTTCCACTTCATCAACTGGACCAAGAAGGCCTTCAAGAACGTCGACGTGATCCCGCCGGGCAACGGCATCATGCACCAGATCAACCTGGAGAAAATGTCCCCGGTGATCCAGGTGCGCGACGGGGTGGCCTTCCCTGATACCTGCGTCGGCACCGACAGCCACACCCCCCACGTGGATGCCCTGGGCGTGATCGCCATCGGCGTCGGCGGCCTGGAAGCCGAGAACGTCATGCTCGGTCGCGCTTCGTGGATGCGCCTGCCGGAAATCATCGGCGTCGAGCTCACCGGCAAGCTGCAACCGGGGATCACCGCCACCGACATGGTGCTGGCGCTGACCGAGTTCCTGCGCAAGCAGAAAGTGGTCGGGGCCTGGCTGGAGTTCTTCGGCGCAGGCGCCGCGGCCCTGACCCTGGGCGACCGCGCCACCATCTCCAACATGGCCCCGGAATACGGCGCCACCGCGGCGATGTTCTACATCGACCAGCAGACCATCGACTACCTCAAGCTCACCGGTCGTGAAGACGAACAAGTGCGTCTGGTAGAGAGCTACGCCAAGCACACCGGCCTGTGGGCCGACAGCCTGAAGAGCGCGCGTTACGAGCGCGGCCTGCAGTTCGACCTGTCGTCGGTGGTGCGCAACATGGCCGGGCCGAGCAACCCCCACGCTCGGGTCGCCACCCGCGACCTGGCGGCCAAGGGCATTGCCGGGCAGTGGTCCGAAGTGCCGGGGCAGATGCCCGACGGCGCGGTGATCATCGCCGCCATCACCAGTTGCACCAACACCAGCAACCCGCGCAACGTGATCGCCGCCGGCCTGCTGGCGCGCAACGCCAACAAGCTGGGGTTGACCCGCAAGCCGTGGGTCAAGTCGTCCCTGGCCCCGGGTTCGAAAACCGTGGCCATGTACCTGGAAGAAGCCGGCCTGGGCCATGAGCTGGAGCAGCTGGGCTTTGGCGTGGTGGCCTTTGCCTGCACCACCTGCAACGGCATGTCCGGCGCCCTGGACCCGGTGATCCAGAAAGAGATCATCGATCGCGACCTGTACGCCACCGCCGTGCTGTCGGGCAACCGCAATTTCGACGGGCGCATCCACCCTTATGCCAAGCAGGCGTTCCTGGCTTCGCCGCCGCTGGTGGTGGCCTACGCGATTGCCGGCACCATCCGCTTCGATATCGAGAAGGACGTGCTGGGCCTGGATGCCGACGGCCGGGAAATCCGCCTCAAGGACATCTGGCCGAGCGACGAAGAGATCGACGCCGTGGTCAAGTCAGCGGTCAAGCCGGAGCAGTTCCGCAAGGTCTACATCCCGATGTTCGCCATCCACGAAGACACCGGCCCGAAAGTCGAGCCGCTGTACGACTGGCGCCCGCAGAGCACCTACATCCGCCGTCCGCCTTACTGGGAAGGGGCGCTGGCCGGGGAGCGCAGCCTCAAGGGCATGCGCCCGCTGGCAGTGCTGCCGGACAACATCACCACCGACCACCTGTCGCCGTCCAACGCCATCATGCTCGACAGTGCGGCCGGTGAGTACCTGGCGAAAATGGGCCTGCCGGAAGAGGACTTCAACTCCTACGCGACCCACCGTGGCGACCACTTGACCGCCCAGCGTGCGACCTTCGCCAACCCGAAACTGTTCAATGAAATGGTCCAGGAAAACGGCAAGGTCAAGCAGGGCTCCCTGGCGCGGATCGAGCCGGAAGGCAAAGTGACGCGGATGTGGGAAGCCATTGAAACCTACATGCAGCGCAAGCAGCCGCTGATCATCATTGCCGGCGCCGACTACGGCCAGGGTTCGTCCCGCGACTGGGCGGCCAAGGGCGTGCGCCTGGCGGGCGTGGAAGCCATCGTCGCCGAAGGCTTCGAGCGCATCCACCGCACCAACCTGGTGGGCATGGGCGTGCTGCCGCTGGAGTTCCTCGCAGGCACCGACCGCAAGACCCTGGGCATCGACGGCACTGAAACCTACGACGTGATCGGCGAACGCACGCCACGGGCGCAGTTGACCCTGGTGATCAACCGCCGCAATGGCGAGCGGTTGGAGGTGCCGGTCACCTGCCGCCTCGACACCGCCGAAGAAGTGTCGATCTACGAGGCGGGTGGGGTGCTGCAACGCTTCGCCCAGGACTTCCTGGAATCGGCCGTAGCCAGCTAAGCAACGTACCGGGGGCGGGCCGCAAGGCACCGCCCCCGGTCATTATCGGGACCTGAAATTCATGGCATTTGTAGCGCAGATCAAGATTCCCGCCACCTACATGCGTGGCGGCACCAGCAAGGGCGTGTTCTTCAACCTCAAGGACCTGCCCGAGGCGGCCCAGCTGCCGGGCGCGGCCCGCGATGCCCTGCTGCTGCGGGTGATCGGCAGCCCCGATCCCTATGACAAGCAGATCGACGGCATGGGCGGCGCCACCTCCAGCACCAGCAAGACGGTGATCCTGTCCAAGAGCATCAAGGCCGATCATGACGTCGACTACCTGTTCGGCCAGGTGGCCATTGACAAGGCCTTCGTCGACTGGAGCGGCAACTGCGGCAACCTCTCGGCGGCGGTCGGTTCGTTCGCCATCAGCAGCGGCCTGGTGGACCCGGCACGCATTCCGCAGAACGGCGTGGCGGTGGTGCGTATCTGGCAGGCCAATATCGGCAAGAGCATCATCGCCCACGTGCCGATCACCAATGGCGAGGTTCAGGAAACCGGTGATTTCGAGCTGGACGGCGTGACCTTTCCGGCGGCCGAAGTGCAACTGGAGTTTCTCGATCCGGCGGCCGAGGAGGAGGGCGCCGGCGGTTCGATGTTCCCCACCGGCAACCTGGTGGACGACCTGGAAGTGCCCGGTGTCGGCACCTTCAAGGCGACCCTGATCAACGCCGGGATTCCAACGATCTTCGTCAACGCGGCGGACATCGGTTATCGCGGCACCGAACTGCAGGGCGACATCAATGGCGACCCCAAGGCCCTGGCGATGTTCGAGACCATCCGCGCCCACGGTGCCTTGCGCATGGGCCTGATTCAGCACCTGGACCAAGCCGCCCAGCGCCAGCACACGCCGAAGGTGGCCTTTGTCGCGCCGCCGGCGGATTACCAGGCCTCCAGCGGCAAGGCGATCAAGGCCGGGGACGTCGACCTGCTGGTGCGCGCCCTGTCCATGGGCAAGCTGCACCACGCGATGATGGGCACTGCCGCAGTCGCCATCGGCACCGCGGCGGCGATTCCGGGGACCCTGGTCAACCTGGCGGCCGGTGGTGGTGCGCGCAGCGCGGTGCGTTTTGGCCACCCTTCGGGCACCTTGCGCGTTGGCGCCGAAGCCACCCGGAACGGCGATGACTGGACCGTGGTCAAGGCCATCATGAGCCGCAGCGCGCGGGTGCTGATGGAAGGCTGGGTGCGCGTGCCCGGCGACAGTTTCTAAGCAGAGTCGTGTCGGTGGTGGTGGCGGGGCTTAAGGTGGCGCGGGAGCTTGCTCCCGCTCGGCCGCGCAGCGGTCGTAAGCCCTGAGTTCGCGATTGACCTGTTGCAACGCATGGACCGCCTTTGGGGCGGCTGTGCCACCCAGCGGGAGCAAGCTCCCTCGCCACCACCGCCAAGCGTGACGTTGTTATTGAATCGCTGAGCAGGCGCAGACCTGCGATGCCGTTATTGACCTGTACCTGAGGAATCACCGCTACCCACAACCTTGCAACAGGAGTGAAGCCCTCATGAGCGCCAACGTAGACCTGAACAACCGTCCCGAGTACGACCAGGTCCTGCAGGACATCGCCGACTATGTCCTGACCTATTCCATCGACTCCCAAGAAGCCCTCGACACCGCTCGCAACTGCCTGATGGACACCCTGGGCTGCGGCCTGCTGGCCTTGCGTTTTCCCGAATGCACCAAGCACCTGGGGCCGTTCGTCGAAGGCACCGTGGTGCCCTTTGGTGCGCGGGTGCCCGGCACCAGCTACCGCCTCGACCCGGTAAAGGCGGCCTGGGACATCGGCTGCATCGTGCGCTGGCTGGACTACAACGACACCTGGCTGGCGGCCGAGTGGGGGCATCCTTCGGACAACCTCGGCGGGATTCTGGCGGTGGCCGATCACCTGTCGCAAAAGCGCGTGGCCAATGGCGAGGCGCCGCTGACCATGAGCGATGTGCTCAAGGCGATGATCATGGCTCATGAGATTCAGGGCGTGATGGCCCTGGAAAACTCCTTCAACCGCGTCGGGCTCGATCATGTGCTGCTGGTGAAAGTCGCCTCCACCGCCGTCTGCGCCCAACTGATGGGGGCCGATCGCGAGCAACTGCTGGCGGCGCTGTCCCAGGCCTTCGTCGATGGCCAGGCGCTGCGCACCTACCGTCATGCGCCGAATGCCGGTTCACGCAAATCCTGGGCGGCGGGGGATGCAACCAGTCGCGGAGTGCGCCTGGCGGATATCGCCCTGCGCGGCGAGATGGGCATTCCCGGGGTGCTCAGCGCGCCGCAGTGGGGCTTCTATGACGTGCTGTTCAGCCATACCAACAAGGACCTGGCGCTCAAGCCCGAGGGCCAGCGGCAGTTCAAGCTGGCGCAGGAATACGCCAGCTATGTGATGGAAAACGTGCTGTTCAAGATCAGCTTCCCGGCGGAGTTTCATGCGCAGACCGCGTGTGAGGCGGCGGTGATCCTGCATCCGAAAGTGCGCAATCGCCTGCACGAAATCGACCGCATCGTCATCACCACCCATGAGTCGGCGATCCGCATCATTTCCAAGGTCGGGCCGCTGGCCAATGCCGCCGATCGCGATCACTGCCTGCAATACATGACCGCCGTGCCCCTGGCCTTCGGCACCCTGGTGGCCGAGCACTATGAGGACGACTTTCACGCCGCGCACCCGATCATCGACCAGTTGCGCGAGAAGATGCAGATCGTCGAGGACCCGCGTTACACCCGGGAATACCTGGAAGCCGACAAGCGCTCGATCGCCAACGCGATCCAGGTGTTCTTCAAGGACGGCTCCAGCACCGAACAGGTGGCGGTGCAATACCCCATCGGCCACCGGCGCCGCCGCGCCGAAGGCATCCCGCTGCTGGAAGACAAGTTCAAGGCCAACCTGGCCACGCGCTTCACCGCCCAGCGCGCGACGCAGATTTTCCAGCTGTGCAAGGACCCGGCACGGCTGCAGGCGACGCCGGTGCACCGGTTCGTCGACCTGCTGGTGATCTGAGGCCGTTCCCTCCCTTGTAGGAGCGAGCCTGCTCGCGAAGCATGTCAAGGATGACGCGGACTTGCCGGGCGAACGGGGTGCCCTCAGAAGCATCGCGAGCAAGCACGCTCCTACGGATTTTCCTGGGGTTGGGCGGCTGTTTTGGACAGCCATTTATCCAGCGGCAATTTGGTGATGGCGAAGCCGCCGAGCAGGGTCGAGGCATACAGCAGCAGATCGCTGGACAGGCTCAGGCCTTCGTACCAGGCGCCGATGATCACCGCGAACACCGGGAAGATGATGAAGACGAAGGACAGGATCACCGGATTCAGGCGTTTGAGCAGGAAGAAGTAGACGATAAACCCGCCCACCGAGGCGACCAGTCCCAGGTACAGCAGGGCGCCCCAGGAGCGGGGGCTGATGGCCGAGTAATCCGGGTTTTCCATCCACAGGCCGGCCAGGCACAGCAGCAGGCCGGCGATGCCGATGGGCAGGGCGTTGTAGGTGATGACGCTGATGGCGCTCCCGTGTTTTTTGGTGACGACGTAGCACAAGGCATGCAGCAGCGCCGCGCCGAGAATCGCCAGCACTCCCGAGAGTTCGTTGTGATCGTTGAGCAGGCCCTGGCCGCGGATGATCTGGAACAGGCTGGCAAAGCCGACGGCGATGCCGAGTACCTGCGCCAGGTGGATTTTTTCCCGCAGCAGCAGAGCGGAAAAGATCAGGATGAACACCGGCATGCAGCTGAACAGCAGGGCGGTCAGTCCCGAGGACACGTGCACCTCGCCATAGTTGAGCAAGGTATAGGGCAGGCTGAAGTAGCACAGGGTGACGAACAGCAGGAAACCGCGGCTGCCCTTGGGGAACATCAGCGGCTCGCGGCGCAGCCAGGCAAAGCAGGCAAACAGCGGAAAGGCGATCAAGAAGCGCAGCCCCGCCGCGGTCAGGGGCGGCGTGCTGGCCACGGCCACCTTGATCCCCAGCCAGGTGGTGCCCCAGCTCAGGCAGACAATCAGGAACAGGGTGCAGGTCACCAGGGTGGCGAGCCAGTGGCGCGCAGGCACTTGAGCGGTCGGTGCTGCCGTGGTGGTTGTGGTCACGCTGACACTCCTTTCGTGATCGGTAATTGACCCCTATATTGAGCGGGTCATTTCCGGTGATTGAACCTGTAAAGCACGTTATTGGGGTAAATGATGGCTGTCAAAGTAAGTATTGACATGGTGTCAATGTTGCGTTCCGCCTTACACGAAGGGGCGGGGCCCAAGTACAAGCGCCTGGCCGACGCACTGGATCAGGGCATTGACCAGGGGCTGCTGGCCCCTGGCAGCAAGCTGTTTCCCCATCGCCAGCTGGCCGATCAACTGGGGGTGACCATTGGCACCATCAGTCGCGCCTATGCCGAGCTGGAGCGCATGGGGCAGGTGGTGGCGCGGGTCGGTGATGGCACCTACGTGCGTCAGGACGGCTTGCAGCGTTCGCGCGACGCCGGGTTTCGTCATGTTGGGGACGAGTCGCCCGCGCTGTTCGACATGAGCCGCAATACGCATATTCCCGGGGCGGAGAGCCGTTTGCTCGCTCAGGGCCTGCGGGCGCTGGCGGACGATCCCCAAGGGCTGCTGGAGGTGGCTCGCTACAGCCCGGAGGCCGGGCTGGCGCGCTATCGCGAGGCCGGCGCGCGCTGGCTGACCCAGGCAGGGTTGCAGGTCGATGCCTCGCAGGTGATTTGCGTCAACGGCGCCCAGCACGGCTTGCATATCGCCCTGCTGGCGCTGCTCAAGGCCGGGGATACCCTGGCCACCGAGCACCTGACCTATCCGGGCCTGATCAGTACCGCACGGATGCAGGGGATCAAGTTGCTGGGCCTGCCCATGGATGAGCAGGGGCTGCTGCCCGAGGCGCTGGAAGAGGCGTGCCGGCATCATCGGCTGGCGGCCCTGTATTGCACGCCGACCTTGCAGAACCCCAGCACCGCGGTGCAGACCGCGGCGCGCCGGGAGGCGATCGCCGACGTCTGCCGGCGGCACAACCTGTTGATTCTGGAGGACGAAACCCACGCGGTGCTGATGGCCCGGCGGCCGGCGCCGCTGGCGCATTTTGCCCCTGAGCGCACGGTGCTGATCAGCAGCTTGAGCAAGGCCGTGGCCGCGGGGTTGCGGGTCGGTTTCCTGTGCGGGCCGGCGCCGCTGGTGGGACGATTGGCCGCCGCGCTGCGGGCGACCTGCTGGATGGCCACGCCGCTCGCCCTGGAGCTGGCTGCCGGTTGGATCGACAACGGTATTGCCGAACGCCTGCGTCAGCAGCAAATGCTCGAGATCACCCGGCGCAAGGGGTTGGTGGCGGGGCTGCTACAGGGGTTGCAATGGCGCAGTCCAGAGGCCTGCCCGCATTTCTGGATCCGCGTTCCCGAGCCCTGGCGGGCCTCGGAGATCGAGGCGCACCTGAAGCAGCAGCACTATCTGGTGGCCACTGCCGAGACCTTTGCCGTGGGTCAGGCGGCGGTGCCGCAGTTCATTCGTGCCAGTGTCTGCAACACCACGGCCGATGATCGGAAGCTGACTGAGGGCTTTGCTGCCCTGGCGACGGCGTTACGCCAGGAGCGCGGATTGCCGGGGTGGTGACGGGGTGATGGGGGCAAGCCTTGTGGCAGGGACGATTCCTTGCCACATCGGGCGGGCTGAAGCCGTGGCGCGGCCTACTTGAAGCGGCGCTCCACGCCTTTTTCCACGAGGATCTTGGCCGAGATCTCTTCCACCGAGAAATGCGTGGAGTTGATATGGGGAATGTTTTCGCGGCGGAACAGGTTCTCCACTTCGCGCACTTCGAACTCGCACTGGGCGTAGCTGGAGTAGCGGCTGTTGGGCTTGCGCTCGTTGCGGATCGCGGTGAGGCGGTCGGGGTCGATGGTCAGGCCAAACAGCTTGTGCTTGTGGGCGCGCAGGGCATTGGGCAGTTGCAGGCGCTCCATGTCTTCTTCGGTCAGCGGGTAGTTGGCCGCGCGGATGCCGAATTGCATGGCCATGTACAGGCAGGTTGGGGTCTTGCCGCAGCGCGACACGCCCACCAGGATCAGGTCGGCCTTGTCGTAGTAGTGGGTGCGGGCGCCGTCGTCGTTGTCCAGGGCGAAGTTCACCGCCTCGATCCGCTCCATGTAGTTGGAGTTGTGGCCAATGGAATGGGACTTGCCGACGGAGTAGGAGGAGTGCTCGCTGAGCTCCTGTTCCAGGGGCGCGAGGAAGGTCGAGAAGATGTCGATCATGAAACCATTGGAGGTCGCGAGAATCTCACGAATGTCCTGATTGACGATGGTGTCGAAAATGATCGGCCGATGGCCGTCTTTTTCGGCGGCCATATTGATTTGTTGTACCATGGCCCGCGCTTTTTCCATGCTGTCGATGTACGGCCGCGTGAATTTGCTGAAGGTAATGTTTTCGAACTGCGCCAACAGGCTCTGGCCGAGGGTTTCCGCTGTGATACCGGTACCGTCGGAAATAAAGAAAGCAGATCGTTTCATTTGCGGCTTGGGCCTTAAGCTAGTGACGATTCTTGGATATGATAGGCGCGATTTGTCGGCCGGGAATGGCCCGCATTCTCACTTATTTTCCAGGTCCAGGCCATATAGCGGGCAAACGCTCCCCCGAGCAGCCGGCTTCTGAGCTTTTCCAACACAGTTAGTGGAGAGATCACCTTGGTAGAGTACGTAGTTTCCCTCGATAAGCTCGGCAAACACGATGTTGAGCATGTGGGGGGCAAGAACGCATCCCTGGGCGAGATGATCAGCAACCTCGCAGGTGCGGGCGTATCGGTCCCTGGTGGCTTTGCCACGACAGCTCAGGCTTATCGTGATTTTCTTGAGTTGAGCGGTCTGAACGACCAGATCCATGCCGCCCTCGATGCGCTGGATGTCGATGACGTCAACGCCCTGGCCAAGACCGGCGCGCAGATCCGTCAATGGATCATGGAAGCCGAGTTCCCCGAGCGCCTGAACACCGAGATTCGTACCGCCTTCGCCGCGCTGTCGGCCGGCAACCCGGAAATGGCCGTGGCCGTGCGTTCCTCGGCCACCGCCGAAGACTTGCCGGATGCCTCCTTCGCCGGCCAGCAGGAAACCTTCCTCAACATCCGTGGCGTGGACAACGTGATCCGTGCCGCCAAGGAAGTGTTTGCCTCCCTGTTCAACGATCGCGCCATTTCCTACCGCGTACACCAGGGTTTCGACCACAAGCTGGTGGCCCTGTCTGCCGGTGTGCAGCGCATGGTGCGTTCGGAAACCGGCACTGCCGGCGTGATGTTCACCCTCGACACCGAATCGGGCTTCCGTGACGTGGTGTTCATCACCGGTGCCTACGGCCTGGGTGAAACCGTGGTCCAGGGCGCGGTCAACCCGGACGAGTTCTACGTCCACAAGAACACCCTTGAAGCCGGCCGTCCGGCCATCCTGCGCCGCAACCTGGGCAGCAAGGCGATCAAGATGATCTACGGCGACGAGGCCAAGGCCGGTCGCTCGGTGAAGACCGTGGACGTGGACGCGGCCGATCGCGCACGTTTCTGCCTGACCGACGCCGAAGTCAGCGAGCTGGCCAAGCAGGCGATGATCATCGAGAAGCACTACCAGTGCCCGATGGATATCGAGTGGGCCAAAGATGGCGACGACGGCAAGCTGTACATCGTCCAGGCCCGTCCGGAAACCGTGAAGAGCCGTACCCAGGCCAACGTCATGGAACGCTACCTGCTCAAGGAAACCGGCACCGTCCTGGTGGAAGGCCGTGCCATCGGCCAGCGCATCGGCGCCGGCAAGGTGCGGATCATCAAGGACGTTTCCGAGATGGACAAGGTCCAGGCCGGCGACGTACTGGTTTCCGACATGACCGACCCGGACTGGGAGCCGGTGATGAAGCGCGCCAGCGCCATCGTCACCAACCGTGGCGGTCGTACCTGCCACGCGGCGATCATCGCTCGTGAACTGGGGATTCCGGCGGTAGTGGGCTGTGGCAACGCCACCGAGCTGCTCAAGGATGGCCAGGGCGTGACCGTTTCCTGCGCCGAAGGCGACACCGGCTTGATCTTCGAAGGCGAACTGGGCTTCGACATCAAGCAGAACTCGGTAGACGCCATGCCGGAACTGCCGTTCAAGATCATGATGAACGTCGGCAACCCGGACCGCGCCTTCGACTTCGCCCAGTTGCCGAACGCCGGCGTGGGCCTGGCCCGCCTGGAGTTCATCATCAACCGCATGATCGGCGTGCACCCCAAGGCGCTGCTGAACTACGCCGGGCTGCCGCAAGAGATCAAGGACAGCGTCGACAAGCGTATTGCCGGCTACCACGATCCTGTGGATTTCTACGTCGACAAGCTGGTGGAAGGCATCAGCACCCTGGCTGCGGCGTTCACTCCGAAGAAGGTCATCGTGCGTCTGTCGGACTTCAAGTCCAACGAATACGCCAACCTGATCGGCGGCAAGCTCTACGAGCCGGAAGAAGAGAACCCGATGCTGGGCTTCCGTGGCGCCTCGCGCTACATCAGCGAATCCTTCCGTGACTGCTTCGAACTCGAATGCCGTGCGCTGAAACGCGTGCGCAACGAGATGGGCCTGACCAACGTCGAAATCATGGTGCCGTTCGTGCGCACCTTGGGCGAAGCCAGCCAAGTGGTTGATCTGCTGGCTGAAAATGGCCTCAAGCGCGGCGAAAACGGTCTGCGCGTGATAATGATGTGCGAACTGCCTTCCAACGCCATCCTGGCTGAGGAATTCCTCGAGTACTTCGATGGTTTCTCCATCGGCTCCAACGACCTGACCCAGCTGACCCTGGGCCTGGACCGTGACTCGGGGATCATCGCCCACCTGTTCGACGAGCGTAATCCTGCGGTCAAGAAGCTGCTGGCCAATGCCATCGCCGCCTGCAACAAGGCCGGCAAGTACATCGGCATCTGCGGCCAGGGACCTTCGGACCACCCGGACCTGGCCAAGTGGCTGATGGAGCAGGGCATTGAAAGCGTCTCGCTGAACCCGGACTCGGTGCTGGAAACCTGGTTCTTCCTGGCCGAAGGTCAGGGCGCGGCGTAATCGGTGAACGAAGAGCCGGTCGCGCCCCTGGGCGGACCGGCTCTTGAAGATTCAAGCAGGGCGTGCTTCTTCTGGATGCCGCCCTTTTTTGTGCAAGAAGAATATGCAAAGCAGCAGCAACCTATTTCCCGTCGCCTTGATCAGTGCCGAGCGTCGAGGCGACCTCAGCGAAGATGTCTATCGCTTGAAACCCGGCAACAGTCCGGACCCTTCGGTCGAACTGGCCGTGACCCGCCTGGGGCTGGCGGATGAGCCGCAAGCCCGGGGCGTGCCTGTGGTTCTGCTCCACGGCAGCTTTTCCAACCGGCGCTTCTGGTATTCGCCCAAGGGCGTGGGCCTTGGCGCCTACCTGGCCCGTGCCGGTTTCGATGTGTGGATTCCCGAGATGCGCGGCCATGGCTTGTCGCGCCGCAATGCCGACTACCGCAAGAACCGGGTGGCCGACTATGCGCGCTACGATCTGCCGGCGATTGCCGCCTTTGTCCGTGAGCAAAGCGCCCAGATTCCCCACTGGATCGGTCATTCCCTGGGGGGCACTACCCTGGCGGCGGCGCTGGGCGGGCAGTACCTGGGTGAGGCGGGGGTGGCTTCGGCGGCGTTTTTCGGAACCCAGATCAGTCGGACCTACTGGCCGCTGAAAATCCCCATGGTGGAATGGGGCGGGCGCCTGCTCATCAAGCGCTTTGCCCAATTGTCCGGTTCTCGTCTCAAGCGCGGGCCGGAAGACGAGCCTATTGGCCTGGCCCTGGAAAGCATGCGCTGGCACGGCCTGTTCGGTCGCTTTGGCGATGCCGACCAGGACTGGTGGGCCGGGCTGGCGCAGGTGACGGTGCCGGTACTGGCGGTCAGTGCCGCCGGGGATCATCAGGATCCGACCTGGGCCTGTCGCAAGTTGTTCGATCAGTTGGCCAGTGAGCAGAAACAATTTATCTGCCTGGGGCGTGAGCTAGGGTTCAGTAGCAATTTCGGCCATGTCGAGATGCTGGTGAGCAAGCCGGCGCAGGCCGAGGTCTGGCCATTGGTGGCGCGCTGGCTCCAGGATCAGCAGACGCCGTTGCTGGCTTCTGCTGGCGAACAGGTGGCTGAGGTTTGAAGCGAGGGCTCTGACAAGGGCATTTCGTTGGATAGCGCTTGCGGCTAAGATATGACGCATTGTGCTGTTCTGGTCACATTCAGTTATTGAGTCGACTTTCCGTTCAGGTGGCAGGGCTGCAGATGCGCGACAGGCTGATCTGCTGCTTTGAGGGGCAGGTTAAACCTCGGCTTGCCGGAATCGTATGTCCAGAATGGCCCCCTGAAATGGCCGATACCTTCGATCGTGTTCTTTCTGCTACAGGAGTTTCTCGATGAATCATTACCTCACTCCCGACCTGTGCGACGCCTATCCGGACCTGGTGCAGGTGGTTGAACCCATGTTCAGCAACTTCGGCGGTCGCGATTCCTTTGGTGGTGAAATCGTCACCATCAAATGCTTCGAGGACAACTCGCTGGTCAAGGAGCAAGTGGAGCTCAAGGGACACGGCAAGGTGCTGGTGGTCGATGGCGGCGGTTCCCTGCGCCGTGCGCTGCTGGGAGACATGCTGGCCGAGAAGGCGGCGAAAAATGGCTGGGAAGGCCTGGTGATCTACGGGTGCATCCGTGATGTGGATGTCATCGCCCAGACCGATCTCGGGGTTCAGGCCCTGGCCAGTCATCCGATGAAGACCGACAAGCGCGGCATCGGCGATCTCAATGTGGCAGTGACCTTTGCCGGTGTGACTTTCCGTCCGGGTGAATATGTCTACGCCGACAACAACGGCGTGATCGTCTCGCCAAGCCCACTGAAGATGCCTGAATAAACCATTGGCCTGACAAGGGATGAGGATGTTCGAGGAAGACAACGCGCAATGGGGGCTGGTGCATGCCCTGGTGCTGGATGGTGAAGGTGGTGCGCGTTCGATAGCCCGGACTGAGCTCGACGATCTGCAGCTGCAGGCCCATGAAAGCCTGTGGCTGCACTGGGATCGCAGTCATCCGCAAACCCAGACCTGGCTGCGCCGCTCCAGCGGCCTGAGCGAATTCAGCTGTGATCTGCTGCTGGAGGAAAATACCCGGCCGCGCCTGCTGTCCTTGCCCGACTCGGAGTTGCTGCTGTTCTTGCGCGGCATCAATCTCAATCCGGGGGCCGAGCCTGAGGATATGGTGTCGGTGCGGATCTTCGCCTCTTCCCAGCGGGTGATTTCCCTGCGTCTGCGGCCTTTGCGCGCCACTGACGAGCTTTTGCTGCAACTGACCGAAGGCAAGGGGCCGAAAACCGCTGCCGAACTGCTCCTTTATATGGCCGAGTATCTGACCCATAAAGTGCAGCATCTGGTCAGCGACTTGTCTGAAGTGGTCGATGTCGAAGAAGAAAAACTGGATGCCGACGAACGGTATACCCCGGAGCACGGCAGCATTTTGCAGATACGACGCCGGGCTGCCGGGCTGAAGCGGTTCCTGGCTCCGCAACGGGATATTTTTGCCCAGTTGAGTCGGATAAAACTGCCCTGGTTTGCCGTCGACGATGGTGACTACTGGAATGAGTTGCACAACAGCCTGACCCGCTACCTGGAAGAGCTGGAACTGACCCGAGAGCGCGTGGGGCTTGTGCTGGAGGCCGAAGACCGGCGCTTGAGCGTGCGCATGAACCGCACCATGTACCGCTTCGGGATCATCACCGGGATCTTCCTGCCCATGAGTTTTCTCACCGGTCTTCTGGGGATCAACGTCGGCGGGATTCCGTTCTCCGCGAGCCCCTATGGATTCATCATCGCCTGCCTGCTGCTGGTGGCGGTGGCCCTCGGACAATGGTGGTTGTTCCGCCGTTTGCGCTGGGTGTGATGATGCGTCATGTGACCCGAATAAAACTGACCGCGTCTTTTCCAGACATCACCAGAGGTGCGTATGCACGATCCGTTTGAACAGTCTTTGCGTGACATGCTCAAAGCCTCGCCATCGAGCCGCGATGATGACGCCTGCCTGGGCCGCGTACTGAAAACCGCCAACCGCCAGGTGGGGGCGGGGGATCTGTTCAGCTTGCTGGGCCGCTGGCTGCCGGCGCTGATGATCGCCTTGAATAATGGATCGGCCCATATCGCGCCGGTATCCCGTCGTAAACCTTCTGCTCGCACTGCTGATAAGGCTGATTGAATATGGAACTTGATCTCTGGACGCAGAGCCTCGTCACGGCGATGACTGCCTTGTGGACCAAGGTGGCGAACTTCATTCCGAACCTGTTCGGCGCGTTGGTGGTGCTGTTGCTGGGCTTCGTGGTGGCCAAGCTGCTGGACACCTTGTTGTCGAAATTGCTGGCCAAGCTGGGTCTGGACCGTCTGATGGGCGGTACCGGCTTGACCAAATTGCTGTCCCGCGCGGGACTGCAGGTGCCGATCTCCACCTTGATCGGCAAGATTGTCTACTGGTTCGTCCTGCTTATATTTCTGGTATCTGCTGCTGAATCCCTGGGCCTTGAGCGAGTTTCGGCTACGCTCGACATGCTTGCGCTGTATTTGCCGAAGGTTTTCGGTGCTGCACTGGTGCTGTTGGTGGGGGTTCTGTTGGCGCAACTGGCCAACGGCCTGGTGCGCGGAGCAGCGGAAGGCGTAGGTCTGGATTACGCCAGTGGCCTGGGGCGCATTGCCCAGGGGCTGGTGATCATCATCAGTATTTCCGTGGCGATCAGTCAGTTGGAGGTCAAAACCGACCTGCTCAACCATGTGATCGTCATCGTATTGATTACCGTTGGTCTGGCCGTTGCGCTGGCCATGGGGTTGGGAAGCCGGGAAATTGCCGGGCAGATTCTTGCGGGAATCTATGTGCGTGAGTTGTACCAGGTTGGGCAACAAGTACGTGTTGGTGAGGTCGAAGGCCAGATCGAAGAGATTGGCACGGTTAAAACTACATTGCTGACCGAGGAGGGTGAGCTAGTCTCTCTGTCCAATCGGATCCTGCTGGAGCAGCATGTAAGTAGCCGCTAACCCGGCAAACCCTGCTAATGTATGCCGCCGCAAAATGCCCTCACCGGGTAGCGGCGGACATTGACCTGACTGTCGGCACGACTCGTTTTGAATAAAACCCAATCGCTATCCACGCGCTATGACCCCCGTGAGCTCTCTGATGAGGAGTTGGTTGCGCGCTCACATACGGAGCTGTTTCACGTAACACGCGCCTATGAAGAGTTGATGCGACGCTATCAGAGGACCCTATTTAATGTTTGTGCACGTTATCTGGGGAACGATCGGGATGCGGATGATGTCTGTCAGGAAGTGATGTTGAAGGTGCTGTATGGCCTTAAGAACTTTGAGGGTAAATCGAAGTTCAAGACATGGCTATATAGCATCACGTACAACGAATGCATCACGCAGTATCGCAAGGAGCGGCGCAAGCGTCGGTTGATGGACGCTTTAAGTCTTGACCCCCTCGAGGAGGCCTCTGAAGAGAAGGCGCCAAAACCAGAGGAAAAGGGCGGACTTGACCGCTGGTTGGTGCATGTGAACCCGATTGACCGGGAAATTCTGGTGCTACGATTTGTCGCAGAGCTGGAGTTCCAGGAGATCGCAGACATCATGCACATGGGGTTGAGTGCTACAAAAATGCGTTACAAACGTGCTCTTGATAAATTGCGTGAGAAATTTGCAGGCATTGCTGAAACTTAGTTCGGCGCAAATATCTCTTACGTCTAGGTGAGTTCTGATAGACTTACCGCCGAGTTGTCCCCCGGTATGTGGGACTGCTTTACAATCACCAGATGGGGATTTAACGGATGAAACTGAAAAACACCTTGGGCATTGCCATTGGTTCTATTGTTGCCGTGACTTCGTTCGGCGTTCTGGCGCAAGGCCAAGGCGCGGTCGAGGGTGAACTGTTTTACAAAAAACAGTACAACGACAGCGTTAATCACGTTGAAGACGGCTTCAACCCAGGCGCATCGATCGGTTACTTCCTGACCGACGACCTGTCGTTGAACGCTACCTACGACAAGACCAACCACACCCGTTCTAACGACGGTACTGGTAACCAGAAGATCAAAGGCGACAACTTCGGCCTGAACGCTCAGTACCACTTTGGTACCGTGGGTGACGCTCTGCGTCCATACGTTTCCGGCGGTGTTGCTCACAAGAGCATGACCAACGTGATCGCTGACGGTCACAGCGGCCGCGACCAGTCGACTTTCCTGACTGCAGGCGCTGGTGTTAAGTACTACTTCACCGACAACCTGTTCGCTCGTGCCGGCGTTGAAGCTGACTACAAGCTGGACAACGGCAAGTGGGACTACGCTCCTACTATCGGCCTGGGTGTGAACTTCGGTGGCAGCGGCGGCAAAGTTGCTCCAGCTCCTGCTCCAGCACCGGCTCCAGCTCCAGAACCAGCTCCAGAAGCTCCAGTTGCTGAAGTTGTTCGTGTTGAGCTGGACGTGAAGTTCGACTTCGACAAGTCGGTCGTCAAGCCTAACAGCTACGCTGACATCAAGAACCTCGCTGACTTCATGAAGCAGTACCCACAGACCACCACCGTTGTTGAAGGTCACACTGACTCCGTCGGTCCTGACGCTTACAACCAGAAGCTGTCTGAGCGTCGTGCAAACGCCGTTAAACAAGTTCTGGTCAACCAGTACGGCGTTGGCGCTAACCGCGTTCAATCCGTTGGTTACGGTGAGTCCCGCCCAGTTGCCGACAACGCAACTGAAGCTGGTCGCGCTATCAACCGTCGCGTAGAAGCCTCGGTTGAAGCTCAAGCTAAGTAATTAGCCTTGTAGCTTGGAAAAACCCGGCCTAGGCCGGGTTTTTCTTTGCCTGCGATTTGTCCGCCCAGAGCCTCGACTCAGGCTTGGCCGACGCAGACTTCAAGGGCGGACGCCGTGGCCGCCACAGCCCCAATCACCAGGATCGCCGGGCTTTTGAGCGCAAAGCGCTGGGCGTCCCGTTCCATCCCCGCCAGATCGCTGCGACATTCCCGCTGTTCAGGCAGCGAGGCGTTTTCAATCATCGCCACCGGCGTATCGGCCGCCAGGCCGCCTTCACGCAATTGCCCGGCAATCTCCGCCAGCTTGGCCACGCCCATGTAGATCACCAAGGTCGTGCCGCCTTGCGCCAGGGCCTGCCAGTTCAGGCGGCTGTCATCCTGAGTGTGCGCGGTGACCAGGGTCACTCCCCGGGCGACGCCGCGCAGGGTCAGGGGAATCTCGCAGCGCGTGGCGCCCGCCAGCCCAGCGGTGATGCCATTGACCAGTTCCACCTCGATGCCCCGTTCCCTGAGCCACTGGGCTTCTTCGCCGCCGCGACCAAAGATGCACGGATCGCCGCCCTTGAGGCGCACCACGCAGCGCCCTTGCCGGGCATAGCGCAGCATCAGGCGATGAATGAAGGCTTGCGGGGTAGAGCGGCATCCTCCCCGTTTGCCGACGGCAATGACCCGTGCCCCGGGGCAGTGCACCAGTACGGCGTGGTTCACCAGATCATCGATCAGTACCACCTCGGCCTCGCCAAGGGCACGCACCGCCTTGAGGGTCAACAGCTCCGGATCACCCGGTCCTGCGCCAACCAGCCAGACTTTTGCACTCATATTCACTCCTCACCCAGGGACGCTGGCAGGTTGCACTGCCGCCGCCAGCAGGCGCTTGATCTCCGGCACGCAGGAGCCACATTGGCTACCGCAACCCAATTGCTGTTTCAGTTGTTCAAGGTTCAAGCCTTCAGCGACACCGGCACAGACCGCCCGATAACCAACGTTCTTGCAGTTGCACAGGGTCCGTTCCCGTGTCCCGCCCAGGCCGCCGGCTTCCGGCGGGGCGCTCATCGGCGCCAGCAGCCAGCGGCGCAGTTGCTCATCGGCGCGGCCTTCGAGCCACAACTGCTGCAACCAGTGCTGGGCCAGGGTTTCCCCGGCCAGTCGGATCGCGGTGATCCGTCCTTGTTCGATACGTACGCGCTTGCCGATGGCTCGGCGCGGATCGTCGTAGGCCAGGACCGGCCCACCTTCCAGCCCCAACTGCTGGTCGATCAGCTTGAGCAATGCCGGCTGCGGCGCCTCCTGGTGGGCGGCGCGGATCACCAGGGCCGGACGCTCGCGACCGCTCAGGCTGAAGCTGACATAGGCAAAGGCTTCGCACAGGGGGCGCAGAACCTTGAAGTGGGCCTGTACCTCGCCTTCGATCAGGGCGAACAACTGCCAGGGCAACTGCACCGGTTCCAGGCGCACGCCGCTGTGCTTGAGCTCCGGCTGTTTTGACAGGGGATCGAAGGCCGGTTGAGTCACGGCGTTGACCCCGCCCTTGAGGAAGCGATCGCCCCAGTGCATCGGCAGGAACGCCTGGCCGGGGCGCACGCCGTCATCACTGGCGACGGCGACAATCACAGCGCCACGCCGACTTTTCAGGCTCACCAGATCGCCCTCGCGCAAGCGTTGCCGGCGCAACTCGTCCGGGTGCAGGCTCAGCAGCGCCTCGCTGACGTGGCCAAACAGTTGCGCCGCAGTGCCGGTGCGACTCATGCCGTGCCACTGGTCCCGCAGCCGGCCGGTGATCAGGGTCAGAGGGAAACGCGCGTCTCGCTGTTCCTTGGCGGCCACATAGGGATCGGCGATAAAGCGTGCACGGCCAGAGGCGGTGGGAAACACGCCGTCGCCATACAAGCGTGGCGTGCCCTGTGTCGCACCGGCGGGAAAGGGCCATTGCTGCGGGCCGAGGCGGTCGATCAGGTGGTGACTGAGGCCGGACAGATCCAGATCGCGGCCCTGAGTCAGGCCTTTGTACTCATCGAACAGCTGGGCCGCGCAATTGAAATCAAACAGGCTCTGCTGGCCGGGACGCAGGCGGCGCTCCAGGCGTTGGGCGAAGTCCAGGGTAATGGCCCAGTCAGGCCGCGCCTCGCCGGGCGCGGGCACCGCCTGGCGCACGTGAGAAACCCGGCGTTCCGAGTTGGTCACCGTGCCTTCTTTCTCCCCCCAGCTGGCGGCGGGCAGCAGCAGGTCGGCAAAGGCCGCGGTTTCCGTGGTGGCAAAAGCTTCCTGCAGGACCACGAAAGGGCAGGCTTGCAGCGCCGCCCGCACCGTATTCTGGTCCGGCAGCGATTGCGCCGGGTTGGTGCAGGCGATCCACAGGGCCTTGATCCGCCCACTGCGCAATTGTTCAAACAACTCGATGGCGCTCAACCCGGGGCGAGCGGGCAACTGCTCCACGCCCCAGTAGGCGGCGACTTCTGCGCGATGCTCGGGATCGGCGGCCTCCCGGTGCCCGGGGAGCAGGTTGCTCAGGCTGCCGGTTTCGCGCCCGCCCATGGCATTGGGCTGACCGGTGAGGGAGAAGGGGCCGGCGCCGGGGCGGCCGATCTGCCCGGTGGCCAGGTGCAGATTGATCAGCGCGCTGTTTTTTGCGCTGCCGGCGCTGGACTGATTCAAACCCATGCACCACAGGGACAGAAAACTCGTCGCGTTGCCGATCCATTGCGCGCATTGCTGCAATTGCTCGACGCTGATCCCGCACAGCTGCGCCACCATCGGCGGGGTGTAGTCGCGGACCAGGGCCTTGAGCTCGGCCAGGCCCTCGGTGTGCTCGCGGATGAAGTCGCGGTCGATCCAGTCTTCCCACAGCAGTAAATGGAGGAGGCCGTGGAACAGGGCCACGTCGGTGCCGGGCAGGATCGCCAGGTGCAGGTCGGCCAGGTCGCAGGTATCGGTGCGACGCGGGTCGATCACCAGCACTTTCATCTGCGGGCGCCGGCTTTTGGCCTGTTCCAGGCGTCGGAACAGCACCGGATGGGCGTAGGCCATGTTGCTGCCGACGATCATCACGCAATCGCTCAGTTCCAGGTCCTCATAGCTGCAGGGCGGTGCATCGGCCCCCAGGCTGCGCTTGTAGCCCACCACCGCCGAGGACATGCACAGCCGCGAATTGCTGTCGATATTGTTGGTGCCCACCAGGGCCCGGGCCAGCTTGTTGAAGGCGTAGTAGTCCTCGGTCAGCAACTGCCCGGAGATGTAGAACGCCACGCTGTCCGGGCCGTGCTCGGCGATGGTTTGGGCAAATACCCCGGCGGCATGTTCCAGGGCGCTGTCCCAGTCGCAGCGGCTGCGGGCCAGATCCTTGCCCAGGCGCAGCTCCGGGTACAGGGCGCGGGCACCGGGGTCGCCGGTCAGGTGCAGGCTGGCGCCCTTGCTGCACAGTTTGCCGAAGTTGGCCGGGTGCGTCGGATCGCCGCTGACCCCGAGGATCTGCCGGCCGTCATGCTCGATCAGCACGCCGCAGCCGACTCCGCAGTAGCAACAGGTCGAGGCCGTGCTCTGGCGCGACATCACCCGGCATCCCGCAGGATCAGTTGCACCCGGCCAGCTTCCACCCGTGCCTGATGCCGGTGGGCGCAACCGATGTCCGGTGCCTGGGCCTCGCCGGACTCCAGGTCGATCTGCCAGTTGTGCAGGGGGCAGGCCACGCGCTTGCCGTAGATCAGCCCCTGGGACAGCGGGCCGCCCTTGTGCGGACAGCGATCGTCCAGGGCGAAGACCTGATCGTCGCCAGTACGAAAAATCGCGATATCGCCCCGGGGCCCCTTGATCACACGTGAGCCCAGGGCATTGATCTCTTCCAGGGCGCAGATATCCAGCCAGTTCATGCCGGCACCTCCAGTTGTTTCACGGGGATCGACTCGTACTCTTTTTTCAGCTGCGGCTCGGCCAGACGCTGTTGCCATGGGTCCTGCTCGAAGGACAGGGCGAACTGCAAGCGCTCGTTCAGTGCCTTGCGCCGCTCGGGGTCCTCCAGCACGGCCTTTTTCACGTGCTCCATGCCGACCCGTTGCAGGTAGTGCACGGTGCGTTCGAGGTAGAAGGCCTCTTCGCGGTACAGCTGGAGGAAGGCACCGTTGTACTCGCGCACTTCTTCGGCGGTCTTGAGCTTGACGAAAAACTGCGCCACCTCGGTCTTGATCCCGCCGTTGCCGCCGATGTACATCTCCCAGCCGGAATCGACGCCGATGATCCCGACGTCCTTGATCCCGGCTTCCGAGCAGTTGCGCGGGCAGCCGGACACCGCCAGCTTGACCTTGTGCGGCGACCACATGTTGAACAGGTCGTGCTCCAGCTCGATGCCCAGCTGGGTGGAGTTCTGCGTGCCGAAGCGGCAGAACTCGCTGCCGACGCAGGTCTTCACGGTGCGGATGGACTTGCCATAGGCGTGGCCGGACGGCATGTCCAGGTCCTTCCAGACCCCGGGCAAGTCCTCCTTGCGAATGCCCAGCAGGTCGATGCGCTGGCCGCCGGTGACCTTGACCATGGGCACCTGGTACTTGTCGGCCACGTCGGCGATGCGCCGCAGTTCGGAGGGATTGGTCACCCCGCCCCACATCCGCGGCACCACCGAGTAGGTGCCGTCCTTCTGGATATTGGCGTGGGCCCGTTCGTTGATCAGCCGCGATTGCGGATCGTCCCGGGCTTCCCCCGGCCAGGTGGAAATCAGGTAGTAGTTCAGCGCCGGGCGGCAAGTGGCGCAGCCGTTGGCGGTGCGCCAGTTGAGGTAGCTCATGGTGCTGGCTATGGTCAGCAGGTGCTGCTCGCGGATCGCCTGGCGGATCTGCCCGTGGTTCAGGTCGCTGCAGGCGCAGATGGCTTTTTCGCTTTTCGGCTTGACGTCCGCTGCGCCACCCACGGTATTGATCAGGATCTGTTCCACCAGGCCGGTGCAGGAACCACAGGAACTGGCGGCCTTGGTGTGTTTCTTGACCTCGTCGACGCTGAACAGCCCGTGCTCCTGAATCGCCTTGACGATGCTGCCCTTGCACACCCCGTTGCAGCCGCAGACTTCGGCGTTGTCGGCCATGCTCATGGCCTTGTCCTGGCCCTGATGGCCGACATCGCCCAGCGCCTGCTCGCCGAACATCAGGTGATCGCGGATTTCGCCGATGGCCTGCTGCTCGCGGATCTGCCGGAAGTACCAGCCGCCGTCCGCGGTGTCGCCGTACAGGCAGGCGCCCACCAGCACGTCGTCCTTGATCACCAGCTTCTTGTACACCCCGCCAATGGGGTCGGCGAGGGTGATGGTTTCGGTGCCGTCGCCGCCCATGAAATCCCCGGCGGAAAACAGATCGATGCCGGTGACCTTCAACTTGGTCGAGGTCACCGAGCCCTGGTAGCGGGCGAAGCCCAGCTGGGCCAGGTGATTGGCGCAGACCTTGGCCTGCTCGAACAGCGGCGCCACCAGGCCGTAGGCGATGCCGCGGTGGCTGGCGCACTCGCCGAGGGCGTAGATGCGCGGGTCGAAGGTTTGCAGGGTGTCGTTGACCAGGATCCCGCGGTTGCACGGCAGGCCGGCCCGTTCCGCCAGCTCGGTGTTGGGGCGGATCCCGGCAGCCATCACCACCAGGTCGGCGGGGATGATGTCGCCATTGTTGAACTGCACCGACCCGACCCGGCCGTTGCCGGCATCGATCAGCGCCTGGGTCTGCTCGCTCAGGCGGAATTTCAGGCCGCGGCTTTCCAGGGCGCTCTGCAGCAACTGGCCGCTGGTCTGGTCCAGTTGCCGCTCCAGCAGCCACTGGCCAATGTGCACCACGGTCACGTCCATGCCCCGCAGCTTGAGGCCGTTGGCGGCTTCCAGGCCCAGCAGGCCGCCGCCGATCACCACCGCGTGCTGGTGGGTCCTGGCGGCGTCGATCATGGCCTGGGTGTCGGCGATATCGCGGTAGCCGATCACGCCCTGCAGGTCCTTGCCGGGAATCGGCAGGATAAAGGGCGTGGAGCCGGTGGCGATCAGCAGGCGGTCGTACTCGGCTTGGCTGCCGTCGTCGGCGATCACCCGGCGCTTGATCCGGTCGATTTCCACCACCTTGCGATTGAGCAGCAGCTTGATGTTGTGCTCCAGGTACCAGTCCAGGTCGTTGAGGACGATGTCCTCGAACGTCTGCTCGCCAGCCAGCACCGGCGACAGCAGGATGCGGTTGTAATTGGTGTGGGGCTCGGCGCCGAACACGGTGATGTCGTACAACTCGTCGCTCAGCTTGAGCAGTTCTTCCAGGGTGTGGACCCCGGCCATGCCGTTGCCGATCATCACCAGTTTGAGTTTTTTCATGGGCTTCTCCGGGGCCAGGCAGGTTCAGTGGGGCCTGGCTCGACAAACTGCGCGCAAACAAAAAAGGCGTCCCGTCAGTGGCCTGACGAGGACGCCTTTGTCCGATCCCGTTCTCTCGGGAAGCCGGCCTTCGTCGTTGAAGGCCAGGCTTGATGTCTGTTGCCTGATGTCATGCAGCGCTTGTGCCAGGTTGTCGAGGGCGCGGTTTTATCGGGTCCTGGTGACGATTCTGTGCCGACCGAGTCCGGCTGGCGCACCGAATCGAGGCGTCACGCCCTCTTTCGGCTCTTTGCGGCGGCTGCTGGGTGGGGGGGCGCCAGGCAAGTCCTGCGGAGCGTTTCGCAGCCTCGCTTTGGCTCGACAGCGGCTACACCTGCTGCCAATAGGGGGGGAGCCGCTGCCGCAGGCTGCGAACGGCTCCGCAGGAGGCGTAGGTGGGGCTGAGTACGCTGGAGGTTATCGGGAGATTGAAAGGTTGTGCCCGCCACCCGGTGGCGTCAGCGATGCAGCAGGGCCAGCAGCCACATCAGGTTCAGCAGCAGGGCGAGCAGGGCGATGCCTCGCCAGACCTTCAGCGGCTCCCGTTCCAGCCAGGGCCGCGGGCGGGGGCTCAGGCTGCGGCGTTCACCCTGTTCCAGCGCCAGCAGCCATTCTTCCGCCGTTTCATAGCGCTGGGCCGGGTCGGCACAGACTCCGCGTTCCAGGCTTTGCTCCAGCCATTCCGGCAGGTCCGGGCGATAGCGGCTGGGAGGCACCGCGGTGCCGAAGCGCGGGCGCTGGAAGGCTTCGATCTCGCCGTGGGGGTAGTGCCCGGTCAGCAGGTAATACAGGCTGACGCCCACCGCATAGAGGTCCTGTTGCGGGCTCGGAGGTTCGCCGGTGAAGGCTTCCGGGGCGATGTAGCCCGGGGTGCCGGGCAGCAGGTGCGCCGGGTCCGCCGACAAGCCCGGGCAGTAGGCCAGGCCGAAATCCAGAATCCGCAGTTCGCCGTCGTCCCCCAGCAGCAGGTTGTCCGGCTTGATGTCGCGATGCAGGATCTGCCGCCGGTGCAGCAGGCCAACGGCCCGCAACAGGCGCTCGGCCAGGGATTGCCACTGGTCCAGGGGCAAAGGGCCGCTGTGGCGAAACAGCTGTTGCAGGGTGCGCCCGGGGTATTCGCGCATCAGGTAATACAGGTGCTGGCGCGCCGTGCCGCCGTGCACCTGGGGAAAGTGCCGCCCGGCCACGCGGCGCAGCAGCCACTCCTCGGAGAGCAACCCCTGGCAGGCCGCCCGGTCGTCGTGCAGGGCCGCCGGCAGGGTTTTCAGCAGCCAGGCCTGTTGCTGTTCGTCACGCACCCGATACAGCAGCGCTTGCCGGCTGTGGTTGAGCAGTGCCTCGACCTGCCAGCCCTCGAACTGCTGCCCCGGTTTCAGCGGCGGTGGCAGGGGCCATTGCCGCAGGTGCAGCAGGGCATCGCCAATGCTGCGTTCCCCCAGTGCGTCGACCCGCACCAGCAGTGCGCTGGCATTGTCCTGGCTGCCGGCCAGGTGCGCGGCACTGACCAGGGTGGCCACCGCGCGGTCCAGGTCCGGCTGGTCGCGCAGGATGGCGGCGATGGCGCTGTCGCCCAGGGTGGCCCAGACGCCGTCGCTGAGCATCAGGAAGCATTCGCCCTGGCGCAGTTCGCCATCGAGAAAATCCACCACCAGGTGCTGGTCCAGGCCCAGGGCGCGCTTGAGCACATGCTGCATGCCCGGTTGCTCCCAGACATGGTCCTGGCTGATGCGTTGCAGTTGCTGCTGGTGCCAGCGATAGACCCGGCAGTCGCCGACATGGGCCAGGGTGAAGCGCTGCCCTCGCAACACCAGGGCGCTGAGGGTGGTGAGCAGAGGCTGGCCGCCGCCATTGGCCTGGAGCCAGCGATTCTGCGCGCTCAGCAGGCGTTCCAGGGCTTCGGCCACGGCCCAGGTCTGCGGGGTGGCGTAGTAGTCCAGGGCCAGGGCCTGCAGGCTGGAACGCGCTGCGAGGCCGCCATCGGCACATTGGCTGACGCCATCGGCGATGGCGAACAGCAGCCCTTTGCTGGCGGCCAGCTCCGGCGCCGGGGTGACCCGGCGCAGGGCGTCCTGGTTCTCCGCCCGCGGGCCGCTGGCGCTGGCCTCGGCGTGGCTCAGTTGCAGGCCCATGACCTGCTCAGACCCGTGCCGCGGTGACGGCAGCGGAGCCCCAGGTGGTTCTCCAGCGGCGCTTGACCCCATGCAGGCCGAACCAGGCCAGGACTCCGAGGCTGGCGAACAGCCACAGGGCCAGTTGGTAGCTGCCGCTGCTCTGCTTGATGGCGCCCATGCCCGCGGCCAGGGCGAAACCGCCGATGCCCCCGGCCATGCCGATCAGCCCGGTCATGACCCCGATTTCCCGGCGAAAGCGCTGCGGCACCAGTTGAAACACCGCGCCATTGCCCGCGCCCAGGCCCAGCATGGTGCAGACGAACAAGGCCAGTGCGGCGTAGGAGCTGGGCAGGTTGAAACCCACGGCGGCGATGCACACCACGGCCACGCCGTACATCGCCAGCAAGGTGCGGATGCCGCCGAAGCGGTCGGCCAGGGCGCCGCCCAGGGGGCGCATCAGGCTGCCGCCGAAGACGCAGGCGGCGGTGTAGTAGCCGGCGGTCACCGGGCTCAGGCCGTACTGGTCGTTGAAGTAGCCGGGCAGGGCGCTGGCCAGGCCGATGAAGCCGCCGAAGGTCACGCTGTAGAAAAACATGAACCACCAGCTGTCACGGTCGCCCAGGGCCTTGAAGTAGTCGCCGATGGACTTGGCGCGAGGGCGCTCGGGAGCGTTTCGCGCCAGCCAGGCGAACAGCGCCAGGGTCAGGATCAGCGGGATCAGGGCGAAGCCGAAGACATTGCTCCAGCCGAAAGCCGCCGCCAGCAGCGGGGCGATCAGGGCGGCGAACACGGTGCCGGAGTTGCCGGCACCGGCGATGCCCATGGCCTTGCCCTGGTGTTGCGGCGGATACCATTGCGAGGCCAGGGGCAGGGCCACTGCGAAGGAAGCACCGGCCATGCCGAGGAACACCCCCAGCAACAATGCTTGTTCATAGCTGTGGATGCCCAGTTTCCAGGCCACGAACAGGGCGCCGATGACTATCACCTGGCCGATCAGGCCGGCGGTTTTCGGTGACAGGCGGTCGGCCAGCAGGCCCATGATGAAGCGCAGCACCGCACCGGCGAGGATTGGCGTCGCCACCATCAGGCCGCGTTGCTGGGTGCTCAGGTGCAGATCGGCGGCGATCTGCACCGCCAGAGGGCCCAGCAGGTACCAGACCATGAAGCTCAGGTCGAAATACAGGAAGGCTGCAAACAGGGTCGGGGTATGGCCGGATTTCCAGAAGCTTGAATTCATCGCGCACCTCAGCTGATAGGGGTCGTTGGAGCCGTCATGAGCTTGCAGGTGGAGCGCCGTGCAGCCGCGCCACCGGCCCCGTTCAGTGGGGCCAGAACGACAAAGACGTCGGCGTCCGGCTCGCGGTGGGCGAGCAGGGCGCGCGACGTCTTTGTCGTAGGTGGGCAACCGCCGTTGGTTACCGTTGTGGATTTGACAGCAAGAGCCGAGCCAACCGGCGGCCATGTTGGCTGGCATGGGCAGGCTCGCTGTAGGAGCTGGCTTGCCAGCGAAGGCGCCCTCAAGACTGGCACAAGGTTCAGAGGCCTATTCGCCGGCAAGCCGGCTCCTACGGGGCGCAGGTCAGCCCAGCAGTTCCTGCATGGCGATGATCTGTTCCGCCACCTGGATCAGTTTCTGCTGCCTGCTCATGGCCTGGCGGCGCATCAGGGTGTAGGCCTGTTCTTCGTCGCAGTCCTTCATTTTCATCAGCAGGCCCTTGGCCAGTTCGATGCGCTTGCGTTCGGCCAATTGCTGGTCCCGGGCCTGGAGTTGCGCGCGCAGGGCCTGGTCGCTTTCAAAGCGCGCCATGGCCACGTCGAGGATGGGTTGCAGGCGCTGGACCTGGATGCCTTCGACGATATAGGCGCTGACCCCGGACTTGATCGCCTGGCGCATCACCCCCGGGTCGTGTTCGTCGGTGAACATCACGATGGGCCGGGGCTGGTCGCGGCTGACCAGCACCACTTGCTCCATGACGTCGCGGCTGGGTGACTCGGTATCGATCAGGATCACGTCCGGACGCACTGTTTCGACGCGTCCGGGCAGATCGATGGTCAGGCCGGATTCGTCGATCACCTCGAAGCCGGCCTCGCTCAGAGCAGCCTTGAGCCGGCCGACTTTCTTCGCGGTGTCGTTGATCAGCAGGATACGCAGCATGGTGGCGGGCTCCGGTCAGCGCTGGGCGACAAGGGACGGTGAGTCGTTGAGGGCGTGCAGACGGAAGCTGCGGGCATAGGCGGCAGGCTGTGAACCGTCCCAGACCTTGCCGTCGATCAGTTGGCTGCTGCGCATGTCCTGGCCCCAGGCGGCGATGCCCAGCGCGCCAGCGGCTTCGCGGTACAGCTCCAGCTGTTGCACCTGGCGCGCGACGCCGAGGTAGTCCGGGTCCTCGCGTAGCAGGCCCCAGCGGCGGAACTGGGTCATGAACCACATGCCGTCGGACAGGTAGGGCAGGTTGACGGTGCCGTGCTGGTGAAAGCGCAGGGCATGAGGGTCCTGCCAGCGATTGCCCAGGCCGTCGGCGTAGTCCCCCAGCAGTCGCGGTTCGATGCAGGCCAGCGGGGCATTCAGGTAGTCGGCGGCGCTCAGGAGCTGGGCGGTGCTGCGGCGGTTTTCCGGACTTTGCTCGATGAAGCGGCTGGCTTCGAGGATCGCCATCACCAGGGCGCGGGCGGTGTTGGGGTATTGCTCGACGAAGGCGCGGGTGCAGCCGAGGACCTTTTCCGGGTGGTCGGGCCAGATCGCCTGGCTGGTGGCCAGGGTGAAGCCCAGGTCCTGCTGCACCGCGCTGGCGCTCCACGGCTCGCCGACACAGAAACCGTCGATGCGCCCGGCCTGCAGGTGGGCGACCATCTGCGGCGGCGGCACCACCACGCTGTCGACATCCTGCAGCGGGTGGATGCCCTGGCTGGCCAGCCAGTAGTAGAGCCACATGGCGTGGGTGCCGGTGGGGAAGGTCTGGGCGAAGGTCAGGCGCGCCCGGCTTTGGTGCACGTGGCGGTCGAGTGCTTCAGGGCTGGTCACCTTGAGGGCCTGCAGCTCGCGGGACAGGTTGATGCTCTGGCCGTTCTGGTTCAGGCCCATGAGCACCGCCATGTCGCAGGGGCTGGTCCCGCCGATGCCCAGGTGCACCGCGTAGATCAGGCCGTACAGGCTGTGAGCGGCATCCAGTTCGCCGCTCACCAGCTTGTCCCGCAGGCTGGCCCAGGAACTCTGGCGCTTGAGGTTCAGGGTCAGTCCGTAGGGCTGGGCGAAGCCCTGGGTGGCGGCAACCACCACCGAGGCGCAATCGGTCAGGGCCATGAAGCCCAGGTCGATGGCGGACTTTTCCGGGGCATCGCTGCCGTTGACCCAGGCCAGCGGGGTGTTGGGGCGTTCAGTCATGACGGGGCACCTTGCATAAAAAAGCGTCGTACCCGCAGGCCGGGCCAAGCCCGCGCAGGTGACGACGCCGTTGTCCTTGAGCCCGGGCCGCCATTGGCTCGGGTTTGATGCGCAAAAGGGGTGCAAGGCATATGCCATTGCCGGGGATTTGCTTGTGCGCCTCGCCTGCAAGCCCCGGGCGCGGCTATAATCGGCGGCCAATTTCGCCGCCAACCGAGTTCATCCCGCCCATGTATACCCTGGCCCGCCAGCTGCTGTTCAAACTCTCCCCGGAAACCTCCCACGATCTGTCCCTGGACCTGATCGGTGCGGGCGGGCGTTTGGGGCTTAACGGTCTGCTGTGCAAGGCGCCGGCCCAGTTGCCGGTCAAGGTCATGGGCCTGGAGTTTGCCAACCCGGTGGGGCTGGCCGCCGGCCTGGACAAGAACGGTGCGGCCATCGACGGCTTTGCCCAGCTGGGTTTCGGTTTTGTCGAGATCGGCACCGTCACCCCGCGTCCGCAGCCGGGCAACCCCAAGCCGCGGATCTTCCGCCTGCCCCAGGCCGAAGCCATCATCAATCGCATGGGCTTCAACAACCTGGGGGGCGATAACCTGCTGGCGCGGGTTGCCGCTTCGTCATACAAGGGCGTGCTGGGGATCAATATCGGCAAGAACTTCGATACCCCGGTGGAGCGGGCGGTGGACGACTACCTGATCTGCCTGGACAAGGTCTACGCCCATGCCAGCTATGTCACGGTCAACGTCAGCTCGCCCAACACGCCGGGGCTGCGCAGCCTGCAATTTGGCGAGTCGCTCAAGCAGCTTTTGGCGGCCCTGAGCCGGCGCCAGCAGGAGCTGGCGGTTATCCACGGCAAGCGGGTGCCGCTGGCGATCAAGATCGCTCCGGACATGAGTGACGAAGAAACCGTGGAAGTGGCCCGGGCCTTGCTGGAAACCGGCATGGATGCGGTGATCGCCACCAACACCACCTTGAGTCGCGAAGGCGTCGAAGGCCTGGAGCATGGTGATGAGGCGGGCGGGCTGTCTGGCGCGCCGGTGCGCGACAAGAGCACCCACACGGTCAAGGTGCTTGCCGCCGAGCTGGCCGGCCGTTTGCCGATCATTGCCGTGGGCGGCATCACCGAAGGCAAGCACGCGGCTGAGAAAATCGCCGCGGGTGCCAGCCTGGTGCAGCTGTATTCGGGCTTCATCTATAAGGGCCCGGCGTTGATTCGCGAGTCGGTGGACGCTATCGCGGCCATGGGCTGAGAGGGGAAGGACGGCAGGCATAAAAAAGGGCTCCTCGAAGGAGCCCCTGGGCCGAAGCCCGCCGCCCGGATGGGGCGTGCGTGGTTAAGTCGTCATCTATTCAAGTTGTAGGTGTCGGAATGTGCCCTGATCAGCCGACAGCGCGAAGTTCGTTGAGTCTGTGGATGCCCGCAGTGCCTGTCATACCGTCCCAGTTGTCGCCGCGTCCTTCGCGCCAGCCGTTGATCCAGGCTTGGCGTACCGACGGTAGAGTAAATGGGCAAAGCTCACGGGACTTGCCATTAACGCCATACTGATATCCGCGTAAAAATGCTCTTTCCAACGGATCACGCTTTAGTCTTCTCATAGGGTGTTTCCCTCACTTGTTGACTGCTTTATGTCCCGTCGACCTTCTTCTGAGGTCGGGCAGAATGTCTCTGCCGTTGGTGCTCGCTGCCGGCGTGGCGAGCTTTGATGTTGACGTCATTGCGGCGTCAACCTGTGGTGAGTTCTAACCAATAGGTCACAGCAAGTGAATGATCGTTTTGTCATAAGGACGTAACGATATTGCTGTCCAGGCCATAAGCCGGGAGTGGTTTTGTCGCCTGTTTGTCAGGCGAAGCCCGGTGTGATCAGCCTCTGACTAGATGATGAGGTTAATGCTTTAGTGAGAATGTCGAACGGTTGCACTCAACTACTATTCGACGAAGGGTCGACTTATGTCATTTTGTTGCCCTGACTTTTTATCTGTCCCGGCCTCAAAGCTCTTTTGCCCTGCAAGAAAGCCTGCCTGCCGGGGTGGGACGGCACAGTTTCGTGCCACACGAGCGCTCTTGAAGAAAAGCGCTTGATTGAAAACCGAGCGGGCGATGCGTTGCCCGTTCACTTATTGCCAAAGGCCCTGGTACTCCCATGTCGGATCGTTACGAACTCTTCCTCACCTGCCCCAAAGGCCTTGAAGGCCTGCTGATCGAGGAAGCCGTCGGGCTTGGCCTTGAGCAAGCGCGTGAGCACACTTCTGCCGTGCGCGGCATGGCCGACATGGAGACGGCCTATCGCCTGTGCCTGTGGTCGCGCCTGGCCAACCGGGTGCTGCTGGTGCTCAAGCGCTTCCCGATGAAGGATGCCGAGGACCTCTACCACGGCGTGCTGGACGTCGACTGGCAGGACCACATGCTGGCTGACGGCACCCTGGCGGTGGAATTCAGCGGCCATGGTTCGGGGATCGACAACACCCACTTCGGCGCGTTGAAGGTCAAGGACGCCATCGTCGACAAACTGCGCACCCCGACCGGCGAGCGTCCTTCGGTGGACAAGCTCAACCCGGATTTGCGCATCCACCTGCGCCTGGATCGCGGCGAAGCCATTCTCTCCCTGGACCTGTCCGGCCACAGCCTGCACCAGCGTGGCTATCGTCTGCAGCAAGGCGCCGCGCCGCTCAAGGAAAACCTGGCGGCGGCGATCCTGATCCGTGCCGGCTGGCCACGTATTGCCGCCCAGGGCGGCGCCCTGGCCGACCCGATGTGCGGTGTCGGCACCTTCCTGGTGGAAGCCGCGATGATCGCCGCCGACATCGCGCCCAACCTCAAGCGCGAGCAGTGGGGCTTCACCGCCTGGCTCGGCCACGTGCCGGCGCTGTGGCGCAAGCTGCATGACGAAGCGCTGGCCCGGGCCCAGGCCGGCCTGGCCAGGCCGCCGTTGTGGATCCGTGGTTATGAGGCCGATCCGCGCCTGATCCAGCCGGGTCGCAACAACGTCGAGCGTGCCGGCCTGAGCGATTGGATCAAGATCTATCAGGGTGAAGTCGGCACCTTCGAACCGCGTCCGGACCAGAACCAGAAAGGCCTGGTGATCTGCAACCCGCCCTACGGCGAGCGCCTGGGTGATGAGGCCAGCCTGCTGTACCTCTACCAGAACCTCGGTGAGCGCCTGCGTCAGGCCTGTCTCAACTGGGAGGCGGCGGTGTTCACCGGCGCTCCGGACCTGGGCAAGCGCATGGGCATCCGCAGCCACAAGCAGTACTCGTTCTGGAACGGCGCCTTGCCGTGCAAGCTGTTGCTGATCAAGGTCCTGCCGGATCAGTTCGTCACCGGCGAGCGGCGCACCGCCGAACAGCGTCAGGTGGAACGCGAGCAGGCCCAGGCCGCCGTGGACGAGGCACCAGTGCGCCAGTTCAACAAGAATGGCAATCCGATCAAGCCGGCACCGGCTCCGGCCCCGGTGGTCGAACAGGCACGCTTGAGCGAAGGCGGGCAGATGTTCGCCAACCGCTTGCAGAAGAACCTCAAGCAGCTGGGCAAATGGGCCAAGCGCGAAGGCGTCGAGTGCTACCGGGTCTACGATGCCGACATGCCGGAATACTCCCTGGCCATCGATCTGTATCAGGACTGGGTGCATGTGCAGGAATACGCGGCGCCCAAGTCGGTGGACCCGGAGAAGGCCCAGGCCCGTCTGTTCGATGCCCTGGCGGCGATTCCCCAGGCGCTGAACGTGGACAAGAGCCGGGTGGTGATCAAGCGTCGCGAGCGTCAGAGCGGCACCAAGCAATACGAGCGCCAGAGTGCCCAGGGCCAGTTCACCGAAGTCCGCGAAGGCGGGGTCAAGCTGCTGGTGAACCTCACCGACTACCTGGATACCGGGCTGTTCCTCGATCACCGGCCGATGCGCATGCGGATTCAGCAGGAGGCCGCCGGCAAGCGCTTCCTCAATCTGTTCTGCTACACCGCCACGGCCAGCGTGCATGCGGCCAAGGGCGGGGCGCGCAGCACCACCAGTGTCGACCTGTCGAAAACCTACCTGGACTGGGCGCGACGCAACTTCTCGCTCAACGGTTTCTCCGACAAGAACCGTCTGGAGCAGGGCGACGTGATGGCCTGGCTGGACAGCTGCCGCGACGAGTTCGACCTGATCTTCATCGACCCGCCGACCTTCTCCAACTCCAAGCGCATGGAAGGGGTGTTCGACGTGCAGCGCGACCAGGTGCAGTTGCTGGACCTGGCCATGGCGCGCCTGGCCCCGGGTGGCGTGCTGTACTTCTCCAACAACTTCCGCAAGTTCCAGTTGGATGAGAACCTCGCGACGCGTTATCAGGTCGAAGAGATCACGGCAAAAACCATCGACCCGGATTTTGCCCGCAACAGCAAGATTCACCGGGCCTGGAAAATCACCGCCCGCTGATGGCCGGATAAGTCCCCCAAGGCCCGATTTTTCGGGCTTTGGAGGCTGTTTAGCGCTGGTCAAATTAATGGCTAATGGCTATAACTCTCACTTGATCCGGATGACACCCAAACTCGCTGGCGTGATGAGTTCTACTTATGCCGTTGCATGTGGTACGCCCGAAAATCCTGGGTTTCATTAGTGAAGAGGTCTCGGCCTGGCTGGTGGCGGTGCTGGTGTTGCTCGCGGGCAGCATTCTCACCGGACTCTTGGCTTGGTCCACCTACAACCTGAACAAGCAGCAGTTGCGCCAGCGCTTTCAGTTGCTGGTCAGCGAACGCTACAGCCGCATCGAAGAGCGCTTTCAAGACCAGGAGCAACGCCTGGACGGTTTGCGGCGTTTCTTTGTCAATTCCGATCATGTGACTCGCCAAGACTTCGAGGGGTACGCCAAGCCTCTGCTGCGTCGTACTCAGGCCTATGCCTTTGCGCCGCTGATCAGTCGTGCCCAGCGGGCGGATTTCGAGCAGGCGGTGCGCCGTGAGGGACAGCCGGGATTTGCCATCGTGCAACTGAACGCGGCGGGGCAGATGGAGCCGGCCGGTGACCAGGATGAGTACGCGCCGGTGCTCTACAGCCAGACCCAGAGCCCCTTGGGCTCGCCCCTGGGGTATGACCTGCTGGCCCAGCCGCTGCGTCGGGCCACGCTGGAGCGTGCCCGGGTGCTCAATGGCCTGGCGGTTTCGCCGCCGATGCATCTGGTGGCGGTGGATCCGGCCTATGCCCGCGGGGTGCTGCTGGCGGCGCCGGTCAGGCGCGCCCTGGATGACCCATCGCCCCAGGGCAGGCCCTATGGCTATGTGCTGGCGGTGATCAGCCTGCGGCAACTGGTGGCGGACGGCTTGCCGGCCTCGGCCAGTGACAACCTGTCGGTGCGGATCCTCGATCTGTCCGCCGAGGGCCAGCATGAGGTGCTGTATGAATCGAACAACCTGCCGGTCACCAGTCACCTGAGTGCCAGCCGTCTGCTGCGGCTGGCGGATCGGGATTATCAAGTGGAAATCCGCCCCAGCGCGGCGTTCCTGCATGCCAATCATTCTTCATTGACCAGCCTGGTGATCCTCGGCAGCCTGCTCAGCCTGCTGCTCAGCGCCTTGCTCTACGTGCTGGTGAGTCAGCGGCAACGGGCCCTGGCCCTGGTCGAACAGCGCACCGGTGAGCTGCGCAGTCGCGAGCAGGAGCTGCGCGGGACCCACAGTCAGTTGCGCAGCGTGCTCAATGCCGCCACCCAGGTGGCGATCATCGCCACCGACTTGCGCGGGGTCATCAGCACCTTCAACGCCGGCGCCGAGCAGATGCTGGGTTACCGCAGCAGCGAGGCGGTGGGCCACTTGACCCTGGAAAGCCTGCACCTGCCCCAGGAGCTGGAAGCATGGGCCCACAGCCTCAGCCAGCGCTATGGCAAGCCCATCGAGGTGTCCCGGGCGATGCTGGTGGAAGAGGGCATGGCCGGTGGGCATGAGGCCCGGGAATGGACCCTGGTGCGACGCGACGGCAGCCACCTGCAAGTGAACATGCTGGCGACCCCGGTGCTGGACGATCAGGGGCTGTGGATCGGCCACCTGGCGATCTGCATCGATATCACCGAGCGTAAGCGGGTGCATGAAGCCCTGGCGGCCAGGAACCGGTTGCTGAACAGGCTCAGTGCCCATGTTCCCGGCGGCATCTATCAGTTCAAGCTGGACGCCGATGGCCATGCCAGCTTTACCTACGCCAGCGATGGCATTCGCGAGATCTACGAGATCGAGCCGCAGTTGCTGCAGGAGGATGCCGAGGCGGTGTTTGGGCGGATCCATCCCGAGGATGTGCAACGGGTACGCGAGTCGATCCGGATTTCCGCCCAGCAGTTGAGTCCATGGCGCGAGGAATACCGGGTCTGCCTGCCGCAACGGGGGCTGCGCTGGATGCGCGGGGCGGCGACCCCGGAAAGCCTGAGTGGTGGTGGGGTTCTATGGCACGGCTATATCTCGGATATCTCCGATCTCAAGCGGGTCGAGGAAGAACTGCGGGCCTTGTCGGTCACCGATTCGCTGACCGGAATTCACAACCGGCGCTATTTCCAGGAGCAGTTGCAGAGCGAAATGCAGCGCCTGGAGCGGGGTGGCGGTGAAATGGCGGTGATCATGCTGGATGTCGACCACTTCAAGCGGATCAACGACCAGTACGGCCACGGCGTGGGGGACCAGGTGCTGCGCGGGCTGTGCGAGCGCATTGGCCGGCGGCTGCGACGCACCGATGTGTTCTGCCGTCTGGGGGGCGAGGAGTTCATGGTTCTGTGCCCGGACACCAGCGCCCGCCAGGCGCTGATCCTGGCCCAGGAGCTGTGGCAAGGCTTGCGCAGTTCGCCGATCGCGCCGGTGGGCAGGGTCACCGCCAGTTTCGGTATCGCCAGCTGGCGCGAGGGCGAGGGGGCCGATGGCTTGCTGTTGCGGGCCGACTCCGGGGTCTATGCCGCCAAGCAGGCCGGCCGCGACCGGGTTCAGGCCGAGTTTCCCTGAACGGCGACGGCGACGCGGGGCCGCCGCCGTCGGCCCGGGGCGTTACAGCGGCGAAGCGCTGGTGGCCAGTTTGGGCTGGCGATACAGATCCAGCAGCACCTGATCCAGCACCGAAGAGGCACCGAACGGCCGTGGATCGTTGAGGATGGCAACCACCGCCCAGGTGTTGCCGTTGTCATCGCGGCTGTAGCCGGCAATGGCGCGGACGGTGTTCAGGGTGCCGGTCTTGATGTGGGCTTCACCGGACATGGCGGTGCGCTTGAGGCGCTTGCGCATGGTGCCGTCCATGCCGGCAATCGGCATCGAACTGATGAACTCGGCGGCGTAGGGACTCTTCCACGCCGCTTGCAGCAGGCCGGCCATTTCCCGGGCGCTGACCCGTTCGGCACGGGACAGGCCGGAGCCGTTCTCCATCACCAGGTGCGGCGCGGTGATGCCTTTCTTCGCCAGCCACTGGCGCACTACGCGCTGGGCGGCCTTGGCGTCATCGCCATCGGCTTCATTGCGGTACTTGGCTCCCAGGCTCAGGAACAACTGCTGGGCCATGGTGTTGTTGCTGTACTTGTTGATGTCGCGGATGATTTCCGCCAGGTCCGGAGAGAAGGCCCGGGCCAGCACCTTGGCGTCCTTGGGCACCACCGCCAGGCGGTCCTGGCCCTGGATGCTGCCGCCCAGTTCGCTCCAGATCGCCCGCACCGCGCCGGCGGTGTAGGTGGCGTGGTCCAGCAGCGACAGGTAGGTCTGGGAGCTGCAGCCATCGCCCAACTGGCCACCGACGGTGACGATTACGCTGCCATCGGCCTGGGTGACCGGGTTGTAGCGCACGTCACCGGTGCATTGCTTGGTGTTGACCGCCTTGACCTGATTGTCGATGCGGATCTTGGCGATCGGCGGCTCCACCGACACCAGTACGCGCCCGGAATCGTTGCGGGCGACAAAGCGCAGGGCCTTGAGGTTGACCATCAGCGCATCGGGCTTGACCAGGAAGGGTTTGTTCTCGTCATTGCCGTCGTCATTGAATTCCGGCAGTTGCGGTTGCACGAAGTAGTTGCGATCCAGCACCAGGTCGCCGGTGACTTGCTGCACGCCATTGGCTCGCAGGTCGCGCATCAAAAGCCAGAGCTTTTCCATGTTCAGCTTGGGGTCGCCGCCGCCCTTGAGGTACAGGTTGCCATTGAGGATGCCGCCGCTGAGGGTGCCGTCGGTGTAGAACTCGGTCTTCCACTGGTGGGTCGGGCCGAGCATTTCCAGGGCCGCGTAGGTGGTGACCAGCTTCATGGTGGAGGCCGGGTTGACGGATACATCGGCGTTGAAAATCGTCGGGGTGCCCGGGCCGTTCAGCGGAATCATCACCAGCGACAGGGCGTTGTCCGGGAGTTTGCTGGCTTTGAGGGCTTGTTGAACCTTGGGTGTCAGGGTGGTGTTGACCGGGGCCGCGGAGGCGGGGAAGGCCAGGGGGAGGAAAACACTGGCCAGCAGAAGAGGACGCAACGATTTGATCATATGAAATTGAACCCTGCAGTCGAGGGGAAAAAAGGCGAGGGCATGCAGATAAAATCCCTCAGTGGTCATGAAAGTGTCGGCATTATGCCCCAAGGTATAGCGGCTTGTGCCGTGCCACGGCCCGCCGGGGCGGTATTTTTTTTACCAATGGCACGACCGCGTCCTCATAGAGTCAGGCAATCGCCCGCCTAAACTGGTAAAGTGCCGCCCGTTATTACTTATGAGGATTGTTCCATGGCCACTAACCGTTCCCGCCGTCTGCGCAAAAAACTCTGCGTAGATGAATTTCAGGAGCTGGGTTTTGAGCTGAACCTGGATTTCAAAGAAGATCTGGCTGACGAAGCTATTGACGCTTTCCTCGACGCATTCCTCAAAGAAGCGATGGAAGCCAACGGCCTGGGCTATGTAGGCGGCGACGACTTCGGTCTGGTTTGCCTGAGCAAGCGCGGTTCCGTGAGCGAAGAGCAGCGCGCCACCGTTGAAGCCTGGCTCAAGGCACGCACCGAGCTGACCAACGTTGAAGTCAGCCCGCTGCTGGACGTCTGGTACCCGGACAACGCGATCAACCCAGTCGCGTGATGTCATGCATGAGCGGCCCGTCCGGGCCGCTCATGCGTTGCTGTCCTGCTTGGGCGGCCTGTCGAATTTTCCCTTGTGTTTCTCGCCACTGCCACGGGCCAGCCCCGGGTTTCGTCGTGGGCGCTATTGGCCGGCAAAGCCCTTCAGGCACTGCGCCAATTCAGAATCATCAAGGTGATCACCCCGGCGACAATTCCCCAGAACGCCGAGCCAATGGAAAACAGCGTCAGCCCCGAGGCCGTGACCATGAAGGTGATCAACGCGGCCTCGCGCTCCTTCACTTCACTCATGGCGATGCTCAAGCCGTTGATGATCGAGCCGAACAGTGCCAGGGCGGCGATGGACAGCACCAGCTCCTTGGGCAGGGCCGCGAACAGCGCGGCCAGGGTGGCGCCAAAGACCCCGGCAATGCCGTAGAAAATCCCGCACCACACCGCCGCGGTGTAGCGCTTGCCGTGATCTTCATGGGCGTGGGGCCCGGTGCAGATGGCGGCGCTGATGGCCGCTAGGTTGATGCCATGGGAGCCGAATGGCGCCAGCAGCAGCGAGGCAAAGCCGGTGGCGGTGATCAGCGGCGAGGCCGGAACCTTGTAGCCGTCGGCCCGCAGTACGGCGATCCCGGGCATGTTCTGCGAGGTCATGGCTACCACGAACAGGGGAATGCCGATGCTGATGGTGGCCGCCAGGGAGAAGTGTGGCGTGGTCCAGACCGGTGTCGCCACTTCCAGGTGAAAGCCGCTGAAGTCCAGCAGGCCCATGGCGCCCGACAGGGCCGTGCCGATCAGCAGCGCGGCCAGCACCGCGTAGCGCGGCGACAGGCGCTTGACCACCAGGTAGGTGAAGAACATCCCCAGGACCAGGCCGGTGCGGTGCTGGGCGGCGACGAAAATCTCGCTGCCGATCTTGAACAGGATCCCCGCCAGCAGGGCCGCTGCCAGGGAAGCCGGGATCTTTTTCACCAGGCGCTCGAAGCTGCCGGTGAGCCCGCACAGGGTAACCAGCACGGCACAGGTGATGTAGGCGCCGATGGCTTCGCCGTAGGTGACGCCGGACAGGCTGGTGATCAGCAGGGCGGCGCCCGGTGTCGACCAGGCAATGGTGATCGGGGTGCGATAGCGCAGGGACAGGCCGATGCTGCAGATCGCCATGCCAATGGAAATGGCCCATATCCACGAAGAAATCTGACCGCTGGTCAGGCCGGCGGCTTGTCCGGCCTGGAACATCAGCACCAGCGAACTGGTGTAGCCGGTCATCATGGCGATGAAACCGGCCACGATGGCTGAGGGCGAAGTGTCCGCCAGGGGGCGTAATTGCGCGGGTGTGGCGTCGGACATTACTGCTATTCCTTGTTCTTGAAAGACACAAAACCCACGTCCAGCGAACATCGCTCGAATCATGCGCGAGCAATGGGCCGGTGAAGGGGGTCAGGGTTCAAGCCTAAACTTAAAAGCAACTTTGCATTGCAATACAGCCGTGACTACAAATAGCCGTACAGTCGCTGAAAGAGTGTGGGGGCCATTAACACTTTTTACTAATGATCCCCAGTGGTTGTGTACAATGTGCCCCTGTTTTAACGCGATACTTGCCAGCGACCCACCGTGACGTATTACAGTCACGCCGAAATCGCCGCAGTCCTCCCGACCCGAGTGCCCATGAACGAACAGTTGCAACCTCTCAAGAAACAACCGCGAGCAGGCAAAGCCGGTCGCAGCGGAACCCAGGACGATATTGTCTACGCGCACATCTTTGAGGCCATCCTCGAGCAGCGCCTGGCGCCCGGCACCAAGTTGAGCGAGGAGGCGTTGGGAGAAATATTCGGAGTCAGCCGGACCATCATCCGTCGCGCCCTGTCGCGCCTGGCCCATGAGGGCGTGGTGCTGCTGCGGCCCAATCGCGGGGCGGTGGTTGCCAGCCCGAGTGTCGAGGAAGCCCGTCAGGTATTCCTCGCCCGGCGCCTGGTGGAGCGGGCCATCACCGAGCTGGCGGTGCAGCATGCCACCGCCGAGCAACTGCTGGAGTTGCGGCAGATGGTCAACGAGGAACGCGACAGCTTTTCCCGGGGTGATCGTGGCGCCGGCATCCGCCTGTCCGGGGAGTTCCACCTGAAGCTGGCCGAGGCGGCGAAGAATGCTCCGCTGATCAGCTTCCAGCGCAGCCTGGTGTCCCAGACCTCGCTGATCATCGCCCAGTATGAAAGTGGCAACCGCTCCCATTGTTCCTACGATGAGCACACTCAACTGATCGACGCCATCGAAGCCCGGGATGGCGAGCTGGCGGTGAACCTGATGATGCATCACATGGATCACATCGACAGCAAGCTCAATCTCGACGAGGAAAGCGCCTCGGACGACCTGCACGCGGTGTTCTCGCACCTGCTGCAGACCAAGAAGCCGGGACGGCCCAGCGCCAAGCTGTAAGCCTGGATCCGCTCTGAAAATCCCCCGCCGCGCGGCTCGCGCAGCGGGGGATTTTTGTTTGGCCTCAGGTTGGCCGGCGCGTCCGGCAGATTGTTTTAACTTTGTGCAAGTATTGTATACAGTGCCTGCTTCAATGCGCATGGCAGGCGAGTCCGTGCGCCTCTGGTCCTGCGCAAGGAGCCTGCGGCATGAGCGGCAGAACGCTACGTATTCATTCCTCCGCCATCCATTACTTCGACATGGTGCGGCGCTGCCATTCGATTCGCGAGGCGGCCCGGCGCCTGAATGTCGCGTCTTCGGCGGTGAACCGGCAGATTCTGAAGATCGAGGACGAAATCGGGGCGCCGCTGTTCGAGCGCTTGCCCGGTGGCCTGCGCCTGACCCTGGCCGGGGAGATCCTCAGTCGCCACGTCAATCTGGTGTTGCAGGACCTGGAGCGGGTGCGCCTGGAGTTCGACGCTCTGCGTGGCTTGCGCAGCGGGCACGTCGAGATCGCCACCGTGGAAGGCGCCACCGTGGACCTGCTGCCCTCGGTGCTCAAGCGCATGCGCGAGCACTATCCGCAGGTGACCATCGGCGTCACGGTGCAGGGGTCGCAATCGATTCCCCTGGCCTTGATCAACAGTCGTGCCGACCTGGGCTTGGCCTTCGCCTTGCCCCGCGCCCCGGAGATTCGCCCGTTGAGTGTCGGGCATTTTCGCCTGGGGGCCCTGGTCAGTCCCGACCATCCCCTGGCCGAGCGGGGCAGCGTCAACTTCGCCACCTGTGCCGAGCACGGCCTGATCCTGGCCAAGAGCGAGCTGTCGATCCATCACCTGCTGGCGCCGTTGCACAAGCGCCTGGGGCTGCTGGACAAGCCGCCGTTGCAGAGCAACTCCATGGAACTGGCGCGGCAGATGGCCCGGCACAACATGGGCGTGGCGTTCCAGACCCGGGTCGGGGTGGAGGCCGATCTGAGCAAGGGCGAACTGGTGCACATCCCCCTGAGCGATCAGGGCGGGATCTACAGCGACCTGGGACTCTACGCCCGCAGCGGGCGCGAACTGCCCAGCGCGGTGGAGGCGCTGGCCCATCTGCTCAGCGAAGAGATCGCCATTCGTGAACGGGCCGAGCGGGTCTTTGGCCAGCCGGTGCTCTGAGTCCATGGTTACAGGCGCTGTTGCCGTTTTGGCAGCGCCCTGGTCGATATTCTGTTCTTTGGGCCCTGTGGCGCTTGTGCCGATACTGCGTGCCGTCGGCAGCCAGCGAAGCTGCCTAACGCCACACCGCCACAGGACATAATAAAAATGAAAAAGGCATTACAAGGCGCAACCCTGCTGATGACGTTGATCGGAGCAGGGGAAGCGGCCGCCCTGGAGTGGATGAACAACAGCGTCGGCTTTCGGTACGGCAAGGAGTTCACCAATCCGAACAACCCGCACTACATCAGCAAGCGCATCTACAGCTTCACCCACGCCAGCGGCTACCAGTACGGCAGCAACTACCTGCACCTGGACGTGCTGCTTTCCGATAGCGACGATCCGCGCAAGGGCACCGACAAGGGCAGCAGCGAAGTCTACGGTGTCTACCGTCACCAGCTCTTTGCCTCCCGGGTCCTGGATACGCCTCTGGGCACCGGCCTGATCAAGGACTACGCGCTGACCCTGGGGTTTGACGCCAGCCGCAACAACAACCTGGGATCGGCGAAGAAGCGCGCCCTGGTCTTCGGTCCGACCCTCAAGTTCAACACCGTCGGCGTCCTTGACCTGAGCTTGCTGTACTACAAGGAAAACAACCATTCGGGGATCCCCGGGGCCAAGGATCCGGACCACACCTTCGATGACACCTACCTGCTCAACCTGGCCTGGATGCGACCTTTCGAAGTCGGCAGTCACGCGGCCAAGTTCCAGGGTTTCATCAACTACACCGGGGAAAAGGGCCACGACTACAACTACCGCGACACCGCTCCGGAAACCCTGCTGCGCAGTTCGCTGATGGTGGCCGTGCTGCCGGGCAAGAACGTCAAGCCCAACCTGTACCTGGGGGTTGGCTACGAGTACTGGCATAACAAGTTCGGGGTGGACGGCGGACGTGGCACGCGGACCTCGGCGCCCACCCTGAACCTGGAAGTGACCTTCTAGGTTCCGTGCAACCCGCTCCAGGGTGCAGACAAAAAATCCCCCGTGCGACGCTGTCGAACAGGGGATTTTCATTTTCGCAAGGTCAGCGCTGGTGCACCTGCCGGCCGGCGGCGTAGGTCTGCAGCACGGTGCGGTCATCCCCCAGGGTCATCAGCACGAACAGGGTTTCGGCGATGCTCTTGGCCTGCTTCAGGCGGTAGCTGAGCAGCGGTGTGGCGTGGTAATCGAGGACCACGAAGTCGGCGTCGGTGCCCGGGTGCAGGGTGCCGATCTTGTCCTCCAGACGCAGGGCCCGGGCGCCGCCCAGGGTTGCCAGGTACAGCGACTTGAACGGGCTCAGGCGCGCGCCTTGCAATTGCATGACCTTGTAGGCCTCGTTGAGGGTCTGCAGCAGCGAGAAGCTGGTGCCGCCACCGACGTCGGTGCCCAGGCCGACGTTGAGCTTGTGCTTTTCCGCCATCGGCAGGTTGAACAGGCCGCTGCCGAGGAAGAAGTTCGAGGTCGGGCAGAAGGCCACGGCCGAGCCGGTCTGCGCCAGGCGTGCGCATTCCTCGTCGCACAGGTGCACACCGTGGGCGAACACCGAACGCTCACCCAGCAACTGGTAGTGGTCGTAGACGTCGAGGTAGCCCTTGCGCTCCGGGAACAGTGCCTTGACCCATTCGATTTCCTGCAGGTTTTCACTGATGTGGGTCTGCATGTAGAGGTCGGGGTACTCGGTCAGCAACTGGCCGGCCAGGGTCAGTTGCTCCGGGGTACTGGTCGGCGCGAAGCGTGGAGTGACGGCGTAGTGCAGGCGGCCCTTGCCGTGCCAGCGCTCGATCAGCGCCTTGCTTTCCTGGTAGCCGGATTCGGCGGTGTCGGTCAGGTAGTCCGGGGCGTTGCGGTCCATCATCACTTTGCCGGCGATCATCCGCAGGTCGAGTTTCTCGGCGGCTTCGAAGAATGCGTTGACCGACTGCGGGTGCACGCTGCCGAACACCAGGGCGGTGGTGGTGCCGTTGCGCAGCAGTTCCTTGATGAAAATGTCCGCCACTTCATCGGCGTGGGCCTGGTCGGCGAACTGGCTTTCGCAGGGGAAGGTGTAGGTGTTCAGCCAGTCCAGCAGTTGCTCGCCGTAGGCACCGACCATGCCGGTCTGGGGCAGGTGGATATGGGTGTCGATGAAGCCGGGGGTGATCAGGGCATCCGGATAGTGCTCGACCTGCACCTGGGCGGGCAGGTTGGCCAGCAGTTCGCTGGCGTGGCCGAGGGCGCTGATCCGGCCGTCCTCGACCACCAGCAGGCCGTCTTCGAAATACTCGTAGGAGGCTTCGATGCCGACTTCGGCCGGGTCGGCGATGCTGTGCAGGATGGCGGCTCGGTAGGCTTTGCGAGTTAAAGGCATGGGGATTCTCGGTGTGTGGCGTTTCAGTTCGAAGCCTGACTGCGGCGCGAAGCCGGCAGCAGTTTGGCAATGGGTTCGGCGCTGGCGCTGGGCTGGCCGAAATGGGCGTTATAGGTGGCAATGATCTCACCGGCGATGGAGATGGCGATTTCCACAGGCAACTTGCCTTTGACTTCGCCCAGGCCCATCGGGCAACGCATGCGTTGCAGGGTGGCGGCGTCGAAACCGCGGTCGCGCAGGCGGTGTTCGAACTTGACCCGTTTGGTCTTCGAGCCGATCAGGCCGAAATAGGCAAAGTCGTTGCGCTTGAGCAGGGCGGCGGTCAGCTCCAGGTCCAGTTGATGATTATGGGTCATGACGATGCAGTAGCTGCCAGGAGGCAGGTTGTCGATTTCTTCCACCGGCTCTTCGCTGACGATCTTGTGCACGCCCGGGGGAATCTGTTCCGGGAACTCCTGTTCCCGGGAATCGATCCAGCGCACCCGGCAAGGCAGGCTCGCCAGTAGCGGCACCAGGGCGCGGCCGACGTGTCCGGCGCCGAACACGGCGATCTGCGCCTGTACCTGGCCCATGGGCTCGAACAGCAGCACCGTGGCACCGCCGCAGCATTGGCCAAGGCTGGCGCCAAGGCTGAAGCGCTCCAGGTGGGTGGCCTGCTTGCCGGCGGCGATCATCTCCCGGGCGATCTGCATGGCCTTGTATTCCAGGTGGCCGCCGCCGATGGTGTCGAACGCCCGAGTGGCGCTGACGACCATCTTTGAGCCGGCATTGCGCGGCGTCGAACCGAGTTCTTCGATGATGGTCACCAGCACGCAGGGCTCTCCCTGGGTCTGCAGGTCGGCGAGGGCGCTGATCCAGTTGTACATGTTCACCTCGACATCTTGGTGGTCTGTCCGAGTCTTTTGCCGGCAGGCCCGCTCCCACGGCTGTTGCAGGAGCGGGCCAGCCCGCGGCGGCCATTACAGCGGTGCCAGCTCGACGTGCTGATCCGTGCCCCTGCTCACCTGCAAGCGGCGCATCTGCTCGCAGCCCCACAACACCCGCTCGGGAGTCGCCGGTGCATCGATCTGGGGCTGGTGACGGTAGTCGCCGAGGCTAGCCACCGCGTCCTTGATCGCGCACCAGGCGGCAATGCCGAGCATGAACGGCGGTTCGCCCACGGCCTTGGAGTGGAACACCGTGTCTTCCGGGTTCTTGCGGTTTTCCACCAGCTTGACCCTCAGGTCCGCAGGCATGTCCGCCACCGCCGGGATCTTGTAGCTGGCCGGGCCGCAGGTCATCAGCTTGCCCTTGGCGTTCCACACCAGCTCCTCGGTGGTCAGCCAGCCCATGCCCTGGATGTAGCCGCCCTCGACCTGGCCGATGTCGATGGCCGGGTTCAGCGAGGCGCCGACGTCATGCAGGATGTCGGTGCGCAGCATCTTGTACTCGCCGGTCAGGGTATCGACGATCACTTCGGCACAGGCGGCGCCGAAGGCGTAGTAGTAGAACGGCCGGCCCCGGGCCTGGGCGCGGTCGTAGTAGATCTTCGGGGTCTTGTAGAAGCCGGTGCTGGACAGCGACACCTGGCCGAAATAGGCCTGCTGGATCAGTTCCTCGAAGGTCAGGATTTGCTCGCGAACCCGCACGTGGCCGTTGTGGAACTCCACGTCTTCCTCGCTGACCTGATACTTGCGCGCGGCGAATTCCACCAGGCGGTTCTTGATGGTCTGCGCGGCATTCTGCGCGGCCTTGCCGTTGAGGTCGGCGCCACTGGACGCGGCGGTAGGCGAGGTGTTGGGCACCTTGTCGGTGTTGGTGGCGGTGATCTGTACCCGCCCGATGTCCACCTGGAACACCTCGGCCACCACTTGCGCCACCTTGGTGTTCAGGCCCTGGCCCATTTCCGTGCCGCCGTGGTTCAGGTGGATGCTGCCGTCGGTGTAGACGTGGATCAGCGCTCCGGCCTGGTTGAGGAAGCTGGCGGTGAAGGAGATGCCGAACTTTACCGGGGTCAGCGCCAGGCCCTTTTTCAGGACCGGGCTATTGGCGTTGTACAGGCGGATGGCTTCGCGGCGTTCCGCGTACTGGCTGCTGGCTTCCAGTTCGGCGGTCATTTCCTCGAGCATGTTGTGCTCGACGGTCTGGTAGTAGTGGGTGACGTTGCGTTCGGTCTTGCCGTAGTAGTTGGCCTTGCGCACCGCCAGCGGGTCCAGGTGCAGGTGGCGGGCGATGGCGTCCATCACTTCCTCGATGGCGACCATGCCTTGCGGGCCGCCGAAGCCGCGGTAGGCGGTGTTCGACGCGGTGTTGGTCTTGCAGCGATGGCCGTTGATGGTGGCGTCGCCCAGGTAGTAGGCGTTGTCGGCGTGAAACATCGCCCGGTCGACGATGGACGCCGAGAGGTCCGGCGAGCAGCCGCAGTTGCCGGCCAGTTCCAGCTGGATGCCGTGCAGGCGCCCGTGGCTGTCGAAGCCCACGTCGTATTCGATGTAGAAGGGGTGGCGCTTGCCGGTCATCAGCATGTCTTCGACCCGCGGCAGGCGCATCTTGGTCGGCTGGCCGGTGAGGCGGGCAATCACCGCGCAGAGGCAGGCGGGGCTGGCGGCCTGGGTTTCCTTGCCACCGAAACCGCCGCCCATGCGACGCATGTCGACCACGATCTTGTTCATCGACACGTCGAGCACTTCCGCCACCAGCTTCTGTACTTCGGTGGGGTTCTGGGTCGAGCAGTAGACGATCATGCCGCCGTCCTCGGTGGGCATTACCGAGGAAATCTGGGTTTCCAGGTAGAAATGCTCCTGGCCGCCGATATGCAGGGTGCCCTGGATACGGTGTTCGGCGCTGGCCAGGGCGCCGGCCGAGTCGCCGCGCTGATGGGTGTGGCTGTCCAGCACGAAGTGGCGCTTGCGCAGGGCTTCCACCACATCCAGTACCGGCTCCAGGTCCTCGTACTCGATGACCGCGGCCATGGCCGCCTTGCGCGCGGTTTCCAGGTCACGGGCGGCAACCGCCAGCACCGGCTGGCCGACGAACTGCACGGTGTCGATGGCCAGCAGCGGGTCGCCGGGCAGCAGCGGGCCGATGTCCTTGAGGCCGGGAATGTCTTCGTGGGTTATGGCGATGCGCACGCCCTCGAAGGCGTAGCAGGGGCCGGTGTCGATGCTGATGACCTTGGCGTGAGCCCGGTCAGACAGCCGCGCGTAGACGTGCAACTGATTGGGGAATTCCAGGCGGTCATCGATGTACACGGCCTCACCGGACACGTGCTTGTCGGCACTGTCGTGCTTGACGCTGCGGCCGACGCCGGTGCTCAGGTCCTGTTGAAACAGGGCGGTCAGTTCGGCTTGAGTCTTCTCGACCTTGTGATGATTAGACATGAGCGGTCACCCGGGTTTCGATGTGCGGTGTTTGCAGTTCGATGAAGTATTTGCGCAGCAGGTTCTGTGCGCTCAACAGGCGGTATTCCTTGCTTGCTCGAAAGTCCGAAAGCGGTGTGAAATCCTGCGCCAGCGCGGCACAGGCGCGTTCGACCGTGGTCTGGTTCCAGGGCGCGCCCAGCAGCGCCGCTTCACAGCTACGGGCGCGCTTGGGAATGGCCGCCATGCCGCCGAAGGCGATGCGCGCATCGCTGACCACGCCGTTGTCGATGCGCAGGTTGAAGGCGGCGCAGACCGCGGAAATATCATCGTCCAGGCGCTTGGACACCTTGTAGGCGCGGAACAGTCGCTCGGCGCTGGCCCGGGGCACGATGATCTTCTCGATGAATTCGCTTTCCTGGCGGGCGGTGACCCGGTAGTCGATGAAATAGTCTTCCAGGGCCAGGGTGCGCCGCACTTCGCCCTTGCACAGAACGATCTGCGCGCCGAGGGCAATCAGCAGCGGCGGCGAGTCGCCGATGGGCGAGGCGTTGCCGATATTGCCGCCCAGGGTGCCCTGGTTGCGGATCTGCAGCGAGGCGAAGCGTTGCAGCAATTCGCCGAAGTCCGGGTATTCGGCACACAAGGCGTCGTAGCAGTCGGTGAGGGCGGTGGCGGCGCCGATTTCCAGACGATCGTCAAAGCGTTCGATGCGCTTCATCTCGGCAATGTTGCCGACGTAGATCATCACCGGCAGGGTGCGGTGGAACTGGGTCACTTCCAGGGCCAGGTCGGTGCCGCCGGCCAGCAACCGCGCTTGTGGATAGGCGTCGTAGAGGTCGGCCAGGTCGGCTACGGTCAACGGCACCAGGCAGCGCTTGTCGCCGCTGTTGAGCTCGCCGGTGTCCTTGGGGGCGATGGCCTTGAGGCGGCTGATGGTCTCGGCCTGGCGCGCGTCGAACTGGTCGCTCTGCCCGCCGCAGCAGGCCTGCTCGGCGGCAGCGAGGATCGGCCGGTAGCCGGTGCAGCGGCACAGGTTGCCGGCCAGGGCTTCATGGGCCTTGTGGGCGTCGGGCTGGCTGCTGTTTTTTTGCAGGGCGAACAGCGACATGACGAAGCCCGGGGTACAGAAGCCGCATTGCGAGCCGTGGCAGTCGACCATGGCCTGCTGCACGCTGTGCAGTTGCCCCTGGTGCTTGAGGCCCTCGACGCTGATCAGTTGCTTGCCGTGCAGGGAGGAGACGAAGGTCAGGCACGAGTTGAGGCTGCGATAGCGGATGCTTTCGCGGCCTTGCGCATCCGTCTGCAACTCGCCCACCACCACGGTGCAGGCGCCGCAGTCGCCGCTGGCGCAGCCTTCCTTGGTGCCGGATTTGCCCAGGTGCTCGCGCAGGTAGTTGAGCACGGTGAGGTTCGGGTCCAGGGCGTGCTCGCTACGGAGTTCCTGGTTGAATAAAAACTGGATCACGGAAGGCCTCGCAGACTCTTTATTGTTGTTAAGCGAACTGAGCCGAATTTAGTCATGTCTGACTTTTCGGTCAACGATTTTCTGACTTTCAGGTCAGGAATTTTCCATGCTCAACATTCCAAGTATGAACGGCATTCGAGAAACCCCTTGATTGGCATCCTTCTGCTTGTTTCATGCCAAATTCCCCTGTCGAGGCACTCCGCGATGATGTAGCAATTGCGCTACACTTCGCCGCTTGTGCCGTTTAAAGATTTTGAAGGAAAACCATGACGTTCAAGGCGCCGGACAGCCTCGCCGAGCAGATTGCTCACCACCTCGCCGAACGTATCATTCGCGGGGATCTCAAGCCTGGGGAGCGTATCCAGGAACAGAAGGTCACCTTGGCCCTCAATGTCAGCCGTGGTTCGGTCCGCGAGGCCTTGCTGATTCTCGAGCGTCGCCATCTGATCGCCATCCTGCCGCGTCGCGGCGCGCATGTGACCGAGCTCACCGAGCACAAGGTCCGCAGCCTGTGCACCCTGATGAGCGAGCTGTACATCCTGCTGGGCAATTCCGTGGCTAGCGGCTGGGTGCAGCAGAGCGACATGGCGCCGTTCCTGCAGATCCAGCAGCGTCTGGAGAGTGCCTACGAGCGCCAGGACATCCGCGCCTTCGTCGAAGACAGCTTCAGCGTGATGCGGGCGGCCTATCCCTTTGCCAACAACCCGTACCTGCAGGAAACCGTCGAGAACCTGCAGCCGGCGATGAGCCGGGCCTATTACCTGGCACTGGAGCAGCGCAAGGCTTCGATGAGCGAGTACCTGGCGCTGTTCGAACAGTTGCTGGCTGCGGTACTGGCTCGTGATCTGCCGGAGATCCGCCAGGTGTTGACGGCCTACGCCCAGCGCAGCAGCGATCTGGTGGTGTCTGCGTTGGCGGATGCGTAAACGTGCGACTCAAGTGCATCAAGCTGGCGGGATTCAAGTCCTTCGTCGATCCGACCACGGTGAACTTCCCCAGTAACATGGCGGCGGTGGTCGGGCCCAATGGCTGCGGCAAGTCGAACATCATCGACGCCGTGCGCTGGGTGATGGGCGAGAGTTCGGCGAAGAACCTGCGTGGCGAGTCGATGACCGACGTCATCTTCAACGGCTCCACCAGCCGCAAGCCGGTGAGCCAGGCCAGCATCGAACTGGTGTTCGACAACTCCGACGGCACCCTGGTGGGGGAGTACGCGGCCTATGCGGAAATCTCCATCCGCCGCAAGGTGACCCGCGACAGCCAGAACAGCTATTTCCTCAACGGCGCCAAGTGCCGCCGTCGGGACATCACCGATATCTTCCTTGGCACCGGCCTGGGGCCGCGCAGCTACTCGATCATCGAGCAGGGCATGATCTCCAAGCTGATCGAGGCCAAGCCCGAGGACCTGCGCAACTTCATCGAAGAAGCCGCAGGCATCTCCAAGTACAAGGAGCGTCGGCGCGAAACGGAAAACCGCATCCGCCGCACCCATGAGAACCTCGCCCGTCTGACCGACCTGCGCGAAGAGCTGGAGCGCCAGCTCGAACGCTTGCATCGCCAGGCCCAGGCCGCCGAGAAGTATCAGGAATACAAGGCCGAGGAGCGTCAGCTCAAGGCGCAGCTGTCGGCCCTGCGCTGGCAGGCATTGAATGAGCAGGTGGGCCAGCGCGAGTCGGTGATCGGCAGCCAGGAAGTCAGCTTCGAGGCGCTGGTGGCCGAGCAGCGCAACGCCGATGCCGCCATTGAGCGCTTTCGCGATGGGCATCACGAACTGTCCGAACGCTTCAATCTGGTGCAGGGGCGCTTCTATTCGGTGGGCGGCGATATCGCCCGGGTCGAGCAGAGCATCCAGCATGGGCAGCAGCGTCTGCGGCAGTTGCAGGACGACCTCAAGGAAGCCGAGCGCGCGCGCCTGGAGACCGAGTCCCACCTGGGCCACGACCGCACCTTGCTGGCGACCCTGGGGGAAGAGCTGGCCATGCTCGAACCCGAGCAGGAAGTCACCGCCGCCGCGGCCGAGGAAGCAGCCGCGACCCTGGAAGAAGCCGAAACCACCATGCACGGCTGGCAGGAGCAGTGGGACGCCTTCAACCTGAGTTCCGCCGAGCCGCGACGCCAGGCTGAAGTGCAGCAGTCGCGCATCCAGCAGCTCGAAGGCAGCATGGAGCGCCTGTCCGAGCGTCAGCGGCGTCTGGCCGAGGAGCGCGAGCTGCTCTCGGCGGACCCGGAAGATGCGGCGATTCTCGAACTCAACGAGCAACTGGCCGCCAGCGAAGCGACCCTGGAAGACCTGCAGGCCAGCGAAGAGTCACAGGTCGAGCGCCTGGAACAGCTGCGTCAGCAATTGCAGCAGGCCACCCAGGCTCAGCAGCAGGCCCAGGGTGAACTGCAGCGGCTCAATGGTCGCCTGGCTTCCCTGGAGGCCTTGCAGCAAGCGGCACTCGACCCGGGCACCGGTACCGCGCAATGGTTGCGCGAGCAGCAGTTGGCCGAGCGTCCGCGCCTGGCCGATGGCATGCACGTGGAACCGGGTTGGGAACTGGCGGTGGAAACCGTGCTAGGCGCCGATCTGCAAGCGGTGTTGGTGGACGATTTTTCCGGCATCGATCTGGCCGGTTTTCAGCAGGGCGATCTGCGTCTGCTGAGCCTGCAAGGGGATGTTTCGCGCATGCCTGGCAGCCTGCTGGACAAGGTTGAATCCCAGGTCGATCTGGCGCCCTGGCTGGGCCAGGTCAAGCCGGTGGACAGCCTGGAACAGGCCCTGGCCTTGCGTGGGCAACTGAGTGCCGGACAGAGCCTGATCAGCCGTGATGGCTACTGGGTTGGCCGGCATTTTTTGCGGGTGCGTCGCGCCAGCGAAGCGGAAAGTGGCGTGTTGGCGCGGGGCCAGGAAATCCAGCAACTGACTCTGGAGCGCGATGAGCGCGAAGCCAGTGTCGAGGCCCTGGAAAGCCAGTTGCTCAACCTGCGGGCCCAGCAGCGTCAGCAGGAGAACGGTCGTGAACATCTGCGCCGCCTGTTGCAGGACGAAGCCCGCCAGCAGGGTGAATTGAAAGCCAAGCTGTCCGCCGGCAAGGCCAAGGCCGAACAACTGAACCTGCGGCGCACCCGTCTTGATGAAGAGCTGATCGAGCTGGGTGAGCAGCGTGAGCTGGAGCACGAACAGGTCGGCGAGGCGCGCCTGCAGTTGCAGGAAGCCCTCGACAGCATGGCCCTGGATACCGAGCAGCGTGAGCTGCTGCTGGCCCAGCGCGACAGCCTGCGCGAGCGCCTTGATCGGGTGCGCCAGGAGGCGCGTCAGCACAAGGATCACGCTCATCAACTGGCAGTCCGCATGGGCTCCCTCAAAGCCCAGCACGACTCCACTCGTCAGGCCCTGGAGCGCCTGGAGCTGCAATCCGAGCGCCTGACCGAAAAGCGCGAGCAGCTCAGCCTCAATCTGGAGGAGGGGGAGGCGCCTCTGGAGGAGTTGCGTCTCAAGCTCGAAGAGCTGCTGGAAAAGCGCATGACCGTGGATGTCGAACTCAAGACTGCGCAGATCGCCCTGGAAGATGCCGACCGCGAGCTGCGTGACGCCGAGAAGCGCCGTAACCAGGCCGAGCAGCAATCGCAGCTGATTCGCGGTCAGCTGGAACAGCAGCGTATGGAGTGGCAAGCCCTGACCGTGCGCCGCAAGACCTTGCAGGAGCAGCTACTGGCTGATGGCTATGACCTCGACGGCGTGCTGGCGACCCTGACCGCGGAAGCCAGCGAACAGGCCGCCGAAGAGGAACTGGAGCGTATTGCCGCGCGGATCCAGCGCCTGGGCGCGATCAACCTCGCGGCCATCGACGAGTACCAGCAGCAGTCCGAGCGCAAGCGCTATCTGGATGCCCAGGATGCCGACCTGGTGGAGGCCCTGGAAACCCTGGAAAACGTGATCCGCAAGATCGACAAGGAAACCCGTAATCGCTTCAAAGATACCTTTGATCAGATCAACGGCGGTCTGCAGGCACTCTTTCCAAAAGTTTTCGGTGGGGGCAGCGCTTATTTGGAACTGACGGGCGAAGATCTACTCGATACAGGGGTAACGATCATGGCTCGTCCTCCGGGGAAGAAGAACAGCACCATTCATTTGCTCTCGGGTGGCGAAAAGGCATTGACTGCATTGGCCCTGGTATTTGCCATCTTCAAGTTGAATCCGGCGCCGTTCTGCATGCTCGACGAAGTTGACGCCCCGCTGGATGACGCTAACGTTGGACGCTACGCAAGATTGGTTAAAGAAATGTCGCAGACAGTGCAGTTCATCTATATCACCCACAACAAGATCGCTATGGAAATGGCTGATCAGTTAATGGGTGTGACGATGCACGAACCCGGATGTTCGCGCCTGGTAGCCGTGGATGTCGAGGAGGCGATGGCGATGGTGGACGCTTGAGTCCGTGCGACTGAGGCGCTAGTTGGGGGCAAGTCGGGGAATTTTCCCTTTTGCCAACCTGGCCAGCCGGCATATTGGCCGTAACCGTTGCGACAGACGGTGTAAAGTTGCCTTTGGTCGTGCTAGTTTAATGTCAATTTTTCCTATGCGTGGGCAAAACGCCATTCAGAACATAGAGTTGGCGCCACGTTTTAAAGCGGTTTGCAGATTGTAAACCCCTTATTTTTCAGCATTTTTCATAGAGGCACGGGATTACATGGAAATCGGTCTGCGCGAGTGGCTGATCGTCATCGGCATTATTGTTATCGCCGGTATTCTTTTTGATGGCTGGCGGCGTATGCGCGGCGGCAAGGGGAAGTTGAAGTTCCGTCTTGATCGAAGTCTGTCCAACCTGCCGGATGACGAAGGCAGTGCCGAACTCCTGGGTCCGCCCCGGGTGCTGGATACTCATAAAGAGCCACAACTGGACGAGCATGACCTGCCGTCGGTGAGCATGTCGGCCCGCGAGCCTCGGGAGAGTTCGTCTTCCAAGCGCGGCAAGCGTGGCGGCGAGCCTCACCAGGGCGACCTCAACCTGGATCTGGACCTGGACAACGGCCCAAGCTTCAGCAGCCGCGACGATGACTTCCCGGCTGAGGAAGGCAACAAGGCGGCCAGTCACGGCGACAAAGAGCAGCCGCAAGCCGAAGAGGTGCTGGTGATCAGCGTGATCTGCCGTGATGCCGCCGGTTTCAAGGGCCCGGCGTTGCTGCAGAACATCCTCGAAAGCGGCCTGCGGTTTGGCGAGATGGATATTTTCCACCGTCACGAAAGCATGGCCGGCAACGGCGAAGTGCTGTTCTCCATGGCCAACGCCGTCAAGCCGGGGGTGTTCGACCTGGACGATATCGACCACTTCAGCACCCCGGCAGTGAGCTTCTTCCTCGGCTTGCCAGGCCCGCGTCACCCGAAACAGGCGTTCGATGTGATGGTGGCCGCGGCGCGCAAGCTGTCCCAGGAGCTCAATGGTGAGCTCAAGGATGATCAGCGCAGCGTTCTGACTGCCCAGACCATCGAGCACTACCGTCAGCGCATCGTCGAGTTCGAACGTCGCGCCCTGACCCAAAAGCGCTAAGCTTCAACAGCCAGCTCCTTCCTCAGGAGCTGGCTTGTACAGGCGCTGGCTTGCCAGCGAGGCCCACGCCCCCATTTCAGATCGAGCAGCCTAGGCTGCTCTTTTGCTTTATGAGAGAACCCCATGACCGCCGCTGAAACCCGCATTCTTGAGCTGCGCGCCGAGCTGGATCAACACAACTACCGCTACCACGTACTGGACGAACCGAGCATTCCGGACGCCGAGTACGACCGCCTGTACCACGAGCTCAAGGCCCTGGAGGCCGAGCATCCAGAGCTGGTCACCAGCGACTCTCCAACCCAGCGGGTCGGCAGTGCGGCGCTCTCGGCCTTCACCCAGGTACGCCATGAGATCCCCATGCTCAGCCTGGGCAACGCCTTCGAAGAAGTCGACATGCGCGAATTCGATCGTCGGGTCGTCGAGGGGCTGGACCTGCCGGCGGGCGACCTGTTCGGTGCTGGCGCCGCAGTGGAGTACAGCTGCGAGCCCAAGCTCGATGGCCTGGCGGTGAGCCTGTTGTACCAGGACGGCGTGCTGGAGCGCGGTGCCACCCGTGGCGACGGCACCACGGGCGAAGACATCAGTGTCAATGTGCGTACCGTGCGCAACATCCCGCTCAAGCTGCAAGGCAGCGGTTGGCCGGCGACCCTGGAAGTGCGGGGTGAGGTCTTCATGTCCAAGGCCGGCTTCGAGCGATTGAACGAGGCGCAACTGGCTTCGGGCGGCAAGACCTTCGCCAACCCGCGCAACGCCGCTGCGGGCAGCCTGCGTCAGCTGGACTCGAAGATCACCGCCAGTCGGCCCCTGGAGTTCTGCTGCTACGGTCTGGGCCAGGTCAGCGCCGACATCGCCGACACCCACATCGGCAATCTGCAGCAGCTCAAGCAGTGGGGGCTGCCCATCAGCCGCGAGTTGCGTTTGGCCAAGGGCATCGACGAGTGCCTGGATTACTACCGTGAAATCGGCGACCGCCGCAACGCGCTGGCCTATGAAATCGACGGCGTGGTGTTCAAGGTCAACAGCATCGCCTCCCAGCGCGAGCTGGGCTTCCGTGCCCGCGAGCCGCGCTGGGCCATTGCCCACAAGTTTCCGGCCATGGAAGAGCTGACCGAGCTGCTGGATGTGGAGTTCCAGGTCGGCCGCACCGGTGCGGTTACCCCGGTAGCCCGTCTGAAGCCGGTGAAAGTGGCGGGCGTGACGGTGTCCAACGCCACCTTGCACAACATGGATGAAGTGGCGCGGCTGGGGCTGATGATCGGCGACACGGTGATCATCCGCCGTGCCGGCGATGTGATCCCGCAAGTGGTGCAGGTGGTCGTCGAGCGCCGTCCGCAGGACGCCCGACCGGTGCAGATTCCCGAAAGCTGCCCGGTCTGTGGTTCACATGTCGAGCGCACCCAACTGGTCAAGCGCAGCAAGGGGCGGGAAACCGTGAGCGAGGGCGCGGTGTATCGCTGTGTCGGTCGCCTGGCCTGCGGCGCCCAGCTCAAGCAGGCGATCATTCACTTTGTCTCCCGTCGCGCCATGGACATCGAAGGCCTGGGGGACAAGACCATCGAGCAACTGGTGGACGAACAGCTCATTGCTTCGCCCGCGGATCTTTACCAGCTCAAGTACGAACAGATCATCGACCTGGAAGGCTTCGCCGAAGTCTCCAGCAACAAGCTGCTCAAGGCCATCGAGGACAGCAAGCGTCCGGCCCTGGCACGGTTCATCTATGCCCTGGGCATTCCCGATGTCGGCGAGGAAACGGCCAAGGTCCTGGCGCGCTCCCTGGGCACCCTTGAGCGTGTCCAGCAGGCCTTGCCGCAGGTCCTGACCTACCTGCCGGATGTGGGGCTGGAGGTGGCTCACGAGATCCACAGCTTTTTCCAGGACAGCCATAACCGCCAGGTGATCGGTGCCTTGCTGGCCGCGGACCAATGTGGCCTGCAACTGCAGGATCAGGGCGAGCTCGGGGCCGAGTTCGCCGCCAGTACCACCCTGGGCGGCATGCTCGACAAGCTCAATATCCCCTCGGTGGGCCCAGGAGCCGCGCAGAAGCTGGCGGACAAGTTCGGCTCCCTGCAGGGCGTGATCGACGCGGACTGGCTGGACATGCGCCAGGCCCTGCCGGAGAAGCAGGCCAAGGCGGTGCGCGAGTTCTTCGACAACCCGGCCAATGCCCAATTGGCCCGGGCCATTGAAGACCAGCTCACGGCGTTTGGCATGCACTGGCTGAGTGAGAAGAAAGTGGTCGAAGGCCTGCCCCTGGCTGGCAAGACCTGGGTGCTCACCGGCTCGCTGGAGCTGATGAGTCGCGATGTGGCCAAGGAAAAGCTGGAAAGCCTGGGGGCCAAGGTGGCAGGGTCCGTGTCGGCGAAAACCCACTGCGTGGTGGCGGGGCCCGGCGCCGGCTCCAAGCTGGCCAAGGCCAATGAGCTGGGGCTCAAGGTTCTGGACGAAGCTGCCTTCGTGGCCTTTCTCAGTGAGCATGGTGTCCCCCTCCCTGCGTGATGCGTGGCCGCCGACCTGCCAGTGATGGCAAACCGGCCGGCGGGCTCCTGCCGGGCCGAGGGAACGATGGGGCCGCCAGGATGATCTAGTCTTGGCAGGCCCCACGGAGGATGCGCCATGTACCGTTTCTTCGAGCAGCTCAGTTCCCGCATCGCCGCGCCCTTTGTCGGTGATCGTTCACGCAGCGGCAAGCTCTGGGCCTGTCGCTGCGGGCAGTCGCTGTTCTTTCGCAACAGCCAATGCCTGGCCTGTGCGGCCGTGCTCGGTTATGCGCCGCAATTGGGCAGCTTGTCTTCCCTGCGGCCGGGACCTGTGGCGCAAACCTGGGTGCTCGATGCCAGGCCCGAGGCCGGCGCGTTCAAGCGCTGCGCCAATCTGCATACGGCGGCGGCCTGTAACTGGCTGCTGCCCGCGCACCTGACAGGCAGCCTGTGCATCGCCTGCCGCTTGAATCGCACCATTCCCGACCTGTCCGTCCCCGAGAACCCTGAGCGCTGGCGCAAGGTGGAAATCGCCAAGCGTCGCCTGGTGGCGCAGTTGCTTGCCCTGGGGCTGCAACTGCTGCCCAAGAGTGACGATGAAGAGCGGGGCCTGGCCTTCGATTTTATCGGTGTCGATCTCCAGGGCAGGGCGCCCATGACCGGGCACGCCGGTGGCCTGATCACCCTGGATATCAAGGAGGCCGACGATGCCCATCGCGAACAGGTGCGAACGCAGATGCGTGAGCCCTATCGCACCCTGCTCGGGCACTTCCGACATGAAGTGGGGCACTACTACTGGGATCGGCTGATTGCCGACAGCTCCTGGCTGCAGCCGTTTCGCCGCCTGTTCGGCGATGAGCGAGGCAGCTATGCCCAGGCCCTGGAGCGCCACTATGAGCAAGGCGCACCGAGTGATTGGCAGCAAAGCCACATCAGCGCCTACGCCACCATGCATCCCTGGGAAGACTGGGCGGAAACCTGGGCTCACTACCTGCACATGATGGACGCGGTGGATACGGCCCTGGGCTTTGGCATGAGTGCCCGAGACGTCGATCTCGATTACCAGCCGTTTCCCCTGAGCAGTCTTTACGACCCGCAGCATCCCGGCGGTCCGGCGTTCCTGGCCTTCGTCAATGCCTGGATCGAACTGGCGGGCATGCTCAATGAACTGTCCCGCAGCATGGGACAGCCGGATTTCTATCCCTTTATCCTGCCGCCGGCGGTGATCGGCAAATTGCACTTCATCCACCTGGTGATCCAGCAGGAAGGCGGTCGCGCCGAAGAAGCGCTGTCCCTGGACGGATGATCCCCCGTCCTGCAGGAGCGAGCTTGCCAGGGCGATGTACCTGATCCGGCGCAGCGCCTGCCCCGCGAACCGGCGTGCTTCGGCGGTAGCGGCGGTTGGATGGCGCTTGTATCCCGGAACACATCCAAGTGCTTGAAGCTCATCGGATTTTTTAATCTGCAACGAGCGGTTGTAAGTTCGACTCAGATAGGTACAATGGCGCGGCTCGCCGACAGGCGAACGTCGTTATGGTGACCCCATCGGTCCCCCCGCAACGATTACCCGTGAACCTGGTCAGATCCGGAAGGAAGCAGCCACAGCGGGAACATTGTGTGCCGGGGTGTGGCTGGTGGGGTTGCCTCCAGTTACCTAAGTAGCTGATTCATAACGGTTTTTCACTCTTTTCCACGTGGTGGTACAAAGAGTGATACATCCGTGTCGACCATCCCGTCCTACCTTTTGTTATCCCGCCACTCGGTCTATTACTTCCGAATCGTGGTGCCGGATGTCATTCGCCCGTTGTTCCCCCAAAGAGAAATCCGCCGTTCCCTGCAGACACGCTGCAAGCGGGAGGCGCTGATTCGTGGGCGTGACATTCTGGCCCAGGTCCAGGGGCTGTTTACGCAAGCGTTCCAGGGTATTAGGCCGTCGCTTGAGTTCATTCGCGGGGCCTGGGAAGTGGGCGGAAAGCGTCTCGCTAGTTGGGCGTCGTGGCTGCGACAGCAGCAGTTGATAGGTGCCGCTATGCCTTTGCCTGAAGTCTTGCGGGAAACGCCCCCAGTCACCGTACATGCCCCTACAGCCCCGCTTTCCGTGATAGCAAAGGGGGCTGTGCAGCAATCACCCGGCTTCCTTGCTGTGGTGGATGAGCAACTGGTCCAGCAGCGCCGAGAGGGCGTCGCGGTCAAGTCGCTGGACGACAAGCGTGCGGTAGCAGTGCTGCTGACCCGAATCATCGGTGACATGCCCATCGACCAGATAACCCGCAAGGACGCACACCTGTTCCGGGAGACGGCGCTGAAGCTTCCGCCGCGACTTCATCAGTTGCCGGACCAACCACTGGAGCAGTCCATCGCGGAGGCGACCACGACCATCAGCGTGACGACTTTCAACAACTACGTGAAGAACCTGACGACCTTCTTTTCGTATGCGGTCAGGGAGGGCTACTGCAGTCGCAACCCGTTTGATGGTCTGCGCGTGCGTCAGCGGCGTAAGGTGAGCGAGGAGCGCAGTGCTTTCAGTGCGGAAGACCTCAAGCTGTTGTTTAACCGGGCGACATATGCGCCGGCCCACGGCCAAAAGCCGAATCAATATTGGCTGCCCCTCCTGGGGCTCTACACGGGCGCTAGGCTCAACGAGTTGTGCCAGCTGTACACCGACGACGTAGTGACCATCGACGGCATTGCCTGCATCCATATACGAGCTACAAGGTCAGACCAGAAGCTGAAAACGGCTTCGTCTGAACGACTTGTACCGCTTCACTCCAAGCTTCTGGAGCTGGGGTTCCTGGTGTATGTGGAGAAGGTCCGGGAGGCGGGGAGTGAGCGTTTATTCCCGGAGCTGACCTGCCATAAAAAGCATGGCTACAGTGCGGCTCCTTCGAAGTGGTTCACCCGGGTACGTGAGCAATTAGGCTTCCGCGATGATGCTGCCAAGAAGGACTTTCACAGCTTCCGCCACACCTTGGCCGACCACCTGAAACAAAAGGGCGTTGCTGAGGCATTGGTCGGTGGGTTGCTGGGGCATCAGACGGGGGGGATCACATTTGGTCGCTATGGGAAGGACTTCAGGCCTGATGTATTGGCGCCTGTAATTGAGTTGGTGACCCTTGAGTCATTCTAGAGCACTTTTGGTTGGATACTGCTCAAATGTGCTTGTGTGTTCTGTCAGATGCCCTTGCTGTCATCGACTAGCTTTCAGAGCGATGACCTTGGAGTACACCTTTGGGTTGGACATCCCGTCGAACAGGATGGTCTTGAACTTGGCGTATAGTGTTGCGGGGGGCAAGCATAGACTGTTCGAAGTGACAGTCATCGGGTTTCAAGGACTGGTCGATGTGATGGGGGCTGTGTTGATGGGCGAACATAGGTTCTACTTTGTAGGTGTGTCGGGCGCATTGGATGGCTATTGCTTTCAGCCCGGCCTCAGGGGAGCGCTCAGTAATGGGTGACGCAAGCGAAGAAAAGGTTGTGCAATTGCAATGGATGGCGGCCGAAACCTTGGCGGACCATTTGGTACCGCTGCTTAAGCATCACGATGTTAAATGCCGTGGGCACGGGCTCATCTATATCGACCATCAGCATTGCAACATCTCCACTGTGCACCAGCTGCTCGTGGATTTAAGTATCAGTCTCGGTGCGCCTATATCTTTGGTGCGTTCCAGATTGGTTGAGTTGGGCTGGCTTAACGACGTCCGTAGCTCTTTGCCCATTCAGAATAATGTCAGGCGAGTAGTTGAAAGGATTGCACCGTGGGCACTGGATTCCGATGAGGAGGATGAAGGGGATGGCCCCGATATGAGCGAAGAGTATGACCGGGATTGATCTTGTGATTAGTCCTGTTCTTTCTTGTCTATGAGGTTTTATGCTCCCGGAACATTTTGATTTATCTGGCCCTGTGTTCTTGCCCATCACAGAGGAAACCTGTGCTGGCTTGTTGGCTATCGAGGGTGTAGGCGCACTTAATGCCTTGACTGATCCAGAACTGGCGGCAGTGTTGGTTATCCAGAATCTAGCTCAGGCAGCAGAGAAAGACCTCAACTCTGGTGCGGCTGAGACCGTTTTGTCCAAACTCATTGCGTGGGCGGTCGATTCCCGACGGTCAGCGGCTTCAGGGTTGTTATCAGAAGCGCAGCGGTTGTTCGATCCACGGAAGTTGTACTTCGGTCTGAACGCCGTCAAAGGCTTGAATCTGCGCTTTCTTCTAGCTGATGAAGTATCGGCGAAGGATTACCTGCTGCCAGATGGTAAGTGGGATGTAGCGTACAAGGTCCGCCATCGCAGAAGTAATCACCCATTCAGCGAGCAGGTGGTTACACCCATACATCGCGAGCGTTGGCTGAGCGCTGCGCAAGACAAGCTGGTCAGGATTTTTCGCGCAAATTTAGACGAAGACCTGCATGTTCAGGGTTACGCGGGGATAGGCAAGAGCCACATGCTTGGTGCCTTAATGGAGTATCTGCGGCCGGATAAAACGTTATTACTGGCGCACACGCCCGGGAAACTGGAGGCCCTCCGTGAGCGCATGGGAGGGGCGCGTGATAGGAAAGCAGGTTGGACGTTTGGGAGCTTTGCGCAAAGACTACTGCATGGCCCCAGGACTCAACCCGCAATTACGCCTGCCAGGATCCCAGGCAAGCAGACGCTAGCGGAGGAGCTGAATATCCTCGGTTTTCGTAGCTACGACGCGCAAGCGACCCTTGATGTTTGCCTCAAGGTGATCGAGGGTTTTTGCCGCTCCAGGGGATATAGTCTGTCGGCCAAGCATCTGCCTCATTTCAAGCAGCCCTTATCCAACCTAGATGCCAAGGTGCTTCTTGAGTATTCGAGCCGGTTATGGAGTTATCTTGAGGCAAACCCAGGTTGGGGTAGCCAGACCGGGTTCGAGGCATTGCTAACGATAAAGCGGGCGAGCCTAGCGGGCTGCGTGGTGCCTGCTCGTTATACGCATGTACTCATTGACGAAAGTCAGGACGTTCCCGAGTCGCTTTTGCAGATTATCGAACGGGGGCGTCAGGTGTTGATAACCCTGGGGGACGAGTATCAGCAAGCAGGCAGTGTGCAGGTTCAAAGAAAGCGCGACGTTCGGCAAAGTAATGTCAGCTACTCCGTGCGCTCTGGGCGCAATGTCGAGCGACTACTCAATCCCTTGATATCCTTGCATTCTCAGAAGGGTAAGGTCCCCTTTGAAGGTGCTCGTAATGCTGATGTTGGCATTGAAATGTATCCCGAGGGCTTCGTGCCGCCTGAAGGTTGTGTGGTGCTGACTGCGTCTCCGTGGGATACGGCAAAGTGGGCCATTCACCTGCACGACTCCAACTGCGCGTTCAGTTTGTCGGACAAAAAGGCACAGGACGATCTCAGGCATTTCATGAGCACTGCTATCGCATTGTTCAAGCCGGATTTCTACAATCCTGAACACAGTGAAATGGGGCCGCACCCCTACTTCAACGACATGTCCGATTGGCAGCAGGTACGGGTCGCCAACCTGTTCGATGAGTCGTTTCTATGGGTGGAGGCTGAGCTGGAAAAAGGCTTTAAGGTTGCTGATTTGACCCGATTGAACAGGATGGTCGGTCGCTCTGGTAAGCGCTGCATGTTGATGATGGCAGAAGAGGCGGGGGGGATGGAGTTCAATCAGGTCCTGCTGACGCCTGAGTTGCTCACCAACGTGAAGTTCAAGGATGCTTATGAGTTCGATCAGAGAATCTGTGCCGTGTACATCGCAATCTCTCGCGCAAAGCAGCAGCTTTACGTTCCTTACGATGTGGTGGAATGGATCGAGTACCACAATTATCAGGGGTTCCGCGAGTCACATGGTTACTGATTGAATTCATTCGACTGCCTCCTCGGTTTGCTCACGAAGAATTCGCAATCTGCTGGATGGCCTTTGGTGAAGCCCTTCAGGATGCCTTCGAGGGTTCGCGTAATGAAAACCCGGAAACGCCAGTCCCTAGATTTCCAACCTGGTAGTTATCCCATAGCGCTCTTGACGACTTACTGACTGTCGGAAACCCTTGGCTTGCCTCGACGAATTGCCTCGATAAGGCAGTCGCAAGTTCGGAGGGGCAGCCTTGCTTCGCCAATAGTTGGAAAGTCTGCCGAGCATTGCCCGCGAAGCCGGTCTACTGTCAGTCGTTTTCGCTACCCCCGGACTTGGCCGCTCCTGGCCCTGCGACAGAGCTGCCTTCAGGGAATATTTCGCCAGCATAAAACAGATCCTCAAGCTCTTTATCCATCGCGCTGGAGGCTTGGGCGTCTAAGGTGCGCTGACCTTTCAAGGCACCAATGCGTGGCAACGTCGGTTGGAACGCGACAAGTTTCACCAACGGCTCCCCGTCACGGGTGACGACAACTTCTTCGCCGTTGTATGCCCGCTCGACGTACTGCTCGAAATTGGCCTCCAGCTCGGCGTAGTCAATGTGGTGCATGTTTAGCTCCGGTCAGTTCTTGTTTTCCGATGGTAGCAGGGAAGACGCCGGCCAGTTCCAGTTCGGCCCGGGCTCTGATGGCCAGCTCCTGGAACAGCTCCAGAATTTGCTCCGTGCGACGGTTCATACCTTGCCCTCCAGGAGCCCGCGAATGTTGGTTGCGGCCTTCTCGGCGGCTTTGGCTTCGTCACGTAGGGCGTTCGCCTGGTCATCCAGGTCTTCCAGCTGCTGGACCACCTTCTGGAAGCCCTTCAGGATGTTGTTGAAGGCTTTCATACGGAGGCTCCGTTTGCTGAAGTACCCGCTAAAACGACAGGGGGATGGATGTACAAGCTCCATCCACCCCATCAGCTATTAGCTTGCGGTGTTAGCCATGGTCAGTTCAAAAACGCACTCACCGTTAGCTCCCCGGCAGGCCAGGGTGTCGGCTTCCTCGTTGCCCAAGTTGCCGGTGTGACCCTCGACCCAAATGAATGTCACTTCCCGTTGCTGAATGAACTGGTCGATTTGCTCCCACAGGTCGCGGTGCTCAACCGGCTTCTTCTTGCTGTTCTTCCAGCCCTTGGCCTTCCAGTTGGTGAGCCATTCGTTTGCCCCTTTGACCACGAACTCTGAGTCGCTGTAGAGCGTGATAGGCGTTGGCTTGTTGCACCGCCTCAGCGCCTCTAGGGCCGCCAGCAGCTCGGCTCTGTTGTTGGTCTGGGGCTGGCCAATGGGGACTGGAGCGGCAAGCTTCAGTGTCTTGCCCTCGGGGTTAGTGATGTAGGCACCCCAGCCGGCTTTGGCGTTGGGTTTACCGTTGTTCGGGCAGGCGCCGTCGACGTAAGCAATGTACGTGGTCATGGATTGATGTCCTTTGATAATAGGGTTTTGGAGCGACCGGGGAGGTCGATTGCTACTAGCGAGGGGTTTTGCATTGAGGGCCAAAGCGCACCGGACCAATTCCCGACATAGGTATAGGTGGTCCGCTATGGCGAAAGACCAAGTTGTCGTTGGGGGGGGGGGCAGTCAGGGGCGGCCGTGGTAGACGGCAGTAGCGAAGCTGCTGTCGGGTGCCCAACGAGGACGACCAACAAGTAATAAATTCTTAGAGGTGAGTGTTCGTAGTCAAACCCATACAAAGAAAGACTGAGTTTTTACTTTGGTTGGAAACAAACAACCTTTTCCCCTTATGTGGTCGGGATTATTGGTCAGGCTCGCTGGACCCAAACAGCAGCTGCGCTACTGTCCGGCTCACGCCTGCCCTAGAAGGGCGAGTTCAGATGCAGAGCTGGTCAAGTTCAGGAATGTCAGGGAATGGCTCATTGGCAACTTGGTAGCCAGGACGGTGCCCGAGACGCTGTTGAAGTGCTTGGGCAGTTGCTGCATTCCGATTACACCTGGTCTCAACTGGCTCAGGGGTTGCCCTGGCGAAGGCCAAACATATCAGCTCATTGAAGATGTGTTTGCTTGAGGTGTCGGGGAAGCATGACATGAAGTCAGAGGCGTACTCCTGGGCTCGGTCTTGAAGGTTTCCAGCTAGCATGACCAACATGTCATTTGCAGCTACTGGTGCTTGTCGTGGAAGCCACTCAGGGATAAATAACGCCTCCTTGCCCATAGCTTCCGCTGCTTCTCCGGTCTGCTTCTTCAAGTAGCGAAGTTGATCGTCGGTCATGTTGAGCTTGAATACTCCTGTCTTGTCGTCTTTACACATGCCGAACAAGGCTCGAAGAGTCGGCCACATTTCCGAGTAGCGAACACCTTCAGGGCGAGTACTTAGAGCGAGCAATGCCTTGATAGCGTCGGTCCGAGTCATTGTTCGTCCTAGGTCAGAAGCAAGGGGGTTATGGTCTTCCTCTTTCGAGATCATCTTCTTGATGTTCTGCACCTGGCGACGGGAAGCGCCCACGCTTTCTTGAATACGGCGCTCTGATACATTAGCGGTTAGCAACCGGCGTATTTCTTGCTCCTGCTCGACAGTGATAGTCACGGGCGGTTCCCCCCTGGATGCACGACTGGGCCCAGGGCAAGCCAGCAAGGCACCTCCAGGTCAGATTTGAGAAGGTCGAGCATGTCGGTGTTGGTCCACGTGAGGCCGCTGACCAGTGCCAGCTCTAGGGCTTCTGCAAGCCTTGTGTCACGCCCTTTGCGCCGACTGATGGCGCTGGCAAGTTGGGTCAGGCGGTCAAGGTGGTCCGCACGTAGGTGTAGATTGAGGCGCACAAGGCGCATGGGCTGTTTCATGGGATTGAAGTCCAGTGATAGCAAACGCAAATGCCCCGCCGTGGTTGCCCAGGCAGGGTTGATGGGTTGCAGGAAGTGGGATGCTTGAGGCGCACCTGACGGGATGTTGGGTGCGGTTATACAAAGACTGGCAGTAATTCCCGTGGCGCCGCTTGAGGGGAGGCGACAGGTGCCTTTCTCCCTGACTGGCGTTAATTACGGTTTTTAGCCCTCAAGCCCAGCAGGGCCAGGGGTTACAGGCGCGTTGGCGGGGCTGAAAAATGGGCGTGCAGCATGGGGTAGGGCGCCACGGTCGACGTTCAGGTGCTGGTCAGTAGTCAATCCAGGACTGCGTTGCAGGCCCGCTTCACGGTGGCCGTTGATACACCCCAGTGGTCAGCAGTGGCCTTGATGCTGGAGCTGGTCTCCTTCCTCCACGCGGCAATAGCGGCGTCGTCGTGCTGCTTGGGAGCGCCCAGCTTGCGACCGTCGGCCTTGGCCTTGTTGATTCCCGCCATCTGCCGCGCCTTAATGTTCTCCCGCTCCAGCTCCGCGACACCGGCCAATAGTGTCAGCATGAGTTTCCCCGTGGGATTGGACAGGTCGAAGCCCTCGCGCATCGAGACGACAGTGACACCCTTCGCTTTCAGCGCCTCAACTGTCTCTAGGACGTCGATGGTATTACGGCCCAGTCGGTCGATGGCGGCGACGACAACGGTGTCCCCTTTCCTGGCATAGCTAAAGAGGGCTGCGAACCCCTTCCGCTGCATCGCCTTGGTAGTTCCGCTGGTGGCTTCGTCTGTGAACCAGCCATCTTCCGATACGTTGAAGCGGTGGCCGATGGAGTGGCGCTGCGACTCGATGGACTGGCCGTCGGTGCTGACGCGGGTGTAGGCGATGATGGCGGTCATGGTCGAAGCTTCATGGCTCACAATGTAGGCTCGCAAAGTTACAGCCTGGCTCATATCAAGTCAACACTTGCGATCCACCCTACAGGCCGCATTCCTCCACCCACGGACATGGCCGGCGAGGCTGGCTCATAAGGTGTATCTTATGAGCCAGCCTGATAGCTGTGCATCAAGGGGGGGTACGGGTTAGGCAAGGGGGGCGTTCTCATAGACCACTTCAAGCTCTGGAGACTCACGAAGTCGGTCGACGTAGCGAGTAACTTCTTCGACTGAAGCGCGTCGCGCCTTGTAACCAAAGCACCGACGGCCTGGAGTATCGATCGTTAGCGCAAGATTACCTTGGTTGGGAATGCCATACGTCCGGCAAAAATCAACCAGATTATGCGTCACTGATTCGCTTTGGTCTGGATGCGTGATGACATAAACATGTTGGATAACAACGTGTTCTTTAAATCCGAACGCGGCTTCGATGCTCCAGCCATAGCGCAATCGTGAGTTGACCGTCCTTAGCTGTACCTTAAGTGTTCTACAGGCAATTGCCATAGAAGGGTAATGTACGCCAGCAACTTCGACTTGCTTCGATCTACTGCTCAGTGCCTCTCGGGGTCGAATACCTGCAACTTCTTCTGGGGTCCAGCTTCTGCGAATACGGTACGAGACAGTCGCGACCTCTAGTCCAAAATGTCTCGCGATTTGAACTCCACTGCAAAACTGTTCTCCAGCGATTAGTACCGGGAAAAAATCGTCCTTGCGTCTTGACCGCACTACAGGTTGTTGTTGAAGGGGGGCACGGGGCTCCAGATCAAATGCCTCCAGATGACTCCACCCTGATGCTAGGCGCGACCTGACCTTTTCCAGGGGTTTACCCAGTGAGCGACAGGCATCGGCTAGGCCGTCGTACTCTTGGTCAGCGAGTACAAGCTTATGTGGATTGTCTCGCTCAACGAGTCCGAGAGCCTCGTCCACGCCCCAGTTGCACCATTGGACTCGCTGACGAAAGGTGCAAGGGTCTACACCGAAGTAATCACACAACGACTTCTCTGAGGGGAAAGTAAGCCCTGCAACCTGGAAGGATTTACCACTTCTGGTGCGTTTCGGCGGCGGTGTTATTCCAGCGGCCTGCTCCAAGCTCCATCCAGCGCGCACTCGGACGTGAACCGTGATTTCAACTAGGCCGTAGTAATCCGCTACCTCTGATAGCCCCCAAAACTCGCGACCCTCAAGAAAATAAACTTCACCGCAAGGAGCAACTGCTCCGCCACGGTTTTGGTTATACCCGTCAGGTGCAAGTGAGCCTAAGCGACTGATGAGGTCGCGCTCGATGTCGGAAAGTTCACCCAAGGTCGAAGCGCGGGCTAATTCGTAGAAGTTGAACGCCTGTATGCCGTACTTTCGAATGGCTTCCCAGATTGAAAGTGGGCCGCCTTTTCCACGGCGAGCTGTATCGAGGTGCGCACTCACTCGCTCTTTGAGTTTTCGCCGTGTGACGCCTACGTATTGCTTTCCATTAGCAGAGTTGGTGGCGACATAAGCTATCCCGTTGCAAGCCTTCATCCGCCAGTCACTTCGCGAGGAAGGAGGGCCTGGCGTGTAGAGGGCACCTGGGAGGTCTTTATTGCTGTTGGGCATCAGTTGGGTCTCTATGCAGGCGCGCGCTTGCTGAGGTGGGCTGTTGCCGTGCAGGCATAGACGATGATGCGTGCTTTCGCCAGTTCTGCTGCGGGAATAGAAAGCCGAGGCCCGGCCAGGGGGGGAAGACGGCCGGCTCCTTACTTATACAAGCCCGCTCAGATTTTTCGGACCAAATAAGGCGCTAGTTTTGAGATGGGGAGGGCTGCCTCGATTGGGCGGCCGACTGCATTCGGTTGTTATGCGTCGTTACGCTGTTTGGTGGGCCGTCGGATAGTGGTGGCCGGCTGCAGACGACCCGAAGCGGCCGTTGTCGAAACTCTTGAGCTCCGTTCTGTCTAGGTGGTTGTGCAGCTCCGCAGCAATCTGCATTGTGGTATGCAGGCTCCCCGCATAGACTCTATGGCTAAATCACATCAGTCCAGTGGCGATACCAGGCGGGTTTGAACGGGAAAGAAATGCCAACGGGCGTAAGCTCGCGTTTGGCTGCGAATGTCGTATATAAGAGATCGCCAACCGGAGGGAGCCTTGGCACTGCGTCTTCGTTTTTTGTTGGATACCAATATCCTGATTCCTCTTCAGGACTCAATGGTGGTATTGCAGCCCAGCCTCACAAACTTCGTGAGGCTGTGCAATTCGCACGGCCACCAACTGCTTTACCATCCCGCGTCAGTTGCGGACATCCGGCGTGATTCCAACGAGGATCGTCGCAATCGTACATTGGCTAGGCTCGGCCAGTACACCCAGCTACAAGCGGGGCCAGCCTGCCCGTGGAACACGCCTCAGACGTCGGTAAACGACGCGTGCGACAATGAGATTCTCTACGCTTTGGAGAACGATGCCGCGCATGCACTGGTGACCGAAGACCAGGGTTTGCATCGGAAGGCACGTGAGCGCGGGCTTAGCAGCCGCGTGTATTTCATTCAGACTGCCAATGACTGGCTGTGCCGACTGCATGAGCCTGGCGATGTACTGCTACCCAACATTGACGATGTCGAGATACATACGCTGACCCACCAGCTGGCCGAACCATTCTTCGACAGCATACGAGCAGGCTACGATGGCTTTAACGACTGGTTTCGTCGCAAGGCCATGGAGGGTCGCCGCGCTTGGGTCTATCGCGATGGTGCGGAGCAGGCGATAGCCGCCATCTGCATCTACGCGGTCCAGACCGACGAGGTAGTCACAGACAGCGGGGAGGTGCTTGCCGGCGACTCACTGAAGTTATGCACATTCAAGGTGGGCGAAGCCGTGCGCGGACGCAAGGTCGGCGAGCTGTTCCTTCGAGCGGCCTTTAAGTACGCAACAAGCCACCAATGCGAGTCAGTCTTCCTTCATGCAAATAACGGTCAGCAAACGCAACTGACAACCTTGATTGAGGATTTCGGTTTTCGCAACTTGGGTGTCTACAGGGGAGACGCCGTCTATGTGAAAGCTCACCCAATTAATCCGCCTGCGCTGCTGATGGATCCGTTCCAGTATGTTCAGCGCTTTTATCCACATTACCTTAGCGGCGACGACGTCCAAAAGTTTCTGGTTCCGATTCAGCCACAGTTTCATGACGTTTTGTTTCCGGACTATCAGGCTCCAGGACATGCACTGCCTGATGACCATCCTCAGCGCCATGTCGGTAACGCGATCAAGCTGGCTTACCTCTGTCGTACACCCAATAAACAGCCCCGCGCCGGTGATGTCGTACTGTTCTATCGCAGTCGCGACATGCGCGCTTTGACGACGCTGGGTGTAGTTGAGAGTTATGAGTGGTCGGGATCGGCCGACAAGATCGCACGGATCGTTAGCCGTAGAACAGTGTACTCTGACCTACAAATAGAGGAGATGGCGCAGGCAGAGACAAAAGTCATGCTGTTCCGACTGATATGCCACTTCGAGCCCCCCCTAGAGTATGCGACGCTTAAACGCTTGCGGATCGTAAAGGGGCCCATTCAATCAATCACGAAAATATCTGATGAGTCTTTTTCCCGAATCCTCCGAGCAACCGAGCGGTAGGGCGGTCTTGCTGTCTATCAAGCCAAAATACGCTGATCTGATCCTTGCAGGAACGAAGCGCGTAGAGTTGCGTCGTAGTTGGCCGTCCAACGATATTGGTGTGATGGTGTTGTATTCGTCGGCGCCGATACAGAGGCTAGTCGGTGTCGCTTTTATCGATCGAATCGAAGAATGCGACTTCGAGAACCTATGGATCTTGGCAGACGCCAACGGCGGCGGGGTGACCTATGACGAGCTTAAGGCTTATGTCAAAGGCAAAAGGACCGCCTTCGGTGTGATGATTGAGCGTGTCAAGATTGCGGAGGTTCAGGTCAATCCCAAGGATATCTTCCCCAACTTCACTCCACCTCAGTCGTTTCTTTATCTCGGTCCGAGCGATTTCCCGCGCGTAATGTGCGCCATGTTTCCATCGCAGGCCCCCGTATGAATATCTTTGTCGCCGGCGTACACGGCGTTGGCAAAACCTACTTGGCCTCTCAGCTACCTAGAACCCTAGGTCTGATACACACCTCAGCCAGCAAGCTGATAAAGGAGGAGCGTGCGCTCCATAGCTGGGGGGCGGATAAGCGGGTCAGCGACGTAGATGCTAATCAGGTCGCACTGGCAGAAGCAGTCAAGCGCCATAACAAGGCCGGCACTCGGTTACTACTAGACGGGCATTTCGTGTTACTGGATACCCAGTACGAGTTTTTACCTCTGGGCACGGACGTATTCAAGGCACTGAACCTCGATGGAGTGGTGCTTCTTGAGGCGGATGCTCATACGATTGCAGTCCGCATTCGGGAACGGGATGGCCAGAATATGGATTTCGACCACATAGTCAACTTCATCGCAGCGGAGCGCTCTCAGGCGCAGCTAGTGTGCGATGAGCTCGGGATTCCGCTGATCATCCTAGAGGCATCTAGTCCTGATATCTTTGCCGCAGCGGTCACAGCGGTAGTGTTGAAGGCCGGTAGTAAGTAATCGTATCGGCGTTCGATGCTTTTTTGTTTCCACATCTTTTCGTTATCTCCCAGCCCGTTCAGGGGGACTTTGGCTGCGCTCCAAGTGGTACAAAAGTGGTCCATAAGGGGTACAAGTCGGTGATACATAGGGGCTTGCGGAGCAGCTATGGCCCCGGCCTACAATGACGCCAAATTCATATCCGCGTGATGGTGAAGAATCGTGCGATGCTCCTCTGGAAGCCCCAGGCGAACGTCGTTATGGTGACCCCATCGGTCCCCCCGCAACGATTACCCGTGAACCTGGTCAGATCCGGAAGGAAGCAGCCACAGCGGGAACATTGTGTGCCGGGGTGTGGCTGGTGGGGTTGCCTCCAATCTTTCAAGCGATTGATTCTTAACGGTTTTTCACCCTTTGCCACATGGTGGTACAAGGAGTGATACATCCGTGTCGACCATCCCGTCCTACCTTTTGTTGTCCCGCCACTCGGTCTATTACTTCCGAATCGTGGTGCCGGATGTCATTCGCCCGTTGTTCCCCCAAAGAGAAATTCGTCGCTCCCTGCAAACCCGTTGCAAACGGGAGGCACTGATTCGTGGGCGGGATATTTTGGCCCAAGTCCAGGGGCTGTTTACGCAAGCGTTCCAGGGGATTAGGCCCTCGCTTGAGTTCATTCGCGGGGCCTGGGAAGTGGGCGGAAAGCGTCTCGCTAGTTGGGCGTCGTGGCTGCGACAGCAGCAGTTGATAGGTGCCGCGATTCCTGTGCCTTCACTAGCGCCAGAACGGTTCGTAGGTGCTCTTCAGCTTCCTGCTGTGGCATCCGTCGTGGCAGTGCCCGCGGTTGTTCAGCCATTCGAATCAAGTCCGGTTAGCGGCATTACGGCCGATAAAGCGGGAATGCTTCCATTAGCGGTGGTATCTCCTGGCCTATCTCTGCTGCGCTTTCAGAGGGGTTGCTCGGTTTTGGAATATTCCGGGCGAAGTGAAAGATGATGGTCTGGCCGGAGGCGCCATCCTTGTAATACTTGAAATAGCTGATCTCCGAGAATTGCCCGTCTTTACGCAATGAATTGGGATGAAACATCATCGCGTAATCGATTCCGGTTTTATTGTCGGTCAGCAGGACTGCCGGCATATTCGGGTTTTCTTGTTGATGAAGCTGGATGGCGCGTTTGGCGAGGTCGAGGGGTTTGATGTGATTCATCTCGGGAGGCACGACGATAAAGTCCACCATTTCATTCCAGGCATCCATGCTTTCCTCGGCAGGGAAATACTCCCACAAGCCCGGTTTTTGGAATTTCAGGACGAACGCCTTGCCGCCGAACATCACCGTTTTGGTGTCGGCAATTGACGGACTAGACATGTCGGAGGTGAGCGGCGTGGTGCAGCCATAGAGCAGGAAGAGGGCGGATAACATAAGCAATGTGGCTTTCATTTCAATCCTTGAATAGGTGCGTCGGTGTATTTTGCGCAAGTAACAGTAGCCCAGCGCATCACTGAATACTTCCTTTTTTCGGGATCGAAAGAGAGCGGGCGGTCTGTAAAGCACATTGCCCATGCGATGACCGGGTTTGCTGGGGATTTCGTCGAGAGGGCGCCTTCAGGTGGTACAAAAGGCAGGCAAACACCCGGCCAAGCATCCTTATACCCAGCGTACAGTGAACCCAAATTCACATTCGCGTGATGGTGAAGAATCCGGTGGCGCCCTAGTAGAAGCCGACAGGCGAGCGTCGTTATGGTGGTCCCATCGGTCCTCCCCCCCCCCGCAACGATTACCCGTGAACCTGGTCAGATCCGGAGGGCAGCAGCTGCCACGCGGTGGTACAAGGCGTGAGACAGCCGTGTCGATTTCTCTTCTTCTATCTGTTGTTGTCTCGCAAGCCGGTCTAAAGCGGGCGAATCGTCGTGCGTCTCGCGTTCCTCATGAATACTCCGGCGGCGTAGCTGTGGTACGCCAATGCCTATCGCGGTTAAGCTCTCGCGCTTTTTCTACCAGGGACGGAGTGCCAATGGCGCTGACCAGTAAAATCTGTGCTTACGAGAATCACTGGCCTGCGGCCTTCAGTGCCGAGCGAGCGCGCATCGTCCAGGGCTTCGGCGACGAGCTGATGGCTGTTCATCACGTGGGCAGCACGGCTGTTCCGGGGCTGGCGGCCAAGCCGGAAATCGATCTTTTGCTGGTGGTCGTGGAGCATCGGGATGAGGCGGCGCGCAATGCCTTCATGGCGACCCTGGGCTATGTCCGAGGCAGCAATCTATCCCCGGGGCATCACTTTTACCGCCGCGATGTCGAGGGCGTGCGCACCCATAAAGTGCATGTCTGCATCTGTGGTCATGAGCAGATCGGGCGCATGCTGGTTTTTCGCGATCTGCTGCGGCAAGACAGCGATCTGCGCCAGCAATACCAGGATCTGAAGCTGGCGCTTGAAGCCGACAATCGCGGGGGGATTGGCGAGTATCTCGCGCAGAAGGCTCCCTTCATCGATGCCGTGATGGCGCGCCAGGGCTAGATCGCGGCGCGCAACTCTCGGGGCGACAGCCCGTAATGCTTGCGAAAGCGCACGGCAAAGCGAGAAGCCGAGGCATAGCCGCTGGCTGCGGCGATTTCGCCGATCGGGCGTGGCGTGGTTTGCAGCCATTGCAGGGCCATGCCCAGCCTGACGTTTTCGAGAATGTTGCTGAAGCTGTCGTTCTCGTTCGCCAGCTGGCGGCGCAATGTCGAAGCCCCGAGGTTCAGGCGCTCGGCGACGCAGGCGACGGTCCAGTCCCGCGCCGGATTGCTCATGAGGACCTGCTGCACCCGTTCGCACAGTGGGTCGTGACGGTCCAGCAACAAAGGGCCGGCCCAGCCGCCAAGGGCCAGGGCCAGCAGCACCGCCTCGCCGTAGTGGTTGCGCAGGGCATCCGGCGCATCGCTGGCGATGCATTGCAGGAGGTTGTCCCAGGCCTGGGCCGTGTGTCGCTCCAGGGGGACGCACAGGTCTGCGCCGCTGCGTCCGGGGCGGGCGACGATCTGTGGGTGGTAGCGCAGGCTGAACGCGCGCAAGGCCGGGGCGGGGAAGGTCACGACATCGGCGATGTAGTGGCCTTGCGCCCCTGGAGAGTTGCTGATGCCCACTTCGCGCCCGGCCGGCAGCAGGATCAGGTGCTGGCCGCCCACGCGCATTTCGCGATCGTCCCAGGCCATGCGTTTTTCGCCCTGGCGCACCCGGCACAGGGCGCTGACGAAAATCGGTACTCGTTGCAGGGCGTGGGCTTGCCTGGCACGGATGACGCAAGCGTCGATACGGCTTTCGTGATGCTGCAGGCCAGCCGGTGCGTTCATCGTCAGCGTCCGTAGGTGGCGGTCAGTGTGGTCTTGGCCAGTGCGTTGGCGTTGAGCATGTAGCCCACCATCGCTCCGCTGGCCTGGGTGTCGAGGGGCAGTTTATCCACCTTCAGCGCCCAGACGGTGAACTGGTAACGATGAGGTTTGTCGCCCGTTGGCGGGCAAGCGCCACCAAAGCCGGGTTGGCCGTAATCGGTGCGTCCCTGGACGGCTCCCGGCGGCAGCTGTTCGCCATTGGGGCTGCCGGCGCCCCTGGGCAGGCCCTGGGTGGTGCTGGGGAGGTTGACCAGGGTCCAGTGCCACCAGCCGCTGCCGGTGGGGGCGTCCGGATCATAGACGGTGATGGCAAAGCTGCGGGTGCCCGGCGGAGCATTTTTCCAGGACAGTTCAGGAGAGGTGTTGTCTCCTTCGCAGCCGAAGCCGCGGAATACTTCCCGTTGACTCAAGGGCTGGCCATCGCGGATGTCGTGACTGCTGATGCTGAACTCGGCGGCATGGGCGCCAAGGCTCAGGCTCAAGGACAGTGCGCTAAGAAAAAGACGGTTGTTCATGGCGGGTTGGTCTGGCTGGTGGGAATGAAGGGCCAGTCTATGGGCGGGCAGACCCGGGTGCTGTGCCGTGGCGCTCGAGGATTGTGCCTAAACGCTCGCTGGTTCGACGAGGCGGTCGTCATGCTCCCAGATGCTCCTGCAACAGCCGGGCAAACGCATCCCGCGCGTTGTGTCGCTGTACGTCCTGATGCCAGACGAAGCGGTTGTCCACCGGTAGCAGGTCGCTGAAACGCTGGATGTTCAGGGTCGCCGACTGTGCATAGCGTTCCAATACGCCCTCCGGAATCAGCGACACGCCGGCCCCGACACTGACGCAGCCGATGATGGTGCCCCAGCTGGCGTACCCGGTAATGGGCAGGTTCAGGCCGTGCCTGGCCAGCCAGTTTTCCAGGGCGCGGCGATAGGGGCAGCCCTGCGGCCACATGAACAGGTTTTGCCCCTGCAGATCGCTGGCGCTGTGGATGGGAGCGCTGCCGGCACTGGAAATCAGTACCAGGGGCTCGTGGTAGAGCACCGTCTGCTTGAGCCTGGGTGGCAAGGTGTCGATGGCCACCAAGGCGCCGTCGATGCGTTGGTGTTGCAGCTCTGTAAAGAGCTGCGACCAGGTGCCGGTCACCAGCTCCACGCTCACCTTGGGGTAGCGTCGGTGATATTGCGCCAGCAGCGGTGGCAGGCGCCCGCCAGCGCAGGACTCGATGGCGCCCAGGCGCAGCAGGCCGCTGGGCTCCGCCTGGTCGTCCACCGCGCGCTTGGCCTCATCGACCAGCGCCAGAATGCGTTCGCTGTAGCCTAAGAATATTTCTCCAGCGGCGCTGATCTTCAGGCCGCGCCCGACCCGGGTGAACAGCGGGGTGCCCAGTTCGCTTTCCAGCTGCTTGAGGCGGTTGGTGATGTTGGAGGGCACGCAATGCAGTTGTTCGGCGGCGCGGGCGATGCTGCCGGTGCGGGCCACGGCGTTCAGCATTTTCAGTTGGCTCAGTTCCATTGCTCATTTCCAGTGAGGAATGGCCTCAGTATCGGTCAGTTGTGGTGAGTTGTGGAGGGCGAGAGACTGGGTTTCCTCTCTCTGTCCGGGCGCCTGTGCCGTGAAACATTCATCAGGATTCAAACTGTTGCTGGCTACCGCTGCGGTGATTTTGTGCTGGGCCTATTCGCCGGTGGGCATTCACATTGGCCTTGAGGGCTACAGTCCCGGGCATCTGGCGTTGTTGCGTTTCCTGGTTGCCTCGCTGTTGATGGCCGCGATGGCTGTGGTGCTGAAAATATCCCTGCCACGTTGGCGCGATTTGCCCGGGCTGCTGGTGCTGGGGTTCTTTGCCATCGCCCTGCATCACGTCAGCCTCAATTATGGTCAGCAGGGCTTGAGTGCCGGCGCTTCCAGCGTGCTGGCACAGACGGCGCCGTTATTTGGCACGCTGATCGCCTGCTTCTGGCTCAGGGAGGCGGTCAGTGCCTGGCGCTGGGGCTGCGTGGTGCTGGGGTTGTTTGGTGCCGTGCTGGTGGTTGTGGCCGACAAGGGGCTGGGGTCGATCGAGCCCCGCGGGTTGCTGGTGTTGCTGGCGGCTTTTTCCTGGGGGCTGTACTTCGTCTTGCAGCGGCGTCTGTCCGGGCGTTACGGGGTGCTGACCACCGTGTGCTACATGGTCTGGGGCGGCACCTTGCTGTTGTCGGTGTATGCGCCGGGATTGGCGCGGGAGGTCGTCCAGGCGCCGTGGCGGGTGAATCTGGCGGTGCTGTTGCTGGGGCTGTTTCCCAGTGCGCTGGCGTATCTGGCCTGGGCCTATGTGCTGGCGCGGGTGGAGGTCAGTCGGGCGTCGATGGCCCTGTACCTGATACCGCCAGTGGCGATGTTGCTGGCGGCGACTGTGCTGGGGGAGGTGGTGCAGTCTGCCGTGCTGCTGGGGGCGGCGGTGGTGCTGGGGAGCGTGATGGCGATGCAGTTGGAGGGGCGCTGGCGGCAATGGCGTCTCGGGCGATCGAGGATCCTGCCTGGGCTGGAGCGGGGTGGGCGGGTGAAGCTGGGTGATTCGTGAGGTGCAACGCCTCGTCAGGCAGGGGCGTTGCGCTCGGGGATCAGCCTTTTTTCTTGAACAGCCGGCCGACGAATGCGGCCAGGGCGAGGACGCCGATGACAATGAATTTCTTGCCGGCCAGGAGCAGTACCCCCAGCTTGGCAAACAACCCGGCCTTGCTGGCCAGGCCTCCGGCCACCAGCGCGGCCAGACCGTAGGACGCCAGCTTGTCGGTGCTTGGGTTGTAGTCGGCGTAGCGGTTGCCGTCGGTGAAGTTGGTGAAGGCCAGCACCTTGGGGATCTCGCGCTTGATGGTGGCCAGGTCGTCCATGGAGGCGACCGCATTGAGCTCCAGCACGCCTTCGCGACCCAGCACGCGGATGCTGTAGTTCAGGGTGTTGCTCTCGGCGCCTTCGGCCTTGAGTTCGCGGGCCCAGTACATTTTGTGGGTCTGGGCGTCATAGCTGGGCTGCTCGGCCCAGCCCAGCAGGTGGATGGCGCCATAGCCCTGTTCCTTGCGCTGCTTGTTGTCTTGCTCGTCGGCTTCCTGCATTTGCTTGAGCAGGTCCTGATAGTCGATCTTCGCCGCGTCGTCGTCGGAGATGTGCCCATCATTCTTGTAGCTGATGATCACGCCCCAGCCTTCGGCAGACAGCGGGCTGACGGCGCTGGGCACGATCATGCCCAGGGTGGTGAAGCCGGGCGGGTTGCCCCAGCCTTCGGTGAGCAGCTTCTCGGTGTCCTTGGGGTTGAGGTAGTAAAACTCCTGGCTCAGGTCGAGGCTGGCGATATCCCCGGGCAGCTTGACCTGGCCATGGCGTGGCGAGAGCGAGGCGAGAAACTGTTCGGCTGTCTGGGGTTCGCTGTCCTTGCCTTGGCTCGGTGTGGCGGCGCAGGCAAAGAATGGCGTGGCACAGAGGATGGCCATCGCCAGTAATAGACGCAGGTACTTCATCGTATTCCCTTACAAATTGTGACAAGTCGGCGGGCAGGATAGCGATGAGTGCCTGGAGGCTCAATGAGACGTTTCTATTTATTTCAAAACAGGAGCGAGGAGGGCGCTGGTGACAGCGCCGCTCTCTCTGTGGGGTGGCGGCGCAGGCAAGTTCAGTCGACGCTGAGATAGAGCACGCGCAGGCGGTGTCCGTCCGGATCGAGGGCCAGCAGGGTGTAGCCGAAATCCATCTGAGTGGGTGGCTGGGCGATGGTCAGGCCCAGGCTCTGCCAGTGGCGGTGCAGGTCGTCCACGGCTTCGCGGCTGTCCAAGGCCCAGCCCAGTTCGCCGCCACCGCCGGTCGCCTGGGCGCTGGGCTCGACCGTGTGGCGCGACCACAGGCCGAGTTTGATCCCCGAGTCGAGGATGAACAGCGCGAAGGTGGGGGAGGATTCCACCGGTTGCTTGTCCAGCAGGCGACTGTAGAACTGCGCGCTGATGGCCGGGCTGTCTACATAAAGCAGGAAGTAGGTGTTGCTGGTCATGACGACTCCAAAGGGCTGTGTGCTGTGGGCACAAGCTTATGTGCCGGGTCTGTCAGATCCTGTCAGGAGTCGTGAATGGACAAAGAGGCCTGCTTGTCGGGTTCGATAAGCAGGCCTCTTCCGATTGATTTGTTGCGGGGCTCAAGGCTTGGACAAGGCCTGGTCTACCGCTGCTATCAGCTTTCCCAGATCCTTAGGGGTGGCTTTGTGAATGACACCGAACAAATAAGCCCGCTGTTCCTCTTCATCGCCCAGATCGGCGAAGAAGGCTTTCAGCTTCACTCCCAGTACTTCGGCTAGCAGAAATAGAGCTTCAACGCTGGGGGTGTAGGTGCCGGTTTCGAAGCGGCTGATGGTTTTTGGGTCAAAACCGGTTTTTTCACCTAGTTCAGCCTGAGTAAGCCCCGCTACCTTTCGATAACGCTTGATGGCTGCACCCAAACTTGAAATTTGCATCGCTCAATTCCCATTTAGAATCAAGAACTTAACGATAAATATTGGCATTAGACAACACCATGGTTCATCACCTTGCTTTGCAAAATGTGATGCATTTCGTAGAATCGGCGCTTCGGACAGGTATTTGGTGATCTAGTTTCAGCAGGCAGGTTTATGAAACAAGAAATCATTGCATTTCCCTTGTTCACCTAAACCGAGGGCTTGGCAGAGGCTCGAACGTCTCGTAAATCCCGCCAACGCTCCGTCCGCCGTCCCCACCTGACGCCTTATCTGATCCTAGTTGATCCTCGTCGAATCGACGGTCATCTGCCGCGCAAACCGCTGTACGGCTGCAATCAGGGCGAACCTTCCGATTGAGTCGTACCGCCAGGAAAGTACATCGCGAATCAGCCTGCTGCCGGCCTCCCGGTACTGTTGATCGCAGGCTGTCTATGGAGTTCTAAAGTGCGTCTCAATTTGCCGGTCAACTCTGTTGAGCAGACCTTTCCCGACCAGCAGCGGCTCATATCCGCCACCGATACCAGCAGCCATATCACCTATTGCAATGCCGAGTTCGCTGCAATGAGTGGTTTCAGCCAGGCCGAACTGATCGGCAGCACCCACAACCTGGTGCGCCACCCGGACATGCCTGCGGCGGTGTTCGAGTCGATGTGGAGGTATCTGAAGGCCGGTCAGAGCTGGATGGGGGTGGTGAAGAACCGCTGCAAGAACGGCAATTTCTATTGGGTCAGCGCCTATGTCACGCCGATTCTGGAGGAAGGGCGACTGGTGGGCTACGAGTCGGTCCGGGTCAAGCCGACCCGGGAGCAGGTCAGTCGTGCCGAAGCCTTGTATGCCCGCATGCGCGCCAACAAGTCGCCGGTCAGCGCTTGGCGTCGGCTGGAGGCCGGAGCCCGGCCATTGCTGTTGCCGGCGGCCCTGGCAGTGGCGTGCCTGGGCGCGTTCAGCTGGCTGCCGACGCTGGCGGCCCAGGGCCTGACCGTCGCCGGTTTCATTGCCGTCGGACTGTCGGCCCAGCGCCGTTTGCGACAGCAGCTCAAGCACATCCTCAGCAGCACCCCGAATACCTTCGCCGATCCGATCTGTGCCTTGGCCTACAGCGAAGCGCTGGGGCCGGCGGGGCAATTACAGATGATCCTGATCAGTGAGGAGGCGCGGCTGAAAACTGCCCTGACGCGCCTCAGCGATCTGGCCCGGCAGATGGCCACGGCTGCCTCCGACTCCAGCCAGCTGTCTAGCCGCACCGAGACCGCCCTGCTGGAGCAGAGGGCCGAGACCGACATGACGGCCGCCGCCATGACCCAGATGGCCGCCTCGATCACCGAGGTTGCCGAGCACGTGCAGCACACCGCCAGCGAGGCTCACACCGCCAACCTCCTGGCCCGGGAAGGCAGCCAGGTGGCGGGTTCTTCCCGGGATGCCATCCAGTTGCTGGCTCGCACGGTCACCCAGATCAACCAGGCGGTGGGCGACCTGGCCGGGCAGACCCAGGACATCATGGTGGCGGCGAGCATGATCCAGGCGATTGCCGACCAGACCAACCTGCTGGCCCTGAACGCTGCCATCGAAGCCGCACGAGCCGGCGAGCAGGGACGGGGGTTTGCCGTGGTGGCCGATGAAGTGCGGGCCCTGGCGGGCAAGACCCGGCAATCGACCCAGCAGATCCAGGGCATCATCCAGAGCCTGCGGGCCGGTGCCGACGAGGCGGTGCAGATCGCCAACCTCGGCATCGAAGAGGCGGAGCAGGGTGTGCAGCAGGTGTTGCAGGCGCAACAGGCCCTGCATGGCATCGGCGCTGCGGTGGAGCGCATCACCGACATGAGCCAGCAGATGGCGGCGGCCTCCCAGGAGCAATCCCATGTGGCCGAGTCGGTGTCCGAACAGATCAACCGCGTCGCCGCCACGGTGCAGCGCACCGCCAATAACGCCAGCGCCGGGGTGGTCCGCGGCACCGAGCTGGAAAACATCTCTTCCGGGCTGCGTGCCCTGGTCGAGCGGTTCAACCGCTAGCGACAGTGATCTCGACTCATGGATGAGAAATATCGCAGGGCCGTCGATGCCGCCGCCATCTTCTCCGAGACTGATCTCGGCGGCAGCATCACCTATGTCAATGACCTGTTCTGCCAGATCTCGGGCTACAGCCGCGATGAGCTGATCGGGGCCAACCACCGGATGCTCAGCTCGGGGCTGCACCCGCCGGAGTTCTTCAACGAGCTGTGGCAGACCATCTCCCAGGGCCGGGTGTGGAAGGGCGAGATCTGTAATCGGGCCAAGGATGGCAGCCTGTACTGGGTCGACAGCACCATGGTGCCCCTGATGGATCAGCGTTCCGGCAAGGTGATGCGCTACGTGTCGATTCGCTTCGATGTCAGCGAAAAGCGCCAGTTGCTGCATTCGCTGCAATGGCGGGTCGGACATGACGTGCTCACCGGCCTGCCCAACCGGGCCTTTCTTTCCGACCTGCTGCATCAGGCCCTGGAGTTCTCCCGCCGTGAGGACATCCCCCTGGCGGTGTGCATGCTTGACCTCGACGGCTTCAAGGCCGTCAACGATGGCTACGGGCACGCCTGTGGCGACTTGCTGCTGGTGGAAGTGGCGGCACGTCTGCGTTCGATCATTCGTGGCGAGGATGTGGTGGCGCGTCTGGCCGGCGACGAGTTTGTGCTGATCCTGCGCTATGTGCGTGACATGCTGGAGCTGCGTGCGGCGTTGCAACGGGTGCTGGCCACCATCTCCCAGCCCTATTCGATCCAGGGCAAGGACATCAATGTCTTTGCCAGCATCGGCGTGACCCTGTTTCCCAACGATAACCACGACGCCGACACCCTGCTGCGCCATGCCGATCAGGCCATGTACGTGGCCAAGCAGAGCGGGCGCAACCGTTTCCATCTGTTCGATGTGTTGCGGGATCGTGAGGTCATGGTCACCTACCAGACCGTCGAACAGGTGCGCCAGGCGCTGAACGCCGGTGAGTTGCAGCTGTACTTCCAGCCCAAGGTCAACATGCGCAGCGGCGCGGTGGTGGGCTTCGAGGCGATGCTGCGCTGGCAGCACCCGCAACGGGGCATGCTCGGCTCCCACGAGTTTCTGCCTCAGGTGGAGGAGACCGACCTGATCGTCGACATCGGCGAATGGGTCATGGATCAGGTGATGACGCGCCTGCAGGACTGGCAGGTGGCAGGCCATGGTTGGTCGGTGAGCCTGAACGTCGCGGCCCGGCATTTCCAGCGCCCGGATTTTGTCGAGCGGCTCAAGGAGATGCTCGAACGATACCCGCAGGTTTCGCCAGCGTTGCTGGAGCTGGAGATTGTCGAGTCGGCGGCCATCGAGAACATCCAGCGGGTCAGCGATTGCCTCGATGCCTGTCAGGCCCTGGGCGTGCAGTTCTCCCTGGGGCACTTCGGCACCGGGCATTCGTCCCTCAGTTACCTCAAGCGCCTGCGCACCCAGACCATCAAGATCGATCGTCTGTTTGTCCGCGACATGCTGCACGACCAGGACGATCAGGCGCTGATCCAGGCCCTGATTGGGCTGGCCCGGGCCTTTGGTCGGCAAGTGGTGGCCGAGGGCCTGGAAAGCCTGGCCCACGGAGAGCGCTTGATGGATCTGGGGTGCGAGGTGGCTCAGGGCGACTTCATCGCCGAGCCCATGCCGGCCGATGCGGTGCTGCAGTGGGTGGGCGCTTTCCAGCCCCCGCAGGCATGGCGCCAGGGCGCAGTTCAGGGCGCGGCGGCGTCGTAGGTGCTGGCGCTGGAGGGCGGTGCGACGTAGCGCTGGACGATGGCGTCGATTTCCCCGGACATTTTCATCTGCAGCAGGGCGCGCAGGATGCGCCGGGCCGGCACCGCCGGGTCGTTACGCACGTAGCAGCTCACGGCCTGCTCCTGCAGCAGGGCGACGCGGTACAGCGGTTTGCCGGAGGCCTGGGTCTGGTTGAACCAGTCCAGGGTCCATTGGCTGGCGATTGCGTAGTGATAGCGCCCGACCTGGAGTTTTTGCAGGACCTGCTCCTCGTTGCGCGCATCGTCACGAATCAGCCGGGCACTGTCGAACAGTGCTTGCAGGGAGGTGTAGGTGTAGCTCAGCACGGTGCCGATGTGCTGGGTGGGCAAGTCCTGGGGATTGAGCGGTGTCGGATGCGGGCGGTCGCTCACCAGCAGGTTGCGTTGCACGAACAGCGGCACGCTCCACAGATAGTCCCCGGACAGGTTCGGCAGCCAGGCCTGGGCGGCGAAGCAGCGTACGTCCACCTCGCCCTGGGCCATGGCGTTCTGCACCCGGGCCCGGGCCAGGACGTGGAACTCGGCGCGGGTGCCCAGGTGGCGAGCCAGGCTGTTCATGGTGTCGTAAAGGATGCCGGCGGTGGGTTGCTCGTCCTCGATCTCGATGGTCGGCATGGCCCAGCTGTCGGCAATCACAAAGCGCAAAGGCGCTTCGGCGGCTTCCAGGCTGGCGCTCAACAGCAGCAGGGCGCCCCAAGTCAAACGCATACGGTCTCCCACGGTTCAAACGGCCGAGCCATCCTTGGCAAAATGCAGCTTAGACAGATTAGACAAGCGCGCCGGATGCAATTTCGCCCTTGCTCCGCTAGCATTACCGGCTTCCGCTTTCCAGTTGCGACGGTTTTCGATGAGTTATCAGGTTCTTGCACGTAAATGGCGTCCGCGCTCGTTCCGCGAAATGGTCGGCCAGACCCATGTGCTCAAGGCTCTGATCAATGCCTTGGACAGCCAGCGGCTGCACCACGCCTATCTGTTTACCGGCACCCGCGGGGTGGGCAAGACCACCATCGCGCGGATCATTGCCAAATGCCTGAACTGTGAAACAGGCATCACTTCCACGCCGTGCGGCACCTGCTCGGTGTGCTGCGAGATCGATGAGGGGCGTTTCGTCGACCTGATCGAGATCGACGCCGCGAGCCGGACCAAGGTCGAGGACACCCGTGAACTGCTGGACAACGTGCAGTACGCACCGAGCCGCGGGCGCTTCAAGGTCTACCTGATCGACGAAGTGCACATGCTCTCCAGTCACTCGTTCAACGCGTTGCTCAAGACCCTCGAAGAGCCGCCGCCCTACGTCAAGTTCATCCTGGCGACCACCGATCCGCAGAAGCTGCCGGCGACCATCCTGTCGCGCTGCCTGCAGTTTTCCCTGAAAAACATGACCCCCGAGCGGGTGGTGGAGCACCTCAGTCATGTGCTGGGCGTGGAGAACGTGCCGTTCGAGGACGATGCGCTGTGGCTGCTGGGCCGCGCCGCCGACGGCTCGATGCGCGACGCCATGAGCCTGACCGACCAGGCCATCGCCTTCGGTGAGGGCAAGGTCATGGCCGCCGATGTGCGGGCCATGCTCGGCACCCTCGATCACGGCCAGGTCTACGACGTGCTGCATGCCTTGATCAATGGCGATGCCAAGGCGCTGCTGGAAGCGGTACGTCATCTGGCGGAGCAAGGTCCGGACTGGAACGGCGTACTCTCGGAAATTCTCAACGTGCTGCACCGGGTAGCGATCGCCCAGGCCCTGCCGGAAGGGGTCGACAACGGTCATGGCGACCGCGATCGGGTGCTGGCCCTGGCCCAGGCGCTGCCGGCCGAAGATGTGCAGTTCTATTACCAGATGGGCCTGATCGGCCGCCGCGACCTGCCCTTGGCGCCGGATCCGCGGGGGGGCTTCGAGATGGTCCTGCTGCGGATGCTGGCCTTCCGCCCGGCGGATACGGCGGATGCGCCGAGACAGCCGCTAAAGCCAGTGGGGATCAGCCAGGCCACAGTTGATTCCGCCCAAGCCGTGGCGGCACCAGCTCCTGCTGTGCCTGTGGCTGCCGTTGCGCCGATTGCCAGCGCGCCGGTTGCGGCTGCCGCGCCCGTTCCAGCGCCGGCGGCCGCTCCAGCACCTGTCGTGCCGGAGGTGGCCCAAGCGCTGGTCGTTGAACCTGAGCCGGCGGTCGCTGAAGAAGTGATCGACCTGCCTTGGAATGATCCGGTAGAGCCGCCGGTCGAGCAGCAGGCCGCTGTGGAGCCGCTGCTGGACGTGGTTGCCGAACAGCCCGAGCTGACGCCGATGCCGACTCCTGCGCCGGACAGCGTGGTGCCGGACGCGCCGGAGTGGGTCAGTGCGCCGGTGCCCGAGCCGAGTGTGGCCGAGGTCGATGCCGCCACACCGGGAATCGACCTGGACGACGAACCGCCCCTGGACGAGGACTACATCGAGCCGGACATGGATTCGGCCTACAGCTACCTCGACGAACTGGCCAGCGAGCACGCCGCCGAACCGGCCCCGGAACCCGAGCCGGAGCCCGCCGCCAAGCCGGCCACCGGCCTGGCCCTGGAGTGGCTGGAACTGTTTCCCAAGCTGCCGATTTCCGGCATGACCGGTAGCATCGCCGCCAACTGCACCCTGATGGCGGTGGATGGCGACAATTGGCTGCTGCACCTGGACCCGGCCCATAGCGCCCTGTTCAACGCCACTCAGCAGCGTCGTCTCAACGACGCGTTGAACCAGTACCATGGCCGCACCCTGAACCTGGCCATCGAGCTGATCAAGCCCGAGCAGGAAACCCCGGCCCAGGCGGCTTCACGGCGCCGCGCCGACCGTCAGCGCGAGGCGGAGGATTCGATCCACGGTGATCCGTTCATCCAGCAGATGGTCCAGGAGTTCGGCGCCTTGGTGCGCCACGATACTATTGAACCTGTCGAGGCCCCGGCCGCGCAGGGTTGATTGCTTAAAGGGCGCCGGGCCGCTGGCCGGGCGCTGTTTCCATCCCCGTACTTTGAGGTAATTCCCATGATGAAAGGTGGCATGGCCGGCCTGATGAAGCAGGCACAGCAGATGCAGGAAAAAATGGCCAAGATGCAGGAAGAACTGGCCAACGCTGAAGTCACCGGCAAGGCCGGCGGCGACATGGTCACTGTGGTCATGACCGGCCGTCATGACATCAAGCGCGTGAGCATCGACCCGAGCCTGCTCGAAGGCGTCAGCGAAGATGACCGTGAAGTGCTGGAAGACCTGTTTGCCGCGGCGGTCAACGACGCCGTGCGCAAGATCGAGTCCAATAGCCAGGAAAAAATGTCCGGCATGACCGCCGGCATGCAACTGCCTCCAGGCATGAAGCTGCCGTTCTGATTCGCCCCGGCGCTTCGGATGGACGCACACAAGCCAGGCCTCGAGCCTGGCTTTTTTGTGCCGTCGATCAGCCCCGCTGTGCAGGCATCCCCTGGTTGGAAAGATCGAACGTCATTGTCCCTTCGGGGTCTGCACCCTATACCGTCCTCTTCCATCCTCGAAACAGGAGTGTCTGTGATGCCGCAAACATTGACCCTCAACCAGCGCGTGGTGCTGGTCTCGCGCCCTCAGGGCGCGCCGGTCCCGGAGAACTTCCGCCTGGAACGGGTGGCCTTGCCGGAGCTGGCCGACGGCCAGGTTCTGCTCAAGACCCTCTACCTGTCCCTGGACCCCTACATGCGTGGACGCATGAGCGACGCGCCGTCCTATGCCGCTCCGGTGGAAATCGATGAGGTCATGACCGGTGGCGCGGTGAGTCGGGTCGAGCGCTCGCTGAATCCGAAGTTTCAGGAAGGCGATCTGGTGGTGGGCGCCACCGGCTGGCAGAGCCACTGCATCAGTGATGGCCGCAACCTGATTCCCGTGCCTTCCGGCCTGCCCAGTCCCTCCATGGCCCTGGGCGTGCTGGGCATGCCCGGGATGACGGCTTACATGGGGTTGATGGACATCGGCCAGCCCCAGGCCGGGGAAACGCTGGTGGTAGCCGCGGCCTCCGGCGCCGTGGGCTCGGTGGTGGGGCAGGTGGCCAAGCTCAAGGGGCTGCGGGTGGTAGGTGTGGCGGGTGGCGCCGAGAAATGCCGGTATGTGGTTGAAGAACTGGGCTTCGACGCCTGTGTCGATCACAAGCGTGCGGATTTTGCCGACGAACTGGCCCAGGCTTGCTTCAAGGGGGTGGACATCTATTTCGAGAACGTCGGCGGCCAGGTATTCGATGCGGTAGTCCCCCTGCTCAATCCCCGGGCACGCATTCCCCTGTGCGGGCTGATAGCCCAGTACAACGCCCAGGAGCTGCCACCGGGGCCGGATCGCCTGCCGCTGTTGCAGCGCACCTTGTTGACCAAGCGGGTGCGGATGCAGGGCTTTATCGTTTTCGACGACTACGGCGACCGCCACCCGGAATTCATCAAGGCCATGGCGCCCTGGGTGCGTGAAGGCAAGGTCAAGTTCAAGGAGGACGTGGTGCAGGGCCTGGAGCAGGCCCCTGAAGCCTTCATCGGTCTGTTGGAGGGGCGCAACTTCGGCAAGCTGGTGGTCAAGGTTGCGCCGGACGCGAGCATTTGACGCTATCCCGAGGCGCGGGTATAAACCGCGTCTCGTCGTTTTGTCGGACCTTTGCCCATGAGCTTCAGCCCCCTGATTCGCCAACTGATCGACGCCCTGCGCACTTTGCCGGGCGTGGGTCAGAAAACCGCCCAGCGCATGGCCTTGCAACTGCTCGAGCGTGATCGCAGTGGCGGCTTGCGCCTGGCCCAGGCCCTGAGCCAGGCCATGGAAGGGGTCGGGCACTGCCGTCAATGCCGGACCCTGACCGAAGACGAACTGTGCCCGCAATGTGCCGATCCACGCCGTGATGACACGCTGCTGTGCGTGGTGGAAGGTCCGATGGATGTCTATGCGGTGGAGCAGACCGGCTATCGCGGTCGTTACTTCGTGCTCAAAGGCCACTTGTCGCCTCTGGATGGCCTGGGTCCGGAAGCCATCGGCATTCCGCAGTTGCTGGCGCGGATCGAGGAGCAGGGCAGCTTTACCGAGGTCATCCTGGCCACCAACCCCACGGTGGAGGGCGAAGCCACGGCCCACTACATTGCCCAGCTGCTGACCAACAAAGGCCTGATCACTTCGCGCATCGCCCATGGCGTACCGCTGGGTGGCGAGCTGGAGCTGGTGGATGGCGGCACCCTTGCTCACTCCTTTGCCGGTCGCAAACCCATAGCCCTGTAGCGTTGGTGGGCCGGCGCCGGCGTACCGGCGGGGGCGGAGATACGGATCGCCTTGAAAACCAAGCAAGCGCTTGGTAAGTTCCCTCGACCCTTCAGAGGAGCTTGCCGATGTCTGCCTGCCAGGAATACTTCGACCCCAGCCACCAGTTGGTCCGCGACAGCGTGCGACGCTTCGTCGAGCGCGAAATTCTCCCCGAGATCCAACAGTGGGAGGAGGCTGAAAGCTTTCCCCGTGAGCTGTATCTCAAGGCCGGTGCCGCCGGGATTCTCGGCATCGGCTATCCCGAAGCCCTGGGCGGCAGTCACGAAGGTGATCTGTTCGCCAAGATCGCCGCCAGCGAAGAGTTGATGCGCAGCGGTTCCGGCGGCCTGGTGGCAGGGCTGGGGTCGCTGGATATCGGCCTGCCGCCGATCGTCAAATGGGCCCGCCCCGAAGTGCGTGAGCGGGTTGTGCCCCAGGTGCTGTCCGGAGAGAAGATCTGCGCGCTGGCGGTGACCGAGCCCAGTGGCGGGTCGGACGTGGCCAACCTGCAGACCCGCGCCGTGCGCGACGGCGATCATTATCGGGTCAGCGGCAGCAAGACCTTCATCACCAGTGGCGTGCGCGCCGATTACTACACCGTCGCGGTGCGTACCGGAGAACCGGGCTATGGCGGCATCAGCCTGCTACTGATCGAGAAGGGCAGTCCCGGTTTCACGGTGGGCCGGCAGTTGAAAAAGATGGGCTGGTGGGCCTCGGACACCGCCGAGCTGTTTTTCGAAGATTGTCGGGTGCCGGTGGGCAACCTGATCGGTGCCCAGAACATGGGCTTCGCCTGCATCATGGGCAACTTCCAGAGCGAGCGCCTGGCCCTGGCGCTGATGGCCAACATGACCGCGCAGATGGCGCTGGAGGAGAGCCTGAAGTGGGCCCGGGAGCGCGAGGCGTTCGGCAAGCCCATCGCCAGGTTCCAGGTGCTCAAGCATCGTCTGGCGGAAATGGCCACGGCCCTGGAGGTGTCCCGGGAGTTCACCTATCGCCAGGCCGCACAGATGGCTGCCGGCAAAAGCGTGATCAAGGAGATTTCCATGGCCAAGAACTTCGCCACCGACACCGCCGACCGCATCACCCACGATGCGGTGCAGATACTCGGCGGCATGGGCTACATGCGCGACAGTCTGGTGGAGCGCCTGTACCGGGATAACCGCATCCTCTCCATTGGCGGCGGCACCCGCGAAGTGATGAACGAAATCATCAGCAAGCAGATGGGGCTCTAGCGTTCGCTCAGGGAGAACTGGGTCAGGCAGAACGTCGGGATGCCCATGTCTTCCAGCTTCTGCGAGCCTCCCAGTTCCGGCAGGTCGATAATGGCGGCGGCCTCGTAGATTTTCGCGCCCATGCGTCGTACCAGGTTGGCGGCGGCGATCAGGGTGCCGCCGGTGGCGATCAGGTCATCGAACATCAACACCGAGTCGCCTTCGCACAGGCTGTCGGCATGCACTTCAAGGAAGGCTTCGCCGTACTCGGTCTGGTAACCCTCGGCCAGTACATCGGCCGGAAGCTTGCCCTGTTTGCGGAACAGAATCAGGGGTTTGTTCAACTGGTAGGCGATGATCGAGCCGATCAGGAAGCCTCGGGCATCCATGGCGCCGATGTGGCTGAAGTCTTCTTCGACATAACGCTGGGCGAAACTGTCGGCCACCAGGCGCAGGGCCCGGGGAGACTGGAACAGGGGAGTGATGTCACGAAAGATTACCCCGGGTTTCGGGAAGTCGATGACGGGGCGGATCAGGGATTTGATGTCAAAGGAGTCGAAGGCCATCTGCGGGTGTCCTGGCGGGCAATTTGGGCCGCGCCAGTATAGCCGCGACCGAGCGGCTTGGCTCAGTCGCGAGCACCGTGGATCAGCCTTCCACCGAGCCCCCGGCCAGGGCGCACAGCTGGATCGGATCGAGGATGTGCACTTCCTTGCCTTCGGCGGCAATCAGTTCGTTCTGCTGGAACCGGGTGAACACCCGGGACACGGTTTCCACCGCCAGGCCCAGGTAGTTGCCGATTTCATTGCGCGACATGCTCAGGCGGAACTGGTTGGCCGAGAAGCCGCGAGCGCGGAACCGGGCCGACAGGTTGACCAGGAAGGTGGCAATGCGTTCGTCGGCGGTCTTTTTCGACAGCAGCAGCATCATCTGCTGGTCGTCACGGATTTCCCGACTCATGACGCGCATCAACTGACGGCGCAGTTGCGGCAGTTGCAGGGCCAGTTCGTCGAGACGTTCGAAGGGGATTTCACACACCGAAGTGGTTTCCAGGGCCTGGGCCGAAACCGGATGGCTTTCGGTGTCCATGCCGGACAGCCCCACCAGCTCGCTGGGCAAGTGGAAACCGGTGATCTGCTCTTCGCCGCTGTCGCTGAGGCTGAAGGTTTTCAGGGCGCCCGAACGCACGGCATACACCGAGTCGAAGCCGTCACCCTGACGGAACAGAAATTCGCCTTTTTTCAATGGGCGGCCACGTTTGACGATTTCGTCCAGCGCGTCCATGTCTTCCAAATTCAAGGAAAGTGGCAGGCACAGAGGGGCCAGGCTGCAATCCTTGCAATGGGCCTGGTTATGAGCGCGCAGTTTAACTGGCTCGGACATTCTAGAATCCTTGTGGGAAAACACACATAAGCCGTAAGGGTAACTCACGGGAGGAGGTTCCGGCCAGTCCGTGCCGTATTAACTGTGAGTCGTAAAGCAATCCTTTTGTGGGTCGATAACCTGTTAACGAAAACAACTTGGAGCGCCGCAACTATGTCCTTTGTTGGCGGTATTACTAATGGCAGCAATAACTTGCAGCCACTTTCTGAATCTTCGAAAAGCAACGATGCGGATGAACTAAGGGGTTCGCCGTTAGTTGCAGAACCTATGGTTGGAGAGGGCGTCAAAGTGTCGCTGTCGGGGGCCGGACTGAAGAAATCCTCCAGTGCTGCGGGCGATGACAGTGACATCGAGGAAAGCGGCCTGCCCGAAAATATTCAACAACTCCTCAAAATGATCAGAAAATTGCAACAACAGATTGCTGAAAAGCTGGCTCAGCTTCAGGCCGTCATGGCCGACAAGCACCTGGGGCCGGAGGAGGCCAAGGCCAGGATCGGTAGCCTGCAATCGGCCCTGGCGGCCCTCAACAGCGGATTGCTGACCGCCAACGCCTCATTGGCCAAGGCGATGAGGGAGGCCGGCTTGAGTCCCGAGCAGGTGGTGAAAGCCTCTGCTTTGCTCATGAAATCCTAGATGACCCGGGAAAAACGCTGGCGATTCTGCTGCCCCAGGTAGGCATCGAAGATCATGCATACCGAACGCACCAACAGGCGTCCCGCCGGAAGTACGGTGATGGCCTCGGGGCTTAGTTGAATCAGTCCATCGTCGTCCATTTCCTGCAAGTCTGGCCATAGTTCATTGAAATAGCCGCGAAAGTCGATATTGAAGGCTTGCTCTATATCTTCGAATTTAAGACTAAAGTTGCAGATCAGTTGTTGAATAACTTCACGGCGCAGACGGTCGTCGGCATTACAGACCAGGCCGCGACTAGTGGCCAGTTGTGCGCCTGCCAAAGCATTTTGATAGTGCGTCAGATCACTGCTGTTCTGGCAATACAGATCACCGATCTGGCTGATCGCGGAAACGCCCAAGCCGATCAGGTCGCAATGACCGTGGGTGGTGTATCCCTGGAAGTTGCGCTGCAGGGTCGACTCTTCCTGGGCGATCGCCAATTCATCATCGGGAAGGGCGAAATGATCCATGCCGATGTAGCGATAACCGGCGGCGGTCAGTTGCTCGATGGTGCGTTGCAGCATTTCCAGTTTCTCCGCCGGCGCCGGCAGCTCGCTGCCGTTGATCCGTCGTTGCGGCATGAAGCGCTCGGGAAGATGGGCGTAGTTGAACACCGAGAGCCGGTCGGGCTGCAGGCTGATGACTTCTTCCACGGTGCGGGCAAAGTGTTCCGCGGTCTGCTTGGGCAGGCCGTAGATCAGGTCGATGTTGATGGAGCGAAATTGCAGGGTGCGAGCCGCTTCGATCACCGCTCGGGTTTCCTCCAGGCTCTGCAGGCGGTTGACGGCGCGCTGCACCGCCGGGTCCAGGTCCTGTAGACCGATACTCACCCGGTTGAAGCCCAGCTCTCGCAGCAGCCCCATGGTCGACCAGTCCGCTTCACGAGGGTCGATCTCGATGCCGTAGTCGCCGGAGTCATCCTCGAGCAGGTTGAAATGCTTGCGCAGCAGCGCCATCAGCTGGCGCAACTCGTCGTGATTGAGAAAGGTCGGGGTGCCGCCGCCGAAATGCAGCTGCTCGACCCGCTGGTTGGGCGCCAGGTGGCAGGCGATCAGTTGCATCTCCTGTTCCAGGCGTTGCAGGTAGGGCAGGGCTCGGCTGCGATCCTTGGTGATGACCTTGTTGCAGGCGCAGTAGTAGCAGATGTTGGCGCAGAACGGGATGTGCACGTACAGCGACAGCGGGCGCTGGGCCTTGCGGCTGTCACGCAGGGCGTGCAGCAGATCAAAGGCACCGACCTGGCTGTTGAATTGCACGGCGGTCGGGTACGAGGTGTAGCGCGGTCCCGCCAGGTCATAGCGGCGGATCAGATCTGTGTCCCAACGAATGGCGTCGAGCATGCGGGAATTCCCCCGGATAGGCTGGCAGTGTTCGCGAGTCTAGGAGGTTAGGGGCGCGGCCATCTTGACTTGTATCAAGGGTGTTCGGGAGCTGCCGGGCTAGCGCCGGCGGGGCGTGTGGGCCCGGTTGCCGGGCAGTGCCCCGGGGTCAGTGGCCCATCAGCCAGTGCTGGTGAGGGCCGGGCAGGGTCCAGAGGCCGAAGAGGATGACCAGCAGGCCGCCGGTCAGGCGCACGCTGCGTCGACGCAACAGGGCCGTGACCCGTTCCGCCGCCAGGCCGGTGGCCAGCAGGACCGGCCAGGTGCCCAGGCCGAAGGCCAGCATCAACAGGGCACTGTCGAAGGCATTGCCCTGGCTCGCCGACCACAGCAGGGTGCTGTACACCAGGCCGCAAGGCAGCCAGCCCCACAGCGCCCCCAGGAGCAATGCACGAGGCAGGCTGGAAACCGGCAACAAACGACTGGCCACGGGCTGGATATGCCGCCATAGCCCTTTGCCAAGCCCTTCGATGCGGGTCAGGCCGCTCCACCACCCGGCGAGGTACAGGCCCATGGCGATCAGCAGCAGCCCGGCCAGTATCCGCATGAACAGCGCGACCGGGCTGTTGGCCACCGCCCAGCCGGCCAGGCCCAGCAACAGGCCGGCCAGGGCGTAGCTGAGGACGCGGCCCAGGTTGTAGGCCAGCAACAGGCGAAACCGCCGGCTGCGCTGCTCCCGGGGGATCGCCAGGGTCAGGGCGCCCATCAGGCCGCCGCACATGCCCAGGCAGTGACCGCCGCCCAGCAGGCCCAGTATCACTGCCGAAACCAGCAGGGGCGCCAGTTCAAGCATGGGGTGGTTCCGTTTTGCGGGTGGCTTCGGTGGGGGCGTCGGGCTGGCCCTTGGCTTCGTCCACCGCGGCGGTGTGGCTGGGGTCCTGATCGTCGAACAGGATGCTGTGGGCCGGACCGTCGAGGTCGTCGTACTGACCGCTGTCCACGGCCCAGAAGAAGATGTAGATGGCGATGGCCACGATCAGCAGCGCGGCCGGGATCATCACGTAAAGAGCTGGCATCTGGACTCCAGGCCCGGCGGCTCAGGCCGGCAACGGGCGGGGTTCGGGGGTGCTGGCACTGGCGGCCGACCGCGGCATGCGGGTCAGGCGCAGGGCATTGAGCACCACGGTCAGGGAACTGATGGACATGCCGACCGCGGCCCACACCGGGGTGATCCAGCCGAGGGCGGCGAATGGCAGCATCAGGCCATTGTACAGTCCGGCCCAGAGCAGGTTCTCGATAATCACCCGACGGGTCCGGCGCGCCAGGCTGAAGGCCTGCACCAGCGCGTCCAGGCGATTGGACAGGAGCACCGCATCGGCGCTGGTCTTGGCCAGGTCGGTGGCCGACCCCATGGCGACGCTGATATCGGCGGCGGCCAGCACCGGGACGTCGTTGACGCCATCGCCGAGCATCAACACTTTGCGGCCCTGTTGATGCAGTTGTTGCAATACCTGCAGTTTGTCGTCCGGACGCAGACCGCCCCGGGCCTCATCGATCTGCAGCTCGGCCGCGACGCTGGCGACCATCGGCGAGCTGTCTCCGGACAGCAGCAGGGTATGCCAGCCGCGAGCCTTGCAGGCGGCCAGGAGCGCGGGGGCGTCGCTGCGCAGCCGGTCATCGAGCACCAGCCAGGCGAGGGCGCCCTGACTGTCCCCCAGCAACAGCCACTGCCCGGCTTCGTCGGGCATGCTCGGCACCGGGCAGCCGCTGAGTTCGCAGACGAACGTCGGCTGGCCGATGCGCAGGCGCTGTTCGCCCACCAGGCCTTCCAGGCCCAGGCCCGGGCTGCTGGTGACGTCTTGCGCGGCCACCGGGGCGCGGCCGAAGGCTCGGGCGATCGGATGTTCGGAGCGGTTCTCCAGGGCGGCAGCGAGACTCAGGCAGTCATCGCTGGACAAGCGCCCCAGGGGGCGGATGGCGCGCAATGCCAGGCGTCCTTCGGTCAGGGTGCCGGTCTTGTCGAAAATCACTGTGTCGATCTGGTTCAAGCCTTCCAGCACGTGGCCGCGAGTCAGCAGCAGGCCAAGCTTGTGCAAGGTGCCGGTGGCGGCGGTCAGGGCGGTCGGGGTGGCCAGGGACAGCGCGCAAGGGCAGGTGGCGACCAGCATGGCCAGGACGATCCAGAAGGCTCGCGAGGCGTCCAGTTGCCACCACAGCAGGCCGATGGCCGCAGCCGCGATCAGCGAAAACAACAGGAACCACTGGGCCGCACGGTCGGCCACTTCGGCCAGCCGGCGTTTTTCCGCCTGGGCCCGGTCCAGCAGGCGGACGATGGCGGACAGCCGGGTGTCCTGGCCCAGGGCCTGAACCTCCACCGTCAGCGCGCCTTCGACGTTCAGGGTGCCGGCAGTGACGCTATCTCCCAGGCTGCGTGGCTGTGGCAGGTACTCGCCGGTGAGCAGGGATTCGTCGATGCTCGACTGGCCATCGAGGATCTTGCCGTCGGCCGGCAGCACCGCACCGGGGTGCACCAGCACCCGGTCGCCCAGGCGCAGTTCGGTGAGCAGGATGCGTTCACTCTGGCCGTCCTGGCCCAGGCGCAGGCAGGAGGCAGGCAACAGGTTGACCAGCTGCGCGGTGGCCGCTGCGGTGCGTTCCCGGGCCCGACGTTCCAGGTAGCGGCCGGCGAGGAGGAACAGGGCGAACATGCCGACAGCGTCGAAGTACAGTTCGCCGACACCGCTGATGGCGGTCCAGATTCCCGCCAGGTAGGCCCCGCCTATGGCCAGGGATACCGAGACATCCATGGTCAGGTGACGGGTGCGCAAGTCGCGCATGGCGCCTTTGAAGAAGGGCGCGCAGCTGTAGAAGACGATCGGGGTGGTGAGGAACAGCGCGACCCAGCGCAGGATGGTGTGCAGTTCCGGACTCAGGTCGATATTGAATTCCGGCCAGGTGGCCATGGTTGCCATCATTGCCTGGAACCACAGCAGCCCGGCGACCCCCAGCTGGCGCAGGGCCAGGCGGTTCTCGCTGGCCAGTTGTTCGGAAGCGCGGTCCGGCTGGTAGGGGTGGGCCGCGTAGCCGATGTGACGCAGTTCGCTGAGCACCTGGCTCAGCGGGAGTTGGCTGTCGGCCCAGCGCACGTGCAGGCGGTGGTTGGACAGGTTGAGACGGGCCTCGGCCACGGCCGGCAGGCTGCGCAGGTGTTTTTCGATCAGCCAGCCGCAAGCGGCGCAACTGATGCCTTCCATGAGCAGGGTGGTTTCGGCCAGTTCGCCCTGGTGACGGACGAAAGGCTGTTGCACATCGGCACGGTCGTACAGTGCCAGCTCGTCAATCAACTGCACGGGCAGGGCTTCGGGGTTGGCCGAGGCTTCGCTGCGATGGCTGTAGTAGTGCTCCAGACCGCCGGCGACTATGGCCTCGGCCACTGCCTGGCAGCCCGGACAGCAGAACTCCCGGGATTCGCCGAGCACGACGGCGGTGAACCGGCTGCCGGCGGGAACCGGCAGGGCGCAGTGGTAGCAGGGCAGTGGCGTGGTCATCGGCGATCTTTGTGGTCGGGGAAAAACTCATCGCCGGCCGCTCGACTCCAGTCCTGGAAAAAGGGTCGGAGGCGGCGGACCGGCGATGGATGACGGGGGTGAATCAGTTCAGGTCTTCCGCGCCTTGCAGCGGCTCGTCACCCAGCAGCAGGTCCTTGTCGTGGCTGACCTGTTCCTCTTCGAACATACGCCAGGTCTTGTCGCCTTCGACGCCCAGCAACTCGACGAAGCGTCGGCCTTCGACCTGGTCGTTCAACTGGCCGATGTAGCGACCGTGTTCGCTTTCGCTGCGGGCCAGGGTGATCTTGCGGTCTTTCTCCGGCTGGGTCGGCGAAATCAGGTTCAGCTCCAGGGTCTTGGGCTGGCTGTCGCCGCTCAGGCGCAGCTCCACTTCGCCCGTCAGCTCGTCCAGATGCACGCTGGCGCGCATCTTCAGGGTCTGGGCCAGCAGCTCGCGATCCAGGGAGCGGTTGATGCCCTTGCCGGCCTCGTAGTAGTTGTCGTTGACCAGGTTGTCCGGGTTGTTCACGGCAATGGTCACCATAGACAGGGTCAGGGTCACCGAACAGGCGAGAATGCCAATGATGATCCAGGGCCAGAGGTGTTTGTACCAGGGGCTGGTGGCGGTAGCTGCGGGCATGATCACTTCTCTTGGCTCTTAACGGATTTGTGGGCCGATGAATCGGCTCTTGGCTTCAACGTGGACGCTGCTGTCGTCGGCATCCTCAAGGATGAACTTCACCTCGTTGGTGGTCGAGGGCAGGTGATCCGGAGCAATCGACAGCTCCACCGGCATGCTGACGATATCGCCGGCCGCCACGTGGATTTCGCGTTTGCCCTGCAGTTTCAGATCCGGCAGGCCGGCTGCGTCAAGCACATAAGTGTGATCGCGCTGGTCCTTGTTCATGATCTTCAGGCTGTAGACGTTCTCGATCCGCCCTTCGGCGTTTTCGCGGTACAGCACGCGGTCCTTGCTGACGTCGAAACCCACCAGCGAGCGCATGAAGAATGCGCTGATCAGCAGGCTGATCATGGCCAGCAGCACCAGGGCGTAGCCAATCAGGCGTGGGCGCAGTTTATGGGTTTTCTGCCCGGAGAGGTTGTGCTCGGTGGTGTAGCTGATGAGCCCGCGGGGGTATTCCATCTTGTCCATGATGCTGTCGCAGGCGTCGATGCAGGCGGCGCAGCCGATGCATTCGATCTGCAGGCCGTCGCGGATGTCGATGCCGGTCGGGCAGACCTGGACGCACATGGTGCAGTCGATACAGTCGCCCAGGCCCTGAGCCTTGTAGTCGGCGCCTTTCTTGCGTGGACCACGGCTTTCGCCACGGCGCGGGTCGTAGGAGACGATCAGGGTGTCCTTGTCGAACATCACGCTCTGGAAGCGCGCGTAGGGGCACATGTAGATGCACACTTGTTCGCGCAGCCAGCCGGCGTTGCCGTAGGTGGCCAGGGTGAAGAAACCGACCCAGAAATACGACCAGCCATCGGCCTGGCCGGTGAAGAAGTCGATGACCAGTTCGCGGATCGGCGAGAAATAGCCGACGAAGGTCATGCCGGTGACGAAACCGATCAGCAGCCAGAGGCTGTGCTTGCTCAGCTTGCGCAGGAACTTGTTGGCGCTCATGGGCGCCTTGTCCAGCTTGATCCGCTGGTTGCGGTCGCCTTCGGTGACCTTTTCGCACCACATGAAGATCCAGGTCCAGACGCTCTGCGGGCAGGTGTAGCCGCACCAGATACGTCCCGCATAGACGGTGATGAAGAACAGGCCGAAGGCGGCAATGATCAGCAGGCCCGAGAGCAGAATGAAGTCCTGGGGCCAGAACGTGGCACCGAAAATGAAGAACTTGCGCTCTGGCAGGTTCCACCAGACGGCCTGGTGGCCGCCCCAGTTGAGCCAGACGGTACCGAAGTACAGCAGGAACAATCCGGCGCCGCCGAGCATGCGCAGGTTGCGGAACAGGCCAGTGAAGGCGCGGGTGTAGATTTTTTCCCTGGAGGCGTAGAGATCGACGCTGTTGGTCGCGTTTTTGGCAGGCGGGGTAACGTCTTGTACGGGAATCTGGTTGCTCATCATTGCATCCCACGGCAGTGGAAAAATGCCTCGGTCAGTACATGCCGACCGCGGTCAAAAGAGGTGTTGCAGTGGCGCAATGATACGCCTGTAGCTCTAGCGCAAGGGTGCGACCTTTGGTCGCGTTGGGGGAAATCAACTGATGGTGTAATGACTTGAATCAATTGACTTGTGGATTATGGACCCTTTTGCACGTCGCGCCGTTCAATTCTTCCATGGGTTGAGCAGGCGTACGCCACAGGTCTTGAAGTCCTTCACGTTGCGGGTAACCACGGTCACGCCATGGACCAGGGCGGTTGCGGCAATCAGTGCAGCGCATTCATTGCTGCGGTCCGGGACATGCAGTTGGGCGCAGCGCAAGGCCACGGCACGGTCGATGGCCAGGATGCGGCCGGCGAAGACGGGAAGAACCCGGCGCTCCAGCCAGTTGCGCAGTAGGGTGCCCTGATCCGGGTCGCGCCGCCCCACCAGCAGAATGTCCGTTTCCAGCTCTAGCACCGTGATCGCCGAGAGAAACAGGCTGGTGGTCGCGATGCCGTGGGCCCAGGCCTTGACCCCATGATTGGCCTTGGGTTTGCACAGCTCGGAGATGACGTGGGTGTCGAGCAGGAACATCAGGACAGATCTGTTTCGCGTGGAGTGTTTACTGCGTGCTCCGTGGTGAACTCGATGTCTTTGGCTTCCGGCATCGCCAGCATCTCGACGATGCTCAGGTTCAGGCCGCTGAGTTTCTGGTACGCCTCAATGCTTAGCAGTACATGGGTCGGTCTGCCACGGTCAGTGATGATGACCGGGCCTGTAAGCGCGCTTTTTTTGGCACCGCTTGTGTCCTGATTGAACTCGCGGCTGGAAAGGGTGGTGATGGTCATGCCGGGCACCTGCTTGAAGCACTCAATGTAGGAGCGTTACTACCTGGTTGCTGCCAGGAGCAATCTTCTGCCGGGGCAAACCGATGTAAGGCGTAAACAAAACGGCCCCGCCAATTCTCATTGGCGGGGCCGTCGGGTGTTGCTTTCAGGCGTCGGTCTTACTCGGCGTCGGCCTGCTTGTCACCGTGGGACAGGCTGTAGACATAAGCGGCCAGCAGGTGAACCTTGTCGTTGCCTTGCAGTTGTTCCTGCGCAGGCATCACGCCCTGGCGGCCGTAACGAATGGTCTGCTGCAGTTGCGCAAAGCTCGAACCGTAGATGAAGGCTGCCGGGTGGGTCAGGTTAGGCGCGCCCATCGCAGGGGTGCCTTTGCCTTCCGGACCGTGGCAGACCGCACAGTTGGCGGCGAACAGCTTCTGCCCATTGACCGGGTCGGCCTTGATGCCTTCCGGCAGCTTGCGGCCATCAAGGTTGGTCAGGACATAGGCGGCAACGTCGCTGACGCCTTGCTCCTTGATCACGTCCAGCCAGGCCGGCATCACCGCGTGGCGACCGCCCATGATGGTGGCCTTGATGGTTTCCGGCTCGCCGCCCCAGCGCCAGTCGGCGTCGGTCAGGTTGGGGAAGCCGTAGGCGCCCTTGGCGTCGGAGCCGTGGCAGACCGAGCAGTTGGAAGCGAACAGGCGACCGCCCATTTTCAGGGCTTGCGGGTCCTTGGCGACTTCCTCGATAGGCATGGCAGCGTACTTGGCGAAGATCGGACCGAACTTGGCGTCCGACTTGGCCATTTCCTTTTCCCACTCGTGCACGCCGGTCCAGCCGGACTGGCCGTTGGCGAATGGGGTCTGCTTCTCGTTATCGAGGTAGTTGTAGCCCGGCAGGACGCCTTTCCAGTTGCCCAGGCCCGGGTACAGCACCAAGTAACCCAGGGCGAAGACGATGGTGCCGACGAACAGCATGAACCACCATTTCGGCAGCGGGTTGTCGTACTCCTCGATCCCGTCGAAGGAGTGGCCGACCGTCTCGTCGGTCTGCTCGGCGCGCTGGCCCTTGCGGGTCGACAGCAGCAGCCAGGTCAGGGCGAAGATGGTACCCAGACTGAGGACTGTGACGTACAGACTCCAGAACGTAGTCATTCTTTGTTACTCCTAGAAGCTTGCTCGACGTGCTTGATGGCGTCGGGATCATCCGCGAACGGCAGCAAGGTTGCGTCTTCAAACTCGGACTTGCGCTTGGGGCTGAACACCCAGAGCGCCAAACCGATGAAGGCCACCATCACAACAAGGGTGCCCAGGCCACGAATCATCCCGATATCCATCTAGATCACCGTTTGCTTTTGATGATGGTGCCCAGGCCTTGCAGATAGGCCACCAGCGCGTCCATTTCGGTTTTGCCCTTCACAGCATCCTTGGCGCCGGCGATGTCTTCGTCGGTGTAAGGGACGCCGAGCGTGCGCAAGACTTCCATTTTCTTCGCGGTGTCTTTGCCGTCGAGCTTGTTTTCTACGAGGAACGGATAAGCCGGCATCTTCGACTCGGGGACGACGTTGCGCGGGTTGTACAAGTGCGCACGCTGCCAGTCATCGGAGTAACGACCGCCCACTCGGGCCAGGTCCGGACCGGTACGCTTGGAGCCCCACAGGAACGGGTGGTCCCAGACGCTTTCACCGGCCACCGAGTAGTGACCATAACGTTCGGTTTCGGCGCGGAACGGACGGATCATCTGCGAGTGGCAGCCGACACAGCCGTTGGCGATGTACACGTCGCGGCCTTCCAGTTCCAGCGCGGTGCGCGGCTTCATGCCTTCCACCGGCTTGTTGGTGACGTCCTGGAAGAACAGCGGGACGATCTGGGTCAGGCCGCCGATGCTGACGGCGATGACCATGAAGAAGGCCAGCAGGCCAATGTTCTTCTCGACTACTTCGTGCTTCATCAGTGAGCTCCAACTACAGCGATCTGAGCGGCGGCTTCAGCTTCAGCCGGGTTCGAGGCGCGAACGGTGCGGAACACGTTGTACGCCATGATCAGCATGCCGGTGGCGAAGAACGCACCGCCCAGAGCGCGGACGATGAAGCCCGGGTGGCTGGCTTGCAGCGCTTCGACGAAGGAGTAGGTGAGGGTGCCGTCGTCGTTGATGGCGCGCCACATCAGGCCTTGGGTAATGCCGTTGACCCACATCGAGGCGATGTACAGCACGGTACCGATGGTAGCCAGCCAGAAGTGGGTGTTGATCAGGCCGATGCTGTGCATTTGCTGACGACCGAAGACTTTCGGGATCAGGTGGTACAGGGCGCCGATGGAGATCATCGCTACCCAGCCCAGAGCGCCGGCGTGTACGTGGCCGATGGTCCAGTCGGTGTAGTGGGACAGCGAGTTGACGGTCTTGATCGCCATCATCGGACCTTCGAAGGTCGACATGCCGTAGAACGCCAGGGACACCACCAGGAAGCGCAGGATCGGGTCGGTGCGCAGCTTATGCCAGGCGCCCGAGAGGGTCATCATGCCGTTGATCATGCCGCCCCAGCTCGGAGCCAGCAGGATGATCGACATGGCCATGCCCAGGGACTGGGCCCAGTCCGGCAGCGCGGTGTAGTGCAGGTGGTGCGGACCGGCCCAGATGTACAGGGTGATCAGCGCCCAGAAGTGCACGATGGACAGGCGATACGAGTAGATCGGACGCTCGGCCTGCTTGGGTACGAAGTAGTACATCATCCCCAGGAAACCGGTGGTCAGGAAGAAGCCCACGGCGTTGTGGCCGTACCACCACTGGATCATCGCGTCAGTCGCACCGGCGTAGGCCGAGTAGGACTTGAAGAAGCTGACCGGCAGGGAAGCGTGGTTGACGATGTGCAGCATCGCGGTCACCACGATGAAGGCACCGTAGAACCAGTTACCGACATAGATGTGCTTGGTCTTGCGCTTGGTGATGGTGCCAAAGAACACCAGGCCGTAGGTGACCCAGACGATCGCCAGCAGGATAGCCAGGGGCCATTCCAGTTCGGCGTATTCCTTGGTGGTGGTGTAACCCAGGGGCAGGGTCACGATCGCACCGACGATCACCGCTTGCCAGCCCCAGAAGGTGAAGGCCGCGAGGCTGTCGGAAATCAGTCGCGTCTGGCAGGTTCGCTGCACGACATAGTAAGAGGTGGCAAACAATGCACATCCACCGAAGGCGAAGATCACCAGGTTGGTGTGCAGCGGGCGCAGGCGTCCAAAGGTCGTCCATGGCAGACCGAAGTTCAACTCCGGCCAGACCAGTTGCGACGCGATGAAGACACCGAGCCCCATGCCAAGGATCCCCCAGACCACCGTCATGATGGCGAACTGGCGGACTACCTTATAGTTATAAGCAGTCGGACTGATTGCTGTGCTCATTCTAAGGTTCCACGGTTTGGGTGTTTTATTAGGGATAAAAATCGGCCGCAAGTATGGAGAAAGCAGGGGGTCATTGCAACGCGCCATGACCTGGGTCAATGCGTTCCATGCCTGATTCTGCGGCCTTTCCCTATGCCGAGTAGGGACAAAAAATGCCCTCGGACAGACTGTCGCAGTGGACAGGATTCGGGGGGTGTCAGGTTGGTTGTAACCGGGTGTGTGGAAGCTGATGGATCAGCTGACAGGCGGTAAGCGAGTCGACAGCCGGTATAAACCAGCCTTTGCGGCCTGTCATCGAGCAGAAGCTTCGAACGTCACGGATACCGTTGGCCTGTGACCAGCCCTTGCCAGTCCCCATCGGGGCAAGCTTAGACCTGAATCGGATGAGTGCAAACGAAGGGGGGAGAGAGGGTGCGACACTTGGTCGCAAAGAGGCGGGGGGAAAGTTTCAAGCGGCAAGCTGCAAGTGAAATCTCGCAGCTTGCCGTTGATCCCTTACTTGTCGCTTTCAGCTTGTGGCTTGTTGCTGCTGTTGTGGGACAGGCTGTACACGTAGGCGGCCAGCAGTTGCACCTTGTCATTGCCGAGCAATTCGCTCTGCGCTGGCATGTGGCCCTGGCGACCATGACGGATGGTCTGTTGCAGTTGCGCGAGGCTGGTGCCGTAGATGAAGCCGGCCGGCTGGGTCAGGTCGGGCGCGCCCATGATCTGGGTGCCCTTGCCGTTGGCGCCGTGGCAGGCTACGCAGGTGGTGCTGAACGCTTGCTGTCCGGCTACCAGGTCGGCATCGCTGTCGGCAGGCAGGGGCAGACCGGCCAGTTCGTGACGGACATAAGCCGCTACGTTCTTCACGCCTGCTTCCTTGAGCACGTCACCCCAGGCCGGCATGGCCGCCATGCGGCCGCCCATGATGGTGGCCTTGATGGTGTCGGCACTGCCGCCCCAGCGCCAGTTGTCGTCTGCCAGGTTGGGGAAGCCGAAGGCACCCTTGGCGTCAGAGCCGTGGCACACCGAGCAGTTGGACGCGAACAGGCGTCCGCCCATCTTCAGTGCTTGCGGGTCCTTGGCTACTTCTTCCACGGGCATGGCCGCGAATTTGGCGAAGATCGGCCCAAATTTCACGTCGGCCTTGGCCATTTCCTTTTCCCATTCCTTGGTCTGGGTCCAGCCGTCTTCATAGCCCGGCAGGATGCCTTTCCAGTTACCCAGACCCGGGTAGAGGATCAGGTAGCCCACGGAAAACACCAGGGTCCCGGCGAACAGCAGGAACCACCATTGCGGCAGGGGGTTGTCGTACTCCTCGATGCCATCGAAGGCGTGGCCCATGGTCTGGTCCACGCTGCCCTTGGTTTCACCCTTGCGGGTGCCGACCAGCAGCCAGGTCAGGCCGATCAGGCTGCCGATGGTCAGTACGCAGATCCACGTACTCCAGAAGGTGGTCATGGCCGAATGCTCCTTGTTGCAGGCTCTTGAGGTTGAGCGTCATCAGTTGTGTTGCCGGCCGGTGCCGTACCCGGCATCGGGTCGTCGGCGAAGGGCAGCAGGCGTGCCTGGGCAAACTCGGGATTGCGTTTTGAGTTGAACACCCAGATCGACAGGCCGACGAAGGCGATCATCACCACCAGGGTCCCGAGCCCGCGGATCATGCCGCTATCGAGTTCAAAACCCATGGCTCACCTCTTGCTCTTGATCGCAGTGCCAAGCACTTGCAGGTAGGACACCAGGGCGTCCATCTCGGTCTTGCCCTTGAGCGTGGCGGTAGCGCCGGCGATGTCTTCGTCGGTGTACGGCACACCCAGGGTGCGCATGACCTTGAGCTTGGTTTCGGTATGGCTGCTATCCACCGGTGCGTTCACCAGCCACGGATAAGCCGGCATCTTCGACTCGGGCACGACGTTGCGCGGGTTGTACAGGTGCGCGCGGTGCCAGTCATCGGAGTAGCGGCCGCCCACTCGGGCCAGGTCCGGACCGGTACGCTTGGAGCCCCACAGGAACGGATGGTCCCAGACGCTCTCACCGGCCACCGAGTAGTGGCCATAACGTTCGGTTTCGGCGCGGAACGGACGGATCATCTGCGAGTGGCACTGTACGCAGCCTTCGCGGATGTAGATGTCGCGGCCTTCCAGTTGCAGCGCGGTGTAGGGCTTCATGCCTTCCACCGGCTTGTTGGTGACGTCCTGGAAGAACAGTGGGACGATCTGGGTCAGACCGCCGATGCTCACCGCGAAGACCATCAGCAGCATCAGCAGGCCGACGTTTTTTTCAATCGTTTCGTGTTTCATTGCGGACTCCTCAGGCCATCTGCGCAGCGGCGTTAACTTCGGCTGGCACTGCGGCACGCACGGTGCGCCAGGTGTTGTAAGCCATCAGGAACATGCCGCTGAGGAAGATCGCACCACCGACCAGTCGCACGATGAAGCCTGGGTGGCTGGCCACCAGGGTTTCGACGAAGGAGTAGGTGAGGGTGCCGTCTTCGTTGACCGCACGCCACATCAGGCCCTGGGCGATACCGTTGACCCACATCGAGGCGATGTAGAGCACGGTGCCGATGGTGGCGAGCCAGAAGTGGGTGTTGATCAGGCCGACGCTGTACATCTGCTCGCGGCCGAAGACTTTCGGGATCAGGTGGTACAGGGCGCCGATGGAGATCATCGCTACCCAGCCCAGAGCGCCGGCGTGTACGTGGCCGATGGTCCAGTCGGTGTAGTGCGAGAGGGCGTTGACGGTCTTGATCGCCATCATCGGACCTTCGAAGGTCGACATGCCGTAGAACGCCAGGGACACCACCAGGAAGCGCAGGATCGGGTCGCTGCGCAGCTTATGCCAGGCGCCCGAGAGGGTCATCATGCCGTTGATCATGCCGCCCCAGCTTGGCGCCAGCAGTACCAGCGACATCACCATGCCCAGCGACTGAGCCCAGTCCGGCAGCGCGGTGTAGTGCAGGTGGTGCGGACCGGCCCAGATGTACAGGGTGATCAATGCCCAGAAGTGCACGATGGACAAGCGGTAGGAGTACACCGGACGCTCGGCCTGCTTGGGTACGAAGTAGTACATCATCCCCAGGAAGCCCGCGGTCAGGAAGAAGCCCACGGCGTTGTGGCCGTACCACCATTGCACCATCGCATCGGTCGCACCGGCATACACCGAGTAGGACTTGGTGAAGCTGACCGGCAGTTCCAGGTTGTTGACGATGTGCAGGATGGCCACGGTGATGATGAAGGCGCCGAAGAACCAGTTACCCACATAGATGTGCTTGGTCTTGCGCTGCATCAGGGTGCCGAAGAACACGATGGCGTAGGCCACCCAGACAATGGTGATCAGGATATCGATCGGCCATTCCAGTTCGGCGTATTCCTTGGAGCTGGTGTAGCCCAATGGCAGGCTGATGGCCGCCAGGAGGATGACCAGTTGCCAGCCCCAGAAGCAGAACGCGGCGATTTTCGGCGCGAACAGCTGAGTCTGGCAGGTGCGTTGCACCGAGTAGAACGAGCTGGCAAACAGCGCGCAGCCACCAAAGGCGAAGATCACGGCGTTGGTGTGCAACGGACGTAGACGGCCGAAGCTGGTCCACGGTAGGTCGAAGTTGAGTTCAGGCCAGACCAACTGGGCAGCGAGAAAAACCCCGAGCCCCATGCCGACGATGCCCCACACCACCGTCATAATGGCGAATTGGCGGACCACCTTGTAGTTGTAGGCGGTACTGATAGAAGTGTTCATGGTTCCCCATCCACGGTTCAGCTGAAGTGAAAGCGACTGCGCACGGCAAGGCGCGCTCACTTCGTCTGGAGTTATAGGCAGACTAAAAGCGAGGCAAGCATGAGCAATGAGCACAAGGCCAGTATTGACGGGGATCAATGGGCGCAGTGCGTGCAGGAGCGCGGCTGGTTATGGGAGGTCGCCGCTGTTGCCGACCCGTTGCAAGCACCGACGCTGATCCTGGCCCACGGTGCCGGCGCGCCGATGGACAGCGGGTTCATGAACGACATCGCTGCACGCCTTGCCGGGCATGGGGTGAACGTCTTGCGCTTCGAGTTTCCCTACATGGCCCAGCGGCGCCTGGACGGCGGCAAGCGGCCGCCCAACCCGGCGAGCAAACTCCTGGAATGCTGGCGTGAGGTGCATGCTCTGGTGCGACCTTATGTCACTGGGGTCCTGGCGCTGGGCGGCAAGTCCATGGGCGGGCGCATGGCCAGCCTGCTGGCCGACGAACTGGCGGCCGACGCCCTGGTGTGCCTGGGTTATCCCTTCTATGCCGCGGGCAAGCCGGAGAAGCCGCGGGTGGCGCACCTGGCCGAACTGGCGACGCCGAGCCTGATCGTGCAGGGCGAGCGTGATGCCCTGGGCAATCGCCAGGCGGTCGAAGCCTACTCGCTGGCGCCCAGTATCGAGCTGTACTGGCTGGCGGCCGCTGATCACGATCTCAAGCCCCTGAAGGCCTCAGGCTTCACCCATGAGCAGCATCTGGAGTCTGCGTCGGCCAAGGTCGCGGCGTTCCTGCAAACACTGGCCTGATCCTGTAGGAGCGAGCTTGCTCGCGAACCCGGCCCTCGAACCTCTGAAGACTTATCGCGAGCAAGTTCGCTCCCACGGTCGTTGGGCGGCTTCGCGGGCATAAAAAAACCGCAAGCCGGAGCTTGCGGTTTTTCTCGCCAGCCCGGGCGGGCTTAACGGTTGAAACGCTCCACCAGCGAGTACTGGGTGTGTGCGGTGAGGGTCAGGGCTTCGCTGAGTGCGGCCGAGTGCTGGGCCTGCTCCGAAGTCTGGTCCGCCAGTTGCGCGATGGTGCTGATATTGCGGCTGATCTCTTCGGCCACCGAGCTTTGCTCTTCGGTGGCGGCAGCGATCTGGGTGGTCATGTCGGTGATATTGGCGACCGCTTCGCTGATGCCCACCAGCGCCTGGTCGGCTTCCAGGACTCGGGCCACGCCTTCTTCGGCCTGGCGATGACCGGCGTCCATGGTCTGCACGGCAGTGGCGGCGGTTTGCTGCAGCTTGGCGATCAGGGTGTGGATCTGCCCGGTGGACTCGCTGGTGCGCTGGGCCAACTGGCGCACTTCATCGGCGACCACGGCAAAGCCGCGACCCATTTCTCCGGCGCGTGCCGCTTCGATGGCCGCGTTCAATGCCAGCAGGTTGGTCTGGTCGGCGATGCCCTTGATCACGTCCACCACGCCGCCGATCTCGTCGCTGTCCTTGGCCAGCTGGGTCACGGTCAGGCCGGTTTCGCCCACCACCACCGACAGGCGCTGGATGGCTTCGCGGGTTTCCCCGGCGATGTCCCGGCCACGACCGGTGAGGCGATTGGCTTCCTGGGTGGCGTCGGCGGTGCGTTGCACGTGGCTGGCCACTTCCTGGGTGGTGGCGGCCATCTGGTTGACCGCAGTAGCCACCTGCTCGGTCTCGACCCGCTGACGTTCCAGGCCGCTGGAGCTGTTGTGGGCCAGGGTATCGGATTGACGAGCCTGCTCGTTGAGATGCTCGGCGGTGTCCTGCAGGCGGGTCAGGCAGGTCTTCAGGCGCGCTTCCTGGCTCAGGATCGACATTTCCAGGCGTGCCTGAGCGCCGCGGCTGTCGGTGTACATCTGGGCGATCAGCGGGTCGGAAGTGGTCTGCTCGGCCAGGCGCAACAGGCGCTTGAGGCCGCGTTGCTGCCAGCTCAGGCCCAGCAGGCCCAGCGGTACCGAGAGCGCCGCAGCCAGGGCAAAGCCCCAATGGGAGTTGAGCCAGGCGCCGATCATGAAGCTCAGTTGGCTGACCAGAATGAACGGCAGCCAGTCCTGCAGCACCGGTAACCACTTGTCACGCTTGGGAATGGCTGACTTGCCGGTGTTGATGCGTTGGTAGAGGGCTTCGGCGCGGCGTACCTGCTCGGCGGTGGGTTTCACCCGTACCGACTCGTAGCCCACCACCTGGTTGCCTTCGAACACCGGCGTTACATAGGCGTTGACCCAGTAGTGGTCGCCGGTCTTGCAGCGGTTCTTGACGATGCCCATCCATGGCAAGCCTTGTTTCAAGGTGCCCCACATGTGCGCAAACACCGCCGCCGGCACATCGGGGTGACGTACCAGGTTGTGCGGTGCGCGAACCAGTTCTTCACGGGAGAACCCACTGATCTCGACAAAGGCGTCGTTGCAGTAGGTGATCACGCCTTTGGCGTCGGTGGTGGAAATCAACCGTTGTTGAGCCGGGAAGGTACGTTCGCGCTGAGTGACAGGCTGGTTATTACGCATGGTTTTTCAATCCGCAAGGCTTTGATGGGTTGTCGGCCGCTTCAACCGATTATTGAAATTATTTTTCAATAATCGGCTCTGGGTCTTATTGGCAGAATGTGTCGCTTGCAAAAAACGCCTGCGGGTTTCAGCAGGCGTTGGCGAGGGGCTAATCATTGACCTTCTTCCTTGGCAGTCAATACTTCTGAAGTACTGGTTTGGCTAAATAACCGGCCGCTTATCCGGCCAGCATCGGATAGGTGAACAAGCCGAAATGCAGCAGATTGAGACCGAAATGAGTGGCAATCGCCGCGCTCAGGCCGCCAAAACGATAGGCCAGACCGTAGCCGACCCCGGCGATGCCCGCCAGTAGGGTCCATTGCCACCCCGCGCCCAGGTGGACCAGGCCGAACAGCAGGGCTGCGCATAGCAGCGCCAGGTTCTCGCCGTAGGGCAGCGCCTTGAAGCGTCGGCTAAGACCGCCCTGGATATAGCCACGGAACAGCGCTTCCTCCACCAGGGTCACCAGCAGCAGGTTGTTGAGCACCCACAGCCAGGCCTGATCCGGCCATTTCGGCGCCCAACTGATGATCCCCAGCAGCAGTGCGCCACCCAGCGCAGCCACGGCGCACAGGGTCAGGGCCACGGCGGTGGCATACAGCGACAGGCGCAACGAGCGTCGGCCAACGATCCACGGGCACACCAGCAGCAGCCAGAAACCGATCAGCGGCTTGTCCTGGTTCAGGTACATGGAAAACGGCACGGCATCATCGGTAAAACGTTGCGGGTCGATGGCCCGGCCGTTGTAGAAGCCGGGCAGCCAGTGCATGGCCAGGGCCAGGGCGAGCACCACGAACAGGCCGTGGCCCAGATACTGGCCGACCCGGCTGCGTTGCTGGCGCACGGCAAGGCCGGCACAGAGCAGAAGGAGGATCGAAAGGACAGCCAGCAGTCCCAATTGGCCATAGCTCAGGGCCAGTGCGTAGCCAATAGAAAGGAGTGCCAGATACATCCATGGCAGAGCGGTCATGTGGAATCCTTGTTGCGAAGAATGGGTATTGCAGAGACGTCGTCCAGCGCCGGATCTGTAGTCGTTTTTGCGACCGGTGGGTCAGTTCCGGCGGGCGGCAAGTATAACCAGCTGCGTTTTGTTCGACAGCCCGACGAAAAACACCGCCCGGAGGCGGTGTCTGTTTTCGTGGCGGATCAGGATGCAATCAATTGCCGCAACACGTAGTGCAGGATCCCTCCGGACTTGAAGTACTCCACTTCATTCAAGGTATCGATGCGGCACAGCACCTCGATTTTCTCCTGGCTGCCATCTTCGCGGGTGATGACCAGGGGCAGGTTCATCCGCGGTGTCAGTTCCACATCGCTCAGACCGAGGATGTCCAGGGTTTCCTTGCCGGTGAGCTTCAGGCTCTTGCGGTTCTGATCCAGCTTGAACTGCAAGGGCAAGACCCCCATGCCCACCAGGTTGGAGCGGTGAATCCGTTCGAAACTTTCGGCGATCACCGCCTTGACCCCCAGCAGGTTGGTGCCCTTGGCCGCCCAGTCGCGGCTGGAGCCGGTGCCGTACTCCTGGCCGGCGATCACTACCAGCGGCGTGCCGTCGGCCTGGTAGCGCATGGCTGCGTCATAGATCGCCAGCTTCTCGCCGGTGGGGATGTACAAGGTGTTGCCACCTTCCTCGCCGCCGAGCATTTCGTTGCGGATGCGGATGTTGGCGAAGGTGCCGCGCATCATCACCTGGTGGTTGCCACGCCGTGAGCCGTAGGAGTTGAAGTCCCGCGGTTCCACGCCCTTGTCCCGCAGGTAGCGGCCAGCCGGGCTGTCGGCCTTGATATTGCCGGCCGGGGAGATGTGGTCGGTGGTCACCGAGTCCCCCAGCAGGGCCAGGACCCGGGCGCCGCTGACATCGGTGATCTGCGGCAGCGGGCCGGCGATGTCATCGAAGAATGGCGGGTGCTGGATATAGGTCGAGTCGTCCTGCCAGACATAGGTGGCCGCTTGCGGCACTTCGATGGCTTGCCACTGCGCATCACCGGCAAACACTTCGGCGTATTCCTTGTGGAACATCCGGGTGTTGACCTGGGCCACGGCGTCGGCGATTTCCCGGCTGCTGGGCCAGATGTCCCGCAGGTATACCGGCTGGCCGTCCTTGCCGTGCCCCAGGGGCTCGCTGCTGAGGTCGATGCGCACCGTACCGGCCAGGGCATAGGCCACCACCAGCGGCGGCGAGGCCAGCCAGTTGGTTTTGACCAGAGGATGGACCCGGCCCTCGAAGTTGCGGTTGCCCGACAGCACCGAAGCCACGGTGAGGTCGGCCTGCTGAATGGCTTTTTCGATCGGCTCCTGCAGCGGTCCGGAGTTGCCGATGCAGGTGGTGCAGCCATAACCCACCAGGTCGAAGCCCAACTGGTCCAGGTATTGCGTCAGGCCCGCGGCCTTGTAGTAGTCGGTCACCACCTTGGAGCCAGGAGCCAGGGAGCTCTTGACCCAGGGCTTGCGTTGCAGGCCCTTTTCCACGGCTTTCTTTGCCACCAGTCCGGCGGCCATCATCACGCTGGGGTTGGAGGTGTTGGTGCAGGAGGTGATGGCGGCGATCACCACCGCGCCGTTTTTCAGGCGATAGGTCTGGCCTGCATCCAGGTAATCGGCTTCGCCCACCAGATCGGCGTTGCCCACGGCGACACCGCCGCCGCCCTCGCTTTCCAGGCGGCCTTCTTCCTTGCTGGTGGGTTTGAACTGCAGGTCGAGGAAGTCGCTGAAAGCCTGGGCCACGTTGGGCAGCGCCACCCGGTCCTGCGGCCGTTTCGGTCCGGCGAGGCTGGCTTCGACGCTGCCCATGTCCAGGGCCAGGCTGTCGGTGAATACCGGCTCCTTGCCCGGCAGGCGCCACAGGCCCTGGGCCTTGCTGTAGGCCTCCACCAGCTTCACCAGCTCGGCAGGGCGCCCGGACAGGCGCAGGTAATCCAGGGTGATGTCGTCCACCGGGAAGAAACCGCAGGTGGCGCCGTATTCCGGTGCCATGTTGGCAATGGTGGCGCGGTCCGCCAGGGGCAGGTCGGCCAGGCCATCGCCATAGAACTCGACGAATTTGCCCACCACGCCCTTTTTGCGCAGCATCTGGGTCACCGTCAGCACCAGGTCGGTGGCGGTGATGCCTTCCTTGAGCTTGCCGGTGAGCTTGAAGCCGATGACTTCCGGAATCAGCATCGACACCGGCTGGCCGAGCATCGCCGCTTCTGCCTCGATGCCGCCCACGCCCCAGCCCAGCACTCCGAGGCCATTGATCATGGTGGTGTGCGAGTCGGTGCCCACCAGGGTATCGGGGAAGGCGTAGGTGCGGCCGTCCTCGTCCTTGGTCCAGACCGTGCGCCCCAGGTATTCCAGGTTGACCTGATGGCAGATGCCGGTACCCGGCGGCACCACGCTGAAGTTGTCGAAGGCGCTCTGCCCCCAGCGCAGGAAGGCGTAGCGTTCGCCGTTGCGCTGCATCTCGATGTCGACGTTCTGTTCGAAGGCGCTGCTGCTGGCGAACTTGTCCACCATCACCGAGTGGTCGATCACCAGGTCCACCGGCGACAGCGGATTGATCCGCTGCGGGTCGCCGCCGGCCTTGGCCATGGCGGCACGCATGGCGGCCAGGTCGACCACCGCCGGCACGCCGGTGAAGTCCTGCATCAGCACCCGGGCCGGGCGGTATTGGATCTCGCGGTCGGAGCGGCGCTCCTTGAGCCAGGCGGCGAGGGCCTTGAGGTCGGCGCCGGTGACGGTCTTGTCGTCTTCCCAGCGCAGCAGGTTTTCCAGCAGGACTTTCAGCGACATGGGTAGGGCATCGATATCGCCCAGGCTTTTGGCGGCGTCCGGCAGGCTGAAATAGTGATAGGTCTTGTCATCGACCTTCAGGGTCTTAAGGGTTTTCAGGCTATCGAGGGATGGCATTGAATGACTCCTTGTGGCCCGCACGGCTACGGGCCTGTGATACGGACAGAGAGTTAACCTAGCTCTGTTTGGGGCTTATGGCTAATCACTGGACTGCTGGCGCAAGTCCAAGGTTCCGAACTCGGTTATGATGCGCCGGTTTTCGTGACAGGCTTTGCTACAGGGCAGGTTTGCGCATCGATTCGTCGCCATTTGCCCAGGAGATTCAATGAACACCCTGTTTATCCACTGCCGGCCCGGTTTCGAGGGCGAGGTCTGCTCCGAGATCGCCGATCACGCCGCTCGCTTGAATGTCGCCGGCTACGCCAAGGCCAAACCCAGCAGCGCCTGCGCCGAGTTCATCTGCACCGAGGACGACGGCGCCCAGCGCCTGATGCAGGGGTTGCGTTTCTCGGAACTGATCTTTCCCCGGCAGTGGGCCCGTGGCGGCTTCATCGAGTTGCCGGAAACCGACCGCATCAGCGTGATCCTGGCCTATCTGGCCGCTTTTCCCCAGTGCGGCAGCCTGTGGCTGGAAGTGGTGGATACCAATGACGGCAAGGAGCTGTCTAACTTCTGCAAGAAGTTCGAAGGGCCGCTGCGCAAGGCCCTGAGCGCCGCCGGCAAGCTGGTGGAGGATGCCGCCAAGCCACGCTTGTTGCTGACCTTCAAGAGCGGTCGCGAGGTCTTTGTCGGCCTGGCGGATGCCGGCAACTCGGCCATGTGGCCGATGGGCATACCGCGGCTGAAATTCCCCCGGGAAGCGCCGAGCCGCTCGACCCTGAAGCTGGAAGAGGCCTGGCATCACTTCATCCCCCGTGATCAATGGGACGAGCGCCTGCACAGCGACATGACCGGGGTTGACCTGGGGGCGGCGCCGGGAGGCTGGACCTGGCAACTGGTCAATCGCGGCATGCTGGTGACTGCCGTCGACAATGGTCCGATGGCCGAAAGCCTGATGGATACCGGCCTGGTGCAGCACTTGATGGCGGACGGCTTTACCTTCAAGCCACGGCAGCCGGTGGACTGGATGGTCTGCGACATCGTCGAGAAGCCGGCGCGCAACGCGGCGCTGCTGGAAACCTGGATCGGGGAGGGCCATTGCCGCGAAGCAGTGGTCAACCTGAAGCTGCCGATGAAGCAGCGTTACGCCGAAGTGAAGCGTCTGCTGGAGCGGATCGAAGAAGGCTTCAAGGCCCGGGGGATTCGCGTGGCGATTGGCTGCAAGCAGCTGTATCACGACCGCGAGGAAGTGACCTGCCACCTGCGGCGCCTGGATGTGAAAAAGCCCAAGTCGGCGTAGTACCCGCAACACCGCCCGCTTCCAGGTAGGAGCCGGCTGGCCGGCGAAAAAGGCCCCACAGCTGTGCAAGGCGTGAGGATGCCTTCGCTGGCAAGCCAGCTCCTACGGACCGGGGCTGTGGAACGACGGCAACAGATGACCCTATGGCGCCATTGCGCGACAATGCCCGCCTGTTTCAGGAGTGAACCATGAGTCAAATCATCGATACGCCGGTCGACGGCACCCTTGACGCCACCGGCCTCAATTGCCCCGAGCCGGTGATGATGCTGCATCAGCACATCCGTGACCTGCCGGCAGGCGGGCTGTTGAAAGTGATCGCCACCGACCCCTCCACCCGCCGTGACATTCCCAAGTTCTGTGTGTTTCTCGACCACGAACTGGTGGCGCAGCAGGAAGAGGCCGGGACCTATCTCTACTGGATTCGCAAGAAGCTCGACTAACCGGCCGAACGGCTGATGCGGATCTGCTTGCGCGCGCTGCGGGTCAGGCGGATCAGCAGCATCAGCGCGGCGCAGGTCAAGCCGGCAATCAAGCCTTCCCACAAGCCGCTCGGTCCACGCGCCGGGCCGAACCAGTCGGTCAGGCCCAGGGCGTAGCCGACCGGCAAGCCAATCCCCCAATAAGCGAACAGGGTCAGGATCATGGTCACCCGGGTGTCCTGATAGCCCCGCAGTGCGCCGGCGGCGGTGACCTGGATGCCGTCGGAGAACTGGAACAGCGCCGAGTAGACGATGAGCATCGAGGCGACCTGGATCACCAGCGGGTCGTTGGTGTAGATCGAGGCGATGGGTTCGCGCAGCAGAAACATCAGGCTCGCCGACAGGCAGGCATAAGCCAGGGCCGCCCCCATGCCGACCCCGGCGCTGAAGCGTGCGTCACGCGGCTGCTGGCGTCCCAGGGACTGGCCGACCCGCACGGTCACGGCCATGGCCAGGGAGTAGGGGATCATGAACATCAGGGCGCTGACGTTGAGGGCGATCTGGTGTCCGGCCACCACCGTGGCTCCCAGGCTGCCGATCAACAGGGCGATCACCGCGAAGATGCTCGACTCGGCGAATACCGCGATACCAATGGGCAGGCCGACGCTGAGCAGGCGACCGATCACTGCCCCTTGCGGCCAATCGAACTGGCTGAACAGCTGGATCTTGCGATAGGCCTGCGCCCAGCCAATCCAGCCGGCCATGCCCAGCATCATGGCCCACATGACGATGGCCGTGGCCCAGCCACAGCCCACGCCACCCATGGCCGGCACGCCGAAGTGGCCATAGATGAAGATGTAGTTGATGGGGATGTTCAGGGCCAGGCCACACAGGCCGATGACCATGCTCGGCACCGTGCGCCCCAGGCCGTCGCTCAGGCAGCGCAGCACGTAGTACAGCGCCACCGCCGGCAGGCCGCTGGCGATGCCGTGCAGATAGCCCATGCAGGGCTTGATCAGTTCGGGATCGACGTTCATCAGGTGCAGGATCGGTTCGGCGCTGACCAGCATCAGGGTCGCCGAGATCCCGGCCACCACGGCCAGCCACAGGGCCTGGCGTACCACCGGGCCGATCTCGTGCAGCTTGCCGGCGCCAAAGCGCTGGGCCACCTTGGGCGTGGTGGCCAGCAGGGTGCCGGTCATCAGCAGGAACACCGGAATCCAGATCGAGTTGCCCAGGGCCACGGCCGCCAGGTCCCGCGAGCTGACCCGGCCGGCCATCACAGCGTCGACAAAGCCCATGGCGGTGGTGGCCACCTGGGCAATCATGATGGGCAGGGCCAGTTGCAGCAGGTCCCGCAGTTCACGGCCGACCCGGGCAGGGCGGCTGATGGCGGTGTTGGAAGGGGTGTCGGTCACGGAATTCACGGGGCGGAGCGTCCATAGGTGTGTTGCGCAGGACGCGACAGTCTACTCGTTGACATGGTGGTCAGGAAAAAATCCAGTGTTGTGGATTTGTAAGGGCGCCTGCGCTGCAAACGGGCGCTGGACTTCAAGCGGTGCTGGCTCGCCCTGGCATCTGCGCCTACACTGCGGCTCCGCACGAGGAGCCTGCCATGTTGATTGTTGCCGACGAAAATATTCCCCTGATTGACGAGTTCTTTGCCGGCTTTGGCGAGATTCGGCGCTTCCCCGGGCGCGCCATCGATCGGGCGGCCGTGGAGCAGGCCGATGTGCTGCTGGTGCGCTCGGTGACCCAGGTCGATCGTCAACTGCTGGAAGGCAGTCCGGTACGTTTTGTCGGCACCTGCACCATTGGCACCGATCACCTGGACCTGGACTACTTCCAGCAAGCCGGGATCAGTTGGTCCAGTGCCCCGGGCTGCAATGCCCGGGGCGTGGTGGACTATGTGCTGGGCAGCCTGTTGACCCTGGCCGAGATCGAAGGGGCGGACCTGGCGCAACGCTGTTATGGCGTGGTGGGGGCCGGTGAAGTTGGCGGGCGCCTGATCAAGGTCCTGCGCGGCCTGGGTTGGCAGGTGCTGGTCTGTGATCCGCAACGCCAGGCGGCAGAAGGCGGCGACTATGTCAGCCTGGAGCAGTTGATCGAGCGTTGCGACGTCATCAGCCTGCATACCCCGCTGACCCGCCACGGCGAGCATGCCACCTGGCACCTGCTGGACCGGCAGCGCCTGGACCGGCTCAAGCAGGGCACCTGGCTGATCAATGCCGCCCGCGGTCCGGTGGTGGATAACCGGGCGCTGCGTGAAGTCCTGCTTGAGCGTGAGGATTTGCAGGCGGTGCTGGATGTCTGGGAAGAGGAGCCGACCGTGGACCGCGAACTGGCGGACCTGTGCGTGCTGGCCACGCCCCATATCGCCGGTTACAGCCTGGACGGCAAGCAGCGTGGCACGGCACAGATCTACCAGGCTTATTGCCGCTTCCTCGGTCAGGCCGAACAGGTCAGCCTGGCCAGCTTGCTGCCGGCGCCCTGGGTGCCGCAGGTGAGCCTCAATGCCAATGCCGACCCGGCCTGGGCCTTGGCGATGATCTGTCGGGCGGTGTACGACCCGCGCCGTGATGATGCGGATTTGCGCCGCAGCCTGGTGGACGATGTCGCCCGGCAGCGCAGTGCTTTTGATGGCTTGCGCAAGCATTACCCGGAGCGCCGCGAAGTTGACGGCCTGCAAGTGCGGATTCAAGGGGAGTCGCCGGTGCTGAGCCGGATCGTCAGGGCCCTGGGCGCCAGCCAAGTCTGAACCCGGTTCGCAGTCAGGGCGCGGGCATAAAAAACCCGGCCATAAGGCCGGGTCAAGAGGACGTGAGGCTGTGTGTCAATCTTGCCGAGCAGGCTTGACCAGTCGCTTTTCCAGTTCGCGGCAGGCGTTCTGGATCATGTCTTCAGTAATAGGTACTTCGCGACCCTGAGCGTCGATGATGGCACACCCTAGAGACTGGTTCGGCTGGGTACGGATCACTTGAATCTTGTCATTGCTGCTGTGTTGCAAGGACATGGCCTGTCTCCTCATCAGGTTGTGTGCTTACTTTAGAATGGCCGGGTGACCAAGCTGTTACAGACCGCCACCAGGACTGGCCCGGCCACTTCACTCCACCAGAAATGTCCAGGGAGTGCCAGCCACAGATTAGACCGATAATCTCTAGGCTCTAGTGTCAGCGGTCATAATCAACCTGACTCATTGTGATTTAGCAAAGTTCCTGCGAATTCATCTCGTTGCCGCCGCTGCAGCGGATCAGTCGCCGGCGCGTCAATGGATGAACTGCATGCTCTCTTCTCGTCACCGCCGGGCGCTGCATCTGGCCAGCCGCTTCATTGCTCCTTACCGTTGGCAGGCGCTGGGCGCCTTGCTGGCGTTGATTGTCACTGCCGGCATCACCTTGTCCATGGGGCAGGGCATCCGGCTGTTGGTGGACCAGGGCTTCATGACCCAGTCGCCGCATTTGCTCAATCAGTCCATTGGCTTGTTCCTGCTGCTGGTCCTGGCCCTGGCGGTGGGCACCTTTGTGCGTTTCTACCTGGTGTCGTGGATTGGCGAGCGCTGTGTGGCGGACATCCGGCGCCAGGTGTTCAATCACCTGATCTACCTGCACCCCGGCTTTTACGAGAACAACCGCAGTTCGGAGATCCAGTCGCGGCTGACGGCGGACACCACCTTGCTGCAGTCGGTGATCGGCTCCTCGCTGTCGTTGTTCCTGCGCAATGCGCTGATGGTGCTGGGGGGTATTGTCTTGCTGTTTGTCACCAACCCCAAGCTCACCAGTATCGTGGTGGTGGCCTTGCCGCTGGTGCTGGCGCCGATTCTGATTTTCGGTCGCCGGGTCCGCAGCCTGTCGCGCCTGAGCCAGGACCGGATCGCCGATGTTGGCAGCTACGTCTCGGAAACCCTCGGCCAGATCAAGACGGTCCAGGCCTATAACCACCAGGCCCAGGACGAGCAGCGTTTCGCCGTGACAGTGGAGGAAGCCTTCGATACGGCGCGCAAGCGCATCGTCCAGCGTGCCTGGCTGATTACCCTGGTGATCGTCCTGGTCCTGGGAGCGGTGGGTGTGATGCTCTGGGTCGGCGGCATGGATGTCATTGCCGGGCGCATTTCCGGCGGTGAGCTGGCAGCGTTCGTCTTCTACAGCCTGATCGTCGGCAGTGCCTTCGGCACCTTGAGTGAAGTGATTGGCGAGTTGCAGCGGGCCGCGGGGGCGGCGGAACGCATTGCCGAATTGCTGCGGGCGGACAGCCGCATCCAACCGCCCGACAGCGGGCTGGTGAGCCTGCCGGCGCGGGTGCGTGGTGAGCTGCAACTGGAGGACCTGGGGTTCGCCTACCCGTCGCGACCGGATCGCTATGCCGTCGACGGTTTGACTCTGACGGTGCGGGCCGGGGAAACCCTGGCGCTGGTGGGGCCTTCGGGCGCGGGCAAATCCACTCTCTATGACCTGTTGCTGCGTTTCTACGATCCACAGCGGGGACGGATCCTGCTGGACGGCGTCCCCCTGACCCAGCTCGACCCGCAGGATCTGCGCCGCTGCTTTGCCCTGGTGTCGCAGAACCCGGCGCTGTTCTACGGCAGCATCGAAGAGAACATCCGCTACGGCAAGCCTGACGCGACCCTGGCCGAGGTTCAGGACGCGGCGAAGATCGCCTATGCCCACGAGTTCATCGAGCAGATGCCCGATGGCTACCGGACCCATCTGGGAGATGGCGGCTTGGGGCTCTCCGGCGGCCAGCGGCAACGCCTGGCAATCGCCCGGGCATTGTTGGTGGACGCACCGATCCTGTTGCTGGATGAAGCCACCAGCGCCCTGGACGCGCAGAGCGAGCATCTGATTCAGCAGGCTTTGCCCAGCCTGATGAAGGACCGCACCACCTTGGTGATCGCCCATCGCCTGGCCACGGTGAAGAATGCCGACCGCATTGCGGTCATGGATCAGGGCAAGCTGGTGGCGGTGGGTACTCATCAGCAACTGATCGCCAACAGTCCGCTCTATGCGCGCCTGGCGGCCCTGCAATTCAGCGACGGCCCTCAGGCAGCGGTGTAGGAGCCGGCTTGCCGGCGAAAGCGTCCAACAGGCTGGCGCCCAGTTCGACGGTTTCTTCGCGGGCGAGCCAGGAGCTGGCCCAATAAAAAGCCCGCATCGTTGCGGGCTTGTGGAGGGGCGGGGTCACTGGTCGTCGAAGTAGCGCTCATGCCAGTCCACCAGCGGCTGCGGTGAATTGAGCTTCTGCCCATAGATCACCGAGTACGACAGCACGTTCTGTACGTACTGGCGGGTTTCGTCGAAGGGGATGCTTTCCACCCACACATCGAAACTCAGGTGATCGGCGCCCTTGAGCCATTGGCGCACCCGCCCGGGACCCGCGTTGTAGGCCGCGGAGGCCAGCACCCGGTTGCCGTTGAACTGGCTGTGCACCTGGCTCAGGTAGGCGGCGCCCAGCTGGATGTTCTTGTCCGGGTCCAGCACTTGCTGGGGCGAGGCCAGGGGGATGCTGAACTTGCGCGCGGTTTCCTTGGCGGTGCCGGGCATCAGTTGCATCAGGCCGCTGGCGCCGACGTGGGAGCGGGCGTCGTCCATGAAGGCGCTTTCCTGGCGGGTGATGGCGAACACCCAGCTGGAATGCAGGCCGCGGACCTTGGCTTCGCGCACCAGGGTGTCGCGGTGAGCCATTGGGAAACGGATGTCCAGGTCATCCCAGTATTGAGCCTGGCTGATGGTGCGGATGGCCGGGAAGTACCACTTCAGGTCGTAGGCCAGCCTGGCCTGGGCCACCATTTCGTCGCGGTTGAAGTGTCGGCTGACGTGGTACCACTCGCGGCGCCCGTCGACGATCTGGCCTCGGGCATGAAACTCCAGGGCGCGACGCACGCCCGGGGTATTGCGGACCTTGTTGATGACCGCCTGGCTCAGCATCAGCGGTTGGTTGTTCAGCTGATAGGGGGCCTTGGCGTGATCGGCGGCGAGGAAGCCATAGAAGTCCCGCTCCCGGGCCAACCCCTTGAACAGCGCCTGGGCCTGAGGGTTTTGCGGCTGGGCCAGCTCCAGGCTGCGAGCCTGCCAGTAGCGCCAGCGGTTGGTGCTGGCCAGGTCCTGAGGCAGCTTGCGGGTCAACTGATAGGCATCCTCCCAACGTGCCAGGCGCAACAGCAGGCGCAGGCGCCATTCGGACACGGTGTTGTCGCGCAGCTCCGGGTCGTACTTGGTCATCACGTCCAGGGCGCGGCTGTCGAAGCGCCGGGCCAGGGTCAGGCCGATTTCGCGGGCAATCGCCACTTTTTCGTCGCGGGAGAAGTGCATGCTGCTGGCATAGCCGTCCAGCAGGGCCATGGCCTTGTCAGGGTCCTGGCGTGCCAGTCGGCGCAGGCCGAGGCCGACCACATCGGACATGGCCTCATCGGCCGGCTGGAAGCGCGAGGGCTGGCTCAGCAGTTCGGGTTTTTGCGCCACGTCGACCAGCAGGCGACCCTGAGGCGCCAGGCTGGTCATACTCTTCACCAGGCTGTTGGCCAGAGGATAGTTGCGGGCTTCGGCCGCCAGTTTGGCCCGTTGCCAGCGTTTCTGTTCGGTCAGTTGGCCTTCGGCGGCCCATTGCGCGAACAAGGCGTCACAGGCGGCCGGTTGGGATTTGCCGGTCAGCCAGAGCTTTTCGGTGGCGGCGTAGCCTTCGGCCTTGAGATTGTGTCCCAGCTGGTACTGGCCGTTGAGGCAATCCAGCTCGGTGAAATTGAGTTTCGGGTCGTAGTACTTGGTGAAGGTCGCCCAATCGCCGCGTTCGGCCAGCCAGCGCAACCAGCGCAGTTTCATCCAGTTGGCCTGGGGCAGATCGCCATGTTCGGCGAGGAATTTCTCGATCTCGGCGTTGCTGGCGGATTTCAGCCGGGCAGTCAGCTCGTCATAGGCCAGGTAGGGTTCCAGCGGGTAGTCGCGCAGCGCATCGGCGTAACGGAAGTAGGGGCCGGAATCACCCTTGGCCAGGGCGCGCTTGGCTTCATCGTAATACTGGCGTTGTAGAGTCAGGTCTGCCGCCTGGGCGGATTGGACGGCTGCGGCGGTGAGAAGCAGGCAAGATAAAACACTGAAAAGGCGACTGCGCATGAGACATCCGGGCAGAGAAATCATGACAAGTGCCGACAAGGCCAACACTGATTGCTCACTAGCTTAGCCTTTTGCCAGCAACCGGTGAAAGCTTTGCCGAACCCTTGGCATCAGTTGGCAACAAAAGTGCCTCAGGGGTGGCCGGCGGCGAAATAGCCGGCCTTCTGCGGGCTCAAGTCAGGTAGAATGCGCGCCCGGTTTTTGGAGAAGAACATGACCCTGCTCAAATTCAGCGATGTGTCCCTTGCTTTCGGCGCCATGCCGTTGTTGGACAAGGTGTCCTGGCAGATCGCCCGTGGTGAGCGGGTGTGCATCATCGGCCGTAACGGTACTGGCAAATCCAGCATGATGAAGCTGGTCAAGGGCGATCAGAAGCCCGACGACGGCTCCGTATGGCGCGCACCCGGTCTGAAGATCGGCGAGTTGCCCCAGGAATTGCCGGTGGCCGACGAGCGGACCGTGTTCGACGTGGTTGCCCAGGGCCTGGACGGTGTCGGCGAGCTGCTGGCCCAGTACCACCACCTGAGCCAGAACATCGTCACCGACGCCGATCTGGAAAAACTGATGCACGTCCAGCACGACCTCGAAGCCCGTGACGGCTGGCGCCTGCAGCAACTGGTGGACAGCACCCTGAGCCGTCTGCAACTGCCCGCCGACAAGACCCTCGCCGAGTTGTCCGGCGGCTGGCGTCGTCGCGTGCTGCTGGCCCAGGCCCTGGTGTCCGAGCCGGACCTGCTGCTGCTCGACGAGCCGACCAACCACCTGGACATCGGCGCCATTGCCTGGCTGGAAGAGGCGCTGAAGGATTTCCAGGGCGCGGTCCTCTTTATTACCCACGACCGTTCCTTCCTGCAGAACCTGGCCACTCGCATTCTCGAACTGGATCGCGGTGGCCTGATCGACTGGAACGGCGACTACGCCAGCTTCCTGGTGCACAAGGAAGCCATGCTGGCGGCGGAAGAAACCGCCAACGCGCTGTTCGACAAGCGCCTGGCCCAGGAAGAAGTGTGGATTCGCCAGGGCATCAAGGCCCGGCGTACCCGTAACGAAGGCCGCGTGCGTGCGCTCAAGGCGCTGCGCGTGGAGCGCAGTGAGCGCCGCGAGCGTACCGGCAAGGCCAATATTCAGCTGGAAACCGCAGACAAGTCCGGCAAGCAGGTGATGGTGCTGGAGAACGTCAGCTTCGCTCACCCGGATGGTCCGTTCCTGGTCAAGGACTTCTCCATGGTCCTGCAGCGCGGCGACCGTATCGGCCTTCTGGGCGCCAACGGCACTGGCAAGACCACCTTGCTCAAGCTGATGCTCGGTGGCCTGGTTCCCAGCAGCGGCAAGGTGGAAGAGGGTACACGGATCGACGTGGCCTACTTCGACCAGTTGCGCCACCAGTTGGACCTGGAAAAGACCGTGATCGACAACGTCGCCGAAGGTCGCGACTTCATCGAGATCGATGGCCAGAGCCGTCACGTGCTCAGCTACCTGGGTGATTTCCTGTTCAGCCCGCAACGTGCCCGTACGCCAGTCAAGGCGCTGTCCGGTGGTGAGCGTGCCCGTCTGTTGCTGGCCAAGTTGTTCAGCAAGCCGGCCAACCTGCTGGTGCTCGATGAGCCGACCAACGACCTGGATGTGGAAACCCTCGAGCTTTTGGAGGAAGTGCTGCTGACTTTCCAGGGCACGGTACTGATGGTCAGCCACGACCGGGCGTTCCTCGACAACGTGGTGACCAGCACCCTGGTCTTTGAAGGCGAGGGCAAGGTTCGCGAGTACGTTGGCGGTTATCAGGATTGGCTGCGTCAGGGCGGTTCGCCTCGGTTGCTGGGCGTGACCGAGAACAAGTCCGGCAAGGCCGAGCTGAATTCCGCCGTGGTGGCGCCGGTACAAGCCGCGGCGCCGGCCCCCGCGCAGGAGGCTCCGGCGGCGAAGAAGAAGCTCAGCTACAAGTTGCAACGCGAGCTTGAGGCGTTGCCAGGGCAGATCGAAGCGATGGAACAGCAGATTGCCGGGGTCGAGGCGGAAATGGCCGATGCCGGTTTCTATCAGCGCCCGGTGGCGGAAACCGCTGCGGTCATCGCCCGGCTGGAGCAGTTGAATGCCGAGCTGGAGCAGATGGTCGAGCGCTGGGCCGAGCTGGATGCCTGAATGACCGCTGAGCAATAAAAAAAGCCCGACTTCAGAGTCGGGCTTTTTGTCGAGGCCGCTGGCGTGCCGGTGGCGGTATTCAGCGCTTGACCAGGTGCACCGCCAGCACGTCACAAGGCGCGCCGTGGAGAACGTCATTGGCGGTGGAGCCCAGTAACAGCGCCAGGCCGTGGCGGCCATGGCTACCGACCACGATCAGGTCGCATTCCTGCTCCTTGGCCAGGTGGTGAATCTCCTGGCGCGGCTGTCCGTAGGTCAGGTGGCTGTATTCCTTGGTCAGCTCCGGGTACTTGTGGATCAGTCGATCCAGGCGCTCCCGAGCCTGGTCGAACTGTTGCTGCTGCAGTTGCGAAAGGTCCATGGGGACATCGCCGCCGAAGGCCATGGCCATGGGTTCGACGATATGCACCAGGGACAGCTTGGCCCCATTGCTCACCGACAGCTCGCGAGCGCGGTGGATAACAGGATCGCACTCTTCGGTTAGATCTACGGCGACCAGAATATGGTGGTAGGACATGAGGCGCTCCTCCTGAGGATTGCAATAGCTTCAAGTATGGCTGCTTTCAAGCGGGTTGGTTTTGCCCAGGCCCCGCTCATCAAAAAATCGAGAGTACTGATATGACGGTCTGGATAGTGGTGTCAATCCTTGCGGTGGTTCTGAGTCCGCTGGCGTGGTTGCGTCCCTCGCGCCGCCAGAGCGGCCTGATCGCCCTGCGCATGGAGGCGCGGCGCATGGGCCTGGCCATGCAGCTGGCGCCTCAGGAGTGGCCACATTGGTTGGGGCAGGAGCCCCCCAATCCGTGCCCGCAGTACCACCGCCCGCGGCGTAGCGCGCAATCGGCCTGCTGGAGTTATTGGCAGACAGCTCCCGGTTGCTGGGTCAATCAATGGCGTGAGCCTTGTGTCGACGAGCTGCTTCTCCAGCACCTGCAGACGTTGCCGTCCGGGGTGTTCAAGGTTGAAGCGGACAAGCAGCTGATTGCCCTGTACTGGAACGAGCGTGGCGAGGTCGGTGTCCTGGAGAACATCGCCTCGGTGCTCAAGGCCTTGGCCTGAGGCCTTCGAGGCGCGCGTCCGGGGCAGGGTGGGGCTGGGCGCTGGGCAATAAAAAGCCCGACTCAACATCGGGCGGGATGGCCAGGCAGGCCGGTAATCGGGTTGGAGCCACCTTCGGGTGGCTTTTTGCTGTCTGGGCAGTGGCTTTATTCGATAAATGTTTTCTGGTCATTTCTTCAGATATATCCCCAGCTTAGTCGTACTTGCTCCTTGAGGTCGGGGGATTTAGGGCGATTTTTCTAAATATTGATCCTATGAATGGCCTTGAATGCGGGGCCGTGTTGAAGGTCCGGGGAGCGATGAAGTGACCGCAAAGTCGCGTTTCAAACAGTGTTTTGTACGATTGACAATTGGCGGATTTTCCCTGAATGTGGCGTACCCAAATCAAACGGGCGTATGAAATGAGCGTTTGCATCGCAGGCGGCTCTGTACAGAATCCCGACTATCGCGTTGGCGGGTGTGCCTGGCGGAATGGCGTTAGCATCGACGGTGACGTTAGTGCCAAGCCAGAAGTCAGCGTCCGACGTGTACTGTTCAGCTTCCATATCGTGGAGATCAGTTGATGATTTACGAAGGTAAAGCCATCACGGTTAAGGCTCTTGAAAGTGGCATCGTCGAATTGAATTTCGACCTCAAGGGTGAGTCCGTCAACAAGTTCAACCGTCTAACCCTGAACGAACTGCGTCAGGCTGTTGACACCATCAAGGCAGATGCTTCGATCAAGGGCGTGATCGTCAGCAGTGGCAAAGACGTGTTCATCGTCGGCGCCGACATCACCGAGTTTGTCGATAACTTCAAGCTGCCGGATGCCGAGCTGGTGGCTGGCAACCTCGAAGCCAACAAGATCTTCAGCGATTTCGAAGACCTCAATGTGCCGACCGTTGCCGCGATCAATGGCATCGCCCTGGGGGGCGGCCTGGAAATGTGCCTGGCAGCGGATTACCGCGTCATGGCCGCCAGCGCCAAGATCGGTCTGCCGGAAGTCAAGCTGGGCATCTACCCGGGCTTCGGCGGTACTGTGCGCCTGCCGCGCCTGATCGGTGCCGACAACGCCATCGAGTGGATCGCCGCCGGCAAGGAAAACCGTGCCGAAGACGCGCTGAAAGTCGGTGCCGTGGATGCTGTGGTTGCACCCGAGAAACTCAAGGATGCCGCTCTGGCCCTGGTCAAGCGCGCCATTTCCGGCGAGTTCGACTACAAGGCCAAGCGTCAGCCGAAGCTGGAAAAACTCAAGCTCAACGCCATTGAGCAGATGATGGCGTTCGAAACCGCCAAGGGCTTCGTGGCTGGCCAGGCCGGCCCGAACTACCCGGCACCGGTCGAAGCGATCAAGACCATCCAGAAAGCGGCCAACTTCGGTCGCGACAAAGCCCTGGAAGTGGAAGCAGCCGGTTTCGTCAAACTGGCCAAGACTTCGGCCGCACAAAGCCTGATCGGTCTGTTCCTCAACGACCAGGAATTGAAGAGAAAGGCCAAGGCCTACGACGAAATCGCCAAGGACGTGAAGCAGGCCGCCGTACTCGGCGCCGGCATCATGGGGGGCGGCATCGCCTACCAGTCGGCGTCCAAAGGCACGCCGATCCTGATGAAGGACATCAACGAGCACGGTATCGAGCAGGGTTTGGCGGAAGCCGCGAAACTGCTGGTGGGCCGCGTTGACAAGGGTCGCATGACCGCCGCGAAGATGGCTGAAGTGCTCAACGGCATTCGTCCGACCCTGTCCTACGGCGATTTCGGCAACGTCGACCTGGTGGTCGAAGCCGTGGTCGAGAACCCCAAGGTCAAGCAGATCGTGCTGGCCGAAGTGGAAGCTCAGGTCAAGGAAGACACCATCCTGGCGTCCAACACCTCGACCATTTCCATCAGCCTGCTGGCCAAGGCCCTCAAGCGTCCGGAAAACTTCGTCGGCATGCACTTCTTCAACCCTGTGCACATGATGCCGCTGGTGGAAGTGATCCGTGGCGAGAAGTCCAGCGAGCTGGCCGTTGCCACCACCGTTGCCTACGCCAAGAAAATGGGCAAGAACCCGATCGTGGTCAACGACTGCCCGGGCTTTTTGGTCAACCGCGTGCTGTTCCCGTATTTCGGCGGCTTCGCCAAGCTGGTCAGCGCCGGTGTGGATTTCGTGCGCATCGACAAGATCATGGAAAAATTCGGCTGGCCAATGGGCCCGGCGTACCTGATGGACGTGGTCGGTATCGACACCGGCCACCACGGTCGCGACGTCATGGCTGAAGGTTTCCCGGATCGCATGAAGGACGACCGCCGCTCGGCCGTGGACGTGCTTTATGAGGCCAAGCGCCTGGGACAGAAGAACGGCAAGGGTTTCTACGCCTACGAAACCGACAAGAAGGGCAAGCAGAAGAAGGTTGCCGATCCATCGGTACTGGAAGTGCTCAAGCCGATTGTCTACGAGCAGCGTGAAGTCACCGACGAAGACATCATCAACTGGATGATGATCCCGCTGTGCCTGGAAACCGTTCGTTGCCTGGAAGACGGCATCGTCGAAACCGCTGCCGAAGCGGACATGGGCCTGGTCTACGGCATTGGTTTCCCTCCATTCCGTGGCGGTGCGCTGCGCTACATCGATTCCATCGGTGTTGCCCAGTTCGTTGCCCTGGCCGACCAGTACGCCGATCTGGGCGCGCTGTACCACCCGACCGCGAAGCTGCGTGAAATGGCCAAGAACGGCCAGAGCTTCTTCGGTTAAGCGCCCACACTAGAGCGAGAGTGAACATATGAGCTTGAATCCTAGAGACGTCGTGATTGTCGACTTCGGTCGTACTCCGATGGGCCGCTCCAAGGGCGGCATGCACCGCAACACCCGCGCCGAAGACATGTCGGCGCACCTGATCAGCAAACTGCTGGAGCGCAACACCAAGGTCGATCCGGCGGAAGTCGAGGACGTGATCTGGGGCTGCGTCAACCAGACTCTGGAACAAGGCTGGAACATCGCGCGCATGGCGTCGCTGATGACCCAGATCCCCCATACTTCGGCTGGCCAGACCGTCAGCCGTCTGTGCGGTTCGTCCATGAGTGCGCTGCACACTGCAGCGCAGGCGATCATGACCGGCAACGGTGACGTATTCGTCGTGGGCGGCGTCGAGCACATGGGCCACGTGAGCATGATGCACGGTGTCGATCCGAACCCGCACATGTCCCTGTACGCGGCGAAAGCCTCGGGCATGATGGGCCTGACTGCCGAAATGCTGGGCAAGATGCATGGCATTACCCGCGAACAGCAGGACGCCTTTGGCTTGCGTTCCCACCAGCTCGCCCACAAGGCGACCGTGGAAGGTAAGTTCAAGGACGAAATCATCCCGATGCAGGGCTATGACGAGAACGGTTTCCTGAAACTGTTCGACTACGACGAAACCATTCGTCCCGAAACCACCCTGGAAAGCCTGGCGGCCTTGAAGCCGGCGTTCAACCCCAAGGGCGGTACCGTGACTGCCGGTACTTCGTCGCAGATCACCGACGGTGCCTCGTGCATGATCGTGATGTCGGCCCAGCGGGCTCAGGATCTGGGTATTCAGCCGATGGCGGTGATCCGTTCCATGGCCGTGGCGGGTGTGGATCCGGCGATCATGGGCTATGGTCCAGTACCGGCCACGCAGAAAGCCCTGAAGCGCGCAGGCCTGGGCATCAACGACATCGACTTCTTCGAGCTCAACGAAGCTTTCGCCGCACAGGCCCTGCCAGTGCTGAAAGATCTGAAAGTGCTCGACAAGATGAACGAGAAGGTTAACCTGCACGGCGGCGCGATCGCCCTGGGTCACCCGTTCGGTTGCTCCGGTGCACGTATCTCCGGGACCCTGCTCAACGTCATGAAGCAGAATGGCGGCACCTTCGGTGTGTCCACCATGTGCATCGGCCTTGGCCAGGGCATCTCGACCGTCTTCGAACGCGTTTAAGCGTTGGGTGGATGGAAGCCGGGGCCCTGTGCCCCGGTTTTTGTTTTTCTGCGGATTTATTTGTTTTTATTTTGAAAAGAATTGCACGAGGGCCAGAGCATGCAGTTACAACCCGGGCTCTATCAGCATTACAAGGGGCCGCAGTACCGCGTTTTCAGCGTGGCGCGGCACTCGGAAACGGAAGAAGAAGTGGTGTTCTATCAAGCCCTGTATGGGGATTACGGTTTTTGGGTACGCCCCTTGAGCATGTTCCTGGAGTCGGTCGAAGTTGACGGCGAGCAGGTCCCACGCTTTGCTTTGGTGCAGGCCGAACCCAGTCTTTTTTCACCGGCATAAGTGCCAGTCGCGCAGTACCCTGCGCTTGACCTCACCTTGTTGCCACTATATATAGCGGGGCCGCGTCAGGCGCCAACCGCCTTTCTCTTCTCGAATTCAGGAATTTTCCGATCCATGGGCAAATCGCTGGTCATTGTGGAATCCCCGGCTAAGGCCAAGACCATCAACAAGTACTTGGGCAACCAATACGTGGTGAAGTCGAGTATCGGCCATATCCGAGACCTGCCCACCAGCGGTTCGGCCAGTGCCGCCAAAGAGCCGGCCGCCAAGCGTGGCAAGGCCGCTGCGGGCGAAACTGCGGCCCTGTCGCCGAAGGAAAAAGCGCGCAAGCAGCTGGTGTCGCGCATGGGCGTCGACCCCGAGCACGGCTGGAAGGCCAAGTACGAAATCCTTCCTGGCAAGGAAAAGGTCATCGAAGAGCTGCGCCGCCTTGCCAAGGATGCCGACACCATCTATCTCGCAACGGACTTGGACCGCGAAGGGGAGGCCATTGCCTGGCACCTGCGGGAAGCCATCGGCGGTGATGACAGCCGCTACAAGCGCGTGGTGTTCAACGAAATCACCAAGAAGGCGATCCAGGAAGCCTTCTCCCAGCCGGGCGAGCTGGACATTCATCGGGTCAACGCACAGCAGGCCCGGCGCTTTCTTGACCGTGTGGTGGGCTACATGGTCTCCCCGTTGCTGTGGGCGAAGATTGCCCGTGGCCTGTCCGCCGGTCGTGTACAGTCGGTAGCCGTGAAGCTGGTGGTGGAGCGCGAGCGTGAGATTCGCGCCTTCATTCCGGAAGAGTACTGGGAAGTCCACGCCGACCTGGGCACTGCCAAGGGCTCGAAGGTGCGCTTCGAAGTGGCTCGCGAGAACGGTGAAGCCTTCAAGCCGCTCAACGAAACCCAGGCCATGGCTGCCCTGGAGAAGCTCAAGGCTTCGGCCTACAGCGTCGCCAAGCGTGAAGACAAGCCCACCAGCAGCAAGCCGTCAGCGCCATTTATTACCTCCACCCTGCAGCAGGCCGCGAGCAACCGCCTGGGCTTCGGGGTGAAGAAGACCATGATGATGGCCCAGCGTCTGTATGAGGCCGGCTACATCACCTACATGCGTACCGACTCCACCAACCTCTCGGCTGATGCCGTGGCGATGGCGCGGACCTATATCGAAGACGAGTTCGGCAACAAGTACCTGCCGGCCTCGCCCAACGTCTACAGCAGCAAGGAAGGGGCCCAGGAGGCGCACGAAGCGATTCGTCCGTCCGACGTCAACACCCATCCAAGCAAACTGTCGGGCATGGAACGTGACGCTGAGCGGCTCTACGAGCTGATCTGGCGCCAGTTCGTCGCCTGCCAGATGCTGCCGGCGCAATACCTGTCCACCACCGTCAGCGTGGCTGCTGGGGACTTCGAGCTGCGCGCCAAGGGCCGCATCCTCAAGTTCGACGGCTACACCCGGGTCATGCCGCAGATCAGCAAGCCAGGTGATGACGATGTGCTGCCGGACATGGCCCAGGGCGAAGTGCTGAAGTTGATCAAGCTCGACCCAAGCCAGCACTTCACCAAGCCGCCAGCGCGCTATTCCGAAGCCAGCCTGGTGAAGGAAATGGAAAAACGCGGCATCGGTCGTCCTTCGACCTATGCGGCGATCATTTCGACCATTCAGGATCGCGGCTACGTAACCCTGCACAACCGTCGGTTCTATTCGGAAAAGATGGGTGACATCGTCACCGAACGTCTCTCCGAAAGCTTCTCCAATCTCATGGACTACGGCTTCACCGCCGGCATGGAAGAGAACCTCGATGACGTGGCCCAGGGCGAGCGCGACTGGAAGAACGTCCTTGATGAGTTCTACGGCGACTTCAAGAAGAAACTCGAAGTGGCCGAGGGCGCCGAAAGCGGCATGCGCGCCAACCAGCCGGTCATGACGGATATTCCATGCCTGACCTGCGGTCGGCCGATGCAGATTCGCACCGCCTCCACTGGTGTGTTCCTCGGTTGCTCGGGCTACAGCCTGCCACCCAAGGAGCGTTGCAAGGCCACCGTCAACCTGGTGCCGGGCGACGAGATCGCCGCGGACGACGAGGGCGAATCCGAATCCCTGGTACTGCGTGGCAAGCACCGTTGCCCGATCTGCAGCACGGCGATGGACGCTTACCTGCTGGATGAAAAGCGCAAGCTGCACATCTGCGGCAACAACCCGGACTGCGCCGGCTACGAGATCGAAGAGGGCAGCTACCGGATCAAGGGCTACGAGGGCCCGAGCCTGGAATGTGACAAGTGCGGCAGCGAGATGCAGCTCAAGACCGGTCGTTTCGGCAAGTTCTTCGGTTGCACCAACGCCACTTGCAAGAACACCCGCAAGCTGCTGAAAAGCGGTGATGCGGCGCCGCCGAAGATGGATCCGGTGAAGATGCCTGAGCTGAAATGCGAGAAGGTCAACGACACCTACATCCTGCGCGACGGTGCTTCGGGCCTGTTCCTGGCTGCCAGCCAGTTCCCGAAAAACCGTGAAACCCGGGCGCCATTGGTGCTGGAGTTGATCCCGCACAAGGACGAGATTGATCCGAAGTACCACTTCCTCTGCGAAGCACCGAAGAAGGACCCAGAGGGGCGTCCTGCGGTGGTGCGCTATAGCCGCAAGACCAAGGAGCAGTACGTGCAGACCGAGGTTGATGGCAAGCCTACCGGCTGGCGCGCGTTCTACGACGGTGGCACCTGGAAGGTCGAAGACAAGCGCTAGGCACTGATTGTGTCGAGGGGCTTGCTTGCTCCTCGAATTGGCGCCGTACAGGGCCGCATGATTCCGCTGGGAGTCATGCGGCCTTTTTTTTGCCTTGCGGTGCGCGGGAGTGATCCTTGAAACTGTGCCATCCGCATCTGGTTCTCTTCTTGTAGTGGAGGCTGCCTACATGGCCCACGAGCTCTATACCCGTACCAATCAGAAAATCTACTTTGCCGGCCTGGCGCTCGAAGCCCTGGCTCGGGCCGAAGAGGGGCGGGCGATGAATGCCCAGGCGCTGGTCCAGGCGGGGCGCGAGTCGGTGCTGTTCCATCTCTACGGTGCCTTGCTGGGGCTATGCCACGAGATCGCCGGGTTCTACCGTCTGCCACAGGCCAGTGCTGCCCGGGTCGAGCAGATCCTTAATCGTGAGGTGCTGGACAGCATTGCCATTCCCGAACTGGCGGAACTGCTGGAGCTGGCGCAGAGTCCACAGACCTGGCTGGCGCAACTGTTGTCCGCTTACAACGAGCTGTTTCAACCGCCGCGAGCGCCGCACAAGCCCAAGGGTGACGTGACCCAGCCGCTGATTGTGGCGGTTAATCTGGACGAGCCGGAGCCGGCGCCGGAACTGAGCCGGGAAGAACTGGAGAGCTGGCGGCAGAATCTCAAGGCCCTGGCCATTCGTTTTCGAGATGGCTTGAACGAGTGTTGAGCCTGAGCGTCGCTTGACGGGCGGCGCCTTCAATTGATCAAGGAAGATGCATGTTGTTCTTCTTGCGTGACCAGGCGCTGGTACGCCTGCTGGGCGATTGCCAGATGCGAGTCATCAACGCTCAGTCCAAGGCGGACCTGCTTGAGGTGCTTGACCGGCTGGAGGTATTCCCCGGCGGCCTGGCGTTCGATCATGCGCAGTCAATAACGCTTCTGGTGCTGGCGTTTGCTTCGCTTGCGGCTGCGTTGCTGATGGACGGCATGGGCGGGATGTTCTGGGTGTTTGTGGCTTTGTGTTTCTTCAGCTATCGGGTCAGCAAAGGTATCTCTGGGGTATCGACCGATCTGGCGGCGAGCATTACCCGCAAGTGCATGATGCTTGGCAATGACTTGAGGGAATTCGACAGTAGCGCCGACTGGCGCCTGAAGAGACTGGACAATGAATTCACCGATTACCGTCGGGGCAGCGAGAGTGAGCGGCGCCGTATCCTGGACTCGCTCCAAGGAGTATATCGAGGAGAGCGACATTCGCTGGCATTCGAGTATCACCAGCTGCGATATGTGATCTCCAGTTGGGAGCGCGGGGCCGGTGGAGACCTCAAGACGGTTTACACGAACTACCAGCGCTACAGTCTGGTGGTGGATTTTCCCTGGGTGAGAGAGATTGCACTTCGATCCAGCCCCCTGGAAATACAGCTGTCGGGGCAGCCCTTCAAGACCGATCGCGAGGATTTCAATCAGACCTTTGTGCTGCGCGGCAATGACCCGGCCTCTTGTGAACGCTTCGCCACGCCTGCGACGCTGGACCTGCTGCTGGAACTTTCGCGTCAGCTTCATGGGGTCAATCTGGAGTTCTCTGGCCAGGGACGGCTCTGCCTGAGCTTCAACAACGAAGACATCATGGCCCATGCCGATCCGGGGGCGTTGAGTGATCTGACGGTCTTTCGTGAGCGGATCGAGGCGGGCATCGAGTTGCCGAAGCTGTATCCGCTGTTGGGGTTGATAGAGCGACTGGCCTGGCAGCACGACGGTCATGCTGTTGCTGCTGTCGTCCCACAGGTTGTGGACTCCAGCGAATTGATCAAGGAAGAGTGATGCAGTTTCTCAAGCATGATGCCGAGCTGGTCCGGTTGTTGGCCACTTGCGACGCCGAGGTGGCGCGGGCCAGGACCAACGACGACCTGTTGCAGGTCATCGGCAGGCTCCAATCCTTCAAGGGCGGCTTGAAGTTCGATCATGCCCAGCCCCTGGTGCTGGTGATGCTGGCGATTGTTGCGGCGATCCCGGCCATGGCAGGCGTGGTGGTGATGTGGTTCATCGCGGCGTGTTTAGGCGTTGCCAGTCTGATCATCTGGATGAGTCGTAAAGCCGCTGTTGATGAGTTGCCTATGAGGATCGCTCGCCGATGTTCATTCCTCAGTAATGGCCTTTCGGACCCGGGTGGAACAGCTGAAGAGCGTTTCACGCAACTGAGCGGCGAGTTCGAGGACTATGAACGCGGTAACGACAGCCGCCGCATCGTGGACTCCGCCGGGGGAACCTACCAGGGTGCGCGCCATCAGTTGCCCTTTGTCTTTCACCACTTGCGTTATGTGAATTCCCACTACAAATCCAAATCCGATGGCGAAAGTGAACGGGTTTACGAGAGCTTCGATCGTTTCAGCCTGGTGGTGGATTTTCCCTGGGTCACGGGCGTGATGGTGTGCAGTGATCTGCCGAAGAAAAAGCGTACAAAGCGTAAAGTCTTCGAGACCACTTCTGATGACTTCAACAGAAACTTCATTTTTACCGGGGACAGTGAGCTGGCCTGTGCCAAGTTCGCGACCCCTACCACCCTGGCTTTTTTGCTGAGGCTGTGCCGGCGGCTGAAGAAGGTGAACCTGGAATTTTCCAATGAGGGGCGTCTGTGCCTGAGCTTCGATGACGCCGAGGTCATGGCCTATAAGGATCCTGGAACCTTCGAGGACTTATCGGGCTTCTACGCCAATATCAAGCAGGGACTGGAGTTGCCAGGTCTGTTTCCGGTGCTGGCGCTGGTGCATGAACTGGCGGAATTGCATGACAACAATTTCGACCTTCCGATGAAGGTCGCTGATGAAAGGGAGCAATAGGGTATGGAGTTGTTGTTGGTCATTGCGATCGCTTTGGGCGTTCTGGCCTATGTGCACTACAACAAGATCGTCAGCGCACACAACCGCGCCCAGCGAGCCTGGTCGGACGTGCTGACCTACCAGCGGCAGCGAATCAAGGTGCTGGATCTGCTGGAACCGCAAGTGGCCGGTTTTCAGGCGTATGAGAGCCAACTGCTGGAGAAGATCGTTGGCTTGCGTAGCGCCATTGGCAGCTTGCCATCTGCTGCCGATGGCGATGCGTTGAAGTCGGTCGACGAGGGCAGCAAAGCCCTGTTGGGGGGCTTGAACCTGGCGTTTGAGGCCTATCCGGATCTCAAGTCCGCCACCCTGTTGAGCAACCTGATGCGTGAGGTTGCCGAGCAGGAAGGCAATATCGGCGGAGCCATCACCCTGTTCAACCTGAATGTGGAGCATTTCAACAACTCCATTCAGATGTTCCCCGGTTCCTTGGTTAATCGGTTGAGCTTGAACAAGTCGCTGATCACGCCATTTTCCGACAGCCAGGCTTCGGCGGGTTTTGAATACAAGCCGAATTTCTGAGGCGGGCTGGCACGGTGTTTTGAGGGCTGAAGTGCCGCATTTCTTGAAGGGAACAGGGGCTCATGCCTGTTGAACGGCGCCACGTCTGGTGCAAGATCCTGAGCGGGGCGGGGGTGATGACTGATATAATCCCCGCCTTTCGTGGAGACCAGACCTTTATGCCAACGTCCTTTCTAGAAATTGTCGAGTTGCCAGACGGCCGTATCGAGCTGCGCAGAGCTGAGGACGAGGGTTCTCTGGTTACTTTGGATTTCTCCGAGGATGCCAAAGCCTTTTTGCAAGGTCAGCATGTCGAGGTGGCCAAGGCCATGTTGAGCGTCGGTGTGCAGATGGCCGGACGCCTGGTGGAGGGTGAAATCGACAAGGAAGACGGTCCGCGGGTTCTTCACTAAGCCCGTTTATCGGTTTTCTTCCGGTTGTTCGTCATATTTTTCTCGGCTTCTCAATCCTGGAGAAGCCTCGTGCTTTTCAAGCGCATTGTGCAGTGACTTCCCGGTGTTTATCCCAGGCGAATATTCAGGCTTTGCGCATCGCCCGTGCGTGCGGCGCTGATCAACTGTTGCCGTGCGCTAGTGCTCAATGGGTTCAGCCAACTGACCACTGTGTGGCTGCGCCCCAGGCGCAGTGCTTCGCAAGCCAGTTGCTGTGGGCTCTGAGAGCCTCGGGGGTGAAGCAGCAGGATGCGTTCGCGATTCAGGCCGGCATCCCGCAGCCAGCTTTGGGTCAGGCTTGAGGGTGGGGCGATCAAGGTCAGCCACCGGGCGTCCTGCTCCTGGCTCAACTCTCTGAGGATGGGGGCCAGGAGGTTCAGGCAGTTCCCGGCGGCGCCGCGTAACGACAGTTCGCTGAAAGCCTCTGGATCTTTATTCCAGGGCGACTCGGCCACTTCTTTGAGCGCAGGCGCCAATGGCTGGGCCAGGAACGCTTCAAACAACGGCAGTTGGGCTTGCTGTGGTGTATGGGGGAACTGCATGGAGCCTCCTTTAGCGGCGAATGACGCCGACACTCAAGCCTTCGATCACCAGCTCCTGATCTTTCAGGTTGACTTCGATGGGGGCGAAATCAGGGTTTTCGGCGATCAGCCAGACTTTGCTGCCTTCGCGCTTGAAGCGCTTGACCGTGACTTCATCGCCGATGCGTGCCACCACCACCTGGCCGTTGCGGGCCTCGCGGGTGGTATGCACTGCCAGCAGGTCACCGTCGAAGATGCCAATGTCCTTCATGCTCATGCCGTTGACCCGAAGCAGGTAGTCGGCGCGCGGATGGAAGAAGGTCGGGTTGATGTTGCAGGATTCTTCAATGTGCTGCTGGGCGAGGATGGGGGCGCCAGCGGCAACGCGGCCGATGATGGGCAGCGTGTCGTCGGGCTTGGCTTCGAAGCCCGGGATGCGGATGCCGCGAGAGGCTCCAGGGGTCATCTCGATGGCGCCTTTGCGGGCCAGGGCCTTGAGGTGTTCTTCGGCGGCGTTGGGCGACTTGAAACCCAGCTCCTGGGCGATCTCGGCGCGGGTGGGCGGATAGCCGTTGTCTTCAAGGCAGCGTTTGATAAAAGCCAGAATCTCAGCTTGGCGTGGCGTCAGTTTTAGCATGTCGATCGCTCTGTCTTTTTATACAGTGACTGGGATTATATACAGTGAACGTCGCTTGGCAATCCTCCATTTGCCGTGGTCAGCCGGGCGGTTGTCATTGCGGGGTAGCAATCCAGCACTCAAGGCTGGCTACAGACCGCGGCAGGTATGATTAAATAGCGCGCCGGACGGCCTTCGCAGGGGCGCGCGGACTTGACATTGATGAGCCTGAAACGTATGTTTCAAACAAGTGTTTGTCAGGCGGAGTAGCCATGGCCCAGTCGGAAACCGTTGAACGCATTCTCGATGCTGCCGAGCAGTTGTTCGCGGAAAAAGGTTTTGCCGAAACCTCGTTGCGGCTGATTACCAGCAAGGCCGGGGTCAACCTGGCAGCGGTCAACTATCATTTCGGTTCCAAAAAGGCCCTGATTCAGGCGGTGTTCTCGCGCTTCCTCGGGCCGTTCTGCGTCAGTCTCGATCGTGAGCTGGAGCGGCGTCAGTCCAAGCCGGACAGCAAGCCGAGCCTGGAAGAACTACTGGAGATCCTGGTCGAGCAGGCGTTGGTGGTGCAGCCACGCAGCGGCAACGACCTGTCGATTTTCATGCGTTTGCTGGGGCTGGCTTTCAGCCAGAGCCAGGGGCATCTGCGGCGTTATCTGGAAGACATGTACGGCAAGGTGTTTCGCCGCTACATGCTGCTGGTCAACGAGGCGGCGCCACGTATTCCGCCCATCGAATTGTTCTGGCGCGTGCATTTCATGCTGGGTGCCGCGGCGTTCAGCATGTCCGGAATCAAGGCGTTGCGGGCGATTGCCGAAACCGATTTCGGGGTCAACACCTCCATCGAACAGGTGATGCGCTTGATGGTGCCTTTCCTCGCTGCCGGCATGCGTGCCGAAACTGGCGTCACCGACGAAGCCATGGCCAGCGCCCAGCTCAAGCCGCGCAGCAAAACCGCTCCGGCAGCTGCCAAGGCGTGATCCCACGGGTGGGCGCGACTGCTTACATCCGCTAAGCTAGCCGCCCATGCCGATTCTCGTTTCATATCCCCGTGCCTTCCTTGTGCCGACGCTGCTTGCCCCGGCCGCATCCCCGTGGGTGTGGCCTCGTCGGCGTTGCCTGGAAGGCATCGTAGTGCTTAAGGAATTTCTATGACCGCTGGCCTGCAAGGCTCCTTGATGGTGGACGTCGCCGGTACCTGGCTGACGGCTGAAGATCGCCAACTCCTGCGTCAGCCGCAGGTGGGCGGGCTGATCATTTTCGCTCGGAATATCGAGCACCCACGCCAGGTGCGCGAACTGAGTGCGGCGATCCGGGCGATCCGCCCGGACCTGCTGCTGGCGGTGGATCAGGAAGGTGGCCGGGTACAGCGATTGCGTCAGGGCTTTGTCCGTCTGCCGGCGATGCGTGCCCTGGCCGACAACCCGAATGCCGAGTACCTGGCCGAACAGTGTGGCTGGATCATGGCCACCGAGGTCCTGGCGGTGGGCCTGGACCTGAGCTTTGCCCCAGTCCTGGATCTGGATCACCAGCGCAGCGCGGTGGTGGGCAGCCGGGCTTTCGAGGGCGATCCGGAGCGCGCGGCGCTGTTGGCCGGTGCCTTTATCCGCGGCATGAACAGCGCCGGGATGGCGGCCACCGGCAAGCATTTCCCCGGGCATGGCTGGGCCGAGGCCGACTCCCATGTGGCGATTCCCAATGACGAGCGCAGCCTGGACGAGATCCGCGCCAAGGACCTGCTGCCGTTCGCCCGCTTGAGCAAGCAGTTGGCGGCAGTGATGCCGGCCCATGTGATCTATCCGCAGGTCGACTCGCAGCCGGCCGGTTTCTCCCGACGCTGGCTGCAGGACATCCTGCGTGGCGAGTTGCAGTTCGACGGGGTCATCTTCAGCGACGACCTGTCCATGGCCGGTGCCCATGTCGTCGGCGATGCGGCAAGCCGGATCGAGGCGGCCCTGGCGGCCGGTTGTGACATGGGGCTGGTGTGCAACGATCGCGCCGCGGCCGAGCTGGCCCTGAGCGCCGCCCAGCGCCTGAAGGTGCAGCCGTCGCCACGTCTGGCCCGGATGCGCGGCCAGGCGTTCGCCAATCTCGAATACAAGCAGGACCCGCGCTGGCTCGCGGCTCTTGAAGCGCTGAAGGCCGCGCAGTTGATCGATTGAGGTGGTATGGCACGGCACCGCATGTTGCCCGGTGCCCGTGCATTGACCGGCCTCAGCGGCCGGTTTTCTTGTCCGGCAAGGGCGCGAACAGGGCTTCGATGTCTTCGCTCTGCAGCTTCCAGTCGCCGGCCGTGCGCCCGTCCAGCACGCCTGCCGCCAGGTCCGATTTCTCCTGTTGCAGGTGTTGGATCTTCTCTTCCACAGTGCCGCGGGCGATCAGCTTGTAGACGAATACCGGCTTTTCCTGGCCAATGCGGTAGGCGCGATCGGTGGCCTGGCTCTCGGTCGCCGGGTTCCACCACGGATCGTAGTGGATCACGGTGTCGGCCTCGGTCAGGTTGAGGCCTACGCCGCCGGCCTTGAGGCTGATCAGGAAGATCTGCAGCTTGCCGCTCTGGAAATCCCGCACCGGCGTGCGCCGATCCCGGGTCTGGCCGGTGAGCAGGGCGTAGGCAACGTTGCGTCGTTTCAGTTCGGCCTCGATCAGGCTCAGCATCGAGGTGAACTGGGAAAACAGCAGAATGCGTCGACCTTCCTCAAACAGCTCCTCGAGCATCTCCATCAGGCTGTCCAGCTTGCCCGAGGAGCTGCCGCGCGCCGGTGGCGAGTCATTGACCAGGCGCAGGTCGCAGCACACCTGGCGCAGTTTGAGCAGGGCTTCGAGGATGATGATCTGGCTGCGGGCCACGCCCTTGCGGGTGATTTCGTCGCGGACTTTCTTGTCCATGGCCAGGCGCATGGTTTCGTAGACGTCCCGTTGCGCCTCGTTGAGTTCGACCCAGTGGATGATCTCGGTCTTGGGCGGCAGCTCAGTGGCCACTTGCTCCTTGGTGCGGCGCAGCAGGAAGGGTTTGATCCGACCGTTGAGGTGTTGCAGGCGCACGTCGCTGGCGTGCTTTTCGATCGGTACCCGGTAGTCGCGGTTGAAGCTTTTGGCATCGCCAAGCCAGCCCGGCAACAGGAAGTGAAACAGTGACCAGAGCTCTCCCAGATGGTTTTCCAAAGGCGTGCCGGACAGGCACAGGCGCTGCCGGGCATTGAGTTCGCGAGCGGCCTGGGCGGCCTTGCTCGACGGGTTCTTGATGTACTGCGCCTCATCGAGAATCAGCACATGCAAGGGTTGCGCGGCCAGCAGTTCGACGTCCTTGGGCAGCAGCGCGTAGGTGGTCAGCAGCAGGTCGTAGTCGGCCAGTTGCGCGAAGTGTTTCTTGCGCCCCGCGCCATACAGCGCCAGAACCTTGAGTTGCGGGGTGAAGTGCGCCGCCTCGTCCAGCCAGTTGGGAATCAGGCTGGTGGGCATCACCACCATGCACGGCCGGTCCAGGCGCCCGGCATTCTTCTCGCTGAGGATATGCGCCAGGGTCTGCAGGGTTTTGCCCAGGCCCATGTCATCGGCGAGGATGCCGCCCACTTCCAGCTGGCGCAGGGACTGCATCCAGCTCAAGCCTTCCTGCTGATAGGGGCGCAGGGTGGCATTCAACCCCTCTGGCACCGGCGCCGAGTAGTCCTTGATGTCGCGCAGGCGCTGGGCAAAGGTGCGGATATGCTCGCCACCTTCCCAGAGCAGCGGCAGGTCCTGCAGCGGGTTGAGGCGGGTGGCGTCGGCGCTGCTCAGGCGCAGGGTGGTTTCGCCGGGCTCTTGCAGGTAGAACTCCCCCAGAGTGGCCAGCACCGGCTTCAGGCGCCCATAGGGCAGCGCCACTTGCAGCGTGCCGTGCAAGGAGTTGGGGCGGTGGGGAATGTTCACCAGGATCAGCTCGTCATCGCGGCGCTTGGCCAGGCGTTCAGGGTTGAGGATCTCGGTGTGGGAGCGCATCAGGTTGAGCAGGATCGGCAGCAGGCTCAGGCGTTCGCCATTGACGATGATCCCCAGTTCCAGGTCGAACCAGTCGCGCCCGGGGGCTTCGTCGACACTGGCATACCAGTCGTCCACCGCGGTCAGGTCGAAGCCGAAGCCATCGTCGATCTGCAGTTCCCAGCCCTGGCTGCGCAGTTTGGGCAGTTCATTGAGGGTGAAGGTCAGCCAGGCGCTGTCGTTGACCATCTCGAACAGTTCGCCGGCGCTTTCCGGCAGGGCCTTGCTCTGCCGGGTGGCGATCTTGAAGCCCAGGCTGCGCAACTGTTCGCGCCAGCCTTGCTCCAGTTCTGGCTGGCGCTTGATGCGCAGGCTCTGGTGTTCCTGGCGGATGATCACATCGGCATTCTTCGGGCCGCTGACGTACTCGCCCCCGTAGTTGAACGACAGCGCGGCGCGGTGCTGGATGTAGCGCTGCATCTTGCCGTTGCGCGGTTCGAAGGCACTGAACTCGATGCTGGCCAGCCACAGGCGCGGCACTGGACGCACGTCCTCCAGCAGCACCTGGGGCAGGGCGGCGGGGCGACGGCTGTCGAGCACGGCAGAGAGTTTCTCCAGCAGTTCGGCGTCCTTGGCTGCCGCCGGGTAGGCCAGGGTTTCTTCCACTTGCAGCAAGACGGCGACCACATGTTTGCAGTTGCTGCGTACCGGGCAGGTGCAATGGGTGTCGATCAGCAGCAGGCTGCCCTTGCTCGACTCGCGCAAGTTGATGCTCTGCCGGTAGACATTGCCACTGGAACCCTCGCAGCTGGCGGTGATAGCGCTGTCTGCGGCGCTGACGATGCGCACGCGCTTTTCCAGGGCATAACGCCGGCCGCGCTCCAAGGTTTGTTCCTTGAAGCGGTTGACCCAGGACGGGGCCAGGGGTTTGGTCAGGGGCGGGCTCATAGGGACTTCGATCAGTCCGGTATTTCAGTTGGAGCGGGGCGAGGTGCCGGTGCGGTGAGCGAGGTGATCTTGATCAGCAGGGCCAGATGGCCGTTGTCCAGGTAGTTGAGCTGGCCGTTCTTGGTGTGGCTTTGCTGTTTCAGGCGTTCGCTGCGGGTGACCAGGCCATTGCTGTCGATCTGGTTGATCCAGAAGTCCGCGTCGACATCGGTGAAGCGCCCGAGCTTGAGGTTCAGGGTGCCTTCGATGGGGAACTGGCCGAACTGTTCCGGACCGTCGCTGAGGGCCACCTTGACCGGGGTTTCCCCCAGTGTCTGCTGCCAGGCCTTGTGCAGCAGCACGCTGTAGTTGCCACTGGCGTTGAGCTTGTCGACGATCCCGCCCAGGGCGGGCGTGCGCTGGCTGTCGGGGCTCAGGTGTTGAGCGCCGGCGGCCCAGTCTTCGGGAGCGGCGCGGCTGAGGATCTGCGGCTCGGCGTTCTGCCGGACAAGGATCATTTCCACCTGATACAGGTCGTCGGCAAAAGCCAGGGGCGCGACCAGGGTCAGGAGCAGGGTCAGGGAGCGGAACAGGCGCATGGGGCGTCCTTCAAGCAGTTTTCGGGGTGAGGCGTTCAAACAGTGCCTCCAATGTATTAAAGCGCTCTTCCGGGCGCTCCATCGGCACCATGAACTTGAACAGGGTTGCGCCTTCGAATTTGTAGCGTTTGGGTTGGCTCTGGATCAGCTTGATCAGCGCCAAGGGGTCTACCGGAGTGTCCGCGGCGAATTCGATACGCCCGCCTTGCGGGCCGCCATCGACCTTCTTGATCCCCAGGGTCTCGGCCTGGAGCTTCAGCAGGGTCAGGCGGATCAGGTTCTTGGTCGGCTCGGGCAGCAGGCCGAAGCGGTCGATCATTTCCACCTGCAGGTCCTTCAGGCCGTCTTCGTCGGTGGCGGAGGCGATGCGCTTGTAGAGAATCAGGCGCGCGTGCACATCCGGCAGGTAGTCCTCGGGAATCAGCGCCGGCAGGCGCAGGTTGATTTCCGGCCCGCCGCCCAGGGGCTGGTCGAGGTTCGGCTGCTCGCCCTTGCGGATGGCTTTTACCGCGCGCTCGAGCATCTCCATATAAAGGGTGAAGCCCACCGCCTGGATCTGCCCGCTCTGGCCGTCGCCCAGCAGTTCGCCGGCGCCGCGGATCTCCAGGTCGTTGGTGGCCAGGACAAAGCCGGCCCCCAGGTCCTGGGTATTGGCGATGGCTTCCAGGCGCTTTTCCGCGTCCGGGGTGATCTGCTGGCGCGGTGGCGTCAAGAGGTACGCGTAGGCCTGGTGGTGGCTGCGTCCGACCCGGCCGCGCAACTGGTGCAGTTGGGCCAGGCCGAACTTGTCGGCGCGCTCGATGATGATGGTGTTGGCGCTGGGCACGTCGATCCCGGTCTCGATGATGGTCGAGGCGATCAGCACATTGAAGCGCTTGTGGTAGAAGTCGCTCATCACCTGTTCGAGTTCGCGTTCGCGCATCTGCCCGTGGCCGATGCCGATCCGGGCTTCGGGCACCAGTTCGGCCAGCTCGGCGGCGCATTTATCGATGGTCTTCACGTCGTTGTGCAGGTAATACACCTGGCCGCCACGCAGCAGTTCGCGCAGCAGGGCCTCTTTGACCGTGCTCTTGTTCTGCTCCATGACGAAGGTCCGCACCGACAGGCGGCGGGCCGGCGGGGTGGCGATGATCGACAGGTCGCGCATGCCCGAGACTGCCATGTTCAGGGTCCGCGGGATCGGCGTGGCGGTCAGGGTGAGGATGTCGACTTCGCTGCGCAGGGCCTTGAGCTGTTCTTTCTGGCGCACGCCGAAACGGTGTTCTTCGTCGATGATCACCAGCCCCAGGTTCTTGATCTTCACATCGTCCTGCAACAGCTTGTGGGTGCCGATGACGATGTCGATCTTGCCTTCGGCCAGGTCCGCCACCGCGGCGTTCACTTCCTTGGCCGACTTGAAGCGGCTCATCACTTCCACGGTCACCGGCCAGTCGGCGAAGCGGTCGCGGAAGCTGTTGTAGTGCTGTTGGGCGAGCAGGGTGGTGGGCACCAGGATCGCCACCTGCTTGCCGCCGTGGACCGCAATGAACGCGGCGCGCATGGCCACTTCGGTCTTGCCGAAACCGACGTCGCCGCACACCAGGCGGTCCATCGGTTTGCCCGAGAGCATGTCCTCGCGCACCGCTTCGATGGTGCTCTGCTGGTCCGGGGTTTCCTCGAAGGGGAAGCCGGCGCTGAAGGTGGCGTAGTCGGCCTTCGGATCGGCGAAGGCGTAACCTTCGCGGGCGGCGCGGCGGGCATAGATGTCCAGCAGCTCGGCGGCCACATCGCGGACTTGCTCGGCGGCCTTGCGCTTGGCTTTCTGCCAGGCTTCCGAGCCCAGGCGGTGCAACGGTGCCAGGGCGTCGTCGCTGCCGGTGTAGCGGGCGATCAGGTGCAGGTTGGCCACGGGCACGTAGAGCTTGGCGCCCTCGGCGTACTCCAGGGTCAGGAACTCGGCGGCCTGGTTGTCGATCTCCAGGGTAGCCAGGCCCAGGTAGCGGCCGACACCGTGGTCGATGTGCACCACCGGCGCGCCTTCACGCAGCTCGGTGAGGTTCTTGATCACTGCATCGTTATTGGCGTCGGCGCGTTTTTCCCGGCGCCGGCGCTGCATCACCCGCTGGCCGAACAGTGGGCTCTCGGCCACCAGGGCCAGGGCCGGATCGTCCAGCACCAGGCCTTCGTCCAGGGGCGCGATGGTGATCGCCAGGCGTTCCTTGCTGGCGACGAAGTCCGGCCAGCTGTCGACGGTCTTGGGGCGCAGCTTGAGGCGTTCCAGCAACTCCAGCAGCACTTCCCGGCGGCCGGCGGATTCGGCAGTGAACAGCACCCGGCCGGGGAACTCGTCGAGGAAGCCCGAGAGCGCCGCCAGCGGCTGGTTGGCCTTGGCTTCGATGGCCAGGTTGGGCAGTTCGTGGGCCGGAAAGCGCTCGCGACCGACGCCGGTTTCGATGTCCTGCTGGCTGGCCACCACCCGTGGCCAGTTCTTCAGGCGGGCGAAGCAGTCTTCCACCGGCAGGAACAGTTCGGCCGGCGGCAGGAGTGGGCGCGAAGGGTCGACGCGGCGCTCTTCGTAACGGTTGCGTACATCGTTCCAGAAGTTTTCCGCGGCCTGTTCGATGCCCGGCAGGGAGAACACCTGGGTGTCCTGGGGCAGGTAGTCGAACAGGGTCGAGGTCTCTTCGAAGAACAGTGGCAGGTAGTACTCGATACCGGCCGGGGTAATCCCGCTGCTCAGGTCCTGGAAGATCGGGCAGCGGCGGAAGTCCACGTCGAAGCGTTCGCGAAAGCGTGCCTTGAAACGGGTCACCGCTTCTTTCTGCAGGGGGAATTCCTTGGCCGGCAGCAGGCGCACCGAGTCGACCTTGTCGATGGAGCGCTGGTTCTCCGGGTCGAAGGTGCGCAGGGTTTCGATTTCGTCGTCGAACAGGTCGATGCGGTACGGCAGCTTGCTGCCCATGGGGAACAGGTCGATCAGCGCGCCGCGCACGGTGAATTCGCCGTGCTCGTAGACCGTGTCGACGTAGCGGTAGCCGCTGGCCTCCAGACGCGTACGCATCTGTTCCACATCGAGCTTCTGGCCGACATCCAGCACCAGGCTGCTGCCCAGCAGGAACTGGGTTGGCGCCAGGCGATGCAGGGCGGTGGTGATCGGCACCACCAGCACGCCGTGCTCCAGCTCCGGCAGCCGGTAGAGGCTGGCGATGCGCTGGGAAATGATGTCCTGGTGCGGCGAGAACAGGTCGTAGGGCAGGGTTTCCCAATCGGGGAAATGCAGCACCGGCAGGTCCGGGGCGAAGAAGCTCAGCTCCTGTTCCAGCCGGTCAGCGCTTTGGCTGTCGGCGGTCAGCAGGAGGGTAAAGCGCTTGGCAGCGCTGGCGGCTTCGGCGATGGCCAGGCTCAGGGCGGCACCGGGCAGGTTGCCCCAATGCTGTTTACCGGCGGCGGCGGGGAGTAGCGGTAGACGCAGGACGGGCACGGACGGTCAAGCTCCAAGCGTTGCGACGAAAGTCGGTAATTGTAACGGCCCCGGGTGGCCACTGTCAGTGGCTGATGCGTCTATTACGCCGGTCCGGGCAAATGTAGTGGCTATGACAACAAAATGTGCTTTTTGGGCGCAAATGTAGTGCCGAATCCGGCTGGTGTTACGGAGGGTTACAGACAGCCTGTTGAGCTGTCCAAAAAATTGACGCTGCTGGAAGCCGCGGTTTTACTGGCCTCCAGCACAGTGGTGTTTTTTTGCAAGGGCTTTTTGTTACGTTCCGCACGACAGGCGCGCATTGCTACGACAAGAACAGGGCGGCATAATGTAGCCCCTTTTTTCTGCCCCTACATGTGGAAGGTTCCCGTGACTCAGAAGCCCGACCAGTGTCTTGGTGAATGGATCGACCGTGAAGCACTCGCAGAAGCGATGATTCCGCTTATCGGTCAGCTCTACCGCAATAACAATGTGGTGAGCTCGATCTATGGCCGCAGCCTGATCAACCAGTCTGTCATCGCGATTCTCAAGGCTCATCGCTTTGCTCGCCATCGCTCCTCCGACGACAGCGAACTCTCCGTCCACGAAACATTCCCACTGCTCAAGGCCATGAGCGAGCTCAAGCTCGGCGCGGCTTCGGTAGACCTGGGCAAGTTGGCGTTCAAATTCCGCAACGAAGGCAATGGCCGCAGCGCCGAGCAGTTCGTGCGTGAAGAAATGGCTGACGTGGTTGGCCAGCAAAACGCTTCGGCCCGCAAAGGCACTGACGTTGTCCTGTACGGCTTCGGTCGTATCGGCCGCCTGCTGGCGCGCATCCTGATCGAGAAAACCGGTGGCGGCGACGGCCTGCGCCTGCGGGCCATCGTGGTGCGCAAAGGCGCCGAAAACGACCTGACCAAGCGCGCCAGCCTGCTGCGTCGCGACTCGGTACACGGTTCGTTCAACGGCACCATCACCATCGACGAAGAAAACAACACCATCACTGCCAACGGCAACCTGATCCAGGTGATCTACGCGAAGAACCCGACCGAGGTGGACTACACCCAGTACGGGATCAAGAACGCGCTGCTGGTGGACAACACCGGTGTATGGCGTGACGCCGACGGCCTGGGCCAGCACCTGGCCTGCCCGGGTATCGACCGCGTGGTTCTGACTGCGCCTGGCAAAGGCAAGCTGAAGAACATCGTTCACGGTATCAACCACAACGAAATCACCGCTGAAGACAAGATCGTGTCCGCCGCTTCCTGCACCACCAACGCCATCGTGCCGGTGCTCAAGGCTGTGAATGACAAGTTCGGCATCATCAACGGTCACGTCGAAACCGTTCACTCGTACACCAACGACCAGAACCTGATCGACAACTTCCACAAGGGCGATCGCCGTGGCCGTAGCGCCGCGCTGAACATGGTTATCACCGAAACCGGCGCTGCCACTGCTGCTGCCAAGGCCCTGCCTGAGCTGGCCGGCAAGCTGACCGGCAACGCGATCCGCGTTCCAACGCCAAACGTGTCGATGGCCATTCTCAACCTGAACCTCGAGAAAGCCGCCACCCGTGAAGAGATGAACGAGTACCTGCGCTACATGGCGCTGCACTCCGACCTGCACAAGCAGATCGACTTCGTCAATTCGCAGGAAGTGGTCTCCACCGACTTCGTCGGTTCGCGTCACGCCGGTGTGGTCGACGCTGAAGCCACCATCGTTCAGGACAACCGCGTTGTTCTGTATGTCTGGTACGACAACGAGTTCGGTTACAGCTGCCAGGTCGTGCGCGTGATGGAAGACATGGCCGGGGTCAACCCGCCAGCGTTCCCACGCTAAGCGATAGCTGAAATGAAAACGCCCCGACTCGTCGGGGCGTTTTTGTTTGTGGCTTTCGCCGGTCAGCCGGGGCGGCACCGGCTTGCCGGCGACGCTTTGTCTCAGGCGCCGCCAGCCGCTTGCGCGGTACGCAGTTCGTGGCGGTTGCCACGGAACAGCACCAGGGTGGCGATCAGTCCCAGTACCGCCGCGCCGCTGAGCCAGATGCCCGGAGCTGCCTGGTTGCCCAGGACGTGGATCAGGTAGGTACAGGCCGCCGGGGTGAAGCCGCCGAAGGTTGCGGTCGCCAGGCTGTAGGCCAGGGAGAAGCCCGTGGTGCGCACTTCCACTGGCATGATCTCGGTCAGGGCCACCACCATGGCGCCGTTATACGAGCCATAGAGGAAGGACAGCCACAGCTCGACGATCAGCAGGTGACTGAAGCTGGGGTTGGCCACCAGCCAGGACAGCGCCGGGTAAGCGGTGAAGATCGCCAGGATGGTCGCGCCCAGCAGCAGCGGTTTGCGCCCGACCTTGTCCGACAGCGCGCCCATCACCGGCAGCCAGAAGAAGTTCGACAGGCCGATGCACACGGTCACCAGCAGGGCGTCGAAATCCGACAGGTGCAGCTCGGCCTTGCCGAAGGTCGGGGTGTAGGCGGTGATCAGGTAGAAGGACACGGTGGTCATGACCACCAGGGCCATGCCGGCGATGACGATGCCGAAGTTCTGACCGATGGAGCGGACGATCTCCTGCAGCGAAGGGCGATGCTTGCGGGCCTGGAACTCCGGGGTTTCCTCCAGGGAGCGGCGGATGATGAAAATCGCCGGAACAATCATGCAGCCCACCAGGAACGGCACGCGCCAGCCCCAGTCACCCATCTGCTCGGGGCTCAGCCAGTGGTTCAGGCCCACACCCAGCAAGCCGGCGAACACCACCGCCGCCTGTTGGCTGGCCGACTGCCAGCTGACGAAGAAGCCCTTGCGGCCCGGAGTGGAGATTTCGGCCAGGTACACCGATACCCCACCCAGTTCGACGCCCGCGGAGAAGCCTTGCAGCAGCCGGCCCAGCAACACCAGCAGGGGCGCGGCCACGCCGAGGGTGGCGTAGCCCGGCACGCAGGCGATCAGTACGGTGCCTGCGGCCATCAGCGCCAGGGTGATGATCAGGCCCTGGCGACGACCGTGGCGGTCAATGTAGGCACCGAGGAAGATCGCTCCCAGGGGGCGCATCAGGAAGCCGGCGCCGAAGGTCGCCAGGGACAGCATCAGCGAGGCGAAAGCACTGTCGGCAGGGAAGAAGGTCTTGGCGATTGCCGTGGCGTAGAAGCCGTAGACCATGAAGTCGAACATCTCGAGGAAGTTGCCGCTGACAACGCGAAAGATCGCCTTGCCTTTGCCCGTGGTCGTGGACATTTTTTTCACTCACTTTGGCTGTCTTGTTAGCAATCCCTGGTCGTTATGCGTCCCTTACTGCAAAGTCGGGGCACGAGGCTGCACGCTGAACAGTTTTGTAACGATATGTGTATGAAGGCTGTCAGGCAACTAAATCTCTTGGTTGGGCCGCGCAGGCTCTGGAACGGGGTTCTGGCCGTGAGCGAGACGGGGCTCCGGGTGGGTGGGCGGCCGTCGTCTGTCACATAATGGCGTTTTGCATCGTGACGTAGCCCTGCGGGGCACTTGATTGGGAGAGCGGATTGTGTGGGCAAGCCATTTCTGGCGGGGCGCCGGGTTGTGGGCGGCGACAGCGCTGTTGGCCGGTTGTGGGGGCGAGCGCGTGGAGAGTGTTTCCGGGCCGACCATGGGCAGTACCTATTCGGTGCAGTATGTGCGGCACGCCAATGGCCCGACGGCGTCTCGGGTCAAGAGCGAAGTCGAGGGCATTCTCGCCGAGGTCGATCGGCAGATGTCCACCTATCGCGCTGACTCGGATATCGAGCGCTTCAACGATTTGCCGGCCAACAGCTGTCAGCCGATGCCCGAGCCGGTACTGCAGTTGGTGCGTGTGGGGGAGCAGTTGTCTCGTGACAGTGATGGCGCCTTTGATCTGACCGTGGAGCCGCTGCTCAATCTCTGGGGCTTTGGTCCCCAGGGGCGCGAGGAAAAGGTGCCGAGCGCCCCGGCGCTGGCGCAAGTGCGGCAGCGGGTCGGGCATGGCCACCTGCATATCGACGCTGGGCAGTTGTGCAAGGACGCGGCAGTGGAGGTGGATTTCAACAGCATCGCCGCCGGCTATGCCGTGGATCGTATTGCTGCCCGGCTGGTGCAATTGGGGGTCGACAGTTTCCTGGCTGAGGCCACCGGTGAAATCAAGGCGGTTGGGCGCAAGCCGGACGGCTCACCTTGGCGCATCGCCCTGGAAGAGCCCCGGGATGACCGGCAAGTGGCCCAGCGGGTGTTGGCGCTGGATGGTTATGGTGTATCCACGTCCGGCGACTACCGTAACTACTTCGAGCAGGATGGGCGGCGCTACTCCCACACCTTCGACGCGCGAATCGGCAGGCCCATAAACCACAGGCTGGCGTCGGTGACGGTGATTCATCCTTCGGCGCTCATGGCCGATGGCCTGTCGACGCTGTTGCTGATTCTCGGCCCCGAGGCGGGTTGGGAGTACGCGGAAAAACATCGGATCGCCGCATTTTTTGTGATGCGTGCCGATACAGGCTTCGTCACACGCAGCAACCCGGCCTTCGATGCGTTGTCGGCGGGGGCAAAACAATAAACCGGCACGCTTCACGAACGCTGTAGTGCAGGCAAAAGTAGCCTACGACGCGACCAAGGGTTAATGTGCGCGGCGTTGACGCTTCTATAGACTGTGCCCGGGTTCGTAACCGAGCCAAATTGATCCTTCATGCCGCTGGCCGCGGCATGATTTAGCCGGAGATGCCAGAAGGGCATCTCGGCCTGTTCTGAGGAGTACGCATGGCTGTCTACAACTACGACGTAGTGGTGCTGGGCTCGGGCCCCGCTGGAGAAGGTGCGGCGATGAACGCCGCGAAAGCAGGACGCAAAGTGGCGATGGTCGATAGCCGTCGCCAGGTCGGCGGCAACTGCACCCACCTGGGTACCATTCCGTCCAAGGCCCTGCGTCACTCGGTCCGGCAGATCATGCAGTTCAACACCAACCCGATGTTCCGGGCCATCGGCGAGCCGCGCTGGTTCTCCTTCCCGGACGTGCTCAAGAGCGCCGAGAAGGTCATCTCCAAGCAAGTGGCTTCGCGCACCGGCTACTACGCTCGCAACCGGGTCGACGTGTTCTTCGGCACTGGCAGCTTCGCCGACGAGCAGACCGTGGAAGTGGTCTGCGCCAACGGCGTGGTGGAAAAGCTGGTCGCCAAGCACATCATCATCGCCACCGGCTCGCGCCCCTATCGCCCGGCGGACATCGATTTCAGCCACCCGCGTATCTACGATAGCGACACCATCCTCAGCCTCGGCCATACCCCGCGCAAACTCATCGTCTACGGCGCCGGGGTCATCGGCTGCGAATACGCTTCGATCTTCAGTGGTCTGGGGGTGCTGGTGGAGCTGGTGGACAACCGTGGCCAGTTGCTGAGCTTCCTGGACTCGGAGATTTCCCAGGCCCTGAGCTACCACTTCAGCAACAACAACATCACCGTGCGTCACAACGAGGAATACGACCGGGTTGAAGGCGTCGACAACGGGGTGATCCTGCACTTGAAATCCGGCAAGAAGATCAAGGCCGACGCCTTGCTCTGGTGCAACGGCCGGACCGGCAACACCGACAAGCTGGGCATGGAGAACATCGGGGTCAAGGTCAACAGCCGCGGCCAGATCGAGGTCGACGAGAACTACCGCACCTGCGTGCCGAACATCTACGGTGCCGGTGACGTGATCGGCTGGCCAAGCCTGGCCAGTGCCGCCCATGACCAGGGTCGCTCCGCCGCCGGCAGCATCGTCGACAACGGTAGCTGGCGCTTCGTCAACGACGTGCCGACCGGGATCTACACCATTCCGGAGATCAGCTCGATCGGCAAGAACGAGCAGGAACTGACCCAGGCCAAGGTGCCCTATGAAGTGGGCAAGGCGTTCTTCAAGGGCATGGCCCGCGCGCAGATCGCCGGCGAGCCGCAAGGCATGCTGAAGATCCTGTTCCACCGGGAAACCCTGGAAGTCCTCGGCGTGCACTGCTTCGGCTACCAGGCTTCGGAGATCGTCCACATCGGCCAGGCGATCATGAGTCAGCCGGGTGAGCACAACACCCTGAAGTACTTCGTCAACACCACCTTCAACTACCCGACCATGGCCGAAGCCTATCGGGTAGCGGCATACGACGGCCTCAACCGGCTTTTTTGAGCGGCTCCGGCCGGTGGCCTGAGCCGGCCGGGGAGACCGATTTCAGTAATTCTCGAGAGTGGCGCTGGCCAAACCGGGAAAGTCTGTAATCAGGCTATCTACGCCGAAGTCGGCGAGCCTGCGCATTAGCGCGGGCTCGTTGACCGTCCACACCGACACATGCAGGCCCTGACGCTGTGCTCGCTGCAGACGCTCCGGGGTGCACAGGGTCCAGTTCAGCGCAAGAATCTCGCAGCCGTAGCTCTGGGCAACCTTCAACGGGTCGAGCCAGGCGTACTCGGCGACCAGTCCGCGAGACAGATCCGGGGTCAGCTCGACTGCGGCTTTCAGCACTTCCCGCGAGCTTGAGGTCACGGTGACCTTGTCCAGCAGACCGAAGCGCTGGGCCATTTCCCGAATCGCCAGCACAGTGGTGGCGGCGCGAGTGCGCGAGGCGCTCTTGACTTCCAGCTGCCAGTGCTCGAAGTCGCATTTCTCGAACAGCTCTTCAAGGCGTGGAATGGGGCAGGGGCTGACCCAGCCCGGGCCGCCCTTGCGCGCGTCGTAGGTCACCAGCTCGGCGGCGGAATGCTCCACCACCTTGCCGCGCCGGTCGGTGGTGCGCTTGAGGGTCGGGTCGTGAATCACCATCAACTCGCCGTCCATGGACAGGTGCAGGTCGAGCTCGCAACGGCGCACGCCGTGCTTGAGACATTCCTGAAAGCTGGTCAGGGTGTTTTCCGGTGCTTCGCCTTTAGCGCCGCGATGGCCATAGATCAGGGTCACAATTGCTCCTTCACGGATGTTGTTTCACAAGAGGTGGGGCGGGCGTGTTGCTCAACCGGCGGCGGGGTCGCTCTGCTCCCGGGCCTGGCGGCGTTGCTGGGCCTGTTTTTGCAGGATATAGCGTGCCAGCAGCTGGCGTTGGGCGTCGGTCAATGCTTCGAATTCGGTGCCGATCTCGAAGGTACCGAAACTCTGGGGCTCGCAGTGGATGACCTTGGCCCGCAGCAGCAGGCCCAGGGCCTGGGGCATCAGCAGCAGTTTCACGGCCAGGTGGCTGCCCTTGGCGTAGCTCAGGTGGTGGTTGAACTCGATGCCACCCTCGGAAAGGATCACTCGCTGTGGTTCGCCGAACTTGCCGAACACGGTCTGTGCCACCACTTGGCTGAGCAGGTCGATGCGCTTGTTCATGGCCTTGAGGTAGCTGGCCAGGGTGCGATCCCGCTCGCTGACCTGGCGCAGCAGGTGCTGGGATTCGAATTCGCTCAGGTGCAGTTCGCTGAGCAGATTGAACAGCGGGGACTCATCCTGCAACACTTCCTTGCTCGCCGCGTCGTGGGCGGACAAGGGGCTAATTTCCAGTGCGATCGCGTCCTCGATACGGTAGTATTCGCGGCGATCTTCTTCATCTAATGTCGACATGGCGAACCCATGGTAGAGGCAGTGGTCTGAGTGTAAAGCTGCTTACCAGGCCCCGCCACAAGGACGTCTTCTTTTCCTCTGCACAAGCCCCGACATGTTCAGACCTCTGTTTGCTTTTATCGGCACGCGTTATACCCGTGCAAAGCGTCGCAATCATTTTGTGTCATTCATTTCCCTGACCTCGATGATCGGACTCGCCCTTGGCGTGATCGTGATGATCGTGGTGCTGTCGGTGATGAACGGCTTCGATCATGAAATGCGCACCCGCGTGCTGGGCATGGTGCCCCACGCCACCATCGAGTCCGGCGAGCCCATCAGCGATTGGCAGAGCCTGGCCGACAAGGTCAGGCAGAACCCGAAAGTGCTGGCGGTGGCGCCATTCACTCAGATGCAGGGGCTGCTGACCAACAACGGCCAGGTGCAGAAAGTGCTGCTCAATGCCATCGACCCCGCGCAGGAACGGCAGGTGTCGATCATCGACCACTTCATGCAGCAGGGGCAGCTGGATGCGCTGGCGCCCGGCAGTTTCGGCATCGTCATCGGCGACAAGGCGGCCGCCAAGCTGGGCGTCGGCCTCGGCGACAAGCTGACCTTCGTCGCGCCGGAAGTCACGGTGACCCCGGCCGGCATGTTCCCGCGCATGAAGCGCTTCACCGTGGTGGGCATCTTCCACGTCGGCGCGGGCGAGATTGACGGCTACCTGGGCCTGACCAACCTGGAAGACCTGGGCCGCCTGCACCGCTGGAAGCCGGATCAGGTCCAGGGCCTGCGGCTGAAGTTCGACGACCTGTTCCAGGCCCCGCGCACCGCTTGGGAAATTGCCCAGCAGCTGGGGGAGAACCATTTCTACGCCCGCGACTGGACCCGTACCCACGGCAACCTGTACCAGGCCATCCGCATGGAAAAAGCCATGATCGGACTGTTGTTGCTGCTGATCGTCGCGGTGGCTGCGTTCAACATCATCTCGACCCTGGTGATGGTGGTGAACGACAAGAAGGGCGACATCGCCATCCTCCGTACCCTGGGTGCCACTCCGGGCACCATCATGGCGATCTTCATGGTCCAGGGCACGGTGATCGGCGTGGTCGGCACCCTGATCGGCGCGGTGCTGGGGATGCTCGCAGCGTTGAATGTCAGTGCCGCGATCTCCGCCCTCGAAGGCCTGATCGGCCATAAATTCCTGAATGCCGATGTGTACTTCATCGACTACCTGCCGTCGCAACTGATGGCCGAGGACGTGTTGATGGTCTGCGGCGCGGCATTGGTCCTGAGTTTCCTCGCCACCCTGTATCCAGCCTGGCGTGCGGCGCGCACCCAGCCTGCGGAGGCGCTACGTTATGAGTGAGTTGGGCATGAGTGAAAAAGCAATCCTGAGCTGCCGTGACCTGGGCAAGTCCTACGAGGAAGGCCCGGAATCGGTGGTGGTCCTGTCCGGCCTGCAACTGGAACTGCATCCGGGGGAGCGAGTGGCCATCGTCGGTACGTCCGGCTCCGGCAAGAGTACCTTGCTCAACTTGCTGGGCGGCCTGGATACGCCGTCCAAGGGCAGCGTCTGGCTGGCTGGCGAGGAGCTCTCGGCCCTGGGCGAGAAGGCTCGCGGTCAGTTGCGCAATCGCGCCCTGGGCTTCGTCTACCAGTTCCACCACCTGCTGCCGGAGTTCACCGCGCTGGAGAACGTCTGCATGCCGCTGCTGATCGGCCGGACACCGATTCCCGAAGCCCGTCAGCGTGCGACCGCGCTGCTGGAGCGGGTCGGCCTTGGCCATCGCCTGGAACACAAACCGGCCGAACTGTCCGGCGGCGAGCGCCAGCGGGTGGCCATTGCCCGGGCCCTGGTGAACAAGCCGGGGCTGGTGATGCTCGACGAGCCCACCGGCAACCTCGACTCGCACACCGCCCAGGGGATTCAGGACTTGATGCTGGAACTCAGCACGTCGATGCGTACCGCCTTCCTGGTGGTGACCCACGACATGAACCTGGCCCGGCAGATGGACCGCGTCCTGCACCTGCAAGAAGGTCACCTGGTCGCCATCTGATGCGGCCGCACGCGGCGTTGGCGGCTGGCCCGCCGACGCCGGGTCATTAATTTTTCCAGGGTGCCTTGCCCATGTTCAGACCCTTATCGATCTTTATCGGCACGCGCTACACCCGCGCCAAGCGGCGCAATCGTTTTGTCTCGTTCATTTCCATGACCTCGATGATCGGCCTCGCCCTGGGCGTGCTGGCGATGATCGTGGTGCTGTCGGTGATGAACGGCTTCCAGCGGGAGATGAGTTCGCGGATTCTCGGCATGGTGCCGCACGCCACCATCGTCGGGGTCAAGCCCATCGACGACTGGCAGCCGGTGGCCGCAGCGGCCCTGAAGAACCCGGAAGTTACCGCGGCAGTGCCCTTCACCGAGATGGAAGGCATGCTCTCCTACAAGGGCGCGATGCAACCGATCCAGATCAGCGGCATCGACCCGGCCCAGGAAGGCAAGGTCTCCATCGTCACCCAGCACATTGTCCAGGGCAGCCTGCAGGACCTGAAGCCCGGTGAGTTCGGTGTGGTCATTGGCGAGATCACCGCCCGGCGCTTTCGCTTGAATGTCGGCGACAAACTGACCCTGATCGTGCCTGAGGTGAGTAGCGCGCCAGGAGGCATTACCCCGCGCATGCAGCGTCTCAACGTTGTCGGTGTGTTCAAGGTCGGTGCCGAGCTGGATGGTTCCATGGGCCTGATCCACGTGGCCGATGCCGCCGAGATGCAGCACTGGCAGCCGAACCAGGTGCAGAGCGTGCGCCTGGCGGTCAAGGACCTGTATGCCGCGCCGCAGGTTTCGGCGGACATCGCCAAGGGCCTGGGCGCGGATTTCCGCGCCGATGACTGGACCCACACCCAGGGCAGCCTGTTCAGCGCGATGAAGATGGAAAAGACCATGATCGGCCTGCTGTTGCTGATGATCGTTGCAGTGGCGGCGTTCAACATCATCGCCACCCTGATCATGGTGGTGAACGACAAGGGCGCGGATATCGCGATCCTGCGTACCATCGGCGCCACGCCGCGGCAGGTGATGGCGATCTTCATGGTCCAGGGCACGGTAATCGGGATTGTCGGCACCCTGATCGGCGGGGTGCTGGGGGTGATTGCGGCGTTGAACGTCAGCGAACTGGTGGGTTGGCTGGAGCGGATCAGCGGTCAGCAGATCTTCAGCTCCGACGTGTATTTCGTCAGCAACCTGCCTTCCGAGTTGCAGGGCGGCGATGTCGCCTTGATCTGCGGCGCCGGCTTTGTCCTGAGCTTCCTGGCCACCGTGTATCCAGCCTGGCGCGCATCCAAGGTAGAGCCGGCCCACGCCTTGCGCTACTCCTGATATTCGCTGTCGCCGGCAAGCCGGCTCCTGCCTGATGAGTGTAGGAGCCGGCTTGCCGGCGAACAGGCCCTCAATCTCTTTTCGGCAACTCGATCACAAAGCGCGTCCAACCGAGCGCCGATTCGCAACGAATCTGCCCGCCATGGGCGCGAATGATCGATTGCGTGATCGCCAGTCCCAATCCCGCATGTTCGCTGCTGCCTTCGCGCCGCGCCGGGTCGGCCCGGTAGAAACGGTCGAACAGGCGTGGCAGGGCCTCTTGGGCAATGCCTTCGCCGCTGTTCTCGACACTCAGGCTCACGTACTGGGCGCTGTCGTCGATCCGCACCTTGATCGAGCCTCCGGCCGGGGTGAAACGCAGGGCGTTGTCCAGCAGATTGGACAGCGCGCGGCGCAGCATGCTGCGGTCGCCGGCAAAGCCGGCATGGCCTTCGCGGGTCAGTTCGACCTGGACGTCTTCGGCCAGCGGCGCATAGAACTCCAGCAGCATGTCGATCTCCTGAGCCAGCTCCAGCGCTTCGCGCCTGGGGTTCAGCAGGCCGTGGTCGGCCTTGGCCAGATAGAGCATGTCGTTGACCAATTGCGCCATCCACTGCAGTTCTTCGAGGTTGCTGTGCAGGGCTTCGCGGTAATCCTCAAGCGGCCTGGGTCGGGTCAGGGTGACCTGGGTGTGGGTCAGCAGGTTTGACAGCGGCGTGCGCAGTTCATGAGCAATGTCGGCGGAAAACGCCGAGAGGCGCTGGAACGACTCTTCGAGGCGCGCGAGCATGGCGTTGAAACTGCTGGCCAGTTCTGCCAGTTCGGCCGGCATCTGTTCCTGGGGCAAGCGTTGGGTCAGGGAGTTGGCCGATACGCCGGCGGCCACCGCGCTCATGCGCCGCAATGGCCGCAGGCCGCTGCGGGCCGCCCAGGCGCCCAGCAGGGCAGTGGCCAGGGCCGACAGGCCAACGGTGAGCCAGATCAGGTACTGCATGCGCTGCAGGAAGTGCTGATGGTGGGTGATGTCCAGCAGCAAGGTCAGTTGCGGCGAGTCGCTGCGCTCGGGCCTCAGCGCTACTTCGTAGACTCGGTAGGCGGCGTCGCCCCGGCTCAGGCTGTGCAGGCCCTTGGTGTCGGCCGGAGCGGCGGGCAGGCCGGGGGCGCTGTCGAACCAGAGTTGGCCGTCGGCGCCGTGGATCCGCAACGCCAGGTCCGGCTGCCGGCTCAGTTCGTGTTGCAGTCGGCCCTGCAGCCGGGGGAGGTCCGCGGCCTGCTGGACATCCTGCAGCACACTGCGCAGGGCGATCAGTTTGCTGTCCAGCAATTGCTGGTCCAGTTCGATGAAGTGGGCCTCGCTGGCCCGGCTGAACAGTACGCCGGCCACCAGCGACACCGCCGCGGTGCAGGCGGCGAACAGCAGCGCCAGGCGTCCGCTCAGCGACAGGCGGCGCATCAGGCCTGGCGCTCTTCGAGCACGTAGCCCATGCCGCGCACCGTGTGGATCAGCTTGTTCGGGTAGTCGTCATCGACCTTCAGGCGCAGACGGCGGATTGCCACTTCGATGACGTTGGTGTCGCTGTCGAAATTCATGTCCCAGACTTGGGAGGCGATCAGCGATTTGGGCAGCACTTCGCCCTGGCGCCGCAGGAGCATCTCCAGCAGGGCGAACTCCTTGGCGGTCAGGTCGATGCGTTGGCCACCGCGTTCCACCCGACGGCGGATCAGGTCCAGGCGCAGGTCCGCCAGTTGCAGGGCGGTTTCCTGGGCGCCGCTGCTGCCGCGCCGCAGCAGGCTGCGGACCCGGGCCAGCAGTTCGGAGAAGGCGAAGGGCTTGACCAGGTAGTCGTCGGCCCCCAGCTCCAGGCCATGCACCCGGTCTTCCACGGCATCTCGGGCGGTCAGGAACAGCACCGGGATTTCCAGGCCGGCACCGCGTACCGCCTGAAGGATCTGCCAGCCGTCGCGCCCTGGGAGCATCACGTCGAGAATCAGCAGGGCGTAGTCCCCGGTCAGCGCCAGGTGCTGGCCGGTGTCGCCATCGGCCACCAGTTCGACATTGAAGCCGGCTTCGCTCAGGCCCTGGCGCAGGTAGTGGCCGGTTTTCGGTTGGTCTTCGACGATCAGCAGTTTCATGGCGCGACTCATGGCTTATGGAACCCGGGCTTTATACCGTGCAGGGAGGCCGGGCAGGTCAAGCTGACAAAGTTGTAATCTGGCTGTCAGCTGACTGGCAGCGGTGGCTCGCCAGAGTGTGCCATATGCTCAAACCGGTTTTTGGAGTCTGATAATGAAAGCGCAAAATCTGCTGTTGCGAAGCCGCTCGATTCTCGGCGGCTGCCTGATGTTGTTGAGTGCGCCGCTCTGGGCCTCGCCGGCGGCGTCCTATGATTTTGGGCGGCCGGCAGCGGCAGCCACGGCCACCCGCACCGTCGAGGTGGTGATGGGCGATATGTCGTTCAGTCCCAAGGCTCTGGCGGTCAAGGCGGGCGAAACCGTGCGTTTTGTGTTAATCAACAAGGGCCAGTTGCTGCACGAGTTCAACCTGGGTGATGCGGCAATGCATGCCGAGCACCAGCAGGAAATGCTCAAGATGCAGCAAAGCGGGATGCTCACGCCCACCGCGATGCAGGCGATGGATCACTCTGCCATGGGGCACGGTTCGATGGCGGGCATGGAGCATGGAATGCAGCATGATGATCCCAACAGCGTGCTGGTGGAGCCGGGCAAGCAGGCCGAGTTGACCTGGACCTTTACCAAGAGCGGCAGCCTGGAGTTCGCCTGCAACATTCCCGGGCACTATCAAGCCGGGATGGTCGGCAAGCTGACGGTCACTCCCTGAGGGTCGGGGGCTCAAAGGCGGGAGCAAAGGCTGGTAGAATCCGCTGATTCTTCAGTCAGGTTTCCGCCATGCATCCCGCAGCCGAACATTCGCCGCTGGGCAAGTCCAGTGAATACGTCTCCACATACACTCCGTCCCTGCTGTTCCCGATTCCTCGGGCGGCGAAATGGGCCGAGCTGGGCTTGAGCGCCGATACCCTGCCTTATAAAGGTGTGGATTTCTGGAATTGCTTCGAGTTGTCCTGGCTGCTGCCGTCGGGCAAGCCGGTGGTGGCCATCGGTGAGTTCAGTATTCCTGCGGATTCGCCGAATATCATCGAGTCCAAGTCCTTCAAGCTCTACCTCAATTCGCTGAACCAGACGCCGTTCGTCGATCGGGCGGCGCTTGAAGCGACCTTGCGCGAGGACCTTTCCGCCGCGGCAGGCAAGCCGGTGGCTGTGCGTATCCGCAGCCTGGGTGAGGTCGAGGCGGAAGGTGTGGTGGCTCTGCCAGGGGTGTGCATCGACGACCTGGACATCAGCGTCGACAGCTATGAGCATCCGCGTCCGGAGCTGCTGCGGTGTGATGCCTCGCGAGTGGTTGAGGAAAGCGTGCACAGCCATCTGCTCAAGTCCAACTGCCCGGTGACCAGCCAGCCGGATTGGGGCAGCGTGGTGGTGGAGTACCGGGGAGCGGCCCTGGATCACGCCAGCCTGCTGGCCTATCTGGTGAGCTTCCGTCAGCACTCGGATTTCCATGAGCAGTGCGTGGAGCGGATTTTCCTGGACCTGCAACGTCTGCTCAAGCCGGAAAAGCTCACTGTCTACGCGCGATACGTGCGTCGTGGCGGGCTGGATATCAACCCGTACCGCAGCACTGAAACGGCGGATTTCGCCAATCAGCGACTGGTTCGCCAGTAAGCAGAAGCCCCGCACACCGTGCGGGGCTTTGGTTTCAAGGGGAGGGTGTTATCGGGCGCTGCTCAGATGCCGATGTTGCCCAGGGTCTGGACGATGTTGCGCAGGGTTCCGGCGATGGCCGGGTGTTCCAGCTCGAAACGCTCCACCGCCAGATTGACGCCGTCAGCGAGGCTGGCGTCATGGGTGCTGGTCTCCAGCTTGAGTTGCAGCTCGATCTGCTGCATCAGGTCATGCAGGTTGGCGCGCTCTGCTTCCGAAAGCGGTGGGTTCTGCTCCAATTGCTCGCGCAGGGTATCGAGTTGTTCTTGCAGTTCGCGGGCAGGCATGGCGTTCTCCCTTCATTGATAGGCACAGGGATGGACCGCGCGATTGAAGCAAAGATCCATGCCCACGGCTTAGAGTAATCCACTACCAGGCACTGTGCATGATCCTGATCAACAGGCTTATGTCAGGGCTTTTCACCCTTGAGTCGACGTTGTTCGATGTCCGCCAGGCAGGTCTGCAATTCCCCCAGGTGGTCAATCACCGAGTGCACGCCCAGGCCGAACAGCTGCACCGTGGCCTTGCCCCGTTTGAGCTCGCGCTCCTGTTGGCTCAGTGCCCGCCATTCGCTGGGCGTCATGCCGCACAGCGAGCCACAGGAGGCCAGGCCTATGGTCCAGAGGCCGGCGTTGAGCCCCGACTGCAGCAGCTGTGGTTCGCCGCTGACCAGCACGCAGCCCTCAAGGCGCGACACCTTGAGCGACATCAGCGCCTGCCAGCAGGCATCGGGTGCAGGCCAGTGAGCGGGGACGGCAGGGGTGGGCTTGATCCAATCCGGCAGGGCTGCGGCTAGCTCGCGGGTACTGGCAGGCGGTAGCTGCTCCAGCCATGCGCAGGGAATGCCTTGCTGTTGCAGGTGCTGCAGGGTTGCCAGGGCGCCCGGTGTGGCTTGGGCCTGTTCCGGGCCGGGCCTGTTGGAGCTGTGCAGGCGCGTACGCGCACCAAAATCCACCAGGCAGCCGCTGAGGCCGAAGAGTACGGCGGTCAAGGGCGTGGCAGTCTGGGGTGAGGCGTCGGCTTGGGGCATATCAACGTCCTTGAAATACCCGGCGAGGCTAGCGGGACAAGATGACATGCAGGTGACAGTCGGGTGAACGTGAGCGGTACTGGCGGTCCGGCGCGTTCAGCCTGATTGCAGTGATGCTGCCTAAACCGGCGTATCCGATTTATACTCCCGAGCCTAACCTCAGGGCATAGCCCCAAGAGAGAACAACCCAAGGAGTTTCCTGCTATGCGCTGGAGCCGTTATCTAGTTCCGCTATGTATGAGTGCCGGTGTGACGCTGGCTCCCCTGGTCGCCCAGGCGGCTGAAGAGGATCCGTGGGAGAGCATCAACCGTCCCATCTTCACCTTCAACGATACCCTCGACACTTATGCCCTGAAGCCATTGGCCCAGGGCTACCAGGCAGTCACGCCGCAGTTTCTTGAAGACGGCATCCACAACATGTTCCGCAACCTCGGTGACGTCGGCAACCTGGCCAACGACATCCTTCAGGCCAAGCCGCGTGCAGCCGGTGTGGATACGGCGCGCCTGTTGATGAACACCACCCTGGGAGTCGCGGGTTTTTTTGACGTTGGCACCAAGATGGGCCTGCAGCGCAACGATGAAGATTTCGGCCAGACCCTCGGTTACTGGGGCTTGGGCAGCGGCCCTTACGTGATGCTGCCGTTCCTGGGCCCAAGCACTTTGCGTGACGCGCCAGCCAAGTATGTCGACAGCTACACCGAACCCTATCGCTACATGAATGATATCCCTGCGCGTAACACCACTATTGGTGTGGACATCATCGATACCCGTGCCAGTCTGCTGTCCGCGGACAAGCTGATACGTGGCGACAAGTACACGTTCATTCGTAATGCCTACCTGCAGAATCGTGAATTCAAGGTCAAGGACGGTAAGGTCGAAGACGATTTCTGATCGAGCAGCTGTCCGGTAGCAACTAAAAAGGCGGCCATTGGGCCGCCTTTTTCATGGGGGAGACTTTTACTTCATTTTAAGGATTGTAAGCCCAAGTTTCTGACCGCCTCCCTCCAGTCCATTGACCCAGACCACTTCGGTCTCTGCTTCCAGTCCTCTCAAGGCTGCATGTTCGGAGTCGATACGCACGCTCAAGCGATCACCGACCTGGAATGAGCGGGGCGCCTGAACCTGCATGCCGCTGCTGGAAAGGTCGATACAGACCGCTTCAATCACCTGTCCCTGGTGGATTAGCGTGACCTCGGCATCCACCCGCATCCGGATGTAATCGCGCTTTTCACTGTAGTCACGCTGGTTTTGATTCATGGGTTCCATCCTGCGATTGAGTTGCGGTTTTGGCGGTTTTTATAACTCCCGGTGATTTGCGATGTAAAGACGTCAGGCGACCATCGGCATGAGCTTGAAACGCCCCGCGGATGGGAGTACCGTCTGCGCCTTAGAAGGGCACCTCTGGTAGGCGGGCGTGCAGGGCTGAAGGTCCTGGCTGCATTTCCAGAGTGGCTAGAAAGCGAATCCAGTAGCGTGCGCCAGGCCCCAGGCCAAGCCAGCTACGCCAACCTAATTCTGGCGCCGTTTGCCCACATGCAAAAAACCAGTGCCACGCTGCTGATAATCGATGACGACGAAGTAGTACGCGCAAGTCTCGCGGCCTATTTGGAAGACAGTGGCTTCAGCGTACTGCAGGCTGCCAACGGCCAGCAGGGTCTTCAGGTATTCCAGCACGACCATCCCGATCTGGTGATCTGCGATCTGCGCATGCCGCAGATGGGCGGTCTCGAACTGATCCGTCAAGTAACCGAGCAGTCTCCGCAAACCCCGGTGATTGTGGTTTCGGGCGCGGGCGTGATGAACGATGCAGTCGAAGCCCTTCGTCTGGGGGCGGCTGACTACCTGATCAAGCCGCTGGAAGATCTGGCCGTGCTCGAGCACTCTGTGCGCCGGGCCCTTGATCGAGCGCGCCTGCTCCTGGAAAACCAGCGTTATCGGGAAAAGCTCGAAGCCGCTAATCGCGAACTTGAAGCAAGCCTCAATTTGCTTCAGGAAGACCAGAATGCCGGTCGCCAAGTGCAGATGAACATGCTGCCCACCAGCCCCTGGTCGATCGACGAGTTCAATTTTGCGCACCAGATCATCCCGTCGCTGTACCTGTCGGGGGATTTCGTCGACTACTTCCGTGTCGATGAGCGTCGCGTCGCCTTCTATCTGGCGGATGTTTCCGGTCATGGCGCCTCATCAGCCTTTGTCACCGTGCTGTTGAAGTTCATGACCACGCGGCTGTTGTTCGAATCCAAGCGCAACGGCACCTTGCCGGAATTCAAGCCTTCGGAAGTGCTGGGCCATATCAACCGTGGCCTGATCAGCTGTAAGCTGGGCAAACACGTCACGATGGTCGGTGGAGTCATCGACGAGGAGACCGGTTTGTTGACCTATAGCATTGGCGGGCATTTGCCGTTGCCGGTGTTGTACACCCCGGACAGTGTGCGTTATCTGGAAGGGCGTGGTTTGCCGGTGGGCCTGTTCAACGAGGCGACCTATGAGGACCATGTTCTGGAGTTGCCGCCGGTGTTCAGCCTGACGCTGATGTCCGATGGGATTCTGGACCTTTTGTCCGAGCCTACACTCAAAGAAAAAGAAGCGGCCTTGCCCGAACGGGTGAGAGCGGCGGGCGGCAGCCTGGATGGTCTGCGGCAAGTTTTTGGATTGGCCACGCTAGGGGAGATGCCGGATGATATCGCCCTGTTAGTGTTGAGCAGGAACCTTTAATGAGTACCGGTAGAATCCAGTTCGCCGAGCAGGATGGCACCTTCGTCCTGAAGTTCATCGGTGAAGTGCGCCTGACCCTGTGTTCGGCGCTGGATGCGACTATTGAGCGGATTTTCACTGCGCTGAATTTTTCGGCGATCGTCATCGATCTCACCGAAACCCGTAGCATCGACAGCACCACCCTGGGCCTGCTGGCCAAGCTGTCGATCCTGTCACGGCAAAAAGTCGGTCTGTTGCCCACTGTCGTCACCACCCACGAAGACATTACCCGGCTGTTGCAGTCCATGGGCTTTGATCAGGTGTTCAACATCGTCGATCGTCCGATACCTTGCCCGGAATGTCTGACCGACTTGCCGTCCCAGGACCAATCCGAGGAAGTGGTGCGGATCAAGGTCCTGGAGGCGCACAAGATCCTCATGGGCCTCAATGACTCCAATCGCGAAGCGTTCCATGATCTGGTGAACGCTTTGGAGCGTCATTGATCGACTGAGGCGCTCGCGCATGAAAAAAGGGCGAACCTGTGAGGGTTCGCCCTTTTTGCATTGCTGCGAAGCTATCAGAACTTGGCTGCCAGCAGGGCTTCGAGCTTCTCCTGGTCGCGGGCGAACTGGCGAATGCCCTCGGCCAGTTTTTCGGTGGCCATGGCGTCTTCGTTGGAAGCCCAGCGGAACTGCGCTTCGTTCAGGCTCTGACGGGCCTCACCGGTCTTGCTCGGACTCAACTTGCGCTCCAGCTTGCCGGTGTCGGCGGCCAGCTTCTCGATCAGGTCCGGGCTGATGGTCAGGCGATCGCAGCCAGCCAGTTGCTCGATCTGGTTCAGGTTGCGGAAGCTGGCGCCCATGACCACGGTCTTGTAGTCATTGGCCTTGTAGTAGTTGTAGATGCGGGTAACCGACTGCACGCCAGGATCGTCGGCGCCGAGGTAATCGTTGCCGGTGGCTTTCTTGTACCAGTCGTAGATCCGTCCCACGAATGGCGAGATCAGGAACACGCCGGCTTCGGCGCAGGCAACGGCCTGGGCGAAGGAGAACAGCAAGGTCAGGTTGGTCTGGATGCCTTCGCGTTCCAGTTGCTCGGCGGCGCGGATACCTTCCCAGGTGGAGGCGATCTTGATCAGTACCCGTTCGCGACCCACACCGGCTTTCTCATAGAGTTCGATCAGGCGATGGGCACGCTTGAGCATGGCCTCGGTGTCGAACGACAGGCGGGCATCCACTTCGGTGGAAATGCGGCCGGGAATGACCTTGAGGATCTCTTGGCCTACCGCTACGCCAAAGCGATCGCTGGCCAGGCCGACATCGCCTTTGCAATCGCTGACGCAGGCGTTCAGCAGATCGGCATAGCCAGGAATGGCCGCGGCCTTGAGCAGCAGCGAGGGGTTGGTAGTGGCGTCCACCGGCTTGACCCGGGCAATGGCCTCGAAGTCGCCGGTATCGGCCACCACGGTGGTGATTTTCTTCAGTTGTTCCAGCTTGGAAGTCATGAGCGTGCTCTGTCCTATGGGTCTGGTGACATTACCCGAGCGCTGGCAGGCGCTCAAGGGCGCGAAAGGCTTGTGGTGCCGCCGGGGGCGGCGACCTGAAAACAGCTGTCTGAATGCGGGACAGATTTCAGGTTATTCAGATATCAAAAGCCGCATCAGGTTCAATCCGGTTGACGGTTAACGTCCCTCAAGCAGTTGCCCGGCCTGATCCAGCAGGCCCAATGGGTCCTGGGTCTTGTGGATATCCACCGACAACAACTGGCGGAACTTGCGTGCTCCGGGGAAGCCGGTCCCCAGTCCCAGTACATGGCGAGTGATGTGATGCATGGCGCCGCCGCTTGCCAGATGTTCGGCGATATAGGGCCGCAATTGCGCCAGCGCCTCGGCACGGGAAATCACCGGCGCGCCGCTGCCGAACAACTGTTGGTCCACCTGGGCCAGCAGGTAGGGATTGTGATAGGCCTCACGCCCCAACATCACCCCGTCAAAGGTCTGTAGATGCTCATGGCAGGCCTCCAGGGTCTTGATGCCGCCGTTGAGTATCACCTCCAACTGCGGGAAGTCCGCCTTCAATTGCGCAGCCACATCGTAGCGCAGCGGCGGAATATCCCGGTTTTCCTTGGGCGACAGCCCCTCAAGGATCGCAATGCGCGCATGCACGGTAAAACTGTTGCAACCGGCCTCATGGACCTGGCCGACGAAATCACACAGCTCGGCATAACTGTCACGGCCGTTGATGCCGATCCGATGTTTGACGGTCACTGGAATCGACACCGCATCGCGCATGGCCTTTACGCAATCGGCCACCAGAGCCGGGTGCCCCATCAGGCAGGCGCCGATCATATTGTTCTGCACCCGATCGCTAGGGCAGCCGACATTCAGGTTGACCTCGTCATAGCCATGTTCCTGGGCCATTCGTGCACAGGCCGCCAGATCCCCCGGAGTACTGCCCCCCAATTGCAGCGCCAACGGATGCTCGCTCTGGTGGTAGCGCAGAAAACGCTCATGATCACCATTGAGCAGCGCACCGGTGGTGACCATTTCGGTATAGAGCAGGGTGTGCTTGGACAGCAGGCGCAAGAAGTAGCGGCAGTGGCGGTCCGTCCAATCCATCATCGGTGCAACGCTAAACCGCCGGGACAGCGTAGGGCTTGAGTTTACTGGGGCTGTAGCTGAATTCTGGACCATTTTGCTCTACGTGTTTAAGGCGTGTTCTAGGGGATAAGTGGGCGCTTTCTGAAGGGCGTTGGTTCAAGCGGCAATGGCTTTTCGCTTGTATTACAAGGCGATTGTCATGATCAGGGGCGCCAACGCACCGATGGCCGCGTCGGCCATTCGGCACAGTCAAGTGTGGTTTGCTATGGGCGCGAGTTTACCAAGAGACTCAAACCTTCGCCCGAAAACCGGCCGTTGAGGTTGTTTGTGTCGGGGACGTGCGATTGAGGTTGCTTGCCATCTCATTCCGGAGCGCCATGTCACCAGGCCATGGCTGGACTGTGGGCATTTGCGTATGCCTTGAGTCTCTGCTTTTTCTTCATGCGGGCCTTTACGGCACGGAAGGCTTGGTCGTACTAACTGTTTAGCCGCGCGTCCAGTGGTAATGCCATTGAAAAGCAGTCGTGTATTTGTCGCCTAGCTTACGACTACGCTCTTCTGCGGACATTCGGCGTGGGGGGCTATCAGGCTTCGCGGTGCTCCCCCATGGCGGCTGGCCGGGTTTTGTCCGAGTAATATCGCCGCCGCTGTCCGATGCCCGGTTTCGCGCGTTCAGGGGGCTCAGGGCGGATCGGGCGCTGATGGCGGTCCTGTGTCGGGGAAATATCGAATGTTGTTGCAGTCGACGTTGCGCGCTTCATGCATCGCCCTTTGCGGCCGATAACCCCTGCGTGGGGCAGGCTACATGCACTTGCGTCGGAGCCTTGCCTGTGTTCAAACGTCACGCAAATGATGCTTCGCAGGGTGCTGGCCGTTGCGCCAGTCTCGAAAACAATCAGGGATGTGCCTTGTTGCAAAGGCCTTTCCCGTCAGGAAGACACTATTGCCTGTCCCCATCTACGATCCTCAGCATGCCCCCGGTGGCAACCTCAAGCGTCTGCCGCTGCTCAAGGCCGCGGTCGCCTTCATTGCCACGGTATTCCTGTGCCTGTGCGGTTTGCTGTTCCTGCAGTTGGAGCAGTCCTGGCGTCATGACCTGGCTCAGGCCGAGGTCAACTCCACCAACCTGACCCGGGCCATTGCCCAGCAGGCCGAGGACACCTTCATGGAGGCCGACCTGGTGTTGATGAGCCTGTCCGAGTGGATCCAGGCCCTGGGGGACGGGCCCCGGCAGCGCCCGCGCCTGCAGCAGATCTTTGCCCGGCGGGTACAGGCCCTGACCCAGTTGAGCGGGGTCTTTCTCTACGACAAGCAAGGCCAGTGGGTGGTCAGTTCGTTCAACGATTCGCCCCACGGCAAGGATGTTGCCGATCGCGACTACTTCCGCTTTCACCAGCAGAACGTCTCGCTGCAGGCCCATATCAGCCCGGCGATTCGCAGTCGCGCCAACGGTGAGTGGATCATCCCCATCTCGCGCCGGATCAATGACCGGGACGGCAATTTCCAGGGCGTGCTGATGGCCGGTATCAAGCTGGCGTACTTCGATCAGTTCTTCAAAAGCTTCAATATCGATGAGCAGGGCGCGATGTTCCTGGCCCTGTCCGATGGCACCCTGATTGCGCGGCGGCCATTCGAGGAGCGGCAGATCGGCGCGTCCCTGTCCCGCGGCGAGATCTTCAGCAAGTACCTGCCCGAGGCCACTTCCGGCAATGCCATGATCACCTCGATCGTCGATGGGGTGACACGCCTGTACGGCTATCGCCAGTTGCAGGCCTACCCGCTGGTGGTGGCTGCGGCAAACTCCAAGGATTCGATTCTCAGGGGCTGGTACGCCTCGGCCTATCAATCCTCGGCCATCGTCGCTCTGGTGCTGTTGGGGGTGGGGCTGTTCGGTTGGGTGTTCGTCAGTCAGGTGCGCAACAACGAGCGGATCGAGACGGACCTGCGCAATGCCCAGGAGGCGCTGGAGGTGATCGCCACCCATGACAGCCTCACCGGCCTGGCCAATCGACGTTTGTTCGAGCGCTCCCTGATGATCGAGTTCGGCCGGGGTGCCCGGCAACACAGCCCGTTGAGCCTGATCATGGTCGATATCGATTATTTCAAGCGCTACAACGATACCTATGGCCATGTGGCGGGCGATCACTGCCTGATGGAAGTGGCCCAGGCCCTGAAGGGCTGCTGCCAGCGCAAGGCCGATCTGGCTGTGCGCTACGGCGGTGAAGAGTTTGCGGTGTTGCTGCCCGATACCGATATCCATGGCGCGCTGGCCATGGCCGAGCAGATTCGCTGCAGTGTCATGCAGCGCGACATTGCCCATTCCGGGTCCCCGGTGGGGTGCGTGACGGTCAGCCTGGGCTGTTATTCCTTCGTGCCCACCGGGCGCGACAGTATCGAGATGTTTATCGAGCGCGCGGACGAGGCGCTCTACCAGGCCAAGGCCATGGGCCGCAACCGTGTCATGGCCTTGCCAGCGGAGCGCGCCGGGGAGCTCTTGCAGCGCTCCGATCGTTGAGGGGGCTAGAAACGCTTGCAGAACACCTGATTGGCGTAGGCGTTGCCCGCAAACTCGTAGGCGGTGTGGCCGACGCAGGCATATCCCTGGGCCTGATAAAAGGCCTGTGCCCGGTGGTTCTCTGACCACACGGCGAGCCACAGGCAGGGGGTATCGCTGTTTTTCACCAGGCTTTCCACCTGTTGCAGAAGCGCCTGGCCAACGCCTTGCCGGTGAGCGTGACGTTGCACGTAGAGGCGCACCAGTTCCACGGCATCGGATAACTCGGGGAGCGGCGCTCGGGCCTGGCGGTTGAATTCGGCGAACCCCAGAAGGTGCCCGTTGCGCTCAGCCAGCAAGAGGGTCCTGGCGGGATCTTCGAGGCGCTGGCGGAACTGCTCCGGGGCGTAGACGCTCAGGGCCTCCTCGGCCAGGTCGCTGCGCATGCCATCGGTGGCGTAGGTGTCGAGAAAGACCTGGGTGGCCAGGCCGCTGATGCACAGCGCATCCCCGCGCTCAGCGTGGCGTAGAGTGAAATCGACCGGCATGGCTACATCCTTGTAAACGGGGCTGGATTGAGGGTTCAGGATCGGTTGAGGCGTTGTTGCAGGTGCTGGCGGAGTGTCGTCACTGGGGCCATGTGTGCAAAGGCATGGTGGTGTTGAAGAAGCTGCGCAGCCTCACCAAGGGGGCCTATTACAGGGGCGTTCCAGGCGCCTGGCAAGGGCCAATCCACGGCCAATGCAATAAAAAATATCGAGCGAATTCATTGTCTGGATTCCCCGCTTCTGGCTTATACATAACCCCGACCTGCCAGGGTTGGTTGTGGCCCTGGGCGACCCTCATTTCAAGGATTTGTGCATGAGCCAGCCGCACCTGATGAACTTTGACCTGTACCTGCAGCAACTCGGTTACCTGCGCGCCCCGGCGCCGACCCTGGAAAGCCTGCGGGAGCTGCAATGGCGTCATGTCTGTCGTTTTGCCTTCGAAAGCCTTTCGACCCTGTTGCGGGTGCCGGTGCCCATCGATCTGGCATCCGTGGAGCGCAAGATTCTCCACGAGGGCCGCGGCGGCTACTGCTACGAACTCAACCAGAGCTTCCTGGCATTGCTGCAACACCTGGGCTACGAGGCCCGGGGCATCACCGGGCGGGTGGTGATGGGAGGGCCGGAGGATGCGCTCACCGCTCGCAGCCATCGGCTGACCCTGTTGCATCTGGACGGGCAACGCTACATCGCCGACGTCGGCTTTGGCGGCATGGTACCCACCACGCCTTTGCTGCTGGACACCGAGGCAGAGCAGGTCACGCCCCATGAGCCCTATTGCATCACCCGGCGTGAGGGCAGTTACACCCTGCGCGCCAAGGTCGCGGAGCAATGGCGGGCTCTCTATGTCTTCGATCTGCAGGTGCAGGGCGACGTGGATTACGAGATGGGCAACTGGTATGTCTCCACCCACCCGGATTCACCCTTCCTTGGCCAATTGAAGGTGGCGCTGATAGGGCCGGGAGTGCGCCGCACGCTGAACAACGGCAGCTACGCCCTGCATCGCATGGGACAGTCCAGCGAGCGACGGGAGATCACCGAGGCCGGGGAACTGATGAGCCTGCTGCAGGACGAGTTCGCCTTGCGCCTGCCCAACCATCCCGAGTTGCCGCGGGTGATCGGGCAATTGCTCGAGTCCTGATTTTCCCGGCTTTACGGTGCCCGCCAGGGCCGCTGCGGAATCGATTCCCGGTTAAATATGCAGGGTCCTGCTCCTTAGACTTCACCGGCAAGCCGGTCATTTCTCAAGGAGAGAATCATGCACAAAACACCCCGTTCAAGCCTGTTCGACAGCACTGGTGCCGCGCTGAGGCGATTCCAGGCAGGGCTGCTCGCAGCCCTGCTGGTCGTGCTCGGCCTGTGTTCCAGCGCCAGCTACGCCGCACCCAATCCCGACGGCAACTACAACCTGAGCATGGACGCCCGTGCCGGCTCACCCTATCCACCGTCGAACAACTACAACGCCGATCTCACGGCTTCCGGTGTTGGCGCGGCGTATACCGTCCCGGTCAGTCGCCATCACATCATTGCCTACAACCAACTGCGGGATTTCTACATGTCCGTGGTGCAGCGCGGGCACCTCAAGGAGCTGAAAGGGTTCTGGGACGGTTTTGGCGGGCGCTTGCCCAGCTATGGACGGGACAACCAGGTCAATGTCACCCCGGCGGTACAGGCCGACTACGACCAGGCCAAGACCCTGCTTGAAGAGATCGGCCGGGGCGTGGTACGGGCCAACGCCGGCGTGCCGCCACGGCCCCTGGGTTGGGACACCTTCCACGGTTTCTACACCTGGATGCCGTGGAACCTGTTCCTCGGGCCAAACGGCCGCAATGATGACCCGGGCGAGGCGTTTGAACGCAACGCCCAGTACATCATCAACAACACGGACACCTGGAACACCATCGTCAATCTGCGGGACAACATGCTGAGCTATACGCGTGATGGCAACGTCAAGACCCTGGCCACCATCAACTCGCAATTGCTGCGCCTGTCGGCGCGGACCAAGGTCTATCCACTGGTCAGTGATCAGTGGGTTCGTGTCGCACCCAATGTGTACAAGATCCGGGTTCCGGCCCAGTAATTGTTCCTCGGGTGCGAGGCCCGAGCCGATCCGGCCAGCGGATCGGCTTTTTTCATGCTGTTTTTCAATCCCTGGAACGGCGTGAAAAAAACCTGCGAGCGGGTGCCGCTCCTGGCCGGCGCTGAGTTGAGCGACGGCTCTGGGGCGGCTTTTCAGGCGGGTGGAGGGGCGACGGTCGAGGGCTTTGCGCGGGTTGCCCGTTGACGGGGGCGGCGGAAATCCTGAAGGGCAAACTGTATACAATCCTATGGACAGTTGTCTTGGATGTTGCATACAGTGTGCGCATAACAAAAACAGGGAACCCCACACCATGAATACGCCCCAGGTTTCACAGCAACGGCCCGAAGATGAAAATTTGGGTATTGGCGCGAATATGGCTTATGGCCTGCAACACGTGCTGACCATGTACGGCGGTATCGTTGCAGTGCCCTTGATCATCGGTCAGGCGGCCGGTCTGTCGCCGGCGGAGATCGGCCTGCTGATTGCGGCCTCGTTGTTCGCGGGGGGGCTGGCGACCTTGCTGCAAACCCTCGGCGTGCCGTTTTTCGGTTGCAAGTTGCCGCTGGTGCAAGGGGTGTCCTTTGCGGGTGTTTCAACCATGGTGGCGATTGTCACCAGTACCGGGGAAGGCGGCTTCCAGTCGGTGCTCGGGGCCGTGATCGCCGCCTCGCTCATCGGTCTGCTGATCACCCCGGTGTTCTCCCGGATCACCAAGTTCTTTCCTCCCCTGGTGACCGGCATTGTCATCACCACCATCGGCCTGACGCTGATGCCGGTCGCGGCGCGCTGGGCCATGGGCGGCAACAGTCGCGCGGCGGACTTTGGCAGCATGTCGAACATCGGCCTGGCGGCCCTGACGCTGGCCCTGGTGCTGCTGCTGAGCAAGATCGGCAGTGCGGCGATTTCCCGGCTGTCGATTCTCCTGGCCATGATCATCGGCACCGTGGTCGCGGTGTTCCTGGGCATGGCGGACTTTTCCGGCGTCACCCAGGGGCCGATGTTCGGGCTGCCCACGCCTTTCCATTTCGGCATGCCGACCTTCCATGTCGCGGCGATCCTGTCGATGTGCATCGTGGTCATGGTGACGCTGGTGGAAACCTCGGCGGACATCCTTGCGGTGGGTGAAATCATCCACACCAAAGTCGACTCCAAGCGTTTGGGCGACGGCCTGCGTGCCGACATGCTGTCGAGCATGATCGCGCCGATCTTCGGCTCCTTCACTCAGAGCGCCTTTGCCCAGAACGTCGGGCTGGTGGCGGTCACCGGGATCAAGAGCCGGTTCGTGGTCGCCACTGGCGGGCTGTTCCTGGTGGTTCTCGGTCTGCTGCCGTTCATGGGGCGGGTGATTGCCGCGGTGCCGACCTCGGTGCTGGGCGGGGCCGGTATCGTCCTGTTCGGCACTGTGGCTGCCAGTGGCATCCGCACCTTGTCCAAGGTCGACTACCGCAACAACATGAACCTGATCATCGTTGCCACCTCGATCGGCTTCGGCATGATCCCGATTGCCGCACCAAGCTTCTACGACCATTTCCCCAGCTGGTTCGCGACGATCTTCCATTCGGGCATCAGCTCCTCGGCGATCATGGCGATCGTGCTCAACCTGGCGTTCAACCACTTCACTGCAGGCAACTCCGACCAGCAGTCGGTGTTCGTTGCCGGCACCGAGCGCAGCCTGCGCTTCCAGGACATTGCTGCGTTGCGTGAAGGGGACTATTTCAGCGGCGGCAAGCTGCACGATGCCGAAGGCAATGAGGTTCCGCTGGTGGCTGAGGTTGCCGGCCAGTCATCGCCGCAGCCCGGAGACGGTTCTGCGCCAAGCCATGCCCGCGGCAGTGCCGAGGTCACGCATTGAGTGCCAGTGTCGCGACATGAAGAAACGGCGCCCTGAAGGCGCCGTTTTTTATCGAGGCGTGGTTATTCGAGGTTTTCCAGGGGCTCCAGGGCTTGCAGGACCTCCGGGTTGTCCTGGTACTGGCTGCGCAGGGCGGCGAGTTGGCGATCGTGGCCGACGCAGACTTCATTGACGGCCTTCTCCAGTTCGGCCCGGCGCTCTTCGTCGTAGGCCTCCTCGCCGGCAAAGTGCAGGCAATCCTCGTGGCGCTGGATAAAGGTCGTGACCTCGCCGGGAAGTTGTGGGCCGCCGTAATGACTGCCCAGTTGCAGGCGCTTTTCCTCGACCCAGCCGCTGTAGTCCTCGCCGTCCTTGGCGATGTACATGATTTGAGCCCAGCCACTGTCGCTGGAGGCGTACACCGTCAGGCCGTCGCCAGGGATCACATAGAGTTTCTTGTTGATGCAGGCGGCGTCTGGTCCGCTGTGCAAGTGCAGCCGTCCTTCACCGATGACCTTGGCCTCCAGGGGTGGGCGGTATTGGCCGGCCTCCAGGGAGGCGTTGTCACTCAGGGCGGCGCAATCCACCGGCGGGCTGGCCATGGCCGGCAGCGGCAGAAGTGACAGCAGTCCACACAGAGGCAGGAGGCGCAGGGCTCGGTCCATTGCAGGGTTATCCGTTGGGGGGATTCGAAGGGCGCGATGGTAATGACAAAAACGCGGCCTGGGAATGACCAGGGCCGCGTCGGCAGAGGACCGTCCTGCTATTGCGCAACGTTATCGAGTTGTTCCTGGCGCACCAGGGATACGGCAAACCCCACGACCACCGCAGCGGCCACCGACAGGGTCAGGGGCAGGCCATAGCTGCCACCGCTCATGGCCGCGCCACTGAGTAGAGGGCCCAGCAGGCTGCCGATGCCCCAGAGCAGGCCGGCACTGGCATTGGCGGTGACCAGGTCCGCGCCGCTGAAGGATTGACCGATCAGCACGATGGCCAGGGTGTAGATACCGCCTGCCGCCGCTCCCAGGATGACCAGGCTCGGCCAGAGCAGGCCGGGGGCGCTCATCAGCAGTGGTAGGCATAGGCCGATCAGCAGGGCGATGCAGCCGCAACCCAGGTAGATGCCGGGGCGTCCCAGCTTGTCCGAGAGCCAGCCCAGGGGAAACTGGAACGCCGTATCCCCCAGGAGAATGATGGTCACCATCAGCGCCGCCAGCTTGATGCTGTAGCCGTGGCCGGCTGCGTACACCGGAAACAGCGACAGCACCACGCTGTCGAAAAAGGCGAAGAACAGGATGCCCACGCACAAGGCCGGGGCGATGCGGATAAAGCCCAGAACCGAGAAGCTCCGGCTTTGCTCATGGACGTCCGAGGCGTCTGTCTGGGGCAGGGTCAGCCAGACCACGGCAATCGCGATGGCGTAGCCGACGCTGACGATCGCCAGTACCGCCGGCCCCTCGGTGCCGAGCAAAGACACCAGCCCTGGGCCCAGCAGTTGGAAGAAAGTGAAGCAAGTGGTGTAGACCGCCACCAGTCGTCCGCGACTGGTGTCCTCGGCCATTTCATTGACCCAGGTTTCCCCGAGAATGATGATCAGCCCGGCACCCAGTCCCATGGCGACCCGGGCCAGGCCCAGGCTGTAGAGACTGGCGTCGGGCAGTTCCAGGGCGGCCACGCTCAGCGCGCAGAGGCTGAAGCACAGCAGATAGATCTGGCGTCGGGTCAGGCGCTGGCCCAGGGCATTGACCAGAAAGGCCGAGAGCATCATGCCCGCCGCGGGCAGTGCCGACATGATGCCGATCTGGTTGTTCGAAGCGCCGGCCTGATACAGGCGCAGGGCAAGGATCGGCACCGTGGAACCTATGCTCAGGCCGACAATGGAAATGCCCAGGATCAGGGCGGCTAACAAGGCTTTGTTCATGTTCAAGACCTGCGCCGGCAACTTCAGGCGCTGAAAAAATACAGGTGTTGCGGATGCCGCGTGACAGCATCCGCCGAGATATGGGCGATAGCCGGGCCTGGGCCCTTGGCGTCGGGGCCGGCTGCAGGCGAAGCGCTCAATGAAGTGGGGGCACTTCGAGACGTCTTTGCTGGTCAGCCAGATTCGGCCGGCGGCACCGGGCTCAATCGCGGTTAGCGACGTCCCAGGTGCGGGGAGAAGGTGAAGGCGAACAGGACGCTGCGGCGTCGACGGTTGATCGCGCAATCATGCTGGGCAACGGCCAGGGTTGCCGAAGGGCTCATCGAAGGGGAGAGGCACGGGGACTGTGCTGGCAGGAACATCGTGGTCTGACTGGCCGGAAAAGTAGGCGCACAGCCTACGTCAGGCCATTGCGCCAAGGCAACCAGACCTTGGCATGACACATTCGGTCCGGCAACGCACTTTTCCCGCATGCCGGACTGACATGCGGGTCGGGAAACTAACAGGGGGTATGCGCTTGGTCTGATTTGCCGCAAGAGCAGGGCGCTCTTGTTGGGTGTGAGGCAAATCAGTGCAGGAAGATGGCTCCACGACCTGGACTCGAACCAGGGACCCAGTGATTAACAGTCACTTGCTCTACCAACTGAGCTATCGCGGAATGCGCCGTATCTTACTGATTCAAAAAGGGAAGTCAACAAGCTTGGGAGATTTTTTTAAGCACGGCGCGAATCTGAATCAACTGCCGGCATGACTTCGAGGGTTTTATCGGCTGGCGGACCGATACGTGAGCCGATAGGGGCTACCATGGCTGCCCGGAAGTGGTTTCACGCGCTACCGGCCTCCAGTCGCACAGGTAAGCCTTTATGATCCGCTTCGATTTATCCCAGGTTCCTTCCCGGTTGTTCCCGCCTTGCTGCGGGGTACTGTCATGAGCATCGAGCAGATCAGCCTGCCCAAAGGGGTAGGGCCTCAGGCCAGCAAGCTGTTGGACGCCATCACCCAGGCCGGGTCGGCGCCCGATCTGCAGCGTGCCGGCGGCAAGGCCGAAGGTTTTGTCCTCGGGCTGGAAAGCGCCAAGGCCATCAAGAGCCAGGTGGCCGAGGCGTTGTACGTGGCGTTTGATGATGCCGCCAGTCAACGCTTGGCTGAACTGACGGGCTGAGGCAGCTCAACCGCCGAAGGTCAGGCTGCCGAGCATCAGTTTGGCCATCAGCGACGTGGCCGCCAGTTGCACCAGCCACAGGGCCAGCCCGCCGAGAAACACGCCGAGGGCAATTTGCAGTACCAGGCTCTTCTCGCGTTTCTGCGAGCGGGGCAGATAGTGCTCAAGTTCGTCGCGGTCGGCCCGCAGGTCATCGTTTTTCATCGGTTTCTCGATCAGCAGGGGAAACAAGGTCACAGTCTAGAGGGTGCAGGGCCGGGCAATAGCTGAGCGCCCACAAAAAAGGGAAGCCGGCTGGCTTCCCTTTTTTTACTACGGGTGCGGATCAGATCACCTGGAGGATGGCCTTGGTCACTGCCTCGATGTTGCTCTGGTTCAGCGCGGCAACGCAGATGCGGCCGGTGTCCAGGGCGTAGATGCCGAACTCGTTGCGCAGGCGGGTCACTTGCTCGACGGTCAGGCCGGAGTAGGAGAACATGCCGCGCTGGCGACCGACAAAGCTGAAGTCGTGCTCAGGGGCGCCTTTGGCCAGCAAGTCGACCATCTGGGTGCGCATGCCGCGAATCCGCAGGCGCATTTCCGCCAGTTCCTGCTCCCACTGGGCGCGCAGTTCCGGGTTGTTCAGCACCGCGGCGACGATGGTTGCACCGTGAGTCGGCGGGTTGGAGTAGTTGGTGCGGATCACGCGCTTGACCTGGGACAGCACGCGAGCGCTTTCCTCCTTGGAGCTGCTGACGATGGACAGGGCGCCAACGCGCTCGCCGTACAGCGAGAACGACTTGGAGAACGAGCTGGAAACGAAGAAGGTCAGGCCCGACTCGGCGAACAAGCGCACGGCCGCGGCGTCTTCATCGATGCCGTCGCCGAAGCCCTGGTAGGCCATGTCGAGGAATGGCACGAGGTTTTTCGCCTTGACCACTTCCAGGACGTTTTTCCAGTCCTGCGGGCTCAGGTCGACACCGGTCGGGTTGTGGCAGCAGGCGTGCAGCACCACGATCGACTGGGCCGGCAGGGCGTTGAGGTCTTCCAGCAGGCCGGCACGGTTCACGTCGTGGGTGGCGGCGTCGTAGTAGCGGTAGTTCCGCACTGGGAAACCGGCTGTTTCAAATAGTGCGCGGTGGTTTTCCCAGCTCGGATCGCTGATGGCGACCACGGCGTTGGGCAGCAGTTGTTTGAGGAAGTCGGCACCGATTTTCAGGGCGCCAGTACCGCCAACGGCCTGGGTGGTGACCACGCGGCCAGCGGCCAGCAGTGGCGAGTCGTTGCCGAACAGCAGCTTTTGTACAGCCTGATCGTAGGCGGCAATGCCGTCGATCGGCAGGTAGCCACGGGAAGCGTGTTGAGCGGCGCGAATTGTCTCGGCTTCGACAACGGCGCGCAGGAGTGGAATGCGTCCCTCCTCGTTGCAGTACACGCCCACTCCAAGGTTGACCTTGTTGGTACGGGTGTCGGCGTTGAATGCTTCGTTGAGGCCCAGGATTGGATCGCGTGGTGCCATTTCGACAGCGGAGAACAGGCTCATTTTTACGGCGGCTCTGAATGGAGTGTGGAGGGACGTGTCGCGCTCCAGCCGAATGCACTAGAGCGGTGCACAAACGGGGAGCTAGTATAGAGGCCATCATCGCGGGGGGCGACAGCCGATTCACCTTTTGCGACAAGTTTTTCGCTTTATTTTTCGACCGTTAGTCTTATTGCAACCTTCCGGGTGTTAACGGGTGTAAGACCTTTACCTTGAAAGCCGTGGTATCTGCCTCCACATCCAGCTCATTCCGGTTTTTTTCCTCGGCGACATGGGTCGTACGCGGTGTTTCTCGTTCCTGTACGGTATGGCCGCGCATGAATGATCCCAGAGGTAGATATGTCCGAATTCCAGCTAGTCACTCGCTTCCAGCCCGCCGGCGACCAGCCGGAAGCCATCCGCCTGCTGGTCGAAGGCATCGAGGCCGGACTGGCCCACCAGACCCTGCTCGGCGTGACCGGCTCGGGCAAGACCTTCAGCATCGCCAACGTCATCGCCCAGGTGCAGCGCCCGACCCTGGTACTGGCGCCGAACAAGACCCTGGCAGCCCAGTTGTACGGCGAGTTCAAGGCGTTCTTCCCGAACAATGCGGTGGAGTACTTCGTTTCCTACTACGACTACTACCAGCCCGAAGCCTATGTGCCCTCCTCGGATACCTTTATCGAGAAGGATGCCTCGATCAACGACCACATCGAGCAGATGCGCCTGTCGGCGACCAAGGCGCTGCTGGAGCGCAAGGACGCGATCATCGTCACTACGGTGTCCTGCATCTATGGCCTGGGCAGCCCGGAAACCTACCTGAAAATGGTTCTGCACGTGGACCGCGGCGACAAGCTCGACCAGCGTGCCTTGCTGCGCCGCCTGGCGGACCTGCAATACACCCGCAACGACATGGACTTTGCCCGTGCCACCTTCCGCGTGCGGGGAGACGTGATCGATATCTATCCGGCGGAATCCGACCTTGAGGCGATCCGCATCGAGCTGTTCGACGACGAGGTGGAAAGCATCAGCGCCTTCGACCCGCTGACCGGCGAAGTGATCCGCAAGCTGCCGCGTTTCACCTTCTATCCCAAGAGCCACTATGTGACGCCGCGGGAAACCCTGCTGGATGCGATCGAGGGCATCAAGGTGGAGCTGCAGGAGCGCCTGGAATACCTGCGCTCCAACAACAAGCTGGTAGAAGCCCAGCGCTTGGAGCAGCGCACCCGTTTTGACCTGGAGATGATCCTCGAGCTGGGCTACTGCAACGGTATCGAAAACTACTCGCGCTATCTCTCGGGCCGTCCCGCCGGGGCCGCGCCGCCTACCTTGTACGACTACCTGCCGGCGGACGCGCTGTTGGTGATCGACGAATCCCACGTCAGCGTGCCCCAGGTCGGCGCCATGTATAAGGGCGACCGTTCGCGCAAGGAAACCCTGGTGGAGTACGGCTTCCGTCTGCCGTCGGCGCTGGATAACCGGCCGATGCGCTTCGACGAGTGGGAAGGGGTCAGCCCGCAGACCATCTTTGTCTCCGCCACTCCGGGCAACTACGAGGCGGAACACGCCGGGCGCGTGGTGGAGCAGGTGGTGCGCCCCACCGGCCTGGTGGACCCGCAAGTGGAAGTGCGCCCGGCCCTGACCCAGGTGGACGACCTGCTGTCGGAAATTACCAAGCGCGTGGCGCTGGAGGAGCGGGTGCTGGTCACTACCCTGACCAAGCGCATGGCCGAGGACCTGACCGATTACCTGGCCGACCACGGCGTGCGCGTGCGCTACCTGCACTCGGACATCGACACCGTGGAACGGGTGGAAATCATCCGCGACCTGCGCCTGGGCACTTTCGACGTGCTGGTGGGGATCAACCTGTTGCGTGAAGGCCTGGACATGCCGGAAGTGTCCCTGGTGGCGATTCTCGACGCCGACAAGGAAGGCTTCCTGCGCTCCGAGCGCTCATTGATCCAGACCATCGGTCGGGCTGCGCGCAACCTCAATGGCCGGGCGATTCTCTATGCCGACCGCATCACCGGCTCCATGGAGCGGGCGATTGGCGAAACCGAGCGTCGGCGCGACAAGCAGATCGCCTTCAACTTGGCCAATGGCATCACCCCCAAAGGGGTGTTCAAGGACGTTGCCGACATCATGGAAGGCGCCACCGTGCCGGGCTCGCGCAGCAAGAAGCGCAAGGGCATGGCCAAGGCGGCCGAGGAAAGTGCCCGCTACGAAAACGAACTGCGTTCGCCGAGCGAAATCAGCAAGCGCATCCGTCAGCTCGAAGAGAAGATGTACCAGTTGGCCCGCGATCTGGAGTTCGAGGCCGCGGCGCAGATGCGCGACGAAATCGCCAAGCTGCGCGAGCGCCTGCTGACCGTCTAACGACGCTCGATCCCTCGTAGGAGCCGGCTTGCCGGCGAAGAGGCCCTCAAATCCTGTGCAAGGGCTGGGAGCCTATTCGCTGGCAAGCCAGCTCCTACAGGCAATTCGTGGGTCAGTGGGCTTCTCCTGCCTTCAAGCCCTTGGGCAGGGCCTTGGTCAAAAGTACCGCCAGCATGCTAATGCCCAGGGCGATGCCGACAAAATGGAAGGCGTCGTTGTAGGCCATGATCTGCGCCTGCTGGTGGGTGATCTCGCTGAGCTTGCCAAGGGCCGCGGACTCGCTGCCGAACTTGTCGGTGAGGGTCGCCAGGCGTTCCGCCACCTGCGGGTTGCTGGGCACCAGCGCTTCACGCAGGTAGTCGAAATAGGTCTTGGTGCGGGCATCCAGCAGGGTCGCCAGCAAGGCGATGCCGATGGCGCCTCCCAGGTTGCGCAGGATGTTGAACAGGCTCGACGCCGAGCCCGCGTCCTGGGGCTGTATGTAAGCCGTGGCGATCAGCGAGATGGTGACCATGATCAGCGGCTGGCCCAGGGCGCGGATGATCTGGATCTGGTTGAACTGCGGTCCGGCGAAGTCCGGATTGAGCACGCCTGACGAGAAACTCGCCAGCCCGAACAGGCCGAACCCCAGGGCGCATAGCCATTTGGGCGAGATGAACTGCATCAGCTTGGGCACCAGCGGAATCAGGAACAGCTGCGGTATCCCCATCCACATGATCACTTCGCCGATCTGCAGGGCGTTGTAGTTCTGGATCTGCGCCAGGTACAGCGGCAGCAGGTAGATCGAGCCATACAGGCCAACCCCCATGCCCAGGCTGGAAATGCTCGACAGGCCGAAGTTGCGATTGCGCAGGATGCCCAGGTTGATCAGTGGATTGGGCTTGGAGACCTGGACGATGACGAAGGTGATCAGGCTGACCAGGGCGATGCTGCCCAGGGTCACGATCAGGTTCGACTCCAGCCAGTCCTTGCGGTGGCCCTCTTCAAGAAACACCTGCAGGCAGCCCAGGCCCAGGCCGAGGGTCAGGATGCCGGTGTAGTCGGTGCTTTTGAGCAGTTCCCAGTGGGCTTCCTTCTTTTCCAGGCCGTACAGCAGGCCGGCGATCATCAGCAGGCCCGGCGGCACGTTGATATAGAAGATGTATTCCCAGCCCCAGTTTTCCGTCAGCCAGCCACCCAGGGTTGGGCCGATGGAAGGGGCGAAGGTGGCGGTCATGGCGAACATGGCCATGCCCTTGGCCCGGTGGTGCTCGGGGAGCTTGATCAGGGTCAGGGTGAATGCCAGGGGAATCAGCGCGCCGCCGGTAAAGCCCTGCAGGGCGCGGAACACGATCATGCTTTCCAGGCTCCAGGCCATGGAGCAGAGCAGGGAGGCGATCAGGAAACCCACCGAAACCCAGGTCGCCAGCCGCCGGGCCGAGAGCAGCTGCACCAGCCAGGCGGTGAGGGGGATCATGATGATCTCCGCCACCAGGTAGGAGGTGGAGATCCACGAGCCTTCCTCAAGGGTGGCGGAGAGGGCGCCCTGGATGTCCTTCAGCGAGGAGTTGGTGATCTGGATGTCGAGCACCGCCATGAAGGCGCCGAGCATGGCGCTCATGACCGCTATCCAGTCGCGCCGGCTGGGCTCCGCCAGCGGGCGCAGCAGTTGATCACCGGCCATCGACAGGGTCTTTGACGTTCACTTTGACCGTGACCGACATGCCCGGACGGATCTTGCCCTGTAGGGGATTGTCGGGGGCGAAGGTCAGCTTTACCGGAATGCGTTGTACCACCTTGGTGAAGTTGCCAGTGGCGTTGTCCGGTGGCAGCAGGCTGAACTGTGCGCCGGACGCGGCGAATAGGCTGTCGACCCGGGCCTGGATCGGGGTGTCGCCGTAGGCGTCGAAGGTCAGCTCGGCCTGTTGTCCGGGTTGCATGTGACCGATCTGAGTCTCCTTGAAGTTGGCCTGAACCCAGATGTCCTGGTCCGGAACGATCGACAGCAGGTAGGCGCCGGACTGTACCACCTGGCCGTTGCGCGCTGCACGCTGGCCGATGATGCCGCTGATGGGGGCGTGGATTTCGCTGCGGCTCAGGTTCAATTGCGCCTGGGCCAGGTCGGCCCGGGCATTGGCAATCTGTGCGTCGAGGCGCTTGATCTCGGCGTTCAGGGCGTTGACCTGTTGGCGCTGGCCTTGCAGGTCGGCTTCAGCCTTGGCTACTTGGGAGCGAGCGATGTGGTTGTCGGCGGAAAGGGTGGTGACCCGTTCTTCGGAGACATAACCGGGCTTGCGCAGGGTCTGGGCCCGGGACAGGTCGATCTGCGAGCGACCGAGGCTGGCCTGGCTCGATGCCACCTGGGCCTGGCTGGCGGCGATCAGGCTGGCTTGTTGGGTCAGTTTGCTCTGGGCCTGCAGGCGTTCGGCCTCGCGGGTGGCGAGGGCGGCCTGGGCGCGGTCCACCGCCAGCTGGAAGTCCTGACCTTCCAGGCGTATCAGCAATTGGCCTTGCTCTACGTGCTGGTTGTCCTGCACGCGCACTTCTTCAATCCGTGCGCTGAGTTGGCTGGAAACCCGGGTGATTTCGCCCTGGACGTAGGCGTTGTCGGTGGTTTCATAAAAACGGCCGTGGAACCACCAATGGGCGAGCAGTCCCAGGGCGATCAGCAGGACCAGAGACAGAAAAACAAACAGGCGACGCTTGAGTTGGGCAGGCATGGGCAGACTGTAGTCGAGAAAAGTGTAAGGAAATCTATCAGCCGGCGAATCTGGCATATAGCCACTGGGTGGTAAATGCCGCTTGTTGATTATTGGCCATTCAGCGGGCTGGCAGCGGCCTGTAGTCGCAACCTTGGCTTAAATGCCCTCCTCACTGGAGCGGTGCTGGTGTCGCCTGTTACCATTCGCCCCCTGTTTTATTCCTCGTTTTTCTATCTGTTCGAGACCAGCCATGACCACCGTTCGCACGCGCATCGCGCCATCGCCTACCGGGGACCCCCACGTAGGTACCGCTTACATCGCTTTGTTCAACTACTGCTTTGCCAAGCAGCATGGCGGTGAGTTCATTCTGCGTATCGAAGACACCGATCAGTTGCGCTCGACTCGCGAGTCCGAGCAGCAGATCTTCGACGCCTTGCGCTGGTTGGGCATCAATTGGAGTGAAGGCCCGGATGTCGGCGGCCCTCACGGCCCGTATCGCCAGAGCGAGCGCGGTGACATCTACCAGAAGTACGCCCAGCAACTGGTGGACCTGGGCCACGCCTTCCCGTGCTTCTGCACCGCCGAAGAGCTGGACCAGATGCGTGCCGAGCAGATGGCTCGTGGCGAAACCCCGCGTTATGACGGCCGTGCGCTGCTGTTGTCCAAGGAAGAAGTGGCCCGGCGCCTGGCGGCCGGTGAGCCCCACGTGATCCGCATGAAGGTGCCGACCGAAGGCGTCTGCGTGGTGCCGGACATGTTGCGTGGCGACGTCGAGATCCCGTGGGATCGCATGGACATGCAAGTGCTGATGAAGACCGACGGCCTGCCGACCTACTTCCTGGCCAACGTGGTCGATGACCACCTGATGGGCATCACCCACGTGCTGCGTGGTGAGGAATGGCTGCCTTCGGCGCCGAAACTGATCCTGCTGTACGAGTACTTCGGTTGGGAGCAGCCGCAGCTGTGCTACATGCCGCTGCTGCGCAACCCGGACAAGAGCAAGCTGTCCAAGCGCAAGAACCCGACCTCGGTGACCTTCTACGAGCGCATGGGCTTCATGCCCGAGGCCATGCTCAACTACCTGGGGCGCATGGGCTGGTCGATGCCGGACGAGCGCGAGAAGTTCTCGTTGCAGGAAATGGTCGATAACTTCGACCTGTCGCGGGTATCCCTGGGTGGGCCGATCTTCGATATCGAGAAGCTGTCCTGGCTCAATGGCCAGTGGCTGCGGGATCTGCCGGTGGAAGAGTTCGCCAGCCGGGTCCAGACCTGGGCGCTGAACCCCGAGTACCTGATGAAGATCGCGCCCCATGTGCAGGGCCGGGTCGAGACCTTCAGCCAGATCGCACCGTTGGCCGGCTTCTTCTTCGCGGGTGGCGTGACCCCGGATGCCAAGTTGTTCGAATCCAAGAAACTTTCGGGTGATCAGGTGCGGCAGCTGATGCAGTTGATCCTGTGGAAGCTCGAAAGCCTGCGTCAGTGGGAGAAAGACAGCATCACCGCGACCATTCAGGCAGTGGTTGAATCCCTGGAACTGAAGCTGCGCGACGCCATGCCACTGATGTTCGCGGCCATCACTGGCCAGGCCAGTTCGGTATCGGTACTCGATGCCATGGAGATTCTGGGGCCGGACCTGACGCGTTTCCGTCTGCGTCAGGCCATCGATCTGCTCGGTGGTGTGTCGAAGAAAGAGAACAAGGAATGGGAAAAACTGCTGGGCGCCATCGGCTAAGACGCCTTTGCGGGACGGTTGCGCCAAGGGCGGCGATCTTTTCGGCTACGCTTGAAATCCAGGCGCAGACGGTTTGATCGTCGCCCTTGGCGTTTTCTGTCGGCCTGTAACGAACCTTTTGCGGGGGTTGATGCGGGTCGACAAGGCCGCAAAAGCCAGGGTTTTCGGGGCGGGGCGGTAAGTGGTTGTTATCCCGGCAAATTTTTTTTCAAAAAGCGGAAAAAAAATTGACAGCCTTCAGATCCCCCCTTAAGATTCGCCCCGTCCTCACCGACGAGGGGCTATAGCTCAGCTGGGAGAGCGCTTGCATGGCATGCAAGAGGTCGACGGTTCGATCCCGTCTAGCTCCACCAATTTACAGTTCAAGGCCTGGCCACACCGGCCTTGAATCGATCAGTACTCAGCGCTGGTCAGTTGTATAGAAGGGTTTGCGTCCCCTTCGTCTAGTGGCCTAGGACACCGCCCTTTCACGGCGGTAACAGGGGTTCGAGTCCCCTAGGGGACGCCAGTTTCACACAAGCGATGTTGCAAGATGTCGCTGCGCCGCGAGGCGAAAATCCGGGGCTATAGCTCAGCTGGGAGAGCGCTTGCATGGCATGCAAGAGGTCGACGGTTCGATCCCGTCTAGCTCCACCAATTTTACAGTTCAAGGTCTGGCCACACCGGCCTTGAATCGACCAGTACTCAGCGCTGGTCTTCTGTCAGAAGGTTTGTGTCCCCTTCGTCTAGTGGCCTAGGACACCGCCCTTTCACGGCGGTAACAGGGGTTCGAGTCCCCTAGGGGACGCCACGATTACCCGCTCTGCGGGATTTTTAAGGGTCATTCAATTATTGAATGGCCCTTTTGTTTTTCTGGCGCCCAGCCAGCTCCCGCTTTCTTCCTGAACCTGTACTTCTGACCGATGGTCACACTGGCGACTTGCGGAAAATTATTATGAGTATAATATTTTTTCCGTAATATTCGGAGGCAACGATGAACGACAAAAAAGCTCAAACCCGCGAACGCATTCTCCAGGCCGCCAGTTCCGCGCTGATTCAGCGGGGCCCGGCAGAGCCCAGTGTGGGGGAAGTCATGGGCGCGGCCGGGCTGACCGTGGGCGGCTTCTATGCGCACTTTGAGAGCAAGGATGCGTTGATGCTCGAAGCCTTCACCCAATTGCTCTCCCATCGTCGCGGCTTGCTCGACGAGATGGACTCAAGCCTCAGTGGCGAGGAGCGCAGGGCGCTGACGGCGGCTTTCTACCTGTCGCGCAAGCATCGCGACTCCACGGAGCAGGCCTGCCCGATTCCGGCATCCGTGGGCGAATTTGGGCGCTTGCCCGAGAGTTTCCGCAAGGCCTTGACTGAACACATGGAGTTGATGGTGGCGCAGTTGGCCACTTGCCCGGAGGACACGGACAAGGCTCTGGCGGACATGGCGTTGATGGTGGGAGGGCTATCCCTGGCGCGGGCCCTGGGCCCGGGGGAGTTGTCCGATCGTTTGTTGCGTGCCGCCAAGTCGGCAATTCAATGACCTGAAGTTCGGTTGCGAGGTAGCGAGAGATGAACGGATTGAGCTGGATTCGTGGCGTCAACGGCACCCTTGGCTGGGTGGCGCCTCAATGGGCGGCGAATCGGATGCGCCAGCTGTTCATGACGCCTCGCGAGCTGCCGCCGCGGGAATGGGAGCTGCCGCTGCTGGAGCGCGCCGAGCGACTGACCCTGCGCTTTGGGCTTTCTGCCTTGCGTTGGGGGCAGGGGCCAACGGTCATGCTGATGCATGGCTGGGAAGGGCGACCCACCCAGTTCGCCAGCCTGATCGAGGCGCTGGTGGCGGCCGGTTATACCGCGGTGGCGCTGGAGGGGCCGGCCCATGGTCGCTCTCCGGGGGATGAGGCCAATGTGGTGCTGTTCGCCCGAGCGATGTTGGAGGCCGCCGCAGAGTTGCCGCCGTTGCGTGCAGTGATCGGCCATTCCATGGGGGGGGCCAGCGCCATGCTCGCGGTGCAATTGGGGCTGCGTAGCGAAACCCTGGTCAGCATTGCCGCGCCCGCCCGCATCCTCGGCGTATTGCGAGGTTTCGCCCGATTCATGGGCTTGCCGCCCAGGGCGCGTTCGGCCTTTATTCGTCAGGTGGAGAAAGAGGTCGGCATGCGCGCGGCAAGCCTGGATGTGGCCCAGTATCAACTGGACATGCCTGGCCTGATCGTTCACGCGGAGGATGATCGCTTCGTGCCGGTCAAGGAGTCGGAGCTGATCCATCAAGCCTGGTTCGACAGTCGCCTGTTGCGCTTGAGCGAGGGCGGTCATCAGCGGGTGCTGGCCGATCCGCGGGTGGTCGAAGCGGTGATTGCCCTGGTCGCGGGGCGTCATCTGCAAGCGCGCCAATCCGCCTGAGCATCCGTTACACTGCCCCGGTCAAAAATCTGACCGGGAGTCGGGCATGAGTTGGGATCTGGCAACGCCATTCGTCATCGATCTGCAGGTGGCGGCCGAGGATATCGATGGACTGGGGCACGCCAACAACGCGGTTTATGTCTCGTGGCTGGAGCGTTGTGCCTGGCGGCACTCCCAGCGCCTGGGGCTGGACCTGGCGGAGTATCGCCGGTTGGATCGGGCGATGGCCGTGGTGCGACACGAGATCGACTACCTGGCTGCGGCTTACGAAGGGGATGAGTTGCAACTGGCCACCTGGATCGTCGATTGGGATCAGCGTCTGAAGATGACCCGGCGTTTCCAGTTGGTTCGCCCGAGCGATGGCAGCACCTTGTTGCGGGCTCAGACCACCTTCGTCTGCATCGAGCTGTCCAGCGGCAAACCCAAGCGCATGCCCGCCGAGTTCCTCGAAGGCTACGGCCCGGCCCTGCAAGGCGCCTGACGCCTGCCTGTGCCCGTAGCGTAACGAAGGCGTCCACCAAGGCTCGTTCGCGACCTGCAGGCCCCTACAAAACTCCTGCTCAAGGGCGAAACCCAGTAAACTGGCGGACGTTTTTTCGCCCGTTTTTTCGTTGAGTGTGTTTCATGCAAATTGCCCTGGCGCCCATGGAAGGGTTGGTCGACAACATCCTGCGGGATGTGTTGACTCGTGTTGGCGGGATCGACTGGTGTGTCACCGAGTTCATCCGCGTCAACGACCGTCTGCTGACGCCTGCCTATTTCCACAAGCTCGCTCCCGAGTTGCTGCACGGTGCGCATACCGCTGCCGGTGTGCCGTTGCGCGTGCAGTTGCTGGGTTCGGATCCGGTGTGTCTGGCCGAGAACGCCGCGCTGGCCTGTGAGCTGGGCAGCGAGGTCATCGATCTGAACTTCGGTTGCCCGGCCAAGACCGTCAACAAGTCCCGGGGCGGCGCGGTGCTGCTCAAGGAGCCCGAGCTGCTGAACCAGATCGTCGAGCATGTGCGGCGTGCGGTGCCGGCGCACATTCCGGTCACGGCAAAAATGCGGCTGGGTTTCGACAGTCCGGACGGCTCGCTGGTATGTGCGACCGCGTTGGCCGAGGGCGGTGCCGAGCATATCGTGGTTCACGCCCGGACCAAGGTCGATGGCTACAAGCCGCCGGCTCACTGGGAGTGGATTCCCCGGGTCCAGGAGGTGGTCAAGGTGCCGGTGTTCGCCAACGGTGATATCTGGAGCGTCGAGGATTGGCGGCGCTGCCGGGAGATCAGTGGTGTCGAGGACATCATGCTCGGCCGAGGCTTGGTGTCGCGTCCGGACCTGGCACGACAGATCGCCGCTGCCCGGGCGGGCGAAGAGGTGGTGGCCATGTCCTGGGCCGATCTGCAGCCCCTGCTCCAGGACTTCTGGGCCCAGGTGGTGGTGCAATTGACGCCGCGTTCGGCGCCGGGGCGGCTCAAGCAGTGGCTGGCCATGCTGACCCGCAACTACCCGGAGGCGGTGGAGTTGTTTACCGCTCTGCGCCGGGAAACCGACCTGGACCAGGTGGGGCGCCTGCTGGGTGTACCGCGCAGCGAGGCGGCGTAAAAAAATTCAAAAAAGGGCTCTTGAAATGCCAGGGCCGATCCCTATCTCTTGGGTACGCGACGCCGAATTCGGGTCGCGGAGATAACCACTCGCTGAAATATCAGGAGATAGACCCATGAGTACTGCATTTTCCCTGGCTCCACTGTTCCGTTCCTCTGTTGGCTTCGACCGTTTCAACGACCTGTTCGAATCGGCGTTGCGCAATGAGCCGGGCAGCAGCTATCCACCCTACAACGTTGAAAAACACGCCGACGACCAATACCGCATCGTCATCGCGGCTGCCGGTTTCCAGGAAGAAGACCTGGAACTGCAAGTGGAGAAAGGCGTGTTGACCGTGAGCGGTGGCAAGCGTGATGCCAATGAAAGTGTCACCTACCTGCACCAGGGCATTGCCCAGCGTGCATTCAAGCTGTCCTTCCGCCTGGCCGACCATATCGAGGTCAAGGCCGCGGCCCTGAGCAACGGTCTGTTGAACATCGACCTGCTGCGGGTTGTGCCGGAAGAGGCCAAGCCAAAGCGCATCCCGATCAACGGTGCGCAGCAGCCGGCTCTGCAACACTAAGACCGCTGCAAAAAAAGGGCGCCCTGGTGGCGCCCTTTTTCGTGCCCGTCATTTCAGCAGTTTCTTGAATTCGCCGAGAGGCAGCGGCCGGCTGTGCAGGTAGCCCTGGTAAAGATGGCATTCCAGCCCCTGGAGGAACTCCAGTTGCTGCGGGGTTTCCACGCCTTCGGCGATGACCTTCAGGTTCAGGCTGCGGGCCATGGCGACGATGGCGCGGATGATTTCCGCATCGTTGGGGTCATGGGTGGCGTCGCGGACGAAGGACTGGTCGATCTTCAGGGTGTCCACCGGCAGGCGCTTGAGGTAGGTCAGGGACGAATAACCGGTGCCAAAGTCATCCATGGCGAAGCTGACGCCGAGCTTTTTCAGGCGGCGCATCTTGCTGATGGTGTCGTCCAGGTTCTGGATCACGATGCCTTCGGTGATTTCCAGCTTGAGCAGCGATGAGGGCAAAGCGTACTCGGTCAGGCTGTGTTCGATTTTCTCGACAAAGTCGGTCTGGCGGAATTGGCGCGGACTGATGTTGACGCACAGGCTGAAGTGATAAGGATCCACCAGACCCTCTTCCATCAGTTGGCTGAAGGCCAGGCAGGCTTCATCGAGAATCCAGGTGCCGACTTCAAGGATCAGGCCGCTGTCCTCCAGCACCTTGATGAATTCGGTCGGTGATTGGGCGCCCAGTTCCGGGTGCTGCCAGCGCACCAGGGCCTCGGCGCCGACGATGCGGTTGTCGCGGGCGTCGACCTGGGGTTGGAAGTGCACGCTGAATTCGCCGCGGGACAGGGCCAGGCGCAGGTCGGTTTCCATGCGCAGGCGCTCGCTGGCGGCCTTCTGCATGGTGTTGTGATACATCTGCGTGGTGTTGCGCCCGGAGTCCTTGGCCCGGTAAAGGGCGATGTCGGCGCGCTTGAGCAGGTCGGTGGGGGTCGAGCCGTGATCGGGAATCAGCGCCACGCCGATACTGGGGGTGACCTGCAGGCGCTGGCCGTCGAGGAACATCGGTTCCGAGAGCAGTTCGCGCAGGGTTCCCGCCAGGTGCCGTACCTGTTCGCTGACCTCGTTGCGCGAGCCTTCCAGGCCGCTGAGCAGCACCACGAATTCATCGCCGCCCAGGCGCGCCACGGTGTCCTCCATGCGCACGCTGGCTTCCAGCCTGGCGGTGATGATCTTCAGCACGGTGTCGCCCACCGGATGGCCCAGGGAATCGTTGATGTGCTTGAAGTGGTCCAGGTCGAGGAACAATAGGGCGCCCCGCAGGTTGTGGCGCTTGAGCAGGGCGATCTGCTGGCTCAGGCGGTCCATCAGCAGGGCGCGGTTGGGCAGGTTGGTCAACGGGTCGTGGTAGGCCAGGTGGCGGATCTGCGCCTGGGCATTCTTCAGCAGGCTGACATCCCGGGCGGTGAGCAGCAGGCACGGGGTTTCGTTGAGGATGATCGGCTCCACCGACACCTCCAGGGTGAGGATTTCCCCGCGCTTGTTTCGCCCGAGCATTTCCAGGTGGTGCACGCGCCCCTTGAGTCTGAGTTCCGCCAGCAGCGTGGCGAGTTGGCCTTCTTCGGCCCAGATGCCGACCTGGTACATAGTGTGGCCGAGCACTTCATCGGTGCGGTAGCCGGTCAGGCGGCAGAAGCCGTCGTTGACCTCCAGATAGCGGCCGGTCTCGCGTTCGGTGATGGTGATGGCGTCGGGGCTGGAGTGGAAGGCCTTGGCAAACTTCTCCTCGCTGGCCTTGAGGGCGGCCTCGGAGCGCTGCTGCTGGGTGATGTCCCGCAGCGTGGTGACGATGCACGGCTGTTTGTCGACGGTAATCAGGCGGCTGGAAATGATGCAGGTCAGCGAATGGCCGTCCTTGTGGTTGACCATCACCGCCACGTTGTTCAGCGCCTGTTCGCGAATCACCTGCTCGATCCGCCGCAGGCGCGGGGCAGGATCCTCCCAGAAGCCGATCTGCTCGGCGCTGCGGTTGATCACGTCGTCCTGGGTCCAGCCAAAGGTCTGGGTGAAGCTTGAATTGATCTCGATGAACTGGCCGGTTTCCAGCAGGGTCAGGCAGATGGGGTCCGGGCTGACCTGGAACAGACTGGCGAATTTCTCCTCGGAGGTGATCAAGCGCTGTTCGCGCTCCACCTGCTCGGTAATGTCCAGCAGCGTCCCGGCCATGCGCAGGGGATTGCCCGAGTCGTCGCGATAGAGGCGGGCGCGGCTTTCGAGGTAGCGCGAGCTGCCGTCCGCCAGTTGCACCCGGTAGGTCAGCTGGTAGTTGCCCGCCGGGCCTTCTCGCAGGCTGCGATAGGCATCGCGCATGCTGTCGCGCTCTTCGGTGGGTACGCCCTCGAAAAAGGCCTCGAAGGATTCGTGGAAGGGCGCCGGGGCCAGGCCGTGCAATTGCGCGGCCCGCGCAGAGCCGTACAGCATGCCGCTGGGAATGTGCCAGTCCCAGGTGCCCAGTTGTGCCGAGTCCAGGGCCAGGTCGAGGCGTTCCTGGCTGTCCTTGAGCGCCTGTTCAGCCCTTTTGCGCTCGCTGGTGTCGAGAAAGGTGCTGAGCAGGTAGGGCTTGCCTTCCAGTTCGATCTTCTGCGCGCTGAGGATGCCGTCGTGGATCTGGCCGTTGCTGGCGCGGAACTGCACTTCGAGGCTGGCGGCCTGGCCTTTCTTCTGGACGGCCTTGATCAGTTGGGCGCGCTGCTCGGGATTGACCCACAGGCCGATCTCCAGGGTGGTACGGCCGATCACATGTTCGGCGGGCCAGCCGAACTGGCTTTCGAAGTACTGGTTGGCCTCACTGATCAGGCCATCCTCCAGGCGAGTCAGCAGCACCGTATTGGGGCACAGGTGAAACAGGGTGGCGAAACGCTTTTCCGAGTTGCTGAGGGCTTCCTCGCGTTGGCGCTGGTGGGTGATCTCGCGGATCACCCCGATCATGCGGGGTTTGCCGTGCTTGTCCGGCAGTACGCTGCCGTTGATCTCCAGCCAGTGCAGGCTGCCATCGGGCCAGCGAATGCGGTGGTGCATGGCGTGTTCCAGCGGGGCGCCCGCCAGCACCGAATGAAAGGCGCGCACTGTCCTGGCCCGGTCCTCGATGGGCAACAGGTCAAGGTATTCGAGGTTTTCCGGCAGCGGCTGGCGCGGGTCGAAGCCAAACAGCGCCTGGGTGCCCCGGGACCAGCTGATCTGCCCGCTTTCAATATCCCAATACCAGGCCCCCAATCGAGCACCATTGAGGGCGGCAAGCAGTTGTGGCGCGCTTTCCCAGCTTTGCTCCGACTCCTTTGGGTCGATGGCATGGATGCGCGGCATGGGTGGAATACGATCAGCGGGTTTTGGCATGGGGGTCAGGCCTTGAGCTGAGTCATTCGTTTTACGCGAGGAACTCATGGCGGTGCGGCGTGGCACGGGCACTACCCGGAAAAGCTATGCCGGGTTCCCTGGCCAATCGACTTGTGCATCCAGTAGGGCCATGAAAGCCCGCGCAGCGTTCGACAGCGTCCGTTCGGTGTGCAGGATATAGCCTAGCTGGCGTCGCAGTTGTATGCCCGGTAAAGGGATGCGCGCCACCTGATCATCGAGCATGGTGCGCGGCAGCACGCTCCAGGCCAGGCCGATGGACACCATCATCTTTATAGTTTCCAGATAGTTAGTGCTCATCGCGATGTTCGGTGTCAGGCCCTGGGCTTCGAACAGGCGTTGGACGATGTGGTGAGTAAAGGTGTTGCCGCCGGGAAATACCGCCGGATGCAGGGCGATGTCCGCCAGGCTGACCTGGCCATTGCTGACCAACGGATGCTCCGGGGCGGCAACGAAGTCCAGCGGGTCGTCCCAGACGGCGCTGGCCCTGATCAGGCTGTGGGGCTCTGGCGCCAGGGTGATCACTGCCAGCTCGGCCCGGCCATGGAGGATTTCCTCGTAGGCCACCTCTGAATCGAGGAATTGAATGTCCAGCGCCACTTGCGGGTAGCGCCGGGTAAAGGCCCGCAACAGCGGCGGCAGGCGATGCAGGCCGATGTGATGGCTGGTGGCCAGGGTCAGGCGGCCGCTGACTTCGCCGTTGAGGTTGGTCAGGGCGCGGCGGGTGTCGTCCAGCACGTTGATGATCTGATAGGCCCGGGGCAGCAGGGCGCGTCCGGCCTCGGTCAGGCCGATTTCCCGGCCCAGGCGGTCGAACAGCCGCACATTGAGCTGCTGCTCCAGGCCGGCGATGCGTTTGCTGATGGCGGGCTGGGTCAGGTGCAGGCGTTCACCGGCGCCGGAAAAGCTGCCGGTTTCGGCAATGGCAATAAAGGCGTTGAGGTTGGCCAGGTCCATGGTCACATTCCAGTTGGTTATCCAAAGCATGAAAAATATGAATTTGAGTTATTTAATCTAACGCCATAGCATCAGCCTCACAAGCCAAGGGGTTATTGATCGGCTCGCGATCAGGGCCCGGGGCATAGAAACAAGCTGATGAGGAATGGTCCGATGGCCGGTAAGACGCTTTACGACAAGCTCTGGGATTCGCATTTGGTCAAGCAGCGCGACGATGGTTCGGCGCTGATCTATATCGATCGTCACATCATCCACGAAGTGACCTCGCCACAAGCTTTCGAAGGCCTGCGTCTGGCCGGGCGCAAGCCTTGGCGCATCGATGCCAACATCGCCACCCCGGACCACAACGTACCGACCACCCCCGAGCGCAAGGGCGGGATCGAAGCGATTGTCGACCAGGTTTCCCGTCTGCAGGTGCAGACCCTCGATGACAACTGTGACGAATACGGCATTGTCGAATTCAAGATGAACGACGTGCGCCAGGGCATCGTCCACGTGATCGGTCCGGAGCAGGGCGCCACCTTGCCGGGCATGACCGTGGTCTGCGGCGACTCCCATACCTCGACCCATGGCGCGTTCGGCGCGCTGGCCCACGGTATCGGCACCTCCGAGGTGGAGCACGTGCTCGCCACCCAGTGCCTGGTGGCCAAGAAGATGAAGAACATGCTGGTGCGCGTGGAAGGCACCTTGCCTTTCGGCGTGACCGCCAAGGACATCGTTCTGGCGGTTATCGGCAAGATCGGCACCGCCGGTGGCAACGGGCACGCCATCGAGTTCGCCGGCAGCGCGATTCGCGACCTGTCCATCGAAGGCCGCATGACCATCTGCAACATGTCCATCGAAGCCGGTGCTCGTGTGGGCCTGGTGGCGGCGGATGACAAGACCGTGGCCTACGTCAAGGGCCGTCCGTTCGCCCCCAAAGGCGCCGAATGGGACTTGGCGGTCGAGGCCTGGAAGGATCTGGTGTCGGATGCCGACGCCAAATTCGACACCGTGGTCGAGCTCGACGCGGCGCAGATCAAGCCGCAGGTCAGCTGGGGCACCTCGCCGGAAATGGTCCTGGCCGTGGATCAGCGGGTGCCGGATCCGGCCCAGGAAATGGACCTGGTCAAGCGCGACTCCATCGTCCGCGCCTTGAAATACATGGGCTTGAGCGCCAACCAGGCAATCACCGACATTCAGCTGGACCGGGTGTTCATCGGCTCCTGCACCAACTCGCGGATCGAAGACCTGCGCGCCGCCGCGGTCATCGCCAAGGGCCGCAAAGTGGCTTCCACCATCAAGCAGGCGATCGTGGTGCCGGGCTCGGGCCTGGTGAAGGCCCAGGCCGAATCGGAAGGCCTGGACAAGATCTTCCTCGAGGCCGGTTTCGAATGGCGCGAGCCGGGCTGCTCGATGTGCCTGGCGATGAACCCGGACCGCTTGGAGTCCGGTGAGCATTGCGCTTCCACCTCGAACCGCAACTTCGAAGGGCGCCAGGGCGCGGGTGGGCGTACCCACCTGGTGAGCCCGGCCATGGCCGCCGCCGCCGCTGTCAGCGGTCGTTTCGTCGACGTCCGTGAATTGATCTAAGGAGCGCAGCATGAAAGCTTTCACCCAGCACAATGGTTTGGTCGCGCCTTTGGATCGTGCCAACGTCGACACCGACCAGATCATCCCCAAGCAGTTCCTCAAGTCGATCAAGCGCACCGGCTTCGGCCCCAACCTGTTCGACGAGTGGCGTTACCTGGATGTGGGGCAGCCGTACCAGGACAACTCCAAGCGTCCGTTGAACAAGGATTTCGTTCTCAACGCCGAGCGTTACCAAGGTGCCAGCGTGTTGCTGGCGCGGGAGAACTTCGGTTGCGGCTCCAGTCGCGAGCACGCGCCGTGGGCGCTGGAAGAGTACGGTTTTCGCAGCATCATCGCCTCGAGCTATGCCGACATCTTCTTCAACAACAGCTTCAAGAACGGCTTGTTGCCGATCATCCTCAGCGATGCGGAAGTCGATGAACTGTTTCAGCAGGTCGAAGCCACCCCGGGTTACCAGTTGCATATCGACCTTGAGGCGCAAACCGTGACCCGTCCTGACGGCAAGGTGCTGAAGTTCGAGATCGATGCCTTCCGCAAGCACTGCCTGCTCAACGGTCTTGATGATATCGGCCTGACCTTGCAGGACGGCGACGCCATCGCCGCCTTTGAAGCCAAGCACCGGGCCAGCCAGCCCTGGTTGTTTCGCGACGCCTGACCGCCGGCAAGCCGGTGCCTGCGAAATTGCGCAGGTGCCGGCCTTGCAGGAGCTGGCTTGCCAGCGAACGCTGTTTCCCTTGTCCAGAAGGATCGTGCCATGACCAGCAACGCCCACAGCCAGGTAGTACAGAAGCAATTTGGTGAACAGGCTTCGGCCTACCTGAGCAGCGCTGTACACGCTCAAGGCGCCGAATTCGCCCTGCTACAGGCCGAGGTGGCGGGCCAGGAGCAGGCGCGGGTCCTCGACCTGGGGTGCGGTGCCGGCCATGTCAGCTTCCATGTCGCGCCGCTGGTCAGGGAAGTGGTGGCCTACGACCTCTCCCAGCAGATGCTGGATGTGGTGTCGGCAGCCGCCCAGGAGCGTAATCTGCACAACATCCGCAGCGTGAAAGGGGCTGCCGAACGCTTGCCGTTTGCCGACGGTGAGTTCGATTTCGTCTTCAGTCGCTACTCGGCTCACCACTGGAGCGACCTGGGCCTGGCCCTGCGGGAAGTGCGTCGGGTGCTCAAGCCCGGTGGCGTGGCGGCGTTCATCGATGTCTTGTCGCCGGGTAGTCCGCTGCTGGACACTTACCTGCAAAGCGTCGAAGTGCTGCGTGACACCAGTCATGTACGCGATTATTCGGCGGGTGAATGGCTGCGCCAGGTCAGCGAGGCCGGGTTGCACACCCGCAGCACCGCTCGACAAAGACTGCGCCTGGAGTACCACTCCTGGGTCGAACGCATGCGCACCCCCGAGCCGCTGCGGGTGGCGATCCGCGAGCTGCAGCAGGCGATGGGCAACGAAGTGCGCGAATATTTTGAGATTGAGGCCGATGGTTCGTTCAGTACAGATGTACTGGTGCTGTGGGCCGAGCGATAGAACTTTTCCGGTTGCGCCCAGGGGCCGGCCGACAGAGCAAACGAGGAACGCATGAACAAGCAGATTCTGATTCTCCCAGGTGATGGCATTGGTCCGGAAATCATGGCCGAGGCGGTCAAGGTGCTGGAGTTGGCCAACGACAAGTACGGCCTGGGCTTCGAGCTGAGCCACGATGTGATTGGTGGCGCGGCCATCGACAAGCATGGCGTGCCTCTGGCTGACGAAACCCTGGATCGTGCCCGTGCCGCCGATGCGGTGTTGCTGGGTGCGGTGGGTGGGCCGAAATGGGACAAGATCGAGCGCGATATTCGCCCTGAGCGCGGCCTGTTGAAGATCCGCGCGCAACTGGGCCTGTTCGGCAACCTGCGTCCGGCGATTCTCTACCCGCAACTGGCGGATGCCTCGAGCCTGAAGCCGGAGATCGTTTCCGGCCTGGACATCCTCATCGTTCGCGAGCTGACCGGCGGCATTTACTTTGGCGCCCCTCGTGGCACCCGCGAGCTGGAAAACGGCGAGCGCCAGTCCTACGACACCTTGCCTTACAGCGAGAGTGAAATCCGCCGCATCGCCCGGGTCGGCTTCGACATGGCCCGTGTGCGCGGCAAGAAGCTGTGCTCGGTGGACAAGGCCAACGTCCTGGCCTCCAGCCAGCTGTGGCGTGAAGTGGTCGAGCAAGTCGCCCAGGACTACCCGGATGTCGAGCTGAGCCATATGTATGTCGACAACGCCGCCATGCAACTGGTGCGTGCGCCGAAGCAGTTCGACGTGATCGTCACCGACAACATGTTCGGCGACATTCTTTCCGATGAAGCCTCGATGCTCACCGGCTCCATCGGCATGCTGCCGTCGGCGTCCCTGGACGCCAACAACAAGGGCATGTACGAGCCGTGCCACGGTTCGGCGCCGGACATCGCCGGGCAGGGCATCGCCAACCCGCTGGCGACCATCCTCTCGGTGTCGATGATGCTGCGCTACAGCTTCAACCTGACCGAGGCGGCGGACGCCATCGAGCAGGCGGTGAGCCGGGTGCTGGATCAGGGTTTGCGCACCGGGGACATCTGGTCGGCCGGTTGCACCAAAGTCGGTACGCAGGAAATGGGCGATGCAGTAGTCGCCGCGCTGCGGAATCTGTAATCTTTCGGGCCCACTGCATAGACAGTGGCCCACTTTTGTAAAGGTGTAGTTGCGATGAAACGTGTAGGTCTGATCGGTTGGCGCGGTATGGTCGGTTCCGTGCTCATGCAGCGGATGCTGGAAGAGCAGGACTTCGATCTTATTGAACCGGTGTTTTTCACCACTTCCAATGTCGGTGGCCAAGGGCCGTCGGTGGGCAAGGATATTGCTCCGCTGAAGGACGCCTACAGCATTGAAGAGTTGAAAACCCTCGACGTGATTCTGACCTGCCAGGGTGGCGACTACACCAGTGAAGTCTTCCCCAAGCTGCGCGAAGCCGGCTGGCAGGGCTACTGGATCGACGCCGCATCCAGCCTGCGTATGCAGGATGATGCGGTGATCATCCTCGACCCGGTGAACCGCAAGGTCATCGACCAGCAGCTGGATGCCGGGACCAAGAACTACATCGGCGGCAACTGCACCGTCAGCCTGATGCTGATGGGCCTGGGCGGCCTGTTCGAAGCCGGCCTGGTGGAGTGGATGAGCGCCATGACCTACCAGGCGGCCTCCGGTGCCGGCGCGCAGAACATGCGTGAGCTGATCAAGCAGATGGGCGCGACTCACGCGGCCGTTGCCGATGACCTGGCGAACCCGGCCAGCGCCATCCTCGATATCGACCGCAAGGTGGCCGAGGCCATGCGCAGCGATGCCTACCCGACCGAGAACTTTGGCGTGCCGCTGGCCGGCAGCCTGATTCCGTGGATCGACAAGGAACTGCCCAACGGCCAGAGCCGCGAAGAGTGGAAGGCCCAGGCCGAAACCAACAAGATCCTCGGGCGCTTCAAGAACCCGATTCCGGTGGACGGCATCTGCGTGCGTATCGGTGCCATGCGCTGCCACAGCCAGGCGCTGACCATCAAGCTCAACAAGGACGTGCCGATCGCCGATATCGAAGGGCTGATCAGTCAGCACAACCCCTGGGTCAAGCTGGTGCCGAACCAGCGTGACATCAGCATGCAGGAGCTGAGCCCGACCAAGGTCACCGGCACCCTGAATATCCCGGTTGGCCGTCTGCGCAAGCTGAACATGGGTTCGCAGTTCCTCGGTGCCTTCACCGTGGGCGACCAGTTGCTGTGGGGCGCGGCTGAGCCGCTGCGGCGCATGCTGCGGATCCTTCTGGAGCGTTGATCCGCTGAGTGGTTGAAAGAACCCGCGCCCGAACCAGGACGCGGGTTTTTTTATGCTTGCCTTCGCAGGGGCAGGCTGGCCGGCGAAGAGGCCCGTTCCTGCTGCTGGCCCTCGCGAATTGCCTCGTCACCCCGTGCCGGGTAAAGTGCCGCTCCCCCGTTTCACCTGAGGTAGCGCCATGACTCCATCCTTTGATATTGCCGTGATCGGTGCCACCGGTACCGTTGGCGAAACCCTGGTGCAGGTACTCGAAGAACGCGATTTCCCGATTGCCAACCTGCACCTGCTGGCCAGCAGCGAGTCGGCCGGTCATTCGGTGCCGTTTCGCGGCAAGAACGTGCGTGTGCGTGAGGTCGACGAATTCGATTTCAGCAAGGTGCAACTGGCATTTTTTGCCGCAGGTCCAGCGGTCACCCTGAGTTTCGCGCCCCGTGCCACCGCGGCCAACTGCGCAGTGATCGACCTTGCCGGCGCCTTGCCGTCGGCCCAGGCGCCCAATGTCGTGCCTGAGGCCAACGCCCAGGTGTTGGCCGGTTTGAGCAAGCCCGTGCAGCTGAGCAGTCCCAGTGCCGCGGCCACCGCTTTGGCAGTGGCTCTGGCACCTTTGCAGGGCTTGCTGGACATCCAGCGGGTGAGCCTGACCGCCAGTCTGGCCATCTCCAGCCAGGGGCGTGAGGCGGTCAGCGAACTGGCTCGACAAACTGCCGAGTTGTTGAATGTGCGTCCACTGGAGCCGCGCTTCTTCGACCGCCAGGTGGCCTTCAATCTGCTGGCTCAGGTTGGCGCGCCGGATGCCCAGGGTCATACCCTGCTGGAAAAGCGTCTGGTCAGGGAACTGCGTGAAGTGCTGGGGCAGCCTTTATTAAAGATTTCTGTCACTTGCATTCAAGCGCCGGTGTTTTTTGGCGATAGCTATAGCGTGACTCTGCAGTCGGGCGCCGATGTCGATCTGGCGGCGGTAAACGCGGCGCTGGAGGCCGCTCCGGGCCTGGAACTGGTGGAAGCCGGTGATTATCCCACCGCTGTGGGTGACGCCGTGGGCCAGGACGTAGTCTATGTGGGGCGGGTTCGTTCCGGCATCGATGATGCGACGGAACTGAATCTGTGGCTGACCTCGGACAACGTCCGCAAAGGTGCGGCCTTGAACGCTGTGCAGCTGGCTGAATTGTTGATAAAAGACCTGCTGTAAAAGATACTTGGCAACAATTTGCAGAATGAATCTAGCCGGGCGCTATGCTTGGCAAGTTGCTGGAGGTGAGTGGCCGTCAGGTGCTCCCGGGGCATGCAGAAAATAATCCCGCGTGGTGGTCGTGGCCTCCGCGCAGTGCCTTATGGCAGCCGCTACAAAACCTTCTCGCTGGCCGAGGAAAGTTCAAACAAAGGATGAGGCTATGGTTCAAGTTCGCAAACTGGTGTTAGCAATAGCGGCCGCCTCGGCGCTGTCCTCCGGTATGGCGCAGGCGCTTGGGCTTGGGGAGCTGACCCTGAAGTCGAGTCTGAACCAGCCTTTGGTAGCCGAAATCGAATTGCTCGATATCAAGGACCTGACTGCCGCTGAAGTGGTGCCCAGCCTGGCCCCGGCAGAAGAGTTCGCCAAGGCCGGCGTCGATCGCCAGGCCTTTCTCAATGACCTGAGTTTTACCCCCGTTCTCAATCCCGGCGGCAAGAGTGTGCTGCGGGTGACTTCGAGTCAGCCGCTGTCTGAGCCGATGGTCAAGTTTCTGGTGCAGGTGATGTGGCCCAACGGCCGCCTGCTGCGCGATTACAGCGTGCTGCTGGATCCTTCGAAGTTTTCCCCGCAAGCCGCCGCTGCTGCCCAGGTTGCTCCGGTCGCAGGTCCCGCGGTGAATGCCCCGGTTACCCGTGGCAACAAGGTCAGCAAGCCTGCGCAATACACCACTGCGGCCCGTGACACGCTGTGGGAAATCGCCGCGAAGAATCGCAATGGCGCCTCGATCCAGCAAACCATGCTCGCGATCCAGGCGTTGAACCCGGATGCCTTTATCGATGGCAACATCAATCGACTGAAGGCTGGCAGGGTCCTGCGTCTGCCTGACGTAGTGCAGAGCACTGCGTTGGCACAGCCCAAGGCCATTGCCGAGGTGGCTGCGCAAAACGCGGCCTGGCGCCAGGGGCGTCGGGCCGGGGCCCGCAGTCAGCAGCAGGTGGATGCCACCCGTCGTGCCGGTGCCGACAAGGCACCCAAGCAGGTCAATACCAAGGACAACTTGAGCCTGGTCTCGGCAGAAAGCGGCAAGGCGCGGGGCAAGGGGGCGGCAGGCGACAGCAAGGCGCTGAACAACAAGCTGGCGGTGACCCAGGAAAGTCTCGACGCGACCCGTCGCGACAACGCCGAGCTCAAGGAGCGCATGGCGGATCTGCAGAGTCAGCTGGACAAGCTGCAGCGTCTGATCGAACTGAAGAACAACCAGTTGGCCAAGCTGCAGGCCGAGGGCGCGGCGCCGGCTGCTCAGCCTGTACCGGCGATGCCGGCCGAGCTGGTGGCCAAGCCTGAGGCTGCGGCCCCGGTGGTGGCGCCAGTGGCTCCTGCGGCGCCAGTCAGTGAACCGGCTGCCGTTCCGGCAGTGGATGAGCTGGCCAAGACCGACGAAGACAAATATGGCGATCTGCTGACCAATCCGATCCTGCTGGGACTGGTAGGCGGCGGTGCGGTAGCGGCCGTGCTGTTGCTGTTGCTGTTGCTTGCCCGTCGCCGCAAGGCCCAGCAGGAAGCGGAAAAGCACCTGCGCATGGCGCGGGCCTTGTCCGAGGAAAGCAATGACTTCACCGAGGAGCTGGAATTGCCGGAAGGCAGTTTCGAAGGTCTTGAAGTTCCACCGCCCAGCGTCAAGCTGGCTCCAGCTCCAGCTCCAGCTCCAGCTCCAGCTCCAGCTCCAGCTCCAGCTCCAGCTCCAGCTCCAGCTCCAGCTCCGGTGGTGGCACCCATCCCGGCGGCACCGGTGGAGCGGGCCACGGACGTGCTGGGCCAGGCACAGAATCATATCGACGCCGGTCGTCTGAACCAGGCCGCTGCGCTGCTTGAAGAGGCAGTCAAGCTGGAGCCGCAGCGCAGTGATCTGCGCCTCAAGTTGATGGAGGTCTACGCGCATCAGGGTGATCGCAGCGCCTTTGTCGCCGAGGAGCGGCAACTGGTGGCTAATGGTGATAACCATGCCCAGGTCGAGCAACTCAAAAGCCGTTTCCCGGCGATGGTCGCAGTGGCTGCGACGGCCGGTCTGGCGGCGGCTGCGGTGGCGGCTGAGCTGGATGCCCAGTACGTCAAGGAGCTGCTGGACGAGCCGCAAACCCCTGAGCCTGCGGCGCCTGTCGAGGGGCTGGATGCGGATTTCGACCTGAGCCTGGACGATCTTGAGGCGGCTTCGCCTGCGGTCGTGGCGTCCGAGCCTGCGATCGAGCTGGAAGACTTCCCGCTGGATGACGACCTGAGTTTCGGTTCGGTACTGGAGCAGCAGACCGCCGCTCAGGAAAGCCTGGATGACCTGGGGGACTTCGATCTGGACCTGGGGGCTGATCTGCCCGCGGCGACCCAGAACGATGAAGATTTCCTGCTGAGCCTTGAGGATGATCTCAAGGATGTGCCGGCCGGCGATGTGCCTACGGTTACGGAGGCGGCTCTGGATGATCTGGACTTGTCGGCGGATTTCGATCTGTCCCTGGCCGATGAGATGGATGCGGCCGCCGAGCCCAAGGATGCGTTCGCTTCCGAGCTGGATGATGTCAATGCCGAGCTGGATCGTCTGGCTCAGAGTCTGGATCAGCCTGAGCCGGCCGTACCGAGTTTCACGGCTGAAGATGCAGCGGCGGCGCCTGAAGAGGCCGACTTCGACTTCCTGTCCGGCAGCGATGAAGTGGCTACCAAGCTCGATCTGGCTCAGGCCTATATCGATATGGGAGACAACGATGGCGCGCGGGACATCCTTGGCGAAGTGCTCAGCGAAGGCAGTGAAGGGCAGAAGAGTGAAGCCCAGGAAATGCTGGCGCGACTGGCCTGAAGCCAATACCGCTTGACCAGAACGGCAGCCGATGAGGCTGCCGTTTTTGTTGGTGCCGTTTTTTGGGCTGTTCGAATCGGAGCGCTTTGCTCGGGCGTGGCGTTGCTCTCTTTGTCCGGTGTTGAGCGAGGAGGGCGATGAAATGGCGGTCGATGCGCTCAATCTTCAACTAAACCGTGGCGGTGCATGGCGTCTGCCCCCGGCGGCCTTATAATGAGCGCCTTTGCGCATATCAGCAGGCTGTAAGTTCTTGGCAAATATAGATAACCCGGCAGCCGAAATGGCAGCCGAAGGCTTTTCCCGCATTGCTCTGGGTGTTGAATACAAGGGGTCGCGCTATCGCGGTTGGCAGCGTCAGGCCACGGGTGTGCCCAGCGTCCAGGAAACTCTGGAGAAAGCCTTGTCCAGAGTCGCGGACTCTCCCGTGCTGGTGTCCTGTGCGGGGCGCACTGATGCCGGTGTACATGCCTGCGGTCAGGTGGTGCACTTCGACACCCAGGCCGTGCGTTCGATGAAGGCATGGGTCATGGGGGCCAATATCAACCTGCCCCATGACATCAGCGTCAGTTGGGCTCAGGAAATGCCCGCGCATTTCCATGCGCGGTTCAAGGCCATAGCCCGGCGTTATCGCTATGTGATCTACAACGATCAGATCCGTCCGGCTCATCTCAATGAAGAGGTCACCTGGAATCATCGCCCCCTGGATACCGAGCGCATGGCCCAGGCCGCACAGTTTCTGTTGGGCACCCATGATTTCAGTGCCTTTCGGGCGGGGCAGTGCCAGGCCAAGTCGCCGATCAAGGAGATTCATCACCTGCGGGTGACCCGGCACGGCAAGATGATCGTCCTGGACATTCGTGCCAGTGCCTTCCTGCATCACATGGTGCGCAATATTGCCGGGGTCTTGATGACCATTGGTGCCGGCGAGCGCCCGGTGGAGTGGGCGCGGGAAGTACTGGAGAGTCGGGTTCGCCGCGCGGGCGGGGTCACCGCCCATCCTTTTGGCCTGTACCTGGTTCAGGTCGAGTACAAGGACGAGTTTGCGCTGCCAGAACGCTACATCGGGCCACATTTCCTTACCGGTTGGCCTGAACTTGACGGCTGACGCCCGGAAAAGCATTTGCTACCATCCGGAACTTTCCGAATTTGCCCCCGAGGTTCACACGACATGTCAGCTGTTCGCAGCAAGATTTGTGGGATTACCCGCATAGAAGACGCGTTGGCGGCCGTGGAGGCGGGGGCTGACGCCATTGGTCTGGTGTTCTATGCCAAAAGTCCGCGGGCGGTGTCGGTGCAACAGGCGCGGGCGATCATTGCCGCCCTGCCGCCGTTCGTGACCACGGTCGGGCTGTTCGTCAATGCCAGTCGTTGCGAGCTGGGGGAGATCCTCGATGCCGTACCGCTGGATCTGCTGCAGTTTCACGGCGATGAGTCGGCGGCCGATTGCGCCGGCTATCACCGTCCCTATATCAAGGCGCTACGGGTCAAGGCCGGAGATGATATTGCCGCGGCCTGCCTGGCGTATCCGCAGGCCAGCGGAATTCTGCTGGATACCTATGTCGAGGGCGTGCCGGGGGGAACTGGCGAGGCTTTTGACTGGTCACTGGTTCCTCGGGAAGTGAGCAAGCCTATCATCCTGGCCGGCGGCCTCAGTGCGGAGAACGTTGCCCAGGCCATTGCCCAGGTTCGTCCTTATGCGGTGGATGTCAGCGGCGGAGTCGAGCAGGGCAAGGGCATCAAGGATCCGGCCAAGATCCGGGCATTTATGCAGGCCGTGCGTCGCAGCAGTGAGTCGATGTGACGGCTGGCAGTCTGCCGCCGTCCATAACACCACTGTACAAAACAGGCAGGCGTCGCCTTCAGGCGAGGCCGGAATCGAGTGGCAACCGCTCTATTGCGGGTTGTCGGGATGGCTGAGGAACGTTTCGTTGCAGGCAGGTCGAGCCCGGTGCTGACCGCGGTAGCGAAGTGAACATCGCCGCACACATGAATTTAGCTCAAGGGCATACGCGGGGTTGCGAACCAGAGCGTTCGGGCCGCCGGTACTGGAGAAAGAAAGCATGAGCAACTGGTTAGTAGACAAACTGATCCCTTCGATCATGCGTTCCGAGGTGAAGAAAAGCTCGGTGCCTGAAGGTCTGTGGCACAAGTGCCCGTCCTGCGAGGCGGTGCTTTATCGTCCGGAGCTGGAAAAGACCCTGGATGTTTGCCCCAAGTGCAATCACCACATGCGTATCGGCGCGCGGGCGCGCATCGACATCTTCCTGGATGCCGAGGGGCGTGCCGAGCTGGGCGCCGATCTGGAGCCAGTGGATCGCCTGAAGTTTCGTGACGGCAAGAAGTACAAGGACCGCCTGACCGCGGCACAGAAGCAGACTGGCGAGAAGGACGCGCTGATTTCCATGAGCGGCACCCTGCTGGGCATGCCGGTGGTGGTCTCGGCCTTTGAGTTCTCCTTCATGGGCGGCTCCATGGGGGCGATCGTCGGCGAGCGTTTCGTTCGTGCGGCCAACTACGCCCTGGAAAACCGTTGCCCGATGATCTGCTTCTCCGCCTCCGGTGGTGCGCGGATGCAGGAAGCGCTGATTTCCCTGATGCAGATGGCCAAGACGTCCGCGGTGCTGGCGCGCCTGCGCGAAGAGGGCATTCCCTTCGTCTCCGTGCTGACCGACCCGGTCTACGGTGGGGTATCCGCCAGCCTGGCCATGCTGGGTGACGTGATTGTCGCCGAGCCCAAGGCCCTGGTGGGCTTTGCCGGTCCGCGGGTCATCGAGCAGACCGTGCGGGAGAAGCTGCCCGAGGGCTTCCAGCGCAGTGAGTTCCTCCTGGAGCATGGGGCGATCGACATGATCATTTCCCGTCAGGAGTTGCGTCCGCGCCTGGGCAATCTGCTGGCTCAACTGATGGGGCTGCCGACGCCCGAGTTTGTCGCGGCACCCGTTGAACCTATTGTGGTTCCGCCGGCTCCAGCAAACCTATGACCCAGCGCACCCTGGGCGATTGGCTCGCCTACCTTGAGCAGTTGCACCCTTCGGCCATCGACATGGGGCTGGAGCGCTCGCAACAGGTAGTGGCCCGGATGGGGCTGGGCAAGCCGGCGCCTCGGGTGATCACGGTCACCGGAACCAACGGCAAGGGCTCTACCTGTGCCTTTGTCGCCTCCCTGCTGCGAGCCCAGGGCTTGCAGGTGGGGGTCTACAGTTCACCGCACCTGCTGCGTTACAACGAGCGGGTGCAGATCAATGGTCTTGAGGCTTCCGATCAGCAGCTGTGTGAAGCCTTTGCGGCGGTAGAGGCGGGACGCGGTGACACTTCCCTGACCTATTTCGAAATGGGCACGCTGGCGGCGTTCTGGCTGTTCCAGCGGGCGGCGCTGGATGCGGTGGTGCTGGAGGTCGGTCTGGGCGGGCGCCTGGATGCGGTCAATCTGGTGGATGCCGACCTGGCGCTGGTGACCAGCATTGGTGTCGATCATATCGAGTACCTGGGGGACTCCCGGGAGTCGGTGGCCTTTGAGAAGGCCGGGATCTTCCGTGCCGGTGCACCCGCGTTGTGTGGCGACCTGAATCCGCCACAACCGCTGCTGGATAAGGCGCGGGAACTGGGGTGTCCGTTTTTCCTCCGGGGACGGGATTTCGATCTGGCGCTGACCGAAGAGCATTGGCAGTGGCGCGGCCTGGATGCCCAGGGTCATCAGGTCGAGCTGCGGGATCTGCCGCTGCTCGATCTGCCCATGGAGAACGCGGCACTGGCCTTGCAGGCTTACCTGCTTACCGGGTTGCCCTGGCAGCCTGAGCAGATTGGCGCGGCTCTGCAGCGGACCCGGGTAACCGGTCGTCTGGATCGTCGGCAGATCGAATGGCAGGGCAAGCGCCTGAACCTGCTGCTGGATGTGGGGCACAACCCCCACGCCGCGCAGTATCTGGCCGAGCGCCTGGCACGTCGACCGCTGAACGGTCGGCGCCTGGTGGTATTTGGCCTGCTGGCGGACAAGGATCTGCCGGGGGTGGTGGGGTGTCTGCAGTCTTCGGTCCAGAGCTGGGCGGTGGCACCGCTGGATTCGCCCAGGGCGCGCCCGGCGCAGGATCTGCAGGTCGCGCTGGAGAGCCTTGGCGCTTCGGTAGCGTCCTACGCCAGTGTTGCAGCGGCATTGGAAGCGCAATGCGCGCAAGCGACCGCGGATGATGAAATTCTGCTGTTCGGATCTTTTTATTGTGTCGCCGAGGCGCTTGAGTGGCTCGCCCGGCGCTCCACGGAGGAAGCTGCACATGGCAATGCTGGATAACGTCTACAAGCAGCGAATGGTTGGAGCACTGGTGTTGGTGGCCTTGGCCGTGATCTTCCTGCCGATGCTGTTTTCGCGCGAGGATGAGCAGCGCCACGTAGCAGTTGAGGCGCCACCTGTGCCGCAGGCCTCGGCCATGCCGCAGGTTCAGGTTGAGCCGGTGGTGGTTCCTGAGCCCAAGGCCTTGCCTCAGGAGCCGGTGCCTGTCGAGGAGCCGGTGGTGCAGCAGGTTGCGCCTTCCATGCCGATTGCCCCGAGTGCGCCGGCGGTGGCTCCGGCGCCTGCCGTGGCGAGCAAGCCGGTGCCAAAGCCTGCGCCTGCGCCTGTGCCGACCCCGGCGCCAGCCCAGCCGATTGCCGCCGCCAAGCCTGACACCAGTCAGAGCCGGATCGATGCCAATGGCCTCTCTATCAGCTGGTCGGTACAGCTGGCTAGCCTGTCGAGTCGGGAAGGTGCGGAAAACCTGCAGAAAACCCTGCGCAGTCAGGGCTATAACGCATATATCCGTTCCGCCGAAGGCAAGAACCGGGTATTCGTCGGGCCGCTGATCGAGCGGGCCGAGGCTGATCGTCTGCGTGACCTGTTGGGTCGTCAGCACAACCTAAAGGGGTTTGTGGTGCGCTTCCAGCCGGAGCGTGGCTGAGGCTATCTGGCTGATTTCAAAAGCACAGTGAATCGCAGCTTACCGACAGCCAAGCGCTCTGTTAAAATGCGCCGCCTTATCCGTCTGTAGGCTGCACTGTGCCATTTACCTGGGTTGACTGGGCGATCGTTGCAATAATCGCCATCTCCGCTTTGATCAGCTTGAGCCGCGGTTTCGTCAAAGAAGCCTTGTCGTTGCTTACCTGGATCATCGCAGGAGTCGTTGCCTGGATGTTTGGTGGCTCACTGTCCGAGTACCTCGGCGGTTATATCGAAACTCCCTCGGCTCGCGTGATCGCGGGCTGCGCAATCATGTTTGTCGCCACCTTGCTGGTGGGGGCAATGGTCAACTATCTCATCGGCGAATTGATTCGCGTCACCGGCCTCTCCGGGACCGATCGATTCCTCGGCATGGCCTTCGGCGCGGCGCGTGGCGCGCTGCTGGTGGTCGTGGCAGTCGGGCTCTTGAGCCTGGGGCCGGTACAGCAGGATTCCTGGTGGCAGCAGTCGCGGCTGGTGCCACAATTTCTATTGGTTGCAGACTGGTCCAAGAACCTCATCCTGGGGTGGAGCAGTCAGTGGCTGGCCAGCGGTATCAGCGTACCCGCTGAAATACCGTTCAAGGAGCACCTCTTACCGGCCAAAACGCCTCAGTAAGATGGGTTCAGTTCAGTTTCATTAAGTAGGGGTTGCGTCGCATGTGTGGCATCGTCGGTATCGTCGGTAAGTCGAACGTCAATCAGGCGCTGTATGACGCGCTAACCGTCCTCCAGCACCGCGGCCAGGACGCTGCCGGTATCGTGACCAGCCATGATGGCCGGTTATTCCTGCGCAAGGACAATGGCCTGGTGCGTGATGTGTTCCAGCAAAGGCACATGCAGCGCCTGGTGGGTCACATGGGTATCGGTCATGTGCGTTATCCAACCGCGGGCAGCTCGACCTCGGCCGAGGCCCAGCCGTTCTACGTCAACTCGCCTTATGGCATCACCCTGGCGCACAACGGCAACCTGACCAATGTTGAACAATTGGCCAAGGAGATCTACGAGTCCGACCTGCGCCACGTCAACACCAACTCCGACTCCGAAGTGTTGCTCAACGTGTTCGCTCACGAGCTGGCCCAGCGCGGCAAGCTGCAACCGACCGAGGAAGACGTGTTTGCTGCGGTGACTGACGTGCACAACCGTTGCGTCGGTGGTTACGCGGTGGTGGCCATGATCACCGGTTACGGCATCGTCGGTTTCCGTGATCCCCACGGCATCCGCCCGATCGTTTTCGGCCAGCGTCATACCGACGAGGGCGTGGAATACATGATCGCCTCGGAAAGCGTTTCCCTGGATGTATTGGGCTTTACCCTGATTCGCGACCTGGCTCCGGGCGAAGCGGTCTACATCACTGAAGAGGGCAAGCTCTACACCCGCCAGTGCGCGACCAATCCGCAGCTCACTCCATGCATCTTCGAACACGTCTACCTGGCCCGTCCCGACTCGATCATCGACGGTGTCTCGGTGTACAAGGCGCGGCTGCGCATGGGCGAGAAGCTGGCCGAGAAGATCCTGCGCGAGCGTCCGCAGCACGATATCGACGTGGTGATTCCGATTCCCGACACCAGCCGTACCGCCGCGCTGGAGCTGGCCAACCACCTGGGGGTCAAGTTCCGCGAAGGTTTCGTCAAGAACCGCTACATCGGCCGTACCTTCATCATGCCGGGCCAGGCAGCGCGGAAAAAATCCGTGCGCCAGAAGCTCAATGCCATCGAGCTGGAGTTCCGCGGCAAGAACGTGATGCTGGTGGACGACTCCATCGTTCGCGGGACCACCTGCAAGCAGATCATCCAGATGGCCCGTGAAGCCGGCGCGAAGAACGTCTACTTCTGCTCGGCGGCTCCGGCAGTTCGTTACCCGAACGTCTACGGCATCGACATGCCTAGCGCCCACGAGTTGATTGCTCACAATCGCTCGACCCAGGACGTGGCTGACCTGATCGGCGCTGACTGGCTGATCTACCAGGACCTGCCGGACCTGATCGAGGCGGTCGGTGGCGGCAAGATCAAGATCGAGAACTTCGACTGCGCGGTGTTCGACGGCAAGTACGTCACCGGCGACGTCGACGAGGCCTATCTGAACAAGATCGAGAACGCTCGCAACGATGCGTCCAAGGCCAAGACCCAGGCGGTCAGCGCCATCATCGATCTGTACAACAACTGATCCAGAGCATTTAAGAAGACATTAGGAGTAGGCGGCATGAGTCAGGATTGGGATGCCGGTCGGCTGGACAGCGACCTTGAAGGCGTAGCGTTCGATACCCTGGCGGTGCGCGCCGGCCAGCACCGTTCGCCGGAAGGCGAGCACGGTGATCCGATGTTCTTCACGTCCAGCTATGTGTTCCGCACAGCCGCCGACGCGGCTGCACGGTTCGCCGGCGAAGTGCCGGGCAACGTCTATTCGCGTTACACCAACCCTACGGTGCGCTCGTTCGAAGAGCGCATCGCGGCGCTGGAGGGTGCTGAACAGGCGGTCGCCACGGCCACCGGCATGGCGGCCATTCTCTCGGTGGTCATGAGTTTGTGCAGTGCCGGCGATCACGTACTGGTATCGCGCAGCGTGTTCGGCTCGACCATCAGCTTGTTCGAGAAGTACTTCAAGCGTTTTGGTGTTGAAGTCGATTACGTGCCCCTGGCGGACCTGTCCGGGTGGGATGCGGCGATCAAGAGCAACACCAAGCTGCTGTTTGTCGAATCCCCCTCCAATCCGCTGGCCGAGCTGGTGGATATCGCCGCCTTGGCTGAACTGGCGCATGCCAAGGGTGCGATGCTGGTGGTCGACAACTGCTTCTGCACCCCGGCCCTGCAGCAACCCTTGAAGCTGGGCGCGGACGTGGTGGTGCATTCGGCCACCAAGTTCATCGACGGCCAGGGTCGTTGCATGGGGGGCGTGGTCGCTGGACGCAGCGAGCAGATGAAAGAAGTGGTGGGCTTTCTGCGCACTGCGGGGCCGACCCTGAGTCCGTTCAATGCCTGGATCTTCCTCAAGGGCCTGGAAACCCTGAGCCTGCGGATGCGTGCCCACTGTGCCAATGCTCTGGCCCTGGCGCAGTGGCTTGAGCAGCAGGACGGTGTCGAGAAGGTGCACTACGCCGGTCTTGCCAGCCACCCGCAACACGAACTGGCCAAGCGTCAGCAGCGTGGTTTCGGTGCGGTGGTGAGCTTCGAGGTCAAGGGTGGCAAAGAGGGCGCCTGGCGCTTTATCGATGCCACTCGGCTGATTTCGATCACCGCCAACCTGGGTGACAGCAAAACCACCATCACCCATCCGAGCACCACATCCCACGGCCGCCTGGCGCCGCAGGAGCGTGAAGCGGCCGGTATTCGCGACAGTCTGATCCGTATTGCGGTCGGCCTGGAGGACGTGGCTGATCTGCAGGCCGACCTGGCTCGTGGGTTGGCAGCCTTGTGATCGAGTTGTCCACGCCTCAGGGTGGCGGCAACGGACGTGTTGCGCTGGTGACTGGTGCGGCACGGGGCATTGGCTTGGGCATCGCTGCCTGGCTGATCAGCGAAGGCTGGCAGGTGGTGCTGACCGATGTGGACCGGGAGCGCGGCTCCAAGGTGTCCAGGGTGATGGGCGAGAATGCCTGGTTCATCACCATGGATGTGGCGGATGAGGAGCAGGTGGCGCAGGGCGTGGCCGAGGTGCTGGGGCAGTTCGGGCGCCTGGACGCTCTGGTGTGCAACGCCGCGGTGGCTGATCCGCACAACATCACTTTGGAAAGCCTGGATCTGGCTTACTGGAGTCGGGTGCTGGCGGTGAATCTCGGTGGTCCCATGCTGCTGGCCAAGCATTGCGCGCCGTATCTGCGCGCCCATGGCGGTTCCATTGTCAATCTGGCGTCGACCCGGGCTCGGCAATCGGAGCCCGATAGCGAAGCCTATGCGGCCAGCAAGGGCGGTCTGTTGGCCCTGACCCATGCCCTGGCCATCAGTCTGGGGCCGGAGATCCGGGTCAATGCCGTGAGCCCTGGCTGGATCGACGCGCGTGATCCCGCGGTGCGGCGTGCCGAGCCCTTATCCGATGCCGATCACGCCCAGCATCCTGCGGGCAGGGTAGGGACGGTGGAGGATGTGGCGTCCATGGTGGCCTGGCTGCTGTCGCGTAATTCGGGTTTTGTCACCGGCCAAGAGTTTGTGGTGGACGGTGGCATGACCAAGAAAATGATTTATCAGGCCTAGGGCTGCGCCAGGCTTTAAGCGGCAAGTGGGTAGTGCGGTTGCGTGCCAGCCGCTTTTTTCTTGCAGCTGACAGTTGGGCGCTTCCGCTGTTTTTTTAAAAAAACTTCAAGCCTGCTATTGACTTAGCTTCGTTACCTGCGTAAATTTCGCGGCCTAAGCGAAGCAAAGGGTGATTAGCTCAGCCGGGAGAGCATCTGCCTTACAAGCAGAGGGTCGGCGGTTCGATCCCGTCATCACCCACCATTCCTGAGTGTCTTTCGCAAGAAAGACGGAAGCTTCCACGGAAGCCTCCAACCGACGCGCAGCGGTAGTTCAGTCGGTTAGAATACCGGCCTGTCACGCCGGGGGTCGCGGGTTCGAGTCCCGTCCGCTGCGCCATATTTTCCAAGCCAGGCTCGCCTGGTTTGAGATCGAAAAGCCTCGAAGCTCTTCTTTCAGACGATTTAAACGATTCACATGGACGCAAGTCCAAGCGATACGCAGCGGTAGTTCAGTCGGTTAGAATACCGGCCTGTCACGCCGGGGGTCGCGGGTTCGAGTCCCGTCCGCTGCGCCATATCAGCCTCAAGGACCACTGAACGCCTTGAAGCAACGAAGCAAGCTACAGGCTTGGTTCGCATCGATAGCAAAGGCCCTGGTCGAAAGACCGGGGTTTTTTGTTTTCGGAATTTGCCTTTTTGCAATACCTGTTGTTTGAGCATAAAAAACCGCCTGTTCGGCGGTTTTTTTGTGGCTGCGAAAAACTCGGGCTATCAGAAGCCAAGCTTGTCGCGAAGGCTGTAGTACCAGGCGCCCAGGGCGGTGAATGGCGTGCGCAGCAGCTGACCGCCAGGGAAGGGGTAGTGGGGCAGGTCGGCGAAAGCGTCAAAGCGCTCTGCCTGGCCGCGCAAGGCTTCGGCCAGCACTTTGCCCGCCAGGTGGGTATAGGTCACGCCGTGGCCGCTGCAGCCTTGGGAGTAGTAGATGTTGTCGCCCAGGCGGCCCACCTGGGGCAGGCGCGACAAGGTCAGCAGGAAGTTGCCGGTCCAGGCGTAGTCGATCTTGACGTTTTTCAGTTGCGGGAACGCCTTGAGCATCTTCGGTCGGATGATCGCCTCGATGTTGGCCGGGTCGCGAGCGCCGTAGACCACGCCGCCGCCGAAAATCAGGCGCTTGTCGCCGCTGAGGCGGTAATAGTCCAGCAGGTAGTTGCAGTCTTCGACGCAGTAGTCCTGAGGGAGCAGGCTGGCTGCCAGTTCGTCGCCCAGGGGCTCGGTAGTGATCACCTGAGTGCCGCAAGGCATGGATTTGGCGGCCAGTTCCGGGATCAGATTGCCCAGGTAGGCGTTGCCGGCGACGATAATGAACTTGGCGCGGACTTTACCCTGTGGAGTATGGACGACGGGATTGGCCCCGCGCTCGATGCGTACTGCCGGGGATTGTTCATAGATGGTGCCGCCCAGGGATTCCACGGCCGCCGCTTCGCCCAGTGCCAGGTTCAGCGGGTGGATGTGGCCGCCGCTCATGTCGAGCATGCCGCCCTTGTATTGATCACAAGCCACGACTTCGCGAATCCGTCGCTCGTCCAGCAATTCCAGTTGAGTGTGGCCGTAGCGCTCCCACAGGCGCTTCTGCGACTCCAGGTGGCCCATCTGCTTGCTGGTCAGTGCAGCGAACACGCCGCCGTCTTTCAGGTCGCACTGGATCTGGTACTTGGCTACCCGCTCGCGAATGATCCGGCCGCCCTCGAACGCCATTTGCCCCAACAGTTGTGCTTGCTTGGGCCCGACACTGCGCTCGATCACGTCGATGTCGCGGCTATAGCTGTTGACGATCTGTCCGCCATTGCGCCCGGAGGCACCAAAGCCGACCTTGGCAGCTTCCAGCACTGTTACGCGAAAGCCGTTTTCCAGGAGAAACAGGGCGCTGGACAGACCGGTATAACCCGCACCGATCACGCAGATATCGGTTTCCACTTCGCCTTGCAGCAGCGGGCGTTCCGGAGCTGCATTGGCGGATGCGGCGTAGTAGGACTGTGGGTAGGGAATATGCGCCATCCTGCGACCTCATGTGTTTAATATATTTTACGAGTGCGTCGATGCTACCTGAGTTGTAAAAGCGCTACCAGACAGAAGGAAAAACTTCTTCCGGGCGCCGAAATTAAAAAATTCGCATATTCATAGGCTTAGCTGCAAAAAAGGTGTTGACACCCCTTTGGAATTCCGTAGAATGCCGCCTCACAGCAGGCACGTAGCTCAGTTGGTTAGAGCACCACCTTGACATGGTGGGGGTCGTTGGTTCGAGTCCAATCGCGCCTACCAAACAAAATCCGCTCTGCTGGGCGGTGTGAAGGGGAATCCGAAAGGGTTCCCCTTTTTCTTTGCCTAAGAAAACGTTCACAAATTATAGGCTTCGTTCACACATAGGTAATGTGAACGTACACTTGCATCTACCCCCTATTCACACTCAGATTTGTGAACGACTCTACCTAACCCATTGATATACATGGCTCGTTCACTATCTTGTCTAGGTGGTTGAATCGCCCCGGGTTTCTTAGACACCTCTTTGCCTTAAACTGAGGCCAATTAGGAGGTGCCATGAGCAACCCGCGTTACCCCGAAGAATTCAAAATCCAAGCGGTCAATCAAGTGACCGAAAAGAAGCTGCCTGTCGCTGATGTAGCGGCTCGTCTCGGCGTGTCGACGCATAGCCTCTATGCCTGGATAAAGCGCTACAGCAAACCTCAAGAAGAACGGCAGCAGGATGATGATCAGCACGCTGAGCTGCGTCGTCTTCGAGCGGAACTCAAGCGGGTGACTGAAGAGCGAGACATATTAAAAAAGGCCGCCGCGTACTTTGCCAAGGAGTGCGGCTGAAGTACGCCTTTATCAAACAGCGCACGGGCGACTATTCGATTCGACGGCTTTGCCTGACGCTGAAAGTCCATCCCAGCGGTTATTACGCCTGGCTGTCTGAGCCGCAATCTGCACGAGCTAAAGACGATCAGCGACTGCTGGGTTTGATCAAGCACTCATGGCTGGAGAGCGGCGGCGTTTATGGGTATCGAAAAATCCATGATGATCTGCGCGAGGTCGGAGAAGACTGTGGTCGCCATCGTGTGGCGAGGCTGATGCGTCTTGAAGGGCTGCGCTCTCAGACAGGGTATCGAAGTCGCCCTGGAAAGTACGGCGGTAAGCCAGCGGTAGCCTCACCCAATTTGCTGAAGCGCCAGTTCGATGTCGTAGAACCCAACAAGGTTTGGGTCACCGACATCACCTACATTCGTACGTATGAAGGCTGGCTGTATTTGGCAGTGGTGCTGGATATGTTTTCTCGTCAGGTCGTTGGCTGGTCAATGAAGTCGCAGATGACCAGTGATTTGGCAATTGATGCGTTATTGATGGCGGTTTGGAGGCGTAAACCGAAACAGGAGCTGATGGTTCACTCCGACCAAGGCAGCCAATACAGCAGCTCCGATTGGCGCAGCTTTTTGAAGGCGAACAATTTGGTTGCCAGCATGAGTCGTCGAGGCAACTGTCATGACAATGCCGTGGCCGAGAGCTTTTTCCAGCTTCTGAAACGGGAACGGATCAAGCGGAAAATCTACCCCACACGGGAAGGTGCACGTAGTGATGTGTTTGATTACATCGAGATGTTCTACAGCGCGAAACGTCGTCATGGTTTCAACAATCAGCTGTCGCCGGTAGAGTTTGAAAAGCGTTACGCAATGAGCTTGCAGGGTGTCTAAAAAAACCGGGGCGATTCAACCATCTCCACGTGCTACAGCGTTAGGGTGATATAGGACGGTACTACTACATCTACGCTTTTGTCTCCTTGCTCTAAGGCACCGATCATATCTTCTGGTTATAGGTGCAGGGCTGGGATTGGCTAGGTGAGGTGGGTGTGCTGCAGCCAATAAATACCTGATGAGCTATATTGGGCGGCCCGGATAGTGGCTGAGCTACAAAATTACCGCAGTGCTGAGCTCGATTTCCTAGCTTTTATTGGGTAAAGCCCTATTTTTAAGTGGTTCAATTGCAAAAAACATTACTTGCGCAGTGCTTTCTCTAGCTGTGATTGCAATTTAGATGATGTGGTCCAAATTATCGACACTCCGCAGCTCAAACTCCGGGGTGTATCCAAATGTCAGATATCCAGCAACCTCCTCAGGTTAGGGTAATTCAGGATAGGCACATAAATCACACTTTCTAGCATCCTACTTGAATGCTTGAATATTTATTGGGTGGTAGATGTTGCTTCTGGTTCGGGTCAGGTTGTCAAAGAGGGGTAGGAGGATAGTGTATGAGTTGCGCTGTTGAGAGAAGCATAGATCAATTGATCTGGCAAAAAATTTAAAGGGGGTCGTGTGTTGTGGTAACGCCCCTATCCAAGTAATTGCTCTGTCGCAAACGAAAGAAAATCTGCTGGTTGAATATCGAATAAACTTTGATAAGTTGTTCTTCGAATGCAGCAATATGCATCACGCTACTACAGGGTCCTATTGAATTGATGTAGGTGTCGTCGATCTAAAGCTTTGGGAGGTAATTCCGGGTGACAGTAAGTAGAACTCAAAGTCAGCCGGAGCTCCCAGAAATTATCACAAGGTCTGAAGATTTTTTGAGAGTGATACCCATGAGTTATAAGGTCAGGCCTTTATATTTATACGCTAAAATTTTTCGAGGACATACTGTTGGTGGTATGCTACATTATCTTAAAAAATAGCGTTCATATTTTTTATGACTTTTTAGTGTTTATTTTGAATTTTTAATGTTGTCTAGTATTTGCTTTGATGTGAGGACTGATCCAGCAATTGATAAGTGACTCGCGTCCGAGTACATAAGCTTTCCATCTAGTATGGTAGTACAGATTCCAGCCTTGCATAGGGTGGGGGTCGCGTCAATATAGAACGTATTTGGGTGAGTGTCGGCAAACTTTTTAAGTAGCTTGTTTGTTTTGTAGGCAGTAGAGAGTTCAATTGGGTATTTTAGCCATTTTGTACACGGCTGAGCAATGTAGGTTGGGCGCAGAATGCAAAGTGCGGAGCCCATTGTTGCGCGCATATATGGCTGGCTTCCAATTATAAATAATTTTCGATTGCCTATTTCATGTCTGGCGCTTGTCAGTATGTCTTCTATGACTTCGAAATAGCTTGTTCCATTTTGTTGGCTATTAATGCCATCGCTGTTGGCGATAATGTTACTGTAGTCCTCCCAACTATGAGCTAGTATTAGTGGAAGATTGTTGTCTTTTAGTTCGGATAACGCCAATTTGTAAGCGTCTTTACAGGCTTGCCTGGGGGTGTTATTCATTAATCTTGTATATCTGGTTGACATTATGCAGCCATGCCTGAAAAAGCCGGATATGTACTCGTCTCTATCATGTAGAATTTTGTCCATACCGCTTGCATATTGAAGCCCGAAGCTATCTCCGGCCATGACTGCAATTTTTTTACCGCTTATTTCTCCTAAAGTATTATCTAGCTCGTAACCGTGCCCGCCGTAATTATTGATATGAAATTCTATAGGGTCTGACACCACTTTTAGAAGTCCTGGGGTTAGAAGCTCTTTATGTATCCTTGATGAGGCGCCCTTGCTTTCGATGATTAAGTGGTTTCCATAAGATAGCAGCGCTATTGAAGTTATCATCGCTGTAATGCCCGCGAGGTTAATCCGGGCTTTCGTTTTTATGAATAAGCGTTCAATAGATGTGTATAATACGGCTCCGAAAGCTATTGATAAAAAAAGGAGGTATATTTTTTCTGTTGTTACTATTTTTTCAAAAGTGTAATATTTGTAAAATACAAGTATGGGCCAATGAACCAAGTAGATTGAATAAGAAATAACACCGATTTTTACCATTGGCCAGGATCGCAGTACGGCCCCAACTCTGGAACGGGCGCCATAGATGCATGCCGCCGCTCCAAGGCAAGGAATTAATGCTCGCAGGCCGGGGAAAGGGGAGCTACTATCAAAGGTTAGTGCGGCACTTATAATTAGAGTAATTCCGAAAATTGTAATCGCCGACTCAATGGCGTTGTTAGCTCGATGTCGGACGAAAAAAACTAAAATTGCACCAATGGAAAGTTCAAAAAAACGGAAGGGCATCATAAAATATGATGCGGAAGCATGGCGATGGAGCATTAGTTGCGATGCGATTAATGAAATTATTGTTGTTGCGAGGAGAGCTCGTAGGAAAAATTTTTCCGACACTCGTAATGCCATCCAGACCATAAATGGCCAGATTATGTAAAACTGCCATTCGACAGCAAGAGACCATGTATGTAGTAGCGGTTGAGTCTGAGCGGCCGCATCGAAATATCCCTGATTTAGCCAGAAATAGAAGTTGGATGTTGCGAAGATTGAGTGCTGGGCCGATCTGGCTAGGTTGCTTAACGATGCTGGGTCCATTATCAGGTAGCCGACGCCTAGCGAAATAGATATAGTTGCGATAAGTGCTGGGTGAAGTCTTAGTAGTCTCTTTGTATAAAAGTCATAAAATGAAAATCTACTTTCTCTTATCGCATTTATGATTACATCGGTGATTAAAAAACCTGATATGATGAAGAATACATCAACTCCAATAAAGCCACCTGGAACTCCAAGTTCATAATGGAAGAGAATGACTAGAATGACGGCAATTGCGCGCAGGCCATCAATATCCGGTCGATAGACAGTATTTTTGCTTTGCATAAGTTGTACTCAGTATTTCAAGTGGACGAGTCACAGGTTTTCGGATTGTACACATGAACATGATTCGTATCAGTCATTTTTATGGGGGACGGCTCCAACTATTGTGGTCGGAATCTGATCCAGATCAGTAGCGGGACGAACTACGCCGCGTAGAAGAGGGGTATTGAACCTGGAGCTGCTTAGTAAGTCGCCGATGTCGGCGGTTTGGCTTGGTCCACGAAACGCTAGAACATGCACGTAGGCCAGGGGGCTTCCTTAAGATCACTACTGTATCAAGGGAGTCAACGACCTTGCCAACCGCCAGGCGCTATACCGGGGGGCATTGAAGGTTCTGGTGTGAGCGGCACGGGCTTTATCAGGTTTTCCGGGTGTTGGATTCTGGTTTAGGCCAAGGAAGGGGACTTTTTTTGAGTGTCCGGGAGGTGAAATGGTTTGCGGCATTTCCAATGTCGCCTGCTCAGGCGTGTGTTGGGGGTAAAACTGAAGCACTGAGGCTACTACATTTACGCCGTACGTTCTGGTCAAGATACAACTGGTCGGACGTCCCAAGATTTTGCCATTCGATCGCGACCTATAGCCGCATTCAGTTCCGCGGTGACTGCGCACACAAGTTGGCGTATTAGGCATTGACCTGTCCAGTTGGGAGTGTGAGCAATAATGGCGCCCTGGCAGATCCTGGTCAGGATACTACTAGCGATACCATTGGTTTTGGTGGTGCAGGATTGCCGCACGGGCGCGAAGCTTGTCGAGCAGGAAAAGCACCGTGCCACCGAGCAATAGCTCGCGTTCAGGAGCAACAACACACCAGCGAATTACCCGATGATCATGCAACCAGGGTGCTCTACTCGATCGCCTTGCCACTTCTTATACTCACCTGTGAACCCTTCTCGACGCCGCTGATTCAGTTGTTGGCTGCTAAATGCTTGCTGACCTGGCATCTGTGGCATGGTTCATGGAGTCGAGTGAGCGAAACTTGACCCAGTACATACTTAACGAATTATTGCCGCTACCAAGGACTGCTCGCACTAAGGGCGTGCCAGGCTCATGTCGGGTTAATTGTTCTCCCTTTAACTCCCTCAGCAGCAGATGGTAATCCCTGAGCGTCTGATTAGACTGATCCAGTACGGACTCGGGCCATCTATCCGCATCCAACTCTGAGTTGTGCCGGTTGAGCCTGCCCACACATAGGCGAGCGCCTTTCTGAGTGCTGTCTTGGCGGAGGCTTTTCCTATGGCTAGTGCATTGCTCATTTGGACAATGCCAGCGATATTCTTTCGAGCATTGTTCAACTGCGCTTGATACTAGGTGAGTTTTTCTTCGAGTATGGCGCGCTAATACTTGTAAATTTTGAGGGGCGTAAGACATTCGCGCCACGCGGAGGTTTCTTCATCGATATTCATGATGGGTTAACTCGAATACTGTATGCACAAGCAGTGTTCGAGGCGCGTCAAATTTGGGAATGATGTTTGTTGGCGGGACGGCGGGTACGGCAAATACTGTAGGACTATCCAACGCCAGGTTATTGATTGTTATAAAAATTCTGCGTTTTCGGAGGCAGATGAAATGGATATGCCTTCCTTTTATATCAATCACATGTATAGGTTCCGCACTCACATTGCCATGGTGGGGTCGTTGGTTCGAGTCCAATCGCGCCTTCCAAACAAAATCCGCTCTGCTGGGCGGTCTAGAAGGGGTTCACCGATAGGTGCACCCCTTTGAACGGGACAACCACATAGGTAACAGAAAAGTGGCATGTCCCGGACCTGATGGACAGGCAATTAAGAGCTACTGCTCGCATTTCGCAGCTCAAACTCCATTGGACTGAGATAGCCCAACGTCGAGTGGCGACGGCGGTGATTGTAAAAGCGGATGTAGTCGAACAGGTCGGTTTTTGCCTCCTGGTAGCTGCCGTAGCGAGTCAGGTACACCCGATCAGCCTTCAGCGAACGGAAGAAACTCTCCATCGCGGCGTTGTCCCAGCAGTTCCCAGGACGTGAATGGCTGGGCACGATTCGATGTCACCGAAGCAAGGCCTGGTAATCGTACGCGCAGTATTGGCTGCCACGATCCGAGTGCAGCAACACTTGTTCTTTCGACTGTCTGCGTACAACAATCATCTCCAGAGCAGCATGCACTAGGGCCAGCTGCATCCGGTAGTGCATCGCCCAATCGACGACAGCGCGTGAATAGAGATCAAGCACGACGGCCAGATACAGCCATCCTCGGGCCGTTCGCACTTAGGTCATGTCCGAGACCCAGTGCCGATTGGCGCGATCCGAGGCGAACTGGCGATCCGGGTGATTCGGGGCAATCGGCAGAGCATGACGACTGCTGGAAACCAGTCGCCAACGCTTGCGCGAACGAACACGCAGGCCGGCTTCGCGCATCCGTCGAGCGACTCGGCGTCGGCCACACGCATGCCCCATGGCCGCCAACTCTGCCTTGATTCGGCGATGGCCATAGATCCCCTTCACCTCGTGGTGGATGCTGCGGATCTCCTTGCTCAGACGCCAATTCGCCATCTCTCTCGCCGAGGGAAGCCGCTGCTGCCAGGCATAGAAACCGCTGCGGGATACCTGCAGCAGCCGGCACATCGGTGCTACGGGATAGCGACCGGCCAACGCCTCAATGGCACGAAGCTTCACTTCGTGGGCTGCGAGAAGATGCGAGTGCCTTTTTAATGCATCGCGTTCCATGGTGACCTGCGGCAACTGCTGACGTAAGCGACGAAGCTCCGCGTTCTCGCCCCGCTACTTGCCGTTGCCCGGAAAGGCATCGTCACCTTGCTGCTCATACTGGCGCTTCCATTTGCCCAACAGGCTTTCAGAGATGCCCAGCGTCTCGGCTACATGACGAAGCGGCGTACCGGCAAGCACCTGGTCTGCCACCTCGCGTTTGAAGGATTCGGGAAAACGTCGTCTAGTCTGGGTCATGAACACTCCTTGCGGTGGAGATTATCCACCTTAAGTCAGTGTCCACTCAGCACGGGGCAGGCCAGAGTGCGCAGGCCAGGTCGGGGATGAAGCGTCAGGGCATTTGGCAGAACGCCTACCCATTCTTGATCAGCGGCTTGGCGATGTTGCTGGTTGCTCGTCGCATCAGTTCCTTCGGTGCATTCAGAGAGGCCTTTTCATGCGGCGCCCATCCTGGCGTTTGTGGATTGTCCTGTGGGTTGATCCACCCGTTTCTATGCCGTTGATTCTCGGCCGCTTTCGAAGCGTTGGAGCTGGGGTTGCCGATACTCCTGTTGGTCCTCGCCTTCAAAGGTTCTGCTGTTTGTCGTTGGCGCTGTTGCAAGCGCCCGTCCTGCTGTGGAGCCGGTTACCGGGCGGGTTGAAGATCTTTTACGTGCGCTCTGGTCTTTTCAGCGTTGTGCTCGTCAGTTCCGCGCCGGGGAGTCGTGGTCAGGCACGACTCCCCGGGGAGGGATGATCAGTTCTGAGGAGTGAACCGGTCGCCGTGGAAGCTGCGCACCGGGTTGCCGCGCTCCACGCTGTGGTGGGCATCGCGGCGTTGCAGGCGCAGCGCCTCGGCAGATTGCTGTTGCCGCTCAGCCAGGCGTTGCAGAATCAGCAGGCGCGCAACGCGCTTGTTGTCGTGCTGGCTGCGTTCTGACTGCACTTTCACGCTGATGCCACTGGCCAGGTGCGTGGCGCGCACCGCAGAGTCCGTGGTGTTCACGTGTTGCCCGCCCGGACCTGATGCACGCATGGCTTCAAAGCGGATGGCGCTGTCCATGCTGTCCTCTTGAGCCTTGAACAGTTGGCCGGCGAAATACCAGTTCTTGCGTTTGTGTCCGGGGCGATAAGGGCTCTTGCAGGTCCAGAGCAGGGTGCCGGTCCAGCGTTCGGCCAGTCCCGCAGCCTGTTCCCCATCAAGGCTGACCAGTACCGACCTGCAGGTGCCGCGGCCCTGGCCGGCCACCTGCTCGACGAGGCTGGCGCGCACGTTTTGTGCCTCGGCTTCGCGATACAAGAGTTGCAGGGCCCTGGTCACCGCCAGTTCGCACTCGACGGGTCCCTGAGCGGAAGACAGCTGTAACAGCAGCATCAGCAGCACCCCCGGCGTTTGTAGGTCAGCACCGGCTTGAGCCGCGCGATGATCTGCACCAGGCCGGCATCCCTCAGGCTGCCGACCACGCTGTCGATGCTCTTGTAGGCTTCAGGGGCTTCCTCGTACATCAATCCGCGGTCTTCGCAGATCACCCGGCTGCCCAGTTGAGTGCGCTTGAGCTGGTCGAAGCTGAAGCGCGCCGCCAGCCTGCCCTTGCAATCGCTGCGCAGCCATTTGCGCCCGGCGCCGTGGGCCAGGGAGTAGAGGCTGGCAGTGGCCGGTATCGGATGAACCAGATAGCTGTAGTCGCCCCTGGAGCCCGGGATGACCACCGGCCCCTGGTCCGACGGCGTAGCGCCCTTGCGATGCAGCCAGCCCGTAACACCGTCGACATTGGCTGGCGATACCAGGTTGTGGTTGATGTCCAGTATCGAGCGTCCCTTGGCCCGCAGGTTGTACAGCAGGCGTTCGGCGATCAATCGCCGGTTGGCCTCGGCGAAGCGCAGGGCGGCGTCGTGCTCTTGCAAGTACTGGGCGCCGGCGGCGCTGGCCATTACCAGGCCGTTGTGCCCGTGCTGGTCCACATGACGCCGCAGGATGGCTTCTCCCAGGCCCCGGGAGCCGCTATGCACCAGCAGCAACAAGGCTTTGGGATTCAGCTCCAGGGCCTGCAGGGCGCTGGCGTCGTACACCTGATCGAGCTGTTGCAGCTCGGCGAAGTGATTGCCGCCACCGATGGTGCCCAGTGAGTGTTCATGACCGTTGATGGGCAGTCCCAACTGCGCTCGCTCTTCATCCCACTGTTCATCCAGGGGGAGGTCGATGTTGTCGATTTTCTTCTCCAGCTTGTCGAGGTTGAGGCGGCTGCAGGAGAGGTCGGTTTGCCACAGCGTCATGCCGCAGCCGATGTCGTTGCCCACCAGGGCCGGGTAGGCCATCTCGGTGGAAAAGAATGCTGCTCCCACGGGGTAGCCTCGGCCTGGGTGCAGGTCCGGCATGCCGACCACCTGGCGCATGCCGGGCAGTTGAGCGGTGGTTTGCAGTTGTTGGAGCGCTTTATCTTCGATCCAGGTGGTGTCTGAGGCGATCAGTGAGACGCCGTTCGACAAATGACGGATGCAAGTGTCCATGTCCAATTCCTGATTGGAAAAAAAGTAGTCAGGTAGTGGCAGGACGAAGCGGGATTAAGCGAAGGCGCTAGCGGGTAGCGGATACAGCGTTTAAACCAGGCACGTCCTGCAAGGGGTGATCAGCTGTTGCATGGTGGATCTCCTTGGCAAAAGTGTGGGAAGGGGCGCGAAGGTTAAACCTTCGGCTGGACCATGACAATGGGGAGTCCCGAATAAACAACGCCGGTCCTTGTGGCAGGGCCGTTAAAGCCATGGCCTGGGGGGCGAGGCCGTTGCTGCAGGCCTTGGTTGAGGGCGGTCAGGATGGCGCTTGCCTTGCAGTAGGTTTTTTCTTCTGTCTGACGCCTTTTTTCTGTCGCCTGAGCGATACTCTCGCGTTTTATGGACGAGGTGGCAGCATGCGGGTGTTGATGGCGGTGATGGTTGCGGGTTTGTTGGCCGGCTGTGCGGGTTCCATCATGGACGACGCTCGGGCCAGAACGCCCAACAAGACCCTGAGCTCGGCCAAGGCCGATCAACTGGTGGCGCAGTGCGTACAGTTCGCCTGGCAGGATGAAGCGGTTTTCGGTGTTGATGCTGCGGCTTATCTGCAGCCGGGCAAGGGCGGTGGCTACACGGTGTATACCCGCGCCGCCGAATCCTTCGTGGACATCAAGGTCGAGCCTTCTGGAACCGCCATTCACTACTATGCAGTCGAGGACAACGCGGTCTCGAAGCGCCGTCTCGCGGCGTTGGCAACCTGCCTATAGACAATGGATGGCTTCAGGTGTTTTTCAGGACGAACCCGGCAATGGCCGGGTTTGTTTTTTCTGCTGGGCGCTTTTTCGGTGTTAGTTGGGCTGTTTGGGGTTTTTCATAAAGTGAAAGAACAAGTCCTGCTGTAGAAAAGCGTGTAATACATTGACTCTTCAAGTTGTCAGTTCAAATCGGAAAGTCCAGGGTTTAATAGGGCTGGCGCAGGCTTTTGCATATTGTCCTGATTGGTTAGTTTGCGGGTGCGTGAAACAAGTCGATAAAAGTGCGCTAAGTTAAAGGTGCTCAACGAGGAGCGAACTTAATTAATCAATGGAGTGAAAGATATGAATAAGCCACAAGCTCAACTTAAACATGGTCGCATCGTGTCGCCTTCCAGTCGTGGCTCGGTCGCGGTGGAACTGGGGCTGCTGGGGACCTGGCAGGTGAATGAGATGGAAGGGGGGAAAAACTTCCCGTCCCTGGTCGCCGGTCCCTTCCCGAAACCCTACGACAGCGATGTGGCAAGCGCCGTACCACCCGCAGACGGCCATATTCTCAGCGGTGGCAAGGTTGATGAGCGCGACTGCATCAACTTCACCAACGATGAGATGTCGAAGAAGCTCAACCGTGCATTCAACTGGCCGCTGCTCAGTGTCGATCCGGGTCAGGTCTTTCGCGTGCAGTGGGAATACACCGCGCCTCACGTCACCCGTGGTTACAGCTGGTTCATCACCAAAGATGGCTGGGACCCGAAGCAGCGTATCAGCCGTGCACAACTGGAGCCCCAGGCTTTTTATCAGGACTTTTATACTGAAGTCCCGTTCGACAAGTTTGGTTCGGTGCTCAAGGCCAAGACCCATCATGAAGTTGTACTGCCGAAAAACAAGAAAGGCCATCATGTTGTGGTGTTGGTGTGGATAGTTGCCAATACCGGCAATGGGTTCTATCAGGCGTTCGATCTGGACTTCAAGTAAGTTGCGGGCTTGCAAAGTTATTTATCCGTTCTCAAGGATTAGAACATGAATAAAATCGACTTCACATCGATCAAGAGTCAGCCCGCGGATGCCGCATCCCTGATGCCGAGCATTGCCGGCAAGAAGATCCTCATGGGCTTCTGGCACAACTGGGCCGCCGGTCCCGCTGACGGTTACCAGCAGGGACAGTTTGCCAATCTCAATCTGTTGGATGTGCCCAAGGAATATAACGTGGTGGCGGTAGCCTTCATGAAGGGGCACGGCATTCCTACGTTCAAGCCTTACAACCTGACGGATGAAGAGTTCCGGCGTCAGGTGGGCGTGCTCAACAGCCAGGGGCGGGCTGTGCTGATCTCCCTGGGCGGTGCCGATGCGCATATCGAATTGCACAAGGGCAACGAGCAACCCCTGGCCAGCGAGATCATCCGCCTGGTCGAGACTTACGGTTTCGATGGCCTGGATATCGATCTGGAGCAGAGCGCTATCGACTTCGCTGACAACAAGAGCGTGTTGCCGGCCGCGCTGAAGCTGGTGAAGGATCATTACGCCGGCCAGGGCAAGCACTTCATCATCAGCATGGCGCCCGAGTTTCCGTACCTGACCAGCAATGGCAAATACGTGGCGTACCTGCAGGCCCTGGAGGGCTACTACGACTTTGTCGCGCCGCAGTATTACAACCAGGGGGGCGATGGGCTCTGGGTACAGGAGGCCAATGGCGGGCAGGGGGCGTGGATCGCCCAGAACAACGACGCAATGAAGGAGGACTTTCTGTTCTACCTGACCGACAGCCTGGCCTCGGGTACCCGTGGCTACACCCGGATTGTCGCGGACAAGCTGGTGATCGGTTTGCCGAGCAACGTCGATGCGGCAGCCACCGGTTATGTCATCGAGCCTGCGGCGTTGAACAATGCGTTCAAGCGTTTGCAGGAGAGTGGGCACGCCATCAAGGGCTTGATGACCTGGTCGGTGAACTGGGATGCCGGAATCAATCGGCAGGGCGTGCATTACGACTGGGAGTTCCGCAACCGTTATGCGCCGTTGATCCATGGCGATGGCGGCGAGCCGGAGAGGCCCGGGGCGCCGGGCAATCTGCTGGTGCAGGGGACCACTCGCAGCAGTGTCAGCTTGAGTTGGGGGGCTTCCGGCGGCCGGCGACCGGTGGAGTTCTATACCCTGTACCGCGATGGCAATGCGGTGGGCAAGACCGCGACTGCGGCCTATGAGGACAAGGGGCTGAATGCGGATACTCAGTACAGCTACTTCGTCACGGCCACAGACACCCAGGGCCGGGAATCCTTGCCCAGTCGCAGCCTGAGTGTCAGGACCGCGGGAGGCGTGGTCGACCCGAGCTTTCCCGAGTGGCGTACCAGCCAGCGCTATAGGAGGGAGGAGGGCGTGACTTATGAGGGCAATCGCTATCTCTGCCTTCAGGAGCACACCTCCAACCCGGGGTGGACGCCTTCCGTGGCATTCACGCTGTGGAGCAAGGTGCTGCTGGAGCGTCATGCTTGAGATCTAGAGGTCAGTGCCTGAGGGCATGATGGGGCGGTCCGCGCGGATGTTGTCGATCCGAATGCGGGCCGCTTTTTGGGTTTTTCCGGGGCTGCTCGGGTTGCCTCGTTGGTTGGTATCACGCCTGTGCAGACGCTGGTGCGGGTCATCGCCGCCGGTCTGTTGCCCCGCGTGAGCTTGGCTCAGTTGTAATCATTGGTAAGCGATGCTGCTTTTGGGCTTGGCTTGGTAGTAGGCTCGCGGCTCGATTACATGAGCAAGGAAAGCCCGCGATGTTTCAAATGAATAACCTGGTTCCGGAAATGCTGGTCAGTCATCTGGAGCGCAGTCTGTCTTTTTACCGCGATACCCTGGGTTTCAAGGTGGAGTATCAGCGTCCCGAACATTTCTTTGCCTTTCTTTCATTCAACGGCGGGCAATTGATGCTGGAACAGGATGATCGGGAGGAGTCGGAGTGGCGGGTAGGTCCCTTGCAGGCACCCTTTGGTCGCGGCATGAACCTGTCCATCGAGTGCCCGGATATTCGCCAGCTGGCGGCGTCGCTGAAGCAGGCCGGTATCGCCTTGCGCAGGGACATACAGGAATGCTGGTATCGCCATGATGAGTTGCTGCATGGTGAATTGAATCTGCTGGTGCAGGATCCTGATGGCTACCTGCTGCGGTTTACCGAGGACTTGGGGTTCAAGCCGGCGGAGCCGTCAGCAGGCGCCTGACCGCTGTGCCCGGGGGGCGACGCCTGCATTGCTGCGGCGCCGCGTGCCGGGAGGCAGCGGTAGGATGGGATGCCAGAAAGGGGCGTTAGTCAGTGGGTGACGAACATCCGGTGCGCGGGAATCTGCTGTAGCCGCTATCCATTGAGGACAGGCGAAGGTTCTGTGGGAGAAGCTCGGGTTGAACAAGGCACGCGCCACACCAGCCTTGGGGTGCAGGCGAGGAGCGGGTGCTGATTGTGTTCAAGGGGTTTCGCGCTTGTCCGGGGCAGTGAGTCCGGCCTGAATGCGTTGATAGATTTCTTCACGGTGTACCGCGACATTTTTTGGCGCGTTGATTCCGATGCGGACCTGTTGGCCGCTGACGCCGAGAATGGTGATCGTAATGTCGTCACCGATGTTTATGCTTTCACCGACTTTGCGGGTGAGTATCAGCATGATCTTCTCCTTGATAGCTTTGTAGGGCACCAGATTCAAACAGTGCAGAGGTCGGTCTTAGGTATAGATTAGTGCGAAGTTCCACTGAGTGGGTGCCTCTTTCTGACGCGCAGACGATCTATTAATTCCCAAGGCGCAACTATACAGAGGCAATAAATATCATTCTTCCTGTTTCGGCCTGATTTTGTGACGAGGTCTCTCGTGGCTGGAGTGCTAAAATCGCCGCCTCAGACTTTCTAGGGGTGGGTTGTGCGCACAGTAGCGATGATGATGGCGGTGTTGGCCTTGGCCGGATGCGGCGAAGGCAAACGGGTCGAAGCGAACAAGACCGCGGCAGCGCAGGTCCAACCGGTTCAGGCCTCCAGTGCACCGCAGTGGGATGTGCTGGTGGGCAGCGAGTTGCCTCAGGCGGTAAGCGATCTGACCGGCTGGCTGATCGAGCACGGGATCATTTCCAACGTGGTGACCGTTGAGGGCAAGCGCCTGGTGGTGGTCGGCCCGTTTGCTTCCCAGGCCGAAGCCGAGGCCAAGAAGAATGAAGTGATTGAAAAGCTGGTCAAGGCCAAGAAGCGCGATATCGACGTCACTGTCATCGAGCATCAAGCCGCGCAATAAACCTGTTTGCACAGGATCCAGGATCGCCCGCGTTCAGCGGGCGATCTGCTTTCAGCCACAGGCCTTGAGGTTGACCGCGCCGACGAATTCATTGCCGCGCCCCATGACGCAGGCCACGCTCTGATTGCGCTGGCGTTCCCAGTCTTGCACCGGGTAGGTCTTGTTCCAGGCTTCGAAGAGCTGTCGGTCCTGCTTCGACAGGCGCAGGCCGTACTGCTTGCTCATGTAGAAGTAGGTGCGGGCGATCATGCCGCGAATCGACGGTCGTGGCATGACCTTCTTGGCCTTGAAGTCGACCTGGGTCAGGCACGAACCGTACTGGCCCGATTGCTCCGGCAGCCAGCCGAAGCTGAAGTTGCTGCGGTCGCCATTCACTTCGCCAATGCTCGGTACCAGGTTGTGCAGGTCGGCTTCGGCGCGCTGATAGACCGCATCGGTGCGCGTGCAATTCTTGCGTCCGCCTTGCTGCCAGCACTGACGCTGATGGCCGATCTGCCAGGCCGGCACTATGTGTTCCCATTCGATGCGTTCGGCGCGCTTGGCGTTCTTGCGCGGTACATAGCCGCAGGCCGCCAGGTTCACCCGATTGCCGGTGTACTTGCAGCCGCAATAGAACTCGGTGGATTGGGGGGCATAGAGCTTCCAGGCGACTTTCTTGGCTTCGCTGAAGGTACGGGGCGCATCGGCTTGGGCGGTACAGGCGAGAAACAGCAACAGCAGGGCAAAACAACGAACACTCATTGACTCAGTCTTCCTTCGGCACAACCCAGAAAATCTGCACGCCGCCATCGTCGCGATAGGCGAGGGTGACGTTGTCGTTTTCGGCGATTTCTTCCAGCAGGCGCTCCCACTCGTCCTGAGGTTCGTCGGCGAGGCGGAAGATCAGCGCGGCCTTGGCTTTCTGTGCGGTGGGGGAGTTGATGATTTTCTGGATGCGTACACCCAGGCGTTCGTAGGAGCTGAGGGGTGTTTGAGTGTTGGCCACGGAACATTCCTTATTAAGCTGTACGTGCATACAGTATTTAACTGTAAGACATTTCGCAACTGCTTAAAATTCAAGAAGTTCCTCTGACAACGCTTTACGCATTTGTCTCACGAGGCGAGCAGATATTTTTACTGGGAGGAAGGAGGCGGTATCGGGACCACCCGCCCGGGCGGGCGAGTGGTTGCAAAACCGCTCGACCGGGGCCGGTCGAGCGGGGTTCTGTCAGTATTCCCAGAACATGCGTTGCAGTTCCTTGCTGTCCTGAGTCTTGGTCAGGGCGACCATGGCCAGGATGCGGGCTTTCTGCGGGTTCAGGTCATGAGCCACGACCCAGTCGTACTTGTCGTCAGGCTGTTCGGCGTTGCGCAGCACGAAACCACCGGCATTGACGTGGGAAGAACGAATGATCTGTACGCCGTTCTTGCGCAGTTCCTGCAGGGCAGGGACCACACGGGAAGACACCGAGCCATTGCCGGTGCCGGCGTGGATGATGGCTTTGGCGCCGCCCTGGGCCAGGGCCTTGTAGGCGGTGTCGCTGACGTTGCCGTAGCCGTAGGCGATTTCTACGTCAGGCAGGCTCTTGATGTTCTTGATGTCGAATTCCGAATCCATGGTGTGGCGCTTGGCCGGCAGGCGGAACCAGTAGGATTTGCCTTCCACCACCATGCCCAGCGGGCCCCATGGGCTCTTGAAGGCTTCAGTCTTGATGTTGATCATCTTGCTGACATCGCGACCGGACTGGATTTCGTCGTTCATGGTCACCAGTACGCCTTTGCCACGAGCATTCTTGCTACCGGCGACGGCGACGGCGTTGTACAGGTTGAGCATGCCGTCGGCCGACATCGCGGTGCCTGGGCGCATGGAGCCGACCACTACGATTGGCTTGTCGGTCTTTTCCACCAGGTTGAGGAAGTAGGCGGTTTCTTCCAGGGTGTCGGTGCCGTGGGTGATGACGATGCCATCAACGTCCTTGCTGTCGGCCAGTTCGGCAACGCGGCGACCCAGTTGCAGCAGGTTTTCGTTGGTGATGCTTTCCGAGGCGATCTGCATGACCTGCTCGCCACGCACGTTGGCCAGCTGGTTCAATTCCGGGATGCCGGCGATCAGTTGCTCGATGCCGACCTTGGCCGCCTGATAGGTGGCGCTGTTGGCTGCGCTGGCGCCGGCACCGGCGATAGTGCCGCCGGTGGCGAGGACCACGACGTTGGCGAGTTTCTGCTGGGTTTCAGCTTCTTTGGCCTGCAGGGCGGCAGGCAGAAGCAGGAGGAGGGCCAAAGCGCCCGGGGCGAAGGATTTGAAGGCAGATTTCATTATTTTCTCTCTAGTAGTGAGACGGTGCTGATGCAGGTTCATCTAGAAACACCACGGCGGCAGATCTGTTTGCGCCGAGGCAGCGAGGGTTGAGCAGGATCTGTACCAGCACTACCTTGGTCGGATAAGTATTTTAAGTTACTGATTTATATCAATTTTATTTCTGTTTATGGTCGCGTTGAGTCAAGCGGCGTCCGGGTTTCCGAACATTTGTGCAGCACCGTGTTCGGCAATCCGAAAGTGCTCGTCGCCGGTCCTGGCGCGGCTTCTTGCACTTTCATTAAAGAATGTTCTGCGGCGGTCGATGATCCTTCTAGGATTTTTCACCAGGAGTTCCCATGTCACTGTCAGTCGGATTTCCAGGGGCAGGAGCCATTCTGATCAATGGTAAGACCCCCGCAACCATCGATGCATTGAGCGACGCCACCGCCGAGCAGGCGTCTAGCGCGCTGGGCACCGACGAGTCGGGCGCTTTGCGGGTCGGTTCCAGCAAGCAGGCCGAACAGTCTGAAAGCGAAGGCGCAAGCGAAGACAACCACAGCATCGTGGTCAAGATGCTGCTCAAGCGCATGCAGGAATTGCAGCAGCAACTTCGGGAGCAGCAACAGCAGCTGGCTGCCGCCCAGGCCGCCAACTACCCAACCCCCGAGGCCAAGCAGACGACAGTCATGGCCATTCAAGGGCAGATCGCCGAAACCAACGGTGCCCTGGCAGAGGTCTCGGGCAACCTGGTGCGGGAGTTGGCCAAGGAGTCGTCCTCCTCCGGTGGCCTGGTGAATACCACCGCCTGAACCATCAGCCTGTCCGGGCGCATTTCCCGGGCAGGTTTCTCTCCAAGCGGCCGGCTGCGGATGGCTGCTCACTCTCTCTGATCGCACTTTGAACAGCGTTGACAAACTCTGGCGAGGTTCGCATAGTTCGTTTTACGCAAACGTTTGCGCGGTGCTCGGGAAGCGATGATCGTCTATCTTTCCGCGGCATGGCGCCGGCCAGCGCCGCTGGAAACCTGGTGGCCCCGCCGGGCGAACGCTGCTCACAATAATCATAAGATCGGAGTGAACCCATGAAGCTGCCCTTTGCTGGACGTCTACTCGCTGTCGCCGTTCTGGCCGCTGCATCCGCCGCCCTTCCTCTCTCTTCGGCTCTGGCCGACACCCCTCAGAAACCCAAGGTCGCCCTGGTCATGAAATCCCTGGCCAACGAGTTCTTCCTGACCATGGAAGACGGAGCCAAGGCTTATCAGAAAGAGCACTCCGGCGATTTCGACCTGGTGTCCAACGGCATCAAGGACGAAACCGATACCGCCAACCAGATCCGTATCGTCGAGCAGATGATTGTTTCCAAGGTCAACGCCCTGGTGATCGCGCCCGCCGACTCCAAGGCGATGGTGCCGGTGATCAAGAAGGCGGTGGACGCCGGGATCACGGTGATCAACATCGATAACCAGCTCGATCCCGGGGTGCTCAAGAGCAAGAACCTCAGCGTGCCATTCGTCGGGCCCGACAACCGCAAGGGCGCACGCCTGGTGGGCGAGTACCTGGCCAAGCAACTCAAGGCCGGGGATGAAGTGGGCATCATCGAAGGCGTCTCCACCACCACCAACGCGCAACAGCGCACCGCCGGCTTCAAGGACGCAATGGAGGCCGCGCAGATCAAGGTGGTGTCGCTGCAATCGGGCGATTGGGAGATAGACGCCGGTAACCGCGTCGCCTCGGCCATGCTCAGCGAGTATCCGAATCTCAAGGCATTGCTGGCCGGCAACGACAGCATGGCGGTAGGGGCCGTATCCGCTGTGCGGGCCGCCGGCAAGGCGGGCAAGGTCCAGGTGGTGGGCTACGACAATATCAACGCCATCAAGCCGATGCTCAAGGATGGCCGGGTCCTGGCCACTGCCGATCAGTTCGCCGCCAAGCAGGCGGTGTTCGGTATCGAGACGGCGTTGAAGATCCTCAAGGGCGAGAAGGTCGACAGCGGTGCCAATGGCGTGATCGAAACTCCGGTTGAGCTGGTCACCAAGTAGTCGTTGCGACGGCACAACGGCGCTCACCCTCAAGGGTGAGCGCATGGAGAGTTTCCTATGTCAGTTTCCGCTGCGAACGCTGTCCTTTCGGTCAGCGGTATCGGCAAGACCTATGCACAACCGGTATTGACCGGCATCGACCTGACGCTGCTGCGCGGGGAGGTGCTGGCCCTGACCGGGGAAAACGGTGCCGGCAAGAGCACCCTGTCGAAGATTATCGGTGGTCTGGTCAGTCCGACCACCGGGCACATGCAGTTCAACGGGCAGGACTATCGCCCCGCGAGCCGCACCCAGGCCGAGGACCTGGGTATCCGCATGGTCATGCAGGAGCTCAACTTGCTGCCAACCCTGTCGGTGGCCGAAAACCTGTTTCTCGACAACCTGCCCAGTAACGGCGGCTGGATCAGCCGCAAGCAACTGCGCAAGGCGGCGATCGAGGCCATGGCCCAGGTCGGCCTGGACGCCATCGATCCCGACACCCTGGTGGGTGAGTTGGGCATCGGTCACCAGCAAATGGTGGAGATTGCGCGCAACCTGATCGGCGACTGCCATGTGCTGATTCTCGATGAGCCCACGGCCATGCTCACGGCTCGCGAGGTGGAGATGCTTTTTGAGCAGATCGCTCGTCTGCAGGCCCGGGGCGTATCGATCATCTATATCTCCCATCGCCTGGAAGAGCTGGCCCGGGTCGCCCAGCGCATTGCCGTATTGCGCGATGGTTGCCTGGTCTGTGTCGAACCCATGGCCAACTACAACAGCGAACAGCTGGTGAACCTGATGGTGGGGCGCGAGCTGGGCGAGCATATCGATCTGGGCGAGCGCAAGATCGGCGCTCCGGCGCTGACCGTGAGCAACCTCTGCCGTTCGGACAAGGTCCGCGATGTGTCGTTTGAGGTGCGCAGTGGCGAGATCTTCGGCATTTCCGGGCTGATCGGGGCAGGGCGTACCGAGCTGCTGCGCCTGATCTTCGGCGCCGACCTGGCCGACAGCGGCAGCATCGCCCTGGGGACCCCGGCGCGGCCCGTGAGCATTCGCTCGCCGGTGGATGCCGTGGCCAACGGTATCGCCCTGATTACCGAGGATCGCAAGGGTGAAGGCCTGCTGCTGACCCAGTCGATCAGCGCCAACATCGCCCTGGGCAACATGCCGGCCATTTCCCGCCGCGGCCTGGTCAGTGGCCAGGACGAGGAACAGCTGGCCCAGCGGCAGATCGACGCGATGCGTATCCGCAGTTCCAGCCCGGCGCAACCCGTCAGCGAACTGTCCGGTGGCAACCAGCAGAAAGTGGTGATCGGTCGTTGGCTGGAGCGTGACTGTTCGGTGCTGCTGTTCGACGAGCCCACACGCGGCATCGATGTCGGAGCCAAGTTCGATATCTACGGTTTGTTGGGCGAGTTGACCCGCCAGGGCAAGGCTCTGGTGGTGGTGTCCAGCGACTTGCGCGAGTTGATGCTGATCTGCGACCGGATCGGCGTGCTGTCTGCGGGACGTCTGATCGACACCTTCGAGCGTGACAGCTGGACCCAGGACGAATTGCTTGCCGCCGCTTTTGCCGGCTATCAGAAACGAGATGCGCTGCTCAATGAAGCGGCGCCTAGGAATGCACCATGAAAACTGCACCTGCAAGCGGCAAGCGAGGCGGCCATTACTACGGCCTCGGCACTTACCTGGGGCTGGCGGGGGCCTTGTTGGGGATGATCGTCCTGTTCTCCCTGCTCAGCAGCCACTTCCTCTCCTATGACACTTTCAGCACCCTGGCCAACCAGATTCCCGATCTGATGGTGCTGGCGGTGGGCATGACCTTTGTTCTGATCATCGGCGGCATCGATTTGTCCGTCGGCTCGGTGCTGGCCCTGGCCGCCTCGACGGTCAGTGTGGCGATCCTCGGCTGGGGATGGAGCGTGGTGCCTGCGGCGTTGCTGGGCATGGCGTGTGCGGCGCTGGCGGGAACCGTCACCGGATCGATCACCGTGGCCTGGCGCATTCCGTCGTTCATCGTTTCCCTGGGCGTGCTGGAAATGGCCCGGGGCGTGGCCTACCAGATGACCGGCTCGCGCACGGCCTATATCGGCGACGCCTTTGCCTGGCTGTCGAATCCGATTGCCTTCGGCATTTCGCCGTCGTTTATCATTGCCCTGCTGATTATCTTTCTGGCCCAGGCGGTGCTGACGCGCACGGTGTTCGGCCGCTACCTGATCGGCATCGGTACCAACGAAGAGGCGGTGCGCCTGGCGGGGATCAACCCCAAGCCCTACAAGATTCTGGTGTTCAGTCTGATGGGATTGTTGGCGGGCATCGCCGCACTGTTTCAAATTTCTCGCCTGGAAGCGGCGGATCCGAATGCGGGCTCCGGTCTGGAGTTGCAGGTCATCGCCGCGGTGGTGATCGGCGGCACCAGCCTGATGGGCGGACGCGGTTCGGTGATCAGCACCTTCTTCGGCGTCTTGATTATTTCCGTGCTGGCTGCAGGCCTGGCGCAAATCGGCGCATCCGAACCGACCAAGCGCATCATCACCGGTGCAGTCATCGTGATTGCCGTGGTGCTGGACACCTATCGCAGCCAGCGCGCCAATCGGCGGGTTTGATTCATGGCAACAATCAAGGATGTGGCGGCGCTGGCGGGGATTTCCTACACCACGGTGTCCCATGTACTGAACAAGACGCGCCCGGTCAGTGAAGAGGTACGGGTCAAGGTCGAGGCGGCGATCAAGCGCCTGGACTACGTGCCCAGTGCGGTGGCCCGCTCCCTCAAGGCCAAGACCACGGCGACCATCGGCCTGTTGGTGCCCAACAGCCTCAACCCGTACTTCGCCGAGCTGGCGCGGGGGATCGAGGACTACTGCGAGCGCAACGGTTATTGCGTGATTCTCTGCAACTCCGACGACAACCCGGAGAAGCAGCGCAACTACCTGCGGGTGTTGCTGGAAAAACGCATCGACGGCTTGATCGTGACCTCCGCCGGAGGCGACAGCGGCCTGGCCCAGGGCCTGGCCGGGGTGCGCACGCCGATGGTGATTGTCGACCGCGGGCTGGAGGGCGTGGATGCCGACCTGGTGCGCATCGATCACCAATACGGTGCCTACCTGGCAACCCGGCACCTGTTGGACCTGGGGCATCGTGACATTGCCTGCATTGGCGGGCCGGCCCAGACCAGCGTGGCGCAGTTGCGTCTGGCGGGTTTTCATCAGGCGTTGGGCGAGGCGGGGGTTGCAGTCCCTGCCTCGCGCCTTCTGGAGAGTGATTTCAGCAGCACTGGCGGTTATCTCGCGGCGGCGCAACTGCTCGATAGCCCGAACCGGCCCAGCGCGATCTTCGCCGGCAACGACATGATGGGTATCGGTGTGTTGCGGGCGGCTGCGGAGCGCAATATCCGCGTGCCCGGCCAGCTCTCGGTGATTGGCTTCGACGACATTCTCATGAGTCGCTATGTCTACCCGGCGCTGACCACGGTCGGCCAGTCGATCCTGCAGTTGGGCGAGACCGCGGCAGAGTTGCTGCTGCGCCGGATCGCCTCGCGGGAGTTGCCGGTCGACCAGCGCATCGTGACGCCGAATATTGTCTTGCGGGAATCGACGGCGCCGCTTGGCGGCGCTTTTGCCGAATACCGCTGAACCCAAATGATTGAGTATCGATGTATGCCAGCAAAAGTAGTGGTAGTGGGAAGCCTCAATATGGACCTGGTTACCCGGGCCGAGCGCCTGCCCCGTGGGGGCGAGACGCTGATTGGCAAGTCCTTCGCCACGGTGTCCGGTGGCAAGGGGGCCAATCAGGCGGTGGCCGCGGCCCGGCTCGGGGCGCAGGTCTCGATGGTCGGCTGTGTCGGCGATGACGCCTATGGCGAGCAACTGCGTGGCGCCTTGCTCGCCGAGCAGATCGATTGCCAGGCCGTCAGCGTGGTCGAGGGCTCCAGCGGCGTGGCCCTGATCGTGGTCGATGACAGCAGTCAGAACGCCATTGTCATTGTCGCTGGCGGCAATGGTCTGCTCAGTCCCGAGAAGGTCGCAGGATTCGATCGGGTGCTGCAGGAGGCCGAGGTGATCATCTGTCAGTTGGAAGTGCCCATGGCGACGGTGGGCTACACGCTCAAGCGCGGGCGCGAGCTGGGCAAGACAGTGATTCTCAATCCGGCGCCGGCCAGCGCGCCGCTTCCGGGCCAGTGGTATGGCTCGATCGATTACCTGATTCCCAATGAAAGCGAAGCCTCGGCACTCAGCGGGGTGACCGTGGACTCCCTGGAGAGCGCCGAGGCGGCGGCCGGGCGCTTGATCGCCGCCGGCGCCGGCAAGGTCATCATTACCTTGGGCGCGCAGGGCGCGCTGTTTGCCGATGGCCGCAGCTGTGAGTATTTCCCGGCACCCAAGGTCAAGGCCGTCGACACCACGGCCGCGGGGGATACCTTTGTCGGTGGTTTTGCCGCGGCCCTGGCTGCCGGCAAGAGCGAGGTCGAAGCGATCCGCTTTGGTCAGGCCGCCGCGGCGTTGTCGGTGACCCGGGCTGGCGCACAACCTTCCATTCCCACGCTGTCCGACGTTCAGGCGTTTGTTCCCTCATGAAAAAGACCCCTTTGCTCAACATTGCCCTGTCACGCTTGATCGCCTCCCTGGGGCACGGCGACATCGTGGTGATCGGTGATGCCGGTTTACCCGTCCCTCCGGGCGTCGAGTTGATCGACCTGGCCCTGACCCATGGCGTTCCCGATTTTCTCGGCACGCTGAAGGTGCTGCTCAGTGAGATGCAGGTGGAGAGTCATGTGCTGGCCGAGGAGATTCTGCTCAAGCGGCCGCAGCCTCTGTCGGGGCTCGATGAGCTGAACCTCGGTGGCCAGCTGGGGGCGCGCAAACTGCTCAGTCATGAGGATTTCAAGGTGCTCTGTCGACAGGCCCGGGCGGTGGTCCGCACGGGAGAGTGCCAGCCCTATTGCAACATCGCCCTGGTTGCCGGGGTGACCTTCTAGGCCTTTTCATACCCTGCACAAGGAGTGCGCCATGCACCGCTATGCTCAGCTATTCAATCACTGGTTCCGGAGTCTGCTGCTTTTGTCTCTGCTCACTGCTACCGGCGCTCAGGCGGCGGAAAAAATCGATCTGATCATCGATACCGATCCGGGGGCCGACGATGTGGTGGCGCTGCTGTTCGCCCTGGCTTCGCCCGAAGAGCTGCACATCCGTGCCTTGACCACGGTGGCGGGCAACGTGCGCCTGGACAAGACCTCGCGCAATGCCCGACTGGCTCGTGAGTGGGCGGGGCGTGATGAAGTGCCGGTCTATGCAGGAGCGCCCAAGCCGCTGCTGCGCACGCCGATCTACGCCGAGAATATCCACGGCAAGGAGGGCATCTCCGGGGTGACCGTGCACGAGCCCAAGGCGCCGCTGGCCAAGGGCAATGCGGTCAACTACCTGATCGACACCCTGCGCGCGGCCAAGCCTCACAGCATCACCATCGCCATGCTCGGTCCGCAGACCAATCTGGCGCTGGCGCTGATCCAGGCTCCGGACATCACCCAGGGCATCAAGGAAGTGGTGGTCATGGGCGGTGCGCATTTCAACGGCGGCAACATCACGCCGGTGGCCGAGTTCAACCTGTTCGCCGACCCGCAGGCCGCTGAAGTGGTGCTCAAGAGTGGCGTCAAGTTGACCTACCTGCCCCTGGATGTGACTCACAAGGTGCTGACCAGTGATGCGCGGCTGCAGAAAATCGCGGCCCTGAACAACAATGCCAGCAAAGTGGTGGGGGATATCCTCAACGAGTACGTCAAGGGGGATATGGAGCACTACGGGATTCCAGGTGGCCCGGTGCATGACGCTACCGTGATCGCCTACCTCCTGAAACCCGAGTTGTTCACCGGGCGCCAGGCCAACATGGTCATCGACAGTCGCGAAGGGCCGACCTTCGGCCAGACCATCGTCGACTGGTACGACGGCCTGAAGCAGGAAAAGAACGTGTTCTGGGTTGAGAATGGCGATGCTCAGGGCTTCTTCGATCTGCTCACCGAGCGTCTGGCCCGTCTCAAGTAAGTCGCGCCCCGCAGGCGTGACCTGCGGGGCTCTATTCCCGTTCCGGGGCCTGGGCGCCCAGGTGGTCGGCAGGGTACTTCTCGAATACCTGCGCGATGAATGCACGGGCGGACTGGGTTCCCAGCTCCTTGACCAGCAGATCTATGCCAATGATTGCCAACTCTTCCGGGCTTCCCGGGCTATAGGAGCACTGGCCCTGGGGCCATTTGGCTTTGATGTCGGCGTCAATACTCACGGTTGCCATGAAGGTCTCACGAATTCGGATAAGGCGGGCCTCAGGTCCGGACCTGGGCTGGTGTTTGCTACGGCGCAGAGTTAAGCATGTTGCCGGGTGTTTGGCACTGCGACTTAGGCATCAGGCAGGTGCTGTGCGACACTGGCGCTTTTCCTGCGCTCAAGGAAGCCACCGTGCAAATCGATTTGAACCAGCCTGATGCCCTGACCCTGGAGGCGGTGCGTCAGCTTCTGGCTTCGGCCAGTGACAGCGTGCATACCCAGTTGCGTGTCACCAAGGGCGGAATTGCTTACATCTCTTCGGGGGTAGTGGGTGGTGCCGAGATCGAGGGCCTATTGTTTCGCCTGGAAACCTGGGCGGCGGGATCCGGTTATGTCGGCAACGTGGCGGCCAGCGATGAGGTCTGGGTGATGCAGATCTTCAATGCGCTCAAGCAGAACTGGCCGAAGCCGGCGTTTGACTATATCGACATCTATTGAGTGCCGTTCATATTCAGTGACGATTGTCCTGTGAAAGTGGGGCGATGGCTGAGGCAGACTTGTCCGCCAGCCGTGGGGCAGGGCAAAAGGCCATTGGTTTTTGAAACCAAACGTGAAATCGACTGTCGCACGAACTCTGCTTAATTTTGAAAAGGAGGCTTCATGCCTTGGAAGCTCGCTTCATTCGGAACCTTGTTGGCCGCCGTTGTCCTCAGTGGATGCAGCACCGCCGGGTCGACAAAGGAACCTGTGGCCTCTGAGTCCGGGCACACGCGTTGTGAAGCATCGGCTGCCGAATTCGCCATCGGTAAGAAGGCTTCTCCAGAGCTGCTGGAGCAGGCTCGCAGTCGTTCTGGGGCGCAATATGCGCGCTTCCTCAAGCCGAACGACATGATCACGCTGGAATACCGCTCCGACCGCTTGAACCTCAACACGGACGCTAGCCTGGTGGTGAATCGGGTCAATTGTGGCTGAGTAGCTTTTTACCCGCCCACAAAAAACCCCGTCACATGTACGGGGTTTTTTTAGCTCGCTGAGAAATTACTCAGGACGAACTTGTGCAGCTTGCATACCCTTTTGGCCTTTCTCAGCCACGAAGGAAACGGTTTGGCCTTCTTTCAGGCTTTTGAAACCGTCGCTTTCAATAGCTTTGAAGTGTACGAACAGGTCGTCACCGCCACCTTGAGGAGTGATGAAGCCGAAGCCTTTTTCATCGTTGAACCATTTTACGGTGCCGGTTTGGCGATTAGACATGGTGTATCTCCAAGAAACATATATTTTCAGTAGTACTGTGCTGCTCAGGCCAACTGGGCACACCGAGCTATCATAGTCGAAATGTTCGACTTGGGAGCCCCCTGTAGGAGTTCTTTGCCTGGTGTGCCGCTGTATTTTGCTCTCCAAGTTGGCTGCAGGCCGCGGTTTAAGCGGCTTTTGCGGAAAACAAATGGTGATAAAAAAACCCGTAAAAGCTGTGTAAATTGTGAAAAAAGCCGCGTTTCAAGCTCGTTGAATAGTCGGGACACGGCCTATTTCCGGCGCGTGCGAGTTATTTGACCACTCGGCACGCGGCGATGGCGTCCAGCGCTCGGGTTCTGAGTTCTGCGCTGGGTTGCTTGGTTTTGCTCATCAGCTCCTTGATTTCTTCCGTGGTGAATTTTTCATTCAGCTTGTCTGCACCGCAGGCGCAGTGCTTCTCGGCGCTTTTGGCATCGATGTTTTGGCTGGCTGCGGCGGTGCAGTCCTTCATGTAGTCGGCGCGAGCTCCGGCAGGCCAGGCAGCCTGGGCGCTCAACGGCAGAAGCAGGGCAAGCGGGGCGGCGAGGGCGAGCAGTTGGTTGAGGCGCATGGGGCGGGTTCTCCTGAGGTCGATGGCTAGGACGACGATTCTCGATGTATTTGAGGCTCGGCGTACATCGCAAGTTCACTTTCCTGCCGACAAAAGGCTGGAAAGTGGCTGGCGTGAAACATGCCGCGCGATGCTGGGATTTATCTGTGCTAGCATGCCCGGCTTGGGTGTTTTCAAGCTTTGGGTATCTCACTTCCCTCGCAGTCTATGCCTCATTAATTTTTGATGTGAACCCCAGTCACTCTGGTTCGGTTTCCCGGTTGGCCGCAAGGCTCTTGCCACTGTGAGGCAGGCGTTTGTTACAGAACGGCTGGACTGAATCGCGTACTGGCTCATCCCAACCCACGTGACCTTTGGTAGGGGTCACCACTAGGAGAGGAGGCGCCATGCCCACTATTACTCTTCCCGACGGCAGTCAACGTTCATTCGATCACCCGGTTTCCGTAGCTGAGGTCGCCGCATCCATCGGTGCCGGTTTGGCCAAGGCCACCTTGGCCGGCAAGGTCAACGGCAAGCTCGTCGACGCCTGTGATGTGATCGACAGCGATGCAACCCTGCAAATCATCACGCCAAAGGACGAAGAGGGGCTGGAGATCATTCGCCACTCTTGCGCTCACTTGGTGGGGCATGCGGTCAAGCAGTTGTACCCGACTGCCAAGATGGTCATCGGTCCGGTCATCGATGAAGGCTTCTATTACGACATCGCTTACGAACGGCCTTTCACTCCTGAGGACATGGCTGCCATCGAGCAGCGCATGCAGCAGTTGATCGAGAAAGACTACGACGTGATCAAGAAGGTTACGCCGCGAGCCGAAGTCATCGAAGTGTTCAAATCCCGCGGCGAAGACTACAAGTTGCGCCTGGTGGAGGACATGCCGAATGAGCAGGCAATGGGCCTGTACTATCACGAAGAATATGTCGACATGTGCCGCGGCCCGCACGTGCCGAACACGCGCTTCCTGAAATCCTTCAAGCTGACCAAGCTTTCGGGCGCCTACTGGCGTGGTGATGCCAAGAACGAGCAGTTGCAGCGGGTCTACGGTACCGCCTGGGCGGACAAGAAGCAGCTCGCCGCCTACATCCAGCGTATCGAGGAGGCCGAGAAGCGCGACCATCGCAAGATCGGTAAGCGCCTGGGCCTGTTCCATACCCAGGAAGAAGCGCCGGGCATGGTGTTCTGGCATCCCAATGGCTGGACTCTGTACCAGGTGCTTGAGCAGTACATGCGCAAGGTGCAGCGTGAAAACGGCTACCTGGAAATCAAGACGCCCCAAGTGGTCGATCGTAGCCTTTGGGAAAAGTCCGGACACTGGGCCAACTATTCCGAGAACATGTTCACCACCGAGTCGGAAAGCCGCGACTACGCGATCAAGCCAATGAACTGCCCCTGCCATGTGCAGGTGTTCAATCAGGGGTTGAAGAGCTACCGCGAGCTGCCGATGCGCCTGGCCGAATTCGGAGCCTGCCACCGTAACGAGCCGTCAGGTGCGTTGCACGGCATCATGCGCGTGCGGGGCTTCACTCAGGACGATGCGCACATCTTCTGTACCGAAGATCAGATGCAGGCCGAGTCTGCTGCTTTCATCAAGCTGACCATGGATGTCTATGCCGACTTCGGCTTTAAAGACATCGAAATGAAGCTCTCCACTCGTCCTGAAAAACGCGTGGGTTCCGATGACTTGTGGGATCGCGCCGAAAATGCCTTGGCTGCCGCTTTGGATAGCGCAGGCTTGCCGTACGATCTGCAACCGGGTGAGGGTGCGTTCTACGGTCCGAAAATCGAATTTTCGTTGAAGGACTGCTTGGGGCGTGTGTGGCAGTGCGGTACCTTGCAGCTTGACTTCAACCTGCCTATTCGTTTGGGCGCTGAATACGTTTCCGAAGACAATAGCCGCAAGCATCCGGTGATGTTGCACCGGGCTATCCTCGGTTCCTTCGAGCGTTTTGTCGGGATTCTGATTGAGCATTACGAGGGTGCGTTCCCTGCGTGGCTGGCTCCGATTCAGGCCGTGGTGATGAATATCACTGATAAACAGGCAGATTTTGCCCTCGAAGTGGAAAAAACACTCAATCAAAGCGGATTTCGTGCCAAGTCCGACTTGAGAAATGAAAAGATCGGCTTTAAAATCCGCGAGCATACTTTGCTCAAGGTTCCCTATCTCTTGGTTATTGGAGATCGGGAGGTCGAGATGCAGACTGTCGCTGTGCGTACCCGTGAAGGTGAAGACCTGGGCTCGATGCCTGTGGACCAATTCTCGGCGTTCCTCGCACAAGCGGTTTCCCGGCGTGGTCGCCAAGATTCGGAGTAATTATTATTAAGCGTGATATGAGACAAGATAAACGAGCTGCACCGAAAGCCCCGATCAACGAGAATATCTCGGCACGCGAGGTTCGGTTAATTGGCGCTGACGGCGAGCAGATTGGCATCGTCTCGATTGATGAAGCGCTTCGTATAGCTGAAGAAGCCAAGCTGGATCTGGTGGAAATTTCCGCCGACGCAGTCCCACCTGTTTGCCGGGTGATGGATTACGGCAAGTCTATCTTCGAGAAGAAGAAGCAGATTGCCGCTGCGAAGAAGAACCAGAAGCAGATTCAGGTTAAAGAAATCAAGTTTCGTCCAGGGACGGAGGAAGGGGATTACCAGGTAAAACTGCGCAACCTGGTACGTTTCCTGAGTGACGGGGACAGGGCCAAGGTATCCTTGCGATTCCGCGGCCGTGAGATGGCCCACCAGGAGCTGGGGATGGAACTCCTCAAGCGGGTTGAAGCTGACCTGCAAGAGTACGGTTCGGTCGAACAGCATCCTAAGATGGAAGGACGCCAGCTGATCATGGTCATCGCCCCGAAAAAGAAGAAGTAATCAACAGGGCACGGCAGGCCTTCTGATTATGTTTATCAACTGAATGCGGAGTATCCGAACATGCCAAAGATGAAAACCAAAAGTGGTGCTGCTAAGCGGTTTCTGAAAACTGCTAACGGTATCAAGCACAAGCACGCTTTCAAGAGCCACATCCTGACCAAAATGTCGACCAAGCGTAAGCGTCAACTGCGCGGTAGCAGCTTGCTGCATCCGTCTGACGTGGCAAAAGTCGAGCGCATGCTGCGCCTTCGTTAATTTTTGGATCAAGAATAGAGGAAGTAACTCATGGCTCGTGTAAAGCGTGGCGTCATTGCCCGTAAACGTCACAAAAAAATTCTGAAACTTGCTAAAGGCTACTACGGCGCTCGCTCGCGCGTATTCCGTGTTGCCAAGCAAGCGGTAATCAAGGCAGGCCAATACGCCTACCGTGACCGTCGTCAGAAAAAACGTCAGTTCCGCGCTCTGTGGATCGCTCGTATCAACGCTGGTGCTCGTACCAACGGTCTGTCTTACAGCCGTTTGATCGCTGGCCTGAAAAAGGCGTCCATCGAGATCGACCGTAAGGTTCTGGCTGATCTGGCAGTGAACGAAAAAGCGGCGTTTGCTGCGATTGTCGAGAAAGCTAAAGCCACCTTGGCTTAAGTACCCCCGACAGTCATCCGGGCTCACCTATCGTGGGCTCTGGTGTTAAACGTCATAAATAGGGGAAGAGCCTTCAAGCTCTTCCCCTATTTTGTATCTGGAGTCTGTACATGGAAAACCTGGATGCGCTGGTTTCTCAAGCACTTGAGGCCGTGCAACACGCTGAAGACATCAATGCCCTGGAGCAGATCCGGGTTCACTTCCTTGGCAAGAAGGGCGAGCTGACTCAGGTGATGAAGACCCTGGGCAATCTCCCTGCCGAAGAGCGCCCGCAAGTCGGTGCGCTGATCAACGTGGCCAAGGAGCGTGTGACAGAGGTTCTCAATGCGCGCAAAGCCGCTTTCGAGGAGGCGGAACTCAGCGCCAAGCTTGCCGCCGAATGCATTGACGTAACCCTGCCGGGCCGTGGCCAGACCTCCGGTGGTCTGCACCCGATTACACGGACCCTGGAACGTATCGAACAGTTCTTCACCCATATCGGCTATGGCATTGCCGAAGGTCCTGAGGTCGAAGACGACTATCACAACTTTGAGGCGCTCAACATCCCAGGCCATCACCCGGCCCGGTCGATGCATGACACCTTCTATTTCAATGCGAACATGTTGTTGCGCACCCACACCTCGCCGGTACAGGTCCGCACCATGGAATCGCAGCAGCCGCCGATTCGCATCGTCTGCCCGGGCCGTGTGTATCGTAGCGACTCCGATATCACCCACTCACCAATGTTCCACCAGGTCGAAGGCCTGCTGGTCGACCGCGATATCAACTTCGCCGACCTGAAAGGCACCATTGAAGAGTTCTTGCGGGTGTTCTTTGAAAAAGAACTGGCCGTACGTTTCCGTCCTTCCTACTTCCCGTTCACCGAGCCTTCCGCTGAAGTTGATATGGAATGCGTGATGTGCAGCGGTAAAGGCTGCCGTGTCTGCAAGCAGACTGGCTGGCTGGAGGTGATGGGTTGCGGCATGGTTCACCCGAACGTGCTGCGTATGTCCGGGATCGACCCGGAAGAGTTCCAGGGCTTTGCCTTCGGCATGGGCGCCGAGCGTCTGGCCATGCTGCGTTACGGTGTCAATGACTTGCGCCTGTTCTTCGACAACGACTTGCGGTTCCTTGCGCAATTTCGCTAGTCGCGCGTCCGTAACGAATCTATTAGGAGAGCAGGATGAAATTCAGTGAACAATGGTTGCGTGGCTGGGTTAGCCCGCAAGTAAGTCGCGACGAGTTGGTTGCTCGTCTGTCGATGGCCGGTCTTGAGGTTGACAGCGTAACGCCAGCCGCCGGAGATTTCAGTGGGGTAGTAGTGGGTGAGGTGTTGAGCACCGAGCAGCACCCGGATGCCGACAAGCTGCGTGTATGCCAGGTCAGCAATGGCGCGGAAACCTTCCAGGTGGTCTGCGGCGCACCCAACGTGCGTCCAGGGCTGAAGATCCCATTTGCGATGATTGGCGCCGAGCTGCCGGGCGACTTCAAGATCAAGAAAGCCAAGCTGCGTGGCGTTGAGTCCAACGGCATGTTGTGTTCGCAGGCAGAACTGCAGATCGGCGAAGGCAATGACGGTCTGATGGAGTTGCCGGCTGATGCACCGGTGGGGGAAGACATTCGTGCCTACCTGAATCTTGACGATGCCAGTATCGAGGTTGATCTGACGCCAAACCGCGGTGACTGCCTGTCCCTGGCCGGCTTGGCCCGTGAGGTCGGCGCGCTGTACGCGGCGAAAGTCCAGCGCCCTGAAGTGAAAGCAGTGGCTGCCGCCCATGAGGAAGTTCGCCCTGTGGAAGTCCTGGCTCCGGCCGCCTGTCCACGCTACTTGGGCCGGGTCATCCGTAACGTCGATCTTTCCAAGCCGACCCCACTGTGGATGGTTGAGCGCCTGCGTCGCGCCGATGTACGCAGCATCGATGCTGCGGTGGACATCACCAACTATGTGATGCTTGAGCTGGGTCAGCCGTTGCATGCTTTTGATCTCGCTGAGATCAATGGTGGCATTCGCGTGCGCATGGCAGAAGAGGGCGAGAAGCTGGTACTTCTCGATGGCCAGGAAGTGACACTGCGTAGCGATACCCTGGTGATCGCTGACCATACCCGCGCCCTGGCAATCGCCGGTGTGATGGGGGGTGAGCACAGTGGCGTCACCGCCAACACGCGTGATGTATTCCTGGAAAGCGCGTTCTTCGATCAGATCGCAGTTGCCGGGAAGGCTCGTTCCTATGGTCTGCACACTGATGCATCCCATCGCTATGAGCGCGGTGTGGATTGGCAGCTGGCTCGCGAAGCTATGGAGCGTGCGACCGGTCTGCTGCTGGAGATCACTGGCGGTGACGCCGGCCCGATCATTGAAACAGTCAGTGAGCAGCACTTGCCGTCTGTAGCGCCTGTGACCTTGCGCGCTGAACGCATTACCCAGATGTTGGGCATGGCGATGGATGGTTCTGAGGTTGAGCGTCTGCTCACCGGGCTTGGCCTGGCAGTGACGGCCGATGGAGCAGGGCAATGGCGTGTTGAAGTGCCGAGCCATCGTTTCGATATCAGTCTTGAAGTCGACTTGATCGAAGAGTTGGCGCGTCTCTATGGTTACAACCGTCTGCCGGTTCGCTATCCGCAGGCTCGTCTGGCTCCGCAGGCCAAGGCGGAAGCGCAAGGTGATCTGCCCGCATTGCGGCGTTTGTTGGTTGCTCGTGGCTACCAGGAAGCGATCACTTACAGCTTCATCGATCCAAAACTCTTTGAACTGTTCAATCCGGGTGTCGAACCGCTACTGCTGGCGAACCCGATTTCGGCCGACATGGCGGCCATGCGTTCTTCCTTGTGGCCTGGGCTCGTCAAGGCACTTCAGCACAACTTGAACCGTCAACAGGATCGTGTCCGCTTGTTTGAAAGCGGCTTGCGTTTCGTTGGCCAGTTGGAGGGGTTGAAGCAGCAGCCAATGCTTGCGGGCGTCGTTTGTGGCAGTCGCTTGCCTGAAGGCTGGGCACAAGGCCGCGATGTCGTGGACTTCTTTGACGTCAAGGCGGACGTTGAGGCCGTGTTGGGGATTGCAGGGGCTCTGGATACATTCACTTTCGTTCCGGGCAAGCATCCAGCGCTGCATCCTGGCCAGACTGCGCGTATCGAGCGCGATGGTCGCGAGATCGGCTATTTGGGGGCGATTCACCCAGAGTTGGCAAAGACCCTCGGCCTTGATCGTCCGGTTTATGTGTTTGAGCTGGTTCTGAGCGAAGTGGCTCAGGGGCGTTTGCCGAAGTTCCACGAGTTGTCCCGTTTCCCAGAAGTGCGTCGAGATCTGGCGTTGCTGGCAGATCGTGATGTTGCGGCGAGCGCCGTTCTGGACGTAATCCGTGAAAATGCAGGTGAATGGCTGACAGACCTCAGGCTATTTGACGTGTACCAGGGTAAAGGCATTGATCCGCATAGAAAAAGCCTTGCCGTCGGCTTGACCTGGCAGCATCCATCGCGCACTCTTAATGACGATGAGGTGAACTCCACGACGCAAAATATCCTCACCTCGCTCGAACAAAGGTTGAACGCCACGTTAAGGAAGTGACGTATGGGGGCTCTGACGAAAGCTGAAATGGCCGAACGTCTCTACGAAGAGCTAGGCCTGAATAAACGCGAGGCCAAGGAATTGGTCGAGCTGTTCTTTGAAGAAATCAGGCATGCTCTCGAAGATAACGAACAGGTCAAATTGTCCGGTTTCGGTAACTTCGACCTTCGGGATAAACGCCAGCGTCCTGGCCGCAACCCGAAAACGGGTGAAGAAATCCCGATCACGGCTCGCCGTGTGGTCACCTTTCGTCCAGGGCAGAAGTTGAAGGCCCGAGTTGAGGCATATGCTGGAACCAAGTCATAACGACGAGCTCCCGGTGATCCCGGGTAAACGCTACTTCACCATCGGTGAAGTCAGCGAGCTCTGTGCGGTCAAACCGCATGTGCTGCGTTATTGGGAGCAGGAGTTTCCTCAACTCAACCCTGTCAAGCGCCGCGGAAATCGCCGGTATTATCAGCGTCAGGATGTGCTGATGATCCGGCAGATCCGCGCGCTGCTCTACGATCAGGGATTCACCATCGGTGGTGCGCGCTTGCGCCTATCCGGTGATGAGGCCAAAGACGACACCACCCAGTACAAGCAACTGATCCGTCAGATGATTTCCGAATTGGAAGACGTGCTTGTGGTGCTTAAGAAGTAATTCTCTGTTTTAAATACTTCCACTTTTCAAAAGCTTGCGGTATATTCCTCAACGTTTCATGAGAAGTGAAACAGGTTTCACGCCTAGTCGGGGCGTAGCGCAGTCCGGTAGCGCACTAGCATGGGGTGCTAGGGGTCGAGTGTTCGAATCACTCCGTCCCGACCATATTTCAAAGAGAGATCAAGCACGTAGCGGCTTGATCTCTTTTTTCGTTTGGGTATGCGCAAAATCCGCGCAAGGCGATCAGATGATTTCTCTGATGTTCAGGTCTGGAACTGCCTCCGGGCCGAAGATTTCAGGCTGATGACCTCCGGCCGTTTCTCGTTACCTTCTCCATCGCGCATCCGCGCGCTTTTCTGATCATCCTTTCCGGTCTTTGGCTACAGGTGCAACGATTGCGCCCTGGGTCCATGTCATCCCCGCGTCTCTTCATCATTCCATCAGAAGCCTTCCTGGCCCCTTTGAGTGTTCAACCTGGGTCCACGGATCTTGTGGTTGTGCCTGTTTTGGCTTTCGGCGGGCAGATTTGCGCTGCATTGGGATCGTGGGCAACCGCGGCGGTGCGACCGGGCGCGCCGCGTGGTAGACGCCAGGGCAAGCTGCTAAAGGAGTTCTGACGTTGAGTGTCATCTCTGTGCAGCCTTCACAAGCGTCTTGCGCTGCAAGCTGCCCGATGCCTGCTTTGCAGATGCGCTAAGATCCGCGGCCCATTGCAAGGAGATCAAAAGGAATGATCGGCCGTTTATGCACAACGTTCAGAATCCAGTACCTGCCCTTTGAAAGGCGTACTGATGCTTGCTGCTGGGTGGAACAGCCCGCCCGGCAGTCTCTGGATTTACGTGGTGTTCAGATGATGGAGAGTGATCGGTGTTAATGACGTTGTGGGTCTTGTGCCATTGGGAAAGTTGCGAATCCCTGGCCATTCTTCTCGTTCCGTTCCAGCTCTATACCTTGTGTTTCATGTCGATCTCAATGTTGATCCTGCGTTTTCGTGGTCGTATGCCTATGTTCGTCGCCTGCCTCTTGATGCTTGTGATTGCGGGTTGGCCTTCTGCAAACCTTCTACTTGCGACGTTGCCTTACTCGCTTGACTACAAGGACTACCGGGAGAATCTGCGGCAGGTGAGGGCGCAAGAGCGCCAGCAGCAAAAACTGGCGATGAAAGATGTCGACAAGCAACCCGTCCACTTGGCGGGCGGGATGGCTGGGCTTGAGGCCATCAAGGTGATGATGGTGACGCTGCCTTACTGGATTGAAGCCCAGGAGCAGCGCAAGAGCGCCAGGGTCTTGCAGGAGCAAGTGCCTGTGCAGTCTCCAAAAGCGCCGGAGGCAGTTGGCGCAAAACCGCCAAAGGCAGTTGAACAAGCGCCTGAAGCAGTTTCAGGCAATTCCGGGCAGTGATGAAAGGTTTCAAAAAATGCTTTGCACGGCTGCCCGCCGAGGAGAGCGGGCAGATCGGCACCAGGCGCTGGCGCCGCGTCGACAACCCAGCGCAATGACCCGCTCCGCACTAGCATCCAGGTGGATATAATCCGTTCCTTTTTCCAGGGAACGGTCGATGAGAAGCTTGGAAGATCTGATAAACAGCGGCGATTCTGCGTTGCCTTTGATCAAGACGATGCTGGAAGAAACCCGTCTGGACCATCAGCTACTGCCCCCATCCAGCGCAAACGCCAGGGTGCTGTCTGCGCTGCAAGTCACGACTCGATCAACCTTGGGAGCGATGGCCTACGAAACCGGCGGGCTGTTGATCGATCACGGCTGGCTGCGGGTGCTGGGTTCGGGGCATGGGCACTTGTCGCGCAATCTTGCCGATTGGAATGAGGGTCGCGTACAGGGGGCCTTGCTGGTGGCTGATGACGCCGTAGGAGGGTTCTTTGCCATCAACGGTGGCGGCCTGGGCGCTGATGTGGGGGCGATGTACTACTGGGCGCCCGATACGCTGCAATGGGAGCCGTTGGAGGTGGGCTACAGCGACTTTCTCGCCTGGGCCCTGAGCGACCAGTTGGCCGTTTTCTACCAGGACCTGCGTTGGGATGGCTGGCAGGCTGAGGTGCAGGCATTGAGTGCCGATCAGTGCTTTTCCTTCTACCCGTTTCTCTGGACTCGGGAGGGTTCGGTCCAGCACAGCCACCGCGCGATGATCGATGTCGGCGAATGCTTCGCCACGCACCTGGACCTGGCTCGCACACTCGATGGTGGCGCTTCGCTGCCCGGCTGACGCGCCTCTAGCCGCCACTCGCCGCTGCATCGGGCACCCGGCCGCGGGGCCGGTTCAAGCCGCGCCAAGGCGCTTGTCAAATCAATGGACGGTAATGCCGCAATGAAACGCAACATGATGTTGTTGGCCTGTGCGCTGGCGCTGGCCGCACCGGCCTGGGCCGACGGCAAGCGGCTGATACCGCACAGTGAGCAAGCCACTGGCGGTTACCTCTCCTCGCAGTTGTTGCTCAAGCCTTGTGCGGATATCGACGCGCTGGGGTTCGCGGACGACGAGACCGCGCAGCGCAGCGCCGTGGAAGCGCGCCAGGCCCTGCCGGCGGGCACCTGTGAGGATGGGGCCCTGGTGGAGAAGCTGTTCAAGGCACGGTTTCTTCAGCACGCCACTCTCGCGGTGGTCTACACCCCGTGGCAGCTCGACGAGCAGATCGCCCGGCAGCAGCGGGCCATCGGTCGCTGCCGGGATACGCAGTGCCTGGCGCGGGAGCTGGATCGGGTGATTGCCGTTCTGGCGCCGCTGTACCTCGGTGCCCGGCGGCAATGGCCCAGCGGCAAGGGGCTGTGCAGCGCCGACCCGCGGGAGACGCCCGCCAGCAAGGCACTGGCGCTGCTGGGGGCCGACGCCGCCAGGGCCATCAGCGCGACCTGTGCCGAGAGCGAGGTCAATGCCCAGACGTGCCGCGGCCCCCAGGGCCCGATGCTGCTGGTCAGCTGTGGCCTGAGCGGCAATCAGGTCAATTCGGATCAATGGCTGTTCCTGGCGCGCAAGACGCCTCCCGAGCCGCTGCTGGCGGTCGAAGACGGCCCGGTGGCGGTGCTGACAACCACCTGCAACGGCCTGCCGGACCTGATGACCCAGGCCCGGGTCAGTGCCGGGGAGCAATACCTGAGTTACTACCGTTACGACGGCCAGGCCTATCGGCAGGTGTATGCCCAGAGCAATGAGTTTGTCGGCAACGACGCCAACGGCAACGACCTGATGATTGCCCAGGGGAGGGCAGAGGCCCGGGTGGTCTGCCGCTAGCGGGGGCGGATAGCGGCGCGCTGGCCGGCGCCGAGCGCCAGTCATGCGGCCGATGGGGTTCGGGGCCGCCCCGGGCCCGGCGCGCCCGGACTAGCGCCCGGCCGTCTCCGGCTGCGCCTGCAGCAATTCGTCGAGCACCCCCATGAAGGCTTCCACCAGTTGGCTGCGCCCCTGCCTGCGGGTCAGTACCAACAGTTGCGCGGTGGCGCCGGGGTCCGTCAGCGGGCGGTAGGTCACGCCCTTTTTGGCCAGGGTCTGGGTGCAGCGCGGCACCAGGGCAATGCCCTGGCCGGCCGCCACCAGGGCGATGATCGAGGTGATCTGCCGACCGCTGGGGCCGGGGCGCAGAGGCAGGCTGTTGCGCCGGTAGAGTTGTTCGATCGCTTCGTTGAGCCCCGAGCCGTAGTCGGCGGGAAACAGAATCAATGGATGCTCGCTGAGCTCGGCCAGGGTCACCTGATCCTGGGCGGCCAGGGGGCTGTCGCTGGAGATGGCCGCCACCAGGGGTTCGTCTCCCAGGGACAGGGCCTGGATTTCGCTCTGTTCGCAGGGCGGCCGCATCCGGCCCATGCCGATATCGATCCGGCCGTCGACAATCTGCGACCACTGGCTGACCGAGGCGCCTTCGACTAGGGTCAGTTGCACGTCGGGAAAACGCTGGGCGAAGGCCTGGATCGCCTGGCTGAACAGGTCCGACAGGGCGATGGAGCTGGCGTAGCCCAGGGCCAGTTGTCCGGCGCAACCCTTGGCCAGCTTGCCGGCCATGACCTGGGTCAGGTCCACCTGCTCCAGCACCGCCCGGGCATAAGGCAGGAAGTGCCGGCCCTGGGCGGTGAGGCTGACGGTGCGGCTGGTGCGATCGAACAGGCGAAACCCGAGCTCGGCTTCCAGTGCCGAAATCTGCCGCGTCAGCGGTGGTTGCGCAAGGTGCAGGCGCAGGGCGGCGCGGCCAAAGTGCAGCTCTTCGGCGACGGTCAAAAAGTAACGCAATCTGCGTAGATCGAGCATCCGGTTCCCTGGGTATTGATCGGTCGTAAATCGGTATTGGTCTTGGATCGGCGGCGTATTTTATAAAGGCCTTTCGTCAGAAAACGAGAGGTTTCATGAACTCGCGCCAGCATTGTGCTCGCATTGCCCTGTTTTTGTGTGGCTGTGCGGCTTTTCTCAACCTGTATGCCACCCAGGGGATTCTCCAGGAGTTCTCCCAGAGCTTTGCGGTGAGCATCAGGGAGGCCGGCTGGAGCATTACCGTGACCACTCTGGCGGTGGCCATCACCGCGCCCTTCGTCAGTCGGTTCACCGGCCGGTTCCAGCAGCGCTCGGTGATTGTCCTGGCGTCCCTGTTGCTGGCGCTGCCGGCGCTGCTCGCGGCCTGTGCCGGCAGCTTTGCCCAGTTGCTGGTCTGGCGCTTCATCGAAGGCATGCTGATCCCGGTTGTGTTCGCCACCAGCGTGGCCTACATCGGTGATCGCTGGAGTGGCGGCACCGTCACCGAAGTCACCAGCCTGTATGTGGCCGGCACCGTGCTGGGCGGGTTCGCCGGACGTTTCGTCACCGGCTTCATGACCGAATACGTCGGCTGGCGCGAGGCCTTCGCCCTGCTGGCGGGTCTGAGCCTGCTGATCGGCGTGGCCATTCACTACCTGCTGCCGGCCAACCCGTCGCCGGTTGCCAGAAGCCGGCCGAGCCGCCTGGGCGCCCTGCGCGAACTGTGCAGCCGGCCGTTGCTGGCGGCTTACGGCGTGGGCTTTTGCGTGCTGTTCTCGCAAGTCGCCACCTTCACCTACGCCGGGCTTTACCTCAGCCTGCCGCCGTTCGACCTGGGGGCCGCCGCCCTGGGGGCGATCTACAGCGTATTCCTCCTGGCGCTGGTGGTGATCCCGATTGCCGGCCGCCTGAGCCGGTCCCGGCCCCAGGCCGAGCTGCTGGTCGCCGCGGCCCTGCTCGGGGTCTGTGGTTCGGCCCTGACCCTGCTGCCCTCGCTATGGCTGATCGTGCTGGGCCTGGCCCTGAGCTCCACCGGGGTGTTCCTGGCCCAGGCCGCGGCCAACTCCTTTACCACCGCCACCGCCGGCCACAACAAGGCCGGCGCGGTGGGGCTGTACCTGACGTTCTATTACCTGGGAGGCAGTTTCGGCGCCGTAATCCCGGCCTTGCTCTGGAGTCACTGGGGCTGGCCGGGCTGCGTGGCGTTGATCGTGGTCTTCCAGTTGCTGTCGCTGTTGATCGCCTGGGGCGGCTGGAAGCCCCTCAAACCCGAAACGCCGGCCGCCATGCGGCCGCTCAACCCGCTTGATTCATCATCCAACAAGGAATACGTGAGGTGACCATGAATAACGTACTGACCCGGCAGAGCCAATTGCTGAAGATCGTCGAACCTGTGTTGAACGACATGCCGGCCAGTGTCTTGAAGCATGCCCTGTTCGAAGCCTTCTGGAGCGAGGAAAACGCTCTGGTGGACATCGAGAATGCTTTCGAGAAACTCACCTCGCGCCGCCACCCGCCTGCGGTGTTGCGCAAGTTCTTCGCCAGCTGGTCGAAGACCAACAACTCCGCCACCAGCGTCTCCGGCCTGGCCAACCGCATCACCTTACTGGCCCGTTCCGAGCAGGGTTCGGAAGCCGCCGAGGGCCTCTACCGGGCCTGCGGCAGCCTGCAGCGGATCACCGACGAGGACCTGGGCGCGCTGGGCAACACCCTGCACTCGGACCTGTTCTACAACATGGCCACGCCCATCTGCGGTGACGATCAGTGGCTGCTCAAGGAAAACTGCCTGCCTTCGGCGCAGGCGTTCAAGGACTGGACCGACTTCCGCCGCCTGCGCGACCGGGACCTGCTGCAAGGCTTGCTGACCACCCTGGTCCACGAGGTCTATACCCACGGCGAAGTGGAGTACATCCACCCGCTGTACAAGCAGTGGTTCGTCCGCGACATGGGCGTGCCGGCGGAGAAGGCCCGGACCACCGTGGCCTGGGTCACCGTGCACACCGGCGGCACCGAGAGCAACCACTTCGCCCATGCCGTGGCGGCGGTCAACGAGTTCGTCGAGGCCATGCAGGTGCAGGTCGACCCGCAGGCCGCACGGGACATCTTCGCCGAATACCTGCAGCGCAAGGCCCGGGTGATGCGCGACTGCGCCCAGGCGCTGCGCTGAGGGTCGCCGGCCCGGCCCCGCAAGCGGGGCTTGTGGCCGGCTCCGGCTTGCCTATCCTGTGACTGATCCGCTTCCTTTCCCACCTCGCAACCTGGCCGACGATGAATGATCTGAAACACAGCGCCTCCCTGGAGGCCGCGCCGATGACGGATGCCAGCGTGCGTCGTCGCTCCCTGTTCGCCGGTTGCAGCGCCCATGCGGTGCATGACGGCCTGACTGACGTGATCTACGTGCTGCTGCCGATCTGGCAGGCGCAGTTCGCCATGAGCTATGCCCAGATCGGCCTGCTGCGCGGGGTCTATTCCGGAATGATGGCCGGCTTCCAGCTGCTGGCCAGTCGCGCCGCGCGGCGCTGGGGGCGTGAGCGCCTGCTGGTGGGCGGCACCGCCCTGGCCGGGCTGGCCTACCTGTTGGCGGGGCAGGCCGGAGGCCTGGGCGTGCTGCTCCTGGCCCTGCTGCTCGGTGGCCTGGGGGCCAGTACCCAGCACCCGCTGGCCTCCTCGCTGATCACCGATACCCATGAAGCCGGCGGCGGGGTCAAGGAGGCCCTGTCCCAGTACAACTTCGCCGGGGATATCGGCAAGACCCTGGTCCCGGGCCTGGTGGGCCTGTTGCTGACCCTGATCAGCTGGCGCGCCAGCGTCACCCTGATCGGCCTTCTGGGACTGGCCGCCGCGGTGCTGCTGTGGTGGCTGATTCCCTCCCGGGCCGTGACCAAGGCCATCAGCGAGAAAGCGCCCAAGACGGTCAAGGGCCAGGGCTCGGCCAGCGGGATGCGTGCGCTGATCCTCACCGGCACCCTGGACAGCGCGGTGCGCATGGGCTTTCTGACCTTCCTGCCGTTCCTGCTCAAGGCCAAGGGCGCCGGCACCGCCGGTATCGGCCTGGCCCTGACCCTGCTGTTCGTCGGCGGCGCCTTCGGCAAGTTGCTGTGCGGTTACCTCGGCGCGCGCATCGGCATGATGAAAACCGTGTGGATCACCGAGTTCACCACCGCCAGCCTGATCGTGCTGGCGGTGTTCCTGCCCTATGCCGGCCTGATGCTGATGTTGCCGCTGCTGGGCCTGGCCCTGAATGGCACGTCCTCGGTGCTGTACGGCGCGGTGCCGGACCTGGCCGGTGCCGGCAAGCGCGAGCAGGCGTTCTCGCTGTTCTACACCGGCACCATCGGCGGTGGGGCCCTGGCTCCGGTGCTGTTCGGTGGCCTGGGTGACGTCACCGGGATTCCCCTGGCGGTGATGGCCCTGTCCGCCACGCTGCTGCTGACGCTGCCCCTGTCCTGGTACGTGCAGCGGGGCATGGACGCCGACGCGAGGTCAGTCTCCGGCGCCGCCTGAAGACCGTTGTCGAGCCATAAACCATCAGGCCCGGGGCTGTTCTGCCCGGGCCTGATGCATTCTGTGCGCGGCTCGCGGCGCCTTCGGATAGTTCTTACTTTTCCAGTATCAATCACGACGCAAACGGTATTGGCCGGTGTTTGCGACTGTCATCAGAATGTAAGAAGACCTGGCTGGGGGCCTTGGCCAGGTGGGCTGTGCAAGGTGTTTTCCCGACTCCGGGGCGCCTTGCTTCCAGATCGTTTTCGCAGGTAACAACATGAATAACAGCGAAGCCACTGCAAGCCGCTTGTCTTTGTCCAACCGTGCCCTCGGCCTCAGCGCGCCGGGCACATCCAGCATGCGCAGCAAAGCCAACGCCCTGAAGGAAAGCGGGGTCAAGGTGATCAATTTCGCCGCCGGTGAACTGTCCTTCGATGCCTGCCAGGACATGCGCACCGGGGCCATCGAAGCCATTGAAAACGCGCGCAATCGCTACACCCCGCCCATCGGCCTGCCGGCGCTGCGGGAGAAGCTCGCCCAGCGGGTCAGCCAGCGCACCGGCGTGACCTTCGCGGCCAATGAAGTGGCGGTGACCGCCGGGGCCAAGCAGGCCCTGTACAACGCCTGCATGGTGCTGCTCAACCCCGGTGACGAGGTGATAGTGCCCAGCCCGTACTGGGAAACCTTTCCCACCCAGATCCGCCTGGCGGGCGCCACCCCGGTGCTGGTGCAGACCCGCGACGACGACTACCGGCTGACCCTGGAAGCGGTGCAGGGGGCGCTGAGCGAACGCACGCGGATGATCGTCATCAACACCCCGAACAACCCCACCGGTACTGTCTATCAACGGGAGCAACTGCTGGCGATCGCCCAGCTGGCCTTCGAGCGCGGGCTGTGGGTGATGTTCGACGAGTGCTATCGCGGCCTGGTGCGCGAACCCCACGAGCACCACAACATCCTGGCGCTGTTCCCGGCGCTGAAGGCCCAGACCGTGCTGATCGATTCCTTCTCCAAGAGCCAGGCGGTGACCGGCTGGCGGGTCGGCTACGCCTGCGCCCCGGCGCCAGTGATCGCGGCCATGCACAACCTCCAGGGCCACACCACCTCCAACCCCAGCAGCCTGTCGCAATACGCCGCGCTCAATACCTTGAATGCCGACTCGACGCAGTTCGCCGACCAGGTCAATCCGTTCCTGCAGCGACAACTGCACGCCGCGCGCACCTACCTGGATCGCCTGGAAGGCATCCGCTATGCGCCGCCGGAAGGGGCGTTCTACCTGTACATCGACATCGCGTCGCGCCTGGGCGGCTACTACCGCGGCCAGCCGATCCGCGACGTCGACCACCTCGCCGACCTGCTGCTGACCGAGGCGCACATTGCCGTGGTCCCCGGTTCCGGTTGTGGCGACCCTCACTGCATCCGCATTTCCTACGCCGTCGAGTACCAGGAGCTGATCGAAGGCCTGAGCCGCTTCGCCCAGTTCATGTCGGCGATCGTCATGGATTAGCGCTGCCGTCACCCGCATCTGCCACCGCGTTGTTCCGGTTCCCGAGCCCGTCCAGAGGCCCGGGGTGGCGACGCCTGGCTTGTTGTCCGTGAACCCAAGAGTCACTACAGGAGAGAAACATGGAGAGTTCCCGCGAGGCGTTCATCGGCTATGTGCATCAGGCACTGGTGGATGTCGAGGATCGGAATCTGGTGGAAGCCCTGCTCACCGGCTTTGAAAACAACCCCGGCCTGTTGGACGGTTATTGCCTGACCTACCAGCGCATGACTTCCCGCCGCTGGTCCGTGGATTCGCTGTGCACCTTTTTCTGCGGCTGGCGCAGCCCCGACGGCGCCGCCCATGCGGTGTCGAGCATCATCGTGCGGCTGCTGCAGGAGTCCGCGGAGCTGCCCGGCGATGACAACAAGCTCAAGCTGCTGGCAGCCGCCCGGCACTGTGGCGAGATCATCGTCGAGGACGTCGGCCTCGGTGAAATGCATGGCCATCCCCATCACTCCAAGCTCTATCACCGCATGGCCTCGGCCATCTGCGGCTCGGACAACTGGCGCCTGCAGGACAAGTACCTGAACCCCATCACCAAGGAGTTCTCCACCTGGGTCGGGCAGAAGCGCCCCCTGGCGCCGAACCTGGTGGAGGCCCTGGAGATGATGGCCCTGACCGAACTGTTCAACACCGGCGAATACAACCTCATGACCCCGCTGTGGAAGAACTGGCTGCGCGAGTCCTGCGGGCATCCGGCGGGGGAGGCCAACCGCATCGCCGGCTTCCTCAGCGTTCACTGCGGCGCCGTCGAGGCCCGGCACTTCCGCCACGCCACCGAGGCCCTGCGGCTCTATACCCAGGCCACCGGCCAGCAGATCGACTACCGGCGCATCGCCGCGCTGTCCGACGAGTACGTGGTGCGGGCCTGCGCGCACCTGGAAAAAATGGCCTCCGTACTCAAGGAGTAGGGCGCCCCTGCACCACGCCGGGCAGGACGCGCCTGCCCGGCAACCCCGACCTGATTGCGCTTTGCGCCTACCACTGGAGCACCTTGAACATGCGTCATGAATCCGACTCGATGGGGACCATCGCCGTACCGTCCAACCGCTACTGGGGCGCCCAGACCGAGCGTTCCATCCACAACTTCCCCATCGGCCGTTCGCGCTTCCAGTGGGGCGCGCCGATGATCCGCTCCCTGGGCATCCTGAAGAAGGCCGCGGCCCTGGCCAACCTCACGCTCGGCGAACTGCCGGAAGCCATCGCCCTGCCGATCGTCAAGGCCGCGGACGAAGTCATCAGCGGGCAACTGGACGATCATTTCCCGCTGGTGGTGTTCCAGACCGGCTCCGGCACCCAGTCCAACATGAACGCCAACGAAGTGATCGCCAACCGGGCGATCGAGATGCTCGGTGGCGAACTGGGCAGCAAGAAACCCATCCACCCCAACGACCACGTCAACCGTGGGCAGTCGTCCAACGACACCTTTCCCACGGCCATGTACATGGTGGTGGTCAGCGAGATCCACGAAACCCTGCTGCCGGGGGTGGCGGTCCTGCGCGACACCCTGGCCGACAAGGCCGAGCAGTTCCGCGACGTGGTCAAGGTCGGCCGTACCCACCTGCAGGACGCCACCCCGATCACCCTCGGCCAGGAGATTGGCGGCTGGGTCGAGCAGATCGACTACGCCCTGGGCGCCATCCAGCTCAACCTCGGCGGCCTCTACGACCTGGCCATCGGCGGCACGGCGGTGGGCACCGGGCTCAACTCCCATCCGCAGTTCGGCGACGAATGCGCACGGGTCATCGCCGAGCTCACCGGCTACCCGTTCAAGTCGTGCAGCAACAAGTTCTTCGCGCTCTCGGCCCACGACGCGCTGGTCAACACCTCGGCGGCGATCCGCACCCTGGCCATGGCCCTGATGAAGATCGCCAACGATGTGCGCTGGCTGGCCAGCGGCCCGCGCTGCGGCATCGGCGAGATCGATATTCCCGAGAACGAGCCGGGCTCCTCGATCATGCCGGGCAAGGTCAACCCGACCCAGTGCGAGGCGCTGACCATGGTCTGCACCCAGGTCTTCGGCAACGACGCCTGCGTGGCCTTCGCCGGCAGCCAGGGCAACTTCCAGCTCAACGTCTACAAACCGGTGATGGTGCACAACGTGCTGGAAAGCATCACCTTGCTGGCCGAGTCCTGCCGTGCCTTCAACGACCACTGCGCGCTGGGCATCGAGCCGAACCGGGCGCGGATCGAGGCCAACATCGAGAAGAACCTGATGCTGGTGACCGCCCTCAACCGCCACATCGGCTACGACAAGGCGGCCATCATCGCCAAGACCGCCCACCATCAGGGCAAGTCCCTGCGGGAAGTGGCGCAACAGCTGGGCTACGTCTCGGCCGCGGATTTCGACCGTTACGTGGTGGCCCTCGACATGACCCACCCCTGAGGCGGCCCGGCCGCCGCGAACCCGGAGTTCCCCAACCACAAGAGGCGCGTGAATCCCATGCAGGACGCTGATATTCGCCGAACCAACCTCAGCCAGTTGCTGCGCCGCAAGCGCTGTCTGCGGGTGCTTGAAGCCCACAGCCCGATCTCGGCGCTGCTGGCCCAACAATCCCGACTGGAGCGCGGGGCCGGGCCCAGCCTGAGCTATGACGCCATCTGGTCCAGCTCCCTGACCGACTCGACCCACAAGGGCCTGCCGGACATCGAGATCCTCTCGCCGAGCAATCGCTTGCACGGCATTCGCGAGATCTTCGATGTCTGTTCGCTGCCGATGATTTTCGACGGCGACACCGGCGGCAAGGCCGAGCATTTCGCGATCCACGTGAAGATGCTCGATCGGGCCGGGGTGTCGGCGGTGGTCATCGAGGACAAGTGCGGGCTGAAGAAGAACTCGCTGTTCGGCAACGCCGTGAGCCAGCTTCAGGACTCCATCGAGGAGTTCTGCGACAAGATCCGCGTCGGCTGCAGCAGTCGCAGCCACGAGGACCTGCTGATCATCGCCCGTTGTGAAAGCCTGATCCTCGACAAGGGCATGGACGACGCCATCGAACGCTGCCTGGCCTATGTCGCCGCCGGCGCCGACGGGATCATGATTCACAGCCGGAAAAAGGACGGCCTGGAGATCCTCGAGTTCGCCAGGCTGTTCCGCCGCCACTGCCCGCGGGTGCCGCTGATCTGCGTGCCGACCAGCTATGCCCACCTGAGTTTCGACGAGCTGGAAGGGGCCGGCTTCAACGCGGTGATCTACGCCAACCACATGTTGCGCAGCGCCTACATGGCCATGCGCGACGTGGCGGTGGGCATCCTCGAACACGGAAGGACCCTGGAGGTGGAGCCCCGTTGCCTGGGCATCGACGAGATTCTCGATCTGGTGCCGGGTACCCGTTGATCGCGGCGTTCTTGAAAATGGCCTGTTTCGTCTTGGTGGGGCAGGGGATTCAGGCCGTTGAGGAATAAGAATTTTCTTACATACGCGGTTCGGACCGATGCCTAGAATGGCCCCCGTTCGCCCGGCCAGGTATCACAGTGAACCGCAACATGGCGGTGCCTGGTCAGGGCGGGCTGCAACATCGCGGCATCCGCCCGCCCGGCCTTCGTTGTACCGCCTACTGCCCCTGGCTGGCCGGGTTGGCTCCTATCCCCTCCAGGCATTGCTCCGGCATCCGTCCCGCGTCCCGCCGAACCCGGTTGGATGCCTTATGCAGTCCTGCACTATTTTTCACACAGATTTACAGCTCTCGGAAAACCCTCGCGCTAGCCTGTGATCGCGGCATGTACCGGCATCGAAGCGCTTCGACGGCTTCGGACAGTGACCGGACTGCGGCTCAATACTGGATCGATCAGTCAGTCTATGAATCGCGCCGGCAAGGCCTGTGGCGCCAGGGTGGGCAATGAGAACGGTAGACCCCTACAAGATGGAAGCCCGGCGCCAGCAGATCCTCGACGCGGCGCTGACCTGCTTCGCCCGGAACGGCTTTCACGCCACCCGTACCGCGCAGATCTGCGCGGCCGCCGGCATGAGCCCGGGCAACCTGTTCCATTACTTTCCGAGCAAGGCGGCGATCATTGCCGCAATCGCCGAGGAAGACCGCAAGGCCATGACGCGCCTGTTCTCCCAGTGGGACGCAGCCGAGGACGCCCTGGACGCCGTCGAGCACATCGCCCTGGCGATGATGCAGGCCTGCAGCGAGCCGCTGCACGCGCGGATCAGTATCGAGGTGGCGGCCGAGGCCACCCGCAACCCGCAGATGGGGGCCTTGTTCGCCGCCAACGAAGCGCGGGTCAAGGCCGACCTGGCGGCGTTACTCCGGCGCGGCATGGCCGCCGGCCAGATCGACCCGCAGCTGGACCCGGACATGGCCGCGGTGTGGCTGCTGGCGCTGACGGAAGGCGCCATCGCCCGGGTGGTGATGGAGGCGGATTTCCAGGCCCTGGCCCACCAGCCGATGCTGCGCCTGATCATTCGCCGCTTCCTGCGTCCCCAGCAGCCCGAACCCGGCTGACTGCCTCCTTGCAACGGCTCTGTGGCCGTTGCCCTGCTTGCGTCATGGCGTCTCGGGCCGCTTGCCGGCTCCGGGGCAGCGTGCCCGTGTTCCGGGCGCCGATGAATCCTTGAGTACCCGACACATGAACTCGATCGATCCCACTCCCGAGCAATGTCGCAGCCAGCGCTTGCGGCGCCTGGCCAAACATACCCCCAGGCTGTTGCTGGTGACGCTGCTGACCCTGGTGGGCACGCTGCTGGCCCTGTGGTTGCCGCAGACCCAGTTGCCGGCAAGCCACGGCCAGGAACCACCGCCCGCGCTGAAAGTCAGCAGCGTGCAGGTCCGTACCGGCAATGTCGGGCAGCGCATCTTCATCAGCGGCACCCTGGTGCCCCAGGAAGAGATTGCCGTCGGCACCGCCCTGCAGGATCAGCGCCTGGCCTCGGTCCGGGTGGAGGAGGGCGACCGGGTCAGTGCCGGGCAGGTCCTCGCCGAGCTGGAAACCCACAACCTGGATGCTCAGGTGCACCAGGCCGAGGCCGCGCTGGAGCGAGCGACGGCGTTGATTGGTCAGCAGCAGGCGTTGAGCGTCGAGGCCCGGACCAGCCATCAGCGCCTGGAACAACTGGGCGGCATCGGTGCCGCCAGCGCCCAGCAAGTCGACCAGCAACGGGCCCAGGCCCGCGCCACCCAGGCTGCCCTGGCGGCGGCCCGGGCCGAGCAGGCCCAGGCCCGGGCGCAACTGGCGGACGCCCGGACGCAACGCCAGAAAGCCACGCTGCGAGCGCCGGTGGCCGGCGTGGTGTCCGAACGGCATGCCCGGGTTGGCGCCCTCGCCGGTTCCGAGCCGCTGTTCCGGCTGATCCGCGACAACCGCCTGGAGCTGGACGGCGAGGTGACTGAAAGCGCCCTGCGCGCCTTGCAGGTCGGCACCCGGCTGGCGGTCCAGGTAACGGGCCTGCCGACCCCGGTGCAAGGCCAGGTGCGCCTGCTGGCGACGAAAGTCGACCCCGCGAGCCGTCGCGGTCGGGTGCGCATTACCCTGGCGGCCGACCCCGAGCTGCGCGCCGGCAGTTTTGCCACCAGTAGCCTGGAACTGCCGGCCCAGGGCCCGAGCCTGGTGCTGCCGCAGCGCGCCCTGACGTTCACCAGTGACGAACAGGCCGCGGTGGTGGTGCTGGACCCGGAGGGCAAGGCCAGTCTGCGGCAGGTTCGCGTCGGCCGGCGTGACGGCATCCAGGTGCAAGTGCTGTCCGGGCTGGCGGAAGGCGAGCGGGTGGTGGCCCGGGCCTCGGCCTTCGTGCGTGAGGGCGACCGGGTCCGGCCGGCTGAAGACGAGGAGCTGGAACCATGAGCCTGCGCCTGTCCTCCTGGGCGATCCGTCGACCGATTCCGACCCTGGTGCTGTTCCTGGTGCTCAGTGTGGGCGGCTGGTTGTCCTTCCTGCAGTTGCCGATCAACGCCAACCCGCGGGTCGAGTTCCCGGTGATCACGGTGCTGGTGTCCCAGGTCGGCGCGGCACCCACCGAGCTCGAACACGCGGTGACCCTGCGGGTGGAACGCGCGGTGTCCGGCCTGGCCGGCATCCGCCATATCACCTCCACGGTGGCCGACGGGATCTCGGTGACCACCGTGGAGTTCCAGCTCGGAGTCGATCCCGGGCGCGCCGCCAACGACATCCGCGACGCCATCGCGCTGATCCGCGCCGACCTGCCGCAGACCATCGAGGAACCGATGATCACCCGCATCGACGTCGAGGGCGGGGCCATCCTCAACTACGCCGTGAAGGGCACCACGCGAAGCCTGGTGGAGCTTTCCTGGTTCGTCGACGACCAGCTCAGCCGCGAACTGCTGGCGGTGCCCGGGGTGCAGAAGGTGCAGCGCCTGGGCGGGGTCGAGCGCGAGGTCAAGGTCGAACTCATGGCCGAGCGCCTGCAAGCCCTGGGCCTCACCGCCGAGCAGGTCAACGGCCAACTGGTGCAGAGCAATATCAACGTGCCCGGCGGGCGGACCCGGCTGGGCCACAGCGAACAGTCGATCCGCACCCTGGGCAGCGCCCTGACGGTGGAGGCCCTGAGCCAGACCCCGATTGCCCTGGGCGAGGGGCGCTGGGCGCGCCTGGGGGAGCTGGCCCGGGTGCATGACGGCGCCAGCCAGGCCCGTTCCCAGGCGCGTCTGGACGGCGAGGAAGTGGTGGGCTTCGCGGTGTTTCGCGCCAAGGGTTCCAGCGACACCCGGGTGGCGGCCGGCGTCGAGGCGGTCATCCAGCGTCTGCAGCAACAGCGCCCGGACCTGGAGATCCGCCAGATCTCCTCTTCGGTGGACTACACCCTGGCCAGTTACGACGCGGCGATCATGACCCTGGTCGAAGGCGCGCTGCTGACCGTCCTGGTGGTCCTGGTGTTCCTCCGAAGCTGGCGCGCCACCCTGGTGGCGGCCATTGCCCTGCCGCTGTCGATCCTGCCGACCTTCGCCGTCATGGCCGGGTTCGGCTATTCGCTGAACAGCATCACCCTGCTGGCCCTGACCCTGGTGATCGGCATCCTGGTGGACGATGCCATCGTCGAGATCGAGAACATCGAACGGCATCTGGACCAGGGCAAGCGTCCCTACCAGGCGGCCATCGACGCCAGCGACGCCATCGGCTTTGCCGTGGTGGCGATCACCGCCACCCTGGTCGCGGTGTTCCTGCCGGTGAGTTTCATCGGTGGCTTCATCGGCCAGTACTTCACCCCGTTCGGCATCACCGTCTCGGCGGCGGTGCTGGCTTCGCTGCTGGTGGCGCGCCTGGTCACGCCGTTGATGGCGGCCTATCTGCTCAAGCCCAAGGCCCCGGGTGCGGGCCATGAGCCGCGGCCGATGGCGCCCGGCGGCCTGCTGGGGCGCTACCTGAAGCTGCTGGAGTGGGCGCTGCGGCACCGGCGCCTGAGCCTGGGGCTGGCCGGGCTGTTATTGGTCGGCTCGTTCGCCCTGGTGCCGCTGTTGCCTTCGGGGTTCATGCCGGTGAATGACCTCAGCCTGTCGCGCATCGACGTCTCCCTGCCGCCCGGCACGCCCTTGGTGCGGACCGACAAGGTGCTGGCCGACATGGCCCGGCAGATTCGCCAGCGGCCCGAGGTGCTCTCGGTGTTCGTCACCGCCGGCGGCGAGGATGCCTCCGGGGCCACCGACGTGGCCACCGGCCAACTGCTGGTGCGATTGCTCCCGGCGGACCAGCGCGAGCTCAGCCAGAAGGCCTTCGAACAGTCCCTGCGGCCGCTGCTCAACGGCTTTGCCGACCTGCGCTACGCCTTTCGTGGCGAAACCGCGGCGCGGGATATCTCGATCATCCTGGTGGGGCCCGACGGGCCGGCGTTGAGCCGCGCCGCCCATGCCGTGCAACGCGACATGCGGGCGCTCCAGGGCATCGCCAACGTCCAGGTCAACGAGCCGCTGCCGCGTCCGGAGCTGCTGATCCAGCCGCGGGTGGACGAAGCGGCCCGGGCCGGGGTCAGTGCCCAGGCCATCGGCAGCGTGGCGCGGATCGCCACCGTGGGCGAAATCAACGCCAGTTCGGCGCGCTTCAATTTCCATGACCGCCAGGTGCCGATCCGGGTGCTGCTGCCGGCCATCGAGCAGGGCGACCTGAATGCCCTGAGCAACCTCGGCGTCAGCACCGACAGAGGGACGGTGTTGCCCCTCAGCGCGGTGGCCGATATCGGCTATGGCAGCGGGCCGGCGCGGATCGAGCGCTTCTCCCGGTTGCGCCGGGTGTCGGTGGATGCCGATCTGGCCGGGATCACCCTGGGCACGGCCCTGGAAGCCATCGGCCAGTTGCCGGCGCTGCAGCAGTTGCCCGACGGCGTGCGCCGTGTCGAGTACGGCGATGCCGAATACATGAATGAAATGTTCGACAAGTTCGGCGTGGTCATGGGCCTGGGCATCATGATGGTGTTCGCCGTGCTGGTGCTGCTGTTCCGCGATTTCCTGCAGCCCTTGACCATCCTCAGCGCACTGCCGTTGTCCGTCGGCGGGGCGATTGGCGGCCTGTTGCTGTACGGCGCCGCCATCGACATGCCGGTGGTCATCGGCCTGCTGATGCTGATGGGCATCGTCACCAAGAACTCGATCCTGATGGTGGAATTCACCCTCGAGAAGCGTCGCCTTGGCATGCCCCGGCACCAGGCCCTGATCCAGTCGGGGGCCGAGCGCGCCCGGCCGATCATCATGACCACCATCGCCATGGTCGCGGGCATGGTGCCGGCGCTGCTCAGCAGCGGCGCCGACGCCGGGTTCCGCGCCCCCATGGCGGTGGCGGTGATCGGCGGGCTGATCACCTCGACCCTGCTGAGCCTGGTGCTGGTGCCGGTGGTCTTCAGTTGCATGGACGACCTGAAGCGCTGGCTGGCGCCGCGCCTGGCGCGCCTCACCTCAGTCACCGCGCAGGACCGCGCCGAGGCACGGCCCTGAGCCGGGGCTGCGCAAGCCGCTGGCCGGGTGGCGCGGCAGCGGTCAGCCGAGGACGGAGGAGGTGCCCTGCGGGAGGAGGCTGCTGGCCCGGAACCTGCGACCTGGGGCCGCTCTCAGGCGCCCACCATCCATTTGGCCAGCCCGTGGCGGCCGCTGACCCCGAGCTTGGCGGCGGCGCGCTTGAGGTAGGTTTCCACGGAGCTGTTCTTGACGCTCAGGCGCTGGGCCATTTCCGGCACCGTGCCCCCGGTCAGCAGCCCCAGGCAGACCTCTTTCTCCCGGGCTGAGAGGTTGATGTCTCCCAGTGACAGGCGCTCGTCGAACTCCCGTTGCAGCGGCGTCTGCCGACGCGCATCCAGAGGTCGCAGGCTCCAGTTGCGCAGGTGCTTGAGCGCCTGTTGCCGATGCAACTGGGCGTGGCGTTCCAGCAGCGGCAGCAGGGTCGCCGACAGGCTCTTGAGAAATGACAGTTCGCTGAGGGTGAAGCCGCCCTGGGCAGGGTCGCGGTAGAGGGCGATGACACAGCGCCGGCTGGCTTTGCGCGACACCAGGTGGCACTGGTGCGGGGTCGGGCGAGAGGGGCTGCCCTGGGCATTCATTTGAATCAGCAGCGAGTCGTCCATTTCCAGCATCTTTTGCAGCAGCGGGTCATGGCGTCGCGGGGGCTCCGGCAGGGGCAGGTCATCCTGCAACCCGGCGCGTCCCAGCAGGGTGATCTCCAGGGAACTGGCCTGGCATTCGTCGAGGGTCCATTCACTGAGCTGCAACTGGTTCACCGGCACCAGCTGGTTCACCAGTTGCAGCATGTCCTTGGCGAAGCGGGCATGGCCGGTGCTGGAGATCAACTGCCCCAGCTCGAAGTAGAAATGCGAGGTTGGCATGTTGGCGATACTGCGGGTCTGATTCATATCCATATCATCCTTGATCGAGACGAATCGCTGCTCGAAACGCGACTGCCACGGCGGTCCGTGGCAGAGGCTCCTTGAACCTGTAGCGGTTCCCGGCATTGGATTTAAGCCCGGGCGAGCTCTGTGCGTCTGTAGGGGAAAACCGGGACACACAGGCCTCGCCAGGGCCTGGGGACGCGGCTCAGGGCTGGGGCGAGTACATCCAGCGCAGCAGCGAATGGCGGCCACTGATGCCCAGCTTGATGGCGGCGCGTTTCAGGTAGCTCTCGACGGTGTTGACCTTGAGCCTGAGCTGTTCGGCCAGTTGCGGCGCGGTGCGCCCGGCCAGCAGCCCGACACAGACTTCCAACTCACGGTTGGACAGGCTCAGCCCGGACTGCGCCAGACGCTCGTTAAAGCGCAGGCGCAGGGTTTGAAGGCCTTCGAGGGTGGCGCCGTCCTGCTCCGTGGAGGCGGCCTGGGGCTGCAGGGCGCTGATGTGCTTTTCCACCATTGGCAACAGCAGGGGCGAGAAGTCCTCCAGCAGCAGGCGCTCCTGGGGGGAGAAACTCTCGGCCTGATTGCTGCGGTACACCGAGAGCACGTAATGGTAGGCATCCTTGCGGCCGGTCAGGTGCAGTTGTGCCGTCTCGGCGCAACCCTCGCGGCGCGGCGGCAGTTGCCGGGCCTCGGGCGTGCCGGCCGGCTCGGGAAAACCGGCCTGCAACAGCGGCTCGTCGCCGCAGTGGGCGTCGCTGTGCAGCGGGTAGTGGCTCTGCAGCTGCGGCTGCTCGCTGTGCTCGGGCGACTGGTGCGGGTCCACCGGCAGTCGAGTGATGTGGGTGGCGTCCACCGGCAGTTGGGTGAGGATCAGGTCGTGGAGCATGCGTGGAAAATGGCGGCTGCCGGTGCTGGCAATGACCTTGCCGATGCGTGGAAACAATACTTGTGCGTTCATCATTTCATCCATGAATGTGAAGGTGTGGCAGGACAGCGTTATAGCAACGAGTTCGAGTATCGCTGATTGATCTCCGTTCTGGTTCCGATCGACAAAGGATCGCCTCGTATCCTAGTACAGGGTTCTGCCGGCTGTTCGATGATAGGCGCAAAATCTTGCGCAGTGGACGGCGGGCAACGTCCGCGCCAGGGCGGCGGCATCGATATCAGCGCCGCCGCGTCGGGGGGGGCGGCGGCGCAACGGGCGGTGATTACAGGCGCGGCTGCTCCGGGGGCAGGCCCAGCAACTGGTGCAGGGTGTTGATCAGGGCCTGCTGGCGCAGCCGGTCCTCCTGGTGCCGGGCTTCGGCGGCGGCGACATCGGCGTGGCAGTGCGGGCAGGTGGTCTCGACGGCGTGGATGTACTCCAGGCAACTGCGACACAGGGCCAGGCGCGGCGGAATGCGGCCTTCGGCGGGGGCTGCCTGACCCTGGTTGACCCAGGCCAGCTTGATCACCTGACCGCTGTCGCTGACGCTGGCCACGGCTTCGCCGGTGTCGATGCGCTCGGTGATCAGGTCGAAGCGGCCCACGGAGAAGGACGCCGGGCCGGCGTCTTCGAGTTTGACGATACGCTCGCGCAGGCCTTTTTTCTGCAGGTCCAGGGCCCGGTAGTGGCAATAGGGGTTGTTGCCCGGCTTGCCCAGCAGCGAGTGCGAGGTCCAGGTGCAGCCGCCGCGGCAGACGTCGTTGTAGTAGCAGCTGCGGCAATAACCCCACAGATCGTCCACCGAGCGCAGGCGGCCGAAATGAATGCCTTCGCTGTAGTGCCAGATGTCGTGCAGGCTCATGTTGCGCACGTTGCCGCCGGAGAACCCGACGGTGGCCAGGGACGGGCAGCCCTTGACCGTGCCGTCGGCCTCCAGGGCCAGCACTGTCTGCCCGGCGGCGCAGCCGGTCCAGTGCACCCGGTCGTCGCCGAAGCCGCGCCACATGTGTTCGTAGGGGCCGTAGTAGCCGATGTTGTTGCCGATGTTCATCAGCAGGCCGCGCTCGTTGCCTTCGCGGTACAGGCGCGCCAGCAGCGGCATGACCTCCAGCAGCTGGTAGGGCTGCATCAGCAGTTCCGGGTGATCCACGGCGTTGCCCATGGCCACCGTCAGCTGGATCTGCCAGTGCTTGGCGCCGGCGTCGATGATCAGGTCCATCAGGGCCGGCAGGTCGGGCAGGGTGGCGGCGCCGATCTGCGTGTTGACGCTGATCTTCAGCCCGGCCTGCCTGGCCCGGCGCAGGGTGTCCAGGGCCTTGTCGAAGGAGCCCGGCACATTGCGCACCGCGTCGTGCAGCGGCGCCAGGCCGTCCAGGGACACGCCGACGCCATCGAGCCCGGCGTCCACCGCGGCCTGCATCTTGGCCGGGGTCAGGTTGCGTCCGCCGGTCTGGATCGCCACGTACATGCCGTGGTCGTGGATGGCCTGGATCAGTCGCGTCCAGTCCTTGCGCAAATAGGCTTCGCCACCGATCAGGGTGATTTCCCGGGTGCCCAGGGCGGCCAGTGAATCGATCACCGCCAGGCATTCCTCGGTGCTCAGTTCCCCGGGGCGCCGGTGCCCGGCGCGGGAGCCGCAGTGCAGGCACTTGAGGTCGCAGGCGAGGGTGATTTCCCAGACCACGTGCACCGGCACATAGCGCTTGAGGTCGTTTTCGCTGAGGTAGCGGGCGGGGAGACGGTCTGACATGAAAGATCCTTGCGCACCCAGCGGTGCGCGGCAGCAAGCCATCGAAACAGGCGCGCCTCGGGTGTGCGGTACGGGCGCGATCGGTTTGGCCCAAGTCGGGGCCGTCCGCTGACGGCCGGCCCCGCTGGCCTGGACTCAGCGGCGCTCCAGGCGGCTGATTTCCGCCTGCAGCTGCTGCACCGCCTGGCTCAGGTTTTCACTGTTGGCCAGCTGCTGCTCGCCCTGGACCACCAGCGCCTTGAGCCGCGCCAGGTCGCCGCTGGTCTGGGCCTCCTGCAGCGCTACCGCGTACAGCGGGTGGGGATGCATGGCGGGCTGGCCGGCCTGGACTGCGCGTTCGCCTTGTTTCTGCTCCACCGGTGCCTGGCTCACGGCGGCGTGTTGCACCACATGCCAATGCCCCTGGTACTGGTACTTGTAGCTGGCGAAGCCGCTGGCCCAGTCGAGGCCGAGGATGCCCTGCAGATGGAACGTCTCGGCGATCTGGCTGGTGGGACCGCTGGGGTTGCCGGCCAGGCTGAGGATGATGTGGCCCTCGCTGGACGGATCGAGCTTGACCTGGGAGTAGTCGCCCCAGACATCCGCCCGGAACTGCAGCGGTGGCGAGGTGCTCTGGGTGATCCGGGCCACGCCGCTGACTCTTTTCTGCGGGGTGTTGACCAGCAGGTCGAGGGTCAGCACCGGCGCTCCGATCACAGGATTGGCGACGATGATGCGGGTATGGAACAGTCCGATTGTCATGCTGCAACTCCTTATCTGGATAGAAGGCATCAGGTGCGATGAATGGCCTTGATCAGCGGCGTTCCTGCTTCTTGATCTCGGCCTTGGCGGCGTCCAGCGCGGTGCGGATCAGCGGCAGCTGCTCCAGTTGCTGGGTGGCCACCCGATGCAGGTTCTTCATCTGGGCCAGATCGCCGCTGGCGATGGCGCCGTGGATCGGCCCGCCGTACAGCGCGGCGCTGGTGCTGTTCACCGCGCTGTAGTGGCCCGAGTGCTCTGGCGTCGACAGGCTGCTGGACTGCACCGTCTCCTGCAGGCGGGCGGGGGCCTGATTGACCGAAACCCAGTCGTGGCCGTTGAAGTACTGGTAGTTGGCGATGCCTTCCTTCCAGTCGTCGCCGACCACCAGGTGCAGCTTGAAGGTGATGATGGCGTTGGAGCCGGGGCCGCCCTGATTGCCCTGGGCGGTGATGAGGATCTTGCTGGTAGTGGGGTGCATGACCGTGAGGTAGGTGTACTGACCCCAGACATCGCTGTGCAGGTCGGGTGGCGGGTTGAGCGCCTGGGTGATGGTCGAACCGCCGCGGACACTGTGGTCGGGGGTGTAGACCAGCAGGTTGAGAATCAGACTGGGCGCCCCGGGCTTATCGGTACCGATGCGATAGCTCAGGGGGAACAGACCTTCGGCGTGGGAATTGGAACCGGACATATGCTTTGCCTCCATTCAATGACGGGGAAACAGCGATCAGTGCTGCTCCAGCCGGGCGACTTCCTTGGCCAGCCGCTCGTAGGCGCTTTTCAGATCCTTGGGTTCGTCGCCCTTCGGATCGCGCTTGGCCAGCAGGGCTTTCATCTGGGGTAGCTGGCCTTCGGCGATGGCCGACTGGATCGCGACTCCGTAGGGAACAACCGTGTGTTGCGAGGTGGGGCTCATGGTGTGTGCCTTCCGTGGGGTTTAGGGGGGGCTGCGGTACTTGGCAGCCCTTGCAGTTAAGCAGCGCGGGGGGAGTTGGCGGGGTAATGGCACATTGATTTTGTGGGTTTCCGACGGGTGGATTCACGGGGGTAAGGGGTTGATTTTGTGGAAATTCCAAAGGGCGATATGCAAGGGGGAGGTGAGTGCGGATGGCGATAGAGGGGGGGGCTGGCGGTTTCGCTTTTGCAGCGGTGGGTGGGGTACATGTCCGTTGCTGCGGTAACGGTGGCTTGGGGTTTCGATCTTGCGGCGAGTGGGGCGGGGTACATATTCGTTGCTGCGGTCACGGTGGCTTAGGGTTTCGCTCTTACAGCGGTGGGCGGTGTACATATCCGTTGCTGCGGTCACGGTGGCTTAGGGTTTCGCTCTTACAGCGGTGGGCGGTGTACATATCCGTTGCTGCGGTCACGGCCACTTAGGGTTTCGATCTTGCAGCGAGTGGGATGGAGTACATATCCGTTGCTGCGGTCATGGCCACTTAGGGTTTCGCCCTTACGGCGACTCACTTTTGTCAAACGACACAAAAGTAAGCAAAAAGTCTTGCCCCTCCATACGGCCCCTCGCTGGGGCTCGGGGTGCCCGAGCTCCGGCATTGCTCCGGGGGCCCGCCGCCAACCGGCCATCCATGGCCGGGTGGCGGCTAGCTCGGCATCCATGCCGAGCTGCCCCCTACGCAACGCCTGCGCTCGGCCTGCTGGGAAGGGGCCGGAAGATCAAGATCAAGATCAAAAGCCAACGCCAAAACCCAGGTGCGCAGGCTGGTTCCTTGTAGCCGCTGCCGCAGGCTGCGAACGAGCGCTAGCGCTCGCAAAACCAGGCGGCGCGATAGGTCAGGAATATCGGGGATGCAGGTTTAGCGTCTCCTGCGGAGCCGTTCGCAGCCTGCGGCAGCGGCTACATGTAATGCGAACGGCGATGAAACAGGTTGGCCGGCAGGCCGCATTCAGATTTTGTTTTTGATCTGGTTTTTGATCTTCCTGCCCCTTTAGACACGATGGCCGAACGCAGGCATTGAGCCGTGGGTAACCCGGCAGGACGCCGGGTTAGCCGCACTGGGCCATGGATGGCCCAGTGCGGCGGCCCACGGATCAATGCCTTCGTTCGGGCATGCCTCGCTAGGCGAGGCACCGAGTGGAGGGGCAGAAGCGTTTTGCTTACTTTTGTCTGGGCCGGCATTCCGGATTTTCAAAAGTGAGTCGCTGTAAGAGCGAAACCCTAAGTGGCCGTGACCGCAGCAACGGATATGTACACTCCACCCCCCCCCAAAAAAAACCTCAAACCACCCCCAACTCCCCCAACTGCCGCCGCGTCTCCCCCGCGGCCACATGATGAATCGCCCGCCACCCCAACGCCCTGGCCGCGACGATATTCGGCGCATGGTCGTCAATGAACACCAGCTCCTCAGGCGCCACCCCCGGCACATGCGCGCGAATGCGCCCCAAGGCCGTGTGATAGATCTCGGCATCCGGCTTGATCTGCCGCTCCTGCCCCGACACCACGATGTCGCGAAACTTCTGCAAGAACGGGTAGTGTTCCCAGGCATAGGGAAAGGTTTCCTGGGACCAGTTGGTCAACCCGAACAGCGGCATCTGCGCCTGGTGCAGTTCCTCCAGCAGGGCCACGCCTTCGTCCAGTGTCCCCTTGAGCATCTCCGGCCAGCGTCCGTAATAGGCCTCGATCAACGGCGCATGCTCGGGATGCTCGGCCACCAGGCTGCGGGTGGCTTCGGCCAGGGGCCGGCCGGCGTCCTGCTGGGTGTTCCAGGCCTGGGTGCAGACGGTGTCGAGGAACCACTGGCGACGCTGGTCGTCGGGGATCAGTTGGCGGTACAGGTGGTGCGGGCTCCAGTCGAACAGCACGCCACCAAAATCGAAAACCACGGCACGAATCGTCATCAGCACTTCCTTTTCAGCGGTTGTGGATCAGGGCGTCATCCTGCGACGCTGCGCCGTGCAATGCAATTTGCCGGTGGCCATTGGTCCGCTGGCCGGCACCCTGGGAACGGATCGCGATCCAACGGCTGTCCCCGTCCTTTTGCGGGCTAGCACAGGAGCTGACCATGGCTGCCAAGACCCCCACGGGGCCGCGCTCGTCCGAGCACGCCTCGAATCACCGCGACCCGGGTTTCGACCCCGATTCGCCGGACCTCGCCGATCCCCAGATCGATCCGGTGGGGCCGGCCAGGGCGCCCCTGGATCAGCCGGAACCCGAGCACCGGCGCAAGCGCTCGCGGGCCTACGACCCTCTGGCCAACCTGAGGAAATGAGCGCGTCACGCCGACATGCGGCCGTCGCCGGATGGTTCTGCGGGTGTAAGGTAAAACGCCCAAGCCCCAGGCACGCGGAGAACAAGGGAGGTGTCCATGAGTACGCCGCTGCTGAACAAGCTGCAGATCAACGGTTATCAGGTATTGAGCGTCAACCACGGGCCCTGGAAGGTCTGTACGGCGGGTGATCGGCTCGCCACTTTCGGCACCCGGGAAGAGGCCATGGCTTTCGCCGCCGCCTTGCCGGTGCGCAGGGCATCACCGGCCACCCAACATCGATAGCAGCCGACAGAAAAAAGCCCCGGACCGATCGGGGCTTTTTTCTGTCCGGGCTGCTGCGAGCGCCGGGTCAGTCGACAATGACCGGTTCGTTCGGATCATCGCTCAGGCACACGGTCAATTGCTCCCCGGCCTTGTTGAACGCACAGCGGGGCAGGGATTGCTGCTTGATGAAGCTCAGCGGCGGCAGGATGAACGCCGCCGCCAGGACCAGCGCCCACAGGGTTTGCAGAAACAGCACATCGGCGCTGGTGGCGGCGGGCCGTGAGACGAGGCGTCGGCGCCAGTAGAAGTACAGGCCGCTGATAACGAACAGGCACACGATGCCCATCATGTAGTCCAGTTCCCAGTCCTGGGGGCTGAAGGAGCGGCTGCCATCTTCATCATCCGGGTAGGTGAGCCGCCACCAGGCCCCCAGCAGCAAGGGCACGAGCCCGGCCAGCAGCCACGCCAGGCGCGCGCCGGGCATCCGGGTCAGCAGGGCCAGGACCATGCCGATCAGGCACAGCACCCAGGCAAACAGGTACAACTGAAAACCCATGGCGCCGCCGAACAGCGTGCCGCTGACATCCCGCGGTTGCATCATTTGCACGTCGCACAACAGCATCACCGACAGCGGGATGGCGACGACGATCCAGCACAGGGGGCGGTACAGCCACAACCACAGGGTAAACAGGCGAGACATGGGCACACTCATCAAGGTCAAGAAAAGGAGGAATGAAGTCAGGGGGCCATTCAGTCGACAATCACCCGGGTGCCCGGGCCCAGGCATACGCTCAACTGATTGCCGGCCCGGTCGAAGGCGCAATAGGGCAGTGGCTTGCGGGTGATGGCCTGCAGTGGTGGAAGGATGAAGGCCGCCCCCAGCACCAGGGCCCACAGGGTGCGCAGCGCGAGCCGGTTGCCAGTGGCGGGTGGACGCGGCTTGAGCCGTTGCTGACGCAACAGGTAGATGCCGCTGTAGACCAGGGCAAAGCCGAAGACCATCACATAGTCCAGCTCCCGGGGCTGGATGCTGAAGAGCAGGTTGCCGTCGAAATCATCCGGGTAGTTGATCCGCCACCACAGGCCCAGCAGCAACTGCGCCAGCCCGGCGACGATCCAGGCCAGACGCGCGCCGGGCACCCGGGTCAGCAGCGCCAGCACCAGGCCCAGGACGCTGAGGACCCAGCCGCCCAGGTACATCACAAAGCCCATGGAGCCGCCGAACAAGGTGCCGCCGACCTCCCGGGGCACGATCAGGTTCAGGTTGCAATGGATCATGCTGGCCAGGGGCGCGGCCACGGCGATCCAGCACAGCGGCAGGTAGAGCCAGGAACAGAGGGTGTACAGACGGGACATGAAGGGACTCGATTGGGCAGCGGGTATCCGGCCCGGCGCCACTGGGCGCCAGGCCGGCAGGTTCAGCGTTTGTTGTGTTTCATCGCAAAGGCGATTCGGTTCTGCAGGTCGACCGATTGGCGGTACTCACTGGCCCGGCTCAGCAGTTTCGTGCGCAGGGCCAGCAGGGCAAAGGCCAGTGCCGGAACCAGATAGATCAGCAGCAGCGCGGCGTGGGCCAGGGTGTCGCCGCTGTACAGGCGGTCGATGATGCCGAACAGCTGCAGGCCCACTTCCAGGCAGCAGAGCACGCCAAAGGCCACGATGTACTGCGGTTTCAGCTTGATCAGGTTGATGATCAGCAGCAGTACGCCGCCGAGGATCAGCACCGAACTGACTTGCAACAGCAGCGGCTCATCGGCGAACACCCTTCGCGCTAGCTGGCTCAGAGGGCCGCCGATGCCGATCAGGGCCCAGATCGCCATCAGGTAGATATACCAGGGGCGTTTGCCGGGTTGACGCAGGGCGGCGGCGCCTTCGTTGGGGGTTTGACGTTCCATGTGAACTCCGGAATTTATTCAGGTCGGGCAGGGCTGGAGCGGTTGGGCAACGGGTACCCGTCAGCTGAAAAGCAGCGTAGTTCCTGCGGCGAACAGCACCAGGGCGAGGCTGATGCCCGCCAGGGGAATACGGAACCAGTAACGGATCGCCAGCAGCCACAGGCTGGCGAGAAAGCCCAGGCCGATCAGCAGCAGGCCGCGGGCTTCCAGCAGCAGGGCCGGGTGCAGCCAGGCCAGGTAGCCATAGACCAGGCCGAACAACATCGCCCCCAGGCTATGGCTGGCATTGAAGCCGACCCAGGCACGCCACAGGCTGGTCTGGCCGGTGATCATTGGCGACACCTGGCGCATGCGTTCGGCCAGGGCCGGATCACGGGGCTGGAATTTGTCGGTGGCGAAGGTGTAGATCAGGTGCAGGCTGCCGAGCAGCAGCACGATGGCTGAGCTGGCGACGATCAGGGCGGGGGCCAACACGTTTCTTCCTTGGGCGGTGTCCGGGTGCGAAGTATGCCGGGCCGCTTGAGGTTTTGCATCCGTGGGGTGTGCTGTTGCCTGAGCTTGGCGCTTGGCGCTTGGCGCTAGGCGCTGGAGTCGGGGCAGGGCGGCAGGCGCCCTGCCCGGATGCTCAGAAGTGCTCGGCGTCCAGGCCGAACAAGGAGGAACTGCCGGCGCGAATGCTCTGCTCCAGGCTGAGGATGCGCGGCAGCAGGCGGCTGAAATAGAACCGCGCGGTGGCCAGCTTGGCGCCATAGAAGCCGTCGTCCTCGGAGCGCTGGTGCTCGGCCACCTGGGCCATGCGCGCCCATAGGTAGGCGTAGGCCACGTAGCCGAACAGCTGCAGGTACTCGACGCAGGCGCTGCCCACCGCGTTGGGGTTCTGCGCCGCCTGCTCGCGCAACCAGTCGCTGAGGTCTTCCAGGCGCTGCACCGCGTCCAGCAGCTCGGCGGCGTAGGCGGCGCCGGGCAGGTAGGCATAGTCGCGGATCTCGCCGGTGAACAGGCGCAGGGCCACGCCGCCGTTGCCCACCACCTTGCGCCCCAACAGGTCCAGGGCCTGGATGCCGTTGGTGCCTTCGTAGATCTGCGCGATGCGCACATCGCGCACCAGTTGCTCCTGGCCCCATTCGCGAATGTAGCCGTGGCCGCCGAAGATCTGCTGGCCGAGCACGCAGCTGTCCAGCCCGGTGTCGGTGAAGAACGCCTTGGCCACCGGGGTCAGCAGCGCCACCAGGGCTTCGGCGTTGTGCCGCTCATGGGGCTGGTCGGCGAACTTGGCCAGGTCCAGCTGCTGGCCGACGTAGCTGGCGAAGGCCCGGCCGCCTTCGGTCATGGCCTTCATGGTCAGCAGCATGCGCCGCACATCGGGGTGGACAATGATCGGGTCGGCGATCTTGTCCTTGGCCACCGGGCCGGCCGGGGAGCGGCTCTGGAGGCGTTCGCGGGCGTAGGTGCGGGCGTTCTGGTAGGAGTTCTCGGCGCAGCCGATGCCCTGGATGCCGATGGACAGGCGCTCGTAGTTCATCATGGTGAACATCGCCGCCAGGCCCTTGTTGGCCTCGCCGATCAGCCAGCCGCTGGCGCCGTCGAAGTTCAGCACGCAGGTGGCCGAGGCCTTGATGCCCATCTTGTGTTCGATGGAGCCACAGCTCACCGCGTTGGCCGCGCCGAGGTGGCCGTGGGCGTCGACATGGATCTTCGGCACCAGGAACAGCGAGATGCCCTTGGGCCCGGCCGGGGCGTCCGGCAGCTTGGCCAGCACCAGGTGGATGATGTTCTCGGTCAGGTCCTGCTCGCCGCCGGTGATGAAGATCTTGCTGCCGCTGATCCGGTAGCTGCCGTCGGCCTGGGGTTCGGCGCGGGTGCGGATGATCCCCAGGTCAGTGCCGGCGTGGGCCTCGGTCAGGCACATGGAACCGGCCCAGCGGCCTTCGTACATCGGTGGCAGGTAGCGCTGCTTGAGCTCCTCGCTGGCGTGGGCGTCGATGGCCAGGCAGGCCCCGGAACTCAGGGCCGAATACAGGGCGAAACTGGAATTGGCGGCGTACAGCATCTCTTCGAACTGCACCGCGAGCATCTTCGGCATGCCCATGCCGCCGTAGGCCGGGTTGCCGCTCAGGCCGACCCAGCCGCCCTCGATGTAGGTGCGGTAGGCCTCCTTGAAGCCGGCCGGGGTGCGCACCTGCCCGGCGTGCCAGCTGGCGCCTTCCTCGTCGCCGCTGCGGTTGAGCGGGGCGATCAGATTGCCGGTGACCTTGGCCGCTTCTTCGAGAATCGCGTCGGCGGTGTCGGCGTCCACGGTGTCGGCCAGGGCCGGCAGGCGCGCCCAGAGCTTGGGTGCGTTGAACACTTCATGCAGGACAAAGCGCATATCGCGCAGCGGAGCATTGAATTCGGGCATTGCAGGAACCTCGGGCAAAAGGGGAGGTTGAGCGGCCGTGGCCGCATGAATCGAAAACGCCAAGCCCGCCCCCTTGTAGGAGCCGGCTTGCCGGCGAAGAGGCCCGCAAGCCATGCATCGCCCTGGCCGACGCCTTCGCTGGCAAGCGGAGCGCCGCCCGGGCAGCGCCTACGAGGGATGGGCCGGTGAGAGCGCCTTCGCTGGCAAGCCAGCTCCTACGGGGGCTGGATCGGTGTATTCAGGCTAGAGGTTTTTCGCCAGGTCGCGCAGGACGAACTTCTGGATCTTGCCGGTGGAGGTCTTGGGCAAGGTGCTGAAGACCACGGTACGCGGCACCTTGAAGCCCGCCAGGTGTTCGCGGCAGAAGGCGATGATCTCGGCTTCGCCCACGTCCTGGTGATCGGCCTTGAGGGTGATGAAGGCGCACGGGGTTTCGCCCCATTTTTCGTCGGGCCGGGCCACCACCGCCGCTTCCAGCACCGCCGGGTGGCGATAGAGCACGCCTTCGAGCTCAATGGTGGAGATGTTCTCGCCGCCGGAAATGATGATGTCCTTGAGCCGGTCGCGGATTTCGATATAGCCGTCCGGGTGGGTCACCCCCAGGTCGCCGGTATGGAACCAGCCGCCCTCGAAGGCTTCGGCGGTGGCGCTGGGGTTCTTCAGGTAGCCCTTCATCACGGTGTTGCCGCGCATGAAGATCTCGCCGATGGTCTGGCCGTCCCGGGGCGTGGGGTCGAGGGTTTTCGGATCAGCCACCATCAGCCCTTCCAGGGTCGGGTAGCGCACGCCCTGGCGCGACTTGATCTGCGCCCGCTGCTCCAGCGGCAGCTCGTCCCAGGCGGCGTGCCAGGCACACAGGGTCACCGGGCCATAGACCTCGGTCAGGCCGTAGACGTGGGTGAGCTTGATGCCCATCTCCTCCACGGCGCCGATCACCTTGGCCGGTGGCGCGGCCCCGGCGACCATGGCGTTGACCGGGTGGTCGATGGCCGCCTTGGCCGATTCCGGCATGTTCACCAGGGCATTGAGCACGATGGGCGCACCGCACAGGTGGGTAATCTGGTGCTCGCGGATCAGGTTGAGGATCTTCTGCGGATCGACCCGACGCAGGAACACATGCACCCCGCCCAGGGCGGTGACGATCCACGGGTAGCACCAGCCGTTGCAGTGGAACATCGGCAGGGTCCAGAGGTACACCGGGTGGTTGCCCATGGCCCAGATCATCTGGTTGCCCAGGGAATTGAGGTAGGCGCCGCGGTGGTGATAGACCACGCCCTTGGGGTTGCCGGTGGTGCCCGAGGTGTAGTTCAGGGCAATGGCCTGCCATTCGTCTTCCGGCCACTGCCAGGGGTACTCCGGGTCGCCCTCGGCGAGAAAAGCCTCGTAGTCCAGGTCGCTGACCGCCTGGCCTTCGCCGTATTCCGGATCGTCGACATCGATCACCAGCGGCGGGTGATCGAGCATGGCCACGGCCGCGTGGATCACCCCGTGGAACTCGCGGTCGGCGATCAGCACCTTGGCCTCGCCGTGGGCCAGCATGAAGGCGATGGCCTCGGCGTCCAGGCGCACGTTGAGGGCATTGAGCACGGCGCCGATCATCGGCACGCCAAAATGCGCTTCGAGCATCGCCGGGATGTTCGGCAGCATCACCGCCACCGTGTCGTTCTTGCCGATGCCGCGTCCGGCCAGGGCCGAAGCCAGGCGCCGGCAGCGGCTGTAGGTCTGGGCCCAGGTGCGGCGAATCGAACCGTGGATCACCGCCGGATACTCGGGGTAAACCGCAGCGGTGCGTTCGATGAAGCTCAAGGGGGAGAGGGCGATATGGTTGACGGCAGACGGCGCGAGGCCTTGCTCGTAGATGGACATGGTTCGGGTACCCGGTGGCTGATTATTAGCTCTATTGGCCGAGGCTTGGGTGGCGCGTGCTGTGTACCTGAGGGACACCCACTGCAGGAGCCGGCTCGCCGGCGAAGGCGATCTCAAGAACACCCTGGCCCGTAGGAGCTGGCTTGCCGGCGAAAGCGCTCTTACGGGCCCCTTCGCTGGCAAGCCAGCTCCTACGGTCAGGCGATCCTTATCAGGCGTTCCTTACAGGTACACAGCACACCCAGCGAAAGCTCGGTGACTTATCCGGGGTCTTTTATATACTGTTTGTCGATTGATATGGAAGTACTACCTGAGTTGTATAGTAGTTGTACTATATTAAAAAAAACGCTGTTGCCACCCACAGGTTGATCGACCATGCCCACCTCCACCCACCTGAGCCGCTGGTTGCAGCTACAGCGCCAAGGCCAGTTGCCGGACTCGCCCTGGCTGGGCCACGACCCGCAGCCGAGCCTGCTGCTGGACGCCCGGGCGCAGCCGCTGGACCTCAATCCGGCACTGCGCCAGTGGCTGGACGATGCGGCCACTGGCGATCTCGCGGCGCTGCTGCCGATCAACCATGCGGCCCTGGTGCGCGCCTGCCTGGAGCAGCAGCGTGCCATCGAACAGGTGGAAGCCCAGTGGGGCGAACGCATCCTGCTCTGGAGCTTCATTCCCGACCCCCTGCACCAGCGGGTGCTGGCGCGCTGTCAGGAGGCCACCGCCCAGGTCCAGGCCGAGCGCGACTCGGCCCAGGCCCGGCGCCTGTACCGGCTGATCACCGAGAACACCACCGACCTGATTTCCCGGCACACCCCGGACGGCCGCTTCCTCGATGCCTCGCCGGCGTCCTGGACCCTGTTGGGCTACTGGCCCGAACAACTGCGTGGCCTGCTGGCCCGCAGCCTGTTCCACAGCCAGGGCCTGGCCGGGCTGATGCAGCGCACCCGCGACGCCCTGGAGCAGGACGGCTACCACACCATGACCTACCGCATCCGCCATCGCGACGGTCATTACCTGTGGTTCGAAACCGCCTGCCGGGGCATCCGCGACACCTACACCGGCACCGTGGTGGAAGTGGTGGCGGTGTCCCGGGACATCACCGCCCGGGTCCAGGCCGAGGAGAACAAACGGCGCCTGGCCGAAGTGGTAGAGGCCAACCCCGACCCGGTGCTGTTCATCCAGCCCGGCGGCGCGGTGACCTACCTCAACCCGGCGGCGCGGCGCACCCTGGGGCTGGCGGCCGATCAGGCGATGCCCGGCCTGGCCTCGATACTCAGCGCGCACGTGCTGGACAGCCTGCAGCGCGAGGGCTGGGAGCGCGCCGAGCGCAGCGGCCGCTGGAGCATCGAGGCGCGCCTGCAACCGCCGGCCGGCGGCGCCTCGGTGCCGGTGTCGCTGATGCTCCTGGCCCACCGCGCGGCCAGTGGCGAGCGCTTCTATTCCCTGGTGGCCCACGACCAGAGCGAGCGCGAACTGCGCGAGGCCCAGCAGCGCCATCACCAGGACGAACTGGCCCACAGCGCGCGGCTGGTGACCCTGGGCGAACTGGCCTCGGGCATCGCCCATGAGATCAACCAGCCCCTGGCCGCAGTGGTCAATTACGCCAATGCCAGCCAACGTTACCTGCAAGCCCTGGACACCCAGCCCGAAGCCGCGCACAAGGTCGCCCAGGGCCTGGAGCGAATCGCCGAACAGGCGACCCACGCCGCCGAAGTGATCAAGCGCCTGCGGGCCTTCCTGCGCAAGGGCGGGCGCCGGGTGCAGGCCCTGGACCTCGCCGAAGTGGCCCGGGAAACCGTGCGCCTGTGTGCCTGGGAAGCCCAGGCCAGCCAGGTGACGATCGACTTGCACCTGGCGGATAATCTGCCGCCGGTGTACGCCGACCGGGTGCTGCTGGAGCAGGTGCTGCTGAACCTGCTGCGCAACGCCATTGAAGCCAATCGTGAAGTGCATGGGCAGCAGGGCTCGCACATTGTCCTGGCGGCCGAGGCGAGGAGCGAAGGCGGGGTGCAGATCAGCGTCAGCGACCAGGGCCCCGGGGTCTGTGCCGAGCAACTGCCGCAGCTGTTCACCCCGTTCTACACCAGCAAGGCCAACGGCCTGGGGCTCGGGCTGTCCATGAGCCGCAGCATCGTCGAGGGCTTTGGCGGCGACTTGCAGGCCCAGCCCCAGGCGGTGGGCCTGCGCATGTGCTGCCGGCTGCCGGCCAGCGCCCCGGCCGACCCCCCGGCAACTTCCCAGGCAACTTCCCCCGCAACGACAGGAGCAAGGCAATGACAAGTGAGGCGCAGCAGCTGGTGTACGTGGTCGACGACGACCCGGGCATGCTCGACTCCACCGTCTGGCTCCTGGAGTCGGTGGGGCTCAAGGCCGTGCCCTTCACCAGCGGCCGGGAGTTTCTCGAACACTGCGACCCCAGCCTCAATGCCTGCGTGCTGCTGGATGTGCGCATGCCCGGCATGGGCGGCCTGAATGTCCAGGAAGAGCTGCGCCAGCGCGATATCCACCTGCCGCTGATCTTTGTCAGCGGCCACGCCGATGTGCCCATCGTGGTCCGTGCCTTCAAGGCCGGTGCGGTGGATTTCATCGAGAAGCCCTACAACGAACAGCTGCTGCTGGACAGCGTGCAGCAGGCCCTGAGCCGCGCCGACCGCCATCAGCACCAGAGCGCCGGGCAGGCCCGGGTGCAGGCGCTGCTGGAGAGCCTGACGCCGCGGGAGAAGGACGTGCTGCTGCCCCTGGTGCAGGGCTACAGCAACCGCGAGATCGCCGAACAGCTGGGGGTCAGCATCAAGACCATCGACCTGTATCGCTCACGGGTGATGAAGCGCATGCAGGCCGAGCACCTGCCGCAGTTGGTGGGCATGGCGATTGCCGCCGGCCTGGTGGACCCGCTGCAACTGCGCTGAGGCTCATGCCACCGCGCTGTGCAGCGGTGCGCCACCCAGCAGGCGCTCGATGGCGCCGCTGAGCAGGTTTTCCAGCAGCGCCTCACGTTCACGCTCGGCCAGCGGTTGCTCGCTGAACCAGCTGGGGGCGCTGTTGAGCAGGTTGGCCAGGGCATGGGCGGCGGCGCGCTGGGCCGCCGGGCCGAGGCCGGGCGGGGTGCCCAGCAGTTGCAGCAGCTGTTGCTCGTAACGCTCGCGCAATTGCCCGACCCGCACCTGCTGGTCGGGATTGAGGCAGCCGCTGTCACGTTCCACCAGGCGAAAATGCCGCGGCAATTCCCGGTGCAGCTTCAGGTGGGCGCGAATCAGCGCCGGCAGGCAGTCGCCCTGCAACTTGCGCCTTTGCAGGCGCTTGAGGGTGCTGTGCAGCTCATCGAAGAACTCTTCAATCAGGTCCAGCAGCAGGTGCTGCTTGCTCGGGTAATGGTGGTACAGCGAGCCCGGGGTCAGCCCCAGATGGCTCGCCAGCTCACGCATGCCGACCTGGCCGAAGCCCTTGCTGGCGAACAGCTCCAGGGCCTTGTCGCGGCTTTCGGCAAAGCGTGAGCAGCGCTCAGCCATAGTGATGGAAACCCCGACCGGTCTTGCGCCCCAGGTAACCGGCGGCAACCATTTCCTTGAGCAGCGGCGCGGGGCGGTACTTGCTGTCGTTGAAGCCGTCGTAGAAGGCTTCGAGGATCGCCAGCAGGGTGTCCAGGCCGATCAGGTCGGCCAGGGCCAGCGGGCCGATCGGCTGGTTGCAGCCCAGGCGCATGCCGGCGTCGATGTCCTCGGCGCTGGCCAGGCCTTCCTGGAACACCAGGATCGCCTCGTTGATCATCGGCACCAGGATGCGGTTGACCACAAAACCCGGGCGGTTGCCGGCGGTGATCGCGGTCTTGCCCAGGCGCTCGGCCATATTCATGGCCAACGCGTGGGTCGCGTCGCTGGTCTGCAGGCCGCGGATCACCTCGATCAGGCCCATCACCGGCACCGGGTTGAAAAAATGCAGGCCGATGAAACGCTCCGGCGCGCTGACGCTGGCGGCCAGCTGGGTGATCGACAGCGACGAGGTGTTGGAGGCGATCACGCACTCGGCGCTGACCCGGGCGGCGATCTGCTGCAACACCTTGAGCTTGAGGTCGAGGTTCTCGGTGGCGGCTTCGATCACCAGCTGCGCGTCCTTGAGCGCACTGTAATCGGTGCTGATGCGTATCCGACCCAGGGCGGCGAGCTTGTCGCCTTCGCTCAGGGTGCCCTTGCTCACCTGCCGGTCGAGGTTCTTGCCGATGGTGGCCAGGGCCTTTTCCAGGGCGCCCTGGGCGATGTCCAGCAGGGTCACGTCAAAGCCCGCCTGGGCGCAGACCTGGGCAATGCCGTTGCCCATGGTGCCGGCGCCGATCACCCCGATATTCGCAAGATTCATCTTCAGCTCTTCCTTTGTTCATGGCCTTCGCGGAGCATGGCGCGGTTGCCTTGCCCAGCGCGTTATCCAGCGCGAGTCTAGAGCCGCACACGGTGGCCGGCCTATGCCGAAAGCGGTCAAGGGTGCTGGCGTTTTTTGCCATAGGTCCTGCTACGGGAGCACAGCCTCTACATGCGTGAAACGGATTCGGTCGCGGTCTACTTTGTCCGGGTGATGACCCACGCCCTGCGTGAGCAGCCGCAGCGGCTGGCGGCGGTACTGAGGGAGGCCGGCATCGACCCGGCGCTGCTCGACCAGCCTCGGGCGCGGGTGCCCGGCAGCGCCTTTGCCGCGCTGTGGCTGATCCAGATCCGCGAATTGCAGGACGAATTCTTCCAGCTCGACTCCCGTGGCATGCCGCCGGGGGCCTTTGCCCTGATCTGCCGCGGACTGATCCAGGAACCCAACCTGGAGAAGGCCCTGCGCCAGTGCCTGAACAACTTTGGCCTGTTTTTACGGGACGTCGGCGCCCACCTCAGCGTGCGCGGCAAGCGCGCGGTGATCAGCGTTGAAAGCCACTGCGCCGACCCGCTGCGCGGCCACTACGCCGAAGAAACCCTGCTGGTGCTGATCATCAGCCTGCTGTGCTGGCTGGGTGGGCGGCGGATCCCCATCGACCGCGCCGACTTTCGCCATTCCCGCCTGAGCCTCAGCGACGATGCGCTGCTGTGGGGCAGCAACCTGAGCTGGAATGCCGGGCGCACCGAGATCGAATTCGCCAGCCGCTTCTTGCGCCTGCCGGTGGTCCAGGACCTGGCCTCGCTCAAGGTCTTCCTGCGCAGCGCCCCGCAATGGCTGGTGATCCGTTTTCGCAACCAGCACGGCCTGACCCGCCAGGTGCACCAACGCCTGCGGGGCAGCCACTACAGCCAGTGGCCGACCCTGGAAGCCTTTGCCCGCGAAGTGCAGATGAGCGCCAGCACCCTGCGCCGGCGCCTGGAGCGCGAGGGCGGCTCCTATCAGGAGATCAAGGACGAAGTGCGCCGCGGCGTCGCCGTCGAACTGCTGCGCCGCACCCACGTCAGCATCAGCGAGATTGCCGAACTGACCGGCTTCCAGGAGCCCAGCGCCTTCCACCGCGCGTTCAAGAAATGGACCGGCGAAAGCCCCGGGCGCTACCGCGCCCGCCTCAACCCCACCCTGTAGCCGCTGCCGCAGGCTGCGCACGGCTCCGCAGGAGACGCGGGGATTTTGAAGGCGCTGAAGATTCGCCGGGAGACCGCCAAGCAAGGCCCTGCGGACCTTTGCGCAGCTTCGCCAAGGCTCAGCAGCGGCTACACAGACCGCAGGGATCGCAGGGGCGGTTCCTGTAGCCGCTGCCGCAGGCTGCGCACGGCTCCGCAGGAGACGCGGGAATTTTGAAGGCGCTGAAGATTCGACTGGAGATCGCCAGGCAAGGCCCTGCGGGCCTTTGCGCAGCTTCGCCAAGGCTCAGCAGCGGCTACACAGACCGCAGGGATCGCAGGGCCGCGTCCTGTAGCCGCTGCCGCAGGCTGCGAACGGCTCCGCAGGAGACGCGGGGATTTTGAAGGCGCTGAAGATTCGACTGGAGATCGCCAGGCAAGGTCCTGCGGACCTTTGCGCAGCTTCGCAGGCTCAGCAGCGGCTACAGGTTTTCATTGGGGTTAGACCGGGCTGCGGCCGGGCATCTGGATGCCGTGCTGCTGCACGCGGCGGTACAGGGTGGCGCGGGAGATGCCCAGGGCCTTGGCCGCCGCCACGGGTTTCCAGCGGTGGCGCACCAGGGCATCCAGCAGGGCCTGGCGTTCGGGGCTGGTGGCGCTTTCCTGGGCGGGCAGGGCGCCTTCGGCTGCTGTGCCGCGCAGTTGTTCGGGCAAGTCATGCAGTTGGATCAGCGGCCCTTCGCACACGGCGCAGGCGTAGCGCAGCACGTGGCGCAGTTGCCGCACGTTGCCCGGCCAGCGGTAGCCCAACAGGCACTCCAGCGCCGCATTGCCCAGTTGCACCGGCGCGCCGCAGCGCTTGGACTCTTCTTCGACTATCTGGGTGATCAGTGCCAGCCGGTCGCTGCGTTCGCGCAGCGGCGGCAGTTGAAAGCGCGCGCCACCGAGGCGGAAATACAGGTCCTCGCGAAAGCTGCCCTCGGCCACCAGGGCTTCCAGGTCGCGGTGGGTAGCGCAGATCACTTGGATGTCCACTGCCTTGCGTTGCGCGGCCCCCAGGGGCGCCACTTCACCCTCGGCCAGCACCCGCAGCAGGCGGGTCTGCAAGGCCAGGGGCATGTCGCCGATTTCATCGAGGAACAGGGTGCCGCCATCGGCCTGTTGCAGCAGCCCCTGCATGCCCTTGTTCGAGGCTCCGGTAAAGGCTCCGGCGACATAGCCGAACAGCTCGCTCTCGATCAGGTTCTCGGGAATCGCCGCGCAGTTCACCGCGACAAAGGGCCGGTCCCGACGCTGGCTGGCCTGGTGCAACTGGCGGGCGAAGACTTCCTTGCCGGAACCGGTCTCGCCCTGGATCAGCACCGGCAAATGCCGGTCCTTGACCCGCACCGCCAGGCGCAGGCTCTGTTCCACTCGCGGGTCCAGCGACTCGCCGGCCAGGCTCAGGCGCGGGCGGCTCGGCGGCCGGCGCGGCGCCTGCAAGCGGCCATGCAGCTCGGCGGACAGCGGGCACAGGACCTCGTCTCGGGCGCGTTGCAACAGTTGCGGGTCGAACACCTGGGTGATGTGCTGCGGCAACTGGCCATAGCGGCGCAGCAGGTAATGACGCGCCGCCGGGTTCAGGGCCCGCAGGCAGCCGTCGTCGTCCCAGGCCAGCAGGTAGTCCGGCTGGCTGTCGACATAACCCGGGCTGGCATGGGCCCGCAGCACCCAGTAGCCCTGGGCGCTGTTCATGAAGAACGCCTGTTCGATCTCCCGCGCGCTCTGCACCACCATCTGCCGGATCAGGTGCTGGGAACGGCGGTCATCCGGGGAGCGCACTGCCGACACGTCCAGCACCCCCAGCAGCTCGCCCTGGGGATCGAACACCGGGGCGGCGGAGCAGGTCAGGCCGATGAAGGCGGCACGAAAATGATCGCGCTTGTGCACGGTGATCGGCGTGCGCGCGGTGAGCACCGCGGCCACGCCGCAGGTGCCTTCTTCACCCTCCGACCAGCAGGTGCCCAGGTACAGCCCGGCCTTGCGGCAGTCGTTGCGCAGGGTGGATTCCACCCGGTAGTCGATGGTCTGGCCCTGGGCATCGGTGAGCAGCACGCAGTAGTCGGCGTCGCGCACCCGGCCATGCAGGCGCGCCACTTCTTCGCTGGCAATGCGCAGGAACAACTCGGAGCGCTCGCGGCATTCCTTGAGCACGTTTTCCGAGAGGATGCGCGGCCCCTGCAGCGAACCGGGGTCGAGTTGGTGCTGCTCCATGGAGCGCCGCCAGGAGTCGAGGATCAGGCTCGGCACCGGCGCCTGGGGCAGGTGCGCGGCGTTTTTCAGGACCCGGCTGACGCAGTCCACATGGGCTTTGGAATGTGCGGAAAGCATGAAGGCCTCCGGTTGCAGCTTCTTATCGTTGTCGGCGCATTAAGCGCCGATCCGCCGCCCTGGACAAGCACCGAACGCCGCCGGGACGGCAGTGAGACGCAACGTCTCAAGGTCTCGCCCAGGCCCCGTGCAGCCTGACATGCGACGTCTCACGGGCGGCTGGCTTCAACGCGTCGCAGCAAGCCTGTCAGCCGCTCTGGAACGGCCTTTTTCAGAGATTTTCCGACAACTGGCACCGGCCTTGCTCTGGCCCTTGGCAACCAGTCCCCGGCAACCCGCGTCGACTGGCCCATCGAAGAATAAGAACGAGGTGCCCAATGTTTTCTCCTGCCTGTGCTCCGCCCGCGGTGAGCCCATGAACCGCCGCCCCCTGACCGTCGGCATCATCGCCAACCCGGCTTCGGGCCGTGATGTGCGCCGCCTCACCGCCAATGCCGGGCTGTTCTCCAGCACCGACAAGGTCTCGGTGATCCAGCGTCTGCTGGCGGCCTTTGGCGCCACCGGCATCGAGCAGGTGCTGATGCCCACCGACATGACCGGCATCGCCGCCGCGGTGCAGAAGAACAGCCGCAGCCGCCAGGCCCGGGAGCAGCACTGGCCGGCCCTGGAGTTCCTCGACCTGACCCTGCGCCAGAGCGTCGAGGACACCCGCCAGGCCGCGCGCTGGATGGCCGAGCGCGGGGTGGCGCTGATCGCCGTGCTTGGCGGCGACGGCACCCACAAGGCGGTGGCCGCCGAGGTTGGCGACATCCCGCTGCTGACCCTGTCCACCGGCACCAACAACGCCTTTCCGGAGCTGCGCGAAGCCACCAGCGCCGGGCTGGCCGGCGGGCTCTACGCCAGCGGCCGGGTGCCGGCCGAGATCGCCCTGCGGCGCAACAAGCGCCTGCTGGTGCGCGAACCGTCCCGGGGCCTTTGCGAGGTGGCCCTGGTGGACGTGGCGGTGTCGCCCCTGGCCTTCGTCGGCGCCCGGGCCATCAGCCGTGGCAGCGACCTGGCGCAGGTCTTCGTGACCTTCGCCGAACCCCAGTCCATCGGCATTTCCGCGCTCTGCGGGCTGTGGTTGCCGGTGACCCGCCAGGACCCCCACGGCGCCTGGATGCGCCTGGACCCGCAATCCCCCGAAGCGCTGCTGGTGCCCCTGGCCCCCGGCCTGCTGCAGGGCTGCGGGGTGCTGGAGGCTGGTTATCTGCAACCCAATGAGCCCCAGCCGCTGTGCCTGAGCGCCGGCACCCTGGCCCTGGATGGCGAGCGCGAGATCGAATTCAACCCCCACGACCGGCCCACGGTCACCCTGGATGCCGGCGGCCCGCTGAGCATCGACGTCAACGTGGTCCTGGCCCACGCGGCGCGCCAGCGCCTGCTGGCCATCGACCGCCATCACCGGCAACACCCCGTGAACCTTCAGTCCGAAGACACCCTGGAGAATAAAAATGTCGACACCCCTGACCACTGACCAGTTGCTCCACGCCTACCGGGTGATGCGCACCATCCGCGCATTCGAAGAACGCCTGCACGTGGAATTCGCCACCGGCGAGATCCCCGGTTTCGTCCACCTCTATGCCGGGGAAGAAGCCTCCGCCGCCGGGGTCATGGCCCACCTGCGCGACGACGACTGCATCGCCTCCAACCACCGCGGCCACGGCCATTGCATCGCCAAGGGCGTGGACGTCTACGGGATGATGGCGGAGATCTACGGCAAGAAGACCGGGGTCTGCCAGGGCAAGGGCGGCTCCATGCACATCGCCGATTTCGAGAAGGGCATGCTCGGTGCCAACGGCATCGTCGGTGCCGGGGCGCCGCTGGTGGTGGGCGCGGCCCTGGCCGCCCGGCTGCAAGGCACCGACGGCGTGTCGGTGGTGTTCTTCGGCGACGGCGGCTCCAACGAAGGCGCGGTGTTCGAGGCCATGAACATGGCCTCGGTGTGGAACCTGCCGTGCCTGTTCATCGCCGAGAACAACGGTTACGCCGAGGCCACGGCCTCCAACTGGTCGGTGGCGTGCGACCACATCGCCGACCGCGCCGCCGGTTTCGGCATGCCCGGGGTGACGGTGGACGGTTTTGATTTCTTCGCCGTGCACGAAGCCGCCGGCGCCGCCGTGGAGCGCGCCCGGGCCGGGGAGGGGCCGTCGCTGATCGAGGTCAAGCTGACCCGCTACTACGGCCACTTCGAGGGCGACGCCCAGACCTACCGCGCCCCCGACGAGGTCAAGCATTACCGCGAGCACAACGACTGCCTGATGCAGTTCCGCGAGCGCACCACCCGTTCGGGCCGGGTGCAGGCCAGCCAGCTGGACCAGATCGATGCCGACGTGGACGCGCTGATCGAGGACGCGGTGCGCAAGGCCAAGTCCGATCCCAAGCCGAGCCCCGCCGACCTGCTCAGCGACGTTTACGTCGCCTACCCATAACGCCCCATAGAACAACAAGAGATCACCATCATGGCGAGAAAAATCAGTTACCAGCAGGCCATCAACGAAGCCCTGGCCCAGGAAATGCGCCGCGACCCCAGCGTGTTCATCATGGGTGAAGACGTGGCGGGCGGCGCCGGCGCCCCCGGCGACAACGACGCTTGGGGCGGTGTGCTCGGGGTGACCAAGGGCCTCTACCATCAATTCCCCGGGCGGGTGCTGGACACCCCGCTGTCGGAGATCGGCTACGTCGGTGCCGCGGTCGGCGCCGCCACCCGTGGCGTGCGCCCGGTGTGCGAGCTGATGTTCGTCGACTTCGCCGGCTGCTGCCTGGACCAGATCCTCAACCAGGCGGCGAAGTTTCGCTACATGTTCGGCGGCAAGGCCCAGACCCCGCTGGTGATCCGCACCATGGTCGGCGCCGGCCTGCGCGCCGCGGCCCAGCACTCGCAAATGCTCACCTCGCTGTGGACCCACATCCCCGGGCTGAAAGTGGTCTGCCCGTCGTCGCCCTACGACGCCAAGGGCCTGCTGATCCAGGCGATCCGCGACAACGACCCGGTGATCTTCTGCGAGCACAAAATGCTCTACAGCCTGCAGGGCGACGTGCCGGAAGAGTCCTACGCGATTCCCTTCGGCGAGGCCAACTTCCTGCGTGACGGCAAGGACGTGACCCTGGTGTCCTACGGGCGCACGGTGAACACCGCCCTGGACGCGGCGCGCAGCCTGGCCGGGCGCGGCATCGATTGCGAGGTGATCGACCTGCGCACCACCAGCCCGCTGGACGAAGACAGCATCCTGGAAAGCGTGGAGAAGACCGGGCGCCTGGTGGTGATCGACGAAGCCAACCCGCGCTGCTCCATGGCCACCGACATCTCGGCGCTGGTGGCGCAGAAAGCCTTCGCGTCGCTGAAGGCACCGATCGAAATGGTCACCGCGCCCCACACGCCGGTGCCGTTCTCCGACGCCCTGGAAGACCTGTACATCCCCGACGCGGCGAAGATCGAACAAGCCGTGCTCACCGTGATTGAGTGGAGCCGCTGATGAGCCAGATCCATACCCTGACCATGCCCAAGTGGGGCCTGTCGATGACCGAGGGCCGGGTCGACGCCTGGCTCAAGGAAGAAGGCCAGAGCATCAGCAAGGGCGATGAAGTGCTGGACGTGGAGACCGACAAGATCTCCAGCAGTGTCGAGGCGCCGTTCTCCGGTGTCCTGCGCCGGCAGATCGCCCGCCAGGACGAGACCCTGGCAGTGGGCGCGCTGCTGGGCATCGTGGTCGAAGGCGAGGCCAGCGACGCCGAGATCGACGCGGTGATCGCGCAGTTCCAGGCCAGCTTCGTGCCCGGTGACAGCGCCGACGAAGACAGCGGCCCGGCGCCGCAGAAGGTCGAACTGGGCGGTCGGCTGATCCGCTATTTCGAGCGCGGCGAAGGTGGCACGCCGCTGCTGCTGGTGCACGGCTTTGGCGGCGACCTCAACAACTGGCTGTTCAACCACGAGGCCCTGGCCGCCGGGCGCCGGGTGATCGCCCTCGACCTGCCGGGCCACGGCGAATCGGCCAAGGCCCTGCAACGGGGCGACCTGGATGAGTTGAGCGAGGTGCTGCTGGCGCTGCTGGATCACCTGGAGATTCCCGTGGCCCATCTGGTGGGCCACTCCATGGGCGGCGCGGTGTCCCTCAACACCGCGCGGCTGGCGCCGCAGCGGGTGCGTTCTCTGACCCTGATCGGCAGCGCCGGCCTGGGCCGCGAGATCAACGGCGACTACCTGCAAGGCTTTGTCGAGGCGGGCAACCGCAATGCGCTGAAGCCGCAGCTGGTGCAGCTGTTCTCCAACGCCGAGCTGGTGAACCGGCAGATGCTCGACGACATGCTCAAGTACAAGCGCCTGGAAGGGGTGCAGGACGCCCTCGGGCAGTTGGCCGGCAACCTGTTTGCCGACGGCCGCCAGCAGGCCGACCTGCGCCCGGTGGTGCAGGACGGCGCGCAGCCGGTGCTGGTGATCTGGGGCAGCGACGACCGGATCATTCCGGCGAGCCACAGTGCCGATCTCAAGGCGCAGATCGAGGTGCTGCCGGGGCAGGGGCACATGCTGCAGATGGAAGCGGCGGAGCAGGTCAACCGCCTGATCCTCGACTTTATCCGCCAGCACTGAGGTGTGCTGCGGCGGCCAGGGGGCCGTCGCAGTCCTACAAGAATATGGAGAAGCCAAGATGAGTGTTTCCCTCAAGTCCGTTCCGAGCATGCGCGCCGCGGTCTGGCATGGCCGCCACGATATCCGCGTCGAAGACGTACCGCTGCCCGACGCGCCGCCTGCCGGCTGGGTGCAGATCCGCGTCGACTGGTGCGGCATCTGCGGTTCCGACCTGCACGAATACGTGGCCGGGCCGGTGTTCATTCCGGTGGACGCGCCGCACCCGCTGACCGGGATCAAGGGCCAGTGCATCCTCGGCCACGAGTTCTGCGGCGAGATCGTCGCCCTGGGCGAAGGGGTCCAGGGGTTCAGTGTCGGCCAGCCGGTGGCCGCCGACGCCTGCCAGCACTGCGGCACCTGCTACTACTGCACCCACGGCCTGTACAACATCTGCGAAAATCTGGCCTTTACCGGGCTGATGAACAACGGCGCCTTCGCCGAATTGGTCAACGTGCCGGCCAACCTGCTGTACGCCTTGCCGGAGAACTTTCCCGCCGAGGCCGGGGCCTTGATCGAGCCGCTGGCGGTGGGCATGCACGCGGTGAAAAAGGCCGGCAGCCTGCTGGGGCAGAACGTGGTGGTGGTCGGCGCCGGCACCATCGGCCTGTGCACCATCATGTGCGCCAAGGCCGCCGGCGCGGCCCAGGTGATCGCCCTGGAAATGTCCGGCGCGCGCAAGGCCAAGGCCCTGGAGGTGGGCGCGACCCACGTGCTCGATCCCAAGGAATGCGACGCCCTGGCCGAGGTCAAGCGTCTCACCGGCGGTTTGGGGGCCGATGTCAGCTTCGAGTGCATCGGCAACAAGCACACCGCCAAGCTGGCCATCGACCTGATCCGCAAGGCCGGCAAATGCGTGCTGGTGGGGATCTTCGAAGAGCCCAGCGAGTTCAACTTCTTCGAGCTGGTGGCCACCGAGAAACAGGTGCTCGGGGCCCTGGCCTACAACGGTGAATTCGCCGATGTGATCGCCTTTATCGCCGATGGCCGGCTGGATATCGCGCCGTTGGTGACCGGGCGCATCCAGCTGGAAGAGATCGTCGGCCAGGGCTTCGAGGAGCTGGTCAACAACAAGGAGCACAACGTCAAGATCATCGTGTCCCCCGGTCAGTTGCGACGCCCTTAAGGGGCGCTCTTTGGCGATGGCCGGCGGCGGCCATCGCACTTTTTTACAGTTTTGCGTTCTATCACCAGGCCTGGCCGCGCCGATCCCCGCCGCAGCCCGTGAATTTCGACCCGGTGCCGATGGCCTACGCTCCCTCTTCTTGCATGATGCAAACCCGCTTTGCGCGCCTGTTCCTGGTGGCGCTGCTGTTGTTTGGCGCCACGGCCTGCACCCAGCAGCAAGGCCGCGACCTGGCCAAACAGTTCCGTGAAGGCAAGCCTGACGAATTCTTCCAGACCAGTGTCGATCGCATGGCCACCATCGGCATGCGCGACAACCTGCAGAGCCTGTACCTGCTGATGGGCAAGCTCTACCTGCGCAATCCCAGCCAGTGGCGCAAGTCTGGTTTCCCCGACGGCACCACGGCCCAGCGCGAGATCCGCAACGCCATCGAAAAGCGCCAGCCATTGCCGGCCCTCGGCGATCGTCGTGATTTGGCGGCCTTGAGTTATTCCTTGAGCCCGGAGTTTGAGGGGGATCGGGTCGGTGCCTTTATCTATGCCATTGGCAGCATGCTGGTGACCGCCCATGGCGGGCGGACCGAGTTCTACATGACCGATAGCATCGATCCGCAGTTCATCAGCAATGCGGCGCGCAATATTGAAAAAGCCACCTGGCTGCTGAGCCAGCGCCAGGATGCCAACGGCGTGCTGTTGCTGTTCTCCAACGAGATTTCCGAGGAGGGCAGCAACCTGAGTTTTGCCGTGGAGTTTGGCAAGATCGTCGCGCGCCTGGATCTGCTGACGCAGATTCTGGATGAGCGCTATCGGCGGGTGGGGTTCAATTATGCGCAGAGCCTGTTGCTGATGAATTTCTTGCCGGTGCAGTAGGGCCAAGGCCTTGGCCGCAGGTGCTGATTTTCGCTGCAGACGGGCCCCCTCAACAATGATCCACGGGTACAGGCATTCAACCTTTGAAAAAGCTGAAGACATTCACCGTTCAGGGAACCGCGGTGGGCAGTGACCAGCGCATCCAGCTGGACGAGATCTCGATTCTCGCCGAGCCGGACACGCTCAGGGCGCTGGGTGAGTTCCTGATCAAGGCTGCAACTGACATGGCGGCCGATGGCCTGGAGCACGTGCACCTGCAAGACGTGATCGAGCACTTCTCGCACCAGGCGCATGTAGATGTGATTGCCCTCAACCGGGCGCTGATCAAGCCTGCCTGAGGCAGCGCATTGTTCGGCCTAGCTACATGTTGCGAATCCGCTCGTCGGCCCTGAGTTCGAACTTGAAGCCAATGCCCACGTCATTCAGGGTTTCGGTCACGCGGGCCATGAAGTATTCGGCTTGCTCGGGCAGTTCATACAAGCCCGTGACTTGAATGATCGGGTACTTGCCATAGGCGCCGGGGATCTCGGTGTAGATCTGGCCACCTTCGATGAAGGCGATGTAGGCGTTGATTTTCTCTTGCAGCAATAGCAAGTGCTCGCCCTGCGCTGCTTTGTTCCCCCATTCCAGGTGGTCGGTAATGACCAGGAGCAGGTCGTTGGGCGCCTCCTTGGAGATGCCCCAGAAATCGATGACTTTTGGATTGGTGATGGACACGTCTGATCCTTAACGAGGTCGGCTGGCAAGCATTTCATTTACCGGGTCACTGAGCGCCAGGTCACCAGCCCCTCCAGGCCATGCTCGGACTTCAGGTAGTTGAGGGTGTTCTGTGCCTCGGCCTTTTCTTCGAAGGGGCCGGCAAAAAGGTGCGGTGGTTCATCGAGAACCGTGGGTATATCGATGAGCCCCATCTGGGCCGCCATGCGCGCAAAGTCTTCATCGGTTTGCGGGGTGATGCGGGCCACCCATCCGCTGCGATCCCTCAAGGCGATAGGCTCCACGTCGGCACCGCAGCGCTTGCATCGTGAGGCGTTGGCCTTGATGTCCTGGCCGCAGGCAGGACAAGGGCGCAGATCTTCATGCACCAGCGCGTCAACGCCGGTCTTTGCCAGCCGGGGCATCAACCACAGGGCAAGCAGGGCGACACCCGGAAAGAACAGCCCGATTGCAAACCATCTTGGCCCCGAGCGCCCACGTGTACTGGCCGCGTAAGCGGTCATTGCCGTGAGAATGAGCCAGAGGGGGAGCGAGATGCCCATTGCAAGTCCTTGTGTTGAGGTGTGAGTACAGCTCCCGCTGAACGGGGGCTGCAAAATATCCGTTCTTTGGCGGCGACGCCATAAACCATCATTCGAGCGGCCTGGTGTGGGGTAGTGGCCAGTGAGGTCAAGCGGTCGCTCGGTCGGCGCCGCTGCCGTTATCAAACAGGAGCGCCTCTGTGTTGCTGGCGCGCCAGGCCATTGGCTTGCTGTCGAATGATGAGGACAATCACGGCGCGGGGTGATTCAAGGCCTTTCCCCGGGCGGCTGTCACGAACCACCCGGGTGCACCTTGAGCAAGAGCGGCTAGGCGCGTGCCTGCCGGGATAGCCGATCCTGTGCCTACCGTTATTCCCGGAGCCTTTGCCCAGTGCCTGACCTGTCGATCAACGCCGCCTATGCCAAACGCTTCAACGCGGTACTGGCCTACATCAATGAGAACCTTGAAGGCGATCTGTCGGTGAGGACGTTGAGCCGGGTGGCGAACTTCTCCGAGTTTCACTTCCATCGGCAATTCACCGCCTTCGTCGGCGTGCCGGTTGCACGTTATGTGCAACTGATGCGCTTGCGCGGTGCGGCCCATCGCCTGGTGTCCCGGGCGGACTACTCGGTGCTGGAGGCCGCGCTCGGCGCTGGTTTCGAAAGCCCCGAGGCGTTTTCCAGGGCGTTCAGGCGGGCGTTCGGCATGAGCCCGAGTGCGTTCAGGAAGCAGCCGAACTGGCAGGTCTGGAATGCGGTATTTGCCATCCCTCATTTTTCCAGGAGCATCATCATGCAGGTACGAATCGTGGACTTTGCCGACACCCGGGTTGCAGCGCTGGAGCACTGCGGGCCTGCCGAGCTGGTCAATGAAAGCGTGCGCAGGTTTATCGATTGGCGGATGCAGAGCGGGCAGTCGCCGGTGGCATCGAGTCGCAGTTTTGGCATTCCCTTCAACAACCCCGATACCACGGCGCCGCAGGAATTCCGCTTTGCCATCTGCGGCGAGATTCATGAGGCGGTGGTGGCCAATGAGGTGGGTATTGGCGAGATGCAGATTGCCGGTGGCCGCTATGCGGTGGTGCGGCATGTGGGTTCGCCGGATCACATCGGTGAAAGCATCTACCCGATCTACCGCGATTGGCTGCCGGGCAGTGGCGAGGAACTGCGGGATCAGCCGATGTTCTTTGAATACCTGAGTATTTATCCGCAGACCCCACTGGAGCAGTGGCTGACGGATATTTATGTGCCCTTGCAGTAGTGGGGATGGGTCAAACCTTGCTCATGACCTCGATTTGAGCATGACCTTCGGGTACAGGAGTTCGACCTTTGCCAACGTTGAAACGCTTTAGCGTTCAGGGAACCGCGGTGGGCAGTGAGCAGAGCATCCAGCTGGACGAGATCTCGATTCTCGCCGAGCCGGACACGCTCAGGGCGCTGGGTGAGTTCCTGATCAAGGCTGCAACTGACATGGCGGCCGATGGCCTGGAGCATGTGCACCTGCAAGAGGTGATCGAGGGCTTTTCCCATGAGCGGCATGTGGATTTCATTGCGCTTAACCGGGCGCTGATCCTGCCGGCATAAAGTGGTGCTGCGCGCTGCTCGACCGAGGGGCAGCGCGCAGCTGGCGGGCTACAGGCCGGGAGCCTGTTCGGTCACTTTCAGCTCGAAATCAAAGCCGATGCCGCGCTCGTTGAGGATCTCGCCAATGCGTTTGAAAAACCAATCGACCTGCCCGGGCAGCTCGTGCAAACCCAGGACCCGGATCATCAGCTGCTTGCCGCGGGCATCGGGAATTTCGCTGTAGATCTCCTCACTTTCGATAAAGGTGATGTAGGTGTTGATCTTCTCCTGCAGCAGGAGCAGGTGCTCGCTGTGCGCCGCTTCGTCACCCCATTCGAGAGGGTCGACCATGATCAACAGCAGGCTGTCGGGCGCGGATTTGGGGATTGCCCAGATATCGATGACTGTTGGGTTGGTGATGGACATGGCTGATCCTTCAGGCGGTTGAGGGCGGGATTGTATGCCGTAGCGGCTGGATTCTTCAGTGGGCAGTCGGTTTTTGCCCCGTCCAGGCGCAACCTGGCCGAGCGGTTTTCAAGAGCGGTCGGATCGACGGCAGTGACAAAATGCCATCATCTGCTATGGCTTGTTAGGCCCCCCGGTGGATAGACGCCGGGCTCCAGGTGCCATTGCCCCGAAGCATCGAGACAGCGCGGGCCGCGTTATTCGACTTAACTGATGCTCACCCGCCCGGGAGGCGGTTCGTGGGCGCAGGAGGACGGAGTGTGGCCTGCAATCCCGACAGGCCTGGATTGACCCGAGTGAGTATCGACGTTGCCGTGCCGAGTGGGCCGCTACCCCAGTCGTCGGCTTGTTTGTAGCTCTCTGACACTCAGTCGATAGCGTGGAATGACAGCAGGGAAGTACCGACCATTCTATTAGAGAGATAAACCATGAACGTCAGGACAATGAATCTTGCTCCAAGGTCTGCCGCCTTTTTCTCGCTCATTGTCCTGGTGGTGTTCGCCCTGGGCATGGTCGCGGTGCTGCAAATGGGCAAGCTGCGAGACTCCGAGCAGGATGTCGAGACCAACTGGATGGCCAGCATTCGCGAGATCGGCAAGATGAAGACCGGCATCTTGCGCCTGCGCCTGGAAAGCATCCGCATCACCGTGACCACCGACGAACAACAGCGCCAGACCCGCATCGCCTCCTTGAGCGGTTACCGAAGCACCCTGCAGAACACCATCAGCCAGTACGTCCCCCTGATCACCGGGCCGGCGGAGCGTGAGCTGTACCAGGCGGTGGCGACCGATGTGCAGGCCTATTTCAAGCTGGTGGACGAGCTGGAGCCGCTGCTGCGCAGCGGTGACAACGCCGCGGCCATCACCTTGATCAACACCCGCATCAGCCCCATGACCAACGCCATGCAGGAGAAGATGGACAAGCTCTCGGACTTCAATGACGAGGGCGCCAGGCAGGCGGGGATCACCGCTTCGTCGGTGTACAACAGCGGCCTGACGCTGGTGCTGGTGTTGATGGGGGTGACGGTGGTGCTCACCGTGGTGCTGGCCACCGTGCTGACCCGCAGCATCACCGCGCCCATCGGCGATGCCCTGGCGGTGGCCGAGCGCATCGCCGGCAGCGACCTGTCCCGGGAGATCGGGGTCAATGGCCGCGATGAAGCCGGCCGCCTGCTGGCCGCCCTGGCCAAGATGCAGAGCAACCTGCGGGAAACCATCGCCCACATCGCCGACTCTTCGACCCAACTGGCCTCGGCCTCGGAAGAAATGACCGCGGTGACCGAAGACGCCAGCCGCGGGCTGGTGCGGCAGAACGATGAAGTCAGCCAGGCAGCCACCGCGGTGACTGAAATGAGCGCCGCGGTGGACGAGGTGGCACGCAACGCCGAAGCGGCCGCGCAGTCGTCCCGCGAGTCCATGGAGTTCACCCGTTCCGGCATCGAGAACGTGGCCCAGACCCTGAAGGCCATCGAAGGCCTGGCCGGCAACGTGGCCAGCACCGGCGAGCAGGTCAAGGCGCTGTCCGGCAGGGCCCAGGACATCAGCAAAGTGGTGGAAGTGATTCGCGCGATTGCCGAGCAGACCAACCTGCTGGCCCTCAACGCCGCCATCGAAGCCGCCCGCGCCGGTGAGCAGGGCCGGGGTTTTGCGGTGGTGGCCGATGAAGTGCGGGCCCTGGCCCACCGCACCCAGCAGTCGACCCAGGAAATTGAGCAGATGATCAGCGCGATCCAGGCCGATTCGACCCAGGCGGTGAGTGCCATGAATGTCAGCGCGGAGATGGCCAACAGCTCGATCTCGGTGGCGCAGAACGCTGATGTGTCGCTCAAGCAGATTGCTCAGGCGATCACCCAGATCAACGAACGCAATCTGCTGATCGCCACCGCCTCGGAAGAGCAGGCCCAGGTGGCGCGCGAGGCGGACCAGAACCTGACCAGCATTCGCGAGCTGTCGATCCAGAGCTCGGCGGGGGCCAGCCAGACGGCCAGTGCCTGCGGGGAGATGGCCAATCTGGCGATCGAGTTGAACCGGCTGGTGGCACGGTTCAAGGTTTGAGCGCGGTTTTTTGCCCTACGGTGGTCTGGTTCCTCCGTAGGAGCTGGCTTGCCAGCGAAGCTTGTCAATGAGGGCGCGGGGTGGGGGACATATCCGTTGCTGCGGCCAGGGCCGCTGGCGGTTTCGCTCTTACAGCGACTCACTTTTGAACAGCGCAAAAGCAAGCAGTTTCCTTATGGCCCTGACCGTTGAAACCTGTAGCCGCTGTCGAGCGCAGCGAGGCTGCGCACGAGGACGCAGTCCTCGCCAAACCTGCCGATGCTTTTCACCTGGCTGCATAGGGTTCTGCGTACCTATCCGTTGCTGCGGTTACGGCCACTTATGGTTTCGCTCTTACCGCGAGTCACTTTGGAAAAGCCGGAATGCCGGCCCAGCCCAAAGTCACCAAAGGGCTTTGCCCCTCCACTCGGTGCCTCGCTAATGCTCGGCAGGCCCTCACTCCGGCATTGATCCGTGGACCGCCGCCAGCGGCCGTCCCTGGCCGGATGGCGGCTAACCCGGCGTCCTGCCGGGTTACCCACGGCTCACTGCCTGCGTTCGGCCATCGTGTCTAAAGGGGCAGGAAGATCAAAAGCCAAAACCAGGGCCGGATCAACTCAACATCTTACGACAGGCGGCCTGGGGGCGATTCTCCAACCTGACGGCGTTCTGCATTGGCCCTGTTCCCCGCTTGAGCCTGTGCTTAGCGCCCGAGCTTTTCCATTGCCGCATCGGCCAGGAAGGACGAGCGGCTCTTGATGTTGTGCTCGCGGACGAAGCGGTCGATCTGCTGAATCACATACCCCGGCAAGGTCACGTTGACCTTCTCGGTCTTGCCCAGGTAAGGCGTGATGTCGATCTCCAGCATGCCCCAGCCCATGCCCGCGAAATCGGGGTGGGTGCGGTGTTTGCCGGTGGGCGAGGGCAGGGGAATGGCCTGCCCGGCTCGGGCCCGTTCTTCGAGCATGACGTGGGCAATCTCGATGGCGGCGCTGTAGGCGGCCTCGAAGGTGTCGCCGGCGGTGACGGCGCCGGGGATGTCGGGAATCTGGATGCCGGTGGCGGTGTGTTCGTCGCCCCACTCGATGCAGATGGGATATTGCACGGGGATTTCCTCAATACAGGTGCGAAGAATGATGGGAGCTAAAGCAGCCCGGCCAGTTTCCTGATGGCCCTGACCGTTCCCCGGGGCAGATCCTTCTTCGGGTGAGGCACTGGAACGGTGTCGGGCCTGTAGGGATGCTGGAACAGATGATGGCTGCCAGTGACTCGCTCCAGCATCCATCCCGCGGCTTCAAGCTCCTTGATCAACTGTCTGCTTTGCACCTCCATCTCCTTGTCGGGGTGAGAGGCGCTTTATAACTCCAGGCGCATGATAACGCAGGTTGAATTGTGTGTCTGGAGTTATGTATCAAGGGGTGTCGTTCAGCAGGGCCCGGTGTGCTGGGCGGTCGCAGGCTACATAGAAGTCCCCTCGGTTTTTCATGGACGTGCCATTGCCGCCACTGCACTATGGCCGCGGATTTTCAGTCACCCATCTCCCCCCGTCGAAGGCCGATCCATCGGCGGGTTCATGCCAAGGAAGTCATCAGATCCATGACCGTCAGCGAACTGCTTGTCGCCATTCGTAAACCCTATGTTGAAACCCTGGCGCGTGTTGCCGCAGAAGGGGCGGCGCATGTCGAGCCCGCGTACCGCAACAGCGATGGTTCGCTGGCGGTTGAAGGGGCCATGGGCACGCCTTGTCGGGTGGATGTGATCGCGGCCGAGAGCGGGGAGCCGGTGCAGGTCGATGCCGAAGCTGAGCTGGGTTTTGAGCCTGTGAGGTTTGCGATCGAGCAGATGGCGGTGGGGATCTCGCCCTTTGGCTGGGACTGGTTGCCGCTGGAGGTGCGGGGGTTGAGCCTGGAACAGGCATGCGAGGTTATTCGGGGGTGGTTCTTTGAGTGGTTCGATGGCGAAGATGAAAACCCGCCAACCGAAGAAGGGCTGCAAGGGGTGGTGCATTTCGTGTCGGACCCGGAGGCCACGGAGGAGGGGTACAGGGTCAAGATTGATCTGGGGTCGGCCCCTGGAGAAGCGGTGGAGGGGTTGTTGTTTGCGTTGGCGGATGCTGGCGCCACCGGAGCTTTCCTCGGATAAAGAGAGGGGGTGCCAAACGGCGACCCCACGACCGACCTGATATCGCCCACCTGCAACCGATCCCCTGTAGGAGCTGGCTTGCCAGCGAAGCTCGCCAACGATGACGCGCAGGCACCTTCTTACCGAGTGCAGTTGGGGGCGGCTGGTTTACATATCCGTTGCTGCGGGTGCGGCGGCTGGCGGTTTCGCTCTTACAGCGACTCACTTTTGAAAAGCGCAAAAGTAAGCAAAACGCTCCTGCCCCCGCATCCGGCGCCTCGCCTAGGCTCGGCGTTCCCTCGCTCCGGCATTGCTCCGGGGGCCCGCCGCCACAGGCCATCCATGGCCTGGGGCGGCTAGCTCGGCATCCATGCCGAGCTGCCCCCTACGCAACGCCTGCGCTCGGCCTCCTGAAGGGGCAGAAAGATCAAAAGCAAGATCAAGATCAAAAGCCCAAGCGCGTTGTACGCGCTTTCGTAGGAGCCGGCTTGCCGGCGAATTGGCCCGCAAGCCATCCATCGCCCTGGCTGACGCCTGCGTAATACCTGCGCTTGACCTTCTGAAGGGGCAGGAAGATCAAGAGCCAAAGTCCAAAGCAAAGCCAACACCGTCAACGGCGACCTCACTCTCAGAGCTTCATGCCCACCGCCAGCCGGTTAAAGGCGTTCATCAAGGACACGGCCAAGGTCAGGTCGGAAATTTCGACCTCGCTAAAGTGCGCTTTCAGCGGTTCGTACAGTGCGTCCGGCGCGCCCTTGTCGTGGACGTAGGTGAGGGTTTCGGCCCAGTCCAGGGCGGCGCGCTCGCGGTCGTTGAACAGTTCGCTGACGCGCCAGCCGGCGAGGCAATCCAGTTTGTCCTGGGCGACTCCACATTCGCGCAGGGTCTGTGAGTGCTTGCCCAGGCAGAACGAGCAGCCGTTGATCTGCGACACGCGCAAATACACCAGCTCCAGCAAGGGCAGGCCCAGGGGGCTGGCGGCCAGGGCGGTGTTGGTGGCGAGCAGGCCTTGATAGGCGGCCGGCGACAAAGTGGCAAAGGGCAGTCTGAGTTGGCTCATGGTGAAACTCCGATATGGAAAAAAGTGATCAGGCACAAACGAGGGGGTTGAACAGGGGCTGCAAGGACAGTGCGCTGCGGGCCTCGTCGAGGGTTGCGCGCACCGCTTCGTCACCGAACACCAAGCCCTGCAGATAAGTGAACTGCAGGTCGAACAGGCCAAGGGTGTTCAGCACCTGGCGCAGGTAAGGCGTGAGAAAGTCCGGTTGGCGTGCCCGCGGGCCCTGGTGAAAGCCGCCGGAACTCACCAGCACATGCACGGGGCGGTCCTTGAGCAGGCCGACCTTGCCCTCCGGGCCGGAGCTGAAGGTGCGGTGAATGCGCAGCACGTAGTCGATCCACAGCTTGAGCGCCGCCGGCAGGGTGAAGTTGTGCATGGGTGTGGCAATCAGCAGCACATCGCAGCGCTCCAACTCACGAATCAGCCCTTCGGACACCTCGAACAACGGCGCGTCGAAAGGCGTGGCGGTGGTCAGGGCGTGGGCGTAGTCCAGGCCCAGCGGTGGCAACGGCTGCGCCCCCAGATCGCGCTCGACCAGTTCGAGCTGCGGATAGCGTTGGCGCAGGGAGCTCAGCAGCTCCAGTGCCAGCCGGTGCCCCTGGGAAACCTGGCCATGGGGGCTGGCGTTGATCAACAGGACAGTGTTCATGCCGGCTCCCCACCGCGAAGCCGCTGGGTGAAGTGCATGCCCCGGGCCAGCAACCCCTGGCGGAAATAGAAGCGTTGGGCCAGAGGCATATGCAGGCCGGTATCCAGCACCAAGTGATCGCATTGACGCTGCACGGCCTCATCCCGCACCGCACTCAACAGCCGCGCTCCCAGGCCGCTGCGCTGCAGCTCCGGGCTCACCACCAGGTCATCGACGTAGATGAAACGTCCGTAGAGCAGGTTTTCCAGCTCGCGGTAACCGGCCAGGCCGACGATGCGCCCGGCGTCCCACGCGGCGAGCAAGCGGTAGCCCTGTTCGGTTTGCCGGGCCAGTTGGGCGACATAGGCCGCCGGGTGGGTGAGGTGCGGGCGCAAGACACGCATCACGTCGAAACTGGCCGCCAGGGCCGCCTCGCTATCGAGGTGTTGAAGGGTGTAGGGCATGTCCGTCATCCGCTGCAAAGAGATGACCCACTGTAGAAGGCCGATGGCTTAAGCTACAGGGCCAAAAAATGCATAAATGACTAGGCCATGATCCTTCCTTTCGAATTGGACCGCAGCCAGACGGCGCCGATCTATCGCCAGCTGTACCAGCGATTTCGCGAGTCCATCGCCGATGGCCGTCTGCGCCCGGGGGACCGCGTGCCGGCGGTGCGCGCCTTGGCCGCGGAGCTGAACCTGGCGCGGGGCACCGTGGAAGCCGCCTACCAGCTGCTGATAGGCGAGGGCTACCTGATTGCTCGCGGGGCCGCCGGGACCATTGTCACCCCGCAACTGGCGCCGATTTCCGCGCCCACGCAGCGCGCCCCGATGGCTGCAACGACCCACCAAAGCACCCATGCCGGCACCTCGCCCTTGGCACTGCAAATGGGCCTGCCAGCGCTGGACGCCTTTCCGCGCAAACTCTGGACCCGCCTGGCGGGCCGGCAACTGCGCCAGGCGGGCGTCGAAGGCCTGGTCTACCCGGACGCGCGCGGCTACGCCCCGTTGCGGGCGGCCATTGCCTCCTACCTGGGGATTTCCCGCGGCATCACCTGCCACCCGGAGCAGATTTTCGTCTGCGCCGGCTACCGCGCCTGCCTCGACCTGATCAGCCACACCTTGATGCGCCCAGGCGCCACCTGCTGGCTGGAGGAGCCCGGCTACTTCATGGCCAGGAACGCACTGCTGGAAGCCGGCGCGCAGCTGGTGCCGGTGCCCGTGGACGATCAAGGCCTGGACGTCGCCCAAGGCATCGCCCACGCCCCAGAGGCCGGCTTTGCCGTGGTCACCCCGACCCACCAGAGCCCGCTGGGGGTGTCGCTGTCCCTGCCACGGCGCCTGGCCCTGCTGGACTGGGCCAACCGCCAAGGCAGCTGGATCATCGAGGACGATTACGACAGCGAATACCGCTACCAGGGCAAGCCCTTGCCGGCCCTCAAGAGCCTCGACCAGCAGGGCCGCGTGCTCTACACCGGGACCTTCAGCAAAGTGCTGTTTCCAGGGCTGCGCCTGGCCTACCTGGTGGTGCCCGCCGAACAGACCCCAGCATTCGCCCGCCAGGCGGATCGTTTGCACAACCACTGCCCGCACCTGCTGCAAGCGACGGTCGCGGCCTTTCTCAACGAGGGGCACTTTGCCCGGCACCTGAACAAAATGCGGGGCCTGTATGCGCGTCGGCGGCAATGGCTGGTGGAGGCGTTGCACCAGCAGGTGGGTGGGCGTTTGCAGATAGACCCGCAGGCGGGGGGCATGCATGTGGTGGCTGGGCTGGGGGAGGGGGACGATGTGCAGATTGCCCGGCGGGCTCGGGGGGAGGGGATTGCTGTGGAGCCGTTGTCGCAGTGGTATCTGGGGGATGGGGGGAGGCAGGGGTTGGTGATGGGGTTTACCAATGTGGGCAGTGCGGAGCAGGCGGTGAGTGTGGCGGTGCGGTTGGGGCGGGTTACTGGGTGAGGTGGTGGGCTGTTGGCCGTTTTGCCTTGACGGCCACTCACTGTCGACGAGCGCAAAAGTGATAGCGCTTGTACCAAGATTGAAATAAATCAATACGTTTAATTGACGTCATTAAAACGCCAACCTAAGATCGCCGCCGTTTAATGGCACAAAGCCATGTAGAGGGATCTAGAAATGTGGCGTTTGGTACGTCGGACCAGGCTCAGCCTGCTGTCCGCTTTTTTTTGCCTGGGCACCGTCGGGATGGCCGAGTCCGCGCCCCTGCAGAATGCTCCAGGCGTCACCGACCTGATCCGGGACCGCCAGGATCGCTTGCTCGAAGAGCAACAACGTCGCCTTGAAGAACTCAAGGACCTGCCCGGAAAAGTCGTAGCGCCTAGCCAGCAGGCGGCGCCCACCGACACTCGTTGCTTCACCATCAAAACCGTCGACCTCAGTGGTGCCGATGCCTTGTCCGAGCGCGAGCGCAGCAACTTGCTCAAGCCTTACATCGGCCAATGCCTCGGTGTGCCCCAGCTCAATGAATTGCTCAAGGTCATCACCGACCAATACATGACCAAAGGGTTGGTCACCAGCCGTGCGTACTTGCCACAGCAAGACCTTTCCAGCGGCAACTTGAAGGTGCAGGTGGTCGAGGGTCGATTGGAGGGAATGAAGGGCGCAGAAAACAGTGGTGTCACCGACCGCCAGCTGTTTATGAGCTTCCCTGGCAAAACGGGCGATCTGCTCAATCTGCGGGAAGTTGAGCAGATGGTTGATCAACTGAACCGCTTGCCTTCCAACCAGGCGCAGATGGAATTGGCACCGGGCAAAGCCGTTGGCGGCAGCGAAGTGCTGGTCAAAAATACCCCACAAAAGCCCTGGCGCGTTGGCCTGTCGCGCCACAACGGTGGCCAGCGCAGCACGGGAGAGCAGCAGTGGGGTGCCAGTCTGGATTGGGATAACCCTCTCGGCCTGGCTGATCAACTCTCGCTGCGGGGCGGCCACGATGCGCTAAGCGATCACAAAAAAAACTCGAGCAACTCGATGCTCAACTACAGCCTGCCGTTCGGCTGGTGGAACCTCAATTACACCTACAGCGAAACCGAATATCGCTCCTTGGCCCAGGCCAGCGGTTTCAATTTCAAGCAATCGGGCGACAGCCAAAATCATCAGTTGCGCCTGGAGCGCGTGATCCATCGCGATGCCCTGAGCAAAACATCCCTCAGCACCGGCGTGGCGTACCTGCGCACCAACAACTTCATCGAGGACAGCAAGCTCGCGTTGAGCAGCAACCGTCTCAGCGAAGCCCAGTTCGGCATTAACCATGGCCGCCGCATTGGAGGCTCATTCCTCAACATCGACTTGGGCATGCAGGACGGCATCGGTGCGTTCGACGCCCAGGCCAATCACAACCCACGCCCCGGCCAGGCCGATGCGCGCTATCGCAAATACACCGCGACCCTGAGCTACCTGTACCCGTTCAAGCTGTGGGGCGAGTCGTTCAGTTTCAGCAGTCTGATGACCGGCCAGCGCAGCGAAGATGTTCTGTTCAGCCCTCAGCGCATGAGCCTGGGTGGGCAGTCGTCGATTCGCGGCTACAAGGATCAAAGCCTGGCTGGTGACAGCGGCGGTTACTGGCGCAATGACCTGCGCTGGAGCCGCCCGGTGACCTGGGACTGGATGCAGCCGGTGTTCAGCGAGTACGGCACCAGCCTGGGGTATGACCAGGGCGTGATCCGCCGCGATCGCTATAACGCCGAACAGCACGGGCGCATGACCAGCAACTCGGTGGAGCTGTTTGCACGTGGCCAGAACGTCGCCGCTACCGTGACCTTTGCCCACTCTTTGGAACGACCGGCGCCGATCACTGAGCGTGAAGCGCCGATCTATTTCCGCCTGGATTTCTTTCTCTAAATTTTTACCGCCCTTGGGCATCGAGACATGACATGGACGTTCAACAGCTCGCCTTCCTTGCGCGCCAACCTTCTGCATCCCTGAAAAGCCGCTCCCACTTCATGGGCTTGCCCAAACGCGGGTTGGCGTTTGTTTTGGCGAACGTCATGTTCTGGCAACCGTTGCTGGTGCAGGCGGAGGGGATTGTGGTCAGCGCACCGGGCACCAGCCTGGGCCAGGCGGCGAATGGTGTGCCTATCGTCAACATCAGTGCACCCAATGGCAGCGGGCTGTCGCATAACCAGTTCCAGGACTACAACGTCGGCCAACAGGGAGTGATCCTCAACAACGCCACCAGCCGCACTCAGTCCACGCAGTTGGGCGGGATCATCCTCGGCAACCAGAATCTCAACGGTACGGCTGCCAGGGTGATCCTCAACGAGGTCAACGGCGGTAGCCCCAGCCAACTGCGCGGTTTTACCGAAGTGGCGGGGCAGTCGGCCCATGTGATCGTGGCCAACCCGTATGGTGTTACCTGCAACGGCTGCGGCTTTATCAACACCCCGCAAGCGACGTTGACCACCGGCAAGCCTGTGCTCGAAAACGGCCAGCTTCAGCGGTATCAGGTGGACCAGGGCAGCGTTGTTATTGAAGGGGCCGGGCTCAATGTCAACAACATCGACCGCTTCGAGATCATCACCCGCTCAGCCAAGCTCAATGCCGAAATCCAGGCCAAGAACCTGACAATCATTGCCGGCGCCAATGATGTTGATGCCAAGACCCTGAACGCGACTGCGCGTGCCACCGACCCGGCGACGGCCCCTCAACTGGCCATCGACTCCTCGGCCCTGGGCGGCATGTACGCCGGGGCGATCAAGCTGGTCAGCAGTGAAGCCGGTGTCGGCGTAAAGCTTGACGGCAACATGCTCGCCAGTGGCGGCGATATGCAGTTGGATGCCAATGGTCACTTGAGCCTGGCGCAGGCCACGGCGGCGCAAGCGGTTGTCATCAATGCCAAGAGCCTGGATGCCCAGGGCGCGGTCTATGCCGGTACCCGTGTCGACGCAACCACCCAAGGCACACTGACCAACCGCCATTCCATCGCCGCTCGGGACAGCGTCAAGCTGACCAGTGAAGGTCAGCTCAACAACCTTGGCTTGATCGAGGCCGGTGTCACCCCACAGAGCACCCGCAACCAAACCGGTGATGTGACCCTCACCGCCAAGAACATCGACAACCGTGGCCAGAGCGTCATCGCCAGTCGCGACCTCAAGGCAACCGTCAGCGAGACCCTCGACAACCGCGCCGGCACGCTGTCGGCGAACACCGGGATGACCCTCAACGCCCAGGACATCGACAATCGCGGCGGCACCCTGACCAGCCAGGGCACGCTCAAAACTACCCTCGGTGGTCAGCTCGATAACCGCGCCAACGGTACCCTCGCCAGCGGCGGTGAGCAGACACTGAAAGCGGCAGCGGTGAAGAACACCAACGGGGTCATCAGCAGCCAGGATACCCTTGGCCTGGACGTGGCCAGCCTCGATAACAGCGGCGCTAAGATCACCGCCAAAAGCACGTTGACCCTGGATGGCACCACCGTCGACAACGCTAAGGGGCAGATCACCAGTCAGGGTGACATCCTCGCCACCGCCAAAGCCTTCAACCAGCAAGGCGGCAAACTGATCAGCCAAGGCCAGCTCAGCCTGACCGCTGACACGATCGACAACAGCCTCGACGGCTACATCGCCTCCGTCAATGCCATGGGCCTCATTGCCCATCAGCAACTGATCAACACCGGTAAAGGCATCATCAGCACCCAGCAGGGCCTGACAATCAACGGCGGTGCGGTGGACAACACCACGGGCAGCCTGCTCAGCCAGAGCGGCATCACCGCGACCTTGGGCGCAGGGCTGAATAACCAAGATGGCAGCGTCATCACCCAGACCGAAAACCTCACCATCGAAGCCCACAACGTTGATAACCGTGGCGGTGTATTGGCCAGTGTTGCGGGAAAGCTCAAGGCCACCTCGGCGACCGTGCTGGATAACGGGAAATCGCTCACCGCAGCTGACGAAGCGGGGCTGATCCAGGCCCAGTCGATCAACCTGGGCGCGCAACAATCGCTACTGAACAATGGCGGCCAGATTGCTGCCCTGAGCGGCGATACCCAGATCACCAGCACGATCCTCGACAACCAGAACGGTGCATTGCTGGCCAAGCAAGCCCTGAACGTACGCGCTACCCATCTCAACAACAGCCAAGGCCGAGCTGCCGCAGATGCCATCGATTTTGGCCTGACCGGCGAACTGAACAACCAATCTGGCTTGGTCGAAGGCGCCAGCGCTTTGCTGATTGACGCCGCGTCCATCAATAACCAGAACGGCAAACTGCGCTCCCTCGGTCAACAGGGCACCGCCAGCGTAGCCAGCGCGCGGTTGCTGGATAATCAGAGCGGCATGATCGAAGCCGCCAACCATGACGTCTCGTTGCGCATGGCCAGCTTCAAGAACACCGACGGCAATGTCCGTCACGTCGGCACGGGCACTTTTGGGGTCGATCTGGCGAAGTTCAGCAACATCGGCGGAAGTGTCGCCACTGCCGGCACGCTGACCGTCGACGCCGCCACCTGGGACAACAGCACGGATGTTCAGGCGGATGTGCTGAATGTCACCGTAGGCCAGCTCAACCAGGCAGCCACCGGCAAACTTGCCGCCAGCCAAAGCTTCACCGCCAAGGGCGACAGCTGGACCAATGCCGGACGCATCACCAGCGGCGGAGCGTTCTCCCTGACCGCCGCCAATGTCACCAACACCGGCACCCTCGGCGGCGCCGGCAAGGTCGATCTGAACGCCGAAGCGGTGCGCAACGATCACGGTCTGATCTTCAGCGGCACCGACATGGCGCTGCGCTTCAAGAACCTGACCAACTACTACGCCGACATCTACAGCCTCGGCGGCCTGAGCATGATGGCCCGCGACGGTGTGGCTCGCAGTGCGTCACTGGAAAACATCTCCAGCCATATCGAAGCCGCCAACGATGTGCTGGTGCGCAGCGACAGCGTAATCAACCGCAAGGACGTGTTCAGCACTGTCGACCAACTGGTATCGGGCAGCCTGAATGTGAGGTGCTACGACTGCAGTGGTGACCACCACAACGTCGATTACATTGCCAACGAAGTCTCCAAAAGTGTGGTCGCGACAGATTCGGCCAGCTCATCTATCCAAAGTGGGGCCAAGCTGACCGTCGATGGATCCAGCGTGCTGAATAAATACAGCACCATGGCCTCGGGCGCGGATCTGCTGATCACCGCCGACAACTTCGCCAACATCGGCGCTACCACCGGTACCAGCACACGCACACGCACCTGGAACACGGGCCGCGTTACCGACGGTACGGATGAGCGCTTCCGCGCCAACTGGATCTACCCCTACAACGCCCAACCCAACCCCAAGGTATTGCCGGTGGGCGCGCTCAACTCTTTCAACCTGGTGGGCGACACCACCACCGTGACCCCGGGCGATCCCATTGCCTCGGTGATCCAGGCGGGCGGCAACATCAGCATCCAGGCGACCCAGCAGCTGGAAAACAGCAGCATCGTGCAGTTCACGCCGCCTACGCCCGTCGCGGACAAGGGCGGCGCCACGACCGTGACCAAGCCCGCCGTGGTGGTGCTGAACCCGCAACTGCCACCGGACCTGGCACAGCAACAAGTCAACCCGACCAGCATGCCGGGCTTCGCCCTGCCGAGCGGTACGAACGGGTTGTTTCACGTGGTCGACAGCGCCGCTGTTGCCAAAAACAGCCAGGACCTGAGCCAAGCCAACATCCAGGGCTCGGACGCCAGCCGGGTGTTCGTCGGCCCCAAATATCTGGTCGAAACCAACTCCGCCTTCACCGATCTCAAGCAGTTCATGAGCTCGGACTACCTGCTGGGCAAGCTGGGCTACGACCCTGAAACCAGCTGGAAGCGCCTGGGTGATGGTCTCTATGAACAACGCCTGATTCAACAAGCCGTCACCGCGCGCACAGGTCAGCGTTTTATCGCCGGCCAGAACACCGACGAAGGCATGTTCAAGTACCTGATGAACAACGCCATCGCCAGCAAGGAGCAACTCAACCTATCCGTTGGCGTGACTTTGACCTCGCAGCAAGTCGCCGCACTGACCCATGACATCGTCTGGATGGAAGACCAGGTGATCAATGGCCAGCACGTGCTGGTGCCCGTGCTGTACATGGCCCAGGCGAACAACCGCCTGACGGCGGATGGGGCGTTGATTCAGGGCAAGGACGTCACCTTGATTGCCGGTGCGGATTTGAAGAACTCCGGTACGTTGCGCGCCAGCGAAAACCTTTCGGCAGCAGCGGGGAACAACCTCGTCAATACGCGGCTCGCGCAGGCCGGTGAAAAGCTGAAGCTGGTGGCGGGCAAGGACCTGGTGAACATGCAAGGCGGCATCCTCAAGGGTAAGGATGTTGACCTGAGCACCTTGACTGGGGATATCCGCAATGACCGGACCATCACCACGATTGAAAACAGTGGGAAGGGCTTCAGCTCCAAGACGGCAGTCGTCGATAGCGCCGCGCGGGTTGAGGCCGAGAACAACCTGACGATGCATGCAGCGCGGGACTTGCTGAATGTCGGCGGGGCCATTACCGCAGGCAAGAACGCTGAGCTGAGCGCGGGTAACGACGTGGTGATTGCGGCGGCTCGCGAGGAAACCGGCTCGACGCGCCAGGACAAACGGCATTTCTGGGCGCAGAGCCAGACGGTGCAGCATGCCAGTGAGATCAAGGTCGGTGGGAATCTTGATGTTGTGGCGACGAACGATTTGACGATGGTTGCCAGCCATGTCAAGGCAGGCGGCGACGTCAATTTATCGGGCAAGGATGTGAGCCTCCTTGCGGCTGCCAACGAAGAATCAAGTGAGTACCGCTATAAGCGCAGCGGCAAGAAGATCAAGCAGGAAGAAGACCATGTTCGCCAGCAGGGCACGACGATTGAGGCCGGTGGTGATGTAAAGGTTGCGGCGCTGCAAGACCTGACGATGGTCGCCAGCAAAATCAACGCCGGTAACGAGGCCTATCTGGTGGCCGGTAAGCAGTTGAATTTGATGGCTGAGCTCAACCGCGACTACTCCCTCTACGACATGAGCAAAAAAGGCAGTTGGGGGAGCAACGCGGCGAAACGCGATGAAGTGACGCAGCACACTAACGTCGGCAGTGAAATCAAGACGGGCGGTGATCTCACGCTCAAGAGCGGCGGGGACCAGCGTTACCAAGTGGCAACCCTGGACAGCGGTAAGGACCTGACGCTGGACAGCGGTGGCCGCATCGTGTTTGAGGGCGTGAAGGACTTCCACGACGAGAGCCATACCAAGAGCAAGGGCGATTTGGCTTGGTACAAGATGAAGGGCGAAGGGAAAACCGATGAGACCCTTCGACAAAGCGCCCTGGTCGCTCAAGGCAAGCTGGTGATCAAAGCTGCCGAAGGCATTCGTATCGATATCAAGCAGGTCGATCAACAGAGCGTTAGCCAAACCATCGATGCGATGGTGCAAGCGGACCCCAACCTGGCTTGGATGAAGCAGGCGGAGGCCCGTGGTGATATCGATTGGCGCCAAGTCAAAGAAATTCACGACAGCTTCAAGTACGAGTCTTCTGGCCTCGGCGCTGGCGCCAAGATTGCCATCGCTATTCTGATGTCTTTCATCCTCGGCCCCGCTGGTTTGGGGTTGAGCGGGTCAAACCTGGCAGTTGCTGCCAGCCTGAGCACGACTGCGGTCACTAGCACCATTGATAACAAGGGCAACCTTGGTCTGGCGGTGAAAGATACGTTCAGTACGGGGAGTCTGAAGAGCGCTGCGATTGCAGGATTTACAGCTGGGTTCCTGGATTATGCTGACAAAAATTGGTTTACGGCAGCAGAGGGTGCCAGTACCGCCACTCAGGGGATTCAACCTGCAGATGGTTCAACGTTAAGCACCGCCAACTCATCCAAAGATATTTTCCGTTGGAGCAACGCAACGGATGCGGCGACTCGCACCGTAGGGCGAGCGCTAATTTCCAGTGGCGTTTCCTCTGCCATTGGTGGCGGCAGTTTCGGTAGTAACTTCAACGCCGCCCTGATGGGAGAGGCGGGCAATATGGCCATGGCCACGGGCTTTAACTGGGTCGGAGACCAAATCACCTTTCCAAATGGAGGCGTTCAAAAGATTGCTGCCCACGCAATCATGGGCGGCCTATTGGCAGAGCTGACAGGGAGTGATTTCAAGACCGGTGCAGCCGCTGCTGGCCTGAACGAAGCCTTGATTAATGTCATGGCCGATATGGCCGGCAAGAATGAAGAGTTGCATCTGGTCTTTTCCCAACTGACGGGATTGGTTGGAGCTGCTGCTGTTGGGGGTGATCTTAATACCGGTGCGGTAATTGCACAGAAAGCGACTACCTTCAACTACCTATTTCATGAAGAGCTCCTTGAGAAAGAACGCAAGCTTAATGCGTGTACTTCTGAAGATGAATGCCAAGGGGTGCGAGAGTATTACGATAAGTTGGATGTCGCACGTAATAAGGCGTTTCCAGATTTATGCCGTAATAATCCAACCATGTGCGAACAGATTTATGAAAGGCTCAGGGATGAGACTGCCTCCAATTGGGAGTTGGCGGAGACTATAAGAAAGTCGGGTGCGAAAGATCAGTTTGGACGTTCCATTGCGCACCTGGCCACAATGGAAAGAAATCAACAAGCCATCTATATAAATATTTCGGAAGGTGTTCGGTCGACGGATGGTAATCTTGCAGCCGCTGCTGCGGACTTTGCGATGGGGGGACTGAGTCCTGGGGCGGATATCTTCTCATCGACAGTCGGTAAACCGGGAGCTGTTGGAACTGGAATAAAAAATGGAATTGTTGGTACAAAAAATGCTGTGCCTGAAATCAAGCCTGGCGCTGCCGGTGGTGAAACAGCAGGTAAGGCCTTCCCGCAATCTGTAAAGGATGCTGCCAAAGCAGAGAATCCACGCTCAACATGCGTGTACTGTCGTATTGAAGGAACTGGAACACAAGTTGATCATGCGATTCCAAAGGCTAGAGGGGGAGACGCTACACTGGAAAATGCTCAAATGGCGTGCCCACACTGCAATGCTTCAAAAGGCGCACGAGACTTTCCTGTCAATCCCCCGTCAGGGTATCGTGGTGAATGGCCCCCTTCCCACTGGTGAATTAGTAGAGGATATATATGAAGTATCAGACCGGAGAATATGAAGCTGTTCATCAAGCGCCTGTTTGGCGTGATCGTGCCAATTTCATATTTGTCGCTCATCTTGGAACTAAGGATGGAAGTAACGAATGGGAACAGTTATGGGGGCAGAAAACAGCCACTCACAAATTCATTCTGTGCTGTATTCCTTTCTTTGCTCAAGACATTGCTCTAGGCGACGAAGTAGAAACGGATGTTGACTTTGTAGTCCAACGAGTTGTTCAGCATGGAGGACAAACCACCTTCAGGGTCTGGTTTGGTGGCCATAATAAAGCTACACGCGAAGCATTGATGCTAGAGATTGAGACCATGAACCCATTAATGGAATGGTCTTCAGAGAATCTGCTTGCACTTAGCCTTTCTGATGGGATTGAAGCGCAATGCATGGCCAATTATTTACAAGCGCGTGAGGAGCAGGGTTTGCTTAAATATGAAACTGGGCGGCGCTGATATTTAGGTAAAATAGGAGCTGGTGTTGCTGGGGAGCTAGCTGGGGTTGCTCAGAAAAAGTTGGATAAAAAATTCAAGCATGCTTCAGATTTTGATGTGGTGACAACAAAGAAAACTCCCAAACGCTTGCTCAGTATCAAGCGGCAATCAAAACGTATATGACATCGTCTTTTACTGTTCAGTAAGGGGTGTATGGATTTGTAAGAGATTCGAAAGTGCTCTTTAGTTATGCTGGAAGTAATGCGGTTATTCTTGATAGTGCTGGAAACTTTGTAGCGGGTTTTAAGTTGGCATCTAGATGCTCGGCAACTTAAATTTTTTAAAATGGTGTATCGAGACGGGTTTTATTATTCTAGAGTTTTCCAAGTGATTTGTGGCGGGAAGACTATCTGCTGAAATTTTTGCTGAGGCATATATGGAGTTTTGGAAAATAGAGCGCGATAATAATTTCCTTCAAAGGGATATGGTCGGCCTAAGCGAGCATCTGTCAAGTGTTTTTTTGCGATCGATATGTATAATTCTAGTGATTTAAGAGAGGAGTATGAACTTGGTGGTGGGGGTTTTAAATTAGAGGCTGTCAGTTTTATAGAGAAATTAATGTCTGGCTAAAATCGGGAAAAGGAGTTTTCTAGTTTCGGCGGTAGTGTCAGAGACGGTCTGTAAAAATCTGGTTGCGGAAATGTTGAGCCCAATCGTTATGGGGGCGCGGTAACAGGTAAAAGTTATTGAATTGGACAGATATTTGATGTTGGGAGGGCTAGTTGCTTTGATGTTGTAGTGGCAATTCTTGAACTTTTGCGAAAAGCAGAATATTTGGGAGTTGGGTTAAGAAGTGGCGGGGCAAGAACTGGTCCACTAAGCATGAGGAACTTAGGTTTTGTACGAAAAGTACTGCCGTATTCAACGTAGGCTTGGAAGCCAAGGTGACCCTAGCTGCAAAGCTCTTGGTCAGTTTTCGTAGCGGGTGTCTATTCTGTAGTTCTCTATTAGCCAGCCAATCATGGCAGCAATTCTACCTACACCTATTTTTCGTAAAAACCTAAATAGTACGACGATCAAGCTTTTTTCGCTGTAGAGCCCGGCAAATGGCTGAAGGATTACAAAGATGGCTTCTTGGACTGAAAAAAGCTATCGGTGCACTATTTTAATAGTGAAGGTGGTAAGTTGCTCGGTGTAAAAATATGATTGCAATAGGACGAGGTGATAGAACTAAAGGAGTAATGTTTTGATGAAAGATTTTTCGTTGATTGTAGAGGTTTTTGGGGCTGATGAAGTTTGCAGGGTCATTTCTGCACTGTCCATTGGTTTGTTAGCTTCGGTTCGCTCTGGCTTGATGTCGCTAGAGGAGGCTGAGCAAATTCTTTTTACACCGAGAACTGAGAAGGTCTTAAGAGATAAAGGTGTCTCTTCTGTTATTTGCGATCTTGTACTTGAATGTTGTGAACTAGAGGATGTGCTTAGCTTGTTGCCTCATAGGTATGAGAAAAATATAGATATGCTTATTGAAAGGTTTTCAGGGGTATTGAGTAGTATTTGTGCGCCAGATATGCAGTGGAAGCTTGCAAGGCTGCGTTGATAAAGAGTTTAAGTTAGAGCAGGTTTGCTCGTGTTCGAAATGAGTGTGGTGCGATTTGGACAAAGGCGTTGTCATCGCCAAAAGCGCCACCTATGTTCCCTAGGGAAAAGAGATAGTGAAGAATAATGATTAGGGTTCTGCGGCTGAATGAGTTGCTCGTCGCTCACAACTGCTTGCATGCCATTAGTATTCAGTTGAACGAAGATGGTGTGGCTTATGATTTATCTCTATCAATTTCGGACTCTGAAAAGACAGGGGCTGATGTCGTGTGTATCAGATTTATTGATATCAGTCATTTTGCGTCCCGTGATATTGGTGGCGGATTGACTCAGTTGATGCATATGACCGTGAGTCAGTTGGATTCGGGTTTTGACCGGATGCGTTATCAGTTGGTCGATCTTGAAGATAATAAGTTGTCATTTTACTTCTCATCATTTTCGGTTGAGTAGAGGGAGCAAAAGAGAGCTAGCCCGTGATTGGAACTGTGGTGTAACTGGTCGTCTCAATGCAGTCAGGTGATGCAGCTATTTGGCCGTCGAAACCTGTAGCCGCTGTCGAGCGCAGCGAGGCTGCGCACGAGGACGCAGTCCTCGCCAAACCTGTCGATACTTTTCATCTGGCTGCATACGGTTCTGTGGACATATCCGTTGCTGCGGTCACGGCTGCTTAGGGTTTCGCTCTTACAGCGACTCACTTTGGAAAAGCCGGAATGCCGGCCCAGCCCAAAGTAAGCAAAGGGCTCCTGCCCCCGCATCCGGCGCCTCGCCTAGGCTCGGCGTTACCTCACTTCGGCATTGCTCCGGGGGCACGCCGCCACAGGCCATCCATGCCCAGCTGCCCCCTGCTCAGGGCGAAGGCGGCATACATGCGTCGGCCAGTATTTTCAAGCCGCACTCCGCTTCAACGTTGCCAGCAGGCCGCGAAACGCTTGCACACCTCAAAGCGCTGATCCAGATCGGCCATGCGTGCCTGATGTGCGCTCAGTGTTTCCTTCAGCAGTGCTTGCTGGGCTCGGTAGTAGTACTCCAGCATTTCATTATTGGTCGACATCGCCTTGCTACGGTCGGCCGCTTCGCTGTCGGGCAAAAGTTCCTTGATCGCAGGGGTGTCGAGCAGGCCCAGACGGTTGGTGTAGTAATCCTTGTACAACTGCAATGAACGGGCCTTGGTGCCCCTCATCTCATTGGAGAACTGCTCCAGGTTCTGCTGATATTCAGTCCAATAGGCATCGGGCAGGCTGAAGTCGAGGCGCTGTTTGCGTTCCGCTACGGATCTGTCGAGCAGTGTTTTCTGGACCGAAGGGGAGTCCTCGGCGTCGGGCTGCATTTTCGCGATGACACTCGCGTCGACGATCTGCGCGATCAGCGCTGCACGCTCCGCTGACTGCGGTTGTGCTTCGGTGGGCTTGGGGAAAATAGGGTTGTGGCCGGCGCAGGCGGGCAGGCCTTTGTTGGTCAGCACGATCGGCGTGCGCACAGTCTTGCCATCGATCTGGCGCAGACGGCTAAGGGTGACCTGGCAAGTGCGACCTACTTTGCGGAAGTCCGCTTCGTACTCGCCGCCGCTCTGCGGGGTGAAGTTGAACCCCACGGTGCACACGCTGCCGGTGCTCAAGGTATTGGCTCGCGCGAATAGCTCATGGCCCGGTTGCAGCCGCACTTCCAAGTAGGCCTTGGCATCCTCGGGGGCAGCGGCACTCATGGCTGCCCGTCGCCGGGTATTGGCGCTGAACAGGTTATTGAGCAGCCCCGTGGTTTGGCCGCCGCAGTGTTCGGCATCGAACAAGTCGAGCGTCGAGCTGTCACTGCTGCTGATAAAGCGCAGCTTCGCCGCATCGGGGGCACTGGCGTCCGGGTAGGTGCCATTGAAACTGCACCCGCCAAGTACCAGCGCAGCAATGCTTACAGCGCCACGCACGCGCCATTGGGAAAAACAGAACATGTTGATAGATCGTCCTTGATGCACGAGTGGGCGAAAGGCCATCATGCTAAAGAAGGCAGTCGCCGCCGTCCAGCGCGCCTGTCGTCCCTGAATTTTCTGGGGATTTTCTTTGTCTCCCACCGAGGTAGCGGAATGTTTGGCTCGCGCAACATCTTTGCAATTGGCCTGATCGGATTACTGGCTGGTTGTTCGTCAATGCCAACTGAAATGGCCTTGAATTCGCCTGTTTACAACGCGCAAAACGCGGGCCTAGTGGTCGGCGCGCTGCTGGAAGGCGGCCCCTACGGAACCTACCTTGAGTTTCGCGATATCAAGAGCGGCAAGACTTATGGCTGGGGGCCCAAGGATGACTACTCGGCATGGCTACCTGCCGGTGACTATGAAGTGAGCCGCCTGGGTCACCGTCGCGGGGCCATGGGGGCTTACTCCAAACCGCTGCGTTTTACCGTCACCCAAGGGCAGCTCAATTACCTTGGCGAGATGGTCTACGGCTGCTCGGCCGTCGCGCAACCGGCTGCGGTGTACGGCGTATTGAACTGCGGGGCCCTCGCGCTTGGAGAATGCACCGTCCCTAGCCCTAACGTGAACGTATGCGTGGTGGATCGCCAGGATCAAGCGATCAGGCATTTTTTGCAGCAACATCCCGAGCAAGCCCCTTTGCCCGTGCGTAACGCGGTCATGTCGGCAGCAGCCTCTGGATCGAGTGTCCGCTTTCCCTAGGCTTTGTACGAAAAGCCTTGGTGCTCGGTGATGCTGCGTTACTTTCGTTACTCATGCGCATCGCTGCAAATAGGGCCCTGGCTATGGGCCCAAGGTTAAAGGGGCGAGGGTAGTTGATGAGTACCGTGTCGCGGTTGAATGAGCTGCTTGTTGATCACTGCCTCTCATCATTCGAAACCTGTAGCCGCTGTCGAGCGCAGCGAGGCTGCGCACGAGGACGCAGTCCTCGCCAAACCTGCCGATGCTTTTCACCTAGCTGCATACGGTTCTGTTTACATATCCGTTGCTGCGGTCACGGCCACTTACGGTTTCGCTCTTACAGCGACTCACTTTGGAAAAGCCGGAATGCCGGCCCAGCCCAAAGTAAGCAAAGGGCTCCCGCCCCCGCATCCGGCCCCTCGCCTAGGCTCGGCGTTCCCTCACTTCGGCATTGCTCCGGGGGCACGCCGCCACAGGCCATCCATGGCCTGGGGCGGCTAGCTCGGCATCCATGCCGAGCTGCCCCCTACGCAACGCCTGCGTTCGGCCTCCTGAAGGGGCAGGCAGATCAAAAGCCAAAGCAAGATCAAAGGCCAAAGCCAAAGCAGATCAACGGCTGGGGCAAAGCCAAGCGCGTTTTACGCGCGTCTTCAGTTCAATGGCCTTCAGGCCTCTTGCGCTGTTCGCCACTGAATCACCTCCAGCACCGCGCAACCCTCCCGGGTGAGCAGATGCACCCCTCGGGTGACCCGTGTCAGGTCGCAGTCGGCAATGTCTTTCAGGTTAAGCGTGGACAGCGTGTCCATCAGATCCCGTACCACGGTGAAACGATGGGCCGCACTGCTGGCCAGATCGCTCAGAGAGGCTTGGGTGTCGAGGTAGAAAACGGCTTGGTTTGCGTCGTGGGTGTCGACGGGGGAGAAGCGGGAAATCGATTGATCGTCCATGGTCGTTACTCGTTGTAGAGCTTCCACCGTTTGCGGCCAAGCAAATTGAGGGTGGCAGCTGTGCGAGGGTTGGCCGACCGGTTACAACGACACCGGCACACCCGAAGGTGTCCCGCACACAGCCGCCATAACACAGAATCGCAGGCACAAAAAAAGCGTCTGCAATGGTGTTTTGGACGCTGATGCGTCGTTGTAATTCGACCGGCCAAGGTCGTTCGCGGATTTTGCCGCGAGGGCGAACTATAAGGGGAGAGTTTGCGCAGTACAACCATGTGTCGGTGAGGATATTTGAGGCGGTGTGTCATGGCGATAGCAGTGGTCACATGCAGGCATGTGATGAGGTTTTAATCACCCTCATGTTTTAAATCTCTACATGCCAGAAATCGTTAGCCACCGGCGGAAATCGGCCAGAAGCAGTCCTCCAGTGCAGCCTTCCTGACGACAGCTTTAGGCGGTAAGGCGGAAGTCGGAAGTTCAGCAATGGCTGCTTTGCGGCAGATCAGTCCTGGGCAGGAACCCAAAGGGCTCCGCCGCGCCACCACCCACCTTGAGCACGTGGATGTAGATCATGGTTGTCATTGCCGAGTTTTTGCACTGCGCTTAGCTGTGCGCTGACAGTCGAACAAGGTAAGCCCTAGGACGAATGACTCGATGACTTCGATAGTTTGGATCCGCTCGCCGTGCAGCAGCCTTGCGGCGGCATTCGCAATCGGGAACTCGCCTTGAAGAGCGGCATCCACGAGCTGCAGGGCAGCCTCCTTGATGTCATCCGTGAGCGCCAAGTTGCTCCAAGCGTCCCTCGCTTCGTCGAGAGTCTCGGAGACCGCCCGATAAATGCGCTCCTCCTCGGGTGTTCTGGTTCCCTTGCTGCTCCAGTACGCATCAATGCCCTGGAGCTCTGCCAACGAGTTGGTGAGACGAGTAAATATGTTTAGCGAGTCCAGCGGAGCTGCCTCGAGTCCTGCGGCGGCGCACCAGGGTTGCGCCAGTTCATTTGGTAGAACCGGGAGCAGCCTGTCGAAGCCAGATGTAGCGAGGTTCGTCAATCCGAGCCTGTTCATGACGGGAAGGACGCAAATCTTGCGCCCGTCTTCAACGAGAGCACGCCAGGCTGGCCAGCCACTCGCCAGGTTCACACCTGTTCCATCGGTGTTTACAGGCAAGGTGACCAGCACATCTGCAGGCGGCCACACCTCGGGAATGGTGGCCTCAGCCAGCAGATGAACGCCGATGCCAGGGCTAATTGCGGTCAGCTCGGTTCTTAGTCTACTTTCCAAGTTGTTGAACTCGGCTTCGCGATATCGGCGCGCGGCGAGTACCGCCTTGCCAAGTGCACTCCCCTTTGGTGCCGTCCGACAACGGTGGGTGAGGAACGGCTGCCGCCCTCTTTTCTCAGACTCACCGGCCATTGTCTGCAACATTTCCACGAGGCGCCGTAGCTCATCCAACTCTTTTGGTGCCTCGATCGACAACACATCCCATGACTCCTCGGACGCAGCAGTCGCGATGCTCTTCTGGATGTCGGCAAGCCAGCCCATGTAGGCCGGAGCACCCTGCGGCAGCGCGAGAAACCTCCGGACGAGATCTGTGGAGCAACTGGACAGTATCGATGGCAGCCTCGACCACCTCTGGACCTCAGCAGCTGGCTCCTCCTCCTGTGGCGCCACCAAGCAGATAGCTGCGTCGTATACGCGCCCCAAGACGTTCAGCGCCGTGGTATCTGTCTTCCCTCTGAACTGCCCGTCAAGAAGCGCTCTGAGGTTCGGGACGAGCAGATTGAGCAGATCCAAGCATTGCGCTAGATAGGCGGTGTAATTCTCAGTAGCCAAGTGCGCGTTGAGTATGGCCAGCCACGCACGATTGCGGGCGACCTGTTCGGGTACGGGAACATTCGCCCTGGGCATGCGTTTGCGAGCGAGTGGGTAGTCTTCGACTGTGGACGGGACGATGGCCTCGTCAGCTCCGAGCGCGTTGCTGGACACAATATCTGCTGCAGGTGTCAGCGCCAGCAAGGTCTCACAAGTCTGATACACCTCGTGGTTAAGGTCGGTCTGAACGGAGGTTGCTACAAACCAGATGTCTGAGTGAACCTCTCGACCTTCCTCACATGGGCTCAGACTCGGTGCCTCAGCCCAAGCCACATGGTCGGAGAAGCGCTGGAACAACGCCTCTTGCCCTTCTGCATTGACCCAGCTGATCGCCAGCGCCCTGTCGACCTTTGCTGTGACTTTGAGTAGCGAAACTACGGATTGAAAGTCCGCGTCGATAAGCGGGGGGGAAAGCGTGGACAGCTCACCCAAGTGCGAAGCCGGGATGACTTGACCGAGTAGCGAAGCCATGAGCCGGGTCAAGTCTCCCATGCTGCTCGCCGCCTGGAGCGCGCGGCGCAGATCGCTTGGAGCTAACCGAGCCAAAAAGCGAGCGGTCAAACCTGAAGTGATGACCTCAGTCCTGATTTCAGTAAAGCGTCGGGATGCAGGTACCATCGGACCAATATCCGGTGGCTCGATGTCGCCAATCGCGAGTCCAGCAGGCGTTCCCTGCAATGACTTTGGCATCGCTTGTGCTTCGGCGGTCTGGAGCCATCGTTCGATCACCCGATGCGCATTCGTGCGGTCCAGCCCCGTCAGAATCGCGCTGAGGAGCGCCGGTGTCGGTGCTGCCTCCAATCTAAGCGCCAGACTTTCAATTACCTCGTCATCGCATCCCTCGTGCCTAGAGAGCGTGCGCTCGAGGAACCGAGACATCTCGGATGCCGGCACCAGCCAAACCGCAGTTGCGGTCGTAGTCGACAACAAGGGCGGTGGGAACTCGTGAGATAGACGAAGGAGCTCTGCAGATCTCAACTCATGCAGCCCCACGATCCTGTCGTCATGTGCGTCTTGAACCAAGTGCTCATCCTTGAGTCTGGTCAGCGCGAGCGAGACCGTGGTTGGGGGCTTGGACAAGACGCGAGGCAATTCTGACACATCGGCACCGCAACCCGCGGCGTTCACACAAGCCACCATCCTCAAGACATCCAGCTCGTCGTGTCGAGTAACGTCGTTCATCCGCGCCGCAATCTGAGCGTGCAGCGTCTCGCTCAATCGATGCCCCTGGGTAAGCACGTGGGTGTACTCAAGCAGGTGGCCAGCTGCCAGCGCCCAAGGTTCTCGCCATCCTTGCCAAGCGGTTTGCCCTCTATCTCTCAACTCTCGCCACACTCGTTCAGCCAGAGTGTCGTCACCCTCAACCTTGACCTGGGCAGCGTGACGGCTATCTACCAGCGGATAGCGATCCTCCTCTCGTACAGATGCCAAGAGCAGCAGCCCGGGAGTGCGATTTACCTCCGCAGTCAACGCGGTCCAACCCTCCGAGAACCCTCGACCCACGTCATCGATGATGAAGCCGACGGGCGCGTCTGCAGTCGCTCGTCTGGAGCGCGCAAGCTGGACAAGTGACGCAATGGCTGTCGGCGGCAGGCGTTGAACTTGAAACCAACGCACTGCGTGGCGACTGGCGTACGCGGCCTCCCAAAGGACTGCTGACTTTCCTGAGCCGGAAGCACCGTGAATGAGCGCGTTTCTGCGATTCTCCAGTCCCACTAGAACGGCTGCACGGAGCTCAGGCCGTTCCACAACGAGTCCTGCGGCTACGTGCGATGCCTGCGCATCGACACCCAGGTAGAACAGCGGATCCTCATCGGGCGTTAGGAAATCCACAGCTGAACACAAACCCTCGGTTATCGCTGCCTCGACTACCGCTGATGTCAAAAGCGGCTGTAGCGCGTCGAACCGCTGCTGAACATCAGATACGGCAAGTCCAAGATATGCATTCGCTGCACGTGTGCCGTTGTCATCAGAAAGATGCCCCACCACACCCAGGAGGTCCGCGAAGTACATCTCGGCTTCGAAGGAGGTGCAGGCCTGCCTGGCCGAAATCTGGGCCACTGCACTTCCGCGAGGGTCAGGCAGCACAAGCACCTTGGTTCGCGCAATGAGGCCATCCAGCCCCTTGCGTCCCTTCAGCTGGACTACGACGCTCGGATAGGCGGAAAGATCCTGCAGCTGGCGGATGGCAGTGCGGCGTTCACCAACATTGCTTTCGAGCACCAGCATAAATTGATCGTCAGGTTGAAGCCCCTTTCCGTCCCACATTTTCATGACGAAGCCTGCCACTGAGCGAGCTGAAAACGGGCCCATGTGGTCGCGTCGTGACTTGACCTGCGCAAATGTTCTAGCGCTGGCCGTCCGGAGCTCAAGATCGTCGCCCCCTTCAGGGACAACGCTGCCGTACCCAAGCTTGCCGACAAAGCTGCCCACAGCAAGGCATACCGCAACTGCATCCTGATATCGGAACCCACGTCCCGCATGAGAGCCAGCTCTTGTCGCCAAACCAAACCTTCCTTTTCGGTGGCCAAAAAATTCGTCGTGCGTTCGTTCCAAGCGGCGGCTAGAGGACTATATCTCCCCTGGGAGTGCAAGTTCTGGAACAGGGAGCGCGAGGAACATGATGTCGTATAGCCCTTCATCGAGCGGTAATCCACACTGCGAGCCAGCTCCGTCTACTGATGTCAGCGTTGAACGGGAGTTTACAGGCGTCGGTACTGCGTCAAGAGTAATCGACCCATGCCGCGCTTCTTGGTGATCGATCAGCTGACCCAAGTGTATTTCCCCTCAGAGGAGTGCTACAAGGCGGTCGACGGTACGGTATTGAACACTGAACAATCCGATGCCGACATGGACTCGGTACGCAAGCTGTTCAACTTGCTTTACCAGTTCACGGTCGAAGACGTACCAGGCTTCCAGATCATCGTCACGGAGCACGCAAATCTAAGGGATAACTGGTTCCAGAAGTCTCTGGTCGAGGTACCTTGGAGCAAGCCTCCGGCGTTGGTCCCCGAGGGCTGGCCTCTCAAGGGTGAAGTGTCGCTCTGACTAGCTATTGAATTCGCCCTTCTTCTTGGTGATGGATACCAAATGTATCCACTTGAGTTGCGTCGAACCTAGGCAAAAACGGAAGCTTGAGTGAGTCCTGGCCCCTCGTGCCAGGATAGCCTTCCACCAGGAGTTTCCATGAGCCGTCTCCGTTTCATCGTTATTCAAATGACACGCTATCCCCACACGAACGAAGCGCTGTTCGCCATTGCCCTATGGCCTGCCTTGTTCGCGCTCGGTTGCTGGCGAACCCCACAAATCGCTCAGTTTCTGAACGCTCAGGGAGGGGAGACCAGTATGTTGCAGATCTTTCTTGCGGGCTTTGGCGCTTACCTGTTTCTGCTCGGTAAGCACCGTGTGCTCAATCACCGCTATTTCGAGCGTCACGCAGCCGATATTGCTTGGTACCACCTACTGCATGAGGGTGACCAGGGCATGGTTGCAGCGGGCCTCGTTGGCACCGAAGCGCATAGGGCCGTCACGAGCGAAATGGCCCAGCTACGCAAGAAACTGGGCTTCTTGGTCGACGCGGATAGCTTCTATCACAAGCTGAATCTCTTGATGCGGGTAATGAGCTGGCTGCGCGGTAAGCTCAAGTAACGCTGTCATTTGCCCCTGCAAAGCACAGTCCGGGTTCGCAGCACCAGGCCGGTAGGCCGCCGTCTGCTGTTGCCTTGGCTTTTGATCTTCCTGCCCCCTTAGACACGATGGCCGAACGCAGGCATTGAGCCGTGGGTAACCCGGCAGGACGCCGGGTTAGCCGCCCCAGGCCATGGATGGCCTGTGGCGGCGGCCCACGGATCAATGCCGGAGTTCGGGCATGCCGAGCCTAGGCGAGGCACCGAGTGGAGGGGCAGGAGCCTTTGGTTACTTTGGGCTTTTCAAAGTGACTCGCTGTAAGAGCGAAACCATAAGTGGCCGTGACCGCAGCAACGGATATGTACACAAAAAAGACCGCAAACTCAGGTTTTACGACCGCTGCGCGGCCGAGCGGGAGCAAGCTCCCTCGCCACAGTAAGCTCGCTGAGCCCCTTGCTCACTGTGGCGTTCCAAGCAGATTCGTTGCAGTGCGCCGCCATACCCGCAGCAACGAATCAGCTCCCCAACCTCAATGCACAATCTGCGCAAGAAACGCCTTAGCCCTCGGGCTCTTGGGTGCCCCAAAGAACTCTTCAGGCGGAGCATCCTCCACAATCCGCCCCCCATCCAAAAACAACACCCGCTCCGCCACCTGCCGCGCAAACCCCATCTCATGGGTCACACACAACATGGTCATCCCACTCCCCGCCAACTTCACCATCACATCCAACACCTCACTCACCATCTCCGGGTCCAGCGCCGAGGTCGGTTCATCAAACAACATAATCTTCGGCTCCATGCACAACGCCCTAGCAATCGCCACGCGCTGTTGCTGCCCACCTGAAAGCTGGCTCGGGTACTTATCCGCCTGGTTCTCGATCCCCACCTTGGCCAGAAACCCCCGGGCCAGTTCTTCAGCCTTTTTCCGCGACAAGCCGCGCACGGTCATCGGCGCCAGGGTGCAGTTGTCCAGCACGCTCATGTGCGGGAACAGGTTGAAGTGCTGGAACACCATGCCCACTTGGCTACGCACCTGGGCGGCTTCGCGGGTGTTTTGCGAGAGGTCGGTGCGGTCCACCAGGATCTGGCCTTTTTCGGCAATCTCCAGGCGGTTGATGCAGCGGATCAGGGTGGATTTGCCGGAGCCGGAAGGCCCGCAGAGGACGATGCGTTCGCCCTGGCGCACTTTGAGGTCGATGTCGTGCAGTACATGGAAAGCACCGTAGAACTTGTTCACCCCGGCAATATCGATCACCACTTCGCGCGGGTCGGCAGCGGGGCGGGCTGGCGCTTGGGAGGCGGCGGGAAGCGGGGCGGTCTGGGTCTGCATGGCGGTTCTCCGTCGGTCAGTTGAAGCGCTCGGCGCGGTAGGGGGTGGGGTCGGTGAACGGGGTTTCGCCGGTGACCAGCTGCGCCAGCAGCTGGCCGCTCACCGGGCCCAGGGTCAGGCCGTGGTGGGCGTGGCCGAAGTTGAACCACAGGCCGGGGTGGCGCGGGGCGGGGCCGATCACCGGGCACATGTCCGGCAGGCACGGGCGGCGGCCCAGCCAGGGTTCGGCGTCGAGGCGTTCGCCCAGGGGGTAGAAGCTGCGGGCCAGGGCTTCGCAGCGGCGCAGTTGGATTTCGTTGATCGGGTCGTCGCGGTCGGCGAATTCGATGCCGGTGGTCAGGCGGATGCCGCCCACCATCGGTGCCAGGACGTAGCCGCCCACCGGGTCGAGGATCGGGTGCTGCAGGCGGGTGCCGGGCAGGGCGGCGTAGTGCATGTGGTAGCCGCGCTTGATCGCCAGGGGAATGCGGTAGCCCAGGGGCTCGAAGATCCCGCTGGCTTGCGGGCCCAGGGCGACCACCACTTCCTGGGCGGTGATCGGGCCGAGTTCGCTCTGCACCTGCCAGCCGCCTTCGATCTGGGTCAGGGTCAGGGCATCGCCGATGACGAATTGGCCGCCGCGTTGCTTGAACAGTTCGGCGTAGCCGCGGGTCAGGCCGCCGGGGTCGATCACGGTCTTGGGGTCGAGCCAGTGCAGGCCGCCCACGATGTCGGGGTGCAGGCCGGGTTCCAGGGCCAAGAGTTCGGCGCGGTCCAGTACCCGGTAGTTGAGTTCGTAGTCCCGCAGGTCGGCGGCGGCGCGTTGGGCGAAGTCGAAGGCTTGCTGGTCGTTGAAGGCTTCGAGCCAGCCGCCGTCGGCGATCAGCTCCAGCATGTTGGCCGGGCGGGCCAGGGCCAGGTGTTCGGTGACGCAGCGTTCGATCAGCGGCAGCATGGCGCGGGTGGCGGCAGCCAGGCCTTTGGGCGAGGAGTGGCGCCAGTATTGCAGCAGCCAGGGGCCGGCTTTGGGCAGGTGGCGCAGGCTGTAGCGCACGTCCGATTGCTGGTTGAGGCCGTAGCGCACCAGCTTGGTCACTTCCCGGGGGAAGGCGTAGGGAATCACGCTGGCGCGTTCGATCAGCCCGGCGTTGCCGTGGCTGGTGCCGTTGCCCGGAGGCTGACGGTCCAGCAGCACGACTTGGCGGCCGCGGGCCTGCAGGTGCAGGGCGCTGCTGACGCCGACGATTCCGGCGCCCAGAACTAAGGTTTGGCAATGCATGTTTCGGTCCTTATGACAGGGGCCGCGCGGCGGCCCGCTAAAGGGTTCAGTTCAGGTGCCGGCCCAGGCGGCCTTCCAGGTATTTGAGGCTGCGCCGTACCACTTCGACGATCAGCAGGTAGAGCACCGCGGCCCACAGGTAGATCTGGAAATCGAAGCTGCGGGAGAAGGCCAGTTTGGTCACCCCCATCAGGTCGTAGATGGTCACCAGGGAGGCGATGGCGCTGGCCTTGATCATCAGGATCAGCTCGTTGCCCAGAGGCCCGATGGCGATCAGCAGCGACTGCGGCAGTATCACTTTGCGAAACGCGGTCCAGCGCGACAGGCTCAGGGCCTTGCAGGCTTCGCGCTGGCCCTGGGCCACGGCCAGCAGGCTGCCGCGCAGGATCTCCGCCTGGTAGGCGGCGGTGTTCAGGGTGAAGGCCAGCAGGGTGCAGAACCAGGCGTCGCGGAAGAACCACCACAGGCCCACGTCCTGCCAGAAGCCTTTGAACGAGCCCAGGCCGTAATACAGCATGAACAGCTGGGCCAGCAGCGGCGAGCCACGGAAGAAGTACACATAAGCCCCGGTGAAGCGCCGCAGGAACTGATTGCTGGACAACCGCCCGAGGGCGATCAGCAGGCCGAGCACGGCGCCCAGGCTGAAGGAAATCGCCACCAGCTTGGCGGTCACCAGCAGGCCGTCGATAAAGCGCGGGCCGTAGCGTTCCAGCAGGTCCTGGTTGAGGAACAGGTTCAGCAGGTCATCCAGGCTCATGGTTGCAGGCTCCGTTGCGCACGGTTGAAGCGCCGTTCAAGAAAGCTGAACAGGTGCCCCGACAGCGCCGAGAAGAACAGGTAGCCCAAGCAGGCCACGCTGTAGAACAGCATGGGTTCCTTGGTCACGCTGACCGCGAGGTTGGTCTGGCGCATCAGGTCCACCAGGGAAATGGTCGACACCAGGGAGGTGTCCTTGAGCAGCGACAGCCAGTTGTTGGAAAGCCCCGGCAGGGCGATGCGGGTCAGTTGCGGCAGCAGCACCCGGCTGAAGGTGGTGCGCCGCGACAGGCTCAGGGCGCTGGCGGCTTCGTACTGGCCCTTGGGCAGGGTCTTGAACGCGGCCAGCCAGATCTCGCTGGAGAAGGCGGCAAACACCAGGCTGAAGGCGATCATCGCGGCGACGAAGGTGTTGATCGCCACTTCACCGGGGTAGCCCAGGGCGCCGAGGATCTTCTGCGCGGCGATCTGGCAGCCGTAGTAGATGATCAGCAGGGTCAACAGCTCCGGCAGGCCGCGAAACACCGTGGAAAAGGTCGTGGCCCAGGCCCGCGCCCAGCGGTTTTTCGAGCGCGCGGCCAGGGCTACCAGCAAGCCCAGGGGCAGGCCGATGGGCACGCAGGCCAGGGCCAGGGCGATGGTCACCAGGGCCCCGGCGAGCAGGGCCGAGCCCCAGCCGCCGCTGGCAAAGGACAGGAGTGACAGCTGTTCGAACATGCGCGAACCCTCAGGAAAATTGAACCGTGCAGGGCGCCGCCGCGCTCGGGGGAACGCGGGGCAACGGCAGCGGCAAAGGCGGGCGGTCAGTAGATGTCGAAGGCGAAGTAGCGGCTGGAGATCTGCTTGTAGGTGCCGTCGGCGACGATCGCGTCCAGGGCCTTGTTCAGGCGCTCGCGCAGGGCGTTGTCTTCCTTGCGTACGGCGATCGAGGCGTCGGCGGTGGTGCCGTTGACGTCACCGATGATCTTGCAGCAGTCCTTGCCGGCGCTTTCGGCCCAGGCCAGCAGCGGGAATTTGTCGGCAATCACCCCGTCCACGCGTCCGGCGGCCAGGTCGCTGTTGGCTTCGTCCAGGGTTGGGTAGAACTTCACGTCGGCGCCGGCCGGGCCGTAGTGGTCCTCGGCGTAGATGGCCTGGGTCGAGGAGGCCTGGGCGCCCACGGTGCGGCCCTTGAAGTTGGTCTGGGCGTCGGTGATGTCCGAGTCCTTGGCCACGGCTACCGACAGCGGGGTGCGGTAGTAGTGGTTGCTGAAGGCGATCTTTTTCTTGCGCTCGTCGGTGGCGATCATCGAGGCCACCACCGCGTCGTATTTCTTCGCCAGCAGCGCCGGGATGATGCCTTCCCAGTCCTGGGCGACGATCTGGCATTCGACCTGCATCTGCTTGCACAGGGCGTTGGCGATGTCCACGTCAAAGCCGTGCAGCTGGTTGTTGGAGTCCACGTAGTTGAAGGGCGGGTAGGCGCCTTCGGTGGCGATCTTCAGGGTTTCGGCCTGGGCCGCGGAGGCGGCGAAGACCAGGGCGCAGGCACTGGCGAAGCGGACGACGTTGTTCATGGAGCACCTCGGTTATTTATTGTTTTGCGCGGGTGGACGATGTGTAGCCAACAAATTCGTTATGCAGGGCGGCCGTGGCTTCCAGGCGTTTTTCCACCTCGGGGCCCAGGTGCTTGCACACCTCGTTGATCAAGAGGTGAACCAGCGACAGCATGGCCGCGGTGGATTCCCAGAACAGGTTGAACTCGGTGGGCACGCGGAACACCTCGTCGGCGTTCTGCTCGGCCCAGTCGCAGAAGGTGTCGGTGACCAGGGTCACCGGAATCCCCGCCTCGCGAGCCTTGTGGCACAGGGTCAGGGCGTGGCGCGAATAGCGCCGGGCCTCGAACACCACCAGGGCGCAGTCTTCGGCGGGGCTGAGCAGTACGTCGGCGAAATGCCCGGCAGAGCCGTCCACCAGGTGCACGCCGTCGCGCAGGTATTGCAGCAGGTGGACCATGGAGGCGGCGATGCCGCGCTCGGTCTGGAACCCCGCCACGTACACCCGGCGCCGGCTGGCCAGGCGCTGCACCACGGTCTGCCAGGCCGGGGTCAGGCTGTATTCGTAGACCTTGACCAGCGCCGCCACTTCCAGCTCGAAGCTGCGGGGCAGGCCCTGGGCCGCCGGGTTGGGCTGCTGGCGAAATTCCTGCAGGCGGTCGCCCACCAGCCACGGGCCTTCGCCTAGGTCGTTCTTCAGGTCGTTTTTCAAATCCTTGAAATGGCTGTAGCCGATGGCGCGGCAGAACCGGCCGACGCTGGATTCGCTGACGCCGAGTTTTTCGGCGATGTCGGCGGCGGTCTGGAAGGGCAGCTCGTAGAGGTTGGCGAGCATGTAGCTGGCAATTGCCCGGCCCGACGCGGTGGCGCTGGACAAGCTGCTTTCAAGGCGTTGTTTGATGGGCTGGCTCATGGCCGCTCCTTGTTTTTATTGACCGCTGGAAACGGAAAATGAAGGTTTTCTGTCATGAAGTCAACATTTGACAGTTAACTGGCGTGACGCGATAGTCAGGCCCCTTCCAATAACAATTCCAATGGAGCTGCAATGACCGACGCGAACCACGCGACCGTGGCGCAGGCTGATGCCGAGTACCTCGACCTGCCGGCCTTGACCGACTTGCTGCAACGGATTTTTCTTCGCCACGGCACCTCTGCCGAGGTGGCCCGGGTGCTGGCCGACAACTGCGCCCGGGCCGAGCGCGACGGCTCCCACAGCCACGGGGTGTTCCGCATCCCCGGTTACCTGTCGTCCCTGGCCAGTGGCTGGGTCAACGGTCAGGCCGTGCCGCAAGTGGAGGATGTGGCCCCCGGCGTGGTGGCGGTGGACGCCGGCGGCGGCTTTGCCCAGCCGGCCCTGGCCGCGGCCCGCGCGCTGCTGCTGAGCAAGGCCCGCAGCGCCGGGATCGCGGTGCTGGCGATTCGCAATTCCCACCACTTCGCGGCGCTGTGGCCGGATGTCGAGCCCTTCGCCGAAGAAGGCCTGGTGGCCCTGAGCCTGGTCAACAGCATGACCTGCGTGGTGCCCCATGGCGCCCAGCGCCCGCTGTTCGGCACCAACCCGATTGCCTTCGCCGCCCCCCGCGAGGGCGCCGAGCCCATCGTCTTCGACCTGGCCACCAGCGCCATCGCCCACGGCGATGTGCAGATCGCCAAGCGCCAGGGCCAGCAGCTGCCGCCGGGCATGGGGGTGGACCGCGATGGCCAGCCCACCTGCGATCCGGCGGCGATTCTCGACGGCGGCGCCTTGCTGCCCTTTGGCGGGCACAAGGGCTCGGCGCTGTCGATGATGGTGGAGCTGCTGGCGGCGGCGCTGACTGGCGGCAACTTCTCCTTCGAGTTCGACTGGTCGCAACACCCCGGGGCGCAAACGCCCTGGACCGGACAGCTGCTGATCGTCATCGACCCCAACCACCTGGGCGGCGGGCATTTTGCCCAGCGCAGCGGCGAGCTGGTGCGGCAGATGCAGGCCGTGGGCCTGGAGCGCATGCCCGGGGACCGGCGCTACCGCACCCGGACCAAATCGCTGGAGCACGGCATTCCCCTGGCTACCGCCGAGCTGGCGCGGCTGCGCGCGCTCGCGGGCGACGATAAGACGGGCGACGACTGAACGGCCGACGACTTAAGGACTTCATCCCTTCGCACCCGGGGCCATGAGCCCTTGGTGTTACTCCAGGTAGTGGGCCCGGTAGCGGGCCGGTCGTGGATCGGATTTGCCGCTCCCTGCCAGCCCCTCCAAAGCACTGGCAATCTGCCTCCAAGGCAGCCTGTCAGTGCCCTGGGGCCCTTTCGATAATCGCCTCCGACATTTCGTCCCCCGTTTGCGGAGCGCGCCATGCATAACAATAAGAACTGCCAGTACCCCCTGATTCCGGCCCTGCTCGTCGGCCTGTCGACCCTTGGCCTGGGCACTGTCGCCGAAGCCGAGATCATGCTGTACGACAAGGACCAGACCACCTTTTCCACCGACGGCTACATCAACGCCTTCTACGTCAACAGCAAGGTCGACCGCGCCGGCGAGCAGTACGACCGCCGCCAGGCGCGGGTGAAGATGGGCTTTCTGCCCAACTACCTGGGCTTCAACATGGGCAAACAGGTGGACGACCTCAAGCTCGGCGCCCGGGCCTCGTTCTGGGTGACCATCAACGACAGCGAAACCAACGGCACCGACACCGCCATCGACGTGCGCCAGTTCTATGGCACCGTGGCCAACCCGGAGTGGGGCGAGGTGCTGATCGGCAAGGACTTCGGCCTGTTCGCCCGCTCCAACATCCTGCTCGATGAAATGCTCGCCGGGTACGGCCAGGTCAGCGACAGCCTGGGGCTGGTGGACGGCGGCGGGGTGTCGTTCGGCAACATCGGCAGCGGTTATCCCTATCCCTTTCCGTCTTCGCAGATCACTTATCGCAGCCCGATGATGGACGGCCTGCGGGTGGCGGTGGGCATCCTCGACCCGGTGGACACCAACGACAGCAGCGCCCTGGGCAAGGCCTACCAGAAGAACCCGCGCACCGAGAGCGAGATCACCTACCAGTTCGACCTTGGCGGGGCCAAGTTCTACAGCTGGCTCAACGGCAGCTACCAGACTTCCGACAACACCGACCCCAACGTGCAGTCGGTGACGTCCAAGGGCCTGGGCTATGGCCTGCAGGCCAAGATGGGCGGCCTGTCCCTGACCGGCTCCGGGTTTCAGGCCAAGGGCATCAACCCGTTCTTCACCAACAATGCCGGCGAAGCCACCCTGCGCAACGTGGACAGCAAGGGCTACCTGCTGCAGGGCTCGTACAAACTGGGCAAGAACCGCCTGGCGCTGTCCTACGGCAAGACGAAGGACGACGGCAACGGCGTGGTCGGCAGCGGCGCCGACTACCAGACCCGGGGCGTGGCGCTGTTCCACGACATCAACGACAACCTCAAGCTGGTGGCCGAGTACAACCAGTTCGAGATCGACGGCCACCAGACTAATGCGCAAAACGAAAACACCGACACCTTCGCCGTGGGTGCGGTGCTGACCTGGTAACCCCAGCGCCGGCCCTGGCGTGCGCATCGCGCCCGGGCCGGCGCCCCCTCCATTCCCCATATCTCCCGCATGTCCCGTAGGAGCCGGCTTGCCGGCGAAGAGGCCCTCAAGCCTTGCACCAGCCCGGATGACGCCTTCGCTGGCAAGCCAGCTCCTACGGAGGTCGCGCCGCGCATTCCTCGCCTATTTTCCGCATTGGCGCATTTCCCGTAGGAGCCGGCTTGCCGGCGAAGAGGCCCTCAAGCCTTGCACCAGCCCGGATGACGCCTTCGCTGGCAAGCCAGCTCCTACGGAGGTCGTGCCGCGCATTCCCCGCCTATTTTCCGCATTGGCGCATTTCCCGTAGGAGCCGGCTTGCCGGCGAAGAGGCCCTCAAGCCTTGCACCAGCCTGGATGACGCCTTCGCTGGCAAGCCAGCTCCTACGGAGGTGACGCGCCGCATTCCCCGCCTATTTTCCGCATTGGCGCCTTCCCCGTAGGAGCCGGCTTGCCGGCGAAGAGGCCCGCCAGCCTTGCACCAGCCCGGATGACGCCTTCGCTGGCAAGCCAGCTCCTACGCCCATGGAACCGGCTACCCGCTACCCAAGTAGCATTCGTGCCCCGGGGTCGGCTTCGTACACTCATTGCTCAGACAACCGGCGCCGGAGGCGACGATGCAGCAAGCCCAGAGCGAGGGCGTGGTCAGTGCCATGTCCCAGGCCGTCGATCCGCAGCAGGTGGCCCAGGACCTGGCCAGCCAGTTGCTGCATCCGCACCTGGGCTTCGTGCTGTTTTTCTGCTCCGCCGAATACCCCCTGCACACCCTGGGCCCGGCCCTGCAGCAGAGCTTTGGCGGCATCCCCCTGGTGGGCTGTACCAGCGCCGGGGAAATCACCCCCCTGGGCTACGGGCGCAATTGCGTGACCGCCATCGGCTTCGATCACCGGCACTTTTCCATCGCCGCCGAGCTGATCGACCAGATGGAGCACTTCAGCCTGATCGACGCCCAGCAGATGGTCGAACGCCTGGTGGGCCGCTGCCGCAGCAACACCCTGGCGCCGATCAAGGGCAACAGCTTCGCCCTGACCCTGCTGGACGGCCTGTCGAGCCGCGAGGAAATGGTCCTGGCCGCCCTCAGCGCAGCCCTGGGGGACATTCCCCATTTCGGCGGTTCGGCCGGCGATGACAACTACCTGACCCACACCCACGTGTATTACGGCGGCGAGTTCCACAGCGGCGCGGCGGTGGTGGTGCTGGTCAACACCTGGCTGGATTTCGAGGTGTTCACCACCCACCACATCCAGCCCCGGGAAGAAAAACTGGTGGTCACCGGCGCCGACAGCGCCTCGCGCCGGGTCTATGAACTGAACGCGGAACCGGCCGCCGAGGAGTACGCACGGTTGATCGGCGTGCCCCTGGCGCAGCTCGACCATCGGGTGTTCGCCGCCCACCCGCTGGCGGTGCGCATCAACCAGCACTACTACGTGCGCGCGGTGCAGCAGGTGCACCCGGACCTGAGCCTGAGTTTCTACTGCGCGGTGGAGAACGGCATCGTCCTCACCGCCATGACCCCCGGCCCTTTGCTGCCCAACCTGCAACAGCTGTTCGACGGTTTGCAGCAGCGCCTGGGCAGCCTGTTGCTGACCATCGGCTGTGACTGCTTTTTGCGTCGCCTGGAGCTGGAGGATCGCGGCAGCCTGGACCAGATCGGGGCCTTTTTGCGGGATCAACGGGTGATGGGTTTCAACACCTACGGAGAACAGTTCAATGGCATGCACATCAACCAGACCTTCACCGGGGTCGCCATTGCCCGCAGTCGAACTCCGGCCCGCCGCTGAGCTGCAAGCGCAGCTCGACTGCCTGCAGCGCGAGAACCGCAAGCTGCGGCGGATCAACGAGGCGCTGATCGAACGGGTCGAATCCGGCATCACCCGCGGCAACGACCCTTATGCGGCGTTCCAGCATTCGGTGGTGCTGGCCGAGCAGGTGCGCGAACGCACCGACGCCCTGAACCAGGCCATGGCCGAGCTCAAGGCCGGCAACCATCTGCTCAGCGAGGCGCGGCTGCGGGCCGAGACGGCGCACCAGCACCTGATCGACGCCATCGAGAGTATTTCCGACGCCTTCGTGCTGTTCGACCAGGAGCAGCGCATCGTCCTGTTCAACAGCCGCTTCCGCGCCTTCTGGACCCACGGCCGGGTGCGGATCATGGCCGGCATGCGCCTGTCGGAAGTGCGCCGGCTGATGACCAGCACCGGGCTGTTCAGCGAGGAACCGCGCAGCGGCGCCGACGAACAACCGCTGTATCGCCTGCACAACGGCCGCTGGCTGCAGGTCAGCGAACGGCCGACCCGGGAGGGCGGGCGGGTGATCCTGTTCACCGACATCACCGAGGTCAAGCACAGCGAAACCCTGCGTCGGGAGCAGGCGGTGGCGCAAAAGTCGCACCTGCTGCAACGGGCGGTGGACAACCTGTCCCAGGGCGTGGCCATGGTCAGCGCCGAGGGCATTCTCGAACTGTGGAACCGGCGCTTCCTGGAGCTCAGCGGGCTGGCCCCGGTGGCCGCCCATCGGATGTTTGCCGAGGTGATCGGCGACAGTGAGCTGAGCCTGCTGACCCCCGCCAGCCGCGACGGCAATGGCCGAGTGATCCACGAGTGCGAGCAACGTTTGAGCGACGGCCGGGTCCTGGAGATCCGCACCCATCCGCTACCCACCGGCGGTTTCGTCAACACCTTCACCGACATCACCGAGCGCTACCAGCACGCCGAGGCCCTGAGCGAGAGCGAACGCTGGATTCGCCTGATCACCGACCATGTGCCGGCGCTGATCGCCTACCTCAATGCCGACCTGGTGTATGAGTTCACCAACAAGGTCTATGAGGAGTGGTACTGCTGGCCCCGGGGCGTGATGCTCGGCCAGAGCCTGCGCGAGGTGCACAGCGAACAGCACTACCAGCGCCTGGAAAGCTATGTGGAGCGGGCCCTGGCGGGGGAGAGCGTGACCTTCGAGTTCGCCGAAACCAACGTCAACAACCAGGAGCGCTACATGCTGCGCTCCTACGTGCCCAACCGCCTGGCCAATGGCGAAGTGGTGGGGATCTTCGTGCTGATCCGCGACATCACCGAACGCCGGCGCACCGCCGAGGCCTTGCATCAGGCCTACCAGAACCTGGAGCTGCGGGTGCGCGAACGCACCGCCGAACTGACCACCCTCAACCAGCAGCTGCTGCGCGAGATCGAAGAGCGCAGCCGGGTCGAATCACGCTTGCGCGAGGCCAAGAGCGAGGCCGAGCGAGCCAACCTGTCGAAGACCAAGTTCCTCGCCGCGGTCAGCCATGACCTGCTGCAACCCCTGAACGCCGCGCGGCTGTTCACCAGCGCCTTGCTGGAGCGCCGCGACCCCCAGGCCAGCAGCGCCCTGGTGCGCAATGTCAGCAACTCCCTGGAAGACGTGGAAAACCTGCTGGGCACCCTGGTGGACATCTCCAAGCTCGATGCCGGGGTGATCAAGGCCGACATCGCGCCTTTCGCCTTGAGCGAACTGTTGGAAAACCTTGCCGCCGAGTACGCCCAGGTGGCCCGCAGCGAAGGCCTGGAACTGCACTTCGTGGCCTGCTCGGCCCTGGTGCGCAGCGACATCCAGCTGCTGGCGCGGATCCTGCGCAACCTGCTGAGCAACGCCATCCGCTACACCCGCCAGGGCCGCGTGGTGCTCGGTTGCCGGCGCCAGGGGCACTGGCTGTCGATCGAAGTCTGGGACAGTGGCATGGGCATCGCCGCCGAACGCCTGGAAGAAATCTTCCAGGAATTCAAGCGCGGCGAAGAACAGCGCCCGGACCAGGATCGCGGCCTGGGCCTGGGGCTGGCCATCGTCGAGAAGATTGCCGGGATCCTCGGCCACCGCATCGGCGTGCGCTCCTGGCCGGGACGCGGCTCGGTGTTCAGCGTGCAAGTACCCATCAGCGCCAGCGCGCCCTTGCCGGCGTCGCGCCCGGAGCTGGGGGAAGCCCTGCTGGAACGTTTGCACGGCGCGCGGATCTGGGTGCTGGATAACGACGCGGCGATCTGCGCCGGCATGCGCACCCTGCTCGAAGGCTGGGGCTGCCAGGTGATCACCGCCTTGTCCGAAGAAGACCTGGCGCGCCAGGTCGACGACTACCGCGCCGACGCCGACCTGCTGATTGCCGACTACCACCTGGACCACCAGCAGAACGGCATCGACGCCGTGGCACGAATCAACGCCCGCCGTGCCCTGGCGATCCCGGCGATGATGATCACCGCCAACTACAGCAACGACCTCAAACAGCAACTGCGGCAGCTGGGCCACACCCTGATGCACAAACCGGTGCGCCCGATGAAACTCAAGACCGCCATCAGCCACCTCCTGATGCCCCCCGTGTAGCCGCTGCCGCAGGCTGCGCCCGGCTCCGCAGGAGACGCCAACCCTGGCCACGCGGTCCACCAGAACAACCCGCGTGACCCGATTCACCGCTACGGCGTTGGTCGCAATGATTGCGCGGGTCTTCAGAATCGCAGGAAGGGCCTTCGGCCCTTGTCGCAGCCTCGCCGAAGGCTCGGCAGCGGCTACAGGACCTGCAGGGCGCGGAAGGCTTCATGTAGCCGCTGCCGCAGGCTGCGCCCGGCTCCGCAGGAGACGCCAAACCTGGCAACGCGGTCCACCAGAACACCCCGCGTGACCCGATTCACCGCCACGGCGTTGGTCGGGATGAATGCGCCGATCTTCAGATCGCTGGAAGGGCCTTCGGCCCTTGTCGCAGCCTCGCCGAAGGCTCGGCAGCGGCTACAGGGGTTAGCGGCGCAGGTAGGCGCCGAAATCGATATCCCCGGCACTGAGGATCGCTTGCACCCGGTTGTGCACGTTGAGCTTGCGCAGGATCGCCGAGACGTGGGCCTTCACTGTGGTTTCGGCAATGTCCAGGGTGTAGGCGATCTGTTTGTTGGACTCGCCCTTGGTCATGCGTTCCAGCACCAGGAGCTGTTTGCGGGTCAGGGCCTGGAGCAGTTCCGGGGGGAAGCTCGGGGTCTCGCTGCTGCGACGCCCCGGTTGGCTTTTCTGGGTGCGGATGATGTCCGGCGGCAGGTACACGTTGCCGTTGAGGATCTGTTCGATGGCCTCGGTCATCTGCGAGCGCGCCGAGGATTTGGTGATGAAGCCGACGGCGCCGTAAGTGATGGCCTGGAGCACGATCTGCTTGTCCTGCTCGGCGGAGACGATCACCACCGGAATGGTCGGCGCTTCGTTGCGCAGGGTGATCAGGCCGTTGAGGCCGTGCATGCCGGGCATGTTCAGGTCCAGCAGGATCAGGTCGAGGTCGTCGTGCTCCTGGGTCAGGGCCAGGGCGCTGTCCAGGTCGGCGGTTTCCATCACCTCGCTGCCGGGAAATCCGTCGCTGATGACGTTGTGAATGGCTTCGCGAAACAGTGGGTGATCGTCGGCTATCAGAATTTTATACATGGCCTTTCACCTCGTTATTGTGATTGTGCGGGGGCGCGCTGGCGGCTTCAGGGAAAGGCTTCCGGCTGGGCCGCCACCACGGGCAAGCCGGCGGCCTCCCAAGCGTCCAGGCCGTCGCGATACCAGTAGAGGGAGGTATAGCCCAGGGCTGCGGCGCGTTTTACCGCGTTCCAGCTCAGCCAGCAATCGGCGCGGCAATAAAAGACCAGCGGTTGTTGCAGGTTGCCGGCGCTGAGCTGCTGCAGGTAGCGGCTGAAGTAGCCTTGCCACTCGGGGCTCAGCTCGCCGTCGCCGGTATTGGCCAGCCAGTGGCTGCCGGGCAGGTTGGCGTGGGGCTCGCTGTCGATGAAGCGGCCTTGCAGCCATTGCCGGCGATAGACGTCGATCAGCAGGGGTTTGGGTTGCGCCTGGAGCAGGGCCTGCAAACCCTGGGTGTCGATGATCTGCGCGACCTCGATCTGCGTGGGCGTCGGGCTGCGGTAGAGGCTGGTGCGATAGCCGTCGGCGGAAAACAGCGGCGTCTCGGCCTGGGCCATTCCCAGGGTCAGGCTCAGGGACAGCAGGGCCAGGGTCTGCAGGGCACGGGGCATAAGGGAGTTGTCCTTCTTGTTATGCGCCCATTACATGCCAGCGCGGGGGCATTTGTGAATGCGACCATCGACAGCAAAAGCAGTACCAAAGTCGTAGGTCCTGGCTGGGTGACGCTCTTGTAGTTGTCTGTAGCCGCTGCCGCAGGCTGCGAACGGCTTGGGCGGCATTCCGACGGAGGAGACGCCAGACCTGCCGACGCGGTCCAGCAGGACAGTCCACCGGGTTCTGTTCACAGCTATGTGCCGGTCTTTGCATCGCTGGAAGGGCCTTCGGCCCTTGTCGCAGCCTCGCCGTAGGCTCGGCAGCGGCTACAGGCGAAGCAGAGATTGCGGAGATTGCAGGGCTTCGTGTAGCCGCTGCCGCAGGCTGCGAACGGCTCCGGAGGAGACGCTAAACCTGCTGGCGCGGTCCAGCAGGACAGTCCATCGGGTTCTGTTCACAGCTATGTGCCGGTCTTTGCATCGCTGGAAGGGCCTGCGGCCCTTGTCGCAGCCTCGCCGTAGGCTCGACAGCGGCTACAGGGATTGCAGGGCGCGCCAGGTTCCGTGTAGCCGCTGCCGCAGGCTGCGAACGGCTCCGGAGGAGACGCCAGACCTGCCGACGCGGTCCATCAGGACAGTCCTCCGGGTTCTCTTCACAGCTATGTGTCGGTCTTTGCATCGCTGGAAGAGCCTTCGGCCCTTGTCGCAGCCTCGCCCAAGGCTCGGCAGCGGCTACAGAGGCTCTTTATCTGGAGATGTTTAGGCGGTGCTTTTGCGCAGGGCGGCGTGTTGCGGGTTGAAGGTCAGTACCGCCAGCAGGGAGAACACCAGGGTCAGGCCCAGGCACACCGCCAGGGCCAGGAGGTTGAGGCGTTGATACAGGGCGAAGCGCACCAGCTCCACGGCGTGGGTGAAGGGGTTGAGGGCGCACAGCCAGTACAGCCAGGGGCTGGCTTCGAGCATCTTCCACAGCGGGTACAGCGCCGAAGACAGGAAGAACAGCGGGAAGATCACGAAGTTCATCACCCCGGCAAAGTTCTCCAGTTGGCGGATGGCGTTGGACAGCAGCAGCCCCAGGGCGCTGAGCATCAGGGCCACCAGCAGCAGGGCCGGCAGGGCGGCCAGCAGGCCCATGGCCGGCGGCTGCACGCCATACAGCCAGGCCACGGCGAGGAAGGTGTAGACCTGCAGCAGCGAGATCAGCGAGGTGGCCAGCAGCTTGCTGGCCAGCAGGAAGGCCCGGGGCAGGGGGCTGGTGAGCAGCACGCGCATGCTGCCCATTTCCCGGTCGTAGACCATCGACAGCGAGCCCTGCATGCCGTTGAACAGCAGGATCATGCAGGCCAGCCCCGGGACGATGTAGACCTCGTAGGGAATGTAGGTGCTGTAGGGTTCGATGATGGCGATGCCCAGGGCGGCGCGAAAGCCGGCGGCGAACACCAGCAGCCACAGCAGGGGCCGCACCAGGGCGCTGAGAAAGCGTGTGCGCTGCAGCACGAAGCGCAGCCATTCGCGCAGCACGATGCCGCGCAGGCACTGCCAGTAGGCGTTCATGCGAGCGGTTCTCCGATCGGCGCCGGGCGCGGCTGGGGATTCTGGGTCAGGAGGGAGAAGGCCATGCCCAGGTCGCCGCCCTGTTGCTGGCTGATGGCGCTGGCCACGCCACTGGCCACCAGGCGCCCCTGATGCAGGATCAGCAACTGGTCGTCGGCCTGCACTTCGTCCAGCAGGTGGGTGGTCCACAGCACGCTCAGGCGCTGTTCCTGGCACAGTTGGCGAATGTGCCGGTTGAGGGCCAGGCGGCTGGCCGGGTCGAGGCCGGCGCTGGCTTCATCGAGTAGCAGCAGGCGCGGTTCATGCAGCAGGGCGCGGGCGATCTCCACCCGTCGGCGGTGGCCGCCGTTGAGGGCGCGCACGCTCTCCCGGCGCCGTTCGGTGAGGCCCTGGCGCGCCAGTTCGGCGTCGATCCGCGCCTGCCCCTGGCGCCGCGACAGGCCGTGCAGTGCGGCGTGGTAGTGCAGGTTCTGCTCGACGCTCAGGTCCAGGTCCAGAGTGCTTTGCTGGAACACCACGCCGAGCTGGCGCAGGGCGGCCCGGGCGGCGTTGCGCAGGGAGCAGCCGCCGACGCGGATGTCGCCCTGCTGCAGGTCGTAGAGCCTTGTGAGCAGGGCGATCAGGGTCGACTTGCCGGCGCCGTTGGGCCCCAGCAGGGCGGCAAAACGCCCGGGAGCCAGGCTCAGGCTGACCTGATCGAGGGCCTGGCGCGGGCCGTAGGCGAAGCTCAGCTGGCTGACCTCCAAAGCGTTCATGGGGTCACCACCACGCCCCAGGGATAGCGCCCTACCTTCACCGACTTGAGCACCTTGAGGCTGTTGACATCGATCACCGAGACATCGCCGCTGACCCCGTTGGTGGCCAGCAGCTGGCTCTGGTCCGGGGTGAATGCCAGCTGCCAGACCCGGCGCCCCACCAGCAGGTAGTCGAGGATCTCGTAGGTCTTGGCGTCGATCACCGCCACGTGGTTGGCCGGGCCCAGGGCGACGAAGGCGTACTTGCCGTCGGCGCTGAGCTTGATGCCCACCGGCTGCACCTTGTCCGGGTGCACGCCCTTGATCTTGAAGTTCAGGGTCTTGAGCACCTGGCGCGTGGCCACGTCGAGGATGGTCACGGTGCCGCCGATTTCCGCCGAGGCCCAGAGCCTTGAGCCGTCCTGGTTGAACTCGACGAAGCGCGGGCGCTGATCCACCAGGGTGCTGTCGGCCAGGGTCTGGGTGCTGGTGTCGATCCAGTGCAGCATGTTGGTGGTTTCGCTGGTGTTGACCGCCCACTTGCCGTCGGGGCTCACCGCCATGCCCTCGGGCTCGACCCCGACGTTGATCTGGCCGAGGACCTTGGCGGTCTCGGTGTCGATCACCGTGACCAGCGCATCGTCCTCGTTGGACACGTACAGCCAGCGGTTGTTGGGGTGCAGGGCGAACTGCTCGGGGTCCTTGCCGGAGGGCAGCTCCTTGATGATCTTGCGGGTGGCCACGTCCATCACCTGGACCCGGTCCGAATCGCTGGCGCAGATGTACAGCAGCTTGTTGTCATGGGACAGCAGCAGCCCGCGCGGGCGCTGGCCCACCGGCAGGGTCTGGGTGACTTCCAGGGTCTGCAGGTCGATCAGGCTCAGGCTGTTGTCCTTTTCGTTGGAGACCCAGGCCGTGGCGGCCATGGCGTGCCCGGCGGCGAGCAGCAGGGCCGCGCAGAGGGCAGAGCGGCAGAGAAGAGGGCGGCGCATGGCGGATTCCTTGTTGTTGTGGTGATCGGATCAGGGGTAGCGGCAGGTCACTTCGGGGCGGTCGTAGCCCAGGCTGTCCATTTCGTTGAAGGGGTGCAGGAAACCGTCCTGGGGCGAGGTGCTGACCAGGGCTCGGGGCTGCACCAGGGGAATCGGCTGGCGCAGTTCGCCGTTCCACGGCCGGTAGCTGAGCTTGCGGCCCTTGAAGCCGTCCAGCGGCAGCTGGTCGCTGAGCAGCAGCGCCTGCAAGGCCCGCGGGTCGGCCTGGCGCAGTTTGCTCACGGCGCTGGCGACGCTGCGCACGGCCATCCAGGCGGCGAAGTCGCGGTCGTTCATCCAGCGCCCGGCCTGGGCTTCGAAGCGTTTTTGCAGCTGTGCGGCGCCGAAGGTTTCCACGCTCTTGTGCCAGCCGGTGGGGGTCAGGCCCTGGGTGCCGGCCACCGGGCGCGGGTACCAGGTCTGGTAGGGCAGGTATTCGCCGAAATCGCCGCGCTCGTCGGCCACCAGCACCACGTCGTATTCGGCGGTCTGGGTGAACAGCGGCATGTCGGCCTGGGCGCTGCGGCGCTGGTCGTTGTCGAAGCTCCAGGCTTTCTCGGCGACGATCTTCAGGCCGAAGCGCTGCATGGCCCGGCGCAAGGCGTCGGCGTAGGCGCGGTCGTCCTCGGTCTGGCCGACGATGAGCAAGGCCCGCTGCCATTTGCGCAGCACCATGAACTGCACCAGGGCGTCGGCCAGCATCGCCCGGCCGGGCAGGCTGTGCAGCACGTTGCCCAGGCACTGGCTGCTGCGCAGGGCGTCGTCGGGGCTGCCGGCGTTGAACAAGAGGCTGTCAGGCAGGGCCGCCGACAACTCCCGCAGGCTGGCCGCCGGGGCATTCACCACGAACAGCCGCAGGCCCTGGTCGTGCTGGGCCCTGGCGGCTTGCAGCAGTGCCTCGGGGCTGTCGACGCTGGCGCTGTCGAGCTGGAACTGCTGCTTGAGAAAGCGCCCGGTGCTGTTGCTGTCGACAATCGCCAACTGGGCGCCTTGCAGACCGGCGTCGGTGGGCTCGGGGATGATGTTGGACAGCAGCGGGCCGGGGTCGGGGCGATAGCCCAGGTAGCCGATGCGCACCTGCAAGGGGTCCTCGCTGGCCTGGCTGGCGCTCAGGGGCAGCAGGAGCGAGGCCAGCACCAGCAGGCAAGTCGGGATAAGCGGGGCAGGCTTGTGCATAGGGCGCTCCACGGCAGGTGGCGCCAGCATAGGAACAGCGTCGGGGCGGGGAAATATGCAGAAAGTAGCGCCCGGGCAGTACCAAGGTAGTAACCCGGCGCGGGCGCGGCGGTCTTAGCATGGTCCCAGCGGCCTCGATCCTGGCCTGAATCTGCCCCGAACCCTGAGCCCGAACCTTGAGAGCGACGCCCATGCGCATCATCAAAGTGCTGCTCCTGCCCTTGCTGCTGATCCTCAGCCTGATCGGCGTCGATCGCCTGCACGGCCCGCGCCCGGTCGTGCCCCTGGCGGTGCCGCTGGTTCCGGGGCGCTAGGCATGTCGGCGCTGTGGCGGATCAACCTGTGGGTCACGGCGTTCTTTGCCGTGGTGACCCTGGCCTGCGCCGGCTTGCTGCTGCATCAGGCGGTGGCCGATGTCGAGCGTGAACTGCAGTCCGCCGAAGCGGTGGTGGAGTACTTGAGCGACAGCGCCGAGCGCAACCCGGCGGGCCTGCAACCGCATCTCACCCAGAGCCTGCGCCATGTGCGGGTGCACTGGCTGGGGCCGGACGAGGCGGCGCGCATGCCCGAGCAGGCCGGGCTGGACGCCTGGCTTGGCCGCCAGCTGTTCAGCGACCGCCGCCACAGCGCCCGCGAACTGGACCTGGGCGACGGCCGCCGGGTGCTGATCGCCGTGGACGCGCGGGATGAGATCGATGAAGTCTGGGATTCCCTGCAACAGCTGTTGAGCCTGTGCGGCCTGGCCCTGCTTTTGAGCCTGCTGACCATCCGCTGGGCAGTACGTCGGGGCATGGGCTTGCTGGATGATTTGCTGCGGGCCTTGCAGCAGGTGTCCGGCGGGCAACTGGCGGTGCGCCTGCGCGAGGCCGGCCTGCCAGAAGCGCGACAACTGGCCGGACACTTCAACCGCATGACCGCGACCCTGGAGCAGACCCGGGCCGACAACGCGCAACTGACCCAGGCCCTGCTGGCGGTGCAGGAGCGCGAACGCACCTACCTGGCGCAGACCCTGCACGACGACCTCGGGCAATACCTGGCGGGCATCCGCGCCCAGGTCTGCCTGCTGCGCATGGTCAGCGGCCAGCCCACGGTGGTGGAACACACGGCCCAGGCCCTGGAACTCAATTGCGAACGCTTGCAGCAGGGCTTTCGCGCCCTGGTGCAGGACCTGTACCCGGTGGTGCTGCAGCACCTGCCGCTGGCCGAAGCCTTTGGCCTGCTGGTGAGCCAATGGCAGGACAGCCAGGGCATCGACTGCCAATTGCGGGTCGGCGCCGACCTGCCGGCGTTGCCCGACGCCAGCAAGACCCACCTCTACCGCTTGCTGCAAGAGGCGCTGACCAACGTCGCCCGGCACGCCGGCGCCAGCCAGGTGCGGGTGCGCCTGCAACGCAGCGCCCGGGGCCTGCGCCTGCTGGTGCGCGACAACGGATGCGGCGCGCGCCAGCCCCAGCGCCCCGGTGTCGGCCTGCACTCGATGGCCGAACGGGCCCGCAGCCTGGGGGGCGAACTGCACATTCTCAGCCGTCCCGGCGCCGGTTGGGCGCTGGCCTTGAACATGCCCCTGAACATGCCCGTGGAGGCCTGATGAACATCTTGTTGGTGGATGACCACGCCGTGGTTCGCCAGGGTTACGCCAGCCTGCTGCGGGCAGTGCTGCCGGCGATGCAGGTGCGCGAAGCGGCCAGCGGCGAAGAAGCCCTGACCCGGGTCGCCGAAGAAGTGCCGAACCTGGTGATCATGGATTTCGGCCTGCCGGGCATCAGTGGCCTGGAGACCACCCGCCGCCTGCGCCAGCGCCTGCCGCAACTGCGGGTGCTGTTTTTCAGCATGCACGACGAACTGCCCCTGGTGCGCCAGGCCCTGGAGGCTGGTGCCTCGGGCTACCTGACCAAGAACTCCGCGCCCCAGGTGCTGATCGAAGCGGTGCACCGGGTGCTGGCCGGACACGCCTACATCGAACAGCCCCTGGCCACCCAACTGGCCTGCACCCCGGCGCAGAACGCCAGCGACCCGCGCTTGCAGAGCATGACCCAGCGCGAGCTGGAGATCTTCGTGATGCTGGCCAAGGGCACCCCGGCGCGGGTGATTGCCGAGCAGCTGTGCATCAGCGCCAAGACTGTGTCGAACCATTTGACCTTGCTCAAGAGCAAGCTGCAGGTCAGCTCCCATGCGGAGTTGGTGCATTTGGGGATTGATATGGGGGTGGTGCGGGTGGCGGGGTGAGGGGGTATGGTTTGGCAAATTTTGTCAAAGGCGGACAAAGCCATGAGCACCATGAACATTTCCCTACCGGACGCTCTCAAGTCCTTTGTCGATGATCAAGTCAGCCAGCGCGGCTACAGCACCAGCAGTGAATATGTGCGTGAGCTGATTCGCAAGGATCAGGATCGGCAACATCTGCGTGGCCTGTTGTTGGCCGGTGCTCAATCGGCGCCGGGCACTGCTGTGCAGGGTGACTATTTCGAATCCCTGCGTGCCAGGGTTCACAAGGCGCGAAGATGAAAGCCAAGCCGGTCATGCCAAGCGCCCTTGCCAGCCAGGATGTGGAAGGCGTTATCAACTACTACCTTGACCAACAGGCCGAGCAGGCTGCGCTCGGTTTTATCGATGCTTTGAAAAGCCCTATCTACATATCGGCCGCCATCCGGCCTCGGGTATGTCTCGCTACGCCCACGAGCTGGATCTGCCGGGGGTGCTTTGCTGGCCGCTTAAGCGCTATCCCTATCTGGTGTTCTACGTTGAACGCGATGACCACATCGATGTATGGCGGGTTTTGCATGGTATGCGTGACTTTCCTGAGTGGTTGGCTGAAGGTGTTTTCCGGTAGTGGTGGGGGATGTTGGGGGCTTTTTGTGGTGAAGGGGCGGGGTGTATATCCGTTGCTGAGGGTGTGGCTGCTGGTGGTTTCGTCTTTAGGGGGCTGTGCCACGGGGTACATATCCGTTGCTGCTGGTGCGGCCACTTAGGGTTTCGCCCTTACGGCGATGGGGGACGGAGTACATATCCGTTGCTGCGGTTACGGCCCCTTATGGTTTCGCCCTTACGGCGAGTCCCTTTTTACAAACGCCTAAAAAGGAACCAAAAACGCTTGCCCCTCCATGGGCCCCTCGCTGGGGCTCGGGGTTCCCTCTCTCCGGCATTGCTCCGGGGGCCCGCCGCCAACCGGCCATCCATGGCCGGGTGGCGGCTAGTTCGGCATCCATGCCGAGCTGCCCCCTACGCAACGCCTGCGCTCGGCCGGCTGGGAAGGGGCCGGAAGATCAAGATCAAGATCAAAAGTCAACGCCAAAACCCAGGTGCGCAGGCTGGTTCCTTGTAGCCGCTGCCGAAGGCTGCGAACGAGCGCTCGCGCTCGCAAAACCAGGCGGAGCGATAGGTCAGGAATATCGGGGAGGCAGGTTTAGCGTCTCCTGCGGAGCCGGTCGCAGCCTTCGGCAGCGGCTACATTAACGCGAACGGCAATGAAACAGGCCGGCCGGTAGGCCGCCGTCAGATTCTGCTTTTGATCTTGCTTTTGATCTTACTGCCCCCTTAGACACGATGGCCGAACGCAGGCATTGAGCCGTGGGTAACCCGGCAGGACGCCGGGTTAGCCGCACTGGGCCATGGATGGCCCATTGCGGCGGCCCACGGATCAATGCCTTCGTTCGGGCATGCCGAGCCCCAGCGAGGCACCGAGTGGAGGGGCAGGAGCCTTTGGTTACTTTGGGCTGGCCGGCATTCCGGGTTTCAAAGTGACTCGCTGTAAGAGCGAAACCCTAAGTGGCCGTGACCGCAGGAATGGATATGTACCCCCTCCCACTCGCTGTAAGAGCGAAACCCTAAGTGGCCGCACCCGCAGCAACGGATATGTACCCCGTCCCACTAGCTGAAAGAGCGCCCCCCAGGTGGCCACACCCCCAGCACCGGCTATGCCCCCAACCCTCTACTTATCCCACGTCCCCGGACACCCCTGGCACCCCTCCATATTGGCATCCTGAAAATTCCCATAATGCTGCCGCGCCCCGCGCAAATCGGCGCGTTCCAGATTGCTCTCACCCAACTTGGCCTCTTGCAGATTGGCATCACTCAGATTGGCCCCTTGCAGATCGGCCTTGTTCAACCAGGCCATTTCCAGATCCGCCGCTTGCAGGTTGGCCCGGTGCAGCTTGGCCCCGGACAGCCGGGCAAATTGCAGGTAGGCCGCGCTGAGGTTGGCGTTCTCGAATTGCGCGCCCTGGGCAAACAGGCCCCAGCCCTGAATGGCCATCAGCTTGGCGTCGCTGAAGTCCGCCAGCCGCAGGTTGCTCTGTTGCAGGCTGGCGCGGGTCAGGTTGGCGCCTTGCAGGCGGGCTTTTTCCAAATTGGCCAGGTCCAGCTGGGCATGGCGCAGGTCGGCGCCGGAGAGGTCGGCGCCGGCCAGGTTCATCTTGCGCAGGTCCTGGTTGGCCAGGTTGGCGCCGCGCAGGTTGGCGCCCGGGCATTGGCTGGATTCGGCAATCAGGCAGCCATTGATGGTCAGGGGTACATCGTTGCCGTCGTCGTCGACGTTCACCGCGAAGGCGGGAGACAGGCCCAACAGCAGGACCAGGGGCAGGTAGTTCATGGTGCGGTTCTCCAGGCGGGAGTGAAGGCGGGTGGGGCGAGGGCGCTGGCGCCCGCTGGACCGGCCGGCGCCCCGGGGGCGTAGCCGTCGTGAACCCGGCCCACGCGGTAGGCCTGAGCTATCGCGTGGGCAGGGTTCGGGGCCGCTGCGCGGCCCAGCGGGCGCCAGCGCCTCGCCACCAGTCGGTCAGCGCTGGGCGGTCTTGTTATCCCAGCTCGGGATCTTGAACACCCAGAACGAGCCGCCTTGGGCCACCGGCTTGGTCAGTTCGGCCATGTCGCCACCCCACAGCGGCACCGCACCGCCGTAGCCCACGGTCACGCCGATGTACTGCTCGCCGTCCTGTTCCCAGGTGATGGGCGGCGAGACGATGCCGCTGCCGGTCTGGAATTTCCACAGCTCCTTGCCGGTCTTGGCATCGAAGGCCTTGAAGAAGCCGTCGCCGGTGCCGGTGAACACCAGGTTGCCCTTGGTCGCCAGGACGCCGGCCCACAGCGGCAGGTGTTCCTTGTGTTCCCACACCAGCTTGCCGGTGGTGGGGTCCATGGCGCGCAGGGTGCCGACGTGGTCGTCGTACATGCGCTTGATACGGAAGCCCATCCCCAGGTACGCCGAGCCTTTCTTGTAGTTCACTTCCTCGGTCCAGTACTCCTCCTTCCACTGGTTGCCGGGGATGTAGAACAGCCCGGTGTCCTGGCTGTAGGCCATGGGGTTCCAGTTCTTGCCCCCCAGGAACGGCGGCGAGACTTCCACCGGCTTGCCCTTGGTTTCACCTGGCAGCGGCTTGGCCGGACGCTGGCCGGGATTCTCTACAGGGCGGCCGGTCTTGAGGTCGATGTGGCTGGCCCAGGTGATGTTGTCGACGAAGGGGAAGGCGTTCTGCAGTTTGCCGTTGTTGCGGTCCACCACGTAGAAGAAGCCGTTGCGGTCGGCGTGGCCGGTGGCCTTGACCACCTTGCCGTCCTTGCCCTTGTAGTCGAACAGCACCAGTTCGTTGTTGCCGGAGAAGTCCCAGGCATCGTTCGGCGTGTGCTGGTAGAACCATTTCACTTCGCCGGTGCTCGGGTCGACGCCGACCTGGCCCGAGGTGTAGAGGCTGTCGTAGTCGTGGGGGTTGCCGTCTTTCGAGGTCCGCGCCCAGGTGTTCCAGGGACCGGGGTTGCCGGCGCCGACGATGATGGTGTTGGTTTCGGCATCGAAGCTGGCGCTCTGCCAAGGGGCGCCGCCGCCGTGGCTCCAGGCTTCGACCTTGCCGGTTTCGGTGGTCTTGTCATCCGGCCAGGACGGTGCCTTGACGTCGCCGGTGGGGGTGCTGTCCTTGCCGTTCAGGCGGCCCATGTGGCCTTCGACGAAGGGCCGCATCCACACCTCTTCGCCGGTGTCCGGGTCGCGGGCGAACAGCTGGCCGACCACGCCGAATTCATCGCCGGAGCTGCCGTGGATCAGCAGCACCTTGCCGCTGGTCTTGTCCTTGATCAGCACCGGGGCGCCGGTCATGGTGTAGCCCGCGCTGTGGTCGCCGAACTTCTTGTTCCACACCACCTTGCCGGTGTTCTTGTCCAGGGCGATGACCCGGGCGTCGAGGGTGCCGAAGTAGATCTTGTCGCCGTAGATCGCCGCGCCGCGGTTGACCACGTCGCAGCACGGGCGAATGTTGTCCGGCAGGCGGTGGTTGTAGGTCCACAGGCGCTTGCCGGTCTTGGCGTCGAGGGCGAACACCCGCGAGTAGGAGCCGGTGACGTAGACCACGCCGTCGCTGACGATGGCCTGGGATTCCTGGCCGCGCTGCTTCTCGTCGCCGAAGGAGTAGGACCAGGCCGGGGTCAGCTTGAACACGTTCTTGTCGTTGACCTGGGCCAGGGGGCTCCAGCGCTGGGCGTTGGTGCCCATGCCGTACTGCAGCACGTCCTGGGTGGTCAGGTGGTCGTTGGCGATGTCTTCCCAGGTGACGTTCTTGCTGGCAGGTGCCGCCGGGGCGGTGGCCGCTGTGGCCGCCGTGCCCAGGGACAGGCTGCCGGCCAGCAGCAGGGCCTGGACGGCAAGGCTCAGGGGGGAAAGGGCGGGTAGCGATCTTATTGTCATGGTTGCAGTTCCCAGTGGAGGTTTTGGCCTGACTAGGGTCTGCCCCGGGGCGGGTGTTGAGATACGGAAAAAGTCCCGCCCTTACCGGGAATAGTTCCCGGGCGGCACCTGATTTAGGCCCGCGCCACAAGCCCTACTACCAAGGGAGTAGGGCGCGACCACCAAAGCAGCATACGGCCGTCCGCCGGCTGTTCCTAAGATGGCGCCATGGCCTCTGTAGCGAGGTCTTGCGTGCAATCTTGAGGGCATAACAATGACAACAAAACGCAACGCCTTGCTCGCGGTAGGGCTGCTGACCGGTGCCTTGGCCACCGGTGCTGTATGGGCTCATGGCAACGTGGTGCCCCAGGCGGTGGAAACCAAGGGCCTGACGCCGATCAAGGACGCCGGGGTGAGCGTCGATGGCGACGGCTGGGCTTCGGTCAACCCGTACCGCACCTCGCCCGAGCACGACAAGGCAGTGGAAATCGGTGCCTCGGCCTACAACCAGAACTGCGCCGCCTGCCATGGCCTGGAAGCCAAGTCCGGCGGTATCGCTCCAGACCTGCGCATGCTCGATGCCGGTGAAGCCGGGGATGAATGGTTCGTCGAGCGGGTGCGCCACGGCGCGGTGCGCGATGGCCGGGTGTACATGCCGAAGATGGCCGACTACCTGAGCCAGGAAGCCCTGTGGGCGGTGCGCACCTACCTGGACAGCGTGCGCGTCGAGGAGTGATTGCCATGGGCCGCCTGGCGCTGTTTCTCAGTGGCTTGCTGCTGTGCTGCGCGGCGGCGCAGGCCGGGGTGCGCAACTACGACACGATGATCGCCTCCGGTGAGCTGAAGGTGGCGGTGTACCAGGATTTTGCCCCCTACAGCTTCGAGGACCAGGGCCAGCCCCGGGGCGTCGACGTCGAGCTGGCGCAAGCCCTGGCCGAGACCCTGGGGGTGCGCCTGCAACTGATCTGGGCGCCCCCTGGGGAGAAGCTCGACGACGACTTGCGGGATTACATCTGGCGCGGCAGCCCGCTGCGCCACCAGCAGTTGGCCGACCTGATGATGCGCGTGCCCTACGACCACGACTACGCGCAAAAGCGCAACGAACTGGGGGAGCTGGCCAACGATCACGTGGTGATGTTCGGCCCCTATCAGGAGGAGCGCTGGCAGGTGGCGTTCGACCGCCGCCGGCTGGACTCGGTGGCCAGCGTCGCGGTTTTCCAGGAGCACCCGATCGGGGTCGAGGTGGACAGCGTGCCCTCGTTCTACCTGACCTCGGTGTTCAACGGCATGCTCAGTGCCAAGACCCATCATTACCCCAGCGTGCAGCAGGCCTTCGGTGCCTTGCGGGCCGGGCAGGTGGACGCGGTGATGGCCATGCGCGGCGAGATCGACTGGCAGTTGCACCAGGCCGCCGACCCGCAGCTGGCCCTGGCGGAAAACGCCTACCCGAACATGGGCAAGCAGGTATGGGAGATCGGCATGGCGGTGCATGAAAGCAACCGCCAGCTGGCCTATGCCGTGGAGGAGGCCCTGGAAGGGCTGATCCGCGACGGTCGCCTGCAGGCGCTGTACGCCCGTTATGGCCTGCGTTACGAGGTCCCGGAGATGTATCAATAGGAGCTGCGATGAACTGGCGAGCGACCTGTCTGCTGGCGTGCTGGCTGCCCTTGGCGACCCCGGCGCTGGCCGCCGATCCCCAGGCCCCGGGCGCGGACCCGGTGCCCTCGGTGATGTGGGCCTTCTACCACAAGCAATTGCTGGGCGATGCCGCGTTCGTCTTCGATGACCGGGTCAAGCTGCTGGCGCCGCCCTTTGCCGAGGATGCGCGACAGGTGCCGCTGGAGATCGACGCCCGGGCCTTCAGCGGCGACGTGGTGCGCATCCTCGCCTGGGCCGAGCTCAACCCCTTGCCGCGCATTGTCGATTTCGTGCCGGGGGAGCGGGTGCTGCCCTGGCTGTCGATCCGCATCCGCATCGAGCAGGCCACGCCGCTGCGCGCCGCGGTGCAGACCCGCGACGGCCTGTGGCACGTGGGCTCGACCCTGATCGATGCCGCCGGTGGCGGCTGCACCGCCCCCAGCGTGGTGCGCACCCAGCCGGGCTGGGAAGAGCACATCGGCGAGGTGCTGGGCGGGCGTTACCCCCGGGGTGATGCCAGCCGTCTGCGCCTGCAAGTGTCCCACCCGATGGACAACGGCCTGGTCAGCGGCATCCCCGAGTTCTTTCTCAACCACGCCGAACTGCGCGACCCGAACGATCAGCTTCTGGCCAGCCTCGAACTGTTCCCGGCGGTCAGCGAAAACCCCAACCTGGGGTTCGACATCCAGGGGACGGGGCAGACCCGCTTGCTGTTGCGCGACAACAGCGGCAACCAGTTCGAGGCCAAGCTGCCCTGAGCGCATCCTTTGACCCACCCGAGCCGAGGCGCACCATGCGTTGGATCCTGCTGTTGCTGCTATGCCTGGGCCTGCCGGCCCGGGCCGACCTGGACTATCAACTCAAGCCCCGGCAGATTGCCGCGGGCACCTGGCTGCTGGAAGGCAGCACCGACAATTTCGCCAAGGCCAACGGCGGCAACATCGTCAACACCGGGTTCATCGTCACCGACAGCGGGGTGGTGGTGATCGACAGCGGGCCGTCGAAACGCTACGGCGAAGCCTTGCGCCGGGCGATTGCCGCCACCACCGACAAGCCGGTGATCCAGCTGCTGTTGACCCACCATCATCCCGACCATGTGCTGGGCAATCAGGCCTTTGGCGATGTGCCCATCGGCGCCCTGGCCGGCACAGCCGACCTGCTGCGCCAGCAGGGGGACGCCATGGCCGAGAACCTGTACCGCATGGTCGGCGACTGGATGCGCGGCACCGAGGTGGTGCTGCCGACCCGGGTGCTGGAGCCCGGGGTGCTTGAGGTAGGCGGGCATCGCTTGCGCCTGCTCAGTTTGAGTGGGCACACCGGTGCCGACCTGGCGATTCTCGATGAGAACACCGGGGTGCTGTTTGCCGGTGACCTGGTGTTCTACGAACGCGCGCTGACCACCCCCAACAGCCCGGGGCTCGGTGTCTGGCTCAAGGACCTGGACACCTTGCAGGCCCTGCCGTGGAAGCTGATCGTCCCAGGCCATGGCCCGGTGGCGACGGATGCCCGGCCCTTTGCCCAGATGCGTGACTACCTGGGCTGGCTGGACGGGTTGATGCGCGACGGCGCCGCCCAAGGCGACGACATGGCGGAGATGATCCGCCGCCCGATCCCCGAGCGTTTTGCCGGCATCAGCCTGACCCGCTACGAGCTGATCCGTAGCGTCAGCCACCTGTACCCGCGTTACGAGCGCCAGCGCCTGCAGCGTATCGACGATCACTGACCCTTGTGGCGAGGGATCTTGTGGGGGCTTGCCGGCGATGGCGGTCTTGCGGGCCCCTTCGCTGGCAAGCCAGCTCCTACGGGAGGCAGGTACATCGCGTGGAGCCTTGTAGGAGCCGGCTTGCCGGCGATGGCGGTCTTGCGGGCTTCTTCGCTGGCAAGCCAGCTCCTACGGTAGGCAGATACATCGCTTGGAGCCTTGTAGGAGCCGGCTTGCCGGCGAAGGCGATCTTGCGGGCCTCTTCGCTGGCAAGCCAGCTCCTACGGGAGGCAGGTACATCGCGTGGAGCCTTGTAGGAGCCGGCTTGCCGGCGAAGGCGATCTTGCGGGCTTCTTCGCTGGCAAGCCAGCTCCTACGGGAGGCAGGTACATAGCGTGGAGCCTTGTAGGAGCCGGCTTGCCGGCGAAGGCGATCTTGCGGGCCCCTTCGCTGGCAAGCCAGCTCCTACAGTGCGGGGGCATGGCGCCTGCTTGCCGCTTGTTGCTTGAAGCTTGCCTCTGCCCCTCCAGTACCAAGGAACTAGAAAACTCCGCACTGCGGGCAATTGTTGGCAAACAGGCCGGGACCAAGAATTCCCGGCAGACCGGGAAAATTTCCCGGGAACAACAATAACCGCCGAGGTAGCCGTCATGACCCAACCCCCACGTCGTCCCTTTTTCGCCGTGAGCCTGGTGCTCAGCGCCATGCTGCTGTCCAGCGCGGCCCTGGCCGCCGTCACCGATGAAGAGATCCTCCAGGACCCGAAGAACCCGCAGCAGATCGTCACCAACGGCCTGGGTGTCCAGGGCCAGCGCTACAGCCCGCTGGACCTGCTCAACGTCGATAACGTCAAGGAGCTGCGGCCGGTCTGGGCCTTCTCCTTCGGCGGCGAGAAGCAGCGCGGTCAGCAGGCCCAGCCGCTGATCAAGGACGGGGTGATGTACATGACCGGCTCCTACTCGCGGGTGTTCGCGGTGGATGCGCGTACCGGCAAGAAGCTCTGGCAGTACGACGCGCGCCTGCCGGATGACATCCGCCCGTGCTGCGACGTGATCAACCGCGGCGTGGCGCTGTACGGCGACCTGGTGTTCTTCGGCACCCTGGACGCCAAGCTGGTGGCCCTGAACAAGGACACCGGCAAGGTGGTGTGGAGCAAGAAGGTCGCCGACCACAAGGAGGGTTACTCCATCAGCGCGGCGCCGATGATCGTCAACGGCAAGCTGATCACCGGGGTCGCCGGCGGCGAGTTCGGGGTGGTCGGCAAGATCCAGGCCTACGACCCGAAAAACGGCGAGCTGCTGTGGATGCGCCCCACCGTGGAAGGCCACATGGGCTATGTGTACAAGGACGGCAAGGCCATCGAGAACGGCATCTCCGGCGGCGAGGCGGGCAAGACCTGGCCGGGCGATCTGTGGAAGACCGGCGGCGCGGCGCCGTGGCTCGGCGGCTACTACGACCCGGAAACCAACCTGCTGCTGTTCGGCACCGGCAACCCGGCGCCGTGGAACTCCCACCTGCGCCCTGGCGACAACCTGTATTCCTCGTCGCGCCTGGCCCTGAACCCGGACGACGGCACCATCAAGTGGCACTTCCAGAGCACCCCCCACGACGGCTGGGACTTCGACGGCGTCAACGAGCTGATCTCCTTCAACTACAAGGAGGGCGGCAAGGAGATCAAGGCCGCCGCCACCGCCGACCGCAACGGCTTCTTCTACGTGCTCGATCGCACCAACGGCAAGTTCATCCGCGGTTTCCCCTTTGTCGACAAGATCACCTGGGCCACCGGCCTGGATAAGAACGGCCGGCCGATCTACAACGAGGCCAGCCGTCCCGGCGCCCCGGGCAGCGAAGCCAAGGGCAGTTCGGTGTTTGTCGCTCCGGCCTTCCTCGGCGCCAAGAACTGGATGCCCATGGCCTACAACCGCGACACCGGGTTGTTCTATGTACCGTCCAACGAGTGGGGCATGGACATCTGGAATGAAGGCATCGCCTACAAGAAGGGCGCGGCGTTCCTCGGCGCGGGCTTCACCATCAAGCCGCTGAACGAGGACTACATCGGCGTGCTGCGGGCCATCGACCCCATCAGCGGCAAGGAAGTCTGGCGCCACAAGAACTTCGCGCCGCTGTGGGGCGGGGTACTGACCACCAAGGGCAACCTGGTGTTCACCGGCACGCCTGAAGGCTTCCTCCAGGCGTTCAACGCCAAGACCGGCGAGAAGGTCTGGGAATTCCAGACCGGCTCCGGGGTGCTGGGCTCGCCCGTGACCTGGGAAATGGACGGCGAGCAGTACGTCTCGGTGCTCTCCGGCTGGGGCGGCGCGGTGCCGCTGTGGGGCGGCGAAGTGGCCAAGCGGGTCAAGGACTTCAACCAGGGCGGCATGCTCTGGACCTTCAAGCTGCCCAAGGACCTGGTGAGCAAACGCTAATCGTAGGAGCCAGCTTGCTGGCGAAGGCGCCCGCACGACCGCTTTCGCCGGCAAGCCGGCTCCTACAAAGCCCGGGATATCCCTGCCGACCGTAGGAGCCAGCTTGCTGGCGAAGAGGCCCGCAAGAGCGCCTTCATCGGCAAGCCGGCTCCCGCACAGGGCAATCAACCTACGACCAAATGACGAGAGCCCCCCCTGCCAACGATGCATTCGTCCGGCCCCCGAGGCTCTCTACCATCGGTCCATCGCCTGTCGTCGGACAGGCCTCGACCAGCAGAGGCTCAGCATGATCTACGCACAACCCGGAACCCCAGGCGCCGTCGTGTCCTTCAAGCCACGCTACGGCAATTTCATCGGCGGCCAGTTCGTGCCGCCGGTGGAAGGCCAGTACTTCACCAACACCTCGCCGGTCAACGGCGAAGTGATCGCCGAATTCCCCCGTTCCAGCGCCGCCGATATCGACAAGGCCCTGGACGCCGCCCATGCCGCCGCCGATGCCTGGGGCAAGACCAGCGCCCAGGACCGTTCGCTGGTGCTGCTGAAGATCGCCGACCGCATCGAGCAGAACCTGGAGATCCTCGCGGTCAGCGAGACCTGGGACAACGGCAAGGCGGTGCGCGAAACCCTCAACGCCGACGTGCCCCTGGCCGCCGACCACTTCCGTTACTTCGCCGGTTGCATCCGCGCCCAGGAAGGCGGCGCCGCGGAGATCAACGAACTGACCACCGCCTACCATTTCCACGAACCTTTGGGCGTGGTCGGGCAGATCATCCCGTGGAACTTCCCGCTGCTGATGGCCGCCTGGAAACTGGCCCCGGCCCTGGCAGCCGGCAACTGCGTGGTGCTCAAGCCCGCCGAGCAGACCCCGCTGTCGATCATGATCTTCGCCGAGCTGATCGCCGACCTGCTGCCGGCCGGTGTGCTGAACATCGTCCAGGGTTTTGGCCGCGAAGCCGGCGAGGCCCTGGCCACCAGCAAGCGCATCGCCAAGATCGCCTTCACCGGCTCGACCCCGGTGGGCTCGCACATCATGAAATGCGCCGCCGAGAACATCATTCCGTCCACCGTGGAACTGGGCGGCAAATCGCCGAACATCTTCTTCGAAGACATCATGCAGGCCGAACCCAAGTTCATCGAAAAGGCCGCCGAAGGCCTGGTGCTGGCGTTCTTCAACCAGGGTGAAGTCTGCACCTGCCCGTCCCGCGCCCTGGTGCAGGAGTCGATCTACGAGCCGTTCATGGCCGAGGTGATGAAGAAGATCGTCAAGATCAAGCGCGGCAACCCGCTGGACACCGAGACCATGGTCGGCGCCCAGGCATCGCAGCAGCAGTACGAGAAGATCCTCTCCTACCTGCAGATCGCCCAGGAGGAGGGCGCCGAGCTGCTCACCGGTGGCGCCGCCGAGCGCCTGGAAGGCGACCTGTCCAGCGGTTACTACATCCAGCCGACCCTGCTCAAGGGCCACAACAAGATGCGCGTGTTCCAGGAAGAAATCTTCGGCCCGGTGGTGGGCGTGACCACCTTCAAGGACGAAGCCGAAGCCCTGGCGATTGCCAACGACAGCGAGTTCGGCCTGGGCGCCGGGCTGTGGACCCGCGACATCAACCGCGCCTACCGCATGGGCCGGGCGATCAAGGCCGGCCGCGTGTGGACCAACTGCTACCACCTGTACCCGGCGCATGCCGCGTTCGGTGGCTACAAGAAATCCGGCGTGGGCCGCGAGACCCACAAAATGATGCTCGACCACTACCAGCAGACCAAGAACCTGCTGGTGAGCTACGACATCAACCCCCTGGGCTTCTTCTAAGGGCAAGAAAGGGCGGGGTAGTTGGGTGCTGCCCCGCTTTGTGTGGCAACGGCGCGACGTCTTGGGTGGACGTCGCGCCGTTTTTTTTAGAGACCCCGATCCCCTCAACTTGCGCCATCCTGTAGCCGCTGCCGAGCCTCGGCGAGGCTGCGCAAAGGCCCGCAGGGCCTTGCCTGACGATCCCTCACCAAACCCGCAGCGCCCTCAAGAACGCTGCGGTCCTTCGTGCCGTTCGCAGCCTGCGGCAGCGGCTACACCAACCTCGGATCGACACCGGCCCTGTAGCCGCTGCTGAGCCCCAGCGAAGCTGCGCAAAGGCCCGCAGGGCCTTGCCTGACGATCCCCTGCCGAACCCGTAGCGGCCTCAAGAACGCTGCGGCCCTTCGTGCCGTTCGCAGCTTGCGGTAGCGGCTACACCAACCTCGGATCGACACCGGCCCTGTAGCCGCTGCTGAGCCCCGGCGAAGCTGCGCAAAGGCCCGCAGGGCCTTGCCTGGCGATCCCCCGCCAAACCCGTAGCGGCCTCAAGACCGCTGCGGCCCTTCGTGCCGTTCGCAGCCTGCGGCAGCGGCTACACGTGCGCCCAGCCCCTACCAACGCACCCCGCCGGCTCGTCCCAAAGTAGCATTCGGCCGTCGCGCGCCCCGTGCATTAATGCCTCTACCGGAATCGTCCGGCACAACAAGAGGATTGACCCCATGTGGCATAAACCCGCGTACACCGATCTGCGCATTGGCTTTGAAGTGACCATGTACTTCGCCAACCGCTGAGCCGTCCCGCTCCGGCCGCTCCTGGTGTTGGCCGGAGTCTTTTGCCCTTCAGGAGCACGTCATGCATATCCGCATTCTCGGTTCCGCGGCCGGCGGCGGTTTTCCCCAGTGGAACTGCAACTGCCGCAACTGCGCCGGGGTGCGCGACGGCAGCCTGCGCGCCCAGCGCCGTACCCAGTCGTCCATCGCCTTGAGCGACCACGGCAACGACTGGATCCTGTGCAACGCCTCGCCGGACATTCGCGCACAGCTGGAGTCCTTCCCGGTGCTGCAACCGGCCCGGCACTTGCGCGACACCGCCCTGGCTGGGGTGATCCTGCTGGACAGCCAGATCGACCACTGCACCGGCCTGCTCAGCCTGCGCGAAGGCTGCCCGCATCAGGTCTGGTGCACCGAGATGGTCCATCAGGACCTGTGCAGCGGCTTCCCCCTGTTCACCATGCTCAGCCACTGGAACGGTGGCTTGCAGTGGCAGCCCATCCACCTCGATGGCCGCGAATTCAGCCTGCCGGCCTGCCCAGACCTCGCCTTGCGGGCCATTGCCCTGCGCAGCAGCGCACCGCCGTACTCGCCCCACCGTGGCAACCCGCACCCGGGGGACAACATCGGCCTGTTCATCGAGGACCGGCGCAGCGGCGCCAGCCTGTTCTACGCCCCGGGGCTGGGGCAGGTGGATGAGGCGCTGCTGGAATGGATGGACCGCGCCGACTGCCTGCTGGTGGACGGCACCTTGTGGCGCGACGATGAAATGCGCGTCTGTAGCGTCGGCGACAAGCTGGGCAGCGAGATGGGCCACCTGGCGCAAAGGGGCCCCGGCGGCATGCTCGAGGTGCTGGAGCGCTTTCCCCGGGCGCGCAAGGTGCTGATCCACATCAACAACACCAACCCGATCCTCGACGAAGACTCCGCCGAACGCGCCGAGCTGACCCGCCGCGGCATCGAAGTGGCGCATGACGGCCTGGACATCCATCTCTGACGCCACCCGGTCCCTGTAGCCGCTGCCGAGCCTGCGAGGCTGCGCAAAGGCCCGCAGGGCCTTGCCTGACGATCTCCCGCCACACCCGCAGCGGCCTCAAGAGCGCTGCGGCCCTTCGTGCCGTTCGCAGCCTGCGGCAGCGGCTACACCAACCTCGGATCGGCACTGGCCCTGTAGCCCTGTAGCCGCTGCTGAGCCACGGCGAAGCTGCGCAAAGGTCCGCAGGACCTTGCCTGGCGATCACCCGCCAAACCCGCAGCGGCCTCAAGAACGCTGCGGCCCTTCGTGCCGTTCGCAGCCTGCGGCAGCGGCTACACCAACCTCGGATCGGCACTGGCCCTGTAGCCCTGTAGCCGCTGCTGAGCCACGGCGAAGCTGCGCAAAGGTCCGCAGGACCTTGCCTGGCGATCTCCCGCCACACCCGCAGCGGCCTCAAGGGCGCTGCGGCCCTTCGTGCCGTTCGCAGCCTGCGGCAGCGGCTACAGGGCCTGCGAGGCTGCGAAGTCCGCCGATGGTCGGATTGCTTTCAGCAACGGATGCTTTAGGCTGGCGTTCTCCTTTCAGAACAATAAGAAAACAGGCTTCCGTCATGAGCCAGAATCTCAGTCTGCTGCGCAAGTTCGTGTCTCCGGAAATCATCTTTGGTGCCGGTTGCCGGCATAACGTCGGCAACTATGCGAAGACCTTCGGCGCGCGCAAGGTCCTGGTGGTCAGCGACCCCGGGGTGATCGCCGCCGGTTGGGTCGCCGATGTCGAGGCCAGTCTCCAGGCCCAGGGTGTCGACTATTGCCTGTACAGCCAGGTGTCGCCCAACCCGCGGGTGGAGGAGGTGATGCAGGGCGCTGAGGTCTACCGCGAAAACGCCTGCGATGTGATCGTCGCCGTCGGCGGCGGCAGCCCGATGGACTGCGGCAAGGGCATCGGCATCGTGGTGGCCCACGGGCGCAGCATCCTGGAGTTCGAAGGGGTGGACATGATCCGCGTGCCGAGCCCGCCCTTGATCATGATTCCCACCACCGCCGGCACCTCGGCGGACGTCTCGCAGTTCGTGATCATCTCCAACCAGCAGGAACGGATGAAGTTCTCCATCGTCAGCAAGGCGGTGGTGCCGGATGTGTCGCTGATCGACCCGGAAACCACTCTGGGCATGGACCCGTTTCTTTCTGCCTGCACCGGCATCGACGCCCTGGTGCATGCCATCGAGGCCTTTGTTTCCACCGGTCACGGGCCGCTCACCGATCCCCATGCCCTGGAAGCCATGCGCCTGATCAACGGCAACCTGGTGCAGATGATCGCCAACCCCGGCGACATCGCCCTGCGCGAGCAGATCATGCTCGGCAGCATGCAGGCCGGGCTGGCGTTCTCCAACGCGATTCTCGGCGCGGTGCATGCCATGTCCCACAGCCTGGGAGGCTTTCTCGACCTGCCTCACGGGCTGTGCAACGCGGTGCTGGTGGAGCATGTGGTGGCCTTCAACTACAGCTCGGCGCCGGAGCGCTTCAAGGTAATTGCCGAGACCTTCGGCATCGACTGCCGCGGGCTCAACCAGCGGCAGATCTGCGGGCGCCTGGTGGAGCACCTGATCGCCCTCAAGCACGCCATCGGTTTCCACGAAACCCTGAGCCTGCATGGGGTCAGCAGCAGCGACATTCCGTTCCTCTCGCAGCATGCGATGGACGATCCGTGCATCCTCACCAACCCTCGCGAATCCAGCCAGCGTGATGTCGAGGTGGTGTATGGCGAGGCCCTCTGACGAACAGCAACGGGCCCTGGCGGGGCTTTTGGGGCTGGGCAATCACTCGGCGCGCAAGAGTCACTACCCGGAACTGGCGGCGCGCCTGGAAGACCTGGAAACCGAGCGCAACCGCTACAAGTGGCTGTTCGAGCATGCGGTGCACGGGATCTTCCAGGCCAGCCTGCAGGCCGGCCTGCGCGCGGCCAACCCGGCCCTGGCGCGCATGCTGGGCTATCAGGACCCGCAGGAAGTGCTGTTCTCCCTGGCCGACCTGGCGGGCAATCTGTTCGTGGGCGGTGCCGCGGAACTGGCCGCCATCGGCGAGCAGCTGCAGCGCCAGCGCAGCCTGTTGGGTTATGAAACCCAGTTGCGGCGCAAGGACGGCAGCAGCATCGACGTGCTGATGAACCTGCTGCTCAAGCCGGATCAGGATGGGCTGGTGGAAGGTTTTGTCGCCGACATCACCGAACGCAAGCTGGCCCAGCAGCGCCTGGAGCAGCTCAACGACCAGTTGGAGCAGCGCGTGGCGGCGCGCACCGATGAGCTGCTGGAGGCCAACCGCAACCTGCAACAGCAGATCGCCCGGCGCGAGCGCATCGAGCGCGACCTGCGCGAGGCCCGGGACGCCGCCGAGGCGGCCAATCGCAGCAAGGACAAGTACCTGGCCGCCGCCAGCCACGACCTGCTGCAACCCTTGAATGCCGCGCGCCTGCTGATCTCCACCTTGCGCGAGCGGCGCCTGCCGGCGGCCGAGCAACTGCTGGTGGAGCGCACCCACCAGGCCCTGGAAGGCGCCGAGGACCTGCTCACCGATCTGCTGGACATCTCCAAGCTCGACCAGGCGGCGGTCAAGCCGGACCCTGCGGTCTATCGCCTGGATGAGTTGCTCGCGCCGCTGGTCTCGGAGTTCCAGTCGGTGGCCGAGGCGGCGGGCCTGGAGCTGCGGGTGCGCTTTGGCGACTTTGCCCTGTTCACCGACCTGCGGCTGATGACGCGGATTCTGCGCAACTTCCTCAGCAATGCCTGCCGCTACACCGAGCGCGGCAGCATCCTGCTGGCGGCGCGGCGTCGCGGCGATCAGCTGCGGCTGGAGGTGTGGGACACCGGGCGCGGCATTGCCGCCGACCGCCTGGAATCGATCTTCCTCGAATTCAATCAGCTGGACGTGGGCCGTGCCGCCGACCGCAAAGGGGTGGGCCTGGGGCTGGCGATCGTCGAGCGCATCGCCAAGATTCTCGGTTACCGGGTGCAGGTGCAGTCGCGGCCGGGGCGGGGCTCGCGGTTCAGCATCGAGGTGCCCCTGGCGGACCGGGTGCCATTGCCCATCAGTTTGCAGGCACCGCAGCCGGGCACCGGCAACCCGCTGCCGGGGCGGCGTCTGCTGGTGCTGGACAACGAGCTGAACATCCTTGAGAGCATGGCCGCGCTGCTCGGGCAGTGGGGCTGCGAAGTGCTCACCGCCACCGATCAGGCGGCCGCCCTGGCGGTGCTTCAGGGCCGGGCGCCGGAGCTGATCCTGGCGGATTTTCACCTGGATCACGGGGTCACCGGCTGCCAGGTGGTGCAGCAGTTGCGCGAGCACTTCCAGCAGCCGCTGCCGGCGGTGATCATTACCGCCGACCGCAGCGACCAGTGTCGCCGGGCCTTGCAGCAACTGGGCGCGCCGTTGCTCAACAAGCCGGTGAAGCCGGGCAAGCTGCGGGCCGTGCTCAGCCAGTTGCTGGGCTAGGGCCGGGCCGGTTCCATGGGGCATCCGAGGAGGGGGCGCTCGGGTGCGGGGCTTCTGGCATGGGGGCAGGCTTGCGGCTAAGATGCCGCTCTTTTTTTCAAGGACGAAGCCGGCTCCTGCGCCAGCGCGCCGGGCCGCCGTTGACCCATCGATGAAACCCCTGTCCTCGTATCACCCGCTGCTGTACTGGCTGCGGGTGCGCCAGAAGCGCCTGATGCGCCACCTGGCCTGGCGCTGTTCCGGGCGCCGTTACGCCCGGCCCGAGGCCGGCAGCCCGCGCTTGCCCCATCGGTTGATCAAGCACACTTCGAAACTGATCCGCACCCTGGGCGACTCCGACCTGGCGCTGCAGCACAACAAGGTGATCAACCTCAAGCTGGCGGTGGCCTGCATCGATGGCGTGCGCATCGCCCCCGGCGAGTATTTTTCCTTCTGCAAGCTGGTGGGCCGACCCAGTCGCCGGCGCGGTTTTGTCGAAGGCATGGAGCTGTCGTTCGGCGAGGCCCGCAGCGGCATCGGCGGTGGCATCTGCCAACTGAGCAACCTGATTCACTGGATGGCGCTGCATTCGCCGCTTGAGGTGGTGGAGCGGGCCAACCACAGCTTCGACCCGTTCCCCGACGAGGGCCGGGTGCTGCCCTTCGGTTCCGGTGCGGCGATCTTCTACAACTACATCGATCTGGTGCTGTACAACCCCGGGCCGCAGACCTTGCAGCTCAAGCTGCTGGTCGGCGCGCAGCAACTGGAGGGCGAGCTGCTCTGCGAGCGGCCGCGGGAGTATCGCTATCACGTCTACCAGCGGGCCCATCGCTTTGTGCGCGAGGGCGCCCGGGTGTACCGCGAAAACCAGATCTGGCGCGACATTCGCACCAAGGGCCAGGACGCCCAGCTGCTGCGCCAGGAGTGCCTGTATCGCAACCGGGTGCTGGTCAAGTACCCGGTGGCCGAGGCGCTGCTCGATCAGCCGGCGCCGGGCTCAGATGATGCCCAGCATCCACAGTAGGCCCAGGTAGACCGCGGCGCCGCCCAGGGGCCAGACCACCAGCAGGCGGGTCTGGCTGAAGAACGCTGGCGCGGGCTCCACCCGGGTCGACTCCTCCAGCTGTTGCAGGGTTCTGGCGGGCACGCCGTCCTCGACCGGGGCGTTGAGCTGGGCCTCGATCAGCGGTTCCACGGCCTCGACCTTGCGCATCAGCGTCCGGCCCGAGGCGAACAGGGCGGCGCCGACGAAGATCAGCAGGTAGATCACCAGGAATTTCCAGTGGGAGGAGTAGCTCAGGTCGATGAAGCTGGGGGTCGGGCTGTTGTCCCAGAACCAGTCCAGGGCCCGGGTGTTTTCCGAGACCATCAGGGTGAACTGCTGAATCGGGCGGTTGATGGTGCTCGCCATGGCGGTGTAGCTGTCCAGGCGCCAGTGGAGCATTTTCAGGGTGGAGAACAGCGTGGAGATCAGTGCGCCGGTGAACATCAATGCGCCTGCGCCAATCTGCAGCCGGTACTTCAATTGGGCCTGGGTGTAGTTCATCTGTGCGTCCTGCCATGAAGAAAGTGGCGCAATACTATATTTCACCGGCACGGGCCGATAGGGGCGGTGCTGCTCAGGCTATCCTTGGCTCCCTCTCTACTCGGACGAATCAGCCCATGCTGCAGGTACAAGGCGTCTTCAAGAGTTACCCCACGCCCCAAGGCCCGCTGGCGGTGCTGCAGGGCGTGGACCTGCAGCTGCGGCACGGCAGCAGCCTGGCGCTGATGGGCGAGTCGGGCAGTGGCAAGAGCACCTTGCTGCACCTGATCGCCGGGCTCGACCGGGTCGACGCCGGCAGCATCCGCATCGGCGGGCAGCACCTGGAGCAGATGACCGAGGGCCAGCGCGCCGACTGGCGACGCACTGAAGTGGGCCTGGTGTTCCAGCAGTTCAACCTGATCAGCAGCCTGCGGGTGGAAGACAACCTGAGCTTCCAGGCGCGCCTGGCCGGGCGCCTCGATCCGCTGTGGCAGGCGCAGCTGGTGGCGCGCCTGGGCCTGGGGGACCTGCTGCGGCGCTATCCGGAGCAGCTCTCCGGCGGCCAGCAGCAACGGGTTGCCCTGGGCCGGGCCCTGGCGGCGAAACCCGGGTTGCTGCTGGCGGACGAACCCACTGGCAGCCTCGACGAGGCCACCAGCGACGAGGTGCTGGATTTGCTCCTGGAGCTGTTGGCCGACAGCCCCACCAGCCTGTTGATGGTCACCCACAGCCAGCGAGTGGCCAGCCGCCTGCAACAGACGGTGGTGCTGCATCGCGGCCGTCTGGCCGACCCGGTCGGGGGTTGAGATGCGGGTCTTGGTGACGGCCCTGCAGGCGTTGCTGAGTCATTGGCGCCAGCATCCGGTGCAGTTCTTCAGCGTGCTCACCGGGCTGTGGCTGGCCACCAGCCTGTTGACCGGCGTGCTGGCCCTCAACAGTCAGGCCCGGGACAGTTATGCGCGGGCCAGCCAGCTGATCGGCGGCGAGCCCCAGGCCAGCCTGAGCAGCCCCAGTGGAGCCAGTGTCGCCCAGCAGTGGTTCGTCGACCTGCGTCGTGCCGGCTGGCCGGTGTCGCCGGTGCTGCAGGGGCGCCTGCAGGTGCCGGGACATGACGACCTGTCCCTGCAAGTGCTGGGCATCGAGCCGTTGTCGCTGCCTGCCGGTGCTGCGGTGGCCGGGCAGACGCTGGCGCTGCAGCAGAGGGTCGAATTCATCAGCCCGCCAGGGATGACCTGGGTGGCGCCGCAGACCCTGGCCAGCCTGGGCTGGCAACCGGGCGAGCAACCCTCGGCACTCAACGGCCAGCGCTTGCCGCCGCTGCGGGTGCAGGCGGACATGGCCCCGGGCGTGTTGTTGATGGACATCGGCTTTGCCCAGCAGGTGCTGGGCCAGCCCGGGCAGTTGAGCCGGCTGTTGCTGCCCAAGGCGTTTGCCGCCAGCGCGCCGCCGTTGCCCGAGGCCCTGAGGGGGCAACTGGTGTTGCGCCAGGGGCAGGCACAGAGCGATCTGGCGCGCCTGACCGAGAGCTTTCACCTGAACCTGGATGCCCTGGGGTTCCTGTCCTTCGTGGTCGGGCTGTTTATTGTGCATGCCGCCATCGGCCTGGCCCTGGAACAGCGGCGTGGCTTGCTGCGCACCTTGCGGGCCTGCGGGGTCAGTGCGCGTGTGCTGATCCTCTGCCTGAGCGTCGAACTGGGCGGCTTGGCGCTGCTGGGCGGAGTGGCGGGGGTGGTCAGCGGCTACCTGCTGGCCGGTGTGTTGCTGCCGGACGTGGCCGCCAGCCTGCGGGGCTTGTACGGCGCGCAAGTGGCGGGGCAGTTGAGCCTGAGTCCCGGGTGGTGGTTCAGCGGTATCGGCCTGAGTCTGTTGGGCGCCTTGCTGGCCGGTGGCGCCAGCCTGCTGCGGGCGGCGCGCCTGCCGCTGCTGGCCCTGGCCAATCCCCAGGCCTGGCACCAGGCCCATGCTCGCTGGTTGCGGCGCCAGGGTTGGATCGCTTGCCTGGCCTTGCTGGTGGCGCTGCTGGCGTGGCGCTGGGGCGACAGTCTGGGCAGTGGGTTCGTGCTGATGGCGGCCTTGCTGCTGGCGGCCGCCCTGGGCCTGCCGGTGCTGCTCAACGCGGTGCTGGGCGGTTTGCTGGGGCGCAGCCGCGGGGTGTTGGCGCAGTGGTTTCTCGCCGATTGCCGGCAGCAGTTGCCAGCCCTGAGCCTAGCCTTGATGGCCTTGCTCCTGGCCCTGGCGGCGAACATCGGCGCCGGCAGCATGACCGCCGGTTTTCGCCAGACCTTCACTGACTGGCTGGAGCAGCGCTTGAGCGCCGAGCTCTACGTCAATCCGCAATCCCCCGAGCAGGCCCGGCAACTGCGCGACTGGCTGGCGCAGCAGCCCCAGGTGACGGCGCTGTTGCCCAGCTGGCAAGTGACGTTGCAGATCCAGGGCTGGCCGGCGGACCTGTACGGGGTGGTCGAGCATGACAGCTACCGTGAGCACTGGCCGTTGCTGGAGGCGGCGGGCGCCGATCCCTGGGCGCAATTGGCGAGCCAGGACAGCCTGATGCTCAGCGAGCAGTTGGCCCGGCGGCTCAGGCTGCGGGTCGGCGATCGCCTGGAACTGCCGGTGCCGCAAGGGCAGTGGGCACCGCAGGTGGTGGGGATCTACGCCGATTACGGCAATCCCCGGGGGCACCTGCTGGTGAACGTCGAGCACCTGCTGCGGCACTGGCCGGACCTGACGCCAAACCGTTTCAACCTGCGCCTTGCGCCAGCGGCGGTGCCGGCGCTGATCGGCGAGATGCAACGGCAATTTCACCTGGATGACAGTCGGGTCATCGATCAGGCCCGGCTCAAGGGCTGGTCGCAACAGGTCTTCGAGCGTACCTTTGCCGCCACTGCGGCCCTCAACAGCCTGACCCTGGGGGTGTCTGGGGTGGCGTTGTTCATCAGCCTGCTGACCCAGAGCCAGAGCCGCCTGGGCCAGTTGGCGCCACTCTGGGCCCTGGGTGTGGGGCGGCGTCAGTTGCTGCTGCTGAACCTGGCCCAGACCTGGCTGCTGGCCTTGCTCACCCTGGTCCTGGCGCTGCCCTTGGGCATCGTCCTGGCCTGGTGCCTGGACAGCGTGATCAATGTCCAGGCCTTTGGCTGGCGCCTGCCGTTGCGAGTGTTTCCCGGGCAGTTGCTGCAATTGCTGGGGCTGGCGATGCTGGCGACCCTGCTGGCTTCGGCCTGGCCGCTGCTTCGCCTGTACCGTGCGCAACCGGCGGATCTGCTGAGGAGCTTTGCCCATGAAGACTGAGCCCGTGTGCCGCGGCCTGCTTGCGCTGTGGTTGGTGTTGTCCTTGGCCGGTTGCGACCAGGACGCCGCGGCGCCCCAGGGGTTCGCCGGGCTGGGCAATGAGGCCGCGGCCTTCGCCCCGGTGCTGCCGGGGCGCAGGTTCAGCTTTCCTGCCGATCATGGTCCCCACGACGGTTTTCGCATCGAGTGGTGGTACCTCACCGCCGACCTCAAGGACGCGGAGGGGCGACGCTTCGGTGTGCAGTGGACGCTGTTTCGCAGCGCCTTGCGCGCCGCGCCAGAGCAGCCCGGCTGGAGTGCGCCGCTGGTCTGGCTGGGGCACGCGGCGGCCACTTCGGCCAGCAGCCATCATGCCGCCGAGCGTTATGCCCGGGGCGGGGTGGGGCAGGCCGGGGTCACGGCGCAGCCGTTCCAGGCCTGGATCGATGACTGGCGCTTCGACAGCCTGTCCAGCAGCGACAATCCCTTGGCACGGATGCAGGTGCAGGCCAGCGGACCGGGGTTTGCCTATCGGTTGCAACTGTCCAGCAGCCGGCCCCTGGTGCTGCAGGGCGAGGGTGGCTACAGCCGCAAATCCGATCAGGGGCAGGCGTCCTATTACTACAGCCAGCCGTTTTTCCAGGCCACGGGTCAGTTGCAGATCGATGGCCAGCGTTACGAGGTCAGCGGCCCGGCCTGGCTCGACCGCGAGTGGAGCAGTCAGCCCCTGGCGGCCGACCAGAGCGGTTGGGACTGGTTTTCCCTGCATCTGGACAGCGGCGAGCGGCTGATGCTGTTCCGGGTCCGGCAGGACGGTCACGCGCCCTATATCACCGGCACCTGGATCAATGCCGACGGCAGCACCCAGAGCCTGGGACGGGAGCAGATCCGCATGACGGCGCTGGACACTGCCCTGGTCGAGGGACGGCGCCTGCCGATCGCCTGGCAATTGAACATCCCCGACAAGGGGCTGGACATCAGGACCCGGGCCTTGAATCCCCAGTCCTGGATGCAACTGAGCATTCCCTACTGGGAAGGGCCGGTCACGCTGGAGGGCAGCCACGGCGGCAGCGGCTATCTGGAGATGACCGGCTATTGAGGGTGGCCGGCTCGCGCCGGCGCGGCGGGTGGCAGTGCCGATCGCTGCAGTTTTATTCAGATTCGGCCCACGGACATTCCCGGGTAGTTGCACTAGAATGCCAAGCGTTCGCCCGGTGCAAGGGCTCTTTACCGGTGCATGGATTGCCAAGGCCAGAGCACTGGGCGGACACCTTTCCCTGTCGCGCTCGGCGATGTTCCTGCTTCATCCTTCCTTGCTTGCGCCTTCTTCGGTTTCGCCCGAGCGACGCTCAAAGTGCCAGCGGTTGCAGACTCACCTGACGGGCCAGCAGGCTGACGAATCCCGGCCGTGGCGGGGTGCGTCCCTGCACGCTCAGCAGGATGATGGAGGCGCCCATGGCCAGGGCCGCGCCACCGTCCTCGTCCACCTGGAGCAATTGCCCGGTGATGTGCAGTCCGTCCTTGTCCCGAGCCATTCGCGGCTCAGGCCCGGTGCCGGCCCACAGGTTGTGCTGCCAGCGGAACTCATCCTCCAGACTCAGCTCCACCTCGTGCTCCTGGGCAACCTGGGGCGGGGCTCCCAGCCATTGGCCCCGGCCTTCACCGAAAGCACAGCTGAAGTCGACCCACAATGCTGACGACGGGTCGCTGTGGAGGGCGGTGAGGGTGATGCGCATGTCAGGTGTTTCCGTTGTCGAGAGGCAAGGGCGCGCGGTCCATGGACCGGTCAGGCGACAAGGCTGCAGGGAGCGGCAGCGCCTGGCAAGTTGCCCGAGGCTTTTTATTGCGCTGTTGCACGGCAGGGGCACAGAATGCCCCCCGGCCCGACCGGGCCGCCGGTGAATGGGCCATGTGCTGGAGATTAGGGATTGATCTGGTTGAAGCGTTTTCTGATGGCGATGGGCGGGCTGGCGCTGGTGCTGATTGCACTGTACGTGGCCTTGATGGACTTCACCAAGGCGCCGGCACGTGGGCTGGCCGAGCACCCCAATGCCCTGTGGCAGGGCGCGGCCGATGGTGGGCATTACATTGAAATCACCCGCACCGAGCCGCCTTATTACTTTGTGCAGGTGCGTTATGACAGTGGTCAGTTGTGGGATGAGGGCTGGCTTAAATATGAAGGGCGCGACGGTGAAACTTTGAGCGTCAATGAAGTACTCGCATTCGACGGCGATGGGGTGATCTACCTGCAATTGCGCAAAGTGCTGAGCGCGGATAAGTCGGCGGCCCATTGACGGCGCTCGGTGCGGCAGGGGTGAGCGAGCCAGGCGGGGCGGCGCGATTAATACCACTTGTTGCATAAAACTGAATACAACTGTGCAAGAAGTTGCGCATAAGAACTTAAATATATTTGTATTAGAGGTTTATCAGTCTATATAGGAAAAATCCTATATTTTTGCCTGGGGTGTTCCGTTAGGGTTTTGCCACCTGAATGGATATCCGGTAGTTCCAGTGCGCACTTTGTTTCCCACCTTTGTCAGACTTTTCTTCAAAGAGCGTAATCAGCGCTTTTGTCTGAGCGGCGTGGCGGGCATGGAAAGTGGCCAGCCATGAGCTACTCCCGCAAGTTGTATTCCCATCACCTCAAACTCGCCCAGTCCCCTGTGCACGAGCACAGTTTCGCCGGCGAAGACGTACGCTTCTCCAACGAGTACGAAGCCCTGGAAAACGAGCTGGGCAAAGCCCAGTCGCTGCATGCCAACGGTCAGGTCGACTGGCTGAAGGTCCAGGAGCAAAGCGAAGCCCTGTTGCATCATCAATCCAAGGATCTGCGGGTCGCCGCCTGGCTGACCTGGGCCCTGCATCAGCGTGAGTCTTTCCCAGGCCTGCTGGCGGGCCTGGGGCTGTTGCGCCACCTGTGCGAACACCATTGGGAGCAGGTGCATCCGGCCAAGCCGCGCACCCGTGCCGCGGCGGTCGCCTGGCTGGTGCCGCGCCTGCAGGAAGCCCTCGACGACGATGTGCCGATCAAGGAGCAGTTGCCGCTGTTCCGCCGCCTGGTGGAGCAGATTCAGGGGCTGGACGGCATCCTGACCGGGCACCTGGGGGACGAAGCGCCCTTGCTGCTGCCCATCTGCCGGCGTCTGCAGGGCATGGTCACCCGGGCCGCGGACCAGCAGCCGGAACCCGGCGCCGTGGGCAGCGTGGTGGCTCAGGTCAAGCAGGCGGCGGCGCAGCTGTTCACCCCCGGTTCACCCATCGATAACGAAAAGGATGCGCACAAGGCCCTGCGTGACCAGCAGGACAACGCCCGGCCGCTGTGCGCCTGGTGGCTGCGGCAGAAGGCCACCGATCAACGGGCCCTGCGCCTCAATCGCACCCTGATGTGGCTGGCCATCGATGCGGTGCCCGAGCGCAATGCCGAGCAGGTCACCGCCTTGCGCGGGCTGCCGGCGGACAAGCTGCGTCACTACCAGGAACGTTTCGCCCAGGGCCAGTACGCCGATCTGCTGGTGGAGCTGGAGGCGAGTCTGGCCCGGGCGCCGTTCTGGTTCGACGGTCAGCGCATGGTCTGGGAGTGCCTGCAGGAGCTCAATGCCGAGTCGGCCATGCGCGAGGTGGAGTTCCATTTCGCCCTGCTGCTGCAACGCCTGCCCGGGCTGATCGAGCTGCGTTTCCATGACGGCGTGGCCTTTGCCGATCCGGCCACCCGCGCCTGGGTCAGCGCCCAGGTCCTGCCCCATCTGCAAAGTGCCGACGTGCCGCGCAAGGTCGAAGCGGACAGCCAGCTGCCGGCCTGGGAAGAGGCCCTGGAGGAGGTGCTGCCGATCCTGCGCAAGGACGGCCTCAAGGCCGCGGTGCAGGTGCTCAAGCAGGGACTGCAGAACGCCCAGGGTGGGCGGGTGCGGTTCTTCTGGCAGTTGAGCCTGGCGCGCCTGTGTTTCACGGCCAAGAAGTACGAACTGGCCAAGACCCAGCTGGAGACTCTCGACCAGCAGCTGCAGCACTCGGGCCTGCAGGCCTGGGAGCCGCAGCTGGCGCTGGAGGTACTGCAGCTGCTGCACAACTGCTGCGAGCTGTTGCCGCAAAACCACGCGGTGCGCGAACGCAAGGAAGAGGTTTATCGCAGGCTGTGCCATCTCGATCTCGAGGTGGTACTCGAATAGGCCCCAGGGCCAACAACCCAAGGAGAAGTGTCATGGCCAAAGAAGGCTCTGTAGCCCCCAAGGAACGGATCAACGTCACGTTCAAGCCCGCCACCGGCGGCGCCCAGGAAGAGATCGAACTGCCGTTGAAACTGCTGGCGATCGGCGATTACACCCAGCGCCTGGACGAGCGCAAGGTCGAGGATCGCAAACCCATCAGCATCGACAAGATGACCTTTGACGAGGTCCTGGCCAAGCAGGAACTGCGCCTGACCCTGAGCGTGCCCAATCGCCTGCAGGATGACGGCGGCAGCGACGAGCTGGCGGTGCAGCTGCGGGTTGATTCGATGAAGGACTTCAATCCCGCAAGCCTGGTGGAGCAGGTTCCGGAGCTGAAGAAACTCATGGAGCTGCGCGACGCCCTGGTGGCGCTCAAGGGGCCGTTGGGCAACGCGCCGGCCTTTCGCAAAGCCATCGAAGGCGTGCTGGCCGATGAGCAGTCCCGGGACCGGGTCCTGGGTGAACTGGGTCTGAACGCCGCCCCCGCCCTGCAAGACTGAGCCCTCAACCGCCAAGGAAGCTAGAACATGAGTAGCAGTGCCGCACAGCAGAAGCACCAGGACAGCAGTGAATACAGCATCCTCGACAGCATCATTGCCGAGACGCGCCTGACCCCGGATGACGAGGCCTATGACATCGCCAAGCGCGGGGTCTCGGCCTTTATCGAAGAGTTGCTGAAACCGCAGAACAGCGGCGAGCCGGTGAAGAAGGCCATGGTCGATCGGATGATTGCCGAGATCGACGCCAAGCTCAGCCAGCAGATGGACGAGATCCTCCACCATCCCGACTTCCAGTCGCTGGAGTCGGCCTGGCGTGGCCTGCAGTTGCTGGTGGATCGGACCAATTTCCGCGAGAACATCAAGATCGAGATCCTCAACGTCTCCAAGCAGGACCTGCTGGACGACTTCGAGGACTCTCCGGAAGTGATGCAGGCCGGCCTCTACAAACATATCTACACCGCTGAATACGGCCAGTTCGGTGGCCAGCCGGTGGGGGCCATCATCGCCAACTACTTCATGTCCCCCAGCTCGCCGGACGTGAAGCTGATGCAGTACGTGTCCAGCGTGGCCTGCATGTCCCACGCGCCGTTCATTGCCGCGGCGGGGCCGAAGTTCTTCGGCCTGGAAAGCTTTACCGGGCTGCCGGACCTCAAGGACCTGAAGGACCACTTCGAAGGCCCGCAATTTGCCAAGTGGCAGAGCTTCCGCCAGTCCGAGGATGCGCGCTACATCGGCCTGACCCTGCCGCGTTTCCTGTTGCGCAATCCTTACGATCCGGAAGAAAACCCGGTGAAATCCTTCGTCTACAAGGAAAACGTTGCCAACAGTCACGAAGACTACCTGTGGGGCAACACCGCCTACGCCTTCGGCACCCGCCTGACCGACAGCTTTGCCAAGTTCCGCTGGTGCCCGAACATCATCGGCCCGCAGAGCGGCGGCGCGGTGGAGGACCTGCCCCTGCACCACTTCGAGAGCATGGGCGAGATCGAAACCAAGATCCCCACCGAGGTCCTGGTATCCGACCGGCGCGAGTACGAGCTGGCGGAGGAGGGCTTCATCTCCCTGACCATGCGCAAGGGCAGCGACAACGCCGCGTTCTTCTCCGCCAGTTCGGTGCAGAAACCCAAGTTCTTCGGCATCAGCGCCGAGGGCAAGGCCGCGGAGCTCAACTACAAGCTCGGCACCCAGCTGCCCTACATGATGATCGTCAACCGCCTGGCCCATTACCTGAAGGTGCTGCAGCGCGAGCAGCTGGGCTCCTGGAAGGAGCGCACCGACCTGGAGCTGGAACTCAACAAGTGGATCCGCCAGTACGTGGCCGACCAGGAGAACCCCAGCAGCGAAGTGCGTGGCCGGCGTCCGCTGCGTGCGGCGCAGATCATCGTCAGCGACGTCGAGGGCGAACCGGGCTGGTACCGGGTCAGCCTCAACGTGCGGCCGCACTTCAAGTACATGGGGGCGGACTTCACCCTGTCGCTGGTGGGCAAGCTGGACAAGGAATAGGGCAGGAGCCGAGCCATGCGTCGATACGGCAGCCTTTTCGAACGCCTCGGTGGCGAGGCCGAACAGCGCGTCGGCTGGAGTCGCGAAGTGGCCGCCATGGCGTCGGTGGCTGCCCATCTGGCGAAGATGCTCAGCACCCGGGCGGGCAGTGTGCAGACACTGTCCGACTACGGGCTGCCGGATCTCAACGACATGCGCCTGAGCCTGCACGACGCGTTGAGTCAGGCGCGAGAGGCCATCGAAGGCTTTATCGAGACCTATGAGCCCAGGCTGTCCAACGTGCGAGTCAAGCCACTGCCTCGGGACCACGATCCCCTCAAGCTGGCCTTCAGCATCGAAGGCCTGCTGGAGGTGGAAGGGGTCAGGCGCCAGGTGAGCTTCGCCGCGCGGCTGGATGGCAGCGGGCAGGTACGGATCAAGTAAGGAGTGAACAAGGATGTCTGGAAAACCTGCGGCACGGCTCAGCGACCCAACGGCCTGTCCGATTCCCGGGCATGGGGTCAATCCCATTGCCAGTGGCTCGGCGGATGTGCTGTTCGACGGCCTGCCGGCGGCTCGCCAAGGTGACGTGTCGGCCTGTGGCGGTGCCCTGAGCGGCGCCTTGAGCAGCACCGTGTTCATCAATGGTCGGCCAGCCGCCACCCTGGGGTCGCTGGGCAGTCATGGCAACACGGTGATAGGCGGATCAGGGACGGTGATCATTGGCGATACCCATGTCCCGGCACCGTTTGTGGCGCCGTTGCCGGTGCAGATCAATTGGCCGTTCGACCAGCAGTTCGTGGTGCGCTCTAGATCGGGAGCTCCGCTGACAGGGCGTGCCTACACCTTGCTCACTGCCTCGGGCAAGGAGATCAAGGGGGTTACCGATGGGCAGGGGAAAACCGCAAAGATTGCTGCGCAGTCGGCTGAAAGCGTCACGCTTGTGTTTGAGCCCCAATCTTCTCTTGTGATTGCGTGAGGCATGCATATGTCTGATTCGGCTCCGATAACCGCTCAGCTCACGGCCTCGGCCGACATGAAGTGTGCAGAAACGACGGTTGAGGATTTCCAGATCACCGATATCCCTGCGGTGATGCGCACGCTCGGCTGGGTGGAGGCTGCCCGGATCATGCAACGCTGGTTTGATGGCGAGGTTTTCGTCATGAGTCCGGAGGAGAAAAGGGGACGATTAGCAGTAGACAGAATTACTCAAGAGAAACTGTTTGTTGATCTCGATTTTGATTGGTTATCGAGTGCTTCCTCGCACACTGGAGTTCTTGTTGACGAACTGCTAGGGAAGCTATCCAGTGCTAGCCAATACAACGAGATTTTTGGACGTAAGAGAGGTGGGGTAGAGCAACTGACAAAAGGGCTTTTGCAGTTTATGCGGCGAATGCAAAACCTCAATATTCTGGATGTAGAGGGGCAGGATCTGATTGCCGGTTTTCATGACTATAGTCAATTGAATGCCGTTGGGCTGGAGACTACTACACAGGCAAATTTTAGGGAGATTTCTACAGGCCGACTCGACAAAGTCCTTAATCCGCTGGACGACGTTTATGGTGCGTTGGGCGGTTTTACCCTAAAGATTGCAATAACCAAGTTTTCCACGCTACCCAAAACCAAGGGGAGTGCGGCGTTATTGAAAATTCATGAAGTTGGTTGTTATGTGCGTGATACGTATGAGTTTTTGAATGCTGATGAAGATCAACTGTTAGGGTATTGGAACTCTCAAGGTGTTGTTAAGCCAGATCCTATTGAGTATCTGGCTGAGCCCGAATATGTTGTGCGTGGGTCGGTGCGTTATTTTAAAGTGACCAACGATAGCTTTAACTGTTATCGGGCGCAGCATCGCAGAGGAGGTGACCTATTTGTCTACTCCAGCGTGAAGAAGGTCCCGGTATCGATTCTCATCTATCTGTCGGATGCCGATTTTGGTGAGTTCTTGCATCGGACCCAAAGGGCGTAGCTTTCAATGAGGAAATTTATTGGCGTGGCGCGATCTATTTTGTTTGTGATCGTTGGGCTTTTATTGATGTTTCTGCTTGGGCTGAAGGTATATGGCTCTTGGGTAGCTCAGCCATTAAAAAAATATTGGAGCGATTCGGGTAGTTGCTATATCTCCAAGTATGAGCCTGACTACAAGATGATCGGCCTGGTTGGCAGGGTGCTGGAGTTATTGAGTAGTCGGTATTTTTATCGTGTCTATACCAAAGATGATGAACTGCTTAGGACATCCGAATGGTTTTTCTGGATGAGGGAGGGAAATGAGCAGGTTGCCCCCGAATTTTCTGGCGCTACTGTGCTTTACCCGGGAACTGAGGGTTGGGAGTACTGGACGGTTACAGAGTGTCGTTGAGGATTTTGGTATTCAGAGAGGGCTTTCATAGAGTGAGTCATGCTGAAAACTAAAAGAGGGTTAGTGGTTTTCATTGTTTCGGTAGTTGTGCTTCTACTGTTGCTCACCCTAGGGCTCAAGTTAAGAGGTGCGTGGCTGGCTCAACCCAGAGTGAAGGATTGGAACGAGTCGGGCAAATGCTATATAGCAACATATATTCCGGAATACCGATCGATGGGGTTGGTTGGACGCGTTTTTGAATTGTTCAGCAGCAAGAATTTTTATCGGGTTTATACCAAGGAGGGGGAGATGCTTAGAACGTCGGAATGGTATTTATGGATGAGAGAAGGAAGTGAAAATATTGCTCCGGAATTTAATGGTGCTTCCGCGCTATATCCTGGGTCCGAGGGTTGGGAGGGGTGGACTGTCGCGGAGTGTCGTTAAGCACAACGATAAATATGCTCCGGAGTAAAAGGCTTCGCCGAACAGTTCTAGTCGCTGTTGTGTTGGGGAAGGCATTTAGAGTCTTTTTTCTGCGGGTATTTGAAAATGATCATGAGGTAGGGGGCTGGATAAAGTTTGGCTGATGGAGAAGGCTGATTGCCATTTTCATGCCGGAATGGGAACGCTGGATGAATATATTTGTAAGCACTACGCCTTGTGCCCAATTTAAAGATTAGGCTGGATGCTTTTATGTCTTGGTCCAGGGATGCAATAGCGGGTATGGAGTTTGGCAGGGATGAGTGTCAGGCAAGGTCTGGGCGTTGGTGTACACCTTTTGTTTTGTGTGATTTATATATTTTTGCATGACTGTCTTGTCGGTATTTATGTTTCGTTTTATGGAGGGTTTACGTCCCGAGGTATCGCTATCGCCATGACCAGTGGCTTGATGTTTTACCTCTTTGCTTTCATGAATTTTGTAGTTTTTTGTATTTCAGGTTTCAAGTGGAAGCTTGTGGTGATTTTTTTGTTGATGATTTCGATATTTTTTTATTTTTATCCGCGTTATCCCGTGCGCGCGATCGTGTATTCGCTACTTGAGGGAGGGCTGATCATGTTGGCGGTTTTTCTCCGGATCTGGCTGGAAAAGTGGTTGCTTAAAGTTGGGCGCTGAAATCATCAGTCGTTGGGTATCTGAATTTCTGCGCCATTGTCCGGCTGTAGAACGCGGTCGTTTTACGGTTTCAAGTAACACGCGTCGAATCTGAGCAATGACCTCAGTCAGGGTTTTCATGTGCTCGCCCCTTCAACAGTGATCCCAGGCAGGTAAACCATGTCCTTCAACCACTACTACCAAAGCGAACTCACCGCGCTGCGCCAGTTGGGGCGGCGTTTCGCCGAGCGTAGTCCGGCCCTGGCTCCATTTCTCGGGCAGGCCGGGCGGGACCCGGATGTGGAGCGGTTGCTGGAGGGCTTTGCCTTTCTCACCGGGCGTTTGCGGCAGAAGCTCGATGACGAGCTGCCGGAGCTCAGCCATTCGTTGATGCATCTGTTGTGGCCCAACTACATGCGGCCGTTGCCGGCGTTCAGCATCCTGCAGTTCGATCCGTTGCAACGTTCGGGGCCGGCGGTCGGCGTGCCTCGGGACACGCCGGTGGAAAGCCGGCCGATCAACGAGGTGCACTGCCGGTTCCGCACCTGCTATCCCACCGAGGTGCTGCCCCTGGCGCTTTGCGGGTTGACCTATTCGGTCAAGGGCGATGGGGCCTTGCTCAGTTTGCGCCTGGAGATGACCTGCGACGGGCATCTGGGCGAGCTGGAGCTGGGGCGCCTGCGCCTGCATCTGGCCGGTGAGCGCTACATCAGCCAGATGCTCTACCTGAGCCTGTTGCGCAACCTGGCCGGGATCGAGCTGGTGCCGCTGCGTGCCAGTGGCGAGCCGTTGCGCGCAGCCAACGGTGATCCGCTGGCGTTGCAGATCCCAGGCAACAAGGTGCAGCCGGTGGGCTTTGCCGAGGAAGAGGCGTTGATTCCCTATCCGCTGAACACCTTCCGCGGCTATCGCTACCTGCAGGAATATTTTTCCTTCCAGGACAAGTTCCTGTTTGTCGACCTCGGCGGCCTGGAGGTGTTGCGGACGCTGCCGGAGGACAGCCTCAAGCAGGTGCGCGGCCTGGAGCTGCGCTTCGATATCCGCAAGAGCGGTATCCAGCGCCTGCGGCCGACCCTGGACAACGTCAAGCTGTACTGCACCCCCATCGTCAATCTGTTCAAGCACGACGCGCTGCCGATCCGCCTCGACGGCAAGCAGGACGAGTACCTGCTGCTACCGGCGGAATACGACCTGGAAAACTGCGGGGTGTTCTCGGTGGATTCAGTCACCGGCTGGGCCCCGGGCGGGGTCGGCTACCAGGCCTATGTGCCGTTCGAATCCTTCGAGCACGACCCCAGCTTCGACGTGCCCCAGAGCCGTCCGCACTACAGCATCCGCCAGCGTTCGTCCCTGCTCCACGATGGCCTGGACACCTACCTGAGCTTCGCCATTCGCCACACCGAGGCCCAGGAAACCCTGTCCATCGAGCTGACCTGCACCAACCAGAATCTGCCCCGTCAGCTCAAGCTCGGCGACATCGACCAGCCCTGCGAGAACACCCCGGATTTTCTGCGCTTTCGCAACATTACCGCGGCCACTGCCAGCTACGCGCCGCCCCTGAATCGCGATTTCCTGTGGAAGCTGATCAGCAACATGTCCCTCAACTACCTGTCCCTGGCCAACGTCGATGCGCTCAAGGTGATTCTCGAAACCTATGACCTGCCGCGCTACTACGACCAGCACGCCGAACGGGTCAGCAAACGTTTGCTGGGGGGGCTCAAGTCGATCCGTCACGAACACGTCGATCGCCTGCACCGCGGCCTGCCGCTGCGGGGCCTGCGCACCGAGCTGACCATCGACCCGCAAGGCTATATCGGTGAAGGCGACCTGTTCATCTTCGCTTCCGTGCTCAACGAGTTTTTCGCTCTTTACGCCAGCCTCAATTCGTACCACGAGCTGCGGGTAAACAGTACACAAGGAGAGGTGTACCAATGGACGCCACGCATGGGGCTACAGCCCCTGCTTTAAGCGAGCTGTCCCGAGGCATACGGGAGTACTCGCTGTTCCAGGCGGTGATGCTGGTGGTCGATCGACTGCGCGAGGCTCACCCACAGATGAACGACGACGAGCTCTACGATCAGCTGGAGTTCCAGGCCAACCCGAGCCTGGGATTTCCCGGCAGCGACGTCGATCGCGTGGAGTTCTTCGAAGAGCAGGGGCTGTTGCATGCGCGCCTGCGGCTGAACCTGATCGGTCTGTTCGGCTCCGGCTCGCCGCTGCCGGCCTTCTATGGCGAGCAGGCCCTGGGCGACACCGAGGACGGCAACCCGACCCGGCATTTTCTCGATCTGTTCCACCATCGCCTGCAACGGCTGATGCTGCCGATCTGGCGCAAGTACCGCTATCGCGCGAGTTTCTCCAGCGGGGCCCTGGACCCGTTTTCCAGCCAGTTGTTCGCCCTGATCGGCCTGGGCGGCGAGGAGATCCGCCAGGCCCGGGAGCTGAACTGGAAACGCCTGTTGCCCTACCTCGGCCTGCTCAGCCTGCGGGCCCACTCGGCGGCGCTGATCGAGGCGGTGCTGCGTTACTACTTCAAGCATGCGCAGCTGGTGATCGAGCAATGCATCGAGCGCCGGGTGCAGATTCTCACCGAGCAGCGCAACCGCCTGGGCCTGGGCAACAGCGTGCTCGGCGAGGACCTGGTGCTGGGGGAGCGGGTGCGTGATCGCAGCGGCAAGTTCCGCATCCACATCCGCGAGCTCGACTGGCAGCGCTTCCATGAATTCCTGCCGATCGGCTTCGGCTATCAACCGCTCTGCGCCCTGGTGCGTTTCACCTTGCGCGACCCGTTGGACTACGACATCCGCCTGGTACTGCGCCAGGAAGAAATCCGTGAACTGTGCATCGGCGAGCAGAACGCTTGCCGCCTGGGCTGGACCAGCTGGCTGGGACGGGAACGCGCCGATGGCGTGGTGACCCTGGGCAGCCTCTCTCATTAAGGACGAGACCGATGATCAACGTCGATTTGCAACAACTGATCCAGGCACTGGATGCCGATACCCGGCGCGACCTGGAGCGCTGCGCCGAGCGTTGCGTGGCCCGTGGCGGCAGCAAGATCCTGGTCGAGGACTTGCTGCTGGAACTGCTGGAGCGGCCCCAGGGGCTGCTTGCCCGGGCCCTGCAGGATGCCGGGATCGAGGCCGCTGAGCTGGTGGCGGTGCTGCAACCCGGGACCGAGCACAGCGCTTCACGCAACCCGGTGTTTGCACCGGAGCTGGTGCAATGGCTGCAAGACGCCTTGCTGGTGGCCAGCCTGGAACTGGGGCAGACCCAGGTGCAGCAGGCGGCGTTGCTCCTGGCCCTGCTGCGCAACCCGCTGCGCTACGCCGGCAGCCGCTACCAGCCGTTGCTGGCGCGCTTGAACAGCCAGCGCCTGAAAGACTTCGCCCTGGCCCAGCAGGGTGATCCCGAGGCCCCGGGCCAGCCCCTGGCCGCTGGCGAATCGCTGTTGCAGCGCTTCACCCACAACCTCACCCAGCAGGCCCGGGACGGCCGGCTCGACCCGGTGCTGTGCCGCGATGAAGCGCTGCGCCAGATGGTGGATATCCTCGCCCGACGGCGCAAGAACAACCCGATCATTGTCGGCGAAGCCGGGGTCGGCAAGACCGCGGTGGTAGAGGGGCTGGCGTCGCGGATTGCCGCCGGTGAAGTGCCCCAGGCGCTGCAGGGCGTCGAGTTGCTGGTCCTGGACATGGGCTTGCTGCAGGCCGGGGCCAGCGTCAAGGGCGAATTCGAGCGTCGCCTCAAGGGGGTGATCGACGAGGTCAAGGCTGCGCCGCGGCCGATCATCATGTTCATCGACGAGGCCCATACCCTGATCGGTGCTGGCGGCAACGCCGGCGGTGGCGACGCCGCCAACCTGCTCAAGCCGGCCCTGGCTCGGGGCGAGCTGCGCACCATCGCCGCCACCACCTGGAGCGAGTACAAGAAATACTTCGAGAAGGACCCGGCCCTGGCCCGGCGTTTCCAGCCGGTGCAGTTGCACGAGCCCAGCGTCGACGAGGCGGTGACCATCCTGCGCGGCCTGGCCCCGGTCTATGAAAAGAGCCATGGCATTTACCTGCGCGACGACGCGGTGGTGGCGGCGGCGGAATTGTCGGCGCGCTACCTGGCGGGCCGTCAGTTGCCGGACAAGGCGGTGGATGTGCTGGACACCGCCTGTGCCCGGGTGCGCATCAGTCTGGCGGCGGCGCCGCAGAGCCTGGAACGGCTACGGGCCGAGCTGGCCGAAGGTGGGCGCCAGTGCCAGGCCCTGCGGCGCGATGCCGAGGCCGGGCTGAGTATCGACCAGGCGGCCCTGGCCCAGCTGGAACAGCGCCTGATCGAGGCTGAGCAGGAACGCCAGGCCTTGGAGCAACGCTGGCTGGAGCAGCGCCGGCTGGCCGAGCGCTTGCTGGTCCTGCGCCAGGAACTGGCCCAGGCCCGCGCAGCCGCGAGCGCCAGCCCCCAGGACCCGGCGCAGACCCCGCCAACAGTGGACCTCGATGCCCTGCAGGCAGAACTGGAGGCGGTCCATGGCCTGTTGAGCAGTGCGCAAACCGCGGAGCGCCTGGTCAGCTTTGAAGTGTGTCCACGGCTGGTGGCCGAAGTCATCAGCGCCTGGACCGGTGTGCCCCTGGAGCAGCTGGCCCGCGAGCACAACGCCCGGGTGGCCAGTTTCGCCGACGATCTGCGGGCGCGGATCCGCGGCCAGGAACAAGCGGTGCAGGCCCTCGATCGCTCCATGCGCGCCGTCGCCGCCGGCCTGAACAAGCCCGACGCGCCGGTGGGGGTGTTCCTGCTGGTGGGCCCCAGCGGGGTCGGCAAGACCGAAACCGCCCTGGCCCTGGCGGACCTGCTGTACGGCGGCGAACGCTTCCTGACCACCATCAACATGTCCGAGTTCCAGGAGAAACACAGCGTCTCGCGGCTGATCGGCTCGCCGCCGGGTTACGTCGGTTATGGCGAGGGCGGCATGCTCACCGAAGCGGTGCGTCAGAAGCCCTATTCGGTGGTGCTGCTGGACGAGGTGGAGAAGGCCGATCCGGACGTGCTCAACCTGTTCTACCAGATCTTCGACAAGGGCCTGGCCAACGATGGCGAAGGGCGCGCGATCGACTTTCGCAACACCCTGATCCTGATGACCTCGAACCTCGCCAGCGAACGCATCGACGCCCTGTGCCAGGGCCCGCAGCGGCCCAGTGCCGAGGACCTGGAACAGGCGATCCGCCCGGTCCTCAGTGCCCACTTCAAGCCGGCGCTGCTGGCCCGCATGCGGGTGGTGCCGTTCTACCCGGTGGACGCTGCGGTGCTGCGGGAGCTGATCGAGATCAAGCTGCAGCGCCTGGGCCAGCGCCTGGGGCGCCGGCAACTGCAGTTCAGTCATTGCCCGGAACTGGTGACGCAACTGGCCCGGCGCTGCGGGCAGAGCGACAGCGGTGCGCGGCTGATCGACCACCTGCTGGAGGCGCATCTGATGCCCCGGGTGGCCGATCGCCTGTTGCAGGCCATGGCCAGCGGCGAGTCCCTTGCGCAGGTGTACGCCACGGTGGATGCAGACGGCGGCGTGGTCTGCGAGTTTGCGTGAGGGCAGCCGGATGTTTACCCAGATTGCCCAACCACTGGCCTACGCCGAATCCCTGCTGGGGATGTACTGCGACCTGGCCAGGAGTTGCGACGAGGCCAGCCTGCTGGCGGACTTCGTGGCTGCCGTCGCCCGGCTCAGTGGTTGCCAGCTGGCCCAGCTGTACCTGCTGGACACCACCCATACCCGCCTGGAGCTTTGCGCCGAGTGTTTGAGCGACGCCACGCGGCCGCGGCCGGTGGCCGAGCTGCCGGCGGACTACAACGGTGAGCAGCTGTTGCAGTTTTCGCTGTGCCAGGACCGCGTGCTGTTTCTCGCCGACCTGGGCTGCGGCCTGTACCAGACCGACTTCCTGCCGGAGGCCGGCGGTGCCTGGCGCTCGCTGCTGTGCGTGCCCCTGGCCAACCCCCAGGGCGCGGTGCAAGGGCTGCTGCTGTGCGCCAGCCGCGAGCCTGCCCAGTTGCAGGGGTTTGCCGGTTCGTTGCGCCTGTCGGGGAGTTTCCTGCTGGCCCAGCGCAGCCTGCGGCAACACTGGCGGCGCGCGGCGACCACGCTGCCGACCGAGCCCGAGGCCCCGCGCCGGGCCGGCGACTACGGGCTGATCGGCAGCAGCCTGGCCATGCGCCAGACCTGCCAGCTGATCAGCAAGGTGCTGCACAGTCCCTACACGGTGCTGCTCCAGGGCGAAACCGGCACCGGCAAGGAAGTGGTGGCGCGGGCCATCCACGATTACGGACCGCGCCGCTTGCAGCCCTTCATCGTGCAGAACTGCGCGGCCTTGCCCGAGCACTTGCTGGAGAGCGAGTTGTTCGGCTATCGCAAAGGCGCGTTCACCGGCGCCGACAGCGATCGCATCGGCCTGTTCGAGGCGGCGCAGGGCGGCACGCTGCTGCTGGATGAAATCGGCGACATGCCGCTGGTGCTGCAGGCCAAGTTGTTGCGGGTGTTGCAGGAAAGCGAAATCCGCCCCTTGGGCAGCAACGAGCCGCGCCAGATCGATGTGCGCATCATCGCTGCCACGCACCGCGACTTGCCGACCCTGGTCAGCAGCGGCGAGTTTCGCGAGGACCTCTATTACCGCCTTGGCCAGTTCCCCATCGAACTGCCGCCCCTGCGCCAGCGCGCGGGAGATGTGGCGCAACTGGCGCGCTACTTCTGCGACAAGACCTGCGCCTTCCTCCAGCGCGAAGCATTGCAGTGGTCCGACTCGGCGCTGCAACTGCTCGGCGGCTACGCCTTTCCCGGCAACGTGCGCGAGCTCAAGGGCCTGGTGGAGCGAGCGGTGCTGCTGTGCGAAGGCCGCGAGCTGCTGCCCGAGCACTTGCTGCTGCAACGCTCGGCGCCGGACGACTCGCCGACCCTGAACCTGCGGCTGCGCATGGAACAGATCGAGCGCGGCCTGTTGCTGGAATGCCTGCACAAGCACGGCGGCAATCGTACCCACGCCGCCCGCGAGCTGGGCATGTCGCGGCGTGCCCTGCATTACCGCCTGGCGCGCTTGCAGATCCAGCCGCTGGAACCCGAGGCGTCCTGCTCATGAGCGCGCTGTGGCGGTGTTTGTCGCTGACCGGCGGCGCCCGATTGCTTGGGCGCCGCGCCCCTTACCTTGATCCGGAGAACCGCTGATGTCCGTTCGTCCCTGGCCCTTTGTCCTGCTGTTGCTGGTGGTTTTCGGCCACCTGGGTGCTTGCAGCGGCAATTACAAATTCAATGACCCCAGCTACCGCCCGCTAGGTGACCCGCAGACGGTCAACCGCGGCAAGTGAGCGCAAGGAGCAGCACCATGGAACTGGTTTTTGAAATGCTCGACAGCCCTCAGCGCCTACCGGCCGCAAGCGTCAGCAAGACCTTCGGGCAGGGCGGGGGACGGATCGGCCGCGGCGCCGATTGCCATTGGGTGATTCCCGACCGCCAGCGGCACCTGTCCAACCACCACGCGCAGGTCAGCTATCGGGACGGTGCGTTCTTCCTCACCGATACCAGCAGCAACGGCATCGTCCTCAAGGACAGCGGCGCGCGCCTGCCCAAGGGCACGCCGCTGCGCATCGAGCAGGGCAGCACCTATGTGCTGGGGGGCTTCGTGATACGCGCGCGGCTGATGCCGGCGAGCGCGCCCCTGGCGCTGGACGTCGGCCGGCCGCTGGCCGCGGGCAGCATCATTCCCGATGACGCCTTTCTCGATCCGGACCCGCTCAAGGCCCTGGCGATGGAGGAGCAGGGCGAGCTGACGGACGATCCTTTGGCGCTGCTCGACAGCCCGCCCCAGGCCCTGGAGCCTTTCGCCGACTACGCGCGGATCGACACCGAGCACCTGCTGGTGCCCGAGCTGGTGGCGCCCACGCCGCTCCCGCCGGCGAACCCGGTGTCGCCGCTCCAGGGCCCTGGGGAGTCGTTCTGGGAGCAGTTTGCCGAGGCCCTGGGCGTTGAACTCAAGGACCTCGATCCACCGGCCCGGGAGGCCCTGGCGCTCAAGGCGGCGCGCCTGTTCAAGCAGAGTGTTGCCAGCCTGCAGCAGAGCCTGCGCACCCGTAGCGAACTGAAGAACGAACTGCGCCTGGGGCAGACCCAGGTCCAGAGCGCCGGCAAGAACCCGCTGCGCTTTGCCCCGGACGCCAACGAGGCCCTCGAACGGCTGCTGCTGGACGACAAGCCCGGACAGTTGTCCGGGCCCCAGGCCATTGCCCGGGCCTTCGGCGATTTGCAGGCGCATCAGGTGGCCTTGCTCGCCGCCAGCCGGGCCGCACTGCGCAGCACCCTGGAGCACTTCTCGCCGCAGCAGTTGACCCTGCGTTTCGAGCGCGACGGCAAGCGCCCCTGGCTGGCCACCGCCGGGCGTCACTGGCGGGCCTATACCCGCTACCACCAGAACCTGCGCCTGGACGACGACTGGAGCGAACGCCTGCTGGCCCGGGACTTTGCCCAGGCCTACGAGGAGCAGCACCGGCTGATTTCCACCCTCAACACCCACGCTCACCAAGGATGATCCCCATGCTTCGCTGCAAGGTTTTGTTGATGCGCGCCGCGACCCTGCTGGCGTTGTCGCTGCTCGGCGCCTGCGCCTCGATGTCGCCGTATTCGAGCCTGACCAAGCTCGACCTCAGGCTCAGCGCCAGTGACCAGTTGAACCCCGACCTCAACGGCCGGCCGTCGCCCATCGTGGTGCGGCTGCTGGAGCTCAAGCACCCGGTGGCCTTTGAAAACGCCGATTTCTTCAGCCTCTACGAGCGGGCCAAGGAGTCCCTGGCCCCGGACCTGGTGGCCAGCGAGGAACTGGAACTGCGGCCCGGGCAGAGCCTGGAGCTCAAGCTCAGCGTCGAGCGTGACAGCCGTTATGTCGGGGTGCTGGCGGCCTACCGCGACCTGCCGGAAACCCGCTGGCGCTATGTGATTCCGATCACCGCGATGGAGGTCACCCGCAGTGAGCTGATCCTCGACCAGGCGGGCATTCGCAACCGTCTGCAACCTCTGGCCCGGGCGGATGAACAGCCATGAACGAACATAAAGTCATCTGGCAGGAAGGCATGTTGCTGCGGCCCCAGCACTTCCAGCACAACGACCGCTATTTCGACCATCAGCTCAAGACCCGCACCCAGCTGCTGGGCAGCTACACCTGGGGCTTTCTCGGCCTGGAGATCGACCTGCAGTACCTGAACATGGGCAAGCTGGTGATCAGCCGGGCCTCGGGGATCCTGCCGGACGGCAGCCTGTTCGCCCTCGGGGAGAGCAGCGAGCCCCTGGCCCTGGACGTGCCGGCCAACACCGGCAAGACCTCGGTGTACCTGGCGCTGCCCCTGGTCACCGGCAACCACATCGAAGCCCGGCGCGCCGAGCAGTCCGATGTGCTGGCGCGCTACATCACCTACGAAGCGCAGATCGCCGACTCCAATGCCGACGACGACTCCAGCAGCCAGATCAGCTGCGGGCGACCGGACTTCCGCCTGTTGCTGGGGGAGCAGCAAAGCGACCAGGCCTACGTCAAGCTCAAGGTCTGCGAGGTGCAGGGCAGCAACGCCGAAGGGGTGATCAACCTCGATCAGGAGTTCTTCCCGACCTTCATCCAGACCCACGCCTCGGCCTACCTGCTGTCGTGCCTGAAGGAGGTGATCAGCATGCTCGCCCACCGTGGCGACACCATCGCCGAGCGCATCCGCTCCAATGGCAAGGTCGGTGGCGCCGAGGTCGGCGATTTCATGATGCTGCAGCTGATCAACCGCAGCGAAGTGGTGCTGCGCCACTACCTGGACCTGGAGCAGGTGCACCCGGAGGAGCTGTATCGCACCTTGCTCGGCATGCTGGGCGACCTGTCGACCTTCTCCAGCGAGAGCAAGCGCCCGCGCCTGGACACCCGCTACCAGCACAGCGACCAGGGGGCGAGTTTTCGCAGCCTGATGGACGCCATCCGCCAGGTGCTGTCCATGGTCCTGGAGCAGCACGCCATGGAGCTGGCCTTGCAGGAGCGCCAGTACGGCATCCTGGTGGCGGCCCTGCACGATCACTCGTTGCTGGAGTCGGCCTCCTTCGTCCTGGCCGCCAGCGCCAACTGCGACGCCGAAGAGTTGCGGCATCGCCTGCCGGCGCACCTCAAGGTCGGCCCGGTGGAGAACATCCGCCAGCTGGTCAACCTGCACCTGCCGGGGATCAAGGTCAAACCGCTCTCGGTGGCGCCGCGCCAGATCCCGTTCCACTCCAGCAAGACCTATTTCCTCCTCGAATTCAGCCCCCAGGAGCTGACCCAACTGGAACGCTCCGGGGGCTTTGCCTTCCACGTTTCCGGGGAGTTCTCCGAGCTTGAGCTGAAATTCTGGGCCATCAGGAACTGACTGCCATGACCAAGGACAGTGAATACCCGCAGGACGACAAGACCGTCCTCGTCGATCGCCACGAGCCCCACGCCGGCAGCGGCCCGCTGACGGACTCCGTCGCGCCGCCGCGTATCGAGCAACTGGAGCAGCGGATGATCTATGCCGCGCGCCTGCAACCGGCCCAGGCCTTCAACGTCAGCCTCAACGCCCTGGTGGCCGCGGCGTCCGAGCTGCTTTCGGAAGTGGTGCGGCTCAAGCACAGCGTGGTGCGCGAAGACCTGGGCGCGCTCAACCAGCAACTGAGCGCCGCCATCCGGCGGTTCGAGGCCCGGGCGCTGCACGACGGCGCCGAGGCCGGCCAGGTGCGCAGCGCCCGCTATGTGCTGTGCACGGTGGCGGACGAGGCGGTGGTGAGCACCCCCTGGGGCAATGAAAGCCAATGGTCGCAGATGAGCCTGCTGAGCAGCTTTCACAACGAGACCTTCGGCGGTGAAAAGGTCTTTCAGCTGCTGGAGCAACTGACCCGCAATCCGCTGCGCCACCTGCCGATGCTGGAGCTCATCTACCTGTGCCTGTCCCTGGGGTTCGAGGGCAAGTACCGGGTCGCGCCCCGCGGCATGCTGGAGCTGGAAGGCATCCGCGATGCCCTGTATCGGCAGATCCGCCAGTTGCGCGGCGACGTGCCCCGGGAGCTGTCGCCGCAGTGGCAGGGCTTTGGCGATCAGCGCCCGGACCTGGTGCGGATCGTGCCCTGGTGGACGGTGGCGCTGTTCACCCTGGTGAGCCTGGCGGTGATGTATTCCGGGTTTGCCTGGGTTCTGGCGCAGCAGCGCGAGAGCGTGCTGCAAGCTTATCGTCAGCTTGATTCGGCGGCGTCCGTGAGTGCGCCGCAAGACGGGAAACTGTGATGAAGACTCTGTTGAAGAAAGTCGGTCTGTTCCTCGCCAGGACCTGGGTCTGGACCCTGGTACTGGTGCTGTTGATGGCGTTGCTGGTGTGGTTCGTCGGGCCCTTGCTGGCGGTGGATGACTATCGGTTCTGGGCCAGCACCACCGCGCGGCTGTTGACCATCAGCGGCTTGTGCCTGATCTGGGGCCTGAGCATGGTGTTCGTCAACTGGCGCGCCGGGGTGCGCAAGACCGCCCTGGAGGACAGCGAGGAAGGCCGGCAGAGCCTGGAGCGCGAACAACGCATGGATGACGAGGAGAAAGAACTGCGCAGTCGCTTCAAGGAAGCGCTGCGCACCCTCAAGACTTCCAGCCTGTATCGCGGCCGCAGCGAGCGCTGGCGCCAGGACCTGCCCTGGTACCTGCTGCTCGGGCCCAAGGGCGCCGGCAAGACCAGCCTGCTGGATTTTTCCGGGCTGGAATTTCCCCTCAATCGCATCGACCGCAAGCTGACCCGCGACACCCAGGGCAGTGCCCACTGCGACTGGTACTTCGCCGAACACGGGGTGCTGATCGATACCGCCGGGCGTTACCTGACCCAGCCCGATCCAGAGGCCGACAGCCACGCCTGGAGCACCTTGCTCGGCCTGCTGCGCAGCCGTCGGCGCAATCGGCCGCTCAATGGCGTGCTCCTGGCGCTGCCGGTGGACGTGTTGCAGGGCGGCGACGAACAGGCCCTGGAGCTTTTCGCGCGCCAGGTGCGCAGTCGCCTGCAGGAAGTGCGGCAAAAACTGCATGTGGAGGTGCCGGTGTACCTGGTGCTGAGCAAGGCCGACCAACTGCTGGGGTTCGACGAGTTCTTCGATCAACTGAGCCGTGAAGAGAGCGAACAGGTGCTGGGTGTCAGCTTCCGTCGCGAGCAGGACGGCACCGATGTGGCGGTGCTGCGCGATGAATTCGAAGACCTGCTGCGGCGCCTCAACAGCCAGATGATCATGCGCATGCACCAGGAGCGCGACACTCAGCGTCGCGGGCGGATACTGGATTTTCCGCACCAGCTGGGACTGATCGGCGAGCGCCTGTGCCTGTTCGTCGACATGGCCTTCACTGGCAACCGCTACCAGCGCGCCAGCCTGTTGCGTGGTTTCTACCTCACCAGCGCGCCGCACCTGAGCCAGTCACTGGACCCCGACACGGCCGGGATCGGCGCCAACCTGGGCCTGCCGAGCAGCCTGTTGCCGAACCTGCACAGCGGGCGGGCGCGATTCATTCATCACCTGCTCAGTCAGGTGATCTTCCCCGAAGCCGAACTGGCGGGCCTGGAGAAGGGCGAGCGCCGGCGCATCGATTGGGGCCAGCGCGCCCTCTATGTGGGGGCGCTGGGTTCCCTGGGGCTGTTCGGGCTGGTATGGGCCAGTGGCTTTTCCGCCAACCATGGACGCCTGGAGCAACTGCGCGAACTGGCCCGGGAATGGACCCAGCAACGCGCTACCCTGAGTGACCGGAGCGACGCCATGGCCGCGCTCAAGAGCCTGGACCTGAGCGACCAGGCGACCCGGGTGTTCCCGCCCAAGGGCCAGGTGTCGCTGCATGAGCGCGGCGGTCTGTACCAGGGCGAGGCCAGCAACCCGCTGCTGCGCGCCGCCTATGAGCGCGAGCTGCAAGAGCAGCTGCTGCCGAAGGTGGCGCAGATGCTCGAAGGGCAGATCCGCAGCAACCTCAAGGACCGCGAGCGCCTGCTCAACAGCCTGCGCGCCTACCTGATGCTCAACCTCAAGGAGCGCCGCGACCCCAGTTGGCTGCGGGACTGGGTGGCGGCCGACTGGTCGCGGCGCTACCCCGGCAACAGCGCGGTGCAGAACGGCCTCAACCTTCACTTCGAGCGCCTGTTGCAGCAACCCTTCAGCTACCCGCTCAATGAGCCGCTGGTGGCCCAGGCGCGCCAGGTGCTGCGCAGCGAGTCGCTGGCCGACGTGATCTACCGGGTGCTGCGCGAGCAGGCCCGGAGCCTGCCGGACTATCGCCTGAGCCAGCACCTGGGGCCCCAGGGCCACCTGCTGCTGGGCGCCGATTATGTGATCCCGGGCTTCTACACCCAGCAGGGCTATCAGCAGTATTTCTCGATCCAGGGCGCCAGCCTGGTGAGCGACATCCTCCAGGACAACTGGGTGCTGGGGGAGGGCAGCGACATCAGCGGCATGGACCTGCGCCAACTGATGGTCAAGCTGGAACAACTGTACTTTCGCGACTACGCCAACCACTGGGGCGAGGCGGTGGGCCGGGTGGCCCTGCAGCCGATCAACGATGCCAGCGAAGGGGCCGAGCAAGTGGCCGGCCTGACCTCGGCCAACTCGCCGATCCTGCAACTGCTGGTGGAAGTGCGGGAGAACACGCGCTTTCCGGTGCTGGCCGAGCCCGCCGCAGAGCTGAGCGAGGCCGCCGACCAGCTGGTCGGTGGCGGCGCCTTGGGCAAGGTCGCGGCGGCGGCCGCGGGCAAGGCCAAGGACGGGTTGCTGAAAAAACTCCCGGACACCGCGCGCAAATCCCTGCAAAGCCGCTTCGAGCCGCTGCACCGTTTGCTCGACGACAACAACGGCCCCACCGCGGACCTGGCCCCGGCCCTGCAGGCGCTCAACGAACTGCAGCTGCAACTGGCGTTTCTGGCCCGCTCCGGCAATCCCGAGCAGGCGGCCTTTGAAATGGCCAAGACCCGCATGAGTGGCCAGCGCGATGCCCTGAGCACCCTGCGCACCAGTTCCGGGCGTCTGCCGCGGCCGGTCAGCGCCTGGTTCAACCTGCTGGCCGAGGACACCTGGCGCCTGGTGCTCAACGACGCGTACCAGTACCTCAACCAGCGCTATCAGGGCGAGCTCTACGGCTTCTACGGCAAGGCCATCAAGCAGCGCTATCCGTTCGATGCCCACAGCAGCAGCGAGGTGGCCATCGGCGACTTCCGCGAGTTCTTCAAGGCCCAGGGCCTGGCCGAGCGCTTCTTCGACACCTACCTGCGGCCCTTCGTGGTGGGCGATCCGGGCAATTACCGGCTGCGCAACATCGACGGCTACAGCCTGCCGGTGTCCCGGGTCTACCTGGACCAGATGGCCGCGGCCCAGGTCATCCGCCAGAGCTTCTTCGCCGAGAACCCTGCCGAGCCCCAGGTGCAGTTCCGCCTGGAACCCTACACCCTGGACCCCAGCGTCAGCCGCGCCGAGTTCCGCTTCGGCGACCAGCAGATCGAGTACCGCCATGGTCCGATCGTGCCCATGGCCTTCAAATGGCCCACCGATGCGGAAAACGGCCGCACCAGCCTGGTCCTGGAAAAACTCGCCGGCCGGCCCATCGGTATCGAGAAGAACAGCGGTCCCTGGTCGCTGTTCCGCCTGTTCGACCTGATGCAGAACGAATACCTGAGCGGACGCGACGTGATGGTGATCAAGGCCGACCTGGGCGGATTGCGGGCCAATTACCTGCTGCACAGCCAGCGCACCCCCAACCCCTTCGACATGGGCGTGCTGCGCAGCTTCCGCCTGCCGGTGCAGCTCTGATGAACGCTGCCGGGACCTGGCGCAGCGCGGCCCGTACCGACCCGGGCAAGGTTCGCCGGCGCAACGAGGATGCCTTTCTCGACTGCCCGGAGCGCGGCCTGTGGGTGGTGGCCGACGGCATGGGCGGGCACCAGGGCGGCGACATCGCCAGCCGGCTGATCGTCAGCAGCCTCGCCGAGCTGCCGACCGAGGACAGCTTCGAGGCCCGCCTGGCCGGCGTGCGCCAGTGCCTGCACTGGCTCAACCGGCGCCTGGGCCAGGAACTGACGGTTACCGCCGGACGGCGCGACAGCATCATGGGCAGCACCGTGGTCGCGCTGTTGCTGCAGGGCGATCGCGCCGCCTGCGTCTGGGCCGGTGACAGCCGCTGCTACCTGTGGCGCGAGCAGCGCCTGTACCAGCTGTCGCGGGATCATTCGCTGATGCAGAAACTCATCGACGAGCAGCAGATGAGCGTCGAACAGGCCCGCTCGCACCCGGCGGCCAACGCCCTGACCCGGGCGGTGGGCGCCAGCGAGCGCCTGAGCCTGGAAGTGCTGGAACTGCAGGTCTATCCCGACGACGTGTTCCTGCTGTGCAGCGACGGCCTGTACCAGGAGTTGACTCGCAACGCCTTGTGCCGTGCCTTGAGCCTGGCGGCGCCGCAAGTGGCCTTGCAGCGTTTGTTCGAGGACGCCCTGGACGGCGCGGCGCGGGACAACCTGACCGCGGTGGTGGTGCGCCAATGAACCTGCCGCTGTTGCACCCGCATTCACCCTCGCCGGCGCCGGGCGAACTGACCCGGGTGGTGGCGGCTGCGGCAACGCAGCCGCGGCCGGTCAAGGGGCGCGGCAAAGGCTCCAAGGGGCGCGGCAAGGCCCGGGGTGGCGGCAAACGGCGCTTGCCGACCGGCCCGCCGCTCAAGGCGCTCGACCCCCAGGGCGGGCTGCCCCAGGTGCTGGCCGGGCGCTACCGGCTGGAGCGCTTGCTGGGGGCCGGCGGCATGGGCGTGGTGTACCGCGCCCGGGACCTGCTGCATGAACAGTTCGGCGACCCGGAACCTTATGTGGCGGTGAAGCTGCTCAGCGAAGCCTTCGCCGATGCGCCGGATGCCAGCGCCTTGCTCTACGGCGAATTCGCCCTGACCCGGCGCCTGCACCATCGGCACATCGTGCGGGTGCACGGCTTCGACGTGGACACCGGGCATGCCTGCGCCTTTATCACCATGGAACAGCTGCGCGGCATGCCCCTGGACCAACTGCTCTGCCAGTGGCCCCTGGGGTTGCCCTGGGCGCAGTCGCGGGAGGTGATTCTGGCATTGCTGGAGGCCCTGGCTTACTGCCATGGCCGCGGGGTGCTGCACGGCGACCTCAAGCCCGGCAACCTGATGCTCGGCGATGACGGCCTGCGCCTGTTCGACTTCGGTCTGAGCCGCGCCGCCCAGGGTCGGTTGCCGGGCCTGCCAGGGCTCAACCGCCAGCGTTTCGCCGCCTGGACTCCCAGCTACGCCGCCCCGGAGCTGCTGGAAGGCGCGCCGCTGTCGGCAGCGGCGGATCTGTTCGCCGTGGCCTGCGTGATCCACGAACTGGTCAGCGGCAAGCACCCTTATCGCCGCCTGCCCTCGACCCAGGCCCGGGACCAGCAGCTGGACCTGCAACTGCAACGCCCGCGCCAACTGCCGGAGTACTGCTGGCCGGCGCTGCGCACGGCCCTGGCGCTGAATGCCGCGGAGCGGGCCATCGGCGTCGAGGAACTGCGGGATGCCTTTGCCCCCAGGGGCGGCTGGCTGGGCGGCTGGTTGCAGCGGCATGAACCATGAACAGCGAACAAGGAGCAGCACATGTTCAACTCGGCCAGTGAAACCCACTTCAGCCTGAGCGTCGAAGACTTTGCCAATGACTTGCAGGTGCTGGGATTCAAGGGCTCCGAAGGCATCAGCCAACCCTTTCGCTTCGACCTGCAACTGGTCAGCGACAACCCGGCCCTGGACCTGGAAGGGCTGCTGCACAAACAGGCCTTTCTCGCCTTCGACCCCCAGGGCCATGGCATTCATGGCCAGATCCAGCGCGTGGCCCAGGGCGATTCCGGCCAGCGCCTGACCCATTACCAACTGTCCCTGGTGCCGCGCCTGGATTACCTGCGCCATCGCACCAACCAGCGGATCTTCCAGCAACGATCGGCGCCGACCATCATCGCCGCGATTCTCGAAGAGCACGGCATCCTCGCCGATGCCTATCGGTTCCAGATCGAGCATCCGTGTCCGGCACGCGACTACTGCGTGCAGTACGACGAGAGCGACCTGCACTTCATCCAGCGCCTGTGCGAAGAAGAGGGCCTGCATTACCACTTCCAGCACAGTCGTGGCGGCCACCTGCTGGTGTTTGGCGACAATCAGACCGCGTTCCCCAAGCTCGGCCGCCCCACCGCCTATGTGCGCGGCAGCGGGCTGGTGGCCGACGAGCCGGTGATCAAGGGCTTGGAAGTGCGTCTGGAGTCGCGCACCAGTCGCACCAGCCGCCGCGATTACGACTTCGAGAAACCGCGCCTGCAACTGGAGGCCGCCTACCGGCCCGAGGCCGCAAGCCCGGAACCGGACCTGGAGGACTATGACTACCCCGGACGCTTCACTGACCGTGCCCGGGGCAAGTTGCTCAGCCAGCGCGCCCTGGAACGCCACCGCGCCGACTATCGGCAGGCCGAGGGCTGGGGCGATGAACCACGGCTGGTCAGCGGGCATTTTCTGCAATTGTCCGAGCACCCGCGCCGGGAATGGAACGACCTCTGGCTGCTGACCCAGGTGACCCACGAAGGCAAGCAGCCCCAGGTGCTGGAAGAGTCCATCACCAGCGATACCCGGGCCGAGGACGGCTTCCAGCAGGGCTACCGCAACCGCTTTCTGGCCACCCCCTGGGACGTGTTCTACCGACCGCCGCTCAAGCACCCCAAGCCCCAGGTGCTGGGCAGCCAGACCGCGGTGGTCACCGGCCCGGCGGGGGAGGAGATCCACTGCGATCAGTACGGCCGGGTCAAGGTGCAGTTTCATTGGGACCGCGAGGGCCAGGGCGACGACAAGAGCAGTTGCTGGCTGCGTGTGGCCTCCGGCTGGGCCGGCGACCGCTACGGCGCCCTGGTCATCCCGCGCATCGGCATGGAAGTGCTGGTGAGCTTTCTCGAAGGCGACCCCGACCAACCCCTGGTCAGCGGCTGCCTGTACCACAAGGAACACGAAGTGCCCTACACGCTGCCAGCGCACAAGACCCGCAGCGTCTTCAAGACCCTGAGCTCGCCGAGTGGCGGCGGTTTCAACGAACTGCGCATCGAAGACAAGAAGGGCGCCGAACAGATCTTCGTCCACGCCCAGCGCGACTGGGACCAGAACATCCAGCACGACCAGAAGATCCGCATCGGCCACGAACGTCACGACAGCGTGGAGCAAAACGCCTACAGCGAATTCAAGGCCGAGGAACACCGCACCACCCACGGCGCGCGCAAGACCGAAATCCGCGCCGACGACCACCTCACCGTGGCCGACACCCAACACATCAAGCTCGGCGTGGCGCAACTGACCCAGGCCGGCCAGGAAATCCACCTCAAGGCCGGGGACAAGATCGTCATCGAAGCGGCCCTGGAAATGACCCTCAAGGCCGGCGGCAGCTTTATCAAGCTCGACCCCGGCGGCGTGACGATCGTCGGGCCGCTGGTGAAACAGAACGCCGGCGGCGCCCCGGGCAGTGGCAGCGGGATCGCCATCAAGGCGCCGTTGCAGCCGGGGGCGGCGGATCGGGATGTACCGGGAGCCTTGCCCCAGGTCGCCGCGCCCAACCCGCCGCCGGTGTGCAAGGAGTGCCTGGCCCGGGCCAAGGCCAACAACCAAGCGCTGGAAGCACGCTAGAGGAGCCCGCCATGTATACGAGCAACCCGCTGTGGCACGAGCTGCTGTGGCAACAGGTCCAGCGGCTGGAGCACGAGCACCTCGACCTGCTGATCGACGCCACCGGCCTCGACTACCCGCTGCTGCAAGAACTGGCGACCCTGGCCGACGGCCCGCCACTGGCCAAGCTGTTCGACAGCACCCCGGAAGCCGCCATCGCCGATGCCGGGCCATTGCTGCTGCGGCTTAAGCTGCGTCATCAAACCTGGCTGAAGGCCTTTTTTAGCGCCGTCGACTGCACCCAGCACGTACTGGCGCTGCTCAGCCCCTGGCCCTTCGAGGCCCTGGCCGCCCATCTCAGTCGCTGCACCCAGGCACAGTGGAACCAGGGCCGCGAACAAGGGGTGCTGCGCTATTACGACCCGCGCCTGTTCCTGCCGGTGAGCGAAGCCCTGACCCCGGCCCAGGGCCGCGTCCTGCATGGCCCGGTGATCGCCTGGCACTGGCTCGACCGCGACCACCGGGCACAGCAGCTGCTGGGGCACTACTCCCGACACAGCGACGCCCCAACGGCGGAAGGCTTCCTGTTCGACCCCGCGCAGGTCGCCAGCCTGAAGGCCTGGGCCGACGCCGACTGGCACCGCCGCGAGCACAGCGCCACCCCGCAGCACTACGGCCTGAGCCGCGAGGAAGGCCTGATGCGCCACCTGTTCCACAGCCAGATGGCGGCCTGCCAGCAAGGCCTGCAGGAACCCGGAGAACGACAGGCGTTTATTCGCCAGTGGCTGTTGGATAACTCGCCGTTTGTGGTGGATGAGTAGGGGAGGGGGATGCCATGAAGTGGATGTGCAAAACGCGGAACTGGAAGACCGCAGTGTCATTGGCCGTTTGGTTGAGTGCCGTGTTGCTGGTCACAGCCTGTCGGAGCCAGTCCCCGATGCTGAGCGCCCCGGTGACGGGGTACAACCATACTTCGGCGGCGATCAATCGGTTTTCGGTGAATGGGGCGGGCGGGCCAAACTTGGGGCCGCATCAAGGAGGAGGAAAGCAAAGTTGTTGTGGTGTTGTCCCTCGTTATTGGGTTCCAGGGTTGAGAGCTGTTGTTGAGTGGGAAAAAGATCCCGATCCATATTCTTATGGGAAATGGCCAGAGCGACCATATTCTGATGCTTGGAATAAGCGAATGGCAAGGGAGAAACAACGGTATTCACGTCACAAAGCTATTGTGGAAATTCCTTGGTACTCCGTGGCTGGAACATTGAAAGTTCATTTTTTGCCGTGTAATCAGGTGCGTGTTTCCGCAGACAATATCAAGGTAATGGATCCACGTTATCCCTACAGCTATCCAATGAAAATGGAGGAGCCAGAAGTATGTTAGGGCTAATTATGGAAAAGTTTTTTGTGAGCGGTCTATTTGGTGTCTTGAGTGTTGCTCGTGGATGCTTGTTGGTCGCCGGTCTGTTGATTGCAAGCGCTTGCCAGTCTGAGTCGAAGATGTTGTCGGCACCGGTGACGGGTTATAACCATACTTCGGCGGCGATCAATCGCTTTTCGGTGAATGGGGCTGGTGGAGGGAACTTAGGTCCGCATCAAGGAGGAGGTAGCCAAGTTTGCTGTGGCGTTGTACCTCGCCATTGGGTGCCAGGATTGAGAGCTATTGTTGAGTGGGAAAAAGATCCTGATCCAGACGGGTATATTAAACGGGGTAAATATGGTCAGCTTGATGTTGAGGACTATAAACGTCATGCCGCCAATTACTCCAGGCATAAAATGATTGTGGAAATTCCGAGATATGATGTTCCAGGGGTACTAAAGGTTCATTTCTTGCCTTGTGATGAGGTGCGCGTTACTGCTGCTGGAACCTCTCCAGGATATCCGGGGTATCCCTACAACTATCCGATGAATATGGAGGAGCCAAAAACATGTCAGAAATAATAGAAAGAAATATAAAGGCTCGTGCAGTTGGTGTACCAATTGCTCCGAATTTCCCTTTGGATAGGTATTTGCCTACAACCCCAAAACTGCTTTCGGAAAATATCCGAAGACAAAAAAATGATGAACTCGCATTCGATGAGCTGCAGCGTAAAATCGTACAGGCTAGGGGCGATACATACAGCGGAACCCCTTGTTGTAAGACTTTGCATATTACATTGACGTTCGATGGAACCAATAATAATAACGAGGCTGACAGTGCTTCGAGTCCATCTTCTTGTAGCAATATGGCTCGGCTTTATCATGCAAGTCTGGGGTTGGACGATACTGCTCGTCAAAATGGCTACTTCAGTTATTACAGTCCGGGTGTGGGCACGGTGTTTCCTGATATTAAGGAAATGGTACCCAACAATTGGGGGCTGATAGCTGCCAGTGGTGGTGAAAATCGAATCAACTGGGGCCTCACTCGATTAATCGATGCGCTCAAAATGGTACTGACACCAGCAACACCACTGCTGCTTCCTGCAACTCAGGTTCTGGTAGACAGCATGGCTACTTGTTGGTACGGCAACGTGGCGACTTTAGGTCTACTGGAAAATGGTGAAAAGAAACGTGAAGCCGCCATGCGTCCGTATATGAATGACCTGGAAAAGCTATTAGATCAGCGAAGAGAAATCGGGGAAAAACCCCATATCTTGGCCATGCGCCTATATGTCTATGGCTTCTCCAGAGGCGCTGCACAAGCCCGAACTTTTGCCAATTGGCTGCAAACCCTGACCCGTTGTAAAGGTAGTGATGGCGCAGTGGAGTATCGCTTTGCCGGGCTGCCGATCTCCATTGAGTTCCTCGGTATCTGCGACACAGTGGCGGCAGTGGGTATCGCCGACAGTTTTCCCTTTACCGCCGGGCATATGGATTGGGCTGATGGCACCATGCGTTTGCCTGACGAAGTGTCTGCAACCTCTATGGACACTTCCATTCCTGAGGACTGCCACTTTCTCAAGCGTTGTGTGCACTTGGTATCGGCCCATGAGCAGCGCGCCAGTTTCCCGTTGGACTCGATCCGTCGCCGACCGAAAAACGCCAGCGGCCAGCGCGATACGACTCAGCCCTCCAGTTACCGTAGTGGCACCGTCGAATATCTTTACCCCGGCGTGCACTCGGATGTCGGCGGTGGTTACGCGCCTGGGGATCAGGGCAAGGCAGTTGCCGGTACCGAGCATTTGTTATCGCAGATTCCGTTGCAGCATCTTTACGCAGAAGCGTTTAAAGCGGGCGCTCCTTTGCAAGTTCCCAAAATAGCTTTTAGAGAGGAGTTCCACGAAAAATGGCGGAAAATGGCTCCGGCTACTGAAGAGGAGTTCAACGTCTCCGACCAACTCATCCAACGCTTCAACGCCTGGCAAGCCGACGCCGCTCAACACACCGGCACCCTGGAAGAGATGATCGAGTGGCAACAGGCGCTGATCACCGGTTGGCGCATCGACCGTTATGCCGGAGGGGTGGAAAGGCAGCCGTTCTATCAGAATGCTCCGCCGGATATGCCCAAGGCCGAGATCGAGGCCTGGGAGGCGATCCAGGCGCGCAATGATGCCGAAACCAAGGCCGCCGCCAAAGGCAAACCGGTACCGACTTACACCGAGGCACAGGAGAAGGAGTACCAGCGCCATGTGCAGATCGTCGGGGGTGAGGAAAAGGCCAACGGCATGCGCAGGGAAAAGGTCTTCGACCCGCCCCTGGATCACCGGCAACTCAAAGGCGCCGCCGACGAGTTTCGTCATGACTACAAGCAAGAGTGGGGTCTACTCCCCGACAGCATGGAGATCGGCGGCGTTCTGGATTTGCTGCTGGGCGGTACGGTGTTCCTGGTCAACGAGGAAGACGAAGCCAAGGAGTATGCCTACCTGCACGATAAAGGCACCGAGCTTTACCGGGAGTTGTTCAGTGCACCCAACACGCCCAAATCGGGCAAGGAAGACCTGGTGGCGCTGTTCGACGAGCAGATCCACGACTCCCGCGCCTGGTTCATGAACACCTCCTGGCTGGGCCCGCGTGAGCCGTTCACCGATTACTTCCGCATTCGCCTGGTGCATTTTGACAACGAGTCGAACAAGGAGCTGTCGCTGCTGGCCACCGCCGGCCGGGTGGTGGGGGTGGGGCTGGCGCTGGCCAGCGTCGGTTTGAGCATCAAGAAGAAGGACCCGCGCATGTTGCTCGGCCTGTTCCTGCCGTCTTTGGCGCGGCCGGTGCTGGCGGGCAAGGTCGGGGGGCCGGGTTCGCCGCAAGTCAGCGCTTTCGACCCGCTGACCGGTCTGGCCTTGCCGATGCTGAGCAATCTGGATGGGCTGCGGGCCTTCACTCAATCCCCGGGGGATGTGGTGGCCCTGGTCGCGGCAATGCCGCCTCCGCCACCCTTGAACGCCAGCACCGCCACCACTCCGGAGTTGCAGAAAATCCTCGTGGCCCACCAAGCGCTGGAAGCCGCACAGGCGGCGCAGGACAAGGAGGACGCCCGACTTGCCGGGCTATTGGCGAGCGCCAACGATCAGGGGCAGCCGGCTGGCTGGCAGGATCTGCTGGCCGATCAGGTGGGCAATCTGAAATCGTCCGGGAAGCAGGTATAGCGATGGATAACCTGAAGGGGCGGCACTCCCGGGGCAGCCCTTTTGCTCGCACTTGAGGGTTCGCTGTGAAGAATGCATTAGTTCTTTGTTTTTTCTTGCTGTTGAGCAGTATTTCTTGCGCAGATTCTGACTGTGATATGGATCTGAACGGGGATGGTGTGTGTGATTCTTATTCTGTAATTGGTCCGGAGCTTGATAGCGAACTTTCAGAAATAACTATTAAGGTTGGTGGTACAAGGCAGGAGAGAAAGGGCTTTTTTAGTCTGGGTAATGGCGGTCTGTTTCCTGGGTATATCTCTGGTGATTTTTCATTGCTGTTAGATTTTTATACAAGAAATACTGATCTGACAAAGTATGATTTTAGATGGGAGCCGAGATTTAAAGATTGGGTTGTTTACAGAGTTCAACTTGGGTGGAGCCCAGTAGGGATGAAAGGTATTCTCTTGACAATGAAATACTTCCAGGTGAGGCGAGGTTTCCCCAGCAGTTTCATGTGTGACGTATAAAATGCTGTGCATTGTTTTTGGAGTTTTTAGGTAGTGGTCATAATTTGCAGGAGTTATCTTCTGATGATGCAGTGCGTGAAATAAAGAAGGACTTTCAGTTTGTGCTTGAGAGTTTTCGGATAGGAGGGGAGGACTCGCTGATTGATATGGTGGGTGATAACGGAAAGCAAATGTCGATAAGTATTTCTAAGGATTTTTTATATGAGGTGACGTTGATTTTTTGGGGGGTGATATTTAATCGATTAATGGGCGCGCTAATTTATTGTATCAGAACGAAAATTTAGTAATATCTGCATTTCTGCTTAGGGTTATTCATAAGAAATACCCAGAAAGAGTAGTTGCGATTTTCAGTCTAGCAGATGCTTGCTGGGATATGGGTATGAAGCAAGAGGCTTGCCCTCTGTATGAAGAATATATGAGTAAAATGCTTGCTCTTGGTCGGAGATCAAATTCTTGAGTCAGTAAGATTAAAGGGAAGTTGTATGTGATATTGTCATGGTTTTTGCAATCGATCTTCTTGTGAAAAGTTAAGCTTCGCTGCGGAGGATTATATGTGCAATGTTCATGGCGGTTACGATGGTGATGAGATTGGGGGGTGAAAGTTGATCTTTATAAGCTCTAAAGACTTTCCGAAAAAGTTCTCGGATGTGCGGGAAAACGCCTGATAACCACGGGGGCAGTCCGAACTGACCGTAATACCTTCGTTTTGGATGAGTGAGCATGAAATATTTCCTAGCGCTTTTACTGCTTTCTCCGATTACTTGCGCTGCAACAGTGAAGTTTTGTAGTGCCGACGGTCCCCAATATTTTATTTCGCAGTGGTCAGAGGATGGTGATCCTGTTCAGGTTCTTTCAAGAGTTGATGGGGTGAAGTTTTCTGTTCAAGAAGGTAGGGTTATCTATAATGATGATCTTAATGGTGATGGGGTGAAGGATTTTATTTTTTCTTCTTCTGGTAGTGAGGGGTCAAGTAAGGACAGGGTTTATGGTTTCTTTATTCAGTGTCGAGGGTATTTGAAATTTGTTGGTGGGGACTATTTTGCAGGTGTTAAAGTTTTAGATATCTCCCATGAAGGTGAGAATAAATATAAAGATATTGAGGTGTACTCCTATCAGAGAGATAAGGATGGAGGTGTTGTATATAAGGGAGGGGAGGCGTTGACTAAGTCTTATGTGTGGAGCTTCAATCGCGACTCTCAGAGATATGAAGGTGCGTCCGAGTAACTCTTAATGGTCTGTGTCTGTAAGAGAAAACACTGCTGATGAAAATAAATAATTACCAGTCTCTTTTGGTATGTGTTGTTGGTTCTATTTCGATTTTGGTATGCCATTAAAGTTATCATTGATAAAGGTCTGAGAGTATTTTGTTGAGGGTGAAAATATGAAATTTTTATTCTTGGCAGTGATCTTGATTTTTTCAAAACTTGTAGTTGCTGATTTGTTGTCGGATGAACGCGTGTTGTACGTGGAAGGCCAAAAAAATAATACTGTTTGCGATGTTGTCATCGATTCGGAAGGGTATGTTTTTGATGTTGTCGCACAGCGGAGGGTTTTTGATTTGTCAGAGGCCAGTGGTACGTTATATAGCAGTTCCTTGTACAAGCTTCATGATATGTATGTGATGGAGGTCAAGAACTATTCTTCCGCCAAAACCCAGCAGTTCACATCATTTTATTATCGTGGTGGAAAGGTTGCTCTAGACAGGGTTTACGTTTTTTTAAAAGATATGACTATTTCAGCTGGACCTTTATGGCGCGCATTATGAATGCCGAGGAGAGTGTATGCATTTGACTCGCCAAGTAGGACTGACTTTGAGTGAGTTGGCTATCAAAGGTGCATGCGGTGATTTAGAGGGAGGCTCGCTGGATTCGGCGACAGTGATTAGTCCGCCTTCTATTTCTGGAAGTCTTTTTGTCACGGCAACTGTTTATAGAAAATCCAAGCAGGAAGGTATAGCGTCTTATTTTTTTGGGGGATAGTGACGAGCCAGATCTGTTTCGAATGGCATGCTATTCGAACTGCGCAGTGTTATTAGAAAAGAGGGTGTCTTGCTCTGGGCTTATTTCTCCATCTACTTTGTTTAGGACTGATCTGACGTTAGATGGTTGTCAGAGTCAGGGTAGCTATAGGCTTGAGGGGGTCTCGGATGTGATAAATATTAGAGGTTGTATAACAGCAGAGATTATGAGTTTGCCGGAATATGCACGTGCAACGAAAGAAGCTCGTGCCGTTTTTCGGGGGTTGCTTATGGTGATGGGTTTAAAGGGGAAGGAATTTCGAAGCGTGGTGATAAGCGCTACAGCTATTTTATGTTGCCTGTGACGATCTATTAGATCCTCGTGCGGTTCAAGGTTGGCTTGGTGTGTAGATATATAATTAGGTCGGTGAGGTATACGTGGTATTGGCTTGAGAGGGGTGGGGGATGGGCGGTGAGAGCCGTGCTGCTGTATTTGCTTTTTTTGTAATGTTTATGCTGTGTGCTACTTCTGCAGGGGCTTCTAAGGAAGATATGTGCGGTACTGAAAAAGTGGCTTTTCAATGCGAGGTACGAGAGGGGAAAAATCTTGCGGTATGTTCTAAGTATGCGAATGATGTGCTGTCGGGGATTCAATATCGATTTGGGCGAGCAAGCCGAAAAGAAATAATTTTTCCAGCGGATGGGTTTGGTTTTAAAGGGTTTACATTTAATTATTACTTTCGTTATCAGGTTTCTTATAGAGAATTGGCCTTTTCTGTAGGTTCTTACAAGTATGGCGTTTATAGTCATTTTGATGGCGAGGAAAAGGGCGTAGTCAAGACCTCTGCTGGGGTTGTTGTGTCTGATGCGACTGATTCGAAACTGGTCCAAGTGCCCTGTGAAGTAGTCTATATAGATAACCTCAGGGAAGTTGCTCCGTATGTAGCTTGTAATAAAGATGGTGCGTTTGGCTGTGCTAAGTAACTTGTCTGATAGTTGTTGGGGGCTGGAGAATAAGAAGAGCGTTGCTGCTAGCTCTGAAAAATATAGAGTGCTTATGACAGAGAAAGGGCTGGAGAAAGGAGCCCCCAAACGTGTTAAGGGAACGAATTTAGCGGGAGACGCCACCGAAAAAAGGGCGGCCCATACACCGCCCCAAGCAAGCTGAGTCAGCTTCGTTCTAACTGTACGGTGGCCTCGGGCAACAGTGCCTGGGACAGATCATCCACCACCGCCTTGCCCATTTCGCACAGGTAGTAGGCCGGCCAGGCGTAGCGCTCGCCTTGAGGCTCCAGGGCCGCATCCAGCATGAGTTTCTTGGCGTAATGGAACAGGTTGGACGCATGTTCCAGGGCTTCGCCCACGGGAATGTCCGGGTTGACCTTGAACAGGCTTTGGTCTTTGTCACCGCAGGGGGCGAAGGTGACAATGCCGAGGGTTTTGACGGAGGAGGTCATTGGGCACCTCCGGCGGTTTGCTGCGGGTGCTGAGGTTGGTGTCGATGGAATACGTACATGGCGTGGCTCCTTTTGCTAGAAGACGCTGCCGTTTTCGTTTCCAGGCGAAAGGGTGGCAGCTGTACGCGGGCTGGAAAACCGAGGCAAAAGGAACCCGGCAGACCCGAAGGTCTCCCACGTACAGCCGCCATGACACAAGAACGCAGGCACAAAAAAAGCGCCTGCAGTTGATGGTCCGGGCGCTGCTGTAGCGCCTTTTGCACTTGCGGGTTTCCAGGCCCGGCCGCTGATTGTGCAGCGGCGGGCGAAGGATAGCGGGCAGGGTGATCCGCTGCAACGGCGTTGGCGCGCTATTGTATGACGCCTTGTGTGTGCAGGCGTTTACCGCCGACGCGGGTGCTGGCTCTTCAACCAATTTCCATCGAACCCTGTCCTGGCACTCAAGCGCTCAAGGCCGCGCCCCCACCCCATACGCATCCCACAACTTGTTGCGGAACTTGTTCTGCGGATCGACCCGGGCTTTCAACGCGAGAAACTCCCCGGCCCGTGGATAGGCCGCGTGAAACTGCTGCGCCGTGGCGTGGATCTGGTACGGCAGGTAATAGCTGCCGCCGTGCTGGATGGCGCTGTCCACCAGGGCGCGGGTCCATTCGCCGACTTTTTCCCGTTCCTCTGGCGCGGTGCTCTGCTGGTAGTACAGCACCAGGGCGAAGACTTCGGTCTTGGCCCAGGCCAGCAGGGTGCCAGGGTCGGCCTTGGCGTGGCGGATCGACAGGTTGATCACGTTGACCTTGTGCGCCCGCAGGGTCGCGCCCATCTCCTGGATGAAGCTTTCCAACTGGTCTGGGGGCACGAAGTATTCCTGCAGCACGTAGGTGCGCTGGGCCCGGGACTCGGGTTCCAGTTCGCGCACGTCGAGGCTGGCTTCGTGGTTGCGCCAGGACACTTGCGGTTTCTTCAGCACCAGGGGGTCGATCACTTCCTGGCGCAGGGTCTTGCCGCCGGGCCACTGGCTCACCACTTTCAGGGCCTTCTGTTCTTTCCAGTAGTTCTGGTCCAGGGGCGTGAGGCGCTCCTGGACCGTGACCGGCAGCTCGGTCTGGCTGTAGGACACCGCGCGCAGGGTCTGGTACCGGTCGGGGTAGAGCACCGCGTTGTGCAGGATGACCTTGGGGTTGTTGTGGATCTGGGTCTGGAAGTAGCGCCGGTAGTCGCCGAGGGGCATTTCGTCGACGCTGCGCAGCAGGCGCACGTTGTCGCTCAGGTGCAGGGTGGCTTGGACGATCACCCCCAGGCCGCCGTAGCCGCCGATGGCGCCGTAGAACAGTTCGCTGTTGTGCTGCGGGCTGGCGTCCACCACTTGGCCGTCGGCCAGCACCAGCTTGATGGCTTTCACCGAGCTCACCAGCGGGCCGTAGCCGATGTAGCGGCCATGGGCGTTGACGCTCAGGGCGCCGCCGACGGTGAAGTTGGCGTAGCTCTGCATGATGCTCACGGACAGGTCGTGGGGGTCGATGTAGTCCTGCACGGCGCGCCAGGTGATGCCCGGCTGCACGGTGATTTCCTTGCGCTCTTTGGAGAAGTCGAGCACTTGGTTGAAGCCGCGCATGTCGATCTGCAGGGCGTGCTCGGTGGCGGTCTGGCCGCCCATGCTGTAGCGCCCGCCGCCGATGGCGATGGGCCCGGGGTGCTCGGCCACCTGCTTGACGATCTGCTTCAGGGTGGTGGGGCGCACCACCTGATCGACCACGATGGGGTTGAGCTGGGTGATGTCGTTGACGGTTTCTGCGGCGTGGGTGGTGAGTGCATTGCAGAGTGCCGCGCATAAAAACAGGCCGATCGCGAATCTCATTCGCCGTGTCCATCCCTGGTGGTGGCGCGCCGCCGGAGGGGCGCAAATGGCGGCAGAATAACGCCGCGGCGGGTCCGTGACCATGGGCGAACGCGCAGTGAGGAGGGCGGCATCGGCCCCTGGGTCGATGCCGGGCGCGGTTTACAGCGTCGGCAGGCCGAGGGTGGCGGCGCACTGCTCCAGGGAGCGCTGCTGGGTCTGGGCATACAGCTGCAGCTCGTCGAGGGTGGCGCGGCCCAGGGCGTTTTCAAAGGCCTGGCGGTTGGAGTGCTCGGCGTAGTGGCTCTGGCTGTCGTCACCCAGGTTGGACTGGAAGATCCCGGCGGCGCTCACCGGCAGGAAATCCTCATAGACCAGGGGCTCGAAGCCCAGGTGGCCGGCTGCCAGCAGGGCCGGCAGGGTGGTGGGGCGCTGGGGCTCGGCGCGGGCCGCGAGCCCGGCTTCGCTGACGAAGTAGCGAAAGTACGCCAGGCCCTGTTCGCGCATGGCCGGGTGGCTGTCGGGAAACGCCCTGAAGTGCTCTTGCATCAGCTGGTTGTAGCGCTGGGCGTTGGCTTCGTTGGGGAAGTCGCCAAGGGCGTCGCGGGCGGCGTTCAGCAGGCGGTCGTAGAGCTCGCGGCCCTTGGGAGTCAGCGCCGCGCCGCGCTGTTCGATCTCGCCAAAACGCGCGCTGTGGCTGCCCTGGGTGTCGGCCTGGTCGCTGAAGGCCACGGGTTCCTCCAGGGCCTTGAAACTGGTCTGGCGCAGCAGGATCGGGCAGTCCCGGCGCGGCGGGCCCTCGATCACCGCCTTGGGGGTGATGCCGTGCGCGGGCATCAGCCGTTGCACTTCATCGATGTCCAGGGTGCGTGGGGTCAGGTGATTGATGTGCGGGCCCTTGAACGCCACCACGTCGGCGATCAGCCGGTGCTGGGCGCTGAGGCTGGCGTACTGGGCGGCGGTCACCGTGGCGTGGTGGTGCCAGCGGAAGGTTTCCAGGGCTTCCTGGATGAAGCGCTGGGCGTCGTCTTCATCCAGTCCGCCTTCGGCCTGGGCCTGTTCAATCAGCTCCAGCACCTTGGGGGTGAAGATCTGGCGCTGGGCCAGCACCTGTTGGGCAAAGCCTCGCAGTTCGGGGTTGTCGATCAGTTCCAGGCGCAGCAGCGAGGTGAAGACCCGGAACGGGCTGACCTGCAGGGCCTGTTCATGCACCGCGCGAAAGGCCGTGGAATGCACCGGCACCCCGGCCGGGGTCAGGTCGTAGTAGCCCACCGGCTGCATGCCCATCACCGCGAACAGCCGGGCCAGGGTCGCCAGTTCGGCGGCGGTGCCGACGCGGATCGCGCCGTGGCGCTCCAGGTCCAGGCGCTGCAGTTCGCCGCTGCGCTGCAGGTGTTGGGCAAGCGCCGGTTGCTGCTCCAGGACCTGGGCATTGACCTGGGCCACCAGGGCCATCAGGGCGCCGTAGAGCGGCACCTCCTCGCGGTACATATCCGACATCGCCCGGGAAAATCCCTGGCGGATCAGGTCAGGACTGACGAAGCGCTGGTTGCTCATGGACAGGGTTCCCGTGGCAGTGGATATCGAAGCGAGAGAGGTACGGATCGGCCTCGATTCTGCTGGCCGGTGCCGGGGCTGACAAACGAAGTTTCCTCTGAACTTCATTCTGCAAACGAATGCATGGGGCCGCTGGCTCGCAGCGCCTGTCGGGGCGGGCGGGCAGATTCCCGCTCAGCGGGCCCGACCGGAGCGGGCAGGCTGTGTACACTGATGGCGTTTTGGAACCGCGTGGCTAGACTTGCACCGGTCGATCCCGCCGCTATCGCTCGCGCATCTTTCCCATCGCTGGACGGAGGCAACTTGGCCCCTGCGCAGTACACCAGAGGAAAGGGACTGTCATTGGCCAGGAGGCTGTATAAATCGCGGATTCTGGGCCTGAGCCTGGGCTTGCTGTGCGTGGCCGCCGGGATGTGGCCGCTGCAACCGGCGCCCTGGGTCTGGGGGCTGATGCTGTGCAACGCCTTGGTCTGGCCGCACCTGGCCTATCAGTGGGCGCGCTGGTCGCGGGTGCCGTTTCGCGCCGAGTACCGCAACCTGCTGGTGGACTCCTTGCTCGGCGGGTTCTGGGTCGCGGCCATGCACTTCAATCCGCTGCCGCTGGCCACCACCCTGGGGATGATGGCGATGAACAACATCGCCCTGGGCGGGGTGCGCTTCTTTCTCGCCGGCAGCCTGGCCCAGGCCCTGGGCGTTGGCCTGGGCCTGTGGCTGTTCGGCCTGTCCTTCGTCGCCCAGACCACGCCGCTGCAGCTGTACGCCTGTCTGCCGATGCTGACCCTGTACCCCATGACCCTGGGTTACATCTGCTACCGCCAGGCGGCTACCCTGGGGCGGCACAAGCGCGAGCTGCTGGCCCTGAGTCGCACCGACAGCCTGACCGGGCTGCTCAATCACGGGGCCTGGAAGGACCAGCTGGAAATCGAGTTCCAGCGCTGCACGCGCCAGGGGCGCGGCGGCGCCATCGCCCTGATCGACATCGATCACTTCAAGGCCATCAACGACACCTACGGCCATGTGGCCGGGGATGGGGTGCTGCGCCAGTTGAGCAAGATCCTCAGGCAGAACCTGCGGGCCAGCGATCAGGCCGGGCGTTATGGCGGCGATGAGTTCTGCGTGATCCTCCCGGATGTGCCCCTGGAGCAGGCCGCCGAACGGATGGAGGCCTTGCGCGGACGTTTTGCGAGCCTGGGGGATGAACAGAGCCCGGCCTTGCAGGTCAGCCTGAGCATTGGCCTGGCGGCCTTCAGTCCCGGGCATGGCGAAGCCATGGACTGGCTCAACGATGCCGATCAGGCCTTGTACGTGGCCAAGAGCGGCGGTCGCAACAACGTCAACTGCCATCGGCCGGAACAGCCATCGCGCAGGGTGTTGAATCCTCTGTAATACCTGCCTCTTGTCGGGCTTGCCGGCGAAAGCGTCGGCAGGCAAGCCGTGTGATTGGCGCTGTTCCGTTCGCCGGCAAGCCGGCTTGTAGGAGCGGGCTTGCCCGCGAAGGCGTCGGGTGGCGCGTCGCGGGGTTGGCGGTGCTCGCTTCGCCGGCAAGTCGGCGCCTACGGAACGGGGTGCAGGCGCCGGGCCAGCTCCAGGGCGCTGCGGCCGCTGGCGATGCCCGGCACCAGTTGGCTGAAGGGGATGTCGATCAGCCGGTCCTCGCGCACCGCCCGCAGCCGCGACAGCACCGGGTCACGCTGCAGCAGCTGGCGTTTGCGCGTGGCCGGTGACCACAGGGCGTCCGCCAGGAGCAGCACGTCCGGGTCGTTGCTCAGCAGGGTTTCGCTGTCGACCGTCAGGCGCGGGCGGTCGATGGCAGCGAAGCTGTTGCGCGCGCCGGCGGCCTGCAGCAATACCCCGACAAAACCGCGCCGCCCCTGGCTGGCCAGGCCGTTGACCTCGCTGTCGAGGTAGAACACCGCAGGCCCGTCGCGCCCCTGATACAGGGCCGCCGCCGCGTCGAGGTCGGCCTGCTGCTCGGCGATCAGTTGCGCGGCCCGGGCGTCCTGGCGCAACAGCCGGCCCAGGGTCAGCAGGTCGTGACGGATATGCCCGAAGTAGTCCTCGTTGTGCTCGGCGCAGGCCGACTCCAGCAGGTAGCTGGCCACGCCGATAGCACCCAGGCGCTGTCGGGAACTGAAGGACTCGGGGAACGCCGAGGCAAAGCCGCCCACCACCAGGTCGGGCTTGAGGCTGTAGAGCACCTCCGCCGACGGGTACTGCCGGGCGATCACCGGTACGCCGTGGTAGTGCCCGTCGGCGCCGGCATCGTCGTCCAGGTAGGCCACGCCGATCAGCGACGGCCTGGCGCCCAGGGCCAGCAGCAGGTCGGCGCTGTGCTGGTTGAGGGCGACGATGCGTTGGGGCGGCGCGGCGATCTCCCAGCGCTGGCCGCAGTTTTCATAGGGGGTCGCCAGGGCTGGCGTGCCGGCCAGACCGAGCAGGAGGCTGAGCAGCGGGGCGATGGTGGTCGTTCTAGGCATCTGTCGCGCCTGCGTAAGGCGAGGGAATCAGCAGGTCCGCCACCGGCGCCCCTGCCAGTAGGTGTTCCTGCACCAGGCGCAGCACCTGGGCGTCGTCGGCGACCCGGTACCAGCAGCCATCCGGGTGCACCGTCAACACTGGCCCCAGGTTGCAGGGGAACTGGCAGGCGGTACGGGTCAGCAGCACGCCACCGGGTGTCTCCATGTGCTCCAGGCGCAGCAGTTCTCGGCGCAGGGTTTTCCATAACGCCAGGGCGCCGCGCCGCACGCAGCGCGGGCCGGTGCAGAGGAATACCTGGCGGGCATGGGGCGGCACCCGCGACCAGTCCGGGTCGCTGGGCACCGCGTTGACCTTGTCACAGGGCAGATGGCGCTCGCGCTGGTCGATGCTGGCGCAGGCCAGGGCCGCGTCCAGGCCGCGGCGGCCCAGGGCCTGGGCGGTGACCCACAGTTGCGGCGCTTGCGGGTGGGCGCGGGCCAGGCGCCCCAGTTCGTCGCGCAGCCAATCCAGGTAGGCGCTGTCGGAGCTGGGCTCCAGGTCCACCACCAGCAGCGCCGCGCCGTTCTCGTGCAAGGGCTCGTCGATGGCGGCCCAGAGGCTGTCGAAGCCGTCCAGGGTGTCGATCACCCGGGTGCCGGCGTCAATGCCCCGCAGCAGCGTAAGCTCGCGGCGAAACGCCTCGCCCAGGGCCCCGCTGTTCAGGCCGGGGCCGACGAACAGCACGCGTTGATAATCCTTGTGCATGGTCGTCGTCCTCAGAAGCGGTAGGTGTAGCGCAGCTCGGTGGTCAAGGGGCGCCCCAGGTTATCCACCCGCGGGTTGTTGCTGGCGATGCTGGTGCTGTAGTCGCGGTCGAAGAGGTTTTCCACCAGCAGGCTCAGGCGATGCTGCTGGGCCGGGTCGAGGTAGCGATAGGCATCGGCGTCGACCACCGAGTAGTGGCCGTAGTCGATCTGCTTCGGGCTGTCGATCTGGCCGATGTAGCGGATTGCCCCGCCCACGCCCCACATACGGTCCAGGGACTCGAAGCCCAGCCGCGAGCGGGCAAAGAAGCCGGGGATGTTGCTCAGGGTCACGCCGTTGCGCGACTGCACCAGGTTGCGGGTCATGTCCGCCGAGAGGGTCCATTGCGGGCTGAACTGCCAGCGCCCATCGACCTCGATGCCGCGGACCTTGATCCGTCCGTCGCCATTGACCCAGTCGATACCGTCGAGGGCGATCAGGTCGTCGATCTTGCGCTGGAACAGCGTGCCGCTGGCGTTGAAGTCGGCGGCCAGCAGGCTGCCCTTGTAGTCCAGGCCCAGCTCGGCATTCACGCTCTTTTCCGGCTTGAGCTGGCGGTTGCCCTTTTCATCCTCCTCATTGGCGAACAGTTGCTCGGCGTTGGGCAGCTTGAAGGCACTGCCGAACTGGCCGCGCAGTTGCCAGTGGGGCGAGAGGTCATACAGCGAGGTGAGCATGCCCACCGTGGCGCTTTCGCCGCCGCTGATCTTCTCGTGCCGCACGCCGATGCTCGGGTGCCAGTCGGGCAGGGTTGCCACGACCGGGCGCAACTGGGCGTAGAGGGCGTTGGCCTGGGCGCTGTTGTCGTCGATCTTGAGCACGTCGTCCTGGCCCTTGAACCACTGGTTGTCGCTGCCGAACACCAGCACATGGCCGCCGTCCAGTTCGGCCTTGCCCTCGGCCTGCAGACCCCAGTCGGTGAAGCCCCAGTAGTCGTTGTGGTTGATCACCTGAGTGGCGCCGCTGGTGGTGCTGTTGATGCGGGTGTAGCGGGTGTCCCAGTCGTTGACATGGCCCTTGACGAAGTAGCTGAAGCGCTGGTCCAGGCGCTGCTCGAAGGTCGCGGTGGCGATCTGCTGGATGCGGTCGTTGGTGGTCTTCTTGTTGTTCAGCGGGCGGGCGAAATCCAGGTTGGCGTCGCTGTACTGGTAGAACAGCTCCAGCCGCGAGTCGTCGGCAAAGCCCTGGATCGCCTTGGCGCCGAAGGTGGTCAGTTCATAGCCGCGTTTCTTGTCCCGGGTGCTGGGGCTGTAGGCGCTGTTGCGAAATGGCTGGTAGCCGTCGGAGACGTTGTGGCTGACATAGGCCAAGAGGCCCAGGTCGCCCAGGCCGTTGCTGACGATGCGTTCGGCGCGGGCATCGCCGCTTCTGCCCATGAAGCTGTCCAGGCCCAGGTTGACCTCGCCGGAGACGTCGCGGGTCTGCGGGCTGCGGGTGACGATGTTGATCACCCCGGACACCGCCTGGGTGCCGAACAGCAGGCTCTGGCCGCCCTTGAGCACCTCGATGCGCTCGATGGCGTTGGCCGGCAAGGTGTCCAGGTACAGGCCGCCGTACAGGCGGTTGTTCAGGCGCACGCCGTCCAGCAGGATCAGGGTGTCGTCGTTGCGCCCCCCCAGCAGGGAATAGGTGCCGTAGTCGAACGGGCCATTCTTGGGCGCCACGTATAGCCCGGGCACGTACATCTGCAGGACCCGTGTGATGTCGCTGCTGGGGCCGGCGCGTTCGATCTGCTGGCGATCGATGATCTCCAGCTTGCTGCCATAGCGGGCCATTTCAGCCACGGCGGTGGACTCCACCGAAGGGGCAGAAATCGACTGCGGCTCCAGTGTCAGCGGCGTGTCGTCCGCCAGCAGCAGGGGGCTGAACAGGCAGCCGAGCAAGGCGCCGCATGGCGTGCGGCGACGCGTGGCCAAGGGGCGCACGCGGAAGGTGTCAGGTGTTGTCATTCTTGGTCTTCTCGAAAGTGTCTTCGGGAAGCACGCAGGAGAAGGTATCGGCCACGGGCACGCGACCTTACCGGCCCATGCCCGCCCACCGCAGGATTGCCAAACACAGGTTTCAGGCCGGTCTCCGGGCTGACGAGTGTGGCGGCATTCGCCTTCCCATACCTTGGGTACAGTGGCGTGTTGAATGCAGCACTCGCTTACCGTTGCGGGGGCAGCACCGGACTAGCCCTGAAGGGGCGCACCGGTTTCCCGTTTCACCTCATGCACGGCGGCATGAGGCACCTGAAACTGGACGGCATGTTACGCAGCAAAGCGGCGAGCTCCAAGCGGCAAGCTGCAAGATAAAAGCTGCGATCTAGAAGCTGTTGCTTGGAGCTTGCCGCTTGGAGCTTGCAGCTTGCACCGCCCTGACGGTGTCGCCGGGCTGCAATTGCAGGCGCTTGGCGGTCAGGCGGTCCACCAGCAGGCAACCGGACACCAGGCGCCCGGGAGCGGCGGTGATGCGGCAGTTCTCCAGGCGCCGGTTGTGGATCAGCCACATCGGCGCCTGCGCGTCCGGAGTGCCCACCAGCAGGGGCAGGGTCTGGCTTTCACGCACGCTGCGGATCTTCGTCACCTCGGCCTCGATCAGCGGCCCGCCGTCGAAGATGTCGATGCAGCCCTGATGGTTGAAGCCTTCGTCCCGCAGGATGCTCACCGCCTGTTCGGTGCTGTGGTGGGCCTGGCCGATGGCGGCCTGGGCGTCGGGGCTGAGCAGGCAGGTGTACAGCGGCTGGCGCGGCATGAGTTCGGAGATGAAGGACTTGCCGCCCTGGCTGGACAGGCGATTGGCCTGCTGGAAGTCCATCTTGAAGAAGTGCCGCCCCAGGCTGTCCCAGAACGGCGAACGGCCCTGGCTGTCGAGCTGGCCCCGCAGCTCGGCCACCAGTTTGTCGCCGAACAGCTGCGGGTATTCGGCGACGAACAGCAGGCGCGCGGTGGACAGCAGGCGCCCGGTGTAGCCCTGGCGCTGGTCGTGGCGCAGGTACAGCGAGCAGAGCAGGGATTGCCCGGTCATCTCGTTGCACAGGAACAGGGTCGGAATCTCTTTGTCGATGCCCAGCTCCGGGGCGCGGCCGCGGGTGATGCCCAGCCGGTAGTTGTAGCTGGGCTCGCGCAGGCCGATGGCGCCGCTCAGGGCACAGACGCCGATCACTTGCTGGTCGTCGTCCTCGAGCACGAACAGGTAGTCGGCATCGGCCCGTTCCACCTGGTTGGCGAAGGTGCGCTGGGCCCAGCGCAGCCGATGAGCCAGGCGCTCGGGATCGGTGGAGAGGTTGTTCAACTCGCGACAGCTGCCCTGCAGCAGCTTCAGCAGCGCCTGCAGATCGCTGACACGCACCGGACGGACGATCATGGCACCGCTCCTTGGCGCTGCCGGGGGCAGCGGTAAAACCGGGGCCGGCTCATAACGCCACCCCGCGCACCGGCTCGCCCGGTGTCAATTGCAGGGCCTGGAACATCGAGTGATCCAGGCCGACCACGTCGCCCGGGGCTTCGTCGAGGGGCACGACAATCGCGCGAAAGCCCTGCAGCCGGTCGTTGCTCAGCAGCCAGTAGCGGCCCTGGCCGCTCTGCGGGCTCAGGTAACTGATCGCGACCCAGCTCTGAATGATCGAACGTAGCTGGTTGTTGCGGGCCTGCAGGGTCGGGCCGGCATCGAACAGGTCGACGTACTGGGTGGGCGCGAAGCCTTCGTCGACGAGGATGTCGCAGGCCTCCCGGGCTGCTGGGTGAATGCGTCCGATGCAGTCCTGGGCCGGCTGCGGCAGCATCGGGATGTACAGCGGATACTGGGGCATGAGTTCGGCGAGAAAGCCGCGGCCCTGCAAGGCGCACAGGCGTTCGGCCTCGACATAGGGCAGGTCGAAGAAGTGCTGGCCCACCGCTGCCCAGAAGGGCGATTGGCCGGCGGCGTCGCTGTAGCCGACGATCTCGCTGATGCAACTGTCGGCAAAGCGCCAGGGATGCGCGGCGATGAACAACAGGCGCGCGCGGGAGGTCAGTTGCGCCTGGGGCGTGCCTGCCAGCGCCGGATCGACATGGAAGCTGCGCAGCAGGGTCTGTTCACTGAGGTCCTGGCACAGCGACAGGGTCGGCACGGCGTGTTCGATGTTCAGCTCTCGCGAGCTGCTGATGAAGGGGCGGTTGCGCAGGCTGTAGAAGGGCGTGGCAAAGCCGGCGGTGGCGAGGATGTCCGAGCAGCCGTGCAGTTGGCCGCTGTCCTGGTCCTCGAGCACTAGAAAGTAGTTTTCCGGACCCTGGCGGGCCTCGACCTTGGCGAAGGACGCCAGGGAGTCGAGGATCTTCTCCCGCAGGCAGGTTTCGTCATCCACCAGCGAAGTCACGCCCAGCAGGCGTGCGCCGGCCAGACGCAGCAATTGAGGCAGATCGGATAACGCCACCGGACGCAAGGCCAGCATGGGTGTACTCCTGTATCAAGGGCCGTTCGCCCGGGGCGAACATCGGCCAGACATCACTGTCGATGACCACGCAGTTGCACGGCCGCGGCATCCGGCGGCCGGTCCCCGGGCCGCTCTTGACGGCGGCTCTCGGGGGCGCGCGACGCCATCCGGCGCCGCGCTGGGGGCTTATGGCTTGAGCGGATCGGGCAGGGCCGCGGCGCTGCCCAGCTTGTTCAAAAGGAACAGGTAGACCAGCCCGGCGAGGATCCAGATGGCGCCGAGTTTCTGCGCGTCCACGCCCATGTTGTACATGATGGCGCAGACGATCACGAAGCCGATCACCGGGCAGATCAGGTGGCGGATCACCTGGCCGGACTTCTGCCGGCGCCAGTAGAAGTTGATCACCGTGATGTGCAGCAGCATGAAGCCACTCAGGGCGCCGAAGTTGACCAGCGACGTCAGGGTGTCCACCGAGTTGATGAACAGGTAGCAGATCAGCAGCGACAGCACCGCCACCAGGTAGATGCTGATGTGCGGGGTGTTGTGTTTCGGGTGCACCTTGGCCAGCACCTTGGGCAGCTTGCCGTCCCGCGCCATGCCGAACAGCAGGCGCGACACCGCGGCTTGCGAGGTGATGGCCACCGCCACGCCCCAGGCCAGCGCCGTGGCCACCCCGGTGAGGGTCGCCAGCCAGCTGCCGGCGGCCAGTTCGGCGATCTCGTAGAAGGCGGTGTCGGCGGACTTGAAGCCCATGCCGGCGGCCAGGTCCGTGGCGATCCAGGTCTGCACCACGAAGATCGCGCCCATCACCACCAGGGTGATCAGCGCGGCGCGACCGACGCTGCGGCCGGGATCGCCCTTGACCTCTTCGGCGAGCGTCGAGATGGCGTCGAAGCCGAGGAACGACAGCACCGCGATCGACACGCCCTGCATCAGCATGCCGAAGTGGAAGTGGTCCGGGCTGTACAGCGGCGCCAGGGTCAGTTGGCCATTGCCGGCACCCCCGTGCAGGGCGTTCCAGGCGTAGAACAGGAAGATCCCCAGGACCACCAGCTGCGCCAGCAGGAACAGGATGTTCATCCGCGCGGTGAAGGTGATGCCCCGCAGGTTGACGAAGGTGGCGCTGACCAGGAACGCCAGGATGAAGCCGACCTTGGGCACTTCCGGGTACAGGTGGTTGAGCGCCATGGCGGCGTAGACGTAGAGCAGCGGCGGGATCAGCAGGTAGTCCAGCAGCATCAGCCAGCCGGCGAGAAAGCCGACATGCGGGTTGAGGCCACGCTGGGCGTAGGAATACACCGAGCCGGCAATGGGAAAGGCGCGGGCCATGGCGCCGTAGCTCAGGGCGGTGAAGACCATCGCCACCATGCCGATGATGTACGCCAGGGGCACCATGCCCGGGGCTTCCTGGTTGACGTAGCCGTAGACCCCGAACGGGGCGATCGGGATCATGAAAATCATCCCGTAGACCACCAGGTCACGCAGGCTCAGCCCGCGCTTGAGTTCCTGTTTGTAGCCGAATTCTTCAATCTCCATGAAGCGGTTCTCCTTGTAGCCAATGTAAGTGGACGAAGTCGGCGCCGAGGGTCGTCATGGACACCTCGTGCGCCGGACTGTGTTTGAACCTGGCAGGGTTAAAGACACACCACAGCTTGTTTTCTTGTTGTCGTTGCCGTCCGGCAAACGGTCTTGGTCGCGTTCAATCCTCTTGCTATCCGGGTTACAGCAGCGGTGCCAGGCGGTCGCTCCAGCACTGCACGGCCTCGGGGCTGCGCAGCAGATCGTTGCGCACCTCGATCAGCACCGATTCCAGGCCCCGGGCATCACCGTGCACCGGCACGGTCATGTCGCTCAAGGGGTCGATTTCATAAGGCTGGTTGCCCGCCACCTTTATCGGCAGGGTCCACAAACCTTCCAGTATTCGCGCGGCGTAGGCGGTGGCACTGCCATACAGCACGCCGACTTCCAGCGCGCGTGGCTGGCTGTAGTAGATCGGCGTGAAGCTGTGGATCCCCACCACCCGTACTTCGCGGCCGGCGGCCAGGCGCCGGTCGATGATGCGCTGCAGACGCTGGTGAAACGGCGTGAACAGCTGCTGGCGGCGGTATTCGCGGGTCGCCTCGTCCAGGTGCTGGTTGCCCGGCACCTGATAGATCTCGCTCTGCAGCGGGATGCTGTCGGGGGCGTGGCGCGGCCGGTTGAGGTCGATCAGCAGGCGCGAATAGTTGGCCGCGATCAGGGTCGCGCCCAGGGCCTGGGACAGGCTCTGGGCCAGTTCCAGGGCGCCCGGGTCCCAGGCGATGTGCTCGCGGGCCGCCACCTTGTCCAGGCCCAGGTCATGCAGGGGCGGTGGAATGTAGTGGCTGGCGTGCTCGCACACCAGGATCAGCGGATGCTCGGAGTCTTCCCGCAGCAGGCGGTAGGCCGGCTCGGTGTAGAAACCGTGCTCGGCGGATTTAGTACAGGTGTCCATAGTGCTCACAGAGTTCGGCAGCGGTCAGGTGCTCGGTCAGGGACACTTCCTTTTGTTTGACGGCGAAGTAGGTGCTCAGCAGCGGTTCCGGCAGAGCCTGCAGCAACTCCGTGTTGCTGCGCAGGTAATTCAGGGCCTGGGGCAGGCTGCCCGGCAGGGGCACGATGCCGCTGGCCAGGCGCTGTTCGGCGCTCAGCTCATCGGGGACCTTGTCGGTCACCGCGTTCAGCGCCAGCTTCTGTTCAATGCCCAGGCGTCCGGCGATCAGGATCACCGCCATGGCCAGATGTGGCGAGGCGGTGGCGTCCAGGGCACGGAATTCCAGGTTGTACTGCGGCGCCAGTGGCTTGCCGCCGATGTCCACGGTGGGGCAGATACGCAGTGAGGCTTCGCGGTTGCGCAGGCCCAGGCAAGCGTAGGAGGCGCTCCAGTGATGGGGCTGCAGGCGCTCGTAGGACAGGGGCGTCGGCGCGGTAAAGGCGCACAGTGCCGGCAGGTGCTTGAGCACCCCGGCGGCCCAGTGCTGGCCCAGCCGCGACAGGTCGTCGCCGCTGACCGCCTGGGGATCGTAGAGCAGCGGGGTGCCGTCCAGGTCCTGCAGGCTCAGGTGCAGGTGCACGCCGTTGCACACCGCGTCGGCGGCGGTCTTGGGGGCGAAGCTGACCCGCTGCCCCAACTGCCGGGCGATTTCCCGGGTGATCTCGCGCACGTTCACCGCGCGGTCGGCGGCGGCCAGGCCCTGGGTCGGGCGGCAGGTGATCTCGTATTGCTGCTTGCCGTATTCGGGGAGGAACATTTCCGGCTCGACCCCGGCCGCCCGCAATGCCGACAGCAGCCAGCCACCGAAGGCCGCGCCCTGGCGCTGGGCCTCCAGGGAGAAGGCCAGGTGCTCGCGCTGAGCGATGCCGCTGTCGAGGTTGAACTCGTGCTCGAAGGCGGCGGTGATCTGGATGCCCAGTTCACGGTAACGTGCCACCTCGTTGCGCAGCAGGGTGCGCGGGCAGGCGGCCCAGGGGCGGCCATCGGTCTCGCAGATGTCGGCGTGAATGAAGTCCAGGGGCGCGGCCGTGGCATCCGGTCCGGCACCGACAGTGACCCGGCTGTCCAGGTCGGGAATCAGCCGCAGGTCGCCGTAGGCGCCCCAGGGGTTGTCCTCGGCGATCAGGTCCTGGGGCGTCAGCGCGCTGTTGGCCGGCACCCAGCCGCAGCCGCCGAGGCGGTAGCGCTCCAGCTCGTCGCTGGGAAAGGAACGGCCCCGGGTGACGCCGATCAGGTCGGTGGTGACGATGCTGGTCATGGCCACGGGCGTCAGGGCCTCGATGCCCTGGCCGCGGCTCATCCGCGGATCTCCCGCAGGCGGCCGAGCACGGTGTCGGTGTCGGTGATCCAGCAGTAGCCCTTGATCGCGTTGAGGCAGGCCTGGTGCCGGGCGTCGCTGTAGGTGGCGCAGGCGTCTTCCACCAGGGTCACCAGGTAGCCGCGGTCGGCGGCGTCGCGCACCGCCATGTCCACGCACTGATCGGTGACGATCCCGGCGACGATCAGGTGGCGGGTTTCCAGGTTGCGCAGCACGTAGTCGATGTTGGTGGAGTTGAACACCCCGGAGGAGGTCTTGGGCAGGACAATCTCGTTTTCCACCGGCGTCAGCTCGTCGATGATTGCCGCCTGGGGGCTGCCCTTGGGCAGGTGCATGTTCGACAGCTTGTGATCCAGGGAGCGGTCACGGCCGTCGGCGGTCAGGCTTTCGATAAGGGTGTGCAGCACGTTCTGCCGCGCTTCGCGTACCGCGGCCAGGAGGCGTTGCTGGTTGGGAATCACCTGTTGCCGGGCGCGCTGCAAAAAGGCTTGGCCTTCGGGCTCCTGCAAGTGCGGGTCGAACTGCGGCTCCAGCCACGCCCGCTGCATGTCCACCAGCAGCAGGGCGGTGTGATCGACAACGAAGGGCAGGTCCCGGGGCGAACGGTGGGGCAGGCTGAACATCCTTATTTTTCCTCCAGCACATGGGTATCGAATTGCGCCCGCAGGGCATCGATGCCCTCCAGGCGTTGATCAAGATGGGCGCTGCGCGGGGTCAGGCAGGCGATCAGCGCCTCGACCTGGGCCAGCGCCGGCACCAGGGTGTCGAATGGCGACAGGGACTCCACCGGGGCGCTGATGATCAGGTCGGCCAGCTCGCGCAGCGGCGAGGCATAGATGTCGGTGAACAGCACCACCCGGGCATGGCGCGCCTTGGCCGCGCTGGCCACCCGCAGGGCCTGGGACTGATAGCGGCGGTAGTCGAACAGCAGCACCAGGTCCTGGCGCTGGATATCGAACAGACGGTCCGGCAGTTGCGCATTGTCTTCCAGCAACAGGCAGCCGGGGCGCATCAGGCGCAGGTGGTTGAGCAGGTAGTGGGCGAGGAAGCTGCTGAAGCGTCCACCGAAGCAGTACACCGCGTGGCGGCTGTCCTGCAGCCAGTCCACGAGGACGCGCACGTCTTCGGGCTGGGTCAGGGCCTGGGTGTCCTGCAGGGCGCGCTGGCTGTCCGCCAGGTAGCGGCCCCAGGTGTCGCCCTGGGCCACTTGCGCCCGGGGGCGGAGCAGGGTGCTAGGGGACCGCAGGCGGTCGTCCATGTCACTGAGCAGGGCTTCCTGGAACTCGCCGTAGCCGCTGAAACCGAGCTTCTTCACCAGCCGCACTATGGTCGGGTCACTGACCCCGGCGTGTTCCGCCAGGCGCGACATCGGCCCCAGGCCGTTGCGCGGGTAGTGGTCGAGCAGTGCACGCACCACCTTGCGCTCCGCGGGCGTCAGGTCGAGGGCCGAGTCGGTGATCAGGTCTTTGAGAGAGGGCATCGGGTGCCTTGGAACGTGATGTCGGTTTTATTTCATGAAAAGGTGAAATTGATATTTATGTAATAGACGCTACATGTCTAGTGAAAAGTTGCTTGATAGCAAAATGCCCTGAAATGGGGCGGGGTTTGGGGGCAGGGGGGCAGGGGCAGGGGCAGGGGCAGGGGCAGGGGTAGGGGTAGGGGTAGGGGTAGGGGTAGGGGTAGGGGTAGGGGGCGCTCTTGCAGTGGGTGGGATGGGGGTATATCCGTTGCTGAGGGTGTGGCTGCTGGTGGTTTCGTCTTTTGGGGGCTGTGCCACGGGGTACATATCCGTTGCTGCGGGTGCGGCCACTTAGGGTTTCGCCCTTACGGCGACTCACTTTTGTCAAACGACACAAAAGTAAGCAAAAAGTCTTGCCCCTCCATACGGCCCCTCGCTGAGGCTCGGGGTGCCCGAGCTCCGGCATTGCTCCGGGGGCCCGCCGCCAACCGGCCATCCATGGCCGGGTGGCGGCTAGCTCGGCATCCATGCCGAGCTGCCCCCTACGCAACGCCTACGCTCGGCCTGCTGGGAAGGGGCCGGAAGATCAAGATCAAGATCAAAGGCCAACGCCAAAACCCAGGTGCGCAGGCTGGTTCCCTGTAGCCGCTGCCGCAGGCTGCGAACGAGCGCTAGCGCTCGCAAAACCAGGCGGCGCGGTGGTTCAGGAACAGTGGGTATGCAGGTTTAGCGTCTCCTACGGAGCCGTTCGCAGCCTGCGGCAGCGGCTACATGTAATGCGAACGGCGATGAAACAGGTTGGCCGGCAGGCCGCATTCAGATTTTGTTTTTGTTTTTGATCTGGCTTTTGATCTTCCTGCCCCTTTAGACACGATGCCTTCGTTCGGGCATGCCTCGCTATGCGAGGCACCGAGTGGAGGGGCAGGAGCCTTTGGTTACTTTGGGCTGGCCGGCATTCCGGGTTTCAAAGTGACTCGCTGTAAGAGCGAAACCCTAAGCGGCCGTGACCGCAGCAACGGATATGTACCCCGTCCCACTCGCTGTAAGAGCGAAACCCTAAGCGGCCGTGACCGCAGCAACGGATATGTACCCCGTCCCACTCGCTGTAAGAGCGAAACCCTAAGCGGCCGTGACCGCAGCAACGGATATGTACCCCGTCCCACTCGCTGTAAGAGCGAAACCCTAAGCGGCCGTAACCGCAGCAACGGATATGCACCCCGTCCCACTCGCTGTAAGAGCGAAACCCTAAGTAGCCGCACCCGCAGCAACGGATATGTACCCCGTCCCACTAGCTAAAAGAGCGCCCCCCAGGTGGCCGCACCCGCAGCAACGGATATGCCCCCCGATCCCACCAGCGCAAAAGGCACCCCCCCATCACTGCCCCCACCTTTCACCCTGCCCGCGCTCACACTCGATCCCCAGTTCAATCAATTGCTCCAGAGGCACCGCCGGCGAGAAGAAATACCCCTGGGCACAGCCAATGCCAATGCTCCGCAAAATATCGATCTGCTCCTGGGTCTCGACCCCTTCGGCGGTCAGCGTCGCCTGGTACAGGCGGGCGCTTTCCTGGGCGATGGTGACCGCGGTGCGCATCCGTTCGTAATGCAGCAGCGAGATCATCGAGTGGTCGATCTTCACTTCCGCAAAGGGGTATTTGGCCAGAATGCTCAGCGCCGAATAGCCGGTGCCAAAGTCGTCCAGGGACAGGGTCACGCCGTGGTCCTTGAGCAGGAGCATGTTGTGGGCCACTTGGCGGGTGTCCTGCAGCAGGGTGTTTTCGGTCAGTTCCAGGGCCAGGCGGTGGCCGGGCAGGCCGCTCTCCTTGAGGCGCCGTATCAGCAGCACGGCAAAGTTGGCATCGCTCAGGGTCGAGGCCGAGACGTTCACCGCCAGGGGCCCCGGCAAGCCGGCGTCGATGTAGCGCCGGGCATCGCGGATCACCGTTTCGATGGTCGCCCATTCGAAGGCATGCAGCAGGTCGTGATGGCGGATCACCTCCAGAATCAGCAGCGGGGAAATGCTCTCACCCTTTTCATCCCGGGCCCGCAGCAGCGCTTCGGCGCCGATCACCGTGCGCCGGCTCAGGCAGAACTTCGGCTGGTAGTGCAGAGGCGGGTGGTTGGAGCGGACCCATTCCAGCAGTTGCTGGCGGATGCGTTCGTTGTTCTGGGCCTGTTCGATCAGCGACTGGTGCAGGTAGCGCACCGGCTGGCGGCTGTCCTCCAGCGCCAGGCTGATGTTGCGCAAGGTGATGTTGGGGCTGCCGCCGGCGCAGGCATCGATCACGCAGAACTGCAGTGTGGGCGACAGCCCGCCGTCGCCGGGCAGGCTGGCCTGCAGGGTCATCTGCAGGGTGGCCAGCAGCGCCGACTCCTCGACCTGGTGGATGGAGCAGTCCGGCAGGGCCAGGGCCAGGCTCAGGTCGGAAAACATGAAGGGGCTGGGCTCGGTGGCGGCCTGCAGGACATGCCGGGCCGCTCCGTCCCTGAACTGCTGCGCCAGGCCGACCAGCAACTGATCGGTCCAGTCGTGACCGTGGATGGCCACCAGATCCTTGAGGTTGCCGATCTTGATCACCAGCAGGGTGTGCTGCCCGAGCCTGTGCCCGTTGCGCTGCAGCAGTCGTTCCAGGTAGATGCTCAGGGCCCGGCGATTGGGCAGTTGCGTGGTCGAATCGGTCAGCGCCTGTTGCAGCAGACGCTGCTGCGCCTGCTGGTAGCGGGTCTCGCGGCGCAGCATGGCGAGGATCAGGATGATCAGCGGCAGGGAGAGCAGGGTCGAACTGATGCGCAGGGACAGCAACTGTGCGGTGACGGCGGAATCGACGCTGCCGAACCAGTCGATCAGCTGTATCGGCACAATGGCCGCGCCGATCCGCATCAGCACCACCGGGGTCATGTCCTTGAGGCGCAGGGACCGCAGGTTGCGCGACTCGAACCAGCGATGCAGCAGCACGCCGCCCAGGGTCATCATGCTGAAACTGAACAGGGCTTCGGCAAACAGTTCGGCGCCGGCAATCCAGAAGCGCGCCAGCGCCACCAGTGCCAGGCAGGTCAGGCCGCCCCACCAGCCGCCCAGCAAGCCGGCAAGAAACAGCATGTCGTTGCTCAGGAACACTTTCATCGGGGCTTGCATGAACTGCGAGGCCAGGGCGATCAACGCGACGTTGCTGGCACCGAGGATCGACCCCAGCAGCACTTTCTTCGACTGGATCAGGCGCTGGGCGTCCTCGCGCAGCATCAGCAGGGTGCTGAAGATCCCTACCATGGCCACGTATTGCAGGAGGATGATCGGCAGGAGCGACGTGTTGAGCGCCAGGTCGAGGGAGAGGTGCTCCCAGATACCGCTGTGCATGGTTGTCTAGGTGCCTGGTTGGATCGAAACGTGGAGGAGGGCTGGAGGATAAGATTGCGGTGCCTGGGTGGCCTATCAGCTGATTCTTTTTTTGGGGGGAGTTTATTCTTGATTTTTATGAGAGCTTTCCAGTGTTCGCCGTTGGTTTTTTCCCCGGTCATCGTGCTACAACCCCGTTTCAGCCCCGCTTGTCCTGTGTCGAGATCGCCCCATTGCCGGCCACCCGCCTGACCCTGATCTGCCATGCCCGTACCGCCGCCCAGAAGCAGGCGCGCCTGCCCCTGGACGAAGCCCTGGACATCGACTGGCAGGCCCAGGCCCTGAGTCGGGCGGCAGCCTTCAAGCCCGGGCTGCGGGTGCTCTGCGGACCGGAGCAGCGCACCCGGCAGACCGCTGCGTTGTTCAGCGCCGCGCCGCAGGTGCAGGAGGCCTTGCGCGACTGTGGTTTCGGCGCCTGGCAGGGGCTGCGCCTTGCCGAATTGCAAGCGCGAGAGCCCCAGGCCTTGCAGGCCTGGCTCGAAGACCCGCAGTGCGCGCCGCCGGGGGGAGAATCGCGGGTCCAATTGTGCCGGCGCGTGGCGCAGTGGCTGGAGCAGATGGCCCAGCAACCCGGGCACTGGCTGGCAGTGACCCATCCCATGGTGATCCGCGCCGCCATGCTCCAGGTGCTGCAGGCGCCCCTGAGCAGTTTCAACCTGCTGGACATCGAGCCTTTGGGCCGCCTCGACCTGAGCCACGCCGGGCGCTGGCGCCTGCGCCTGGATGGCCGTGACTGAGCACCGGGCCCGGCGGCGCATTTCTCGGTCGCGCCGCACCGCCCATACTGTCCCCAGGCTCAACAGCGAGAACCCGACCCCATGAAAACCCTTCTGGTCATCGGCATCGGTGCCGGCAACCCCGATTTCATCACCATCCAGGCGATCAAGGCGCTGAACCGCTGCGACCTGGTGTTTCTGATGGACAAGGGCCCGAGCAAGGATTCACTGCTCGATCTGCGCCGCGAGCTGTGCCAACGCTACCTCACCGAGCGCCCTTATCGCTTCGTCGAGGCGCAGACGCCGGAGCGTCAGCGTGGCGACGTGGACTACCCGGCCAGCGTGCAGGCGCTGAACCGTGACAAGCAGCGGATCTTCGAACGCCTGATCAACGAGGAACTGGAACCGGGGCAGACCGGGGCCTTCCTGGTCTGGGGCGATCCCGGGCTGTATGACAGCACCTTGCGTATCCTGGAGCAGATCCTGGCCAGTGGCGCGGCGCAGTTCGACTATCAGGTGATCCCCGGCATCACCAGCGTCCAGGCCCTGGCCGCCCAGCACAAGGTGCCGCTCAACCGCATCGGCTGTTCGCTGGAAATCACCACCGGCCGCCGTCTGGCGGCGGGGCAGGCCGGAACGGCCGACAGCCGGGTGGTGATGCTGGATGCCGAGGATGCCTATTGCCAACTGCGCAATCAGGATCTGGACATCTACTGGGGTGCCTACCTGGGCACCGCGGACGAGATCCTCATTTCCGGGCGGCTCGACGAGGTCGCCGACCAGATCCAGCGGGTCCGGCGCCAGGCGCGGGAGACGCATGGCTGGATCATGGACACCTACCTGCTGCGTAAACCGGAGCCCTAGCCGCTGGCCTGGCAGCGCATCCTGGGCCGCCAAGCCGCCAAGCCGCCAAGCCGCCGACCGCTACAGCGAGCGGTGCCCAGCGTTGCCGGCGAAGGGCCGTGGCGTGCGCTCATCGCGCCTGCTTCGACGGCGGGATGTGGCGGTGAACATGCACCGTTGTGCGGCGAATGTCGGGTTGTTCAACGAAAATGCACGGTGTCGGGGCGCTGGCAGAGGCACGCGGACGCAAGCGCAGGGTTTTTGTAAGTATTTGTCGCATAAACACAATTTGCCGCTTCAGAGCCGCTCTAGACTGCTGGCCACTTCGATTTGCCCATAATCGAAACCAGCCAATAAAAGTCTCCGTCTCCTGGAGTTATAAATGAACAAGTTTGCGCTGTTTGGTGCCCTGGCACTGTCGCTGTTTTCCTTCACCGCTTCGGCCGACGAGGCCAAGCCGATCCGTATCGGCATCGAAGCCGGCTACCCGCCGTTCTCGATGAAGACCCCCGACGGCAAGCTCACCGGTTTCGACGTGGACCTGGGCGACGCCCTGTGCGAGCAGATGAAAGTCAAATGCACCTGGGTCGAGCAGGAGTTCGATGGCCTGATCCCGGCGCTGAAGGTGAAGAAGATCGACGCCATCCTGTCGTCCATGACCATCACCGACGACCGCAAGAAGAACGTCGATTTCACCATCAAGTACTACCACACCCCGGCGCGCTTCGTGATGAAGGCTGGCACCGCCATCAAGGACCCGCTGACCGAGCTCAAGGGCAAGAAAGTCGGCGTGCTGCGTGCCAGTACCCACGACCGCTTCGCCACCGAAGTGCTGGTGCCGGCGGGCATCGACCTGGTGCGCTACGGCTCCCAGCAGGAAGCCAACCTGGACATGGTTTCCGGTCGTGTCGACGCGCTGCTGGCCGACTCGGTCAACCTCAATGACGGCTTCCTGAAAACCGACGCCGGCAAGGGCTTCGCCTTCGTCGGTCCCGAGTACAACGATCCGAAGTACTTCGGTGGCGGTGCCGGCATAGCCGTGCGCAAGGGCGACAAGGAGCTGGCGGAGAAATTCAACAGCGCCATCACCGAGATCCGCGCCAACGGCAAGTACAAGCAAGTGCAAGACAAGTACTTCGATTTCGACGTCTACGGCGAGTAAGCCGTCGGCTCGATACATGAGGTAAAAAAAGGTGGCGGCCGCAACTCGGTCGCCACCTTTTTTCTGCGCCACTGTTTTATTCTGCACCGCGCTTTTTCTTGAACCCTGGAGCCAGCATGCAACGCATCGACCATTCCCTGCCCTGGGGCCACCTGGGCACCCAGCGCCAGCTCAGCGTGTTCCGCTTTGGCAGCGGCACGCGCAAGGTGTACATCCAGGCCAGCCTGCACGCCGATGAATTGCCGGGCATGCGCACCGCCTGGGAGCTCAAGCAGCGTCTGGCCGAGCTGGAACGCCAGGGCCGCCTTGAGGGGGTGATCGAGCTGGTGCCGGTGGCCAACCCCATCGGCCTGGATCAGCAGGTGCAGGGCAGCCACCTGGGGCGTTTCGAACTGGGCAGCGGCAAGAACTTCAACCGCGCCTTCGTCGAGCTCAGCGGCCCGGTGGGCGACCTGATCGGCAAGCAGCTGGGCAGCGATGCCAGCGCCAATATCGCCTTGATCCGCGGCGCCATGCTCCAGGTGCTGGACGAACTGCCGCCGCCGGCCTCGCAACTGGAGGCCTTGCACCGATTGCTGCTGCGCCATGCCTGTGACGCCGATATCACCCTGGATCTGCACTGCGATTTCGAAGCGGCGATCCACCTCTACGCCTTGCCCCAGCACTGGCCGCAGTGGCAGTCCCTGGCGGCGCGGCTCAAGGCCGGGGTGGCGCTGCTCTGTGAAGACTCCGGCGGCAGCTCCTTCGACGAGTCCTGTTCCGCGCCCTGGCTGCGCCTGGCTCGGGATTTTCCCCGGGCGGCCATTCCCCCGGCCAACCTGGCCACCACCCTGGAGCTGGGCAGCATGGGCGACACCCGGGTCGAGCAGGCCCGGGCCAATGCCGAGGCCATCCTCGGCTTTCTCGCCGAACAGGGCCTGATCAGCGGCGACTGGCCCGCCGCACCGCAACAGTGCTGCGAAGGCATGCCCTTCGAAGGCACCGAGTACCTGTTTGCCCCGCACCATGGCGTGGTCAGCTTCCTGCGCGAGGCCGGCGAGTGGGTGGAGCGCGGCGATGCCCTGTTCGAAGTGGTCGACCCGCTGCACGACACCGTCAGCACCGTGCGGGCCGGCACCAGCGGGGTGCTCTTTGCCCTGGACCGCGGACGCTACACCCAGCCGGGCATCTGGCTGGCCAAGGTGGCCGGCCGCGAGGCGATTCGCGCCGGCAAACTGATCAACGACTGAACCGCCAGGGGCGAGGCCGACGAGGCGCGGGCACTGGCTGGCCAGGGAAAGCGGCGGTGGGTTGGTCCTCGACGCGCCAGCGCGCCCTTCGCCGGCTAGCCGGTTCCTGCACTAGAGGTGTCCGTGTCCCGAGTGTCCCTGTCTATCCGCCTGCTGTTCACCCTGTGCCTGCTGGCGGCCACCTTCAATCACCTGCGCGCCGCAATGGACCACGGGTTGCTCTGGGACTATGGCTATGGCGTCGACACGCCCCTGGCCAGCCGGGCGTTCTGGGGTTCCCTGAGCTTTTTCGACCCGCTGGCGGCGTTGCTGCTGTGGCTGCGCCCGCGCTGGGGGTTGCTGCTGACCCTGGCGATCATCGTGCTGGATGTCGTGCACAACAGCTTTTATGTGGCGGCCCACGGCCAGTGGCTGGAAACCTTCTACCTGTCCCAGGTGGGGTTCGGGCTGGCGGTGCTGGTGCTGCTGCCTTTGGCCTGGCGGGGGCTGGCGCTGTCCGACAGATGAACCTGCGGGCCCGGCGATGCTAGGCTCCGGCACTGATTTTCTGACCATCCCTCAAGCACAAGGAGCCGCACATGATCCGCAACCTGGCGCTATTGCTCGCCTTGGCCGCGCCCCTGGCCCACGCCGAACCGACGCTGCGCGACGATCTGCCGTTGCGCTACCTGGAGCAGGCCCCCGCGGACACCCGCAACCAGCCGCTGGTGATCTTCCTGCATGGCTACGGCAGCAACGAGGCCGACCTGTTCGGCCTGCATGAGCGCCTGCCGACGACCTACACCTACCTTTCGGCCAGGGCGCCGCAGACCCTGGAGCAGGGCAGTTACCAGTGGTTCCAGCGCAAGGGCCAGGGCGCCTATGACGGCGTGACCGAGGAGCTGGCCGGCAGCGCCGAGCTGATTGGCCAGTTTGTCCGCGGCGCGGTGGCCAAGTACCACACCCAGCCGGACAAGGTGGTGCTGGTGGGGTTCAGCCAGGGCGCGGTCATGGCCTATGAAGTGGGGCTGCGTCATCCGCAGTCGGTGCGCGGCATTGCCGCCCTGAGCGGGAAGATCCTGCCGCTGCTGGCGGCCCAGGTGAAAGACAGCCCCGACCTGCAGCGCCTGGGCATCTTCATCGGCCACGGCACCGACGATCGGCGCCTGCCCTACAGCGACGGGGAGCAGGCCAATCGCCTGCTCCGTGGAGCCTCGCTGCAACCGCAGTTCCATGCCTACCCGGGATTGGGGCACAGCATCAGCGAAGCCGAGATCGAAGACCTCAAGGCTTGGCTGCAGGGGCTCAACCCCTGAGCCGAAGCGGGTTTTACTGACCGAGGATCTGCTTCATCAGCGCTGCATGGCCGGCCTTGTCGGCGGCCCGGGAAATCACCTGCACCACCGCCATGCGCGAGCCGGAACCGGCGATCAGGGTCGAGTTCAGGGTCTGGCCGCCGCCCTGGGTCGCGGTGCTGTCGATCTGCCGCACCCCCAGGCCCTTGAGGGTCATGCTCTTTTCACTCTGCTTGCTGAAGTCCGGCAGGGCGGCGGCCTGTTGCGAGAGAAAACTGCTGACCGCGGCATCGAGAAAGGCGCTGTCGTTGTCCTTGACCTGGGCCGCATTGGGAATGTTGTTCTGCGCGGCGATCACCACGGTGCGGGTGGTGGCGTTGGAATACAAAGTGCCGCTGGCGCCCGCGGTGCCATCGGCCTCGCTGCCGGCCGGCAGGGCCGAGGCGCTGAAGCCCTTGGGCAGGGTGAAGGCCAGCTTGCCGCCAAGCATCGAGACCTTTTCCCCGGGCGCCTGCTTGGCCGTGGACTTGCCGGCCGCGAGCGCGTTCAGCGCACCAAAGCCCGCCACCGCGGCGAACACCAGGACCAGGGCTTTTCTAGCGAAGGATGACATGCACAATCTCCGGGCATGGGATCAGGGGGGGGCGCATCATCCCATGGTCGTCACGGCCTGCTCCAGCAAGTTTTTTGCGCGTTAGTCGTTGTTCTTCAGATGGCCGTTGCTGATGCCGCGCATCAGGCGCTGCCGGTGCGCCGGCTTGAGGTGGCAATCACTGCCCCGGCGATGATGAGGACCGCCGGTACCAGCAGGATCGGCTTGGCGTGGGTTTGACCGGCGACGATCAGCAACAGGGTGGAAAACAGCGGGGCGAGATAGGAAAGAGCGCCGAGACTCGCCAGGTTGCCGTGTTTGGTCGCGTGATCCCATGCAAAGAACGCCAGGCCAACCGGGCCCAGCCCGAGGCCGATGATCGCCAGCCATTGCCCGTAGTCAGGCTGAACCATGGTTTCGAACGCCAGGTGACAAAGCGCTCCGGCTACCGCCACCAGGCCGCAGATTGCGCCGATGATGCTGCTGGGGACGTTGCTGAAGCGTCGATTGATCACCGAGTAACCCGACCAGACCAAGGCACAGAGCAAGGCGGCCGCATAGCCAGCGATCGGCATGCTGGCCACGCCGGACTGTGAGCGTTGCTGCATGATGAACGCCGTACCGGCGAGCCCCAGGAGCGCTCCCAGCAGTTGTCGCGGGCGCAGTTGCTGACCGCCCGTGGCACCGGCCAGCAAGACCATCAGCAGGGGCCAGAGGTAGGCAATCAGGCTGGCCTCGGCCGGGGGCGCGGCCTTGAGGGCAAAGAAGTACAGCGCGTGATAGGCAAAGATTCCCAGAAACCCCGTGGCCCAGACCTTCCACGGCTGGCGCCAGCCACGGAATCCGGCGGTGCCTCGCAGCCCGAGAATGAGCAGGCTGGCGAGGAATGCCACGCTAAAGCTCAATGCCAGCAGTTCAAAGGGCGGGATGCCTGACGTCAGGGTGGTGAGCAAGGCCAGGCAGGACCACAGAAAAACCGCAATGACCCCCATGGCGGTTGCCCAGGCGGCAGGCCGGTGGGGCCTGGCTGTTTGGGTCGAGGTTGCTGGTTGTGTCATGAGGCCCGCCTGATCCGCATTTCGAAACGCGGATGATAGAAAAGGGCGCTGGCCCGGGTATTGGCTTGGGCTGCCGAATACCTGTTCCAGGCTGCACCTTTTCAGGACGTGCTGGCGCTCCTTCGGACCGCTGCCGGTGTCAGGTTGCGGTTTTTTTTCAGCGCGTGATTCAAGGCGCTCTGGTCGGCGTAACCCGCGCGCTGGGCAATGTCCGCGATCGACAGTCGAGTGTCGCGCAACAGGTCCATGGCCAGGTCCAGGCGCAGACGGGTGACATGGGCAAAAGGCGTGGTTTTCAGCTGCTGCTCGAACAGTGTGTACAAGCGTCGTTCGCTGGTGCCTGAAACCCTGGCTATTTGCGCGGCGGTCAGAGGCGTGTCCAGATTGTTTTCGATATGGGTCAGGGCCCTGGCCAGGGTGAGTGACCCGTGGTCATGTGCACGGCCATAAGGCTGGACCAGGGACGAAATCAGCAAGTTGCTCCAGGACTGCGCCATCTCTGACGAGCGGACCAGCAAGGGCTCGCTGTGCGTGGCGTAGTCAAGCAGGTGGCGAATCGGCGGCCTGACCGCGAAGAAGCCTGGCTGCTGAAGCCGCTTGATGCTTTCAGTTTCGCTCTGGTCGGTGCCGGCCGAGGCGAGCGGCAGATCCAGCACCAGGAAGCGGTTGGTGGAGCTGGCACAAAAGGCATGCGCGGTGCCTGCCGGAATGATCACGCCCTGGCTCCAGTCGACTCGACCGCCACGCCCATCGATCTCTATGTCCATGGCGCCTGATTGCGGCAGCACGATCTGGTGATGGTCGTGGTCATGCCGCTCAACCTGCTCTGAATAGGTTCGTAGGGTCAATGCAACCTGGAGTGTGCCTGTGCGACTCATCACGCTCTTCCACCCGTTTGAAAATCCATCATGCAGGCGCGTCTGCGCCCGTGTATCGACGGTTCAAGGACGTTGCCCAGCGGCGGCACCGATCGTGTTTCGCGCCAACAGGCGCTTGCTCAAACCCAGTACCAGCATCGACACCGCCACTGCCAATCCAAAGGCGAGCATTCCCACCGCGGGCAGGGCCAGGGCCAGTACCAGGCAGAACGCCGCAAAGGAATACAGGCCGGTGGTCAAGGAGCGCAACAGCACGGTGGTGAAGGCCACGCCGTGGCTCTGGTGGGAGAACACCGCCAGCACGCTGCCGAGCACCGGAAACACCGCGAGCATGCCGCTCCAGCGTTCGCCAACGGTGCTGGCCAGCAGGGTGACCGCCAGGGTCAGCAAGGCCCCGGCAAGCATCCGGTAAGGCAGTTTGTCGGAGCGCTGCACGGGGGCGGCGGGCACAGCGCTCACCCGGGGAAACAGGCGCGGCGCCAGGAGCAGGGCGCTGGCGGCGCAGGCCACGGACAAGCCCAGTGAGGCCGGCACCTGGGTAATGGCTGTGGCCAGCACGGCCCAGACCAGCGTGGCCACGGCCAGGGCCCCGGGCCAGGAAAGACGCTGTGCGGCATGGGTGTAGGCGACGCTGAAGGCGATCATCGCCAGCAACGCCGAGAGAGCGGCCCCCGCCGCGTGGGTGGCGAAGGCCGTGCCTTGCTCCAGCGCCAGAAACAGCAGGATCGGTCCCACCACCACCGGAAACCCCGCCAGCCAGCCGGCGACATTCGGTCCCCAGCGCCTGCTCGCCAGAGAGATCAACCAGAGGAATCCGGGAACCGTCAGCAGTTTTAACAGCAGCATGCGTGCACTCAGTGGATGAACGGTGCGCCACGCTAGCATCCAGCGCGGCATTTGGCGCGTATCTGCTGGCAGGGAGGCGGTCGGGAGTGAAGTGCGGCGTCGCTTTTTCTTGTACAGCGAAAAGCTTTTGAATCGATTAAATGCGGTTTTGTACAAGTATTAAGGCGTTTAAGGCGTTTTTTATCGATAAAAATTGTACAAAAATTAATTTGTCGTATAGGTTTTTAAGGGTGAAATGTGCCGATGCCTGTTCCGTCCTTTCAGGGGCAGTCGCTCGCTCTTCACGCTTTTGGGGCTCCGAGGTCAGGCCCGGGTGGAACCGGGGCTGGGTCAGTTGTGTGGTCGGCCACCTCGGGGCTCTTTTTTTTCCTTGGCACGTGCAAGGAATTGCCCGCCTCGCCAGCTTTTCGGAACCCATGCGCCATGCACGATCCTCTTTCTCAGCACTTTCACGGCATTCTCCAGGGCTTGGGTGAAGACCCCTCGCGCGAGGGCCTGCGGGACACCCCGCAGCGGGCGGCAAAGGCCTTGCGCTATCTGTGTCACGGTTACGACACCCGCCTTGACGAGTTGGTCAACGGCGCGCTGTTCAGCTCCAGCAGCGACGAGATGGTGATTGTCCAGGACATCGAGCTGTATTCCCTGTGCGAACACCACCTGCTGCCCTTCATCGGTCAGGCCCATGTGGCTTACATCCCCACCGGCAAGGTGCTGGGGCTGTCCAAGGTGGCGCGGATCGTCGACATGTACGCGCGGCGCCTGCAGATCCAGGAGAACCTCACCCGGCAGATCGCCGAGGCGATCCAGGAAGTGACCCGGGCCGCCGGGGTGGCGGTGGTCATCCAGGCGCGGCACATGTGCATGATGATGCGCGGGGTGGAGAAGCAGAACTCCATGATGAACACCTCGGTGATGCTCGGGGCCTTTCGCGACTGCAGCAGCACCCGCCAGGAGTTTCTCCAATTGCTGCCCAGGCGTTCCTGAATGAACCGCGCCGGACGTGTTCCGTTGAGGCGCTGGTTGTGGCTGCTGGTGCTGCTCAGCGCCACGGCCAGCGCCGACTGGCAGGCGTCGCTGCCCGAGGCCCGGCTGCTGGGCAGTGGCGAGTTCAGCTGGTTCGGCTTCAAGGTCTACCACGCGCGGCTCTGGGGCAGGGCGTTGCCGCTGACGGACGACAGCCCCTTCGCCCTGGAGCTGACCTATCGGCGCACGATCCGCCGCGACGAGCTGGTGCAGACCAGCCTCGACGAGATCCAACGCTTGTCCGGCAGCGCGGTCAGCCCGGCGCAACTCAAGGATTGGCAGGCGCAGATGCAGCGTGCCTTCGTCGATGTCGAACCGGGCCAGCGCATCACCGGGGTGTTTCTGCCGGGACGCGGGGTGGAGTTCTTTGTCGACCAGCACTTGCAGTACAGGGTGGAGGACGAGGCCTTCGCCCGCGCGTTCTTCGCCATCTGGCTCGACCCGCGCACGCGCAATCCGCAGCTGCGCGCACAACTGCTGGGCCAATAGCCGGCGCAGCACAGGAGATGTGCCATGTTCAAGAAATACCTGCTGTTGCTGTGCCTGGGCCTGGTCGCCTGCAGCGACACCGACGTCAAGCAGTACCGCGAGCAGAAACCCGAGCTGGAACTGCGCCAGTTCTTCACTGGCCGGGTCGAGGCCTGGGGCCTGTTTCAGAAGCGCTCCGGCGAGGTGATCAAACGCTTCCATGTGCAGATCGACAGCCGCAGCGAGGGCGAGAAATTCATCATGCACGAGGACTTCACCTACAGCGACGGCACCCGCCAGACCCGGGTCTGGACCCTGGTCCCGGCGGGGCCTGGACTGTGGCGCGGCACCGCCGACGATGTGGTCGGCGAGGCCCTGGGCGAGGTGTCCGGCAATGCCCTGCGCTGGCGCTACGTGCTCAACCTGCCGGTGGACGGCAAGACCTACCAGGTGCACTTCGACGACTGGATGTACCTGTTGGACGAAAACACCCTGGCCAATCGCTCCTACATGACCAAGTTCGGCTTCGAGCTGGGGCAGGTCAGCCTGTTCTTCCGCCGCCAGCCCAACTGACGGCGCTCGACCCGTGCCTCAGGACGGGTCGTCGAGAAAGCGTCCGCGATGCTCGGGTCTCGGCAGCAGGCACACCTCATTCCGGCCGAACCAGCGGTAGCGATTGCCAGCGATCCGGTCGTAGGCCCAGTCCCGCAGCGGCCGCGGGATCCAGCGCAGCAGGCGCAGCCAGCGCCAGGGCGCGGGCAGTTGTGCCATCAGGCGGATAAAGGCCTCGGAACGTTGGGACAGGCCTCGGTCTTCGATCAGCAGGACCGTGTCGAACTGATCCGTGGGCTGGCCGAACCACTTCAGCAAGGCCTGGCCCTGGGGCGATTGCATCGACGCCAGCTTGATCCGCCGCTGGCGGTCGTGGCGGATCACGAACTGCACCGAGGCATTGCACAGCTTGCACACCCCGTCGAACAGCAGGACCCGGTCACCGGGGTGCAGGAAGGGGGGCAGGGTGTCGGGGCGGGGATCGGTCGCAGGGCTGTTCACGGGGGCCACCTTGGGCGTGCTATCGAAGCCTGCGGCAGGGGCCGCCAGGCGCTGCAAAGGCAGCAGCATACGCCCCTTCAAGGTCAATATTCAGGCTTGGGTGCCCGGGCTGAAACCTCTAAGCTGGGCCCTTGCTCCAATCCGTCGTGGAAATCCCCGTGAAATTCAGCCTGCCGAAAATCGCCACAGCGCCCTTTTGTCCGCCGGAAGTGGCGGGTTCCGTATCCGTCGATCCCCGTGCCTCGTTGTTCAAGCGCCTGCTGCGCTTTGCCGGCCCCGGGCTGCTGATCTCCATCGGCTACATGGACCCCGGCAACTGGGCCACGGCCATCGAGGCCGGCTCGCGCTATGGCTACAACCTGCTGTTCGTGGTGCTGCTGGCGAGCCTGGCCGGCATGGCGGTGCAATGCCTGTGCTCGCGCCTGGGCATTGCCACGGGGCGCGATCTGGCGCAGCTGTGCCGGGAGCGCTACAGCCGCCGTTCGGCCCGGGCCCAATGGCTGGCGGCCGAGGTGTCGATCATCGCCACCGACCTTGCCGAAGTGCTGGGCTGCGCCCTGGCGTTCCACCTGTTGCTGGGGGTGTCGCTGAGCACCGGGATCGTCATCACCGCCTTCGACACCTTGCTGGTGCTGGCCTTGCAGAACCGCGGCTTTCGCCGGCTGGAGGCGATCATGCTGGCGCTGGTGGCGACCATCGGCGTGTGTTTCTTCATTGAACTGCTGCTGATCAAACCCTACTGGCCGGACGTGGCCCGGGGCTTCACCCCGTCGCTCTCGGCCATCAGCGACGCCGCACCGCTGTACCTGGCGATTGGCATCCTCGGCGCCACGGTGATGCCCCACAACCTCTACCTGCACACCTCGGTGGTGCAGACCCGCTTGATCGGCCAGGACCGGGCCAGCCGCGCCGACGCCATCAAGCTGGCGCGGATCGACACCATCGGCTCCCTGGCCCTGGCGCTGCTGGTGAACGCAGCGATCCTGATCCTCGCCGCCGCGGCCTTCCACAACACCGGCCACAGCGACGTGGTGGAAATCCAGGATGCCTACCACCTGCTCGATCCGCTGGTGGGCGGAGCCCTGGCCAGCGTGCTGTTCGGCGTGGCGCTGCTGGCCTCGGGGCAGAGCTCGACCTTCACCGGAACCATTGCCGGGCAGGTGATCATGGAGGGTTACCTGAACCTGCGGATTCCCTGCTGGCAACGGCGCCTGATCACCCGCGGGCTGGCGCTGATCCCGGCGTTCATCGGTGTCTGGCTGCTGGGCGACGGCGCCGTGGGCCAGTTGCTGGTGCTGAGCCAGGTGGTGCTCAGCCTGCAGTTGCCGTTCGCCCTGTACCCGCTGATTCGCATGACCAACGACCGGCGCCTGATGGGCGAATTCGTCAACCGCTGGCCGACCCGGATCCTCGCCTGGAGCCTGTTCGCCATCATCAGCGCCGCCAACGCCTGGCTGATTGCCCAACTCTTCCTGTAGGAGCCGGCTTGCCGGCGAAGAGGCCGCTGAGTCTTGTGCAGGTCTTGCCGACGCTTTCGCTGGCAAGCCAGCTCCTACGTGGGAATGCGATGGTCCTGTAGGAGCCGGCTTGCCGGCGAAGGGGTCGCTGAGTCTTGTGCCGGTCTTGCCGACGCTTTCGCTGGCAAGCCAGCTCCTACGGGGGAATGCGATGGTTTTGTAGGAGCCGGCTTGCCGGCGAAGAGGCCGCTGAGTCTTGTGCAGGTCTTGCCGACGCTTTCGCTGGCAAGTCAGCTCCTACGGGGGAGTGCGATGGTCTTGTAGGAGCCGGCTTGCCGGCGAAGGGGCCGCTGAGTCGGGTGCCGGTCTTGCCGACGCTTTCGCTGGCAAGCCAGCTCCTACGGTTACGGGGCGGGTGCGCGGGTGGCGGTGGCGCTAGCGATCCCAATAGGGCTCCGGGCCGAATTTCTCGACGAAGAAGTCGATCACGGTGCGCACTTTCACTGACAGCCGTCGGCTACCGGGCCACAGGGCGGCGATCTGTTGCGGTTCGAGGCTGGTGGCCACTTCGAAGCCTTCGAACAGCGCCACCAGACGGCCCTGGTGCAGGGCCTCGCCAATCAGCCAGGAAGGAAACATCACCAGCCCCAGGCCCTGTTCGGCGGCCTGGGTCAGGGTGTCGGCGTGGTTGCCGGTCAGGGGGCCCTTGACGCTGTAGGGCGTCCAGTCGCCCCGGCCCTGGCGGAAGAACCAGCGTTGCTGGCCGGTTTCGCCCTTGTAGGCCAGGCACTGGTGCTGCTGCAACTGCTGCGGGTGGTGCGGTGTGCCATGCCGGGCCAGGTAGGCCGGGCTGGCCGCCACCCGGTAGCGCTGCGGGGCCAGCAGGCGGGCCTGCATCGAGGAGTCTTCCAGGGTGCCGATGCGAAACAGCAGGTCGGTGCCGTCCTGCAAGGGATCGATGTAGTTGTCGGTCTGCTGGATCTCCAGTTGCAGCTTGGGGTAGCGGCCCAGCAGCTCGCCAAGCCAGGGCGACAGGTGACGCTGGCCGAACACCACCGGGGCGTTGATCCGTACCAGCCCGGCCGGTTCGTCCTGCTGTTCCTGCAGCGCCTGTTCGGCTTCTTCCCACTGCGCCAGCACCCGTCGCGCATGATGGCCCAGCAGGCGCCCGGCCTCGGTGGGGCTGACGGCGCGGGTGTGGCGATAGAGCAACTGCTGGCCCAGGGCCTGTTCCATCAGCTGGATCTGCCGCGAGATGGACGAGGGCGCCAGCCCCTCGCGGCGTGCCACGGCCGAGAAACTGCCCTGGTCGAGCACCGCGATGAACAGGCGCAGGGCCTTGAAACCGAGATCGTTGAAGCCTTGCATGGGGGCGTCCTGCTGTGCGTTTTGCGCAAAAGAGTTGTCGGCATGCTGGCATTTATCGCAAAGCTCGTGCAATCGATAATGCCGGCCATTCCTTGATGTCGAGCAGGTGTCGCATGTCCTCTGAAGCTCTAGATACACCGCTGCCGAAGCCGATGGCGGGCGCCGCGCCCGCTGCCGGCTGGCAGCGCCTGATACTGTTGCCGCTGGTGATCCTGGCCGGCATGGGCCTGTCGGTGGAGGCCGGCTTGCTCGGCCCGCTGGGCGCCCAGGTCGGGCATCTGTGGGCCACCCTGAGCATCTTCGGCGTGGGCGCGGCGCTGCTGTTTCTGCTGCTGTTGTTCAGCGGCCCGCAGCCGGGGCCGGCCCTGAGCCAGTTGCCGCGCTGGCAGCTGCTCGGCGGGGTGCTGGGGCCGATCTACGTGGTGGTGCTGACCCTGGCCACGCCCCATATCGGCATTGCCATGACCATGATCGCGATCCTCTCCGGGCAAGTGGGCAAGAGCGTGCTGATCGACCATTACGGCTGGTTCGGCAGCGCCCGCAAGCCGGTCAATGGCGAACGCTGGCTGGCCCTGGTGCTGATTGTCGTGGCCCTGATCCTGATCGCCCGAGGTTGAATATGAACCTGATTCTATTGTTGGTGCTGGTGGTGGCTGCGGGTGCGGTGCTCAGTGTGCAGGCGGCGATCAATGGCCGCCTGGGAGAAAGCGTCGGGGTGTTGCGCAGCAGCCTGCTGACCTTTGCCGTGGGCGCCTTGATCACCGGTCTGTTGATCGTGTTTTTCCAGCCGCCCCAGGCCATGACCTTGCTTCAGGCGCCGAAATGGCAACTGACCGGTGCGCTGTTCGGCGTGGTCTACATGCTGGTGATGGTCGGCGCGGTGCCGCGGGTGGGCACCGCGGTGGCCACGGTGGCGGTGATTCTCGGGCAGTTGGGCATGGGCATGCTGATCGACAACTTCGGCTGGTTCGGCAACCCGGCCATCGAGCTGTCCTCCAGCCGCCTGCTGGCAATGCTGTGCCTGGCCCTGGCGCTGCTGTTCATGTACCGCAGCAATGCGCGGCCATAAGCCATAAGCCATAAGCCGCAAGCCGCAAGCCGCAAGCTTGAAGCTGGCAGCTTATGAGCGAAGCGAATCCTCCAGCACCTCGATCCAGTGGCGGACCGGGGTGCGGCCGGCGCCATCGAGGTGGGTCTGGCAGCCGATGTTGGCGGTGACGATCAACTCCGGCTGGCCGCTTTCCAGGGCCCGCAGCTTGTCGTCCCGCAGTTGCCGTGCCAGCGCCGGCTGGGTCAGCGAATAGGTGCCCGCCGAGCCGCAGCACAGGTGGCTGTCGGGCACCGCGGTGAGGTTGAAGCCCAGGCGCTGCAGCAGGCTTTCCACGGCGCCGCCGAGCTTCTGCGCGTGCTGCAGGGTACAGGGGCAATGGAAGGCCAGACGCTGTTCGCTGTGGGCGCCGAGCTGTTCCACGGGTTCGTTGTGCAGCACCTCCACCAGGTCCCGGGCCAGGGCGCTGACCTGCCGGGCCTTGTCGCGGTAGGCCGGGTCGTGGGCCAGCAGCTGCTGGTACTCCTTGATGAAGGCGCCACAGCCGCTGGCGGTCTGGATGATCGCCTCGGCGCCCTGTTGCAGGTGCGGCCACCAGGCGTCGATGTTGCGTCGGGCACGCTGCAAGCCGGCTGCCTGGGCGTCCAGGTGATAGTCCACGGCGCCGCAGCAGCCGGCCTCGGCGACCGGCTGCACGCTGATGCCCAGGCGATCCAGGACTCGCGCCGCCGCGGCATTGGTGTTGGGCGACAACCCCGGCTGCACGCAGCCTTCGAGCAACAGCACGCGCCGCGAATGGCGCGGGGCGGGGCGCGGCTTGGCCGTGGGCAGCTGGCGCGGCAGCTTGTCCTGCAGCGCCTGGGGCAGCAGCGGGCGCAGGCGGCTGCCGCTGTTGATCAGGGCCTTGAACAGCCGCGGGTTGGCGCTAAGGGCTCGCAGCCCGCGGCGCAGCAGTTGCTGGCCGACGGGCCGGGGCAGGGCGGCATCGACCACGGCGCGGCCGATGTCCAGCAGGTTGTGGTAGTCGACCCCGGACGGGCAGGTGCTCTCGCAGTTGCGGCACGACAGGCAGCGGTCCAGGTGCTGCTGGGCCTGGGCGGTGGCCGGGGCGCCTTCGAGCACCTGCTTGATCAGGTAGATGCGCCCCCGCGGGCCGTCCAGCTCGTCGCCCAGCAACTGGTAGGTTGGGCAGGTGGCGTTGCAGAAGCCGCAATGCACGCAGCTGCGCAGGATGCGCTCGGCTTCGGCGGCCCGGGGCAGTTGCCGGGCCTCGGGGCTGAGGGTGGTCTGCATGGTCTAGAGCTCCGCGTAGAGTCGGCCGGGGTTGAAGATCCCTTGCGGGTCCAGCTGCGCCTTGAGCCGCTGGTGGTAGTGCAGCAGGGTCGGCGCCAGGGGCTGGAACGGGCTGTCTTGCAGGCCGTGGCTGTAGCAGCTGGCGTGGCCGCCGACGGCGCTGACGGCGGCGCGGATCTCGGCGGCCGTGGCCTCGGTCTTCAGCCAGCGCTGGGCGCCGCCCCAGTCCAGCAGTTGTTCGCCGGGCAGTGCCAGCAGCGGCGTGTTGTGCGGCAGCGACAGGCGCCACAGCGGCAGGCCGGGGTTGAAGAAGTCCAGCTGCTGTTCATTGAGCTGGCTCCAGTAGCCCGAATCCAGAGGCTCGCCGCCCAGGCGCTCATGGGCCGCCGCCACCGAGCCTTCGCCGCCTTCCAGGCGCAGGTGCAGGCGCTCGCCGTCATGGCAGGCGGCGCTGATCGGCAAGGGCTGCTGGCCCCATTCGGCCAGTTGCGCGAGGGCGCGCCGGCGGTCCATTTCCAGGCTCAGGCTCAGGCATTGCCGGGGCTTGGGCAGGACCTTCAACGAGACTTCGGTGATCAGCCCCAGGCAGCCGTAGCTGCCGGCCATCAGCCGCGACAGGTCGTAACCGGCGACGTTCTTCATCACCTCGCCGCCAAAGCGCAGGTGCTGGCCGCCGCCGCTGATGATCCGGGTGCCGAGGACGAAATCCCGTACCGCGCCGGCCCAGGGTCGACGCGGCCCGGACAGGCCACTGGCGAGCATGCCGCCCAGGGTCGCGCCGGCGCCGAAGGACGGCGGCTCGCAGGGCAGCATCTGCCCGGCGGCGTCCAGGGTGGCGTGCAATTCACTGAGCGGGGTGCCGGCCCGGGCACTGATCACCAGCTCCGTGGGGTCATAGCTGACGATGCCGCGATGGCTGCGGGTGTCGAGGATTTCCCCGGCGCACTCGCGGCCGAGAAAGGCCTTGCTGTTGGAGCCCTGGATGCGCAGCGGCGTACGGCTCTGCAGGGCGTCGCGCACCTGTTCCAGCCACGCCTCGGTGGCATCGAAATCGCTGTCCGTGCTCATCAGAACCGCTCCAGTTCGGGGAAGGGCAGTTGCCCGTGATGGATGTGCATGGCGCCGAATTCCGCGCAGCGTTGCAGGGTCGGGATGTTCTTCCCGGGGTTGAGCAGGCCGCCGGGGTCGAAGGCCGCCTTGATGGCGTGGAACAGGTGCAGTTCGTGGTGGTTGAACTGGGCGCACATCTGGTTGATTTTTTCCCGGCCCACGCCGTGTTCGCCGGTGATGCTGCCACCCACCGCCACGCACAGTTCGAGGATCTTGCCGCCCAGGGCCTCGGCCCGTTGCAGCTCGCCGGGCTGGTTGGCGTCGAACAGGATCAGCGGGTGCATGTTGCCGTCGCCGGCATGGAACACATTGGCCACCCGCAGCTGGTACTCCTCGGCCAGGCGGGCGATGCCCCGCAGCACCCCCGGCAACTGCCGGCGGGGAATGGTGCCGTCCATGCAGTAGTAGTCCGGCGCCAGGCGCCCCACCGCCGGGAAGGCGTTCTTGCGCCCGGCCCAGAAGCGCACGCGCTCGGCTTCGTCGCGGGCCAGGCGCACCTCCCTGGCGCCGGCGCGTTCCAGCACCTGGCGCACCCGCTCGCAGTCGTCGTGGACATCGGCTTCCACGCCGTCCAGTTCGCACAGCAGGATGGCCGCGGCGTCCACCGGGTAGCCGGCGTGGATGAAGTCCTCGGCGGCGCGGATCGCCAGGTTGTCCATCATCTCCAGGCCGCCGGGGATGATCCCCGCGGCAATGATCTCGGCCACGGCGCGGCCGGCGGCTTCCACCGAATCGAAGGCCGCCAGCAGCACCTTGGCGATCTGCGGCTTGGGCAGCAGCTTGACCGTGACTTCGGTGATCACCCCCAGCAGGCCCTCGGAGCCGGTGAACAGCGCCAGCAGGTCGAAGCCCGGCGAATCCAGGGCGTCGCTGCCCAGGGTCAGGGGCTGGCCCTCGACGCTGAGCATCTGGACCTTGAGCAGGTTGTGCACGGTCAGGCCGTATTTCAGGCAGTGCACGCCGCCGGCGTTTTCCGCGACGTTGCCGCCAATCGAACAGGCGATCTGCGAAGACGGGTCGGGGGCGTAGTACAGGCCGAAGGGCGCGGCGGCCTGGGAGATGGCCAGGTTGCGCACCCCGGGCTGGAGCCTGGCACAACGCGCGGCGGGGTCGATCTGCAGGATGTCCTTGAAGCGCGCCATCACCAGCAACAGGCCGTTTTCCAGGGGCAGGGCGCCGCCGGACAGGCCGGTGCCAGCGCCCCGGGCCACCACCGGCACGCGGTGCGCATGGCAGATCTGCAGGATGCGCTGCACCTGGTCCAGGTGCCGGGGCAGGGCCACCAGCATCGGCGTGCTGCGGTAGGCGCTGAGGCCATCGCACTCGTAGGGCTTGAGCTGCTGCTCCTGGTCCAGCAGCTCGAGCTCCGGAAGCTGTTGGCGCAGGGCCTGGATCAGGGCCTGGCGGTCGACCTCGGGCAGGGCGCCGTCGAGGCGTTCGTCGTAGAGCATGGTCATGGCGGCGAAGGACCTTGAGTGGTTTTTATCAGGTCGCGACAGGGCTATCAGCGGGTCTGGTGTCCGTCCGTCTGCGCTGGCGCTGGCTGCACCACTTTAGTCGCTTGTGGCCGGGTAAGCGCAGCGGATTGACCTAACCTTTCCAAGTACTCGAACCCTGCGCTGAACGCTGCCGTTTCAGGTGCTGCGCTGATCGAGTCTCATCCGAAAGAGGAACCCAGCCATGTCCAATGAAACCTGTGCCTGTCCGGCTTGCACCTGCAAGCTCGGCGCCCACCCGATTGTCCGTCACGGTAAGCACTACTGCTGTCAGGCGTGCGCCGATCACCACGCCCACGGTGAACCTTGTGCCTCCACCGACGGCTGCAAATGCGCCAAGGGCGCCCACGGCTGAAGCGGGCAGGGCGGGTGGAGCCACAGGGCCCCACCCGCATCGGTGGCGCCTAGACCGAAGGGCGCCAGGTGACGTTCTCGATGCCGAACTTCTCGGCCATGGGCTTGCTGGTTTTCTTTACCCGTTCCCGGCCGAAGCGGCCGATGCGTCCGACACCGGCATCGCAACTGGCCCAGTGCCAGGCCTCGGCGTTGTCCATCTTGTCCTGGCGGATGATGAAGGACTTGGGCGCGCCGTGAAGGGTGTATTCGATGACGAAAAGTTTTGCGTTGTTCATAGAGCCGTTCTTCCTCCCTGTGATTCTTGAGTGATCCTGCGGGCACCAAAAAATTCACTTTGATTGTCCGACTCTGGCGCCAACGGTCGTTGCCCGGGCGTGGACCGGCCCAAGGCCGGGGCGATGCCGCCGGGCCCCTGAAAGCTGCCTGTTCCCGGTGCGCTTTCCGGCGGCTGGCGGGCGCTGCAGACGCTGGTTACCATGAGCCCCCGCCGACCCGTTGCGAGCTTGTCATGGCCCTGGCCACCCCTCCCGATCTGAGCGACCCCGCGATCCCCGTGCAACCCCTGGCTCGCACCTATCCGCGCGGGTTGTTCATCGAGCCCCACGAACACGCCTGGGGCCAGTTGCTGTACGCCATGAGCGGAGTGATGTGGGTCGAGACGCCCACCGAGGCCCTGGTGGTGCCGCCGCAGCGGGCCGTGTGGCTGCCGCCCGGGGTACGACACGGGATTCGCGTGGTCAGCGACTTGCAGATGCGCAATATCTACTTGCGTCCGTCCCTGGCGGCGACCCTGGACCCCAGCGTCCAGGTGCTGCAGGTGGACAACCTGCTGCGGGAGCTGATCGTGCGCCTGGTGGAGCTCGACCCGCCGCAGCCGGAGTACTACGAGGCGCTGGTCGCGCTGGCTTTGCTGGAGCTGCAACGGGCCCGCCGCTCGCTGCTGAAGATCGCCCTGCCGGACGCTTCCGACCGGCGCCTGAGCAGCCTGTGCCAGGCGGTGATGGCGGCACCGTCCCTGGCCATTTCCTTTGAACAGCACGCCGACGCGGCAGGGGCCAGCGTGCGCACCCTGGCGCGGCTGTTCAAGGAACAGTTGGGCCTGGGCTTTGCCGAATGGCGGCGCCAGGTGCAACTGGCCACCGCTGCCGCGGAGCTGATCCAGGGTGTACCGGTGAGCCGCATTGCCCTCGAACTGGGCTATTCCCCCAGCAGCTTCAGCGACATGTTCCGCCGCGAACTGGGTGTCGCGCCTTCCCAGTACGCCAGCGCCAACCTGGGGTAGCGGCGCCTGCCCAGCGTGCCCTTCGGGCCCGTTCGCAGCCTGCGGCAGCGGCTACAGGTTACGGTCTTGGCCGAAATCCTGAAGCACTTGGCCGATGCCGCTAGCGCTCGCCACCTAGACTTTGTCGCACACGCCACATCACCCTGGCACGGACGCCACGGCTTCTGGAGCGCCACATGAATTACCTGATCTCCCTGGCCGCCGGTCTGCTGGTCGGCCTGCTTTACGGCGCCTTGCAGGTGCGTTCCCCGGCGCCGCCGGCGATTGCCCTGGTGGGCCTGCTGGGCATGCTCGGCGGTGAGCAGTTGTGGCCGCTGGGGCGCCAGTTGTTGAGCAGTTGGCTGTCCTGAACACGCGCTTTTTAACCCCTGACCCATGGAACCGATGATGAAAGCACTGCAATTTTCCGCTACCGGCGACCTCGCTGCCCTGCACGTGGTGGACCTTCCCACGCCGCTGCCGGGCGCCGGCCAGGTGCTGGTGCGCATCCAGGCCGCTGGCCTCAACCCCAGCGACGTGAAGAACGTGCTCGGACGCTTTCCCTACACCACGCTGCCGCGGATTCCCGGGCGGGATTTCGCCGGGGTGGTGGAGCAGGGGCCGGCCGAGCTGATCGGCCAGGAGGTCTGGGGCACCGGCAAGGAGCTGGGTTTTTTCGCCGACGGCAGCCATGCCCAGTACGTGGTGCTGTCCGCCCAGGGCGTGGCCCGCAAGCCACGGCACCTGAGCTTTGCCCAGGCCGCGAGCCTCGGGGTGCCGTACACCACCGCCTGGGATGCCCTGGAGCGCAGCGGCGTGACGGCCGGTACGCGGCTGCTGGTGATCGGCGGCGGTGCAGTGGCCACGGCGGCCCTGGCCCTGGCCAAGGTGCGCGGGGCCCGGGTGCTGGCGGCGGCGCGCCGGGCCGAGCAGGTCCAGGCGCTTTCGGCCCAGGGCTATCCGACCCTGCACCTGCAACAACCGGAAACCCTGGCGGCCCAGGTGGAGGCGGTGCATCCCGGCGGCGCCGAAGTGATCTTCGACACCACCGGCTTCTGGCTGCCGGCGGCAGTGCCGGCCCTGGCCGCCTTTGGCCGCATCGCCATCATTGCCGCGCCGGTGGACGGGCATGTGCAACTGCCGGCCCTGGCCCTGTACCGCAAGGGCGGCTCGGTGGTGGGGATCAACTCGCTGTTGTATGGCGTAGAGGCGTGCGCGGCGATGCTGGAGCAGTTCGGCCGCTACTTCGATGAAGGCCTGCTGCCGCTGCCGGAAGGCTTGGTCGAATCGCCCCTGGAGCAAGGGCTGGAGCGCTACGCCGAAGTGAACCAGGGGCGTGGCGAGAAAGTCATCCTCATCCCCTGAGCGCCCACGCTGCAGCTGCGCCCCGTAGAAGCTGGCTTGCCAGCGAAGAGGCCCCCGAGACCGCCTTCGCCGGCAAGCCGGCTCCTACGGGTTGTGGGGCTTGAGAGCGCCTTCGCCGGCAAGCCGGCTCCTACGGGTTGTGGGGCTTGAGAGCGCCTTCGCCGGCAAGCCGGCTCCTACGGGTTGTTGGGCTTGAGATCGCTTTCGCCGGCAAGCCGGCTCCTACGGGTTGTGGGGCTTGAGATTGCTTTCGCCGGCAAGCCGGCTCCTACGGGTTATGGGGCATGGGATCAGGCTTCGGGGACGCCTTTTTCCCAGGTCGACCAGTTGTCGAGAATGTCCTGCACCAGCGGATTGCCGGCCCGGTAGAGGTTCTCCAGGGCCGGGACAAAGCCGCCCTGGTCGGCGTACTTGAGCAGGTTGTCCACTTCACTGGCCCCCGGCGCCGGGCGGTCGAAATCGGAACCGGCGCGCAGTACCGCCAGGCGCTGGATGTCCACCAGGCCCTCGCGGCTGGCCCGCAGCAAGGCTTCGTAGGTGGAGTTGTCTTCCTGCTGGGTGGTGCAGTAGGTGCCTTTGTTGTCGGTCAGCAGGCGGGTCCAGACCTCGGCCCGTTCGCTGAGGCGAGTGCCGGAAAACCAGGTGTTGCCGGCCAGGGTGTCGCAGCGGGTCACCACCGGCGGCTGGTTGGCCGGGGCCTTGGGGTATTTCAGGCGCCAGGCCGCCGATTGCGGGCTTTCGCTCAAGCTCACCCGCTGGCTCAGGGCGAAGGCCTTGGCTTGCAGTTTCGGGTTCAGCTCAAAGACCTCGGTCTTGTAGTCCAGGGGCGGTTTTTCGTTCGGCCCCTTGGTGTTGATCCCCAGGTAGCCGGTGGGCCAGTCCTTGGGCGCATCCCGGGAGTCGATTTCCCACTGGGTGCCGAACTCCACCAGGTAATGAGCCCAGGCGGCGGTGCCGATGGTGCCGTGGTGCGGGCTGATGCCGGCGATCCCGGCAATCAGGAAATAGCTTTTGCGCAGGTCAAACTTCGGCGACAGGGCCAGGGCCAGGGTCGAGGCCGCGGCATTGGTCTGGCCCATGCCGGTGGTCAACAGGCACACCTCCCGGTCGTTGCAACGAATGACCGGATACTCCGCCGCCAGCCCCGGCACGCGGATCTCGCGCTTGAGCTCCAGGCGCTCGATCCAGTGCTGCGCTTCCGGCGCGAACATGCTGATCAGCACCACCTTGGGCCTGATTGGTGCCTCGCCGGCCCAGGCCCCGCTGACCATCAGCGCGCTCAAACCCAAGACCCACGAAACGGTTTTAATCCCACGCATACAACCTCCTTCATCTTCAGAAATATCAAGCCTCAAGCTACAAGCCTCAAGCTACAAACAGACGGCGCTTGCCGCTTGCCGCTCAAAGCTTGCCGCTGCCTCTAGAACTGATAACCGACCCCCGCGTAATAGCCCCAGCCGTTGGAGCGGGCGCGAAACTCGCCATCGCCGAAATTCAGCACGCTGCCGTCCTCCCAGTTGCCGCCGTTGTGAAAGTAGCGGCCCACCAGGGTGAAGCGCAGGTGGGTGAAGGAGTAGAGCAGCACGTTGGTGGCCACCGTGGCATTGGCGGTGCGCGCCGGGTTGTCCTGGTGCAGGTCGGAGCCGAAATCGAAATTGGTGAAGCCGATGTAGGTCAGCGAGGCGCCGTTGCTGAAGGTGTCGATGGGCACGATGTATTTCAGCTGGGCGCGGTAGCCGTCCCAGGAATATTCGTTGCTGGCGCCGTAGTTTTCCCACTGGTAGCGGCCGTAGAAGTTGGCCGAGAGGTTGACCCGGGAATGGGTGTCGATGTCGGTGCCCAGGCCGCTGTACAGGGTGTTGGCGCGGTTGGCGGTGCGGCTGCCGTGGTCGTAGATCCAGTCGAAGGCCACATACCACTCCTTGAACGGGCCGATGGCCAGGCTGCGGCCGGCCAGGTAATCGATGGAGATCCGCGGTTCGTGCTCCATGAACAGCGGCGAGCCGTGGTCCCAGATGCCCTTGTCGTGGCTGTTGCCGATGTCGAGGATTTTCGGCAGGTCGATGTAGCCGTACAGCTCGAAGGGCCCCTTGCGCCCGAAGTATTCGTATTCCAGGTAGACGTCGTCCGCCGGACGCGGGCCGAAGCTGATGTCCTTGCTGCCGATCAGCATCAGGTCCTGGTTGTACCAGTCGGACAGGTAGGCGCCTTTTTTGCCCGGTTGCACATCGGCGCTCAGGCTTTCGCCCTGGGCGGAGTCGTCCATGGGGGCGGCGGGGGGCTGGGCCAAGGCGCTGGGTAGTCCGGTAACGCTGGCCAGCCATATCGAAACGGCCAAGGCGCGGCGGGCCGCGTGGCGTCGCAGAGGGTTTTGCATGAAAGTCCCTGTTCCCGTTGTGTGAAGTCCCTGGTGTTCGCCCTCTGCGGAGGAAAGTGGCGAACACCCACAAAATTACCACTCGCAAACGTTTGCATAGGGCGTACCAAGTTGAAATGACCCTTGAATGCAAAAGTTCCGAACAGCCCGGGAAAGTCGGGGCGTGGTGAGTGCGGCCCCGGGGTGAGGACAGCAGGGCGCAGCCCCGTCAGAACCTGGGGAGCGAATCGGATTGGCTATTACCTATGGGAATACAAAGGGCGGTATTTTCTATTATCCAGTAATGACGACCCTGGCTAGGATCCGGACTCGCTGGCGGCCGTTTGCTACGGCCCCGGCGCCCCAACCATCGACACCGAGGGATCGTCATGCACCATTTTGCGCCCTGTACCCGGGAGCAGATCCAGCTGTTGGATCAGTCCGACCCGCTGGCCTTCTGTCGCCAGCGTTTTACCTTGCCGCAACACAAGGTCTACCTCGACGGCAACTCCCTGGGGGCGATGCCGGCCCACGTGCCGGCGCGCCTGGAGCAGGTGCTCAAGGTGGAGTGGGCCCAGGGCCTGATCAACTCCTGGAACGACGCCGACTGGTACCCCGCGCCGCAGCGCACCGGGGCGCGCATCGCCGGACTGATCGGGGCCCAGGGGCACGAAGTGATAGTGGCCGATTCCACCTCGATCAACCTGTTCAAGGTGCTGGTGGCGGCCCTGCGCATGCAGCCGTCGCGCCGGGTGATCCTGGCGGAAAACGGCAACTTTCCCACCGACGTGTACATCGCCCAGGGCGTCGCGGAGCTGACCGGCTGCCGGCTGCAGTGCGTTGACCCGGAGCAGATCCTCGACGCCCTCAGCGACCAGGTGGCGATCCTCTCCCTGACTCACGTCAACTACAAGACCGGCCGCCGCTACGACATGGCGGCGATCACCGCGCGGGCCCATGAGCTGGGTGTGCTGGTGGTCTGGGACCTGTGCCACTCGGCCGGTGCCATGCCGGTGGAGCTGAACGCGGCCGGCGCGGACTTTGCCGTGGGCTGCGGCTACAAGTACCTCAATGGCGGCCCCGGCGCGCCGGCCTTTGTGTTTGTCGCCGAGCGTCACATCGCCCAAGTGCGCCAGCCGCTGACCGGTTGGCACGGGCACGCCAAGCCCTTCGATTTCAGCCATGACTACCAGCCGCACCCGAGCCTCGACCGGATGCTGGTGGGCACCGCGCCCCAGTTGGGTGTGCTGGCCCTGGAAGCGGCGCTGGAGGTGTTCGACGGCGTCGACCTGCAGGCCTTGCGCAGCAAGAGCCTGGCCTTGTCCGAGCTGTTCATCCGCCTGTGTGACGAGCAACTGGCCGGGTTGGGCGTGCAGTTGCAGACCCCGCGCGATGCCGAGCAGCGCGGCAGCCAGGTGTCGCTGAGCCACCCCCAGGCCTACCCGGTGATGCAGGCCCTGATCGCCCGGGGCATCGTCGGCGACTTCCGCGCGCCGGACCTCCTGCGTTTCGGTTTTGCCCCGCTGTACAACCGCTTTGAAGACATCTGGGCCTGCGTCGGCGCGCTGCGGGAGATCCTCGTCAGCGAGGAGTGGAACCAGCCGCAGTTCCTGGCCCGCAAAGCGGTGACCTGAACCCCGTGCCCAGCCTTGGAGCAAGAGTGTCATGACAAAAACAATACGCACCTTCAAACAAGTGGCAGACCGTGAACAAGGACTCAAGCAAAGCCTGAGCAGTGGCCAGTTGTCGATGATCGCCATCGGCGGGGCGATCGGCACCGGGCTGTTCCTGGGCAGCAGTTTCGCCATCGGCTTTGCCGGCCCCAGCGTGCTGGTGAGCTACGCCATCGGCGCGGTGATCGCGCTGCTGCTGATGGGCTGTCTGGCGGAAATGACCGTGCGCCATCCGACGTCCGGCTCGTTCGGTTCGTTCGCCGAATTCTATGTGGCGCCCTGGTTCGGCTTTGCCATCCGCTACGCCTACTGGGCCTCCATCGTGTTTGCCGTGGGCACGGAAATCACCGCCGCGGCGATGTACATGAAGTACTGGTACCCGGACGTCCCCGGCGGTTACTGGATGCTGGGTTTCTCCCTGGCGCTGATCCTGGCCAACGCCTTCAGCGTCAAGGTGTTCGGCGGCATCGAGTATGTGTTCTCGCTGCTCAAGCTGTGCGCCATCCTGGTGTTCATCCTGCTCGGGGCCTGGGTGGTGTACGGCGCGGCGCCCGGCTCGGGCATCGGTTTTGCCAACTACAGCAACGACGGCGGCTTCTTTCCCCATGGCGCCTGGGGCACCTGGGTGGCGGTGATCGTGGCCTTCTTCAGTTACTTGAGCATCGAGATGATCGCCGTGGCCGCGGGCGAGGCCAAGGACCCGGAACGTGCGGTGACCCGGGCCTTTCGTATCACCGTGGTGCGCCTGGTGGTGTTCTACCTGCTGACCATCGCCCTGGTCCTGGCCATCGTCCCCTGGAGCCGCAACACCGGTGGCGAAAGCCCCTTCGTCATGGTCATGGCCGCCACCGGCATTCCCTATGCCGGCGGGGTGATCAACGCGGTGATCCTGGTGGCGGCGCTGTCGGCGATGAACAGCCAGCTGTACATCACCACGCGCCTGATGTTCAGCCTGTCCCGGGCCGGCCAGGCGCCGGCGCTGTTCGGGCGCCTGAGCCGCAACGGCGTGCCCCTGGCGGCGCTGCTGCTGTCGTCCCTGGGGATTGCCCTGGCTACCTTGCTGTACCTGGCCTACGCCGACCAGGCCTTCACCCTGATGATGTCGATCGCCATGTTCGGCGCCATGTTCACCTGGGCCGGGATCTTCCTCACCCACCTGTTCTTTCGCCGGCAACAGGGCCCCGAACCCCTGGCGTTCAAGCTCTGGGGTTACCCCTGGACCAGCCTGGGAGGGCTGTTGCTGATGCTGGCGGTGATGATCACCACGCTGTTCACCGAGCAGTTCTTCCTGACCCTGGTCTGCGGGCTGCCGTTCCTGGCGCTGATCCTGCTCATCTACTACCTGCGCTTTCGCGGCAAGCGCCCGCTGGACGCCGCGGCGCCCAAGCCGCTGCCGATCCAACCCTGAGTCCCGGACCACCCCGTTCGCGGGAGCCGTCTGGTCGGCGAAGCGGTCCGTGTGATCGCCTTCGCCGGCTTGCCGGCACCTACGGGACCTTTGGGTCCCTGCCGATCCCTGTCGCCACTTCTACAAAAACAATAATCCACAAGGGTTTTGCCATGTCTGACGTAATGTGCCGTTCACCGCTTTTGCTGTTGCCGCTGCTGGGTTGCCTGCCCTGGACCGTCCACGGGGCCGAGGAGGAGCCGGCCGGTTTCATCGAGGACAGCCATCTGCGCATCCAAGCCCGCAACTACTACCTCAACCGCAGCGTTCAGGACGGCCGTGCCGACCGCAAGGACTGGACCCAGGGCTTTATCGGCCGCTTCGAATCCGGGTTCACCCAGGGCACGGTCGGCGTCGGCGTGGATGCCTTCGCCACCCTCGGGCTCAAGCTGGATGCCTCCGGGGGCAAGACCGGCACCTACAACCTGCCGATCCACGACAACGGCAAGCCGGCGGACGAATATTCCAAGGCCGGGGCCGCGCTGAAATTGAAGGTTTCCAACAGCGTGCTGCGTTTCGGCGAACAGTCGGTGGACACCCCGGTGTTCGCCGTCGGCCACAACCGGCTGATTCCGGAAACCGCCACCGGCTTTGCCCTGGACAGCCAGGAACTGGACAAACTCACGCTGCAGGCCGGGCATTTCACCTCGGCCACCGGCCACGTCACCACCAACAGCAACGGCGATCTCTGGGCCTTCTATGCCGGCGTCATCACCCCCTCGGTGGACTACCTGGGCGGCCAGTACCGGTTCACCCCGGACCTGGGCGCCAGCTTCTATGCGGCGCGTTTCGCCGACATCTGGAACCAGTACTACGCCAACCTCAATGGCCGTACCGACCTGGGGCAAGGCCGGCAGGCCGGTTTCGACCTGAACCTCTACCGCACCCTCGACACCGGCCGGGCCAGAGCCGGCGCCATTGACAACACCACCCTGGGCGCCTCGGTGTTCTATGGCCTGGGCGCCCACCGCCTGACCCTGGCGCTGCAGAACGTCGACGGCAACACCCCGTTCGACTACCTGGGGGTGGGCGACCTGGACCGCAACGGCCGCAATGGCCGCGACCAGGGCGCCTCGATCTACCTGCCCAACTCGGTGCAGTACTCGGACTTCAATGGCCCCAACGAACGCTCCTGGCAACTGCGCTACGACCTGTCATTGGCCGGCTACGGCATGCCCGGCTGGAACCTGATGACCCGCTACCTGCGCGGCTCCGGCATCGACGGCACGCACACTCCGGCAGGCAGCGCCTACGCCGGGATGTATGGCCGGGATGGCGTGCACCGCGAGATCAACTTCGAAGCGCGCTATGTGGTGCAGAACGGCCCGCTGAAAGACCTGAGCTTTCGCCTGCGCCAGACCTGGCACCGGGCCAATGTGGCGCAGGGCGAGGGCAATATCGATGAGTTCCGGCTGATTACCGATTACCCGATAGATATCTTTTGAGCGGGTGGCGGTCTGGAGTGCGCGTGCTCGGGCAGGGTGCCAAGCTGAAACCAGGCCATGGCCCGTCGAGTGGGCAGGGGCGCCGGGCCACCTGAACGGTGGCCCGGCGCTTGTCGTTTAAAACGCGTAGCTGGCCTTCAAGGTCATGCCGTTCGAGTCGAAACCGCTGCGGGCCTGATAGTTGTAGCTGGCGCCAATCACCAGAGACGACACGGCGTAGTTCAGGCCAACCGCTGCTTCATAACGGTCACGAGCCACCGAGGCTCCGGTCACGGTGAAGGATGAGCTTCCCAACACGAAGCTGGAAGTCTGGGCGACACGGTCGCCGATCACGTCGTGGTAGGTCATCAGACTGGCTTCGGGCTCAAGCCGCCCCTGGGCCAACGGCCAACTGCCGGCCAGGCGCAGGCCGGCCCCCAGTTCGCCGATTTCATAACGTTGGGAGTCGTTATCAAGAGCGGCAGAGGAGCCATGCTCCTTGAAACCTTGCATGCGTACGTTGGCATAACGAGCCGCCACACGAGGTTCCAGCAGCGCGTTGTCGCTGAGTGTGAAGGTGTAGCCACCGAGCAGGCTCATGGACAGCAAGTTGCTGTCATAGCTGCCTTTGGCAGTGGTGCCGGCGACATGACGTTTGCTGTCGTTCTCGTTTTGGCCATAGCTCAGGCTGCCGTCCACGAACCAGTTCTGCAGCGCCCAGTTGCCATACAGCGTGAGGGCATTGCCCTGTGCATTGGTCTTGTTGTTCAGGTCCGAATGGATATTGGCATTGTGGTAGGCGTAGGCGACCCCCAGGGTGGTGGTGGGACTGACCCGGCCATCGACGCCGACCACCACGCCGCTGCTGTTGGCGGAGTAACCGTTGCGCTGGTCGCGGCGATCCTGCTCCAGGTCGCTGCTCAGCCCTTGTACCCAGACGCCGCGATCATGACTTGGGGCGCTGTCGAGCACGTCGCTGCGCTGGTGATCCAGGCGGTTGAAAATGGCACTGTTGACCTGATTCTGCGCCTCCACGGCTGTATCCAGCACACCGCGATTCACATCGGGTTTCAGCCGTTCGCCCTGTGCGGCGAGGCCAGCCGCGTTGGACTGGGTCGCCAGAGCTTGAAACACCGGATCGCTTTCGCTCAGCCGCCCCAGGATCTGGTTCTTCAGCGTGTTCACCACCGCCGCCGTGGTCGGGTCTGCACCTTGGGCGAGCAGGGCCTGTTGAATCTGTTGGTCGCTTTTCAAGCCCACCACGGCCGAGACGGTCTGGGTATCCGAGGCATAGCTGAGTACGTCCAGCAGTGCCGACTGGCTGGCCACGCTCAGGCCGTTGTCTTGCACGCTGCCGGCTTTGAGCAGGGTGTACCGGGTCCCTGCGGCAGTGGCCTGGAATTCGCCGGGGTTGGCGCTCAGCGTCAGCTTCGAGTCTTGGGCGAAGGTCGCGGTGCCGCTGACATTCAGATAGGGCGTACCCGGCAGCACACTGTCAGCCAGGCGCATATCGATACCGGCGCCGCTGCTGACCGACAGATCGCCGGTGAGGGTGGTGCCTTGGGCGGCGAGGTTCAAGGAACCCGAGCTGATCGACAGCGGCCCGACAATCCGCTGGCCGTTGAAGTTTGCCTGTCCGGCAACATTGATGCTCGTGAAGTCAAGCAGGTCGCCGGTAATCTGGCCGCCGGTCCAGTTCAGTAGCGCCACATTGGCGCCATTGATCGCGATACCGCTGGTGCTGCGAATCTCGCCCGCCTGCTGATTGATTTCCAGGGGCGAGGTTTGCTCCGTTGCGCTCACGGAAATAGCGACGCCGTCAGCCAGGATTGTGCCGCGGTTGATGATGCCCCGGGCTCCCGCGGCGGAGGTCTGGGTAAAGGTGGCGCCTCTGAGGTCGATGGCTGCTGCGTTTGTGCCTTTGCCTTCAATCGTGCCGGTGTTGAGCAGGTAGTCGACGGTGCCGTCATAAAAAATAATCGAAGAAGCGTCCCTACCCGTGGCTGACATCAGGCCGCTGTTTTCGATCTTCAGGGCGCTGGTCTTGGTTTCTATATCCATCGCGTTGGATTCAGCGCCGTTGACACGAATGCTGCCGGAGTTGAGCAACTTGCCGCCGATGAATATGGGTTGCATTTCTGAGGCATCAAGTATCAACCCAACGGCGTCATCGCCGGAAACATCAATGGTCCCGGTATTGGCAATGTCGCCCATCACCCTTGCCCTGTTGACGAACATGCCTTCGAGATTCGGCGTGAAAGCCGGATTGTCTTGAGCGGTAATCGTGATCGAACCGGAGTTTATGACGCTTGCGCCGATCGTCACGCCGCCGATTTCGAAGCCGTTGACATTGTGCGCATTGATAAAGGTCAGCTTGCCGTCCTGCCTGACATCTCCTGAGATGGAACCACCCGTTGCAATGGGATTGGCGACAAAGCTGTCTATCTCAAGGCCACGAGCGTTGGTCACGCCGTCGAAAGTGATGTCCGCCTGGTTGATCAGCGAGCCTTGAATATCGGTTCTGGTGAACGTCGCTCCCGCAACACCCCCTGGCACCTGTGGTGCGGGGGGCTCTGTCTTGGTGACCTGTCCGGTCAAGGTCACCGACTCGCTGAATGATCCGCCTGTCCAGCTGTTCTGCCCCGACCCCAGATTGAATTCAACGGCCGCGGCCTGTGTGCCTACCGCTCCCACCATCAAGGCGATGAGGGACTTCTGAAACCTCTTGCTCTGCATGCGTACTCCATTACTGAACGATGCTGCCATGATCCTCGGCAGGTCTTTGAAACCGTTGAAACACGGAAAAGCACCGAGTGCTTTGACGTTGTGGAAGGTCAACGCGACGCAAAATCAACGGCGATGACGCGCCTCGTTGTTCAGGTCGCCCTGAAACAGCCGGGCGATTTTCCTTGAGCGCAATCGATTTTTAAATAAGGAATTTCTCTAATCCTGCGTAGAAATGTCACCTGAGAGCCGGTGCTGTGCACTGCGCTGCACTGCACTGCGCTGCGAGCGGCTTGAAAGACGCAGACTGGCCGGCTCGCCGAGCCGGCCATGGAGTAGGGTTACAGCGCCGCTTCGGGTTCTGCCTGCAACCTTTGCTGCAGACGTTGCATCGTACCCAGCGCCACCCCCGCCAACACCACCGGCACCGCGATCCAGGCGAAGAAGTGCTGCAGGTCGCCAGCGTGGTTGAACAGCCAGCCACCAAGCAGCGAGCCGACGATGGAGCCGGCGCGGCCGGCCGCCAGGGCCCAGGCCACGCCGGTGGCCCGGGAGGCGGTGGGGTAGAGGGTGGCGGCGACCACGCTGAGGTTGTTCAGGGCGCCGGTGAGGCTGAAGCCGGCCAGGAACACGATCGCCAGGGTGCCGGCGGCGCTGTGCAGTTGGCTGCCGGTGAGGGCCAGGGCGCAGGCGGCGATCAGGCACAGCCAGGGCAGGATGCGCAGGGCGCCGATGCGGTCCATCAGCAGGGCCATGGCGATGCCGCCGAGTACGCCGCCAAAGGGGATCATGGCGCTGATCCGTGCCGCGCCGCCGGTGTCGTAGCCGCTGGCCCGCAGCACCGTGGGCAGCCAGTTGGTCAGCAGGTAGAACACGAACAGGCAGCAGAAGAACGTCAGCCACAGCAGCAGGGTGCGGGCCAGTTGGCCGGGGCTGAACAACGCTGAAAGCGGCGAGCGTGCGCCGGTCTCGCCGCTATCGCCCACCAGTCGCACCCGTTCCCAGTCGGACTGGCCGCTGATGCGGGTAACGATGCGGCGCAAGGTGGCGGTGTGGCGCGGGCTGTTGGCCATGAAGCACACCGATTCCGGCAGCGCCAGGTACAGCACCGGCAACAGCAGCAGTGGCGCCAGGCCGCCGATCAGCAGCAGGCCCTGCCAGCCCACCCGGGGCAGCAGTTCGCCGGCCACCGCGCCCCCCAGGGCCAGGCCCAGGGTGAAGCCGGAATAGCTCAGGGTCACCAGCAGCATGCGCCGCCGTGCCGGGGAGTATTCCGAGCTGAGGGTGATGCAGTTGGGCAGCACGCCGCCCAGGCCGATGCCGGTGACAAAGCGCAGCAGGCTCAGCACTTCGATGTTGGGCGAGAGGGCCGAAGCCAGGGTGCCCAGGCCGAAGATCGCCACGCAGGTCAGCAGCACGGCCTTGCGTCCGTGGCGATCGGCCAGGGGACCGAAGCAGAAGCTGCCCAGGAGCATGCCGAACAACCCGGCGCCAAAGGCCGGGGCCAGTTGTGCCCGCTCGATGTTCCAGTGCTGGATCAGCTCCGGGGCGATGTAGCCGATGGCGGCCGTGTCGAAACCGTCCAGCAGCACGATCAGGAAGCACAGCAATAGCACCCGCATTTGCAGGGGTGACAATGGACTGCGGTCGATGAGCTCGCTCAGGTGTTGCGTTCGCTCGTACATGGGTGGCTCCTTATAGGTTTTGTTCGAGGCGGGCATGGGGTGCCCGCCGGATGACCACGGTGACGGGTGCAGCGAGGGGGATGGGGGGCCGAGTGCGGGCACTCAGTACAGGTTGAAAAAGGCCTGGGCGTTGCTGCCGAGCAGGCGTGTCTTGTCGGCTTCGGCCAGGGTCGGGTGGTCGACGATGCCGCTGCCGATACGCTGTTCGCCGAGGGGGAAGGGCGAGTCCGAACCCAGCATCACCCGTTCACTGCCCATCACTTCCACCAGCAGTTTCAGGGCGCCGGGGTCGAACACCGCCGAGTCGACAAAGAAGCGCTTGACGTAGCTGGACGGCAACTGCGGGCAGTCTTCGCGGACGATGTCGCGGTGACGCCAGGCGTTGTCCACCCGGCCCAGGAGAAAGGCGAAGCCGCCACCGCCGTGGGCGAAGCAGATGCGCAGGGATTCGGGCAGCCGCTCGAACGCCCCGGAGAGGATCAGCGACAGAATCCCCAACTGGGTTTCCGCCGGCATCGCCACCAGCCACGGCAGCATCCATTTGCGCATGCGCTCGCCGCCCATCATGTCCCAGGGGTGCACCAGCACCGGGATCTGGTTACGGGCGCAGTGATCGAGAAAGGTCACCAGATGATCGTGGTCCAGGTCGTGATTGCCCACGTGGTTGCCGATCTGCACGCCGACGTGGCCGATGGCCTGGGCCCGGCTGGCTTCGGCGCAGGCGGCGTCCAGGTCCTGCAGTGGCACCTGGGCCAGGACCTTGAGCCGGCGTTCGTGGCCGGCGGTCATGGCCATGGCCCGGTCGTTCATCAGCCGGGCCCAGGGCAGGGCCCGTTCGATGGGCGCGTCGTAAGCGAACATCACCGGCGTGGCGCACATGATCTGCAGGTCCAGGCCTTGCTCGTCCAGGTGCTCGACCCGTCGCGCCGGGTCCCAGAGCACGTCGTGCACCGGACGAAAGGCTTTGTCGCCGACCATGATCTGGCCCCGGGCGCCGTCCTTGTGCAGCCAGGGCGCGCGCACCGGGTCCAGGCGTGCGGCCTCGGCCTGGCTGATGTCGGGGAAGAAGTGCGAATGCATGTCGATTTTCATAAGGGGGTCGCCGCCTTGAGGGTGTGGTGCCAGGTCTGCCAGTCGCGGCCCGGATGGATTTCGCCGCAGCCGCTGCAACGCCGCTGCTCCTGGCTGGTGGCGTAGAACTCTTCGTAGACCGGCGGCAGGTCGTTGACGATGCTCTGCAGCTGCATTTCATAGCGCTGGATCAGCGTGCCGCAGCGGGCGCAGGACCATTGCAGGGCGTCCAGCAGGCCCACGGGCCGCTGGCGCTCCACCACCAGGCACAGGCTGCCGGGCTCTGGGCGTTGCGGGGAATGGATGACGTGGGGCGCCATCAGGTAGATGTCGCCCTCGCGCAGGTCGATGCGTTCGTAGCGGCCGCGGTCCCAGATGTTCAGGTAGGCATTGCCCTTGAACTGATAGAAGAACTCTTCCATGGGGTCGTCGTGAAAGTCGGTGCGCTGGTTGGGGCCGCCGACCACGGTGACCATGAAGTCGGCGTCCTGCCACACCTGACGGTTGCCCACCGGCGGTTGCAGCAGATGGGCATGTTCATCCAGCCAACGGTTGAAGTTCAGCGGCGCGCTGTAGTGGTGCTTGTCCATTGTTATTGTTCTCGGCGATTGAGCGGGGCGTAGGCCACCGCCTTGATTTCGATGCGCAGGTGCGGGTGTGGCAACTGATGCACGGCCACGGTGGTGCGGGTCGGCCCCTGTTCGTCGAAGTACTCGGCGTAGACCTGGTTGTAGGGGCCGAAATCGTTCATATCCACCAGGAAGGCGCTGATGTCCACCAGGTCCTGCAGCCCGGCGTTTTCGCTGGCGAGGATATCGCGGATGTTCTCGATCACCGCCCGGGTCTGGGCGCGAATGTCCAGGCAGGTGGTGCCCAGCTCGTCCACTTCGACGCCGTCGAAGCTGTTGTCCGGACGCCGCGAGCTGGTGCCGGAGATGAACAGCAGGTCTCCGGCACGCTTGATATGGGGGAAGCGGCCCCGGGGCTTGGCCTTGCCCGGCACCAGGGTGGCGCGATTGACGGTCATGAGCCTTCTCCCTGTGCCTGGCTGGTGCAGGTGAAGGCGCATTCGCCGTAGCCATTGATCTCCACCGACAGCTGCGCGCCGGGTGTCAGGGCTACGGCGGCGGTGGCGGCGCCGGCCATGATCAGGCTGCCGGCGGGCAGGCTGATCTCGGCCCGGGCCAGCAGTTGCGAGGCGTGCACCAGGCTGCGCAGCGGATGGCCGAGGATCGCCGCAGTCGAACCGGCCTCCACCAGGGCACCGTCCAGGCGCATCTGTACCCCGGCGTTGGCCAGGGTGGAAAAATCCCGGGACCAGGGGCCAACCACCAGCCCGGCCGAGGAACAGTTATCCGCCACCACGTCTTCGAGGCTGAATTTGAACGCCTCGTAGCGCGAGTCGATGATCTCGATGGCCGGGGCCACGGCCTCCAGGTAGTCCACGGCTTCGAGCTGGGTCAGCGGCCGGTCAATGGCGCGCCGGGTGAGAAAGCACAGCTCCGGTTCGGCCCGGGGGTGGATGTAGCGATCCAGGTTCAGCAGGCCGCCGTCCTCTTCCAGCATGGCGTCGGTGAGCCAGCCCCAGATCAGGCTGTCGACGCCCATCTGCAGCATCTTGGCGCGGCTGGTGAAGCCCAGCTTGAGGCCGATCATGCGTTCGCCATCGGCGTAGCGGTGGGCCATGGAAGCACGCTGGATCTGGTAGGCCTGCTCCAGGTTGAAGGGCGTGTGCCGGCTGAACTGGGGCAGGGCGCGAGCGCTGCGCGCGGCCTGATCCAGGGCGCTGGCAATGGGGGCAAGATCGAGGTTCATGGGCGGGACTCCCGGGCAGCGAGCAGGTCGAGGGCGACGTCGACGATCATGTCTTCCTGGCCACCGACCATGCGCCGGCGGCCGAGCTCGACCAGGATGTCGACGGTTTTCAGGCCGTACCTGTGGGCGGCCAGTTCGGCGTGGCGCAGGAAGCTGGAGTAGACCCCGGCGTAGCCCAGGGCCAGGGTTTCGCGGTCGACCCGCACCGGCCGGTCTTGCAGCGGGCGCACCAGGTCGTCGGCGGCGTCCATCAGGCGATAGAGGTCGGTGCCGTGGTTCCAGCCCAGCTTGTCGGCGGCGGCGATGAACACTTCCAGCGGCGCATTGCCGGCCCCGGCGCCCATGCCGGCGAGGCTGGCGTCGATGCGCTGGCAGCCTTCTTCCACCGCCACCAGGGAGTTGGCCACCCCCAGGCCGAGGTTGTGGTGGGCGTGCATGCCGGTGGCGGTGTCCGGCTTGAGCACGGCCTTCAGCGCCCTGAAGCGCAGGCGGATGTCCTGCATGTTCATCGCGCCGCCGGAGTCCACCACGTAGATGCAGGTGGCGCCGTAGCTTTCCATCTTCTGCGCCTGGGCGGCGAGATTTTCCGGGCTGGTCATGTGGCTCATCATCAGAAAACCCACGGTGTCCATGCCCAGCTCCCGGGCGCATTCGATGTGCTGGCGCGAGACATCGGCCTCGGTGCAATGGGTGGCGACCCGCACCACTCGGGCGCCGGCCCGGTAGGCGGCCTTGAGGTCATGCACGGTGCCGATGCCGGGCAGCAGCAGGGTGGCGATGCGCGCGTGTTCGAGCACATCGGCCGCGGCTTCGATCCATTCCAGATCGGTGTGGGCGCCGAAGCCGTAGTTGAAGCTGGAGCCCTGCAGGCCGTCGCCGTGGGCCACTTCAATGCTGTCGACCCGGGCCGCGTCCAGGGCCCGGGCGATGGCCTGGACCTGATCCAGGCTGTACTGGTGGCGGATAGCGTGCATGCCGTCACGCAGGGTCACGTCGGAAATGTAGAGCTTGTTGCCGGGGTTGAAAGTCATGGCGAAGCTCCTTCAGCGGTTGAGCAGCGACTGGGCCATGCGCTCGGCGGTGGCCAGCGCGGCGCAGGTCATGATGTCGAGGTTGCCGGCGTAGGCGGGCAGGTAATGGGCGGCGCCTTCGACCTCCAGGAACACCGAGGTCTTGAGCCCGCAAAAACGCCCCAGGCCCGGGATCAGCAGCGGCGCCGAGGCCGGAATCGGCTCGAACTGCACCTGCTGCTTGAGCCGGTAGCCGGGTACATAGGCCTGCACTGCCGCGGCCATCTCGCCGATGGAGGCGGCGACCTCCCGCTGATCGGCGGCGGCCGACAGCATCAGCACCGTGTCGCGCATGATCAGCGGCGGTTCGGCCGGGTTCATGACGATGATCGCCTTGCCCCGGGTGGCGCCGCCGAGGGTTTCGATGGCGTGGCGGGTGGTTTCGGTGAACTCGTCGATATTGGCCCGGGTGCCGGGGCCGGCGGACTTGCTGGCAATCGAGGCGACGATCTCGGCGTAGTGCACCTGGGCCACCCGCGACACCGCGGCCACCATGGGAATGGTCGCCTGGCCGCCGCAGGTGACCATGTTCAGGTTGAGGCTGTTCAGGTGTTGCTCCAGGTTGACCACCGGAATGCAGTAGGGACCGATGGCCGCCGGGGTCAGGTCGATCAGGCGGATGCCCGGCTTGGCCTGGCGCAGCAGCGCCTCATGGTGCCGGTGGGCGCTGGCCGAGGTGGCGTCGAAAACGATGTCGATGGCGGCGAACTCGGGCATGCGCAGCAGGCCTTCGACGCCTTCGTGGGTGGTGGCCACGCCCAGGCGCCGGGCCCGCTCCAGGCCGTCGGAGGCCGGGTCGATGCCGACCATGGCGCTGAGGCTCAGGTGCTGCCCCTGGCGGAGGATTTTCAGCATCAGGTCGGTGCCGATATTGCCCGAGCCGATGATCGCGGCCTTGAGGGTTGGGTTCATGAGTGGCTCCGGTTCATTGGGTTCTGGCGAAACTGGCGCTGACGCTGCCCAGGCCCTGGATGTGTGCGCTGAAGCGATCTCCCGGTTGCACCGCGACCATGGGCCCGAGGGCGCCGGTGAGGAGGATGTCGCCGGCCCGCAGCGGCGTGCCCAGGCGGGCCAGGGTGTCGGCCAGCCACAGGGCGGCGTTCAGCGGGTTGCCCAGGCAGGCGGCGCCGGCGCCCACCGACACCGGCTCGCCACCACGGGTCAGGCTCATGCCGCAGCGCACCAGGTCCAGCTGTTGCAATGGCACCGGCCGGCTGCCGAGCACGAACAGCCCGCTGGAGGCGTTGTCGGCGATGGTGTCGCTCAGCTGGATGTCCCACTGGGCGATGCGGCTGCCGACAATCTCGATGGCCGGCAGGGCGAAGGCCGTGGCGCGGATCAGGTCGGCCAGGGTGTGCCGCTCGTGGGGCAGGTCGCGTTCCAGCACCAGGGCGATCTCGGCCTCGACCTTGGGCTGGCAGGTGTCGCTCCAGGCGATGGGCTGGTCGTCGCCGCGGGCCATGTCGGCGAACAGCTGGCCGAAGTCCGGCTGCTCCACCCCCAGCTGCCGTTGCACGGCGTGGGAGGTCAGGCCGATCTTGTGGCCCACCGGGCGGCGTCCGGCATCCATGGCCGCCAGGTTGTTGTAGCGCTGCACCTGGTAGGCCAGGTCGGCCAGTGAGCTGTGGGGTTGTGCGGCCCGGGCCTGGGCAATCAGCTCGCGCACCGGGGCGCAGGGCTGGCCGTTGAGCTGGGCCTGGCGCAGCTGGTGCGCCGCTTCAATCAGGTCTGCATGCATGTCGGGGTGCCCCTCAAGGGTTGACGCAGATGGTGGTGATCTCGGAGTAGAAATCCAGGGAATGGCGGCCGCCTTCGCGCCCCACGCCCGAAAGCCTTGTGCCGCCGAACGGCGTGCGCAGGTCGCGCAGGAACCAGGTGTTGACCCAGACCATGCCCACACGGAAGCGCCGCGACAGCTGATGGGCGCGCTTCAGATCGCGGGTCCACAGGGCCGTGGCCAGGCCATAGGCGCTGTCGTTGACCCGGCGCAGCACTTCGTCCTCGGTGTCGAACGGGGCGATGTGGCAGACCGGGCCGAACACCTCTTCGCGCAGGCAGCGGGCGTGGTCCGGCAGGTCGGTCCAGATCGTCGGCTGGACGTAGGCGCCCTGGTCCCGGGCATCGCCGAACTGCGGAATGCCGCCGCCGCTGACCAGGGTCGCGCCTTCTTCCAGGGCCAGTTGGAAGTAGCCCAGGACCTTGTCCCGGTGCTTGTGGGAAATCAGCGAGCCCATGTTCACCCCGTCTTCATCGGGGTAGCCGATCTTCAACTGTTCGGCGCCGGCCTTGAGGGCGGCGACGAAGCGCTGGTAGATCGGCCGTTCGACGTAGACCCGCTCCGAGCACAGGCACACCTGGCCCGAGTTGGTGAAGCTGGAGCGCAGCACCCCGGCCACCGCGGCGTCGAAATCGCAGTCGGCGAACACCACCGCGGCGTTCTTGCCGCCCAGCTCGAAGGACACCTCGCGCACGCCTTCGGCGGCGGCTTTCATGATGGTGGCGCCGGTACGGGATTCGCCGGTGAAGGTGATGGCGTCGACCTCGCGATGGGCGGTGAGGAATTCCCCGGCCGAGTTCGGCCCGAAGCCGTGCAGCAGATTGAACACGCCGGCCGGCACCCCGGCGTCGCGCATCACTTCGGCCAGCAGGGTGGCGCTGGAGGGGGTGTCCTCGGAGGGCTTGACCACCACTGAGTTGCCGCAGGCCAGGGCCGGGGCGACTTTCCAGGTGAGCAGCAGCAATGGCAGGTTCCACGGCGAGATGATTGCCACCACGCCGTGGGGCTTGCGCACGCTGTAGCTGAACACGTCATTGCCGTCGGCGCCGCGCATCTCGAAGATCTCCCCGCCGGACTGGCGCAGCAGCTCGGCGAAGGTGCGGAAATTCTGCACCGCGCGGGCCACGTCCAGGGTGCGCGCCTGCTGCACCGGGCGCCCGGTGTCGGTGACTTCGGCGGCGACGAACGCCTCGAAACGGGCCTCGATACCTTCGGCAATCCGCAGCAGCAGGTCGGCGCGCTGGCTGGCGCTGTAAGCGGCCCAGGGGCCGGACTGCGCCGCCTTGGCCGCCACCACGGCGCGGTCCACCAGGGGCCGGTCGGCCTCGCAGACCTGGCTCAGCACACGGCCGTCGACGGGGGAGACATTGGCAAAGGTCGCGGGGCTGGCGACGAACTCGCCGTCGATGAAATGACGCAGCAGGACTGTGGACACTTGAACCTCCGAAACATGGGTTTCGGGGCGAGTGTAGGAAGGCCTGGTATTAGTGAATAATCAAAGATCGGCCGCTAACTATTAACAATTGGAATATCAGGACAAGGCCTGGATCGGCGCTTCCCCGTTGGCGGTCTCTGCCCGGGCCAGGTCCAGGCATTCGCGAAACAGCCGGGCCGCCGGACCCAGATGGCGCTGGGCGGCGTAGAAGCAACCGATGTCGCCGAACTGCAGCGGCGTCCCCAGATCGAACGCCTGGAGCATGCCGGCCTGGATGAACTGCAACGAGGCCTCGTAGGGCATCAGGGCCACGGTGCGCTGATCCTGCATCAGGGTGATGTTGGTGAGGATCGACAGCGACTCGGCAACATTGTCCGGCGTCGATAGACCGTTGTCGGCGAACAGCCGGTCGGCGGTGCGCCGCAGCAGCGAGTCGCGGGTCGGCAGCACCCAGGGGTAGGCGTGCAGATGTGCCAGGCTGACCGGCGTCTGCTGGTGCAGCGGGTGATGGACGCCGGCGACGATGCTCAGGTCCTCGCGATACAGCACGTCGACTTCCAGCGACTCGCTGCGCCGGTGCCAGTCGTCCGGCACCCGGCCCACCACCAGATCCACATCGCCCACCGCCAGCGCTGGAAACAGCTGGTCCATCTGCCCGACCCGCAATGACACCAGCACCCCCGGCGCGCGCTGCTTGAGCAACTGGATGGCCCGGGGCAGCAGCGAGGTCGAGGCCGAGATCAGGGTGCCGACCACCACCTGCCCCGAGGTGCCTTCCTGGAAGGCGTTGACCTCATCGGTCAGGGCGCGCAGTTCTGCCAGCAGCGACTTGGCCCGTTGCACCACCACCTGGCCCAGCTCGGTGGCGGTCACCCCGCGGTTGCTGCGCACCAGCAACGGCGCCTCGAAGTAGGACTCCAGCTCGTGAATGATCTTGGTCACCGCCGGCTGAGTCAGGTTCAGCGCCTGGGAGGCGCGCACCAGCGAGCCGCTTTGCAGCACCTGCTCGAACACCACCAACTGGTGGAACTTGAGCTTGCGGGCGATGGACTGGGTGGTGAATTTCATGGCGGACTCCTTCAGCGTCTTGCCCGGGCCTCGGCTGAGGGGCGGGGTGGCGCTTTTGTTGGGGTGAGGACAAGCGTGCCCCGGGCAGGGCGCTGCAAGCCTAACCAAAGCCCGGCCCATTTGCTTGGTTCATGCGCTACCGCAGGTGTCCGGTCTTGAGAGGCTGGGCGCGGATGCTAGAGTGCGCCACTGATCCGCCGCCTCGGGAGTGACCATGGAATTGTCCGACCACCTGTTGATGCTCGAACGCCAGTTGCAACAAGCCGAAGTGCGTGCCGATCGCCAGTTGCTGGACGCCTTGCTGGCCGACGACTTTCTCGAGTTCGGCGCCAGCGGCGGACGCTGGAACAAGGCCCAGGTGCTGCAAAGCCTGCCCCAGCAGGACTTCATCGAGCGCAGCATCAGCGAGTTCTCGTTGCAGCCTCTGGCGGCCGACCTGGCCCAGGTCACCTACCTGTGCCATAACGCCGCAGCCGGCGGGCGCGCGGCCGGCAGCGCCTGGCGCAGTTCGCTGTGGCGCTGCCGCGAAGGGCGCTGGCAGATGCTGTTCCACCAGGGCACGCCCCGGCCCGGGGCCTGACCCCCTCTGCTAGAATCCTGCGTCCCGAACTTGACGAGGTGCCCCATGAGCGAGCCGATTCGCCTGACCCAGTACAGCCACGGAGCCGGCTGCGGCTGCAAGATTTCCCCCCAGGTACTGGAGGTGATCCTGGCCGGCAGCGGGGCGCAGAACCTCGACCCCAAGCTGTGGGTCGGCAACGCTTCGCGCGATGACGCGGCGGTCTACGCCATCGACGAAGAGCGCGGCGTGGTCTCCACCACCGACTTTTTCATGCCCATCGTCGACGACCCCTTCGACTTCGGCCGCATCGCCGCCACCAACGCCATCAGCGATATCTACGCCATGGGCGGCGACCCGCTGATGGCCATCGCCATTCTTGGCTGGCCGGTGAACGTGCTGGCCCCGGAAATCGCCCGGGAAGTGATCCGCGGCGGCCGCGCCGTGTGCGACGCGGCGGGCATTCCCCTGGCGGGCGGCCATTCCATCGACGCACCGGAGCCGATCTTCGGCCTGGCGGTGACCGGGCTGGTGGAAAAGCGCTTCATGAAACGCAACGACACCGCCACCGCCGGCTGCCTGCTGTACCTGACCAAGCCCCTGGGGATCGGCGTGCTCACCACCGCCGAGAAAAAGGGCAAGCTGCGCGACGCCGACATCGGTCTGGCCCGCGACTGGATGTGCACCCTGAACAAGCCCGGCAGCCGTTTCGGCAAGCTCGAAGGGGTGACCGCGATGACCGACGTCACCGGTTTCGGCCTGCTCGGGCACCTGGTGGAAATGGCCGATGGCAGCGGCCTCACCGCACAGATTTACTACGACCGCGTGCCACGCCTGCCAGGGGTTGAGTACTACCTGGACCAGGGCTGCGTGCCCGGCGGCACCTTGCGCAACTACAGCAGCTACGCCGAGAAGATTGGCCGGGTCCAGGAGCTGCACAAGCGCGTGCTCTGCGACCCGCAGACCAGCGGCGGCCTGCTGGTGGCGGTGACGCCTGAAGGCAATGCCGAGTTCCTCGCCCTGGCGGCGGAGCTGGGCCTGGAACTGGCGCCCATCGGTGAACTGGTGGAGCGACAGAGCCACGCGGTCGAGGTGTTCTGATGCCTCTGGACTGCACCGACTACCGCGAGATCTTCCTCAACGACCGGCCGATGATGGACACCCGGGCGCCGATCGAATTCACCAAGGGCGCCTTTCCCGGGGTGCTCAACCTGCCGCTGATGACCGACCAGGAACGCCAGCGGGTCGGCACCTGCTACAAGCAGCAGGGCCAGCAGGCGGCGATTGTCCTGGGCCATCAGCTGGTGTCCGGCGACATCAAGCAACAGCGCGTCCAGGCCTGGGCCGATTTCGCCCGGGCTCACCCTGACGGCCTGCTGTACTGCTTCCGTGGCGGCCTGCGCTCGCAGATCGTCCAGCAGTGGCTCAGGGAAGCGGGCATTGACTACCCGCGGGTCGGCGGCGGCTACAAGGCCATGCGGACCTTCCTTCTGGACACCACCGAGCAGGCCCTGCAGCAGTGTGATTTCGTCCTGTTGGGGGGCATGACCGGCACCGGCAAGACCGAAGTGCTGGGCCAGCTGGACAACGCCCTGGACCTGGAAGGCCACGCCAACCACCGCGGCTCCAGCTTCGGCCGCCGCGCCACCGGGCAGCCGAGCAACATCGACTTCGAAAACCGCCTGGCGGTGGACCTGCTGAAAAAGCGTGAGCGCGGCGTGCAGAGCTTTGTCCTGGAAGACGAGAACCGCATGATCGGCAGCTGCGCCTTGCCGCTGCCGCTGTACAAGAGCATGCAGGGCCTGCCCATGGTCTGGCTGGAAGACCGCCTCGACAGCCGGGTACAGCGCATCCTTGACGATTACGTGGTCAACCTCAGCGCCGAGTTCGTGGCCGTGCATGGCGAGGAAGGGTTTGCCCTGTTTGCCGAACGCCTGCTGGAGAGCCTGAACAAGATCCACAAACGCCTGGGGGGCGAGCGTCACCAGCGCCTGTTCCTGCTGATGGAAGCCGCGCTGGCGGAACAGGCCCGCAGCGGCGATGTGGAGCTGCACCGGGCCTGGATCGAAGGCCTGCTCGGCGAGTACTACGATCCGATGTACGCCTACCAACGCGAGAGCAAGGGCGCGCGGATCGAGTTCAGCGGCGAGCACGGCGCGGTGCTCGATTACCTGCGCCAGCGCCAGTCGCCCTCGCGCTAGCGCTCAATGATCCGCGCGCTCGCAGCACCTGAGCGCGCGGTGTGCGCGAGCGTCAGCCGGCAGGGCGTGGACGGTCGAGCAAGGCCTCGACCACGGCCCGGGCCATTTCCACGGAATGCACCATGGACCAGATCAGGCCACGTTCGATGCCGCTGGCGCGCTCGGTGATTTCATCGGACACCTCCTCGGCGCACTTGAGCAGCAGGGCGACGTGCCTCAAGGCCTGTTCGGCGTTGACCCCGGCTTGCACGCTGAACAGGGGATTGCCCTGGGCATCGCGCAGGCCGAACGGGCGTGCCTGGGTAGGTTTCAGCGCGGCGAGCAGGTTGGCGTTGGCGCTATCCAGCTCGGGATCGCGCAGGGGGCGGGGTGGATCGGGGACGAGCTTTTTCATTGGGGTACCTACGACTCTAAGGTTAAGTAGAGCCGCCGGTCTCGCTTCCACACGAGAGGGTGGCAGCCGTGCGTGGGTGTGGAAGACCGGGGAGTCTTTTGGTACCCAAAACCCGGCGCACCCGAAGGTGCCCCACGCATGGCCGCCATAACACGTATCCGCAGGCGCAAAGCGTCGGCAGGCGCGTTGAAGCGTTGTACCTATGACCCTTCCGGACTTCCACATCCGAGCCGCTGATTGCGCAGCGACCGGGGGAGACTGCCTGACGAACACCCAGGGCACAAGCCGCTCAAAGGCGTTGGCGATTCTCTCGGACAAGCCTTACAAAACAAAGCGAAAACTCTGGTTTCGGGAGCGGCATTCCCTGATCAATGTGTTTCAAGACGATAACCAGGGCTCTACAACAACAGCGCACCAATCAATCCGCAGACAATCCCCACCAGCATGGTCAGCACGGCCACGGTCACCAGCACCCTGGCATCGAAGTCTTTGCGCAGCATCAGCAGCGACGGCAGGCTGATGCTCGGCAGAGTCATTAACAGCGCCACCGCCGGCCCGGTGCCCAGGCCCAGGGTCATCATGGTCTGGACGATGGGAATCTCTGCCGCCGTAGGGATCACGAACAGGGTCCCGGCAATCGCCAGGGGCACCAGCCACCACAGGCTGTCGCTCATGGCACCGTCAATGTGCGGGAACAGCCAGACCCGCGCCGCGCCCAACACCAGTACTGCCAGCACATAGATCGGAATGGTGCTCCAGAACAGTTGCCACAGGGTCTTGCCCCAGCGGCTGAGGAACGGCTGCTCGTTCACCGTGCTGGCTTCCACCACCGCATCCACCGCGGCTTCCGGCAGTTGCTCGGGGCCGGCGACCCGCTGCGCCACCAGCGACACGCCCAGCACCAGGACGATGCCCGCCACCAGGCGCAGGGCGGAGAACCCCCAGCCTAAAACAAAGCCCATGAACACCAGGGTCGCCGGGTTGAGCACCGGGTTGGCGATCCAGAACGCCAGGGCCGCGCCCACCGAAGCCTTCTGCCGCCGCAGGCCAGCGGCTACCGGGGCGGCGCAGCAGGAACACATCATGCCCGGCAAGGCGAACAGCCCGCCGCGCAGGGTCGAGCCGAAGCCGGCGCGGCCGAACAGGCGCAGCAGCCAGTCCCGGGGAATCAGCACCTGCAGCAGCGAGCCCAAGATCACCGCCAGCACCGCAGCCTTCCAGATGGCCAGGAAGTACACCTGGGAATAGGCCAGGGCGGCGCTCCAGGGCGAGCTTTGCTGATCGTTGAGGATCGACGCGCCGATGCTGTGGCTGTCGGCGGCGACAAAGGCCTTGAGGTAGTAGGGCGACCACTTCACGTAGTACAGGCCGATGGCAGCCACCAGCAGGAACAGCAGGGGTTTGCACCAGAACGCCCAGCCGCGGGTGGGCTGGGTGGAGGCGAGGTTGGACATGAAGGGAATTCCGCACAAGACAATAAGCGCGAATTGTAGCCGCTGGCACCGGTGCGCCGCGAACCGATCTCGCCTGGCATTGGACTGTAGCCGCTGCCGAGCGTCAGCGAGGCTGCGCGAAGGCCCGCAGGGGCTTGCTTGGCGATCTCGTGTCGGAGCTCTGTCGGTTTTGAGAGCGCCGCGGCCCTGCGGGCCGTTCGCAGCCTGCGGCAGCGGCTACACCACTCTCGGATCGGCATTGGGCTGTAGCCGCTGCCGAGCGTCAGCGAGGCTGCGCGAAGGCCCGCAGGGCCTTGCTTGGCGATCTCCCGTCGGAGCTCTGTCGATTTTGAGAACGCCGCGGCCCTACGGGCCGTTCGCAGCCTGCGGCAGCGGCTACACCCATCTCGGATCGGCATTGGACTGTAGCCGCTGCCGAGCGTCAGCGAGGCTGCGCGAAGGCCCGCAGGGCCTTGCTTGGCGATCTCCCGTCGGAGCTCTGTCGGTCTTGAGAGCGCCACGTCCCTGCGGGCCATTCGCAGCCTGCGGCAGCGGCCACAGGGGAGCGATTTTCAGAGGGTGCGAATCGAGGTGCGGATGGCCCGGGCGCATTCGATCACTGAAGGCGCGAGCTTGCGTTCGGCTTCTTCCAGGGTCCAGCGGCTGCTGGGCACCACCACGTGCACGGCGGCCACCGGCAGGCCCTGGCTGCCGAGGATCGGTGCGGCAATGCTCATGTCCCCCAGGAACAGTTCCTCCGGGTTCAGGGCGTAGCCGCGGCGCTGGGTGAGCTCGATCTCGCGCTGGATATCCGCAAGCTCGGTCAGGGTGTGCCGGGTATGAGCCTTGCGCTCGCTGGCTTCGAGGATCTGTGTGGCCTCGGCGGCGGGCAGGGCGCTGAGGTAGGCGCGCCCGGAGCCGGTGCAGTACATGGGGATGCGGCTGCCGATGGGCATGTGGATGGGGATGAACTTGGGCGCCACGAAGCGTGCCACATAGACCATGTCCAGGCCATCGGGCTCGGTGAGGTTGGTGGTTTCTCCGGTGATCTGCGCCAGTTCGGCGAGGAACGGGTTGGCCACGTCCACCAGGGTGTCGGCAGCCAGGTAGTTGTAGCCGATCTCCATCACCCGCGGAGTCAGCTGGAAGCGTTTGGTCTGCGGGTGCTTACGCACGTAGCCCAGCTGTTCCAGGGTGTGAATCATGCGCTGCGCCGAGCTCTTGTTGATGTCGGCGGCCGCGGCGATTTCCGCCAGGTTCATGGTTCGTTGCGCGGCGTTGAAGGCCCGCAGTACTGCCAGGCCTTTCTCCAGCGACTGGTTGAATAGGGAATTGTTGTTATCGCTCATGACAGTCCTGTCTGGCTATTTCATGTTTTGAATATCGATATTCGATATTTATAAATCTCTTTACGATTTTTGTAAATTGTTTATAGTCGGGTCCATGCCTCCTGCCTTCCACACCAGAGGCTATCCATCACGGACTTCAAACAATAAAACCGTCCAATGGGAGATTCGCCATGCATACCCGCACTCGTGTCCTTGCGCCCGCTGTATTCGCACTCTGTTGTGCCCTGGGCCTCTCGCTGTCGGCCCAGGCCGAGCCGCTGTACAAGGTCGGGGCCACCGCCACCGGCATTCCCTTCACCTTTCTTGACGTCAAGAGCCAGAGCATCGAGGGCATGATGATCGATGCCGCCCGGGCCGTGGGCAAGGCTGGCGGTTTCGCCGTGGACATCCAGCAGACCACCTTCGCCGCGCTGATCCCGTCCCTGACCTCGAACAAGATCGACATCATCTCCGCCGCCATGCTGCGCACTCCGGTGCGCGAGAAAGTGGTGCAGTACTCCGACCCGGTGTTCAGCTACGGCGAGGGCCTGATCGTCAAGGCCGACGACACCGGCGACTACCGCCGCATGGAGGACCTGGCCGGGGAAACCGTCGGCGCCCAGGTCGGCACGGTGTTTATCGACGAGTTGAACAAGCGCGGGATCTTCAAGGAAGTACGCGGCTACGACTCGATTCCCGACCTGATGCGCGACCTGGCCCTGGGGCGGATCAAGGCCGGTTTCGCCGACCGGCCGATCCTCGCCTACCAACTGGCCCAGGGCACCCAGAACAAGGTGCGGCTGGTCAAGGGCTACCAGCCGGTGGTCATGGGCGACGTGTGCCTGATCGTGCGCAAGGGCGATGCCCAGACCCTGGCCGAGGTCAATCGCGGGATCGCCGCGATCAAGGCCGACGGCACCCTGGAGCGCATCATCGAGCGCTGGAAGCTCAACTGATCCAGTCGCGGCCCGGCACCTGGCCCGGGTCCCTTTCTTGCTGATTAAACGGGTCTCTCCATGTTTCTCCAGAACGCTCTGGACTTCCTGCCCATTCTATTGAAAGGCGCAGTGGTCACCCTGCAGGTCACTGTTGGCTCATTCGTGCTCAGTTCGCTGATCGGCCTGGTCTTCGCCTTGATGATGGTGTCCAAGGTGCGCTCGGTGGCGTTGTTCGCCATCGGCGTGGTCAACGTCATTCGCGGACTGCCGATCATCGTCCAGCTGTTTTACATCTACTTCGTGCTGCCGGATTTCGGCATCCAGCTCACCGCCATGCAGGCCGGGGTGATCGGCCTGGGCATCGCCTACTCGGCGTACCAGGCGGAAAACTTCCGCGCCGGCATTCAGGCCATTCACCAGGGGCAGATCGAGGCCGCCGAATCCATCGGTATGCGCGGGCCGATGATCATGCGTCGGGTGGTGCTGCCCCAGGCCCTGCGCATCGCCTTGCCGCCCTACGGCAACACCCTGGTGATGATGCTCAAGGACTCGTCCCTGGTGTCCACCATCACCGTGGCCGAGATGACCCGGGCCGGGCAGCTGATTGCGTCCTCGACCTTCGAGAACATGACCGTCTACACCCTGGTGGCCTTGCTCTACCTGGCCCTGAGCCTGCCGCTGTCCTTTGCCCTGCGCCGCCTGGAGGCGCGCATCAGCACCCGGAGAAAGCCATGATCCAGATCAAGGGCGTACACAAGAGCTTTGGCAACGTGGCGGTGCTCGAAGGCATCGACCTTGAGGTGCGCAGCGGCGAGGTGGTGTGTCTGATCGGCCCCTCGGGGTCCGGCAAGTCGACCCTGCTGCGCTGTATCAACGGCCTGGAAAGCTACGAGCAGGGCGACATCCTGGTGAGCGGGGCGCGGGTCGAGCGGCAGGCCAAGAGCATCCACGAGCTGCGTACCCGGGTGGCCATGGTGTTCCAGCGCTTCAACCTGTTCCCCCATCGCACGGCGTTGCAGAACGTCACCGAGGGGCCGATCTACGTCAAGAAGCAGGACCCTCGGCAAGCACGCCTGCGGGCCGAGGCCCTGCTGGAAAAGGTCGGCCTGGCCCATCGCATGCACGCCTACCCGGACGAGCTCTCCGGCGGACAGCAGCAACGGGTGGCGATTGCCCGGGCACTGGCCATGGACCCGGAGGCGATTCTCTTCGACGAGCCCACTTCAGCGCTGGACCCGGAACTGGTGGGCGAGGTGCTGGCGGTGATGCGCAAGCTGGCCGACGAGGGCATGACCATGATCGTGGTCACCCATGAAATGGGCTTTGCCCAGGACGTGGCGGACCAGGTGTGCTTCCTTCACAGCGGGCGCATCGTCGAGGCCGGGCCGGCGCGCACCGTGCTCAGCACCCCGAGCCACCCGCGCACCCAGGACTTCCTGCGGCGCCTGCTCAACCAGGGTGCGGAGGTGCAGGCATGAGTGCGTCCCAGCCTCTGCGCATGCCGCCCTCGCTGTGGGCGGCCACGGCCATGCCGGCCGAGCACACCCCGGCGCTGACCGAGGACCGGGAGGTCGATGTGGCGATTGTCGGCGCCGGCTACACCGGGCTGGTGAGTGCCCTGCGCCTGGCCCAGAGCGGTGCCCGTGTCTGTGTGCTGGATGCCGGCGAACCCGGCTGGGGCGCCTCCGGGCGCAATGGCGGGCAGGTGATTCCCGGGCTCAAGTTCGACCCCGAGCAACTGCTGGCCAAATTCGGCCAGGTGCGGGGAGAGGCGCTGATCGAAGCCGTGGGCTCGGCGGCCGATGAAGTGTTCGAGCTGATCAAGGAACACCGCATTCGCTGCGACGCCACGCGCAAGGGCTGGATTCAGCCGGCGTTTTCCGGCGCGGCGATGCGCACCCTGGAGCAGCGCGCCGAGCAGTGGCGCCAGCGCGGCGTGGCCGTGGAGTTGCTGGACAAGGCGGCGGTAAGCCAGCGCATCGGCAGCCCGCAGTACCTGGGCGGCTGGGTCGACCCGCGGGCCGGCAGCCTGCACCCGCTGAACTATGCCCGGGGGCTGGCCCGGGTGGCGATGGGGCTGGGGGTGAGCATTCACGGCCAGAGCCGGGTCCGGCAACTGCAGCGCGACGGCGGGCGCTGGACCCTGGAAACCGACTGTGGCGCGCGGGTGCGCGCCCCGAAGGTGCTGCTGGCCACCAATGGCTACACCGACGGCTTGTGGCCGGGTCTGCGCCAGACGGTGATCGCCGCCAACAGTTTCATCATCGCCACCCGGCCACTGCCCGCCGAGCTGCGCCAGAGCATCCTGCCGGGCGGCGAGGTGTGTTCCGATGCCCGGCGCCTGCTGCTGTATTTCAAGCAGGACGCCCAGGGACGCCTGCTGCTGGGCGGGCGCGGACCGTTTTCCGAGCCGCGCCGGGATGCCGATTGGAACCATCTGGAGCGCTCGTTGCTGAACCTGTTTCCCCAGTTGGCGGGCACCCCCATCGAGTACCGCTGGAGCGGGCGCGTGGCCCTGACCCCGAGCTTTCTGCCGCAGCTGCACGAACCGGCGCCGGGGCTGTCGATCCTGCTGGGCTATAACGGGCGCGGCATTGCCTTGTCGACCCTGCTGGGCAAGCACCTGGCGGCGCGGCTGACGGGAGCGGGGCAGGCCTTTCCGTTTCCGCTCACGCCTGTGCGGCCGATTCCGCTGCATGGCCTGCAACGCCTCTACCTGGGGGCGGGGATTGCCTGGTACCGGTTGCTCGACGCCCTGGGCTGATCAGCTCGGGCAATCCTGCTCGCCGCCGTCCAGGCCCTGCTTGTAGCTCTGGCTGTGCAGGCTGGCCTTGCCGTTGCGCCAGGTCAGGGTCAGCACGTACAGCGAGTCGAAGTCGCTGGAGGCCCAGTCCTCAGTGATCGGGCGCTTCTGGCCCACGGCCTCTTCGGCGACCTTGTTGATCAGCTCCGGCAGGTAACCGTGGGACCAGGCGGTGTAGATGATCGAGTTGTGGTAGCGGTCGTGCAGCAGCTCGTCCGCCAGGTCGCTGGTGTCGTTGGCGGCAAAATCGATGTTCACCGGCAGGCCGAGCTTGATGGCGCTGGGGCTGATGGTCATCAGGGGGCGGATGTAGCTGTAGGAGTTGTCCAGCTCGCCTTCCTCGACATTGCGCGTCGGGTCGGCGGCGAACACGTACTGCGCCTTGCCGAATTTTTCCGGCAGCAACGTGGCCAGGTCCAGGGCCCGGTTCAGGCCCTGGCAGTTGAGCTGGCCGAGGCCGCCGGCGGGCTTTTCCGCATGGCGCAGGAACACCAGGGTCTGGGTGCCGTCCACCGGTTGCGCGCGGCTGACGCTGGACTCCAGCGACAGGCACAGGGCACTGCCCAGCAACAGGGCGGGCAGCGGCAGGTAGCGGCGGTGCTTGAAGGAACGGGCAAGGCGGCGGAGCAGTTTCATGGCGTGGCGATTCTTCGGGGCAATGGGGCGCGGCTGACAAACCGGTGTTCCCTGTCATCGAACGTGGCCTGTCGCGGCCGTGGTTTCTGAGTCCCTGAACGGCATTTGGTTCGATTGCCCGCAGCTTAAGCGCCGCATGTTGCCGATTTAAGAAAGCCCGGCGGATAATCTCCCGCCGTTGCCCCTCTGTGGCGTCGCCCCCTTTGATTGAGACTGGAAGCCTGTCATGAGCGATCTTTCCGCCTTTGCCGTTACCCAGAAATGGCCTGCGCAATTCCCCGAGTGGATTCAGCTGTACTCGTTGCCGACCCCCAACGGGGTCAAGGTCTCGATCATGCTCGAAGAGATCGGCCTGCCGTACGAAGCGCATCGGGTCAGCTTCGAGACCCAGGACCAGATGACCCCTGAGTTCCTCAGCGTCAGCCCGAACAACAAGATCCCGGCGATTCTCGACCCCCACGGCCCGGGCGACCGGCCCCTGGCGTTGTTCGAGTCGGGGGCGATCCTGATCTACCTGGCGGACAAGAGCGGGCAACTGCTGGCCCAGGAATCGGCGGCGCGTTATGAAACCATCCAGTGGCTGATGTTCCAGATGGGTGGCATCGGGCCGATGTTCGGGCAGGTGGGGTTCTTCCACAAATTCGCCGGCAAGGACTACGAGGACAAGCGGCCGCTGGAGCGTTACGTGAATGAGGCCAAGCGATTGCTGGGGGTGTTGGACAAGCACCTGAAGGGGCGCGAGTGGATCATGGGCGAGCGCTACACCATTGCCGATATTGCGACCTTTCCGTGGATTCGCAATTTGATCGGGTTTTATGAGGCGGGTGGGTTGGTGGGGATCGACAGTTTCCCCGATGTGCAGCGGGTGCTGGCCAAGTTTGTGGCGCGGCCGGCGGTGATTCGTGGGTTGGAGATTCCCAAGGTGGTTTGAGGGGGGGAGGGGCTTGCCGAGCTGTCCCCTACGCAAAGTCTGCTGGGAAGGGGGCAGTAGATCAAAAGCAAGACCAGTGGTGCGAATGTGGCAAGGAAAGATGAATGTAACCCTACAGTGCACTTGCTTTAAGGCCTGTGTGTTTATAAGAGTTTCAGTCCATCAGAGGGACCAAGGTGAGTCGACTGGATATTGAGTAGTTTGGAGTAAGTATGAAGAGGTAGAGCCTTTGTGAGCAGTGCGGCTAACTGACCACAAAGGCAGACCATTTTAATAATTATTGGGTGCTTGCGATTTTGTTTAAGCGTTCGACTAGTTTGTAAACGGTGGTGTACGGGTAGGAGTCAACATTGCAGGCGCCGACGGGGACGACTTTACCCTCTAGTTTTTTCGCATTCGCTATGGCTATGCGTTGGTTTTCTAAAAGTTTTTTATACATTGATACGTCGTTTTTTTCGTACTTTTGGCCAAGTAAATTATTTAGCTTTTGGCAGTAGTCTGCTCTCGTTATTTGAGTGTCCAGATACTGGAAATGCAAGACATACCACAATTCGAATGACTCATTTGAAAAAGCGATTTTTATATTGTTTTGTGCGGCTAGCTGCAAGGCAGTCTTAACGCGTGTTTTTGGGAAAGAATCACGGTCAAATACGCACCATACTTCGCGGTAGCTCTCTTTTTTCATCATTTTCATGGCGTGCGTTACCACGGATACCGTATTGCTGCCGGCGCCGACAATCTCACAGTCCTGATGAACTCTAAAAGATTTGAAATAACTAGGCTCGGTCCGTGCCCCTTCGCAAACAATCAATATTTTCTTTTTGGTGTTTTTAGTATTGGTTTTACGATTTTTTAAGTCCATTTTTTATGCGCCCTATTGAAATAGACTGCCAACCTCGCCGATAAATGGTATTGCGCCATATTTACCGCTTAAATAGTCTTTTTCGTATGAAGCATCGTTTCGTACCTTGTACTCTATTAACGACGTAAGGCTCGACTCACCTGTGATGTTTTTTGAAGTCAGCCAAACCTGGTCTCTTCTTAGTGTATCTTTGTCAAGTAGGTTTGTGCTGTGTGTGGCGGTTATTAGTTGAGCATTATTTGCGTTTTTCTGGTTGCAGTTGAATAGCTTTAGTATCTGTAAAGATAAAAGAGGATGTAGTCTTGCATCAAGTTCATCTAGGAATAAAATTAGCGAATTTTCAAGTGCATCAATTAAAGGGCCGGACAGTGCTATTAGTTTTTGTGTACCCTCGGATTCGTTTTTTTCAATATTAAAATCGACTACACCTACAGCGTCACCTACCTCATCGAATACTTTGTGCTCTGCAAATATTCTATCAGCGTGCGTGCCAAACTGTATCTTTCCAGGCAGGCCTTTAAAAGCTTCGCGGAATGCTTTAAATTCTTGAGGTATGGCCTCGTCGGGAATATCATTAACTTTGATATTTGTAATGCCGATATCAAAGGCGTCGAGTAGCTGAAGGATTTTTTTGTTACCTTCAGGGTCTTTCAGTCTTTTGCTTGTGAATGGCATTACTCCAATGTCTTGCAGGCCGTTCACAATTCTGACTCTTCTGAACCAGCTTATTACTTCGGAACTGATATCTCCGTCAAAGTTTGCACAGACGGATAGGAAAAGAGCATTGTCGCGAGTGCGCTTTTCAAGGCCTTTTCCCTCAGGAAAGTTTTCGGAGACCTCTATTGTTTCGCCACTCCGGGTGAATAGAGTTGTTTCGTTTTTTTCGTCTTTGTGCCTGATTTTTAGATGTTCAGTTTCTATGCGTGTTTTGCATGCCGAAAAAGAGTATTCATATAGGTTGGAGTTGTGGATAAATATTACTGAAAACGCTGAAGGCTTAGTTGCTGATAAAGTGTTTAGCAGAAATGGGGAAACGTCTATTTCTTCATCTTTCTGAGATTCTTTAGAAGAGTTGATTACTAAGTTTTTCATAAAGCGCATAGCTTTGAATATGTTGCTTTTGCCGCTGGCGTTCGCGCCATATATAACAGCGGTTTTTAAAAGCTTCATTCCAAAATCCGTATCGAATGTAGACTTAACGTCTAATTCTTTGTTTTTGGAACGGATTTTTGCCGCCCACATAGATAAAACCGCTTCCTCGCGGAAGGACATGAAATTTTCCACTGAGAATTGGACTAGCATTGTGTCCTCCTATTGCTTGGCTACACGCTATGGCTTGTGCCATAAATAATTTGTGATTTTTTCACAAATTCGAAAGGCACGATAGACTGTTTCGTGAGCTTTGGTCACTGTTAAATGCAAAAAAATCTGATTTTTTGTTTTTTTGCACATTAAGGAGGGTCAAAACTGACTGAGGAGGGCGAGTGATGGGACAGAGAGGTCAACGTCGCTTGAGAAGCGCAGGTGATCCCGCTGTAAGAGTCATCCCTTTCAAGGTCTTCTCGTTTTAGCTGCCTTGATGACTCGGGCTGTTGAAGCATGCGCATGTACTGCCGTCTCTTGCACCCATGCCTTGGGCTTGAGCACTTAGGGGGGGCGTGCGCTTTTGGCGGATATGTCCCCCCCCAACCCATTACAATCACCAACCGCTCTCTCTACAGGCACTCTAAATGCCCGCCCTGAACTTCAAGCAAATCGACGTCTTCAGCGCCACCCCCCTCAAGGGCAACCCCCTGGCCGTGGTGTTCAACGCCGACGATCTCAGCGACGAACGCATGGCCGCTTTCGCCACCTGGACCAACCTCAGCGAAACCACCTTCCTGCTCAAGCCCCGCGACCCTCGGGCCGACTATCGCTTGCGGATCTTCACCACCACCCAAGAGCTGCCCTTCGCCGGTCACCCGACCCTGGGCAGTTGCCACGCCTGGCTCGAAGCCAGCGGTGTGCCCCGGGGCGAGGAGATCATTCAGGAGTGTGAAGTCGGTCTGGTGCGCATTCGTCGTCAGGGCGAAAAGTTGGCCTTTCTCGCGCCGCCGCTGCTCAAGTCCGGCCCGGTGGAGCCCGAGGTGCTGGAGCAGGTACGCCGTGGCCTGGGCCTGAAAGCCGGGGATATCGTCCAGGCGCAGTGGGTCGACAACGGCGCCGGCTGGCTGGCGGTGATGCTCGGCGAGCGCCAGCAGGTGCTGGATCTGCAACCGGACTACCCGGCACTGATCGGTCTGGCTGTAGGGGTGATCGCGCCCTGTGACCCCGAGCGCGATGACACCGAGGCGCAGTTCGAGGTGCGGGCCTTTATCGCCGGCGACGGCATGCCCGAAGACCCGGCCACCGGCAGCCTCAATGCCGGGATCGCCCAGTGGCTGCTGGGGACCGGGCAGGCGCCGTCGCGCTATCGGGTCAGCCAGGGCCTGAGCATGGGCCGCGCTGGGTCCATCGATGTGGAGCAGGTGGGCGATGAGGTGTGGATCGGCGGCTCTGCCGTCACCTGTATTGAAGGCAAGTTTCTCGCGGGGTGAAGCCGCGGCAAGTTTCCAGCTCCAAGCCCAGCCCGACGCTGTTGCCGCTTACCGCTTACCGCTTACCGCTTACCGCTTACCGCTTACCGCTTACCGCTTACCGCTTGCCGCTTGCCGCTTGCCGCTTGCCGCTCGAAGCTTGTTGCTTGTTGCTTGTTGCTTGTTGCTGCTCCTCTGTCTTGCGTCAGATGGTCGCAGGCCGGCCTGCGCGGGCCCTCGCCAAGCCCATGAATAGCGGGCCTGGCGCTGATTGTTAGCAGATTCGCAAGACTCTCTTGAGCCGTGCGGGTTTGTACCACGGCGGCTCTGGGCATAAGCTTTCAGCCTTTTTTCGCCATCGCTCGTGTTGTCCCGCGCTCAGCCTTAGGAAAAATCATGTCCAGCCAGTTCCCAGAAGCCCGTCCCCGTCGCCTGCGTCGCTCCGAACAACTGCGCAGCCTGTTCCAGGAAACCGAATTCACCCTCAATGACCTGGTACTGCCGATTTTCGTCGAGGAGGAAATCGACGATTTCGTGCCGATCAAGAGCATGCCCGGGGTGATGCGCATTCCCGAATCCAAGCTGGCCGGGGAGATCGAGCGTTACGCCCGCGCCGGGATCAAGTCGGTGATGACTTTCGGTGTGTCGCACCATCTGGACTGCGACGGCAGCGATACCTGGAAGGAAAACGGCCTGGTGTCGCGCATGTCGCGCATCGCCAAGGACGCGGTGCCGGAGATGATCGTGATGTCCGACACCTGCTTCTGCGAATACACCGAGCACGGCCACTGTGGCGTGATGCACGGCCATGAAGTGGACAACGACCAGACCCTGATCAACCTCGGCAAGCAGGCGGTGGCTGCGGCCCGTGCCGGCGCCGACGTGATCGCGCCGTCGGCGGCCATGGACGGTCAGGTCCAGGCCATCCGCCGCGCCCTGGACGCCGCTGGGTTCACCCAGACGCCGATCATGGCCTATTCCACCAAGTTCGCTTCGGCGCTCTACGGCCCGTTCCGCGAGGCCGGGGGCAGCGCGCTCAAGGGCGACCGCAAGAGCTACCAGATGAACCCGATGAACCGCCGCGAAGCGGTGCGCGAATCCCTGCTGGACGAGCAGGAAGGCGCCGACTCGCTGATGGTCAAGCCCGCCGGGGCTTACCTGGACATCATCCGCGACATCCGCGAGGCCTCGCGCCTGCCGGTGGCGGCGTACCAGGTCAGCGGCGAGTACGCGATGATCAAGTTCGGCGCCCAGGCCGGGGCCATCGACGAGCAGCGGGTGGTGCGTGAAAGCCTGGGTTCGATCAAGCGCGCCGGCGCCGACCTGATCTTCACCTACTTCGCCATGGACCTGGCCCTGGCCGGGATCTGATCCCGCACCGGGCCAAACCGTCCCTCCACGAACGCCGCCCGGCGTTCGTGGCTATTGCCAAGACTTCCGCCTCTACATGACAATGCGATTCATTATCAAATATGAATCCTTACTGTCATGCCCGCCGACGACTTATCCCTGCGCTGCGCCGTCACCGATCTCTACACCCATCACCATGGCTGGTTGCAGGGCTGGCTGCGCCAGCGCCTGGGCAATGGCTTCGATGCCGCCGACCTGGCCCAGGACACCTTCGTGCGGGTGCTCAAGGCCCGCAACGCACAGGACATCCGTGAGCCGCGGCCCTACCTGTCGCGCATTGCCCGGGGCCTGCTGATCGATCTGTTTCGCCGCCGCTCCCTGGAGCAGGCCTACCTCGAAGCCCTGGCCCGGGTGCCCGAGGGCGAGCACCCGTCGCCGGAGGAGCAGAGCGTATTGTTCCAGGCGCTGATGGAAATCGACCGTCTGCTGGATGGCCTGGGGCCCAAGGTCAAGCAGGCCTTCCTGCTGTCCCAGTGCGATGGCCTGACCTACGAGCAGATCGCCGAGCGCCTGCAGATTTCCGTGCGCAGTGTGAGCAACTACATGGCCAAGGCCATGGAGCACTGCTGCCTGATGCAGATGCGGATGCAGCTGTCATGAGCTTTGCCGGCCTGCAACTGAGCGTCGCCGAGCGTCAGGCCATCAGCGGCGCGGCGCGCTGGTACGCGCAATTGCGCTCCGGCAGCGCCTCCGAGCAGGAGCAGGCGGCCTGGCGCGAGTGGCTGGCCGCCGACCCCTTGCACCGCCAGGCCTGGGAGCGCATGCAGCAGTTGGGCGAGCAGATCTCGGCGCTGCCCGGCGGCCTGGCCGGCTCGACCTTGCGCGGGGCCGGGCGTTCGCGCCGCGAGCTGATGCGCAACCTGGTGGTGCTGGCCTCGGCCGGTTCCCTGGGCTGGCTGGGCTGGCGCAGCGACAGCGCCCAGCAATTGCTGGCGGACTACCGGACGCAGATCGGCGAGCGCCGACAAGTGCGCCTGGCGGATGGCAGTTCGCTGCTGCTCAATACCAACACCTCGATCAACGTGCGCTTCGACGGCCAGCAGCGCAAGGTCCAGCTGCTGTGGGGCGAGATGCTGGTGAGCACCGGTGCCGACCCGTTGCAGCGGCCGTTCCGGGTACAGACCCGACACGCCGAGGTGCTGGCCCTGGGTACGCGCTTCGTGCTGCGCAGCGACGAGCGCGAGGAGCAGGTGGCGGTGCTGGAGCACGCGGTGCAGGTCAGCCTGGGCGATGGCAGCGCGCCGCGTCGGGTCGAGGCCGGCCAGCAACTGGCGTTCAGCGGCCGGGGTTTTGCCGCGCTGCGGCCCAACGATGCTTCGGTGGGCGCCTGGCGCCAGGGCAGCATCATCGCCATCGACCGGCCCCTGGGGGACTTGCTGGCCGACCTGTCGCGCTACCGGCGCGGGGTGCTGCAGTGCGATCCGCAGATCGCCGGGCTGAAGATCTCCGGAGCCTTCCCCATCGACGACACCGACCGTGCCCTGGCGGCGTTGGAAAGCGGTTTCTCGCTGCAGATCAAGCGCTATACCCGTTACTGGGTGCGAGTCTCCGACAGCCACCTGGGCTGAAGCGTCGGAAAAAAAATTCGTGATCCTTGCAGGTTGGCCAGCCCTGGTCCGGCTTATCCCCCAGTGGGTTCATTTTCGTTAGCGGGGAAGGCAAAGCATGTCTGATGTTCACAAGTCGACGTTAGCCCGGGCAATCAAGCTCGGGCTCTGGGGTGCACTGGCGGTTTACGGGGCGACGCTGTTGCCGTTGACCGCACTGGCGGCCAGCGAGCAGAGCGCCGTGCGCCGCTTCGACATTGCCCCAGGGGATCTGACCGAGGTGCTGAGCCGTTACGCCAGCGCTGCTGGGGCGGCGATTTCCTTCGACGCGCGACAGACCGCCGGCCAGCGTTCGGCGGGGCTCCAGGGGGATTACGGTGTGCAGGAAGGCTTTGCGCGGATTCTCGCCGGCAGCGGCTGGCAGGCCGAACCCCAGAGCAACGGCAGCTACGTGCTGCGCCCCGTGCCCAAGGGCAATGGCACCCTGGAGCTGGGCACCACTCAGGTGCAGGGCCAGGAGCTGGGGGCCACCACCGAGTACTCCGGTTCCTACACCACCGGCGCGGTGACCATCGGCAAGGGCCAGCACTCGCTGAAGGACACCCCGCAGTCGGTGACCGTGATCACCCGCAAGATGCTCGATGACCAGAACCTCAACACCATCGACCAGGTGATGGAGAAGACCCCGGGCATCACCCTCTACGACTCGCCCATGGGCGGCAAGTATTTCTATTCCCGGGGCTTTCGCATGACCGGCCAGTACCAGTACGACGGCGTGCCCCTGGACATGGGCAGCAGCTACGTGCAGGCCGACAGCTTCAGCAGCGACATGGCCTTCTATGACCGGGTGGAGATTCTGCGCGGCGCCGCCGGCATGCTCAAGGGCGCGGGCGGCACCGCCGGTTCGGTGAACTTCGTGCGCAAGCGCGGCCAGGCCACGCCCCACACCGAGCTGACGATGTCCGCTGGCAGTTGGGACAACTACCGGGCCCAGGTGGACACCGGCGGGCCGTTGAACGACGCCGGCACCGTCCGTGGCCGGGCGGTGGTCACCCAGCAGACCCGGCAGTATTTCTACGACCTGGGCGAGCGCAAGGATCAGGTCTACTACGGCGCCCTGGACTTCGACCTCAGCGACGACACCACCCTGGGCCTGGGCATGGCCTATGAAGACGTCGACTCGCGCCCGTGCTGGGGCGGCCTGCCGCGCTTCAGCGACGGCAGCGACCTCAAGCTCGGCCGTTCCACCTGCCTGAACACCGCCTGGAACAACTCGCGCAGCAAGCGCGCGACCTATTTCGCCGACCTCAAGCAACAGCTCAACGATGACTGGGCGCTGAAGGTGGCCGGGGTCTACAGCCGCAACACCCAGGACATCGAGTACGCCTTCCCCAGCGGTTCGGTGCCGGTGGGGGCCAACCGTTCCAGCACCCTGATGCTGGGCAGCACCTATGACTACGATCAGGTGGACTACGGCTTCGATGCCTATGTCGACGGCCGCTTCCAGGCCTTTGGCCGGGAGCACGAACTGGTCGTCGGTGCCAACGCCAGCCGCTCGATCAAGGACGACTTCTACGCCGTGGCCGGCTTGCCGCAGCGGCAGAACGTGCTGGACCCCGATCACCATCTGCCCAAGCCCGATGCCAGCTACTACGAAAGCAACTCCACCCGGGGCGGCCCCTCTGATCTGCGGATCCAGCAGCAGGGGCTGTATTCCACCCTGCGCCTGAAACTGGCCGACCCGCTGACCCTGGTCATGGGCAGCCGGGTCAGTTGGTACAAGTCGCAGAACGATGCCGTGGCCTACTGGCGCGACACCCGCACCCCCAGCAGCGCCCGTTCCAAGGAAACCGGCGAGGTCACGCCGTTCGCCGGGGTGCTGTACGACCTCAACGACAACCTCACGGCCTACGCCAGCTACTCCAGCATCTTCACCCCCCAGGGCAGCTATCGGACCCTGGACGGTGCCTCTCTCAAGCCGCTGGTGGGCAAGAGCTACGAAGCGGGGATCAAGGGCGAGTGGTTTGACGGTCGCCTGAACAGCGCCTTCAGCCTGTTCCGCACGATTCAGGAGGATGCGCAGCAGGACGATCCGGCCTGCCCGGACAGCACCTGCTCGCTGAACTCGGGCAAGGTCCGTGCCCAAGGCTTTGAGGCCGAAGTCAGCGGTGAGGTGATCGAGCGCCTGCAACTGCTGGCCGGCTACACCTACACCCAGACCAAGACCCTGGAGGATGCCGACAGCAGCAAGAACGGCCAGTCGTTCAATTCCTACGTACCGCGGCACCTGCTACGGGTCTGGGGCGATTACCAGCTGGGCGGTGCCCTGGAGCGCTTTAATGTGGGGGCTGGGGTCAACGCGCAAAGCGACAACTACCGGGTCTCGCCCACCAGCGGCAAGCACATCAGCCAGGCCGGCTATGCGATCTGGAACGGGCGCATCGGCTATCGCATCGACGACACCTGGTCCCTGGCGCTCAACGGCAACAACCTGCTGGACAAGCGCTACTACACCACCATCGGCACCGAAGGCTTCGGCAACTTCTACGGTGATCCGCGCAACTTCACCCTGTCGGTCAAGGCTGACTTCTAAGGACCCTGGCGCCCGCGCAGGCTTTCTGCGCGCTCGCTTCAGGCCTTGGGCGGTGCGGCGTCGAGCGGAGTCATGACACGTCGTAACCGCGGCTAGGGGGGAGGGCGGCGCCCATGCATGTGCAACCCGATGCCCGGCACCGGCTGCGCAGTGCGCCAAGCGCGGATCAGCGCGGTTTGAGGGCGGCCGGGCTGTTCTGCGGGGAGATCTCGCGTTCGCGGAAATAACGCTCCAGCACCCGCGGATCGGCCGAACGTTCGGCCAGGGCCACGTAGGTGTCCGGGCGCAGCAGGTACAGGGCGTTGCGCGCCAGCCCCGCGTGGGCGTGGGCCGGGCGCCAGTCGAAGAGGCGCAACGGCACCCGGTGTTCGGCGCACCAGTCCTGTACCGCGTTGCTGGTGACGCCGTAGACGTGCACCTGCCAGCCCAGGTGATCGAGGCTGTCGAAGTTGTCGTGCTCGCCGTCGCGGACCCAGGGCAGGCGGTCGCCGCCGTGCACCGGGCCGACGCCACCGGCGCTCAGGGGCATGCCCCGGTAGTTGAGGGTGATCTGCGACACGGTGCGAAAGAGAAATTCCCGGGCACTGTCGAAAGCGGCGATCTTCGGCAGCAGCAGGGGCGCCAGGCGGGTGCGTACCAGGTAGGCGACCGGGCCATCGGCGGTGGCGAAGCTGAACACCCGGTCGGTGGTGGCCACCAGGCGCCGGGCAAACTCCATGCGTTCGATTTCATAGCTGTCCAGCAGGCTTTCGGCACTCTGGCCGCTGAGCACCGCCGCCAGTTTCCAGGCCAGGTTGATGGCGTCGCCGATCCCGGTGTTCATGCCCTGGCCGCCGGCCGGGCTGTGCACATGGGCGGCGTCCCCCAGCAGGAACACCCGGCCGCAGCGAAACTGCTCGGCCACCCGGTGATGCACCTTGTAGGTGGAGAACCAGTTGACCTGGTTCACCTCGACCTTGAGCTGGCGCATGGCGCGCTGGCTGACGTCTTCGAAACGCAGGTTTTCCGGGTGTTCGGCCCGTTCGTCGCGCACCGTGCCGATCAGCCGCGCGCGGCCGCTGTGGGCCAGGGGAAACACCGCGAGAAAGTCGGCGTCGTCCAGGTCCACGTGCAACTGGCCGTCGATGCTCGGGCCGCTGGCCTCGACATCGGCGACATAGAACACCTGCTGGTAGGTGCCGCCGGGAAAGCCGCTGCCCAGGGTCTTGCGCACCGTGGAGCGGGCGCCGTCGCAGCCGGCCAGGTAGAAGGCCTGGCAGTGTTCCTCGCGGCCGTCGGGGCCGCGCAGGCGAGCGTTGATCAGGTGGCCGTGGTCGGTGAAGGCCAGCAGTTCGGTGCCCCGTTCAACCTCCACACCCAGCAGCGCCAGGCGCTCGATCAGCAGTTGCTCGTGTTCGTCCTGGGGAAAGATCTGCAGGAAGGGGTAGGGCGTCAGGTCTTCGCCGATGGCGTTGAACGGCAGTTGCGCGGCCCGTTCGCCGCGGACCCAGAGGTTGACCGCCGGCACGTGGTGGCCGCGTTCGACGATGGCCTGGGTCAGGTCCAGCTGGCGGTACAGCTCCAGGGTCCGGGCCTGCACCGCCAGGGCCCGGGAGGTGGTGCCCGGGCCGAGGGTCTTGTCGATGATCCGTACCTTGATCCCCTGCCGGCGCAGCCAGAGCGCCAGCACCAGGCCGGTGGGGCCGGCGCCGATGATCAGTACGTCGCTGCAGTTCATGTGTTTGCCCTCGCTAAGAGATCAACGTTATGCATCGGACTGCGGACGGCGCCTGCCGCGGGGTCAACGCTGGGCGAAGGCCAGGTTCAGGCCCAGCCCCGCGAAGCTTGCGGCAAAGCTGCGGCGCAACCAGTTCTGGACTTTGGGCGACTCGATCACCGCGGTACGGAACAGATTGGCCAGCAGCCCGTAGAGCACGAACACGAAGAAGGTCATGGCCATGAACACGCCGCTCAGGAGCAGCATCTGTGGGATCGGCTCGCTGCCGTCATGGGCGATGAACTGGGGCAGGAAGGCCAGGAAGAAAATGGTCAGCTTGGGGTTGAGGATGTTCAGCAGGCAGGCCTTGAGCATCAGCGCGCCGGCGCCGTGGCTCACCGCCTTGCTGTCCACCGCAAAGGCCGAGCGATCACGCCAGGTGGCGTAGGCCAGGTAGAGCAGATAGGCGACCCCGGCGAACTTCAGGCCCTGGAAGGCCAGGGCGCTGGTGTGCAGGATCGCCGACAGGCCGAGGATCGAGGCCAGCAGGTGCGGGACGATCCCGGCGGTGCAGCCAATGGCGGTGAACAGGCTGGCGCGCTTGCCGGCCACCAGGGCGGTGGAAATGGTCAGGATCACGCCGCTGCCGGGAATCAGCACGACAATCAGGCTGGTAAGCAGAAAATCCAGGGTCAACATCCGGGTGTCACTCCATTGAGGGCGGGGTCATCAAAGTACACCCAGCCACACCGCCAATAGAAGGATTTTAGCCTGTAGCCGCTGCTGAGCCTGCGAAGCTGCGCCAAGGTCCGCAGGACCTTGCCTGGCGAACTCCCGTCGATCGCGCAGAGGCCTCAGGGTCCGCAGCCTTTCGCAGCCTGCGGCAGCGGTGACACAAATCCCGGATCGGCATTGGCCGTAGCCGCTGCTGAGCCTGCGAAGCTGCGCGAAGGTCCGCAGGACCTTGCCTGGCGATCTCCCGTCGATCGCGCAGAGGCCTCAGGGTCCGCAGCCTTTCGCAGCCTGCGGCAGCGGCTACAGGGCGTGGCGGGAACAGCGCTCGCATTCTTTGGTCGAACGCCCCAGCCGCTGCTTTACTTGCACGGCCCTCGTCCAGCCATCTTGCGGAGTCCCATGATTTCCTCTCGTCTTCTCAGTTGCTGCCTGGGCCTGTCGCTGCTGGCCGGTTGCGCCAGCCCACGTGGCCCCCAGGCACCGACGCTGACCCCGGAGCAGACCCAAGCGCGGATCCTGCGCCTGCTGCCGGCCCAGGTCGGCGACCGCCAGGGCTGGGCCCGGGACATCCAGGTGGCCTTCAGCGCCCAGGGGTTGGAACCGAGCCCGAGCAACCTGTGCGCGGTGCTGGCGGTGACCGAGCAGGAATCGACCTTCCAGGTCGACCCGACGGTGCCGGGCCTGGGGCGCATTGCCCGAGAGGAAATCGACCGCCGCGCGGCCAAGGTGCATGTGCCGGCGTTGCTGGTCAGCGCCGCCCTGCAAGTGCGCGGCGCGGACGGCCAGTCCTACAGCCAGCGCCTGGCCCGGGCCCGCAGCGAGAAGGAGCTGAGCGCGATCTTCGACGACTTCATCGGCCAGGTGCCCCTGGGCCAGACCCTGTTCGGCCGTTTCAACCCGGTGCACACCGGCGGGCCGATGCAGGTCAGCATCGAGTTTGCCCAGCAGCATGCCCAGGGCTATCCCTACCCGGTGCAGGGCACCATTCGCCAGGAAGTCTTCAGTCGCCGTGGCGGCCTGTACTTCGGCATCGCCCACCTTTTGGGCTACCCGGTGGACTACCCGCAACCGCTGTACCGCTTCGCCGACTTCAACGCCGGCTGGTACGCCAGCCGCAACGCTGCCTTCCAGGCTGCGGTCAGCCGCCTCAGCGGGATCAAGTTGGCCCTGGACGGCGACCTGATCCGTTACGACTCGCTCCTGCCCGGCAGTACCGAACTGGCGGTGCGCACCCTGGGCAAGCAACTGGGGCTGCGTAACCCGCAGATCCGTGAGCAGTTGGAACAGGGCGACCGCCAGGACTTCGCCCAGACCGAGCTGTACCGCCAGGTGTTTGCCCTGGCCGATCGAGCCGCCGGCCGGCCCGTGCCACGCCAGCACTTGCCGGGCATCGAACTCAAGAGCCCGAAGATCACCCGCCAGTTGACCACCGCCTGGTTCGCCAAGCGCGTGGATGAACGCTACCAGCGCTGCCTGAAAAGGCCGCTGTAACCCCAAGGGCCTGCCCGTTGTAGGAGCTGGCTTGCCAGCGAAGACGTCCGTCAGGGCGATGCAAGGCTTGCGGTCCTGTTCGCCGGCCAGCCGGCTCCTACGATTGGGCGCTGAGGTGTTCCTGCCTGCCGTAGGCGCTGGCTTGCCAGCGAAGGCGTCCGTCAGGGCGATGCAAGGCTTGCGGTCCTGTTCGCCGGCCAGCCGGCTCCTACGGTTGGGCGCTGAGGTGTTCCTGCCTGCCGTAGGCGCTGGCTTGCCAGCGAAGGCGTCCGTCAGGGCGATGCAAGGCTTGCGGTCCTGTTCGCCGGCAAGCCGGCTCCTACGATTGGGCGCTGAGGTGTTCCTGCCTGCCGTAGGCGCTGGCTTGCCAGCGAAGGCGTCCTTGAGAGCGCAGCAGGACCCACAGGCCTCTTCGTCGGCGAGTGCCGGATGATTGGGCGGCTTGTCAGGCACTTGGGTCGCGTGGCAGGATGCGCCATGAATCTTTTCCGCCTCGACTCCCGCCTGCATCACCATCGACCTCAGCTTCGGGGCCGTGGTCGCGTGTGCGCGTCGAGCGGTCAGTCATCCAGACACTGCGATCACTGACCAACGATGAAAAAAACCAAAGGCGCCCGACAAGGCGCCTTTTTTATTGCCTGTCAAAAACCAAGAGGAAACACCCATGACCATGCTCCGTGGCACTCGAATGATCACCGGCCCGCAAGCTGCCGCCCTACGCACCCTGGAAGAGCGCTTCCGGAGCTGGCTTCATCGAAGCTGGTGCTGAAGAAGTCATAGTCCCGGCGCTGTGGGGCCAGGACACCTTTATCGAAAAGGCCGGCGGCAGTGAAGTCATCGGCCAGATGTGGGCCTTCAACGACAAGGCCGGACGGCCGTGCTGCCTGATTCCGGAAGCCACTGCACTGTTCCAGGAAACCGCCCGCGAGCTGTTGGCAGGACGGGAGCAGGCGATCTTTTTCTACGTCGCTCGCTGTTATCGCTATGAACGGCCGCAAGCCGGGCGGTATCGAGAATTCACCCAGTTGGGCCTGGAGATACTGGGGCCCAAACCCTTGCAGGCGCTGGAGCGCGCGCGGGAACTGTGCGTTGGCTTTCTGGATGCCCTGGGCCTGGAGTACGAGCTCAACCTCGGGGTCAAGCGCGGCCTGACCTACTACCTCAATGGCGAAGGTTTCGAGGTGCGTTGCCCGCAGTTGGGTGCGCAACAGCAAGTGGTAGGTGCCGGCGCCTACCGCGAAGGTGCCGGATTCGGCATCGGCCTGGAGCGCCTGCAACTGGCGCTGCAACCCCAGTCGTAGGCGCTGGCTGGCCAGCGAAGGCACCGTTGGGAGCGCTGTAGGATTCGTCGGCCTCTTTGCCGGAGAGCCTGCTCCTACGGGGCTTTACGCGGTGTGTGGGCTAACCGTAGGAGCTGGCTTGCCAGCGAAGGCGCCCGCAAGGGGGCCGCAAAACTCAGGGGCGGCGACGCACGAACTTGCGCCACAGCCAGACCCACAGCAGTGCCAGCGGGAAGGCCAGGATCACGAAGGGCAGGGCCTGGCTGCCTTTCTCCAGGGCTGCGGCAGTGCCCTCGGCCAGGTTGTCCGGCAGGTCGCGCAGGGCGCGCTTGAGGCTTGAACCGCGTTCTGCGCCGTCACTGGGCAGGAAGTTCAGGGTCAGGCGGTTGGTGTCCAGGCGACGCTGGTGTCCGGCAGCTGTCTGGGCCAGCGCTTGCAGGTCATTCTCGATGCCTGCCTGCTCCTTGCTCAGGGCGATCAGGTCGCTGACGGTGATGTCCTTGCGCGCCGCCAGTTCATCCAAGCGCTGTTGCTGGGCCTTGAGTCGCTGTTGCTGGCGTTGCACATCGGCCACGGCGTCGGCCAGGTCTTCGGCGCTGGTGACCCGCTCGCCCAGTTCGGCCCCTTCGGACGCCTGCTTGACGATGGGTTCGACACCGTCCGGGGTGATTCGCAACACCACCCGAGCGCGGTACTTGCTCTGCTCCAGAAGCAGGATGTTGCAGGCGCCGAACTGGGCCTTTTCGCAGGACTCGCGGGTTTGTTCCAGGTGCGGGCCGATCTGTTCGGCGGGCAGGGACAGGGTCAGTTCGTGCTCGTAGGCCAGCAGGGCGCCAGCCTTGCCCTGGGCGCCGCCGAGGGCCACCGCGGAGCTGTTGTGATCACTGGGGGAGCAGGCGCTGAGGGCCAGGGCACCGAAGAAGGCAAAGGCCAGTCGGCGGCGGATGGCAGGGTGATCGTCCTGATGTTGCATGGAGGCTCCTTGAGTACTTGAAACTGCGGCTAGGGCGCAGGCGCGCATCTTACCGCTGTTCCCGGGATCACCACGATCGCGGCGCAAGTTATTTTCATCCATTTGCCTGGCTGATGCTCATGGGCACCGTGGTCAATCAGGGCTACACCTGTCGCCCTGTGCAACCCTCGTTACCCAGCGGTTCAAGGAGAACCTCATGAGCGAATCGGACATCCCCCCGGGCTTCAGTCCCTGGCCTCGCAGCAGCCCGCTGCTGGAGCTGATCGGCCCGGTCTATGGGCGTGGCAGTGGCCGTGAACTGTGCCTCGGCCTGCGCGCCGACACCCGCCATGCCAACGGCCGGGGCACGGTGCATGGCGGCATCATCGCCACCCTGGCGGACATCGGCATGGGCTACGCCATGGCGTTCTCCAGCGAGCCGCCGTTGCCGCTGATCACCGCCAGCATGACCCTCGACTACCTGGGGGCGGTGCAGGTCGGGGAATGGATCGAGGTGCGCCTGGAGCATGCCAAACGCGGCCGGCAGATGGCCTTTGCCACCGTGGTGCTGCGAGTCGGCGAGCGTGAAGTGGCCCGGGCCAGCGGCGTCTTCGCCGTCCCAACCGCAGCCCTGTAGCCGCTGCTGAGCCTGCGAGGCTGCGTAAAGGTCCGCAGGACCTTGCCTGGCGATCGCCAGCCAAACCGCTATCGATCTTGAGAGACCTTCGTCCCTACGGGCCGTTCGCAGCCTGCGGCAGCGGCTACACAAATCCTGGATCGGCATGGGCCTTGTAGCCGCTGCCGAGCGTCAGCGAGGCTGCGCAAAGGTCCGCAGGACCTTGCCTGGCGATCGCCAGCCAAACCGCTATCGATCTTGAGAACCCTGCGTCCCTGCGGGCCGTTCGCAGCCTGCGGCAGCGGCTACAGCTGCTTCCAGTCCAGGCCGAAGCGTGCCAGGTATTTGCGCAGGCGGTCGGCGTCGTTGGGGTTGGCCTTGCCCTGGCGCGATACGCCGAACAGCCGACGCCCGGCGTCCGACAGGCTGTCGGCGCGGCGGCATTCGGCAATCACCGCCTTGAGTTGCAGGCGGTCGAACAGGTCCAGCTCTACCTCGGCGCCCAACAGTTGCTGCAGTTCATCCTCGGCATTTTCCAGGCCCCAGGCGTGGCGCAGGCGCTGGATTTCCTCCTCGACCTGGGCCTGGTCGATGCGCCCGCTGTCGGCCAGGGTGGCCATGCGGGTGATGGACGCCGACAGCTCGCGGAAGTTGCCCAGCCACGCCGCTTCGCTGGAGCTGGCGAAGGCCAGGTAGCGGCGCCGCGCCTCCAGGTTGAAACGCACCAGTTGCCCTTGCTCCCGGGCGTGGCGCTCCAGCTCGAAGTCGATGTTCGGCTCGATGTCTTCGCGGCGCCCGGCCAGCCCCGGCAGGTTGAAGGTCCAGAGGTTGATCCGCGCATACAGGTCTTCGCGGAACAGGCCCTGGGCCACCCGGTCGCGCAGGTCGCGGTGGGTGCCGGCGATGATCAGGAAGTCGCTCTGCACCTCCTGGTCCGCGCCCATGGGAAAGAAGCGTTTTTCCTCGATGGCCTTGAGCAGCATGGCCTGTTCGTCCAGCCCCAGCTCGCCGATCTCGTCGAGAAACAGCATGCCGCCATCGGCCGCCCGCAGCAGGCCCTCCCGGGCGTTCTGGGCGCCGGTGAAGGCGCCCTTGATATGCCCGAACAGCGCCGACATGGCACCGTCGCCGCGCAGGGTGGCGCAGTTGACCTCGACAAAGCGCCCCTGCACCTGATGCCGCCCACGCTTGAGTTCGTAGATGCGCCGGGCCAGGAACGACTTGCCGGCACCGGTGGGGCCGATCAGCAGCATCGGCGCCTTGGAGCGCACCGCGACCCGCTCGATCTGCTCGATGGAGCGGTTGAACGCCGGGTTGCGGGTGGCGATCCCGGACTTGAGGAAGGCCAGGCCTTCCAGGCGCCTGTGGGCAAAACGCGAGGCGATGCGGTCGTAGCGCGACAAGTCGAGGTCGATCAGCGCGTGGGTGCCGGTAGCGTGTTCGCTGGGGTCGCGGCGCCGGGCCGGCGAGGTCTGGATCAGTCGGGCAGGGAGGTAGCGCGCCTCGGTCAGCAGGAACCAGCAGATCTGCGCCACGTGGGTGCCAGTGGTGATGTGCACCAGGTAGTCCTCGCGCTCGGTGTCGAACGGGTAGGCGCTGGTGAAGTCGTGCAGGGCGGCGTAGACCTCCTCGAAGTCCCAGGGGTTGTTCAGGCCCATGGGGTGCAGGCGCACTTCGGTTTCCGGCGACACCTGGCGCACATCGTTGGCCACCCGTTCGGCCAGGCTGACATCCCGGGCGTCCAGGCCGTGGATCAGTTCCAGGCGCTGGATCAGCACGTCCTGCTGCTGGCACAGACCGACCGTGGGCCGCCAATGGCTCCAGCGATTGGCGCCCTTGCCGACGCGATCGAGGGTGGAACCGATAAAACCGATGGCGACCGTGGGCTTGCTCGACATGTTTATACCTGAAGATAAAAAGCGATAGGTAAAGATATAAAAATATCGAGTCGTTTGTCTTGTCGAATGGCCAGTGAAAAAGCGAATAAAAATAAAACTTTTATAAATCAATAAGTTAAAAAATAATTTGCTGGAAAAATAAAACCTGGCACAGCGGCTGCAATGTATCTGGCAACGAACGAGACAACAGAGCGAGACGCCAAGATGGCCAACTTCCAGCTGTTCAACACCCAACAGGCAAAAGCGCCAGCGAGCACCACCCTGAACGCTTCCAAGGCACCGGCCTATGCCTACAACGCCAAGCATCGCCTGGCCCAGCTGGCGGTCACCGGTTGCCTGAACTCGACCTTCTACACCTCGCCTGAAGGCCAGCTGGACGCGGTGCTGCAACTGGTGAGCGAGCTGGACAGCCGCTTCGTCGCCCAGGCCGCCCGTTACGCTCGGCAGCAAGGCCATATGAAGGACATGCCGGCGCTGCTGCTGGCGGCGCTGACCGCGCAACGCTCGGCCCTGGTGCCGGAGCTGTTCGCCCAGGTGGTGGACAACGGCAAGATGCTGCGCAACTTCGTGCAGATCCTGCGCAGCGGCGTGACCGGGCGCAAATCCCTGGGGTCGCAGCCCAAGCGCCTGGTGCAGAACTGGTTGAACACGGCCAGCGAGCGTCAGCTGTTGCAGGCTTCGATCGGCACCAAGCCCTCCCTGGCGGACGTGCTGAAGATGGTTCACCCCAAGCCAAGCGATGCCTGGCGCGAAGCCTTCTTTGCCTGGGTGATCGGCAAGCCGGTGGATGCCCAGGCGCTGCCTGAGCTGACCCGGGACCTGCTGGCGTTTCGCAGCGGGGCGACACAGGAAGTGCCGCAGGTGCCGTTCCAGCTGCTCGGCAACGAGACACTGAGCGCCGGACAATGGGCGGCACAGGCCCGCAACATGGGCTGGCAGGGGCTGCGCATGAACCTCAACACCCTGGCGCGCCACGGCGCGTTCCAGGTGCCGGGTTGCAGCGAGTACTTGGCGGCGCGGCTGGCGGATGCCGGTGAAGTGGCCAAGGCACGGGTCTACCCGTACCAGTTGCTGGCGGCCTACCGCATGGCCGGCGAGGACGTGCCGCAAGCGGTCCGCGAGGCTCTGCAGGATGCCCTGGAGCTGTCCCTGGCCAACGTGCCGGCGCTGGCGGGCCACGTGGTGGTCTGCCCGGATGTCTCGGGCTCGATGCACAGCCCGGTCACCGGCTATCGCCAGGGCGCCACCACCGCGGTGCGTTGCATCGATGTGGCGGCACTGGTGGCGGCGGCGGTGTTGCGCAAGCAGCCGGCGGCGCGGGTCATGCCGTTCGAGCGGGGTGTGGTGAACATCCACCTCAACCCGCGGGACAGCGTGATGAGCAATGCACAGAAGCTGGCCAACATCGGCGGAGGCGGGACCAACTGCTCGGCGCCCCTGGCTCAACTGGCCAACGCCAAGAGCCGCGTGGACACCCTGATCCTGGTCTCGGACAACGAGTCGTGGATCGATGCGCGGCGTCATGGCGCCACGGAAACGATGCGCCAGTGGGAGCGGATCCGGGCCATCAACCCGCAGGCGAAGCTGGTGTGCATCGACATGCAACCCGGCGCCACGACCCAGGCGCTAGACCGCGAGGACATCCTCAACGTCGGCGGCTTCAGTGATGCGGTATTCGATGTGATCGAGCAGTTCACTGCGGGCAACTACGGTGCGCAGCACTGGGTCAAGGCAATCGAGGCGATGCCGCTCTGATCGCCGGAACATGAGATAAACCGTGCGCCGGCCAGCCGGCGCACACCACAGATTTTTTGATCATTGGCCCTGAATGCCGCTGTGACTACATCCAAAGGCGTCTCAGCAACTTTTGTCAGGGCCGGTGACGGCACGAATGCCAGTGGCTGTACATCCTGGTTAAGCCGGTTCGAATCCGGCCATCAGTCACTACTTTTGTCGTGCCACCTTTTTTGCAGTTTTTGCGACGAATGCGGATGGAACTACATCCCAGGTTCGGGATGCGGGTTCGATTCCCGCCGGTGCTGGAAAACGGCGCCGTGGTTCAATGGTCAGAACACGAACGCATTGTTCCATCGACTCTTGTCGTCGCATCTTTTTTCCCGCCTCGGCGGGATGGCAGCGAATGCCACGGGTACTACATTTTGTCGCGGGTTCGAGCCCCGCCAGCCGCAAGGCTGTAGCTCAGTCGGTAGAGCAAATGTGCCTGTTCCCTTGTCGCTGCCCGCAGGCCCGGCCTGCACCGATTGACCCGGCGAATGCCGGTGGAACTACAGGACAGCGTGGTCGCGGGTTCGAGTCCCGTTCACCGCAAGGTGCTAGCTCAGAGGCAGAGCGCGCTGCATGTTCCACCTTCACTTGTCGCCGTCTGTACCGAACACCGCAATTCCGTAGGAGCTGGCTTGCCAGCGAAGAGGCCCTTGAGATCGTCTTCTGCGCCCCCGGCTCCTACACACCCTAATGAACAAGGCCGGATCAGCGGCCACAGGAAAAAGAGTCAACGACATGGAACACAAAACCTACCAACTGCTGGAAGTGGCCAACGGCAAGCCGATCAAGATGTGGACCCAGGGCGTGCCGGTGGAAAACGAAGCCCGCCAGCAATTGATGAACACCGCCAAGATGCCGTTCATCTTCAAGCACCTGGCCGTGATGCCCGACGTGCACTTGGGTAAGGGGTCGACCATCGGTAGCGTGATCCCCACCGTAGGCGCGATCATCCCGGCCGCGGTCGGGGTGGATATCGGTTGCGGAATGATCGCCGCCCGTACTTCGCTGACCGCCTCGGACCTGCCGGATAACCTGGCCGGATTGCGTAGCGCCATTGAGGCGGCGGTGCCTCACGGTCGTACTTCGCCCCGTAGCGGTCGCGATAAGGGCGCCTGGGGCGATGTGCCGCAGCAGACCGACCAGGCATGGGCTGCGCTGCACCCGCGCTTCAAGGCGATCGCCGATAAGTACCCGGCCCTGGCCAACAGCAACAACCGCCAGCACCTGGGAACCCTCGGCGGCGGTAACCACTTCATCGAGGTTTGCCTGGATGAAGCCAACCGGGTCTGGTTCATGCTGCACAGCGGTTCCCGTGGCGTAGGTAACGCCATCGGCAACCTGTTCATTCATCTGGCACAGGCCGATATGCGTCAACATATCGCCAACCTGCCGGACCGTGACCTGGCCTACTTCGAGGAAGGCAGCCAACACTTCGACGATTACGTGGAAGCCGTGGCCTGGGCCCAGGATTTCGCCCGGCAGAACCGTGAGCTGATGATGCAACTGGTGATCCAGGCCACCCGCAAGGTGATCAGCAAGCCCTTCGAGGTGGCGCTGGAGGCCGTCAACTGCCACCACAACTACGTGCAGAAGGAGCGCCACTTCGGTGAAGAGGTGCTGGTGACCCGCAAGGGCGCGGTGTCGGCGAAAAAGGGCGAGCTGGGGATCATTCCGGGTTCGATGGGGGCCAAGAGCTTCATCGTTCGCGGGCTGGGTAACGAGGAGGCGTTCTGCTCCTGCAGCCACGGCGCGGGGCGTACCATGAGCCGCACCAAGGCCAAGAACACCTTCACCCTGGCCGACCAGATCCGCGCGACCGCTCATGTGGAGTGCCGTAAGGACGAAGCGGTGATCGACGAAATCCCGATGGCCTACAAGGACATCGACCAAGTGATGCACGCCCAGCGCGAGCTGGTGGAAGTGCTGCACACCCTGCGTCAGGTGGTGTGCGTTAAGGGGTAGAACAATGGACGACATGGACGCCTTGATAGCGGCGCCGCCCGGCTGGCATTACCAGCTGAGCGACTACGAAGCCCGCCGCGTGCGGGAGGTGATGGACGAATTGGACCGGCACAGCGCCTGGCTGGAGCTGAGCCGCTTCGGCAACGGTTTCGTGCGTCAGGCGGCGGTGCGCCACCTAGCCGCGCTGCCTTCGGCCGAGGCCTTGGCGGCCTTGCTGGAGCGCCTCAACGATTGGGTGCCCCAGGTGCGCCAAGAGGCCGCCGCGGCGGTCGAGGGGTATCTGGCGCCAGAGCGCGCCGAGCTGCTGTTGCAGAGCCTGAAGCCGCTGCTGGCCCTGGCCGACAAACAGCGCGCCGATCACGGTGCGACCCTGGAACGGGCGCGTTCGGTGTTGCAGCTGGCCCAGGTACGCGAAGAAGTTGAAGGCGCCTTTGGTGATTGCCGGGGCAAGGCCGCGCGCTTTGTCTTCGAGCTGTTGCTCGAAGGGGCGCAGGATCGGGCAGCGCTGCTGGCCCGGGCTTTGCGCCACAGCGAAGTCAGCGTGCGGCAGATGGCCGTGGATGCCTGCGCCGAGCTGCCTGCGGGGCAGGCCGTGCCCCTGCTGGAAGAGGTGATGCACAGCTGCGGTGCCAGTGTGCGGGTCAAGGCGCTGCGCTTGCTGCTGCCGTTGCTGGCCGATCCTCGCGAGTATCTGAGTCAGGCATTGCTGGACCCTTCGGGGGCCTTGCGTTGCCTGGCCCATTGGGCCGCGCCCCGTCATGGGCTGGACCCGCGCGAGGTATTGCTGCAACGGCTGCAACAGCCGGCACCACGGAACAAGCGCGCTTGGCTGGGGCTGTTGGGGCTGGTCAAGGAGCTGCAGGAGCCCATGGCCGATGCTATGGTGCGCCAGGCCCTGGCCTCGCCGGCGCCGAGTGTGCGCCTGCAGGCCCTGCAGACCCTGGGCGAGCGTGGCATGGCCGAGCAACTGGCGGCCCTGGACGACGCCTCGGACAAGGTCTTCAACTGCGCCCTGGGCCTGTTGCACGAGCAACCCTGGGCGGTGTTCGACGAAGCCCTGGAACAGCGTCTGGACCAGCACTGGCACGACCTGCCGAAGGCGCGGCGCTGGGCCCTGCTGGCCCTCAAGCCGGGCTGGCGCCAGCTGGAGTACCTGCTGTGGCGCCTGGGGCAGGGCGGCAGCGAAGCCGCCTATTGGCGCCAGACCCTGGCGCACTGGTGCGATAGCCGCTACGGGATGTTCGACCCGGTCACCCCCAAGCCGCTGCGCGAAGCCATGCTGCAGCGCTTGCAGGCCATGGAGGCAGCCGGTGAATTGCCCGCAGGTACAGCCCAGCGCCTGCTTTGAAGAATGGAGAGCGCCTTTATGCAGCCGCGGCCACTGTTGACCCGAATAGAAGATGAACACTGCCGCGCGCTACGCCAGCAACTGAAGGAGGTGTACTGCGTCTTCGATTTTGTGCTGCTGGCGGTCGAGCCCGAGGCGGTGGTGGATCAAGCCCTGCATCGCCAGGGCTTGCAGCACCTCTACCAGCACTTGATGGCCGAACGCCGCGAGCGCTGGGAGCAACTGCGCCAGGATCCGCGCTACGCCGACGTCGGCCTGACGTCGATGCGCTGGGAGCAGGAGCGGGCGGTACCCGAGGCGCTCAGCCAAGAACAGGTCCGGCAGTTGGTCTGCGAAAACCTGGAGCAGCAGGACCTGGCCTTGTACCGGGCGTTTCGCCAGCCGCCATACGGGCTGCATTTCCCCGGCGGCGCCGAGCAGGCGCGGCAGGTGTACGGCCAATGGCTGGACCTGCTGGGGCTGGACCCCGAACAGCAGCCCCAGGTGATCAACTGGGTAGGCAACCTGGAGCTGGACTGTCAGGCGCCGGACATGGGCCCGCACCTGCAGCCCTGGAGTGACTATTTCGACGAAGGCCTGGAGTGGTGGGGCGTCTGGTGCCTGACGGTGTGGAACCCCGTGCGCCGGACCCTGAGTGTGCTGGCTGCCAGCGCCACCGATTGAACAAGGAAAAAGGATCATGGAACACCTGGAGCGTCATCCCCTGAGCAGCGCCATGCGCGAGCGGGTATTGGCCGAGCTGGCGCGGATCGAGCGCGAGCGCAATGTGCAGGTGCTGTACGCCTGCGAATCCGGCAGTCGGGCCTGGGGTTTTGCCTCCACCGACAGTGATTACGACGTGCGTTTCGTCTACGTGGAAAAGCCCGAATGGTTCATCCAGGTGGATGCCGGGCGCGATGTGATCGAGCGGCCCCTGGACGACGAGCTGGACATCAGCGGCTGGGAACTGCGCAAGACCCTCGGGCTGTTGCGCAAGTCCAACCCGACCCTGCTGGAATGGCTGGATTCACCCCTGGTGTATCGCAGCGAAGCGGCCGCCACCGCGCGCCTGCGGGAGCTGGCGGAGGCGTTCTACAGCCCGCCGGCGGCACGCAATCATTATCTGTCGATGGCCAAGAAGAACTTTCGCGGTTACCTGCAAGGCGACAGCGTGCGTTTCAAGAAGTACTTCTACGTACTGCGGCCCTTGCTCGCGGTGCGCTGGATCGATCAAGGCCGCGGCCGACCGCCGATGACCTTCGCCGACCTGCTGACCACGGTCGACCACCCACTGCTGCTGGATGAAGTGGCCGAGCTGCTGGCCTTGAAACGCAGCGCCGAGGAGTCCGCCTACGGGCCGCGACGCCCGGCACTGCACGCCTTTATCGCCGCCGAGCTGGAACGCCCGGTGCCGAAACTGGCGCGCACCCATGAAGACAATGCGTTGCTGGACGCCTACCTGCGGGAAACGGTCCGGCACTACGCCTGAGGAATGAAATGAAACAGGAAGTCATCGAACTGGACGGCGCCATCGGCGGCGGCCAGGTACTGCGCAGCGCCTTGAGCTTGTCGATGCTCAGCGGCAAGACCCTGCGTATCCATAATATTCGTGCCCGGCGCAGCCGCCCGGGGCTGCTGCGTCAGCACCTGACGGCGGTGCAGGCGGCGACCCAGGTGTGCGGCGCCAAGACCTCGGGGGTCGAACTCGGCTCCCAGGCCCTGACCTTCGAGCCGGGGCCGATCCGTGGCGGCGACTACCGCTTCGCCATCGGCACCGCCGGCAGTTGCACCCTGGTGCTGCAGACCCTGCTGCCGGCCTTGTTGTACGCGCCGCAGCCCAGCCGCGTGAGCATCAGTGGCGGCACCCACAACCCCCTGGCGCCACCGGTGGATTTTCTCCAGCAGGCCTGGCTGCCGTTACTGCGGCGCATGGGCGGGCGGGTCGAGCTGCAACTGCTGCGCCACGGTTTTGTCCCGGCCGGCGGTGGCGAGCTGGAGGCCTTTGTCCAGCCTTCGGTGCTGCAGCCCCTGCACCTGGAGGCGCGTGGCGCACTGCTGGGGAGTCGGGCCTGGGCGCTGAGCGCGGGCCTGCCCGAGCATGTGGCGGAGCGCGAGTTGCGTCGGGTGCACAATCGCCTGGAACTGCCACGGGAGCACCTCACCCCGGTGCAGCTGGATGAACAATACGGCCCGGGCAATGTGCTGTTGCTGGAGTACGCCTTTGAACACCTGACCGAGCTGTTTTGCGGCTTCGGTCAGAACAGCCTGAGGGCGGAGAAGGTCGCTGACCTTGCCATCGATCAGGCCCGGGACTGGTTGGATTCCGGCGCCGCGGTGGCCGAGCACCTGGCCGATCAACTGTTGCTGCCCATGGCCCTGGCCGGCGGCGGCAGTTTCACCACGCCGCGCATGACCGAGCACCTGGAAAGCAATATCCGCGTGATCGAGGCGTTCCTGCCGGTGCGCATCCAGGCGCAGGCGGGCAATGCGCAGGCGCTGCGGGTCGAGTGTCTGGCCCGCCACGGCAATGAGTCCGCCACCTGATCGCCATCGGGGCCGGCATTGCCCGGCGCTCCTCATCCCTCAGGAGCCGGCTTGCCCGTGGAAGCGGTCCTGACATCGCCGCAGGACTCAAGGGCTGCTTCGCCGGCACACCGTCTCCCACGGGGGGGGCGGCGTTGCCGGATAATGCCCGGCTTCACGTTCGGAGAAGTACGCAATGGATCGCAACAGCTGGCTCAAGGCCTTGAACAAACTGCTGACGCTGGTGCAGCACGTGGTGGTGCTCGGCGGCTTTTTTCTCGCCGCGCTGTTACTGGGGTTCACCATCAAGTCCGAGTGGCAGCCCTTTCTGGCGGTCTTCCTGGCCTCGCTGCTGATGATCATCGGCGTGGTGGTGCATGAAGGCGGGCACTACCTGGGAGCCCGCTGCTGTGGGATGCCGGTGTTGCAGGCGCGGATCGCCGCGGTGGAGGTGCAGGTGTTGCGCCGCGGCTTGCGCCTGCGCTGGTCGCCGCAGCTCAAGCGCAATCGCCTGGGGGGCTATGTGATGGCGGCGAGCAACCTGCAACGGCCGTTGCGTCGGCAATGGATGCTGATGGCCCTCGGCGGGCCGCTGCTGAATCTGCTGGTGGCGGGCATGGCCCTGGCGCTCGGGCTGTACTGGCAAGGGGTGCCCGGGGCCCTGGCTCTGGCCTTTGCCATCATCAATCTGGTGCTGGGGGTGGGTAATCTGCTGCCGGCCTGGCAGGTATTGCCCAGCGACGGCATGTTGGCGCTGGGGTGGTACCTGCACCGCGACGATCAACGTCCGGAGCTGGCCCAGGCGCGCCTGCTGGCCCTGACCGTGGCCGGGGTGCCCAGCGCGCAACTGCCGGCCCGGGACCTCGACCTGCTGGCCCAGGGCGCCATGCCCGGCCCCCTGGTTGCCTTCGGCTACCGGCTCAATGCGAGGCAGGACCAGGGCGATTGGTCCGGGGTTCTGCAGATGGAGCAGGAGCTGGACCAGCTGCTTGCCGCCCGGGCCGGGGAGTTGACCGGCATGAGCGGCCTGATCGAGCTGTTGCGTGGCGAGCTGGGTTTCAGCCGTGCCTACCTGCAGCGCGACGCCGGCCTGCTCAAGGGCCTGTCGATGAGTGCCGATGTCGACTGGTTTACGCCCTGGTTGCGGCCGCGCTGCCAGGCATTGGCGGCCATCCTTGCAGGTGATCATCGGCAGGGCGAGGCCTATGTGCAGCAAGCGCTGCAGGCGGCGGATAACTGCGTGGTGCGCTCCCAGGGGCGCAGCGAAGCCTTGCTGGCCGCACACCTGCGGGCCCTGGCGCAGCCGTAGCGCGCCGCTGCGCCGGGCGCAGTTCTTCGCAGCGCTTGTCCGGTGAGGCGCCCCGGAGACGAGGCCGGGCTCTTGGGCCTTGCCGGCGAGAGTGAAAGTCATCGGTATACGAGCGCAAAACTCTTATACTCCGGCGCCTTATTTTCCCTAGCCAGCAAGAGGAACGCCCCGTGGCCAACGAACCGGATCAGGATTTCTACAACCGCGCCGACGCCATCATCGAGTTGACCAACTCCCACATCGCCGACAGCAGCCGCGGCAAGGCCAGTGCGTCGCTGATGTACGCCAACGCGCGCTTCAGTGCCTGGGTCAGCGCCTGCGGTTGCCGCAATGCCGAGGAACTGACAGCGGCCAAGCAGCAGGCAGTGGACTATTTCCTGGAGGAGTTCCGCCTGATGCTCGAAGAGAACCTCAACGATTACATCGAGAACTTCCCGCGCTACATGAGCGGCAAGCAGGACTGAAAGGTCGAGCGCCGTCGCTGAGTCAGCGGCGGATTGTGTGACCTGCGTCACTCTTTGTTCAAGTGATCCATGCTCCTGGTCGATAAGCTCTGAATGCCTATTGATATGGAGTTCGTCATGGCCTTGCTACCGGTTCGTCTGTCTCATCGTTTGACCCTCGGCAGTGTGTTGCTGTTGCTGTTCACGGCGTTGGCGGTTTTTGCCGTGATGACCCTGCGGGGGCAGCCCAGAGTGGTGGAGGCGAGCTCGGCATTGATCGAACAGACCGGCAGCGCCATCGTCCGCCAACTGGCCTTGCAGTTGGCGGGGATCGAGGGCGTGACCGCCAGCATGGCCCACCTGGTGGAAGGGCTGCCCAAGGAGCAGGCGTTGTTCATGGCCACCTTGCCCAAGGTGATCGACCATGAAGGCGACAAGGCGATTGCCGGCGGCGGCATCTGGCCGGAGCCCGATGCCTTCGCGGCGGGCGTCGAGCGCCGCAGCTTCTTCTGGGCTCGCAGCGACGCCGGGCCCCTGGCGTTCTCCGATGACTACAACGCCGCCGGCAGCGCCGGCTATCACCATGAAGCCTGGTACACCGGCGCCCGCAACAGCGCGCCCGGGCGCTGCCTGTGGTCCGAGGCCTATCAGGACCCGGTGACCCGGGTGCCGATGACCACCTGCAGCGTGCCGTATCGCCAGGATGGCCGCTTTGCCGGGGTTGCCACCGTCGACCTGCGCCTGGATGACCTGGCGCGTTTCCTCAAGGAGCAGGGCGCGGTCACCGGCGGTTATGCCTTCGCCCTGGATCAGGCCGGCAACGTGCTGTATTTCCCCGAGGCCCAGGCCGGTGCCGACGGGCAGATGCTCAGCTTCGAGGCCCTGAGCAAACAGCAGCCCTGGCTCCGTCCGGTGGCCGAGGCCCTGGGCAGGGCCGCGGGCAACCCCGGCCAGGTGCGCAGCTTGGACCTTGAGCAGGATGGTCGGCTGCAGGAAGCGGCGCGGGTCAGTCTGTTCAGCATGCCCGGCAGTGGCTGGACCATCGGCCTGGTGACCCCGGAGCAGAAGGTCACCGGCCTGGCCCGGGCCATGACCACCGAGATCCTGGTGTTTCTCCTGCCATTGCTGGCCCTGCTGTTGTTCTTCGCCTGGCTGGGCGGCCACCGGTTGATTGCCCAGCTGGAAGAAACCACCCGGCAGATCGATGCCCTGGGCAGTGGCCAGGCCAGCGACAACGCCGAACTGCACGTGGCGCGGGCCGATGAGATCGGCGCCTTGCGCGGCGCGGTCAACCGCTACGCCGGACAGTTGCGGCAGATGCTGCAGAAGATCGCCAGCGAAGCCCGGCAGCTGCAGAACGAGGCCGGGCGCCTGGGCGAGTTGAGCGGCACCCTGGCCCAGCGCGCCGAGCAGCAGCGCCAGGAAAACACCCAGCTGGCCACGGCCATTACCCAGATGTCCTCCAGTGCCCTGGAAGTGGCGCAGAACACCAACAACTGCGCCGACACCGCCCGCCAGTCCCTGGTGGTGGTGCAGGATGGCCAGCAGCGGGTCGCGGCCAACAGTCAGTCGATCCAGCAGTTGTCCACGGAAATGGCCGAGGCGGCGGCGGTGATCCAGCGCCTGGAGCAGGACAGCCAGCAGGTCGGCGCGGTGCTGGACGTGATCAAGGCCATCTCCGAGCAGACCAACCTGCTGGCCCTCAACGCCGCCATCGAGGCGGCCCGGGCCGGCGAGCAGGGCCGCGGCTTTGCCGTGGTGGCGGATGAAGTGCGGACCCTGGCCGGTCGGACCCAGACCTCGGCCAACGAGATCAGCGGCATGATCAGCGACCTGCAGCAGGCCTCACGCCAGGCGGTGCAGGCGATCCAGGCCGGTGAATCGCGTACCCGCGAAGCGGTGGGCGAGGCGTCCGGAGCCTCGGATGCCCTGTCGAGCACGGTCACCAGCTTCGACGATATTTCCCAGCGCGCGCAGCAGATCGCCGTGGCCGCGCAGCAGCAGAGCCATGTGACCCAGGAGATCAACGAACTGGCGGTGCGCATCCACGGCATCAGCGAGGACAACGCCCGGGACGCCCAGGCCCTGGACAAGGTCAGCGAGGCCATGCAGGCCCTGTCCGGACGCTTGTCGCACCTGAGCCAGGGCCACAGCTGAAGACTCACTCACCCGGGCCGCTGGCGGTCCGGGTGAGTTTCAACTCCCTCTGCGGGGCGCTGTCGTCGCCCCGATTCAGTGTTGGCTGAACAGCACCAGCTGAAAGTTCAGCAACAGCCCCAAGGCCACCCCGCCAAACCCCAGCAGCCCGCTTACCAGCGGTTTGCCCGCGGCCCTGTGCGCGGCCAGGAAGCGGGCAATGGCGGCGCCGATCAGCGCACCCGGAAAATCGAACAGGTAGAACAGCCAGCCCATGCTGTCGATCGGGGAGGTGATCCACAGGCAGAACAGCTGCAGGTGCGCCGCCAGGGCCAGCGCCACGCCGGTGAACAGCGCCGGGGCAGGGCGGGTGGCCAGCAGCAGTCCGAGAATCAGCCCTTGAGGCAGCCAGTAGGCGGCGAAGTTCTCCAGGAAATAGTCCCACTGCGGCAGCGCCCGGCCGGCTGCCAGCGACAGGCCCCAGAGCAGGGCGGCGATGGCCGGCAGGTATTTGAGGGGAGCAGCCGGTACAGCGGGTGAGGAGGAAGGCATTGCAGGGGCTCGCAGTTCAGGGTGGGTCAGCTCTACTGGGTGTCGCCGAGAGTGGTCGCGGCAGCGCTGCAGATTTCGTGCACGCACTGGCGCAGCCAGCGATGGGCCGGGTCGGCCTCCATGCGCGGGTGCCAGAGCAGGGACACCGTCATCTCCGGCAGCGCCACCGGCAGGCTGAAACTGTGCAGGCCGGCTCGCAGATGACGGGTGTGGTGCTCGGGCACCATGGCGATCAGGTCCGAACCCCGGGCCAGGGCCAGGGCCGCGGAAAAACCGCTGACCAGGGTGATGATCTGCCGCTGCCGGCCCAGGGCCTGCAGGGCTTCGTCCAGGCGGCCGTGGTCATGGCCCTGATGGGACACCAGGATGTGCTGGCCGGCCAGGTAGCGGTCCAGGCTCACCGGGCCGCGGCTCAGGGGATGACCGCTGCGCACCACGCCGATAAAGCGATCGCGGAACAGCGCCCGGGTGCGCAACTCGGGGCTGGTGTCGCTGGCGATCACCGCGGTTTCCAGATCGACGCTGGCCTCGCGCAGGGGCTGGCTGTCGCGATCGAGCTTGGGCACGAAATGCACCCGCACGCCGGGCGCCTGCTGCTGCAGGCGGCAGATCAGCGCCGGGCCGAAGTTCTCGACGAAGCCGTCGCGGCTGCGCAGGGTGAAGGTGCGTTGCAACTGCCCGAGGTCGATCTGCCGGGCCGGGCGCAGCGCCATCAGGGCCTGCTCCACCAGCGGCCCGACCTGCTGGCGCAGTTCCAGGGCCTGGGGCGTGGGCACCAGCCCGCGTCCGGCGCGCACCAGCAAGGGATCGCCAGTGACCTGGCGCAGGCGCGACAGGGCCCGGCTCATGGCCGAAGGGCTCAGTTGCAGGCGCTGGGCAGCGCGCGCCACGCTGCCTTCGCTGAGGAGCGCATCCAGGGTGACGAGCAGATTCAGATCGGGTGTCGACATGGGCGGAATCTAGCACAGGGCGCTCGCTGACATGGCGTTGCATGCATTCATTCAGTGCAATTGCTGCGTCTTCCGCCTGCTCGGGCCGGGGCATAGGCTGCCGGGCAATGCCTTGATGGAGTCCGTGCAATGTCCCGTCCCGAATCCAATCTTCCCGCGCTTGAGCCCCGGGCGCGCCTGGCCCTGGCCAGCCTGTCGCTGACGGTGCTGATGCCGTCGCTGGACAGCAGCATTGCCAATGCCGCGCTGCCGGCGCTGGCCGAGGTGTTCGCCGCCTCCTTCCAGCAGGTGCAGTGGATCGTCCTCGCCTACCTGTTGGTGATGACCAGCCTGATTGCCGGCGCCGGGCGCCTGGGCGACCTGCTGGGGCGACGGCGCCTGCTGCTGGGTGGGATCGTCCTGTTCACCCTGGCTTCCCTGGGCTGCGCGCTGGCCCCCGGCCTGGGTTGGCTGCTGGCGGGCCGAGCCCTGCAGGGGCTGGGGGCGGCGCTGATGCTGGCCTTGAGCATGGCCCTGGTGGGGGATGCCTTGCCCAAGGCGCGCACCGGTGCGGCCATGGGCCTGTTGGGCAGCCTGTCGGCCCTGGGCACCACCCTGGGCCCGTCCCTGGGCGGTCTGTTGCTGGCCGGTGGCGGCTGGCGCTGGATGTTTCTGGTCAATGTGCCGTTGGGGCTGCTGGCGCTGGGGCTGGCCTGGCGCAGTCTGCCGCGGGATCGCCGGTCAGCCTCGGTCGCCGGCTTCGACCTGGCCGGCACTGTGCTCCTGGCCCTGAGCCTGGGGGCCTATGCCCTGGCCCTGACCTTGGGCGAACGGCCCTGGGCTGTGCAGAACCTGGGGCTGCTGCTGGTGGCGGCGCTGGGAGGCGGGCTGCTGATGCGGGTCGAGCGCCGGGCCGCTGCGCCGCTGTTGCAGCCGGCCCTGCTGCGCCGACCGCTCTTGCGCAGCGGCCTGATCGGCAGCCTGCTGGTGTCCACGGTGATCATGACCACCCTGGTGGTCGGGCCTTTCTATCTGTCCCGCGGGCTGGGTCTGGACCCCGCCCGGGTGGGGCTGTGCCTGTCCCTGGGACCGCTGGTGGCGGCCCTCGCCGGGGTGCCCGCCGGGCGCCTGGTGGATCGCTACGGCGCTCGCCCACTGTGCCGCCTGGGGTTGCTGGGACTGTTCGCCGGCTGCAGCCTGCTGGCCCTGTTGCCCAGTCGTCTGGGGCTGGCGGGTTACCTACTGCCCATCGCCCTGGTCACCGCCGGCTATGCGCTGTTCCAGGCGGCCAACAACAGCCTGGTGATGCTCGATGCAGCGCCTGCGCAGCGGGGATTGACGGCAGGCTTGCTGAGCCTGTCGCGCCATCTCGGGCTGATCAGCGGCGTGGCCGCCATGGGGGCGTTGTTCGCCTGGGTGGCGCGAGCGCCAACCGCTGCTGGGGCCAGCGTCGAGGCGGTCGTCAGCGGCATGCACTGGACCTACGGCGTGGCGGCGCTGCTGATCCTGCCGGCCCTGGCCATCGCCTGCTCCGACCGGCTGTCAGGGCGGCTCGACGACGCTTGTCGGGCGTCGCGCCCGAGCTAGGCTTTGCCTGCACACCCCCACCAAGGAGCAGGTCATCGTGAGCACCCTTCGCACTCCTTCCTTAGGCCCGATCGTCGGGCACACCACCGACACTTCCTGCCGTTTATGGATCGCCGCGTCCGATGCCCTGGACGAGAAGGGCGTGGCGGAGGACATCCGCACCATCGGCGTCATTGGCGTGGTGAGCAGCAACGGCCGGGTCGCGGCGGACAACATCTTCTACTTTCGCTTGCGGCGTGAGTACCACCGCACCGGCACCTTCAATCTCGGGGTCGACACCAGCCTGTGGGGCAACGAGGCCGCGCGCAAGCAGCTCAAGCCCTTTGTGCTGACGCCGGGCACCCGTTACCGGGTGCGCATGGCCTCGCTCAACGTCGATGACGCGGGCAGCAACGATGATGATGTGTCCAGCGAGTCGGTGGTGCAGCGTCTGCCCGAGCCTGGCGCCTGGGCCAATGATCTGAACCGCACCGGGGCCGACAAGATGTACGTCGAAGCCGAGTTCACAACCCACCCCAGTGCCGGCGCCAAACCAGCGCCCCTGAGCTTTCTGCTGGGGTCTTGCCGCTACCCGGGGCTGCTGTGGAAACGCAAGAATTCCGACACCATCTTCGGGCCGATGCTGGCCGACCATGGGGATGCGCAACTGGTGCTGATGGTGGGTGACCAGATTTATGCCGACCTGTTCAACCGCCTGGTGCCGGTGGGGCTGGCGGATACGTTCGAGGAATTCGAGGAGCGCTACCACAGCGCCTTCGGCTCGCCGAACATCCGCCAATTGCTGGCCCACCTGCCCACCTACATGATCCTCGACGACCACGAGATCGAGGACAACTGGACCCAGGACCGGATTCGCAAGGACCGTGACAAGCGCCTGCTGTTCAACCTCGCCATGGGCGCCTACATGAGCTACCAGTGGAGCCATGGACCCCGCTTTGCCGACAGCTATGTCCATGGCCGGGCCATGACCGGTGACGACAAGTACCTGCAGCACTTGCAGACCAACCAGCTGTTCTACGACTTCTCCTGTGGCGACTACCCGTTCTTCGTCCTCGACACCCGTACCCAGCGCTTTCTCGACGATGTGCCGGACGCCCTGGACGACAACCACCTGCTGGGCCGCCCCTCGCTGCACCCCAGCGAACCGGGTCAGCTCGACCGGCTGTGTGCCTGGTTGCGGCACATGCAGGAGGATCGGGGCAACGTGCCCAAGTTCGTGGTCACTTCCAGCGTCTTTGTGCCCAACGGTGTGGATACCGTGGGCACAGACTCTGATGCCGTGCGCCACAAGAACGACAGTGACTCCTGGTCGGCTTTCCCCACCACGCGCCGCACCGTACTGGAAACCCTGGTCGAGCATCAGGTGCAGAACGTGGTGTTCCTTTCCGGGGACATTCACTGCTCGAACATTTCCCGCTTGCAGTTCAGCGCCGCGGGGCAGGGGTTGAAGTGCTTCGCGGTCACCTCGTCGGCGTTCTACTGGCCCTTTCCCTTTGCCGACGGCGATCCGGCCGGGTACGTGCACGACTCGACGGCACCGCAGACGCCGGACAGCTTTGCGCTCTTCGACGGTACGCAGACCATGGACTACCACACCTGGGCCTTCACCCAGGCGGACAACTTTGCCCGCCTGGACGTGAAACCCGATCACGCTCAACTGGTGGTGCAGTTCTACGGTGCCGACGGCGAGCCACTGGTGACCCGCAAGCAGGACGACAGCGTGGACAACCAGCCGCAACGGCTGCAGCTGGAGCCCTGGTAGCGGGGCGTTACAGCCCCAGTTCCAGCGCCAGCAGGTCCGCCAGGGGCTGGCGCCGGCGAATCAGCCGTGGCTGGCCGTTGCTGAACAGCACTTCCGGCAGCAGCGGCCGGCTGTTGTAGTTGGAGGACATGCTGGCGCCGTAGGCGCCGGTGTCGTGCAGCACCAGCAGGTCGCCGACCCGGGCCTGGGGCAGCAGGCGCGGGGTCAGGCATTCGTCATCCTGGGTGAAGATGTCGCCGGACTCGCACAGCGGACCGCCGACCACGGTCAGTTGCTGCGGGCGGTCCACCGCCTGGCCGGCGGCGTCCAGCAGGCTCATGCCGTGGTAGGCGCCGTACATGGCCGGGCGCATCAGGTCGTTGAAACCGGTGTCCACCAGCACGAAGTGATGCTGGCCGGCGGTTTTCACCACCCGCACTTCGCTGACCAGGCAGCCGGCCTCGGCCACCAGGAAGCGCCCGGGTTCGATCTCCATGCGCACGCCGTGGCCCAGGTAGGCCTCGATCTCCTGGCGCGCGACCTTCCAGGCATTGGCGTAGCGCTGCACGTCCACCGGGGTGTCACCGTCGCGGTAGGGGGTAGACAGGCCGCCGCCGATGGAAAAGGCCTCGATGTCGTGGTCCAGGGATTTCACCGCCGCCACCATGGCCGCGCCCACTTGCTCCAGGTGGTCGTAATCGACCCCGGAGCCGATGTGCATGTGCAGGCCCACCAGGTGCAGGCCGTGTTGGCGGATCACCGCCAGGGCCTCGCCGACCTGGTCGTGCCAGATGCCGTGCTTGCTGTTCTCGCCGCCGGTGTTGGTCTTGCGGCTGTGACCGTGGCCGAAGCCCGGGTTGATCCGCAGCCACACCCGGTGCCCCGGGGACTGCTCCCCGAGTTGGCGCAGCATGTCGATCGAGCCGGCGTTGACTTCCACTTGCAGCTCCACCACGCGCTTGAGGGTGGCTTCGTCGAACAGGTCGCAGGTGAAGACGATACCGGCCTCCACCGGGCTGAAGCCGGCCAGCAGGGCACGCTCGATTTCCCCCAGGGAGACGGCATCGACCCGCACCCCGGCTTCGCGGATCAGGCGCAGCAGGTGCAGGTTGGACGAGGCCTTCTGGGCGTAGCGCACCACGTCGAAGGCCTGCAATTGGGCGATGCGCGCCTGGATGGTGGCGGCGTCGTAGCACCACAGCGGAGTGCCATATTGACGGGCGGCGGCAGCGAGTTGAGCGGGGGCGAAGGGTATGGCCATGGCGATTGCAATCTGTGGTCAGTGAGAGTGGTTGCAGCATGCCGATGATTGGCTATTCAATAAAATATCTATTCTTTATTGGTCGATTCATATTTGATATGGGCTGGTTGATCGAACGAGCCTCTGTTGATGGACATTTCCCTGCGCCATATCGAAGTCTTCCGCGCCATCATGCAGGCCGGCAGCGTCACCGGTGCTGCACGCTTGCTGTTTACCTCGCAACCCACGGTCAGCCGCGAACTGGCGCGGCTGGAAAGCCTTTCCGGGCTGCGCCTGTTCGACCGCGAAGGCGGACGCCTGCTGCCCACGGCCCAGGCCCTGCTGTTGCTGGAAGAAGTGGAGCGGGCCTATGTGGGGCTGGAGCGGATCAACAGCGTGGCCCAGTCGATCCGCCGTTTCGAACACGGCCAGTTGAGCCTGAGCTGCCTGCCGCTGTTCTCCCAGACCCTGCTGCCCCGAGTGTGCAAGCGCTTTTTGCAACAGCATCCGGGGATCGGCCTGAGCATCACCGCCCAGGAGTCGCCGCTGCTGGAAGAATCCCTCAGCGCCCAGCGCCATGACCTGGGCCTGACCGAAAGCGAGCACCTGCCCCGGGGCACCCAGGGCGAGTTGCTGTTCTGCGCCGACATGGTCTGCATCCTCGCCGACGACCATCCGCTGCTGGCCAAGCCACGGCTGGCGCTGGAAGACTTTCGCGGCCAGGACTTCATCAACCTCTCGGGCCTGGATATCTACCGGCAGACCCTGGACGAGCACTTTCGCCAGGCCGGGGTCGATCGCCGGGTGGTGGTGGAAACCACCAACGCCGCCTCGGTGTGCGCCATGGTGCGGCAGACACTCGGGGTATCGATCATCAATCCCTTGAGCGCCATGGAGGAGGTCGGGCGCGGTCTGGCGATCCGGCCGCTGGAGTTTTCGGTGCCGTACCGGGTGATGCTGATCCGCCCGGATTACCGGCCGTCATCGAGTTTTGTCGAGGGGTTCTGCGAGTCGTTGCGGGGCGAGGCGGGGCGTCTGGATGAGCAGTTGAGCAGGCTGGTGCAAGCGCTGTAACTGCAACAGCGCCTCTAGTGTGGGAGGGAGCAAGCTCCCTCGCCACGGAGGAAGCGTTAGCGTTCGATGGCCAGTGCCACGCCCTGGCCGCCGCCGATGCACAGGGTCGCCAGGCCTTTCTTGGCATCGCGCTTGAGCATTTCATGCAGCAGGGTCACCAGCACCCGGCAGCCCGACGCGCCAATCGGGTGGCCGATGGCAATCGCGCCGCCGTTGACGTTGACCTTGCTCGCATCCCATTCCAGCTCCTTGCCTACCGACAGCGATTGCGCGGCGAAGGCTTCGTTGGCTTCGATCAGGTCCAGCTGGTCCAGGGGCCAGCCGGCCTTGTCCAGGCAGCGGCGGGTGGCCGACACCGGGCCGATGCCCATGATCGCCGGGTCGACCCCGGCGTTGGCGTAGGCGGCGATCCGGGCCAGTACCGGCAGGCCCAGTGCCCGGGCCTTGCTGGCGCTCATCAGCATGACCGCGGCGGCGCCATCGTTCAGCGACGAGGCGTTGCCGGCGGTCACCGTGCCGTCTTTCTTGAACGCCGGCTTGAGTTTGGCCAGGGCCTCGGCGGTGGTGCCGGGGCGCGGTTGTTCGTCGGTAGCGAAGCTCAGCGGCTCGCCCTTGCGCTGGGGAATCAGGATCGGGGTGATCTCGTCGACAAAACGCCCGGCCTCGATGGCGGCCACGGCTTTTTGCTGGGACGCGGCGGCGAAGGCGTCCTGGGCTTCACGGCTGATGGCGTATTTGTCCACCAGGTTCTCGGCGGTGATGCCCATGTGGTAGTCGTTGAAGGCGTCCCACAGGCCGTCGCTGATCATGGTATCGATCATCGGGCTGTGGCCCATGCGCAGGCCGGTGCGGGCGCCGGGCAGCACGTAGTTGGACAGGCTCATGTTTTCCTGGCCGCCGGCGATCATCACCTCGGCATCGCCGCAGCGGATGGCCTGGGCGGCCAGGTGCAGGGCCTTGAGGCCCGAGCCGCAGACCTTGTTCAGGGTCATGGCAGGCACGGCGTGGGGCAGGCCGGCCTTGATCGCGGCCTGGCGCGCGGGGTTCTGCCCGGCGCCGGCGGTGAGCACCTGGCCCATGATCACTTCGTCGACCTGGGCCGGGTCGATGCCGGTCTGGGCCAGCAGCTGGCGGATCACCGCGGCGCCCAGGTCAACGGCGGGAATGCCCGCCAGGGAGCCCTGGAAACTGCCCACGGCGGTACGGGTGGCGGCAACGATGACGACGTCTTGCATGTTGGGGCTCCTCAGGCGAACTGCATTTCAGGCACGTGGTCCGGCACGATCAGCTTGCCGGCGGTCTTGCTGACGATTTCCTCGACGCTGACCCCGGGGGCGCGCTCCTTGAGGATGAAGGCGCCGTTCTCGATCTCCAGGTAGGCCAGGTCGGTGAGCACGCGCTTGATGCACTGGGCGCCGGTCAGCGGCAGGCTGCAGCGGTTCAGCAGCTTGGATTCGCCGTCTTTCGAGGCGTGGGTCATGGTCACGATGATGTTCTCGGCACCGGCCACCAGGTCCATGGCGCCGCCCATGCCCTTGACCAGCTTGCCGGGGATCATCCACGAGGCGATGTTGCCCTGCACGTCCACCTCGAAGGCGCCGAGCACGGTGAGGTCGATATGCCCGCCGCGGATCATCGCGAAGGATTCGGCGGAGGAGAAGATCGAGGCGCCGATGCGCGCGGTGACCGTCTGCTTGCCGGCGTTGATCATGTCGGCGTCGACCTGGTCTTCGGTAGGGAAGGCGCCCATGCCGAGCAGGCCGTTTTCCGACTGCAGCATGACTTCCATGCCTTCGGGGATGTAGTTGGCCACCAGGGTCGGGATGCCGATGCCGAGGTTGACGTAGAAGCCGTCCTGCAGTTCGCGTGCGACGCGCTGAGCCATTTGTTCGCGGGTAAGAGCCATGTTGGTTGTCCTTGTTAGTCGGGCTGGGGAAGGGCGATCACTTGCGCACGGTGCGCTGTTCGATGCGCTTCTCGAAGGTGCCGCAGATGACCCGGTCGACGTAGATGCCGGGGGTGTGGATCTGCGTCGGGTCCAGCTCGCCCGGCTCGACGATTTCTTCCACTTCGACCACGGTGATCTTGCCGGCGGTGGCCGCCAGGGGGTTGAAGTTCTGTGCGGTGTGGCGATAGATCACGTTGCCGAAATGGTCGGCCTTCCAGCCCTTGACGATGGCGAAGTCACCGGTGATGGACTCTTCCATCAGGTAGGTGCGGCCCTTGAATTCGCGGGTTTCCTTGCCTTCGGCCACCGGGGTGCCGACGCCGGTGGCGGTGAAGAAGGCCGGGATGCCGGCGCCGCCAGCGCGCATTTTTTCCGCCAGGGTGCCTTGGGGGGTCAGCACCACTTCGATCTCGCCGCTGAGCAGCTGTTTCTCGAACAGGGCGTTTTCACCCACATAGGAAGCGACCACCTTGCTGATCTGGCGGTCTTCCAGCAGCACCCCCAGGCCGAAACCGTCGACCCCGCAGTTGTTCGACACCACCGTCAGGTCGCGGGTGCCGCGGCGCTTGATCTCGGCGATCAGGTTCTCGGGGATACCGCACAGGCCGAAGCCGCCGGCGATCACGGTCATGCCGTCTTGCAGACCTTCCAGGGCTTCCTCGTAGGACGCCACACGCTTATCGAAACCTGCCATTTGCACCATCCTCTTTCTTGTTCGTTGGCGGCTGGCCAGCCGTTTGCGGATCAGTGTTGCGCTGCTGGATTGATTTGTTAAGTTGATTTTTAAGGTTGATTGATTTTAAAAACAGCATAATCAGCTGCAAGCTGCAAGCTGCAAGCTGCAAGCTGCAAGCTGCAAGCTGCAAGCTGCAAGCTGCAAGCTCCAGGCTACAAGCTTGCGGCTTGAAGCTTATAGCTTGCCGCTGCCCTCCCGAGGATGAGAGATGACGGTTAAACAGATACGGGCCTTTCTGGCGGTGGCCCACAGTTTGAGTTTTGCCCTGGCCTGTGAGCGCCTGCACTTGTCGCAGTCGGCCCTGAGCCTGACCATCAAGGCCCTGGAAGAAGGGCTGGGCGGGCGCCTGTTCACGCGCAATACGCGCAATGTGGCGCTGACCCCGGAAGGCGAGGCGCTGCTGCCCCTGGCGCGACGGCTGATCGCCGATTGGGACAACGCCGAGGACGAGCTGCGCCAGCGTTTCACCCTGCAGCGCGGGCGGGTCACGGTGGCGGCCATGCCGTCCTTTGCCGGCAACCTGCTGCCGCCGATCCTCAAGCACTTTCGCGCCCGTTACCCCCAGGTCAACGTCACGGTCAACGACGTGGTCAACGAGCAGGTGCTGGAGATGGTCCGCGACCGCGAGGTGGAGCTGGGGGTGGCCTTCGAGCCTCAGGACAGCAGCTCCCTGCTGTTCACCCCGCTGTACGTCGACCGTTTCGTGGCCGTGGTGCCCCAGGATTCGCCCCTGGCGCAGCGCAGCCGCATCGACTGGCGGACCTTGCTGCAGGAGCCCTTTATCACCCTGCAGCGGCCGTCCACGGTGCGGGTGATGCTCGAAGACCACCTGCGGGCCCGGGGCGTGCAGTTGCCGGTGGAATTCGAAAGCCATCAGTTGGCGACCGTAGGGCGCATGGTTGCCAGCGGCCTGGGCGTCAGTGCCGTGCCGGCCCTGTGTGCCCAGCACATGCGCGAGTTGGGCGGACACTGCCTGACCCTGGACGACCCGGTGGTGGAGCGGGCCATCGGTATCCTGACCAAGCCTGGGGAAGAGCTGTCCACCGCGGCCCAGGCGCTGTTCGACATCCTGCGCCAGGAGAACCTCGGCGAGCGCCTGGGCGCCGCCTGATTCAACCCAGCAGGCGCTCGGCCAGGAGCGGCAGGAGCTGGTCACAGGGCTCGCCGAACTTGAGGTCCAGCAACTCGTCGGCGCGGGTCTTGCCGAAGTTGATGGCCAGCAGCGGCTTGCCCTGGTCCGCCACGGCGCGGCACAGGCGAAACGCCGAGTAGGCCATCAGCGATGAGCCCACCACCAGCAGGCCGGCGGCCTCGTGCACCGCATTCAAGGCCCGGGCGGCGGTGATCTGGGCCACGTTCTCGCCGAAGAACACCACGTCGGGCTTCAAGCGGTCACCGTCGCAGTAGGGGCAGCGGGGCACCTGGAAGCGTTCCTCGAAGGCTGGGTCCAGCAGGGTGTCGCCATCCGGTGCCTGCACCGCGTCGACCCCGGCCAGGTAGGGATTGAGCGCCTGCAACTGCTGCTGGATGGCATCGCGCTGGCTGCGTTGGCCGCAGTCCAGGCACAGCACCCGGTGCAGGCTGCCGTGCAGCTCGATGACGTCCAGGCTGCCGGCCTGATCGTGCAGGGTGTCGACATTCTGGGTGATCACCCCGGCGATGCTTCCTGCCGCCTGCAATTGCGCCAACGCCTGGTGCGCAGCATTCGGCCGGGCCTGGCGGATGCGCGGCCAGCCGAGCATGGCCCGGGCCCAGTAGCGGCGCCGGGCTTCGGCCTGGCCGAGGAACTCCTGGTACATCATCGGCTGCTTGCCGCGGCGCACGCCGTCGTTGTCGCGGTAGTCGGGGATGCCCGACGGGGTGCTGATGCCGGCGCCGGTAAGGACCATGAACGGCTTGCCGTGCATGGCGGCGGCGAGTTGTTCGAGCGGTGGGGCAGTAGGGCGGTCGATCATGGGCTGCACTCGTTTCCAGTGACCAGGGACGCCTACCAGAAATAGACGCAAAGCCTTCGCGGCGCCAGTGTCTTACCCGTGGTTCAGCGCCGGGGGCCGAACACCGACTTGGGTGACTTGCCATAGAACCGGGTAAAGGCCGCGCTGAAGTTGCCGGGAAAGCGGTAGCCCACCTGATAGGCCGCCTGGGCCACCTGGCAGCCGCCTTCCAGCAGGCGGTGGGCATGGCCCATGCGGATTTCCAGGAGCATGCGCTGCGGCGTGGTGTGGTAGTGCTCGCGCAGGCCCTGCTTGAGCTTGAACTCGTTCAGCCCCACAGCGGCGCACAGATAGGCCACGCTCAAGGGCTGGTGCATCTGCTCGAACATCAGGTCGCGTACCCGCTGCAGCCGTTCAAGATCGGCGGCCTTAAGGCGCCGGCCCGGGGCGACAGGGGCGGGGGCCAGGGCCTGCAATTGCAGGGACAGCAGGCTCAGGGCGTGAATGTGCAACTCCAGCGTCGCTGGCTGCTGCCGGCCCCAGGGTTGGGCCAGGGCACTGAGATGGCCGGCACTGGCCCGGGAGGTGGGCCCGCAGGCCAGCAATTGCACGGCGTCCTGGCCCAGCAACTGGCGAGCCCGGGTGGGGCCCAGGTACTGCTGGAGCAGGGTTTCGCCCACCAGCAGGCGCAGTTGCTCCACCGTTTCATTGGCGCCATAACGGCGTTCGCCGCGGCTGGCCTGGAAGGCGCTGACGCTGGTGTGCCCGGCGCGAAACACCAGGCTCGAACCCTTGGCGTCGAGGTAGCCCGAGGTGCCTTGCAGGGCGCAGGTGATCACCAGTAGACGGCCGGCGTGGCAACTGCTGGCCTCTTCGATCAAGGGGCGATTGGGGTGGTAGCGCGAGCGCACCAGGGTCAGGTCCTGGGCCAGGGGCAGGCTGTCGCTGTAGCAATCGCCCAGGGCCTGGGGCAACTGCTGGCGTGACCCGCCGCCCGGGGCCTGGCGGTGCTCGCGTGGTGCGTGGCACGGCAAGCGATAGGACTGGGAAGAACCGGGTGCAACGGCCATGTTCGCGCTCCTGCAATGGATGTTCTGCGTTTGCCATGGGAATGGATCCGTTTCCCATATGAACACGCATGATAAGCATTCTCGCTAGAAAGTAAGCTGTTTCCCAAGCAGGGGTGAGCGTCGTCACCCGGCGGCGCGCCACCTGCCACGGAGCAAGGGATGAACCCTCAGAGCTTGAAAAACGCCAGTCCCCGGGGGCTCTGGCTGCGTACGGTGCTGGTGTGTGCCATGGGCCTGCCGATGCTGATCTTCTATGCCATCGGCGCCCTCGGGCCCTTGCTGATCGCCGATCTTGGGATTGCGCCCCACTGGCTGGGCTGGCTGCTGACCAGCGCCTTTGGCCTGGCGGCATTGCTGTCCCTGTGGGCGGGGCCGCTGGCCAGCCGACTCGGCATCCGCTGGGGCCTGGCCTTGCTGTTCTGGGCGACCCTGGCGGGGTATGGCCTGCTGGTCAGCTTGCCGGGCTTTGCCGGGGCGCTGCTGGCCCTGGCGATCTGCGGAGTGGCCCAGGCCCTGGCCAACCCGGTGACCCAACTGCTGGTGGCCGAGTGTGTCGAGGCCCGCAGCAAGGCCGCGGTGGTGGGGCTGAAACAGTCCGGGGTGCAGTTGTCCGCGCTGATCGCCGGCCTGTTGCTGCCGCCTCTGGCCGGGTCCCTGGGCTGGCGCGCTGCCCTGGCCTGCCTGCTTGTGCCGACATTGCTGCTGGCACTGTGGGGGCCCAGGGTGGCGCCGGGCAGCGCCGTGGACAAGGCCGTGAGCCTGACGATTCCCCGGCCCAATTCACGGCTGACGCTGCTGCTCAGCGTGCAGCTGTGTGTCGGCCTGGTGCTTTCGTCCTTCGTGACCTTTCTTGGGGTATTCGCGGCCCGCCAAGGAGTGACGGTCGGCGAGACCGGGGCCATGGTCGCCGGGTTCGGGGTCATGGGCATCCTGGCCCGAACCCTGCTGACGCCATTGGCGGCCCGCATGGCCGAGGAGTCCTGGCTGCTGCTGACGCTGATGCTCCTGGCCAGCCTGGCCCTGGCGGTGACTGCCCAGGCCACGCCTCAGGCGCACTGGCCCTTGTGGTTCGGCGCTCTGGGCATGGGCCTGAGCGCCGTGGCCACCAACGCCATCGCCATGAGCATGCTGCTGCGCGATCCGGCCTTTGGCAGCCCGGCCTGCGCCTCGGGTCTGCTCTCGGCAGGCTTCTTCGCCGGGTTCGCCCTGGGGCCGGTGCTGTTCGGCACCGTGCAGCAGGGCGCGGCGGATTTTGCCAGCGCCTGGCTGATGCTGATCGCGGTCCTGCTGCTGGGTGCGGGGCTGAGTCTGATGCTGGTGCGTGCCCGAGCGCTTGAGTCGGGCAGTGCCAGTCCTAGAGCCTGAACACACTTACCTGCTGTTCCAGGTTCTGCGCCAGTTGCTGCAGGGAACGGGCGGTTTCGCTGGTTTCCTCCACCGCCTGGCTGTTCTGCTGGGACATCTGGGCGATGCGCTCGACATTGCGCGCCACATCCTGGCTGGCAGCGGTCTGCTCCCGCAGGGCCAGGGAAATCTGGTCCACCACTCGCACCACGTTGCCGGACGAGGTGCGGATATTGACGATGGCCTCACCGGCCTGCTGGGCCAGTTCGACGCCGCTTTTCACCTGATTGACCCCCACGTCCATGCTGCTCACCGCCTCTCGGGTGCCCAGCTGGATCTTGCCGACCATCTCGGTGATTTCCTGGGTCGAATTGGCGGTGCGCTGGGCCAGCAGGCGCACTTCATCGGCCACCACGGCGAAGCCGCGCCCCTGTTCCCCGGCCCGGGCGGCTTCGATGGCCGCGTTCAGGGCCAGCAGGTTGGTCTGCTCGGCAATGCCCTTGATCACCCCGACGATGCTGGAGATCTGCTCGGCGTGCTGGCCCAGTTCACCGATCTGGGAGGCCGAGGCCTGCACCGTCTCGGCGATCAGGCGCATGCTGCCCAGGGTGTCCTGGATCACGCTGCCGCCTTCCTCGGACTGGCGCCCGGACTCGCTGGACAGGGCGTGGGCATCCCCGGCGTTGTCCGCCACGTGGTTGATGCTCACGGTCAGTTCTTCCACCGTGGCCGCCATGGAGGAGGCCGAGTGGGACTGCTCCTGGGCCGAGGCCGAGAGCTGCAACGAGGCGCTGGAAATGCTCTGGGAGGCGCTGACCAACTGGTCGGCCCCCTGCTTGATCTGGCTGATCATGCTCCGCAGGCGCTCCTGCATGGCGGCGAAGGCGTGCAGCAGGTTGCTCACCTCATCACGCCCGCTGGCGCTGATGCTGCTGTCCAGACGGCCGGCGGCGATGGCCTTGGCCACGTCCACCGCCTGGCGTAGGCGCCCGACCAGGGTGCTGGACAGCGACCAGGCGACCAGCATCGCCAGCAGCGCCGCCAGCAAGCCGCCGCCGATCAGGATGGCCAGGGCCGAGGCCTTGGCGTCATCCATGGCCTGGCTGCGGGCGTCCTGCAGGCTTTTTTCCGCGTCGCGCAATTCATCGGTGAGCTGGCGCATGGCGTCCATCTTGGCCTTGTCGCGACCGGCGCTGATCTGTTCGGCCATGGCGGTGGCCGGCTGGCTGCCGGCGTTGATCGCCCGGCGCAGGGCCAGGTTGGCCTGGACGTCGTCGCGCAGCCATTGATCATGCAGGGCCTTGAGTCGCTCCAGGCGCGCCTGCTGCTCGGGATTGTCGGCGGTGCTGTTCTTGATCCGCGCGTAGTCCTCGGCAAAGGCTTTCTCGCCTTGCTCCAGGGGTTCGAGGAAGCTGTCGCGGCCGGTCAGGGCATAACCGCGCATGCCGGTCTCGACATTGATCAGGCTGCGCAGCAAGGCGTCGGACTGGCTCAGGACCTCGTAGCTGTGGATGTTGCTTTTGACACTGCTGCTGACTTGATCGAAGCCGCGCAGGGCCGCCAGCACCAGCAGCAGGAGGATCAGCAGGACGACGCCGAAACCGGCATAGAGCTTTTGCGAAATGCTCAGATTGGAAAACATAGGAAGGACCGCTCCTAAACCGTTGACTGAATGCTTCACAGGGCTGTGTCTCGACGAGGCAGCGTGATAGCTCAATGATGTTCAAATGACATCAACGGTCGGACTTTTCCTGTACAAAAAAAGTTTCATGTACAAGAAAATATTTTTGCGGGGCGTGTAGAAGGGGGCATCGAGCGTCACCCGAAAGGGCGCCGCTCGATGCTCGGCGGGGCTCAGCTGGAGTGGGCGTTGCTGTCGTCCTCGGGCTCGACGCTCTCGGTCTGCCCCGGCAACTCGGTGATCACGCTGAAATCGCTGACTTCCACCGCGCCCAGGCCATAGCCCAGCAGGTGGAAGGAGAAGGCCTTGCGGGTTTGCGGGTTGTCGAAGCTGAAGTCCATCTGCAGTGGCTGGTCGGGCGTCACCAGCATTTCTTCCGGCAGGCCCAGGGGCACATCCTGCTCCAGCTCCTTGCCCTTGAGCAGGATGTAGGCGTTCTGCTGCGGGTCGGCGGAGCGCACGGTGAAGCGCACCCGGGTCTGCGAGCCCTTGGGCATTTCCAGGTACTGGGCGCCGATCAGGTTGTCGGCCCAGTCATCCTTGATCTGCGCCTTGAGCGGGATGATTGCCGGGCTGCCGAACTGATAGTGCTGGTTCAGCGGCGACTGCAGCAGGCTGCGGTCCAGGTGCGTGGCCCGGGCGCTGATCTGCCGCGCCCGTTGACCGCCGTACTGGCCCTGCAGGCTGGCGCTGTCGGCGATGAAGCCGGTGCTTGAGTAGTAGCGGCAGCGTTGCTGGAAGTCGCACTCGGTGAAGGTGCCCTGGCCGTCGTGGTAACGCAGCTTGCCGTTGGTGTAGGACATGATTTCCCGGCCCTGGGCATAGTCGCGGAACAGCGAGCGACCGCTGAGGCTGGCAGGCACCGGCAGGCCGAAGTAGTCGAGTACCGAGGCGCTGAGGTCGACGTGGCCGTAGGTCCCGGACTTGAGATGGGGCAGCAGCTCCTGGTCCGGGGCCAGCATCAGGTTGAAGCCCCAGGACGAGGCCAGGCGCACGCCGTCGATGCCGTGGGACTCGTCGGAGGTGATGATCACCAGGGTGTCCTTGAGCACGCCCTTGCGCTCCAGCCCCGTGAGGAACTGGTCGATGGCGTCGTCCAGGTAACCGACTGCCGCCTGCTTGGGCGTGTCATAGCGCTCCAGGTAGTCCTCGGGCGCGGAGTAGGGCTGGTGGGTGCCGACGGTCAGCAGGGTGAGCATCCATGGCTGTTTTTTCTTCTTCAACTGATCCACGTAGCTCAGGGCGCCTTCGAAGAAGGCCTTGTCGTCCTTGCCCCAGGGGAATTCCAGGTAGTTGTCGTTCTTGAACCACTCCAGGCCATGGGTCGAATCAAAGCCGATGTGCGGCATGATCTTGTCCTTGGCCATGAAGCGCAGGCCGGCGCCCTGCAGGTAGTGGGTGTTGAAACCGAACTTGTGCATCTGCGCCGGCAGGCAGGCCTGGTTGCGCTGGCTCTGGGTGAGCATCTCGACGCCCTTGGGGGTGCCGTTGTCGAGCTTGTCGTAGTCGCCGCAAAGCATGGCGTACAGGCCGCGGATGGTCTGGTGGCTGTGCAGCACGTAGTCCGGGGTGTTCATGCCGCGCTCGGCCCAGGCGCTGAGCTTGGGCATCAGGTCTTCCTGGTAGCGGCTGTTCAGGGCCTCGCGGTTGGTGCGGATATAGGCCCCGGGAATGCCTTCCAGGGTGATCAGCAGCACGTTGCGCGCGCGACCGGCGCTGGGTAGCAGGGGTTGACCTTCAAGGTCCAGCCGGGTCAGGCCGGTCATCACCGGCGGCACGTCGGCGACATCGCCTTGCAGCCAGTCTTCGATGCGCATCTGCGCCTGGCCGGTGGCGGTGGCCAGGGCCTGGTGGGGCAGGTTGAACAGCTGCCACTGGTCGGCTTCGCTGGGTTTCAGGTACTGGGTGGTGCCATGGACCAGGAGCAACCCCAGCGGCAGGGCCCACAGCGCCCGTGGCAGGGCCGGGCGTCGCACCCCGCGACTGCTGCGCTGGACCACCAGCCACAGCACCAGCCCCAGCAGCAGGGTCAGCCCCAGCTCGGGGTGGGTCAGGCCGCCGCCGGTGGAGTTGCCGACAAATTGCGGGTCCACCAGGTAATGCAGGTCGGCGAGGTTGGGCATGCGCCCCACGGCGCTCACCAGCTCGGCGCTGACCAGGGTCAGGAGTGCCCAGACCAGTAGCACCGGCAGCGCCAGCCACCAGCGGCGGCGATACAGCAGCAGGGTCAGCAGGCTGGCGCTGGCCAGGTCCGACAGATAGCCCAGCGGGTGGGACCAGCCCAGGGCCAGGCGCGCGCCCATCGGCACCAGCAACAGCAGGCCGAACAAGGTGCACAGGGGAGCAAGAGGGTGTTGTAGGCAACGACGGATCAACTTCACAAATAACCTGCCTGTCATCAAAGCTTCACGCAAATGTGCGCAATGGTAACAAGAGCGACAGCTCAGACGTTTCTTATTAGTGGGGGGAATTTATTTCCAGGCGGCCTGAGAATTGGCCTGGATAGGCTCAAGACCGGGCTGAAGGCCCGTATTCAGGTGTCTTATTGCGGCTGCGGCCGAGTCTGATGATGGCGGGATTTACTATTTCAGGGTGTTAAAAAGCCGCCGTCTACGGATCAGCTCTGAAGCGCAGGTGACCGTATGGGCGATGCAAGGTTTGCGGGCCTGTTCGCCGGCAAGCCGGCTCCTACGGGAATATCGCGCGGTGTCAGGGCGACCGTAGGAGCTGGCTTGCCAGCGAAGGCGTTGCCATGGACGGTGCAAGGCTTGCGGGCCCTTTCGCCGGCAAGCCGGCTCCCACGGGAATATCGCGCGGTGTCAGGGCGACCGTAGGAGCTGGCTTGCCAGCGAAAGCGTTGCCATGGACGGTGCAAGGCTTGCGGGCCTGTTCGCCGGCAAGCCGGCTCCTACGGGAATATCGCGCGGTGTCAGGGCGACCGTAGGAGCTGGCTTGCCAGCGAAGGCGGCCCCACGGGCGGTGCATGGCGTTCGGACCCGTTCGCCCACGGTCAGACCACAGTGCCGAACACGCTGCCCACGGCGGCGGTGAGGCCCATGGCCAGGGCGCCCCAGAGGGTCACGCGCCAGGCCCCCGCCAGCACCCTGGCGCCGCCGGCGTTGGCCGCCACGGCTCCCAGGCCACCGAGGAACACCAGGGACATGCCGGCAATCCACGGCACCACGCTGTGGGTCGGGGCGATGAAGGTCACCGCCAGCGGCAGCGCCGCGCCCACCACGAAGCTGGCCGCCGAGGCCAGGGCCGCCTGCAGCGGCTTGGCCGCCAGGGCCTCGCTGATACCCAGTTCGTCGCGGGCGTGAGCCCCCAGGGCATCGTGGGCCATCAGTTGCACCGCCACCTGACGGGACAGTTCCGGGTTGACGCCGCGGCTCTGGTAGATGTGGGCCAGTTCGTTGAGTTCGGCCTGGTGATCGCTGGCCAGTTCGGCGCGTTCCCGGGCCAGGTCGGCCTGTTCGGTATCGGCCTGGGAGTGCACGGACACGTATTCTCCGGCGGCCATCGACATGGCCCCCGCCACCAGCCCGGCCATGCCGGTGACCAGCAGCGTGCCGTGGCTGGCGCTGGCCGCGGCCACGCCGATCAGCAGGCTGGCGGTGGAGACAATGCCATCGTTGGCCCCCAGGACGGCGGCGCGCAGCCAGCCAATACGGTCGTTACGGTGCAGTTCGCGGTGTCGGTGCATGAATTTCATCGGCCATGGACTCAGGTGGAGGGCACTGAACAATTTGTCGGGTGGGCCCGGGCTTCAACGGGCCTCGATGTCGGCCTGCAACTGCCCACCCACAATAGACACTTCCCGCAACTGCCCCGCGTCGCGGATCACAAACAAGGCATCCATGCCGCGCTCCTGGGCCAGCCGTGGCCCTTCGACTTCGCCCAGCACCAGCAGCGCGGTGGCCCAGGCATCGGCCAGCATGCAACTGCCGGCCACCACGCTGACCGAGGCCAGGCGGTTGTGCAGGGGCGCGCCGGTGCCAGGGTCCAGGGTATGAGCGTAGGACTGTCCGGCGATGTCCACCCACTGACGGTAGTCGCCGGAGGTGGCGATGGCTGCATCTTCCAGCTCCATCACCCCCATGACCTGGCGTTCCCCGCGCAGGGGTTTCTCCACGGCCACGCTCCAGGGCTGGCCCCCGGGCTTGCGGCCCCGGGCGCGCATTTCGCCGTCGATCCCCACCAGGTAGTCGCGGATGCCCGAGGCGTCCAGGGCCCGGGCCAGTTCGTCGACGCCAAAGCCCTTGGCAATGCCGTTGAGGTCCAGGCGCAGTGGGCCGCGCTTGCGCAGGCGGTGGCGCCTGGGTTCCAGCACCAGGGCGCTGCCGGCACAGTGGCGGCGCTGCCGGCCCAGTTCACACAAGGCCGCAGGTTCCAGGGTCCGCGGCGCGGGGCCAAAGCCCCAGTTCCGCACCAGCTCCCCCACGCCAATCTCGAAGGCGCCGCGCGATTGCTCGCTGACCCGCAGCGCGGTGCTGATGACCTGCATCAGCTCCCGCGGCACGCTGATCCAGCGGTGCCGGGGCGCGGCGTTGAGGCGGTTGAGATCGGACTGGGGGTTCCAGCCCGACATCTGTTGCTCGACCCTGGCCACGGCCTGGGCCAGGCGCTCGCCGAGGTCCTGGGTGGCGAAGCCCGGGGCGGCGTAGAACAGCGCGCTGTAGCGGCTGCCCATGGTCGGGCCGTTGAGGCTGTAGCGTTGCAGTGCGGCGGTTTCAGTAGACATCTTCACGGTAACGTCCTTGGGCCTTGAGGGTCAGTACGCTGAGGTTGAGCGGGGCCAGCACTTCGTCCAGGGCCTGCATCACGCCCTTGGCCATCTCCCGGCTGCCGCAGACCAGCACCTGGGCGCCTTTTTCCACCAGCCGGCGCAGTGCCAGGGCATCGGCCAGCAGCCGGTCCTGCACGTAGCCGCGCTCCTGGACCTGGGAGAAGGCCGCGCGCAGGGCGGTCAGGCGCCGGTCGGCCAGATAGCCCTTGAGTTCCGGCTCGTAGAGAAAATCCGAGGCCGGGTGACGCCCGCCCCAATACAGGTGCATCGGCTGCCGGGCCCGGTTGCCGCGGATGAACCCCGCCAGAGGGCCGATGCCGGTGCCGGCCCCGATCAGGATCACCGGCTGCGCGCCCTTGAGCGGACGAAACTGCGGATTGGGCTGGATGAAACCTTGGATTCGCGCGCCTGCGTGCAGCTCATGGAGAAAGCCCGAGCACAGGCCCCCCGGGTGCTTGCGCACGCAGATCTCCAGCACCCCGTCGGCGCGGCTGCTGGCCAGGGAATAGAAGCGGGGCTGGGCCGTGCCGGGGGGCAAGATGCCCACCAGGTCGCCGGCCTGGAACTCGGGCAACGGCTGTCCGCTGCCGTCGGCGGCCTTGAAGCGCAGGATCCGCGTCGGCGGACCTGATCGCCATAGGCCACCGACTCCACCAGTTGCCACTGGTGGCAGGGCAGGGCGTGGGCCTGATGCTGCAGGTCCAGGGGCAGGCCCAAGGCCCGGCCCAGGGCTTGGCCCCAGCGCTGGAACGCCTGGGGCGACTGGCGATCGATGGTTTCCAGGGGCAGCAGGCACTGCGCCGTGCCGGCGTCCAGGGCGTTCTGCACCTGTTCGGCAAAGCCGCAGAAACGCGGGAACTGCCGGTCGCCAAAGCCCAGCACGGCATACGCCAGGTCGGGCGCCAGCGGCCGCTGTTGCAGGCGTGCGAGAAAGCCCTGGGCCGAGGCCGGGGCATCGCCGTCGCCGTGGGTGGCGGTGAGGATCAGCAACTGGCGGGCCTTGGGGTAGTCGTTGTGCAGCTGGTTCATCGGCGCGCTGTGGACCCGGCGTCCCGCTGCCACCAGGGCCTGCTGCAGGGTCCGGGCAAAGCCCCAGGTGCCGTTGCTTTCGCTGCCCACCAGGATCACGCAGTCGGCGGCGTCGGCCGGGCAGCTGTCGTCGATCGCCACCGCGTCGCGACGCCGGCGCCACCACAGCCACAGGCCGGTGAGGCTCATCAGCGGCACCCCCAGGGCGCTGACGCCCAGCAGCAGGCCCAGCCACCACAGGCCTTCGCCGGTGTGCAGTTGATAGATGAACCCGGAAACCTGCTGCATTGCGCCCTCGGGCTGGAAGGCCAGCAGGGCACCGCTGGCCGGATCGACATAACCTTGGCCGCTGCGGGTGTGCAGGCTGAACAGATCCCCAGGGCTGTCAGGGTCGGGGTAGACCAGCTCGCGCAGATCCTTGAGGTCCACGGCCTGCAACGCCGAGAGACTCGCCACCGGCAAGGCCGGGCCGGCGCTGATCGCGGCCGGCAGGGCGGGCTGGTTCTGGGTGTCGTCGGCGATCAGGCCCAAGGTGCCGGCCGACAGGTACAGCCCGCTCAGGGCCGACAGCAGCAGGCCAAGGAGCGTCAGGCGTCCCACCTCGGCGTGCCAGCGCTGGCTGAAACTGCCGCGCAACGGCCGCAGCAGCTTGCTCCAGCCACCGGCGCGGCGGGCCAGCAGCAGTGCGCCGGACGCCGCCAGCAACAGCATCGCCAGGGCGCCCAGGGCCGCCACCACATGCCCCGGGGTGTCGAGCAACAGCGAACGGTGCAGTTCCTTGACCCAGCGGGCAAAGGCCGAGGGTGTGTAGGGCGCCAGTACCGCGCCGGTCCGCGGATCGACGCGGCTGGCCAGGGTCTGGCCATGCTCGCGGTGGTAGACGATCAGCGTGCCGGAGGGCGTGCGGCGGATCTGCTCGATCCCGCGCAGCTGACCGGCCACGCGCCCGGCCAGCTGCGCGACGCTGACTTCAGCCGCCGCCGGTGGCGCCTGCAGGCGTTCCAGGGCCGGGTTCAGCGCCAGGGTCGCGCCGCTGATGGCCAGCAGCATCACCAGCAGGGCGGCCAGCAGTCCGGGGATTGAGTGCAACGAGCGCAACATGGTCGGGCCTCCTCGGGGCGCAGGGTCTACAGGTCGTAGCGCAGGGACTGCACGTAGGTGCTGCCACTGGCGGGTTGCCCGCTGCCCTTGAGGGTCAGGGGCAGGACCACGTCGGCGCGGACATCGCGCTGGTCTTCCACGGCGCTGTCGATGCGGATCTGATACCCGGCGTCGATCAGGCTGTCCGCCAGGTCGGCGCTGACCGTCAGGGTCTCGCCGCTGCCGACGCTGGCGCCGGTGACGCCGTCGTACTGGCCGGCCGCCGCGCCGCCACTGCGGGCCCACCCTGACAGGTGCTTGTAGTACTTGGCCTTCTTGCCGGCGACCCACAGGGTCTTCTGGTAGGCGCCGCTGGCGTCGGTGAGGTAGACCGCCAGGTACGCGCCGTTGCCGCTGTAGGGCTTGAGCTGGGTGGTCAGGGTCACTTCACGGGCCTGGGCCAGTGTCGGCAGGGCCAGGGCCGCGGTGAGGCACCCGGCGATCAGGAGCTTGTTCATGAGGCTGTCCTTTTTGCTGAATGTGGCCGCAGCCTGGGCCGTCTAGCTGACAGCAACCTGAAGGCCGGGAAAAAACTTCAGGTCGTGATGCTCTCGGCGACTCGGGCTTTTGCTGATCTGCCTCGCATCCCGCAGGCGCGACACTGGCTACCCTGATCAGGCCGGCGGCGTCTTCAGATTCGCGTCAGGTTCAGCGGTTAAGGTGCAGCACCACACAGGTACAGGAGAGCGTCGATGCGGGTGTTATTGGTCGAGGATGCGGCAGGGTTGGGGGACGCGGTGCGCGAGCAGATTGCCGACGATGGCCACGCCGTGGATTGGGTGCAGCGCCTGGAGCAGGCCCGGGCCAGTGTCGCCAGCACGCCCTATGACCTGATCCTGCTGGACCTGATGCTGCCCGACGGGCGCGGCCTGGAGTTTCTGCGCCAGCGTCGCGGCGCCGGCGACGTGACCCCGGTGATCATCCTCACCGCCCAGGACCAGATTTCCGAGCGCATCGCCGGGCTCAATGCCGGCGCCGACGACTACCTGGTCAAGCCCTTCGACCTGTTCGAGCTGTCGGCGCGGGTCGCCGCGGTGGCCCGGCGCTACAGCGGCAACCCCAACCCGCAGATCCGCCTCGGCGAGCTGCAGGTGGACCTGAACGCCCGTACCGTGCAGCGCGACGGCAGCATCATCGACCTCACCGCCCGCGAATGGGCGGTGTTCGAGGCCTTTGTCCAGCGCCCCAGCGCCTTGCTCTCCAAGTCCCAGCTGGAGGAGCGGCTGTATGCCTTCGGCGCGGAAATCGAGAGCAACACCATCGAGGTCTACGTCAGCCGCCTGCGCAAGAAGCTCGGCCGCGAGCTGATTGAAACCGTGCGTGGCATGGGCTACCGGCTGATGCCCGCATGAAGCGTCCCGTCAGCCTGCAGAAACGCCTGAGCCTGGGCCTGACCCTGGGCATGACCCTGCTCTGGCTCGGGGCCACCGCCGGCACCTGGCTGGTGGTCCAGCACGAGCTGGACGAAACCTTCGACAGCGCCCTGGAAGCCACCGCCCAGCGCATCCTGCCCCTGGCCGCGCTGGAGATCGGCAACCGTCGCGGGCCGCGCCGGGCGCGGCACGTGGCGACCCTGAAGATGGACAGCGAGTACCTGACCTACCTGGTACGCGACGCCGAGGGGAGAATCCTCATGCGCTCCCACGACGCCAAGCTGAAGATCTTCAGCCACCGCCCGAGCCCCGGCTTCAGCACCACGGACAAATACCGCCTGTACAGCGCCAGCATCGAGAACGGCTCGATCGTCATCGAAATCGCCGAGCCCCTGGCCCACCGCCGCGAGGCCTCGCGGGAGGCGTTGCTGGCCCTGTTGCTGCCCTTGCTCGGGCTGATTCCCATCAGCCTGCTGGGCACCTGGCTGTTCGTGCGCATCAGCCTGCGCAGCGTGCTGGCTTACCGGCGCGCGGTGGAGTCGCGCGGCGTGGGCGATCTGTCGCCGATCCAGGTGGCGCGCCTGCCGGCGGAAATCGACCCGTTGGCCGAAGCGGTCAATCATCTGCTGGAGCGCCTGCGCAAAGCCCTGGAAGCGGAACGCAGCTTCACCGCCAACAGCGCCCATGAACTGCGCACGCCCCTGGCCGCGACCCTGGCGCAGATCCAGCGCCTGCGCCAGGAAGCGCCGCAGGGACCCTTGCAGGTACGGGCGGCGAAGATCGAGAACGCCCTGCGGGAACTGGCCAGGCTCTCGGAAAAACTCATGCAATTGGCCAAGGCCGAAGGCGGCGGGCTGCTCTCGCAAACCCCCGAGGACCTGATTCCGTTGCTGGCCCATGGCGTGGAGGAGTGGAATCGCGGCGCGGCGGCGCGGATCAACCTGCAGTTGCCGGAGGCGGCCCGGGTGTGCACCGCCATCGATCCGGACGCCTTTGGCATCCTGCTGCGCAACCTGATCGAGAACGCCCTGAAATACGGCGATCCGGCGCAGCCGGTAGAGGTCAGCCTCGGCGCCGACGGTTGCTTGCGGGTGATCAATGGCGGGCCGCGGGTGCCGGCGGAAGTACTGCAGCGCCTGACCGAGCGCTTTGTGCGTGGCAACAGCGAAACCAGCGGCTCGGGCCTGGGCCTGGCGATTGCCCAGAGCATCGTCCACGGCGTCGGCGGCCAGCTGCACCTGGCCTCACCGGCCAGCGGCCGCGACGACGGCTTCGAAGTGCGCGTGCACTTTCCCCTGGAGAGGCCGAGCCAATCGTAGTCGCTGGCTGGCCAACGAAGACGCCGGTTGGATCGGTGCAAGGCTTGCGGGCCTGTTCGCCGGCAAGCCGGCTCCTACGCAATGCGCTGCCGCTGAGCGGGCGTCTGTAGGCGTTGGCTGGCCGGCGAAGGCGTCGGTTGGATCGGTGCAAGGCTTGTGGGTCTGTTCGCCGGCAAGCCAGCTCCTACGCAATGTGCTGCCGCTGAGCGGGCGTCTGTAGGCGCTGGCTGGCCAGCGAAGATGCCGGTTGGATCGGTGCAAGGCTTGTGGGTCTGTTCGCCGGCAAGCCGGCTCCTACGCAATGTGCTGCCGCTGAGCGGGTGTCTGTAGGCGCTGGCTGGCCGGCGAAGGCGTCGGTTGGATCGGTGCAAGGCTTGCGGGTCTGTTCGCCGGCAAGCCGGCTCCTACGCAATGTGTTGTCGCTGAGCGGGCGTCTATAGGCGCTGGCTGGCCAACGAAGATGCCGGTTGGATCGGTGCAAGGCTTGCGGGTCTGTTCGCCGGCAAGCCGGCTCCTACGTAATGTGCTGCCGCTGAGCGGGTGTCTGTAGGAGCTGGCTGGCCAGCGAAGGGGCCGTTTGGGGCGGTGCAAGGTTTGCGGGCTTACTCGCCGCGAATGTATTGCTCCAGCTGGCGGATCAGGTCGGCCTGTTCGGCAATCGCTTCCTTGACCAGGTCGCCGATCGACAGCAACCCCAGCAACTGGCCGTTCTCCACCACCGGCAGGTGGCGCAGGTGGTGGTCGGTCATGATGCTCATGCAGGTTTCCACGTTCTGGTGCGAGTCCACGGTGATCACCGGTGAGCTCATGATGGCGCTGACCGGGGTGCCCACCGATGAGCGCCCGTGCAGTACCAGCTTGCGCGCGTAGTCTCGTTCGCTGATGACCCCGACCACTGCACCGTTCTCCATCACCGGTAGGGCACCGACGTTTTTTTCGGCCATCAGCATCAGCGCTTCCAGGACCATCTGGTGCGGGGCGATGGTGTGCACTTGCTGGTTGTGCTTGGCCTTGAGTTTCAGCAGTTCTGCGACGCTCTTCATGGGGCGCTCCGAGGGTTCTACGTGGGGCGGCGATGTGCCGCCCTGAGGGGTTTCTAAAGAATCGTAGAGACTCGACCAACCGGCAAGGCTGAAAACGGCAGATAAACGGCGAAAAACGTCAGCCCGGGGATTTTTTTCATCGCGGCCCCGATAACGGGGCCGTGGCCGTCAGTGGAAGCGTTGCAGGGAGAAACTCTGCAGGTCGATTTCGCTGCGGCCGTCCACCTGCAACTGGGCCAAGGCTTCGCCAATCGCCGCCGAGTGCTTGAAGCCATGGCCGGAGCAGGCGCTGACCACGGTGACGTTGGCCAGGCGCGGGTGGCGGTCGATGATGAAGCCCGAATCCGGGGTCACGGTGTAGGCGCAGACGCTGGCCTTCACCAGCTCCGGGGCGAGCCCGGCGATATGCGGGGCCACCAGCTCGCGGAACAGGCGCTGGGCATCGGCGAGGCTGGGCTGGCGGTCGAGGCTGTCCGGCTGGCTGCTGACGCTGTATTGCTCGGTGGCGATTTTCACGCTGCCTTCGCCGGGAATCGGCGGGAAGCCATAGCAGGTATCGACGTCGTCGGCGCTGTGGAGGATGAAGCTCGGCGAGCGGGCCGGGTAGTGTTGTGGCTCATCGAGGCGGAACCAGTACAGCTGCTGGCGGCAGACCTGCAGCAGGGCGTCGAAGGGCGCGCCGAGCAGCTGCGCCGACCACATGCCGGCGCTGACGATCACCTGCCGGGCGCGAATTCGCGAACCGGTGCTGATGACGTCCACGCCCTCGGCGTCGGACTTGAGCTCCTGCACGGTCTGGCCGGTGATCAGGGTCGCCCCCAGTTGCCGGGCCCGGGTCAGTTGCGCGTCGATGCAGCGTTCCGGGCGGACAAAACCGCCGCCGGGTTCGAAGTAGCCCCGGGCGCTGTCGGCCAACGGGGCGAACTGCGGAAAACGCCGGCGGATCTCGGCGGCATCGAGTACCTGGTGCTCGATGCCGTAGTGCCGGGCCAGCGCGATGCTGTTGTCGGTGAAGTCCCGGTCCTGCGCCGGGCGCTTTGGGTCGGTGCTGGCGGTCATCACCAGCACCCCGCACTGCTCGAACAGCGCCACGTCCAGTTCGGCTTCCAGTTCGCGCCAGATCTCTTGCGAACGGATCGCCAGGGGCACGTAGGCCGCGCCTTCGCCCACCGCCTGGCGGGTGATGCGCGTGTCGCCGTGGCTGGAGCCCTGATCATGGGGCGGGGCGAAGCGGTCGATGCCCGCCACCTTGACCCCGCGCTTGGCCAGTTGATAGAGGGTGGCGGCGCCCATGGCGCCCAGGCCTACGACGACAACATCGAATTCGGGTGTCTGCACGGCAAGATCCTTGAAGGGTGGCGGCTCAGCGACGGTTGATCGTGGCCAGGGTCATGGGCGCGATGATCCGGTGGAACGGCGCCACCGGCAGCATGTACAGGCGCCCCAGGCGGTTGTGCGGATGCACCACGGTGCTCAGCACCACCGGGCGCAGGCCCTCGGCGGTCAGGGGCTGGAGGTTGAGCGACAGGTGCACGTCCAGGTGCTTGTCGCGGTCCACCACCAGCACTTCGTCGGGGCTTTGGGAGATCAGGGTGAAGATGCCGACCCGGTCGCCGGGCTGGTAATCCTCGTCGGGGCGCGCCAGGTCGATGCGGGTCAGGCGCCCCAGGTCCTTGAGACCGAACAGCTGCACCACGCGGTTGCGCAGGCCCATCATGCGGTCGATCCAGGCCGGGGTCTGGCTCATCAGGCACAGCAGGTGGCGCATGGCGCTGCGCTCGGGGTCCTCGGCCAGGGTGCGGCGACAGTCGATGAAGCTCGCCCCCGGGGCCAGGGCAGCGATGCTGGAGTCACTGGGCAGTGGGCAAGGGTGAACAGCGGTTTTCATCGATACGGCTCCCTGTAGAACTGGCGGCTGGGGCTGTATGCCGATCAGCCACGCCAGAAGCGGCAAAAAATACCACTTCCAGGAGCGGGGAACAGCCTGTGGCAGCGACAGGGGCCGCAAGCCCCTCTGCTGTCTTCAGGATCGCTGCGTCTGCTGAGTCGATATGCCGCCCAAGCCGTTCGCAGCCTGCGGCAGCGGCTACAGGGTGTAGCCGCTGTCGAGCGTCAGCGAGGCTGCGACAAGGGCCGCAGGCTCCTCAGCTGTCTTAGGATCGCTGCGTTTGCTGCGTCGATATGCCGCCCAAGCCGTTCGCAGCCTGCGGCAGCGGCTACAGGGTGTAGCCGCTGTCGAGCGTTAGCGAGGCTGCGACAGGGGCCGCAGGACCCTCAGCTGTTTTCAGGATCGCTGCGTCTGCTGCGTCGATATGCCGCCCAAGCCGTTCGCAGCCTGCGGCAGCGGCTACAGGGTGTAGCCGCTGTCGAGCGTCAGCGAGGCTGCGACAGGGGCCGCAGGACCCTCTGCTGTCTTCAGGATCACTGCGGTTGCTGCGTCGATATGCCGCCCAAGCCGTTCGCAGCCTGCGGCAGCGGCTACAGAGAACGCAAAAAAGGCGCCCGAAGGCGCCAAGGATTCACCCCAACCGAGGGAGCCGGGTGAAGCCGTTCGCAGGAGTGTCGCGGTGGTAAGGCGCGACATGAACGGAAAAAGGGCAGCCGTGCCCGCCCGCGGCGGGCACCTTGGATCATTTACCCAGCTTGATCCTGGTCCAGCCGCGGTTCATCACGCGCTGGATGGCAATCGGCTGATCCGGCACCGCGTACAGGGTGGCCAATACCTCTTGTGGCGGGTAGGACGCCGGGTCATTGCGGATCGCTTCGTCCACCAGCGGCGTGGCCGCCGCGTTGGCGTTGCTGTAGCCGAGGCTGTTGGTGACCTCGGCGATGATGTCCGCGCGCATCAGGAAGTTCATGAACAGGTAGGCGTTGTCGACGTTGGTGGCGTCCTTGGGGATGGCCATCATGTCGTAGAAGCTGCCGGCGCCTTCCTTGGGAATGCTGAAGGCGACCTTTTCCTTGTTGCCGGCTTCTTCGGCGCGGGAACGGGCTTGCAGCACGTCGCCGGAGTAACCCACGGCCACGCAGATGTTGCCGTTGGCCAGGTCCGAGATGTACTTGGAGGAATGGAAGTAGGTCACCGAAGGCCGGATCTTCATGAACAGTTCCTGGGCTTCGAGGATCTGCGCCTTGTCCTTGCTGGTCACCGGGTAGCCCAGGTAGTGCAGGGCGGCGGGGAGCATTTCGGTGGGCGAGTCGAGGAAGCTGATGCCGCAGGCCTTGAGCTTCTCGGCGTTCTCCGGCTTGAACAGCAGGTCCCAGGAGTTGATCGGGGCATCAGTGCCCAGGGCCGCCTTGACCTTGTCCGGGTTGTAGCCGATGCCGATCGAGCCCCACATGTAGGGGAAGGCGTGGGCGTTGCCCGGGTCGCTGGCGGAGGCGTTCTTGAGCAGCACCGGGTTGAGGTTCTTCCAGTTGGGCAGCTTGGACTTGTCCAGTTCCTGGTAGACCCCGGCCTTGATCTGCTTGGCCAGGAAGCTGTTGGACGGCACCACGATGTCGTAGCCGGACTTGCCGGTGAGCAGGCGCGCTTCCAGGGTTTCGTTGCTGTCGAAGACGTCGTAGGTGACATGGATGCCGGTTTCGGCCTCGAACTTTTTCAGGGTGTCCGGGGCGATGTAGTCCGACCAGTTGTAGACGCGCAGCACTTTGTCGTTGGCTTGAGCGCCGGTCAACAGTGCGCCCATCAAGGACACTGAGAGCAGGGTTTTGGCGAACAGTGTCCTGCCAGGCATTTTCATTACTACAACTCCATTTCTTATTGTGCAGATTGCTGCGTGTGCAAGGTGGATATCGGGGTGGAGGCTTTCGCGAGCAAGCTCGCTCCTACAGGGACCATACAAACCCTGTAGGAGCCAGCTGGCTGGCGAAGAGACGATGGCTAGGCCGTCGCCGGCGCGGGTACCGCAGGTTTTTTCGCCGCCGGTGGCTGCCAGGATTCGTTGGCGGTGAAGTCCATGGCTTCCTGGATCGCCCGCTTGCGGGCCGCTTCGGCGCGACGACCGAAGTACCAGACCAGGAAGGTCACCAGGGACACCGCCAGCAGGATCAGGCTGGCCACGGCGTTGATCTCGGGTTTGACCCCCAGGCGCACCGCCGAGAACACTTCCATCGGCAAGGTGGTGGAACCCGGGCCGGAAACGAAGCTGGCCAGCACCAGGTCATCCAGGGACAGGGCAAAGGACATCATGCCGCCGGCCGCCAGCGACGGCGCGATCATCGGGATGGTGATCAGGAAGAACACCTTGAACGGTCGCGCTCCCAGGTCCATCGCCGCTTCTTCGATGGACAGGTCCAGCTCCCGCAGGCGCGCGGAGACTACCACGGCCACGTAGGCGGCGCAGAATGTGGTGTGGGCGATCCAGATGGTGACGATGCCGCGTTCCATGGGCCAGCCGATCAATTGCGCCATGGCCACGAACAGCAGCAACAGCGACAGGCCGGTGATCACCTCGGGCATCACCAGCGGTGCGGTGACCAGGCCGCCGAACAGGGTGCGGCCCTTGAAGCGGGTGACCCGGGTCAGCACGAAGGCCGCCAGGGTGCCCAGGGCCACCGCCGCCACGGCGGTGTAGCAGGCGATCTCCAGGGAGCGGGCCACCGAGCCCATCAGTTGCTGGTTGTCCAGCAGGCCGACGTACCACTTGATTGACCAGCCGCCCCACACCGTCACCAGCTTGGAGGCGTTGAACGAGTAGATCACCAGGATCAGCATCGGCAGGTAGATGAACAGCAGGCCCAGCACCAGCATCAGTTTGGAAAATTCGAAGCGTTTCATGCCCGTGCCTCCATCTCTTTGGCCTGGCTGCGGTTGAACAGCAGGATCGGAATAATCAGGATCGCCAGCATCACCACCGCCAGGGCGGAGGCCACCGGCCAGTCACGGTTGTTGAAGAATTCCTGCCACAGCACGCGGCCGATCATCAGGGTTTCCGGGCCGCCCAGGAGTTCCGGAATCACGAACTCGCCGACCACGGGAATGAACACCAGCATGCAGCCTGCGATGATGCCGTTCTTGGCCAGGGGCACGGTGATCTTCCAGAAGTTGTTGAAGTTGCTCGACCCCAGGTCCGACGCGGCTTCCAGCAGGCTCTGGTCATGCTTGACCAGGTTGGCGTACAGCGGCAGCACCATGAACGGCAGGTAGGCGTAGACCACGCCGATATAGACGGCGGTGTTGGTGTTGAGGATTTCCAGCGGCTGGCTGATCAGCCCGGTCCACAGCAGGAAGCTGTTGAGCAGGCCGTTGTTGCTGAGGATGCCCATCCAGGCATAGACGCGGATCAGGATCGCGGTCCAGGTCGGCATCATGATCAGCAGCAGCAAGACGTTCTGCGCTTCCTTGCTGGCCTTGGAGATGGCGTAGGCCATGGGGAAACCCACCACCAGGCACATCAGGGTGCTCAGCAGCGCCACCTTCAGCGACCCCAGGTAGGCCGAGAAGTACAGCTCGTCGCCGGCCAGCATGGCGTAGTTGCCCAGGTTCAGCAGCAGCTGGAATTTCTGTTCGGCGTAGCTGTAGATCTCCGAGTAGGGCGGGATCGCCAGGGCCGCTTCCGAGAAGCTGATCTTCATCACCAAAAAGAACGGCAGCATGAAGAACAGGAACAGCCAGAGGAAAGGAACGCCGATCACCAGCTTGCGACCGCTGGGCAGCATGCGGAACAGTTTCTGATTGACAGTGCTCATGCTCGAAGTCCTCATGCCCGCAGCACCACGCCGCTGTCGTCTTCCCACCAGACGTAGACCTGGTCGTCCCAGGTCGGCCGCGCGCCACGGCGCTCGGCGTTGGCCATGAACGACTGGACGATCTTGCCGCCGGGCAGCTCGACGTAGAACACCGAGTGGCCGCCCAGGTAGGCGATGTCGTGCACCTTGCCTTTGGACCAGTTGTAGCGGGCGTCGGGCTTGAGGGTGGTGACCAGCATCTTTTCCGGGCGAATCGCGTAGGTCACCGACTTGTCCTGTACCGAGGTACTGACCCCGTGGCCGACGTAGATCTGCTGCTCAAGGTCCGGGCAGTCGATGATGGCGTAGCCTTCCAGGTCTTCGGTGACGGTGCCGTCAAAGGCGTTGACGTTGCCGATGAACTCGCACACCAGGCGGCTGACCGGCGCCTCGTAGATGTCCACCGGGCTGCCGGTCTGGGCGATCCAGCCCAGGTGCATGATGGCGATGCGCTGGGCCATGGTCATGGCCTCTTCCTGGTCGTGGGTCACCATCACGCAGGTCACGCCCACGCGTTCGATGATTTCCACCAGTTCCAGTTGCATCTGCGAGCGCAGCTTCTTGTCCAGGGCGCCCATGGGTTCGTCCAGCAAGAGCAGCTTGGGGCGCTTGGCCAGGGAGCGGGCCAGGGCCACGCGCTGGCGCTGGCCACCGGACAGCTGGTGCGGCTTGCGCCGGGCGTACTGGGTCATGTGCACCAGCTTGAGCATTTCCTCGACCCGGGCCTCGATCTCGGCGGGCGGCAGGCGGTCCTGCTTGAGGCCGAAGGCGATGTTCTGGGCCACGGTCATGTGCGGGAACAGGGCGTAGGACTGGAACATCATGTTGATCGGCCGCTCATAGGGCGGCATGTCGGTGATGTCCACGCCATCCAGCAGGATGCGGCCTTCGGTGGGGCGTTCGAAGCCGGCGAGCATGCGCAGCAGGGTGGATTTGCCGGAGCCGGAACCGCCCAGCAGGGCAAAGATCTCGCCCTGGTGGATCTCCAGGGACACATCGTCCACGGCCACGGTTTCATCGAACTTCTTGGTCACGCGGTCGATCTTGACCAGGACCTTCTGCGGGCTCGGGGTGCCTTCGAGGGCCTTGCGGTAAGTGCTGGAGGCGTTTGCCATGTGAAACTCCCAACAGGTGTCAGCAGCCTGGCCAATTCGGCCGGGCCTAAAGGTTGATTGCCAGCCCGCAAGGGGTGCGGGCTGATTCGGCGCTGCCTTCCTGGCGGCCTGACGCTATTTGTTGTTGTGGTCTTGCCGTGTGTTGCTCACGCCGGACGTCGGGCGCGCACAGGCGCGCTCGCCGTGGGGCAGGGCGTGGTGAATCTCGTTGAATGCCTGGAAGGCCGCCGCAGCGGCCGGGGTTTGCCGGTTAGCGGCGTTGCGCGGCCCGTTGCCGGCAGGCGTCGCCAAAGGCCTGGAAGATCCGCAGGTAGGCCGGGTTCGACAGCACCTGCCATTCCGGGTGCCACTGCACGCCGAAGGCAAAGGCTGCGCTGTGTTCCACCGACAGCGCCTCGATCAGGCCATCCGGGGCCACGGCCTCGACCCGCAGGCCGGGGGCCAGGCGGTCGACGCCCTGGCTATGGATCGAGTTGACCTGGATCTCGCCGGCCAGGCCCATGGCCTCGAACACGCCGCCGGGCTGGATCGCCACCGGGTGCGCCGGGGCGTACTGCACTTCGATGCGCGGGTCGTCGGCTTCGCGGTGGTCCATGTAGCCCGGCAGTTCATGCACCTTCTGGTGCAGGCTGCCGCCGAAGGCCACGTTCATTTCCTGGAAGCCGCGGCAGATGCCGAGCACCGGCACGCCGGCGGCAATCGCCGTGCGCAGCAGGGGCAGGGTGGTGGCATCGCGCTGCGGGTCATGGGCGGTGCCCGGCTCGCTGGGCGTGCCCTGGTAATGGAAGGGTTCGACATTGGACGGCGAGCCGGTGAACAGCAGCCCGTCCATGTTGTGCAGCAGATCGTCGATATCGATCAGATCCGCCAGGGAAGGAATGATCAGGGGCAGGCCCTCGGCCGCGACGCTGACAGCACGCAAGTACTTGTCGCCGCTGACGTGGTAGGGGTGCAGGCCGATCTCTTTGACGCACGCAGTAACGCCGATCAATGGCTTGAATGCCATTTTTATCACCTCGAAATTCACGCTGGAACGAGTTTTTCCAGAGCTTATCCTCGTTGATTTTAATTAACAACTTCCATGTAAAAAATTCTAAACGTTACTCGTCCGAAACCCGCAGGCGGCGCGGATTGCGCCGGTTATTTGTCTCCAGTGGAGCAAAATAATTGACGAAAAGCCGCCGCTGTTGGCTATTGACTCCGGTTTTTCTTTCGGGTTGACTGCTGGCGTGTCACAGCAGTGAACATAATAATTAACACAATAGGTGCATCATGTCGGTCCCCCCGCGTGCCATTCAGCTCAATGAAGCCAACGCCTTCCTGAAAAAACACCCCGAGGTTCTCTACGTCGATCTGCTGATTGCAGACATGAACGGTGTGGTGCGCGGCAAGCGCATCGAGCGCACCGCGCTGCACAAGGTCTACGAGAAGGGCATCAACCTGCCAGCCTCGCTGTTTGCCCTGGATATCAACGGCTCCACGGTGGAAAGCACCGGCCTGGGCCTGGACATCGGCGACGCCGACCGCATCTGCTATCCGATCCCCGGCACCCTGAGCGTCGAACCCTGGCAGAAGCGCCCCACCGCGCAACTGCTGATGACCATGCACGAGATCGAGGGCCAGCCATTCTTCGCCGACCCGCGCGAAGTGCTGCGCCAGGTGGTGAGCAAGTTCGACGCGCTGGGCCTGACCATCTGCGCCGCCTTCGAGCTGGAGTTCTACCTGATCGACCAGGACAACGTGAACGGCCGTCCGCAGTCGCCGCGCTCGCCGATTTCCGGCAAGCGTCCGCAGTCGACCCAGGTCTACCTGATCGACGATCTGGACGAATACGTCGACTGCCTGCAGGACATCCTCGAAGGCGCGAAAGAGCAGGGCATCCCGGCCGACGCCATCGTCAAGGAAAGCGCCCCGGCGCAGTTCGAGGTCAACCTGCACCACGTCAGCGACCCGATCAAAGCCTGCGACTACGCGGTGCTGCTCAAGCGTCTGGTGAAGAACATCGCCTACGACCATGAAATGGACACCACCTTCATGGCCAAGCCCTACCCGGGCCAGGCGGGCAACGGCCTGCATGTGCACATTTCGATCCTCGACAAGCAGGGCAACAACATCTTCGCCAGCGAAGACCCGGAAACCAACGAAGCCCTGCGTCACGCCATCGGCGGCGTGCTGCAAACCCTGCCCGAGCAGATGGCCTTCCTGTGCCCCAACGTCAACTCCTACCGGCGTTTCGGCGCGCAGTTCTACGTGCCCAACTCGCCGACCTGGGGCGTCGACAACCGCACCGTGGCTGTGCGCGTGCCGACCGGTTCGGCGGACTCGGTGCGCATCGAACACCGGGTCGCCGGTGCCGACGCCAACCCCTACCTGCTGATGGCCTCGGTGCTGTCGGGCATCCACCACGGCCTGACCAACAAGATCGAGCCCGGCCCGGCGATGGAAGGCAACGCCTACGAACAGAGCGAGCCGAGCCTGCCGACCAACCTGCGGGACGCCCTGCGCGTACTGGACGACAGCGAAGTGATGGCCAAGTACATCGACCCGATGTACATCGACGTCTTTGTCGCCTGTAAGGAAAGCGAGTTGGCGGAGTTCGAAAACTCCATCTCCGACCTGGAATACAACTGGTACCTGCACACGGTCTGATGGCCGTGTCACGTCCTGCCTTGAGTATTTGCCATGACTAAATCCCGCAGCGACTGGGAGCAGCACTTCCAGTCCCTCAGCCTCGAAGGTCGTGCCTTTATCGACGGCCAGTACTGCGCCGCCGCCAGTGGCGCGACCTTTGAATGCCTGAGCCCGGTGGACGGGCGCTTCTTGGCCAACGTCGCCAGCACCGATCAGGCCGATGCCGATCGTGCGGTGGCGGTGGCGCGCCAGGCGTTCAACAGTGGCGTCTGGTCGGGCAAGGCCCCGGCCGAGCGCAAGCGCATCCTGATTCGCTTCGCCGAGCTGATCCTGGCGCACCAGGAAGAACTGGCGCTCCTGGAAACCCTGGACATGGGCAAGCCGATTGGCGACTCCATGACCATCGACATTCCGGCCACGGCCAACGCCATCCGCTGGAACGCCGAAGCCATCGACAAGCTCTACGACGAAGTGGCGGCCACGCCCCACGACCAGCTGGGCCTGGTGACCCGGGAGCCGGCAGGCGTGGTGGCGGCCATCGTGCCGTGGAACTTCCCACTGATCATGGCCAGCTGGAAGTTCGCCCCGGCCCTGGCGATGGGCAACTCGTTCATCCTCAAACCGTCGGAAAAGTCGCCGCTGACCGCGATCCGCATCGCCCAGCTGGCCCTGGACGCCGGCATCCCCAAGGGGGTGTTCAACGTCCTGCCGGGTTACGGTCATACCGTCGGCAAGGCCCTGGCCCTGCACATGGACGTGGATGTGCTGGCCTTCACCGGCTCCACCGCCGTGGGCAAGCAACTGCTGGTGTATTCCGGCGAAAGCAACATGAAGCGGGTGTGGCTGGAGGCCGGTGGCAAGAGCCCCAACGTGGTGTTCGCCGACGCCCCGGACTTGCGCGCCGCGGCTGAAGCGGCGGCCGCGGCCATCGCCTTCAACCAGGGCGAAGTCTGCACCGCCGGCTCGCGCCTGCTGGTGCAGCGCTCGATCCGCGAGCAGTTCATCCCGCTGCTGGTGGAGGCCCTCAAGGGCTGGAAACCGGGCCATGCCCTCGACCCGCAAACCCGGGTTGGCGCGGTGGTGGACCAGCGCCAGCTGGACAACGTGCTGCGCTACATCGACATCGGCAAGGAGCAGGGCGGGCAACTGCTGGCCGGCGGCGTCCGCGCCCTGGAAAGCAGCGGCGGCCTGTATGTCGAGCCGACGATCTTCGACGGCGTGACCAACGCCATGACCATCGCCCGGGAGGAGATCTTCGGCCCGGTGCTGTCGGTGATCAGCTTCGATACCGAAGAAGAAGCGTTGCAGATCGCCAACGACAGCATCTTCGGCCTGGCGGCCGGGGTCTGGACCGCCGACCTCAGCCGCGCCCACCGCTTCGCCCGTGGCCTGCGGGCCGGCAGCGTGTGGGTCAACCAGTACGACGGCGGCGACATGACCGCGCCGTTCGGCGGCTTCAAGCAGTCCGGCAACGGCCGCGACAAGTCGTTGCACGCCTTCGACAAATACACCGAGCTCAAAGCGACCTGGATCAAGCTCTAACTCTTATAACAACAGCGGCGGCGGGCCTGGGCCCGTACCCGCTGGGGAATTTCTCATGCAAACCTACGTGAACAGCTACTACGCGGCGACCCGCAACCAGACCACCGACTACCCGCAACTGGAAGAGTTGGTGGAGTGCGACGTCTGCGTGATCGGCGCCGGTTACACCGGCCTGTCCTCGGCCTTGTTCCTGGCGGAAGCGGGCTACAGCGTCACCGTGCTCGAAGCGGCCAAGGTCGGCTTCGGCGCCAGCGGGCGCAACGGCGGGCAACTGGTCAACTCCTACAGCCGCGACGTGGACGTGATCGAAGAACGCTACGGCGAAAAAAGCGCCGAAGTGCTCGGCAGCATGATCTTCGAAGGCGCCGACATCATTCGCCAGCGCATCCAGCATTACGACATCCAGTGCGACTACCGCCCCGGCGGCATCTTCGCCGCCCTGAACAACAAGCAGCTCAAGGGCCTGGCGGAACAGAAACGCAACTGGGAACGCCTGGGCAACCACAACCTGAAGCTGCTCGACAAGGCGCAGATCGACCGCGAAGTCGGCACCAGGAACTACATCGGCGGCCTGCTGGACATGCAGGGCGGCCACATCCACCCGCTGAACCTGGCCCTGGGCGAGGCCAGCGCCATCATCGGCCTGGGCGGCAAGATCTTCGAACAGTCGGCGGCGGTGGAAATCACCTACGGCGAACCCAACGTGGTCCGCACAGCCAAGGGCGTGGTGCGCGCCAAGTACCTGCTGATCGCCGGCAACGCCTACCTGCAGCAAGACCTCGATCCACGAGTGACCCGCAAGAGCATGCCCTGCGGCTCGCAGATCGTGGTCACCGAGCCACTGCCGGAGCAACTGGCCCGCAGCCTGATCGCCAACAACTACTGCGTGGAAGACTGCAACTACCTCTTGGACTACTTCCGCCTCACCGGCGACAACCGCCTGCTGTACGGCGGTGGCGTGGTCTACGGCGCCCGCGAACCGGACGACATCGACCAGTTGATCCGGCCGAAGATCCTCAAGACCTTCCCCCAGCTCAAGGACGTGAAGATCGACTACCGCTGGACCGGCAACTTCCTGCTGACCATGTCGCGCATGCCGCAATTCGGCCGAATCGAAAAGAACGCCTACTACATGCAGGGCTACAGCGGCCACGGCGTCACCTGTTCGCACCTGGCCGGCAAGCTGATTGCCGAAATGATCCGCGGCGACGCCGAGCGCTTCAACGCCTTCGCCTCCCTGCCACACATGCCGATGATTGGCGGGCGCACCTTCCAGGCCCCGCTGACCGCCATGGGCGCCGCGTACTACGCCTTGCGCGACCGCTTCGGCATCTAAATGCACGTAGCGGCTACAGCCCCACTCTGTAGCCGCTGCCGCAAGCTGCGACGAGGTCCGCAGGACCTCCCGACGCCCCCGACAGCGCCCACATTTCCCCCGCAGCACCCCTCATCGCCAGTCTTTACAGCTTGCCTGTCAAACATGTTTAAATAGCCGCCTTTTCAGGCTCCAGGGCAGCCAAATCGCGACATTCGCGACCCAACCGCCGCAAAAATACCCTTAAGTACTTCTCGCATAAGGCTGTTATGGACACGGGCACCCGACTCAAACTCGTTCGCGAAAGCTACAAACTCTCCCAGCGCGAGCTGGCACGTCGCAGTGGCGTCACCAATGCCACCATCTCCCTGATCGAACAGAACCGCGTCAGCCCCTCCGTCAGCTCCCTGAAAAAGCTGCTGGAAGGCATCCCCATGTCCCTGGCCGACTTCTTCACTTTCGACCAACCGCCCCGCGAGCACCAATACGTGTTCCGCGCCAACGAACAGCCCGACCTCGGTCGCGACGGCCTGCGCCTGCTGATGATCGGCGCCCCGGTGGCCAACCGGCAGATGCGCTTTCTGCGCGAGCAATACGCCCCCGGCGCCAGCTCTGGCGAAGAAGCCATCGTGCACAGCGAAGGCGAAGAGTGCGGGCTGGTTGTTCGTGGCACTGTGGAGTTGACGGTGGATGGGCAGGTGAGTGTGTTGAATCCGGGGGATGGGTATTACTTTCCGACCACCTTGCCTCATAGCTTTAGGAATATTGGGCAGGATGAGGCGGAGATTATTAGTGCGAATACGCCGGCGAACTTTTGAGTGGGGAGACGCGGGGGGACTGATCTGAAGCGGCTTTTGATAGCCGCTTTTTGTTGGTGAGGAGGGGCTGATTTTATTGGTTTGGCGGTGGTTGCTTTTGACTGTTTACTGTCATTTGTAACTTGCGGCAATCGACCAGAAGTCATCATTAGTTAGTGGCCTGTCTTCGACCTGTAGCAGCACTTCACGCTCAGTAGCAGTTTGCCAAACTGTAAAAATAATTTCGCAACCAATAGATGGTTGGCTATGACACGAATTAGGCTGACGGGAGGTAGGTACACCAGAGTTTCTTATCCTCGGCATTCCTACCAGGCTTCCAATAAACCTCGCCAGATAACTCGTTAGGCACCTTGTAAACGATCTTCGTATTGAGCTTGATAAGAGGGTTCAGCGATCGCAAACGGATTCCGTAGCCATCGCTCATGATGGTTTCAGTCGTATCGAATTTGAAAACTTTGTCATCCTTTCTTATGAACAAGCTGCCTTCGAGTGGTAGCCGACTTTCGTTGTCAGTGTTCTTGAAGGTCGCGTTCACGGTGAGGAATCGCGCATTAGGATCTGGCTTCACGGCGGAGTAGCGGTTGCCTGTGTCGATGGATTTGCTGATGGTGCAGTCATTGACCGTCACATCGAAGTAGCCTACTTGACCATGCATGTCTTCTAGTTTTGCTTTAAGCCCTTTGAGGTAGCTTGTGGCATAGATGTTGTAGCTGTTTGTCGCAGTGTCGCCAATGGCGTCTATACGGCAGAAGAGAGTATCGGCAGTGTCTTTGGTCCAACTATGGTTCTTGTTCTGCTCAATGTAGGCATTCTCAGCCACGGTAAGGTCATGGGTTATCTGCAGTGCAAGCCCTTTCTGCTTAGCTAGACCCTTGATTTCCAGAACGTCAGCATTGAAGTCAGTGCCTTTCCGACGTGCGTAGAAGTCGGCCAAAATTGCATCTCTACCAAGCGCGAAGCGCAGAATCTCTGCTGTCGAAATGTCCTTCTGATTAGAGAAAAAGTAGTTGTTCTCTTCTTCTGTGAGATTGGTCCCATCGAACGTTACGGCGGAACAATCAGGCAGTTCAGTCGTCTTCGTTGCGTCCTTTTTTGCAGTTGCGGCAGAGGCGAAGCTGGGTATTGCGAGACAGGTCATCAGAGCCAAGGCAATGCGGCTGCTGTGCATTTCAAATCCTCTGAGCAAGTGGTGTGGTCGGTGAAGACTATTCGTATGGCTTGTGGCTATCAACTGAGTCGACCTGTTTTTTACAGACACGTCTAATAACTGTTCGGATCGAAAGCAGCTATTCAAAAAAGCCGATCACCGTATGCTTTTGAAACGATAAACCGAACGATTGGTTACCCAGAAACGGTCATCGAGCGAATACTGCGTCTACAGTTCAACGCGTCACTGCAATCAAGTGACTGGTCATCGCGGGCCAAAAAACTATGGGCATAAACCTCGTCTCTTAGCCGATTCCATTTGGCTGTTTGACGGCGGTTAAGACTTGTCTCTCATGGAGCTTCACCAATGACCCGCACACATACCTGCAACCCCATCCCGCTCACCCGTAACGACACCGACCATCCCGTCCTCTACCTGGACGCCAATGCCTCGTTGGCCGATCTATATACCTGCGCTCAACAACGCATCGGCGCAGCCCGCAACCTGCTGGAAATCCTTGACTGCGCTGCTGGTCCGCAGGACCTCTCACAGATCCGCTTTGCCATCGGCCTGTTGCTCGGTGATGGCTTCGATCTGCTGTGTACCTTGGGTGATAGAGCCTTGGGGCAGGCTGATCCTGTGTAATCCTGGTTGAGTGCTGAAGAAACGAAAAAGGCGACGCATTGCGTCGCCTTTTTGCTTGGACTGGGCGCGTTCCAGCGATCGGCTCTGTGCCCGCTGTCCAGCCTCTGCCGTTGGCCTCGGCTGCGCTCGCTGACTTTTAAGAATCACCTTAGGGCCTGCTCCGAACTCCTGCGTTAGCGTCCCCTGTCTCCCGGACGGGAGGTTTTTTCACTCATAGCGCAGGATGCCAAATGATCGCTTCTTCTCGCCTGGGCGACAGCCATGTCTGCCCGCTGCCGGGGCACGGCACTACTCCCATCGTTGCCGCTTCCAGCAACGTCATCATCAACGGCATGGGCGCGGCCCGGGTCGGTGATGTCTGTGGCTGTGGCGCGGTGATTACCACAGGATTTCCGTCTGTGCTGGTCAATGGCCGGCCCCTGGCTCATGTGGGCAGCCTCACCAGCCATGGCGGCAGCATCGTCAGCGGCTCTGGCGATACCTTCGGCGGCTCGCTTTTCGCGCCTGCCGAGGGCGCCGCCATCGTCAACTTCGCCACGCTGGGCGCCATCCGCGCCGATGGTTCGGTGGATGAGTCGCGCATGGCCACGCTGCTGGCCGATCCGGCGCTGACGGAAAAAGCCCAGGCGGCCAATGCGCTGGTCAGCCCGTTGGCTGCCTCCACGGCGGCCCTGCAGGAGGGCGTCGAGCCGGGGTTTCATATCGTCGAGCAGCCCATGTCCCGCTCGGCACTGGAGTCCATACTCTTCGCCACGCCCGATAGCGCGGTGCTGGAGAAGTTTCACCGTCTCAATCCGCAGCTTGGCAATTACGCCAAGCCGGGGCAGTTGATCGTTCTCAGTGATCCGGCCAACGTCCAATGCACCCGTGAGGAGGCGTGGCTGATGGAGGCGGCGGAGAAGGTCAACGCGGCACTGGAGCCCATGAGCGATGAAGAGGCCAGTTTCCTGGCGCGCCATCGTGATCTGCTGGAGTCCTTTGCCTCCCAGGGATCGACCGCACTGGGCGTCGGCGCCGCGATCTTCGCCAAGAACCTGGAGGACGTGAAAGCCTCGCTGCGGGATATCGAGAGCCTACATAAACGTACCTTTGAGCGGCATGGGCATTTGCGTTCTGCCGAGTTTTTTGCCGAACGCAAAAGGTTGCTGTCGCAGTTGGATACTCGGCTGACTGCCTTTACCCGCAAGGGGATCGGCTTTCCCGAGCATCCCAAGTTAAAAACGGCGCTGGGGATTTCCAGTCGCAGCCTGGTGCATCACTGGAAGCTGGCAGGTGCGCCGGGGCAGATACCGGGGTATGCGACGAATATGCAGGGTGTGGCGAGGGCTGCGAAGTACGTGAAGTACGGAGGATGGTTGGGGATTGGGCTTGGGGGAGGTGCTTCATACATGAAGGTTCAGGAGGTGTGTACGGCTGGCGATGTTGAGGCTTGTGAGCGGGTGAGATTGACGGAAGGTGGAGGCTTTCTCGGAAGCGTGGCAGGTGGCGCCGCAGCCGCTACCTTTTTATCCGGTGCTGCAGCCGGAACTATATGTGTAGCTTTGGGCGTGCCCACAGGAGGTATGGCGACCTTTATATGTGGACTTGTAGTTGTCGGCAGTGGTTCTTTTGCGGCTGGAGCTGTCGGTGAAACTATAGGCGAGTTTTCCGGTGAGCTACTTTATAAGGGAAGCAGATGAGTTCGATTACTTCTATTGAAGTCGTTCTAGGTGTCGCATCTGGATTGGTTGTTCTGGGGGTGTTTGTTTGGATCGGTGTGTGTCTGCATCTGGCATATACCCGAATGGATGAACTGTTGGAGTTGTTGAAGAATTCATCAGCAATTATGAACCGCGCTCCACTGATGCATGGTGGGCCCTTTGGCAAACTATTATTAGTAGGACGGATATCAGGGGTCGTTACTTTTCCAAAGATCTATCTTAAGCATGGCGCGGTTTGCATTGATGATTTGAACAAAATCCCTGCGCGACTCAAGAGAAAGCTAGCAGTATTACAGTGGTGTGTAATCTGGTTATTAGTTGGGATGTTGGTCTGTGCTGCAGGTATAAAGCTTTATGGCGGGTGAGGCATTGTGTTGACCCCATGGGCGCGGTGTTACCCGTCGCGCGCCGCCTGCAGCTGCTGGAATGGGCGAGTCGCCATGATGCCTGGATCATTGAACACGATTACGGCGGCGAGTTCCGCTACGGCCAGCGCCTCATCGATGCACTGCAGTCCATGGATACGCAGGCGCGGGTCATCTATGTCGGGACCTTTTCCAAAGCACTTTCGCCACAATTGCGCCTGGGTTATCTGGTGCTCCCGCGAGAGCTGGTTCATGTGTTCCGCGAAGCCAAGCGGCTGACCGACCGTCACTCACTGCGCTGGGAGCAGAGCGTACTCGCTTCGTTGATCGACAGTGGTGCTTACGAACGCCATGTCCGTCACCTGCGGCGAGACAACGAGCAACGGCGAAAGGCGTTGCTGGAAGCTGTCGATCAGCAGCTTAGGGATTACGGGAAACTGGTCGGCATGGCGGCGGGCCTGCACGGTGTGCTGAGGCTGCCGGGGCTTCGTGCCGAGGATGAGGCGAAAGTGCAAGCAACGGCTCTGTAGCGCGGCGTAGGGGTATATCCGTCGTACCCGTTGCATGCAGGTGCCACATCGGGGAAATCCGCAAGAGGCGCAGCCTTGATCCTGGGCTATAACGGGCCTTTCGGCTGAAGACATTCATCAGGGTATCGGCGGACTTGCAGGGGGTGATTCGCCCCCTCATAAAGGGGCGCTCGCAATAATGATGGGACTCGGTACTCGACAAAAAAAGAGGCGCTCCGTAGAGCGCCTCCCCATGCCGGTTACTGTTCGCTGACCGGCTTCGAATCAGCAGCCTCAGCTCCCCCGATCATGATGCGTTTAGGCTTCGCTTCCTCCGGTACAACCCTGAGCAGGTCAATGCTCAGCAGACCGTTGGTGAGCTTCGCACCCTCCACCTCGATGTGATCCATCAAGCGGAACGACAGCCGGAATGCCCGCTGTGCGATACCTTGATGCAGGTAAGTGACAGCTCCGTCGCTTTCTCGCTTGTCACCGGTGACGGTCAACACACCTTTTTCAACCTGAATGTCCAAATCCTCTTCGGCCAGGCCTGCTACCGCGATCACGATCCGGTAGTGGTCATCACCGTGCTTTTCGACGTTGTGCGGAGGATAGGAAGTACCGGCCTCACTGCGAAGCGCCGATTCAAAAAGGTCGTTGAAACGGTCAAAGCCGACCGAGTGGCGGAAAAGTGGGGCCAACGAAAGGGTAGTAGCCATTGCAAAATCTCCTGAGGTTTCTCCAAGTGATTTGAGGCGCGGCCCGCATTCGGCACCGCGCAAGAACCTAGGTATGTGCCAGAAGCAAAACTTCAAGAGCCCAAAAAAATTGATTTTATCTATCAATTTCAAAGAGTTAATCGTCATTTTTCAATGTGGCGAAGATACTCGTTGAGCCGCTACAGGTTCTGGCGGTGAATTCAATCAGCCGTTCTTGAGTCCCGGCAGTCCCTGAGCTTTGCGCCATTCCTTCACGGCTCTGGTCACCCCCTCGGCGGAGTTATCCGCGCCGGGCTCAGGGTGGAAAATCAGGTCGTAGCCATCTGGATGGCCGGCGAGCTTGCTGAACCTTTCAAGCAACTTGCCTAGCTCATCGTCCGTCCCGCTCTTGTTGACGGTTCGTATGTTTTTCACGAAGGAAATGAATTCGGCTTCGGTAAAATCGGAGATGTCTTCCATGTAGTGCCTGTTTTCTCTCGTGAAGGTCAATGTGGTTTCGTGGGTCTTTAATCTTCAAGCTTTCTGCGTCTTACGCCACCCAAGCGTCTTGGTCTGCGGGGACACTTTCAAGGGCTCGGCTCTGGATTCGTTATCTTGCCTCAGCCGCCCCTCAGCGCCACTCACCGCGTTTTGAGAATCTCCTTAAGGCCCTGCCCGAACTCCTGCGCTACGGTCCCCTGTCTCCCGGATGGGAGGCTTTTTCACTCATAGCGCAGGATGCCAAATGATCGCTTCTTCTCGCCTGGGCGACAGCCATGTCTGCCCATTGCCGGGGCACGGCACCACGCCCATCGTTACCGCTTCCAGCAACGTCACCATCAACGGCATGGGCGCGGCCCGGGTCGGTGATGTCTGTGGCTGCGGCGCGGTGATTACCACAGGATTTCCGTCTGTGCTGGTCAATGGCCGGCCCTTGGCCCATGTGGGCAGCCTCACCAGCCATGGCGGCAGCATCGTCAGCGGCTCTGGCGATACCTTCGGCGGCTCGCTTTTCGCGCCTGCCGAGGGCGCCGCCATCGTCAACTTCGCCACGTTGGGCGCCATCCGCGCCGATGGCTCGGTGGATGAGTCGCGCATGGCCACGCTGCTGGCCGATCCGGCGCTGACGGAAAAAGCCCAGGCGGCCAATGCGCTGGTCAGCCCGTTGGCTGCCTCTACGGCGGCCCTGCAGGAGGGCGTCGAGCCGGGGTTTCATATCGTCGAGCAGCCCATGTCCCGCTCGGCACTGGAGTCCATACTCTTCGCCACGCCCGATAGCGCGGTGCTGGAAAAGTTTCGCCGCCTCAACCCGCAGCTCGGCGACTACGCCAAGCCGGGGCAGTTGATCGTTCTCAGTGATCCGGCCAACGTCCAGTGCACCCGTGAGGAGGCCTGGCTGATGGAGGCGGCGGAGAAGGTCAACGCGGCACTGGAACCGATGAGCGATGAAGAGGCCAGTTTCCTGGCGCGCCATCGTGATCTGCTGGAGTCCTTTGCCTCCCAGGGATCGACCGCACTGGGCGTCGGCGCCGCGATCTTCGCCAAGAACCTGGAGGACGTGAAAGCCTCGCTGCGGGATATCGAGAGCCTACATAAACGTACCTTTGAGCGGCATGGGCACTTGCGTTCTGCCGAGTTTTTTGCCGAACGCAAAAGGTTGCTGTCGCAGTTGGATACTCGGCTGACTGCCTTTACCCGCAAGGGGATCGGCTTTCCCGAGCATCCCAAGTTGAAAACGGCGCTGGGGATTTCCAGTCGCAGCCTGGTGCATCACTGGAAGCTGGCAGGTGCGCCGGGGCAGATACCGGGGTATGCGACCCACATGCAGGGGGTGGCGAGGGCTGCGAAGTACGTGAAGTACGGAGGATGGATGGGGATTGGACTTGGGGGAGGTGCTTCATACATGAAGGTTCAGGAGGTGTGTACGGCTGGCGATCTTGAGGTTTGTGAACGGGTGAGATTGACAGAGGGAGGAAGCTTTATTGGGACGGTGTTGGGAGGCGCGACAGCTGGCACATTATTGACACCGGTGGCTGGACCCATTTGCTTGGCATTGGGTGTACCAAGTGCTGGAACAGGGACTTTGATATGCGGGCTTGGCGTGGTGGGAGTCGGGTCTTGGGTTGCGGGTAGCTTGGGGGGCGCGTTGGGTGAAGGTGTGGGAGAGATAGTTTATGAGAGCAGTCGATGAGTAATGAGGTATTGCGCACGATATTCCTCTATCTGGGGTTGACGGAGTTTGGCGCGCTAATTGTCTGGCTCGGAGTTGGTTTGTATATCGCATATACCGATATGGATGAGATGCTTGAGCGACTTAAAAACTGCCCCGCAATCATGAATAGAGCTTCGCTCAAGCGCGCTGGGCCAGCGGGGAGGCTGTTTCTAATGGGGAGTGTTGTTGGAGTGATTGCCTGGCCTGCGATGTACATACGTGATGGGGGCGCAAGCATCGAAGATATCAATAACTTTCCACGACGCCTTGGAAGGAAGCTGGTGGTCTGGTACCGAGCAGGTGCAGTTCTATTGGGGGGGCTTCTTTTGCTGTGGTCTGTCGGTCAATACATGGGCTGGGTTAAGTGAGTGGTTGATGGCATTTCATCTGGTTTTGGCTGGCGCAGGGGGAGCGGGTGGGTCGCTACTTTCGCTTGCGGTCTTATAGTGGTGGGTACCGGTTCTTACACCGCAGGCATTATTGCCGGGGAGGGGGGAGAATTGCTGGGGGAAGTAATTTATGAGAGCAGCAGATGAATTGGATTGAGGTGACCTGTTACACATTCGTTATTGGCTTCGCCATCGTCCTGATCGGGATGGTTATCTGGATAGGCGTGAGCCTTCATCTGGCATACACACGCACGGATGAGATATTGGAGCTTCTGAAAAACTGCTAGGCGGTTATGAATCGTGCCCCTCTCAGGTACGGAGGGCCTTGGGGGAAGTTGTTACTTATAGGTGGTATATCGGGGATTGTTACTTTTCTAGGTATATACCTTAAGCATGGCGGGGTTAGTGTCGAGGATTTAAAGAAATTTCCTGCTCAGCTTAAAAGGAAGTTGGCTGTACTGCAGTGGTGCGTGATAGGACTGCTTGTAATGATGTGCGTTTTGGTTGCTGGTATGAAAATCTTAGTCCCTGATCGAACAGAACTCGTTAGCGCGTTGTACATTGACCTTCGTGAAGGAAATCTTTTAACGCAGCCTGATAAATAGTTAATGGTTGATTCTCGGTGCTGAGCAGGGCGAATGGAATTGCTGTCAGGTGTGAAAATGACGTTGCACTTATTGAGTAGGTTTTCTGTCTGCAAACGCCGTGGTTGTTATTCAGTGTGAAGTCGAGCGTGAGTATACCTGGTCTGGTACACCAGCTAGGAATCAGACCAAGACTTAAGCCTGTTAAGTAATCTTGTGTGCAAGCTCCTCCGAATGAATACTCTGAGATTTTTATTTCTAATTCAGGGGTGAGTGAGGGTGTGAGCTTTGAACTATTGTCTTGTGCATTTGGAATGATTTTTCGCGTCGCCTCGTATGCGCTCTTTCCTAAACGACTGTTTTTCCATGGAGAGTTGGTTTCATAAGTGAAGTGGGAGATGGTTTCTTTTGTTTTGGGTTCGAGGTGTTCATTGATTGGCGGCGTGGACGTATATGTTGTGCAGCCGGAGCCCACCATGGCAAAGCAGATAACAACCAAGCTGTTAATTATCAAATGACGCATCCTGAGCTTTCCCTGGCTGTAAGCTGTCCGATATTTATTGTGGGCTATTCATTGGCTACGTCAGGTTGATCCTGAGTCACCGCGACTGAGTTGTGCTGATACGAAAAAAGGCGACGCACTGCGTCGCCTTTTTACTTGAGCGGGGTGCTTGCAAAAAAACGCGGTGCCCGCTGTTTTGCCTCTATCGTCGATCTTAGCAGCCGGAAGCCTTGAGCCCGGTGCCGATGGTGACCGCGTTGACCTGCACCTTCTCAAAGGCCTTCTGCGCGACGGCGTCGTATTTCTGGTCGCAGTTGAAGCGAGTCTCCATCACGTAGTCTTCGCCCTCAGCTTTGCGCATCTGCGCTTCCCACTGGTTGGCGGCGTCGAGCGCGGGATCCGAGGCCAGGACCACCTCCAGCAGTACCTCTCTGAAACCTATGGCACGGGGGCCTTCCCAGTGGGCATAGACGGAAGGGTCGGCGGCGTTGCCGCACATGCTCAGGCAACTGGCGCTGTAGCTCAGGCCACCACCGGACGATTCGGTGAACGCGCCGACGGTGAGCGGCTTGCCGGGAGCAGGGGCGAAGGTGTCGACGAACTGGGTCAGGTCGGCCTGGCATTTGGGCGTCAGTTCCATGCGCAGTTTGCTGACTTTGCCGCCTTCTATGGTGGCGGTGATGTTGCAGCCCTGGACTTTGAAGCTGTGCTCATCGCCGAAGGACTCTCGAGGGATTCCGGCGACGGATTCAAAGTACCGCTGATTGGTGCCCAGCATCTCGCCGGTGAAGACTTCGGCCACGGAGGCGGCATGGGCAACGTCAACGGACAGGGCCAGTGTTGAGGCAAAAAGGCTAAGGATCAGCTTGTTCATGGGAGAGTCCTTTCAATCGGCGACCAGAGTCTTTGGTCATCTTCAAGTGGGTTGGGGGACGGGAGTTTAGCAGGCGTTGCTGCTGTGTTCTTTGGGTGGCTTGCTGATTTCTCTGTGTACCGGCCATGGAGAAAGAGTTGTGGCCTGGTGCATTTTCTCGAGGAAATACCGGGTATCCGGCAAGCCGCGACCCATCCGTTCAAGGTCACCGACCGCCAAAGCCATCAGGGCCCGCAAATAGCTCATTCGACAGAAGGCACCGAGGCTTTGCTGCCCAAGCGAATCAGTTCATTGGAGAAGCACAGGCCGAGGATGATCAGTGCCGCGCCCGCATACAGGCTTTCACGGGGAACTTCATTGAGCGCCACAAACGCCAGCAGCGCGGCGAACAGTGGCTCGGTCAACTCCAGCGCTTGCACTTGGGATGGCTTGAGGTACTCGATGGCCTTGGTGGTGCAGAAGAAGCCCAGGATTGTCGGCAGCGTGGCCAGCGCCAGCAGGGCGGCGATCGCCAGTGGCGACAGTTCGCCCATCGTGAAGCCGTCGGCCGCCGCCGGCATCAGCAGGTACAGGCCGCCGAAGAACAACAATTGGCGGGTGAAATGCAGTCCTCCCGACACCCCCATGCGCTTCATGGCAACCGAAAAGGCCCCATAGCCGCAGCCGGCCATGGAGGCAAGCGCCGCACCTTCCAGGGTAAAGCCCTGCTGCAGGTCGCCGCCGAATATCACCGAGATCCCGGCGATGGCCAGTGCAGCGCCAACGGTGGCATTCGCGGTGATGGGATCCCTGAGAAAAATGCGCCCCAGAATGATCGAGGAAATGGAGGCGCTGGCCATCAGAACCACCACCACACCTGCCGCCGCGTAGTGTCGATAGGCGGAGGTTTCGAAATGGAACAGCACAAAGATGCCAAGGAAGGCGCAGATAGCCGCCTGGACCCATTGGCTCGATTTCGCCGGGCGCTTGAGGAAAAACAGCAAGATCGACAGCAGCACGCAACCCAGTAGGGTCTTGATGACAGCGACACTGCTCGCGGTGAAACCATTATTCATGAGGACTTTGCTGAGTACACCGATCGTTGCGTTCAGTGCCGCAGCACAGAGTGCAAACATGACGCCTTTGCTGAAAGTGGATTGCATCGATGACGATCCCTGTCGCTGAATGGTTGTTCGATAGAATGCCGCCCGCATCGACGGCGCACAGTTTGAGTGGACGAAAATCCCAGCCATCCCAGCCGTGATCGGGGCATAAGCTCGATCCCCCAGCTGGAGGTTGTCGAGCTTCTTGAAATGCCCGCAAGCAAGGCTGGAGAACGTGGCTGGATCAGGTGGACGTTCACTTCCGGGCAGCGCGGTAAAGTCCTGCCCAAGTGGATGGCCGAGGCAATGGGCTGTCCGGCAAACGAGCTCTCCACGCCGCAGGCGATTATGCACTGAGTACTCCCTCTACGGGATCCACACGCCCCGACAAGAGCCGAATGCAAGCACCCTGGTTGCGCTCGCCAGTCGATCAGCCCCCATCACTGAGCCGAGGAAAGCTCCTCCAGCCGGTGTCGCCCCGAAGGGACAGTCAGCCGGCCTGGCCCTTGGCGAGGCAATGAGCGTTGACGAAGGTTGCAGTGTGCTGCAACGACTGACGTATATCCGGTTTGGCTATGCCATGCCTGCTGGCAAATTGCTCGACGGCCGCGGTATCAAAACGAGTGGTCTGGATGAAGTCCAAGGCTTCGGGTTGGGTATTCATGAATCGCGCGACGGGAGGAATGCTCAGTAGCCACTTCAGCAGTCGGAGCGAAACGTGATGCTTGGGAGACTTCAAGCCCAAAGGTTGTGCCACCTGCACCAACATTTCTCGCAAGTTGGGCGTTTGCGCATCCAGCGCCAGCAGTTCCTGGCCCGCCATGGCTGGATCAAAAGCACTCGCCGTCATCAGCTCCACCAGGTAGTCCACGGTGACCAATGGCAGCCAGTGCCTGGCGGTACCGGGCACGGCCGTGAGCTTTCCCTGCACCAGGTTGCGTATCAGCGCCACCAGCGGCTGGCCGTCGAGAATATGCCCCGTGCGGCTGTGGCCACATACTGTCGCGGGGTGGACAACGGTCAGCTCTCCGCCCTTGGCGGACATGGTCTCCAGGGTCACAAAATGCGCTTCCAGCTTGCTCGCCTCGTAACCACCGACATGCCGGTAAAGCGCAGGCCAATCGGTCCGCTGCGGATGGTGAGGATCGATGCCGATGCGTCGCAGGTGTTCATGATTTTGCAGCATGTAGCCGCCGATCATCACCAACCGGCTGTTTTGCTCAGCCGCCAGCAGCGCCACGCGCTTGGCTCCTTCCACGTTCACCGCACGAGACTGTTCCAAGGTAAGCCCCCAGGCGAAGTGGGCACCCAGGTGGAAGACGACTCTGGCGTGCCTCAACGCTTCTCGGTCGGCAGGACTCAGCCCGAGCTGATCCCGTTCCAGATCGCCGGCCACGGCCAATACCCGGGAGGCGCAGCCGCCCAAATGGTCGACTTGCTCCCGCAGTGCCGCGAGTCGCTCCGGGCGACGCATCAACACCCGAACGGTGTGACCTTTTGCACTCAGGTGTGCCAGCAAATGTTGACCGATGAAGCCGGTACCCCCGGTGACAAAGCACTCCACGCTCATTTCCCTGTTCCTTGTTGAAGGTGAGAAACCAAGCGTAAACTATCGACCCAACTCTATGGTCAAGTGGTGTTTTCATGAAAATTGGTGAAATCGAGGCCCGCAGCGGCGCCAGCCGCCATACGCTGCGTTACTACGAGCAAATCGGCCTGATCGCACCGCAGCGACGAACGAACAACTATCGTGTTTACACCGCGCAAACGCTGCAGGACCTGGACTTTATCCAGCGCGCGCAAAGCATGGGGTTTTCCCTGGGGGAAATAGGCGAGATTCTCGATGCGCAGCGCAACAAGCTGATCGACTGTGCCGAGGGCGCCAAGCTCATTGAAAAAAAGATGGCCGAAATCAAACAGAAAATCGCCAACTTCCAAAGCATCTATCGGTATCTGGACGAAGAGCGTGCCAAGCTCGAAGCCAGTGCTGCCGAGCAACTTGCGCTGCAGCGGTTGAACGACGCTTCCAGCTGAGCGGCCCGCATCCAGCCATCGGCGTAGCCCCGCAGCAGTGCGTCATGCGCGGTCGACAGCAACAGGCCTGCCGAACCAGCACCTTTGCTGTGTGCTCAAGCCGGAAGCGGAGGTCGTGCTGGTTACCACAGGGCTCTGGCCGTAGTGGAGACCTAAGGTTTGGCCCGATCCCATCGACACTCCGCCAACCGCTGCACATCGGTTCCGCTCTTTTCTCGCCTGTCGATGTCGCCGTCGGCGTTCAGGTAGATATGGGTATGGGGCCATTGCGGGGTGATGCTGATGCAGTGATTACGCCCCGTGTTCTTGCTCCACCAGGAAAATTCCATGAAGAACTCGTCGTCGGGGAAGAGCACGCCATGATCGGTTGCGCCGCCTCCGGGAAGCATTCCTCCTTTATCAATCCGATCCTGGACATTCCAGATGTACCTGAGCTCATCCCGGCCGGCTTGGGAGTAGTGAACATTCACCCTTGGCAACGCGAAGTCCCAATGCGTGACCAGCCCAAACAGCAGCGGTATCCAGAGCAGCTTTACGTACCATGGCCGGCGCGTGCCTGCATGGAGGGGCCAGAGTTTCATCTCCATCCTTTGGGCGTATTTTTTTGGGGGGGCGTGGGTTGAGAGTGGAGACGGCAGTGTCGCAGCCGGTCGTTGTCCACTTCCGGCTGCTGGGCTGAATCGCCCTTAGCAATATTACGAGAAAATACAACGTTAAGACAGTCGATGAGTTGAAGGCTCTAACTAAAGGTGGCAGATCAACGACGCACAGGAATGATGGCGTTTTGAAGCATTCTGTAAGTCATGTAAACAAGTTATGAGTAGGCTAGAAATGGAAGATGGAGCCACACAATGATTGATAGTATAGAAGTTAAAGAGTTTGATGATCTGGAGGGGCAGTTGCTTGATGCGAATGTTTCTTATGGCGAGATGACGCGTGAGTACGCTAGTTATCTAATGGGTCTTATCCAAAGAGGTGAATTAAAAACTATTGCTGCCAGCAAGTTGGAGAAGTTGGTGCCGTTCTTGAAAGAGGCCATCTTGCGCGAGCGTATCGAAAGTGATGAGGTACTTCGAAAGAAGCTCACTGTCGATCTCTGGAAAATGGAGCAGCAAAGTCGCAAGGAAGATGAAGATTTTGCAAATTTCATCCGAGGTGTGCTCTATTGCTATGGTACAGAGGAGGTTTGGGAAGAGGAGGGCGATTGTCCAACCCCTATCTATCTTTACTTTTTGATCCTGAAAAAAATATTGCCGGGTCTGAGGAAAGATTTTATTAGTAGTTTTAATCGATTCCTTGGAGGGCGCAGCTAAGCCATTCTCTGTTTTTTTGTCGGGCTCAGATAATAATGGCTGGAGAGAATCTCTCCAGCATTACTTAGGCCAGAACTACAAAGATAGTGCAATCGGTTCATAAGAAGTTTTAATCGCAAGGCTCAAAACACAACCCCGGACTAATACACAATGCAGGTTGGACAATAGTGGGGGCGGCTTATGTTCTTGAGGGGCTACCGGGCATCTTGTAATCCGCGATCAATGAGTCAAACCTGGCCACCAAGCCGGCCGAGCCTGCTGCCATTGCAGCGGTCGACTCACTGGCGCGGTCAGCACCGTTCAGCGCCTTTGAAAATCACCTTGGCCCCGCTGAAGCGGGGCAGTCCGTGCGTTCTCCTCGATATCACCCGGCAAGTGGTGCCGATCTGTCGTACTGCTCAAGCAGCTGCTGTTCAAGGGTCACGATGGCCTGTTTAACCTGCTCAACACAGTCGCTCACCAGGGGCATGTTCAGGTCGGGGCTCTGACAGGCATCTTCCAATTGCCGGCAGCTCTCCACCAGTTGCTCGCCCTTGACGACTCGCGCAGCCCCCTTGATGTGATGCGCCAACTCGGACAGCTCCGCTGTTGCTTGGTCGCGGAGCAGTGTCTCCAGGGTCTGCAGGTCGGTGCGATTGTTGCTGAGCAGTTCACTGAGGATGTGTTGCAGCATGGTCGGCTCGCTGCCCACCAGGGTATGCAGGGACTCCAGGTCGAATACCTGTGGGGATTGGCTGCTGACGCGTTCTTCGGGCGGCAGGGGGGCGCGTTCCTCTTCCTCGACCTGGCCCAGGGCCAACAGGCGCGATTCCAGTTCATCCAGGCTGATGGGCTTGATCAGGCAGTCATTCATTCCGGCCTGGATGCAACGCTCCACTTCCTCGGGCTGGGCGTCGGCGGTCAGGCCGATGATCACGATCGGTTCGTGGTGGCTGTCGCGTTCATCCTGACGAATCGAGCGGGCCAGTTCGGCACCGTTCATGACGGGCATGTGGCAGTCGGTGATGATCAGGTCAAAGGCGTGCTCGCGCCAGAGCTTGAGTGCCTCCTGTCCATTCTTCGCTTCGATTACGTCGTGCCCGAGAAACGCCAGTTGCTGTCCCAGGACCTGACGGTTCACCGGGTGATCGTCCACCACCAGAATCTGCAGGCGGTACATCTGTCGTCGCTGAAGGTTAGGCACAGGTTCGGCGGCGGCCAGGCGCTCCAGCGCTTGAAGGCGAAGATCCACTTCCACCTGGGTGCCCTGGCCCAGGGTGCTGTTCATCGTCACAGTGCCGCCCATCATTTCGCACAGGGAGCGACAGATCACCAGCCCCAGGCCGGTGCCTTCGGTATTGAGCACATTGCGCTCGACCTGGGCAAAAGGTTGGAACAGGCGCTGCTGGTTGCTCGCAGAGATGCCTATTCCCGAGTCTTCGACCCGCAGTTTGACCTGCAGCAACGACTGCTCCAGCAGATCGCCGGTGATGCTCACCTTGATGAAACCGGCCTCGGTGAACTTGATGGCGTTGCTCAACAGGTTGGAAAGAATTTGCTTGAAGCGCATGCCGTCTACCAGCACATCGCAATTGATGCTGGAGTCGATTTCGAGGATCAGGCTCAGGCATTTCTGTCGCGCCAGGCCTTCGAACACTCGGGCTGTTGATTCCACCAGCTCGCGCAGGTTGGCGCGTTTGGGTGAAAGGCTCAGGCGCCCCGACTCGATGCGGGCGATGTCGAGAATATCGCCGATCAGGTCCAGCAGGCTCTTGGCCGAGCTGTAGGCAATTTCGATGCTGGAGCGCTCAATCCGGTCGCTGTCGGCCCGTTTGAGCGCCAGTTCCAGAATGCCGATGATCGCGTTCATGGGGGTGCGGATTTCATGACTCATGGTGGCCAGGAACGTGGTCTTGGTGCGACTGGCCTGGTCGGCCAGGTTCTTCGCCTCTTTCAACTCCTGGACCAGATGGCGATGCTTGGTGATGTCCAGCCAGCCGCAGATAACGCCTTTGGTGACGCCATTGCTGTCCTGGAAGGGTTGGATCCAGTGATCGATCCAGACCTCCTTGCCCTGCAACTTGACCTGGTACACCGAGCTGATGGTCTGGCCGTCGCGCACCGCTTGCAGGTAGCTGTGATGCAGGTCGGACTGGGCCGAGAAATGCTCCTCGGGCAGCTGTTGCACGGATTTGAGCAGAACCTGGTCGGCGCTCAGGCCGACACTCTGCAGGTAGCTGCGGTTGCACGAGAGCATGTTGCCGTCCATGTCACGTATGTAGAGAACCGGAGGCATGTTTTCGGCCAGGGCCTCGATGAAGCGCAACTGGTCGTTCAGGGTTTTCTCGGCCTTGACCCGACGTCGCAGATAGAAGGCCCAGGTCAGGGTCAGCACCAGCAGGAGTGCCGCGGCGGCGATGATTTCGGCGATCAGCAGCGCATAGTCGCGCCAGGTTTCGCCACTCATGCCCGGTGGTGAGCGCCAGTGGTTGGCGATGGCGTTCAGATCGTCCGCCGGAAGACTGAGCAGGGCCTTGTCGAGTATGGACTGCAGCTCCGAGTCGCTGCGGCGCAGGGCAAAGCTGGCGGTTGCCCGATTGGTGTGGATCAGGTCGGCGATGCTCAGGCGATTGTGAAACAGGCGGACAATGTAGTAGCGAGCGGCCGGCAACGACACCACGGCGGCATCGGCGCTGCCGTCATAGACCTTGTTCATGGCATCCAGGGAAGCACTGGCCTCGATCAGTTGTGTGCGCGGATAGAGGTCGCGCAGATGTTGCAGGGTCACGTGACCTGATGGCACGGCAATACGCTTGCCTGCCAGATCCTCTGCTGTCAGCACCTGGTCCTGCATGCCGCTGGGGGTGATCAGGACAAAGGGACTGGTCAAGAAGGGCCGGGTGAAACGTAGCTTGTCCTCGCGTTGCGGGCTGGCCGTCATGATGGCCATGTCCGCCTCGCCGTTGCTCATGGCTTCAATCTGTTGCGGATAGCTGCCGTTGCGCACCGTCACCTGGAAATGCAGGCCGGTGCGCTGCGAGATGATCTCCAGCAGTTCGGCCGCGACTCCGGAGAACACCCCGTTGGCGTCGAAGAATGCCGCGGGGGCCAGGTCATCGTTGATGATCAGGCGTATCACCGGGTGACGCTCGATCCAGCGTGATTCTTCTGGGGTCAGCACAATCTTTTCGCCGGTGGGCACGAAACCGCTGCCAACCCAGCGCTGACTCAGATTGTTCAGTTTTTCCTTGCCGATGGCCTCGATGCTGCGGTCAAGGATGCGCTGAAGACGGGCGTTGTCCTTGTTGATCGCATAGCCATAGCCACCCGTCGCCAGGTCAACGAAGCGCTCGAATTTGAGAAAACCGTAGTAAGAGCGATTGATCTGGAAGTAGGCGCTGAGTACATCGTCCAGGTACATGTCGGCGTGACCGAATGCAGCAGCGGCCAGGGCTTCGTTGTGGGTGGGATAGATCATCAGGTGGGCACGAGGAAAGCGCGACTGCGCTTCGTCGCTGTGTTCCTTGACCACGGAGACTCGCAGCCCGGCCAGGTTTGCCGGGGACTGGCGCAACTCGTCGTTGCGCTTGAACAAGGCCAGCCGCCCATCGGCGAACGGTTGGGTGAACCTGAGCGCATCGCTGGATTGCCCGGGGCCGTTGTAGCTGCCCATCAAGTCGATCGAGGAGGCCTGCAGCGCCTGTAGGGCCTGTTCGCGGGTGGCGAAGGGAACCACCGCGATGCCGACTCCGAGCATCTGCCCGATCAATGAACTGACGTCCGCCGTAATGCCTTCGTAGTGACTGTCGTTGTAGTCGACATTGAAGGGGGGCGACTCTTGTACGACCACGCCGATTTTCAACTCCGACTTTTGACGCAGCCAGTGCCAGTCCTCTTGTTCAAGTACCAGCTCGCGGTGATCGAGACGCACCGCGCTGTACAGAGTATTGGGCAATAGCGGGGCTTGGGCCGCTGCCGTCTGAGGCGCGATGCTCACCCAGCAGATAAGTAGCCATATAAGTCGTAAGGGCATGGTGTCTTCAAACAATGGGGGAGGCTTGGTTGAGGCGAAAGCTCTGGAGGCACAGGGTGAAAATAGTAGCTGGCACTGCTTGCTTTGGCCTATCAATTTAAGTCGTTGGCGGGGTATTCGAGTGCTTGTTGCAATAGGCGATGAAGTGGCTTTCCGGCATGGGACGGGCAAATAGAAAACCCTGGGCAAGCGAGCCCCCCAACTTCATCAGTTGCTCTTGCTGTTCGTGGGTTTCCACTCCTTCGATGATCACTTTCATTCCCAGGGAGCTCCCCAGGGCCAGGGTATGGCGGATGATGGCGTGGCTTGCCGGGTGATGATTCATCTTGCGCACGAAGTTGCCGTCCAGCTTGATTTGGTTGACGGGCAGTTCGCAGAGACGCTGCAGGGAAGCGAAGCCGGCGCCGAAGTCGTCCATGGCCAGACCGCAGCCCATCAGCCGTAGGCGCACCAGGTTTTCCAGGCTGTAGGCAGACGCCTCCATCACGCAGGTTTCGCTGATTTCAAAGGTGATGCAACTTGAAGGCACCTGGCAGAGCGTCAACAAGGAAGTGACCGACTCAGTCAGCGTCGGGGAGGACAGTTGCGAAGGGTGCAAGTTGAAGGAAAAGTTCAGCGCAAGGTTCTTTCTCGCCAGTTTGCGACGCAGGGCCAGGCCTTGATCGAACAATTGCCAGAACAGTCGATCCAGCAGGTTGTGCTCTTCCATGATGTTCAGGAAGTGTGACGGCGGCAGCACGCCCAGTTGAGGGTGGTTCCAGCGCGCCAGGGTTTCGGCGCCTTGCAGGATTGCGGTATCGAGGGTGACCTTGGGTTGGTAGTAGGGCTCGAACTCACCGTTGTCCAGGCCGCGCACCACATCACTCAGGCTCGGCAGCGCAATGCGCTTGAGCGGGCTGGCCAGATCATGGCGTAGGGACTGGTATCGGTTCAGCAACGTGGTCAGACGCTCCAGGTTGAAGGGTTTGCCCAGGCTTCCAAGATAATCCAGGCCCAGGCGCTTGATCATGGCCACGGTGGTGTTGCGCAGCGCCAGATCAATCTGGCTGCAAAGGATGACCGAGCGCAGTTTGCCGCTGTGACTGGCGAGACGAAGGAAGGCCAGGCCGTCCATGCCGGGCATCTTCAAATCGCAGATGGCAATGTCAATGGCTTCACAACTTTCCAGCAGCGCCAGTGCCTGACTGCCGCTGCTGGCTTCATGAATCTGTCCCGGTATCACTTTCCTTAATGCGGTGAGGGTGACCAGGCGTTGCAGGGGTTCATCTTCCACAACTAGAACGTTCAGGTACTGCATTGCTGGCTCGCGTCGTTTATCCGTTGGGTATCTTGCTTAAGCCATTTGGGGTGGGTCTATTAGATGCATCTTCATGGATTGTGGGAAATTTCCTACTGAAAAATCAGAGCATCTGATTTTTTCAATGATCATCAATCAGCACTTGTAACTCGGGTCGATTCCGGGGAATTTGCCCCGCTCGCAATGGCTGCCCGGCGGCAAGTTCTAAGGTGAAATGACATTTATGCACAGCGTATTAATAGTGGATGATCATCCCGTCGTTCGACTGGCGGTGAAGGTTCTGCTGGAAAAGCACGAGATGCAGGTGGTGGGCGAAACCGATAACGGACTGGATGCGCTAGAGCTGGTGCGTGAGCATGTTCCGGATGTGGTGATTCTGGATATCGGCATTCCCAAACTCGATGGTCTCAAGGTGCTGTCCCGGATCAAGGCACTGGATTTGCCCACCGAGGTATTGGTGCTGACATCGCAGTCTGTCGAGAGCTTTTGCAAACGCTGCATCCAGCTTGGCGCTCGAGGCTTCGTCAACAAGGAAGAAGACCTGAGCAATCTGGTGGTGGCCCTGAACGCGGTGCTGGCCGGCTACACCTTTTATCCTTCCCAGGTGACCGATGTGTCCAGGCCGGCGGCCGAGCAGTTGTCCGAGACCGAGCTGATTGGCTCGCTGACCGATCGGGAAATGATCGTGCTGCAGTATCTGGCTCAGGGGTATTCCAACAAGGCCATCAGCGAAAAGCTGTTTCTCAGCAACAAGACCGTCAGTACCTACAAGGCTCGTTTGTTGCAGAAGCTCGGTCTGGGCTCGCAAGTCGGCCTGGCGGAGTTTGCCAAGCGCCATGGGCTGATTCCCTGAAAGATGGCAAAGCGGCAATGCTGATACTCGGCCGCTCAGTTTGAGCGGCCGGGTGGCTGTGCATCTTGTTAAGCAAGTTACCGAGTTGTTGCAGAGACTTTCCTTAGTTGTGTAGGAAATTTCGCAATGATAAAGGCCTTGCCTGTTTAATAGACTTTGTCGGTATCAAGAAACTGGACTGCAACTTTTATCATGATTAAGCCACGCACGTTCATTGCGTTATTCTTTGCTCTTTTTCAGGCGCAGGCGATCGCAGCACTGGCGCTCGGCAGTTCGCGGGTCATCATTCAGGCGCCGCAGACCCGTGCCGTGGTGATGGTGCATAACCGTTCCCCTCATAGCCCTTATCTGGCCCAGTCCTGGATCGAGGATGCGCAAGGGCACAAGCCTGAACGCTCGCCATTGGTTGCCTTGCCGCCAATTCAGCGATTGGAGGCGATGCAGGGTAATCAGTTGAACATACGGGTGCTGCCACGGGTGGCCGATCTGCCCCAGGACCGCGAAACATTGTTTTATCTCAATGTGCGTGAAGTTCCGCCGCGCAGTGAAGGCCAAGAAGGCATTCAGATCGCTCTGCAACGGCGGATAAAAGTCATTTATCGGCCGCAAAGAATACGCCCGCTCAACGTCGGCATCACCAGTCCCTGGCTGTCCGCCTTGACCTTGTTCAGGGAAGAGAGCGGGCGTTTTCAGCTTAATAATGCCACTCCCTATCATGTGACCATCATCGAGGCCTTCAATGATGTGTCCGGGGCATCGCCTGTTGCGGACTTCAAGCCCATGGAAATACCGCCCTATAGCGCGCATCGCCTTGAAGGCAGGATCGCGCCGGGCATTCAGCAGCCAGCATTGGTCTACATCAATGATTTTGGTGGGCGTGGGCAACTCAGTTTCGACTGCCGGGAGGACTCGTGCACCGTCATGAAAAACGCTACTCGTTCATGAGACGGGTCAGTCTGATTGGAGGGGCGCTGATCGGTCTGTCTGCTCTGTCGATGACGGGGAATGTACAGGCCGCAACTCCAGGTGGGCTGTATGTACTTGTACACTTTGAAGTTTTCGAGCCCGCCAACTGCAGCGTCGATATTCTTCAAACAAGAATAGATTTTGCCGAGGTCAAGACTGACGCTGTCAATGGTCGTGAGGGGGCGAGAAAAATTCCTTATCGGATCAGTTGCAGGAATTCCTCCCAGTCACCCGCACTCAAGTTGAAGTTTGTCGGTACTTCCGGTTTCAGCTCTGACGTGTTGTGGACCAATCTCAGCAATCTTGGCGTGCGCTTTCTGGTAGATGGCAAGCAACACCCCCTCAACAGAGAGTTCTCGGTGAACTACGCCTCTCCTCCGACGCTGGAGGCTGTGCTGGATGCGAAGCCTGGCAGCGTTTTGAAAGCAGGCGCCTTTGCTACCGGTGCCGTGCTAGTTATTACTCAGGAGTAAGCGCCCTGTGGCTATTTCCACTCTGGATAAAAGAAGCAAGATCAGCCTTTGCCCGTCGATGTTGCGATGGGGTTTTGCGGCAACATTTCTTTCGCTCAAGGCCTGGGCTGAGCCTGTTCCCCCTGGAACGCCGGACGGTGCCTGCTGGGGTCATAATCAGCTGAGCATTGAAATAAAGAACGGCGCTTTCACGTCCAATGAAAAGGGCGCGCTGTATGAAACCACCTATCAAACCATTCCCAGCAACTACGACGGTTGGTGCTATTCGGAAAGCGGCTCGCAGAACGCCAGCTATTTCAAGGCTGAACTGAGTCAGACCTTGTCCCGGGTCGATAATGAGTTCTTCAGATTGACCGAAGACATCGATATGAAAATATTCGTCACCGGCAATAGTGCGCCGGAAAGTTTCATCCCCTTCAAGGACGCATTCAATGCGGGCGCCACCGCCGGGCCTTCCGGTAATGGCGTCACACCGTTGCGCTGGGCAAACGCCGGCAACCAGGGCAAAGTCACTTTCCGTCTTCGACGCAAGGCCCTCGGCGGGGCAGTGTATCTTCCGCCCAGCGAGCTTTTTTCGTTCTTTCGCTATTCGCGACCGGGGCAGTGGAGCCCTCAACCGTTATACACACTGTCGTTGAAAGCACCGACCATCCTATCCGTTCCCGCTACCTGTGAACTCAATGACAATGGTAATAACTTTTGGACTCTGAAGCTGAAACAACCCATTGATAGCAGCAAGGTTCAAGATGTCGGGGTCAACAACTTTGCATATGGCTATAACGCAGGTGGAAAGTTGACTCTTCGTTGTGACTCCGGTCAGCTTGATCCGGCAAAACTGTCTCTTGGTCTGATAGGCAGCCCCGGAGCACAGAGCAACGCGTTGGCTACATCAAATCCAGGGATCGATCTGGTGTTCTTTGCGCGTACAGGCAGTGGCAGCTATGTCGAACTAACGCCATTCCAGCAAACACCGTTGAATGGACTGGCAACGGCTGGACAGATTGAAATCCAGGTGACAGTACAGAAAACCTCGAAACCCATGTTGACCGGTCTTCACTCCGGGTTTGGCGTTCTGACGCTTACGGAATATTGATTTCTATTTGAAACAATACTTTTCAAACGCTGTTCGGGCTGATGTTTGCCAGGACGTCGCGTGTTCTTTTAGTGTGTTTCGAGTCAGTCGTTACATGTGCTAAGACAAGCTATAAGTTGGTTGGGAATTTTCCTACGCCCTTATCGAACCTTTCTTATCTTAATTTTTTTGCTTGGTAAATATACTTGTTCTCGGCACTTACTAGTTGGCTGCGGTCTGGTCGACAAGTGGCATGTCATGGATATTACCTTGTAGTTTGTCCAGGTGATGCATAGTGCCGATATATCAAATGTGTACTAGTAGGGATTCTAAAATGAAATTCAGCAAAATGGCGGCAGCTATAGCGGCAGTTGTACTCGGTGGTACTTCGGTTTTGGCCATGGCGGCGGGCCAGGGCGGTGGAAAGGTCAACTTCAAGGGCAATATCAATGACTCTCCATGCTCGATTTCCAGCGGTTCTTTGGAGCAAGTCGTGGAGTTCGACTCCATCTCCAACAGCGCTCTGAAAAATGGCGGGAAGTCCGCTTTGAAGCCGTTTTCCATCAAGCTCAACGGCTGCGACCTGGGCTCGCTGAAAAGTGCCACCGTGACCTTCACCGGCGCGCCTTCGGCCGCCAACCCTGATCTCCTGGGCTTCCAGGGTGGCACTGCGAAGGGTGCGAGCCTGGCGATCGCTGATCGCAACGGCTCGCTGATCAAGCTGGGTGCCGCTTCCGATCCGCAGAACCTGTCCGACGGTGAAAGCGCACTGAACTTCACCGCCTACCTGCAAGGCGACATGCTGGCCCCTGAAACCGAGGGTGGGGAGCCGAAACCAGCCACTGTGGTAGCCGGTACCTTTGATACCGTCGCCAACTTTACCCTGGCTTATCAGTAACGTTGCGTGAGGTGCGGCCTGGATACGCAAGTGTGCGTATTCCAGGCGCACTGCCGATCTTCTCTCGATGGGGTCGCCGCCAGTCCTCTCGGATTTTCATTGTTTCGACGTGATAGGCCATGCACTGCCGTGGCGCTCGAACATGACGCTTGTTAATCCGTACTCAGCACTCTCATGTTGCCTTCAGACCTCTCAGATTTCGTTCGTGACAGTGTTGGGCACGGTGGTCGACCGATGCTGTTTGCTGGCTTGAGGAAGCGGACGAAAGAAGTTGTTGTCGTTGTAAGGGAAGTTAATCACGTGGTTCAACACCGGGTATGGGTCTTCACTACATTGTGGTGCATGGCCAGCTTGGCCAGTGCCGCCGAAGAGTTTCAGTTCAATACGGACGTGCTTGATCTCAAGGATCAACAGAATCTCGATCTCGGCTTGTTTGCCAAGGCTAACTTCATTTTGCCGGGGCAATACAGCCTGGTCGTTCATGTGAATCGCGATTCGTTGCCGGAAACGGTCGTGAACTACTTGGCGCCGGAAGATGACCCCAAGGGCAGTGTGGCCTGCATCTCTCCCGAACTGGTGGCGCAGTTGGGTCTGAAAAAACAGCGGATCAAGCAACTTGCCTGGTGGCACCAAGGCAATTGTCTGGATATCAGCAGCATTCCCGGCATGACGGTGCGTGGCGACCTGGGCGCCTCTGCCTTGTACCTGAACATTCCCCAGGACGCCCTTGAATACAGCGCAAGCAACTGGGACCCGCCTTCGCGCTGGGATGAGGGCATTGGCGGATTTTTATTTGACTACAACCTCAATGCCCAGACCACGGATTACGCCGGGCCTCAGGCCAGCGACAAGCAGTTGACGGGTAACGGCACGACCGGTTTCAACCTCGGCGCCTGGCGCCTGCGGGCCGATTGGCAAGGGCAGATGCACAAGACCTCCGGCAAGCCTGGCCAGCGGCAATTCGCCTGGAGCCGCTACTACGCCTCACGGGCGATTCCCGAGTTGCGCGCCCACCTCAGCCTGGGAGAAAACTACCTGGACTCCAACCTGTTCGGCAGCGTGCGCTACACCGGTGCCAGTCTGGCCACCAGCGACAACATGCTGCCCCCCAACCTGCGCGGCTATGCGCCGGAAGTCAGTGGCGTGGCGCGGACCAATGCGCGGGTGCTGGTCACGCAGCAGGGGCGCATTCTGTATGACACCCAAGTGCCAGCGGGGCCCTTTCGCATCCAGGACCTGAGCGATGCGGTGAGCGGCAAGCTGGATGTGCGCATTGAGGAGCAGGACGGCAGCGTTCAGGAATTCCAGCTGGACACGGCGAGCATTCCCTACCTCAGCCGCCCCGGCACGGTGCGCTACAAAGTGTCCGCCGGGCGGCCTTCGGACTGGGAGCACGAGCCCGATGGTCCGGAGTTCGCCAGCGGCGAATTCTCCTGGGGCGTGAGCAATGGCTGGTCGCTGTACGGCGGAGGCCTAGGGGCGCGGGACTATCGCGCGCTGGCCGTGGGCGTGGGTCGTGACCTGATGGCCTTCGGCGCCCTGGCGGTTGACGTGACTCAATCCAATGCCCGCCTGGCTGAAATCGGCCAGCGCCAGGGCAAGTCCTATCGCGCCAGCTATTCGAAGCGCTTCGAGGATTACGACAGCCAGGTGACGTTCGCCGGTTATCGCTTCTCCGAGGAAGACTTCATGACCATGAACGACTTTATCGAGGCCCGTCGCCGTGGTCGGCTGAACAATCAGAGCAAGGAAATGTACACCGCGACACTGAGCAAGAGTTTTCGTGACCAGAACCTGAGCCTGTACCTCAACTACAACCACCAGACCTACTGGAACAATGCGCCGAGCGACCGCTACAGCCTGTCGCTGTCTCGTTATTTCAACCTGGGCGGGCTGAAGAACCTGGGCCTGTCGCTGACCGCCTATCGCAGCCAGAGCCATGGCGCGGTCGATGAAGGCGCCTATGTCTCCCTGAGCCTTCCCTGGGGCGACAGCGGCTCTCTCAGTTACAACGCCACGCTCAACCGTGGCAGCAGCGGCCACAACTTGAGCTATTACGACCGTCCGGATGAGCGCAACAGCTACATGCTCAGCGCCGGCACCGCCAGCGAGGGCAACACGGCCAGCGGCTACCTGAACCACGAGGGCAGCCTGGCCGATGTCACCGCCAGCGCCAGCTATCAGGCCGGACGTTATCGTTCCGCCGGTCTGTCAGTGCAGGGCGGGGCGACCCTGACCGCCGAAGGGGCGGCGCTGCACCGGATCACCACCCTGGGCGGCACCCGCCTGCTGCTCGATACCAATGGCGTGGCCGGGGTGCCGGTGCGGGGCAATGGCGCCAGCACCTATTCCAATCGCTTCGGCAAGGCGGTGGTGGCTGACATGAACAGCTACTACCGCAATCAGGCAAGCATCAACCTGGATCAACTGGCTGACGATGTGGAAGCCGGGCGCTCGGTGGCCCAGGCCACGCTGACCGAGGGGGCGATTGGCTATCGCCGTTTCGACATCGTTTCCGGGAGCAAGGGCATGGTCCGCATCGTCCTGCCCGACGCGACCACGCCGCCCTTTGGCAGCGGCGTGTACAACGCGCGGGGCCAGGAAACCGGAATCATTGGCGAGGATGGCCTGGTTTACCTCAGTGGCATGCAGGTCGGTGACCTGATGTCGGTGCAGTGGGACGGCAAGGCCCAATGCGATTTCATCCTGACGGAGCAGGTCAGCGCGGATGACCAGCAAGTGCAATTTGTCTGCGGGCCTGTAGCGGTCCGCGAAACCCGATCCCCCAGCAACAAGTTATAAGGAGTGGCCTCCATGCCATGGTTCGACCTGAAAAAAAGCCTGCTTGTCATCGGCCTGAGCCTGTTGGCTCTGGAGTCGGTACACGCTGCCATCGCCCTGGACCGTACCCGAATCATCTTCAATGGCAGTGAGAAATCGGTGAGCGTGGGCATCAGCAACCAGAATCCCCAACTACCGTACCTGGCCCAGGCCTGGCTCGAAAACGACAAGGAGGAGAAGATCAGCGGCCCCTTGGCCGTGCTGCCTCCAGTGCAACGGCTCGAAGCCGGATCCCGGAGTCAGGTGAGGATCCGGAAGCTGGCACAGGCAGGGCAGTTGCCCCAGGACCGGGAGTCGCTGTTCTACTTCAACTTGCGTGAGATCCCGCCGCGCACCGACAAGCCCAACGCCTTGCAGATTGCCCTGCAGACGCGGATCAAGCTGTTCTATCGTCCCGAGGCCATCGTCAGGGACAGCGGACAGAATCAGCTTCCCTGGCAGGAGCAACTGACGCTGTCCCGCGAAGGGGAGCGCTACGTAGCCCATAACCCGACGGCCTACTACGTGACCCTGGTTGATGCCCAGGTCCGCGTGGGCGGCGCATCCGTTCCAGACTTCCAGCCGGTGATGCTGGCGCCCTGGGGGCGCCAGGCGCTGAGCGTCAGCGCCCGGACCCTGGGCAACGCGCCAGTGCTGACGTATGTCAACGATTTCGGCGGTCGGCCGCAACTGGAATTCCGCTGCACGGCGGGGCAGTGCGTGGCCAGGCCGGTGGCCGATGCGAGCTGAGGCTGGCTTGAGACCATCGGGCGCGCTCGGGGTCGTTGTGCCCCTGGCTCGGTGGCTGGGCGCAAGGTTGGCAGCGCAGCCCGGGACGGGAGCGCAGCTGGGGGCCGGCAAGGGCAGGGGGGCGGAGGTGTTCATGGAACGCTGGTGGCGAAGGAAAGGCGGGTGCCAGGCTCTGGTCTGCGGCCTCTTGCTGCTCGGGTTGCCGGGTTTGGGCCGGGCGGCGGCGGATATGGCGTTCTTCGGGGTATTGATCGCGCCTCCTCAATGCACGGTCAGCGACAAGGACGCGCCGATCAGGGTGTCGTTCGGCAACGTGCAGCTGCGCAAGATCGATGGCGAGCACTATCGTCAGCCGATTCCCTATCAGATCAAGTGTCCGGGGCTGGTATCGCAAGACTCGACCTGGAAGATGCGCCTGACCTTCAAGGGCTCGGTGGCGGATTTCAACCCGGCGTTGCTGCGCACCTCGGTCAATGGCTTGGCCATCAAGCTGTTGCTGGGGGAGCGGGAACTGGTCCTCAACGAACCTCGGCAGATCAGCCTCGACAGTTTGCAGAAACCTCCGGCATTCGAGGCGGTGCCGGTGAAGAAGGTGGGAGCGCAGCTTGCGTTGAGCGAGTTCAATGCTTCCGGACTGTTGCTGGTCGAGCTGTATTAGGTGAAGTCATGAAGCAATTGCTCAACGGCTGTCTGTGCCTGTGTTGTGCCTGGCTGGCGGATGGTTTCAGCGCCCCGGCAGTGGCGGCCGACAACGTCTTTTTCAGCGGCCAGCTGATGGATCAGACCTGTACCCTGGAGCCTGGCTCGGAAACCCGGACGCTGGACTTCGAGGATGTGAGCCTTCAGGAGCTCTATCGTGACGGCAGAACCGCGAGCAAGGCCATTGTCCTGAACCTGATCGACTGTGATGCCAGCGCCGGCAGGACCGAGGTCAAGGCGACCTTGAGCGGCCATGAAAGTCCGCAGATACCGGGCTTTCTGGAGCTCGACAGCGGCAGTCCGCAAGGCCTGGTGATTGGCCTGGAGGATGCAGCGACGCAGCCCTTGCCCCTGGGACGCACGCATTCCATTGGCCGGGTCAGCCAGGACGGCAAGCAGTCGGTCACCTTTCTTGCCTACCTCAAGGCGCTTCCCGATGCCCTGAGCGAACGCAGCATCGGCAAGGGGCAGTTGGCGGCTTCATTGACCTTCACCCTGAGCTACGAATGATGGCGCGTAGGGGGCGGGGCCCCCTGGCTGCCAAGGCAGCGCTGCTGCGTGTGATGCAACAGCACCTGCGGCCCGCGCGAGCGCAGCCTTGCTAGGCGTGCAAATGCTTTTTCAGGAACGACCGGGTGCGTTCGTGGGTCGGGTTTTGCAGGATCTCCCGTGGCGCGCCTTCCTCGACCACCACGCCGCCGTCCATGAAGATAATCCGGTCCGCCACTTCACCGGCAAAGCGCATTTCGTGGGTGACGATCAACATGGTCATGTGCTCGGCGGCCAGTTGCTTCATGACCTGGTTGACCTCTTCCACCAGCTCCGGGTCCAGCGCCGAGGTGGCTTCATCGAACAGCATGACCTTGGGGCGCATCGCCAGGGCCCGGGCAATGGCCACGCGCTGTTTCTGTCCGCCCGAGAGGCGGGAAGGGTACTCGTCGAACTTGCTGGCCAGGCCCACCTTGGACAAGTACTCCATGGCCAGCTCACGGGCCGCGGCTTTGTTCAGCCCTTTGAGCTTGATCGGCCCGAGGGCGATGTTTTCATGCACGGTCAGGTGCGGGAACAGATTGAAGTGCTGGAACACCATGCCCATCTGCTGGCGCACGCTGTTGATGTGCTGTTCGAATGCGCGACCTTTCAAGGGCCGGTTGACGTGTTCGCCCTCCAGCCAGATCTCCCCCTCGTTCAGCACTTCCAGGTGGTTGATGGAGCGCAGCAGGGTGCTTTTACCCGAACCGCTGGGGCCGATGATGGCGATGATCTGTCCGCGCGAGACAGACAGATCGATGCCTTTGAGCACTTCAAGTGCGCCATACGCCTTGCGCGCGCCCTTGACTTCAACCATGAACTTTTCTGTGGTCATCGTGACATCTCTACCTTGGTTTCAAGCAGGTGCAGGCCGGCTTCCAGAACAAGATTGACCGCGTAATAGATCACCGCGACGGCCAGATAGAATTCGAACGGGCTGTAGGTTTCGCTCACGGCGCGCTGGGCGCTGTAGACCAGCTCGGCGATGCCGATGATCGACACCAGGGAGGTGTCCTTGAGCAGGACGATCAGGTTGTTGCCCAGCGGGGCCAGGGTATTGCGCAGTGCCTGTGGCACCACCACGTAGCGTTGCGCCTGGCTGCGGCTCAGGCCAATGGAGCGCGCGCCTTCAATCTGCCCGGGGTCGACCGACAGGACTCCGGCACGAATCACGTCGGCGTTGTAGACCGCAAAATGCAGGCTCAGGCCGATGATGCCGGCCGCGAGGGCCGGGATATCGATCCCCACTTGCACCAGGCCGTAGTAGATCACGTACAGCTGCAGCAGCAGGGGCGTGCCCATCAGTAGCCAGGTCAGGAAACGTATGGGCAGGGAGACCAGTTTCGGGGTGTAGAGCACGATCAGGGCAAAGGCGATGCCGGCCATCAGGCTCAACACACTGGCGCTGAGGAATAGGACGAGGGTCCACCAGAGCCCGGTGGCCAGCAGTTCGGAATAGGGTGTCACGATACTCAGGTCGAGGCTTGGCATGGGGGCGTCTCACTTGGCCGCGAAGCGTTTATCGAGGAGGTCCACCATCAGCCTGACCGTGTAGACCATGGCGATGTACAAAATGGCCGACACCGTGAAGATCTCGAATGGCTTGTACGTGGAGCTGATGAAACGCTGCGCGGTATAGGAAAGCTCGACCACGGAGATGGTCGATACCAGGGCCGAGCCCTTGATCAGCGCCACCGCATTGACCCCCAGTGGCCTGATCATCAACTTGGCGGTTTGCGGGAGGGTGATCAGCCACAGGGTCTGGCCCTTGCCGAAACCGATTGAACGCGCCGCCTCGACCTGGCCGGGGTCCACGTTGCTGATTGCGCCACGAATGGATTCGGCCATGTAGGCCGCGATGTTCAGGCCCAGGCCGATGACGCCTGCGGACAACGGTTCCAGCTCAAGGCCGATCTGCGGGCCGCCAAAGTAGAGAAGGAACAGCTGGACCAGGCAGGGGGTGCCACGAAAAACGCTGATGTAGACCCGGGCCAGGCAGCGAAGCATGAAGAAGCCGGACAGCCGGGCCGCCACCAGCACCACCGCCACCAGCAAGCCCAGCAGCAGCGCCAGCAGCGAAACGTGCACCGTGACCCAGGCCGCCTCCAGAAAGAACGGCAGGGTGCGCTGTATAAGTGTCAGATCCATGGGAAGGCTCGGAAAAGTCGGATTGACTGGCCCGACCCCAGGTCGAGCCAGGCTGCAGATGAGTCAGCGAATGTCCTTGCCAATCCACTTCATCGAGATCTTTTCGTAGCTGCCATCGGCCAGCATGTCGTTCAGCGCCTGCTGCATCGCGGCCTTGAGTTCGGGGTTGTTCTTGCGCAGCGCAATGCCCATGCCTTCGATGCCGCCATCCTGTTGGGGTGGGGTGATGATGCGCACTTTCTGCCCGGTTTCCTTGACGGCCACCAGCACCGGAACGCTGTCCATCACCAGCGCATCGAGGCGCCCGGCGTCCAGGTCGACCAGCATCTCGGGAAGCCCTTTATAGGTTTTCACCTTCAGGTTGCCCCGCGCCCTGGCCCATTTGTCGTGGGCATCGCCCAGGGTGACGCCGACCTTCACATCCTTCAGGTCATCCAGGCTGTTGATCGGCGAATCCTCTTTCACCACGATGGTGCGGCCGGCGTGGTAGTAGGGGCCGACGAAGTCCACGGCCTTCTGGCGCTCCGGGGTAATGGTCATGGAGGCGATGATGGCGTCGTATTTTTTTGCCAGGAGCCCGGCGATTATTCCGTCGAAGGGCGTGGTGACGATGCTGACTTTCACCCCGAGCCGTTGGGCCAGGGCTTCGCTGATGGAGGCGTCGAAGCCGACGATCTGGTTCTGCTCGTTGGCAAAGCTGAAGGGCGAGTACTGCCCGCTCATGGCGATGCGAATCTCTTTGGATGCCTGGATCGATTGCAAGTCATCAGCCTGAGCGGCTAAAGGGCACAGGAGCGCCGCGGCCGCGACGGTGGATGCAGCAAACAGACACTTGAGCGTTCTGGTTAGCATTGGATGGCACCTTTGAAGAATTATTAATTATTGTTTTTTGGGCTCTTCACCCAGGCCTCGGGAAAAGCTTTGCATAGGCCGTTCTGGAAAGCACCCGGCAAGGTGTCCGCCAGCCGGACACATTGCCGGAGTTGGCCGACACTATGTCGGCCATGCACGCAGGCTGTCACTCGTGCGCCGATCCCGGCACTCTACTGCAGGGCTGCCTTGAAGCTGTCGTCCAGCACCTCCAGCAGCAAGTCGGCGTTCTTGTGGCTGAAAATCATCGACGGGCGCATTTTCAACACGTTGTCATGGGGGCCTTCGGTGCCGATCAGAACGCCGCGTTCCCGGGCGCCATCGGCAACCTTTTTCGCCAGTTGCGTGGCCGGAGCCTTGCTCTGGCGATCGGTGACCAGTTCGATCCCGAGGAACAGCCCCAGCCCGCGTACATCGCCAATGACCGCGTAGCGTTGCTGCAGTGTGCGAAAGCCGTCGAGCAGGTAGTTGCCCACCGTCAGTGCGTTGAGTTTCAGGTTGTCGCGCTCAATCACATCGAGAACGCTGAGCCCCACGGCACATGAAACCGGGCTGCCGGCGAAGGTATTGAAGTACTCCATGCCGTTGTTGAAGCTGTCGGCGATCTCGCGGGTGGTCACCACCGCCGACATCGGGTGGCCGTTGCCAATGGGCTTGCCCATGGACACCGCATCGGGCACCACGCCCTGGGTTTCAAAGGCCCACCAGTGGCTGCCCACCCGGCCAAAGCCGACCTGGACCTCATCGGCCAGGCACAGCCCGCCCTCGGCGCGAACCATGGCATAGACCTCCTGCAAGTAGTTTTCCGGGAAAAACAGCTGCCCGGCGACACTGGGAATCGACTCCGCCAAAAAGAACGCCGGGGCCCGGCCCTGCTGGCGCATGCTGTCGATCTGCTCGGCGACACTCTGCGCAAAACGCTTGCCCAGCTCTTCGAATGGCCAGTCATCCGCTGCGCGGTAAACGTCCGGCACGGCCGCCTCGAATACATGCGCGGCGCGCCCCTTGCCGGCCTTGCGCTTGTACTTGTAGGGGCTCAGGTCAATCAGCTCCTGGGTGGTGCCGTGGTAGGCCCAATCCAGCACGATGGCGTCGTTGCGCCCGGTGTGATTGCGCGCCATGCGCAGCATCAGGCTGTTGGCTTCGCTGCCGGAACAGCCGAAGGAGGCGACGGCCAGGCCCTTGGGCAGGGTCGCCGTGAGTCGCTCGGCATACTCGACGATGTTGTCGTGCAGGTAGCGGGTGTTGGTGTTCAGGCGTGAAGCCTGGCGGGCAAGGGCCTGCACCACATCGGGATGGCAGTGGCCGAGATGGCAGACGTTGTTGAAGCAGTCCAGATAGGCCCGGCCGAAGTTGTCGATCAACCAGACCCCATCGCCGCGCACGAACTTGATCGGGTCCGAGTAGGAAATCGACAAGTTGGGCAGCAGCAGTTGCTTACGCTTGGCCACGATCTGCGCTTTGCTCCTGCCTTCCTGGCTATAGGTTTCCGGAGGAATTCCGGCCAGGGTCGAAGCATCCGGGAACAGGTCGGCCCACACCTCAAGATAGGCGCACTCACCGACGCCGATGAACTCGCTGGCCTTCAACTGGGTGTCGGTGGACATCTGGAAATGCACATGGGGCAGCCAGCCGCCATTTTCCGTGTCCGCGCCCATGTAGCCCACCAGCGCGCCAGCGGCCAGGTGGTCGCCGGGCTTGAGGCGGGTCAGCGCTTCGTGGGCCATGTGCCCCCACAGGGTCAGGAAGGGCGGGCAGCCTTCAGGCGAGTGCTTGAGCATGATCAAACCGCCATAGCCCAGCGGTTCAGGTTCGACCTCGACGCTCTGCACCACACCGGCAAGCGGCGTGTACAGCGGCGTTCCGGCCGGCATGATCAAGTCGACACCCAGGTGGATGATCCGGCGCTGCCCTTCAATGAAGCGCGATTCAAAGGCGCTGTCGGTGTAGATGGTCCTGGCTTCGCCCCAGGGGCCGATGCCCAGCGGCACTTGATGCTCCGCGGAGAAATCGTTCCACCATTTCGTCGCCTCTGCCGGGCGCTGCGCGGCGGAGGCGATGGTCATTTCGTGGGCAGCGTCGGCGAACGGCACAATGGCCTTGTTCAGGGTTGCCGCCGATGGATGCACGATCTCTGCAAAGGACTGGCGGTTTTCATCCACCCAGCGGCGAATCGCCCCGGCACCTTCTATGGCGTCATAACCGCAGGCTTTGCGCAGGATTGCCGTGGCCAGGCGCGGGTTCATGCGATCCATCTTTTCCAGCAGGCGCCAGGCCGGGGCTTCGCTGATGGCCAGGTAGGGGTTGTCCTGGGTCTGTTCGTGGCGCGAGGCCGATAAGGTGACGCTGATCACCAGGCGCATGGCGATCAGATTGAACAGCACATCCAGCTCTTGCGGCTGCAACGGGTAGCGCTCGTGGAAAGCGCCGGTGAGGGCGGCCGCCGCGCCGATGGGGTCTGGCGTGTCGAGAATGGCGTAGGCGCAGGTGATGGCGACTTCGGCAATCAGCACCGTGTGCACGGCATCGCCAAAATCGATGATGCCCGAGACCTGCTGGTGGTTCTGTGGGTCGACGAGGATGTTCCAGTCATTGCCGTCGTTGTGAATGACCTGGGCGCGCAGCCGCGCCAGCGTCGGTGCCACCTGTTGTTCGAACGTCTCAATGAAGCGCTGCGCAATCCCTCGTCTGCCGGGGTCCTTGATGAAGTGCAGGCGGGCTCGCGAACGCCCGGCGTGCCGCAGGTCCCAGTCCAGGTCGCGCACCGCGCCGGGATGCATGAAGCCCTGCAGGGCAAGGTCCATGTCGGCGAACGACTGGCCCAGGTGGCGCATCAGTTCGAAGGTGCGCGGAACTTCGGCCAGCGGTGTGCCGGGCAACCAGCTCACCAGGCGCACCGCGTGGGTTGCGCCGCAGGGCGCCACGGCCGAGGCGAGGCAATCACCGGCAAGGGTCTTTTTCAGCTGTGGTACGGCCAGCTCGGGGCAGGTGCTGGCCAGGTGGCTGAGGAGGGCGGCCTGCAGCTCGCTTTCAATGCGCGGCTCGCTGGCGTTGACGACCTTCAGGATCCATCCCGCATCGCTGGCGGTCTTCAACCGGTAGTTGCAGTCTCGCTCGCCATCCAGAGGCGAGGCGCTCGCGCTGACATTGAAAAGCTGTTCGGCCAGGTGTTCGGCATCGCGGGGCGAAAACTGCGGGGCGGGGTGGGAAAGGTCAGTCATGGTAGTGGTTTTCCAAGTTATTTTTTTCAGTTAGCTTGGCATGCGAAATCTTCAAGGGCAGTAGGTATGCGGTCGGCTTTGACCTGCATATTGTCGGAATCGACCGGCACAAAATCGGCAGTCAATGTGAGGAGTTTCAATGCGCGACCTGGACGTGAAAGATCGGGAAATACTCGACATTCTTTCTAAAGAGGCGCGGATCGCCCTGAAGGCTCTGGCCGCGAGAATCGGGCTGTCCAGGAGTGCCACCAGCGAACGCGTCAGCAACCTTGAACGCAATGGCGTGATCAGAGGCTACCGGGCGGACATTGGCGAAATCGACGCCAACGTGATTCGCGCCATGTTCCTGGTGTGCCTGAAACGCACACCGGCCATCAGCCTGCTCGACCTTTTGGCCCAGCATTCGCAGGTGCGCCGCATTTCTTCGGTCAGTGGCCAGCTGGACCTGGTGATCGAGATCGAATCACGCACCATCGATGATCTGAACCGTGTCCGGGATGCCGTGGCCAGTCACGAATCGGTGGAGGACATCACCACCGCCGTGGTGCTTCGCCGCGACATCGACCGCCAGACTTCCTGACTCGTCGTGCCCAGCCGAAAGAGCTGACGGGCCACCTGGCCAACGCGCTCAAGCGCCGGCCTGGCGCCCGACTCCGCGTGCCTTGACCCTGGCGCAGAGCCTGTGGCGTTGCCGCCGTTGTGAGTTTGCCGCGCTGTACAAGGGGTGTCGGCGGATCATAAAATGAGAAGCATTATCATTAGTGCGAATCTCTCATGCCCAACCACAGCCTTTCCTCGCCCGTCGCCCAGCTGTATGCGAACCACCACGGCTGGCTGCGCGGCTGGTTGCATCGGCGCCTGGGGCATAGCGCCGATGCCGAGGATTTGGCGCACGACACCTTCATCCGCGTGCTGCGCTCCCAGGAAGATGTGCGTGAGCTGCGCCAGCCCATGGCGTTTCTGGCCACCATCGCCAATGGTCTGTTGATCAACCGCTGGCGTCGTCAGGCCATCGAGCGGGCTTACCTGGAGGCGCTGGCGGCACGGCCGGTGGGGGAGGAGCCTTCGCCGGAGGAGCGGCATCTGATGATCGAGACCCTGTTGCAGCTGGATTCGCTGCTGGTGGGGCTGTCGTCGCGGGTGCGGCAGATCTTCTTTCTGTCCCAGCTCGATGGCTTGACCTATCCGCAGATCGCCGCGCAGTTGGGCCTGACCGTGGCCCAGGTGCAGCGGGCCATGGGCAAGGCGTTCAGCGTCTGCTACGCGAGCCTGTTTGAATGAGTGGCGTCGCGGTCGATCCCCGGGTGCGGGACAGCGCCATTGATTGGCTGGTGCGGATGCAGTCCGGGCTGATGAGCGCCGCGGACCATCAGGCCTTGCAGCAGTGGCGCGAGGCCAGTGCCGAGCATGAGCACGCCTGGCAGCGGGTCAGCCGCCTGCCGCTGATGTTGCAGCCGGGGGCCGATCTGTTGGCCGATGCCACGGCGCGTCGGGCCTTGCAGGCGGCGGGTGCCGATCCGCAACGGCGGCGGCAGGTGCTCAAGTGCCTGTTGGCGCTGGGGCTGCTGGGTGGCCTCTCCTGGCAAGGGGCGGATTCCACCCTGGTGCGTTCGGCCCTGGCCCGTTATCGCACCGGCATCGGCGAGCGCCGGCGTTGGGCCCTGGCGGACGGCGGTTCGCTGTGGCTGAACACCGCCAGTGCGGTGAATCTGGACTTGAGTGCAGGACAGCGCAGCGTGCAGTTGATCGAGGGCGAGCTGGCCCTGGATACCCCGCCGGCATCGGCGTCGCTGCAACTGCAAACGCCGGATGCCGTGTTGTACAGCCGCGGCGCCCATCTGCTGGTGCGCCATGATCGCCAGGGCACTCAGGTGACGGTGTTGCGCGGCCTGGTGCAGATCAGCGCCCGGCCGCAGCCGACGCCGCTGGCCTTGCCGGCCGGATGGCAAACCCGGGTCGATGGCCGGGGAGTCGGGCGGCCGAGTGCCATTGATGTGTTGCTGGCCCAGGCCTGGATGCGCGGCATCCTGCCCGCCGAGCGCATGCGCCTGGATCAGTTGCTGGCAGAGCTTTCGCGCTATCGCCCGGGCTTCTTGCGGTGCAGCGACGCCGTGGCGGCCTTGCGCGTGACCGGCAGTTTCCAGCTCGACGACACCGATGCCGCCCTGGCCCTGGTGGCCAATACCCTGCCGGTGCGCATCGAGCGCAGGACCCGTTATTGGGTGACGGTGGTGCCGGCCTGAAGATTTTTTTTCAGCGACGCGATAGTTTTTTCGATCTGGCTTGGCCTTCAGGTATTGCCCACCGGCACCGGTGGGTTTCGATCCCTAGGAGCCTTGCATGATTTTCCCCGCTCGTGTCTTGCGTACCCAAACCTTCGGCCTGCTGTTGCTCAGCCTGCAACCGCTCTACAGCGAGATGGCGCTGGCGTCCGGCGAACGCCACTACAGCATCGGCGCCGGTCCCCTGGACCAGGTGCTGTCGCGTTTTGGCGCCGAGGCGGGGATCAGCCTGGCCGGCAGTGCACTGCTCACGGCGGGCAAGACCAGCCAGGGCCTGCAAGGTGATTTCAATGCCGAAGCGGGCCTCAACCGCCTGCTGGCGGGCACCGGCCTGGGCTACGTGCGCCAGGCCGACGGCGGCTATGCCTTGCGCCTGCGCTCTGATGCGGTGTCGCTGCCGACGCAGAAGATCAAGGGCGAGAACCCTGACGAGGAGGAGGTGTACCGGGCGCCGCGTTCGTCGGTGTACATCTCCGCCGACGACCTGCAGCGCTTTGGCGTGGTGTCGGTGGGCGACGTGCTCAAGGGCCAGCCCGGGGTGCAGGTCGGCGACAGCCGCAATGGCGGCGGCCTGGATGTGAACATTCGCGGCATCCAGGGCCAGAGCCGGGTGGCGGTGACGGTGGACGGCTCGCAACAGGCCCTGGATGTCTATCGCGGTTATGCCGGCACCCAGCAACGCAGCTACATCGACCCGGACATGATCAGCGACATCGCCATCGACAAGGGCCCGAGCCTGACCTCCAGCGCCATCGGCGGCACGGTCAAGATGCGCACCCTTGGCGTCGACGACATCCTCAAGGACGGTCAGCAGGTCGGCCTGCGGCTCAAGGGCGACCTGTGGAACAACGGCGTGGCACCGGCCCGTCGCGACCCCCATTCCAGGACCGAGGACCTGTACACGGAACCGCACCAGAGCCGTGGCGGGCTGTTCGGCTCGGACGCGGAGTCCGGCAGTGCCGCGTTTGCCTACCGCCATGACTTGTTCGATGTGGTGGCGGCCTACGCCCAGCGCAACCAGGGCAACTATTTCGCCGGCAAGAAGGGCCAGGATCGCTACCGCACCTTTGACCGCTACGGCGATGAACAGACCAGTGTCGCCACCACCTACAACGCCGGGGAAGAGGTGCTGAACTCCTCGTCGAAGACCCAATCGTGGCTGCTCAAGACCACCCTGCGCCCAGCGGACGGCCACCGCTTCGACCTCGGCTACCGACGCTATGACGGGCGCATCGGCGAGATCATGCCCTCGGACATCTTCCGGTTCGGCACCGGCGGCATCTACCAGTACCCCCTGGGCCAAACCCAGATCGACACCTACACCGCACGCTACAACTACCTGCCCGCGGACAACCCGCTGCTGGACCTGACTGCCGACCTGTGGCTGACCGATGCGCAGACCAGCCAACTGAGCGCCTGGTCGGCACCGGCGTCCCAGGCCTATCGCACGGACCGTTCCTGGGCCCGCCAGGCCAACCGCCGCACGGGCGGCGGTCTGGCCAATACTTCGCGCTTTAGCACCGACTACGGCGACTTGAAGCTGGACCTGGGCGGCTCGTTCCAGCTGGAGGAACTGCGTCCGCAGAAAGGCGTGGTCACCACCCAGGACGACATCAATGCCAACCGCAGCTTGCGCGAGGGCTCGCGGCAGGAGTTCAGCTTCAACGGCAAGCTGGAATACCAGCCGGTGGAGCGCCTGACGCTGTGGGGCGGCGGTCGTTACACCCACTATCGCAGCAAGGACCATGTGGCCAATGCCACGGCGCGCAGAGAGGAGCGCGAACACAGGTACGTGACCGTCTCCAGGCCCGGCGACTATGGCTACCTGATGTGGTTCCCGGACCAGAACGGGCGCTACACCGATGCCACCGATCCACGCTTGAACAATGGCATTGTCTTCAACAACACCAACTACCCGTTCGAGGGCACGCCCTATAACCAGTACGGGGCCACCGATACCGAGGTGGGGGATTCGCAAGTGGATCGGGTGGTCACCGGCTACAACTATTCGGGCAAGGACAGCAACAGCGGTGGCGCCTTTGCCCCGGCGTTCGGCATCAATCTCGAAGTGCTGCCAGACACCTTTGTCTATGCCTCCTACACCCAGGGCTTTCGCATGCCTTCGCTGTTCGAAACCGGCTACGGCGTGCAGCAGACCACGCCGGGCAAGGGCCTGAAGCCCGAGCGCTCAAGCAACTGGGAGATCGGCGCCAGCACCTTGCACAAGGGGCTGTTCGTGGATGACGATTCGGCGGCGATCAAGCTCGCCTACTTCAACAACAGCATCAAAAACTACATCACCCGCTACTACGACCCGAGCCCGGGCCTGTGGGGCCTGATGCGCTTCAGCAACACCGACAGCTACACCACCCGCGGCCTGGAACTGCAGACCCACTACGATGCCGGGCGGGTGTTTGCCGACCTGTCGTCCACCTACTACCTGAAGACCGAAACCTGCGACGCGGCCTTCGCCGCCACCCTGCGCGCCACCAGCAACCCCTACCAGAAAACCGCCGACACCCCGGACTGCACCCCGGGCAGCTTCATGGGGTCCTACACCAACACCCAGAACCCGCCGCGCTTTGCCGGCAACCTGACCACCGGCCTGCGCTTCTTCGACCAGAGCCTGACCCTCGGCACCCGCATCACCTACACCTCGGGGCCCACCGTCACCGCCGACAAGCCCTGGCAGACCGGCGCCACCACGCCGCAGCTGAACTACCGCGAAGTAGCGCTGGTCGATCTGTTCCTCAACTACAAGCTGCAGGAACACGCCAGCCTCAACGTATCGCTGCAAAACCTCACCGACCGCTACTACCTGGACCCGCTGGCGCAGAGCTTCATGCCGGCGCCGGGGCGCACGCTGCGGGTAGGGATGCAGGCGAAGTTTTGAGACGCTTGGCGGTCGTGGGTCTTCTGCACTTGACGCGAAAGTAACTCGCAGAGAGGGCGCCACGACTCAAGTGGCTTTGGTGAACGGTGGCGCCAAGGCTGTACTAACGCTGATTGTTCTCTGAATGGGCGATCATGCTGGCGAGGTACGCATCAAAATCTATCTCGGGATAGTGAGCTTTAAGCAGCAGGAGCATCGCCGGTTTGTCGCTGCATCGATAACGATCGATAGCTTCACGAATCAGATTCCGTTTGCGGTCATCCTGCTGATGTATGTCGGGTTTGTAGGGCAGCAAGACTTCAAGCGCCCTAAGGTGTCCTGGCGTTCCCGAGCGCGCATGCATCGCTGCGCTAGTACCAGAATCGTCAACAGCATCGATGTTTGCACCCGCGGCCAGTAAAGCCTGCATGACTTCGAGATGGCCTCGATTGGTTGCGTACATCAACGGCGTCATACCGTGGAGTTCGTTCTCTGGAAACGGCTCATCGGGGTTTTTCCCTGCGGCGAGCAGCGCCTGAACAATTTTCATGTCACCACTCGCCGCCGCACTGGCCAGCGCGCCGTCTTTTGGTCGTACGCCACCTCTGCGAATCAACTCGCAGGCAAGTTCAGATCTTCCATGGCTGATGGCAGCGCGCAAAGGCGTTTCTCCCCATTCGCCACGGGACCAGGCGAGCCTTCTGCGAGTGGCGAACTTCAGTGCTTGCTGATCGTTGCCCCGTTCAATTTCACGGAACAGGCGCGAGCGCATTGTGCGGCGATACCAATGCACGGCACTGTCGAACAGATGCCAGCTTTCCGGCGTTTGGATAACCAAGGTACGCCAACCAGGAACACGGACAATGAAGATACTGGCCATATAGATACTCAGCGGTCAGATGCAATAGAACGGCTATTGGGTAATGCGAGCGAGGCAAAAACAACACATCCGGGGATTGTATCGACAGTCCCCGGTTAGTCATTGCATGCCTGTATCGATGTCACTGGAGTGACTGCTCAACTGAATCAGCCATGGAACGCAACATATGTGTTGCACGGCTGAGCGTTGACTCTAGCGCATCGGCAAGAGGCTGTTGCAGATTCTTGATCGGCTATCAGTCGCCAGTTCATGGTTGGCGGCGGTTGCAAGTCTTCCGTTTAGTCTCGAGAGGGGAGTAGGAACCTCCCCGGCAATGGCGGGGCTCAGTGAGACGCGTCAATCATTCCCCCTGACACGCTTGAGCCAGTTCCAGAAGGGGGCGTCCGATTGCGCGGCGTCCATGCTGACCGTGGTCGGAACGATCGCCGCAGTCCGTGGCGGAATGCTCAGCCCTAGTGTCCGTTCAACGTAGCCTCGAAACAGCAGGGGGGAGGCGGGTAGTCGTCATCCGTGCATTCATCGTCACGTACCTCTTGCGGCGTTCGCTCGAACTGCTCTGGCCAGCAGAGCTCGTTGTAACCGATCGCCAGCAGGCGCAGCAGGTCTTGCGGGGTGTCCGTCAGCACGCAGAGCATCAGCGACCCGGAGCCCGAGCCCAGGTGGACCATGCGTTGCTGGCCAGTGTCGTCGCGCCACAGCCCGGCCCAGGAACCGTCACCGCCATCGCGCCGGGTCCGCACGCAGCCCTGTTCCTCCAGCCATGTAATAGCTTGGCGCAGTAGGGCTGGCAAGGGATTGCCGGCGGGAAAGGCGCCGGCCATTTCATCGGTGAAGGTCATGTGTTTGTTGATCCAGGTTGGCATTGGCAAGGGACAAAGAGGACACACCGAGGTAGACTCGACAGCTCAATAGACTTGGATCGAGCCGACCGAGCGAAGATGCTTCACAGCCTGACGGCTGGTGATCTTCTCCAACTCAAGGACATACAGCAAGGTCCAAAGCGGTAGGAAATAGGCAGGCAAAGAGCTGAACGGCTCGGAGCCCATGAGCCGGGCTGTGCACCACAGTGCTTCGCACTCTTGGTAAACGTGCAGTCTATCCAGCGTCTCCGCACTTGAAACTGGATCACTACCCCTTGTTCGCATTCTGGACACTGCATTTTTCCCATACCGAACGGGCGGAAGTCTATTATCAACGAGTTGGTGGTCGCTGTTAACGAGGTACTACGTCCTATCAGAAGTCCACCAAGGGGGCACTGTTCGATCTTGTCCGTAATGAATATTGCCTGCAACTCGATACTTGCTAGAGTTTAGCATGGATGGTTTTTGGGGATGTTTAACTATTTTAACCTTTGTTGTGAGAACCATCATTGAGGTTGGATAGTGTGATTCGTAACCTGATTAGATAAAACCTTGAAAATGATTTCAGTGCTCTAAGACGATCTTGGCTTCCCCTAGCGGCTCAAGCTATAGCTAGCGATGTCAACAAAGGCCGCGCTGTTCTTCTGCAGGAGGATAATGCACTGCTGCCCCTTCAAACGCTGCAGTAAGTGCAAGCTGCCGCCCACTGATCTATCTCGTATAGAAATATTTATGCATTTCTCGACATAAACTGACCTGCACCTATGGAACTAAGTCGCCAGCGCGATGCTTGAAATTGTGTAGATGCTTATCATCAATCAACTTATTGGAAAGATGTCACTTCAGAATACCCTTGGCAAGACTATCGGCCGTCTTAAAAGTAACTGGGACAGCTTGAGTGGACGGTGGCTATTTACCGGTCGACACGATTTAGCTGAATGCGTGATTTAATTTTTTTGATCGGAATAGAGGTTCGATTTGTTCCGCGCGTCCCAATGCGTTGCGGCAGTTGTTACGTTTTAACGCTTGCTCGAGCCTACAAGAGGCCATCGGATAAGGTTCATATGCCTAGTTGCGTAACGCAAATGAACGCTCGCCGAAGGCCTCTCCTGTTTCAATGGTTTATAATTATTTTTAGTGTGATACATGTGGAGGCGGTCCTGCGAGTATTTTTTAATACGCGGCATGTATCTAGCGAAATATTTGGAAAGGGTTTATTTTTTTAGGAGTTTAAGAACTATAGGAATGACGCGTCTGTACCATGCAAAGAGTGAAAACGTGTCAACGTAGAAGTCGAATACTGACTTATTTTCAAATATGTCTACGGTATGTGGGCCGCTTGCATCCTTGAAGTTTAAAGAGCTAGAAAGTTTTTCTTCATATTCAGTAGGAGAGATTTTTGTGATTTCACAAACGGAAACCCCATTTCCATAGCCGTAAGAGTTGTTTTGGCCGAACCTATAGAGTCTTCCATTGTGAGAAATTATTCTGCCTCCCATTCGTGCTCTTGATGGATCAATGATGACAGGGTTTAATGGGTGTGGAAGAAAGTCTTTGTCAATTCCCTCTGAGTGGAATAAGTATAAGCAGTTAGCGGCGTTGGAATTCATGCCGCAAAATAAGTAGATTGTATCGTTGAGCTTGATAAGTGTAGCGTCTACGACTCTGTAGCTCTCTAGACCTCTTAGGTTGATTTTTTTTTCTATGTTAAATGGTTTCTTGAGTATGTATGGGGCCGAGTGAGAGGCGACTTCTGGCATTAGATATTCTTCGTCGCCAAGCGAGAAAGAAAATGGGTAGGAGAAATGATGACCCTTTAACAAGATGTTTTTTTGACTCAGAGTTTCAGTGTCGACTTCAAGTATTTGTCCCAACCCATTTTTTGAACTCAGTGCTTCAAGTCGAATGGTTTCGCCGTCAGCACTAAAAAATGGATCAGCGTAAAAATTGTATCCAGCTATGATGGAAGCTTGCTTAGCCTCTTTTAAAAGTAATGACGAGTTGTCGAGAATTTTATATTTATCATAGGTTGCAATATTCCATTTTTTTTCGTAGAAGGCGCCGTAAAAAAAACGCTTTAGCTTTCTAAAAAATATTATAGAGATAAATTTTACAACCAAAAAATTGCTTGGTAGCTTGTAGTTTTTTCCATTTGGCAGGATATCGATGGGAGAGTTTTTTGATAGGTTGATAAGTGCTTTTCGCAAGAGAAACTTGGAGTTTGTATAAAAGTTAATGGCTGTGTTTTTATATGAATGGTGGTGAATTTTTGAATGACATATTGCCCAAATCCTTCCTGCATCTAGCTTGTTAGAAATTTCTTGAACGATGGTTCCAACAGAGCTATTGTTTTGTAGTATCTCATAAAATCCTGCTGGTCTGCCTCTATATTGAGAAGGGTCGCCATGATGGAATGATAATATTTTGTAGTTATTCAAAAATCCTTCAATGCGAAGCAGTGACATTCCAAACTTAATGATTATATCAGCTTGTGAGTTGGCAAGTTCATCGGTGATTGAGTCTGGTATTTTTTGCCAGCTACCATCGTAAGAAGATTTGAATTCAACATGCTTGATACCATTATGGCTGAGCTTGACTCGGTTGGTTAGGTGGTTTTTTAGTGTGAAATAATTAAGGATGTAGTAAAGTAGGTTTTTTGTGTACTTTCTTTTTATATTGGTGTTTGTGCAGGAAAGAATCAATCGGACATCAATTAAGTCGCTAGCTGCATCTAGAGCGTCTTTTTGCCATTTTGTTATTGAATCTCCGTCGATAATGATTGCGGCTTTTAGCATTTTGGTTTTTGCTCGTGTTTTTAATGATTGTAAAGTTTGTTTTTTAGAAAATAAATTATATTTCTATGTATAGGCTAAATTGGCGTAAGCTATCATAGTGGTATTCGAGGTCTTTAAGTTGCTCTTCTTTGTTTTGAGACTTGCATGCTTAATTTTTTGGGCGATTTGCTATGATCTTGATCCGAATGCCTGTCGATGCGCTGTAGTAATTGGGTGGGTGGTTTAGTCAGTTTTCATTGTATCTTTAGAATGGCACTGCTCGCAAGTCAAGAATTACGACTATGGGCATGCAGCGAAATGCGGTTGTTGGCGAGCTGATGCATTGTAATTTTGACGCAGGATTGGGCGGTGTCAAAGAGGTGGCTAAGTTTTTTCTTCAATGCTGCCGATTTTTACAGGGCGTAATGTAAAGCGAAGAGTAAAGTACTAGTTTGGGTGATGTCTCGGTATGTAATGTGCTGTTTGTGTAAGTTGTTTTAAGGGTTTTGCAATTTGCTAATAAAGAAAACCGCAAAAGATGCTCCGGTTGTTTGTCGAGCTGCGGCGGTAATACAAGAGGTATCAGGTGTTTTTCTCTTTTTTCGAAGCCCTGCCATGACCTCGGGAGTTAAAATTTTCAGTCTGTTTTGGTGTTTGTTGTGTGGCTTGCTCTTACCTGGTAGTTGTGTTTCAGGTATGGGTAAGTTTGATTGGGATGATTGAATTGGTTGGCTTGTCTGTATTTTTTTGTTAGTTCATGAAAGAGTGGTTTTATATAAGAAAAATTTATGGCTGTCCTAGGAGGTTGTTTGGGCTTTGCGCGTGTCAAAGTTTTGAGGTTCTCCATTCTTTATTGGGATTTGTTGGGGGTGGAGTTTTTCTGAGCGGGGCTGAAACTCGCCATGATTTTAATCTTTTTATGATTTTTTATGTGGTGTTCACATATATTGTGATTTTCAAGTGCTTATGATTTCTTTGGTCTGCGTGGTCTAGGTTGTATTAATGGCGATTTTATAGGTGCGAAAAAATTTCGAGTTCGGCGCTCGCTATATTATGGGTTTTTATTTCGAGGTAATACTTGGTTCTTTGATCGAGTCCAGCACTAGTTTGCATTTTCTTCTTTTTGTTAGTTGAGCTTGGTGCATAAGCGATATTGTTGTCGAGGATGTTGGCTTGGAGCTCTTTTTGCAAGTGACTCTTGATAAGTGCTGTGCTCTCTGGGTGTGGCTGATATCTTGGCAGAAAATTCGGGAGGTGTATGATAATTTTTTTATTCAGGATGGCGTGTTAGCGACTATCGCTGAACTGGTGTGTGGGAGTAATATGGGGAGGAGTTTCTTTAATATTAGGGTCTCTTGAGGAGAACCAATTTTGTAAGATGAGTGGGGCGCAGCGTACTTTTTAGTATTAGATTTTTTGTCGCTATCAACATAATTTAGAATGAATTGATTTTTTCTGAAGGCCTATTCAGAATTCTATCTAATTCATAATGGTAAGCATGCGTTTGCGGCGCATCTATATCTGATTGTTGGTGCATTCGAAATCTGAAAGTTTATGGATGGCTTAGGTTAATCGCTCAGGTGTATCTCATAAAATTTGAAGAGCTATTTAGATATATCCTAAATTAACTCATGGATCTGGTGCTTTAGTAAATCGTATTGAAAATAGCCTAGCTATTTGGAGCTGAACTTTTTGAGTGCCCGAAACTGCTATCAATCCGAATTAAATTGTAGTCATCGGTTTCGTCGCTAGAGTCCGTCGAACTGTTGGCGTATAGCGATTTGTTAATTTCGTTGCGTAGAATTGTTTTTTGTACAGTCACTGCTAGCTGTACACCCAAACTTTGTTTGCCTACAGTGCAGTTATCCTGAACTTTGTTGGCGGAGCTTTAACGTGAACGCTCTAAGCTTGAACGCGCAGCAGCTCCTTTGTTTTTTCGTGTGTAGATACCAGTATTTAATACTGGTCATCTAGGGCGCAGTCTGACTGTTGGTAGCATGGTGTTGTTTGTTGTTGAATGTTGGCTTCGTCGCCCACTATCGGCATGACTGGCGACAGTCGTGGTTTATGCTTGTCAGACTAGTATTTGGCGGTGCGCTTGTTGTTGACGGCCGTGGCCTTGATCTGTTTGACACCCTATGCGGCTGTTGTGCTAACTGAGCTTTGGCTAGGACACCAGGTATGCACAACTGCGCTACCGACTGTAGCTCCTGCTAAGTCTAGTCGCTCAGGACTATGATGGGTAAAGCAATCGCTGAAGCATCGATGAGTAATTGAGCTCTGGGCCATTTGCGCAAGCGCAGTAGGGCCTGCCCGCCGGCCCTGGTCGCATAAATTTGAAATGCCTGGCATTGCCCGCCAGAATCGCCCCCCGATCCGGTCCGAGTGCCGGACCTTGGTGGTGAAAAGGGGCAGCAGTTGAAGCAACAGACATTGTCCATGCGCCTGGCACGTGTGGCGGCGCATGTGCCGAACGGGGCGCGGCTGGCCGACATCGGCTCGGATCACGGTTACTTGCCATTGGCGTTGATCAGCCGCGGCACCATCGTCGCGGCGGTGGCCGGCGAGGTGGCGTTGACGCCATTCCGTTCGGCCCGGCGCGCGGTGCTCGAGAGTGGCAGGGAACAGCAGATCAGCGTGCGCCTGGCCGATGGTCTGGCGGCGATCGAGGCCGTGGACGGGATCACCGCGATCAGCCTCTGCGGCATGGGCGGCGAAACCATCCGGGACATCCTGGATCGCGGCCAGGCGCGCTTGAGCGGCGCGGAGCGCCTGATCCTGCAGCCCAACGGCGGCGAGCAGCCGCTGCGTCAATGGCTGATGGAGCATGGCTACCGGATCCTGGCCGAAGAAGTGTTGCGCGAGAACCGCTTCGACTACGAGATCATCGTCGCCGAACGCGCCACACCGGTGCAGTACAGCGCCCGGGAACTGTACTTCGGCCCGTTGCAGATGCAGACCCGCAGCCCGGCATTCCTGGCCAAGTGGCAGCGTCTATTGCGCCTGAAACAGCGCACCCTGGAGAGCTTTACCCGGGCGCAGGCCTTACCGGATGCGAAGGTGCAGGACCTGGGCCGCCAGGTGCGCTGGATCAGCGAACTGCTGGCTTGAATTGAGCTGGGAGAGTGCATAACCGGGATGGCCTGGGGGCAGTGGGTGCCTGACGGTTTTTATCCGAGGATCAACCAACGGCGCACTTTTTACAGGCATTTTCTTGACTAAGGGACTGGCCAAAGACTTCTCGACGCAAGTGCTGGTCATCATCCGAAGACTTGCTAGTGATCTGTATGGATGGCGATTAGACACTAATGTAGTATCGCGGCGCGCCGGTTCAAAGTACGAAGCGGTTTGTTCTCCGTGCACTCGACATGGGGAGTTGGAGCTGTTCAATGGCTGACAAGGATATGGAATGAGTTTGCCGATAGATTTTTCCGCTGAACAATACCTTTATCTGCATCCTGACGTGAGACTTGCAGGTATCGATCCGGCTTTTCACTATCTGAATTGGGGGCTTAGGGAGGGGCGTCCTTATAAGCCAAACCTAGACCCGCTGCTTCCCAGAGTTGCTGGAGACTTCAACGCGGACGGGTTGAGGAGCCGGCACAATCACGACTTCCTGAGTGATCCGCGTTACGTCGAGGCCTATGCCCGTGGCATGGAAGCCTGTGGTAGTGACTATCAATGGTATTGGCGAGTGCACATCGGGCTTTGGGCTGCACGGAGCGCGGCGAAACACTCGGGCGACTTTGTCGAGTGCGGTGTCAATTATGGCTTTCTAAGTTCCGCGATCATGAAAGATCTGGACTGGGACAGTACAGGTAAGACTTTCTATCTTTTGGACACCTTCTCGGGTATCGATGAGCGCTATTTGTCCGCTCAGGAGAAAACGGGGGATGTCGTCAATAAAAACCAGAAGTGGATTGATGATGGGTCTTATACGTCAAATATCGATGCAGTAAGGGCCAACTTTTCGGAATGGAAGAATGTCAAGATCATTCAAGGCTCAATTCCGGACACCTTGACTGAGATTGATTCGACACAGATCGCCTACTTGCATATCGACATGAACTGCACCAATCCAGAAGTTGCCGCGATTGAGTTTTTGTGGGACCGCTTGGTTCCCGGCGCCATTATCTTGCTGGACGATTACGCCTACTATGGCTACCAGCCGCAAAAGGACGGTATGGATCGTTGGGCGGCGAAGAGAGATATTGCAATCGCCAGCCTGCCGACAGGGCAGGGGCTTTTGATTAAGCCGTAATGGCGTGATCCTCAGGCCTTGTTATGGAGGCTATCAACACTCCCACCCCCTGTATCGCGTTTCTGCGCTAGAACATCAGGCCAGGGTATTTCGCCGATGAAGTGGTGGGGCCACTGCCGCAACGACATGCTGGGCCTGGCCGCATAGGTCAAGGCCCAAGCCTGTGGATGTCAACGTCGAATGCAACTCACTGCCAGGGTGGTGTTGCTGATTGCCACTGCAGGGAGCGAATCGTCGCCATCCCCCAGCGGACAACTGTGCAGTAGCCGGCGGCCCGGTACGCCAAGTTTCATGCCGCGACGAAACGTTTGCGAGACACGCGAGCTGGCGCGTGGACCGTGCCCTCAGAGCGAGCGCTGGTTGACCCGGGCCATCAGTTGCTCGGCACTTTCCTTGCGCTCGGAGTAGCGATCCACCAGGAAGGCCTGCTGGTTGCGTAGCAGGAGAGTGAATTTCACCAGCTCCTCCATCACGTCCACGACCCGGTCGTAGTAGGCCGAGGGTTTCATCCGGCCGTCCTCGTCGAACTCCATGTAGGCCTTCGCCACCGAGGATTGATTGGGGATGGTGAACATGCGCATCCAGCGGCCCAGTACCCGCAACTGATTGACCACGTTGAACGACTGTGAGCCGCCGCACACCTGCATCACCGCCAGGGTCTTGCCCTGGGTCGGGCGCACGGCGCCGAGTTCCAGGGGGATCCAGTCGATCTGTGCCTTGAACACCGCCGACATCGCGCCATGGCGTTCCGGCGAGCACCAGACCTGGCCTTCGGACCATTGCACCAACTCCCGCAGTTCCTGGACCTTGGGGTGCTCCACCGAGGCGTCGTCGGGCAGTGGCAGTCCGGATGGATTGAAGAGCCGGGTCTCGGCACCCAGGTGCTGCAGCAGGCGCGCGGCTTCTTCGACCAGCAGGCGACTGAACGAGCGTGCGCGGGTCGAGCCATACAGCAGCAGGATGCGGGGCTTGTGCTCGGGCCTGGCGAGTTCGCCATCCAGCAGCGAGAGGTCAAGGTTGGGCAGTTGTTCTGACATGTGTCCTCCGACTCACAGGGTGCCGATGCGGTCCAGCTCGTGCTGCAGTTGCTCACGGCCGAGGCGGTTCAGGGGCAGGTCGAAGAAGGCTTTGCAGCGTCGCTCGATGTGCGCCAGGGTGGCGCGGAAGGCCGCCTCGACGGTGGCTTCGTCGGCGCTGATCGCGGACGGATCTTCCAGGTTCCAGTGGGCCTTGAGCGCCGGGCCGAAGAACACCGGGCAGGCTTCGCCCGCGGCCTTGTCGCAGACGGTGATCACGATGTCGGGCGGGTTGTCGGCGAAGGCGTCGTTGCCCTTGCTGTACAGGCCGTCGGTGGCGATACCGGCCTGCTCCAGGGCATGCAGGCTGCGGGGCAGCACCTGCCCCCTGGGAAAACTGCCGGAACTCAGGGCCTGGAAACCCTGGGGTGCCAGGTGGTTGAACAGGGCTTCGCAGAGGATGCTGCGGCAACTATTGGCTGTGCACATGAACAGGACTCGCATGGGGTATTCCTTGCGCTGTGGGCGGATGTCAAAGGCTCAAGACTCACGGGTTTGCGCTATCAGCAGCAGGCGGCGCGGACCGGGCGTCCCTCCATGTGCTGCAGGCGCAAGGCGTTGTCGCGCAGCCAGTCGCTGTTGGCCCGGAAGGTCACTTGCAGGATTTCCCCGACCCAGGCCGGCAACTGCGGGTTGAGGCGGTAATAGACCCATTGCCCCTGGCGCCGGTCGAGCAGCAGGCCGCTGCTGCGCAATTGGGCGAGATGACGGCTGATCTTTGGCTGGCTGTCGTCGAGGGCGCACATCAACTCGCAGACACACAGCTCACCCTGGTTGGCGATCAGCAGGGTGGCGCGGGCGCGGGTTTCGTCGGCAAGGCTCTTGAAGACCTCCGGGGGCGTGATCATGGAACGAAGCTCGTATATATGGAGGCGCAAATATATGGAAAATCATATGTATTGTGCAAGCGTCGCGGGGACGGCTGTTGGGTTGCGGCCGGGATCAGGGGCTGACCGTTCAGGCGGTCGACACTTGTGGCTGGCGAAACCGGGTCTATATGATCGCCACGTTGTGCCATCCGCGGCCGGTCTGGCCGGCGGTATTTTCGGACTCTACAGGGACGTGCGATTGATGAAATGCAGATTCGGGAAAGGTCTGGGCGATAGCCTGGGCAAGACGTTGGCGGGTTGGGGCGTGGCCGGCTTGGCCCTTGCGTTGCCGTTGCTGGCCCAGGCCGGGCCGGCGCCGATTCCCCCCGGTGCGGTGCTGGCGGTGATGCAGAACGTCGAGGTGCCCGACCAGGATGAGGAAGTGGAACTCCAGGACGGCGTCACCGCGACCTTCTGGTACGGCCAGGAGCTGGACTTGGACGGCAAGCACTACTACGCCACCTTTGTCTGGCACACCCGGGACAGCGCGGCCCGCCAGGGCGAGGACTTTGCCGCGCCCGAGGTCCAGGTCCGGCTGGCGGATGCGACCTTCGAACTCACCCACCCGGGCCAGACGCCGGCCTATTCCATCCGCAGCATCGAACGCAAGATCGGTTTCTTCGGTGGCCGGGAAAAACCCGAGGAAGTGGACAGCAAGCGCCAAGCCGTGCAGCACCGCACCGCCGATGGCCGGCTGTTGCTGGCAGTGCCCACCGCCACGTTCGACGACGGCGTGGTGACCAAGGGCTACACGATGTTGCTGTTCAACCCGAACAAGAAGCCGGAAGACGATGGCTGGGTCTGGTCCTATCTGGGGCAGGTGCGCACCGGCGAGGACAACTCCGCCGCTTGTGACGAGGGCGCGGTAATGCCCTGTATCGGCAGCGACGGCGAGTTGAATTTTGTTGCCGGCCAGGGGCCGTTGCCGCAGGTGCAGGTCAAGGTCAGCGGCACCACCTTCCAGGGCCCGGGTAAAATCCGCTCGCTGGCCGCGGCCGATAACCTGACCTACGTCTACGACAGCAAGACCCAGCAGTACACCAGCCAGGAACTGGCGGCGCGGCAGCCATGAATCCGCCGGCGGCATGAGCCGCCGGGCCTCGGCGCGGGACGTGCCCAGGCCTTTGCTCCGCCGGGGACGGCACCGGCGGCAGACGCCGATGCTGACGGTCGAACCCGTGTTGCACAGGGGCGCGCGCAGTCAGCGCGCCCGGTGGCGCCGCTGCGGTCATGGGGCGCCGTGCTGCTTGAGCCAGCGGCGCAAGCGTCCGCGGGCGTTGGCGTAGGGCGCGGCGGTGTTGAGCTGGATCATCCGGCCCAGGGTCCACTTTGCGTACCAGGGGCATTGATAGAGCGCGGCATTGTCACGCTGCCGGATCAGGCTGACGATTCGTTGCTTGGCCGCGTCGAGGCGTTGGCGCTTTTGCGGGTAGGCCATGGTGGCATAGTCGCGGTAGAACTTCTGCGCGAGCGGGCCCAGCTGGTTCCACTTGAAGCCGACAGCCGGAAAGGCCATGGGCAGGCCGGCCAGGTCCTTTTCCAGCCAGTCCAGTACCCGCTCGTTCCAGCCCAGCAGGTAGGCCACCAGCTCGGAGACGCTGATCTGCGTGCCCTTGACGTGGCCTTCCAGGCTGCGTTCGTCGACCCGCGCCGGGGGCACTTGATCCAGCACCCGGCTCAAGGCATTGAAGTGGCTGTCGATGGCCTTGAGCAGTTGTTCCTTGTCCTGGGGAATCGCCATGATCGTTGTTCCTGTGCGGCGAAAGCCCGGAGTGTGCCAGCGATTGGCCGCTGCTGCCTGCGCTGCATCAACGCCTGCCAGGATGGGCCCCGGCATCGGGTATGCTGGCGGCCGATGAACCTGAGCAGAGGCACGCAACATGACTCGCCCGCAGTTGCTGGAAATCGATGTACGCGACCTGGTCACGGCCCGTGAGCTGCACCTGGCCTTGCGCGATGCCTTGGGCTTGCCCCAGTGGTATGGCTGCAACTGGGATGCCTTCTGGGATGCCATTTCCGGACTGGTTGAGATGCCGCTGCAGTTGCGCATCAGCGGCTGGCACAGCCTCTCCCGACGCTTGCCGGACGATGCGCGGCTGATGGAACAATGCCTGCGGCGCCTGCAGACCCAGTACCCGGCATGGGCTGCGCAACTGCAGTTCGATTGAGGCGCAATGCAAAAAGCCGCGCCCGGGCGATTTACTAATGCCGCGCAATCCTCTATAAATTTTTCCCTCGGCGCCGACCTTTGCGGCGCCACCGGGTGATAACAGGAGGATGCTATGTCACCGTTAAACGTGTAACCGCAACGCTTTGCCCCATCGCCACACCCTCGCTTGAACACCTCGAAACACGCTGGTCCCAGCGCTGGCTGGAAGAGGGCACCTACGCCTTCGATCGCAGTGCCACCCGGGACGCGGTCTACTCCATCGACACACCGCCACCCACGGCCTCGGGCTCGTTGCACGTCGGCCATGTGTTCAGCTACACCCACACCGATATCATCGCGCGCTTCCAACGCATGCGCGGCAAGGCCGTGTTCTATCCCATGGGCTGGGACGACAACGGCTTGCCCACCGAACGCCGGGTCGAGAACTACTACGGCGTGCGCTGCGAGCCCCTGGCGCCTTACCAGCCGCAGTTGCAGCCACCGGCCCGGGTCGCCGAGTGCCGCGCGGACTATGCGCCGGTCAGCCGGCGCAACTTTGTCGAGCTGTGCCACCAGTTGACCGCCGTCGACGAGCAGGCCTTTCGCCGCTTGTTCATGCAACTGGGCCTGTCGGTGGACTGGGGCCTGACCTACGCCACCATCGATGAGCGTGCGCAACGGGTCAGCCAGCGCGCCTTGCTGCGCAACTACCGGCGCGGCGAGCTCTACAGCCAGCAGGCTCCCTGCCTGTGGGACCTGACCTTCCAGACCGCCGTGGCCCAGGCCGAGCTGGAGGAGCGGGAGGTGGCCGGGGCCTATCACGACCTGCGCTTTGAGGGCATCGCGGGACCGGACCTGAGCATTGCCACCACCCGACCCGAATTGCTCGCGGCCTGTGTGGCGCTGGTGGCGCATCCGGACGATCCGCGTTACCAGGGGCGCTTCGGCCAGCACCTGCGCTCGCCGCTGTTCGAGGTCGAGGTGCCATTGCTGGCCCACGCCCTGGCCGACCCGCAGAAGGGCAGCGGGCTGGCGATGGTCTGTACCTTTGGCGACCTGACCGATGTGCTCTGGTGGCGCGAACTGCAACTGCCGACCCGCTCGATCATCGGCGCGGATGGTCGACTGCTGGCCCAGGTTCCCGACTGGCTGGCCACCCCGGCCGCGCGCCAGGCCTATCAAGCGCTGGCCGGGCGCAGCCTGCCCCAGGCGCGCAAGACGTTGCTGGCGTTGTTGCGCGAATGCGGCGCCTTGCTGGGCGAGCCACGGCCGATCCGTCACGGGGTGAAGTTTTTCGAGAAGGGCGACCAGCCCCTGGAGATCGTCGCCACGCGCCAGTGGTACCTGCGCAACGGTGGGCGCAGCGCTGAACTGCGCCAGCAGTTGCTCGGTCGCGGCCAGGCCCTGGAGTGGCATCCGCCGTTCATGCGCAGCCGCTACGAGCACTGGGTCGGCGGCCTCAATGGCGACTGGCTGATCAGCCGCCAGCGGGTGTTCGGCGTGCCGCTTCCGTTCTGGTATCCCCTGGATGCCCAGGGCGAAGCGGACTACGACAGGCCGATCCTGGCAGACGAAGCCGCGCTGCCGGTGGACCCGACTCTGGACACGCCAGCGGGCTACCGCCCCGAGCAACGCGGCCAGCCCCATGGCTTTATCGGCGAGCGGGACATCATGGACACCTGGGCCACCAGCTCCCTGACCCCGCAGATCGCCGCCGGCTGGGAGGAGGACCACGACCTGTTTGCCCGGGTCTACCCCATGGACCTGCGCCCCCAGGGCCACGACATCATCCGCACCTGGCTGTTCTCGACCCTGGTGCGCAGCCACTTCGAGGCGGCCGCGGTGCCCTGGAAGCATGTGGCGCTGTCGGGCTGGATCCTCGATCCGGACCGCAAGAAGATGTCCAAGTCGCGGGGCAATGTGGTCACGCCCCAGGGCTTGCTGGAGCAATACGGCAGCGATGCCGTGCGCTATTGGGCGGCCCTCGGGCGCCCGGGCAGCGACACCGCCTTCGAAGAGCAGCAGATGAAGATCGGCCGGCGCCTGGCGCTGAAGTTGTTCAACCTGTCGAAGCTGGTATTCGGCGTACCGGGCGACCCGCAGGGGCCGGTCGAGCAGAGGCTGGACCAGGCCATGCTGCAACGCCTGGGAGCGGTCACCGCCGCCGCCGAGGCGGCGCTGGAGGGCTACGACTACAGCAGCGCGCTGATTGGCATCGAGGGCTTCTTCTGGTGGTTCTGCGATGACTATGTCGAGCTGGTCAAACGCCGCGCCTATCGCCCCGAGGGCCACTCGGCGCGCAACGCCCTGGCGGCGGCCTTGAGTGTCCTGCAACGCTTGTTCGCGCCGTTTCTGCCCTTTGTCTGTGAGGAGGTCTGGCGTTGCTGGCAGCCGGGTTCGGTGCACCGGGCCCCGTGGCCCGAGGCGCAGGTGGCCGAGGACTATGTCGAGCCGTTGCTGGAGGCGGTCAGTGCCGCGCTGGCGGCCATTCGCAAGGCCAAGTCCGATGCCCGGCAGTCGATGAAGGCCGCAGTGGCGCGCGTTGAGCTGGTGCAGCACGCGCCGCTGCTGGAGTCCCTGCAATGGGCCCGTCAGGACCTGATCGAGGCGGGGCAGGTGGCCAGCCTGGTGTTCATCGAAGGCGCGCAGCCTCAGGTGCGGGTCTGGTTGCAGGATTGACCTGCTGCCACCTCGGCGCCCCCATGAAGCGTCAGCTGCGTGGGGGCGCCCCGGCAGGATGAATCTTGTCGTGATCTGAGCGGCAAGCGGTTTATGCTTCCCGGGCGCAGTAGGTCGCAGCCCATGGAGAAGCCGGTGAGCATCAAAGACAGTCCCGAGGATTATCAGGACCTGAAGCGGGCGGTCAGCCTGCTGGAATCCCCTTCATTGACCGCGCGCCTGTCCGGCCTGCTCGGCTCGCCGATTGAAAGTGCGGTCAAGGCCTTGCCCAATTGGGTGTCCGCAAAGATCAACGGCGCGGTGGTGGCTGCGCTGCATACCTCGGCCGATGCCGCGCTGTGGAGCCTGGAGAACACCCCGAAAAAACAGGCATCGACGCTCTTGCACAAAGTCTATGCCGCCACTTCCGGCGCGGTGGGCGGCGCTTTCGGGTTTGCCGCGCTGTTCGTCGAGCTGCCCATTTCCACCACCATCATGATGCGCTCGGTGGCCGATGTGGCCCGCAGCGAAGGCTTCGACCTGGAGGACTTCGCCACCAAGCAGGCGTGCATCGAAGTGTTCGCCATGGGTGGCAACAGCCAGGCCGACGACGCCACCGAGACCGGCTATTACATCACCCGCAGCTTCACCACCCAGGCCATGCAGCAATTGTCCAAGGAGCTGGCGGCCATTGCCGCCAGGCAAGGCGCCGGGGCGGCCGGCAGGCTGTCTCCGGGGCAGGTGGGCAAGTGGCTGGCGCTGTTGATCGAGAAGGTCGCCAGCCGTTACGGCGTGACCATTTCCAGCAAGTTCGCGGCCCAGGCGGTGCCGGTGATCGGCGCCTTTACCGGCGCCACCATCAATGCGCTGTTCACCGACTTCTATCAGGACATGGCCCGCGGACACTTCATCGTCAAGCGCCTGGAGCACAAGTACGGCTTTGAGCCGATCAAGGGCGAGTATGCGCTCATCCTGGGCAAGCGCTTGGCAGGCTAGGGCGGGTGTCGATATGAGCGACTTTCCGGTTATCCGTACCCCACGCCTGATCCTCAGGGAACTGTGCCCGGCCGATGTCCCGGCGTTGTTCGCGATTCACAGCGATGCCGAGGCCATGCAGTGGTTCGGCACCGACCCCATCACGGATGACCGGCAGGCCGAGCAATTGCTGGCACTGTTCGCCAGTTGGCGGAGCTTGCCCAACCCGGGCGTTCGCTGGGGCATCGAGCGCCAGTCCGATCCCGGCCTGCTGGGCACCTGTGGCCTGTTCAAATGGAACCGCCAGTGGCGCAGCTGCGCCATCGGTTTCGAACTGGCAAAACCGGCACAAGGGCAGGGGCTGATGAGCGAGGCGTTGCACGCCGCGGTGGGCTGGGGCTTCGAGCAGATGGCGCTGAACCGTATCGAGGCCCAGGTGCACCCGCAGAACCTGGCGAGCCTCAGGTTGCTGGAGCGGCTGGGGTTTGTCCGCGAAGGGCTTTCCCGCCAGGCGGGGTATTGGCTGGGAGCTCATCATGATCTGGTGCAGTACGGCTTGTTGAGGGCCGATTGGTCCAGCCCGGCGCCGCTCGCCGCGCATGTTGTGTAACTGCGTGGCGTGACAATCAAGTCGGTGCTGGCACCTTCAGCGGTGCCCCGGCGTCGCGACATCGCTGTCCTCGACGGGCTCCAGGTGGTGGTAGGAGGGAAAGACCTTCCGCTGGCTGATCTGCAAGCCTGTTGGTGGAGCGAGCCCTTGGGTTTTACTGGAGCCCCAGGTCCGACGTTCGCCGCAATAGGTATGCACCACTTCCGAGCTGTCCCAGAACAAGCGCTCCAGCAGGGCTTCGTATTCGGCCAGCCACGAATCCTCGAAGTCATAACTGCCTTTGGGGGCGCAGGCGAAGTGCAGCATATGCCCGTAGTAGCAATACCCCCGGCTGTGGGGCAGGAGGCTGAAAAGCGCCCTGGTGATCTGCGCCCCGGTCACTGGCAGGCTGTGCAGGACCGCGCGATTGTGCGCTTCGGCGGCCGGCGAAGGGTCAATGCAGTGGATGTATCCGTACAGGTTGCCGCTCATGGGGTCAGTGGCCTCTGTTGTCGGTGGGTTGGCGGCATCCGTTGTCGCGGGCCAGCCGATTGATCGCTTGCACCCCCGCGCGCATCTTTTCCACGGCGGAGGCATTGGCCGAGTGGATATGAATCTGCGGCGGACAGAACCCCTGCAGCGCCACCGCCTCTTCGATCCACAGGATCACGTCGTAACCGGTGCCGCGCGCGTCATCTCCGAGGTCGTGGTCGAGGCTGATCTGTTCGACGCCGCCGGCTTCGAGCAGCGCGATGACTTCGTCCGGCCAGTAGGTGCGAATCCAGCCGGGCGGGGTCTGGCGTTCGTCGTCGAGGTAGATTTTCATGGGCCTGTTTACTCTTTCAAATGCAGTTCAAGCATCGGCGTCGTTCGCGATGACATGATCGCGTCGGTCAACGCCTGGTCATTGCAACCTGCGCCGGAGCGCTAGCAGGAGCGTGGCAGCGTGGCAGAACTGTTCGTCCAGAGGAACCGCGCCGGCTGTTTCAGGCGCCAAGGTGATCGTGCTGGGCACGCCTTGGTCGCAGAGTTGCCGTTGAGCCTGCAACAGGACTCGGCGGCTGCCTGTAAGCCAAGGCTTGTTCTGTTCTGACAGCAGTGCAATGACCTGCGGATAGGTGCAGGCCAGTTTTTGTCGCAGATTGCTCATCGCGGTTATGTCGTGGCGATCGAATGCAGGAGTCAGTACATAAAAGTTGCCCATCGCAGCGCCCTGATCGTACTTGTCTTGCAGGTAGTCATCCACGTGGGTGGCACTACCGATGGCATCGACCTCTCCAGTCTGCACGTTGACCAGATGCGCGTTTATGCCGATATAGCAACTCGACTCCACGCCGTGCTGCACATAATCCGCGCTGTTGCAGCGGATCACCCAGTAAGCCCTCTGGGGGCAGAGCTCGCAGGACTGAATGACAAAACGCTCGGGCTTTCCATCGTTGATCATGCCGTCATGCATGGCGAGCACCAGGGCACAGGCTTGTTGGGCTGAAAGCATCGCTGGGGGCTTTACGTTGAGGGGGCGGATGAATTTTCGACCCGTTGTATAACCCGATAGTGCGTAAGAAGCCATTACCCCGCTCAAGGTGGCGCAGGTTTTTTCCAGCAGTGGATTAGTCCGCCGCAGTTGTGTAGAAACGCTCCATTATTCAATCCGGCACCCGCTGCCAACCCAGGTGGAACCCAATGCGGCCCAATGCCGAACTCCGATTGTTTGCACTGCCGGCATGCGCCGGTCTGGTCTATGCCGTGACCAAGGGCCTGATCAAGGGCTGGAATGGTACGCAGCTGTTTTCCGGGTTTCTGTTTGGCAGCGTGATTGCCATGGTCCTGGGCATTCCCCTGTTGCTGTGGATGGACCGGCGCTGGCCGCAAGCCAGGACGCGCTACCTGTGGCTCGGCCTGATCCTGAGTCTGGTCGCTACTTTGCTGGTGCGCACCTCGTGGACGCAGTTGTTGCTGTTGCCGCTGGCCGGCGGGTTGCTCCTGGGCGGTCTGTACAGCCTGCTGATCCGCGGTATCGAGCAACTGTCGGTGCCGCTTCATGGGCGGGCGTGGCAAGGGTGGCGGGTTCTGGCCGTGCCGCTGTCAGGGGCGCTGACCCTGGGCGGGGTGGCGGTGACGCTCTATCCGAAGGGGGAGCAAAGCCTGGCGGTTTTCTCGCTCGGGGCGCTGATCGGCGCGTGGCTCTCGATGCTGGTCAGCTGGCCGATGCTATGGCTGGTGGACCGTTTCCTCGCCACCGGCTGGCGCCATGTAATCGGTGGCGGGCTCAGTGGCCTGTTGATCTGGCTGCTGTCCGGGGCCCCGGGATTGTTCGCCGGATCACTGAAGGGGGCCTCGGGGCTGGACTACTGGGTCCCCTTGTTCAACCGGGGGATCTTTCCGTTCCTACTGCTCGGGCTGCTGGCCGGGGTGCTGTTCTCGCTGCTCAATGGCATAGGCCCGCGGCGCCCCGTGGCCGCTGGCGAGTAATCCGCCGGCGCAGCGCCATTTACCCTCTTTATGCAAGGATCTGCTCGATGAACCTCAGCCCCATTACCCATGTCAGCTTCGACGCCGAAATGCTCTGCCTCGGCTGGGCCGATGGCCTGCACCTGCGGCAGCCGTTGAGTCGCTACCGATTCCTGCAAGAGGCCACGCCCGAGCAGCGGGTGGACTTTCTGATTGAGCACCGAGGGCGTCGGGTGTCCTGGCCGCAGTTGGCAGAGTCGGGTGTCAGCGTCGAGGCCATCGATTGGATTTGGGAGCACCTGTGCAATGAGTCCATGGCGCGCTTGCAGGCCGTGGAGTGGCAGCTCGACCGGTTGCCGGCGGACGATCAAGCCATCGTCGCGCTCTGGCGCCTGGAGGCGGACGGTTACAACGGCGGCTTCCTGCAGTTCTTCTGCAATTGGGGCGAGCAGACCTGTGAGCTGGCGCTGGACACCCTGGCGGCCATCGGTGCGCGCAACACCCGCAGGCTGGTCAGCCGCCAGCGGCAGTTGCTCGGACCTCTTGAACATCACCCGCCACTGCAGCGGTTATGGGACCTTCCCGAGCTGCTGAGCGACGAGCAGCATGAGTTGATCAGCGGCGAGCTGGACGAGCAGCTGTGGTCGGCGATGGAGGAGGTGCCGGCGTTGGCGGTGAAGTATTTTTACCTTGGTTGATGCTCGCTGCGCTGTGTTCTAATGCCGCGCCTCGTACCGGCAAATGGACTTTATCCCGTGTCTGAACCCCGTATTCGCGCGCTCGCGCTGTGTGTCTTCCACCACCAGGGCAAGATCCTGGTCAATCAGTTCGTTGATGCCGACACGCAACAGACGCTGTTCCGGCCGCTGGGCGGCGGTATCGATTTCGGTGAGCACAGTGCCCGGGCGATTGTCCGTGAGGTGCAGGAGGAATTGGGACAGTCGATCAACAACCTGCGCCTGATCGGCACCCTGGAAAGCCTGTTCACATTCGCCGGCAAACCCGGCCATGAAATCGTCCAGGTCTACGACGCCCGCTTCGACGATCCGAGGGTTTACCAGCGCGCCCATCTCGATGCCCGGGAAAGCGACGGCGCCCCGTTCGTTGCCCGCTGGCATGACAGCCGCAGCTTTAGCGAAGGCTCGCCGCTGGTTCCCCAGGGGCTGGGCGAGTTGCTGAAGAACGCCGGGTTGCTCGACTGAGCCAAAACAGGCTCGCTTGCCCCGTGGCGCCTGCTCCTGGCCTGGCACCACGAAACACCTCGCAATGCATCCCCGGGCTGATCGGCCACGGCCTATGTCATTCGGCAGATGTGCGCGCGTACCCGCTTCTCGATACTCGAGCCTCCCTGGCTCAGCCCGCCGTGATCACGACTGGCGGGTTGGCCGTTGTTCGAGTAGTGGAGTGATGCATGCGTAAATTGACCCTTCTGAGTACCAGCCTGCTGTTGTCTACCCTGGCCGTTTCCACGGCCCAGGCCTTCGAGGCCGGCGACATTATTGTCCGTGCCGGCGCGGTGACGGTGGACCCGCGCGAGAGCAGCTCCAGCGTCAAGGTCGATCGCGGCGCCCTGGCCGGCACCAGCCTGGGCGGCAAGGCCAGCCTGGGCAGCGATACCCAATTGGGCCTGAACTTCGCCTACATGCTGACCAACCATCTGGCGGTGGAACTGCTGGCGGCGACCCCCTTTGAACACAACGTGAGCCTCAGCGGCACCGCCGGCGGTATCGCCGATGGCAAGCTTGGCTCCCTCAAGCACCTGCCACCGACCCTGAGCCTGCTGTACTACCCGATGCACAGCAAATCGGCGTTCCAGCCCTATGTGGGGGCGGGGCTCAACTACACCTGGATCTACGATGAAAAGGTCGGCAGCCGGGCTTCCGCCGCCGGTTTCGACAACTTCCGCGCCGGCAATTCCTGGGGGTGGGCGGCACAAGTGGGCATGGACTACATGCTCAGCGACCGACTGATGCTCAATGCGCAGATGCGCTACATCGACATCAACACCGATGCCTATGTGAACAACAGCCAGCTCGGGGTGCGCTCCAAGGTCAACGTGGATGTCGACCCGTTCGTGTATATGGTGGGGTTGGGCTACAAGTTCTAGGTGATCAGCCGGGGCGCTGCGTCGAGGTCCAGCGTCCCTGGCCCGGTGAGCGTTTTTCTAGGGAATGTTTTTGTGGCGCCATGGTCGACTCGATATGGCCCTCTCATGACCCGTCGCTTTTCGCCGACGTGCCCATGCGCCGGCCTCGGTGCGCGGCTCTGTCGCTTGAAGGCTCAGGGCTGGCGTTGACCCAGGGTCCATGACTTGTTGGAAGAGTCGATCATGCACTTCATTGCAAGGCTTACCTGCTACGGTTTGATGCTCTACATCGCCCAGCTCCTGGCCGCCGAGCCGCAACCTGCGGTCCAGGAAGTCGCCAAGGACAAGGCCCAGGTCCTGGAGCAGAAGGTCGCGGACAAAGAGAGTCCCAAGGCCGAGCCCCAGGCGGCCCCCATCACCAAGACGGAAGTCCAGGCCGTGGATCCCGCCGGACAGGCACCGGTGGACGATGCCATCACCTGTCTGTCGCGGACCCTGTATTGGGAAGCCAAAGGAGGGGAGTCTGCCGATATGGAAGCGGTGGCCGATGTGGTCCTGAACCGCCTGGGCCATGAAGGTTTTCCGTCTACCCTGTGCGAAGTGGTCAAGCAGGGCTCGGAAAAAAGTCCCTGCCAGTTCTCCTGGTGGTGCGATGGCCGTCCCGACCAGGTGCAAGAGGAGGGGCGTTATAGCCTGGCCAAGGAGATTGCGCGCAAGGCGCTGAATCAGCAGCTCAAGGACCGCACCGGCGGCGCCCTGTACTTTCACGACCGCAGCGTTTCACCGCAGTGGGCCAAGAGCTACATCAAGACCACTGAAATCGGCAATTTCCTGTTCTACAAACCCAAGGACCTGGCGGCGCGCTAGCGGCGCCGGGCGCGGTGGTATTCAGTTTGTCGGACGGTGCTGACGCAGCCAGCGCTTGCCCAGGGGCGTCAGCCGGTGCCGGATGGATTGGCTGAAGCGTTTTCGAGAAACCTGATGCAGCAGGGTTTCGCACAGCTCGCGATCCAGTGGAAAGCCTGCCTCCAGCCATGTCACGGCACATTGCGCCCAGTATTCCGAGTCGGACTCCAGGGCGGTCAGCAGCAACTGGCGCAGCTCGACCGCCTGGGGCAGCGGGTGCTTGATATCCAGCTCGGCCAGGGCGCCGGGCAGGTTGGCCGCTACCGACTCATAGGGGCTTTCCAGCAGCGGCAGTAGCCATACGTAGCACCAGTGCTGGCTCATCTGTTGGGCAATCCTTCAGGTCAGGGGCACGGCTGCGCCCGGGGTCAGGGCAGTTGCGGGTAGTGATCGGTGATGACATGCCAGCTGGCCTTCATTGCCACGCAGTGGTGCTTCTGCTTGGGCGCTGTGAAGGGCGTATCCAGGGTGGCGATGGCGATTGAAATCCACTCGGCGTATTCGCCCCTGGCGTCTTGCCAGAACAGTGATGAGCCACAGTGGCAGCAGAACTGGCGCAGCACGCCAGGGGAGGACTCATAGCCCTTGAGGGCGGCGCCGGAGTCGCTGACGTGCAGATTCGCGCGCGGCGTGCTGGCGTAGGAGGCAAAGGCCGCGCCGTGGCCTTTCTGGCACTTGCGGCAGTGGCAGTGGGCGACGGCTTTCAACGCGCCGGATACTTGATAAGTCACCGCGCCGCACAGGCAGCTGCCTTGATGGGGGATTTGCATGCTGAGGGTTTCCAGAGTGTCGGGGCCGGCGCTGCTACAACCTGTTCGGTCGGGGGCTCAAGCTGGCGCCGGGCTATCAAGTCGAAGCCCGGAGGATGTACAACTGCGCGCTGATGCTCAAGTGGGCAGTGCCGGTTTGCAAGGCATTTGCTGTTGCATCATTGAGCGACGGTAGGAGGTGCCGGGCGATGGACAACCCCTGAGGCCAGGGATCCGCCGCTTGGCGATTGCGCAGTATTTCGAGGGAAGAAGCATGATGCAGGCACTGGAAAACAGGGTTCCGCCACCGCTGGTCGCGCTGGCGTTCGGCGGGCTGATGGGCGGCGCATCGCTAGGGCTGCCGGGACTTGACCTGGCCTGGAGCACACGCCTGTTGTTGGCGCTGCCTGTGGTCGGGGCGGGGCTGCTGTTCGTCCTGGCGGGCGGGATCTCGTTCCGGCGTGCCCGGACCACGGTCAACCCCTTGAAACCCGAAGCGGCCTCAGCGTTGGTCACGTCGGGCATCTACCGCTACACCCGCAACCCGATGTATGTCGGCTTTGCCCTGTGGTTGCTGGCCTGGGGGCTGTACCTGGCCTCGCCCCTGGTGCTGCCGGGCGTCCTGGGCTTTGTCCTGTACATGAACCGTTTGCAGATCGCTCCCGAAGAACGGGCGCTCGGGCAATTGTTTGGTGCGGACTTTACCGACTATCGACGGCGCGTGCGGCGCTGGCTCTAGGTCGAACGCCTCTGTGCTCCGGGCAGAGGCGTGCCCCTGGTCTTCAAGCCGCCACTTGCGCCTGAATCTGCAACTGGCCATCCACGTCTTGAACCAGGCCACTGGCGACGAACAAGGGGAGCAGCCGTTTGTGCAGCTCGGGTTCGACAAACTCTTTCACGGTCGTCAGGTCGAGGTTGCCGCTGCTGGGCAGTTCGGCCTTGGTGAAGGACAGCCAGGCCTTCTTCAGGGCCAGCAGCACGTCGCTGCCGGCGGTGTTGGCAAAGCGGCGGTTGGCTACCTTGCCGGCAAAGTTGAAGCTGTGCGGGTGCTCGTAGCCGGTTTCGTCACCCTGGCTGGCGACGCAGCGGCCACAGGTGCAGGGGCCGTCGGCGAAGGCGGCGCGCAGGTAGCTGTTGAAGTCGACGATGGGCTTGAGGGCCAGGCGCTTGTCGACTTCGAACAGGTCACCGGTCATTTTTGCTTCACTGCTCAAGGTCAGGTTCCTCAGGGTCGGGCGGTGTATTTCCAAGGGGCGCACCATACCAGCCGGATCGGCGCACGGGTACTTTTCTGGCGTTGTCCGTTGCCGCTGGCGAGGCTGCGATCGGCCGGGATTGCCTGCGTTCCTGGCATGCCTGTCCCTGGCCGGCACCGGCTTTGCCCGGCATCTGTTGGTCGGTCCAGGTCGGCCGAAATGGCCTGCGCCGCACCGGCGGATCATTCCCCGTTCAGCGCCAGGTAGCCGCAGATGGCGCGCATGACCCGGTGTTCCAGGTTCAGGGCATCGGTTTCACCTCGCTCACCCGCGGCGTCAATCATGCCGTGGGTCAGGGCGAACAGGTCATGGGCCACCGTGGTCACGTCATCGAGCACCCATGGAGCATCGGCCAGTTGCAAGGCCTCGACCAGGGCTTGATGAATGACCTGGGCCACTCGCTGATGGCGCTCCTGCAACGGCAGCCGCCGTTCCTCGAAATCGATGACCCGGGCCAGTTCCGGCCGGCGCAACTGGTGGGCCACCGCGGCCTGGACCATGGCGCGGATGCGCGCCAGGGCGCCGCTGAGATCGCTGGCCGCCTGGATGTCGCGCAGCAGTTGCGCGCTCTCGCGCTCGATCAGAGCCACGGTCAGGGCATCACGATTGGGAAAGTACTGATACAGCGAGCCGATGCTGACCCCGGCCCGTTGCGCCACGGCATTGGTGGAGCAGGCGGTGAGGCCCTGGGTTTCCAGAATGCGAGCAGCGGCTTCCAGAATGGCCTCGACGGTGTGCGCCGAACGACGCTGACTCGGGGCTTTACGCGGGTTCAAGGGGGGAGCGACAGGGTGTTTTGACATGGCGCCAATGCGAGTTTGAAAGGTGAGTGATGACTCGTATTCTGCTGGGGCAAATCCTATCTCTCAACCCTTTGTTCGTCAGGAGTCAACACTATGTCTGTCGCCGTGCTCAGCGTATTCATGCTGGTCAAGACCACCCCGGAGTGGCTGGGATTCTCCGTCGAGGAACGCTTTCATCTGATGCGTACCCAGATGGAGCCGATTCTGCAGAAGCACTCGGCAGAGGTGTCCATGCGCTTTTTCGATATCGAGTTCTATTCGGCCCGGGTCACCGATCTCTGGTGGTGGCAGGCCAGCAGCCATCACGCCTATGAGCTGTTGGTGGAAGAACTGCGGGAAACGCCGTTCTGGGATCGCTACTTCTCGATAGTGGAAATTCTTCCCGGCGTAGAGAACGCCTATGCCAAGAACTATGACCAGCGGCCGTTGCTGGCCTCCTGAGGCGCCTGTCCCGTCGTTCCATGCACCCTCCCGGCTGGCCGGGAGGGTGTTTGCCGTCTACCGCGTTGCCGACACCTTCAGCCGCTGGCGGCTACAGCGCCGGGCGTGGCAGTTGCAGCCATTCCTGCACCGCCGGGTGCTGCCATTGGCGGCGGGCATAGTCCACCAGGCGCGCCGGCATCGGGTCACCGTTGAGAATCAGCCGGTTGAGCATCAGCGCCAGGTCGACATCGGCAATCGACCACTGGCCGAACAGACAGTCACGACCCTGCGCCAACAGCGCTTGCGCCGTATCGATCAGCTTGGCCACCGCCGCTTGGGCGGGTGGCGACAGAGGTTCGCCCTTGCAGCCATAGAACACCACCAGGGTCGAGCGCTCCTGGCGGATCGGCAGCAAATCGCTACGCAGCCAGGCCTGGACCTGGCGGGCCTTGGCTCGCTGTTGTCGATCTTGGGGGTAGACGGGTATTTCGGGGAACAGCTCCTCCAGGTATTCGGTGACGGCCGAGGATTCGGACAGGGCAAAGCCGTCATGCACCAGGGTCGGCACCCGCTGGGTCTGGGACAGCCGGGCATAGTCCGGGGCGCGATTCTCACCGGCATCGAGGTCAAGGGGGATGAGTTCGAAGTCGATGCCTTTTTCCCGCAACGCCACGAACACTGACAGGGCATAGGGGCTGGTGAACTGGGCATCGACGTACAGGCGTGGACGGGCGTCGGTCACGGCGGGATCTCCAATGGGGGAACGGACACGCTAAGAGATCCTGGGCGATAAATAAAATGCGCGATTTTTATCCGTGCATTCCCTTCTGGAATACTGAGCCGGCCAAGCACAATCCAGGGAGCACAGGATGCCTTTATTCGAAACCCCGCGGCTGATCGGGCGTCCTCTGACCCGGGACGATTTACCCGCACTGACCGCGATTCTCAGTGATCCCCTGGTGATGCAGTACTCCCTGCGCGGGGTCTGCGACGAGCAGGCCACCGGCCAGTTCATCGACTGGTGTCTGGAGTGCTATGCCGAACGGGGCACGGGCCCCTGGGCCCTGGTGGAGAAGTCCAGTGGCGAGTTGGTAGGGTTCTGCGGCGTCAGTCCGGAACAGGTGGGTGAGGTGCAAGAGCTCAACCTGGGGTATCGCCTGGCCACGCGCTTCTGGAACCGTGGGCTGGCGGTGGAGGCGGCCCGGGGCGTGCTGCGGTGGGTCTTTTGCCAGTGGCCTTTGGCATCCGTCGTGGTGATCATCGAGCCGGACCACGGCGCCTCCCTGCGGGTAGCGCAGAAGGCCGGCTTCAGCGCGTTCCGCGAGATCGAGTTTCATCAACGAGCGGTGCGCCTGTACCGCATGACTGGCCAGCAGTGGCAGGCACTTTGCCTTGATCGATAAGGCAATCTGCTGGCCCCGCACTGGCCGAGGTATCGGCAAAATCACTTTATTTTCAGGTGGTTAGGTGACCGATAAATGCGCCATGTGTTGATAACGCTGACTTCCTGCGCCCTGCTGGGCGGGGCCGGGATGGCCCAGGCCAGAGAGCTGCAGGCCAATGACCGTTATGTTTGCAGTTGGGGCGCTGGCACTGCTGCCCGGGCTCAGGAGCTGAAGTTGTCCGGGGTGTCGCTGTACGCGGCGCGGCAGAAGATCCAGACCTACAAGTTCAGCAAGGGCTGGATGCGCATGATGGCCCTGGGGATCACCGAGCAGACCTACGACAGTGCCTCGCGGATCAGGCCCGAGGCCCTGCGCAAAAGCTTCTACGAGGATTGCGTGCGCTACAAGCTGGCCCGGCGCTAGGGTCACGCAGGCGCTCGGGGATGGGCGAGCGAGAGCCGGCAGATGCTTCTGATCCGTATTTTTCTCGCGTATCTGCGTCTGTTATCAGAACAGCCGAGGTTTGAAAATGGCGCGCCCGTCCGGCCTCCCGGCTGGAAACCGGGCCCGCTGCACCGCACACCTACTGTTCAGGAGGCCTGATGACTAAGATGGCGTTTTTCTTGTTTGGATTTTTAGCCTTGACCATCGCAATCGGTGCGCTTGCCACTATCTCTCCGACCTAGACCCCAAGCCGTTTGCAGCACCCGTCGCCAGGTAAGGCGCAAGCAGTGGCAGGCCTCTTGAGCCTGCCACTGTCGTTTCTGTCACTTGGCCCAACGCTTTGCCCCGGCCACGCAGAGGATCACCGCCAGAGTGACCCCGAGCATGCCCAGGCTGACCTGTTCGTGCAGCAGGCCGGCGGCCAGGGCCAGACCGAAGAACGGCTGCAGCAACTGCAGCTGGCCGACGGCGGCGATCCCGCCTTGAGCCAGGCCGCGGTACCAGAAGACAAACCCGATCAGCATGCTGAACAGCGAGACGTAGCCCAGGCTGAACCAGGCCGGCAGGCTGATGCCGCCGAAGTCGGGCGGGGCGCTGAACAGGGTCAGCGCGGCCATGATCGGCAACGACAGCACCAGGGCCCAGCAGATCACCTGCCAGCCGCCCAGGGTCCGCGACAGCTTGGCGCCTTCGGCATAGCCCAGGCCGCAGACCAGCACTGCCAGGAGCATCAGCGCATCGCCCCGCGGCGAGGCCGTGAGGCCCTGGGACAGGGCGTAGCCCACCACCAGCAGGCTGCCCAGCAGGGAAAACAGCCAGAACACCGGGCGCGGTCGCTCGCCGCCACGCAACACTCCAAACACGGCGGTGGCCAGAGGCAGCAGGCCAAGAAACACGATGGAGTGGGCCGAGGTCACGTATTGCAGGGCCAGGGCGGTCAGCAACGGAAAGCCCAGGACCACCCCCAGGGCGACGATACCCAGGGGCAGCAGTTGCCCCGGGCTCGGGCGCCTTTCCTTGAACAGCAGCAGGAGACACAGGGCCAGAACCCCGGCGAGGCTGGCGCGGACCACGGTGAGGAACAACGGCTCGAACTCCAGCACCGCGACCCGGGTTGCCGGCAGCGAGCCGCTGAAGATCAGCACTCCGATAAAGCCGTTGAGCCAGCCGCTGGCGGAGGATTGCAGGGCGGGTGATTGCAGGTTCGATGTTCGTGCCATTGAGGGAGTGCTCATGAGATGAGGGGCCGCGGCGGCGGAGCTTGTGTCGAAGGCATCCTAGGATCGAAGATCAGCACAATCAAAAAATTGTCATGGATACAGCGCCCTATGGCCCGTGCTCGCTACAAGCAACTGGTGGATGCCTTTGCCGCCGACATCCGCGCCGGGGTACTGGCCCCGGGCACTCGCCTGCCCACCCATCGCCAACTGGCGGCGCGGGAGGGGCTGGCGCTGGTCACCGCGTCCCGGGTCTATGCCGAGCTGGAAGCCATGGGCCTGGTCAGCGGCGAAGCCGGACGCGGCACCTATGTTCGGGAAACCGCCCTGCCTCCGGGGCAGGGGGTGGATCAGCCGGTCGCCACGCCGGGCACGCTGGACCTGAACTTCAACTACCCGGCGCTGCCCGGGCAGGCGGAGCTGCTGCGCAACGCCTTGCGCCAGTTGGCCTTGGCTGGCGATCTGGAAGCCTTGCTGCGCTACCAGCCGCACGCCGGGCGCGCCCACGAACGGGCGACGCTGGCCCGCTACCTGGCCGGTTGCGGGCTGACGGTTGCGGGCGAGCAGGTGTTGATGGTCAGTGGCGCCCAGCACGGCCTGGCGACCACGGTGATGGCGCTGCTCAAGCCCGGCGATGTGGTGGCGGTGGATGCCTTGACCTACCCCGGGTTCAAGGTGGTGGCCGAGGCCCATGGGCTGGAGCTGGTGGCCATTCCCCTAGGCAACCAGGGCCCGGACCTCGACGGTCTCCAAGCGCTGTGCCGACGGCGGCGGGTGCGTGCGGTGTATGCCATGCCAACCCTGCACAACCCCATGGGCTGGGTGCTGGACCTGGCCTGGCGCCAGCGGCTGGTGGCGATTGCCCGGGCCCATGGGCTGCTGATCATCGAAGACGCCGCCTACGCCTTTCTGGCGCCCAGTCCGCCGCCGCCCCTGGCCGCCCTGGCGCCGGATCTGACGGTGTACGTCTCGGGGTTTTCGAAGAACGTGGCCACCGGCCTGCGGGTCGGTTACGTGGTGGCGCCCCTGCAGTGGGTGCCGCCGATCGAGCGCGCGATCCGTGCCACCACCTGGAACACTCCGGGAGTGATGACTGCCCTGGCCTGCGCCTGGATCGAGGATGGCACCGTGGCGCGGCTGGAGCAGGAAAAACGCGAGGATGCCAGGGCCCGTCAGGCCCTGGCTCGGGAGGTCATGACCGGGCTGGCCTACGTCAGCCATCCGAACGCCTACTTCCTCTGGCTGCCGTTGCCCGAGGAGGTCCGGGCCGATCAGGTGGTCATGGCACTGCTGCGGGAGAACGTCTCGGTGTCCACCGCCGAGCCCTTCGTCGGCGCCGGGCCGGTGCCCCACGCCATTCGCCTGGCGTTGGGCTCGGTGGACATGGCCGATCTGGGCCTGGCCCTGGCCAAGGTCCGGCAAGTGATTGGCCGCTACGCGTTCTGAAGCGGCAAGCTTTGAACTTGAAGCTTGCCGCTCGAAGCTTGCAGCGGCCTTTTCAGAGCTTGAACTGATTCACCAGGGCGTTGAGGTCCACTGCCAGGCGCGACAGCTCCTGGCTGGCGGCGTTGCTCTGGTTGGCCCCGGCCGAGGTCTGGGTCGAGAGGTCGCGGATATTGATCAGGTTGCGATCCACTTCCCGGGCCACCTGGGCCTGTTCTTCGCTGGCGCTGGCGATCACCAGATTGCGCTCGTTGATCATGGTGATGGCCTGGGTGATCTGGTCCAGGGCCAGCCCCGAGGCGCGGGCCGCCTCCAGGGTCAGGTGGGCCCGCTCGTTGCTGTTGCGCATGGCGCTGACCGCGCCTTCGGTGCCTTCCTCGATGGTGTTGATCATGCTTTCGATTTCCTGGGTCGACTGCTGGGTGCGATGGGCCAGGGCCCGCACTTCGTCGGCGACCACGGCAAAGCCGCGTCCGGCGTCCCCGGCCCGGGCGGCTTCGATGGCGGCATTGAGGGCCAGCAGGTTGGTCTGCTCGGCGATCGAACGGATCACTTCCAGGACCTGACCGATATTGCGCACATCCACCGCCAGGTGCTCGACCTGTTCACAGGTCTGGGTCACGTCCGTCGCCAGTTGGCCGATGGAGTCCACGGTGTGCTGCACCTGCTCGCGGCCGTGGTGGGCGGTGCGGTCGGTTTCCTGGGAGGCTTGCGAGGTGCTCACGGCGTTGCGCGCCACTTCTTCCACCGCCGCGGTCATTTCGTTGACGGCGGTGGCGGCCTGTTCCACTTCATTGCTCTGCTGGTGCAGGGTCTGGCTGGAGTGCTCGGTGACCGCGTGCAGTTCTTCAGCGGCCGACGCCAGCTGGTTGGAGGAGTCGGCAATGCGTTGCAGGGTGCCGCGCAGGCTGGCCTGCATGGTCTGCAGGGCTTGCAGCAGGCGCGCCGGTTCGTCCTTGCCACTGACCGTGATGCTCTGGCCGAGGTCGCCGTTGGCGATGGTTTCCGCCACGGCCACGGCCTGGCCCAGGGGCCGCACGATGCTGCGGGTCAGCAGCAGGGCCAGGGCGATGGTCAGGGTCACCACGACCAGCATGATCAGCGCGACCATGCCGATGGCGCCATGGAACACCTCACTGGTGTGTTCGGCCGCGGCGACGCCACCCCGGGTGTTGGTGTCGATGATCTGCAGCAGCTCTTTGAGCATGGTGTCGGCGTTGGCCAGGTACGGGCCGGCGTCGACGACATCGATGGCGGCTTCCTTCTGCCCCTGGCGCACCAGTTCCACCACCCGGTGCTGGTCCTTGCTGTAGGCCGCCTTGGCGCCGAGAAAGCGTTCATAGGCGCTGCGCTCCTCGGTCTCGGTGATCAGTTTTTCGTAGACGCCTTGCTGGTGGGCGAGCTGCTCGTCGAGCTCGCCGACGCGCTTGAGCAGCGCCTGGACATCGTTGTTGTCACGGACCACCAGCATGCGCAGGGTGATGGTGCGGATCTGGGTGCTGGTCAGGGCCAGGGCGTTGGCGGCAACGATGGATGGCTGCCAGTTCTGGTCGACCTCAAGGGATTGCTGGTTCATGCGCTGCATTTCCAGCAATGAGAACCCCCCCAGGCCCAGTGCCAGCAGGGCGATCAGGGCGAAGCTGAACCCTGCACGGCGGGAAATGTTCATCGTTCTCAAGAGCATGACTGTGTTCCTTGTGGCGGCAAAAAGTACAACCGGCGACAGGCATCGCGGTTTGCATCAATGCGGCGCGCGTTGGAGCAGGCTCCATGGCGCCGTCGGTCTTTTGCACACAAGGCGGGGTGGCAGGCGCGTCTGGGCGGCGCCTTGTCCAGGGGTTCCGGGGTGATCGGGATGCACGGCCCGGTCTGGGAAACCGGGCAATGATATCACGGTGACATCTATTCTGGGGGCCTGCGGCGGGGTTTTCAGCGGCCTTCGTGGTGCACAAACCCGAGGATGGCTCGTGCGCTGGCTGCCGGGTCGACTTGCATGAAGCAGTGCTGGCCCTCGATGACCTGCGTGCTCAGGTGGCGATTGAGGGTTGCCCAGCGCTTCACCGAACGGGCCACGTAGGGGTAGCTGTCGCGACCGTGGATCACCAGGCTCGGGGTCTGCACCTGGCGCAGGGAGCGCCACAGGTGCCTGGGGAAACTGCTGAAGATGTCCACCTCGCGCTCGGGAGCGCATTTGAGTGCCACGCCCTGGCCGTCGTCCTTCAGCGCGTGCTCGACATAGGCGTTCAGGGCATCTTCGCTCCAGCCCTTGAAGATTCCCCGGTTGGCCAGGCTGGCCCTGGCCGCGGCGCGGTCCGGCCAGTGCTGGCGTCGGGCAGCGGCCTTGCGCGCCAGGCTGTGGCGGCGATTGAGGCCCAGGGCCGACAGCAGCCTCAGGGAACTGATCATCGACGGGCTGAAGATCACCGGATCCAGCAGCACGGCCTTGCGAAACAGCTGGGGGCGTTCGGCCAGGATCAGGCTGGTGAGCACCCCGCCAAAACTGTGGCCGACGGCGTAGCACGGCACGTCGGCGTAGGCCCCGCGCCCGGCCTCGAACGCCTCGGCGGCCAGCTGCGCAGTGCGGTTCCAGCCGCGAAACGGGCCGCCATGGTCACTGTCGCCATGGCCCTGGACATCGCTGAGCCACAAGTCGAAGGACTCGGCCAGCAAGGCCAGCAGCGGACGATAGGCCATGGAGCAGAAGCCGTTGCCGTGGAGAAAGTGCAGCAAGGGTTTGCCCGAAGGTTCGGAGCGCAAGCCGCGCAGGGTGAAGCCTTCGGGGCACGGATAGGACCAGGGAAGCAACTGCATGGGGCCTCTTGGAGAGCGGTGGGCACAGGCGGGCATTGTCGATGGGGGCGGGCGCGAGTCAAGGGTCGATCCTGACCGCGTCCAGCACTATTGCACCTTGAGCAGGCGAAACGACAGGCTGATGCGTTCGCCTGCACCCGGCGCCTTGGGGATCGCGTGCAGCCAGTGTTTTTGCAACTCGTCGGACATGTGCAGCAGCGAGCCGCTGGCCAGTGTGTAGTCGAAGGTGGCAGCGCTTTCCTTGTGTCGGAACACCATGGCCCGCGGGTGGCCCAGGGAGACGATCACCACCCCGGTACCTTCCACCAGCTGTTCGTTGGCGTCGGAATGAAAGCCCATGGAGGACTGCCCGTCCGGGTAGAAGTTGAGCAGGCAATTGTTGGGACGAAAGCCCAGTCGTTGCTCGATCGGCTCGCACAGCTGTGCCAGGGCCTCGGGCATCGGCACTGCCGGGTAGGTGATCTGCGAGTAGTCATAGGGCGCGCCAAAGCTGGCGGTCTTGCGGGCACGCATGCGCTCGTCCCATTGCACGTCCTGCTTGAGGTGGTTGAACAACCGCTGCGGGTCGGCGATGAAGTCGGGGAAAAAGTCGATCTCGGGTGGATTCATAAAAGCGCTGCCTGTGGGGGAAGGAGGGCCATTGCCAGAGGGCAGGGCCCGGTCCTTATCGGTCCGTGATGTGTGCCTGGAGGGTGCCGCCTGCCACCGACTGGATGAAGTGCGCGGCCCTGGCGCCCAGGTCCGCTGCAGAAGCGCGGATCAGCAAGACCAGGGGCTCCCGGGACAGCGGGTCGATGTCCAGGCGTTGCTCGGGGGAGGCGCGCAGTATCAGGGTCAGCTCGGTCCACTGCTCGTCGTCGGGGGTTCTGCTGTCGCCATCGGAGTCCACATTGCAACCGGCGCCCCACAGGTGTTCGGCGACTCGGTAGAAGGCCGGGCGTGGTCCGGGATGATGGAGAAGCAGGGAGGGCGCTGAAGGCATGAGGTCCGGCTCGAGCGAGGTGGCGTTCCAGGTCGGCAACGGTATCTCGTCGCCGGCGCTCGGCGCAACCCGGCAGCGGGCTGGCCGCTGCGCTCAGCGCCTTTGTTCAGCCGCCATTGGCACTGAGGATGCTCGCCACCTGGCGCGGCTGGCAGTTGAGGTAGGCCGAGGATTTCAGCCAGCGCTGGTCCGGGTACCAGGAGAACATGAACTGGCCATCCTTGAGCTTGTCTATCACCTGGCGCGCCACTTGCGGGCGTACCGCCGGGCAGCCCTGGCTGCGGCCGATGCGGCCCTGGCGCTGGCTCCACAGGGGGTTCACGTAGTCGGCGGCATGGATCACGATGTCGCGGTCGCGAGCGCGGTCGTTGAAACCGGGCTCCAGTCCGTCCATGCGCAGCGAGTAGCCGTGGCTGCCTTCGTAGCTCTCCTGGGTGCGGAACAGGCCCAGGCTGGACTGGTAGCTGCCCAGGCGGTTGGAGAACTGGGTGGCGAAGTTTTCCCCGGACTTCTGCCCGTGGGCCACCAGGTCGCGCAGCACCAGTTTCTTGCTGCGCAGGTCGAAGATCCACAGGCGTCGTGCGGTGGACGGTTGCGAGTAGTCGATCACCGCCAGGTGCCGGGCCTGGCGAGCGCCGCTGGCGACTGCGCATTGCATGGCGCTGAGGGCACTTTTCAGGGCCTGGGGATTGAGTTCCGGTGCGGCGTGGGCGAGGCTGGCGTACAGCGCGGGGCTGGCGGCGGGGCGGGGTTTGTTGGCGGCGAAGGAAGGACTGCAAATGGCGCCCAGGGCAATGGCCGCCAGGCAGAATCGGCACAAGAAGGTCAACATGTATAGTGCATCCCCATGGTCACTTTGGCTCCTGACGTCCTGTCGTTCCCCCGGCAGGCTGGTCTATATATTCAAGGCCCTGGCCTGATTGACTTCCCCATCTGCCGTAACGATTGGCCGTCAAGCTGGCGGCCACGGATTGGAGTAAAGCAGTTGTTCAAAAAACACGCATGTTACTTGAGCCTGTGCTTGCTCGCTGCGCCATTGGTCGCGCTGGCCGGGGAGCAGGCGCCGCTGCCGGCGAGCCCGATGCAACTGGCACTGACGCAACTGGCGGTGGCTTGTCCGGCCCTGGCCACGCGCGTGAATCCGGCCCAGCAACAGCTGTTGCTGGGTTTCTACCAGCAGCAGGGCGAGCAGCCGGTGTGGAGCGTCGAAGGACGCGTGTCCGACCTGCAGGCACAGCTGGCGCAACTGGTGGACGACGGCCTGGACCCTGGCCGTTACCACCTTCCGTCGAGCAGCCCGGCGGCCGACCCGTGTCACGACATCGAGATCAGCCAGCAGTACCTGCAAGCCTTGCAGGACCTGCATTACGGACGCCTGTCCCAAGCCCGCTTCGAGCCGTTGTGGCGAGCCCAGCCGCTGCCGGAGGATCGCCAGGCGGCGCTGCTGGCGATGGCCGTGCCGGGCGTCGAGCATCTGGCCACGGCCTTTGAACAGGCGCGGCCCAAACTTGAGCAGTACCGCAACCTGCGCCAGGCCTATGCCCAGCGCCGCCAGCAACCCTTGCCGCAATGGCAGGCGGTGGCCGGTGGCCCGTTGCTGCGTCCGGCCATGCAGGACAAGCGCGTCCCCGACCTGGCCCTGCGCCTGTACCGCGGCGGCCTGCTGCCGAGCCCGCAGGTCAGTGCGGATAATACCTACAGCAGTGAGCTGGTGAGCGCAGTGAAAAACTTCCAGCTCAGTCACTCGCTGCAGGCCGATGGGGTGATCGGCGCGGGCACCCTCAAGGAGCTCAACGTCAGCCCGTCCCAGCGCCGCGAGCAACTGCGCATCAACCTTGAACGCCTGCGCTGGCTGGCCCAGGATTTCGAACCGAACATCGTGCTGGTCAATGTCGCCGCGGCGCAGTTGACCTTCTACAAGGACGACGCGGTGGTCTGGCAGACCCGCACCCAGGTCGGCCGCGCCGAGCGCCAGACCCCGCTGTTGAAATCCCAGGTCACGCGCCTGACCCTGAACCCCACCTGGACCGTGCCGCCGACCATCCTCAAGGAAGACAAGCTGCCGGAAATCCGCCGTGACCAGGGCTTCCTCAACCGCCAGAACCTGCAGGTGCTGGACGCCAATGGCCAGCCCCTGGCCGCCGAGGACATCGACTGGGAGCGCCCGGGCAATATTCTCCTGCGCCAGGGTGCGGGGCCGCGCAACCCCCTGGGCCGCATCGCCATCCGTTTCCCCAACCCGTTCTCGGTGTACCTGCATGACACCCCGAGTCAGGCCCTGTTCAGCAAGGGACCGCGGGCCTTCAGCTCAGGCTGCGTGCGGGTCGAACAGGCCCTGCAACTGCGCGACTGGCTGCTGAGCCCGGCGGAACGGCTGCGCACCAACGACCTGTTGGCCACCGGCCTGACCCATGAGTTCCGTCTGGCCAAGCCGGTGCCGATCCTGCTCAGCTACTGGACGGTGCAGGCCGACAGCCATGGGCAGTTGCTGTATGCGCCGGACATCTACGGGCATGACGAGGTGCTGTCCAGTGCCCTGGGCAGCAAGGTTCTGTAGGCGCTAGCCCAAGTGCGACGCGCCGCCGCGGATGGCGGGTTTGAGGTATCTTGTGCGGCCTTTTTTCCCTTGCTCAAGGTCCTTCATGCCACTCGACAAACGCCGGCAAGCCGCCATGGAACGCCAGCTGGCCGCCACCCTGACCGAAGCCTGCGAGGCCGCCAAGGCAGAGATCGTCGGTTTTTCCTGGTTGACCCACGACGTGAATTACGCCGCCTTTCCGGCGAGCCTGGTGGTGGCCTGGATCTTCGATACCCAGGCCCACAAGGAGCAGGCCCTGGCGGCGGGCCAGGGCTCACGGATGATCGAACTGACAGCCCGCGCCCTGGGCGAGGCCGATGTGCACCTTGAGTCGTTGGCGGCCCATGTGTTCTTCGACAGCGAGGAACAATGCCGGCGGATCAATGGCGACGACTGGGCGCAACGCCTGAAGCGCCTGCGCCCGGGACGGGGTTGAGCCATGGCCAAGGAAATCGACAACCCCTGCATCGCCCTGTGCCAGCTCAGTGGCGACCTGTGCCTGAGTTGCGGGCGGACCAAGGACGATATCCGCAAATGGAAGCGCATGAAGCGCCCGGAAAAGATGGCCGCGGTGCAGCGGGCCAGTGCGCGGCTCAAGGCCTTGCAGAAAAAGAAGGGCTGAGGCGCAGGGCTCAGGCCAGGTGCTGGAAGTGCCCGGCGCCGAGACGCCTGACACTCAGCCAGAACTCGGCCTCAGGCTCATATTCGGCCAGAGGCACCCGCTGCTCCTGTCCCAGTTCGTCGACCACCATCACGCTGGCGTCCCAGTCGAAATCCGGGTTCAGGGAGATGCTGTAGGACGGACAGGGGCTGTCGAGCTCGAAATGAATCGAGTAGACCTCCAGCGGCGGGCACCCCAGGGTGCCTTGCCGATACAGCTGCCAGACCTGGCGTATGGCCGGTTCACACCATTGCTCGGCAAAGTCCAGGGCCTGGGGGATGTCGTTCCAGGCGGCCTGTACCTGTTGCTGCGCCATCGCGAGCCGACGCCGGGGCGGCTCGTTGCCCGGATGCTGGACGTAGATCAGGCGGCTGCCGAACTGCAATTCACATTGCATCACGCCGACAGCGCTTTCCCAGTGACCGAGCATCACCTCATACAGCAGGTCGATGTGCATGGCGTCTGGTTGCCTAAGCCGTTTGCCGACGCATGGCCAGGATGGTGGTGCCGAAGAAGATGAAGGTCGAACCCACCACGCGATTGACCCACTTGGACAGGGCCGGCCGGGTCAGCACGCCCTTGGCTCGAGACGCGAGCACGGCGTAGACGCTGAGAGAGATCAGCGACAGGGCCATGAAGATCAGGGTCAGGATGAAGAACTGCGGCAACAGCGCGGCGTGCTGATCGATGAACTGCGGGAACAGCGCGGTGAAGAAGATCGTCGCCTTGGGGTTGGTGGCGGCGGTCAGGAAGGCCGACTTGAACAGCTTGAGGCGGGGTGGCGGGGCGAGCTTGCCGTCGCCGGCGCTGCTCGCGCTCAGCAGCTGGCTTTTGCTGAACAGCTGCTTGGCACCGAGGTAGAACAGATAGCCGGCGCCGACGATTTTCACCGCATTGAAGACCCACTCGGAACTGGCGATCAGCGCGCCGAGGCCAAGCATGGCGGCTGCGGACATGCAGAACAGCCCGCTGATATTGCCCAGGGATGACCAGAGGGTGGACTTGGCGCCGTAGGCCACGCTGTTGTGCAGCGCCACCAGGGTGGCGGGGCCAGGGCTGGCAATGGCGATCGCCGCCACCAGGGTGTAGGTCAGTATCGAGTGAGCATCCATGGAACGGACTCGTCTTGCAGAAAAAGGGGGCTTGATTCTATCGGGGTGGTGGCGAGCTGTAAGCCAAAATTCGTAGCCGGAGTCGTAGCGGCTTTGGGAGCGGTCAGTGCTGTACTCGCTTGGCAATTGTCATTGGCGTCTAGAGCGCATTGTGGTGATACACCACCAGGTCGCAGGACGACGCAATGATCAGCGTACGGCCGCTGTAGGAAAAGCCAAAAGCTCTGTATCCGGATTCAATAGCCAGTTTGTGGAAAACCGCAGGTCGATTGATCTCGGCGCCATACAGCCAAGATCCGGGCTCCACCAGCAGCAGGTGATGTTCGGGCCAGGCCAAGCAGACGCTCTCGACCTGCCACCCGTCGTTGCTAGCCAGGGGCAGACTGCCGCCATTGATACCCGACATCGCAATGGTTTTGCCCGCTAAAGGCCCAATACCCTGGGCCTCTAGGTAACGGTTGCTTTCGACGTTCTCCGTATAGTCCCGGGCAACTTTTTCACCCGTCAGGCAGTCGATGACACTTCGCCCAGCACTGGAGGTCACCAGCAACAGTTCAGACTCGCGATCGAAACCGACTTCCAGCAGGCTGCCGGCGGCCCGCTCAGTGACTAGCTGCCAGGGTTTCGGAGGCCGGCTGATGGGGCATTGAGCGATGGTGCGACGCAGGATGTCCAGATGCGAGGTATTCATCAGGTGCTCCGTTGACGGGGCCCTTATCGATCGACTGGTCAGGCACCGGCTGGTGGGTCGAGGGTGATTTATTGCATGGCCACGTCGCTGAACTTGAGGGTCAACGGGTCGTTGTTGCCATCACGAAATACCAGCTTGATGGCCGGGGTTCTGCTCATTTTGTTATTGCTTTGCTGGAAGATCAGGGTGACCCGGGTCGGCACATTGCGAATCAGCTGGAAGTCCAGCCAGGAGTGGGATTCCACTTGGCCCACGCGGATGGAGTTGAAGGTCAGTGGTCCGCCCGATTCGTCGAACAGGCGAGTGCCGTTATCGAAACTGAAATTGCGATCAAGGTTGAGGTTGGTCAGCTCGAATGAGCAGGTCGGCAAGCGGCCGATGTTTTCACAGCCTTCCAGTTCAAAACGTACGTTATCCAACACTTCAATACGTCGGCCCAGCAGGTTGTTGCCTTCGTTTTCGACAATCTTGGCCTGCAGCTTGGCAAATTCGAACGAGGGCTTGGCGTACTCGGTGCCGAAGATGAAAAAGCCGAATGAAAGGACGCAGGCCAGGCCAAAGTGCACCAGGCCGCGAAGCAGAGGGTTGAGGTTGCGCATCTGCCAGCCCAGGGATACGGCCCCAAGGAACAGGAAGGTGCTGACCAGCAGTACGACGTTCTTCCAACTGACGAAGCTGAAGCCGAAGACACTGGGATCGGGGACCGCATAGGTAATCAGGGCCCATAGGGCGCTGAGGACGACCCCAAGTCCCGCCATGCCCCGGGTAATCAATGAGGTGAGTTTCTGGGTGCGGGTCGAGGGTGCAATTGAATCTTGAGATGACATCAAAGGTACTGGCTCCTTGTTCCGTAGCCGGATCATGCGTCCTTGCAGGCGATGGTCGGGCCATCGCTCGGGTGAACCTCTTAGGTGAGGGGCACTGCTCGGGTATGGCGGGTTGCCATTATCCAGTAACCAGAGCAAGGGTAAAGCAGCGTCTGTTTTTGGCGTCCTTGGGGTGCAGTAGGGCACTTCGGGAAACCCAAATGTCCGGGCGTTTTACATCATTGCTGCAATCGATAGTTATCATCAAAAAGTGCAGGTTCCGTTTTTCTGGCAAAGGAGGAAGATAGCGCTTACACCGTGCTTGCTGCAGAAGGAAATACCCGATGAGAATCTCGACTTTAGTGACCCTTGTGGTGCTTTTGATCGCGGGAACCGGGGCTTCTGCGGCCAGCCAGGGCGCTGACGACGCCTCCTGCCACTTCCTGCCCATGGCCGACAGCGGGGCCGATCTGCGGCACGCCCAGTCGGTCGGGGTGCTGTACAGCGAAAACACCCTCAATACCCTGGAATACCTGGAGCACTACCACTCGGTGGCGCTGAACGGGGCAAAAAATGCCGGGCTCGACCCGCGCATCAGTGCCGCCTTTGTCGACAGCTCCGATCCGCAACGGGCGATCAACTGGTTGATGGCGTCGTTGCAGAAACACTTCGCCAGCGTGACGCTGTATGACAGCCTCGATGCGCTGGTCCAGGCTCGCCCCGATGCGGTGGTGATGCTCGACACCTACAACCAGCTGGTGACCAAGGGCAACAGCAAGGTGGAAGCACGGTTTATCGCCAAGTTCTATGACGCCAACCTGCAATACATCGGCCAGGCCGAAGGCATCCAGGCCAAGGTGCTGCCGTCGGTCTGGGTTCGCGGCAAGGCGGCGCCGGAGATTGCCGCGCAGATCAATCAGCAGACCGAACTGCAGGTCGACGCGCTGAAGCAATTCGATGCATCGCTCAAGGCCCTGGTGACCCAGGGTGAAGCCGGCCAGGTGGCGACCAATCGCTAGCCAGGTGCTTGTCGCCAGCTAAAACGCCCCGATTGATCGGGGCGTTTGCATTTTGGGGCCGGTGTGAGCGCGGTTGACGGCCAGTGTCTGCCGGCCGGGCGCCGCGCCCGAGGTCTCAGGGCGCGCCGAACATCGCGGTCCAGTAGATCCCGGCGTCGCTTTTCGGGTCCACCGCGTAGGCCGCGCCCAGTTCGCGGTAGGCCGGGTTCATCAGGTTGGCGCAATGCCCGGGGCTGGCCAGCCAGCCGTCCAGCACCTTGCGCACCGTGTCCTGGCCGGCGGCGATGTTCTCGCCCACCTGCTGGCCGGCATAGCCTGCCAGTTCCGCGCGGTCGCCCGGGGTGCGGCCGTCGTGGTCCTTGTGGTCGAAGTAGTTCTGGTTGGCCATGGCCCGGCTGTGGGCTTCGGCGGTGCTGCCCAGGGTGGCGTTCCAGGCCAGCGGCGCGGTGGCGGTGAAGTGCTGCTCGCCGCATTGCCGCGGCTGGCTGCGGGCCGTGTTGATCTGGGCCAGCAATTGCTGGCCTTCGGCTTGCCAGTCCCCGAGACGCGCGGACAGCAGCGGCCGGGCAAGCACGATGCGCCACTGGTTGGCCTGGCGATTGACGCCGATGTCGACGAACTGCGGGTCCAGCACTACCTGGCAGAAGCTCTCGCGCACCGCCTGCATCGCCGCCTGGGCGTTCCGTGGTCCGGAGAGGCTGATGGCCTGCACGTTGACCATGGGGTAGGCCGCCCGTGCCAGGGCCTGCTGCAGGTCGCCGACATTTTCCACCGGCAGGATCAACCGCGGGTCGCCGGTCAGTGGCGGCAGCTCCGAGGAGGCCTGGTTGGCGCAGCGTTGTGGCTGGCTGCGGTAGGCGTTGATCGACTCGATCAGTTGCGACTGGTCGTCGGCGGCGGCGCCAGTGGCCGCCAGCACGCCCAACGACAGGACGGCGGCGGGCAAGAGCAATGAGCGCATGGGCATGCAAGTCTCCCGGAAAATGGACAGCGCCCATGATGCACCCGGCGCCGGGGCATTTCATCTGCCGGCGGATGAAATCGGTGTCAGCCGGGGGGCCTCAATGGAAGTCGTAGTACAGCGCCCATTCGCCGCTGCCGGGGTGCTTCCAGAACATCAGGCTGCCGCTGTCCACCACGTTGAGGTTGATCTTGGCGTCGGAGGAAATCTGCATCACGAACTCGAAACCGTCCCCGGCATCGATCCCCGACTGGCAGAACGATGGGTAGCCCCCGAGCTTGTGCTGGTAGCAATGGCTCACCAGGTCGTAGTAGCACTCGATCTGCCCGGAACGCTCCAGTTCGAGGATTTCCCGCTCCAGGTCTTCCGGCACGCCACCGCCGTCCCACAGCGGATAGTCCTCGGGCACGGCCTGGGCCTTGACCGGGAAGGGTTTGAGAAAGGCTCCCGGGGCCGACAGCTCCTTGCGCACCAGGACATCCTCGGCACGGTATTCGCGAATCAGCCAGCGCTCGCCCATGGGTTCCAGGGGCTCGGGGAAGGGGTTGGCGACGAACACCGTGAGCACCCGCACTCCGTCCAGCAGCGGGCTGTGCCAGGGCAGGGCCGGCAGGTAGAACTGGGCGAACGGCAGCAGGGTTTCTCCGGCACTGTTGCGCGGCAGCTCTTCATCCTCGCGAAACAGAAAGACCCGGCCCAGCCAGCTTTCCTCGTCGCTGTGGGTCGGGCGAAAGCCGCCGGGGATCAATTGCAGTGCCGGCTTGGCCAACTGGCGCTGGATTTCCTGAATGTCCATGGTCAGGGCTGATTTCCTGTCAGGGGAAGGGGGCGGGCAATGTAACAAAGGTTGCGGGGAGGCAGTAGCTCGGTGTGTTCAGCGCAGTTGTCGCGGCGTGGCGTTGAGCAGCTTGCGCATCAGCCGGCGCAGGGCGGTGGCGTCCTGATAGCCCACCTGTTCGGCGACGCTTTCCACCGAGTACTTGCTGTTCTGCAGCAGCGCCCGGGCACGGTTCAATTGCACGCGCTGGATCAAGCGCAAGCTGTTGTGGCCGGTGGCCTTGCGCACCTGACGGCCCAGGGTGCGTTCGGACATGCCGAACTGCGCCGCCAGTTCGCCGACGCTGGGCAGCCTGGGCAGACAGGATTCGATATGGGCGGTGAGACGAGCGATCAGGGCGTTGCCCTGAGCCATCATCGCCGGGACCGGACAAGGCGCTTGCAACTGGCGCCGATCAATCAGCAGCACCTGTCCCACGGCGTCCGCCAGGGCCGGGGAGAAGCGCCTGCGCAACAAGTGCAACATCAGGTCGGACTGGCCGATGGCTGCACCGGCGGTGGTCAGCGGCGGATCGACGATGACCATCTGATCCGGGTCCACGCGGCAGTCGGCGACCCACTCCTGCAGCAGCGGCGCCAGCCACCAGGAGGTGGTCACCCGGCGCCCGTGCAACAGCCCGGCGGCTTGCAGCAGGAACACCGCGGAACAGGAGGCCGCGACTTCTGCACCGCTGTGCACGTGTTGGCGCAGGGCCTGGAGCACGGGGGCCACCTCCGCATGCTGCAGGCGCTGGGCGATGGCCTCCGGGGTGTCGAGGCCCAGCCCCGGCAGAATCCAGCAGGAGCGGTCGTCGGCCGTGGCGTCCAGGGCCTCGACGTCCAGCAGCAAGCCTTGCCCCAGGCGCACCTGGCCTGCCTGCAAAGCACAGACCCGCCAGCGCGGCGCGCCCAGTCCCAGGCGCGGAGCCAACAGGGCGGCGCAGGACAGCATGTCCAGGGTCAGGGCGACGCTGGAGGCAAAGGCACGGGGAAGCAGCAGGACAGTGAAATCGTTCATTGGCCGATTATGCACGAAAGATGTCGAATCGGTCGCTGTTGGCCAAGCCGGGCAGGGGGCTCAATAGCGGCTCATTTTTCTTCGAGTGGTGATAGCGATGCCCAACATCCTGATCAAGATTCCCCAGGGCGCCTTCAATGCCCAGCAGCGCGAGCGGATCCTGCATGAGGTGACGCAAGTGGCGCTGGACGTCGAGCAGATCGGCGAGGACCCACGTCAGCGGGCTTTGTGCTGGGTCTTGCTGGAGGAGCTGGCCGCGGGCACCTGGTGTTGTGGCGGCGCCGATCTCGGGGCCCAGGCGCTGCCTTGCCTGATTCAGGTCAAGGTGCCCGTCGGCGTGCTCGATAGCGCCCGGCGCCAGGCCTATGTCGCCGGCTTGCATCAGGCCCTGGCGGCGTGCCGGTCGGCAGAGGATGGGCGGGTGCTGATGACCTCGATCCTGTTGGATGAGGTGCCCGATGGCACCTGGGGCGCCAACGGTACCTTGTGGCATCTGGCGGATTTCGCCCGGGCGGCGGGGTACCGGCACCTGTCCCCGGGCAACGGCCAGTAGTTCAGGTTCCCGGTCTCAGGCGTCGCGGCCGTGGGCCGCCGCCGCGAGCTGCGAGGTATCGACCCGGACGAAGATCGAATCGCCGATGGCGGTCAGCACATCGTCGGCGTACACCTCGCAGATCACCCGGCTCTTGCGGCCCACCTCGCCGTCGACCCGGGCCCGCAGGGTCAGCGGCACGCCCATGGGCGTGGGCTTGATGAACTTGATGCCCAGGTTGCCGGTCACGCAGTCGATGCGTGGCAGGCTGCCCGGTTCACGCTGCTCTTGGCGGTAGTGATAGGCCATGGCGGTCCAGTTGGAATGGCAGTCCACCAGCATGGCGATCAGACCGCCATAGACCAGGTCCGGCCAGCCGCAGTACTGGGATTGCGGTAGGTGCTCGGCGATCACATGCACGCCGTCTGCGTGCCAGTGGCTCTTGATGTGCAGGCCGTGGTGGTTGCGGCTGCCGCAGCCGAAGCACACGCCCTCGGGGGCGGTGGTGTCTTGCAGGGATGTCTCGTGCATGGTTGTTCTTCTTGTCCTTGACGATGGTCTGGCAGGTGGTGCGGGGGCTCATGATGCCCGCCCCATCGCTGCTCGCCAAGGCGCAGCGCAGTGCTGTGGCGCGCTGATCGGCCAGCGTCGTTGTGACGCATTGATTGCGGCGGGTGTCGTAGTGGGGCGCGGTTTGTCCGGGGCCCAGGGCAGCCGCTCCGGCCAAGACAGGCTGATGCCGTAATGATATTCTTGCGCTGAATCGGTTCATCGTTTGTGCGGAAATACCTCCCCCATGCTTTGCTTCAAGTGGCCTGATCGGGTCCTTGCAAGCGGGTGGGAGTGTCCGGGCAAACCTGCCGAATGCAATGTCAGGCAGTGTTCGTTTACCTCCTTTGGTTGAACCCGACCCTTCTTTTCCTGCTGGCCCCGTGTGACGGGCGCCGGCATTGTGCGTCGTGCCGAGGCCGGTGCCGGAGAAAGGAGTGGGGCTTCGCAGCCGGCAGGCGATGTCCCGTGATGTGTCCTGAGAAACAAGTGTCACTCAAGTAGCTGAAGCCAAAAACGACAAGAAGTCAGCGCCGGAGCGATATAAAACTGAGGTCGAGCCAGTCTCGTCGGCCTTGTGTGCCCACCCTCCAGTTCTTTATGAATGCGTGTGTCCAGGGCCTGCGAAATGCCTGTTTCGCCAGGTGCCGAGTGCGCAGGATCGAGGATGGGGCGGCGGATGGCGTTCTATCGTAGGTACTACAGAATGTTGAAGAAAGTGAACACGGCCCTGATCGGGCTGGCGATGTCGATAGGCCTCACGACCGCGCACGCGGCTGAGCCGAAGAAAGTGGATGTGCTGCTGATCGGTGGCGGCATCATGAGTTCGACCCTTGGGGTCTGGCTCAATGAGCTGCAGCCGGATTGGTCGATGGAGATGGTCGAGCGCCTGGATGGCGTGGCTGAAGAAAGCTCAAACGGCTGGAACAACGCCGGTACGGGTCACTCCGCTTTGGCCGAGCTGAACTACACCCCGGAAGGCAAGGACGGCAAGATCGAGATCGCCAAAGCCATCGAGATCAACGAAGCGTTCCAGATTTCCCGGCAGTTCTGGTCCTGGCAGGTCAAGAACGGCGTGCTGAAGAACCCGCGTTCGTTCATCAACTCCACGCCGCACATGAGCTTTGTCTGGGGCGATGACAACATCAAGTTCCTCAAGGCTCGCTACGAGGCCCTGCAGGCCAGCCCCTTGTTCAGCGGCATGCAGTACTCCGAAGACGCCGAGCAGATCAAGAAGTGGGTGCCACTGATGATGGAAGGTCGTGATCCGGCGCAGAAGATCGCTGCGACCTGGACCCCGATCGGCACCGACGTCAACTTCGGCGAGATCACTCGCCAGTTCGTTGCCCACCTGCAGGCCCAGCCGAACTTTGCCCTCAAGCTGTCCAGCGAAGTGCAGGACATCGAGCGCAATGAAGACGGCTCGTGGCGCGTGACCTACAAGAACCTCAAGGACGGTTCGAAAACCGAGACCGACGCCAAGTTCGTGTTCATCGGTGCCGGCGGCGGTGCCCTGCACCTGCTGCAGAAGTCGGGCATTCCTGAAGCCAACGAATACGCCGGCTTCCCGGTGGGTGGCTCGTTCCTGGTGACCGACAACGCCACCGTGGCCGAGCAGCATCTGGCCAAGGCCTACGGCAAGGCTTCGGTGGGCGCACCGCCGATGTCGGTTCCGCACCTGGACACCCGCGTGCTGGACGGCAAGCGAGTGATCCTGTTTGGCCCATTCGCCACCTTCTCCACCAAGTTCCTCAAGGAAGGTTCGTACTTCGACCTGCTGACCAGCACCACCACCCACAACTTCTGGCCGATGACCAAAGTCGGCATCGAACAGTACCCGTTGGTGGAATACCTGGCCGGCCAGCTGATGCTCTCGGATGACGACCGCTTCAACGCCCTGAAGGAATACTTCCCCAACGCCAAGAAAGAAGACTGGCGCCTGTGGCAGGCCGGTCAGCGCGTGCAGATCATCAAGCGTGACGAAGAGAAGGGCGGCGTGCTGAAACTGGGCACCGAGATCGTCGCTTCCCAGGACGGCAGCATCGCCGGCCTGCTGGGCGCTTCCCCAGGTGCCTCGACCGCCGCGCCGATCATGCTCAGCGTGCTGCAGAAAGTCTTCAAGGACCAGGTCGCGACGCCAGCCTGGCAAGAGAAGCTGAAGCAGATCGTACCGAGCTACGGCACCGCCCTGAACGACAGCCCCGAGCGTGTGGCCAAAGAGTGGGCCTACACCGCCGAAGTGCTGCAACTGACCCCGCCACCTGCGGTGAAAGGTGCAGCGCCTCAGGCTCCGGCCAGCATGGCCAAGCCCGAGAGCAACCCAGCGGCCGATATGGCGCTGTAAGCCTCGGCCCCGCCCGCGTTCGTCGGGCGGGGCACTGCGGCGGCCAGCGTGCCGCCGTCTCCTGTGCCGGTTGCGCCGCCCCCCAAGAGGGGCGCGCAACCTGCCGGCCCGGCCGGCATCCGTAGCGTCCTCAATCCATTGCCTGCCTGTTCGACGACCCCGCGTGCCCGCCGCACCGGCGTGGCTGTGCGCCTGAGCGGCCCGCAGCGGGTTATCATGGCGCCGCCCGCCATGCCCGGGCATGCCCCCATCCTCGGAGTCACCGCCTCGATGTCCAGCATCACCCTGTTCCAAGCCCCGCCGCCCGAAGCCATCCAGAGCCAGATCCAGCAGATGGTGGTGGACTACATCAGCGACATCAGCGCGGTGGCCATCGCCCCCAGCAACCCGCTGTACAACCTGTACCAGTACGGCGTTGGCTACGAGGTGCACCTGTACCTGCAGGCCATGGACGGCTCCCGGGGGATCGCGGTAGAGCTGGTGGTGGCCACCGACACTCAGGACCCTGAAAAGGTACTGGGTTTCACCCTGTACCTGCCGCTCAAGGACGACCCCCGGGCCTGTGCCGTGGCCTACATGGCGGTGCTGCAAAGCCATCGGCGCCAGGGCATTGCCCGGCAGATGCTGGAGGCCATGCGCGCGCGTTACCCCCATGCCGAGCTGGCCTGCCACGTGGCCAAAGTGGCGTGCTTCGAGGCCCTGGGCTTTCAACTGCTGAGTGCTCGCGGCCCGCAGGTGCTGATGAATACCCAAGACCATGGCAGCGACGGCCTGCTGGCGGTGCTGGACGTGGCGCCGATCTACCAATCGCTGGAAGTGCGGCAGATCCACACCTACCTGCTGGCCCAGCACGGGCGCAAGGCCATGCTGGAAGCGGAGAAAAAGCGCGACCGGCATCTGGACCAGATGACCCGGCAAGCCCAGGCGCTGGTACGCGAGCGCTTGGGCGAGGCCGCGCTGTACAACGCACGGCCGCCTCAACTGATTCCCTGATCGCGCCCGCTTGTGTTTGGCAGAGGGCTTGGCTAATCTCGCAAAAACACGCAAAAGCGGGCAATAACATGCAAGATCAGCAGCATCATGCCGAACTGCCTTCGGTGCGCCGGCAGAAAATCCTCCTGCTCCTGGAGCGCGACGGCAAGGTCCTGGCCGCCGAGCTGAGCCGGCACTTCGCGGTGTCCGAAGACACCATCCGCCGCGATCTTGCCGAGCTGGATGCGGCCGGCCTGGTGCAGCGGGTCCACGGCGGCGCGCTGCCGCGGCCCAAGGACAGCGGCAAGGACTACTTCACGCGGGTCGGCGAAACCAGCGAGGCGAAACTGCGTTTGGCGCAGTTTGCCGTGCAATGGGTGAAAGACGGCCAGACGGTGCTGTTCGATTCCGGTTCCACCACCTTGCACATCGCCCAGTCCCTGCCGGCCGACATCCGCCTGACCGCGGTCACTGCTTCGCCAATGATTGCCGTGGCCCTGGCTGAATACCCCGGGGTCAAGGTGATTCTCGTGGGCGGCCAGCTCAACCCGGCCACCCTGTCCGCCAGCGGTCATGAAGCACTGCGGATGATCCAGGGGATCAAGGCCGACCTGATGTTCACCGGGGTCTGTGCGATTCACCCGGAGATCGGCATCAGCTCCCTGCATTTCGATGAAGTGCCGATCAAGCAGGCGATGTTCGACAGCGCCGCCGAAGTCATCGCCGTGACCACCGCCGACAAGCTGGGCGCCATGGAGCCCTTTGTGGTGGTGCCGTGCCAGCGCTTGCAGCGGCTGGTCACCGAGCAGGAAGTGCCTGAGGCGGATATCCAGGGCTATCGGCAGCTGGGGATCGAGGTGCTGCTGGCCTGACCCGTTCCAGGGTGGCCGGCAACAGGGCAGGCAGGGCGGCGCGGGCCTGTTCGCGGCATGCAGCAATGGCGGGGCGTGGTCGGTCCCCGTGCTAGTTCCTGGCTCGCGGCCGGATGTGCTCTGCGGCCATCCACTGCACCATCTGCCGCAGGCGGCGGCTGAAACCGGCACTGGCGGCGGCCCCGGCTTCGGCGGTCTGGCGGAACTCGGCAATGGGCACGGCCATGTCGGGATAACGCTGCACGAACAACCGCACATGTTCATCCAGGCTGTGAGGCCAGCTCGGCTCCTGTTCTGCGCGCAACAGGTGGGTGGCGCGAATCAGTTTGCGGGATGCCTCGCGTTGCAGGCGCAGGATTTGCGCGGGCTGTCGCTCGCCCTCGATGCGCTCGGCGTAGTCGTCGAGCACCCTCTGGAAGTCGCCGTTCACTGCCAGGGCAATCTCCCGGCTGGGCCTGAAGGGCGCAAAACGCCGGCGCAGGTCCTCGCCGGACAGGCAGCGGCAATGATGCTTGAGCCAATAGCCCCAGCTGTCGAGGTTTTCCGCGGCCAGGACCTGGGCCAGGTGGCCGATGTCGAAGTCGATCTTCGACACCCGCGGGTGCCGCGCTTGCAGCGCCTGGCGCAGCTGCTCCAGGTGGCGCAACTGCTGCGGGGTGGCGGGGTGTTGCAGGATGAGGCACAGGTCCAGGTCGGAGACCCCGGGCCTGGCTGTGCCCCGGGCGACGCTGCCATACAGGTAGAGGCTGTGCAGCGGCGGGCTGGCCGGGGCGTGCAAGCTGGCGCAGAGGCCGTCGAGCACACCGAGGTATTCGGGCTGCAGAGGGGGTTCGGCAGGGAGGGTGATCAAGCCATCGGCATCGACGCCGAATGCGCTGCAAGATTGCATGGGGTGGCCCGTGATTCGAATGCAGCGGCCACCTTAGCAGAGTCTCCACAGGCCGCCAGGGGCGCTGTGGAGGTTCAACACTGCGTCAGTTCTTGAATGCCGAGTGCTTGCGGCCCTGGTCGCACAGGGCAAACACCACCACCAGCACGGCGGCAACCGCGAGGATGATCACCACGCCGTCGGTGGAGTGGGTGGCCGAGGCGGTGACCAGGGACAGAGCCCCCAGCGGCGCCAGGCCGCCGGCAATCGCGGTGCCGATTTCGCGCCCGGTGCCAAAGCCCGAGGAGCGGGTGGCGGTCGGGAACTGGCGGCTGAGGAACGAGCCCTGGGGCGCGAACATCATCGGCGCCAGGATGCCGGTGCCGACGCCGATGGCGATGTAGATCATCAGGCTTTCACCGGTGTTGAGCAGGGCCAGGAACGGGTAGGCGAACAACACCGAGAACACCCCGCCGAGGATCAGCACCGCCTTGCTGCTCCACTTGTCGCACAGCCAGCCGAAGAACGGCACGGCGACGATGGCGATCAGGCTGGCGATCGTCACCGACAGCGAGGTGACGTGCACATCGACGTTCTTGTACTGGGTCAGGTAGGCCAGGGAGAAGGTCTTGAAGATATAGCTCAGGGCGTTGTAGCCAATGGCGACGAAGAACACCACCGCCAGGCCCTTGAGGTCGTTCTTGAACAGTGCCTTGAGCGGCGAGGGCTTGGCCTTCTGGCTTTCCTTGCTCAGTTCCTTGAACTCCGGGGTTTCCGGAATGCTGTTGCGCACCCACAGGCCCACCGCCACCAGGACGATGCTGCAGACGAACGGAATGCGCCAGCCGCCGGCCAGCAGGAACTCGTTGCCGTTGATGGTCAGCAGGTAGATGGTCAGCGATGACAGCAGCAGGCCCAGGTTCAGCCCCAGTGCCGGCCAGGCGCCCTGGCTGCCGCGCTTGCCTTCGCTGGCGTGTTCATAGGAGGTAACCGCCGCGCCGGACAGTTCGGCACCGGCGCCCAGGCCCTGGATGATGCGGATCGCCACCAGCAGGATCGGCGCCCAGATGCCGATCGAGGCGTAGCTGGGAATCAGGCCGATCAGCGCGGTGCACACGCCCATCAGGCAGAAGGTCAGCACCAGCACCTGCTTGCGGCCGAACTTGTCCCCCAGGTAGCCGAACAGGATGCCGCCGAAGGGCCGGGCGATGAAGCCGATGGCAAAGGTCGAGAAGGCCATCAACGTGGCGCTTTTCGGGTTGCTGTTATCGAAGAAGATCTTCGAGAAGACGATGGCCGCCATGGTCGCGTAGAGGTAGAAGTCGTACCACTCCAGCATCGAGCCGAAGATGGTGGCCGCCGCGACCTTGCGCAGGCGTTTCTGGGTCTGTTGTGGGGTTTCCGCTGCAGTACTGCTGGTTTCAACTGCGCTCATTTCCGTACTTCCTCATGAATCATTGTATTTATTGTCGAGTTGACGCGAGCCTTGCGCGACGCGCCCCCAAGGGCGGCCGCGGGCTGTTTCGGCGACACGTGACGCGCTGGGCAGGGCCTGGGCGCTGCACCGCAAAGGCGTGACGCGCTGTGTTTCAGGTGGCCTGGAAAATCCGGTCGGCAATCATCGAACCAATGGGAATCGCCGAGGTGGCGGCGGGCGAGGGCGCGTTGCACACGTGCAACATGCGCGGGGTTTCGGCGAACAGGAAGTCGTGCACCAGGCTGCCGTCACGCATCACCGCCTGGGCGCGGATCCCCGCTTCATAGGGCAGCAGGTCCTCCACTTGCAGGGACGGGCAGTACTTGCGGCACTGCTCCAGGTAACCGGACTTGAACAGCGAGTTCTTCATTTCGGTGGTGCCGGAGCCCAGGTTCTGCCAGATGGTTTTCCAGAACCCGGGAAAGCTGGCGTACTGCGCCACGTCGCGCCAGTTGATGGAGAACTTCCGGTAGTTCTCCCGGCCCAGGCCCAGTACCGCGTTGGGGCCGACGGTGACACTGCCATCGATCATGCGGGTCAGGTGCACGCCGAGGAACGGCAGCTCCGGGTCGGGAATCGGGTAGATCAGGTGGTTGACGATGTTGTTCTTCGCCGCCGGCAGGCGGAAGTACTCGCCACGGAAGGGGATGATCTGGTGGTCGATCTTCACCCCGGCCATCACCGCCAGGCGGTCCGATTGCAGGCCGGCGCAGGCCACCAGCTTCTTCGCCCGCCAGCTGCCGCCGTGGCTGCTGACGGTGACGCTGTCGGCGCTTTCCTGGATCGCGGTGACGGTCTGGCTGAGGCAGATCTCGCCGCCCTCGCGGCGGATCACCCGGGCCATGGTTTCGCAGACTTCGCGGTAGTCGACGATGCCAGTGGCGTCGAGGAACAGCCCGCCGAGGCCGACGATGTTCGGTTCGCGCTGGCGCAGTTGCTCGGCATCCAGGCGCTCGACCTTCAGGCCGTTCTGTTGCGAGCGCTGGTACAGGGCCTCCATGCGTTCCATCTCCAGGGCATTGGACGCCACCAGCACCTTGCCGCAGACCTCGAACTTGATCCCGTGCTCGCGGCAGAACTGCTTGGTGGCCTCGGCCCCGCGCTTGCACAGGTCGGCCTTGAGGCTGCCCGGCGCGTAGTAGATGCCGGCGTGGATCACCCCGCTGTTGTGCCCGGTCTGGTGCTTGGCCAGGACGTTTTCCTTTTCCAGGATCACCAGCGAAGCGCCGGGCTGGCGCTTGAGGATCTCCATGGCCGTGGCCAGGCCGACGATGCCGCCGCCGATGATGCAAAAGTCGTAAGTCATTGTTCTTGGATACCTTGGCTCTAATCTGTTTTGGTCTGGTTATCAGGTTGTCAGACTAACTAATCCGACAAAACCTCGCGGCGCGACGCTTGAAGCCTCAAGCGTGCCGCTGTGCTTAATTCGTAGTGGGCAACTCCAGGCCGAGGCGCTTGGCCGCGGCGCGCAAGTGGGCGTCGGCGCAACCGGCCGCGGCCTGGCGGTCACCGGCGGCAATCGCCTGGTACAGCGCCTGGTGTTCCTGGGTGGCATCGGCGGAACCGCCGACCTGGCGCCGCGCCGAGTTCTCCCAGGCGGCCTTGCGGGCACTGGTCAGCTGGCTGCGCAGAAAATCATGGAAGGCCACGAAGTAGTCGTTCTTGCTGGCCTCGGCGATGGCCCGGTGGAACTCCACGTCGGCCAAGCCTGCGGCTTCGAAATCACTGCGCTTGTCGTGCATTTCCTGCAGCGCCTGCTGCATCCGTTGCAGGTCGGCGGCGTCCCGGCGCTGGGCGGCGATCGACGCCGCCTGGGTTTCGATCCACAGGCGCATCTCGAACATCTGCGCCAGGTCCGGCAAGCGCCCGTTGCCCTGGGGGAAACGGAACACGGTGCCGGCCGGGGTCTTGGAAATATACGAACCCAGGCCACGCCGGGCGATCAGCACGCCGTCGGCCTTGAGCTGGGCGATGGCTTCGCGAATCACCGAACGGCTGACGTTCAACTGCTCGGCCAACTGCTGCTCGGTCGGCAGGCGCGATTCGGGCGCCAGGCGGCCGGAGTCGATCTCGCTGCGGATCGCATTGACCACGCGGACAACGAGGGAGTCAGGTCGCTGGAGTTCGAGCATGGGAAGGAAAAACCGTGGCAGTCAGGTTGTCAGACAATAGCCGTTGAGATTTTTCACTGTCAAGAAAAAACCACGCTGCGAGGGTGGGGCCGCGCTGGCAAATCCGGGTTCAGGCTGTCAGCGGGCAGTTGAATATCAGGTCGTCGAAGTCTTCGCCGCCCTGGCGGAACGCGCCTTCGTCGCGGCGCTGGAAGACGAAGCCGCACTTTTCCAGGACCTGGCAGGAGGCCGCATTGCCGTCGGTGACGGTGGCCACCAGGCGCTTGATGCCCAGGCCCTGGCGGGCGTACTCCATCAGCCCGCGCAGCGACTCTGCGGCCACGCCCCGGCCTTGGTGATGGCGCGCCAGCAGGTAGCCGACCTCGGCTTCGGCGGCGTCCCTGTCGCTGATGCGCAGGCCGGTGAGGCCCAGCTCCTCGCCGCTCTCGCGATCACGGATCACCAGGCACAGCCAGTGTGTCGAGTCGAGGTCCCAGCGGGGCAGGCGCGAGGTGAAGCGCTCCTCGATCTGGGCCCGGGACAGCGGATCGCAGACATAGCGCAGGTTGTCCGGGTCGCTGTGCAGGTTCAGGAACAACGCCCAGTCATGGGGGGCCAAGGGGCGCAGGTGAAGGCGGGGGGTGTGCAGTTCCAGCATGAGAGGTTCCCGATCCGTGGGCAGTAAAGATCTGGGGCACTTTACCTGAGAAAAGTCTGACCGCCGCGTTGGCGATATCGCATAAGATCCCGGGCCTGGGTTTTCAGGGATAGGGCAGGTAAACGTGAACTGGGACGATCTGCGGTTTTTCATCGCTGTGGCCAATGCCAACAACATCACCGACGCCGGGCAGGCGCTGAAGGTGTCCGCCTCGACGGTTTCACGCAAGATCCTGGTGCTGGAGCAGGCCTTGAACACCCTGTTGTTCATGAAGACCACCCAGGGCTATTTCCTCACCGAGGCCGGCCAGGCCTTGCTGCCCATGGCCCTGGAGGCCGAAGAGCGCTTCCAGCTGATGACGCGGCAGATGTCCCAGCCCGGTGCGCGCATGGCGGGGGTGGTACGCATCGACTGCCCGGAGCTGATGGGCAGCCACCTGATCATTCCCGCGCTGGCGCAGTTTCGCGTGCAGCACCCGCAGATCAGCTTCGACTTCGTCAATGCCGCGCGCTCGGTCAAGCTCACCCAGAGCCACAGCGATCTGCTGCTGCGCCTGCAGCGGCCGGAGGCCGGCAACTTCACCCTGCGTCGGGTCGGCGAGCTGACCCAGGCCTTGTTCTGTTCCCCGGGTTATGCCTCGGTCCATGGCTGCCCCGAGAAGCCGGTGGACCTGGGCCAGCATTCGCTGATCGGCTGGAACCAGGCCCTGGAACACCTGTCCCTGGCCCGCTGGCTGGATCAGCTCAGCGGCGGCCAGCCGCTGTGGATGCGCACCGGCAACCTGGAGGCGCAGCTCAAGGCCGTGCAGGCAGGGCTGGGGATTGCCGCCTTGCCGGCCTATATCGCAGAGCCCTTGGGCCTGCGTCGGGTGCTGCCCCAGACCCCGGTTCACCGCGCGGACATCTGGCTGTTGCGCAACCAGGCGACCCAGGGCCAGGAGCGGGTCGAGCAGGTGGCGAGGTTTCTCTGCGAGCTGCTGCTGCGTCAAGGGCTGCAGGCCGGCTGAAGGGCCGCTGGCGCACTAGGCGCCGCGCAGGAAGATCCACATGGCCACCGCCATCAGCAGCAAGCCGAACAGGGCATTCTGCGCCACCAGCAAGCTCGGTCGGTCCCGTAGCAGCACCTGCAGGCTGGAGCCCAGGCTGGCCCAGAGCAGGTGGCCGAACAGGTTGACCGCGATCAGCGCGGCGCTGAGCACCAGCACCACGGCGCTGCCGGCGTCGGTGCCGGGACTGAAGGTCGAGAACATCACCAGCAGCATCACCAGGCCCTGCACATTGCCCAGTTGCAACAGCACGCCATCGCGAAAGCCCAGGGGCGCGTCCGACGCGGCTGACAAGCCCCGCGAGCGCAGCAACAGGCGCAGGCCGCGCCAGAAAATGTACAGGCTTCCGGCCACCCGCAGGCTCCACAGCCATTGCGGCTGCGCCGCCAGGCTGTGATACAGCCCCAGCCCCACCAGCAGGGCCAGCAGCCAGTAAGTCAGGTCGAGGCCGAGGATAAAGCGCAGCGAGCGGCGCACGCCGCTGCGGGCGCCGGAGCTGGCCACCATCAGGTTGCCGGGCCCGGCGCTCAGGGCCATGGGCAGCATGGTGGACAGCCACAACGGCCAGTTGATGTCGTGGATCGGGGGCACGGGCGGCTCCGGGAAGGCGATGCGGATTGCACCGGCGCCAGCTTAAGGCGCTGCCTCGCGTGGGGTTAGCGGCAGAAATGCAAAGCGGTTTTGCAGCCGCCGCTCATGGCTCGGCCGGGGCTTGCAAGGCGCCCAGCAGCCACTCGCAGAAGCTGCGGGTCAGCGGGCTGCCTTCGCTGTCGCGGTGAATCAGCCAGGCCCAGGTCGGGCCGCGTACGCTCTGTTCGCACAACGGTGCCAGCAAGCCCTGGGCCCGGGCCTGCTGGGTCAGCAGCTGGCTGACCAGGGCAATGCCGTGGCCTGCGCAGGCGGCGTCCAGCAACAGGCCCGGGTCGGAGAAATTCAGGCCGTTGCTGCGCTGGCCAATGTCGGCGCCGCCTTCCACCAGCCAGTGGCTCCAGTCCATCTCCCGCTCGCCATGCAAGGTGGTGCGCAGCGCCTCGGGCTGTGCCAGCAGGCTGGGGTGGCAGGCCGGGTACAGGCGATCGCTGTACAGCTCCAGGTAGCTGCATTCGGCCTGGGCGCTCAGGTCGTCGCGCAGGGTCAGGTCGATGGTCTGGGTGCTCATGTCCGGCGGTTCGAAGCTGGTGAACAGCCACAGGTCGACTTCCGGGTGCAGGCGATGGAATTCCCCCAGGCGCGGCAGCAGCCAGTGGCGGGCGAAGGCCGGGCTGGTGTTGACCACCAGTTGGTTGGGCTTGCGGTACTGCTCCAGGCGGCGGATGCCCACCGCCAGCTGTTGCAGCAGCGACTGGGTGGTGCTGCGCAGGTCGTGCCCGGCGTCGGTGAGGGTGACGCTGCGCCCGCTGCGGTAGAACAGCGGTTGTTCGAGATAGCTTTCCAGGCTGCGGATCTGTTGGCTGATGGCCGATTGCGTGAGGTGCAGCTCCTGCGCTGCCTGGTGAAAACTGCCCAGGCGCGCAGCGGCTTCGAAGCCGCGCAGGGCGTTCAGTGGAGGCCAGTGTTTCAACATGATTGATAAGTCCTGCTAATCAAAAATGGGCTAAATCTATCGTTTGTTGCCGTTTTTTCAAAGCCATAGCATGGGCACCAAGGATCGACAGCGTTGTTCGATTGATAACAAAACCTTACTTGAGAGGTGCAAGGCTCATGCTCAGCAATGACACTCAATACCCCGCCTGGAGGATGCCGGCCGAGTGGGTTACCCACGCCGCGACCTGGATGGTCTGGCCACACAACCAGGGTTTGTGGGAGTCGGTCTGGGGCGTGACCCTGGCCGAGGTGCAAGCGGATTTCGCCCGGGTGGCCAATGCCATTGCGCGCTTCGAACCGGTGAAGCTGGTGGTGGACCCGGCCGCCCTGGACAGCGCCCGGGCGCTGTGTGCCGGCAATATCCAACTGGTCGTGCAACCGGTGAACGACAGCTGGTGCCGCGACTCCGGCCCGACCTTCATCGTCCATCCGCAGCAGGGGCTGGCCGGCGTCAGCTGGCGCTTCAATGCCTGGGGCGACAAATCGGCCCACGACCTGGACCGCAGCCTGGCCCGGCGCCTGCTCGACGATCTGGGGCTGGACTGTTTCGGTACGCCCCTGGCCAATGAAGGCGGGGCCATCCACGTGGACGGCGAGGGCACCCTGATCACCACCGAATCGGTGCTGCTCAACCGCAATCGCAACCCGGGCCTGGGCAAGGCCGAGATCGAGGCGATCTTCCAGCGCCTGCTGGGGGTGCAGAAGACCATCTGGCTGCCGGGGGACCCGGACCATGTCACCGGCGACATGACGGACGGCCATGTCGACGGGATCTGTGCCTTCGCTCGCCCGGGCGTCTTGCTGGTGGACGCGACCCGCGATCAGGGCTCGGTCTATGCCGAAGTGGTGCGCGAGAACCGCCGCGCGCTGGAGCTGGCCCGGGATGCCCGGGGCCGCCGTTTCGAACTGATCGAGCTGTTCGAGGCCAGTGCCGCGGTCAACAGCCAGGCCGAGGTGTTCTGCGCTTCCTACACCAACTTCTACCTGGCCAATGGCGCGGTGATCATGCCGGCCTATGGCATCGCCGCCGACGAGGAAGCGGCCCAGGTGCTGGCCCGGGCCTTCCCCGGGCGGCAAGTGGTGCCGGTGCGGATCAACCACCTGGCCCATGGCGGCGGTGGCGTGCATTGCATCACCCAGCAGCAGCCGCGGTGGCCGCTGGAGGTACAGGCATGAGCCGGTTGATCGTCGCCACCACCCAGATGCCCTGCACCTGGGACCTGCCGGGCAACCTCGAACGCGCCGAACAGCTGGTGCGCGAGGCGGCGGCCCGCGGTGCCCAGGTGATCCTCCTGCAAGAGCTGTTCGCCACCCCGTACTTCTGCATCGAGCAGCAGCACCGCCACCTGGCGCTGGCCGAGGAATATGCCCAGAGCCAGGTGCTCCAGCGTTTCGCCGCCCTGGCCGGGGAGCTGGGGGTGGTGTTGCCCCTGAGCTGGTTCGAGCGGGCCGGCACCGCCTATTTCAATTCCCTGAGCGTCGCCGATGCCGACGGCCGCCTGCTGGGGGTGTACCGCAAAACCCATATTCCCAACGCCGTGGGGTATCAGGAGAAGGAGTACTTCAGCCCCGGCGACAGCGGTTTCCGGGTCTGGGACACGGCCTTCGGCCGACTGGGCATCGGCATCTGCTGGGACCAGTGGTTCCCCGAGACCGCCCGCTGCCTGGCCTTGCAGGGCGCCGAAGTGTTGCTGTTTCCCACCGCCATCGGCAGTGAGCCGGGCAGCGCCGGCCTGGACTCGCGGGACCACTGGCAGATGACCATGCGCGGGCATGCCGCGGCCAACCTGCTGCCGGTGGTGGCGGCCAACCGCGTCGGCCATGAAGTGGCAACCAGCGACCCGACCTTGCACATGGATTTCTACGGCTCGTCGTTCATCTGCGACCACAAGGGCCGGCTCCTGGCCGAGGCCGACCGCGACAGCAGCGGGGTCCTGTTGCAGCCCCTGGACCTGGCGGCCATGGCCGAGGAACGCCGCACCTGGGGCATCTTCCGCGACCGCCGGCCCGAGATGTACGGGCCGCTGCTGAGTCTTGACGGGCAACACCTTCATTCACGCTGGAACGGCCGGGAGGCATGACATGCGAACCATAGGCAAGCGCGGCAAACGCCATTGCGCCATCGTGCTGGCCCTGACCCTGGCCGCGCTCCAGGCCCAGGCCGACCCCGAGGACAAGACCCTGCGCCTGTACAACTGGGCCGACTATTTCGCCGCGGACACCCTGGCGCGCTTCACCGCCGAAACCGGAATCAAGGTGATCTACGACGTGATGGAAGGCAGCGAGGTGCTGGAGGCCAAGCTGATGACCGGCGGCAGCGGCTACGACCTGATCTTCCCCGGCGATACCGTGGCCGAGCGCCTGATGCGTGCTGGCAGCCTGCAGCAGCTGGACCCGAGCAAGCTGACCGGGCAGGACGACATCGAGCCCGGCCTCAAGCGCCTGCGGGCCCAGTACCCGCGCGCCAGCCAGGCCACGGTGCCCTACACCTGGGGCACCATCGGCCTGACCTACAACGCCCGGCAGATCGCCCAGCGCCTGCCCGATGCGCCGGTCAACAGCCTGGACCTGCTGTTCAAGCCGGAGCTGGCGGCGCGCTTTGCCGATTGCGGGATCTCGCTGATCGATTCGCCGGACGAAGTGCTGGCGGTGGCGCTCAACTACCTGGGGCGCGACCCGCGCAGTGCCCGGCCGGAGGATCTGCAGGCAGCCAGCGAACTGCTGGGCAAGCTGCGACCGTATATCCGCAAGTTTCAGTCGCAGCCGGTGACCGACCTGGTCAACGGCAACCTGTGCCTGTCCCTGGGCTACAGCGGCGACATGACCCAGGCTCAGCGCACGGCTGACGCCGCAGGCAAGCCGGTCGAATTCCAGTACCGCATTCCCCGGGAGGGCACCACGGTGTGGATGGACACCCTGGCGATCCCCAAGGATGCCCGGCACCCGGAGTACGCCTATGCCTTCATCAACTTTGTCACGCGGCCAGAGAACATGGCGGCCATCAGCAACTTCACCGGTTACCCCACGGCCAATGCCAAGGCGCGGCCGGCGGTGGATCCGCAGATGCGCAACAACCCGGATATCTACCCGGATGACGCCACCTTCGAACGCTTGATTCCCGGCCGCGACATCCCTCAGGCCGACATGCGGGCGCGCATGCGCACCTGGACCCAGTTCAAGACGGCCACCGCTGCCCGCCACTGACCGGGCGCCATGCGCTTCGCCGACAAGCCGGCTCCTACACTGCCTGGTAGGAGCCGCTCTGTCGGCGAAGGCCCGCGTCGCCCCCGAACCCTTTCATGCAGAACCTTCGACAAGAGAACCGCCCAATGCCCACCCGACGTCAACTGATCAAACAGGCCTCGCTGCTGGCCGGTGTCGCCGCCATGACCACCCTCGGCCTGGGGCCGCGCAGTGTCCGGGCCCGCGAGCAGGACAACGCCTACCTGCCCGATGAAGGCGAGCCCCAGCAGCGGGCCTTCATGGCCTTCGGCGCCCAGGACGCCATCTGGGAGGATTTCACCGGCGACGTGCAGCAAGCCCAGGGGCGCATTGCCCGGGCGATTGCCGCCTATCAACCGCTGACCCTGTTCTGCCGCGCGCAGGAGCGCGGCCTGGCGGAGCAACTCTGCGGCTCGCACAACATCACCTTTGTCAGCACCGAGCTGGACGACATCTGGATGCGCGACATCGGCGCCAACTTCGTCGTTGATGCCCAAGGCGGATTGGGCGCGGTGGATTTCAACTTCAATGGCTGGGGCAACAAACAGCGCCACGCCAAGGACGCCCGACTGGCGCGGCAGATGGCCGACGCCGCCGGTGCCCGCTACTGGCGCAGCGAACTGGTGGGCGAGGGCGGCGGCATCGAAGTGGACGGGCACGGCACCGGGATCATGACCGAAAGCAGCTGGATCAATGACAACCGCAACCCTGGCTGGAGCAAGGCCGAGGTCGAAGAGGAACTCAAGGCTTGCCTCGGCCTGCGCAAGATCATCTGGCTGCCGGGGATCAAGGGCCACGACATCACCGACGCCCACGTCGACTTCTACGCCCGCTTCGTCAAACCGGGGGTGGTGGTGGCCAACCTGGACAACGACCGCGAATCCTACGACCACCAGGTGACCCTCAAGCACCTGGAGATCCTCCGATCCGCCCGCGACGCCGACGGCCGTGCGCTACAGGTGCACACCCTGTCGCCACCACTGAACCCGCGACAGAACCGCTTCAGCCGCGATAACCCGGATTTCGCCGCGGGCTACATCAACTACTTCGTGATCAACGGCGCGGTGATCGCCCCACAGTTCGGCGACCGGGCAGCCGACGCCAAGGCCCACAGCCTGCTCGCCAGCCTGTACCCCGGGCGACAGATCATCGCACTGGACATCGACGCCATCGCGGCAGGCGGAGGCGGGATCCACTGCGTGACCCATCAACTGCCCGAGGTTTGAGGCAGTCCATGAAGTGGTCTGGCAATGGTCAGTGAATTGGCCTGATAAAACCCGCCACTCAGGCATTAACCTGCGCGCTCTTCAATGACCGGGGCCGATCCCGGTGTGGATGATCAAGAGGAGCGCGCAATGAGCGATCAACAACCTGCGGTGACGGTACGGGCGATTCAGCCAGGGGATTACCAGCAATGGCTGCCGCTGTGGCTGGCCTATCAGGATTTCTATCAGGTGACGCTGAGCGAAGAGGTCAGTCGCACTACGTTCGAGCGTTTCCTTGATACGCAGGAACCGATGTATTCGGCTGTGGCGGTACAGGGCGATGAAGTGATTGGCTTCGTTAACCTGGTGGTGCACCGCTCGACCTGGGCCGTCAGCGACTTCTGCTACCTGGAAGACCTGTACGTGGCCCCGTCGATTCGCGGCAGCGGGGCGGGGAAACTGCTGATCGAGTGGGTGCAGGCGCTGGCCCGGGAACGGCAGTGTGGGCGGTTGTATTGGCATACCCAGGAAAGCAACGAGCGGGCGCAGCGGTTGTATGACTGGGTGGCGTACAAGCCGGGGGTTATTGAGTATCGGATGGAGTTGTAAGGCGGGGGGGGCTGGTGGGTGGTGCTAGGGGGGAGTGCATATCCGTTGCTGCAGTAACGGCGGCTGGCGGTTTCGCTCTTGCAGCGAGTGGGACGGGTACATATCCATTGCTGCGGTCACGGCCACTTAGGGTTTCGCCCTTACGGCGACTTACTTTTTTCAAACGCCAAAAAAGTAAGCAAAAACGCTTGCCCCTCCATACGGCCCCTCGCTGGGGCTCGGGGTGCCCGAGCTCCGGCATTGCTCCGGGGGCCCGCCGCCAACCGGCCATCCATGGCCGGGCGGCGGCTAGCTCGGCATCCCTGCCGAGCTGCCCCCTACGCAACGCCTGCGCTCGGCCTGCTGGGAAGGGGCCGGAAGATCAAGATCAAGATCAAAAGCCAACGCCAAAACCCAGGTGCGCAGGCTGGTTCCCTGTAGCCGCTGCCGCAGGCTGCGAACGAGCGCTAGCGCTCGCAAAACCAGGCGGCGCGATAGGTCAGGAATATCGGGGAGGTGGGTTTAGCGTCTCCTGCGGAGCCGTTCGCAGCCTGCGGCAGCGGCTACATGTAACGCGAACGGCAATGAAACAGGCCGGCCGGCAGGCCGCCGTCAGATTTTGATCTTCCTGCCCCCTTAAACACGATGGCCGAACGCAGGCATTGAGCCGTGGGTAACCCGGCAGGACGCCGGGTTAGCCGCACTGGGCCATGGATGGCCCATTGCGGCGGCCCACGGATCAATGCCTTCGTTCGGGCATGCCGAGCCTAGGCGAGGCACCAAGTGGAGGGGCAAGAGCCTTTGGTTACTTTGGGCTCTTTCCAAAGTGACTCGCTGTAAGAGCGAAACCCTAAGTGGCCGTAACCGCAGCAACGGATATGTACCCCATCAACCGAGCCACCAAGACAAAACCCCCTGCCGCCCAATACCTCCCTATTGCCCCTGACGAAACACCAGCGCCTTGAGCCCGCACTGCGGATCGGCATCCGGAAACTCCGGCGGATTCTCCAGTCGCTGTTCAAAGCGCAACCCCGGCGCCTCCTGCATCACCCCTTCCAAAAGAAAGTCCACGCTGAACGCCGGGTCATTCATGCACGCCAATACGCAGCCATTGGCCGTCAGCAGTTCCGGCAAGCGCCGCAGCACCCGCGCATAGTCCTTGCCGAGGACAAAGCTGCCTTTCTGGAACGACGGCGGGTCAATGATCACCAGGTCATAGGGCCCCCCTTGCTTGACCTTGCTCCAGGACTTGAACAGGTCATGCCCGAGGAAACTCACCCGGCCAGTGTCGTGGCCGTTGAGCCTATGGTTGTCGCGACCACGGCTCAGGGCCGCCCGGGACATGTCGAGGTTCACCACTCGCTCGGCACCACCGGCAATCGCCGCCACGGAAAAGCCGCAGGTGTAGGCAAACAGGTTCAGGACGTTCTTGCCCTGGGCGTTGGCCCGCACCCAGTTGCGTCCATAGCGCATGTCGAGAAACAGTCCGTTGTTCTGCTTGCTGCCCAGGTCCACCTGGTAGCGCAGGCCTTCCTCGGTGATGGTGCAGCTGTCAATCGCCTCGCCCAGCAGCCATTCGCCACGGCTGTCGGGCAGGTAGCGGTGTTGCAGCATCAGGCTGCGGGCGCCGCTGGCGGCCCATTGCGGGGTCGAGCCCAGGTCGGTCAGCAGTTGCTGCAAGGCGGCCAGTTGTCCGGCCTCGGGCTCCTTGAACAGCGACACCAGCAGCACGCCCTGCAACCAGTCCACGGTCAGTTGCTCCAGCCCCGGCCAGCAGCGGCCGCGGCCATGGAACAGGCGCCGGGTCTCGGTGGGCGCGGCGGCCAGGGCGGTCAGCAAGTGCTGGTTGAGGGTGGCGAGGGCGAGAGGTGTCATCAGCAGGGCCGGTCATTTTTCGGGGGCGGCATTTAACCACGGGCGGGGCGATATCCGCCAACCACGAGCCTGGCCCGCTGTGCGCGGTGGATGGACTGCGGCCAGCCGCCGGTCCATCACCGCGGTCGGCCGGTCATGGTTGTGCCAGCTGTTTTCCACCCGGTAGACGCTGCTCGCAGGCAAAGCGGCTGTTGTCCCGGCCCTGCTAGCAGGCCAGGGCAAAGGGGTGGCCTTCGTCGTTGAAGTCCTCGTCGCCGAGTTTTTCATCAGAGGAGGGCGTTTGCCCATTTCTGGGTGCCGGCCAGGCGGCGTTTGACGCTGTCGATCCGCCATTGCCCGGCGACCTGCTTGAGCAGGAAACGGTGTTCGTAGCACAGCGCCCGAATGGCCGGGTCGCGGATCAGCACTTCAGCCTGGGCGGGCTTGAGCCGTTCGCAGCCGAGCAGTTCATCGGCGGGCGAATAGGTCGTGGGAAAACCGTAGGACGCACGCGGATAGGCCCGCGGGCGCTGGGTGCAGAAGCGTTCGATGAGCTGTTGCGGTTCGGCCCAGAAGCCGGCATCGAGCGCTTCGTGGCCCGCGGCATTGCCACGTTGTTCCCAGGCGGCCACGGCCAGGGTATAGGCGCGCACCTGAGTGACCGGGTCGACACTGCAGTCGCCATCCTCCGGCGGCTCCGGCCAGGTCAGGTGAGGGGCGGGCGTGGGGGGCGGTGGCGCTCCAGCGCCGGCCTGTTCGAGCAGTTGCATGATCCGGGCATGGGACTTTTCTTGGGCCAGGGACCAGGCGTTGCGCTGCTGAAAGTCCAGCGGCCGGGGATCGGCGCCAGCGTTCAGCAGCAAGGCCACCATCGCTTCGTGGCCGGCCTGGGCGGCGTTCATCAGGGCCGTGCGTCGTAGCTCGGGGGAGGCTTGTTCGAGTGCGGCGCCATGGGCAATCAGCAGCTCGGCACAGGCCAGGTCGCCCTGGCTCGCGGCCCAGGCCAGCGGGCTGTAGCCCAGGGCCTTGCACGGCTGCTGCACATTCGCGCGGCGCTCCAGCAGCAGTGCCACGGCGGCCGAGTGGCCGGCGATAGTGGCGGCCAGCAGGGCCGTGCGCCCGGTGCTCTTGTGCTGCCATTCAAGGTCCGCGCCAGCGTCCAGCAGGCGGTTGAGTGCAATGAGATCGCCACGTGCGGCAGCTTTTTCCAGGAGGTGGGACACGGTCGGGAATCCATTCGGTGAGGGGGAGCGGCGGGCAATGGTAACGCCGCAGGGCAGGGGCTGCCACGCCTGCACCCTGGGGCGGGTGCAGGCCGGGGAGCGCCCGGCCCCGAGCCGCTTGAGGGCCAGGTGCGCGGGCGGGTGGTAGTCGAGGTCAACCGCTGATATAAACCTCAGGCCGCCGCACTGCCGGAATACCCCGCGCGGCCCTCTTCGCAGCACTGTCCATGACCGACGCGAGCTCCGCGCTGCGGAGGTTCTTCGCGGCCCTTTGTCGTCTTGATCCGAGGTTGCCTGTTCCATGTCCATTCCCGCTCAGCGCCCGCTCTGGCAGGTGTACCTGATCTTCCTCTTGCCCATGGTGCTGTCGAACTTCCTGCAGTCGTTTTCCGGCACCCTCAACGGCATCTACATCGGTCAGATGCTGGGGACCCAGGCGCTGGCCGCGGTATCGGGGATGTTTCCCATCGTGTTCTTCTTCATTGCCCTGGTGATCGGCCTGGGGGCGGGAGCCTCGGTGCTGATCGGCCAGGCCTGGGGCGCCCGGGAGCCGGGCACGGTCAAGGCGGTGGCCGGCAGCACGCTGTTGCTCGGCGCGCTGATCGGGCTGTTGGGGGCGGTGCTGGGCATGCTGTTCGCCCGACCGGCCTTGCAGGGCCTGGGGACACCGGTGGATGTGCTGGACGATGCGGTGGGCTACGCCCGGGTGATGATGCTGATCATGCCGTTGCTGCTGGTGTTCGTGCTCTTCACTCAGTTGCTGCGCGGTGTCAGTGACACCCTGTCGCCATTGCTGGCGCTGATCGTCTCGACCCTGGTGGGCCTGCTGCTGACCCCGGCGCTGATTCGCGGCTGGCTGGGGTTGCCACCGATGGGCATCCAGAGCGCGGCGTTCGCCGGGCTGGTGGGCAATATCCTGGCCATGGGCTTTCTGGTCTGGCGCCTGAGCGGCCGGGCACACCCGCTGGCGCCGGACCGGGCGCTGTTCGCGGCGATGAAGCTGGACCGGGCAATCCTCGGCAAAGTGCTGCGCATCGGCCTGCCCACCGGGGTGCAGATGGTGGTGATCTCGCTGTCCGAACTGGTGATCCTGGCCCTGGTCAACCGTCACGGCTCCCAGGCCACGGCGGCCTATGGCGCGGTGACCCAGATCGTCAACTATGTGCAGTTTCCGGCGCTGTCGATCGCCATCACCGCGTCGATCCTCGGGGCCCAGGCCATCGGTGCCGGACGCCTGGAGCGCATCAGTCCGATCCTGCGCACCGGGCTGGCGATCAACCTGTGCCTGACCGGCGCCCTGGTGTTGCTCGGCTACCTGATTTCCCACTGGCTGCTGGGGTTGTTCATCATCGATCCGACGGCCCTGATACAGGCCGAGCATCTGTTGCACATCATGCTCTGGAGCATCCTGGTGTTCGGCTTCCAGGCGGTGGTGGGCGGCATCATGCGTGCCAGCGGCACGGTGCTGATGCCGGTGGCGATCTCGATCTTCTGCATCCTCGGGGTGCAGGTGCCGGCGGCCTATCTGCTGGATGCGCACTTCGGCCTGCAAGGGGTGTGGATGGCCTTCCCGGTGGCCTACCTGAGCATGCTGGTGCTGCAGGTCTGCTACTTCAAGCTGGTCTGGCGCCACAAGCAGATCCAGCGCCTGATCTGACAGGCAAGCGCGGCGGGCGGGATGCAATGCGCGACGTGCCGCAGGGCAGCGGCACGTCGCGCGAGGCGTATCTGGCGAACTGATCAGGGGGGCAGCGAGGTTCAGTCGCGTCCCCCCCGATCGAGAGACTGGCCGTGGCGCCTTACAACCGGAACGAAAGGGCAGAAAAGACCATCCCGCCACTTCCCGCCCAGCCCATGCAGAACTGGTCTTTTTCAGCGTTGCCCCGGCTGATGGCGTCGTAAATTCCATAGGGAATGGACGCCGTAATGATATTGCCGGTTTTATGCCCGACATGATGCAACTTGTGATCAATGCCGATCAGTTCACCAATGTGTTCCCACATTTTTGGCGAGCCGGTATGAATGAACACTTTATGGATGTCCGCGCCGCTGACCTTATGCATGTTGAACACTTTTATGGCTTCATTGCGACCATCTTCATGCAAGGCAGCCGCGTAGGAGTTGAACTGATACTGCCCGCCGGTCGGTGCAATGCGCGGAGTATCTTCTTCATTGCAAAACAGCTTCCAGTCCGGCAGGGAAATGGTCGACAAGTCGCTGAGATCGGGGCGGTTGATATAAGAGAACTTGAAGTTTCCAGGCGACTCATTGCTGAGGATGGTGACTGTTGCCGCTTCACCGATGGTGAAACTTGGGAACTTGTACGCCAGTTCCGATGGAGACTGCAAAGAGAAGTTCTTCGGCATCACCGGCCCGCCGTCAGACATGCCGAATTCCATGTTGATAATGGCCGCGTAGCGTATCTCTCCGGCTTCCATCTTGCTGTTGATCACATCCATGGCGGTCACCCAGCCGTTGCAGGCGTCGACCACGTCGAAGTTCCTGCAGTTCAGGCCCAGGGCCTTGGCCATGAAGGTGCTGTTGGCCGGCTCGATGAAGCCCCGGGTAACGTTGGGATAGATCAACAAGTCCAGGTCGGCCTTGTTGATATTGGCCTGGGCCAATGCCGAGTCAAAGGCTGCGGTCATCAGATCCATTGGTTTTTCTCCGGCGGCCAACCAATGCCGGGTTTCGATGCCGCTCTTGTCGAGCAGTTTTCCGATGGTCTTCAGGGTCTTGGGCAAGTCATCCTGAAAGGTGTTTTTCGAGTGTTCTTCAACCAGATCAAGAACATCCTGGTTAGTAACGATTCGCGAAGGAAGAATTCCTGAAAGTCCTACAATTTTCATACAACATCCTTGTTTGAAATGTTCATCCGTAACGATGACGGGGTGAGCGAAAACACTCGTTAATTGCATGCCGAGAGCGAACTTCTGTCGTTGAAAGACGCTCGTTGTCAATGACTGGCAAGCCTTCCTCAGTTGCGCTAGTTGGAGGAAGCACATATTTCTAGCACAGAAAGTTGGCGGCGCAAGGCCGTCTATTGAATTTATTTTTAATGTTGCTTAGTTGAGGGTTTAGTGCGGGTGATGTTCAAGTAGTGCAAAAAATAAAGGGCCCGATACTGTATCTTTGAGCGGACTTGATTCATGACTTGCATCAATGCTTAGTCAACCGAGTGGTTGACCTGGACGACGCTTGGCGAGCAAGTCGCCACACTTCGAACGGCCTCCTGGTCTGAGGGCAACGGCTCTGAACGCCCTGGATCTCAGGCCTGGCCGTGCCGGGGTTCGGCAACCGCTCTTGCAGTGCATGGCCGCGCTGGAGCGATCGGAGCCTGGGGCGGCCGCGGCTGTCCTCTCGAGGGCTGTCCATGAATCATGGGCCATCCTCGCGCCGCCGATGGGGGGGGCCGTCCAATCCCGCCGGCACGGGCCAGGCGCTGGGTCGGTTCGGAGGGCCCACAGGATCATTCCTCACCCGGCCTGGATACCGATCCGCGGGTGGCCGGGGCTTCAGCGTCTCCGGCCCGGCAGCGCTGAAGGGCGACGCCAACCCTGGACCACGAGGTACAGCAGCGGTCCGATGGAAACGAACACGGCGGTCAGCAGCAGATAGGGCAGCACCGAGCGGACGGAGCGGCCGCGGCGGCGGGCGTCGTTGAGCATCCAGACCGAGGCCAGCAGCGCCATCAGGTACAGGTCGATCACCACTTGCGCGGTGTCGGGCCGCGACAGCAGTTGCACACCGAACTGCAGCAGCGACTGCTCGGCCTGGAGCAGGGTGAACAGGGTGTAGCCGCTGAAGGCCAGCAGGGCCAGGAGTGCCGGGTAGGGGCGGCGCATGCTGAAGTCCTCGATCAGTCCGTGAGCGGGAGGGCGGCCTGGCGGTCGCGCCGGCCCAGGTCGACCAGCAGGTAGAGCAGCCCGGCGCCAGCGCAAGCGAAGATCAACGCCTGGGACAGCGGCGAGTCGAACCGATACAGCGGATGCTCGCGCAGGTTGAAGTGCAGCCCGGCGTGGACCACGGCGAATCCGGCCAGCAGTCGCCGGCTGCTGCGGCGCACGGCGGGACGCGAATGCCCGGTGAGCCCGATCAGCGCAACCACCAGGGGGACGTGCAGGGCGATGAACAACGCCTGCCCCAGCGCCGGATCGAGGTGGCGCAAGCCATACAGCAGGCGCCACTCGGACTGGGCCACGGCATCCAGCTCATGCCCGGCGAACAGGGCCAGACAGAGCGTCCAGAGGGTGTTTTTCACGGTGAAACTCCTTGAACGGCGACAGGCCAACAGGCTAAGTGGCAGGCCCGTCGTCACTCAATGACCTCACAGGTCATAGACAGCAGGGCGGCCGATCCTGTCAGATGCGCCCGTATGACGATCACCTTCAAGGAGCGAGCAGTGATGAGCGAACAGCCCCCCGACCCGACTGCACAGCGGATGATCCGCAAGGCCCGGCCCGAGGATGTGCCGGCCATGCTCGGCTTCGATACCTATGCCAGTGCCCATCCCGAGCGGGGCCGGGCGCTGCAGTGGGCCGTCGAGCAGGGCCAGTGCTGGGTCGAGGTGCAGGGCGCCCGGGTGCTGGGCTATGTGCTGCTGAGCCATGATTTTTTCGACCACGGTTTCGTCTCGCTGGTGGTGGTGGCCGCCGATCAGCAGCGCCAGGGCGTGGCCCTGCGGTTGCTGGCGGCGGCGCAGCAGGCCTGCCTGAGCGACAAACTGTTCATCTCCACCAACCGCTCCAACCGCGCGGCTCAGGCACTGATTGCCAAGGCCGGTTTCCAGCCCAGCGGGGTGGTGGAGAACCTCGATCCGGGGGATCCCGAGCTGATCTATTTCAAGTCGCTGCGCTGACCGCCCCGTACAGGATGACCCGAAGCATGTTCGAAACCCTTGCACCTGCCGCCGTCGACTCGCTGTCCGTGGGCCAGTGGTTGCGCCAGTTGCGTCAGCAGGCGCGCTTGAGCCAGCTGGAGCTGGCCTTGCAGGCCGGTATGTCGCAGCGCCACCTGAGCTGCGTCGAGACCGGGCGCGCGCAACCCAGCGCGCAGCTGCTGCACAGCCTGCTGAGCACCCTGGACACCCCGTTGCAGACCCGCAACCGGGTGTTGCTCGCCGCCGGCTACGCACCACGCTACGCCGCCCTGGCGTTGGACGATCCAGGGCTGGAACCGGTGCGCATGGCCCTGATGCACCTGCTCAAGGCCAACAACCCGGCGCCGGCCATTGTCATCGACAGTCTCTGGCAGGTGCGGGCGGCGAACCACGCCACCACGGCCCTGTTTCAGCTGTTGGGGTTGCCGTTGCAGGCGCTCGAGGAGGGTTTCAATCTGTTGACGACCCTGTTGGCGCCCGGCGGATTCGGCGACTGCCTGATCAACGCCGAGGAGATCCGCCAGGTGGCCTGGCAACGGGCCGCGCGGGAGGCCGCGGGGGAGCCGGGGCTCGCGACCTTGCTGGCGAGTCTGCCGTGTCCGGGGGCATCGCCCCCCGCTTCGCAACTGGCCGCGCCGTTGCTGCTGACCCGGGTCCGCGGGCCCCAGGGCGAGCTGCGTTTTCTCTCCACCTTCACCACCTTCGGCATGCCTCAGGACATCACCGTGGCTTCATTGCGCATCGAGCACCTGATCCCCGCCGACGACAGCACCTGGCAGGTCCTGACCCGGGCTTGCGCATGCCTGGCCGAGCTTGAGCCGGGCTAGGTCGCCAGGGGCCGTGCCCGTTGCGTCAAACAACAGCAGCCGGTGCTGCGCCGCCATTGGGCGGATCAGCTCGCGGGCGGCCCAGGGGCGCAAACGGGCCGCGGCACTTGCGCCTTGCCGCAGGCCGGCAGCGCCGGTTCAGGCGTGGCGGCTGCGAGCCCAGCGCCGGCTCAGATAGACATAGACCGAAAGGTTGACCAGCAGCACCAGGCTGCCCAGCCACAGCTGGATGCCGGGGGTCAGGCCGGCGGGGTAGATCAGCGGTATCAGGTAGTGCTCGATGAACCCGGCGCCGTAGCCGTCCTGGCCGGCGGCATGGCGCAGCAGGTTTTCCCAGCGGGTCAGCGGGCATTCCAGGTGCAGCACTTCCACCGCCACGCCCCAGGCCGCGGCCGGCAGGTGCAGCAGCATCAGCCGCGGATAACGCAGCACCAGCAGGCCGCCCAGGAGTACGAAGACGATAAATGACAGGTGAAACAGCACCAGGCTGTCGGCGGCGATGCGGTAGAGCATGAGGGTTCCTTGGCGAGGGGCGGGTCCGTGGCGCGAGCGCCGGGGGGCAATATACCGGGGGAGAGCGGGGGCTGGCAGTGTTTCTTCACAGGGCAGGAAAAAGCCCGGTGCGAGGTGAGGGGCATGGCTTGCGGCCACTGTCGCGAGGCTACCTATACTGCGGGAACGCCATGGCGCTCTGTGGAGGCTGGCGCGGCTAATGCGGGAGGAACTTGCCTTGCGGCGATCGATGCTCTGCTGGCGCCACTGGCTGCTGGCGCTGTTGCTGGCGCTCGCCGGCTGCGCCCAGCGCCCGCCCGCGCCTGCGGTGCCGACCGCGGTCAGCCCGGCCACTTGGCGTTCGGTCAACAGCGAGCTGCTTGAGGCTTCCCGTAGCGCCACCGCCCAGGCCGAAGTCTACGCCCAGGGCTCCATGGAGCACTGGCGCACCCGGGTCTACCAGCAGACCGACGAACAGTTCATTCCCTGGTTCAGCGGGTACTGGACCCAGGAATGGCTGTCGCTGAAGGTGGGCTGGTATTCACTGAACAATCGGGGCGATACCGGGCAAGCCTCCAGGCGCCTGGCCGCCTACCTGCAGGAGCAGTACCAGGAGCGGGTGCTGGCACCAGTGGCGCTGGAGATCGATGCCGACGAGATCGCCGGCGAGGCCATGGAGTTCTATGTGCAGTTGCTGCGCCAGCAACTGGCGCAGATCGGCCACCGCTACCAGCTGCCGGCGCCGCAGCTGGACCAGCACCTGGGGCAGGTCCTGGCCATCGACCTGGGGCCGGCCGCCGAACAGCGCGCCTCCTTGACCCAGCTGCTGCGGGTCGAGCCCATCGCCCGCTTGCCCGCCTACGGACCGCTGTTGCAGCAGCTTCGCGGAGCAGCGGCGGTCGAGCGCGACTCGCCGGCCCCCGGGGTGGCCCAGGTGGCACAGGTGACCAGCGACAAACTCCAGGCCCAGTTCGCCACCCGCGGGGTCGCCGGTGCGGTGGCGGCGGCGGTGGGGCGGGTGGCCGGTGCGTTGATCTCGGTGGGGGTGGCCGGAGTCCGGGCTCTGGTCCAGGACCATGACCGGGAAGGCTTGCAGGCCCAGACCCGGCGGGACCTGGGGGCGGCCTTCGACCAGGCCTGGTCCCGGCAACTGCATGACCCCGAGCATGGGGTCATGGCTGGCGTGTATTACCTCGGCCGGCAGATCGAAAGCCAGTTGCAGGTCCCCGTGGCGAGTGAGGACCCGGCTGGCGGCCGCTTGCCCTGAGCGCGCCGTGGTGGCTCAGCGCGGACTGGCCACGGCGACCGGAGGCAGTGCCGCTTCATAGGTATCGACCCCGGCCGCATGGCGCCCGGCGATGTAGCCGAAGGTCATGGCCGGGCCCAGGTTGATGCCGCCGGAGGGATAGAACCCGCCCATCACGCTGGCCATGTCGGTGCCCGCCGCATACAGCCCGGGGATCGCCGCGCCGGCCTGATCCAGCACCTGGGCCTGGGCATTGGTCTTGAGCCCGGCAAAGGTGCCGAAGCTGCCGGGCAGCACCTTCACCGCGTAGAACGGCCCCTGTTCGATGGGCGCCACGCAAGGGTTGGGGCCGGGGTACAGGGCGTCGCCCTGCTTGCGGTTGTAGGGCGTCGAGCCGCGGCCGAACTCGGGGTCCTGGCCGTGGCGGGCGTGCTGGTTGAAGTGCTGCACCGTGGCCTCCAGCGCTTGTGGGTCGATGCCGCATTGGCCGGCCAGGGCCGCGATGGAGTCGGCCCGCCGCAGGTAGCCGCTGCGCACCAGTGGGCCAACGGGGAGCGGGAAGGGGCGGGCATAACCCAGGCCGTAGCGGCGCTGGAAGCGATGGTCGCAGATCAGCCAGGAGGCCACTTCCTCGCCGGCCGGCACCTTCTCGACCATGGCGGCGGTGTAGTCGTAGTAACCGTCGGCCTCGTTGACGAAGCGCTTGCCGTTGGCCAGCACGCCGATCAATCCGGGCTTGGCTCGGTCGATGATGTGGGGAAAGTGTCCGACGCTGCCGTCGGCATGGCGCACCCGCGATACCGGGGCCCAGGCCACTGGGCTGGCGAGATCCGTGGCCAGCACCGCGCCGGCGGCTTCACCGAGGCGGATGCCATCCCCGGAACAGCTCAACGGGGGCAGCGCCAGATGCTGATCGGCGCCTGGTGCCCGGGGAAACAGCGCCTGGCGCCGGGCCGGGTCATTGGCAAACCCGCCGGCGGCCAGCACCACGCCACGCCGGGCGCGGATTTCCCGCCGGCCTTGGGGCGTGTCCACCAGGGCGCCGTGCACCCCGTGTCGATCCTGCAGGAGCGAGCGGGCCGGCGCGGATTCTATGAGGGTGACCCCCAATTGCTCGGCGGACTTGGCCAGCCGGCCGATCAGCGCCACGCCGTTCACCAGGTGCATGGCCCGGCCGTGCAGCGCCAGGTCCCGCAGGTGACGGCTGAAACGCTTGGCGACATGCAGCAGCGACTTGAACGAACGGGTCATGCTGAGAAAGGCCCCGAGATCGGCACCGGCCATGATCGGCATGCCCATGAACGAGGTTTCCCGCAGGGTCTTGCGCAGGCGTTTCAGCAAGGGGCCGATGGCCCGCGCGTCATAGGGCGCGGCAATCACCTGGTGGCCCTCGATCCCGGCGCCGGGCACCTGGCCGTGGATGTCGGGGATGCCATTGCCATCGAGGAATTGCAGGGCCGTGTGCTGCTCGAAGAAGGCCACCATCTGCGGCCCGTTATCCAGCAAGGCATCGATGCGCGCGGCGTCATAGCGTTCGCCCAGCTCATGCCTGAGGTAGGTGCGCGGTTGCTGCGGGTCTTCATCAATGCCGGCGCGGCGGGCCAGGGGGTTGCCGGGCACCCACATCCAGCCACCGGACCAGGCACTGGCACCGCCGAAAGTGGAATCCTTTTCCACCACTATCACTTGCAGGCCGTGCCAGGCGGCGGTCACCGCGCAGGCCAGACCGGCGGCGCCGGAGCCTATTATCAGCAGGTCACAGTCCAGGGGTGGAAGGAGGGCAGCAGGGGCTTCACTCAAGATGACAGGCCTTTTTTAGCAGAAATTGTAAAAAGTGGAATGCTGTTCCGTTTTGTTGAAAAACTATTCCATAGCGCCAGGGAGGCTGTCAAACCGGCGCGTTGTTTTCGGCCAACGGTGTTGCGGGCAGGGAGGCCGCGCGGTACGGCCATGGCTGAGGGCACGGGCTCCAGCGGGGCAAAAAAACGCCGCGCTCCCGGGAAAGGAGCGCGGCGTCGTGGGGCCGTCAAAGGCGTCGCCGGATCAGCTCACCACGCGGTAGCACGGCACATAGGCGGCGCCGCCGGGCAGCTTCATGCGGTGCTGCTCGACGAAGGCTTTGAGCAGTTGGTCCAGGGGCTGCATGATCGCCGGGTCACCGTGGATGCTGTACGGGCCTTTCTGTTCGATCAGGCGGATGCCCTGGTCCTTGACGTTGCCGGCGACGATGCCGGAGAACGCGCGGCGCAGGTTGGCCGCCAGTTCGTGGGGTGGCAGGGCGTGGTTCAGTTGCAGGTTGGCCATGTTCTCGTGGGTCGGATCGAAGGGGCGCTGGAAGCCCTCGTCGATTTTCAGCAGCCAGTTGAAATGGAAGGCGTCGTTGCGTTCGCGGCGGAACTGCTTGACGGTCTTGAGCCCCTCGGTCATCTGCCGGGCGACCTCCGCCGGGTTGTCGATGATGATCTGGTAGTGCTGCTGCGCCGCTTCGCCCAGGGTGGCCAGGACAAAGGCGTTGAGCTGTTCCAGATACGGCGCGGCGCTGCGCGGGCCGGTGAGGATCACCGGGAACGGCAGGTCGCGGTTGTCCGGGTGCATCAGGATGCCCAGCAGGTAGAGGAACTCCTCGGCGGTGCCGGCACCCCCCGGGAAGATGATGATGCCGTGGCCGACGCGGACGAAGGCCTCCAGGCGCTTCTCGATGTCCGGCAGAATCACCAGCTCGTTGACGATCGGGTTGGGGGCCTCGGCGGCGATGATCCCCGGTTCGGTCAGGCCCAGGTAGCGGCTGCCGCTCATGCGCTGCTTGGCATGGGCGATGGTGGCGCCTTTCATCGGGCCTTTCATCACGCCCGGGCCGCAGCCGGTGCAGATGTCCAGTTTGCGCAGGCCCAGCTCATGGCCGACCTTCTTGGTGTACTTGTATTCCTCGGTGTTGATCGAGTGACCGCCCCAGCACACCACCATTTTCGGCTCGACGCCGGGGCGCAGGGTGCGGGCGTTGCGCAGCAGGTGGAAGACATAGTCGGTGATGCCCTGGGAGCTCTCCAGGTCGATGCGCTGGCTGTCCAGTTCGTTCTCGGTGTAGACGATGTCGCGCAGGGCGCTGAAGAGCATTTCCCGGGTGCTGGCGATCATCTCGCCGTCGACGAAGGCATCGGCCGGAGCATTGAGCAGTTCCAGGCGCACACCGCGGTCCTGCTGGTGAATGCGCACTTCGAAGTCGTGGTAGGCGTCGAGGATGGTCTTGGCGTTGTCGACGTGGGCGCCGGTATTGAGAATGGCCAGGGCGCACTGGCGGAACAGGGTGTAGATGCTGCCGGAGCCGGCGGCGCTGAGTTGTTGCACTTCACGTTGCGAGAGGGTCTCCAGGCTGCCTTTCGGGCTTACCGAAGCATTGATCACGTGTCTTTGCGGCATTAATCCATTTCCTGAAATCGGCGCCACCGCGCCAGGTGCGGTCAGTGGCGAAAAAACGGCGGGGCAGTGAACGAGCCACCGGTACGGGGCTTGGTTTCCAGCGGCAGGGCAAGAAAGCAAACGTCGTTGCGAGGTTGGTCGCTGCTTGAATCTACCTCATGCCGGGCCGTTTTGGCGGGAAAAATGACGATCCGCCCGACCACGCCCGATGAATCAGGTGAAGGCCCGCTGCACGAGTTGCGGCAGAAGCTGGCCGGCCGGGCCCGTCAGGCTGTACTCCTGGGGCGCGTGGCACTCCTGGGGCTGGGGATTGATGTGCACCACCCTGGCCCCCTGTTGCAGGGCCAGTTGGGGGATCTGCGCCGCCGGCTGCACCAGCCCCGAGGTCCCCACCGACAACAGCAGATCGCAGTCCCCGGCGGCCTTGAATGCGGCCTTGAGCACGGCGGGCGGCAGCGCTTCGCCGAACCACACCACGCCAGGGCGGATCTTGCCGTTGCAGCCGCTGCAGCGCGGTGGCTCCAGGCGGCTGCCGTGTTCCGCGAGCACCGGTGCGGCCGGTTCGCCGCGCCACGGGCGCTGGCAGGCAAAGCAGATCGGCGTGTGCAGGCTGCCATGCAGGTGCAGCACCGAAGGGCTGCCGGCACGCTCGTGCAGGTCGTCGACGTTCTGGGTGATCAGGGTCAGGCGCGGCACCCGTCGCGCCAGTTCGGCTATGGCCAGGTGCGCCGGGTTGGGCTGGGCTTCGAGCACTTTCAGGCGCCGCCCTTCATACCAGCCCCAGACCAGCGCCGGGTCGGCACGGAAGGCCTGTGGCGTGGCCAGCTGTGCCGGGTCGAACTGCTCCCAGAGGCCGCTCAGGGCGTCGCGAAAGGTCGGGATGCCACTTTCCGCCGAGACTCCGGCGCCGGTGAACACCACCAGATGCCGGGCCCGGGCCAGGTATTGGGGATCGAACTCCATGGGTGACCGCTCTTTGTGGTTGCGTTGTTATCGGGCCTGCATTATCGCGGCCCCGCTCGGACCTGTCCGAAAAAATCACGGCGCACGCATCAGGAGTGAATTTATCCTCGCACCGCCGCTCATAACTCTTGTCAGCGGTCCTGTCCGCGCAATTCTCAACCTTCCAGGGAGTGCCAGCCCCATGTGCCCAGCCTCGTCCGTCAGCCCCGACGCCACCTCTCGCTTGATCCTGGTGGTGGAGGACGAACCGACGGTGCTGGAGTTCCTGTGCGAGATTCTGCAGGACGAGGGATTTGCCACCCAGGCCATGGACAGCGCCGATCGAGCCTGGGACTTTCTGCAGGCGCATGCCGCGCACGTGACCCTGTTGCTGACCGATATCAGCATGCCCGGCACGCTCAATGGCGCCAGCCTGAGCAACCTGTGCGCTGAACGCTGGCCGTCGCTGCCGATCGTGGTGATGTCGGGTTTCGAGACCCCCGAGAGCTCCGGGGTGCGCTATCCGGTGACCTTCATCCGCAAGCCCTGGACCATCGGGCAGATCCTCGACTGCGTGGAAGGCGCGTTGAAATCGGCCCAGGGTTGAGGCGTTTCGCCTCACCCCGGCCAATCGCCGGTGTTACTCCTTGACGCTCATGAACTCCTTGGCCCAGACGATGTAGTCCTCGGGCTGGGTGTAGGTATGGGCCAGCTCGGTGGCACTCAGGTCCGAGGCCTGGGTGAAGATCTGCCGCTGCTCGCGCAGGCAGTCGTAGGTGGCCTTGATCGCGGCGAAGTAAGCGGCATGGCCGTCCACCGCGATTTTCACCCCCAGCTCGGCCAGGCGTGCATCGTCGCGCAGTGCCGGGTTGCCGTAGGTCACCAGCATCAGCGGTACGCTCAGGTGCTCGGAGATCTGTTCCAGTTGCTCGAAATCGCGGATGCCGACCATGCAGATGGCGTCGGCGCCCGCGCGCTGGTACTGCTGGGTACGGCTGATGATTTCCTGCACCGGGAGGATGCCGGCGTTGGTCCGGGCGATGATCGCCAGCTCGGTGTCGACCCGGGCTTCCAGGGCGGCGCGGATCTTGCCGACGCCTTCGGCCACGGAAATCAGGTCGGTGGATTTGCGCCCGAACTGCGCCGGCAGCAAGGTGTCTTCGATGGTCAGCGCGGCGATGCCGGCCCGTTCCAGTTCCACCACGGTGCGCATCACGTTCAGCGCGTTGCCGTAGCCGTGGTCGGCGTCGGCGATCACCGGCAGCTGGGCCACGCGGCCGATGCGGGTGGCCTGCTCGGCGAATTCGCTGAGGGTGATCAGGGCGAAGTCGGGGGCTGCCAGAACCTGCAGCGAGGCCACGGAGCCTCCGAGGATGCCCACTTCAAAACCCAGGTCGGCGGCGATACGGGCGGACATCGGGTCAAACACGGAAGCGGTGTGGTAGCAGGACGAGGAGGCGATCAGTTCACGGAAACCGCGGCGCAAATCTTGATGGGAAAGCCTGGACATAACAGCTCCGAGATAGGATCGAGAGATCGACCTTGAGGTCGAGTCAAATTTTGCAATCAGTTCCCTTGGCGAGCCGGGGAAAGAGCGGCTCGCAGCGAAACGTTAGTTGGGCAGATGAAGATGAAACAAGGTGGGTAGCAAGGCGTCTTTATCCCGCTCGGTTGCGCGAACCGGCAGGTTTGTTATGCGAGGCCGACATAGCAGGACGAGGCTATCACGCTGCAAGGCCGTAGTTGATGAGGAATTTGCATAGCATTATGCCGGACCGGCATTGGCAATTTTTTTCCAACTGAATATTACGGATGCCTGCCGAGGGGGCTTCAGGCGCGGATTGGCGTTGTTCGGGTACTTGTCGAGCGCTGGCAAATCAACCAAGCTGCCGCGCCTCGAATGGCAGCTTGGCAGCTGCGCAATGGCTTGGTTCAAGGATGCAGGTAATGACGCTCAGGGTGTTGGTGGTCGGTGGTTATGGCAATTTCGGCAGCATCGTCTGCCGCTATCTGATCCGTACGCCCGGGGTGCATCTGCTGATTTCCGGGCGCGACCCACGCAAGCTCGCGGCCAAGGTTCAGGCGCTGCAAGCCGAGGGTGGACAGCCCTGTGAAGGTTGGTGCGGCGATGCCATGGGCCCGCAGTGGGCGCCGGCGCTCAAGGCCCTGGACGTGCATTGGGTGATCCACACCGGAGGGCCGTTCCAGGGCCAGTCCTACGCGGTGGCCCAGGGCTGCATCGAGGCCGGGGTCAACTACTGCGACCTGGCCGACTGCCGCCAGTTCGTGCGCGGCATCGGCGCCCTCGACGCCCAGGCGCGGGCCGCCGGGGTGACGGTGCTCAGCGGTTGCAGCTCGGTGCCGACCCTGTCGGCGGCGATCATCGATGAGCATCGCGGGCATTTTTCCCGCATCGAGCGCATCGAGCACGGCATTTCCTCCTCGGCGAAAATGCCCGGCCTGTCCACCATCCAGGGCGTGCTGGCCTATGCCGGTCGGCCGATCCTGCAACTCAAGGATGGCCGGCCGCACCCGGTGATCGGCTGGCAGGGCCTGACCCTGCGCAAGTTGCCGGGGCTGGGCAGGCGCCTGGTGGCCAATGTCGATGTGCCGGACCTGGACCTGTTCGCCGAGCGTTACGGCGCCCACACCCTGAGCTTCAAGGCCGGTGCCGGGCTGAAGATCGCCGGGCTGGCCAACGCCTTGCTGGCTCAGGCCGTGAAGCTCGGGCTGGTGCGCGACCCCGCGCCCTGGGCGGCGCGCCTGCATCGCTGCGGCACCTGGTTCGAAGGTTTTGGCGACGGCCTCAGCGCCCTGTATGTCGACGTCCATGGCCTGGGGCAGGATGGCCAGCCCCTGACGATGAACGCCCAGCTGACCGCGACCCACGACCACGGCCCGGAGATCCCCAGCTGCGCGGCAGTGGCGGTGGTGCACAAGCTGCTGGCCGGCCATGTACCGGCAGCGGGCGCCCGGTCCAGTGCCGGCGAGGTCAGCGTGGAGGAGTACCTGCGGGCGATCGACGACGCGGATCATCTGCAGATGCAGGTGAGTTTCTCGCGCCCGCCGGTTTAACGCCGCCTTACCACAGCAGGGGCTTGGCGAAGTCCTTCCAGAACAGCCAGCGCCGCAGTTCATGGTGTTCGCCGGTGCCGATCTGCCAGTCCGGGCGCCCGCCCTCCAGGGCGATCTTGACGATGATTCCGGCATAGGTCGCGGCCACCAGGGTCTTGCCATCGGGGCTGATGTCCATGGCGGTGAGGGTCGAGCCGATGTAGTGCTGCCAGCGCTGCTCGCCGGTTTCACTGAAAGCCCGCAGGTAGCCGTAGGCGTCGCCGATGATGAACTCGTCGCCCCGTGAAGCTGCGGCGTATACCCGGGCGCCTTCCTCCAGCACTGGGGTGCGCGGGTCGTCGCTGTAGAAGTCGGTGCTCAGCCCCGGCAGGTCGGCCACGGCCACCCCGAGGCTGGCGCCGCCATAGAAGTGGCAGGCGTTGAGCAGCAGGCGATCGCCGCGTGAGTTGAAGTGCGCGAAGTGCGGGTACTCGCTGGCGGGGCCGATCTGCGCGACCCGTTGCAACTGGGCATCGAACACCAGGTGCATGCCGCATTGTTCGCCCACGGCGATCCATTGGCCGTCGGGCGACACCGCGCCATGTTCCATGCACAGGCCAATGCTCAGGTCCTCGGAGGCGACGCCTTCGGCCAGGTCCTGCTGGATATCCTCAAGGCTGCGCAGCAGGCGGGTGGCGCCCTCGGCAGCCAGAACGAAGATACCGTCGGCGCTCACCAGCAGCACCCGGCGCCCGTCGGGGAAGGGAATCAGGCTGGAGGGAGCGGGGCGTCCGGTGTCTTCAAGCTCCACGCCCGCAGGCAGGTTCGCGTGGGGATCGGGCCAGGGGAAGCTCGCCACCTGCGGGCCATTCCAGCCATCGGTGAGCTGGATGCCGTCAGCCCGGCCCCAGGCGAAATAACGCCGTTGCGGGCACATGCCGAAGCATTCCACCTGCTCCAGGGGCTCGATCCGTGCATCGTCGATATGCACCACAAAGCCGGCCTCGTAGGGCGCACCGATGCGGGCCAGCAGGCTGCCGTCCGGCAACAGGGCCAGGGTCGGGATCATCCGCCCCTGGCTTTCCAGGCGCGGCGTCAGTGGGAAGTGTGCCGGCGGCCAGTCCTGGCGGAAGGCCTGGCGCGCGGCCTCATCATGGGGGCGCTGATTGCTCGCTTCCAGGGCCGCTTGCCAGTCCTGCAACAGGTGCTCGGTATCGGGCATGTTCGGCTCCTTCAAGCCCTTCCAGCCCTCGCGGGTGCCGGTTTCGACATAGTGGTTGATGTCGCGGGCATAGCTCAGCACGGCTTTCTGCCATTGCTCTTGCGGGGAGAGGTTCGAATTCGACTGGGACATGCGCACGGGACTCCTTGTGGCGCTGGAAAAGGCGTAGCAGACCGGGGGATTGACCGGAAAAGCGCGCAGTTTATCCCTTGGTGGCGGTTTTTTTTCAAGGGGCCTGAGTGCCCCTGTTCAAGGCGCCCGAGTGCCGCTGTTCAAGGTGCGTAGGTGCTGACCCGATTGCGCCCGGCGTGCTTGGAGGCGTACAGCGCCTGGTCTGCCCATTCGATCAGGCAGCGGTGATCGCGGGCCGGTCGGTCGAGGCAGGCGATGCCCAGGCTGATGGTGAAGGCGATGGCTTGGCCGTTGTGGATCACCTCCTGCTGCTCCACCGACTGGCGCAGGCGCTCCGCCAGGGTCTGGGCCCCGGTCAGGTCGGTGTGGGGCAGGAGGATGGCGAACTCTTCGCCGCCGTAACGCCCGGCCACATCGCTGTCGCGCACGTGCGCGTGGATCAGTTGCGAGACACGCTGGATCACCGCGTCCCCGGCCTGGTGCCCATGGCGATCGTTGATCGACTTGAAGTGATCGATGTCCAGCATCAGCAGGGCAATGGCGCTGCCGTGGCGGCTGTACTCGAACGCCAGGCGCTGTTCCCAGTGACCGCGGTTGAACAGCTGGGTCAGGTGATCGATGCGCGACAGGTGCTGCAACTGCCGGTTGGCCTGCTGCAGCGCCAGGCTGTTGATCGCCACGTCGGTGACGTCGTAGATCACCAGGCAGACGTGGTGGATCTCGCTGTTGGACGAACGCAGCGGCAGCAGGGTGGTGTTCTGGTACATGAACTCACCCTGGCCGGTGATCGGTTGGTAGTTCTTGAAGTGCACCAGGTACGGCCGTTGTTTCCAGATGGTGAAGGCCGGGGTGCCCAGGGCCACCACGCGACTCAGCTTGCGGCGGAACCAGGGCCGTTCGACCTCGGGGAACAGCGCGAAGAACGACTGGTCGATGGCCTGTTTGGAGGGCACGCCGGAACGGTTCTCCATAAAGCTGTTCCACACCTGGACCTGGCATTGGAGGTCGAGCACCACGATCCCCACGTCAATGCTCTGGACCACCGCCAGCAACCAGTGCAGCTCACTGAAATCCATTCGTTTGGGCATGGCTCAACTCATCAGGTAGGCGAGTTTCTGTTCCAGCAGGGGCATGGAGTCCTCGGTGAACAGCAGCAACAGGTCGAAGTGGATGTTCTGTTCCTCCAGGCTGTAGCTGATTTCCACCGCCTGGGTCTTTTTCCAGCGCTGCTGATTGAGCACGATCAATTCGTCGATGGTGGTGTGTTCCCCCAGCACCTGGGGGTGGCCCACGGAAAAGAACACGTCCAGCTGTTCGGCGATGCTGCTCAGGCACGCGCCGATCAACACGCTGGAGAGGTCGATCAGCACTTCCATTTCCTGGTAGGGATCGGTGCCTTGTTCCATCAGCTGGGCGATGTCCGCCACTTCCGAGTCGTAGAACATCAGCAAGGCTTCGCCGGCGATGCCGCTGCCGATGTAGCCCTGGCAGATGGCGGTCAATTGCCGGGCACGATTGGCGTCCGCCAGGAGCATCTGCAGCTCCCCGGCTTCCAGCACGTTGACGTGGGGAATCGGCAGGTGCACGAACACATCCAGCACCTTGGCGATCAGCGCCGCGGCGTAGCCCATGGAGACGTTGACGGTTTCCCGGAAGGCGTCGCGAAAGGTCACCACAGGAGCCGGCGAGGGTGCTATCGGATGCTTGAGAGGCGGACTGTCCAGCAGTTGCAGTTGCTTGAGCAGGGCGCGCAACTGCTGGGGATCGAAGGGTTTCTTGAGAAAGGCCAGGGCGCCCAGCTCGCGGGTGCGGCGCACCGCTTCTTCCTGGACATCGCCGGAGATGACGATGATCTGCGCGTCGATGCCTTCTTCCTGCACGGCGCTCAGGACCTGATAACCGTCCATGACCGGCATGGTCAGGTCCAGCAGTGCCACCTTGCCCAAGCCCCGGCGCAGCGCCTCCAGGCCCTCGCGACCGTTGCAGGCCTGGGTCACGGAAACCTGCCACTCGCTGGGCAGGGTCCGCAGCACCTGGTTTCGGGCCATGCTCGAGTCATCGCAGACGAGGAGGGGAATCATCGGGGTCGGACACTCATTCGAAAAAATCCGTGGCGGGATAGTGTTCGGGAATGTGGTGAGTTGTCGCTTTAACCAGTGTGTCGCAGGGCTGTCCGTGCGGCGCCGCACTATAGTTCGCCGAGCGTCGGCAGAACAAGTGGCGGCTAATTGAGTTGTTTGTTCCAGGTCATTGTTCGGTGGATTCAAGCATCATGTGGCAGCCAGGCCTGGGCGCTCGCCATAGGGGGCTGGGCATGTAGGGGGCTGGATCCGCGCCTTGCTCCAAGGCGCTCGACGTTTGCCCGCGCCATTGCGCGGGCAGCCCGGTCGCGGCCCTGTATATGCAACAAAACCTTACGCGCCAGGCCGTCCGGTTCGACGTCAAAAACGCCGCAGCCCGGATTCTGCGCCGTCTGGCGGCGATGGCGGCGCACGCCTGGGCCGCGGCGCAGAAAAATGTCAGATTTTGAGTCCCGGCCTGGACCTTTTCCCGCAATGCGCAATCATTACTGCGTGGAAAACATAAGGAGAGACGCATGTTCATTCGGTCATTGACCCTCGCTACTCTGCTCGCTGTCGCCGGCCCTGTCCTGGCTGCCGACAACGATGGCCCACTGACTCAGGACCTGGGCAAATCACGGCCATTGATCGTGATCGCCCCCAGCACCGTCGACCCGACCCTGGTCAGCCTGAAAAAGTCCCTGGAAGAGCCGGCAACCCGTCAAGCCTTTAACGAACGCAACATGGTCCTGTACACCGTGATCAACACCATCGGCCAGCGCGATGGCAAGGACATCGACCCGCAATCCACCATGGCCCTGATCCGCAGCCTCAAGCTCGGAGCCGGGGCGCAGACCAAGGTGATCCTGGTGGGCAAGGACGGCGAGAAGAAGCTGGAGCACTCCGGGGCGATTGAACTCAAGGAGGTCTTCACGGCCGTCGATCAGTTGCCCGCTGCGGAGAAACAGGCCGCTGCACCGGCCCCGGCTCCCGAGCCCGAAGCCAAGCCGACCAACGCCAAAGCCGGTAAAGCGGCCAAGCCCGGCGCCGCTCCCAAGGCCCTGGACGATTGATCCGGGGCACCGGGGCGGGCCCGGGCCGCGCTCCGGTGTCGTTCAAGCAGCGTTGAGGAGCTGCCGCAGGCCCTGAACGATCTGCTCCACTTCAGCTTCATCGATCACCAGCGGCGGCAGCAGGCGAATGGTCTTGCCGCGGGTGACATTGATCAGCAAAGCGTGATCCCTCGCGGCGATCTGCACCAGGTCCCGCGGCGTGTTGCGCAACTCGATGCCAACCATCAGGCCCTGCCCGCGAATCTCCAGGACCTGGGCATGGCCCTGCAACTCCTCCCGCAGGCGCCGCAACAGCAGCGCACCCTGGCGCTCGGCATTGGCCAGCAGATTTTGCTCCTCGATGACCTCCAGTACGGTGCACGCCGCCCGACAGGCCAGGGGGTTGCCGCCAAAGGTGCTGCCGTGGCTGCCGGGGGTGAAGAGTTGCGCGGCCTTGCCCCGGGCCAGGCAGGCGCCGATGGGAATGCCGTTGCCCAGGCCCTTGGCCAGGGTCATCACATCCGGCACCACGCCTTCGTGCTGACAGGCGAACCAGCGTCCGGTTCGGCCGACACCGCTCTGGATCTCGTCCAGCATCAGCAGCCAGTTGCGCCGGGTGCACAGCTCGCGCAGGGCCTTGAGGTAGCCGGCGGGCGCCAGCCGGATGCCGCTCTCGCCCTGGATCGGCTCCAGCAACACTGCGCAGATGCGTGGGCCGTGCTCGGCAACGACGGCCTGCAGCGCCTTGAGGTCAGCGAAGGGCACCCGGAGAAAATCCCCTGGCAACTGGCCGTAGTTCAGGCGCACGGCGGGCCCGTCGCTGGCCGCCAGGGTACCCAGGGTGCGGCCATGGAAGGCGTCCTCCATGACCACCACCAGGGGCTGTTCGATGCCCCTGTGCCAGCCGTGCAGCCGCGCCAGCTTGAGCGCGGTTTCGTTGGCTTCGGCGCCCGAGTTGTTGAAAAAGGCCCGGTCCATCCCGGCCAGCGCGGTCAGTCGGGTGGCCAGCTGTTGCTGCCAGTGGATGTCGTACAGGTTGGAACTGTGCAGCAACAGGCCGGCCTGTTCGCTGATGGCTTTGACCAGTTTGGGGTGTGCGTGGCCGATGGCCGTTACCGCGACCCCGGCGATGGCGTCCAGGTACTCGCGACCGGCCTGGTCCCAAAGTCGACTGCCCAAACCCTTGCAGAAGCTCAGGGCCAGGGGCTGGTAGGTGCTCATCAGGCAGGCGGCGGTCATGGCGGGCGACTCCATCTTGTTGGGGTGTGCGGCCAGTATCGTTAGTCACTCAGGCTGGATAAACTCGGCAATTCTTTAATCATCTTGAAGTCAGGGTTGATAATGGATCTGTTCCAGGCGATGTCGGTGTACGTCAAGGTGGTGGAGGCGGGGAACATGACCGCTGCGGCCCGTGAGTGCGGTTTGTCCACCACCATGGTCGGCAATCATCTGCGGGCTTTGGAGCAGCGCCTTGGGGTGCGCCTGCTCAACCGCACCACGCGACGCCAGCGCCTGACCGAGTTCGGCACTGATTACTACCAGCGCTGTCTGGCGGTGCTGGGGTTGGTGGCGGACTCCGAGCGCCTGGCGGAGCAGGCCCAGGGCGAGCCTTCCGGGACCTTGCGCATCACCGCGCCGCTGACCTTTGGCACCGAGCGCCTGGCGCCGGCCTTGAGCGAGTTCCAGCAGCGCTGCCCGCAGGTCAAGGTGGAACTGACCCTGGCCAACCAGCGCTTCGATCTGAGTGATGGCGCTTTTGACGTGGCCGTGCGCCTGGGCAACCTGGACACCTCGGCGCTGATCGCCCGGCGGCTGCAGGATTACACCCTGACCATCTGCGCCGCGCCGGAGTACCTGGAGCGCTGCGGCACCCCGCAAGTCCCGGAAGACCTGCAGCATCACAACTGCCTGGCGTTCGCCTACCCGGCCGGTGACGAGTGGAGTTCCACCGCCACCCGCTGGCCCTTGCGCGGGCCCGAGGGCGATGTGCTGATTCCGGTGTCCGGCTCGTTGCTGACCAATACCTCGTCCGGCCTGCACCGCGCGGCCCGGGGCGGCCTGGGGCTGGTGATGATGCCCGACGCGCTGGTGGAGGAGGACCTGCAGCAGGGCCGGCTGGTGCCGGTGCTGCAGGACTATCAGTTGCCGTTTCGGACCATGCACCTGCTGTATGCCCAGGACCGCTACCGCCTGCCCAAGCTGCGCAGCTTCGTCGATTTCGCCCTGGAAAAATGGGGGCGTCAGGCCGATTCGGCGGCCAGCAGCATCATCGCTGCGGACAAGGTATGAGCGTCGGTGATCCGGCCGGCGGCGATCATGGCCAGCAGCTCCTGGCGGCTGACCCACAGCACATGGTCCACCTCGCCGTCGGTGGCGGCGCTCTGCTGCTCGGTGACCTGTACCTGACACACCGCCACCGCGCTGGCGATCAGTGAGGTATTGCTGTGCAGCAAGCCCAGCTGGCGCACGGACGAAGCCTGCCGGCCGGTTTCTTCCAGCAGCTCCCGGACCGCGGCGTCACAGGCGCTTTCCCCGGCATCGATGGCGCCCCGGGGAAACTCGATGGACTGGCCGCCAATGGCCCGGCGCTTGAGCTCGACCAGCATCAGCCGGCCATCGGCCAGGGTCGGCACGGCCACCACGCCGTTGACCGCCTGGGCTTCCTTGATGATGAAGTAGCCGTTTTCGCGGACCACCTTGAAGTAGGGGGTTTGCAGCAGGCATTGGTTGTCGGGGGTGGAACTCATGGGCGTTATTACTCCAGGAAACAACGATCGAACAGGTACAGCTCGGTGGGCTTGAGGCTTTCCACCGTGGCTTGCGGGCGGCCGCCATCGCCGCTTTTCTTGCGCCCGGTTTCCTGCAGGTAACCGGCTTCGCTCATCTTCAGCAGGCGCTGGCGGATGCTGGTCTTGAGCACCGGCCGTTGCAGCACCCGGGAGAAGATGCTCACCGCCTCGGGGGCGCTGAACTCCTGGCCGAGAAACATCAGCGGCAGGCTGCTGTACAGGGATTTGGAAAACAGCCGCTCCCTGGTCTGGGCCACCAGGCTGTTGTGGTCGAACGGCAGTTTGAAGGCGCCGCTGGCCACCTCGCCGAGGGTGAAGAAACCCTGCTGCGGGCCCGGCTGCACCGGGTCGCTGACGATCCCCAGGTAGAAGGTCGAGGACGACCAGCAGCGCGGGTCGCGGAAGGCGTCGCCGACGGTGCCCACCTGTTCCAGCCAGGCCAGGGGCATGTCGACCTTGCTCGAACGGCGCAGGCGTTCCACGGCGTCATTCAGGCTGCGGTCCTCGACATCGCCGTTGACCACGATGCCCGGCAGCGCCCAGTGTCCGGCAAATGGCTCGCTGTCCCGTTGGTGAAGGAGAATTTCCAGCTCGCAGCGCTCGCGGTTGTAGCGCAGCAGGCACAGGTCGATGGTGTGCAGGTAGGCGCTGGGGAGGGGGGGGCGGTCTTGCATATCAACTTCCGTGGACGGCGTAGAGGCCGTAGTTTAGCGGATTCAGGCCCGGTGCCAGCCACTGCTTGGGCGGTGTTTCGCCCCGGGCCAGGCACTGGCGCAACACGCTGCTGCGCACTCCGGGCTGTTCCTCGATGCAGAGGATGGAAAAGCGTTGCAGCAATTCTTCGCCGCGATGGAACCTGGGCAACTGCCGCGCCACGTCTTCACCCACCACCAGGGCGATGCGCTTGCCATCCAGGGCCAGGTCGTCGGCCAGGCGTTGCAGCAGGGTGAAGCTGTAGACCGGACCCGGGTCGGCCAGGGCCAGCTGCCGCTCCAGGCGGCTGACCGCCAGCTCGGCCTGGCACTCGGGCTGCAAGTGCGTGGTGATCGCTTGCAACCAGTTGGCCCGTTGCTCGAAATCGGCCATGCGCTTGCCATCCGGGTGGCGGAAGCTCGGGACTACCAGGACCCGGCGGGCATGGCGCGCGGCTTCGAGCATCACCTGGGCGTGTCCGGCGTGGGGCGGGTTGAAGGCACCGCCATAGAGGGCCAGTTCAAACATCTGCTTTTCCTCGTTTGGTACATGACGTGTACCTTAGCATTGCTTTTGCCTGTGGAACATCTTCTTTTTAAGCTGGCTTTATCAGTGCGTTTTAACAGAGGGATAAAAATAAAATGCGTTGGGGCTTGTCATGAAAGTACATGACGTGTACTTTGTGCTCCATGCAGAGGAGAGACCCAGCATGAACAGCCAAACGATGAAGACCGCTTCCTTCGATGTCGATGCACAAAAGAGCTTCACCCCGCTGTGCCCGGACGAGCTGCCCGTGGCCGAAGGCGACCGCATCGGTGGCGAACTGAATTTCATGGCGACCCTGGCCAGCCTGCGCATTGGCAGCAAGGATGCCCACAGCCCCCAGGCGCCCTGGGTGGTGGCCGGGCATCAACAGATGCTTCAGCCCACCGGCCTGGAACATGCCGACCTGACCTGGGTCAGCCACTGCGTGCCGGGCACCGCAGGCTTCACCCTGCTGGATGAATTGCCCACGCCCTATGACTACGACTACTTCGTGTGGAAGGGCGTGGAGCCGGACCTGCACCCCTACGGTGCCTGCTACCACGACCTGCACGGCAAGCTGTCCACCGGGGTCATCGAGTACCTCAACAGCCAGGGCGTGCAACAGGTCATCGTCGGCGGCCTGGCCCTGGATTTCTGCGTCAAGACCACCGCGCTGCAGCTGGCCGCCGCCGGCTTCAGGGTGATCATCCACCTGCCGGCGTGCCGGGCCATCAGCGCCGAGGGCGCCACCCGCGCCATCGCCGACATGCAACAAGCGGGAATCACGGTTGCCGCGACCCGCGAAGAAACCGCCAGACTGGCCAAGGCTTGAGGAGTCATCATGGAAAGTGCATTCGACCGTAACAACGGCGTGATTCAGAGCCTGCTGGACACCGACTACTACACCTTCACCATGATGCAGGCGGTGCTGCACCAGCACCCCAATGTCGACGTGGAATACCAGTTCATCGTGCGCTCCAAAGAGTCCCTGGTGCACCTGATCCCCGAGATCCGCCAGGAGCTGGAAAAGCTCGCCGGCCTGCAGATGCGCGAAGGCGAACAGCGCTTTCTGTTCAACAAGCGCTTCCGCGAATACCTGACCCCGGATTTCGAACAGTTTCTCGGCCTGTTCCGCTTCAACCTGCGCTACATCCACGTGGCCGCCGTCGATGGCCAGCTGAGCATCCGCGTCCGTGGTCCGATGCTGCACTGCATCATGTTCGAACAGCCGGTACTGGCCATGGTCAGCGAGCTGCGCAACCGCGATAAATACCCCGAGGTGGAGCTGGAGGACGTCACCCGCCGGCTCTACCAGAAGTTCGAATGGCTGGAGAAAAACGCCAGCCGCGACGAACTCGCCGAGTTCCGCGTCTCGGATTTCTCCACCCGCCGGCGCCTGTCGTTCAAGGCCCAGCGCGAAGTGGTGAAGATCATGCGCAGCGACTTTCCCGGGGTCTTCGTCGGCACCAGCAATGCCCACCTGGCCTATGAGTTCGACCTGCCGCTGATCGGCACCATGGCCCACCAGTGGCTGATGGTGCACCAGCAACTGGGACGGCTGCGGGAGAGCCAGAATGCGGCCCTGGAGAATTGGGTGCACGAGTACCGCGGGCGCCTGGGCATCGCCTTGACCGACTGCATCAGCACCGACTTTTTCCTCAAGGATTTCGACCTGTACTTCGCCAAGCTCTACGACGGCCTGCGCCAGGATTCCGGCGACCCGCTGCTCTGGGCCGACAAGGTCCTGGCCCGCTACCGCGAACTGGGCATCGACCCACGGACCAAGGACCTGATGTTCTCCGATAGCCTGAACTTCGAGAAATGCCTGCCGATCCTGCGCCACGTGCGCGGCCAGGCCCGGTTCGGTTTCGGCATGGGCACCAGCCTGGCTTGCGACGTCGAAGGCGTCGAGCCGCTGAGCATCGTGATGAAGCTGGTGCGGGTGCATGGCGAGCCGGTGGTGAAGTTCTCCGACGACCCGATCAAGAATGTCTGCGAAGACCCGTCGTTCCTGCGCTACGCGGCCCAGGTGTTCAACGTCGATCTTGCCCACTCGCCCCTGGAGGCCTGACATGAGCAACCCAACCCAAGAACGTATCGCCCGGGAACTGGGCATCGACCGGCAACTGGTGCGCGGTGGCGAGGCCGCCGAGATCGCCCGGCGCGTGGACTTTATCCAGCAGGTGCTGCGCGAGTCCGGGTGCGGCAGCCTGGTGCTGGGCATCAGCGGCGGGGTGGACTCCCTGACCGCCGGCCGCCTGTGCCAGCTGGCGGTGGAGCAACTGCGCGGGGCAGGGCATGAGGCCCGCTTCATCGCCATGCGCCTGCCCTACAAGAACCAGGCGGACGAAAGCGATGCCCAGGCGTCCCTGGACTTCATCGGTGCCGATGCCGTCAGTACCTGCAACATTGCCGACAGCGTCGACGGCCTGATGAGCCAGGTGCGGATCGACGGCTTGCAGCCTTCAGCGGCCCTCACGGACTTTGCCAAGGGCAACGTCAAGGCCCGGGCGCGGATGATTGCGCAGTACGCCGTGGCCAACTTCAGCAATGGCCTGGTGGTGGGCACCGACCACGCTGCCGAGGCCCTGATGGGCTTCTTCACCAAGTACGGCGACGGCGCCTGCGACCTGGCCCCGTTGTCGGGCCTGACCAAGACCCAGGTGCGGCTGCTGGCCGATGCCCTCGGCGCGCCAGGCCATCTGGTGCACAAGGCGCCCACCGCGGACCTGGAGGAACTGGCCCCGGGCAAGCTGGACGAAACGGCTTACGGTTGCAGCTACGAAGAAATCGATGCCTACCTGATGGGCCAACCGGTGCCCGATAGCGTGCGCCAACTGATTGAAAGCGCCTACCGGCGCACCGCTCACAAACGCGCCTTGCCCCGCAGTCCCGCCTGAGCCGACGCCTTCGCCGGCAAGCCGGCTCCTACTCCATCACCCCCGGCCGTAGGAACTGGCTTGCCAGCGAACAACCGCGCCAGCCAAGCGCGGCCACCCGCCCTTCAATCCGGCCATTTCCTCAAGCTCGCCCGGCATTCTTCAATCAGCTCGGGCATATGCTCGCGCACGTCCTGCCAACCCAGCATGCCCAGCAACTCACGCGCCTCCTGGCGCAGGGGCAGCCATTGCGGGTGTTTGAAGCCGTTGTCCTCCAGCGTTACCCCGTAGGCCTCTCGGCACAGCGCTTCACAGCCGCTCAACAGGGCTTGCAGGCGCGGGTGCAGAGTGGGCGCCAGGTACGCCGGAAAGTGCTTCACGAAGCCCTCGAGATAATCCAGGTGGTTGGACCACAGGCCACACTCGGCGCAGCAGCCGACCTCCGTGCGCTGGCGGTCGGCCTCCGAGGCCAGGAACTCCAGGGCCGGGCCCAACTCTCCCAGCAGGATGATCTTTCGGTACTCGTCCTGGCCGTACCAGGTCCAGACATTCGAGGCGAGGGGGCTGTCACGGTGCAGGGGTGTTTCACTCATGCAGTGGGCCTTTGTATTGGGTTGGCGCAGCGCTATCCCGAGCCTGTTCAGCTTCTGGAACAACGGGTTGTAGCCCGGCGTTGAGCGGCGGTTGCGACGTAGGCTGCCAGCCGTCTGGCCAGCGATCGCTGAACGAATGCTGGGTTGGCATCAGGGCCGGGTCGCGGTTGTCGTCGAAGCAGCCCAGCAGCAGGGCAAGGGTCGGCTCGTCATCGACAGCCCCCAGGGTGCTGCCGCATGCCCGGCAAAAGGTCCGGCTCGAATAGTCCGACGACCTGAAGGTCGCCGGTGCGCCGCCGGGGCCGGTCCAGGTCACCCGTTCCCGGGGGAACTCGACCCAGGCCAGGGTCAAGGCACCGCTGTGGCGCTGGCACAGTTGGCACGAGCAGGTGTGGGGATTGGCGGCCGGTCCGTGGGCCTCGAAGCGGATCTGCCCGCACAGGCAGCCGCCCTGGTAGATCGTTTCGCTCATGTGCTTTCCCTGAGTGGGTGCGGGTGTCGGCGCGAATCTAGCATGCTGGAGGAATGTTTGAAGCTCAGGAGCGACTGGCTTTCCGTGAGGATGTCTGCAGCCGCGGGAGGAGGTTGCCCACGACGGTGCAGTCGACGCCAACAGGCAGGCCTGACTGTCCGGGTAGTCGGCCAGTCAGGCCTGGCATCTTGTTGCACCGGTAGCCGCCCGAGCCGTCCCCGGGCTGCGTCAGCGGCGACAGGAGGTGGAGCGAACCCTCAGCGCAGTTTCTCCAGCATCTGGTAGTACCACATGCCCGCCGCGAGCATCGGGTTGCCCAACTGGTCGCCGAAGGGCACGCGGATGTGTTGGCAGGCGGCGAAGGTGTCGTAGTGGCCGAGGTGGCCGGTCAGGGCTTCGGCCATGATCTCGCCCATGATGTGGCTGGTGGCCACGCCATGCCCGGAGTAGCCCTGGCAGTACCAGACGTTGTCCGAAAGCTTGCCCAACTGGGGGATGCGGTTGATCACGATGCCCATGGCGCAGCTCCACTGGAAATCGATGCCCACGCCCTTGAGTGCCGGGAAGGTGCGCTCGATGCACGGGCGCAGTTCGCCGGCGATGTCCCGCGAATCCTTGCCGCTGTAGTTGGCGCCGCCACCGAACAGCAGGCGGCCATCGGCGGTCATGCGGTAGTAGTCGAGCACGAAGCGGCAGTCGTAGACCGCCAGATCCTCCGGGTTCAGGCGCCTGGCCAGGTCGCCCAACGGCTCGGTGGTGACGATGCCGCCCATGGCCGGGAAGATCTTGCCCTTGAGTTTTTTCGGCTCCAGCTTGTGGTAGACGTCGCCGGCCAGCAGCACCTGCTTGGCGTCGATGCGGCCCTGGGCGGTGATGACTGCCGGGCGCTCACCGTGGACGATTTCCAGCACCTGGCTGTGTTCGAAGATCAGCGCTCCCAGGCTTTCGGCAGCCCGGGCTTCGCCGAGGCACAGGTTCAGCGGGTGCAGGTGCAGGTTGCGGGTGTTCTTGATCGCGCCGTGATAGAGGTCGCTTTCCAGCAGTCCGCGGACCTGGGCCCGGTCCAGCAGGCTGACTTCGTCGCCCATGCCGCGGCGCAGCGCTTCTTCGTAGTCGGCGCGCAGCCCCTGCAGGTGGCTGGGCTTGTAGGCGGCGTGCAGATGACCGTGCTTGAGGTCGCAGGCGATGGCGTACTTTTGCACCCGCTGCTGGATGATCCGGTGCCCGCGCCAGCGCAGGTTCCAGATGAAGTCGTCGACTTCCTTGCCGAGGCTGCGGCCCATCTGCTTGCGCATGGCCTCGTCGCCGGAAAGGCTGCCGGTGACCTGTCCGCCGTTGCGCCCACTGGCGCCCCAGCCGATCTTGTGGCTTTCGACGATGGCCACCTTGAGGCCACGTTCGGCCAGTTCCACCGCGCTGGCGACGCCGGTGAAGCCGCCGCCGATGATCACCACATCCGCTTGATGGGTGCCTTGCAGGGTCGGGTAGTGGGTTTCCTGGTTCAGGGTGGCGCTGTAGTAGCTGGGGCAGCGCTCGGCTGCCGGGGTCCGCGTGTCGAAGGCGGCGTTCATGGGCAATTCCTCGTAGACAATCAACCGGGTGGCCTGGCGGCGACCGGGAAGGGTAGGGGGCGGTGATCTGGCGGGCCTGGCTCAGGTTCGGCAAGGCCGCCTGCCTGGCCAGGCGCGCAGATCGTCACTGGGGGCTCAGGCCTGGGTCAGGTACCAGCGCCAGTCCTGTTCGCCGACTTCGGCCATGAACTGGCGGTATTCGGCGCGCTTGACCGCCAGGTACACCCCGAGGAATTCACTGCCCAGGGCATCTCGGGCCCAGGCCGATTGCTCCAGGGCGGTCAGCGAGGTCAGCCAGTCGGTGGGCAGCAACTCGGTGGCCTGGGCATAGCCGTTGCCCTCTACCGGATCGCCCGGATCGAGGTGTTCCCGCAGGCCGCGATGCACCCCGGCGAGAATCGCCGCTGCCGCGAGATAGGGGTTGGCGTCGGCACCGCAGATGCGGTGTTCGATGTGCCGGCTGTTGGCCGGGCCGCCGGGCACCCGCAGGCTCACGGTGCGGTTGTCGACGCCCCAGGTGGGGGCCAGGGGCGCGTAGCTGTTGGCCTGGAAGCGCCGGTAGGAGTTGGCGTTGGGGCAGAACAGCAGCAGGGAGTCGAGCAGGGACGCGAGCATGCCGCCCACGGCCTCCCGCAGCAGCGGGGTGCCGGCCGGATTCTCGGAGGCGAACAGGTTGCGGCCCGCCGCATCGGCAATGCTCACGTGCATGTGCATGCCGGTGCCGGCCAGGTGATCGAACGGCTTGGCCATGAAGGTGGCCTGCATCCCGTGCTTGTGGGCCACGGCCTTGACCAGGCGCTTGTAGCGCACGGCCTGGTCCATGGCCTGCAGGGCATCGCCGTGCTCCAGGGTGATTTCCACCTGCCCCGGGGCGTATTCGGAGATCGCCGTGCGCGCTGGTATGCCTTGCAGTTTGCAGGCGGCGTAGAGGTCGGCGAGGAACGGTTCGATCTGCTCCAGCTCGCGCAGGCCATAGACCTGGGTGCTGCGCGGGCGCCCGCCGTCGGCGTCCAGGGCCGGTTGCGGCCGGCCGTTGCCGTCACGCTTGGCGTCCAGCAGGTAGAACTCCAGTTCGCAGGCCATTACCGGGTGGTAACCCTCGGCCTTGAGCCCGTCGATGACCTTGATCAGCAGGTGGCGCGGGTCGGCGATGCTGGCGGGCATGCCCTCTTGCGGGTGCATGCTGACCTGCACCGCGGCAGTGGGGATCTGCCGCCAGGGCAGGCGTACCAGGCTGCCGGCCAGTGGGTAGGCGCGGCAGTCGATATCGCCGACGTCCCACACCAGGCCGGAGTTCTCGACGTCGTCGCCATTGAGGGTCAGACCGAGGATGGTGCTGGGCAGCGGCCGGCCGCTTTCATACACCGCCAGCAGTTCTTCGCGGTGCAGCAGTTTGCCTCGGGGCACGCCGTTGGCGTCGAGGATGAACAGCTCGATCATGTCGATATCGGGGTGGGCGGCCAGGAAGTCACGGGCTTCATCGAGGGCGGCAAATTTCATCGGATTCTCGCTTGCGCCATTGGGGCGCGCAGGTTTTCAGGTCCTGCAACGATGCCGCGCACGGCTCGGTTGCAAGGGCAGAAATCAGTTCTGGGGCGTTACGCGCAGGGGCGCGCGATCAGGCCGCAGGCGAGTGATCCGGAGGACGTGAGGAGTGGCGCAGACGGGAGCGGCACAGGGCCATGGGCAGGTTGACCAGAAGCTTCATGGGCAGGACCTGTCCAGCAAGTACAAGCCGATAACGGCGGCGCGGTCCTCATGAACCTCATGAGGCGTGACGGGGCGTGAGCGGGGCAGCGAGAGCCGAGCGTCGACATCACCACCGCGGCCACAGTGCAGGGGCGCGGGAGCTGATCTGTCGAATCCGTGATACGGGCTCAGGGGGCACATCGCCGGGTGATCTCGCTGTCGAGTTCGTGGTGATTATTCTTGATAGGAACCGGGCACTGGCAGGGCGAATACAGGGCGCCGCAGGCTCAGGGCGGATCAATACTGCAAGAATCCGCCAGCCAATGTAAGGGGGGTAAAGGGCCCAAGGCCCCTGGCGAGTGCCTCTCAACCATGGGCAGAGGCGCGTGCTAGAGCGGTGCGTCCTTGTCGGCAGAAGTGTCTGATTTTTTTTACAGCGCTTCAGTAGACACCGGGCAGCAGGCGCCAGCTACGGGCGCAATAATCTTCATACGCCTGGCCGAAATGCTCCAGCAACAGGGCTTCCTCGGCATGAATCCGCGCGATCAGCGGAATCAGGGTCAGCGCCGCCAGCAGCAACCCCAGCCCCGAGCGAAACGCCAGGGCCCAGCCCACGGCGTTCACCAGCAAACCCAGGTAACTGGGGTTGCGCAGGTGGCGATAGAGGCCGTCTACCACCAACTGGTGACCGGGCTGGATCGCCACCAAGCCGCTGAAGCGCCGGCCGAGGATGAACACCGGCCACAGGCGCAGCACACCGCCGAGGATGAACAGCAAGGCGCCGAGCCAGCGCAGGCCTTCGCCGCCGAAAGTGCAGAAATCCATGCGGTCGCTGTAAGCCGGGACAAAGCCGCTCAACAGGCCGATCACCCCGAACACCGGCAGCACCCAACGGTTGCCCTGATCTTCCCGCACGCCGCTGCTCAGGTTGACCTCGCTGGACAGCGAAGCGACCACCATCAGCAGGGTGGCGAGGGTGATCAGGGTCAACTGTGGATGGCCGAAGAAGGTGGCGAAACCGCCAATGCCCCAGATCGCCAGGCCCAGGTAGGCGAGGGCGCCGAGAAGGCTGGAGACGGCCAGCCTGGGGGGAATTTTCATGATGAGCTGCGCCTATGCCGGGAACACTTCTCTGAGTGTAGGGGCCCGCTTGCGGGCGAAGGCGCACGTCTGTCAGCTGGCTCAGACCACGGTTTTTTCCGTCAGATGCCCCACCAGAAAATCGATAAACACCCGAGTCTTCTGCGGCACCCGCCGCGCCGAGGGGTAGACCACGTTGATGCTGATGGGCGGCGCCTGCCATTCACACAGCACCGGCACCAGGCGTCCGGCCGCCAGGGCATCCTCGACGATGAAGTCCGGCAGCAGGGCGATGCCCATTCCTGCCTCGGCGGCCTGGGCCAGCAGGTCGCCGTTGTTGGCGTGCAGCGGCCCGGTGACGTGCACCCGCTGGGTGTCGCTGCCGTTGTTCAATTGCAGGCTGACGCCGCTTTGCAGGTAGCCGTAGTTCAGGCACTGGTGGCTGCTCAGGTCCTTGGGATGGCCGGGCACTCCGGCCCGGGCCAGGTAGCTGGGCGCGGCCACCATGATCCGCGGCGCCGGCGCCAGCTGCCGGGCCACCATCGACGAATCCGGCAGGCTGGCGATGCGCAGGGTGACGTCGAAACCGCCGCGCACCGGATCCACCTGCTGGTCGCTGAGCACCAGCTGCAACTCGATCAGCGGGTGCTGTTCATGGAACAGCGGCACCAGCGGCCCGAGCCGGCGCAGGCCGAAGGACATCGGCGCGTTGACCCGCAACACGCCGCGCAGTTCGGCGACGCCGTCCCGGGCCCGTTGTTCGGCCTCGTCCAGGGCCGCCAGCACCTCCCGGGCGTTTTCGTAGTACTCGGCGCCGGCTTCGGTCAGGTGCAGGCTGCGGGTGGTGCGCTGCAGCAGTTGCACGCCAATGGCCTCTTCCAGGGCCTGGATCTGTTTGCTGACCTTGGAGCGGGGCACGTCCATGGCTCGGGCGGCGGCGGCAAAGCCATTCTCATCAACGGTGACGACGAAAGCGCGCATGCATTGGATGCGGTCCATGATTGTCCCTTATTTGGAATCAATGATTCCAGATTTTAGGGAATTGTTCCGATTTCGGACAAGGCCTAAATTAGCCACCAAGCCGGACGCAACGGGGCGCAAGCAGCGCCATCAGCCGGTCATGTTCGACCCTCACTCTCTGACTGCAAAAGGAACGCGCCATGTCCATTCGTGAATTGCTCAACCCCGCCAACTCCGCCCTGATCCTCATCGACCACCAGCCGCAGATGGCCTTCGGCGTGCAATCGATCGATCGCCAGACCCTGAAGAACAACACCGTGGCCCTGGCCAAGGCGGCCAAGATTTTCAACGTGCCGAGCATCCTCACCTCGGTGGAAACCGAAAGCTTCAGCGGCTATATCTGGCCGGAACTGCTGGCGGTGTTCCCCGGTCAGCAGCCCATCGAACGCACCTCGATGAACTCCTGGGAAGACCGCAAGCTGGTGGAGGCGGTGAAGGCCACCGGGCGCAAGAAACTGGTGATGGCGGCGCTGTGGACCGAGGTCTGCCTGACCTTCCCGGCCCTGGAAGCCCTGGCCGAAGGTTATGAGGTGTACATCGTCACCGATGCCTCCGGCGGCACCAGCCAGGAAGCCCACGACATGGCCGTGCAGCGGATGATCCAGGCCGGCGCGGTGCCGGTGACCTGGCAGCAGGTGCTGCTGGAATACCAGCGCGACTGGGCGCACAAGGACACCTACGACGCGGTCATGGGCCTGGTGCTGGAGCACAGCGGCGCCTACGGTATGGGCGTGGACTACGCCTACAGCATGGTGCACAAGGCCCCGCAGCGTCAGCTGTAGGAGCCGGCTTGCCGGAGAAAAGGCCAGGACCTGATGTACCGGATGCCGTCGGTGTCCGGTGTTGATCTCTCGAACATAAGGACATTTGACATGAGCACCTTCATCACTCGCGACGGCACCGAACTCTATTACAAGGACTGGGGCAGCGGTCAGCCCGTGGTCTTCAGCCACGGCTGGCCCCTGAGCGCCGACAGCTGGGAGTCGCAGATGCTGTTCCTGGCCGAGCATGGCTACCGCGTCATCGCCCACGACCGGCGCGGTCATGGACGTTCCAGCCAGCCCTGGGACGGCAATGACATGGACACCTACGCCGACGACCTGGCGCAGTTGATCGAGCATCTGGACCTGCAGGATGCGGTGCTCCTGGGGTTCTCCACCGGCGGTGGCGAAGTGGCGCGCTACATCGGCCGCCATGGCACCGGGCGCCTGGCCAAGGCCGGGCTGATCTCGGCGGTGCCGCCGCTGATGCTCAAGACCGCAACCAACCCCGGGGGCCTGCCGCTGGAGGTGTTCGACGGCATCCGCGCCGGCGCCTTGGCCGACCGTTCGCAGCTGTACAAGGACATTGCCAGTGGCCCGTTCTTCGGCTTCAACCGTCCGGGGGCCAAGGTGTCCCAGGGCATGATCGACAGCTTCTGGCTGCAGGGCATGCAGGCCGGGCACAAGAATGCCTATGACTGCATCAAGGCGTTCTCCGAAACCGACTTCACCGAAGACCTGAAGCGCTTCGATATCCCGACCCTGGTGGTGCATGGCGACGATGATCAGATCGTACCCATCGACGCTGCGGGCCGGGCGTCGGCCAAGCTGATCGCCAACGCCCGACTGCTGGTCTATCCCGGCGCGCCCCACGGCTTGACCGACACCCACAAGGAGCGTCTCAACCACGATTTGCTGACGTTCATCCAGCAACCTTGAGCTTAACTGTGAAGCGCGGGGGCAGCCGGGCTGCCCCCGATGCCATCTCCTCCCGGACCCTGGAGCCTTCTGATGAACATCGAACTCACCGATGGTGTCGTGACCCTGCTGGTGCGCCACCGGATCAAGCAGGGCCAGGAACAGGCCTATGAAACCTGGCTGCGGCAGATCATCGCCAAGGCCCGCAGCTACCCGGGACACCTGGGCATCGACGTGGTCCGCGGCCACAGCGGCGGTCTCGGGCTGTTCACCAGCGTGCTGCGCTTTGCCAGCACCGAGCAGTTGCAGAACTGGCTGGATTCCGCCGACCGCCGCGAGCTGGTAGAGCAGGCCCAGCACCTGCTGGCCGATGGCGACCAGACCGAAATCAACGCCGATCGCGAATTCTGGTTCACCCCCCAGGACAGCGCGGCGCCAACGCCACCGCCACGCTGGAAGCAGGCCTGCGTGACCTTCCTGGTGATCCTGCCGCTGAGCTTCCTGGTGCCGCAGTTGTGGAAGCCGGTGTTTGCCCTGCTGCCCTGGCTTGGTGGCTATGTGCCGGCCACGGTACTGATCACCCTGAGCATCGTGCTGCTGGTGGTCTACGTCTTCATGCCCCGGGTCACGCGCCTGTTCCGCCGCTGGCTGCAACCGCGCAGCGCGGCCTGATTCCTTCCCGACCTTCGTTTGGAGCAATGCCATGAAACCCGATGCAATTGCGGATCTGATTCTGTTCAACGGCCGCCTGCACACCGTGGACCGGGCCCGGCTCCGGGCCAGTGCGGTGGCGATCAAGGACGGGCGCTTCATTGCCGTGGGCAATGACGCCCAGGCCATGGCCCTGCGCGGTGCCGGCACCCAGGTCATTGACCTGATGGGGCGCACGGTGATCCCCGGGCTCAACGACTCGCACTTGCACCTGATCCGCGGCGGACTCAACTACAACCTGGAACTGCGCTGGGAGGGCGTGCCGTCCCTGGCCGATGCCCTGCGCCTGCTCAAGGAACAGGCCCTGCGCACCCCGGCGCCGCAGTGGGTACGGGTGGTGGGCGGCTGGAACGAATTCCAGTTCGCCGAGAAGCGCATGCCGACCCTGGAGGAACTGAACCAGGCGGCGCCGGACACCCCGGTGTTCGTCCTGCACCTGTATGACCGCGCCTTGCTCAACCGTGCCGCGCTGCGGGTGGTGGGCTATGACCGCAACACGCCGAACCCGCCCGGCGGCGAGATTGTCCGCGATGGCAATGGCAACCCCACCGGCATGCTGATCGCCCGGCCCAACGCGATGATTCTGTATGCGACCCTGGCCAAGGGGCCCAAGTTGCCCCTGGAATATCAGGTCAACTCGACCCGCCAGTTCATGCGCGAGCTCAACCGCCTGGGGGTCACCAGTGCCATCGATGCCGGCGGCGGCTTCCAGAACTACCCGGACGACTATCAGGTGATCAACCAGCTGGCGGCTGAGCAGCAACTGACCGTGCGCATCGCCTACAACCTGTTCACCCAGAAGCCCAAGGAAGAACTGGCCGACTTCAAGCACTGGACGTCCAGTGTCACCTACGGTCAGGGCGACGACTTCCTGCGGCACAACGGGGCAGGGGAGATGCTGGTGTTCTCCGCCGCCGACTTCGAGGACTTCCTCGAACCGCGCCCCGATCTGCCGCAGACCATGGAGCAGGAGCTGGAACCGGTGGTGCGCCACCTGGTGGAGCAGCGCTGGCCGTTTCGCCTGCACGCCACCTACGACGAATCCATCTCGCGGATGCTCGACGTCTTCGAAAAGGTCGACCGCGACATCCCCTTCAACGGCTTGCCGTGGTTCTTCGATCATGCGGAAACCATCAGCCCGAAAAACATCGAGCGGGTACGGGCCCTGGGCGGCGGCATCGCGATCCAGGACCGCATGGCCTTCCAGGGCGAGTACTTCGTCGAACGCTACGGCGCCAAGGCCGCCGAGATGACCCCGCCGATCCAGCGCATGCTCGCCGAAGGCATTCCGGTGGGTGCCGGCACCGACGCCACCCGGGTGTCCAGCTACAACCCCTGGACCTCCTTGTACTGGATGGTCAGCGGTCGCACGGTTGGTGGCCTGGAGCTGTATCCCCAGGGCTTGAGCCGCGACACCGCGCTGGAACTGTATACCCACGGCAGCGCCTGGTTCTCTTCGGAACAGGGCAAGAAAGGCCAGATCAAGGTCGGGCAACTGGCGGACCTGGTGGCCCTGTCGGCGGACTACTTCAGCGTCGAGGAAGAGGCGATCAAGTGGATCGAATCCCTGCTGACCGTGGTGGATGGCAAGGTGGTCCACGCGGCCGGCGACTTCGCCAAACTGGCCCCGCCGAGCCTGCCGGTGACCCCGGACTGGTCGCCGGTGGCCAAGGTGCCGGGGCATTGGAAGCCCAACGCACCGCTGCAGAACCAGGTGCACCAGTGCAGCGGACCCTGCGCGGTGCATGCCCACGGGCACCAGAAGGCGCGTATGTCCAATGTGCCGGTGAGTGACTTCCAGGGGTTCTGGGGGGCGTTTGGGTGTTCGTGTTTTGCGTTCTGAGGTATCTGCAGCGGCCTGGTACGCTTGTGTCTGTATGAATTAAACGCCGTTTCAATAATTCAACTCAGCCCGGACCAGGTCCGGGCTTTTTTGTATTCTGAGGCTGGCTGTTGTGGTGTGAGTGCTTGTGTGAGGCTTACTGGCTAAGTAGGAGGGGCTCAGGAGTGAGTAGATTGAACATGCGTACTGCTGGTTTTAGGGCGAGTATCAGTTTCTTGTCCCCAGATAGTGGTGGGCGTTTGACTATGCCAGAGGGCGATGGCTACGCACCTTACTTTCATACGGACACTCTGGATGAGGGCTTGGCGGTGCGGATAATCGGCATTCCAGAAGGTGCCAGTTTTGCTTCTCTGCTCTCTGTCGAGGTTGAACTCACCTATCATCGGTTTTTGAGTTATGGGGAGCTGCAACTGGGTCAAGGATTTTATCTGACTGAAGGTTCGAAGCGGGTCGCTGAAGGCGTCATAGAGTCTGAGCTGAGGTATTAGCAGGCTCATTGCTGGTAAAAATGGGGGAGTGGATATGGAGCCGTGGGTGTTTCCAAAGTTAAAATTCCCCTCAATGAGGGACGAACTGATTGGCTACTTGCGAGGGCTCTCAGATATTAACTATCAATATCGAGCCTGGGTTCAGAGGGAGGCTTCAGATACGTTTTATGACGAGCTTGATTATGCCATTCATTTTTTATTCGATGATACAGGCTTAGCAACGGATGCCCGCTCCTGGATTGGACTTGTCCTGCTGGGAGAGGCAGAAGCGCAATCGGTTGAAGATGTTGTCAGGAGTATTAACGAACTGTTTCTCTTGCATGGGGTAGAACTGGAAGATGCAGAGTATCTGGCAACACCGGAGTGGATGAGAATTGTCGAATCTTCGAAGGAGGCATTGGCGGTGTTTTTGAGATAAAAGTGTTGTAAGTTTCACGGGTGTAGAGGCTTTTCCATCTATCGTGATAACGGTCTCGTAGTGTGTAGGTGGGGTTCTATATTTTATTTTCTTTAGGCGCAAGGTTAATTGATGGTTGCAGGTTTTGGTTTTTAATATGTCGGATGTTGTGAGGTGGAGAGGGTTTGAAATATTTAATTAAGGACAGTCATGATGAAGGATTCCTCTCTTGTAACCTGTGGCTCATGCGGGGGCGAACTGTCTTTATTGAGTGAGGGGCGTTGCGAAGGATTAAGATGCTCCTGTTGTGGTTGGTCGTTGGTCACTACACGTTTTCCAGATATTGAAGTGGATGATCAGGAGTATAAAGTTTTCTGTCGCGGGGACTATAGTGACCTGGCTCATATAAGGGCAGTGTCAGAAGTGCTGGGTTGTAATTTTTTGATGTCAAGAGAGGTTCTTCAGCGGGAGTCTTCTTTAGTGTTTTCTGGTCCGGCAGTTAAAGTTTTAAGAGTCAAGAGGCGGCTTGAGTCTGTTGGGGTGGAGTGTGTAATAAAACCTGATTTTAGCTGGGGCTAATACCTTTCATGGAATATCAAGTTGAATAGATATGCGTCTTCAGCGGCATGGTTGAGGAAGCGTTTCTCAGGATTTGATGCAAGGATGATGTGAAAAGATATTAGTACTGTTGTGAAGGGGAGAGCATGGAGAGCCGGGAAGCTGTGTATGATGGTCTTTTAATCCGACCTGTTGGTGGTGGGCTTGTTGAACTGACAGGATGGTTATTCTCTTTGCCGACAAGCAAGCCCCCTAGGCAGAGATTCGAATAGTTTGAGTTAATAAAATGAGGCGCTCTGAAGAGCGCCTCATTTTTATTGTTGTATCAAGAATTTTTAATCAGCAAATTGACCGCACTACTCAACAAAACCGATCAATAACCCGAACTTCCGATTTGTCCCGCAGTGATTGCCATTCGGCTTTCAGGGTCTCCAGTACCCGGCCAATGAAGTCCTTGTCGGCGGCGGCTTTCTTGCCGACGTAGCCCTGGCCGCGGCGGTACATCTTCAGGCGGGCTGCCAGCTCCCGGTTGTTCTGGTCGAACTCTGCTTCATGGCTATGGGGCGACAGGCAGTCGATGTGCACTTGGCCCGACTTGGCAATCCACAGAATGTGGCTGTCGTGGCTGTCTTTCTGTGCGGCGAACATGCGTGCCAATTCATCAATAGTGGGTTGATTATTAAGATTCATTTGTAGCCCCCTTGACCATTTATCGATCTATCTAAGTTGATTCGCTAATTCATCTTGCTACGTCGGTAAGTTGAACCCTGATACCGGAAACAGGGCGACAGAGGGTGTCTGTCGGATACAGATAAGGCCCAGAGCCTGATGCGTGTAGTTGCCTTGATTAACTGCTACGCAATAGCGTCACAACGAAGAGAAGCAGCGTAAACCTGGATGAAGCTGCCGACATTCCCACCATCGGCCACAAGCATCTTGAAGAGTTTTCGCCGGCTTCCGGTCCTTGTACTGGACGATCAATGCCAGGTCAGTTTCATCAATCTGCCTTGTGGGCAGTACACATCCGGGTCACAGCTCGGCGGTCAGACGAGCTTGCTCATAACACCTTTGCCTCGTCCCCCGATCGGGGAGACGTCTGCATCATGCAAGGGCGAAATCTTCGCGTCAACGGTTTTGTAGTGAAAATTTTCAAGCACTACATATTGTCTGACAAAAGCGTCAAAGCCATCATCCAGACACCCTATCGCCGCCCGGGACAGGTAGAATCGGCGCCTTGAAACGGCTCTGAGGTTGCAGCGGTGGATGTACAACAAGGCTTCGTCCTGACCCGGCACTGGCGCGATACGCCGGCAGGCACGGAAGTCGAATTCTGGCTGGCCACCGATCAGGGGCCGCGGCGGCTCCGCTTGCCGTTGCAGACTTCCGTAGCCTTTATCCCGGCGGTGCAGCGTCCTCAGGCCGAACGCTTGCTGGCGGACGACCCGGATGTCGAACTGCGCCCCCTGCAACTGCGGGACTTCCATCAGCGCCCGGTTCTGGGCCTGTACTGCCCGCAACACAATCAGCTGATGCGCCTGGACAAGACCCTGCGCCGCGCCGGCGTCGAGGTGTTCGAGGCCGATGTGCGGCCGCCCGAGCGCTACCTGATGGAGCGTTTCATCACCGCGCCGGTGTCTTTCGGCGGCCTGCCAGGGCCCGACGGCCTGTTGCTGGAAGCGCAGATGAAGCCGGCGCCGGACTACCGCCCAACCCTCAAGCTGGTGTCCCTGGACATCGAGACCAGCGAACGCGGCGAGCTCTATTCCATCGCCCTGGAAGGCTGCGGCCAGCGCCAGGTGTACATGCTCGGCAAGGCCCGGGAAGACGACAGCGCGGTGGATTTCGACCTGGAGTTCTGCGCCAGCCGCGAGCAGTTGCTGGAGAAACTCAACCAATGGCTGGCCGAGCACGACCCGGACGCGATCATTGGCTGGAACCTGGTGCAGTTCGACCTGCGGGTGCTCCACGAGCATGCCCGGCGCCTGGCGGTACCGCTGCGCCTGGGACGTGGCGGCGAGGAAATGCAGTGGCGCGAGCACGGCAGCCGTACCCACTATTTCGCCTCGGCCGCCGGCCGCTTGATCATCGACGGCATCGAAGCGTTGCGTTCGGCGACCTGGAGCTTCCCGTCCTTCAGCCTGGAAAACGTCGCCCAGACGCTGCTGGGGGAGGGCAAGTCGATCGACAACCCCTACCAGCGCATGGACGAAATCAACCGCATGTTCGCCGAGGACAAGCCGGCCCTGGCCCGCTACAACCTCAAGGACTGCGAACTGGTGACGCGGATCTTCGCCAAGACCGAGTTGCTGACCTTCCTGCTGGAGCGGGCCACCGTCACCGGGCTACCCGCCGACCGCAGTGGCGGTTCGGTGGCCGCTTTCACCCACCTGTACATGCCGCTGATGCATCGCCAGGGCTTCGTCGCGCCCAACCTCGGCGAACTGCCGCCCCAGGCCAGCCCCGGCGGCTTTGTCATGGATTCGCGGCCCGGGTTCTACGAATCGGTGCTGGTGCTGGACTACAAGAGCCTGTACCCCTCGATCATCCGCAGCTTCCTGATCGACCCGGTGGGCCTGGTGGAAGGCCTGCGCCAACCGGACGAGCAGTATTCGGTGGCGGGCTTTCGCGGCGCGCGTTTTTCCCGCACCCGGCATTGCCTGCCCTCGATCGTGACCCGGGTCGCCGAGGGCCGCGAGGTGGCCAAGCGCGAGCACAATGCGCCGCTGTCCCAGGCGTTGAAGATCATCATGAACGCCTTCTACGGGGTGCTGGGTTCCAGCGGTTGTCGCTTCTTCGACCCGCGCCTGGCGTCCTCCATCACCCTACGCGGCCACGAGATCATGGCCCGTACCCGGCAGTTGATCGAAGCCCAGGGGCATCAGGTGATTTATGGCGATACCGACTCGACTTTCGTCTGGCTCGGCAGCCTGCATGACGAGGAGCAGGCGGCGTTGATCGGCCGTGCCCTGGTGGCCCACGTCAACCAGTGGTGGCGCGAGCACCTGCAGCAAGAGTACGGCCTGGAAAGCGCCCTGGAGTTGCAGTTCGAAACCCACTACAAGCGCTTTCTGATGCCCACCATCCGCGGCGCCGAAGAGGGCAGCAAGAAGCGTTACGCCGGGCTGGTGCAGCGCGCCGATGGCCGCCAGGAGATGGTCTACAAGGGCCTGGAAACCGTGCGCACCGACTGGTCGCCCTTGGCCCGGGAATTCCAGCAGGAGCTGTACCGGCGGATCTTCCACCGCCAGCCCTATCAGGACTATGTGCGCGACTACGTGCACCGCACCCTGGCCGGGCAACTGGATGATTTGCTGATTTACCGCAAGCGCCTGCGCCGGCCGCTGGATGACTACGAGCGCAACGTGCCGCCCCATGTCCGCGCCGCGCGCCTGGCCGATGACTACAACCGCGAGCAGGGCCGGCCGTTGCAGTACCAGAACGGCGGCTGGATCAGGTACGTGATCACCCTGGCCGGCCCCGAGCCCCTGGAAAACCGCCGCGCCGCCATCGACTACGAGCACTACCTGACCCGGCAATTGCAACCGGTGGCAGATGCCATCCTGCCCTTTGTCCAGGACGATTTCAGCACCCTGGTGGGTGGCCAGATGGGGCTGTTCTGAAGCGCCTCAATCCACCACGAACAACTTGGCCCCCCGCGCAGTAGATGAGCGGTGCGGCTCGGCGTTGTCCGCCACCTGATAGCTCATGCCCGGGGTCAGCACGAAGCGCCGGCCGTCCTCCAGTTCGGTGTGCAGTTCGCCTTCCAGGCACAGCAGGATGTGGCCCTTGGAGCACCAGTGGTCGGCCAGGTAGCCCGGGGTGTATTCGACCATGCGCACGCGGATCGCGCCGAACTGCCGGGTGCGCCAGAACGCGCTGCCGGTTTCGCCGCGATGCTCGGTGGGTTCGATCGTCGACCAGTCGGTGGTGACAAAGGGGAGTGCGCTGATGTGCATGCTCGGCTCTTGTGGTTGAGGGAGAAAAGACTAAGGGCGGCTCAATCGTCCACCGCTTCGCACAGGCCACTGGCGCCATGCTTGTCGGTGTACTTCACGGTCACCGAATCGTCGTCTTCGACGCTGATGGCCAGGGTGATTTCAGCGGTCTTGACCTGGAAATGCCGGTCATCCACGGCGCTGTTCTTGACCGCCTTGCCGTTGATGTAAATCGGTCCGCCCTGGTCGGCGCTGACCGCCAGATTGCCCGGGCAGGAGACGTTGAACAGCGGAATGCCTTCGGCGTGGGCAGCGCCGGCGAAGATCATCAAAGTGCCCAGCAGCAGGATTTTGCGCATAGCGGACTCCTCATGGAACAGCGGCGGGGCAGCGCTTGGTGTGAGCATTTTCTGCCTCCGATCGCTGCTTAGCCTATCCGCTGCCGGAGCGGCGCGCGAGTGGAAAATCCACCCCGGGCCAGAGCGCTTTCGGACGATTGTCAGACAAAGAAAATCGTGGACTGGAAGTTGACGATTGTGTCAGTTTTTCTGCGCCTCAACGGGCGAGTGATAGGACGATCTCGCGGGCGGGGTCGTGGCTGTTCTATCGGAAAATTTTTGTCTTGAACAAGGACGTAGCAATGTCGAAGACACTCTCGCAAATCAACGAAAACGCGATCATTCCCGGTGCAGCGGCCAGCAGTGCCTACCTGCAGGTCCAGACCTTCAGCCACCTGTATGACCGCGGTGGCAGCGCGCTGGTGAACGGCAAGCCATCCTTCACCGCCGACCAGGCGGCGGATTCGATCCTGCGCAAGGGCCTGTCCTGGCACGACCAGAATGGCGACGGCAAGATCGACCTGACCTACAGTTTCCTCACTGAAAAGCCGGCCAACTACAACCCGGCCCTGGGCAGCTTCAGCGAGTTCAGCGCCTTGCAGAAGGCCCAGGCGCTGTTGTCCCTGCAGTCCTGGTCGGACGTGGCCAACGTCACCTTCAGCGAGGCCGCCAAGGGTGGCGATGGTCACATGACCTTCGGCAACTACAACGTCAGCACCGGCGGCGCAGCCTTCGCCTACCTGCCGTCCGGCGGCAGCTACGACGGCCAGTCCTGGTACCTGATCAACGACCAGTATCGGGTCAACGAAACCCCGGGCAACGGCAACTACGGTCGTCAGACCCTGACCCACGAGATCGGCCACACCCTGGGCCTGTCCCACCCGGGTGTGTACAACGCCGGCAACGGCAACCCCACCTACAACGATGTCACCTACGCCCAGGACACCCGCGGCTACAGCCTGATGAGCTACTGGAGCGAGGGCAACACCGGGCAGAACTTCAGCAAGGACGGCAGCGGCGCCTATGCTTCGGCACCGTTGCTCGACGATATCGTCGCGGTGCAGAAGCTCTATGGCGCCAACCTTGAAACCCGCGCCGACGACACGGTGTACGGCTTCAACTCCAACACCGGGCGGGATTTCTACAGTGCCGACTCCAATGCCGACAAACTGGTGTTCGCGGTGTGGGACGGTGGCGGCAACGACACCCTGGACTTCTCCGGCTTCAGCCAGAACCAGAAGATCAACCTCAACCAGGGCGGCTTCTCCGACGTTGGCGGCCTGGTGGGCAACGTCTCCATCGCCCACGGCGTGACCGTGGAAAACGCCATCGGCGGTTCGGGCAATGACCTGCTGATCGGCAACGCTGCGGCGAACATCCTCGAAGGCGGTGCCGGCAACGACATCCTCTACGGCGGTGGCGGTGGCGATACGCTGTGGGGCGGGGCAGGGGCCGACACCTTCGTGTTCGGCGCGGCCTCGGATTCGACCTTCGACGCCCCGGACTGGATCATGGATTTCGCCAGTGGCGAGGACAAGATCGACCTCAGCGGCCTGTTTGCCTCCACCGGCGCCACCCTGAACTTCGTCAGCGGCTTCACTGGCCACGCCGGCGATGCGATCCTCACCTACTTTGTCGAAACCAACCAGACCAGCCTGATGATCGACCTGACCGGTCATGGCGCGGTGGACTTCGCCGTGGGCACCGTGGGCCAGGCGGCTGTCACCGACATCATCGCCTGATTGATCGGAAACAGTGGAGCGGCGCGCGATGCGCCGCTTCCACATCACTCTTCCCCTTGTTTTCCCCGGTCCTGGGCAGGTTTGATCGAGGCAGGCATTGGCTGGCCGTCGATAGTCGTGGATGTCGACTTGACGCGCAGAGCAGCTGATAGCCTTCCGGCAGGGGCCGTATACAGGGCTTTTGCGGTTTTCCTGCACTTTGATTATCTTCGCCGCATGAACCTCCTTACTCCGAACATAGAGCCGTTTTTCAGAGATGCCGGGTGGGCCCCTGGCAGGGCCGTTGTGGTTGATAGTCACGTACCCCGCGCACATCCGGCATTTCGCATCCTGCAAGCATTTGGCGAATTGACCGTAGGGCATACCGGCGCGGGGGCGGAGTGTGCCTCTAGTGACATAGAGTTTGGGTGTCCTGCGTGCCCCGATGAACAAGTACATGGCTGGCAAGAAGCGCTGCACACCCACTTTGTTTGCCTGGGTGATGTACATCATGGTCATGCACAGCTCTGGTTGGATAGCCAAGGCCGTTTGTTCTCGAACGGATTGGTCGCGCCCATAATGCTTTTTGTTGGGCATGATTTTGCTCAAGGCGTCGAGGCCCTGCTCAAAGGGTATCGATTACGCCCCATGCTGTTGCCGTCGCAAGAAGAAGTCATGGTATGGGGCGAGCGTTTTCGGACTGGCGATCCGCTTGTTCTAACGCCCGGTTTTTTTCACGCCCGCGCGCTCTGATGTGGGTGCTGGGCATCGCGCCCAGCCCGTGTGCCTGTGTCGGTTTCGCTCAACGCTCAGGCAAGCCTCCTGGTCTGCGCCCGCGCCAGGCAAATCACAGCGCCAGGACATTGCCTCGGCCACCTGGCTGTCGGTGGCGCTGGCCCACGGGTGATCAGTCGCCGCCCCCGCCGCCACAACCGCCGCCCCCGCAACCGCTGCTGTCGCCCCCGCCGCCATCGCTGCCGCCACTGTCCCCGTCGCCGCCGAAACGCGAGCCGTCACTGTCGCTGCCACTGCTGGAGGAGTCGCTGTCGAAGGAACTGCTGTACAGCTCGCTGCCGCAGTGCACCACGGCAGCCGTGGTGGCGTTGTCCGTCAGACGCCGCAGGGACTGGCAGTCAGCGACGTAGTGAAAGCCCCGAGCGATTTTCAGCTTGGCATCCAGGGCGAACAGCAGCGGCAGGCGGCTGGGCTGGGCAGGGTTGATGTTTTCTTCCAGGCAGGCCAGACGCCAGACCCGACGCAGGCCGTTGTCGCTTTTGCGCGCGGCGTCCTGGCCGAGCACTGCGGCGGGCGTGTGATGGAGGAACTGGCCGAAGGCCTTGTCGCAGAACTGCTGGTAATCCCGGGTATGCAGGATGAACTCGTGCCACAGGTCGTCCACCACCTGGGATGGCATCGACACGTAGTGCTGGCCGCCCTTGAGGTAGGCCAGGAAGAACTGGCGCAAGCCCTGGGCCACCAGTTGGCAGTCCTTGAGGCTCAGGTGCGGATGCTGGGTGCGCAGCGGTTCGAACAGCCTGGGCGGCAGGGTGAAATTGCGGATATGGGCTTCCCGGCGCAAGGCCCGGAGGGCGTTCTGACGGCGCCACAACATCAGGATCAAGGCCAGGGCCAGCACCGTGGGAAAGATCAACAGCATGTTCGGACTCCGCCGGAAAAAGTGCCGAGACAGTGGCGCAACCCGGGGCTTTATTCAAGCCGCTCTACACCTGTGCCTGTTGCCCAGGGCGCGGGCCGACCGGGGCAGCGACATGCTGGCCCGCCTCAACCCGCTGGACAGCGACACCCGGCAGGATTGCGGCGGCCCGTCGAAGCCCGCATTCCTGTGCTCCGGGGTGCTGTTCCGGGCCGCCTGGCTGTGCACCGACCATCAGTTCCTCAGCATCAGCCCGAAAGCCAGGCCGGCGGCGGAGTTGGCTTGGCCATCAGCCATGGTTGATGTCCACATCGCGGGTTTCCCGCAGGCACAACAACCCCACCACCAGGCTGACCCCGGTAATCAGCACCGGGTACCACAGGCCATAGAAGATATCGCCGGTGTAGACCACCAGGGCAAAGGACACGGTCGGCAGGAAACCACCGAACCAGCCGTTGCCGATGTGGTAGGGCAGGGACATCGAGGTGTAGCGGATCCGCGTCGGAAACAGTTCCACCATCAGCGCCGCCAGCGGCCCGTAGCACATGGCGGCAATCAGGATCAGCGCCACGATCAGCACCACCACCATGGGCTTGTTGACGTTCTGGGTATCGGCCTGCTGCGGATAGCCGGCCAGGGTCACCGCGCCGCGCAGGGCCGCTTCGTCGAAGCCGTCGATCTTCACTTCGCCGACGCTGACCTGCACCGGGCTGCCGGCCGGGGCGGCGACGCTGCTGTAGGGCAGGCCCTGTTTCACCAGGAAGGTCTTGACCTTGTCGCAGGGGCTGTCGAAGCGCGCCTTGCCCACCGGGTCGAACTGGAAGGTGCAGGTGGCCGGGTCGGCGCTGACGCTGATCGGCGCCTGGCGGCTGGCCTGGTCGATGGCCGGGTTGGCGTAGTGGGCCAAGGCCTTGAAGATCGGGAAGTACAGCAGCGTGGCCAGCAACAGGCCGAGCATCAGCACCGGCTTGCGGCCGACCTTGTCCGAGAGCCAGCCGAAGAAGATGAACATTGGTGCGCCGATCACCACGCTGATGATCAGCAGGCTGTTGGCCAGGGCCGGGTCCATCTTGAGGAACTGGGTCAGGAAGAACAAAACGTAGAACTGCGCGGCATAGAAGGTCACCGCCTGCCCGGCGTTGATGCTGAACAGGGCGATCAGCACCACCTTGAGGTTCTCCCATTTGCCGAAGGACTCGCGGATCGGTGCCTTGCTGGCGCGGCCTTCCTCCTTCATTTTCAGGAAGGCCGGGGACTCGTGCAGGCTCATGCGGATCCAGGTGGAGATGCCCAGCAGGACGATGGACAGCAGGAACGGCAAGCGCCAGCCCCAGACCTCGAACTGATCGCCAGTGAAGTAACGGCAGGCCAGCACCACCAGCAGCGACAGCAGCAGGCCCAGGGTCGCGGTGGACTGGATCCAGCTGGTGTGCAAGCCGCGCTTGCCCTGGGGCGCGTGCTCGGCGACATAGGTCGCGGCGCCGCCGTACTCACCGCCCAGGGCCAGGCCCTGGAGCATGCGCAGGGCCACCAGGATGATCGGCGCGGCGATGCCGATGCTGGCGTAGTTGGGCAGCAGGCCCACGGCGAAGGTCGCCATGCCCATGAGGACGATGGTGGCGAGGAAGGTGTACTTGCGCCCGATCATGTCCCCCAGGCGCCCGAACACCAGGGCACCGAACGGTCGCACGACGAAGCCGGCGGCGAAGGCCATCAAGGCGAAGATGAACGCCGTGGTGTCATTGACCCCGGCGAAGAACTGCTTGCTGATCACCGCCGCCAGGGCGCCATAGAGAAAGAAGTCGTACCACTCGAACACCGTGCCGAGGGACGAGGCGAAGATGACCTTCTGCCCGCCTTGGGCGGTGGTGTCCTGCAGGGTGGGGGTCAGGGGCTGTACGTGTTCTGACATGGGGGGCTTCCTTACAGTGATTATTGTTGTTGTTCCACTGCCGACGCCGTGACCGGCGCCGTTGTTGCGGGCTTACCGCGCGCGCGTTAAGCCTTCGTTTCCCTGCCGACCGTAGGAGCTGGCTTGCCAGCGAAGCGGCCCCTACCTCGGGTGCAACTGTTACCGCTATTGCGTAGGAGCTGGCTTGCCAGCGAAGAGGCCCTTGAACCAGGTGCCGGCCTTGGAGGCGCCTTCGCCGGCAAGCCAGCTCCTACTCAGGTGCATCTGTTCCTACGGTCATGCCGGGGTGGCGGGTTGCTTGTGCTGGACGGTACTCCTGGGGACGCTGGCGAGGATCAGTTCGGCAGCCTTCTCGGCGATCATCAGGGTCGGCGAGCAGGTATTGCCCGAGGTGATGCGCGGCATGATCGAGGCATCGGCAATGCGCAGCCCGGGAATGCCGTGCACCCGCAGTTGCGCGTCCACCACGGCGTGGGCGTCGCTGCCCATGCGGCAGGTGCCCACCGGGTGGAAGATGGTGGTGCCGATTCGCGCCGCCGCTTCATGCAGTTGCTCTTCGGTTTGCAGTTGCGGCCCCGGTAGGTATTCGCAGGGTTTGAACGGCTGCAGGGCCGGGGCGCCGACGATGCGCCGGGTCAGGCGGATGGCGTCGGCGGCGATCCGCAGGTCCTCCGGGTGGCTCAGGTAGTTGGGCTGGATCAACGGCGCAGCGCCGGCGTCCACCGAGCGGATCTCGACCCGGCCCCGGCTCTGCGGACGCAGGTCGCAGACCGAGGCGGTAAAGGCCGGGAAGCTGTGCAAGGGCTCGCCGAAGCGCTCCAGGGACAGCGGCTGCACGTGGTATTCGAGGTTGGCCCGGGTCTGTTCCGGGCCCGAGCGGGCAAAGGCGCCCAGCTGGCTCGGGGCCATGGACAGCGGGCCGCTGCGGTCATACAGGTAGCGCAGGCCCATGCCCATCTTGCCCCACAGGCTGCCGGCGATCTGGTTCAGGGTGCGGGCGTTTTCCAGCTGGTAGATCAAGCGCAGTTGCAGGTGGTCCTGAAGGTTTTCGCCGACCCCGGGCAGGGCATGGCTGACGCCTACCCCCAAGCGTTGCAGGAGCGGCGCCGGACCAATGCCCGAGCGCTGCAGGATGCTTGGCGAGCCGATGGCGCCGGCGCAGAGAATGATCTCGCGGCGCGCCTTGAACTGCTCCAGGCGCCCCTGGCAGCTGGCGTGTACCGCCGTGGCGCGGCCGTCCTCGAGAATCAGCCGCTGCACCTCGACCCCGGTCAGCACCACCAGGTTGGGGCGCTGGGCGATCGGCTTGAGAAAGGCCTTGGCGGCGTTCCAGCGCACCCCGGCCTTCTGGTTGACCTGGAAGTAGCCGCAGCCTTCGTTGTCGCCGCCGTTGAAGTCGTCGATGTTGCCGATGCCGCTCTGCTGCGCAGCAGTGCGGAAGGCATCGAGGATCGGCCACGACAGGCGCTGGCGCTCGACCCGCCATTCGCCGGCGGCGCCGTGCAACTCGCTGCCCCCGGCAAAGTGGTTTTCGCTTTTCTTGAACAGCGGCAGCACATCCTGCCAGCTCCAGCCCGGGTTGCCTGCGGCGGCCCAGCCGTCGTAGTCGGCGGCCTGGCCGCGCATGTAGATCATGCCGTTGATCGATGAGCAGCCGCCCAGCACCTTGCCCCGCGGGTAGCTCAAGCTGCGGCCCTGCAGGCCCGGTTCGGCTTCGGTCTTGAAGCACCAGTCGGTACGCGGGTTGCCGATGCAGAACAGGTAGCCCACGGGAATGTGGATCCAGGGGTAGTTGTCGCGGCCGCCGGCTTCCAGCAGCAGCACCCGGTGCTGGGGATTGGCCGACAGGCGATTGGCCAGCAGACAGCCGGCGGGACCGGCGCCGACCACGATGTAGTCGTAGGCGTCAAAGGCGGGAAGCATCCATGACCTCTTCTTGTTCTGATTCTTGTTGCCTCATCCTAGTTGTTAGCTTTCGTCAAAAGAATGTTAGTTTTTGCCCACCCGCTGTGCGTTTTCTAACAGCCGCCAACCTCGACATCGATAAGGATTTTCCATGTTCGACTGGAACGACCTGCGCTACTTTCTCGAACTGCAACGCAGCGGGCGCCTGCTCACCGCGGCGCGGCGGCTGAACACCACCCACGCCACGGTGGCCCGGCATATCGAGGCGGTGGAGAAGGCCCTGGGCACCGCACTGTTCGTCCAGCATGCCCAGGGCTATGAACTGACCCCGGCCGGCGAGGCGCTGCTCAAGCACGCCGAGGCCATGGAAAACGTCGCCTTGCTGGTGCAGGAAGAAATCACCCAGTCCAGCGCGCCCCTGGGCAAGATCCGCGTGGGGGTCACCGAAGGCCTGGGGGTGAAGTTTCTCGCCGGGCGCATGTCCGCGCTGTTCGAGCGCTATCCGGGGCTGGAGGTGGAACTGGTGGCGGTGCCGCGCTTTGTCAGCATTCTCAACCGCGAGGCGGAGATCAGCATTCACCTGGAACGCCCCAGCGCCGACATGCTGGTGACCCGCAAGCTCACCGACTACCGCCTGGCGCTGTACGCCAGCCCGAGCTACCTGGACCGCGCGCCGCCGCTGCGCAGCCGCGAAGACCTGGGGCGCCACGCCTGGATCGGCTACGTCGACGACCTGCTGTTCAGCCAGGAGCTGATGTTCCTCAACCAGTTTTGCCGCAACCCGCAAGTGGTGTTCCACAGCACCAGCGTCATCGCCCAGCAAGAGGCGGCCCGTTCCGGCCTGGGGATCGCCGTGCTGCCGTGCTACATGGCCGCCGCCGACCCGCAGCTGGTGCCGCTGTTGCCGGCCGAGAGCATCCAGCGCGCCTACTGGATCAGCACTCGCCGCGAGCTGCACAAGTCGGTGCGGCTGCGGGTGGTCTGGGACTACCTGATGGAGTTGTGCGCGGCCCAACAGCAGGTGTTGCTGGGGCCCCAGTCCTAGCCTGGCTCAGAGAATCGGCCCGCAATGGGCCGAGCTGCGGATCGGCGCCCCGGGCTGGATATCGACGAAACGCGAGCCATAGGACACCGGGTTCAGCGGACCGCCTTCACGACCCATGCCAAGGCCGCCGGCGCTGCGGGTTTCGCCTTCCTGCAGCAGCGGGTCGAGGCGCGCGCGCCAGTCCAGCAGGCGCAGGCTCACCGCCTGGCGCCGTTGCAGGTCGCCGGGCAGCAGGGGGCTGGAGCGGTGCCAGAGGTATTTGCTGAACAGCAGGGCGTCGCCGGGATCGAAGCTGTCTTCGATGCGCTGCTGTTCGAAACTGTCGGTGAGCAGTCCCGGGGTGCAGTAGGTCTGGCGCAGGTGTGCGGAAAAATCCTCGATCGCCTCGCCCCGGGCCAGCTTTTCGGCCAGCAGGCGCGAGAACTGGAAGTTCGCCTGGGCCGAGCACCGCGACAGCGGTACCCAGGCCATGCCGCCACCCTGCTGCTCGGGGCGGATCGGCTGCAACGGCAGCCACAGGCTGAAGGCCGGGTCCTGGGGGCGGATGTAGCGAAAGTTCAGCGAGTCGTAGTGCCAGGCAAAGCCCGAGCGACCGGTCTGCAGCTCGAAGCTCTGGGCCTCGCTGACGATCAGCCGGCAGCCCGTGAGGCGGGTCAGCACCTGGGTGAAGGCCGGTTGCCGGTAGAGGCGTTCGAGGATGCCGATCTGCCCCAGCTGGTGGGTCAGGCGACTGAAGCCGTCGCCATGGGCGGGGGCGCTGGTGCGGCAGGGGCGCAGTTGGCTGTCGACCAGTTCACTTAGGTGCTCGATGGCTGTCGGGGTCAGCAGTTGGCGCAGCTTGATGAAGCCGCGCTCTTGAAAGTGCCGCAAGTCGTCCTGCTCCAGACGCAGCGGGTTGACCAGGAGCGGGGTGTTCTCAGACAGGACCGATGGCAGGTTCACGGGGGTCTTCCATTACCGGGGAATGGGCCCTTGAGTATGGACAGCTGGCGCCGGGGCGACAGGCTGGATTCGACCTCGAACAACGTCTTTGCGACATGCACCAGGCTCGCTCGCTGCCTTAGCCGTCAGGCCGGATGTAGCGGTCCTGGGTCTGGATGAACTCATCGAAGGCCCGGGAGTTGTAGACCTCAAGGCAAGCATGCAGCACCACCTTGTCGCGGCTGTATTTGCTGCTCCCCGAGGCCTGCTCATAGGCTTGTGCCACGTAGTCGGTGGTGGCGGTGTAGGGGTTGTGCAGGATTTCCAGGGTGTCTTCGTTCTGCTGCACGTCGTACCGGCCTGCGCCCAGCACGCCGTACATGCCGAGCGCGTGGCCGACGTCCTGGCGCATGGCCGAGGGCTCGGTGAAACGCTCGGCCAGGCAGTGGGCCAGGCCGTAGTTCTTCAGCGACTGGCGGGCCGCGTCGACCGCGCTCGTGGCCTGGGCCGCGCTGCAGACAGCGGTCAGCGACAACAGCCATGCGCTCATCCTGTTCACCCTTGTCACTCCTCGATAGGGACCCCGGCCGGTGCGGGCGGCGGCAGATGGTCGGCGGCGCCACGGCGCTTGTCAACGAGCGGCCCCGCCGCCGGCGCTACTGGCAGGCTTCGACGACCGGGGCGCGGGCCGCGTGCTGGCGGGTCAGCAGCAACAGCCCCATGGCCAACAGGCTGGCGCAGCCGGCCAGGGCCATGGCCAGGCGGAAACCGCTGGTCATGGCGGCGCCATAGAGTTCGCCGAACAGCGGGGCGTGCAGCGGCAGGCGGTGCTCGGTCACCGCTTGCCGGGCCAGTTCGGCGGCGCCGTGGAACCCGGCCGCGGCGCCGGACTCGCTGAGCACCTGCACCGCCCGGGCGCTCATCAGGCTACCGAGCAGGGCGATGCCGACGCTCATGCCGGTCTGGCGCAGGGCGTTCATGCTGGCCGAGGCGATCCCGGCGCGCTCCGCCGGTGCGCAGGCCATGACCACCAGCCCGGTGGCCGGCACCGCCAGGCCCATGCCCAGCCCCAGCAACGCGAACAGCGAACCCACCAGCCAATAGGGCGTATGAGCGTCGAAGCCGGCCATGGCGCTCATGGCCAGGCCCACCAGGCCATAGCCGCCGATCATCAGCCAGGGCAGGGGGATGCGCCGGTGCAGGCGACCGAAAAGCATCGATACCACGCCGGTGACCGCGAACTGCGGGAGCATGCGCAGGCCGCTGTCGGCGGCAGACCAGCCCTGGATCTGCTGAAGGAAGATCGAGAAGAAGAACAGGCTGCTGTAGCAGGAAAACCCGAGGATGAACGAAGCCAGGTTGGCCACCGCGAAGGGCCGCTGGCGCAACAGCGCGAGCGGCACCAGCGGCCGCTGCACTCGACGCTCCACCAGGATCAGGCCCAGCAGGGCCAGGCTCGCCAGCAGCCAGGAAGCGAGGGCTGCGCGGCTGGCGAAGCCGCTCTCGCCGGCGACGATCAGCCCGTAGGTCAGGGCCCCGAGGCAGAGCATGCTAAGGACCTGGCCCAGCGGATCGAGCGCAGCGTGCTGGGGATGCTTGCGCTCGCTGATGCCCCAGCCGCCGAGCAGCAGGGCCAGCAGGCCGATGGGCAGGTTGATCAGGAAAATGCTCTGCCAGCCCAGGTGTTCCAGCAGCAGGCCACCCAGCAACGGGCCGAGGATCAGTGCCAGGGCGCTGAACGCCGACCAGCCGCCGATCACGTGGGCCCGTTGCCGTGGTTCGGGAAAGGCGTGGCTGAGGATCGGCATCGCCCCAGGAATCAGCAGGGCCCCGGCCAGCCCCTGCACCGCGCGCCCGGCCAGCAGCAGCGCGAGTTCCTGGGCCAGGGCACAGAGCAACGAGCCGAGGCAGAACAGCAGCACGCCGATCAGCCAGCAGCGCTTGTGGCCGAAGCGGTCGCCCAGCGGCCCGGCCGACAGCATGCATGCCGAAAGGCAGATGGCGTAGGCATTGATCACCCATTGCAGGCCGCCCAGACCGGTGGCCAGGGTGTGCTGCAAGGTCGGCAGGGCGACGTTGACGATGCTGATGTCAAGGGACGCGAGGAAGGTCCCGAGGTAGGCGGCGGCTACCAGGGCAGGGCGGCGATAGCGGTCCATGAAGAGTCTCCCGCAGGGGCTGGAATGGGCATTCGCGGCGAGCATAGTATTTCGACTGACCGTCGGTCAATGGAAAATGATATCGATTCTCAACTCTCTTTTCCGTCGCCGTTGCCCTAGAATGTCGACCTTTGTCGAGCAGCCCGGATGCATCAATGAGCGTGAAGTCCTCCCCGGTTTCCCCGCCTGGCGCCGCCCAGCCACGGCCGCGCACCAAGCCGGCCGAGGTGCGCCTGGAAGAGCTGATGGCCGCCGCCGAGAGCCTGTTTCTCAGCCAGGGCGTGGAAGCCACCACCATCAGCGAGATCGTCCAGCGCGCCGACGTGGCCAAGGGCACCTTCTACCACTACTTTCCATCCAAGAACGAGCTGCTGGTGGCCCTGGGGCAGCGCTATACCCAGAACTACCTGCAGCGCCTGGAGACGGCCGTGGCTGCCTGCCCGGAAGACGACTGGGTGGCCAAGGTTTCCTGCTGGATCGGCACCAGCGTGCAGGCCTACCTCGACACTTACCGCCTGCACGACATCGTCTACCCCAACCACCATCACCATGACCGCGGCAACCCGGAAAAGAGCGCGATCCTGACCCAGTTGCTGGGCATCCTCGACGGCGGCCAGCGCGCCGGCTGCTGGTCCCTGGCGCAGCCGGGCGTGATTGCCTCGCTGATCTACGCCGGTGTGCACGGCGCCACCGACGACGTGATTGCCGCTGGTGAAGAAGATGGCCGGGCGCTGTCCGAGGCAATTGTCCAGGCCTGCCTGCGCCTGCTGGGCCTGCCTGTTGCGTAACGTCTCTACGGGTAAAAGGAACGCCCCCCGATGAACAGGATCAAGCTCATGCTCGGCTCCGCACTGGCGGTGTTCCTGGCGTACCAGGCCTACGGCTGGTTCTACTACGGCACGCCGTATCAGGGCCGCAACTACAGTCCCGATCAGGCCTTCTACTACCAGAAGTACCGCCTGTTCAGCTGGCGCACCTGGATTCCCACCATGACCATGCCCGGTGATGGCGACAGCTCGCGGTACAGCGTTGGCGGCTACCTGCGAGTGTTCAAGGCCGACGGCACGCCGGTGGGGCAGTCCTATGACGGCTGCATTGCGGTGGTGGAAGTGTCCTGGTACGACGATGCGGTGGGCGGCTTCGGCTGCAGCGAGCACTTGATCGCGCTGTCCGCGAAGGCCACGCCGGACTGAGCGTTCAGTCCTGGCGCCCGCCCATGGGCTATGGCTCGCGGCGCGCCGTCCAGGCACTGCCCAGCCGCAGCGGTTGATGGCAGGGAATCGACAGGGTAGCGCGCAGGCCGCCCTGGGGCAGGTTGTCGAGGCTGATCCGGCCGCCCAGGTGGCGGGCGATGACGCTGACGATGGTCAGCCCAAGGCCGGCGCCGTTGACGTTGCCGCGACTGTAGAAACGCTCGAACAAGCGCTCGCGCTGGCTTTCGTCGATGCCCGGGCCCTGGTCCTCGACGCTGAGTTCGAAGTGCTCGCCGACCTCGGCCAGGCGCACGTTGATCACGCCATTGGCCGGCGAAAAGTTCACCGCGTTGCTGATCAGGTTGTTCAGGGCGATATCGATGGAGGCCGCTTCCGCGCGGATCGGGTAGGCGCGTTCGTCCACGTCGAACGACAGTTCCAGGCCCTGGTTCAGCAACCATGGCGTCAACTGCACCAGGCTGTCGCGCACGGTGTGGGCCAGGTCGATGAGCTGTTCGCTGGGCACCTGCGCCTTGGGTTCCAGGCGGGCCATGGTCAGCAGCTGGTTGACCAGGCGCCCGGCGCGGTCGACGCCGAGGATCAGCGATTCCAGGGAGGCCCGGCGCTCCTGCTCGGTGCCGGCTTGGAGCAGGTTCTGCGCGTGCACCCGCAACACCGCCAGGGGCGTGCGCAGCTCATGGGCGGCGTCGGCAATGAAGCGTCGCTCGCGCCCCAGCAGCTCCTGAATCTGCGTCAGCATGCGGTTGAGGGCGGCCTGCATGGGTTCCAGCTCCCTGGGCAGGGGTTCCAGGTGCAAGGGTTCCAGGGAACCGCTGGGGCGCGCCCGCAGGGTCGCGGCCATATTGGCCAGGGGGCGCAGGCCCCAGCCGATGGCCAGCCAGATGATCACGGCCAGCAACAGGCTGCCCAGGACGTTGGGCCACAGGGTGTGGCGCATGATGCGGCTGACCAGGTCGCTGCGCACATCGACCCGCTCGCCGACCCAGATCCGCAGGCCCGAATCCGGATCGTCCAGGGTGAAGGTGCGCCACTGATGGTCGTTGCCGTCCTGTTCATTGCCGAAGCCTGGCGCCAGCGGCTGTAGCGCCAGGACCGGGGCGCTGGTGGTGCGCACCAGCAGGTTGCCTTTGCGGTTCCATACCTGGAAGGCGATCTTGCTTTCGTAAGGGTGACCGTCGACCTGGGGCATGGCCTGGCTCAGGGCCAGGTTGAAGGCGTGATACAGCTGGGCCTGATCGATGCTGCTGCTGGGCATGCGCATGATGCCCAAAAGCAGCCGGGCATGTTGCGCCAGCTGAGCGTCGTAGACTTCGTCGATCTCATGGTTGCTGTCGTGCAGGTTGAAGCTGGTCAGAATCAGCAGGCCGGCGAACAGCAGACCGATGATCAGGGTCAGGGTGCGCTGGCGAATCGAATTCATCGACGCTCCTCTACCAAGTAACCCACCCCGCGAATGGTGCGGATCAGGTCGGCGGAAAACTTCTTGCGCAAGTGGTGGATGTGCACTTCCAGGGTGTTGCTCTCGGCCTCTTCATTCCAGCCGTAGAGCAGTTGCAGCAGGCGGTCGCGGGTCATCACCCGGCCCGGCGGCGAGAGCAGTTCGTAGAGCAGCTGGTATTCCTTGGGCGTCAGGGCCACCGGCTCGCCGTGGTAATGCACCTGCTGGGTGCCCGGATCGAGGCTGATGCCGGCATGCTCGATCAGCACCCGGGCGCGGCCGGCGCTGCGTCGCAGCAGGGCCCGCAGCCGGGCCTTGAGTTCGTCCAGGTCGAAGGGCTTGATCAGGTAGTCGTCGGCTCCGGCGTCGAGGCCGGCGATGCGATCCTCGGTGGCATCCCGGGCGGTGAGAATCAGCACCGGCAGGGTCGAGCCGCTGTCGCGCAGGCGCTTGAGCACTTGCAGGCCGTCCAGGCGCGGCAAGCCCAGATCGAGCAGGGCCAGGTCGAAGGTTTCGCTGAGCAGCGCATGCAGCGCGCTGTTGCCGTCCCTGAGCCAGTCCACGGTGTAGCCTTCGCGGGTCAAGGCCTGGTGGATACCTTCGCCCAGGGGCTGGTCGTCCTCGATCAGTAGTAAGCGCACATCGACTCCTGTCCTGTTCCGGTCATCTGATTTTCTTGCCCACCTCGGCCAGCAAGGCCCGGATCTCTTCGCGCCGGCCCTGGTCGGCCACTTCCCGACCGGGGCGCGGCGGCGCCTGCAGGGCCTTGAGCAAGGCGACCCGGGCTTCGCCGTAGCGGCCCTGGCGATACAGGTGGTCACCCCAGAAGTACAGACTATCCAGGCCCTCGGGGTTCTGCTGCAAGGCTTGCCGGAGCAACTCCTCGGCCTTGTCGGCGTCGCCGAAACCGATGGGCCAGCCGGGAACGCGATCATACAGCGCGGCGAGGCTGGTGTAGGCGGAACCTTGCAGGGCCTTGGGGTCCAGGCCCAGGGCCAGTTCCAGGTCGGCCTTGGCCGCCTTGGCCTTGCTCAGGGCGCCGAGTCCGCCCTGGGCGCCGGCCCAACTGCTGGTGACGATGCCCGACCAGATCCAGGCCTCCGCCAGCGCGGGACGCTCCTGGGTAAAGGCCCGGGTTTGCGTGGCCAGTTGTTCAAAGGCCGCCGCCCGCTGCTCGGCCGGCAGTTGGTACTGAATGTGCGCCCAGCCTTGCTGGATACCGTTCAGACGCTGCTGGTCGGCGGCATCCAGGGCCCAGGCGGGCAGGCTCAGACAGCCCAGCAACAATGCACTGATCAGGGTTTTCATGGTTCCTCGTGCTCCCGTTCGGAACGGATGCTCAGCCGCCGGATCAGCGGCAGGTGTTTGCGCAGGCCGCGATCCACCAGATTCGGCAGCAGGCTGTTGAGGCGGACAAAGAAACGTTCCGGCCAGCCCAGGTACAACTCGCGGTGATCGCCGGCGATGGCGTGCAGCACCGCGTTGGCCACGGTCTGCGGATCGTCGACGTTGCTTTTCAAGGCATCGTTCAAGGCCTGGGCCGCGGGGCTGTTCATGCTGGTGCGGGTGGCGCGCGGCGCCACATAGAGCACGTTGACCCGGGTGTCCGCCAGCTCCCGGCGCAGGGCCTCGGAAAAACCCCGCAAGGCGAACTTGCTGGCGCAGTAGGCGGCGTAGCCGGGGTAGCCGATGGAGCCGTAGGTGGAGCCGACGTTGACCACCATGGCGCTGGGAGCCTGTTGCAGCAGGGGCAGCAGCAGGCGGGTCAGGCACATCGGCGCGCCGATGTTGACCGCCAGCATGGCGTTGATCTCGGCATCGTCGAGCTGTTCGAGCATGGCGAAGTGGTTGATTCCGGCGGCGTTGATCAACAGGTTGACCCCGCCGATGGCCTCGGCGGCCAGCAGCACCTTGCGTCGGTCGCTGAGGAAGGTCAGGTCCGCCGAGACCCAGCACAGCTGGTCGGGGTAGCGCGCCAGCAGGTGGGCCAGGGGCTCCTTGTGCCGGGCCACGGCCAGCACCCGGGCACCACTGGCGCACAGGGCCTCGGTGATGGCCAGGCCGATGCCGCCACTGGCGCCGGTGAGCACCGCGCGGGTTTCAGGCAGACGCATGGGCGCTCTCCCCGACACGTGGCAGACCACGGAACATCTCGCTGTACAGGTGGTAGACCACCTTTGAGGCATGGATCACCGCGGCCTGGTCGGAAGGATCGTCGAGACGATCCATCAGGCGCCGGTAGGTCTGCATGTGTTCGATGTCCAGGGCGCCGTGGGACGCCAGGTAGCTGAACGCGCTCTGCGGCAGTTGCAGCGTCTCCCGTATGCTGCCGGCGGCCAGGGTGGCCAGGGCGATGCTGGTGCCTTCCAGCACGTTGACCATGCCGAACAGGCCCACCGGGTTGCCGCGGGCGATCAGGTCGTAGAGAAAGCTCACCATCAGTTCGATGGCCAGGCAGGGCTGACCGTCGCGCACCGCCAGGCGCTGGCCGCCGCAGGCGACGATGTCGTTGAGCACCCACTGTTCGTGGCCGTACTCGTCCTCGATGTACTCGCACACCGCGCCGCGCAGCCATTCCAGGCGCTCGGGCAGGCGGGCGCCGCAAGCCATCATCAGCGGCACGGTGTGGCGCACGTGGTAGTAGGCCTGGACCAGGAAGGCCCGGTAGCCCTCAAGGCTGACCTGGCCCGCCAGGGCTTCACGAATGATCGGCAGGTTGAACAGTTGCTCCCGCTCCTGGGCGGTGGCCGCTTGCAGTTGGTCAAAAAAACTCATGACGATGATTCCTCGGAGTGAACAGTCGGGCAGAGCAGGTCGCGATAGTGTTCGACGATGGCTTCGCGACGAGGCCGGCCGTTGGCGGTCAGCAGGCCGTTGGCCGGGGTGAAGGGCTGTTGCAGGCGGGTCCAGTGATGGACCTGGGCGTAGTCGGGCAAGGCCTCGTTGGCCTGGGCCACGGCGGCGGCCAGCTGGCTGTCGCTGCAGTCCGCGCGGTGGGGCCAGAGCAGGGCGTGGTTGCGGGGCTGGGCCTCGCCGTAGACGAAGGCCTGGGCAATGTGGCTGCGCTGGGTCAGTTCGGCCTCGACCCATTCGGGGTTGACGTTGCGCCCGTAGCTGGTGACGAACTGATGCTTCTTGCGGCCCTTGAGGTAGAGGTAGCCGTCGCTGTCGAACTCGCCGATATCACCGCTGTGCCACCAGCCATCGGTCGTCGCGGTCTGCCCCAGGTAGCCCAGCAGCACCGAGCCCTCGATCAGTACCTCGCCATCGGCCGCCAGATGCACCCGGACATGGGGCAAGGGCTGGCCGACGCTGCCCGGACGATGTGCCCCGGGACGATTGAGGCACACCACCGAGGCGCATTCCGACAGCCCGTAGCCTTCGTAGACCGGCAGGCCCAGGCGTTGGGCCCGTTGCAGCAGCTCCAGGGACACCTTGGCCCCGCCGACCGCGGCGAAACGCAGGTGGGCGGGGTTGAACTGGCGCTGCTCGGCGGCGGCCACCAGCAACAGCAGCAACTGTGGCACCAGGATCAGGCTCTCGGCCTGGCGCTGGGCCAGGCAGCCGAGCAGGGTCGGCGCGTCGACGCCGCTGGCGCCCTGGATGCCCAGGGTCTTCTGGCTGGGCAGGCTGAGGGTGGCCCCGGCGTAGAGCGCGGCGTAGCAGCCCAGGTTTTCCAGAAGAATCCCCAGCGGCAGCAGCGCCAGGTGATGGCGCGGATTGCTGGAATGACTGGCCTGCTCCAGCTCCCGGGCCACCCGCAGCAGGCTGTCGGCGCCCAGGCATACGCCCTTGGGGGTGCCGGTGGTGCCGGAGGTGAAGGTCAGTTTCGCGGTGCCCGGGGGCATGATCGACGGCCCGTCGAAGTGCCGACGCCAGAACTCGCCCTGGCGCTGGTAGCCGGCGGCTTGCAGCGCTGCGTCCTGGCCGTCTTCGGCCACCAGCAGTTCGGCGCGGCTGTGTTCCAGGCAATGCAGGCGCTGGGCGTCGGTGAAGAACGGTGGCAGGGTCAGGCAGGCCAGGCCCTCGAACAGCGCGGCCAGATCCCACAGCAGCAGTTCCGGGCCGTTGTCCAGGGCCAGCGCCACGACCTGCACCTGTTCATCGCGCAGGCGTTGCTGGCGGTAGATCACCTCGGCGTAGAGGGTGGCGTAGTCCAGGCGCAGGCGGTCGCCCCACAGCGCGATATGCACGGTCTTTTGTTCGGCGTGTTGGCGAAGCGCTTCCTTGAAACGCTGCACTTCAAGCGACATGACTGCTCTCCTCGAACGACAGCGGCAGGCCCAGGCGGTTGAACATCCCCATGTTGCGCAAATGGATGAACCCCGCCCGGATACTGCCCACATGCACGGCTGGCTGGCTCTGGTAATAGCTGCCCCAGTGATGACGGTCTTCACCCAGGCGCTCGGGGTCGGCCACGCACAGGGTCAGGGGGCGCAGGCCCAGGCGATGGAAACTGTTGACCAGGCCGACGTTGCCGGTGAACGCCACCCATTCCAGGTCACCCATGGCCAGCAGCCAGGTGATGGCGATGATCGACAGCCGCGCGCTGCCGGTGTCGCTGGCCGCCAGGTTGCCCACTTCCACCACGCCCTGGCGTTCCACCGGGCCTTGCACCGGGCGTTGTGCGGCGAGGTTGATCAGGTCCTCGATGGGCTCGTCCAGGTAGCGTTCCAGAAACAGCGGGCCAGCCTTGGCCAGGCGCACCCCGGCCACGGCGCACAGCGCGCCCTGGGGATCGCTGAGGCCGAACAGCTCGGGCATGAATTGACGGATATCGGCGCCGTGAACCTGGCGAAAGCGCTGGCTGACGTAGGTTTCGAAAAGTGCTCGCTGCCCGTCCCCGGGCAGGCTGCGGTCCAGGGTCAGGGGTGGGGCGCAGTCGCGCCCGAAATGCAGCGGCAGATGGATGTTCCAGTCGAAGCCAGGCATTGATATAGAGCCTCCCGGGGCGTGTTGGGGAGGAGTATCGGCAGGCTTTCTTAAGCCAATCTGAAGATGGCAAAGAGACAGTTCTGCGCTCTTCAGGTTGCCTTAAGGCTGGCCCGGCAAGGTGGCGCACCCGGGCAGCCAAAGGCGTTGCACGGGCCCTGCGACGACCTGAACGACTCGGGCGTCCCGAACCACCGTGAGGACTGTGTATGACTGCTGAAACCGCACCGCTGCGTTACGCGCGACTGTCGATCCTGATGCACTGGCTGATGCTGGCGCTGTTCGTCGGCGTCTACGCCTGTATCGAACTCAAGGGCCTGATGCCCCGGGGCAGCACGGCCCGGGGCCTGTTTCTCGGACTGCACAGCCTGTTCGGCATCAGCATCTTTGCCCTGGTGTGGATTCGCCTGCTGGCGCGTCTGCAACCACGGCCGGCGATCTCCCCGGCGCCGGCGGCCTGGCAGACCGGGCTGTCGCACCTGATGCACCTGATCCTGTATGGCCTGATGATCGTCACGCCGCTGCTGGCCTGGCTGATGCTCTCGGCGGCGGGTAAGCCGGTGCCTTACTTCGAGTTCTTCCTGCCGGCCGCGCCGGTGCCCGTGGACCCGGACCAGGCGCGTTTCTTCAAGCACTGGCACGAGCAACTGGGCAACGCCGGCTATTGGCTGATCGGCCTGCACGCCGCGGCCGGGCTGTTCCACCACTACTGGGTGGGCGACAACACCCTCAAGCGCATGCTGCCGGGCCGCTAGTCGGCGGGGGCCCTCAGGGGATCGACAGCTCGAAATGCGCGCTGGCCACGGGTTCGCCGTTGACCAGCAACTGCACGCCATGGCGCCCCGGATAATGGCGCCGGGTGGTCAGCTCACGGATCGGCTGGCTGCGGCCCAGGTCCACCTGGGCCAGGGCGGGCAGGGTGAAGGTCTTGAGCTTGAACACCTTGCTCGCCGTGGCGCCGGAGGCCTTGACGTAGTCGATGGCGTAATCCACCACCAGGCGCTGGTCGCGGGGGCTGGTGGAAGCCAGGGTCAGGGACAGATTGAGGCGCTCGCCCAGGCGCAGCTGCCCGGGAGTGACCTGAAAGCGCCTGACGTCGACCTCGGCCCGGGCCCCGGCGCCGATGATCGCCAGGGCCCGGCGCTCGCCCTGCTTGATCAGGCTGCGCAGGGCATGGCGGGCGATCCAGGCGCTGTGGGGATTATCCAGGGGCCAGCCTTCCAGGCGCTGCATGACCCACTGCGGATGGTCCTTGGTGATGTCGTTGAGGTGGTTGGCCACCGACTTGCGCACGTACAGGCTGGGGTCGCTCCTCAGGCGTTCGAGAATCGGCGCAGCCAGCTGCGGGTCGGCCTGCAGCTGTTTCAGGCGAAACGACCAGGGCAACCGCGGGCGACTGCCCTCGCTGGCCAGGCGGCGCACGTGTTCATCCGGGTCGCCGGCCCATTCCTGCATCTGGGCCAGGGTGCGGGTGCAATCCTGGCGCAGGAAATGCCGCACGGCGAATTCCGAGGAGCCGAAGCCGGTGAAGTACTTCAATGCCGCCATCGACAGCTCGAAGTCATGCAGGCCATGGCTGGCCACGTAATGCGGCAGGAAGATGCACACGAAGCGGCTGTTCAGGCGCGGTGCCAGGGCCCGCAGCAATGCCAGGCTGGTGGGGTAGTCCAGGTCCAGCACCTGATGCAGGCTGTCGCTGACCCGGGCCAGGCGCTGCATCAACGACAGCTCGGCGAGGTTGTGGCCGGCCAGTTGCAGGAAGCGCTGGCGGTCGAAGGCCGGGTACACCGCGTGCATGGCGTCGGCGATGTGCTCCAGGCGCTGCTGGTTGAAGATTTCCTTGAGGGCCGGGGCGTTCTCTTGGGTGGAGCTCATGGGGCGTATCCATTCAAAGGCGAGGCGGCGCTCACTGTACACAACCCCTCCTGACAGAACCTGACGGTAGTCGCTGGAGGGAATGGTGTGTCCTTGCGTCCTTCAGAGCATTTGCCGGCGTCCTCGAGGCCGCCTTCGCCGGCAAGCCGGCTCCTACGGAGTGTGCGTGCCGCAGGTGTAGGAGCTGGCTTGCCAGCGAAGGGAACGCTGCGTCAGCGCATGGGCGGCAGCGGGCTTTCGAGCTGTTCTTCCTGCTCGTCGGCCTCGAACAGCCGGGCCAGTTCGGCGCGGGCTTCCTGGGCGCTCTGCAGCACTTTGGCGGCGTCGTCGTAGACCGCGTGCTGGGCCGCCAGCAGCTGTTCGTCGTGCTGGGTGAAACGCTGGATTCGCGAGTCGGCCTGGGCCTGGCTGAGCCCCAGGCCCACCAGGGTGCGACGGCTCATTTCCAGGCTTGAGTAGTAGGTTTCCCGCACGGCCTGGGCCTCCAGGTCCACCAGCCGGTGCACGTGCTGGCGGTTGCGCGCCCGGGCGATGATCTTCAGGTGCGGGTAGAGCTTGCGCACCTGCTCGGCGGTCTTGATGTTGGTTTCCGGGTCGTCGGTGGCAATCACGAAGTACTCCGCTGTGCCGACCTTGGCCGCACTGAGGATTTCCGGGCGCATGGGGTCGCCGTAGAACACCGGCATGCCGCCAAAACTGCGGATCAGTTCGATGGTGTCCACCGAGGTGTCCAGGGCCACGAAGGGGATCTTCTGTGCCCGCAGGATCCGCGCCACGATCTGCCCCATGCGGCCCATGCCGGCGATCACCACCCGGGGGCTATCCGCTTCGATCTGGCGGTATTCGGCGGGCATCTCCAGCGGCTTGGCCTTGGGCTTGAGCCAGCGCGAACAGGCCAGCAACAGCAGGGGCGTGAGGGCCATGGACAGGGTGATGGTGAGCACCAGCAGGTCATGCAGGCGGGCCTCGAACAGGCCCTGGTCGCGGCCGATCTTGAACACCACGAAGGCGAATTCACCGCCGGCCGCCAGCACCACGCCCAGGCGCAGCGCGCTCTCGCGATTGAGCTCGCCGGCCAGCCGCCCGACCACGTACAGCAGCGGCAGCTTGAGGCCGATCAACAGCAGGGTCAGGCCCAGCACCGCGATGGGCGCGCTGAGCAGCAGGCCGATATTGGCGCCCATGCCGACGCTGATGAAGAACAGCCCCAGCAGCAGGCCCTTGAAGGGTTCGATCTGCGCTTCCAGCTCGTGGCGGTACTCGGAGTCGGCCAGCAGCAGGCCGGCGAGGAAGGCGCCCAGGGCCATGGACACGCCCACCAGATCCATCAGCCAGGCGGTGCCGATCACCACCAGCAGGGCGGTGGCGGTGGACACTTCCGGCAAGCGGGTGCGCGCCACGATGCGAAACACCGGACGCAGCAGGTAACGTCCGCCCACCACCACCACGGCGATGCTGCCCAGCACTTGCAGGCCGTGGCGCAGGTCCTCGGCGCTGCTGGTGTGGTGATCGTTGCCGGCCAGCACCGGGACCATGGCGATCAGCGGAATGGCGGCGATGTCCTGGAACAGCAGGATGGCGAAGGCCATGCGCCCGTGGGGGCTGTTCAGCTCCTTGCGCTCGGCCAGGCTCTGCAGGCCCAGGGCGGTGGATGACAGGGCCAGCCCCAGGCCCAGCACGATGGCGCTGTTCAGCGATTGGCCGAACAGAAACAGGGCCACCACGCCGATCACCGTGCCGGTCAACAGCACCTGGGCCAGGCCGACGCCGAACACGGCCTTGCGCATCACCCACAGGCGCTTGGGCGACAGCTCCAGGCCGATGATGAACAGCAACAGCACCACCCCCAGCTCGGAGATATGACTGACGCTTTGCGGGTTGCCCACCAGCCCCAGCACCGACGGGCCGATCAGCACCCCGGCCAGCAGGTAGCCGAGCACGGCCCCCAGTTGCAGGCGCTTGGCCAGGGGCACGATGAGCACCGCGGCGCAGAGGAACACGACGGCGGCTTGTAGCAGGTTGCCTTCATGGGGCATCGGGGGGACTCCAGGGAAAACGGGGCACAGGTGATGACAAGGGCTCACCGGTGACGATGAGCGCACGGGTGTCGCCAGTCTGCGCCCGGATAAAAACGGCGTGGATGTCCTGAGACTGGCGGTGCGCCCTTCAAGGCACGTTGGAGTATGGGGGGCGTTGCCGGGGCGTGCCGGTCAATGTGGCCACTGCTCCAATAGGATCGCCACAAATTTTTCCGCCGCCGGCGACAGCGATGCGCCGCGGCGGTACACCAGGCCCAGGGTGCGGTTGACCACCGGCTCGGTCAGCGGAACGCTGACCAGGGTCGGGTGATCGGCGGCGGGCATGGCCAGGCTGGGCATGGCCGACACCCCGAGCCCGGCTTCCACCATGCCCAGTGACGTGGACAGGTGCTGCACCTCGTAGAACCATTGGGGCCGCCAGCTCAAGCCGGACAGGGCGTGGTCCAGCAGCATGCGGTTGCCGCTCAGGCGGCCGACGCCGATCAAGCGATAGTCGCTCAGTTCCGACCAGGTCACCGAGCTGCGCTCGGCCAGTTCGTGGTCGCGCCGGCAGGCCAGGACAAAGGGTTCGTTGACCAGTGGCACGAACTCGATGTCCGGGTGCTGGCCGCTCATCATGTTGATGCCGAAGTCCGCTTCGCCGCGCAGCACCGCTTCAAGGCCCTCGTTGGCGCTGAGGTCGAGCAGGCGGATGCGGATTTTCGGGTAGCGCTGGTTGTACAGGCGGATCACCGACGGCAGGAAATAGAACGCCGCCGTGGGGATGCAGGCCAGGGTCACCTGACCGATCTGCCGTTCCGCCAGCTCACGGATGTTGAGGATCGAATCGTCGAAGTCGTCCAGCAGGCGGCGGGCCTTGGGCAGGAAGTCGCGGCCGACACTGGTCAGGCTGACCTTGCGCGTGGTGCGATCGAGGAGGGCGGTGCCCAGCCCCTCTTCGAGCTTTTTCATGCGCCGGCTCAGGGCCGGTTGGGACAGGTGCAAGGCGTCGGCTGCTTCGTGAAAACTCCCCAGTTCGGCGATTTTCACGAAAGATCTGATGTCCTGGAGCTCATATTCCATGGGGGCTACTCAAGGCGGGAGTCGGGTGGGGCGCTGGCGGACACGATATTTAACTCATGCGCCAAACGCAATAATCTCTCTGATCTTTGCATTGGAAACACATTTTAATCCCTGACACTCTTGTGTCCAGAACATCAATTACCTCGATTGATCAACAAGAGTCAGTGTTCATGCAACGAATTCCTTGTGTGTTGATGCGCGGCGGCACCTCCAAAGGGCCGTTTTTTCTGGCCTGGGATCTGCCGGTGGCCGTGTCCGAGCGTGATGAGCTGTTGCTCAACCTGATGGGCTCCGGCCATGAGCTGGAAATCGACGGCATCGGCGGTGGCAGCCCGCAAACCAGCAAGGTGGCGATCGTCAGTCCGTCGCTGCACCCGGAGGCGGATGTCGATTACCTGTTCGTCCAGGTCATGGTGTCCCAGCGGCGGGTCGATACCGCGCCCAACTGCGGCAACATGCTGTGCGCTGTCGGGCCTTTCGCGATCGAGCAGGGGCTGGTCAAGGCCACGGGGGCTCAGACCCAGGTGCGGATCCGCAACCTCAACACCGGCACCCTGGTCCATGCCCAGGTCCAGACCCCCGATGGCAAGGTCAGCTACGAAGGCGACACCACCATTGACGGCGTGCCGGGCAGCGCGGCGCCGGTGGCCCTGACCTTTCTCGATGCCGCCGGGAGCAAGACCGGCCAGTTGTTCCCCACCGGCCAGCCTCAGGACCTGATCGACGGCATTGCCGTGACCTGCATCGACATGGCCATGCCCATGGTGCTGGTGCAGGCGGCCTGCCTGGGCAAGCGCGGCGATGAAAGCCCCGCCGAACTGGACGCCGATACGGACTTTCTCCAGCGCCTGGAGAGCCTGCGGCTCAAGGCCGGCCTGGCCATGGGCCTGGGGGATGTCAGCGACAAGGTGATTCCCAAGCCGGTGCTGGTGTCCCCGGCCCGGGCGGGGGGCACCCTGGCGGTGCGCTATTTCATGCCCCACAACTGCCATCGGGCCCTGGCCATCACCGGCTCCATCGGCCTGGCTACCGCCTGTGTCACCGCCGGCAGCGTGGTGGCCGAGATGCTCGGGGGGATCAGTGAACCGCGTCTGCATCAGGTTCGAATCGAACACCCCAGCGGGGCGATAGATGTCGTATTGTCCTACAGCGGAACCAGCCCCGAGACCATCCGCGCCTCGGTGGTCCGCACCGCTCGCCGGTTGTTTTCCGGGTATGTCTACGCGCCTGCTGCACAACGTCTAGCCGGTTAGTCGACGCGCTGTCGATCCTGGTTGCATCAGAACAATTCTAAAAATGGGTGATGCCATGAAAGTTGTTAAATCGCTCTACTTCCAGATCCTCTGCGCGGTGTGCCTCGGGGTACTGGTGGGGCACTTCTGGGCCCAGCAAGCCATTGCCTTGAAGCCGCTGGGCGACGCCTTCATCAAGCTGATCAAAATGATGATCGCTCCCGTGGTGTTCTGCACCATCGTCACCGGCATCGCCGGCATGAGTGACAAGCGTTCCCTGGGGCGGCTGCTGAGCAAGACCATGCTGCTGTTCCTGGGCCTGACGCTGATCAGCCTGTTCATCGGCCTGGCGGCGGTCTACCTGTTCCAGCCCGGCGCGGGGATGAACATCGACCCCACCCGGCTGAACACCCAGGGCCTGTCCCAGTACACCGAGTCGGCGGCCAAGCTGGGGGTGGTGGAATTCTTCATGCACATCATCCCCGAGACCTTCATCGGCGCCTTCAACAAGGGCGAGGTCCTGCCGGTGCTGTTTATCGCGGTGCTGTGCGGGTTTGCCCTGTCGTCCCTGGGCGAGCGTGGCAAGCCAGTGCTGGAGGTGCTGGAGTCGGCCTCGCAGATGGTGTTCAAGATTTTTTCCTACCTGATGCGTTTTGCCCCCGTCGGCGCCTTCGGGGCCCTGGCCTTTACCGTGGGCCAGTACGGCATCACCTCCCTGGGCGCCCTGGCCAAACTGATCATGACCCTGTATGTCGCCTGCGGCTTCTTTGTCTGCGTGGTCCTGGGGGGCATTTGCCGGGCCAACGGCTTCAGCCTGTGGAAGCTGCTGCGCTACCTGCGCGAAGAGTTCCTGGTGGTGCTTGGCACCTCGTCCACGGAGCCGGTGATGCCGCGCATGCTGGAAAAACTCCAGGCCCTGGGCTGCCGCAAGAGCGTGGTGGGGCTGGTGCTGCCCACCGGCTATTCGTTCAACCTCGATGGCACGGCGATCTACCTGTCCCTGGCGGCGATCTTCATTGCCCAGGCGTGCAACATCGACCTGAGCGCCGGGCAGGTGGTCACCATGCTGGCGATCATGCTGCTGTCGTCCAAGGGCGCCGCCGGAGTGACCGGCAGCGGTTTCGTGGCCCTGGCCTCGACCCTGACGGTGATTCATGACATCCCCCTGGCCGGCCTGGCGTTGCTGATCGGCATCGATCGCTTCATGTCCGAGGCCCGGGCCCTGACCAGCCTGGCCAGCAACGCCGTGGCAACCGTGGTGATCGCCATTTCGGAGCAGGCCTGCGACCGCCAGGTGCTGTTGCGCACGCTCGATGGCCAGCCCCTTGCGGCCCAGGCCGCTGCCGACGACACCCCGGCGAGCGCGCTGGCGAACAAGCTCGGCTAGACCCGCCAGGCCGCACCGCTTCACCCCAAGTACCGACTCAACACCTGTGCCTGGCGCCCTTGATCGGGGCGTCCGGTGCTCGGGTGGCCGTGCGCCCGCGCGTCGGCCACGCTCATCATAAAAACAAGAGAATCGACTTATGCTCGCTTTACTCGGCCTCGCCATGGTGGTGGTCTTCACCTTCCTGATCATGACCAAGCGCCTGTCGCCCATCGTGGCGTTGACGCTGGTGCCCATCGTCTTCGCGGTGCTCGGCGGGTTTGCCGGCACCACCGGCAAGATGATGCTCGACGGCCTGAAAATGGTCGCGCCGTCGGCGGCGCTGTTGCTGTTCGCCATTCTGTTCTTCGGCTTGATGATCGATTCGGGGCTGTTCGACCCGCTGATCCGCAAGATTCTCAAGCGGGTCAATGGCGATCCGACCAAGATCGCCATGGGCACCGCGCTGCTGTCGCTGGTGGTGGCCTTGGACGGTGACGGCACCACCACCTACATGATCACTTGCGCGGCCATGCTGCCGCTGTACAAGCGCATCGGCATGAACCCGATGATCCTCGCCACCATCTCCATGCTGTCCTTGAGCATCATGAGCGGCATGACCCCCTGGGGTGGGCCGGCAACGCGGGCCATCGCCGCCCTGGGCCTGGATGCCGGCGAGTACTTCGTGCCGCTGCTGCCGACCATGATCGGTGGCGCCGCCTGGGTGGTGTTCACCGCCTACCTGCTGGGCCGGGCCGAACGCAAGCGCATCGGCAATACCCAGCTGCAAAGCGGCGGTGGCGACTGCTACATCAAGGCGATTCTCGAAGACACCCCGCACAAGCGGCCCAAGCTGGCCTACGTCAACCTGCTGCTGGTGATGGCGGTGATGACCGCGCTGGTGCTGGGCCTGATGCACTCGGCGGTGCTGTTCCTGATCGGTTTTGTCCTGGCCTTGATGATCAACTACCCGCAGCTGGATATTCAGAAAGAGCGCATTCTCGCCCACTCGGGCAACGCCATGACCGTGGTGCTGCTGGTGTTCGCCGCGGGGATCTTCGCTGGCATTTTCTCCGGCACCAAGATGGTCGACGCCCTGGCACAGACCCTGGTGGACTGGATCCCGCCGTCCTGGGGCCACCTGTTCCCGCTGGTGGTGGCGCTGACCAGCATGCCGTTGACCTTCGTCCTGTCCAACGACGCCTACTACTTCGGCGTGGTGCCGATCCTGGCCAACGCGGCGGCGGCCTATGGCATTTCTCCCCTGGAAATCGCCCGGGCCTCGATCCTCGGTCAGCCGGTGCACCTGATGAGCCCGCTGGTGGCCTCGACCTTGCTGCTGGTGGGCATGGTGGACCGCGACATCGGCGACTTCCAGAAAGCCACGGTGAAGTGGGCCGTGCTGACTTCCCTGGTCATTACCGCCCTGGCCTTGCTGACCGGGGCCCTGACCCTGTTCGTCTGATTGCCTCGAAACCCTCTTTTGTAGCCGGGCGCGCCTGCTGGCGGGGCGCTTGGCGAACTGCGCCTTGAATAACAACAACGAGAAGTACGACATGAGCCATTTGCTGATTCGCGCAACGGTATTTTCCTGCTTGAGCCTGCCACCCGTGGCCGGGCTCCAGGCCGCTGACTTCATCGACGACAGCAGCCTCAAGCTGCAACTGCGCAACGTCTATTTCAACGAGAACTTCCGCGACGAACACGGCCTCAGCGCCAAGGCCGCGCGCACGGCCAAGAGCGAGCGCACCGAGTGGGCTCAAGGCTTCCTGCTGGACTATCAGTCCGGATTCACCCCGGGCACCCTGGGGTTCGGGGTCGATGCCCTGGGGCTGCTGGGGGTTCGGCTCGATTCCGGCAAGGGCCGCAGTGGCACGGGGCTGCTGCCGGTGCACGACGACGGTCGCGCCGCGAGCGAATTTGCCAGTGCCGGCGCCACGGCCAAGGTGCGGCTGGCCAAGACCACCCTCAAGTACGGCACCTTGCTGCCCAAGACCCCGGTGCTGGTCTACAACGATGCCCGTCTGTTGCCGCAGACCTATCAGGGCACCCAGCTCACCAGCACCGATATCGACGGCCTGAGCTTGACCGGCGGTTATCTGCAGCGCTTCAAACTGCGGGATTCCACCGACAGCGTGGGGCTGGTGCCCGACGGCTACAGCGGCGGCCAGTCCGGGGACTTCCGCTACGGCGGGGGCGAATACAAATGGAGCAAGACCCTGCGCCTGAGCTATTTCCATGGCGAGCTCGAAAACTTCTATCGGCAGGATTTTGTCGGCCTGCAACATGACCTGGCGCTGGGGCAGGGGACCTTGACCAGCGATCTGCGCTACTTCCGCAGCGCCGATTCAGGCGCGGCGTTCGACGGCAAGATCGCCAACCGCATGTTCAGCGGCCAGCTGACCTACGCGATTGCCGGGCATTCCCTGGGCGGCGGCTATCAGCGCCTGAGTGGTGATGCCGGCTTGCCCTATATCAGCGGCGCCACGGTCTACTCCTTCAGTAACGCCGGCATCGGCAAGTTCATCGAGGAGGGCGAGAAGACCTGGATGCTCGGCTATGGCTACAACTTCGCCAGCCTGGGTGTCCCCGGCCTGACCTTCAGCTCGCGCTACCTGAGCGGCAATGACGGCAAGTCCAATACCCGCGTCGATGAGTGGGAGCGCGACAGCGAACTGGCCTACGTGCTCCAGCAGGGCTCGTTCAAGGGGCTGGGGGTGAAGCTGCGCAACTACGTGTATCGCTCCGACTACTCCCGTGGACGCGACAGCAACCGCCTCTACATCACTTACGACATCGCCCTCTGGTAGCGCATCTACAGCGGCGTGAAGCGCCCATCCCACTGCGGATCCAGGCGCTGGATGCGCGCGGCCAGCGGCGGGTGGGTGGCGAACAGGCGTTCCAGGCGCAGTTTCACCCCCTGATGGAAATACAGGTGGCTGTACTGGGCGGCGGCGAAGGCTCGCAGGCGTGAGCCGGCGCTGCTGCCGCCGATCTTTTTCAGGGCCCCGGCAATGCCCTGGGGGTTGCGGGTGAACTGCACCGCCGAGGCGTCGGCGAGAAACTCGCGCTGACGGCAGATGGCGGCCTTGATCAGGTTGCCCAGCAGGCTGCCCAGGGAGCCGAAAATCAGCAGGGCCAGGCCCAGCACGGCAAACACGATCTGCCAGAAGAAGCGGTGGCGGTCGTTGCCCAGGTGTTGCTTTTCAGCCTGGCGCAGCACCGCGATGCCCGCCAGGCTGAACACCAGCAGGCCGTGGATCACCGCCAGCAGCCGGGTGTTGAGGCGCATGTCGCCGTTGTAAATGTGGCTGAACTCATGGGCGACCAAGCCCTGCAATTCGTCGCGGTCCAGATGGACGAGGGCGCCACGGGTGATGCCCAGCACCGCCTGCTCCGGGGTCAGCCCGGCGGCGAAGGCATTGATCGCGTCTTCCGGCAGTACATACACCGCCGGCAGGGTGGCGCCGGAGGCCAGGGCCATTTCCTCGACGATATTGAGCAGGCGCTGTTCTTCGCTGCCCCGCGGCGAGTCGTTGATCAGGCGTCCGCCCAGGTGCTCGGCGATCACCTTGCCGCCGGCCCGCAGGCGCCAGGTCTTGTACCAACTGCCCAGCACCACCACCAGCAGCATAAGCAGTGCTATGACCGCGACCACGGCCCAGTTCAGCACCTTGGGCTGGCCGTACTCCTGGCTCAGCTCGCGCCATAACAGGCCCAGCCCCAGGCTGCTGAGGCTGACCAGGGTGGTCACCGCCAGGGTCATCAACAACAGCAGTTTGAGGGTGTGGCGCCGGGCACGGGCCTGGTGTTGAAAGAACTTCATGCAAGCTTCCGGGGGCAGGCGGCGGGGTTATTGGAACGACACTTTGCTGGCGTCCTGGATCTGCGCGCTGTCGGCGAATTGCAGCAGCGCGGCATCGGCGCGATGGCCGAACAGCCCGGCGAAAAACAGCGCCGGCACTTGCTGCTTGCACAGGTTGTAGTCGGTCACGGCGTCGTTGAAGGCCTGGCGCGCGTAGGCGACCTTGTTCTCGGTGCTGGTCAGTTCTTCGCTGAGCTGCGCCATGTTCTGCGAGGCCTTGAGTTCCGGGTAGGCTTCCAGGCTCAGGTGCAGGCGGTCGAGGACCTGGTCCAGGGCACCCTGGTCCTGGCCCAGGCGGGCGATGCGCGCGCTGTCGCCGGGTTGCGCGGCGGCCGCTTGCAGGCTGTCCCGGGCGCTGTTGCGCGCCTCGGCCAGGGCGGTCAGGGTCTGGCGCTCGTGCTGCAGGTAGCCCTTGACGGTTTCCAGCAGGTTGGGGATCAGGTCGTAGCGGCGCTTGAGCTGCACTTCGATCTGGGCGAAGGCATTGCGCAGGCGATTGCGCCGGGTCGTCAGACGGTTGTAGAGACTGACCAGGTACAGCGCCAGAACGGCGAGCAGCACCAGGGCGACGATATCGGCGGTGGCCATGGGATGTCCTTATCGGGGTGAGGCGTGGGGGCGGCCATGGTAACGGAAACGTCCCGGGCCGTGACAGCGCTTTGCTCAAGTAGCCAATCAGGGATTGCCCCGGGTCGGCAATTCTGCGAAAAAGCGCGCGGCGCTCCGGCTTCAAGGTCGAGGGGGCGCCTTTCATTCGATGAACCAGGGACAGGCGATGGACAAGATCATGCTCAGGTTGACGGTGGTCGACGATTACCCACCGGTTGCCAGCGAAGGAGTCTGGGCTGAGCAGCAGCCGGACGGCCTGTACCGGATCGCCAATCTTCCTTTCTATTCCCAGGACGTCTGTTATGACGACGAGGTGGCCGTCCAGGTCGAGGCCGATGGCCTGAAATGGTTCAGGCAGGTGGGGCGCAGCAGTGGCAACAGCACCCTGCGCGTGGTGTTCTTCAAGGCCGGCCGGGTGCGGATCCCGGAGGTGCTGGAGCGGATCAACGCCCTGGGTTGTCGCTGGGAGGGCATGAGCCAGGCCTTCTTCGCGGTCAACGTACCGGCCTCGGTGCCGTTGGACAGCGTGCTGGAGTACCTGCAGGCGTGCGTTGACCAGGATTGGCTGGATTATGAAAGCGGGCTGTTGCGCCAGTGACCGCGCCAGGGAACAAGGACCGATGAACTTGAAATTTCATGCCAACACCTACAGTGCCTATACCGAGGACGACGTGCAGATCCTGGGTTTTGCCGACGATGGGCAGCAGCCCGAGCACTACCTGCTGTTGCAGCGTGCCGAATGCTTCGACGAGCAGGATCGGCAACTGGGCATGGACACCTATTACGTCGAGCTGGGCGGGCAGGGCGTGGCCGGCTATGGCGGCATCGAGCAGCTGCAATTGGCCCCGGGGCGCTTGACCCTGCAGTTCTCCAGCACCCTGGACTGGTGCCGGGGCCTGCCCGGCCTGGACATCAGCTGGGACGCCGGGCTGGCCAGCGTCGAGGAGGTCCGGGCGGCGCTCGGCGAAATGCTGCTCGGCACCGACACGCGCATTCAGCTGCAGCCCGGGCCGGGGGCGCCGCAGTGATTGCCAAGGCGCGGCAATTCTGCGAAAAAGCGCGCCGCAGTCCCGTGTCGGGGCAATGTTTGAACGGGAGTGAAGCATGAGTGACCAATTACAGGTGATCGATATCCAGCTGGGGGACGGCAAGGCGGTGGTCAAGGGCGCTTTGATCACCACCCAGTACCGGGGCTTTCTGGAGGACGGCAGCAGCTTCGATTCCTCCTACGATCGCGGCAAGCCGTTCCAGTGCGTGATCGGCACCGGGCGGGTGATCAAGGGCTGGGACCAGGGCCTGATGGGCATGCAGGTGGGCGGCAAGCGCAAGCTGCTGGTGCCGGCGCACCTGGGGTACGGCGAGCGCAGCATGGGCGCGATCCCGCCCAACTCGAACCTGATCTTCGAGATCGAGTTGCTCGAAGTGCTGACCCGTGACGACTGAGGGGCCGGCGCACACCTCAGCCGCAGCCTCGACACCCGCCAACAAGGCTTGCCCGGTGCTGCTGCGCTACACCACCGAGCTTGAGGTCTTGGCCTTTCGCCATCCGCTGGCCGGCCTGCAACTGGTCAAGGGCACGGTGGAGGCGGGAGAGTCGACGGCAGCTGCGGCGGTCCGCGAGCTGGCGGAAGAAGCGGGCGTCGAGGCCGAGGAAAGCCGTTTTCTCGGCCTCTGGCACTCGGGGTTTGCCGGCCAGGTGTGGGCTTTCCATGAGTGCCGGGTGCCGGCGCCGCTGCCCGAGAGCTGGACTCACTTCACCGCGGATGACGGCGGCCATCACTTCGAATTCTTCTGGCACCCCCTGGCCAGCCCGCCGTCGGCCCAATGGCACCCGCTGTTCCAGGCGGCCCTGGTGTTTTTGCGCGAGCGCCTGCTCGGCGCGGGTGGTGACGCCTAGGCCGGGCGTGTGGGTATCACTGCCCCAGGCGGTACTGGTTGTTGCCGCTGCGCTTGGCTTCGTACATCGCCAGGTCGGCGATGTGCAGCAACTGGTCCATGCGCCCGGCATGGTCGGGAAACACCGCCACCCCCAGGCTGCTGCCGATGCTGTGGCGCTGGCTGTCCACCTCCACCGGGGGCGATAGCTGGCTGAAGATCTTTTCGCCGATGCGTCGGGCTTCTTCCGTCAGGTCGAGCCCCGGGGACAGTCCCTCCAGAATCACCACGAATTCGTCACCGCCGATCCGCGCCACGGTGTCGCTGCTGCGCAGGATGCCTTGCAGGCGCTGGGCCGTGGCGCTCAGCACCCGGTCCCCGGCGGCGTGGCCGTACTGGTCGTTGATGGCCTTGAAACCATTGAGGTCGACGAACACCAGGGCCACCCGGGTCTGATTGTGCCGCGCCTGTTCCAGGGCCCGGGACAGGCGCTGTTCGAGCATCAGGCGATTGGGCAGGCCGGTCAGCGGATCGAAGTGGGCCAGCTGCTGCAGTTGGCGGGTGGAAACCTTTTCATCGGTGATGTCGCGCACCACGCCGAGCATCTTGATGGTGGTGTCGTGCACGTTCTTCACCACGTTGCCGGTCTCGCGCAGCCAGTGGATGCTGCCGTCGGGCCACACCACGCGGTATTCCTCGTCATGGTTCTCGCCGGTTTCCAGGCAGCGCAATTCGCCGGCGCGCACCCGTTCCCGGTCCTCGGGGTGCACACAGGAGCAGAACAGTTCGTAGGAGGGCACCACTTCGCCGACCTTGAAGCCGAACATGCCGTAGATGGCTTCCGACCAGTACAGGCGCTGGGTGTCGACTTCCCAGTCCCAGGTGCCGATGCGTGCGAAGTACTGGCTGCGCTTGAAGCGCTCGGCATCGTCGGGCAGGCCCTCGACCCGTTGGCGATAGGCCCGCAACTGGGCCTGGGCGCGGCGCTCACGGCGCAGCAACCACAGCGTCAGCAGGGCCAGCAACAGGGTCAGGCACAGCAGGGACCAGACAGCAATCATGAGATTCTGGACAGCATGGAAGGGGGAGTCCTGAGGGTTGATGGCACGGGGCTATGTTAATCCACGCTATCGGCTGCAGAGCAGTTTTTTCTGTGGCGTCCGCTCATGCGGCGGCTGCCGGGGGGGGGGCAACCCTGGGGATTGCTGGCGAGTCGCTGGTGCGGCTGTTGCAGCCCACCACGGTGGCCTTTGCCGAGGCCCTGACCTCGGTGCTGGCCATTGTCGCGCTGCTGGGCGGGCGCTACCGGGGCTGGGTCTGGCTCGACCCGCTGATGGGAATGATCGGCGCGCTGCTGATTGCCCGCAGGTCCCATGCGCTGATCAACTCCAGCGCGGCGGTGTTGCTCGACACCCGTGATGAACGCCTGGCCGCGGTGCCCGGGCTGGCGCACTTGCCCTTCGAACTGCGCAGCCTCCGAGGCCGCGGGCCGGGCGCCTCAGCGGTACAGTTCCAGCACCGAATACACCAGCCCCACCACGGCCACCGCCAGCAGCATCAGGCTCGACAGGCCGGTCACCTGGCGCTTGTACTTGAGTGAGAACCCCTGGCGCGCCATCAGGATATAGGCCCCCAGCACGGCAAAGTCGATCACCACCCAGACCAGCGTCAGCAGCAGCGCGCTGCGCTCGAAGGAGCGACTGACCTGGATGAACTGGGGGAAGAACGAGACAAAGAAAATGATGTCCTTGGGGTTGCTGATGCCCAGCAGGAACCCATTGGCCAGGCCGCGCCGGCCCGGGGCGGTCGGCGTTGTGGCCGCTGCGGTTTGCGGGCCTGCGGCCTCCCGCAGGCCTTGCAACGCCAGCCAACCGATAAAGCCGCAACCCAGCAGGCTGAACCCGCTGATCAGGCGCGGATCCAGCGCCAGGCCGGTGGTCAGCATCAGCACCGCCAGCAGCGCCAGGAGCAATGAGGCGGCATGGGTGCCCAGGGCGGTGAGCAGCGCCTGTCGCGGTCCGGCATGCAGGCTGGTGGTGACAATCAGCGCCACCACCGGTCCCGGGGTGGCCACCAGCATCAGCACGCTGAGGGCATAGGCCAACAATAACGACAGGTTAAGATCCACGGTGCAGGCCTCCTGCTCAATTCGAGAGCGCGCAGCTTGGCGCCTTTGCCCGGCGTTGAAAAACGCAAAAAGCTGTGAGCTACTATGATTTTTTATCATCATGAGTGCCTGTCGATGGTCGAGCCCCTGCCGCCGCTCTACGCCTTGCGTGCCTTTGAAGTGGCCGCCCGTTCCTGCTCCTTCACCCGTGCCGCCGAGGCGCTGTCCCTGACCCAGAGCGCCATCAGCCGGCATATCCGTACCCTGGAAAGCCAGTTCGGTTGCCGTCTGTTCCAGCGCCACGGCCCGCGGCTGCAGCTCACCGAGGCCGGGGAGCGCCTGGCGCGGGAGCTCAAGGTCGGTTTCCGGATCATCGAGGATGCCTGCCTGCCGCTGCGGGCCAGCCGCGGCCAGTTGCGTCTCAAGGCGCCCTCGACCCTGACCATGCGCTGGCTGCTGCGGGTTCTGCAGACGCTCAAGGGCGAGCAGCCGGAGCTGGCGGTGCAACTGGCCAGTGTGTGGATGGATTTCGATCACGTGGACTTCTACGCCGAGCCCTACGACTGCGCGATTCTGCTGGGCAACGGCCACTTCGGCGACGGGGTCGAGGCCTGCAAGCTGTTCGATGAGTGGCTGATTCCCATCGGCCCGCCGCAGGCTGCGGACGGCGCGCCCTGGCCTCTTGAGCGGCTCAGGGACGCGGAGCTGATCCACCCGTCGGCGGACCGCCGCGACTGGCGCCGCTGGCTGCAGGCCCAGGCGCTTGAGGAGCGGGCACTGCTGGAGCCGCTGCGGCTGGAGCGCGGCACGGTCTTCGACACCCTGGACCAGGCGATCAGCGCCGCCATGGCCGGGCACGGTCTGTCGATCGGTGACCTGCACCTGGTGGCGCAGGACATACGCGGCGGGCGGATCAGTCTGCCGTTCCCCAGCGCGGTGGCGTCAGGAGACGGCTACTACCTGGTGTGGCTGCGCGACAGCCCGAGCCAGGAGCGCATTGCCCGGTTGCGCACATTCCTGCTGAGCCAGGTCACGGATATCAGCGATCTAGGCGTGCACTACCGGGCCCCGGGCAGCGCTGACCGGCCGGCATGACGTCAGTTGAGGATGATGTAGTCGTTGCGTTGTTCGATGCCCTGGTGCGGTCCTGGCACCAGGTGCACATAGCGCCCTTGCAGCAGGTCGATCGGCAGGCAGTCGTCGACGTCGAGTAGGGCGTCGGTGTGGGATTTGTGCCAGTGGGCCAGCATCTGCCGCTTGCCCTTGGCCTTGGCTTCGGTCTTGTCTCTGGCCACCACCAGCAGGTAGAGGTGGGCCTCGCCGAAGGTTGCCGCCTCGTAGCCGCCCAGGTTGAGGAAGTACAGGCGCGGCGCGCCCGGCCCGGGGGCCAGGGGGCTGAACTCGACCTTGTATTCCTCGACGCCGTCGACCTGCATCCACGAATCGATATGCAGGCCCGCCGGGCTGCCGAACCAGGCCTCGCGCAGTTGCGCGTAGGCCGACTCAAGGCGGTCGGCGACCACGAATTGGACGTCGTGGACTTCGATTGTCGCTTTGGGGTGCTTGCCCCCGAGCATCACCACAAACAGCATGATCCTTCCTTTTTCCAATAGCGGCGTCGGCAGAGGGGGCACTTTTTACCTCAAGCGTCCGCTGGCTGCCAGTCCATTGGCCGGCTGCCCGGTGCGTCGCTGAACTGGGGCAGGCGGCCATTGACCGAGGCCCGGTATTGCCACTGCAGGGCCAGCGCGTCCAGGCCCGGTGGTTGCAGCAGGGTGCGCAGCAGGCTGTGGACGATGTTCAAGGCCAGGTCCCGCCCCGGGCAGCGGTGGGCGCCGGCGCCGAAGCTGAAGCCCTGCTGCGCCGGATCGCTGCCGGTGATCGCGCACAGGGCCGGGTCGTGGTTGGCCGCGGCCAGCAGCACCAGCACGCTATCCCCGGCTTGCAGGTCGACACCGAGCAGGGTGCAAGGCTCGGCCACGAAGCGGCGGGTGTTCTGCACCGGCGGGTCCAGGCGCTGCAGTTGCAGTAGCCAGTCCTGCAACTGCCGGGGATCGTGCTGCAGGCGCCGGGCCAGGGCCGGGTCCGCCAGCAAGGCCAGCAGGCTGTTGCCGAGCAGCCCGGCGCAGGCGTCGTGGGTTTGCGCCAGCAGGCCCACCAGGTTGGCCTGCAGGTCCTCGGGGGCCAGCCCGTTGCTGCGCTCAAGGATCGTTCTCAGCAGCGGGCCGGATTGCGGGTTGTCGAGCACGGCCTGCATCTGTCGGAGCAAGGCTTGCGCCGCCGAGTCGGCGACCTGCAACTGTGGTTCCGTGCTCAGGGGCGAGAAGCAGGCGACGAACTCGCCGGTGCGTCGGGCCAGTTCTTCGCATTGCGCGGCGGGCACCCCCAGCAGGGCTGCCAGCAGGGCCACCGGCAGGCACCACTGCCAGCGTTGCAGGTCGGCGGCGCACTGCGGGGCGCGAAGGGCCGGGCGCCATCGGGCCAGCCAGGGCATCAGGTCGATCCCGCCCAGTGCCTGCAGCCCAGGGGCCATGGCCTGTCGCGGACAGCCGTGGCGCGGGCCGTCGTTCATGCGCATCAGGCGGGCAAACACTTGCCCGGCGGGCCGTCCGGCGATGGCCCGGGGCACCGGCTCCTGCAGCGGCCGGACCCGGCAGGCCGGGTGGTTGAGCACCGCGGCGACCGCCGCGGCACTGCTGGCCACCCACAGTCCGAGGGCCGAATCGTAGGTCAGGCCGCCCCGGGCACGCAGGCGGGCGTAGTAAAAGTCGTAGGGGTCGAAATGGGTAGCGGCGCTGATCGGGTCCATGATTTTTCTCTTTGTTGGGCAGATATCCAGGTTGCTACTATCCTCTGCCTTTCGAAGACACGATTCGTCATGGAGCGAAATATGAATGTAGTGCAGAACGACCTTGGGCTATCCAACGTGGCGGCGGCCATCGCCGAGCCGGCCCGGACCCGGATGCTCTGTGCCCTGATGGACGGCCACGCCCGCACCAGCACCGAACTGGCGGCAATCGCCCAGGTCAGTACCTCCACCGCCAGCGCCCACCTGGCCAAGCTCAAGGACGCCGGTTTGCTGCGGGTGCAGGTCCAGGGGCGGCACCGATACTACGACCTCGGCGATCCCCTGGTGGCCCAGGCCCTGGAGGCGCTGATGGTGATCGGCCAGGGCAGCACCTTCACCCCACGGACCCCGGACCGCCTGCAGTTCGCCCGCACCTGCTACGACCACCTGGCGGGCACCCTGGGGGTGCAGTTGCACGACCGGATGCTCGAAGCCGGCTGGTTGCTGGCGGCCGGGGAGGGCGAGGAGTACCAGGTCAGCGACAGCGGCGTCGAGTTCTTCCGCGGCCTGGGCATCGAGGTGGCCGAGCTTCGCGCCCTGCGTCGGCGCGTTGCCTGCTCGTGCCTGGACTGGAGCATGCGCCGCCCGCACCTGGGGGGCGCCCTGGGCGCTGCCGTGCTGCGGGTATTGCTGGAGCGCAAATGGCTGATCCGCGACCTGGACAGCCGTGCCCTGACCCTGACCGGCACCGGCGGGCGCTACATCAGCAAGCGTTTTGGCATGCCGTTGATCCAGCCGTCGCGGCCTCTGTCGGCCTCGGCCAGCCGGGAGCTGCAGCAACTGGGGGGCTGAGCCCCATGAGGATGCGGCGGCCGGGGCTCGCCCGGGCGCCGCATGGGCCGTTCAATCGGGTTCCAGGGCCTCCACCAGGTCGCCGTCGAGCCCGAGCATGGCCTGCTCCAAGCGCGTCAAGGCCGCCTTGATCTGATCGGCATTGGCGCCTTCGCGGCAGGCCTTTTCCAGGTACTCGCATTCATCGATCAGGGCCTGGGCCTTGATGATCCGCGCCGCGCCATGGATGCGGTGGGCCAGATCGGCCACTCCCTTGCTGTCGGAACCGGCGAGCTGTTCGCGGATCTGTTTCAGGTCCTGCCGGTTGCTCTGCTGCAGGCCCTTGAGCACTCGCTGGATGGAGGCGGGGTTGCCGCCGGTGAGGTGGTCCAGTTGCTGGATGTCGAAACGCTGGCTGGTACTTTTCAGCTGGGTGCGCGGCAGGGCCTGCAACTGGCGCAGGCGCCGATCCAGTTCGGGCAGGGCGATGGGCTTGAAGATGCAGCCGTTCATGCCGGCGTCCAGGCAGCGTTGCTGTTCTTCGGGTTGGACATTGGCGGTGAATCCGAAGATCTGCACCGGCGGCCGTCCCTGGATCTGCTCGGCAAGGCGAATCTGCCGGGTCAGGTCGTAGCCGTTCATCACCGGCATGTTGCAGTCGGTGATCACCACATCGAAGGTTTCCCGCAGCCACAGCTTGTAGGCGTCGGCGCCGTTTTGCGCCTGGCTCAGGCTGTAGTCGAGAAAGCGCAGTTGTTCGCAGAGCAGTTGGCGGTTGGCCTGGCTGTCGTCCACCACCAGGATGTGCAGCGCGGCCCTGGCGGCCAGCGGCTGGGTGTCCGGCGTCAGCGGCGGCGGGGTATCCGGCAGCGGCTCGAGTCGGCTCAACTGCAGCTGGACCCGGGCCAGGGTGCCGACCCCAGGCTGGCTTTGCAGGCTCAACTGGCCGCCCATCATCTCGCACAGGGTGCGGCAGATCACCAGCCCCAGGCCGGTGCCCGAACGGGCGTTCTGATGCTGTCCGGGCACCTGGCTGAAGGGCTGGAACAGCAGTTGCTGGTCCTCGGGTTCGATGCCGATGCCGGTGTCCCGGACCGTCAGCAGCAGGGGCAGGGTCTGCGGGTCGTCGCGCTCGGCCTGCAGGCGGATCTGCACGGTGCCGCGCTCGGTGAACTTGATGGCGTTGCTCACCAGGTTCGAGAGGATCTGCTTGAAGCGCAGCGGGTCGACCAGCACGTCGCCGCTGGCGCCGCCGTCCAGGTCCAGTTCCAGGCGCAGGCCCTTCTGTCGGGCCAGGCCATCGAAGACCCGGAACACCGATTCCACCAGGTCCCGCAGACTGGCCCGCTCGGGGCTCAGGCTCAGGCGCCCGCTTTCGATCCGGGCGATGTCCAGGATGTCGCCGATCAGTTCCAGCAGGCCCAGGGCCGAACTGTAGGCCACCTCGATCGAAGGGCGGTCGAGCTGCCCCTGGTCGGCGCGCTTGAGGGCCAGTTCGAGCATGCCGATCACCGCGCTCATGGGGGTGCGGATCTCGTGGCTCATGGTGGCCAGGAAGGTGGTCTTGGCCCGGTTGGCCTTGTCGGCGTCGTTCTTGGCCTGGGTCAGTTCACTCAACAGTTGCTGGCGTTCGCTGATGTCCAGCCAGCCGCCGATGATGCCGAGGATTTCGCCCTGGGCATCGCGGTAGGGCAGCATCCAGTGGTAGATCTGCATCTGCTGGCCGCGGATGTGCACTGTGCGGTCGATCAGCAGCGGCGGGCCGCCATCGAGGATGCTCTGGAAGTCGGTGGCGAACAGCCCGGCCTCGGGCACCGCCAGCTGTTCGAGGTTGCTGCCCAGCACGCTCTGGCGATCGGTGCCCATGGTCTTGAGGTAGCTGTCGTTGCAGATCACCAGGCGCCGCTCGCGGTCGCGCACGTAGATCGGGTTGGGCGTGCCGTTGATCAGCGCGTCCATGAAGCGCAACTGGTCGTTGAGGGCATGCTCGGCCCGTTCGCGCTGGCTGACCTGGCGGCGCATGGCGTAGCCCCAGGCCAGGGCAATCAGCAGCAGCACGATCGACGCGGCGCCGGCCAGGTAGAGAGTCGAGCGATAGTCGCGCCAGGAAGGGGGCGCGACGGCCGCCTTGGAGCGCCAGCGATTGTTGAGCTCGGTGATGGCGTCCGGAGAAATGCTGCGCAGGGACTTGTCGATGATGCTGAACAGTTCCGGCTGGTCGCGGCGCACCGCAAGGGACTCGTTGAGCAGGGGCAGGTTGAGGGCCGAGCGGACCTTGAGCTGGTCTTCCCTGATTCGCGGCAGGTTGAAGCTGACGGCGATTTCCGCCTGCACGGCGGCGTCGGCCTTGTGGTCCCGAAGCAGGGACAGGGCTTCGAAGTTGGTCTGCACTTCCTTGATGCGGATCTGTGGGTAGCGCTGGCGCAGCAGGGCCACCAGGGCGTGACCGCTGCCGATCAGCAGGGTCTTGCCGGCCATGTCTTCCAGGCTTTTCGGCGCGTCGGCGGCGTCGCGGGTGATCAGCATGTAGGGCCCGACCAGGTAGGGGCGGGAGAACCGCAGGTAGGTTTCGCGTTCGGGGTTGCGGGCCCGATCGGCGACCATCTGCACCCGGCCCTCGCGCACGGCGTCGTTGAGGTCCTTGAAGCTGGGCAGCGTGGTGATTTCGAAGGTCAGCCCGGTCTTGGCCTCCAGCATCGCCAGCAGGTCGGCGGTAATCCCCAGGTAATTGCCGTCGGCGTCGAAGTAGGACATCGGCGGCAGATAGCGGTGGATGCCGATGCGCACCACCGGGTTCTTTTCGATCCAGCGCTGTTCCTCGGGGGTGAGGCTGGTTTTTTCCATGCTCAGCAGCAGGCGGTCGCCCCAGCGATTGCGGATGCTGATGTCCTGCTCCCTGTGGATCGCGCGCAGGGCGGCGTCGAGCAAATGCTGCAGTTGCCGGTTATCCGGGTTCACCGCGAAGGCGAAGCCGGAGATGCTGGCCGGGCCGCTGTAGATGATCCGCAGGTAGTCGCTGTAGTTGCGCGAGATCAGGAACTGCGCCGAGACGGCATCGCTGAGCAGCACGTCGGCATCGCCGAAGGCCACGGCGGCCATGGCCGCATCCGCAGTGCCATAGGTTTCGATCCGCGCCTGGGGGTACATCGCCTGGGCCGAGGGCAGGCTGATGGTGTCCTGGGAGATGGCCAGGCGGCGTCCCTGCAAGCCGCCCTTGAGCGACGGCGAGTCGCCTTGGCGGGCGACCAGGGTCGGGCGATTGACCAGATAGCTCTGGCTGAGCAGCAGTTGCCGTTGCCGCGCCTCGTCCTGGGTGACGCTGCCCATCAAGTCGATCTCGCCCCTGGCCAGGGCATTGAACACCTGCTCGCGGGTTTCATAGGCGCGGATGCTGATCTTCACCCCCAGAGCGTCGGCCAGCAGGCCGATGTAGTCGGCGGTAACGCCTTCGTACTCCTTGGCTTCGTTGACCATTTCCAAAGGCGGCAGGTTTTGCTGCGCGGTGCCCAGCACCAGTTCGCGCTTGTTGCGCAGCCATTGCCAGTCATCGCTGGTCAGGGACAGTGGGTGGTGATGGGGGGATTCATAATTGAGCAACTGCAAAAGGGGCGTGGTGTCGCTCATGGCCGGCAGGCATGTCAGCGCCATCAGCATGGGCAGGATAAAACGAAGCATCGGGGCTCCTGATCGAGGAACGGCACAAGGGTGGATCGAAGAGGGAAGCGGCAGGCTGCGTCATCAGCCGGACAACAGCTGAGCGCCAATGCTGGACGTAAATATAGATCAAGGAACGGCGGCAAACGCGGCTATTTTCCCGGGTTGCGCAGGCTCGGGCAAGCGCGCTGATACGGGCGGACCGAAGGTCTGGTCGGCGCCTTGACCGGCTTGCGGTTAGCGATACGCTTGTTGCTATCCGTACGTTTCCCGTGGGCAGGCCGCCGGGTGGCCTGAATGGTGCCGGCGGCCGCACCATCGGCAGCCCCCCGGTCGTCGCCGCTGAGCCTGGAGCCGCGCTTGAATACCCTGAAGATATTGGTTCTGGAAGATCATCCAGTGCAGCAGTTGCTGGTCCTGGAGCAGTTGCAGCGCCTGGGGGTGGTGGCTCCCCTGGCGGCGTCCGACGGAACCGGTGCCCTGGAGCTGTTGCGCGCACGCGGCGCGGCGGACATCGTTCTCTGCGACCTGCAGATGGCGGGCATGGACGGCCTGGAATTCCTGCGCCGGGCCAGCGCGGAACAATTGGTGCGGGCGGTGATTCTCTACAGCCTGATCGAACCCGACCTGCGGCGCGCGGTGTTGCAGATGATCAGCCTGCAGGGGCTGATCGTGCTGGGGGATGTGGGCAAGCCGGCGGAACTGGCGGCCCTGCAGGCGATGCTCGAACTCTATCAACAGCGCCACCAGTCACCGCTGCCCGCGCCGCCGCCCCGGCACTTCGAGCCGGTGAATCGCGAAGAGCTGCTCCGGGGCGTGGAGCAGGGGCAGTTCGTGTCCTACTACCAGCCCAAGTTCGATCTGCAACAGGCCACCTGCAGTGGCGCCGAGGTGCTGGTGCGCTGGCTCCATCCGCAGCGCGGCGTGCTGGCGCCGGCGGCGTTTCTCGCTGAACTGGAGGCCGAAGGCCTGCTGGACCGGGTGTTTCATCAGCAGCTCGACCAGAGCATGGCGTTGCAGCGCCGGCTGCTGGATCAGGGAGAGGAGCTGGAGCTGGCGTTCAACCTGATGCCCCGGCAACTGGCCAGCAGCGACATCGTCGGGCATATCCGCCAGGCCATCGAACGGCATCAGGTGCCGCCGCATTTGCTGAGTTTTGAAATCACCGAGGTCGGCCTGGTGCAGGCTCCGGCCATCAGCCTGGAGAACCTGGTGCGTCTGCGCATGATGAAGTGCAACCTGGCCATCGACGACTTCGGCGCCGGCTATTCCTCCTTGCAGCGCCTGTGCGAGCTGCCGTTCAACCAGATCAAGCTCGACGCGCATTTCGTCCGCGAACTGGTGCGTCAGCCGCGCTGCCGCGCGGTGGTGGGGGCGTCCCTGGCGTTGGCCAGCAGCCTGGAGATGTGCCTGGTGGTGGAAGGGGTGGAAACCCAGCTCGAACGGCGCCTGCTGCTGGAAATGGGCTGCCTGCTGGGCCAGGGCTACTGGTATGCCCGGCCGATGGCGCAAGCCCAGTTGCTGGCCTGGCCGCGCAGGGCGCCGGTGTCGGTGTCGCAACAGACGCCCTGAGGCCGCCGGCTGGCGCCTGTGGAAACGGCGCTGGACGCGGGCGGCCATTGTGTCGAAGCTGTGGGTCCCTTGATTCAGGCAGGTGCTTGCATGCTTATCGTCTTCAGCGGCTTGCCGGGCTCCGGCAAGACCACCATCGCCCGTACCCTGGTGCCGCACCTGGGCGCCACCTACCTGCGCATCGACAGCATCGAGCAGGGCCTGCGCGACGCCGGCCTGCCCGAGGTGGGCAAGGGCGGCTACCAGATCGCCCTGCAACTGGCCGAGGCCAATCTGGCCCTGGGCAACCGCGTGCTGGCGGACTGCGTCAATCCGCTGGCCGAAAGCCGTCAAGCCTGGCGTCGGCTGGCGGACAGGCTGGGCGTCGAGCTGCTGGACATCGAGGTGTTCTGCAGCGATCCGCTGGAGCATCGCCGGCGGGTCGAAACCCGGCAGCTGGATGTGCCGGGCCTGCAAGCGCCCGACTGGCAGTCGGTGCAGAGCCACGAGTATCAGGCCTGGGCTTCGCCGCCCCTGCGCCTGGACAGCTCTCGGCTGTCGCCGGAGCAGGCGGTGGCGGTGATTCTGGCCAAGGTGGCGGCGCGCTCCTGAGGCCCGGCTGCGCCGTGCCGATTTTTGTCTGTGAACCTCATTGGTGCAGCTACAGTCATTGCTCAGGGGGCGCTACTGGCCGCTGTGAGCAGCACTGGGTGAAAAACTCCCGATAACGGGGCAAAAAATTCCGCTGTCGGGCTTTCTGCACCGATTCTGCCCGCATCCGTCACCCCTGGTGCCGCCCGATCGGTCTTGAACAGGTTCAAGGCCGGCCTGTTCAGGGCGGACAAGTCACTTTTATGAAATTAAATGTCGCATTGAGTGCATTTATGGCCTGGGGCGGCGCTTTGCCCGCTGTTTGCGCATTTGCGGCATAGCGATTGCTACCGCTGTCTTACCAGGGCGGCAAGGGCCGCCCCGCACAGCACTCAGGAGGTGTTTTCACGGTCAGGGAGCGCTGCTCCCTGCCAGGGCAAAGCCGGGTTAGGTACACACAGGGTTCAGATAAGAAGCCGTTTGCATCACGGCAAGGAGTTGGCTATGTCCCGCGCTTTTTTCGATGAAATGTACGCTGCCAGCGGCACGTGTCGACCCCATTACGCAGCGTTCGCCCGTTGGCTGGCGGACACCCCCCTGGAGCTTCTGGACCAGCGGCGGCGCGAAGCCGATCTGCTGTTCCATCGCGCCGGCATCACGTTCACCCTGTACGGCGACGAGCAGGGCACCGAGCGCCTGATTCCCTTCGACATCATTCCCCGCAGCATCAAGGCCAGCGAGTGGCGCACCGTGGAACGCGGCTGCGTGCAGCGGGTCCAGGCGCTGAACCTGTTCCTGGCCGATATCTATCAGGGCCAGCGGATCATCAAGGAGGGCATCATTCCCGCCGAACAGGTGCTGGCCAACGAGGGCTATCAGGTGGCCATGCAGGGCCTGAACCTGCACCGCGGCATCTACGCCCATATCGCCGGGGTGGACCTGGTGCGCGACGGCGACGGCAGCTACTACGTGCTGGAAGACAACCTGCGCACCCCCAGCGGCGTGAGCTACATGCTCGAAGACCGCAAGATGATGATGCGCCTGTTTCCCGAGCTGTTCGCCGCCCAGCGCATCGCGCCCATCGACCATTACCCCAACCTGCTGCTCGAAACCCTGAAAAGCGCCAGCCCCCTGGACAATCCCACGGTGGTGGTGCTGACCCCGGGACGCTTCAACAGCGCCTATTTCGAACATGCGTTCCTGGCCCGGGAGATGGGCGTGGAACTGGTGGAAGGGGCCGACCTGTTCGTGCGTGACGACCGGGTGTTCATGCGCACCACGGCCGGGGCCCAGGCGGTGGATGTGATCTATCGCCGGCTGGACGACGCCTTTCTCGATCCGCTGTCGTTCAACCCCGACTCCATGCTCGGCGTGCCCGGGCTGATCGCCGCCTACCGCTGCGGCAATGTGGTGCTGGCCAACGCCGTGGGCACCGGGGTCGCCGACGACAAGTCGATCTACCCCTACGTGGACGAGATGATCCGCTTCTACCTGAGCGAGGAGCCGATCCTCAAGAACGTGCCCACCTGGCAGTGCCGCAACCCCGCCGAACTGTCCCATGTGCTGGCCAACCTGCCGGATCTGGTGGTCAAGGAAACCCAGGGTTCCGGCGGCTACGGCATGCTCGTGGGCCCGGCGGCCACCGCGGCCCAGATCGAGGAATTCCGCACCCGGCTCAAGGCCCGTCCCGAGGCCTACATCGCCCAGCCGACCCTGTCGCTGTCCACCTGTCCGACCTTCGTCGAAAACGGCATCGCGCCGCGGCACATCGACCTGCGGCCGTTCGTCCTGTCCGGCCGGGAAACCCGCCTGGTGCCCGGTGGCCTGACCCGCGTCGCCCTGCGCGAGGGCTCGCTGGTGGTGAACTCGTCCCAGGGCGGCGGCACCAAAGACACCTGGGTAGTGGAGGACTGAACCATGCTCTCAAGAACCGCTGCGGACCTGTACTGGATGTCCCGCTACCTGGAGCGTGCCGAGAACCTGGCGCGCATGCTCGAAGTCAGTTACTCGCTGTCGCTGATGCCCCAGGCCGGGCGCGGCGACGGCCATGCCGAACTGTCCATGTCGCTGCTCGCCGCCGGCACCCTGGACGACTACAACCAGCGCTACGGTGAACTCAACAGCGAGCGCATGCTGCACTTCTTTGCCCTCGACGAAACCAATCCCGGCAGCATCTACTGCTGCCTGCGGGCGGCGCGCAGCAATGCTCACGCGGTGCGCGGGCGGATCACCGCCGACATGTGGGAGAACATGAACGCCACCTGGCTGGAGATGCGCAACATCGCCGCCAACGGCCTGGGGCGCTACGGCATCAGCCAGTTCTGTGACTGGGTCAAGGAGCGTTCGCACCTGTTCCGCGGCGCCACTGCCGGCACCATCATGCGCAACGATGCCTACCGTTTCATTCGCCTTGGGACCTTCATCGAGCGCGCCGACAACACCCTGCGCCTGCTGGATGCGCGCTACGAAATGTTCGGCGAGGAGTCCGAGGAGGTCAGCGACGATTCGGCCCGGGGCTACTACCAGTGGAGCGCCTTGCTCCGCGCCCTGTCGTCGTTCGAGGCGTTCAACGAGATCTACCGCAATGCCCCGGGGGCCGAGCAGGTGTCCGAGATGTTGCTGCTGCGCGCCGATGTGCCGCGCTCCCTGCTGGCCTGTGTCGAGGAGCTGGACCAGCTCCTGGCCACCTTGCCGGGGGACAACGGCCGCCCGGCCCAGCGCCTGGCCGCCGAACTCAATGCGCGCCTGCGCTACACCGGGATCGACGAGATTCTCGACTCCGGCCTGCACCAGTGGCTGACCGATTGCATCGGGCAGATCCGTCACCTGGGGCAGACCGTGCACGAATCCTATCTGGAGGTGGTATGAAACTGTCCATTCGCCACGACACGACCTACAGCTACGCCGACGAAGTCTGCACCAGCATCCAGTTCCTGCGCCTGACGCCCCAGGACAGCCAGCGCCAGCAGGTCCTGCAGTGGCAGTTGGAACTGCCACGCCGGGTCCGCGCCCAGCGCGATCCCTATGGCAACATCCTGCACGTCATGACCCTCGACGAGCCCCACGGCGCGATCATCCTCACCGCCTTCGGCGAAGTGCAGATCGACGAGAGCCGCGAGGTGGAAGGCGACAGCCAGTCGCCGCTGCCGTTCCTGCGCACAAGCCACTTGAGCGCGGCCGACGCGGCCCTCTGCGACTTTGCCCGGCAGCACTGCGGCGCAGGCCGCGACCGCGCCGCGCTGACCGAGCTGATGCACGCCCTGGCCGAGCACATGCCTTACCGTCCCGGCGCCACCGGGGTCGGCAGTACCGCCGCCCAGGCCTTTGCCGGCGGCGCCGGGGTCTGCCAGGACCATACCCACGCGTTCCTGGCCTGTGCCCGCAGCCTGGGGATTCCCGCGCGCTATGTGTCCGGCTACCTGTGCACCGAGGACGCCAGCCATCTGGCCAGTCATGCCTGGGCCGAAGCCTGGCTCGACGACGGCTGGTACAGCTTCGACGTGACCAACCGCCTGACCCGCCCCGAGCGCCACCTGAAACTGGCGGTGGGCCTGGATTACCTGGATGCCTGCCCGGTGCGCGGCATGCGCCGCGGCGGCGGGGCGGAACAGATGCACGCGCAGGTGCAGGTCAGCTCCATGGTGCAGGTCCAGCATCAATAGGCGGCTGTCCGGGGTCAGTCGCGGCCCATGCACTGGCGACGGTATTCGTCCGGGGTGGTGCCCATCATGCGCCGGAACATGCTGATGAAGGCCGAGGCGCTGCTGTAGCCCAGGTCCAGGCCGATGCTTTCCACGGTCTGGCCCTGTTCCAGCAGGGCCAGGGCCTGCACCACCTTGAGCCGCTGGCGCCACTCGATCAGCGACATGCCCAGCTCGCGCTGGCTGCGGCGCATCAGCGTGCGTTCGCTGGTGTTGGCGGCGTGGGCCAGTTGCGGCAATGAGCGCGGGTCGCCGGGGTTGGCCTTGAGGGTACGCAGCACCGGTCCCAGCAACGGGTCGTCGGAAGAGGGCAGGTAGCTGCCGGCGCAGGAGGCATGCCCCAGCTTGTCCACCAGCACTTGCAGCAGGCGCTGTTGTTCGGCGCTCTGGGGCAGCCCCGGCGGCGCCTGGCGCAGGTCGTCGAGCAAGGCCAGGACCAGCGGGCTGAGGCTCAGGGCGCAGTGTCGGGCGGGCAGGGCGGTGCACAGCTCGGGCGCCAGGTACAGCGAGCAGTGGCAGGCCTCGTGGCGGTTGAAGCCCATGTGCTCGACATCCGGTGGCAGCCAGATGCCGTATTGCGGCGGCGCCAGGTAATGGTGGTCGCCCAGCTCGATTTCCATCACCCCGCTGTAGGCATAGACGAACTCGCCCCAGGGGTGGCGGTGGCGCGGGTAGGTGGCATGGGCCGGCAGGTTGGCCGCACGAAAGAAGATCGGCGCCGGCAGGGCTTCGCTGAACGGCGGCAGGTGCAGTTGTTGCGCGGCTTTGTTCACGGCGGGCACCGGTTGGCGGATAAGTGTTATGAGCTGGCGGAATAGAACTATATCTAGGAAAACTGTCAGGCGGACAATCCTTCATCACTTTTGCTCGATGAAGGATTCGCCATGGCCACTCGCCAACCCCTGGACGCCACCGCCGCTGGCCTGATGCTCGGCCTGTGCGCGATCTGGGGCCTGCAGCAGGTGGCGCTCAAGGCCACCGCCGCGGACATCGCGCCGATCCTGCAGATCGCCCTGCGCTCCGGCGGCGCCGCGTTGCTGGTGGGCCTGCTGATGCGCTGGCGCGGCGAACGCCTGGGGCTGGGCGATGGTCACTGGCGCCCGGGCCTGCTGGTGGGCGGGCTGTTTGCCCTGGAGTTTCTTCTGGTGGGCGAGGGCCTGCGTCACACCACGGCCTCGCACATGGCGATCTTCCTCTACACCGCGCCGATCTTCGCCGCCCTCGGGCTGCACTGGCTGATGCCTTCCGAGCGCCTCAAGCCCGCGCAATGGCTGGGTATTGGCGTGGCCTTTGGCGGCATCGTCGTGGCCTTCAGCGGACCATCCCCGGCCGGCCACGGCGGCGGCAGCAATGTGCTGCTGGGGGATTTTCTCGGGGTGCTCGGCGGGGTTGCCTGGGGCGCCACCACGGTGGTGGTGCGCTGTTCGCGGCTGGCCTCCAGCCCCACCACCCGGACCCTGCAATATCAGCTGCTGGGGGCCTTTGTCTGGCTCGGCCTGGCGGCGTTGCTGTTCGGCCAGACCAGTATCCGTTTCACCCCGCTGGTGATCGCCAGCCTGGGGTTCCAGGTGCTGGTGGTGTCGTTTGCCAGCTTCCTGATCTGGTTCACCCTGTTGCGTCGCTACCAGGCCTCGCGGCTCGGGGTGCTGTCGTTCATGACCCCGCTGTTCGGCATCGGCTTCGGCGTCTGGCTGCTGCATGAACCCCTGGAGGCCAACTTCATCGTTGGTGCGCTGCTGGTGCTGGCGGGCATCGTCACGGTCAGCGGCTACGAGTGGCTGCGCCAGCGGCTCAAGCGCAACACCCAGGTCGCTGCCGCGCCGGCGAGCCTGCCCGGGAGCGGGCCACGCGCCTGAGGCTAGGCCCACTGGCCGCGGCTGACGTCGGCTCGCCCGCGGTCTTGAGCGCGTCTTGCCCGCAGCAGCGGTTGCGGACAAGGTTTCGGATCAATCGTTGATGTTATAAAGTAACGGCCGATTGTCCCGCTTAGCCAAGCTGACGCCCACTCTCTGAACCTGACGCTGCGATCCCTCCCTATGACTTCTTCAGCCCATCCTCCCGTGCGCCTCGGCGCGCGCTTGTTGAGCATCGACGCGCTGCGCGGCCTGGTGATGCTGCTCATGCTCCTGGACCACGTCCGCGAAACCTTCTTCCTGCACCGGCAGGTCAGCGATCCCATGGACGTGGCCACCACCGAGCCCGGGCTGTTTTTCAGCCGCACCCTGGCGCACCTGTGTGCGCCGGTCTTCGTGCTGCTGACCGGGCTCTCGGCCAGCCTGTTCGCCCACAAGCACGGCAATCGGGCCGAGGCCAGTGCCTTCCTGTTCAAGCGCGGCTTGTTCCTGGTGCTGCTGGAACTGACCCTGGTGAACTTCGCCTGGACCGGGCAGGTGCCGCCGAGCGTGATCTACCTGCAGGTGATCTGGGTCATCGGCCTGAGCATGCTGGCGCTGTCGGCGCTGCTGTGGTTGCCGCGCGCGGTGCTGCTGGTACTGAGCCTGTTGCTGATCGGCGGGCACAACCTGCTCGATGGCGTGCATTTCGCCGCGGGCGAGGCGCTGCACGTGCCTTGGGCGATCCTGCACGACCGGGGCTGGATCGAGTTCGGCGATGCCTTGCGCGTGCGCACCTCCTATCCGCTGTTGCCGTGGATCGGCGTGATTGGCCTGGGCTATGGGCTGGGGCCGTGGTTTGCCGCCGAGGCCGATAGCGCGCGGCGTCAGCGGCGGTTGCTGCTGGGCGGGCTGGCGGCGCTGGCGGGGTTTGTCCTGCTGCGCCTGCTCAACGGTTATGGCGAGCGGCCCTGGGTCAGTGGCGACAGCGGCCTGCAAACGCTGATGAGCTTTTTCAACATCACCAAGTACCCACCGTCGCTGCTGTTCATCGCCCTGACCCTGGGTGTGGGGCTGCTGGTGCTGCGCGCCCTGGAGCGCTGCCAGGCACGCCGCTGGGTCGCGGTGCTCGGGGTGTTTGGTGGCGCGCCGATGTTCTTCTACCTGCTGCACCTGTATGTGCTCAAGGGCCTTTACCTGCTGGCCGTGGCGCTGCTGGGGCGCAATCAGGGGGCCTACTTCGGCTTCGACTCGCTGGGCTGGCTGTGGCTGATCACGCCGCTGCTGGCGGTGCTGCTCTACCCGCCGGTGCGGGCCTTTGCCCGGCTCAAGGCACGGCGTCGCGACCTGGGGTGGCTGAAGTACTTTTGAGGGAGGGTTCGCCGGCACGCGTTGCGCAGCAGCCGGCTGGCCGGCGAAAGCATCCCCCGAACGCTGTCAGGGCCGCGCCGCGCGAATGGCCTCGCGGATTTCTTCCTGCAACTGGCGAGCGCCGCTGCAGGCCGGGTCGGCGGGGCCGTACTTGCAGGATTTATCCAGCACCTTCAGCGCCAGGTCGGCGTCGGGCGCTACGCCAATGCCCCGGCTCAGGTGGAAGCCGTACATGGTGCAGGCCCAGGGATCATTCAGCTCACAGGCCTTGTTGAAGGTCTGCACCGCACAGTGCCGGGTGGCCTGGTTGTCGGCGTCGGCGGTGAGCATGCCGGCGGCGCGGTTGGTACACCCGGAAACCAGCCCCAGGCTGCAGGCGCGCTGGTACAGCGGTTCATAGCCTGCGGCGGGGCCTTTGGCCTGTTGCAGGGTGGTGGCCAGCCAGTAGCAATCGTTGCCGTCGCCGGCTTCGCAGCGCTGCAGGCAGGCGCCCAACTGCTCCGGGGTTTCGCAGCGGTTGGCCTGCGTGGCCCGTGTCGCGGTCCTGGCCGGCATGTTGTCGCTGGGGCATTGCCTGGCCTGGGCTTGCCAGTCTTGCCGGGCCTGGACCTTGGCGGAAATCCCCTCGACCAGGGCCGGGTCCCCTGGCGCGGCGCTGGCCGCGAAGGTCGACAGCCATACGGCGCCAAGCAGGCAGAAACGATAGAAACGGTGCATGGACGGGGTCCTTTCCAAAGGGAGGGGGAAGCGGGGGCGTATCTTAGGGGCTTTCTGCCCTGGTTGCTGGTGGCCGGCGGGCTGTGCCGAGATTTTTTTCGACGTCTACCTGCCAAGTCCCTTGTGGGCCCGGGGTTGTACTCTGTACTGTATATAAAAACAGTATCAGGGCCTTGCCATGCAATTGATCGACAAGCTGAGCATCCTCGCCGACGCCGCCAAGTACGACGCGTCCTGCGCCAGCAGCGGCGCGCCCAAGCGCAGCTCGGAAGGCCGAAGCGGGTTGGGCTCGAGCAATGGCATGGGCATCTGCCACAGCTACACGCCGGACGGGCGTTGCGTCTCGCTGCTCAAGGTGCTGCTGACCAACTTCTGCCTGTATGACTGCCAGTACTGCGTCAACCGCCGCTCCAGCGATGTGCCCCGGGCACGCTTCAGCCCCGAGGAAGTGGTGCGCCTGACCCTGGATTTCTACCGGCGCAATTGCGTCAGCGGGCTGTTCCTCAGCTCCGGCATCATCCGCTCGGCGGACTACACCATGGAGCAACTGGTGCGGGTGGCCCGGCTGCTGCGCGAGGAGCACGAGTTTCGCGGCTATATCCACCTCAAGACCATCCCCGACGCCGACCCGCTGCTGATCGAGCAAGCCGGGCGCTATGCCGACCGCCTCAGCGTCAATGTCGAATTGCCCACCGACCAGGGCCTCAAGGCCCTGGCCCCGGAAAAACACCTGGGTTCGATCAAGCAGGCCATGGGCACCATCTATACCGGCGAGCAGACAGTGCTCAACGAACCCCGGGCGCCGCGTTTCGCCCCCGCCGGGCAGAGCACCCAGATGATCGTCGGTGCCGACGACACCGATGACAGCACCATCCTCCACAGCGCCGAGTCGCTGTACGGCAACTTCCGCCTGCGCCGGGTCTATTACTCGGCGTTCAGCCCGATTCCCGACAGCCCGAAAAGCGTGCCCCTGGCCGCGCCGCCGCTGATGCGCGAGCACCGCCTGTACCAGGCCGACTTCCTGCTGCGCGGCTATGGCTTCAGCGCCAACGAACTCTTCAAGGGACCGGGGCACCTGGCCCTGGATATCGACCCCAAGCTGGCCTGGGCCCTGGATAACCGCAGCCTGTTTCCCCTGGACCTGAACCGCGCCGAACCGGCGCTGATCTCGCGTATTCCGGGGATCGGCCTGCGCACCACCCAGCGCCTGGTGGAACTGCGCCGCGAGCGGCGCATCCGCTTCGATGACCTGGCGCGCATGCGCTGCGTGCTGAGCAAGGCCAAGCCGTTCTTCATCACCAGCGACTATCACCCGCAGCAGGCGGAAACCAGCAGCGCGCTGCTCTATCAGCAACTGCGGGACCGGCCGCAACCGCAGCAGATGGGGCTCTGGGGATGATCAGCCTGGATTGCGACGACCTGTTCGACACCTGGCGCCAGCAGGCACGCTGGCTGCTCAGCCACTCCATTGACCCGAGCCGGGTCAGCTGGGCCGGGACCCGGGAGGCCGACCTGTTCGCCAGCGACGAGAGCTGCCCCGAACAGCCGGGGCCCTTTCGCGCGCGCATTCCCCAGGCCCTGCTGGAGCTGTTGCAGCGAGCCGCCTGCTACCGCGGCGAGCAGCGCTGGAGCCTGCTCTACGAGGTGCTGTGGCGGGTCAGCCATGGCGACCGTACGGCCATGCTCAGCGGCGATCAACTGGGCAGCGAGTTGCAGCGGCGGATCAAGCAGGTCGACCGCGAGGCCCATCACCTGCATGCCTTCGTGCGATTTGTCCGGCTGCCCGAGGGCCGCTCGCGCCTGGCCGAGCAACCCGAATACGTGGCCTGGCACGAGCCGGCCCACGACATCCTGGCCCACGCCAGCCGGCACTTCATCGGACGCATGGGGCGCCACCGCTGGATGATTGCCACGCCCCGGGACGGGGTGTATTTCGACGGCGAGCAACTGCACCACCAGCGCCAGTGCCCCCGTGGCTGGCAGCAACTGGCCCAGGCCGGCGACGACCCCGGGAGCGAGCTGTGGCTGGCCTATTACAGCCACATCTTCAACCCGGCGCGGCTCAACCCCAGGGTCATGCAGGGGCATTTGCCGACCCGGTTCTGGAAGCACCTGCCGGAGGGGCCGCTGATTCCGGCGCTGATCAGCGAAGCGCGCCACGGCAAGCAGCGCGACGGCCAGGCCAGCCAGGTGGCAGCGCGGCCAGGCAAGCGGATCGCTCAGGTGCGCAGTGATAGCGCTGGGCAGACGCCAGGGCCTCCCCTGACAATGCGCGGCTTTGAACAATGAGGCAGGCAGTCAATGGATGACGGTGTGGATGACGGCAAGGGCATTACCGAGGAGTTCTGGTCGAAGGCAGTGACTGACGACGCCAAGATGATGTGGCGGGTGGGCAGCCGCGGCGTGACCTTCTTGGCGGCGCTGCTGCTGCCCAAGACCGGGTTCAAGGTCGTGGACATCGCGGTTGGAGTGCTGACCATGCTGATCCCCTTGCTGGTGATCGAGACCCAGAGGGCCTATTCGAAGTTTTCCCCAGGGTTCCTGGCCTGGGTGGTTCGCATCAGTGTCTTTGCCAGTGGTGTGGCCATGGCCAGCCTGGGGTTGGTGATTTACGCCTGGGTAGTTGGGCCTGTGGTATCGGGGGTCGGCCTCGCCTTTTTTCAACAGACAGTCAGTCTTGGCGGGTACGGGAACAAAGGGGTTGAGTTCGTTGTGTTCTGGTGTATCGCGATAGTCACTGCGATGGGGGTGATACACGCGGTGATCAAGCAGTTTCGCGAGCTGAAGATTTTCGAACTTGTTTATCACCTGCCACGCAATCGAATGGAGTGGCTCATGCAGGGCCGACCGCTGCGAGCCAGCAACTGGCCGATGTTCGTCTGGTTCGAACTCTGTGTGCTGATCACGAGTTTTCTCTACACCTTGATGGCGTCCCAGGCTGCACTGCTGGTGGTGGATGGAACGCAACAGGTGCTGATGTCGTTCGGTATCAGCCTCTGAGGGGGGAGCCCCGCCTTCGGCAGGCATCCAGCAGGCTCCAGGCATGAAAAAGCCCGCCCCTGGCAAGCAGGGGCGGGCTGGGGTGCAGCAGGGGGCGAATCAGACCTTGACGATCCAGCCCGCTGGCGCTTCAACGTCGCCGGTCTGCACGCCGGTCAGCTCTTTGTAGAGCTTCTGGGTGATCGGGCCGACGTCTTTTTCGCTGTAGAACACGTGCAGCTTGTCCTGGTACTGGATGCCGCCGATCGGCGTGATCACCGCGGCGGTGCCGCAGGCGCCGGCTTCCTTGAAGTCCGAGAGCTTGTCGATGAACACGTCGCCTTCGACCACTTCCAGGCCCAGGCGGGTCTTGGCCAGCTCGATCAGCGACAGGCGGGTGATACCCGGCAGCACCGACGGCGAGTTGGGGGTGACGAATTTGTCATCGTGGGTGATGCCGAAGAAGTTGGCCGAACCGACTTCCTCGATCTTGCTGTGGGTCAGCGGGTCGAGGTAGATGCAGTCGGCGAAGCTGGCTTTCTTGGCCTGGGAGCCGGGCATCAGGCTGGCAGCGTAGTTGCCACCGACCTTGGCCGCGCCGGTGCCTTGCGGGGCCGCGCGGTCGTAGCTGGAGATCAGGAAGTTGTGTGGGGTCAGGCCGCCCTTGAAGTAGGCGCCGACCGGGATGGCGAAGATCGAGAAGATGAACTCCGGCGCGGTGCGCACGCCGATGTTGTCGCCGACGCCGATCACGAACGGACGCAGGTACAGCGCGCCGCCGGTGCCGTACGGCGGAATGAAGCGCTCGTTGGCCTTGACCACGGCCTTGCAGGCTTCGATGAACTGTTCGGTGGACACCTGCGGCATCAGCAGGCGGGCGCAGCTGCGCTGCATGCGCGCGGCGTTCTGGTCAGGACGGAACAGGTTGATCGAGCCGTCCTTGCAGCGGTAGGCCTTGAGGCCTTCGAAGCATTGCTGACCGTAGTGCAGGGCGGTGGAGCCCTCGCTGATGTGCAGCACGTTGTCTTCGGTCAGGGTGCCCGCGTCCCACTCGCCGTTACGCCAGTGCGACAGATAGCGCTTGTCTGTCTTGATGTAGTCAAAACCCAGCTTGTCCCAATTGATGCTTTCGTTACCCATGACACCCTCTATCACTTAACAACCGCCGGAACGGCTTAAGGCTTCTGACGTTTTTTTGGATGGGCACAACAATACTGCATTCCGGGGGCGCACCGCATCCCGGACGATGGGAGGGTGCGCAAAAAACTTGGCCTGCTCATGAAGCTTCCTCCATAACAGCCCCAACCCCCCCTGTAGGAGCGAGCTTGCTCGCGAAGGCCCCGGCGCGAACGCTTGGCTATCCCCGCCAGCTCTTTCGCGAGCAAGCTCGCTCCTACCTGGGCGCTGTCCTGTGTGCCCCTTGAATGGTTACAGGTGCAGGGCGTGGCCCAAGGCCCGCAGCGCCGCTTCCTGGACCGCTTCACCCAGGGTCGGGTGGGCGTGGATGGTGCCGCCGATGTCTTCCAGGCGCGCGCCCATTTCCAGGGATTGGCCAAACGCCGTGGACAATTCGGACACCCCGACCCCCACCGCCTGCCAGCCGACAATCAGGTGATTGTCACTTCGGGCCACCACCCGCACGAAACCGCTTTTGGCTTCCAGGGTCATGGCCCGGCCATTGGCCGCGAACGGGAAGCTGCTGACGATGCAATCCAGCCCGGCAGCGCGGGCCTCGTCCGGAGTCTTGCCCACCACCACCAGTTCCGGGTCGGTGAAGCACACCGCCGGGATCGCCGCCGGGTTGAACTCGCGGTGCTTGCCGGCGATCAGCTCGGCGACCATCTCGCCCTGGGCCATGGCCCGGTGCGCGAGCATGGGTTCGCCGCTGAGGTCACCGATGGCCCAGACGTTGCGCATGCTGGTCTGGCAGCGGTGGTCGATCTTGATCGCCGCGCCGTTCATGTCCAGGTTCAGGCTTTCCAGGTTCCAGCCCTGGGTGTTGGGTTTGCGACCCACCGCCACCAGCACCTGGTCGGTGGCCAGGTTCAGGGTGTCGCCGTTGGGCTCGCGCACCTGCAGGCTGCTGCTGGCGGCATCGAAGCCCAGCACGCTGTGCTTGAGGTAGAGCTTGATGCCCAAGTGCTTCACCGATTCCAGCACCGGCTGGGTCAGTTCGGCGTCATAGGCCGGCAGGATGCGTTCCTGGGCCTCGACCACGCTGACCTCGACCCCGAGCTTGCGGTAGGCAATGCCCAGTTCCAGGCCGATGTAGCCGCCGCCGACCACGGTCAGGCGCTTGGGCAGGGTCTTGGGCGCCAGGGCCTCGGTGGAGGAGATGATCGGCCCGCCGATGGGCAGCATCGGCAGGTTGACGCTCTTCGAACCGGTGGCCAGCAACAGGTGCTCGCAGTGGATGCGAGTCTCGGCGCCTTCGATCTCCACGGTCTTGCCGTCGATGACCCTGGCCCAGCCGTGAATCACCTGGACCTTGTTTTTCTTCAGCAGCGCGGCGACCCCGGTGGTCAGGCGGTCGACGATGCCGTCCTTCCATTCCACGCTCTTGCCGATGTTCAGGGTTGGCGCCGCCACTTCGATGCCCAGGGCCGAGCCCTGGCTGTGGTGGCGGGTCTGGTGGAACTGCTCGGCCACATGAATCAGCGCCTTGGACGGGATGCAGCCGATGTTCAGGCAGGTGCCGCCCAGGGCCTGGCCTTCCACCAGGATGGTGGAAATGCCCAGCTGGCCGGCACGGATCGCCGCCACGTAACCGCCAGGCCCGCCGCCGATGATCAGCAGTTGGGTGTTGAGAGTTTGTTGCATGCCTGCTCCTCTGAAAGTCAGTCCACAAACAGCGTGGCGGGTTGTTCGAGCAGGCCGCGAATGGCCTGGATGAATTGCGCAGCGTCCATGCCGTCGACCACCCGGTGATCGAAGGAGCTGGAGAGGTTCATCATCTTGCGGATCACGATCTGGCCCTTGATCACCATCGGCCGCTCGACGATGCGGTTGACCCCGACAATCGCCACTTCCGGCAGGTTCAGCACCGGGGTGCTGACGATCCCGCCCAGGGCGCCGAGGCTGGTGAGAGTGATGGTGGAGCCGGACAGTTCATCCCGGGCCGCCTTGCCGCTGCGGGCCGCCTTGGCCAGGCGCGAGATTTCCTCGGCGTTGCCCCACAGGCTGCGGGCTTCGGCGTGACGTACCACCGGCACCATCAGGCCGACGTCGCTCTGGGTGGCGACCCCGACATGCACCGCGCCGTGGCGGGTGATGACCTGGGCTTCGTCGTCGTAGCGGGCGTTGATCTGCGGGAAGTCGCGCAGGGCGACGACCATGGCCCGCACCAGGAACGGCAGCAGGGTCAGCTTGCCGCGGCTGGCGCCGTGTTTTTCATTGAGGTGGATGCGCAGTTCTTCCAGGGCGGTGACGTCCACTTCCTCGACATAGCTGAAGTGCGCGGCGCGGTGCTTGGATTCCTGCATGCGCTGGGCGATCTTGCGGCGCATGCCGATCACCTGGATCTGCTCTTCGTCGTGGCGTTCGGCATAGCCGGCGCCCGGGGCCGAATAGCCCTTGAGCGGCTGGCTGTCCTGGGCCAGGTAGGCCTCCAGGTCTTCGTGCAGGATGCGCCCGGCCGGGCCGCTGCCTTGCACCAGGCGCAGCTGGATGCCCAGGTCCAGGGCGTGCTTGCGCACCGCGGGCGAGGCCAGGGGGCGTTCGTCGGCCTGGCGCGCCACCGGCGCCTGGGGCGCAGGGCGGCAGGCGGCTGTTTGGCTGACGACGGCTTGTTCCGCCTTGGGGGCTTCGGCCACTGGCGCGGCAGCCGGCTTATTAATAGCGGCCGGCGCTTGTTGCACCGGCGCGGCGGCCTGGGCGGATTCCTTGAGGTTGCCCGCGCCTTCGACTTCGATGCTGATGAGGATGCTGCCCACCGCCATCACTTCACCGGGTTCGCCCCCCAGGGAAATGACCGTGCCGTGCACCGGGGAGGGGATGTCCACCATGGCCTTGTCGGTCATCACGTCCGCCAGGACCTGATCTTCCACCACCTGGTCGCCGACTTTTACGTGCCATTGCGCCAGTTCCACTTCCGCGATGCCTTCGCCGATGTCCGGCATCTTGATAACGTGCGTGCCCATTCAGACCTCCATGACCCGTTGCAGCGCCGCGCCCACTCGGGACGGCCCTGGGAAATATGCCCACTCCTGCGCGTGGGGATACGGCGTATCCCAACCGGTGACGCGCTCGATCGGGGCTTCCAGGTGGTGGAAGCAGTGTTCCTGCACCAGCGACACCAGCTCGGCGCCGAAGCCGCAGGTACGGGTGGCTTCGTGCACCACCACGCAACGGCCGGTCTTTTTCACCGACTTGACGATGGTGTCCAGGTCCAGGGGCCACAGGCTGCGCAGGTCGATGACCTCGGCGTCGATGCCGGTTTCCTCGGCCGCCACTTGCGACACATAGACGGTGGTGCCGTAGGTGAGGACGGTGACGTCCTTGCCCGGACGGGCGATGGCCGCCACATCCAGCGGCACCTTGTAGTAGCCGTCCGGCACCTGGGCCGCCGGGTGTTTCGACCACGGCGTTACCGGGCGGTCGTGGTGGCCATCGAACGGGCCGTTGTACAGGCGCTTGGGTTCGAGAAAGATCACCGGGTCATCGTTTTCGATGGAGGCGATCAGCAGGCCCTTGGCGTCGTAGGGGTTGGAGGGCATCACGGTGCGCAGGCCGCAGACCTGGGTGAACATCGCCTCGATGCTCTGGCTGTGGGTCTGGCCGCCATAGATGCCGCCGCCGCAGGGCATGCGCAGGGTCATCGGTGCGGTGAACTGGCCGGCGGAGCGATAGCGCAGGCGCGCGGCTTCGGAAATGATCTGGTCCGAGGCGGGGTAGACGTAGTCGGCGAACTGGATTTCCGCCACCGGACGCAGGCCGTAGGCGCCCATGCCGATGGCCGCGCCGACGATGCCGCTTTCCGAGATCGGTGCGTCGAACACCCGCGAGGTGCCGTACTTGGCCTGCAGGCCCTCGGTGCAGCGGAACACGCCGCCGAAGTAGCCGACGTCCTGGCCGAACACCACCACGTTGTCGTCACGCTCGAGCATCACATCCATGGCCGAGCGCAGGGCCTGGATCATGGTCATGGTGGTGGTGGTCATGGCGGTTTCCAGCTGGATATTGTTGTTGTGATCGTTCATGTCAGACCCCCAGTTCCTGGCGTTGACGTTTCAGGTGCTCGGGCATGTCCTTGTAGACGTCCTCGAACATGGTCGCGGCGCTGGGGATCTGGCCGCCGGCGAGGGTGCCGTACTGCTCGGCTTCCTTCTGCGCGGCAATCACCTGGGCTTCGAGCTCGGCGCTGACCGCGGCGTGTTCCTCTTCGGACCACTGGCCGATCTTGATCAGGTGCTGCTTGAGGCGGGCAATCGGGTCGCCCAGGGGGAAGTGGCTCCAGTCGTCGGCCGGACGGTATTTCGACGGGTCGTCGGAGGTGGAGTGCGGGCCGGCGCGGTAGGTGACCCACTCGATCAGGGTCGGCCCGAGGTTGCGCCGGGCGCGTTCGGCAGCCCAGCGCGAGGCGGCGTAGACCGCGAGGAAGTCGTTGCCGTCGACCCGCAGGGAGGCGATGCCGCAGCCCACGCCGCGTCCGGCGAAGGTGGTGGCTTCACCGCCGGCAATCGCCTGGAAGGTGGAGATGGCCCACTGGTTGTTGACCACGTTGAGGATCACCGGCGCGCGGTACACGTGGGCGAAGGTCAGGGCGGTGTGAAAGTCCGACTCGGCGGTGGCGCCGTCGCCGATCCAGGCCGAGGCGATCTTGGTATCGCCCTTGATCGCCGAGGCCATGCCCCAGCCCACGCCCTGCACGAACTGGGTCGCCAGGTTGCCGGAGATGGTGAAAAAGCCGGATTCCTTCACCGAGTACATGATCGGCAGCTGGCGCCCCTTGAGCGGATCGCGCTCGTTGGACAGCAGTTGGCAGATCATTTCCACCAGCGGCACTTCCCGGGCCATCAGGATGCTCTGCTGGCGGTAGGTGGGGAAGCACATGTCGTCGATGTTCAGGGCCAGGGCCTGGGCGCTGCCAATGGCTTCCTCGCCCAGGCTCTGCATGTAGAAGGACATCTTCTTCTGCCGTTGGGCGACCACCATGCGGTTGTCGAAGATCCGCGTCTTGAGCATGGCGCGCATGCCCTTGCGCAGGATCTCCAGCGGCATGTCCGCGGCCCAGTCGCCCAGGGCGTTGCCCTGGTCGTCGAGCACGCGAATCAGGCCGCGGGCCAGGTCGGCGCATTCGGCAGGTTCGATATCGATAGGGGGTTTGCGGGCCAGGCCGGCATCGTTCAGACGCAGGTAGGTGAAGTCGGTCTTGCAGCCGGGACGGCCCGAGGGTTCGGGAACGTGCAGGCGTAGCGGTTCATACGCGGTGGTCATGGCTTTCTACGCTCGATCTTGTGGATTTCTTGTAATTGGGCGCGCTAGCTGACAGTCATTCTCTGGGTAAAAGAAATCTTGTCCTACAAACATCATAGGCCGGGCGAAGGAGAATATTTATCTCTGTTTCATTGCGCTTGAGATCATTTGCAGATAAAAAATCTGCATAAACATAAAAAAAAGGTTGTTTTATCTCATGCGTAAACTGGACCGTACCGACATCGGCATTCTCAACAGTCTTCAGGAGAATGCCCGCATCACCAACGCCGACCTGGCCCGTTCGGTGAATCTTTCGCCCACGCCGTGCTTCAACCGGGTCAAGGCCATGGAGGAGCTGGGACTGATTCGCGAGCAGGTGACCCTGCTGGATGCCGACCTCTTGGGGCTGCACGTCAACGTGTTCATTCACGTCAGCCTGGAGAAGCAGGTGGAGGAGGCCTTGCAGCACTTCGAAGAGGCCATTGCCGATCGCCCGGAAGTCATGGAGTGCTACCTGATGGCCGGCGACCCGGATTACCTGATCCGGGTGCTGGTGCCGACCATCCAGTCCCTGGAACGCTTCATGATGGACTTTCTGACCAAGGTGCCCGGGGTGGCCAACATCCGCTCCAGCTTCGCCCTCAAGCAGGTGCGCTACAAGACCGCGCTGCCGCTGCCGGCCAACGGCCTGACCCTGGGTACCTGAGGTTCAGGCCGGGAGCGGGTTCCAGAGCCGCTCCAGGTTCTTGAACTCCCAGTCTTGCGGGGCTTCGCGGGCCAGGATGCGCTCCTGGCCCTGGACCTTGGCCAGGTCGACCACGCTTTGCTCCAGGGGCAGGTTGGAGCGGGTGGAGAAGAACACCCGGACCTTGGGCGTGAGCAACGACTTGGGGTTCTGTTCGATCACCACCGCCAGGCGTCCGCTTTCCAGGCGCACCAGGGCGCCCACCGGATAGATGCCCACGCTCTTGACGAAGGCCTGGAACACCCGCTGGTCGAAGTGGCCTTTCCAGGTGGACATGCGCTGGATCGCCTCGGCCGGGTCCCAGCCTCGGTTGTAGGGGCGATTGGAGGTCACCGCGTCGTACACATCGCACACCGCGCCCATCTGCGCGAACAGGCTGATCTGGTTGCCCGCCAGCCGGTGCGGATAGCCGGAGCCGTCGGCTTTCTCGTGGTGATGCAGGCACACATCGAGCACCAGCGCATCCACGTCAGGACTTTGCCGCAGGATCGCGCCACCGGCTTCGGGGTGCAGCTTGACCTGTTCGAATTCGCTGTCCGAGAGTTTTTGCGGCTTGTTGAGGATGCTGTCGGGGATGGTCAGCTTGCCCACGTCATGCAGCAGCCCGGCAATCCCCGCCAGGCGGATGTAGTCCTCCGACAGGCCCAGCTGGCGGGCGGTGGCCAGCATCAGCGCGCACACCGCCACTGAATGCATGTAGGTGTAGTCATCGGCGCTCTTCAGGCGCGCCAGGCTGATCAGCGCATCGGGATGGCGCAGCAGCGACTCGCCCAACTGCACCACCAGTTCCTCGGCTTGCTGCATCTCCAGGGCCTGGCCCATGCGCACTTCCTGGAACATCGCCATCACCGCCTTGCGCGATTCGGCGCAGAGCTTGATCGCGCGTTGGACTTCCTCGTCCATGCTCACCCGGGGTGTGCTCGTGCTGGCCGGTTGTAGCGATGGCAGTGGCGGGGCGCCTGGCGCTGGCGTCGAACTGGCTTCGGGCAGGTCGCGACCCTTGGCGGTGTCGATCCACAGGCTGCTCAGGTTGGAGCGTTGCAGGCGTTGCAGGTCGTCACGGCTGTCGAGGACGAAGCCGGCTTTCCAGAACGAGTGGTCCAGCCAGGAACCACAGAATTGATGGATGTACATGCCCATTTGCAGCTGGTGGATGGAGATTTGTTTCAGCATGACCAGCACTCCATTTCAGGGCACCGGCTGGTCGCCGCTGAAAGGTTCCTGCTGAACCGATCAGCGGCGAAGCACGCCAGCGCTTGTTCTACCTGACTTCTATACGGGCTTGGGCCCGTCTCACAGGGAGAAGCGTGCCACCAGCTTGTTCAGACCCATCGCCAGGTTCGACAGTTCACTGCTGGCGATGGAGGTCTGGCTGGCGGCGGACGAGCTCTGCACCGACAGGTCGCGGATGCTCATCAGGTTCTGATCCACCGAGCGCGCCACCTGGGCCTGTTCCTCCGAGGCGGTGGCGATCATCAGGTTGCGTTCGTTGATGTGGCTGATGGCCTGGGTGATGTGGCCGATGGCCGAGCCGGCTTCATGGGCGATGGCCAGGGTCTGGCTGGCGTCCTCGCTGCTCTGTTGCATGGACAGCATGGCTTTGTTCGACCCGCTCTGGATGCCCTGGATCATCTGCTCGATTTCCTGGGTCGAAAGCTGGGTGCGGTGGGCCAGGGCGCGCACTTCATCGGCCACCACGGCAAAGCCGCGGCCTTGCTCGCCGGCCCGGGCGGCCTCGATGGCGGCGTTCAGGGCCAGCAGGTTGGTCTGCTCGGCAATGGCGCGGATCACGTCCAGGACCTTGGTGATGTCCTGGGCCTGTTGCGCCAGGCCGGCCATTTCCACTCGGGTGTTTTCCACCGTGCCGGTGAGCTTCTCGATGGAGTGGATGGTCTGCTCGACCCGCTCCTTGCCCAGCCCGGCGGAGCGCTCGGATTCCTGGGTCGATTGCGAGGCGGACACCGCGTTGCGCGCCACTTCCTCGACGGCGGCGGTCATCTCGTTGACTGCGGTGGCGGCCTGTTCGGTCTCCATGCTCTGTTGCTGGATACCAGCGTTGGACTCGCGGGTGATGGCGCTCATTTCCTCGGCGGCCGAGGCCAGTTGAGTGGAGGAATCGGCAATGTGGCGGATGGTCGACTTCAGGCTGTCGAGCATGGCCCGGGTGGCGGTCTGCAGCTCGGTGAGTTCGTCCTGGCCGCTGACTTCCACCTGGGTGCGCAGATCGCCCTCGGCGATTTTCCGCGTGGTCGCCAGCAGGGTCTGCACCGGCAGGATGATGCTGCGGGTGAAGAACAGGGCGATCAGGGCGGTGAGCACGATGGCCAGGACGATGATCACGCTGGTCACGGTCAGCCCGGTGCTGAACTGGGCTCCGGCGTCGGTGCCTGATTGGGCGGCGCCACGTTCGTTGAGCTTGATCAGCTCATCGATGCTGGTCTGCAGGGTGTTGGCCAGGGGCACCGTGACCTGGTTGGCATAGTTGACCGCTTCCTCCGAAGAGCTGGTCTTGCTGCTCTCCATCAGCACCGCGAACTTGTCCAGATAGGCTTGGGCGCCACTGCGCACGCGCTCGTAGATGTCTTGTTCCTGAGGGCTGGAAACCAGCACGGCATAGTCCTTGATGGCCTGGTTCAGGTTGTCCTTGAGGGCATCGAGACGTGCCCGCGAAGCGGTTTTCTCGCCATTGTTCTCGGTGATGAAATGCAGCGTTTCCAGACGCAGGCGCAGGGTGCTGGATTCGATCAGCGTGGCTTGTCGCACGCTGGGCAGCCAGTTGGTTTGCAGATCGATCGCGGCATCATGGATCTGTCCCATCTTCCACAGGGACAACCCTCCCAGGCCTACCAGTAAAACGCAGATCGAGCCGAAGCTGAGCAGCGCTCGCAAGGTCAGTTTCATGTTTCTTGTCACCATAAGGCACCTGCTTTTTTGGAGTGATACGACTGATACTTCGACTCCCTGTCGCCCTGATGCCAATCTGATCTCATTGAAGTGAAAAATCTGTAGAAATGTAAGAGAGTGTTTCTTTTTTTTTGCTTTCTCAGGCATTCGATCAGTGCGGGCGAGGTGCTTGTGCAGGCGTCTTTGCGGCAGTCTAGAGGGCTTGCGGGCCGCCCGACTTGACCTCTATCAAGGCCGTTTGCCGCAGAAACCGGCATGCTGCACAGGCCCAACCGGAGAAGGAATACCCCGCACATGAACTCCCCTGTCAGTCAAACCTCCGAGGCTCGGGCGCGCTTGCCCGTCGGGCTGTTGATCGGCGTACTGGCGCTGGTCGCCGTGCTGCTGTTGCCGTTGCCCGCCGACCTGCCGGTGGCCGGCCAGCGGATGCTGGCGATCCTGGCATTTGCCGTGGTGGTATGGATCAGCGAGGCGGTGTCCTACGAGGCCAGCGCCATCATGATCACCGCGCTGATGGCCTTCCTGATCGGCACCGCGCCGACCCTGCAGGACCCGACCCAACTCTATGGCAGCTCGGCGGCCATCAGCCTGGCCCTCACCGGGTTTTCCAACTCGGCCCTGGCCCTGGTGGCCGGCGCCTTGTTCATTGCCGCGGCCATGACCCACACCGGCCTCGACCGGCGCATCGCCCTGGTGACCCTGACCCGGGTCGGCACCAGCACCCGACGCATCCTCCTCGGCGCCATCGCCGTGACCATCCTCCTCAGCCTGCTGGTGCCCAGCGCCACGGCGCGCAGTGCCTGCGTGGTGCCGATCATGATGGGGGTGATTGCCGCGTTCGGCGTCGACAAGCGCTCCAATATCGCCGCCGGGCTGATGATCGTCGTGGCCCAGGGCACCAGCATTTGGAACGTCGGGATCCAGACCGCCGCGGCGCAGAACCTGCTGACCGTGGGCTTCATGGACAAGATGCTCGGCCAGCGCGTGGCCTGGCTCGACTGGCTGATCGCCGGCGCGCCCTGGGCGCTGATCATGTCCCTGGTGCTGCTGTGGCTGGTGCTCAAACTGCTGCCGCCGGAAACCGACAGCATCCCCGGCGGCAAGGAAGCGGTGGCCCAGTCCCTGGTGGACATCGGGCCCATGACCGGGCCGCAGAAGCGCCTGCTGGCGGTGTCGCTGCTGCTGCTTTTGGCCTGGTCCACCGAAGGCAAGCTGCACCCCTTCGACACCACGACCACCACCTACGCCGGGCTGGTGATCCTGCTGTTGCCGCGAGTCGGCATCATGACCTGGAAGGACGTGCAGTCGCGCATTCCCTGGGGCACGGTGATCGTCTTCGGGGTCGGCATCAGCCTGGGGTCGGCGTTGCTCAGCACTCAGGCCGGGCAATGGCTGGGCGGGCAGGTGGTGGCCCATACCGGGCTGGACCAGGTCGGGCCGTTGGCGGTGTTCGCGATTCTCGCGGCGTTCCTGATCCTCATTCACCTGGGGTTCGCCAGCGCCACGGCACTGACTTCGGCGCTGCTGCCGATCCTGATCGCCGTGCTGCAGACCCTGCCGGGCGAGTTCAGCCGCCTGGGCATGACCATGCTCCTGGGCTTTGTCGTCAGCTACGGCTTCATCCTGCCGATCAACGCGCCGCAGAACATGGTCTGCCTGGGTACCGAGACCTTCAATGCCCGGCAGTTCGCCAAGGTCGGGCTGCTGGTGACGCTGATCGGCTACCTGCTGATGCTGGTGTTCGCCCTGACCTGGTGGAAATGGCTGGGCTGGATGTAGAGCCCTTCACAGTGACCCGCTGAACACCCGGGTCACACTGCCGGCCAGGCGCACCTTGCCCTGGCCGTCCCAGCTCACCGTCACCGGCCCACCGTCGCACAGTACCCGCACCGGGCTGTCGAGCAAGCCACGGCGGATGCCATTGACCGCCGCGGCGCAGGAGCAGGAACCGGAGCCCAGGGGGATGGCGCCGTTGCGCTCCCAGATGCGCAGGCGGATGGTCTGGCGGTCGATCACCTGGATGAAGTGCACATTGGTCTTGTGCGGAAACAGCGGGTCGCTCTCGATCCTTGGACCCAGCGTGGCCAGGTCCAGCGGTTGCAGATCCTCGACGAAAAAACTGCAATGGGGATTGCCCATGCTGCACGCCGCCGGCGTTCCCGGCAGCGGCAGGTGCAGGCTGTCCAGCTCCCGAGCCAGGGGGATGGCCTGCCAGTCGAATGAGGGCAGGCCCATCTCCACGGACACCGACTGATCCTCAAGGCGCAGGCAGTGTTGCAGGCCGCGGGCGGTTTTCACCTGTACCGAGGTGGCACCGCTTTCGTTCAGCAGCAGGTCGGCGGCGCCGCGAGTCGCGCTGCCGCAGGTAGCCAGGCTGGAACCATCGGCGTTGAAGAAGGTCAGTTGCGCCGCGCTCTCCTGGCAATCGCCGAGCACCACCAATTGATTGAAACCGATGCCGCGCCGACGATCCCCCAGGGCCCGGGCCCGTTCGGCGCTGATCGGGTTGTCGCGGCCACGGGCATCGATCAGCACGAAGTCGTCGCCATTGGCGTGCATCTTGAGAAAGTTCAGCGGCATGTTGAGAAGGTTCAGCGGCATGCGGGCTCCGGTGGGCGAGGGCAGGCGGCGCCAGGTTGGAGCGGCGCCGGCGAGTGCAGGATTGCGAAAAAAGACCACCGGCGCCAGCGCCATAAAATAAAATTCATCCGGCGGGCAGCGCTGCTGCCTGGATCGCGGGATTTTCCGGCACACTGCCGGACCACCGGGAACATCGTCCGGCGCTGCAACAGCGCTCGGCACAGCACAAGGTCACGGCATGGATCACTACGCCCCGCGCAACTGGCAGCCCCACGAAAAGCCCAGCCTGCCCGGCTCGCCCTCGACACCGCTGCACCCCCGCCACAAGCGCCTGGCCTACGCCCTGGTGGGTTTGCTGGTGGCGATTACCGGCGGCCTGGGCAACTCGCTGGTGATCGCCAACCTGCCGTACCTGCAAGGGGCGCTGGGGGCGACCACCGCGGAAATGGCCTGGCTGCCGGCCGCCTACGTGATGACCAACGTGTCGATGAACCTACTGCTGGTGAAGTTTCGCCAGCAGTTCGGCCTGCGTGCCTTCACCGAAGTGTTCCTGGTGCTCTACGCCCTGGTGACCTTCGGCCACCTGTTCGTCAACGACCTGAGTTCGGCCATCGCCGTGCGCGCGGCCCACGGCATGGTCGGCGCGGCGCTCAGTTCCCTGGGCCTGTACTACATGGTCCAGGCCTTTCCGGCGAAATGGCGGCTCAAGGCCCTGGTGCTGGGGCTCGGCACTTCGCAGCTGGCCTTGCCCCTGGCCCGGCTGTTTTCCGAGGACCTGCTGCAGATCGCCGAATGGCGCGGCCTGTACCTGTTCGAACTGGGCCTGGCGCTGACCTCCCTGGGCTGCGTGTTCCTGCTCAAGCTGCCGCCGGGGGATCGTTTTCGCACCTTCGAGAAACTCGACTTCCTGACCTTCGCTTTGCTGGCCACAGGCGTTGCCCTGCTGTGCGCGGTGCTATCGCTGGGGCGCATCGACTGGTGGCTGGAAGCGCCGTGGATCGGCTACGCCAGCGCCGGCTCCATCGTGCTGATCCTGGCCGGGCTGTGCATCGAACATAACCGCAGCAACCCGATGCTGATGACCCGCTGGCTGGGCAGCGGGGCGATGATCCGCCTGGGGCTGGCGGTGATCCTGATTCGCATGGTGTTGTCCGAGCAGTCCACCGGCGCCGTGGGTTTTCTCCAGGCGCTGAACATGAGCAGCGAGCAGATGCGCCTGCTCTACGGGGTGATGCTGCTGGGCAGCGTCGCCGGGCTGGCCACCAGCGCCCTGACCATCAACCCGGCGCACCTGCTGATGCCGCTGGTGATTTCCCTGGCGCTGATGGCCGTGGGCTCGGTGATGGACAGCTTCTCCAGCAACCTCACGCGCCCGGCCAACATGTACCTGAGCCAGTTCCTGCTGGCCTTCGGCGGCACCTTCTTTCTCGGCCCGACCATGGTCCTGGGCACCCGCAACGTGCTGACCAATCCGCGCAACCTGGTGAGTTTCTCGGTGCTGTTCGGCATCTGCCAGAACCTCGGCGGGCTGATCGGCTCGGCCTTGCTCGGGACCTTCCAGATCGTGCGCGAGAAGTACCATTCCAGCCATATCGTCGAGCAGTTGACCCTGCTCGATCCCCAGGTCCTGGCCCGGGTGCAGAGCGGCGGCGTGGCCTACGGCAAGGTCATCGCCGACCCGGACCTGCGCACCCTGCAAGGCATTCGCAGCCTGGCCAGCGCCGCTACCCGCGAGGCCAACGTGCTGGCCTATAACGATGTATTCATGCTGATCGCGGTGATTGCCGTGCTGACCATGCTCTGGATCTTCATCCGCAGCCTGTGGCTGATGAGCACGACCCGAGTGGTCGCGCCCACGGCTCCCGTTCAACAAAGTGGTGCCCCAAGTTCATGAGCGAAACTGTCAACCCCACCACCAACGCCATCGCCTCGACTCCGGAGTCCGGCGGCCCGCCGAGCATGCCCGCCACCGAGCCGCGCCCGCTGGCGGTGCGCGTCCTCTCGTCCCTGGGCTTTGCCGCCATTGCCATCGTCGGCGTGCTGATCATGCTCTACGCCTGGCAGCTGCCGCCGTTCTCCAGCGCCATCGAAAGCACCGAGAACGCCCTGGTGCGGGGGCAGGTGACCATCATCGGCCCGCAGCTCAGCGGTTATGTGTTCGAAGTGCCGGTGCAGGACTTCCAGCAGGTCAAGGCCGGCGACCTGCTGGTGCGTCTCGACGACCGCATCTACCGCCAGCGCCTGGATCAGTCCCTGGCGCAACTGGCGGTGCAGAAGGCCGCCCTGGCCAACGCCCTGCAGCAACGCAACAGCGCCGAAGCCACGATCAAGCTGCGCCAGGCCGCCCTGGTCGACAGCCAGGCCCAGGCGCGCAAGAGCACGGCCGACCTGCAACGCAACCAGGCGCTGATTGCCGACGGTTCGGTGTCCCAGCGTGAGCTGGACGTGACCCGCGCGGCCAATGCCCAGACCCAGGCCGCCGTGGCCCAGGCCCAGGCGCAACTGGACATCGCCCGCCAGGACCTGCAGAGCGTGATCGTCAACCGCGGCTCCCTGGAAGCGGCGGTGGCCAGCGCCGAGGCCGCGGTGGAACTGGCGCGCATCGACCTGTCCAACACCCGCATCCTCGCCCCGCGGGATGGCCAGCTGGGGCAGATCGGCGTGCGCCTGGGGGCCTACGTCAACTCCGGCGCGCAACTGATGGCCCTGGTGCCGAACCAGTTGTGGGTGATTGCCAACATGAAGGAAACCCAGATGGACAACGTCCGGGTCGGGCAGCCGGTGAGCTTCACCGTGGACGCCCTGAACCACCGCAGATTCACCGGCAAGGTGCAGCGGATTTCCCCGGCCACCGGTTCCGAATTCGCCTTGTTGCAGGCCGACAACGCCACCGGCAACTTCGTCAAGATTGCCCAGCGCGTCCCGGTGCGCATCAGCGTCGACCCGGATCAGCCGGAGTTGGAGCGGTTGCGGCCGGGGTTATCGGTGGTGGTCAGCATCGACACCTCCGTCACGCCTTGACCCCTCTTGCCGCGGATCCTCTGTAGCCGCTGCCGCAGGCTGCGACCGGCTGCGCAGCAGGCGCCAAGGATGGCGCTCCACCGCAATGCTCCAGACCAGGAGGGGGAGGCCTTGAGATCGCTGAAGGTCCTGCGGACCTTTTCGCCGCCTGCGGCAGCGGCTACAGAGGCGCGGTGCGCGGGAGGTCATGCCGCCTGCATCGGCGGCAAGGTGCCCAGTAACGAAACGGCGGCCACCGCCGCCACACCCAGCAGCCACTCCACCAGCACGCTGCTGCGCAGGCTCGACAGGCGCTGGTCGCAGCCGCGGATGCGCAGGCGATTGAACAGCGCCAGCCCGAGCATGCCCGCCACCAGCAGCACCTTGATCAGCAGGATCAGGGCAAAGCCGCTGAACAATGGCGTCGGCCACCACTGTCCGGTGAGCACCCGCACGTTGATCAGGCCGGTGATCAGCAAGCCGCTGACCAACCCGTAACCCACGCCGCTGAAGCGCTTCAACAAGGGCTCGACAGACAGCCCCGTGGGTTGCCGCAACACCAGCAACAACACCAGCAAGCCCCCCAACCAGATGGCGACACAGCTTAAATGCACGATCTGATTGAGGATCAGCATCTGCCCCTGCAGCCCATCGAGCATGGCGCCGTGACCCACCGGAGCCAGGGTGGCCAGGAGCAGGGCACCGAGCCCCAGTTGCAGCGGCAGGCGCCGACCCAGCGGCGTCAGTAGCAGCCCCAGCAACAGCAGATTGAGCAGCAGGTGCCAGGTCCAGACCTGACCGAAGAAGGTCTTGCCCAGCACCAATTGCACGGTCGCCGGGTCCAGCGCCGCCGACCAGGAGCCGGCCATGCTGGCGGTGATCAGCAACAGCCAGCACAGGCCGCTGCAAAGGCCGATCAGCGTCAGCCAGCGGCTGAGCCGATCGAGCTGTCGATGCACGGCGCCATGGCCGTTCTGCGCTGAATCACGGCCCAGCAACAGCGGGCGAAACACCCAGGCCCCCACCAGGGTCAGTACTACCGCAAAGTGCACGAAGCGGCACAGCACCAGCCATGACGCCACGGCTTACGGGCTCACCTTGAAGCTGTAGCTGCCTTCGCTCTTGTGGGTGTCCACCGACACCGCGTGCCACTCCACCTTGTACTCGCCAGCGCGCAGCGGCGTGGCGGCCGGAGTGACCACCAGGGTCTTCTTGTCCGCACCTTCGGTGGCCAGGCTTTTCACTTCGAGGGGGGCACCGTCCTTGCTGATCGTCACTTGAGTGAAGGCCGCTTCCACGCCTTCGGTGAACACCAGGCGCAGTTCGTTGGGCGCAACCACGCTGCTGTCGGCCGCCGGGTTCGAGCTTTTCAGATGGGCGTGGGCGAATACTGAGGAGGCGCCCAGCAGGGAGGCGAGCAGGGCGGTGGTGGTGAACAGGTTTTTCAGGGACATAACAGGGTTACCTTGAAGAAAGGGCAGCCGCTCAACGAGCTTGCAGCTGCATATGGATGATCGGAAAAGGCCGGCCTTCGCCATCGGTTTCCGAGCGGCCGCAGTCGACGAAGCCGTAGTGACGATAGAAACCGTGGGCCGGTGGGTTCTGTTCATTGACGTCGACCTTGAGGCCGGGACGGCGAACGTGATCCAGAAGCGTTCGACCGATGCCCTGGCCGCGTTGGGCCGGTTCGATGAACAGCATCTGTACGGTGTTGTCGCTGGTGGCGATAAAGCCTGCGGGGCTGGTGTCGGGGTTTTCGAAGACCCAGGTCTCAAGGGCCGGCAGGTAGCTGTCGCGTACCAGCGGGTACAGGCGCTGGATGTCGTCTTCAGCAATGAAGTCATGGGTGGCGCGTACCGAACGCTCCCAGAGCGCGGTCAGCAGGGCGTCGTCCGCAGCGACGCGAGGGCGAATCGTCATGAGTGTGTTCCATCAGTAACAGGACAGATGGCCGGCGGTGGGGCAGGGCCGGCATTCGGGCAGAGACCTGTATGCCCGTGTCGCGAGTTAACGCCTGGACGGAGCACCGCAGTGGCTGCTGCAAATGAGCGGGAGGCCGATCCTACTCAATCCGGCCGGGCGGCGAAAGACCCATCGGCGGCGCGCAATGTCGCGGCCCTGACAGCCCCCGCAAGACCCGGGCGAATGCTAGTCTTGCCGCAGACAGTTTTCGTAGGAGCCCTCATGGGCAATCACAAGATCGAGATTCGTCGTAGCAACGTGGAAAAGATACTCCTGGCGGCCGAGAAAATCTTCGCTGAAAAAGGCTATGCCGGGACCGCCATGGCCGACATCGCCGAAGAAGTGCAACTGCCGCGTTCCAACCTGCATTACTACTTCAGCACCAAGAACGAGCTGTACAGCGCCGTGCTCATGGACCTGCTGGACGTGTGGAAACAGGACGCCCTGTGCTTCGAGATGTTCGACGACCCGCGGGTGGTGCTCAGCAGCTACATCCGCGCCAAGATGCAGCACTCGCGCAGCCGGCCCTATGGCTCCAAGGTCTGGGCCAACGAAATCATCCATGGCGCGCCGACCCTGGGCGCGGCGCTGGATGCCAGCCTGTACGACTGGGCGAAGATGAAGGAAGCCAAGATCCGCCAATGGGTCGAGGCTGGACGAATCATGCCCGTGGAACCGTCGAGCCTGCTGTACATGATCTGGGCCTCGACCCAGCATTACGCCGACTTCGACCACCAGGTGATGATCCTCAACGACCACCAGCCGCTGTCGGACCTGCAATTCGAACGCGCGGTACAGACCGTCACCAGCGTCATCCTGCGCGGCATTGGCCTCGAACCATAGAAGCAGCTGCAAGCTGCAAGCAGAGGCAAGCTTCAAGCCAGGAGCTTGAAGCTTGCGACTTGCGGCTTAAAACTTGCCGCTTGCAGCTGCTTCTCCATAGGGATTGCGCGGGTCGTGCTGCCAGTCGAGGAAGGGTTTGCCGGTGTCCTGGGGCACCATTTCGATGCAGTCCTGCACCGGGCAGGTGATCTGGCACAGGTTGCAGCCCACACATTCGTCGTCGATCACTTGATAGGTGTGGGTGCCGTCGGCCTGGCGGATGCTGGCAATTGCCTGGTGTGAGGTGTCTTCGCAGGCGATATGGCAACGGCCGCAACCGATGCATGCTTCCTGGTCAATTTTTGCGATCACCTGATAGTTGATGTCCAGGTACTTCCAGTCGGTGGTGTTGCCCACCGCGCGCCCGGAGAAGTCCTGCAGGCTGTGGTAGCCCTGGCTGTCCATCCACCGCGACAGGCCGTCCTTCATCTCGTCGACGATGCGAAAGCCATGCAGCATCGCCGCTGTACACACCTGCACCGCGCCGCAGCCCAGGGCCACGAACTCCGCCGCATCGCGCCAGCTGCCGATGCCGCCAATGCCGCAGATCGGCAGGCCGCGGGTCTGCGGGTCACGGGCAATCTCGGCCACCATGTTCAGGGCAATCGGCTTGACCGCCGAGCCGCAGTAGCCGCCGTGGGTGCTCTGGCTGCCAACCATCGGGTGGGCCACCATGCGCTCCAGGTCGACGCTGGTGATGGAGTTGATGGTGTTGATCAGCGACACCGCATCCGCTCCGCCGCGATGGGCGGCGCGGGCGGCCATGCGGATGTCGGTGATGTTGGGCGTCAGCTTGACGATCACCGGCAGCGAGCAGTAGGTCTTGCACCAGCGGGTCACCTGCTCGACGTACTCCGGCACCTGGCCCACCGCCGCGCCCATGCCGCGTTCCGGCATGCCGTGGGGGCAGCCGAAGTTCAGCTCGATGCCGTCGGCGCCGGTGGCTTCCACCAGGGGCAGGATGGCTTTCCAGGATTCCTCGACGCAGGGCACCATCAGCGACACGATCAAGGCGCGATCCGGCCAGTCCTTCTTCACCTGGGTGATTTCCTTGAGGTTGATCTCCAGGGAGCGGTCGGTGATCAGCTCGATGTTGTTGATGCCCATGACCTCGCGGTTCGGTCCGAAATGCGCGGAATAACGCGACGATACGTTGACCGCCGCCGGGTCCTCGCCCAGGGTTTTCCAGACCACACCGCCCCAGCCGGCCTCGAAGGCACGGACCACGTTGTAGGCCTTGTCGGTGGGCGGTGCGGAGGCCAGCCAGAACGGGTTGGGCGCCTTGATACCGGCAAAGACAATCGATAGATCGGCCATTTACGCAGCCTCCACATTGAGCATGAGTTGGGCATGCATGGCTTCTGCGGCCAGCTTGCCGTGTTGTACCGCCTGCACGGTCAGGTCCTGGCCGAGGCTGACGCAATCGCCACCGGCGTAGACCCCGGGAATGCTGGTGCGCAGCTGTTCGTCCACCTGGATACGTTCCCCGCAACGCTGCAGTTCCCGCGCCAGTGGATCGGCCAGGGCGCCCTCGTCGAACGACTGGCCGATGGCCTTGAAGATCGCGTCGGCTGCCAGCTCGAAGGTTTCGCCGGTGTTCTGCAAACGTCCCTCCAGCATTCGGGTGCGAGCGAAGCGCATGCCGCGCACCCGGCCCTGATCATCCAGCAGCACCTGTTGCGGTGCGGCCCAGGTCAGCAGGCGCACCTGATTGGCCTTGGCGATCTCCTGCTCGTGCCCGGTGGCGCCCATGTCCTCGACGCCCCGGCGGTACACCAGGTTGACGTCCCGGGCGCCGAGGCGGGCCATTTGCACCGCCATGTCGATGGCGGTGTTGCCGGCGCCGAGGACGATGCAGCGGTCGGCCAGGGGCAGTTGGCCGAGGTCGTCGGCCTGGCGCAGCTCGCGGATGTAGTCGGTGGCGGCCAGCAGCCCGGGGGCGTCTTCATGCTCCAGCCCCAGCTGCTTGCTGGCGGCCAGCCCGAGGCCGAGGAACACCGCATCGAACTCCTGATGCAGTTGGGTCAGGCTCAGGTTGTCGCCGAGTTTGTGCCCGTGGCGGATCTCGATGCCGCCAATGCCCAGCAGGAACTCCAGCTCCTGCTGAGCGAAGTCATCCACCAGCTTGTACTTGGCGATCCCGTATTCGTTGAGGCCACCGGCTTTTTCCCGGGCTTCGAACACCACCACCTCATGACCGTGCAGGGCGCAGCGGTGGGCGCAGGACAAGCCCGCCGGGCCGGCGCCGACCACGGCGATGCGCTTGCCGGTGGGCGCGGCGCGCTGGAACGGGTGCTCGGTGAAGTGCGCGTTGTCCAGGGCATAGCGCTGCAGCAGGCCGATCAGCACCGGCGCGCATTCCTGGGCGTTGTTGCGCACGCAGGCCTGCTGGCAGAGGATCTCGGTGGGGCAGACCCGGGCGCAACTGCCGCCGAGGATATTGGCCGAGAGAATCTTCTGCGCCGCGCCCTGGACGTTGTCGGTGTGGATATTGCGGATGAACGAAGGAATGTCGATCTCGCTGGGGCAGGCGTTGACGCAGGGCGCGTCGTAGCAATACAGGCAGCGCGAGGCTTCCAGATGGGCCTGGCGGGCGTTGAGCGGTGGCGCCAGATCGCTGAAATGACCGGCGAGGGTGGCGCCGTCCAGGGTCGGGTGGGGCAAGTGGTTCAAGGTCTTGATCACGGTTTTGGCCTCACGGTTTTTCATCTGCCTCTGACGGGCATGGGTGTTCACGAAACTGCTAGCTGTCCTGCCGTCCTGCTGTCTTGTAGCCGCTGCCGAGCCTGCGAGGCTGCGAAAAGGCCCGCAGGGCCTTGCCTGGCGATCTCCCGCCAATCCTCTATTGGCCTCAAGAACGCCGCGAGCGTACCGCTCGTTCGCAGCCTGCGGCAGCGGCTACACGAAGCCCTCCGATCCCTGCAATCCCTGTAGCCGCTGCCGAGCCTGCGAGGCTGCGAAAAGGCCCGTAGGGCCTTGCCTGGCGATCTCCCGCCAACCCTCTATTGGCCTCAAGAACGCCGCGAGCGTGCCGCTCGTTCGCAGCCTGCGGCAGCGGCTACACAGAGCGTGGATTGCATTGGGGCATTCCGGGGTCAGCGTTTGACGGCGGTCGGTTTGTGCCGCTCGGCGCGTTTGCTCAACAGGTCGAACACCGCCGGGTAGGCCGGGCGTTCGATGTAGCGCCCGGCGCCGCGTTCGGCTCGCAGGTCGCCGTCGGCCCAGACCAGCTTGCCCTGGCTGATGGTGTGGCTGGGCACGCCGCGCACGGTCTTGCCTTCAAAGATGTTGAAGTCCACCTGCTGGTGGTGGGTCTTGGCGGAGATGGTGCGGCTGCCGTTGGGGTCCCAGAGCACCAGGTCGGCATCGGCACCGACGCGGATCGCGCCCTTGCGCGGGTAGAGGTTGAAGATCTTCGCGGTGTGGGTGGAGGTCAGGGCCACAAACTCCTGCATCGACAGGCGCCCGGTATTCACCCCCTCATCCCAGAGCACGGCCATGCGGTCCTCGATGCCGGCGGTGCCGTTGGGGATCTTGCTGAAGTCGTCGCGGCCGGCGGCTTTCTGCTCGGCGCAGAAGCAGCAGTGGTCGGTGGCGGTTGTGTGCAGGTTGCCCGACTGCAGGCCGTGCCACAGCGCTTCCTGGTGGCCACGAGGGCGGAAGGGGGGGCTCATCACGTAACCGGCGGCGGTCTGCCAGTCCGGGTCGCGGTACACGCTGTCGTCCAGCAGCAGGTGGCCGGCCAGCACTTCACCGTAGACCGGTTGGCCCTTGCTGCGGGCGTAGGTGATTTCGTCCAGCGCCTCTTTGGTCGAGACGTGCACCAGGTACAGCGGCGTGCCCAGGGTCTCGGCGATACGGATCGCCCGGCTGGCGGCTTCACCTTCCACCTGCGAGGGCCGTGACAGCGGGTGGGCTTCCGGCCCGGTGATGCCCTGGGCCAGCAGCTTGCGCTGCAGGTGGTACACCAGCTCGCCGTTTTCCGCGTGTACCGTGGGCACCGCCCCCAGCTCCAGGCAGCGCTCGAAGCTGGCCACCAGGGTGTCGTCGGCGGCCATGATGGCGTTCTTGTAGGCCATGAAGTGCTTGAAGCTGTTGATGCCGTGATGCTGCACCAGCTCGGCCATTTCCTCGCGCACCTGTTCGCTCCACCAGGTGATGGCCACGTGGAAGCCGTAGTCGCTGGCGGATTTCTCGGCCCAGCCGCGCCACTGGTGGAAGGCCTCCAGCAGCGACTGCTGGGGGTTGGGAATCACGAAGTCGATGATCGAGGTGGTGCCGCCTGCAAGACCCGCCGCGGTGCCGCTGAAGAAGTCTTCGCTGGCCACGGTGCCCATGAAGGGCAGTTGCATGTGGGTATGGGGGTCGATGCCGCCGGGCATCAGGTATTGGCCGCTGCCGTCGAGTACTTCACAGCCGGCGGGAATATCCAGATTTTGACCGATGGCGCGAATCACGCCGTCTGCGCAGAACACATCGGCCTTGTAACTTTCATCATGGGTAATAACGGTGGCGCCACGGATCAACAGAGACATTCCGAGTTCCTCGCAGGCATGACCGGCTGGTGCCGGTTCTAACTTTTTTATTGAACGCGCTGATAACTTAACAATCCTGTCAGCGGTGTCAGGATTAGAAGCTAGTCGCAGTTCAAAGAAACAGCAAGATTATTTTTTATAAGCTTATATTCGTTATAACTCATTGAAAATAAACGAATAAAAATCAAAATCCGCAAAATGGTGCGCGCCATCACCATTTTGACGCACTTGACAGGATCGAAAAATAGTCGAGATTTCCTATGTCAAATCAGCCGTTTGAGGAGGCGCTGCGAAGAGCAGAAGACAACTAAGAAAATAAACGTGCACCGCTTTGGGACCTGATCGAACGGACAACTTGCCAAACACCCGGCCTGAGTGAACCGGCAACTAACCGAAGGCTTCAAAGTTGACTGAATAAAACTGAATCACATCAGTTGTTTACATGGATTCCGCACACTGTGCAGTCGCGTACCCGGCAGTAGTTGGCATCGTTATTGAGTGCCGCCGCAGATCGCTGGCCAGGAGGGCGGAAGTCGTAAGTTCTCCGGCCATCGTCCGGCGCACTGTTCCTGGGTGCGCTGGCCTGATGAGCAAAATAATCAAAAGAACAGTGGAGCGGCCATGCAACAGATCAGATCCCAGGTGACCGAGCGCGCCGGCTTATACGAGCTGGACGCCGGCAGCGACGTACTCGACAGCCCCCGTTACAACCACGACATCGCACCGACCAAGGTCCAGGAGCGCACCTGGAACAAATGGCACATCACCGCGCTGTGGATCGGCATGTCGATCTGCGTGCCCACCTACACCCTGGGCGGGGTGCTCACCGCCTACTTCGGCCTCAGCGTCGGCGAGGCGCTGCTGGCGATCCTCCTGGCCAACATCGTGGTGCTGATTCCCCTGACCCTCAACGCCTTTGCCGGCACCAAGTACGGCATTCCCTTCCCGGTGCTGCTGCGCTCGTCGTTCGGCATCATCGGCTCCAACGTGCCGTGCCTGATCCGCGCCCTGGTGGCCTGCGGCTGGTTCGGCATCCAGACGATGTTCGGCGGGTTGGCGATCCACCTGTTCCTGGGCTCGATCTTCGAGGGTTGGAAGGCCCTGGGCGGCACCGGCGAGGTGATCGGCTTCATGATCTTCTGGACCCTCAACCTGTGGGTGGTGCTGCGCGGCGCCGAGTCGATCAAGTGGCTGGAAACATTGTCTGCGCCACTGCTGGTGGCAGTGGGCATCGGCCTGCTGGTGTGGGCCTTGCCCAGCGTGTCGCTGACTGAGTTGCTGGCAATCGCGCCCAAGCGTCCCGAGGGCGCCAGCGTCACGGGTTACTTCATGGCCGGGCTCACGGCGATGGTCGGCTTCTGGGCCACCTTGTCGCTGAACATTCCCGACTTCAGCCGCTACGCGAAGAGCCAGAAGGACCAGATCCTCGGGCAGATCTTCGGCCTGCCACTGACCATGTTCCTGTTCGCCGCCCTGGGGGTGGTGATGACCGCCGCCTCGGTGAAGCTGGTGGGCGTAACCGTCTCCGATCCGGTGAGCCTGATCGGCCACATCCAGAGCCCGGGCTGGGTGGCCCTGGCCATGGCGCTGATCATCATCGCCACCTTGTCCACCAACACCGCGGCCAACATCGTCTCGCCCACCAACGACTTCCAGAACCTGGCGCCCAAGCTGATCGGCCGCACCACCGCGGTGATCCTCACCGGCCTGGTGGGGCTGGCGCTGATGGGCCACGAACTGCTGAAAAAACTCGGCCTGCTGATTTCCGACGTCAGCCTGGAGACGGTGTATTCCAACTGGCTGCTGGGCTACTCCAGCCTGCTGGGGCCGATTGCCGGGATCATGGTGGTGGACTATTTCATCATCAAGAAACAGCGCCTGGACCTGGCCGGCCTGTACCGCGACGACGTCTACCCGGCGTGGAACTGGCACGGCTTCATCGCCTTTGGCGTGCCGGTGGCCCTGACCCTGATGTCCCTGGGCAGCAGCGCCTTCAACTGGTTCTACAGCTACGGCTGGTTCACCGGCTCGGCCCTGGGCGGCTTGATCTACTACGGCCTGTGCAGCCTGCGCAGCCCGCAGGTGGCGACCGTCAAGACCCCGACCCTGTAGGAGCGAGCTTGCTCGCGATGAACGTACAAACAACCCTGTCTCTCTGGGGATTGCGTAACGTCTGCTGGCTAATCGCGAGCAAGCTCGCTCCTGCAGGTGAGCACCGAAAACCGCGAGACTCAAGACGAGCCCGATCTCGTCAACCACAACCAGATAAAGCCTGAGGGGATCACCATGAACGCTGCTGTCGAGGTTCTGCAATCCAGTCACCTGCACATCAACCGCGACCGCCTGTGGCAGTCGCTCATGCAACTGGCCCAGCTCGGTGCCACGGTCAAGGGCGGGGTCTGCCGTCTGGCCCTGACCGACCTCGATCGCCAGGCCCGCGACCTGTTCGTGAAGTGGTGCGAGGAGGCCGGTTGCACGGTCACGGTGGACGGCATCGGCAACATCTTCGCCCGCCGCCCCGGGCGCAATCCGCAGTTGCCACCGGTGATGACCGGCAGCCATATCGACACCCAGCCCACCGGCGGCAAGTTCGACGGCTGCTTTGGCGTGCTGGCCGGGGTGGAAGTGCTGCGCACCCTCAACGACCTCAAGCTGGAGACCGAGGCGCCCCTGGAAGTGGTGGTGTGGACCAACGAAGAAGGCTCGCGCTTCCCGCCGTGCATGATGGGCTCCGGGGTGTTCGCCGAGAAATTCACCCTGCAAGACACCCTGGCCAAGACCGACGCCGAGGGCATCAGCGTCGGCGAGGCGCTGAACGCCATCGGCTACGCCGGCACGCGCCCGGTCAGCGGGCACCCGGTGGGTGCCTATTTCGAGGCGCACATCGAGCAAGGCCCGATCCTGGAAGACGAGCGCAAGACCATCGGTGTGGTGCTGGGCGCCCTCGGCCAGAAGTGGTTCGACCTCAAGCTGCGAGGGGTCGAAGCCCACGCCGGCCCGACCCCCATGCACCTGCGCAAGGACGCCCTGGTGGGCGCTGCCGCGGTGGTGGCGGCGGTCAACCGTGCCGCCCTGGGGCACCAGCCCCACGCCTGCGGCACCGTCGGCTGCCTGCAAGCCTACCCGGGCTCGCGCAACGTGATTCCGGGGGAGGTGCGCATGACCCTGGACTTCCGCCACCTGGAACCGGAGCGCCTGGATTCGATGATTGCCGAGGTGCGCCAGGTGATCGACAACACCTGCGAAGAGCACGGCCTGAGCTTCGAACTGACCCCCACCGCGGACTTCCCGCCGCTGTACTTCGACCCGGTGTGTGTCGACGCCGTGCGCGGAGCCGCGCAGGGCTTGGGTCTGTCCCACATGGACATCGTCAGCGGCGCCGGGCACGACGCGATCTTCGTCGCCGAGCTGGGCCCGGCGGGAATGATCTTCGTGCCCTGCGAAGGCGGCATCAGCCACAACGAAATCGAAAACGCCGACCCCGACGACCTGGCCGCCGGCTGCGCCGTGCTGCTGCGGGCCATGCTCGCCGCCTCCCAATCCATCGCCCAGCGCCAACCTTAGGAGTCGGCCTGCCGGCGAAGGGGCCCGCCAGAGGTGGGCCGCCGACGCCTTCGCCGGCAAGGGGCATCGTCAGGTGCTTGGCTGGCGTACACTGGCGAACTTTTCGCACGGGATGTCGACTATGCACAGGATGGCGCTTTGTCTGGCCCTGGCTCTGAGCCTGGGGGGCTGTATCGATTACAAATGGGGCCACGACTGGAAGGCCGACAGCTTCGGCGGTTGGCAGGACGCCAGCAAGGGAAGCTATGACCAGGGCACCTCGTTCAAGCTGTCCTGCGGCCCCGAGCCGCTGTATGTGAAGCTGACCTCCGCGCCGTCCCACCACCTGATGTCGCTGCTGTTCATCCCCCTGGTCCCGGCGGCCACCGGCGATGACAACCATCTGAGCATCAACGCCCGCCACCCCAGCCTCTCGGCCTGTTCGGCAGCGCAGAACCCCCTGGTGATCAAACTGGACAACCGGGTGATCAGCCATATGGGCTACGCGGCAGGTGACCAGGCGGGCAGTTGCGAGCTGCGGCTGGACGAGCGCGAGTTGCAGGGCGAGCGGGTGTCGATCGAAGTCAATCAGGCCGTGCTGCCTTGCGCCGTGGCACCGCTGACCTTGAAGAAAAACGGCTTCTTCTGCCTGCGCAAAACCGAGTTCGGCGGTTCCAAGCCTTGTGACCGTTAGGGGTGGTCGGTCGCACGAACCTAAGCTAATTCCTAAAAAGTATTTATTTTCGATTTGTTAGATCGATTAGCTTTTAGCGACTGTCCTGTCTCCGAGAAGGTTCGCCCCCATGCGCCTGCCCTTTGCTTTGCGTCGTAGCTTGTCGATTACCGCCCTGGCCGGTCTGGCGCTGGGCATGGCCCTCAATGCCCAGGCCGATACCGACCTGCGCATCGGCTACCAGAAATCCTCGACCCTGCTGGCGCTGCTCAAGGCCCAGGGCACCCTGGAAAAACAACTGGCGGGGCAGGGCGTCAATATCACCTGGCACGAGTTCACCAGTGGCCTGCCGTTGGCGGAGTCGCTGAACGTGGGCAATGTCGACATCAGCGCCGATGTCGCCGACACGGTGCCGGTCTTCGCCCAGGCCGCCGGGGCCCAGCTGACCTATTTCGCCACCGAAACCCCATCCCCCGCGGCCCAGTCCATCGTCATCCCCAAGGATTCGCCGCTCAAATCCCTGGCCGACCTCAAGGGCAAGCGCATTGCCGTGACCAAGGCCGCCGGCAGCCATTACCTGCTGATCGCCGCCTTGCGCGAAGCGGGTTTGAGCTTCGCTGATATCCAGCCGGTGTACCTGACCCCGGCCGATGGCCGCGCGGCCCTGGAAACCGCCAAGGTCGATGCCTGGGTCACTTGGGAACCCTTCGTCGCCAGCGCCCAGCGCCAGCAGGGCGCGCGGGTGCTGCACGACGGCCAGGGGCTGGCCAGTTATCGCCGCTATTACCTGGCCTCCAATGACTACGCCAAGGCCCATCCCGAGGTGCTGAACCAGGTGTTCGCTGAGTTGCAGAAGACCGGCGCCTGGGTCAAGGCGCACCCGAGCGAGGCGGCCAAACTGCTGGGCCCGTTGTGGGGCAACCTGGACGTGCCGACGGTAGAGCTGGCCAACAGCCGCCGCACCTACCAGGTGGAAGCGGTCAAGCCCGATGCCTTGGGCGAGCAGCAGAAAATCGCTGATGCCTTCTACCAGGAAAAGCTCTTGCCCAAGCCGGTGGATGCCCGGGCCGTGCAGTTGTGGAGCCCCAAGAAGTTGTGATCGCTGGTTAGATTGCCTTTGCTGGCAAGCCAGCTCCTACATGCACCACGCGATGCCGTTGTAGGAGCCGGCTTGCCGGCGAACAGGTCCCCCCCCCTTTTTTCTTGTTCACCGCCGGTTAGGCCATCCCGCGCCCGGCGTCAGGAGTTCCCGTGTCTGCCGTTCACCCCCAAGAGGCTTTCGCCGTCTCAGCCTCAGCCGCCACGCCACCGAGTCCCGCCGACGTGGTGCTGGAGTTGCGCAACCTGACCAAGCACTACACCCGTCGCCGTGGCCAGAGCGCGCCGCCAGCGGTGCAGCAGGTCAGCCTCAAGGTGCGCCGTGGCGAAGTGCTGTGCCTGATGGGCACCTCCGGCAGCGGCAAGTCCACCTTGCTGCGGCATATCAACCGGCTGATCGAGCCCAGCAGTGGCGAGGTGCTGATCGATGGTTCGGCCATCAGCCAACTCTCGGCCCAGGCGCTACGTACCCTGCGTTCCCGGCGCATCGGCATGGTCTTCCAGCACTTCGGCCTGCTGCCCCATCGCAGCGTGCGCGACAACGTCGCCTTGCCTCTGGAACTGCGCGGCGAGCCCGAGGCCCTGCGTCACGCCGCAGCGGATGTGCAACTGCAGGCCATGGGCCTTGACGGCTGGGGCGAGCACTATCCCCATGAACTGTCCGGCGGCATGCAGCAGCGGGTCGGGCTGGCCCGGGCGCTGGTCAGCGAGCCGGACATCCTGCTGATGGACGAACCCTTCAGCGCCCTGGACCCGACCATTCGCCGGGATCTGCAAAGCCACTTTCTGCGGGTGGTACGCGAGCGCGGCATCACCACCTTGCTGGTGACCCACGACCCGGCCGAAGCCCTGCGCCTGGCGGACCGCATTGCCGTATTGCGCCACGGCCAGCTGATTCAACTGGGCACCCCCGCCGAACTGCTGGAGCAGCCGGCGGATGCCGAAGTGGCGGACTTCTTCCAGGAGCACGGCGCCCGCAGCGCTGCACCTGCGGTGGCGGCGATTGCCCCGCACCCGCGCGCGACGACCCCGGCTCCGGCCCCGGTCAGCCCCGGATTGTCCCTGGCCCAGGCCTTGCTGCTGGGGCCCGCGGCCCTGGCCGCCAGCGGTCGCGGTAGCCTGTACTGGCTGGGCTTTGCCCTGGAGCTGGGCGCCGCCGCAGCCTTGGGGCAGGGGCTGGCCACGGCCGGTTTCGCCTGGGTCGCCTTGGCGCTCATCGGCTTGCTGTCCAGCCGCCTGTTGAGTGTGACCCTGGCCCGCCGTCCCAGCCGCCTGGGCCGCTCCGACTGGCGCCTGCCGTGGCTGGTGTTGCTGCTGTCCCAGGCCCTGGTGCTGTGGCGGGTACTGGCCGCCGATGCCTCGGGCCCCTGGCTGCAGTTTCCCGCCGACCGCCAAGTGCTGCTGGGCACCGCGGCGGCCATCGACCAGTTGATCGGCTGGTCCCAGGTCACCTTTGAAAGCAGCTTTGTCGGCGTGATAGTCGCCGTGCGCACGGTGATCGAAAGCATCGAAAACCTGCTGGGCTGGCTGCCCTGGCCGGTGCCGGCCCTGGCCCTGGTGCTGCTGGCCTGGCGCAGCGCCGGCGCCGCCCTGGCCCTGACCAGCGCCGCGGCCTTGCTCTACATCGGCCTGTTCGGCTTCTGGGAACGGACCATCGCCACCCTGGCCCTGGTGGGTTCCTCGGTGCTGATCTCGCTGTTGATCGGCGTGCCGGCCGGCATCCTCCTGGCCAAGCGCGCCCTGGCCCGGCGCCTGATCACTCCCTTGCTGGACGTGATGCAGACCCTGCCGACTTTCGTGTACCTGATCCCGGCGGTGGCGTTCTTCTCGGTGGGCAAGACCCCGGCGGTGATCGCCACGGTGATCTTCGCCCTGGCGCCGATGATCCGCCTTACCGCCCTGGGGATTCAGGAAGTGCCCAAGACCGCCGTCGAAGCCGCCCTGGCCCACGGCGCCACGCCGTGGCAGATCCTGACCAAGGTCGAGCTGCCCCTGGCTGCGGGCTCCTTGCTGCTGGGGATCAACCAGACCCTGGTGATGAGCCTGTCGATGGTGGTGGTGGCGGCGCTGATCGGCGCCGGTGGCCTGGGCTACGACGTGATGACCGCGCTGCGCAACATCAAGGGCGGCGAGGGCATGTTGGCCGGCGCCGCGATCGTGTTCTGCGCGCTGATTCCCGATCGAATCATTCAAGCGACCCTGCGCCAGCGGGATCGCACATTGCATCAATCATGAGGTGTCCCTTGAACAAGTCGTTTACCCGTACCCTTGGCGCCGCTGCGCTGTTGTTGGGTCTGTCCCTGCCGGTGCTGGCCAAGGACAAGATCGTCATTGGCGAACAGAACTGGACCGGCGCCATCGCCATCCAGAACATCCTCGGCGAAGTGATCAAGAGCCGCCTCGACGGCGACGTTTCCTACCTCGCCGGTGACGTACCGGTGCTGTTTGCTGCTGCCGCCAAGGGCGACGGCTCGGTGGACGTGCTGACCGACATCTGGCTGCCCAACCAGTCCGCCGCCTGGGCCAAGTACGTCACCGGCGGCACCCGCTCCCTGGTGCCCAACAAGCAGCCGTACCTGGGGGTGCAAGGCTTCTACATCCCCGGCTACCTGCAAGATAAATACGGCGTGAAGTCGGTCTACGACCTGCAAAAGCCCGAAGTGGCGAAACTCTTCGAACCCCTGGGCGGCGGCAAGGCCCAACTGTTGGTGGGCCCGGCGGGCTGGGAGTCCACCTACATCGGCCAGATCAAGGCCAAGGATTTTGGCTTTGCCGATAAATTCGAATCGGTGTCCACCGAAGCCTCGGTGACCTACGCCAAGCTCGCCGCCGCCTACAAGGCCCAGCGCGGCGTGGTGTTCTACGCCTACACCCCGGACTGGATCTTCTCCGCCTTCGACCTGCGCCGCCTGGATGAACCGGCGTTCGACGGCTACGCCCAGGACAACAAGAAGGGCGACCCGCTGTACAAGGCCGACGGCTGCTGGAAATTCATCAGCCCGACAGTGGACGCCGACTGGCTGAGCAAGAGCAAGATCACCTGCGCCTACCCGGATGCCCGGGTCTATGTCCTGGCGTCCAGCGCTTTGCAAAAACGCGCACCACGGATCGCCGCGTTCCTGGAGAACTTCAGCATCGAACCCCAGGCCTTGAACGACCTGATCCTCAAGATCGAAAAGGAACAGCAACCGGCGGCGCAGGCGGCCAAGGAATGGGTCGCCGCGCACCCGCAGATCGTTGATGGCTGGCTGGGCGCCAGCGGCGAAAAAGTGGGAGTGGCGCAATGAGTGGGGCGCCGGTGAACAGCCTCGAACAGGCGACCTTCGGCGCCGGCTGCTTCTGGGGCGCGGAAGCCGCGTTCCGGGCGCTGCCTGGAGTAGTGGACAGCCGCGTCGGCTACGCCGTGGAAGCGGCGGATGAAGCCTTGCAAATTGAAGTGGTGCAGGTGGATTTCGACCCGCAGGTGCTGACCTATACCAGCCTGATCGAACACTTCTGGGGCCTGCACGATCCCACTTCGGTGGATCGCCAGGGCGAGCATGGCGGGGTGAAATATCGCTCGGCGATCTTCCACACCAACGCTGTGCAGGCCGAACAGGCGAGGGCGGCCAAGACCGCCCTGCAAGACTCCGGACGTCTCAACAAACCCGTGGCCACGGTGATCGTGCCCCTGGGCCGCTTCGAACTGGCGGATGAAGCGCACCAGCGCTACCTGGAGAAGAATGGCCTGAGCAGTTGCCATATCTAGAAGCTGCAAGCTGCAAGCTGCAAGCCGCAAGCCGCAAGCTTGGAGCTTGGAGCTTGGAGCTTGGAGCTTGGAGCTTGGAGCTTAAGCTTCAGTTGCTGGCGGTTCTTCGTGGCGAGGGAGCTTGCTCCCGCTGGGCTGCGCAGCGGCCCCAAACGCTGATGACGCGGTGCATCAGGATGTATGGGGTTGAGGCCCAATCGGGAGCAAGCTCCCTCGCCACAGGTCCGCGAATAGGGTTGCTACGCGACCCGCCACTGAATCACTTCCAGCACCGCGCAGCCTTCTCGGGTGAGCAGGTGCACGCCACGGGTGATGCGGGTCAGGTCGCAATCGCTGATGTCTTTCAGCCCCAGGGTGGAGAGGCTGTCCATCAGGTCGCGGACCACGGTGAAACGGTGGGCGGCGCTGCTGGCCAGGTCGCTCAAGGGGGCTTGGGTGTCGAGGTAGAACACCGGGTGTTCGGTATCGTGGGTGTCGATGGGGGTGAAGCGAGGGAGGTGATGGTCAGTCATAGCTGCGGCTCCTTTTTCAGAGCAGTCACCTTTTTCGCCGATTGGGAGGAGTAGGGCGGTAGTACGCGGAAAGACTGGCCGGAGACAGGACAGCAGTGCACCAGAAGGTGTCCCGCGCATCACCGTCATGTCCCTCGATCACTGGCGCAAAAAGCGACTGCAATGATGGTTTGATAGTCGATGCGTTCCTATATTCGACCGGCCAAGGTCGCTCGCGGATTGGGTTGCGAGTGGGGACTATAGGAGCGACGTCATAGCGCTGCAACAGGGTGGTTGGGGAGATGTTTGAGCGCTTGTTTCGTGGTGTTGGTGGCTGGTTTTGCTGGGGGGCATATCCGTTGCTGCGGGTGTAGCGGCTGGCGGTTTTGTCTTTGTGGCGAGGTTGACGGGGTACATATTCGTTGCTGCGGTCATGGCCACTTAGGGTTTCGCCCTTACGGCGAGTCCCTTTTTTTCAAACGCCAAAAAAAGGAACCAAAAAACGCTTGCCCCTCCATGGGCCCCTCGCTGGGGCTCGGGGTTCCCTCTCTCCGGCATTGCTCCGGGGACCCGCCGCCAACCGGCCATCCATGGCCGGGTGGCGGCTAGCTCGGCATCCATGCCGAGCTGCCCCCTACGCAACGCCTACGCTCGGCCTGCTGGGAAGGGGCCTGAAGATCAAAAGCCAAAGCCAAAGCCAAGGTGCGCAGGCTGGTTCCTTGTAGCCGCTGCCGAAGGCTGCGAACGAGCGCTAGCGCTCGCAAAACCAGGCGGCGCGGTATGCCAGGAGCATTGGGGATGCAGGTTTAGCGTCTCCTGCTGAGCCGTTCGCAGCCTGCGGCAGCGGCTACAGAGTATGTACGTTCTGTAGCCGCTGCTGAGCCTGCGAAGCTGCGACAAGGTCCGCAGGACCTTCGACCATCCCAAGAGCAGCATCGCCCTGTGAAGGACAAATGAAACAAGGTCGGCCGGTAGGCCGCCGTCAGATGTTGATCTTCCTGCCCCCTGAGACACGATGGCCGGAGCTCGAGCATGCCTCGCTAGGCGAGGCTCCGAGTGGAGGGGCAGAAGCCTTTGGTGACTTTGGGCTGGGTCGAGATTCCGGCTTTTCCAAAGTGACTCGCTGTAAGAGCGAAACCATAAGTGGCCATGACCGCAGCAACGGATATGGACTCCCGACAAATAGCGAACACAGATTTCACGACCGCTACGCAGTCGAGCGGGAGCAAGCTCCCTCGCCACAAGGTTTGCGCTTCAGGTTTCAAGCCCCACCGTTCCACCCTCCACCTAACGCCACCACCAACCCCACACTGGCCTGCAACTCCCGCGTCTGCAGCGCCTGCAACCCCCGTTGTGCCTGCAAGGCTGCAGTCTGCGCCGTCACCACATCCAGGTAACTCACCGCCCCGGCCTGATAGCTGTTCATGGCCAAGGTCTGGGTATGCAGCGCCGCATTCACCGCTGCCTGCTGGTCCAGCGCTTCCTGGTGCAAGTCCCGCAGTTGCCCGAGGTTATCCTCCACCTCCCGAACCGCTCGCAGCACTTGCCCACGGTAATGGGCGGCGGCTTCTTCGAACTCGGCATGGGCCTGACGCTCATTGGCGCTCAGCCGCCCGCCATCAAAGATCGGCAGGTTCATCAGGGGGCCCAAGGCCCAATAGCGATTGCCCGCCGCCAGCAGGTTGCCCACGCCCTGGGTCTGCCCGCCGAGCATGCCGGTCAGGCTGAAATCCGGGTACCAGGCGGCGCGGGCGATGCCGATGCCGGCATTGGCGGCGTACACCCGGCGTTCGGCGGCGGCAATGTCGGGTCGGCGTTGCAGCAGGGTGCTGGGCAGTTGCGGGGGAATACTCGGCAGGCTCAGCAGTTGCGAAGAGGGCGGCAGGCTGAAGCGGCTGGCGGGTTCGCCCACCAGTTCGCCAATCGCATGTTCGGTGAGGTTGCGCTGGGCGCGCACTTCGTCCAGTTCCGCCTCGGCACTGGCCAGTTGGCTCTGGGCCCGGGTCAGGTCCAGTTCCGAGGCGATCTGCCCCTGATAGCGGTCGCGGGTCAGTTGCAGGGCCTGGGCGTAATCCTCCAGGGAACGGCTCAGGATCCGGCTCTGGGCATCCAGGCCGTTGAGTTGCACATACAGGCTCGCCAGCTGTTTTTGCAGGCTCAGGCGCGCCGCCGCCAGGTCGTCGCCGGAGGCCTGGGCCTGGGCATCACCAGCCGCCGCTTGACTGCGAATCCGGCCCCAGAGGTCGAGGTCGAAGCTCAGGGCAAAACCGGCGCTGTTGCTGTTGTAGATCGACGGTTGCGTGCTGCCGCGCAGGGGGCGGCTGTCCGACTGGCGCTGGCGCAACGGCTGGGCGCTGGCGCTGATCTGCGGGAACAGCCCGGCATGCAGTTGGCTGGCGTAGGCCTGGGCGCCGTCGTAGTGGGCCAGGGCCGCCGCCAGATCCGGGTTGGCTCGGAGCAGACGTTGTTGCAGGTCATCCAGCTGCGGGTCCTGGTACAGCCGCCACCAGTGCTCGGCGAGGCTCTGGGGCGCAGCGGCCGGGTGCCAGGGGCCGTCGCTGCTCTGTTCGCGGTAGTGCGCCGGCAGGTCGATGGCCGGCACCTGGTAATGGGGCGCCAGGGAGCAGCCGTGCAGGGCCAGCACCAGCAGGGCGGCGAGGGGCTTAAGCCTTGGGCGCATGCTCACCTCCGGCGTCGGCCAGTTGCACCAGGTCACCTTCGCGCAGGGCGTCCGGCGGGTTGTCGATGACGTGATCGCTGGCTTGCAGGCCCTGGTCGATCACCAGCCGTTCCCCCAGGTCCAGGCCAATATGGATGCTGCGCAGGTGCACGCGCTTGGCACTGTCGATCACCGCCACTTGGGTGCCCTGGGCACGGAAGATCAGCGCGCTGGCGGGGATGCTCACGCCGTGGGTGTCGGCAGGGATCGCCAGGGTGGCTTCGGCATAGTCGCCGGGCAGCAATGCGCCGTCGGGGTTGGCGGCGACGAACTGCGCCAGCAGGGTGCCGGAGCGCGGGTCGATGGCGGTGGAGTCGCCCACCAGTTGCGCGCTGAAGTGCTGGCCCGGGTGCTCGGGCACGGTCAGTTGCGCTTGCAGGCCGGGGCGGATCACGCTGGCGTAGTTCTGCGGAATCGGCACATAGAGCCGCAGCTTGTGGGTGTCCGCCAGGTCGAACAGCTCCGGGTCGCTGTCGTTGTCGGCCTTGATCAACTGGCCGATGTCGGTGTGGCGGGCGGTGATGGTGCCGGCGAAGGGCGCGCGAATGGTCTTGTAGTCTTCCAGCGCCGTGAGCCGTGCGTAGTCGGCGGCGGCTGCCTGGGCATTGGCCTTGGCCGCGGCGGCGTTGGAGCTTTTTTCATCGGCCTCCTGGCGCGACACCGAGTGGCTGGCCAAAAGGTGCTGCCAGCGCTCGGCGGTGGTCTGGGCCAGCCTTGCATTGGCCTGCTGCTGGATCATCCGCGCCCGGGCCTGGGCCACTTGCTGGTCTAGGTCGGGGCTGTCGATATGGGCCAGTACCTGCCCGGCGGCCACCTTGGCGCCGATGTCCTGGCTCCAGTCCTTGAGGTAGCCGCTGACCCGGGCGTGGATCGGCGCCTTGCTCCAGGCTTCCAGGTGCGCCGGCAGGCGCAGGGTGTCGCCCAGCAGGTTGTGCTGCGGCTGGAACACCAGCACCTGCGGCACGGCGGCGGTTTCGGTCCAGGCGACCACGGCCCGTTCATGCCGGGTGCGCGCCGCCAGGCCGCTGGCGACCAGCAGCGCGGCCAGGCTCAGGCCGCCGATGCCCAGGAGCATCAGGCGTTTGCGCGAAGGGGTGTGATCAGGCGACATGGGTGTTTTCTCCAACGACAGCGGATTGGGGGTGACGGCCGTGGACCAGGCTGAAGACCACGGGGACAAAGATCAGGGTGGCGACGGTGGCGAGCAGCAGCCCGCCGATTACCGCGCGGCCCAGGGGCGCGTTCTGTTCCTCGGACAGGGCCAGGGGCAGCATGCCGATGATCATCGCCAGAGCGGTCATGCACACCGGGCGAAAGCGTGTGTAGCCGGCTTCCAGGGCGGCCTTGAGGGCGTCGCCATGTGCCGCCAGGCGCTCGCGGCAGAAGCTCACCACCAGGATCGAGTTGGCGGTAGCCACCCCCATGCACAGGATGGCCCCGGTCAGCGCCGGCACCGACAGCGAGGTGCCGCTCAGGAACAGCATCCAGACGATCCCGGCCAGGGCCGCCGGCAGGGCGGTGATGATCACGAACGGATCGACCCAGGACTGGAAGTTGACCACGATCAGCAGGTAGATCAGCACCACCGCCCCCAGCAGGCCCAGGCTCAGGCCGCTGAAGGCTTCGTGCAGGGCGTCGATCTGCCCGTGCAGGCTGACCGTGGCGCCCTTGGGCCGCAGGGCTGCGGCGTCGTCCAGGACCTTTTGCATGTCGTGGGCCACGGCGCCGAGGTCGCGCCCCTGCACGTTGGCGTATAGGTCCAGGGTGGGCTGGATGTTGTAGTGGCTGACCACCGCCGGGCTCTCGACCCGGGAGATGTCCGCCAGGCCGCCGAGGATCTGCGACTGGCCGTTGCTGCCGGTGACCGGCAGCGCCTCCAGGGCCGGCAGGCTGTCCAGGCGGTACTGCGGGGTGGCGGCGACGATGGAGTAGGACACGCCGTTCTTCGGGTTGAGCCAGAAGGTTGGCGCCACCTGGGAGCTGCCGGCGAGCGAGGCCACCATGCTGTTGGTCACGTCGCGCTCGGTGATGCCCAGGCCGTTGGCCCGCAGGCGGTCGACCTTGACCTGCAAGGACGGGTAGCCGGTGGACTGCTGGATGCGCAGGTCGGCGATGCCCGGTACATGTTGCAGGCGCCGTTGCAGTTCCAGGGCGAAGGTGCGGTTGGCTTCGGCGTTGGGCCCGGAGATTTTCACGTCCAGCGGGGCCGGGGCGCCGAAGTTGAGGATCTGGCTGCTGATGTCCGCTGGCAGGAAGGCGAACTGGCTGCCGGGGAAGCTTTCCGGCAGTGCGTCGCGCAGCTGTTTCACGTAGTCGGCGCTGGGCGCGTGGCCGGGTTTGAGGGTGACCTGGATATCACCGTCCTGGGGGCCGATGGTGCCGCTGTTGCTGTAGGCCATGTCGATGCCGCTCAGGGGGATGCCGATGTTGTCGATGATGCTGTCCAGTTGCTCGGCCGGGATCACCTCGCGGATGCGCGCTTCGATACGGTCGAAGGCCGCCGCGCTTTCCTCGATCCGCGTGCCCAGGGGCAGGCGCACGTGCAGGGCCAGGGCCCCGGCGTCGGTGGCGGGGAAGAAGTCCTGGCCCAGGCTCGGCAGCAGGGCGAAGGAGGCCAGCACGCAGGCCAGGAAGCCGAGGATGAAGGTCTTGCGCCGGCCCAGGGCCAGGTGCAGCAGGCCGTGGTAGGTGTCGCGCACGTTGGAGAAGCGCGCCTCGAAACCCTGCTGCAAGGCCAGCAGCCCGCGCACCAGGGCGCTGCGCGGCTTGGCGTGCTGTTCGCCTTCGTGGTGGTTGATGAAGGCGTCTTCCGGGTGATGCCCGGGCCCGGCTTCCGGCGCGTGGGGCTTGAGCAGGTACAGGGCCAGTGTGGGCACCAGGGTCCGCGAAAGGATGAACGAGCTGGCCATGGCGAAGATCACCGCCAGGGCCATGGGCCGGAACAGGTAACCGGCGATTCCCTGCAGCAGGAACATCGGCACGAAGACGATGCAGATGCACAGCAGCGAGACGAAGGCCGGGCCGACGATCTGCTTGGCGCCGTCGAGGATCGCCTGCTTCACCGCCTTGCCCTGTTCCAGGTGCCAGTTGATGTTTTCGATGGTCACCGTGGCGTCGTCCACCAGGATCCCCACCGCCAGGGCCAGGCCGCCCAGGGTCATGACGTTGAGGGTCTGGCCGCTGAGCGCCAGCAGGGCAATCGCGGAAAGCACCGCCAGGGGAATCGAGGCGGCGATGATCGATGTCGAGCGCCAGCTACCGAGGAACAGCAGGATCATCGCGCTGGTCAGCAGGGCGGCGATGATGCCTTCCCGGGCCACGCTGCCCACCGATTGCTTGACGAACACCGAGGCGTCCCCGAGCAGCGAAGTCTTCAGGGCCGGCGGCAGGGTTTCGTTGATCCGCGGCAGCATCTGGCGGATGCCGTCGACGATCGACAGGGTGGAGATGTTGCCGTTCTTCAGCGCTGGCATTAGCACCGCGCGGCGTCCGTCGACCCGCACGATATTGGTCTGCGGCGGCGAGCCGTCGCGCACGTGGGCCACCTGGCCGATGGTGATCAGCGCACCGTCCACGGTCTTGATCGGCAGGTCGTTGAGCTCGTCGATGGCGGTCGGGCTGTTGTTCAGCAGCACTGTGTATTCATCGCCGCCGAGCTTGGCGGTGCCCACCGGGATGATCTGGTTCTGCGCCGCCAGGGCATTGCCCACGTCCTGGGCCGACAGGCCCTTGGCGGCCAGGGCTTGCGGGTCCAGGTCGAGGGTGATCTGGCGCTGCTTGCCGCCCATGGGCGTGGGCATGGCCAGTCCTGGCAGCGAGCTCAGGGGCAGGCGGATGTTGTTCTGCACCAGGTCGCGGATCTTCGCCTCCGACAGGGTCGGGCTGGAGAAGGCCAACTGCAGGATCGGCACCGTCGAGGCGCTGTAGTTGAGGATCAGCGGCGGGGTGATGCCCGGCGGCATCTGCTTGAGCACGGTTTGTGACACCGCGGTCACCTGGGCGTTGGCGGTGCGGATATCGACCCCGGGCTGGAAGAAGATCTTGACGATGCCCATGCCCGGCAGCGACTGCGATTCGATGTGCTCGATGTCGTTGACCGTGGTGCTCAGGGAGCGCTCGTAGGTGTAGATCACCCGGCCGGCCATGGCGTCCGGCGACAGGCCGTTGTACTGCCAGACCACCGCCACCACCGGGATGCCGATATCGGGAAACACGTCGGTGGGGGTACGCAGGGCCGCCAGGGGCCCGATGATGCAGATGAATATCGCCAGCACGATGAACGTGTAGGGCTTGAGCAGTGCGGTCTTGACCAGCCCGAGCATGCCGAAAACCTCCGAGGGAGTGGGGTTGCAAACCTCGGCAGCCTGCAGCGACCCACCTAACACGCGGCTTTCAGCCAGGTGAAGGAAGTTTTAGGTAAGGCCTGAATTTCCTTTCATGTGGATTCATTTGTTCTCGCGCCCGGGCCTCGACAAGCTTGATGACCATCGACGCAGCCGATTTTTTCCGGCCGGCGTCGCACCTGTTTCTGTCACTTGCGAGGTTTTTTTCATGTCCCTCAAACCGCTGTTGCTGCCGGGCCTGGGCCTGGCGTGCCTGCTCTCGGCCTGTGCCGGGCCCGTGCCCAAGGCCGATCCGCAGCAGGCCTGGATCGATCTTTCCGCGGAGTCGCCCAACGATTTGCTGGCCGACAGCGTCGACGGCAAGCGCCTGAATGATGGCCGCTACTTCCAGGTCAGCCCGGGCCAGCACCGCTTGCAGATGGCCCTGTTGCAAGGGGCCAACGGCAACTCGGCGCAGCCCGAGTGCCTGGGACGCCTGGACTACGCAGGGTTCAAGGCGGGTGGGCATTACCAACTGCTGGAGTCGAGCCAGGGCCAGGACGTGAGCGTCGCCCTGGTGGATGCCCAGGGCCGGCCAGTGGCCCGGAGCCAGCCGTTCAGTTGCCTGTAAACGCCTTTTTTCGACTGTCGAGGTACTGCGTCATGACATTTAAACCGCTGCTGCTGATTCCTGCCCTGGGCCTGGTGTGCCTGCTTTCTGCCTGCGCTGGCCCCATGCCCCAGCCCGACCCCAGCGAGGCCTGGATCGGCTTGCAGGAAGAGGGTTCCAACGACCTGATGGCCGAACGGGTGGATGGGCACAAGGTCGACGACGGGCGTTATTTTCAGGTCAAGCCCGGCACTCATCGCCTGGACGTGACCCTGTTTGAAGAGAGTGTCGGTGATTCCAACCAGCAAGACTGCAACGGCCACCTCAGCTACAGCGGCTTCAAGGCCGGCGAGCATTACAAACTGGTGGAGTCGAGCCTGGGCAGCGAGGTGTCGGCGCGCTTGTATGACGCCCAGGGCAAGCAGGTGGCCAGCACCCACGACTTCAGTTGCATGCCCGGCTGACGGGGCTGCTTAACGCGCGCAAATCAGGACGTTTCGCTCAACACAAAGAGACAGGCCTGACTTCAGGCCCATGGCGAGCCACGGGATGATAGAGGCCTGTCTCCAGCCAACCGAGCGTTCTCTATGAAGCCTGATGCGCAAGCGGCAATCACCTCCACCGATGTGGCATTCAGCGAAGTGGCGCAAATGATCAGCACCGCGCGCCAGCGGGCGGTGCGAGCGGTGAATACCCAATTGGTGGAACTGTATTGGCAGGTCGGGGCCTATATCAGCCGCAAGATCGAGGCGGCGGAATGGGGTGATGGCGTGGTCCAGCAATTGGCCGATTACCTGGCGCGGCAGCAGCCGGGGCTGCGGGGGTTTACCCGGCGTAACCTGTTCCGCATGCGTCAGTTCTATGAGGTCTATCGAGGGGAGGAGAAAGTGTCAGCAGTGCTGACACAATTACCCTGGACCCAGAACCTGATCATTCTTGCGCAAGCTAAATGCGCGCAAGAGCGCGAGTTTTACCTGCGCATGGCCATTCAGGAGCAGTGGTCGACCCGCGAGTTGGAACGGCAGATCAAATCCGCGCTGTTCGAACGCACGCTGAGCCACCCGGCCAATGCCACGGCCACCTTGAAACAGGCCCGTCCCGAGGCCCTGAAGGTCTTCAAGGATGCCTACATGGTGGAGTTTCTCGACCTGCCCCCGGGGCATGACGAGGCCGATCTGCGTCAGGGGCTGGTGCGTCAACTCAAGGACTTTCTGATCGAGATGGGGCGCGACTTCTGCTTTGTCGCTTCAGGCTACCCCTTGCAGGTTGGCGGGCGCGATTTCGTCCTGGATCTGCTGCTGTTCCATCGTGGGTTGAATTGCCTAGTGGCCGTTGAACTCAAGGTCGGGCGCTTCGAACCGGAGTACCTGGGCAAGCTGGACTTCTACCTGGAGGCCCTGGATCGCCAGGTGCGCAAACCCCACGAAAACCCGGCCCTGGGCGTGCTGCTGTGTGCCAGCAAGGAAGACGAGGTGGTGGAATATGCCCTCAACCGTTCGCTGTCTCCAGCGTTGATCGCCGAGTACCGGACCCAGTTGCCGGACAAGCAACTGCTGCAGGCCAAGCTGCAGGAGTTCTATGCCCTGGACACGCAGGCGCGGTGAGCCGGGCGGCGACTCTGGCCGGGCTGCCGCAGCGCCCTGGTGAGTCGAGTGCGCACCCAGGCGCCGCCCTCCGGTTCATTGCGGCTCACTGCCGAACCAGTCGGCCAGGCGTGCGCTGGCTTGCTCCCGGACCTCGGCGTTGATGTGGGCGGCCACCGTCACCACCGAGCCGGTCAACAGGCCGAGGTCATCCACGTACCCGGCCCCGGGAATCAGGTCGGGGATCAGGTCCAGCGGCAGCACGAAGTAACCCAGGGCGGCGTAGATGGTGGTCTTGGCCCAGATCGGGGTTTGCGGTCGTTGCGCGGCGTAGTAGAGCCACAGGGCTTTCTGGATCAGGGCCCGGCCGATGCGCGAGGCGTAGCGGCCGATCTTGTGCCAGAAACAGAGTTCAAGGGACTGGGCGGTGGACATGGCGCACTCCTGGTGGGGGCATGGGGCCAGGTCATGGTCGCCACCTAAGCGCTGGATCGGCAGAGGCCAATATTTCCCCGGTGGTTTCCCTCGTAGCAGTGCTGTTCAGGGCTGCCGACGGGCCTCCAGGCGCTGGAACAGCAGCATGCCCAGGAGCATGGCCAGGACGAACACCCAGGCTTGCCAGTGGCCCCCCGGCAACAGCACCAGGGCTGGTCCCGGGCAGATCCCGGCGATGCCCCAGCCGATGCCGAACAGCAGGCTGCCGCCGATCAGGCGTCGATCGACATTGCGCTTGGCGGGGATCTGCATGGGCGCCCCGAGCAGCGAGCGCGAGCGGCCCATGGCCCAATGGAAAGGCCACCAGGCCACGGCGATGGCGCCGAGCATCACCAGCGCCAGGGACGGATCCCAGCGGCCGGCCAGGTCGAGAAAGCCCAGGACCTTGGCCGGATTGGCCATGCCTGCCAGCAGCAGGCCGATGCCGAACAGCAGGCCGGCAAAAAATGCGCTGAGTTTTCTCATGGCAGCAGCCCCAGTCCGTGGCGCAACACCCAGACCGTGGCGAAGCCGGTGCCCATGAAGCACAGGGTGGCGACGAGCGAGCGTGGCGACAGCCGGGAAATGCCGCAGACCCCGTGGCCGCTGGTGCAACCGGCGCCATAGCGGGTGCCGATGCCCACCAGCAGGCCGGCGCCGATCAGGCCGAGCAGGCCGCCCTGGAACTCGGCGACCGGCAGGGCGTGAAACAGGCCCCAGATCAGGGGCGCCAGCAACAGCCCGAGGATGAACAGGGCCTTTTCGCTCCAGCCGTCGCTGCCCGGTTGCAGCAGGCTGCCGAGCAGGCCGCTGATTCCGGCGATGCGCCCGTTGGCGACGATCAACAGCCCGGCCGCCAGGCCGATCAGCGCGCCTCCGGCCAGGGCCGAGCCCGGGGTGAAATGTACGGCATCAAAGAGCATGGGGATTTCCTCTGCATGGCCCTGTTGTTCCACCTTGGAAGCGCGGCGTCGGTGGTGACGCCTTCGCTGGCAAGTTAGCGGCGACAGGTGCCGTGTAACTGTTGTTGTGGGAGCCGGCTGGCCGGCGCAAGGGCTTCAATGGGACAGCCAGCCCAGGGCCCCGCCCGCCAGCAGCAGCGCCGCCAGCATGCCGGTGATGGCGAACAGTTGTTGCAGGCGCGGCCCGGCCAGGTGGCTGGCCACCTGACGGCCCAGCACCAGGCCCACTACCGCGCCCAGGGCAAAGGGTGCGCCCACCGCCCAGTGCATCACCCCGCTGAGGCTGGCGGTCACCACGCTGCCCAGGGACACCAGGGCAATCACCGCCAAGGAGGTGGCGACGATACTCTTGCTGTCCAGGTTGGTGTAGCGGCTCAGGGCCGGGATGATCACGAAGCCGCCGCCCACGCCGAGCAACCCCGACAGCAGCCCCGAGAGCATGCCGGTGAAGGTCAGTGCCCGGGCGCAGGGCAGGGTCCAGCGCAGGCGGCCCTGGGCCGGGTTGAGCACGCAGGGCAGGAACGCCGGACGCGGCGCCGCCCGGCCCTGTTTCAATTCCAGGCTGGCCTTGCGCAGGATACGTCCGCAGGCATACAGCAGCACCAGGGAAAACAGCAGCGCCAGGGGCAGGTTGGGCAGGCGGTGGGCCAGCCACAGCCCCAGCGGCGCCATCAGGATGCCGATGCTGGCGACAAACCCCGCCGCACGGTAGCGCACGATGCCCTGGCGCAGGCCCAGCACCGCGCCGACGCTGGCGGCCAGACCCACCGCCAGCAGGCCGATAGGGGCGGCCTCGACCATGCTCAAGCCCAGGCCGAACACCAGCAATGGCACCGCGAGGATGCCGCCGCCGGCTCCGGTCAGCGCCAGGATCGCGCCAATGACCGCCCCCAGCCCAGCGCCCAAAAGACTGTGTTCATTCATGTCTTCGGGGTGTCCGTGGCCTGGGTCGGTTGCGCCAGCCATTCATGGCCCTTGAGCATGCCGCGCCAGTACAGCGGCGGCAGAATCCGTTCCTTCAGCCACCAGGCGCGGCGGGTCGGCTGGCGGCCGTCCAGCAGCCAGCGCGGAAAGCTCGGCGCCAGCTTGCCGCCGTAGGTGAATTCGGCGAGGACGATCTTGCCCCGTTCCACGGTCAGCGGGCAGGAGCCGTAGCCGTCATAGGCGGCCAGCCGGGTCAGGCGCTTGAGGGCCACCAGCACGTTGTTGGCCACCACCGGCGCCTGCTTGCGCGCCGCGGCGGCGGTCTTGGCGTTGCTGGTATTGGTGGCGTCGCCCAGGCCGTGGATGTTGACGAAACGCCTGTGGCGCAGGCTGTGGGGATCGACGTCGATCCAGCCGGCGGCGTCCGCCAGCGGGCTGTGGCGGATGAAATCCGGGGCGCATTGCGGCGGCACCACGTGCAGCAGGTCGAAGGCGCGCTCCAGGGTTTCCTGGCGGCCGTCGGCCAGGGTGCGGACGAAGGTCGCGCGCTGCGCCGGGCCGTTCACCGCCACCAGGTTGTGGCCGAAATCCAGCTCGATGGCGTATTTCTTCACGTATTCCATCAGCGCCGGCACATAGTCGGCCACGCCGAACAGCACGCCGCCGGCATTCAGGAAGCGCGGCTTGATCGCCCCCAGGCGACCGTGGCGCCGCCAGTGGTCGCAGGACAGGTACATGGCTTTCTGCGGCGCGCCGGCGCACTTGATCGGCATCGGCGGCTGGCTGAACAGCGCCTCGCCCTGTTGCAGCTGCTGCACCTGTTGCCAGGTGTAGGGCGCCAGGTCGTAGCGGTAGTTGGAGGTCACGCCGTGATTGCCCAGGGCCTGGGGCAGGCCGTCGATGGCCGCCCAGTCGAGCTTGAGCCCGGGGCAGACGATCAACTGGTCGTAGGCCAGCACGTGGCCGTTGTCCAGCACCAGGGCATTGTGTTGCGGTTCGAACTGGCTGACCGCGCGCTGGATCCACTTGACGCCCAGGGGAATCAGCTCGGCCATGGTCCGTTCGGTGGACGCGGCGCTGAATACCCCGGCGCCCACCAGGGTCCAGCCGGGTTGGTAATAGTGGTGCTGGGCGGGGTCGATAAGGGCCACGTCCAGGTGCGGATCGCGGGTCAAGAGGCTGGCGGCAACGGCGATGCCGGCGGCACCGCCACCGACGATCAGCACCTGGTGGCTGCCGTCGACGGGGCGCAGGGCCGGGTTGAAGGGACGCATGGCAAGGTCTCCGTGTGGAGTCGTTAATCGTTATAGGGTGTTCAGGGGAATTTTCAGGTAGCTCACGCCGTTGTCTTCGGGCTCGGGAAACTGCCCGCTGCGCATGTTGACCTGCACCGAAGGCAGGATCAGCACCGGCATGTCCAGGGTCGCGTCACGGGCTTCGCGCATCTTCACGAAGCTGTCTTCGTCGATGCCCTGATGGATGTGGATGTTGTTGGCGCGCTGCTCGGCGACGGTGGTCATGTATTGCAGTTCGCGGCCGTTGGGCAGGTAGTCGTGGCACATGAACAGCCGGGTCTGTGGGGGCAGGGCGAGGATCTTGCCGATGGAGCGGTACAGGGTCCGCGCATCGGCCCCGGGGAAGTCGCAGCGGGCGGTGCCGTAGTCGGGCATGAACAGGGTATCGCCGACAAAGGCCACGCACTCATCGCCCACCTGCACCAGGTAGGTCATGCAGGCCGGGGTGTGCCCCGGGGTGTGCAGGGCGCGGGCGCCGAGGCCGCCGATGGCGAATTCGGCGCCGTCTTCCAGCAGCACGTCGAACTGGCTGCCGTCGCGGGCAAAGCTCGGGGCCTCGTTGAACAGCGCGCCGAAGACTTTCTGCACCCGGGTGATCTGATTGCCGATGGCCACCCGGGCCCCCAGCTGGTCCTTGAGGTAGGCCGCGGCGGACAGGTGGTCGGCGTGCACGTGGGTTTCCAGGATCCAGTCGACCCGGGCGTCCAGCTCGCGCACCCGGGCGATCAGGCGGTCGGCGGACTCGGTGCGGGTGCGGCCGGATTTCGGGTCGTAGTCCAGCACGCTGTCGATCAGCGCGCAGCGGCGGCTGGCCTGGTCCATCACCAGGTAGCTGATGGTCCAGGTCTGACTGTCGAAAAAGGCTTCTACACGCAGCGTGTCGCTGATGATCATGGGGCACTCCAGGCAATGAAGGTGAGGACAGTCTGCGCTGTCGCTCGTCCCTTGGACTGTCAATAAACGTGCCAACCTCAAACACCCGGATTGGCCACCTGTTCATTGAAGTAGAAGGCCGCAGAGGCTGCCATCAGGCGTTTTGCGCCGCGACTGCCAACGTCATTTGGCAGTCGTTTGGCAGTTTGTGGCAGAAAATGGCAGAAAGCCGCGGCGTGCTTTAAGCTGCCGCCACTGCCCCGGAGTTGCTCATGTCCCTGATCGCCACCGACCTTGCCCAGCCGTCCATGTCTGCCCTGGTGTCCTACCTCGAACACGATCCGCAACCGACCATCGTGCTCGACACCGACTACAACATCATCGCCGCCAACACCGCCTACCAGCGTCAGTTCGGCGTGGCCGGCAAGCCCCACGTCGGCGCCAAGTGCTACCGCGTCTCCCACCAGTTCGCCGTGCCCTGCGATCAGGCCGGCGAGCATTGCCCGATGCGCAAGGCCCATGACAGCCGGGTGCCGGAGCGCATGCTGCACATCCATCACACGCCTCGCGGCCCGGAGCACGTGGACGTGGAGCTGCGGCCGATCATCGGCGAGGCCGGCACCGTGGTGGCCTACGTCGAGCGCTTGAGTTCGGTGGCGGTGGCTTCGGTGCAGCCCCAGCAGAAAGGCCTGGTGGGACGCTCGCCGGCCTTCAATGAAGCCCTGAGCGCCTTGCAGCGGGCGGCTCCGGCGCCGATCCCGGTGTTGTTGCAGGGCGAGTCCGGCACCGGCAAGGAGCTGTTCGCCCGCGCCCTGCACGACGGCAGCCCCAGGGCCAGCGGGCCGCTGGTGGTGGTGGACTGCACCGGGCTCACCGAAACCCTGCTGGAAAGCGAACTGTTCGGCTATGAAAAGGGCGCCTTTACCGGCGCCCTGCAACGCAAGATCGGCCTGGCGGAAGCGGCCCACGGCGGCACCCTGTTTCTCGACGAGATCGGCGAGGTGCCCCTGGCCATGCAGGTCAAGCTGCTGCGCCTGATCGAGTCCGGCAGCTTCCGCCCAGTGGGCAGCCTGCGCACCGTGCACTCGGATTTTCGCCTGGTGGCGGCCACCCACAAGCCGCTCAAGGAAATGGTCGCCGCCGGCAGCTTCCGCCAGGACCTGTACTACCGCATCAGCGCCTTCCCGATCCGCCTGCCGGCGCTGCGCGAACGCAGCGACGACCTGCCGCTGCTGATCGACAGCCTGCTGCGCCGCCTCGATCCCGGGGTGGTGCCGCGGGTCGATCCCCAGGCCCTGGAACAGCTGCAGCTGTACACCTACCCGGGCAATATCCGCGAGCTGCGCAACATCCTCGAACGGGCGCGCTTGTTCAGCGATGACGGGGTGATCCGCCTGCAGGACCTGCCGGCGGAACTGCGCCGTCCCCAGGCCCCGGTCCCGGTGACCCGGCGCCGGGCCGGCAAGGACCTGGAGCAACTGGCCCATGCCCTGGAAGTCTTCGACGGCTCGCGCAGCGAACTGGCCAAGGCCCTGGGCCTGAGCGAACGCACGCTGTACCGGCGCCTCAAGGCCCTGGGCCTGTAGCCGCCGGGCGGACGGCCGCAGCCGGGTTCAAGCCTCGGCCGGTGGCCGGGGCAGCGGCAGGTCGCAGGCCATCACCCACATGCCGATCTGTTCCAGGTCGGTGCTGAAGGGCACTTCACCGATCTGCCGCAGCCCGGCGCTTTCATAAAAGCGCCGGGCGCCGCTGTTGCTCTTGAGCACGTCCAGCCACAGGCAGGATTCCCCGGCGGCGCTGGCCCGTTGCAGCACCTGTTCCAGCAGGCGCCGGCCATGGCCCTGGCCGGCCTGGGACTTGAGCAGGTAGATCTTCTGCAACTCGGCCCCGCAGCGGTCGCTGCCCGGAACCGGCCGCCCCCAGTTGAGCTTGGCAAAGCCCATGGGCTGCTGCTGCGGGTCCAGGGCCAGCAGCCACAGGTGCCGGTCCCGGGCGGCCAGGGACGCTTGCAGGTGGGCGTCGGAGAAGTCCTGGTCGAGAAACTGCTGCATGCCGGCAGCGCTCCAGATCGCCGCGAAGTGCTCGCGGTAGGTGGCACAACCTATGGCCTTGAGCGCCTGGATATCGCGGCTGTCGGCTTCACGGATGGTGATCATGCTTGACTCCAGATGAATGGGCGGAACCGGGCGCAGCAGCTTAACGCCTGGTGCTCGGGTGCTCCAGTGCGCCCGGGGCACGATGGCGAACCAGCGTGGTCGTAGCTTCATCGCCCTTTTTCCGGAGATGCCATGAGCCAGGCCGTCCTTGCTACCGAAACCAATCGCCGCCAGTTACAGCAGATCATCGCCGGTCTGTCCGACGGGGTGATCCTGATCGAAACCGACCAGGCCCGCAGCCTGCTCTGGGCCAATGAGGCGGCGCTGGCCATGCATGGAGTGAGCGAGGTCGGCGAGCTGGGGGCCAATGTCCGCGAGTACGCCCGGCGCTATGCCTTGCGCTACCGCAACAATCACCCCCTGGCCCTGGAGGCCTATCCCATCAATCGGGTGGCCGCCGGGGAAACCTTCAGCGACGTGGTGGTCGAGGTACAGGCCGAGATCGACGGCGAACCCCGGCACTGGGTGCACCGGGTGCGCAGCATGATCCTCACCGATCGCAGCGGCGCGCCGGAATCCCTGGTGCTGATCCTCAGCGACGCCACCGACTGGGCCAGCGCCGAGCAGCGCTTCGAGAAGACCTTCAATGCCAACCCGGCGCCAGCGGTGATCTGCCGCCTCAGTGACTTGCGTTACATCAAGGTCAACCAGGGTTTTTTGGAGATGACCGGCTATGCCCGGGATCAGGTGATCGGCCGTTCGGTGTACGAGCTTGATGTGCTGGAGGACGCCGAGCACAAGGACCTGGCCATCGAGCGCCTGGGCCAGGGCGCGACCATCCCGCAGATGCAGGCCGAGCTGCGCCTGCCGGACGGCGGCAGCAAGCTGGTGATCGTCGCCGGCCAGCCCCTGGACATCAACGATGAAGACTGCATGCTGTTTTCCTTCATGGACCTGGAGCCACGGCGCAGGATCGAGATTGCCCTGCGCCAGAGCGAGGAGCGTTTTGCCAAGTCGTTTCGCCTGACCCCGGTGCCGACCCTGGTGTGCAGCGCCGAGCAGCAGATCGTCGACGTCAACGAGGCCTTTCTCAACACCTGCGGCTACAGCAGCGAGGAACTGCTGGGCAAGAAGGTCGAGGCCATCGGCTTCATCGCCGAAGCCGCGGCGGCCAGCCAGCTGTTCAGTCAACTGGAGAAGGCCGGCAACGTCGATGGCCTGGACCTCAAGGTGCGCCAGAAGAACGCCGGGCTGATCGATTGCGTGGCCTACGCCGACACCGTGCTCATCCAGGACAGCCCCTGTTACCTGCTGGTGCTGATGGACATCACCGAGCGCAAGCGCTCCGAACTGGAGCTGGTGGGCGCCATCGAGGAAGTGATGCGCGACGCCTCCTGGTTCAGCCGAACCCTGATCGAAAAGCTGGCCAACGTGAGAAGCCCCAAGGCCCGGGACACGCCTGGGGTGTCCTCTGCCGACCTGACGGCCCGCGAGCGGGAAGTGCTGGGGTTGATCTATCAGGGATTGGCAGACAAAGAGATTGCCGCCCAGTTGAAGCTGGCGCCCAACACCGTGCGCAACCACGTCGCCACCCTGTATTCCAAGCTCGGGGTGCACAGCCGGGGCGAAGCCATCGTCTGGGCCCGGGAGCGCGGGCTGTTCGTCGGCACGGTCGGCAGTCGGGGACGCTGAACTGGTGCATATGCACCAGGGCAACCCGTGCAAATGCGCCTTCTTTGCGTGGTGGGTGTTTTCTACCCTTGGAGCCGCCACAGGTCCGGTCAATGGGGCTGTGGCAGAGCACAACCACAGCACAAGGACAGCCCGCATGGGTGATGAACAGAACAAGGGCACCGTGACCGATCAGGCACCGGCGGTGCTCACCCAGGCCCAATGGCGCGCCTGTATCGAACAGCGCCTGGCGCCCCTGGCCTGCAGTTTCAGCCATGCCGGCGACGGCACCCTGACCCTGCGGGTGTTCGAGCCCGACAGCGGCCGGGTCGATCTGGTGGTCAGCGGATTGCGCATCAAGTCCCTGCAGAGCGAGGCCGACGTATTGCGGCTCATTGACGAGTTGCTCTACGAGCTGGACAGCAACTCCCTGGGCCACCTGTAGCCGCTGCCGAAGGCTGCGAACGCTTTGGGCGGCACTCTGCCTCAGGAGACGCGGGGAGTTGAAGCCCGCTGGAGGTTCGTCGGGAAATCGCCAGGCAAGGTCCTGCGGACCTTTTCGCAGCTTCGCGGGCTCAGCAGCGGCTACAGGGATGGGGCGGGTCAGTGGTCGGCGATCAGGCTTGGCCGGCAATCCAGGCTCAGGCGCGCGCCGCCGCGTTCGCTGCTGCCCACTTCGAGCTTGAAGCCGTGCAGGCTGACGATGGCCGCAACGATCGACAGGCCCAGGCCAAAGCCGCCCTGGGCGTTGCTTTCGTCGACCCGGTAGAAGCGCCGGAACACCGCCGCCCGTTCCGCCGGGGGAATGCCGGGGCCTGAGTCCAGCACTTCCAGGCGCGGGCTGCCGCCGTCGTCGAGGCCGCGCAGTATCACTTCGCCGCCCGGCGGGGTGAACTTGATCGAGTTGCTCAGCAGGTTGGCCAGGGCCTCGAACAGCAGGGCGCGGTCGCCGATCAGCCGGGGCAGGCTGGCCGGCACGTCGAGCTGCAGGGTCAGGCGGCCTTCCTCGGCCAGGGGCAGGTAGAAGTCGTACAGCTCCTGAAGCAGCGGCAGCGGATCGAGTTCGAGGAAGCCCGAACGCCGTTGCTGGTCCTCCAGTTCGGAGATGCGCAGCAACCCGCGAAAGCGCGCCATCAGGGTGTCGGCCTCGGCCAGCAACTGGTCCATCTGCAGGGCCTGGGGCGAGCCTTCCTCGGCCTGTTGCTGCAGACGATAGAGCTGGGCCCGCAGGCGGGTCAGCGGGGTGCGCAGGTCGTGGGCGATGTTGTCGCACACGCCCTTGACCTCATGCATCAGCCGCTCGATGCGTTCGAGCATGGCGTTGACGATGGCCGCCAGCATGTCCAGTTCGTCGCGCCGGTCCGACAGCGGCAGGCGCCGGGTCAGGTCGCCGGCGACGATGGCTTCGGCGCTGGCCTGGATCTGGCGGATGCGCCGCAGCGGACGGCGGCGCAGCAGGTGCCAGCCGGCGGCGCCGGGAATGATGGTCAGGGAGATGCCCCACAGCAGCGCGTGAAGAATGATCCGGGTCACCGCGAACAGCGAGCCGTTGTCGCGCACCAGCACCAGCCAGCGGCCGTCGCGGGTGTGGGTGGCCACCGCGTCGCAGCTGTCCCGGGGCAGGCTCGTGTCGTCGGAGTCGATGCAGTTCTTCAACTCGTGGATCTGGCCGTCCAGGGGCAGGTCATCGGGGATCTGCCGGATCGGCCCGCTCAAGGGCCGACGCTGTTCGTCGAACAGGCCATAGGCGTCGATGGCGCGCATGTCGAAGGTCATGCTGGTGGCCAGGGCTTCCACCAGCTGCTCGCCTTCGAAGCGGGCGAACAGGTGCTGGCGCTGCATCAGCGAGTGCTTGGCCAGGCTGTCCAGGTAGGTGGACACCTCGTAGTACAGCACCCCCATGAGGATGCAGCTCCAGGCCACGAACAGCGTGCTGTACAGCGCCAGCAGGCGGCTGCTGGAGGAGCGCCAGCCCTTAGAGGGGTTCAGCAATGACATAACCCGAGCCTCGCACGGTGCGGATCAACGGAGTCATGCCAGGCGGGTCGATCTTCTTGCGCAGGCGGCCGATGTGCACGTCGATCAGGTTGGTCCCCGGGTCGAAGTGATAGCCCCAGACCTCTTCGAAAATCATCATCCGAGAGAGGATCTGCCCGGTGTTGCGCATGAGGAATTCCAGCAGCTTGTATTCGGTGGGCAGCAGGCTCAGCAACTGGTCGGCGCGGGTCGCCTCGCGGCTGATCAGGTTCAGCTCCAGGTCGGCCACCCGCAGGCTGGTGGCGAAATCCTTGACCGTGTTCTTGCGCCGCAGCAGCACCTCGACCCGGGCCGCCATCTCGTCGGAGGCGAAGGGCTTGGTCAGGTAGTCGTCGCCGCCGGCCCGCAGGCCGCGCACCCGTTCGTCGACGTCGGAGAGGGCGCTGATCATCAGGATCGGCGTCGACACACCGATGGTGCGCAGGGTGGTGACGATGGCCAGGCCGTCCAGCTCCGGCAGCATGCGGTCCAGGGTGATCAGGTCGTAGTCGCCGCTCACGGCGCGTACCAGGCCTTCGCGGCCATTGTCCACCCAGTCCACGTCGAGGCCGTGGCTGCTCAGTTCGGCGACGATCTCCCGGGCCGTCACGGCGTCGTCTTCGATGGTCAGAATGCGGGTCATAGGTGTTACCTGCTTGGCGGTTCGTGACACAGGCGGGCATTTTGCCAAGAAACCGCTGGCGGGATTCTAAAAAAACTTTCATCCAGGCGCGGGGCTCGTCGGTGTCCTGCGGGTCAGGGGCGCTGAAGCTTGATATTATCCGGCCACTTTTTGCCAGGAGGCGTCACCATGAGAGCCCTGCCCCGGGTCGGCTGGAAGCCCTTTTTCGCGGTGTGCCTGATGCTGCTGTGCAGCGCGGTGGCGCAGGCGGCCAATCAGCCCTGTTCTGGAAAGAAAGGCGGCATCGCCCGTTGTGATGGCGAACTCTTCCTGTGCAACGACGGCTCCATCAGCGCCTCGAAGAAAAACTGCGCGCTGATGTTCGGCCAGCGTTCCTCCACCCCTCGTGCCGAGCCACTGCTGCGTGATAGCCAGGGTTGCACCTGCGGCAGCGGCAGTTTCTGCACTGGCCCGCGGGGCGGGGTGTACTGCCTGACCCCCAGTGGCAATAAAAGCTACAAGCGGCATTGAAGCCCCGATTGAGCTTCTTCGTATCAAGGTGTTGTGCAATGAAATACGCATCACGTTTCAAGGGGCTGCTGTGGCTGCTGGTGGCTAGCCTGCTGTTAAGTCTGGCCGTGGACCTGGCGTTGCGCCTGCCGGGCTACCTGGAGGCCTATGCCGCCGATCCCCGTTATGCGCGCTGGATGCTGGGGTATCGCGGCCTGGACGTGCTGGTCATTGCCCTGATGGCGGTGATCGTGCCGGGCATCATGCGCCTGCTGGGTTTTCGCCGTTCAGCCTGGCTGGCATTGCCGCTCTTTGTCCTGTGGGGGCAGGGCATCGCGCAATTGACCCTGGCGGCCAACCTGCTGCTGGCGCTATGGGGCCTTGGGCTGCTGGTGCACTGGTGCTACAGCCGCGGCCGGGTGCTCTACCTGAGCAAGCGCGGCTGAGGCGCACGCCGTGCAGAACGCCCGCCATAAAACCCCCGGAGCGGCAAATTGCACGATCCAGGCCCGATGACTAATCGCAAGTCATTGAAATACATGTGTTTATAAGACTCCTGCTGCTGGCACGCTGACTGCACCTGTCCTTTCTGTCCCTTCGTGACGTGCAACAGCCTCTTTCCTGCCTGGAGCAGAACAACAATGAACAGACCCTCTGAACACCTGCTGGCCACCGAGGACGCTTCGAGTCATCACTCGGGCGTGTCCTGGGCGGCGATCTTCGCCGGCGCGGCGGCGGCCGCGGCCTTGTCCCTGATCCTCTTGCTGCTGGGCTTCGGCCTGGGCTTCTCCGCGGTTTCGCCCTGGGCCGGCAACGGCATCAGTGCCAAGGGCTTGGGCATTTCCAGCATTGTCTGGCTGGCCCTGACGCAGATTCTCGCCGCCGGGTTGGGCGGCTATATCGCCGGGCGCCTGCGGGTGAAGTGGGCCAACCTGCATGGCGATGAAGTGTATTTCCGTGACACCGCCCACGGCTTCCTGGCCTGGGCGGTGGCGACCCTGGTCACCGCGACCCTGGTGGTGGGCTCGGTCACCAGCGTCATTGGCGGTGGCGTGCAGGCCGGGGCCCAGGTTGCTTCCGCGGCCGCTGGTGCCGCCACCCAGGTGGCCGGCCATGCCGCTGCCCAGGGTTCCCCGGACGAGTACGGCTATTTCGTCGACAGCCTGTTGCGTGACGATCGCCCGGTGGCGGTCACTGAGGATGCGGCCCGGGGCACGGTGTCGCGGATCTTCGTGCGCACCTTGAGCAACGATGGCCAGTTGTCATCCGACGACCGCAGCTACCTGGCGCAACTGGTGGCCCAGCGCACCAACCTGACGCGGGCCGAGGCCGAGCGCCGGGTGGACGAGGTGTTCGCCAAGACCCAGCAGGCGCTGCATGAAGCCAAGCAGGCTGCCCGGGAAGCCGCCGACAGCGCCGCCAGGATAGCCGCCTGGTCGTCGTTGTGGATGTTCGTTGCCCTGCTGTGTGGGGCGTTCTTCGCCAGTCTGGCCGCCACCTTCGGCGGCCGGCGCCGGGATGCGGTGCTCTGGCTTGAAAGCCCTGTGCAACCGCGCACCGTGGCTCCCACCCCCGTTCACTGATCCAGGAGACTTGTCATGCGCTCATTACTGTTGTGGTTTCTCGGTGTACCGATCCCGGTGATCATTCTGATCGCCCTCTTCATGCACTAAGCGCCCCCCGCGACGCGGGGTGACCCGTTGTTCACGCGCCGCTGCCGGTTTGTACCGGCAGCGGCTTTTTTGTGCCCCGGGCCCCACCGCGCAAGCGCAGGCGCGACGTGTTGGGGCACTGCGGCAGTTTGCTTGGCCCAGATCAATATTCCTGTCGGACAAAAGTACTAGATTGGCCCGCGCTCGGTTCTGACAGCGTTATCGGAACCGCGGTGTTGCCACGTCCTCGCGCCAGGACTCTGAGCGGCAGGATGCCGGCAACTCCACTCACTTCTCACGGATGAACCGCAATGCGTCAGATAGACCGCAACTTTGATATTCAGCCGCTGCAGCATGCGGACATGACCATCAGTCTCAATGGCCAGCCGGTCACTGCCGCCCTGGGTGAAACAGTCCTCAGCGTGATCCAGGCCACCGGCCTGCGCCAGGTGGCGCGCAACGATCACGGGCAGTTGGTCGGTGCCTACTGCGGCATGGGCGTGTGCCATTGCTGCCTGGTGCAGATCGACGGCCGCCACAAGCGCCGCGCCTGCCAGACCCTGGTCAAGCCGGGGATGCAGGTGCAGACCCTGAGCAACCGCATCACTGAAACGGAGCCCAGCCTATGAGCCTGAACCCGGTGATCGTCGGCGGCGGGCCGGCGGGCATGGCAGCGGCCATCGAACTGGCCGAGCACGGGGTGCGCAGCACCCTGATCGAAGAGGCCTCGCGCCTGGGCGGGGTGGTCTATCGCGGGCCGCTGCGCGATGGCGTGCAACTGGATTACCTGGGGCCGCGTTACTGCGAAATGCTGGCCAAGCTGCACGGTGATTTTTCCGACCACGAACAAATGATCGAGGTGCGCCTCAACAGCCGGGTGATCGGCGCCGAAGGCCATAACAGCCTGATGCTGCTGGACGCCGAAGAGCAGGTGCAGCAGGTGGACTACTCGCAACTGCTCCTGGCCGCCGGTTGCCATGAGCGCAGCGTGCCGTTTCCCGGCTGGACCCTGCCGGGGGTCAAGTTGCTGGGCGGCCTGCAATTGCAGATCAAGAGCGGGGTGGTCAAGCCGCAGGGGCCGGTGGTGATCGCCGGCACCGGGCCGCTGCTGCCACTGGTGGCCTGCCAGCTGCATGCCTCGGGCGTGCGGGTGGCCGGGGTCTACGAGGCCAGCGCCCTGAGCAAGATCGCCAAGCAGAGCCTGGCCATGCTGAACAAGCCGCAACTGTTCCTCGACGGCCTGAGCATGCTGGCCTACCTCAAGCTCCACGGCATCAGCCTGCGCTATGGCTGGGGCGTGGTGGAGGCCCAGGGGCAGGACGCCCTGAGCGTGGTCACGGTTGCCCCTTATTCCGCCGACTGGCAGCCGGACCTGTCCAAGGCCCAGCGCATCGCGGCCCAGACCCTGGCGGTGGGCTACGGCTTCATCCCACGCACCCAGCTGAGCCAGCAGATGGGCCTGGACCACGGCTTCAGCGACGACGGCTACCTGCGGGCCCACGCCAATGCCTGGCAGCAGAGCAGCGAGCCGCACATTCATCTGGCGGGCGACATGGGCGGGATCCGCGGCGGTGAAGCGGCCATGCTCAGCGGTCGCATCGCCGCGCTGTCGATCCTCATGCAGCGCAATGTCCTGGATAACGAGGCGGCCCTGCAGCGGCGCCAGGGCTACGAGCGCAAACTGGCCTCGATCCTGCGCTTTCGCGGTGCGGTGGACCGCTATACCGCGCGTGGCACCGGGCAGATAGAACTGCCCAAGGGCGACACGGTGATCTGCCGTTGCGAGCACACCACCCGCAACGATATCGAGCGTGCCCTGGCCCAGGGGGTACAGGACATGGCCAGCCTGAAAATGCGCACTCGCGTGAGCATGGGCGACTGCCAGGGGCGGATGTGCGTCGGCTACTGCAGCGACCGCCTGCGCCAGGCCACCGGACGCAAGGACGTGGGCTGGATTCGCCCGCGCTTCCCGCTGGACCCGATTCCGTTTTCCGCCTTTGCCGCACCCGACCAGGAGGTCCCCGAACATGAGTAAGTACTACGACGTGGTGATCGCCGGTGGCGGCGTGATTGGGGCGTCCTGCGCCTACCAGCTGTCCAAGCGCAAGAACCTCAAGGTGGCGCTGATCGACGCCAAGCGTCCGGGCAACGCCAGTCGTGCCTCGGCCGGCGGCCTGTGGGCCATCGGCGAGTCGGTGGGCCTGGGCTGCGGGGTGATCTTCTTTCGCATGATGTCGGCCAACCGCAAGCGCGAGGCCCAGGGCTCGGCGGTGGTGGTGGATTCCAGCACCCCGCATATCCTGCCGCAGTCGTTCTTCGACTTCGCCCTGCAGTCCAACGAGATCTACCCGCGCCTGCACCGTGAGCTGATCGGCCTGCACGGCATGGACTTCAAGTTCGAACAGACCGGGCTCAAGTTCGTCATCTATGACGATGAAGACCGGCTGTACGCCGAACACATTGTCGGTTGCATCCCGCACCTGTCCGATCAGGTGCGCTGGCTCGACCAGGCGGCCCTGCGCGCCGCGGAACCCAATGTCAGCCACGAAGCCCAGGGCGCCCTGGAGTTCCTCTGCGATCACCAGGTCAATCCGTTCCGCCTGACCGATGCCTACACCGAAGGTGCACGGCAGAACGGCGTGGATGTGTACTTCAACACCAACGTCACCGGCGTCCTGCACCACGGCAACCGGGTCAGCGGGGTGCAGACCGCCGAGGCCGGGCTGTTCCATTGCTCGACCCTGATCAACGCTGCCGGTGCCTGGGCCGCCGAGCTGAGCCTGCAGGCCACCGGGGTGGAGATTCCGGTGAAGCCGGTGAAGGGCCAGATCCTCCTCACCGAGCGCATGCCCAAGCTGCTCAATGGCTGCCTGACCACCAGCGACTGCTACATGGCGCAGAAGGACAACGGCGAGATCCTGATTGGCAGCACCACCGAGGACAAGGGCTTCGACGTCAGCACCACCTACCCGGAAATCAACGGTCTGGTGCAGGGGGCGGTGCGCTGCATTCCCGAGCTGGCCCAGGTCAACCTCAAGCGCTGCTGGGCCGGCCTGCGCCCGGGCTCGCCGGATGAACTGCCGATTCTTGGGCCGATGGACGGGGTCGAGGGTTACCTCAATGCTTGCGGGCACTTCCGCACCGGCATCCTGACGTCGGCGATCACCGGCGTGCTGCTGGACAAACTGGTGAACGACGAAACCCTGCCGCTGGACATCACACCGTTCCTGGCCCGGCGTTTCGCCACCGCCCCGGTGAAAAAACAGCCCGAACCGGCCTGACAGATCCCCACGAGGATCTGTTGGACTTGCGTAGGAGCTGGCTTGCCAGCGAAAGCGTTTCCAGGAGCGCTGCACGGCTCGCGGGCCTCTTCGCCGGCAAGCCGGCTCCTACGGTCGGCAGGGATCTGTTGGACTTGCGTAGGAGCTGGCTTGCCAGCGAAAGCGTTTCCAAGAGCGCTGCACGGCTCGCGGGCCTCTTCGCCGGCAAGCCGGCTCCTACGGTCGGCAGGATCTGTTGGACTTGCGTAGGAGCTGGCTTGCCAGCGAAAGCGTTTCCAGGAGCGCTGCACGGCTCGCGGGCCTCTTCGCCGGCAAGCCGGCTCCTACGGTCGGCAGGATCTGTTGGACTGCGTAGGAGCTGGCTTGCCAGCGAAAGCGTTTCCAAGAGCGCTGCACGGCTCGCGGGCCTCTTCGCCGGCAAGCCGGCTCCTACGGTCGGCAGGATCTGTTGGACTTGCGTAGGAGCTGGCTTGCCAGCGAAAGCGTGTCCAGGAGCGCTGCATGGCTCAGGGGGCTCTTCACCAGCAAGCCGGCTACGGTGATGGCGCTGTGTGGGTCAGGTGGCGGGGGTGTCGAGGAACACCGGCAGCTGTTCGGCGTATTCGGCAAAACTGCGCACCGCCGGGAACTGCTCGGGGCCGAACTGGTCCGCCACCATCATCTGGCTGAAACTCCAGGCCACCGCCAGGCTGATGCCGACCTGGCTCAGGGTTCCATCCCGGGGCAGCGGCTGCTTCTGCAACTCGTGCTCCAACTCGGCATAGGCGGCCTGCAATTGGCCGCCGATCCGCTCCAGCCAGGGGCCGTGCTGTTTCTCTGCCGGACGCAGCTTTCGTTCGTAGACGATCTGCACCGACTTCTCACAGGCCGCCAGGGCCAGGCCGATCAGGCGCAACTCATGCAAACGCTCCGGCAGGGTCGCGGGCATCAGGCTTCGTTTCGGGCCGGCCAGGGTTTCCAGGTAGTCGAGGATCAGGCTCGAATCCATCAGCACTTCACCCCCGTCGCAGACCAGGCTTGGCGCCTTGACCACCGGGTTGATGGCCTTGAACTGCTCGAAGGTGCTGAACACCGAGATCGAGTGGTGCTCGAAGGGCAGGCCCAGGCTCTTGAGGCTGATGGCGACGCGGCGTACATAGGGTGAATCGAGCATTCCAATGAGTTTCATCGCGTATTTCCTTGTCTTGAACGGCACAACGGATGGGAACGGCGCGGCTAATGTAGCGGCATTGAATCGGCCTTGCCCAGCTCCTTGCCATGGCTCGGCAGCGGCTACGGGGCAATGCCGATCGGGGATAGGTGTAGCCGCTGCCGCAGGCTGCGAACGGGCTGGGCGGCACTCCGTCGAAGGACCGCGGTGCCCTTGAGGCCGCTGCGAGTTTAGCTGGAGATCGTCAAGCAAGGTCCTGCGGACCTTTGCGCAGCTTCGCGGGCTCAGCAGCGGCTACAGGCCAATGCCGATCGGGGGGGAGTGTAGCCGCTGCCGCAGGCTGCGAACGGCACGAAGGGCCGCAGCGCTCTTGAGGCCGCTGCGAGTTTGGCTGGAGATCGTCAAGCAAGGTCCTGCGGACCTTTGCGCAGCTTCGCGGGCTCAGCAGCGGCTACAGGCTAATGCCGATCGGGGGGTTGTGTAGCCGCTGCCGCAGGCTGCGAACGGCACGAAGGGCCGCGGTGCCCTTGAGGCCGCTGCGAGTTTGGCTGGAGATCGTCAGGCAAGGTCCTGCGGACCTTTGCGCAGCTTCGCGGGCTCAGAGCGGCTACAGCCAGGCAGGTAATCGGCGACCGGCAGGTTGCGCGTCGCGTTACCACAGGTGCTAGGGCTGCCGTGGTCGCAGGCACCACCAGACCAGGCCCAGGGCGAGGCTGGACAGGCCGGTCAGGGCCTGCAGCGAGCCGGCCGGGTGGTTCGCCAGCAGGCTGGCAAGCAAGCCGCAGCCGGCGGTCAGGGCCATCTGGATAAAGAAGAACAGCCCCGAAGCGGTGCCCGCCACCGCCGCATAGGGTTGCAGGATCGCCAGCTGGCAGGCGGGTATCGCCAGGCCCACCGAGAACATCAGCGGCAGCATCGGCAGGACGATCGCCCACAGGCTGTCGGGCCACAGGCTGCGAGCGAACAGCAACAGGCCGGCGCCCGCCAGGTTCAACAGGCAGGCCCGGGCTATCAGACGGTCGGCGCCGTGGCGCGCGCCCAGGCGCTGGAACAGCCGCGAACCCAGCAGGTAGCCGGCCACGGTGGCGGCGAATACCAGGGCGTAGGCCGTGGGCGACAGCCCCAGCTGGCGCTGCAACAGTGCCGACGATTGCAGGATGAAAGGGAAATAGGTGCAGTACAGGCAGCCGATGGCCAGGGAATAGCGCATGAAATAGCGCTCGCCCAGCAGGCGCAGGTACAGGCGCGGCAGGTGTTTGCCAGGCACCGGGGCGAGCTGCGCCGGGCGGGTTTCGGCAAGCCGTTTGTACATCAGCAGCCAGGCCGCCGCGGCCACCAGGCTCAGGCACAGGAACAGCCCGCGCCAGCCCAGCAGGTGGTCGATCAGGCTGCCCAGCGGCGGCGCCAGCATCGGCGACAGGGCAATGCCCGTGGACAGCAGCCCGAGCAGGCGCGGCTGCTCTTCGGGGGCGCAGCGGTCGCGGACCATGACCCGGCCGATCAGGGTGCCGCAGCAACCGCCCAACGCCTGCAGCAGGCGGGCGACCATCAGCACCTCGACGCTGGCGGCGAGCATGCAGGCCAGGCTGGCCAGCAGGAACAGCGCGGTGCCCGCCAGCAGCACCGGGCGCCGGCCATAACGGTCGCACAGCGGCCCGCCCAGCAGCATCGACAGGGCGTAGCCGAGCATGTACAGGCTCAGGGTCAGTTGCAGTTGCGCATCGCTGGCCCGCAGTTGGTCGGCCATGGCCGGCAGCGCCGGCAGGTACAGGTCGATGCTGATCCGCGGCAGGCAGACCACCACCAGCAGCAACAGGGTCCAGAGCCAGGGGGCAAGGGGGCGTGCAACAGCAATGGAGCGGGGCGGGGCGTCGGCAAGCGGGGGCATGGCGGGCTCGGGGCAAGTGGGTACGGCGCTGAAATTAAGGTCTTTATGGTTTAATGCCGAGCACCGTTTAGAGCCCATTCGACTGGACCACTATGAGCCGTGGAAAACACCCCGTGCCCCTCGACCTGCCGCTGCCCATGGAGGGCGCTCAGGGCAAGCAGGACAGCGCCTACGCCGCGTTACGCCAGGCGATCCTGGAAAAACGCCTGCCGGCCGGCTGCCGCTTGCCCTCCACGCGCACCCTGGCCCAGCGCTGGGGCCTGTCCCGGGGCACCCTGGAAGTGGTTTTCGACCGCCTGCGCAGCGAAGGCTACGTGAACCGCGCCAGCGGTTCCGGGACCCGGGTCTGCGCGGTGGTGCCGGATCTTTACCTGAGCGCCCCGGCGGCGGTTGCCGCGCCCGCCGCCGGTGACCTTGAACCGCCGTACCCGCCGCTGGGCGTGCGTGCCGGCCAGCCCTTTGTTGCGCGGCTGGCCGACCCGGCGCTGTTTCCCCTGCCGCACTGGACCCGCTCCCTGACCCGGGCCCTGGGCAGTGCCTCGGCGCAGTCGCTGTGCGACGCCGACCCCGGCGGGCTGCCGGCGCTGCGCCAGCAGATCGCCGAGTACCTGGGGCAGCACCGGGGCATCGTCTGCCATGCCGGGCAGGTGATGATCACCACCGGCATCCGCCATGGCCTCGACCTGCTGGCCCGCAGCCTGCTGCGCCCGGGTGACAAGGTGTGCCTGGAAGACCCCGGCTACCTCTCGGCCAAGGATCTGTTCGCCCTGGCCGGGGCGCGCCTGGTGCCGATCCCGCTGCAGGAGGAGGGCATCGATACCGCGCGCCTGCAAGAGCATCGCGATGCACGCCTGGTCTACGTGACCCCGGCTCACCAGGCGCCCCTGGGCATGACCCTGCCGGTGTCGCGGCGCCTGGCCCTGCTGGAATGGGCGCGGCACAGCCAGGCCTGGGTGGTGGAGGATGACTACGACAGCGAGTTCAACTACCAGAGCGCGCCGCTGGCGGCCCTCAAGTCGCTGGACCGGGACGACCGGGTGATCTATTGCGGCAGCTTCAACAAGACCCTGTTCGCCGGCTTGCGGGTGGGCTTCATGCTGCTGCCCGACAACCTGCGCCCGCGCTTGTTGGCGACCTTGCAGAGCACCGGGCGCTCGGTCGGGGTGATCGAGCAGATGGCCCTGGCCGACTACATCGCCAGCGGCGCCTTCCTGCGTAACCTGCGGGCGGCGCGTCAGGCCTATCAGGAACGCCGCGACCTGCTGCTGGCGATCCTCGCTCGGGAGGCGCCGGGCTGCTACCGCATCAGCGGCCAGCAGGCCGGGCTGCACCTGCTCCTGGAGCTGCCACCGGGCAGCGACGAGACGCGCTTTCGCCAGCGCGCCGCCGAGCAGGGCCTGCTGCTGCAGGGGCTGGCCGAGCACTGTCAGGTGGCGCGCCGGCCGGCGGCGGTGATCATCGGCTACGCGGCCCTGAGCCTGGCGCAGATCCGTTTCAGCGGATCGCGGCTGGCGGCGCTGCTGGTGGCCGCGGCGCGGCAAGCGCAAGAACAAGTGCAAGCGCGCTGAGCCTGGGCTGTCATCTGCCTGTCATGTAGCTCGGGCACCCTCGGCGCCCCGGCCTCGGGCCTTTGTGGATTACACGGACGTCATGATCATTGTCACCGCCGGCGCGGCCTATCTGGATATCGACGCCTACGCCGGTTGCATCGCCTACGCCGAATTGCTCAACCTCAGCGGCCGCCCGGCCCGGGCCCTGAGCAGCGCGCCGCTCAACGAGAGCATTCCCCAAGGCTTCAGAGACCGCCTCAAGGGCCTGGACAGCCACGTCCCCGAGGGCGCCGACCAGTTCGTGCTGGTGGACATTTCCAACCACCTGCACCTGGACCCGCTGGTGGACCTCGCGCGGGTGGTGGAGGTCATCGACCATCACCCGGGGTTCGAGGCGTTCTGGGACGAGCGCCTGGGCAAATACGCGGATATCCGCCCGATCGGCGCCGCCTGCACCCAGGTCTATGAGCGCTGGCGCGACGCCGGCCTGCTGCCGCGGATCAGCCGTGACAGCGCGCAATTGCTGGCGGCGGGCATCCTCGACAACACCCTGAACTTCAGCGGCGGCAGCTGTACTGCGGCCGACCGCCAGGCCTATGCCGCCCTGGCCGCCCATGCCGGCCTGGGGCCCCAGTGGCCCGAAGCGTATTTCCAGCAATGCCAGCAGCAGATCGAAGCGCAGTTGCCCCAGGCCCTGCTCAAGGATTTGAAGGTGCTCGAAGCGTCCAGCAACCTGCCGCGGCGCTTTGCCCAGCTGACGCTGTGGCAGGGTGAGGGCCTGTTGGCGCGCCAGCGCCACCTGATCGAACAGGTGCTGGGGCAGTGGGGCGATGACTGGCTGCTGAACCTGATCAGCCTCAGTGAAGGCAAAAGCTACCTGCTGACCGGCAGCCCGGGCAGTGCCCGCAAGCTTGAGCGGCTGCTAGAGTGCAGCGCCCAGGACGGCGTGCATTGCCTGGCCCGGCCGATCCTGCGCAAGGAGCTGCTGCGCAAGGGCCTGGCTTTGCAGGCGGTGTCCTGAATCAACGGAGCAGGCCATGGACCTTGAACAACGCTTGCAGCAGGTGAATGACGAGCAGAGCTTCCTCGACTTCGTCCAGACGCTGCTTGACGACCGCCGTCAGCTGCAGCACCGCGACAGTTGGCAGAATCATTCCATCGAGGACTTTCTCGATGGCGCCCAGGCCTGGGCCGAAGCCACCGGCATGGGCGCCACCCAGGGGTTGGCGCAGGCCTCGCCCTGGCGGCGTTTCGCGGTGTTCCTGTACTGCGGCAAGATCTACGAGTAGGGCCGCTGGGGCGGTTGCTGCCGGTGGTTGGCGGGCGACTATGCTGAGCTTCTAGGGCGTCGACAACGGCGCGGGAGGTCGGTCATGGGTCAGGACAGAACCGCGCTGGTGCTTTCCGGGGGCGGCAGCCTCGGGGCGGTCCAGGTCGGCATGCTGCAAGCCCTGGTGGAACTGGGGCTGGAGTTCGATCTGGTGGTGGGGGCCTCGGTGGGCGCCATCAATGGCGCCTACTTCGCCGCGCGGCCCGATGCCCGGGGCGTGGCCGAGCTGGCGGACTTCTGGCGCGGCTTGCGCAAGGGCGACGTGTTTCCGTTTTCCTGGTTCGACAGCCTGTTGGGCCTGCTACGCCATCGCGGCTGCCTGCTGCCGTCCACGGCCCTGTCTCGGCTGGTGCGTCGGGCGTTGCCGGTCGCGCGTATCGAAGACAGCCGGCTGGCGCTGCATATCGTCACCACCAACCTGCTGACGGGGGCCCAGGAAGTGCTCTCCAGTGGCGACACCGAGCAGGCGCTGCTGGCCAGCGCGGCGATTCCCCTGGTGTTTCCCTGGGTGCGCATCGGCGACAAGCTGCTGGTGGATGGCGGGGTCGCGAGCAATACGCCGATTGCCGCCGCGGTGGGCCTGGGGGCCACTCGGGTGATTGTCCTGCCCACCGGTTTCGGTTGCGCCTGCCCGGCGCCGCCGGCGGGGATGCTGGCCCTGGCCCTGCACACCTTGAACCTGTTGAGCATGCGCCAGCTGGTGCGCGACATCGAACTCTATGCGCCGCGGGTGGCGATCCATGTGGTCGACCCCCTGTGCCCGCTGGGGGTATCGGTGTTCGACTTCAACCAGACCGAGGCGCTGCTGCAGCGGGCATACCGCCAGACCCTGGGCTGGGTCGAGCAGGGCGGCCTGCAACGCCGGGGCGTGCCCGATGCCCTGCAAGCCCATAGCCATGGGCCGGCTTCGGGCTAGTCGTCGAAGCCGCCTTGTTCGTGAATCTCGTCCATCTTCAGTTCCAGGCGATAGGCCACGGCGATGAACAGCGCCTGGCACAGGCACAGGGTGGCGCTCAGCGAGCGGAAGGCGAAGGAGCTGCCTTCGTTGACCAGCAGCACGCTGTTGGCGCGCTTGGCCAGGGGTGACAGGGTGCTGTCGGTGATGATCAGGGTCTGGGCCTGGTTGTGCTGGGCAATGCGCAGGCAGTGCTGGGTTTCCTTGGCGTAGGGGGTGAAGCTGATGGCGATCACCAAGTCGTTGGGACGGATGCTGCGCATCTGCTCGCGGTAGCTGCCGCCCAGGCCCGACACCAGGTGGATGCGCTTGTTGGTGTGCTGCAGGTTGTACACCAGGTAGTCGGCCACGGCGAAGGAGCGGCGCACCCCCACCACGTAGATGTTGTCGGCATTGACCACCAGCTCCACCGCCTGCTCGAAGGCCGCGTCGTCCAGTTCCAGGCCCAGGCGCTCGATTCCCGAGAGCGTGGCGTTGACGCACTCCCGGGCCAGATCGCCGCCGCTGGCCTTCTGCGACTTGTTGGCGATCATGCTGCGGATGCGCTGCTGGTAGTTCTGCACCGGCGTGGCCTTGTGGGTGTAGGCCTCGCGAAACAGCGCCTGCATTTCACTGAAGCCGCTGAAACCGAAACGCTGGGAAAAGCGCACGATGGCCGAAGGATGGACCTCGCATTCCCGGGCGATGTCGCTGATGCGGTCGACCATGATCCGGTCGCTCTGCTGGCTCATGTAGCTGGCAATGCGCTTGAGCTGGCGGGGCAGGCTCTCGTATTCCTCGGTGATCAGTTGCAGCAGGCGCTCGGCATTGATCGGGGGGCTGACGAGGTCGCTCTCGGGCGTGCTCTCGGCCAGGGCCGGCTGATCGGTGCGGGACATAGAAAATCCTTCTGGCGTGTACTGATGGGCAGGCTGGAGAGCCGTCCCCTGACAATAGGTGGGCAGCCGGCAGTCTACAGGGTAGGGCCCCATAAAATCTTCGGGCCGGTGCCGGCCGGGGCTTTGCTGAAACGATGCAGGGCGTCTGGCTCAGGCTTGAAAAAGTTTAATGGAAAATATATTCCATGTAAAAAATATATAGAAAAAATATTGATTGAGGCCCGGAGACGTTTTAGTCTGCATCCACCAAGAGTGCTCGGCGACCGGTCACGGCGGCGAGCGCAGGCTGATAAAAATAACAGGAGCCAGCATGGGCCAGACTCGTTTTGCCAGTGGGCGTCAATTGGATCTGATTTGCCTCGGACGCCTGGGCGTCGACCTTTATGCGCAGCAGGTCGGGGCGCGGCTGGAGGACGTCAGCAGCTTTGCCAAGTACCTGGGCGGCTCGTCGGCGAACATCGCCTTCGGCACCGCGCGCCTGGGCCTCAAGTCGGCGATGCTGAGCCGGGTCGGCGACGATCACATGGGGCGCTTCCTGCTGGAGTCGCTGGCGCGCGAAGGCTGCGACGTCAGCGCGGTCAAGGTCGATCCGCAGCGCCTCACCGCCCTGGTCCTGCTGGGCCTCAAGGACCGCGAAACCTTTCCCCTGGTGTTCTACCGCGAGAACTGCGCGGACATGGCGCTGTGCGCCGCCGACATCGACGAAACCTTCATTGCCTCCAGCAAGGCCCTGCTGATCACCGGCACCCATTTCTCCACCGACGGCGTCTACCGGGCCAGCCTCCAGGCCCTGGACTACGCCGAGAAGCACGGGGTCCGGCGGGTCCTGGACATCGATTACCGGCCGGTGCTCTGGGGCCTGGCGGGCAAGGCCGACGGCGAGACCCGGTTCGTTGCCGACCAGCAGGTCAGCCAGCATGTGCAGGGCATCCTGGGGCGTTTCGACCTGATCGTCGGCACCGAGGAGGAGTTCCTGATTGCCGGTGGCAGCGACGACCTGCTGACGGCCCTGCGCACCGTGCGCTCCCTGAGCGCCGCGACCCTGGTGGTCAAGCTCGGCCCGCAAGGCTGCACGGTGATCCACGGCGCGATTCCGCCGCGCCTGGAGGACGGGGCGATCTATCCCGGTGTGCGGGTGGAGGTGCTCAACGTGCTGGGCGCCGGCGATGCCTTCATGTCCGGCTTCCTCAGTGGCTGGCTGGAAGAGGCCAGCGATGAGCGCTGCTGCCAGCTGGCCAACGCCTGCGGCGGCCTGGTGGTGTCGCGCCATGCCTGCGCCCCGGCGATGCCGACCCGGGCCGAACTGGACTACCTGTTCAGCAGCCCGGTGCCGATTACCCGTCCCGACCAGGATTCGGTCCTGCAACGCCTGCATCAGGTCAGCGTGCGGCGCAAGGCCTGGAAGCAATTGTTCGTCTTCGCCTTCGACCACCGTGGACAACTGGTGGAACTGGCGCAGCACAGCGGTCGCGAGCTCAAGGCCATCGCTCAGCTCAAGCAGCTCTTCATAGAGGCGGTGCAACGGGTCGAAGTCGACCTGCGGCGCCGGGGCATCGAGGCCGATGTCGGCCTGCTGGCCGACCAGCGCTTCGGCCAGGAGGCGCTGAACGCCGCCACCGGGCGCGGCTGGTGGGTGGCACGGCCGGTGGAAGTCCAGGGCTCGCGGCCCCTGGCCTTCGAGCACGGGCGCTCGGTGGGCAGCAACCTGATCGCCTGGCCCCAGGAGCAGATCATCAAGTGCCTGGTGCAATTCCACCCGGACGACGAACCCCTGCTGCGCCTGGAGCAGGAAGCGCAGATCCGTGGGCTGTACCAGGCGTCCCAGGTCAGCGGGCATGAACTGCTGCTGGAAATCATCCCGCCCAAGGACCTGCCCGGCGCCCATCCCGAGGTGCTCTACCGCAGCCTCAAGCGCCTGTACAACCTGGGTATCTACCCCGCGTGGTGGAAGATCGAGGCACAGTCGGCCGAAGAATGGAAAAAGCTCGACGAGCTGATCCAGGAACGCGACCCGTATTGCCGTGGCGTGGTGCTGCTGGGCCTGAATGCCTCGGCCGAAGCCCTCGCCGAGGGCTTTCGCCAAGCCGCCGACAGCCGCACCTGCCGCGGGTTTGCCGTGGGCCGCACGATCTTCCAGGAGCCCAGCCGTGCGTGGCTGGCGGGGGAGATCGACGACGCCACCCTGATCCACCAAGTGCAGGGCACCTTCGAACAACTGATCAACGCCTGGCGCAGCGCCCGCTCACTTTAGCAGCCGGCTTGCCGGCGAAGAGGGTCTTGAGCCTGGTGCCAGGCTCACCGGAGCCTTCGCTGGCAAGCCAGCTCCTACGAGTGCGAGGCCGTTCTCCACGCTTTCATGAACAACAACAAAAGGTGCAGCCATGCCCGCGATCCGAATTGGCATCAACCCGATCTCCTGGAGCAACGACGACCTGCCGGCCCTGGGCGGTGAAACGCCCCTGAGCACCGCCCTCAGCGAAGGCCGCGACATCGGTTACCAAGGCTTTGAACTCAACGGCAAATTCCCCAAGGACGCCCAGGGCGTGGCCGCGGTGTTGCGCCCCTATGATCTGGCGCTGGTGTCGGGCTGGTATTCCGGGCGTCTGGCCCGGCGCTCGGCGGCCGAGGAAATCGACGCCATCGCCGGCCACGTCGAGCTGCTCAAGCACAACGGCGCCTCGGTGCTGGTCTACGGCGAAGTGGCCGACTCGATCCAGGGCTCACCGGTGCGTCTGGTCGAGCGCCCGCGCTTCCACAGCGCCCAGGCCTGGCAGGACTACGCCGACAAACTCACGACGCTGGCGCGTTTCACCCTGTCCCAGGGCGTGCGCCTGGCTTATCACCATCACATGGGCGCCTATGTCGAATCGCCGGCGGACATCGACCAGCTGATGCGCCTGAGCGGCGAGGAAGTCGGCCTGCTGTTCGATTCGGGCCATTGCTACATGGGCGGCGGCGAGCCCCTGGAGGTGCTGCGCAAACATGTGCGCCGGGTCTGCCACGTGCATTTCAAGGACGTGCGCAAGCCGGTGGTGCAACTGGCGCGCAACAACCTGTGGAGCTTTCCGGACTGCATCGTCAACGGCACCTTCACCGTGCCCGGCGATGGCGACATCGACTTCGCCGCCTTGCTCGACGTGCTGCTGCAGGCGGGCTACCAAGGCTGGCTGGTGGTGGAAGCCGAGCAGGACCCGGCCGTGGCGCCGAGCTACGTCTACGCGAAAAAAGGCTATGACACCCTGCGGGCGCTGCTGGACGCCGCAGTGCCATCTACGAGGACAGGCCAATGAATCTGCTGGTTAAAAGCGCGACCCAGGGCCGGACCCTGGTCCAGTTGCCGGAAGGCGCCCTGGCGTACGTGGGGTTCAGTGCCTACCGCCTGAGCCTGGGGGACAGCCTGCCGCTCAGGGCCGGAGACCAGGAGCTGTGCCTGGTGCTGCTCAGCGGCCGCATCGACGTGCAGGGCGAGTCGCCCCAGGGCGCCTTCCAGTGGTCCAACCTGGGCGACCGGCAATCGGTGTTCGAGGACAAGTCGCCCTTTGCCGTCTATCTGCCGCCGGGCAGCCAGGCCCGGGTCAGCGCCTTGAGCGACGTGCAGATCGCGGTCTGCGCCGCCCCGGGCGCCCTTGAGGGCAGCCCCGGCCCGCGGCTGATCCGCCCGGAGCAGTGCAAGCGCAGCGTGCGCGGCAAGGGCGCCAATACTCGTTATGTCTGCGACATCCTGCCCGACAGCGAGCCGGCCCATTCCCTGCTGGTGGTGGAGGTGCGCACGCCGTCCGGGCATTCCTCCAGCTACCCGCCGCACAAGCACGACACCGATGACCTGCCGCACCAGAGCTTTCTGGAGGAAACCTATTACCACCAGGTGCATCCGCCCCAGGGGTTCGTGTTCCAGCGGGTCTACACCGACGACCGCAGCATTGACCAGGCCATGGCCGTGGAAAACAACGATCTGGTGGTGGTGCCCAAGGGCTATCACCCGGTCAGCGTGCCTTACGGCTACGAGTCCTATTACCTGAACGTCATGGCCGGGCCCAAGCGGGTCTGGCAGTTCCATAACGACCCGCAGCACAGCTGGCTGCTGGATCTGTAAGCCGCTCGAACCTTGAGCCTCGACCGAACCCTTCACGGAGAACAAGAACAATGAGCGACACCCCGGTAATCGGCCATTACATCGACGGCCAGGTGCAGGCCACCGGCGAGCGTTTCAGCCCGGTGTTCAACCCGGCCACGGGCGCGGTCCAGGCCCGCGTGGCGCTGGCCGCCCAGCAGACCGTGGACGCGGCGGTGGCGTCGGCGCTGCAGGCGTTCCCGGCCTGGTCCGAACAGTCCTCCCTGCGCCGTGCGCGGGTGATGTTCAAGTTCAAGGAACTGCTGGACCGGCACCACCAGGAACTGGCGCAGATCATCACCCGCGAGCACGGCAAGGTGCTGGCCGACGCCATGGGCGAAGTGACCCGCGGCATCGAGATCGTCGAGTACGCCTGTGGCGCGCCGAGCCTGCTGAAAACCGATTTCAGCGACAACATCGGTGGCGGCATCGACAACTGGAACCTGCGCCAGCCCCTGGGTGTGTGCGCCGGGGTCACGCCGTTCAACTTCCCGGTGATGGTGCCGCTGTGGATGATCCCCCTCGCCCTGATCGCCGGTAACTGCTTCATCCTCAAGCCGTCCGAGCGCGACCCGTCCGCCAGCCTGCTGCTGGCGCGCCTGTTGACCGAAGCCGGGTTGCCCGAAGGGGTGTTCAACGTGGTCCAGGGCGACAAGAGCGCGGTGGACGGCTTGCTCCAGCACCCGGACATCGAGGCGATTTCCTTTGTCGGTTCGACGCCGATTGCCGAGTACATCCACCAGCAGGCCAGCGCTCGAGGCAAACGCGTGCAGGCCCTGGGTGGGGCCAAGAACCACATGATCGTGATGCCCGACGCCGACCTAGAGCAGGCCGCCGATGCACTGATCGGCGCGGCCTACGGCTCGGCCGGCGAGCGCTGCATGGCCATCTCCATCGCCGTGGCGGTGGGCGAGGTGGCCGACGAATTGATCGCCAGGCTGCTGCCGCGCATCGACCAGCTCAAGGTCGGCAACGGCTTGCAGGGCGACAGCGACATGGGGCCGCTGGTGACCGCCGAGCACAAGGCCAAGGTTGAAGGTTTCATCGACCAGGGCGTGGCCCAGGGCGCACAGCTGCTGGTGGACGGACGCGGCTTCAAGGTGCCGGGGGCGGAGCAGGGCTTTTTTGTCGGCGCCACCCTGTTCGACCAGGTCACTCCCGAAATGAGCATCTACCAGCAGGAAATCTTCGGGCCGGTGCTGGGCATTGTGCGGGTGCCCGACTTTGCCAGCGCGGTGGCGCTGATCAACGCCCATGAATTCGGCAACGGCGTGTCCTGCTTCACCCGCGACGGCGGCGTGGCCCGGGCCTTTGCCCGCAGCATCAAGGTCGGCATGGTGGGCATCAACGTGCCAATTCCGGTGCCCATGGCCTGGCATTCCTTCGGTGGCTGGAAGCGTTCGCTGTTCGGCGATCACCATGCCTACGGCGAGGAAGGCCTGCGTTTTTACAGCCGCTACAAGAGCGTGATGCAGCGCTGGCCCGACAGCATCGCCAAGGGCCCGGAATTCAGCATGCCGACCGCCAAGTAACTGCCTCGACGGGATGGATTTGGGAGAACAAGAAGAATGAGCCAGCCCCTGCGTTTCGCCCTGAATCGTATGGTTGCACCGGGTTTGTCACTGCCGCAGTTCATCGACCTGGCGCGCACGCTGAAGGTCGATGCCATTGAGATCCGCAATGACCTTGCGGGCGTGGAAATCGAGGACGGCACGCCGCCCGAACGGGTCCGCCAGTTGTGCGCGGCCCAAGGGCTCAAGGTGTTGTCGATCAACGCCCTGTACCCCTTCGATGTGTGGAGCGACGAGCGTCGCCGGCAGGCCCTGAAACTGGCCGCCTATGCCCGTGCCTGCGGCGCCGAGGGGCTGGTGCTGTGCCCGCTCAATGACCCTGCCGACCCGCGCGGCGAGGCCCAGCGCAGCAGCGCGTTGCGCACGGCCCTGAGCGAACTGGCGCCGATCCTGCGGGAGCACGGCCTGCTGGGGTTGATCGAGCCCCTGGGTTTTGAGGAATGCGCGCTGCGCCACAAGCGCACGGCGGTGGAGGCGATCCGCGCCATCGGCGGCCTGGATGTGTTGCGCCTGGTGCACGACACCTTCCACCACCACCTGGCCGGCGAGCATGAGTTCTTCCCCGAGCTGACCGGGCTGGTGCACATCTCCGGGGTCGAGGATCGCCAGGCGCCGCTCAACCGCATTCGCGACGGCCATCGGGTGCTGGTGGGCGAGGCGGACATCCTTGGCAATGCGGCGCAGATCGATACCTTGCGCAGCAATGGCTACAGCGGCTACCTGTCCTTCGAGCCCTTTGCCGAGAGCGTGCACGGGCTGGCGGACATCCAGCAGGCGATTGGGGCGAGCATGGCCCACCTGCAGCAATCCCTGACTTGACGCCGCCCTCATGTAGGAGCCGGCTTGCCGGCGAAGGGGCCCACAGGGGGGCAAGTCTCGAAGGTGCTTTCGCTGGCAAGCCAGCTCCTACGGGAGTATTGGCAGGGCCGTTGGCTTCACATGATGAATAAGGTGCAAACCATGAGTACGACACGCTTGACCATGGCCCAGGCCCTGGTGAAATTCCTCGATAACCAATACGTCGAGGTGGATGGGGTCCAGAGCAAGTTCATCGCCGGGGTCTTCACCATTTTCGGCCACGGCAACGTGCTCGGCCTGGGCCAGGCCCTGGAGCAGGACAGTGGCGAGCTGCTGGTGCACCAGGGCCGCAACGAGCAGGGCATGGCCCACGCCGCCATCGGTTTCGCCAAGCAGCACCTGCGGCGCAAGATCTACGCCTGCACCTCCTCGGTGGGCCCCGGCGCGGCCAACATGCTGACCGCGGCGGCCACCGCCAGCGCCAACCGCATTCCGTTGCTGCTGCTGCCGGGGGACGTCTACGCCAGCCGCCAGCCGGACCCGGTGCTGCAGCAGATCGAGCAGTTCCATGACCTGAGCATCAGCACCAACGATGCCTTCAAGGCCGTGAGCCAATACTGGGACCGGATCAACCGGCCCGAGCAACTGATGAGCGCGGCGCTCCACGCCATGCGCGTGCTCACCGACCCGGCGCAGACCGGCGCCGTGACCCTGGCGCTGCCCCAGGACGTGCAGGGCGAAGCCTACGATTACCCGGACGCCTTTCTCGCCCGGCGGGTGCACCGCATCGACCGCCGCCCGGCCACCGAGGCCATGCTCGGCGATGCCCTGGCGCTGTTCGAGGGCAAGCGCAAGCCGCTGATCATCTGCGGCGGCGGGGTCAAGTACTCCGGGGCCAACCGGGCCTTGCAGGCTTTTGCCGAACGCTTCGGCATTCCCTTCGCGGAAACCCAGGCGGGCAAGAGCGCGGTGGTTTCCGAGCACCCGCTGAACGTCGGCGGGATCGGCGAAACCGGTTGCCTGGCGGCCAACCTGCTGGCCCGGGAAGCCGACCTGATCATTGGCGTCGGCACCCGCTACAGCGACTTCACCACCTCGTCGAAATGGCTGTTCCAGCACCCGGAGGTGCAATTTCTCAACCTCAATGTCTGCCCTGGCGACAGCCTGAAGATGGAGGGCGTGCAACTGCTGGCCGATGCCCAGGCCGGTTTGCAGGCCCTGGGCGAAACCCTGGGCCGCAGCGGTTACCGGGCAGCCTGGGGCGGGCAGATCGGCGAGGCCCGGGCGCAACTGGAGGCCGAGGTCGACCGGCTCTACCAGCTGCAATACCAGGACCAGGGCTTCGTGCCGGAAATCAACGACCACCTGGACCCGGCGGTGCTGCGCGAATTCATCGAACTGACCGGCTCCTGCCTGACCCAGAGCCGGGTGCTCGGGCTGCTCAACCAGGCCTTGCCCGAGGACGGCATCATCGTCGCCGCCGCCGGCAGCCTGCCCGGCGACCTGCAGCGCAGCTGGCGCAGCAAGGGGGTCAATACCTACCACGTGGAATACGGCTATTCGTGCATGGGCTACGAGGTCAACGCGGCGCTGGGGGTCAAGCTCGCCGAGCCGGATCGCGAGGTGTACGCCCTGGTGGGCGACGGTTCCTACCTGATGCTGCATTCGGAGCTGGTCACCTCGATCCAGGAGCGGCGCAAGATCAACGTGGTGCTGCTGGACAACATGACCTTCGGCTGCATCAACAACCTGCAGATGGGCCACGGCATGGACAGCTTCGGCACCGAGTTCCGCTACCGCAACCCTTCGAGCGGCAAGCTCGACGGCGGCTTTGTGCCGGTGGACTTCGCCATGAGCGCCGCGGCCTACGGCTGCAAGACCTACAAGGTCAGCAACGAGGAGCAGTTGCTGGCGGCCCTGGCCGATGCCCGGACCCAGACGGTATCGACCCTGATCGACATCAAGGTCCTGCCCAAGACCATGATCCACGGCTACCTGTCCTGGTGGCGGGTGGGCGTGGCCCAGGTGTCCACCAGCGCGCGCACCGATGCGGCGGCCAAGACCCTCAATGAACGCCTGGCCCAGGCCCGGCAGTACTGATCGCTCTGCAACGAACAACAACAGGAGTATCTGCATGTCTTTGAAACTTGGCGTTATCGGCACCGGGGCCATCGGCCAGGATCACATCCGTCGGTGCAGCCAGACCCTGCTGGGCAGCCAGGTGGTGGCGGTCACCGACATCAACCTGGCGTCGGCGGCCAAGGTGGTCAGCGACCTCAAGCTCACTGCCGAGGTCTACCCGGACGGCCACGCGCTGATCAAGGCGGCGGACGTCGAGGCAGTGCTGGTGACCTCCTGGGGGCCGAGCCATGAGGAGTTCGTGCTGGCGGCGATTGCCGCGGGCAAGCCGGTGTTCTGTGAAAAGCCCCTGGCGGTGACCGCCGCCGGTTGCCGGCGCATCGTCGAGGCCGAAATCGCCCACGGCAAGCGCCTGGTGCAGGTGGGCTTCATGCGCCCCTACGATGCCGGTTACCAGGCCTTGAAGGCGGTGATCGACAGCGGGCAGATCGGCGAGCCGCTGATGCTGCACTGCGCCCACCGCAACCCGCGGGTGGGGGAGAACTACAAGACCGACATGGCCATCACTGACACCCTGATCCATGAGCTGGACGTGCTGCGCTGGCTGCTGGCCGACGACTATGTGTCGGTGCAGGTGGTGTTCCCGCGCAAGACCAGCAAGGCCCTGGCCCATTTGCGCGACCCGCAGATCGTGCTGCTGGAAACCGCCCGTGGCACGCGGATCGACGTCGAGGTGTTCGTCAACTGCCAGTACGGCTACGACATCCAGTGCGAAGTGGTGGGGGAGAGCGGCATCGCCAGATTGCCGGAGCCGTCCCAGGTGCAGTTGCGCAGCCAAGCCAAGCTGTCCAACGCCATCCTGATGGACTGGAAGGAGCGTTTTATCGCCGCCTATGACGTCGAGCTGCAGGCCTTTATCGACGGCGTGCGCGGCGGTCGGGTGGGCGGGCCTTCGGCCTGGGACGGCTTTGCCGCCGCCGTGGCGGCCGACGCCTGTATCGAAGCGCAGAACAGCGGCCAGATCGTCAAGATCGAGCTGCCAGAGCGTCCCGGCTTCTACGCCTGAGCTGCAGCCTTGCCGGCGGAGCAACCCTTGCAGGGCGCTTTCGCTGGCAGGCCGGCTGGCCGGCCAAGGAGGCCTTGCATCAAGCGCAGGTCTTGGGCCTGCAGCCGTCGTGCAGCAGCGGTTTTCCGGGGGGGAAACCGATTTAGAATAAAATTCTAAAATGAGTTGATATAGAAATTATTTTCCAATAAAGTCATTTCCAGGTTGCCGACTAGCTAGGTTGCAAACCCCTCGAACAGGCTTTGAGCGCGGTGTGCACCGACCCACAAAAACAAACAGGTACCGTCGATGAAAACCTTCAAATCCGCTGTCCTCGCTGTCGCTTCAGCGTTCCGCTTCTCCTCTGCGCCCGCCGCTGTGACCCCTCGGGCCCGCCGCTGCGCCCTTGTCCTGACCTGCCTCGGCTTTCTCTGCGTAGAGCGCAACGGTGCGCTGCTGTGCTGCGTTCCCGGCGCGCCGGTGGTGCGCCTGCCGCTCTGAGTCGTTCTGCGCTTTATCCATAAAACCTACAAGAATGTGGAGAAAGACCTGTTATGAACACCAAGATCCGTTTTGCCTCGCTCGCGCTGTCGCTGCTGCTGACCAGCGGGGCGGCGCTGGCCGACATCAAGATCGGCGTGAGCATGTCGCAGTTCGATGACACCTGGCTGACCTACCTGCGCGAGTCGATGGACCAGAAAGCCAAGTCCCTGCCCGACGGGGTCAAGCTGCAGTTCGAGGACGCCCGCAGCGACGTGGTCAAGCAGTTGAGCCAGGTCGAGAACTTCATCAGCCAGAAAGTCGACGCCATCGTGGTCAACCCGGTGGACACCGCGGCCACCCGCAAAATCACCGAGGCTGCGGTCAAGGCCGGCATCCCCCTGGTGTACGTCAATCGTCGCCCGGATGACCTGAACCTGCCCAAGGGCGTGGTCACCGTGGCCTCCGACGACCTGGAGGCCGGCAAGATGCAGATGCAGTACCTGGCCGAAAAAATGGGCGGCAAGGGCGACATCGTGATCCTGCTGGGCGATCTGGCGAACAACTCCACCGCCAACCGCACCAAGGGGGTCAAGGAGGTACTGACCCGCTACCCGGGGATCAAGGTCGATCAGGAACAGACCGGGGTCTGGCTGCGGGACAAGGGCATGACCCTGGTCAACGACTGGCTGACCCAGGGCCGCAAGTTCGATGCGGTGGTGTCCAACAACGATGAAATGGCCATTGGTGCCGCCATGGCGCTGAAGCAGGCCGGGGTCGAGAGGGGCAGTGTGCTGATCGCCGGGGTCGACGGCACCCCCGATGGCCTGCGTGCGGTGAAGAAGGGCGACCTGGCGATCTCGGTGTTCCAGGACGCAAAGGGCCAGGCGGACGGCTCCATCGATACCGCGGTGAAGATGATCAAGCATGAGCCGGTGGAGCCGGCCGTGTGGATTCCCTATCGCCTGATCACCCCGCAAAACGTCGACCAGTTCAAGTAACGCCGCGCCTTTGCCAAGGGCTGTTGCATCACAACAATAAGTAGCGGGGCGGCCCCGGGCCGCCGCGCCGATGGAGTAGCTGATCATGTTCTCTTGCGCGACTGCCTCAAGCACCCCGCTGGCCGCCGTCCAGCCTGCCACCCCGGCGCCCCGGGAGCCTTACCTGCTGGAGGTGATCAACGTCAGCAAGGGCTTTCCCGGTGTGGTGGCCCTGTCCGATGTGCAACTGCGGGTACGCCCGGGAACGGTGCTGGCGCTGATGGGCGAGAACGGCGCCGGCAAGTCGACCCTGATGAAGATCATCGCCGGCATCTATCAGCCGGATGCCGGTGAACTACGCCTCAAGGGCCGGCCGGTGGTCTTCGACACGCCCCTGCAGGCCCTGCAATCGGGCATCGCCATGATCCACCAGGAACTCAACCTGATGCCGCACATGAGCATCGCCGAGAACATCTGGATCGGCCGCGAGCAGCTCAATGGCCTGCGCCTGATCGATCACCGCGAAATGCACCGCTGCACCGCCGCCTTGCTGGCGCGCCTGCGCATCGACCTGGACCCGGAAGAACAGGTGGGCAACCTGAGCATCGCCGAGCGGCAGATGGTGGAGATCGCCAAGGCGGTGTCCTACGACTCCGACGTGCTGATCATGGATGAGCCGACCTCGGCCATCACCGACAAGGAGGTGGCGCACCTGTTCTCGATCATTGCCGACCTCAAGGCCCAGGGTAAGGGCATCATCTACATCACCCACAAGATGAACGAAGTGTTCGCCATCGCCGATGAGGTGGCGGTGTTCCGCGATGGCGCCTACATCGGCCTGCAACGGGCCGACAGCCTGGACGGCGACAGCCTGATCTCGATGATGGTGGGGCGCGAGCTGAGCCAGCTGTTTCCCCAACGCGAGAAACCCATTGGCGACCTGCTGCTCAAGGTCCGCGACCTGCGCCTGGATGGGGTGTTCGACGGCGTGTCCTTCGACCTGCACGCCGGGGAGATCCTCGGCATCGCCGGGCTGATGGGCTCGGGCCGGACCAATGTCGCCGAAACCCTGTTCGGCATCACCCCCAGTGACGCCGGCGAGATTCACCTCGACGGCCAGCCCCTGCGCATCAGCGACCCGCACCGGGCGATCGAGAAGGGCTTTGCCCTGCTCACCGAGGATCGCAAGCTCAGCGGCCTGTTTCCCTGCCTGTCGGTCCTGGAAAACATGGAAGTGGCGGTACTGCCGCACTACGCCGGCGGCGGTTTTGTCCAGCAGAAGGCCCTGCGCGCCCTGTGCGAGGACATGTGCAGGAAGCTGCGGGTCAAGACCCCGTCCCTGGAGCAATGCATCGATACCTTGTCCGGGGGCAATCAGCAGAAGGCGCTGCTGGCGCGCTGGCTGATGACCAATCCGCGGATCCTGATTCTCGACGAGCCGACCCGGGGCATCGACGTCGGGGCCAAGGCCGAGATCTACCGCCTGATCGCCTTCCTCGCCAGCGAGGGCATGGCGGTGATCATGATTTCTTCGGAACTGCCGGAAGTCCTGGGCATGAGCGACCGGGTCATGGTCATGCACGAAGGTGAGCTGATGGGCATTCTCGACCGCAGCGAAGCGACCCAGGAACGGGTGATGCAACTGGCGTCCGGAATGTCGCTGGTGCACTGATTCTTCCATCGATGGCAACCGGCGGCGCGCTGAGGCGCCACGGTCAGGCGATAACAAAGGTGAGTGGTTATGAACGTGATGTCTGAAAACAAACCGGCCGTGGCGCCCGCCAGAACGCGCCGGCGCTTTCCCACCGAACTGAGTATTTTTTTGGTGCTGATCGGCATCGGCCTGGTGTTCGAGCTGTTCGGCTGGATCGTTCGTGACCAGAGCTTCCTGCTGAACTCCCAGCGCCTGGTGCTGATGATCCTGCAGGTGTCGATCATCGGCCTGCTGGCCATCGGCGTGACCCAGGTGATCATCACCACCGGTATCGACCTGTCCTCGGGCTCGGTGCTGGCGCTGTCGGCGATGATCGCCGCCAGCCTGGCGCAGACCTCGGACTTTGCCCGGGCGGTGTTCCCGTCCCTGACCGACCTGCCGGTGTGGATACCGGTGGTGGCCGGACTGGGGGTGGGCCTGCTGGCGGGGGCGATCAACGGCAGCATCATCGCCATCACCGGCATTCCGCCCTTTATCGCCACCCTGGGCATGATGGTGTCGGCCCGTGGCCTGGCTCGCTACTACACCGAAGGCCAGCCGGTGAGCATGCTCTCGGACTCCTACACCGCCATCGGTCACGGGGCCATGCCGGTGATCATCTTCCTGGTGGTGGCGGTGATCTTCCACATCGCCCTGCGCTACACCAAGTACGGCAAGTACACCTACGCCATCGGCGGCAACATGCAGGCGGCGCGCACCTCGGGAATCAACGTCAAGCGGCATCTGGTGATCGTCTACAGCATCGCCGGGCTGCTGGCCGGGCTGGCCGGGGTGGTGGCTTCGGCGCGGGCCGCCACCGGGCAGGCGGGGATGGGCATGTCCTACGAGCTGGATGCGATCGCCGCGGCGGTGATCGGCGGCACCAGCCTGGCCGGCGGGGTGGGGCGCATCACCGGTACGGTGATCGGTGCGCTGATCCTCGGGGTCATGGCCAGCGGCTTCACCTTTGTCGGCGTGGATGCCTACATCCAGGACATCATCAAGGGCCTGATCATCGTGGTGGCGGTGGTCATCGACCAGTACCGCAACAAGCGCAAGCTCAAGCGCTGATCCAGCGCCCGTTGTCGGCGCTGGCCGGCCAGCGCAGGTGCCCACACACCGATGCAACGCTTGCCGGCCTGTTCGCCGGCAAGCCGGCTCCTGCGGGGGGAAGAAAGGAGGGGTAAAAAGCTTGAATCCGCCGTCCGGTACTGCCGTTTGTCTTCTAAAAGGGCGGTGCTTATGGAATTTTTTGTTATAAACACACTCCGATAAGCGCCAGCAAAGCCCGTGATTACGGGCTTTGTGCGCTTTGTCGGACAGATTCGCTGTCATTTCAGTTGCTGCGCCCTCAAACCGGCCTTAGACTGCCGCCCCTCGTAAATTGAGTGCCGGGTGGCGCTTGGAAGGTATGGCGCCTTTCTGATGACCTGACGGGTCAACCGGAAACAGTTTGAATTCGCCTTAATGCACGTATTTTTTATAGAGAAATCAATGACCAAGGAAAAGTTGCTGGCCATGCCGGCGGATGACTACATGAATGCCGAGCAGCACGCTTTTTTCAGCGACCTGTTGCAAGCCATGAAGGTGGAAACCCACGAGCGCATCGAACAGAACCGGATCGCCATTGAAAGCCTGGACACCCCGGCTGACCCGGCCGACGCCGCTTCCGTCGAAGAAGAGCGCACCTGGCTGGTCAACGCCATTGATCGCGATCAGCGCATGCTGCCGCAACTGGAGCAGGCCCTGGGCCGGATCAGTGACGACACCTTCGGCTGGTGCGACGACAGCGGCGAGCCCATCGGCCTCAAGCGCCTGCTGATCAGCCCGACCACCAAATACTGCATCGAAGCCCAAGAACGCCACGAGCAGATCGACAAGCATCAGCGTCAGGCTTAAACGCAGCTGCAAGCTTGCCGCTTCAAGCCGCAAGCGTTTCAAGTGCATCCTTGCCTCCGAGTGCGTAGCCTTGCCAGCGCTGCGCACTGGAGCGGGAGCAAGACCCTCGCCACACTGCCCCTGCCTCCACTTCCCTTGATCTACTGCAACATCCGCCTCTGCAGACTCTGAATAATGCCCCGCACATGCCGCTTGCGGCTTGAAGCGGCAAGCTTGCTGCTGCTCTTCTTCCTACTAAGGGACCATGGTTAATGGCCTTATAGTGGCGTCTAATGCCGCAAACAATTAGAACGATGTGGGGTGATCAAGATGTCAAGAGATGGATCTCTAGCGGCGCCGGGCGCGCAGTCGCTGGCAACACCCGAAACCGCGGCCCGCTGGTGGCTTCCATCGTTGCAGAGTGCAGCGCTGATGGGCCTGTTCGCCGGTCAGGCCCTGGGCGACTGGCCGCTGTACCTGTGCCTGCCGCTGGCGGTGCTGGTGATCTGGATGCCCCGGCTGCGCTCGCGCAAGGCCTCCGAGGTGCCGGTGGCAACGGACAATGAGTTGTCGGCGCTGACCCGCGATCTGTCCTACAGCACCACCCACAACGCGCTGTCCGCTGCGGGCGTGGCCTATTCGGTGACCCAGTTGGCAGACCGGCTGCAGTCCCAGCTCGATGCGGCGGCGCGCATCGTTGGCAATGCCGAGGTGATGATCAAGACCGAACAGGTCACCTCGCAGCTCAGCCAGCAGGCCCTGGGCGCCGCCAGCGAAGCCCACGCCAGCAGTGCCGAAGGGCGCACGGTGCTGGGCGAGTCCATCAGCCGCATGCACTCCCTGAGCCAGCGGGCCAACGGCAGCCGCGAGCTGATCGAGGCCTTGAGCCAGCGCAGCGAAGAGATCCAGCGGGTGACCCTGGTGATCCAGTCCATCGCCAGCCAGACCAATCTGCTGGCCCTCAACGCGGCCATCGAAGCGGCCCGGGCCGGCGAGCACGGGCGGGGCTTTGCCGTGGTCGCCGACGAGGTGCGCGGGCTGGCCGGGCGTACCGCCACGGCCACCGACGAGGTCGGGGTGATGGTGGCCGATATCCAGCAGCGCACCAGCGATGTGGTGGAGCAGATCCGCCAGCTGTCCGACGACCTGAACCTGGGGGTGGAGCAGGTGGAACACACCGGTCGGCATCTGGACAACATCGCGCGGCTGGCGGCGGGAGTGGAGGAGCAGGTCAGCGAGATCGCCCGGGGCGCCGAAACCAATCGCGAACAGCTCGACAGCCTGTTTCACGCCGTGGAGCAGATGCGCAGCGACCTGGCCATCAGCGACCAGCAGACCCGTAGCCTGGCCGAGGCCGCGGTGCAGATGGAAGGGCAGGCGGAGACCATCAGCGAGCGTCTGGCGGCGGTGGGCCTGGACGACTACCACCAGCGTATCTACGACCTGGCCCGCGAGGGGGCGCGGCGCATCGCCGAGCAGTTCGAGACCGACCTGGCGCAGAACCGCATCAGCCTCGATGACTTGTTCGACCGCCATTATCAGTTGATCGCCAATACCCACCCGCCCAAGTACCAGACCCGCTTCGACCGCTACACCGACCAGGTGCTGCCGCCGATCCAGGAATCCCTGCTGCCGCGCCACGACGGCCTGGTGTTCGCCATCGCCTGCACCCAGGAAGGCTACGTACCGACCCACAACAAGATTTTCTCCCAGCCGCTGACCGGCGATCCCCAGGTGGACAACCTGCACAACCGCAGCAAGCGCAAGTTCGCCGACCGCACCGGCATCCGTTGCGGCAGTCACCAGCAGCCGTTGTTGCTGCAGACTTACACCCGCGATACCGGCGAGCTGATGCATGACCTGTCGGTGCCGATCATGGTTCAGGGGCGGCATTGGGGCGGCCTGCGCCTGGGCTACAAACCCGAGCAGACAACCCCCCGGCGCACGCCTTGAGGGGCTGATTGTTACTCGTGGGGTAACGCTGCTGTGCAGATTGGGGCTGTTACAGAGACCAGGAAGTGATTAGTATCTCGACATCGTTAGGGAGCTAACTAATTCCGCGAGGTGCTCCATGCACAGCAAAGTCGATGTGGCAGTGATGATTGGCAGTGGCGTTCCCGCTTCGCTGCGGGCCCAGGGGCGCAAGGCGTGCTGGGTGGTGCTGGTCAACGGCGAGCAGCGAGGCACCGCGTTTGCCAGTCGGGCCGAGGCCGAGGAGTGCCGGCAGGCATGGCAGGCGCAACTGGCGGCGGTCCAGGGGGTGCGCCAGGGGTTCAGGCACTCGGCCTGAAGCTTGGCCGGGCGCCGGGGTTCGAGGCGGGGTCGTTGGGCTCCCGTCGCCGCCCTGAGCCTGGGCGGCGAGGGCGGCGGGTGGGTTCGCGCGAAGAGGGGGGATCAGGCGTTCAGGGCGCCCTGGTCAATGGCCAGCTTGAGGGCCTTGGCCGAGGCCTTGGCAGCGGCCAAGGCTTCTTCCGAGGTCTTGAACCAGCGGTCCCGTTCCACCTGGTGGAAGGTGATCTGAGTCAGTGGAGGTTTGGCGCGCATGGCAATCACGGCCTGGAATTCGCCTTCGACTTCTCTGCACTCGCCACGAATGAAAAACTCGCCAATATCTAGTTCGGTCACTTCTAGCCTTCCCTTGGAGATGAGTGAGTGCTTGAGCGCCCGTACCGCGGTCGCTCAACCAGCGGCGGAGTATGGCAGTTGTTGGGTTGTGACGGGCTGAGTTATGTCATTGCGGTTTTAGGTAACGAATGTTCTGAAGCTCTTAACTGAACTTTCTGACGCTTAAATCTGCCAATCCGCGTCACTGCACCAGAGTATTACTGGTTAGAATGCCGGGCCTGCGTGGACGACTCCGGGCAAGATTACCGACTGGTGTGCAACATTAGTCTTTGTACTAATGAACGGCCGGGCAGCCATGGATTGCTCGCTTTAAATGGTCGAAATGCACAAAGTTGCTCTAGAATTGCCTCTGCAACCCGAAGTGGCTGCCGATCCGGGGATTCAATCTCAGGGTATATCCGGCTTTCCGGCCTGTTTCAGTACCCGCCCCAGATAATTCGCCGCCACACTTTTCGGGGTGTCAGAGCCTACTCCTACAGCCTTCGACCTGTGCCTGATGCTTCGGCGAAATGCCCGTTGCTCAGCGCCGGCGCCAACGCCGTGGCCTGGAGTACCCGCTGCATTTGAGTGTTTTTTGGGTAACTGATTGGGGTGATCACGCCGTCATGGCGGTTTTTTGTGCTGTCCTTTTTTCTCGGGCGGCACCCTTTTGAGTATCGGGGAGTGTTCCTTGGCAGTAAGTAATCTTGAAATGCATGCGTTGTTCGTGTTGGGTGATTTGCGCGCAAAGTTGGTCAAGCAGTTCCAGTCTCGTTTTGTCTACATCACCGAACAATCCGCTGAAGGCTTCTACGTCGCCGAGATCGATACCGAGACGGCGCTGGTGGTGGACGACAAGCCACGCCTGGAACTCAAGGTCGGCGATCATTTTCGCGCCGCCGTGCTGCCCAGCCGGGAAGGCGGCAAGCTGGAGATCCGCTTTCGCGAGATCAAGCTCACCGTCTATGGCCTGGGCGACTATGCCTTTGTCAGCAGTCCCCTGGGGCAGGGAATCGTCTTCAAGGAAGGGCATTCGGTGGTGACGCTCTTTGCCGCCAACGAGCAATTGCAGGAAGGCCTGACCAAGACCCTCAAGGCCGTCACCGCCAAGGCCGCCAAATTCCGCAAGGGCGAGTTGGTGAGTTTCAAGGCCAGCGAGTGATGAGCCAGGGCCGCGCCGAGTTTCATCGCCAGCATCAACAGGCCGCCGCCGAAGAGGCACGGCGCCTGTTCGCCGAAAAGCCCCGCTTGCAGGGCGCCTGGCTGAACTGGGTGGCCGGCGAGCTGTATCACCTGCGTCCGGCGGCCTACGCCAGCATGGTGCGCCGCGAGTTGCAGCGCTTGCAGGAGCCGGCGGACCCTTGATGGCCGATCCCGGCATCGCCTCCGGTGGAAAATACGGAACCTCTACTACAGTCAGTTGACTCAATGCTTCAGGGGCCGCGCGCATTCGTGCAGCTTGTCCCTTTTGGCCCTGGTCCCGACTCCGAGAGGTGTAACCCATGAAAGGCTTCCGAGCGCTGCTGGCCAGCGGGCTGCTGATCCTGGCCGGCTTGAACCCATTGCCGTCGGCGGTGGCCGCCGAGCCGATTCACTTCGCCGACCTGAACTGGGAAAGCGGCAGCCTGATCACCGAGATCCTGCGCATCGTGGTGGAGAGCGGTTACGGCTTGCCCACCGACACCCTGCCGGGCACCACCATCACCCTGGAAACCGCCCTGGCCAGCAACGATATCCAGGTGATCGGCGAAGAGTGGGCCGGGCGCAGCCCGGTGTGGGTCAAGGCCGAGGCCGAGGGCAAGGTGATTGCCCTGGGGGATACGGTCAAGGGCGCCACCGAAGGCTGGTGGGTGCCGGAGTACGTGATCAAGGGCGATCCGGCCAGAGGCCTCAAGCCGCTGGCGCCGGAGTTGCGCAGCGTCGCGGATCTGGCCCGCTACAAGGACGTGTTCAAGGATCCGGAAACGCCGGGCAAGGGCCGCTTCCTCAACAGCCCGATCGGCTGGACCTCGGAGATCGTCAACCAGCAAAAGCTCAAGGCCTATGGTCTGGAGGACAGCTACGTGAACTTCCGCAGTGGCTCCGGAGCGGCCCTGGATGCGGAGATCACCTCCTCGATCCGCCGGGGCCGGCCGGTGCTGTTCTACTACTGGTCACCGACGCCGCTGCTGGGGCGCTTCAAACTGGTCCAGCTGCAAGAGCCGCCCTTTGATGCCGAAGCCTGGAAGACCCTGACCGACGCCAGCAACCCCAACCCGCGTCCGAGCCGTTCCCTGGCCTCGAAACTGTCCATCGGCGTGTCTGCGCCATTCCACAAGCGGTACCCGCAGTTGGTGAGCTTCTTCAGCCAGGTCGAGCTGCCCATCGAGCCCCTCAACCAGGCCCTGGCGCAGATGAGCGAAAACCACAGCACGCCGCGAGACGCGGCCCGGGCCTTCCTCAAGCAGCATCCTGATCTGTGGCGCAACTGGGTGCCCCAGGACGTCGCCGCCAAAGTCACCGCTGCCCTGTTGTAGGCGCCGCCTTGCCGGCGAAAGGGCCCGCAGGCCTTGCACCGTCCATGGCGACGCCTTCGCTGGCAAGCCAGCTCCTACGCTCGCCCTGACACCGCGCGATGTTCCCGTAGGCGCCGCTTGCCGGCGAAGAGGCCCCCAAGGCGGGTCAGAAGCGGGTCTGCACCGCCAGTTCGAAGGTGCGCGGGGTGCCCAGGTAGTAAGCCGGGGAGACATGGGCGAACTGGCCGTAGACCTCGTTGGTCAGGTTGCGGACCCGGCCGGTGACCGTGGTGTGGCTGTCGACCCGATAGCGCAGGAAGCTGCCGTACAGGGTGTAGGCGGGCATCCGCAAGGTGTTGGCGTTGTCGGCGTACACCGAGGCCACGTAGCGCGCGTCGACACCGGTCTGCCAGCTCGGGGCCAGGTCATAGGTCAACCACAGGTTGGCTACCCGCGCCGGGACGTTGGTCGGGGTGTTGCCCTGGCGCGAGACCACCGCGCCGCTGGCAATCTTCTCGTTGAACTCGTCATATTCGGCCTTGACCCAGGCGAAGTTGGCTTCCGCCAGCAGCTTGGGCGTGACCCGCAGCGAGTTGGCCAGTTCGATGCCCCTGGAGGTCTGCTGGCCCACGGGAATGCTGTTGGCCGGGTCCAGGGGATCGGTGACGGCAAAGTCCTTGCGTTCGATGCGGTACGCGGCCAGGGTCGCGGAGCCGCGTCCGTCCAGGTAGTCGAACTTGCTGCCCACTTCCCATTGCTTGCCGGTGGATACCTCGAAGTTCTGGGTGCCGCTGGGCTGTTCGGCGGCGGTGCTGTATTGCACGTAGACGTTGGCGCTGGGCAGGAACTGCCAGGTCAGCCCCAGGCGCCCGGTGACCGGCTCCCAGTTGCGCTTGAGGTGGCGCGGGTTGCTGGCGGTGAGCGCCCGGTGGTTGGTCACGTCCAGGTCGATGGCGTCATAGCGCAGGCCGCTGAGCAGGGACAGTTCATCGGTCAGGGCCAGGCGGTTCTCGATGAACAGGGCGCGGGTGGTGACCTGGTTGGTCTTGTCCTTGGCCCAGCCCTGGCGGGTGCCCTTGAGGTCATAGAAGTACCCCGGCTGGAAGTTGTCCGGGTCGACGCTGTTGCTGGCCGGCACGTTCCACGGTGAGTTGGTGGTGCTGTTGACCTTGTACTCGAAGCCCCCGGACCAGGTGGTGTCGAGGCCGAACAGTTGATCGTCATGGCGCAGTTCGAACTGGTTGCCGTCCTGCTGGCCCTGGTGCCGCACCAGGTAGGCGGTGGAGCGGTTCACCCGGCTGTTGTCGGCGTTGTACTGGTAGGTTTCCAGGTTGCGGTAGTCGCGCTGGCTGTCCAGGTGATAGAGGGTGTTGCGCAGGCTGGTGCTGGGGTTGATCCGGTAGTCGATGATCGAGCGCAGCCACACGGTGCGCTGCTCATACAGGCCGTCGGCGACGTTGTAGTTGTTGAAGCGGTTGTGCTTGTCGATCTTCAGCTCGCCGGCCTTGGGGTTGCGCACCGGGGTGCCCCAGTAGGGGCTGTCTTCGTGTTCGTCCTGGTATTCCACGGCCAGGGTGTGGGACAGGTCCGGGGTCAGGTCGCTGAGCAGCGAAAAGGCCAGGTTCCATGCGTCCCGCTCCTGGCGGTCGATGTAGCCGTTGCTGGTGTTGTGGCTGACATCCAGGCGTGCGTAGTGCTGCACCTCTGCACCCGCCGGGCTCAGGGCGTGATTGACCCCGAAAGCGGTTTGCGTGGTGTCGTAGCTGCCGTAGCCGAGCAGGCCCTCGGCCGCCTGTTCGCGGCGGTCCGCCAGCTTGGTCACGTAGTTCAGCGAGCCGCCCACGGAGCCGGCGCCATTGATCAGCGACGAGGGCCCGCCCACCAGTTCCACCCGGTCATAGATCCAAGCGTCCACCGGCCGCGCCAGGCCGGTGGCGACATTGATGCCGTTGAACATCTGGGTGATCTGACTGCTGGTGAAGCCGCGGTAGGAGACAAAACCGCCGAACCCCGGCGGCGCGCTGGCGTTGACCCCGGGCAGGGCATTGGCGGCGTCCTGGAAGGTCCGGGCGCCGCGGCGCTCCAGGTCCTGGCGGCTGGCCACGGCCACCGAGGCCGGGGTTTCCCGCAGGCTCAGGCCCAGGCGCGAGGCCATGCCGCTGGACTGCTCCAGGTTCAGGCCGGGCTCGACGTCCGTGCCCTCGGCGTTGACGGTGGTGGGGGCCAGCTCCAGGGCGGATTGGCCCCAGGCGTTGACGGACAGGCAGGCCAGCAGGCTCGCCAGCAAAGGAAGCTGTTTCATGGGTGAATCCTGAATTCTTGACTAGGAAAAAAGCCCACCAGAACGCGCCACGCAGCAGCGCAGTGGGCGGGTTGAGCACCAGCAGGAATCAGGCGTAGGGCGGCGCCCGGGGATGGGCGGCGGGCCAGGTGAAGCGGGTCGGGAGAGGGGGCTGGAGCTGGCGGGCCAGCGGCGGCGCCTGGGGTTGCGGCAACAGCGCCAGATTGAGGCTGGAGTTGAGCGCCGGGCCCATGCCGCCGCTGGAGCACAGCGGGCAGCCGAAGGCCTTGGACAGGGTCGGCAGGGAGTCCTGGTCGGCCGGTTGCTGCGACGGCGCCCGGGTTTCGGAATCGATGCTGCAGAACTGCCCGCCGATGCCGTTGAGCTGCATGCCGAGCATCTGGCCGTGACCGATGCTGCAGGCGAACACGTTGAACAGGACGCAGCAATAAAGCATCCAGGCAACGAGCGAGCGGTCGGCGCGGGTCAATTTCATGGGGCGGCACTTTACCATCGCAGGCGACGAACGTACTTACAAAAACCTGAAATCGAGTCCATTCTCTTTACGAATTTTTTACAAGGACGTCTGAACATGAATCTTCTGCTCGCACAGGGAATGTCCGGGACTTTCCTGTTCATCAGCCTGATCCATCTGTACTGGGCCGCCGGCGGCAAGCGTGGCAGCGGCGCGGTGATCCCCGAAGTCCCGGGGCCGCTTCCCGGGCAGAGCCAGCCGGCCTTCCGCCCTCCGGCGCTGGCCACGTTGCTGGTGGCGGTGGGGCTGCTGCTGGTGGCCATGCTGGTGTGCCTGCGGGTCGGGCTCTACCTGCCCAGCGTGACCCATCCGTCCCTGCAATGGGTGATCAGCGCCATTGCCCTGCTGATGTTCGCCCGGGCCATTGGCGACTCCGAACTGGTGGGGTTCTTCAAGCAAGTGCGCGACTCGAAGTTCGCCCGTCTCGACACCCTGTTCTACTCACCCCTGTGCGTGGTGCTGGGGGCGGGGCTGCTGGTGCTGGCCTGGGCCTGAAGGGCCAGCCAGCCCACTGTGGGCGCTGGCTTGCGTAGGAGCTGGCTTGCCAGCGAAGGCGCCAGCCGATTCGCTGCAAGGCTCAAAGGCCTCTTCGCCGGCAAGCCGGCTCCTACATGGGGTGGTGTGCTCAGTTGCCGCTTTCGTTGCGTTTGCTGCTCACCTCTGCCGGTACGTCATCGCCGGCCATGCGCTTGCGGAACAGCGCCGCCCGGGCCAGCAGCAGGGTGGTCACCGGCACCGTGATCGCCAGCAGGATCGGGATCAGCCAGGCGTGTAGCACCGGCCCGGACTTGAGCGCCGAAAAGTACAGGATCGAGGCCAGGGCCACGGTCCAGGAGCCCATGGTCGAGGCCAGTGCCGGTGGATGCATGCGCTGGAAGTAGCTTTTCATGCGCAGGATGCCCAGGGCGCCGATCAGGGCGAACAGGCTGCTGATCACCAGCAGCAGGGCCACCAGCACTTCCACCCAGAGGGGCAGTTGTTCCAGGCTGTTCATTCGATCACCTCGCCGCGCAGAAGGAATTTGGCCAGGGCGAAGGAGCCGACAAAGCCGAACAGGGCGATCAGCAGCGCCGCCTCGAAGTAGGTGTCGCTGGCGTAGCGAATGCCCAGCACCAGCATCATCAGCATCGCCAGGATGTACAGGTAGTCCAGGGCCAGAACCCGATCCTGGGCCGAGGGCCCCTTGAACAGGCGCACCAGGGTCAGGACCATGGCCAGGGAAAACAGGAACAGGCTCAGCAGGATCGCGTTGGTCAACAGCACGCTCATTCGAAAATCTCCATCAGCGGGCGCTCGTAGGTCACCTTGAAGTGCTGGATGAATTGCGCTTCATCCTGCAGATCGAAGACGTGCAGCAAGAGAATGCTGCGGTCCAGCGACAGCTCGGACCAGACCGTGCCCGGCACCACCGTGGTAATGGTGGACAGCGCCGCCAGGCCATTGGCGTCCCGCAGGTCCAGGGGAATCTTGACGAAGGCCGAACGCACCGGGCGGCGCCCTTCGTTGAGCACGCCCCAGGCCACGATGAGGTTCGACACCACCACGTCGCAGCCAACCCGCAGCAGCAGGCGCAGGATGGTGCCGGGGCGGCGGATACGGATCGGCAACGGTCGCAGCGGGCGCATTAGCAGCGGCGCGAGAAAGCCCAGGATGGCCCCCAGCAGCAGATTGCCGGGGCTGACGGACAGGTTCAGCACCAGCCACAGCAGCCACAGCGCCAGGGACAGGAAGGGAGCGGGGAACAGGCGCTTCATGGTTGCACCTCCGTCGCTGCTGCGGCCTTGGCCTCGGGGCTGAGCACGGTGCGGGTGCCCAGTACCGCCATCACATAGTGCTCCGGATGATTGAGGCTGTCGGCCGTGGCCTGGGTGAAGCGCAGCAGCGGCTCGGCCTTGAAGCTGAGCAGCACACAGAGCCCCAGCAACGCCACGATCGGCACGCATTCCAGACGCCGCAACACCGGCGAAGGCCGCTCCTCCGGGCTCCAGAAGCGCTGGATGCCCAGGCGCGCAAAGGCGATCAGCGAGGCCAGGCCGGAGAGGATCAGCAACGCCAGGAAAATCCAGCCCGCCAGCGGGATCGGCGTGTCGCTGCTGGTTCCCAGGCCCGTGGGGTTGAGCAGGGCGGCGATCAGGTTGAGCTTGCCGATAAAGCCCGACAGCGGCGGCATGCCGATGATCAGCAGGGCGCAGGCAATGAAGCTCAGGCCGAGGAAGGCCATGGTCCATGGGATCACCTGGCCGACCACCACTTGCTGTTCGTCGTCGAGGTTGCTGCCCCGGGGAGGGGGGAGGCCTTCCATGGGCCGCGGGAGGATTTCGCCTTCGTCTTCCAGGGGCACTTCCACCGCCGAACGCGAGCGCTCGATCAGTTCCGCCAGGAGGAACAGCGCGCACAGCGCCAGGGTCGAGCTGAACAGGTAGAACAGCGCCGCGCCGGTAAGGGCCGGCTGGGCGAAGCCGATCACCGCGATCAGGATACCCGCCGACACCAGGATGCTCAGGCTGGCCATGCGCTCCAGGCGCTGGGCCGGAAGAATCGCCAGGGCCGCGCAGAAGATCGTCGCCAGGCCGCCGTAGATCAGCCACTGGTTGCCGAAGTAGGCCGAGGCCCCGGCCTGCCCGGAAAACAGCAGGGTCCACAGGCGCAGCACGGTGTAGATCCCGACCTTGGTCATGATGGCGAACAGTGCCGCCACCGGGGCGCTGGCCGAGGAATAGGCCGGCACCAGCCAGAAGTTCAGCGGCCACATCCCGGCCTTGGCCAGAAAGGCGATGGCCAGGATCGCCGTGCCGGCGTGCAGCAGGCCGCGGTCGGCTTCCGGCACCAGCGGGATCTTCATCGCCAGGTCGGCCATGTTCAGGGTCCCGGTGACCCCGTAGATCATCGCCGTGCCGATCAGGAACAGCGACGAGGCCAGCAGGTTGATGGTGATGTAGTGCAGCCCCGAGGACACCCGCGCCCGGCCCGAGCCGTGCAGCATCAGGCCGTAGGAGGCCGCCAGCAGCACCTCGAAGAACACGAACAGGTTGAACAGGTCGGCGGTGAGGAAAGCGCCGTACAGGCCCATCAGCTGGATCTGGAACAACGCATGAAAGCTGGCCCCGGCGCCGTCCCAGCGGGCCATGGCGAACAGCAGCGCGCTGACCCCGATGATTCCGGTGAGCACCATCATCAGCGCCGACAGGCGATCCACCACCAGGGCGATGCCGAACGGCACCTGCCAGTTGCTGGGCAGGTACACGCCGAAGGAACCGGTGGCGCCCTGGGCCTGGGTCCAGTACAGCAGGTAGCAGGCCAGGCCCAGGCCCAGCAGGCTGGAGAGCAGGTTGATCCGGGCCTTGAGCGGACGGTGTTTTTCCCCCAGCAGCAACATGATGGCCGCGGTCAGCAGCGGCAGGAGGATGGGGGCGACGATCAGGTGCGACAACGAACTCATTCCTTGGGCTCCCGGCCGTCGACGTGGTCAGTGCCGGTCAGGCCCCGGGACGCCAGGAGCACCACCAGAAACAGCGCGGTCATGGCGAAGCTGATGACGATGGCGGTGAGCACCAGGGCCTGGGGCAGCGGGTCGGTGTAGTGCAGCAGGTCCTGGGGCACGCCGTCCTTGACGATCGGCTCCTTGCCGATGAACAGGCTGCCCATGCTGAAGATGAACAGGTTGACCGCGTAGGACAGCAGGCACAGGCCCATCACCACCTGGAAGGTCCGCGGGCGCAGGACCAGCCAGACTCCGGAAGCAGCGAGGACCCCAATGGCGATTGCGATGACTTCTTCCATCAGGCGGCTCCGCTCTTGATCAGGGATTTGGACTGGCTGGCCGGCTTGTGGGCCCGCACCGACTGGTGCGCCAGGGCGGTGAGGATCAGCAGGGTCGCGCCCAGCACCACCGCGTACACGCCGATGTCGAAGAACAGGGCGCTGGCGACATGGATATCACCGAACAGCGGCAGGTCCACGTGCACCGTGTGGGTGGTGAGGAACGGGTAGCCCCAGGCCAGGGCGCCGAGGCCGGTGGCCAGGGCGAACAGCAGGCCGGTGCCCATCCAGCGCAGCGGCCGCAGGCTCATCTGCGCCTCGACCCACTGGGTGCCGGCCACCATGTACTGGAGGATGAAGGCCACCGACATCACCAGCCCGGCGACGAAACCGCCACCCGGCAGGTTGTGCCCGCGCATGAACAGGTAGAAGGACACCACCAGGGCGATCGGCAGCAGCAGGCGCACCAGCACCGCCGGCACCATCATGAAGCCCAGGGCGGTGTCGCTGGCCTGGCGCGGGTTGACCAGATCGGTGACCACGTCCGGGGCCAGCAGGCGCTGTTGCGCCGGCAACTGCATGCTCTCCTTGGGCGGGCGGAAGCGCCGCAGCAGGGCGAACACGGTCAGGGCCACCGCGGCCAGCACGGTGATCTCGCCCAGGGTGTCGAAGCTGCGGAAGTCCACCAGGGTCACGTTGACCACGTTGGTGCCGCCGCCTTCAGGCAGGGCGCGGCTGAGGTAGAACGAGGAAATATCGTTGGGCGTGGGGCGGGTCAGCATGGCGTAGGACAGCACCGCCATGCCCAGGCCGACGGCGATCGACAGGCTCAGGTCGCGCAGGCGGCGGATGCGCGCCTTGGGCAGGCTGCTGGGCAGCGGCGAGACTTCTTCGATCCGCCGCGGCAGCCAGCGCAGGCCAAGGAGGATCAGCACCGTGGTCACCACTTCCACCACCAGCTGGGTCAGGGCCAGGTCCGGTGCCGAGAACCAGACGAAGGTCACGCAGGTCATCAGCCCGCAAACGCTGACCATGGTCAGGGCCGCGAGACGGTGATACTTGGCCTGCCAGGCGGCGCCCAGGGCACAGGCGATGGCCAGCAGCCAGAAGGTCACGAAGACGATGGAGCCGGGGATCTTCGGCCGGTCGCCCCAGGTCAGCTGGCTGTAGAGCATGGGAATCATACCGGTGATCACCGCCGCCAGAATCAGCAGGAACAGCTGGGTCTGCAGGCGCTTGGTGCTCAGCCGCCGCTCCAGACGCCGGGCCAGGCGGGTCATGCCCACCAGGCTGCGTTCGAACAACAGCTTGCCGTTGAGACGGCCCACCACCGGCGGGTAGGGGAAACGCCCCGCCACCAAAGGTTTGTGCAGCAGCAGGTAGAGCACGATGCCGCAGGACATGGCGATCAGGCTCATGATCATCGGCGCATTGAGGCCGTGCCAGATGGCCAGGCTGTACTCGGGCAGGGTGCCGCCCACCACCGGCCGCGCGGCGGCGGCCAGCAGCGGCCCGATGATCTGCGCCGGGAACATGCCCACCAGCAGGCAGGTGAACACCAGCAGCTCCACCGGTGCGCGCATCCAGCGGGGCGGCTCATGGGGCGTGTGCGGCAGGTCGGTGGCCGGCTCGCCGAAGAACACATCCACGGTAAAGCGCAGGGCGTAGGCGACGCTGAAGGTGCCGGCGATGGTGGCGATCACCGGCAGGGCGATTTCCACCCAGGCGCTGGAATTGATGAACACCGTCTCGGCGAAGAACATCTCCTTGGACAGGAAGCCGTTGAGCAGCGGCACCCCGGCCATGGAGGCGCTGGCCACCATGGCCAGGGTCGCGGTGTAGGGCATCAGCTTGATCAGGCCATTGAGCTTGCGGATGTCGCGGCTGCCGCTCTCGTGGTCGATGATCCCGGCGGCCATGAACAAGGACGCCTTGAAGGTGGCGTGGTTGAGAATGTGGAACACCGCGGCCACCGCCGCCAAGGGGCTGTTGAGGCCTAGCAGCAGGGTGATCAGCCCCAGGTGGCTGATGGTGGAGTAGGCCAGCAGGCCCTTGAGGTCGTTCTGGAACATCGCGCAGTAGGCGCCCAGCACCAGGGTGCAGGCCCCGGCGCCGCTGACGATGTAGAACCATTCTTCGGTGCCGGACAACGACGGCCACAGGCGGGCCAGGAGAAACACCCCGGCCTTGACCATGGTCGCCGAGTGCAGGTAGGCCGAAACCGGTGTTGGCGCCGCCATGGCGTGGGGCAGCCAGAAGTGGAAGGGAAACTGCGCGCTCTTGCTCAGGGCGCCCAGCAGGATCAATGGCAACAGGATCGGGTAGAGCGCGTGGGCGCGGATCTTGTCTCCGGCAGCTAGCACCTGATCCAGGTCGTAGCTGCCGACCACATGGCCGAGCAGCATGACCCCCGCCAGCAGGCACAAGCCCCCGGCACCGGTGACCATCAAGGCCATGTAGGCGCCGCGGCGGGCGTCGGAGCGGTGGTGCCAATAGCCGATCAGCAGGAACGAGAACAGGCTGGTGAGCTCCCAGAAGAACACCATCTGGATCAGGTTGCCGGAGATCACCAGGCCCAGCATGGCCCCCATGAACGCCAGGAAGAAGGCGAAGAAGCGTGGCACCGGATCTTCCGGCGACATGTAGTAGCGCGCATACAGCGCCACCAGGCTGCCGATGCCCAGCACCAGCAACGAGAACAGCCAGGCGAAGCCGTCCAGGCGCAGCACGAAGTTCAGGCCCAGGCTTGGCAGCCAGGTATATTCCTCACGGATAATCCCGCCGTCGGCGATCTGCGGGTACAGCAACGCCACCTGGATGGTGCCAATGAGTGCCACCAGGCCAGCCAGCAGAGATTCCGTGTTACGTGCGTTGTGCGGCAGCAGGGCCGCCAGACAGCTGCCAATGAATGGCAGAAGCAGTAGAACTATCAGGGACATAGGCTTCTAATCTGCGGAAAAGTATGACGCATAATACGTGCCAGGCCCCCGATCACCAACCGCCATGGGCGGCTCGGCCCCCCTAAGAAATGTTACATGCGCTTTCAAAGGTAGGAGACAAATGCCGGATGTGCCCGCTCACCGGGTGCTGCAAGGCCAACGCCCTGCCCAGGTCAACCTGCAGCAAGGATGGATAACGGTGCACCTCATACAAGGAACGACCATGGGTCGGATGATTCGACGCGGATGTTTCGCTTTACTGTTCACCGCCTTCGGCGCGGCGCTGGGCATTGGCCTGGAGCATTATCTCCAGCGTCCCGACATGCTCCAGACCCGCCAGGCGCTGATCATCGAAGGGCCGTTGGGCGATGAGTCCAGCTACCGGCTGCCGCCGGGCACGGTGCTTTACTTCGACCGCGCGCTGGCCGAGGGTCATGCGCTCTACCACGCCTATTTCTACTTCCACGGTACGCCCGAGCATGACCCGGTACGGCTTGAGCCCAAGCACCGGGGTTCGCTGACCGCCCCGACCTGGCTTTACGCCCCCGGCGACCCCGTGTTCTAGGCGCTGGATTGCCAGCGAGGGAACCTGCCGGATCGCTTTCGCCGGCAGCCGGCTCCTACATGTCCCTGCGATATCCCTGCCAATCGTAGGCGCTGGCTTGCCAGCGAAGAGGCCCGCAAGACCGTTTTCGCCGGCAAGCCGTCTCCTACACACCGTCCGCTGTCTGGTCGGTCAATGCCGGCGTGGCCCGGCCCTTGGGCTTCCATTCGCTGATGATCACCGCCAGCACGATCAAGGCGCCCCCCAGCAGCGCCAGCCCCGGCAAACGTTCCCCGGCGATCCGCCCGACAATCCCGGCCCACACCGGCTCACCGGCATAGATCAGGGTGGCGCGGGTCGGCGAGACGCTTTTCTGCGCCCAGTTCATCGCCACCTGGATCGCCGCGCTGGCCGCTCCCAGCCCCAGGGCGCTGGCCAGCAGCAGCCAGGAAAACTCCGGCAGTGCCTCGCCGGTCGGTAGCACCATGGCAAAGGCCAGTAGCGAGGTGACCGCCAGTTGCACCACCGTCACCCGGCGCACATCCACCCGCCCGGCGAAGCTGCTGATTAGGATGATTTCCGCGGCAATCGCCACGGTGCTGATCAGGGTGGCGATCTCCCCGGGGCTGAAGTCCAGCGATGCGCCATTGGGGCCGGACAGCAGCATCAGGCCGGTAAAGGCCAGCATGATGCCCAGGCTCGGCAGCAACCCCGGGCGCTTGCCCATGAACAGCCACTGCAGCAGCGGCACGAAGGGCACATACAGGGCCGTGATAAATGCTGACTGGCTGCTGGGAATGCTTTGCAGGCCCACCGTCTGCAGGCCGTAGCCGAGCATGATGGCGGTGCCGATGAAAGTCCCGGCGCGCAGTTCGAACAGGGTCAGCCCGCGCAGGTGGCGCAGTGAAAACAGGGCGACGATGCACGCCGCCGCGGCGAAGCGCAGGCCGACGAAAAACATCGGTCCGCTGACGCTCATGGCGTGCTGCACCAGCAGGAAGGTGCCGCCCCAGATCATGGTGATCAGCACCAGCACCGCTTCGGCCCTGCTGAGTGGGAAGCGCATTGCGCGGGAGGGCGTTGAAGTCATGGCCTTGCGTGCTACCTGAGGGGGGACGCACAATGCGCCGGAAGCTGGGCAGTATACTGCGCAGGCCCGGAGAGCGAGCAATATAGTGCACAAAGATAACGTCCAACGGGCTTCGGTCCTGCAACATGTCAGCCTCAACGTGCGACGCCTGCGCCATGCCGCAGGCCTGAGCCAGAGCGCCCTGGCAGAAAAATCCGCCGTCAGCCGGCGGATGCTGGTGGCCATCGAGGCCGGGGAGAAGAACGTCAGTCTCGGCACCCTGGACCGGGTCGCCGAGGCCTTGAACGTGGCGTTCAGCGACCTGATCCAGGCCCCGGATTCCCGGGACCCGAGTCGCATCAACGAGCTGGCCTGGGCCGGTGTCATCCCCGGGAGCAAGGCGCTGCTCCTGGCCAAGGCCGAGGCCAGCCGTGAAGTGGAACTCTGGGAGTGGCAGCTGGAGCCCGGCGAGGTCTATCACTCCGAGTGCGACACCGTCGGCTGGAGCGAGCAGATCTATGTCTTCCAAGGCTGCCTGACGCTGTTCTTCGGCGACGCCGAGCGGCGCCTGGAAAGCGGTGATTTCTTTATGTTCGCCAGTCACGTGCCCCACGGCTATCGCAACGACGGCCCCCTGGCCACGCGCTTCGTGCGCAACGTGGTGTACTGATCGCCCTGGCGTGCCGGCCACTGTTGGCCAGCCAACAGCGGTTGGACATTTTGCCTGTTTTCAGTTGATGCCTTTTCTTCGGAATCGTCATCAAGTCATTGAAATAAAAGGTTTTTATATTTAGGCACGACTCCTGCAATTGTCCTGATAGCGAGCGCCCGAGCGGTGTTCATCTTGATCTTCAGGACGTGGAGTCGGCCCATGACAGCCCCAGCCCAACCCTTACCCAATGCCCACCTGATCCGCAGCGATGCCGAGGCCATCAGTATCGCCCGGGACCTGGCCCAGCGCTTTGCCGTGGAGGCCGCGGTGCGCGACCGCGAACGGCGCCTGCCGCGGGCCGAGCTGGACCAGTTCTCCGCCAGCGGCCTGTGGGGCATCACCATTCCCCGGGCCTACGGCGGCGCCGGGGTGTCCTATGTGACCTTGACCGAAGTGATCAAGATCATCTCCGCCGCCGATCCGTCCCTGGGCCAGCTGCCGCAGAACCACCTCGGGGTGGTGGACATCCTGTTGCAGACCGCCAGCGAAGAGCAGAAGCAGCACTACTTCGCCAAGGTGTTGCAGGGCTACCGTTTCGGCAATGCCTTTTCCGAAGCCGGCAGCAAGCATGTCGGCGCTTTTGAAACCCGGATCCGCTTCAGCGGCGAGCAGGCGCAGATCGACGGCGAGAAGTTCTACTGCACCGGCGCCTTGTTCGCCCACATCGTGCCGACGGTGGCGGTGGACGAGCACAACCAGGCGCACATTGCCTTTATCGAGCGCGACAACCCCGGCCTCACGGTGATCGACAGCTGGGACGGCTTCGGCCAGCGCACCACCGCCAGCGGCGGGGTCAGCCTCAAGGCGGTGCAGGTGCCGCGCAGCGCGGTGATCCCGGCCCACCGGGCCTTCGACCAACCCACCGCCGACGGCCCGATCTCGCAGATCATCCAGGCCGCGGTGGACACCGGCATCGCCGTCGCCGCCCTGGAAGACGCCAAGCATTACGCCCGGCAATCGCGGCCGTGGATCGACAGCGGCCTGGATCACGGCTGGCAGGACCCGTTCACCATCGCCGCCATCGGCGACCTGGAATGGCGGGTGCACGGCACCGAGGCGATCCTGGTCAAGGCCGCCGAGGCGGTTGATCAGGCCCTGGCCAGCCCCAGCGAAGACAGCGTCGCCCAGGCCTCCCTGGTGGTGGCCCAGGCCAAGGTGCTGTCGGCGGAAAACGCCTTGCTCGCCGCCAGCAAACTGTTCGAGCTGGCCGGCACCCGCTCGGTGTCGGCCAAGTACAACCTCGACCGCCACTGGCGCAACGCCCGCACCCACACCCTGCACGATCCGGCGCGCTGGAAATACCACCTGATCGGCAACTTCCTGCTCAACGGCGTCAAGCCGCCCCGTCACGCCTGGAACTGAAAGGACACCGCCATGAACGCATTGACCCAACCCGACAGCCCCCAGGCTGCCCTGGCCGCCAGCGGCGAGCAGCTGCAACGGGCCCGCGACCTGTTGCAGCGGACCCTGGAATTCGTTCGCCAGCAGGCCCGGCCCTGGTCCGGCAGCGGCCTGAGCAAGGCCAGTGACGACCCCTATGTCATCAGCCGCTTCGGCGACCTGCAGATCCGCATCGAGGTGGCCGCGGCCCTGCATGAGCGGGCCCGGCAGCGCCTGCAACAAGGCCAGGAACCGGCCGAAGTCACCGTCGCCCTGGCCGAGGCGGCGATTGCCGCCGGCGAAGCCCTGCTGGCGGCGGGCAACGCCGAGTTCGAACTCACCGGCCAGCGCAGCCCCCAGCCCCCGGCCCTGCATGACCCGTTGCGCTGGAAGTATCAATTGGTCGGCAACTACCGCCTCAACGGCGTGCTGCCCCAAGGTTTCAGGAGTGCTGTGTGATGTCCCGTGAAATCCGCCTCAATGCCTTCGACATGAACTGCGTCGGACACCAGTCGCCGGGACTCTGGGCCCACCCCCGGGACCGCTCCTGGCAGTACAAGGACCTGGAGTACTGGACCGACCTGGCCAGGATCCTCGAAAAGGGCAAGTTCGACGGGCTGTTCATCGCCGATGTGCTGGGCATCTACGACGTCTACAACGGCAATGGCGAGGCGGCGATCCGCCAGGCGGCCCAGGTGCCGGTCAATGATCCGCTGCAACTGATCCCGCCCATGGCCCTGGTCACCGAGCACCTGGGCTTCGGCCTCACCGCCTCGCTGTCGTTCGAGCATCCGTACCCCTTTGCCCGGCGCCTTTCGACCCTGGATCACCTGACGAAGGGCCGTGCCGGCTGGAACATCGTCACCTCCTACCTGGAGAGCGGAGCGAAGAACATCGGCCAGCAGGCCCAGACCGAACACGACGCCCGCTACGACTACGCCGAGGAATACCTGGAGGTCTGCTACAAGCTCTGGGAAGGCAGTTGGGAGGAGGGCGCGGTGTTGCGTGACCGCGAGCGGCGGATCTTCAGCGACCCGAGCAAGATCCACGAGATCCGCCACGTCGGCAAACACTTCCAGGTGCCGGGCATCCACCTGTGCGAGCCGTCGCCGCAGCGCACCCCGGTGCTCTACCAGGCCGGGGCGTCCAGCCGCGGCAAGCAGTTCGCCGCCGAGCACGCCGAATGCGTGTTCGTTGCCGCGCCGTCCAAGGTGCTGCTGAAAAAGACCGTGGCCGACATCCGCCGCCGCGCGGCTGAAGCCGGGCGCGACCCGTCGAAGATCCTGATCTTCAACCTGCAGACGGTGATCCTCGGCGAGACCGATGCCCTGGCCAAGGCCAAGTTCGAGGAATACAAGTCCTGGGTCAGCTATGAGGGCGCCATGGCGCTGATTTCCGGCTGGACCGGCATCGACTTCAGCCGCTTCAAGCCCGACGAGCCCCTCAAACACGTGCACACCAATGCCATCCAGTCGGCGGTGGAGGCCTTCTCCACGGCGGACCCGAACAAGGTCTGGACCCCCCACGAACTGGCCGACTGGGTCGGCATCGGCGGCTTTGGCCCATTGTTCGTCGGCAGCCCGGAAACCGTGGCCGACCTGCTCCAGGAGTGGGTCGAAGAGACGGATGTCGACGGCTTCAACCTGGCCTACGCCCTGACTCACGAAACCTTTATCGACGCGGTTGAGCTGCTGGTTCCGGAACTGCAGAAACGCGGGGTGTACAAGACCGAATACGCCCCCGGCACCCTGCGGGAAAAACTCTTCGGCGCCGGCCCGCGCCTGCCCGAAAGCCACCGGGGCAACGCCTGGCGCAACCTGGGCGGGCAACGCCAAACACCCGCGCAACGCGCCCGCGCCTGACCCAACCCCTGTAGGAGCTGGCTCGCCAGCGAAAGGGCCCGCAAGACAGGCGTCGGATTCAGCAACGCCTTCGCCGGCAAGCCGGCTCCTACCAGGGAGCCGCCCAATTCCGGTAGGAGCTGGCTTGCCAGCGAAAGGGCCCGCAAGACAGGCGTCGGATTCAGCAACGCCTTCGCCGGCAAGCCGGCTCCTACCAGGGAGCCGTCCAATTCCGGTAGGAGCTGGCTTGCCAGCGAAAGGGCCCGCAAGACAGGCGCCGGATTCAGCAACGCCTTCGCCGGCAAGCCGGCTCATACCAGGGAGCCGCCCAATTCCGGTAGGAGCTGGCTTGCCAGCGAAGAGGCCCGCACGACAGGCGCCGGATTCAGCAACGCCTTCGCCGGCAAGCCGGCTCCTACCAGGGAGCCGTCCAATTCCGGTAGGAGCTGGCTTGCCAGCGAAGAGGCCCGCACGACCTGCGTCCTAGGGCCAGCCCCGTTTATTTCCAGCCAGCGGACCACCGCACGCGTTTGCCAAGTTGTCGAGGTCAATTCATGAGCGTGCATGAACTCAAGCGTCCGCCCACCACGGATGCGCCAGCCCCCGAGGACCGCTTGCAGTTGAGCGGTGCCCTGGAACAGTTGCGGCACTGGGCCCAGGCCCGGCCGTTGGACAATGCCCTGCGCCACAAGCGCCACGGCCATTGGTACGCCTGGCGCTGGATCGATGCCCTGCGCGATGTCGAGCGTCTGGCCGACGGCCTGCGCCAGCAAGGCCTCGACTCGCAGTCCCGGCTGGCCCTGAGCGGGCCGTTCGAGCCGGACCTGTTGCTGCTGGCCCTGGCTGCCCGGAGCCTGGGCGCCGAAGTGCTCAGCCTCGACCCGGAGCTGGCGCCCGAGGCCCTGCGCCAGGCGCTTTGGCGCCTGCAGCCGAGCCACGCCTTCGTCCACTCGCGGCGCCAGGTCCTGGCCTGGGTGGCCGCCGGGGACCAGGGCCCGGCCCCGGGGCTTTTGATCGCCGGGCAAGCCTTGCCGCGCCTGCCCGCCGGTGTGCGCCAGCCGCTGCTGTGCTTTGCCGACTTGCTCGGCCCCAGCGAAGCGCCCCAGCGCCAGCTCTATTGGCGCCATCCGGCCACTGCCGAGCAACTGTGGAGCGAAGAGGGCACGCAATGGGCGGCGGGTCTGCAGGTGTTGCTGGAGCACTGGCTAAACAGCGGCCACAGCCTGGCCTTCCCCGAAACCGCGGCATCCGCCAGTCGCGACCGCCGCGACGTGGTGCCCAGCGGCCTGCTGCTGTCGCCGCCGCGCCTGCAGCAGCTGGCGGACGAAATCGAAAGCCGCCTGGCGCCTCCCGGCAGCTGGCGCCGGCGCCTGTGCGAGTGGGTCATTGCCCATCCTCGCCGGCCACTGCCCCGGCTGCTCAAGCAACGGGTGCGCCGGTTGCTGGGCTTTGCCCGCTTGCAGTTCATCTGGCAGCCGGCGCCGTCGCATGCTCACCCCTCAACCCCGGCCTGGATCGCCGAATTCAAACGGAACATTGCATGAGCCCCAGCGAACCCATCCTGCAAGTGCGCGCCGTGTCCCTGTCGTTCAAGGGGGTCAAGGCCATCAACCAGCTGTCGTTCGACGTGCGCCGTGGCGAAATCTGCGGCCTGATCGGACCCAACGGCGCCGGCAAGAGCTCGTTGCTCAACCTGCTCAACGGGATCTATCGCTTCGACAGCGGGGCGATTGTCTTCGACCGCCAGAGCTATTCGCGCATCGACCCGCTGAGCGCCGCTCGCCGTGGCATTGGCCGGACGTTCCAGAACAATGCGCTGTTCAAGAAGATGAGCGTGATCGACAACCTGCTCACCGGCCTGTCGCGGCATTCGCGCACCTACCTGATCGAGCAGGCCCTGGGCTTGCCCCGGGCCCGGCGCGAGGCCGCGACCTTCCGCCAACTGGCCCAGGGCATCCTGCAGTTTCTCGATTTGCAGGCACTGCGGGATGTCCCGGTGGGCAACCTGTCCTACGGCCTGCAAAAGCGCGTGGAGCTGGGGCGGGCGCTGATCGCCGGGCCCAGCCTGCTGTTGCTGGACGAACCCCTGGCGGGCATGAACGCCGAGGAAAAGCAGGAAATGGCCGGCTTCATCGCTGACATCAATCGTGACCTGGGCACCACCGTGGTGTTGATCGAGCACGACATGGGGGTGGTCATGGAGCTGTGCCACCACGTGGTGGTCCTGGACTACGGGCGCAAGGTGGGCGATGGCACGCCGGCCGAGGTCCAGGCCAATCCCGACGTGATCGCCGCCTACCTGGGGGTGGTGCACTGATGAACTTCTTCCTCGAAACCCTGCTCGGCGGCCTGCTGGCCGGGACCCTGTACTCCCTGGTGGCCATCGGCTTCGTGCTGATCTACAAGGCCAGCGGCGTGTTCAATTTCGCCCAGGGCGCGATGCTGCTGTTCGCCGCCCTGACCTTCGTCAGCCTGCACGACCAGGGTGTGCCCTTCGCCCTGGCGCTGCTGCTGACGGTGCTGGTGATGATCATCGGTGCCTGGCTGATCGAGCGCCTGGTGCTGCGGCCCCTGGTCAATCGCTCGCAGATCACCCTGTTCATGGCCACCCTGGGCCTGTCGTTCATCATCGAGGGCCTGGCCCAGGGACTGATGGGCTCCCAGGTGCGCGCCCTGGACCTGGGCATCGACGACGTGCCGCTGTTCCTCGGGCCGCTGATGGTCAGCCAGTTCGACCTGATCGCCGCCGCGGCCGCCCTGGTGCTGGTGACGGTGCTGGCACTGCTGTTCAACAAGACCCGCATCGGCATCTCCCTGCGGGCGGTGGCCGACGACACCACGGCGGCACTGTCCATCGGCATCAACCTCAACCGCATCTGGCAGATCGTCTGGGCCGTGGCCGGGGTCGTGGGGCTGGTGGCCGGGCTGCTCTGGGGCGCGCGCCAGGGGGTGCAGTTCTCGCTGTCGCTGGTGGTGCTCAAGGCGCTGCCGGTGCTGATCATCGGCGGCTTCACCTCCATCGGCGGGGCGATTGCCGGGGGCCTGATTGTCGGTGCCGCCGAGAATCTGGCGGAGGTCTATATCGGCCCGCTGATCGGCGGCGGCATCACCCCCTGGTTCGCCTATGTCCTGGCCCTGGCCTTCCTCTACATCCGTCCCGCCGGCCTGTTCGGCGAGCGGGCCATCGAGCGAGTGTGAATTGATGTCCATTCCCCTGACCCGGCAAACCGCGCCGCTGCTGCTGGTCCAGCGCCGTCTGCCCCTGGGCCTGAGCGGCCTGTTGCTGTTGACCTGCGGCGTGGTGCCCCTGGTTGCCAACGACTATTGGCTCAACGCGATCCTGATTCCCTTCCTGGTGCTGTCCCTGGCCGGGCTCGGGCTCAACCTGCTGACCGGCTACACCGGCCAGACCTCGGTGGGCGCCGCCGGCTTCATGGCGGTCGGAGCCTTTGCCACCTACGGCTTCGTGCTGCGCCTGCCAGAGCTGGGGCTGCCCGTGGCGCTGCTCGGCGGTGGCCTGATCAGTGCCCTGGTGGGCTGGCTGTTCGGCCTGCCCAGCTCGCGGATCAAGGGCTTCTACCTGATGGTCACCACCCTGGCGGCGCAGTTCTTCCTGGAGTGGCTGTTCGTCAAGTTTCCCTGGTTCTACAACTACGGCTCCTCGGGCACCATCTCGGCTCCGCAGTTGAGCCTGTGGGGGCATGACCTCAATACCCCGACCGGGCGCTACCTGTTGACCCTGGTGGTGGTCCTGCTGCTGACCCGGGTGGCGCAGAACCTGGTGCAAAGCCAGGTCGGGCGCAACTGGATGGCGATCCGCGACATGGACACCGCGGCCGCGGTGATCGGCATCCCGGCGGCCCGCTACAAGCGCCAGGCCTTTGCCGTCAGCTCGTTCTACCTGGGCATCGCCGGGGCGCTGTGGGCCTTCGCCTACCTGGGCACCGCCAGCGCCAGCAGCTTCGATATCAATCGGTCGTTCCAGATCCTCTTCATCATCATTATCGGCGGCATGGGCAGCGTGGCCGGCAACTTCGTCGGCGCGGCCTTCATCAGCCTGCTGCCGATCTTCCTCAGCCACGCCGGGCAGTGGCTGCTGGGCGGGGCGGTGGACGCCGGGCAATTGCAGAACCTGCAGAAAATCATCTTTGGCGTGCTGATCATCCTGTTCCTGATCAAGGAGCCCGAGGGCCTGATCCGCCTGCTGAGCAACCTGCGCGAGCGCCTGCGGCACTGGCCGCTGCGCTTCTGAAATTCCACTCAAGACCTAGAGAGACAACATGCGTGCATCCTTGAAAGCTTCCCTGGCCAGTGCGGCCTTGCTGCTGTCCGCGGCGCTGACCCCGCAGGCCCAGGCCGCGCCGGACCAGCAGTTCTTCCCCCTGGCCACCTACCGGGTCGGGGCCTATGCCTCCAGCGGGGTGCAGGTGTGGGCCGGGATGATCGACTACCTGAACTACATCAATCAGGTGGAAGGCGGGATCAACGGGGTCAAGCTGGTGTGGCAGGAATGCGAGACCGAATGGACCGCGGAGAAGGGCATCGAGTGCTACGAGCGCTTCAAGAAGGGCCTGGACGGCGCGCCGGTGGCGGTCTATCAGCCCAACGGAGCGCCGGCGGCCTATGCCCTGAGCGAGCGAGCCGAGGTGGACAAGATCCCGCTCATTACCCTGGGCTACGGGCGTACCGAAGCCACCGATGGCACGGTGTTCCCCTACAACTTCCCGGTGATGCTGACCTTCTACAGCGAGGCCTCGACCCTGGTGAACTACATCGCCCAGCGCGAGGGCGGGTTCGACAAGCTCAAGGGCAAGAAGATCGCCACGGTCTATCACGACTCCGCCTATGGCCGGGAAACCCTCGGGCCGCTCAAGCTGCTGGCGGAAAAATACGGCTTCGAGAACATCCAGATCCCGGTGGCCGACCCGGGCAACGAGCAATCGGCGCAATGGCGGCAGATCCGCCAGCAGAACCCGGACTGGGTGTTCCTGCGCACCTGGGGCGTGTCGACCCCGGTGGCGGTCAAGACCGCGGCGCGCTTCGGCTTCCCGGTGGATCACATCATCGGCGACATCTGGGCCAGTTCCAGCGAGGACGTGCTGCCGGCCGGGGTCGCCGCCAAGGGCTACCTGGCGCTGACACCCTACCCGGCGGGCAGCGACTTCGAGATCCACAAGCGCCTGAAGCAGTACATCCTCGATACCGGCAAGAGCGACCTCAAGGACCTGAAGAACTTCGGCAGCGTGTACTACAACTCCGGGCTGGTGAACGCCGCGGTGGCGGTGGAGGCGATCCGCACCGCCCAGGGCAAGTTCGGCAAGCGCCCGCTCAACGGTGAAGAAGGGCGCTGGGGCCTGGAGCACCTGAACATCGACGACGCCCGGCTCAAGGACATGGGTTACCTGGGGCTGATGCAGAACCTCCAGCTGTCGTGCCGCGATCACGAAGGCGGCGGCGCGGCCCGGGTGCAGCAATGGGACGGGGCCAACTGGACCCTGATCAGCGACTGGATCGCCGCCGACCGCGCGCTGCTGCGGCCGCTGATCGACGAGAAGGCCGCGGCCTTCGCCAAGGAAAAGCAACTGACGCCACGCACCTGCAACGGGGATGACTGAAGCATGAGCCACAGCGCCACGGCCACTGCGGCCGAGCACCTGTTGCAGGTGCAGGACATCGAGGTGATCTACGACGGCGCCATCCTCGGGGTGGCCGGGGTGTCCCTGGACGTGCCCCGGGGGGCGATCGTCGCCTTGCTGGGGGCCAATGGCGCCGGCAAGAGCACTACCCTCAAGGCCATCTCCGGCCTGGGCCGGGCCGAGCGGGCCCAACTGGGGCGGGGCAGCATCCGCTTCGCCGGGCAGGACCTGGCCGGGGTCGATCCCAGTCGCCGAGTGCGCCAGGGCATGGTCCATGTGCTGGAGGGGCGACACGTGTTCGGCCAGCTGACCGTGGAGGACAACCTGCGCAGCGGCGGCTTTGTCCGCGGCCTCGGCCGTCGGCAGTTGGCCGAGGATCTGGAGCGCATCTATCACTGGTTTCCGCGGCTGCTGACCAAGCGCCGGGTGCGTGCCGGCCTGACCTCGGGTGGTGAGCAGCAGATGCTGGCCATCGGCCGGGCGTTGATGACCCATCCTACTTTGGTACTGCTGGACGAACCTTCCATGGGCTTGGCGCCTATTATCGTCCAGGAGATTTTTCAGATCGTCGCCCAGCTCAATCGCGAGGCGGGGGTGAGTTTTCTGATCGCCGAGCAAAGCATTAATCTGGCGCTCAAGTACGCGTCCCACGCCTGCCTGCTGGACAACGGACGGGTGGCCCTGTCCGGCACCGCCGAGCAGTTGCTGGCCCGGGGCGATCTGCAGGATTTCTACCTGGGCAAACACTGACCGCGAGCATGCCATGAGCCATAACCACACCCCACCGACCATCCCGGCCGACCCTGATGCGGACATTCTGATTGTCGGCGGTGGCCTGAGTGGCGCCTTGCTGGCCGCGCAATTGCTGCGCCGGCCGGGCCGGCGGCGGATCCTGGTGATCGAGCCGCGCAACGAACTGGGGCGTGGCGAGGCCTACAGCGCCGTGGAGCTGGGGCACACCCTGAACGGCAACGCCGCGCGCATGAGCGTCGACCCGGACAACGCCGATGACCTGACCCAGTGGCTGACCCGGCACATTGCCGAGGGCGGCTGGCCCGAGTCGGATCGCCAGCATGTGCCGGTCAGCGAACTGTTTCCGCCCCGCGGACTGTTTGGCGTCTATGTCCAGCAGCGGCTGGCCGAGGCGCAAGCGCAGGGCCGGGGGCAGGGCTCCTCGGTGAGCCATGTGCAGGGCGAAGCGGTCGACCTGGAAATCGAACCTGACGGCGTGCTCCTGACCCTGGCCGATGGCCGGCAACTGCGGGGCGCGCGGGCGGTGCTGGCCACGGGCATGTTCCCCGCGGCGCGCACGCCACAGACCCGGTCCAGCGGCCTCAACGCCGCCGCGCTGGACCCCTGGGACGTGGCCGCCATGGCCCGCCTCGATCCCCGGGCGACGGTGCTGATCATTGGCTCCGGGCTGACCATGGTCGACGCCGTGGTGTCCCTGGAGCAGGCCGGGCATCGCGGGCCGATCGAGGTGTTCTCCCGCCATGGGCTGTTGCCGCACGTGCGTCGCCAGCCGCCGGCCTGGGAGGATTTTCTCGCCGCCGACCCGAGCCTGCGCAGCCCCCGGCAGTTGTTCCGGGCGCTGCGGCGCCAGTGCCAGGCGGCGCAGGCCCGGGGCATCGACTGGCAAGCGCCGCTGGACACGGTGCGGGCCCATATCGGGCGCTTGTGGAGCCAGGCCAGCGAGGCGCAGAAACGCCAGTTCGTGCGTCATGTGCGGCCCTGGTGGGAAAGCCATCACCATCGCTCGCCGCCCTTGAGCGCGGCGCTGGTGGCGCGCTTGCAGGAGCAAGGCCGGTTGCGGGTGCATGCCGCGTGCTACCAGGGGCTTGAGGCGGGCGCCGACGGCCGCCTGGCGATCCGCCTGCGCTATCGCGGCAGCCCGGACAGCGTGCGCGTACCGGGCGATGCCCTGATCAACTCCAGCGGCATCGAATACGACTGGCGCCGGGTGGCGCGGCCCTTGCCGCAGCAACTGCTGGCTCGCGGCCTGGTCACCCCCGGTCCGCTGGCCCTGGGCATCAGCGCCACGGCGGACGGCGCCGTGCACGATGCCCGGGGCCATGCATCCGCGCGCCTGTTTGCCCTGGGCCCGCCGTTGCGCGGCCTGTGGTGGGAAAGCACCGCGGTCACCGACGTCGCCCTGCAAGCCAAGGCCCTGGCCGCGCGCCTGGCCGCATTGCCCTTGTAGCCGCTGCCGCAGGCTGCGAACGGCCCGCAGGGCCGCGGCGCACTAAAGGCTGCTGCGGGTGCTACGGGCGACCGCCAAGCAAGGTCCTGCGGACCTTTTCGCAGCTTCGCCGTGGCTCAGTAGCGGCTACAGGCACTGCCGATCGGGGGGGGGTAGCTGCTGCCGCAGGCTGCGAACGGCTCCGCAGGAGACGCGGGGATCTTGGGCCGGCCAAGATCGGCGGGTGATCGTCAGGCAAGGTCCTGCGGACCTTTGCGCAGCTTCGCCGTGGCTCAGCAGCGGCTACAGGCAAAGCCGATCGGGGGGTGTAGCCGCTGCCGCAGGCTGCGCACGGCTCCGCAGGAGACGCGGGGATCTTGAGGCCGGCGAAGATCGGCGGGCGATCGTCAGGCAAGGTCCTGCGGACCTTTGCGCAGCTTCGCGGGCTCAGCAGCGGCTACAGGAGGGGGACCCAGCGCTGTTCCTGGGCGGCGGTGCGGATTGCCGCGGCCAGGCGTTCAATTTCCCAGGCTTCGGCGAAATCCGTGCCGTCCCGGCCCTGGCCGCACAGGGCCATGATCAGTTCGTGAACCTCCAGGGTCTTGAGTTCGTTGTAGCCCAGTTGATGCCCGGGGGCCGGGCTGAAGGCGGCGTAGCCGGGCAGGTCCGGCCCGGCCAGCAGGCGCTGGAAGCCTTTCTGTCCGACACGGTACAGGCGCAGTTCGTTGAGCCGTTCCTGGTCGAAGGCCAGGGTGCCCAGGGTGCCGCTGATCTCGAAGCTCAGGTGGTTCTTGTAGCCGTGCTTGATCCAACTGCTGCTCACGCAGCCTCGGGCGCCATTGGCAAAGCGCAGCAGGGCGTGGGCCTGATCGTCGACTTCTATGCCGCGACGTTGCTGGCTGGCGCTGTGAACAGGGCGTTGCCGGTGCACGGTCTGGGTGTCGGCGCACACCGCCTGCACCGGCCCCATGAGAAAGCGCGCCATGGCCAGCAGGTGGCTGCCCAGGTCCGCCAGGGCGCCACCGGCGTGCTGCGGGTCGCAACGCCAGGACCAGGGCGAATCCGGGTCGGCCATGAAGTCTTCGCTGAACTCGCCCTGGAAGCTCACCAACTGCCCCAGCTCACCCTGGCCGATCAGTTGCCGGGCGAGGACGATCATCGGGTTGTGCTGGTAGTTGTAGCCGACCCGGGTCACCACTGCGGCGGTCTGGGCCGCGTGGTGCATCTGCCGGGCCTGTTCGACGCTGACCGCCAGGGGTTTTTCGCAGTACACCGCCTTGCCCGCCGCCAGTGCCGCCATGGCCATGGGGAAGTGCAAATGGTTGGGGGTGGTGATGGCCACCAGATTGACCCGGGGATCGGCGATCAGGCCTTGCCAGTCGCCGTGGGCCCGGGCAAAGCCCCAGGCCCCGGCGCAGTGTTCGGCGCGCTGCGCATCGGCATCGGCCAGGGCGGCCAGGTGCAGGCGCACCGGCAGTTCGAACACCGCGCCGACGCTGCGAAACGCCAGGGCGTGGGCCCGGCCCATGAAGCCGGTGCCGATCAAGCCAATGCCAAGTTCGTCCATAACCGCTCCTGCAGAATTATTGTTCTAGGGAGTGCTAGTTATGGAATAAATATTCTTTAATTGCAATTGCTGGAATTAAAATTTCGAGGCGGCCCTGCAGGCGCCGGCTGGCCGGCAAAAGGCGTCGTGAGGCGAGCGCCGGGTTCAAGTGGCTGTTCGTTGGCCAGTCAGCGCCCGCAGGACAAGAAAAAGGCAGCCCGGGGGCTGCCTGTCTGGAGGTGCAAGCAGGCCTCAGGAGAGGAAGCCGCCGTCCACGTTCAGCGCAACACCGGTGGTGTAGCTGGAGGCGTCGCTGGCCAGGTACAGCACCGCGCCGGCCATTTCGCTGGGGTCGGCCACGCGCTTGAGGGGGATCTGCGCCAGGGCGGTCTTGAGGATGGCGTCGTTCTTCACCAGCGCCGAGGCGAACTTGGTGTCGGTCAGGCCCGGCAGCAGGGCGTTGCAGCGGATGCCGAACGGCGCGCATTCCTTGGCGAAGACCTTGGTCATGTTGATCACCGCGGCCTTGGTCACCGAGTAGATGCCCTGGAAGATCCCCGGCGAGATGCCGTTGATCGAGGCCACGTTGATGATGCTGCCGCCGCCGTTCTCGCGCATCAGCTTGCCGGCTTCCACCGACATGAAGAAGTAGCCGCGGATGTTGACGTCGACGGTCTTCTGGAAAGCCCCGAGGTCCGTGTCCAGGACGTTGCAGAACTGCGGGTTGGTGGCGGCGTTGTTGACCAGGATGTCCAGGCGCCCGAACTGTTCGCGGATGCCGGCGAAGACCTGGCTGATCTGCTCCATTTCACCGATGTGGCAGGCGATCGCGGTGGCCTTGCCGCCAGCGGCGATGATTGCGTCGGCGACGTGCTGGCAACCGTCGAGCTTGCGGCTCGACACGATCACATGGGCACCTTGCTGGGCCAGCAACTTGGCAATCGCCTCACCGATGCCGCGGCTGGCGCCGGAAACGAAAGCGATCTTGCCGTCGAGGTCGAACAACTGAGTCTTGGACATGGTTTTTCCCTGGTTGGGTTGTCGAGCGCCGGGGCGCGGTCAGAGGCTGGATTTGTCGATGACCTGCAGGCTCATCTGCTCCAGCAGCTTGTTCATGTGAATGAACTGCGCGAAGCGTTTGTCCTGGGTCTGGCCGTGGTAGAAGCGGTAGTAGATCTGCTGCACGATGCCGGCCAGGCGGAACAGGCCGTAGGTGTAGTAGAAGTCGAAATTGCCGATCTCGATGCCCGAGCGCTCGGCGTAGTAGTCGACGAATTGCCGGCGGGTGAGCATGCCCGGGGCGTTGCTCGGCTGGCGCCGCATCAGTTGCACTGGCGCCGGGTCGGCGGCTTCGATCCAGTAGGCCAGGCTGTTGCCCAGGTCCATCAGCGGATCGCCCAGGGTGGTCAGCTCCCAGTCCAGCACGCCGATGATCTGCATCGGGTTGTCGGGGTCGAGGATCACGTTGTCGAAGCGGTAGTCGTTATGGACGATGCTCGAGGTCGGGTGGTCGGCGGGCATCTTCTCGTTGAGCCAGGCCTTGACGGTGTCCCAGTGCGGCGCATCCGGGGTCAGGGCCTTCTCGTAGCGCTCGCTCCAGCCCTTGATCTGGCGCTGCACATAGCCTTCGGGGCGGCCCAGGTCGCCGAGGCCGCAGGCGTTGTAGTCGACCCGGTGCAGTTCGACGAAGCGGTCGATGAAGCTCTTGCACAGGGCCTCGGTCTGGCCGGCGTCCAGGCCCAGCTCCGGCGGCAGGTCGGAGCGCAGGATGATGCCCTTGACCCGTTCCATGACATAGAACTCGGCGCCGATCAGCGACTCGTCGGTGCAATGCACGTACGCCTTGGGGCAGTAGGGGAAGCCGTCCCTGAGCTGGTTGAGAATGCGGAACTCGCGACCCATGTCGTGGGCCGACTTGGCCTTGTGGCCGAACGGCGGGCGCCGCAGGACGAACTCCTGGTCAGGGTATTCCAGCAGGTAAGTGAGGTTCGAAGCCCCGCCCGGGAACTGGCTGATCCGCGGCGTGCCGCTGAGGCCGGGGATGTGGGCCTTGAGGTACGGATCGATCAGGTTGGCGTCAAGTTCCTCGCCGGAGCGAGTACGGGTGGACTGGTCTGTAAGCGCCATGCTTATCCCTTCTGCTTATTCTGGAGGCCAGAGATTATTGGCTAATCTAATGCGCCTACCGGCCGCTCACAATCGCCGCGGGCCTTTATAGGTGCGCGTGTTGCCGGACAATCATTGCTTTTGATACAAGCGTTTGAATTTGCCTCGCCCGGCCGCCAATCCCGCAGGAGCAAGGGCGGTCGAGGCGGGCGGGTAGATCGCGTCCAGCTCCCACACCCGCCAGCGGGGGAGCATAGGCGCTGTTCGGGGCGGTGTCAGTTCGCGGGCGGCAGGACCAGTGGGGTCAGCAGCGGCCGGCCTGCGAAGTGGGCCTGCAGGTTGTGGCCGACCCTCTCCACGGTGTCGCGGCTGGCCTGGGGCGACAGGCCGGCGACGTGGGGCGTGAGGACGACGTTGTCGAGAACCTTGAAGGCGTCCGGGACCTGGGGCTCGTCGTCGAACACATCCAGGGCGGCCCCGGCAATCCGCCGCTGCTGCAGGGCCTGGAGCAAGGCGTGGGTATCCACCACGCTGGCCCGGGCGATGTTCACCACAAAGCCCTCGGGGCCCAGTGCCTCCAGCACCTGATGGTCCACCAGGTGCCGGGTCTCGGCGCCGCCGGGGGTGGCGATCACCAGCACATCCACGTCGCGGGCCAGTTCCACCAGGGTCGGGCAGAAGCGATAAGGCTGGTCCGCGCGGGGCTGGCGGCTGTGATAACTCACCGGCATGTCGAACCCCAGGGCGCAGCGCCGGGCAATAGCCTGACCCACGGCACCCAGGCCGAGGATGCCCAGGCGCATGCCGGCCAGGGACGGGCGCATGACTTTTGGCCACTGGCCCTGGCGCACCGCGGCATCGGCCTGGGGAATGCCGCGCACCAGGGCCAGCAGCAGGGCCAGGGCATGATCGGCCACCGAGGGCGCGTTGACCCCGGCGCCATTGGTCACGGCGATCCCGCGGTTGCTCGCCGCTTGCAGGTCGACCTGTTCATAGCCGGCGCCGATCACGCAGATGATCTGCAACCGGGGCAGGGCGGCGATCTCCGCCCCGGTCAGGCCCAGGGGGCCGCGGGTCAGCACGGCGTCGATCTGCCCGGCGTGGTCCCGGATCGCCTGGGCCCGGGCTTGCGCAGTGGGCGCCAGGATCAGCTTGAAACCCAGGTCTTCGAGGTGCGGCAGGTAGGCGTTGACGTTTTCAACCAGGACCAGGACGGTGGCGCGCATGGCGTACTCCTCGTGGGTTAGTGGGGCAGGGGTTGGCGCAATTGAAAGAGGTTGCCTTCCGGGTCGATGCCGTCGCAGGCCCGGGCGTCCTTGAATTGCGATTCGCGCTCGGCCTCGTACACCCAACCACCGGCCTTGGCTGCGCGTTGCCGGGCCCGGGCCAGGTCGTCCACCTGGAACAGCGGCTTGCAGGCACAATCGCTGCGGGGCAGCGGTGGTTCCTGGAGGACGATGCGCGCAGCAATCGCTGGCGGCACCTGGACCAGGGTCAGCTCGAAGCCCTGGTGGGCCAGTTGCTGGTCATCGGCTTGCTGTTCGGTGATGGGCCAGCCCTGCAGTTCGGCATAGAAGCGGGCAAGGGCAGGTGGATCAAGGCTGTAGAGCAGGCAGCCGGCGATCGTCGTGGCGCTCATGGAGGGTTCCATACGGGCAGGGGCGAGGGCTCAAGGGTGGGGGTTGCAGGGGATTTTGGCAATCGGCCGGCACTGTTCCCGGGGCCGAACGCGCACATCGGCGTCCCCGGGGCAGTGGCGGAAGCGCTTTGAATCAGAAGCTCACGTCAGGGGTCTTGATCAGGCGCACGAAGGGGCCGTTCAGGGTGGCGTTATGGTGGGCGATGATTTTTTTCGCCCCCAGCACGGGGGTGTCCATGCAGGTGTGGGCGTCTTCCACCAGCAGCGCGGCAAACCCCAGGTCGCCGGCGGCGCGGCAAGTGGCGTCGACGCAGTACTGGGTCTTCATGCCGACGATCACCAGCTCCTGGACCTGGGCCTCCTGCAGGCGCTCGGCCAGCCCGGTACCGACAAAGCAGCTGGGGCGGGTCTTGTCCAGCACGCAGTCCAGCTCTTCATCCACTTCCAGGGTCGGCAGCAGTTGCCAGAACGGGCTGCCGGCGGCGATCGGCGAGTCGGCGGGGCCGGTATGGCGCACGGCGAAGATCGGCGCCCCGGCCTGGCGGGCGCGGCGGATCAGCTGATTGATGTTTTCCAGGGTCTGTTCGCGCTTGTAGGGCTTGTCCGGTCCGTTGAACAGGCCGACCTGCATGTCGATGACCAGCAGGGCACGCTTGGCGTTGGATAAAGGCATCTTGTCTCTCCTTGTAGTGCCAGTTGGACGGAGAAACAAAAGGCCCCGTCCATTGCTGGCGGGGCCTTGGTTTTACTGTGCTTGCCTTACCCTGCACAGCCACCACACGACCCGCCGGAAGCAGTCGTGGTGGTAGAGGTAGGGTTGAGCGCGTAGATATTCATGGGGTCCGATCATGCCGTCTGTCCATGAGCCCTGTCAACGCAACCCCGCGGGGGCCGGCTCGTCGGCGAGCGGATTCATCGGACCTGCATCGCCCCGGCGGACCCCGGCGCTGGCAAAAGCGCTCTTTCGGGACCCGGGTGGTGGCGCGAGAGGGCCGGGCCAGACGCTTCGCCATCCAGTAAAAAAATATCTGCAGTGCACAAACCGTTCCTCAGCTGAGTCTATGCAGCGCCTGCGGAATCCCGGACAATCGCGCCCCCTCTGTTTCGGTCGGGGTTCTGTCTGTCGGGTACTCCGACGCGCCCTGACCGAATGGCAAATGACCGGAATGTGGAGATCCCACCGGATGAATGATCAGGCCAACAGCGTTGATCAACGCTTTGAAACGGCGGCCCCAGCGACCCTGAGCAACTGGAACCGCCAAGACACCACCTGGATGCTGGGCCTGTTTGGTACCGCCATCGGTGCCGGTACCCTGTTTCTGCCCATCAATGCCGGCCTCGGCGGCTTCTGGCCGCTGCTGATCCTGGCGCTGCTGGCGTTCCCCATGACCTTCTTTGCACACCGCGGCCTGACCCGCTTCGTGCTGTCCGGTCGCGATGGCGCGGACATCACCGAGGTGGTGGAGGAGCATTTCGGGATCAAGGCCGGTGCCCTGATCACCTTGCTGTACTTCTTTGCCATCTTCCCCATCCTGCTGATCTACAGCGTGGCCCTGACCAATACCGTCGGCAGCTTCATGGAGCACCAGCTGCACATCGCGCCGCCGCCGCGGGCGATCCTGTCCCTGGTGCTGATCCTCGGCCTGCTGGCCGTGGTGCGCTGCGGCGAGCAGGTGATCGTCAAGGCCATGAGCCTGATGGTCTACCCGTTCATCGTCGCCCTGGGGTTCCTCGCGGTGTTCCTGATTCCCCACTGGAACGGCGGCATCCTCGCCACCGCCAGTGACGTGCCGGCACCTTCGGCCTTCCTGCACACCCTGTGGCTGGCGATCCCGGTCATGGTGTTCTCGTTCAACCATTCGCCGATCATCTCGGCCTTTGCCGTGGACCAGAAGCGTCGCTACGGCCTGCACGCCGAAGAGCGCAGTTCGCAGATCCTGTCCCGCGCCCACCTGCTGATGGTGGCCATGGTGCTGTTCTTCGTCTTCAGCTGCGTGCTGACCCTGTCGCCGGCGCAACTGGCGGAAGCCAAGGCGCAGAACCTGTCGATCCTGTCCTACCTGGCCAACCACTTCAGCAACCCGACCATCGCCTTCGCCGCGCCGCTGATTGCCTTCGTGGCCATTGCCAAGTCGTTCCTGGGGCACTACATCGGTGCCAGCGAAGGCCTCAAGGGGCTGATCGTCAAGAGCGGCCGGCGTCCCGGGGCCAAGGCCCTGGACCGCGTGACCGCGGCGTTCATGCTGGTGATCTGCTGGGCGGTGGCGACCCTCAACCCGAGCATCCTGGGGATGATCGAAACCCTCGGCGGCCCGGTCATCGCGGCGATCCTGTTCCTGATGCCGATGTACGCCATCCGCAAGGTGCCGGCCATGGCACGCTATCGCGGCCAGGCGTCCAACGTGTTCGTGACCCTGGTGGGCCTGGTGGCGATTACCGCCCTGGTGTACTCGCTGCTCTCCTGAGTGTCGCGGTGCCCTCCCGGTAGGAGCCGGCGTGCCGGCGAAAGGGAGGGCTCAAGCCCGCTTCGACAGACAACGCCGCCGGTGCTTCACAGCATCGGCGGCGTTGTCGTTCAAGGCATTGACCGTGATCGTCTGCGGCCTTGAATAAAGGTCTAAGCTGACGATTTTGTGCCTGTCTGGAGTCATTGCATGGCCCGTGCTCACCCGCAGTTGATTCGCGCCCGCCTGGATACGCTGCACCCGACCCAACTCACGGTGGGCCTGGCCGAAGTCGAGGCCAAGCGCCGGATGTGGCAGCAGCTCAAGCGCAAGGCGCGGGCGGCAGCCCTGGAGGATCACTGGTTCCCCTGCGTGCTGGGCCCTCGGCAGCGCTATTACATCGTCGACCATCATCACTTCGGCATGGCCCTGCTGCAGGAACAGGTAAAGGAGGTGCCGTTGCTGGTGCTCAAGGACCTGTCCTTTGTCGACGCGGGCAGTTTCTGGGAGGTGATGGCGTTCAACCAATGGGCTCATCCTTATGATGCCCAGGGCGTGCGGCGCGCTTTCGAGCAGATTCCCGCGCGCCTCCTCGACCTGCAGGATGATCCCTATCGCAGCCTGGCCGGCCTGTTGCGGCGCGCCGGCGGTTTTGCCAAGGACACCACGCCGTTCAGCGAATTTCTCTGGGCGGACTTTTTTCGCCGGCGCCTCGACCGCGAGGCGCTGGGCAAGCTGGGGGCCAAGGTTCAGGCCCGGGCCCTGAAACTGGCGCGCAGCCAGGACGCACGTTACTTGCCAGGATGGGTGGGCCAGATTGTCGACTGATCCAGGGCAGCTCGCTGCCACTCTTGCACCGCGGCGCAGCCGCGACCTGCTGGCCGGCTTGTCCATCGCCGGTCTGTTGCTGCCCGAAGCGGTGGCCTATTCCAGCATCGCCGCCTTGCCGCCCCAGGCCGGGGTCATTGCCCTGTTCGCCGGGTTGTTGTGCTACGGCCTGTTCGGCACCAGCCGCTTTGCCATCGTATCGGCCACCTCGTCGTCGGCGGCGGTTCTGGCAGCGGCGACCCTGTCGCTGTCCGACGGCGATGCGCAACTGCGCCTGAGCCTGGGGTTCGCCCTGGTGCTGCTCACCGGGGCGTTCTTTATCCTGGCGGGGCTGTTTCGCCTGGGCGGCGTCACCGCGTTCATTGCCAAGCCGGTGTTGCGCGGTTTTGCCTTCGGCCTGGCGGTGACCATCATCCTCAAGCAGTTCGCCACCGTGGTCGGGGTGCACTTGAGCACCGGCAACCTGGTGCGCTTCCTGCCGCAGTTGCTCGAGCAATGGCCGCAGTGGAACTGGGCGGGCGTGGCGGTGGCGGCCCTGGCCTTGCTGGTGCTGGCGATCTGTTCGCGGATTCCCTACGTGCCCGGCGGGCTGGTGGCGGTGGTGATTGGCATTGGCGCCGGACAATGGCTCGACCTGCCGTCCCACGGGGTGGCGCTGATCGGTGTCATCGAGCTCAAGCTGGAGGTGCCGAGCCTGCCGGACCTGCCCTTTGCCGACTGGCTGCGCCTGGGGGAGCTGGCCTTTGCCCTGGTGATGATCCTCTACGCCGAATCCTACGGCTCCATCAGTGCCCTGGCCCTCAAGCATGGCGACCGGGTGTCGTCCAACCGTGACCTGCTGGCCCTGGGCGCCGCCAACCTGGTGTCGGGGCTGTTTCACGGCATGCCGGCCGGTGCCGGCTACTCGGCGACTTCCGCCAACGAGGCGGCCGGGGCGCGCTCGCGGTTGGCGGGGCTGACCGCGGCGGCGGTGATGCTGCTGATCGTGCTGACGGTATTGCCCTACATCGCGCTGACTCCGGAGCCGGTGCTGGCGGCGATCGTCATGTATGCCCTGGGCCATGGCCTGAGCCTGCAGCCTCTGGGGCGCTACTTCATCTGGCGCCGGGATCGCTTCCTGGTGATCTGCGCGGTCGCCGCGGTGCTGGTGCTGGGAGTGCTGGACGGTCTGTTGCTATCGGTGGGGGTGAGCATTCTACTGATGCTGCGCCAGCTGTCGGCGGCGGATATCCAGATCCTCGGCCAACTGGGCAGCGGTCATGACTTTGTCGACCTGAACCGCCATCCCCAGGCGCGGCAAGTGCCGGGCGTGCTGATCCTGCGACCGGGGGAGGCGCTGTTCTTCGCCAACGCCGAGCGCATCCTGGGCGGTGCCTTGCGCCTGATCCGCCAGGTGCAGGCGCCGATTCACACCGTCATCCTCAGCCTGGAAGAGTCGCCGGACCTGGACGGCACCAGCATCGAAGCCCTGGACGCGTTCTTCCGCCAGGTCAGCCTGGAGCACAAGCATCTGGCCCTGGCCCGGCTCAAGCACAGGGCCAAGGATGCCCTGGCGGCCTTGCCATCGAGTGTCGGGTATCAGGTGTTGCTCAGTGGCACCAGTGTCGACGACACCCTGCAGGAAAGCCTGCAGGGCTGGAGCGGTCAGGCCCAGGCGGGACTCTGGCATTGAGTCTTGGCGCTTTCGCGTATCGTGTCCGGCCTGTGGCGCCGGAGCGCAGGGCGCAATAGCCGGCAGGGGCGTCAGCACCGGCCAGGGGCATAAAAAAACGCCGCGTATCGTGGAATACGCGGCGTTCTTTTTTACAACGCTACAGCCTTAGGCTTGCACCACCGGGATGTTGGCGTTGGCGGCCGCTTCACGGAACTCGGCGATCTGGTCGAAGCTCAGGTAGCGGTACACGTCCGCTGCCATGCTGTCGATCTTGCCGGCGTATTCCATGTACTCCTCGACGGTCGGCAGGCGACCCAGGATCGAAGCCACCGACGCCAGCTCGGCCGAAGCCAGGTAGACGTTGGCGCCATCGCCCAGACGGTTCGGGAAGTTACGGGTCGAAGTCGACACCACGGTCGAGTTCGGCTCTACACGTGCCTGGTTACCCATGCACAGCGAGCAGCCCGGCATTTCCATGCGCGCGCCGGCCTTGCCGTAGATGCCGTAGTAGCCTTCTTCGGTCAGTTGGTGAGCGTCCATCTTGGTCGGCGGCGACAGCCACAGACGGGTTGGCAGCTGGCCCTTGACCTGATCCAGCAGCTTACCGGCCGCGCGGAAGTGACCGATGTTGGTCATGCAGGAACCGATGAACACTTCGTCGATCTTCTGGCCAGCGACGCTGGACAGCAGGCGAGCGTCGTCCGGGTCGTTCGGCGCGCAGAGTACAGGCTCCTTGACGTCGGCCAGGTCGATCTCGATGACTTCGGCGTACTCGGCGTCCTTGTCGGCTTCCAGCAGTTCTGGGTTGGCCAGCCAGGCTTCCATCGCTTGAGCGCGACGCTCCAGGGTACGGGCATCGCCGTAGCCTTCGCCGATCATCCAGCGCAGCAGGGTGATGTTGGACTTCAGGTACTCGGCGATCGACTCTTTGGACAGCTTGATGGTGCAACCGGCAGCCGAACGTTCGGCCGAGGCGTCGGACAGTTCGAAGGCTTGCTCGACGGTCAGGGTTTCCAGACCTTCGATCTCCAGGATGCGGCCGGAGAAGGCGTTCTTCTTGCCTTTCTTCTCGACGGTCAGCAGGCCTTTCTGGATCGCGTAGTAAGGGATGGCGTGGACCAGGTCACGCAGGGTGACGCCAGGCTGCAGCTTGCCCTTGAAGCGAACCAGGATCGATTCCGGCATGTCCAGTGGCATGACGCCAGTGGCGGCGGCGAAGGCCACCAGGCCGGAACCGGCCGGGAACGAGATGCCGATCGGGAAACGGGTGTGGGAGTCACCACCGGTGCCGACGGTGTCCGGCAGCAGCATGCGGTTCAGCCAGCTGTGGATGATGCCGTCGCCCGGACGCAGGGACACGCCGCCACGGGTCATGATGAAGTCGGGCAGGGTGTGGTGAGTGGTGACGTCGATCGGCTTCGGATAGGCCGCGGTGTGGCAGAACGACTGCATCACCAGGTCGGTGGAGAAGCCCAGGCAAGCCAGGTCCTTCAGTTCGTCACGGGTCATTGGACCGGTGGTGTCCTGGGAGCCGACGGTGGTCATCTTCGGTTCGCAGTAGGTGCCTGGACGCACGCCAGTCACGCCGCAAGCCTTGCCGACCATTTTCTGCGCCAGGGTGAAACCCTTGGTGCTTTCAGCGGGGGCTTCAGGCTTCTTGAACAGGTCGGACGGTGGCAGACCCAGCTCGGCGCGGGCCTTCTCGGTCAGGCCACGGCCGATGATCAGCGGGATACGGCCGCCGGCACGAACTTCGTCGAGCAGCACTGGGGTCTTCATTTCGAAGGTGGCCAGGACTTCGTCGCTGTTGTGCTTGGTGACTTTGCCAGCGTGCGGGTACAGGTCGATCACGTCGCCCATGTTCATCTTCGACACGTCGAATTCGATCGGCAGGGCGCCGGCGTCTTCCATGGTGTTGTAGAAGATTGGAGCGATCTTGCTGCCGAAGCAGAAGCCGCCGGCACGCTTGTTCGGCACGTAAGGAACGTCGTCGCCGAAGAACCACAGAACCGAGTTGGTGGCCGATTTACGCGACGAACCGGTGCCGACCACGTCGCCGACGTAGGCGATCGGGAAGCCGTCGTTGCGCATCTGCTCGATCTGTTTCATCGGGCCGATGGAACCTTGCACGTCCGGCACGATGCCGTCACGGGCCATTTTCAGCATGGCCAGGGCGTGCAGCGGGATGTCCGGGCGGGACCAGGCGTCAGGTGCCGGGGAGAGGTCGTCGGTGTTGGTTTCGCCGGTGACCTTGAACACCCGCAGGCTGATCTTGTCGGCCAGTACCGGGCGGTTCTTGAACCACTCGCCGTCGGCCCAGGATTGCAGCACGGCCTGGGCGTGAACGTTGCCGTTCTTGGCTTTTTCCGCGACATCGTGGAAAGCGTCGAACATCAACAGGGTGTGCTTGAGTTGAGCGGCAGCCACTGGCGCCAGCTCGGCGTTGTCCAGCAGGTCCACCAGGGTCACGATGTTGTAGCCGCCCTGCATGGTGCCCAGCAGTTCAACGGCGCGCTTCTTGTCTATCAGGGGAGAGGTGGCTTCACCTTTGGCCAGAGCAGAGAGGAAACCGGCCTTGACGTAGGCGGCTTCGTCGACTCCTGGTGGAACGCGATTGGTGATCAGGTCAACGAGGAAAGCTTCTTCGCCAGCCGGGGGATTCTTCAGCAGCTCGACCAGGCCTGCAGTTTGTTCGGCGTTAAGCGGCTGGGGAACGATACCCAGTGCTGCGCGCTCTTCGATATGTTTGCGGTAGGCTTCAAGCACAGTTATTACCCTCATCAGTGGTCCCAAATGGGTGTCCGGGACGCTCATCCCGAAATTGCCGTACTCATGCGCTGCGTGGCGTTGTGGGCCACTTAGCCAGAATTACCGACAATTCCTTACAGAAGCTGCTTTCAAAGTTTTACGCCTGCAGAACGGGGAGCTGATGAGGGTTGGCGCTGGATTTTTCCCCGCTGGAAAAACCCCTCGCCAACACCGCTCTGAAGGAACGACTGTGCTCGTGACGCTTTGAAAACAGCTTCAAACGGACATTGGCGCCTAAAAAGGCTGGCTGATTCTACGGCAAAAAAAGTCTCAACGTAAGTTGGCGTATTAAAGTTTGAGGGGTGATCAATCTTAGACAAAGGGCTAACATGCCGGCCTGTTTTGCTTTTGCGCGTGCTGTCTATCTATGCCCAATCAGACCATCAAGACCCCCTGCGTCGGCCTCTGCTCCACTGTCTACGGCGATCTGGTGTGCCGTGGCTGCAAGCGTTTCCACCACGAAGTGATCAACTGGAATGGTTACAACGAAGAGGAGAAACGCGCGGTCTGGCTGCGTCTTGAGCAACTATTGGTGCAGGTGATGGCGGCCAAGCTGGAAGTCTTCGACCCGGCGCGCCTGCGCGGGCAGCTGGAACAGCGCAAGATCCGTTTCGTGCCGCACCAGTCCGAGTATTGCTGGGCCTACCAGCTGATTGCCCGGGGCGCGCGGGTGATCAACCAGCTCGACGCCTACGGCATGGTGCTGTTGCCGGAGTTCCGCGACTGGGGCCTGCCGGAGTTGCGCGACGCCATCGATCGGGAATTCTTCCTCCTGTCAGAAGCCCATTACCAGCGCTACATCGCCCCCGGTTTTCTCAAGGACGCGCTGGGCTGAGTCACTCGCCAATGGTTCTGTCGGGGTTGGCTTGCCAGCGAAGGCGGTGGGCCTGTTCGCCAGCAAGCGGGCTGCTGCAGGTGGGAGGAGGGCTCAGGCCTTGGCCGCCATTTCTTCCAGGTGATCCATGATGTCCGCCGGCTTGAGCACCAGCACGTCGCTGTCCAGGGAGTCGAGCACCACCTCGGCGGTGTTGCCGATCAAGGCCCCCGACAGCCCGGTGCGGGCCACGGTGCCGATGATGGTCAGCACGGCCCCCAGCTTGTGGGCCATATGGGGAATCAGCACATCCGCCGGACCTTCCTCGATGTGCAGGTGAGCGTCGTCGATCTCGAACTCGGCCTGGAACGCCTTGCACGCTTCGCGATAGCGCTTCTCGATGGTTTCCTTGAGCTGGAACACCGGATCGGCGGCCGAGAGCATCGGTGACGGGTGGGCGCTGATCACGTGCAGATGGGCCTTGGCCAGGCTGGCGATGTCGAAGCCATGGTCGACGATGCTGGCATGCAGCGTGCGGTGCTCGCCGTCCATGTTGCCAACGTCGATGGCCGCCATGACCACGCCGCCGGCCCAGGGGGTGGCGGTCTTGACCAGCAGCACCGGGGTCGGGCAGTAGCGCAGCAGCTTCCAGTCCGCCGGGGTCAGCAGGACCTTCTTCAGCGGGTTTTCATGAACGTGCTGCTTGATCACCAGGCCGCAGCCTTCGGCTTGCTGCACGTCGATGATGGTTTCATGCAGGCTCTCGTTCCACGCCTGCTCGGTGGTGACGCTGTAGCCTTCGCTGATCAGGCTGCTCTTGAGCACGCTGAGCAGCGCCGAATGCTCGTGCTTCCTGTCGCAGACCAGCAGGTGCAGATGGGCCTGGGTGACCCCGGCAATCAGCTTGGCGCGCTTGAGGGCGAGACTTTCGCCAGGCGTGGGATCGATGACCACCAGGATGCTGCGGATACTTTGCATGATCGGGTCTCCAGGAGAGGGATGAACGGCTAGGGTCTGTTCCCGTTTGGCCCGGCAACGCGGCTCGTCACCAAGCGGGAACAGACCCTGGCGTGCACAACTATAGATGCTGGGGCCCGCGCTGCATGTTGATGCATATCAAGCGCGGCCGCTGGTGGTCTGCGGCGTGGCCGGTATAATCGCCAGCCTTTCGCTGTGAAGCCTTATTTGTCTCGTGAGCCTCATGTTATCGATCACTGATAGTGCCGCCATTGCTCGCCTTGCGCTGGCGGATTGTTCGGAAATGCACCGATGAACCTCCCGGAAATTCATGACTTCCTCGGCTGTCGGACCCCCGACGCCTGGGTCCAGGCGGCCCTGGCCGATCAGGAAACCCTGCTGATCGACCACAAGAACTGCGAGTTCAAGGCCGCCAGCACCGCCCTGAGCCTGATCGCCAAGTACCACTCCCATGTCGACCTGATCAACATGATGTCGCGCCTGGCCCGGGAAGAGCTGGTGCACCACGAGCAGGTCATGCGCCTGATGAAGAGACGCAAGGTCGAACTGCGCCAGTTGCACGCCGGGCGCTATGCCTCCGGCCTGCGCAAGGTGGTGCGCAGCCACGAGCCGGTGAAGCTGGTGGACACCCTGGTGGTCGGCGCCTTCATCGAAGCCCGCAGTTGCGAGCGCTTCGAAGCCCTGGTGCCGCACCTGGACGAAGAACTGGGCAAGTTCTACTTCGGCCTGCTCAAAAGCGAGGCCCGGCACTACCAGGGCTACCTGAAGCTGGCCTATCAGTACGGCGACGCCAAGGATATCGCCCAGGTGATCGACAAGGTGCGGGCCGCCGAGCAGGAACTGATCGAGTCCCCGGACCCGGAGTTTCGCTTCCATAGTGGCGTGCCGGCCTGGTAAGGCACTGCCCTTGTGTAAAAGCAGGGGCAAATTGTTAAAAACTCTTAAAAGAATGAAACTTTGCGCAAAACCGCGATAAGCCCCCGGTTTTGCTGCGGCCTTAGCCTTTTTTTAACCTTGGCCCCTCTATAATGCGCGCACTCAAAACTCTGCGTTCGCGAACGGGTAGGTATGGATAACCTGGGGCTTGGCAAGGTCCTGCTGGTGGAAGATGACGAGAAGCTCGCCGGGCTGATTGCCAATTTCCTGTCCCAGCATGGCTTTGAAGTGTTGACGGTGCACCGGGGCGATGTGGCCTTGGCGGCGTATCTCGAATTCAAACCGAAACTGGTGGTGCTCGACCTGATGTTGCCGGGTCAGAGCGGCCTGCACGTGTGCCGGGAAATCCGCGCCATGGCCGATACCCCGATCGTCATCCTCACCGCCAAGGAAGACGATCTGGACCACATCCTCGGCCTGGAATCCGGCGCCGACGATTACGTGATCAAACCCATCAAGCCGGCGGTGCTGCTGGCGCGCCTGCGAGCCCTGCAACGGCGCCAGGTGCCGGAGTCGAGCGCCTCGCGCGGCGCCCTGGAGTTCGGCGTGCTGAGCATCGACCGCAGCAGTCGCGAGGTGCGCCTGTCCGGCGATCCGATCGAACTGACCACCATGGAGTTCGAGCTGCTGTGGCTGCTGGCCAGCGCGGCGGGCAAGACCCTGTCCCGGGATGACATTCTCAATCGCATGCGCGGCATCGAGTTCGACGGCCTGAACCGCAGCGTCGACGTCTACATCAGCAAGTTGCGCGGCAAGCTCAAGGACAATCCGCGCGAGCCGGTGTGCATCAAGACCGTGTGGGGCAAGGGCTACCTGTTCAATCCATTCGCCTGGGAGGCTTGAATGCTGCGGCTGTTTCTGGGGCTTTACCTGTTCCTGGCCCTTGGCTTTGCCGGGGCCATGACCGCGGTGCAACACATCTTCCTCAATTACCTGGCGGTCGACCTGATCGAGGCCTACAACCGCGACGCGGTGCGCGGGCCGGCCTACAGCCTCAGTGAGCAACTGCGGCCCTTCGACGAGGCCGGGCGCAAGCACCAGCTGGAGTTGCTCAAGCCCCATTACGGGCTGGCGCTCAAGCTGGTGCAGGCCGGCGAGCTGGACCTCAACGAGCGCGAGCGGGCGCTGCTGAGCTCCAACCAGCTGGTGGTCCGGGATGATTTCAACCAGTTCATCTCCAGCATCGACGGCGGCTCCCAACTGCTGAGCATCAAGCTGCCGGAAGACCCGCCGCTGACCCTGCTCTACAACATCGCCGCCTATGCCTTGCTCGGCACCTTGCTGGCCATCGTCCTGTACTTCTGGGTCCGTCCGCACTGGCGCGACCTGGAACGCCTGCGCCTGGCCGCCGAGCGCTTTGGCGGCAATGACCTGAGCACCCGTCTGCACCTGTCACGGCGCTCGAACATCCGCGACCTGGCCCAGCACTTCAACCGCATGGCGGCGCGCATCGAGGGCCTGATCGCCAATCAGCGCGAGTTGACCAATGCGGTGTCCCACGAGTTGCGCACGCCCATTGCCCGGTTGTCCTTCGAGCTGGACCAGCTGCAGCAGCAGCCCGATCCGGATGAAAACCGCGAACTGATCGCCGACATGTACGCCGACCTTGGCGAACTGGAGGAAATGGTCTCCGAGCTGCTGTCCTACGCCAGCCTGGAGCACGGCGCGGCCTCCATCAGTCGCGAAGACATCCAGGCCCAGAACTGGCTCGACAGCGTGGTCGGCAGCGTGGCCCTGGAGGCCGAGGCCGCCGGGGTGCAGTTGCTGATCCGCTGCTGCCAGGTGGACTACGTGCGCATCGAGCCGCGCTTCATGGCCCGGGCGGTGATCAACCTGCTGCGCAATGCCATCCGCTACGCCGACCGGCGAGTGGAGGTGTCCCTGGTGCGCCTGGAGCAGGGCTACGAAGTGCGGGTCAACGATGACGGTCCCGGAGTGCCGGTGGACGGGCGGGAAAAGATCTTCGAACCGTTTTCCCGCCTCGATGCCAGTCGTGACCGGCGCACCGGCGGTTTCGGCCTGGGCCTGGCACTGGTGCGCCGGGTCTGTCAGTGGCATGGCGGCAAGGTCGAGGTGCTGGATTCGGAATGGGGCGGTGCTTCGTTCCGCATGACCTGGGCGCATGTGGATTGACGGCAGCTGCAAGCGGCAAGCTACAAGCGGCAAGCCAAGCGCCACCGCTTGCAGCTTGCAGCTTGCCGCTTGAAGCTCAAAAGCTGTATTCGATCTGGGTGCCCAGCACCGTCTGCAGGCGCCGGTCGACGATCGGGCTGTTGCCGGCTTCCTTGCTCAGGTACTGCATCGACAGCTGGGTCGAGAGCTTGGTCTGCTCATTGAGCGGCAGGCTCCAGGTCAGGTCGCCGCCGCTGCTCACCAGGCCGCCCTTGGCGCGGTAGGCGCTGAAGCGGCTGTTGGCCGCCTGGGTGCTGCTCACGCCATACCAGGTCTGCATGTAGTCGGCGTTGCCGTACAGGCTGCTGAGGCTGGCGTCGAGGCTGCCCAGGCTGCCCTCGTACAGGGTGCTGGCGATGCTCAGTTGCAGCAGGCTGTAGGCCGAGCCGGTGTCGCGATCGTCATTTTTCTTCTGCGCGTGAGTCACGGTGGCCCCCAGCTCGAACGGCCCCAGGTCGTAGCCCAGGTGAGCGCCGAACTGGGCCCGGGACTTGATTTCGCCCATGCCCTTGAGGCGCTTGGAGCCCTGGCCCATGTGGTTCTTGTCGCGTCGCTCGTCACTGGCGCCGACCCAGGTGCTGAAGGACAGGCCGCCCCATTCGTTGCCCCAGCCCAGGCCCGTTTCGGTACTCAGGAAGAAGCCGTAGGGGCTGACGATCTCGCCGCCGAGAATCGGCGCGATGCTGCGTTCGTCACTGCCGCTGTAGCGCGGCACGCTGGCCGCACCACCGCGCACGCTGAACTTCCAGTCCTCGGCGTGCAAGGCGGGGGACGCCCCGATCAAACCCAGGGTGCCGGCCAGGAGGGTGACGGAGGTGGTGCGTTTCAGGGTTTTCATACGGCTTTAGAACCTCAGGTAGTGGTGGGTGTAGGAACGCTTGAATGAGTAGCCCAGGACGCTGATGCCATTGATCTGGCGGCGCACCGTATCGCCCAGGCCCGGGCCCTGGCCGGCGATGACGGCGTGGGCGTTGTCCAGCGGGGCCAGGATGTAATCGGTGAGCACGCGGCCCTGTTGCAGGCTGCGGATCATCAGGAAGCCGTCTTCCACGGCGATGCTGATGTCGCTGATGGGGGCGGCCGAGTCCTCGTTGAGGGCCTGGTAGGTGCCCACCGTGGCCAGCCAGTTGTCGGGCAGGGGAACCGGATCGACGCGTTCGCCCATGGCCAGCAGCTGGCCGTGACGCCGGGCGGTGAACACCCGGCGCCCCTGGACGTTCACCAGGTCCAGCTGCACCCGGCCGAGGTCACCCAGGTCCTGCAGCCATACGCCGAGGAATTTTTTCTGGGCCCGCAGCCAGCCTTGTTCGTCGCGCAGCAGTTCGAAGCGCTTGCCGGCCAGTTCGCCGAACAGCCGCTGGTCCTGATCACGAATGCGCAATACGCCCCAGGCGGTGGCATAGAAACCCGCCAGGTGCTGGCGGTCGGCGGCTTCCGGAACCCGGCGCCGCGCGGTGACCCGCTCCTGGGGCTGGGCGCCGTCGCGCTTCTGGCCCGCGGGGGCACCGTGGGCCTGCAGCAGCATGCGCAGCACCTTGGGCACCAGCGGCTTGGCCACGGCCTCGCCGGAACTGGAATTGCTCATCACGATCACTGCCAGCTGCTGCTCCGGCAGCACACTGACCCGGGCCTGGAAGTCGCTGCCCACCGCGCTGTGCTGCCAGGTGCGGATCCCCGGGCGGACCCACTCCTCGCCACAGGGCGAGAGGTACCAGCCCAGGCCCACCTGGCAATCGAAATCCAGCGGGTTGCCGTTGTTCTGCGCCCGCCCCATTTCCCTGATCGAGGCCGGGGACAGCACCTGGCGGTCCTTGTAGTGGCCCTGGGCAAACAGCATCCGTACAAAGCGGCTCAGGTCCCGCGGGCTGCTCCACAGGCCTGTGGCGGACAGGTCGCGCAGCGGTTCGTCGGCGCTGCCGACCCCGTCGACATAGCCCCGGGCGCGGTAGGGCTGGGCCTGGCTGGTGCCGAGGAAGCTCGACTGGCTCATGCCCAGCGGGCGCAGCAGGCTTTTCTGCAACTGGCGCTCGAAGTCCAGACCGCTGCTGCGCTCGATCGCCGCGCCCAACAGGGCGTAGCCCAGGTTGGAGTAGGCGGTCTGGGTGCCGGGGCAATGGGTCAGCCAGACGCCGCTGACCTTGCCCGGCAGCTCGCCCAGGGGCTGGGTGGTGTAACGGTCGCGCAGGTATTCGGTGGGCAGGCCGGACTGGTGGCTGAGCAGACGGCGCAGGGTCACGGCCTGGTCGGCGACGTTCTGGTCCTGGTGAAAGCGCGAGCGGACGTAGAATTCCCGCAGGCTGTCCTGCAGGGGCGCGTCCAGTTGCAGGCGGCCCTGTTCCACCAGCTGCATGACGGCGGTGGCGGTCAGCAACTGCGACAGGGCCCCGGCCCGAAACGCGGTGTTTTCCGTCACTTGCAGGCCGCGGGCCTGGTCGGCAAAACCGAAACCCCGCGCCCAGATCAGCTCCTGACCGTCCACCAGGGCGATGGACAGCCCCGGCACCCGATGCTCGGCCATTTCCCGGGGGATGTACTGCTTCAGGTAACCGATGATGCTGGCGTAGTCGCCGCGGCCGATGGTCGGCGGCGCAGGGGGTTGGCCATTGCAGCCCAGGCTGCCCAGAAGCACGCCCAGCAATGGCAGGTGAAGAAGTTTGGGAGACATACCGCAACCGACCGGAAATTCGATGGGCGGATGCTAGGGAGGGGCGTTTGCGGAGTCTTTGGCAGCTTTGTCGGGAAACTGTCAAAGAGTGTTAAGTGCCAGGCTGCCGAGGCGAGTCTTTGCTCGAGTCAGGGACTCAGGCAGAATCCACGCTTTTATTCAGGGATGACGAAGATGACCACCTCATTGCAAAGTGCTGCTGCACAGATTCGTAGTGTGGTTCGCGTCGCTACCCAGGGGCTGGTCGGTCGCGAGCAATTGGCTGAACTGATTGTCCTGGCGGCTGTGGCTCAAGAGCACTTGCTGGTGATCGGGCCACCGGGTACCGCAAAAAGTGCGGTGGTGCGTCGCGTGGCGCAGTCCATGGGCGGGCGCTACTTCGAATACCTGCTAGGGCGTTTTACCGAGCCTTCGGAGCTGTTTGGTACGGTCGATCTGAAGAAGTTGCGCGAAGGAACGGTGGAAACCGATGTCAGCGGCATGCTTCCAGAAGCCGATATCGTCTTTCTCGATGAGGTCTTTCTAGGCTCCACGGCCATCCTCAATACCTTGCTCGGGGTGCTCAACGAGCGTCGCTTCAGACGTGGCCACACTCAGATCCAATGCCCTTTGCGGGTGTGTGTCGGCGCCGCCAACGCCTTGCCTGAAGACCCGGCCCTGGCTGCATTCGGGGATCGATTCCTGCTGCACCTGTTTGTCGATGCGGTGCCGGACAATCAACTCGAAGCCCTGCTCAGCGGTGGCTGGCAGGTGGAGCGCCAGGCCGTGGCGCAGATGCTCGACTTGAGTCAGCTCGAGGGTCTCAATCGCGCTTTGAAGGATGTCGATCTGGAGGGCGTGCGGCCAGTGTTGGCCCATGCGATCAGGTGCTTGCGCGAGGCGGGAATCACCCTTTCCGATCGACGCATCGTCAAGTCCCAGCGGCTGATCGCTGCGGCCACCTTGTTGTGCGGCAGGGTGCAGGCCACGGAGGCGGATCTCTGGCCACTGATTTATGCACTGCCCACCCAGGACAGCCAACAGCGGGGGCGTGAGGTGTTGCGAGAGCTGCTGGCGAAGTCAGGCAACAGCCATCTGTTCGGCGCGGTCGAGGAGGCCACCCTGCAACCGCTGTCCCGGCTCCACCGCTTGCTGGAAAGCGCTCGGGAACTGTTGCAGCGAACGGAGCTCGATGGCACCTCCGTAGAGAGCATGCTGCGCGAGATCGACGCCAACTTCGACGCGCAGAACCTCCCGGAGCCGCTGCAAATCGTGCGGGCACAACTGGTGGGCCTGCTGGCTGTGCTGCCATGAGTGGCGTACCGGCGTTGACTTGGGCCTGGCGTGAACGAGCGGTGGCGCAGCCGCCGCGGGCGGCGGTCGCCTGGGATGCGGTTGCCCGGCGTTTGCATCAGCGCTTGCAGCAGTTGCCTGCCACGCAGGCCGAGCGTTTGCAGGCCACCGCCAATGCTCGGGTGCTGGTGGTGCTGGGAGCTGAATCCGACTTGCCCTGGGTCGAAGGCGTCCAGTATGCCGCCAGTCATGAACAGGCTCCCGCGTTATGGCTGCCGACCCGTTACGAACCTGAGGTCGCCATCGACCTGTTGGCGCAGGCACTGCTCGACAAAGAGGCGCGTTCCCTCTTGTTGTTGTGGCCAGAGCCCGCCGCAGTGATTCCTCTGGATCGGCAATTGCCGGTCACCGAGGAGCATTTGGCACGTATTGCCGACTACTGGGCGCAGAGCTGATATGCAGTTACCGCAAAGCCTTCAACCCTGGAGCGATTGGCTGCATTGGCTCGATCTCGAGTTGCAAACCGTGCTGGGCGATTGTCTGCGGCGCCTGCATCCGCTGCTGGGGCCGCTCAGCGGGCGACTGCAGGGCGGTGATCCGGAGCCCGATGGCCTGGGCGATCTGCACCAACGAGGCTCCTATGAGCGTTTGCTTGCCAGCGAATGGCTGCTGGCCGAGGAGCTGCCGGAGGAATTTCTGCGGCGTGCTGTTAGCGCGGAGCATCTGTTCGTTGCGCCTCAATACCGGACCCACCAGGCCAGCGGCACGCTGATTGCGCTGTTTGATGCCGGGCCCTTGCAGCTGGGCGCGCCAAGGCTGGTTCACCTGGCGCTGATGATCATCCTGGCGCAGCGTGCGCGTGCGGCAGGCGCGGAGTTTCGCTGGGGCGTCCTGCAGGATGCCGACAACCAGCTGCACAAACTGGAGACGGCGGTGCAGTTACGGCACCTGCTGGGGCAACGGACCTTCCAGTGCGTGGAGCCGGAGCATGGGCAGCGCTGGAGTGAATGGCTGAGCGCGCAGTCCGAACCTTGGGCTGAATGCTGGGTGATCGGGCAGCGGCTGCCGATCGACGACATGGGCCTGGCCGGTCGCTATCAGGTGCAGGTGCAGCAAAGCCTCGACGGTGGCTCCCTGGAGGTCGAGATCAGCGGCGCCAGGCGGGCCAGGACGTGCTTGCCAATTCCCCCGGTCAATGCCGGCCTGCGCTTGCTCAAGGGCGAGTTCCAGACGCCTGCGGCTGTAGAAGGGCGCTCTGCGATTGCTGCTCCACGGGTGCTGCTGACGCTGGCGCCGGTCATTTCCGATGCCGGAACCCACATTGCCATGGTGCTGCTGGACCAGCCCGGATGCCTGATCCTCAGGTTGCCGAGTGCGGCGCACAAGAGGCCTGCGACGATTCACCAGCAGCTCTGGAAATCCAGCTGCCGGCCCTTGGCCATGAGCTTCGTGAGGCGCAAGCCGGGGGCGTTGCTCAGCTATGACGATCGCCTGTCGTTCTGGAACGTAGGCGGCCTGCCAGATGTCTTGCGTCCCAGTCCAGATGTGCTCAAGCTGCCGTCGGGCACCGCGACGCTGCTGGCCTGCGCCTGGCTGCACGATGAGAATCATGGGCGCTATTTTGTTCTCGACAGTAAGGGGCGGCTGGCCAGATGGTCAGTGCTGCGTCATGCCTCCCCCGATGAGCCCCCCGGCACTTGTCTGCTGCTGGCAGACCATGTTCTGGGCCTGTCCAAGGTCGATTCCCAGACCTTGGTGTATGTGCGTGAAGAGGCCGGGCAATTACTGGCACGCACCGCTTGTGCAGGAGGCGAAATTCGCCAGACCTACCGTCTAGGGGCCGCCGCCGGGGTTACACAGATACTGGTGGCGGCCGGAGGGCATTGGCAAAAGGACTTCGGTGCCTGCGCTTTGCTGACACCAGGTGCCGCGGGCGAGCGCTGGCAACTGCTGACGCGCAGCGGCAGTCAGGAACTGCGCCTGGCACCGAGGTGGCGTGGCTTCGGCCTGTGGCATGACCCCGTGCGCGAGGGCAACTCACTGGTTTTACTGGGACCCGATAGACGCACCGTTGCGCTTTATCACTCGGGCGAGCAGCGGGTCTTGTTCAGTTGCAGCGATGAAGTCGTCAAGAGCAGCTTCTGCTCCATCAGCGGATTGATTGCAGTGCTCACCGGAACGCGCGAGCTGCTGGTCTATTCCCTGGCGCAGGAGCGGATGCGCCTGCAGATCCACTGCAACCTGAAACCCAGCGAGGAGCTATCCCATGCCTGAGTCGACCGCCTGGGTGATCCGTCGTCCGTTGTTGCAGGGCAGGCAGCCGGTGGCGGCTCTGTGGTTTGCCCATGAGCGCTTCAGTGAAGCGCAGCGCCAGCGAATGATCCTTGAGCAATGGCAACCCGGCGCCAGCGCCCGGCGTTTTGCCGACGGTGACCTATTGTCGTTCGCCCAGCCTCAGTGGCGGGTGTGTGAGCAGCTTGAGGGGTGGCCGTTGATACGTCTCGGGCCGGTCTTGTGCTCGGCAGCGCTGGACCCGCAAGAGCGTCAGGCCTTGCCACAGGCCGATCTCTGGTTGGTCCGTGGTGGTCAGGTACAGGCCCTGCAATTGGCATCTTCCCGTTTGCTGGCGCCTGGAAGCTGGCTGGAGCTCGGCGACTACCCGTTATTCGATACCTTCGACTGCCAGATGAGCCTACCGTCCCAGCTCCCTGAGCCAGAGCCGCTACAGAGCGACATCCGTCAGATCCTGGGTCACTGTGTGGCCGCGCCGGACCCGGAGCGTGAGGTGGTCATGCGGGCTTTGGCCGAGCGGCAGTCGCGTCAATCGACGACCGGCAAGGCGCGCAAGTTCTCCATGGGGCAGGCAGTCCAAGCCATGTCGGCGCCTGGCAAGCAGCGCTGGCTGCTGCATGGCGGCCTGGCGTTGTTGGGCCTGATGCTGTTCTTCAACCTGGGCCACAGCCTGCTCAAGCCCCGGCAGATCGACGCGCAAGCCGGGCCCGAGGATCTGCTGCTGTGGATTGCATCGATACTGCTCAGTGCCGTGCTGTTTACTCTGTTTCTGGCATGGCTGGGCCGCCAGTTGCGGGTTCAGCCCGGCGTGAGCGGCAAGGGCTCCCAGCACTCGGCGACCAAGCGTGCTGCTCAAGGCCTTGTCCAGGACCAGGGGGGGACGCCGGGTAACAGTGCCGAGGGCGGGGCCTGGGCGGCGGAGTCGGCCTGGCAGCAGGCGCCAGCGATCAAGCCCCGGGCCCAGGCACGGCGCTTCAAGCCGTCAGTCTGGCGCAAGTGGCTGCAGCGTCTGGTTCAGGGAGTGGTCTGGCAAGACCTGTATGGTCGGCGCCAGGCGGCCTATCTGCAGCGCATGCTCGACATGTTCGAGCGTGGCCAGTTAGACGAGGCCCTGCGCCACGCGATTCCGCTGATGAAGGACGGCATGCCGAGCGATCCTTCTTTTGCTACCCCGCAACCACGCAAGGACCTTGACCTGAACCGCGGGGAATCGGTATCGCGCAACCTGATGCTCAACGATGAGATTCGCGAGCACCTGCGCCAGGTCTATCGCCAGAGCTTCAACCGGCTGGACCGTGAGGGGCGTATCGAGGAGGCCGTGTTTGTCCTCGCCGAACTGCTCAACGCCCATCAGGAAGCCCTGGACTACCTGGAGCGTCATGGGCGCTTCGAACAGGCGGCCGGTCTGGCCCTGGCCTGGGACTCTCCGGCGTCGGTGATCGTCCGCTTGCTGTGCCTGGCCGGGGATTGGCAGCAAGCCCTGCATGTCGCGCGGCGTGACGACGCGTTCGCCGATGCGGTGGTGCTGCTGCAAGAGCGCTGGCCAGAGCAGGCCGAGCAGTTGCGCCTGGAATGGGCATATCACCTGACGCGTCAAGGTTTGTGGCTGCAGGCGGTGGATGTGATCTGGAGCCTGCCAGCCGAGCGTGAGCGGGCGGCTCAATGGCTGCTCGCCGCCGAGGCCGCTGGAGGACGACTGGCGGCGGCAGCCCTGGTCAAGCGTGCCATCCTGCTGCCGGACACCCTGGATGCCTATGCCGACTATCTGATGCAACTGCGTGACGAGCCGCAGCGCAGCACCGAACGTGCTGCGCTGGCCGAGGCGTTGTTGCAGCACAAGTCGCAGAGCAAGCCGCTGGCCTGGCTGGCAAACGCCCTGGTGCACGCGCTGCTGGCCGACGCCGCTCAAGGCGTGGGGCAGATGCAGACGGCCCAGCTGTTGTCTCTGGTCAAGCTGAGCCAGAACAAGCTGTTGCAGCAGGACCTGCCCGCCAGGCTGTTGCCGCGCCACCGGCCTGTGGCCCTGGCCGAGCGCAATGAGCCGCTTGAGTGGCGTGCGGGCGATGCCGGCGCTCGTCCGATCCTCGATGCCGTGCCCCTGGACGACGGGCGTTATCTGCTGGCGCTCGGGGAGGCCGGTGCGGCGGTGGTCGATGCGCAAGGGCGGGTGCTGTTCAATTTTGCGCTGCCAGCCTGGCAGATTGTCCTGGCACATGGGCGGCAGGTAGCGCTGGTGCTGGCCCGGCGTGACAAGGTCTGGCGTGTCAGCAAGCTGGATCTGGTGCAGCGTCAGGCCAGGGACCTGGGAACGCTGATGCTGCAGCAGTTTGCCCGTGAGTTCGATGGTGTGGCCTGGACCATTGGCCTGGAACAGGAGGTACGGGTGGTGGATGTGGACCATGGTTTCAGGACCCTGTGGCACGTCGGCGATTTGCCGGGCCAGGTCTTGCAACTGCAGGCTGATGCGCAGAATGAATGGTGGTGGATCGGTAGCGAGTCAGGTGAGAGTGAATGCTGGCACTACCGGCTGCCGGAACGACGCCTGTGTGCCCGCGACCGCTTGCAGGCGGTTGCAAAGGACGTTGATGGTCCGTCGCCCCAGCGTCGCTTGAGCCAAGACGGTGCCGTATTCAGTGTCTGGGTAAAGGCCTCCGAAGCGGCCGAACCGGTGCTGATACTGGAGTTGGCAAACAATCGACAGGGCTGGCGCGTGCCTGGCCTGGGGGACGACCTCTACCAGTCACCGCGAGCACAGCTCAGTGAACAATGGCTGGTTGCCGGCTACTTCACTGCATCGGGTGAGCAGATGTGGCACTTCATTCACCGTCCTCGGGCACAGTTGGCGGCGAGCCTGATCTGGCCTGAGTCCTGTGCAGTCGGTGTGCGTTGCCTGGGGGGCGACTGGTTGCTGTTCGATCGGCGCGGCAGGCTGGCTCACGTTGATGTCGATACTGGCCTGTTGCGTAACCTGAGCCTGTATTGAACATCGGGTCTGATACCGCGAGGGGAACGAGTTCCGTATGGGCTGAGCGCGGTATGCGCGAGTCATGGCATCTTGGGGCGTTGGCCGCTGCAACCGCGCCTCAAGCCGAGGCGCGGTGCGTGGGCGGTTACAGGGCCAGGCTGTGGATCACCTGGGTCGCATCGTCAGGGTCGATGCTGCTGCGCATGCCCAGCTGTTTGGCCAGGCGGCGCATGCTGTAGTTGGCGGCGCTGTCCACCGAATACAGTTGCTGGAAGCCATTGGCGCGGGCTTCGTCGATCAGGTGCTGCATCAGCAGCGCGCCGAGGCCCTTGCCTTGCCATTGGTCGGCAATGGTCACGGCGAACTCGCAGCGCCAGGGCTGGTCGTCGACCTGGGCATAGCGACTGATGCCGATTTCCCGCAGTTCGCCGTTGTCGTGGACCAGGGCCACGTAGGCCACCCGTTGCGGGGTGCCGACGTCCATCAGCTGATCCAGCAACTGATCGCCGACTTCCTTGACCTCACCGAGAAAGCGCTGGTGCCGGGTGACGGGGGAGAGGTTTTCGATAAAGGCCTTTTCCCGATCCCGGTCCTGGGGGCGCAGCGGGCGGATCAGCACATGGCTGCCGTCACTCAGGGCGTCGATCCAGTATTGGCCTTGCTGGGCCGGAAAGGGCGGTTGGGCGAGGATATCGAGAGCAGTGCTGGACATGATCAAGTCTCCGGAAAGGCAAAGGACAAGCAATTGCTCCAAGCTTTAACCCGGCGCCGATCCGGGCGCTTGATCGACATCAATGTCTGCTGCAGTCGCGCGGTGGCCGGCGATCATCGGTCATGGCCCGGCATCAATGGCCGGTTGCGCGGATACCCGAGCGGGCTCGCCCTGGTACGCGGCCCGGGGGGTATCATGGCGCGGTCGATTTTTTCGTTCGAGGTCCGCCATGCCCCAGGTCTTTGTGCATTCTTCCTGCCGCGGTACCGGCTCATGAGCAGCCTGGAGCGGGCGATCGCCATCGCCGCCCAGGCCCATGCCGGGCAGGTCGACAAGGGCGGTGCGCCCTACATCCTGCATCCGCTGCGGGTCATGCTGGGTCTGCAGCGGCCCGAGGAGCGCATTGTCGCGGTGCTGCACGATGTGCTGGAGGACAGCGCGGTGACCCTGGAGCAACTGCGCGGCGAAGGTTTTTCCGCGGCGGTGCTGGCGGCGCTGTCGGCCTTGACCAAGGTCGAGGGGGAGGATTACCCGGCCTTCATCCGGCGCGCGGCGGCCAATCCCCTGGCTCGCCGGGTCAAGCTTGCGGACCTGGCGGATAACAGCGACCTGTCGCGAATTCCCGAACCGGGCGCCGAAGACCTCCGGCGCCTGGAAAAGTACCGCCAGGCCATGCACTACCTGAACTCACTGGCGGCGGACTGACAGGCCCGGCCCCTCAGCCGGGGGCCTGCAAGGCATTCAACTGTTGTAGCTGGAGAGGGCCACTTCGGCGTTGCGCGCCGGCGGTTTGCTGCCCCGGGTGCGCCAGTGTTCGATCAGTGCGCGGCCATGGGCCAGGCCGGCCTGCAGCGCGGCTTCGGTGCTGGTGTAGTCGTTGCCGTAGGGCGGGCAGGCAAAGTGCACGGAAAAGCACGGGTGCTGGCCATGGCCGGTGAGGCGTCCCACGTAGCTGAAGCTGGGGCCGGACTGGTGGGCATACAGGCTCGGTGAGCTGGGCTCGCGGATGATCATCACGTAAATGTCATGGTCGAATTGGGTGTCTTGATACCAACTGCTTGAAGAGTCCATGGTCCACCTCCTTGTCCGTAAAGCGACGCGCTGTTGCTGCGTCAGCGGGTTGTTCAGTGCAATTCGCGCCCGGGGGCGTCGAGCAGCCCGGCGGGGTGGCTGAACACTCCCGCAGGCAGCAGTTTTTCCAGGGCCCGGGCGGCCCGCAGGACCAGAGCGTCGCGGCCGAAGCGGGCGACGATCTGCAGGCCTATGGGCAGGCCGGCGGCGCTCAGGCCGCAGGGCATGCTCAGCGCCGGCTGGCGGCTGAAATTGAAGGGAAAGGTGGTCGGCTGCCACATGGCGCTGACGTGTTCCGGCCAATCCGGCGGCATCTGGCGCTCCACGGCGAACGGCTCGACCACCGCGGTGGGGGTCAGCAGCAGGTCGTATTCACCGAGAAACCCGTGCAGTCGCTGGGCCACCTGATGCCGTTCCTGCACCGCGCAGGCGTAGTCCAGGGCGTTGAGCTGGCGTGCCCGGACCTGAGCCTGCTGCAGAAAGTCGCCGACCAGGTGGCGGTTTTCACCGGGTATTTCCTGGGTCACCGCGCAGGCCACTTCCACCGGCCAGGCCCGCAGGTAGTTCGGCGCCGGGTTGCCGATGTCCGGCGAGGCCAGGACCAGGGTCGCGCCGGCCTGTTGCAGCAGCTGGGCGGCGCTCAGGCAGGCCGCGGCGATCTGCGGGTCGACATGGGCGGCGTAGCCCAGGTCGGCGCTGAAGGCGATGCGCAGGCCGCTGACACCGTCCTCGATGGCAGCGAGAAAATCCGTCGGGCCATGGGACCAGGCAAAGGGTTCGCCGGGTTCATGCTGGCTCATGAGTTCCATCAGCAAGGCGATGTCGCGCACGTGGCGGGCAATCGGCCCTTCGGCCGGCATGCCGCCGGGGTCGATGCTCGGGCAGGCGGACACCAGCCCGTGGCTGGGCTTGAAACCTATGACCCCGCAGAAGCTCGACGGGGTGCGGATCGATCCGGCGGCATCGTTGCCGGTGGCCGCCGGGGCATAACCGGCGGCGACCCCCGCGGTGCTGCCGCCACTGCTGCCACCGGCATGCAGGGCCAGGTTCCACGGGTTGCGGGTGACCCCGGTCAGGGGGCTGTCGGTCAGCGGCGTGCTGCCCAGCTCGGGCAGGGTGGTCTTGGCGATGAAGATCGCCCCGGCCTCGCGCAGGCGCGCCACCAGGGATGAGTCGTGGGGCAGCGCCGCACGCTCGGCCAGGGCTCTGGAGCCGTTGCGGGTGCGCCAGCCGCGAATGTCGTGGTTGTCCTTGACCAGAATCGGAATGCCGTCGAGCCGGCCCAGCGGCTGCCCGGCGGCCCAGCGCGCGGTGGACGCCTGGGCGGCCAGCAGCGCGGCCTGATCCTGGCGTTCACACAGGGCGTTGAGCTGCGGCTCGTGGCGCTCGATCTGTGCCAGGACGGCCTGCAGCAGGTCCACCGGGGTGAACTGCAAGCTGGCGAAGCCTTGCAGCAGCGCCTCGATCGACAGCTGGTGCAGGGCCACGTGACGGGAATTGGGTAACGACATATTCGACTCTGGGTTCAGGCACGCCGGGCGCAGGCTGCGCCACGGCATGGAAGGGCTGCCGGAACGCGCTGGGCGGCGCTCCGGCAAGCCTTCGCGGTGAGTGACTCAGCGGCCACTGGTGACCTTGACCCAGGTGCGGGTGCGGACGCGTTCGGCCTTGGCCGGCAGCGGTGCCAGGGGGAACAGGCGGGTCATGGTCGCGGCGCTGGGGAACAGGTCCGGGTTGTCCAGCAGCGACTGCTGGATGAAGGGTTTGGAGTCGGTGATGCCATTGGGGTAGCCGACATAGTTGCTGATGGAGGCGATGACCTTGGGCTCCATCAGGTAATTGAGGACCGCGTGGGCGGTGTCCACGTGCTTGGCGCCGGCGGGAATGGCCACGGTGTCGAACCACACCAGGGTGCCTTCCTTGGGAATGCGCATTTCGATGTGCACGCCGTTCTTGGCCTCGTTGGAGCGGTTGGCCGCCTGCAGGAAGCCGCCGGAGTAGCCCACGGCCACGCAGATGTTGCCGTTGGCGATGTCGCCCATCCACTTGGCGCTGTGGAAGTAGCGCACGTAAGGACGCAGCTTGAGCAGCAGGGCCTCGGCCTTGCGGTAGTCCTCGGGATTCTGGCTGTTGGGGTCCAGGCCCAGGTAGTGCAGGGCCAGAGGCAGCATTTCGGCTGGCGAGTCGAGGAAGGTCACGCCGCACTGGCTGAGCTTCTTCAGGTTCTCTTCCTTGAACACCAGGTCCCAACTGTTGACTGGCGCCTCGCTGCCCAGCAGTTCCTGGACCTTGTCGCGGTTGTAGCCGATCAGGTTGGTGCCCCACATGTAGGGAATCACGTAGCGGTTGCCCGGATCGCTCTGGGCCAGCAGCTTCATCACCGCCGGGTCGAGGTTCTTCCAGTTCGGCAGTTGCGCGCGGTCCAGGGGCTGGAACGCCCCCGCGGCGATCTGCTTGCTGACGAAACCGCTGGAAGGCACCACCACGTCATAGCCGCTGTTGCCGGTCAGCAGCTTGGCTTCCAGCACTTCGTTGCTTTCGAAGATGTCGTACTTGACCTTGATCCCGGTGCTGGCCTGGAAATCCTTGATGGTGTTGGGAGCGATGTACTCCGACCAGTTGAAGATGTTCACCGTGCGCTCGGGGGCGGCGTGGGCGCTGAAGCTGGCGCTCAGGGCCAGGGCGCTCAGGGAGCAGCTCAGGGCCAGGCGGGTGAGGGCGGTATGCAGCAATTTCATCTGACAACTCCATGTCTGAAATAAGCGGGACCTTCCGGGGGAGTCATTCTTGGCCGGATGGGCCCCTGAGAGAATGTTGGCAACGGTCAATAGGGGATATTTAGCGTCAATCTTGCGCCTGGTCCGAGAGCGGACCGAGCTGGCCGGCCAGTTGCCGGAAGCGTCCGGGCGCGACGCCGCTCCAGCGCTGGAAGGCATGGCGGAAACTGGCCGTCTCCTTGAAGCCCAGGGCTTCGGCGATGCGGTAGATGGGCAGGCTGTGCTGGCCCAGCAACTGTTGCGCCCGGGCATAGCGCAGCTCATCGAGCAACTGCTGATAGCTGGTGTCCTGGGCCCGCAGGCGCCGGCGCAGGGTGCTCGGGGAGCAATGCACCTGGCGCGCCAGGCTGTCGAAGTCCGGCACCGCGTGCAGCTGTTCATTGAGGATGCGCCGCACCTGATCGATCCAGGTCGGCCGCGCGCTGAGCTCTTCGTTGAGGCGGATGCAGCGTTGCAGCATGTCGTTCTGGGTCACCAGGTCCGCCAGGGGCAGGCGCCGGTCCAGCCATTCCAGGTCGAAACCGATGGCGTTGTGTCCGGCATTGAACTGCACCGGGCAATTGAACGCCTGCTCGTAGCTGTCCAGATAGGGTTGCGGCGGGTGCTTGAGGTGCACCTCGCGCAGCGGCAGCTTGCAGCCCAGCAGGTCCTGGCAGGTAACCCGGTAGGACGACATGCAGAAGTCGGTGTTGAACACCTCAAGCTCGGTTTCGCTGTACTGGTCGGCGGTGAGCCAGGCCAGGCCGTCGCGGATCTGCAGGTCGAGGTGGAAGAAGGTGCCCAGCAGCAAGGGGTAGCGCAGCGCCAGGGACCAGCCCTCGCGCAGGGTGGCGCTGGTCAGCAGGGTCAGGCCGAACATGCCGTAGGCACTGATGTGCAGGTTGCGTCCCAGCACCAGCCCCAGGTCCTGGCGAAAGGCCACGGCGTTGCTGAACACGCGCATTTCCTGGCTGATGTTGATCAGGCTGTTGGGCAGCTCCAGGTCCGCCAACTGGATGCCGCTGCCTTCCAGCAGCACCTCGGCGGACACCTCGCTGCCGCGGAAGGCGTCCAGCACCGCTTGGGTGGTGTGCAGGGTCGTCAGGCGCAGTGCGGTCATCGTTGACCTCGGATTGATATCGAGGGGCGTGACTTTAGGGGTTCCGCGCCTGCGGTTCAATTGCCCCCTCGCCGGCGCTGGCGTCGGGTACATCCGTGGCGGCCTGGCGATTGCCGCGGTGCTGGCCTGCATGCTGTGCGCTGCGTTGTCCGGTTCGTCGCCGGCCACGGTGGCGACGGTGGGCTCGATTGTCGTGGCGGGCAGGGTGCGCTCAGGCTACCCCAAGGCATTCGGCGCCGAGATCATCTGCAACGCCGGCCCCCGGGGCATCCTGATTCCGCCGTCGATCGTCATGCTGGTGTACTCGGCCTGAGTCGCGCTGTTCGTGTACCGCGACATGAGGCTGCGCCACCGCGCCAAGGTGCTGCTGTTTCTGATCCTGGTGACTTACGTCCCCCTGATTCTCCCTGGCCTTGCCCAACTGGCTAGGCAGGTAAACAAGGCACTGGCTGCACTGGCTATCTGTAGCCGCTGCCGCAGGCTGCGAACGACTGCGAAGCAGGCGCCGTTCTTGAGGCCCCTGAAGCCCCTTCGGGGCTTTTCGCAGCCTGCGGCAGCGGCTACAGGGTTAGGGTTGGCGGGGCGGCACGCGCCACAGGTACCAGGCGGCGGTGGTGCGCCAGGGGCTCCAGGCCTGGCCGATCTGGCGCAGCTGGCGGGGGCTGGGCGGTTGCTCCAGGCCCTTGAGGCGGCGGTAGCCTTCGCGCACGCCAAAGTCGTCCACCGGCAAGATGTCCTCGCGCTCAAGGCTGTAGATCAACAGCATCTCCACGGTCCAGCGGCCAATGCCAGGCAGTTGGGTCAGGCGCTCTATCAGCTGTTCATCGTCCAGGCCGCGGGCGCTGGCGGCATCGGGGACGCGGCCGTCGAGGGTGGCCTGGGCGATGCCGTGCAGGGTCGCCACCTTGCGTGCGGAGAAGCCGCAGCCGCGCAGGCTCTCCAGGCTGGCATCGGCCAGTTGCCGGGGCGTGGGGAAGGCCTGCCCGGGAAACAAAGCGCGCAGGCGGCCGAGTATCGCGTCGCCGGCGCGGGCATGCAGTTGCTGGTAGGCCACCGCGCGCACCAGCGCCTGATAAGGCTCGCGCTCCGGGCGGGGCTGGTGCAGGCAGGGACCGACGACGGCGATCAGTGCGGCCCAGTCGGCATCCAGTGCGGCAAGAAAACGAGTGGCGGGGCAGGTGGGCATTGGCGATCCGGGGCAAGGGGGGGCGAGCGGCAGATTAGCCCGCCGTCCCAAGGCTTGCACCCCGTCTCTTGCGCTGGAACTCGGCGCCCGGGCCTTGCACCCGGGCGCAGGGTTTTCAGTCCTTGGTCGTCGGCAGATAGAGCCGCTGCAGCACGTAGTGCAGCGACGCCGCCAGGGTTTCGCCATGGCCGAGTTTTTCGAAGCTGTGGTAGTCCAGGGTCAATCCCGGCACCTGGGCCAGTTGCGCCTGCAACTGGCGGGCGCGCTGGTCGGCCTCGGGCCCCGCTGGCTGACGCGGGTTGCCCGGCTCGGCGCCGCCACGCATCAGTAACAGTTGTGCACGCTGGCCGTGAAGGCGCCCGGCCAGGCCCTGGGCCTGAGTCAGGATCAGGCCGTCGCCCCACCACAGCGAAGGACTCGCGGCGGCGTAGTGACGAAACTCCTGGGGCCGGGCGAACAGCGCCTGCAACACCAGCAAGCCGCCATAGGAATGGCCCCACAGGGTCTGCTGCGCCGGATCGATCGGTGCCTTCGCCGCCACGGCCGGGCGCATGCGCTCGCGCAACACCTGCAGGAAGGCCTCGGCGCCGCCGCTAGGCTGCCCGGTCAGCGGGTCTTGCTGCTGCGCCAGGCCCGGCTGCTGCGGGGTGTAATCGTAGGTGCGGGCGTTGCGCTCGATGCGCAGCGGGGTCTGGTAACCCACCGCCACCAGCAGCGGCGCCGGGCCCCGGTCCAGGCGTTTGAGCTGCTCGGGGTCCAGAGCGCCGATGGCGGCATTGCCATCGAGCATCCACAGCACCGGGTAACCCTGGGGCGGCGGCGCCTGCAACGGCTGGCCGATCCACAGCTGGTAGTGGCGCTGGCCGTCGGCGGAATCCAGTTGCAGGCTGCTAAAGCGATAGGGCAGGTCCTGGCGCTGTAGCAGGCTGCGGTCCATGGGCTGGTCCGGGGCGGGGGCGGCCAGCGCCGCTCCCGCAAGGCCCCAGGCCAGGGTTAGGGCCAGGGCCAGGGGCAGAAAAAAAGTGCTCATCAGGCTTTCTCGTTATTGGTTCAGAACGATGCGCTCAGGCTGGTGTACAGGGTGCGCCCGGGTTCGTTGTAGGTGGCGGCGCCGGCCCCGGCGATGTTGTTCACGCCCTGGGCATTGCCTTCACGGAACAGGCGCTTGTCGAACAGGTTGTCGACCCCGGCGGTGACGCTCAGGTGGCGGGTCAGGGCGTAGGTGCCGCTGACCCCGGCAATGGCGTAGGGCGCCAGTTGCTGGGTGGCGCTGCCGGTGACCCGGTCGCCGTGGTAGTCGTACTTCTTCGGCGTCTGCTGGCCGTACCAGGCCACGCTGGCCTGCAGCGACAGGTCCTGGGTGGCCTGCCAGTCGAGCATCGAGTTGAGGGTGTAGCGCGGGGTCACCGAGAGGTAGTCGCCGGTCTGCTTGTTCTTCGATTGCAGCATGTAGGTGAAGTTGTTGTTCCAGGTCAGTTGGCTGGCCAGGGGAATGGTCAGGGTGCCTTCCAGGCCTTCCACCAGGGCCTTGGGCACGTTTTCCCACTGGTAGATCGCTGCGTTGCGGTAGGCGCCGCTGCCGCCGCTGGCCCGGCTCACTGGCGCCAGGCCGGATTCGACCTTGTTCTTGTAGTCGTTGCGAAAGTAGGTCAGGCCGGCGACCCAGCCGTCGGCCTTGTACTCCAGGCCCAGTTCCTTGTTGACGCTGGTTTCCGCCTTGAGCTTGTCGTTGCCCTGCAGGTAGCAACTGGTGCTCTGGCCGTAGCAGCCCTGGCCGCGGCTGTAGAGCAGGTAGTCGGCGTTGAGCTGGTACAGGTTCGGCGCCTTGTAGGCCCGGGCGATGCCGGCCTTGAGGGTCAGGGTGTCGCTCAGGGCGTGGGACAGGTTGAGCGATGGGCTCCAGTTGTCGCCGACGATGCTGTGATGGTCGAAACGCAGGCCCGGGGTGAGCATGGTCCCCGGGCGCAGTTCGATGTTGTCCTCGGCGAACAGCGAGAAGATCTGCGCGCTGGATTGGGTACTGCGGTTGCTGCTGCTCAGGCCGCTGACCGCGCCGCCTTCGCTGGTGCTCTGGGTGTTGGCGCTGGGGTCGTCGAGTTTTTGCTGCGACCATTCGCTGCCCAGGGTCAGGGTCTGCTCGAAGCCTGTGTGCAGCGGCAGGTTGACTTCGCCGTGGGCGGTCAGGTCGCGCAGCACCGCGGTGTAGAACTCGCTGTTGCTGAAGATGCCTTCGGTGCCGCCGGCCAGGCCTTCGTTGATCCGCGTGTTGCGGGTCTTCTCGTATTGCAGGTAGGCCATGGAGCTGCCGAAGTCCCATTCGCCGCGATGGGTCAGGGCATAAGTCTGGCGGTAGCTGCGGTTGGTCTCGTGGCCCAGCAGGTTTTTCACCGTGCTGTTGCTGTTGGTGTTCTGGGTATCGCCGGTGTAGAGGTTGCCCTGGCGGCTGAAGCCGGCTTCGAAGTCCAGGCTCTGGTCCGGGGTCAGTTGCCAGCTCAAGAGGCCGTTGAGGTCCTTGTTGCGCACGCCTTCGCGGCCGGCGGGCAGGGTGCCGACCTGGTTGCCGGTGCGCAGGGATTCATGGCCGGCGTTGATGTCGGCGTCGTCGGCATCGGTCTTGGCCACATTGCCGTAGAGCCGATAGCTCAAGGTGTCGGTCAGCGGGCCGTTGAGGCCGAAGCTGGCGCGCTGGGTCGCGCCTTCGTCCTTGTGGGTCGGGAACGAGCTGTAGAGCGTGACGTTGCCGTGGGGCTGGGTGCCGGCCTGCTTGGTGATGATGTTGATCACCCCGCCGGCGGCGCCGTTGCCGTAGCGGGCCGCCGCCGGGCCACGGATCACTTCGATGCGTTCCACCTGATCGGCCGGCACCCAGTTGGTGTCGCCGCGGCTGTCGCGCTCGCCACGCCAGCCGTAGCGCACCGAGTTGCGGCTGCCCACCGGCTTGCCGTCCACCAGGATCAGGGTGTTTTCCGGGCCCATGCCACGGATGTCGATCTGCCGGTTGTTGCCGCGCTGGCCGCTGGTGGAGTTACCGGTGAGGTTGACCCCGGGCATGGTGCGGATGATCTGCGACAGGTCGTTGGCCGGCGGACGTTTCTGGATGTCCTCGGCGGTGATCACCGAGACCCCGGGAGCCTGCTTGGTTTCTTCCTTGGCGGTGGCGATGACATTCTGCGGTTCCAGCTCCAGGACCGGCTGGGTAGCGCCTGCATTGGCGGTCTGCACGGCATGGCTGAGCAGGCAGCAGCCGGACAGCAGGAAAGGGGCGAAAGGACGCAGCGAAGGCATGGACATCGGTGATCTCCGGGGCAGAGGCAGAAACAGAAGATCACGAATGATAATGAATGCTATTTGCGAGTAAAGCGCATTAACTTTCTAAACACTTCCAGGTCGCGGGCCTAGGCGGCGGGCAGCAGCAGGTGCAGGCACAACCCGGGGTTGCCATTGCTGGCCCAGATCCGCCCCTGGTGCAGCTCCACGGCGCGCCGGGCGATGGCCAGGCCCAGGCCGAACCCTTCGCCCTGGGCCGAGTCCAGGCGCTGGTAGGGCTGGAACATCCGTTGCAGGTCCTGCTCGGCGACCCCCGGCCCCTGGTCTTCCAGGCACAGGTGCCAACAGGCGCCTTCACGCCAGCCGCGCAGGCTCACCCGGCCGTCGGCGGGGGAATAGCGAATGGCATTGCGCAGCAGGTTTTCCAGGGCCTGGGCGATGCTGTCCAGGTGCACCTGGACCCGGCAGTCGGCGTCCAGCAGACAGGGCAGGCGCTCGGCCTGCCAGCCGCTTTCGAAGCAGGCGTCCTCGCGCAGGGCTTCCCAGATCGACAGCACCTGCACCGCTTCGGTGGGCAGTTGCGGGCGTTCGGTGTCGAGCCAGGCCAGGTCCAGGGTGTCTTCCAGCAGGCGCTGCATGTCGGCGATTTCCCGGTCCAGGCGCTGGCGCAACTGCTCCGGCGGCAAGCGGCTGTCATGGGCGATGCGCAGCCGCGCCAGGGGCGTGCGCAACTCGTGGGACAAGGTGCGCAGCAGCAGGCGCTGCTGGGCCAGGCTCTGGCGCAGGCGCTCGGCCATGTGCTCGAAGGCCAGCGCCAGCTCCCCCAGCTCGTCGTGGCGCTTCACCAGCGGCGTGCCCAGCCCCTGGCTGTCCAGGTGGTCGGCGCGCAAGGCATCGGCGCGGTCGCGCAGGCGGTTCAGGGGCAGCACCAGGTGGCGATAGAGCAACAGGCCGAGCAGGGCGGCCAGCAGGGTCGGCACCACGCCATGGCTGAGCAGGTGGGTCCAGGGCGTCAGGCCGCCGGGCAGCAGGCGCTCGGGCAATTGCAGCACCAGCCGGCCCTGTTCCGGGTGCTCGGGAAATTCGATGCTGACGTAGGGCAGCTCGTCCTGCAGGCGCCGGCTCATGGGCCAGTCGAGCTTGCGCATGAAGGTCAGGTGGCTGGCGTCCTCGGCACTCAGCGGGGTGCTGCCCAGGCGTTGCAGGCGCTCGCCAAGCACCGCGACCCAGGTGTGCTCCTCGGCCGCCAGGCGTTGTTCGAAGGCATCCACCGCCGCCGCGCCACCCTGTTGCCAGGCGGCCTCGGCCTGCTGCGCGTAGCGGGCCAGGTACTGGCGATCGGCGGGGTCAAGGAAGTAGGTGCTGCGCTCGGCCGACAGGCCCCAGGTCCAGATGATCCAGGTCAGCAGCAGGCAGAAGCCGATCTGCAGGCCGGCCAGTTTCCACAGCAGGGGATGACGGCGCATCAATGGCGCTCCGCTTCCACCAGGATGTAGCCGGCGCCGCGCACCGCCTGGATCTGCAGGTGCTGCACCCCGAGCTCGGCGAGCTTGCGCCGCAGGTTGCACACGTGCACATCCAGGCCGCGATCCAGGCGGGTATAGAGGCGATGCAGTACGTGCTGATAGAGAAAGGGCTTGCTCAGGGTTTCCCCGGGGTGTTCGCGCAGGGTCACCAGCAGCCGGTATTCGGAACCGGTGAGGCCCGCGGCGCGGCCCTGGAGCAGCACGTCCTGGGCGTGTTCGTCGAAGCTCAGCAGTCGGTCCAGATGGGTGGCCGACGGTTGTTGTACCCGGGCCATGCGCCGCAGCAGGGCGTCGGCGCGGGCATCCAGCTCGGCCAGGCTGAAAGGCTTGGGCAGGTAGTCGTCGGCGCCCCGGGTAAAGCCGGTGATGCGGTCCTGCTCGGCGCCCAGGGCCGACATCAGCATCACCGGCGTGCCCTGTTCCTGGCGCAGGGTTTCCAGCAGGGCCAGGCCGTCCATGCCCGGCAGCATGATGTCCAGCAGCACCAGGTCGAAGTGGTCGGCACGCACCGCTGCCAAGCCCTGGCGGCCGTCGCTGCAAGGGGTGACGGCAAAGCCGCGCTGGTGGAAATGCCGGTGCAGATCGTCGCGCAGTCGGGCGTCGTCTTCCACGAGGAGCAGGGTGGGGGTCATGGGGGGCACTTGAAGGAAAGTATTTAATGAGAATGTTTTACATTTGCGAATATTGCCGCAATGTCCCGGGCGCTGCAATTGCCGCAATCGGCTGACCGGGCAGGGCAGTGCAATCAACTAAAAGTTGAATATTCAACAGTGTGTTGATATTTTTCCCGGCCGCCCAGTTTGGTAAACGCCAATGAACGTGCCTTCCGATACCCTTCTTGCCGAGCGCCAACTGGTCCTGCAGGTGCTGGGCAGCACTTTGCAGATGCTCGCCGGCGTGGTGGGCCAGCATGTGGAAATCGTCCTGCATGACCTTGATCGCCCGGAGTCGTCGATCGTCGCCATCGCCAACGGCCATGTCACCGGGCGCCGGGTGGGTGATCCGGTGCTGGGCGGGCCGCGCCGGGACCTGGGTTTTGCCGCCGTGCTGCGCGCCCTGCAGGACCGCTCCGCGAGTACCCCGCTGGTACTGGAGAACTACCCGACCCTGGCCCCCGACGGCCGCGAGCTACGCAGCTCCACGGTGATCTTTCGCGACCGCAGCGGGCAGCCCTTCGCCAGCCTGTGCAGCAACAGCGACCTGAGCGGCATCGCCGCCGCCCACGCCTGCCTGGGCCAGTTGCTGGGCCTGGGCAGCGCCCCTGCGCCGCGCCGCGACGAAGCCCCCGACATGGAGCAGTTGCTGGCGCAGATCATCCAGGGCGCCTGTCCGGCAAGCGCGACGCGCATGAGCAAGTCGCACAAGCTGGAGGCCGTGCGCCAGATGCAGGAGCGCGGGGTGTTCATCGTCAAGGGCGGGATCGAGAAGGCCGCCGCGGCCCTCGGGGTGACCCGCTACACCGTTTACAACTACCTGGAACAGATCCGCGCCGAAGGCGCCGAGGAATGACCGCGATGCAGCTCGATATCTTTCAAGTGGATGCCTTTACCTCCCATGTCTTCGGTGGCAACCCGGCGGCGGTGTGCCCCCTGGACGCCTGGTTGCCGGACGCGGTGCTGCAGCGCATCGCCCTGGAGAACAACCTGTCGGAAACCGCCTATTTCGTGCCCCGGGGCGAGGTCTTCGAACTGCGCTGGTTCACCCCCACGGTGGAAGTCGACCTGTGCGGGCACGCCACCCTGGCGGCGGCCTGGGTGCTGTTCGAGCAACTGGGCGAGCGCCGCGACGTGCTGCGTTTTGCCACCCGCAGCGGTGAGTTGCGGGTGAGCCGCGAGGGCGGCCTGCTGTCCATGGATTTTCCCGCCAAGCAGCCCGAGGCCGTGGCGATTCCTGCGGCCCTGCTGCAAGCCCTGGGCCTGTCCGCGGCCGAGGCCCTGTACCGTACCGACGACTATCTGCTGGTGGTGGACGACGAAGCTCTGGTGGAGGCGCTCAAGCCCGATTTCGCCGCACTGGCCGCGTTCGATGTGCGCGGCATCGCCGTGACGGCACCGTCCCGGGCGTTCGATTTCGTCTCGCGCTGGTTCGGCCCGCGGGTCGGGGTCAATGAAGACCCGGTCACCGGTTCCGCCCATACCTCCCTGGCGCCTTACTGGGCCGCGCGCCTGGGCAAGCACCAGTTGCGGGCGCAGCAGGGCGGGGCGCGCAAGGGTCAGCTGGAGTGTCAGGTGCTGGATAACGGGCGGGTGATCATCAGCGGCTACGGCGCCTTGTACCTCAAGGGCAGCATTTTCCTCTGACGCGGCGCCGCCGCTCTGCGGCGCAGGCCGGGCGCCTGCAAGCGGATTTGTCTCGGCACGGCCTGCGCAGGTAGAGTCGCGTTTTTTTCGCCTGCTCAGGATGTTCCAGACCATGCACCGGACGCGCCCCTTGCCCCGCCTTGCCACCTCACCGCTGTTGGCCCTGCTCCTGGGCCTGAGTGCCGGCGCTGCCCAGGCCGCCAGCCTCAGCGAGAGCCTGCTGGACTGCCAGCCGGGTTTCTTCAAGGCCCTGTATCAGCAGCGCGCCGAACTCGGGCAGGTGGTGAAACTGGCCGAGAATCAGCGCCAGGGCATCGCCTGGGTGCCGGTCACCGACCGCCTGAACAGCGCCACGGCAGCGCAGGCGTTTTCTCGCCCGTTGAGCGATGGCGGCCTGCGCCTGACCGGCTACTACGATCGTCAGTTCGACCTGGGCGAGCAGGGCAGCTTCCACTTCTGGGGCTTCGACATCGATGCCAGCCGCGCCGCGGTGATGGCCGCGCTGCCCCAGGCCGGCTGGCAGGAAGCCGGTGAGTACTTCATCTCCCGGCCACAGATCAAACTCAACGCCACGGCGCCCTGGCAGGACAACCCGGCCGCCGCCTCGGGCATCGCTCCGGCGCCGGGTTCCGCGGAAAAAATCCTCATGCTCAGCGACGAAGACGGCAAGACCCGCCTGCTCTGCTCGCTGCAGGGCACGGTCGATCAGGCATTGCTCGACCAGGAGCGGCCGGACCTGGCCCAGGGAGCGGGCCGATGAACAAGCTGCTGGGCTTGAGCGCGGCGCTCGTGCTTGCCGGGTGCGCGCATTCGGGCAGCCAGGCCCCGGCGCCGCAGCGTCCGGACGGCATGTTCAAGGTGCTGGAAAGCCCGGAACTGGCCACCTACTTTGCCGCCAACTCGCTGGCCCTCTACCAGAACAACCCGAACCTGCGGCAGTTCTATCTGGTCAACAACTACGCCAAGCCTACCGAGCTGGGCGCGGGCAAGCCGCCGATCCACAGCTCGCGGGCGACCCGGGTGATCAACTGCGAGAAGGATGAGTCGGCGCAGTTCGGCCGGGTGTATTTCTCCGAGCCGTTCGCTCAGGGCGTGGAGGTCACGCGCAAGGCCGATCAGGCGCAATGGGCGGCGTTTCCCCGCCAGTCATTGCTGGGCGAGTTGCGCAACATGGTCTGCGCCATCGACCCGACACGGCTCAAGCTGGCTCCGGCCAAGGCGCCGTGAGCCAGGTCCTTCATTGCGGCCAGGCCATGATCAGTTCGGCCTGTGCGGTGTGGGGATCGATACCATCGCCGATCACCTGGAAACCCTGCTGGCGGTAAAAGCCGATGCTCGGCAGGTTGGCGGCATACACCGCCAGCTCAAGGCGTGAGCGCCGCTGGCGGGCATCGGCCAGCAGCTGTGTGCCCACGCCCTGGCCCTGGTGCGGCACCGCGACGAAAATCGCCGCCAGCTGATCCTCATGCAGGCAGTAGAAGCCCAGGAGCTGGCCGTCGCGTTCGGCCACTCGGGTCTGGGCATGGGGCAGGTAGAGCTGGCGCATGTCCTCGACCTTGGAGCGCCAGAAGTCGGGATCGATAAAGTGATGGGCCTGGATCGAGGCGTCCAGCCAGAGCGCCAGCAACGCTTGCATATCGCTGTTTTGAAAGTCCCTGATCAGCATGTTTGGGGGCCTGTCGGATTCAAGTGTGCGCCGCACGCTACCCAGGTGGCGGCGGTCTGTCCAATGATTGAGAACCAAGGAAGTATTCGATGCTGGAAAGCAACCGCACCCTCAGCCTTTCGGGCGAGCAGGCCCTGGAGGCCCTGGCGGAACTGGAGTTCGTGTTGATCTCGCTGCACAAGATGGGCGCCTACTACAGGGACAAGCCCGTGGCTGACTACCAGCGCGCCACCACCGATTTCATCGACAACCAGCAGGTCACCCAGCGTCTGGCCCGGGTGCGCAGGATCCTCAGCGAACCCTTCGACCACACCCTGGGTGAGGACGACATGGATGACATCGAGCGTCATGTGCAAGGGCTCGACCTGTGGCGCCCCGAGTAGGCGCGCGGTCATTGCCCGCGGTTTTTCAAGGAGCCTGTCATGTCCCGCATCAGCCTCGCCACGGCGACGCCCACCACCAGCCTGGCGCTGGTCAAGTTTCTCCATCAGCGCCTGGGCCTGTCCCTGAGCGCTGCCCAGGGCTATCTGCGCCGTGGCGCCGAGGGCTTCTTCTACAGCGCCAAGCTGTTTCACAACGACCATGTGCAGCGCGAGCAGGAACTGCGCGACATCCTCGCCTTCTTCAACAGCGCCCAGGTGCCGCTGCTGATTGTGGAGACCGACCCCGATGAGGAATGGAACGGGGTTGCGCCCGAACCGTTGCAGGACTGCACGATGCCCCAGGAGCACTTGTTCAATCTGCTCCAGGCCCATGAAGAGGGCTATCAATAGGGACCGGAAGCGGGCCAGTGCCGCCCGACGCAATGCGCGGTTTTCCTAAAGTTCTGGGCGCCGGGGTCGAGACGTTGGTGCTGTTCGTCTTTCAATAAGGATATTTCGTGTTCAGAACCCTGCTCGGGGCCGCCGCCCTCATCGCCACCCTGGCGCTGACCGGCTGTGTCTCCTACAACGTCACCGGCCCGCTGGGCGCGCCGTTGCATCCTGCACCCATCAGCAGCCCGCGCACTGCGCAAATTGCCGATGTGCAAGTTACCGCCAGCGGTATCGACGACGCCACGCGCACCGCCATCAGCCGTTCCCTCACGGCCCAGCTGACTCCCTACGTCAAGAGCGCCGGCTACTTCCGCCAGCTCAGCGAATTCCCCACCCGCCTGGGCGAGGAAGACGTGGTGCTGAAATTCAACATGACCTCCCTCAAGGGCCACCGCGCGCCCCATCCGGGCTACCTGCCCGGGGCCTTGCTGACCCTGACCGTGTGGATCTGGGTCAACGGTCCGATCTACGTCGATACCTTCGACCTGGCCGGCGACCTGTCGATCGTCGACCGCAACGGCAAGGAACTGGCCAGTGCCAAGGAGCAGCTCAAGTTCGAGCGCAACGTCGGCCTGTATGGCCGCGAGTACTGGGCCCCGACCCAGGGCGCCAAACAGCTGAACGAACTGGTTGCCAAGTTGCTGGACAACGCCACCGCCCGGTTGGCGCAACACTAAGGAGAGTCCCATGTCGGGTTTCATCAAGCACACCCTGGTGCTCGCGGCGCTGCTGCTGAGCGGCTGCGTGTCCTACTCGCAACACGAACTGAGCGCTGTCGGCAGCTGGCCGCCGGCGGCACAGACCGCCGAACAAAAGCCCAGCGCCTTTGTCCGCACCACCGCCATGTACCAGGTCAACGGCGGCCCGGCCAATGCCGCCGCCGGCGCTCCGGCAGCCGCCTGGGAAACCGTGGTGGCCGATGCCTACCGCCAGTCCGGGCGCTTTGCCCGGGTCAGCACCGACAAGGTCGAATCGGACCTGTACGCCGAAGCCACCCTGTACAACAACGAACAGTTCAGCATTGCCTCGGCCATCATCACCGGCGCCACCTTCTTCGTGATTCCGTCCACGGCGAAGAACACCTTCACCCTGGAGACGGTGTTCAAGGACAAGGACGGCAAGGAGCTGGGGCGGATTCGCAAGAGCGAATCGGTGCGCACCTGGATGCAGTTGCTGCTGATCGTCGCCATTCCCTTCCAGGCGGACACCCGCGACGTGGTCCAGCAACTGGCCCGCAGCACCCTGGATGAGGCGGTGCAGCGCAAATTGCTGTAGGCCTCGCGCCGCACGTTATGGCAGGCATGAAAACGCCGCTGGCCCGGGAAGGGGCAGCGGCGTTTTTTATGGGCCGTGCCAGCAGCGGAGCCCATGTTCTCGTGACATTACACAGACCTGAACCCGGCGTAGTTAATCTTGTATCCATTAGCTATTCCTGGGCTTCTTAAATGAAAGTTGATTGTCGGCTAACTATAAGTTTGCTATCGAACAGTTTTTTTCAAGTAAGGGCTGGATTTAAATTTGGTTTGTACTAGCGGTGAGAACAGGTTGGCGTGTTGAAATGAAGTGGGGTCCATGTGGGAAAGGTTTTAGGGGTAAGTCCTAATTTTTATATGTTGAGATGCTGGCTGATTGTTGCTTGCTGACTATAGTGGTGTTGTAACTAGGTAAGGCATCCAGTTTGTCTCTAGTTAATGTGTCTGCGGCGCGAATGTCAGCATAAGGGTCAAGAATGATCCAGGGAGTTAGTTATGATGCGTCTTAAATGGTTGAGCCTGATTGCCTTGGGAATAGGAGTCGCTGGTTGTTCCGGACCCGGGTCGGTCATGGAACCTTATGAGTCGGCATTGCAACTGGAAAGCACCAATGCGAAGAATTTCCATTCCAGCCTGTATTTCCCATCTGGAACCGCCTTGCATTACCCGGGGTATGTCGTGGCCATTGAAAAAAGCCCGCAGTCTATTGTCGGTGGTCCTAAGGCCTATCCCCAGGTTGGCTTCGTCCGCAGCGGTCAATACATCAGCGGGGAAGAACCAAGCCGCTGGGGAACACCAAGCCAGATCAGGAGATTTCAGGAAAGTGACTCTAAGGCGATGTTTATCTCGCACATCATAAAAAACTCGATCGCCAAGGAGGACGCTGGGGCGAGTGATCCTTATCTTTCAAAGAGTCATTGCTTTGTATATAACGCTTACGCGGCAAAGCAATTATCACTAATCCAAAAGAACTATGATCTGGCGAAAATAAGTGACTGGCATGCCTGCTCCATATCCACCAATCTAGACAAGGTGGATGCCCGTGCCTATCAGTTTTACGATTATGGGAAGTATGCGCTGCTATCGCTGGAAAATAATCTGACCCAGGATCTTCGACGAGGTAGTTATACCCATGTTCTGGTGATTGTCATGGGCTGGAACACTGCCCAACAAGAAGCCATACGAAATTTCAATGACTTGGCCGGTAACTTGATGGCCGCCTCCTTGGAAGCGGCCAAAGGACAACAGGAAAGTCCGATCAACAGGACGATGGCAATCACACCACTGGCCAATGATCAGGTGACTGGCAAATTCCGCCCTTTGGTCATTGGGGTGACCTGGCCGTCTTATTGGTCCAACTCCTTTGGCAACGTATTCAGCTATTCCAATAAGGCCAATGATGCGGACGAAATAGGCTTGTCCTGGCTGAACAAGATTCTCAACGAAACCATTCCGCGCAGCTTGGCGGCCTCTGGCAGCAAGGCCAGGGTCGTTGCGCTGGGCCACAGTTTCGGTGCACGGGCCATGACTCGCGCGGTGTTCAGTTCGCCGGCCCTGGTCCCTCTGGACAGTCAGTTCCCCGATCAGCCCATGGTCACCAGCCCGGTTGATCTGGCAGTCGGCTTGCAAGGGGCGATGAGCATCAACCGTTTTGCCCCGGATCTCGGACGTGAAGGTGCTCCCTATCGGGACTACGGGCATCTTCAAAAGACCAAGGTCGTGCTGACGGCAGCCACCAACGATTTGGCGACCGGCGCTCCCTTTATCGTCTGGACCGATCCTGCTGGATCGATAGGCTCGTACCACAAGGCCTGTGATACGACCGAACCCCAGTACCAGCGCATATTTGAGTGCATGACGGCTTCTGACACGTCCGCAGTTCCAGGGGGCCGGTTCGAAGTCTGCAAGTACGGTCAACAAGGTTGTGCCGAGCCGTTCAAGAGCAGCGGCCCCGACAGGAAAGTGGCCTATATCGACGCCTCGAACGGTATTACCCAATTCAACTCACCGGGATCCGGAGGAGGCGCCCACAGCGATATCTACCGTCTGCCGATGGGCCGTCTGTTGTGGAAGCTGATTGAAGAATATGCGCCTACCCGATGACTTGAGGGCTTTAGCGCTAAGCCCTGTGGAAATGCACCTGCGGATGCTCCAGCTTGATCAGACCTTCAAGGCCTGGAGCAAGGAAGAGGCGCGTGATTCGCGGAACAATGCATCATCGCGCCAAGTCACCAGCAGGTTCCTCAGAGTTGCATCGGTTATGGCCGGCAGTGGATACCAGTGGCCATTCAAGTGAAGTTGGATGTCCTGCCGTGGAATGGTCAGGCAGTCGGGGTCGCAAATGATGTATTGGCACCCTTTATTGTTCTGGGTCCCATCGACATGGCTTGTTCGACCAGCCAAGGTTGCCGTGTTTTTTTTATAACGGGTCAGAAAGCAGAGAGTCATCCAGTGATTATCAGTTGAGATCAGATCCGACTCGATGCACTGCTCATGATGCGAGGCAATTTTCTCTTGCGCATAGGTGAAGGGGGTGTAGTAGTAGAAAGCATGCACCAGGCCTTGGTCACTGGAGTTTTGCATTGCAGGGTTCATGTCGAGGTCCTGAGAGTGGCCTCCTGCTGGATTGCGACAGGTCACTCTGAACTCGTTTGAGAAGTACTGCTGCCATTTTTCAGCGGCCTCTGTCCTGTAATAGAAATCCTCGCTGGGCTCATGATCGCAAGTCGGCAAGCGTGCTAGATACTCCTCCAATGTCGCTGGCGCGGTGGCTTGTACGGGAGTGTCTTGTGCCTGTTTCGTCACCGGGGCAGAAGTGGTGAAAAGTCTTTTGATGCCTTTGAGCATGGGGAAGTATCCGTCCTTGACAGGCAGGTAACCCTGAATGGGCTACCTGCCTTTTTTGAATCCCAGAGGAGAGGGGCGTTGCTGTTGGCGTCGCTAGCCTCAGCGCTGCGCCGCCCAGTAGGCATGCAGCGTGCGCGCGGCCGGTTCGATGGCCGCCACTTGCTGGCGATGCTGCTCCAGGTTCAGGTCGGCCGGCAGTTCGAAGTTGTCCTGTTCGGCGCAGTCGATGATCAACTGCAGCGCCTGGACCTGCGGCGCCGGCATCTCCGGCCAGTTGCCCACGGCCACGCCGCGCAGGTAGCCGAAGCACCATTCTTCGGCCAGTAGCAGGTCCTGGCCCTGGTGCTCGGTGTGTTCGAAGCGCGCCTTGAAGGCTTGCGGGGCCTGGGTCAATTGCACGGCCAGGGTGTTGATGTGGCGCACGCACAGGTCGATGAACTGCCGGCATTCCTCCGGGGTTTCCCAGGCCGGGTTTTCGCCGCCCCAGATACCCGGGAACCATTCGGCGATATCGACTTGAGCCGGGCCCGACACCAGCGCGGTGAAGTAACCGTCCAGCTCGCAGGGATTGAGCACCGAGTGGTCGTCGCCGTACTTGAGCAGGGTGTCTTCGATCAGTTCGAAGTCGGCGGCGTTCAGTGGGGTGTTTTGCATGAGGGGAGTCCTGGAAAAAGCAGCGGCAAGTTTCCGGGTTCACGGGCCAGGCTGCAAGCCTCAAGCGGCCAGCGCGAGGCCTGAACGAGCGGGGTTCAGGTGTCGCGCAGCAGGTCCTGGGCATCCAGCAGGCGGTAGGCGATTTCCGGGCGGTTCTCCATGGCCCGGCGAATGGCGGCCGGAATCGCTTGCCGGGTCTTGCGGCACAGCCCGGGCAACTCGCCCAGGGAAATGGCGATGCCGCGCATGCTGCGCACTTCGTTGTCGCTGGGAGTGATCTGCACCCGGATGCCGAGTTTCTCCAGCATCTGGCGTTGCATGTGTTCCAGGTCCGCCAGGTCCTTGAGGTTTTCCAGGCGTTGGAGCAGGCGCTTTTCCTCCTGGCGCGTGAGCAAGAGGATGCGCAGGTCGGCTCCGGGGGTGTCCAGCAACTGCTCGCGCTCGCAGATGCAGGCGCCGGGCGGACAGGGTTGGCGAAGGGCGGGGCTGGGGTTCATGGGAAACCATCATAGCGAGCCGGACGCGGCGCGCAGAGAAATATATGCACGAGTGTGCATCCGTTTCCTAGGCTTGTTCGTAGGATTGTTGCCTCGGCGGTAAAGGGGGCGAGCTGATGAGCATGGAGATCCTCGACATGGAATCTTTGCAGCACCTGCCGCTGACCGCCGTCAGCGACGACTTGCAGTTATTGCCGCGCCTGCTGGCCGGCGAGCAGCAGGCCTTTCGCGAACTGGTCAGACAGCATCAGGGCGCCATGCGCTCGGTGGCCCTGGCGATTGTCGGTCAGCGGCACGTCGATGACGTGGTGCAGGACGCCTGGCTGGCGATTGTGCACAACCTTGGCGGCTTCCAGTACCGCTCCAGCCTCAAGACCTGGATGCTGACCATCACCGCCAACGCGGCCAAGGGCTGCTACGTGCAGAACCGTCGCGAGGCGGGTCGCTTCGTGCGGCCGGCCCAGGCGGGCGACCAGCGCTTCGCCGAGGAGGGTGACCGGGCGCCGCCGCTGGAGTGGCACGAAGACAGCCCGGAAGCCTTGCTGTGCGCCGAGCAACTGCGTGGCTGCCTGGAGCAGACGCTGAACAGCCTGCCGCTGTTGCAACGCCGGGTCTTGTTGTCCCGTGAGCGCCAGGGCCACGCACTTGAGGCCATCGGCGGGCAGTTGGGTATTTCGCGCAGTCATGTTCGCGTGCTGTTGCATCGCGCCCGCTTGCAGCTATTTGCCGCTCTCAAGCGCCATCAGATGGGCGCCTTCGACCCTGTCGCGGGCGGGCATCGGCGGCGGGGCTCGACCGCCATCAAGGCGCCGACGTTCCGGGAGTTTTGAGTGCGGGGCGTGTTCATTCGCCTGCGGGAGCCGCGGCTCACGATGGCGTCGGTATAGCGTTGGGCAATGTCTGGCGAGGCTGCCGTGGCCATATAGCGATAAAGCGCGGTTAGCTGCTCCAGAGCTTCTGGAGCAAATTCGACGGTGTGCGTCATTCCAGTTTGTTGCGGGCGTTCTGGTGCTCTGCTGACAACCGAGCACGGACCTGATCGGCACTGAGTGCGTGTGAAGCGTCCGCTTTCAAGGCATCGTAGGCGGTTGCCACCTGGCCGGTGAGCCAGCTTTCCACGGCTCGATCACGGGCCATCAATGCCCGCAGGCCATCGCGTATGACTTCACTTTCGCTGGCATATTCACCAGTCGCGACTTTGGCCTTCACCGCGTTGGCCCTCTGGTTTGGCAGCGTGATGCTCAATTGCTGAGTGCTACGCATGGGGACTTTCTCCAGCTGGATAGGATTTAATCCTGCCCTCGCACCGAGCAAAATGCCTAGAACCCCTCATCCATGGGCTGTACCCGTCCGACTGAAGGGACGATCCTCTAGCCGCGCCGCGCCATCAGCAGCACCGACGCCGCCCCCGACAACAGCAGCGCACAGCCGCGATTGAACAGGCGCTTGCCCCGGGGTTCGGCGAGCCAGCGGCGCATGTGCAGGCCCATGTAGGCGTAGGCGCAGATGGCGATCCACTCCAGCCCCAGGAACAGCGCCCCCAGGATCAGGAACTGCGGGCCCATCGACTGCGCCGGATCGACGAATTGCGGCAGGAAGGCGGTGAAGATCAGGATCGCCTTGGGGTTGCCCGCCGCCACCAGGAACTCCTGGCGGGCCAGGGCCCAGAGGCCGACGCGGGCGCGGTCCTCGCTCGCTTCAGTGCCGGGATGGGCCCGCCACAGTTGCCAGGCCAGGTACAGCAGATAGCCTGCGCCGAGGATCTTGATCCCATGGAACAACAGCTCCGAGGTTTGCAGGACCACCGCCAGGCCGGCGGCGGCCAGGGCGATCATGGCGGCGAACGCCAGCAGCCGGCCGGCACCCGCCAGGCAGGAGTGGCGATAGCCGTAGCGGGTGGCGTTGCTCACCGACAGCAGGTTGTTCGGGCCGGGGGCCATGTTCAGGGCAAAGCAGGCGGGGATGAACAGGCTCAGGGTGGCGAGATCCATAAACTCTCCAATAGGGCATGGGGTGGGGCCCACTGCATCGGGAGTCGCGCAAATGACCGGAACGCTGCTGGGGCGGGACGGACAAAAATAGTGGCAGGGCCGGGGGTAGGGCAAGAGGGCCCGTGCATCCTCTCCCTGGCCGGGCAGGGAGAGGGTGCTTCGCGGCGGACTTAGCGGATCGAGAAGTACGGGTCCCAGGAGCAGTAGCCCAGCACCTTGTTGTCACGGTCGACGATCATGAAGGACCAGGTGTAGGTGACCCGGGTGCAGACGCGGGTGGCGTCGGCCTGCCAGTAGAAGGTCTTGACGTTCTGCGGGATCGGCTGACCGGCGGGGTTGTCCCGGTTGATGATGGGCAGTGGTGTGCTCGGCAGCACCGTCGGCACCACGTTGGTCAGGTAGGGGTTGGGGTCCTCGCTCAGCGGCGGGTGGGTCTGGGTGTACTGGTAGAGGATCACCGAGTAGTACAGGCCCTTGGACAGGCTGGTGGCGCGCCAGCGCAACTGGTCGCCCTGACGCAGGTTGACCGCCAGCTCGGATCCGCCGTCGGCGCCATCGGCATTGCTGCGCCGCACCACCATGTAGACCACCAGGTCCGAGAGTCGGTCGTTGCCGTCGTAGATGTTGTAAAGCTGGGAAGGGTTGGAAGCGTCCTGGCTGAGTTTGAAGAGTCCCTTTTCGGCACTTTCAAGGATGGTGTCCACATCGATGGTGATGAGGATGTCCACAATGTTGTCGTTCATGTCCAGCTCCCTGCTGTCGCGTTAGACGCCTGGAATGCCCAGGCAAGCCTGCATCGGTTTTCCATGGCGCGGCTGCTGGGCATCGGCGCTCGGGGCCTGGACGAACGGGCAGCGAGCGCGGTGCACTTGCATGCAGTCGCGAGTGGAATCTAGATCCTCGATACGCTTAGTCAAATGGCTCCTGGCAAAAAAACGCGGCGCAAGACGAGCGGTGCCGGCCGCGGCTAGTCGGCGCCGATCGACTCGCCGTTCAAGTGCCGATCGAGCCAGGGGGCGACCTGGGCCGCGTGGCTCAGGCCCAGGTCATGGTCGGCCCCGGGCACGATGCGCAGGCAGGCCTGTGGCAGCAGGCTGGCCAGACGCTGGCCCACCGCCACCGGGCTGATGGGGTCGCAGTCGCCCCACAGCAGCAACACCGGCATGCCCAGCTCCCCCAGGCGCGGACCGAGATCGCTGTGGTCATCGATGAACCAGCGGGGCAACTGCGGGTAGGCCGCGGCATAGTCGCCACGCCAGTCCGTAGCGCCCAGCTCGCCCATGTCCACGCCACCGGAGGTGACGCTCAACACCAGATGGGTGATCAGCTCCGGCCGCGCCAGGGCCGCCCGCACCGCGAGGATGCCGCCCATGGACTGGGCCACCAGCGCGGTGGGCCGGTCGATGCGCTGCAGCACCAGGTCCAGCAGATCGTCCATGCCCTGCACGTCTGGCTGTGGCGGGGTGTCGCCGAAGCCCGGCCAGCCCAGGTGCACCTGCCGCGCCGGATGGCGCAGCTGCGCAGCCAGGGGTTGCCAGAATTGACGATTGCCCGAGGCGCCGGGCAGAAACAGCAGTTGTTGGGGGGCTTGGGGCATGGCATAGCTCCGGGTCCATGGGCGGTGGGTTGAACCCTCGCGCGGACAGGGGCCACCGGGCGGCGCTAGAAAATACGGTGCTCGGGGACGGTGAGCAAGCGCCGCATCAGGCGAGCGCGGCGCGCCAAGCTGGCGCCCCGGGACCCGCCGCCAGGGTTTATCATGCGGCGCTGCGGCCCGTTGCCCGCCCGAGCGGGGGCCGCCCCTTTCGCCCACCGTGGAGGCGCCCGCCATGCCCGATCTGCAAAAGCCTGCTGCTATCCCTGAGTTCCCCGTGTGCCACGCCCGTGGCGGCACCTCCACCGGGCTGATCCTGGCCCGCGAAGCGCTGCCCCAGGACGAAGCCCTGGTGGAAGAACTGCTGCGCCACCTGATGGGCGTGCCCCTGCAGGGCGAGTGGCCGGGCAATACCCAGATCACCGGCCTGGGCCGCGGCGGGCCCACCAGCAACAAAGTGTTCATCGTCGAACGCCGCCCCGGCGAGATGCGGATGATCAGCACCCTGGCGCAACTGGCGGCGGGCAAGAGCGCCATCGACTGGAGCGTCAACTGCGGCAACATGTCCGCGGCCCTGCCGCTGTACGCCCTGCAACGCGGCTGGCTGCAGCCCGGGGAGGGCGGCGGGCAGATCGAGATCTTCAACAGCAACACCCAGACCACGATGTATGCGCGCCTGAGCCTGCGCGACGGTCGGCTGCTGAGCGACACGCGGATTCCCGGGGTCAACGGGGTGTTTCCCGGGGTCGACCTGTTTCTCGACAAGCCGGTGGGAGCCAAGACCGGCGCGCTGTTTCCCAGCGGGCAACGGGTCGACCTGCTGGATGGGATTGCCGCCACTTGCATCGATGTGGCGGTGCCCATGGTCATCCTGCGCGCGGCGGACCTGGGCAAGACCGGGCAGGAGAGCCCGGCTGAACTGGATGCCGACCCACAGTTCAAGGCGCGCCTGCTGGAGCTGATGGTGCTGGGCGGGCTGCGCATGGGCCTGCGCCAGCGCGACGGCCGTTTGATGAGCGCCGACGACCTGCGGCGCAGCGAAACCATCCCCAAAATCTGCATCGTCAGCCCGGCGCGAGAAGGCGGTGATATCGCCACCCGCTACTTCACCCCACAGAACGCCCACCCGTCCCTGGCGGTGTCCGGCGGCTGCTGCCTGGCGGCGGCCTGCCTGGCCGAAGGCACTGTGGCCCATGCCCTATTGGCGCGGGCACCGGCAATAGGCGAAGGGAAGGGCGAATACCCGCTGGCGATTGAAAACCCCGCCGGAGTGCTGGAGACCCTGATCAATGCCCGACAGGTGGCCGGGGAGCTACTGATCGACGGCGCCGCCTACCGGCGCAGCGCGCAGATTCTGCTACAGGGCAGCACCCCGCTGTACAACGCCTCCCCCGAACTGACCGCCGCCCTTGGCGCCGCACACCGCGCCTGACCCCGCCCGCATCCGCCTCATGTAGCCGCTGCCGAAGGCTGCGAACGAGCCGCAGGCTCGCCAGCGATCTCGCAACCGCCGAGGCCCCTGCGGTGCCTTGCGCAGCCTGCGGCAGCGGCTACAGGGGTGCCCGTGACGCCAGCGTCTGCATCCGCTTCGTGTAGCCGCTGCCGAAGGCTGCGAACGAGCCGCAGGCTCGCCAGCGATCTCACTACCGCCGAGGCCCCTGCGGTGCCTTGCGCAGCCTGCGGCAGCGGCTACAGAGGAGCCCGTGACGCCAGCGCTAGCATCCGCTTCGTGTAGCCGCTGCCGAAGGCTGCGAACGAGCCGCAGGCTCGCCAGCGCTCTCGCAACCGCCGAGGCCCCTGCGGGGTCTTGCGCAGCTCCAGCCGCAGCTCGGGCGGGGCCCTGAATGCCAAAGGCATATCAGCGAGCCGCGTCGCCATCGGGAAGAAACGGCGGCACCTTCTGCCGCAGCAACTGGATCAACTCCGGGTCCATGAAGTCGTAATCATCGGGAATGTTCAGGCACACGATCTGCTGGTTGTTCAACAGCGCCTTGAAGCGCTTGCGCAGTTTTTCCCGGTGGCGGGTTTCCATCACCACAATCAACCCGGCCCATTGCACCAGCTCCGGGCCCAGGGGCACTTCGGCATCGTGATTGAGCCCGGCGGAGGCGGTCTGGATCCCCGGCCAGTCGGCAAACACCTGCTCGGCGGTGGGGCTGCGCAGCTTGTTCTGGCTGCAGACAAACAAGACATTGAGCATTGGGCCGAACTCCTTGGCACAGACGCCCAGCCCGTAAAGGGCGGGGCAAAGGCGCTGATTTTTCGGGGCTTTGGCCGCGCTGTCCAGCAACTTGTGACGGGCCGGGCCAATGGCGTTGGTCAGCACCGGTTGCCCGCCAAGGGCTGTGGCTGCGAAACTGCCAGCCCCTTGACTTGCATCGCTCACGCCATGTCCGCAGCCCTGTTCACCTCACCCCATCTGGGCCTGGCCCTCAGGCGCTGGCGCCTGTTGCACCGGGTCAAGCAGCAGCACGCCGCCGAGCTGTTCGGCGTGGCGCAGTCGAGCATTTCCCGCTGGGAAAACGGCCGGCAAGCCATGGAGCCGGCGGAGCGTGCGCGCCTGGAGCACCTGCTGGCGGCCAACCTCAGCGCCGCTGCCGATCAGGCTCTGGCGCGGCTGGTGAATGACAGCCCGCGCGCCGTGCACCTGGTGTGCGACCTGACCCACCGCCTGCTGGCCTGTTCGCCGACCCGCGCCGCACAATTCGGCGTGCCCTTGAGTGAGCTGCTGGGCCAATCGCTGTGGGGCTTTTGCACCGAGGAAATCGTGCGCAAGGAAGCCGCCCTGGATGACCTGGGCTGGCGCGAAGTGCTGGCGCCGCCGTCCCTGGAGTTCTTCAGCGGCCACAACGATTCGGCCATCGTGCCCATCGCCCCCAGCCAGTGCCGCTGGACCCGCCTCAACCTGTCCGACGGCAACGCCGTGCGGCTGGTGGAAACCCTCTGACGCGCTTGTCGAGGCACGCCACGCATATTTTATCCGTGGACCGGTTGCTGCCCGCTGGCTAGTCTGGCAAGCCTTCGCCCGCCGCCCCACGGCGCGGGCCTCATTCACGTGCAGCAGGCTTGTCCATGACCCCCGAACTCCTCAGCGGCCGTCTCGACTTTCTCCGTGAAGCGGAAAAGCTCAAGGACGTGCTGCGCAGCGCCCACACCTCCAGCGGCCGCCAGGAAAGCACCGCCGAGCACAGCTGGCGCCTGTGCCTGATGGCGCTGCTGTTCGAAGACCAACTGGGGGACCTGGACCTGCTGCGGGTGCTGAAACTGTGCATCGTCCACGACCTGGGGGAAGCCATTCATGGCGACATCCCGGCGGTGGCCCAGGCCGCCCACCCGGACAAGAGCCAGCAGGAACGCGACGACCTGCAATACCTCGCCCGGGCCCTGGACGCCCCGGCCCGCCAGCGCCTGCTGGAGCTGTGGGATGAATACGAAGGCGCCGCCAGCACCGAGGCGCGCGCGGTCAAGGCCCTGGACAAGCTGGAAGCCCTGCTGCAACACACCCAGGGCCAGAACCCGGCGGATTTCGACTACGGCTTCAACCTCGATTACGGCCGCCGCTACACCGACGCCAGCCCGTTGTTCCAGGCCCTGCGCCAGCAGATCGATGCCGACACTCGGCGCCGCCTCGACGCCCAGGACTGAGCAGCGGTTCACGATCGCGGTGCCTGGCTCAGGCGCCGTTGAGCATGCCCGGGCAGCACTCGCAAAAGGATGAACAGGCTCCGGCAGGGGGCAGGGCGCCCGCTTGGGGCCTGGCACGGGTCATGGTTTTTTTCTGGCAGGGTCATCAAGCGAAGCTATTTTTACCTTCGCTTGTCCTTCACTACGCTTTTCACACGGTTGTCCAACCCGGGGCCAACGTCGAGCGGCAGGTTTTCGATGACCGAAGGAGTGATCCATGTCCAATGAATCCAAGTGCCCGTTCAAACACACCGCCGGCGAAGGCACCAGCAACCGTGACTGGTGGCCCGGCCAACTGAACCTGAAGATCCTCCATCAGCACTCGCAGCTGTCCGACCCGATGGCCGAGGACTTCGACTACGCCGCCGAATTCAAGACCCTGGACCTGGCCGCGGTGAAGCGCGACCTGCTGGCCTTGATGACCGACTCCCAACCCTGGTGGCCGGCGGATTTCGGCCACTACGGCCCGCTGTTCATCCGCATGGCCTGGCACAGCGCCGGCACCTACCGCATCGCCGATGGCCGCGGCGGCGCCGGGGGTGGGCAGCAGCGCTTCGCCCCGCTCAACAGCTGGCCGGACAACGTCAGCCTGGACAAGGCGCGGCGGCTGATCTGGCCGATCAAGCAGAAATACGGACGCAAGCTCTCCTGGGCCGACCTGATCATCCTCACCGGCAACGTCGCCCTGGAATCCATGGGTTTTAAAACCTTCGGCTTCGGCGGTGGCCGCCAGGACGTCTGGGAGCCGGACGACCACGTCTACTGGGGCAGTGAAACCACCTGGCTTGGCGACCAGCGCTACAGCGGCGACCGCGAGCTGGAGAACCCCCTGGGGGCGGTGCAGATGGGCCTGATCTACGTCAACCCTGAAGGCCCCAACGGCAACCCCGACCCCCTGGCCGCGGCCCGGGACATCCGCGAAACCTTCGCCCGCATGGCCATGAACGACGAAGAAACCGTGGCCCTGATCGCCGGCGGCCACACCTTCGGCAAGACCCACGGCGCCGGCCCCGCGACCCACGTCGGCCCGGAACCGGAAGCCGCCGGCCTGGAAGAGCAGGGCCTGGGCTGGCGCAGCAGCTTCGGCACGGGCGTCGGTGGCGACGCCATCACCAGCGGCCTGGAAGTGATCTGGACCACCACCCCGACCCGTTGGAGCAACGACTTCTTCGACCACCTGTTCGGCTACGAATGGGAACTGACCACCAGCCCCGCCGGCGCCCACCAATGGCAACCCAAGGGCGGCGCCGGGGCCGACAGCGTGCCCGACCCCCACGACCCGAATAAACGCCGCACGCCATCGATGCTCACCACCGACCTGGCGCTGCGTTTCGACCCGGCCTACGAGGCCATCTCCCGACGCTTCCACCAGCACCCCGAACAACTGGCCGACGCCTTCTCCCGCGCCTGGTTCAAACTCACCCACCGCGACATGGGCCCGCGCGCCCGTTACCTGGGCCCGGAAGTGCCGGCCGAAGAACTGATCTGGCAAGACCCGATTCCCGCCGTGAACCACCCGCTGATCGACGCCCAGGACATCCAGCAGCTCAAGGGCCTGATCCTCAATTCGGGCCTGTCCGTGGCGCAACTGGTGTCCACCGCCTGGGCCTCGGCCTCGACCTTCCGCGGCTCGGACAAGCGCGGCGGCGCCAACGGCGCACGGATTCGCCTGGCCCCGCAGAAGGACTGGGAGGTCAACCAACCGGCACAACTGGCCCAGGTGCTGCAAGGCCTGGAAGCGGTGCAGAGCGCCTTCAACAGCGCGCAAAGCACTGGCAAGCGCGTGTCCCTGGCGGACCTGATCGTCCTCGGCGGCTGCGCGGCGGTGGAACTGGCGGCAAACAATGCCGGCTACAGCATCAGCGTACCCTTCGCCCCGGGGCGCATGGACGCCAGCCAGGAACAGACCGACGTCGACTCCTTCGCCGTGCTCGAACCTGTGGCCGATGGCTTTCGCAACTACCTCAAGCCGGTCAGCGGCGTCACCGCCGAAGCCCTGCTGATAGACAAGGCGCAGCTGCTGACCCTCACCGCCCCGCAACTGACTGTGCTGCTGGGCGGCCTGCGGGTGCTGGGGGCCAACGTCGGGCAAGCGCCCCACGGCGTGTTCACCGCGCGCCCGGGCACCTTGAGCAACGACTTCTTCGTCAACCTGCTGGACATGGGCACCCAATGGAAGCCCCAGTCCGAGGCCCGCGACCTGTACGAGGGCAGCGACCGCGCCACCGGGCAATACAAATGGAGCGGTACCCGGGTCGACCTGCTGCTGGGCTCCAACTCGCAACTGCGGGCTTTGGCCGAGGTGTATGCAGCGGCGGATGCGGGAGAGAAGTTCGTGAAGGACTTTGTCGCCGCCTGGGACAAGGTGATGAACCTGGATCGGTTCGATCTGCGCTAAAAGGGGAGCAAACCGGGTAATACGACAACGCCTCCCTAGGGAGGCGTTTTTCATGGCCCGGCTACTGCCCGGCACCCACCCGTTGCACCTCCGGGAACAGCTGGCCCAGGGTGCTGCGGGCCTGGGCCGCATTCAGGTAGGCGTAGAGCAGGTCGGTCAGGGCTTGGAAATCCAGGCGCTGGCCATCGAGCATCGGGTTGAACAGCCACAAGCGCACGCGCATGCCGGCGGCCACCGGCCAGGCGTGGGGCGCGGCCAGGGATTTGAAGCAGGCCGGCGCCAGGGTCGGTGCACGGCTACCGGCCATCACCGAGAACACCAGCCCCAGGCTCAGGTGGCGCTGCTCCAGTTCGAAACCATCGAAACATACCCAGGGAGTGGGTTCGGGCGCATTGGCGAACTGCAGGGTGTCGGGGGTCAGCGCCAGCACCTGCTGGCCATGCCGCCGACGCAGGGCTTCGGCCGCCGCCAGGCCCACAAGCCCGGCGCCCAGCATCAGCGCCCCGGGCAGCCAGAACCACAGCTGGGCAGAGCGCAACTGCCAGGCCGAAGGCAGGCTGGCCAGCCAACCGCCCACCAGCACCAGCAGCAGGGAAAGCAGGGCCAGCATGACTGCTTGCCCAAGAGAGCGCTCACGAATCTCGCAACGGCGCTGGGGGCCATCTGCATCGGCCTGCAGTTGCAGCAGCAAGGCTTCTTTTTCGGCGTTATCCACGGCCTTGCAACTCATCCAGCTGCTGTTGTGCATTAGCCGCCTGGCAGTAGGCATCCAGAAGCGCGGCGATGTCATCGATGGCCAGTTTGCGCCCCGCGCTCATCAAGCCGGCGGAATGAATGCGAATGTGGGGTTCGGGGCTGTGGAACGCCATGGCCTGGTTGCCGAACACCTGGCGCACGGGCCTGTGGGTCGGCAGTGGGCAGCCCGGGCGCAGGGTCAGCTGCTGCAGGGTCAGCAGCCCCTCATCCTTGACATGGACATCCACCACGTCCGTCAGGTTGACCGGTGCACTCAGGGAATCCACGAACAGCTGGCGTCGGGTCAAGCGCATGAAGGCATGCTGGCCAGCGTGGCGATGCTGCCAGGTCACCAGGGCGAACAAGGCGGTCAGAAACAGCCCGCACAGCAGCATGCCGGTCTTGCCCTGGTGGATGCCCCAGGCCAGCATCGCCAGGGAAATCAGGGTGAACAGCGGCCCCAGCACCTGATAACGGCGCGTATTGGTGAATTCGCTCTGCTCGGGCACACGCTGGATCACCTGCTGGAGCTGGGTGATCACCTGTTCGCGCTGAGCGTCGCGAGATGCATCGGGTTGCAGCGATGAAGTCATAAACAAGTCCTTGATTCACAGAAAACAAAGCGGTCGAGCGCCTGGGTGCCGGCGCTCCCCCAGGGCTCACCGGGCCTTGAGGTAGTCGGTAAGGAACGCCTGGGCATCACCCTGGCTCGACAGGTTCTCGTCATAGCGCACCCGCACCGGCGCAGCTTCACCCGGCAGGTACAGCTCGCCCCAACCCTCCTGGAGCACCAGCACCACGAATTTCTGCCCGTCGACGGTCGTGGCGTAGCGGGTATCCTTTGCGGTCTTTTCCACGGCCATTTTCTGGATGCGCAAGTTCCAGTCGTGATCCACGTCCGCCACCTGCACCAGGGCCTGATGCTCACTGCGCTCACCGATGCGCAAGGTCCAGACCTTCACCCCCTGCTGGCCGACATAGGCCGCCAGTTTATCCGCCACCTGGGGCCGCTCATCGGCCTGGACCAGACCGCTTCCCAGGGCCAGCGCCATGGCCCACACGGCCGTCCATTTGCAATAAAACTGCATGGTTCAAACTCCTGACATCTGAAAAAGCCGCTCATTGAAGTCGGCACCTGCGGCCCTGCCAAGCGCTTTGGCCGTCATTCACAAGAAAAATTCCGACGCTCACAACCACCGCTGCGCAAAGTGTGAGTGAGTTACCATTGGCCGCCGTAGCAACCCCACCCATGGACCCGCTTTGCCGATGGAATGCTGGAACCCCTACCTCGATACACAATTCTGCTTCGACCGGCCGGTTGGCCTGGCCCGCGCCGGGGTGTTCGACCCCAGTGCCCGGCGGGTGATGGGCAGCGCCGTCGGCCACTATCGCGCCCGTACCGTGCGCCCGCACTTGCAGTACTTCGACTGCAACCTGCAATTCCCCGATCCGCTGCGCATCCACAAGGTGTTGCCCGACAGCCTGTGCATCGTCCAGGTGCTGGCCGGGCAATGGCAGCACCGGATCGACGGCCAGCTCCACCACTACACCCCCGGCGCGCCTCAGGCCCTGGGCCTGAGCGAGACCATGGAAGCGCTGGACCAGATGCCCGCCGGCAGCCACGCCCGCATGGCCGGCCTGCGCATCGCCGGCAGCTATTTGCGGGAACTGGCCGAGGAAGACCCGACGCTGCAGCCCTTGCTTAGCCTGCTGGACGACGGCATCCGCTTTCGCCAGTTTCAACGCTGCCGGGCGCTGGGCAGCTTGCTGGAGCGGCTCTACCAAGCGCCGTACCAGGGCGCCCTGCAACACCTGCACCAGGAAAGCCTGAGCCTGGCGGTGCTGGTGGAACTGGCGGTGCACCTCCAGGGCCAGCGCCCTGCGGCGCCCACGGTGCGCGGGCAACTGGACCTGGCCCACGAAGCCCGCCGCCAGCTCGACGCCCACCTGCTGGACCCGCCCGGCAGCCAGGCGTTGGCCCAGCAACTGGGGGTAGGGGAGACCACCCTGCGCCGCGCCTTTGCCCAGGTATTCGGCCAGTCGATGCTGCAGTATGTGCGGCGCCAACGCATGGAGCTGGCGCGCACCCTGTTGCGCCAGCGCAAATGGCACGTGGCGCAGATCGCCTACCGCCTGGGCTACGCCAACCCGGCCAATTTCAACCACGCCTACAAGGCCCACTTTGGCCATCCGCCCGGCGCGGAAGGCTAGCGCAGGCGCACCCCAGCCCCTTGAGGAACAACCCCCATGAGCCAATTGACAGCACTGATTGCCCAAGCCAAAGCCGGGCTATCGGTCCAGCAAGACATTCCCCAGGAACGCTGGGAGGCCATCGCCACCCAGTGCGGCGCCGAGGAAATCGCCGAAATCAAAACCCGCATCGCCTCACTCAAGGCCGCCCGCGAAGCGGTGGAAGACTGGGACGGCGACACCCGGGATGACCTGTACTTCGCCATCGCTGATTTTACCCGCCTGCTGGAACTGGCCACCGCCCACGCACAAGGTGAATGAACCTGCCGGCTGAGCGCACAACGGATTATGTCGAGAGCAGCGAGGGCGCCGTGCGCCCACGCAACCATCTAGGCAACGGCACACCTGAGAGGAACAGCCCCTGTTTAACGAACTAGTGTTTTTGCCCGAAGGCCCCGACCAGGGCTCCGCCTACCTCGGCGGCAACCCCTACCTGCCTGAGTCCATCCCGTGGCCCACCGACTCGATGGGCGTCCCCTTGCTGCACCTTGCCAGCCTGCCGGCCAGCGTTATCAATCGATACCTTGCCGGCATGCAATTGAATGAGGAGCTGGTGGTTTCGCTGTTTACGCCTTACTCAATCGTCAGCGATGCCTACATCGAGCAAGCCATGCAAGAGGGCGGCAAGGTGCTGGCCTACAGGCCCGCGGCGCGACAGGTGGATGGTTACGGACAGCCCATCACCCCGGCGCGGCGAATCGCAGTGGTTGAAAATCCGGGGCAGGACAGCGACGAAAACGGCCTGGCCAAGATCGCCGGAATACCTGCCTGGATTCAGGGTCAAGAGACACGCCCAGGCTTGAACTATGTGCTGCAGATCAACAACTCCCGGCTGAACAGGGCCGCTCCAGGGCACAAGGGCATTTTGGTCGGCGGAACCGGCTATCTGCTATTGAAGCAAGGCATTGATGACGAAGACCTGATGGCCGGGGTCCTGATCATCCAGAGTTCATAAGAAAGGGGGGGCGGGTCCTCAGCGTCATGAGCCTGGACCGGTTTGATCTGCGTTGAGAGGGGGGCACACCGAGTAAAACGACAACGCCTCCCTAGGGAGGCGTTGTTGCAGAGCGGTCGCGGCCGCCAGACGCTTTACTGCGCCTTGAGGTACTCATTGAGAAACGCCTGGGCATCGCCATAGCTGGACAGGTTGCTGTCATAACCCACCTTCAGCGGCTTGGCCTCACCCGGCAGATGCAACTCGCCATAGCCTTCCTGAAGCAGCAGCACCACGAACTTCTGCCCGTCCACCTGAGTGAAGTAACGGGTGTCGCGATCGGTTTGCTCCACGTTCATTTTCTGAATGCGCATATTCCAGTCGTGGTCGGCGTCTTCCACCTGCACCAGCGCCTGATGGGCGCTGCGCTCGCCGATGCGCAGGGTCCAGACCTTCACCCCGTGCGGCCCGGTGTAGGCCAGGATCTTGTCCGCGACCTGTGGCCGTTCCTCGGCCTGGACCAGCCCGATTCCCAGTACCCACGCCATGACCCATGCGGCCGCCCAACGGTAATAAAGCTGCATCCTTCTAGCTCCTGAACATAAAAAGGGGCGCTCATTGAAGCCGACCCGTGCGGCGCTGCCAAGCACCCAAGGCAACAGGCGGGATAAAAAAACCGGCGCACTCGCTGGACTCACCCGCCACCGACCTGTCGCGAACAGCACACACTTTGCGCCCTCGGCTAAATACAGGTCGCAAGCGTGGCGAGGCAAAGCGTCGCCACCGGTAGTCTAAGAGCACCACCCGGGAGACTTTCAATGATTCGACGCGCGTGCTTGGCCGCTCTATTGACAATGACTGCTTCAACCGCCTTTGGCGGCCCTGGCTACGATCATCTCTATGCTTTCGGTGACAGCTACTCCGACAACGGTGCGGGTGAAGCCTTCACTCGAACCATGGCCGCGCAGAAGGTCAAAGATGCACAGGCGCTACCCGGTTCGTTGTATTGGCAGGGACGCTGGAGCAATGGCCCCACCGCCGTCGAGCACTTGGCGCAGGCCTTGAAAATCCCCTTGACCGACTACGCCATTGGCGGCGCCAAAAGCGGCAACGGCAACTACTACGCCTGGATGCAGCCCTCTCGCGACACTGGGGTTTTCGGGCAAATCGCCGATCACCTGAAAGCTGCTAAAACACACAAAGCGGATCCGGATGCGCTGTATTTCATTTTCGTCTCAGCCAACGATTTTTTTGAGTGGGCCGACTTCTCGCACCCAGAAACGATTGACGTGCTTGGCCAGAACAGCGTGGCGAACATACAGAAGAGCACCGAGACGCTGATCGCAGCAGGGGCGAAACACGTGCTGGTGGTGGGGACCACGGATTTGAGCCATGTGCCGGCTGTGGTGCAGGGCAATCAAGTCAAGAACGCAACGCAATACCAGCAGATACTCGAACAAAAACTGCCCGCCGTGCTGGCAACACTGGCTAACGCCCATCACGTGAGCATTGGTTACTTCGACCACCTGGCCTTCAGCAACGCGCTTCGCGCGGCACCCGAGGTGGCGGGCCTGAAGGATCTGGATACCCCGTGCCAAGCCACCTACCCGGACGTCAAACCCGTGTGTGCGGATCCGGATAGCCATTACTACTGGGATGAGTGGCACCCGACCCGCAAAGTCCACAGCCTGGCCGCCGAGGCGATGCTTGAAACGTTAAAAGCGAGCCGTTGAGGTTCGCTATCCGCCCATAGCCGGTCAGCACTGCCCGGCTATCGAGCCCATGGACATGCGCGCCGGAACTGAAACTACGCTGGCCCGGGTGGTTGCCGTGTTCGGTGCGGCGCAACCGCACTGTGCTTATCTGTTTGCTAACCGCCGCGCCAATCGCATGAAAGTGCTGGTGCATGATGGGTTTGGCATCTGGCTGGCTGCTCGCCGATTGAACCAAGGCAAGTTCCACTGGCCAGGCATTCGCCAAGGCCCTGAACTCGAGTTGAATACCGAGCAACTTCAGGCGTTGGTGTTGGGTTTACCCTGGCAACGCATGGGCAGTGGCGGTACGCGTTCATCGACTTCCTACGGATCAACTCCGGGAAGCCAGGCAAGGGGCCAGTGTGTCGTTATTTGCAGCGGCAACGAAAGAGCGATGAATTGTGTCTCAATCCGCACGCGCCCCTGTGAGTCGGTGCGTTCCCCTAGAATCACCGGCAGCCTCCTGCAACGCGCGAGAGCATCAGCCACACTTATGTGCAGCAATTTAGCGATGACGCGCGCAGCATCTCGGATGCGATCAGCCGGACACGTATCCAGCTGAAGATCGTATTCGGGAAAAAAGTCGCGTGAAATGCCTGGCAACGGTTGTTGATCCACGCACCGACCACTGTAGAACTCACCCCGATCTAGAAAGGCGTCTCGCTCGGCGTAGTGTTCAAGCGCAGCGGCATAGTCCTCAAGTTGTGAGAGCGGCTGCTGACGCTTCTGTACGCTCAGTACATCTACAAAGTCGGCAGCTTCAAGGCAATACGAAAGGCCGTGTGCTACGGCAAAGGTCGGCATTTGCTCACCGTTCTCGCCGGGTACGCTATTCGATTCTTCCTCGGGCGAAGAAAGGTAAAAGCGAGCTTCGATCAGCGGTGCCCCGTCCTTGACATAGACCCATGAATAGCGGCTCCAGACATCGTTATTGCCATCACAGGTCGCAAGGGCTTCGATAACGTCACGAAGACTCAAAAGTAAAAGCATTTTAAAAATTCCCTCCACCCAATGCACCATATTCTACAGAGCCAATTAAGGTGTCCCACAGCTCTCTGAAGGTTGTTCATGCCTTGACAATGCCATCAGGGTGGGACGGCCAGACGCATACTGTGCTTCTGCGCGACGCTGGCAATCGAAGCGCCGGGTTGGGCGCATTCTTGGACAACCTGGGCCTTGAAGGATTTGGAATAGGAACGGCGTTGTGGCTGCATGGAAAGACCCGCTTAAAAGGCTAGAGAGGGTGTCCACTTAAATTGAGGTGTACACCATCGCCTTTGGCGTCGGGGTCAGGAAGATGTGTTGCACAGACGCTTACCGATAAAGTGACCCACCTCAAAGCGCCTGACGCACAAGCTGCGCCTCTGCACATTCCAGCCCGCGATCGCGCCCCGATTCAAAGGCTGCATTTTCAGGACGAATACCCCTATGAGCCAACTCACCGCACTGATCGCCCAAGCCCAAGCCGGGCTGTCGGTCCAGCAAAACATTCCCCAGGAGCGCTGGGAGGCCATCGCCACCCAGTGCGGCGCGGCGGAAATCGCCGAGATCAAAACCCGCATTGCCTCACTCAAGGCCGCCCGCGAAGCCGTCGAAGAATGGGACGGCGACACCCGCGATGACCTGTATTTCGCCATCGCCAACTTCACCCGCCTGCTGGAACTGGCCACCGCCTACGCACAAGGTGAATGAACATGCCGGCTGAGCGCACAACGGATTATGTCGAGAGCAGCGAGGGCGCCGTGCGCCTATGGATAGAGCAGGGCAGTGCCATTCATCTCAAGGCCATCAGCCCGCACAACGACCCGGTGGAGCTGACGGCAGAACAGGCCCTGGAACTGGCCCAGGCACTGCAACGTTTGGCCAGCCGCCTGGCCGACTGAATGAGCAGCCATGCTGTGGCTGACGCACCCCTGGCGCCCGAGCCCACTCAGGCAAAATCCGCAGGCTCGAAGCGCTCGCTGGTGTCCATGCGGATAGCACGCAGGCCCAGCGTCTGCAGATGGGACTCATACAGCCCCAGGGCGCAATAACTGATCAGCAAGCTGCGACGGCGCGCACCACTGGGGTTGAGGCTGGCCCCATGCACCAGATCGGCATCGAACAGCAGCACGTCCCCCGCACTGCCCGCCAACGGCACCACCCGGGATTCATCACTGAAATCAAAGGGCGCCAACCGCTCCCCGGGGCGATGACTGCCGGGCACGATGCGCGTCGCGCCATTGGCCGGCCCATAGTCATCGAGATAGACCAGCGCCGTGACCCGGTCACCGAGGCGCTGTTCCGACAGATCCCGGTGCAACACCTGATGACCGCCCCCCGCCAACGGCTCGCGGCCCTCCACCTGCGCCAGAAAAAAGCCTTCCCCGATCAACGCCCCGGCTACCGCCAACATCGCCGGCAAGCGACACACCGCCTGCACCCGTGTATCCAGATCCACCAGCGCATGACGCCAATCGTGGCCCCTAGGCACCGGCCATTGCTCAGGCCCAATCACCCCCGCATCAAAGGTGGTCCGCAGCTCATCCAGCCAGTCGGCGGGCACCGCCTGACGCAGCAACAGGTAACCGTTTTGATGGAGGTGTTCGCGGTCGATCATGAGGGGGCAGATGTCCTTATCCGGGGTGGGGGAGAGCATAACGGCTCGCTAATCCGAACGACATAACCGGCTACGGTTTAGCGGTTGCCGGACCCTGAGCAGACCGCCTAGTCTGCTGCGGTCGCTGCAAAATCAGCGACCGGGCCTGAGAACCCGGTAAGATGCAGGCGCACAAGCGCCCGCCCATGAATGCAGGCGCATTTTTGTGCCCGTCTGTTCGTGTTATGGCGGCTGTGCGTGGGAGACCTTCGGGTCTGCCGGGTTCCTGTATCTCCGGTTTCTCAGCCCGCGCACAGCTGCCACCCACTCGCCTGAGAACGAAGGTGGCAGCTCTCATTACCGATATGGGAGTTTCAATCATGTACGCCCGTAATCTGTGTGGATCTTCCCTTCGTAATACCCGTCTCCTGGCTGTTATAGGAGGTATCCGATGAGCACTTCAGCCTCAGTCAAGACACTGGGTTTCGTCACCTTTGGCAGTTGTGCCGATCCTGAACTAGAGCTGTTTCGCGTGAATGCTGACGTGCCTTTGCAGCAGGCGTTGGAGCACGCTTCTACTTTGCTTTACTACGCCAAGAAGCTAGCGCTAGATGCTGCTATGGAAGAGCAGGGCGAGCGGTATGCTTGGGCTTCGCACTTTTTGGCGGAGATGGGTAAGGCGGTGATTGATGATGTTTGTTTGGGGTTGGGTGGAAGAGCGGCTGAGGGAGGGGCTCTGAGTTAGAGCTAAACTGTACTAAGTAGATAGAAACGCCGCTTATTGTTGGTTGATAAGCGGCATTTTTATGATTTGAGGAGGAAGCTTTCGGCCACTAGCTGCCGTTCGTGACAGGCCGGTTTCGGCCAAAAGCTACCATCCGAATCACTGAGCTGGATGCGCCAGATTCTGCTTGCTAGGACTCTGTAGTCGTTATCAAAGAAATGAAAATCGTCGATCTTGATCAAGCCACTAGCCACCAGAGATGGCTAGTGGCTATTCTGACATTGCTCATTGGGGGGCTGAGATCCTTGACGAATCCCGTCACGTAACCGCTCCTCGCTCAGCAGGCACAAAAACACTAGGGAGCACATATGAGCGATTATGATAAGTATAAAGACGATGTGACGGATGATATTAAAACCTGTATTGAAGCGATGGGCTGCCAGCCTATACTTTTCGTAGGGTCAGGCCTAACTAAAAGGTACCTTAACGGTCCTAGCTGGGAGGAGTTACTGCACTCGCTTAGTGAGATGTGTCCCGAGATCGATAAAAAATTTGCTTATTATTTGCAGCGTTATCCTAATCTTGTCGATATTGGGACCGTATTCTCCGAAAAATTTAATGACTGGGCTTGGAGTGGCGGCGAAAATGAGTTTCCCGCTGAATTATTTGGCTCAGGCAATGAATCCGATATTTACTTCAAACATGCAGTATGTGAGATTTTTAAGAAGTTATTGAGTGAAGCAATTACCACGGATAAAGAAGAAATTGAACTGCTAAAAAAGATTCATCCTCACTCAATAATAACAACCAACTATGATTGTTTGCTTGAGAGCATTTTTCCTGATTACGCTCCAATCATTGGGCAGCGAATTCTCTATGCAAATCATTCAAGCATAGGTGAAATATTTAAGATACATGGATGTGCTTCTGATTCTAGGAGTGTAGTAATCACACGAGAGGATTATGATAATTTCCTGAAAAAGAAAAAGTATCTCAGCGCCAAAATGCTTGCTTTTTTTGCGGAGCATCCTCTTGTTTTTGTTGGTTACAGCGCCGAAGATCCAAACATTAGAGCTATACTGTCGGATATTGATGAGATTCTTTCCGAAAATGGCGCGTTAATTCCAAATATTTACCATTTAGAGTGGTCAAGCAAGGAGGTCACCGAATATCCTAGGCGTGAACGCCTGATATCGGTATCAGAGAATAAAAGCATACGTATAAAAAGTATCGTTGCACATGACTATAGCTGGGTATACAGGGCTTTTGGTGCGAACCAAGCACTGGACAATGTCAACCCAAAGTTACTGCGCGCGCTACTGGCAAGAACCTATGAGCTTGTGCGTTCTGACATTCCGAAAAACCCCATTCAAGTTGATTATACTGTACTTGCAAACGTCTCTGAGTCAGAGGGAGCATTAGCTAAACTTTACGGAATAGCTGATGCCTCTGATGGTCTAGCTTTTAACGTCAATTTCCCACACACGCCATCAACTTTAGGTGTAAGTTTGGGTTTCAAAGGATGGCACGACGCGAATAAGCTGCTCGAGATTTTGAAGAACACTACTGGTGTAGATATAAAGTCGTTCGACAATAAATACCATTGTGCTGTAATGAACGGCAATGAGGTTCAGGCGCATCGATACTCTAACTTGCTGCGACAGTTGCTTGAGAAAATAAAAAACGGAGAGGAATATACTTTGGATTTGCCCACATAACCTTTGATGGTTAAATCTCAATGAGCTTGGTGCCTTAACAGCTCATCACGAGTGACTGAAATTGGCCAGAAGCGGTTTCGTTTCCAAAGGGCTAAAGTACTATCATGGAATCATTATCATTAATTTACTAGGGGTTTCAAGGAGGAGCATTGAATTTATTAAGTCTTTCCCCAGAGCAATTTGAAAGTATGGCATTTGATATTGTGACTATGCTCGGATTGAGAAATACAGTATGGAGAACTCCTGGAAGCGATGTTGGAAGGGACATTGAAGGTGATTATTTTATTTCGGATTTATCCGGTCAGTATCAACGCCAAAAGTGGTATGTTGAATGCAAAAGATATACAGGTTCTGTTGACTGGCCTACAGTGTGGAATAAGATATCATATGCCGAAGCGCAAAGCGCTGATATGCTTTTGTTCGTAACAAGCTCTTCCCTAACGCCGCAAGCAGTTGATCAGGTTAGAATCTGGAATGAATCACGAAAAAAACCAACTATTAGATTCTGGGGAGCAGTGGAAGTTGCTGCAAAATTAAATCTTTATCCCGAACTCGCAAGGAAGTATGGGCTGAAATCAGAGGTAGCATCTAAGCTAGATATATTTTACCCTTCAATTTTACTGCTTATTAAAACATCTAATGCTCTTTCGCCGGACACCGGGCCGATACCTGAAATAAAACTATGGCTGGCTCATTCTGTCAGCGAACTGGTATCAACCAGGATGTCAGATGTAAAAGTTTTAGATGAGTTTTATTTTCGAACTCACAATACTGAAGATCAATTCGAGTGGATAGATTATTCAGGGTTGTGTGTCAAATATTATGATAGGTTTTCTATTAGAGCGCTATTTGCATACTTGTTATTTATTTTTAAAGGGGCGCCAGTAATCACGCAAGGCCAAAAACTTGACTTGGTAATTGAATTGCCTAGAGCTTTAATTGAGTCGGAAGAAAATCACATCCAAGCGCTTTCAGGTCTGTCAAATTTTAGCGCTCAGCTGGGGGCTGAAAACATTAGCTTATCTGTAATTAAAAAGGCCGTATAAATGGATAACAAAGAAACCTTATTCCTCATTCAAAATATTACTCACCAGGCAATAAATCCAATGAGTGGCGTGATTGGAACACTCGACAATTTAATAAGTGACGTAATTCCAGAGCATAAAAAGGCTCAGCGATTAGCACGCGCTAGGGCACAACTAGAGTATACAGTTTCGCTGATAAGAAACCTTTCATATTTTGCAGAATACGCATCGGGAAATACTGAGTCAATTTCGAACTCCTCCATCAAAACTACTGTTATACCACAGGCGATTATCGAATCTGCGCAGTTCTTTCAGGAACAAGGGGTGAATAGTAAGGTAAAGGTAGAGCTAGAGGATCGGAATACTCAAAACTGCGTAAAGGGTGACCCGAATTTACTTAAACAGGTCTTCATGAATCTCATCGATAATGGAGTTAAATATGGCAAAGCCGGCTCGACTTTGACAATAAAAAATTGGATACAGAAAAAAACTGACAACCTAATTATAACGTTTGAAGGACAAAGCGAGGCATTTTCTAACGAAGACGATATTTTCGCAATCGGATATCGGGCAAAAAGTGCAAAAGAAAGAACATCTTCCGGGTCCGGCTTAGGGCTTCATATTTGTAAACTAATCGTTGAGAATGCATTTCAGGGGACGATTGACGGGAGTCATTCATCTTCTGGAATTACAAAATTTGAAATCAGAATTCCAAATGGGTTTTTAAAATGAGCGCAAAAATTCTAATTCTTGATGATGAACCTATGTTTTTGGATTGGCTAGAGGACTATGTCGAGTCACTAGGTTTCAGCGTGGATTTTTCAACCTCGATAGATGATGCAAATAAAAAGCTAGCGGGCGCCAGCGTAGATGACTATGCAGCACTGATTTTTGATCTCAATGTGCCCGCCTCTTCTGAGTTTGAAAGCGTATTGGAGCAAAGGGGAAAACTATTTCAAGAGTTCAGAGGTCTCTTTATAGCGCAGCAAGCTCGAACGAAAGGGATTAACGGTAATAGAATAATAGTCTACTCGGTTCATGACAAGCCAGAAGTCGAAGACATGTGTCAAAGATTAAATGTTTCATATATACCTAAAGGTCGAGCAAGAGCGTTAAAAGATAGGCTTGCATCAATATTGACGAGAGCGTGAATAGACGCTGACGAAAATATTTTTATTGCTCAGAGGTCGCAGCTTTAATACACCTGAGCCGGTCGCGTGACGGATAGGGGGGTGAGAGGACTGACCGTTTTTAATCCAGTAAGCCGATCACTTTCAAACTACCTGCGCTTCCACGCCGGCAATGGTGATGCGATTCTCTTCAGTTGGCTCGCAGCCCCCAAGAATCGCCCCAAGGTTTGGTCATTTCCAGAGTGACAAATTTTGGACTAAAGCACACTTCTGCGACCGTCTTGTTTTGGCCGTTAGCAGCCGTTCGGTTGCTCCCCCCTCAACATCCCCCTCAAAACGTCGGCGGCGTAATCACCCACAACGCCACCGCATCCTCCTCCCCAGGATTCCCATACTTATGCGGTTCCTGGCTGGAAAAACTAAAGCTATCCCCCTCACTCAACTGAAAATACCGTTCCCCCACCCACAGCTCAAAACTCCCCGACAGCACATAACCGGCTTCCTCGCCCTCATGGCTGTAACTCTCCTTGCTGTAGGTCCCCGGCGGAAAGCGCGAGTGCAAAAACTCCAGCTGCCGGGTCGGTTGCGGGGTCAGCAGCTGATCGATAATCCCGTTCTCATAATTCACCTGCAGCCGCTGTTTCTTGCGTACCACATAGCCTTGGTCTTCGGGTGCGGTCTGGGTTTCGCTGGCGAAGAACCATTGGATGGTCACGCCCAGGCTGCCGGCGAAGTTAAATAGTTCGGTGTGGGCGGAGGATGCGCTCCAGTTAGATGATAGGAGGAATTTTTTGGTTGCTGAGGCTGCTTTCTGCCAATAGAGGACATTCAGAAGTGATTGAACATCGCTTTGGATGTTATGCAAAAAAAGATATGCTTAATGTGAATGTTAGAATATTAGTAATATGCTGCACTGGCAGTGTCGCCTGATAATAGTTAAATGGAGGTTCGCTGATGGAGTGGGATGTCTATTCAGACGCGCATGAGCCGTTGTCCGATGATTTGATTGCAGGCATCGAAAAAGTTATCCGTTTCACGCTGCCTGAAGATTACGTTGAATGCGTAAAACGCTTTCATGGTGGACAGCCGAAAGACCGAAGCCTGTCCATTGAGGTTGGTGGTAAAACATGGAATATCGGCTTCGGCATGCTTTTGACTCTTGACCCTTTACACAGCGCCGAGAATATCGTTACCGCTCTATTTTCGTTGCGAAATCACCATCAGCTACCAAATTACTATCTGCCTATTGTCGTGGGTGGTGGCGGTGATTATCTGTGCTTTGATTACTCTGAAAGTCCTCTATTTCCAAAAGTGGTTTTCTATTTTCATGAGTTGGAAGTAGAAGAAGGAATATTTTATGTGGCCGACTCGTTTTCAGATTTGCTTTCTATGTTAAAGGAAGAAAACTAAAAGAATAACCAATGAAAGTATTAACCCTCTGGTTCGCACCGAGACCCATTCAGATGATGCAGTATTCGGCTGCTTATAGTCGCTGTGATGAAAGGCAGTAGGGCCGTTGGAAGCGCTAATTCTGTTCTCTACCAACGTATGCACGATTCAGCCGCAATCGTAATCACAACGAAGATACAAAGGACGTTCCCAGTGGAAAAAGCTTCTCTTAAGAGTTTTTTGGCTATTGTTTCTGTTTTTTTAGCCACATTCGCAAGCGCGAATGAAAACAATCTAAAAGTATCCGCAGAAAGTGAAGCGCTGTACTTCAAAGCGCTGCCTTACCTAGAGAAAATCGATGAAGTACAAAACGATATGTTCACTTTTCGAAAACAGTTAGCAGTCAACGAAAAGGTTCCCGACCAAAAAAAAGAACAATATAGAGACGAAATGCTTCCGCTTGTAAAAGAAGGAATGCCTTTGCTCAAGCGTTCAGCTGAGGAAGGCAACCCAGCAGCGCAGTACCGTCTAGCGTTGATGTTGTCGACTTTTGAATCTCGCGATCAAGTCGCCGAAAAAGTCTGCACTCTCCTAAAGTCCAGTTTCAGTAACGGATTTACTCCAGCGGGTTTGCAGATGCTTTTCTATTGCTTCGATGAGGTTAAAACACCTGGGTATCGGTCACTTGTCGACGCATTGCCTAATGATGAAACCCTGTATGGCAGGTACTACCCCCAGCCAACGATGATGCCGAGTTGCGATAGAAATAGTCGCTCTGACAGCAATCCAATCGTGTTGCTCGACGAAAAAAGTTTTCGCGCCAACCTTTATATGAGTATGGCGACTCAAATGTTGACGCAAAACCTTAAGCAAGAGCAGGTGCAGTTTCTCAATAAAGCTGCCGAGCATGGATGCGTCAGGGCAATAGAAAGGCTAAAGCTCAGCAGCGCCACTAATGGAGCTCACCCTAAACTGGGAACACATGATTAACCGCGCCTGGAATGAAATGGGCGAGCACCACGCTCCGCTGACCGAGGCCCAGTTCAGCGAGTGGTTGCGGCAGCAGTTCTACTTCCCAGTCCGTGACAGCTAGTTTTCAGTAAACGAAAGAGCGGTGCATTGCGCTTCCGCTCGGTAGCTTGCTCAAAACGTCGGCGGCGTTATCACCCACAACACCACCGCATCCTCCTCCCCAGGATTCCCATATTTATGCGGTTCCTGGCTGGAGAAACTAAAGCTATCCCCCTCACTCAACTGAAAATACCGCTCGCCCACCCACAGCTCAAAGCGCCCCGACAGCACATACCCGGCTTCCTCACCCTCATGGCTATAACTCTCCTTGCTGTACGTCCCCGGCGGAAACCGAGAGTGCAGAAACTCCAGCTGCCGGGTCGGTTGTGGGGTCAACAGCTGATCGATAATCCCGTTCTCATAATTCACTTGCAGCCGCTGTTTCTTGCGCACTACATAGCCCTGATCCTCGGGCGCGGTCTGGGTTTCGCTGGCGAAGAACCATTGGATGGTCACGCCCAGGCTGCGGGCGATGTTGAACAGGGCGGGGATGGAGGGGTAGGCGAGGTTGCGTTCCAGTTGGCTGATGTAGCCAGCGGTAAGTTCGCTCTGCTGGGCCAGTTCGCTCAGGGTCAGGCCGCGGCGTTTGCGCAGGCCGCGGATGCGGGTGCCAAGAAACTGTGGGCCGCCAGGGGCTTGGTTGTCGGTGCCGGGCTCCGGGGCGGGAGGGCGGCTCGCGGGCGGCGTCTTGCTGCTGGGGTTCATGGCGGGCTCCGGACCAGGTGAACGGGCGCTTCCAGGCGCCCGTCCTGCAAAAGCCCTGGAGTATAAAGCAGCCTCAAAGCGCCCAGGCGACTTTCAAGCCTTCATGGATGGCTTCTTCCACGGTGCGCGGTGCCAGGCAGTCGCCGATGCGTTGGAAGGGCACCAGGCCTTTGAGTTGTTGGCCGAGGTCGTCCACCGATTGGTGGCCTTGGCACAGCACCAGGCTGTCGACGTTTTCCAGGAGCATGGGTTCGCCGCTGGCGGTGTGTTGCAGGTAGACGGTGCTGTCGTCGCAGCCGTAGAGGCGGGCGTAGGGGATGATCGGGATCGCCAGTTTGTGCAGTTCGCCGGCCATCTGGTCGCGCACGTACAGCGGCAGGCTTTCGCCGCAGTGGGTGCCGTTGACCGCCAGTTGCACCTGGTGCCCGGCGCGTACCAGGCGTTCGGCGATGCCAGGGCCGATCCAGTCGCAGCGCCAGTCGACCACCACCACGCTGCGGCCCAGTTGCACTTCGTCACGCAGTACTTGCCAGGCGTCCACCACTTGCAGCTCGCCGCCGCGTTCGAAGTTCGGCCAGTAGGGCTGGGCGCCGGTGGCGATGATCACGTGGTCGGGGTTTTCCCGCTCGATCAGGGCGCGGTCGACTCGGGTGTTGCGCACCACTTCGACTCCGGCCAGTTGCATTTCCCGTTGCAGGTTGGTGCTGGCGCCGCCGAATTCGCTGCGCCGGGGCAGCAGTTGCGCCAGTTGAATCTGGCCGCCCAGGTGCGCGCTGGCTTCGTAGAGGGTGACCTGGTGGCCGCGTTGCGCGGCCACCGCAGCGGCTTTCATCCCGGCCGGGCCGCCGCCCACCACCAGGATGCGTTTGCCGCGGGCGCTGGGCTTGGGCTGGCCGTAGAGCAGTTCGCGGCCGGTTTCCGGGTGCTGGATGCAGGAGATCGGCAGGCCCTTGTGAAAGTGGCCGATGCACGCCTGGTTGCAGGCGATGCAGGCGCGCACGTCATCGCTGTGGCCGCGCTCGCTCTTGTTGGGCATCTGCGGGTCGCAGATCAGCGCGCGGGTCATGCCGCACACATCGGCCTGGCCCTTGGCGATGATCGCTTCGGCTTCCTGGGGCTGGTTGATGCGCCCGGTGACGAACAGCGGGATCGACAGCTGGGCCTTGAAGGTGCCGGCTTCCCGGGCCAGATAGGCCGCTTCCACCGCCATGGGCGGGACTATGTGTACCGCGCCGCCGAGGGAGGCCGAGGTGCCAGCGACGATGTGCACGTAGTCCAGTTGCCCTTGCAGCAATTGCACGGCAGCCAGGGATTCGTCTTCGGTGAGGCCTTCGGGGTCGCGTTCATCGGCGGAAATGCGCAGGCCGATGATGAACTCGGCATCGGTGCTGGCGCGCATGGCGTCGAGGATTTCCCGGATAAAGCGCAGGCGCTGTTCCAGTTCGCCGTTGTAGCCGTCGGTGCGGCGGTTGACCCGCGGGTTGATGAACTGCGCCGGCAGGTAGCCGTGGCTGGCCACCAGTTCCACGCCGTCCAGCCCGGCCTGATGCAGGCGCCGGGCGGCGTCGGCGTAGCCCTGGATGATCTCGTCGATCATGTCCTGGTCCAGGGCCCGGGGCATGACCCGGAAGCGTTCGTTGGGCACCGCCGAAGGGGCGTAGGCCACGGCCAGCAGGCCGTCGGCGGACTCCATGATTTCCCGCCCTGGGTGGAAGATCTGCGACAGCACCACCGTGCCGTGGGCGTGGCAGGTTTCGGCCAGGCGCCGGTAGCCGTCGATGCAGGCGTCGTCGGTGGCCATCAGCACGTGGCTGGTGTAGCGCGCACTGTCGTGAACCCCAGCCACCTGCAGCACGATCAGGCCAACGCCGCCTTCGGCGCGGGCGCGGTGGTAGGCGATCAGCTGTTCGTTGACCAGGTTGTCGGTGGGCATCGAGGTGTCGTGGCCGCTGGACATGATGCGGTTCTTCAGGCGTTTGCCACGGATCTGCAAGGGTGCGAACAGGTGCGGGAAGGCGCTGGTCATTGCGGTGACTCCAGGCGGGCCAAGGGCAGGGGAGCACAGCCTTGGCGTTGTTATTGTTGGCCTATCAAAATTTACCGACAGTAAAAAATCAACTTGTTTTTTTACTTATGCTTGCAGTAGTTTCGATCTGCGCCCGCTTTTGGCGCGAACCTCACAACAATAAAAAAGGGCCGTGCCGGCGCCTGCCGGTGTGGCACCGCGACGAGGATTCACAGATGAAAGCGCTCACCCGCAAGCACGGTTGTTCTTTACTGGCCCTGAGCCTGGCCCTGGGTTTGTCCCTGGGCCAGGGCACTGCCCAGGCAGCCCCCGACATGGTGGTCGTGGCGTACGGCGGAGCCGGACAAAAAGCCCAGGACGTGGCGTTGTTCCAACCCTTCAGCAAGGCCGATGGCAGCAAGCTGATCCAGAGCGAATACAACGGCGAAATGGCCCGGATCAAGGTCATGGTCGACACCGGCAACGTCGACTGGGACCTGGTGCAGATCGAAGGCCCGGACCTGATGCGCGGCTGCGAGGAGGGCATGTACGAGCCCCTGGACTGGAAGGCCCTGGGCCGTGCCGAGCAGCTGATTGCCGATGCCGCCCAGCCCTGCGGCTCGGCGGTGCTGGTGTGGAGCGTGGCCATCGCCTACGACCGCAACAAGCTGGCCAAGGCCCCGGCGTCCTGGGCGGATTTCTGGGACGTCAAGCAGTTCCCCGGCAAGCGCGGCCTGCGCAAGCGCGCGGTGTACAACCTGGAGTTCGCGCTGATGGCCGATGGGGTCAAGGTCGAGGACGTGTACAAGGTCCTGGCCACGCCCCAAGGGGTGGAGCGGGCCTTCGCCAAGCTGACCGAACTCAAGCCCTACATCCAGTGGTGGGAAGCCGGGGCCCAGCCGGGGCAGTGGCTGGCCGCCGGTGATGTGGTGATGACCTCGACCTACAGCGGCCGCATCGCCGTGGCCGCCCAGGCCGGCGCCCCGCTGGCGGTGGTCTGGCCCGGCAGCCTGTACGGCATGGACTACTGGGCGATCATCAAGGGCTCGAAACACGTGGATCAGGCCAAGCGTTTCATCGCCTTCGCCAACCGCCCCGAGGTCCAGGTCGACTACGTCAAGCAGATCCCCTATGGCCCGACCAACACCCTGGCCGCGGCCAAGCTCGACCCGGCCCTGGCGCAGTGGGTGCCGACCTCGGAACAGAACCTCAAGGACGCCCTGGCGATGAACGTGGAGTTCTGGGTCGACCATGGCGAAGAGCTGGAAGAGCGCTTCAACGCCTGGGCCAGCAAGTAAGCGCACCGGGCTGGACGCCTGCGGGCGTCCGGTCCTATTGTTTGCCCGCCCAGATTGCCCCACCCACCCGCCTGGAGGACTCCAACAATGAACAATATCGCTCCCAGCCCCTACACCAGCGCCGAGCGCAGCGCCACCGAACAGCGCCTGCGCGAAGAGTTGGCGGCCTGCTACCGGCTGATCGCGCACTTTCGCATGACCGACCTGATCTTCACCCATATCTCGGTGCGCCTGCCCGGGCCCGAGCATCACTTTCTGATCAACCCCTACGGCCTGATGTTCGAGGAAATCACCGCCTCCAACCTGGTGAAGATCGACCTCAACGGCGAGGCCGTGGAGCCGTCGCCGTATCCGGTGAACCCGGCGGGTTTCGTGATCCACAGCGCGATTCATGGCGCCCGCGAAGACGCCCAATGCGTGCTGCACACCCACACCAAGGCCGGTTGCGCGGTGGCGGCGCTCAAATGCGGCTTGCTGCCGGTGAACCAGATTTCCATGGAGTTCTATGGCCGCGTGGCCTACCACGACTACGAAGGCGTAGCCCTGGACCTGGGCGAACAGCAACGGCTGGTGGCCGACCTGGGGGACAAGAGCGTGCTGATGCTGCGCAACCATGGCCTGCTCACCGTGGGCGAAACCGTGAGCCAGGCGTTTTTGCGCATGTACTACCTGGAGAAGGCCTGCGAGATCCAGCTGGCGGCCCAGGCGGCGGGGGAGATCGTGCTGCCGCCGGACGCGGTCTGCGCCCACACCGAACGCCAGTTCAACGACCCGGGCCGGCCACTGCAGGAAGGCGAACTCAACGACCCGGACGCCATGCAACTGGCCTGGGCGGCGCTGCTGCGCCTGCTGGAGCGCATCGCCCCCGACTACCGCGCCTGACCACACCTGGTTTTGTATCTACCTGTAGCCGCTGCTGAGCCCTGGCGAAGCTGCGAAAAGGCCCGCAGGGCCTTGCTTGACGATCGCCAGCCGAACTTGTGTCGTCTTCACGATCTTTGCGTCCCTGCGGGCCGTGCGCAGCCTGCGGCAGCGGCTACAGGGACCGCGCCGTTTGTTGTCTTTGTCACGGTGCTCCCGGCTTTGTCATGTGTAGCCGCTGCTGAGCCATGGCGAAGCTGCGAAAAGGCCCGCAGGGCCTTGCTTGACGATCTCCAGCCGAACTTGTGTCGTCTTCAAGATCGTTGCGTCCCTGCGGGCCGTTCGCAGCCTGCGGCAGCGGCTACAGGAAGCGGTGAGGCTGGCGGTCGCGCAATCGCTGGATCGCCACGAAAGGCCTGTTGTACAGTCGTTCAGTTTCAATTTCCCGCCACTGTCCAAGGAACCCGCCCCATGAGCCAGGAAGCGCGCTTTTCCCGTTTGGAACCCGACCTGCGCAAGGCCGAGCTGATCGAGGCGACCCTGACGTGCCTCAAGCGCCACGGTTTTCAGGGGGCGTCGATCCGCAAGATTTCCGCCGAGGCCGGGGTGTCGGTGGGGCTGATCAGTCACCACTACGCCGGCAAGGACGAGTTGGTGGCCCAGGCCTATCGGGCGGTCACCGGGCGGGTCATGAACCTGCTGCGCGAGGCCATGGAGCAGGCCGCGCCCGATCCCCGGGAGCGGTTGTCGGCGTTCTTTCGCGCCTCGTTCTGCGCCGAACTGTTGGACCCGAAGCTGCTGGACGCCTGGCTGGCGTTCTGGGGCGCGGTGAAGACCGCCGAGGCGATCAATCTGGCCCATGAACATTCCTACGGCGAGTACCGCAACGAGCTGGCCAGCCTGCTGACCCGGCTGGCCGGGGAGCAGGGCTGGGAACGCTTCGACGCCGACCTGGCGGCCATCAGCCTCAGCGCCTTGCTCGACGGCCTGTGGCTGGAGTCCGGGCTCAACCCCGGGACCTTCAGCCCGCAGCAGGGCGTGCAGATCTGCGAAGCCTGGGTCGAGGGGCTGCTGGCCAGCCAGGGGCGCGGTTTCGTCAGGCCGACATAGGGCTGTTGATCGGTTGTTCAGTAATGGCTAGGCTGCTGCGCACAGGGTTCCTTTTCCAATAAAAATAATCAGGAAACAGGCGATGACTCCTCGGGTTTTGATCGTCGACGACGATCCGCTGATTCGCGAACTGCTTCAGGCTTATCTCTCTCAGGAAGGCTACGACGTGCATTGCGCCGCCACCGCGGAGCAGGCGGAGAGCTTTCTCGGCCAGCACACGGTGGACCTGCTGATGCTGGACATCCGCCTGCCGGGCAAGGACGGCCTGACCCTGACCCGTGAGCTGCGGGTGCGTTCGGAAGTGGGGATCATCCTGATCACCGGGCGCAACGACGACATCGACCGCATCGTCGGCCTGGAATGCGGTGCCGACGACTACGTGATCAAACCCCTCAACCCCCGCGAGCTGGTGTCGCGAGCCAAGAACCTGGTGCGGCGGGTACGCCATGCGCGCCAGTCCCAGCCCCAGGCCGGCTGCCCGAGCCCGGTCAAGCAGTTCGCCGACTGGGCCCTGGACACCGACCGCCGCCGGCTGATCGACCCGCGCGGCGGCGAAACCCTGCTGACCCACGGCGAGTACCAGTTGCTCAGCGTGTTCCTGCGCAACAGCGGCCACACCCTGAGCCGCGACCAGTTGATGGACCAGATCCGCAACCGCGAATGGGTGCCCAGCGACCGTTCCATCGACGTGCTGGTGGGCCGCCTGCGGCGCAAGCTGCACGACGACCCGGCCGAGCCGGAGCTGATCATCACCATCCACGGTGCCGGTTACCTGTTCACCGCCAGCGTGGCCGCCTGAATTGCTGCGTCGCGCACTGAACCTGTGCCTGAGCCTGTGCTTGATCCTGCTGGCCGGCCCGACGTTCGCTGAACCCCGGCCCGTGCTGCGCTATTGCGACTACCCGGTGTACCCGCCGATTTCCTGGAGCGACGGCCAGCAGGTGCGCGGGCTGGCGCCGACCCTGGTGCGGCAGGTGCTGGGGGACCTGGGGTATCAGGTGCAGGTGGTGGTGCTGGGCAACTGGAAGCGCTGCCTGCTGGACGCCGCCGCCGGCCGGGTGGATGTGGTGCTGGCCTACAGCACCAGCCAGCGCCAGCAGGACCTGTTGTTTTCCCGGGTGCCGGTGCTGCGCGAAGAAGTCGCGCTGTTCGTCAACCGCCGCCAGCTGCCGCGTTTCAACCACTTGCAGGATTTGCGCGCCTACCGCGGCGGCCTGCTGTTCGGCGAGAGCTACGGCCAGGATTTCGACCGCGAAGTGGTGCAGCACGGCAACATCGAATGGGTCTCCAGTAGCCAGCAGAACTTCGGCAAGCTGATCCGCCAGCGCATCGATTTCATCCCCCATGAACGGCGCACCGGGCAGCTGTTCATCGAGCAACTGCCGGGGGCCGAGGACATAGTCGCCTTGCCCCAGGCGGTGAGCGTCGACTACCTGCGCCTGGCGGTGTCGCGCCATTCGCCCCTGGCGCCGCGCATGGCCGAGATCGACGCGCGGTTGCAGCAGCAGGTGGACAGCGGCGCGGTGCAGCGCTGGCTGGCGCAAAGCCAGGACGACTACCGCGCCATGCTCAAGGCGCAACGGGGAACGGCGCCATGATCCCCCTGCGTTCCGCCGGCCTGTTGCGCCGTCTGTTGCTGTTTATTTTGCTGTTCAGCCTGTGCTTCACCGTGCTCGCCAGCAGCGTGCAGCTGTACTTCGAATACCGCCGGGAAATGCGCGAGATCGACAGCCGCATGGAGCTGATCCGCGCCGGTTACCTGGGCAGCCTGGAACGCAACCTGTGGGACCTCAACCAGGAGCAACTGACCGTGCAGTTGCAGGGGCTTGTGGACTTTTCCGACGTGGCCCGGGTGCACCTGATCAGCAACGATTTCGACTTGCAGCAGGGCAGCACCGAGCTGATCGGGCCGTTGCGGGTGGAGCGTTTTCCCTTGAGCTATCAACCGCCGTCCGGGCCCTTGCGCCAGCTCGGCGAATTGCAGGTCAGCACCGATCTGGGGGCGGTGTACCGGCGCCTGTACGCCACCGGGCTGGCCAGCCTGTTGTGGATGAGCGTGTTTCTCTGCGGGCTGGCGGTGGCCTTGTCCGGTTTGTTCTACCGGCTGGTGACCCGGCACCTGCAAGTGATGGCCGACTTCGCCCGGCGCGTGGCGGCCGGCGAGCTGCATGAGCCCCTGCACCTGGACAAGCGCCAGCGCCCCGGCGGCGACGAGATCGACACCGTGGCCCGGGCCCTGGACGACATGCGCCGGGCGGTGCTCGACGATGTGCAGCGCCGCGAAGCCGACCGCCTGGCCTTGCAGGACAAACGCGACGAATTGCAGAAAATGGTCCAGCGCCGCACCGCCAGCCTGATGCACGCCAAGGACGAGGCCGAAGCCGCCAACCTGGCCAAGTCGCGCTTTCTGGCGACCATGAGCCATGAACTGCGCACCCCGTTGAACGGCATCCTCGGCATGGCCGAACTGCTGCGCCAGGCGCCTTTGGATCAGCAGGACCGCCAGCGTTTGCAGGCCTTGCATCAAGCCGGGGAGGGCCTGCTGAGCATCCTCAACCAAGTGCTGTCCTTTGCCCGCCTGGAAGAGGGCGAAAGCCGCCCGGAAGTGCGGGACTTCTCCCTGCGTCAGTTGCTGGAAGAAGTCACCACCTTGTTGCAGCCCCGGGCCGAGGCCAACCGCACCCGTCTGGAATTGCACATCGACGAACAACTGGCGCCGCGTCAGCAGGGCGCCGAGCAGTACCTGCGCCAGGTGCTGAGCAACCTGCTGGCCAATGCCATTCGCTTTACCGAAGACGGCTGGGTGCGGGTCGAAGTGCAAGTGCTGCACAGCAGCGCCGAGGGCCAGCGCCTGCGCTGCTGCGTGCGCGACAACGGCATCGGCATTGCCGCGTCGATGCGCGAGAAGATCTTCGAGCGTTTCGTCCAGGCCAGTGACGAGGTGACCCGGCGCTATGGCGGCACCGGCCTGGGACTGGCTATCTGCAAGCACCTGCTGCAGCAACTGGACGGGCGCATCGGTGTGGACAGCGAGCTGGGGCAGGGCAGTTGTTTCTGGTTCGAACTGGCGTTGGGCATCGGCCAGGAACCCTTGTCGGTGCCCGCGCTTGAGTTGCCGATGCAGGCTTTGAACATCCTGGTGGTGGAAGACGTGGCCCTGAACCGCGAAGTGGCCAGCGGCCTGCTTGAGCGTGACGGCCATCAGGTGTGGCTGGCGCAAGACGGTGAAAGCGCCCTGGCCCTGTGCCGGCAGCAGGCCTTCGACCTGTTGCTGCTGGATGTGCACCTGCCCGGCATCAGTGGGGTCGAGCTGTGTCGGGAAATCCGCCGCCGCCCCGGGCCCAATCGGCAGGCGCGAATCTTCGCCCTCACCGCCAGCGTGCAGCCGTCGCTGGTGCGCGGTTATCTGCAGGCCGGCATGCAGGGCATTCTCGGCAAGCCGTTGCAGCTGGCCAGCCTGCGGCAGGTGTTGGCCGGGCAGGTCCAGGTGCCGCCGGCCGACACCCGGCAAGGCTTGCTCGATCAGAGCGTGCTGGACACCCATCGCAGCCTGCTGGGCGAGCAGAAATTGCACAGCCTGCTCCAGGTCCTGGCCGATGCCCTGGATCAGCAACGACCACGGCTGGTCGACGCCCTGGCCGCCGAAGACTGCACCGAAGTCCTGCACCTGGCCCATCGCCTGGCGGGCAGCGCCGACTCCCTGGGCTTCTGCGCCCTGGCCCAGGTATTGCGCCAGCTGGAAGCTGCGGCAGAGCAGGCCGATCGCCCGACGCTGGCGGCCCTGGCGGCAGATTTGCAAGCGTCCTGGCAGCAGTCCCGGGCCTTGCTGCAACAGCTGTTGGCGGCCTGACGTACAAAATCCTTACGACTTTTTACATCTTCGATCCTGGCGTTCAATCCGAACTTACATGGCTTTCCAATAATCGCTTGAGCCGCGCCCGCCGCGGTCTTCGAAGCTTATTGGAGATAATAATAATGAACTGCCTGCAAGCTGCTTCCGCCTTCCGCCACACCCCTTCGCCCCGCGCCCTGCGCCTCACTGACTGCTGAGGTGCGCCATGACAACCACCACAGAACGTAAAGGCATCCACCTGACCCGCTCGTTGAAGAGCCGGCACATTTTCATGCTGTCCCTGGGCGGGGTGATCGGCACCGGGCTGTTCATGGGCTCCGGGGTCACCATCAACCAGGGCGGCCCTTGGGGGGCGATCCTCTCTTACCTGGTGGCCGGGTTCCTGATGTACCTGGTGATGGTCTGCCTCGGCGAACTGTCGGTGCAGATGCCGGTGTCCGGCTCGTTCCAGGCCCACGCCACCAAGTACATTGGCCCGGCCACCGGCTTCATGATCGGCTGGGTCTACTGGATGAGCTGGGCCACCACCGTGGGCCTGGAGTTCACCGCCGCCGGCATGCTGATGCAGCGCTGGTTCCCCGACGTGCCGATCTGGTACTGGTCGGCGCTGTTCGTGGCCTTGCTGTTCGGCATCAACGCCCTGGCCACCCGCGCCTTTGGCGAGGCCGAATACTGGTTCGCCGGGGTCAAGGTGCTGGCGATCCTGAGCTTTATCGTGGTGGGCGCGCTGGTGATCTTCGGCGTCATCGACCTGCCCAGCGGCGCCCCGGCGCCGATGTTCGACAACCTCAAGGGCGACTCCCTGTTCCCCAACGGCCTGCCGGCGGTGTTCGCGGTGATGATGACCGTGGTCTACGCCTTCCAGGGCTGCGAGATCATGGGCGTGGCCGCTGGCGAAACCGACCAGCCGGAAAAAAGCATTCCGCGGGCCGTGCGCAACGTGGTGTTCCGCGTGCTGATCTTTTACGTCTTGGCGGTGATGGTGCTGGCGGCGATCATTCCCTGGCAGCAGGCCGGGCTGGTGGAAAGCCCCTTCGTCCAGGTGTTCGACATGGTGGGCATTCCCTATGCCGCCGACCTGATGAACTTCGTGATCCTCACGGCGATTCTTTCGGTGGGCAACTCCGGGTTGTATGCCTCCACGCGCATCCTCTGGGCCATGTCCAAATCCGGCATGGCGCCCAAGGCCTTGTCGCCACTGAGCAAACAGGGCGTGCCCCTGCGGGCTTTGGCCATCACCCTGTGCTTTGCCCTGATCTCGCTGATGACCAGCTTTATCGCCGCCGACACCCTGTTCATGGTGCTGATGGCCGTGAGCGGTATGGCCGGCACCGTGACCTGGATCGTGATTGCCCTGGCCCAGTACCGCTTTCGTCGCCAGTTCCTGCGTGACGGGGGGCAACTGGAGCAGCTCAAGTACCGCGCGCCGTGGTTTCCGCTGGTGCCGTTGTTGTGCATCGTGCTGTGCAGCTCGTTGTTTGTGTTTTTGGCGCTGGATGAAACCCAGCGGCCGTCGTTGTATTGGGGGTCGGGGTTTATTGCTCTGTGCTATGGCGCCTATTACCTGATGCAGCGTAAACGCCAACTGCAACCTGCCGCCGCCGTGTAGGAGCCGGCTTGCCGGCGAAGGGGGGCGGGAGACATGCAGCGCCTGGGCGGACGCCTTTGTTGGTCTTTGCGGCTAGAGAGGCGGGGTACATATCCATTCGTGCGGGTGTAGCCGTTGGTGGTTTTGCTTTTATGGCGGGGAGTGGGGGGCATATCCGTTGCTGCGGTCGCGGCTGCTTAGGGTTTCGCTCTTACAGCGGTGGGCTGTGTACATATCCGTTGCTGCGGTTACGGCCACTTAGGGTTTCGCCCTTACGGCGACTTACTTTTTTCAAACGCCAAAAAAGTAAGCAAAAACGCTTGCCCCTCCATACGGCCCCTCGCTGGGGCTCGGGGTGCCCTCCCTTCGGCATTGCTTCGGGGGCCCGCCGCCAACCGGCCATCCATGGCCGGGTGGCGGCTAGCTCGGCATCCCTGCCGAGCTGCCCCCTACGCAACGCCTGCGCTCGGCCTGCTGGGAAGGGGCCTGAAGATCAAGATCAAAAGCCAAGGTGCGCAGGCCGGTTCCCTGTAGCCGCTGCCGCAGGCTGCGAACGAGCGCTCGCGCTCGCAAAACCAGGCGGCGCGATAGGTCAGGAATATCGGGGAGGCGGGTTTAGCGTCTCCTGCGACGGAGTGCCGCCCAGAGCGTTCGCAGGCTCAGCAGCGGCTACAGAGTACGTGCGTTCTGTAGCCGCTGCTGAGCCTGCGAAGCTGCGAAAAGGTCCGCAGGACCTTCGACCACCCCAAGAGCAGCATCGCCCTGTGAAGGACAAATGAAACAAGGCCGGCAGGCCGCCGTCAGATTTTGATTTTGATCTGGCTTTTGATCTTTCTGCCCCCTTAAACACGATGGCCGAACGCAGGCATTGATCCGTGGGTAACCCGGCAGGGATGCCGGGTTAGCCGCCACCCGGCCATGGATGGCCGGTGGCGGCGGCCCACGGATCAATGCCGGAGTGAGGGCATGCCGAGCCTAAGCGAGGCACCGAGTGGAGGGGCAGAGCGTTTTGCTTACTTTTGTCTGGGCCGGCATTCCGGATTTTCAAAAGTGAGCCGCTGTAAGAGCGGAACCGTAAGCGGCCGCACCCGCAGGAACGGATATGTACCCAACCCCCGCTGTAAAAGCGAAACCATAAGCCGTCGCACCCGCAGCAACGGATATGCCCACCAATCAGACCGCACCCTCAGGTTCTACGGCCGCCACTCGCCCGAGCGGGAGCAAGCTCCCTCGCCACAAAAACCTCCCCGCTCGCACTTTTGTCGAGGCTTGTTCGAAGTTGTAACAACCCCCACGCAACAACCTCCAATGCCCAGATTTTTACCTAATAAAAACAAAGGGATACTTCAAAAAATCGACCAAAACTCCCCCCAAGCCCCCCAATTGCCGCCTTGTTGAACACTCGTTTAGTATCACCCTCAAGCCACCCCCTCACGCCAACCACAATAATTCGAGGACGCCCATGACCCTTTCATCGTCGCTGCTCAGCCGGATCGAAGCCGGCGTAGCCTGGATCACCCTCAACCGGCCGGCGCAACGCAACGCCCTGGACATCCCGACCCTCAAAGCGCTGCACAGCCTGCTGGACACCTGCAACAGCGACCCCAGCGTCCGAGCCGTGGTACTCACCGGCAGCGGCCGCAGTTTCTGCGCCGGGGCCGATCTGGCGGAGTGGGCCGAAGCCGAAGCCCGCGGCGCCCTGGAAAGCTACGGCTGGACCGAAACCGCCCACGCCTTGATGACCCGCCTGCACAGCCTGGACAAACCCACCATCGCCGCCATCAACGGCACTGCGGTGGGCGCGGGCATGGACCTGAGTCTGTGCTGCGATCTGCGGGTGGCGGCGCAGTCGGCGCGGTTCAAGGCCGGCTACACCAGCATGGCCTACTCGCCGGATGCCGGGGCCAGCTGGCACCTGCCGCGCCTGATCGGCAGTGAACAGGCCAAGCGCCTGCTGTTTCTCGATGAGTTGTGGAGCGCCGAACGGGCCCTGGCCGCCGGGTTGGTGGGTGAGGTGTGCGCCGACGAGCAACTGATCGGCAACGTCGGCGAGTTGGCGGCGCGCTTGGCGGCGGGCCCGACCTTTGCCTTTGCCCAGACCAAGAAGCTGATCCGCCAGGGGGCCGAGCGCAGCTTGCCGCAGCAGTTGGCGGCCGAGCTGGCCGCCGGCCTGCTGTGTGGGCGCAGTGCCGATGGCGCCGAAGCCCTGCGCGCCGCCACGGAAAAACGCCCGCCACGTTTCCAGGGCATGTAGGAGCGGCCGGGCGGCGCTCCGTTTGCCGGCGAAAGGGCCCCTGGGCCATGCGCCCATTTTGTAGGAGCCGGCTTGCCGGCGAAGGCACCCGCAAGAACAGCGCCTCATTCAAGGGCCTGTTCGCCAGCAGGCCGGCTCCTACGGGAAGGAGTTTTTCGGCAGGCCGTCCTGCCCGATCACTGTTTTTTTGCACCGTCACTCACTCACAGGTAGCGCCATGAATTTCCAACTCAGCCAAGAACAAGAAATGCTGGTGGACGCGGTTCGCAGTTTTGTCAGCAAGGAGTTGCTGCCCCACGAAGAGGCAGTGGACCGCGCCGATGAGGTCAGCGCCGACCTCGCCGGGGAGATCCGCAGCAAGGCCATCGCCGCCGGTTTCTATGCCTTCAACATGCCGGAGGAGGTGGGCGGCGGTGGCCTGGATTACCTGTCCCAGGCGCTGATCGAGCGCGAGCTGGCCAAGTGTTCCTGGGCCCTGCATGTGTTCGTTGCCCGGCCGTCGAAAATCCTCATGGCCTGCACCGGCTCGCAGATCGGCGACTACCTGCTGCCTTGCGTGCAGGGGCGCAAGGTCGACTGCTTTGCGCTGACCGAACCCGGCGCCGGTTCCGATGCCAATGCGATCAAGACCCGCGCCGTGCGTGACGCTGGCGACTTCGTGCTCAACGGCAGCAAGCACTTCATCAGCCACGCCGGGCATGCGGATTTCGCCATTGTCTTTGCGGTCACCGGCACCTATGAGCACAACGGCCGCCAGCGCAACGCGGTGACCGCGTTCCTGGTGGACCGCGACACCCCGGGCCTGACCATCCGCCGTGGCCCCAAGTGCGTGAGCAACCGGGGCTACCACACCTTCGAGATGTTCTTCGACGACTGCCGGGTGCCGGCCAACAAGGTGCTGGGGGAGGTGGGCAAGGGCTGGGACGTGGCCAACGCCTGGCTCACCGCCGGGCGGGTGATGGTGGCGGCCAACTGCGTCGGGCAGGCCCAGCGCGCCCTGGATGCCTCCCTGCAATGGGCGGCGGATCGCAAGCAGTTCGGCCAGGCCATCGGCAGTTACCAGGGGGTGTCGTTCAAGCTGGCGGACATGGCCACGCAGATCCGCGCCGCCGAGCTGCTGACCCTGCACACCGCGTGGAAGATGGACCAGGGCAGCATGACCGACGGCGAGGCCGGGATGGCCAAGCTGTTTGCCAGTGAAGTGCTGGGCCGGGTGGCCGACGAGGCGGTGCAGATCTACGGCGGCATGGGCCTGATGGACGAAGGTCCGGTGGAACGCATCTGGCGCAATGCGCGGATCGAGCGCATCTGGGAAGGCACGTCGGAGATCCAGCGCCACATCATTTCCCGTGAACTGCTGCGGCCGCTGATGCGCTGAGCGCCCTGGAGAACTGCCGTCATGTCCCAGACTCTTCGTGACAACCTCAAGCGCCTGCTGGCGCCACGGCATCTGGCCTTTGTCGGCGGGCGCAGCATGGCCCGGGCCCTCAAGCGCTGCGCCGAAGGCGGGTTTGCCGGGCCCATGTGGCTGGTCAACCCGCAGCATGCCGAGCTCGATGGCGTGCCCTGCGTGGCCAGCATCGACCAACTGCCCTGCGGCCCGGACGCGGTATTCGTCGCCACCAACCGTGAGCTGACCCTGACTTGCGTCGGGGAACTGGCGGCCAAGGGCGCGGGCGGGGCGATCTGCTACGCCTCGGGCTTTGCCGAAACCGGCGCTCAGGGCCAGGCCCTGCAACGGCAACTGCTTGCGGCCGCCGGCGACATGGCGCTGCTGGGCCCCAACTGCTACGGCCTGCTGGACTACCTGCACAGCGCCGCGCTGTGGCCGGTGGCCCATGGTGGCAAGCCGGTGGAGCGGGGCGTGGCGGTGCTGACCCAGAGCGGCAACTTTGCCTACAACCTGTCCATGAGCGACCGCTCGCTGCCGGTGGCCTACATGGCCTCGGTGGGCAATCAGGCGCAGCTGGGCATTGCCGAGCTGATGGACGTGCTGCTGGACGAACCCCGGGTCACCGCCATCGGCCTGCACCTGGAAGGCCTGAAGAATGTGCCGGGTTTTGCCCGGGCGGCGCACAAGGCCCTGGAGAAGGGCATTCCGATCATCGCCCTGAAGACCGGGGTGTCGCAGATCGGCGCCGAGCTGGCCTTGAGTCACACCAGTTCGCTGTCGGGATCGGACGCGCTGTACGACGCACTGTTCCAGCGCCTGGGGGTGATCCGGGTCAGCGGCCCGGTGAGTTTTGTCGAGACCTTGAAGGCCGCCTCCTGCGGGCAGTTGCCGGCCGGCCCGCAGCTGATGGCCCTGGCCTGTTCCGGGGGCGATGCCGGGCTGATCGCCGACTACGCCGAACGCAACGGCCTGCAGCTGCCCAAGCTTGCGGCCGGGCAATGCGCCGAGCTGGCCCGGGTGCTGCCCGGCTACGCCAATCTGGTCAACCCGCTGGATTTCACCACCGCCATCTGGGGCGACGCCCAGGCCTTGCAAGCCATGCTCGACACGGCCCTGCGTACCGAGGCCGACAGCGCCATGCTGGTGCTGGATTACCCGGCCGAGTTCACCGGCGAGCGTAAGGAATGCGACCTGCTGCTGGAGCTGTTCTGCGCCGCGCTGCAACGCCACGGCCAGCGCGGTTTTGTCACCTCGGCCTTTCCCGAGCTGCTGCCGGCCAGCGCCCGCGAGCGTCTGCATGCCCATGGCATTCCCGCCTTGCAAGGGGTGGAGGATGGCCTGGCGGCCTGGGGCCGGATCGTCGCCTATCAACGGCGGCGTCCAGCGTTGCTGGCCCTGGGCGAATCGGCCCTGGTGCCGCTGTGCCCGCAGGCCCTGCCCGGTGCCGGGGTGCTGCTGGACGAGTGGCAGTCCAAGCAGGCCTTGCGCGGCTTCGGCCTGAGCATCCCGGACGGGGTGCTGAGCAGCCCCGAGCAGGCCCTGAGCGCGGCGGCTGCGGTCGGTTATCCGCTGGTGCTCAAGGCAGTCAGCGCGCAGTTGCCGCACAAGACCGAGGCCGGGGCGGTGGCCCTCAATCTCAAGGACCCTGAAGCCCTGGGCGCAGCCCTGCGCCTGATGCGCACGCGGGTGGCCGAGCATGCGCCGGGCGTGGCCTTTGAGCGGGTGCTGCTGGAGCCCATGGCCGCGCCACCCCTGGCGGAGCTGATTGTTGGCATCAAGCGCGAGAACGACTTCGGCCTGGCCCTGGTGATCGGTGCTGGCGGGGTGCTGGTGGAATTGCTCAAGGACAGCCGCAGCCTGCTGCTGCCCACCACTGAAGGGGCGATCCGCCAGGCCGTGCTCAGCCTGCGCAGCGCTGCCTTGCTGCAGGGCTTTCGCGGGCGCCCGCTGGCCGATCTCGATGCCCTGGTGGCGGCCATCGGCGCGGTGGCGGACTACGCCTGCGAACACGCCGGGCAATTGCTGGAACTGGATGTGAACCCATTGTTGGTCGGTGCCCAGGGCACCGTCGCGGTCGATGCGTTGATTCGCCTTGGCCAGGCTTGAGGAGAGAGACATGCACGATCAGACCTTGACCGGTGGCCAGGCCCTGGTGCGCCTGCTGGCCGGCTACGGCGTCGACACGGTGTTCGGCATTCCCGGGGTGCACACCCTGGAGCTGTATCGCGGCCTGCCCGGCAGCGGCATTCGCCATGTGCTGACCCGGCATGAGCAGGGCGCGGGCTTCATGGCCGACGGTTACGCCCGGGTCAGTGGCAAGCCCGGGGTGTGTTTCGTCATCAGCGGCCCGGGGGTGACCAACGTCGCCACGCCCATTGGCCAGGCGTACGCCGACTCGATTCCGCTGCTGGTGATTTCCAGCGTCAACCACAGCGCCAGCTTGGGCAAGGGCTGGGGCTCGCTGCATGAAACCCAGGACCAGCGCGCCATCACCGCGCCTATCACCGCCTTCTCGGCCCTGGCCCTGAGCCCGGAAGACCTGCCGGAGCTGATCGCCCGGGCCTTTGCCGTGTTCGACAGCGAGCGCCCGCGCCCGGTGCACATCAGCGTGCCCCTGGATGTGCTGGCGGCCAGGGTCGCCCGGGACTGGACCGGCGAGGTGCGCCGGCGTCCCGCCCGTGGCCCGGCCGCGGCGGCAGATATCCAGCAGGCGGCCGACGCACTGCGCAATGCCAAGCGGCCGATGATCATTGCCGGCGGCGGCGCGCTGCATGCGGCCGAGCAGTTGCGGGCCTTGAGCACGCGCCTGGGCGCGGTGTTTTTCAGCAGCGTCGCCGGCAAGGGCCTGCTGCCGGACGAGGCGCCGCTCAATGCCGGGGCGACCCTGTGCGTGGAGCCCGGCTGGCAGCTGATCAGCCAGGCCGATGTGGTGCTGGCGGTGGGCACCGAGATGGCCGACACCGACTACTGGCGCGAACGCTTGCCACTGAACGGCGAGCTGCTGCGCCTGGACATCGACCCGCGCAAGTTCAATGACTTCTATCCGTGCGCGGTGGCTTTGCACGGTGATGCCCGTGCCACCCTGGATGCCTTGCTCCAGGCCTTGCCAGCCACACCGGCCGAAGCCGGGGCGGCGATTCACGCGGTGGCCGATCTGCGTCAGGCGGTGCACAACGGGCAGGGGCCCTTGCAACAGATTCACCGTTCGATCCTGCAACGCATTGCCGCCGAGCTGCCGGAACACGGCTTTATCGCCAGCGACATGACCCAGCTGGCCTACAGCGGCAACTACCTGTACCCGAGCCGGGCCACCCGCAGCTGGCTGCACCCCACCGGCTACGGCACCCTCGGCTATGGCTTGCCGGCGGGGATCGGCGCCAAGCTCGGTGCCCCCGAGCGTCCGGGGCTGGTGCTGGTGGGCGACGGCGGTTTTCTCTACACGGTGCAGGAGCTGGCCACGGCGGTGGAGGAGCTGGACAGTCCGCTGGTGGTCTTGCTGTGGAACAACGACGCCCTGGGGCAGATCCGCGACGACATGCTGGATCTGAACATCGAGCCCATTGGCGTGCTGCCGCGCAACCCGGATTTTGCCGCCCTGGCCCGAGCCTTCGGTTGCAGCGTCAGCCAACCCGCCAGCCTCGACGAGTTGCAGCAGGCACTGCGCGACGGCTTTGCCCGCAACGGCCTGAGCCTGATCGAACTCAAGCACGCCTGTGCGCGCTGACCATCCCTTTTTGCCTGGAGCCTGAGCATGCGCTTTTCTCAACTGACCCAACGTATTGCCGGAGACGGCGCCGCCGCCTGGGACATTCATTACCGGGCCCTGGCCAAACGCGAACGTGGCGAAGAGGTCTGGTTGCTGTCGGTGGGCGACCCGGATTTCGACACGCCGCAACCCATCGTCCAGGCGGCCATCGACAGCCTGCAGGCCGGCCATACCCATTACGCCGATGTGCGCGGCAAGCGCGCCTTGCGCGAGGCCATTGCCCGCCGTCATCAGCAGCGCAGCGGGCAAGTAGTGGAGGCCGAGCAGGTGGTGGTGCTGGCCGGCGCCCAGTGCGGCCTGTACAGCGTGGCCCAGTGCCTGCTGGACCCGGGCGACGAGGTGATCGTGGCCGAGCCGATGTACGTCACCTATGAAGCGGTGTTCGGCGCCTGCAATGCCCAGGTGGTGCCGCTGCCGGTGCGGGCCGAGGACGGTTTTCGGGTGCAGCCCGAGGCGGTGGCGGCGCGCATCACCGGCAAGACCCGAGCCCTGGTGCTCAACAGCCCGCACAACCCCACGGGGGCCAGCATCCCCCGGGCCACCTGGGAGGCCCTGGCGGCGCTGTGCATCGAGCATGACCTGTGGCTGATCTGCGACGAGGTCTACAGCGAGCTGCTGTACGAGGGCGAACATGTCAGCCCGGCTAGCCTGCCGGGCATGGCCGAGCGCACCGCGACCCTCAACAGCCTGTCCAAGTCCCACGCCATGACCGGCTGGCGCCTGGGCTGGGTGGTGGCGCCGACGGCCCTGGCCGCGCACCTGGAAAACCTCGCCCTGTGCATGCTCTACGGCTCGCCGGAATTCATCCAGGACGCCGCCATCGTGGCCCTGGAGCAACCCTTGCCGCAGTTGCGGGAGATGGCCGAGGCCTATCGCCAGCGCCGCGATCTGGTCTGCGACTGCCTGGCCGATTGCCCCGGTGCCCGGCCGCTGAAGCCGGATGGCGGCATGTTCGTCATGGTCGACATCCGCGCCACCGGGCTCAGCGCCCAGGCCTTCAGCCAGCGCCTGCTGGACGAGCAGGGCGTCTCGGTACTGGCCGGCGAAGCCTTCGGCCCCAGCGCCGCCGGGCATATCCGCCTGGGGCTGGTGCTGCAGCCGGATGACTTGCGCGAAGCCTGCCGGCGCATTGCCCTGTGCGCCGAACACTGCCTGAGCCGCCGCGTTGCCCCCGCCACTTTGCCCACCGTTTGAGGAGTCTTCATGAAGGTACTGATCGTTCACGCCCACCCCGAACCGCAATCCTTCACCGCCGCCCTGCGCGACCAGGCCCGCAGCACCCTGGAGGCCCAGGGGCACCAGGTGCAGGTCAGCGACCTGTACGCGATGAACTGGAACCCGGTGGCCAGCGCCGCCGACTTTGCCGCCCGGGATAATCCGGAGTACCTGGTGTACGCCCTGGAGCAACGCCTGGGGGTGAAGAACCAGAGCATCGCCGCCGACATCCAGGGCGAGCTGGACAAGCTGCTGTGGGCCGACCTGTTGATCCTCAACTTCCCGGTGTTCTGGTTCTCGGTGCCGGCCATGCTCAAGGGCTGGATCGACCGGGTGCTGGTGTCCGGGGTGTGTTATGGCGGCAAGCGCTTCTATGACCAGGGCGGGCTGGCGGGCAAGAAAGCCCTGGTGACCCTGACCCTGGGCGGACGCGAGCACATGTTTGGCGAAGGCGCGATCCATGGACCGCTGGAGGACATGCTGCGCCCGCTGCTGCGGGGTACCTTGGCCTATGTCGGGTGCGAGGTGCTGGAACCGTTCGTGGCCTGGCATGTGCCCTACATCAGCCAGGAAGCCCGAGAAGATTTCCTGCACAGCTACCGTCAACGCCTGCAGCACCTGGCGAACGACCAACCCCTGGTCTTCCCGCGCCTGGACCAATTCGACGAAGCCCTGCATCCACTGCCCCTGTAGCCGCTGCCGCAGGCTGCGAACGGCCCGTAGGGACGCAGGGTTCTCAAGAACGATAGAGGTTTGGCAGGCGATCGTCAGGCAAGGTCCTGCGGACCTTTGCGCAGCCTCGCTAAGGCTCAGCAGCGGCTACAGGATTCGCCGCGTTTCGTGTAGCCGCTGCCGCAGGCTGCGAACGGCCCGCAGGGACGCAGGGTTCTCAAGAACGATAGAGGTTTGGCAAGTGATCGTCAGGCAAGGTCCTGCGGACCTTTGCGCAGCTTCGCTAAGGCTCAGCAGCGGCTACAGGATTCGCCGCGTTTCGTGTAGCCGCTGCCGCAGGCTGCGAACGGCTCCGCAGGAGACGCAGGGTTCTCAACAGCGATAGAGGTTTGGCAGGCGATCGTCAGGCAAGGCCCTGCGGGCCTTTTCGCAGCCTCGCTAAGGCTCGGCAGCGGCTACAGGATTCGCCGCGTTTCGTGTAGCCGCTGCCGCAGGCTGCGAACGGCTCCGTAGGAGACGCGGGGATCTTGAGGCTGCCCAAGATCGTCAGGCAAGGCCCTTTGGGCCTTTGCGCAGCTTCGCAGGCTCAGCAGCGTCTACAGGGGCGGCGACTCTATGGGGCGCTCAGAAGCGCAGGGTTGCGCCGGTGGTCAGCCAGCGGTCGCGGTCTTCGGTCAGGTGCTGGCCCAGGATCAGGTCCAGGTCCAGGTGCTGCCCCACGTGCAGGCGTGGGCCAGCCTGCCAGCCTTGTTCGCCACCGCGCTGGCCGTAGCGCTCGGCAATCAGGGTCAGGCTCGGCATCAGGTCGTATTCCACACCGGTGCCCCAGGTCCAGCGGTGGTTCTGCTCGCCATCGTCGTAGGCGTGGGTCCAACCGGCATTCAGGTTCAGCCGCAGGCTGTCGCTGGCGCTGAAGGTCAGGGGCAGGGCGAGGTCGCCGCCGTCGAAGCTGTGGTGGCGGTTCAGGGCCCAGTGGGCGGAGCCGGCCAGGGCCAGTTGCAGGCCCAGGTCTTCGCGGTTCAGCAGTTGGACCTTGATCTGTGGACTGAGCTGGGTTTCGCCGTGATCGTCGGCCTGCTGGCGCTGTACCGCGGCTCCCACTTGTACCCAGGGCAGTTGGCTGAAGGTGCAGGCCGGGGCAATCACGCTGTTGTGGCTGGAGCCCTGGTGCCGGGTGCTCTGGTACCAGGCATCGACGTTGCATTCCCCGGGGGCGTTGATGGCGCCGTCATCCACCACGTAGGCGCCGCCGGCGGCCTGGGCCTTGGAGCACAGGGCCAGGGTCGCGGTGGCCCCGGCGGTGAGGGCGAGGAACAGCAGGTTGCGTTTGAGCATGCGGCTTTTCGCGGCAGGCAGGGTGTGGCCCCAGGAGGCGCAACGCGAGGAGCGATGTGGGCGGTGCTTGGACATGGCAGGTCTCGTTCTGTTGGGGCGCCGGACCGTTTGGTTGGGGAGCCGGCGCGGGTGGGTGCTGCGTGGGGTGTTTACTGGGCGTCCACCGAAAGGGTCTGGATGCCGCGGACCCGGGCCTGGGCCAGCAGCTCTTCGGTGTCTTCCCCGCCGGGCAGGGCGAGGACGATGTCCGGGCGGCTGTCGGCCAGCATGAAGCTGTTGCGCAGGCGCTCGGCGTGTTTGCCGTGCAGTTGCCAGTTGGGCGGGTAGCGGACGATGTGGGCCCCGGTTTCCCGGGCCCAGTCCTCGATGTGAGCACCGAGGAACTGGCTGCCGCCGTGGATCACCACCCGCACTTCGTGCAGGCGCTGGAAGGCTTCCAGGACCCGGCGGCACAGGCGGCTGTCGGCGTAGTAGCGGCCGGCGCAGATCAGGACGCGCATGGGGTGTCCTCCTTGAGCCCGGCCACGGGATGCTCGGCGCCCGGCGCTTCGGCCAGCGGCTCGCTGAGGTAGCCGTGCTCGATGTCGCGCTCACCGGCGCGCTCCAGGGCCGGGTAGGCCAGGGCGGCGATGTGGTGGTGGACCCGGCGGTAGTCCCGCAGCAGGCGCTGGAAGATGTCCCCGGATTCGGCCCAGGCGCTCTGGTCTTCGCGCAGTTGGCGAAAGTGCTCGCGGCCGGCGGCGGCTTCCAGGCGCCGCACGTTTTCCTTGCGTGCCAGCAACTGGTGGGCGGTGGGCAGGTCTTCGCGCAGGAACACGGTGATGGCCAGGCTCAGGCTGTCCAGCAGCTCCTGGTGCAGCGGGTACAGGGTGCCCAGCTCGAACTCGGAGAAGGCTTCGCCTCGGCGCAGGCGGCGCACCGCCAGTTGCGCCAGGCTGGTGGCGAGGATGTCGCCGGCGTGCTCCAGGTTGATCACCAGCAGCAGGATCTCCTGGGAGCGGTCGGCGTCCTGGTCGCTGATGCCTTCCTTGCCGACGTCCGCCAGGTAGGCGCGGATGGCCGCGCTGAGCAGGTCCAGGGACTGATCGATGTGCCGCACCTGCTCGGCATGGGCGATGCTTGAGGTGCGAAACAGCTGCAGCACCCGGTCGAGCATGCTCGAAAGCATGTCGGCCATGCGCAGGGCTTCGCGGGCGGCGTTGGCCAGGCCGATATTGGCCACTTCCAGGCCGGCCTGGTCCAGGTACAGCGGCATGCCCGGGTCGGTGACCGGGGCGGGGGCCGGCAGCAGCCGGGTCAGCAGTTTGCCCAGGGGCTGGGTGAAGCCAATGAACAGCAGGGCCAGGACCAGGCTGAAGGCGCTGTGCAGGTAGACCACCAGCAACTCCGGTGCCAGGGCCTGCACCGCCTCCAGGCGGGCCAGGGCGGTGATCCACGGCAGCACCAGGGCCACGCCCAGCAGGCGCACCAGCAGGTTGCCCAGGGGCAGGCGCCGGGCCACGTTGCCGCTGGCGCTGAGCAGGGATGGCAGGGTGCCGCCGAGGTTGACCCCCAGCACCAGGGCCATGCTGGTGGCCGGCGACAGCAGGCCGGTGCCGGCCAGGGAGGCGATCAGCAGCACCACCGCGACGCTGGAGTGGCACATCCAGGTCAGCAGCATGGCCACCAGCAGCGCCAGCAGCAGGTCGCCGTCGAGGCTGGTCATCACCAACTGGAACACCGGGGTGCTTTCCACCGCGCCCAGGGTGGCGCCGAGCATGCCCAGGGCCAGCAGCATCAGGCCCAGGCCGATCAGCGCGCAGCCGATGCTTTCAAAGCGCGAGTCGTCCCGCAGGCGCAAGGTCAGGAAACCCGTCAGCAACAGCACCGGGGCCAGCAGCGACAGGTCGAGGCTGAGCAGCTGGACCACCAGGGTCGAGCCGATATTGGCCCCGAGCATGACCGCCAGCGCCGGGGCCAGGCCCAGGGTGCCGGCGGCGGTAAAGGAGCTGGCCATCAGGCTCACCGCGGTGCTGCTTTGCAGCACGCCGGTGATGCCGACGCCGCACAGCAGCGCCAGCCAGCGGTTGTTCAGGTGTTGTCCGAGCCAGTGCCGCAGCGGGCTGCCGAAGCCGCGCAGCAGGGATCCGGAAATCATCTGCGAGCCCCAGAGCAGCAGGGCGATGGCCCCGGCCAGGTTGATCAGAAGTGTGGTGCCCGACATGAGTGTGCTCCCGGGTCGGTAACGGGTTCAGGCGATCGCCACCCGCAGCGAGGCGCGGGTGAGGGTGGCGCTGAAACCCAGCAGAAAACGAATTTCAACCGCGCTCAGCAGGCCGCGGACATACAGCCGGATGCTCACGCGGGTGAGCAGGCGGGCGCTGGTGCACAGGCAGCAGACCAGCAGGGCCTGGAGGCCGCGTTGCACCATGGAAAAAGGCTTGAGATACATGGCGATGCTCCTTTCGGGCGAACAGCGTCGCCGTCGGCAGGGCGCTGGCCGCGCCGACGGTGGCATCGTTGGTCAGGTGTATCGGGCGCGGCCGTCCGAGGGCGGCCGCGCCAGGGTCAGGCCCTTAGAACCACTGCTTGAAGCGGCGGATGTACAGGGTCTTCATGGTCTGGGCGACCACGCAGTAGCTGAGCAGGGTGCCCACCAGCCACGGGAAGTATTCCCACGGCAGCGGCACCAGGCCGACCATGCTGCCCAGGGGCGAGAAGGGCACGTAGATCCCCAGGGCCATCACCAGTCCCGTGGCCAGCATCACCGGCAGGGCCGCGGTGCTCTGGATGAACGGGATCTTGCGGGTGCGCAGCATGTGCACCACCAGGGTCTGGGACAGCAGCCCCTCGATGAACCAGCCGGACTGGAACAGGGCGGCCATTTCCACGCTATTGGCGGCGAACACGTACCACATCAGGGCGAAGGTGGTGATGTCGAAGATCGACGAGGTCGGCCCGATCCACAGCATGAAGCGCCCGATGTTGTTGGCGTCCCACTTGCGCGGCTTGGCCAGGTATTCCTTGTCCATCTTGTCCCAGGGCAGGGCCAGCTGGGAGAAGTCGTACATCAGGTTCTGCAGCAGCAGGTGGATCGCCAGCATCGGCAGGAAGGGGATGAAGGCACTGGCCACCAGCACCGAGAACACGTTGCCGAAGTTGGAGCTGGCGGTCATGTTCAGGTACTTCATGATGTTGCCGAAGGTCTCGCGGCCCTTGATCACCCCTTCTTCCAGCACCATCAGGCTCTTTTCCAGGAGGATGATGTCCGCCGATTCCTTGGCGATGTCGGTGCCGCTGTCCACCGAGATGCCGACATCGGCATCGCGCAGGGCCGGGGCGTCGTTGATGCCGTCGCCGAGGAAGCCCACGGTGTGACCGTTGGCCTGCAGGGCCTTGAGCACCCGGGACTTCTGCAGCGGGGTGAGCTTGGCGAACACCGTGCGTTCTTCCACCAGGCGCCCGAGCACCTGGTCATCCATGTGCTCGATGTCGCGACCCAGCAGCGGCTCGCCCGCTTCCAGGCCCACTTCGCGGCAGATCTTCGCGGTGACGATGGGGTTGTCGCCGGTCAGCACCTTGACCGTCACGCCGTTGTCACGCAGGGCGGCGATGGCCGGGCCGGCGGTTTCCTTGGGCGGATCGAGGAAGGTCAGGAAGCCTTCGATCACCAGCTCGCGCTCATCGCTGGCGCTGTACTGGTTGCGGGTCTGGCCCTTGGGCAGGTCCCGGGTGCCCAGCAGCAGCACGCGGAAGCCGTCGCGGTTGTAGTCCTCGGCCAGTTGCAGCAGGGCGGCGCGGCGCTCGGCGTCGAGGCTCACGACGATGCCGTCCTGGCGGACCCGGGTGGCGGTTTCGAGCATTTCTTCCACCGCGCCCTTGCACACCAAAAGGTGGTCGCCACGGGCATCGGCGAGGATCACCGACAGACGCCGACGGACGAAGTCGAAGGGCAGTTCATCGACCTTGCGCCAGGCGGCGGGCGGGGTGAAGTGCGGGTTGCCCTCGGCGAAGGCGACCACGGCGCGGTCCATCAGGTTTTTCATGCCGCTCTGGTGGTGGCTGTTGAGCCAGGCCAGTTGCAGCACCGCGTCGCAGCGGCTGCCGCTGATGTCGACGTGGTGTTCGAGGATGATCCGGTCCTGGGTCAGGGTGCCGGTCTTGTCGGTGCACAGCACGTCCATGGCGCCGAAGTTCTGGATCGCGTTGAGGCGCTTGACCACCACCTTGCGCTTGGCCATGGCCGCGGCGCCCTTGGCCAGGTTGGCGCTGACGATCATCGGCAGCATTTCCGGGGTCAGGCCGACCGCCACCGCCAGGGCGAACATGAAGGCATCGGCCCAGTCGCCCTTGGTGAAGCCGTTGATCAGCAGGACGATGGGCACCATCACCAGCATGAAGCGGATCAGCAGCCAGCTGACGCTGTTGACCCCACGGTCGAAGGCGGTCTGCGAGCGCGAGCCGACGATGGAACGGGCCAGGGAACCGAAGTAGGTGCGCTCGCCGGTGGCCACCACCACCGCGGTGGCGGTGCCGCTGACCACGTTGGTGCCCATGAAGCAGATGTTCGGCAGGTCCAGCAGGTCCTGCTGGTCGGCGGCCAGGGCCTGGGCGGATTTTTCCTGCACGGCGCCCAGGGTGTCGTATTTCTCCACCGGCAGGGCTTCGCCGGTGAGCACCGCCTGGCTGATGAACAGGTCGCGGGATTCGATCAGGCGGATGTCCGCCGGGATCATGTCGCCGGCCGACAGCTGGATGATGTCGCCCACCACCAGCTCGCGCATGGGGACTTCGCGAACCCGGGCCTGCATGCCCATCTGCTCGCGGCGCAGCACCGCAGCGGTGGTGCGGACCATGGCCTTGAGGGCTTCGGCGGCCTTGGCCGAACGGTGTTCCTGCCAGAAGCGCATCAGGCCGCTGGCCAGCACCATCACCAGGACGATGATCACGCCGGTCAGATCAGTTTCTTCGCCGGCTTGCAGCGGCAGCCAGAAGTCGGTGAAGAAACTGATACCGGTCAGGGTCATCAGCACATAGATGAAGGGGTTGTTGAAGGCTTGCAGCAATTGCACCAGGGCGTGAGGCGGACGGTCGTGGGCGACTTCGTTGTGGCCGTCGCGTTGCAGGCGGCCTTCGGCGTCCAGTTCAGTCAGGCCGGCGGTGCTGGAGTTGACATTGGCCAGGGTCACGGCCAGGCCGTTCTGGGCTTCGCGGGCGGCGCGCATCGACAGTTTGTTGCTGTCGCGGCTGGCGCTGGTGTTGCGGGAAGTTGCGGTTTTTACAGTCATTGCGTGTGCTCCTGCCGCCTGACTGCGACACGACACACCGACAACTCAACTAATTAAAGACGAGCGAAAGTATGTCGAATCGCAGGTTGGCGATCGATTAGGATCTTGGCGTTTTTCAGGTTTTAACGTTCGCTGTCCAAACAGTGAAGTTGAATGGGCAGCGAACCTACTACTGGCCTCTTCCATAACTTTCTCCAACAGAATTAGTTAACTAACAGGCAATAAGAAACCGTCGAACTTCAAACTTGAAAGTTCGTGGGTAAACAACGGTGAATGACCGTCGAATCAGGCGGAAGTGCGCGCCCCGAGGTACAGGCCGAAGATCAGTCCGGCCTGCCGCAGCAGGGCTGCGCCCCGACTCTGCGGGTCCTGGCTGTCGTCCAGGCTCCAGCGTTGCTGGAGCTGGCCGGTCATCGGGCAGACGCGCCAATTGGCCCGCAGGGCGGTGCTGGCGGTGGGCACGCAAGAGGAGAAGGGGGAGCGCGCCAGAGCCTTGGGCTCACGGCACAGCCGGACCCGCATGGTCGCAGCGAAGGCGCGTACGCCTGGCAGTACGGAAGATGTGAAGTGCATAACTTTTGCCTCGTGACCGGACTGGTTCCGGGGAGGCAAGTTACGTTGGAGCGTCAAGCCCTAGCGCAGCTTACCCGACCGCGGAGTCGAGTCCCGTCATTGTTCAGGGGTGCCTGGCGCTGCGCAGCGGCAGTGACCAGACAGCGTCTAGATACTGTGTCCATTGGCTTCTTTAGTGAGTTGAAAAAAGGCCGGTTTGACCGGCCCGCGCAATTTACTCAGGAGGGTCCCGGGAGTCAAGGTCAAATTGTCTTGAAAGAGTATTTGGCGATGAAGTTTCAGGTGAGGTTCAGCTAAGAGACTAAGTTCAGTGCTGCAACAGCCGAGCTTATATAACGAGGGGTAATGAAAAAGTGCTCATGCCAGAGACCGGATGACATGAGCACTTGATATAACTTTGCCGATGATCAATTCAACACGTGCCGGGAGATGTCCTTGTACGTGTCGCTGTCGGTGGCGGCCATCAGTTGCCGGCCATCCTTGAGGGTGCCGATGAAGGTCACTTCGTTTTCCGTCCCCGCCATCAGGTAACCGGCAATGGCGCCTACCGGCCCCAGCAGCATGGCGCCGGCCACGCCATAACCGAAGGCGTCCTTGTTGGCGACGGGGCTTTCAGTGGCGATCTCCAGGCTCTTGAACGCCGACGCCTTGACCTCGACACCGGAGCTGTTGAATACCGTCTTGAGCCTGAAGGTGCCGTGCCGGTACTCGCCGGCGCCTTGCAGAAAATCGCCCGATAGAACTTCGATCTTTGCCATGTTGAATCATCCTTGTCCAAGCATAACCAGATGGGCCATTGAGCCCCTGGTCATGGGGGGCGTCAACGGGGTTGCGATGAAGGGTGCTACCACCAGTCCGCCTTCACCTGTCCTGAGCCTCGGCCAGGATCTTGCGCTCAATGCTGATCCAGATCAGGGCTGTGAATGGTTGTAGCAGTCCGCGGCGCCCGGACCGCGTCGTTCCGACCAGTGGCGGTCACGCAGCCGGGGCGGGGAGGCGGGGAATGATGATGTTAAAAAATGTTAGATTGAAAAATATCTTCACATAATCCGTTCATTGGTGGATGATCGTTCACAGCCAACGTTCAACCTGATAACAACAGCAACAGGATGGCCACGATGATCGATTCGCTCCTGCCTTCCAGCGCACCCGCCCAGGGTGCCCTGTGCCGCCACGCTGCCCATTCGGGCGCAGTGCCTGTTGCTGCCTGTTCACCTTCGTCTGCCGGGCCCGCTGCCCGGGTTTCCCTGCCTTCCCCGGTTGCTGGCCGTCGCCTGTCTGGCGTGGTCCGGCCGTGGTCTTTCACTGGAGTCCCCCATGAATAACAACAATGTCGGTGTCATCGGTCTTGGCGCCATGGGCCTGGGCATCGCCCGGTCGTTGCTGCGCAGCGGTTTCAAGGTGCATGCCTGTGACGTGCGTGCCGCCGTCACCGAGCAGTTCGCCGCTGAAGGCGGCGTGGCCTGTGCCTCGGCCGCCCAGTTGGCGGAGCAGTGCGAGGTGATCATCACCGTGGTGGTCAATGCCGAGCAGACCGAGAGCGTGCTGTTTGGCGAGGGCGGGGCGGTGGCGGCATTGCGCCCTGGCAGCCTGGTGATCGGTTGCGCCACCGTGGCCCCGACCTACGCCGTGGACCTGGGCCAGCGGCTGGAGGCCCTGGGCTTGCTCTATCTGGATGCACCGATCTCCGGGGGCGCGGCCAAGGCCGCCGCCGGCGAGATGACCATGATGACCTCCGGCCCGGCCGGCGCTTACGCCAAGGCCGAGGCGATCCTCGCCGGCATGGCGGGCAAGGTCTACCGCCTGGGGGATGCCCATGGCCTGGGCTCCAAGGTCAAGATCATCAACCAGTTGCTGGCCGGGGTGCACATTGCCGCCTCCGCCGAAGCCATGGCCCTGGGCCTGCGCGAAGGGGTGGACGCCGATGCCCTGTACGAGGTGATCACCCACAGCGCCGGCAACTCGTGGATGTTCGAGAACCGCGTGCCGCATATCCTCAAGGCCGACTACACGCCGTTGTCCGCGGTGGACATCTTCGTCAAGGACCTGGGCCTGGTGCTGGATACCGCTCGGGCCAGCAAGTTCCCGCTGCCGCTGTCGGCCACCGCGCACCAGATGTTCATGCAGGCCTCCAGCGCCGGTTTCGGCCGCGAGGACGACTCGGCGGTGATCAAGATCTTCCCGGGCATCGAGCTGCCCGTGGCCAAGCCTGATGCCGTTTGAGGAGCCTGTGATGACGACTTCCACTCCACGCCCGTTGTTGGGTTGCATCGCCGATGACTTCACCGGCGCCACCGACCTGGCCAACATGCTGGTGCGCGGCGGCATGCGCACGGTGCAGAGCATTGGCATTCCCAGCGCCGAAGTGGCCGCCGGCCTGGACGCCGACGCCGTGGTGATTGCGCTGAAGTCCCGCACCACGCCGGTGGGCGAGGCGGTGGCCGAATCCCTGGCGGCCCTGCACTGGCTGCGCGAGCAGGGCTGCGAACAGATCTTCTTCAAGTACTGCTCGACCTTCGACTCCACCGCGGCGGGCAATATCGGTCAGGTCAGCGAGGCCTTGCTCAAGGCCCTGGGCAGCGATTTCACCCTGGCTTGCCCGGCGTTTCCGGAGAACGGCCGGACGATTTTCCGTGGCCACCTGTTCGTCCAGGACCAGTTGCTCAACGAGTCCGGCATGCAGCATCACCCGCTGACGCCGATGACCGACGCCAACCTGGTGCGGGTGCTGCAAGCGCAGACTGTGCTGCCGGTGGGCCTGCTGCGTTACGACAGCGTCGCCCAGGGCGTGGACGCGGTGCGGGCGAAGATCGCCGAACTGCGGGGCAAGGGCGTCGCCATGGCGATTGCCGATGCGCTGTCCGATGCCGACCTCTATACCCTCGGCGCGGCCTGCGCCGACCTGCCGCTGTTGACCGGCGGTTCCGGGCTGGCCCTGGGCCTGCCGGAGAACTTCCGCCGCGCCGGCAAGCTGCGGGACCTGGACGCCGCGAGCCTGCCGCCGGTGGCCGGTGGCGAAGTGGTGCTGGCCGGCAGTGCCTCGGCGGCGACCAATGCCCAGGTGGACGCCTGGCTGGAAGCCGAGCGTCCAGCCCTACGCATCGATCCCCTGGCCCTGGCGGCCGGTGAACCGGTGGTGGCCCAGGCCCTGGCCTTTGTCCAGGCGCAGCAGGACACCGTGCTGATCTACGCCACCAGCACCCCCGAGCAGGTCAAGGCGGTGCAGCGGCAATTGGGCGTGGAGCGCGCCGGGGCCCTGGTGGAGAACGCCCTGGGCGAGATCGCCCGGGGCCTGCGGGATAACGGCGTGCGCCGCTTCGTGGTGGCCGGTGGCGAAACCTCGGGGGCAGTGGTCAAGGCCCTGGGCGTGCGCCTGTTGCAGATCGGCGCGCAGATCGACCCCGGGGTGCCGGCCACGGTCAGCAGCGGCGGCGAGCCCCTGGCCCTGGCCCTGAAGTCCGGCAACTTCGGCGGTCGCGACTTTTTCAGCAAGGCCCTGGGCCAACTGGCCGGAGGTCAGCCATGAGCCGGGAAAACGCTCTGCGCGAAGAGATCTGCGACGTCGGCCGCAGCCTCTATCAGCGCGGCTACACCGTGGGCAGCGCCGGCAACATCAGCGCGCGGCTCGACGATGGTTGGCTGATCACCCCCACCGACGTCTGCCTCGGGCGCCTCGATCCGGCGGCGATTGCCAAGGTCAACCTGGCGGGGGAGTGGGTCAGCGGCGACAAGCCGTCCAAGACCCTGGCCCTGCATCGTCAGGTGTATGACCGCAATCCGGGGGTGGGCGGGGTGGTGCACACCCATTCCACCCATCTGGTGGCACTGACCCTGGCCGGGGTCTGGCGCGACGACGACATCCTGCCGCCGCTGACCCCGTACCAGGTGATGAAGGTCGGGCACATTCCACTGATCGGCTACCAGCGCCCGGGTTCGCCCAAGGTCGCCGAGCAGGTGGCGCAACTGGCCAACCGGGTGCGTGGGGTGATGCTCGAACGCCTGGGCCCGGTGGTCTGGGAAAGCAGCGTGTCCAAGGCCAGCTACGCCCTGGAGGAGCTGGAGGAAACCGCGCGCCTGTGGTTGCTCACCCAGCCGCGCCCGGCGCCTCTGGACCAGACCGCGCTGGATGAACTGCGGGACGCCTTCGGCGCCGCCTGGTAAACGCAGCACGACTGCCAACGCTTGATGCAAGCCTGTCCCCGGGAGCCTTGACAGGACTCCCGTGGGGAGCGGCTTGCCGGTAAAAACAATAACAACAGGACTTCCCGAGATGAATGACTGCATGTGCTTTACGGGTTCCAGCGTCACCTGCCACACCTGCCAGCCACTGTGTGGAGGGCTTGGCCAATGAGCCCGCTGATTCTGATGATCACCGCCGGGGCCGGTATCGCCCTGCTGCTGTTTCTGGTGCTCAAGTACAAGTTCCAGCCCTTTGTCGCGCTGATGCTGGTGAGCATCCTGGTGGCGCTGGTGGCCGGGGTGAAACCGGCGGAACTGGTGGCCACCATCGAAGGCGGCATGGGCAAGACCCTTGGCCACATCGCCATCATCATTGCCCTGGGCGCCATGATCGGCCGCATCATCGAGCTGTCCGGCGGTGCCGAGGCCCTGGCCAAGACCCTGATCGAACGCTTCGGCAACCGTCGCACGCCCCTGGCCCTGACCATGGCCGGCTTCATCATCGGCGTGCCGGTGTTCTTCGAAGTCGGGGTGATCATCCTCATGCCCCTGGCCTACGGCGTGGCCCGCAGTGCGCGCAAGCCGCTGCTGGTGTTCGCCTTGCCGATGTGCGCCGCGCTGCTCACCGTGCACGCCTTCCTGCCGCCCCATCCGGGCGCGGTGGCGGCGGCCAGCCAGCTGGGGGCGGACCTGGGCCGGGTGCTGATGTTCGGCCTGCCGCTGACCGCGCTGCTGTGCTATGTCGGCTACCGCGTGGCGGGGCGCATGACCCGGCGCAACTACCCGATGACCGACGATATCCGTGCTGAAGTCTATGGCCCGCACGTCACCAATGAAGACCTCGCGGCCTGGAACAACGGCGCTGCACAGCCGGCCAGCCCGCAAGCGGTGGCGGCGGTGGCCCATATGGGCCTGGAGGAGTCCACCGGCACTCTGGCGGCGAAGCTGCCGCCGGCGCCGCCACCGGGGTTCGGCCTGATCGTCGGCCTGATCCTGCTGCCCATCGTGCTGATCCTGCTGGGCACCCTGGCCACCTCGTTGCTGCCGGTGGAGTCCGCCCTGCGCGGGGTGCTCACGGTACTGGGTGCGCCGCTGGTGGCGCTGCTGCTGGACACCTTGCTGTGTGCCTGGCTGCTGGGCTCGCGCCGTGGCTGGAGCCGCAGCCAGGTGTCCGATGTGATCGGCTCGGCGCTGCCCGGGGTGGCCATGGTGATCCTGATTGCCGGGGCCGGCGGGGTGTTCGGCAAGGTCCTGGTGGACACCGGGATCGGCGCGGTGGTCTCCGACCTGCTGCGCACCACCGGGCTGCCGGTCCTGGCCCTGGGCTTCTTGCTGACCATGCTGCTGCGCGCTGTGCAGGGCTCCACCACCGTGGCCCTGGTGACCACGGCCGGGATCATCGCGCCGCTGATCGCCACCCTTAACCTGAGCCCCAACCACATGGCCCTGCTGTGCCTGGCCATGGGCGGTGGCGGGCTGGCCATGTCCCATATCAACGACGCCGGGTACTGGATCTTCACCAAGCTGGCCGGGCTCAACGTCGCCGATGGCCTGCGCACCTGGACCGTGATTACCACCTTGCTCGGCACCTTGGGGTTCTGTATTACCCTGCTGATCTGGCCGTTTGTCTGACCCTTTGTCCCAGGAGTTCCCATGCCTCGTTTTGCTGCCAACCTCAGCATGCTCTACCCGCAACATGACTTCCTTGAGCGGTTTGCCGCTGCGGCGGCCGATGGTTTCAGCGCGGTGGAATACCTGTTTCCCTACGACTACAGCCCCGCGCAACTGAAACAGCGCCTGGACGATAACGGCCTGCAGCAGGCCCTGTTCAATGCGCCGCCCGGTGACTGGGCGGCGGGGGAGCGCGGCATCGTCTCCCTGCCCGGACGCGAGCAGGAGTTCCGCCAGGGCTTCGACAAGGCCCTGGAGTACGCCGCGGTGCTGGGCAATTCACGGATCCACGTGATGGCCGGCCTGCTGCCGTCGGAAAGCGACCGCGCCCGGCATCACGGGGTGTACCTGGAGAACCTGGCCCATGCCACGGCCCAGGCGGCCAAGGTCGGAGTCACCGTGCTGCTGGAACCGATCAACACCCGGGACATGCCGGGGTTCTTCCTCAATCGCCAGGACCAGGCCCAGGCCCTCTGCAAGGAAGTCGGTGCGGCCAACCTCAAGGTGCAGTTCGACTGCTACCACTGCCAGATCGTCGAAGGTGATCTGGCGGTGAAGCTGCGGCGGGATCTGCCGGGCATCGGCCATATCCAGATCGCCGGGGTGCCGGATCGTCACGAGCCGGACCTTGGCGAGCTGAACTATCCCTACCTGTTCCAATTGATGGACGAGCTCGGCTATGACGGCTGGGTCGGTTGCGAATACCGCCCGCGTGGCGATACCTCCGCCGGCCTGCAATGGCTGCGGGACTGGCAGGCGCGCCAAGGCTCGGCGGTGTAGCCGCTGCTGCAGGTTGCGCAGGAAAAGGTATCTGGGGAACGTCGCGCAAGGCCCTGCGGGCATCGCTTTATGTAGCCGCTGCCGAAGGCTGCGAACGAGCCGTAGGCTCGCAGCGATTCCCCGGCCGCCGAGGCCCCTGCGGGCCTTCGCGCATCGCTTTATGTAGCCGCTGCCGAAGGCTGCGAACGAGCCGTAGGCTCGCAGCGACTCCCCGGCCGCCGAGGCCCCTGCGGGCCTTCGCGCATCGCTTTATGTAGCCGCTGCCGAAGGCTGCGAACGAGCCGTAGGCTCGCAGCGATTCCCCGGCCGCCGAGGCCCCTGCGGGCCTTCGCGCATCGCTTTATGTAGCCGCTGCCGAAGGCTGCGAACGAGCCGCAGGCTCGCAGCGATTCCCCGGCCACCGAGGCCCCTGCGGGCCTTCGCGCATCGCTTTATGTAGCCGCTGCCGAAGGCTGCGAACGAGCCGCAGGCTCGCAGCGATTCCCCGGCCACCGAGGCCCCTGCGGTGCCTTGCGCAGCCTGCGGCAGCGGCTACAGAGGGTACGCAGGCCACGAACGGCTTGCGATGATTCGTAGCGATAAACACAGGAGTTTTTTCATGCAGCGTCTTGTCTGCCGGGCCGCGTTCGGCCTGATTCTGTCCCTGGGTGGTATGTCCCTGGCCGCGGCCGCGAGCTTGCCGCCGGCCACCGAGGGTGATTGGGTCGCCCCGCAATTCACCTTTCACAACGGCGAACAGCTGGCCAACCTGAAACTGCACTACATCACCCTGGGCAACCCCCAGCACCCGGCGATCCTCTACCTGCACGGCACCTACCGGCCGGCCAGCGACCTGCTGAGCAAGGATTTTGGCGGTGAACTGTTCGGCCCGGGGCAGCCTCTGGACGCGAGCAAGTACTACATCATTGCCACCGACGGCATTGGTGTCGGCCAGTCGAGCAAGCCTTCCGATGGCCTGCGTGCGCGCTTTCCCCAGTACAACTACGACGACATGGTCCAGGCCCAGTACCGCTTGGTCACCGAGGGGCTGGGGATCAAGCACCTGCGGCTGATCATCGGCAATTCCATGGGCGGCATGCAGACCTGGCTCTGGGGCCAGAACTGGCCGCAGATGATGGACGCCCTGGTGCCCATGGCCTCTCAGCCCACCGAGATGGCGTCGCGCAACTGGATGATGCGCCGCCTGCTGGTGGAGTCGATCAAGCAGGATCCGGCCTGGGACAACGGCAACTATCGGGTCCAGCCGCCGTCCCTGCGCCTGGCCAACGCCCTGTTCGCCACCGGCACCAGCGGCGGCACACTGGCCTATCAGGCGCTGGCGCCGACCCGGGCCCAGGCCGACAAGCTGGTGGATGAGCGCCTCAAGGCGCCACAGAGCGCCGATGCCAACGACTTTATCTACCAGTGGCAGTCCTCGGCGGACTACAACGCCGCGCCGGGCCTGGGCCGGATCCAGGCCCCGGTGCTGGTGATCAACTCGGCGGACGATGAGCGCAACCCGCCGGAAACCGGCACCCTGCAAGCGGCGCTCAAGCAAGTGAAAGATGCTCGCCTGCTGTTGATTCCCGCCAGCGCCGAAACCCGCGGGCATGGCACCACCGGCATGGCCCGGTTCTACGCCCGCGAGCTGGGGCAGTTCATGGCCGAAACCGAGAAACCCCGCTAGCGGCCATGCACGCTCTGGGTGGCGAGGGAGCTTGCTCCCGCTGGGCGGCGCAGCCGCCCCAAACCCGGACGGCGCAACCTTTCAGGCGTTGAGGGGCATCAGGCATTGCGTCTGCTGCGCAGACGCGCGGGAGCACGCTCCGTCGCCACGGATTGCACGTGTTGGGGGTTACCGCTGACTCAGGATTGTGCCGGCAGCAGCAATTCCACCCCGTGCTTGCGAATCCCGTCCGCTGCCGCCGGGGCCAGGGCGGCGTCGCTGATGATGATGTCGAACTGCTCCAGCTCGGCGATCTTGTACATGCCGAAGGTGCCGTACTTGGAGCTGCTGGCCACCAGCACCGCCTGGGTCGCCGACTGCATCGCCACCTGCTTGACCTCGACCTTCAATGCCGAGGGCGTGGTGATGCCCCGGCGCAGGTCCCAGGAACTGGTGGAGATAAAGGCGATGTCCGTCACCACCTGACGCAGGGTGGCCACCGCCAGCCCGCCGACACAGGAATGGTTGGAGTGATCCAACTGGCCACCGGTGTGAATCACCGTGACCTGGGGCGCCTCCATCAAGGCCTGGGCCACGCCGAAATCGTTGGTGATCACGGTCATCCCCGACAGCGCCTTGATGTAGGGCACGATCTCCAGGGTGCTGGTGCCGGCGTCCAGGTAGACCGTCATGTCCGCGTGCAACAGGCCCGCCGCGAGCTTGGCCATGGCCTGCTTCTGCGGCAGTTCCACCACGGCCTTGGACTGGTGGCTGGGCTCGCTGTGCAACTGGCTGGCGATGCGCACGCCACCGGTCACCGAGTGGGCGCGGCCTTCCTGTTCCAGCAGGGCGATATCCCGGCGCACGGTCATGTGCGAGCAGTCGAACATCTCCATCAACTGATGCACGCTGAGCACCTGATGCTTGCGCAACTGGCGCAGGATCTGCTCGCGGCGCTGCTCGGGAATCATCGGCGCGCCGCTGTCGCTGGCAAGGTCCTTGGGGGTAGGCATTGAAGCTCCGGTTTGGCGGGTCGGCAAAGGCAGAAATCGGCACGCCATAGTAGCGAATGTAGCTGCCGTGGACGAGATTTAGTGCCGTGCGCGCGTCAGAAAACGCTTCGCAGAATCAGCGAGCCAGTTCGTTACGGGTCAGGGGCAGAACGGGCAATACAGATTGTCGAGAAAGTCCTGGCTGTCGATGTTGTCGTCAAGCACCTGCACCACCACCGGGCCATGGTGTTTGCATTGCAGGACCTGCCCGGCGCCGCTGCGGCTGGGGGGCTGGTCGCTGAATTCATGGCTGCCGCACCAGGGGCATTTGCGCACGCTGGCCTCGCTCTGGCCGAGTATCGCCAGGTGCCAGCCGCAGCCGGCGCAATGGAGGCGATGCAGCGGGCGGGCAGGGGTAAAGGTCGGCATGGAACATTCCTTGGCGCGGGGCTCAGCCCGGCATCAGCAGTCGTTTAAGCAGGCGGGTCAGCGGTTGGCGCGCCTTGCGGTGCTTGAAGGCCCCCGGGATGTGCAGCAGGAAGCTGCGCCAGGGATAGCCGCCGGGATCGCGTTGCGCTGACTCCAGGTAGTCGTGCAGGGCCTGCGCCGACTCGCGGTTGAAGGCCCAGAGCATCTGGCCTTTGTAGACCACGGAAAAATAGGCCTCGCTCGGCCAGTTGAGCGTGTGACGCGCTGAGTACCGGCAGTGTTCGCAGGCCAGCGAGCCCAGGTCCAGGCCGTGATCGCGATACCAGTAGGGTGAACACTGCCAGTGGCTGGCGAGGTAGCCTTCGGGCAGCGGACCCAGGCTGTGAGTCGGGTCGCCGTGCAGGCCGGGAAAGTACAGGGCGTAGTGACGGTAGTGCCCGCAGCTGTCCTGCTCTTGCCGATAGTCCAGCAGTGGATGGTCGGCGAAGAACGGCCCATCGACCTTGCGCGCGATGGGCCTGGAGACGACGAAGTCGAAGCGCGCCTGGGCCCCGCATTGCGGGCAGTTGAGTGCCAGTTGATGGGGCATGGCGCTCCATTGGACAAGGCGGGTCATGGCTTGAATTCACCCACCTGTGGGGGCGTGCGATCGATATGCCAGCGCTGCATGAACGCTTGCAGGCTGCCATCGTCTTTCATCGCGTCCAGGGCCCGCTGCCAGCGGGCCACCTGGGCCGCATCGACCTTGGGCGAGAAGGCGATGTAGGCGTCCTGGTGCATCAGCGGCATCTGGTAGCGCAACTGTTCGAAGGGCAGGCCCACATTGCTGGCGAAGGTACTGACGCTCATGGTGTCGGCGACCACGTACTGCACGCGGCCGATCTGCAGCAGGCGCATCATGATTTCCGGGCTGTCGACGCCCCACAGGTTGTCCAGGCCCTGCTGCTTGAGGTAGCTGTAGACCAGCCATTTGCGCGGTACGGCGATCTGGCCCTGGGCCTGGCTCAGGTCGCTGATCGGCGGAGTGTCGCCGCTGCGGGTGTACAGCGCGGTTTCGGTGCGCATCAGCGGGCCGACCCATTGGTAGCGGGATTCACGCTCCTGGGTGCGTAGGATGGTAAACACCGCGGTGTCGGCGTCCTCGCTGGCATCGCGCAGGGCGCGCAGCATCGGGCGTTGCTGCACCTGCACCGGGTCGCCGGTGCGTTGCGCCAGGGCTTGCACCACCTCCACTGCGAAGCCCGTCATGTGCGGGCCCTGCTGAAAGTGCAGCGGCGGGTGGTTGTCGGTCAGCATGCGCAACTCACCGGCTTGAGCGGTGAGGCTCAACAGCGGCAACAGTGCCTGCAGCATCCATTTCATGCAGTGCCCTTGGGGGATAAAAACCAGAGCTTAGTACGACTGGTTGCCGCCTGTCGCGCTAAAACTGTGGGCCTGCCGCGTGCCTTGGCGGGCCATGCCGGGGCGATTTTGTCGTCGGCAGATGGCTCTGCTGCAGGTATCCTGGCGCGGCCTTCGTTGAATGGAATCGACCCATGTTCGCCCCCCTTGTTCATCCCCTGCGAGCCAGTGGCTTGCTGCTGGCGCTGCTGGCCTGTGGCCAGGGCGCCCAGGCCAGCAGTTTCGACTGCGCCAAGGCCGCCAGTGCCAGTGAAAAGGCCATCTGCGCCGACCCCTATACCGCCGGGCTGGACAGCCGGTTGGGCAAGGCCTGGACGGCCGCCCTGGCCGAGGCCAAGGACCCCAAGGCGCTGCGCCTGGGCCAGCGTGAATGGCTCAAGCAGCGCGACCAGTGCCAGGCCGATCTGGGCTGCCTGCGCAGCCAATACCTGAGCCGGCTGACGGTGCTGCGCTATGTGAACATTCCGTTCAGCTGGCAGGGCACCTGGCAGCGGGTCTCGGTCAGCCCGTTCTACGGCGGTGAACTGGTGATCCGGCGCAGCGGCGAGGATCGTCTGAGTTTCGACCTGTCGGCCATGGGCGGTGCCAATTCCGGTGCGCTGGCGGGCAAGCTGCAGCTCAAGGACGGTGAAGCCCGCTACGGCGTCGAGGGCTGCAAGCTGCGCTTCACCCCGCGCAACGGTCTGTTGCAGGTGACCCAGGAGGGCGATGCCTATGCCTGCGGCGCCGGCTCGGGGGTGTATTACGACGGGCTCTATGTGGCCTCCCGGCAAATCCTGGAGAACCAGTACGATTTGCTGTCCACCGCGCTGGTGCGTACCGAGGCAGAAGACCAGCGCGCCCGCAAGCTGCTGCAACAGGATTACCAGACCCTGCTCGACAGCGGCTCGGTGTTCTCCCAGGACACCTCGGCCGAGCTTCCGGGCGCCGAGGTCACCGATATGTGGCTGCAGGGGCTGGCTACCACCCATGCGGCGATTTTCGTGCGCGGTGCCCAGGGTGAGTTGTGGGTCGCGCTGCTGGCAGTGGTGGGCCCCGCCGATGAAGTGCGGGTGCGCTACTACACCACCGAGCCTGCGTGGAAGCAGCGCCTGCCGGACGTGGTACAGCGCTGGTACGAGGCGCGCAGCCAGGGCCAGCAACTGCCGCTGGACAGGATGCCCTGAAGCACAGGCCGACCGGACTTCATCATCTGTTGATGAACGTGGCCGCAGAAATTTCGCAGAGTGGATGCACAAGCCTGCCGGTGCAGCTGCTAGAGTCTCGGCCCTGGCCGCCTGGATGTCGCCCCGAGGGTGCTGGCACGGGGGCGCCAAGCCTCGGCCTGCCGGGCAAATTCCATCAGTTGGTGACGCGAAGCCATTGTGAGCGTCTACGACCTTAGCAAGTGACACTGCCGCCGCCGTTACCGGCGCCTGGCACATTGAAATTGGGAGATTGTGAATGGTCATCAAACCCCGCGTTCGCGGCTTTATCTGTGTGACGACCCATCCGGTGGGTTGCGAAGCCAACGTCAAGCAGCAGATCGATTACGTCACCCAGCAGGGCGCCATCGACGCAGGGCCGAAGAACGTACTGGTACTCGGCGCCTCCACCGGCTACGGCCTGGCCGCGCGGATCACCGCCGCCTTTGGCTGCGGTGCCAACACCCTGGGTGTGTTCTTCGAGCGCGGCAGCGTTGACGGCAAGCTGGGCACCGCCGGCTGGTACAACACCGCGGCGTTCCACAAGTTCGCCGAAGAAAAGGGCCTGTACGCCAAGAGCATCAACGGTGACGCCTTCTCCGACGCGGTCAAGGCCGAAACCATCGAAACCATCAAGCGCGACCTGGGCAAGATCGACCTGGTGGTCTACAGCCTGGCCGCGCCGCGCCGCACCCACCCCAAGACCGGTGAAGTGCTGAGCTCGACCCTCAAGCCCCTGGGCAAGTCCGTGACCCTGCGCGGTGTCGACACTGACAAGGAAATCGTCAAGGAAACCACCCTGCAACCGGCGACCCAGGAAGAGATCGACGGCACCGTGGCGGTGATGGGCGGCGAAGACTGGCAGATGTGGATCGACGCCCTGCACGACGCCGGTGTCCTGGCCGAAGGCGCGAAAACCACCGCCTTTACCTACCTGGGCGAGAAGCTGACCCACGACATCTACTGGAACGGTTCGATTGGCGAAGCCAAGAAGGACCTGGACCAGAAAGTCATCGGCATGCGCCAGCAACTGGCCGACCTGGGCGGCGACGCTCGGGTGTCGGTGCTCAAGGCCGTGGTCACCCAGGCCAGCTCGGCGATCCCGATCATGCCGCTGTACCTGTCGCTGCTGTTCAAGGTGATGAAGGAGCAGGGCAGCCACGAAGGTTGCATCGAGCAGGTCTACGGCCTGTACAAGGACAGCCTGTACAACAGCGAGCCGGTGATCGACCAGGAAGGCCGCCTGCGTGCCGACTACAAGGAACTGCAACCCGAAGTCCAGGATCGGGTCAAGCAGCTGTGGGACCAGGTCACCAGCGAGAACCTCTACGAAATGACCGATTTCGTCGGTTACAAGCATGAGTTCCTGCGCCTGTTCGGTTTCGAGATCGAAGGGGTCGACTACGAAGCCGACGTCGATCCGGACGTGAAGATCAGCAACCTGATCCAGCTGTAATCCGCGTCTAGCATCAGCCAGCGCCCCTCCCTCGTGAGGGGCGTTGTCGTTTGCATCCCCCTGTTTCCCGTAGGAGCCAGCTTGCTGGCGAAGAGGCCCGCAGGTCTTGTGCTGGTCTTGGAGACGCCTTCGCTGGCAAGCCAGTGGCCGCTGCGGTTCGCGCCGCCAGCGTGATCAGTCCGGGCGCTTGATCAAGGGTGGGAGCGAGCTTGCTCGCGATGGTGGTCAACGAAAACGCCGCGTTCACGGGGGCAACGCGGCGTTCTTGAGTGCATCGCGAGCAAGCTCGCTCCTGCGTTGCTTGGTGGTTGCAAAAAAAGCGCGGCGGTGGGCAATTGCGCAAGATCGTTCAAGCCAGGCGCCGTGCCAGCTGGCACAGTCAGCGTCCGTCATCTGTGTGCAGGGTGTTATGTCCAGCGTTCTTCTGCCCCGCGCCGCGTTTATCCGCGGTGCCATCGCCATCATGCCGCTGTCCCTGGCCACCGCGCCCTGGGGGCTGCTGGCCGGTTCCATGGCCATCGAGGCCAATCTCACGCCGCTGCAGGGCCAGGGGCTGTCGAGCATCGTCTTCGCCGGTGCCGCGCAACTGGTGGCCATCGGCATGCTCAAGGGCGGGGCGGGGATCTTCTCGATCCTGTTGACCACGCTGCTGCTGACCTCCCAGCACCTGCTCTACGGCATGAGCATGCGCTCGGTGATCTCGCCCTTGCCCGGGCGCTGGCGGGTGGGCCTGGGCTTTCTGCTCACCGACGAGCTGTTCGCCTTGACCAGCGCCCACGACAAGCAGCAGTTCGACCGCTGGTACGCCCTGGGCGTGGGCCTGACCTTCTACGTGGCCTGGAACCTGTTCACCCTGCTGGGCATCGTGCTGGGCAAGAGCATTCCCGGCCTGGAACACCTGGGCCTGGATTTTTCCATCGCCGCCACCTTCATCGCCCTGATCACGCCGCTGGTGCGCAATGTGCCCACCGTGGTCTGTGTCGCGGTGTCGCTGTTCTGCTCGGTGCTTTTCAGCTACTGGCACTGGGGCTCGGCCCTGGTGCTGTCGGGGCTGGCGGGGATGAGTGCGGGTTTTGTCTGCAACAAGCTGTATCGGGGGCGCGCATGATGGTCTGGGCAGTGATTTTCGGCATGGGCCTGCTGGTCTTTCTCAATCGCTACGTGTTTCTCGAACCGCGCCTGCCGCTGCGCCTGAGCAGCAACGCGCGGCAGTTCCTCGGTTTTGCCGTGCCGGGCATGCTCACGGCGATCTGCGGGCCGATCGTGTTCATGCCCGATCAGCAGTTGAACCTGCACTGGGACAATCCCTACCTTTCGAGCTCCCTGGTGGCCATCGTGCTGGTGATCTACACCCGCAATACCCTGGTCAGCATGCTGCTGAGCATGGGGTTCTTTTTCCTTCTGCGCTGGTGGCTCTGAGGCAGGATTGCGGTAGCCTGTGCAGCTTTTGGCACAGGCCGACCTTCAACCGCAACGGATGCATCGGATGAGCAACTTCCCCCACGATATCGACCTGGACGCGTTCTGGGACCACGACAGCAGCCGCAAGATCAACCAGCCACCGGCGAGCGCCGCGATGATCGCCGAGCTGCAAGCCCAGCTGGGCTATCGACTGCCGCCGTCCTATGTGGCGTTCATGCAGCGTTACAACGGTGGCTGCCCGCACCTGTGCTGTTGCCCCACGGAGCAGGGCACCTCCTGGGCCGAGGACCACTGCGCGATCGACAGTTTCCTGAGCATCGGTCGCGACAGCCGCTACTCCCTGGGCGGCGACCTGGGCAGCCGCTTCATGATCGAGGAGTGGGGCTACCCGGACCTGGGGGTGTACATCTGCAATTGCCCCTCCGCCGGGCATGACATGATCGCGCTGGACTACCGCGAGTGCGGCCCCGAGGGTGAACCCCGGGTGGTGCACGTGGACCAGGAGGGCGACTACGAGGTGACTGTCCTGGCGCCGAACTTCGAGGCCTTTGTCCGCAGTCTGGTGTCCTGGGAGGTGTATGACACCTCCGAGCAGGATTACCTCGACGACCTGGACACGGTCGCCAGCGCGCCGTTCTCGCCACTGCTGCAGGAGCTGCTTGAACACTGCCCGGACGTGCCTGACCTGGGGCCGCTGATCCGCCAGATCGCCCTGCGCATCGTCCAGGACAAACGCTACTTTGCGTTGCACGCCGACCCGCTGTCGCACCTGCTGTACGACCTGCAGTTCTGGCTGTACCAGAACCGCTACCCGGTCCCCAGCCAAGAGGCCTACCTGGAGGTCTATCAGGACATGATCGCCTTCGCCAAGGGCTTCAGCACCGGCGGCTACGCCCCGGATTTCATCCGCGACTGGTTCCGCGCGCGGCTGGCGGACGGTCATCTGCACCAGGTGGCGGGCGGGTTCGCCCTGACCCCGGCCTACCGCGTGCAGTTGCTGGAACAATTGTCGGGGTTTCGCCCCGCCGGCCCACACACTCAGGAGCAGCCATGAGCGAGGAAACCATCCGCATCACCGCCGAGAAGACCCTCTCCGACAACTGGTACGTGCTGAAGAAATACAGCTTCGAACTGCGCCGCCGCGACGGCAGCTGGCAGGCCCAGGAGCGTGAGGTCTACGACCGCGGCAATGGTGCGACGATCCTGCTGTACAACCTGGAACGGCGCACGGTGCTGCTGACCCGGCAGTTCCGCATGCCGGCCTTCGTCAACGATCACAGCGGTTACCTGATCGAGACGGCCGCCGGGCTGCTGGATAACGCCAGCCCGGAAGTGCGCATCCGCCAGGAAGCGCAAGAGGAAACCGGTTGCCGGGTGGGCGAGGTGCAGAAGGTCTTCGACGCGTTCATGAGTCCGGGCTCGGTGACCGAACGGGTGCATTTCTTCATCGGCCATTACCAGGCCGAAGACCGCATCGATGAGGGCGGCGGGCTGGAGCACGAAGGCGAGGACATCGAAGTCCTGGAGCTGGATATCGACCAGGCCCTGGACATGATCAAGAGCGGCGAGATCGCCGACGGCAAGACCATCATGCTCCTGCAGTACCTGCAGTTGCATGTGCTCAAGCCTCGCAGCCTGACGGTGTTGGTGGCCGGCCCCTACCGTTCCGGCACCGGCGACGATCCGCTGTTGCTGGCGCGCAATGTCGAGGCCATGGAGCAGTGCGCCGCCCAGGTGCTGGAGGCCGGGCATTTCCCGCTCTTGGGGGAGTGGGTGGCCTTGCCCATGACCCGTCTGGCCGGGTCCCGGGCGGTGGGCGATGAGGTCTACAACCAGCGCTTCCACGCCTATGCCGAGCGCCTGCTGCAGCGCTGTGACGCGCTGCTGCGCATCGGCGGTGCCTCGGCCGGCTGCGACGCCATGGTGCAGATCGCCCAGAGGCTGGGCCTGAGCATCTATCACCAGGTGCAGCAACTGCCCAAAGTGACTCCCCGCCCAGGCCGGGACTGACCCCGGTCGCCTCTGGTCGGACGCCGCCGGCCCGTTGCCCGGTCGCCGGCGTCCTGCCCTGACCCCATCGCCATGGCTGCACGGCTTTCGCCCCCGGCGTTTCTTCAGGCCCGGGGGGGAAATACTGTCTATCGTCTAATAGGCAAGCAGGAGCTTCATCTCGGGCCGCGTGAGCTTGGAGCACACCGGTCGGTTTTTCGCTATGGCGCTTGGAGCACTATGGAAAACCTAGGTCTTGATCTGACGCCGGTGCGCAGCATCTCGAATCAGGCGCTGGCCCGCGCCACCTTGCTCGGATGCTCGGGATTGCTGTTGGCGCTGTTCCTCTTCACCGGCGTGTTGCTGGTGTACATCGCCCTCGACCAGAACCTGGCTGCCGAGCAGCACAACCGCCTGGAAATCGAAAAGGCCCTGCAATCGCTGAAAAACCATGCCCGTAGCACCGTCAAGGACTATGCGCAGTGGGGCGATGCCTATCAGCACCTGCACCTGAAGGTCGATCCGGACTGGGCCTACACCCGGCACAACTTCGGTTCGTCCCTGTACCGCGACCTGGGTTTTGACGGGGTGTTCGTCATCGACCCGGCCGATCGCACGGCCTACGCGATGGTGTCCGGTCGCCTGGAGGCGATGGAGGCCCGGGACTGGTTCGGCGATGCGCTGCAACCCTGGCTGGCGCAGGTGCGCCAGGCGCCCGATGGCAAGGTCTTCAGCCGTTATCACGCGATCGGCGGGACACCGGCGCTGGTGTTCACCAGCGTGCTGAGCCCGGGCAACGATCCGCAAGTGCCGGTCGATGACGGCCCGCAGTCGGTGCTGGTGTTCGTGGTGTGGCTGGACCCGAGCCGTTTGCTGGTGCTGGGCCGTGAGGCGGGCATCGAGCGCTTGCAGCGGGTCGACGCCGGGGCGCCGAGCCCGCAGCCGACCCTGAGCCTGCCCGACGGTGCCGGAACCCTGCACTGGCAGCCGACGCGACCGGGGCACCAGTTGCTGGTGCTGGTGATCCCGCTGTTGCTGCTGGCCGGGCTGCTGGTGGGCCTGATGGCGATCCTGCTGCTGCGGCGCTCTGCGGTGGCGGCGCGACTCATCGATGATCAGGTCCAGGCCCTGCGCAGCAGTCGGGGCGCGCTGGAGGCCAGCGAGGAGCGTTTTCGCGATGTTGCCGAAGCGGCTTCCGACTGGATCTGGGAAGTGGATCCGCAGTTGCGCTTCACCTACCTGTCCGAGCGCTTCGAGGCGGTTACCGGCCTGTCCCGGGAGGCGGCCCTGGGGCGGCCGATGCATGAGCTGCTGAGCGCCGAACAGGGATCGCTGCGCCACTGGCTGAGCGCCTCGCAGCGGCGTTCCCAGAGCCTGCTGCAATGCGCCTACCTGGACGGTCAGCGCCGGCCGCGGATCTGCCGCCTCTCGGTACGGGCCATGGACGGCGGCGGTTACCGTGGCACCGCCAGTGATATCACCGAGGAGGTCGCGGCCCGGCGGCGCATCGAATACCTGTCCCAGCACGATGCACTCACCGGCCTGGCCAATCGCATGCGCATGCGCGAATACCTTGAAGATCGGCTGTCGGCTCCGCGGGTGCTGCGCGAGCCGCTGTTGATGCTCAGCGTCGACCTCGACCGCTTCAAGCCGGTGAACGATCTGCTGGGGCATGCCGCCGGCGACCAGGTGCTGCACGAGGTGTCCCAGCGCCTGTCCCACTGCCTGCGCAGCGAGGACCTGGTGGCCCGGGTCGGTGGCGACGAATTCGTGCTGGTGGTGCCCGGGCAGATGGCCCAGTCGGAAATCGACGGCCTGTGCCGGCGCTTGATCCAGCGTATCGAGGAGCCGTTCTACATTGGCGAGCATGAAGTCTTCATCAGCGCCAGCATCGGAGTCGCCCGGGCCCCGGCCGATGCCAGCCAGGCCGAAGAACTGCTGCGCTTTGCCGACATGGCCCTGTACGAGGCCAAGGCGGCGGGGCGCAGCACCTGGCGTTTCTACGCCGCCGACATGAATGCGCGGATCATCGAGCGCCGCGGCCTGGAGCGCGACCTGCGTCACGCCATCGACCAGGACCAGTTGAGCCTGCAGTTCCTGCCGCGCTATCGGCTGGGCGACGGCCAATGGCAGGGCGCCGAGGTGCTGGTGCGCTGGCAGCACCCGCAGCGCGGGCTGCTGGGGCCCGAGGTGTTCATGCCCATCGCCGAGGACACCGGGCTGATCCTGCCGCTGAGCAACTGGGTGCTGCAGGCGGCCTGCCGCGCGGCCCGGGCCTGGCCCGAACACCTGCAGCTGGCGGTGCATCTATCGGCCTGCGAGTTCCAGCGCGGCCAGCTGGTGGCCAGGATCCGCTCGGTGCTCGCTCAGAGCGGGCTGGCTCCTTCGCGTCTGCTGCTGGAGGTGGCCGACAAGGCGCTGCTGGACGACGGGCGCCCGGTGCAGGACATCATGGGCGGGCTCAAGGCCCTCGGGGTGCAGCTGGTGCTGGACGATTTCGGCAGCGGCTGTTCGGCGTTGCAGGACCTGCGGACCTATCCCCTGGACGGCCTGAAGATCGATAGCGGTCTGGTGGCCGGTCTGGGTCGCAGTCCGGCCGGCCGTTCGATCGTCCAGGCGATCGTCGACCTGGGGCATGCCCTGAGCCTGAAAGTGCTGGCCGAAGGGGTGGACACCCCGGAGCAGTTTGCCGCGTTGCGGGACATTCGCTGCGATGAGGTTCAGGGGCGGTACCTGAGCCCGCCCCTGGATGGCGACGCCCTGTTGCACCTCTGCGCCCAGGCGCCCCGGGCCGGAAGCTCGATGAGCTGAGGGCAAGGGTTGCGGGTGTTTGGCCGGGGAGGGGCGCGGTGCTTCAGTGCGCTTGCTCGGTCGCTGTCCGGGGCGCCTGGCGGATCGGCAGCTCCACGCGAAAGGTGCTGCCGACCCCCGGTTGGCTGCGGACGCTGATCTGCCCGCCGTGCTTCTTGACGATCCCGTAGGACAGCGACAGGCCCAGGCCGGTGCCCTTGCCCACCGGCTTGGTGGTGAAGAAGGGGTCGAAAATCTTCTGCAGGTGCTGTGCATCGATGCCGCAGCCGGTGTCGCTCACCTCCAGCCAGACATGCTCGCCGTCCACCCCGTTGCGCAGGGTGATGGTGCCGCGTTCCGGCCCGATGGCCTGGGCGGCGTTGACCACCAGGTTCATCACCACCTGATTGAGCTGGGAGGGCAGGCACTCGATCTGCGGCAGCTCGTGGTAGTCCTTGACCAGGTCGGCCTTGTACTTGATCTCGTTGGCGACGATGTTCAGGGTCGAGTCGATGCCCTGTTGCAGGTCCGCCAGTTGCCATTGCTGATCGCTGTCGACCCGGGAGAAGTTCTTCAGGTCCTTGACGATCTGCTCGACCCGGCCGATGCCTTCCTTGGATTCCTTGATCAAGAGCGGGATGTCCTCCTGGAGAAAGTCCAGGTCGATGCTTTCGCGCAGGCTTTGCAGGTGCTCGCGCACTTGCGGTGCGGTGATGGCTTCTTCGCTCTGGCGGTAGGCGCTGAGCATCTGGCCGATCTGTTGCAGGTAGCCGGCCAGGCTGCCGAGGTTGGAGGCGACGAAGCCGATGGGGTTGTTGATCTCGTGGGCCACGCCCGCGGCCAGTTGCCCGAGGGAGGCGAGCTTTTCCGACTGCACCAGCTGGTTCTCCAGTTGCTTGCGCTCGTCGATCTCCTGTTGCAGGGCGGTTCCGGCACGTTCCAGGTCCGCGGTACGCCGGGCCACCAGGTTCTCCAGGTGATGCATCTGCAGCAGGGCACGGGCGGTCATCTCCCACTTGCTGGTGAGGGTGCTGGCCATCTGCTGGACTTCGATATTGTCGAAGGGCTTCTTCAGGATCAGCAGGCGGTTGTGGCCCTGCAGACGCTCCAGCAGGTCTTCCCAGGAATAGTCGGAGTAGGCGGTGCACACCACCACCTGCAGGCGCGGGTCCTCCTGCCACAGCCGTTCGATGGTCTGCACCCCGTCCCAGCCCTGGGGCATGCGCATGTCGACGAACGCCAGGGCATAGGGGCGCTGCTGCGCCAGGGCCTGGGTGACCTTGTTCAGGCCTTCCTCGCCGCCGTAGGCCGAGTCCAGTTCGAAGGGCTGCTGGCGGGTGCGGGTCGGGGCGCCGAATAACTGCGCCTCCAGATCGTCGAGGCCGGCGTCCTGGCTCTGCGGCATGAGGATCTTGCGAAAGTCTTCGTGGATCGCGGGGGTGTCGTCGATCAGCAGAATCCGGCGGTTGATCAATGAGTCCATGTGGGGTTCTCGGCGTCGATCAGCGGGATGTCCAGAGTGAAGGTGGCGCCCAGTCCCGGCCCGTCGCTGTGCACGCTGAGCTGGCCGTCCATCTCCATGGCGGCCAGGGCGCAACTGTGCAGGCCGAAGCCGTGGCCCTCCTTGCGGGTGGTGAAGCCGTGGGCAAAGATCCGCGTGAGGTTTTCGGCGGCGATGCCTTCGCCCTGGTCCTGAACCTGGATGCGCAGGGTCCGGCCCTCCAGCACACGGGCGCGAATGGTCAGGGTGCGGGACTGCTCGTCGAGGTCGGACATGGCGTATTTGGCATTGCTGATCAGGTTGATCAGGATCAGTAGCATGCGGTGCTTGTCGCCCATCACCGCGGGCACTTCGACGTAGTCCTTGACCACCGTGACCTGGTGCCGGACCAGGGCCCCGGCGTTCATGCGCAGGGCGTCGTCGATCAGTTCGTTGACCCGCAGGGGTTCGATCAGCCGTGAGGCGCCGGCATAGGACTGCTGGGTGGCGACGATCTCCTTGATGTGATCGATACTGCGCCCGAGCTGGGCCAGCTCGTCGCTCATGCCCTGTTGCTCGCTGGCGATGGCCGCGACCAGTTGGTTGAGGTAGCCGGGGAGCAGCTTGCCCTTTTCGTCTTCAGTGAAGAACTGCCCCAGGTCGTCCTGGTGCTGGTTGATCAGCTGCATCGCCTTGCCCAGGCCCTGAGCCTTGCTGGAGCGCAGGGTACGGCTCAGCAGTTCGCTGGAGATGTTCACGCTGTTGAGCACGTTGCCGACGTTGTGCAGCACATTGGTGGCGATTTCCGCCATGCCCGCCTGGCGCGCGGCGTGCAGCAGTTCGCTCTGGGCTTCCTTGAGCTCGTGGGTGCGTTCCTCGACCCGTTGCTCCAGGTGTTCATTGGCGCTCTGCAGGGCGGTGTTGACCCGGCGGATCACCCCGTAGCTGCGCATCAGATGGATCACCAGATAGAGGATCAACAGCACCAGCAGCGTCGAAAACAGCAGCAGGTACTGATGGGCCTTCTGGTCCTGCAGGTCGGCCTGGAGCTGGTCGCGGTTGAGCAGGGCGTTGATCTCGTCCAGGCGCTGGGCCACTGGGATCGAGGTGATTTTCTCCAGCAACTGGTTGACCACCGGCTGTTCGCGCAGGATCACCGAGACGTGGTTGCTGAGGATGGCCACCGGTTCGTGCATGGCCTCGGGCAGGCGCTCCTTGTTCACCTCCAGCTTGTTCAGCCCCACCAGAATGTCGGCGGCCTTGTCGTCGCTGGACACCTGGGCGAACTCCAGGCTGCTGAGCAGCAGGTCGTAGGTGTCGATGGCGATGCTCTGCTGCGACAGGCGCTGGCTGTCATCCAGTCCGGCCAGGCGGCTCTGGATGTCGTCCTCGGCGGTGGGCAGGAAGGCCAGGGAGTTGCGCAGCACCGAGTTGTGGGACTTGAAGCGCTCCACCAGGTCGGTCTTTTCCTTGAACGCGGCGAGGAAGGCCTGATGACTGGCCTGCCACGCCTCGGGGTCGATGTGCTCCTGCTGCGACACCTGATCGAAGCGACTCCACAGCTGATTGATCTGTTGCACCGGCAGCACCAGTGGATCGTAGTCATGGGTGATGGCGATGCGAGCCTTGAGCACCTCGGTTTCCCACTGGGCATTCAGTTGCTTGATGTGACCGATCAGGTCCCGGGACAGGGTGTAGTTCGCTGTCTGGACGATGACCGTCTTCACGTAGAGGAACGCCAGCGCCAGGACCAGGCCCAGGATCAGCAGGGTGAACAGGGTGACGGGCAGGCGGGGCAGCTTCATAGGGGCTTGTCCTGCCATTGCCCGGTCAGGGTCTTGAGAAACTTGACGATCAGGCCGGTGTCCTGGGGGCTTGGGGTCCGGCCTAGCTGGTACTTGAACATCACCTCGACCGCCTGTTCCAGGGTCTGCGCCGAGCCATCGTGGAAGTAGGGCCCGGTGACCGCCACATTGCGCAGGCTCGGCACCTTGAAGACGTTGCGGTCCTGCTCGTCGCCGGTGATCAGGAAGCGCCCCAGGTCGGCCTGGGTGGGGTTGCCCCGGGCGGCGAAGTAGTCGCCCATCACGCCGAATTTCTGCAGCATGTTGCCGCCGATGTTGACCCCTTGATGACAGGCGATGCAGCCGTAGTCCTTGAAGCGCTGGTAGCCGTATTTCTCGTCCAGGCTGAGGATCTCGGTGTTGCCTTGCAGGTACTGGTCGAAGCGCGAGCCGCTGCTGAGCAGGGTGCGTTCGTAGCTGGCCAGGGCGTCCCGCACGTTGGCCGCGGTCAGCGCATCCGGGTACAGCTCGGCGAAGCGCTGGCGGTAGTCGGGGTCGTCACTCAGGGTGCGGAGCAGGTCGGGCCAGTTGTTGCCCATCTCGATCGGGCTTTGCACCACCTGGTCGATCTGCGCTTCGAGGCTGTCGGCGCGGGCGTCCCAGAACTGCCGAAAGTTCAGCGCGGCGTTGAATACGCTGGGAGCGTTGACCAGGGTCGATTGGCCCTTGATGCCCAGGGACTTGGCCTGAGTGTCGGCGCCGCCGTGGTCCATCCGGTGACAGCTGGCGCAGGAGCGGCTGTGGTCCTGGGACAGGCGCGGCTCGTTGAACAGCCGGCGCCCCAGTTCCACCCGCCCCGGGTCGAGGTCGGGGACCGCGGGCAGGGGTTTGAGGGGTTCGTCCAGGGGCGCCGGGAGGGCGGGCAGGGCGATGCCGAGCAACAACCAGAGCGCCACGCCCAGGTGGCGCCGCCGCGGCCGGCCCGCAGGTGCTGCGCGGTTCATGGCTGGCCCTGCCCGGCGGGTGCGGCCCGCCCTTGCAGGAACCGGGCGAAGTCTGCCGCCGGCAGGGCCTTGCTGAAGTAGTAGCCCTGGCCTTCCTCACAGCCTTGCTGGGTCAGGAAGGCCAGCTGCTGCGCCGTCTCCACCCCTTCGGCAATCACGTTCAGGTTGAGGTTGCGCCCCAGCTGGATGATGGCGCTGACCAGGGTCGCATCCTTGGGGTCGTGGCTCAGGCCGTGGACGAAGGACTGGTCTATCTTCAGCACGTCCAGCGGAAACTTGCGCAGGTAGCTGAGGCTGGAGTAACCGGTGCCGAAGTCGTCCACCGCCAGGCGCACCCCCAGGGTCTTGATGGCCAGCAGGGTGACCAGGGTTGCCTCGACGTTCTGCATCAGCACCCCTTCGGTGATTTCCAGCTCCAGCAGGGTCGGGTCCAGGCCGCTGTCCTGCAGAGCGCTCTGCAACTGGGCGAGCAACTGCGGCTGGCGGAAATCGCTGGGCGACAGATTGACCGACAGGCGGATCGGTGCGAGCCCGGCCTGTTGCCAGGCGCGGGACTGGCGGGTGGCCTCGCCCAGCACCCACCGACTGACGGCGTTGATCAGGCCGCTGTCCTCGGCCACCGGGATGAACTGGGCCGGGCTGACCCAGCCCCGTTGCGGGCTGAACCAGCGGATCAGCGCTTCGGCCCCCACCACCTGGCCCGAGGCCAGGTGGATTTTTGGCTGGTAGTGCAAAACAAACTCCCGATGCTCCAGGGCCTGGCGAATGCCCGACTCCAGGTGCTGCTGTTCCCGGGCCCGATGGGTCATGTCCTCGGTAAAGAAACCGTAGCGGCCCGGTGCCTGGTCCTTGCTGTTGCGCATGGCCATCTCGGCCTTCTTGATCAGGGTCAGGGCGTCCTGGCCATCCTCGGGATACAGGCTGATCCCCAGGCTGGCGGTGACCTGCAGTTCGTGCCCGGCGATGTCGTGCACCTGGTTCACCGTGGCCAGGAGTTTTTGCGCGACGCTGCGCACCTGGGGCGGCGGCTGCTGGTCATGCACCAGCACCACGAACTCGTCGGAGCCGTAGCGGAAGACCGAGTCCGACTCGCGCATGCTTTGCTGCAGGCCCTGGGCGATACGCTTGAGCAGTTCATCGCCGGCCGGGTAGCCCAGGGCCTGGTTGATCCGCTTGAAACGGTCCAGGCCCAGGAACAGCACCGCCAGCTGTTGTCCATAGCGCCGGGCCCGGGCCATGGCCTGGCTCAGGCGGTCGCCCAGCAGGGTGCTGGAGGGCAGCCCGGTGAGCGCATCGTAGTGCAGCAGGTGCGAGACCTTGAGCAGTTCGGCGACCCGCTCCTCGATGGTCCGTTGCAGGTCGTCGAGCTTGTTCCGTGCGTCCTGGGCCATCTGCCATTTCCAGGTCAGGGCGCTGGCCATCTGGCGGATTTCCAGGCTGTCGAAGGGTTTTTTCAGAATCAGCAGGCGATCGCCGAAGTCCAGGCGCTCGGCCAGGGCCTCCCAGGAGTAGTCGGAGTAGGCGGTGCACAGGGCGATCTGCAGCTCGGGGTCGGCCAGCCACAGCTGTTCGATGGTTTGCAGGCCGTCCCAGCCCGGCGGCATGCGCATGTCGATGAAGGCCATGGCATAAGGCGTGCCCTGGGCCAGTGCCGCCTCGACCCTGGCCAGGGCTTCGCGGCCCTGGAATGCCGAGTCCAGGCTGAAGGTCGGCGCGGGGCCAGGCGCGGCTTGACCGAACAGTTGCTCCTCAAGCGGGCCCAGGTCCGGTGCCTGCCGCGGGGCGAGGATCTTGTAGAAGTCTTCGTGGATCTCCGGGCTGTCATCGACGATCAGCACTCGCCGATTGACCCGCGCAGAGGGCGGGCCCGGAGTGTCTTGCGCTGTTGTCTGCGGGTCGCAGCCAGTATCCATAGACCGTCCCTAGTGCCCTGAGCCTGCGTTCAACGCTGTGAGCATAGTCACTGTGTTCTGCACCTGCGGAGGTTTTTTCAACGTTGGGCCAGAGCGCAAAAGCAAAATATGACTAGGATTGCCAAGGCAATCGAGCAACTGGCCGGTGGCCTGTCAGGGGTGTCCGGCCAATCCAAGGGATCACCGGGAGATGCATCACATGGAAGAGCCGCAGTCCGTCGAACCTGGCCGGCGTCCCTGCCTGTTGCTGGTGGATGACGAAGAATCGATTCTCAACAGCCTGCGGCGCCTGCTGCGCGGCCAACCTTATGACGTGCTACTGGCCGACAGCGGCGCCAGGGCCCTGGAGATGCTCGCCGAGCGTCCGGTTGACCTGGTGATGAGCGACGCGCGCATGCCCAACATGGACGGCGCCACCTTGCTGGCCCGGGTGCGCGAGAGCTACCCGGGCACCCGGCGCATTCTGCTGACCGGCTACGCCGACGTGAGCACCATCATCAAGGCGGTCAATCAGGGGCAGATCCACCAATACCTGAGCAAACCCTGGAATGACGAAGAACTGCTGCTGATCCTGCGTCAGGGGCTGGAGCACCAGCAGGCCGAACGTGAACTCAAGCGCCTGCAGCAACTGGTGCTGGAGCAGAACCGCCAGCTCAAGGCCAGCAATGCCGGGCTGGAACAGCGGGTGGCGTCACGCACCGCGGAGCTGCAGCAGACCGCCGACATGCTGGACCTGGCCTATGAGGAGCTCAAGCACAGTTACGTCACCGCCACCGAGGTGTTCTCGCTGCTGGCCAACCTGCGCCTGCCGGCGGACAAGCAGACCAACCGCAAGATCATCGAGCTGGTGCGCGCCTGCTGCACAGCCCATGGCCTGGATGAGAGCGCCAGCCGCGACCTGGCCATGGCCGCCGCCCTGTACAACATCGGCAAGCTGAGCTGGAGCGATGCCATGCTGGTCGCCCCCGCGGACCTGTTGCGCCATACCGAACAGGAGCGCTACCGGGCCTATCCCGAGCAGAGCGAGTCGGTGCTGATGGCCCTGGAGCCGATGCAGGACGCGGCACGCCTGATCCTGCATCACCAGGAACGCTGGGACGGCAGCGGTTTTCCCCGGCACCTCAAGGGCGAGGCGATTCCCTGGGGCTCGCGCCTGCTCAAGCTGGCGGTGGATTTCATCGAGTTGCAGTGCGGGCTGATCCTGGAGCGCCACATGAACAGCGACGAAGCCCTGCTGTTCATTCGCAAGTACGCCGGTCGCCTGTACGACCCCAATCTGGTGGAAAGCTTCGTCCAGGTCTGCGCGGCCTATCTGAGTGACGTGACCGTCGATGATCCAAGCGTCAGGGTCCTGGGCACCCGGGAGTTGCAGGCCGGGATGGTCCTGCGTCGCAACCTCAATGCCGACAACGGCATGTTGCTGCTCAATGCCGGCAAGGTGCTCAGCGAGCCGCTGGTGCACAAGCTGATCGCCTTCGAGGCCATGGAAGGGGCCCGCTACAGCGTCTTTGTCAGCGTGCCCGAGCAGGTCGCGGCACTGGATGTTGGTCACTGATCGCGCCTGAGCGCCTGCCTGTTGTATTGTCGCCGCCGCGCCTGGCCGGCTTTGCCGGGACAGGCGCGGCGCATGTCATGTTCCTGCAACCCCGGCATGCCAAGAAGGTGGAGCGGTGTGCCGGCGGCTCCACCCCGATGGCGGGGCCAGGACGATTCGATTCCACAAGGAGAGGTCACGATGAGAAAGTTTTTTGCCCTGATGGCGGCCCTGGTGCTGACCCTGGGGCTGGTGGGCATCAGCGACGCACGTCAGCCCAAACAGCAGCGGGACTCGGTGGCGGGGACCTTCGACTACTACCTGCTGACCCTGTCCTGGTCGCCGACCTTCTGCCTGATGCACCCGGAAAACGAGCAATGCTCGGGCAAGGGCTACGGCCTGGTCCTCCACGGCCTGTGGCCGCAGTACGCCAAGGGCGGCTGGCCCGAATCCTGTCCACCCCTGACCCCGTTGACCCCGCAAGAGCGGGCCAAGGGCCTGACCCTGTTTCCCACCGCCAAGCTGATGAACCATGAGTGGACCAAGCACGGCACCTGCAGCGGCTTGGGGGGCATGGGTTACCTGGACGCGGCGGACAGGGCCCTGGGCTCGGTCAAGATTCCCGAGGTCCTGCAGCCTTCGACCACGGTGCGCTACTTGCCCGCCACTGAAATTGCCCGGCAGTTGCGCCAGAGCAACCCGGGCATCGGTGAAAACGGCGTCGCCATTCTCTGCAGCGGTCCCGAGCTGTCCGAGGTGCGCGTGTGCCTGACCCGGGACCTGGAGTTCGGCCCGTGCGGCAAAGGGGTGAAGACCCAGTGTCGGGCCGGCGACATCCGCATCCCGCCGATCCGCTGAGAGCGCCCGCGCGCCGCAGCGATCGGCGTTTGCGGGCATCGGGATTGCCGCGCCACTGTGCCCCCCCCGCCTCTGTAGGAGCCGGCTTGCCGGCGAAGAGGCCCTCGCACCTTGCATCGGGCTTGAGGACGCTTTCGCTGGCAAGCCAGCTCCTACGGGCCGCAGGCACGGCAATGCCGATGATCCGTAGGGCAAGCCCTTCAGGGCAGGCCGGCCAGCAGGTGTTGCAGGTGGGCGGCGGTGGCAGCGCTGCAATCCTGCATCGGGGCCCGCAGGTGTGGCTCGATCAGACCCTGATGGGCCAGCAGGGCCTTCACCGGCGCTGGGTTGGGTTCGGCGAACAGCGCCTGGATCAAGGGCACCAGTTGCCGGAAGCTGGCCCTGGCCGCATCCAGCTGCTGGTCCATGACCTGGCGCTGCAACTGCACGAACAACTCCGGACGAATGTGCGCCGCCGCCGCAATGGCGCCGCTGGCCCCCAGGCACAGGGCATTGAACAGTTGCAGGTCCTCGCCGCACAGCACCTCTACCGCGCCGCTGGCCAGCAGCGCCAGGGTCTTGTCCAGGCTGCCGCCACAGTCCTTGACGGCGGCGATCCGCGGATGGCGCACGATGTTGAGCAGGGTGTCCTTGTCCAGGTTGACCCCGGTGCGGTAGGGAATGTCGTAGACGATCAGCGGCACGCTGGAGGCATCGGCGACGCTGTGGAAGAAGCTTTCCAGGGCCGCCTGGGAGGGGCGGATGTAATAGGGCGCGGGCACCAGCAGGGCCGCCACCGGGCGCTTGAGGATTTCCTGCTGCAGGCTCAGCAGCGATTTCAGGTTGTTGCCCGCCAGGCCCATGATGACGCGCCCGGCGGGGGCCTGTTCGAGCACGGCGTCGAGCACCGCCAGTTGCTCGTCCTTGTCCAGGGCCGCGGCCTCGCCGGTGGTGCCGCAGACCACCAGCCCGGCCACGCCGCTTTCCAGCAGATGGGCGCTGAGCCGGCGCAGGGCGGCAAAGTCGATGGCGCCATTGTGAAAGGGCGTGACGATGGGGACCCAGATTCCTTGAAACGATGACATGCGTGTTCTCCTGATGGTTGACCGTCGGGTCGTCGTCAGAAGAGTAGAAGGGCGGTAAGCAGGGGGGAGGTCCGTCGCGCTTGATGTCCTGTCAGCTCATCTGACGGGACACAGCGCCCCGGTCACATGAGCGACTGTTTCTTCGATTTAGAGTTGCAAGCCACCCAGGCTCCGGCCTTGGCCAGCAGGCCAATGGCGCGAGAATCGAGGGTCGGGGCTTGTGACATGGTTCGGCAGACTCTGAAATCAGGTGCACAGTTGTAAAAGCCGGCGCGGGCTTTGTCAATCCTCGAACCCGACTCGCTTGCCAGGGTGTGGCCACGCCGGGGCGAGACGGGATTGACCCTGGCTACAGGGTTTTTACCGCGCGCCCAATGAACTGCACCGGGCCGCTGGGCCTTCCTAGCGCCGAGCCTTGGCGGTCCTCCAGGGTCAATTCGAACAACTGATTGGTTTGCAGGGGCGGCAGGTGATCAAGCGGCACACGCAGCGGCTGACCGGGCTTGACCAGTCCTAGAGACACCGGGCCCTGCCAATCGTCGGCCTTGGTCCAGAACTCCAGGGCCTTGTCCGCCGGAACCTCGATGCTGCCCAGTGGAATCAACTGCAACTCCCGGGTGTCATTGGCCTGCACCACCCAACCGGGTGATTTGTCCTGAGGGGCGACCAGCACCACCAGGTAACCGGGCGGGGCAGGGGGGCGCAGCATCAGCAGGCTGGCCAACAGGACACTGGCGGCCAGGCCGGCAGCGGCCAGTCCGCGCCATAGCGCCAGGGAGTTGAAGCGCCCGGGGTTGCCGGAAGCCGAAACCGGCCCAGGTTCAGCCAGTTGCTCCAGGCTGCGTTCTATACGCCGCCAGAGCCGGGGCCACGGCGTGACGGGAGCGGCCAAAGCGGTGAGTGGATGCAGGCGTTGTTCCCAGCTGTGCACGGCGTTACGCAAGGCGGGGTCATGGGGCAGGCGCTGTTCGAGCAGGCGCCGTTGTTCGGCGTCCAGGGTGCCCAGGACATATTCACTGGCCAGTGCCTGGAGCGCGGGATCGCTGTCGTCCCGTGGAGCGATCTTCATCCCAGGCACTCCCGTAAAGCACTGAGGCTGCGTTTGATCCAGGCTTTGACCGTCCCCAGCGGGGTGGCCATCCTGGCGGCAATCTCCCCGTGTGAATAACCGTCCAGATAGGCCTGCAGGAGACACTCGCGGCGTTGCGAGGGCAGTTGCCCCAGGCAATGCTCAAGACGTCCGGCATCAGCCAGCGCGGTGGCTGGCGCCGTGTTCATGGCCAGCACATCAAGGGCTTGGGGGTATTCGGGATAGGGTTCATCAATGGGCACCTCACGGCCATGGCGCCGCAGGAAATTCAGCGCCAGATGCCGGGTGATGCTGAACATCCAGCCGCGGGCACTGCCCCGTTCCGGGTCGAAACCGCTTGCGCCTTGCCAGATTCGAATGAAGGCGTCGTGCAGGATGTCTTCAGCCAGGGCCGTGTCGCGTACCAGGCGTCTGGCGACGCCAAGCAGTCGCGGCCCTTCCTCGTGATAGAGGGCCTCCAGGGCCTGGCGCTCGCCTCGGGCACAAGCGGCGATACAGCCTGCGTGGTCAAACAGGGATTCGGGTAGAGACAAGGGCGTTTACCTGCGACAGATGACAGCCACCGCCACCCTGGCGGCGCGGTGGCTGTCAGCAGCGTAGACCAGTTGCCGGTGCCGGTACTGGCATCTTGCGGGGCGAGTCAGCGGGCCGCCCAGAAGATGTAGTCCGCCTGGTATTTCACTGTTTCGCGGGTGCCCTTGTTGGCCGCGGTGCAAGCGCTGCCGGGGGCCACGCCGCCCTTGAGGGCCACTCGCTGAATGTAGCTGACGCCGCTCATCAGCCCCTTGCCTTCGGCCGGATTGGCCTTGACCAGTTGATAGGGCAGGTTGCCGGGGCTGGACGGCGCCACGGCGACCTGGGTCCCGGTGATCTTCGAGCCGTCCTTGGCCTGCCAGGTGGCCGGTGGGCCGAAGTAGTCACCCAGCACTTTGCCGCCGCGATCGCTGAGCACCGCCTTGGGACCGACGAAGAACCACTCGGTCTCGCCCGGTGCGTTGGCCTTGTCCCGGCATTCGTAGGTGATTTCACCGGTGCCCACGGTTTCCAGGGCAACTTTGTGGCCCTCTGGCACCTTAATGCTGTCGGGCAATGCGCTCTGCGCCTGGGCCACAGGCAGGGCGCCCAGGCAGGCGATGGTCAGGGTTGCGCTGAGGCAGAGAAGACGTTGTCTGGCGTGCATGGTGGCTCTCCATTGGGGATCGGTTCGGCAGTTTTCAGGACTGCTATGGGTACTACCCCTGAGCGACGTATCTGGATGCAGCGCCGAGAAAAAATATTCCGCGCAGCCAACACTCATCCGCTGCGGATCATCCGGTGATCCTCGGCGTTGAGCCGGTACAGCAGGCTCGGTGGCTGCCCGGGAAAATCCTCCAGCTCGCCGTCCAGGGTCATTCCCAGGCGTTCCAGGGCCCGCCGGGACGGCAGGTTGTCGGGCCGTACCAGGCCGGTGACCCGGGGCGCCAGCAGTTCGCCGAAGGCCAGTTGCAGGGCCGCCTGGGCCATCTCGTTGGCGAAACCCTGGCCCCAGGCTTGGGGGGTGAAGCGAAAGTACAGGTTCAGTCCGGCCTCCTGCCCGAAGTGCGCCCGCATGAGTCCGCCAAAGCCGATGAGCTGCTGCGGTGCGTCCAGCCGGGCGATGGCCCAGTAGCCAAAGCCGTACTGCTGCCAATGGGCAATCCAGCTGTGCAGCCGGTCGCTGGTGGCTTCGGCGCTGTCGGGGCCGCTGGGGTTGAAGCGGTGGGTCTGCGGGTCGCCGTGGATGGCGCAGGCCTGCGGCAGGTCGGCCAGGGTCGGCGGGCGTAACAGCAGGCGTGTGGTGCGGGTGGTGGACGATGACATGGACGAGGCTCTATGCATCAAGCGCAGGTGGAGCACCAGGCGGCGGGGGGGCGGGCCTGTGCGGGTGGTCCCGGAGAAGGTAGGTGATCGGCGCGGACGTTGCCATTGTCGTCAGGGCGCGGTGCCGGAAGCCGCGCGCCGGCGCAGCCTGGGCAACCCGGCGCGGGTGCCGGTGCGGCGTCAGCCCGGCCAACGGTACAGGCTGGCGGGATAGCCCTGGGCGACGATCGAGGTCGGGGTTTGCTCCGCCAGCATGGCCTGCCAGAAATCCCGGGCGGGCAGGTTGGCCTCGAAGTGCATCACCTGCCAGGGCCCCTTGTGCTGCTCGAACAGCTGTTGCGCCACCTGCCGGCCGACGCCCAGGCGCCGGAACCGTCGGGCAATGAACAGGTAGCCGAGATTGTGGCGGGCATCGCTGTCGCAGCGTTGCTGGTCGACGACGGCAAAGCCCGCCAGCTCTCCCCCCACCAGGATCAGCCAGGGATGGGTGGCCGGGTGGCGCCAATAGTCGTCCAGGGACTGCAGGGCATACAGCCCCTGGGCCGCCAGTTTGATGGGCAGCCACCGGCTCAGCTCATAGAGATAGAACTGCATGAGGTTTTCCAGGCAGGGCCAGTCGTCGCGAGCGGCCGGGCGCAGTTCAAGGTGTTCCATCAACGGTCACTCCAGCTCCGGTCGGTCCGGGGCGTTGTGGGACGCCGGCAGCGCCGGGGTCCGGGGCGTGGACAGGGTATGTGCAACTGCGTCCCATTGGCTTGAACCGTTAAAATGCTGGCTTGCAGGCCTATACCAAGGTAGTGGCATTGTGCTCATGGATCTTGGTCTAGGATTCTCTGGCCGGGGGAGGATATTCATCTCGGAGAATCGGGCAGAGGGACCAGCGCGATGCTCAATCACAAGCCGATCATTCTGATCGTGGACGATCAGGTCAATGACCTGCGGATACTCGGTCAGGCGCTTCAGGACCTGGGCGAGGTCTATGTCGCCACCCAGGGAAGCCAGGCCCTGGAAGTGGCCCGCCAATGCCACCCGGACATTGTCCTGCTGGACATCGAAATGCCCGACATGGACGGCTACTCGGTGTGCGAGCTGATCAAGTCCGACCCGCGGCTGTGCCAGGCCTCGGTGATCTTCGTCACCTCGCACCGCCAGACCGAGCACGAATTGCGCGCATTGCGCCTGGGCGGCGCCGATTTTCTGCAAAAACCGATCAATGTACCCATTGCCCGGGCGCGGGTCGAAGCCCATATCAAGCTGGGCGAAGAGTCCCGGCGCCTGGCCAACTACGACCCCCTGACCCAGTTGCCCAACCGTCAATTGCTGCACGACCGCACGGAACAGGCCATTCGCCAGGCCGCCGCGGGCCAGGGGCTGGTCGGCTTGCTGTCGATCGATATCGACCACTTCAAGGTCATCAATGACACCAGCAGCCATCGCGAAGGCGACGCGGTGCTGCAGGAAATCGCCCTGCGCCTGCGCCATTGCTGCCGCCTGACCGACACCCTGAGCCGCCAGGGCGGCGATGAGTTCATGCTGTTGGTGCCCGAGCTGAACACCGTGGACGACTTGAGCGAATGCGCCGAGCGGGTCATGCAGACCATCGCCCAGCCGCTGGTGATCGGCTCGTCGCGCTATGACCTGACCGCCAGCATCGGCATCAGTGTCTATCCCGATGACAGCCTGGACGCCGAGTCCCTGCTGCAGCACGCCGACGCCGCGGCGCATCAGGCCAAGCAGGCGGGGCGCGGGCAGTACCGCTTCTTCGACCACCCGACCCATCAGCGGGTCCGTGCCCGGCATCAGTTGGAACAGGAGATGCGCACCGCGCTGGAGCAGGAGCGCTTCGAGGTGTTCTATCAGGCCAAGGTCGATCTGCGCCTGCAGCGGGTGGTTGGCGTCGAAGCCCTGCTGCGTTTGCGCGACGAGCACGGCAGGATGATTTCCCCCGCCGAGTTCATTCCCCTGGCCGAGGATTGCGGGCTGATCGTGCCCCTGGGGCGCTGGGTGCTGCGCCAGGCGTGTCGGGCGATCCGCCAATGGAACGAACAGGGGCATGCCATCAGCGTCAGCGTGAACATCTCGCCGCTGCAGTTTTCCGATCCGCAGTTTCTCGATCTGGTCAAGCAGGCGCTCGCGGAAAGCGCCATCGAACCCCGGACCCTGGAACTGGAAATCACCGAAGGGGTGCTGGCGCTGGTGGACGGCGAGCACAGCTGCGACTTGCTCAGCGACCTGAAGGCCCTGGGGGTGAGCATCGCCATTGATGATTTCGGCACGGGCTATTCCAGCCTGGCCTACCTCAAGCGCTTGCCCATCGATGTGCTGAAGATCGACCAGAGTTTCGTGCGGGACATGGTCAGCGATCCCAGTGACGCGGCGATTACCCGGGCCATCATCCAGCTGGGGCTGGCCCTGGGCCTGCAGCTGGTCGCCGAGGGCGTGGAGACCGAGGAACAGGCCCGGGCCCTGTCCGCCCAGGGCTGCCACGTGATGCAGGGCTTTCTGTACTGCCGTCCGCTGTCGTACCCCAACATGAGTGAGTACCTGGCCGCGGGCCGCCTGCCGGCGCTGCCCTGAACCCTGCCGGCCCCGACGAGGATCGCCCGTGAAGCCTGGACGCACTGTGCAAATGGGATTTGTCTACCTGGCGCTGATCAGTGTCCTGGGTAGCAGCGCCACCGCCGCGGTTTACTGGCTGGTGGCACGGGTCAACGCCCATCAGCTGGAACAGGCGGTGTCGCGGGCCGCCGAGGACGCCGCGCACCATGTGCTGGAGCGCATGACCTTGTACCAGTACGGCTTGCGCGGCGCCCGCGGGGTGATTGTCACGGCCGGTGCAGATGGCGTGAGCCGGGAGATCTTCTATCGCTATAGCCAGGGTCGGGACTTGCACAGGGAGTTTTTCGGCGCCCACGGTTTCGGCTTTGTCCGGCGTGTGCCCGAGGCGCAGGAGAGCTCGTTCCTGGCCGCGGCGCAACTCGACGGCGCGCCAGGCTTTCACCTGCAGCAATGGCAGCCCCACCACGGTGATCGTTACGTGGTGCAGTACATCGAACCGCTGGCGCCGAACCAGTCGGCCCTGGGCCTGGACCTGGCGTCGGAGCCGGTGCGCCGGGCGGCCGCGGTGGCCGCGATGCGCAGTGGCGAGCCGCGGCTGACCGGGCCCTTGTCGCTGCGCCAGGAGCCCGGCGTGGTGATGGGCTCGTTGCTGTTCCTGTTGCCGGTATACCGCAGCGCCGAAGTGCCGCCCTCGCCGCAGGAGCGTGAGGCCCTGCTCCTTGGCTGGACCTTTGCGCCCCTGGTGATGAACCAGGTGCTCAAGGATCTGTCGTTCGATCCTGCCAGCCAGCGCCTGGTGTTGCGCGACATCACCGATGACGCCGACGCCGGCAGTTTTTTTGCCAGCTCGACCCAGCCGTTGCAGGACACGCTGGCCTTGCGGACCCGTGAGGAACAGGTGTTCGGGCGGCGCTGGGCCTTCGAGTTCAGCGTGGGGCCGGGGTTCGTCGAGCCGCTGCATCAGACCTCGTTGGCCTGGGTCCTGTGGGTCGGTGGCCTGTTGACCCTGTTTCTCGTGGTGGTGGGCACCATCATCGCCCTGGGGGTCAACCGGCAGAACCGCTTGCGCCGTGACCAGACCCGGCTCGCGGCCATCGTCGAGAGCTCCACCGACGGCATCATCGGCAAGACCCTGGAAGGGCGCGTCACCAGCTGGAACCGCGGTGCCGAAGAGATTTTCGGCTATAGCGCCGAACAGGCGCGGGGGCGCTTGATCCTGGAACTGATCGTGCCGCCGGAGCTGGCGCAGGAAGAACAGCAGATCCTGCGCAAGCTGCGCAATGGCGAACGGGTGCACAGCTTCGATACCCAACGCCTGCGTCGGGACGGCAGCCGGGTGGAGGTATCGATCAACGCTTCGCCGATTCTCAATGAGCGCGGTCAGGTCATCGGCGCCTCGAAGACGGTCCGTGACATCACCGCGCAGAAAGCCGCCGAGGCGCGGATTCTGGAGCTCAACGCCAGCCTGGAGGACCAGGTGGCGGCGCGCACCGCCGAACTGGGGCAGATCAACCTGCTGCTCTCCAGCGTGCTGCGCTCGGCCTCGGAGGTGGCGATCATCGCCACCGACCGCGACGGCATCATCCGTGTGTTCAATCGCGGCGCCGAGCGCCTGTCGGGCTACCTGGCCGAGGAGCTGGTGGGGCTGCACACCCCGGAGGTGATCCACCTGCCGGAAGAGGTCCGCCAGCGCGGCATCGAACTCAGTGCCCAGCATCAGCGTCCCATCGAAGGCTTTCGCGTGTTCGTCCAGCAGTCGGAAACCGAAGGGGCGCAAACCCGCGAATGGACCATGGTGCGCAAGGACGGTTCGCACTTCGCCGCGACCCTGGTGGTCAGTGCCTTGCGTGATGAAGGCGGGCAACTGACCGGCTACCTGGGCATCGCAGTGGACATCACCGAGCGCAAGGCCGCGGAAAAGACCCTGGCTGCCGCCCGCGACCAACTGTTGATGGCCGCCGAAGTGGCCAGGCTGGGGATCTGGTCCTGGAACCTCGATGACCACTCGCTGGACTGGAACGAGCGCATGTTCGAGCTCTACGAGCAGCCGCTGGAACTGCGGGGCAACGGTTTGAACTATGAGCACTGGCTGGCCCGGGTGCACCCGGAGGACCGGGAGCTGACCCAACGCAAGCTGGAAGAGGCGGTGGCGGGCCAGGGTATCTACGATCCGATCTTTCGCGTGGTCAGTCCCAGCGGGCAGGTGCGTTTCATCCAGTCCGGGGCCTATGTGGAGCGCAACGCCGATGGCAAGGCGCTGCGGGTGACCGGGATCAACCTGGACATCACCGCCCAGCGCGAACTGCAGTCCCAGTTGCTCTACGCCAAGGAGCAGGCGGATGCCGCGAGCCAGGCCAAGTCTTCGTTCCTGGCCAACATGAGCCATGAGATCCGTACGCCGATGAACGCCGTGCTGGGCATGCTGCAACTGCTGCAGCTGGCCGGCCTGGAGCCGCGCCAGCTGGACTACGCGACCAAGGCGCAGACCGCCGCCAAGTCGCTGCTGGGGCTGCTCAACGACATTCTCGACTACTCGAAGATCGAGGCCGGCAAGTTGCAGCTGGAGGAACACGCCTTCGACCTCGACCAGCTGCTGCGCGATCTGGCGGTGGTGCTGGCCGGCAACCAGGGCGTGGGCGATATCGAGCTGATCTTCGATCTCGACCCGCAGTTGCCGCTGAACCTGGTGGGCGACAGCCTGCGCCTGCAGCAGGTGCTGATCAACCTGGCGGGCAATGCCCTGAAGTTCACCGCCCAGGGCCAGGTGGTGGTGGCCCTGAAGCTGCTTGAACAGCGCGAGCACAGCGTGCGTTTGCAAGTGGCGGTGAGTGACAGCGGCATAGGCATCAGCGCCGAACACCTGCAGGTGATTTTCGAAGGCTTCCATCAGGCCGAGGCCTCGACCACCCGGCGTTTTGGCGGCACCGGCCTGGGGCTGGCGATCTGCAAGCACCTGGTGCGGCTGATGGGCGGGCAGTTGCAGGTGCGCAGCCAGCTTGGCGCCGGCAGCTGTTTCAGCTTCGAACTGGAGCTGGGGCTGGACGGCGCCTGTGTCGCCGAAACCCTGCCCTTGGGCGGCAAGGCCCTGCGGGTACTGGTGGTGGATGACCACCCCCTGGCGCTGGCGCTGAATGTGCGCACCTTGCGCAACTTCGGCTGGAGCGTCGAACACGCCGCCAGCGGCGCTCAGGCCTTGCTCGTCGTGGATGCCGCTGCGGCCCGGGGCGAGGCGTTCGATCTGGTCCTGCTGGATTGGCTGATGCCGGGCATGGACGGCCTGCACGCCGCCCAACTGATCAAGGACATGAGACTTGAAGCACCGCCGACAGTGGTGATGCTCAGTCACCACGATGCCACGGCGCTGCTGGTCCGGCTGGACTGTGCCGAGGCGCCCTTTGCCCACTACCTGAGCAAGCCCTTTACCCCCCGGCAACTGGCGCAGGCGCTGCTGGCCGAGCGCACTGCCGCCCTCGATGACCCGCCGGCCAAGACGCCCGTACGGCGCTCGACCCTTAGTGGCCTGCGGTTGCTGGTGGTGGAAGACAACGCCCTGAACCGGCAGATCGCCCGGGAACTGCTGACCCTGGAAGGGGCCCAGGTGCAGTTGGCCGACGGCGGGCTGCAGGGGGTGCAGATGGCCCTTGATGCCCAAGAGCCCTTTTCGGCGGTGCTGATGGACATCCAGATGCCTGATATCGATGGTTATGAAGCCACCCGGCGGATCCGCGCCGATGCGCGCTTTGCCCGCCTGCCGATCATTGCCATGACCGCCAATGCCTCCCAGGCCGACCGCCAGAGCTGCCTGGCCGCGGGCATGGATGACCACGTCGGCAAACCGATCAACCTGCCGCAGTTGGTCAACAGCCTGTTGTTCTGGACCGGTGGTGCGGTGCGGGCCGCGCAGGTTGCCGAGCCCTCCACGGACACCGGCCTGCTCGAGGATCCGACGCTGATTCTCGAACGCTTCGGCGGTAACCGTGACTTGCTCAAGCAGGTGCTCGAGGGCTCGGAGGCCACGCTGGGAGAACTGCTCGAACGGCTGCGCCAGAGTCTTGTCCAGGACAACGCCAAGGACGCCTGCTACCTGCTGCATACCCTCAAGGGCGCTGCCGGCAACCTCGGGGGACGCGGGTTCGCGCTCTACTGCGCAGAGCTGGAACAGCCCCTGCGAGACGGCGCGGCGCTGCAGCTGACCCTCACCGAGGGCCATCTGGATGAACTGCAACGGTTGCTGGCCAGCACGTTGGCGAGCTTGCAGGTGGAGTTCGGCCGTGCTTCACCGGAGATGGCCCGCGCCTCTCAAGACATTTTGCACCTGGCGCTTTTCCAGAGCGCCCTGCAGGAGATTCTGCCGCTGTTGCGGCAGAGCAACTTGCAGGCCCTGACGCTCACTGAAGCCCTGGCGCAACATGCGTTGCCGGTCGATAGAACGACGTTCGACGAGTTCGTGGCCCATGTTCAGCGGATGGAGTTTGTGCGGGCGCAAAGTGTTTTGGAAAGAATGCTTCTCAACAACTAGAAAGCTAGCTTTCTATTCTGGCTTCAATTGTTGATTTACATCAGAAAATCTTTGATTTTTTGCCCTCTAAGTTGAATGGCTTTATGAAATTTTCACACTTTTTTTGACGCCGGAATCTAGACTTGCCTCGACTGGATTGATAATGGCCATTTGCAATAATCCACTTGGCTCTGAAAAGTTCTGCAAGTCGGCAGAGGAAGTCTTCGAGTCATCGCAGGATGCGGAAATCTTTATTTGATACCGAATGGAAAATGAACACTTTCCTGCGAGGCTCTTTAGATGAGAAACAATCTTCCTGTGACCCAGCGCGAGCTGGTGTTTCCCGCCGAACAGCGGCTGATTTCCGCCACTGATGTTCACGGCAAGATCACTTACTGCAATGACGAGTTTGTTGCGGTCAGTGGTTTCAGCCGCGAAGAACTGATCGGCAGCCCGCACAATATCGTGCGCCATCCGGACATGCCCGAAGCGGTGTTCGCGCACATGTGGTCCTACCTCAAGGACGGCAAGAGCTGGATGGGCATCGTCAAGAACCGCAGCAGCAACGGTGACCACTACTGGGTCAACGCCTACGTCACGCCGATCTTCAGCAAGGGCGTGATTGCCGGCTACGAGTCGGTGCGGGTCAAGCCCGAGCGCGAACAGGTGGAACGCGCCGGCGCCCTCTATCAACGCATGCGCAGCGACAACCTGGCCTTGCCCTGGAGCTACCGGGTGGCCAGCGTCTGCGGCTTTGCCTTGCCGCCGCTGCTGGCCCTCGCGGCTACGGCCGGGGCCTATTGGCTGGGTGGCCCCTGGGCGGCACTGGGGGCGGCGGTTCCCGGTTATTTCGCGGTACAGGGGTATGCCTTCTATCGCGCGCGGCAGATGTTGCAACGCATCAGCTCGGTGTCCTTGGGCAGTTTCGACAGCGAGCTGATCGCGCGCACCTACACCGACGAACACGGCCCGGTGGCCCAGTTGCAGATGATCCTGATCAGCGAATCGGCGAAAATCCGCACCGCCCTCAGCCGGCTTGGCGACTACGCCAACCAGGCGGCGTCCCTGGCATCCACCAGCCAGAGTCTGTCCAAGCAGGCGGAAACCGCCCTGGGCAAGCAGCGCGACGAAGCGGACATGGCGGCCACCGCGATGAACCAGATGGCCTCGTCGATTTCCGAGGTGTCGGTGCATATCCACGACACCGCCTCGGCCGCCGATCAGGTCAACAACCTGACCCAGGTGGGCTCCGAGGAAGCCCAGAAAACCCGGGTGGTGATCGAGAAGCTGGCGGACACCGTGGATGCGGTCAGCCAGTCCGTGGAGGGCCTGGCCGCGGAAACCCAGTCGATCCAGCAGGCGGCCAACATGATCCGCTCCATTGCCGAGCAGACCAATCTGCTGGCCCTCAACGCGGCGATCGAGGCCGCCCGGGCCGGTGAGCAGGGCCGCGGTTTCGCGGTGGTGGCCGACGAGGTCCGGGCCCTGGCCTCCAAGACCCAGGAGTCGACCCAGAGCATCCAGCGCATCATCGTCACCCTGCAGGAAGTGGCCACCCAGGCGGTGGAAGTGGCGCGCCAGGGCAGTGTCGAAGCGCGTTCCGGCGTAGCCCAGGTGATCAGCACCCAGGAAGCCCTGAATGGCATCAACTCGGCGGTGGAACGCATTCACCAGATGAGCCAGCAAATGGCCGCCGCCTCGGAGCAGCAAGCCCATGTCGCTGAGGAAATCTCCGAGCAGATCACCAAGATTGCCCGGGTTTCGGATCAGAACGCCGAGATTGCCGTGCATTCGTCCACCGTGGGCGGCGATCTGGAGTCTACCGCTCACGAACTGAACGCCTTGGTGACCCGTTTCAATAGTTGAACGCCAACAGCAGTCAGCAACTTTCATTTAATCGCCGATTGATCAACTAGATCAGGGCAGGGGGTTCATATGTCCAGTGTGATGGAAGCGGTGAATAGCCGTACTCAGTTGGCCGGGCAGAATCGTCTGGAACTATTGTTGTTTCGTTTTAATGAGTCACAGTTGTACGGCATCAACGTCTTTAAAGTCAGAGAAGTTCTCAAGTGCCCCAAGTTGAATGTACTGCCCATGTCACATTCGGTGGTGTGTGGCGTGGCCAATGTTCGCGGTGTATCCATTCCGATACTTGATCTGGCACTGGCCACCGGTTTGCCCGGAGTCGAGGATATCGACAACGCCTACGTGATCATCACCGAGTACAACAACAAGACCCAGGGTTTCCTGGTCAGTGCAGTGGAGCACATCGTCAACCTGAACTGGGAGGAAATTCACCCGCCACCCAAAGGCAGCGGCCTGGACAACTACCTGACGGCGGTGACCCGGGTCGGCGAGCGCATGGTGGAGATCATCGACGTGGAGAAGGTCCTGGCCGAGGTGTCGCCGGTCTGCGAGGACATCTCCCAGGGGGTGATCCCGCCGCAGACCCAGGTCGCTGCGGCCCATTGGCGGGTGCTGACGGTGGACGACTCGGCGGTGGCACGCAAGCAGGTGACCCGCTGCCTGGAGAGCGTCGGGGTGCAAGTGGTGTCGTTGAAGGACGGCCGCGAGGCGCTGGAGTACCTGCAGGCCCTGCTCGACGCGGGCAAGCGCCCGGACGAGGAGTTCCTGATGATGATCTCCGATATCGAAATGCCGGAAATGGACGGCTACACCCTCACCGCGCAAGTGCGCAACGACCCGCGCATGAGGCAACTCTACATCGTGCTCCATACCTCGCTGTCCGGGGCCTTCAACCAGGCCATGGTGAAGAAGGTCGGTGCCGATGATTTTCTCGCCAAGTTCCGCCCCGACGATCTGGCCGGGCGGGTGGTGGACCGGATCGCCAGCCTGACGCCGGCGTGAGCCGGCCCCCCGGGGCAGTGAGGCAGTGCCCGGGATTGACTTCATGGTGGGAGTGAGCGTCATGCAAATGTCTGAACTCGACTATCAGCAAGCCTTGCTGCGTTACCTCGCCGAACGTCCGGAGCTCGCGGCCCAGCTGGGGCTTGGCCCATCCTCGGGACGCCCCTGGCAACCCGGGGACTTGAGCGAGTTGCAGATCCAGCACGCCAGTCGGCTGTTTGACGAAGAAGCCCGCTTGCGCGGCATGGGCAACTGGGAGCTGGCGCTGTCGTTCATTGCCCGCACGCCCCAGGAACTGAAGCGGATGACCCTCGAGGCACATCGGGAAATCGCCGAGATGGTGGACATGGAGTGGGACCAGTATTGCCAGCTCAATCACTTGCACTGCTAGAGGCCGACGAGGGCAGTTTTCTTCAATACGCCGCGATCCTGGCTCCCTAATCTGGGCGGCGGTCAATCCGACCCAGATTGGAGAAACAAGACATGAGCCTGGTGTTTTCCATGGCGGCCTTTGCCCTGGCCGCTTCCATCACCCCGGGGCCGGTGAACATCGTCGCCCTCAGCAGCGGCGCGCGTTTCGGCTTCCGCAGCAGCATGCGCCATGTGACCGGAGCCACCTTGGGCTTCGTCGGGCTGCTGGTGCTGATCGGCCTGGGGCTGCACGAACTGCTGCGCCAATGGCCGATCCTGACCCAGGGCATTCGCCTGTTTGGCGTGGCCTTCCTGCTGTTCATGGCCTGGAAACTGGCCAGCGACGATGGCCGGCTCGACACCCAGGACCAGGCGCGGGCGCCTTCGGCCTGGTATGGCGCGCTGATGCAGTGGCTCAATCCCAAGGCCTGGCTGGCCTGCGTGGCCGGCATGGGGGCCTTTGCCGCCGACGGCGAGCTGCGCCAGGTGTGGCTGTTTACCGCGGTGTACCTGGTGATCTGCTACCTGTCGATTGCCTGCTGGGCCTATGTCGGCAGCTGCCTGCGCCACTACCTGAGTCATCCGCCGGGGGTGCGTCTGTTCAACCGCAGCATGGCGGCGTTGCTGGCTGCCAGCGCGGCTTATCTGCTGTTCTAGCGCTGGCCGCGGTACTGGCCGGGAGTGGCCGCCAGGTGCTGTTTGAAGGCGCGCTGGAAATGCGCCTGATCGGCAAAGCCGGCCTCCAGCGCCACCTCGGCGATCGGCGCGCCGCTGCGCAGGCGGGCCTGGGCGAACTGCACCCGCTGGTTCACCAGGTAGGCGTGGGGCGGCATGCCGAACTGCTGCTTGAAAGCGCGGATCAGGTAGGACGGTGACAGCTGCGCCGCCTGGCACAGGTCGTCCAGGCTCAGGGCCTGGGTGCAATGCCGGCGGATGTAGTCGGCGGCTTCCTGCAGTTTGCGGTTGTCGCCCCGGGGCGGCGCCTCGGCGGGGTTCAGGCGCTGCTGCAGGTCGCTGAAAAAGCTCACCACGGCGCTGTGCTTGAGCAGGGGCTCGGCCTCGGCGGCCACCAGGGTCCGGTACAGCTGCTCCAGCTCGGCGAACAGCTGCGGGTCGCGGCTGTGAGTCTCGCGAAACGGCCGAAAGCCCAGCTCGGCGCAAAAGCCCAGGTCGTGCTGCAGGGCGGTCAGCCAGGGCGTGTCGACATACAGCATGCGATAGGACCAGGGCTGATCGTCGATCGGGTTGCAGGCGTGCACCACCCCCGGGTTCATCAGCACCACGGTGCCGCGGCTGACCCGCCACTGCGAGTGGCCGCTGAGGTAAGTGCTGACACCCGCGGTGATGCTGCCGATGGAGAACTGTTGGTGGGCATGGCGGCTGTAGCAGACCTTGCGGCCATCGGCGATGGAGCGGGCTTCGATGAACGGCAGGGCAGGGTCGCGCCAGAACTGCGGTTCCTGGTCGGCGGTGAGGGCAGGCTTCATTGAGGTTGTCCGTCTGCGAAAGCTGGCGCGATTGTATTAGCTCTGGCCGTCGAAGGCGCGTTGCAGCGTCGCGATATCGAGTTTTTTCATCCCCAGCAGGGCCTGCATCACCCGTTGCGAACGGGCCGGGTCGGGGTCGCAGATCATCGGCGTGAGGCACTGCGGCACGATCTGCCAGGACAGCCCGAAGCGGTCCTTGAGCCAGCCGCAGCGCTGCGCCTGTGGCGGGCCGCCAAAACCCAGGGCGTTCCAGTAGTGATCCAGCTCGGCCTGGCTGCGGCAATGCACTTGCAGGGAGATGGCTTCGTTGAAGCAGAACAGCGGGCCACCGTTGAGGGCGGTGAAACCCTGGCCGTCGAGTTCGAACGCCACGCTCATTACCGAGCCCTCGGGGCGTCCGTGAATGTCGAAGCCGGCCTTGCCGTAGTGGCTGATGTGGGTGATGTGTGACTGTTCGAAGACCGAGCAGTAGAACTGTGCCGCCTCGTGTGCCTGGTGGTCGAACCACAGGCACGGAGTGATGGTCTGGATACGTGGCATGGTGTCGGTCCTCTGCGGGTTGATCACGCTGGCTCAAGCGTAGTCAACCCGCTGCCGCGCAGCGCGACCGTGGATCGGCGCGCTCAGAAGTCCCAGCGGGTCGCCAGTTGCAGGCTGCGTGGCTCGCCGTAGAAACCGGTGCCGAAGTTGCCGATGCCGGTGTAGTACTTCTTGTCGAAGAGGTTCTTCACGTTCAGGGTCGAGCTCAGGTGCTGGCTGAACTGGTAGCGGGCCATGGCGTCCACCAGGAAGTAGCCGTCCTGGGTGATGCGCGAGTCATGCCCGCCGTTGACCGCGTCGCTCGGGTCGGGCTGGTAGACCTTGCCGAAGAATTGGCTCTGCCAGTTGACCCCGCCGCCCAGGGTCAGGCGGTCCCAGGCGCCGGGCAGGCGGTAGCTGCTGAACAGCCGCGCCACCTGCTGCGGCTCGGTGGTTTGCAGGACCGAGCCGTAGACGTAGTCGTGATTGGCGTCGCGGGTGTGGTTGTAGCTGTAGCCGGCGGACAGGTTCCAGCCGTCCAGCAGCTCGCCGGCCACCTCGACCTCGAAGCCCTTGGTGGTTGCGCCCTTGGTCGGGCGGTAGACGGCATCGGTGCCCCAGCCGTCCACCAGTTGCGCGACATTGTCCTGCTGCACATGAAACACCGCGAAGCTGGCATTGACCCGGCCGTCCAGGTATTCAGCCTTGATCCCGGCTTCGTAGCTGTCGCCCTGCACCGGGTCGAGGATCCTGCCGTCGGCGTCCTTGCTCATCTGCGGCTGATAGATGCTGGTGTAGCTGGTGTACAGCGAGTAGCGGTCGTTGAGGTCATAGACCAGCCCGGCATAGGGCGTGACCACTCCAGTCTGCTGGTAGCGCTGGCGCGCGTCGGCGCGGCCGGGCTCGAAGTAGCGGGTGTTGTCGATGCCCTTGAAGTCGCTGACCCGGGTGCCGAGGATCACCGCCAGGTCGTCGCTGGGCTTGAGCCGGGTGGCCAGGTAGGCACCGGTCTGGCGCTGGAGGATGTCGTTGTCGCCGATCTGCGGGATGTCCGGCTTGGCGAATTCGCCGCGCCACTGATAGATGCTGCCGCCCACCGGCGGGTACACCGAACCGTGGACCGGGATGTCCTGCTTGGCGTTCATCAGCATGAAGCCGGCGATCAGCTCGTGTTCGCGGCCCAGCAGGCTGAAGGGGCCGTGCAGGTTGATGTCGAGGTTGTCCTGGGTCTGCTCGCCCTTGAACTTGCCCATGTACATGAACATGCCGTCGCCGCTGGCCTGGTCCGGGTTGCCGCCGCTGGCCGAGCCCAGCAGGGTGTCGTGCTCGCGGCGCAGGTGGTCGTAGCTGACCTTGAGGGTCCAGTCATGGGCCAGTTGCTGTTCCAGGGAGGTGAACAGGGTCTGGTTCTTGAAGTCGCGACGGCTCCAGTCGGTGGCCGGGTTGAACGAGCGGGAAAAGTGTGTGCGCGAGCCGTTGCTGAAGTACATCGGGAAGCCGGTCCAGGTGGCGCCCCGGGAGCGGGTGTTCTGCTGGTCCAGGCCCACCGTCAGCAGGGTGTCGGGGGTCAGGTCGGCCTCCAGCACGCCGTAGGCGATGTCCTTGCTGTTCTGGTAGTGGTCCAGGTACGAGCTGCGGTCCTGGTAGACGCCGACGAAGCGCCCGCGCAGGTTGCCGGTCTCGGTCAGTGGCCCGGAGATGTCGCCTTCGCTGCGGTAGTTGTCCCAGGAACCGAGGGTGCCGGTAACCGAGGCCTTGAAGTCCTTGGTCGGCCGCTTGCGGATCAGGTTGACGGTGGCCGAGGGGTCGCCGGAGCCGGTCATCAGGCCGGTGGCGCCCTTGATGATTTCCACCCGGTCGAAGGTCGCCATGTCGGTGCTGGTGGTGCCGTAGTCGTAGACCCCGTCGTAGGTGACGTTGACCCCGTCGTACTGGAAGTTGGTGATCGGCAGGCCGCGGCTGGAAAACTCCCAGCGTTCGCTGTCGTAGTTCTGCACGCTGACCCCCGGGGCCCGGCGCAGGGCATCGGCGATGCTGTTGCTGCCCTGGTCGTCCAGTTGCTGGCGGGTGATCACCGTCACCGATTGCGGGGTTTCCCGCAGCGACAGGTTGAGGCCGGTGGCCGAGGCGCTGGCCCCGGTGGTGTAGCTGCGGCTGTCCTCGGTGACGCTGCCCAGGCCCTGGGCGGACACCTGGGTGGTGCCCAGCTGCAACGGGCCGCTGGCGGTCGGCAGCGCTTGCAGCACATACCCGCCGCTGACGGCCTGGGCTTGCAGGCCGCTGTCCTTGAGCAGCTGCTGCAGGGCTTGTTCGACGCTGTAGCGGCCCCGCAGCCCCGGGCTCTGCTTGCCGGCGGCGAGGTCGTTGTGCCCGGCGACAAAGACCGCGCTCTGTTCGGCGAAGCGATTGAGCACGCTGACCAGTGGGCCGGGGCCGATGTCGTAGCTCCGGCGCTGGCTGTCCGCCTGCTGGCTGGCGGGGTTTTCGGTGGCCTGGGCCCAGGGGGCGGGCAGGCACAGCAGGGCGCTGCACAGGGTCAGGGGACGCAGGGACGGGCGCAAGCGGGGACGGTTGGGGGTTGGCATGGAGTTCCCTTGTGGATCGGCAATGTGAGTGCTGTTACCCGGTTAACCGAACCAGACAGGCAAAAGGGAACCGCAACCTTAAAAAATGTTCGCCGGATGTTCAGGCGCGGGGTTCAGGCCCGAGGCTCAAGGGTCACCCACCAGGCGGTCAGGCGCTGGACCCGCACCGGCAGGGCGGCTTCCAGCAGGGCCAGGGCCTGGTCGGAATCGTGCAGCGGGAAGGCGCCCATGACCGGCAAACGACTCAGGGCCGGGTCGCAGCCCAGATGCCCCGGGCGATAGCGCCCCAACTCTTCGAGCAGTTGCGCCAGGGGCAGGTTGTCGGCCAGTAGCAGCCCGCGACTCCAGGCTTCGCGAGCGGCGCTGGCGCCTTGCAGCGGACCCAGCGCGACGGCGTCGAAGGCCAGCTGCTGGCCGGCGTCGACCCGCTGCTGCCGGCCGCTCTTGGCGCTGTGCACTTGCACCGCGCCGGCGTAGACGTTGAGCAGGGTGCGGGCGCCCTCCCGGCGCACGCTGAAGCGCGTGCCCAGGGCCTGCAGCCGTCCGTGTTCGGTGTCCACCCGCAGCGGTCGCTGCGGATCCCTGGCGGTGTCGATGAGGATTTCGCCCTGGTGCAGTTGCAACAGTCGCTCCCGGGCGCTGTAGCGCACATCCAGCGCGCTCAGGGCATTGAGCCAGAGGTGGGTGCCGTCGCTGAGCCGGACCTCGCGGATCTCCCCGGTGCCGGTGGCGTAGTCGGCCCGCCAGCGACCCAGAGCCTGGGGCAGCGGCGTACCGCGCCAGGTGCCCCAGCCCAGGCCGAGCAGCAGCAAGGCGCCGAGCACCTGGCGCCGCCCCAGTGGCGCCCGCCGGCCACCGCGCAGGGCCTGGCCGGCGGCTTGCTGGGCGCCGGCCTCCTGCAACGGCAGCAGGCACTGGCTGACCCGCTCGACGTAGCCCCAGGCCCGACGGTGTTCCGGGTGCTGTTCGAGCCAGGCCTGCCAGTGGCGGCGTTGTTCGTCGCTGACGGCCTCGTCCTGCAATTGCACGTACCAGTGCGCGGCCTGTTGCAGGCTGGCGTGGCTCAAGCGCTGGGCGCCGTGTTCGCTCATGGGGCTCTACTCGATCAGCAGGCCGTCGAGTTCGGCCTCCAGCAGCGCGCAATGCACCAGGGCCTGGGCCAGGTATTTCTTCACCATGCGCTCCGAGACCCCCAGTTCTTCGGCAATGGCCTTGTAGGGACGGCCATGCAACTGCGCCAGCAGAAAGGCCTCGCGCACCCGCTGGGGCAGGCGGCCGAGCATGGCGTCCACTTCGTGTAGGGTCTCGACGATGATCGCCCGTTGCTCCGGGGACGGTTGCAACGCCTGGGGCCGCGCCGCCAGGGCCTGCAGCCAGGCCTGTTCCAGCTGGCGGCGGCGCCAGTGATCGATGCACAGGCCCCGGGCGATGGTGGCCAGGTAGGAGCGCTGCTGCACCTCGCCGTCCAGCTGCGGCGGGCGCTTGAGTACCCGGACGAAGATTTCGTGGGCCAGATCGGCGGCATCCCAGGCGTGGTTCAGGCGGCGCCGCAACAGTTCATAGAGCCAGGGGTGATGGGCGTCATAGAGGTTGTGGACCAGAGCGGGGCTGGCGGGCGGCATGGAAGGCAAGGGCGTGGTCCGGTGGCGGGTGGCGTTGCAAATGGGAATTGCTCGCGATTAAAGCAAAACCCCTGATACGCTGCAAATGATATTGATTCGCCGTTATACCGGGGTGCAGCCGGGCCCGAGGCGCGGCGTCGGGGTCAAGTCTGGCGCCACCGGGGCGATAAAACACTCAAGGCAGTGCCATCGAGTGCTTGCCGACCAGGGTTTCTACAGTGGTATCTTCGCCTGCACCCCCTGTTTGCCCCACGGCGCCGCCAGACGCCGGGCGGCCGTGGCGGGGGCCGTCTGCGGGGGACGGACGTGTGCTGGCAGAGGGGAGAGGCCGATGCGGCAACTGGGGTTCAAGCTGTTTTTCACCCACCGCCTGGCGTTGCTGGCGGGCGCCGAGTCGTTGCGCTCGATTCGCGAAGGCCTGCTCTGGCTATTGCCTTGCCTGCTGGTGTCGGCACTGTTCCTGATCCTCGCGCAATGCGCCCAGGCCCTGGGCGCCCCCGGCTCTCTGGTGGACCTGCTGACCGGGCTGCACAACCGCATCAGTTCGATCATTCCCCTGCTGGTGGCGGCGTCCATCGGCTACATGCTGGCGATCCAGCACCGCTTGCCCCAGCTGCCGGTGGCCTTTCTCTGCCTGGCCCATGTGGTGATCGCCATCTACCTGCTGCGGGACTATCCGCTGGCGTCGGCGACCTTCGTGCTGTTCATCGCCATCGCCTCGCCCCTGGTCAATGTCCCGGTCATGGCCTGGCTGCACCGCCGACGCTGGACCCGGCTGGTGGACGAAGGCCTGGTGGGGCACAACCTCAAGGGCACCATCAACATGGTGCTGCCGGGAGGGCTGACCTGCCTGGCGCTGGTGGCGGTGCTGCAGCTGCTGTTGCAGGTCCACGACTTTGCCTACATCCAGCGCCCGCTCGACATCGACAGCCTGGATCACCCCTACCTCAACGCGATTCTCCTGACCTCGACCAACTCCCTGCTGTGGTTCTTCGGCATTCACGGCACCTACGCCATGCAGCCATTGATGGAGGTGATGGATCAGGCGGTGGCCCTCAATGCCGCCGATCATGCCGCCGGGCAACCTCTGCGCTATGCCCTCAACAGCGGGCTACTGGGCTGTTTCGCCTTTATCGGTGGTTCCGGCGGATCCCTGGCCCTGGTGCTGGCGATCCTCGGCTTTTCCAAGAGCCGTTCCATGCGCCTGCTGGCCATGGCGAGCCTGGCGCTGTCGCTGTTCAACGTCAACGAACTGCTGCTGTTCGGCTTGCCGATCATCCTCAACCCGCGGCTGCTGGTGCCCTTCATGCTGGTGCCCATGGTCAATGCCTGCCTGGCCCTGCTGGTGGTGCAACTGGGCTGGGTCAGTCCGGCGCTGGTCAGCCTGCCCTTTACCTCGCCGGTGCTGCTCAATGCCTACCTGAGCACCCAGGGCGATTGGGGTGCGGTGCTTCTGCAACTGCTGTTGCTGGGGATCGGCACCCTGATCTACCTGCCTTATGTGCGCAGCATCCAGCGCCAGGGCGAAGGCGCCGGGCAGGTCTACCTGAAAACCTTCGACACCACCTTCCGCGGCCTGGAGGAGCGCGGCAGGCTGTTCGAGCTGGACCCGATGGTGGCGGCCTACCGACAGGCCGCGCAGCAGTCCCTGCAACTGGCGCGGATCCAGCAACTGAGCGGCTACGACTTTCACCTGGAGTACCAGCCCCAGGTGGCCAAGGGCAGTGGCCTGTGCACCGGCTGCGAGGCGCTGATCCGCGCCCGGGACGGCGAGGGCAAGGTGCAGTCGCCCTGGGAGCTGTTGCAATGGCTGGGGCAGGCCGGGCTGATGCCCGAGGTGGATTTCTGGGTCGCCTCCCAGGCGGTGCGCCAGCACCTGGCCTGGAGCAAGAGCGGTTTCCAACTGCCCATCACCATCAATATCTCCAGTGCCACCCTGGCCTCGGCGGAGCATGGTCGGCGCCTGCTGGAGATTCTCGCCTGGGCCCAGGGGCAGGTGTCGGTGGAGATCACCGAGGACGCGCTGGTGGGCGATGCGCTGCTGACCCAGCAATGGATCGGCAAGCTGCACGCCCTGGGGGCGCGGGTCTACATCGATGACTTCGGCACCGGTTTTTCCGCCTTGAGCTACCTGCACCAGTTTCCGGTGGACGGGATCAAGATCGACCGCAGCTTCGTCCTGGCCCAGCGCGAGCCCAGGGGCGCCCAGGTGCTCAACGGTCTGTTGCGCTTTTGCGAGACGCTCAAGCTCAAGGTGGTGGTGGAAGGGGTGGAAACCCGGGAGCAACTGGACTTTCTGCAATCGAGCTCGGAGCTGATCATCCAGGGCTGGTACTACAGCAAGTCCCTGCCCGGGGAGCAGATCCCCGGTTTTGTCAGCCAGCGGGCGCACAGTGCCCTGGCCGCCCGCGAGGACTGAGGCGGCGCTTCAGGCTGCGGGACCAAACGCCGGATGTTCCGGGCGCGCCAGGGCCTGCCAGGCGCCGGCCAGGTGCGCGTCGGCGGCGAGCAGCCACAGGCCCTGATGGGGCTCCAGGGCCTGGGCGGGCAGGGCGAGCAGCTCGGCCAGGGGCAGGCGCAGGCTGCGGCCCGGATCGGCGTCGTCCGCGGCCTGCCAATCCCGTTCGAACAGGCGCAACTCCAGGTCCTGGTGGTCGAAGTGCCGCAACAGCGGCCGGTGGCGCAGCCATTGCGGTGCGATGCGCAGGCTGCGCTGGTGCACGTCCAGCAGCAACAGCTGCCAGGCGCGGTGGCCGTCCTCGACGTCGAGGCGCAGCCGGGTCAGGGCCAGGTAACGGCCATCGGCGGACCAGATCAGCGACGGTGCCAGGTCCGTCAGGGCGCAGCCGCTGGCGGTGAGCAAGTGGCCGCCCAGGCGCGGGCTGCCTTCCCGCAGCCAGCTGTCGGCGTATTCGGTTTCGCTGCCGAACAGCCACGCGGCATCCCGGCCGTCGGGGGCCGGCTGGATGAAGTCGCCTTCAGCCACCGCGGCCTGGGGCCGGTCCACCAGGCGCCAGTCGGCCAGCGGCAGCAGCTGCTGCTCGGTGATCTGCAAGCGCTGGCGTTGATAGCACAGCTGGGAGCCGTCTTGCTCGGCGCAGAACGCGGCAGCGTCGTCGGGTGCCGGCGCGGGCTGATTGAAGCGTTGCAGGGGGCTGCTTGGCAGGTCCTGGTCGAGGCGGCCGACGATCACCGCCAGGCTCAACTGGCCATGGCGCAGGTCCAGCAGGCGCGCCGCCAGCAGCGGCGGGCTGTGCAGCAGGCGTCGCTGTTGCAGGTCGGCCACCACCGCCCGGTCGCTGACCAGGGGAAGCCGGGCAACAGGCAGCAGGGCCAGGTAGCGCCGGCAGTCGGAAACCCGATGGTCCAGCCGCCAGCGCCCGGGCAGTTGCCAGTCGCCGATCCGGCAGGCGTAGGCGCCCAGGCCGTGTTCATCGTCGGCCAGCCAGCTGAACAGCGCCCGCTGGCCGTCCAGCAGCGGCTCCGACTCGATCTGGCTGTCACCGCGCTGGCCGCCGCTGTCCAGGGGCTGGCGCACTCGCGTCCGCACCAGGGGCAGCGGCGCGACCTGCAGGCAACCTTCGGGGTCGTGGCCGACGCCGGTCTCGGTGTCGCTGTGGATACTGTGCAGGCGATAGCCGTAGCGGCCCCGGTCGGCTTCGGCGCAGTCCAGGTAGGCCGCGTGGCGCAGGTAGTGGCTGTCCAGCTCCAGCAGGGGGCCGGGGTAAAAGGAGGGTTCCGCCGGGCTGGCGACCCAGGGCGCCGGCAGCGGGCGCCAGCCGTGGTCTGCCTGCCACAGCCAGGTCGCGGCCAGATCGGGTTGTTGTTCCTCGCGGGCGCTGCAGGCCAGGGAGCGGCTGTCGCGGCTCCAGCAGCGGGGGCTGTCGGCGCCGATCAGCAGGCCAGTGGGCTGGCCGTCCAGGCTCAGTTGGTAAGGCGGTGCCCGCAGGGGTTCCAGGGGTTGGGGCAAGTCTCGCAAGCAACGGGGCAGGAGCATCCGCGCCTGGAGCCGGTGACGTCCGTCCGGGGACTGTTCCTCGAAGCACTGCCGGGCCAGGCTGTCGACCCAGGCACCGGGCTCCAGCCACAGATCGGCCACCGCCAGCAGGTCGATCGCTTCGGCGCCCTCCAGCAGCGTGGCCAGGCTGGCGTGGCGCGAGCCGTTGTCCACCAGGGGACTGTGCCGCCCGCTCAGGCGCTCTTCGCTGAAGGCGTCCAGCTCCCAGAACTCGCTGTGGTCGCAGCGGTACAGCCGGCGCAGCGAGCGATCGAGGATCGCCAGGCCCCAGCGTTGCCGCGATGGCAAGGGCGCCGCGAAGTAGCGTCCATCGCTGGAGAAGCGCGCCGACGACCCCAGTCCTTGCAGCAACACGCCGTCCGGAAACAGGTAATCGCAATAGGTGGGGCCGCCCATGGCGATCTCGCCCTGGTTGAACACCCGGATCGGCAGGCCTTCCGGGGTGCTCTGCGGTTCGCTGCCGCCCCAGGCGCTGGTGCTGGCCGCGGGGGCCTGGACCAGGCCCAGGCGGCGCTCCAGGTGGCTGATGGTGCCCATGCCAACCAGGATGCTGGCGAAGGCCGCGGCGATGTCCCAGTACGCCGGCAATGCCCGCCCCAGGCTGAAGCCCAGGCCGAACACCGCGCTGATCATCAGCCGGGCCATGGCGCGGCCGGTGCGGGGCCAGCCCAGGCGAGCCGCCAGGGCCATGCCGGCGGCGCAGCCCAGCACCACGGCCAGGGCCAGGGGCGGCGGCAGCACGGTGACCAGGAAGATCGGGATCAGCAGGGCGCTCAATTGCCAGAGCAGTTCCAGCAACAGGCGCGACAGGCTTTTTTCGGACGGGGCACTGGGACGGGAGGGCACCGGGGACATCCTTGTGGCGTAGGGGGATGGCAAGGGCTGCCAATCTACGCCCTTGGGCGGAAAAACGCAGCTCGCAAAACCGAGTCGAATTGACCTGTTGTGCGGTCGTTATGACCTGATTTTTTCGGGTCATAAAGACTCGGTGCGGCTGGCGGCCGCGGTTTTGCCGGGCGGCGGTCTTGGCATGAAACCTGATGGGGCTGATGCATCGCTGATTGGCCAAGGAGTTCCGAGCATGATTCGTCGCTGCAATTCGCCGTTGCCTGTCCCGAGCCAGGGGAGGGATGCCTGTGTCGCTGCCTGAACGTTGGCGGCAATGGGCCGCGCAGCCGCTGTGGAGCCTGGGCTTCCGGCCGTTTTTCCTCGCCGGAGCGGCGTTTGCCTGCCTCGCCCTGCTGGGCTGGGGCCTGTGGCTGCACGGCGGCTGGAGCGGCCGCCAGCCGCTGGGCGGCATGCTGGCGTGGCATCGGCACGAGATGCTGTTCGGCTTCGCCGTGGCGATCATCGCCGGGTTTCTGCTGACGGCGGTGGCCAACTGGACCGGGCGCCCGGCACTGAGTCGCACGCCGTTGATCCTGTTGTGGCTGCTCTGGCTGCTGGCGCGGCTGGCCTGGTGGCTGGCGCTGCCGCTGCCGTTGTTCCTGGTGCTGCAACTGGCCTTCATGCCGGCGCTGGCCGCGGTGGTGGGGCATGAGCTGTGGCGTGCGGGCAAGCGCGACAACTACCCCATGGTGCTGATCCTGGGCCTGTTGACACTGTTTCAGGGGCAGACCCTGCTGGGCCTGCTGGCGGCGCAGGAACTCTGGCAGCGCCACGGCGAGCTGGGGGCGCTGTGGCTGGTGGCGGCCCTGATGACGGTGATCGGCGGCCGGGTCATTCCGTTCTTCATCCAGCGCGGGCTCAATCGGCCGCCGGCGCCACTGGCTTCGCCCTGGCCCACCCGGGTGTTGCTGCTGGGCAGCCTGCTGGCGGCAATCTCCATGGCCCTGGGCGGCGGTGACGCGCCACGGCCCTGGCTGGCAGCGTTGTTCGCAGTGCTGGCGGCCCTGCATCTGTGGCGCCTGTGGCGCTGGCACCAGCCGGGGCTGTGGCGGCTGCCGCTGCTGTGGTCGCTGTACCTGGGCTACCTGTGGCTGGCGCTGGCCACCCTGGGCATGGCGCTGTGGCATCTGGGCAGTCTGTCGTCGCAGAGTCTGGTGACCCACGCCCTGGCGCTAGGCGGCCTCGGCGGGCTGGTGCTGGGCATGATCGCCCGGGTCAGCCTGGGCCATAGCGGCCGGCCGCTGCAGGTGACCCGGGCCATGGTCGGGGCCTTTGCCTTGCTGTTCCTGGCGGCCCTGTGCCGGGTGCTGCTGGTGCCATTCAGCGCCCTGGGCCTGGGAATTTCGGCGCTGTTGGGCGCCTTGGCCTTTGCCCTGTTCGTCGGCGGCTACGCGCGGATCCTGTTGACCGCGCGGCTGTGACAGGCCGCGATCGAGGACCGCCAGCCGCCTCGCCAGGGGCTGGCGGTGAAACTGGACTACGCTTGCGGTCTTAGCCGCGAATGGAGTCCGCGATGTTGTATCCCCGCAAACCCAGTGATGAGGCCCGGCGAGTCCAGACCCTGCGCGAGCTGAATGTGCTCGACACCTTGCCGGAGGAGCGTTTCGACCGGGTGACCCGACTGGCCAAGCGCCTGTTCAATGTGCCCATTGCCCTGATCAGCCTGGTGGACAGCGATCGCCAGTGGTTCAAGTCCGCCGCGGGGCTGGAGGCCAGCCAGACCTCCCGGGACATTTCGTTTTGCGGCCACGCGATCCTGGATGACCAGATCTTCATGGTCCGCGACGCCGAGTGCGACGAACGTTTCCAGGACAACCCACTGGTCACCGGCGAACCGCGGATCCGCTTCTACGCCGGTTGTCCCCTGAGCGTGCCCAATGGCAGCAAGCTGGGCACCCTGTGCCTGATCGATACCCGGCCCCGGGACCTGGACGACGAAGAGCGTGCCCTGCTGCGAGACCTGGCCCGCATGGCCGAGCAGGAACTGGCGGCCGTGCAGATGGCCAGCATGGACGAGATGACCCTGCTGTCCAATCGGCGCGGCTTCGAAGCCCTGGCCCGGCATGCCCTGGCGGCGTGCACGCGTCTGGACAAGTCGGCGACCCTGCTGTTTTTCGATCTTAACGAGTTCAAGCGGATCAACGACAGCTACGGTCATGCTGAAGGGGACGGGGCCTTGAAGACCTTTGCCGATGTGCTGCGCATTGCCTTTCGCGAGAGTGATGTGATCGGCCGCCTGGGCGGCGATGAGTTCGTGGCCCTGCTGACCGGGACCGATGACGTCGAGACGTCGGCGATCATGGCGCGCCTGCGGGAGATCCTCGATGAGCGCAACGCTTCCCTGAAACGCGGCTACGACATCCGCTTCAGCGTCGGCCAGATCGCATACGACCCCGAGCGCCACGCCGGTATCGAAGCGCTGCTGGCCGATGCCGACCAGGCCATGTACCTGCACAAGCAGGCCGGCAAGCGCAGCCACTGAATCTGCTGCCGGCAAGGCCGGCAGCGTGGAGCGGGGCTGCAACCCAAGGCGCTGGCCGGCCGCTACGGGCCGCGCTCGATGGCCGGTGGCGCATAGCCTTCCTCGAGGGTCACCCCGGCGGCCCTGGCGCGGGTTTCCGCTTGCGAGCGCCGCTGCAGCAGGGCTTGCAATTGAGCCGGGAGCAGGGTTTTCCAGTGTGCTCGCTGGTGCTCGGCAAAATGACTCGCCCAGAACCTGTCCAGGGACATCAGGTTGACGCTGATCAGGTAGACAGCGGTTTCCAGGGGCGCGCTTTTCGAGTCGTAGCGCAGGGCCCGGACATGGGCAATGAAGTTGCCCTGGTAGAGATACCAGTCATAGAAGGTGCCGACGCCGAGCCATTCTTCCAGGCTCATTTCACGCTTGGCATCGAACAGGGGATGGCTGAGCGGGGTCATGCCCAGGAGGCTCTCCTGCCCGTCGAGTTTGTGCCATTGCGTGCCGGGTATCCGCGGGTCTGAAGGGAAGTAGTAGGTTTGCCAGCCGGCGCTCTTCAAGTTCCCGATGAGGCGATAGATCAGGTCCTTGTTCTGCTTGTGCGTACTGTTGTCCGGCAGGCCGCGCAGGTCGATGTTCAATGCCTGGATGTTGTTCGAAACCCGGCCATCCACGGCCATGCTCAGCCCGGACACTTGATCCAGCTCCAGCGTGCCCTCGGGCTGGGAAAGGCTCAGGTCAAGGAGCGCGCCTTGGCGATCGGCTTCATACCAGCACATGTCGACCGCCTCCAGGCAGTCGGCGCCAAAGCGTACCGGGCTGTTTGCAATGACCTCGTCAACCGTTGCGGCCAACGGGATGTGCAGGCTGGCGACTGTGTCGGTCAGGCGATTGGGCTGGGTGTCTTGAGGCTTGTCGCAGCCGGCGAGAAAGATCACCAACAGCAGGCACGGCAGCTTGATGCCGGGCGGTTTCGGCGGGCGAGCAGACGGCCGGGTTTTCCATGGGGTTCTTTGCATCGGGCATCCGTGAGGGGCAGGTATCTGCACTGCGGCCGGTGAGCCTGGATCGGCGATCAGCCGGTGTCGCGGCGCTGTGACGAGGGCCTGAGGGCCCTCGCCACAGCCGAGAGTCATTCGTCGAGGTTGCCCATGGCGGTGGTGTTGAAGCCGCCGTCGACGTACATGATCTCGCCGCTGATGCCCGAGGCCAGGTCCGAGCAGAGGAAAGCCCCGGCGTTGCCGACTTCCTCGATGGTGACGTTGCGCCGCAGCGGGGTCTGGGCTTCGTTGGCCGCCAGCATCTTGCGGAAGTTCTTGATGCCCGAGGCGGCCAGGGTGCGGATCGGCCCGGCGGAGACCGCGTTGACCCGGGTGCCTTCCGGGCCCAGGGAACCGGCCAGGTAGCGCACGCCGGCTTCCAGCGAGGCCTTGGCCATGCCCATCACGTTGTAGTTGGGCATGGTGCGCTCGGCGCCCAGGTAGGACAGGGTCAACAGGCTGCCGTTGCGGCCCTTCATCATGTCGCGGCCGGCCTTGGCCAGGGCCACGAAGCTGTAGGCGCTGATGTCGTGGGCGATGCGAAAACCTTCGCGGGTGGTGGCGTCGGTGAAGTCGCCTTCGAGCTGATCGCCGGGGGCGAAGCCCACGGAGTGGACGATGCAGTCCAGGCCGTCCCAGTGCTTGCCCAGCTCGCTGAACACCTGGGCGATCTGCTCGTCGCTGGCCACATCGCAGGGGAAGCACAGCTCGGCGCTGGAACCCCAGCCGGCGGCGAATTCCTCGACCCGACCCTTGAGTTTTTCGTTCTGATAGGTGAAGGCCAGCTCGGCGCCTTCACGGTGCATGGCGGCGGCAATGCCGGAGGCGATCGACAGCTTGCTGGCGACACCGACGATCAGGACACGCTTCCCAGCGAGAAAACCCATAAGTGGCTACTCCTGTTGCAGGTTATTGGGTGTGTGCCGGAGCCAGGAAGGCGGCTTCCAGCAATTGCCGTGTGTAAGGGTGTTGCGGGGCGCCGAAGATTGCCTGGGCGTCCCCTTGTTCCACCACCTGGCCGTGCTTGATCACCATCAACTGGTGGCTCAGGGCCTTGACCACCGCCAGGTCGTGGCTGATGAACAGGTAGGTCAGGTTGTACTTGCGTTGCAGGTTGCGCAGCAGCTCCACTACCTGGCGCTGCACGGTGCGGTCCAGGGCCGAGGTCGGCTCGTCCAGCAGGATCAGTCGCGGCTTGAGCACCAGGGCCCGGGCGATGGCGATGCGCTGGCGTTGCCCGCCGGAGAATTCGTGGGGGTAGCGGTGTCGGGTGTCCGGGTCCAGGCCCACTTCCTTGAGCGCTTCGATAATCGCCTGTTCCTGCTCCTGTTCGCTGCCGATCTTGTGGATGCGCAAGCCTTCGCCCACGATCTGGCTCACGCTCATGCGCGGGCTGAGGCTGCCGAAAGGGTCCTGGAACACCACCTGCATTTCCCGCCGTAGCGGCCGTACCTGTTGCTGGCTCAGGGCGTCGAGCTGCTGGCCTTCGAAACGAATGCCGCCCTGGCTGGCGATCAGGCGCAGGATCGCCAGGCCCAGGGTCGACTTGCCCGAGCCGCTCTCGCCGACGATGCCCAGGGTCTGGCCCTGGGGCAGGCTGAAGTGGATGCCGTCCACCGCCTTGACGTGATCCACGGTGCGGCGCAGCAGGCCCTTCTTGATCGGGAACCAGACCTTGAGGTTGTCCACTTGCAGCAACGGCGGGCCGACTTCATTACTTGCCGGCAAGCCGCTGGGCTCCGCGGCCAGCAGTTCCCGGGTGTAGGGGTGCTGCGGCGCGCGGAACAGCTCCTCGCAGGACGCCTGCTCGACGATGCGGCCTTTCTGCATGACACAGACCCGGTGGGCAATGCGCCGCACCAGGTTCAGATCGTGGCTGATCAGCAGCAAGGCCATGCCCAGGCGCGCCTGCAGTTCCTTGAGCAGTTCGAGGATCTTCAACTGCACGGTGACGTCCAGGGCGGTGGTCGGCTCGTCGGCGATCAGCAGCTCCGGCTCGTTGGCCAGGGCCATGGCGATCATCACCCGTTGCCGCTGGCCGCCGGACAGTTCGTGGGGCAGGGCCTTGAGGCGCTTGTGTGGCTCGGGAATGCCCACCAGTTCCAGCAGTTCCAGGGTGCGCCTGCTGGCGACCTTGCCGGTCAGGCCCTTGTGGATGCCCAGCACTTCGTTGATCTGCTTCTCGATGCTGTGCAGCGGGTTCAGCGACGTCATGGGCTCCTGGAAGATCATGGCGATGCGGTTGCCGCGAATGTGGCGAATGGTCTTTTCCTTCAGGGTCAGCAGGTCGTGCCCGGCGTACTGGATGCTGCCGGACGGGTGCTGGGCCAGGGGGTAGGGCAACAGGCGCAGGATCGAGTGGGCGGTCACCGATTTGCCGGAGCCGCTTTCCCCTACCAGGGCCAGGGTTTCGCCGCGCTTGATGTCGAAGCTGATGCCTTCCACCACGCGTTGGCACTGGGCGCCGGCGACGAATTCCACCGCCAGGTCGCGGACTTCGATCAGAGTGTCCTGGGTCATGTCATTTCCTCGGGTCGAAGGCATCGCGGGCGGATTCGCCGATAAACACCAGCAGGCTGAGCATGATCGCCAGCACGGCAAAGGCACTGATGCCCAGCCACGGCGCCTGCAGGTTGGACTTGCCCTGGGCCACCAGCTCGCCCAGGGACGGCGCCCCCGGTGGCAGGCCGAAGCCGAGGAAGTCCAGGGCGGTGAGGGTGCCGATGGCCCCGGTGAGGATGAAGGGCATGAAGGTCATGGTGGAGACCATGGCGTTGGGCAGGATGTGGCGGAACATGATGGCGCCGTTCTGCATGCCCAGGGCCCGGGCCGCGCGCACGTATTCCAGGTTGCGCCCGCGCAGGAACTCGGCGCGCACCACGTCCACCAGGCTCATCCAGGAAAACAGCAGCATGATCCCCAGCAGCCACCAGAAGTTCGGTTGCACGAAACTGGCGAGGATGATCAGCAGGTAGAGCACCGGCAGCCCGGACCAGATTTCCAGGAAGCGCTGCCCGGCCAGGTCCACCCAGCCGCCGTAGAAGCCCTGCAGGGCGCCGGCGATGACCCCGATGATGGAACTCAGGATGGTCAGGGTCAGGGCGAACAGCACCGAGATGCGAAAGCCGTAGATGACCCGGGCCAGCACATCGCGGCCCTGGTCGTCGGTGCCCAGCAGGTTGTCCGCCGAAGGCGGCGCCGGGGCCGGCACCCGCAGGTCGTAGTTGATGCTCTGGTAGCTGTAGGGGATCGGTGCCCAGAGCACCCAGGCGTCCTTCTGTGCCAAAAGCTCGCGGATGTACGGGCTCTTGTAGTTGGCTTCCAGGGGGAATTCGCCGCCGAAGGTGGTTTCCGGGTAGCGCTTGAGGGCCGGGAAGTACCAGCCGCCTTCGTAGTGCACCACCAGCGGCTTGTCGTTGGCGATCAGCTCGGCGCCCAGGCTGAGGATGAACAGCACCAAAAACAGCCACAGCGACCACCAGCCGCGCTTGTTGGCCTTGAAGCGTTCGAAGCGCCGGCGATTGAGGGGGGACAGGTTCATCTCAATGCTCCCGGCTGTCGAAGTCGATGCGTGGGTCGACCAGGGTGTAGGTCAGGTCGCCGATCAGTTTCACCACCAGCCCCAGCAGGGTGAAGATGAACAGGGTGCCGAACACCACCGGGTAGTCGCGGTTGATCGCCGCCTCGAAGCTCATCAGGCCCAGGCCGTCGAGGGAGAAGATCACTTCCACCAGCAGGGAGCCGGTGAAGAAGATGCCGATGAAGGCCGAGGGGAAGCCGGCGATCACCAGCAGCATGGCGTTGCGGAACACGTGGCCGTAGAGCACCCGGCGCTGGGTCAGGCCCTTGGCCTTGGCGGTGACCACGTACTGCTTGTTGATCTCGTCGAGGAAGCTGTTCTTGGTCAGCAGGGTCATGGTGGCGAAGTGGCCGATCACCAGGGCGGTGACCGGCAGCGCCAGGTGCCAGAAGTAATCGAGGATCTTGCGCCCCCAGCTCAGCTGGTCGAAGTCGTTGGAGGTCAGGCCGCGCAACGGGAACCAGTTGAAATAGCTGCCGCCGGCGAACACCACGATCAGCAGGATGGCGAACAGGAAGGCCGGGATCGCGTAGCCGACGATGATCGCCGAGCTGGTCCAGACATCGAAGTGGCTGCCGTGGCGGGTGGCCTTGGCGATCCCCAGGGGGATCGACACCAGGTACATGATCAGGGTGCTCCACAACCCGAGGGAGATGGACACCGGCATCTTCTCCTTGATCAGGTCCACCACCTTGGCGTCACGGAAGAAGCTGTTGCCGAAATCCAGGGTGGCGTAGTTCTTGATCATGATCCACAGGCGTTCCGGCGCCGACTTGTCGAAGCCGTACATGTGCTCGATTTCCTTGATCAGCGCCGGGTCCAGGCCCTGGGCGCCACGGTAGCTGGAACCGGCCACCGAGACTTCGGCGCCGCCGCCGGCGATGCGGCTGGTGGCGCCGTCGAAGCCTTCGAGCTTGGCGATCATCTGCTCCACCGGGCCGCCGGGGGCGGCCTGGATGATCACGAAGTTGATCAGCAGGATGCCCAGCAGGGTGGGGATGATCAGCAGCAGTCGGCGAAAGATATAGGCCAGCATGTCATTGCTCCCTGTCGGCCGGGGCCGCCTGGTCCGGGGCCGGTTCTACGGCGGGCTTGGCATCGGGCTTGATCCACCAGGTGTTGATGCCGATGTCGTACTTGGGCGCGACTTGCGGGTGGCCGATGTGGTCCCAGTAGGCCACGCGCCAGGTCTTGATGTGCCAGTTGGGGATCACGTAGTAGCCCCATTGCAGGACCCGGTCCAGGGCCTTGGCGTGGGCCACCAGGCTGCTGCGCGAATCGGCGTTGATCAGGCTTTCCACCAGGCTGTCGATGGCCGGGTCCTTGAGGCCGATGTAGTTGCGGCTGCCGGGCTTGTCGGCGCTGGAGGACATCCAGAACTCGCGCTGCTCGTTGCCCGGGGAGTTGGACTGGGGAAAGCTGCCGACGATCATGTCGAAGTCCCGCGAGCGCACCCGGGTGATGTACTGGGACACGTCGACCCGGCGGATCACCAGGTCGATGCCCAGGTCGGCCAGGTTGCGCTTGAACGGCAGCAGCACCCGCTCGAACTCGGTCTGGGCCAGGAGGAACTCGATCACCACCGGCTTGCCCTGGGCGTCGACCATCTTGTCGTCGACGATGCGCCAGCCGGCCTCTTGCAGCAATTGGTAGGCCTGGCGCTGCTGGGCGCGGATCATGCCGCTGCCGTCGCACACCGAAGGCGAGAAGGCCTGGTCGAACACCTGTGGCGGGATTTTGCCCCGCAGCGGTTCGAGGATCGCCAGCTCCTCCGGGCCCGGCAGGCCGGTGGCGGCCATCTCCGAGTTCTCGAAGTAGCTGCGGGTGCGGGTGTAGGCCCCGTTGAACAGCTGCTTGTTGCTCCACTCGAAGTCCAGCAGCAGGCTCAGGGCATGGCGCACCCGCACATCCTGGAACATCGGCCGGCGGGTGTTGAAGACGAAACCCTGCATGCCGGTGGGGTTGCCGTTGGCGATCTGTTCCTTGATCAGCCGGCCCTGGGCCACGGCCGGGATGTTGTAGGCGTTGGCCCAGTTCTTCGCGCTGATTTCCAGCCAGTAGTCGAACTGGCCGGCCTTGAGCGCTTCCAGGGCCACGGTGTTGTCGCGGTAGTAGTCGCTGGTGATCACGTCGAAATTGTAGAAGCCGCGGTTCACCGGCAGGTCGCGGCCCCAGTAGTCCTTGACCCGCTCGTAGCGGATCGAGCGCCCGGCCTTGACCGCGGTCACCCGGTAGGGGCCGCTGCCCAGGGGGACTTCCAGGTTGCTCTTGGCAAAGTCGCGGCTTTCCCACCAGTGCTTGGGCAGGACCGTCAGCTGGCCGAGGATCAGCGGCAACTCGCGGTTGTTGTTGTGCTTGAACTTGAACAGCACCCGCAGCGGGTCTTCGGCGATCACCTGGTCGACGTCGGCGTAGTAGCCGCGGTACAGCGGCGAGCCGGCGCTCATCAGGGTCTGGAAACTGAACACCACGTCCTCGGCGCGAATCGGCTGGCCGTCATTGAAACGCGCTTCCGGACGCAGGTAGAAACGCACCCAGCTGTTGTCCGGGGCTTTCTCGATCTTGCCCGCCACCAGTCCATATTCGGTGAAGGGTTCGTCCAGGCTCTGGGTCATCAGGGTGTCGTAGATCAGGCCGATGTTCTGCTCGGGCACGCCCTTGCTGATGAAGGGGTTGAGGCTGTCGAAGCTGCCGAAGCCGGCCATGCGGAAGGTGCCGCCCTTGGGGGCCTGGGGATCGACGAAGTCGAAGTGCTGGAAGCTCGCCGGGTATTTCGGCGCTTCGTTGTACAGGGTCAGGGCATGTTGCGGCGCAGCCTGGGCACAGCAGGCGATGACGCCGAACAACAGGCAGCCGGTGCGCAGGAGCAGGGCTCGCAGAGGCATCATTGGGGAGTCTCCAGGGACTTCAGCCACCAGGCGTTCAGGCCCAGGTTGTAGGGCGGCGTGGTGACGAAGGCGAACCGGTTTCGGTAGGCCAGTCGGTGATAGTTGAGGTACCAGTTGGGAATCATGTAGTGCTGCCACAGCAGCACCCGGTCCAGGGCGCGGCCGGCGGCCAGTTGGTCGTCGCGGCTCTGGGCGGCCAGCAGTTGCTCCAGCAGGTGATCGACGATCGGGTTGTTGATGCCTGCATAGTTCTTGCTGCCCTTGACCGAAACCTGGCTGGAGTGGAAGTACTGCCATTGCTCCAGGCCCGGGCTCAGGGTCTGGTTGAGGGTCATGAGGATCATGTCGTAGTCGAACTGGTCCAGGCGCTGCTTGTATTGCGCCCGGTCCACGGTGCGCAGGCGCGCCTCGATGCCGATGCTCGCCAGGTTCTCCACATAGGGCTGGAGAATCCGTTCCAGGTTGGGATTGACCAGCATCAGCTCGAAACGCAGCGGCTGCCCGGTGCTGTTCTGCAGGCGCTGGCCGTTGAGCTTCCAGCCGGCGTCGGCCAAAAGCCCCAGGGCGCGGCGCAGGGTTTCCCGGGGAATGCCGCGGCCCTCGGTGCGGGGCAGGCCGAAGGCCTGGGTGAACAGGCTGGCCGGCAACTGGTCGCGGTAAGGCGACAGCAGCAGCCATTCGTGTCCCACCGGCAGGCCCGTGGCGGAGAATTCGCTGTTGGGGTAGTAGCTCAGGGCGCGCTGGTAGGCACCGCTGAACAGGGTGCGGTTGGTCCATTCGAAGTCGAACATCAGGCCCAGGGCTTCACGCACTCGCACGTCGGCGAAGAGGCTGCGCCGGGTGTTCATGAACAGGCCCTGGGTCTGGGTGGGGATCTGGTGCGCCACCTGGGCCTTGATCACCTCGCCGCGATTGACCGCGGGGAAGTTGTAGCCGTTGGCCCAGTTCTTGGCCTGGTGCTCGATGTAGATGTCGAACTCGCCGGCCTTGAAGGCTTCGAAGGCCACATCGCTGTCGCGGTAGAACTCCACCTCGACCCGGTCGAAGTTGTTGAAGCCGCGGTTGACCGGCAAGTCCTTGCCCCAGTAGTCCTGGACCCGTTCGAACACCAGTTGGCGTCCGGGCTGGACCTGGGTGATGCGATAGGGGCCGCTGCCCAGGGGCGGGGTGAAGGTGGTGGCCTTGAAGTCGCGGTCTTTCCAGTAGTGCTGGGGCAGTACCGGCAACTCCCCCAGGCGCAGGATCAGCAGCGGGTTGCCGGCGCGCTTGAACACGAAGCGGATGCGCTGCGGGCCGAGGATGTCCACCCGTTGCACTTCCTGCAGGTTGGTGCGGTATTGCGGGTGGCCTTCCTTGAGCAGCAGGCGGTAGGAAAACGCCACGTCATAGGCGGTGATCGGCTGGCCGTCGTGAAAGCGTGCCTCGGGCCGCAGGTTGAACACCACCCAGCTGCGGTCCTCGCTGTATTCCACGGAGCGGGCGATCAGGCCGTAGCTGGAGGTGGGCTCGTCGCCGGAGGGCGCGTAGAGGCCGGTGCCTACCATCAGGGGTTCGTTGAGTTCGTTGACCCCGTATTGCAGGAAGTTCGGCGTGGCGACCGGGCTGGTGCCCTTGAAGGTGTAGGGGTTGAGGGTGTCGAAGGTGCCAAAGGCCATGACCCGCAAGGTGCCGCCTTTGGGCGCAGCGGGATTGACCCAGTCGAAGTGGGTGAACTTGGCCGGGTACTTGAGCGTGCCAAACTGCGCATAACCATGACTTTCGGTGATCGTCGCGCTTGCGGGAAAGCTCAAGGCCAGACTGAAGAAGAGCAGAAGGAGGGGACGCATCGAGTCAGAGATCCGTTCCAGGCGGCTTGGGCTTAATGCTCCGTACAGTAACAGCTTGTATCAGCAGGAAAAAGCTCGCTGGCGCGAGCTTCTTGCAATTGAAACCTGCTGTAGAAGCCGGCTTGTCGGCGAAGGTTGTTGGCTGGCGAGCCGGCTTCTACAGGGGCGGATTTCAGTGCGGCAGGTAGACCGTGAGCATCTGGCCGGGCTTGAGGGCCTGGGCCGCCCGAGGGTTCCAGCGCTTGAGGTGCTGCATCTCGACATTGAAGCGCTTGGCCACGATGTACAGCGAGTCGCCTTGCTTGACCTTGTAGCGGGTCGACTTCTGTTTGCCGCTGCTGGCCACGGTGGTTTTCTTGCCGGCGCTCTTGCGGGTGTCCTGCATCACCAGGGTCTGGCCGACCTTGAGGTCCTTGCCGCTGAGTTTGTTCCAGCGTTGCAGGTCCTGCACATCCACCTTGTTGGCCTTGGCGATCAGCGTCAGGTTGTCGCCGTTCTTGACCCGGTAGATGCGCTTGGGCCGCAGCGAGTCGCGGCCATCGTCGCGGTCGAAGACCGGCTTGAGGGAGCGCTTGCTGATCAGCTCTTCGGGTTTCATGGTGGACAGGCTGGTGGTCAGCAGCTGGGCCTTGGACGTGGGCACCAGCAGGTGCTGGGGACCATCGACGGTGGTGCGCTGCTTGAACGCCGGGTTGAGCTGGAACAGCTCGTCTTCGTCGATGTTGGCCACCGCCGCGACCTTGGACAGGTCCATGCGCTGGTTGATTTCCACCACCTGGAAGTACGGCTCGTTGGCGATCGGGTTGAGGTTCACGCCGTAGGCCTGCGGGGCCAGCACCACCTGGGAAAGGGCCAACAGCTTGGGCACGTAGGCTTGAGTCTCGGCCGGCAGCGGCAGGTTCCAGTAGTCGGTGGGCAGGCCGAGCTTGTCATTGCGCTCGATGGCCCGGCTCACGGTGCCTTCGCCGGCGTTGTAGGCGGCCAGGGCCAGCAACCAGTCACCGTTGAACATGTCGTGCAGGCGGGTCAGGTAGTCCAGGGCGGCGGTGGTGGAGGCGGTGATGTCGCGCCGGCCATCGTAGAAGCGGGTCTGGCGCAGGTTGAAGTAGCGTCCGGTGGCCGGGACGAACTGCCACAGGCCCACGGCATCGGCCCGGGAATAGGCCAGCGGGTTGTAGGCGCTTTCGATTACCGGCAACAGGGCCAGCTCCAGCGGCATGTTGCGCTCTTCGAGACGCTCGACGATGTAGTGGATGTAGAGACTGCCGCGTTCGCCGGCGTTTTCCAGGAAGGAAGGGTTGCTGGCGAACCACAGGCGCTGCTGTTCAATACGCGGGTTGACGCCCAGGCCTTCTTGCAATTGGAACCCCTGGCGCATGCGTTCCCAGACATCCTGGGGCACTTGCGGACTTGGCTTGTTGCTCAGCCAGATGGGTTTTTGCTTGATGCGGGCGTTGAAATTCTGGGTGTGTGTCGCGTCGCTCTGCGGGGCATGGCCGGTGCTTTGGCAGCCCGCAAGAGTCGCTGACACAGCTACCGCGATGGCCTGGGCCAAGCGCGTCAATGCGTCTGAACTGATGGAATAACGAATAGATGACGACATTGGCTGGAAGTAAGTTCCGGGCAAAAATGTCGGGCGATTCTAGAAAGCACCCGGGGTGCGGTCAACCATTCAGAATTTTTGTACCAATAGATAGCTTGCTTAGAATTTATCTTTCCAAGCCCTCAGGGCCGCAAAGACCGCACTCCGCGACGGGTTATCCGAGCCGGTCTGTTCGTCCACTTTTTGTTTAACGGATGTTTCGCCGGTCCGCAGGAACGGGTTGGTCAGTTTCTCCAGGGCCAGGGTCGAAGGCAGGGTCATGCGCCCGTGCTCGCGCAATTGCGTGACCTTCTCCAGGCGCTGGGCGATCTCCGGGTTGGTCGGCTCCACCGCCTGGGCGAAGCGCAGGTTGCTCAGGGTGTATTCGTGGGTGCAGTAGACCAGGGTGTCCTCCGGCAGTGCGGCGAGACGGCCGAGGGACTGGTGCATCTGTTCCGGGGTGCCTTCGAACAGGCGCCCGCATCCGGCGGCGAACAGGGTGTCGCCGCAGAACAGCAGGCCGTGATGGTAGTAGGCGATATGCCCCAGGGTATGGCCGGGGACGGCCAGCACCTGGAATTCCCAGCCGAGGACGCTGATGCGCTGGGCGTCGTCCAGGGCCACATCGCGACCGGGGATCTTTTCCTGCGCCGGGCCATACACGGTGGCGCCGCTGTGCTGCTTCAGACGCTCGACACCACCGACGTGGTCGTGGTGGTGATGGGTCACCAGGATGTCGCTCAGGACCCAGCCCGGGTGCTGTTCCAGCCAGGCCAGGACCGGCGCCGCATCGCCCGGATCGACGACCGCGCAGCGCTGGCTGCGATGATCTTGTAACAACCAGATGTAGTTGTCGGTGAAGGCGGGCAGGGCACTGATCTGTATCATCTTCGGATTCGCCAAGCGGAAAACAATGGCGCATCTTAGAGCTTCTTGGCGTGTTGGAGAATGCAATGACCGATAAAGCCTTCGCTCAGGCAGATCCCGACTGGCTGGCCCTGATCAGTGCGGCCCGGGACTGGCTGTCCGGTCCCCTGGGGCAATTTTTGCTGGACGAAGAGCGGCGCATGCTCGAAGAGGAACTGGGGCGTTTCTTCGGCGGTTACCTGGTGCATTACGGGCCTTCGGCGCAAAACCCGCCGGTGGCGCCTCAGGTGCAGCGCAACGTGCGCCTGGGAGCACCGCTGCCGGGGGTGGAGATCGTCTGCGAGGAACAAGCCTGGCCCCTGAGCGAGCATGCCGCCGATGTGGTGGTGCTGCAGCATGGCCTGGATTTTTGCCTGTCGCCCCACGGCCTGCTGCGCGAGGCCGCCAGTAGCGTGCGCCCCGGTGGTCATCTGCTGATTGTCGGCATCAACCCCTGGAGCACCTGGGGCCTGCGCCATGTGTTCGCCCACGACGCCTTGCGCCAGGCCCGTTGCATCTCGCCTTCGCGGGTTGGCGACTGGCTCAACCTGCTGGGCTTCGCGCTGGAGAAACGCCGCTTCGGGTGCTATCGTCCGCCGCTTGCCTCACAGGCATGGCAGGCGCGACTGGCCGGCTGGGAGCGCAAGGCCGGGCAGTGGCAACTGGCCGGCGGCGGCTTTTACCTGCTGGTGGCGCGCAAGATCGCCGTCGGCCTGCGCCCGGTGCGCCAGGTGCGACGCGAACCCATGGGCAAGCTGGTGCCGCTGCCCATGGGCAAGGTCAATCGCCGTAACAGCGAACCCTGATGACCTGCAGCAACCTTCTTTTTATATAGACCGGCCGAGTGACCTCGGCCTTGGGCGCTGTCGACCGCAATCGGCAGGCCACTGGCAATTTTCTGATGGAAGGCGTGGATGAGCGATAGCGTAGAAATCTTTACCGACGGTGCCTGCAAGGGCAATCCCGGCCCGGGTGGCTGGGGCGCGTTGCTGGTGTTCAAGGGCGTCGAGAAGGAGCTCTGGGGAGGCGAGGCCAACACCACCAACAACCGCATGGAGCTGATGGCGGCGATTCGCGGCCTGGAAGAACTCAAGCGCGAGTGCGACGTGCTGCTGGTGACCGACTCGCAGTACGTGATGAAGGGCATCAACGAGTGGATGGCCAACTGGAAGAAGCGCGGCTGGAAGACCGCGGCCAAGGAGCCGGTGAAGAACGCCGACCTGTGGCAGCAGCTGGACGAGCAGGTCAACCGGCACAAGGTCACCTGGAAATGGGTCCGTGGCCACACCGGTCACCACGGCAACGAGCGGGCCGACCAGTTGGCCAACCGTGGCGTGGATGAGGTTCGCGGCTACAAGGGCTGAGGGCGTTACAGGGTGAGAATCGCCGCCGCCAGTTGTTCGTCGCTGTAGGGCGGGTTGTGCAGTGTCCGACGAATGTGCTGCAACGCCGATTCCAGTCGCGCCCCGCGAATCGCGCCGTCGCTGGCGACGAAGGCCGCGGCGTCGCTGCGGGCTTCCAGGACAAGCTTGTCATCCCTGAACGAACTGCTGATCTTGGCCGTGCCTTGGCTGCTGCTCAGCAGTCCGCTCATGCTCAGGTCGGTGCTGATCACCAGGCTGGTGGCAAGGCTGGAACTGCTGAACATTGCAATGAGCAGGGCGATGAACAGCAGGTTTTGCAGACGGCGCCGGAGAGTCTTCATGACCGCGAGTTTCCCTGGAAAAGATCGGCGGCACCCTAGCAGCCGGGCCTTGGGCGAACCTCATCAGCTTTGCGAATAACTGTTAAAAAGTGCGCGGCAGCGGCCTGTTCCCTGCGGCGCGCTGTCCCTGGGCCGGGCATGCTAAAATCCCGCCCTTTGCCAGATTGAGAACGGACCACTGATGGCCAACAGATCTGTTGTACTCGATACCGAAACCACCGGTATGCCGGTGACCGACGGCCACCGGATCATTGAAATCGGCTGCGTCGAGTTGATCGGTCGGCGCCTGACCGGGCGGCACTTCCACGTTTACCTGCAACCGGATCGCGAGAGCGATGAGGGCGCCATCGGCGTCCACGGCATCACCAACGAGTTCCTGGTGGGCAAGCCGCGCTTTGCCGAAGTCGCCGACGAGTTCTTCGACTTTATCCAGGGTGCTCAGCTGATCATCCACAACGCGGCGTTCGACGTTGGCTTCATCAACAACGAATTCGCCCTGATGGGGCGCCACGACCGCGCGGACATCACCCAGCACTGCAGCATCCTCGACACCCTGTTGATGGCCCGTGAGCGTCACCCGGGCCAGCGCAACAGCCTCGATGCCCTGTGCAAGCGCTATGGCGTCGACAACTCCGGTCGTGAACTGCACGGCGCCTTGCTCGACTCGGAGATCCTGGCCGACGTCTACCTGACCATGACCGGTGGCCAGACCAGCCTGTCCCTGGCGGGCAACGCTTCGGACGGCAACGGTTCAGGCGAAGGCTCGGGCAACCGCGCCACGGAAATCCGCCGTCTGCCGGCCGATCGTCCACGGGGGCGGATCATCCAGGCCAGCGAAGCCGAATTGGCCGAGCACCAGACGCGCCTGGAAATCATCGCCAAGTCTGCCGGCGGCCCGGCCCTGTGGACCCAGTTGCTCGAAAACCAACACTAAGCCGTTGTCGTCCGTGGCCCTGTAGCCGCTGCCGCAGGCTGCGAACGACTCCTTAGGAGATGCGGCGCTCTTGAGGGCGCTGGAGATTTGGCGGGAGATCGTCAAGCAAGGTCCTGCGGACCTTTTCGCAGCCTCGCCGTGGCGCGGCAGCGGCTACAGGGTAATGCCGAGCCGAGAGTGTTGTAGCCGCTGCCGCAGGCTGCGAACGGCTCCGAAGGCGACAGAGGTTTGCCGGGAGATCGCCAAGCAAGGCCCTGTGGGCCTTCACGCAGCTTCGCCATGGCTCAGCAGCGGCTACAGGTGTGTGGGGCGTGGGCCGGCAATTGTGCCTGTGCGACCTTTTGTTACATCCAGTCTGTGCTCGGGGTGACAGGCGACGCCAGGAGCTTCTACCCTGAGTCCATTGGCGGGGCATCCCCGCCGCCTCAGGATGCCCAGCCCCATGTACAAAGACCTGCAGTTTCCGATCCTGATCGTGCACCGCGATATCAAGTCCGACACGGTGGCCGGGGACCGGGTGCGGGGCATCGCCCGGGAGCTGGAGAAGGACGGCTTCAGCATCTTTTCGGCGGTCAACTACGCCGAAGGGCGCCTGGTGGCCGCTACCCACCACGGCCTGGCCTGCATGTTGATCGCCGCCGAGGGCGCCGGGGAAAACACCCATCTGCTGCAAAACATGGTGGAGCTGATCCGCCTGGCCCGGGTGCGCGCGCCCCTGTTGCCGATCTTCGCCCTGGGGGAGCAGATGACCCTGGAGAACGCTCCGGCCGATGCCATGAGCGAGCTCAACCAGCTGCGGGGCATTCTCTACCTGTTCGAGGACACGGTGCCGTTCTTGGCCCGGCAAGTGGCCCGGGCCGCGCGCAATTATCTCGACGGCCTGCTGCCGCCGTTCTTCAAGGCTCTGGTGCAGCACACCGCCGATTCCAACTATTCCTGGCATACCCCGGGGCACGGCGGTGGCGTGGCTTATCGCAAGAGCCCGGTGGGGCAGGCGTTCCACCAGTTCTTCGGCGAGAACACCTTGCGTTCCGACCTGTCGGTGTCAGTGCCGGAGCTGGGTTCGCTGCTGGACCACACCGGGCCCCTGGCGGAAGCCGAGGCGCGGGCGGCACGCAACTTCGGCGCCGATCACACCTTTTTCGTGATCAATGGCACGTCCACCGCCAACAAGATCGTCTGGCATTCCATGGTGGGGCGCGATGACCTGGTGCTGGTGGATCGCAACTGCCATAAATCGGTGTTGCACTCGATCATCATGACCGGGGCCATCCCCCTGTACCTGTGTCCCGAACGCAATGAACTGGGGATTATCGGGCCGATTCCCTTGAGCGAGTTCAGCCCCGAGTCGATCCAGGCCAAGATCGACGCCAGTCCGCTGACCCGTGGCCGGCCGCCCAAGGTCAAGCTGGCGGTGGTCACCAACTCCACCTATGACGGCCTGTGCTACAACGCCGAACTGATCAAGCAAAGCCTGGGCAACAGTGTCGAGGTGCTGCATTTCGACGAGGCCTGGTATGCCTACGCCGCTTTCCACGAATTCTTTTCCGGGCGCTATGGCATGGGCACCTCGCGCAGCGCCGACAGCCCGCTGGTGTTCACCACCCATTCCACCCACAAGCTGCTGGCGGCCTTCAGCCAGGCGTCGATGATCCATGTCCAGGATGGCGGCGCCCGACAACTGGATCGGGACCGTTTCAACGAAGCGTTCATGATGCATATCTCCACGTCGCCGCAATACAGCATCATCGCCTCGCTGGATGTGGCCTCGGCGATGATGGAAGGGCCGGCGGGGCGCTCGCTGCTGCAGGAAATGTTCGATGAGGCCCTGAGCTTCCGCCGGGCCCTGGCCAACCTGCGGCAGCACATCGCCGCCGATGACTGGTGGTTCTCGATCTGGCAGCCGGAGCGCGTCGAAGGCATCGATCAGGTGCGCACCGGGGACTGGCTGCTGGAACCCGAAGGCGAGTGGCACGGCTTTGCCGGCGTCACCGACGACTATGTGCTGCTGGACCCGATCAAGGTGACCCTGGTAATGCCCGGGCTGACCGCAGGCGGGGCCCTGAGCGAGCACGGGATTCCGGCGGCGGTGGTCAGCAAGTTTCTCTGGGAGCGCGGGCTGGTGGTGGAAAAGACCGGGCTCTATTCGTTCCTGGTGCTGTTCTCCATGGGCATCACCAAGGGCAAGTGGAGCACGCTGCTGACCGAGCTGCTGGAGTTCAAGCGCAACTACGACGCCAACGTCAGCCTCGCCAGTTGCCTGCCCAGCGTCGCCAGCCAGGACCCGCAGCGCTATCAGGGCATGGGTTTGCAGGACCTGTGCGACCAGTTGCATGCCTGTTACCGCAGCAACGCCACGGCCAAGCACCTCAAGCGCATGTACACCGTGCTGCCGGAGGTGGCGATGAAGCCTGCCGATGCCTACGACCAACTGGTGCGCGGCGAAGTCGAGGCGGTGTCCATCGATCAGTTGCAGGGCCGTATCGCCGCGGTGATGCTGGTGCCGTATCCGCCGGGCATTCCGTTGATCATGCCCGGCGAGCGCTTCACCGAGTCGACCCGCTCGATCATCGATTACCTGGCTTTCGCCCGGGCCTTCGACAGCAGCTTCCCGGGCTTTGTCGCCGATGTGCACGGTCTGCAGCATGAGGATCTGGGCGACGGGCGCCACTACACCGTCGATTGCATCAAGGCATGAGGAGTTTTCCCGCTATGCAGCCTGTTGTGAACCCCGTGCACCCGGGGCTGGCGATCCGTGTGGCCGACCAGGGGTTCGCCGCCTATGTCTGGGGCAGCGATTTCAGCTTCGAGGTCAGCGCCTACGCCGAGCCTGCGCCAGGCCTGGCGGTAGCGGACTGGCCGCTGCGCAAGGTGGTGCCGTATCGCAAGTGCTATGGCATCGATCCGGAGGAATTCGGCAGCTACCGCAATGCCGCGGACAGCGAGATCTTCATGGCCTATCTCGATGACCAGCCCGTGGGGCATGTGGTGGTCAGCACCAACTGGAACGGCTACGGGCATGTCGACGAACTGGCGGTGCATGCGCCGGCCCGGCGTCACGGCGTAGCCCGGGCACTGCTGGAGGTGGCGCAGTTCTGGAGTCGCAAGAAGCAACTGCCGGGGGTGATGCTGGAAACCCAGAACAACAACCTGGGGGCCTGTCGCCTGTACGAGCAGTGCGGCTATGTGGTGGGCGGGGTGGATCAACTGCGTTATCGCGGCATCGATCCGCAGACCCGCGAAGTGGCGATCTTCTGGTATTGCCTGTTTGCCGATGAACCCCAGGTCCGCCAGCCTTAGCCCGCCAACAGGGCCTCGGCCTGTTGCGTCAGCAGTTCCAGCAGGGCATTGAGCAGGGGCGAGACTTCGCTGCCCTGGCGGCGCAGGGCGTACAGGGTGACGCCGATCGGCGGCGACAGCGGGCATGCATCGAGCCCGGCACTGCGGGCGCCGACGGCGGTGAAGGGGTCGACAATGGCCAGCCCTTCACCGGCTTCCACCAGGCTGCGCATCATCTGATAGGTCTGCACCCGGGTCTGGATCACCGGGCTTGGCCGCAGATTCTGCAATTTACTGGCGAGCATCACGCTCAGCGGGTCCTGGCCTTCCAGGCCGAGCATGGCCTGGCCGGCCAGATCCTGCAGGGCAGCGTATTTCTGCCGGGGCTGCAGCCAGCCGTGGGGTGCCAGCAGGAACAGCTTGCCCTGGGCCAGAGCCTGGCTATGGATGTCCGGGTGTTCGGGGTCATGCAGGCTCAGGCCCAGGTCGCAATCGCGCAGCAGCAGGCGCTCGACCATGTCCCGGGTGCCGTGGCTGAGGAGACTGCAAGGGGTCTCGGGAAAGCGCCGCCGCAGCGCGGCGATGCACTGGGGCAGCAGTTGCTGGACCAGCGGCGGGGTGCCGATGATGCGCAACGGCGGTGCCTGGTGAAAGCGCAAACTGTCGGCCAGGCGTTGCAACGGCTCGAAGGCGTCGTAGACCCGGGTGATCGCCGGTTGCAGTTCCCGGGCTTCGCGGGTGGCCTGCAAGCGTCCGCGCACGCTGGCGAACAGCATGAACCCCAAGTGGCTTTCGGCATCGCGCAGCAAGGCCTCGACCTCGGCCACCGAGAGCTGCAGCAGCTCGGCGGCGGTGCCCAGGTGGGCGGTTTGCAGGAGGGCCTGAATCACTTCGATATGACGTAGACGCATGCTTGAAGTCCATCTCCAGCCGTTGGGCGGTCAAGCATCGAATCCTACCCCAACTGCAGGTCCGGAATCTGTAGTCGCCACCCTTGGCCGCACCGGACCGCCGGGGTCGGTTGCGCCTATTCGGTGACGTAGGTCTCGGGCTCGCGGACGATGGTCACATCCGATTGCACCAGCAGGAACTGATTGTCGTCGAGCTTGCGCACCCGGTCGCCAATCGCCAGGCGATAGGTGGTGACGGGTTCCGAGCCGGTCGTACCGTCCTGCGCGGGCATGGATTCCTGGAACTCGTGCACTGAATACACCCGTCCTTCGGCATCTCTTGCATGGAATTGTCCGACAAGTACTGCAGCCATCTTTAGAGCCTCTGGAGATAAAACACGCAAATTTCGCTGCTGTAGACCCGGTGGGTGCCGGGTAAGTTTTGCCGCCTGGAAAAAATAATCCACGGCCGCCGCCGGCCGTGGGGTGCGGCAGGATTTATCTGAGCAAATGGCGCTCGCGGGGTAGCAGCACCCCCCCGGGCTCATCTATAACTAACACCTTCTTCACGCCAAGGGTTGGAAACTCCAATGAGCAATGTCTACAAGGTTGCAGTGCTGGTCGGCAGTCTGAGAGCGCAGTCCCTGAACCGTAAGGTCGCCCTGGCGCTGGCCGAGCTGGCCCCGGCGAACCTGCAGTTGGGCATCGTCGAGATCGGCGATCTGCCGCTCTACAACGAAGACATCGATGTGACGCCGCCGGCGACCTACACCCGCTTTCGCGAACAGATCGCGGCCGCCGATGCGGTGCTGTTCGTGACCCCTGAATACAACCGCTCGGTGCCGGCGGCCCTGAAGAACGCCATCGACGTCGGTTCGCGTCCTTATGGCAAGAGTGCCTGGGGCGGCAAGCCGGGTGCGGTGATCAGCGTGTCCCCGGGGGCCATTGGCGGCTTCGGGGCCAACCACCACCTGCGCCAGTCCCTGGTGTTCCTCAATGTGCCGTGCATGCAGCAGCCGGAAGCCTACCTGGGCGGCGCCGGTGCGGCGTTCGATGATTCGGGCAAGCTGTCGGAGGCCACCCGGCCGTTCCTGCAGGGCTTCATCAACGCCTACGGCCAATGGGTCGAGCAACAGAAGAAAGCCTGAACGCCTTCCTCCCTCCACATTCCCCTGCTGTTGCAGGAGCCGGCTTGCCGGCGAGCGGGTTCCTGAGGCTCATGGAGGCCTCGGGGGCAGCTTCGCTGGCAAGCCGGTTCCTTTGGCGGTCAGCTCTTTATTCAAGATTCCTTAAATCATGTTGATTGCAGTATTGATCTTCCTGCTGACCATCACCCTGGTGATCTGGCAGCCCAAAGGCCTGGGCGTGGGCTGGAGCGCGGTGTTCGGCGCGCTCCTGGCGCTGTTCTGCGGCGTGGTGCAACTGGCCGACATCCCGGTGGTGTGGCAGATCATCTGGAACGCCACCGGCACCTTCGTCGCGCTGATCATCATCAGCCTGCTGCTGGACGAGGCCGGATTCTTCGCCTGGGCTGCCCTGCACGTAGCGCGCTGGGGACGGGGCAGGGGGCGACGCCTGTTCGCCTTCATGGTGTTGCTCGGTGCCCTGGTGTCGGCGCTGTTCGCCAACGACGGTGCGGCGCTGATCCTGACCCCCATCGTCATTTCCATGCTGCTGGCCTTGCGCTTTTCTGCCGCCACCACCCTGGCATTCGTCATGGGGGCCGGCTTCATCGCCGACACCGCGAGTCTGCCGCTGGTGGTGTCAAACCTGGTGAACATCGTCTCTGCGGACTTTTTCAAGATCGGCTTCAACCGCTATGCGGCCGTGATGCTACCGGTCAACCTGGTCAGCGTTGCCGCGACCCTGGCGGTGCTGCTGTGGTTTTTCCGCCGGGACATCCCTGAGCAGTACGATCCGCGGCAACTGGCCGAGCCGGCCAGTGCCATCCATGACCGGGCGACCTTCATGGCCGGCTGGTGGGTGCTGCTGATTCTGCTGCTGGGCTGCTTTGCCCTGGAGCCGCTGGGGATTCCCATCAGCGCCATTTCCGCGGTCTGCGCCACCTTGCTGTTGGTGATCGCGGCGCGTGGACACAAGATCTCCACCCGCAAGGTGCTCAGGGAAGCACCCTGGCAGATCGTGATTTTTTCCCTGGGCATGTACCTGGTGGTGTACGGCTTGCGCAATGCCGGGCTGACCGGGCACCTGGCCGCCTGGCTCGACGCCTTTGCCGGCGGCGGAATCTGGGGGGCGGCCCTGGGCACCGGCTTGTTGACCGCCGGGTTGTCGTCGGTGATGAACAACCTGCCAACGGTGCTGATCGGTGCCTTGTCCATCGATGCCAGCCAAGCCACCGGGGTGGTCAAGGAGGCGATGATCTACGCCAACGTCATCGGCAGCGACCTGGGGCCGAAGATCACCCCCATCGGCAGCCTGGCCACCTTGCTCTGGCTGCATGTGCTGGAGCGCAAGGGCATTCATATCGGCTGGGGTTATTACTTCCGGGTCGGCGTCGTGCTCACCGTGCCGGTGCTGCTGGTGACCCTGGCGGCCCTGGCGTTGCGGCTTTCCCTGGCATAGCGAAACCCCACGGCTGGAGCCGGCTTGTCGGCCAAAAGGCCCGCAAGCCTTGCGCCATTCGTGGAGAGGTTTTCGCTGGCCAGCCAGCGGCTACGCAGGTTGGTCTCTGGGCGGGAAGGGCTGGGTTACGGGGAGGTTGGGCCACAGGTCGGCCACCAGGAACAGGCGCTCGGCTTCTTCCCAGCCCCCTTCGGCCGTTTCCTCCAGTCGCACCAGCAATTGCGCCGGGGCGTGGGGGGAGAGGGCGCTCAGCCATTGCCCCAGTTCCCCGGCGGTCCAGGCCTGTTCCGCCGGATAGTGAGCCGGGGCCAGCCAGGCGTGGCGGGGCAGGGGCTGCCAGCGCCCCGGGGCGCCCAGGGCCAGGTAGGCCGGCCAGTCCCGTTGATGCAGCCAGCGCCCCCGCAGGTGCTGCGGATGGGCGCCCTCGGGCGGTTCGGCGTGGCCCGGCCAGGGATAGAGCAGGTAGCCCCCCAGCCACAGGTGGGCGCGAAACTGCTGGATATCCAGCGCTGCCAGGGCCTCGCGGCTTTCATCGCGGGCGGAAATCGGCAGTTGGTGTTCGTCCAGGTGCGCCAGCTTGCGGTCCAGGCGATCGTGGCAGCCCGGCCCCAGCCATTGCGCGCTGTCGCTGCCGTTGCCCCGTTGCGGGCCCAGGTAGAGCTTGATCGCCAGTTCCAGGTGATGCACGCCTTCGCGGTCGCGCAGCAGCATGTCCAGCTCGCCCAGGGTCTGGCCGCCACGGCGGATCGGCAGGTTGGCCGCCAGCAGTTCGACGCCGGGGGCGTGCTGCACGGCAAACTGCCAGAGGCGTTCGTAGTACAGGCCCAGGCGCCGTGTCTGGCTGCGGTCGAGCCAGTGGCGCAGCGCGCTGGGGTCCAGGTCCAGGCGCCGCAGCCAGTGCGCCAGCAATTGCGGCGCCTGCACCCAGTCGCTGCCGGACAGGGGGTGGCGCTGCGGCCAGGGCGTGTGGCTGAGCATCGGCGGCGCGAGGATGACCCAGGCGAGGTCGCGGACTTCAGGTTGACGCAACTGGCGTGGAAGGCTGAGCAGATCCGGGAACAGGAGCATGCTGCGAGCATAGACGCAAACCCTTGCGCTTCGCGATAAATGCGTGTCGCTCGGTGCTCTCGCCGCGGTTCCTAAGCCCGCGTGGCTGAAAGGATTTTGTCTAACGCCGGGTTTCGCCCATAATCCTCCGTTTCGCCCGTACCCGAACCTCGCAGGAGCCCCATGGAGCAATTTCGCAATATCGGCATTATCGGTCGCCTGGGCAGCTCCCAGGTGCTGGACACAGTTCGCCGACTGAAGAAGTTTCTGCTGGCACGCCACCTGCACGTGATCCTCGAAGACACCATCGCCGAAGTGCTGCCGGGCCACGGCCTGCAGACCTCCTCGCGCAAGCTGTTGGGCGAGGTCTGCGACATGGTCATCGTGGTCGGCGGCGACGGCAGCCTGCTGGGCGCCGCCCGGGCCCTGGCGCGGCACAATATTCCGGTGCTGGGGATCAACCGTGGCAGCCTGGGGTTTCTCACCGACATCCGCCCCGATGAGCTGGAGGTCAAGGTCGCCGAAGTGCTGGACGGCCATTACCTGGTGGAAAACCGCTTCCTGCTGCAGGCCGAAGTCCGCCGTCACGCCGAGGCCATTGGCCAGGGCGATGCGCTGAACGACGTGGTGCTGCACCCGGGCAAGTCGACGCGGATGATCGAGTTCGAAATCTACATCGACGGCCAGTTCGTCTGCAGTCAGAAGGCTGACGGCCTGATCGTCGCCACGCCCACCGGCTCCACGGCCTATGCGCTGTCCGCCGGCGGCCCGATCATGCATCCCAAGCTGGATGCCATTGTGATTGTGCCGATGTACCCCCATACCTTGTCCGGAAGGCCGATTGTGGTCGACGGCAACAGTGAGCTGAAAATCGTCGTGTCCAAAGATATGCAGATCTATCCGCAAGTCTCCTGTGACGGGCAGAACCATTTCACCTGCGCACCGGGCGACACCATCACGGTCAGCAAGAAGGCGCAGAAACTGCGCCTGATTCACCCGCTGGACCACAACTACTACGAGGTCTGCCGGACCAAGCTTGGCTGGGGCAGCCGACTGGGCGGTGGAGGCGACTGATGCTCGATCCCGCGCGTAGCTACGACCTGATCGGTGACGTGCACGGTTGCGCCCTGACCCTGGAGCACTTGCTGGATCGGCTCGGGTACCACAAGCAGGGCGGCGTCTGGCGGCATCCGTCGCGCATGGCGGTGTTCCTCGGTGACATCATCGACCGCGGCCCGCGAATCCGTGAATCCCTGCATATCGTCCACGACATGGTCGAAGCCGGTCAGGCGCTGTGCATCATGGGCAACCATGAGTTCAACGCCCTGGGCTGGAGCACTCCGGCGGCGGCCGGCAGTGGCAAGCAGTTCGTGCGTGAACACACGCCGCGCCATGCCCGGCTGATCCACGAGACCCTGACCCAGTTCGAACACCACCCGGGCGACTGGCACGACTTCCTCGAGTGGTTCTATGAACTGCCGCTGTTCGTCGACGCCGGGCGCTTTCGCGTGGTGCACGCCTGCTGGGATGCGGGCCTGATCGCCCCGCTGCGCCAGCAGTACCCCAATGGCTGCATCGACCGCGAGTTCCTCCAGGCCTCGGCGCTGCCCGACAGTTTTGCCAGCACCGCCTTCGATCGCCTGTTGCGCGGCACCGACATGCGCCTGCCCCACGGCCTGACCATGACCAGCGGCGACGGCCTGACCCGGGCGTTCTTCCGCACCAAATTCTGGGAAGACGACCCGCAGACCTACGGCGACATCGTCTTTCAGCCCGATGCCTTGCCCGATCCGGTGGCGCGCACGCCGTTGTCCCCGGCCGAGAAAAACAGCCTGCTGCGCTACGGCCCTGACGAACCGATGCTGTTTGTCGGCCACTACTGGCGCAGCGGCAAGCCGGCGCCGATCCGTCCCAACCTGGCGTGCCTGGACTACAGCGCCGTGCTCTACGGCAAGCTTGCCGCCTATCGCCTGGACCAGGAAACCCGCCTGGATCCGAATAAATTTGTCTGGGTCGACGTCGAGCGGCCCGAGGTGTTGCGATGAGCGCAGTAGCGGTTTTGCGTCTGCCACTGGCCACCGACCTGAGTGGCTTCGTCAAGCTGCTGCAGCGCATGCAGGTGCCCCACCGGGTCAGTGAAGAGGCCGGCGAGCAAGTGCTCTGGGTGCCCGAATCCATCAGTGAGGATGTGCGGGGCCTGTACCAGCGCTTTCCCCAGGGCGATCCCGAGCAGCAACTGGACATCCCGCAGGCGGCCTCGCCGGCGCGGGTTGGCCTGGTGCAGCAGTTGCGCCGCAGCCCGGTCACCGCGCTGATCCTGCTGCTGAGCCTGGCGGTGTGCGGCATCACCTTGCTCGGTGACAACCTGCAGACCCTCGGCTGGTTCACCTTCCTCGAGTTTCGCGTGGTGGGCGACTACATCCAGTTCAGCTCCCTGGCCGACAGCCTGGCGGCGGGGCAGTGGTGGCGCCTGGTGACGCCGATGCTGATTCACTTCGGCATCCTGCACATCGCCATGAACGGCATGTGGTACTGGGAACTGGGGCGGCGCATCGAACTGCGCCAGGGCAGCATCAACCTGCTGGGGCTGACCCTGCTGTTCAGCCTGGTTTCCAACTTCGCGCAATACTATTTCAGCGGCCCAACCCTGTTCGGTGGCCTGTCCGGGGTGCTCTACGGCCTGCTCGGGCATTGCTGGATCTATCAATTACTGTCCCCCAACCCCATCTACCGCCTGCCCCGGGGCGTGCTGGTGATGATGCTGGTGTGGCTGCTGCTGTGCCTGTCCGGGCTGGTGTCGATGATCGGCTTCGGCGAAATCGCCAACGCCGCCCATGTCGGCGGGCTGCTCATCGGTTGCCTCACCGGCTTGTTGGGTGGCCTCTACAGCCGCCATAAACTGGCCCTTTAAACGCTGGAGTCGTGTATGTCGTCCTTTGTCGAAATGATCGAAAACATCACCCCCGAGATCTACCAGAGCCTGAAGCTGGCGGTAGAGATCGGCAAATGGGCCGATGGCCGCAAGCTCACCGCCGAGCAGCGTGAACTGTCCCTGCAGGCCATGATCGCCTGGGAGATGCAGAACCTGCCCGAGGAACAGCGCACCGGCTACATGGGGCCGCAGGAATGCGCCTCGAAGTCGGCACCGGTGCCGAACATCCTGTTCAAGTCGGATGCCATCCATTGATCGAGATTGGCCGCGGTTCCATCAGCAAAATGTCGGCACGCCTGGACGGGCCGAATGTTCAGTACGCCTTTCGCCTGGGTGACAGCGAGGTGCCGGTCAACCCCCTGATCGGCACTCAGGTGCGCCTGGAGTACCTGGGGGCGATCCATTGCACCCATTGCGGACGCAAGACCAAGACCAGCTTCAGCCAGGGCTATTGCTACCCCTGCATGACCAAGCTGGCCCAGTGCGATGTGTGCATCATGAGCCCCGAACGCTGCCACTACGACGCCGGCACCTGCCGTGAGCCGTCCTGGGGCGAGCAGTTCTGCATGACCGATCACGTGGTCTACCTGGCCAACTCCTCGGGGATCAAGGTCGGCATCACCCGCGCCACCCAGTTGCCGACCCGCTGGCTCGACCAGGGCGCCAGCCAGGCGCTGCCGATCATGCGCGTGGCGACCCGCCAGCAATCGGGCTTCGTCGAGGACCTGTTCCGTTCCCAGGTGGCCGACAAGACCAACTGGCGCGCGCTGCTCAAGGGCGATGCCCAGGCCGTGGACCTGGTGGCGGTGCGCGACCAGCTGTTCGCATCCTGCGCCGAGGGCCTGCTGGCGCTGCAGCAGCGTTTCGGCCTGCAGGCGATCCAGCCGGTGAGTGACATCGAACCCCTGGAAATCCGTTACCCGGTCGAGCAGTACCCGAGCAAGATCGTCAGTTTCAACCTGGACAAGAATCCGATCGCCGAAGGCACGCTGCTGGGCATCAAGGGCCAGTACCTGATCTTTGATACCGGCGTGATCAACATTCGCAAATACACGGCCTATCAGCTCGCCGTGCATCAGTAGAAGGAATTCGCCATGCGCACCGAACAACCGAAGATGATCTACCTGAAGGACTATCAGGCCCCCGAGTACCTGATCGACGAGACCCACCTGACCTTCGAGTTGTTCGAGGACCACAGCCTGGTCCATGCGCAGCTGGTGATGCGTCGCAACCCCGCACGCGGCGCCGGCCTGCCGCCGCTGGTGCTGGACGGCCAGCAGCTGGAGCTGCTGTCGGTGAGCCTGTCCGACCAGTTGCTGAGCGCCAGCGACTACCAGCTCGATGACAGCCACCTGACCCTGCACCCGACCAGCGCCAGCTTCACCCTGGACACCAGCGTGAAGATCCACCCGGAAAGCAACACCGCCCTGGAAGGCCTGTACAAGTCCAGCGGCATGTTCTGCACCCAGTGCGAGGCCGAGGGCTTTCGCAAGATCACCTATTACCTCGATCGCCCGGATGTGATGAGCAAGTTCACCACCACCGTGGTGGCCGAGCAGCACCGCTACCCGGTATTGCTCTCCAACGGCAACCCGATCGCCAGCGGTCCTGGTGAAGACGGCCGGCACTGGGCGACCTGGGAAGACCCGTTCATGAAGCCGGCCTACCTGTTCGCCCTGGTGGCCGGCGACCTGTGGTGCGTGGAAGACAGCTTCCGCACCCAGAGCGGGCGCGACGTGGCGCTGCGCATCTATGTCGAGCCGGAAAACATCGACAAGTGCCAGCACGCGATGAACAGCCTGAAGAAGTCCATGCGCTGGGACGAAGAAACCTACGGTCGCGAATACGACCTGGACATCTTCATGATCGTTGCGGTCAACGACTTCAACATGGGTGCCATGGAAAACAAGGGCCTGAACATTTTCAACTCCAGCGCCGTGCTGGCCCGCGCCGAAACCGCCACCGATGCCGCGCACCAGCGGGTCGAGGCGATCGTTGCCCACGAATACTTCCACAACTGGTCGGGCAACCGCGTGACCTGCCGCGACTGGTTCCAGCTGTCGCTCAAGGAAGGCTTCACCGTGTTCCGCGATGCCGGTTTCTCCGCCGACATGAACTCGCGCACCGTCAAGCGCATCCAGGACGTGGCCTACCTGCGTACTCACCAGTTCGCCGAAGACGCCGGCCCCATGGCCCATGCCGTGCGCCCGGAAAGCTTTATCGAGATTTCCAACTTCTACACCCTGACCGTGTACGAAAAGGGTTCGGAAGTGGTGGGCATGATCCACACCTTGCTCGGCGCCGAAGGCTTCCGTAAGGGCAGCGACCTGTACTTCGAGCGTCATGATGGCCAGGCGGTGACCTGCGACGACTTCGTCAAGGCCATGGAAGACGCCAACGGCGTCGACCTGAGCCAGTTCAAGCGCTGGTACAGCCAGGCCGGTACGCCACGGCTGGCGGTCAGCGAGGCCTACGACGCGGCGGCGAAAACCTACAGCCTGACCTTCCGCCAGAGCTGCCCGCAGACCCCGGACAAGGTAGAAAAACTGCCGTTCGTGATCCCGGTGGAGCTGGGCCTGCTGGATTCCAAAGGGGCGGGCATGGCCTTGCGCCTGTCCGGCGAAAGCGCGGCCCAGGGCACGTCCCGGGTGATTTCGGTGACCGAGGCCGAGCAGACCTTCACCTTCGTCGACATCACCGAACAGCCGCTGCCTTCGCTGCTGCGCGGCTTCTCGGCGCCAGTGAAGCTGAGCTTCCCCTACAGCCGCGACCAGTTGATGTTCCTCATGCAGCACGACAGCGACGGCTTCAACCGTTGGGACGCCGGCCAGCAGTTGGCCGTGCAAGTGCTGCAAGAACTGATTGCCCAGCATCAGCAGGGTCAGGCGCTGGTGATGGACGAACGTCTGGTGACCGCCCTGGGCACCGTGCTGGCGGATGGCAGCCTGGACCAGGCCATGGTCGCGGAAATGCTGTCCCTGCCGGGCGAGGCCTACCTCACCGAAATCAGCGAAGTGGCGGATGTCGAGGCGATCCATGCGGCGCGCGAGTTTGCTCGCCAGCAACTGGCTGACAGCCTGTTCGATGCGCTGTGGAAGCGTTATCAGGCCAACCGGGCAGTGTCCAAGGCCACGGCCTACGTGGCCGAGTCCGAGCATTTCGCCCGTCGCGCGCTGCAGAACATTGCCCTGTCGTACCTGATGCTCACCCACAAGCCCGAAGTGCTGGCGGCGGCCATCGAACAGTTCGACAGCGCCGACAACATGACCGAGCGCCTGACCGCCCTGGCGGTGCTGGTCAACTCGCCATTCGAGGCCGAGAAGGCCAAGGCCCTGGCGGTGTTTGCCGAGCACTTCAAGGACAACGCCCTGGTCATGGACCAGTGGTTCAGCGTGCAGGCCGGCAGCCCGTTGCCGGGCGGCCTGGAGCGGGTCAAGGCGCTGATGCAGCACCCGGCGTTCAATCTCAAGAACCCGAACAAGGTGCGGGCGTTGGTGGGTGCCTTTGCCGGGCAGAACCTGATCAACTTCCACGCGGCCGATGGTTCCGGCTATCGCTTCCTCGCGGATCTGGTGATCCAGCTCAACGGCTTCAACCCGCAGATCGCCTCGCGGCAACTGGCGCCGCTGACCCGCTGGCGCAAGTACGACAGCGCCCGCCAGGCGCTGATGAAAGGCGAACTGGAGCGCATCCGCGCCTCCGGCGAGCTGTCCAGCGACGTGTTCGAAGTGGTCAGCAAAAGCCTCGCCTGACGGCGGCAGCGGCTACACCTGTAGCCGCTACTGAGCCTGCGAAGCTGCGCAAAGGTCCGCAGGACCTTGCTTGGCGATCGCTGTCACACCTCTGTCGGTCTTGAGATTGATGCGTCCCTGCGACGCAGAGCCGTCCAGACCGTTCGCAGCCTGCGGCAGCGGCTACAGGGGGGGCAGTGCGCTGCTCAAGTCGCGGTGATAGTTCTGCGCGCCAATGGCGTGCAGGATGCCCACTCGCTCAAGCTTGGCATGCACCTTCAGGTTGGCTTCGCACAGTTTCACCACGATCCCGCGCTTGTGCAGCTGACCTATCACTTCCTCCAGGGTCTGCAGCCCAGTGATATCCATGAACGGCACATGCTTGAGGCGGATGATCAGCAGCCTGGGATCGCTGTGGGTCTGGGCCAGGGCCCGTTCAAAGGTTTCGGCAGCGCCAAAGAACAGGGGGCCTTCGATGGTATAGATCAGCACCCCGGCAGGCAGCTGCCCGCGTCCTTTGCCGCGCAATTCGTTCTCCAGATCCTCTCCCACGACCTGCTGCACCTCCACCGAGGAGGCCATGCGCCGCAGGAAATGCAGCATCGCCAGGATCACCCCGATATTCACCGCGATCACCAGGTCGCTGAACACCGTGAGCACAAAGGTGCACAGCAGGATCGCCACGTCCGCCCGCGGCGCGCGCTGCAGCATGCGCTTGAAGTGGTGCAGTTCGCTCATGTTGTAGGCCACCACGAACAGGATGGCGGCCAGGGCGCACAGCGGGATATTGGCCGCCAGCGGGGCGAGAAACAGGATGATCAGCGTCAGCACCCCGGCATGGACGATGCCGGCCAGGGGGCTGGTGGCGCCGTTGCGAATGTTGGTGGCGGTGCGGGCGATGGCACCGGTGGCAGCAAAACCGCCAAACAGCGGCGTGGCCAGGTTGGCAATGCCCTGGCCGATCAGTTCCTGGTTGGAATCGTGCCGGGTGCCGGCCATGCCGTCGGCCACCACCGCCGACAGCAGCGACTCGATGGCCCCGAGCATGGCGATGGCGAAGGCCGGGCCAATCAGGTCCAGCACCCGCGGCAGGCTGATCTGTGGCAGTTGCAGGCTCGGCAAGCCCTGGGGAATGCCGCCAAAGGCGCTGCCGATGGTGGCCACGCCGTCGAACTGGAACAGCGACTGCAGGGCGGTGGCCAGGGTCATGGCCACCAGGGGCGCGGGCAGGCGCTTGAGCCAGGGGATCTTCGGTACCCACAGCAACAGTCCGAGGCTGAGCAGGGCCAGCAGGGTGGTGGCCGGGTGCAGCCCGGGCAGTGACTGCAACAGGTGCCAGAGCTTTTGGTGAAAATGCTCGCCCTGGGCCGCGGGCAAGCCGAAGAAGTCCTTCCACTGGCTGACCCAGATGATCACCCCGATGCCGGCGGTGAAACCGAGAATCACCGGGTCGGGGATGAATTTGATCAGGGCGCCGAGGCGGCTGATGCCCAGCAGGAACAGGATGATGCCGGCCATCATGGTCGCCAGTTGCAGGCCGTCGACCCCGTACTGGGCGGTGACCCCGGCGAGAATCACGATAAAGGCCCCGGTGGGACCGGCGATCTGCAAGCGGCTGCCACCGAACAGCGACACCAGCAGGCCGCCGACGATGGCGGTGTAGATCCCCTGTTCGGGCTTGACCCCGGAGGCGATGGCGAAGGCCATGGCCAGGGGCAGGGCCACCACGCCGACTATCACCCCGGACACCAGGTTGCGGGCCCAGTGGGCGCGGCCCAGCAGCCCGGCTTTCCACGCCTCGCGTATGGCAATCATGCTGCACTCCTCAAGCTCGTCCGGCTGGCGCCCCATGCCGCTCATCATAGTCAACGGCGGGGGCGGGGGATGCATGCGCTGGATCAGTCTTTGGTCGAGTGACGGCTGGCCCGGGCCAAGCCGTCAGTCGCAGCAGCGAAAGCTTCGTCGCGGTCCGTGGCCTCGATCCGTGGCCCCCAGCGGCATCGATCAGCCCAGCGAATGCCCGAGTATTCAGGGGCCTGACCAGGCGCGTTGATTAACAAAAGATAACGTGGCGTTGATTGTCAGACCTTTCCAAAGCCCGATAGGATAGCTCGCAGCCAAAGGGGCTCTAGATTGCAGGTTTCAGGACGATCGTCAGGGTCGATCCAGGCCAGGCAAACCCCGGAAGGCGCCCTGAGAGGTCAAGTGACCTGACAATAATAAATGGGGGAATGGTCTATGAGTGAGCCTGTCATGGGCGTGGTTGTTGGCCGCCCGCCGGCGCTGCGCACGTTCGCACTGCTGGCTACAGCGCTCTCGCTGTTGGGTGTCGTGACGCTGTCGACACCGGTCCTGGCCGCTGCCTCCGCAGCGGATACGGTCTTTTCCATCGAATCGCCCAAAGCGGCGAAAAGCCTGATGCTCGATGTGGTCCACGCCGGCAAGCGCCTGGTGGCCGTGGGGGATCGCGGGCACATTCTCTATTCCGACGATCAGGGGGCGTCCTGGGTCCAGGCCAAGGTGCCAACCCGGCAGCTGCTGACGGCGGTGTACTTCGTCGACGACCAGCATGGTTGGGCGGTGGGCCACGATGCCCAGGTCCTGGCCAGCACCGACGGCGGTGTCACCTGGACCCAGCAGTTCCAGGACCTCAAGCGTGAAGCGCCGTTGCTCGATGTCTGGTTCAAGGACACCCGCAACGGCTTTGCCGTGGGGGCCTACGGCGCCTTGCTGGAAACCACCGACGGCGGCCAGCACTGGGAGGACGCCAGCGATCGCCTGGACAACGAAGATCAGTACCACCTCAACGCCATCGCCGAGGTCAAGGACGCCGGCCTGTTCATCGTCGGCGAGCAGGGCAGCATGTTCCGCTCGGCCGATGGCGGGCAGACCTGGGAACGCCTCGAAGGCCCCTATGAAGGCTCGCTGTTCGGCGTGATCGGCACCGGCCAGCCGGCGACGCTGCTGGTCTATGGCCTGCGCGGCAATCTCTATCGCTCCACGGATTTCGGCGGCACCTGGGAGCAGGTGGAGCTGAAGGCGGCCCGTGGCGCCCTGGAGTTCGGTCTCTCGGGCGCCACCTTGCTGGACGACGGCTCGCTGGTGATCGTCGGCAACGGCGGCAGCGTGATCCGCAGCACCGATCACGGCCAGACGTTCAGCGTGTTCAACCGCCCGGACCGCCTCTCGTTGTCGGCGGTGACCGCCGCCGGCAATGGCAACCTGATCCTGGCCGGGCAGGGCGGGGTGCGGGTTTCTGCGGCAAGCGGCGCTGAACTCGGCAAGTAGGCCGGGCACATAATAAGAAGGTGGGGAATTCCATGAGCAGTCATCACCAGGACAAGGCGAACTTTCTCGAACGCCTGATTTTCAACAACCGCCCGGCAGTGATCTTTATCTGCCTCTTGGTCAGCGCTTTCCTGTTCTGGCAGGCGACCCTGATCCGCCCGTCCACCAGTTTCGAAAAGATGATCCCGCTCAAGCACCCGTTCATCGAACGGATGATGGAGCACCGCAACGACCTGGCCAACCTGGGCAACACCGTGCGCATCTCGGTGGAAGCCCGCGACGGCGACATCTTCACCAAGGACTACATGGAGACGCTGAGGCAGATCAACGACGAGGTGTTCTACATCTCCGGCGTCGACCGCTCCGGGCTCAAGTCGCTGTGGAGCCCCAGCGTGCGCTGGACCGAGGTGACCGAAGAAGGCTTTGCCGGTGGCGAGGTGATCCCCCAGAGCTACAACGGCTCGGCCGAGAGCCTCGACAAATTGCGCAACAACGTCCTCAAGTCCGGTCAGGTCGGGCGTTTGGTGGCCAACGATTTCAAATCCAGCATCGTCGACATCCCGTTGCTGGAGTCCTACCCGGACCCACAGGACCAGGGCAAGCTGCTGGCCCTGGACTATCAGAAGTTCTCCCACCAGCTGGAAGAAAAGATCCGCGACAAGTTCGAGGCGCAGAACCCCAATGTGAAGATCCACATTGTCGGCTTCGCCAAGAAGGTCGGCGACCTGATCGATGGCCTGATCATGGTGGTGATGTTCTTCGGCGTGGCCTTCATCATCACCCTGGTGCTGCTGTACTGGTTCACCTGGTGCATCCGCAGCACCATCGCGGTGTTGATCACCACCCTGGTGGCGGTGGTCTGGCAGCTGGGGCTGATGCACGCCTTCGGCTTCGGTCTGGACCCTTACTCGATGCTGGTGCCGTTCCTGATCTTCGCCATCGGCATTTCCCACGGGGTGCAGAAGATCAACGGCATCGCCCTGCAGTCCAGTGATGCCGACAACGCCCTGACCGCGGCCCGGCGGACCTTCCGCCAACTGTTCCTGCCGGGGATGATCGCGATTCTCGCCGACGCCGTGGGTTTCATCACCCTGCTGATCATCGACATCGGGGTGATCCGCGAGCTGGCCATCGGTGCCTCCATCGGTGTGGCGGTGATCGTGTTCACCAACCTGATCCTGCTGCCAGTGGCGATTTCCTACGTCGGCATCAGCAAGCGCGCGATCGAGCGCAGCAAGAAAGACGCTTCTCGCGAGCATCCGTTCTGGCGCCTGCTGTCGAACTTCGCCAGCCCCAAGGTTGCGCCGATCTCCGTGGCCCTGGCCCTGGTGGCCTTTGGCGGCGGCCTCTGGTACAGCCAGAACCTGAAGATCGGCGACCTCGACCAGGGCGCTCCGGAACTGCGTCCCGACTCGCGCTACAACAAGGACAACAACTTCATCATCAGCAACTACTCCACCAGTTCCGACGTGCTGGTGGTGATGGTCAAGACCGCGGCCGAAGGCTGTTCGCGCTATGAGGCCATGGCGCCGATCGACGAGCTGATGTGGAAGATGCAGAACACCGAGGGCGTGCAGTCGGCGATCTCCCTGGTGACCGTGTCCAAGCAGATGATCAAGGGCATGAACGAGGGCAACCTGAAATGGGAAACCCTGTCGCGCAACCCTGACGTGCTGAACAACTCCATTGCCCGGGCCGACGGCCTGTACAACAACAACTGCTCCCTGGCGCCGGTGCTGGTGTTCCTCAACGACCACAAGGCCGCGACCCTGGATCGCGCGGTGCATGCCGTGCAGGAATTCGCCGCGCAGCACAACAGGGACGGCCTGGAGTTCATTCTCGCCGCCGGCAACGCCGGGATCGAGGCGGCCACCAACGAGGTGATCAAGGAGTCCGAGCTGACCATCCTGATCCTGGTGTACATCTGCGTGGCCGGCATGTGCATGATCACTTTTCGCTCCTGGGCGGCGACCCTGTGCATCGTCCTGCCGCTGGTGCTGACCTCGGTGCTGGGCAATGCGCTGATGGCCTTCATGGGCATCGGGGTCAAGGTGGCGACCTTGCCGGTGGTGGCGCTGGGGGTGGGCATCGGTGTCGACTACGGCATCTATATCTACAGTCGCCTGGAAAGCTTCCTGCGCGCCGGCCTGCCGTTGCAGGAGGCCTACTACCAGACCCTGCGCTCCACCGGCAAGGCGGTGCTGTTCACCGGTCTGTGCCTGGCCATCGGCGTGTGCACCTGGATCTTCTCGGCCATCAAGTTCCAGGCCGACATGGGCCTGATGCTGACCTTCATGCTGCTGTGGAACATGTTCGGCGCCCTGTGGCTGCTGCCGGCCCTGGCGCGGTTCCTGATCAAGCCGGAAAAGCTCGCCGGGCAGAAGGGCAACTCACTGTTCGCTCACTGATCCAGGCGTTTTGAACACCAAGCCGCGCCCTCGGGTGCGGCTTTTTCATGCCCGCTCCAGGGCATCGACAGGCTGGCGCCGCACAGCATTTTCAAGTCCTTGCGCCAGCGCCCGCTTGCCGCACCGACGGCAAGCGATGATTGCGCGCAATACGGGCCCGATCCCAGGGCGCCGATCAGCTATGATTGCGCCTTTCCAATTGATGATTGATCGCTATGACCGCTGCTACCGACACCTTGCTCACCGCCCTTGAAGCCTGCGACATGCTGGAAATCGACGGCCTGCACGCCTTCGACTTCACCCTCGACGAGCAGCGCCTGCTGATCGAGTGCATGGATGGTCGCGCCGCCAAGCGCTGGAGCTTCACCCTGGCCCAGGTGCAGGCCGCGACCTTCGACCAGGAACTGCAGAGCTGGACCCTGGCCGACGATGCCGGCGAGCACCGCCTGGTGTGCATGAGTGCGTTCAGTGCCCGCGACGAAGAGGAGGGTGAACATGAAGATGCGTAATTTCTGGCCGCTGCTGATGGCCGGCAGTGTTGGCGCCATGGCGGTCCAGGCGGCTCCCGCGGACAGCCAGGAGTTGCTCGTGGGCTCCTACACCCAGGGCCAGAGCCAGGGCCTGTATCGCCTGCATTTCAACGAGCGCACCGGGCAGATCGATGCCAAGCCGCTGCAAGTGGTGAAGAGCTCCAACCCGTCCTGGCTGACCCTGTCCAAGGACCTGAAATTCGTCTTCGCGGTGAATGAAAACAGCCCGGGACAGACCGACCCCATCGGCCGTGTCAGCAGCTACAGCCTGGCGCCCAAGACCCATCAACTGAGCCTGATCAACCAGGTGCAGAGCCAGGGCAACGAGCCTACGCACTCCAGCCTGAGCGCTGACGGCAACTACCTGTTCGTCAGCAACTACTCGGTGGACGTGGACCCGGGCGGCAGCCTGGCGGTGGTGCCGGTCAGTGCCGACGGTCATCTGTCGCCGGTGGTGCAGCTCACCAGCCATCCGGCCAGCCGGGTCGACCCCGAACGCCAGCAGTCGGCCCACGTGCATTCCTCGGTGTCATCCCCGGATGGCCGGTTTGTGTTCGCCAACGACCTGGGCGCGGACAGGATCTTCGTCTACCGCTATGACCCCAAGGCCAACCCGGAACATCCGCTGACGCCCGCCGAACCGGCCTTTGTCCAGCTGCCCCCGGGCAGCGGCCCGCGCCATCTGCTGTTCAGTGCCGATGGCAAGCGTGCCTACCTGACCCTGGAGATGAGCGCCCAGGTGGCGGTCTTCGACTATCAGGACGGCAAGCTGACCCAGCGTCAGCTGGTCGACCTGGCGGCCAGTGGCAACAAGGAGAAAAAGTCCGCGGCGGCCTTGCACGCTTCCAAGGACGGTCAGTACCTCTATGTCAGCAACCGTGGCACCGCCAACCAGTTGCTGGTGTTCGCCATCGATCAGAGCAATGGCCAGCTCAAGGAGATCCAGCGCCGCTCCGTGGAAGGCGATCACCCACGTGAGTTCAGCCTCGATCCGAGCAACCGCTACGTGCTGATCGGCAACCAGAAGAGCAACGAAATCGTGGTGATCGAACGTGACGCCAAAACCGGTTTCCTTGGCAAGACCGTGCAGAAACTGCCTTTCGAAGCCCCCAGCGACATCAAGTTCCTGGTGCGTCAATAAGCCGCAGGCCCCGTGTTCCGGGGCCTGACTGCTTCTATCAATGACGCTGATAATCGCTACTGCTGCAAAGCATTTTTTCCCGCCAACCCTCGGGAGTAAGTTTGCTCCACGGCCCACCAGGGCCAGTCAGCCAACTGAATCCGAGGGTTAAACCGATGAACTTCAATCTCTTCTCCGTGATCGCCGCCTCCGCCATTTCCGCCAGCGTGGCCCTGCCAGCCAGCGCCAACGTGGAAATCAGCCAGAAGAAATCCGGCACCAACACCTACACCCAGAAGTACCTGCAACAAAGCGCCCACTTCTACGCCGCCCTGGACCACAAGAGCCACGGCTGATCGGGTCGCTTCACGCCTATGCGGGCGAGCCGGCTGGCAGTTCCAGCGTGCCCCTTAGCCACTGAGTTCCTCATAGCCTTTGCGCCCAAGCCTGACTGGTTGGCCGACCTTATGAGCGACAGGGTCTGCTCCAGGTCATAGGCGAAGGCGCAAGGGGAAAGGTTGGTCCGGTGTTGGTCAGCCGTCGATCAATCTTGCGGAGCCTGGACAGTCGAACGTCCAATACGGGCGAGAAAAATGCCGATATCCCGATTGGACCGCAGACAAACCACGCGGCAAGCCGATGGCGCTGTTGCCACAAGTTGCTGCATTTTTTCTCGCGCCGATTTTTTCGTCCGCCACATGAATCTAAAAAACGCCGGCAGGTTCGCCAGCAGTTCGGGGCAGTTTTCCGGCAAGTCGGGCCGAGACTGACCGCGTTGCAGCAGCGTTCTGCGCATTACGCGCAAGAATCGAAGCGTCGCCGAACGATCAATCCATATCAAAAGATCTGCACGGGCCACCCGGTTGTGCCAGGTGACCGAATGGCCACCTTCGAAAATCCAGCGATCTTGAGCCTCTACATCGAGACAAAGCCGCGTCTTCTCGTCCGGGCTGCGTTCGATCCACCCTGGCTGCCAGTGGATGGTGTCGATGTGCACGACCGGCAAGCCCGTGCGCCGACCCAGCTCACGCGCCAAGGTGCTTTTGCCTGACCCAGGTTGACCAATAATCATCACCCGTTGCATCGAAGCTCCTTCTCGCTATGCACGCTGTTTTTTGGGGCGGGCGATTCTACGTCAATGCTGACCTCGGTCAACCACCGACGGCCAGCACGACCGGCCACAACCGGCCCTTGCTCTGTCAGGCCTGCGGTGCACCCAAGGCTTCGACGACTTCGTCTATGAAGTGCCTGAGCTTGGCGCAGGGGCGACGGTCGAAGGGGTAGATCAGATTGACGGGATACGTGGGCCCTTCGAACTCCTCGAAGAGTACGACCAGTTCACCCCGTTGCACGTAGGGCATCAGGACATCCTCGACGCAGAGCGTGATGCCGAAATCCGACAGTGCGGCGTTCACCTTGGCCTGGGTGTTATTGACTTTCAGTCGACTCGTGATGGGGATGGTGAACGTCTGCCTGTTTTTGGTGAATCGCCAGAGTTTGTCCGTCATTCGATCGGAGAAGAGATAGCCCAGGCAATCATGGTCCACGAGCTGTTCGGGATGGAGCGGGGTCCCTTTGCGCGACAGGTAAGCGGGGGATGCGCAAGCAAACATCCTGAAAGGTCTCAAGCCGCGTTGAACCAAGGTCGCGCTGTCGGCCAGCTGGGGTTTGCCCAGCCGGAACACGACTTCGTATCCCTCTTCCACGATGTTCACGAACCTGTCCGTCAACTCCAGCTCGATTTCCGTTTCCGGGTAACGCGTCAGGTATTGGGTCAGGAACGGGATGAGTCTGTGGGAACCATAATTGTAGGGCGCGCTGATTCTGATTTTGCCGCGGGGAGTCGAGTTTGCTGACTGCGCCAGTTCATCGGCGTCTTCAACGTCACTGAGGATAGCCTTGCAGCGCGAGTAATATTCCCTGCCCACGGCGGTCAAGCTTTGGCGGCGAGTGGTTCGGGTGATCAGCTTGATTCCTAGCTGAGATTCCAGATTGCCGACCTGCTTGGCTATCAGCTGTGGCGTCACGCCTAACACCGCAGCCGCTGCCGAGAAGGAGTCTGCCTCCGCTGCTGCAACGAACGCCGCCATGCTTTTCAGCTTATCCATATCTACAACCTTTGGTTGTCAATGTTATTTGATATTGAACATTTATCTTCAAGATCTTCATGCTTAGCATTTCGTGGGTCAATAAAAAGAAGCGCAGCGCGCTTTACACAATGGAGGGTATGCAATGGTGAACATTTCCCACGAAACGGCAGAGGATACGCAGCGCAGACTGTTGCACGTAATGACCGAGGCGCGTGTCCGGTTCTTCCCCGGCACTTACGCGTTTCTGGAGTTTCCTTTGTCGTCGTTTCCTGGTGCCGCACGCCCTGATGCACTGGCGCTCGTAAGAGATGACAAGGTATGGAGTCAGCTAGTCCCCTGTGCGGACGTCGAGCAAGAGCTGTTCGCGGTCTTCCGGTTCCATTTTCCCGACGGCGCCGACAACAGCGGGTTCGTTGGCTGGTTGGCAATGCGCCTGAAGCAGAGGTTTGGGACCGGTGTTTTTGTGACTTGTGGCCAGCATCGAGAGGAGGGCGGGATCTTTGATTATTGGGGCGTCCCGGCGAGCCTGGGGGCAGATGTCTTCGCAGAGATCCAGGCCTTGGTGGATGGCCAAGTGGACGGTGAGGAGGGCGTTTCCCTATAGCGGCTCCGTTCGTCAGAGCCAGAGCCGGGGTCGACGACCTTTCGCTCGGGGCCTTCTCCCCTAGGGGGCTTGTTGGGCGGTGTTCCACTTGCCGGCAAACAGGCCCCCAAGGCATGTGCCGCCAGTGATGACGCAAATGGGTGGTGCGTTTGCGACGCAATCCGCATGCGTGGCAAATTTTGCTTGGTAGTATCACATAGCCATATGTTTAAATTTGACGCTGAATTATTGACTCTTTCCCGAGCAAGGATCGATAGCATGGTAATGCGTCTGGCTGTGGTGCTGCTGTTGCTCTATTCCACTCCCATCCTGTCTTCTGCGCAGCCTGTCGAAGGTGAGCCGGAAACTTCCCGCGAGCGCCTGGCCAGCCTGTTGCAGGACTGAAGCGCTTTTTAGCAGGGGCTCTCAGGGTAGAAGGTGCGGGCCCCGTGATGGGGCCCGCCGTGAGGGCTTCAGCCCTTGGTCGAGCCGCGCTTGACCAGCTTCATCACCACCACGAAGAACACCGGGACGAAGATCACCGCCAGGGTCGCGGTGATCATGCCGCCGATCACCCCGGTGCCGATGGCTTGCTGGCTGGCGGAGCTGGCGCCGGTGGCGATGGCCAGGGGCACCACGCCGAGGATGAAGGCCAGGGAGGTCATGACGATCGGCCGCAGGCGCAGGCGCGCGGCTTGCACCGTGGCGTCGATCAGGTCGTGGCCTTCGTCGTACAGGCTCTTGGCGAACTCGATGATCAGGATCGCGTTCTTCGCCGACAGGCCGATGATGGTGATCAGGCCGACCTTGAAGAACACGTCGTTGGGCATCCCGCGCATGCTCACCGCCAGCACCGCGCCCAGCACCCCCAGGGGCACCACCAGCAGCACCGAGGTCGGAATCGACCAGCTTTCATACAGCGCCGCCAGGCACAGGAACACGATCAGCAGCGACAGTCCCAGCAACAGCGGCGCCTGGCTGCCCGAGAGGCGTTCCTGCAGCGACAGGCCGGTCCACTCCAGGCCCAGGCCGGCGGGCAACTGGCTCACCAGTCGCTCGATTTCCTGCATGGCTTCACCGGTGCTGTGGCCCGGAGCCGGCTCGCCGGAGATGGCGATGGCCGGGTAGCCGTTGTAGCGGGTCAGCTGGGCCGGGCCCAGGGTCCAGCTGGCGCGGACGAAGGCTGACAGCGGCACCATCTTGCCGGCGCTGTTGCGCACCTGCATCCGCAGCAGGTCCTCGACCTGGCTGCGCTGGTCGCCTTCGGCCTGGACCACCACCCGCTGCATCCGTCCCTGGTTAGGGAAGTCGTTGATGTAGGCCGAGCCCAGGGCGGTGGACAGCAGGTTGCCGATATCGGCGAAGGACACGCCCAGGGCATTGGCCTGCTTGCGGTCCACTTCCAGTTGCACCTGGGGCGCTTCGGCCAGGGCGCTTTCGCGGACGTTGGCCAGGATCGGGCTCTTTTCCGTGGCCGCCAGCAGCTCGGTCCGGGCCTGCATCAGCGCGGCATGGCCGACGCCACCCCGATCCTGCAGACGGAACTCGAAGCCGCTGGAGGTGCCCAGGCCGTCGATCGGTGGCGGCAGCACGGCGTAGACCACGGCGTCCTTGATTGCGCTCAGCGCCGCGTTGGCCCGGTCGGCGATGGCCATGGCCGAGTCGTCGCTGCCCCGTTGCGACCAGTCCTTGAGGGTGGTGAAGGCCAACGCCGCGTTCTGTCCGCTACCGGAGAAGCTGAAGCCGAGGATGACGGTGCTGTCGCCCACGCCCGGCTCGCCGGCGTTGTGCGTTTCGATCTGCTCCACCACCTTGACCGTGCGGTTCTGGCTGGCGCCGGGCGGCAGCTGGATATCGGTGATGGTGTAGCCCTGATCCTCCACCGGCAGGAAGGAGGAGGGCAGGCGACTGAACAGCAGCGCCATGATCGCCAGCAGCGCGACGTAGATCAGCAGGTAGCGGCCGGTGCGCTTGAGGGCGTAGCTCACGCCGCCCTCGTAGCTGTTGCTCAGGCGTTCGAAGCGCCGGTTGAACCAGCCGAAGAAGCCCTTGCGCTCATGGTGCTCGCCGGCGGCGATGGGCTTGAGCAGGGTGGCGCACAGGGCCGGAGTCAGGGTCAGGGCGAGGAACGCCGAGAACAGGATCGAGGTGGCCATGGACAGGGAGAACTGCTGATAGATCACCCCCACCGAGCCCGGCATGAAGGCCATGGGAATGAACACCGCCACCAGCACCAGGGTGATGCCGATGATGGCTCCGGTGATCTGCTTCATCGCCTTGCGCGTGGCGTCCTTGGGCGACAGGCCCTCGGTGGCCATGATCCGCTCGACGTTCTCCACCACCACGATGGCGTCGTCCACCAGGATGCCGATGGCCAGCACCATGCCGAACATGGTCAGCACGTTGATGGAGAACCCCAGGGCCAGCATGGTGGCGAAGGTGCCCATCAGCGCCACCGGCACCACTAGGGTCGGGATCAGGGTGTAGCGGATGTTCTGCAGGAACAGGAACATCACCAGGAACACCAGGGCCATGGCTTCGAGCAGGGTGTAGATCACCTTGGTGATCGAAACCTTGACGAACGGCGAGGTGTCGTAGGGGATCTTGTATTCCACTCCCGCCGGGAAGTAGCGCGACAGCTCGTCCATCTTGGCGCGGATCAGGGTCGCGGTGCTCAGGGCGTTGGCCCCGGGCGACAGCTGCACACCGACCGCGGTGGACGGCTTGCCGTTCAGGCGCGTGCCGAACTGGTATTCCTGGCTGCCCACTTCCACCCGCGCCACATCGCCGATGCGCACCGTGGAGCCGTCCGGGTTGGCCCGCAGCACGATGTCGGCGAACTCCTCGGGGGTGGTCAGCTGGCCCTTGACCAGAATGGTCGCGGTGATTTCCTGGCTGGACGGGTTGGGCAGGTCGCCGATGCTGCCGGCCGGGACCTGGGCGTTCTGCGCCGCGACCGCGGCATTGACGTCCGCCGGGGTGAGGTTGAAACCGACCAGTTTCTGCGGGTCGACCCAGATGCGCATGGCCCGTTCGGCGCCGTACAGCTGGGCCTTGCCGACGCCGTCCACGCGACGGATCTCGTTCATCACGTTGCGCGCCAGGTAGTCGCTGAGGCCGACGTTGCTCAGGCGCCCGTCGTTGGAGGTCAGGGTGATCAGCAGCAGGAAGCCGGCGGACACCTTCTCCACCTGCAGGCCTTGCTGGGTCACGGCCTGGGGCAGACGTGGCTCCACCGCCTTGAGGCGGTTCTGCACATCGACCTGGGCCAGCTCAGGATTGGTGCCGGGCTGGAAGGTCGCGGTGATGGTGGCGCTGCCCAGGCTGCTCTGGGAGGAGAAGTACAGCAGGTGATCGGCGCCGTTGAGCTCCTGCTCGATCAGGCTGACCACCGATTCGTCCAGGGTCTGCGCCGAGGCGCCGGGATAGACGGCGTAGATCTCGATCTGCGGCGGCGCCACGTTGGGGTACTGCGCCACCGGCAACTGGGGAATTGCCAGGGCGCCACCCAGGAGGATGAAAAAGGCGACCACCCAGGCAAAGACCGGGCGGTCAATAAAGAATTGCGGCATGTCGTACTACCTACTGGCCAGCGGGCTGGGCGAGTGCAAGGGGAGTGGTGTCGATCTGCACCGGCTCGCCGGGACGGGCGTGCTGCAAGCCTTCGACAATGACTCGGTCACCGGGCTTGAGGCCCTCGGTGACGATCCAGCGGTCTTTCTGCACCCCGCCCAGTTGCACCGGGTGCTGCACCACGCGGTTCTCGGCATCCACCAGCAGCACCTGGGCGATACCGGCACTGTCACGCTGGATGGCCCGTTGCGGCACGCTGATGCCTTGCTGGTTGACGGCCTGTTCCAGGCGCACGCGCACGAAGCTGCCCGGCAGCAGGTCGAGGTCCGGATTGGGGAACTCGCTGCGCAGGATGATCTGCCCGGTGCCCGGGTCGACGCTGATATCGGCGAACAGCAGCTTGCCCGGCAACGGGTAGAGGCTGCCGTCGTCCTGGATCAGGGTGGCCTTGGCCTGGTCCTTGCCAACCTGCTGCAACTGCCCGGCGCGCAAGGCCCGGCGCAGCTCGTTGAGCTCGCGGGTGGATTGGGTCAGGTCGGCGTGGATCGGGTTCAACTGCTGGATCAGCGCCATGGGGGTGGATTCGTTCTGGCCCACCAGGGCGCCCTCGGTGACCAGGGCCCGGCCGACCCGTCCGGAAATCGGTGCGGTGACGGTGGCGAAGTCCAGGTTGAGCTTGGCGCGCTTGACCGCGGCCTGATTGGCCGCCACCTCGGCGTCGGCCTGGCGCCGGGTCGCCCGGGCGTTGTCGTATTCCTGGCCGCTGATGGCCTGGTCGGCGATCAGCTTGGCAAAGCGCTGTTCCTGCAGGCGCGCCTGGAAGGCACTGGCCTCGGCCTTGCGCAGGTTGGCCCGGGCGCTGTCCAGGTCGGCCTGGAAGGGCGCCGGATCGATGCGGAACAGCACATCGCCCTGCTTGACGTCCGAGCCCTCGCGGAAGGTCTGCTGCAACACCACGCCGGCCACCCGGGCGCGCACTTCGGCGCTGCGCGGCGCGGCGATGCGTCCGCTCAGTTCGCTGGTGATGGACAGGGCCTGGCTCTGCACCGTCTCGATCCGCACGGTGGCGGTTGGCGGTGCCTGTTCGCCTTCGGTCTTGCTGCAGGCGCTCAACGCCGTCGCCAGAACCAGCAGGCAGAGTGGCGCGAGGAGTTTATTCGACATGCTGATACCCCAATAATGACCTCGGCATGCTAAGGGCATGGGTCAAGGCCCGCTGTGAAGCTGTGTAGGTGCTGTGTGAAAAAGTGTGAAGCGGGCGCGCTTGCGCGATGAGTGTTGTATATCCTTGGCGCCTTGCTGCGGTGGCCCGGTGCTCTATAAGGAACGCCGCTACTCTGTATTTCTTCAATAAAGACCTCTTGTCATGCCCAATATTCTTCTTGTCGAAGACGACACCGCGCTCTCGGAGCTGATTGCCAGCTACCTGGAGCGCAATGGCTATCAGGTCAGTGTGATCAGTCGCGGCGATCAGGTGCGCGAACGGGCCAAGGCCAGCCCGCCGGATCTGGTGATCCTCGACCTGATGCTGCCGGGCCTGGATGGTCTGCAGGTCTGTCGCTTGTTGCGTGCCGACTCGGCCACCTTGCCGATCCTGATGCTGACCGCCCGCGATGATAGCCATGATCAAGTGCTGGGTCTGGAAATGGGCGCCGACGACTATGTGACAAAACCTTGCGAACCGCGAGTGCTTCTGGCCCGGGTGCGCACCTTGCTGCGCCGCAGCAGCCTCGGCGAGCCGCAGGCGGCCAGCGACCAGATCCTCATGGGCAACCTGTGCATCGACCTGTGCGAGCGCACCGTGACCTGGCGCGAGCAGTTGGTGGAGCTGTCCAGTGGCGAGTACAACCTGCTGGTGGTGCTGGCCCGGCATGCCGGCGAAGTGCTGAGCCGCGACCAGATCCTCCAGCGGCTGCGGGGCATCGAGTTCAACGGCACCGACCGCTCGGTGGACGTGGCCATTTCCAAGCTGCGGCGCAAGTTCGACGACCACGCCGGCGAAGCGCGCAAGATCAAGACCGTGTGGGGCAAGGGCTACCTGTTCAGCCGTTCCGAGTGGGAATGCTGATTCCATGCTGCGCATCCTGGTCCGGCTGTACCTGATTACCATCGTCGCCTTCAGCGCGGCGATCTACCTGATTCCGGACCTGGTGATCAAGGTCTTCCACGAGCGCTTCGTGGATTACAACCTGGAACAGTCCCGAGGCCTGCAAGGCCTGATCGTCAAGCAGTTCCGCGCAGTTCCCGCCGCGCAGTGGCCGGATCTGGTCAAGGAAATGGACCAGGAATTCCATCCGCTGCAAGTGGCCCTGGTGCGCATCGACGACCCGGACTTCAGCCTGTACGAGCGCGAACGCCTGGCTCGCGGCGAAAAGGTGGTCCGCCTGGGGGATTGGGGCTGGCGCACCCTGGCGGTGTCGCCGCTGGACGAGCAACTGGCGGTCAAGCTGGTGGTGCCGCCGGATCCGCTGGACGTCAACCTGCTGTACTGGAGCATCAACGTACTGATCGTCGCGGTGCTGCTGGCTTGCCTGCTGCTCTGGGTCAGGCCGCACTGGCGCGACCTGGAGCGCCTGAAACGCACCGCCGAGCGTTTCGGCAAGGGGCACCTGAGCGAGCGTACGCAGCTGCCCGGCAGTTCCAACATCGGCAGCCTGGCCCATGTCTTCGACACCATGGCCGGGGACATCGAGCAGTTGCTCAATCAGCAGCGGGACCTGCTCAACGCCGTGTCCCATGAGCTGCGCACCCCCTTGACCCGACTGGATTTCGGCCTGGCCCTGGTGCTCTCCGACGATCTGCCCGCGGCCAGCCGCGAGCGCCTGCAGGGGCTGGTGGCGCATATTCGCGAGCTGGATGAACTGGTGCTGGAACTGCTGTCCTACAGCCGCCTGCAGAACCCGGCCTGCCTGCCGGAGCAGGTCGAGGTGTCCCTGGACGAGTTCATCGACAGCATCCTCGGCAGCGTCGATGACGAGCTGGAGTCGGAGCTGGTCATCGATGTGCTGCTGCACGGCACCCTGGAGCGCTTCACCCTGGACCCGCGGCTCACCGCCCGGGCCCTGCAGAACCTGCTGCGCAACGCCACCCGCTACTGTGAAAAACGCATCCAGGTCGGGGTGCTGGTGAGCGACGAGCGCTGCGAAATCTGGGTCGACGATGACGGCATTGGCATTCCCGACGATGAGCGCGAACGAGTGTTCGAGCCGTTCTATCGCCTGGATCGCAGCCGCGACCGCTCCACCGGCGGTTTTGGCCTGGGGCTGGCCATCAGCCGCCGCGCCCTGGAAGCCCAGGACGGCACCCTGACCGTCGAGGCCTCGCCCCTGGGGGGCGCGCGTTTTCGCCTGAGCCTGCCGCCCCCGACCACTCGCTGAACGGCGCCCACCGCCTTGTAGCCGCTGCCGAACCTGCGCGGCTGCGATCGCCGACGCAGTCGGCGCAAAGCTGCAACAACGCGGCGTCTGCTCCAGCGTACCCTTAGGGCCCGTTCGCAGCCTGCGGCAGCGGCTACACAAACCGGCGTGCCTTCAAGGGCGCGCGCCAGCCTGCGGCCAGTCCCGCTTTTGGCCAATGCGCTGCCTTACGGCTCGTCACCGTCGCTTGCTATAGTTCGGGCCTCATTTTCCGCCCAGTAAAGGATCACTGCCATGTCCGAATACCAAGCCTTTCGCGTCGAACTCGCTGACAACATCGCCCATGTGCAGATCAATCGCCCGGAGAAGATCAACGCGATGAACGCCGCGTTCTGGAGCGAAATCGTCGAGATCTTCCGCTGGATCGACGACACCGACGCGGTGCGGGTGGTGGTGCTCAGCGGCGCCGGCAAGCATTTTTCCTCGGGCATCGATCTGATGATGCTGGCCGGGGTGGCCAACGAACTGGGCAAGGACGTGGGCCGCAATGCGCGCCTGCTGCGGCGCAAGATTCTCCAGCTGCAATCCTCCTTCAATGCCGTGGACAACTGCCGCAAGCCGGTGCTGGCAGCGATCCAGGGCTACTGCCTGGGCGGCGCCATCGACCTGATCAGCGCCTGCGACATGCGGTATGCCGCCGATGACGCGCAGTTCTCGATCAAGGAAATCGACATCGGCATGGCGGCGGATGTCGGCACACTGCAACGTTTGCCGCGTATCATCAGCGACGGCATGCTGCGCGAGCTGGCCTACACTGGGCGCACCTTCGGTGCCGAGGAGGCGCGCCGCATCGGCCTGGTCAATCGCACCTACAGCGATGCCTCAAGCCTGCTGGACGGGGTCATGGAGATTGCCCGGGAGATTGCCGCCAAGTCGCCGATCGCCGTCAGCGGCACCAAGGAAATGCTCAGCTACATGCGTGACCACCGGATCGACGACGGCCTGGAATATGTCGCCACCTGGAACGCCGCCATGTTGCAATCCACCGACTTGCGTGTGGCCATTGCCGCCCACATGAGCAAACAGAAACCCGAATTTCTGGATTGATAGACGATGATTGAACGCTGGACCACCGCAGTACTGGATACCGAACTTCCCGGCGGCTGGGCCGTGGCCCGTGGCCCGGACGGCTTTCTCTATGACGACAACGGCGCGCTGTTTCCCCGGCACTGGCTCAAGGGCCAGGACCTGCCGCTGCTGGCCGAGCACGGCATCGGCCACCTCGATGGCGAGCCGGTGTACCTGCTGGAGCTCAGTGGCCGCGCCGAGGTGCCCGGCTGCGGCTGGAAAGGCCTGCGGGCCTTCATGCTGGAGGGCGATCACACCCTGTACAAGGTCCTGGGCTACGCCGCCCAGATTGGCACCTGGGCCCGGGAACATCGTTTCTGCGGCAGTTGCGGCCGGCCCAATGTGCAGGTGCCCGGGGAACGGGCGATGTACTGCGAGTCCTGCGATCTGCGGGCCTACCCGCGCATTTCACCGAGCATGATCGTGCTGGTCACCCGTGGCGATGAAGTGCTGCTGGCCCGTTCGCCGCGTTTCGTCACCGGGGTCTACAGCACCCTGGCCGGCTTTGCCGAGCCCGGTGAGTCGGCGGAGGACTGCCTGATTCGCGAGGTGCGCGAGGAGGTGAGCATCGAGGTCAAGAACATCCAGTACGTGGGCAGCCAGTGCTGGCCGTTCCCGCACTCGATGATGCTGGGCTTCCATGCCGAATACGCCGGCGGCGAGATCGTGCCTCAGGAAGACGAGATCGAGGACGCCCAGTGGTTCAACGTCCATGCGCTACCGCCGTTGCCGGCCTCGCGCTCGATTGCCCGCTACCTGATCGATCTCTACGTGGCGCGTCGCCTAGGCCACGCTGAACCAGTGCTGCCAGGCTAGGCGCACGGTCAACCCGAGAACCACGGTGATGAACACCGGGCGAATGAACTTGGCACCACCGCTGATCGCGGTGCGTGCCCCGAAGAAGGCCCCGACCATCACCGACAGGCCCATGCACAGGCCGATGATCCAGTCCACCTGCCCGGAGAACACGAACACCGACAGCGCCGCGATGTTGCTGACGAAGTTCATGCTGCGGGCCACACCGCTGGCCTTGACCAGATCGATGGGGTAGAGCAGCAGGCTGCTCACGGTCCAGAACGCCCCGGTGCCGGGCCCGGCCACGCCGTCATAGAAGCCCAGGCTGAAGCCCTGGCTCGACTGCCACTTCTTCTTGATCGGTGCATCGCTGTCCAGCGGCGCCTTGGGCGTGCCGCCGAACAGCAGGTACAGGCCACAGGCGAAGACGATCACCGGCAGCATCTTGTTCAGCCACTCGGCCGGCAGGTAATGGGCGACGATGGCTCCGGTCAGCGCCCCCACCAGGGTGCCGATGATGGCGTGCATCCACTGCCGCGGGTGGAACAGCTTGCGCCGATAGAAGGTGAAACTGGCGGTGGCCGAGCCGAAGGTCGAGCTGAGCTTGTTGGTGCCCAGTACCAGATGCGGCGGCAAGCCCGCGGTCAGCAGGGCGGGCGTGGTCAGCAGGCCACCACCGCCGGCAATGGCGTCGATGAAACCGGCGATGAAGGCCACGAGGGCAAGGATGGCGAGTGTGGTCAGGTCTACGCTGAGTTCGAAGGGCATGGATTCGGCTTATTGTTCGGCGGAAGCGCAAAGGGGGCTGCGCGAAAGATCGCCATCTTACCTGCAACCCCGCCCGCTGCGCGACCGCCTCGACCTTGGTCTGGTACCCCTATCGTAGGAGCCGGCTTGCCGGCGAATGGGCCTCTGAGCCTTGCGCACGATCGGAGGACGCCCTCACTGGCAAGCCAGCTCCTACGGACGGCGCAGGGCCCGGAAAGCGTAGGAGCCGGCTTGCCGGCGAATGGGCCTTTGAGCCTTGCGCACGATCGGAGGACGCCCTCACTGGCAAGCCAGCTCCTACGGACGGCGCAGGGCCCGGAAAGCGTAGGAGCCGGCTTGCCGGCGAATGGGCCTTTGAGCCTTGCGCACGATCAGAGGACGCCCTCGCTGGCAAGCCAGCTCCTACGGACAGCGCAGGGCCCGGAAAGCGTAGGAGCCGGCTTGCCGGCGAATGGGCCCTTGAGCCTTGCGCACGATCGGAGGACGACCTCGCTGGCAAGCCAGCTCCTACGGACGGTGCAGGGAAGGGTCAGCGTTGCGGGCCGTTGCCGATCTGCCAGACAAAGGGCGGCTCGGTGCCGTTGATCTGCCAGTCACCGACGATCCGCGCCTTGTAGATCACCGGGTTGTGCGAAGACACGGTCCGCGCGTTGCGCCAGTGCCGGTCCAGGGCCTTGCCCTGGCGAATGTCCGAGGCCCCGAGGGCGTTGAACAGTTCGCTGGTGGCACGCTGGATCAGTTCGGTGACCACCACCTGTGCCGTGGCCGATTCGATTTCCGCCGCCACATTGGCCGCTCGTTCCTTCACCTCATCCCCGGCAAAGCGCGCCAGGTAGGCCTGCTGGGCCGGTGCCGCCGCGCGGACCGCCGCGGCCTCGGCCGCATACACCAAGGCGGCAATCTCGCCCACCACTTGCTGCACCTGGGCGTCGGCGCTGACCTGAGGCGCGTTGCCGTGGCTGTAGATGCGCTTGCGCACCCGCACTTCGTGGGCCACATCGCGCAGCGCGGCGCGGCCGATCCCGGCCAGGGTCGCCAGCAGCACCAGTTGGTAGAAGGCCGTCTGGTATTTGAAGCGGGTGGCGAAGTCGATGATGTTCTCGGCCTCGACTTCGGCGTCGTTGAAGCGCGAGGTGCCACTGCCGGTGGTGCGCTGGCCGAAACCGTCCCAGTCATCGCTCTGCTGGATGCCCGGCTGGCGGGTGCGCACCGCCGCGATCACATCGCCGCCGGTGTCGCTGCGCTGGGCATAGACGTCGATCCAGTCGGAGAAAATGCTTCCGGTGCTGTAGAACTTCTCGCCGTTGAGGCGCCATTTTTCGCCCTCCGGCGTCACCTTGGTCATCACCTGGCCAATCTCCACCGCGCCGATTTCGGTCCAGGCGCAGCCGACGATATCGCCCTCGACAAAGCGCTTGAACCACAGGTCCCGACCCGGCCCGGGCGGAGCATTGAGGCGGTCCTCGGCAAAGGCGAAGTGGCCGCGCAGGGCCTGGGGCACATTGGCGTCGGCTTCGGCCAGCTCGATCAGCAGCTGGAACAGCTGGGGCAGGGAGGCACCGCCGCCGCCATATTCCACCGGCACTCGCAGGGCACCGAAGCCGGCCTCCTTGAGCCATTGGATGGGTTCATAAGGCAAGGTGCGACTGTGCTCGCGCTCCACGGCCCCGGCGGCGATGCGCTGGAAGATCGGTCGGAAGCGCTCGGCCAGAGGCTCGTAATCGACCCCCAAGGACAATGGATTGATTACCTGGTGTTCAGTCATGGTGTAGCTCCTGGGTTCGGCAGAAAAAACAATGGGTGTCTGGGCGGGTCTCTGCACACAGCATGCCGACATCCCGCAGCCCGGTCTGCCTGGGGATGGGCCCAGGGGAAGGCCAGTCAACTGTTGCCCGGACAACACTTGATCAACAAATCGTCTGTTTGCGCGGTGTTTCGACGGCCCGCTCGCGGCGGGCAGGGGCCGTGGCCGACCCGCAGCAGCCAGGGCGCCGGCGTCGCCTGCCAGGGGACCGGAGCCCGGCCCGGCGCGCTTTGGCCGGGGGCCGCGAAGCGTCTTGGGCCGGTCGAGCCGGGGCCCCGACGGTGACTGGCACGCTTGCTGCTCTGGTCCTTGCACCTTTACCTGTCCCGAGGACCGAGCCATGAGTCAGCAAGCCGTCAAATTTGCCTATTGGGTGCCCAACGTCAGCGGTGGTCTGGTGGTGAGCAAGATCGAGCAGCGCACCCACTGGGGCATCGACTACAACCGCAAACTGGCACAGATCGCCGAGGAGGCCGGCTTCGAATACGCCCTGACCCAGATCCGCTTCACTGCCGGATACGGCGCCGAGTACCAGCACGAGTCGGTGGCCTTCAGCCACGCACTGCTGGCCGCCACCAGCAAGCTCAAGGTGATCGCGGCGATTCTGCCCGGGCCCTGGCAACCGGCGCTGGCGGCCAAGCAGCTGGCCACCATCGATCAACTGACCAACGGCCGGATCGCGGTGAACATCGTCAGCGGCTGGTTCAAGGGCGAGTTCCAGGCCATCGGCGAACACTGGCTGGAACACGACGAGCGCTATCGCCGGTCCGAGGAATTCATCCGTTCCCTGCGGGGCATCTGGAGCCAGGACCACTTCACCTTCAAAGGCGACTTCTATCGCTTTGACAACTACAGCCTCAAGCCCAAGCCCCTGGGCCGGCCGGAGATCTTCCAGGGCGGCAGTTCGCGGGCGGCGCGGGACATGGCGGCCAGGGTGTCGGACTGGTACTTCACCAATGGCAACAGCGTTGAAGGCATCAAGGCCCAGGTGGACGACATCCGCAGCAAGGCGGCGGCCAACCAGCATTCGGTGAAAATCGGCGTCAACGCCTTTGTGATCGCCCGGGACACCGAGGAAGAAGCCCGGGCGGTGCTGGCGGAGATTATCGACAAGGCCGATCCGGAGGCGGTGAACGCCTTTGGTGACGCCGCCAGGCAGGCCGGCAAGGCCTCGCCCGAAGGCGAGGGTAACTGGGCCAAGTCCAGTTTCGAGGACCTGGTGCAATACAACGACGGCTTCAAGACCAACCTGATCGGCACCCCGCAACAGATTGCCCAGCGCATCGTCGACCTGAAGGCGGTGGGGGTGGACCTGGTGCTGGCGGGTTTCCTGCATTTCCAGGAAGAGGTCGAATACTTCGGCAAGCGGGTATTGCCCCTGGTGCGGGAGCTGGAAGCCCAGGCCCGGCTCAAGGAGCAAGAAGCGGCGGCGTGAACGGTGCCTTGCTTGCCGGCGAAGCGGTTCACCAGCCTGATGCAAGGCTTGCGGACGCTTTCGCTGGCAAGCCAGCTCCTACGGGAAGGTGTTGCGCGAGATTGCCTTGTAGGAGCCGGCTTGCCGGCGAAAGGGCCTCTGGGTCTGGTGCAGGGCTTGAGGATGCCTTCGCTGGCAAGCCAGCGCCTACGGGAAGGTGTTGCGCGAGGTTGCTGTGTAGGAGCCGGCTTGCCGGCGAAAGGGCCTTTGGCCTCGGTGCAGGGCTTGCGGACGCTTTCGCTGGCAAGCCAGCTCCTACGGGAAGGTGTTGCGCGAGATTGCCTTGTAGGAGCCGGCTTGCCGGCGAAAGGGCTTCTGGGTCTGGTGCAAGGCTTGAGGATGCCTTCGCTGGCAAGCCAGCTCCTACGGGTGCGCTAGGTAAAAGAACCTTGGGCCGGGTTACAGGCCCAGGTCGCTAAGGCCTGGATGGTCATCCGGGCGCCGGCCCAGGGGCCAGTGGAACTTGCGTTCGCTGGCTTTGATCGGCAGGTCGTTGACGCAGGCGAAACGCCGGGCCATCAGGCCTTGTTCGTCGAACTCCCAGTTCTCGTTGCCGTAGGAGCGGAACCAGTTGCCGGAATCGTCGTGCCATTCATAGGCGTAACGCACGGCGATGCGGTTGTCGGTAAAGGCCCAGAGTTCCTTGATCAGACGGTAATCCAGCTCCTTGGCCCATTTGCGGGTGAGGAAGGCCTTGGCCTCTTCGCGGTTGTGGGCGAACTCGGCGCGGTTGCGCCATTGGGTATCCAGGGTGTAGGCCAGGGATACCCGCTCCGGGTCCCGGGAGTTCCAGCCATCTTCGGCCAGACGGACCTTTTCAATCGCCGACTCGCGAGTGAAAGGCGGAAGGGGCGGGCGCACTTGAGCGTTAGACGACATGATCTGTCTCCAATGAAAGTTGCTGTTCAAACAAAGAAGTTGCTCTTGTTTAAAACAATCAGAGGTCCAATAACTTTCGCGCCATGCATTGCGCATTATCAGCAGCACTGTGATCGCCCATGACAAGGGCAACGGTAATGGCGCCATCGATCAGGATCAGCAGTTGCGCTGCCAGTCCCTCGGGATGTTGCACGCCATGTTCCTGGCAAAGCTCGGTCACGTAATCGAGCAGTTTCTGTTTATGTTGTTTCGCCACCTGGCGCACCGGGTCTTGTGGATCGCCAGTCTCACCGCTGGTGTTGATAAAGGCGCAGCCGCGAAAACCTTCGGATTCGAACCAGCCCTTGAGCACGCTGAACAGCGCCAGCAGCCGCTGCGCAGAGCCTTCGGCCCGGTTCACTTCGGTCCTGTACCAGTGCATCCAGCGCTGGTCGCGACGCTCCAGGGCGGCCACCACCAGTTCGTCCTTGTTGCTGAAATAGCGATAGACGCTCTTTCTCGACACCCCGGCGGTCTTCACCAACAGATCCATGCCAGTGGCGGCAATGCCGCTCTTGTAGATCAACTTCTCGGTGACGTCGAGGATAATGTCGCGTGTTTCAGAGGGAGTGATTTCGTTCATGGAGCAAAGAGTAGAATGATCGTTCTCCTTGGTCAAATAATTATTTCGTTGGCCATCAAAGTTCCCCTGCCATGTAGGAGCTGGCTTGCCAGCGAAGGCGTCACCGGGTCTTGCGCAGCATCCGCAGGCCTCTTCGCCGGCAAGCCGGCTCCTACCGAATCAGGGGCTGCGGTTGCCTATGCAGGCGCTGGCTGCCAGTGAAGGCTGCGCAGTATCTCGCCGTTCAGGGCGGGGAATGGTCTTGTACAGGTCGGGCAGGGGACTCAGCCTGTTCCATGGTGTAAGCTCTTGCGCTCTTTGGATTTGAGCCACTGCGAGCCCTATGCCGTCGCTTTTCAAACGTTCCCTGCTGCCCAAGCTGCGCAGCTTTCCGCTGGCTGCCGAGGCCTTCACCACGCTGACCGGTGCTGCACAATTTCGCCGCACGCTGCTGGAGCAAATCGCCCAGGCCACCCGGCGTATCTACATCGTTGCCCTGTACCTGCAACAGGACGAAGCCGGCCAGGAGATCCTTGATGCCCTGCACGCCGCCAAGGCCGCCCGCCCGGAGCTGGACGTGGTGGTCGTGGTCGACTGGTTGCGCGCCCAGCGCGGCCTGATCGGTGCCGGCAAGCAGCCGGGCAATTCGGCCTGGTACCAGCACATGACCCGCACCCACGCCAGCGAAGTGCCGATCTACGGCGTGCCGGTGCAGACCCGGGAGCTGTTCGGGGTGCTGCACCTCAAGGGGTTCGTCATCGACGACTGCGTGCTCTACAGCGGCGCCAGCCTGAATAACGTCTACCTGCACAAGTTCGACAAATACCGCTTCGACCGTTACCACCTGCTGCACAACCAGGCCCTGGCCGATTCCATGCAGCACCTGGTGCAGCACGGCCTGGTGGCCTCGCGGGCGGTGCATCGCCTGGACCTGCCGAACCTGCCCAGCACCCGCAGCCTGCGCAACGACATCGGCGATCTGCGCAGCCGTCTCAAGCACGCCACCTACGACACCACCGCCGGCAGCCTGGACAAGAGCGAGCTCTCGGTCAGTCCATTGCTCGGGGTCGGCAAGGGCAACCCGCTGAACCGGGTGATCTGCGAGCTGATCGCCGGCGCCCAGCGCCAGCTGACCATCTGCACCCCGTATTTCAACCTGCCGCTGCCGGTGACCCGGGAAATCAACCGGGCCCTGGAGCGTGGGGTGAAGATCGACATCATCGTCGGCGACAAGACCGCCAACGACTTCTATATCCCCCCTAGCGAGCCGTTCAAAGTGATCGCGGCGCTGCCGTACCTGTACGAGATCAGCCTGCGGCGCTTCGCCAAGCGGCATCAGAAGGTGATCGACAGCGGCCAGTTGAACCTGCACCTGTGGCGTGACGGCGACAACACCTATCACCTCAAGGGCATGTGGGTCGATGAGCGCTACACCTTGCTCACCGGCAACAACCTCAACCCCCGGGCGTTTCGCCTGGACCTGGAAAACGCCCTGTTGCTGGACGACCCCAAGGGCCAGTTGCTGCCAGCGCGCAGCGCCGAGCAGGCGTTGATCTATCGCCACACCCGGCGCATCGAGCACTTCCAGTATCTGGAAAGCCTGGTGGACTACCCCGAGGCCGTGAGCAAGTTCCTGCGTCGGGTCAGTCGCGTGCGTATCGAGCGTCTGCTTTACCGCATGCTGTAACTCGGCGTCGCTGCCGAGCCTGCGGGGCTGCGCAAGGGCCCGCAGGACCTGCAGCGATCAGAGGGGCGCCATTGCCTGCGTTGGCATGCCGCCCAAGCCGTTCGCAGCCTGCGGCCGCGGTTACAGGGATCGGGGCTGTGGCCAGATGGCGATCAGTACCAGCAGGATCGCTGCCAGCAGGTAGGGCAGGCGCGGTTCGATGGCGTAGATCAGGCTGGCGGCCATGGGGCCGATGACCACGCCCAGGCCCTGGGCGGCGCCGATGCTGCCGGCGGCCGCGCCTTGTTCCGAGGCTTCCACGGCATTCGCCGCCAGGGCCGAGAACGACGGAAACACCCCGCCCATGCCCGCCGCCGAAACAAAGAACGCCAGCCACAGGCCCCAGGCGCTGTCCACCAGCATGCTGCCGGCATACCCCAGGGCCGAGAGCAGCGCGCCGTAGCGGATCATCCGCAAGGGCGGCCATTCCAGCTTGCGCACCAGCAGTTGGGCGCAGATCAACGCCACGCCGACCATGGCCAGGGCCACCCCGGCGGTCTGTGCCGCGGCGGCCGGGTCCAGTTGCAGGCGATCCAGGGCATAAAAGCTGACGGTGATCTGGGCGATGGACACACACAGCATGGCGACAAAGGCCACCGTCATCGCGCGCACCAACCGTGGGTCGTTCAAGCGGACCTGGCTGGGGGTGTGCCTGAGGTGCAGTTCCTGGCGCGGCAGCTTGTAGCGCAGCACCAGGAGCGCCAGAAACGGCAGCACCGCCATGGCGTAGAACGGCAGGCTCAGGCTGTAGCGGGCCAGCAGCGCGGCAATTGCCGGACCGACCACCAGGCCCACGGCGTTGGCCGCGCCGAGGGTGGCCATGGCCCGGGCGCGATGCTCGGGTTCGACGTTGTCGGCGATCAGGGCGAAGCCGCCCACCGGAATCGCCGCATAAAAGGCACCGATCAGGCCGCGGCCGAGCATCAGGCCGAAAAAGGCCATGGCAACGCTGGGCACGCTTTGCAGCGACAGATCGATGAACAGGCACAGGGCCCAGTAGGCGAGGGTGAAGCCGGCGGTGCCCAGCAACAGTACCCGGCGCCGGCCGAAGCGGTCGCTGGCCTGGCCCCAGGGGCGCGCCAGGAGCATCCAGATCACGCCGGAAACGGTCACCGCGGCGCCGGCGTGCCAGGTCTCCAGGCCCAGCGCCCGGGTGATTGGACCGATCAGCGAGACGAACGCCATCATCGCCATGGTGCAGGCCATGTAGGCGGCCATCAGCGGCAGCAGCGAGAAGGGCGTGGCAGTCAGCGGCGCGCCGGCAGCTAAGGGGCGAGACATGCGGGGTCTTCCATGAAAGCGATTGGGCCGTGAACGTTAGCGGGATAACGCGTCACAGCCCAGCCTTATCTGCACAGCGATGCTGTGGTTGGCCCGGGATCGGCTGGCGAAGAGGGCCTTGAGACGGGGGTTGGACTCAAGGTCGCTTTCGCCGGCAAGCCCACTGCTACGAGTGTTGCGATGAGCCACCGGTGTTGGCGCCTGGGCGTCGAGCTCAGTTCAGGCCCAGTTTGCCGCGTAGGGTCGAGAGGTCTTCGGCCAGGGTGTTGACCGGGCCCACCAGGGCCTTGCGGTCGCTTTCCTTGACCTTGTCGTAGGTCATGAAGCCGCCGTCGGCGGTTTTGTACTTGGCCAGGATGCTGTTCACCGTGGCGAAGTTCTTGTCCACCTTGGCGACAAAGGCCTGGTCCTGCCTGGCGATCTGGCCGCGGAACAGATCGACGATTTTCTTCGCGCCGTCGATGTTGCCCTGGAAGTCGTAGAGGTCGGTGTGGCTGTAGCGGTCTTCCTCGCCGGAGATCTTGGTCGCGGCCACTTCTTCCAGCAGCGCGGCGGCGCCTCCCACGACCTTTTCCGGCGGGAAGGTCAGGCCGGCGACGCGGGTCTGCAGGTCCTTGACGTCCTTGTTCAGGCGCTCGGCCAGCGCGCCCAGGCCGGCGGTGCTGTTTTCCGCGAACAGCGAGTATTCCAGGCGGTGGAAGCCGGTGAAGTCTTCGGCCTTGACGCCTTGCTCGTGGTCGTCGACCCGGGAGTCGATGGCGGCGTCGAGGTCACTGAAGAGTTCGGCGATCGGTTCGATCGATTCGTAGTAGACCCGGGTCGGCGCGTAGAGCTTGCGGGCGGTGGCCAGGTCGCCCTGTTTCACCGCGTCGGTGAACTGCTGGGTATGGCTGGCCAGCTCGTCGAGCTGTGCGGTGACGTAGATCTTGTAGTCGGAGATTGGCCCCACCAGTTCCAGGGGCGCGGTGGCGGCGAACGCCGACAGCGGAGCGTGGAGCAAGCCAAGGGTCAGCAACACAGCGAGAGGCGACTTTTTCATGGGACGTTTCCGTGGGGGTGGTGGTGTTGGGGTGTCAGGCCGTGGCTGTCGCTCGGGTGGCATCGAGCAGCGAGCGGCCGATGAAATCCTCGGCGCCGGTGACCCCCGGCAGGGTGAAGAAGTAACCGCCGCCGGTGGGCTTGAGGTACTCCTCCAGGGGTTCGCCGTTGAGGCGGGTCTGTACCGCGATGAAGCCTTTCTCCAGGTCGGCCTGGTAGCAGATGAACAGCAGGCCCATGTCCAGCTGACCGTTCTTGTTGACGCCGTTGGAGTAGTTGAACGGCCGGCGCAGGATCAGGTTCTGCCGGGTCTGCGCGGTACGCGGGTTGGCCAGGCGGATGTGGGCGTCGAGCTTGGTGAGCTTGCCGTGGGGATCCTTGTCGTAGTCGGGCACCTGGCTTTCCTTCTGGCCGTCCATGGGCGCGCCCGTGGTCTTGATCCGGCCGATGATGCTTTGCTGCTCTTGCAGCGGGGTGCGGTCCCAGCGCTCGACGAAGTTGCGGATGATCCGCACCGCCTGGTAGCTGCCATGGGCCGCCCAGGCCGGTTCGTCGCTGCCGGGCTGGACCCAGACGATCTGCTGCATGGCCTGTGGGTCATTGGAATCGGGGTTGGCCGAACCATCGCGAAAGCCCAGGAAATTGCGCGCGCTCTGCGCCGGTTCGCCGGGTTTGGCCGGGGCCTGGGGCGGCACGCTGCCTTCCTGTTTCCAGCGCACCAGCAGCAGGTCGGGCAGGTTCTTCACGATGTCGCGCAGGGCGTGGATGTTGGTGTCGGCGGTGTTGGCGCAGAACTGCAGGCTCAGGTCGCCGTGGCAGCAGGCCGGCTCCAGGGCATCGTTGGGGAATCCCGCCATGCGTATCAGGCGCTTGGGCTTGGCGGCGGCCAGGCCGAAGCGCTCGTCGAACAGCGAGGCGCCCACCGAGACGGTGATGGTCAGGTTGTCCGGGGTCACCACCGGGCCGAGGATGCCGGAGTCCAGGGGCGGCAGTTTCGGGTCGACCTGGGTCACCGGGCCGCCGCTCATGAGAAAGGCGATGCGCTCATTGAGGGTGCGGAACAGCCGCTCCAGCTCGTCGCGGTTGCGGGCCAGGACATCGAAGGACACAAGCATGCCGGCTGCCGGACGTGGGGTGACGATGCCGCTCTGGTGCCGGCCGTGGAAATCGTGACGGTCCAGGGTCCGGTCGCTGCTCGGGGCTTCGGCGACCTGGGCCGGCGCGGCGGCCATGGCCGGACAGCTCAGGCTGCTGCCGGCCAGGGCCACGCCGGCGGCGCCCATGCCCAGCAGTACGCGCCGGCGTTGGGCGCTGAAGGAGGTGTTGGCTTGATCTGAATCGTTCATGGAAGGCTCGTCTGGTTACAGGCCGGAAAGGCCGAGTGCGGGGTCGATGGCGTCGAGGGCGTCGGCCAGGGCCTTGGCCTTGTCGGCGATCTCTTGGCGTTGTGCAGCGCTGACCTGGTCGTAGTCCACATAGCCAAACCCTTGGCGCAGGCTGTCGAGGCGGGCCGCCAGGGCCTGGGTGGCGCCGTCCACCTGGTTCAACAAGGGGGCGGCCGACTTGCTCAGCAAGGGGCGCAGCAGGTCGACGACCTTGCGCGTGGTGTCCAGGTTGGCGGCAAAACCGTTGAGGTCGCTGTGGCTGTAGCGCTCCTCTTCACCGCTGCCGGCTCGCTGCTCGGCCAGGCTGCGGATGTTGCGCGCCACCACGCCGACCAGCTGTTGCGGCGCCAGGGTCTGGGCCAGCAACTGTTCCTTGAGACGGGCCACATCGCTGGACAGGCCTTGCGCCACCGGGGCCAGGCCGGCCAGGTCGCGTTGCTCGAACAGGCCGTATTCCAGGCGATGGAAGCCGCGAAAGCCCGGGTCCTGTTCGCGCTGCTCGAAGTAGTCGGCGCGGGCATTGATGGCGTTGTCCAGCTCGGCCAGGCGCTGGGCCGCCGGCGCCAGACGCTGATAGGCGGCACGGGCCGGCAGGTACAGGGCCTGGGCCTGCTTCAGGTCGCCGGCGTCGATGGCTTGCTGCAAGGCGCTCACCGCCTTGACCAGGGCGCTGCCGGAAACACTGAGGTAGACCCGGAACTCCGACAGCGGCCCGACAAAGGCCAGCAGCGAGGGGCCGGCCTTGGCCTGGGCGTCGGACTCGGCGGTGGCCGTCACGTGCAAGGTGCCCCGCGGGTTGCTCAACAGTCCGCAGGTCATGGCGTAGTCACCCGGTTGCAGGTTGGCGTTGATCACCTGGCTCAGGCCCGGAGCGATGTTCTCCCGCTCCTCGACCACCAGCACGCCGTCGAGGATTTCCCATTCCACGGCGCGCTCGGAGCGGTTGACGATGCGAAAGCTGGCACGCCCGGCCGCAACGGTCAGGGCGTTGGGCTCACAGCCCTTGGGGTGGATGGTCAGGGTGATTTCGCCCTGGTGCGCCTGACGCTTGTCGGCGGCCAGTTGCGCGGCGTAATAGAACAGCCCGCCGGCGGCGATCATCACGATCACCGAGCCGGCAACCGCCCAGCGCAAGGCGCGAGGGGGCGAGGCCTGGGGAGAGGCTTGCTGGGTCATGGGGGAGCCTTACTGACGGGAAACGGAAGAGGTCGGGGCGGGCGCCTTGGCCGCGCTGCCGGCGGGCAGGAAGAACAGCACCAGGGTCACCGCCAGGTACAGCCCATAGGCGCCGAGGGTGCTGAGGGTGGGCGCGTCCTGGTAACCGAACATGCCGGCCAGCACCGAGCCCAGCGGGCTGTCCATGGGCAGGCTGGCGCTGAAGTCGAAGAGCACGGTCTGCCAGTGGTTCCAGATTCCGGCTTCGTGCAGGGCCTGTACCGAGTTGGCGAGGATGCCGGCGGCCACCACCAGGATGAACAGCCCGGTCCAGCGGAAGAACGCCCCGAGGTTCAGGCGCATGCTGCCGGTGTAGATCAGCCAACCGACGATGATTGCCCCGATCAGGCCCAGCAGGGCACCGATGGGCGCGCCAGGTCCTTCGCTCTGCTGGAACACCGCCAGCAGGAAGAACACGGTTTCCAGGCCTTCCCGGGCAACGGCGAAGAACACCATGGCGATCAGGGCCATGACCTGATGCCGGGAGCCGGCCAGGGCCTGGTCCAGGGACGCCTGCAGGGAGTGCTTGATGGAGCGGGCCACCTTGCGCATCCAGAACACCATGGAGCTGAGGATGCCCACGGCCACCAGGCCGACGATGCCTTCGAACAGTTCCTGCTGTTTCTGCGGGAACTCGGCGCTCATCAGCTCCAGGCCGCCGCCCACCAGCAGGGCCAGGGCCGCGGCGAGAAACACCCCGATCCACACCGCGGGCATCCACTGGCCGCGGCCGGTCTGTTTCAGGTAACTGGCGATGATGCCAACGATAAGCGCGGCTTCAATCCCTTCGCGCAGCATGATCAGAAATGGAACGAGCATTCAGCACCGGCGGGGCAATGGGTAGGGAGCTAATTTGTAACATAATGATACTCATTGCTAAATGAAGATGATTGGCATCCGCTGAACCTGAGCTGAACGAGATTTGTTTACTTCTACGGCGGGGTTTGGCGCCCATCCCCCACCCGGCATGGGCCGGCTGGGCGGCGCAGAGAGGCGCGAGAGATGGGTTGAATAGGCTGGCGCAATCGCTGGCCAGCCAGCGCCTACGGGGGGAGGGAGATGCAGGTTTTGGCGCGGGCGGCTCAGCCGCGGTTCTGTTCGGTCAGGCGTTGCACCGCCAGGCGCCGGTAATGGGAAGGGGTCATGCCCTTGAGCTGCTGGAAGCGTCGGTTGAAGTTGGAGATGTTGTTGAAGCCCGATTCGAAGCACACGTCGGTCACCGGTTTGTCGCCAGCGGCCAGCAGTTCGCAGGACTTGCTGATGCGCAGGCGATTGACGAACTCGATGAAGCAGCGGCCGGTGGCTTGCTTGAACACTCGGGAGAAGTAGCTGGCTTTCATCCCCAGGTACTCGGCGACTTCCTCCAGGGGCAGCTCCCGGGCGTAGTGGGCAAAGATATAGTCCACCGCGCGGTTGGTGCGGTCGACGCTGTGTTCATCCGCCAGTTGCCCGCGGGTGGCGCTGGACAGCAACTGGTAGTCGTCGCAGGCCGCCAGCAGTTCCATGAGGATGAAGAAGTGGCCGAGCCGGGTGATGCCGCTGGAGTCGGCGATACGCTGCATCAGCGGCATGGCCTGGGCGATGGTCTGCGGGCAGCGGAACTCGATGCCGTACTGGGCCCGCTCCAGCAGGGGACTGAGGTTCTTCAGTTCGCTGAAGATCTGGCTGCCGCTGTCGAAGAGCTCGTCGGTGAAGTTCACCAGCATGTCGCGCTTGGGCACCACTTCGTCCTCGGCCACCTGGCTGATCCAGTTGTGGGGCAGGTTGGGGCCGGTGAGGAACAGGGTGTGCGGATAGAAGTTGCCGATGTAGTCACCGATGAACACCTTGCCGGCGCTGGCGACGATCAGGTGCAGCTCGTACTCCTTGTGGAAATGCCAGCGTACCAGTGGGCTGGGGAAGCCGTGCTGGCGATAGATGATCGACAAGCCGTTGTGGTCGTCCATCAATTCATAGGAAGGGTCGGTGATCTTGCCGGGTCGGCTCATGGCGGGAGACAGTTCTTGTTGTTGGCCCGCCCGATAATGCCTCGCGGCCTTCCCGTGCACCAGTAGGAACTGGCTGGCCAGCGAAGGCGCCCACCCATTCAACGCCTTTGCGACCCTATTCGCCGGCCCTGCAACCACCCGCGGCTCCTGCGAGGGCGCCGGGGTCAGGAGGCGGGGCGATTCTTCGCCTCGATCCACTGCGCCATGTATTGGGTGCTCTTGTGATGATGGTGGCGCAGCATGGCGCCGGTGAAGTTGTCGCGGCGCAGCTGTTCCAGGTGCTGGCGGCACTGCTGCAGGCGCTGGATCAGCGCCGGGCCGTGAATCTGCCGGCGGTAGCGCGCCTCCAGCAGGCGCGCGCCCGCGGCCTGGGCCTGGTTCCACAAGGCCTGATCCTGATACAGGCGCACCGCCGCCGAGGCCAGGGCGCTGGCGGATTCGGCCACCGCCCCGGGCCACGGCAGGTCGTCCTGGGACATGGATTCGCTGCCCACCGGGGTGGTCACGCTGGGGGTGCCGCAGAGCATGGCGTCCAGCAGCTTGCCCTTGATCCCGGCGCCGAAACGCAGGGGCGCCAGGCAGATCCGCGCCGCGCTCATCACCTGCAGCGCGTCTTCGGCCCAGTTCATGATGTGAAAGCCCTGGGCCGGGTTGTGCAGAGCCGCGGCCTTGGGCGGGGTGTAGGCGCCATACAGGTGCAGTTGCGCGCCGGGCAGTTGCTGGCGGATCAGCGGCCACACGCGGTTCTTCATCCACAGCACGGCGTCCCAGTTCGGCGCGTGACGGAAATTGCCGATGCTGAGGAAGTGCGCCCGCTGTTCAAAGGGCGGGAACTGGCCCGGCAACCGGTCCAGCATCAGTGGGCACCAGTGCAGCAAGGCCGGGGGCAGGCGGAACTGCTGCACCAGCAGGTCGATCTCCACTTCGGAGATCATCAGGCTCAGGTCGCAGCGGTAGATGGCGGCGATCTCGCGCTTGGCCAGGTCGGTGTCGGCCATGTGGCGGAATTCTTCCAGCGGCGCCCGGCGGAACAGGGCGCTGAAGTCATCCTCGTCGGCGCCGGCCTTGAGCTGATCCTTGAGTCGCTGGTGGCGGGCGTGGCGCAGGCATTGCAGGTCCGAGGTTTCCAGGACCCGCAGGGCATTCGGGCAGTGCTGCTCGACGCGCCAGCCGAACTGCTCTTCCATCATGAACTGGTCGAACAGCACGATATCCGGCGCCAGTTCGGCGACGAAGCGGTCGAAACTGCTGTTGTTGAGTTCGATCGGGCACTCGCGGATGCCCAGCGCCGCCAGGTCCTCCTTGTGCTCGCCCTCGTTGGCCGGGCTGCTGAAGGTCAGCTCCCAACCCTGATCGAGAAAGCTCTGGAGGATCTGCATCATGTGCCCGCCGGCAGCGGAGGAGCGGGGTTCTGGCCAGACGTAACCAATGATCAGGACTTTGGTTGCGGCGGTGGGACTCATGAGCGGGTATTCCTGGCAGGCGGGGGCAAAAAAAGGTCGCCATTAAACCACAGCCGGCCGCCACCGGATCAGCCGAGGATGCTGCGCACCTTGTCCCGCAACTGATCGATGGAGAAGGGCTTGCCGATCACCGCCATGCCGGCCGGCACCTCGATGGATTCGGCGTAACCGCTGGCGAACAGTACCGGCAATTGCGGGCGCAACTGCCGGGCCCGCTCGGCCAGTTCGCGGCCGTTCATGCCGGGCAGGCCGACATCGGTCATCAGCAGGTCGATGCCTTGCCCCGTCTCTTCCAGCAGGTGCAGCGCGGCGTCGCTGCCATCGGCTTCCAGGACATTGAATTCGAGTTCTTCGAGAACATCGACAATCAACATGCGCACGATGGCATCGTCTTCGACGACTAGGATGGTGGTAGCGCTGGCGGGCATAGGGACACTCTCAAGAAATGAATTCGGTGGGGCGGCGTGACAGGCGGCCCTGTGCATCAGTAAGTGGCAGCTGGCCACAAGTTCCCGAAGCTGTACAAAAAAATGCTCTTGTACAAGCGTCGGCAAGAATAACCGCTTCCTTTGTCCCAGCGCAGCTTCAATTGCAGTTGTGAACCCACAGGTTATAAAAAATAGCTGCAATGGCCGAATGTGGGGCAAACTTCGTTTTTTTTTCCGGCGTCCAGGTCCATCAAATGATTCGTCCGACTTCGATTGATGAACAGAGTTTTCGCAAGCTGCTGACCCGCAACATCAGCCTGCCCCTGGGTGTGGGCGTGCTCAGCGCGGTTTTTTTCGTGTCCCTGATCACCTACCTGCTCTCGGTGATCCAGTGGGTGCAGCACACTGACCGGGTGATCAATAACATCAACGAGGCGGCGCGCCTGACCATTGACCTGGAAACCGGCATGCGCGGTTTTCTGATCACCGGCGACGAGCACTTTCTCGATCCCTACGAAGTGGCCAAGCCGCGCATCGTCAGTGAGCTGCGCAGCCTCCAGGAACTGGTGAAGGACAACCCGCAGCAGGTGGATCGGCTCAAGCGCCTGGAAGCCCTGCAGACCGAGTGGAACAACTTCGCCCAGGGCATGATCGAGCTGCGTCGGCAGAACGGCGACTACCGTGGCGCGGTACAGGCCGGCCGCGGCAAGCGCCTGACCGACGAGATCCGCAAGGAATACGACGACGCGGTGACCATGGAGCAGCAACTGCGCCTGGAGCGCAATGAAGACGTCAGTCGCACGACCATTTTCAGCGTGATCCTGTACCTGCTGTTCGTGGTGGGCATCAGTGGCCTGCTGGCCTACATCGGCCGCCGCGACCTGCTGGCGCTGTCGAAAAGCTACAGCGACAACCTCGAGGCCCAGGACCAGAGCGCGCGTCGCCTGGAGCAGCAAGCCTGGCTGCGCAACGGCCAGACCGAGCTGGCCGAACAGATGCTCGGGCAACTGAGCCTGAACCTGTTGGGGCGCAACATCCTGCACTTCTGTGCCCAGTACCTGGGGACGCCGGTGGCGGCGCTGTATGTGCGCGAAGACCACGGCGGCCTCAAGCGCGTGGCGTCCTACGGCTTCTCCCGGGAGCAGGAGCAGCAGGAGCAGTCGCTGTATGGCGATGAAGGCCTGGTGGGGCAGGCCGCGCAGCACAAGCGCCTGATCCGCCTGGACAACGTGCCGGCGGATTATTTCAAGGTCAGTTCCGGCCTGGGCGAAGGCGCGCCGCACAGCGTGCTGGTGGTGCCGACCCGGGATGACGATCGGGTCAACGGGGTGATCGAGCTGGGCTTCCTGCGGGCCTTGAGCGAACGCGATGTCGAGTTGCTGGAGCTGATTGCCGGCAATATCGGCACTTCCATCGAGGCCGCGCGCTATCGCCAGCGCCTGCAGGAAGTGCTGGCCGAAACCCAGCAGCTCAACGAAGAGCTGCAGGTACAGCAGGAAGAGTTGAAGACCGCCAACGAAGAGCTGGAGGAGCAGTCGCGGATTCTCAAGGAATCCCAGGTGCACCTGGAAACCCAGCAGGTGGAGCTGGAGCAGACCAACGAACGCCTGGCCGAACAGGCGCAGATCCTCGCCGAGCAGCGCGACGCCATGGACCGCAAGAACAACGAGTTGAACGAGGCGCAGACCCAGCTCGAAGAGCGCGCCGAGGAGTTGCAGCGTTCCAGCCGGTACAAGTCCGAATTCCTCGCCAACATGTCCCACGAGTTGCGCACGCCCCTCAACAGCTCGTTGATCCTGGCCAAGCTGCTGGCGGAAAACCCCCAGGAGAACCTCAGTGCCGAGCAGGTCAAGTTCGCCGAATCGATCTACTCCGCCGGCAATGACCTGCTGAACCTGATCAACGACATCCTCGACATTTCCAAGGTCGAGGCCGGTAAGCTGGAAGTGCGTCCGGAAAACGCCAGCGTGCCGCGCCTGGTGGACGGTTTGCGCAACCTGTTCCAGCCGTTGACCGTGGACAAGGGCCTGGAATTCCGGGTGCAACTGCAGCCCGGGGTGCCGCAGATGTTGTTCACCGACCGCCAGCGGGTCGAGCAGATTCTCAAGAACCTGCTGTCCAATGCGATCAAGTTCACCGAGCAGGGCCAGGTCAGCCTGAGCGTTTACGCACAGCCCGGCACGGGCATTGCCTTTGCCGTGCAGGATTCCGGCATCGGCATTGCCCGGGACCAGCAGGAGAGCATCTTCGAAGCCTTTCGCCAGGCCGACGGCACCACCAGCCGGCGCTATGGCGGCACCGGCCTGGGGCTGTCGATCTCCCGGGATCTGGCCACCTTGCTGGGCGGCTCCATCAGCGTCAGCAGCGAGCCGGGGCGTGGCAGCATCTTCACCCTGGTGCTGCCGGAGCACTACAACGAGGCGGCGCAGCCGTTGATAGTGGCCCCGCCTGCGCTGTTGCCGGCAGCACCGGTGCAGCCGGCGAGCATGGCGCCGACGCCGGTAGAGGCACCGGCGGCCGAGATCCCGCGGTTCGCCGATGATCGGGACAAGGCACCGTTCAGCGGCCGCTGCATCCTGGTGGTGGAGGACGAGCTCGAATTCGCGCACATCCTCTTCGATCTGGCTCACGAGCTGGGGTATCACTGCCTGGTGGCCCACGGCGCCGACGAAGGCTTCAGCCTGGCGGAGCAGTTCGTCCCCGATGCGATCCTGCTGGACATGCGCCTGCCCGACCATTCCGGGCTCACGGTGCTGCAGCGGCTCAAGGAGCACCCCCAGACCCGGCACATCCCGGTGCACGTGATTTCGGTGGAAGACCGGGTGGAAGCGGCCATGCACATGGGCGCCGTGGGCTACGCGGTGAAACCCACCACCCGCGAGGAGCTCAAGGACGTGTTCGCCCGCCTCGAAGCCAAGCTGACCCAGAAGGTCAAGCGCGTGCTGCTGGTGGAGGATGACGATCTGCAGCGCGACAGCATTGCCCGCCTGATCGGTGACGACGACATCGAGATCACCGCCGTGGGCCTGGCCCAGGATGCCCTGGACCTGCTGCGCGAGAACGTCTACGACTGCATGGTCATCGACCTCAAGTTGCCGGACATGCTCGGCAACGACCTGCTCAAGCGCATGTCCACCGAGGACATTTGCTCCTTCCCGCCGGTGATCGTCTATACCGGGCGCAACCTGACCCGGGACGAAGAGGCCGAGCTGCGCAAGTATTCGCGCTCGATCATCATCAAGGGCGCCCGCTCGCCGGAGCGCCTGCTGGATGAAGTGACGCTTTTTCTGCACAAAGTCGAATCCCAGTTGTCCCATGAGCGGCAAAAGATGCTCAAGACCGCCCGCAGCCGCGACAAGGTGTTCGAGGGGCGCAAGATTCTTCTGGTGGACGATGACGTGCGCAACATCTTCGCCCTGACCAGCGCCCTGGAGCACAAGGGCGCGGTGGTGGTGATCGGGCGCAACGGCCATGAAGCCATTGCCCGCCTCAACGAGGTGGAGGATATCGACCTGGTGCTGATGGACGTGATGATGCCGGAGATGGACGGTTTTGAAGCCACGGTGCAGATCCGCAAGGACCCGCGCTGGCGCAAGCTGCCGATCATCGCCGTGACCGCCAAGGCCATGAAGGACGACCAGGAGCGCTGCCTGCAGGCCGGTTCCAACGATTACCTGGCCAAGCCCATCGACCTTGACCGGCTGTTTTCCCTTATCCGTGTGTGGCTACCGAAGATGGAAAGAATTTAGTGGAGCGTAATACCGAGATCGAACTGCGTTTGCTGATCGAAGCTATCTACCTGAAATACAGCTACGACTTCCGCGACTATTCCGGCGCTTCGATCAAGCGCCGGGTCAACCATGCCCTGCGTCAGTTCGAGTGCAAGACCATTTCCGCGTTGCAGGAACGGGTGCTGCACGACCCGACCGCGTTCATGCAACTGCTGCAGTTCCTGACCATTCCGGTGAGCGAGATGTTTCGCGACCCGTCGCACTTCCTGGCGATCCGCCAGGAGGTGGTGCCGCTGCTCAAGACCTACCCGTCGATCAAGATCTGGATCGCTGGCTGCAGCACCGGGGAAGAGGTCTACTCCATGGCCATCCTGCTGCGCGAAGAGGGGCTGTTGGAACGCACCATCATCTACGCCACCGACATCAACCCCAGCTCCCTGGAGAAGGCCAAGCAGGGCATCTTCTCCCTGGAGAACGTGCGGGCCTACACCCACAACTACCAGCAGGCCGGTGGCCAGCGCTCCTTTGCCGACTACTACACCGCCGCCTACGACTACGCGATCTTCGACAAGACCCTGCGCGAGAACGTGACCTTTGCCGATCACAGCCTGGCGACCGACAGCGTCTTCTCCGAAACTCAATTGATTTCGTGTCGTAACGTATTGATTTATTTCAATAAAAAGTTGCAGGATCGGGCCTTTGGGCTGTTCCATGAGTCGCTCTGCCACCGTGGTTTCCTGGTGCTGGGCAGCAAGGAAACCCTGGAATTTTCCGCCTATGGCAAGCATTTCGAACCCTTGGTCAAACAAGAACGGATCTACCGCAAGACATGAGCCAGGAAAGTGTCGCGCCGCATCGCCGGCCTCGGATCGAGGCTGTCGTGGTAGGCGCCTCCGCGGGGGGCGTCGAGGCCTTGTTGAGCCTGTTCAATGAGTTCAGCGCCAGCTTCAGCCTGCCGGTGATCGTGGTCCTGCACCTACCCGACGAGCGTCGCAGCCAATTGGCCGACGTCTTCGACCGGCGCCTGGCGCTGAGGGTGAAGGAGGCCGACGACAAGGAAGCGATCGTTGCGGGCACCCTGTACTTCGCCGCCCCCGGTTATCACCTGTCGGTGGAGCAGGACCGCACCCTGTCCCTGAGCCAGGAGGAGCGCCTGCATCACTCGCGGCCGGCCATCGATTACCTGTTCGAGTCCGCCGCCGACGCCTACGGCGAGCACCTCGTGGCGGTGCTGCTGACCGGGGCCAACCAGGACGGCGCCCAGGGCCTGGTCGAGGTCAAGCGCCAGGGCGGGCTGACCATCGTCCAGGACCCCGGCGAAGCCCGTGTCCCCACCATGCCGGAAGCAGCCCTGGCCCTGCAGCAACCGGACCACATCCTCCCTTTGCGCGGCATCAGCCATCTGCTCGCCGAGCTGGAACGAATCGCATGTTAAGTAATATTCAAGCCAAGCTGCTGATCGTCGACGATCTGCCGGAGAACCTGCTGGCCCTGGAAGCGCTGATCAAGCGCGAGGACCGCACGGTGTACAAGGCGCTGTCGGCCGACGAAGCCTTGTCATTGCTGCTCCAGCACGAATTCGCCATGGCCATTCTCGATGTGCAGATGCCCGGCATGAACGGCTTCGAGCTGGCCGAACTGATGCGCGGCACCGAGAAGACCAAGAACATTCCCATCGTTTTCGTCAGCGCCGCCGGGCGTGAACTCAACTATGCGTTCAAGGGGTACGAGAGCGGGGCGGTGGACTTCCTGCATAAGCCCCTGGACATCCATGCGGTCAAGAGCAAGGTCAATGTCTTCGTCGACCTGTACCGCCAGAGCAAGGCCATGAAGCAGCAGGTCGAGGCCCTGGAGCAGAGCCGGCGCGAACAGGAGGCGCTGCTCAACAAGCTCCAGGCCACCCAGAACGAGCTGGAGCAAGCGGTGCGCATGCGCGATGACTTCATGTCCATCGTCGCCCACGAGGTGCGCACGCCCCTCAATGGCCTGATCCTGGAAACCCAGCTGCGCAAGATGCACCTGGCCCGGGAAAACGCCGCGGCCTTCAGCCTGGACAAGATGCACGCCATGGTCGATCGCGACGAGCGGCAGATCAAAAGCCTGATCCGCCTGATCGAGGACATGCTGGACATTTCGCGGATTCGTACCGGCAAGCTGTCGATCCGGCCATCCCGGTTCGACCTGGCGCAACTGGTGCGCGGGCTGGTGGAGAATTTCGCGCCTCAGGTGGAAGCGGCTCAGTCGTCCCTGACGCTGCAGGCCGAGCAGCCCCTGGAAGGCCAATGGGACGAGTTCCGTATCGAGCAGGTGATCTCCAACCTGCTGACCAACGCCCTGCGTTACGGGGCCAAGAGCCCCATCGAAGTCAGGGTCTATGCCGAGGACGGCGAGGCCCGGGTCGAGGTGCGGGACCACGGCATCGGCATCAGCGAGGACAACCAGAAACGCATTTTTCAGCAGTTCGAGCGGGTCAGCGCCAGCCACGTGGCGGCGGGCCTCGGGCTTGGGCTGTTTATTTCCGAACAGATCGTCACCGCCCACGGCGGCACCATCACGGTCGAGAGTCGCTTGGGCCAGGGCGCGCGGTTTCGCGTCAGCCTGCCCTTGTAGACGGTCGGACGAGCGGCGAGTGACTAAAAGCGTAATGCTTACGCAACCTCTGTGTGACCCAATGGTCGAAGGGGCTGCTGACGTTTGGTGACCTGCCACGACGGTGACCCACTGAGCACAGGGCAGGGCGCGAGGAGCGCGGTTTGGTTGTTCCAGATACGCTCCGAGAAACGCGGCCCGGCAACGCAGTCGGTCACCAAACATCAACAGCCCCTTGCAGCAATTGACCCAGCAAAGGTTTTCCATGAGTGAAGATGCACAAGACGTCGTACTGATCGTCGAAGATGAACCGGTGATCCTGATGCTTCTGGCCGACTACCTGTCGGGCCTGGGCTACCGGGTTCTGCAGGCCGAGAATGGCGAGCAGGCGTTCGAGATCCTCGCCAGCAAGCCGCACCTGGACGTGATGATCACCGATTACCGTCTGCCGGGCGGGATTACCGGGGTGATGATCGCCGAGCCGGCGGTGAAGCTGCGCCCGGACCTCAAGGTGATTTTCATCAGCGGCTACCCCAACGAAATCCTTGAATGCGCCAGCCCCATCACCCGCAAGGCGCCGATTCTGGCCAAGCCGTTCGACCTCAACAGCCTGCAGGAACAGATCCAGCAACTGCTGGCCTGAACCGGGCCTCAGTCGCCGATCATTTCCCGCACCTTGGCGGTCAGCAGGTCGAAGGTGAATGGCTTGGTGATCAGTTGCATGCCGGGATCGAGGAAGCCGCCACGGGCGGCGGCGTGCTCGGCGTAGCCGGTGATGAACAGCACCTTCAATTGCGGGCGGATCTGCCGCCCGATCTCCGCCAGTTGCCGGCCGTTCATGCCCGGCAGGCCCACGTCGCTGATCAGCAGGTCGATACGTTGCGCCGAATCGAGAATCGGCATGGCGCTACGGGCATCGCCGGCTTCGAGATAGGCGTAGCCCAGTTCGCCAAGCACCGCGCTGACCAGCACGCGCACCGCCGGATCATCCTCGACGATGAGCACCGTCTCGCCCTGTTGCGCGCTCGCCGATTGTTGCGCCGGCGGCGGTTCGTCCTGCGCCAGGCCGCCCCGAAAGCGCGGCAGGTACAGGCTGACCTCGGTGCCGCGGCCCAGGGTGCTGTTGAGGGTGACGTGGCCGCCTGACTGCTTGCTGAAGCCATAGATCATCGACAGCCCGAGCCCGGTGCCCTGGCCGATGGGCTTGGTGGTGAAGAAGGGGTCGAACACCCGGTTGATGATGGCCTCGGGCATGCCGCAGCCATTGTCACTGACCCGCAGCAGCACATATTCCCCGGGCGCCAGGTTGTCGTGGGCCTGGGTAACGTCCGCTTCCAGGCGCTGGTTGAGGGTTTCCACCAGCAGCCGGCCGCCGTTGGGCATGGCGTCCCGGGCATTGAGCACCAGGTTGAGCAGGGCGCTTTCCAGTTGATTGGGGTCGGCTTCGGCCACCCACAGCTGCGGGTCCAGGCGCATGTCCAGCTGGATGCTTTCGCTCAGGCTGCGTTGCAGCAGTTCGCCCATGGAGGTCACCAGGGCGTTCATCTCCACCGGCTTGGAATCCAGCGACTGGCGCCGGGAAAAGGCCAGCAGACGATGGGTCAGGCCGGCAGCGCGGTTGGCCGAAGTCACCCCGAGGTCGATCAGGCTGTCCAGGTCCTCGGTGCGGCCCCGGGCCAGGCGCCGGCGCAGCAGCTCCAGGCTGCCGATGATGCCGGTGAGCATGTTGTTGAAGTCATGGGCGATGCCGCCGGTGAGCTGGCCCACGGCTTCCATTTTCTGCGACTGACGCAGGGCCTCTTCGTTGTGCCGCAGTTGCGCGGTGCGTTCTTGCACCTGCTGCTCCAGGGTTTCCAGGGTGCGCTGCAGGCGCAGTTCGCTCTGGCTCAGGTCGATCAGTCGGTCCCGGGCTTCGTATTGCCGGCGGCGTCCGCGCAGGGCTGCGCTGACCAGGCTGATCAGGGTCGCCGGATGGAAGGGCCGTTCGAGAAAGCTGACATTGCCCAGGGGCGCGCCCAGGCGCGAGGCCGGGTTCTGCTCCGGGCCACCGTGCTGGGTCAGCAGCACGATGGGCAGGTCGGACCAGGCCGGTTGCTGCTCCAGATAACGCAGCAAGGGCTGCAGATCGGCCCCGCGCAAGGCTTCGGCGGCGATGATCGCCAGCCCGGCACCCTGATCCAGCTCGTCGCACAGGGCCGCCAGGTGCGGGGTGATCAGGCTGCTGAATCCGGCTTCGTTGAGCATCATCTGCGCCAGCTGGCCGTCGCGGCCGTAGGGCGTCAGCACCAGGGCGCGTTCGGAAAATGCCGGAGGCCGGCTCATGTGCCCTCATCCTGCAGCAGCGGTGCGCTCTCGCCCTGGTAGCTGGGCACGCCGCGCAACACGCCCTGGAAGGCTTCCAGAGGGGCGCCGATGGTCAGGCCGCGCTCGCCGATGCGGTATTCGCGGATGGTCGACTCGTGGCGGCCGGTGCGTTTCTTGATGATGGAAATGGCCCGGCGCACCTTGCCCAAGGCCTCGAAGTAGCGCAGCAGGACCACGGTATCGGCCAGGTAGGTGATGTCCACCGGGGTCTGCATGTCGCCCACCAGGCCATGCTGGGCCACGGTCATGAAGGTCGCCGCTCCCTGGCGGTTGAGGTACAGCAGCAACTCGTGCATGTGCAGCACCAGGGCGTTTTCCTCGGGCATCGCCGCCTGATAGCCGTTGATGCTGTCGATCACCACGGTCTTGATCCGTTGCTGATCGACGCAGCGCCGGACCCGGTGGGACAGCTCGCCCGGCGACAGTTCGGCGGCGTCCACCTGTTCGATCACCAGATCGCCTCCGGCCTGCAGGGCCTGCAGGTCGATGCCCATGTTGCGCAGGCGCTCAAACAGCAGCCCCAGCTCTTCGTCGAAGATGAACAGCGCGGCCTTTTCCCCCCGGGCCACCGCGGCGGCGGCGAAGATCAGCGAGATCAGCGATTTGCCGGTGCCGGCCGGACCGAGGATCAGGGTGCTGGAGCCGGTTTCGATGCCGCCCCCCAGCAGCGCGTCCATCTCGTCGATGCCGCTGGACAGGGTCTGGCGCGGGTAGCGGGCGCGGTGCTCGGCGGCCACCAGGCGCGGGAACACATGCACGCCGTCGCCCATGATGGTGAAGTCGTGGAAGCCGCCGCGGTACTTCTGGCCGCGGTACTTCACCACCCGGATGCGCCGACGTTCAGCGCCGTAGCTGGGGGTCAGTTCCTCCAGGCGGACCACCCCGTGGGCCACGCTGTGCACGGTCTTGTCCAGGGCTTCGGTGGTCAGGTCGTCCAGGAGCAGCACGGTGGCGTCATAGCGGACGAAGTAGTGCTTGATCGCCAGGATCTGCCGCCGGTAGCGCAGCGAGCTCTGGGCCAGCAGGCGGATTTCCGAGAGGCTGTCGAGCACCACCCGGGTCGGCTTGACCCGTTCCACCACTTCGAAGATCTGCCGGGTGGCTTCCCCCAGCTCCAGGTCCGAGGCGTACAGCAGGCTTTGCTGGTGCTCGGCATTGAGCAGGCTTTCCGGCGGGATCAGCTCGAAGATGTGAATGTGCTCGTCGAGCTGCCAGCCATGGGAGGCTGCGCCCTGGCGCAATTCACGTTCGGTTTCCGAGAGGGTGATGTAGAGGCAGCGCTCACCGGCTGCGGCGCCGGCGCGCAGGAAATGCAAGGCCACGGTGGTCTTGCCGGTGCCGGGTTGGCCTTCCAGGAGAAACACATGGCCGCGTGACAATCCGCCGTTGAGGATGTCATCCAGGCCTTCGATGCCGGTGGCGGCTTTTTCGCTGAGCAACGCACATGAGGTCGACAAACAATGCCCTCGCACAATGGGTCCAGGTGATCGGCGATGGCGTCGAACGCCTTGATATCGCCGATAAATCACTTGACCGCCTGCCGTCGGCACGGTTCAACCTTTTGTTGTGTAGCCGCTGCCGCAGGCTGCGAACGGCTTGGGCGGCATTCCGACGCAGCAGACGCTGGGGGCTCAAGGGCGGCAAAGGTTCGGCTGGGGATCGCCAGAAGGCCCTGCGGGGCTTTTCGCAGCCTCGCAGGCTCGGCAGCGGCTACAGGCCCTGTTGCAGGGCCGGGTCGTCTGGGTTCTGCTGCTCCAGCTGGGCCAGCAGCACCTGGACGTTCTGCAACTGGCCGCTTTCTTTCCAGTAGTTGATCAGCAGCACCCGCGCCTTGCGGTTGTAAGGCTGGCGCTGGACGATTTCTTCCAGCTGCTTCTGCGCCGCCTCCTGCTCCTGCTGGCCGTGCAGGGTGGTGGCCAGGTCGTAGCGATAGGCGGCGTTGTTGGGCTCCAGTTCCACGGCCCGGGACAGGCCCAGCAGGGCGAATTCGCCCTGGCCATGGTGCAGCAGCCAGAGGCCCAGGGCGTGTTGCAGGTAGGCCGAGTCCTGCTGGGCCTGCAATTGCTTGGCCAGCAACTGGCGGGCGGCGTCGCTCTGGCCCTGCTTGTCCAGCACCTCGATCTGCAGCACCACCGCCTGCAGGTTGTCCGGCGCCAGGCGCAGGGCCTGTTCCAGGGTCTGCTGGGCCTTGACCAGATCGGCGTTGTGCAGGTACAGGCGCGCCAGCTGGTACTGGGCTTCGACATTGTCCCCCTGGGTCTTGAGCACCTGGGTGTATTCGTCGATCACCTGCTGCAGCGGGCCGAAGTACAGGCCCTGATCATCCGGGGACAGGCCCAGCAGAGCGTCCACCGCGGCAAAGCGCACGCTTTGCTCGTGATCGTCCAGCAGCGGCCCCAGCAACAGGCTGCGCTGGCCACTGGGCACCAGGCCCAGCACGCTGTTGATCGCGGCCTTGCGCACGGGCGGCGAGGGGTGGTGCAGATCGGCGTCCGCCAGTTTCAGGGCTTGCGGGCTGGGGTAGTTGGGCAGCACCGCCAGCAGACGGATGCGCTGCGAGTCGCTGAGGTCGGGGCGCGCCAATTGCTGGTACAGCACCCGGGCCGCGCCGGGCTGGCCGTTGCGGGCTTTTTCCAGGGCCGGGCCATAGCCGTGCTTGATGGCCTCGGGGATCACCGGCGGACTGCTGCGCAGGAAGTTCCAGGCCAGGGCCAGGGCAATGACGAGCGACAGGCTGATCAGCAGGTAGCGACGGGGCAGTGACATGGGGGAATCCGGAAGCTGGCGACTTTTGCAAGGCGCAAGCTTCGGTCAGGAGTCGGCCCGAGTCAAACCCGCAATCAGCTGAGCACGTATTCCACCGGTTCCAGCGGCGGCGGCAGTTCGCGCTGCCCCAGGGCTGCCAGGACTTCGCGCTCCAGGCCGCGCAATAGAGCGTTGCAGGGCAAATCGTTGTCGTCGTAGCCGAAGGGGTCTTCCAGGTCGTTGCCGATCTCGTCGAGGCCCAGGAAGGTGTAGCTGACGATGGCGGTGAAGATCGGCGTCAGCCAGCCCAGGGGCTCGGCCATGGCGAACGGCAGGAGGATGCAGAACAGGTAGATGGTGCGGTGCAGCAGCAAGGTGTAGGGGAAGGGCAGCGGGGTGTTCTGGATCCGCTCGCAGGCGGCCTGGACCAGGCTCAGGCTGACCAGCCGGGTTTCCATCTGGGTGTAGCGCCATTCGCTGATCAGTCCCTGCTGCGCCCACTGCGAGCAGCGCTGGCCGATGCGTTGCAACTGCGCATCGGTGAGGTTCGGGTGCTGCGGGTCGAGGCCGGCCTGGGCCCAGGGTTGCAGGGCGCGGGCTTCGTCTTCATGGCGCAGGCGGGCAATCAGGCTGTGGGCGAAGCCGCACAGGTCGCGCAGCAGGCCCTCGCGTTCGGGGTGGCCGTCGATGACCAGGCTTTCACGGATCAGCGAGCGCACCTCGATGATCAGTTGACCCAACTGCTTGCGGCCTTCCCACCAGCGGTCGTAGCAGGCGTTGTTGCGAAAGCTCATGAAGATCGACAGCGACAGCCCCAGCAGGGTGAAGGGCGTGGCGTTGACCTTGGAAAAGTAAGTGGGTTGCAGGGTTTCCACCAGCACGATGACCGAGGCCAGCAGGGTGATCAGCACGCAGCGCAAGGCAATGCGCTTGGCGATCGAGCCCTTGAGGGCGAAGAGGATGCTGATCAGGTTCGGCTTGGGGCGGACGATCATGAGGGCTGAGGCCAGGGCGATTACGCGGCGAGTGAAGAGTAGGAGCGCGCCGCAGGGCTGTCCAATCGCAACGATCGACCGAATGATCGACTGCCTCTATCGGCCAACGACCCTGTAGCCGCTGTCGAGCCTGCGGCGAGGCTGCGAAAAGGCCCGCAGGGCCTTGCCTGATGATTGCCCGCGGAGCCTTAGGTGGCCCTGCGATCCTGGCGTCCCTGCGGGCCGTTCGCAGCCTGCGGCAGCGGCTACAGGGCGTTATGTAGCCGCTGCCGAGCCTGCGGCGAGGCTGCGAAAAGGTCCACAGGACCTTGCCTGACGATTGCCATCCGAACCTTCAGTGGCCTTCCGATCCTGGCGTCCCTGCGGGCCGTTCGCAGCCTGCGGCAGCGGCTACAGGGCGTTGTGTAGCCGCTGTCGAGCCCTCGGCGAGGCTGCGCGAAGGTCCGCAGGGCCTTGCCTGACGATTGCCGTCTGAACCTTCAGTGGCCCTGCGATCCTGGCGTCCCTGCGGGCCGTTCGCAGCCTGCGGCAGCGGCTACAGGGCGTTGTGTAGCCGCTGTCGAGCCTGCGGCGAGGCTGCGAAAAGGTCCGCAGGACCTTGCTTGGCGATGTCGTGGCAAAAAAAAGCCCCGCGACCGAATGCGTCGCGGGGCCAAACATTGGTTGGTTGCGGCCAACCAAAGGAGCTCGTTGCTATGCCTTAGCGGCTGGCCACCGTCGCTGGCTGCCAGCCACCGCCCAGGGCCTTGTAGATGGCGACGATGCCGCGGTACAGGTCGACTTCGGCCTGGGCCTGGGCGTCTTCGGCCGCCAGGCGTTCACGCTGGGCGTCCAGCAGCACCAGGAAGTCCACGGTGCCTTCGCGGTAGCGGATCTCGGCCAGGTCCGCAGCGGCGCGGCTGGACTCGCTCTGGCGAATCAGCGAGATCAGCCGTTGCTGGCGCTTGCCGTAGTCGCTGAAGGCGTTTTCCGACTCTTCCAGGGCCAGCAGCACCTGCTGCTCATAGTTGGCCAGGGCGCCGTCGGCGTTGGCGTCGGCGCCGCGCAGGCGGGCCCGCACGCTGCCCAGGTCAAAGGCCGCCCAGGTGATGCTCGGGCCCAGGGCCCAGGCATTGGCCGCCGAGGAGCCGATCTGCGAGCCGCGCCCGGCGGTGAAGCCAAGGAAGCCGCTGAGGCTGACCCGCGGGAACAGGTCGGCCTTGGCCACGCCGATGCGCGCGGTGGCGGCGGCCAGTTTGCGCTCGGCGCTGAGAATGTCCGGACGGCGCTGCAGCAGCTCGCCCGGGTCGCCGATCGGCAGGGCCTTGGCAATCGCTGGCAGTTGCGCCGGGGACAGGTCGACGCTGAGCTTGTCCGGCCGTTCCCCCAGCAGGGTGGCGATGCGGTTGCGCTGGCGGGTCTGCTCGGCCTGCAGCTGCGGCACGCTGGCTTCCACCGAAGCCAGGCGGGCGTCGGCACGCACCACGTCGAGCTGGTCGCCGACCCCGGCATCGCGCAGGCTTTCGGTGATCTTGCGCGAGGCCTGCTGGTTGTCCAGGTTGGCCAGGGCGATCTTTTCCCGCAGTTGCGCGCCGCGCAGCTGGCCGTAGGCGTCCACCAGCTCGGCGATCATGGTCACCTGCAGTTGGTAGAGGTCGGCCTCGGCGGCCTGCTGGTCGGCGTCGGTGGCTTCCAGGTTGCGCTGGATGCGCCCGAACAGGTCCAGTTCCCAGGCCATGTCCAGGCCCAGGTCGTAGCGCTCGCTGTTGACCCGCTTGGTGGTCTGGCCGGGGATCTGGCCCTTGGCCAGGTCGCTGCTGGCGCGGCTGGTGATGGTGGGCATGGCGTCATTGCTGGCGTCATCGCGAATTGCCCGGGCGGCCCGCAGGCGGGCGAAGGCCACCCGCAGTTCGCGGTTGCCCTGCAAGGACTGGCTCACCAGCTGGTTGAGAGTCGGGTCATCGAACTGTTGCCACCAGATGCCTTCGAAACGCGCGCGGTCGAAGTTCTTCTGGCCTGCGGCGCCGTCGGTGGCGGCGCTGATGTGCGCCGCCTCGGTGGTCGGGGCCTCGTAGTCCGGGCCGACGGCGCAGGCGCCGAGGGCCAGTACCAGCAGGCTGGGCAGGAAGACTTTGGCACTCATTGTTGCGCCTCCAGTTGCAGGGCGCGGGCGGCCTTGCGGGCCTCGCTGCGCTCCACGTAATTGCGGATCAGGACATAGAACACCGGGGTCAGCAGCAGGCCGAAGAAGGTCACCCCGAGCATCCCGGAGAACACCGCGACGCCCATGGCATGACGCATTTCCGCGCCGGCACCGCTGGAGATCACCAGGGGCACCACACCCATGATGAAGGCGAAGGAGGTCATCAGGATCGGCCGCAGACGCAGGCGGCAGGCTTCCAGCACCGCAGCCAGCGGATCGAGGCCTTCCTCTTGCTTGTCCTTGGCGAACTCGACGATCAGGATCGCGTTCTTGCAGGCCAGGCCCACCAGTACGATCAGGCCGATCTGGGTGAATATGTTGTTATCGCCACCGGAAACGATCACCCCGGTAATCGCCGACAGCAGGGTCATCGGCACGATCAGGATCACCGCCAGGGGCAGGCTCCAGCTCTCGTATTGCGCGGCCAGTACCAGGAAGGCCAGCAGCACGCAGAGCGGGAAGACGAACAGGGCGGTGTTACCGGCCAGGATCTGCTGGTAGGTCAACTCGGTCCATTCGTAGGTCATGCCGTTGGGCAGTTCTTCCTTGAGCAGTTTCTCGATCGCCGCTTCTGCTTGCCCGGAGCTGTAGCCCGGGGCCGCCGCGCCGTTGATTTCCGCGGTGACGAAGCCGTTGTAGTGCATCACACGGTCGGGACCGGCGGTGTCGCTGACCTTGATGAAGGTCGCCAGGGGGATCATCTCGCCCTTGTTGTTGCGCACTTTCAGCTGGCCGATCTGCTCGGGTTCGAGACGGAACTGCTGCTCGGCCTGGACGTTGACCTGGTAGGTGCGGCCAAAGCGGTTGAAGTCGTTGGCATACAGCGAACCCAGGTAGACCTGCAGGGTGTCGAAGATGTCGGAGATCGCCACGCCGTGGGTCTTGGCCTTTTCCCGGTCGATGGCGGCATCGACCTGGGGCACGTTGACCTGGTAGCTGGTGAACAGCCCGGCCAGTTCCGGCACGCTGCGGCTCTTGGTGATGACGTTCTGCACTTCTTTATACAGCTCGTCGTAACCCAGGCCGCTGCGGTCCTCCACTTGCAGGCGGAAGCCGCCAATGGTCCCCAGGCCCTGTACCGGCGGCGGTGGGAAGATCGCCATGTAGGCGTCCTGGATGTCCGCGTACTTGCCGTTCAGGGCACCGGCGATGGCGCCGGCGGACATGCTCGGGTCCTTGCGCTCATCGAAGGGCTTCAAGGTGACGAAGACGATGCCGTTGTTCGGGCTGTTGGTGAAGCCGTTGATCGACAGGCCTGGGAAGGCCACCGCGCTTTCCACGCCGGGTTGCTTGAGGGCGATGTCGGACATGCGCTTGATCACGTCTTCGGTGCGGTCCAGGCTGGCGGCGTCCGGCAGTTGGGCGAAGGCCACCAGGTATTGCTTGTCCTGGGCCGGCACGAAACCGGTCGGGGTGTGGGCGAAGCCGAACCAGGTCAGCACCATCAGCCCGGCATAGAGGAACAGGGCGATGCCGCTGCCGCGGATGACTCGGCGCACGGTGCCGACGTAGCCATGGCTGGCCCGGTCGAAGAAGCGGTTGAACGGCTTGAACAGCCAGCCCCCCAGCAGCGTGTCGAGGATCTTCGAGAAGCGGTCCTTGGGCGCATGGTGTTCCTTGAGCAGTACCGCGGCCAGGGCCGGCGACAGGGTCAGGGAGTTGAAGGCCGAGATCACCGTGGAGATGGCGATGGTCAGGGCGAACTGCTTGTAGAACTGCCCGGTCAGGCCGCTGATGAAGGCTGCCGGTACGAACACCGCGCACAGCACCAGGGCGGTGGCGATGATCGGGCCGGTCACTTCACGCATGGCGCGTTTGGTGGCCTCTACCGGGTTGAGGCCCAGTCCGATGTTCCGTTCGACGTTCTCCACCACCACGATGGCGTCGTCCACCACGATGCCGATGGCCAGCACCAGGCCGAACAGCGACAGGGCATTGAGGGAGAAACCGAACAGGTGCATGACCGCGAAGGTGCCGATCAGCGACACCGGTACGGCCACCAGCGGGATGATCGAGGCGCGCCAGGTCTGCAGGAACAGGATCACCACCAGCACCACCAGGATCAGCGCTTCGAACAGGGTGTGCACCACCGCTTCGATGGAGCCGCGGACGAAGATGGTCGGGTCGTAGACGATGCTGAAGTCCATGCCCTGCGGGAAGCTCTGCTTGAGTTCGGCCATCTTGGCCCGCACTTCGTTGGAGATCTCGATGGCGTTGGAGCCCGGGCGCTGGAAGATCGGGATCGCCACTGCCGGCTGGTTGTTGAGCAGCGAACGCAGGGCGTACTGGCTCGATCCCAGCTCGATGCGGGCGATGTCCTTCAGGCGGGTGATCTCACCGTCTTCGCCTGAGCGAATGATGATGTTCTCGAACTCTTCCTCGGTGACCAGGCGGCCCTGGGTGTTGACCGACAGCTGGAAGCTGGTGGCGCTGGGCGCAGGCGGCGCGCCCAGGGCACCGGCGGCGACCTGGCGGTTCTGTTCGCGGATGGCGGTGACCACGTCGGTGGCGGTCAGGTTGCGCGAGGCGGTCTTGTTCGGATCGAGCCAGACCCGCAGCGAGTAGTCGCCCATGCCGAACAGCTGCACATCGCCCACGCCGCCCAGGCGCGCCAGCTCATCCTTGATGTTGAGCAGGGCGTAGTTGGACAGGTAGAGCATGTCGTAGCGTTTGTCCGGCGAGGTCAGGTGGACCACCATGGTCAGGTCCGGAGAGGCCTTGTCCACGGTGATGCCGATGCGCGTCACTTCTTCCGGCAGCTTGGGCTGGGTGCGGGTCACGCGGTTCTGCACCTGCACCTGGGCGTTGTCCAGGTCGGTGCCCAGGGCGAAGGTGATGGTCAGGGTGATCTTGCCGTCGGCGGTGGATTGCGAGGACATGTAGAGCATGTTCTCGACCCCGGTGATCGCCTGTTCCAGCGGCGCGGCCACGGTTTCACCGATGACCTTCGGGTTGGCCCCGGGGAAGTTGGCGCGTACCACCACGGTGGGCGGCACCACTTCCGGGTATTCGCTGATGGGCAGCTGGAACAGCGAGATGGCGCCGGCGATCAGGATCAGCAGCGACAGCACCGCGGCGAAGATCGGCCTTGAAATGAAGAACTGGGAAAAATTCATCTTGAGAGTCGTCCCTTAACCGCGCGGAGTCGCAGCGGCGAGTTTCACAGCCGGAGCCGCCTTGGCAGGGGTGACCTGCGGCAGGTTGCTGGCTTCCAGTGCTTGGCGTTGTTGGGCCAGGGCGGCGAGGGTTTCCTGGCTGGCCATGGGGATCACTTCAGGCGTCACCGGGGCGCCGGGACGTGCCCGCTGCAGACCCTTGACGATGATGGTGTCGTCCTTGCTCAGGCCGCTGCGCACGATGCGCAGGCCTTCGATCTTCGGCCCCAGTTCCACGGCGCGGTAGGCCGGCTTGTTGTCGGCGTCCATCACCAGCACGAACTTCTTGCCCAGGTCGGTGCCCACGGCTTCGTCGTTGATCAGCATCGCCGAGTAGGTGCCGCTGCCCACCAGTTTCAGGCGCGCATACAGGCCCGGGGTGTAGCTGCCGTCACGGTTGTCGAACACCGCGCGGCCGCGGATGGTGCCGGTCTTGGGGTTGACCTGGTTGTCGACGAAGTTCATCTGGCCCAGGTGCGGGTGGCCTTCTTCATTGGACAGGCCCAGGTACACCGGGGTGGTCTGGCCGCGCTGGCCCTGGCGGGCGAGTTGGGTGTACTTGAGGTACACGCGCTCGTCGGCGTCGAAGTAGGCGTAGACCTTGTCGGTGGACACCAGGCTGGTGAGCGGGGTGACATCGGCGGTCACCAGGTTGCCGGCAGTGATCTGCGCACGGCTGACGCGACCGCTGATGGGCGCCACCACCCGGGTGAAGCTCAGGTTGAGCTTGGCCAGGTCGAGTTGGGCCTGGATCGCATCGACCCCGGCCCGGGCTTCCTGGGCGGCGCTGCTGCGGGTGTCGGCCAACTCGGCGGAAATCGCGTTGCTGGTCAGCAGGCGCTGGCCGCGCTGGGCTTCGTTGGCGCTGCGGGTGGCGGTGGCCCGGGCTTGCTGCAGTTGGGCTTCGAGACGGCGGACTTCAGCCTGGAACGGACGCGGGTCGATCTGGAACAGCAGGTCGCCTTTCTTCACCAGGGCGCCTTCGGTGAAGGCCACCTGATCGATCTGGCCCGATACCCGTGGACGGACTTCCACGGTTTCCGGGGCTTCCAGGCGCCCGGTGAACTCGTCCCACTCGTTGACCGGCTGCTCCAGTACCTTGGCCACGCTGACTTTGGCGGCGGGCGGAGCGGAGGCGGTTTCCGGGGCCTTGCCGCAGGCACTCATGACCAGAACGGCGAGGGCGGCTAAGGGGTAACGCAAGAATTTGACTGACTGGTCCATGGTTCATCCGCCAAGGTAATTTGAGATGGGCGGATGATGCTCGGCAGGTCTGTATCTCACGAATCGAATGAAGCGAAGGTAACTATCATTCGGAATGATATAAGCCCCGAGCGAGCCCTCTAGCCTGCGCCTGTCGTTAGGCTGCTATCAATCCCCTCGCGCGCAATTCATTGTTGCTCGCCACGCAACATTGGTCGGCGCAGGTCGCCATCGGCAGCGAGGTGGTTGAGCTGCGCTCGGGGAGGAACCTTGAGCGGGCCAGGCAGGGCGCTTCGGAGACTTTTTGCAGCGGCTCCCACTTGACAGCAAAGCCTTTGAAGACGCGTAATGTGTTGCTATGTTAACGTTAACCTAAATAAGAACAAAAGGATCGTCACATGCAGCTTGCCGCCAAACGCGAGTACTGGCTTATCAGTGGCCTGTTGTTTTTCTTCTTCTTTTCGTGGTCGTCCAGCTATTCGCTGTTCTCTATCTGGCTGCATCGAGTCATCGGCCTGAATGGCACGGAAACCGGCTTCATCTTTGCCGCCAACGCCATTGCGGCGTTGCTGGTCCAGCCATTTTATGGCGCGCTCCAGGACCGCCTCGGGCTGTCCAAAAAGCTCCTGGTGTGGATTGGCATCCTGCTGTGTGCCGCCGCGCCCTTTGCGATTCATGTCTATGCCGGCCTGTTGGCGCAGAACGTGGTGCTCGGGGCGCTGGTCGGTGCCGCGTTCCTGGCACTGGCGATGCTGGCCGGCGTGGGGGTGATCGAGTCGTACACCGAGCGCCTGTCGCGGCATGCCGGTTTCGAGTTTGGAACCACCCGGATGTGGGGATCGCTGGGCTGGGCCAGTGCAACGGGCGCGGTCGGCGTGGTGTTCAACATCAATCCGGACATCACGTTCTACATGAGCAGCGCCGCCGGCATCGTGTTCCTGTTGATCCTGTCGCGCCTGGACCTGAGCCGCTTGAACCAACCGGCGGCGCAGGCGGGCATGGCGGCCCGCCCGGTGCAGCTGAACGATCTCGGGAAGTTGCTGGTCCTCCCGCGATTCTGGGCCTTCAGCCTTTACCTGACGGGGGTGTGCGGGATCTACATGATCTACGAGCAACAGTTCCCGGTGTATTTCTCCTCGTTTTTCCCGACCCCGGAGGAGGGCACCCGCGCCTATGGCTACCTGAACTCGTCCCAGGTGCTGGTCGAGGCGGTCCTGATGCTGTTTGCCCCCTGGGTGGTCAGCCGCACAGGCGCCAAATACGGGCTGATCCTGGCGGGCGGCATCATGTTCGTGCGCATCCTCGGTTCCGGGTTGGCAACGCAGGCCTGGACCATCGCCACCTGCAAGATGTTGCACGCCTTGGAAGTGCCCCTCTTGCTGGTCTCGATATTCAAATACATTTCCCTCAATTTCGACTCCCGGCTGTCTGCCTCGATCTACCTGGTGGGCTTTCAGTTCGCCCAGCAATTGACCGCCATGCTGCTGTCGCCGCTGGTGGGCTACGGCTACGACCGCTTCGGCTTCGCCAACGTCTACGTGCTCATGGCAGCCCTGGTCGGCGCTTGCCTGCTGCTGTCATGGACCTTGTTGCGCAAGGACCCCGCGCGCGGCACCTCCCAAGACGGGCCTGGCGATTCGCCGGAGCTGCCCGCCATCTCTCAATCCGCCCTTCGTTATGAACCCTAGACAGGAACCAGCCATGCACGCGGCACTGTTGGACCAAGCGCACCGCGCTATCGAAAAAACCTTGGCTGAGCGGGGCAACGACTTTCGCCCCGCCTATCATCTTGCGCCGCCGGCGGGATGGATGAACGACCCCAACGGCCTGGTGTTTTTTCGCGGTGAATATCACGTGTTCTACCAGCATCATCCCTATTCGGCGCAATGGGGGCCGATGCATTGGGGACATGCCAGGAGCCGTGACCTGGTGCATTGGGAGCATCTGCCCATCGCGCTGGCGCCTGGCGCTGCCTATGACCGCGACGGCTGCTTCTCGGGGTCTGCAGTGGTCGCGGACGACAGGCTGTACCTGATCTACACCGGGCATGTGTGGCTGGGCGCGCCGGGCGACGACCAGAACATCCGTCAGGTCCAGTGCCTGGCCAGCAGCACCGATGGCGTGTCGTTTCACAAGCACGGGGTGGTGATCGAGACGGCGCCGGAGCCGGGCATCATGCATTTTCGCGATCCCAAGGTGTGGCGACGGGCAGGGCAGTGGTGGATGGCCCTTGGCGCGCGTTGCGGCGACGACCCGCAGCTGCTGCTCTATCGTTCGCACGATCTGCAGCACTGGGAGTACCTGAGCTGCGCCCTGCAAGGGCAGCGTCAGCCGGACGGCTACATGTGGGAGTGTCCGGACCTGTTCGAACTCGATGGCTGCGACGTGTTTCTCTATTCGCCCCAGGGCCTGAAACCCAGCGGCTATGACAACTGGAACAAGTTCCAGAACAGCTACCGAATGGGCCTGCTGGACGACCGGGGTTTTTTCAGCGAGTGCGGCACGCTGCGCGAGCTGGATCACGGTCATGACTTTTATGCTGCGCAGACCCTGCTGGCGCCGGACGGGCGCCGCCTGCTATGGGCCTGGATGGACATGTGGGACAGCCCGATGCCGAGTCAGGCGCATCACTGGTGTGGAGCGCTGTCGCTGCCTCGGGAGTTGAGCCGCGACGGCGAGCGGCTGCGCATGCGGCCGGCCCGCGAGTTGACGGCCTTGCGCCGGTCGCTGCGGACCTTGCCGATTGGCGCGGTGGAATCCGCCGATTGCCTGCTCGATGAGCGAGGCACGCTGCTGGAGTTCGAACTGACCCTGGACCTGGCTGGCAGTACCGCCGAGCGCTTCGGTCTGGCCCTGCGTTGCAGCGAGGACCGGCAGGAGCGGACCCTGGTGTATTTCGATGCCATGGCGCGCCGTCTGGTGCTTGACCGGCAGCATTCGGGCGCCGGTGTGAGCGGGGTACGCAGCGTGCCGATTGCCTGGGGGCAAACCCGGATCGCCCTGCGGATTTTTCTGGATCGTTCCTCTATCGAGGTGTTTGTCGATGATGGCGCCTACAGCTTGAGCAGCCGTATCTATCCTGGTCCCGACAGTCAGGCGGTCACGGCGTTTGCCATCAATGGGCGCGGTGCTTTCGGCGACGTTTCGCTCTGGCACCTGGCCGATCTGCGCCTCTGAGGCGCGGGCGGGACGCGCCTGGCACGACTTGCGGCGGCGTGTTGTCATGCTTTTGCCAGGCATGACATGATGCCCGGCCCTATCAGCATTGGCACCTGCGAATGGCTTCAGTTAAAGATGTCGCGCGCCTGGCAGGGGTTTCCTTCATGACAGTGTCCAGGGCGCTCAATACCCCGGAAAAGGTCAATCAGGAAACCCTGGCGAAAGTTCTGCAAGCGGTGGAGACCCTGGGGTATGTCCCCAGCCTTTCTGCGCGAAAGATCCGCGGCGGCTCCTCGGGTGGCAAGACGATCGGCGTCTTCGCCCTGGATACCGCCACCACGCCCTTCGCTGTGGAAATGCTCCTGTCCATGGAGCGCACCGCCCGCGAAAGCGGCTGGAACCTGTTCATCGTCAACGTCTTTGAAGTGCCGCCGAACCAGCAGACCATCGATCTGATGCTGTCCCATCAGCCTGACGGGATCATCTTCAGCGCCATGCAGCTGCGCACCGTCGAGATCCCCCCGGTACTGCGCAGCCTGCCGCTGGTACTGAGCAATTGCGTGAGCCTGGAGCCCGGCGTGGCCTGCTACGTGCCGGATGACGCAGACGGTCAGTATCAGGCGGTGCGCTACGCCCTCAAGCGGGGCTACCGCAGTCCGCTGTGCATCAACCTGCCGCAGAGCAGCCTGGCCTGGGAGCAGCGACAGCTGGGATTGGCTCGCGCCTTCGCCGAAGCCGGGATAGCGGTGGCCGATGTGCCTCAATACCACCTGTCCCAGGACGACGCCTATCAGGAAACCATTACCGTGCTGGAGAGCCGGTTGCGCGAGCTGCAAGGCCGGCCGGCGTTCGATCTCCTGGTGTGCGGTAACGATCGGATCGCTTTGGTCGCCTACCAGTACTTGCTCAGTCGCGGCCTGCGCATTCCGGATCAGGTGGCGGTCCTGGGGTACGACAACATGATCGGTGTTGCCGAGCTGTTCTATCCGCCGCTCAGTACCGTGCAATTGCCGTATTACGAGATGGGGCGGCGGGCTGCTCAATACCTCATTGAACGCAGGGAACAGCCGATGATTCACCGGGTTGCATGCCCGCTGGTGGAACGCGAGTCCTGCTGAACGCCATGGCTGGCGGGACAATGCGCCAGCCAGCGGGCGCCCATGATCCTGGGGCTGGTCAATCGTCGGCCTGCCTTTACATTTTTTGACTGTAAATTCACTGATTAATACAACTCCGGCTTTGGCAAAGTTCGATACTGCGCGCTCTACCGCCCTGGAGGATTTTCCGCTCGGGGTATCGCTCCAAATGCACGAAAGGAATCATCCGGATGTATCTCTCTCATAGGCTCACGGGGATCGGTCTGTGTGCCGCGTTGTTTGTCCTGGCAGGTTGCGCGCCCACTTCAATCGCCGGACCCGGGGCCAACAATGTGCGCATCACCCACAATGAACCGGGACGTGAATGCAAGTTTCTTGGCGATGTCACCGGCAGTCAGGGCGACTTTCTATTGGGCAGTATCACGGGCAACGCCAACCTCGAAACCGGCGCCCGCAACGACCTGAAAAACAAGGCCGCGGCGATGGGGGGCAACCGGGTTTATCTGCTCACTCAGCGCGCCGGACAGACCGGTTCGGACAATCGCTTGGAGCAAACCAACGTGACGCTTTCGGGCAATGTCTATCACTGCCCTGAGTCCTGAACCGACGCCCTCCCTTTGATCGCGGAAGATCTTTCCCCAGCCAAGAGCTGACCTGTCGGCGCTATCGAAGTCGGCCTCGGTTGGGGGCATCTGCGTGCCACGGATCGCTGGCCAACGTGCGTTCGAGCATGGCTGGTGGATGGCCGCAAGGGGCCATGTCAGACTGCTTGCCGGCTTTTTTGCCCCAGGCAAAAGGGCCGCTACTGGCGATCGGGATCAAAGGGAATTGACGATGCAAACAGACCACATCTTTATTGGCGTGAATGATCACCGGCAAGGCGCTGAGGCATTGAAAGCCCTCGGATTGGTTGAAGGGACGCCGAACACCCACCCGGGCCAAGGCACTGCCAACAGACGGTTCTTCTTGCGCAATGCGTTCATCGAGCTTTTGTATCTCACCGATGAGGCCGAGGCGCAAAGTCAGTTGACCGCGCCGACACGACTCTATGACCGCCTCAAGGGTGACGATGCACACGCCGCACCCTTTGGCGTCTGCTTCAGGCCCTCCAGCGAGGGCGAGGCGCCGCTGTTTCCGGTCTGGGAATATCGCCCCCAGTATTTGCCCGCGGCCCTGAAAGTCGACGTGGGGCATGCGCCGCTCAGCGAGCCGATGTGGTTTTTTCTGGCGTTTGCCAACAGACCCGATGAGGCGCCGATTGAGCGCGCCCAGCCGTTTGAACATCCCAATGGTTTTCGCGAGATGACCGCGGTGCGCATCACCACGCCCGCCCGCGACGCTTTTTCAGCCGCTGCCCACTGCGCAAACCAGCTGCAGGGCTTTGCGATGGTCCAGGGCGATGAGCACCTGATCGAAGTGGAAATCGATCATGGAGCCAGCGGCCAGCACCGGGATTTTCGTCCGCTGCTGCCGATGATCATGCGCTGGTGATGCGTTGCGCCGATCGCTCGGTCATTGCTGCCGCTGAGCCCGCTGCTTGCAGCGGGCGCTTCAGGAGGGCAGGGACAGCAGCCAGGCGCTGAATGTCTTGAATGCCGGAAAATGCTGATAGCGCGCGGCGCAGGTCAGGTAATAGTTGCGGCCGCTTTCCATGGGGTCGAACAGTTTGACCACGGCCCCAGACTCGATTTCATCCTGCACCAGAATATCCGGAACCAGCCCGATACCTATGCCTGCGGCCACCGCCTGGATCAGGTGGGCGGTGAGCTCGAAGCTGGGGCCCGTGCGCATCTTCTGGTGATCCAGGTTGTTGCAGTCGAACCAGTCAGACCAGCCGTTGGGCCGCGAAACCACATTGAGCAGCAAATGATGGGTGATGTCGTCGAGGGACAGCTCGGGGGTGTCTGCCAGGGCTTTGGGGCTGGCGATCACGATCAGCTTTTCTCGCAGCAACAGGTGCGACACGTAGCCCGGCCAATCCCCTTTCCCCGCGCAGATGATGGCTTGCATGTCGCCCACGCTGGAGGGGTTGTCGGCATGAATGATCCTTGAGTGGATATGCACCAGGTTCCTGGGATGACGGGCATAAAACTCATGCATTTTCGGCAGCAGCCATTTTGAGCCGAACGTTGGAAGCACCGCCAGGTTCAACGGGCCATCGTCTTCCTTGAAGGCGATGGTCTGCAGGGTGGCGCTGCGAATGCGGCCCAATGCGGCTGTGAGCTCATGCTGGTAAAGGGCGCCGGCGGCGGTGAGCTCGATTTTTCTTCCCTCGCGCTTGAACAGCGAGATCTCCAGTTGCGACTCCAGGGCTTGCACTTGCCGGCTGACTGCGCTTTGCGTCAGGGCAAGCTCGTCCGCGGCTCTGGTGAAGCTGCAATGGCGGGCGGCGGCCTCGAAAGCGACCAGCAGGGACATCGAGGGGGTCAGTCGGCGTGGGTTCATTCATAAAGCTCATGCAAATGCTGCAGGTTTTACGTTTGTGTGAAACGTCTTGGCCCCACAAAATATGGGGTGTGCCCCTCGCCATGAATCAGCTGTCGGGGGGTAAGCATACATAACGAGAATGCTCAGATTAGCGGTATCGCCAGTAGGAATTCCAGCATGATTGCCCGGTTGTCTCCCCATGAAGTCAAAAACCCAGCCTGTGAGTTGTTCCTGGCTCGCCTGGAACAGGAGGGTTTCCAGGGCGAAATCGCTCGCGATCATGGACTCAGGACCGTGCTGGCAACCGACAACTCGATCTATCAGCGCCTGCCGCAAGCCGCGGTGTTTCCGCGCAATGTGCAGGATGTCGAGCTGTTGGCCCGTCTCGTGGCGCTGGCGCCATTCAGCTCGGTGGTGCTCACGCCGCGGGGCGGCGGAACCGGCACCAATGGTCAATCGTTGACCAGTGGGGTTGTGGTCGACCTGTCACGGCATATGAACGGCATCCTCGAGATCAACGTCGAGGAACGTTGGGTGCGGGTGCAAAGCGGCGTGGTCAAAGACCAGCTCAACGCGGCGTTGAAAGCCCACGGGCTGTTTTTCGCGCCCGAGCTGTCGACCTCGAATCGGGCCACGATCGGCGGCATGATCAACACCGACGCAAGCGGTCAGGGAAGCTGCACCTATGGGAAAACCCGTGATCATGTCCTGGCGCTGTCCACCATTCTCATCGGTGGCGAGCGGCTCGACAGTGCGCCCCTGGAGCCTGAACAGTGGCAGGCGCAGGCCCGTCGCGAAGACAAGGTTGGCGCGGTGTATCGATGTGCGTCGCAGATCGTGCAGCAGTATGCCGAGCTTATCGAACACACGTTTCCCAAGCTGAACCGGTGCCTCACGGGGTACGACCTGGCGCATCTGCAGGAGCCCGATGAACGCCTCAATCTGAGCAGTGTCCTGTGCGGCTCCGAAGGCTCGCTGGGTTTCATTGTCGAAGCCACGCTGAATGTGCTGCCCATTCCCCAGTATTCGATCCTGGTCAATGTGCGTTATGCCGGCTTCATGGACGCATTGCGCGACGCCAAGGCGTTGATGGAGCTCAAGCCCCTGTCCATCGAGACGGTGGACTCCAAGGTCCTCGGACTGGCCATGAACGACATCGTCTGGCACGGCGTCGCCGAATACTTTCCCCAAGACCTCGATGTGCCGACCCTGGGCATCAACCTGATTGAATTCAGTGGCGACGACGAGGCGGCCCTGCTGCAACGGGTGCATGAATTTGTCCTGCACCTGCAGCGTGACACCCGCGTGGTGCGATTGGGGCACACCCTGGCCGTCGGCGCCGAGGCAGTGAAGCGGGTCTACGCGATGCGCAAGCGGGCGGTGGGGCTGCTGGGCAACGTCAAGGGTTCCGCCAGGCCCCAGCCGTTCGTTGAAGATACCGCTGTTCCTCCCGAGCACCTGGCCGATTTCATCGGGCAATTTCGCGAGCTGCTCGATAGCCATGGCCTGGAATATGGCATGTTCGGCCACGTGGACGCCGGGGTCCTGCATGTGCGGCCGATCCTGGACATGAAAGACCCGGCTCAGGCGGCGCTGATCCGGCCCATTTCGGACGCCGTCGCCGAGCTGACGCAACGGCACGGCGGCTTGCTCTGGGGCGAGCACGGCAAAGGACTGCGCTCGCAATACGTGCCCGACTACTTCGGTGAACTCTATCCGGCCCTGCAGGAACTCAAGGCGGCTTTTGACCCGAACAACCAGCTCAACCCGGGCAAGATCGCCACGCCAAAGACGCTGCCCGGCGCCCGGTTGACCCGGGTGGATGAAGTCCAGTTGCGGGGCGAGCTGGATCGCACCATTGATGAGCGGGTCTGGTCGCACTATGACGCCGCCGTGCATTGCAATGGCAACGGCGCCTGCTACAACTTCGATCCCGATGACGCCATGTGTCCTTCCTGGAAAGGCACCCGCAACCGAGTGCACTCGCCCAAGGGGCGGGCTTCCCTGGTGCGTGAATGGCTGCGCTTGCAGGGGCAGCAAGGTGTCGATGTGCTGGCTTGCCAAGGGGGGCTCTCGTCCGGGGCCGCGCTTCTCGGCCTGCCGCGACGTGCGGTCAATACGCTTGCGCAGAAGATGGGCCAGAAAGACTTTTCCCATGAGGTCTACGATGCAATGGCCGGGTGCCTGGCCTGCAAGTCCTGTGCGGGGCAGTGCCCGGTGAAAGTCAATGTGCCGGACTTTCGTTCGCGATTCCTGGAGCTGTACCACAGCCGCTATCTGCGCCCGCTGAAGGATTACCTCATCGGCTCCCTGGAGTACACGATTCCCTACTTCGCCCGCGTGCCGCGCTTGTACAACGGCATCCTCGGCTCGCGGATGGTGGGGGCGTTGCTGCGGCGGGTGGCCGGGATGATCGACAGCCCGCTGCTGAGCTTGCTGAATTTCGATGAGGTTTGCCGCCGGTGGAACGTGCGCGTGGCGTCGCCCGCACGGCTTGAGGGGCTGGACGAGGCGCAACGTGCTCGCAGCGTGATTCTCGTGCAGGACGCCTTTACCCGTTACTTCGAAACACCGCTGCTGGCTGACTGGATCGAATTGATTTCCAGGCTGGGGTTCGAGGTGTACATCGCGCCGTTCGCGGCCAATGGCAAGCCGCTGCAGGTCCAGGGCTTCTTGAAAGCCTTCGAAAAGGCCGCGCATTTCAACGGCCGGTCCCTTCGCCAGCTGCACCGATATCAGATTCCCCTGGTGGGGCTGGATCCGGCGATGACCCTGGTGTATCGGCAGGAGTACGCCAAGACCCTGGGGCAGGATCAAGCGCCGACGGTGCTGCTGCCGCAGGAGTGGCTGGCGCAGGTACTGGCGCCATCGGCGCTGGGCGCCGATCAGGGGACTTACTACTTTCTGCCGCACTGCACCGAAAAAACCAACGAACCGGGCAGCGTGGCCCTGTGGCAGACGATCTTCGCGCGAGTCGGCCTGACGTTGCAGGTACAAGCCAGCGGCTGCTGCGGGATGTCCGGAACCTACGGCCACGAAGCCCGGAACGCCGAGACGTCCGACGTCATTTACAGTCAGTCCTGGGGGCCGCTGGTGGCCCGTCTCAATGGGGCAGGGCGCCTGCTGGCGGATGGCTATTCGTGTCGAAGCCAGGTCAAGCGCAAGGACGGACAGACGGTTGAGCATCCGCTGCAGGCGTTGCTGAAGCTGATGCGCGCCGCCGCCCAATCTTCAGGAGCTTGAGTGGCACGGGCCCGAGGCGCTGTGACGGCCTCGGGTGTCTGTCGCTGTGGACTGGCGTGTATCGGTGGGTGGCCGGCGCGTCAGGGGGGCATCAGAAGCCGTAGAGCTGTGCCGGGTTATCCACCAGGATCTGCTTGATCAGCGCGTCATCGTTTTCAACCCAGTCGAACAGCATCTCCAGCAGGCTGGCGTCGTTGGGCATCGGCACCGGTATGCACGGATGTGGCCAATCGCTTGCCCATAGCAGGCGGTTCGGGTTGGCCTCGATCAGCGCCCGGGCGTAGGGCGTTACGTCGTCGTAAGGGAAGTCCTTCGACGCGGTAAAGCGATAGGCGCCGGAAAGCTTGACCCACGCACGGCCTTCTTTCAGCAGCCGCAGCAGGTCGATGAAGCCCGGGTGGTTCAGCCCGCAACTGGTGGGCATGTGCCCCATATGGTCGATGACGACCGGCACGGGCAGGCTGGCCACGGTTTCATACAAGTCGGCGAATTCGGTGATATCGATCAGCAACTGAAGGTGCCAGCCAAGGGGTGCGACTTTTTCCGCCAGGGCCGCAACATCCGATACCTCAACGCCACTTTTGAAGATCAGGTTGACGCGCACGCCGCGGACCCCGAGGCGATGCATCGACGACAGGGTGTGTGGATCGGTGTCGGTATCGATCACCACCACGCCGCGCAGTGCACTGCCCCCTTCTTTCAGCGCCGCCAGGGTGGTGCTGTTATCGGCCCCATAGACACTGGGTTGGACGATGACTGCGCGACTCAACCCGAGGGTTTTCTGGACACGCTGAAAGGCCTCCAGGGGAGCGGGCGGCGGCGTGTAGGAGCGGTGAGGGGAGAACGGTTGCCCATGCTCGTCACCAAAGACGTGGAAGTGGCAGTCGCATGCGCCCTCCGGCAAGGTGCGTTGCAGTTGGCGAGGCTCGGGATCCGGGCCTGCGCATTGCGGCGCATAGGTTTCGCCCAGCGAACTCATCCGCGTGATTTCCCAGCCTTGCAATCCGCGCAATCCATTGCGCTCGGCGGAGTTGATGATTTGTTGCCAGGTGGCGCGTCTGGCGAGGTCGGGGTCGCCGAGTTTGATGGCATCGAAGATCGCCTGGTGTTCGGCCAGCAGCGTTTCGCCGAGGTCGCTCGAACGAACCAGGCGGTTCTCCAGCAAGGCCGCTTCGTAGACGTGGCTGCAGAGAAAGATGATGAAGTTGCGAAAGTAGTCATTGCCTGTGGCGTCGGCAATTGCCCGCTTGAACTGCAGGCTGTGCTCCAGCATGTCCTGACGGTTTTGTAGGCCGGTGCGCAGGGTGTCCAGGGCCGCTGCGATCTTGTTCAACTGATTGCGCGAGCGGCGTCGGGCGGCCATGGCGGCGGCGGCGACTTCGAGGTCCAGGCGCAGTTCGTACAGCTGACGCAGCTTGTTGCTGTCGGTCAGTTCCTCTTGAGTGATGCGGAAGCTGCTCTGATTGGCTTCGGTGGCAACAAACACCCCAAGCCCTTGGCGACTGATGACGAGACCGGCCGAATTGAGCCGGGCCACGGCTTCACGCACTACATTTCGGCTGACAGCGAAGGCTTCGGCCAAGCGACTTTCGGTGGGGATGCGATCACCGGGACGGAGTCGGCCTTCACGTATTTCACTTTCCAGATAACGAAAGATTTCAACCGAGAAGTGATCACGTCGGCCAATTGCTTTTATAGTCATTTTACTCAGTCATCGAATGTCAGTTTCAAAAGCTTGAAACGTAGAACGCCCGCGTAACGAACGATACGCGGGCGTTACTCTAACAAATGATGGCTCGCTCAGTGCAATTGCTTGCCCTTGGTTTCCGGGAGGAAGCAGGTCACCACCAGGACAAGGCAGTAGGCACCTCCGGCGAACATCGCGATCGCGGTGCCCAGGCTGTATTGGGCACTTATGAAACCGACGAGCCCTGGAAACAGAGCACCCACCGCCCGCCCGAAGTTATAGGAGAACGCCTGGCCGTTGGCCCTCACTGCCGAAGGGTAGAGCTCTGTCAGAAAGGCCCCCATGCCGCTGTAGATACCGGAAGCGGCGAAACCCAAGGGAAAGCCGAGAATCAGCATCTGGGTATTGGTCAGGTTCAGCTGCATGTAGCAGATCACGCTGACGGCCGACAGAACGGCGAAGATGATGAAGTTGGCGCGGCGTCCCAGCCGGTCGGACAGGAAGGCGCCGCAGACGTAACCGAAGAACGACCCCATGATGACGACCAGCAGATAACTTCCGGTGCCGAAGACCGACAGGCCCTTCTCCAGCTTCAGATAGGCCGGCAGCCATGTGGTGATCGCGTAGTAGCCACCTTGCACACCCATGCACAGCAGAGCCGACAACAGGGTGGTGCGCAGCAGCGAAGGGGAGAAAATGTGCCAGAAAGCCACCGTGTCGCCTGTTTCGCTCTGGTGCTTTTTGGTCTGCAGGAAGACCTCGGGCTCTGGCACGTATTTACGAATGTAGAGGACCAGGAGTGCAGGTGCGATGCCGATCCAAAACAGCGAGCGCCAGGCAAGGTCTTCCGGAAGGTAGCTGAAGGCCACTGTGTAAAGCAGCGCGGCCGCGCCCCAGCCGACGGCCCATCCACTCTGCACGATACCCACGGCCTTGCCGCGATGCTCCGCTCGGACCATTTCGCCGATCAACACCGAGCCCACGGCCCACTCGCCTCCAAACCCGAGGCCCTGCAGCGCGCGAAGAACAAACAGCTGTTCGAAGTTTTGCGCGAAGCCGATCAGCACCGTGCAGATCGAGAACCACAGAATGCTGATCTGCAGCAGCCGCACCCGACCGTAGCGGTCCGCCAGAATCCCCGCTCCCCATCCACCAATGGACGAAAAAAGCAGTGTCACGGTGCTCAGCAATCCCACTGATCCCTTATCGATGTGCCAGAGGGTCATCAGCGAGGCGATGACAAAGGTGAACACCATGAAGTCCAGGGCGTCCAAAGCCCAACCGCCAAATGCCGAATAGAAGGTGCGTTTTTCAACGGTATTAAGTTCGCTAAACCAACTCATTATTGTTCTCCGTGCAGCACCTCGGTGCTGCTGGGTTATTGTTTTTGTTATTTGAAGTCGTACAGAACGGCTGGGTTGTCGACCAGGATGCTCTGTCGTTGGCGTTCACCGGGCGCCCATGAGTGCAAGCGATCCAGTAATGAACCGGTGTCGGGCGTGCTTTGGAGGGCGACGTGAGGCCAGTCGCTGCCCCAAACCATGCGTTCGGGTGCGGCGCCCAGCAAGGCATGGGCCAGGGCATCCGTATCGGCATAGTCCGGAGGCTGCTCACTCAGGCGATAAGCGCCCGACAATTTGACCCACCAACCCTGTTCCGCCACGTTTTTCAGCAGCAGCTCGAAGCCCGGCTCCTTGACGCCCAAGTGGGCCGGGAAGTGTCCGAAGTGATCGATCACTACAGGGCAGGGCAGCTTGGCTATCCGCGCCTGCAGCTCGCTTAAAAGCCGGACATCAATCAAAAACTGCATGTGCCAGCCAAGGTCGGCAACTCGATGGGCCAGACGCTCCATCAAGTCCAGATTTACTCCGCCACGAAACAGAACGTTGATGCGCACTCCACGCACACCCAAGGCGTGCATGTGCGCCAGTTCGTCATCGCAGATTCGTTCGTCGACGACCGCGACCCCCCTCAGTTGATCGGGATGACGTTGCAACACCTCGAGCATGTAGCGGTTGTCGGTGCCATAGACGCTGGGCTGCACCAACACCCCTCGCTGCATTCCCGTCGCCCGCAACATGTCCAGATACAACGCCTCAGGTGCGGGAGGCGGGGTGTAACTGCGGTCGGATACCAGGGGATAGCGCGCGAAATCGGCGCAGATCACATGTGCATGGGTGTCGCACGCACCTGCCGGCAGCACGAAGCTGGGCGCTCGGATCTTTTCTCTCGGGGCGGCACAGGAGGGCGGCCATGCTGTGGCGGATTTGGGGTGAGACATGGATTTCATCTCCTCGACAGCTCTTCGCACGCCTTGGCGGCTGAAAAGCGGTACTTGTTGGTTGTTGGTTGTAGGTTGTCCAACAAGTGCTGGCATGTTGAATTTTTGCCATGGCCTTGTCAATGCGCGCAGGTGCGGATTTCGCCCGGCGGAGAAATGGCGATTTGTGAGCTAATGGGAATTTGTATTAATTGCGAATAGTTTTGTATAGCATTCGCGGGCGTTTTTTGGCGGTTTCACCGCTTGTATTGGCCTATTCGTAAAGGTTTTCCTCTCCATGCGTCGAACCCTGCTTTCCATTTGTGTGCTGCAAGCGTTGTCGTCTACTTCATGGGCTGAACAAGCGCAGGTAAAGCCCTCAAGCCTTGAGTTGGACACGGCCGATGTCATCGGCACCGCGACTTATGAACGGGCGGACGGCCCGGTGCAGGGTTACCGCGCGACGCGCTCGGCCAGCGCCACGCGTACCGATACCTCGATCCATGAAACCCCGCAGTCGATCAGCGTGGTCGCGAAGGATGCGGTCGAGGATCTCGGAGCCACTCGTTTGCAGGACGCGCTGGACTACGCCGGGGGCGTGGGGCGGGCGAACAACTTTGGCGGACAGGGGCTGACCACCTTTACCGTTCGTGGCTTCACCACGGGCGAGTTTTACCGCAACGGTTTTCCGATCAACCGCGGCTATCCGAACATGCCGGATGCCAACACCATTGAGCGCCTTGAAGTGCTGCGCGGCCCGGCAACCATGCTTTACGGCCGGGGTGATCCTGGCGGTACTTTCAACGTGGTTTCCAAACAGCCGTTGCCCGAGCGCACGGTCACCCTGGGCAGTCAATTCAACGACCAGGGCATGAAGCGCGGCACGCTGGATGCTTCCGGGCCGCTCGACGAAGAAGGGCGCCTGGCCTATCGACTGAACGTGGTGGGCGAGGGCGGCGACACCTTCCGCGATCATGTCGACACCGAGCGCTACGGCATTGCGCCGGTGCTCACCTGGCAGGTCAGTGATGCGACCCGGCTGATGTTCGAAGGTGATTTCATGCGTAACAACGCGCCTCTGGATCGAGGCATGACCCGGTACGCGAAGCAGGTTGGCAGCGCATCTCGCGACAGTTTTTTCGGTGAAAAAGACGTGGGCAAGTTGCACAACGACAACAACATGGCGCAACTGCGTTTCGACCACCTGCTCAACGACGACTGGACCCTGGGCGGTGGCGTGCAGTGGCTTGATGGTTCGCTCAAGGGCAACGCGGTCGAGGCCAACGGTATTGCCGCCGACGGCCGCACCTTGGGGCGCAATTTCAACTATCGCAAGCTGGAGTGGACCGACCAGGATGTTCAGCTCAACCTGACCGGTCGTTTCGATACCGCCGGTGTGCAGCACACGTTGCTGACCGGCATCGAGTACGAAGACTACGACTACCAGTCGATCATTCAACGCTCCAGCGGCGCTGTCGGTGCGTACCCCATCGACCTCTTCGATCCGGTGTACGGCCAGCCGCGTCCGGCCCTGACCCGCACGCCGACTCATGACCAGGAAAACCTCAAGACTTATGCCGCGTTCGTGCAGGACCAAGTGGCACTGACCGACAAACTGAAAGTGCTGGCGGGGGCGCGTTTCGAACGCTTCGAACATGACTACGAAACCTATGTACCCGGCGGCAGGAGTTGGCAGGCCAGTGACAATGCCGTCACACCGCGCATGGGGGTGAGCTACGACTTGACCGAAACCTTTGCGATCTACGCCGACACCGCTCGCTCGTTCAAGCCCAACACCGGCGCCAGCCGCCTCGGTGGCGGATTTGCGCCGGAGAAGGGCAAGTCTTATGAAATGGGTATCAAGTGGGAAGCACTGGACCAGCAGTTGAGTGTCGACGCGGCGATCTATCAGATCGAAAAGCGCAACGTGTTGACCGCCGACCCTGTTGATTCGACCTTCAGCGTTGCGGCCGGTGAAGTGCGAAGTCGTGGTTTCGATGTCAACGTTGCCGGCAACCTCAGTCCCGAATGGCGCGTGATCGGCGGCTACGCCTATGTCGATGCCGAAGTCACCAAGGACAACGTGCTGCGCTCTGGCACGCGGCTGTTGAACATCCCGAAAAACAGCTTCAGCCTGCTGAACATGTACGAGTTCCAGGACGGCATCCTCAAGGGCCTGGGCCTGGGTGGCGGACTCAAGTACATCGACGAGCGCGCCGGGCAAACCGCCAACACCGGGTTTTCGATGGGCAGCTACACCGTTGTCGACTTGCTCAGTTTCTACAAGGTCAATGACAAGGTGCGGCTCAATCTTGACCTGAAAAACCTCTTTGATCGTGAATATGAAGAGGGCGCGTTCGGCAACGTTTACGCCTACCCAGGGGCCCCGCGGACGCTGCAATTGGGCATTGCCTACACCTTGTAGCGAGTGTGTTTTGCCGGCGGGGGCCGAGCTTGGCCTGATGTTACGGCGACCTGCACAGCCACCTCGAAAAAACCAGGGATAGGGTGCTGACCCGGCGCCCGCGCGCTGACGGCGCGTGGGCCTGGCAGTCGAACACCGGGGCACCGGGCAGGCGCTGGCAGATACCCGAGCAATACATAGCGGCACCGCTTGGCATGGGCTTGTCAGCGGGACTTGCCGGGTTGCTCGCGGACTCTGACGCCGCAGCCAAAGGTGATCTGCTGGATGATTCGCGCCAACTGAGTCGGGTGCCGGGGCGTCCGACGGCGCCGATTGCTCAATCCGTCGGCCCGGCGCTCAGGCACCCATATCGCCTTGGCCCGCCATAGCGTTGCTTGATGCGCTCAAGCCGCTTCGATCAAAGACTGTCCGGATCGCCAAAGAACATCTGAATCCGCGAACGCAACCAGCGCTCCCCTGGATCGTTGTCCTGTGAGCCGCGCCAGGCCATGTGCAGTTCAAAACTGCGCACCGGCAGGGGCGGATCTTCAGCACGTACTCCGCCGGCGGCGGTCAGGGCTTCGGCGGTGTAGTCCGGAACGGTGGCGAGGATGTCGGTACCGGCCAGCAGGGTGCTCAGGCCGTTGAACTGCGGCACGGCGAGCACCACGTGGCGCTTGCGTCCGAGTTTCTCCAGTTCTTCATCGATAAAGCCGCTCAGGTCCCCGGCGAACGACACCAGGGCGTGGGGGCGGGCGCAGAAGTCGTCCAGGCTGAGGGCGCCGGGCACGGTGTCGGCCCGTAGCAGTTTGGGCAGGCTGCGGCGCAAGACCTTGCGCTTGGCGTTGGCCGGCAGGTCGGCGGTGTAGCTGACGCCGATGGAGATTTCGCCGGAGGCCAGCAGCGACGGCATCAGCAGGTAGTTGGCCCGACGCACCACCAGGACGATGCCCGGGGCTTCGGCGCGCAAGCGCTTGAGCAGCATCGGCAGCAGGGCAAATTCCACGTCGTCGGAAAGACCGATGCGAAATACGGTGGTGCTGGTGGCGGGATCGAACTCGGCGGCGCGGCTGACGGCGGTGGAAATCGAATCCAGGGCCGGCGAGAGCAGGGCGAAGATTTCCACTGCCCGGGCCGAAGGCTCCATGCTGCGGCCAGTGCGCACGAACAGGGGGTCGTCGAACAGATTGCGCAGGCGCGACAAGGCGGCGCTGATGGCCGGCTGGCCAAGAAACAGCTTCTCGGCGGCGCGGGTCACGCTGCGTTCGTGCATCAGGGTTTCGAACACGATCAACAGGTTCAGGTCGACACGACGCAGGTCATTACGATTCATCTGGAGTCCTGGCAGAGTCAGCGAACTTGACGGAAGCGACCCTCGGGGTAAAAAGGTCGGCGTGAATCTTACGGGTAAAGGCTGGTACTCTGCACCGGCTAAATGTTGTTTGTTTGTAGTCAGGCCGCGCACGGGAAGCGCTGTCCGCCCCGCTTATCAAGGGCACGGAATCAATGACAGACATGTCGACTATTAATAGGCACTGATAGTCTTGCTTTCAAAGCCCGGATAAAGTTCGCGGCATTAGAGGTTAATTTGACGAGGTTTGCGATGTCCCGCACGATTCGTTTTCACAAGTTTGGACCGGCCGAGGTGCTCAAATGCGAAGAGCATGCGGCCTCGTTGCCTGCGCCAGGCGAAGTGCAGGTACGAGTCGAAGCCATTGGTATCAGTTGGTACGACGTGCTCTGGCGGCAGAACCTGGCGTCGTCCCATGCCCGCCTGCCATCGGGCCTGGGGCATGAAATGGCCGGTGTGGTCACCGCAGTGGGCGAGGGCGTCGACGACCTCGCGGTCGGTGACAAGGTCGCCAGCTTTCCTGCCGAAAGTCCCAATGATTATCCGGTCTACGGCGAGCTGATCGTCCTGCCGCGCTCGGCCCTGACCCGCTACCCGGATGTGCTGAGCCCCATCGAGGCGGCCGTGCATTACACGCCGCTGTTGATCGCCTATTTCGCCTACGTTGATCTAGCGCGGGTCAAGCCCGGGCAGTTCGCCCTGGTGACCGACGCCAGTCACTGCGCCGGTCCGTCCTTCGTTCAGTTGGGCAAGGCCCTGGGTGTGCGGGTGATTGCCGCCACCAAGACCGCAGAAGAGCGTGAGTACCTGTTGTCCCTGGGAGCCGAAAAAGTCATCGTCACCGAGGAGCAGGACCTGCTGATGCAGATCAACAAGCTCACCGACAACCGTGGGGTCGACGTGGTGTTCGATGGTCTGGGCGGTCCACAGATGTCGATGCTTGGTGACGTCCTGGCGCCCCGAGGCAGCCTGGTGCTGTACGGCTTGCAAGGCGGCAACCAGACGCCGTTCCCGGCTTGTGCGGCGTTCCAGAAGAATATTCAGTTCTTCGTCCACTGCATCGGCAACTTCACCGGCAAGCCGGAGCTGGGGATCATTCAGGACCAGGTGGCGTTGCAGCGTGCGCTGCGCGACATCAACCAGTTGACCGCGGACCGGGTGCTGTTGCCCTTGAAGACCCGGGTCTTTCCTTTCAGCGAGTTTGTCGAAGCGCACCGTTACATGGACGAGTGTCCATGCCGCGAACGGGTGGCGCTCCAGGTCGAACCGGCCTGATGACTCCAACGCCAGGCCTAGCCTGGCGTTTTTGTTTCTGCGCCCTGGGCTCGCGGCCGGTTGGCGAAGAATCTCTGGAAAACTGCACGGGGCTCACGGCCCCTTTTGCCGGCCAGTCGACGCCTGCAGAAAAGCGCGGCGCTGCGGGATAGATTCCGTCGCGCTGCGGTCAAACTGCCAGTAAACTGCGCTCCATTCCCGAACCATCCTTTTCCAGAGGTTTTGCATGACTCTCAGTCCTTTTGCGGGTAAACCGGCACCGGTTGAATTGCTGGTCGATATCCCGCGACTGGTTACGGCGTATTACACCGGTCAACCCGATGCCTCGGTGCCTACCCAGCGCGTGGCTTTCGGCACCTCCGGGCATCGCGGCAGTTCGTTCGATCTGAGTTTCAATGAATGGCACGTCCTGGCCATCAGTCAGGCCATTTGCCTGTACCGTGAATCCCAGGGCATCAATGGCCCGTTGTTCGTGGGCATCGACACCCACGCCCTGTCGACCCCGGCCGGGGCCAGCGCTCTGGAAGTCCTGGCGGCCAACGGCGTGACCGTGATGATCGCTGCCGGTGACGAGTACACCCCGACCCCGGCGGTGTCCCATGCCATTCTCTGCTACAACCGCGGCCGGACCTCGGGCCTGGCGGACGGGATCGTCATCACGCCTTCCCACAACCCGCCACAAAGCGGTGGCTACAAGTACAACCCCACCAATGGCGGCCCGGCCGACACCCATATCACCAAGTGGATCGAGGCCAAGGCCAACGAACTGCTGGCGGCCAAGCTCGCTGGAGTCAAGCGCATCAGCTACGAGCAGGCGCTGAAGGCTGATACCACACATCGCCATGACTACCTCAATACCTACGTCGCCGACCTGATCAACGTCATCGACCTCGACGCCATCCGCAACGCCAAGCTGCGCCTGGGCGTGGATCCGCTGGGTGGAGCAGGGGTGCGCTACTGGTCGGCCATCGCCGAGCACTACCGTCTTGATCTGGACGTGGTGAACCAGCAAGTGGATGCCACCTTCCGCTTCATGTCGGTGGACTGGGACGGACAGATCCGCATGGACCCATCCTCCAGCTACGCCATGCAAGGATTGATCGGCCTGAAAGAGCGCTTCGACGTGGCTTTTGCCTGCGACCCCGATCACGACCGCCACGGCATCGTCACCCCTAGCGGCGGCCTGCTGGCACCGAACAACTACCTGGCGGTGTCCATCGATTACCTGTTCCAGAACCGTCCGCAATGGCGCGCCGACGCCGCCGTGGGCAAGACCGTGGTCAGCAGCGGCCTGATCGATCGGGTGGCGGCGCGTTTGGGCCGTCGCCTGTACGAAGTGCCCGTGGGCTTCAAGTGGTTTGCCGACGGCCTGTTCGACGGCTCCCTGGGCTTTGGCGGGGAAGAAAGTGCCGGTGCCTCGTTCCTGCGCAAGGACGGTGGCGTCTGGTGCACCGACAAGGACGGCCTGATCCCGTCGCTGCTGGCCGCTGAAATGACCGCTCGTACCGGTCGTGATCCGAGCCAGGCCTACCGCGCCCTGTGCGACGAGCTGGGCGAACCTTTCTCGGTACGGGTCGATGCCAAGGCCAACCCGCAGCAAAAAGCCTTGCTCAGCAAGCTTTCGCCGCAACAGGTGACCTCGACCCAGCTGGCCGGCGAACCGATCCAGCAGATCCTCAGTCAGGCCCCGGGCAACGATCAGGCCATTGGTGGCCTGAAAGTCATGACCGAGAACGGCTGGTTCGCCGCCCGGCCATCGGGCACCGAGGACATCTACAAGATCTACGCCGAGAGCTTCATCGGTGACGATCACCTCAAGCAGCTGGTGCAGGAAGCCCAGGCCCTGGTGGACGCCGCCATCAGCGGCAACTGATTCACGCCAAAGCCGGCTCGCCGGCCAATAAAAAAGGGGCGACCTTCACGGTCGCCCCTTTTTTTTGCCACAGCGCTTTTATTGGCCGCAGCGCTTCACGCCAGATCCACCAGCACGATCTCACTGTCCTGCAGCGCGCTCACTCGCAGCACTCGCTCGTCCTCGACCGCAACCCCATCTCGAGCTTCGGCGCGCAAGCCGTTGATCTCGATCGCTCCGGTAGCCGGCACCAGATAAGCCCGGCGTCCAGCGTCCAGATGGTACTCGGCGGTTTCCCCAGCCTTCAGGTTGGCCGCCACCAGCCGTGCGTCGGCTCGAATGCGCAAGCTTTCCTCGTCGCCGTCCTTGCCGCTGGCCAGGGTCACAAAACCCTCGCGCAGCCCCTTGGGAAAAGGCTTGGCGCCCCAGGACGGCGCAGAACCGGCCTGGTTGGGAACGATCCAGATCTGGAAGATCTTGGTCGGCGTGGCTTCCAGGTTGTATTCGCTGTGGGCGATCCCGGTCCCGGCGCTCATGACCTGCACATCGCCGGCCTCGGTGCGGCCCTTGTTGCCCAGGTTGTCCTGATGGCTGATGGCGCCTTCGCGGACGTAGGTAATGATTTCCATGTCCCGGTGCGGGTGCTGGGGAAAACCGGTGCCGGGAGCGATCACGTCATCGTTCCAGACCCGCAGGTTGCCCCAGTGCATGCGCTTGGGGTCGTAGTACTCGGCGAAGGAAAAGTGGTGATGAGCATCCAGCCAGCCGTGGTGTGCGCCGCCCAGGGAGCTGAAGGGTCTGAGTTCAAGCATGATCGTCTCCTCATTAGGCTTCGCCATGGCGCCTTGTACCCGGGCCAAAAACGATAACCGTTGGTTGATGGCGTGCATCTTCTATCAGTCATAGATCGATAAAAAGCGCAAAAAATGCCGTAATCCAATCGTAAAATTAGATGATTATTTTGTCGGAATCTTGGTGTTAAACCTTCGGTTCATCGCTTAAGTTAATGACCTGCAAGCAATTCGCTGGATACCAGGAATAAATCCGGCGACCATTACCGCTCAGCCTCACCCCCTTGGAGTCCGCGTGTCGCAACACAATTCCGATCTGCCCCCCGAGCTTTTGCCCCTGGCCCAGATGCCCCTGTTGAAGCGCCTGGCTGCGCGCTTCTTCGGTCATGGCCTGAACCGCCTGCGGGCCCAGCATCGGGCCTCCTGGCTGCACGGTCAGGCCGACGGCTTTCGCAGCGGTCACACGGCGGGAGTGGAGTACGGCTACCAGGAGGGCCGGCTTGAGGGGCTGGAAGAAGGCCGTCAGGTGCTGTTGATCCGCGACAGCCGCAACACCGAGCACCGGCCGCCAGGGGTGGATGACCGGTTGTTCGACGACTGGCGCCTGCCGCTGAGTGCCGAGCTGAAGAAGCGCTTCAAGGCCGATGTCGCCCGCTTGTTGCCGGCCCGGGCCCAGCCCAGTGCCGCTCAGTGGAAGATGATCTTCAGCGACACACCGGCCACGGCGGTGATTGCCGGGGCCGGGGCCGGCAAGTCGACGTCGCTGGTGCTGCGTCTGTTGCTGCTCAGCCACTACCTGGGATTCGAGCTGGATTCGATGACTGTGGTGACCTTCACCCGGGAGTCGCGCAAGGACTTCATCGGCAAGCTGGTGGAAGTCTTTGCCCTGTGGGGACGGGTACTGGCTCCCCGCGAAGCCCGGGACCTGGTGCGCACCTTCCATTCGCGGATCCTGCCCATGGTGCGCAGCCTGCCGGGGCTGGAGCGCTTGCAGGCCTTCGAGAACCTCAGCGAGCGCCAGCCAGGTGCCGAGGACGAGGTGGACAGCAACCCCTTCGATCTGCGCATCAACGATGCCCAGCGCCAGCACCTCAATGCCTGCTATCAGGCGCTGTATCGCAGTGACGAGCGCTTCCGCCGGGCTTTGCAACCCTTGGCGCGCCACGCCCTGCAGCTCAGGGAGCTGGAGCGCGATCACCCCGATGTGCAAAAGCGCGTGGCGGTCACCGAGTTGGCGGCCAAGCGTGACGAAGAGCTGTGCGACACCGTGGAAGACCTATGGCTGCGTGCCGGTGCCTGGCCGATTCAGGGGATCGAGCCCCGGCGCCAGAGTTTCTTGATTAACGGGTCGACCTTCTATTGCCATGGTTATGCCGCCGAGCTGGATGCCTGGGTCGTGCTCGGCTTCGATCCTCGGGAGAGCCCCCAGATCACCCGGCCCGGGGCCAAGCTGACGGTGCGCGCCGAGTGCGCTGTAAAGCGCACCCTGTTTCAAGCTTTCTGCCGTAAGCCTTTGATTTGGCTTGATAGTTACGAAGGAGCAAGGCGCGTCTCAGGGGCCTTTTCTGCCCAGGTCAGTGCGGGGCCGGGTTTCGATTATCGGGTCAAGGGCGAGCTGGCCTCGGCCCCCTTGCTGGACTGCTTTGTGGCGGCGGCCGGCTTTATCGAGAACCTGGGACTGGAGGTCGGGGACGCCGTAGCCGGCATGAGCTTTGCCCAGGACGACCCGGATCGTTTCTTCTTCGAGGCCTTGAGCCTGTTCTGGCGGGCCCTGGAGGACCACCTGCTGGACCAGTCGCCGCCCATCATGAGCTACAACCGGATGTTCGCCCTGTTCAGCGAGCGCTCGCCGGAAAACTTCAAGCTGCTCAGCGATGCCTGCCTGCGGCCGATGTCGCACCTGATGATCGACGAATTTCAGGATGTGTCGCCGCAGATCGTCTCCTGGATCAAGGCCAGCCTTGGCGAGATCCGCCGCCGTGGCGCGGCCTTGAACCTGGGGCGCGGGGCCCAGCATTCATCCTTGCTCTGTGTCGGTGACGACTGGCAGTCGATCTACGGCTGGCGCGGCAGCTCGCCGAAGTACTTCATCGAATTCAACAAGGAGTTCCCGTCGCCGGGCACCACGCGGGTGATGCTCAGCGAGAACTACCGCAGTCACCAGCACGTGATCGACGCTGCCGAGCACATTGTCCGCGCTGCCCCGGCCATTGCCGGCAAGAAGGCCAAGGCTGTTGGCCAGGACAGGGAGCTGTGGCCGGTGCAGGTGCTGGATCGGGACGACCAGGACTTGGCTCGGCGCCTGGCAGAGCATTACCGTCAGGGTGATTCAATCTTGATGCTGTTTCGAAAAACAAGCGATAAGTTGTTGATTGAGCAGCATATTTCTCAAATAGTTAATGTTGATTCTAGCTTGCCGCCGGCGGCCCGCCGGCTCAAGCAACTGACCTATCACAGCGCCAAAGGCCTGCAGGCGGATGCCGTGTTCCTGCTGGGCGATTGCCAGCACCTGAGCAGTTCACCCTACAAGAACCAGGTCTATCGGCAGGCCGGGCTGGGCAAGGATGGCGACGCGGAGCCTTACGACAATGCGCAGAAGGACGAGATCCTGCGCCTGGCCTACGTGGGCATCACCCGCGCGGTCAAGCATTGCTACTGGTACGTCGATCCCCAGGAGTCGACGGCGGGCAATGCGCCCAAGGCTTCGGACCGGGTGCCGGGCGACAAGCCATATTTTTCCGACCTGCGGCAGCGAGCATGAAAAAGCCCGCCGGTCAGGCGGGCTTCAGTCGAGGCGGCCGCGTATCAGGCCTTGAGCGCCAGAGAGGGGGCAAAGGCCTCCAGTTCGTCCTCCACAGCCTCGATTATTCGTTCGACATCCGCTGCGCTCATCACCGTGGCACAGGGAATGCCGGCGATGGCAATCATGGTTTCGCCGCTGGCACGGTCGAACAGCCGGGCGATCATGCTGCCGGGTGCATCCATGCTGGCTTCGAAGCCCAGGGGATGGAAATGCCAGCGCATCAGCTGGCAGGCGTTGGGAAAGGTGACTTTACTGGCCCAGACTCTGTTCATCGGTGGCCCACCCTGATTCATTGAGCGCTTCCTTGTGCTCGCGGTAGGGACGAGCGGATCGTCATTGATCTGCTCGCTTGAGGCTATAAAAGTAGCACCGGCTGATGACAGCTCGGCGTTTTTTTGCCCACCGTCCGGCAGTTGTCTGTCGGATTCATGATGCAGGTCATGTCTTGGCGGGCAGTGCCATCGTCGTGCCACGATCCGCATCGCGCGGGTGGTCGTTGAAGCCGCTGCGCAAGTTCGGCAAGCTGCGCCTTTTCCTGTTCGAGAAACCTATGTCTGTCCCTGATGACGGGCCGCTGCTGACCCAGGCCACCGGTGAAACCGTGATGCGTTATCACCTGTGCTGGAAGCACCGCGACCTTGATGGCGTGATGGCGCTGTATCACCCCGAGATTCAGTACAACGACTTTTTCCAGAATCGCACCCTGGGCCTCGACGAGCTGCGCGAGTATGTGCAGGCCAGCATGCCCCGGGCCCCGGACGAGGCCCTGGAGCATTGCGACCGGATTCGCCTGGATGGCGACACGGCCTTCATTCAGTACCAGGTGACCTTGCGTGGCGGCCAGGGGCTGGTGTCGTTCCGCTCCAGCGAAGCCATCACCGTGCGTGACGGGCTGATCTGGCGGGTCAATGAGTACGCCTCCCTGGTGCATGCGCCCGGGGCGGGCAAGGCTTCCGGCAGCCAGCGCCCGGCCGTCAGCCGCCTGGGCCTGTCGCCGCGCCAGCTGGGGTTCATGGCCGAGGACCTGCAGCAGTATTTTCAGCGTCAGCAGCCGTACCTCGACCCGGAACTGGACCTGCAGCGGGTGGCCCGCGAATGCGGCTATAGCCGCAATCAGATTTCCTATCTGCTCAATCAGGTGCTGGGGCAGAGTTTCTACCGCTATGTCAATCAGGCGCGCCTGCAGCATGTGCTGAGCGCCCTCGACCAGGCGACGCCGCCGCTGCGGGTCGACGAGTTGGCCTTTGCTGCCGGGTTCAATTCACTCTCGGCGTTCTACAGCTGTTTCCGCCAGCACACCGGGCAGTCGCCCAAGGCCTACGTCAGGCAAATTTCTTTGCGTGCCCGCGCGCAAGACAACCCCTGAATACAGGCACTAGGATCGCCGCATTCGAAATTCGGGTTGCGGAGTGCTTGCATGCCAGCGTGGCGCAGTATCAGTTTGTGGATGGACCAGCTCGACGAGCCGCTGTTGCCGCGGCCGGCGCTCGAGCAGGACCTGGACCTGGACGTGGCGATCATCGGTGCCGGTTACACCGGCCTGTGGACCGCCTACTACCTCAAGCGCCAGGCACCGCAGCTCAAGATCGCAGTGATCGAGGCCCAGACCGCGGGTTTTGGCGCCTCGGGCCGCAATGGCGGCTGGCTGATGGGCAATCTGCTGGGGGAGGACCGGTTGCTGGCCGGGCTGTCGCCGCAGCAGCGCCGGGCTTCCTACAAGCTGCTGCATGGCATTCCCGATGAAGTGGCCAGCGTCCTCCAGCGCGAAGGCATCGATTGTGACTATCGCAAGGGCGGAGTGCTGTACTGCGCGGCCCGCTATCCCGAGCAGGAAACCAGCCTGCGCCAGTACCTGGACAAGCTCTACGCCCAGGGCCTGGAGCCGGACGACTACCACTGGCTGGACCCGCAACAACTGGCCCAGCAGATCCGCGTGGCCAAGCCCTATGGCGGCATCTACGCCAAGCATTGCGCGACCATCCAGCCGGCCAGGCTGGTGCGAGGCCTGGCCCGGGCGGTGGAACGCCTGGGGGTGAGCATCTACGAGAACAGTCCGGTGAGCCACTGGCAGTCCGGCAGCCTCAAGACCGCCAGGGCCGCCGTGCGCAGTCACTGGATAGTGCCGGCGGTGGAGGGTTATTCGGTGACCCTGCCACCCCTGGGCCGGTATCAACTGCCGGTGCAAAGCCTGCTGGTGGCCACCGAGCCGCTGGCGGAGTCGGTCTGGGACGAGATCGGCCTGAGCCAGGGCCAGGCCTTCAGCGAGAGCAGTCGCCAGGTCACCTACGGCCAGCGGTCCCGGGACAATCGCCTGGTGTTCGGCGCCCGTGGTGGCTATCAGTTCGCCGGCAAGCTGCGCCATGACTTCGACCTGACCCGGGACGAAGTGGAGCTGCGCCGCTACCTGTTCGGCGAACTGTTCCCGCAACTCAAGAACGTGCGCATCACCCATTCCTGGGGCGGCAACCTGGGCATGTCCCGGCACTTCAAGCCGCACATGCTATGCGACCGGCACAAGGGCATCGCGCTGTCCGGCGGTTACGGCGGAGAGGGGGTCGGTGCCAGCAACCTGGGGGGGCGGACCCTGGCCGACCTGATTCTCGAGCGCGACAGCGCGCTGGTCCGCCAACCCTGGGTGCTGCCGCAAAGCCGCCTGGAAGCCCTGCGTGCCTGGGAGCCGGAGCCCTGTCGCTGGCTGGGTTACAACGCAATCATTCGCAGCTTCGTCCATGAAGACCAGACCCTGGCCAACCCCGCGTCGGCCCCGTGGCGGCGGCGCATGGCCAGCCGGGTCGCCGGGTTCATGGAAGGCTTGATGCACTGAATCGGTTTTTTGTAGCGAACGATGTCCGTTTGAATGTCCAGTGAAAGGTAGAGCCCATGAGCATCACGCAATTCAAGAACACCGCCAGTGTCACCCTGGACCCCTCGACGCCGGTCGCCGTGCCTCTGGGCACCCCGGTGGCGATGACCTCAGTGACCGCCGTCGAGCGCGACGACGGGGTCGAGACCGGGATCTGGGAGTGCACTCCGGGGCGCTGGCGGCGACAGATCGTCGCCCAGGAGTTCTGTCACTTCATCCAGGGGCGTTGCACCTTCACCCCCGACGATGGCGAGCCACTGCACATAGAAGCCGGCGATGCACTGATGTTGCCGGCCAACAGCACCGGGATCTGGGACATCCAGGAAACGGTGCGCAAGACCTACGTCCTGATTTACTGATCCCCTTGATTGCCTGCCAATAACAAAACCAGCCACAGGTAACGATCCATGATCCGCAAGAACTCCGCTTTGCTGTTATTCAATGCACTGTTGTTCGGCGCCTCCCTGGCCCAGGCCGCCGACACGGTGAAGATCTACAACTGGTCGGACTACATCGCCCCCGACACCACCAAGCAGTTCCAGAAGGAAACCGGGACAGGTTTCACCTATGACGTCTACGACAGCAACGAGACCCTGGACGGCAAGCTGATGACCGGTAAATCCGGTTACGACGTGGTGTTTCCCTCCAACCATTTCATGGCGCGGCAGATCCAGGGCGGGGCGTTGAAGAAGCTCGACAAGAGCCAGTTGCCCAACTGGAAAAACCTTAACCCGGCGCTGCTCAAAGCGCTGGAGGTCAATGACCCGGGCAACCAGCACGGTTTTCCGTACCTGTGGGGCAGCACCGGGATTGGCTACAACGTGGCCAAGATCAAGGAAGTGCTGGGGGATGACGCACCGCTGGACTCCTGGGACCTGATCTTCAAGCCCGAGTACATGCAGAAGCTGCAGAAGTGCGGCGTGGCGATTCTCGACAACGGCCCCGAACTGATTCCCACAGCCTTGAATTACCTGGGGCTGCCACACCACAGCAAGAACCCGGCGGACTACAAGAAAGCCGAGGCGCTGCTGATGACGGTCCGGCCTTATGTCAGCTACTTCCATTCGTCGAAGTACACCAGCGACCTGGCCAACGGCAATATTTGCGTGGCGGTGGGGTTCTCCGGGGACATCCTGCAAGCGGAGAGCCGGGCCAGGGAAGCGAAGAACGGGGTGGAGATCGGCTATTCGATTCCCAAGGAAGGCTCGCCGATCTGGTTCGACATGGTGGCCATGCCTGTGGACGCACCGGATGAGAAGGCCGGGTATGCCTTTATGAACTACCTGCTGCGCCCGGACGTAATGGCCAACATCAGCAACTACGTGCATTACGCCAATGGTAACCAGCAAGCCGATGCTCTGGTCGATCCAGCGATCAAGAACGACACCAAGGTTTACCCGAGCCCGGCCATGATGGGCACATTGTTCGCCCTGCAAGCCATGCCGCTGGACATCGACCGTATCCGCACCCGCTTGTGGAACAAGATCCGCAGCGGCAACTGATCCCCATACCCACAAGCTGCGTAGGAGCCGGCTTGCCGGCGAAGAGGCCTCAGAGACAAGCACCGCCCTTGAGGACGCCTTCGCTGGCAAGCCAGCTCCTACGAGAACGGGATGTATCAACGAATCAGCCCCGCCGATTTTTGTAGGAGCCGGCTTGCCGGCGAAGAGGCCTCAGAGACAAGCACTGCCCTTGAGGGCGCCTTCGCTGGCAGGGCTACGCCTACAATTGGCTGTTTTCCGGGAGCAGGGCGCCGCCGTCCACTATCAGGGTCTGGCCGGTGATGTAGCCGGCCTGTGGCGAGGCCAGGAACAACATGGCGTAGGCAATGTCCTCAGGCATTCCCAGGCGCCCTAGGGGAATGCCCTTGGCCAGGGTCGCGGCGTCGCCGAGGTTGTCCATGGCTTGGGTGGCGATAAGCCCCGGCTCAACGCCGTTGACGGTGATTCCATACTCCGCCAGTTCCAGTGCCGCTGCGCGAATGAAGCCATTGACCCCCGCCTTGGACGCCGCGTAGTGGGCCAGTCCGGGAATTGCCGTGCGTGGGCCGGTCACCGATGAGGTGACGACGATCCGCGGTGCTCGGGCCCGGCGTAGCGCCGGCAAGGCTGCCTGGGTCAGCCAGAAGCAGCTTTTCAGATTCACCGCCAAGGTGCTGTCGAGGGTCTGCTCCTCAAGCTCGGCCAGCTTCTGCATCGGAAAGATCCCGGCGTTGTGCAGCAGCAGGTCCAGGCCGCCAAAGGCGTCCAAGGTCGCCGCTACCGCCTGTTCGGCGGCTGCCCGGGTGCCGAGGTCCAGGGTCAGCAGCTCCGCTGTTCCGCCAGCCTGACGAATCAGGCGTTGGGTTTCGGCGCCTGACGCAGCGCTGCGGGTGGCCAGCATGACCTTGGCGCCCCCGGCGGCGAACACCTGGGCGATCGCCCGGCCAATACCCTGGCCCGAGCCGGTGACCAGGGCAATGCGTCCGCGCTGTTCCAGGCTCATGACGGCAGGCCTTGCAGGACCTGGCTCAGGCATTGATCCAGCAGCCGATTATGCAGGTCGACCTGCTCCTCGCTGGCGTCCGGGCAGAGCAGGGCCATGTTGTGGAACGGGGTCAGCAAGACCCCGCGATTGAGCAGGTACAGGTGCAGATAGGCCTCGATCAGCCCGTGGCGGGCGTGGTGGGCTTCGCCGCCGTTGCGCGGGGCCTGCTGCATGAACAGGTACTCGACCCGGGCGCCGATGCGAGTCACGTGCCAGGGCAGGCGATGCTTGCTGATGATGGCTTCGACCCCGGCCCGCAGGCGTTCGGCCAGCCGGAACATGCGCGCGTAGTTCTCCGGGGTCATCACCTCGCTGAAGGTGGCGCGCATGGCGGCCATCTGCAGGGCGTTGCCGGCCAGGGTGCCGCCGAAGCCGAAGTGATTGATGGCCTGACCCGGCTGAAAATGCGGCAGCACCTGCCAGATCCGCTCGGCCATGGCCCGGCTGCTGCCCCACACGGCCGTGGGAATGCCCCCGGCGATGGATTTGCCGAGGACGAAGAAGTCCGGCTCCAACCCCTGTTCGCCGCAATAGCCTCCCGGTCCGCAGGACAGGGTATGGGTTTCGTCGATGATCAGCGGCACGTCGAAGCGCCGGGTCAGTTCCCGCAGGCCCTCATGAAAGCCCGCTGCCGGCGGCACCATGCCGACGTTGGTCATGAAGGGTTCGGTGAGGACCGCGGCCACGTCGCCGTGGGCCAGGGCCGCCTCCAGGGCCGGCAGGTCGTTGAACTCCACCAGCCGGGTGGTGGCCTGGTGCTGCAGGCCGTTGGCGTGCACGCCGTCGCGGGGAATCATCCGACCCTGGGCGTCGAATTCCACCTGGGATTCGTCGACGCTGCCGTGGTAGTTGCAGTTGAACACCAGGACCTTCTGCCGCCCGGTGATCATCCGGCAAAGGCGCAGGACAAAGCGGTTGGCGTCGGTGGCCGAGGTGGTGACCTGCCAGTAAGGCAGGCCAAAGCGCCGGCTCAGCTCCTTGCCGACCCACAGGCTGTCGGCAGTGGGCAGCATCAGGGTCGAGCCATGCAGCGCCTGTTCGGCGATGGCTGCGGCCACGGCCGGCTGGGCGTGACCGAACATGGCGCCGGTGTCGCCCAGGGCAAAGTCCACGTATTCATGGCCGTCGCAGTCGGTAAGGGTGGCGCCCCGGGCATCGGCCACCATGATCGGGTAGGCGCCGGGCCATTGCTGCATCCAGTGCAATGGTGCGCCGTACAGCCAATGCTGGAGGTTTTGCTGGTAGAAGGCGCCGGAGCGCGGGTGTTGTTCGGCGAACCGTTGCAGTTCGCCCTGGTAGCTGTTGGCGACGCGTTGCAGATCGAGACCCAGAGTCATGAGTGTGTCCTGTGCGATAGGTGGGCGGGCCGTTGCTGGCGGTGGAGCCGGCGCTGGGCCTGCATGGCGCTGGAATCAGCCGTGATGGGTGCGATTGAGCACCCGAGCCAGAGCCCCCACCGGGAAGTTGGCGGCATGGCTGAAGTCTGTGCCCTGATAGCCGAAGATCTTGCCGTCGCTGCGTCCGGCCTGCAGGTCGATCAGCACCAGGCCCAGGGTCGGGACGATCTTCTCGCGCCAGACGAACAGGTACAGCTGCTCGGCGACCTTGTAGTAATGACAGCGATCGGTGTCCGCCAGGCCTTGTTCCACGCCCTTGAGGCATTGCCAGCTGTAGAAGTTGGCGTTGAGGTAGACATGCTCATAGGACTCGCTGGTGCTGTAGATGTACTGGTTGCGCAGGCCGATCAGTTCATCGCTGGGCGAGTGCCGCGGCGTCTCGGCTCGGGCGGGCACATCGACGCTGCCATGCAGGAATTGGGCTTTGACCGAGGTCAACTCGCCACCGGACAGGGCGCGGCTGAACAGGTCCACGCTGCACTCGGCCTGCGTCGGCATCTGGCCGATGACGGCGGTGAAGCACTGTTGTTGCAGGTCCAGGACCAGGCTCACCGAGTGGGTCCGGCCTTGCTCCTGCTTGAGGAAGTCCACCAGGTAGATGCCCGGGCGCACCGAGGTGGCGCGATAGGGCCGTGCGGCGCTCGCCGGTTCGCCAGGGGCGTTCCAGCTGAGGGTCTGGGTGTCGAACCGGTGTTCGATCTGCCAGCCATTATCGAAGTACAGGGTCAGGGTGCGACCGGCCAGATCATCGATCGGGGGAAGGATGTGGTTGTCGCTGGCAAAACCGTCCGCCAGGGCGCCGACGGTGATCCATTCAGGTTGCTGATTCATGGCAAGGCTCTTGTCTGCCGAAGGAGAGCCCCATGTTCGATCCGTGCAGCGGCGCTGCCCATCAACCACATGGTTGAGGTGTGGCGCTCAAAGGAACAGCGAACTCACCAGTTCGGTGCGATTGCCGACGCCGACCTTGCGGAACAGGTTGATCAGGTGGGTCTTGACCGTGGGCAGGCCCAGCTCCAGGCGCCTGGCGATGGTCTTGTTGTCGGCGCCGTCCCGGAGCAGCCAGGCGATTTCCCGCTCCCGGGGCGTGAGGGTGGACAGGCGCTGGTCGACCTGGGAGTAGGGTGCCAGGGCGGCGATTTCCAGCAGCCCCTGCAAGGCATGCAGGGTCTGCAGTTCGTCAACGCGGAAATGTCCCAGGGCGTGGTTCCGCAGCAGTGACAGGCCGGCGATGGGGCGCTCGCCGTCGCAGGCCAGGATTTCCACCACGTCGAGCACGCCGTGGCGTTGCAGAAACCCCTGGTAGACCTCGGAAGCGTGGCGGCCCTGGTGGGCCATGCCCATGTGCAGCGACAGCACCGGGCGCCCCGCGGCGGCGCAGTGGCGCGGTTGCAGCGGGTCATAGTGGCGGTAGCGTTGCAGGTAGGCCTGGTGCATCGGCTCGGGCATGCAGTACAGCGAAAAGTCCCGGGCCTGCAATTGCGGGTCGATGCGGTAGAAGGCGCAGAGGGTGGCGGGCACCACCCGGGTGAAGGCGGCAATGCAACGCTGTCCCAGCTCATGGACCCCGGGCAGTGAAGCGGACGCGGTCATGGATGTCTCCTGGCTGCCCGTGGAGGCAGCGGCTTCGGGAATGGGGCTGGTTATCTGTGCCTGTGCTTTATGCACGCCACCGATGAAAAACGGAAGTGGTCTCCCTGGCAGGTATTCGGTCCATTCAGGCTGCGATCCGTGCTTCATGGATCGCAGCCTGCGACGGGGTTAGCGGCGAGCCCGGCTCAGCCCTTCGGCCAGGGCGTCGACTATGGCGTCCACCTGGGCCTGCTGGATCACCAAAGGCGGCGAGAGAATGATCTTGGTGCCCACCGGGCGCACCATGACGCCGTTGTCCCGGGCAATCTGCGCCACCTGACTGGCGTAGCCGCTCATGGGGTCGATGGGCTCGCGGGTGGTCTTGTCCGCCACCAGGTCCAGGGCCAGCATCAGACCCTGACCGCGCACTTCGCCGACGCTTTCGAAGCGATCAACGAAGGGCCGCAGCTTGCCGAGCATGTAGTCGCCCATTTTCGCCGCGTTGGCCGGCAGGTCTTCCTTGACCACGATGTCCAGGCAGGCCAGGGCGGCGGCGCAGGCCACGGGGTGCCCGGAGTAGGTGTAGCCGTGCATGATGGCGCCCGTGAAGTTGGTGTTCTTTTCGAAGGCCGCCTCGATCCGGCGATTGACCACGGTGGCGCCCAGGGGGATGTAGCCCGAGGTGATGCCCTTGGCCAGGCACATGATGTCGGGTTTGACGCCCCACAGGCGGCTGCCGAACATCGAGCCGCTGCGCCCGAAGCCGGTGACCACCTCATCGGCGATCAGCAGGACCCCGTACTTGTCGCAGACTTCGCGGATCAATGGCCAGTAGTTGGCCGGAGGCACTATGACGCCGCCAGCGCCCTGGATCGGCTCGGCAATGAACGCCGCCACGGTGTCCGGGCTCTGGAACTGGATTTCCCGCTCCAGCAGGTCGGCGCAGATCTTGCCCAGTTCCTCTGGATCCTGGCTGTAGGGGTTGCGGTACAGCCAGGGCGTGTCGATGTGGTAGCAACCGGGCAGCAAAGGCTCGTAGTTGCGCCGGAACACGGTGTTGCCGTTGACCGAGGCCCCCCCGAAATGGGTGCCGTGATAGCCCTGGCGCAGGGAAATGAACTTGGTGCGATCGGCCTGGCCTTCGAGCTTCCAGTACTGGCGGGCCAGTTTCAGCGCGCTCTCGATGGCGTCCGAGCCGCCGGAACTGAAGGACACCCGGGTCATGTCCTCGGGCTCCAGCAGGTTCATCACCACCCTGGACAGTTCCTCGGCCCGTGGGTGGCTGACCCCGTCGAACAGCTGGAAGTACTCCAGCTCATCGAGCTGCGCGGTGATGGCGGCTTTCACTTCCTTGCGGTTGTGGCCGACGTTGACGTTCCACAGCCCGGCAACGCCATCCACCAGCTGGTGGCCCTGGTCGTCATAGACATAGCAGCCATCACCGCGAACGATGCGGATCGGCTCGCGTTGCTTCATTTCGTTGGGGTGCAGCATGGGGTGCCAGAAACGGCTTGCTTCGCTCACGTTGAGTCTCCTGAAATCGCACGGACAGCGTGGAGCTATTAGTGCGTCATTTGCCGGCGGCTGGCTTGCCTCTGTGTGCCAGGGCATTTGACCCAGGCTGCCAGCGGCGCTGCAGCCGGCGCGACTGGCAGCCAGGGCCAAGTTTTGCGGCAGCCAGGATCAAGACGGCATGCGGCTTTGGGCTCAAAGTCCAGGTCGAACAAGGTCCAACTGCGAGGATTGAAGATGAGCGTTGCCATCGACCCACGTGTCGCTGCATTCATAGACAGTCAGCACGGTCTGCTGATTGACGGTCACAGCCAGCCGGCGCTCTCCGGGGCGCGGATGCCGGTGTACAACCCCGCCAGCGGCGAGCAGTTGACCCAGGTTGCCGCCGCCGACCAGGCCGATATCGATCTGGCGGTGGGTGCCGCGCGCCGGGCGTTCGAGGGCAGCTGGAAGGCGCTGCGCCCGGCGGATCGCGAACGCCTGCTGTTGAGGTTGGCGGACCTGCTGGAGATCCATGGCGAGGAACTGGCCCAGCTGGAAACCCTCAACAACGGTCAGTCGATTCACCTGGCTCGGGCCCTGGAGGTAGGGGCCGCTGCGGAGTTCACCCGCTACATGGCCGGGTGGGCCACCAAGATCGAAGGCAAGAGCCTGGACGTTTCCATCGCCGCGGTGCCGGGGGCGCAGTACCGCGCCTACACGGTGCCGGAACCGGTGGGGGTGGTCGGTGCCATAGTGCCGTGGAATTTTCCGTTGCTGATGGCCATCTGGAAAATCGTTCCCGCCCTGGCCTGCGGTTGCACCGTGGTGCTCAAGCCTGCGGACGAAACCCCGCTGACCGCGCTGCGTCTGGGCCAGCTGTGCCTGGAGGCGGGGATCGCGCCCGGCGTGGTCAATGTGGTGACTGGCAGCGGCGCCCAGGCCGGTGCGGCGCTGGCCGCCCATCCGGGTATCGACAAGCTGGCGTTCACCGGCTCGACCCAGGTCGGCAAGCTGATCGGCCATGCCGCGGTGGACAACATGACACGCTTCTCCCTGGAGCTGGGGGGCAAGTCGCCGGTGATCGTCCTCGACGACTGCGATCCGCAGACCGCCGCCGCCGGTGCTGCCGCGGCGATCTTCTTCAATCAGGGCCAGGTCTGCACCGCGGGGTCACGCCTGTACATCCAGCGCGGGATCTATCACGAGGTGCTGGAGCGGCTGGTGGGCATCGCCGACTCCCTGAGCATCGGGCCGGGGCTCGACGAGCAGGCGCAGATCAACCCGCTGATCTCCGCCAAGCAGCAGAAGCGCGTGCTGCAGATGGTCCGGCGCGGAGTCGAAGAAGGGGCCCGGCTGCTGTGTGGCGGTGTCGCCCATGGCGAGCAGGGTTTCTATGTCCGTCCCACGGTGATCGCCGATGTGCGTGCCGACCAGCAACTGGTGCGCGAGGAGATCTTCGGCCCGGTGGTGGTGGCCACGCCGTTCGACACCCTGGATGACGTGGTGGGGCTGGCCAACGACAACCAGTACGGGCTGGGGGCGAGCATCTGGTCCAACGATCTGGGGCGGGTCATGCAACTGATTCCACAGATCAAGGCCGGCACGGTGTGGGTCAACACCCACAACATGCTGGACCCGTCGATGCCTTTCGGTGGCTACAAGCAGTCGGGCATCGGCCGTGAGATGGGCCATGCGGCCATCGAGGCCTATACCGAGAACAAGTCGGTGTGCATCGCCTATTGAAATCGCCCCCGCAGGAGCCGGCTTGCCGGCGAGCAGGCCCTCGAGTTTTGCGTTGCCCTTGAGGACACCTTCGCTGACAAGCCCGCTCCTGCGGACCAGGCCGAACATGTGCCGACAGCTGCGTCAGACAGCCAAGCACTGCGCCATCAGGCGTGCCCTTGAAATGCCTAGAACAACAATCATCAACCCATGCTTTCGAGGTTTACCATCATGTCGCTCAACGACAGACTCAAGCGCCACCTGGATCAGGGGGTAGTCGGTTTTCCCACGGCACTGGCCAGCGCCGTGGGGCTGATCATGGCCAGCCCGGTGATCCTCACGGCCACCACCGGATTCGGGATCGGCGGCGGCGCGTTTGCCGCGGCGATGCTGATCGCCTTGCTGATGATGCTGGCGCAGTCCACCACCTTCGCCGAAGCGGCCTGCCTGCTGCCCACCAACGGTTCGGTCTATGACTACCTGGCCTGCGGACTGGGGCGTTTCTTCGCCATCACCGGCACCTTGTCCGCCTACCTGATCGTGCATGTGTTCGCCGGCACGGCGGAAACCATTCTCAGCGGCATCATGGCCCTGGTGAACTTCGAATCCCTCAACACCTTGCTGGAGCAGAGTGGCAGCGCCTGGCTGGTGGGCGTGGGGCTGGTGCTGTTCTTCGGCCTGCTCAACGCGGTAGGGATCACCGCCTTCAGTCGTGCCGAAGTGATCCTGACCTTCGGCATGTGGACCACCCTCATGGTCTTTGGCGTGCTGGGGGTGATCAAGGCGCCAGCGGTGGCGCTCGACGGCTGGTTCGGCGCGTCGATGGTGGGGACCGACCTGCCGACCATCCTGTCCCTGGTGGGCATGGCCATGTTCATGTTCGTCGGTTGCGAGTTCGTCACGCCCCTGACCCCGGATGTCCGCAAGGCCGCCAGGACCATTCCCCGGGCCATGGCCCTGGGGCTGGTGGGGGTGGCGCTGTGCATGTTCATCTATGGCGCGGCCATGAAGCGCCAGGTGGAGAACATCGCCCTGAGCGAGGACGGCAGCGTGCACCTGCTGGACACGCCCATGGCCATTCCGCATTTCGCCGAACAGATCATGGGGCCGTTCGGCCGTATCTGGCTGGGCATTGGCCTGTTGTTTGCCGGCGCCGCCACCATCAACACCCTGATGGCCGGCCTGCCGCGAATCCTCTACGGCATGGCGCTGGACGGAGCCTTGCCCAAGGTCTTCACCTACCTGCACCCGCGTTTCAAGACTCCCTTGCTGTGCATCGCCGTGGCAGTGCTGATTCCCTGCCTGCATGCCTGGTGGCTGGGCGGCAGCACGGACAGCATCATGCACCTGGTGCTGGCGGCGGTCTGTGCCTGGAGCACCGCCTACCTGCTGGTGACCCTGTCGGTGGTGGTGCTGCGCATTCGCCGGCCGGATCTGCCCCGTGCCTACAAATCGCCCTGGTTCCCCCTGCCGCAGGTCCTGTCTTCAGTGGGGATCCTGCTGGGCATGTGGTTCATCACGCCACCGGGGATGAACCCACGGGACATCTATGTACCCTTCGGCAGCATGCTCGGCCTGACCGCCCTCTATGCCCTGGTCTGGACCCTGCTGGTGCAGAAGGTCAATCCGTTCCGGCCCGTGCCGGTGGAGGAGGTGCTGGAGCAGGCCCTGGGCCTTGCAGCGGATACCGACAACCGTCCTCGGGAGCATCTGGCCGATGAGTCTTTCAAGCTGGCGACAAAACCTCTTTGACTGGTGGCGCCAGGCGCCTTCGGGCTATTGCCCCGGGCTGACCCTGGGGCACTTGCGAAGGGATCTGGCGGGGTTCGACTGCACCCCTTGCGGCGCAGCCGGGGCTGTCTTTCGCTGTCCGCAAACAGGGCTGGAGTTCACCGTGCATGAGCGTCCGCTGGCGCAGTTTCTGATGCATATCGTGGTCTGTGAATGGCGCTTGCGAATACCCGCCGCGGGGGTGGGACAGGTGCGAATCAATTTGCACCACACCGGGGCGATCCGCCGTCGGGGTGTCGCCGCCCGTTTGCTGGCCGCAGAGACTGGGCCATGGACGCCCTTGCTGCAGCGGCTGAGTAGCGACCGCAAGTTACTCGAGAGCTTGCTGCCGTTGGACTTCAAGCGCCTGGAACTGTGGCGGGATGACCAGGGGTGGCAAGTGCGCCTGGAGCATTTCGCCGCCAGCGAGGTGGTCAATCGTCTGCCTGGGTTCCGGCGCTATATTCGCTTGAGCGCCGAACAGCGGCAGGCGCTGTTGGGCAGCTTCACCGAGTTGTACAAGCTTCTGCGAGAATTCTGACCGACATAACCGCAAGTACTGGCATACACCCTGCTTAAGCCATAACAGACTATCCATGCTGTCAGGCGCCTTGCCTGGCAAATAGATAACATGTTAATGATATCGCCATAACAACAAAGGCGGTCTGAAACCGGCTTATGGAGGTGCACAGTGCTTGCTTCGCATAGTTTCAGTTCCTGGGTAGGCGCCTTGCAGGGTGTCTGCGGCCGATTCGAGGCCCGCCCGGCACGCAACCCCGCTCTGTTCATCGGTGAAGTGGGTCTGCAGGATTACGCCGGCCTGGAAGTGGCGCAGATCCGCACCAACGCCGGGCTGATTTCCCGGCAGAGCACCAAGGTCGACCAGGAGGACGACCGTCATTGTTTCCTGATCATCCAGCGCAGTGGTCACGCCCGCCTGAGCCAGGGCGGCGAGAGTGTCGAGCTGGGCCCCGGCGACATGGCCCTGCTGGATTCCGCCGGTGCCTGTGAGATCGTGCCCCACGGTTTGATCGAACACGCTTCGTTCCACCTGTGCCGGGAAGAGGTCTACCGGCATCTGCCGCAGCAGCAACGCAAGTTCGGCAAGCTGTCACAGAACTGCGCCAGTGGTCGCTTGATGCGCTTGCTGGTGGAGCAGATCTGCGCCGGTGATCTGCAGGGGTGTGCCGCGCAACAGGAGGGGCAGGCCTTGCAGGAAGCCCTGATTGCCTTGCTCGGGCCGACCTTGCGCCAGACCGCCAGCACCCTGGATGGCTTTGACCACGGCCTGCATGGCCACTGCCTGCGTGACCAGGCCCGGCAACTGATCAATCAATCCCTCAACGAGCCGGGGCTGACCCCGGTCTCCCTGGCGGCGCAGTTGAACATCTCGGTGCGCCAGCTGTACCGACTGTTTGAAGAGCAGGGCGACAGCGTATGCCGATTCATCCAGCGCTCGCGACTCAAGCGCAGCGCCGCCGATCTGAGCAATCCGCAATTGCGCAATGAGTCGATCACCGACATTGCCTTCAAGTGGGGCTTCACCGATTCGGCGCATTTCAGCCGGACCTTCAAGAAGCATTTCGAACAATCGCCCCGTGACTTCCGCGCCCGCTCCCTCAACGCGTAGCAACCTGAGTCTGACGCCTGCGCCGGCCATGGAGGAGCCGGCTTGCCGGCGAAGGGGCCCTTGGATGTTGCGTTGCCCGGCGGACGCTTTCGCTGGCAAGCCAGCTCCTACGGAAGGCAAGCAGGCAGCAATACAGCCCCCGAGAACACTGGCAATAGCATCCCCTGCGCGGGCTTCAGGGATTTTCCAGGTCGTGGCCCAGGGACTGGATGAACAGGGAAAACAGTTCCGGCTGGCTGGAGATGTCCAGCTTGGCGTACAGGTGGCGGCGGTGGACCTTGATGGTGTCCGGCGAAATCTTCAGGCGCTCGGCCATGGCCTTGGAGGAAAACCCGCGCAGGATCAGGCGGGCGATCTCCAGTTCGCGATCCGACAGCACGGCGCTGCCGAAATGACTCAGGGCGTCACGAATCTGGCTGGCCATTTCTTCGGCGACCGGAAGCTGAGGGCGGAGCTGGCTGTGCTGCCAATGCTGCTGCATCAGCGGCAGCACCCAGGCGGCAAAGGTGGTGAGCTGGCCGATTTCCTCGCTGTTGAACACGCGCTGACTGCCCAGTGACAGGGACAGGGTGCCGGTATCGGGCAGTTGCAGGATGAACTGCACTTCGTCTTCCAGAACGTTGTCGTGGAAGTAGCTGAGAAAGTACTCGCTCTGGCGAAAGTGGTCCGGGGCCACTTCCTCCAGGCGATACAGGCCGCTGGGATAGCCCTCGCGGCAGGCCTGGAAGAACGGGTCGAGCAGGTACAGGCCGTTCAGGTAGGTGAGCATCGAGGCCGGCTTGCTGCTGGGTTCGGCGTCATATTCCTCCAGCGCCTGGGGCGGGCCTTCGCGCGGGTAGAAGATCGCCAGGGCGTTGTCGAACGGCGTGGCCTGGTGCAGCAGCAACACCAGCTGTTTCCAGAAGCGCGGGTTGCCGATCAGCGTGAGGGTGCGACCCAGGCCGGCATGCAGGCCGACTTCCCTGAACAGATTACTCAAAGGCCTTGCTCCACTGATTCGGCGAAAGTGTCGTGGCACGGTTTCGTCGATTTGCCGGTCGCCGTCAAGGGGAGTACTCCAATAGGGGAATTGGGCAAGATGCTGCAACTGCCTAGAGTAGCTCCCACCAAGCGCGTCCCAGAATGCGCCCGCCCGATGGATTTCGTTTCTGCCTCAGACCAACAATAAACACGAGGATAACGATATGAGCTCTCCCGCAGCGCCTGACGGCGCGCTGAAACCAACCTTGAGTGTGTTCGATGTGGTGGCCATCACCGTGTCCGGTGTGACGCCCGCCAGTTCAGTGTTCGTGATTGCGCCCTTTGCCATCCATCAGGCCGGCAGCGGGGTGTTCCTGGCGTTCGTCATGGCCGGGTTGCTGGCGCTGATGTTTGCCTTCTGCTACGCCGAGCTGGGCCGCGCCCATAACAGCGCGGGGGGCGAGTACGTGTATGCCAAGCGGGTGTTTGGCGGTATGGCCGGCTATGCCACCTTCCTCACGGTGCTGGTGATGCTGCTGTTCATCCCGCCGGTACTGGCCACGGGGGCCGCCACGTACCTGAACAACGCCCTGGGCACGAACTTCGATTCCCAGACCGTGGCCCTGGTGATCGTGGTCTGCAGTTATCTGCTGGGCATTCTCAACATCAAGCTCAATGCCTGGATTACCGGCACGTGCCTGCTGCTGGAAGTGGCGGCCTTGCTGGTCATCGTCTGGCTGGGCTTTGGCAACGCCTCGCAGCCTCTCGGCATCCTCCTGCAACCGCAGATCGTCGACCATGGCGTGCTGCAGATGGCGCCCTGGGCCCTGGTGATCGGGGCGGTGGGCATCGGCCTGTTTTCCTACAACGGCTATGGACCGGCGGTGCTGCTGGCCGAAGACATGAAATGCAAGGGCCGCGGCGTGCACAAGGCGGTGCTCTGGTCCCTGGTGCTGGTGGTGATCATCGAGCTGGTGCCGCTCACCGCCTTGCTGATTGGCGCGCCGTCCCTGAGCACCCTGCTGGCCAGCCCCGATCCCATCGGCTACCTACTCACCAGCCATGGCAACGAAACCCTCGCCAGGGTCGTCAGTGGCGGGATCTTCCTGTCGGTGTTCAACGCCATCGTCGCCATCGTTATCCAGATCGGCCGCGTGGTGTTCAGCAGCGGCCGGGACGCCTTGTGGACGCCCGGCATCAACCGCCTGTTCACACGGATCCACCCGCGCTGGGACTCGCCATGGCTGGCTACGCTGTTCCTGGCGATTCCTTCGGCAGTACTCAGTTTTAGCTCGAATCTGGCGGACCTCACGTCCTTCAGCGTGCTGTTGATCATGCTGGTGTACCTGATCGTCGCCCTCAGCGCATTGGTGAGCCGGGTGCGCCTGCGCGATCGCGAGCATCCCTACCGCATGCCGTTGTGGCCGCTGCCGGCGCTGCTGGCGGTGCTCGGTGCCGGGTACTTGCTGATCACACTGTTGCTTGAGGCTTCTGTGCGGGACCTCATGGTGATCATCGGGCTGCTGGCGCTGTCGGTGATTCTCTATGGCACTAATGGCCGGTACAGCCCGGCGTTCCAGAAATTGTAAGGAGTGGATATGCGAGCACGTGAGTTGGGCATCAAGCTGGGGTTGGGGGCGCCGGGACCGTTCAATGCGATCACCGACGTACCCGGGGTACGGGTAGGGCACAGCACCCTGAAAACCACCGTGGGCGGCAAGCAGGTGCGCACCGGGGTGACCCTGGTCCAGCCCCGGGACGGGCATGCGCGGTTGCAGCCCTGTTTCGCCGGCTGCCATGTGCTCAACGGCAACGGCGATGCCACGGGCCTGGAGTGGATTCGCGAAGCGGGCACCCTGACCACGCCGCTGGCCATCACCAATACCCACAGCGTCGGCGTGGTCCGCGACACCCTGATCGCCCTGGAGCGCGAAGCCCTGGCGGACCCGGCGGTGTACTGGTGCATGCCGGTGGTGATGGAAACCTACGACGGTCTGCTCAACGACATCTGGGGGCAGCATGTGGGGCCGCAACAGGTGCGCCAGGCCCTGGCCAGCGCCGAATCCGGGCCGGTGGCCGAGGGCGCGGTGGGCGGCGGCACCGGGATGATCTGCCACGAGTTCAAGGGCGGTATCGGCACGGCGTCGCGGCGGCTGACGGCGGAGCAGGGCGGCTATACCGTCGGCGCCCTGGTCCAGGCCAACCACGGCAAGCGTGAAGAGTTGCGGGTGGACGGTTACCCGGTGGGGCGTCGGCTGGGGGGCATCGTCTCGCCCTTTGCCGAACGCGGGACTCCGGGCATGGGTTCGATCGTGGTGATCCTGGCCACCGATGCGCCCCTCTTGCCTCATCAATGCCAGCGCCTGGCGCAACGGGCCTCGATTGGCATCGCCCGCACCGGTGGCGGCACCGAGGATTCCAGTGGCGATATCTTCCTGGCCTTTGCCACGGGAAACCGGGACCTGCCCACTGCGGATTACGCGCGCAAGGACCTGGGACTGACCTCGCCGCTGGCGATGCTCAACAACGATCACATCTCGCCGCTGTTCAGCGCGGCCGCCGAGGCCGTGGAGGAGGCCATCATCAACGCTCTGCTGGCAGGTGAACCGATGACCGGTGACGACGGCGCGCAGGTGCCGGCGCTGACCCCGCAAGTATTGCTGCAAGCATTGGAACTAACTGGTTGGAACATAAGTTGACCGACTTGAAAGTGCGACCTGGTCGGCATATTGAGTCCAATGGATATTTAATAATTAAATTGTAGATTGTCTGACAATATCAGCCGTTAATCGGTTTAAAAATAATCTTTCGACTGCGCGGTCATTGTTTGCTGGAGTTTCTCGGAACAGTGGAATTTGACGCCAAAAAAATAGTGGACGTCTGATTTCAAATTGTGTCAGCTTTCTTTCGCCTGCTTAGGGCGAGTGATAGGACGATCTCGCCAGGGATTGTCGCTATCTGACAAAAACTGTTCCATTGATTACAAGGAAGTGTGTTTATGTCGAAAGTAACAGAGAACGCTATTGCATCTGCTGAACAGCAACTGGTGCCTTTGGCCGCAGCAAGTTCGGCGTATAACCAGATCAATAGCTTCAGTCATCAATACGATCGTGGCGGCAATCTCACGCTCAATGGCAAAGCGTCGTTTTCGGTCGATCAGGCCGCCACGCAACTGCTGCGTGACGGCGCTGCCTACAAGGACCTGAACGGTAACGGCAAGATCGACCTGACCTATACCTTCCTGACCTCGGCCTCCTCGAGCACCATGAACAAGCATGGCATCACCGGGTTCAGCCAGTTCAGCGCTCAACAGAAGGCCCAGGCGGTGCTGGCCATGCAGTCGTGGGCCGATGTGGCCAACGTGGTGTTTACCGAAAAAGCCTCGGGTGGCGATGGTCACATGACCTTCGGCAACTACAGCGGCGGCCAGGACGGCGCGGCGGCCTTCGCCTACCTGCCGGGCACCGGTGCCGGCTACGACGGCACCTCGTGGTACCTGATCAACAGTGGCTACACCCAGAACAAGAACCCCGACCTGAACAACTATGGCCGTCAGACCCTGACCCATGAGATCGGTCACACCCTGGGCCTGGCTCACCCTGGCGACTACAACGCCGGCGAAGGCAACCCCAGCTATAAAGACGCCAGCTACGGCCAGGACACCCGTGGCTACAGCGTCATGAGCTACTGGAGTGAAAGCAACACCGGCCAGAACTTCAGCAAGGGCGGGGTCGAAGCCTATTCGTCCGGTCCGCTGATGGACGATATCGCCGCCATCCAGAAACTCTACGGGGCCAACTACAGCACCCGTGCCGGTGATACCACCTACGGTTTCAACTCCAATACCGGGCGCGATTTCTACAGCGCCAGTTCCTCCGCCGACAAGCTGGTGTTCTCGGTGTGGGACGGTGGCGGCAACGACACCCTGGATTTCTCCGGCTTCACCCAGAACCAGAAGATCAACCTCAATGCCGGTTCGTTCTCCGACGTTGGCGGCATGGTGGGCAACGTTTCCATCGCCCAGGGCGTGACCGTGGAAAACGCCTTCGGTGGCTCGGGCAACGATCTGCTGATCGGTAACGAGGCGGCCAACGTGCTCAAGGGCGGTGCCGGCAACGACATCATCTACGGCGCCGGTGGTGCGGACCAGCTGTGGGGCGGTGCGGGCGCGGACACCTTCGTGTTCGGTGCCAGCAGCGATTCCAAGCCGGGCGCGGCCGATCAGATCATGGATTTTGTCAGCGGCCTGGACAAGATCGACCTGACCGGGATCACCAAGGGCGCGGGCCTGCACTTCGTCAATGCCTTCACCGGCGCGGCGGGTGACGCGATCCTCAGCACTTCCGGTGGGGTCAGCACCTTGTCCGTGGACTTCTCCGGGCATGGCGTGGCGGACTTCCTGGTCAGCACCGTGGGCCAGGCAGCGGTCAGCGACATCATTGCCTGATTGAAACAGGCGCAAGGCAGCGTCCAGGCGCTGCCTTGCGCTGTTGCATTGGCCCCGGGGCTGAGCCAGTCTACCGGGCGGACGGAGCACCCCCATGACCCCACACACCTTGCATCGCAAGGCGGCCACCTGGCTGCTGGCGACGCTGATGATCTTCTACGGAGCAATAACCATGGCAAGCAGCCTGCGCTTGGCGGACCCCTCGGAACTGGTTGGACACTGGCAGTTGCAGCAACAGAGCGAACCTGGCGCCGCCTGTGCCCTGGACCTGTTGCAAAACGCAGCCCTGGGAGACGGCGCCGAGTGCCTGTCGACGTGGATCGGCGAGGCGGCGGTGGGCTGGTTTCCAGAGCCCGACGGTATTGCCATCACCGGACGCGAAGGTTCAAGAATTATCTTTTTCAGTCGACAGAGAGAAGGCCTGTACGAAGCGCGCCTCAAAGGCGACGGTTTGATCATATTGCAGCGTGCTGACTAATTAATGCGGCAGGTTGTTCGTTTATTCTTGGATGGCTTTAACTTGCCACTCTTTTAATCGACAGGTTTATAACCGGATAGCTATTAACCCAGTTGTCCGGTTCGGGTGTGTCCGCAGACTTCGAGACTAAGGGGCGCACATCTTTAGTTGCGCCGTATATGAGGTACTCGCGTTCGGCGCGCAGGGTCGACTCAGGGAAAATGTTGAAGATGCTGAACAATAGTCATCCTGCACCACTGTTTAAGGCATTGGGCGAATACAAGGGCATTCTGATCAGTGTTGGCTGTTTCACCGCCTTGATTAATGTGCTGATGCTGGTGCCTTCCATTTATATGTTGCAGGTCTACGACCGGGTGCTGTCTTCGCAGAATGAAACCACCCTGGTGATGCTGTCGCTGATGGTGGTGGGCTTCTTCGTGTTTATCGGGCTGCTGGAAGTGGTGCGCAGCTTTATCGTCATTCGCATCGGCAGCCAGCTGGAGCGGCGTTTCAACCTGCGGGTCTATCAGGCCGCCTTCGAACGCAACCTGGCCCGTGGCGAAGGCCATGCCGGGCAGTCCCTGGGGGACCTGACCCATATCCGCCAGTTCCTCACCGGACCGGCACTGTTCGCCTTCTTCGATGCTCCCTGGTTTCCCATCTATCTCTTGGTGATCTACGCCTTCAACGTCTGGCTCGGCGTGTTCGCCACCGCCGGTGCCTTGTTGCTGATCGGGCTGGCCTGCTTCAACGAGGCCATGACCAAAAAGCCCCTGGCCGAGGCCAGCGGGTTTTCGCAGAAATCCACCCAACTGGCCACCAGTCATCTGCACAACGCAGAAACCATCCAGGCCATGGGCATGCTCGGGGCCCTGCGCAAGCGCTGGTTCGTGGTGCATTCGCGGTTTCTCGGCATGCAGAACCAGGCCAGCGACACCGGCTCGGTGATCAGCTCCCTGAGCAAGACCCTGCGCCTGTGCCTGCAATCGCTGGTGCTGGGCCTGGGCGCCTTGCTGGTGATCAAGGGCGACATGACCGCCGGGATGATGATCGCCGGTTCGATCCTCATGGGCCGGGTGCTGAGCCCCATCGACCAGTTGATCGCGGTGTGGAAGCAGTGGAGTTCGGCCAAGCTGGCCTACCGCCGCCTGGATGCGCTGCTGCGCGAGTTTCCCCCGGGCGACAGCGCCATGTCGCTGCCAGCGCCCAAGGGCCAGGTGAGCTTCGAGCAAGTCAGCGCCGGGCCGCCCGGGCGGCGGATGGCCACCCTGCAGCAAGTGACCTTCAACCTCAATGCCGGTGAAGTGCTGGGTGTACTGGGGGCTTCCGGTTCCGGCAAGTCGACCCTGGCCCGGGTCCTGGTGGGGGTCTGGCCGACCCTGGGTGGCACGGTGCGCCTGGACGGTGCCGACATTCACCGCTGGAATCGCGATGAGCTGGGGCCCTACATCGGTTACTTGCCCCAGGACATCGAACTGTTCAGCGGCAGCATCGCCGAGAACATCGCGCGTTTCCGTGAGGCCGACCCTGAACGGGTGGTCCAGGCCGCCCAACTGGCCGGGGTGCACGAACTGATCCTGCGCCTGCCCCAGGGCTACGACACCGTGCTCGGGGACGACGGCAGCGGCCTGTCCGGCGGGCAGAAACAGCGGGTGGCCCTGGCCCGGGCGCTGTACGGCAACCCGAGTCTGGTGGTGCTCGACGAACCCAACTCCAACCTCGACACCGTGGGCGAAAGCGCCCTGGCGGCGGCCATTGCCCAGCTCAAGGCCCGGGGTGCCAGCGTGGTGCTGGTGACCCATCGCTCATCGGTGCTGGCCCTGGCCGACAAGCTGCTGGTGCTCAACGAAGGGCGCTTGCAGGCCTTCGGCCCCAGCCAGGAGGTGCTCAAGGCGCTGTCCGGCGGTCAGTCGCCAGCCGCCCAGGAAAGCCCCAAGCCGGTGGCGGCCGCTCCCGGCGGCTTGAGCATGAGCCGCCAGTATCAGGCTCCGACACGGAATAAAGGCGCATGAGCAAGGACCGCGAGATGATGATCGAACAGGATTACGCGCCCGAACGCGTGGAGCGCGACGCCGGCTTTTTCGCTCGCCTGGGCTGGATTCTGGCCCTGGTGGGGGCCGGCAGTTTCTTTGTCTAGGCCGCGCTGGCGCCCCTGGACCAGGGTATCCCGGTACAAGGCACGGTGGTGGTGTCCGGCAAGCGCAAGGCGGTGCAGTCCATGAGCAGTGGGGTGGTCAGCCGCATCCTGGTGCGCGAGGGCGAAAGCGTGAAGCAGGGCCAGCCGCTGTTTCGCCTGGACCAGACCCAGGTCGCCGCGGATGTGCAATCCCTGCAGGCCCAGTACCGCATGGCGGTGGCCAGCCTGGCGCGCTGGCGTAGCGAGCGCGACAACCTCAAGCAGGTGGACTTTCCAGCGCAACTGAGCAGCAGTGACGACCCGCGCCTGGCCCTGGTGCTGGAAGGCCAGCGTCAGCTGTTCAGCAGTCGGCGCGAGGCATTCCTGCGCGAGCAGGCGGGCATCCGCGCCAACATCGAAGGCGCCACCGCGCAACTGGCGGGCATGCGTCGCGCACGCACCGACCTGGGCAATCAGGCCGAGTCCCTGCGCCAGCAACTGAGCAACCTGCAGCCCTTGGCGGACAACGGCTATATCCCCCGCAACCGCCTGCTGGAATACCAGCGCCAACTGTCCCAGGTGCAGCAGGAACTGGCGCAGAACACCGGCGAAAGCGGCCGTATCGAGCAGGGCATTCTCGAATCCCGGCTCAAGCTGCAGCAGCACAGCGAGGAATATCAGAAAGAGGTGCGCAGCCAGTTGGCCGAGGCCCAGCTCAAGACCCAGACCCTGGAGCAGCAACTGACCTCGGCCGGTTTCGACTTGCAGCACAGCGAGATCATCGCCACCGCCGACGGCATCGCGGTCAACCTCGGGGTGCACACCGAAGGCGCGGTGGTGCGCCAGGGCGAAACCCTGCTGGAGATCGTGCCCCAGGGCACGCACCTGGAAGTGGAAGGGCGGCTGCCGGTGAACCTGGTGGACAAGGTCGGCCCCCATCTGCCGGTGGACATCCTCTTCACGGCCTTCAACCAGAGCCGCACGCCAAGGGTGTCCGGTGAGGTCAGCCTGGTTTCCGCCGACCAGATGGTCGACGAGAAAACCGGCATGCCGTACTACGTGCTGCGCAGCAGCGTCAGCGACCAGGCCATGGAGAAGCTCAACGGACTGGTGATCAAGCCCGGGATGCCGGCCGAGATGTTCGTGCGCACCGGCGAGCGCTCACTGCTCAATTACCTGTTCAAGCCTCTGCTCGACCGGGCCGGCTCCGCACTGACCGAAGAATAAGGATGTCGCGTCGTATGAGTAAGCTTTCCATCCTCGCCGCCGCCTTGTCCTTGCTGGTGTGCCAGGGGGCCCGGGCCATGGGCCCGTTCCAGATCTACGAACAGGCGCTGCGCAACGACCCGGTGTTCCTCGGCGCCATCAAGGAGCGCGACGCCGGCCTGGAGAACCGCGCCATCGGCCGCGCCGGTCTGCTGCCCAAGGTGGGCTACAGCTACAACAAGGGCCACAACAACTCCAAGGTCACCTACCTGGACACCGTGCGCGGCAGCGTCAGCGAAAAACGCAACTACGACAGCTACGGCTCGTCCCTGACCCTGCAGCAGCCGCTGATCGACTACGAGGCCTACGCCAACTACCGCAAGGGCGTGGCCCAGGCCCTGTTCGCCGACGAGAACTTTCGCGGCAAGAGCCAGGAATTGCTGGTGCGGGTGCTCAGTTACTACACCAAGGCCCTGTTCGCCCAGGATCAGATCGAGATCGCCCAGGCCAAGAAGAAGGCCTTCGAGCAACAGTTCCAGCAGAACCGGCACATGTTCCAGCAGGGCGAGGGCACCCGCACCGACATCCTCGAGGCCGAGTCGCGCTACGAGCTGGCCACCGCCGAAGAGATCGAGGCCCGGGACGAACAGGACGCGGCCTTGCGTGAGCTGGGGGCGTTGATCGGCGTGCCCGACATCGACGTGCGCGACCTCGATCCGCTGCAGGAAAACTTCCAGTCCTTCGCCCTGAGCCCGGCCAATTACGACACCTGGCACGAGATGGCCTTGAGCAACAACCCGGTGCTGGCGTCCCAGCGGCAGCGGGTCGAGGTGGCGCGCTATGAAGTGGAGCGCAACCGCGCCGGGCACCTGCCCAAGCTCAGCGCCTACGCCAGCGTGCGGCAGAACGAATCGGAAAGCGGCAACACCTACAACCAGCGCTACGACACCAACACCATCGGCATCGAAGTCAGCTTGCCGCTGTACGCCGGTGGCGGGGTGTCGGCCTCCACTCGCCAGGCCAGCCGCGCCATGGAGCAGGCCGAATACGAACTGGACGGCAAGACCCGGGAAACCCTGATTGAACTGCGGCGGCAATTCAGTGCCTGTCTATCGGGGGTGAGCAAATTGCGCGCCTACCAGAAAGCCCTGACGTCGGCCGAGGCCCTGGTGGTGTCCACCAGGCAGAGCATTCTTGGTGGTGAACGGGTCAACCTGGATGCGCTCAATGCCGAGCAGCAGCTCTACACCACCCGGCGGGACCTGGCCCAGGCCCGTTATGACTACCTCATGGCCTGGACCAAGTTGCACTACTACGCGGGAACCTTGCGTGAAGAAGATCTGGCCCGGGTCGATGAGGCCTTCGGTCAGCGCACCGGGCCCTGACGGGCCGCAGGATAAAAAGGAGCAACGCACATGAGCATCTTCGACTACAAAAGTGCGCTGGGCAGTGCCGGCAAGGCCCAGTACAGCGAGGCCATCACCCTGGCCCTGTATGCATCGAACCCCACTGGCGAGGCCTTGCCGGGCACGTCCTGGCGGCCCATCAGCGCCTCGCAGCTGGGCTATCAGGGCCATGTCAGCGCCCAGGGCACCATTTCCGGCGAACAGGCCGTGGTCAGCGATGCCCAGGTCGAGATCCTGGGCAAGTACGACGGCGCCGGGCAGTTGCTGTCCATCGGCATCAGTTTTCGCGGCACCGACAGCCTCAAGGACGGCCTCAACGACCTGCAGGCGGCCTTCGTCTCGGGGTTTGCCGACAACTACAGTCGACTGGCCTTCGACAACCTGCTGGGCAAGGTCGCCGCCTTCGCCACGGCCCAGGGCCTGAGCGGCAGCGACGTGCTGGTCACCGGCCACAGCCTGGGCGGGCTGGGGGTCAACAGCCTGGCGAGCCTGAGCACCGATCACTGGGGCGGCTTCTACCAGGACGCCAGCTACCTGGCCTTCGCCTCGCCGACCCAGAGCGCCGGCGACAAGGTGCTGAACATCGGCTATGAAAACGACCCGGTGTTCCGCGTTCTGGACGGCACCCACTTCAACGCGTCGTCCCTGGGCACCCACGACAAGCCCCAGGAGTCGGCGACCAACAACCTCGTCAGTTTCACCGATCACTACTCATCGTTCCTTGGCCAGTGGATTCCCCAGAGCATCCTCAACCCCAAGTCCTGGTCGGCCCACAGCGCAGTGGATTACGCCGCGGGCCTCAACCGCCTGATCGGCTCGGACTTCTATGACCTGACCAGCCGCGACTCGACGGTGGTGATCTCCAACCTGTCCGAGGGCCAGCGTGATCAGGTGTGGGTCAAGGACCTCAATCTGTACGCGCAGAAACACACCGGCAGCACCTTGATCATCGGCACCCAGAGCAACGACCTGCTGCACGGCGGCAAGGGCAATGACTACCTGGACGGCGGTGCCGGGGATGACCGTTTTCGTGACGACGGCGGCTACAACATCATCCATGGCGGCCAGGGGCACAACGTCCTGGAGCTGCAACAGCCGCTGCAGAACTTCTCCATCGCCAACGACGGCGACGGCACCCTGTATATCCGCGATGCCTATGGCGGCATCAGCATGACCCGCGACGTGGGGGCCCTGGTCAGCCACGAGGCCGGGAGCTGGTGGCAACTGTTCGGCAAGGATGTCAGCTACAGCGTGACCGCCGACGGCCTGCAGCACGGCAACCAGTGGACCGCCTATAACCACTCCCTCAACGGCGATGCCTATGGCAACGCGCTGGTGGCCAGCGTCGACGGCGACTGGCTGTTCGGCCATGGCGGCGACGACCTGCTCAGCAGCGACAAGGCCAACGTGACCTTCGTCGGCGGTGCCGGCAACGACGTCATGCATTCCACCGGGGGCGGGGCCAACACCTTTCTGTTCAGCGGTCACTTCGGGCTCGACCTGATCCAGGGCTACCAGTACAGCGACAAGCTGGTGTTCATGGGCGTGCCGGGCATCGACAGCCAGTACGACTATCGCCAGCACCTGTCCCAGAGCGGCAACGACACCTTGCTCAAGGTGGGCGAGCACTCGGTGACCCTGGTGGGGGTCGGTATTGAGGGGCTCAACGGTTCAGGCATCGTGTTCGCCTGATTCAGCCTCGGCCGGGGGAGCGCAGGATTCGCTCCCCCGGGATTTGCGGACCTTGAACCCAGAGAACGTCGGTGTGGCTCCCCTGAAGTCGCCGGCAACATCCTGATCCGTCCTGGATGGACGATCGAACAACAACAAAAAACGAGAAGTCATCAACATGGATGTCAGATGTCATCAGTTCAACAGGCTGGCGGGCACGGTGTGCCTGGCGTTTACCGCAGGCCTGCCGTTGACGGCCGCCCAACGCCGTTCGGAACACCGGCCAGCGGGGCGTTCCCGCTCCCCATGCCATCGGCGCTCTGGCGCTGGCCATGGAACCTTCCCCTTATTCGAACAACCAGCAAGCCCAGCAGGTGCTGCCCAGTCCCGTGCGCCTGTGCTGCGGCATTGGCGCGCCTGGGGTGTTGGTGAGCGACACAAGGGTGTCGGAGTCAATCTGCAATGGCGTTTCCACGACGTCATTCGAGCGGCGGGCAGGGAGCCTGCCAGGGCCATTTCGCAACACAACTAAGGAAGGTCGTAGTGAAGCAAGTCAAACGCAAGGATGGCGCTGTGCTTGGGCGGGAACGGGGATGGTTGACCCTGGCTCCGGCACTGTTGGGTTGGGTGGCGCTGCTGGGCACGGCCCAGGCGGCGCCCTATGTGGAGAACGGCCGTCGGGGCGACGCTGGCAGCTGGCGCAGCGCCGAGTTCAAGGCCGATTGGGGCCTGGGGGCGATTCATGCCGACAGTGCCTATGCCGCCGGTTACAGCGGCAAGGGCGTCAAGCTGGGGATCTTCGACCAGCCGGTGTATGCCCAGCATCCGGAGTTCGCCAGCCCGGGCAAGGTGCTGACTCTGGTCACCAGCGGCACTCGCCAGTACACCGATCCCTATATTCCGGTGCGGGCCGGCGATGCCTTCGTCTATGACGGTCGCCCATCGGTGGGCTCGGACGGCAAGCTGGGTTCTCACGGTACTCACGTCGGCGGGATTGCCGCCGGTAACCGCGACGGTGGGGCGATGCACGGGGTGGCCTTCGACGCCCAGATCATCAGTGCCGACAACGGTGACCCCGGCCCCGAGGACGGCATCATCCTCGGCAACGATGGCGCGGTGTACAAGGCCGGCTGGGACGGTCTGGTGGCCAGCGGCGCGCGGATCATCAACAACAGCTGGGGCATCGGCATCACCGATCGCTTCAGCAAAGGCGGGCGCGATCCGGCGTTCCCGCACTTCACCCTGGATGACGCCCGGGCACAGTTCGCGCAGATCCAGCCGTTGCTGGGCAGCTTGCCGGGCGGCGCCTACGACGGGGCGATCGCCGCAGCCCGCAGCGGGGTGCTGACGATTTTCGCCGCCGGCAACGATTACAACCTGAACAACCCCGACGCTATCGCCGGGCTGGCCTACTTCGTACCGGAGATCGCCCCCAACTGGCTGACCGTGGCGGCCTTGCAGCAGAACCCCGACACCAGCAGCGCCGATCCCTACGTCATCAGCACCTTTTCCTCGCGTTGCGGCTACACCGCGAGCTTTTGCGTGTCGGCCCCCGGCACGCGGATCTACAGCTCGGTGATCGGTGGCACCAGCCTTGCGAACATGACCCTGGGCTATGCCAACAAGAACGGCACCTCCATGGCCGCGCCCCATGCGGCCGGTGCCGCGGCGGTGTTGATGGAGCGTTTCCCCTACATGAGCGCGGCCCAGGTCGCCAGCGTCCTGCGCACCACGGCCACCGACCTGGGGGCCCCGGGCGTCGATGAGCTGTACGGCTGGGGGATGATCAATCTGGACAAGGGCATTCGCGGGCCGGGGATGCTGGTGACCGAGGCGGACATCCCCGAGGCGCTGCGGGTCCAGGGCGGCTACGGCTCGTCCCAGTTCGTCGCTGACCTGCCGGGCTATGGCGCGTTGCTGGATGCCGGCAAGCCGACCCAGCGGCGCTGCAATGACATCAGCTGTGTGCTGGATATCTGGAGCAACGACATCAGTGGCCACGGTGGCCTGACCAAGCAGGGCGTCGGCACCCTGGTGCTCAGTGGCGCCAACACCTACGCCGGTCCGACCCTGGTCAACCAGGGCCGGCTGGCGGTCAACGGCTCGCTGCTGTCGGCGGTGACGGTGAACGCTGGTGGCATCCTCGGCGGCACGGGCCGCGTGGGCGCACTGACCGCCAACCCGGGCGCGATTGTGGCCCCGGGCAACTCTATCGGCACCTTGCATGTCAGCGCCGATGTGAACTTCCTCCCGGGTTCGACCTACGCGGTGGAGGTGTCCCCCAGCGGCAGCGACCGGATCGTCAGCGACGGCCAGGCAACCCTCGGCTGGGCCAGCCTGGCACTGGAACTGGAAAACCCGGGGTTGTCCCTCAATGCGCAGCGGGTCCCGAGCCTGGTGGGGCGGCAGCTGGATATCCTCCAGGCCGCCAATGGCCTGCAGGGCAGCTTTGGCTCGGTGCTGTCCAACTCGCTGTTTCTGGGGGGCAACCTCAATTACAGTGCCGGCGGTGTGCAGCTGGCGGTGGCGCGCAATGCCACCTCGTTCAGCAGCATCGGCCTGAGCCCCAACCAGCGTTCGGTGGCCGATGCTGCCGAGCAACTGGGGGCGGGCAACCCGGTGTATGAAAGCCTGCTGCTGGCCGCCAGCGCGGCCAGTGCACAACAGGCCTTCGAGCAACTGTCCGGGGAAATTCATCCGGCCGTTGGCAGCCAGTTGCTCAATGACAGCCGCTACCTGCGTGACGCGATGGGTGAGCGGCTGCGCCTGCAGGGCGGGGACGCGGTGCCTACCGTCGAGGGTGGCGAGCAGGGGCTGTGGCTCAAGACCCTCGGCGCCTGGGGCAAGGCCGACGGCGGCCAGGATCGAGCCGGCTATGCAAGCTCCATCGGCGGCCTGCTGGCCGGTGTCGACGGGCAAGTGGACCCGAGCACCCGTCTGGGCGTGTTCACCGGCTACAGCGACAGCTCGCTGAGCATGGGCGATGGCCGGCATTCTTCGGCCAGCATCGACAGCTACCACCTGGGTGCCTACGCCGGACGCGAGCTTGCACAACTGCGCCTGAGCCTGGGCGGTTCCTACAGCTGGCACCGCATCGCGACCCGGCGCGAGCTGCAATACGACGAGGTTGCCGATCGCCAGAAGAGCAAGCGTGATGCCCGCAGCCTGCAGTTGTTCGGCGAGGCGGCGTGGCACCTGGATCTGCAGCCCATGGCCCTGGAACCCTTTGCCAGCCTGGCCTATGTGCAGGTGGACAGCGAGCGCTTCAAGGAACACGGCGGCGCCACGGCACTCAAGGGCGATAGCGACAATCGCGAGGCCTGGCTCTCGACCCTGGGCATGCGTGCCGGCAAGCAGTTGCAGTTGTCTTCCGGGCAGACTGTGGAACTGTCCGCTACCCTCGGCTGGCAGCACAATCTGAGCGCCACCGGCGCCGATCAGCATCTGGCGTTTGCCGACGGTGGACAAAGCTACAAGGTGCAGAGCCTGTCACTGGACCGGGATGCAGCGGTCGTCGGTGCACGGGCGGGCATTGCCCTGGGTCGGCAGACCCGGGTCAATCTGGATTACAACGGGTTGCTGGGCAGCCGTGACCGGAACCATGGGGTCGGCTTGACCCTGGACTGGACTTTCTAAGACCCAGGCAACGGATGTGCAAGGTGTTGTACAGGTCCTGCGGACCCGGAAACGGGCTTGGAGGGCCTGAGCTTTCTCTGACAATTCCAACAAAAGAGAGGCAATACCATGGGTGTCTTTGACTACAAGAACTTCACCGCAGCCGATTCCAAGGCGCTGTTTTCCGATGCGCTGGCGATCACGCTGTACTCCTATCACAACCTCGATAACGGCTTCGCCGTGGGTTACCAGCACAACGGCTTCGGCCTGGGCCTGCCGGCAACCCTGGTCAGCGCATTGATCGGCAGCAGCGATTCCCAGGGCGTCATCCCTGGCATTCCCTGGAACCCGGATTCGGAACAGGCTGCCAAGGACGCGTTGCACCAGGCCGGGTGGTCCACCCTCAGTGCCCAGCAACTGGGCTACAGCGGCAAGGTGGATGCCCGGGGCACCTTCTTCGGCGAGAAGGATGGCTATGGCACGGCCCAGGTGGAGATCCTCGGCAAGTACGATGCCCAGGGGCATTTGAGCTCCATCGGCATCGCCTTTCGCGGCACCAGCGGGCCACGGGAGTCGGTGATCGGCGACACCATCGGTGATGTCATCAGTGACCTGCTGGCCGCCCTGGGACCCAAGGACTATGCGAAGAACTACGCCGGTGAGGCCTTCGGCAAACTGTTCGCCGATGTGGCGGCTTTTGCCCAGGCCAATGGCCTGTCGGGCAAGGACATCCTGGTCAGTGGCCACAGCCTGGGCGGGCTCGCGGTCAACAGCCTGGCGGACCTGAGTGCCGATCGCTGGTCCGGGTTCTACAAGGATGCCAACTACATCGCCTATGCCTCGCCGACCCAGAGCGCCAGCGACAAGGTGCTGAACATCGGCTATGAGAACGACCCGGTGTTCCGCGCCCTGGACGGCTCCAGTTTCAACCTGTCGTCCCTTGGCGTGCACGACGTCCATCAGGATTCGGCCACCAACAACATCGTCAACTTCAACGACCACTACGCCTCGTCGCTGTGGAACGTGCTGCCGTTCTCGATCCTCAACATCCCCACCTGGATCTCCCACCTGCCCACCGGCTACGGCGATGGCCTGACCCGGGTCCTGCAATCGAAGTTCTACGACTTCACCAGCAAGGACTCGACCATTGTCGTGGCCAACCTGTCGGACCCGGCCCGGGGCAGCACCTGGGTCCAGGACCTGAACCGCAACGCCGAAACCCACAAGGGCAGCACCTTCATCATCGGCAGCGACGGCAACGACCTGATTCAGGGCGGCCGCGGCAACGACTACCTGGAGGGCCGCGACGGCAATGACACCTTCCGCGACGATGGCGGCTACAACATCATCCTCGGGGGCAAGGGCAGCAACACCCTGGACCTGCAGCACTCCATCGGCGACTACAGCTTTGCCAGCGACGGCGCCGGCACCCTGTACGTGCGCGATGCCAACGGCGGGATCAGCATCACCCGTGACATCGGCGCGATCCAGAGCAAGGAGCCGGGGTTTCTCTGGGGCCTGTTCAAGGACGACGTGCTGCACCAGGTGACCGACCAGGGCTTGCAGGTGGGCGCTCAACTGACCCACTACGCCTCGTCGGTAAAAGGCGATGCCGGGGACAACCTGCTCAAGGCCGGTGCCGGCGGCGACTGGCTGTTCGGCCTGGACGGCAACGATCACCTGATCGGTGGCCGGGGCAATGACGTGTTTGTCGGTGGCGCCGGCAACGACCTGATGGAGTCGGGAGGGGGCAACGACACCTTCCTGTTCACCGGTCATTTCGGCCAGGACCGCATCCTCGGCTACCAGAGCGGCGACAAACTGGTGTTCATGGGGGTGAGCGGGGTGCTGCCGGGCCAGGACTACCGGGCCCACGCCAGCAGCAGCGGCCATGACACGCTGCTGACCTTTGGCCAGGACACGGTGACCCTGGTGGGCGTCAGTCTTGAGCAGCTCAACGGCTCGGGCATCACCATCGCCTGATGCATCCGCGGCGCGGGGGCCGGCACGGGCCCCGCGCTGTCCGGACGGGAAAAAGTGACCTGCAGGTCAAGTGACGACTCCAATATCCTTAAAGCCGCCGCCGGTTGACCCGTTATTACAGCAACCCAGGGTTCTGTGGGGGCCGGACAGCAACGGATTCAAGGTAATGGCAGGAGAGTTTTGACTGTGAGCAACACCAAGAGATGGGCGAGTGCCGGGGTGCTGATGGCCCTGTGGACGGGGCTGGTCGCCGCCGAGGAGTTGCCTCGCAGCTCGATTCTGCAACGTTACGGGGTGAGCGTGGATCAGTTGCCGGCCGGTCAGCCGGCGCCTGCCCAGTCGCAGCCGGCGCCTGCCAGCCGCTTCAACCTGCAGCCCGAGCCACCGCTGGTCAATCTGCGCCTGGGGGACGGCACGGCGCCGCCGAGCACCGGCAACATCAGCATCGACAACGCCGAGGCGCGCGAGCGCGAGCGCTGCCAGCAAGTGCGTGACCAGTTGTCCAAGCGAGGCAAGCCTCTGGGGATTTCCTGCACGCCAGGGCAGGGCCCGTTGCCCTGGTCGCCCTGAAGCGCGGGAGCTGCATCATTTTTCCTGGCGGACCGTGGCCACATCGTCCGCCTTGACCCGTACGGTCTTGCCGGAAATGTCCTGGAATTCATAGAAACCATCCGCGGTCCTGGTCTTGGGCTGGTCCCGGGTCAAATACTGGGTGCCGTTCTGCAAGGTCACCACCGTGGGCGAGGCGCAGCCGGCCAGGGTCAGGGCGCCGAAGGCGGTCAACAGCAGTCCCAGGTTCTTCACATTCATACAGACCTCTCATCAGGGGGTGTCCCCGTTGCGGCGGACACTATAGTCATGGCCCCTTGGTGTAGTGAAGACGACGAAAGTTCGCCGGGTCATTGGAAAAATCTTCGTCCCGCCATTTATCCAATAGTGTTTGCCAGAGCGGGGCGCTGGCTGTTATCTGTACGCATAACCAGTATCGATCCAGCCGTGGCGTGTTTGTTCAGTGACTTCCAACCCCCTCGAAAACCCCCTCTATTACCTGTGCAACTTCCAGCAAGTGCTGAACTGGCTGGAGCAGCGCTATGCCGATGTACTGACCCCCGAGGAGCAGCGCTTCATCACGGATTTCGCTGCCTTGGCCGAGCCGTCCCAGGCCTTGCTGGTGCGCATGGTGATGCGCAAGGGCCGGCATTTTCGCCTGAGCAAGCTGAGCTACCCGGAAATCGCCGACAGCGCCGGGGCCCTGTTGCCGTTGCTGGCGCTGGGCTGGGTCGACGAGCAAGCGCCGCTGACCCTGGATGAGCTGTTCGGCCTGTTGCAAAAGGCCGAGATCCTGCAGTGCTTCAGCGACCGGGGATTGTCGGCCAAGGCCAAGAAGAGCCAGTGGCTGGAAGCGCTGCAGGCGCTGTCTCCGCAGCCTCGGGCTTTCGGCCAATGGTGTCCTGCACTGGCCGACCGGCTGCTGAGCCTGACGGTCATGCCCTTGTGCGATCGGTTGCGGCTGATGTTCTTCGGCAACCTCTATCAGGACTGGTCGGAGTTCGTGCTCGCGGACCTGGGGATCTACAGCTACGAGAAAGTCGAGATCAGCGCCGATGCCCGGGGCCTGCGCAGTCGCGACGACGTCGACGGTTTCATCTACCTGCAGCAATGCCAGGAGGCCTTCGAGGCCGGCGAGCCGCTGCCGGCGGTGCTGCCGCGTATCGTTGCGTTCAGCAGCGCCAACGCCTGGCTGGAGAAGCGTCGCGCCAAGCTGCTGTTCCTGTTGGGGCAGCATTGCGAACGCCAGGCCGACTGGCCGCTGGCCCGGCAGATCTATCAGCAGTGCAGCTACCCCGGGGCGCGCTTGCGGCTGATCCGGGTTCTGGAGCTCAGCGCCGAGTATCGAGCGGCCCTGACCCTGGCCGAACAGGCCGCGGCAGCGCCCCAGAGCGCCGCCGAGGCCCAGCAGTTGCTGCGGGTGATGCCGCGCTTGCGGCGCAAGCTGGGCGGGCCGCCGGCGTCCCGGGCGGTCAGCCGCGAGGTGGCGCGGCTGGACCTGAGCCTGCCCCGGGACCCCGCCGGGCTGACGGTGGAGCTGCAGGTCCAGGCTCATCTGCATCAGCCCCAGGCGCCGGTGCATTACGTGGAGAACAGCCTGATCAACTCGCTGTTCGGGCTGCTGTGCTGGCCGGCGATCTTCGCGCCCTTGCCGGGGGCGTTCTTCCACCCGTTCCAGCGCGGGCCGGTGGATCTGTTGAGCGAGGACTTTCACCCGCGGCGCAGCGAGCTGTTCCAGGCGTGCCTGGAGGAGCTGGAGGATGGCCGTTACCGGGACAGCATCCGTCAGCGCTTTGTCGCCAAATGGGGCCTGCAATCGCCTTTCGTGTTTTGGAGCGTCTTGAGCCAGGAACTGCTGGAACTGGCCCTGGACTGCCTGCCGGCCGAACACCTGAAACACTGGTTCCAGCGGCTGTTGCTGGACATCCGGGCCAACCGCGCCGGCATGCCGGACCTGATCCAGTTCTGGCCCGAGGAAAAGCGCTACCGGATGATCGAGGTCAAGGGCCCGGGGGACCGTCTGCAGGACAACCAGCTGCGCTGGCTGGACTTCTGCCAGGAGCACCAGATGCCGGTGGTGGTGTGTTACGTGCAGTGGCAGGACCCGTCCTCGTGAGCTATCGCGTCGCGGTGCGAGCCCTGTGTGAGTTCAGTGCCAAGACCGGCGACCTGGATCTGCGCTTCACCCCGTCGCCCAGTGCGCTGGAGGGCATGCTCGGGCACCGCACCGTGGCGGCCCGGCGCAATCCCGACTACCAGAGCGAAGTGCCCCTGGAGGGCCGATACGGTGAGCTGCTGGTCAGGGGGCGGGCGGACGGCTACGACCCGGCGCAGAACCTGCTGGAAGAGATCAAGACCTACCGTGGCGACCTGGCACGCATGCCGGACAACCACCGGCAGTTGCATTGGGCCCAGGCCAGGGTCTATGGCTGGCTGTTGTGCCAGAGCCTGCAGTTGCCGAGCCTGCGGGTATCGCTGGTGTATTTCGACGTGGCCAGCGAACAGGAAACCGCCCTGGTGGAGGAGCACAGTGCCGCGGCACTGGAGGCGTTCTTCAAGCGCCAATGCGCGGTGTTTCTGCAGTGGGCGCAGCAGGAACTGGCCCACCGTCAAGCCCGGGACCAGGCGACCCGCGCCCTGAACTTTCCCCACGCGACGTTTCGCCAGGGCCAGCGGCACCTGGCCGAATCGGTGTACAAGGCGGTCAGCACCGGCCGCTGCCTGCTGGCCCAGGCCCCCACCGGCATCGGCAAGACCCTGGGCACGATTTTCCCCATGCTCAAGGCCATGGCCCCGCAGCAGTTGGACAAGCTGCTGTTTCTCACCGCCAAGACCCCGGGACGGCAGTTGGCCCTGGATGCGGCGCGGGTGCTGTTCGCCGGACAGGCCGGGCTGCCGTTGCGGGTCCTGGAGCTGGTGGCCCGGGACAAGGCCTGCGAACACCCGGACAAAGCCTGTCATGGTGAGTCCTGTCCCTTGGCCAGGGACTTCTATCAACGCCTGCCGGCGGCGCGCCAGGCGGCCAGCCAGGTGCCGATGCTCGACCGCCAGGCGCTGCGCCAGGTGGCCCTGGAGCATCAGGTCTGTCCTTACTACCTGAGTCAGGAAATGGCCCGCTGGAGCGATCTGCTGGTGGCCGACTACAACTACTACTTCGACTTCAGCGCCTTGCTGTACGGCCTGGCCCAGGCCAATCAGTGGCAGTTGGCGGTGCTGGTGGACGAGGCGCACAACCTGGTGGAGCGCGGGCGCGGCATGTACAGCGCAAGCCTGGATCAGCAACAGCTGGCCGCCGTGCGCCACACTGCGCCCCAGGTGCTCAAAGGCGCCTTGCAACGCCTGAATCGAGAATGGAATGCCCTGCACAAGGAACAGCTCGCGCCCTATCAGGCCTATAGCCAGTTGCCCACGGCGCTGCTCAGGGCCCTGGCCCTGTGCGTCGCGGCCCTGGGTGACTACTTCAACGAGCAGCCCCAGGGCCTGGACGCCGGCCTGCAGGGGCTGTACTTCGAGTTGCTGCAGTTTGCCCGGGTGGCGGAGCTGTTCGATGAGCGGCAGTTCATCTTCGACATCAGCAAGCGCGCCCTGAGCGCCAAGCGCAGCCTGTCGCGCTTGTGCCTGCGTAATGTGGTGCCGGCGGCGTTGCTGGGCCCGCGACTGAGCGCGGCCCGCAGCACCGTGCTGTTTTCTGCCACCCTCAATCCCGAGCGTTACTACCGTGACCTGCTGGGCCTGCCGGACAGCACGGTGTGGCTGGAGGTGGAGTCGCCCTTTGCCGCCGCCCAGTTGCAGGTGCAGATCGTCAGCCGCATCTCCACCCGCTATGTGCACCGGCAGGCGTCGCTGGCACCGATCGTCGAGTTGCTGGCCCGCCAGTTCGCCGCGCGGCCGGGCAACTACCTGGCGTTCTTCAGCAGCTTCGATTACCTGCAGCAGGTGGCCGAGCTGCTGGCCCGGGAACACCGGCACATCCCCCTGTGGTTGCAGTCCCGGGGCATGGATGAAGCCTCGCGCCAGGACTTTCTCCAGCAGTTTCGCGCCGAGGGGCAGGGCATAGGTTTTGCCGTTCTGGGCGGGGCGTTCGGCGAAGGCATCGATCTGCCGGGGACGAAGCTGATCGGCGCCTTTGTCGCCACCCTGGGGCTGCCCCAGCTCAACCCGCTGAACGAGCAGATGAAACAGCGCATGGCGGCGTTGTTCGGTTCCGGCTACGACTACACCTACCTCTATCCGGGCTTGCAGAAGGTGGTGCAGGCGGCGGGGCGGGTGATTCGCAGCCAGACCGATCGTGGCGTGCTGATGCTGATTGACGACCGTTTCGCCGAGTCCCGGGTGCGGCAGTTGTTGCCGGGGTGGTGGGCGATCCAGGCCGAGGGTGCGGGGCCGGCTGAGGTGGAGCCGGCGGCAGGGTTTGGCGGGGATTGATGATCAGCGGCGAGGGGATGGCGCTGTCACTGGCCCCGGTGGACGCGGACAAAGCGGCGCAGGGTCTGGCCCGGCCCGGTGCTGAAACGGGTGGGCCGCGGTTGCCCCTCGTCGGCGGCGATGAACACGAACTCATCGGCGCTCAGTTGGTAGCTGGCCGGCAAGGGCTTGCCGGCATCGGCGCCGATGGAATCGACCCAGGTGATGGACTTGGGCTGGGTGCTGCTGTCGAGGCTGAAGCTCCCCGCCAGCAGGGTGTCCCCGGCCACCGTCACCACGCGAAAGCGGTTGCCTTCGATCAGGGTCAGGGCGCCTGGCGCGCTGTGCTCGTCCGGTGGGTCGAGTACGCCGCTGTCTTCCATCGAGATCTGTTCCCAGGCGCCTTGTAGCGCCTCGAGCTGCAGCAGGTCGGCGTGCTTCAGGGGGGACGAACCATCCATTTTCGGGGGCTTCCTTATGACGATCAGTTGAAGATGTTGCGGCCAATGCAGTAGGTCAGCAGGTCCTGGTCGCTCTGCACGTCCAGCTTGCGCATGGCGGAGATCTTCTGGGCACTGATGGTTTTGGAGCTGCGGTTCTGGCTGCGGGCGATGTCGCTGACGCTCTTGCCGGAAACGAACAGCCGCAGGATCTCAAACTCCTTGGGCGACAGGGTGGAAATTCGCTCGTCGATCGCCACATTGGATTCCATCACCGAATGGGAGGCCGGCTCCAGGCTGCGGTACACGCCTTTTTGTGCGATGGCCTTGAGGGCGGTCTGGATCTCCTCGTGCAACTGGCTTTTCTGGATCACGCCCACCACCCCCAACTCGCGCAGGCGGGTGAGGATCAATTGATTGGAAATCATGGTCAGGATCAGGATCTGCAAGTGCGGGAAGTTGCGCTTGAGGTACTCCACCAGCTTCAGGCCATCGCCGTAAGGCGAGTCTCCGGGCATGTTGTAGTCGGTAATCACAATGTCCACCGGCCGGGATTCCAGCTGCTGGATCAGGCCTTTGGAACATACCGCTTCACCGACAATTTCGAAGCGGTCGTCGCGCTCCATGAGCTCGCGCACGCCGAGCAAAACAATAGGGTGATCGTCAGCAATGACTACTTTCAGTTTTTCCATGGCAAACACACCCGTGTAATACGCAATTTAGTAAAGAAACATAAGACTGACGGTACATTAAACCCTGCCACCCATTATTCAAGGGGCAGCAGAAGTTCCGACAAGTGCTGCATCAGTTGCCTGACTTGGCCCTCCAGAATCGGATTCAAAGTGTTTTCCAGCAATTGGCACTCCAGCTCGGCGCAGGCCTTGGCCAGGATGCCGGCCTGCACCGCGCCCATGGCCCCGGCGATGCTGTGCAGGCGCTCGGCGGCGGTCCGGCCCGAGCCGGTTTCCAGGGCCTTGGCCAGGCGTTGCAGATCGTCACGCATGGTGCTCAGGAACAGCGGTCGCATTTTCTCCGACACCTGTATCCGCTGCTCGGCCGGAGCCGGCTCCCGGGGCGGCGGCTCCACCGGCCTGATGGTCGCGGGCGCTGCGGTGTTGCTGTCAGGCACCGGGCAGAGTTTTTCCAGTTGCCCGCGCAGGGTCTGCAGGGTCATGGGCTTGACGATCCAGGCACTCATGCCGGCGGCCAGGCAACGGCTGCCTTCCTCGCGCAGGGCGTTGGCGGTGACGCCGATGATCGGCAGCTTCGGCTCGCGTCGGCGCAGCTCCCGGGCCAGATCGTAGCCATTCATGAGCGGCATGTTGACGTCGGTGACGGCAATGTCGAACAGCTGGGGCTGCCATTGTTCCAGGGCCTGTTCACCGTTGGACGCCAGGGTCACCTGGCAACCCAGGGCTTCGAGTTGTTCCTTGATGATCGTCTGATTGAGCGGATTGTCTTCCGCCACCAGGACATTGAGCGCCAGGTGGCGCAAGGTGCCGGGGGCGCGTTGCAGCAGGTCCAGGGGTTGTCCCTGGCGGGCCAGCGCCGCGGCCTGGGCGATGGCGCGGATATCGTGGGCGTCGACCGCCCATTGCGCTTGCGGGTGGTCCCGGTGACCCGCCGCTCCGGCGGTGACACAGGGACCGGGCCAGCCGGGCTGACTGTCACGGGGCAGCATGTCGATCAGCACCGTATTGCGCGGTTTGTCGTCCGCGCACAAGGGCACTGGAAAGGCTTGCAGGCCGAGGCGGTTGAGCCATTCGCAGGTGCTTTTCTGCAGCTCCGGCACCGGCGCCCGGACATATACCGGTGGCCCCTCGGGCAGCGGCGCGGCGCCGGGCAGGGCTCCTGCCAGGCACGGCAGGCTCAGGCGCAGGGAGAAACTGCTGCCCAGCCCCGGTTCGCTGATCACCTGTATGTGTCCACCCATCATCTCGCTGAGACGCTGACAGATCGCCAGCCCAAGCCCGGCACCGGCCTCATTGGAGGCGTCGCGGACCTGGTAGAAGGGGTCGAACAACTGCGGCTGCTGCGACGGCGAGATGCCGATCCCGGTGTCGGTGACTTGCCATTCGATGCTGGCCAGGCTGTCCTGCTGCGCCAGCACCCGGACTCGCAGCACCACCCGGCCGCTGTCGGTGAACTTGATGGCGTTGCTCAACAGGTTGTTGAGAATCTGCCGGATGCGCCCGGCATCCCCGCGCATCAGGTTCGGCAGGCTCGGGTCGATGCACGCGTAGAGCAGCAGTCCGCGGCGTTCGGCGAAGGCCGCATAGCTACGCAGCGCGTCTTCCACCAGGTCCAGTGGACAGAACTCCACGGGTTCGATGCTCATCTGGTCGGACTCGATCTTGGACACGTCGAGCACGTCGCTGATCAGTTGGAACAGGTTGCTGGAAGAGCGCTGGATGGTTTGCAGGTATTCGCTCTGGCGCGCGTCGAGCGGGGTCAGGCCCAGCAGCTCCAGGGTGCCGAGCACGCCGTACAGCGGGGTGCGGATCTCGTGGCTCATGGTGGCCAGGAACAGAGTCTTGGCCTGGTTGGCCGCGTCCGCCGCGAGCCGGGCCTGTTCCAGCAGTTGCGCGTCCTGCACATGCGCGGTGATGTCATAGAAGGTGCACAGCAGAACGTCCTGCCCCTGGTAGCGGGTGGCGACCAGCCCCACCTGCAAGTGCCGGCCTTCGATCTCGAGGCAGGTTTCGCCGCTGTCGCTCAAGGGCGGGTCGCGCTGCAGCATGCTCAGCAACTGGGTCGTGCCTTGCCACTGCACGGCCTGGCGATTCTCCATCAGCACCTTGAAGTCCTCACGGCGCACCACGCACAGGCCGGTGGGCGCGGTATCGAGCACCACGCGGCTGAAGGCCTCGCTCTCGGCAAGGGTCTGGTGCGCCAGTTGCGCCGGAGCCACCACCCGGTCGCGGTACCAGCGGCTGGCGATCCAGCCACAGACGATCGCGCCCAGGGCCAGTGCCGGGAGGCCCAGCAGCAGCCACAGGGCATAACCGAGATAACTTTTGTAGCTGATGCTGTAGAGCCCGGTCCAGAGCGCCGGAGTCGGGCTGGTGACTTTGAAGACCATGCCCCGCAAGCCGAAGTTCGGGCCTTCGCGCAATGCCTTGGCCGCAGGCAGGGAGCCGCTGAGGATGCTGCCGGAAGGTTCGATGAGGGTGAAGTCGTCGTAGATCGACCAGTCCATGAGGCGCTCGATGTCGTTGATCTTGTCCAGATTGAGCAGCGACGCCACCATCATCCAGCTGTTGGCGCCATGCAGCTGCAACGGCTGCGGTCCGAGGTGCAGATTGACGTAGGCCAGCAGCTTGGGGGCGACGTCCAGTGACTCCGGGAGCCTGTAGGTTTGCCAATGCACTTGTTGATCCCGCGGGTCGTTGTGCTTGACCTTCAGTTGCCGCAGCACCTGTTCCATTTCGACGTCATGGGAGCCGTTGCCCTGCCACGGATTGCCGCGCGCCTGGCGCGCCGCCGGCAGGCTGATGTCGTAGTTGCCGAAGCTGTTGAACAGAAAGGTGCGGGGCGCGTGATAGGGCGACGTGGACCAGAAGGCGTTGTAGAAGGTCGACAGCTGCAGGCCCAGGGCGAAGGCCTTGGGCAGTTCGTTGGCGGCCTGCGGTTGAGAGTCGAAGCTCGGGTCGAAGGGCGTCAGCAACGGCGGCTGGGCCTGGGAGAGGTCATTGGCGTCATGGGGCAGGGGCTGCTCGGCAGCCAGCGGCGCTGCGCTCGCTTGACGGGAAGCCAGCTTCTGCAGAAACAGTTCCTGTTCCTGGATGTTTTCCATCAACCGCGCGAAATGCAGCCTGACGCTGTTGTGCTGTTCATCGATCAGGCGCTGGGTGGTCCAGAACAGTAGGGCGAACAGCAGCAGCGCAAGGCCCGCCAGGGTCAGCAGGCCCTTGTTCAGGCGAATCGAACTGCGAGTCAGATTCTCCATCAAGGTATTGCGGTATTTCATCACTGAATTCCCAGATACGTAGAAGGGCCCCGCGTTCGAGATTCCTCTCTCTGAAGCAAGGCGGTCAGCGATGAGTGGCTGGTGCGGAGCAGGGCAATGGGTTCATCGGCTAGTACACCGTCGCCGGTCCATCTTGGGCCAGCAGTTGCTGAAACTGTTGCGAGGACACCGCGTGGGATATGAGGAAGCCCTGCACCTGGGTACAGTCGATCTTTCTCAGCAGGGCCAGCTCCTGGGCGCTTTCCACGCCCTCGGCGACCACCGTCAGGCCCAACTGCCGACCCAGGGCGATGATGCTGGTCAGGGCCTGGGCCAGTTCTTCGTTGGCGTGGCAGCCCTGGACCAGGGCCCGGTCGATCTTCAGTTCGGTGAAGGGCGTGGACACCAGGTTCATGTAGGAGCTGTAGCCTTTGCCGAAGTCGTCCTGGGACAAGCCGAAACCCTTGATGCGCAGGCGGCAGGCGCCCGCGTAGAAGTTGCTGATGTGTTCCGGGGTCGAGCATTCCATGAGTTCGAAGCAGATCTTCCCCGGTATGCCGTTGCGCTGGATGACAAAGTCATACAGGCGGTCGGCCAGGTCGGCGCTGTTGAGCAGGTGGGTCGGCAGATTGATCGAGACCGGGATGTCATAACCGTCCTCGCGCCAGCACACCTGGGCCGCCAGGGCCTGATCTAGGATCAGCCACAGCAGTTCTTCCTCCAGGCCGGCCTCGGTGAGCTCCGGAAGAAAGTCGCAGGGCAGCAACATGCCGTGCTGCGGGTGCATCCAGCGCACCAGGGCTTCGGCGGCAACGATGCGCCCGTTGTTCAGGGCCTTCTTGGGTTGAAACCAGGCTTGGATCTGCGCGTCGCGCAGGGCGTGCTGGAGGGTTTCACGGCTGCACTCGACCCACACCGCCGGCGTCGGTTCGTTGCTGGTAAGCCCCGGCAGTTGCGCCGTGATGCTGCGCAGGGCGGCCAGGTTGACCGGTTTGGAGATCAGGCCAATCACCCGCAGGCCCAGGTTGCGGGCCACCAGGCTGGCGCCCATGAGCATGCGCCGCGAAGAGGCGCTCATGATTGCCAGGGCCGGGCGCACACGATGGGTGGCCAGGCCCTGGATGAACTGCACACCGTCCATGCCGGGCATCAGCAGGTCCGTCAGAACCAGATCGAAGTGCCGCTGCTTGAGACGCTCCAGGGCCTCCCTGCCGTTGCTTGCGACCTCCAGCTGATACGGGCCCAGCTCGTTGAACAAGTGTTGCAGGTACATGTACTGAAACGGCTGATCTTCGACGATCAAAATGCTACAGGACTTCATGAGGGGCTCTTTCATAGGGCGCCAGATAGTTGAACAACGCTCTTAATGCAAACGGCTTGACCAGGCAGTGGTTCATCCCGGCTGCAAGACAGAGCTCTTCTTCTCCGCGCATTGCATTGGCCGTCGCCCCGATGATCGGGATCGAACAGCCCTGACGCCGAAGCTCTTTGGCCAGTTCGTAGCCGTTGAGCTTGGGCATGTTCACATCGGTCAGGATCACGTCGAAGTGCCCGGCTCTCCAGATGCAGAGCGCCTCTTCGCCGTTTGACGCCAATTCCACGCTGCAACCGAGCTCTTCCAGCTGATCCTTGAGAATCAGCTGGTTGATCACGTTGTCCTCGGCCACCAGGACATGCAGGCTGAGTTTTTTCAGTTCTCGGCTGTCGGGGTGCTCCTCGCTCGCGACCACCCAGACGCCCTGGGCCTGGCTGACCGCCTGGTGGATGGCCCGCAGGTTGTTGGTGTTGACATGCCAGCAGCCGCCCCGAATCCGCGGTTCGTTGTGGCCGTCGCCGCTGGCCAGCACCAGAGGGCCCTGCCAGTCCGGCTCCAGGCGCTGCTCCACGGTGCCGGGATGCAGTTCGATCAGCACATGACCGCGGTTGCGATCCGACTGGGTCGGCAGGCTGAACTGGGCCCGGGCGCCCCAGCGGCGCAACCAGCCGGCCACGGACTCCGCCAGTTCGCGCACCGGTGACACCACGTAGATCATCTCCGGCAGCAACGGGCTGATCAGTGGCGCACTGGCCCCCAGGGAGGAGGCTTCCAGAGGCAGGGTCAGGGTGAAACTGCTGCCCAGGCCGAGTTCGCTGACCATGCGGATGTTGCCGTTCATCAACTGCGTCAGGCGCTGGCAGATCGGCAGGCCCAGCCCGGTGCCGGCGATCACGTTGGTGTTGCCCTCGGTCTGGTAGAAGGGCTCGAAGATCAGGGTCTGGTCGTCCTGGGCGATACCGCGGCCGGTGTCGGAAACCTGCCAGAGGATATTGCTGCGCTCACCGTCGCGGCTGTCCACCCGGACCCGCAGGACGATGCGCCCGGAGTCGGTGAACTTGACCGCGTTGTTCAGCAGGTTGCTGAGGATCTGGCGGATGCGCGTGACGTCGCCGAGCAGCACTTCGGGCAAATGCGGATCCACGCAGGCGTAGAACTGCAAGCCCTTGGCCTGGGCCGCGGCGGCATAACCCTGGATGATCTCGTGCACCAGATCCAGGGAGGAGAACTCGCTGAGTTCCAGGGCCAGTTGACCCGCCTCGATCTTGGACACATCCAGCACGTCGCAAATCAACTGCAGCAGGGTGCCGGACGAGCCCTCGATGGCCCGCAGGTAGTCTTTCTGCTGGTTGTCCAGCTGGGTGCGCGAGAGCAGCTCCAGGGTGCCGAGCACGCCGTACAGCGGTGTGCGGATTTCGTGGCTCATGGTGGCCAGGAACAGGGTCTTGGCTTCGTTGGCGGTATCGGCCAGGCGCTTGGCTTCCTCCAGCGCCGCTTCGATCTGCTTGCGCGCGCTGATGTCGCTGAAGGCGCAGAACAGCACGTCTTCGCCGTTGTAGCGGGTCGGCGCCGAACTGAGGTACAGATGGCGTCCGTCGGCGGTTTCGAAGTAGTCCGAGCTGTTGGGGCGATTGGGGTCGAAAGCCTGCTCGATCCAGCCGGCACACAGCTGGTCGCGCTCGGTGCCGTTGCCCAGCCACTGCTGGGACAGGGTGTTTTCCAGCACCACCTGGCCGTCGCTGCGGCGCAGCACGCAGAGCGCCACCGGGGCGATCTGGATCACATCGCGGCTGAATGCCTCGCTTTCGATCAGGGCCTGGATCCGGTGCAGCGCCGGAGCGATCAGGCGCACCTCGATCCAGTGGCTCAGGAAGCCGATCAAGGCCATGCCGAACAGGCTGATCAGCAAGGCCGCAAGCAATTGCGGCCAAAGGCTCTTGAGCAGATTGTGCAGGTCGAAGGCGTAGACCAGTTGCCAGTCCGACGACCCCAGCTGTTTGCGGATCACCAGGTGATCGGGCCACCAGCGGCCGCCGAGAAACCCGAAGAAGCTGCCGCCCTGGACTTGCCGGACCTCCTCGCTCAGCTGGGCGCTGGGGGTGCTGCTGAAGATCAGTCCACCCTGGGAGTTGAACATCATGAAGTCCCCGGCGCTCTGATCGCTGAGGGCGGCGGATACGCTGTTGCCTTCCATCTCCAGGCCCAGCCAGCCGGAGTTGGGGTAGCGCTCGTCGAGACGGGTGAAGATGTACAGGCGGGCGCTGCTCGAGGAGTGATCCATCAGCCACAACTGTTGCCCCGTCGGGATCTGCGAGGAGTTCAGGCTGGCCAGCTTGGCCAGCATCAGTGCGGGCAGGTAGGCGGCTTCGGGCTGGGTACTGAACAGACGTTGGACAGGCGGTTGTTCGCCGTCGTGGACGTAGAGCAGGTTCAGCTGTTTGCTTTTCAGGTAGTCGCGCATGCGCTGGGTGAGCCAGACCCCCCATTGATGCTCCCCGGGGGCGCCCAGTTGCAGGTGGATTTCCTCCTCGGGGTCGCTGCTGGATTCATAGTTGGGGTTTTGCCGGGATTTGTGCACGGCCGACAGGCTCAGGCTTTCCAGCAAGGCTTCGCGGCTGGTGAAGAACGTCTGCGCTTCGGCGATGGCGCTGCTCATGTAGCTGCGCCGTTGCGACAGTTCGTTGTTGATGCTCGAACGCAGGAAGTTGTAGACGGCGCCGAGCAGGCCGATCAGGAAAATCAGCGCGACGACACGAAGCAGCCGACGGGCTGCTTCAGGACTGGAAAAAAGGGGATTGATCTGATGCAGGTAGCTTTTTAATCTCATCCGCCAACTGTAATTGGGGGCATGACAAGCAGGGATCAGACAATTCTTAAATAACCGGAAGCAAAGGATTTTTATACTGTTGAAACTTTTCCGGACACTAAGTTAATTGTCTGAAAGAGCAACTTTGCGGGTAGTCACTTTCTTGCAATTAATCTCTTGTAACTTCGCTTGCAATCGAACATGTCTGATTCCGCTATAACGTTTAAACCATCTCCAGAGGCTGCTTGCGGCGAGGCGGGGTAAACACCTGATCCAGTGCCTGCAGGTCCTGGGGCCGCAATTGCAGTTCGCCGGCCCGGGCATTGAGGCGCACGTGTTCCGGATTCACGGCCTTGGGAATCACCAGCACTGCGTCCTGACGCAACAGCCAGGCCAGGGCCACCTGCGCCGGGGTCGCGCCATGTTCCCGGGCAATCCGCTGCAACTGCGGTTCGGCCAGCAGGGCGCCGGCCTGGCCGATCGGGCAATAGGCCATGATCGGCATCCGGCGCTGCTGGCAGGCGGGCAGCAGGTCGAACTCGATGCCCCGGGACTCCAGGTTGTACAGCACCTGATTGGTGGCGCAGGCTGGCGCGTCGAGTTCATCGAGGTCCGCCAGATCGAAGTTCGACACTCCCCAGCGGCGAATCTTGCCGGCCTCCCGCAGGCGCTCGAATGCCTCCACGGTCTCCGCCAGAGGGTAGTGTCCGCGCCAATGCAGCAGGTACAGGTCGATGACCTCGGTGCCCAGGCGCCGCAGGCTGCGCTCGCAGGCCAGGGGCAGGCCTTGGCGACCGGCATTGTGGGGATAGACCTTGCTCACCAGGAACACCTGATCGCGGCGCCCGGCAATGGCCTGGCCGACCACTTCCTCGGCGCAGCCTTCGCCGTACATCTCCGCGGTGTCGATCAGGGTCATGCCCAGCTCGATCCCGCTGCGCAGCGCGGCGATTTCCCGATCCCGCAGTCGACGATCCTCCCCCATGCGCCAGGTGCCCTGGCCAATGACCGGAACCTGGGTGTCTGCGAGCTCGAGCGTGCGCATGTTGCCTCCTGGGATCTGTGGCGAGTCGGATGGGAAGGGCACAGGGAAACAAAGCCATGGGCGGCGGTCAAGTTCCGCTGTACGGACTCCAGACCGGCAAATTCCGGGGTGAGGGCGGCAATTCAATATATCTAAAAGGCATAAAATACTAATTATTTATTCCTTTGAAGGCTTTGGCCAAAGGTGCATGTTTGTCACCAGCCGCTCAATTCCTGAGTCCGGTGCCCGCAGAGGATTTGCCAGCATGACCATTCAAGCCATCAACGTACGCAACCAGTTCAAAGGCGTGATCAAGGAGATCCACGAAGGCCAGGTGGTGTCGGAAATCGACGTGCAGACCGCTTCGGGCATCGTGACCTCGGTGATCACCACCCGCTCGGTGCGCGACCTGGAACTGAAGGTCGGCAGCGAAGTGATCGCCTTCGTCAAATCCACCGAAGTGTCCATCGCCAAGCTCTGAGCCCGACCACCGGACATCGTCAACTCACAGGGGAGTGAACCATGCCGCACTCGCTGGATATCACCGCACTACCGATTCTGGACCTGAGCCAACTGGAGGCGAGCCAGGAACAGCGCCAGGCGTTTTTGCTCAACCTGCGCCAGGCCGCGCGGGACGTCGGCTTCTTCTACCTCACCGGGCATGGCATCGACAGCGATCTGCTGCGCCGGGTGCAGGAGCAGGCCCGGGCATTCTTCGCCTTGCCCGAGGCCGACAAGGCCGCCGTGGGAATGATCCACTCGCCGCATTTTCGCGGCTACAACCGCGCGGCTTCGGAGATTACCCGCGGCCAGCCGGACCTGCGCGAGCAGTTCGATCTGGGGGCCGAACGCCAGGCCCTGCCGCTGGACCCCGACAGCCCGCCCTGGGCGCGCCTGCAAGGGCCCAACCAGTGGCCGGCGCAGCTGCCGCAACTCAAGCCGCTGCTGCTGGAGTGGCAGCAGGCAATGACCCGCATGTCCCTGCGGCTACTGCGCGCTTTCGCCCAGGCCCTGTCCCTGCCGGAGCAGGCGTTCGACTCTCTGTACGGTGCACGGCCCAATGAACACATCAAGCTGATCCGCTACCCCGGCCGCGCTGCGGGGCAAAGCAACCAGGGCGTCGGCGCGCACAAGGACTCCGGGTTTCTCAGCTTTCTGCTGCAGGACCAGCAGGCCGGCCTGCAGGTGGAGGTGGAAGAGGGCCGCTGGATCGATGCGCCGCCCCGGGACAACACCCTGGTGGTGAACATCGGCGAACTGCTGGAACTGGCCACCCACGGCTACCTGCGCGCCACGGTGCACCGGGTGCTGTCGCCGCCGGCGGACCGCGAGCGGCTGTCCATCGCCTTCTTTCTGGGGGCCCAACTCGATGCCCGGGTGCCGCTGTACCCCTTGCCCGAGGCGCTGCGACAGGAGGCCCGGGGCCCGGCCAGCGACCCCCACAACCCGCTGTTTCGCGACGTCGGCTGGAACTACCTCAAGGGCCGCCTGCGCTCGCACCCCGACGTGGCCCAGCGTTACTACGCCGATGTCCTGATACCCAAGGCCCTGAGCGCCTGACCCTCATTCGTCGAACCAAGGATGATTGCCATGCTGAAGACCCCCCTGTTTGCCCTGGCGCTGCTGGCCAGCCTGGGACACACCCTGCCGGCCAGCGCCGCGCAACCGTTGCGGGTGGCCGCCGATCCGGTGCCCCACGCGCAGATTCTCGCCTATGTGCAGAAGCTCGACCCGCAACTGCAACTGAAGATCATCGAGATCCCCAACGGCGTGAATTCCAACGAACTGCTGGCCCACGGCGACGTGGACGCCAACTACTTCCAGCACCTGCCGTATCTCAAGTCCCAGGAACAGGCGCTGGGCCAGCCGTTCGCGGTGGCCGCCAGCGTGCATATCGAGCCTCTGGGCATCTACTCCCGGCGGCACCAGAACTTCGACCAGGTGCCTCAGGGCGGCAGCGTGGCGGTGCCCAACAATGTCACCAACCTCAGCCGCGCCCTGTACCTGTTGCAGAGTTACCAGCTGATCCGCCTCAAGCCCGGTTTCAGCGACCCGGCCCGGGACCAGGCCACCCCCAAGGACATCGCCGACAACCCGAAGCAGCTGAAAATCCTCGAAATCGAATCACCGCAGATACCCCGGGCCCTGGAGGACGTGGACCTGGCCGTGATCAACGGCAACTACGCGCTGGAAGCCGGATTGGTGCCGGCCAAGGACGCCCTGGGGCTGGAGAAGGCCGAGCACAACCCTTACGCCAACATCCTGGTGACCACCCCCAACCTGCAGGACGACCCGCGCATCCGCCAGTTGGCCAAGGACCTCAATTCACCGGAAGTGGCCCGATACATCAGTGAAACCTACTCGGGCTCGGTGATCCCGGTCGCGGGCCGCCAGCCATGATCCAGGTGGAGCAGGTCAGCAAAGTCTATGGCAAGGGCCAGCCTCCGGCCCTGGATCGGGTTTCACTGACGGTTCCCGACGGCGCGGTATACGGCATTCTCGGCCGTAGCGGTGCCGGCAAGTCGACCCTGCTGCGTTGCCTGAACCTGCTGGAGCGTCCCAGCAGCGGGCGCATCCTGATCGATGGCCAGGACCTCGGCGCATTGTCCGAGGGCTCGTTGCGCCGGCAGCGCCAGGGCATCGGCATGATCTTCCAGGGCTTCAACCTGCTGCATTCGCGCACGGTCGAGGACAACGTCGCGGTGCCCCTGGAAATCGCCGGCCTGGCCAGGCCGCAACGCCAGGCCCGGGTCCTGGAACTGCTGGACCTGGTGGGGTTGAGCGACAAGGCCCGGGCCTTTCCTTCCCAACTGTCCGGCGGCCAGAAGCAGCGGGTCGGGATTGCCCGGGCCCTGGCGGCGCGGCCTCGCTATCTGCTGTCGGATGAAGCCACCAGCGCCCTGGACCCGGAAACCACCGCCTCGATCCTGCAACTGCTGACCCACATCAACCGCGAGCTGGGGCTGACCATCGTGCTGATCACCCACGAACTGGCGGTGGTCAAGGCCATCTGCAGCCACGCCGCTTCCCTGGCCCAGGGCCGGTTGCTGGAGAGCGGCCCGATCGGCCAATTGCTCGCGGACCCGCAATCGGCACTGGGCCGTGCCTTGCTGCCGGGCTACAACCTGCCGTTCAACGGTAGCCAGCCCGAAGCCGAACTGACCTTTTTCGATAACCAGCGCGCCGCGCCGCTGTTGCAGCAACTGAGTCGCCAGCAGGGGCTGCCACTCAAGGTGCTGGCCGCTGGTGTCGAGTCCGTGGGCGGCCAGCGGGTAGGGCGCCTGCGCATCGCCGCCGCCCCCGCCGATGCCGGCAAATTCCAACAACTGCTGACGGCCCTGGCCCAGCGAGGGATTCGGAGTGAACGCCTGTGAACCGCAGCCTCGATTGGCCGGAGCTGGCGCAACTGCTGCTCACCGCCACCGGCGAAACCCTGTACATGGTGTTCCTGGCCTCGCTGTTCACCCTGTTGATCGGCCTGCCCCTGGGGGTGGTGCTGTTCGTCAGCCGCCCGGGCGGCCTGCGGCCCATGCCCCGGCTCAATCGCCTGCTGGGCGCCCTGGTCAATCTGGGACGCTCCCTGCCTTTCGTGGTGCTGCTGATTGCCCTGATCCCCCTGACCCGGCTGGTGGTGGGCACGACCCTGGGCAGCACCGCGGCGGTGGTGCCGATCACCATTGGCGCCTTTCCGTTTTTTGCACGGATCGTCGAGAACGCCCTGGATGAAGTGGACAAGGGCCGGATCGAGGCGATCCTGGCCATGGGCGGGCATATCGGCCACGTGATCTTCAAGGCCCTGCTGCCGGAAGCCTTGCCGGCGCTGTTGGCCGGATTGACCCTGACCCTGGTGATGCTGATCGGCTTCTCTTCCATGGCCGGTGTGATCGGCGGCGGAGGCCTGGGGGATCTGGCGATCCGCTACGGCTATCAGCGCTTCAACAACCAGATCATGGTGGCCACGGTGCTGATCCTGGTGCTGCTGGTCCAGGGGGTGCAGAGCGTCGGCGACCGGCTGGTGCGGGCCCTGGCCCATCGGCGCTGAGTCCGGCGCGAAAGGGCGCTTCAGCGTCCTTCATGCTGCTTGCGATAGGCCCCCGGCTGCAGCCCCACCGCCTTGGTGAAGGCCCGGGTGAACGCGGCAATCGACTGATAGCCCACCGCGGCCCCCACTTGTTCCACCGTCTGGTTGGCCTTGAGCAGCTGGCAGGCATGGCGCATGCGCAGGGCCAGCAGCACCTGTCCCGGCGATTGCCCGGCCAGTTCATTGAAACGCTTGAAAAACGCCGAGCGCGACAGCCCGGTGAACGCCGCCATGCTTTCCAGGGGCCAGGCCTGGCCAGGGTGCTGGATCAACTGCTCCAGCAACGGGGCGAACCCCGGATGCCGGGCCAGGGCCACCAGGCCGCCGAGGTCCTGGTTGTCACTGACCTGCTGGCGCAACACATAGAGAAACAGCAGGTGGCTGAGGCGCTCCAGCAGTGCCGACGAGGGCGCGGGAGCGCGCTGGCACTCATCGAGAATCAGCTGGAACAGCGCCCGGGCAGCGCTCAGCGACGGATCGCCGGCCCGCAGCACCAGCCAGCCCGGCAGCCCCTCGATGATCAGCGACGACAACCCGGGCTTGAAATGGAAGAAACCGCACACCAGCCCGACTCCATCCTGGGCGCCGGCATCCAGGGCGCTCATGGCGATGCGTGGCAGTTGCTGCGCCACTTCAGGCTGCGGGGCGCTGGACAGTCGATAGCCCAGATCCCGCAGCAGGAACACCGCATCTCCGGCGTTCAGGCGCAGGGGCTCGGGCACGCCGTCGATATGCAGCCAGCAATGGCCCTGCACGATCAGGTGGAAACTGGCCCGGGCCAGCCCCTGGGTGCTGGCGTGCCAGCCACCGCAGTAGCGCCCGACATGAAACAGGCTGGCGTCCAGTTCCAGGCTTTCTAATAACCAATCGACCAAGGGGCTTGATGAAATCATCTAAGGGAAACACTCAGGAGCAAGTAATCGCTACTTTAGAATATGGATCGGAATTCTTATAACCAACAGACTTGACGCACACCTACATACCAGGAGTCCACTCCATGTCCCGCGTCACTCTACACACCTTGCACACTGCCCCAGAAGCGGCCCGGCCATTTCTTGAAAACGCCCAGAAGAATTCCGGCTACATTCCCAACCTGCTGGGCATCCTGGCCAATGCCCCGGCGGCCCTGGAAACCTACGTCACCGTCTCGGGCCTCAACGCCAAGGCTGATCTGAGCCTGGCGGAGCGGGAAGTGGTGCAGTTGATCGCCGCCACCACCCATGGCTGCGATTTCTGTGTCGCAGGTCATACCGCCGTGGCCCTGAACAAGGCCAGACTCCCCGATCCGGTGGTCAGTGCGCTGCGCGAGCAGAGCACCCTGCCCGAAGCCCGTCTGGAAGCCCTGGCGGCCTTCGCCCGGGAAGTGATCGCCACCCGCGGCAAGGTCAGCGACCAGGGCTATGCCCGGTTCAAGGCCGCAGGCTACAGCGAGGGCAATGCCCTGGAAGTGATCCTGGGCATCAGTCTGGCGACCCTGTGCAACTTCGCCAACGTGTTCGCCGGGACCGAACTGAACCCCGAGCTGGCCCAGTATCGTTGGTCGGCCCAGGGTCAATGATTCAAGGCGCCGGTTATCCAACGGCGCCCCCTTCAAGGAGAAAACCACATGCTCAGTGCGCACTTGAGTGAATGGCTGGATGCCCAGGCCCAGGCGCTGGACCAGGGTCACTGCGATCCTCAGCAGGTACTCGCTCGACTGGCCGGGGCCGACGTGCTGCGGGTCGGCATCGACCAGGAACTGGGAGGCAGCGGCGGCGAACTGACCGATGCCCTGGAAGTCATGGCCGCGGTGGCCAGTCACTCCCTGGCGGCCGCCTTCGTGTTCTGGGGCCAGCGGGCCTTTATCGAATACCTGCTGCACAGTCCCAACCAGGCGCTGCGCGAGCGCTTGCTGCCCTCGTTGCTCAGTGGCGAGCTGGCCGGGGCCACCGGGCTGTCCAACGCCATGAAGTTCCTGTCCGGGATCGAGGCGCTGCAAGTCAAGGCGCGGGACCACGGCCAGGGCTGGAGCCTCAACGGCCGCCTGCACTGGGTCACCAACCTGCGCAAGAGCGGTTTTGTGGTGGCGGCGGCCATCGAGCACGAGGAGGGCGGTGCGCCCTTTATCCTGGCACTCCCCGATGCCTTGCCCGGGCTGCAGCGCTCCGACGACCTGCAACTGATGGGCTTGCAATCGAGCAACACTGCGGCCCTGGACTTGAGTCAGGTGCAGGTTCCGCGAGACTGGCTGCTGCACGACGACGCCCGGGTATTCCTGCCAGCCGTGCGCCCGGCCTTCCTCGGCCTGCAATGCGCCCTGGCCATCGGTCTGGCGCGTCGCGCCCTGAGCGAGGTGCAGCAGCACCTCGGTGGCTCCCGCTCGGTGCTCCAGGAGCCGTTGCAGGAGCAACGCCAGCAGCTGGAACACAGCGTCGACGAGCTCAAGAGCGGCTTGCTCGACGGGCGTTTCCTGAGCCAACCGGCGGCGCTGTTCCGGGTGCGCATCGCCCTGGCCGAAGCCGCCGCCAACGCCGTGCAGCTGGAGTTGCAGGCCAGTGGCGGCAAGGCCTACCTGAGCGAGTTCGGCAGCGGTTTCGCCCGGCGCTGGCGCGAATCGGCCTTCGTGCCCATCGTCACCCCGAGCCTGGTGCAACTGCGCGCCGAACTGCAACGCCAAGGGCGGAGCGCGGCATGAGTGGCGTGCTCGATGCCCGACAGATCAGCCTGGGCTACCCCGGGGCCGACGGCTGGCACGCGGTGCTGGAAGACTTCGACCTGCAATTGCACGCCGGCGAAGTGGTGTCGATCCTCGGCCCCAGCGGGGTGGGCAAGTCCAGCCTGCTGCGGGTCCTGGCCGGCTTGCAGCAACCGCACAAGGGCCGGGTCAGCCTGCTGGGCGAGGAGCTCAGCGGGCCCCATCCACGGGTCGCGGTGGCCTTTCAGGACCCCAGCCTGCTGCCCTGGCTGAACCTGGAACACAACGTCGCCTTCGGCCTGGACTTTGCCCGCCAGCCGCACCTGAGCCCGGCGCAGCGCCAGCAACGCGTCGATCAGGCGATTGCCGCGGTTGGCCTGGAGCAGGCCCGCCGGCGCTACCCGGCGCAGCTGTCCGGCGGCATGGCCCAGCGCACCGCCCTGGCCCGCTGCCTGGCGCGGCAGCCCCAGGTGTTGCTGCTGGACGAGCCCTTCGGCGCCCTGGACGAGGTGACCCGGGCCGACATGCAGCAACTGCTGCTGCAGATCATCGGTCGGCAGCGCACCGCGGCGCTGCTGATCACCCACGACATCGACGAAGCCCTGCTGCTGTCCGATCGGGTCCTGCTACTGGGTCACAGCCCGGCGCGCACCCTCGGCCAGTGGTCCATCGACCTGCCGGCGCCGCGCGCCGAGCGGATCGAGGAGCTGGGCGCCCTGCGTATCGAGATTCTCAAGACCCTTCGGCGGGCGAGCCGCAATCCCTCAACTTCCCCATTGCCTGCACCGTCGGAGATTGACCATGTGCCTGGACGACTTCACTCACACTCGGCGTGATTTTCTCAAACTCAGCGCGCTGCTGACCGCCGGCGGCGCCATGCCGCTGCTCAACAGCCTGCAGGCCCGCGCCGCCCAGGAGCCGGACGCGCCGGTGCGCATCGGCTACCTGCCGATCACCGACGCCACGCCGTTGCTGGTGGCCCACAACAACGGCCTGTTCGAGGCCGAAGGCATCAAGGCCGAGCGGCCGGTGCTGCTGCGCAGCTGGGCCCAGGTGATCGAGGCGTTCATTTCCGGCCAGGTCAACGTGATCCACCTGCTGTCGCCGATGACCGTCTGGGCTCGCTACGGCAGCCGGGTGCCGGCCAAGGTGGTGGCCTGGAACCACGTCGGCGGCTCCGGTTTGACCGTGGCCCCGGGCATTACCGAGATCAAGCAATTGGCGGGACAGTCGGTGGCGATTCCGTTCTGGTACTCGATCCACAACGTGGTGGTGCAGCAACTGTTCCGTGACAACGGCCTGGTGCCGGTGAGCAAGGCCGCCGGCAGTGCCCTGGGGGCCAACGAGTTCAACCTGCTGGTGCTGCCGCCGTCGGACATGCCGCCGGCCCTGGCCAGCCAGCGGATCGCCGGCTACATCGTCGCCGAGCCGTTCAATGCCCTGGCTGAAGAGCTCAAGGTCGGCCGGGTGCAGCGCTTCACCGGGGATGTCTGGCGCAATCACGCCTGCTGCGTGGTGTTCATGCACGAGCACGACCTGAACAACCGCCCTGAGTGGTCGCAGAAGGTGGTCAACGCCATCGTCAAGGCCCAGCTGTGGACCCGCGACCACCGCGCCGAGGCCGCCCAGTTGCTGTCCAAGGACGGTGCCAACCGCTACACGCCCCATGCGCCCCAGGTGCTCAACCGGGTGCTGGCTCCGGCGGCCACGGACCGCGAGGCCTACCTGGCCAGCGGCGCGATCCGGCACAGCCACTGGGACGAGCAGCGCATCGACTTCCAGCCGTACCCGTTCCCCAGCTACACCCAAGAGCTGGTCAAGCGCCTCAAGGACACCCTGATCGAGGGCGACAAGGGTTTTCTCGCCGGCCTCGATCCGGCGCACACCGCCCAGGACCTGGTGGACGAGCGCTTCGTGCGCAACGCCATCGCCGCCGTCGGCGGGCTCAAGGCCTTCGGCCTGGCGGACAGTTTCGAGCGTAGCGAGGAGTTCGGTCTCTGATGGGCAAGCAACCTTCCTCCTTGAACCACTGGGTCCTGGGCCTGGCGGGGCTGGCGAGCCTGCTGCTGGCCTGGTGGCTGGGGGTGCACCTGCTGGGCGGCGGCAACGGCCTGGCGGCGCGTTTCTCGCCCGAGGCCACCTTCGCCAGCCTGGTGGAACTGCTGGGGCGTGGCGAGCTGTATGAGCACGTGCTGGTGAGCCTCAAGCGCATCCTGGTGGGCCTGCTGCTGGCGCTGCTGATCGGCGTGCCCCTGGGCCTCTTGGTGGGCAGCTACCGGCACCTGGAAGCGGCCACCACCCCGGCGTTCCAGTTTCTGCGGATGATCTCGCCGCTGTCCTGGATGCCGGTGGTGGTGATGCTGATGGGCGTGGGCGACCAGCCGATCTACTTCCTCCTGGCGTTCGCCGCGCTGTGGCCGATCCTGCTCAACACCGCGGCCGGCGTGCGCCAGCTGGACCCGCGCTGGCTGCAATTGAGCCGCAGCCTCAGCGCCACCCGCTGGGAAACCCTGCGCAAGATCATCCTGCCGGGGATCCTGGGGCACGTGCTGACCGGGGTGCGCCTGTCCATCGGCATCCTGTGGATCGTCCTGGTGCCCTGCGAAATGCTCGGGGTCAGCGCCGGCCTGGGCTACTTCATCCTCGACACCCGGGACCGCCTGGCCTACTCGGAACTGATGGCCATGGTCCTGCTGATCGGCGTGCTGGGCTTTGCCCTCGACGCCCTGGCCCGCGGCCTGCACCGTCGCTGGTCCCACGCCTGAGCCCGCAGCCAGGTGCAGGCGCAGTGATGACGAGGGCCTCTTGATGCGGCGGCGCTCGTGGTCACGCCTTCAAGCAGGGTTTTGCTCCGGCTGAGCCTGCCGCGCCTGTTGCAGCAGGGTCACCCATTCGTTGGCGAAGCGGTGACAGTCTCCCGGCCAGCGGGCGGTCAGCAGATTGCGGTCGCGCACCACAAAACCGCGTTCGGGATGGGCGGCTGAGTCACGGCGCGGGAGCCAGGGTCCGGACAGAAAATCCGCCGGGCTGGCCAGGGCCTGCTTGATCTCTGCCTCGACGCTGCAGTCGTAGGTGCGGTAGTAGCGCCCCAGCCAGGGCGCGGTGACGATCCAGGCCGCCAGTTCCATGGGGCCGGCCAGCAGCGCGGTGACCTTGCGCCCATAGAGCACGGAGCGCCCGGTGTCGGGATCGATGCAGCGGGCCAGGGCCAGGGGGCCATGGCACACCGCGGCCACCGGTTTGTCGGCCTTGAAGAAGGCCAGGATGATCCGCCTCACGTCCTCGGACTCCAGCAGGCTGCGCATGCCCCGGGCATGGCCGCCGGGAATCAGCAGGCCCTCGAAGGCCTGCGGATCGACCTCGGTGTACTTCAACGGACGGCGAAATTCCGCGTCCCGGGTCATGCTGTGGTAGCGCTGCAGATCCGCCGCCGGGGTCATCAACAGCGGATTGAGCGGGCCGAAGCCCAGGCTCACCAGGCGCGAATCGGCGTAGGCCGGCATCCCTTGCGGCGTGGCGAATTGCGCTTGGAACCCGGCGTCCCGGGCGGCCTGCCAGGGCAGGCTGCTTTCAGTGGGGTCGTAGTCGGCGTGGGGCAGCAGGATCAGGAACATGGCGCGGGCTCGCAGCACAAAAGGTGCGCTGCAGATTAGCAGTCGCCGGGCAGGCTGTAGTCGAACTCGTAGTGGTGCTGACCATCCTGGATGCGGATCTGCATCCGGCCCGCCAGGCCCAGCAGTTCACCTCCGGCGGAGTCGGGCAGCACCTGGATATGCTGGGTCGCCTGGCCCCGGTCCATGACCCCGTAGTGCATCAGCACGAAGCTGCCGTGTCGGCCGGCCAGGCTGCCCTCGACGCGTTCCAGGGCTACATAGCCTGCCGAGCCCGCCACGGTGCCGAGGCTGTTGAGCATTTCGCCGAGGCTGGTTCCCTGCAGGTCGCCTTCGAAGGTCTTGTGAATGGCCATGCGCCCCAGTTGGGCCGCTTCGGTGCCCGGGGCTACGGGGTGGGCGGGCAGTTTGACGCTGAATTGTCCTGTGGCGAGCATGCTGTTCTCCGGTATCGGCTGGGTGATAATGCGCGGCGGACCTTGGGGCGTTGGGCCCCGGTTCGGGGACAAGGATGAAAACACACGCATCATGCAGTGCATTGGAAAAACGCGACCGCCAGCCGCCACCGCTCCCGGGCCGGCTCGGGGCGTGCTCAATCAGCGTCTGGCGGCCCGGCACGTCGAACACTTGCGGCAGGCACCGCCGCCCGCCCTGGCGCCCTGGGTGGAGCACTTCTGGTACGTGGGCTGGGCATTGCCCGAATCGCAGGTCGAGCATCAGCAAACCTTGCCCCACCCCAACGTGCATCTGGTGCTGGAGGGCAATCAGGCGCGGATCTGGGGGCCGCACCGGCAACGCTTTTGCAAGACCCTGGCCGGTCACGGCTGGGTGTTCGGCATCAAGTTTCGTGCGGCGGCGTTCCAGCCGTTCTGGGGGCGCTCCATGGAACTGTTGCGCGACCGTTCGCTCGCTGCGGCCGAGGTCTTGGGAGCGGCCGACAGCCTGCTTGAGGCCGGCCCCTGGCCGGGCATGGCGTCGATGTGCGAGCGGGCCACGGCCTGGCTGCTGGCCCACCTGCCCGCGGTCGATGAGCGCGTGGAGTGGCTCAACCAACTGGTGGAGCGGGCCGCCGCCGACCCGCACCTGACCCGCGTGCAGGACCTGGCGCAACGGGCCGGCGTGAGCCCGCGCCAGTTGCAGCGGCTGTTTGCCCATTACGTGGGGGTGAGCCCGAAATGGGTCATTGCCCGCTATCGCCTGCACGAGGCCCTGGCTTTGCTGCAGCGCGGCGAGGCCCAGCCAGATGCCGAGCTGGCCCTGCGCCTGGGTTACTTCGACCAGGCGCATTTCGTCAGGGATTTCCAGCGCATGGTGGGCCAGCCGCCGGCGGCCTATGTGCGGAGCCAGGTGGCGCGGGACTGAGCCCGCGCCGGCCTGGCTGGCGGCTGCCCCGTCACTTGGCCGCGGCGGCGCGGGTGCGCTGGATGTCCTGCACCAGGCCCTCGATGCGTTGCAGTTGCTCGCGGTTGTCGTGGTCCCAGGGATGAAAGCCGGGTTTGAAGAACTGCAGCCAGGGCAGGGCAATGCGCGGGAACACGCCCTGGCTGCCATAGAGGTACTTGAGCACCCGCCACAGTCCGCGCCAGTGGCCGCCGCGACGGCGGTCGGCGATCAGCATGCGCACATGGAAGTCGAACACCACCAGCCAGAAGGTCAGGGTGGTGAAGAGCATGGTCGCGCTGCGCAGCAGGTAGCGTTTGGGCCCGGGGCGGATCACCTGGTTGAAGACGTCGAAGGACACCGCCTTGTGTTCGGTTTCCTCCAGGGCATGCCACAGCCACATCTGCCGGTAGCCTTCCACCGAGTGGCCGAAGCGGCTGGGGTCGCGCAGCAGCAGGTCGGCGAGGATCGCGGTGTAGTGTTCCAGGGCCACGGTGATCGCCAGGTTGAAGGCCGGCGGAAAGTGTTTCTTCTGGAAGTCGAGGATGATCCGCAGCCGCCGGTCCAGCAGATGGGCCGGCAGTCCGGCGTTCTGCAACAGGTCGTTGTAGTGCTGGTGCTCGCGGCTGTGCATGGCTTCCTGGCCGATGAAGCCCTGGATCTGGCGCTTGAGCTCGGGGTCGTGAATCTGCTCGCGGTAGTGGCGCACGCTGTCCATGAAGAACAGTTCGCCGGCGGGAAACAGCAGGGACAGAGCGTTGAAGAAGTGGCTGACGTGACTGCCTTGTTCGTGCCAGTCGCAGGCACGTTCGGCAGGCAGTTCAACCTTGATGTCACGGCGGATGGGCAGCATGGCTGGCGCTCCTCTAGACACTTGGCGGTGAAGGTGGCGGCCTCAGAGGCCGCGTTCGTCCTGGGGCTTGTAGAGCGGCGGCCGCTCCCGGCCCGGCTTGGGCGCCAGGCGCCGGCTGAGCCACACCACCAGTCCCTGGTAGGCACTGGGCAGCAGGCGCACGAACAGGTCGAGCAGGTGCGCGTCGCGACCGATCAGCACCCGTCGCTTGTTCTTGCGCACCCCGTGCAGGATCACCTTGGCGGCGGTTTCGGCGCTGGTGATGAAGAGTTTTTCGAAGTCGTCCCGGGCCTGCTGTTCGTTGTCGATCAAAAAGCCTTTGACGTTGTCGCTGATGCGGCTGGTGCGGGCGATGTCGGTGCGGATGCCCCCCGGGTGCACGCAGGTGGCGGAGACCCCGTGGCCTTGCATGTCCAGTTCCTGGCGCAGGGACTCGGTGAAGCCGCGCACCGCGAACTTGGTGGCGTTGTAGCCGCTCATGCCCGGCTGGGAGAACAGCCCGAACACGCTGGAGGTGTTGATGATGTGCCCCTCGCCGGCCTGCTTGAGGTAGGGCAGGAAGGCCTGGGTGCCATGGACCACGCCCCAGAAGTTGACGTCGACGATCCACTCCAGGTCCGCCAGGCTGGAGCCTTCCACGGTGCTGGACAGGGCGACTCCGGCGTTGTTGAAGATCAGGTGGATCTGGCCGTGTTCGGCGGCGCTGGCGGCGGCCCAGGCGAACATCGCCTCGCGATCGCCGACGTCCAGCTCCTGGCTGCTGATGCGCAGCGGCAACAGTGTGGCGGCCCGGGCCTGGGCCACGGTCTGGGCCAGTCCCTGGGGGTTCTTGTCGGCCAGGGCCAGGTGGCAGCCCTCGCGGGCCAGGGCGACGGCCAGGGCCCGGCCCATGCCAGAGGCGGCGCCGGTGATGGCGGCGACTTTACCGTTAAAGTTTTTCATCGGACGGCCTCTTCGAGGTTCAGTGGGCGCGCGGCGGCTTCGGCGGCGGCGACGGTTCCGGGCTGGGGCAGCTGGGTGCTCAGGTAGTCCTGGAGGCGGAAGTGCTGCACGGTCCTGCGAAAGCTCCAGGTGGACCCGGGCCACAGGGTGGTGTTCTTGCCGCTGCGCGGGTCCAGGTACCAGCTGCGACATCCGCCGACGCTCCAGATGGCGCCGGCCAGGCGCTGCTGCAGGCGCTGGTTGTACTGGCGCTCGACCTCGGGACGCACCTCGATACTGGCCAGGCCGTCCTGGCGCATTCGGTCCAGGGCCTTGAGGATGTAGTCCACCTGGGCCTCGATCATCAGGATCATCGAGTTGTGGCCCAGGCCGGTGTTGGGGCCGACGATCATGAACAGGTTGGGAAAGCCCGGCAGGCAGGTGCCGAGGTAGGCATGGGCGCCCTGTGACCAGCTGTCCGCCAGGTCCTGGCCCTGGCGGCCGAACAGCAGGCCGCGGGGCAACGGGTCGGTGGCCTGGAAGCCGGTGCCGAAGATGATGCAGTCCACCGCATGGCGGTTGCCGTCGGCGGTGATCACGGCGTCGCCGTCGATGCGCAGGATCGGCTCGCTGATGACCCCGACATTGCCCCGGGACAGGGCCGGGTAGTAGTCGTTGGAGATCAGGATGCGCTTGCAGCCGATGCTGTAGTCAGGGGTCAGTTTCTGGCGCAACAGCGGGTCGGGCACTTGCTTGCGCAGGTGACGCAGGGCCACGCGCTGCACCAGCTTCATCAGTTGCGGCCGCCGGGCAAAGGCGATGACCCGGCTTTCCAGGGCCCAGTACAGTGCCGAACGCACCAGATGCTGGGTGAATGGCAGGTGCTTGAAGGCCCAGCGCTCCAGGGCGCTGAGTTCGCGGTCGGGCTTGGGCATGATCCAGGGCGGGGTGCGCTGGAACAGTTTGAGCTGGGCCACCCGCGGAGCGATTTTCGGCACGAACTGGATGGCGCTGGCGCCGGTGCCGATCACCGCCACGCGCTTGCCTTGCAGGGCATAGCGATGGTCCCACTGCTGGGAGTGGAAGCGCTTGCCGGTGAAGCTTTCCAGCCCGTCAATCTCCGGTAGCGCGGGGCGCGACAGGCCGCCCATGCCGGACACCAGCACCCGGGCACTGACCTGGCGGCCGTTGCCAAAGCGCAGTTGCCAACGCGCGCTGGCCTCATCGAACCGCGCCTGTTCCAAACCCATGTTGAAGCGCAGCCAGGGTGCCAGGGCGAAATCCCGGGCGCAGTTTTCCAGGTATTCGCGGATTTCCGCCTGGGGCGCGAACTGCCGGGTCCAGTGCGGATTGGGCGCAAAGGAATAGGAATAGACATGGGATTGCACGTCGCAGGCGCAGCCGGGGTAGTGATTGTCGCGCCAGGTGCCCCCCAGGGACGCGGCTTGTTCGGCGACAAAGAAATCCACTAGCCCGGCTTCCTTGAGCTTGATCGCCATGCACAGCCCGGCAAAGCCGGCGCCGATGATGGCGATGTCCACGACCTCGGGGTCGTCGGGTGGCGAGTACGCATTCATGGTGTGTACCTCGATTGTAGGGTGACGCTTGGGTGACTTTCGTCGGTGAGTGAAATCTCAGGATTGCACAATTTAAAATAATGTTTTAAAAATTAATTTAAATAAATCACCTGGAAATGTCACCTACGCCATCGGCTTGTGGATTTTGACCGGGCGCCTGCGCACTGCGCCGGCGACGCCACAGGCGGCACCAGGCCAAGGCGACAGCCATGCAGCCGGATCATCCTGGTCCTGGCGTGCGGTGCAGGGAAGCTGAGGGGGCGGGTTATGGAATGGCTAGTGGCGGCGGCAGTCTTCCTGGTGGTCAGTGCGCTGCTCTGGGGCGTGAGCGTCCGCATCAATCGCAGGATCGAACGCCAGGTTCCGATCAACGGGCGTTTTCTGGAGGTCGGCGGCGAGCGTATTCACTACACCGACGAAGGCCGCGGTCCGGCATTGCTGATGATCCATGGCCTGTCCGGCTGCGGGCGCAACCTGACCCACTCCCTGGCTCCTTCATTGCGCGAGCGGTTCCGGGTCATCACCCTGGACCGCCCCGGGTCCGGCTATTCCACCCGGGCCCGCGGGGCGGCGGCGGACCTGCCGGCCCAGGCCGCCCTGGTGGCCAGATTCATACGTACCCTGGATCTGGGGCAGCCGCTGGTACTGGGGCATTCCCTGGGGGGCGCGGTGGCGCTGTCGTTGGCTCTGGATCATCCGCAATCGGTGTCCGGGCTGATCCTCGTGGCGCCCCTGACTCATCCGCAGCGCATGCTGCCGCTGGTGTTCCTGTCCCTGGGCGTGCGCCCGGCCTGGCTGCGCCGCTGGATGGCCCTGACCCTGGCGGCGCCCATGGCCATGCTCGGCCGCCGTGGGCTGGTCAAGGCGATATTCGCCCCGGACCCGGTCCCCGAGGACTTCGCCGAGCGCGGCGGGGGCTTGCTGGGCATGCGTTCGCAGAACTTCTACAACGCTTCCAGCGAGATCGCCGTGGTCAACCGTTCCTTGCCGGAGATGGTCAAGCGCTACCCCAGTCTGAAGCTGCCGGTCGGCTTGATCTATGGCTCGGCGGACTCGGTACTCAATTACCGCAAGCATGGGCAAGCGATGGTCGGCAAGGTGCCGGGGCTGTCCCTGGAGATTGTTCAGGGCAGGGGGCACATGCTGCCGATCAGCGCCGTCGAACGGGTGGTGGCCCTGGTTGAGGAGGTCGCCTCCCGGGCGACGCCGCACCGCAGCGCCACGGTGCTGCGCCCACCGTTCGCGGCATCACGAGCAAGCTAGAGGGGAGGTCGGGGACGGTTTCGAGCCTCCCCCCAACCCCTCTGCAAGCCGCTGTAAATGCGTCACGGGCGACATTCAGGACAAGCCGAAAAAATAGTTGACGAGCTAACGAACCCGAGCTATTTTTTTAAAAAAATGTTTTGAATGTTTTTTTTGAAAGTGCAATTGAGCGATTAAAATAATGAAAATAACGCCATTTCACGCTTTTGTTTTTTCATCCAATCACGCGCCATGCAGCGTCATCGCGCTGTCCTTTATAGCATCCCTGTCCACTGCCTCTGTGCGGAGGCTGCCATGACTGTTTCCGTGGCGGCACCCGGCGTCTGGACCGATGGCAAGCGCCACCTCTGGTGGCTTGGCACCTTGCCGATGATCACCCCTTTGCTGGCCGGGCTGTTTGCCCTCACCACCGGTGTCCAGGTGTTCTGGTGGAGCGGCGTGGTGGTGATCTTTGGCCTGATTCCACTGATTGACGGCCTGCTGGGGGAAGACGCCAGCAACCCGCCGGAATCCGCGGTTCCCGATCTGGAGAAACAGCCTTACTACCGCTTTATCGTCTACAGCTGCGCCGTGCTCTCGGTGTTGTCCCTGGTGGTCACTGCCTGGATGGCGGTCAGCGGGGTGGACTGGATCATCGCCGGCGGCCTGCTGCAGTTGAGCCAGCAGCTACACCTGCAGGGCGGCCTGGCGAACTTCGCCACATTCCTTACCGAGCGTGCGCAACTGCACGGCAGCGTCGGCTGGTTCACCTACCTGGGCATGGCCATGTCCACCGGTGCCGCCACCGGCATCGCCATCAACATCGCCCATGAACTGGGGCACAAGAACCGCGGTATGGCCAAGTTCCTGGCCAAACTGGCCCTGGCCTCGACCTTCTACGGGCACTTCTTCGTCGAGCACAACCGTGGCCACCACGTTCGCGTGGCGACCCCTGAAGATCCGGCCAGCTCGCGCCTTGGCGAGTCGTTCTGGAGTTTCCTGCCGCGCACCGTGTGGTTCAGCCTGCGTTCGGCCTGGCATTTGGAAAGCGAGCGCCTGCACAAGCTCGGGCTGCCGACCCTGCACTGGAAGAACGGCGTGCTCAGCGCCTGGCTCTACAGCGTGGTGCTCTGGGGCGTGCTGATCGTCTGGCTGGGGGCGGCGGTGATTCCCTTCCTGGTGATCCAGGGCATCTACGGTTTCTCCCTGCTGGAGGTGGTGAACTACGTCGAGCACTACGGCCTGCTGCGCCAGAAGCAGCCCAACGGCCGCTACGAACGCTGCTCGCCACGCCACTCCTGGAACAGCAACCGTATCGTCACCAACATCTTCCTGTTCCAACTGCAACGGCACTCCGACCACCACGCCAACCCGACCCGCTCCTACCAGGCCCTGCGCCACTTCGACGAGTCGCCGCAGCTGCCTTATGGCTACGCCACCATGATCGTCTGGGCCTATGTGCCAGTGCTCTGGCGGCGGCTGATGGACCACCGGGTCCTGGCGCATTACGCCGGGGACGTGCGGCTGGCCAATCTGCATCCGGCCAAGCGTGCCGAACTGCTGCGGCAATACGGTTTTACCGACACCGATCCAGGCTCCGCCGTTTAGCTGTACCGCTCGCCTTCAAGCGCCGGTGGCCTGTCCGGGGCATCCGCTTGAAGGGCCAGCGAGGCAACACCGAAGTCCTTACGCCAAGTTGACCGACAACAACAATAAGCAACTGCAAGGAAGTCACGGATGTCTATTTCACCTCTGTTCGCTGCCCGTCTGTTCGTGGTCCTGGTGGGCGTGTCACTGCTGAACGCCGCCGAAGCCGCGCGCATCGAACCGGCCAATACCGAGTTCAGTGCCAAGGGCCCCATCAGCTTTGCCAAAAGCATCATCAATGCCGACTGCACCATCCAGGTCAGCGGCAAGGTCAGCCCCGACGGCAGCTTTGCCAGCGTCGACAAGGTCGACTTCGGCGGTGGCCTCAAGTGCGGCCAGGTGGAGGCCACGCACCTGCCCTGGAAGCTGGTCGCCAAGGACGAAACCAGCGGCGCCATGTCCGGCATCCGGGTCACGGTGCACGCGCCCCTGGTGGGCGGCGAATGCGGGCCGAGCACCGCCGAGGGCAGCTGGAACAACAGCACCGGAAAACTCGAGGCGGCCCAGGTCAGCCTCGACGGCGGCTGCACCATCAAGACCGTATCGATCCAGATGCCGCCCACGTTCCGGGTGGCGCCCTGAAGCCAGCACACCATCCATGGAGGGACGCTGATGACACTGCGATTGAGTCCGGAAGTACCGGTTGTTCAAGCCGGGTCGGTATCGCCCTAGCGCGCTCCAGTACCGAATTCGGTCGAGCCCGAGAGCCGATGGCGTCATCGACCCCCTGGCAAGGCTGATAACCCCCTGGCAACTGCCTGTTGCCTAAATCTTGAGGAAAACAACAATGCAAAGCATCAAGACTCTGGTATCCGTAGCTTCCTTCGCCATCTGCCTCGGCGCCGCGTCGATGGCCAACGCCGCAACCATCGCGCCTGCCGGGGCGACCTTCTCGGCACCGGGCACCATTTCGGTGTCTTCGCCGGCGTCGTTCGGTGTGCCGGTCAACTGCAACATCAATTTCACCGGTACCGTGGCCGCCAACGGCTCCAATGCTTCGATCACCGGCGCCACTGTCAGTGGCAGCAACTCGCTGTGCGGCGTGCCGTCGCTGCTGGGCCTGCCTTGGACCCTGACCGCGTCCAGCGCCACTGCGGGTACCGTGACCGGGGTCAACTTCAAGATCCTCTCCAACTGCAGCAGCGCTCCAGTGACCATCAACGTCACCTGGAACAACGCCACCAACACCCTGAGCATTCCTTCGGCGCAAACCGTCGGCAGCTGCAAGATCACGGCTCTGAGCGTCAACCCAAGCCCGGCGTTCACTGTCACTCCATGAAGTTGATCTGACTTCAGCCTGTTGATCACTTGCTGAAAAAAACAGGTGCCTCGCCAGAGGCGCCTGTTGCAGTCCCCCGGATCGGTGGTGACCGACCGCGGTCGATAATAATAAGGAGTGGGGCATGAATAATAAGAAACACAAGATCCAGACAGTCATCGGCCTGGCCGTGCTGGGTGGCTTGATCAGTTCCGGGTCGGTTCAAGCGGGTGGTTTCTCTACTCCAACGTACGGTGCTCCCGGCTGGGGCCGGGCGTTCGGTGGGGGTTCGCTGTTCAAGAATGATCCCAGTGCGGCCTTCAACAACCCGGCGGCCATGGCGTTCATCGATCAGAACGTGGCACAGATGACCGTGGATTACGCACGGATCAAGATGAAATTCAAAGGCAATGTCAACGACTATCAGGGCAATCCGGCCTCCACCGTTCCCGTGGACGAGTTTGGCAGCATCAGTGGAGACCCCGTGCCGCTGACCGGAAATGGCGGGGAGGGTGGTTTCACTGCCTGGCTACCTACCGGCTTCATGGTATTGCCGATCAACGACCGCTTCGCCTTCGGCCTCAGTCAGGTGGTGCCGTTGGGCATGCGCAGCACCTGGGATGAGGGCTGGAAGGGCCGCGACTTCGCTGTAGATACCAAGATCGAAACGGTTGGTCTGACCGGGGCTCTTTCGTTCAAGGTTCGCGAAGATTTCTCCATCGGTGCTGGTCTAATCGTGCAGCACAGCAAGGGCTTCGTCAGCCAGAACCTCAACCTCAGCGGCGCAGCTGGCATGTCCGTACTGCCTGGAGCGCCTTCCGGCGCCGGTTCGGACCTGATGCGAGTCAAGGTGGATAACACCTCGGTCGGCTGGTTCACCGGCGTCACCTGGAAACCCACCGAACAGGACACCGTGGGCCTGAACTATCACGCCAAGATCAAGAACAAGATGGAGGGCAAGTACAACATTCGCGTCGATGCCTTGGGTCGAAACTTCACCACTCTGCCGGCAGGCCCCAATGGCGAGACCCTGACGGAACTGGCGTATCCAGGCCTCAAGCTCTTCCCCGATGGTGCCAACGCCAGTACCCAACTGGATATTCCCGCCACCGCCGGGCTGGATTGGGTGCACGTGTTCAATGACCGCTTCACCCTCGGCGCCAGTGTGCTCTGGACCCAGTGGTCGTCGTTCAAGGACCTGACGCTCAAGTCCGACGGCAATGTCCTGGTCGCCATTCCCTACAAGTACAAGGACGCGGTGATGTACTCGTTAGGAGGCGACTACAAGTTCACCGACCAACTGACCCTGCGCGCCGGTGTGGCCTTCGATGAAACCCCAACCCGTAATTCCACACGTGACCCACGGATCCCGGACAACGATCGCTGGTTCACCTCTTTGGGATTCGGCTATGACATCAAGGCCATTCCAGGGTTGACCATCGACGGCGCGTACTCGCGGCAGTTCGTCAAGGAGGCCAAGCTCAAGACCGTCAACCAGGATCGCCTCGGTGGTTCCAGCATCGATGGCAAGGTTGAATCGTCGGGCGAGGTGGTGAGTCTTTCCGCGACCTATCATTTCTGATCGCCGGCTATATCGCCGTGCCCTGGTCTAACGGCAGTACAAAGGGATTGCGCTACTGCCGTTGGCTGCACGGGTCGGCTCCAGACCCGTCTTCAACCTGTTTTTTTCAACCCCGGGCTGACGCTGTTCAGCCGTTATGCATTGGCGAATTCACTCAAAACAATATTTAAAAATAAAATTTGAAACATGCTTCTTTCCTTTGTAGGGTGATCTGCAGGGGGCCGGCACAACGCCCAGGGCCCTGGTGGTCGTCTCGTTAGAACAAGAGAGGTATTCCATGATGGTCTGGTTATTGGTGGGACTTGCCGCAGCGCTCGCGCTGGCTTATCGACAGGCGACAGCTGCCCTGTGGCTGGGCGCCGCAGTGGTGTGGCTGGCGGTCGCGTATCTGTTCAGCCTGGTGGGCACCCTGGGATTGACCCTCGGCGTGTTGCTGGTGCTGGCGCCGGCCGCGCTGCTGTGCATCAAGCCCTTGCGCCGCGCCTTGCTCACCCGCCGCGCCCTGGCGATGTTTCGCAAGATCATGCCGGCCATGTCCGACACCGAGCGTGCGGCCATCGAGTCCGGCACGGTCTGGTGGGACGCCGAGCTGTTCAGCGGCAAGCCGGATTGGCCGCGTCTGTTGCAGAGCGCTCCGGCCAGCTTGAGCGCCGAGGAACAGGCGTTCATGGACAACGAAGTGGAAACCCTGTGCGACATGGCCAACGACTGGGAGACCACCCAGGTCTGGCAGGACCTGTCGCCCAAGGCCTGGCAATACACCAAGGACGCCGGGTTCCTGGGGATGATCATTCCCAAGCAGTACGGCGGCAAAGGCTTCTCCCATTACGCCCATTCCCAAGTGGTGATGAAGCTCTCGACCCGCTGCTCGGCGGCGGCGATCTCGGTGATGGTGCCCAACTCCCTGGGTCCGGCCGAGCTGCTGCTGCACTACGGCACCGAGGCCCAGCGCCAGCATTACCTGCCGCGCCTGGCTCGCGGCGAAGACATTCCCTGCTTTGCCCTGACCAGCCCCTATGCCGGTTCCGACGCCGGGGCGATTCCCGATGTCGGGGTGGTGTGCAAGAGCCAGTTCGAAGGCCAGGAAGTGCTCGGCTTTCGCGTCACCTGGGACAAGCGCTACATCACCCTGGGCCCGATCGCCACGGTGCTGGGGCTGGCGTTTCGCGCCGAAGACCCGGACGGCCTGCTGGGCAGCAAGGGCAGCCTGGGGATCACCTGCGCGCTGATTCCTACCACCCATCCAGGGGTCAATACCGGGCGTCGCCACTGGCCGCTGAACGCGGTGTTCCAGAACGGCCCGACCACCGGCAAGGATGTGTTCATTCCCCTTGAATGGGTGATCGGCGGTGGCGCCCAGGTGGGCAATGGCTGGCGCATGCTGATGGAATGCCTGGCCGCCGGGCGCGCTATTTCCCTGCCGTCGGCCAACGTCGGCCTGGGCAAGGTGGCGGTGCGCGGCACCACGGCGTATGCGGCGATGCGCAAGCAGTTCGGCCTGCCCATCGGCAAGTTCGAAGGGGTGCAGGCGCCCCTGGCGCGCATGGCCGGGCATCTGTATGCCTGTGACGCGGTGCGCAAGGTCTCGGTGGCGTCCCTGGATGCTGGCGAGAAGCCGTCGGTGATCTCGGCCATCGCCAAGTACCACGTCACCGAGCGCGCACGGGCCATCGTCAACGACGGCATGGACATCGTCGCCGGCAAGGGCATCTGCATGGGCCCCAACAACTTCCTGGCCCGGGCCTACCAGCAAAGCCCGATCGCCATCACCGTGGAAGGCGCGAACATCATGACCCGCTGCCTGATCATCTACGGTCAGGGGCTGATCCGTTGCCATCCCTACGTGTTCCGCGAAATGGAAGCGGCGCGGGACACCGGACGCAAGGGCCTGGAAGCGTTCGACAGCGCGATGTTCGGTCATATCAGCTTTGTCTTCGCCAACACCGTGCGTGCCGCCGTGCATGCGCTGACCGGCGGCCGTCTGATCAAGGCCCCGGCCAATACCGACAAGGCCCTGGCCGGCTATTACCGGCAGATCCAGCGCCTGTCGGTGGTGCTAGCCCTGGCTTCGGACATTTCCATGGGCGTGCTGGGCGGTGCCCTCAAGCGCAAGGAAAGCATCACCGGGCGCCTGGGGGACATTCTGTCCCAGCTGTACATCCTGTCCTGCGTGTTGAAGCGTTTCGAGGACGACGACCGGCCCCAGGCCGATCTGCCCCTGGTGCACTGGGCTGCTCAAGACTCCCTGCTGCGAGCCCATGAAGCCCTGGCCGAAGTGCTGGACAACTACCCGTCCAAGGCGGCTGCGCGGATCATTCGCGGCCTGAGCTTTCCCCTGGGCATTGCCCAGCGCAAACCCTCGGATCGCCTGCTGGCGCAAGTGGCCGAGCTGGTGCAAACCCCGGGCCCGACCCGCGACCGCCTGCTGGCCGACTCCTACATCCCGCAGCCGGACATCGACAAGCTGGCCTATGGCGAACTGGCGTTCCGCCTGCAGCCGGAGGTGGACCTGATCGAGGCGCGGCTCAAGCCGGCGATCAAGCAGGGCGTCCTGGCGCCGCTGCCGATCTCCCGCGAGGCCTTCGTGATCTGGCGGGTCAAGGCCCTGGAACTGCAACTGATCAGCGCGGACGAGGACGAGCTGCTGGGGCGCTACGTGGAATACGGCGATCACGCGATCCAGGTCGACGACTTCCCTCAGGACTTCGGTCTGCTGGAAGCCCTGCAGCAGCGTCAGGCGCACTTCGAGCAAGGCGCCAGGCCGGCCTCGCGCAAACGTACGGCCAGCAGCGAAGACGCGGTGGTCGCCAGCGATTCGGCCTATTGACCCTCTACTGGATTGGATCGGGATCTCTTTATGTCTGACGGTTATCTTTCGTTCGTCAATTCCGGGTGGGGCCGCTGGCTGGCCCAGCGTACCGGCCTGCCGCAACCGGTGCCGCTCCAGCGCCACCGCGAGGGGCAGGGCGGCAACCTGATCAACCCGGTGATCCTCGCCGCGGCGCCCGAAGGCCGCCTGCTGGGCGAGCTGCAACGGATCTTCGCCGCCACCGACACCGTGGCGGCCCAGGCCGCGAGTATCAATGCACCCTCGACGGTGAAGGTCCAGGGCCTGGTGTTCGACGCCAGCGGGCTGGCGGATATCGCCCAGCTCGATGAGCTGTACCGCTGCTTTCACGCCAATGTCCGGCGCCTGGGCGCCCATGCTCGGGTGCTGGTGCTGGGCACGCCGCCGGAACACTGCAAGGCGCTGGAGCAGGCGGTGGCGCAGCGGGCCCTGGAAGGTTTCGTGCGCTCCCTGGGCAAGGAACTGCGTCGGGCCATCACCGTCCAGTTGCTGTATGTCGAGCCCGGTGCCGAAGCCGAACTGGACAGCAGCCTGCGCTTCTTCCTGTCCCGGCGCTCGGCCTATGTCTCGGGCCAGGTGGTGCGCATCGGCGAGCCGGTGGACGTGCCCCGGCACATCGATTGGGAGCGGCCCTTGAGCGGACGGCGAGCCCTGGTCACCGGTGCCTGCCGCGGCATCGGCCTGGCGATTGCCAAGGTCCTGGCCCGGGACGGCGCCCAGGTGGTGTGCCTGGACATTCCCCAGGTCGAGGCCGAGTTGCAGCAGGCCGCAGCCGGCCTCAAGGGCGATGCCCTGGCCCTGGACATCACTGCCGCCGGGGCCGGGCAACGCTTGCTGGAGTTCGTCGGTGAGCACGGCGCGTTCGATATCGTCGTGCACAACGCCGGCATCACCCAGGACAAGACCCTGGCCAAGATGACCGAGGCGGCGTGGCGCAAGGTCATGGCGGTCAACCTGGAAGCGCCGCTGCTGCTCAGTCAGGCGTTGCTCGCGGGCCAGGGCCTGAACCCCGGTGGGCGGATCGTCTGTGTGTCGTCGATTTCCGGAATCGCCGGCAACCTCGGGCAAAGCAACTACGCCACCTCCAAGGCCGGGGTCATTGGCCTGGTGCAGAACCTGGCGCCCCTGGCGGCGCGCCAGCAGATCACCGTCAACGGCGTGGCCCCGGGGTTCATCGAAACCCAGATGACCGCGAAGATCCCGCTGCTGATCCGCGAGGCGGGACGGCGCATGAACTCCATGAACCAGGGCGGGCAGGCCGTGGACGTGGCGGAAACCATCGCCTGGCTGGCCCATCCGGGTTCCGGCGGGATCAATGGGCAGGTGGTCCGCGTCTGCGGGCAAAGCCTGCTGGGGGCCTGAGCCATGAATAGCGACAGCGCCATTCGCATCATCGAACCGCCACCGTCCCGGGGCCAACTGCTCTATGACGGCATCCGCAGCCTGCGCAAGCCCAAGCCGGACGCCGCGCCGGCGCTGCCCGCCGAGCGCCTGGTGCGTCCGGCGGTGGAGTTGCAGGCCGCCGGGATCGCCCGCTACGCCCAGGCCTGCGGCTTTCGCCGGGAACACGGGGTGCCGCTGGCATTTCCCCATACCCTGGCGTTTCCCTTGCACCTGTTGTTGCTGACCGACCGCAGGTTTCCCTATCCGGCCAGCGGCATGGTTCACCTGGCCAATCGCATTCGCCAGTACCAGAAGCTGGAGGAGGGCCAGGCCCTGCGCCTGGAAGTGTTCGCCGAACGCTGGCTGGCCCATCCCAAGGGCCAGGCGCTGTCCATCGCCACCCGGGGCCACAGCGGTGGCAGCCTGGTCTGGGAAAGCCACAGCCTGTACCTGCGCCGTGGCGTGTCCAGCCCCATCGGCGAGCCCTGGGAAGGCGCGCTGAAGCAGGATGAAGCGCCACTGATTCGCACCCAGCGCTGGAACCTGGGGGGCGACCTGGGACGGCGTTTCGCCCAGGTCAGCGGCGACTTCAACCCGATTCACACCTCCTGGCTCGGCGCCCGGCTGTTCGGTTTCCGCCGCCCCATCGCCCACGGCATGTGGACCCTGGGCCGGGCCCTGGCGGCCCAGCAACCGCCTCATGCGCTGGCGGCGGCGGAGCTGGACTGCGAGTTCAAGCTGCCGATCCTGCTGCCGGCGGCGGTGACCTTGTGGAACCGTCTGCCGCACGGTTCGCGCCATGAGTTCGAAGTGCGCAACAACGCGGGGGACAAGCCCCACATGCGCGGCCTATTTATCTTGGGAGCTGGGCAATGACTGAGTACAGTTTCAATCCGGCGCCGGTGCGCCGGGTGGCGATCATCGGCGGCAACCGGATTCCCTTCGCCCGCTCCAACACGGTCTATGCCAACGACAGCAACCAGGACCTGCTGGTGGCGGCGTTGCAGGGGCTGGTGGATCGCTACGGCCTGTCCGGCCAGCGCCTGGGGGAGTTCGCCGCGGGGGCGGTGATCAAGCATTCCCGGGATTTCAACCTGGCCCGGGAGAGCCTGCTGTCCACCACCCTGGCGCCCCAGACCCCGGCCTACGACGTGCAGCAGGCGTGCGGCACTGGGCTTGAGGCGGCGCTGCTAGTGGCCAACAAGATCGCCCTGGGGCAGATCGAGGTGGGGATTGCCGGCGGTGCCGACACCACCTCCGACGCGCCGATCGGCATCAACGAAGGGCTGCGCCGGATCCTGCTCCAGGCCAACCGGGCCAAGGGCCCCGGCAACAAGCTGCGCAGTCTGCTCAAGGTGCGCCCGGGGATGTTCTTTAAGCCGCTGCTGCCGCGCAACGGCGAGCCACGCACCGGGTTGTCCATGGGCGAGCACTGTGAAGAAATGGCCAAGCGCTGGCACATCAAGCGCCTGGCCCAGGATGAACTGGCGCTGGCCAGCCACCAGCAGTTGCATGCCGCCTATCAGCGCGGCTTCTTCGACGACCTGATCACCCCGTATCGCGGCCTGACCCGGGACAACAACCTGCGAGCCGATGCCAGCCTGGAGAAGCTCGCCGGCCTGGGCCCGGCCTATGACCGCCACAACGGCACCCTGACCGCCGGCAACTCGACCCCGCTCACCGACGGTGCCTCGGTGGTGCTGCTGGCCAGCGAAGACTGGGCCGCGGCCAACAACCTGCCGGTGCTGGCCTACCTGCGCACCGGGGAAACCGCCGCGGTGAATTTTGTCGACGGCAGCGAAGGGTTGCTGATGGCCCCGGCCTACGCCGTGCCGCGCATGCTGGCCCGGGAAGGGCTGGGCCTGGGGGATTTCGACTTCTACGAGATTCACGAAGCCTTCGCCGCTCAGGTGCTGTGCACCCTCAAGGCCTGGGAAGACGCCGATTACTGCCGGGAAAAACTCGGCCTCGAAGGGCCGCTGGGCAGCATCGAGCGCAGCAAGCTCAACGTCAACGGCGGCTCCCTGGGCTGTGGGCATCCGTTTGCCGCCACCGGCGGACGCTTGCTGGCGACCCTGGCCAAGGCGATCCACCAGCGTGGCTCCGGTCGGGGACTGATTTCCGTCTGTGCCGCAGGCGGGCTGGGTGTCACCGCCATCGTCGAAAAATAAAATAACAAGGAGACTGCCAATGAGTGTCGTGAGCCTGCAACCCGCCGAGCGTATCTGGCTGAACGCCTACCTGCCGGGGGTGCCCAGCGATATCGAAGCCGACATCGACCGCTACCCGTCACTGCGGGAAGTGTTCCTCGAACACGTGGACAAGTACCGCCACCGGGTGGCCTACGTCAGCATTGGCACCGAGATGGGCTACGACCTGTGGGAGAAGCGGGTGTTCGCCTTCGCCGCCTGGTTGCAATCCAAAGGGGTGAAGAAGGGCGACCGGGTGGCCCTGATGATGCCCAACTGCCTGCAATACCCGATCTGCCTGTTCGGCACCCTGCTGGTGGGGGCGGTGGTGGTCAACGTCAACCCGCTGTACACCGCCCATGAACTGCGGCACCTGCTCAAGGACAGCGGCGCCGAGACGGTGGTGATCTTCGAGAACTTCGCCCACACCCTGGAGCAGGCGATGCCGGGCAGCCGCCTGAAGAACATCGTGGTGGCCGCCATCGGTGACCTGCTGGGGACCTTCAAGGGCGCGGCGCTGAACTTCGCCCTGCGCCACGTGCAGAAGCAAGTGCCCAAGTTCAACCTGCCGGGCTCGATCCGCTTCCCGGCGATGATGAAGCTGGCCAGTGTGCTGGAGCACCGGCCGGTGGAGCTCAAGCAGGATGACATCGCCTTCCTGCAATACACCGGCGGCACCACCGGCGATGCCAAGGGCGCGATGCTCAGCCACCGCAACATCCTCGCCAACCTGATGCAGGCCAAGGCCTGGGTCGGCGATCAATTGGACGAGAACCAGCAGGAAACCAACGTCACCCTGCTGCCGCTGTATCACGTGCTGTCGCTGACGGTGAACTGCCTGATGTTCATGTGCCTGGGCGGGCGCAACATCCTCATCGCCAACCCGCGGGACGTGAAGCGGGTGCAGATGATCCTGCGCAAGGAGAAGTTCAGCGGCATCGTCGGGGTCAACACCCTGTTCAACGGCCTGCTGGAAAACGAGGAGTTTCGCGGCCGGGACTTCTCCGACCTGAAACTGGCCATCGCCGGTGGCATGGCCACCCACACCGCCGTAGCCCGGCGCTGGAAGGAGGTCACCGGGGTGCCGATCATCGAAGGCTACGGCCTCACCGAGTGCTCGCCGGTGGTGAGCATCAGCCCGATCGACATCGCGCGCATGCGCGAGGGCGATTTCACCGGGACCATCGGCGTGCCGCTGCCGTCGACCTGGGTGCGCTTCGTGCGCGAGGACGGCGAGCTGGCGGAATTGGGCGAGGAGGGCGAGCTGCAGGTGCGCGGGCCCCAGGTGATGAAGGGCTACTGGCAGCGTCCGGAAGAAACCGCCAAGGTCCTGGACCGCCACGGCTGGCTGTCCACCGGGGATATCGGGGTGATGAACGAGCAGGGCTTCATCCGTCTGGTGGACCGCAAGAAGGACATGATCCTGGTCTCGGGTTTCAACGTGTACCCCAACGAGATCGAGGACGTGGTGGCCCTGCATCCGGGCGTCGCCGAGGTGGCGGCGATTGGCGTCGAGGATGGGGTGACCGGGGAGAAGGTGAAGATCTTCGTGGTGCGCAAGGACCCGAACCTGACTCAGGAGCAGTTGCTGGCCCACTGCCGCGAGTACCTGACCGGCTACAAGGTGCCGCGCTACGTCGAGTTCCGTACCGAAGAGTTGCCCAAGACCACCGTCGGCAAGGTCCTGCGCCGCGCCCTGCGTTAGTTCCGAGGGCGTCCGAGGTTCTTCTGAAGACCGTCAAGCAAGGCCCTGCGGGCCTTTTCGCAGCCTCGCAGGGGCTCGGCAGCGGCTACCTCCACGGCGATCACTGTAGCCGCTGCCGAAGGCTGCGAACGGCCCGCAGGGGCGCAAGCGTCCCGAGTGCGCTAGAGGTTCTTCGGGTGATAGCCAAGCAAGCCTGAACCTACAAGGCGTTGGGCAGGCGGACCTGGCCCGGCTGCAGGCCGAACACTTCGATACCCTCCGCCGTCGATTGGCCGACGCTCACCGGCAGCCGTTGTGCCGGCTGATCGGCGCTCGCCCGATATTCCACACTCATGCCATCTGCGCCGCGCTGGATCGCTGCCGGCGGGATGACGATTGCCTGATCGTTGCGGTAGGTAATGATGCTCAATCGCGCGCTCATGCCCAGGCGGACGCGCTGCTGTTGTTCGCGGGTCAGCTTGGGCACCGACAGGGTCACCGGGAACTGCGCGCTGGCACCGCTGGCGTCCCCCGGCAGCGCCAGACTGCTGACGATGTCCACCTGGCCCTGGAGGCGCTCGCCGTCAAAGCCGTCACCGAGAATTTCCACGCTCTGGCCCTGGCGCAGCTGGTTGATGTCCAGCTCCGACACCTTGCTGACGATCTTCAGTTGCTCGATGTTGGCCAGGCCGAACAGGGCCTGGCCCTGGCCGACCTTGCTGCCGGTCTGCACCGGCCCCGAGGCCGCCGCCGACGCGATGGGTGTCAGGTTGAGCCCCGGCGCCGGGACCACGATTCCGGCAAAGGGGGCGACCACGTCCTTGCCCGCCAGCAGCGCGCGCAGGGCTTCGTACTTGACCGTGGCATTGGTCAGCTCCATCTCGGCAATCTGGCGGAATTCACCCTTGCCCTGATCCAGCGCCTGTTGCAGTTCACCCTGGGCCGCCGTCAGGTCCAGGCGCTGGCTCTGCAGCAGTTGCTTGAGATCGTCCAGTTCGTTGCGGGGAATGATGCCCCGGGCAAACAGGCTCTGGCTTTCACTGAGCTTGCGTTCGGAATTGCTCACCGCCATCTGCGAGGCGCGCAAGGTGCGCCGGGCCCGGGTCACCAGGGCACTGCTGTCCCAGTTCTGCAGTTCCTGAACGCTGCGCCGGGCCTTGAGCTGGGCCGACAAGGCTTCGCGCACCTGGATCTCGATCAGGCTGGGGTCCATCTTCAGCAGCGTTTGACCGGCCTCCACCCGCTGGCCCTGTTCCACCAGACTGGCCAGAACGTTGCCGTCGAACGGCGCCGTCAGGCTGATGGTGCGCTGGGGCTCGATCTTGCCCACCAGGCCGATCTGATGAATCAGCGGCGTAGTGCTGACCTCGATCCAGCGACCCTGTTGCAGCGCCGGATCGTCCACGGCGCGGTAGTGGGTGAGGGCGACGCCGGCCACGGCCAGCACGATCAGGGCCGTGCCGCCGAGGAGGCCGCGCTTGCGCCAGTTTTTCTGCTCAGAAGTCGTTGAGCGCAATGTCCCAGGTCTCCAAGGTCGTGCCCAGGGTCAGATCCAGCTGGGTCTGGGCGTTGAGGTAGGCAATCAGTGCATTGAGGCGGGCGTTTTCACTGGTGCGCAAATCGCTTTCGTAACTCAGCACCTGGAAGTTGCTGGAGCGCCCGGCGCTGAGTTTTTCCCGTTCGATATCCAGCTTGCGCCTGGACAGTTCCACGGCGCGCTGGGCGATCTCGTACTGGCGCCAGCGGGTGCCCAGGTCGCGCACCACGTCACTGACGCTGCGCTCCAGGGCCTGGCGGGCATCGGCCAGCACCAGGGCCTGGTTTTCCACGTCGACCCGGGCATGCACCTCGGCCTGACGGGTACTCAAGTCGCCGATGGGAATCTGCACCTGCACGCCGGCATAGCTGTCCCAGGTCCGTCCCGCGCCGTTGCCGCCGTCGTTGTCGTAACGGTTGCGCACCTGATTGGCGCCGGCCACCAGGGACACATCCCAGCGGCTCTGGTCCTTGGCGATGATCAGGTTGAGGTCGGCCTGCTGGCTGCCCAGCAATGTCGCCAGGTAGGTGGGTTGCTGGATCTGCGCCAGGCGCAGGGCGTCCTGCTGGTCGATGCTGACTTTCGCCGCTTGCAGGCCGTCGCTGGCGCGAATCCGGGTCGACAGGTCCAGGGCCAGCAGGCGCAGCAGCGACAGGCGGTTGATGTCCACCTGATTGCGTGCCTCTTCCACCCCCAGCTCCTGGCTGGCGATGTCGGCTTCGGTCTGCACGATCTCGAACTCGGCCATGCGCCCGGCGGCGATCAGCGCCTTGTTCACCTGGAGCAGGGCATTGGCGCGCTTGAGGGCGTCCTCGACGATCGCCAGCTGTTCCTGGGCCCGCAGCAGTTCGCGGTAGGCGCCGATGATGTCGCTGATGGTCTGCGCCACGTTGGCCTTGAGGTTGAGGCGGTAGGCCTGTTCGTTGATCCGCGCCAGGCGCAGCGGCGCGGTGGTCACGTCCCAGCCGGCGCCCTTGAGCAGCGGCTGGATGATCGACAGGTCCAGGCCGTCGCGGCGGTAGTAGCCGGCCCGGTTGGCCTGGCTCAGTTCCTGGTGCCAGGCCATGTTCAGGCGTGTGCCGTATTCCCCCAGCAGGCTGGAGCTGGGATTGAGGGTGGTGTTGCGCACCCCGTCGTTGCTGCCCTTGTTGGCCCGGTAGGTGCCGCTGAGCAGCAGCTTGGGGTTGAAGGTGTCCTCCGACACCCGCAGGTCGAACTTTTGTGCCACCCGCTGCAGGTAGGCGCTGCGGATGCCACGGTTGTTGCGCAGGCCCAGGTAGACCGCATCGGCCAGGGTCAGCTCGGTCTGCTGCTGGCTCAGCAGCACGCTGCGTTCGTAGGCGCTGCGCAGGGTCGGGGCCGACGCCTGGCGGGCCACGTCCATGTCCCGGGAGCCGGCCTGGCCCAGGGGGCTGAGCAGGCACAGCAGCAAGAGCGCGGCGCGTTGGCGATCATTCATCCCGCAGCGCCTCCACCGGTTGCAGGCGCGAGGCCGAGACGGCCGGGTACAGGCCGAAGAACAGCCCGATCAGCAGGGTGCTGCCGATCCCCAGGGGCAGGGAGGCGCCGGCCAGGGAAAACTGCCAGCCGGAGAGGCGGGCATAGAGGTAGGCGGCGCTCATGCCCAGCACCGCACCGGACAGCGCGCCCACGGCGGTCAGGGTCACCGCTTCGAGCAGGAACAGGTTGCGGATGTCCCGGCGCCGCGCGCCCAGGGCCATGCGGATGCCGATCTCCCGGCGCCGCTCCGAGACGTTCATCAGCATCACGTTCATCACCCCGACGCCACCGCCCACCAGGGAGATGCCCCCCAGGGCCATCAGCAGGTAGCCGAAGGTGCGGCTTTGCCGGGTCATGCCGTCGATGATCTTCTGTGGCACCTGCACCTCGACGCTGCGCCCGGGCAGGTGCTGCTTCAAGGTGTCGCCCAGGGCCGCGGCCAGCCGGTTCATGTCCTGGGCCGGTGCCGCGCGGGCGATCAGGTTGCTGATCTGCGGGCTCGAGGAAATCCGCCGCATGCCTTCCAGGGGGATGAACAGGGATTCGTTGGTCTGCACCGGGATCAGCACCGCCGCCGGTTGCCTGGCGAGGATGCCGATCACCTGGAACAGGTAGTCGTTGATGCGAATCCGCTCCCCCAGGCGCAACGGGTCGTGGGGCGTGCTCAGGGCTTCGGCGACCTGGGCGCCGACCACCGCGTAGGTTTGCCCGCTGTCGAACGCCGAGAGAAAGCGCCCTTGCTGCACCTGCAGGCGCATGGCACTGGCCAGGGACGGGGTGCTGCCCACCAGGTTGGCGTTGCTGGAGCGTCCGCGGTACACCACCGGCCCGCTGAACAGCGCCACCGGGGCGATGTCCAGCAACTGCGGCAGGGCCTGGTGCAGGGCCGCCAGGTCGAGGAGCGGCGGCATGGGCGCGCGGCTGGCCGAGGAATCGGGAAATTGCACCGCCAGGGTGTCGGTGCCCATGTCCTGGAAGATCGCCGCGGCGTCCTGGGCGGCGTTGTGGCCGATGTTGATCAGGGCTACCACCGATGAGCTGCCGATGACGATGCCCAGCAGGGCCAGGATCGAACGCTTGCCCAGGGTGCGCAGGCTGACGAAGGCTTCGTGCAGCAGCTGGCTGGCGCTCTGCTCGACCTTGAGGCTCATGCCGGGCAGACCTCCTGGACCACGCCGTTGGTCACGCGGATCTGCCGCTCCAGCCGCTGGGCGATGCCCGGGTCGTGGGTGACGATGATCAGGGTCACCTGGCGTTCGCGGTTCAGCGCCAGCAGCAGGTCCATGATGTCCCGGGCGGTGTGGCTGTCGAGGTTGCCGGTGGGTTCGTCGGCGAGAATCACCGATGGCTCGCCCACCAGGGCCCGGGCGATCGCCACGCGCTGGCGCTGGCCGCCGGAGAGGTCGGCGGGGCGGTGCTGAGCCCGTTGCCCCAGGCCCACCTGATCGAGCATGTGCTGGGCACGTTCCAGGGATTCACGCCGGGCCACGCCGCGGTAGCTCAGGGGCAGGGCGACGTTGTCCAGGGCGCTGAGGCGCGGCAGCAGGTTGAAGCTCTGGAACACGAAGCCGATCTGCCGGTTGCGGATGGCCGCCAGTTGGTCGGGGCTGGCGCGGAAGATATCGTGGCCGGCGAAGCGGTACTCGCCGCTGTCGGGCAGGTCCAGCAGGCCGAGGATATTGAGCAGGGTGCTTTTGCCGGAACCCGAGGCACCGAGGATGGCGCAGCTCTCGCCGGAGTCGATGGACAGGGAGACGTTCTTGAGAATGTGGAGCGGTTGCTCCGCCAGCCGATAGCTCTTGCCTATGCCTTGCAGGGAGATAAAACCTGAGTCGATTATCGTCGCTGTCATCGCTTACCGCGCCGGCTGGCTCGACTGCTTGCTTGAATATCCACGGTGCGCAGGCGTCGCGTTGCGCGGGGTCCAGGGGCAAGGCCAAGCTCTGGTTTTTATTTATTGTTTTAAAAAATTGTTTGAATAGTAACTGCGTTCATCCTGGTGCGCCAGCCGTCTGAACCGGCTAATTGGGGGCTTTTCGAGGTTTTTTCGCGGCGACTGAAACACGGGGACCCGTGGGTCATAAAAGGTTCTTGCAGGCCGGCGTGGGTCCTTGGGGCGCTTGCTTTTAGGGCTTCTCGCGGGTATAAAAAATCAAATTTTTTTTTAAAACACTGTTCGAACGGTCAGTTTTTCACCCAGCAAAGGTTAGTCCTCCATGGTCGCCAAGAAACTCAGTGCCCCCAATGTCACCAAGACCCGACTGCTGGAAGCGACCGAGGCATTGTTCATCAAGTACGGCTACGACGCCGTGCTGCTGCGTCAGATCACCGAGCGCGCCAAGGTCAACCTGGCGGCGGTGAACTACCACTTCGGCGACAAGGATTCGTTGATGAAGGCCCTGCTGATGCAACGCCTGGGGCCGCTCAACGATCAACGTCTGGAACTCTTGGCCAAGTGCGAAGAGCAGGCCGACGGACCGCTGGATTGCGAGACCCTGCTGGGGGTGCTTTTCGCTCCCGCCATGGGCCTGGAGCGCAGTGATGAAAGCGGTGGCCTGGAAGGCCGGTCGTTCATTCGTTTCCTCGGCCGGGTGTACAGCGATACCTCGCCATTCATTCAGGAATACCTCAAGGAACACTATCAACCGGTGTTCGAGCGCTTCTTCAAGGCTTTTGCCCTGGCGCTGCCGGACCTGCCGCGCAACGAACTGGGGGTGCGCTTGCAGTTCGCCCTCAAGGCGATTTCCGGGGTCATGGCCGGCACCGAACTGCGCCTGCTGATGCAGGCCATGAGCCTGGGGCGTCCGGCCACCGATGCCGAAGTCATGGCCAAGCTGATCAGCCTGGTGTCGGCAGCGATTCGCGCCCCCATGCAAGATCCCGATTCCGAGCAGGCCCTGGAAAAGGTCTTGAACACCCAGCGCCTGATTCGTCAGCACAGCCAGTCCCTGGCCGGCATGATTCCCGCCTGAGCGGACGCCACGCCTGCCCGCACCTCAGGGTGCCGGCGGGCGTGGCACCCTCATTCAAACCATCAATATTGCTCAAGGCTGCGGCCACCATCTGCTAGGTTCTGCTCCTCGCAACTGCCCTGGAGTGCCCGGCATGCCTGCCTATCAACAGCATCTTCTGGCCGTCAACGGAATCGAACTCAGTGTCCAGGTCGCCGGACCGGAGCACGGAGCCCCGGTGTGGCTGCTGCATGGTTTTCCCGAGTGCTGGCACTCCTGGCGCCATCAGGTGCCGGCCCTGGTGCGCGGCGGGTTTCGCGTGTTCGTGCCGGAGATGCGCGGTTACGGTCGCAGTTCGGCGCCGGAAGCGGTGGAGGCCTACGATCTTCTGACCCTGTGCGCGGACATCCAGCAGGCCATGGACGCCTTTGGTCATCAGCGGGTGTGCATGGTCGGCCACGACTGGGGCGCCCCGGTCGCCTGGCACCTGGCATTGCTGGAGCCGCGGCGGGTGGCGGCGCTGGCGACCCTTTCCGTGCCCTTTGCCGGGCGTCCGAAACGGCCGGCCAGCGAGATCATGCGCGAGGTGCATGGCGGGCATTTCAACTACATCCTCTACTTTCAGCAGCCCGGGGTGGCCGAGGCGGAACTGGACGCCGATATCGACGCCAGCCTGCGGCTGTTCATGGGCAATGTGCATGCCTTGCTCGAGCCCAAACCGGCCGATGCCCGGCTGTTCGACGGGGTGAGGGTGCCACGAGAATTGCCGCATTGGTGCAGTGAGGAGGACTTCCAGGCCTATCGCCAGACCTTTGCCGGGCGCGGCTTTCGCGGTGCCCTGAACTGGTACCGCAACTTCGAGCGCACCTGGCAGCGCACCGAGTTCCTGGCCCAGGCCCGGGTGCAGCAGCCGACCCTGTTCCTGCTGGGCGACCGTGATCCGGTGGGCGTGCTCGAAGCCCATACCCTCAAGCGCATGCCCGGTCAGGTGGCCGACCTGGAACAGCACCTGCTGACGGACTGCGGACACTGGATCCAGAATGAGCAGCCGCAGCGGGTCAATGCCCTGTTGCTGGATTTTCTGCAGCGACGGTTCACCTAGAGCAGCCGCCGGTTCCTCGGACGCTGGCTTGCCAGCGAAGGCCTCGGCAGGGGCGGCGCAAGGCGGCGATCCCTGTTCGGCAAGCCGGCTCCCACGGCGGCGGATGCGGCCGGCGAAGGAGGTCGCTCAACCGAGCATTTCGCGCATCCGGTGCCAGAGCATACCCAGGGCCAGCAGCGGTGCGCGTAGCGCAGGGCCACCGGGAAAGGTCATGTGCGGCACGCCGCTGAACACGTCCAGGCCCTGGCTGTGGCCGGCCTCGATCGCCTCGGCCAGCAGCCGGGCGGTCCAGTGGGTGACGTTCAGGCCATGCCCGGAATACCCCTGGGCGTAATACACGTTGGGGTACTGGCGCAGACGTCCGACCTGGGGGAAGCGGTTGGCGGTGATACCGATCTTGCCGCCCCACTGGAAGTCGATGGCCACATCCTGCAACTGCGGGAACACCTTGAGCAGCTTCGGCCGCATGTAGCCGGCGATGTCCGCCGGGTCGCGTCCCGAATAGTGGCAGGCACCGCCAAACAGCAGGCGCCGGTCGGCGGTCAGCCGGTAGTAGTCCAGGCCGACCTTCTGGTCGCACAGCGCCAGGTTCTGCGGGATCAGCGCGCGGGCGCGCTCTTCGCTCAGGGGCTCGGTGGTGATGATGTAGCTGCCGGCCGGCAGCACCTTGCCACTGAGCCGCGGCTCCAGATCCTCCAGGTGGGCATTGCAGGCCAGCACCAGGTGCCCGGCGCTGACCGTGCCCGTCGCGCAGCGCACGGTGACGCTGTCGCCGTGGGTCAACTCCAGCACTGGGCTCTGCTCGAACACCCGTACCCCCAGCGACGCCGCAACCCGCGCTTCCCCCAGCACCAGCTTGAGGGGATGCAGATGCCCCGAGCCCAGGTCCACCAGGCCCCCGGCATACACCGAGGAGGCCACCACCTGCGCCATGTCCTGGGGCCCCACCAGGCGGGTCGGGTGGCGATAGCCCAGGCTCGCCAGGTGATCCTGTTCAGCCTGGAACGCCGCGAACTGGGCCCGGGTATTGGCCAGTTCGCAGAAACCCCAGCGCAGGTCGCAATCGATGCCGTGCGTGGCGATGCGCTGGCGCACCAGTTCCACCGAGTCGATCCCGGCGCGCTCAAGGTATTTCACCCCATCCTGGCCGACGTAGCGGGCAAAGCCCGTGACGTCATGGCCAATGCCGCGAATCAGCTGGCCGCCGTTGCGCCCGCTGGCGCCCCAGCCGATGCGCCGGGCTTCCAGGAGAATCACCGACAGCCCGCGCTGGGCCAGTTCGATGGCGGCGTTGACCCCGGTGAAACCACCGCCGATGACACACACATCGGCCTGCAGGTCGCCACTGAGGGCCGGGTAGCCGGGCAGGGGCCCGGCGGAGGCGGCGTAGTAGGAGCGGGCATGCTCGCTGGCGCTGCCCGAGTGTCGTGGCTGATTCATTTGTTGGACTTCACTTTGCTCCAGGAACGGGTCATCAAGCGCATGATGGCCGGCGACTGGGTGCTGGAGATGTACAGCTTGTCGAGTACGGCCTGCGGCGGATACACCTCGGGGTTGTTCACCAGCTCGGCGTCCATGTACGGCTGGGAGGCCGGGTTGGGGTTGGCGTAGCCGACGTAGGCGCTGACCTTGGCGATCACCTGCGGGTCCAGCAGGTAGTTGATGAAGGCGTGGGCTTCCTTGACGTTGCCGGCATCGGCGGGAATCGCCAGCAGGTCGAACCACAGGTTGCTGCCTTCCTTGGGAATCGAGTAGGCGATGTTCACCCCGTTCTTGGCTTCCTTGGCCCGGTTGGCGGCCTGGAACACGTCCCCGGAGTAGCCGAAGGCGATGCAGATATCACCGTTGGCCAGGTCCGAGACGTACTTGGAGGAGTGGAAGTAGGTGATGTACGGGCGCAGGGTCAGCAGCTTGGCCTCGGCCTTCTGGTAGTCCTCGGGGTTTTCGCTGCGCGGGTCCAGGCCCAGGTAGTTGAGCACCGCCGGGAACACTTCATCCGGCGAGTCCATCATCGACACTCCGCATTGCTGGAGCTTCTTCAGGTTTTCTGGCTCCAGCAGCACCGCCCAGGAGTCGATGTGGTCGATGCCCAGCACCTGCTTGACCTTGTCGACGTTGTAGCCGATGCCGTTGGTGCCCCACAGGTAGGGCACCGAATACTGGTTGCCGGGGTCGTTCTGCTCCAGTAGGGCCAGCAGCTTGGGGTCCAGGTTCTGCCAGTTGGGCAACTGCGAGCGGTCCAGCTTGAGGAACGCGCCGGCCTTCACCTGGCGCGCCAGGAAATGGTTGGAGGGCACCACCACGTCGTAGCCGGTGCGCCCGGCCAGCAACTTGCCCTCCAGGGTTTCGTTGGAGTCGAAGACGTCGTAGATCACCTTGACCCCGGTCTTGCCCTGGAAGTCGGCGAGGGTGGTCTGGCCGATGTAGTCGGTCCAGTTGTACACGCTGACACTGGGTTGTGCCTGGACGGCGGCGCTCATCAAGGCCGCCAGTGCTGCCGGGATCACTGCTTGCAAAAGACGCATATCGACACCTCTTCGGGTTGTTTTTATGGGTTGCAGACGCTGGGGAATCAGACGCTGAGCAGCAGGAACTCGCGTTCCCAGGAGCTGATCACGCGCTTGAAATTCTCGTGTTCGGCGCGCTTGACCGCGACGTAGCCACGGACGAACTTGCGCCCCAGGTACTGCTCGATGGTCGGGCAGTCCTCCATGTGCGCCAGGGCGTCCTCGATGGTGATCGGCAGGCGCAGGTTGCGGCGTTCATAGGCCCGGCCTTCCACCGGGGCACTGGGTTCGATGCCTTCGACCATGCCCAGGTAGCCGCACAGCAGGCTGGCGGCGATCGCCAGGTAGGGGTTGGCGTCGGCGCCGGGCAGGCGGTTTTCCACGCGCATGGCTTCCGGGCTGGCGGTCGGCACGCGCAGGCCGACGGTGCGGTTTTCCTCGCCCCATTCGACGTTCACCGGGGCCGAGGTGTCCGGCAGGAAGCGGCGGAACGAGTTGACGTTGGGGGCGAACATCGGCAGCACCTTGGGGATGTACTTCTGCAGGCCGCCGATGTGGTGCAGGAACAGCTGGCTCTTCTGGCCGTCGGCATCGACGAAGATCGGCTTGCCGGTGGCGATGTCCACCACGCTCTGGTGCAGGTGCATGGCGCTGCCGGGTTCGTCGGCCACCGGCTTGGCCATGAAGGTGGCGGTGACGTTGTGCTTGAGCGCCGCCTCGCGCAGGGTGCGCTTGAACACGGTGATCTGGTCCGCCAGGTCCAGGGCGTCGCCGTGGCGGAAGTTGATTTCCATCTGCGCTGGGCCGTCTTCGTGGATCAGCGTGTCCAGGTCCAGGCCCTGGGCTTCGCACCAGTCGTAGACATCCTCGAACAGCGGGTCGAACTCGTTGGCGGCGTCGATGGAGAACGACTGGCGGCCGCTTTCCGCGCGACCGGAACGGCCCAGCGGGGCCTTGAGCGGCAGGTCCGGGTCCTCGCAGCGCTGGGTCAGGTAGAACTCCATTTCCGGGGCGACGATCGGCTGCCAGCCCTTGTCGGTGTACAGCTGCAGAACCTTTTTCAGCACGTTGCGCGGCGACAGCTCGATGGGGTTGCCGAACTTGTCGAAGGTGTCGTGGATGACGATGGCGGTGGGTTCGATGGCCCAGGGCACCAGGTAGATCGATGACGAGTCGGGGCGGCAGACCATGTCGATGTCCGCCGGGTCCAGCAGTTCGTAGTACAGGTCGTCGTCGACAAAATCCCCGGTTACCGTTTGCAGCAGGACACTTTCCGGCAGGCGCATGCCGCGCTCGTGCAGGAACTTGTTGGTGGGCGCGATCTTGCCGCGGGCAATGCCGGTCAGGTCGCTGACCACGCATTCGACTTCGGTAATCTTGTGATCTTTCAGCCAGGAGGACAGCTGATCGAAAGGGGCGTTCATAAAGACCTCGATGATTGTTCTTGTCTGCACCGAGGTGAGCGGGAGTATCCCGGCAAGGCTTCCCCTGCGGCGCATTGGCGACTATCTTGGGCGAGCCTTGTTGTTCCATCTATCCACTTTAAGCAGCACCAAAGCGCACCAAAAGAGTGCGCAAGGTCCCCCGATGACAGCGTCCAATCCGCTTCAGGTTCAAGCGTTCAACACCTTCGATGTCGCCGATCAGATCCGTGCCACCCCGGGTTGGGTCCAGCATTACCAGCAGATGTCCCCCGGGCATTTCAACGGCCTGGTGCGCTACCTCGACCTGCAGGGCGTGGAGATCTACGAGGAGTGCATGAACACCCGGGTCGAGCAGAATTTCAGCGCCCCGCAAGGCGCCCTGGCGTTCTGTTTCGACCGCAGCGACAACGCCCTGTACCTGCTCAATGGCGAGAGCCGCAATATCTGGATCACCCCGGAGAACTACCAGGAAGTGGCGGTGGTGTTCGGCCCCGAGTTCGTCCAGGGCCAGGGCCTGAGGCTGGAGCGCCTGGACGGCCTGTTCATGGCGCCGCTGGGCAGCCAGCAGAACGCGCTGTTCTGTCGCTGGCTGAGCGCCACCTTGACCCGCCTGTCCCAGACCCTCGATCCCCCCAGCCGCGAAGCCCTGACCCAGCAACTGCTGGACGACTGCCTGTACATCCTCGACAACGCCTGCGTGCGCCTGGACCCGGGCAGCCTGCAACGGCGCAGCGAAGAGCGGGTGATCATGCAGCGGGTGGCGCAATGGGCCGCCGACGTCCCTGAGGAAACCCTCAATCTGCTGGAGCTGTCCCAGGTGGCCGGGGTTTCCCTGCGTCAGTTGCAAAGCGCGTTCAAGGCCTTTACCGGCATGGCCCCCAGCCAGTGGCTGCGCTTGCGCCGGCTCAACAGCGCGCACCGCGAACTGCTCAGCCGCGGGCCCAGCGAGACCACCGTGGCCGAGGTGGCGATGCACTGGTCGTTCTGGCACCTGGGACGGTTTTCCAGCAGCTATCGGGCGCTGTTCAAGGAGTTGCCCAGCCAGACCCTGAAACGTCGCCCGAGCTGATCGGCAGCACTGGCCGCAGAAACTGGTTTGCCAGCGAAGAGGCCCGCAAACCCCGCATCACTCTCAGCCTTCGTCGGCAAGCCGGCTCCTGCAAGGCGCTGGGCGGCCGATTCGCGAAAGCGCCGGCAGCGCTCTATTCTCGGTGTGGGCTGTCTTCCTGGGGCGTGCAATGCTTGAAACCATCGACCTGACCAACGCCGCCGCGGCCCTGGGGATCGGCATGCTGGTGGGCCTGGAGCGCGAGCGGCGCAAAGGGCAGGGGCCTCAGCGTGGCAGCGCCGGGTTGCGTACCTTCGCCATCACCGCGCTGTTGGGGTTCATCGGCCAGCGAGTCGGCGGTCCGCTGCTGTTGGCCTCGCTGGCCATTGCTGTGGCCGGGTTGGTGACGGTGGCCTATTGGCGCAACGAGCAAGAGGACCCGGGAGTCACCAGCGAAGTGGCGCTGCTGGCGGTGCTGATCCTCGGGGCCTTGTGTGGCACGGCCCCGGAGCTGGCGCTGGCCATCGCCGTGGTCATGACCGCCTTGCTGGCCTATCGACAGACGCTCCATCACTTTGTGCGCAGTCAGTTGAGCGACCGGGAAATCGCCGACGGTCTGACGCTGCTGGTGGCGGCGCTGGTGATCCTGCCCCTGGCGCCGGATCGTTTCATCGGCCCCTATGAGGCGTTCAACCTGCGCACCATCGGCACCCTGACCGTATTGCTGATGGCGGTAGGGGCCCTGGGCCACGTCGCGGTGCGGACCCTGGGCGCCCATTACGGTTATGCCCTCAGCGCCGTGGCGTCGGGATTCGTTTCCAGCACCTTGACCATCGCCTCCATGGGCCAGCGGGTCGCCAAGGCGCCCGGGCAGGTCAGGGTTCTGGCCGCCGCGGCGCTGCTGTCCAACCTGGCCACGGTGACCCAGATCGCTCTGATCCTGGTAACGGTCGACAGCGCACTGCTGCAAACCATGTGGCTGCCCCTGGTGCTGGGGGGGCTCTGCACCGCGCTGTATGCCGCTTGCCTGGTGTTTCCCCGCAGCCAGCCCAGCAGCGTCGAACCGGTCAGCGACAAGGGCGCGTTCAATCCCAAGCTGGCCTTGATCGTGGCCCTGACCATGAGCGCCATTACCTTCGCCTGTTCGCTGATGCTCAATTACTTCGGGCAGTTGGGCCTGATGTTGAGCGCCTTGATCAGCGGCTTTGCCGATGCCCATGCGTCCACGGCGTCCATTGCTTCACTGGTCAAGTCCGGGCAACTGCCCGGCAGTGCCATCGGCAGCGCGGTGATGCTGGCGGTCAGCAGCAACTCCCTGAGCAAGTGCATGTTGGCGGCCCTCAGCGGTGGATGGCGCTTTGCGCTGTACGTCGTGCCCGGGCAGGCACTGCTGACCCTGGCGATGTGGGTCGGTGTCTGGCTGCAATAAGCGGCTGCCAGGTCGAAAAAAAGCCGCGCCGCCTGATAAAGATCAACTCGTGCCTGGCCATTGCGCTCAGTCTTGAATGACCCCCTAGCGGTTTCTTCAAGCTCCAGTGCCGAGGTGAACCATGTCGCAAACCCCGCGTTTACTCTTGATCGCGCCCCAGCAGATGCAGCGCACGCCGGCGTTCGAACGCACGGAGCAACTGGCCCTGGCCATGCAATTGCCGGTGCATATCGTCGCCCTGGACCATCTGCAGGCCCTGACGCTGGCCGGGCTGTTCGAGAGCCGTGAGGCCGAGCAGTTACAGGCGGCCTACCTGGAACAGCACGGGCAATGGCTGGAGCTGCAGGCGCAAGGCATGCGCGAGCGTGGCCTGTCGGTGACCTGCGAAGCGCGCTGGGCCAGCCAGCCGTATCAGGAGATCCAGCTGTTCGCCAACGAGATGCCCCTGGCCCTGATCATCAAGGACGCCCATGCCGAGTCGGCGATGCGGCGGATCTTCTATACCCCGCTGGACTGGCAGTTGCTGCGCGATTGCGCGCTGCCGGTGCATCTGGTGACCGAGGCCCGGCACCCACGGCCACGCCGGGTGCTGGCCATCATCGATGTACTGCGCAGCGAAGTGCAGGACCTGCAGTTCAACGATCAGATCATCGACGCCGCGGTGAAGCTGGCCGAGCAGTGCGACGCCGAGCTGGACCTGTTGCATGTGTATGACTGGGTGGCGGTCTACGCCAAGGACGCCGGGGTCGGCGCGCTGTCCCTGGCCAGCGGCTTGTACGAAGCCCTGGGGGAGGCGCAACGCGACGTGTATCGCGCCGTGGCGGAGCGCCACGGCGTGCCCCCGCAACGCAGCCACTTCATCGAGGGCATGCCGCTGCAGCAAATCTGCCGTTTCGCCGAGGAGCACCAGAGCGACGTGATCGTCATGGGCACCACCCAGCACCGCGGCCTGCACAAGCGCCTGGGCAGCACCGCTGAACATCTGCTGTTGCAGGCACCCTGCAGTATCTGGGCGGTCAAGCCGCCGCGTGACCCCTTGCCATGAGCCGCACCGGCGTGGCACCGCCGATCACAGGAGCAAACGATGCACCACCTGATGGGCGTCGTCCGGGTCGGTGTGGGTGGTGAAACCCAGGTGCGCGGCCAGCTCGCGCATGGCCTGGTTGTTCACGCTGTCCACCGAATACATCTGCACAAACCCATGCTGGCGGGCGGCGCGGATCAGATGGGTCATCAGCAATGACCCCAGACCCAGATGCTGCCATTGATCGGCCACGGTGACGGCGCACTCGCATTCATCGTGGGACGTGGCGGCATAGCGGCTGACACCGATCTCGATCAACTGGCCCTGTTCATGCACCAGGGCGATGTAGGCCAGACGCTGTTTGCCGTCGACATCCATCAACTGCTCGAGCATGGCGGCGTCGGGCTCCTTGATCTGCGCCAGAAAGCGCATGTGTCGCGATTGCGGGGACAGGCGCTTGATGAAGTTGTACTCGCGCTCGCGGTCTTTCTCGGCCAAGGGCCGTATCAGCACATGGCGGCCGTCGTTAAGCGCCTCGATCCAGTGCAGGCCGGTCACGGCGCCGTAGGCAGCGGCGGCCTGATCGTTGTGTTCCTTGATGCTGAACATGGGGCGATCCTCTGGGGACGATGAAGGTGGGCCCGCGACCCGCGGCCGCGTGCTGACTATCCTTTACCCCTGTTGCCCGGGACAGGATCTGATCTGGATCAGATGCGGCCCACCGCCGCGGATATTGACTGTCGGCGCGGGCTTAACCCGAGGCTTTGTGACTTTTGTCAAATCGGCGGCCCGAGCGGCGCGCATCATCGGCGCATCGGCTCGGGACTCCCGGGCCGTTGTCCAGTGCGCCGCCCGGGAGGTGCCCATGTCCACACTGCAACGCGTGTTGTTGATCGCCCCCACGGCGCTGTCTCGTACGCCGGCTTTCGACCGGGCCAGTGCCCTGGCCCGGGCCATGGGCGCCAGTCTGCACATCGTCGCCTTCGACTTCATCGAAGTGCTGGAGGTCGCCGGGCTGTTCGATCACCAGGCCATGGCCCAGGCCCGGGAAGGCTACCTGCAGGTGCATCGGCAGTGGCTGGAGCAACAGGCTCGCTTCGAACGGGCCAATGGCCTGCGGGTGACCACCGAAGTCTTGTGGGCCAAGGCCCGGCTGCAGGACATCCTCGATTATGTGACCGACTACCACCCGGACCTGGTGATCAAGGACGCCCAGCCAGTACCGGCCCTGCGGCGCATTTTCTACAAGCCCCTGGACTGGTTGCTGCTGCGCGACCTGCGCCAGCCGCTGCACCTGGTGACCGACAGCCGCCATCCCTTGCCGTTGAAGGTGCTGGCGGCCCTGGATCTGTCCCATCTGGAATACCTGACCCAGGGCCTGAACCAGCGGATTCTGGAGATGGGCGCGACCCTGGCCAGATACTGCGGCGCCCGGGTGCACCTGCTGAACGTGGTGGACTGGGCCACGGAAAACGCCACCGGCCTGCCCATCTACAGTCCCGACAACGACCTCAGCATGCGCGATGCGGTGAACGACGCGCAGCAGGAAGCGTTCGAAACTCTGGCCGAGCGCTACGCCATAGCCCCGGAGCACTGCTATCGCCTGGAGGGCGTGCCGCATCAGGTCATCGCGCGCTTTGCCGCCGACAACGACTTCGACCTGATGATCCTCGGGCGCGCGCATCGCCGGGGCCTGCAACGCTTTGTCGGCGGCAGCGCCGAGCAACTGCTGTATCACACGCCCTGCAGCCTGATGCTGGTGGAGCCCCAGGAGTGAGGCCCGGCCATGCCCCGCAACCTCGCCCGACACGAAGGAGATGGAGATGCGCCTGAGCTTTCTCGGTGCCGCCGGCACCGTCACCGGCAGCAAATACCTGTTGCAGCATGAGGACCGGCATGTGCTGGTGGACTGCGGGCTGTTCCAGGGCTACAAGCAGCTGCGCCAGCACAACTGGGAAGCCTTCGGCCTGCCGCTGCGCGAGCTGGACGCCATCGTGCTGACCCATGCTCACCTGGATCACAGCGGCTACCTGCCGCTGCTGGTGCGCAATGGCTATCGCGGGCCGGTGTATGCCACGGCGGCCACCTGCGAGCTGGCCAGGATTCTGCTGCGCGACAGTGCGCGCCTGCAGGAAGAGGAGGCGGCCTATGCCAACCGCCATGGCTTCTCCAAGCACTCTCCGGCATTGCCGCTGTACACCGAGCGCGATGCCGAGCAGGCCCTGAAACTCCTGCATCCGCTGCAATTGCACCATCGGGTGGAAGTGCTGCCGGGGCTGCACATCCAGTTGCGCGGCGCCGGGCACATTCTCGGCGCCGCCACGGTCCAGGTCGACGCCGCGGGCATGAGCCTGGTGTTTTCCGGTGACCTGGGCCGCATGCAGGACCCGCTGATGTTCGCCCCCGAAACCATCGAGCAAGCCGATTATCTGCTGGTGGAGTCGACCTACGGCGACCGCCTGCATCCCCGGGACGACCCCGAGCAGCAACTGGCCGATGTCATCAACCGCACCGCCGAGCGTGGCGGCATCACCCTGGTGCCGTCCTTTGCCGTGGGACGCGCGCAACTGCTGATGTACCACCTGTATCGCCTGCGCCAGCGCCAGGTGATCCCCGACCTGCCGATCTACCTCAACAGCCCCATGGCCACCGACACCACCCATCTGTACCAGCGCTTTCGCAGTGACCATCGACTGTCCCGGGAGGAGTGCGAAGGCATGTGCCATGTGGCGCACATCGTGCGCAGCACCCAGGAGTCCATGGCCCTGGACCAGCTCAAGAGCCCGGCGGTGATCATTGCGGCCAGCGGCATGGCCACCGGTGGCCGGGTGCTCTACCACCTCAAGGTGCTGGCGCCCGATCCGGCCAACAGCCTGCTGTTTCCCGGGTTTCAGGCCGGCGGCACCCGCGGCGCGCAGATCATCGCCGGCGCCGAGTCGGTGCGCATTCATGGCCGGGAGGTGCCGATCCGCGCCGAAGTCACGGCCATGCAGAACCTCTCGGCCCATGCCGATGCCGACGAGATCATGCAATGGCTGCGAGGCTTCAAGCGCCCGCCGAAACACACGTATGTGGTCCACGGCGAGGCCAATGCCGCCGACACCTTGCGCCGGCGCATCAGCCTGGAACTGGGCTGGTCGGTGTCGGTGCCGGAATACCGGGACAGCGTGGAGTTGCAGTCGGGCCCGGCGACCTAGTCCCTGGCCGCGTTCTGGCAACCCGCGACCCGCTGCTTCAGGCCCTCCAGATCGAGGATCTCCACCTGCTTGCCGTTGATGGTCACCAGGCCCTGGTCCCGCAGATGGGCTATGCCCCGACAAACGGTTTCCAGGCGCAGCCCCAGGTAGGAGCCGATTTCCTCGCGGCGCATGCGCAGGATAAAGGCCCGGGACGAATAGCCCCGCAGGCTCAGGCGCTGGGACAGATTGAGCAGGAATGCCGCCAGGCGCTCGTCGGAGTTCATGTTGCCCATCAGCAGCAACATGCCGTGGTCACGCACGATCTCCCGGCTGAGGATCTTGTTCAGGTTGTGCTGCAGCGAAGGCAGGGCCTGGGACAGGTGCTCCAGCTGGGCAAAGGGAATCGGGCAGACCTCGCAATCCTCCAGGGCAAAGGCGCTGCAGGCATGCTGGTTGGTGCTGATGGCATCCAGCCCGAGAATCTCGCCGGCCATCTGGAACCCGGTGACCTGCTCGCGGCCATCCACCGACAGCACGCAGGTCTTGAAGAACCCCAGGCGCACGGCGTACAGCGAATGCAAGGGGTCGCCGGCGTGATACAGCGCATGGCCTTTCTTCACCTTCAACCGTTGCAGGATCAAGGTGTCCAGGCACTCCACTTCCTGGTGGCTGAGGCCGATGGGCAGGCACAACTCCTGCACGCTGCAACTTGAGCAGGCGGTCTTGAGGTGCTGTACCTGAATCGGGCGTGCTTCGAATGGCGGCATGGGGGGCTCTCGACGGTTGAGCCGGCTCGGCAAGGGAGGAGGGCAAGCCTGACAGTTAACTGTAGACCGATGCGATCGGTGCTGCTTGATGTCGATCGGAAGTCTTCAGCAAGGGGATGGCAATGGGCCATAAAGCCATTAAAGTGAGCGTCCCCCACCCTCGTTCAAGGATTGACGATGCGCCCAACCGGATTCTGGACCCGCTGCCAAACCGCCGTACTGACCAGTTGCCTGCTCGGCCTGCCGCTGGCCATTCTCAGCCTTGAGACTCAGGCAGCGGAGCCTGATTTCATCACCCTGGTGATCGAGAACGAAGGCGACTATCCCATCACGTTCGAGCCGCCGTTCCACGTCGACTCTTCGGATTTCGAGCGCAAATACCCGGTAAGCGCGCCCAAATACGCCACCGCCAAGGGCCTGGAGTCCGGTCCCGTGGTGATCGGCGCGCGCCAGCAGGGCATGCTGGTGATGGCCTTGAGCAAGCCGATGTTCAACATCCTCGATATCTTCAGCAAGGACTGGGGGTTCAACCTCAAGTTCTGCCAGGAGCGTGGGGCCTGTGACGAAGCCCGGCTCAGCGGCACCATCCGCTCCACCACCAGCTTCAACTGGAAGCAGTCGAACAACTTCAGCCAAGCCCAAGTCAGCGATATGACCAACGACGAGCTGGAGGCCTATGCCAAGACCAAGGCCATGATCTCGGGCATTCTGACCACCCTGGGCAGCGTACTCGGCCTGCCGATCGGTGCGGGTGGCATGATCGGTGGCCTGCCGGATGCGCAGAACTTCAAGGTGACCCTGAAGCAGCAATGCAATGCACGCTTTTCGATGAGCCTGGAGCCCTCGCTGGCGCCCAACGGCGACTTTCTCGTCGACTTGCGGATCAACCGCGTGCTGCCCAGCGACATGAGCAATTTCAACGGTTTTGTCATCGATGACAGTGCGGTGGCCAGCCAGGGGCTGCGCCTGGTGGAAAACGGCTGCCGCGACGGCCGGCAGGCCCAGTGCCTGATCAGGCTCAACGGCGGCACCGAGATCAAGAACCTCAACACCACCGAGTTCGCCGTCACCGATCGCGCCGGATGCAAGGCCGGTGACAAGCTGGCCTATTCCCAGGGCGCTTTCATGCTCAGCAACAAGGTTGGCTTCCCGGTGCGCTACACCCTGTTCATCAAGGACCGCATGGTCGACAACGGCGAAGTCTGGCCCGACCAGAACAAGGACCTGCGCCAGCTGGTGGGCCAGGTCATGGCCACCGTCGGCGACCAGGAATGCCCGCAGGCCCAGGACCCCTGGATGGGTGGGCGGCGCATGGGTGTCTGCCCGTTGCGCCTGGAAGTCCAGGGGGATGGCGGCCCCGGGCTCAAGGGCAGCCTGCGTTGCAGCCTGTCCATGCGCCAGGGCACCGTGGGCGACCCCAATGCCGACTACATGAACCTCTACAGCCTGACCGGCTGCACCCCGGCCATGCCGGCTTCGATCAGCCCGGTGGCCGGTTTCTACCAGATGGACATCAAGCGCATGGTGCCGCTCAGCGGCATGTACAAGATGATCTCCATCGACCTGATCAAGCCGCAGCAGCAATAAGGACCCCAGCAGATGCCGGTGACACAGGCTTTTACCGCCCCGGGCGGACACGATGCGGCGCTGACCCGGCGCGACGACGACCTTCTGGATCGCTGGCCGGTGGCCAAGCTGGTCTATCGCATGATCACCGCGACGCCCCTGGGCTGGTCGACCCGGCTCGGTCTGTATGGCCCGTGGGGCAGCGGCAAGACCAGCGTGCTGAATTTTTTGCAGCTTATAGCCGAGGAGAAGGGCGACATCATAGTGCGGCTTCCGGCGTGGCGGACCAGCGGCGAGCAGGAGTTCATCGTGCAGTTCTATCTGGCGCTGGCAGAAGCATTGCAACGTTCAGGCGTTGGTGAACCCTTCAAGCACTGGACCAAGCGCCAGTCGAAAAAGATCGCCGATATCCTGGAAAAAGCCGCCAGGAAAACCGCTGACCTCAAGCTTCCCGAATCGGCCAGCTACAGCGAAATCGTAACCTTGGCCGCCGGTGCGGCAGGGCTGGTCTTCGAGAAACTGAGCGAAATACTGCAACTGGAAAAAAGCGACCTGGATGCCCTGCGCGGGCAACTGGGCGATAGACGCATCATTGTCTTTGTCGACGACCTCGACCGTGCCGATCCGCGGATGCTCCCGACGACCCTGTTGACGCTACGTGACCTTCTGGACTGGCCGGGATTCGTCTTTGTCCTGGCCTTCGACAAGGACGTGGTGGGCAAGGCACTTCGCTCCTATTCCGAAGCCTTCGGCGAGTCGGCCCAGCACTTCCTGGACAAGATCATCGATGTGCCGGTGACGTTGCCCGAGCCAAGCCCGAAGCAGGTGCAGCGAATGGTCGCCAGGAACCTGAAAGACTGCTGCCCATTCCTGCCGGACACGGCCATCGCGCAGACCGCTGAGTGGTTTCCCACCAATCCGCGCCAGGCCAAGCGCATCTGCCGCAGTTTGTCGGTGTTTGGCGCGGCGGCTGATCGGCATGCCGAGGGCCAACTGGACTGGCGCGGAATCATCCTGCAGACCCTCTTGCGTGAGACCGAACCCAAGGTGGCCCAGGTGGTAGAAGAGCACATGCTGGGTGTCCACTCGGACTTCGGTGCCAGCATGTTCGGCAATGCCAATAACGCCAAACAGGAGCAGCACAAGCAAGCAGCGCTCAACGCCGCGCAATGTCCCAAGGATGAAGTCAATAACAAGCGTCTGTGGAAGTTGATCGAAGAGCTGGGCCATGCCAGAAGCAAACTGTCTTTGGCAAACATTCACTATGAGATGAGCCTTGCGTTCCGCGAGGTGGAGTTCACCATTCCCGAGTTTTCCCGGTTGGTGAAATCCTGGGGGGAATACCCGAGTGCCCAGACCCTCAACGACTTCATTCGTGAGGCGGCCAGTCGTAGCGATGAAGGTGAGGTTGCCGTGGCCAGCGCGATGCTCAACATGGCGAATTTCCAGTATGGCGAGCAGTTGGGCAGAACCGCGTCCCTCTACTCACGGGAGGCGTTCGAACGAGCGATGCGCAGCGCCGCAGAGCTCCTGAGATTGATCGAGTTCTGTTACTCGACCGAGATTGAAGGGGCCATGTCCACGGCGCGCGGCGACTATGAAGTGTGCATCGGTTTTATCAGGAGCTTTTTTGCAAGCGTTGCCAAAGACGCTAGCGCACCTGAAAGAGCGCTCCGTGAACGCGAGCTGCGATTGGCGGCGATCATTGCCGCTCAGTGCGATGATCCACAGCGCCTGTATCTGGATGCCGAGCCTATACAGGGCACGCTGCGTGTTCCTGCCTGGGAAGTTGCCCGAGCATATGAGCACTATGTGGATGCGTTGCGGACGGTGCTCGCGCCGCCTCTGATACACAGTGCCATCCAGGTGTTCGCCTTGCCCAATGGCGTAGCGAATGCACTGGGCCAGGATGATGCGCGACTGAAGTGGGTACTGACTGAAGAGCGCTCACCCCTGTATACCCAGGCCAGCAAAGACTTGGGATGCGCAGCCTTGAAGGAACTGATCGGCAGCACCCAGGAGCTGGGCGCCAGGGAAATATTGGCGAAGAACGCCTTGTCCTACCTTGGTGCGTTTACTGATCGATGGGAGTCTTCCTCTACCTGTGCAGAGCAGGCCACGCGCTACCTGGAATATATCCAGCTGGCTTGGCAAGCCCTCTGCCAGCTGGAGCCGACCATCCAGACCCGGGTGTATCTGAAGAAGTTGAAGTCGCAGCTTGAAAAGCAGGTGGCAAGCCCGGGGTTGCTTGACACTCCCGACTGGTGGAGTGGCAAGCCCGATGACATCGAGCACGAACTGCGAGGCATTTGACTCCGCGCGGCCTCCGCTCAATAGCGCGAGAGGCCATTGCCCCGGGTTTCGTTGACGTGCCTTGGCCCTGGGCGCAGGGGGCTTGGTGCACTCACCCCGGCGGCAGCAACCGCAACGGGTCCACCGGTACGCCATTGGCGCGGATCTCGAAGTACAGCTGGGCGCGGTCGGTGTCCTGGGAGCCGGCTTCGGCGATCTTCTGGCCCTTGATCACCATCTGGCCTTCCTTGACCAGCAGCTTGCTGTTGTAGGCATAGGTGCTGGTGTAGGAAGGGCCGTGCTGGAGAATCATCAGGTTGCCGTAGCCGCGCATGTAACCGGCGAACGCCACCTTGCCGCCCAGGGTGGCGTGGATGGGCTGGCCTTCGGTGGTGGCGATGCGGATGCCCTGGTTGAGTTTGCCGGTAGGGGAGAAACGGCCGATCAGCACCCCGCGCAGCGGCCAGCTCCAGCCCTGCAGGGTGACCTTGGGCATGGGCGGGGCAGGCGGGGCGGCCTTGGCCTTGCTCTTGCTCTTGCTGGCGCTGCTGCGCGAGCTGCTGGCCACCCGGGTGCTCTTGGCCGCACCGCCTACCCGCAGCACCTGGCCGACTTCCACGGTATAGGGCGCCTTGAGGCCGTTGAGCCGCGCCACTTCCTTCCAGCTGGTGCCGTTGCGGCTGGCAATCGAGTACAGGGTGTCACCCCGCTTGACCCGATATTCACCGGCCTTGAGCGGCGCATTGCCGCCAGGATCGGTGGAATGGGAGCTGCAGGCCGATACCGCCAGCAGCAGTGCAATCAATAGAAGTCTTACCAACACGCGGCAACCATTAAGTCCTGACCAAGTCCTGTAGCCCAAGCTGCCTGTAGCGCGCCGGGCAAGCCGGCAACTATACCCGTTTGCCGGACAACCGGCGCGCAATAGACAGTGTTCGGTGCCGTTAAATTCCATCAGGACTCAGGGCATGGCGGATTTCCCGGGCCGCCCCGGGCGGGCTATTGCCGTCGATAGACTGTCGCACTCCAGTAGCGACTGCCGTCGCTGTGCTGGCGTTTCCAGCCGGCCGCAGCCAACTGCTTGCCGATCAGGCGGTTCATCCAGCCATGACCGAGCAACAGCACCGGCTGTTGTCCGGCCAGGGACTGCAATCGACGGGCGGCGACAGCGGCGCGCTGGCGGGCCGCAGCGGCCGATTCGACCTGCCTTGAGTAACCACACACCCAGAGGATTCTCAGGATCGCGGCCCAGGTAAAGGGCGACAGGCGTGGTCGTCTCCAGCGTGTGTAGGGCAGTTGCGCCTCGCCGAACACCGGGTCCACCAGGGTTGGCTCCCTCCTGAGCGCCTGGACGGACGCCAGGGCCCGCGGAGCGTTGCTGGAGACAATCACCCCGGCGCTGGCGGCCAGTTGCAGGCTGGAGGGCGGGGCCGGTTGCCCGCCGATGTCGGAACGTTCGTAGTCCTGTATCCAGCCCTGCATGTCGAGGGCGGAAACTTTCCGGGTGGCGATACCTTGGGGCTGACCGTGACGCATGAGAATGATGGTGTTGTTCAACGGCTTTCTACGTCCTTGTTGGTGCTGCTTGAGGAGGCGGGGGCAGCCTGGGCGATCCAGCCGTGATCCCGGTACCAGGCCAGGGTATCGCCAATGGTGCGTTCCAGGGAGCGAAAATTCAGCTCGAGTTCCTGTTCGCTCTTGCGGGGGTCGAAGTGGCTGCGGTCCGCTTCCCGGAGCATCAGGCGCACGGTCGCCAGGCTCAGCAACACCGGCTTGCCGGTCAGGCGCGCATAGACCTCCTGCACGGCGGCCAGGGTATAGAGCAAGGGCACCGGCAGCGGGCGTGTCGGCGTGGCGACCCCGGCGATACGCCCGATGATGGGCACCAACTGGGCCATGGTCATGTGCCGGCCCGCCGCCAGGTAGCGTTGGCCGCGGCGTCCGTAGCGGGCAGCGGCAATCTGCGCTAGGGCCACATCCCGGGCGTCGACCAGGGAGAAGCTGCCGGGAACCAGTCCCGGCAAGCGGCCGCGCACCACGTCCATGAGCAATTGCCCGGCGGAGGTCGGCCCGATATCGCCGGGGCCCCACATCCAGCCGGGCAGGACCATGCACCCCTGCATCTGTGGATGGCTGTCGAGAAAGGCCAGCAGGACGCGATCGGCGAGGATCTTGCTGCGGTAGTAGTGGTCTGCGCCTGCCGGGTCGCGCAGGCAGGTTTCATCGATCAGGCTGCCGGGCGCGCCGTTGAGCACGGCAATCGACGAGGTCTGCACGACGCGGCGGATGCCGGCGCCGTAGGCCCGCTCCAGCAAGTGCTGCGTGCCCAGGACGTTGATCTTGTGCAACTGCTGCCAGTGGCTGCCGCCCTTGTAATTGTCGCGAAAGAACGCCGCGGCATGAAACAGCGTGTCGCAGCCCTGCAACGCGGCGGCGAACCCGTCGACATCGGCCAGGTCGCCGACCACCAGTTCCAGGCCGTGCAGGGGGCCGAACTGCTGTTCGCCCTTGGCCCTGGAGCGCACCAGGGCCTTGACCTTGCAGCCTCGGGCCAGCAGCTCGCGTACCAGGTTGTTGCCCAGCAGGCCGGTGGCACCGGTGACAAAGGTGCAGTGCATTTCAGGGCCATAGCCGCTATCGGTGTCAGTGGGTACAGGGTGTTCGGGGGCGTTGCTCATTCAATCCGTTCCATGGGGAGGCGAGGGCGCTAGATATACCTTGGACGAGCCCCTGGAAAAATGGCGAGTCCTGCATAATGGCTTTGCGAATTTGCACAGCTGACGGCAGGGAGTAGCACTTTGGAAGCCAATTGGGATGATCTGCGCCTGTTGCTGGCGGTCTGGCGACGGGGCAGCTTGCTACAGGCCGGACAGTTGCTGCAGGTGGCGCCGTCGACGGTGTCCCGGCGCTTGAGCCAGCTGGAGGCGGCCCTGGGCGAGCCGTTGCTGGAGCGGGGCGTCGAAGGCTGCTGGTTGACCCCTCGGGGCCAGGCGCTGGTGGACGTGGCCCTGGCGGCGGAGGCCGGGCTCAGGCGACAGCGGGCCCTGGGCCACCCGCCGCGACCGAGCGAACTGCAGGGCAGCATCCTGGTCAGCGCCGGGGAGGGGTTTGCCTCCTGTGTGCTCGAAGCGGCCCGGCACTTGATTGCGGCCCACCCGGGATGCTCGGTGGAATTGCAGGTGAGTGCCGAGTTTCACAAGCTGGCCCGCGGCGTCACGGATATCGCCGTGCGGACCGCGCATCTGGGTGAACCGTCGCTGATCTACCGAGCCCTGGGCAAGATCGAATACGGGGTGTTCGCCAGTGCGGACCTGCTGCGCCGCTGCCCGGCCATCACCCCGGCCACGGCCACCACCATCGGTCTGCTGCCGCCCCTGGACAACCTGCCGCCGATACGCGCAGCCAGGGCCGCAGGCCTTGAGGGCAAGCAGATCAGGGTGAATTCGTTCACCGCGCAGGTCGAGGCGGTACGCGAGGGGATGGGGGTGGCGGTGATGCCCCGGCTATTGGCCGGGGATCTGCTGGAGGTGTTTGCGCCCATGACGTTTCCGGCGCTGGATGTCTATCTGGTGACCCGTCCACAGGCCCTGAAACAGGCCCACATCAGGCACTTTTTTGCCTTGCTGGAGCAGGTGTTGATTGGGCGGCTCTCGGGTGCGGCAACCGGCGCAACCCCTTAGGGTTGCGCCGGCCCGGCACTCAATGCGGTGCGCGGGGGATGGTCTTGAGCAGGTCTTCGGGGCTGATGTGGCCGACGACGGCTTCGGCGGCGGCGCTGCCGGGCAGCGGCAGGTCGAGAATGTGGCCCTTGATCTTGCCCACCACGTGCATCTCGCAGGGCTTGCAATCGAACTTCAGGGTCAGCACTTCGTCACCGTGCACCAGTTGCATCGGCGCCACCTTGGTGCGCACTCCGGTCACGCCCTTGGCCTGCTTGGGGCACAGGTTGAAGGAGAAGCGCAGGCAGTGCTTGGTGATCATCACCGGCACGTCGCCGTGCTCTTCGTGGGCCTCGAACGCGGCGTCGATCAGTTGCACGCCGTGGCGGTGGTAGAAGTCCCGGGCCTTCTGGTTGTAGACGTTGGCCAGGAACGACAGGTGCGACTCCGGGTACACCGGCGGCGGGTTGCTCTCGGCCTTGCGCGCGCCTCGCGGATGGGCGGCGATGCGTGCGGCGTCCAGGGCTTCGATGACTTCCCGGCGCAACGCCTTGAGCTGGGAATTGGGGATGAAGTAGGCCTGGGGTGCATCCAGCTTGATGTTCGTGGCGTGGTAGAGGGTGGTGCCCAGTTGCCCGAGCAGGTCCTGCAGTTGCCCCAGGGCCTGTTCCGGCTTGTTGGCCACGCCGAACGGGCCCTCCAGGGCGACGCTGGCGCTGATGCCTTCTTCGCTGGTGGCGGTCAGTTCCAAGCGTTCTTCCCGCAGGCGGGCCAGCCACGACAGGCCGATGCGCCGCTCGGCGGAGGTGCGGGTCAGGGCCTGTTGCCAGTTGTGATCGAGGTTGCGGCTCAGCGGATGGTTGGGCCGCAGTCGGCTCAGGGCTTCGGGCATCTCGTTGGGTTCGACCCGATAGCGGTAGCGCTTCTGGCCGTCTTCTTCGAACTCGCCGCGGGCTTCGGCGATGTTGGCGCGAAAACCCACCACTTCGCGCTTGACCAGCAGGTTGAGGCCGTCGCCGTTGGACAGCGGCTCAAAGGTCACCACTTGCAGGTCGCGCTTGCCGACTTTTTCCACGGTGCCCACTGGCAGCCCGGTGAAGGTCGGCGAATCGAAGGCGCCGATGTCGATCTTGCGCTCGCTGACGAAGTAATCGGTGCTGCCACGGTGGAAGGTCTTGTCCGGATCGGGGACGAAGAAGTGCGCGGTGCGGCCGCTGGAAGCGCGGGCCAGATCCGGACGGTCTTCGAGCACGGCGTCCAGGCGCTGGCGGTAGTAGGCCGTGATGTTCTTCACGTAGGCCATGTCCTTGTAGCGCCCCTCGATCTTGAACGAGCGCACGCCGGCTTCCACCAGGGCGCGGATGTTGGCGCTCTGGTTGTTGTCCTTCATCGACAGCAGGTGCTTCTCGTAGGCGATCACGCCGCCGTGCTCGTCTTTGAGGGTGTAGGGCAGGCGGCAGGCCTGGGAGCAGTCACCGCGGTTGGCACTGCGCCCGGTCTGGGCGTGGGAGATGTTGCACTGCCCGGAAAACGCCACGCACAGCGCGCCGTGAATGAAGAATTCGATGGCCGCGTCGGTTTCGGCGGCGATGGCGCTGATTTCCTTGAGGTTCAGCTCGCGGGCCAGTACCAGCTGGGAGAAACCGGCCTGGTCGAGGAACTTGGCCCGCTCCAGGGTACGGATATCGGTCTGGGTGCTGGCGTGCAGCTCGATGGGCGGAATATCCAGCTCCATCACCCCCAGGTCCTGGACGATCAACGCATCGACACCGGCGTCGTACAACTGGTGGATCAGCTGGCGCGCCGGCTCCAGTTCGTTGTCGTGGAGGATGGTGTTGAGGGTGGTGAACACCCGGGCGTGATAGCGGCGGGCGAACTCCACCAGCTGGGCGATCTCGCCCACCTCGTTGCTGGCGTTGTGGCGGGCGCCGAAGCTCGGGCCACCGATGTACACCGCGTCGGCGCCGTGCAGGATGGCTTCGCGGGCGATGGCCACGTCGCGGGCAGGGCTGAGCAGTTCCAGGTGATGTTTGGGCAAGGACATGTTTTTTTAGTCAGGCTTATCAGGGTCAAGGCGCGCATTGTAGCGGCGAAACGCGTGCCCGGCACCCGTGTGCTGCCCGGTGGCGGCCACGCCTTGCGCGCAGCCGCCGGTTACAGCCGTTGCGTCAGGCCTTGGCGGCCATGGCGGTGACTTCCACGCGCATGCCTTCCACCGCCAGGGCGGCCACGCCAACCGCGGCGCGCACCGGCCAGGGCTTGGCGAAGAAACGCTGGTAGACCTCGTTGAACGCGGCGCGGTCGGCCATGTCGGTGAGGTAGATGGTCAGGTGCATGACCCGGTCCATGGAGCTGCCGGCGCGCTCCAGAGCCACTTTCAGCGCCTGCAGGGTGCATTCGCTCTGCAGGGTGATGTCCCCCAGTTCCAGGCTGCCGTCGGCGCGCGTGGGGATCTGGGTCGACACCAGGATGCCGTTGAACGCGGCAACGTCGGAGGAAATGGAATCGGCGTCCGGGTCGGGGGTGAAGATCAGGTCTGGCTGGGTCATGGGGGGCTCTGGTGTCCAAGGGTTCAAAAAGCCATGGAGTATAGGGGCGGCCCTGCGCCCTTGTCAGCGCCGATGCGTGGCCTGTGGCGACGGCGGCGCTGAACGCCGTGGGCTGCTGCGGGTTACATTCCCGCGACTTGCCGCTACTCTTTGCAGCCGCGCCGCAGGCTGGCCGGTGCGGCGCTTGACGATTCATCTATCCAGGTAAGGAACAGGCTTTGACTGATCGCATGGTGTTGACGGCTGATGGCAGCGTTGGCGCGTTTTCCACCTTTGAATCCGTGACCTGCCTGGTGCTGCTGGGTGATCCCGGAGCCGGCAAGAGTCATCTGTTCGAGCACTGGGCCGAGCAGGCGGGCGGCCGGGCCATGTCGCTGCGCGGCTTCCTGTTGCGCGATCCCGCGCTGATCGCCGAGGGCAGCACCTTGTTCATCGATGCCCTGGATGAACATCGCGCGCAGTATGGCGAGCGGCCCGCCTTCGACGACCTGATTCGCCACCTCGGGCGCTTGCCGCCGTGCCGGGTGCGCATTGCCTGTCGCAGTGCCGATTGGGCGGGGCTCAATGACCTGAAGCTGTTGTCCAGCTGCTTTCCGGGAAAGGACCAGGTGCAAGAGCTGCACTTGCTGGCGCTCAGCGAAGAGGAACAGCAGCAGGTGCTGGAGCAGCATGGCGGCACGCCAAAGGACTTTCTGCAGCAGGCGCGCCAGCGCGGCCTGGGCGAAATGCTCGGCAACCCGCTGACCTTGCTGATGCTGGCCCAGGTGGTTGCCCAGGATCACTGGCCCCTGACCCGCAGGGAGCTGTTCGAGCGTTCCAGCGTGCTGTTGCTGGACGAGCTCAATGCGGCGCACCGCGATGATCGTCAGCCCCATGCGCAACTCTCGGAACAGCAGATGCTGGAAGCGGCAGGCCTGTTGTGCGCCTTGCGCCTGCTGGCCGATATCGACGGTTTCAGCACGGACGAGCGCTACGACCGGCGCTATCCGCCCCTGCGCAAGTTGCATGCATTTGGCACTGCCGCGCTGCGTGCGGCCCTGGCCAGCCGGGTCTTTACCTCGACCCGCGAGCCCGGGGTGTTCGACTACGGCCACAAGGCCAGCGCCGAGTACCTGGCGGCGCGCTACCTTGCCGGGCAGTTCCATGCCGGGTTGCCGCTGAGCAGAATCCGCCTGTTGCTCTGTGTCGAGGGCAAGCCGGCTTCGTACCTGCGCGGCGTGCATGCCTGGCTGGCGGTATTTCTCGGGGCGCAGGCCAGCCCGTTCATCGAGGCGGACCCTTATGGAGTCCTGGTCTATGGCGACGCTGCCTCGCTGAGCGTGCAGAGCAAGATCCAGTTGCTGCAGGCACTGGCCACGCTGGCGTTGGCCGATCCCTGGTTCCGTGGTCAGGAGCCTCCGGCATTGAACCTGGCGGGCTTCACCGAGCCGGGGCTGGAGCCCTGTTTTCAACGCCTGTTGTCCGACCCGGGCCTGCCCCACGAGCTGCGCTTGCTGCTCTTGGACCTGTTGCGCGCCGGCCAGCCACTGCCGGCGATGTTGCAACCCTTGACCCAATTGCTGGCCGCTGCGGGCACTCACCTGAACGAGCGTGCCTACGCCGCGCAGGCCTTGGCCCGCTGGGGCGAGGAGGGAACTCAGGTGGTGCGCCGGGCCTACCAAGACCTGGTGGGCGACAAGCACGCCAGGAGCCTGTGTGGCTACATCCTCAGTCACCGCCTGGCAGGCCAGGTCCACTATGACCAGCTGCTGGAGCTGTACCGCCAAGGCGCCGATGCCCAGGGTGCCGCCTACGCTTCGCTGGCGCGCTGGAGCTTGCATGAGGTGGTGGCCGAGCCCGAGATGACCGCTTGCCTGGACGGCATGGTCGAGTTGTGGCCGCAAATCGCTGAGGACAACCCCAGGGGCGAGGTGCTCAGGTTCGTCCTGTACTTGCTGGTGCGGTATCTCAACACCGTGGCCGTGCTGGACGAGCCCCGAGTGTTTCAATGGCTGGCGTTTATCAATGCCGGCGTGGTCGACCCGCATCCGTGGCTGTTCAATGGGCTGCGCGCGGCGCTGCAGCAACGTCCGGAGACGGCCCAAGGCCTGTTGGACAGGGCCGCCAGCCATCCTGGGCTGGCGGGCTGCGAGTTTCTTGAGCAAGAGCTGCCAAGCGCGGACGAGCTGCAGGACGAGCCGCAGGAGAGCGGCTATCCGTGCCCCGAGGAATATCAACCTGCGGTTGCAGCGTTGCGCCAGCAACTGCAAGCCGCTGAGGCGCCGCGCACCTGTGACGCTTTCCTGCTGGGGTTCGTGATCTTCGACTGTATCGAACGCGAGACCCTGGCCGGGCAGGCCTGGTTCTCAGCCTTTCGCCAAGCGCAGTACGCGGACTATATCGATTGCATCGTCCTGCACTTTCTGGTGCTGCCGGACCATTTCAGGCAGCGCAGTTGCCTGTCGTGGAAAGCCACCCGGCAAATCGCCTTGGCGGACAAGCTCGATGTGGTGTTCCAGGTCCTCAATAGCGCCGCGTCGCTGGACAAGACGGCCTTGTACGATGTGGTGCGACCGCTCTGCCGGCACCTCGACCTGCCACGCTTTGGCCCCTGCATCAGTCAACTGCTGAGCAGCGGTGCAGGCCTGGAACATCAGGCCTTCATCATCACCCTGGGGCTGTTGCTGTCGCTGGAGTCGTTCGCTCCTGTGCTGCAAGCCAGCGATACCGCCACCCGCAATGAGGTGGTCTGGTACCTGCGCGACCTGACCGGGCTGGTGCGCGGATTCGACGGCCCCATGCACCTGTCCGCCGAGCAGGCGTTCTGTTTCTGCCGCCTGGTCGCCGACCAATACCCCGCCACGCCGCAGGCTTTCGATTGGTTTGCTCCCAGTAACACCGGGGCCGAGGACGCCGATGAGTTCCTGGCCGGACTGATCAGCTATCTGGCGAGCAAGACCTGCGACGACTCCCGGCGTCATCTGCTCAGCTTGCAAGGTCATCCGCATCTGGCCTCGTGGCACCCCTACCTGAACCACGCGCTGCTGCTCAACGACGCCCGGCGGCGTGATGCCCGGCACACCCGGCATGGCTGGGAACAGGTGGCGCAGGTCCTGAATAACGGCGTGCCCGGCACTATCGAGCAGATGCAGGCGCTGGTGCTGGATGAGCTGCAAGGGATTGCCGGCCTGCTGCGCAGCAACCTCGACGTGCACAAGTTCTTCTGGAACGAGGTCAAGGGCCGGATCAGCACTCCCAAATGGGAGGAAAGCTGCCGCGACGTGCTGCTGAGCCTGTTGCGTCCGCGACTGGAGGCACGCCAGATCACGGCCGAGCCCGAGGCGCACATGGCCGATGAAAAACGCGTGGATATCGCGGTGCAAAGCGGGCCCATCAAGCTGGTGATCGAGCTCAAGCGCAGTTCACACAAGGACGTCTGGAGCGCGATCCAGGATCAGTTGATTGCGCTCTATACCCCCGATCCCGGAGCCCGTGGCTACGGCATCTACGGTGTGTTCTGGCATGGACCGCGGGCCAAGGTCCGGGCCGGCCCCGGGGGCGTGGTGCCGCAGAGCGCGGAGCAGATGCTGAGCCTGCTCGAGGCCAGCGTCCCCGAGCCGCAGCGGGCGTACATCAAGGTCTTTGTGCTGGATGTCTCGGGGCGCTGAGGGCTGGACGGGGCGGCGTAGCGGCGCTCAATCGGCGTCGGCTGCGTCCTGGACAGGGCTCAACCAGGTCGCCAGCACCCGCCGGTCCAGCTCCTCCCAATCGGCCATGCCCAGTACCCGGGTGGTGTTCAGGCCGCGCAGGTAGCCGCGCAGCTGGTAGGCCACGGCCAGCAGCAGCTGCGGGTCGGCGCTGGGGTCGCCGAGCACGCTTTCGTACTCGATCAGGTAGTCGGCGACGCGGTCGCGGAACTCGGGCAGGACGGCATCACGGATCAGGTCAAAAGTTCGCACGCAAGAATCCCTTTTAGTTGTAGTTGGACTGCCGGGCAGTCTGCCCGGAGGGCAACTATTGGTTCAAGTAATAGTGACAATCAAAAAACAGCTATTTTGCTCGGCGCACTAACCGTGGAAAATCGCCGCCCTCGATAGCGCCCGCCAGATTCGACCCGTGGCGCCCTGTACCCGCGTTCTTGACTCCAGGATTTGTCCGATGCGCCTTTTACCCCTGTTTGCCATGACTTCTGCCGCTCTCGTGCTGGCCGGCTGTGCCTCCGCGCCGAACGACCCGAGCCTGGTCATGCAGACCCGCAAAACACCTGCCCAGTACGCCGATTGCGTGATCCCCAAGCTGCAGAGCAGCGACCAGACCGCGACCGTTTCGCAGTCTCAGCGCGGCTACCGGATCGTGGTCACCAGCAAGGTGGCCGCGGACAACGTACTGGAAGCCTACAAGGCCCCCAATGGCGGTAAGGTGTTCCTCTATGAGCGGCATCTGCTGGCCTCCAGCTTTGCCCCGTCCCATTTCGAAAAGGCCGCGCAAGACTGCCTGTAGCCTACCCAGGGCTCATGGCTGCCTGGCGCGGGCGCTGCGGCGACAGCGTTCGGAGCACCAGCGCACCTCATCCCAGCAACGCGCCCAGCGCTTGCGCCAGGTGAAGGGCCGGCCGCAGGCGGCGCAGTCCTTGCGTGGCAGTTCGGACTTCTTCACAGGGCCTCTCCGGCGTCCAGGCGCGCCAGCAACGCCTCGCCCCGTTGCCAGATGGCGTCCCGGCGCGGGGCGTCCATGCGTTGCAGGTTGCGATAGGTGAGGGCCAGCCGCGGATTGCCGCCCAGTTGCTCCTGGTGGCGCATCAGGAAATGCCAGTACAGGGCATTGAACGGGCAGGCATCGTTGCCCGTGGCCTGGTCCACCCGGTAACGGCAGCCGCCGCAGTAGTCGGACATCCGCTGGATATAGCGGCCGCTGGCGCAATAGGGCTTGGAGCCCAGGTAGCCGCCGTCGGCGTGCATCACCATGCCCAGGGTGTTGGGCAACTCGACCCAGTCGAAGGCATCCAGGTAGACCGCCAGGTACCAGTCGCAGATGGCCTTGGGGGCGATGCCGGCCAGCAGGGCGAAGTTGCCGGTGACCATCAATCGCTGGATATGGTGGGCGTAACCCAGTTCCAGGGTCTGGCCGATGGCCTGGGCCATGCAGCGCATGTCGGTGGCGCCGTTCCAGTAGAACTCCGGCAGGGCCCGGCTATTGCCCAGGCCGTTAAGCTCGGCGTAGTCGGGCATGCGCAGCCAGTAGATGCCGCGGACATATTCACGCCAGCCGATCAGCTGGCGGATGAAGCCCTCCGCGGCATTCAGTGCCACCCGGTTCTCGCGGTAGGCACGCTCGACATCGGCGCAGAGCTGGCGCACATCCAGCAGGCCGATATTCAGCGCGGCACTGATCCGCGCATGAAACAGAAAGGGCTCGCCCTCGGCCATGGCGTCCTGGTAGTCGCCGAAGGCGGCCAGGGAAAAGTCCAGGAAGTGCTGCCACAGCTGCTGCGCCTGCTCGTGGGTCACCGGATAGTCGAAGCCTGCCAGGTCGCCGTAGTGATCGCTGAAGCGCTGGCCCACCAGCTGCATCACGTCGCGGGTGATGGCGTCGTGGCCGAAGCGCGCCGCAAAGGGCCCGCGCAGGCCCCGGGGCAGGGCCTTGCGGTTGTCGGCATCGAGGTTCCAGGTGCCGCCGCAGGGGCGCCCGTCGGGCTCCAGCAGCAGGCCGCTTTGCTTGCGCATCTCGCGGTAGAAATATTCCATGCGCAACGACGTCCGCCCGGCCGCCCACCGGCCGAAGGCTTCGCGGGAGCACAGGAACCGCCGGTCCACATGAAAGGTCAGGGGCAGGCCCGCATCGCGCAGCGCCTGTTCCAGTCGCCATTCTCCGCACTCGGTGACATGCAGCTGCGTCGCGCCGAGGGCCGCCTGCCAGCGCCGCAGCTCACCGGGCAGGCTGCCGCTGTTGTCGGGGTCGTCCAGGGTGACGTAGATCACCTGCCAGCCTTGCTCGCGCAGGCGCGCGGCAAAGTGGCGCATGGCGCTGAAGATCAGCAGGATTTTCTGCGGATGATGCCGGACATAACGCGCTTCGCTGTCGACTTCGGCCATCAGCAGCGTGTCGTGGGCCGGGTCCAGGACCTTGAGCAACTCCAGGTCGAACGACAGCTGGTCGCCCAGCACCAGCCCCAGTCGACCGCCAGTAGCGGCGCTTACCATGGCAGACGCTCGCCGTCGTAGGCAAAGAACTGGCCGCTGTCGGCTGCGCTCAGGCGGTCGATCAGCGCCAGCAGCTCCCGGGCCGCCACGCTGGCCGGACGCGCCGCCGCGGAGCCGCGGAACGGCTGCGACAACTGCGAAACCACGGTGCCGGGATGCAGGCTGAGCAGGCGGGCGCCGGGCCGGGTTCGCGCCAGTTCGATGGCCGCGGTCTTGACCAGCATGTTCAGCGCGGCCTTGGAGGCACGATAGGCGTACCAGCCGCCCAGGCGGTTGTCGCCGATGCTGCCGACCTTGGCCGACAGCAGCGCCATCGCGCCCTGGGGGGCCAGCAGGGGCAGGAAGTGACGCATGACCAGGGCCGGGCCCACGGCATTGACCTGGAACACTGCCTTGAGTGTCTCGTCCTCAAGGGCGGCGTAGGTTTTTTCCGGCTTGACGTCGGCGCGATGCAGCAGGCCGGCGGCATGCACGATCAGTTGGTAGGGCGCCTCATCCGCCAATGCGGCGGCGGCCGCGGCAATGCTCTCGGGCCGTTCGAGGTCGAGCCCGGGAAGCGTGCCGCGGGACAGGGGGCGGACCCCCGCACAGTGCGGGTCCTCTTCGAGCCATTGGCAAAAGGCCGAACCCAGGGCGCCGCTGGCGCCAATCACCAGCGCACGGTAGCCCGCGCCCAGGGACTGCATGTTCAAGGTATTGCTCATTGTGTGTTACCCACCGATTGACGTGGCAGCGAGCCTGACTCCCTGCTCACACCGTGAAAATCCATGGGTAATATTTGTACATAAAATTTGATTTTGTACAGGTTATTTGCAGAATTGCCTGCTAAAAATCTACCGGCACAAGCCATTGCCGGCTTCTGCGAACCCAGGAGAGTGCCATGTGGGGGATCTACCTGCTGTTGAGCCTGGTTGCGGTCATGGCGCTGTTCCTGTGCCTGCGCCGACGCCAGCTCAGGGGGACGGGCCAGCGGCACAGGGCCAGTGCCTGTCTGGGCGGCGAAGAGTCGTACCCGGGGGATTAGGTTGTACGTTGTGAGTCTGCTGTACAGCTTTGCCCTGGGGCTGGGCTGGGCAGGAGCTGCCCGCCGGCCCGGGTCAGGGGCGGGCGGAGCGCTCGATCAAGCGGCCACGCCGAGCCAGGGCAGCGCCAGGTACAGCTTGATCACGATGGCGTTGCTGATGTCGATGAAGAAGGCGCCGACCATGGGCACCACCAGAAACGCCATCTGCGACGGCCCGTAGCGCTGGGTCACCGCCTGCATGTTGGCGATGGCGGTCGGGGTCGCGCCGAGGCCGAAGCCGCAATGGCCGGCCGCCAGAACCGCGGCGTCATAGTTGCGGCCCATGACGCGGAAGGTGACGAAGATCGCAAACAGCGCCATCACCAGGGTCTGCACGGCCAGCAGCGTCAGGATCGGCAGGGCCAGGGTGGCCAGGTCCCACAGCCGCAGCGACATCAAGGCAATTGCCAGGAACAGCGACAGGCTGACGTTGCCCAGCAGCGACACCTCCTGATCGACGACCTGGTGCCAGCCCAGTGCCGACAGGCCGTTGCGCAACACCACCCCGACGAACAGCACGCAGACGAAGGTCGGCAACTCCAGCGCCGTGCCCTGAATCAAGTCACCGAGAAAGCTCCCGGCCTGCAGGCTGATGGCAACCAGGGCCAGGGTTTCGATGAAGCTCAGCGCGGTGATCTGCCGCTCCTTGTACGGCTGCTCATAGCCCCTGGGCAGGCGCGGCTCGGCTTGGGCAAGGCCGGGAGTCTGCACCCGCTTGACCAGCAGGCGGGCGACCGGTCCGCCGATCAAACCGCCCAGTACCAGGCCGAAGGTGGCCGAGGCCATGGCAATTTCCGGAGCCGAGGCCAGGCCGTACTGCTCCTTGAATACCGCCCCCCAGGCGCCGCCCGTACCGTGACCGCCGGACAGGGTCACCGAGCCGGCCAGCAGCCCCATCAACGGATCAAGCCCCAATGCCTTGGCCAGGCCGATGCCCATGGCGTTCTGCACCAACAGAAAAGCGGTCACCACCAGCAGGAAGATCGCCAGTTTGCGTCCGCCCTTTTTCAGGCTGGCAAAGTCCGCGCTCAGGCCGATGGTGGCGAAGAAGGCCAGCATCAAGGGCGCCTGCAGTGATTTGTCGATGCTGACCTCAATGTCTGCAAAAACTCGAAGCGCCAGAAGCAGCACGGCCACCACCAGGCCGCCCGCCACCGGTTCGGGGATGTTGTAGGCCCGCAGGAAACCGACCCGGGTGACAAGGCCCCGTCCCAGCAACAGCACCAATGACGCGGCCACCAGGGTTCCATAGAAGTCCAGTTGGACCATTCGCACACTCCTCGGTCTGGGTTCCCGGACGCGCTGCCTGCCTGCGGCGTCGACGGATTGGGTTGAGAAGCCTCAACCCGATGGATTAGGGGGCAAGGGCGGCCGTCACTGGCTTGCCTGCCTCAAGCATGATTTGCGCGCATTGCCCGGTGCCGACCGATCGGGCCGGAGCGGCGGATCGGCGTCATGAGCGGCAATGCTTGGGGTCGCTGCGGTCGCTGCGGTCGCGTTGTCGCCGGCCGGAGCTTTGGTGCTTTGCGTGGGTCGTGTTCAAACCGTTGATTCACCGGGTATTTCACCCCGGCAATGAAGCGCGGAGTTCAGCGCCACAGCGTTAAGCACGGATTAACAGTGGGACAGGCGCGGCTGGAAACCGGCTTTTTAAGAAATGTCCTAAAGAGCCGCCGGGTAGCGCCGGTCTTTTCCTCCATCCAGGTCGGTGCTTTCTGATCCAGATCAGCACATTCGACTCAGCGACGCCCAGACTGACGGGCGCCGGACTCAAATCTGTCAATACCGGGCGCATAAGGGCATAGGGAAGAGGCCGCGCGGCTCATTCTGTTGCGAGTGTCCAGCGCCTCAAGCCCCGTTTCGCCAGCCACCACCTGGCTGGCAACGCATTCAGTGGAGTCGCTATGTATCGCTTCAATGCACGGCTTTCCAGCGCTGAGCTGGTCGATACCCCGTTGCCGGTCCAGGCCGGCGCTGCCGAGCCAGCCGGGCCGCTGGCGCCCGAACTGCTGCTACGCCTGCAGCGCTACTGGGACGCGGCCAACTACCTGTGCGTCGGCCAGATCTACCTGCAGGCCAACGCCTTGCTGCGTGAACCCTTGCGCCCCGAGCACATCAAGCCGCGGCTGCTGGGGCACTGGGGGACATCGGTCGGGCAGAGTTTCATCTACGTGCACCTGAACCGGCTGATCAGCGAGCGCGGCGTGCAGACCGTCTTCATTTCCGGGCCGGGCCATGGCGGCCCCACGCTCAACGCCTGCGCCTGGCTGGAGGGCACCTACAGCGAGGTGCACGCCGACGTCACTCAGGACGAAGCCGGCATGCTGCGGCTGTTTCGCAGCTTCTCCACCCCCGGTGGCATACCCAGCCACTGCGGGCCGCACACCCCCAATTCACTGCACGAAGGCGGCGAGCTGGGCTATTCGCTGTTGCACGCCTTCGGTGCGGTGTTCGACAACCCGGACTTGCTGGTGGCCTGTGTCGTCGGTGACGGCGAAGCCGAGACCTGCCCGCTGGAGGGCAGTTGGAAGAGCGTGCACTTTCTGGACCCGCGGCGTGACGGCGCCGTGCTGCCGATCCTGCACCTCAACGGCTACAAGATTTCCGGGCCGACGGTGGAGGCGCGCCTGGCCGATGAAGACTTGCTGGAGCTGTATCGCGGGCGCGGTTATCAGCCGCAGATCGTCGCCGGTGACGATCCGCCCGGGATGCATCAACGCTTCGCCGCGGCGCTCAATGACTGTCACGACCAGATCCTGTCGATCCAGGCGCAGGCCAGGACCCTCGGCTCGCCGGTACGGGCGCGCTGGCCGCTGATCATCCTGCGCAGCCCCAAGGGCTGGACCGGTCCGAAAGTGGTGGACGGCCTGCCCGTGGAGGGCACCTTCCGCGCGCATCAGGTGCCCCTGGCCAATGTCCGCGACAATCCCGAGCACCTGCAGCAGCTGGAGAGCTGGATGCGCAGTTATGCGCCGGCCACCTTGTTCAGTGACAGCGGGGCGTTGCTGCCCGAACTCCAGGCCCTGACGCCACCGGCCGAGTTGCGCATGGGCGCGGTGCCCCATGTGAATGGCGGCCGGCGGCTGATCGCCCTGGAGCTGCCGGATTTCGCCCACTACGGGCTGCAGGTCCCAGGCCCCGGGCAGGTGATTGCCGAGGCACCGCGCAAGCTCGGCGAGTACCTGCGGGACGTGATGCGCAACAACCCGCGCAACTTTCGTGTGTTCGGCCCCGATGAAACCAACTCCAACCGCCTCAATGCGGTATTCGAAGCCGACCGGCGCACCGCCTGCGGCCCGTGCCTGTCGATCGACGATCGGCTGGCGCCGGACGGCCGGGTCATGGAGGTGCTCAGCGAGCACCTGTGCGAAGGCTGGCTGGAGGGCTATCTGCTGACCGGTCGCCACGGCATGTGGTCGACCTACGAGGCCTTCGCCCAGGTGGTGGATTCAATGGTCACCCAGCACGCCAAATGGCTGCAGCAGAGCAAGGAGTTTGCCTGGCGGCGCCCCTTGGCGTCGCTGAACATCCTGATCACCAGTCATGCCTGGCGCAACGACCACAACGGCTTCAGCCATCAGTCCACCGGGTTTGTCGACAATGTGCTGCAGCGCCGATCCGACGTGGTACGGGTGTACTACCCGCCGGACGCCAATTGCCTGCTGAATGTGTTTGATCACTGCCTGCGCAGCCGCGACTGCATCAACGTGGTGACCTGCGGCAAACAGCCGGATTTTCAGTGGCTGGATTTCGCTACGGCGCTGCAGCACTGCTCCCAGGGCGCTTCGATCTGGGCGTTCGCCAGCAATGACCACGGGCAGCGGCCCGATGTGGTCCTGGCCTGCGCCGGCGATGTGCCCACGGCGGAAGCGGTGGCGGCCAGCTGGCTGCTGCAGAAGCATGTCCCGGGCATCCGCGTCAGGCTGGTCAATGTGGTGGACCTGGGCATTCTCGCCGCGCCCCAGGACCGGCCCCACGGCATGGACCATCTGGCGTTCGAAGCGCTGTTCACCGGCGATGTGCCGGTGATGTTCGCCTTTCATGGTTCGACCTGGGTGATCCACTCCATGGTCCATGGCCGGGCCAACGAAGCGCGCTTCCATGTACGCGGCTTCAGCGATCGCGGCAGCACCACCACGCCTTTCGACATGGTGGTGCTGAACAACATGAGCCGCTATCAACTGGCGCTGGACGCCTTGACCCATGTGCCGCGCCTGCAGGAGCAGGCGCGGCCGGCGGTGGAGCATTTCCAGAGCCAGCTGCGCCGCCACCAGCTGTGGATCCGCGAGCATTTCGAAGACCTGCCGGAAATCCGCAACTGGAGCTGGACCGCGGATTTCAGCGAGCGGCACAGCCCGCCGCCGCTGGCTCAAGGGCAGCTCAGGGGGCCAGCGTACAGCGACACCTGAGTGCGCTGCGCCCGAGGTTCTTGACCCGGGCGCAGGGCCCGCTGCCAGCAGCCAGGTCACGCTTCATCCGCCGGGTTGTTCGGTGTTAAAGTCGCGCCCCATGAAATTGTCCCGCCCCGACCGCTCGCTGATTGCCTGGACCCTGTATTTTTGCGTCCTGTTCAATGTGTTCGCCTGCGGCTTGGGGCACGGCCAGATGATGGGCTTGGCCCTCAACGGTGTGGGCGGGCAGTTCTGCTCCTCCCTGGGCAGCAAGGCCCCGCTGCAGCAGTCCGACTTCAGCGACCAGAGCGCCAGCACCTGGGCCGGCAGCTTCTCCTGCCCGGTCTGTTCGGGAGCGGCCCTGAGTCTGGTCCTGCTGTTCTGCCTGAGCTGGCTGCTGCGTATCGGCCAGTTCCGGCGCCATAGCCTTGAACCGCGCTGCAAGGCGCCCCCGCGCTACTCCTGGCCCTCGGCCAATCCCCGAGCCTCCCCGCTGATCTGAGCTCGCAAGCGGACAGCCGCCTTCGCCGCTGACCGCCGGTAGCCTGTATCCCTCCTGCCTCTGGCTGCCGTTCGCGGCCGTGGCTGCGTGGCTGAATGCAGGCCGTTCGATTCTCAAGATGTGGAGGGCGTGGCATGAACGCTTTTCAACGCGGGCTCCCTGACCTGGGCGCGCGCCGCTGATGTTCGGGTGCGGGCTGCGCAATGCCAGCCGGCAGAACGCCTGGGTCGCCGCGTTCCTGGCCATTGTGCTGAAGATCACGGCGCTGCCCATGGCCAGTGCCATGGGCACCCTGAGCCTGGAGCAACTGCTGGCGGGCAGTTTCTGTTCGTCCGGCGGCGTGCGGCTTGCCGTGGCCCTGGACAAAGAGCCGGCCAGTTCGGCGGTGCAGGGCGATTCGGCCCATTGCTGCTGCTCACAGTCGATCGGCGCTGCGCCGCTGGGGGCGTCTTCCCCGGTCTTGCCGGTCTTCCTCGGCCTGGCACCGCGCCTGCCGAGCGGCCGGCCGCTGAGGCTGACGCCTCGCCAACGCTGGCCGTCGATCAATCCCCGGGCTTCTCCCCACGCTGATGCATGACCGTTGTCATTCGCGCGTCCCCACGGCCGGTGGCCGAGGACGTGTTCATGGTTATTGCAAAGATGCAAAGGAGCACCACATGGCTCGAATCATTCACGGCCGGCGACAGCCGCCACGGCCCGTAGCCGCCAATCTGGACAAGGGTCGCCGGAGGCTGGCATGCGCGCACTAGCGATCCCCTCTGGCGTCAGCCGTCTGCTGAGTAAAAGCACGCGGGGCCCCAACCACGGCGACTTTCTGCTGCCGTTTCCCGATTACCCGAGCAACGCTCGCAGCTTCGTGCACCTGGATGCGCGCCTGCTGCCGTACTGGCACACCTTGTTCGATGTCTGCCCGGGGCTGCTCAAGCTCGATCCGCCGGACGGCTTGAACATCTTTCGTGGCTTCATGACCTGGGCCTACCGCAATCATCCGCCGCTGAACTGGACCTATTACCTGAGCCTGTGCCGCTGGCTGCTGGGGTCGCGCTACGCAGCGCGGATCAATGCGGAGCATATCGAGGCGTTCATGAGCGCCGCGGCCGCGCGCTGGATCAACACCGATGACAGTCAGGCCCGTGGGCTGGTACTGGCCTGGCGCGAATCTGCGGACTGGGTGTTCGACTGGAAGGTGGCGCCGCGTCTGGTGCCGCAGGCCGAGGGCGGGCCGGAGGAGTACCCGCCGGTGCCCTGGGACTTTGCCTGGTGCCCGTTGAGCGCCAAGGGCGGCGCGGGCTTTCGTCGTTGGTTGCCGATTCCCTGAGACGGCTATCCGCCCAGGGCTGATGCCCGGCAGACCCAGGGTCTGCCGGGCACCTTGGGTTACCGCGGCAGCAGCACGCTGTCCACCACGTGAATCACCCCATTGGACTGCATGACATCGGCGATGCTGATCGCGGATTTGCCGCCTTTTGCGTCGATGACCCAGAGCTTGCCTTCATAGGGTTTGACCGTCAGGGCTTCACCCTGGACGGTCTTGAGCATGACCTGTCCGCCATGTTGCTTGGCCTCGATCAGCAGTTGCCCGGCGGTGTGGGTTCCGGGCACCACATGGTAGGTCAGGACCTTGCTCAGATCGGCCTTGTGCTCAGGCTTGAGCAGGGTGTCGACGGTGCCGGCCGGCAGCTTGGCGAACGCCTCGTTGGTGGGGGCAAACACGGTGAACGGGCCTTTGCTGTTGAGGGTGTCCACCAGCCCCGCGGCCTTGACCGCCGCGACCAGGGTGGTGTGGTCCTTGGAGTTGACCGCGTTCTCCACGATGGTTTTGCTCGGGTACATCGCAGCGCCGCCGACCATCACCGAATCAGCGGCGAATCCGCTGAGCGGGGCAGTGACGGAGAATACGGCAAAGCAGACAGCGGCCAGGCGCTTGCTAAACGTGTGCATGATGCAGCTCCTCGATTATTCGGCCCTCCTGATGAGGGTGCTGAATGTACGGGGCCCATCGGCAAACGGATGCGGCGCTGGTCGATTTTTCTCGGCAGCGCTCGCTCAAGCGACTCGGCAGTGGCTGCCCGGCCTGCACTGCAAGGGCAGAACAGGGCAGGGCGCGCGGCGCCTTACTTCGACATCCAATCGATCACCGCCTTGTAGTCCTCGGCGCTGCAATCCATGCACAGGCCCCGGGGCGGCATGGCATTGAAGCCTTCGGTCACGTGCTTGACCAATAGGTCAGTGCCTTGCGCCAGGCGCGGTTTCCAGGCCTGCTGATCGCCCTTTTTCGGCGCCATGGGCAACTGCCCGCTGTGGCAGGCGGTGCAGGCGCGGTTGAACACCGCCTCCGGGTCCTGGGCGGCGTGGGCGCTGGTGAATGCGAGTAAACAGGCGGCAGCCAGTAGCGTCTTCATGATGGTCCTCATCGTGTTCTTATCATCAGGTTGTCGCGCACGGGCGCGATCGACGCAGTGTAGGGAGGGGGTTTTTACACCCCCACTGCGACCGCCCGCCGCAGGTGCCGGCCGCCAGCGCTGAGTTAGGCGATCCACCGGCCGGCGGCGGGCAATCTGTGGCAGGTTGTCGCACATCAGGCCGGCAAAGCCTGCGTGCTAGATTGCCGGCCGACGGGATGCTTTCTCCAGGCAGGGTTACATCACGTCACTGAGTGCCGGTGTTTCGCGAGGAGCCCGGCACTCTTTTACAGATTTCACGGGGCGCGCCTTGCAGGCATCGACGCCAACGATCAGGCACTCAAGCACGGAACATGCCCCTTCACCGGGCATCGCTGATACACCCAAACGGCAGGGACTCTTGCATGATCTTCAACCGGCACCGGCGACACGCTCGGCCCACGCTCGACCTGCTGGTCTGCCTGTTGGCCATGGTCTTGCAGGCGGTGACCTGGGCCAGCATGCCGATGCCCACCTCGGGCTCCAGCGCCACCGGTGAGTGGCTGCTGGTGTGCACCGCACAGGGCATGCAGCGGGTGTCTCTTGCCGAGTTCCAGGCCCGTGCTGGCCAGAATCAGAATCAGGATCAGGATCAAGACGACAGCCAGGGGCACGGGGCTGCGCAAGGCTGCGCCCTGTGCCCCTTTGTCGGCGGTGTGGCGCTGCCGCCGGCCTGGCCCTGGTTGTCGACAGCCAGCGTCGGCCATGAGGTCCCTGGCGCCCCTGAAAACACTCGTCCCCCCGTCAGCGATAGCGCCGACACGCCCCAGGCCAGGGCGCCGCCGGCCATCGGCTGAACGCCTGTCATCACGCCAGCCCTGAAGTTCTGGGCCTGGTGCACTTTCGTGATCACCTTTGGACGTCCTGTCATGCCTGCTATGACCCCGGTAGCGGCCGCCTTACGCGTTGCCGAACCTTTTTCCGTGCATTCTTTTCATCACACTGGCGCCGCCCATGGCGGGCCGGGCCGGCGCCGCTGGCCATTGTCGCTGCTGACGATTGCCTGCGCGCTGGCCATCAACAGTGCTTATGGACAAGCCTCCGCCGCGGACCAGGCCGCGTCGCCTTTCGCCCTGGACACCACCACCGTCACCGCCACCCGTACCGCCAACAGCAGCTTTGAACTGCCGGCCTCGGTGTCCATTGTTGAGCGTCAGCAGTTGGATGAAGCCCAGGCCAATACCCTGTCCACGGCGCTGCGCACCCTGCCCAACGTTAACTACGGCGGTGGCCCGCGGGCCGCCGCGCAAAGCCCGGCGATCCGCGGCCTGCAAGGACCGCGGATCATCCTCACGGTGGATGGCGCGCGGCGCAACAATGATGGCGGGGTCAACACACCGTTGCTGATTGATCCGGACCTGATCCGGCAGATCGATGTGGTCCGCGGGCCAATGTCCGCCGCCTATGGCAGCGGCGGGCTGGGCGGGGTGATGGCCATCGAGACGCTCAATGCAGACGATATTCTCGACCCGAGCCAAAGCAGTGGTGGCCGGATCAAGGCCGGCTATCGCAGTGCCAACCGCGAGTCGTCGAGCAACCTGATCCTGGCCGCGCGGGGCGAGCGTTCGGACATTCTGGCCAGCGGCACCTACCGTGACTACGGCACCATTCACACCGGGGCCAGCGGCAGCGATGCCCAGTACCCCAACGATGGCCATCTGCAGAGCGGCCTGCTCAAGAGTCGTTTTTCGCCCAACGAGCTGAACCATTTCGAACTGGGCTACCAGCGCTTTGCCGACGTGATGGTCGGCCCGACCAACCCTGGCGGCAACCTGCTGTTTCCGTTCTCGCAGAAGCTCCAGCGCGAACAGGAGCAGTACAACGCCAGCTGGGCCTTCGAGGATGCCGAGCAGCGTTTGCTGGACGGCAAGCTGGCGGTTTACCAGACGCGCTTCACCCTCGACGGCGATAGCCGCTCGGTGCCACGTCAACCCACCACGGCGACCCAGACCAAGACCCTGGGTGCCAGCCTGCAGAACACCAGCCGGATCGAGGCTGGAAACGCCGGAGCCCACCGTTTGACCTACGGCGTGGACGGCTACCGCGACAGCAACGAAAACGCCTCCGACGGTCAGTCCAACAGTGTCCTGCCCAATGGGCACATGCGCGCCCTGGGTGGCTTTGTTCAGGATGAGATGGCCTTTCTCGACGACTGGACCCTGATTGCCGCCCTGCGCCATGACGACTATCGCCTGACATCCCCCGGCCAGGACGACTCCAGCCACAGCCGGCTTTCGCCCAAGGTGGCGCTCAAGTATCAGCCCTGGGAATTCCTCGGGGTGTTCGTCAGCTACGGCGAGGCGTTCCGCGCGCCCACCATGACCGAGATGTTCGGCAACCTGAACACTCGCCGGGCGCTGTTCAATTTTCGCCCCAATCCCGGCCTCAAGCCGGAAACCAGCAAGACCCGTGAGGTCGGCACCACGCTGGCGTTCAATGATCTGCTGGCCGGTGGTGACAGCCTGCAGGCCAAGCTCACCTACTTTCGCGAGGACGTCGACGACCTGATCGATCAGCAGGTGGTCGGCCGCTATGCGCGCCAGGCGCCGTTTGCCGGCACCGGGATGATTTTCCAGCGGGTCAACGTGGCCCAGGCCGAGCGCCATGGCGGTGAGGCGCAACTGAGCTACCAATGGCAGCGCCTGTCCGTGGGCGCCGGCTATTCGCGGCTGCGTTCGCGCAATGCCGACACCGGGGCGCAGTTGTATGCACCGCCGGACAAGTTGGTGCTCGGCGGCCAGTACCGCCTGGATGAGCACTGGTCCCTGAACTACCAGGGCCAGTACGTCTTGGCCCAGGACTACGACGCCACCCTGCTGCGGCGGCGCAAGGGCTATGTGATCCACGACATCGGAGGTGCTTTCGAGTACCGCCAATACCGCGCCGACCTGGGCGTCAGCAACCTGTTCGACAAGGCCTACAGCACCTATCAGCAGTCGTTGGCCAACACCTTTACCTATGAAGAAGGCCGCAGCGTGAACCTCACGCTGAGCGCGCGTTTCTGACCTCGGGAGCTTCACGATGGGTTATTTGACTTCACGCCTTGCCCTGATCGCCCTGATCGCCCTGGCCGGCCTGGCCGGGTGCGCCGCGAAAGAGCCGGTGCCCCCTGCCGAGCAGGCGGTCACCGTGGATTTCGCCCTGGTGGCCGGCGCTCAGCCGGTGAACTGCGGCCAACCCTTTGGCCCACTGGGCCGCGACCGCAAGAGGCTGGCGCTGCACGATGCGCGCTTCTATGTACAGGAGGTGGCGCTGATCGACGCGGCGGGCCAGCAGGTGCCCCTACGCCTGGATATCAATGACTGGCAGGACGCTCAGGTGGCCTTGCTCGACTTCGAAGACGGCAGCGGGCATTGCGCAGGTGGCACGCCAGGCACCCACACCCAGGTATCCGGCCACGTACCGCCGGGGCACTACCGGGGGCTGAGCCTGACCCTGGGCGTGCCGGAGGCGTTGAACCACACCAGCACCGAACTGCAGGGCGCGCCCCTGGACCTGGCCGCCATGGGCTGGAGCTGGCAGGCCGGGCGCAAGTTCATCAAGGTCGAGGTCGATCCTGTCGGCGGCGTGACCAAGGCCGACGGCGCCAGGGCCAACACCTGGTACCTGCACCTGGGCGCCACTGGCTGCAACGGCAACCCGGTGACCGGTGAGACGGTGGCGTGCCAGCGGGCCAACCGCATTGCCCTGACGCTGCCGGACTTCGACCCGGCCAGGCAGCAGGTGGCCCTGGACCTGACGGCGTTGTTCCAGGACAGCGCCTTGGGCGCAGACCAGGGCGCGGCAGTGGGCTGCATGAGCGGCCCCAGCGATCCGGAGTGCGTGACCCTGTTCCCGCGCCTGGGCCTGGATTTGAACAGTGGCCAGCCGCTGCAACCCGGGTATTCGCCGGCCTTCGCCGCACGGCCCAAGCCATGAGCGGCCTGGGACTGTTGCGGGCTGCGGGGCTGCTGTTGAGCGCGGTTCTGGCCGGGGCCGCGGTGGCTCAGGAGTGGGCCTGGCAGTTGCCGTCCCATGTGCCGCAGCCGCGGGTGCCTGAGGATAACCCGATGTCGGCGGTCAAGGTCGAATTGGGCCGGCGGCTGTTCTACGACCCGCGACTGTCGGCCACGGGCAACCGCTCCTGCAGCTCCTGCCACCTGCAGGAGCGGGCCTTCAGCGACGGTCGCGCGCTGGCGGTGGGCGCCACCGGTGAACTGACCCACCGTAATGCGCCCGGACTGGCCAACAGCGCCTGGAACGCCACCTATAACTGGGCGGCGCCGGCCATCGTCAGCCTGGAGCGGCAGATGGAGGTGCCGCTGTTTGGCGACGACCCGATCGAGATGGGGGTCAATGATGGCAATCGCCAGCAGATCCTCGCGCGCTTGGCGGCCGATCCGCTGTACCCGCTGCTGTTCCGCCAGGCCTTCGCCGATCAGCCGCAGCCGTTGAGCATGGCCTCGGTGATCCTGGCGATCTCGGCCTTCGAGCGTTCCATCGTCTCGGTGGACAGCCGTTATGACCGCTACCTGCAGGGCCGCGAGCAACTGAGCGAGAGCGAGCAGCGGGGCATGGCGCTGTTCTTTGGCGAGCGTGCCGAATGCCATCACTGTCACGGCAGCTTCAACTTCAACGATCAGGTGGTGCATGCCCGCAGCCGGGTGGTGGACACCCCGTTTCACAACACCGGGCTGTACAACATCGACGGCGCCGGCGGCTTTCCCTTCCCCAATCGCGGGCTCTATGAAAGCACCGGCAAGCCCGAGGACATGGGCGCCTTTCGCGCCCCGAGCCTGCGCAACGTCGCGGTCACCGGGCCCTATATGCACGACGGCAGCCTGGCCACGCTGGAAGCGGTCATCGACTTCTACTCCGAGGGCGGCCGCCTGATCGCCAGCGGCCCGCAGCGCGGCGATGGCCGCTTGAATCCGTACAAGAGCGGGCTGATTGCGCGCATCGATTTCACCGCGCAAGAAAAACGCGACCTGCTGGCCTTTCTCAAGGCCCTGACCGACGACTCGCTGCTCCACGACCCGCGCTGGCAAGACCCGTGGAAGCGCCGGCCTTGATCCGATCCCCATCACCACGCGTGTTCCCGTCGGGAGCAAGGAGGCTGCTCTTAAGAAAACCATCCGCTGCACCGCGTTACCTCAACGGCGAATTCGCCAAACCCCGGGCGCCTGCGCCCATTCAATCAAGCAAGGAGCAATACCCATGAGCATCAAGATCGCTAAAAAACACACCCTGCACATCGCCGGTCGCGCCGGTGCCTGCTGCGCCTCGTGCTGCGCTCCGGTAGGGGTCAACTAAAAGCCTTCCCGCCACGCCCGCACGGCGGGCGTGGCGGGTCTTGAGCAAGGAGGTGCAGGACCATGCGTATCGGCTTCAACTACACCCTGGGAGACACCGCGCCCCTGGTACGAAAGCTGCTGGAGGCCGGTCACATCGACTATGTCGAGCTGCTGATCGACAACTTTCTGACCGTGCCCATCGACGAACTGGAGGCTGGCTTTGCCGCGCCGGTGGGCTTTCACATCATGTTTTCCAAGTTCATTGAAAACGACACGCCGGCCCTTGAAAGCCTGGCCCGGCGTTTGCGCGAGCTGATCGAGCGCTTGCGGCCGCTGTATGTGTCCGATCACGTGGCGCGGTTCAGTCATGACGGGCGTCAGCTGTATCACCTGGCGGAAATCGACTATGTGGGCGATTACCCGCAGGTGCGCGAGCGCGTCGACTGGTGGCAGCAGCAATTGGGTTGTCAGCTGCTGCTGGAGAACTACCCGTCGATCATGGACGGTGGCCACGACGCACCGGCCTTTCATGAGCGGCTCTATCGCGATACCGGCGCCGGGGTGTTGTTCGACGCCTCCAACGCAGTCTGTGCCCACCTCAACTGCGGCGTGCCCCTGGAGGCCTGGGAGGGCGTGATTGAACACTCATCGCACTTTCATACCGCCGGCTACAACCTGTCGATCCTGCAGCCGCATTTGATTCTCGACACCCACGACCAGGTGCTTTCCGAGGCAACCCTGGGGTTTTTGCAACGCTATCGCGGGCTGTTCGACGGTCCCGAGGCAACCCTGACCTACGAACGCGACGGCCGTTTCGACGAGGCCGAAATCATCGGCGACCTGCAACGGCTGCGGGGCATTTTTCCCTCCTCGCCTGTGGAGCCGCGGACATGAAGACCGAGCACCCATTGCCCAGGACCGACAGCCAACTGCTGCATGCCTTGAGCGTGCCGCAACGCCAGGGCGATTACCCCCGTGACTCCCGAGCCTTCGTGCGCATCGACAGCAGCCTGCGGGTCTACTGGCACACCCTGTTCGATATCTGCCCGGGCTTGCTGGAGCTGTCCGGGCCCGACGGGCTGGCGATCTTTCGCCCGTTCATGAGCTGGGCGGCGCAGCAGCGGCTATCGCTGAACTGGACCTATTACCTGTGGCTGGATGTCTGGTTGCAGCATTCGGCCTTTGCCCGGCAAGTGACTCCGGCCTTGCGCTACCAGCTGATGGGCGCCTCGGCGGCGCGCTGGGCCACCGGTGACCGCAGCGAGGCCAACGGCATCTTCCTCGCCGCCGCGGACCTGCCGGATCTGGTCTGTGGCTGGAAAACCCAGACCCTGGAGGGCGCCAGGGACATCGAGCAGATCGAGCTGGCCGAACCACTGCCGGCACCAGAGGCCGCCTTTGGCTATTTCACGGTGCACAGCCGGCATCTGCAAGACGGCTTTCCCGGTTGGACCGATGTCCCGCGTTGAACAACAGGACAGGACAGCGCTGACGGTGCATGGCCGGGCGTTCTGGGCCGGCTTTGCGGCCCTGGTGCTGGCCTTCGCGGTGGCGCAGATGCTGGCCCAGATCGACCTCGGCATGCTGGCGCACCAGGCCCCGGGCATGCCGGCGGCCTACGTGATGCTGGCGCGTCTGGCGCTGCTCGATCTGCTGGTCAGCATGGCGCTGGGATCGGTGGTTTCGGTCCGGGTCGCCCGAGCGCTCCGCGAGGGGCGAGCGGGGCCGGTGATACGTGGTGCATTGACGCTGGCGGCAACCCTCGGGGGGCTACTGAGCCTTGTCGGCTTGCTGGCCTATCCGCCGCTGGCGGCCAGCCTCAGCGCTGACGATGCCGCACTGCGAGCATTGCTGCTCAGCGCCATTCCCTGGTTCGCGGCGACGGCGCCGTTGCGCCTGCTCAATGGCTGCGCGGCGTTCATCCTGCACGCCTCGCAACAGGGGTCGTTGGTGGTGCGCTGGAAACTCTGGGAGCTGCTGGCCAAGGTGGTGCTCAACCTGTTGTTCATCGAGTGTCTGGGGTTTGGCTTCGCCGGTTGCTTCAAGGCATCGCTGCTGATGCACCTGGGTTCCTGCGCCTGGGTGCTACGGCGCTTGCAGCCGCTGATGGGGTGGGGGCGCTGGCTGCCCGCAGCGGACTGGGCCAGAGCGGTGCTGCGTCAGAGTGCCTGGGAAGGGTTGCGACTACTGTCCATGCAACTGCTGGGGCTGATGACCCTGGTGCTGTTCGCGGCGCCGCAGATTGCCCCGGTCGATACCCAGCGTCTGGATGCCTTCGCGGCCGCAAGCTTTCTGGCCCTGTTGGTGTTTGCGCCGTTGGTGGCGCTGATCCGCTTTCTGGCCATGCGCTTTGCCGGCCTGGCCCCGCACGAGGTGTCGCGACTGCTCAAGCAGCTGTTGCGCCTGGGCATACCGGGCATGGCATTGCTGGGTGGACTACTGATTCTGCTCGGCCCCTGGTTGGGGCAATGGGTGTATGCCCAGCAGGGCAGGTGGTGGAGCAGCTTTCTGCTGATGCTGGGGGTGTCGCTGCCGGTCCGTTTGGCCACCAATGCGTTGCGCGCGGCTTTGCAGAGCCTGGGTGAATTTGTCGCCATTGCCAAAGTGGATGCGCTGCTGGGATGGGCGGTTGGCCTGCCGCTCCTGGTGCTCGGGTTGCGCCTGGACATACCCGTCGTTGCCTATGGTTATGTGCTGGTGCCGGAAGTGCTGGCCCTGCTTTGGCTGGCCAGGCGCATTCAGTGCATCCGCGCAACGAGCCCGCAACCGGGCGGGCTCACTGCAGCCATGGGCGACGGTCAGGCTCAGTTGCCGACGGTGAAACCGTAGGCGCCATCACTCTTGTGGGTATCGACCGACACCGCATGCCACTGCACCTTGTACTCGCCGGGGGCCAGTGGCTGTTGTGGGGTGACGATCAGGGTTTTTTGATCCCCCGCAGCGTTGGCAATGCTCTTGATCGCCACGTCCGTGCCCGCGGTGCTGACCTTGACCTGGGTGAACTGCGCTTCGACACCTTCGGAAAACACCAGGCGCAATTCCTTCGGCGCGCTGACGGTGGTGTCGGCGGCCGGGGTTTCGCTCTTCAGATGAGCATGGGCGAACGCCGAACCGGCGCTGGTCAGGGAAGCCAGCAGGGCCAGGGTGGTGAGGATTTTTTTGAACCGTAGGCGGTCATGGGCGGTGCCTCTCATCAAGGGGTGGGTACAAATGGGCGACTTGACCCGGGCGACCTGCGCCCGGGCAGGGTGGTTCATCAGAAGTCCAGGGTGATACCGGTATAGAGTGCGCGGCCGTCGCCCGGCGAGTGCAGCGAGGCCTTGGCGCCGTCCGGGTCGTACCAGACGTATTCGTAGTAGCGGTTGGTGAGGTTCTTCAACTGCAGGTCGACACTCACTGACTCAGTGACCTTGTAAGTGGCGCCGAGGTTCATCAGCACGTAACCGCCATAGGTGCCCTGGGTGTTTTCCCGCTCCAGGTAGTAGTGGGTCTGGCCGTTCATCCAGGCGGTCAGTTGCAGGGCTGGGGTCAGGTGGTAGCTGACCCCCGCGTTGTACAGGTGATGGGGAATGTGGTCGATTTCCTGGCCCTGGCTGTTGGGCAGGGTGGCACTGGGCTTGAGGATTTTCGAGTACTGCCAGGAGTACGCCAGCCACAGGTCGGTACGTTCGTCGGGGTGCAGGTTGAGTTGCAGGTCGTAGCCCCAGCGCCGGGTTTCGCCGACGTTGTCCGACTCGCCACTGGGGTCGTTGAGCCGGCGGCTGACTTCGCCACTGGCATCCTGCCGCCAGTAAGCCACTCGGCCGTCAACCCAATCGGTTGGGGTGAACTTGACCCCGGTTTCCCAGCCTTCGTTGATCGACGGCGCCAGGTCTGTGTCGCGGGGCGGGATCTTGTAAGCCGCCGCGCCGGTGCCGACTTGAAAGGTGCGGCCCCAGTTGGCGTACAGGCTGGCCACGGTCCAGGGCGAATACACCACGCTGAGTTTGGGTTGCTTGATCAGCCCATAGTCGTTGATGTCGTAGTCCAGGCCGGTCATTTGGTTGGTGAAATCGCCCTGGATCTTGTCGACGCGATACGCCGGCACGATCTTCAGCGACTCGAACGGCTTGATCTCGGCCTGCAGGTAAGCGCCGTAGGTGTCGAAGTCGAACTGCTGATCCCGGGTCTGGGCCAGGCGGGCGCGGTTCTGGGTGCGGTAACGCTCGCTGCGGTTTTGCTGCTGTTGCACATCCGCGCCGCCTTCCAGCGCAAAAGCGTAGAGCCAGCTGACTTGCGGGCGCCAGGTCAGGGAGGTGAGGGCGCCGTACTGGGTCTCGTAGGTGTCGCGCTCCTGCTGCGAGCTGGTGCGCCAGTACTGGGTCCAGCGCCGGTCATCAAAGGTGTTGACGTAGGTCTTGGCCGACCAGGCCAGGGTGTCGGCCAGGTCCGTGTCCAGATGCAGGCTGAGCTGGTTCATGCGCCGCGTGCCTTTGTCCGTGGCGTTGTAGCTGTTGCTCATGGTCGGGTGCTGGCGAGCATCGCTCTGGCTCAGGTAACCCGGCTCCTGGGCCTCGGTTTCGTAGTGCCGGGCAATCAGGCCCAGGCGGTAGCGGCCGTCGTCCGGTGCGTAGAACCATTTACCGGACAGGGAGAATTTGTCCGCTTGGGCATGGTCGCGATAGCCATCGGCCTTCTGGTAGGCGAAGAAATAGTTCTGGGTCCAGTTGCTGCCTTCGATGCCCTTGGCCAGCTGGGTTTCCTGGGTATTGAAACTGCCGTAGCGCAGGCGGGCCTTGGTGTAGTCGCCGCCGCTGCGCGTGAGCATATTGACGTTGCCGGCGATGTTGTTCAGGCCGTAACGGGCATCGCTGGTGCCGCGCACCACTTCGATGCTGTCCAGCTCCATGGGGAAGATCATGTCCATGAACGGCATGTTGCCGTCGTTGCTGTTGCTCGGAATGCCGTCGATCAGCAGCTTGACCGCATTGACTTCGCCCTCGCCGTTGAACCCGCGAAAGGAGATCTTGCCGGACGTCGTGCCCTGGTTGAACTCGGTGAGCATCACCCCCGGCGCGCGACTGAACAGTTCCCAGCTGTAGTTGACCGGCATCTTTTCCAGAATGTCGCCGCCGAGGATGTCCACCGAACTGAGCACGCTGCGGGTACTCAAGGGGCCGCTGCCGGCGGCATCACCACCCTGGACGGTAACGGTGCCCAGGGTCAGGGTCGAACTCTCGACCGGGGCGATTTCGGCCAGGGCCACGGACGACGGACCCAGGACGAGCAGGCCGCAGCCCAGCAATGGCCACAGGGCAGGGGAGGGGTACAGATTCTTTGCCCGGAGCAAAGTGACAAGAACAGGCATAGGCAACTTCCAGACAGCCAGGATGCCCCGAGGCCATCGCCGGCCCGCCGGGCCCCTTGGGGAAGGGAGATAGGGGTAAGGGAGACGTATTTTCCGCAGGCATGAAACGAAAGTCTCGCCAGGGGCGGCGCGGCCTGCCTGCGACAGGCTGACGCAGTATGTGGCCCGGTTGGGCGTTGGCCGCCTGGAGCCCGCCGCGTTGGTGCTCGCCGTTCTGGCCCGCGGACCCGGGCCACTGGCGCTGCGGCAGAATGTCGCAGGCGTGGTTTTCCGCGCTCAATGGTCGGGGAGGGCTGCCGAGGCTCTACGTCAACATATTGGCTAAAAGTTCGTTGTTTTTTAGAAATGGCCAGAACTAGACGTAATATTGACGTAATGGCTTTTTCACCCCAGTATGCGCTCGCTGAGCAATTGATTTTATTGATGTTTTTTTGACGCCAACATCATTGGATCGGCTCGGGCCAAGGCGCTAGAGCCTTCGGCAAACCACAGCTCCCCGGAAAATGACGCCCATGGCAGCTATTAGCCAGGGTGTTTTCAACCGGTGTGCTAGCTTGAATCGGCGTAGCGACGAAATTTTCCTTGGGATGATCTATGTCTTCTGAACGGATACTGGTTACGGGTGGCGCCGGTTTCATTGGTTCCCACTTGGTCGATGCGTTGTTGGCCAAAGGCTATGCCGTTCATGTTCTGGATGATCTGTCCACCGGCAAGACCAGCAATCTGCCGCTGACCCATCACGGCCTGAAACTCACGGTCGGTGATGTCGCCGATGCCACGCTCCTGGCCACGGCCATGAGCGGCTGCGACGCGGTGGTGCACCTGGCGGCGGTGGCTTCGGTGCAGGCCTCGGTCGAAGACCCGGTACGCACCCACCAGAGCAACTTCATCGGCACGCTGCGGGTCTGCGAGGCCATGGTCGCGGCGGGCATCCGCCGGGTGGTGTTCGCTTCCAGCGCGGCGGTGTACGGCAACAACGGCGAGGGCACCGCGATTGGCGAGGACACGCCCAAGTCGCCCCTCACGCCCTACGCAGCGGACAAGCTCGCCAGCGAGTACTACCTGGATTTCTACCGCCGTCAGCATGGCCTGGAGCCGGTGATCCTGCGCTTTTTCAACATCTTCGGACCGCGCCAGGACCCTTCCTCGCCGTACTCCGGGGTGATCAGCATCTTCAGCGAACGGGCCAGGAGCCAGCAGCCGATCACCCTGTTCGGCGATGGCGGGCAGACCCGGGATTTCGTCTATGTCGCCGACCTGGTGAAGATCCTGGTCCAGGGTCTGGAGCAACCTGCGCCCGCGATCGATGCCACCAACGTCGGCCTGGGTGGCGTGACCAGCCTCAACGACCTGATCGCGACCCTGCAACAGATCAGCGGCCAGCCGCTGAAGGTGAATCATGCCGCGGCGCGATCCGGTGATATCCGCCATTCGAAGGCCGACAACCGACGTTTGCGCGAGCGCTTCGATCTGGGGACGCCGACCCGCCTCGGGGAGGGCCTGGCGCAGCTGTACCGCAGTCTCTAGCTTCCTGGCCTTGAGCGTTCCGGCGAGCCGGAGCTCGACAGCCTGATGGTGTGCCGATTGATCTACTGAAGAGTGAGTTATGGACATCGAGTTTCGCAGGGGGCGTGTCTTCAACATGGTTCGGCGCCTGTTTACCGCATTGGCCTTGTGTGCAACCCCTTCGCTGGTACAGGCCGCGCCGGCGGCGCCTGCCAGCGTCGGCTTCTGGTACGCCGAACGACCTCCGCTGGAGGAGTTGGCGCAGTACGAGTGGGCGGTGGTCGAGCCTGGTCATATGAGCACTGCGGATGTCGCCACCTTGCGCAAGCTGGGCAGCCAGCCGTTCGCCTACCTGTCGGTGGGCGAGTTCGACGGTGACCGCGCGGCGCTGGACAAGCAGGCCCTGACCCAGGGCGCCAGCGCCATCCGCAACAAGGCCTGGGACAGCCAGGTGATGGACATCGCCACCCCGGCCTGGCGCGAACACCTGTTCAAGCGCGCCAAGGCCTTGCAGGACCAGGGCTATGCCGGCCTGTTCCTCGATACCCTGGACAGTTTCCAGCTGCTGCCTGAAGCCCAGCGCGAAGCGCAACGCCAGGCCCTGGCCTCGTTCCTGCGGGAGCTGCACAGCCGTCTGCCCAACCTCAAGCTGTTCTTCAACCGTGGCTTCGAGGTGCTGGGGGAGCTGGACGGCGTGGCCGCGGCCGTGGCCGTCGAATCGATCCATGCCGGCTGGGATGCCGCGGCCAAGCGTTATCGGCCGGTTTCCGAGTCCGATCGCAACTGGCTCGAAGGTGAACTCAAGCCACTGCGGGCCAAAAACATTCCCCTGGTGGCCATCGACTACTTGCCACCCAACCGCCGCGAAGAAGCGCGCAAGCTGGCCCGCCAACTGAGTCAGGAAGGCTTTATCCCGGTGGTCACCACCCCGGACCTCAACGCCATCGGCCTGAGCACCGTGGAAGTGCAGCCGCGGCGCATCGCCATGCTCTACGACCCGCGTGAAGGCGAACTCTACGATCACGCCGGGCATCGGATGCTCGGCGGTCTGCTGGAATACCTGGGCTACCGCGTGGACTACCTGCCGGCCGACGACAGCCTGCCGTCCTACAGCTTCGCCGGGCTGTACGCCGGGGTGGTGGTGTGGATGACCAGCGGCCCGCCCCAGGACAGCCGCGCCTTCAGCCACTGGATCGGCCAGCGCCTGGACGAACAGGTGCCACTGGCCATCATGGCCGGCCTGCCGATCGAAGACCGTGCACTGCTCAAGCGCCTGGGACTGGGCCTGGCGGCGCCGGGAACCCGTGGAAACCTGCAGGTGCTGAGCCAGGACAAGAGCCTGATCGGTGCCTTTGAAGCACCGGTGGTGGCGCGGACCCGTGAACTGACCCGGGTCACGCTGCTGCCCGACGGACCGAAACCGGCCTTGCTGCTGGGGGACGACAAGGGCGGCAAATATGCCCCCGTGGTCATCGGCACCTGGGGCGGCATGGCCCTGGCCCCTTATGTGGTGGAGGCCAATGTCGAGCGCAGCCGCTGGATGCTCGACCCGTTCGCCTTTATCCAGAAGGCCCTGCGCCTGCCGGCGCAACCGCGCCCGGACACCACCACCGAGAACGGCCGGCGGATCGCCACGGTGCACATCGACGGCGACGGCTTTCCGTCCCACGCCGAAGTGCGCGGCACCCCGTATTCCGGGCGCCAGGTGCTGGATGACTACATCCGGCCCAACCCGTACCTGACCTCGGTGTCGATCATCGAAGGGGAGATCGGGCCCAAGGGCATGTCGCCGTTCCTCGCCCGGGAACTGGAGCCGATCGCCCAGGAGATCTTTGCCGATCCCAAGGTCGAGGTGGCCACCCACACCTACAGCCACCCGTTCTACATGCAGCCGGACAAGGCCAAGAAGGACGAGGACTTCCACGCCGAATACGGCCTGCGCCTGAACATCCCGGGGTACAAGACCCTGGACTACAAGCGCGAGATCTACGGCTCGCGGGACTACATCAACAGCCGTCTGACCACCGCGCAGAAGCCGGTGAAGCTGATCTTCTGGCCGGGGGACGCGCTGCCCAGCGCCGACACCATCAAGATGGCCTACGCCGCCGGGCTGAAAAACGTCAACGGCGGACAGACCATCCTGACCAAGGCCAACCCGTCGCTGACCGGCCTCTATCCCTTGCTGCGTCCCACTGAAGGCGGCCTGCAGTACTACGCGCCGGTGATCAACGAGAACATGTACACCAACCTCTGGAAGGGCCCGTACTACGGTTTCCGCGATGTGATCGACACCTTCGAGCTGACCGACAGCCCGCGGCGCCTGCGCGGCATTCACCTGTACTACCACTTCTATTCGGGCACCAAGCAGGCCTCGATCAAGGCCATGACCGACATCTACCGGTTCATGCGTGGCCAGCAGCCGCTGTCCTTGTGGATGAGCGACTACCTGGACCGGGTCCACGGTCTGTACCAGGCCAGCCTGGCCCGTACCGCCGAAGGCGACTGGCAGGTGCGCGGCCTGGATGGCTTGCGCACCCTGCGCCTGGACCCTGAGCTCGGCTGGCCGGATCTGGGTCGCTCCCGAGGCGTGGCCGGGGTCCGTGATCTGCCCCAGGGGCGCTATGTGGCCTTGAGCAGCGATCATCCGTTGCTGGCCCTGCGTCCCGAGCGTGATCCGCGTCCGGCCCTGGAGCTGGCGAACATTCCCCTGCGCGACTGGCGTTATGTGAATGACCGGCAAGTGACGTTCTCCTTTGCCGGCCAGTTCAACCTGGAGTTCTCGGTGCGGTCGGCCAGCGCCTGCCGGGTCGAGGTCCAGGGGCAACGTTACGCCGGCAAGTCCGAACAGGGCCTGTGGCATTTCCAACTTCCTTTGAAGCAGGTGAGTGATGGCCAACTCTTCTGCAACTGACAAGGCCCCGCGGGCGCGGCTGCTCAATCCCTGGGCCTTGCTGCTGGTGGCGATTGCCGTCGGCGTGCTGCTGTGGGCGACCTATCGCAACGAAGACGCCTTCCGGCCCAAGGGCGGGCAACCGGACGAGGTTTCCGCCAGTTATGCCGAAGTGCTGCTGGCCGCGCACCCGGAAAACAGCGAATTGCGCACCCAGCTGCTGGATCTGCTGATCCAGCTGGGCGACTACTCCAAGGCGGAAAAACACCTGGCCGAGTGGCCGCAACCCGACCCGGCGCTCAAGGCCTACTACCGTTTGCAGCTCGATGCCCTGGCGCTGAACAACAGCACCGACAGCGCCGCCTTGCAGGCCCTGGCCGAGCGCTTCAAGGCCTTCGATTACCGTTCCTTGCCCAGCCCGCAGCTGGAGCGCCTGGCTTCCCTGGCCCTGGCGGCCCAGGCCCCGGGGCTGGCAGCGGATGCCTACGCCGAGCTGGCGCGTCGCGATCCCAAGCAGGGGCAGCACTGGCTGCCCGAGGCGGCGCGCTGGTACCAGGCCAGCGAACAGCCCGGACGCGCCGCCGACCTTTATGTGCAACTGCTCGATGCCAGCCAGGCCCCCGACGTGCGCCGCCAGCTCCTGCAGCAAGCCTTCACCACCCTGGTGGCGGCGGATCGTGGCGATCAGGCCGCCGAGCTGCTGGCCCGGGAACTGGCGACCCAGCCCGAGGCTGAATTCGATGCCGGACTGCTGGACCAGGGCGTCGATGTGGCGATTGCCCACAACCGTGCGGACCTGGCCGAGCAGTTCTTCAGCGCCTGGCGCAAGTTGCAGCCCGACAGCCCGGAGGTCCTGGCCAAGGAGTTCAAGCAGCGCCTGGCCTTTGGCGACCTCAACGGCGCCCATGCGGTAGGCGTGCAACTGCTGGAACTGCGCCCGGAGGATCCGGCACTGCTGGAGCAGATGGCCCATCTCGCCGAGTGGCAGGGCGATTCGGCCTCGGCGCTGGGCTACTGGATCAGCCTGAGCAAGCTGCGTCACGACCCGGCGCAGTTCGAACACACCTGGCGCCTGGCCATGCAGACCTACGACTTCGACCGTGGCATTCCGTTGCTGGCCGGGATCATGGACACCCGGGCCCTGAGTAACGTCGAGCTCGACGCCCTGGTGTACGCCGAAGAGTCCCGCGGCACCCCCGAGCAGGCGGAAGCATGGCTGCGCCGCTACGTCGCCAAGTACCCCAAGCACCGGCTGGCCTGGGTGCGTCTGTTGCAGAACCTGGAAAACACCGAGCAGTACCCGGAGCGCCTGGCGGTCTGGAAGAACTTCGCCAAGCGGTATCCGCTGACCAGCACCGAACGGGTGGACTGGGCCAACAACTACCTCAAGCTGTTTGACAGCCAGTCGGCGTGGAAGGTGATCACCGCGGTCGATGGCAACAAGATCGACGACCTCAACTACTGGCAGTCCCGCGCCTCCCTGGCCTGGGACCTGGAGCTGGACGATGAGCTGCAGCTGGCGCTGGAGAGGATGCTAGCGATCAAGGGCTCGCTCAACAGCGGTGACGAGAGTCAGCTGATCGCCCTGTATCGCACCCGCGATCCGCGCAAGGCCCTGCAGTTGACCGTCGACAGCTGGCGCCAGGGGCACAATCCCCAGCGTCTGGTGGCCGCCCTGCAACTGGCCCAGGAGCTTCAGGACTGGCCGCTGGTGGTCGACCTGCTCAAGGAAGCCGAGCAGTACCCGGACGCCGCCGATCAGTCCCAGGTGCTGGCCGCCCGCGGCGCCCTGGCGGTGCAGCAGGGCAACAGCGACGAGGCGTTGCGCCTGTATCGCCTGGGCTTGAGCCGGTTCCCGGATGACAACACCTTCCGCGAACGCCTGCTGTGGCTGTATGTCGACCTGGGGCGCAGTGCCGAGATCAAGCCGCTGTTGCAGCAATGGCGCTCCCTGGCCCGCAGCGACAGCACCTTGTGGCTGCCATTTGCCGCCGCCAGCCAGCTGGTGGGGCGCAATACCGAGGCCCTGGCCTGGTATCGCCTGTACCTGCAGGGCAACTCGCAGGACTGGATGGTCCAGGCTGCCTATGCCGATGCCCTGGAAAGTGCAGGTTATGCCGACTCGGCCCAGCGCCTGCGGCTCAAGCTCGATCGCCAGGTGACCGCGGAGCAGATCCGCGCCACGCCACAGGGCTATGCCACCTGGCTGCGCCTGCTGGCCAGCAGCTATTCGTCGCGCAAGGCGCAGAACAAGGCCATGCAATGGCAGGACGGTTCCAAGCCGATGCTGCAGCTGTGGTTCGATCAGTTCCTTGCGCGCCTGGATGACCTCAATCAGTCGGCGCAGAAGGACGAGTGGCTGGCCTGGGCCCGCAGCCGGGGCCTGAAGATCAGCAGCTACGAACAGATCCAGGAAGCCTTGCGCGGCAGTAACCGCCAGGCCCTGGAGCGTCTGGTGGCCGGCGGCAGCCTTGATCCGGCGCAGCAGGTCGAGGCCCTGAACAGCCTCGGGCGCGGCGGCGAAGCGTTGGCCACCGGGCTGTCGGCGCTGGGTGACGACCAGCCGGCATCCCTGCGTGAGCAACTGCGGCGCCAGACCATCGAGATGACCGAGCGCACGCCCCAGGGCGTGCAACTGGCCTGGGAGCGCCAGGACTACGGCGGACTGGTGTTCAACGGCCCGCGGCTGACTGCCGCGCGTTACCTCAACGACAACTGGTACGCCAAGCTGGTGCTGGAGCAGGGCCGCTACAGTGGCGACACCCTCGATACCGCGCGCCTGGGCAACGAGACCAATACCGAGCTGACCCTGCAGCGTCAGGTGGAGAACGGCAACTACAAGCTGATTGTCGACAGCAGCCTGCGCAAGGACGATGACCGCAACGGCCTGGGCATCAGTCGCAGCTGGCAGGTGGACAGCGGCAACGAGCTGGACCTGGGCGCCGACTGGCACCGCAAGAACGAAGACAGCGGCCTGATGCGTGCCTTCGGCCAGCAGGACGATCTCTGGGTCGGTGGCCGGCATCGCTACTCGGCCCGCGACCAGCTGTCCTGGAACCTGGCCCAGCGCTGGTTCTCGACCCGCGGCGGCGATGACCTGGGCAGCGGTCAGGCACTGAAGATCGAGTTCGACCACACCCTGCAGTTCGAAGGTCCGAACTGGGAACTGCGCAGCGGCATCGACTACCAGCAGAACAGCCTGAACAACCGGGCGCTGCCCAACCTGGCCAATACCCTGGGCGGAGGCATCGATCTGGCCGGCATCCAGCTCGACGACCCGAACCAGATCAACAGCCAGACCCTGCTGCAGAAACGCTATGGCCAGCTGTTCTTCGGCAGCGCCTGGCGCCGCGGCTTCCCTGGGGCGCTGAACCGCACGCGCGGGCAGTACACCTGGCTGGTGGACGTCAGCTCCGGCTGGCAGTGGACCGACAACACCATCAACTACGCCATCAGTACCGGTATCGGCACCGAGGTGATAGGGGATGACGAATTGGCAGTGACCTTCGGTTACCAGTCGGCGCCGCAAGGCGGAACCGGCAAATCCGGCGGCACTGCAGGTGTCAGCTACAGCGTGCGTTTTGGACGCTGATCATGGAATTCAAAGAGGAGTGAACCTTATGCAATCCCTTCGTTGCGTGAGTCTGGCGATGGCCGCCTTGCTGATGGCCGGGTGCACCAGCTTTACCGGTCAAAGCAGCCCGGAACTGTCGAAAAATGCCCGCTGGGGCGTGTTGCCGCTGGTCAACTATTCGCAGACGCCCCAGGCCGGCGAGCGCAGTGAGCAGATCCTGCTCAGCGTGCTCAGCAGTCGTGGCCTGCAACCCCAGGTCTACAGCGGCGCGCCGGGGCAGGGCGAGCCGGCCCTGCTGGACGATAGCGAACGTCTGGCCGGGGCCATGGACTGGGCCCGCGAGCAGAAGCTCGACTATGTGGTGTCCGGCAGTGTCGAAGAGTGGCAGTACAAGAACGGCCTGGACGGCGAACCGGCAGTGGGCATCAGCCTGCGGGTCGTCGAGGCGGGCACGGGCAAGGTGCTGTGGAGCAACAGCGGCGCCCGTGCCGGCTGGTCGCGCGAGAGCCTGGCCGGTGCGGCGCAGAAGGTCCTCGACAAACTGGTCGGCGGCCTGCGGATCGAGTGACGGCCATGAACTCTCCACACATGGACTACGCGCTGGCGCCCCGGGCCAGCGGTCCGGCGTCATGGCTGGAAACCTTCCTGGTGACCGCCCTGGTCATCGGCGTCGGCCTGTGGCTGGCGCCCCAGGACCCGCTGCAGGTGCAGGGCGAGTTTCCCTGGTCGGTGCTGGCGCCGCTGTTGCTGGGGGTGCGCTACGGCTTTGTCCGCGGTCTGATCAGCGCCAGCCTGCTGGTGGCGGCATTTTTCGTCCTGCGTCAGAACGGACTGCCGGGCTACGCCCAGATCGCGCCGTCCTACATCGTCGGCGTGCTGGTCTGCGGCATGCTGGTGGGCGAGGTGCGCGACCTGTGGGAGCGGCGGCTGCTGCGCTTGCAGATGGCCAACGAGTATCGCCAGTACCGGCTCGACGACTTCACCCGGGCCCATCAGATTCTGCGGGTGTCTCACGATCGCCTGGAGCAGCGCCTGGCCGGCAGCGACCAGAGCCTGCGCAGCTCGTTGCTGGGGCTGCGTGAGCGGCTGCGGGCGGCGCCCAATGGCGACGATGCCCTGACCCTGCTGGCCGAGCCGGTGCTGACCCTGCTGGGCCAGTACGGTTCGTTGCGGGTCGCCGGGCTGTACCGGGTGCAACAGGGCGCCAGCGCGGCTCCCCAGCTGAGCCTGCTGGCCTCCATCGGCACCATGCCCGCCCTGGACGACAAGGACCTGTTGGTGCGCCTATGCCTGGAGCGCGAGGAGCTGGTGAGCGTGCGCGAGGAGCTGCTCGACAGCGGCGGACAAGCCTCGGTGTCATCGTTGCAGGCCTGCATCCCGCTGGTGGACACCCAGGGGCAGGTGCTGGCGGTGCTGGCGGTGCGGCAGATGCCGTTCTTCGCCTTCCAGGAGCGCACCCTCAGCCTGCTGGCCCTGCTGGCCGGGCACATCGCCGACTTGCTGCACGCCGATTCCCAGGTGTTGCAACTGCAGGACGCCGACAGTCAGCAGTTCACGCGCCAGCTCAAGCGTTCGCTGGTGGATGTCGAGCGCCACGGCCTGTCCGGCTGCCTCTATGCCTTCGAACTGATCCAGCCCAACGACGAACTGACGCGGCTGTTCGAACGCAGTCAGCGCGGACTGGACCTGCACCTGAGCCTGGTCAACGACCGCGGGCACGGGCTGCTGCTGGTGCTCCTGCCCCTGACCAGCAGCGAGGGCGCCCAGGGTTATCTGGCGCGCCTGGGCAAGCTGGTGCACGAGCACTTCGGCATGAGCGTGGAACTGGCGAGCCTGGGGGTCAAGGTGTTGCCTTATGACCTGGAGTCGGCCCGGCAACGGGATGGACTGCGTAACTTTCTGTACAACGAGTGTGGCCTGAATGATCAGCAAGTGGCTGTTTAGCGGAGCGCTGTTTTTCGAGGTCGGGAGCTGGGCCAGCCTGACGGCGCAGTTGCCCGACCTGCAGGTCGCGCTGCTGTATGCAATGAGTCACGCCATCGCCTGCGCGCTGCTCACCGCGGCGGTCTGGCTGCTGCTGCCGGCGCGTTATCGGCGGCCGTTGCCCTGGAGCCCGCTGTTCATTTTCAGCCTGGCGTTCTTTGTTCCGCTGCTGGGTTCGGTCGGGGTGATCGCGGCGATCTTTCCGGCGTTGTACTTGCCGCGCAAGCGCGAGGTGCAGATGTGGCAGGCGGTGGGCATTCCCGACCTGCCGTTTCGCGCCCAGACCCAATTGCATTCGCCGACCTTCGGCGACAGCGGCTTGCAGGATGTGCTGCGCCACGCCCCGGACCCCGACCAGCGCCTGGCGGCGTTGCTCGCCACCCGCAGGATGCCGGGCAAGGAAGCGGTGCCGATTCTCAAGCTGGCCCTGGGCGACCCCAGCGACGATGTGCGCCTGCTGGCGTATTCGATGCTCGACAAACAGGAAACCGACATCAACCAGCGGATCCAGGCGTCGCTTGCGCAGTTGCCCGGCGCGGCGCCGAAGAAGGCTGGCGCCTTGCACGCGACCCTGGCGCGCTGGTACTGGGAGCTGGCTTACCTGGGGCTGGCCCAGGGCAGCGTGCAGCAGCACGTGCTGGGCCAGGCCGGTGAACATGCCGAACTGGCGCTGCAGGCGGGCGAGGGCGGCGAACTGCTGTTGCTGGCCGGACGCATCGCCCTTGAACGCGGCGATATCGGCAAGGCCCGGCTGCACATGCACCAGGCCCAGGAGGCGGGCATGGACCCGGGCAAGGTCTTGCCGTTCCAGGCCGAGATCGCCTTTGAAAGTGGCAACTATGCCGAGATTCCCGGGCTGTTGAAGAGCCTGCCGCCGCAAATGCAGCAACGTCCGCCCTTTGCCGGGCTGGTAAGGACCTGGACATGAAAAGCGCCGTCGACCCGACCCCCATTGCCGATGTCTGCCTGCTCCTCGAAGGCACCTGGCCCTATGTGCGCGGTGGCGTCTCCAGCTGGATCCACCAGATGATCCTCGGCCTGCCGCAGTTGACCTTTTCCGTGCTGTTCATCGGTGGCCAGCGTGAAGCCTATGGCCAGCGCCGCTATGAGATTCCGGCCAACGTGGTGCACATCGAGGAGGTCTACCTGGAGGAGGCGTGGCGCAACCCCAGGCACAAGCGCGTGGCCCACAGCGCCTCGCTGGAAGAGCTGAGCAACCTTTACCGGTACCTGCACAACCCGGAGAAACCGCCCGCCGAGCTGGGCATCCGCGTGCTCGATTCCCTGGCCCAGGCGCGGATCACCCTGGACGACGTGCTCTACAGCCGCCCCAGCTGGGAGGCGCTGACCGAAGGCTACGAGCAGCATTGCGCCGATCCGTCCTTCGTCAATTACTTCTGGACCCTGCGCACCATGCAATCGCCGCTGCTGATGCTGGCCGCCGCGGCCCGGCGCATGCCGCGGGCCCGGGTCCTGCACTCGATTTCCACCGGCTACGCCGGGCTGGTGGGCTGCCTGCTCAAGCAGCTGTGGGGCTGCCAGTTCCTGCTCAGCGAGCACGGCATCTACACCAAGGAACGCAAGATCGACCTGGCCCAGGCCAGCTGGATCGCCGAAAGCAGCAATCAGGCGCTCAACGACAGCATGGACAGCGGTTCGGGCTATATCCGCATGCTCTGGGTGCGCTTTTTCGAGCGCATCGGTCATCTGGTCTACGAGAGCACCGACCAGATCATTGCCCTGTACGACGGCAATCGCCAACGGCAGATCAAGGACGGCGCGCCGCCGGAGCGCACCCAGGTGATTCCCAACGGCATCAACCTGCAGCTCTGGACCCAGGCCCTTGAGTCCCGTGCCGCCGGCATCGCGCCGGTGGTCGGGCTGATCGGCCGGGTGGTGCCGATCAAGGACGTGAAGACCTTCCTGCGGGCCATGCGCGGCGTGGTCAGCGTCATGCCCCAGGTGGAGGGCTGGATCGTCGGCCCGGAAGAGGAAGACCCGGAGTACGTCGCCGAGTGTCGCAGCCTGGTGGCCAGTCTCGGCCTGGAACAGAAGGTGCTGTTCCTCGGCTTCCAGAAAATCCAGGACATCCTGCCGCAACTGGGCCTGATGGTCCTGACCTCCATCAGCGAGGCCCAGCCGCTGGTGATTCTCGAAGCCTGGGCCGCCGGCACGCCGGTGGTCAGCAGCGACGTCGGCTCCTGCCGGGAGCTGATCGAGGGCGGCGCAGCGGCCGACCGCGATCTGGGGCTGGCCGGGGAGGTGGTGGCGATCGCCGATCCCCAGGCCACGTCCCAGGCGATCATCGATCTGCTGCGCAGCCCCGAACGCTGGCAGTCGGCCCAGGCCGCCGGCCTGGCACGGGTGCACCGCTACTACAGCGAAACCCTGATGATCGAGCGCTATCGCACGCTGTATGACAACGCCATGGGCGCCACACACAAGGAGGCTGGGTAAATGGCCGGCATCGGTTTCGAACTGCGCAAGATTCTCTCCCGCGACTCCTACACCGCGACCCTGCATGCCTATGTCTACGCCGGCCTGATCAGTTCCGGGCCCTGGGTGCTGTCGATTCTCAGCGTGATGCTGGTGGGGGTGATCAGCCTCGGGCTGGTGGTGCCGGAGGTGCTGATCCGCCAGTTTCTGATCACCGTGACCTACCTGATGGCCACCTCGCTGATCCTCACCGGCGGCTTGCAGCTGTTTTTCACCCGTTTCGTCTCCGACCGCCTGTTCGAGCGCAAGTACGAGCAGATCCTGCCGAACCTGATCGGTGTGCTGTTGCTGGTGACCCTGGGCTCCGGCGTGCTGGGCATCCTGCTGCTGGTCACCCTGTTCGACCAGCCGCTGATCTACCGCCTGATGACCCTGGCCAACTTCGTGGTGCTGTGCAATCTGTGGCTGGTGATCATCTTCCTCTCGGGGATGAAGGCCTATAACCGCATCCTGCTGGTGATGCTGGCGGGCTACGCACTGATGGTGGGCAGCGCGTTCTTCCTGCGGCACATGGGCATGGAAGGGCTGCTGCTGGCGTTGTTACTGGGGCACAGCTCGCTGCTGTTCCTGTTCCTGTACGACATCCTGCGCGAGTACCGCGCGGAAAAGCTGGTGGCCTTCGACTTCCTCGACCGCCGCCAGGTGTTTGTCAGCCTGCTGCTGACCGGGCTTTGCTACAACCTGGGGATCTGGATCGACAAGTTCATCTTCTGGTTCAACCCGGACACCTCCAGCCAGGTGATCGGGCCGCTGCGGGCGTCGATCCTGTATGACCTGCCGATCTTCCTCGCCTACCTGGCGATCATTCCCGGCATGGCGGTGTTCCTGGTGCGGATCGAAACCGACTTCGCCGAGTGGTACGACCGGCTGTTTCGCGCCGTGCGCGACGGCGAAACCCTGCAGCACATCGGTTCGCTGAAAGCCGAGATGACCTTCTCGATCCGCCAGGGCCTGCTGGAAATCTGCAAGGTCCAGGGCCTGACCGTGGTCCTGCTGTTTCTCTTCGGGCCGCGCCTGCTGGAGTGGCTGGGGATGTCCAGCTACTACCTGCCGCTGTTCTACATCGACCTGATCGGGGTGAGCATCCAGGTGGTGTTCATGGCGATCCTCAACGTGTTCTTCTACCTCGACAAACGGGCGATCGTGCTGGAGCTGTGCCTGTTCTTCGTCGCCCTCAACGCCGGGTTGACCCTGCTCAGCCTGCACCTGGGGCCGAGCTACTTCGGCTATGGCTTCACCTTGTCGCTGCTGGTCTGCGTGCTGCTGGGACTGGCGCGGTTGTCGACGGCGCTGGATGACCTGGAGTACGAGACCTTCATGCTCTCGCGTTGAGGCTCGGCAGAGCAGGGCCGGCGCCACTCCCCACCGCGGCGTGAGGCCTTTGAGTCACCGGCCTGGATCCCTGGCCAGCGCTAGCTTCTCACCCGGTGCTTTCGCGTGCTGGAGAGCCCGCGACCTGCCAGCGGGGCGCTGAGCAAGGGTGATGAACAAGGATCTGCCAAGGCTCACCCGCATTGGCCGCGGCCGCCGCGTCACTGTCCAGCAGCGCGCCGAGGCTGAACTGTTCGCCATTGGCCTCACTGATCGCCAGGTCGCAGCGCAACGGCGAGCGTCCGAGGTATTCGTGCACCCTATGCCCGCGCCTGCGCAGCAAAGGCGTGGGCTGGCTCTCCGGTATCAGTGGTCGGCAATAAAAAACGGAGCCTACCTAGGGGGGGAAATGACTGGCGAAAGTACATAACCCCTTCGATCGACGCAAAAGCTGCTCCAGCTCATGGCGATCAGCGGCTCGATTCGCTTGAATACGCGCCCTCGCGTCGCCTGGCCAAACAATAGAGGGTCGCCAGAGCGCAGCCCAAACATACAACGCACTATTTCGAAAGGACTCGGCATGTCGTTATCGCGCTGTCTATCTGGCCTGTCCAACTTGTTGCACTACCGCCGCGAATGGTTCCGCGCCGACCTGCGGGCCGGGTTGTCCGTGGCGGCAATCCAGATCCCGATCGCCATCGCCTATGCGCAGATTGTCGGCCTGCCGCCGCAGTACGGGCTGTACGCCTGTGTGCTGCCGATGATCGTCTATGCCTTGATCGGCAGCTCGCGGCAACTGATGGTCGGTCCCGATGCCGCCACCTGCGCCATGCTCGGCGGGGCCGTGGCGCCTTTGGCCATGGGCGATCTGCAGCGAACCGTCGAATTGTCGATGATCGTCACCGTGCTGGTGGGCCTGATGCTGATCGCCGCCGGGATCGCCCGGGCGGGTTTTATCGCCAGCTTCTTCTCGCGGCCGATCCTCATCGGCTACCTCAACGGTATCGGTCTGAGCCTGATCGCCGGGCAAATGGGCAAGGTGGTGGGCTTCAAGATCGAAGGCGACGGCTTCATTCTCGGGCTGGCGGACTTTCTCCAGCGTCTGGGGGAAATCCACGGCCTGACCCTGGCCGTTGGCCTGGCCAGCCTGGGCCTTCTGATCTGGCTGCCGCGACGTTACCCGCGGCTGCCGGCGGCGCTGCTGACGGTGGCGCTGTTCACCTTGCTGGCCGGGCTATTGGGCTTCGACCGCCTCGGAGTGGCGATCCTCGGGCATGTGCCGGCCGGGATTCCCGAGTTGTCCTGGCCCAAGACCAGCCTGGAGGAAAGCAAGAGCCTGCTGCGCGACGCGCTGGGCATCGCCACCGTGAGCTTTTGCAGCGCCATGCTCACTGCCCGCAGCTTCGCCGCGCGCCATGGCTACGCGATCAACGCCAATCATGAGTTCATCGCCCTGGGCCTGAGCAACCTGGCGGCCGGCGCCTCCCAGGGCTTTGCCATCAGCGGCGCGGATTCGCGTACCGCGGTCAATGACATGGCCGGAGGCAAGAGCCAGTTGGTGGGCATCATCGCCGCCCTGGCGATCGCGCTGATTCTGCTGTTTTTCACCGCGCCCATGGCGTGGATTCCGCAGCCGGCCCTGGGCGCGGTGTTGTTGATGGCGGGCTGGGGCTTGCTCGACGTCAAGTCCCTGAAGCAAATCTATCGGCTCAGCCGCTTCGAGTTCTGGCTGTGCCTGCTGACCACCGTCAGCGTGCTGGGGCTGGGCGTGCTGCCGGGCATCATGTTCGCCGTGACCCTGGCCATCCTGCGCCTGCTGTACAGCATCTACCAACCCACCGACGCGGTGCTGGGCTGGATGCCGGGCATCGAAGGCCAGGTGGATATCAGGCAATACCCGCAAGCGCGCACGGTGCCCGGCCTGGTGGTGTATCGCTTCGACGACGCGATCCTGTTCTTCAACGCCGACTACTTCAAGATGCGCCTGCTCGACACCGTGCAGCGCGAGAGCGAAGCCGAGGTGGTGTTGTTCGATGCCGAGGCGGTGACCGATATCGATGTCAGCGGCATCGCGGTGCTGCGGGAAATCCGCGAGACCCTGGCCGCCCAAGGCATCTACTTCGCGATCGCCCGTGCTCGCGGCACTTTCCTGGCGATGCTGGAACGCTCGGGGATGACCCGGGAAATGGACAGCCAATTGCTGTTCGGTTCGGTGCGTTCGGGGATCAGGACCTACCGCATATGGCGCAACAGCATGCGCGGCAAGCAATGAAGCAGAGGACGCTGAGCGGCACGCAGGCCACCGCCGGCGTGCCGATGGCGCCGAAGCGCAGGGCCTGGCAATTGACGCTCAGCGCCACCTGGGCGCCGTAAGGCCTGCCCCCCCGATGGCGACCCGGGTCGGCCCGGCCCATTCGCTGCTGCCCCCCGGGCTACCGCACGCTGCGGCGGTTGCCAGAAGCGGGCAGGACCGGGAAACCGGCTCTGCGGGCATGCGCCAGATTCAAGGGAGAAGAGGGCGGCCGTGGGTCAGGGCGCGTCGAAGTAGGATTTTCGTATTCTCTCCAGCGAGCCGTCCTTGCGCAGCGCCTCGACCGCCGCGCTCAGCTTGCGCACCAAGGCCGCGTCGCAGTCTCGGGAGCAGGCCAGGTACAGATCGCTGCTCATGAAGGCCGGACTGACCTGCAGCGGTTGAGTTGACACCTTGCGCCAGATGCTTTGGGTTTCGGGAATGCCGTTGAACCAGGCGTCGACCCGTCCCATCAGCAGCAATTGCGCCGGGTTCTCGCCAATTTCAAACGGATAGATCTGGTTGTCGCTGAAGCCTTCGGCCCGGAGCTTCTGCTCTTGGGCGCTGCCACGGCCAACGGCGATCCGGGCATAGGTTTCCCGCGCCTGCTGCAGGGTTTCCACGCGCTTGTGGAGGCTGAAGAAGGCGCGGTCCATGGTCATGATGGGCGCGATCCAGGTGTAATCGGCCTCTCTTTCCGGCGTGCGGGTCAGGGGAATGATCAGCTTGTCGACGCCCTTGCGCACGCTTTGCTGGGCCCGTGCCCAAGGCACTTGCACAAAGTTCAGCGCATATCCGGCCCGGGTCGCCGCTTTCAGTGTCACGTCGCCGACGATGCCATGCAGGCCGGACTGGTCCAGCATCGATAAAGGCGGCGCTTCGGCAAAGTACAGGTCGACGCTACGGGGCTCTGCGCCAGACACCGAGGGCATCCAGACCACCGCCGCGAGCAGCGTCGTCAGGATCAGCGCCCCCCACTGGCGCAACGATTGACTCACTTGAGTCATGGCAGTAACTCAACAAACAGTGGCATTTCATGCTCTCGGATTAACGCTGCGTATTCGACACCTGCAAAGACCGACCCGCAACGACCTGCAAAACGTGCCGCCAAGATTAGAGGGTTATGTGCAGAGATGGACGGATTTGCCGGATTATTTTGACCGCTGATCGCCATCACCGTTCAGGCCCGACGCCAGCGGTGAGGGCCGCGACGGGCAGGCGCTGACACTCGGGTTGCACAGCCGTGGGCAGCGCCCCATCCATCGCCCCCCGGCTTGTCCTGCCCGAGCCCCGTTCCCGCTGCAAGCGCGGCCCGGGCCTGCGGGGCATTTGCGGGACAGCCTTAAGTTTTAGTTAAAACGCTTTAATCAAACTGCTGATTATCATTCGCAATTGGCTGACTCAGACTGCGTTCGTGCCTCCACGCTCCCCGGAGCCAGCAACGAGCGGTTTATGCCAGTCAATATTGCACCCTCCCGCAGCCTGTCTTCAGCGGACGCGCCGCTATGACGACGCTGTCTGCCACCTCATCCGCGGCCGGTACGGCCGTTCACTCGGCCTTGGCCTGTTGCCATCTGCTGCTGCAACTGACTGGGGAGCGCGTTGCGCCAACGGCGCAGCCGCCATCCCGGGCCCCGTCCCCCTCGCAGGACCTGCGCCAGGCCCTCAGGGACTATGGGCGCAACGCCGGCGTTGATCTGCGTCTGGAGCGCCTGGCCTTGGCCCGACTGACCCCGAAGATGCTGCCGCTGGTCTGGCGCAGCCAGTGCGGCGATTTCAGGCTGCTGGCGCGGCTCTCGGACACCCAGGCGCTGGTGCAGCGCCCCTCAATGCCGACCCCGGACATGCTCGATCGCCGGCAGTTGGCCGAACAGTGGAGCGGGGAGGTGATCCGCCTGCGCCAGGGCGGCCTGCGCTTCGACCTGTCCTGGTTCATTCCGGAGCTGTTGCGCCACCGGCGGATCCTCGGCGAGGTGCTGCTGTGCTCGCTGTTGCTGCAGGTGCTGGCCCTGGCGACGCCGCTGTTCTTCCAGGCGGTGATGGACAAGGTCATGGTCCACCGGGCGCTGTCGACCCTGGATGTGCTGGTGATGACCCTGGTGCTGGTAGGGCTGTTCGAGGTGCTGCTCAAGGGCCTGCGCGAATACCTCTCGGCGCACACCGCCAACCGCATCGACATTGGCCTGGGGGTCAAGCTGTTCCGCCATCTGCTGGGCCTGCCGCTGCTGTACTTCAAGCAGCGGCAGGTGGGGGCGATCATCACCCGGGTCCAGGAGCTGGACAGCATCCGCGAGTTCCTCACCGGTTCCCTGCTGACCCTGTGCGTGGACGTGGCCTTCACCCTGGTGTTCTTCGCGGTCATGGCCTGGATCTCCTGGCCCCTGACCCTGCTGGTGCTGCTGACCCTGCCGCTTTACGGGCTGCTGGCCTGGTGCAGCAGCGGGCCGCTGGAGCAGCGCATCGAGCACCAGTTCCAGAGCGCGGCGCGCAACACCGCCTTTCTCAATGAAAGCGTGAGCAGCAGCGAAACCATCAAGAGCCTGGCGGTGGAGCCACGCATGCAGCGGCGCTGGGAATCCCAGACCGCGGAAATGGTCGAGGCCGGGTTTGCCAGCCAGACCCTGGGCAGCGCCATCAGCCAGGGCGTGACGCTGCTGCAGAAAATCACCGCGGTGGCGGTGATCTGCTGGGGCGCGAGCCGTGTCATCGAACTGCAGATGACCATCGGCCAATTGATCGCCTTCAACATGATGCTGTCCCACGTCAGCCAGCCCATCGCCAAGCTGATCGAGGTCTGGCAGCAGTTCGTGCGAGTGCGGGTATCGGTGGACAAGCTGGGGGACATGCTCAACCTGCCGGTGGAACAGGCCGAGGACGATCAGCGCCCGCAGCAGCCGTTGCGCGGCGAGGTGCGCATCGAGCGGTTGGCCTTCCGCTACCGCCCGGAGCTGGCGCTGGTGCTGCGCGGCCTGGACCTGCACATCGCCGCCGGGCAGACCCTGGGCATCGTCGGGCCGTCCGGCTCGGGCAAGAGCACCCTGACCCGCCTGTTGCAGAAGCTCTACACCCCGGATGCCGGGCGCATCCTGATCGACGGCGTGCCCCTGGCGCAGTTGCCGCCGGCCTGGTTGCGCAGCCAGATCGGCGTGGTGCTGCAGGAAAACTACCTGTTCAACCGCAGCGTGCGGCACAACATCGCCCTGCGCCATCCCACGGCGTCCCTGGAAAGCGTGATCGACGCGGCGCGCCTGGCCGGGGCCCACGACTTCATCCTGCGCCTGCCCCTGGGCTACGACACGGTACTGGCCGAAGCCGGCAGCTCGCTGTCCGGTGGCCAGCGGCAACGCATCGCCATCGCCCGGGCGCTGATGGGCGACCCGCGCCTGCTGATCTTCGACGAAGCCACCAGCGCCCTGGATGACGAATCCCAGGCGCTGATCCAGGACAACATGGCGCGCATCGCCCTGGGTCGCACGGTGATCATCATTGCCCATCGCCTGTCGGCGGTGCGCCATTGCCAGCGGATCATCGCCCTGGAGCAGGGGCGCATCAGCGAATCGGGCAGCCATCAGCAACTGTTGACCAACGGCGGTTGCTACGCGCGGCTGTGGGCCTTGCAACAGGCGCTGCGCAAGGAGGACGCATGATGTTCGGTTCATTGCTGTCCGCCTTGCGTCGTGCCCGTCAGCGCCTGGGCGAAGCCCCGGCACGGCTCAAGCGCAATCGCGACGAATACGAGTTCCAGCCCGGCTACCTGGAGATTGTCGAGCGTCCACCGGCGCCCTGGGCCCGGGCCACCGCGCTGCTGCTGATCTTCAGCATCCTGCTGGCCCTGGGCTGGGCCACCCTCGGTTTTCTCGACATCCATGCCAGCGCCGCCGGGCGCCTGATGGTCTCCAGCTACACCAAGGTGATCCAGGCCCACGAGGCGGGCGAAGTGCGGGCGATCCATGTGCGCGACGGCCAGCGGGTCAAGGCCGGCGAGGTGCTGGTGGCGCTGAACCCGATCGGCATCGAGGCCGAGTTGAGCGAGCTGCGGGCGCAGTTGGCCTTCAAGCGCCTGGAACTGGCCCGGGCCCGGGCGCTGCTGACCCCGCAGCCGCTGCTCAGCTACCAGGCGCCGCCGGGCCTGGACGCCGAGCAGGCCGAGGCGGCCCTGGAACAGCTGCGCAGCACCTGGAAGGAAATCAGCGCCAACCTCGACAGCCTCAACGCCGAAATCGCCATCAATCAGGCCAGCCAGCGTGCTCGGGGCAGCGAGATCAGTGCCCTGGGCAAGCTGGCCAACAACGTGCGCAAACGGCTGCATGCGCGCCGGGCAATGGCCGCCGAGCAATTGATGCCCCTGGTCGAATTGCTTGAGCAGGAAAAGGAGCAACTGGAGGTGGAGCGTTCACTGGCCCAGCAACAGGCCGAGCTGCAAGTGCTCAAGGCCCAGGCCAACAACCGCCGCGAGCAGCGCGACAGCTTCCTGGCCCGCACCCAGCGTGAACAGCATGAAGTGCTCAACCGCAGCCAGCAGGACATCGCCGTGCTGGAGCAGCAACTGATTCGCGGCCGTGATCGCCAGCGCCTGCAGACCCTGCTGGCACCGGTGGACGGGGTGGTCCAGCAACTGGCGGTGCACACCCTGGGCGGCGCGGTGCAGGCGGCGCAGCAGTTGCTGGTGATCGTCCCCGAGGGCGCCGAGCTGGATGCCGAGGTCATGGTGCTGAACAAGGACGTGGGCTTCGTTCGCGCCGGCCAGCCCGTGGAGATCAAGGTGGATGCCTTTCCCTATACCCGCTACGGCACCTTGCGCGGCACGGTGGCCCATGTCTCCGGGGATGCGATCAAGGATGAGCAGTTGGGGCTGGTGTTCCCCACCCGTATCCGCCTGGAACGGGCGGCGATCGCCGCGGGGCAGGGCTGGATGCCCTTGCAGGCCGGCATGAGCGTGACCGGCGAGATCCGCACCGGCGAGCGGCGGGTGATCAATTACCTGCTGAGCCCGATCCGTGAGTATCAGTCCGAAGCGTTGCGGGAGCGTTGAGCATGACCACAGCCTGCCACCTGACCGGCGAACCCTCGCCGACCCTGCTCGACAGCGGCCTGCACGCCCTGGCCTGGGCCGCCCGGCGCTTTGACCTGAGCATCAGCGTGGCGCAGCTGGCGCACCGCCTGGGGCGGGTCGAGGGCCTGGCCGACAGCCTGGACCTGCGCCGCTGCGCCGGCTGGATCGGCCTGCGCGCCCGGGCCGTGCACAGCCAGGTGCAGCGCCTGCAACACCTGCCGTTGCCGGCCCTGCTGGAGACCACCCAGGGCTGGGCGGTGCTGGACGCGGTGGACGGCGACCAGTTGCGCATCTACTGGCCGCTGCAGGGCCAATGCCAGACCCTGACCCGCGCGGAACTGGCCTTGTGCTGGCCGGCCCGGGGCCAGGTGCTGTTGCTGGCCGAGCAGCATGTGCAGCCCAAGGCCCGGGGCTTCGGGGTGGGCTGGTTCCTGCCGTCGATCCTCAAGCACGGGCGGCAGTTTCGCAGCGTGCTGCTGGTGTCGCTGATGCTGCAAGGGGTGGCCCTGGTGACCCCGTTGCTGTTCGAGAACATCATCGACCGGGTGCTGGTCAGCCGCGGCCTGTCGAGCCTGCAGGTGCTGGGCATGGCCATGCTGGCCCTGGCCCTGTTCGAACCGCTGTTCGGCCTGGTGCGTTCCTGGTTGTTCAGCAACGTGGCGAGCAAGATCAACGCCGAGTTGTCAGCCCGCCTGTACCAGCACCTGATCCAGCTGCCCCTGGGGTATTTCCAGGGGCGCCAGACCGGCGAGATCATCGCCCGGGTCGGCGAGATGCAGCAGATCCGCCAGTTCCTCACCGGCTCGGCCCTGACCCTGGTACTGGACCTGGCCTTCTGCGGGCTGTTCATCGCCGTGATGTACAGCTACGCGCCGTTGCTGACCTGGGTGGTGGTGGGCTCCCTGGCCCTGTACTTCCTGTTCTGGCTCTGTGTGGGGCCCTTGCTGCGCAGCCGCGCCCTGCGCGAGTACGAGTTGAACGCGGCCAACACCGCTTTTCTCACCGAGGCGGTGACCGGCATCGAGACGATCAAGACCGGGGCCATCGAAAACGGCTTCCAGCAGCAGTGGCAGCGCCAGCTGGCGGCCTATGTGCGCGCGGCGTTCCACACCCGCATCGTCGGCATCTGGGCCGGGCAGGGCATCGGCCTGATCCAGAAACTCACCGCGGCGCTGCTGCTGTGGTGGGGGGTGATGCTGGTGCTGGACGGCCAGTTGAGCCCCGGCCAGCTGGTGGCCTTCAACATGCTGGCCGGGCATGTGGTGGAGCCGATCCTGCGTCTGGCCCAGGTCTGGCAGGACTTCCAGCACACCCTGATTTCCCTGCGGCGCCTGGGCGACATCCTCGACACCGAGTGTGAAAGCGGCAGCAGCGGCCTGGCCTCGGTGCCGGCGCTGCAGGGCGGGGTGAGCTTCCAGGGGGTGCGCTTTCGCTACGCCGAAGACGGCCAGGAGGTGCTGCGCCAGCTTGACCTGGAGATCCGCCCGGGGGAGTTCGTCGGCATTACCGGGCCCTCAGGTTCCGGCAAGTCGACCCTGACCCGCCTGCTGCAACGCCTCTACGTACCGCAGCACGGCCAGGTCATGGTGGACGGCATCGACCTGGCCATCGCCGACCCGGTGGCCCTGCGCCGCAACATGAGCGTGGTGCTGCAGGAAAGCGTGCTGTTCGCCGGCAGCGTGGCGCAGAACATCCGCCTGTGCCGGCCCCAGGCCAGCGATGCCGAGGTGCAGGACGCCGCCCGCCTGGCGGGGGCGGCGTCCTTTATCGAGGCCCTGGCCCAGGGCTACGAAACCCAGGTGGGCGAGCGCGGCGGCCAGCTTTCCGGCGGCCAGCGCCAGCGCATTGCCCTGGCCCGGGCGCTGCTCTGCAACCCCGGAATCCTCCTGCTGGATGAGGCCACCAGCGCCCTGGACTACGAGTCGGAGGCGGCGGTGATGGCCAACCTGCAGGACATCGCTCGGGGCCGCACGGTGATCAGCGTCGCCCATCGCCTCAACACCCTGCGTCATGCCGACCGGATCCTGGTCATCGACCAGGGGCGGGTGCTGGAACAAGGCACACACCAACAGCTGCTCGACCTTGACGGGCTGTATGCCCGGCAGTGGGCCCTGCAGATGAAGGATTGACCCCACCCACGGCAGGAGGACCCGCCCACCCGTCACGTCTCCCACCCCGCATTCCCCCAGGCGGCCTTTCGCAACGCGAAGGGCTTCGCGCAACACAGACAAAGGATCACTGCAATGGCTTTCCTGTCCAAGGATTTCACGCGCCTGCTCAACTCCCTGATCGATCAACAGATCCAGGCTTCAGGCCGGCAAACCGAATGGTTCAACATGAGCGCCGACGAGCGCGCCTCCTACCTCGCCCAGGTCGGCGACCGCCTGCTGGAGATGCAGCAGAGCACCCTGAGCGTGCTGGCCGCCCAGCACTTCCAGATGCAGGACAACCCGGTGTCGGTCGCCGACCAGTTGCAGACCCTGCAACAGCGGCGCAAAGAGATGGACGCGGTCCCCGACACCCCGGCCACCAGCGCCTACAAGCAGCAACTGGACCGGGACATCCTGTTGTACAGGCGCCAGGACGCGGCGCTCAGCCACTATGACAAGACCTGGAGCAAGGCGCTGAACATGCTCAGCCCCAATGGCGCCCAGCCGTTGGACGTCAAGGGCCTGAAGGCCGATGCGCTGGCCAAGCAGGACAAGCTTGGCGGGCGGATCAAGCGTCTGGAGCAGCAACTGAGCGCCCAGGTGGCCGACTCCACCTTCAACCAGGCCTACGTCACGCTGTTCGCCGAGTTGCAGGCCTACAAGGAGGTCAGCAGCCGCTACGACGCCTTGCTCAAGGCCGGGCCCAAGCAGCAGGCCGCGAGCCTGGGGGCGCTGGCCAAGGCGCCCCGGGCCTCCGACGACCTGCCGCTGAACATTTCCCTGTTGATGATGGAGGAGCGCCCCGGCTACATCCGCATGAACGTGGCGCTGGTCAATGCCAGCACCGACGGGCGCTTCAAGGACTTCTACCTGGACCACGGCCGGCTGGTGGTGCCCACCGACGGCGTGCTGAACTTCTCCTTCGGCACCGCGGCCCGCTCCCTGGCCTGGCAGCAGCAGTACCGGCTCAAGAGCGAGCCGCCGTCCATGCGCTCGCCGACCTATGCGCCGATCCGCTCGGTGCTGGTCAAGACCGGCTTCGTCGAACAGTACTTCGCCCACCACCTGGTGTCGGAAAGCGACCTGCGCGAAGGCTTCAAGGCCCAGTTGCTGAATGACGGCCACCGGTTGCTGCTGACCAACGTCGATCGCAAGGTGCCCAACCAGATCGGGATCCAGGTCTCGGGCCAGTCGCCCAGCACCAGCGTGCCCCGCGAAGTGCCCCTGGGCAGTGCCTTGGGCGAACTGATCAACCAGAACGCCGACATCACCAGCTTCCAGACCATCGGCCTGGAAGACTTCCGGCACAACAGCTACCAGCCGGACCGCGATGGGGTGTTCGTCAACATCCACGAACTGGAGCGGGCAGTGGGCTTTGCCGAGCGCCAGTACCTGCTGGAGATGCCCCAGGGCGGGGAGTTCCGCGCGGCCACGCCGTTTGCGCTGATGACCGTCGAGGGCGACAAGGTCAGCAGCAGCCACCTGAGCAAGGCCCAGACCGCCGCCTTGTACCAGTACAACGCGGCGTTCTTCGACACCCTGGAACAGCTGCGCAACGACGGCATCAAAGCCAGCCGCCTGTTCGAAGGCAGCCGCGAGCGCGCCACCTTCGTGCAGCAACTGACCCGCCTGCTGCAACGCAACCACCTGACCCCGGCCGGGATACTGCTGCCACAGCACAGCCGCGACAGCCTGCGGGATATCAAGGGCAACAACCTGAACAAGGTGCTCTGGGAACAGGCCTTTGCCGCGTCGGTGTGGCAGAGCCGGGACAACGATGCCTTGCTGTTCGGCCTGGCCGACCAACTGGTGCACAGCCCGGCGCTGGCCAGGGTCCTGCAGGGCGGTTACCTGCAGAGCGACATTGCCCAGGCCAAGCTGCTGCTGGCGCCGCTCTACGAGCAATGGCGGGAGCAGGCGGTCACGGCGGAAAACCAGCGGGTCGCCAACGCCAACGCCGCCCTGCATTCGAGCAACCCGAAGCGGCACACCTTCGATCACGTGGCCGTGGAGCGCTCCCTGGACAGCCAGCTGCTGAACCTGCTGCTGCGCGGCCCCGCCGGGCTGCAGCCGGGCGATGCCGCCCTGCGCCCCAGCGTCGAGGCGCAGCTGTCCAGCGACCAGGGCCGCAGCCTGCGCAAGCAGGCGCTGTTCCATGCCCTGCGCCCGGTGGCCGACAGCCTTTCGAAGGCCGCGGTGCCGGTCAATGGCCACGCCGCACTGGCATCGCCCGATGGCGCCAACAAGCTGGTGATCAACAATCGGCTGAATCAGCCCGACCCCTACCTGATCCTCAACACCCAGCCGGAGCGGGCCCAGGCCGATGCGCCGTTGCTGATCGCGGACGACAAGTACCGCAGCTACAGCCAGTTCCGTCCCGACCCGGACAATTCCGCCACGCGCTACATGAATGACCTGGACACGCCGTTCGTGGGCGGCATTTCCGGAACCACCCAGACCGTCAGCAATGCCTTGCCGGAACTGTTCGGCCAAGGGCTGAGCGTCAAGCAGTACTGGCAGTTCCAGATGGCCAATGCGGCGTTCATGATCCGCAACGGCTATCACTCGTTCTTCGAGACCCTGTATGTCGCCGCCCGCTATGAACCCCAGGGCCCGGGCAGCATCGGCCCGCAGTTGCTGCAGATGTTCGACCGCTACCGCACCGAGGGCAGCCGGGAGGCATTGCACGGCAAGCTGTACGACGGGGTGATGGCCCGGGTCCTGCCCATCGTCAATCAGGGCCGGGCGGCGAGCGAGGAGTTCCATCCGCCACGCTTCACCAGCGTCGGCCCGCTGCCCGCATTGCAGGGACAGGCGCTGCAGGATCGGCAGCTCAAGGGGGGGCTGGCGTTGCAGGGGGCCGGTTTTGAAGCGCGCCAGGGCAGCGCCGACATCCGCCAATTCGTCGCCGACCCGGTGCAGTTCGCCCGCAGCCACACCCTGAGTGCCGAGGCCTTGGTCAAGTCGGGGCGCCTGCCGGCCCAGGGCCGAGTGCAACTGGTCAAGGTCGCGCCGGACCTGTACGAGCTCGAATACACCGAGCGCGGCGCCAATGAGGTGGCCGGCAACAGCGCGCCGGCGTATTTCCTCGGCTACAACGGCCCCAACCAGGCCAATGCCGCGCCGGCCTACGTGGACATTCCCAAGCACGGGGCCGCGGGCAGCTTCCTGTTCACCGGCACCCTGTCGGGCTGCTCGCTGGTGGTGACCAGCCTGGACGCCAACACCTACCGGGTCTATCACGACGGCCGGGTCAACAGCTCGCTGCTGTACGACAACGTGGTGATGGCGGTGGACTACAAGGACTATCAGGTCGCCGGCACCGCCGAGGGCCTGGCCGCGGCCTACATGCAGTACGTCGATGGCCAGTGGCAGCTGGTGTTCCAGCGCCAGGAGTACCAGCGCCAAGGGCCGATGGTCTGGCCGAAGTTGCGCGATGGCGCCGAGCCCCTGGCGATCCAGACCGCCGACACCCAGGTGATGGAACGCAACCGGGCCGAGTTCGCCGCCTACCGCGAGCAGGTGCAGCAGAACCTGAAAAAGGTCGCGGCCCAGTTCGGGGTGCCGGTCGACGGGGTGGCTGATGGTGTCTACGACAGTGGCGCCTTCTCTCCCGAGCATCCGGCGATCGCCGCCTGGAATCAGCTGCGTGAAGCCGTGCAGGCCCGGGTCAACGCCGATATCCAGCACCTGAGCGACCGGCGCTACCAATTGCAGGAGCAGCGACGCACCGCCGGCGACAAGGCGCTGATCGACCAGCAGATCCGGCAGATCAACCTGACCCAGGACTACTACCGGGCGCAGTACGAGCCGGTGCTGCGCGAAGCCGGCTCGGTGGAAAAGACCTGGCTCTGGCAGCAGATCAGGGCCAAGGAGGGCAGCGCCGCCGTGGTGCGCACCGACGACACGGCCATCCAGGGCGGTGGCGAGGAGCGAGCCAGCAGCATCGGCGAGCGCTATGCCACGGCCGAGGCCTACCAGCGCGGCGCGCGGGGCACGGCCTTCAGCGACGGCCTGCGGGATTTTCGCCAGATCAAGATTCCCGGGGTGGACGACAAGATGTCCTCACTGGACATGAAGCGGTTGTTCCTCGACGGCTCGCTCACGCCCCAGCAACGGGGTGCCCTGAGTGGCCGCATCAGCGAGACCGCCCAGGCCGAGTACATCGACAAGGTGCTGCGCCAGACCGCGGTGTTCAGCGAAGACTTCCAGAGCGCCGGCAGCGTCTTCGGCCAGCTGGCGCCCCAGGATTTCTACCTGTCCCTGGTGGGGGACCGCTCCGGCGGCCGTTGCTACCCGCTGGTGCGGGCCATGGCCGTGGCCCTGGCCAATGGCGGCGAGGCGGGGGTCAACAGCCTGGTGCAGAAGCTGTTCCTGGCCTCCGCCGACCCGCAGGCGGGCAGCTCGACCCTGCTCAAGAACAGCCTGATCCGCCTGCACTCCAACGTCGAGGCGGTGCAGGCGTCGACGCCGCTGGGGCAGCTCAAACTGACCGAGGTGGTGGCGCGGCTGGCCGCCAGCAAGGGCCCGGCGATGTTCGCCCTCAATACCCAGAACCACTCGATGATGGTGGGCAGCACCACGACCGCAGAGGGGCAGCGCTACTACTTCTATGACCCCAACGTGGGGATCTTTGCCTTCGATTCCACCCAGGGCCTGTCCCAGGCCATGCAACAGCACCTGGTGAAGCGCAAGCTGGCCGCCCACTACGGCGCGTTTGGCAGCCAGTCGCTGCCGGCCTTCAACCTGATCGAGATCGACACCGGCAAGATGGCCGAGGTGCCGGTGGGCAACGGCCTGAACGTCGCCGACCTGTCCCGTCCCGAGGAACTGGCCGGGGTCATCGGCCAGCGCCGTCAGGTCGAGCAGGCGCTGGACGCCCGGCAGCGCATCAGTGACGACCTGCGCCTGGGCGCGGCACTCACCACCTTCGACGCCGAGCAGTGGGGCGCGCGCTTCGACGCCGCCAGCAGCCGGCTGGCCCGGGAGCACCAGCTGGGCAGCCAGTGGATACCGATCATCGCCACCACCGAGGAGCGGAAGGAGGGCGGCTATCGGGTGCAATTCATCAACCGCGACCAGCCCGAGCACACCCGCTGGCTGAGCACCGACGACGGCACCTTTGTCGAGTTCCGCCGTTTCGTCGATGAGCACATGCGCGTATTCACCGAACACTTCACCCTGGAGCACGGCCAGATCCGGCCGCGGGCCGGGGTCGGCGAGGCGCCGGCGGTGGACGGCCTGAACGCCGGCTTCGCGGTGCAGACGCTGATCCAGTGGTTTGCCGACAAGCACCGCCAGGACGCGGCCCAGGGCAGCACTTCGGCGGATTTGGCCACGGCGTTGAAGATCCACAGCTACCTGGGCCTGGTGCAGATCGGCCATGGCACCGTGCAGGATGTGGCCAAGGTCACCGAGCTGGTGCAGACCGCGTTGCGCGGCGAGGCCCTGGCCGCCGAAACCTCCCTCAAGGACTTTGCCTCGACCCTGGGGCATACGGTCAACGAAGGCGCCGGCCTGCTGTTTGGCGGGGCCATGGTGGGCCTGGACGCTTATGAACTGGCCCATGCCGAGAACGACGTGCAAAAGGCCGTGTTCGGCACCCAGCTGGCGTTCGACTCGGCCAGTTTCGTCACCGGCGCGGCCGGGGTCGGCGCCGGCCTGCTCGGGGCCTCGACGGCGGCCGCGGTGCTGGGCGGCGCGGGGGTGATCCTCGGCGGCCTGGCGGTGGGTTTCACCGCGCTGGCCCAGGCCTTTGGCGCGGTGGCCGAAGACGCCAAGGCGGTGGGGCGCTACTTCGACACGCTGGATCAGGCCTACAAGGGCAACGGCTACCGTTACGACGCCGACAAACAGGTGCTGGTGCCCCTGGCCGGCGCGGTGGTCAAGACCCTGGACCTGCGCAACAACCAGATCGCTTTCGACAGCCAGTACATCTACCGTACCCACCACGGTTCCACCGGTTCCGGGGCGATCAACTACTTCTTCTGGGCCGGGGATTTCCCGCGGATGATCCACGACCGCAGCCAGGCGATCGAGGTGCGCAGCGGCATCGGCTACCCCCAGGCGTCGCAGGCCCTGGCCCATGGCGAAAGCTCGGCGGTGATTCTGCCGGGCACGCCCAAGTCCTACATCAGCTACGAGTACATGATCCTGCCGGGGGCCACCACCCGGCATGACACCGGCTTCGACGTGATCCGCCGGCTGGAGAACGACCGGCGCTTCGACTACGACTTCTACATCTTCCCCAGCGAGGAGACGATCCGGCGCATTCACCAGGAATACGTCGACACCCCGGTCCAGGTACTGCTCGATGGCCATGACCGGCAACTGGTGATCCCGGAGCTGCCCAAGGAGCTGTACGGCTACCTCAACTACCAGATCAAGGGCGCTGGCGGGCGCTATCTGGTGGGGCTCAACGAGGGCACCCGGGTCGAGCTTGCCAGCGAGGCCGGCAGCACGCCGTCGCGCTGGATCATCGACAGCAGCCAGCTGCAGAGCGAAACCATCAGCGTGTCCAAGGACCAACTGACGGTCGGCGGGGTGGTGGTCAAGCTCGACCCGGCGAGCAATGGCCAGGTGCTGGTGGTCAACGCCAGGGGCGAAGTGCGCGAGGTGGACTTCGTCGGCATGACGGCCCAGGTGGTGGAAGAAGACGCGAAGCACTGGCAGTTGCCCGGCCAGCGCATCGAGCAGCACCTGAGCGAGCTGGCCAAGGCCCATCAACTGCACGGCCAGTACGTGGTCGTGGACAATTACAGCCATGCCGGGCGCAACGTCGGCCGGGCCTACTACGACGTGGCCAAGGACCGCATGCTGTTCACCGACACGGCGCTGGAACAGGCCCGCAACGCCCAGTTGGGCGCGGTGATCGGCGAGCACGCCTACTTCGTCGACGCCGAGAACGCCGCGGCCTGGCGGGTGGAGATCGCCACGGGCAAGGTCGATGTCCAGTTCAACCCGCCGTTCAACCACAGCGCCGGGCGGATCAGCCGCTTCTGGCAGGAGGGCGACGCGGTCTATCTGGCCCGGCGTTATCAGCTCAAGGAGCGCGAGGCCGAGCTGAACTTCCGCATCCTCGGCGACCGCATGGAACTGGTGGGGGTGGTGGGCGATGAAGCGCTGCTGCAGCTCTCGGCCCGCACCGACCAGCATGGCGACCCTCTCACGACCCTGTTGCAGGGCTACAAGGCACAGGCCACGGAGCGCGACACCCCGGTATACAGCCTTGGCGCGCCACTGACGGACCCGAGCCCCGCGGCGCTGGTGACGCTGTTTGGCCTCGACCAGGACAAGGTCGCGCACCGCTATTGGGTCCGCACCAGCGACGGCACCCTGATCAAGCCGAACCTGACACCGCCGTCCGCTCAGGAGCCGCTGCTGGATGCCCAGGGCAAACCCCGGAGCGCCTGGCCGATCCCGGCGGACCTGGTGTTCGCCGGCAGCCTGATGCAGAGCGCTGGCCAGGAAGTGTTCTTCTTCTACAGCCAGCAGCACAAGGCGCTGTTCCGCCAGGAAGGGCCGGGGCAGAAGGTCCTCGACGCCAGCCAGCCGAGCGCCTTGCGCCTGGCCACGCCGACCCTGGCCAATGTGCTGCAGCTCAACGGCCATCTGCTGGCCGTGACCGAGGATGGGCGGGTGGCACGGATCGAGGCCACGGGACGCCTGAGCTATGAAGCGGTCAACGAGCATTGGCTCAAGAACCACGCCAACTGGTGGCAGGAGCTGGCCACTGTCAACGGCCGCAACGCCACCCTGGCGGTGTTCGGGGTCAAGGCCGCGGACGGCAAGACGGCATTGGCGGTGTGGTACCACAACGGCCAGGTGGTGGTGGCCGAGGCCGCGCTGCAAGGCAAGCCGCTGCAGTTCCTCGGCTTCGACAGCACAAGTGGCAGTGCGCGGCTGTTCGAGCCCGAGAGCGGCTCGCTGTACCTGCAGGCGCCGATGAGTCCGCAAGCGCTGGCGTCGGCCTTTGCCGGCGACCAGGTGCTGGAGGCCGCGGCGCAACTGCCGGCGGCCACGCGGCTGATGCCCGAGGTGCCGCTGCGCTCGGCGGTGCAGGTGGATGCCGGCTTGCGCCTGACCACGGTGCAGGGGGAAATCCTCTTGCGCGGCCACGATGGCAAGGTGCAACTGGTGGCGCTCGACAAGGGCTGGCAGCAGGCGCACCTGGCCACGCTGCCCCAGGCGCTGGCGGCAGTCGCCGGACACTGGGGCGCCCAGGGCGTGTTGACCTTGCAGGACCGCGGCGCCCAGGGCTGGTTCGATATCGCCAGCGGCCAGGTGTTCGCCAGCAGCGGCATTGCCAACGCCAGCGAGCTGCGGTTTATCGGCGTTGCGGCTGAGTCGTCGCGCTCGGCCTACGTCTTCAGTCCCACGGAGCAGGCGCTGTACAAGGTCAAGGGCGGGGCGGCGCAGAAGCTCGGCCATTACGGCAATGTCCAGCGTATCGGCAGCTCGCTGCTGCTGCAGGGCGGGGGCGGTGCTCGCCGGGATGAACTGGCGCCGCCATTGCTGGCCGGGGTCGACAGCCTGGTGCTGCACGGCGGCGGCGCTGACGACACCTATCGCCTGAGCCCGGCGATGTGGGCGCACTACCGCACGGTGGTGGTCGACAACGAGGACCCCGGCCAGGCCCTGGACCGCCTGATCCTGCCGGTGGCCGACGCCGGCAAAGTCCTGGTCAGCCGCCGGGGCCAGGATGTGCTGCTGACCGACGTCGACAACGGCAATGCCCTGGTGCTGCGTCAGGTGCTGGGCGAGCAGGGCGCGGCGCACCGGCACCTGCAGATCGAGCTGCAAGGCGATTCATCGGTGATCAGTGTCGATTATCTGTTGAAGGGCTTTGCCCAGGCGGGGCTGTCCCAGGACGCTGTGTTCGAGCTGTCCTCGCGCGAGCGCCAGCCCGTGCCGGACAAGGCTGCAAACGCCGCACTGGCGACCGTCGAAGGCCCCAGCCTGGCCAAGCTGAGCGGGGCCATGGCGGCCTTTGCCGACACCGGCGGTGCCCGTGAGCCGCTGCCGCATGATCGCCAGGCGGCGCAGGCGGTGCTGGTGCCACCGTTGAGCTGACCGCAGGGGAGTTACCACAGGAGGGGCGCCCAGCCTCTCCTGTCTCCCGGCCTCCGAATCACTTCCCTATGTAGAACCCACCATGATCAATCCGATGATTTCGCGGCAGCGCGCCCTTGCCGGCTGGCTGCCTATCTTGGTGCTGTTGGCCGTTGCCCCGGCCCAGGCCGTTCAACCGCCGCCCCAGGCGCTGCCCAGCGACCTGTGGCGGGTGTACCTGGATGCTCGGCAGAACAACAGTGAACTGGCGGCGGCCCGGGCCGACCAGGCCGCCCGCGCCGAGGCGCTGCCCCAGGCCCGGGCCGGGCTGCTGCCGACGCTGTCGGCCAGCGCCGACCTCAACAGCACCAGCTCCTCCCTGCAACAACCGCGGCAGGACACCCAGCGCAGCAGCACCAGCTATCAGGCGGTGCTCAACCAGCCGGTGTTTCGCGTCGATCGCTGGTTCACCTTCAAGGCGGCCCAAGCCGAAGACCGGCAGGCCCGGCTGGAGCTGGCCGCGGCCGAGCAGAAACTCATGCTCGACAGCGCCCAGGCCTATTTCGGCCTGCTCAAGGCCCAGGACGCCCTGGCGGCGGCCAAGGCCGAGGAAGCAGCGCTCAAGCGCCAGCAGCAACTGGCCGAGCGGGGCCTGCAACTGGGCCTGTCGGACCGTACCGATGTGCTCCAGGCCCAGGCCGGGCATGACACGGCGCGGGCCAATCGGATCGTCGCGCAAAAGCACACCGACGATGCCTTCGAAGCCCTGGACACCCTGACGCACCAGCAGTACCAGGCGATCCAGGGCGTGCGGCACGACATGCCGGTGCTCTTGCCCGAGCCCAACGAGGCGCGGCGCTGGGTCGACACCGCGGTGCGCCAGAACCTGACCCTGCTGGCCAGCCAGCACGCCCTGGACGCGACCCTGCAGACCCTGCGCGCGCGCAAGGCCGGGCACGCCCCGACCCTGGACGCGGTGGTGCGCTACCAGACCGGCGACAACGACAGCCTGGGCTACGGCAACAGCGACATTCGCGGTAACGGCTATGGCGGCACGGTGCAGCAGCGCAGTGTCGGGCTGCAGTTGAATATTCCGTTGTTCAGTGGCGGCCAGACCCGCTCCCAGGTGCGCGAAGCCCACCAGCGGATGAATCAGCGCGAGTACCTCAACGACAACTTGCAGCGTCAGGTGGTGGAGCAGACCCGCAACCTGCATCGCGGCCTCAACAGCGCGGTGGATCAGGTCCAGGCGCGACGCCAGTCGATCATCTCCAACCAGGGCGCGGTGCTGGCCTCGCAGTTGGGCTTTCAGGTCGGCACCCGCAACATCGTCGACGTGCTGGAGGCGCAGCGCCAGCTGTACAACGCCGTGCGCCAGTACAACGACAGCCGCTATGACTACATCCTCGACACCCTGCGGCTCAAGCAAGCGGTGGGCACCCTGTCGCCCCAGGACCTCAAGGCGCTTGGTGATTACCTCAAGGCCGACTACGATCCGGACCGCGATTTTCTGCCGCCGGAGTTTCCACGCCGGCTGGCAAGACGCTGAAGGGGCAGGGCAGCAGGCCGGGCCAGCGTCGACGCACAGGGATTCAGCAGTCAAAGGGGCAAGCGGTTGTACAGGTTATTGGAGTTCTTCGACGGTCACCGACGGTGCTGCTACGCCCTGGGCGTGGTGCTCGCGGTGGCTGCGGCAGTGGCGCTGGGCAACTACTACCGGCTGCAGGTCGAGGACGTCTACCAGGCCAGCCTGCAGTTGCAGACAAGGGAGCGCGCCCAGGACCTGGAGCAATGGAAATCCAGCGGTTTTGCCATTGGCGCGCTGTCGATCCTGGGCCGTCACAACCCGGCGCTGAAGCGGGTGGTGCTGGAGCCCCGGCCCTCGGCCGAGCTGATGGAGCGGGCCAGCATTCCCCTCAAGACCCTGTCCATGGTGGTGGGGGCCAACCACGCGTTCGTGCTCAACCGGGACGGGGTGGTGGTGGCGGCCCATGATCATCAGGGGCGCCTGCCGCTGGGGCAGAACGTGGCCTTCCGGCCCTACTTCAAGGTGGCCCTCAAGGGCGGCACCAGTGTCTACGGGGCAATCAGCGTGACCACCGGCACCCGCATGTTCTACATGGCGGTGCCGATCTTCGAGTCGCGCACCCGACAGGACCAGGTGATCGGCGTGCTGGTGGCGCGCTTTGACGGCGAGATGCTCGATGACAGCCTGGGCAAGCCCCACAGCGACGACCTGAAGATGATCCTCTCGCCCAGCGGCGTGGTGCTGGCCGCCAGCGCCCCGGCCCTGGTGCTCAAGTCCGACCGGGCCTGGCCGTGGAACTGCTTCACCGGCGAGATCCGCCGCCAGTTCAGCGACTATCCGTTTGCCAACGGCGTGCCCGAACGCTTGCCCTTCGATGCCCGGCAGCGCGTGGTCACGCTGGACGGCCGGCGCTACGGCCTGTCCCGGGTGGAGTTCGACTGGAACGACCCCAGCGGCCCCTGGAGCCTGATCTCCCTGGGCGACCTGGATGCGCTGTTGCCGGTGGAACAGGTGCTGCTGCTCGAAGCCTTGAGCACCCTGGTGTTCCTGCTGTTGCTTTGGGGCGGCCTGCGGCGGCTGGCCGATGCCCGGCGGCACAAGCGCGACGTGGCGCAGATCGAAGAGAGCGAACAGCGCCTGGACATGGCCCTGCAAAGCGGCGCGCTGGGGCTGTGGGACTGGAACATCAGCCAGGGGACGGTGATCAATAACGATGTGTGGCTGCAGATTCTCGGCTACAGCAAGCAGGAAATGCAGCAGACCTTCGGCCATGGCCTGGAGCGCTGGGTGTGCCTGGTGCATCCGGACGACTATGGGCCGGTCATGGCCCGGCTCCAGGCCCACCTCAACGATGAAGTCGGCGAGTACCGCGCCGAATACCGCATGCGCCACAAGAACGGCCAATGGCTGTGGGTGCTGGACATCGGCAAGATCATGCAGCGTGACGCCCACGGTGCCCCGGCGCGGGTCACCGGGGTGCTGCACGACATCAGCGAGCGCAAGGCCGTGGAAACCCAGATCCAGCAGTCCCGCCGCGACGCCGAGCTGGCGACCCAGGCCAAGTCGGAGTTTCTCGACTGCATGTCCCACGAGATCCGCACCCCGCTGAACGCCATCATCGGCATGGCCCATCTGGCCCTGGACCTGCCCCTGGAACGCCAGCCCCGGGACTACCTGGAGAAGATCGACCGGGCGGCCAAAAAGCTGGTGGGCACCATCAACGGCGTGCTCGACCTGTCGAAGATCGAAGCCGGCAAGCTGAGCCTGGAGCAAGTCGGCTTCAACCTGCGGGAACTGGTGGATGACGTGCTGCTGCTGGTGCGCCAGCGCGCCGCGGACAAGGGCCTGCGCTTGCTGCTGGAGATCCCCCCGGCGCTGCCCAGCCATTACCTTGGTGACCCGCTGCGCCTGGCCCAGGTGCTGACCAACCTGGTGGACAACGCGATCAAGTTCACCGAGGCAGGCCAGGTCTGTATCGGCGTGTGCCTGATGCGCCAGTGGGACGACCGGGTGCTGCTGCGCCTGAGCGTCACCGACACCGGGGTGGGATTGAGCGACGAGCAGCAGGCCCGGCTGTTCAATGCCTTTGTCCAGGCTGACCGCTCCATCAGCCGACGCTACGGCGGCAGCGGCCTGGGGCTGAACATCGCGAAGAAAATCGTGCAGATGATGCAGGGCGATATCGAGGTCAAGAGCCAGCTGGGGCAGGGCGCGGCGTTCCACTTCACCGTGCAGTTGCAGTTGCCCCAGGCACCGCTGGCCGGTAGCAATGGCGCGCCCAGCCGCGCACCGGGAGCGCGCCCGGTCAGTGAACATGCCCGGCTGCTGGCGGGCAGCCGGGTGCTGGTGGTGGAGGACAACCCGTTGAACCGGGATGTGTTGCAGGGCCTGCTGCGGCAGGTGGGGGTGCAGGCGGTGCTGGCAGCCAACGGCGCCGAAGCCTTGCGCCTGTTGCGCGCCGCGCCGCACTTCGACGCGGTGCTGATGGACTGCCAGATGCCGGTCATGGACGGCTTCGGCACTGCGCAGCAGATCCGCGATTGTCCGCACTGGCAGGCGCTGCCGATCATTGCCGTGACCGCCTGCAGTCCGGCCGATGTGCAGGGCAGGGCGCTGGCGGCGGGAATGAACGACCTGCTGAGCAAGCCGCTGGACGTCGACGAACTCTATCGCACGCTGGTGCGCTGGATCAGGCAGCTGGACCTGCCGCCGGCGCCACCCCCGGCCCGTCTGCCCGACAACGGCCCGGGGCGGGTCTATCGAGGCGTCGACCCGGTGCTGGGACTGGCGCTGGTGAACCAGGACCTGGCGCTGCAGCACAAGCTGCTGGCCGGTTTTCGCCACAGCCAGCAGTCGATCATCGAACGCCTGCGGCTTGCCGAGGCGGCCGGGGACTGGCAAGCCATCGGCTTTTTGGCCCACAGCCTGCAAGGGTCGGCCGGCAGCATCGGCGCTACGGCGGTCAGGCACGCCGCCCGGCAACTGGAGGAGCAGTGCGCGGCACGGGCCGACCTTCGACCGCCGATCGAGCACCTGGCGCAGTGCCTGGCACCGCTACTGGCCGACCTGCAGGAGCTGCCGCCCGTTTCCGACGGTCAGCCGGCACCGCCCCATCAGGCGCTGAGCGCCGAGCAACTTCTGCAGGTGGAGCGGCTGGCCAGCGTGCTGCGCGAGCACAATGCCCAGGCCCTGGCGCTGATCGATGCGCTGTGCGCGCAGCACCCGGGCAGCGGCTTGCAGGCGATTCAGGAGCAGATCTACCGGCTGGAGTTCCAGCAGGCCCATGACCTGCTGCTGGACTGGCGCGCTACCCGGGCCTAGCCCGCGTCCCGGGTCAGGGCCTGATAGCGGGCCATGCGGTCGCTGCAGTGCTCGACCAGGCACTGATGCAAGGCGCGCAGCGACGCGGTGATGTGCGAGCGGTGCGAAACCACCAGGCTCAGCGGCGCGGCATCGGACTGCCAGCCGGGCAACAGCGGGCGCAGGCGACCGGCGAGCAGGTCTTCGACCACATTGAGCAGCGGCAGGTTGACCACGCCCTGGCCGGCCAGCGCCCAGCGCCGCGCCACGTCGCCGTCATCACAGCAGAAGTGTCCCTGCACCGGGACGTCCTCGACGCTGCCGTGGGCATGGAAGCGCCAACGACTTTCCGGCCGGCCGATGCTGTGGCAGATGATGCATTCGTGTTCGCTCAGCTGTTGCGGCGAGGTGGGCGCGCCATGTTCCGCCAGGTAGGCGGGCGCGGCGCAGGCGATGAACGAGTGCTGCTTGAGCACCGGCAATTCCACCAGGTCCAGCGCCAGGCTCTTGCCGTAGCGCAATGCGGCGTCGAAACGGCCCTTGAGCAGGTCTTCTTCCTTGTCGCTCAGCGCCAGCTTGATGTACATCTGCGGCCGCTCCTGCTTGAGCCGGGCCAGCATCTCCAGCAGCAGGTTGCGCCCCAGGTCGGAGGACACCGTGAGTTCCAGCATGCCGTCGTCGTGGCTCAGGGAGCGCTTGCCGGCGGCGAGAATCTTCAGGGCGTGCTGGGCGCTTTCCAGGTAGCGGGCGCCTTCGGGGGTGAGCTTCATGGTCCGGGTCGAGCGGGTGAACAGGCGCACGCCGAGTCGGTTCTCCAGGCGCTTGAGCCCCAGGCTGGCGGCCGCCGGAGTGATCGACAGGACGCGAGCGGCGGGGGACAGGCCCTCCAGCTCGGCAATCAGAATGAACAGCTCCAGGTCTGCGAAGTTAGGCATGGGCGAGGGTCACAGTCCGTTCAAGGGGCATGAAAGGTCTGTGCCGCATTCAGCAAGGCCGCCGAAAGCGCTTGCGGATCACCGGCGATGCACGGCTCGAACCCCGGTTGCCGGAGCATCCGCGCCATGGCCCGGGCGTGCCGCGCGGGGAGGGCTTCGGCACTGGCCTGGAGCAGGCTCAGGTGGTAGTCCAGCGCCAGGGCGAACAGCCGGGCCGCCAGGGGCAGCGGCTCCGTGCTGTCCTGGCTGGCGGAGCCGCGCAGCAGTGCATCGGCGTGGGTGAGTTGCCAGGCCAGGTTGAGGATCGGGTCCTCGGGCTCGGCTTGGGCGAGAATCTCCTCGATCAGCAAGCGGCTGCGCACCAGGGCCTGATCGATCGCGCTGCCGGGCGGGTTGAGGCCCATCAGCGCCAGGCAGGCGGCACTGCGAAAGGCCGCGGGGTCGCTCTGGGTCACACTGCTGTCCAGCACGATCGCCAGGGTCTCAAGCAGCGCCTCAAGGTGGATCTGCCGGTTGTCGGCCAGTTGCAGGGCCAGCGCGCCGATGAACCCGTCGCGCATGTCGGTGCCGGCCGAGGGGCCGCTGCCCGCTTGCGGGCCATGCAGGGGCTTGTTGCGGTATCCCAGTTGCGTGGCGACCCGGGCCAGCACCACCGGCGGCGAAATCGGCTTGGCAATGTAGTCGGCGGCCCCCAGTAGCAGGCCCAGGCGCTCGTCTTCGACACTGCTGCGCGAGGTCAGGAAAATCACCGGGATGGCGGCGGTCGCCGGGTGGCTCTTGAGCTCGCTGAGCACCTGGAAACCGTCCATTTCGGGCATCAGGATATCGAGGATGATCAGGTCGGGGCTGGCACTGCGCGCCAGGGCCAGGCCGCGCTGGCTGTCCTTGGCCAGCAGCACCTCGTATTCACTGGTCAAGGCATTGGACAGCAGGATCAACGATTGCGGATCGTCGTCGATCGCCAGGAGGGTATAGGGCTTGGGAGCATGCTCTGCGGGCATGACGAGGGGCCTGGAAAAAAGAGGCCGGCAGTCTAGCGTATTTGGCCGATCCAGGCCTAGCGCGCCGCCGGCAAGGTCACGGCCGCGGCCGCGGCCGGCCCGGGGCCTTATTCCAGGTGTAAGCCCCTTGCTCTCACGCCAGATTGATAAAGATCACGACAAGCATGCCGATACTTCGACAGTACTTCAGGTCACGGCATGCTGTTTTTGGCGATGAGCAAGGAACACAAACGAATGTCTACTCGTGGGAATGTGCTCAAAGCATCGGACGTGACCCTTTGCGCCCTGGTGTGCCTGGCTGGGGTGGCCATCACGCTATTGGTGTTGATCCTGTTTGTCGGGGCAGAGCAGCGTACCGTCAGCGTTGCCTTTCAACTGGAGTCAGCCTGATTGTCGTGTTCGGAACAGGGTTGTCGCTGCTGTTGACCTTGATGGTGTACTTGCTGATTACCCAGCGCGCCCGCGCCCTGTCGCTGGTGGATGAACGCACGCAAGACCTGCGCGTGCTGAACATCACCGATCACCTGACCGGAGTTTATAACCGCCGATACTTCGAAGAGTTGATGGCGCGCCTGCTCGTCGAGGCGAACGTGCAACACCGCCCGCTGTCGCTGATCATGTTTGACGTTGATCACTTCAAGCACATCAACGACCGCTGGGGCCATCAATGTGGCGATAAGGTTCTGCAGGCGTTGTGCGCCCGAATAGGTTCGGCAACACGGCAAACCGATCTGCTGTGCAGAACAGGCGGAGAGGAGTTTGCGTTGATCTGCCCGGATAGCGAGCTGGACCATACAAGGCTGCTGGCAGAAAAGCTTCGGGCGCTGATAAACACCCAGCCCTTTGAGGATAGTGGCCGGGTGACTTGCAGCTTCGGCGTTGCCACATGGATTGCGTCAGAGTCGTTCGACTCCTTCATTCGGCGTGCCGATACCGCGATGTACCGTGCAAAAGCAATGGGCCGGGACCAAGTCCAGGCGGCCGACCGCTAGACGCTCGGCAGCCCGGGCGACCAGGATCAGGCACCAGAGGCCGCAGCGCCCCGGCAACCTAAAGCAGGGTGGCTTGACGACCAGGGTCGCTGCAGTGCAAGGCGATCAGCCTGCTGGTGGAGCAATATGATCGCCGGGTGGATGAGCCTGGATGAGGCCGTCACTCAGTGCGCCGCGCAAGGTCCGGAGAAGCAGGCATCGGGTCGCCAGGTCATAGGGCGCGTGCTTGGGCAGAGCGTCGAGAGCGGTCATTCGGCAGGTTCTCAATGGCCTGCGGGTGCCGCTTCAAGGCCGTGCCGTCGGCATCGAACAGATGCAGGTTGTCGATTTCCAGCTGCAGCTCGACTCGATCACCTGCCTGCCATCCGGCGTTGACCTCGCAGCGACAGACCAGCGGCTCGTCCTGATCGGTTTCGAGGTGCGCGTAGGTTTCGCTCCCCAGGTACTCGACCCCGGCCACGACAAGGCCGCCGGTTCCTTGCGCGGCCTTGAGCGACATGTGCTCCGGGCGAACCCCCAAGCTCAGGGGCGTGCCGGCCGTCAGGTTCGAGCTGTCGAAGGGCAGGGCGGTCATGCCCAGCACCGAGGTCTCCACCCGGCTGGTTTCGCCGGGAGCGTGCAGGCGCGCCGCCAGAAAGTTCATTCTGGGCGAGCCGAGAAAACCGCCGACGAAGCGGCTGGCCGGGCGTTCGTAGAGTTCGCGAGGCGAGCCGACCTGCTCCACGTGACCGCCATTGAGCACGACAATCTTGTCGGCCAGGGTCATGGCCTCCACCTGATCGTGGGTGACGTAGATGATGGTTGAGCTGAGTCGAGCGTGCAGCCGGGCGATTTCGTTGCGCATCTGCACCCGCAAGGACGCGTCCAGGTTTGACAGCGGCTCATCGAACAACAAGATGTCCGGCTCCCGCGCCATGGCCCTGCCCATGGCCACACGCTGACGCTGCCCTCCGGAGAGTTCCTTTGGCTTGCGTTGCAGCAGTTTGTCCAACTGCAGGATTTGCGCCGTTTTCAGCACCCGCTCGCGCAGGCTGCTTTTATCCGTCTTGGCCAGCTTGAGACCGAAACCGATGTTGTCGTAGACGCTCATGTGCGGGTACAGCGCATAGGACTGAAACACCATGCCGACGCCGCGCTCGCGCGGCTCCAGGTCATTGACCCGTCGTCCATCAATCAACAGGTCGCCGGCGCAGATCGAATCCAGTCCTGCGATCAGTCGCAGCAGGGTCGACTTTCCGCAGCCCGAAGGGCCAACGAACACCACGAACTCACCCGCAGCGATCTCCAGGCTGACGTCGCGAAGAATCCGCGCGCCGCCCAATTGTTTGTTCACCTTATCTAGCTTCAGTTTGATCACGATGCTGTTCCTTGTAGTTGTTGGGCATCAACCCTTTAAGGCGCCGGCGGTGAGACCGGAAACGATTCGGCGCTGGAAGATCAGCACCAGGATCACCAGGGGCACGGTGACCAGCACCGATGCCGCCATCAACAGCCCCCAAGGCAGCTCATGGGGACTCCCGCCGGAAATCAGGGCGATGGCGACCGGCACCGTGCGTTGCGTGTCGGTGAGGGTGAAGGTCAGGGCAAACAGGAACTCGTTCCACGCGGCGATGAAGGCCAACAAGCCAGTGGTGACCAGGGCAGGCCAGAGCAGCGGCAACAGCACGCGGGTCAGCGTGACCCAGGGTGAAGCGCCATCCATGATTGCCGCTTCTTCCAGTTCATGAGGCAGTTGCCCCATGAAGGTGGTCAGCACCCAGACCGTGAAGGGCAGGGTGAAAATGCTGTAGCTCAGGATCAGCGCCCAAGAGGTGTTGTACAGGCCCAGAGCGCGGATCACTTCGAACAGCCCCGACAGCACCGCGACCTGGGGAAACATCGACACGCCGAGCACCATCATCAAGACCGTGCCACGCCCCCGGAACTTCACCCTTCCCAAGGCATAGGCGGCCGTCACACTGAGGAACAGCGCCAGCGTCACCACGCACAGTGCGACCAGCAGGGAGTTGCCGATCGCCCGCAGGAATGAGGCTTGGTGGAGTACCGTCGCGTAATTGGAGAAGTCGGCAGTGCCGATCCAGTAGCTAACGTCGAACAGGGCGCTGGACGGCTTGAGCGACGTCACGATGGCGTAATAGAAAGGGAAGACCGCATACAGCAGCACAATCCCGATCAGGCACCAGAATCCACAGCGCCACAGGGCTTTCTTGAGGAGGCGCGGGCTCATGCTCGAACCTCCATTTGACGGCGTCCGAGGTAGAGATAAAGCATGGCGATCAGCGCAACGACCAGGAACAGCAGGGTCGAGGCTGCGCTGCCATAGCCGACATCCTGGAACTCCACCAGGTGTTGGCGGGCATAGACCGACATGCTCATGGTGCTGGACGAATTCGAGGTCAGCACATAGATGACGTCGAAGACCCGCAGGGAGTCGAGGAGGCGGAAGATCGTGGCCACCAGCAATGCCGGCATCAACAGCGGCAGCGTGACGCGCCAGAACACTTTCAGCGGATGAATGCCATCGACCCTGGCGGCTTCGTAGCAATCGCTCGGCAACATCTGCAAGGCAGCCAGCATCAGCAGCGTGACAAAGGGCAAGGTCTTCCAGACGTCGACGATGATCACCGCCCACATCGACAGACCCGCGTCTGCCGTCCAGGCCAGAGGCGCGTCAATCAGGCCGACGCTCAGCATCATGTGGTTGATGATGCCGAACTGGTCATTGAGCATCCACGACCAGATCTTCGCCGAGACAATGGTGGGAATCGCCCACGGAATCAGAATCAGCGCACGCACCAGGGAGCGACCGGTGAACTGGATGTTCAGCAGCAACGCCAGCAACAGCCCCAGGACGACTTCCAGGCCCACCGACACCAGGGTGAAATACAGCGTGTTGTGCACGGCGTTCCACCATTGTGGATCGACCAGGATCCCCGACCAGTGGGAACCGTCGTGGAACAGATAATTGCTCATGCCGACAAAGGCGCCGCCACGGGTGTCCGCGAGGCTGGCGTCGGTCAGGCTGAACCAGAATGTGCGCAGTAGCGGCCAGGCGGCCACCAGGGCCAGGCACAGCAGCATGGGCGTCAGAAACAGCCATGCGGCGCGTACTCGGCGACGCTGCATGGGCGTTTCCCGGGTGAGCAGGCGCTCGTCACAGGAGGCATGGACAGTAGAGACAGACATGGTGATTTCCTTCCTTGGGGCTTACCAGTTCCGGCGTTTGATGCGCGTGAGTTCGCTTTCCAGTTCGGCCAGCGCCTGATCGACAGGTAACTCGCCCGCCAGCACGCCATGCACTCGGTCGAAGAACGCATTGGAGACCCGTGGATAGCGATCGGCGGTTATTGCGGCGGGGCGCATGACCCCATCGTTGAGAATGCTGTGCAGCTGGGCGTAGTAAGGCATGGCCGCGAGCAGCTCGGGGTCCTGATACAGGGACTCGATAACCGGGTTATAGGCGCCGATCAGGGCACGATGCTTTTGTTGCTGGGCGCTGGTCAGGTAGCTCACCAGCTCCGCGGCCAGTTGCGGATGGGCGCTGTAACGCGATACCGCCAGGCCCCACCCGCCGAGGGTGGATGCATGGTTGCCGGTCTCGCCGCCGCGGGGCAGGGCAGCGACGCCAACCTGGTCTTTCACCGCACTGTCCTGGCTCTGCACCAGGGCCCAGACGTAAGGCCAGTTGCGCATGAACAGTGCATTTCCCGACTGGAATACGCCACGCCCTTCTTCCTCGGTGTAATTGAGCACGCCACGCGGGGAGATGTCTCCGACCCAGCTTTTTGCCAGGTTCAGGGCCGCTCTTGAGGCTGGACTGTTAACGACGATGTCGCCTTGTGGATTGACCAGGCCGCCTTGCGCTTGGCTGCTGATCCACTCCAGCGCATTGCAGGTCAGCCCCTCGTAGGCGCGACCCTGAAATATGTAACCCCACAGATTGGGATGACCGGCGCTGCGTTCGGCCTGTTGAACCTCCCTGGCGGTCGCGGTCATTTCCTCCCACGTCTGGGGCACCGGCTTGTTGTACTTCTCGAGCAAGTCCTTGCGGTAATACAGCAGCCCCGAGTCGGTGAACCACGGCATCGTCACCAGCCGTCCGTTGACCGTGGCGTTATCGACCTGTGCCTGGAAGTAGCCCTGGGTCGCGTTGGCAGGAAGCACCTCGCGCAGATCCAGCAGGTGTTTGGCCAGCATCCCCGGCCACACCATGTCGATTTGGATGATGTCGATGTCGGTGGACTGTGCACTGAGGATCTGTTGGTAGAACGACAACCGCTCGGTCGCCGAGTTGGGCGTGGAAACCACCTCGACGTGGTTGCCGGTCTGTTTCGACCACGCCTCGACGGCCTCTTTGCAAAGTTGCAACTCGGCCCCCACCGCGCCGCAGGAGATCGTCAGATCGGCTGCGCTGGAGACGGATGGAAGGCCGGCACAGAGGGTGAGTAACGCTGCTGGAAGGAGGGATTTGAGCTGTTTCATGTAGGCCTCTTTATTTTTGTTTTTAGAGAAGTTAACGTTAACACGGCAAATGTAACAGCGTATTTTCGATAAGGCATCTTTTTTTGTGGGTTTGGACAGTTCACCACTCGCGAAAAAAGCGGCCTGTCCCAGGAACACGACAATAAAAATAAAACAGGGAAATCCACATGCAGAAAGCATCAAGATGGCTACTGGCAGGCGTGCTCAGCACCTCGGCGGCGGCCTCTCAGGCCGCGACTCTGGAAGAGCGCATGGCCGCGTTCGAGGCCCGTGCCAGCGCCGCGGAAAAACGCGCGGCGGCAGCCGAACAGCAAACCCAGGCACTCGCCAGGGAGTTGCAGCAGATCAAACTCGCCACCTCCGCCTCGCAGCCCGCTGCGTCCACCGCATCCCAGGCAAGCAATCCCGTGGTGGACACCCGACTGGCCAAACTCGAAGCCCGCCAGGAAAGCATGGAAAAACAGGCCAGCACTTCGAACCTCAGCAATGGCTTCAGCTTCAACGGCTATGCCCGTTCCGGACTGCTGATCGACGAGGGGCTGGGCGGTGGCCGTGGCGGACCCTATACGACGCCGGCCGGCTCGGTGGGTGGGGCAGTGGGGCGACTCGGTAACGAGGACGACACCTACATGCGGATAGACCTGTCGAAAGAAATCTATGCGCAGAATGGCACCCGTTCCAAATTCACCGTTTCCATCGCCGACGGTGTGGAAAGCTCCAATGACTGGACCGCCGACGAAAGCAAACTGAACGTGCGCCAGGTATTCACCGCGCTCGACCATATCGCTGCGTTCAAGGGCAATTCCGTGTTCGAGAACGCCACCCTGTGGGCAGGCAAGCGATTTGATCGGGACAACTTCGATATTCACTGGCTGGACTCGGACGTCATCTACCTGGCCGGTACCGGCGGTGGAATCTACGATGTGCAGATGAACAAGAACTGGCGCTCGAATTACTCCTTGATTGGGCGTAGCTATGGGGACTTCAGCCAAGCAGGCCTTAACGCCGATGTGGCGAGCTACATCCTGACGTCCAACCAGTTCTTCGAGGATGGCCAGTGGCAGTGGATGTTCAATGGCATCGGCGCGAAGAAAAACGATTTCGCTACCCGCACCAATAAAGCCGGTTTGACCCCCGCGGATTCCGGCCTGCACAGCATGCTGGCCAATCACCAGAAGAACTTCTTCGGCAGAGAAGGCTTCCTCAAAACGGCGCTGCTCTATGGGCAAGGCCTGGGCGCGGAGGTCAAGAACGTCGGCTCGGATGGCGAATTGATCGACGAGGCCCGAGCGCTGCGCCTTGCCCTTTACGGCGAGACCCCCATAGCACCCGACTGGCGCATCGGGCCCAGCGTGCTGGCCGAACAGAGCACCGACAGATACGTCAAGGGCGACGACTACCGCTGGCTGACCCTGAACGTGCGCTTGGCCAACACAATCAATAGCAACTTCGAGATGGCCTACGAAATGAGCTGGCAAACCATGAGCCTCGACCCCAAGGGCTATCTCCAACGTAATGCGGTTGACGGCAATTTCTGGAAATTCACGGTCGCCCCGACCTTCAAACTCGACGTGGGAGACCTACTCACACGTCCCGAATTGCGAGTGTTCGCAAGCTACATGAGTTGGTCGTCCGATCTGGACAGATACAGCTCCTCGGACGCCTTCGGCAAGTCGGACTTCAACGCCGGAGGTGTATGGCAGTACGGCATACAGATGGAAACCTGGTTTTGATAGTTGAACGCGCCGGCAAACATGCCTTGCCGGCGCTGGATCGGAGCTCAGCCGAGCCGGCACGGCCTTACTGGGTGATGGTCATGCTGCTGGTGGCCTGGACCGAGCCGTAGCGGATGCGCGGATAAGTCGGATCGGCGTAGCTGAAATCCATCACCGTGCCGACGGAGCCGAAGTACAGGGCCTGGCAATTGAAGTTCACCGCCACCTGGCCGCCGTAAGGGGTGACCCCGATGGCGACCTGGGTCGGCCCGGTCCATTCGATCTTGCACCCCAGCGTGCCGCCTGCTGCGCCGGCGTTGTATCCGCGACAGTTCAAGGTGGCGTTGCCGTTGCTGGTATTGGGAAAGCCCGCCCATTTGGCGATGGCCAGGTTGGCCGAGCAGGACGTGTTGACGCTGCTGGCGCCCGGGGCGAGCTTGTAGACTCCGGACGGTGGCGCAAGCGTTGCCGTGACGGGCGTCAATGGCAGGGCGGCAAGGCTCGATGCCGCCTGGTTTTCCACCACGGTGGTGGGCGACGGCGGAAGCTTGCACACCACCACGGCGCCGACGTCGTCGGACTTGTTCAACTCACCCAGCGCCGTGATATCGGCGCCGCCCTTCGACTCGCAGAAGAGTTTGCGTAACTGGGCTTTTTCTTCGCTGTCCGATGTGGACGAGGCCTGGGCCAAAGGTGCAAGGGCCAGACCAATGACGCCAGCCATCAGCACGCTTGAAAGTTTCATGATCGATTCCTTATCGAGGTTATGACTGGCTGCACCCTATGAGCACCAGGCGGTTTTTTTCATGACAAAAGCTCGGGTGTTGCGCGCAAACAGGGCCGCGGGGGTTTTGTCCTTTCGGGACTTGACCTGATGCCGCTATCTGCTGTTGAATGCGCGCCCTAAAGCCTCTGCAACCTTTTCTCCAAGTGGTGAAGCCAGTGCCCTACGCCAGCCAACACGCCTGATACCGACGACGGTCCATCCTGCCTGATGGCTGCCCGTGCCTATGCGCGGCGGCGCTTCATTGCCATGCCTGCCTGATCATGTCGTTGGTTTTTCTCTGTCTTCGAGGACAAACCCATGCACATGGATATTCGTGCCACCGCGCACAACCTGGAACTGCTCAAATACCCCCGCACGCCCCATCTGCAAGGCTCGCGCCTGCAAGATGGCGACACTGACACTGGCCAGGTGCGCTATGCCGCTCTAGCCGGGCAGTGGCTGGTGGTGGAAGAAAAACTCGATGGCGCCAACGCCGGCATCAGCTTTAGCGCAAGCGGCGAGTTGCGCCTGCAATCTCGCGGTCACTACCTCACCGGCGGTGGGCGCGAGCGCCAGTTCAATCTGTTCAAGCAGTGGGCCGTGGCTCACGAACACTGGTTGCTGGAGCGCCTGGAAGATCGCTTCGTGCTGTATGGCGAATGGCTGCACAAGAAGCACTCGGTGTTCTACGACCGCTTGCCACATTATTTCTGCGAGTTCGATGTGTGGGACCGCGCCACAGGGCTGTTCCTCTCCACCGCGGCGCGCCGGTGCCTGCTCGAAGGAGGGCCGGTGCTGTCGGTACCGGTGCTGTACGAAGGCCCGGCGCCGCGCCGGCATGCCGAGCTGATGGCGCTGGTGGGCGATTCGCTGGCCAAGACCGAGCGCTGGCGCGAGGTGTTCGAGCAAGTGGTGCGCCGCGAAGGCCTCGACCTGGTCCGTGCCTGGCGCCAGTGCGACCGATCCAGCCGCATGGAAGGCCTGTATCTGAAGCTCGAGGACGAGCAGCAGACCCTCGGCCGGCTCAAGTGGGTACGCCAGGACTTCGTCCAGGCCATCATCGATGCCGACCAGCACCATGCCAACCAACCCTTCATCCCCAATCAACTGGCCGACGGCGTCGACCTCTATGCCCCGCGCCTGTCCATGGACTGGCAGGGCCCACGCCACGGCTATTGAAGGAGCATCCCGATATGGATATTCGACAACTGCAACAACTGGTCCCCGAGCCGGGGCGCGATATGGATGCCGCCGCCTGCCTGGCGGCCATCCCGGCCCTGGCGCGCCTGGCCGATACACCGCAAGACCCGACCTACCACGCCGAGGGCGATGTGTGGATTCATACCCGTCTGGTGGTCGAAGCCTTGCTGGCCCAACCCGCCTACCAGCAGGCCAGCGCCGAGCAGCGCTTTGTGCTGTTCTTCGCCGCCCTGTTGCACGATATCGCCAAGCCCGACACCACGGTGATCGACCCGGATACCGGGCGTATCGGCCAGCCCGGTCATTCACGCCGGGGCGCGGTGGATGCGCGGCTGCTGTTGTGGCGCGCCGGTGTGCCGTTCGAGTTGCGCGAGCAGATCTGCCGCATCATCGCCGTGCACCAGGTGCCGTTCTTCGCCCTGCAGGGTGATCGCAGCGGCCGCAGCGCTGAGTTCCTGTTGCACAAACTGTCCTGGGAACTGCCGCTGTGGATGCTCTGTGCCGTGGCCGAGGCCGATATGCAGGGTCGCGACTACGCCGGCAAGGCCGATGTACTGGACGCCATCGAACTGTGGCGCGAACTGGCGCGGGAGGAGGGCTGCCTGCACGGGCCGCGGGCCTTTGTCGACGACTACACACGCATTCAGTACCTGCGTGGCGCCCGGGTACATCCCGACTACCCGCTGCACCCGCCGCAGGGCTCGTCGGTGGTGATGCTCTCGGGCCTGCCGGCCAGCGGCAAGGACACCTGGACCGCGCAACATTACCCGGAGCTGCCGGTGGTGTCGTTCGACGACGCGCGCCAGGCCCTGGGCCTGCGCCACGGACAGAACGAAGGTGCTGCTGCGCATTACGCCATCGACCGGGCCAAGGCCTTGTTGCGCGAGCACAAACCCTTTGTGTGGAACTCCACGCACCTGTCGGCGCAGATGCGCAACCGCACCCTGGACTTGCTCTACGGCTACGGCGCCGAGGTGGAAATTCTTTACCTGGAGCGGCCCGAGGACGAGATCATGCGGCGCAACCAGAAGCGCGACACCTCGCTGCGCAACGAAGATATCCGCCGCATGTTGTTCAAGTGGGAAGTGCCGCTGCCGACCGAGGCGCATCGGGTGGTTTATCAGGCGGTGGAGGGGTGAGTGGCACTTACGTTCCCAATATAAGTCCGTTCTTCATTAAAAGCTTTCAAAGTTCTATAGCAGAGCAAAAGAAAATAAATTAATGACTTAACAAGTACGGATGGAGTCCCTCCTAAAAATGAAGCTTACAGATATCTACAATAAAATAATCAGCGAAGAACCGTACAACGACATGGATGTATTTTTCGAGAGCTATGAAAGCTTTGAAGAAATTCCACTTGTGTCAAGATACAGTCGCTTAAAGCTCTTGAAGGATGAGCTGGGCGACAGCGGGGCTTCTAACTTTCTGACAGGGTTCGCTGTGTTTCTTTTGAATACTTTAAGATTGTTAGAAGTATCTAGAAGTGAAAGTGTGTTTTTTGCCGTGACCTTTACAGACTTTGCGGGGTTGGAGGAACAAGGCATTCTCATACCTAATGTATTTATTTATCCAAAGCCGGCCTCAGTCGGATTTTTGGAAAAAATACGAAAAAATGATGGAGGTCTTGAGTCATGGGAGTTGCAGGAAGTAAAAAGGTATTTTTCCAACTGTGGGGTAGAAACTGCTTTTGACTTTTATGAAAGTAGATTTCATGACGCCGTTTGCGCTGAGGAAATTGTAAGGGTCTTTGCTGTTCCCAGGACTTGTTGAGTGCAAAGAACTCGTCCCTCTAGAAGAACGACAGCAAGACGATGATCAACTCGCTGAACTGCGTCGTCTGCGAGCAGAACTCAAGCGCGTCACTGAAGACCGCCGCGTACTTGGTTGTCTGATCCGCAATCTGCACGCGCTAAAGACGATCAGCGATTACTGGGTTTGATCAAGCATTCCTGGCTGGAGAGCGGCGGCGTTTATGGCTATCGCAAAATCCATCACGATCTGCGCGAGGTCGGTGAAGATTGTGGTCATCATCGTGTGGCGATGGCGGTTTGGAGGCGTAAACCTAAGCAAGAGGTGATGATTCATTCCGACCTAGGCAGCCAGTACAGCAGCTCCGATTGACGAAGATTTGATTGCCAGTAAGAGTCGCCGAGGCAACTACATCGAGATGTTCTACAACGTAAAACGTCGGCATGGCTTCAACAATCAGCTGTCGCCGGGGGAGTTTGAAAGCGTTACGCAATGAGTTTGTAAGGTGTCTAAAAAAAACGGGGCGATTCACAGATCAGCATTCCATGGCTCATGATGTAAAGCGCTTTGGTCGTAGGACTCTGGAAATTCTGGCAGCATTCAGTGGGCTCAATTGAGGATCTTCAGGAACGGCTGCTTGTTGATGATTGCGGCATGAGACTTTGTCTTTAAAAAATCCACCAGATCACCTTGGCGCTGCAGGAGCATGACGATCTCCTCCAGTGAACACAGGAACGTCGTTCTGTGGTTCAGAAAGTCCGCGCATTGCGTGATGGCCGGTTGGGTGAATTCACTATTGGAAATGAAGATACCTGAGGCATCTGCTCGACCCATCACTCTCACAAGATGGGGCCCAAAGTCCGACACACCCACAGGATCCTTCAGCCACTTCATCTCCACCAAATGGATCTTGCCACCCAATTCGATCACTCCGTCGATCTGTTCCAGTACGGTGGCACCATCCAGCGGCTTGCGAACGAAGTTTTCTCTGACGTGGATGCCATAGGCTCGGAAAAGATCATTGAGGACGCTCTCAAGGAGCTTTCCACGCTCCTGCGGTCTGTCACCCATCGAAAACAGGCCAAATAGCCGGGACTTGATGCCCTCGATTTCGTTGCGTTTTTTTACCGCCTGCTGCTGCTCCTCACGATGGCGTGCTTGAGTCTGTTCACGCTCGAAATCTCGCTCCTGCCTCATCCGGGTGAATGCGTCTTTTGCGTTGACCGCCTCACGGACGCTTGCCACCAACCCTTTGGCTTTGAGCCTTTCGTTCTCCCAGCAGGATTCAAAACTTTCGAACTGGGTCACTCGCTTGATGATTTCGCGCCGAGCCGCAAGTCCGCTGTCACCTCGCCGGTTTAAGCGGGTCAGCACGTCACGGGCAATCTCGAATTTGTTTATGGACTGAGGGGCTTTGGAGAGAGTGGTGCGGGTGTCACGGAAGTCTGCTTCATCTACGCCTGCACCTTCGAAAAACAGGATGACGTCCTTCTTGGATTTGACTAGGCGAGGAATGGCCTCCACCAGGAGCTCTAAGATGTCGTGAGGGTAGTGAAACTGCTCAGCCATGATACATCCCCTTATCCGTAACCTCTGAGAGCTTGCCAGTAGCCCTTTTAGATCATCATGACGGGGGGGCATGGCGAGGTAAATCCCTACGGAGGATGTCTTCAGTATGTCCGCTGAAGGGGAGAAGAGTGGCTTGCGCTAAGTAAGCTCACTTGCTAGATTTGCGTTGCGCTGGGTAGGCGCATCTCACCCGTCATGAAAGCTGGAAACGGTACTACCTGTTGTTTCTTTTTGCTGAAGGCCCCTTTTTTCGAGGCCCCAATGCAGCGTAGGCGGGTGGCGTTGCGGTAGGGCGGAGAAAAAACATGAGCACTACCCCCGACGTACGCGCGTCCACCCTTCCTGGGATCAAGCGTAAGGCCAAATCCCTTGGCCGCGATCACAACCTTCCTCACCGTGCGGCCCTGGATGCTTCTGCCAGGCTGTCTGGCTTCGAAAGCTTCCAACACGCTCAGAAAGTGCTTCAGCACGATCAACGTGTGCATCGGATGCACAGCATCTTCCTGTCTGCCTACTGGCGTGATTCAACTGTCAGGGCGTCATCGGGCCTCGAAATTCTCGAACTGAAATTGCCCAGGCCGTTGGCAGAATTCCTGAGCAGGTATCAGTGTGAGTTTGCTCAGAATCTGCAGGGTTTCTTCTTCGAGTATTCCGACCACGTTGAAATGCGCAGTAATGCTGACAGCCAGGCGCGGGCGAAAGAGTTGCTGACTCGCGCGGCATTGGTGTTGCAGTTCTTGGAAGCAGCTCGGCTTCGGCCAGCCACGACAAAAGCTCATCGCAAAGCCATGGAAAGGGCCGAGCAACTCCCTCATTGCGATCACGTGACGCGGTGGATCTGCGAGGGAAGTGGGGATTGGCTCATGCTGGACGAGCCCTACGATCATGTGGCGAGGAAGAGCGAAACTCAGGCGCGTGATGCATGGGTGCGCTCCAGCGGCCTGCATTGGGCCAAGCCGGAATGGGAAGGGTTGTATTACCCGGGCCACGCGGTACCGTACTTTGTGGCCGGAGACTCGGAACTGCTCCGCAGAACAGTTGCGACCGTTGAGCGGCTGGCGGAGCAAAATCGTGCCGGCATCGCTTCTTGGGCCTTCAGCTCCCAGCCCTACAACGGCCAATTCGTGAGTCCCGCTCGCGAGCGTGATGGTAAAAAACGCAAGCCGCGCCCAGGTACTACATACGGCTTCAGCAAAAACGCTGTTGAGTACAGTTGGCAGGAAGGGTATGCATCGCGCTGGCGCCCAGCACAGCAGATGAGCATGGAGAACCACAAGGAAATTGGGCTCACGCTCAAGCGTCTCTATACCTCAACCATGCCACTGGAGGCTCACGCGAGGCTTGAGGAGATACAGTCTGAGCTTGAGAACTGGATGTTCGCCGAGTACCGGTTGGAGGATCGTGACGATGTCGATGTCGATATCTACTACGGTGCTGACGGGCTACAGAGGTATTCGGGTGTCGAGGCTATGGTCTCAGCGGTTGACCATGTGCGTTCAATCTTGACGGGAACGTATCTGGACTCGAAGCCGCTGAGGGATTACCTCAAGAAGCTCGACTCGGCTCGGCAGTTGATCCTTGCGGCAGCTGGCTGAAAGCTCAATGGCCGGTGCGGTAGCGCGTCGGCTTTCTTTGAGGTCATTCTGAGAGTTCAGGGCCGGCGTTGAGGCATCGTTTCCACCATTGGCTGGCTGTTAGCCATGGATGGAGCGGTCTACCAATGGAGTGAGAGAGCAACCTCTCACTCCTTGATCGGCGCGGAGAGATGTGCGCCTCAGTCCGTCAGTGTTTCACCTCCCCCTTGAGTGGCCAGCCCTCAGGCACCAATGCTGGAGGTTTGCTCCAGGGCGCCTCTACCAGAGATTTCTGGAACCAGTCATCCCGGAGATTGGCATGCTCGGTGATGATGATCTGGAAGCCTGGCACGTCCTCGACTGTGAACTGGTACAACAGGTTGAACAGCTTGCGTACCGAGTCCATGTCGGCATCGGATTGCTCGGTGTTCGAAACCGTGCCGTCGACCGCTTTGTAGGACTCCTCTGAGGGGAAATACACTTGAGTCGGCTGATCGATCACCAAGAAGCGCGGCATGGGTCGATTACTCTTGACGCAGTACCAATGCAGGGCGAGCAGTGCAGAGAGGTGATATGCCAGGTAGTTCTCGCCGCCGCCTGTCCGAGCCATGGGCACAGAGCGCTCTGGACGATCGAAAATGATAGTCAGCTTCTTAAGGTCGAAGCGGGCCGGGTACGCACTGAACTCAGACTCGAAGCGCTTGTTATACAGATTGAACTGTGCCGAGATGCTGTTCAGGATCGACGCCAAGCGTTCGTCGACATCGACATCGGCCAGTGCCTTTTCAAGCTCCTGGACGCGCATTTCTCGACGACGATAGTCTGCCTCTTGCTGTTTCAGCGAATTGTCGGGGACGAAGCCTTCAAGAAAAAAGCTGATGCGCCCCACGACATGCTTGGCAGCGTCGCTTTGCTTTTGCGCGTTGGCCAGCACCGTACTGGCGGCGATTGCGGCTGTTAGCTCTGCCTCTTTCTCGGCAATCGACTTACTCGTGTCTTGAAGGCGTTGGTTTTCCCCCGCCAGGTAGCCCTGAATCTGCGGGCGTTGTCCCATCACCGTCTGCATCTCTGCTTCCAGAGAAGCCAGTTCGCCGATGAGCGCTTGGGCTATGGGAGTTTCCATGGCCAAGTTCTTTTCGGCGAAGGGCCACTGCCATTCACCTGTTGTTGCATTCTTCGGAAGTGACTTGATGGATAAGAGGCGGTCGATGTGCTCCGATGCCTCACTCTGGAAGCCGCCGGCACGCCGTTCGAATATTTGGCCCGCCTCAATTTTGGATTTGATCTCGCGCTTGGTTTTTCTCAGCCTGGCCAGCTCAGCCTCCAACATGGGTACCTTGTCCTCAGGCTGGGCATGCGGTTTAGCGGGCGTCCACTGCGCTGCTGATTTGAGGGCAGCAATGACTTCTTCGACCTCCCCGATGGAGGACTCTTGAGGGAGTATTCCTACCGCCTTGGCTTCAGTCAGCAGGGCGATGGCCTGGTTTCGATTGTTGCCCACCGCCTGCTTTGCTTGCGCCAACAGCTTTGCCTGGGCTCTCAAATCTCGCTGAGCTGTTCGAAGCTTGGTCTGCAGCTCGTATCGCTCGTTAGTGGAGGCACCCAGCAGAATGGGAAGCGTATCTTTGATCGCCTGAGGCTGGAACGGCTCGTTCTGACGATAGAAAAGCTGATCCTTGTTGGTGACCAGGCCCTGCCGTTGGAAGAGGTAGTAATATGAATGCTTGATGGAGGCTTCGTAGCTATTACGCGTGTGCTCCTCCGCCACCTCTGTGCGGTTTTCAGGAATGCCCAGCTGACGTGACAGCAACGAAGTGACGGCGATGTCGTCCGTGTTGATCACAAGCTCGGAAAACTCTGGAGGCTGCACGAATTCCCCGGTGCGAGTCATGGCCAGGCTGCAGCTCGCGCCGCCTGAGCGTGGGGCTGGTTTCGCGACCATGACCTGCACGTCCGGAAATTGAAAAATCACTGCGAACCAAGACACCTTGTCCTGGATAACGCCATCCGAGACGTTGAAGTTGGATTGGCCCATGCAGTATTCGATGATGTCCGAAAGGGCGGATTTACCTGTCGACGAGCGTCCCGTGATGATGTTGAGCCCATCGACTTCGAAGTTGACGTCGCGACGCTGGCCGTCGTGGCTGTATACATGGATGGAGCTGATTTTCATGGTCGAATTCCAAAAGCGGTGTACACCGTAACCCTGTCTGCAATCTTGGCGAACTCTCTCCCCAGCAGAGCCGCTGCGCGTTGGCACGCCACTGATTCCTCGGTGCCCTCGATGTCTGGTTTGACCCTCCTGGCTTTCGGAAGGAGTCGTCCCTGCGGGGTGACTTCGAAGCAATCGGTGTAGTGCGCCAACGCAAATGCCTCGAACGTGAACGGCAGCATCTCGGTTACCCGCTCGGCCAGCCCGATTTGCATCTGGGGGTATGTTTCCACCGTCTTGAGCAGATAGCCCTTGTAGTGCTTGAGCAGTGCACTGCGAGATTCGTGGTGGAGACTCAGTGGCAATATCAGCAGTGACATCGAAAAGGGCATGCCCTTGGGATCTACCACCGAATAAGCCTTGAGCGCACGCATCAGGACTACTGCGCAGAAGGCAGGGTTGAACAGATTTTTGGTCTCAAACGGACGCTCATCCCAACGAATCATTCAGTTTCTCCAGCAGCCTTGGATAGGCGATCCAGAAGCTGTGGATGCCAGTAAACGGTGGGGTAGGGGCGTTTGTTGGCGAGAATCTGGTAGCTGCCGCGAAGTACGTAAGGCTCCGTCACGCGTGCGCGGATTTTCAGGTGAGCAAGCTTCTGGGCTTCCGTCTCTGCCCAGGTAAAGAGCTTCTTGCCGACGGCAATCAGTTCCGGATCAGAGTAGTCCTCGATTGGCGCATTGAGCGCGTCATCGAACAGGACGTCCTTGGTGCGCTCCCACTCATCCGTCAGCCGCCTTTCATAGCGGATGATTTCTTCGTAGCCCACCAGGCGCTGCCTTGCCCAGGCAGAGCGCTGCTCAAATGCTCTGTAGTAATCCAGGATCGCATTGCGGATGCGGCTGGGGCTCAGTTTTAGATCACGCAGTTGACTCACGAACAGCCGGGTATCGGTACTAGCATCAATGGGAGCTATAGGCGTCGCGTCCTCAAAGGTGATGGGAAGATTGTCATCCTTGTACTCCTCACTGAAGGTGAACAACTTCTCCGAAACGTCTCGGCCATAAACGGGCTCGCTCTGAAGGTTACACAGCATCTGGATGATCAGGTCATTCCACCATCCCTCCAGCCGCTCAAAGACCGCATCCCGGTGCTCGGGGCGTATGGGCCTCATTTTCTGGGCCTTGATGAGCGCGGGGAGGTCGCCGATCCGAGGGGTGCTATCAATAATCGTGATTCTCGATACGAAGTCTTCTTTCTCCAGCGCTGTGAGCTTCGAAAACAAGTCCTTGATCTTGGTGAACGATTTCGACGTACTGGTGGCGAGCGTGCTCTCTGTCAGTTCCCACAGGCTTGGCTTCGCCTGGGTTACATCGGCGCCGTACAAGAAGAAGTTCAAGAATGAACTTGGTGCAACGGACGATGTTGTGAACAGGAAAAACTGGTAGTCGGACTCAACCCGCCCGTTATCCTGGTAACGGGTTAGCCAAATATTGACCGACTTCCAGAAGTCGACGGACAGGTCATTCAGACGTTCCCCTGCCGCCTTATGTTTGAGTGAGGCCAGTGTCTTCTTACCAGAGGACTCCAGGAAATCCAGGTCATCCTCCATCTCGATTAGAATCGCGGTGTCCTCAGGAAGCTCTAATGCCTGATACAGCGCAAAGCGGGGCTGGAAGATGTAGCCCAACCCCTGTTCTCTGGCGCTATAGGGATCGTTGTCTTTCTTTTTGCCTGCGGAGTCATTGCTTGCTACAGCACTCATAATTCAGCCCATATTCCAAGGTCGTTCATTCGAGGCTTTCTGGGCCCGGAATGGGGGCGAACCGAATAGGTCGATCGCCTTCTGCTGCGGTTTCGCACGCCACAAGCAACGCCTAATGTGTGGTGGTTGATTCCTGTCTGAGTGGCGGTGGGCATTGAAGCGAGAGCTTGCCCACGAAGCCACCACGTCTTGCGAGTGAAAAGCTGGACGGCGCCCGGTGAGCGCGTTGAAACGACGCTGGCACAGGAAGAGGTCTGGGTAGGATCCGAGAACGCCCAAGAGTCAGAGCAGTGGCCCTGCACGGACAACATGCTCTGGCTATCGGTGCTTTGGGGCAGGGGAGAGGAGGTGCGACGCTCCACAGTGAGAAGGGAGCCATCTACCCAAGTGCAGGGTGAGGCAAGCTTCGCTGCTTGATCCAGAGCGGCCACGCGTTGGGGCTGGATCTTCCCAGCGGATAAGTCACGTAACGGCATCCTTCCTATGATCGACATGACCTGACCAAATCTCCTTTTGGCGTATTCTGATTTGGATAGTGGCATATGGCAATCGTTCGAGAGTCTCAGGCTCAGCACTCTGCAAAACTTCAGCTAGTCAGAATCGCTATGGCCACGTACCTAGCAGGCCTGCTGGTCGTCGCTGAATCCCTGTTCTGTCACAATCAGAGGTATGTTGTTTTCAACTAGGTGACCCAGGAACAGCTTCGCGTTTTGGCTGGCTTCACCGAGAACGCCTGATCCTCCAACTCCGCAGTGATAGTAGTGCTCTCATCAGCCGTTCTGCGAAGAGCTTCTGTCGAATCTGGAATGGACACCCCATGCAATCGAATGACCCGAAACAGCCCGATGCCTTGCTTGATCCTGCACAACTCGTACGTATCGAATCTGTGCATAGAGGCTACCTCTACCAGCATCTGTACGCTGTGGGCTGCCTGTTCTTGGCTCAGGCCTCTGGGGTCGATGAGGTGCTGGTAGAGCTTGATGAGGACGTTGAGCTCAGCACTGATTCAGGCCGGGTCTACGTCCAGATTAAAACCCGCTCCCGCCCCCTGATGCCTGGCGACGCCGCAGGCGCGTTGGAGCGTTTCGAGCTGATCCGGCAGGAGCATAGGGCTGGGCGACGTGCCGGGAAACCTGAGTTCGTGGTCGTCGCCAATAAGCCGCTTGGCACAACGCTTCAAGCTGAGGTAGAAGAGAACAAGATTCCCTCGGACATGCGGTACCTTCATCCTGAGTTGAACGCGCCGCGTCCAGGTTACCTTCCACCTGCGTGGCCGACGGTGGAGGATGCGGCACGGTGGTGCACGGAACAGGCTGAAAAACTGAATTTCTCCCTCCTGTCACCCTCTGCTCTGACCTGGAAAATGGCGGGATTGGTGATGCTGGCGTCTGCTGCCGGCAACGGGAACCCCAGGCACGTGTTCCGCACATCGGAGTTTCCCGGCCTGTTCGAGCAACTGATCGTACAGCTGCAAGACTTTCCCACGCCGCCTGACTCATACAGCCCACAGCAGAACGAGCCGTCACTCACGTCTGAAGAACGGGTTCGAATCATTTGTGGGTTGTCCGGCGCAGGAAAAACGACGTGGGCCGCCCATGCTGCCCTGCATAGCTCGGAACCTTGTGCGTACTACGATGTTGGCGATCTACCTGGGCCAGCGATCGCAAGCTCCATCGTACGTGAGCTTGCCTCGAAGTATTCCAAGCGAGACCCGGAAGGAATTCGGCAGATCCTCTTGCCTGGTGCTAGCGGCTACGAGGCGATTCGGGCGTTCGATCGTTTCATGGAGCAAGCTGAAGCGCCCTTGCTCGTTGTCATCGACAATGCCCATCGCGTCCCCGTGGCGAACCTGCGAGACCTCTTAAACGCGACTCGCCATATCCGTTTCATTCTCCTCTGCCAGCCCCATGAAAATGTCCGTGAGCTCGAAGCGGTCATGAAGTTGCGGCGTGAGACGCTGCTGGGGTGGGATCTCGATACCGTCGCTCGGGTGGCTAGTGGTGCCGGTGCGTTCGGTAGCCCTCAGGCATTAGAGCAGCTCCGGACTTATTCAGGCGGACTGCCTTTGTACGTCGATAGCGCCGTTGCTGTAGCCGTGTCGGAATACGGTGGAGATGTCGAGGCCCTCTGCACCGATCTCGGTCAGCGAGCAAACATAGTGGAAACGGCCCAAGAGGTCATCCTGGCTCGCGTCTACGATGGCTATGACAAGGTTACCCAAGACGCCTTAGCCGTCGTCAGCCTTGCTGATACAGGGCTCACGCATGAAGAAGTCGTGCGACTGTTATCAGCCACGCTGAAACTGTCAAAGGGCGGCGCAGCATCAGCCATCAGAAAGATCCAGGCCACCGGGACGGTTGAGGTGTTCGGTGCAAAAACACTCAAAGTCCACGACGCCGTCCGTGCTCTGGGCATGCGCCACCTGGAGCTGATGGGTGAACCGTTGATCTCCGCTGCACTGGTCGCCTTGAAGGATCTGCTGATCGAGAGCATGGAGAAGAACCGTGATACGTCACGGTTTGCGCTTCTCACTCGGATATTCATCAGGCTCAACGACGTGATGACACTGATTGGGCTGGCAGGAGAGGAGCTGTTTTACGAGATGGGGCTGTCGGTCGACATCACCTCAACCTTGAAGCAGGCGCTTGATGAAGGTGTCCTGAATCCCGACCAGGCTTTCTGGGCGCTTGATGGGCTTGTGTTTTCGTTGATGCGAGAAGGTCGCTTCAACGAAGTGGCTGAGTCTTTGCGCGCAATGGAGCAGCTCCTGAACGAACATGGGTTTGAGTTCCGTGAGCAGGTCGCTTGGGCGATGAGAAAAATTCTGTTTGCCGCCGACCAAGGCCGCGAGGACGAGGTGAGGCATGCAGTGGAGTACGCCACACCAAAAATTCCGGACGCTGGCAACCAGCGGGTTTTTGACTACAACCACGCGATCGCCCTGTGGAAGTTGAAGCGCCACAAGCAAGCTGAAGCGCTATGCAAGAAAGTGGTTGATGAATACTTTGAAATTCTCGGGCTGACGCCTAAGGAGGTCATGGGCAAGAATCCAGATGTCCTTTGGAAGGTGATCAAGCGACCACCTGACGTCCAGGAGCACATCAAGCATCTTGCTGATGCATTGGAGGTGTATGCCAGAGTTCGCGAAGCTCAAGGCCTGCATGCACCTTTCCAACGCATCCATTCGATGAAGTTCTTTCAAATGGTCGAGGGCTATGAGTCAGTTGTTCGCGTAGGCCAGGATCTGGCGGATATGTTTGTCGGCATTAAAGATTTCGAAGGTGCCAAAGAAGTCATGGAGCAGCATGTTCTGCCGGTCGTTGCCCAGGCAGGTCTTATCGGTAGGATGGTTCAAGTGAGGAGCCAGTACGCGGTGATCCTCGCTTGGTGTGGTGATCACCACGGGGCTGTTAGTGAAATAAAGCGGCTAGATCCCTATCTGGAGGGTCTGGACGAAGATCAAAGGCAGGAGATTGAGGGGCAAACTGCCTTAATCGCAAGCATCATCGGCGAAGCCAGGCGTGTGGCGGCGAAGAAAACGATGGTGGGTGTGGCCCGGAATGAGCGATGTCCATGTGGTTCGGGGTTGAAGTTCAAGAAGTGTCATGGTGCGTGCGCAGCTTTTTGAAGGCGAACAATTTGGTTGCCAGCATGAGTTGTCGAGGCAACTGTCATGACAATGCCGTGGCCGAGAGCTTTTTCCTGCTTCTGAAACGGGAACGGATCAAGCGGAAAATCTACCCCACACGGGAAGGTGCACGTAGTGATGTGTTTGATTACATCGAGATGTTCTAAAACGCGAAACGTCGTCATGGTTTCAACAATCAGCTGTCGCCGGTAGAGTTTGAAAAGCGTTACGCAATAAGCTTGCAGGGTGTCTAAAAAAAAACCGGGGCGATTCACTGGTATACGATTTAACATAATATACATTATGCGAATATTCATATTGAAGCTTCTGGGCCAGTGAAGGCCAGATTTGCAGAGCCTGCTCCTGGTCTTCCAATCCAAGGCCTCTGCGTAAAAAGCCTGGCGATGATGCCAGGCTTGCGATCAAGCAAACAGATCAAGGGCTGCGTCGTCCCACTGATGACCGCCTTCGGACCAGCCTTTGCCTATCTGCGGTGGAAACCCGGATCTGCAATATCCTTGCTTGGCATCGAAATCAAACACCGCATGAGGAAAATCATTGATCAGCAAGACCGCCTTGCGGTGATCGACAGCCCAGCCGATTTTCACCATCGATGGTTTGTGGCCGTCCGTAACATCGGCGGCGTTGTAGATATGCAGCGCATCGTGGATCGGGTTGTCCTCGGCTGCGGTATCTAGTGCATAGAAATAACCGGTGTTGCCGTCATCTTCAAAAACCACGACAAACGAACCTTCCTCTGCAGGAGCTTCCAGCACCAAGGCCTGGCCGACCGTCAATTCGCTTTCAGCTGCTAGATAAATAGGCATTGCAACTATCCCTGTCTCTTCGAGTATTCAAGAGCGCGCATGATGACAACCCGGAACTACCCAGGCAATCTCCATACAGAGATCAACGTCAGTCTGCTCCTGGTATTTCGCCCCTTCCTTTGGTTTTTTGCCGGGTTCTATTGGTAACTCAACTAAATCACCATTTAGTTGAGTTAATCCCGCGCACTCTTTCCATCTACCCCTCATCCCGCAACTATCAGCTTTGTTGCGGTTTCGCTCTATCCGTAGGTGTCAACGCAGAACCCGGGAGTATCCAACTATTTTGTCTTAACAGTGATAACAAAACGCTATTAGAGGCCTCGTGCCTCGAACTCCTGCCCAATCCAAGAGCCTTTAAGTTACGCGGCCTGCAGCGTTAAACGAGGTGTGTCTTGAGCATCCCACGAGGGTCAAAAACGCCTTTCGAGCGCTGGGTCAGCGACCTCGACAGACCAGGAAGCACACCTAGACTCTCACCCGGTTCAGCCCGCTGAATCATGCCCAACACACGAAAAGGATATTCAACATGACCGCCTTCACCTCGGTAAACACCGTCACCACCCCCCTGACCATCAACAGCCAGTCCACCGCGACCTACAACGGCGACCCCAACCAGACCACCAAAGTGACCTTCAGCTATCAGAACAACCTGCTGTGGGCCACCCAGGTCAACAACACCGCAACTGTCCAGACGCTCAGCGCCGACTCCTCCGCCGGTCCGGTCATCCTGCGCAAGGGTGCCCAGGTCAAGCTGCAGAACGTGGGCTCGGCGTTCAGCATCCTGTTCACCGGGGAGATCGTCGACAGCGGCTCGCAAACACCGTTCAACAACACCAACATCGGGACCTTCACCCTGTCGTGATCGACTCGGGCTCCCTGACCGGAGCCCATTTGCGAGGCCGGCAGCGCCGGCTTCGCTTCATGCAATACGGGACATGGACGGTACCCTCGCGTGACCAGGCAACGGATGCTCTACACCCGGATTCTCTGGGCAACCCTCGGCGCGATCCTGGCGACTGCAGCGTGGTTGATGACCACCGGCAGCCGTGCGCCAGTGGTGTCCAGCAACGGCCACGAGCAAATCCTTTCCAGCACCGATGCCAGCTCGCCCGCCGCAGATTGCGTCGACCTCTCGCCCTCCTCCTCTGCCGCCCCCGGCGAACCTTGCGTACCGGGACCGGTGCTGCTGCCCGGAATGCAGGTCAATCGCCAGGTCGGTCCGGTGATGTTCGTGCTGGTGGTGGACAGCCACGAAGCCCGGGTCAATGCCCAGGTTTCCCTGGGCAACGCTGGCATGACCGGCTTGAACATGACCGCCGCCGCGCCCACTGCCGACTTCGATCTGGCCAACGCGGATGGCCAGCGGGTCTGGGGCAGCCTCGGCGCCTTTTTCTGCGCCCCGCCCAACACATCGCACCTGCTGGCCGACTTCACCATTGAAAATCAGCGCGACAGCAGCAAGCCCGTGACCCGGGCCTATCGTGGCGACCTGATCCGCTGGCAGAGCCCGACCACCAGTGTCCTGGCCCGCTACCGCCAGCCCTTGCTGCCGGACCTGCAGGTGACCGTGGAACTGCTGGATCCCTACAAGGCCGACAGCAGCAACGCGCTGACCGCCCAGGTGAGCTTCTATTACGCCAGCGATCTGATCGACCGCTACACCCTCATGGCCACCGCCACCCCGGTGAGCCTGCGTCAGTCCAGCGTCGGACCGGTGCGCATCGAGGGCGGACTCCTGGACTTTCGTCCCGCCACCCAGGAGCAGCAAGGGCAGCTCAGCCTGGATGGCACTTTCCAGTCCGGTCACAACCCACCGAACCACTACGTCGGCAGCGTCGCCGACTGGTCGTGGATCCGTGGCCGCGCCGACAATTGCAGGGGATAGACATGACCAGCACGTCCGACTACCAGCAGATCGCCCACAGCGCCGCCTACGCCCTGCCGGATGCCAGCGGCTATGGCTGGCGCGGTTATGTCATGCCCAAAGGCACCGCGCCCGGCAGCCTGCCGGCCAGCCTGAGCCCGGCCGATGCCTTCGACAAATATGCCGGCCATTACCTGTTCGCCCCCAGTGAACCGGCCGCCCTGCGCAGCGACCCCACGGCATTCGTCAACGCCCTGTACGACTTTCTGTTCGCCGTCGACCAGCGTAACTTCGTCGGCCGCGCGCTGCTGTGGCTGCCCGGCTCCAGCCTGCCGGCGCCCCAGGCCTTCAACAGCTACGGCCTGCGCATCAGCGTGGCGGCCCCCAGCCAGGTGCAAAACAACCTCAACCTGCAGCTTGGCGATCGCCTGACGTTCTTCATCAGCTTTGGCACCTACGTCAAATACGACCCGGACTTCAACGCCCTGCGCCTGAAATCCAATGCCGGCATCACCATAGGCTTGATCGACAAGCTGGCGGCCGACAGCGGCCTGCAGCTGACACCGCCGCAACAGCCCCTGGCCTACGTGCCCCTGGACGGCAATCAGGCCGGCAGCCTGACCTACGCCTTGACTTACAGCAGCCAGCCCGCCCTCAAGTATTTCCAGACCGGCTTTACCTATGTGGCCAACACGACAGGCGGCCAGAGCGTGCTCAATTACCCGGTGTTCAACCCCAACGGCATGCCCGCCAGACTGACCATGGGCGGCGTGCTCGACCCGCTGGACCCGCTCAATCAGAACATCGCCGCGGCGCAACTGGCCGCCGGGCTGATCCGCACCGCCATCAGCTTCGCCAACCCCGGCACCACGGCGTTGCCCAGCCAGTGGCGCAGCACCGCCGGCAACCCGATCAGCCTGATCCCGCTCAATGGCCTGGACGCCAACGGTTGGCCCCGGCCCTACGCCGCCAGCCTGGTGTTCTGTGCCCAAGGCGGCAGTTACAGCCTGACCCTGGCCGGCGACTTTGGCTTGAGCCTGCCGGCCGCCAGTGCCGGGCAGACCCTGCTGTGCGGGATCTTTGGCACCGAATGGCTGAGCTTCAGCCCCTACAACAGCTCCTTGGGCCCGCAGGACAACGACCGCTTGCGCCTGCTCGCCGCGCAACCGGCCTATGCCCCGGTGTTTCCGTTCCAGGCCAGCAGCCTGGTCACGCCCACCAGTGGCGCGGTCAGCGCCCTGCTCAACGGCGAGCACCGTACCTCCTGGTGCAGCCTGGTGGCCGGCGCCTCCACCCCGGCCTACAGCGCCCAGCCCGACGGCAGCCCGCTCTATGGCCAGGGCCGCGGCAACGGCGCCACGGCGCTGCTGGCCCCGGCCGCGCCGAGTACCCCGCTGCCCCAGGACGCGGGGTTTGCCTTCCCGCTGGTGCCGTATGCGGGGGTGAGCAGCAATGCCAGCCTCAACCTGACCCAGTTCGAAAGCGAGATCCTCGCCGCCTCGCGCAAGAGCCTGATCAGCGCCGCGACCCTGCCGGGCAAACAAGCCGCGCGGGCCCGTCGCCTGCAGCGGCTGCTGACCACCGACGCGGCACCACCCAATCGGGCGACCACCCCGCAAGGCCTGCTGGTGGACCTGGACGCCGACGGCATCGGCTACGCCAAGGTGCTGCTGGCCCGCTCGCCATCCACCCAAGGACCGCTGGACTTTGCCTTCGTGCAGCCCAGCGAGGCCCTGCACGAGGCCTTGCAGACCAACCAGCTGTTTCTGGTGGGGGTCAATCCGCAGCCGTTCTGCACCCAGGGCGCCAGCTTCAGCAACCGCATGGACATCGCCGACTGGCGCTTCATCGCCAACATCGGCGTCGGCGTGCAAACCACCAGCTACCGCAATGTGCTGATCCTGAAGTACTGCGCCGGCAGCCTGAAGGAGCGCATCGACAACCCCAATCGCTGGACCATGCCCGAGACGTTTTCGAAGACCGCGGACCTGGCGCCGGGCCTGGAAACCCTGGCCTACACCGGTCTGTCCCAGTGGCTGCAGGACTTCATCGCCGTCGCCGAGGCCAAGGCCGCGGCCAGCCCCGACAGCCTCTACGCCGACTTCGTGGCCCAGGTCAGCGACCCAGCCTGGAACGGCTTCATGGTGCTCAACGCCGACCTGCCCCTGGACAGCCTGCCCGAGCAACTGGCGGGCATCGCCGCCGGCATCGACTACAGCCGCTTCCTGGCCCACCACTTTGGCGCCAGTGTCAGTCGCATCAGCCAACAGGGCGACACCCTGGATATCCAGGGCATCTCCACCCTGTTCGGCCTGATCGACTACCAGAACCCCTCCTACGAACAGGCCCAGGCCAACGGCGCGGCCCCGGACATGCCGGTGGCCCTGAGCACCAGCAACGGTTATGCCTTCAGTGTCCTGCAGCTGCAGGCGCTGTTCCGCCAATCCCGGCTGGTGACCTTCAACAGTCGCATCCAGCTGAGCCTGGACCTGCTGTTCGGCTCGCCGATCCGCGCCACCCTGCGCGCCGGCCAGCCCAGCGCGGTGAATGCCATGGTCCTGGACGGCAGCGCCCTGCAACAGAACGACACCACCACCTACGTGTTCGAGCAGAGCCAGAGCTACCTGTTCAACCTCGACAGCAACGTGCTACCGGCCGCCTCGGTCAACCGCATTCAGTTCAACACCCTGGGCAGCCCGGACGGCGGTGTCACCACCGCCAGCCGCTTCCTGCTGTGGGGCAAGCTGGATTTCACCCTGCTCAAGACCGCGGACGGACCATTCGATCTGCTGTCCTTCGGCAGCGCCGACGGCAGCCCGAGCAACCAGGGCCTGGCCTACACCAACCTGGAAATCGCCATGGCCTTTCCCAGCGCCACGCCCAATGCCGTGGGCTTTGCCTTCAACCCCGACAACCTCGGGTTCGACCCGGCCACCAGCCAGGTGCGCGGACAGAGTCTGTACAAGGGCCTGACCCTGCAGCTCAAGCAGTTCATCCAAGCACCGGCGCAGAAGAAGCCCGCGGACTACGGCTTTCTCCCGGTGCTGCCGGAGAACCTGGCGCTCAAGGCGCTGTCGGGTGCCTGGTCGGGCATCGTCTACAAGGTCACCATGGGCTCCCCCGGGGCCCTGGTGTCGGGCACCGGCTTCGAGTCCGACCTGCTGATCGCCTGGTCGCCCGGCAGCAAGAGCGGCGACGCAAGCCCGATGCTGTTTGTCGGCCTCAGCCTGCCCGGCGCCGCGCCGTCGGCCAGCGTGTTTTCCCTGCAGGGCATCATCAAGGTCTCCACCGGGCCGATCAAACTGCTGTACCAGACCATCCCCGATCAGCCCGACACCCAGGCCAGGTTCTTCAACCTGCAACTGACCGATATCGGCATCAAGATCCTCGGCATCGCCAAGTTGCCGCCCGGCGCCACCCTGCAGTTCTTCCTGTTCGGCGACCCGCAGTCCTCCGGCAGCCTGGGCTGGTACGCCGCCTACGTCAAAGACCCGCAGAGCCAGGCCGCCAGCCTCCTGGCCCTGGAACCCGACAGGTCCACACCCCCGGCATTGACCGGGCCATCGGAGGTGACGCCATGACTCGGGTCCTGTACTGGAACATCGAGAGCTTCGGCTACAACAAGATCCGTCCGCTGAGCACCAAGCGCGATCGCAACGGCGCCTTCATTCCCGACCTCGACGCCGCCGACCGCCTGGCCCTGATCCTGGCCCATATCACCGCGTTCAATCCGGACATCTTCGTCGTGGTGGAGACGGCCAGCGGTCCGAGCCACGGCCCCGGATCGCTGATCTCCCCCACCGGCGGCTGGCAGGGCTGCGCCGAACTGCTGCTGCGCATCCGCAACCTCACGGGGGTGCCCTGGAACCTGGTGCCGCCACTGGTGGTCGGCCAGGCCGGGCGTGCCGAGGGGGTGGCGGTGTTCTACAAACCGGTGATCCCGGCGGGCGGCGGCGTGGCGGCGGGCAAGCGCCTGTTCACCGGCCCCAACGCCTGGTCGCCGGCGGGCAATGGCATCAGCTTCAACCCCCACGCGGCGGCCCCGCCGGCCGCCGGCAACTACCCGCTGCTGCAGACCCAAACCTGCTTCAGCGTGCCCAACCGGGCCATTCCGGCCACGGCGCTGAACCCGGGCAACCTCAACGAAAGCCGCTGCGCGGCGCGGGTCGCGTTCGTCGACAATTTAGGCGCGGCGATCAACTACGGCGGCTTGCGCGAACCCTACATGGTGACCTTCTGTGAAACCGTCGACGGCCCGCCGGTGGTGGTGCAGCGCAACCTCACGCTGTTTGCCATCCACTCGCCGCCGCAATACGTCGCGGCCAATGCCTACCTCAATGCCCTGGCCAATGTGCGCGACATCAGCGCCGCCCTGGGGGCGCTGGAAACCCGGATCATCACCGGCGATTTCAACGTCAACCTGCTGAGCCAGAACGGCAACGATCCGGGGCGCTATGGCGCCCTCACCGCCCTGGGCTACGGCCTGCAACTGCAAGCGCCGGCCCTGGCTCCGCCGCCGGCGCTGGAGGCCTACACCGGCTACTTCGCCACCCACCTGCGCAGTCGCAACGCGAGCATCTTCTGGTCGACCAACGCCGGGGCCGTGCCCTATCCGGGGTACCGCTATATCGGCTCGTCCAACAGCAGCAGCCTGTATTCCATCGACAACATCCTGGTGCGCGGTGGTGCGGCGGGCAATTTCACCATCGCCAACAGCGTGGTCGGGGTGCCGCTGAACGTGGTCAACCCCGCGCCCGGCGGTGCGCCCATGGGCCTGGTGGCCATGGCCAGCGACTTTCAGGCACCGCCGCCCGCCTGGATCCCCGCGCCCCCTGCCCCCGCCCCGGCATTCGCCCCGGGCGACCGGCAACGCTACCGCGGCTGGCGCAACCTGGGGCACATCCGCTCCACCAGTGATCACCTGGCCCTGTTTGTGACGGTCTGAACAAGGAGAAGACAGATGGCCAACAGTCCCCTGAGCAACCTCGCCGCGGCCCTGACCGGCGATGCCGGCGCGCCGATCGTCCTCACCCGCGACTACCTGATCGCCGGCCTGGCGGACGCCACGGTCAGCGTGTCCGCCACCCTGGACAACGACCTCAAGGCGGCCTTCCAGTCCCCCGTCGCCGGGCTCACGATCAACCTCACCGCGCAGAGCGTGCAGCCGCTGAACCCCGCCACCCAGAGCTTCAGGGTCACCGGGGTCAGCGCGCGCTTCCTGCAACAGGACATCCAGCAGGGGCTGGTCCTGACCTTCGGCCTCACGGGCGCTGCCGGGGCCCAGAGCCTGACCCTGGAAATCGTCACCACCCCGGCCAGCTGGACCTGGGCCGACCTGTCGAGCTTCGCCACCGGCATTCCCTTCAAGTGGGCCGCAATCAGCAACGCGGTCTTCACCTTCAAGGCCAGCCAGGGCCCGCGCCAGGGCTTTGCCGCCCAGCTGACGCCGCCGGCCCAGCTCAGCACCGCGGTCGCGGTGGTGCAGAACCTGGGGTTCCCGACCCTGGCCCTGCCCTTCACCGGCAGCATGGACTTCGCCAAGGTCGACGGGGTCGAGGTGTTCATGCCCACCACCACCTTGCAGGCGCCATTCCTCAACGTCAGCGGCGGCCTGAAGCTGCTGTACCTGAATGTCGACACCCCGGTGTTCGGCCTGATCATCGGCCCGCCGGAACTGCAGGACGGCGAAGACCCGGCCGAAGCCTTCTACGACCAGCAGGTCAGCCTGTATTTCGGCCTCAACCTGAGCCTCACCGACCAGAACGGCCAGTCCGTCGACTACCAGATGCGCGCCCTGGCCCAGATCAACAACGGCAGCGCCTTCAATTTCTACCTCGGCCACAGCGATGACGGCAGCGCCCTGCTGACCCCGGCGACCATCATCGGCCTGCTGGACAACAACGGCAGCTTCTTCAGCGGCACGCCGCCGGTGCTGCAACAGTTCCTCTCCGGAATCGGCCTGCGCAGCCTCGCCCTGAGTGGCGTCGCCCGCCCGAAACTGGCCCTGAGCACCGCCAGCGTGACCCTGGGCGCCGACCCCACGGTGATCAATGTCGAGCATCCCTGGGTGCCCCTGCAGGACCCGACCAACCAGCTGGTGTTCGGCGTCACCGATTTCGAACTGGTGTGGGGGATCAACTTCCTGCCCGAGGGCAACGCCCAGAGCTTTCTGTTCCAGACCCACTTCCTGCTGTTGCCCGAGGTGTTCAAGGGCAAGACCGCGGGCGAAAACGGCCTGTTCTTCGTCCAGTTCAATTCCGACCTGCAACTGCTGGCACGCTTCGACGGCACCGCCAACCTCAACGACCTGATCGCCACACTGACCGCTCAGTTGATCCGCATCCCCAAGAGTTTCGTCGACGCCTCGCTGTCCGACGTCGGCCTGAGCCTGGACGTCGGCGCCAAGAGCTACGCCTTCAACGCCGGTTTCGAGCTCGACCTGAACCTGTTCACCTTGGCCGGCAAGCCGATTCTCTCGGTCACCGACGGCCAGCTGTACATCAAGGCCACCACCCCCACCGCCGCCAGCGGCAGCAACGCCCCGGCGGTGACCACCTACCAGGCGGGGATTGGTGGGCTGGTGGGTATCGGTCCGTATTTCGCCAATGCCAGCCTCGACTACGACGGCAGCAAGACCCCGGCCACCTGGCAAGTCGCCGCGCAACTGGCGCAGCCGGTGGACGTGCAACAGCTGGTCAGCCAGTTCCTCAGCTTCGGTGGGGCCTTTGCCTTTCCGGATTTCCTGCCCGGCCAATTGCTGGTCAACACCCTGGAAGTGGACGCCAGCCTGAGCACCGGCAACACCCCGCTCGACAGCTACACGGTGGCCGGCAGCCTGCGCTGGACCTTCAACCTGGGCCAGGCCTTCAGCGTCGACACTCTGGCCACCCTGAGCCTGAGCTACGACGCCAGCAAGCCGGCGAACCAGCAATACAGCGGCAGCGCCACCACCCTGTGGGATTTCAGCTTTCTCAACGACAGCGTGCTGCTGGGCTACAGCTTCGCCCCCGACAACCAGGGCAGCAACGCCCAGCTGACCCTGTCCTGGGAAGGCCTGACGGCGATCTATCAGGTCGACAAGAAGACCCTGACCTTCACCCTGAAGAACTGGAGCCTGGGCCGGCTGATCCAGAAACTCATGCAATCGCTGAACGACCCGTACTTCACCCTGAGCTCGCCCTGGGACGTGCTCAACCAGATTTCCCTCGACGGCCTGTCGCTGATCATCAATCTGGAAAACAGCAGCGGCAGTAGCGTGCCGAGCATCAGCGCCAAGTACACCCTGGCGAGCAAGATCGACCTGGGCTTCATGAGCATCGACGGCCTGGTGTTCGAGCGTAAAAAGGTCAATGGCGTGGACAAGATCACCCTGGGCATCGACGGCTCTTCGGTGTTCAAGGGCAACAACCCCCAGGAGCAGCAGGACTGGAGCAACCTGCTGGACCCGAGCAAAGGCCAGCCAGTGGACAAGCTGCCTACGGTGCCGGGCCAGGGCACGGACTACTTCAGCCTGCCGCTGCTGGTGCTCGGCCAGCGGGTGGCCATCAGCGGCTACGACAGCTTCGCCAACACCAAGGCGGTGATCGACGCCCTGAAGGGCGTGCCGTCGACCACCGGTTCCAGCAACACCCTGAACCCCAGCGACAGCGGCAGCAAGGGCGTGCCCTACTACAACCGCAACAGCGACTGGCTGATCGCCGGGCAACTGTTGCTGCTCAAGACCGGCAAGGACTGGACCGTCGACCTGATGCTGGTGTTCAACGACCCCAACCTCTATGGCCTGCGCCTGGCCCTGGCCGGGGAGAAGGCCAAGGCCCTGGGCAACCTGGTGCTGGACATCCTGTACAAGAAGATCACCGACGATGTCGGCGTGTACCAGATCGAATGGACCTTCCCCGACAGCATCCGCAACCTCAACTTCGGCGCGGTGTCCGTGGTGCTGCCGGAGATCGGGGTGAAGATCTACACCAACGGCGACTTTCTCATCGACATCGGTTTTCCCTACAACCTGGACTTCACCCGCTCATTCTCGATTTCCGCGATCGTCTACGGCGTGCCGGTGCTCGGCGCCGGCGGTTTCTACCTGGGCAAGCTGTCGTCGGTGACCGCCACCCAGGTGCCGAAGACCACCCAGGGCACCTTCGACCCGGTGATCGTCTTCGGCCTGGGCCTGCAGTTGGGCCTGGGCTACAACTTCGTCAAGGGGCCGCTCAAGGCCGGTTTCGCCCTGACCGTGTTCGGCATCCTGGAAGGCACCATCGCCGCCTTCCACGCCTATCGTCCGTCCACCGCCCTGGTGCCGGCCGGCAAGAGCGTGCAGGACGACTACTACTTCAAGATCCAGGGCACGGTCGGGGTCATCGGCCTGCTCTACGGCAGCATCGACTTCGCCATCATCTCGGCCGCGGTCAACGTGCGCATCACCCTGTCGCTGTCCCTGACCTACGAGAGCTACAAGCCGATTCCGATTGCCGCCCGGGCCACGGTGGAGGTCAGCGTCAAGGTCAAGATCGACCTCGGCCTGTTCAGCTTCAGCATCAGTTTTTCCTTCCATGCCGACGTCTCGGCGCGCTTCGAGATCAACGCCATCGAGAGCGGCCCGGCGCCCTGGGCCGAACCCGGCCTGCTGCTGGCGCGCCAGGCCCGCCATGTCCAGCTGGCCAGTGCGCGGCGGGCCACCACGCCGCAACCGATGACGCTGCTGCGCGCCGCCGGCAAACCGCTGCTCAACCTCTACGCCACGCCGCAATTCACCGTGCTGTGCAACGAGGGCGCCAGCGACTACGCCGACCAGCAAGGAGCCTTCGTGTTCCTGCTGACCATGGACGCGCCCTCGCCGACCCGGGCCTCGGCCGACAGCGCCGGTAACAGCAGCTTCGAACGCCTGTGCGCCGACTACCTGCCTTGGCTGGTGGGCAGCCTGGGCTCGGCCAGCAGCAACCAGGACACCCTGGCCGACATCCTCGGCACCCTGGTGGACAAGGCCATGCTCGAGGAGGACATCAAACGCCTGGCCGACCTGGCCAACCCGCCGTTCGGCATCAGCGAGCTCCTGACCTTCCTGTCGTCCTTCGAGGTCAGCATCACCCTGCCCGACGCCACCAACCAGGCGCAGATCCAGCAGGTGCTGCAAGCCGGTTCGGTGCTGTTCCCGGTATTCGACGGTCTGTCGCTGAGCGTGCCCCTGGCCAATGCCGGCAGCGCGACCGTGGATTTCGCCCACTACGTGGGCACCAACAGCACCTACCGCAGCAATGTCGCGCAGATGTTCAAGGAGCTGGCCGCGCTGGTGACCGACGAGGAAACGCCGACGCCGGCACTGCGGGCCGCGGCGGACGACAGCGAATCCATGGCCGCGGTGATCTTCACCGACGCCTTCATGGTCATCGGCCGGCAACTGTTGCAGGTCGCGCTGAATGCCTTTGACGACTACGCCTATGCCACGGCCAACGGCAACTCCATCAGCACCATCCTGAGCTGGACCAACGACCAGCGCGGCAACAACCTGACCCTGGACGATATCGTCCGGCCCAACGCCGAAGTCGCCCTGAGCGACGGCCTGACCCTGGAGATCCCGCTGCCGGCCTATACCCTGCAGAGCAGCGACACCCTGGCCAAGGTCGCCGCGGCCTGGTCCGACAGCGGCGTACCGGCGCGCTGGAGCACCAGCGCCCCGGGGCTGATCCTGGCCAATGGCAATTCGTTGGTGATCGCCGCCAATCAGGTGATCAGCCTGCCGGTGGGCAACGACATCCATCAGTACACCACCGGCCCCGGGGAAACCTTCAACAGCCTGGCCCGGGCCCTGGGCGTCACGCTGGCGCAACTGGCCCAGGACAGTGCGCTGTACGCCATGCCCGGGCTGTTGCTTGCCGGCCAGCCGCTGCTGCTGCCGAACCTGGCGTACCGCACCGCCGGCGACAGCCTCAACAGCGCCGGCGCGCGCTTCGGCGTCAGTGCCATGACCCTGTTCAGCAACCCGGCATCGGCCAACTTCGGAGTGGCGCCCCTGTTCGCCACGCCGCAGATCACCCTCACCTCGCTCAACAGCCTGTACACCGAGGACCTGTGGAATCTGCTGGTGGCCACCGACCAGCTGTCGCAACTGGCGGGCATGCTCTCGCGCTTTCTGGCCTACGGCCTGCGCCTGCCGGCGAACCCGGCGGGCATGGGCGGCCTGAGCCTGAGTCCGGCGTTTCTCTACCCCGCCCAGCAGAACGCCTATGGCCTGTACCAGCTGACCGGGCAGCAGTTCCCGACTCCGGCCGGCCAATTGCCCGGCAGCGACTTGCCCATCAGCCTGAGCCGGGCCGCCACCAGCCATGGGGTCGACCTGTCGTTCGTGCAGATCGCCGGGGCCAGCAGCGGCTCGATGAACCTGAACCAGGCCTACAGCAACCTCTGCGGGGTGCTGGCCTACGCCCGGCAAGGCAAGTTCCAGCCGGCGCCGCGCATCGACCTGCTGCCCACCGTGGCCCGCAGCCCGAAAGACTACGCGGTGAAAAGCGTGTCCCTGTGGTCGACCGCCGACCTGCAGCAATTGCGCAACCTCTGCCAGCCGGGGTTGCGGGCCAGCAGCGAGGGCGGCGCCAGTGTGCAGCCCATGCTCTGGTCCCTGCCCGACGGCCTGATCCAGCTGATCAACCAGCGGGTTGGCAACCTCGCCCGGCAGTTGCCGCAGCTGGCGCAGCAAATACCCTACCTGCCGGCGTTCACCCCGTGCGAGGTGTCCACCGACCCGGCGACCCTGGAAACCACCAGCCGCGAGATCCCGGCCTACAGCTACGCGACTCGGGTCGACTTCACCATCAAGCGCCTGCCCCAGGCCGAACCCGGGGCCATCGCCGGCAGCGGCAGCAACCTGTCCTACACCTATGAACTGCTCGGCCCGTCGGCCACCGACGCGCAGTTGCTGGAACGCCTGCTGATCGCGGTCAGCGAGCTGGGCAGCGCGATCATCAGCGGTCAGTTCCTGCTGATGCCCCAGGGCAACGCCAAGGCCAGCAACCTGCTGAGCCAGGCCGCCAGCGACTTCCTGGCCTTCCTGACCCAGACCAACCTGTCCACTGAAACCAACCCGCCGCCGGCCCTGATGGCCGCGCGCCTGGCCGAAGAAGCCGGACCGCGGGGCATCCTCAATCCGCCCGAGGAAGTGGTCAAGCTGCTCTGGGAACTGTCCACCGTGCGCTCCGGCGGCTACTACCTGAGCTACTACGATGCGATCGCCACCGCCGGCCTGCCCGACAGCATCTTCGACGACAGCGGCACCGCCACCCTGACCCTGGTGGTGACCTACCCCCGCGACGCCCTCGACGGCCGCCTGGGCAACTTCGTCAACGCCTTCGTCAGCACCGACACGGTGATCCAGCAAGGCAGCCACATGACCCTGCGCTCGGCCGCCACCGCCGACCGCAGCCAACCGACCAGCGCCGGCGACAGCCTGGACAGCCTCGCGGCCTTCTACGGCATCGGCACTGGACGCATCGCCGAGCTCAATGCCGGCGTCACGCTGAGCAAGGCAGTGCAGGTGCCGGTGGACGGCATCATCCACCTGGTGACCCCGGCCGAGGCCAGCGCCGGCAACGGCCAGAGCGCGAGCATTCTCGACAACCTGGCGCGCTATTACTCGGTGGGCGCGCTGCAGCCGATCAGCGCCACGCAGATCGCCAACCTCAACCCCGGGGTCAGCGCCGCCGGCGGCGTGGCGCTGTTCATCCCGGCCCTGACCTATGTCGTCGACGCCAGCCTGGCGCCGGGCAACAGCCTGCAGTCTCTGGCCAGCTACTACGGCCTTGACCTGGACGCCCTGGCGGTGAGCGCCGCGCAGGTCCCCGGGCTGTTCAGCGTCGGCAGCAGCCTGAGCATCGACACCCAGACCTTCGATCTGCAAGCGGTGTTCAACCAGGGCAACGCGGCCTTCAGTGTGCTGCGCAACAACCCGCCGCCGGTGGATTCGCCAAGCCTGGACCCGGACGGCTACGCCAGCGCCTACCTGTACAACCTGTACTCGGTGCTGTCCGCCGGGCTCGACGGTTCACCCTGGTTCAGCGCCAGCGAGCTGGCCCTGCCCTTCGGCCCGCAGCGGCCGGACAGTGGCGTCGACTCGCCCGAGGCCCAGGCCCACCGGCAGGCCATGCGCGATCCGCAAAGCCGCGCCCGGGCCCTCGATGCCCTGGCCGAAGACAGCCAGTACAGCTACCAGCAGACCCTTGGCCTGGCCCGGCGCGCCACCAGCAATGCCGCGCCAGTGCCAGCCCGGCCCGGGCTGCCGAGCGCCGCGGACAACCCCTACCGTGGCGTGGGCAGCTTCGCCCAGGTCAACCTGACCTGGCTGGACATCTTCGGCAACATCACCGTCACCCCCTTCCAGGCACCCACGCCCGGTTATCCCGGCAGCCTCAATCACCCGCCGCTGCCGCTGCGTTACTGCGACCGGCTGATCGCCCTGTCGGCCTGGCCCAATACCCGCAGCTTCTATACCTACGAAGCCGTTGCCGGTGGCGCGCAACTGGTGATCAGCCTGAGCCTCGACACTTCCAGCTATGACCCGGCCGGCGGTGGCGACGTCAAGGTCCAGGCCGACAAGGACCTGGAGATGTTCAGCCTGATCTACTACCAGCTGAACCAGTCCTACAAGGATTTGCAGTTGCCCTGGTGCCAGGGCCGCGCGGTCAGCGTGGAGCTGGTCAACAGCCTGTTCGCCCAGCCCCTGACCCAGCTCGACGACAACCAGGCGCAGCCGCTGCTGGACTATGTCAACGAGGTGATCCTGTACCTCGCCCAAGTGGTCCAGGGCACCCGCCCCGCCGCGCCGGCCACGGTGCAACTGAAGCTGGCGGTGGACATCGACGCCCTGGCTCCGGGCTCGATCCTGCCGCTGAGCCTGACCCTCAGCCTGCGCCGGGTGGCGGCGCTGGTGGAGCCGGATGTCGCCGGCCTGGAAGGTGGCGTGGCGGTGACCAGCACCCTGCTGCCGGTCCCCGACGCGCTGAGCGCCAGCACCAGCGGCTACAGCCAGTTCGCCCGGGCCTTCGAGGCCCTGTTCCAGCGGGCCGGGGCCTGGATGACCCGGGTCGGCAGCGGCACCGCGGACCCGGGCAGCACCCCGGACGGCCGCAGCCAGACCCTGTGGGCTGCGCGCTTCGCCCTCGGCGACGGCAACGACGGCATCCGTTACCGCATCGATCCGGCCCCGGGCTACTTCGCCGCCCAGCCGATCGCCCGCAGCCTGACCTCGGACAGCGTGCAGATCTACCCCAACTACCAGCCGGACCAGCCATTCCCGAGCGGCGATCCCGTGACCCTGACCCTGACCGGGGTCGATCAGAACCTGTGGTTCGAAACCGCCCTCAAGGCGATCGACGGCTTCCTCGCGCCGACCTACGCGCCCTCGGTGTTTCTGCTCGACACCCTGCTGGGCAGCAAGGACCCGCTCAAGGACGGCAACCTGGGGAAAATCCTCAGCGCCAAGCAGACCCTGGCCGACGCTATTGCATCGACCATCAAGCCGGTGCTCTCGGCGGGCCCGCAGGATGGGCCGGCGCGGGCCGCGGCGGGCGAGAAGCTGCGCCAGACCCTGCTCAACCAGCTGTATTCGGCCTACAGCACCACCGCCATCGTCGGTTTCTCGGTGCAAGGCAGCGCCACCGGCGAGCCCCTGTCGCTGTACGGCCAGCCGACGGTGGCGAGCGCCGCACCTGCGGCGCGCACCAGCGACCCAGCGGTGGCCGGCAACGACAACTACGCCTTTGGCAGCGGGCGCATCGCCCTGCCCGACGCCCCTGGGGAGAGCGCCCTGGCGTTTGTCTTCAACTCGCGCAACGAGGCGGCAAGAAGCTACGTGCCGCTGGACCTGGAGCTGCAGATCAGCCACCTGGAGCATGACGTGCGCAACGTGCCGGGCATCAGCGGCTACACCCAGTCGAACTGGATCTCGCTGATCTCCGGTCCCTTGCGAGTGCCCCTGGCCGACGGCCAGACCCTGAACCTGCCGGTGCTGCTGCGGGCCCTGCCCGAGCCGCCGACCATCCAGGGGCAGACCGCGACGGCCTGGGCCCCGGTGCCGCAGCAGGTCTCGGACCTGAGCAAATGGACCTACGCCTTCGACTCGCTGGTGCGCGGCACGGCCCAGGACAGCCTGAACGTGGCCATCGCCCTCAACACGCCAACCGTCGATGGCGCGCTGCGCAGTGCCAACAAGAGCCTGGTCACCGCCCTGGCGCAATTCGTCAGCGTGTACCCGAGCATTGAAGTGGCGATGCAGGACAACCTCAGCGCGATCAACTTCGGCGAGCCCACCGCGGTGCAGATTGCCGCGGCGCAACAGGCGGTGGAGGCCTTCGTCTACATCGTCCAGGAGGTCACCGAGGCCTACGATGCCTGGGCCCGGCCGCTGCTGCGCAGCGCGGCGGCGTTTGTCGCGCCCCAGGCCCTGACCTGCAGCTTCAGCCAGGTACTGGCACCGGTGACGGTGGATGGCCAGGAGCGGGCCGAAACCCTGCTGCTGGATGTCAGCATCAATCAGGTGGCGGCCAGCTACGATGCGGCCAGCGGGCAGATCAGCGCCACCCTGCCCCAGCTCGGCAAGGTCAGCCTGCCCTTGCCGCTGGTGCAGATCGCCCCGCAACAGTACGAGGCGGTGAGCGTGGTCGATCCGAGCAACCCGGGGCTGATCGCCTACCGCTACCGACTCAAGGGCAGCCAGCCAGCCGTGTGGCTCGCCTACGCGGATGCACTGCTGATCGACGAGCGCCGCACCAGCCTGCCGGCCCTCAACCTGTTCGACCACCAGAACGCCTGGGCCTCGCTGTCGGTGGAGCGCAACCGCATCCTGTTCCCTGCCGCGGACATCGGCACCCTGCAGACCAACCCGCTGTTCCGCTTCTCGACCCCGGTGGTGCGCTTTGTCGAAAGCATCAGCCCGCACATCAGCCAAGGCGCCTTTTCCCTGGACAACCTGAAGGTGCCGAACGCCAGCCTGGACGACTACCTGGAGGTGTTTTTCGCCGCCCTGGGCGCCGGCAGCAACGGCACCACGGTGCAGGTCGGCATGGAGGGCCGCTACAGCTACGAGGTCGCCGCGCCGGGGGTGGTCGCGCGCACCGTGCTGCCGGCGGCGCTGCTGTTGCCGGTGGCGACTTCGCTGAACAGTCCGCCGGCCTTCACCAGCGCCTTCAGCCAGGCCATCGATCGCTGGCGCCTGGCCGAACAGGTCACGGTGCAGGGCAACGCCCGGGTCGACCTGACTCTGCGGGCCTTCAGCGCCGACGATCCGGCGCAACTGGCGCGGGGCGCGGTGGCCGCGGACAACCAGCCACCGCTGCTGAGCATCGAGACTCTATGGGTATCCGCCAACAAGGTTCCACCGGAACAAGGAGGTGCATGAGACCGCCACTGCCGCGCACTGTTGATGAAGATGACCGATTTACATCAAACCTGTTGGAGTACACCACATGAACGGACACACCAATCCCTCCTTTGACGAAGCCATGCCACTGGGGGCGTCTGATGCGCAATTCATCAATGACCTGCATGAGCTACTGGAGCGCCATGGCAACCTGGATCGCTTCGGACTCTGCCTGCTGCACGATCACTTCGCGGTCGCCGAGGACGAGATCCTGCTCGAATGCAACGACCATGAAGCCCGCACCCTGCACCTGGATGTGGTCAAGCGCGGCGCGCTGCCGGAGAGCAAGTTCACCAGTTGGCGCATCGGCGGCCCTCGGGCCGAGGCCCTGACTGCTTGCGCCATGGATAAATGCAAGGTCGAGGCCTTGACTGCCTGCGCCATGGACAAGTGTAAGGTCGAGGCCTTGACCGCCTGCGCCATGGACAAGTGCAAGGTTGAAGCCCTCACCGCCTGCGCCATGGATAAATGCAAGGTCGAAGCCCTCACCGCCTGTGCCATGGATAAATGCAAGGTCGAAGCCCTGACCGCCTGCGCCATGGACAAGTGCAAGGTCGAAGCCCTCACCGCTTGCGCCATGGACAAGTGCAAGTAGTTCCAGGTCCTGCCGATGGCCAGTGGCGGGCACGGGAGGCCGATCGGCTGCCGTGCTCGTCCTGGCTTGCGCAGTTTTATCAACGGCGTCACGGCGCCCTGGTCGGTTCCGGCACCGCGGCGCTGGAACTGGCGCTGCGCCAACTGGGGGCCGCTGGCACCTGGCGGGTCGCGGTTCCGGCCGCCACCTGCCATCAAGTGGTGGCCGCCGTCCTCAATGCCGGCGCGATACCGGTGATTATCGAAAACGCCGCCGACCTGCTGCTCAGCAGCGAGGCGCTGGCGCCCCATATCCATGGCCTGGACGCGGTGATCGCGGTCCATCAATACGGCTTGCCCTGTGACATCCCGGCCTTGCGCCAGTTGCTGGGCCCGCGCCTGCCGATCATCGAGGACAGCGCCGGTGCCTGGGACCTGTGCTGTCCCGGCGCATCGCTGGTGGTCACCTCCCTGGGCCACGGCAAGGCCCTGGACATCGGCGGCGGTGGCGCGCTATTCGGCGATCTGCCGGTGGATGGCGACATCGACGTCTGGTCGCCGGGCCAGCGTTCCCGCGCCTGCCCGGCCTTGAGCCCGGCCCTGTCGATTCATGCCCTGCCGGCGCTGATGCCCGCAGTCGCCCGGGCCCAGGCCCGTAGCCGACGGCTGCGGGAGCAGATGCCCGGGCTGCTGGCGCGCTTGCGCGATGCCGGCCTGGAACCCTGGACCGCGGCCGGATCGGCGCTGCCCAGCGGTCAATACCTGGCGATCCGCACCCGCGAACCGCAGTTGTTCGAACGCCTGCGCCACAGCCCCCATGCCGACACCCTGGGGGTCTGCGCCCCGGCGGCCGGCGCGCTGCGGGAGCTGCCCATGCTGCGCGGCCGTGGCGAGGTGGCCCAGGGGCCGCAAGCCAGCCTGGAACTGCGCCGCAACTGGGTTCTGCTGGACCCGATCGCCGCCCTCGACCACCCCGGGCGCCTGGATGCCTGGGCCGGAGACACTCGATGAACAGTCCCGCCTGGCAACCCCAGCACGATCTGAACCTGCCTTTCGCCCCGGGCCCACGGGTGCAACGACTGGCCGACTACGCCCAAAGCGGTCAGACGCTGAGCACGGAACAGTTGCTCGGGGTGGCCGGTGCGCGAGTGCTGTTTGCCAACTACCCGGCGCTGCGCGCCGACTTCGACGCGCCCTGGGAGGGAGCCACGGAGGCGGCCATCGATCGCTGGCTGCTGGACCACGCGGCTTTTATATCCACCAGCCAGGCAGCGGCCCAGGGCATCAACACCCCGATTACCCTGGACGACCGGCGGGTAACGGCCTGGCGTCCGCCACGTTATGGGCGCGCCGCGGTGCTGTGCGCGCCGGCCAGCGAGCAGGTGCTGTTCGACATCAAGGGCATTGGCGTGCCGCCGGACGAAGCCCCGCAGTTGCCCCATTCCAACGGTTTGCTGACCCTGGCCGAGGCGGTGCACGAAGTGCTGATGGAGCACCTGGTGTTCGCCGCCATGAACCACGCCGGCGCCGCGATCACGCCATTGCCGGCCTATGCCCTGATCGACCTGGGTTTCGACGCCTTGTGGCATGACGGGCGTGCCGCGGAACCGGCGGTGCTGCTGTTGCGCCGGGCCTGCACCCGCCCGCGCTGCCAGTGGCAACGCTACTGGCAGGGCCCCGAACTGGCCGGGGCCCTGATGCAGGCCGAGCTCTTGTTGCGGCGTTATGGCTTGACCGCCAGCAGCTGCGGCGCGGTGCGCTTTCACCTGTGCCAGGAAAACTGCGAACTGCAAGTCACGCGCGATGAGCAAAGGCTGGCGGTCAGTGCTCAGGTGGCCGGGACGCTGCAACGCCTGTTGAACGCCAACCGGGGTGCGCCCTTGCTGATCGACGGGGTCAATGTGCAACTGGCGGGAGTGCCCGGCGTGGCGCCATTGCAACTGCAGGTGATGGACTTTGGCCGCTATCGGTTTGCCGAGCGCTTCGACCATCACCTGTACGCCTGGATCGACGCCGACTACCAGAACCTCAACGGCCTGTACCTGGCGCCGGATGATCCGCGCTACGTGCAGCCCGATCCGCGCCTGAGCCTGGCCCGCAGTGCCGAGGGCCGGTGTTTCGCCGAGCTGCAACGCCAGGTCGCGGGGTTTCGCCAGGGCGGCGATCCCCAGCGCCTGTGCCAGGCATTGCGCGCCACCCTGGCAGAAGCCTGCCGGCCATTGCGCGGCCAGGCCTGAAGCCCGGGTCCGGGCGGGGCTCAGTCGCCGAGCAGGCCCGGCGCCGGGCGAACCCGGCGATCGGGGTGATCACGCTCGATGAACTGGCGCAGTCCTTCCCGGGTTTCCGGGGCGTGGATCGAACGGTTGAAGCACTGGGCCTCGATCTTCAGGCCTTCTGCCAGGGGCAGTCCGTAACCGCGGATGGCGGCTTCCTTGTCCGAGCGCATCGCCGGCTGCGGCAGCCCGGCGAGCATCCGGGCCAGCTCCAGGGCCCGTTTGAGGGAGCGCCCGCTGGGCACTATTTCGTTGACCAGGCCAATGCGATAGGCCTCCTGGGCGTCGATCACCTTGCCGGTGAGGATCAGCTCCATGGCCCGGCCCATGCCGATGATCCGCGGCAGGCGCTGGGTGCCGCCGTCCGCCAGGCCGATGTTCCAGCGGCGGCAGGTGACGCCAAAGGATGCGTGTTCCTCGGCGATGCGCATGTCGGCAAAACAGGCCCACTCCAGGCCCCCCGCATAGGCCACGCCATTGACCGCGGCGATCACCGGTTTGTAGACATCGACCCAGCGGCTGGGGCCAATGATGCCGGGGCGCTCGCCACGCTCATGGGCGGCCATTTCCTCGGGGTCCGACGGCACCAGTTGTGCGGCGGCCTTGAGGTCGCCGCCGGCACAAAAGGCCCGGTCGCCGGTGCCGGTGATGATCGCGACCAGGGCGCTTTCATCGTCGCGAAAGCGGCTCCAGGCTTCGATCAGTTCGCGGTGGGTCACGGGGCCGATGCAGTTGCGCTGCTCGGGACGGTTGAAGCGGATGACCACGATGGGGCCCTGTTGCTCGTAGGCGATTTCCTTGAAGTTCATGGCAACTCCTGTTGCAGGTCGTGGCCCGCTTGAGCGAACCCGAACAGCAGTATAGGCAGCCACGGCCCCGGGCCGGTGTGGCGTGGCACACATGCCTGGGCGCTGCCTGGACAGCCAGCAGCGGCTGGGGCGCTGGCCGGCGCACCGGCCGGCCTGTTAGCCTAGCCACCCGCTTTGCCTGCACTGCGAAACCGCCATGACCTCTTCAGCGCAATTCTGGCGCGATGCGAACCTGCCTTACGTCGAAAGCCGCCGGGCCTGTGACAGCCGCGCCAACTACAAGGCCCACAGCCATCCGACGCTGTCCATCGGCGTGGTGGACCGTGGCGTCAGCCTGTTCAGCGGCGGTGCCCAGGGCCCGACCCTGATCCAGGCCGGCAGCGTGGTGTGGGTCCCGGCCCATTGCGCCCATGCCTGCAATCCACGGCCCGATACCGCCTGGAGCTACCAGATGCTGCACCTGGACCCGCGCTGGGTCGAAGCGGTGCGCCAGGAAGCGCAGCACGACGGGCCGACGGCGCTGTGCCAGGTGCTGTTGAGCCAGGATCCGCACCTGTATCAGCGGGTTTGCCGGCTCAACGACCTGCTGTTTTCCGCCGCCAACTGGCAGGACAAGGAAGCCGCACTGATCGAGTTCATCGGCGACTTCCCGCTCCACGACCAGCCGGTGATTGCCCTGGCCGCCGACCCGGCAAGCGCCGGTGCCGGGGTGCATCGGGTCATGCAGTTCCTGCAGGACGATGCGCAACAGGCCCAGCCCCTGGAACGCCTGGCAGCACTGGCCGGCCTCAGTCGCTACCAACTGATCCGCGCCTTTCGCAGCGCCACCGGAATGACGCCCCACGCCTATCAGCTGAACCAGCGGATCATCCAGGCCCGGACCTCGCTGCAGGCCGGGGAACCCTCGGCCGACCTGGCCCAGCGCCTGGGTTTCGCCGATCAGGCGCACTTCCAGCGGGTGTTCAAGGCCCATGTCGGCGTGACCCCGGGGCTGTACAAGGCCTGAGGCCGCGCAATTTTCTTCAATACCGCGGCCCCTGGGGCGCCGCAGACTTCCGGGCAATCACGTCACTGGAAGTCTTTACCGATGCTGCAACAGTTCCTGCTGGTCGCCGCCGCACACTTTCTTGCCCTGCTCTCTCCCGGCCCGGATTTTTTCCTGGTGGCGCGCATGTCCATGGCCGCCGGCTGGCGCGCGGCCACTGGTGCCTGCCTGGGCATCGCCCTGGCCAACGGCGTATTCATCGTTCTGGCTTTCGCCGGGGTTTCGGTGTTTCGGGCCGACAGCCCGCTGTTCCTGACGATCCAGCTGGCCGGGTGCGGCTACCTGCTGTACATGGGCTGGCTGTTTCTGCGCCACGCCGGGGCCAACTCCCTGGCCGCGGTGGACAGCAATGGCCAGACCCGCACGCTGGGCCGTGCCACCTGGTGGCGCGGCCTGGGCATGGGCTTTGCCTCCGGCATCCTCAATCCGAAGAACGCGCTGTTCTATGTCAGCCTGGCTTCCCTGGTAGGCGCGCAGACCAGCGCCGGCTGGAAACTGGTCTACGGCCTGTGGATGTTCAGCGCGGTGCTGCTGTGGGACGTGCTGGTGGCCCTGGCGATCGGCAATCGCCGGGTGCGCGAGCGCTTTGCCCGGGCCCTGCCCTGGCTGGAACGAGGCACCGGGGTGGTGCTGATCCTCCTGGCGTTGCTGGTGATCGGCGCCACGCTGTGGCGGCATTGAAGCGCTGAAGCTCTGGGCCGCGTCCCGCCACAGGCCTGGCGCGACGTTGATGGCCACGCCGAAAAGCTCAAGCCCCAGACCCGCCCCGAACCTGCGACCGATGGCCGCAGGCATTGGTCTAATTAGCCCGCCGCTGCTTTCGTCTGTTTGCTACCATGCGCGGGTTTTTGCCTGTCTGGCTGTTCAAAGGGCGTTATTTCATGAGTGTTTTGCTGACTCGCCGCACCCTGCTCACCAGCGCCGGGGTGCTCGGCCTGGGCCTGCTTGCCGGTTGCGACAACAGTCCCCGACTGTCCTTCAAGTACGGCAAGGACCTGAGCAATCAGATTCTCGGCCGCACCTTCAAACTCACCGATTCCCAGGGCGAAACCAAGTCGCTGTCCAGCTACCGCGGCCTGATGCCGATGATCTTCTTCGGCTTTACCCAGTGCCCGGCCGTGTGCCCCACCACCCTGGCCCGCGCCGCCCAGGCCAAGAAGCTGATGGGCCGCGATGGCGAGCGCCTGAAAGTGGTGTTCATCACCCTGGACCCGGAGCGCGACACGCCCGAGGTGCTGGACGCCTACGTCAAGGCCTTCGATCCGAGCTTCGAAGCGCTGTACGGCAGCCTGGAAGAAACCGCGGCCACCGCCAAGGAATTTGGCGTGTTCTACGAAAAGATCCCCAGCGGCTCGACCTACACCCTGTCCCATACCGCCACCAGCTTTGTCTACGACTCCCGGGGCACCTTGCGCCTGGGGCTGTCCCAGTCTCTCAACGCCCAAGAGTGCGCGGAAGACCTGCTCACCGTCATGGAGGTTTGTTAATGAATGCCCACCAGCGCCCGTCGCGCCTTAAATCCGCCCTGCTGCTGATCTCTCTGCTGGGCCTGGCCGGCACCGCCGGCGCCGCGACCCAAGTGGACAACGCCTGGGTCCGCGCCACCGTCCCTGGCCAGCACGCCAGCGGCGCCTTCATGGACCTTACCGCCAGCAGCGACAGCAAGCTGGTCGAAGTGCAGTCACCTGTGGCCAAGAACGTGCAGATCCATCAGTCGAGCATGCACAACGACGTGATGAGCATGCAGCCAGTGGACGCCATCGTCCTGCCGGCCGGGAAGAAGGTCAGCCTGGACACCCACGGCTACCACGTGATGCTCATGGAGCTCACTGGCCAGATCAAGGTCGGGGACACCGTGCCGCTGACCCTGATCGTGGAAAACGCCAAGGGCGAGAAGGAGTCGATCAAGGTCCAAGCCCAAGCCCGGGCGCTGGATGCGCCGGACCACAGCATGATGAAGCACTGAGACAGCAAACATGAAAACCGGCCCCTGCGGGCCGGTTTTTTATGAGTAATCCAGCGCCCGGGCCAGCCACACGGTGAAGCCGCAACACTGTGGATCTTCACTGACGTGCTGCACCACTTCGAAACCATGGGTATCGAGCAAGGTGCAGTATTCCCCCGGATCGAGGCTCGCGTGGTACAGGGCCTCGCCTTCGAACTCGCCGATGGCCTCCCCTGCTGCAGGTCCGCTGGTGAACATCAGGGCGCAGCCCGGGGCCGCATGGCGTTCGAACACGGCGAACATGGCGCGCTGATCGTCCGGGCTCAGGTGGAACAGGCTGTTCCACGCCAGGATGCCGGCAAAGTCCTGATCCAGGGCCAGACCGCGCATGTCGGCGTTGATCCACTGCTGCTCGGGAAAGCGCTGGCGACACTGATCCAGCAAGGCGGCGCTGCTGTCGACGCCCGTGACCGCGTATCCATGTTCCACCAGATAGCGCGCCACCGGCTCGCCACCTCCACACCCCAGGTCCAGTACCTGCCGACCAGCCCCCATGACCTGGCGAAAGCGTTCGAACCAGGCCTGTTCGCTGTGAAATGCCTGGGTGTTGGCCCGGCGCGCCCGGTCCCAAGCCTGGGCATGACGCTGGTACAGATCGACGATGTGACGGGCGGATTCGTGCATCCACAGGCTTCCTTGTGCTGTTTGGTGGCCGCGGATTACAGCACAAGGGCGCCAGGCAAAGCGAAGTTGGCGGTAAGGCGTTATGTGGCCTGGCCGTTGGCATCCCAGGCCACCGGGGCCTGGCCGAGGAACTGACGCAGTTCGGCCAGCAGCTTGTCGCTGGAATGGCTGCTGGGCCGGTCGGCGACAAACCTCAGGCCCGGCATGATTGCTTGCACCCCGTCGTAGAGCCACTGCCCAGGAGTGCGCTCCGTTTCCTGCAAGGCCCGGGCGAAGATCGCCAGGTCCCGACGGGCCCGGGGAACGCCGCTGCTGCGTTCGACCCAGCTTTCATAACGCTGGCGGATTTCGATACGCCCCTGATTGACGATGGCCAGCACCGCACAGCGACTGCGATTGTGCAACGCCACCGGCGACAGGCCGAAGTACTCGCCCTCGCCCTGCCATGCCCCGTCAGGCAGGCGAAAGATCGCCAGATCGATGTCCGGGTACTCTTCGATCCGTGTGGCGGCATGCTCCACCAGCAACGTACTGCGCTGCAGCTCCTGCATGGCCGGGTCGTACAGCTCGGCGTAACGCCGGGTGTTATCCAGCACATCGGCCAGTTGCGGCAGCAGTGTGGTGAAACGCGTCATGAGTCGCCGGTCGTTGCCACCCTGGCTGTGGCTGCGCACCCGGGCGGCCAGGGCATGCAGGGTAAAGGCGCAGTGCAGGGCCTGGGGCGAAGTGCCCCGGGTGAAGTCGCCGAGTCGTGCGATATCGATCAGCAATTGACGGTGCCGCTGGGCCTGCTCGGGGGCCAGGAAGGCGTAGACCGAGGCCAGCCCGTCAAGATCGAAATGATCGCTGGTGATCACCTGCGCCTGTTCCACCCTCAGCCCTTGTTGGAGAAAGATCAGGGCGCTGGTGGTGGACAGGTTGGCCTTGTAGGCGCTGGGGGTCTTGTTGGCCGGCCAATGGGACAAGGTCAGCACGGTGGCCGGATTGTCGATGGAATCCAGGGAGATATTGGATTGCCTGTGGGTCTGGCCCAGGGGCAGGAATCCATAGGGGCTGTGGGGCCCCAGGCGCCAGGGTTGCAAGCCAGGCTCCAGCGGCGCTTCGCCGCCTCCGGGCGCCAGTCGCTGATGCGACTGCCGGGGCAGTTCCCGCGGCGCCGGCGTTGCGCTCCCGAGTTCGCCCGAACCGTCCAGGCGATAACTGAACTGGCGCAGGTTCTCCCGGCGCAGGTCCCGGGGGTTGCCATTGCACACCCCGCAGCCGGGGCCGCCGAGGACGCTGAGCAGATCGGTGAACTGATTGTCGGCAATGCCGATGGCGCGTCCCCCCAGCAGACGAAGGTCCAGGTGCGCGAACAATGGGGCGACTCCCGGATCGAAAAGGAAGCCCTGTTCCTGGCAAGCGGTATTGAGGCTGTTCATCTGTATGTCCTTGAAGTGTGACGAGTCAGGCGGGCCTCAGGCCTCGGCCAGCGCCCGGGTATGGTGGCGCCGGACCTGACGCATGCAGATAAACAACAGGGCCGATACCCCGGCGTAGATTCCGAACAGCCAGGCTGCGGCCTGGGCCGTACCGGCAACACCGGCGGTGGAGCTGAGTCCGGCCAGATTGACAATCATCCCCGCCAGCGCCGCGCCCAGGGCCGTGGCCACCAGTTGCACCGTGGTGATCGAAGCGCCCGCCAGCTCCTTTTGGTCATCGGCCGCGTTTTCCAGGACTCGGGACAACAGATGGGGCCACGCCAGGCCGATCCCTGTGCCCACCAGCAACATGGCCAGGCACACCGCGCCCAGGCTCAGGAACGGCGTGGCTGTGGCAGGCATGAACAGGCAGGCCAGGAGCAGGCCAGCCACCACCAGAAACGGTCCGCTGGCAATGGCCCGGGCCGCGCCCTGGGGGCTCAGGCCAGAGCTGAAGATCGCCCCCAGGGTCCAGCCGGCCGCCATCAGCGCGGCGATGTAACCCGCCAGCAAGGGCGTCTGCTGATGCAGCTCTTGCAGGAACAGCGGCACAAAGACCTCGCTGGTCATGCCCACCACCAGCAGCGCCATGGAGAGGTACAGCGCCAGCAAGGGGCTGCCGGATTTCAGGCTGTCGCGGGGCAAGAGACGTTTGCCGGAGCGGTTCTCCAGCACCACCACCAGCAGCAACAGGCCCAGACCGACGCCCAGGCCCAGAGCGTTGTACCCGGGTGAAGGTGTGATGCTGCCAATGGAGATCGCCAGCACCACCGCGGTCAGCAACACCAACTGCAGGCCGGGAATGGGACTGCGAGGCGCCGTTTCGCGGCTTTTACCCGGTAACAGGGCAATCGCCAGCAGCATGAACAGCAAGGTGCAGGGCACAAGCACCCAGAACGCCGCACGCCAGGCTCCGTGTTCGGCGAAGACCCCGCCCACGGCTGGTCCGATCAGGGTGGCCGCGCCCCACATGGCGGAAATCAGCGCCATCGCCCGGGGCCATAGCGGCTCGTCGAACACCAGGCGGATCATCGCGTAGGGCAAGGCGAACAGCAGCCCTCCGCCCAGGCCCTGGACACTGCGGCCGAAGATCAGCCAGCCCATGTCCGGGGCCAGGGCACACAGGCCGCAACCGAGCATGAACACCAGGCTGGCCAGGGCATAGGCGAGCTTCGGCCCCAGTATCCCCAGGGCCCGGGTGGACAGCACCGAACCTATGATCGAGGCCACCACGAACAAGGTGGTATTCCAGGCGTAGTAGTCCAGGCCACCGATATCCTTGACCACCGAAGGCAACAGCGTGGTGACCAGGTACACATTGATTGCATGCAGCGCCACGCCACCGGCCAGGGCTGCCGAGCGCAGTCCGTTCTTGCCCAGTAACAGTGCTGACCATCCGCTTGTCGAAGCCATGCCTTGCTCCCTTAGGGTGTTCGATAAGGTCGCACTGTATTACACAAGCTTTTACTTTGATAATTAATTTTTCATTGCCTCGCTTTCTTGCCCAATCCGCCGCTCAAAGCGCGACAATGGCCGGGCTCCTTGACCGGAGCCTGTTATGCTTGCGCGGTTGGCGGCGTCCTGCACGCCCTTGATACCCCACTTGCGCATTGGTTAATGGCCCAGCATGTCCTCGATATCCTCCCCTGCCGAGAAGAAGAACCCCGGAGCCACCGCCGAGCGAATTCTGTTTCTGCTGAAAACCCGCGGCCCCTTGAAAACCGCCGACCTGGCCCCGCTGCTCAAGGTGTCCCTGGAGGCCACCCGCCAGCAGCTACAGAAGCTGCTGGACGCTGAACTGATCGCCGGGCAGATGATGCCGGCCCAGGGCGCCGGGCGTCCGTCACAGAAATGGGTGTTGACCGAGCAGGCCCAGGCCCGTTTTCCCGACACCCATGCCCACCTGACCCTGCAACTGATCGATTCGATTCGCGCGGTCTATGGGGCCGACGGTGTGGAACGCATCGTCACTGATATGGAGCGGGTCAACACCGCGCAGTACCTCGACGTCTGCGCCCCGCTACCGACCCTGGAAGAACGGGTCCGGGCCCTGGCGCAGATCCGTGAAGTCGCCGGCTACATGGCCAGTGTCGAGGCCGACGGCGAGAGCTGGCTGTTGATCGAGAGTCACTGTCCGATCTGTGTCGCGGCCCAGCAGTGCCAGGGCTTCTGCCGCTCCGAACTGCAAGTGTTCCAGGCCGCCATTGGCGACCTTGGCCAGGTGCAGCGCGTGGAGCACCTGATCACTGGCGGTCGACGCTGCGTTTATCGCATCAGCGCCCTCCAACCGAGTCCCCGCCCGTGATCGCCCCGACCCTGTCGCGCCTGCTCAAGCGTGGCGCGCTGATCTTCGGCGTTGCCGCATTCACCCTGCTGGCCTGGCGTGCCTACGACAGCGAGCGGGGTCCGGCGCTGCAACCCTGGCACCTGCGGGTGCCCCACGAATTGAGCGTCGAGCAGATCGATCGGGCCGACTGGGCAACCTGGCTGCAGGCCGAGGGGCGGGTGTTCGCCGAAGTCGAGCGCGAGGTCAGCGACACCCTCGATCCATCCCAGGTGCCGCCCTTCAACCGTTACCGCAAGGACAGCCGGGTCTACCCGCCGCACTTCGCCACCGACTGGAACCGCTCCTACCTGCTGCGCCCCCAGGGTCCGCCCCGGGGCGTGGTGGTGCTGCTGCACGGGCTGACCGACTCGCCCTACAGCCTGCGGCACATTGCACGGCGCTACGTTGCCCACGGCTACCTGGCCATCGGCCTGCGCCTGCCCGGTCACGGCACGGTGCCCGCCGGCCTGACCGAGGTGCAGTGGCAAGACTGGCTGGCGGCGACCCGCCTAGCCCTGCGCACGGCGCGGGCCGAAGTGCCGGCACCTGCGCCCCTGCACATCGTCGGCTACTCCAACGGTGGCGCCCTGGCGGTCAAGTACGCCCTGGACGCCCTCGGCGATCCGCAACTGCCACAGGCCCAGCGCCTGGTGCTGATTTCACCGATGATCGGCGTGGCGTCGTCGGCGCACTTTGCCGGGCTGGCCGCCTGGCCCGCGGTGTTTCCAGCCTTCAGCAAGGCCGCCTGGCTGAACCTGCGCCCGGAATACAACCCGTTCAAGTACAACTCGTTTCCGGTCAATGGCGCGCGTCAGTCATGGCTGCTGACCGACGCCCTGCAAGGCCAGCTGCAAGCCCTGGCGGGCGATCCGCGGTTCCAGCAACTGCCGCCGATCCTCGCCTTCCAGTCCCTGACCGACGCCACGGTCAGCACGCCGGCGGTGGTGAACGGCCTGTTCCGCCGGCTCCCGGCCAACGGCAGCGAACTGGTGATCTTCGATCTGAACCGCACCAGCGACTTCGACGGCCTGCTGGACCCGTCCAGCCTCACCTCCCTGGCCAGCCTGCTGCCGGCGCCGCCGCGCAACTACAGCACGCGGATCCTGAGCAACGCCGAGAGCCCGTCGCACCACCTGGAAGAACTGGGCACCGCGGCCCTGAGCCTGGACAGCCAGCGCCGGCCCCTGGACCTGGCCTTCCCGGCGGGGGTGTTTTCCCTGTCCCACGTGGCCCTGCCATTCCCCGTCAGCGACAGCCTGTACGGCAGCCAACCCGATCCCGGCGAAGACTTCGGCCTGCACCTGGGCAGCCTCGCGGCCCGGGGCGAACGCGCCGTGCTGGTGGTGCCCATGGACGAGCTGATGCGTCTGACGTCCAACCCGTTCTACCCCTATCTGATCCGGCGCATCGAGTCGGATATAGATCAAGCAACAGTTCCGTCATTGATCCCCTGAATGGGCGGGTGTTAGCGTCACCGTCCTCTGCCCCCTTGATTTCCGAGGGGGCACAACTGCCGCGATGGCAGGGAATCGCAATGAAAACACTGTTTCAAAGCCGGGCGACCGGTCACTCCCTTGCGCTGCGTCGGGCCATGGCCGGCGCGGCGCTGCTGGTCGCCGCCCAGAGCGCGCAGGCCGATCAGCAAGGGGACTTCTGGTACTTGCAGACCAGCGTCTACACCAACCACTGGAGCAACGATCCGGACCACAACAACCATCAGGACCTGATCGGCCTGGAGCGCAACTACGCCAGCGGAAAACTCTGGGGCCTGAGCACCTTTCGCAACTCCTTCTCCCAGCGCTCCTACTACGCCTACGTCGGCAAGGCCTGGGAGAGCGCCGACTGGCCGGTCTACGCCAAGCTCAGCGGCGGCCTGATCCAGGGCTACAAGGGCGACTACAAGGACAAGATTCCGCTGAACCACTTCGGCGTGGCGCCGGTGCTGATTCCGGCAGTCGGCATGCATTACGGCCCGGTAGGCACCGAGCTGGTGATACTGGGAGCTGCGGCGGTGATGGTCAACGTCGGCTACCGCTACTGACACCCGCCGGGCCCAGGGATTGGCCCGGTAAAGTCGCACAATCGTTCAAGACGTTCCTCCAGCCCTTGCCCAGACTCTCGAAGCCTGATGGCCGGCGCCTTGACGCGCCCGGCGTGGCGTCAATCCGAGAGGGCAAGGTATTCATGCAGCAGCAATCACAGCCAGAGTTATTGACCGGCCGGCCCGAGCTCTGGCGCCGGGTCGCGCCGACGGCCCTGGCCATTGTTCCGGTCAGCATGCTGTTTGGCGTACTGGCGGCCCGCGCCGACTGGTCGTTGCTGGAGGTGGCCCTGGTGGGCCTGCTGGGGTTCACCGGCAGCGGCCAGTTTGCCGCCCTGCCCCTGGCCCAATCCGGCGCTGGGTTCTTCACCCTGTTGCTGCTGACCGCCTCGCTCAACAGCCGCTACCTGCCGATGGCCTTCGCCTCGTCGGCGCGGCTGCCGCGCCGGTGGCTGCCCAAGGCCGCGGCGGCCCATCTGCTGGGGGACGAGGCCTACGCCACCGAGACCCCGGGAGACAGCCCGGCCGCGGTGCTGATGATCCGGGCAACGATTTTCCTCACCTGGGTCCTGTCCGGGGTACTCGGGGCCTGTTTGGGGCGCGCGTTGCCCGCGCATTGGGTCGGCGCCGAGCTCAATCTCGGCTACCCCGCCAGTGTGGTGTTGATGTACCTGGCGCTGAGCCAACTGCGCCGGCGCCTGGCGTGGCTCCCCGGGCGGCGTCTGGCGATCCTGGTGCGCCTGGCGCTGTGTGTGATCCTGAGCCTGGCGCTGATCCGCCTGCTGGGCACCCTGTACTTCTGGATCCCCAGCGTACTGGCCACCAGCGTGCTCCTGGTCTGGGCCCGATCATGAGTCATGGGAGCTGGGTCACCATTGCCGCGCTGTTCGCCACCAGTTGCCTGGTGCGCATCATTCCGGCCTTCGTCACCCTTCGCCTGCGACCGGGCCTGCAACGCTGCCTGCAAGAGGAGCTGCCCGTGGCGGTTTTCATCAATTTCGCGGTGTACATCGCCTACGGCGAAATCGGCCGCGAGCCTTGGGCGGCGGCCGGCTCTCTGCTGATCGTCGGGGCCATCGCCCTGGGTGGCAGCCTGGGCCTGATCGCCACCGCGGCCATCGGCACCGCGGTGTATGCGGCCCTGCTGCAACTGCCCGGATAGCGCATGCCACGCCCCGGGGCTCCTGGCCCAGCCCCGGGGCGGCCGCTGTCGTTCTATTGCCCTTCGTCGCAGCCCAGCCCCTGACGCTGCGCTTGCTCGTCCTTCAGGGACTTGCCGGTGCGGGCCATGATCTGCCCTTGCAGGGTTTGCAGTTCAGTACCGTCCAGGCGCTTGCACAGGTTGGTCTCCCAGACATCGCCGGTGGCGATGCTCACCGAGAACAGCCCCCAGTACTCGGTGGCGCCGGCCTTGGGGTCGTTGTAGCCGAGGCTGAAGTCGAAGTACCCCGGATGGGGCGGCTGGCCGTGCTCATCCTGCAGATCGCCGTCGACGAACACCCCGGGTTTGTCCAGTTGATAGTCCTGATGCCTGAGGGCCACCAGCAGCACTGCCTGAGCCTGTTCGCGGGTCAGGCCCGTGGCCTTGACCTGAGCCGGCGACAGGGCGCCGCCGGCGCAGGCGACCAGGGTGGTGCACGCCAGGGTCAGGCCCAGCAGCCAGGAACGGCGATCGTTGTTCAGCACGCCAGACGCCCCCTGACCGAGAGGATGATCTTTGCCAGGTAGTCGGCAAAACCATTGCGCCCGCCGGTGGCCGCATCGCCACTGTTGTAGCCGCTGCGCACCAGGGCCTGGGCGAACTCCATGGGCTCGCGCTTGCCGCGCACCGAGGCGCCATAGCGCAAGGCGAAGGACTGGGCGGATTTCTGGAAGGAGTCGAACTTCGCCACCTTGACGCTGGCGCTGCCCTGGGCCGATTCGGCGCTGATCTGCAAGGGCGCCGGTGCATGCATGGAGAAGTAGTTGTTCAGTTCCCGGGCGATCCGCCCGGCCCCGTACTGGCTCTCCTGAGCCGCCAGGCCGAGGATGTTTTCCACCGGCAGGTCCAGTTGGTCGGCGATCGGCTGGCAGGCCGCCTTGTATTTACTGACAAAGGTGACGGCATTGATGTTGTTGCACAGTTTGGCGCTCAAGATTGCTTCCCTCGGTTGACCGGTCAATTCCATTTCCAGCAGGTGCTGCGGCGCCGATTGTAAATCAATCCCGGGCACTTGCCCGGGACTTCTTGCAGCGCCTGGTCCAGGTCTGTGGGCGTCATCACACACTGGGCGGCGGCAGCCGACCGCGGACCGCGGGCAAATGCCGTCATCACGGGAATTCACCATAAATTTGACGTTTTTTTCTGATTTGCCGCTCTACATTGCCGGCGACTTCATATGCAAATGATTCCTATTGTTCAGCCGATTCGCGATGCCTTCTCTGGCGCCTCGAACCGCCCGGTTCGACGCCTGACAAAAACAACACCCCAGGAGCTGCCCCCAGCATGACCCTCACGCCCTCTTCGCTGTTCAACACCGCCCTGCTCAGCGCCGCCTTGCTGGCCATCGGGCAGGCCCGCGCCGCCGACGCCGACGGCATCCTGGTCTACAACGCCCAGCACGAGGGTCTGACCAAGGCCTGGGTGGAAGGCTTCACCCGGGAAACCGGGATCAAGGTCACCCTGCGCAACGGCGATGACAGCGAGATGGGCAACCAGCTGGTGCAGGAAGGCAACGCGTCGGCGGCGGATGTGTTCCTCACCGAGAACTCTCCGGCTATGGCCTTGGTGGACAACGCCGGGCTGCTCGCCAAAGTGGCCCCGGGCACCCTGGAACAGGTGGCCGCTGCCTATCAGCCGGTCCATGGCAACTGGGTGGGAATTGCGGCGCGCTCCACGGTGTTCGTCTACAACCCGGCCAAGCTCGGCCCGGGCGACCTGCCCAAATCCCTGCTGGATCTGGCGGCGCCCGCCTGGAAAGGCCGCTGGGCCGCGTCTCCTGCCGGGGCCGACTTCCAGGCCATTGTCAGCGCGGTACTGGAACTCAAGGGCGAAGCCGCGACCCTGGAATGGCTCAAGGGCATCAAGGCCAATGCCAGCGTCTATCGCGGCAACAGCGCGGTGCTCAAGGCGGTCAATGCCGGTCAGGTGGACAGCGGCGTGATCTATCACTACTACAGCTTCGTCGACCAGTCCAAGACCGGCGAGAACAGCAAGAACACCGCCCTGCACTACTTCAAGCATCAGGACCCGGGGGCCTTCGTCAGCCTTTCCGGCGGCGCCGTGCTGGCCAGCAGCAAGCACCCGCAACAGGCCCAGGCGTTCCTCAAGTGGATCACCGGCGAACACGGCCAGGCGGTGCTCAGGACCGGTCACTCATACGAGTACGCCGTGGGCAAGGGCGCGGCCTCCAACCCGGCCCTGGTGCCGCTGGCCGAACTGGAGGCGCCCCAGGTGGATGCCGCCAGGCTCAACAGCAAAAAGGCGGTGGACCTGATGACCCAGGCCGGTCTGCTGTAATCCATGGCTGACCATCTGTCACAGGTCGAGGGCATCGACGGCGCCGCCCGCCTGCCCGCGGTGCGGCTGCGCCAGCGTCGCCGCGACCGCGCCAGCGCGCCCTGGCTGCTGGGGGCTGCGCTGCTGGTGTCGTTGCTGGCCCTGGTGCCCCTGGGGTTCGTCGTCGCGGTGTCGATCCAGACCGGTTGGGCCGGCATCGCCGAACTGGTGCTGCGGCCCCGGGTCGCGGAGCTGTTGTTCAACACCCTGCTGTTGCTGCTCCTGACCCTGCCGCTGTGCGTGCTGCTGGGGGTGGCCCTGGCCTGGCTCACCGAACGCAGCGATCTGCCCGGAAGGCGGGCCTGGGCGGCGCTGGCGGTGGCGCCCATGGCGGTGCCGGCGTTCGTCCACAGCTACGCCTGGGTCAGCCTGCTGCCGGCCTTGCACGGGTTGCCCGCGGCGGTGCTGGTGTCGGTGATCGCCTATTGCCCCTTCGTCTATCTGCCGGTAGCCGCCACCCTGCGCCGCCTCGATCCGGCCCTCGAAGACGTCGCCCAATCCCTTGGGCTCAGGCCTCGGGCACAGTTCTTGCGGGTGGTGCTGCCGCAATTGCGCCTGGCCATCGCCGGTGGCGCGCTGCTGGTGGGCCTGCACCTGCTGGCGGAGTACGGCCTGTACGCGATGATCCGCTTCGACACCTTCACCACGGCCATCTACGACCAGTTCCAGTCCACCTACAACGGGCCGGCGGCGAACATGCTGGCGGGGGTCCTGGTGGTGTGCTGCCTGGTGTTGCTCAGTGCCGAGTCCGCCTGTCGGGGGCAGGCGCGCTACGCCCGGGTCGGCTCGGGCAGCCCGCGGACCCAGCCGCTGCAGAGCCTGTCCGGCCTCGGCCGCTGCGCCGGTCTGTTGCTGGTGGGCTTGAGCAGCGCACTGGCCCTGGGCGTGCCGCTGCTGACCCTGGGCAACTGGTTGCTGGCCGGCGGCAGCGAAGCCTGGCAAGTCCCGGAACTGCTGCCCAGCCTGGGGCAGACCCTGGCACTGGCCAGTCTCGGCGCCCTGCTCACCACCTGTGCGGCGTTTCCCCTGGCCTGGTTGTCGATCCGGGCGCCGGGGCGCCTGCTGCGGCTGCTGGAAAGCGCCAATTACATCGCCAGTTCGCTGCCGGGAATCGTCGTCGCCCTGGCCCTGGTGACCGTCACGGTGAGGTACGCCCGGCCGATCTACCAGACCAGCCTCACGGTGCTCCTGGCCTATGGGTTGATGTTCCTGCCCCGGGCCCTGGTCAGCTTGCGGGCCGGTATCGCCCAGGCACCGGTGGAGCTGGAGCATATCGCTCGCAGCCTGGGGCGCACGCCATTGCAGGCCCTGTGGCGGGTCACCCTGCGCCTGGTGGCCCCCGGGGCTGCGGCCGGTGCGGCCCTGGTGTTTCTGGCCATCAGCAATGAGCTGACCGCCACCCTGTTGCTGGCCCCCAATGGCACCCGGACCCTGGCCAGCGCGTTCTGGGCCCGGACCAGCGAAATCGACTACGCCGCTGCCGCGCCCTATGCCTTGCTCATGATCCTGATCTCACTGCCGTTGACCGGCCTTCTCTACCATCAATCCAGACGCACGGCGGGCCGATGAACAGCCTTGAACTCCAGCAACTGCACAAGTCCTACGGCACTGTGACGGCGGTGCACGACGTCAGCCTGAACCTGCCCGCCGGCAGTCGCACGGCGATTGTCGGGCCTTCCGGCTCGGGCAAGACCACCCTGCTGCGGATGATCGCCGGTTTCGAATTTCCCGACCGCGGCCGCATCAGCCTCAATGGCCAGGTCCTGGTGGATGACGAGGGCGCCCTGCCGGCCCATCAGCGCCTGATCGGTTACGTGCCCCAGGACGGCGCCTTGTTCCCGCACATGAACGTGGCGGCCAATATCGGTTTCGGCCTGCCGGGCAAGATGGCGGCCAAACAGACGCGCATCGACGAATTGCTCGACATGGTGGCCCTGGATCCGGCCATGGGCACGCGCTGGCCCCATGAACTGTCCGGCGGCCAGCAGCAACGGGTCGCCCTGGCCCGCGCCCTGGCCCAGCGCCCGCGGCTGATGCTGCTGGACGAGCCTTTCTCGGCCCTGGACACCGGCCTGCGGGCCTCGATGCGCAAGACCGTGGCCCGCCTGCTGGCGGATGCCGGCATCACCACCATCCTGGTGACCCATGACCAGGCCGAAGCCCTGTCCTTTGCCGACCAGTTGGCGGTGATGCGCCAGGGGCATCTGGTGCAGAGCGGGCCGCCGCTGGAACTGTACCGGCATCCCAGGGATGCCCAGACCGCGCTGTTCCTCGGCGACGCGGTGGTGCTGCCGGCCCGTCTGGAGCAGGGTCTGGCCCACTGCGACCTGGGGCCGGTGCCGATTGCCGACCCGGCGCGCCAGGGCCCGGCACAGATCATGCTGCGCCCCGAGCAACTGCAATGGACCGCCGGCGGCGCGCACAGCGGCGCGACACCGGGCTGCGCCGGGGTGGTCAGGGACTGGGACTTTGCCGGCAACCACTGCACCTTGAGCGTCGCCATCACCACCGCCGACGGCAGCCAGCAGCTGCTGCCGGTGCCGGCTGGCGGTCTACAGGCCCCGGCCCCCGGCAGCCGGGTCTGGATCACCCCCCAGGGCCAGGCCCACGTGCTGGACTCCCGGGACCTCTGCGGGCGGCGGCCGGCGCCGGCGGGGCCGTGACCGGATGTGGCTCACAGGTCGAAGCGATCGATGGCCCGGCGCCGCTCATTGTCGTCGCGCATGTCATAGCTGGCGGTGGTCTGGATGTTGGTGTGGTGAGCCAGCTTCTGGGCAATCGACAGGTCGTGTTCCTCGATCACTCGGGTGATGAATGAGCGGCGGAAATCGTGGGGCATGATCTGCACGCCGACCTGGGCGCCGCGCTGCCGGGCGATGTAGTAGATGGCGTGCTTGGTGATGCGCTCGCGGGTGATATGACCGCCGCGGCGGATCCGGTTGAACAGAAAGCCGTCGTCCTCAAGGCCCGCCGGCAAGTCTGCGCGACGCAGGTCCAGCCAGGCCTGGAGCTTGTCGAAGGCCCAGGTCGGCGCGTACTTGATCAGTTGTTTGTTGCCCTTGGCCAGCACCTGCAGGCTGCGCTGGGCGAAGTCCACCTGGGCCAGATCCAGGTTCACCGACTCCGACTTGCGCATGCCGGAGCCGTAGAGCACGGCGATGATCGCCGCGTCGCGCACGCCCTGGGGGCGCGGGTCGGCGGCACAGACGGCCATCAGTTCCTGGATCAGCCCGCGCCTGAGGTTGCGCCCCCGGGACAGGCGCGTGCCGCCCATGGCCTTCACCGAGCGCATCTTGAGCAGGTGGTCGTGGCTGATCAGGCTGGCGCGCCAGGCTTCGTTCAACACCCCGCGCAGGGCGTTGACGTAGAGCGAGGACGTGCTGGGGGCGTAACCGTCGCGGCGCAAGGTCGCCACCAGGGCCGTGACCTGCTCGGGCTGCAGCTGGTGCCAGGGGATGTCCTCCAGGTTGAGGTCTTCATAGCCCAGGCGGTCGGCGGCGTCCTGCAGCACGTAGCGCAGGGTGGCCTGGCTGGAGGGGGCCAGGCGGGTCAGGTACAGGCTGAGGGGGTTGGCGCTGCAAGCGCCAGGTACGGACGACATCAGGGTCGTCCCCAGGGAGCGGGTTGCACCGGGTAGCACCCTGAACCAGGAGAAAAAAGTCTGCGGTTACCCTCTTCAACAGCCGCCGAAAACCGGCTAAAACTATGGCCCGCAGTCAGTTGATTGCCGCCCTTGCACATAAACTGAACGCTGGCTGTCTGGCTCGCAGAAAAACGGACTTTTACCTTATTTTTCATATTCGTTTCACATTTTTCCGCTTAATCTCAGCCCCCGACGGCTCGCCCTCCGAGTGCAGCTTTTTCTCAGGTTGCAAAGATAACACCTTGATCCACATTTACTTTTCACAAACATAGTCTTTACTCATGTGCTGCATGGAATGCCCCGCTGGCTCAATGACTGGATGTGCCTCAATGACTGCATGACCTCCCCGCTTTCCATGAACCGTCCGTTCACTCGCAAGACCCCGTATTTCCGGCATCAGCTAAACCCGAGGTAACCATGAACCAGGCTTTCCTTCCCTTCTCGCGTCCGAGTATTGGCGACGAAGAGATAGCTGCAGTGGAGCAGGTTCTGCGCTCCGGCTGGATCACCACCGGCCCGAAAAACCAGGAACTGGAACAACAGTTCGCCGAACGCGTCGGCGCCCGACATGCCGTGGCCCTGTCCTCGGCCACCGGCGCCATGCACATCACCCTGCTGGCCCTGGGCATCGGTCCTGGCGACGAAGTGATCACCCCGTCCCAGACCTGGGTTTCCACCGCCAACATGATCTGCCTGCTGGGGGCAACCCCGGTGTTCGTCGATGTCGATCCCGACACCCTGATGAGCGATGCGGCCAGCATTGAAGCGGCCATCACCCCACGGACCAAGGCGATCATTCCGGTGCATTACGCCGGCGCCGCCTTCGACCTGGATCCGCTGTATGCCCTGGCGGACAGGCACGGCATCCCGGTGATCGAAGACGCCGCCCACGCCGCCGGCACCACCTACCGCGGACGCGCCATCGGCGCCCGGGGCACGGCGATCTTCTCCTTCCACGCGATCAAGAACATGACCTGCGCCGAGGGCGCGATGTTCGTCAGCGATGACGAAGCCCTGGCCAACCGGGTGCGCATGCTCAAGTTCCACGGCCTGGGGGTGGACGCCTACGACCGCCTGACCCACGGGCGCAAGCCCCAGGCCCAGGTCATCGAGCCCGGCTTCAAGTACAACCTGGCGGACATGAACGCCGCCATTGCCCTGGTGCAGCTGCAGCGCCTGGACGAGATCAACGCCAAGCGCGAAGTGCTGGCCAAGGCTTACCTGGAGCGCCTCGCAGGCCTGCCGGTGCAACCTCTGCACCTGCCCCAGTACCCGCAACAGCATGCCTGGCACCTGTTCATCCTGCGCATCGACGCCGAGCGCTGCGGCCTGGACCGCGACGCCTTCATGAAGGGCCTGCAGGAGCAGAACATCGGCACCGGCATCCATTTCATCGCGACGCACCTGCATACCTATTACCGACAGCGCTTCCCTGAAGTGCACCTGCCCCATACCGAATGGAATTCGGCGCGGCTATGCTCGATTCCACTGTTTCCGGACATGACCCTCGACGATGTCGAACGGGTTGCCGGTGCCATTGAAAACCTCCTGGACTGAAGCCTTTGAAACCTTACCCAATCCAGTTCGTGTCGATCGTGATTCCGGTCTACAACGAAGAACAGAGCCTGCCCGAGCTGCTGCGCCGCACCGAAGCGGCCTGCCGCCAACTCAAGCACGAGTTTGAAATCGTCCTGGTGGACGACGGCAGTCGCGACCAGTCGGCGAATATCCTGCAAGAGGCCGCCGAACGCGAAGGCAGCCCGGTGGTGGCGGTGATTCTCAACCGCAACTACGGCCAGCACGCGGCGATCATGGCCGGTTTCGAGCAATGCCGCGGCGACGTGGTCATCACCCTCGACGCCGACCTGCAGAACCCGCCGGAAGAGATTCCGCGCCTGGTGGCCCAGGCCGAGCTCGGCTACGACGTGGTCGGCACCGTGCGCAACAACCGCCAGGATTCGGCGTTCCGCCGCTGGCCGTCGAAACTGATCAACCTCGCCGTGCAACGCTCCACCGGCGTGGCCATGAGCGACTACGGCTGCATGCTGCGGGCCTATCGCCGGACCATCATCGACGCGATGCTGGCCTGCACCGAGCGCAGCACCTTCATCCCGATCCTGGCCAACAGCTTTGCCCGGCACACCACCGAGGTGCTGGTGGAGCACGCCGAGCGCGAGCACGGCGACTCCAAGTACAGCCCGATGCGCCTGATCAACCTGATGTTCGACTTGATCACCTGCATGACCACCACGCCGCTGCGGCTGCTGAGCATCATCGGCTTCGGCATGGCCGGGGTCGGCGCCCTGTTCGCCCTGATGCTGATTGTCCTGCGCCTGATCTTCGGCGCCACCTGGGCCGGCGATGGCACCTTCGTGCTGTTCGCGGTGCTGTTCGTGTTCACCGGTGGCCAGTTCATCGGCATGGGTCTTCTGGGTGAATACCTGGGACGCATGTACAGCGACGTGCGGGCCCGCCCGCGCTTCTTCATCGAAAAAGTCTTGCGCAGCCAGCCCGCGGCCCCGGCCCCCGCTGTGACTGTCGACGGTTTAACTTCCACTCATACAGATCAGGTTTCGCCATGAGCAATAAAGCTGTTGTCTTCGCCTACCACGATATTGGCTGTGCTGGCATCGAAGCCCTGCTCAACGCAGGTTACGAGATCGCTGCCGTGTTCACCCACGCCGACGATCCCAAGGAAAACACCTTCTACGGCTCGGTGGCCCAGCTCTGCGCCCGCAAAGGCATTGCCGTGCACGCCCCGGAAGATGCCAACCACCCGCTGTGGATCGAGCGCATCGCCAAGCTCAACCCCGACTACCTGTTCTCCTTCTATTACCGCAACCTGCTGAGCGAGCCGCTTTTGGCCACCGCCAGCAAGGGCGCGTTCAACCTGCACGGTTCCCTGCTGCCGCGCTACCGGGGTCGCGCACCGGCCAACTGGGTGCTGGTCAAGGGCGAAACCGAAACCGGCGTGACCCTGCACCGCATGGTCAAGCGCGCCGACGCCGGCGCCATCATTGCCCAGGAACGCGTGGCCATCGAGCGCAACGACACCGCCCTGACCCTGCACCACAAACTGCGTGACGCCGCCGCCAGCCTGCTGCGCGACACCCTGCCGGCACTGGCCCAGGGCAAGATCACCGAGACCGCCCAGGACGAGTCCAAGGCCAGCTACTACGGTCGTCGCACGGCCGCAGACGGCAAGATCGAGTGGAAGCGCCCTGCCGAAGAGCTGTTCAACCTGGTACGCGCGGTGACCCAACCGTACCCGGGCGCCTTCTGCGCCGTTGGCGAGCACAAGCTGATCGTCTGGAGCGCCGAAGTGGTCAAGGGCAATGAGGGCCAGGCCCCGGGCCGGGTCATCAGCGTCGACCCGCTGCGCATCGCCTGTGGCGAAGACTCGCTGGTGATCACCTCCGGCCAGCGCAACGCCAACGGCCTGTACCTGGGTGGCCCGCAACTGGCCAATGAGCTGGGCCTGGTGGACGGTTCCCTGCTGCGCGGTGCCGAATCCGGCCGCAAGCCACGCCGCACCCGCGTGCTGATCCTGGGCGTCAACGGCTTTATCGGCAACCACCTGTCCGAGCGCCTGCTGCGTGACGACAAGTACGACGTCTACGGCCTGGACATCGGCTCCGACGCCATCGAGCGCCTGCGCAGCCATCCGAACTTCCACTTCGTCGAAGGCGATATCAGCATCCACTCCGAGTGGATCGAATATCACATCAAGAAGTGCGACGTGGTCCTGCCGCTGGTGGCCATCGCCACGCCGATCGAATACACCCGCAACCCGCTGCGCGTGTTCGAACTGGACTTCGAAGAGAACCTGAAACTGGTTCGCTACTGCGTCAAGTACAACAAGCGCGTGATCTTCCCGTCGACCTCGGAAGTCTATGGCATGTGCCAGGACAAGAACTTCGACGAAGACAGCTCCAACCTGATCGTCGGCCCGATCAACAAGCAACGCTGGATCTACTCGGTGTCCAAGCAGCTGCTGGACCGGGTGATCTGGGCCTACGGCGCCAAGGGCCTGAACTTCACCCTGTTCCGTCCGTTCAACTGGATGGGCCCGCGCCTGGACCGCCTGGACTCGGCCCGTATCGGCAGCTCCCGCGCCATCACCCAGCTGATCCTCAACCTGGTGGAAGGCACGCCGATCCGTCTGTTCGACGGTGGCGAGCAGAAGCGCTGCTTCACTGACATCGCCGACGGCATCGAAGCCCTGGCACGCATCGTCGACAACGAAAACGACTGCTGCAACGGCCAGATCATCAACATCGGCAACCCGGACAACGAAGCCAGCATCCGCCAGCTGGGCGAAGAACTGCTGCGTCAGTTCGAAGCCCACCCGCTGCGTGGCAACTTCCCGCCGTTCGCCGGTTTCCGCGACGTCGAAAGCAAGGCCTTCTACGGCGCTGGCTACCAGGACGTGGAGCACCGCAAGCCCAGCATCGAAAACGCCAAGCGCCTGCTGAACTGGGAGCCGACCGTGGAGATGAGCGAAACCATCGGCAACACTCTGGACTTCTTCCTGCGTGAAGCCATGCTGGAAATCGCCGACCGTTCGAAAGAAGAAGCTCGCTGATGCAGGCAGGTCTGCGCATTGATGTCGATACCTACCGCGGCACCCGGGAGGGGGTGCCACGGCTGCTCGAATCGCTGGACGAAGCCGGGGTCAAGGCCACCTTCTTCTTCAGCGTCGGGCCGGACAACATGGGGCGCCACCTGTGGCGCCTGATCCGTCCGCAGTTCCTCTGGAAAATGCTGCGGTCCAATGCCGCGGGCCTGTACGGCTGGGACATTCTCCTGGCCGGCACTGCCTGGCCGGGTAAACCCATTGGCCGGGACCTGGGGCACTTGATGCGCCAGACCCTGGCCGCCGGCCACGAAGTCGGCCTGCACGCCTGGGATCACCACGGCTGGCAGGCCAACACCGGGCGCTGGAGCGACGCGCAGCTGATCGAACAGATCCGCCGTGGCGTCGACAGCCTCAACGATATTCTCGGGCAAGCGGTGAGCTGCTCGGCGTCCGCCGGTTGGCGCGCCGATGAACGCGTCATCGAAGCCAAGCAACAATTCGGCTTTCGCTACAACAGCGATTGCCGCGGCCAGAGCCTGTTCCAGCCACGCCTGGCGGACGGCAGCCTGGGCGCCCCACAGATTCCGGTGGACCTGCCGACCTTCGACGAAGTGGTCGGGCCGGTGGTGGCTGCCAAGGATTTCAACCGCTACATCCTCGACCGGTTCAGCCCGGACAAGCTCAACGTCTACACCGTGCATGCCGAAGTAGAAGGGATTCTCATGGCCAACGATTTCCGCCAACTGCTGGCCAGTGCCAAGCAGCGCGACATCCACTTCCAGCCCTTGGGCGACATGCTCCCGGCGGACCTTTCCAGCCTGCCCGCGGGCAAGGTCGTGCGCGGCACGCTGGAAGGCCGCGAAGGCTGGCTGGGAGTACAAAGCGCATGATCAGACGTTGGGCCCTGCCGCTGCTGTTGATCGCTTTCGGTCTGTTCTACCTGTTGCCCATGGCCACCCACGGCCTGTGGATTCCCGATGAAACCCGCTACGCGCAGATCAGCCAGGAAATGCTCCTGACCGGCAAATGGGCGTCGCCGCATTTCATGGGCATTCGCTATTTCGAAAAACCGGTGGCCGGCTACTGGATGATCGCCATCGGCCAGGCGCTGTTTGGCGACAACCTGTTCGGCGTGCGCGTGGCCTCGGCCCTGAGCACCGGCCTCAGCGTGGTCCTGGCCTATCTGCTGGCCCGGCGCCTGTGGAACGATCCGCGCAAGAGCCTGGCCAGCGCCCTGCTCTACATGAGCTTTACCGTGGTCGCGCTGCAGGCCGGCTACGCCAACCTCGATCCGCAGTTCACCTTCTGGGTCAACCTGAGCCTGGTGGCGCTGTGGTTCACCTTCGACTGCCGCAGCGTGCGCGGCCAGATCAGCGCCTGGGTGGTACTGGGCCTGGCCTGCGGCATGGGCTTCATGACCAAGGGCTTTCTCGCCTGGCTGCTGCCGGTGCTGGTGGCCCTGCCCTACGCGCTGTGGCAGAAGCGCCTGCGCTCGCTGCTGATCTATGGCGGCCTCGGCGTGCTGGTGGCGATTCTCATCAGCCTGCCCTGGGCCCTGAGGGTGCATGCCCAGGAACCGGACTACTGGCGCTTCTTCTTCTGGCACGAGCACATCCGGCGCTTTGCCGGCGAAGACGCCCAGCACGCTTCACCCTGGTGGTATTACCTGCCGTTGCTGGTGGGCTTCAGCGTGCCTTGGGTGTTGCTGCTGCCGGCCAGCCTGAAGCAGGCCTGGGAACAACGGCGCCTGAACAGCAGCGGCTTCCTGCTGCTGTGGCTGGTGCTGCCCCTGGCGTTCTTCAGCCTGAGCAAGGGCAAGCTGCCGGCCTACATCCTGCCGTGCCTGCTGCCCCTGGCCTTGCTGATGGGCCACACCCTGGTGGACCGCCTGGCCGCCGGCAAGACCCGGCTGCTGGCATTCAACGGCGTGCTCAACCTGGTGGCCGGTCTGCTGGGGCTGCTGGCCCTGGTGTATTTCCAGATGAAGAAACCGGTGTATGTGGACGAGCCGCAACACCTGGTGCTGGTCTATGTCCTGCTGCTGGGCTGGATCCTCAGCAACCTGCTGCAGGCCATGCGTCCACTGAGCCTGTGGGCCGCACCGGCCCTGGGCAGCTTCCTGCTGGTGGCGCTGGCCCCGGCGGCGCTGCCCAATTCGGTGGTCTACAACAAGATTCCCGACCAGTTCATCATCGATCACGTGGCCGAACTGGGTCAGGCCAAGGCCCTGCTGAGCAACGACCTGGGCGCGGCCTCGGCGCTGGCCTGGCGCCTGGGTCGCCCTGACGTGACCCTGTACAACACCGAAGGCGAAGTGAAGTACGGCCTGGGCTACGAAGACAGCGCCGCGCGCAAGGTCGACCTGAACCAGGTCCAGCCGTGGATCGAGCAAGCCCGCAAGCAGGGCTCGATCGGCGTGGTGATGCGGGTCAAGAGCAGCGACGAGGCGCATGAAGTCGAACTGCTGCCCAAGGACGCCAAGCGCTACGAGCAAGGCAATATCGTGATCTTCATCATTCCCCAGAGCCAGCCATGAGCCTGTTGCTGCTACTCCTGGCCTGCGGGCTGACCTGCCTGGGCCAGGTGGCACAGAAGTTCGCCGTGGAAAGCTGGCGCGACCAGCCCTCCGGCGCCCTGCACAAACTGCGCTCGGGCTGGCTGTGGCTGGCCCTGTTCAGCCTCGGCCTGGGCCTGCTGGTGTGGCTGCTGGTGCTGCAGCGCATGGAAGTCGGCGTGGCCTACCCGATGCTCAGCCTGAATTTCGTGTTCATTACCCTGATCGCCCGTTTCGTCTTTCATGAGCCCATCGACCGTCGCCACTGGCTCGGCGTGGCCCTGGTGATTGGCGGCGTGCTGCTGTTGAGTCGCCACGCATGAGCCGCGCCAAGGGATTTGCCTTCGCCCTGGGCAGCGTGGCCCTGGTCAGCGGCGCCCAGCTGGGCATGCGCTGGAGCATGACCCGCCTGCCCGCCCCGGATCAGTGGCTGTCGGCTTTGAGCGCCGGCAACGTCGATCTGGCCGCCCTGGCAGTCGTGATCGCGGCCATCGGCGCCTACGCGCTGTCGATGCTCTGCTGGCTTTTGGCGCTGCGCGACCTGCCGCTGGGCCGGGCCTATTCGCTGCTCAGCATCAGCTACGCGCTGGTCTACCTGCTGGCCGCCAGCCTGCCGCTGTTCAACGAACCGTTCACGCTATCCAAAAGCCTCGGGGTGGCCTTGGTCATCCTCGGGGTCATCACCATCAACTCTCGATCTGCACCCGCGACAAGTCCCAGGAATACCCCATGAAAATCAGTGTATTTGGAAGTGGTTACGTCGGTCTTGTACAAGCCGCCGTGTTGGCTGAAGTCGGCCATGATGTCATCTGCATGGACATCGACGAGCAAAAGGTCAAGCAGCTACAACAGGGACACGTGAGCATCTTCGAGCCCGGGCTGGCCAGCCTGGTCAAGGAAAACCTCGAAGCCAAGCGCCTGCACTTCACCAGCGACGAGAAACTCGCGGTGCAACACGGCCAGGTGCTGTTCATCGCCGTGGGCACGCCGTCCAGCGAAGACGGCTCGGCGGACCTGCGCTATGTGCTGTCGGTGGGCGATGCGGTAGCACGCCACCGTGAGCAACCGGTGATCCTGGTGGAAAAATCCACCGTACCGGTGGGCACGGGCGACACCTTGAAGGCGCACATCGAAAAGGTCCTCAATGGCCGCCCGCTGCAGTTCGATATCGTCTCCAACCCGGAATTCCTCAAGGAAGGCTCGGCGGTGACCGACTGCCGCCGTCCGGACCGGATCATCATCGGCTGCGAGCGCGAGGAAGTGCGCGACGTGATGCGCGACCTGTACGCACCGTTCAACCGCAACCATGACCGCATCATGTTCATGGACCTGCGCAGCGCCGAGCTGACCAAGTACGCCGCCAACTGCATGCTGGCGACCAAGATCAGCTTCATCAACCAGATCGCCGAGCTGGCCGAGCACCTGGGCGCCGACATCGAATCGGTCCGCCTGGGGATCGGTGCCGATACCCGCATCGGCTACCACTTCATCTACCCGGGCTGCGGCTACGGCGGCTCGTGCTTCCCCAAGGACATGCGCGCCCTGATCCACAGTGCCCAGGAAGCCCATTGCTCCAGCGACCTGCTGCAAGCGGTGGAAGCCATCAACGAACGCCAGAAGCACAAGCTGTTCGAGCGCATCAAGGCGTTCTACAAAGGCGACCTGAAAGGCAAGACCTTCGCCCTCTGGGGCCTGGCGTTCAAACCCAACACCGACGACATGCGCGACGCCCCGAGCCGGGTGCTGCTGGACGCGCTGTTCGCCGCCGGCGCGCAAGTCCGAGCCTACGACCCGGAAGCGATGCAGGAAACCCAGCGTCTGTACCCGGACGAATCGCGCCTGATGCTCATGGGCACGCCGGAATCGGTACTCACCGGCGCCGACGCCCTGATCATCTGCACCGAGTGGCAGCAGTTCAAGGCTCCGGATTTCGACCTGATCCAACAGCGCCTCAAGGCGCCGGTGATCTTCGACGGCCGCAACCTGTACGACGCCGAACGCCTGGCGCGCAATGGCTTCACCTACTTCCCGATCGGCCGCGGTGAATCGCGCAACCTGCCGATTCCTCATCAGCAGTGGTCCACCGAGGCTTGAATGAACCCGCACTCCAGCTCCCCTTCGAACACACTTCTCTGGCAATCGTTGGGGCTGGGGCTGCTGGCCTTGCTGCTGTTCTGCGCCGGCGCCGGTCATGATTCGGCCATCGGCTTCGATTCGCGCTTCGTGCTGTTCGCCAAGGAAATGCTGCGCCATGGGCCGGGGTTCTTCCCCACCACCTATGGCCAGCCCTATGCGGACTACTCCAGTGCCTCGACCCTGCTGGTCTGGCTGTTCTCGCTGCCTGCGGGGCAGGTCAGCAGCCTGAGTGCCTGGCTGCCGACGGCCATCGCCTCGGCCGTGATCGTCAGTCTGATCTATCGCCTGTTGGCGCCCTATTCCCGGACCTGGGCCCTGCTCAGCGTCGCCCTGCTGTTGCTCAGCAACACCTTTATCAGCGAAACCCGCGCCGTGTCCCTGGACCAGATGCTCGCCGCGGTGTCCCTGGCGGTGTTCTACCTGGGCTATGCCCATGACCACTTCGGCGCCCGCCGGCACCTGGGCTGGATCTTCCTGCTGCTGGTGCTGGGCTTTGCCATTCGCGGGCCCATCGGCCTGGTGATCCCCACCGGCATGCTGTGCAGCTACTACCTGCTCAATGGCCAGTGGCGGCGGCTGTTCGGCGTCGGTTTCAGCGCGCTGTTGCTGCTGGTGGCCTGCGTCGGCCTGCTGCTGTGGCTGGCCAAGCTCAGCGGTGGCCAGGCTTTTGTCGACGATGTGATCCGCATGCAATTCATGGGACGCATGGACGGCAGCGAAGGCTCCAGCGACGTTTTCTATTACTTCACCAGCTCGCTGGGCAACTACGCCCTGGCCTACCCCTTGGCGATCCTGGCGTGGATCGCGGTGCTGTTCAGTCGCCCCGCGGAGCAGGGACCGGCCCTGAAACTGCTGCGCCTGTGCACCGCTGCCGGACTGATCGTGATGATCGGCCTGTCGATTCCCCAGGCGAAAAAGGCCCGCTACCTGCTGCCGATGCTGCCCATGGCGGCGATCATTGCGGCTTATCCGTTCCAGGCCAGCCACGGCCGGCTGATGGCCTGGCTGCGCGCAGCGATCCAGGGCATCTGGCTGCTGCTGCCCGGGCTGCTGATCGTCGGCCTGCTGGTGCTGCGGCGCAAATTCCCCGAGCAGCTCGACTCGCTGACGCCGATGCTGCTGATCCTCGGCCTGTTGCAGGCGCTGTCCCTGGGGCTGCTGTGCCGGCGCCAGTGGCGCGCCGTGGGCCTGGCCTACAGCGCGGTGCTGGCGGTCTGGGCCTGCTACGTCGGGGTCTTCGAGCCGGTGGAGCACCGTCTCTATGACACTCGCGCCTTCAGCCACGGCGCCATGCAACTGATCGAGGCCGACCCGGCACCGGTGGTCCTGCACCGCATGGGCAAGGACGCCAAGGCGATCAAGTTCATGGTCAACCTGGACCGGGACCTGCAGCCGCAGTTCACCGAGACCCCCGACGCCCTGGCCCAGGTCCCCGGCCCGGCCTGGGTGATCCTGGACCAGAGCGACCTGGCCAGCCTGCAGGGCACGCCCCTGGCCGGACTGACGCCGGCCCTGAGCGGGCGTTTCGACAAGAACGACTTCGTCCTGCTGCACCTGCCCAAGCGCGGCGCCACGCAACCCTGAAAGCGTTGCGCGGCCCCCAGCGGCTCCCTACACTCGCGCCCATGACCATTCAGATCCGCCGGGCGCGGGTGGCCGACGCCGCCTTCCTGCCCGCCATTGAAACCTCGGCTGCCGAACTCTTTCGCCGTGATCCGCAACTGGCCTGGCTGGCCGACGCCGAGGTCGCCGATGCCCAGAGCCAGCGAGACAACATCCGCCAGCACCCGGTGTGGGTCGCGGTGACCGCCGACGGCACCCGCTGCGCCTTTCTCAACGCCCAGATCTGCGACCACGAGCTGCATGTGTGGGAAATCTCCGTTGCCACTGGCCACCAGGGCCAGGGCATTGGCAAGCGCCTGTTGCAGGCGGCCCGGGAGTTCGCCCTGGAACGGCAGCTCACGGCCCTGACCCTGAGCACCTTCCGCGAACTGGCCTGGAACGAGCCTTTCTATCAGCGCCAGGGCTTTGTCACCCTGCAGCCGGCCCAACTGAGCCCGCGCCTGCGCCAGGTCCTGGCCGATGAAGCGCAGCACGGCCTGCCTGCGGAACGCCGCTGCGCCATGCGCCTGACCCTGTAGAAGCCTGGCGGCCTATCCGGCCGCAAAAGCCGCTCGTGGCAGCCGGCTGCTTATCGGCGTCAAACAGCAAAATAAATGCACTAAACCAGCATTATTATGAATTTGTCAGTTGCATGAAGGCTCGGCACACTGTGCCCGTTCCTCCCCCAAATGTTGGAACGTTCAAGGGCTTTCTGGTGATCCAGACAAGCCCTTCTTTTTGCCCGCCGTTTAGTCATGGACCCCATTGCCGATGCTTGCCCGCTGGAAACCCGCCGCCATCAATACCCGCCCCCTGGAATGGAGCCGCGCCGCCATCGGCATGGCCCTGGGCACCCTGTTCAGTGTCTGGCTCTGCGCCCAGGTATTCGGCATGCCGGTGGCGCTGCACCTGATCGGTCCGCTGGGAGCCTCGGCGGTGCTGCTGTTTGCCGTGTCGTCCGGAGCCCTGGCCCAGCCCTGGTCGATCCTGGGCGGTTACCTGTGCGCCGGGGTCGTGGCCTTGCTGGTCGCCCATGTGCTGGGGCGCAGCCTGGGCAGCGCCTGCCTGGCAGCGGGCATGGCCCTGGTGCTGATGTGCTGGTTGCGTTGCCTGCATCCGCCGGCCGGCGCCCTGGCCCTGACCCTGGTCCTGGCCGATCCGGCCAGCGTGGCGCTGGACTGGCGCGAGCTGGGCCCGGTGATGCTGGCGGCGGCCAGTCTCCTGGCCAGTGCCCTGGTCTACAACAACCTGACGCGGATTCGCTACCCCAAGGCCCCGAGCGATGCCCCGGTCATCCTGCCGTCGGCGACCCCGAGCGACAGCCTGGCGATCACCGCCGAAGACCTGAAGCAGGCCCTGACCGAGATGGAGGAGTTTTTCGATGTCACCCCCGAAGACCTCGAACAGCTGATCCATGCCAGCCAAGTCCACGCCCGCCGCCGCAGCATCGGCCAAGTTCTTTCGGCGCGCCGCTAAGCCCCCGATTCCTGTGCGCAGGTGCCTGCCAGTGGCGGACGGGGCTCAGATCATCGGCGACCAGCGCTGGGACCAGTCGTGGTCTTGTTCGATCACCTCGCGCAACACCGCAAAAGCCTGCTGCAGCTGCGCCGAGTCACGCTCCCGGGCATACAGCAGGTAGGTGGGAAAGTTGAATTCCGGGGCCTTTTCCACCCGTTCCAGCACGCCGCTGTCCAGGTAGCTCTGCACCACCCGGGTACGAAAATATCCGCTGCCGCCAGCGTCGAGGATGAACTGCAGGGCCAGTGGCCCCAGGTTGAAGCCCACCGCGGCCCTGGCCTGCTCCGGCAAGGCGGCGTCATGCTGGCGACGGAAGTCCTCGCCCCAATCGATGTAGACATAGGGCTCCGGCCGCCCCGCCAGGCGCACCTGGATCAGCTTTTCCTCGAGCAATTGCTCCACCTGCAAGCCCGGGGAATACAGCGGCTGGAACACCAGCGCCGCATCCAGCACCCCCAGCTCCAGTTGTCTCTGCAAGCTGGCGCCTTCGGCGATCTGGGTGCGCACTGCGTGGTTGGGCAGCGCCTGGCGCAGGCGTCGCACCCAGCTGAGCATCAGCGGGTTGCACAGGCTCGGCTCACCGCCGATGTGCAACACGTTGTGGTAACCGTCGAGTAGCGGCAGGTCGCGCTGGGCCGCCTCCCAGGTCTGCACCAGCTGGTTGGCGTAGGCGATGAAGGCCTCGCCGTCGGCGGTGGGCCGGGCCCCGGCGCGGTTGCGCACCAGCAGTTTGCAGTTGAGCTGGCCTTCCAGGTTCTGCACCCGGGCGCTGATGGCGGTCTGGGTCAGGTGCAGGCGCTCGGCAGCGGCGATCAGGCTGCCGCTGCGGACGATTTCCAGGAAGGTGCGCGCCAGATCGATGTCCATGGTGCCTCGCCGGCAAAAAATTCGAGCGCCATTGTAGCGGCGCTCGCCATACCGCGCTGCTAGGCCGCGGACATTTGCCGAGCCGGCACCGCCAGGCTCACCGCCCGCACCGAAGCCCCGGCACTCAGCCCCAGGGCCTTGGCGCTCTCGGCGCTGACAATCAGGGCGCCGGCCGCCACCCGCGCCGGCGCGGCGCTGATCCGGCAGTCGGCGAACTGGCGGTTGTGAATCAGGTAGGGCTCGGCCTGTTCCCCCGGCGTGCCGATGCACAGCTGCAGCACCTGGCTGTCGCGTACCGCGCGGATCTCGTCGGTGGCGCATTCGATCAAGGGCCCGCCATCGAAGATGTCGATGTAGTCCTTGAAGGCAAAGCCTTCGGCCTTGAGCATGCCCAGGGCCGGCTCGGTATTGGGGTGCACGCGGCCGATCGCCGCCCGCGCCGCTTCCGGCAACAGGCAGGTGGGCAGCGGGAACTTGGGCATCAACTCGGCGATGAAGGTCTTGTTGCCCAGGCCGGTGAGGTGGTCGGCCTCGGCGAAATTCATCTTGAAGAAGTGCCGGCCCAGCCCCTCCCAGAACGGCGACACGCCCTGCTCGTCGGAATAGCCGCGCATCTCGGCGATCACCTTGTCGCCAAAGTGCTGGCGAAACTCGGCCAGGAACAACAAGCGCGCCTTGGACAGCAGGCGGCCGTTGAAGCCCTGGCGATGATCGGCATGCAGGAACAGTGAGCACAGCTCCGACTGGCCGGTCATGTCGTTGCCCAGGAACAGGGTCGGCAACTGCTGGTTGATGCCGAGGTTCTTCGAGGCGGCGACCAACAGCCCCAGGCGATAGTTGTACCAGGGCTCGCGCAGGCCCACGGCCCCGGCCAGGGCGCAGATGCCGACCACTTCGCCCTGCCCGCTCTGCAGCACGAACAGGTAGTCGGCGTCGGCCCGGGAGGCCTGCCCGGCGAAGGTCCGCTCGGCCCATTGCAGGCGCGAGCGCAAGCGCCCGGCGTCGGCCGGCAAGGTGGTCAGGCCGGCACCGGCGCTGTGGGCCAGGGCCAGCAGGGCCGGCAGGTCGGCTGGGGTGGCGGGACGGACGATCATCGCGAGTGCTCCAGTTGAGGTTGACGTTCAGGCAGGTAGATTTCCGCCAGCATGCAGCGGGCGCTGCCGCCGCCGATGCGTTCGATGGTGTCGATGTTCACCGGCAGGGGCTGCACATGGCGCTCGATCAACCGGCGTTGCTCGGCGTCCAGGGAGCGCCAGGCACTGCGGGACATCACCAGCAGCGGCTCGCCGGCACTGTTGTGCACTTCGAGCATATTGCCAGCGAAGGACTCCAGCTGGGCCCAGGTCAAGGGCAGCAGCTGCTTGCCACTGCCTTCCAGGCGCTGGCGCAAGGCGGCGCGCTCGCCGCCGTCGTCCAGGGCCAGCAGGCAGGCCAGCGCCAGCCGGCTGCCGACGCTCATCATCACGTTGGTGTGGTAGATCGGCACGCCGTGGCGGTCCCGGGCGTGGAAGGCACAGAGCTCGTAGCCCAGTTGTTCCCCCCATTGCACCAGGGCCTGGTGATGGGTACGGCTCGAATAGCCGGCGTAGCAGATCCGCTGCTGGCGATCCAGGACCATGCTGCCGGTGCCTTCGAGGAACAGCTCCTGCCGCTCCAGAGGCGTCAGGTCGAGGGTGCGGGCCACCTCATACTGCTCGTGCAGGTGGGCCAGCACGCCCTTGAAGCGTTCCAGGCGGCGGTTGCGGCCCTGCATCGGGTACAGCACCAGCGTGCCGTCGGGGTGGCTGCTCCAGCAGTTGTTGGGAAAGATCGAATCCGGGGTGTGAGGCGCGGCGCCGTCCTCATGCACCAGTACCCTGACCCCCTGCTCGCGCAAGGCCGCGACATAACCGTCGAATTCCTCCAGGGCCTTGGCCTGGACGTCCTCGGCGACCCCGGCCGGACGTTGAAAACGGTTGTTGCCGGCGGTGTCCTGATTGAAGGAGAAGCGCGTCGGGCGAATCATCAAAACGCTGTGAGTGGTCTGCATGGGGCACGCAATCAATGAGTTTTCAGAGGACCTCATTGTGATTTTTTGCAGGGACAAAACCCGGCTGATCGGCGGGTTTGCACAGCAGGAAATGGCTGAAAGCACGGGCGGCTCCAGCCGATTTCGCGCCCCGGAACACATCGACCTGCTCCGTCTTGCGGACCTGTTCGCCGACAAGGTTCGTGGATGTCACGACAGACGCGTAGGAGCTGGCTCGCCAGCGAAGGCGATCTTGTCGACGCGGCCAGGCTTGCAGGCCTATTCGCCGGCAAGCCGGCTCCTACGCAGGGCGATGACGGGGTTATTCCATGCCGGTCTTGACCATGGCCAGCTCGGGGTGGCTGACCAGTTTGTCGATGTGCAGGTCCGGGTCGTCGAACCAGACTTCGGTCAGCACCCGGTAGTGCTCCATGTCGCGGCAGCGCATGCGCAGGCTGTAGTCGAAGGCGCCGCTGATCAGGCGGCACTCCAGGACCTGGGGACAGGCACGGACCTTGGCTTCGAAGGCTTTCTGCGCCGCGCGCCCGCTCTGGTTGGACAGCGCCACCAGCACCAGCAGCGACAGGCCCGGGGTGAGTTTTTTTTCATCGAGGATCGCCCCGTAGCCACGGATGACCCCGAGCTGCTCCAGCTTGCGTACCCGCTCCAGGCACGGCCTGGGGGTCAGGTGCACGCGCTCGGAGAGTTTCTGGTAGGTGATGCGCCCTTCGTGGCGCAAAACCTCGATGATCGCCTGGTCGATTCGATCAAGCACGATCGACAAGTCGCGGATGTCCGCCATGGATGCCTTCCCTCACTTCAAACGGCCGGATAGAAACTGCTGCAAACGTTCACTTTGCGTCTGGTCGAGGATGCTCGCGCCACCCTGCTCCTCGACCCGCCCTTGATGCAAGAACATCACCTGACTCGACACCTGCCGGGCAAAGCCCATTTCGTGGGTGACCATGAGCATGGTCCGCCCCTCTTCCGCCAGCGCCTGGATCACCTTGAGCACCTCCCCCACCAGCTCCGGATCCAGGGCCGAGGTCGGTTCGTCGAACAGCAGGATCTGCGGTTCCACCGCCAGGGCCCGGGCAATCGCCACCCGCTGCTGCTGGCCACCGGAAAGAAACGCCGGGTACTGCTCGGCCACGCGTTGTGGCAGGCCGACCTTGTCCAGGTAGGCCCGGGCACTGGCCTCGGCCGCCTTGCGGCTGCTGCCCAGCACCTGACAGGGCGCGAGCATGATGTTGTCCAGCACGCTCAGGTGGCTCCACAGGTTGAAGTGCTGGAACACCATGGCCAGGCGCGTGCGCAGGCGCTGCAACTGGGCCGGGCTGGCCACCTGCATGCCGCCGGGGGCATCCCGGGTGAGGATGGCCTCGCCATCCAGGACGAAGGTTCCAGCGTCGGCCCGTTCGAGGAAATTGATACAGCGCAGCAAGGTGCTCTTACCCGAGCCGCTGGCACCGATCATGCTCACCACGTCACCGGCCCGGGCATTCAACGAGACGCCCTTGAGCACTTCGTTGTCACCAAAACGCTTGTAGAGATTTTCAACGCTCAACTTGTACATCAAACACTCCTGGAGCGCCGTGGCGGACGACGACGCTCTGGACAGATAAATGGGAAGGCAGGCACTCAATGGGCCGGGCCGAGAAAGCTCAGCCAGCGCCGCTCCGCCAGGCGGAAGGCCGCCACCAGGCCGAAGGACAGCCCCAGGTACAGAAGACCGGCGAGGCCGAACGCCTGGAAGGTCAGGAAGGTCGCCGCATTGGCGTCCCGGGCCACCTTGAGGATGTCCGGGATGGTGGCGGTGAAGGCCACCGAGGTCGCGTGCAGCATCAGGATCACTTCGTTGCTGTAGTACGGCAGTGCCCGGCGCAGCGCCGAGGGCAGGATCAGCCGCCGGTACAGGCGCCAGCCACTGAGGCCATAGGCGTGGGCCGCCTCGATCTCGCCATAGGGAATGCTGCGGATGGCGCCGGCGAAGATCTCCACGGTGTAGGCACAGGTGTTGAGGGTGAAGGCCAGCAAGGTGCAGTTCATGGCATCGCGGAAGAAGGCTTCCAGCAATGGTTGCTGGCGAATCGCGGCGATCCCGTACAGCCCGCTGTAGCAGATCAGCAGCTGGATATACAAAGGCGTGCCGCGAAACACGTAGGTGAACAGCTGCACCGGCCAGCGCAACAGGGCCCAGTGGGAGGCGCGCATGATCGCCAGGGGCAGCGACAGGACAAAACCCATGGCCAGGCTGGCCACCAGCAGCCACAGGGTCATGGCCAGGCCGGTCAGGCTCTCGCCGTCACTGAACAGAAAGGGACGCCAGTATTCCTGGATCAGCTCGATCATCGCGACAGCCCTCGCACGCCTTGGTTGTAGCGCCGTTCCAGCAGGCGCAGCAGCTGGTTCGAGGCGCTGGTGATCAGCAGGTACAGGGCCGCCGCCAGGAGCAGGAAGTCCAGCATGTTGAAGGTGCTCTTGCCGGCCTCCTGGGCCACCTTGACCAGATCCGAAAGACCGATGATCGACACCAGGGCCGTGGCCTTGAGCAGCACCAGCCAGTTGTTGCCCAGGCTGGGCAAGGCGTAGCGCATCATTTGCGGGAACACCACGAAACGAAAGCGCTGCCAGCGACCGAGGCCGAAGGCCGCCGCCGCTTCCTGCTGGCCCCGGGGCACGCTAAGCATCGCCCCGCGAAAGGTTTCGGTGAAATAGGCGCCATAGATGAAGCCCAGGGTGATGATCCCGGCCACGAAGGGGTCGATTTCCATGTAGGGCCAGTCCAGCAGCTCGGTCAGGGCCGTGAGCCAGCCTTGCAGGCTGTAGAAGATCAGCAGCATCAGCACCAGGTCCGGCACCCCGCGAATCAGGGTGGTGTAGCAGGTCGCCGGCAGGTTCAGCAGGCGCAGGGGCGAGAGCTTGGCAGCCGCGCCCAAAAGGCCCAGGGCAATGCTCACCAGCAGCGCCAGGGCCGAGAGTTTCAGGGTCACCCAGGTGCCGTGCAGCAACAGCGGGCCATAGCCTTGCAGGACCGTCAGGTCGAGGCCGAAGAGAGTCGTCGAGGTATTCACGCCAATCACCTTGCAGACGCCGCGGCCGGCCCCGGGACGGATCGCGTCTGTCCCGGGGCCGGCCAGGGGCGATCAGTTGTTGTAGAGGTCGAGGTCGCCGAAGTACTTGCGCTGGATCTGGGCGTAGATGCCCTTCTCATGCAGGGCCTTGATGGCGCCATTGAGCATGGCCTTGAGTTCGTCCTGGTCCTTGCGCAGGCCGATGGCGATCTCCGCCGGTACTAGCGGGTCGCTGATCCCGGCGCTGTTCTCGAAATCGGCGCCCTGGGGCGAGGCCAGGAAGCTCATCTGCGCCTGCAGCTTGTCCTGGATCGAGGCATCCAGGCGGCCGTAGACCAGGTCGGCGTAGACCTGGTCCTGGTTCTGGTAGGCCCGCAGCTTGACCCCCGCCGGGCCCAGCTTGGCCTTGGCGTAGGTTTCCTGGATGGTGCCCTGCATGTAGCCCAGGGTCTTGCCCTTGAGGGATTCGCCGGTGGGCTCAAGACCCGAGCCCTTGCGGGTGACGATGGCGGTCGGCCCGGCATACAGCCGGTCGCTGAAGTCGATCTGCTTGCGCCGCGCATCGGTGACGGTCATCGACGATTCGATGGCGTCGAACTTGCCGGCCTTGAGCGCCGGGATCAGGCCGTCGAAGTCGTTGCTGATCCACACGCACTTGAGCTTGAGTTCGGCGCAGATGGCGTTGCCCAGGTCGACGCCGAAGCCTTGTACGCCGCCGTCGGCGGTGCTGGATTCAAAGGGCGGATAGCTTGGATTGACACCAAAGCGCAGTTCCTTCCATTCCTTGGCGTTGGCGCCCATGGAAACGCACGCGATTGCCAGAAGCGGCACGGCCAGCCATTTTTTAGTCATCTTCAGAGTCCCGGATTATTTGGATTTATAGCGGTCCGGCGCTGGCGTCGGACCCCACTTGTGACAGGGGCAGAGAGTGGGTGCGGGGTTACCGCAGTCGAGTTCTTGTTGTGAGTGGGCAGGCCCGGCGGTCAATGCCCGAGCTACCTCCGGTTGCCGCGGTCTACGCTGCAACGGAGCGCCAGAATGCCAACAGCCAAAGCCTCCCTGGTGTCGTAAGGGGCGCCTGAAACAGCCTGGATCGGCTGATAACGGCTATTTCACAGCCGATTCTGTCGCCAAGGCTCTAGACCTTGACCCAGAGCTGTCTTGCAAGGCCCGGCAGGTATTTATCGTCATGCAAAAATGCACAGTCGACCTGCAGCTTTCGGGGTTGTAATCGGCAAATTTGCACTGTTACGATCCGCCGATGCTCGCGCGCGAGCCTCATACAAAAAACAATAAAAGCAGGGAGTTAGTGATGACTGCTCAGGTTTCATCCCAGACGACACGGGACCTCGACGCCACCTCGGACGAGGTGCTGGTGGAGGTGCGCAACCACATCGGTCACCTGACCCTCAACCGCCCCGCCGGACTCAACGCCATCACCCTGTCGATGGTGCGCACCTTGCAACGCCAGCTCAACGCCTGGGCCCAGGATCCGCTGATCCACGCGGTGGTCCTGCGCGGCGCCGGGGAAAAGGCCTTCTGCGCCGGCGGCGACATCCGTTCGCTGTACGACAGCTATCAGGGCGGCGATACCCTGCACGAGGATTTCTTCGTCGAGGAATACGCCCTGGACCTGACCATCCACCATTACCGCAAGCCGGTGCTGGCCCTGATGGACGGCTTCGTTCTCGGTGGCGGCATGGGCCTGGTGCAAGGTGCCGACCTGCGGGTGGTCACCGAGCGCAGTCGCCTGGCGATGCCGGAAGTGGCCATCGGTTACTTCCCGGATGTCGGCGGCAGTTACTTCCTCTCGCGGATACCCGGTGAGCTGGGCATCTACCTGGGCGTCAGCGGCGTGCAGATCCGCGCCGCCGATGCGCTGTACTGCGGCCTGGCCGACTGGCACCTGGACAGCGGCAAGCTGGACCTGCTGCACCAGCGCCTGGATCGCCTGCACTGGAGCGACTCGCCGCTCAAGGACCTGCAGGGCCTGCTGGCCAAGCTGGCGGTACAGAGCCTGCCCGACGCGCCGCTGCAAGCCCTGCGCCCGGCCATCGATCACTTCTTCGCCCTGCCGGACGTGGCGAGCATCGTCGAGCAACTGCGCCGCGTCACGGTTGCCGACAGCCACGAGTGGGCCACGACCACCGCCGACCTGCTGGACAGCCGCTCGCCCCTGGCCATGGCCGTGACCCTGGAGATGCTGCGCCGCGGCCGGCACCTGAGCCTGGAGCAATGCTTCGCCCTGGAGCTGCACCTGGACCGCCAGTGGTTCGAGCGCGGCGACCTGATGGAGGGCGTGCGCGCCCTGATCATCGACAAAGACAAGACCCCCCGCTGGAATCCACCGACCCTGGCCGCCCTCGAGGCGCAGCGGGTGGCGAGCTTCTTCAGCGGTTTCGACGACAGCGGGAGCTGAGCCCATGCACGACATTGAACTGAGCGAAGAACAAGTGATGATCCGCGACATGGCCCGGGACTTTGCCCGTGGCGAGATCGCGCCCCATGCCCAGGCCTGGGAAAAGGCCGGCTGGATCGACGACGCCCTGGTGCGCAAGATGGGCGAGCTGGGCCTGTTGGGCATGGTGGTCCCCGAGGAATGGGGCGGCAGCTACCTGGACTACGTGGCCTACGCCCTGGCGGTGGAGGAAATCTCCGCCGGCGACGGCGCCACCGGCGCCTTGATGAGCATCCACAACTCGGTGGGCTGCGGGCCGATCCTCAACTACGGCAGCCAGGAGCAGAAACAGCAATGGCTACCGCGCCTGGCCGCCGGCGAAGCCATCGGCTGCTTCTGCCTGACCGAACCCCAGGCCGGTTCCGAAGCCCACAACCTGCGCACCCGCGCCGAGCTGCGCGACGGCCAGTGGGTGATCAACGGCGCCAAGCAGTTCGTCAGCAACGGCAAGCGCGCCCAACTGGCCATCGTCTTTGCGGTGACCGACCCGGAACTGGGCAAGAAAGGCCTGTCGGCGTTCCTGGTACCCACCGACACCCCGGGGTTCATCGTCGACCGCACCGAGCACAAGATGGGCATTCGCGCCTCCGACACCTGCGCGGTCACCCTCAACCAGTGCACCATCCCCGAAGCCAACCTGCTGGGCGAACGGGGCAAGGGCCTGGCCATTGCCCTGTCCAACCTTGAGGGCGGCCGCATCGGCATCGCCGCCCAGGCCCTGGGCATCGCCCGCGCCGCGTTTGAAGCGGCCCTGGCCTACGCCCGGGAACGGGTGCAGTTCGACAAGCCGATCATCGAACACCAGAGCATCGCCAACCTGCTGGCCGACATGCACACCCGGCTCAATGCCGCGCGCCTGCTGATCCTGCACGCCGCGCGCCTGCGCAGCGCCGGCCAGCCGTGCCTGTCGGAGGCCTCCCAGGCCAAGCTGTTCGCTTCGGAGATGGCCGAGAAGGTCTGCTCCTCGGCCATGCAGATCCATGGCGGCTACGGGTACCTGGAGGACTACCCGGTGGAGCGCTACTACCGCGATGCGCGGATCACCCAGATCTACGAAGGCTCCAGCGAGATCCAGCGCCTGTTGATTGCCCGCGAGCTGAAGCATTACCAGCTGTAGGCATTGACGCCGAAAACAAAAAATCGCAGCCCAGGCTGCGATTTTTTTGGCTGTTTCCCGTAGTAGCCGGCTTGCCGGCGAAGAGGCCCTGCCGCCTAAGGCTGTAATCTCACCTCGAAGTGCTGACTGCCAAGGGGCTTTTTACCTGGGGTTGGCGCCGTTACGCTGATGATCGTCGCCTGGTCCTGGCGACGCAGGGGAATGACCACGCTGGTGTCGGCATTCTGGTAGCTGGCCATGGCGGCCAGCGCAATGGCCACGAACGGTGAAGCCGCACCGGTATCGCCCAGGCGTTGGCTGAGGTCGTAACCCTCCCGGGAGTCGCGCAGGTCCAGCGAGCTGCGGGCAGCAGTGAGGGCCGGCAACAGTTCGCCCAGTGGTGTGCTGCTCAGGCCGCCGTCGTAGAACACCCGAGCCGGAGCAGGTGCAACGGTGTCAGTGGCCTTTTTCCAGGCGCTGGCCAGTTGGGCGGTCAAGGCATCGCGTTCCAACCGTTTGCCGTTGTCCGGGCGCTGCAGGGAAACGCTGACCGGGCGGTGGAGCTGGGCCAGCACCGGCAAGGCGTCCCATTGTTCAAAGGCGCGTTCAGTCCAGGGTTGCGGGATGAACGCCGAAGGCTGGAACTCGACGCCAGGTTTACGCCAGCCCCAACCGGTGAATTCGGGATCAATCCTGTTCTTGTTGACCTTGGTGAAAGGTGCGTAATAACGCAGCCACTCGACCCGCTCGGGGCGGCCTACGACCATGGCGACCATCGAGTCGGTGAGTTCGCCGGGTTTGCGTGGCCCTGCCCCACCGATCAAGGGCGCCTTTCTGGCGGAAAGTGCGAACGACATATTGAAGCCTTCATTGGCGTAAACCAGCACCGCCGGAAGGTCAGGGTTGCGTTCGAACAGCTGGAACAGGTTTTCGATCAGGCCTTCGGGAGTATCACTGCAGACAACGCCGTCCTGAAGGTTGCGAATACGATGCCAATGCAGTCCTGCCGGTGTCCGCATGTCATTGACCATGGCAGACAGGCTGATTTGCGTTCTTTCAGGGGTAAAGCGAAGGTTCGGGGTTTGTGGATTCCAGCCTCGAACCACCGTGAGGGTGGGAATCGGCCACTTCTCGGGGAAGTCCCTCAATCCCAGCTCCAGCGCGTCCGCTTCGCGCTTTTCATAAGCCATGTCCTTGTCATCGGCCGTCTGGGGATAGAGCTGCGGATCCATGGGCAGGATGCTGCCCACCTGCCGTGCCTCGGGTTGTCTGACGCCCTGTTGTTGCAACGCCTGCCAAACCTGCCCCTGGCGAAAGACGTCCAGGCTCATGCCGATGCTGAGCACATCCAGGGTTTGCAATCGGGGTGAAGCGACGGGTGCACGGTAACGAGGTTCAACTGGCATGGCGGGAGCCTTCCTGGCGGGGGGATAGGCCGTCACGGGCGTGGCCGGGCCGGCAAAGCAACGGCCTGCCATCAGCGGCAGCTCCGCGGCCTGAACCCACTGGCCGGCCTGCAACAGGCAGCCGATAAACAGCAGTGTGCGGTGCATGGGAACAGCCCTCTCCTTTTGGCCCGGATCATCGGCGTCATGTTGCTCAGCTGCCGTTGGGGATCATTGATAAAAGCGGCCCAGATTACAGTGCTCTCCAAGGTCATAGGGGCAGCCGAGGCAAAAAAAAGCAGCCTGGGCTGCGATAGTTTTGCGCGAAACCTCTGTAGGAGCCGGCTTGCCGGCGAAGAGGCCCTTGAGTCATGCACTGCTCTCGGGGACGTCTTCGCTGGCAAGCCAGCTCCTACAGGGGGCTGTGCGGTTACTGATCCTTGAACTGCGGATCACGCTTGGCGATGAAGGCGGCCATGCCCTCTTTCTGGTCCTGGGTGGCGAAGGCGGCGTGGAACACCCGGCGTTCGAAGCGCACGCCTTCGGACAGGCTGACTTCGAAGGCGCGGTTCACGCTTTCCTTGATCATCATGCTCACCGGGATCGATTTTGCGGCGATCACGGCGGCGACCCTCAGGGCTTCTTCCACCAGCTCGTCCGCCGGCACGATGCGCGCGACCAAGCCGCAGCGTTCGGCTTCCACGGCGTCGATAAAGCGTCCGCTCAGGCACATTTCCATGGCCTTGGCCTTGCCCACGGCGCGGGTCAGGCGCTGGGTGCCGCCCATGCCCGGCAGCACGCCGAGGTTGATTTCCGGCTGGCCGAACTTGGCGTTGTCACCGGCCAGGATGAAGTCGCACATCAAGGCCAGTTCGCAGCCGCCACCCAGGGCGAAGCCGTTGACCGCGGCGATGATCGGCTTGCGCCGGTTGGCCACGCGGTCGCTGTCGCTGAACAGGTCGTCGAGGTAGATCTGCGGGTAGGTCAGCTCGGCCATTTCCTTGATGTCGGCACCGGCGGCGAAGGCTTTCTTCGAGCCGGTGATGACGATGCAGCCGATCTGCGGGTCGGCTTCCAGGCGGTCCAGGGCCTGGTTCACCTCGCCGACGATCTGCGCGTTGAGGGCGTTCAGCGCCTGGGGACGGTTGAGGGTGATCAGACCGACCCGGTCCTTGATGTCCAACAAGATGGTTTCGTAGCTCATGTATCAGCTCCTGCTAAAAAGTCAGAGATTGCGCGAAATGACCATGCGCTGGATGTCGCTGGTGCCTTCGTAGATCTGGCAGATGCGCACGTCGCGGTAGATACGCTCCAGCGGGAAGTCGCTCAAATAGCCATAGCCGCCCAGGGTTTGCAATGCCGCCGAGCAGACCTTCTCGGCCATTTCCGAGGCAAACAGCTTGGCCATCGAGGCTTCCACCAGGGCCGGCTTGCCGCTGTCGCGCAGGGCCGCGGCGTAATGCACCATTTGCCGCGCCACGGCGATCTGGGTGGCCATGTCCGCCAGGCGAAACGCCACGGCCTGGTGCTCGATGATCGGCTTGCCGAAGGTTTCGCGCTCGCGGGCGTAGTCTCGCGCCGCTTCGAACGCGGCCCGGGCCATGCCCACCGATTGTGCGGCAATGCCCACGCGGCCGCCTTCGAGGTTGGCCAGGGCGATCTTGTAGCCCTCGCCCTCCTCCCCCAGGCGGTTGGCCAGCGGCACCTTCACATCCTCGAAAAGGATCTGGCAGGTGTCGCTGGCGTGCTGGCCAAGCTTGTCCTCGATGCGCGCAACCTTATAGCCCGGCGCATCGGTGGGCACGATAAAGGCGCTGATGCCGCGCTTGCCGGCCGCCGGGTCGGTGACCGCGAACACGATCACCACCCCGGCGTTCTGCCCCGAGGTGATGAACTGCTTGCAGCCGTTGAGCACATAGTGGTCGCCGTCGCGGCGGGCCCGGGTTTTCAGGCTGCTGGCGTCGGAGCCGGCCTGGGGCTCGGTGAGGGCGAAGGCGCCAAGCATGGCGCCGCTGGCCAGGGGCTTGAGGAAACGCTCTTTCTGCTCGTCGTTGCCGAACTTGAGGATCGGCACGCAGCCCACCGAGTTGTGCACGCTCATGATGGTGGAACAGGCACCATCACCGGCGGCGATCTCCTCCAGGGCCATGGCATAGGCCAGGTAGCCGGTGTCGCAGCCGCCCCACTGCTCGGGCACCAGCATGCCGAAGAAGCCCAGCTCGGCCATCTCGGCGATGGCCTCCCTGGGAAAGCGGTGCTCGCGGTCCCAGTCGGCGGCAAAGGGCTTCAGACGCTCCTGGGCAAATTGCCGGGCGGCGTCGCTGATCTGCAGTTGTTCGTCATTGGGCAACATCGGGATTCCTCGTTACAGGCATTCAACGGCCATGGCCGTGGCTTCGCCACCGCCGATGCAGATCGCGGCCACGCCACGCTTGAGGCCCTTCTGGCGCAGGGCAGAGAGCAGGGTCACCAGGATCCGCGCGCCGGAGGCACCGATCGGATGGCCCAGGGCGCAGGCGCCACCGTGCACGTTGACCTTGGCGTGGGGAATGTCCAGCTTGCTCATGGTCACCAGGCTGACCACGGCGAAAGCTTCGTTGATTTCGAACAGATCGACATCGCCCAGTGCCCAGCCGGTCTTTTTCAGCAGCCGCTCGATGGCGCCCACCGGGGCCACCGGGAACAGGCTCGGGGTGTCGGCGAAGGCCGCGTGCCCGTGGATCACCGCCAGCGGCTTGAGGCCGCGCTTGTCGGCTTCGGAACGGCGCATCAGCACCAGGGCCGCGGCGCCGTCGGAGATCGAGCTGGCGTTGGCGGCGGTCACGGTACCACCGTCGCGGAACGCCGGCTTCAAGGTGGCGATCTTGTCCAGCTTGGCCTTGGGCGGCTGCTCGTCATCGCTGATCAGCTTCGACTCCTTGCCGATCATCACGTGTAGGGGAACGATCTCGTCCTTGAACAGGCCGTCCTTGATCGCCTGCTGGGCGCGGGTCAGGGAAGCCACGGCGAAGTCGTCCTGGGCCTGGCGGGTGAAGCCGTTGGCCTCGGCGCAGTCCTCGGCAAAGGTGCCCATCAGGCGGCCCTTGTCGTAGGCATCTTCCAGGCCGTCGAGGAACATGTGATCGAGCACCTTGCCATGGCCCATGCGGTAGCCGCTGCGGGCGCGGTCCAGCAGGTACGGGGCATTGGACATGCTTTCCATGCCGCCGGCGATCACCACCTCGGCGCTGCCGGCCAGCAGCATGTCGTGGGCCAGGATGGTGGCCTCCATGCCGGAGCCGCACATCTTGTTCAGGGTGGTGCAGCGGGTGCCCTTGTCCAGGCCGGCGCCCAGGGCCGCCTGGCGCGCCGGGGCCTGGCCAAGGCCGGCGGACAGCACGCAACCGAACAGCACTTCCTCCACCGCTTGCGGGGCGATTCCTGCGCGCTCTACCGCGGCGCGGATGGCCTCGGCCCCCAGTTGCGGGGCGCTGAGGCCCTTGAGTTCACCCTGGAAACCGCCCATCGGGGTGCGGACGGCGCTGACAATGACGATTGGATCGTGGGCAATGGACATGAGAATTCCTCCTTACTTGGCGGCCATGCGCAAGGCGCCGTCGAGACGGATCACCTCGCCGTTGAGCATGCTGTTTTCAATGATATGCCGCACCAGCGCGGCGTACTCGGCGGGCTTGCCCAGGCGCGGTGGGAACGGCACCCCGGCGGCCAGACCGGCGCGCACTTCGTCGCTCATGCCGGCCATCATCGGGGTTTCGAAAATCCCTGGGGCAATGGTCATCACCCGAATGCCGAAACGCGCCAGCTCGCGGGCCACCGGCAGGGTCAGGCTGGCGATGGCGCCCTTGGACGCCGCATAGGCGGCCTGACCGATCTGCCCGTCGAAGGCGGCGATGGAGGCGGTGTTGATGATCACCCCGCGCTCGCCATCGGCATCGGCCGCGCTTTCGGCAATGGCCGCCGCGGCCAGGCGCAGCAGGTTGAAGCTGCCGATAAGGTTGACGTTGATCACCTGGCTGAAGCTGGCCAGGGCATGGGGGCCGTTCTTGCCCAGGACCTTCTCGCCGCGCACGATGCCGGCACAGTTGACCAGGCCGTTGAGCCCGCCAAAGGCCTTGACCGTGGCCTGCACCGCCGCTTCGGCCGCGGCCTCCTGGCTGATGTCCGCCACCACGCTGTGGCAGCCCAGTTGCTGGGCCCGGGCCGCCACGGCCTCGGCATTGAGGTCCACCAGCATCACCTTGGCGCCGGCGGCCACCAGCATTTCAGCGCTGGCCGCACCGAGGCCGGAAGCACCACCACTGACGAGAAAAACCTTGTTTGCGATCTGCATCGTTTCAATCCTGTTTACGCGGTAGCTGTTGACGCCGCGGCCTCTTGAGCCTTGGCGATTTCCTGGTTGCGCAAGATAAAGCGCTGCAATTTGCCGCTGGGGGTCTTGGGCAAATCACTGACAAATTCGATTTCACGGGGGTAGGAATGGGCCGCCAGGCGCTTGCGCACATGCTGGCGCAGCTCCTCGGCCAGCTCCGGCGTGGCGCGGTACTGCTCGCTGAGCACCACGAAGGCCTTGACCAGCTCGGTGCGCTCCGGATCGGGCTTGCCCACCACCGCCGCCTCCACCACCGCCGGGTGTTCGATCAGGGCACTTTCCACGTCGAAGGGACCGACCCGGTAGCCGGATGTGGTGATTACATCGTCGCTGCGGCCGACGAAGCTGATGCTGCCGTCCTGGTTCAGCTCGACGGTGTCGCCGCTGAGGTAGTAGTCACCGACGAACGCCTTGGTCGGCACCCCGGCGTAACCGGCGAACCAGCACATCGGCGACTGGCTACGGTCGATGGCCAGGATGCCCGGCTGGCCGACACCCAGCTCGCGGTACTCTTCGTCCAGCACCACGATGCGGTGGCCGGGCGAGGCGAAACCGGCGGCGCCGACATGCACCGGGTGGTCCAGGCCGTGGTGGTTGCACAGCACCATGCCCAGCTCGGTCTGGCCGTAATGGTCGTGGATCACCACGTCCAGCTGTTCGGCGAACCAGCGGATGACCTCCGGGTTCAGCGGCTCACCGGCGCTGCTGACGATGCGCAGGCGCCCCTTGATCGAACGGGCGAACTGGTCGCCGCCGGCGATCAGCAGGCGGTAGGCCGTAGGCGAGCCGGTGAGGTTGGTGATGCCGTACTTGTTGATCACCCGGCAGGTGCTTTCCAGGGTGAAGGGGCCATCGTAGAAGGTGATCGGGTGACCCAGGCCCAGCGGCCCGGTAACGCCGAAATAGATGCCGTAGGCCCAGCCCGGGTCGGCGACGTTCCAGAACGCATCCTCGGGGCGCAGGTCCACCGCGTCGCGGGAGTAGTTCTGGAACGCGACAATGGCCTTGAGCGGCACTTCCAGGGCTTTCGACGGGCCGGTGGTGCCCGAGGTGAACATCAACAGGAACGGGTCTTCGCCGGTCAGCAGCACCGGCTCGCACTGGGCCGGGTACTGTTCCAGCTCGGCCCAGAAACTGAAATCGCCGCGCACGATGCCCTGCCCTTTGGCCGCCGCGACCGTGACGACGGTCGGGCACTCGGCGACTTCCGCCAGCTTCGGTCGGTTCACCGCGTCGCAGATCACCAGCTTGGCCTTTGAACTGTTGAGGCGGTGTTCGATGGCCTTGGGGCCAAAGGCGGTGAACAGCGGCTGGTACACCGCGCCGATGCGCCAGGTGGCCAGCACCGTGATCAGCAACTCGACATTGCGCGGCAGCAGCCCGGCGACCTTGTCGCCCTTGCCGACCCCCTGGGCCAGGAAGAAATTGGCCAGGCGTGCGGCCTTGTCCTGCAGTTCAGTGAAGGTATAGGTGGCGCTGCTACCGTCGCGGCCCTCCCAGAACAGCGCGATGCGCCCGGGCAACGCATGCCGGTCACAACATTCGACGCAGGCATTGAGCGCCGACAGCGAACCCGCCAGGGCGGCGTCGACACAGTGCTGATAATTGAAATCCTTGATGGCGGACTGGTAGTTGCGCATTGCCTGAATCCCTCACTGTTCTTATTAGGATGGGAACCTCATGAAAAGCAGGGAAATACTGGCGCCAGAGCCCTCGCGCGACAATGGTCAAAGCTATCAAGTTGCGTGACCGGTTTGGCCAAGAACCCACCCCGGCCGTGGCGACCGGCAGGCCCCGCGCTCGTTGCAGGAACCGGCTTGCCGGCGCAGGCGCAACCGCAGTGGTGCACGGCTTGCGGGCCTCTTCGCCGGCAAGCCGGCTCCTACAGGGAACTGCACGGTGTATCTGACTGCTGTAGGAGCTGGCTTGCCAGCGAAGGCGTCGGCCGGGGCGGCGCAGGGCTTGCGGCCCCTTTGTCGGCAAGCCGCTTCCTACGAGAGGTCCGGGTCGTTGAGGATCAGGCTGCGGTAATGCCCGGGGTTGGAGCCGGACCATTTGCGAAACGCCTTGTAGAACGAACTGGTGTCGGCAAACCCCAGGCGCCCGGCTATCTCGGCGAAACTCAGTTGCGGCTCCGCCAGCCAGACAATCGCCAGCTCCTTGCGCACGCTGTCCTTGAGCGCCTGGTAGCTCTGGCCCTCCTCGGCCAGGCGGCGGCGCAGGGTCGAGGCGGACATGCACAGGCTCTGGGCCAGGCTTTCGCTTTCCGGCCACTGCTCGCCGGGCAATTGCCGCAACTGTTGCTTGATGCGGCTGGCCAGGCTCTCGGGGTCGCGGTACTTCACCAGGATGTTGGCCGGGGCCTGGGCCAGAAAGCGCTTGAGCTCTTCCTCGCTGCGCTTGATCGGCAGGTCCAGGCAATCGGCGGCGATGATCATCCGCGTGCGCGACCGGGCAAAGCGCAGGTTGTCGGAGAACATCACCCGGTAGTCGTCGCAGAAGTCCGGCTGCGGGCAGCGCAGCTCGATCGCCAGGATCGGAATCCGCCGCCCCGCCAGCCAGCAGGCCACGCCATGGACGATCATCCAGTAGGTGAAATAGGTGAAGGCCCGGCCCGGCGCATGCTCGTCGTCCTGCAGGACGATTTCCGCCAGGCTCTGCTGGCGCACCAGTTGCGCCGGCAGGCGTTCGAACATCAGCGACAGAAAGCCCAGCACCGAATCCAGCCCCGCCGCCAGGGTCGGCTGGGCCATGGCCGAGCGGCAGAGAAAGGCCAGGCTGCCGGACTTCAGCCGGCGCGGATCCATGCCGAAAAACTCGTCATCCAGACGCCGGGCCAACAACCGCCAAAGCCGGGCATAGGCGCTGGCCGGGACGCGCGCGCAGCCCTGCTGCAGGAGCGCCGGATCAATCCCGACCTTGTTCAGCACTTCCGCGGTGGCCGCCCCCGGCGCACAGCTTTGCAGCAGCGCCTCGCGCACCAGTTGCATGGAGATGGTGTCTTTTTCCGCCATCGTGACCAACGTTTTCCTAAGGATTCCGGGATCGCCATCTTAGGCAGTGACCGGGAAAAAGCCAGTGGGCTTTGGCCGTAGTTGACAGCCTCGCACCAGCGAAAACCGATACGGATTCGTCCGCCCCTGCATCGCCCCGCCACCCGGGCAAGCCGCGCAACCCGCGACCACGGCCAACGACCCACTATCCCGGTAGTGCAAAAAAGTATCGATTCAAGTGTCAGGGATGATTTGTCAGCACCGCGTTGGCGGGCTGTAATCAGCCCACATTCTGCCTCGTCCGGCAGAAGACATAACAACAATAACCGTCCTTCTGCAGCCCGCACCGGCGCAGAACAGGAGTGACCGATGAACCCTTGCACCAAAGCCCTGCTCGTCACCACCTGCATGACCCTCAGCAGCGTCACCCTCGGCGCCCAGACCCTGACCATCGCCACCGTCAACAACAGCGACATGATCCGCATGCAACGGCTGTCGAAAACCTTCGAGGCCGAGCACCCGGACATCCAGCTCAACTGGGTGGTGCTGGAAGAAAACGTCCTGCGCCAGCGCCTGACCACCGATATCGCCACCCAGGGCGGGCAGTTCGACGTACTCACCATCGGCATGTACGAGGCCGCGCTCTGGGGCGCCAAGGGCTGGCTGCAACCGATGCAGGACCTGCCCGCCAGCTATGACCTGGATGACGTCTTCCCCTCGGTGCGCGAGGGGCTGTCGGTCAAGGGCACGCTCTATGCCCTGCCGTTCTACGCCGAAAGCTCCATGACCTACTACCGCACCGACCTGTTCCAGCAGGCCGGCCTGAGCATGCCGGAACGGCCGACCTGGGAGCAGATCGGCGAGTTCGCCGCCAGGCTCAACAAACCCGGCCAGGAGCAATACGGCCTGTGCCTGCGGGGCAAGGCCGGCTGGGGCGAGAACATGGCCCTGATCACCACCCTGGCCAACAGCTACGGCGCGCGCTGGTTCAATGAGCAATGGCAGCCTGAATTCACCGGGCCGGAGTGGAAGAACGCCCTGACCTTCTACGTCGACAACATGAAGAAATCCGGCCCGCCGGGGGCTTCGAGCAACGGTTTCAATGAAAACCTGGCGCTGTTCAACAGCGGCAAGTGCGCGATCTGGGTCGACGCCAGCGTCGCCGGCTCCTTTGTCACCGACCAGAGCCAGAGCAAGGTCGCCGAGCAGGTGGGCTTCACCTTTGCCCCGCATCAGGTCACCGACAAGGGCAGCGCCTGGCTGTATTCCTGGTCCTTGGCGATCCCCGCCAGTTCCAAGGCCAAGGACGCCGCCAGGACCTTCACCACCTGGGCCACCTCCAAGGAATATGCAGCCCTGGTGGCGGAGAAGGACGGCATCGCCAACGTGCCGCCGGGGACCCGGGCTTCGACCTACAGCGCGGCCTACATGAACGCCGCGCCGTTCGCCCGGATCACCCTGGAATCGCTGAAGGCGGTGGACCCCAGCAAACCGACCCTCAAGCCGGTGCCCTACATCGGCATCCAGCTGGTGACCATTCCCGAGTTCCAGGCCATCGGTACCCAGGTCGGCAAGCTGTTCTCCGCGGCGCTGATCGGCCAGAGCACGGTGGACCAGGCCCTGGCCGCCGCGCAGCAGAGCACCGAGCGGGAAATGAAGCGCGCCGGCTACCCGAAATAACCCGGCACGCCTGGTAGGAGCCGGCTGGCCGGCGAAGAGGCCCTTGAGTCTTGCGCAGTGTTCAAGGACGCCTTCGCTGGCAAGCCAGCTCCTACGCGCAACCCGGCCATGCCAGCGCAGTGTCGCGCCCCCTCATACCCAACTGGTTGTGATCCTCATGAATACCTCGACTGCCAAGCTCCATCTGCCAGCGCAGGCGGCTCGCCGCAAGCGTCGCCTGGCCAGCCCCGGCTGGTTCCTGGTCAGCCCCTCGGTGGCGTTGTTGCTGCTGTGGATGATCGTGCCCCTGGGCATGACCCTGTACTTCTCGCTGATCCGCTACAACCTGCTGTACCCCGGTGAAAACCCGTTCGTGGGCCTGGAGAACTTCAGCTACTTCCTCAGCGACTCGGGCTTTGTACCCGGGGCCACCAACACCCTGTTGCTGGTGGGCAGCGTGCTGCTGATCAGCGTGGTGTTCGGGGTGTTGATCAGTGCCCTGCTGGAAGCCAGCGAGTTCTTCGGCCGGGGCCTGGTCCGGGTGCTGCTGATCTCGCCGTTCTTCATCATGCCCACGGTGGGCGCGCTGATCTGGAAGAACCTGATCTTTCACCCGGTATCGGGCATCCTCGCCGCCGTGTGGAAGCTGTTCGGCGCCCAGCCGGTGGACTGGCTGGCCCATTACCCGCTGCTGTCGATCATCCTCATCGTCTCCTGGCAGTGGCTGCCGTTCGCCATCCTGATCCTGATGACCGCCATGCAGTCCCTGGACCAGGAACAGAAAGAAGCCGCACGCCTGGATGGCGCCGGCCCCATCGCGATCTTCTGGCACCTGACCCTGCCGCACCTGGCGCGGCCGATCGCGGTGGTGGTGATGATCGAGACCATCTTCCTGCTCTCGGTGTTCGCCGAAATTTTCACCACCACCAACGGCGGCCCGGGCTACGCCTCGACCAACCTGGCCTACCTGATCTACAACCAGGCGCTGGTGCAGTTCGACGTGGGCATGGCGTCGGCCGGCGGCCTGATCGCCGTGGTCATCGCCAATATCGCCGCGATCATCCTGGTGCGGATGCTCGGCAAGAACCTGACCGACCAGAGCTGAGGAGCCCGCCATGACCCTGCAACAATCCCGACGCCTGCGCAGCCTGCTGCTGGGCACCCTGGCCTGGGCCATCGCGATCCTGATCTTCTTTCCGATCTTCTGGATGGTGCTGACCAGCTTCAAGAGCGAAATCGATGCCTTTGCCACGCCGCCGCAGTTCATCTTCACGCCGACGCTTGAGAACTACCTGCACATCAACGAGCGCAGCAACTACTTCGCCTACGCCTGGAACTCGGTGCTGATCTCCTTCAGCGCCACCGCCCTGTGCCTGCTGATCGCGGTGCCGGCGGCCTACTCCATGGCCTTCTACGAGACCCGCCACACCAAGCGCACCCTGCTGTGGATGCTCTCGACCAAGATGCTGCCGCCGGTGGGCGTGCTGATGCCGATCTACCTGCTGGCCAAGAGTTTCGGCCTGCTGGACACGCGCATTGCGCTGATCGTGATCTACACCCTGATCAACCTGCCGATCGTGGTGTGGATGGTTTACACCTACTTCAAGGACATCCCCCGGGACATCCTTGAAGCCGCCCGCCTGGACGGCGCCACACTGGCCCAGGAGATGCTCCGGGTGCTGCTGCCCATCGCCAAGGGCGGGCTGGCTTCCACCGTGCTGCTGTCGCTGATCCTGTGCTGGAACGAAGCCTTCTGGTCGCTGAACCTGACCTCTGCCAATGCCGCCCCGCTGACCGCGCTGATCGCCTCCTACTCCAGTCCCGAAGGGTTGTTCTGGGCCAAGCTCTCGGCGGTTTCGACCCTGGCCTGCGCGCCGATCCTGATCTTCGGCTGGATCAGCCAGAAACAGCTGGTGCGCGGCCTGTCCTTTGGCGCAGTGAAGTAACCCTCGAATTGTTGGAGACACCCCATGGCTCACCTGAAAATCAGCAACCTGCAAAAAGGCTTCGAAGGCTTCGAGATCATCAAGGGCATCGACCTTGAGGTGAACGACAAGGAATTCGTGGTCTTCGTCGGCCCTTCGGGCTGCGGCAAATCCACCCTGCTGCGGCTGATCGCCGGGCTGGAGGAAGTCAGCGGCGGTCGCATCGAGCTGGACGGGCGCGACATCACCGAAGTCAGCCCGGCCAGGCGCGACCTGGCCATGGTGTTCCAGACCTACGCCCTGTACCCGCACATGAGCGTGCGCAAGAACATGTCCTTCGCCCTGGACCTGGCCGGGGTCGACAAGGCCCTGGTGCAGAAGAAGGTCGATGAGGCGGCGCGCATCCTCGAACTGGGGCCGATGCTCGAACGCAAGCCCAAGCAACTGTCCGGCGGCCAGCGCCAGCGCGTGGCCATCGGCCGGGCGATTGTGCGCAACCCGAAGATCTTCCTGTTCGACGAACCGCTGTCCAACCTGGATGCCGCGCTGCGGGTGCAGATGCGCCTGGAGCTGGCGCGCCTGCACCAGGAGCTGCAGGCCACCATGATCTACGTCACCCACGATCAGGTCGAAGCCATGACCCTGGCGGACAAGGTGGTGGTGCTCAACGGCGGCCGGGTGGAACAGGTGGGCGCGCCCCTGGAGCTGTATCACAACCCGGCCAACCTGTTTGTCGCCGGCTTTCTCGGCACGCCGAAAATGGGCTTTCTCAAGGGCCACGTCAGCCAGGTCGACAGCCAGGGGTGCGAGGTGCACCTGCAGGCCGGGGCGCGCCTGCACCTGGGCCGCCACAGCGCGCAACTCAAGGTCGGCAGCGCGGTGACCCTGGGCATCCGCCCCGAACACCTGGAGCTGGGCGAGCCCGGCCGCGCCAGCCTGCCGGTGACCGCCGACGTTGCCGAGCGCCTGGGCAGCGACACCTTCTGCCATGTCCGCAGCAGCGGCGGCGAAGCCCTGACCCTGCGCATCCGCGGTGACCTGGCCAGCCGTTACGGCGAGCAACTGCACCTGCAACTGGACCCCGAGCACTGCCATCTGTTCGATGACCAAGGCCAGGCCGTTCCCCGCTTGCTGCGCGCCGCCGCCTGATCCCCCGATGACCGAGAGCCCCCGCATGAAACTCAATCGCTTGAACCTCAGCCAATTGCCGCCCCAGGTGCGGCTGCCCGCCTACGGGCCCGCCGACACCCGCCAGGGCATTGCCCACATCGGCGTCGGCGGCTTTCACCGGGCCCACCAGGCCTATTACACCGACGCCCTGATGAACCGGGGCCTGGGCCTGGACTGGAGCATCTGTGGCATCGGCCTGCGCCCCGAGGATCGCCGCGCCCGGGACGATCTGGCTGGCCAGGACTACCTCTACAGCCTCTTTGAACTGGGTGACGGCGACGGCCACGAAGTGCGGGTAATCGGCGCCATCAGCCAGATGCTGCTGGCCGAAGACGGCGCCCAGGCGCTGATCGACAAGCTGGCCAGCCCGGAGATCCGCATCGTCTCCCTGACCATCACCGAGGGCGGCTACTGCATCGACGACAGCACTGGCGAGTTCATGCTCCATCTGCCGCAGATCCAGCACGATCTGGCCCACCCGCGGCAGCCGCGCACGGTGTTCGGTTTTCTCTGCGCCGCCCTGGCTCGACGCCGGGCCGCGGGCATCCCGGCCTTCACCCTGATGTCCTGCGATAACCTGCCGCACAACGGCGCGGTGACCCGCAAGGCGCTGCTGGCCTTCGCCGCCCGCCACGACGCCGACCTGCACGACTGGATCGCCCGTCACGTCAGCTTCCCCAACGCCATGGTCGACCGCATCACCCCCATGACCAGCAACGCTCACCGCCTGCAACTGCACGATGAACACGACATCGACGACGCCTGGCCGGTGGTCTGCGAACCCTTTGTCCAGTGGGTGCTGGAAGACCGCTTCTGCAACGGCCGCCCGGCCTGGGAGCAGGTCGGCGTGCAGTTCACCGACGACGTCACGCCCTATGAAGAGATGAAGATCAAGCTGCTCAATGGCAGCCACCTGGCCCTGACCTACCTGGGTTTTCTCAAGGGCTACCGCTTCGTCCACGAAACCCTGGACGACCCGTTGTTCGTCGCCTACCTGCGGGACTACATGGACCTGGACGTGACCCCGCAACTGGCGCCGGTGCCGGGCATCGACCTAGCGGCGTACAAGGACACCCTGATCCAGCGCTTCTCCAATCGGGCGATTGCCGATCAGCTGGAGCGGGTGTGCAGCGACGGTTCATCGAAGCTGCCCAAGTTCACCGTGCCCACGGTCAACCGCCTGATCGCCGATGGCCGCGACACCGAACGCGCGGCCCTGGTAGTGGCGGCCTGGGCCCTGTACCTGCGGGGGGTGGACGAAAACGGCAGGTACTACTCGATCCCCGACCCCAGGGCCGAGTTCTGTCAGGCCCTGGTGGCCGACGACAGTCTGTTGACCCAGCGCCTGCTGGGGGTGGAGGAGATCTTCGGTGTGGCGATTGCGCGCTCCGCCGAGTTCATCGCCGCCTTCGAACGCTGCTTCAACAGCTTGCGCGAACACGGCGTGAGCCAGACCCTGGAACGCTTGCTGGCGCGATGAAGTGCCCTGGACGGCAGCTTGCCAGGCAAGGGCCTGCGTGCCTTTTCGCCGCCTCGCCCAAGGCCCGGCAGCGGCCACCGGCCATAAGCGGCCGGGGCGGCCAGGCGGAGAGTCTCCAGAGCGCCAACAACCACCGGAACCGGGAACCCTCATGACTCAATCCAGGCTTTTTCTTGGCATCGACTGCGGCACCCAGGGCACCAGGGCGCTGATTCTCGACAGCCTCAGCGGCACCGTCCTGGGCCACGGCGCCGCGCCCCACCGCCTGATCAGCGGCGCCAATGGCCGCCGCGAGCAGGACCCGGCGCAGTGGCTGCAGGCCTGCATCGGCGCAACCCGGCAGGCATTGCAGGCAGCCGGGGTGGATGGCGGGCAGGTGCTCGGTGTCGGGATTTCCGGCCAGCAGCACGGGCTGGTGCTGCTCGATGACCAGGGCCAGGTGCTGCGCCCGGCCAAGCTCTGGTGCGACACCGAAAGCAGCGCCGAGAACCAGCGCCTGCTGGACTGGCTGGGGGGCACCCAGGGTTCCCTGGAGCGTCTGGGGCTGGCCATCGCGCCGGGCTATACGGTGTCGAAACTGCTCTGGACCCGGGAGCAGCAGCCTCAGGTGTTCCAGCGTATCGCGCACATCCTGCTGCCCCACGACTACCTGAATTTCTGCCTGACCGGACGCTGTTGCAGCGAGTACGGCGACGCCTCGGGCAGCGGCTACTTCGATGTGCGCAAACGTGATTGGGACCGCGCCCTGCTGGCCCATATCGACCCCAGCGGACGCCTGGAACGGGCCTTGCCGCACCTGCTCGAAGCGCATCAGGCGGTGGGCCGCATCCAGCCCGCCATCGCCCGGCAACTGGGCATCAGCGCGGAGGCATTGGTGGCCAGCGGCGGTGGCGACAACATGCTCGGGGCGATCGGCACCGGCAACATCCAGCCCGGCATCATCACCATGAGCCTGGGGTCCTCCGGCACCGTGTATGCCTTTGCCGAACAGCCATGGGTCAGCCCCGAGCCGGCGGTGGCCACCTTTTGCTCCTCCAGCGGTGGCTGGCTGCCGCTGATCTGCACCATGAACCTGACCAACGCCACCACCCTGGTGCGCGAGCTGCTGGGCCTGGATCTGGCCGGCTTCAACCAGCGCCTGGCGCAAGCGCCGATCGGCGCCGGTGGCTTGTGCCTGTTGCCGTTTTTCAACGGTGAACGGGTGCCCGCCCTGCCCCATGCCCAAGGCAGCCTGCATGGCATGACCCTGGACAACCTGACCCAGGCCAACCTGTGCCGCGCCGTGGTCGAAGGCACCACCTTCGGCTTGCGCTACGGCCTGGATCTGTTGCGTGCGGCGGGCTTGCACAGCCAGAGCATCCGCCTGATCGGTGGCGGGGCAAAAAGTCCGCTGTGGCGGCAGATGGTCGCCGATATCATGCACACCCCGGTGATCTGCCCCCTGGAGCACGAAGCCGCGGCCCTGGGCGCGGCGATCCAGGCCGCCTGGTGTCACGGCCGGGAGCAGCAGCCGACACTGGATCTGCAAGCACTCTGTGAACGCTGCGTGCACCTGGACCCGGGCAGCGCCACCCAGCCTCGGGCCGAACACGTAGCGGCCTACGAACCGTTGTACCAAGGTTACCGACAACGACTGACAACCCTTTGAAGAGCGAATGACTATGTATTTGGTGTGTGGCGAGGCGCTGTTCGACTTTTTCAGCGCGGATGAGGCCGGTGCTCCGGCCAATAAAGTGGCGTTCCAGGCGATTGCCGGTGGTTCGCCGTTCAACGTGGCGGTGGGCCTGCGCCGCCTGGGCATCGACGCCGCGCTGCTGGCCGGACTGTCCCGGGACTACCTGGGCCAGCGCCTGCGGCGGGTGCTGCAAGAGGAAGGTGTGAACACCGACTACCTGCGGGAATTCGCCGCCCCGACCACCCTGGCCATGGTCGCCGTGGGCGCCGATGGCTCGCCGCACTACAGCTTCCGGGGCGAAGGCTGCGCCGATCGCCAATTGCTCGAAGAACACCTGCCGGAGCTGGACGCCGGGGTGCGCGGGCTGCATGTCGGCTCGTTTGCCCTGGTGGTGCAGCCGATTGCCGACACCCTGCTGGCCCTGGTGCGCCGCGAGCGCGGGCGGCGGCTGATCAGCCTCGACCCCAATGTGCGGCTCAACCCGCAGCCGGATATCCAACTGTGGCGCCAGCGCATCGCCGAACTGGCCGGGTACGCCGACCTGATCAAGGTCAGTGACGAAGACCTGACCCTGCTCTACCCCGGGCAAGCGCCGCAGACGCTGATCCAGGGATGGCTGCAGGGCAATGCCCGACTGGTGTTCCTGACCCGCGGCAGCCAGGGCGCGACGGTGTTCAGCGCCCGGCATGGCAGCTGGTCGGTGGCAACGCCCAAGGTTCAAGTGGCCGACACCGTGGGCGCCGGCGACACCTTCCAGGCGGCGCTGATTGCCTGGCTGACCGAGCAGGGGCTGGACTCGCCCCAGGGCCTTGAGCAACTGACCCGCGAACAGACCGACGCCCTGCTGCGCTTTGCCGTCAACGCCGCCGCCCTGACCTGCACCCGCACCGGCCCGGACCTGCCCTACCGCCATCAACTGCAACCGCTGTAGGCGCCGGCTTGCCGGCGAAGGGGCCCGTCAGCCTTGCGCCGATTCGGGCGACACCTTCGCTGGCAAGCCAGCTCCTGCAACATTCAGTGCCGCCGTGGTGCTTTTCCTCGGCCCTGGTCAGAGCAGGGAGAAGTTGTAGCTGACGATCAGCCGGGTTTCGTCCATGTCGCGGGCGATCTTCTGGTAGTTGCTGCGGTAGGTGGCGTTGCGCAGGCGCAGGCTGACGTCCTTGAAGGTGCCGCTCTGCACCACGTACTTGAGTTCGCTGTCGCGCTCCCACTCGCGGCCTTCGCGCAGGCTGCCCGGAACCTTGATGTGGTCACCGCTGACGTAGCGGGTCAGGAAACTCAGGCCATTGAGGCCAACGGCCTTGAAGTCGTAGTCGTAGCGCAGCTGCCAGGAACGCTCCTGGATCGCCGCGAAGTCGTTGACCTGCACGTAGTTCACCAGGTACGGGTTGCTGCCATCCAGGTAGGGCATCGAATTGTCGCCGTACATGCGCTGCCAGCCGGCGCTCAGGGTGTGACCGCTGAGGCTGTAGCCGAGCAAGGTGCTCAGGGCGCGGTTATCGATGCCACCGGCGCGCTCGGCGCCGGTGTCGGCACTCTTGAGCAGGCGCAGGTCGCCCTTGAGCACGCCAGGGCCCAGGGGCTGGTTGGCCAGCAGGCCGACAAAATGCTGGCGGTAGATGTCTTCCAGCTCGGCGTAGTGATACTGGCCGGTCAGTCGCTCGTTGAACTTGTAGTCCAGGCCGTAGGTGTCGAAGTGATCCGCCGTGGTGTTGCAGGCATAGCGCTTGTTCTTGCAGTGCACGCGGATGTCCTGGGCGTCGGTGGAATCCCGGGCGGTGTAGCGGTTGAGCCGTGCGGCGGTCAGGGTCAGGTCCTTGACCTCCCTGGAGGTCAGCACCGCGCCATTGAACATCGTCGGCAGCAGGCGCCCGTCGTTGTACTTGAGCAGCGGCAGGTCCGGCAGTTGCGCGCCGTACTTGAACACGGTCTGCGAGACCCGGACCTTGGCGGTCAGGCCCAGTTTGGCGTACTGGTCCGCCGAGCCCCGCGGGTCGTGTCCGCTGGAAGGCAGCAGGCCGCTGTTGCTGCGGTCGGGGCTGGAGTCGAGCTTGATCCCCAGCATGCCCAGGGCATCCAGGCCGAACCCCACGGTGCCTTCGGTGTAGCCCGACTGCAGGTTGAGGATGAAGCCCTGGGCCGACTCCTCACGCTTGGAAGCCCCCTGCTCGGTGCTGGTATGGCCGTCACGAAAATCCCGGTTGAAGTAGATCGTGCGTGATTCCAGCTTGGCGCTGCTGTCCTCAAGAAAGCCGTCGGCGTGAACCGACGGGGCAAATCCAGCCCACAGGACGGCGGCTCCGAGGCCCAGCAGCGGGCACGGATGGATCAGGGAAAAAGGGGGACGCATGAACAGGCTCCAGCACAAATCAGTGACGCGAGGTCGGTAGGGAGAGACCCAGGACTCATTCATCCTGCAAATCAAAGAATGCAGGTTGAATTGATTGAATCAATGAGGGGCGCCCATGATGGCAGATGGCCAAAACCGCCCCAACCCGACTTTAGTCTGACTCCCCGGTCGAAAAACAGCGCGTGACGGCGAGCGACCCAATACCGGCAAAAACAGGAATAAACCTGTCATTTTTTTCAATTTTTCATCAGATCGGCAGCCGGGCAAAAACTGTCCGAACGATCAGAAATGCCCTCGGCCTGAATAGCCAGTAGTCAATGCTGGCAAAAAAGCATCATTTTTTTATCGCTTAGACATACCGTCTGTCGGATTTTTTGTCTTTTGAAAATACCGAAACAACTATTTGACGCTTTACCTTACAACCCTCATAAGACAGTTTAACTCATTGATTTATATGTATTTATATCAATCGCTGAGAATATGAAAAACGGCAGTGTCATTTATGCAACACCGCAAAACGTCAATTAAACGTCTTCCCACTGTGATAGTGTCAAAAAAAGAGCGCGATGGCGGCAATGTGCCATACGCCTTTTGCGGAAGGTGAGCCACAGCCTCACCCAACACTCATCATGGACGAGGTCGTTCCCTTGGAAGTCAGCGTTTTCGGTACTGGTTATGTCGGCCTGGTGCAAGCAGTTGCCCTCGCCGATGTCGGGCATAACGTGGTGTGTGTCGATATCGACAGCCAGAAAATCGCCCAGCTGCAACGTTCTATTCCGCCGATTCACGAGCCGGGTCTGGCGACCCTGATCGAAGAGAATCAAAAGGCCGGCCGACTGCACTTCACCACCCAGGCCAGCGACGCCGTGGGCCATGCCCAGGTGATCTTCATCGCGGTCGGCACGCCCTCCAACGAAGACGGCTCGGCGGACCTCGACCATGTCCTGGCGGTGGCCCGCAAGATTGCCAGCCTGATGCTCAGCGACAAGACCCTGGTGATCAAATCCACGGTGCCGGTGGGCACTGCCGATCTGGTGGTCGAAACCGTCGCCGAGCAACTGGCGGACCTGGGCCAATCCCAGCTACGGGTGCACGTTGTCTCCAATCCGGAGTTCCTCAAGGAAGGCTCGGCCGTGGCCGACTGCATGCGCCCGGACCGGATCATCGTCGGCTGTGCCCATGACCTGCCCCGCCAACAGTTGAGCGAACTGTACGCGCCGTTCAACCACAACCATGACCGACTGATGTTCATGGACAACCGCAGCGCCGAGCTGGTCAAGTACGCGGCCAACGCGATGCTCGCCACCCGCATCAGCTTCATGAACGAGATGGCCAACTTGGCGGAACGCCTGGGGGTGGACATCAACGCGGTGCGCAAGGGCATCGGCGCCGATCCGCGCATCGGCTACCACTTCATCTACCCGGGCGCCGGCTTCGGCGGCTCGTGCTTCCCCAAGGACCTGCGGGCGCTGATCCACACCGCCGAAAGCCACGGGCTGGAACCGCACATGCTCAAGACCGTGCGCGACGTCAACGAGCAGCAACGCCATGTGCTGTTTCGCAAGCTCAAGGCGCACTTGGGCGACGACCTGCAGGGCAAGGTCATTGCTCTCTGGGGCCTGGCCTTCAAGCCCAACACCGACGACATGCGCGAAGCCACCAGCCGCTACCTGATGCAGGCACTGTGGGATGCCGGGGCCAGGGTCCAGGCCTACGACCCGGAAGCCATGACCGAATGCCGGCGCCTGTACGGCTACCGTGATGACCTGCAGCTGTGCGCCACCCGCGATGACGCCCTGCAAGGCGCCGATGCGCTGGTGATCTGCACCGAATGGAAAGCCTTTCGCGTGGTGGACTTCAAGTTGCTGCGCGACACCCTCAAGGACCGCCTGATCGTCGACGGGCGCAATCTCTACAACCCGCAACAGGCAGCGGACGCCGGTCTGCACTATCTGAGCATTGGCCTGCCCTACCGCATCCCGGAGGCCCTTGGCGCATGAATATCCTGATCACCGGAGCCGCCGGTTTTATCGGCGCCCATACCGCACTGCGTCTGCTCAAGGATGGGCACCAGGTCACCGGGCTGGATAATTTCAACGACTACTACGACCCCCAGCTCAAGCGCGACCGGGTGCGCTGGGTGGAACGGCAAGTGGGGCACTTCCCGCTGCAACGCCTGGACCTGGCCGACAGCGCCGGGCTGGAGCGGCTGTTTGCCGAGATCCGGCCCCAGGTGGTGATCAACCTCGCCGCCCAGGCCGGGGTGCGCTACTCCCTGGAAAACCCCAAGGCCTACCTGGACAGCAACCTCAGCGGTTTTCTCAACCTGCTGGAAATGTGCCGGCGCTTCCCGGTGCAGCACCTGATCTATGCCTCTTCCAGTTCGGTGTACGGGGCCAACCAGCAGACCCCGTACAAGGTCAGCGACAACGTCGACCATCCGCTGTCGCTGTATGCGGCGAGCAAGAAAGCCAACGAGCTGATGGCCCACAGCTACAGCCACCTGTTCGGCGTGCCGGCCACCGGCCTGCGCTTCTTTACCGTGTACGGGCCCTGGGGCCGGCCGGACATGTCGCCGATCCTGTTTGCCGACGCCATCAGCCAGGGGCGTCCGCTGAAGCTGTTCAACTACGGCATGCACCAGCGCGACTTCACCTACATCGACGACATCGTCGAATCCCTGGTGCGCCTGCTGGACAAGCCACCGGCGCGGGACCCGCTGTGGGATCGCGAACAGCCGGACCCCTCCACCAGCATGGCGCCGTGGCGCCTGTTCAACATCGGTGGCCAGCGCCCGGTGGAGCTCAAGGACTACGTCAGCACCCTGGAGCGGCTCCTCGGCCGCCAGGCCCAGGTGGAGTACCTGCCCCTGCAGCCCGGTGACGTGCTCAACACCTGTGCCGATGTCAGCGCCCTGGAAAACCTCACCGGTTTCGGACCCCAGGTGCCCCTGGATGAAGGCCTGGGCCATTTCGTCCAGTGGTACCGCAGCTACTACACCGGCACCCGGTCCTGAGTCGGTGCCGCAGCGCCCTTTACCAACCCCTTGCAATGGAAGTACTCCCGGTGGATATGGAAAGACCCTTCTCATCGCCCGCAACCGAGGTGCCGGCACCGGCGCGCATCGACCGGCGCAACGACCCGTTTCGGCGCAAGGTCCAGGCCGCCATCGATCTGCAGCATCACGGCTGGATCAGTGGCCGCGAAGGTGGCCGGCCCTGGACCCTGTCGCGCAGCAAGCGCCTGACCTCGGCACTGCTGGCCGCCCTGCTGCTGGTGCTGCTGTCGCCGCTGCTGCTGGTGGTGGCGCTGGCGATCAAGCTCACCAGCCCGGGACCGGTGTTCTTCGTGCAGCTGCGCACCGGTTTTCGCGGCCGGCGCTTCGGCATGTACAAGTTCCGCACCATGGTGGTCAACGCCGAAGCCCTGAAGGACTCGGTGCGCCACCTGAACAAGCACGGCCCGGACTCGGTGGACTTCAAGATCGACCGCGACCCGCGGATCACCGGGATCGGCGGCTTCCTGCGGCGTACCAGCCTCGACGAGTTGCCGAACCTGATCAACGTGGTACTGGGCCAGATGCGCATCGTCGGCCCGCGCCCCACCTCGTTCCACGCCCAGACCTACAAGGAACACCACCTCGGGCGCCTGAGCATCTACCCCGGGATCACCGGCCTGTGGCAGGTCTCGGGCCGCAGCGATGTGGACTTCGACGGCCGGGTCACCCTGGACATGACGTACATCTTTCAGCAGAGCCCCTGGCTCGACCTGAAGATCCTGATCAAAACCCCTTTCAAGGTCCTCAATGGCCACGGAGCAAGTTGAAATGGCGGCAGCAACCCTAGCCAGTCTGAAGATCCAGCGTCCCAGCGAAAGCAACCTGGCGGTCACCGTGCTCGACCAGGAGCTGCGGGTGATCCTGCTGACGGCGGCCAACCGCAACAGCGGCATCACCACCAGCAGCCTGAGCATGGCCAGCGAACTGGCGCGCACCAGCCGCGGCCGGGTCCTGCTGGTGGACACCAGCCTTTCGGACAACAGCCTGACCCGGCGCCTGGACCTGGGCGAACGCCCCGGCTTTCTCGACCTGGCCCTGGCCGAAACCCCGCCGCTCCTGGCGCAGTGCATCGAAAGCAGCGATGAACTGGGCTTCGATTTCCTGCCCCTGGGCCGCCGCCAGCAATACGCCGAGCGCCTGACCCCGGAACTGCTGCAGGAACTGTTGCAGGCCCTGGCCGCGGACTATCGCTTCGTGATCATCGACGGCGACCCGGTGTACAGCAGCGGCGACATCCTCACCCTGAGCACCCAGGTGGACGGCGTGGTGCTGGTGGTGCGCAGCGAGGAAACCCGCTGGGAAGTGGCCCAGGCCGCGGCGCAGCGCCTGATCCAGGCCGAGGCGAAGCTGATCGGCAGCGTGTTCAACGCTCGCAAGTACTACATGCCCAAGTGGGTTTATGACCGTCTCTGACCGGCACAAGGACCGTGTAACCATGAACAAGCCAAGACTCTCCCTGCTGGGCCTGTCGCTGCTGGCGGCCCTGGGCGGCTGCGTCAACCGCGAGCCGCAGCAGATGCCGGTGCAGATCCTCAGCGCCCCGGCCGACCAGGCCCAGCTCACCGAGGTCATGCCCATCGAACAGGTGCTGCGCCCGCAGGACGTGCTGGACGTGATCTTCCACATCGGCACCACCAGCCAGCAGCGCTACCTCGTGCAGCCCGGCGACCAGGTGGACGTGAGCTTCCTCACCGCGCCGGAGCTGGGCGGCAGCAAGCTGGTGCTGCCCGACGGCAGCATCGACATGCCCTACGTGGGCAATATCCAGGTCGCCGGGCTGTCCGCCGAACAGGCGCGCCAGGCCCTGGAAACGCAGTACGCCAAGGTGCTGAAGAAGCCGCAGATCACCTTCTCGATCTCCCACGCCATGGCCCAGCTGGACAACCTGCGCACCAGCCTGACCAACCCGGCCACCGGCCTGAGCCGGGAGATCGTGGTCGGCTCCGACGGCCGCGCCAGCTTCCCGCTGCTGGGCAGCCTGTCGTTGCAGGGCAAGAGCCTCAGCGAGCTGCAGACCCTGATCAACCAGCGCTACGCCAAGGAAGTGGGCCAGGTCAGCGTCGACGTGCTGCTCAAGACCACCGCGGCCAACGAAGTGTTCGTCATGGGCGAAGTCGGCCAGCCCGGGGCCTATCCGGTGCGCCGGCCGATCTCGGTGCTCGAAGCCCTGACCCTGGCCAAGGGCGCCGGCCCCACCGCGCGCCTGGATTCGGTGGTGATCATGCGGCGCAAGGGCAATCAGGTCGAAGCCCGGGTGTATGACGCTGATGCGGCGCTGGACGGCAAGGCCCTGCAGTTCGCCTACCTGCAGCCGGACGACATGCTCTACGTGCCCAAGACCCGCCTGGCCAAGGCCGGGGCCCTGAGCAAGCAGCTGGCGGACGTGATCATGTTCCAGGGTGTCGGGTTCAGCTTCGGCTACCGCGTCGACAACAAAGAAACGAACAACAACTGAGTTCCCTCTTGATGACCAAGATCGAAAACTACCTGCACGAGTTCCTCCTCGTGTTCTTTGTCAATCGACGCCTGATCAAGCGGGTGTTCCTGGGTTTCGCGGTGATTGCGCTGTTGCTGCCGCTGGTGCTCAAGCAGAGCTTCGAGATCACCGCCGAGGTCATAGTGCAGTCCAAGAAACTGTCGCAGACCGACGCCAACACCGTGCTCACCCCGGACAGCGACAAGTTCATCCCGCCGTCCCTGGCGGACATGGAGACCGAGAGCAATATCCTGCGTTCGCCGACCCTGATCCGCACCACCATCGAGCAGCTGCGCGGCGAAGGTCAGTTCGGCGGCAACGAGGGCCTGTTGACCCGGCTGATCGTCAAGCCGATCCGCAATGGCCTGATCGACCCGCTGCGCAACCATGTGATCAACCCGCTGCGCGGCTTCTTAGGCCTGGCCGTGGACCCGGTGCGCGACACCAGCCTGGATGCCTTCACCGATCAGGCGGTCAAGGACCTGAAGATCGGCACCCTGCCCGGCTCCAACGTGATCTCCATCGTCTATGCCAGCCCCAATGCCGCCGAAGGCACGCGCTTTGTCGAGCGCCTGCTGGCCAACTACCTGAAAAACCGCCAGGACCTGCAATCCAACGAACTGCCCGAAGCCTTCTATGAACAGAAGAAGGCCCAGTACCAGTCGCGCCTGGATGACCTGGAAGGCAAGCGCCAGGCGCTGCTGGAAGCCGCGCACGCCTCCGATCCCAAGGAGGAGATCACCTTCCGCCTGAACGCCATCAACACCGAGGAGCAATCGCTCAACGGCTACCGCGACCAGGCCCTGGAGAACCAGCGCCGCCTGGACTACCTGCAGAAGAACCTGGCGGCGGCACGCAAGGCCGGCCTCACCGACTACACCTTCCCCTTCGCCTTCGCCAACACCGTGGACAACGTGGCCTACGAAGACCGCGAGATCAAGCAACTGGGCGAACAACTGACCAATCTGGTGAGCCAGTACGGCACCACCGCCGACACCTACCGCGCCGACAGCGTACCGATGCAGCAGCAGCGCGAGCAGATCGTGCGGGCCCGGGCGCAGTTCCTCAAGGTGGTGGAAAACCGGGTGCGCGAGCGCAGCAGCGACCTGCAGATCACCCAGTCGGTGATCGCGCAGAAAACCGCGCGGATCAACGACTACAAGGCGCGGGTCCGCGACCTGCAAGAGGTGCTGAGCAAGCTGCGCCAGCTGGACACCGAAATCGATGCCTTGCACAAGGCCTTCTTCACCTACACCCAGCGCTATGAAGAAAGCCGTGGCGAACGCCTGATCAGCGGCGAACTGTCCAACGCCCGGGTGCTCAGCCAGCCTTACGAACCCAGCGAAGCGGCGTTTCCCAAGCCGATGCTGATCATTCCCCTGGGCCTGCTCACCGGCCTGCTGCTGGCGATTGCCCTGGGGTATGTCTACGAGTTCTTCGATCACCGCTTCAAGCACCCGGCCCAGGTCAGCGACCACCTCGGCCTGCCGGTGCTGATGGTGCTCAATACGCCCCAGGAACAGCCGGTCAACCCCTTCCCGCGCTGGACCTGGCGCTGGGCCTGGCATTGGGCCAAGCAATGAGCGACCTGAGCATGGCGGCGCAACCGGTTGTGCACCTGATCCACAGCGGCGGCTTCTACGGCGCCGAACGCATGCTGCTGGATCATTGCCGGGTCACCCCGGGACGGCATCGGGTGGTGTTCATCAACGCTCCCGAGGCGCTGCTGCAGCGTTTTGCCCAGGACGGCGTGACTTGCCACAACTGTCGCTGCCTCAAGCAACTGCTGAGCCATCTGCGCCAGCAGCCGGGGCTGCTCAACGCCCACAACTTCAAGGCCCAGGTGTTCGCCTGGATCTGCGCCCGGCGCCTGGGCCTGCCCCTGGTGCTGACCCAGCACGGCTTCACCCCGCGCAGCCTGAAACAGAAGCTCTACACCTGGATCAGCCTGCGCCTGTGCCGCAGCCCACGGGTGCGCCGGGTGGCCTGCGTGGCCCAGAGCATTGCCCAGTTGCACCTGCAGGCCGGGGTGCCGGCGAGCAAACTGCAGGTGATCGCCAACGGCCTGCCGGAGCCGCAGCGTCCGGCGCCGGCGAGCAAGGAAGGTCCGCCGTTGCAGGAAGCCCTGATCCGCCGCGACGAGGCGGCGCCGCTGGTGGGGTTCGTCGGTCGCCTGAGTGCGGAAAAAGGCCCGGACCTGTTTCTCGACGCGCTGATCGGCCTGTGCCGGCAGCGCCCTGCGCTCAGGGCCGTGCTGCTGGGCGACGGTGAACAGAACCAGGCGCTGCGCCAGCGTATCGACGAGGCCGGGCTGACCCTGCGCATCCTGCTGCCGGGCTACCAGAACGACATGCAGCCCTGGCTCAAGCGCCTCAACGTGCTGGTGCTCAGCTCGCGCACCGAGGGCACGCCGATGATCCTGCTCGAAGCCATGCAGGCCGGCACCCCGGTGGTGGCCTTCGCCGTGGGCGGGATTCCCGATGTGCTGCAGCACCGGCAGAACGGCCTGCTGGCCAAGCCCCTGGACAGCGCCGACCTGGCCCGCTGCATCGGCCGCCTGCTGGATGACCCGGCCCTGGCCGGGGAGTTGGCCGAAGCCGCTCGCGTCACCCAGCGCAAGCACTACCACCTGCCGACCCTGGCGCGCCGCTGGGATGAGCTGTACCGCCTGGCCAGGGAGAGCGCCACGGTATGATCGCCGCTCCTGTTCTGGGCATTGTGCTGGGCCTGGCCAGCCTGTTGCTGCTGGCCAGTCCCTGGCCGTTTCTGGCACCGCTGACAGTACTCGGGCTGGTGGGCGTGGCCGTGCTCTATCGCCGTCCGGGCTGGGGCCTGCTGGGGATCTGTGCCCTGGTGCCGTTCGAAGGTTTGTTCAAGGACAGCCCGTTCTCCGCGGCCAAGCTGCTGGGGGCCTCGCTGATCCTGATCATGCTGTGCAAGCTGTTGCTGCGGCAGATTCCCGACACCCGCCTGCGCAGCAACCTGTGGCGGGCCCTGGGCCCCTTCCTGCTGTGCCTGCTGCTGAGCCTCATGTACAGCGAAAACCTGCTGGTGTCCCTGGACAGCCTGCGGGAGCTGGCGGTGGGCCTGGTGCTGTTCTTCGTCACCCTGCTGATCGCCCGGGAAACCCACCTGCTGATGCTCTGCCGCCTGCTGGCGCTGAGCGTGGCGACCACCTGCGTGATCGCCCTGGTGTCGGCCAAGTACCAGGTCGGCGGCCGGGCCATCGGCCTGTTGCAGGACGCCAACTACTTCGCCCTGCTGATTGCCATGGCGGTGCCGCCGGCGATCCTCCTGGCGCTGCGTTCGCCCTACTGGCCGGTGCGGCTGTTCTGGGTCGGCATCAGCCTGACCCTGATGGCCGGGATGACCAAGACCGACTCGCGCTCGGGGCTGTTGGTGGTGCTGTTCACCATTGCCATCGGCGTCTGGCACTACCGCGACCGGCTCAAGGGCCTGCGGCCCAAGCACCTGGGGTTTGCCATGTTCGCCGTGGCGATCCTGGTGCCCCTGGGGATCGCCGTGCTGCCGGCGCAGTACGTGGAGCGGATCCAGTCCCTGAGCATGCTCAAGTCCGGTTCGCACTCGGCGGACACCTCCCTGGGCCGACGCACCTCTTACCTGGTGGTGGGCGGCCAGATGATCCGCGAGAACCCGTTGCTGGGCTCGGGCCTGGGCACCTTCCCGATCCATTACGCACAGACCGGCTTCGCCAGCAGCTTCTCGGAAAACATGAACGAGCCGGACCTGTTCCGCCGCGCCCACAACACCTACCTGGAGCTGTTCAGCGAACTGGGGATTCCCGGCGGCCTGAGCTTCGTGGCGCTGATGCTCATGGGCCTGCGCAACTTCGAGCGGGCGCGCCAGGGCTTTCTCGCCCGGGGTCGACGCGAGCAGGCCGACATTGCCACCCACCTGGGCCTGAGCCTGTTGGCCATGGCGGTGTTCCTGCTGTTTCTCAGCGCCCCCAACCACAAGTACCTGTGGATCTTCCTGGCCCTGTCCAGCGTGCTGCGGCTGCAGGCCGAAGAGGCCCACGACCCGGCCTGAGAGCGCTGCACGCGCCCGGTCGGGCCCCAACAACACCATCTGGCCAAGGGAGGCAAAGATGCAAAGGATCAGCGTGATCGTGCCCATGTACAACGAGGCGCGTCACATCACCCGGACCCTGGACAGCGTGATCCTGGCGGCCAGGGTTGCTGCCGTCGATTACGAACTGATCGTGGTGGACAACGGTTCCACCGATCAGGGGCCGCAACGGGCCAGGGAACTGGGCGCGCGGGTGCTGTTGTGCCCGGGCATCGGTATCGGTGCCTTGCGCAATCGCGGCGCCGCCATGGCCACCGGCGATTGCCTGGCGTTCATCGACGCCGATATCGAAGTGCCCGCCAACTGGCTGCAGCTCTGGCGCCAGGTCCTGGCCGATAACCGCGCCGAAGTCCTGGCCCTGGATTGCGCCGCGCCGCGCTGCGCGCCCTGGTTCGCCCGGGCCTGGCAACGGCGCAGCCTGACCGCCGGCCGCCAGGCCCGGCAACGGCAATGGTTGCCCAGCGCCAACCTGTGCCTGCGCAGGATCTGGTTCGAACGGGTCGGCGGTTTCGACGAGCGCCTGCGCACCGGCGAAGACAAGGACCTCGGCCTGCGCCTGCACGCCGCCGGTGCCCGGCAGATCAGCCTGCCCGAGCCCCAGGTACTGCACTGGGGCTTTGAAGGCAGCTGGGGCGAATGGGCCGGCAAGGAACGCTGGCGCCAGGGCAGTCACGGGCAATTGCTCAAGGCCGCCGGGTTCAATCCGCGCCTGCTGCGCTTTCCCTTGCTGTGCCTGGCCTGCGCCCTGCTGAGCGGGGCGGCGCTGCTGGCCCTGGTCGCAGGTAGGCCGGTTGCGGCCGCCCTGTGCCTGCTGCTGGGCGCCCTGGCGCCGCTGCTGCTGGCCTTGCGCCAGGGCTGGCGCCACCGCGATCCGCTGTTCGTCCTGCAACTCTGGCTGCTGCACGGGGTGCGCCTGCACCTGGGTGCCGTGGCCCTGGTGCAGGGTCTTTTCAACCGTGCTGCCGTGAGACCTGACCGTGGCTAAGACTCTTTTCTGGCTGTGCCTGCTCCTGCCCTTCTATGCCTGGATCGGTTACCCGATGCTGCTGGGCCTGCTCAGCCTGTTCGTGCGACCGCGGCCGCAGCAGGAGGCGCTGCCGCTGTCGGTCAGCGTGATCATCGCCGCCCACAACGAAGGCCCGCACATCGAACACAAGCTGCGCACCCTGCTGCAGCAGGACTACCCGGCCAGCGACCTGCAGATCATCCTCGCCAGCGACGGCTCCAGCGACGACACCGTGGCCACCGCGTTGAGCGTGCGCGATTCGCGGATCGTGGTCCTGGACCTGCCGCGGGTGGGCAAGGCCGGGGCCCTGAACACCGCGGTGGAACTGGCGCGCAACGACATCCTGGTGTTCACCGACGCCGACAACCAATGGTCCGACGACACCCTGGGCAAGCTCCTGGCGCCCCTGGCCGATCCCCAGGTCGGCGCCTGCGGCGGGCACATGATCATCCCCAACCCGGGGCACAACCTGAGCCTGGGCGACAGCCTGTACCGGCACTACGAGGCCTGGTTGCGTCAGGCCGAGAACCGCACCGGCTGCATGGTTTCCGCCGACGGCGCGCTGCTGGCCCTGCGCCGCGAGCTGTTCCAGCGCATTCCCGCCGAGGTCAACGATGACTTCTTCATCAGCACCTGCGCCCCGGTGGCGGGCAAGCGCATCGTCTATGTGGAGCAGGCCCAGGTCCTGGACCAGGGCGTGGACGACGCCGGCAAGCAGTATCGGCGGCGCCTGCGGGTCACGGTCGGCGGCCTGCAGAGCCTGGCCCAGCGCCGTGAGCTGATGAACCCGCTGCGCCACGGCGCCTACGCCATCGCCCTGATCAGCCACAAGCTGATCCGCCGCCTGGCCCCGGTGCTGTTGCTGCCCTTGCTGCTGAGCAACCTGTGGCTGTGGAACGCCGGCCCCTTCTACAGCCTGTGCCTGCTGGCCCAGTTGCTCGGCTACGGCGCCGGGCTGCTGGGGCTGCTGGACCGTCGCGGGCGCTTGCCCAAGGTGTTTCGTCTCGCCGGCTTCGTGCTGGTGACCCTGGCCGGCATGAGCGTGGGCCTCTGGCAGTTTCTCCGCGGGCGGCGCTATGCCCTGTGGAACCCACAACAGAATCGCTGACATGAACCTCAAACAATCCCTCAAGCGCCTGCTCGGCAGCGCCTTCCTGCACAGCTTGGCCCGGGTGCGCCTGAGCGACGCCGGGGTGGTGCTGATGCTGCACCGGGTGCTGGCCGACGACAGCGCCGCCAGCCTGCCCCATCGCGCCCCGCTGTGCGTTGGCCAGCAACACTTCGAGCAGTTGCTGCGCTGGCTGCGGCGGCACTTCGACTGCGTGCCCCTGGAGCACCTGCTGGAGTTTCCCGGGGGCGCGCGGCCCCGGCTGGCCCTGACCTTCGACGACGGCTGGCGCGACAACGCCGAGGTCGCCTACCCGCTGCTGGAGCGCTACGAGATGCCGGCGAGCATCTTCCTGTCCACCGACTTCATCGGCAGCCGCCAGGGCTTCTGGTGGGAGTCCATCGGCGAAACCCTGTGGCAGCAGGCCGACAGCACCGCGGCCCGGCCGCTGCTGGCCCAATTGCGGGCGCTGGCCCTGACGCCGCCCGCCGAACTGTTGCAACCGGGCACCGGCCACGCCCGCAGCCGGCTCCTGGGCGAGTACCTGCAACGCCTCAAGGGGCTGGCCCCGCACAGTCTGCAGGCCCTGGCCGACAGCTGCCCGGACGACCATGCGCCCCACAGCCTGGACTGGGCCCAGGTCAAGCACCTGGAACGTTCGGCGCTGGTGCGCTTCGGTCCCCACGGCGCCAGCCACGGGATTCTCACCCAGCTTGACGGCCCGGCACTGCGCGCCGACCTGCAACGCTCCCACGCCGCCCTGCAGGATCATTGCCAGGCGCCGCTGGGGGTGTACTGCTACCCCAACGGCGATCACAACCCCGAGGTGCGCGCCGCGGTGGCCGAGCTGGGCTACCGCTACGCCCTGGGCACCCGCCCGGGGCTGATCGAGGCCGAGGGCAATCCGTGGCTGGCCCTGCCACGCATCGACGTCAGCCAGGCCAGCGCCGCGCGCCCGGGGTTGCTGGCCTGGCGCCTGCTGCAGGGGGCCCGGGCATGAAGCGCGGCGGCTACCTCTGGCACCTGGCCCTGAGCATGGGCACGCGGCTGGCGATGATCGGCCTGCGCCTGCTGCGCAACGTGTTGCTGGCGCGCCTGCTGGGCCCCGCCGATCGTGGCCTGTTCGCCCTGCTCAGCACCCTGCCGGACCTGATCGCGGCCCTGACCAGCGGCGGCCTGAACACCGCCGTCGGCTATGAAGCGGCGCGCCAGCGCCCCATGGGCCTGCTGCTGACCCAGGTGCTGGTCTACGGCTGCCTGTTGGCCAGCCTGCTGACCCTGGCCGGGCTGGCGCTGCTGAACACCTGGGGCAGCGGCTGGGAACTGAGCCTGCAACTGGGCGATCTGGCGTGGCTGTTGTTGCTGGCGGTGCCGATCACCGTGCTCAAGAGCGGTCTCTTGACCCTGCACAACGCCGACGGTCGGGTCGAGGCCTTCAATGCCCTGCGCCTGCTGGAATCCCTGGTGCCGTTGCTGTTGTTTGTCGGCCTGTGGTGGATCTGGCGCGACCAGCCCCTGTCGGCGGCCCTGGTCAGCTGGCTGGGCGGCACCCTGCTGGTGGTGGTGGTCGGCTGGTGCTGGCTGCGCCGCTGGCATGACCTGCGCCTGCGCTGGCAGGCCGGTGAACAAGGCAAGCTGCTGCGCTACAGCGCCCAGAGTCACCCGGGGGTGTTGTCGCAACAGTTGATGCTGCGCTCGGACTACCTGTTCATCGGCGCCCTGCTGGACCCCGCTGCGCTGGGCTGGTACGCCATGGCCAGCGCGGCTGCCGAGCTGCTGCTGATCATTCCCGAGGCGGTGACCACGCCGCTGATGAAACGCCTGCTGCAGCAAGGTGCGGGCATCGAAGAACTGACGGCCCTGGCCTTGCGCCTGACCGCCACGGTGATGCTCGGCGCCTGCCTGGGCATGGCGCTGATCGGCCAGTGGCTGATCGTCACCCTGTTCGGCGCCGCCTATGCCCCGGCCTATGACGCCCTGCTGGCCCTGCTGCCGGGGCTGTTCGGCCTGTGCTACGCGAGCATCCTGCGCCTGGACCTGTTGGGCAAACAGCGCCCCGGCACGCTGTCGCTGCTGCTGGCCGGTGGGGCCCTGCTGAACCTGGCCCTCAACGCGCTGCTGATCCCGCCATTGGGCATCGTCGGCGCCGGGCTGGCCTCGTCCATCGCCTATCTCGCGGTCAGCCTGGCCATGCTCGGCCTGTATTGCCGCCTCAGTGGTGTGGCCTGGTACCGCACCCTGATCCTGTTACCTGGAGACATTGTTTACGTGCGCCAGTTACTGCGCCCTAAGGAAAAGGCCCAATGAAACCCTGCTCCCTGCTCGCCGTGCTGCTGATCTCGGCGGCCGGCTCGCTGCACGCGGCCCCCCTGCAATGGGGCGATATCCGCGATGGCAGCCTCTACCTGCAAGCCAACGCCGACGACACCCTGAACCTGCGCTGGAGCCCGGCCTGGCAAAGCGACGCCAACCAGGAGCAGCTGTACCTGTTGCGCCCGGATGGCCAACTGCTGCAACAACTGGACATCCGCGCCGACCAGCCCTACGGCCAACGGGAAATCCAGCTGCCGGCGGCGCCGGGCGACTATCGCCTGCAAGTGCCGGGCTACAGTTTTCGCAACTTCAAGGTCAGCCACGACAGTGCAACCCTGGCGCAGTTCGAACCGGCCAAGGTGCACTTCAGCGCCGACGTGCCAAGCGGCGTGGAACTTTACTTTCGCCTGCCCGCCGGGGCACAGGCGGTGCTGGCCGGCAAGTATTACGGCGGCGTCAGCGTGCTGCAGGCCACGCGCCTGAGTGACAACCAGGTGCTGCACCTGAAGCTGGAGGAACACTCGCAGTACGGCCAATTCGACCAGATGGCCCTGCCATCGGCCCAGCAGGATGAGGTCTGGCGCCTGTCCCTGGGCGGTTCCGGCAAGGCCGCTTTCTGGCTCGACGGCACGGCCAACCTGTTCGCCCAGGACCTGCGCCAGTTGCACCCACTGCAATGGACCCCGGGGCGGGTCGAACTGGACCTCAAGCCGCAGATGCGTGGTCCCAGCCCGCACCTGGGGATCGCCCTGCCCTATGCCGAACCGCCATCGTCGACCTTCGAGCTGCTGCGCGCCCTGGGGCCGCGGGCTGCCAACTTCTACAGCTTCGTCGATGTGATCCAGCAAGAACCCCAGCGGGAAATCACCTTTCGCCGGCTGTACCGCGAAGACTTCAAGATCGAGCGCGACATCACCTTGCTGGCCGGCACCGGCCGCCGGGCCGTGCTGGACGCCGACAGCGCCACCCTGGCCGGGCTCGACGCCTGGCTGGCGGACAGCGTGCGCCTGGGCAACCAGGGCCTGCATTACCTGGCCTTTGCCGACGAACCCAACCTCAACTTCCCCAGCTACGCAGCGTTTGCCGCCTATTTTGCGCAGATGCTGGAACACACCAAGGCCAACTCCGACGCCCGCGCCGCCGGAGTGCGCATTGCCATGCCGGTGAGTTCACGACTGCTGGACGGTCCCTTTCGCATTGGCGCCGGGCAACGCCGGGGCATCGACTGGGCCCGGCAATTGCTGGCCGAACACGGTGCCGACATCGATGCCCTGGCCTGGCACGAATGGATGGTCCGCGACCTGCTGGCCACCCGTCGCTATCGCACCAGCGTGCGCGCCGCCGCCGATCTGGTGGGGCTCGATGAGCAGGGCCGGCCACGCAAGGCGCTGTTGCTGAGCCAGACCAACATCTCCAGTGGCCCGGACCTGAGCCCCTATCAGCAGGACACCCACTACGCCGCCCTGTGGTGGACCTCGGTGGTGATCAACGCCTCCCAGGACGGCCTGCTGGACATGCTCAACTGGTTCCAGGCCGCCGACGAACCCGACTACCCCAAGGGCATGCTGTCCCAGCAGGATGCCCAGCGCTTCAGCCTGAAGCCGGTGGCCGTGGCCCAGCAGTTCATCCGGCAGCATTGGCTGGGCCAGGTCCAGGCCCTGGACAACCCCTCCTTTGAGGTGGATGCCCTGGCCCTGCGCGACGGTCAGCGCCACAGCCTGCTGGGGGTGGCCAAGACGCCGCGCACGCAAAACGTCGAACTGGGCGACGCCACCATCTGCCAAGCGAGCCCCACCCTCGAACTGCTGGGCGCCGATGGCCGCAGCCGTCACACCGAGCTGCACTGCAGCGATGGCCGGGCCAGCTTCCAGCTGCCCGGTGAAACCCTGTTTGCCTTGACCTGGAACACCCTATGAGTCGCTTGACCGGCCTGCTGGCCAAAATCCGCCGCAAGGGCCTGCGGGGCAGCCTGCGGGTATTGCGTGAACGCTTCTTCTATTACCACTGGGAGCTGCTGACCCTGGAACGGACCCTGGCCCTGCCGGTGCCCTGCCCCATCAGCCCTCAGCGCTGGCCCCAGGTGCCCATCACCCGGGAGCTGCTGCCGGCCTTCGACAAGTACTTCAAGGCCCAGTTGCCGGCGATTCGCGGCCTGCTGGACAAGGGCAGTCGCGGCAGCGCGCACCTGGATGAAGACGGCAACGTGATGATGATGGTCTGGGTCAGCGAGCGCGATTACTACGACGACCAGCTGTACCGCTGCTGGATGCGCATGCCCCCCGGCTGCCTGTACCAGTTCGCCGGTGAGTGCGCGCCGCCCTTTCGCGGCTCCGGGGTGGTGATCCTGGCGCAGAAGATGCTCTGGGACGAGTACCGCGAACGGGGCTTCAAGGCCACCCGGGCCCTGGTCAACGTGCGCAACGAGCCGGCGCTGAAGATGCACATGCGCCTGGGCTTCCAGGAAGTCGGCGAATCCCTGCATGTGCATTGCCTGTTGCGCTGCCTGCACTGGCATCGCCGCCGGCCCTATCACCAGCCCCGCCTGCAGCACTTGCGCCGCGGTCGCCTGGCCCAGGCCCCGGCCATCACTGACCATGACAAGGAGCGTTCGTGAATCTGCGTTGGCAATGGTGCGCCAGCCTGGGCGCGCAAGACTTCCCCGCCGGGGCCTATGAACAACTGCGCCAGCAGGTCGAGGGGGCAACGCCGTTCAATCGCCTGAGTTGGCTGCGGGGCGCGGAACAGGCGTTGCGACAGCAGCAGTTGCAGATTCTCCTGGGCTGGCAGGGCGAGCAGTTGCTGCTGTGCCTGCCGCTGATCCGTGGCCGCGAATCCCGGGCCGGACTGAGGCTGCAGGTGGTGCGCCACCTGGGTCATCCCCTGAGCGACCGCCTGGCACTGCTGGTGGCCGAGGCCGGCCGTCCGGCCATGGCCGAGGCGCTCAGGCAGATCCGCCGGCAACTGCCCCACGACCTGCTGCAACTGCATGAGCTGGTGGACGCCGACCGCCTGCTGGCGCCCTGGTGCCGGGCCAGCGGCTACAGCCAGTCGTCACTGAGCTGTCGCGTGCCGGAGCACCTGATCGTTGCCGCCGACGGCGAAGAACCCAGCGGCCCCCTGCGCTACGAACTGCGCCGGGGCCGCAAGCGCTGCGCGGAAATCGACGCCCGGGTGGTTCGCCTGGACCCCGGGGCCGACGACATCGATCCACTGCTGGAGCGCCTGCGCGAAGTGGAGCAAGCCAGCTGGAAAGGCGCCGACGGCCTGGGGATCTTCTCCGGGCCTGAGCGCCAGCAATGGATGGGCACCGCGTTGCGCGGACTGGCCGCCGAAGGCTGCGTGCGGGTGGTGATGCTGGAGCACCAGGGGCGCTGCATCAGCTATCGCCTGGGCCTGCTGGAGCGCGGGCGCCTGTATGACTACAACATCGCCTTCCTCGCCGAGTACGCCAATCTGGGCAGTGGCCGGCTGCTGCTGGACGAGTGGATTCGCTGGGGGCTGGATGCCGGCTGGCAGTGGGTGGACGCCTCCCGGGTCAGCCTCAGTCGCTCCAGCCATCAACTGCACGAACGCATGAGCGGCCTGGTGTTGCAGCAGCGCTGGAGCTTCTATTCCTGGCGCCCCCGGGGCTTGTTGCTGGGGCTCGCCGAACGCCTCTGGCTGCTGCTCAAACCGCGCCTCAAGGCCTGGCGCGAACGCCGCCAGGCCGATACCGCACAAGGAACCCGTCGATGAAACAGACCCTCAGTGCGACCCGGGCAAACCGGGTCATCGTCAACGCCGACGATTTCGGCCTCGATCCGGACTACAACCAACTGACCCTGGAAGCCTTCAAGCGCGGGGTGATCAGCTCGGCGACCCTGATGGCCAACATGCCGGCCTTCGAGGACGCCTGTCGCCTGAGCCATGAACACGGGTTGCTGGGACGCATCGGCCTGCACTTCAACCTGACCTATGGCGCGCCCCTGAGCCAGGACATTGCCCGCCAGCCGCTGTTGTGCAATGCACGGGGGCAATTCGAGCTGAGCCTGCCGCGCTCGGCCCTGCGCCTGTCGAAGGCCGCGACCGATGCGGTATGGCAGGAACTGCAGGCGCAGTGGCAACGCTGCCTCGACCAGGGCCTGCGGCCCAGCCATATCGACTCGCACCAGCATGTACACAACCTGTGGCCAGTGGCGCCAATCGTCGCCCGCTTCGCCGCCCGGCAGGGGGTTCCTGTGCGCCTGGCGCGCAATGTCGGTGGCAATATCGGTCCGCTCAAGCGGATGTTCAAAAGCGCCTTGAACCGGCGCATCGCCTGGCTGGCGGGAGGCACGGTGCGTTGGGTGTGCACGCCCAGGGACTTGCTGGAGGGCTTTTGCCCGGCCGGCGTGGTGGAGGTGGTGGCTCACCCGACCCGCTTGGCCGACGGTGATTTCGGCGACGACTACCTGCCAGCCGGGCAATCCCTGGAGCAGTTGCTGAACCGCGCCCTGCCCCGGCATCAACGGATCGCCTACAGCGAACTGTGAAGCCGGGCCGGGCGTGGCGCGAAAGCCGTCGATCGCCGGGCGGTATATAGGACGGGAACGAAATATTTCAAAATCTATCAAAAGACTCTTAATGATAGATTAATCCTAAATAAGCACTCTGTTTCGGAGCGCACTGGCCCGGAACGCTTTTAGGGCTTCGTGCAGCGGGTTCAGCCCTCGGGCTGAACCGTCACTGTCTGTAATGGAGAACCACTATGAACACACGCAAGCGCTTTGCCCTGGCCGCCTTGGCCCTGTGCGGATTCACCGGCCTGGCCCAGGCCTCGGATGTCAACGTTGAAGTCGTGCCCTATCAGTACGGCATGCGCCTGGACGTCGCCAAGGTCATCTCGATGACCGAGCCGCCGACCAGTCGCTGCGAGGTGGTGACCGCCAATATGCGCTACATCAACAAGGCGGGAGAACTGGCGGAAATCTCCTACCAGAAGCACGCCCACGCCTGCATGTACGAAAACTGATGCGGCGTGCCGCCCAAGGGACCCGCCAAGGTGAGCGTTGTCAGGGGACCGCGCTCAATGGGCCCTGCGCTTGAGACCAGGCAGCCCGCCCGGGGCATTGGCCAGGTCGTAGCGCAATTCGGCGATCAGTTCGTTGATTTCCCGGCAGCCATTGAGCTGCGCAGCGTCGATGCCGCTGACCACCAGCTCGACCCGGTCGGTTTCATGGTCGCCATAGACCTTGACCGTCATCGACAGGTCCGGGCTCAGGGTGCATTGGCAGCGTTTGGGCAGAAAGCTGCTCTCAATGATGTTGCGCAGTTCCAGGGCAGATAAAAACATGCTGACGCTCTCCATCTATTCAACACGACCAGTCAATGGGCGAGTCCCTGCTGGTCGCGACATCCGTGTTCGTTAGCGATCCTGGCTCAGGTCCGTTTTGTCCTAACAGACGAAGCCAGGTTACAGAGTAGGCCGCTTTGGCGACCTTGCTAAATTCGATTTCGCTCTCAGTACCGGGGGTTTCGACTTTAAGCCGGCCATGGCAGGCGGTTGCGCGGCGGGTTTGTCGCCCCGCAGAATGCCTGGGTATTGCTCAACAGCGTCGCCCGCTCCAAGAGTCACACCTGATACAACGCTGATCCTTGCCCTCGCCCGGAGTTCCCGCCTTGATTACCTGCCATGTCAAATACGTGATCGATCCCTACCAACTGGCCGAGTTCGAAGCCTATTCCAAAGCCTGGATCGCCGTGGTCAGGCGTTTGGGCGGCACCCACCATGGCTATTTCCTGCCCTCGGAAGGGGCCAGCAACATTGCCTATTGCCTGTTCAGCTTCCCGTCCCTGGCCGATTACGAAGCCTATCGCCAGAACGCCCTCAGCGATCCGGACAGCGTGGCCCTGGTGGCGTCGGTGATGGAGAAGAAATTCATCCTCAGTTACGAGCGCAGCTTCCTGCGTCCACTGCTCTCATAGGAAACGGCCGGGCGGCCTTCCGCTTGCCGGCGCACAGGCCGCAACGACGGGGGCCGCTCTGACGGGCGTCTGCGCTGGCAAGCCAGCGGCTAGGCCGGAATGCTGCTCAAGGCGGCGCGTTCGGCGACGTGGCGCAGGCTGTCGAAATTGATGTTGGCGCCGGAGTCGATGGCCACCAGGGTCTGGCCGCTGATGCCGCCCTGGGCCACGTACTGCTTGATCCCGGCCACCGCCAGCGCGCCGGACGGCTCGGTGATCGAGCGGGTGTCGTCGTAGATGTCCTTGATGGCGGCGCACAGCTGGTCGTTGCTGACGCTGATCACCTGGTCCACGTGATGCCGGCAGATCTGAAAACCGTGCTCGCCGATCTGCGCCACCGCGACGCCGTCGGCAAAGGTGCCCACCGCGGGCAAGACCACCCGCTCCCCCGCCGCCAATGCCTGCTGCAGGCAGTTGGAATGTTCTGACTCAACGCCCACGATGCGGATCTGTGGCTGCAGGTACTTGACGTAGGCGGCGATCCCGGCGATCAACCCGCCTCCGCCCACCGGGACGAAGATCGCATCCAGCGGCCCCGGGTGCTGGCGCAGGATCTCCATGGCCACGGTGCCCTGCCCGGCAATCACATGGGGGTCATCAAAGGGCGAGACGAAGGTGCTCCCGGTGTGCTGGGCCAGGCTCAGGGCGTGGGCCAGGGCAAAGGGAAAACTCTCGCCCTGCAGAATCGCCTCGGCGTCGCGGCTGCGCACTCCCAGCACCTTGAGTTCCGGGGTGCTGGCGGGCATCACGATGGTCGCCTTGATCCCCAGCTCCCGAGCGGCCAGGGCCACGCCCTGGGCATGATTGCCGGCGGACGCGGTGATCACCCCCCGCCGCTTCTGCTCCGGGGTGAGTTGCGCCAGGCGGTTGTAGGCACCACGGATCTTGAAGGAAAAGGTCGGCTGCAGGTCCTCGCGCTTGAGCAGGATCTGATTGCCCAGCCGCAGCGACAGCGCGGGGGCGGCCTGCAGCGGCGTGCAGATCGCCAGGTCGTACACCGGTGCGGCGAGGATCATCTTCACGTAGCGCTCCAGCAAGGCCATGTCGGCGCTGGGCAAAGGGGTACTGGCAAGACGGCTGGGGTGATTCATGAGGGTGCTCCTGGCTGTGTTCGGAGCCCGGGAGACAGAGAGAAAAAACCCGCCTCCAGGGCGGGTTGGGTGCAGTCGTCAGCAAGCCCGCCAATCAGGAATGGCGGTAATAATGCTTGGCTGGGAACGATAGGCAGAAAAAGTCATGGACCGGAAACTAACCGCGCCGGCCCCTGGCGGTCAATGCTTTTCTCCGAGACTGACACCCAACACCACAGCTCCTGCTCCCTCCTGCTTACCGCTTACCGCTTGCAGCTTGCAGCTTGCAGCTTGCAGCTTGCAGCTTGCAGCTTGCAGCTGACTATACGAAACATATACGATTCATATATTTGCTCAAGGGAGCCCCCAAACATGGGCATCGTCAAGATCTCCGATGAACTGCACCAGCAGATCCGCGTGGCCAGCGCCGCCATGGATCGCTCGATCAACGCCCAGGCCGAGTTCTGGATCAAGATCGGCCTGCTGGCCGAGCTCAACCCGCACCTGGCCTACAACGACCTGATCAACAAGTTGCTGCTCAACAAGACCGATCTGCTCAGGGGGCAGGCATGACCCCGGCATTGATCAAGACTCCGGAACAACTGGCGCTGATGCGCGAATCCGGGCGGCTGCTGGCCGAGGTGTTCAGTTTCCTCGACGGCTTTGTCGGCGCCGGCCTGTCCACCCTGGAGCTGGACAGCGCGGTGGAGCACTTCATCCGCCACCAGCTCAAGGCGCGCCCGGCCAGCAAGGGCCAGTACAACTACCCCTATTGCATCAACACCTCGATCAACGAGGTGGTGTGCCACGGCATGCCCGACGCCAGGGCCGTGCTCAAGGACGGCGACATCGTCAACATCGACATCACCCTGGAAAAGAACGGCTACATCGCCGACTCCAGCAAGATGTACCTGATCGGCGAGGTCGGCCCCAAGGCCCGGCGCCTGGTGAACACCACCTTCGAGGCCATGTGGGCGGCGATCAAGGTGGTGCGCCCCGGCGCTCGCCTCGGCGATATCGGCCATGCCATCCAGGCCCACGCCGAGGCCAAGGGCTACAGCGTGGTGCGCGAATACTGCGGCCACGGCATCGGCCGGCAGATGCACGAGGAGCCGCAGATCCTGCACTTCGGTCGCCCCGGCACCGGCCTGGAACTGCGTGAAGGCATGGTCTTCACCATCGAACCCATGCTCAACCAGGGCAGCGCCCGGGTCCGCGGGCTCAAGGACGGCTGGACCGTGGTGACCCGCGACAACGGCCTCTCGGCCCAGTGGGAGCACACGGTGGCGGTGACCCGCGACGGCTTTGAGGTGCTGACCCTGCAGCCGCAGTAAGCCTCATCCGGCCCGGTCACTGTGGCCGGTGAGCCGACGCAGCCCCAGGGACATGCCGGCCGCCGCCAGCAGCATGGCCAGCAGCAACAGCGAATAGGCGATCCACCACGGCGTGCCGGCGGTCATCATGCTGAACTCGGACATGCCGCCAATGCTGGCAATCAGGTTCAGCGGCAGGAACACCACATTGATCAGCGTCAGCTTGCGCAGCAGCTTGTTGGTGCTGTTGTTCATCAGGTTGCCCCGGGCGTCCATCAGCCCGGCAAACACCGTGGAGTAGATTTCCGCCTGCTTGTAACACTGGTTGTTCTCGATGATCAGGTCGTCGATCAGGCCAACCGCCTGCGGGCCGAAACGCTCCTTTTCGGCATGGTTGCGCAGGCGGGTCAGCAGCGCGCCGTTGCTGTGCAGGGCATTGAGGTAATAGATCAGGCTCTCGCTCAGGTTGAACATCTGCATCAGGTGGCGGTTTTCCATCGAGCTGTTGAACTTGTGCTGCAGCTCCCGGGCCACCAGCTTGATCACCTTGAGGTGCCCCAGGTAGTGATGGATGTTGTTGAGCAACAGGTCCAGCAGCACGTCCAGCGGGCTGTGCAGATGATGCCGCGCCCCCAGGCCCAGCAGTGGCGTGTCGTCGGGGGCGATCACCAGCAGCCGGTCGGGGCAGAACAGCAGGCCGCAGGACGACACTTCGAAGGACAGGCTGCCGCCACCGGAATAGTTTTCCGGCCGCTTCCAGATCAGGAACAGGTAATCGGGATGGAATTCGATGCGCGACACTTCGTCCGGGTCCAGCGCCGAGGCCAGGGCGTGCTCGTCGAGCTTGAAGGCGCTGTGCAACAGCTCGCGCTCCGCCAGGTCCGGGTTGCTGAACAGCATGACCTGGGCCTCCCCTGCCGGTGCCGCCTGCAATCTGCCCAGGTCCAGCCGATAGCTGTGGAGCATCGCCGCCTCACCAGGCCTGGCCGCGACGCTTGAGTTCCAGGCGGCGGACGAATTCCTCCAGCACCAGGGAGTACAGGTCGTCCTGCAGGTAGGCGTCCTCGATGCCGGCATCGAGGTTGGGGTTGTCGTTGACCTCGATCACCACCACCTTGTCCCCGGACTGCTTGAGGTCGACCCCGTACAGCCCGTCGCCGATCAGGTTGGCGGTCTTCACTGCCAGCTCCACCACCGCCCGCGGTGCTTCGTGGACCGCCAGGGTGCGGCACTCGCCGTTGATGTCCTGGCCCTTGGCCTTGTGGTTGTAGATCTGCCAGTGGCCCTTGGACATGAAGTACTGGCAGGCAAAGATCGGCTTGCGGTTGAGCACGCCGATGCGCCAGTCGTACTCGGTGTAGAAGAATTCCTGGGCCAGCAGCAGCACCGAGTGCTCGAACAGTTCGGCGGTGGCCGCCAGCAGCGCCTGCTGGCTCTCGACCTTGATCACCCCCCGGGAGAAGCAGCCGTCGGGAATCTTCAGCACCAGGGGAAAGCCCAGGCGTTCGCCCACTCGCTCGAAATCCTCCGGTCGCTCCTTGTAGAGAATCTCGGTGGCGGGCATGCCCAGTTGATGGCCCTTGAGCAGGTCTGTGAGATAGACCTTGTTGGTGCAACGCAGGATCGAGGTCGGATCGTCCATCACCACCAGCCCTTCGCTCTCGGCCTTCTTGGCAAAGCGGTAGGTGTGGTTGTCTACGCTGGTGGTTTCGCGGATCAGCAACGCGTCGTATTCGGCCAGCCGCGAGTAGTCCTTCTTCTCGATCAGCTCCACATCGATGCCCAGGCCCTTGCCGACCCGGATAAAACTCTCCAGCGCCCGGGCATTGGAAGGCGGCAGCGCTTCATGGGGATCGTGGAGTATCGCCAAGTCATAACGGGCCAGTTGCCGGGATCGCGGCACCCGCCAGACTTTGCGGCTGAAACTGTCCAGCGAGTTGGCAAACTGGTCTTCCTGATCGTCGCGCAACTTGTGCAAGGCACCGGACTTCACGCCTTCGATATGCCAACTGTCAGTTCTCTTGAAATCAACTAACAGGATCGGACAGGGAAACAGTTCAAACAACTGGCGGGCCAACTCCTGCAATGGCTCGATATGTGTCCTGCCGAAGTAAAGGGTCAAGGTGAAGCCTTCGGTATCACTGTAAAGGTGATTGCTCAGGGCCTTTTCCAGGGTCTTGTCCAGGTCGTCCAGAGCCAGTCCGTAAAGGGCCTTGCGGGTCAGTTCGCTGATCGTGCGCACCGAGGGAATGACCCGGTGGCCGCGGGCTTCGGCCAGCAACGAGCAGTAGTAGCCGTGCCCCAGGTACTTGTAGCTGCGGCACAGGTTGATCACCTGGACCCGTTTTCCCGGCACACTTTCGCGGCTTTGTTCGAGGTATTCCTGGGCCGTGAGAATGTCTTCGCTGGGAAAGTAGGAGGCCCAGTCTTCCTTGCGTTCGACAATGATGATGACTTGACTTGAAGTTCTGCCCAGTGGGGAAAAATAACTTGTCGAAGTGATTGTCGCCGGCAAACTTTGCTCGGATACTTCTCGCCAATGACCTTGTACCGCTGACATAAAGTTCGCTCTCGCTTTAGAACCTGACCCTTTCTATTAAGCACGAACTTTTTTTGAAGTCTCGTTTCGTTACGCAACTTTTACGGCGGTTATATGGATCTTGTCTTTCGCACTGCAACCCCCGACGATCTGCCGGCGCTGGTGGCCCTGGAACAGCAATGTTTCACCAGCGACCGGCTGACCCCGCGCAGCTTCCAGTGGATGATCAACCGCGCCCACGGGCAACTGCTGGTGGCCGAACATCAGGCGCGCGTGCTGGGCTATGCCCTGGTGCTGTTTCATCGCGGCACCTCCCTGGCGCGCCTGTACTCCATCGCCATTGCCGAGGACGCCCGGGGGCTGGGCCTGGGCAAACGCCTGCTGCAACGGATCGAGGCCTGCGCCCTGGCCCATGACTGCGCCTATCTGCGCCTGGAGGTCCGCACCGACAATCCGGCGGCGCTGGCCTTGTACGAACGCCATGGCTACCGGCGCTTTGCCCGGATCCACGACTACTACGAAGACCACGCCGATGCCCTGCGCCTGGAAAAGCGCATCCTCCAGCACCGCGAAACCCGCAGCATCCGCGTGCCTTACTACCAGCAGACCACCGACTTCACCTGCGGCCCGGCCTGCCTGTTGATGGCCATGGCCGCGCTGCAACCCTCGCGCCCGCTGGAGCGGCGCGAGGAACTGCAGATCTGGCGTGAAGCCACCACAGTGTTCATGACCTCGGGCCACGGCGGCTGCAGCCCCCAGGGCCTGGCGCTGGCTGCCTGGCGCCGGGGCTTTGCGGTGCGCCTGCAGGTCAACAGCGCCGGGCCGTTGTTTCTCAATGGCGTGCGTGACGAGCATAAAAAGGACGTCATGCGCCTGGTCCACGACGAGTTCTGCAGGGAACTGGACGCCAGCGAAGTGCAGCAGGTACTGGGAGGACCGCTGGACCTGCCCAAGCGCCTCAGTGAAGGCGGCCAGCCCCTGGTGCTGATTAGCAGCTACCGCCTGACCCGTTCCAAGGCCCCCCACTGGGTGATAGTCACCGACTGCGACGACGACTTCGTCTACCTGCACGATCCGGATGTGGACCACAGCCAGCACCGCCAGCCCATGGACTGCCAGCACCTGCCGGTGAGCCACGGCGAGTTCGACAAGATGTGCAGCTTCGGCAGCAGCAAGCTGCGGGCCGCGGTGATCCTCTCCTCGCGCCCCCAGGCGCAGGAGCCGGCTGGCCGGCGAAGCGGTCCTTGAGCCTGGTGCTGTGCTCGCCGACGCTTTCGCTGGCCAGCCAGCTCCTGCGCTTGGAGGTGTTGGGGCGGATTATTCCAGGCCAACCTTGTAAAGGCCGCCCTGATCCTCGTCGGTGAGGATGTACAGATAACCGTCCGGCCCCTGGCGCACGTCGCGAATGCGCGCCTTGAGGTCCCCCAGCAGACGCTCTTCATGAACGACTCGGTCGCCATCGAATTGCAGGCGGATCAGTTCGCGGCCGGCCAGGGCGCCGATGAACAGGTTGTGCTGCCAGGGCTTGAAGCGATCGGCGTCGTAGAAGGCCATGCCGCTGATGCCGGGAGACTTTTCCCAGACATGATGCGGGGCCACGGTGCCCGGGACCGTCTGGCCCGAGGCCTCTGGGATCGGCTGGCCGGAATAGTTGACCCTGTGGGTCGCCAGGGGCCAGCCGTAATTCTTGCCGCGCTCGATCAGGTTGATCTCGTCGCCGCCCTTGGGCCCGTGCTCGTTCTCCCACAGGGTGCCGCTCCAGGGATTGAGCACCGCGCCCTGGGGGTTGCGGTGGCCGAAACTCCAGATCTCCGGCCGCACCCCGGCCTGGCCGACAAAGGGGTTGTCGTCCGGCACCCGGCCATCGGCATACAGGCGCACGATCTTGCCCTGAAGCTTGTCCAGGTCCTGCGCGGTGGCCCGGTTGTTGTTCTCCCCCAGGGTGATGAACAGGTAGCCGTCACGGTCGAACACCAGCCGTGAACCGAAGTGATTGCCGGTGGACAGCTTGGGCTCCTGGCGGAAGATCACCTGGAAATCCTTGAGCCCACTCAGGTCGTCGCTCAAGCGCCCGCGCCCCACGGCGGTGCCGGCAGTCCCGCCCTCGCCACCGCCCTCGGCGTAGGACAGGTACACCAGGCGGTCCTGCTTGAAGTCCGGCGACAGTGCCACGTCGAGCAAGCCGCCCTGGCCATTGGCCCAGACCTTGGGCACCCCGCTCAACGGCGCCGAAAGCTTGCCGTCCGGGCTCACCACCCGCAGGTTGCCGGGACGTTCGGTGACCAGCAGGCCCTGGCGATCCGGCAGGAATGCCAGGGCCCAGGGATGCTGCAGACCTTGCACCACCGGGGTCAGGCTGAGACGGCCCTGCTCACTGGCGAAGGACTGGGCACTGGCCGCCACAGCGGGCCAGGCACCGCCCAGCAGAACGCTGGCGCACAAGGTGGCGAATAGGGTTTTACGCAACATGCTCGCTTCCTTCTATGGCTCAAGAGAATCCCTGGCGAGCCGCACCGCAGCGGCCGCCCATCCAGCAAGACAGCTCAGCGCCGGTTGCTGTTGTCGTTATCGATATTTCGAGGACTTTGCACCCGCGGGTCGGGGTTTGGCCGCTGCACCCCGCCACGGGGATAGCCGTTGCCAATACCGCCGTTCTCCAGGGTCGGCGGCCGGCCAATGGGCGCGGTGCCGGGGCCGCGCACCGGCGGAGTGGCACTGCGGGTGCCCTGCATGCTGTTGGGATTGGCCCGGCGAATGGGGTTGCTGTAGGGGTCGTTGTTGCCGCTGTTGGGCAGGTTTTGCGCCAGCTGCACGGAACCTGGCAGGGCGTTGAAAGGAGGCGTTTCAGGGCTGGCGGCCCAGGCAGTACCGCTGGCCCAAGCCAGCGTGATCAATGCGGCAAAGCCGCGAGCCAGACTGTTCATGACAAGCCTCCTGAGGAGCGACAAGGTATCGAATACGATTCCACGCTACGCCCAGGGTTCGGCTTTGTTAATTAAATAATCCTGCAGAACGTAACACCCGATGTCCGCGGGCTTGCCGGCGAAGAGGCCGCCGAGCCCGGCCGCAGGCTTGAGGGGGCGTTGGCTGGCAAGCCAGCTCCCGCACCGGCCTGCGACCGGAAACCGCTGCCGGCCGAGCGCCAGCCGGGCCGATCAGATGTAGATGAACAGCAGCAGCAATGCAGCGAAGATCGCCCACTTTTCCAGGTAGTAGCGGGTGCGGTTGCGCTTCTTCAACTCCTTGCCCCGCAGGCGGATCTTGTACAGCTTGTTGAAGGCGCGGTTGAGGCCACCGGTCTTGTCCCCGGCGTCGTTGGGCGAGCCGGCGGCGGACATCACGGTGCGGCTGAACCAGCGGTTGAACGCCGCGGCCCAGCGATACTTCATCGGCCGCTCGACGTCGCAGAACAGAATGATGCGGTTCTGCTCGGTGGTGTTTTCCGCGTAGTGGATGTAAGTCTCGTCGAACATCACCGCTTCGCCGTCGCGCCAGTGATAGCGCTCGCCGTCGACTTCGATGAAGCAGCCCTCGTTGTTCGGCGTGGACAGCCCCAGGTGATAGCGGTAGGACCCGGCGTAGGGGTCGCGGTGGCGCACCAGGCGCGAACCCGGTGGCAACTCGGCGAACATGGCCGCCTTGATCGAACCGATGCTCTGCACCAGTTCAGTGGTGCGCGGGCACAGTTTCATCGCCGAAGGGTGGCTGTCGCCGTACCACTTCAGGTAGAAGCGCTTCCAGCCGGTCTTGAAGAACGAGTTGAAACCCACGTCGTTGTACTGGTCCGAGCGCTTGATCTCCCCGGCCTGCAACAGTTGCTGACCTTCGGCGCGGATCTCTTCCCAGTGTTCCTGCAACTTGTTCATCTCGGGGAAGTCGGCCGGGTCCAGGTAGGGCCGGTTGGGAAACTTGGAGAACAGATAAAGGAAGCAGTTGATGGGGGCCAGGAAGGTCGAGTGATCGCTGAGTTGGCGTCCCAGTTTATGGCGCACGCGCCCCCGCAGGTGTACGTACGCAATGGATAAAACGTATACAGCGGCAATGATGAGTTTCACGGAAATCGTCACACGTCAGAAGAGAACATGCTGCGCCCCTGAAAGCCCGGAGGGCCAAAGGCAAATGGCAGCGTCTGAGTTGAAAAAAGCGTGATCGGCGAAGGTTTCCATCGCCGATCCGACCCTCGGCATCTGGCCGTCGGCTGGCATTTTAGCCACAGTTTGTAACCAAGGGTTAACTCAAATTTGTGAAAAGCTGCGCTACTTCTGTAGAAAATTGCCGGTATCGGGTGAGGTTTTGATGCAGCGCAACAAAACCCTCTGCAGCCCTCTGGCCTGCCCCTGAGGGCTGTGTCGAACAGGTGGCTGCGCTATGCTGCGCGCCGCCCACTTCCCTTCCGCCCCGCAAGGACAGCGCCATTGATCGCCCCCACTGTTTTGCCAACCCTGATCCTGCTGCCGGGGATGGATGGCACCGGCACCCTGTTCGAACCGCTGCGCCTGGCCCTGGACCCGAGCCTGCCCGTGCAGGTGCTGGATTACCCCGCCGATCAGGTGCTGGACTACGCCGCCCTGGTGCAACGGGTATGGCAACAGCTGCCGACGGACCGCCCGTTCGTATTGCTGGGCGAGTCGTTTTCCGGCCCGGTGGCGGTGAGCATTGCCGCCCGGCGTCCGGCGCGATTGCAGGGGCTGGTGCTGTGCTGCAGTTTTGTGCGCAACCCACGGCCGGCACTGGCGCCCCTGGCGCCGCTGTTCGGGCTGTTGCCCATGGGGCGCTTGCCCTTCTGGCCGATGGACGCCCTGTTGCTCGGCGGTTTTTCCACGCCATCGCTGCGCCAGGCGCTGGGGGCCGCCATTGCCCAGGTGGCGCCACCCGTATTGCAGGCCCGGCTGCAAGAGGTGATCGCGGTGGACGCGAGCCGGGCCCTGAGCGAAACCTCGGTGCCTGTGTTGTACCTGCGGGCCTCCCGCGATCGGCTGGTGCCCGCCTGGGCGGCGGCCCTGGTCAGGCAGTTGCGCCCGGATGCGCACCTGGTGGAGATCGACGGCCCACACTGCCTGCTCCAGGCCTCGCCGCGAGAGGCCGCCGCGCAGTTGCAAGCCTTTATCCAAGCGCTGATTCCTGCCCGCACCGCAGCCGGTGACCACTGAACTTCGCACCACCTGGCTAAATTCCCTACCCGAGCGTCATACAACTGCTCGTTTACATATGCGACAATGCGCACAAATTCCAACACGCACCCCGCACTTTTTGCTCAGCAACCCGGCCCTGGCGCCGGAATGTTGCGCTCGACGTACGCCCGCTGGCTCAGCTCCACACTCAGACCGGCCCGACCTGGAAGGCTCCAGATCGCGCTTTGTGGATTCAAGGTCGGCGCTAAATCATTGGTAGGTAAGTAATTGATCTCCACAGCTAACATCACCATGCAGTTCGGCGCCAAGCCACTGTTCGAGAACGTTTCGGTCAAGTTCAACGGTGGCAACCGTTACGGTCTGATCGGCGCCAACGGTTGCGGCAAGTCGACCTTCATGAAAATCCTCGGTGGCGACCTCGAGCCGTCCGGCGGCCAGGTCATGCTGGAGCCCAACGTGCGCCTGGGTAAACTGCGCCAGGACCAGTTCGCCTACGAAGAATTCACCGTGATCGACACCGTGATCATGGGTCACGAAGAGCTGTGGAAGGTAAAGGCCGAGCGCGATCGCATCTACTCGCTGCCGGAAATGACCGAAGAAGACGGCATGGCCGTGGCCGAGCTGGAAACCGAATTCGCCGAGATGGACGGCTACACCGCCGAGTCCCGCGCCGGTGAACTGCTGCTGGGCCTGGGCATTCCCCTGGAACAGCATTTCGGCCCGATGACCGAAGTCGCTCCAGGCTGGAAACTGCGGGTGCTGCTGGCCCAGGCGCTGTTCTCCGATCCGGAAGTGCTGCTGCTGGACGAACCGACCAACCACCTGGACATCAACACCATCCGCTGGCTGGAAAACATTCTCACGGCGCGTAACAGCACCATGATCATCATTTCCCACGACCGGCACTTCCTTAACAGTGTCTGCACCCACATGGCCGACCTGGACTACGGCGAGCTGCGCCTGTTCCCGGGCAACTACGACGAGTACATGATCGCCGCGACCCAGTCCCGCGAGCAGTTGCTGTCGGACAACGCCAAGAAGAAAGCCCAGATCGCCGAACTGCAGACCTTCGTCAGCCGCTTCTCGGCCAACGCCTCGAAAGCCAAGCAGGCCACGTCCCGGGCCAAGCAGATCGACAAGATCCAGCTGGCCGAAGTCAAGCCGTCGAGCCGGGTCAGCCCGTTCATCCGCTTCGAACAGACCAAGAAGCTGCACCGCCAGGCGGTGACCCTGGAGCGCATGTCCAAGGGCTTCGATGGCAAGACCCTGTTCCAGAACTTCAGCTTCACCGTCGAAGCCGGCGAGCGCGTGGCGATCATCGGCCCCAACGGTATCGGCAAGACCACCCTGCTGCGCACCCTGGTGGGCGAGCTGACCCCGGACGCCGGTTCGGTGAAATGGACCGAAAGCGCGGAAATCGGCTACTACGCCCAGGACCACGCCCATGACTTCGAAGACGACGTCAGCCTGTTCGACTGGATGGGCCAATGGACCCAGGGCGAGCAGATGATCCGCGGCACCCTCGGCCGGATGCTGTTCTCCAACGACGAGATCCTCAAGTCGGTGAAGGTGATTTCCGGTGGTGAGCAAGGTCGCATGCTGTTCGGCAAGCTGATCCTGCAAAAGCCCAACGTGCTGGTGATGGACGAACCGACCAACCACCTGGACATGGAATCCATCGAGGCGTTGAACCTGGCCCTGGAAAACTACCCGGGCACCCTGATCTTCGTCAGCCACGACCGTGAGTTCGTCTCGTCCCTGGCCACTCGCATCATCGAGCTGAGCCCAAGCGGCGTGACCGACTTCAGCGGCACCTACGACGACTACCTGCGCAGCCAGGGCGTGATGTTCTAAAGCAGCAGCCAGTTTCAAGCCACAAGCGTCAAGAAAAGCCCCGTCCGTTGTGACGGGGCTTTTTCGTATGCACCACCCCCTCTCGTAGGAGCCGGCTTGCCGGCGAAAAGGCCCTTGAGTCGGCATTGCCCCTGAGAACGCCTTCGCTGGCAAGCCAGCTCCTACGGGGCGGAGGGGCAAGATAGTTAGCCTGCTTCCTTTTATCATCGCGGCACGCGATGATGCGGCTCTCTAACCGCCGCCCGCGAACGAGCCTTCATGCCCGAGCCACAGACCTCCGCTCAAAGCTCCATGGCGATCACCCTGCAGATCGTCTCCATCGTCTTCTATACCTTTATTGCCTTCCTCTGCATCGGCCTGCCAATCGCCGTGCTGCCGGGCTACGTCCACGAACAGCTGGGCTTCAGCGCGGTGATTGCCGGGCTGACCATCGGCGCGCAATACCTGGCCACCCTGCTCAGCCGGCCCATGGCCGGGCGCATGTCGGACACCGTGGGCACCAAGCGCTCGATCATCTACGGCTTGCTGGGGATTCTCCTCAGCGGGCTTTTGACCCTGATTTCAGTGTGGCTGGAACACTGGCCACTGCTGAGCCTTGCCGTGCTGTTGGGCGCACGCCTGCTGCTGGGCGTGGCCCAAGGCTTGATCGGGGTCGGCACCATCAGCTGGTGCATGGGCCAGGTGGGTGCGGAACACACGGCACGCTCGATTTCCTGGAACGGCATTGCCTCCTACGGCGCCATTGCCATCGGCGCGCCGCTGGGGGTGGTGATAGTTGAGCAATACGGTTTCACCAGCCTGGGCATCGCCCTGTCGGTTCTGGCAGTGCTGGCCCTGCTGCTGATTCGCAACAAACCCTCGGTGCCGGTGATTCGCGGCGAGCGCCTGCCGTTCTGGGCGGTCTTCGGGCGCATTGCCCCCTTCGGCGCCAGCCTCAGCCTGGCCTCCATCGGCTATGGCACCCTGACCACCTTCATTACCTTGTTCTACCTGAGCCGCGGCTGGACCGGCGCCGCCTATTGCCTGACGGTGTTCGGGGTGTGCTTCATCTGCTCGCGTTTGCTGTTCATCTCCAGCATCAGCCGCTTTGGCGGCTTTCGCTCGGCCATTGCCTGCATGTGCGTCGAGACCCTGGGGCTGACCCTGCTCTGGCTGGCGCCGTCCACGGCCTGGGCGCTGATCGGCGCCGGGCTCACCGGCTTCGGCTTGTCGCTGGTGTACCCGGCGCTGGGGGTGGAAGCCATCAAGCAGGTGCCCAACAGCAGCCGTGGTGCCGGTTTGAGTGCCTATGCGGTGTTTTTCGATCTGGCCCTGGCCATCGCCGGCCCCTTGATGGGCGCGGTGGCCCTGAACCTGGGGTATTCGTGGATTTTCTTCTGCGCCGCCCTGCTCTCGATCACCGGCCTGGGACTGACGCTGCTGCTCAAGCGCCGGGCCGGTGCCTGAGTTACTGGTCGGCGGTCTGCATCCCGGCCCGGCTTGGGCGACCCAGGGTATGGGCGAAAAAGCGACCGGCTTCGGCAATCAGGTTGCGGTGAATGTCTTCGCGATCAACACCGTCGGCGTCGGTGCACAGGGCCGGCATGGCCGCCAACTGCTCGGCGGTGCACGGCGCCATGAACACGAAGTGCCCGGCGCCGGCCAGCAGCTTGAAGTCCGGAGCCACCGGCAGCTTGCGTGCCAGGGCCGCGGCGTTCTTGTCCAGGGCCACCAGCTGGTCGCCATCGCCGCTGTAGAGCAGCACGGGCACATGCACCCCGGCCAGGGTATGGCGGCCAAACTTCAGGCTCAGGGGCGCCATCAGCATCAGCGCATGCACCCGCGGATCGGCCACGGGCTGCAGGTCGTCACGGTCGACGATCAGCTCGCCCCGGGTGTTGCAGGCATCCCGGTCATCGGGGCGCTCCTGGCAATAGCGCCGCAGGCGATCCAGGTCGGGCGTGGCACCGGAGAGAATCAGGGCCGTCTCGCCGCCGGCGGAATAGCCAATCACCCCGACCTGGTCGGCATTGACGAAGGGCGACAGCATCGGATCGCCCAGGGTCGCGGTAATGGCTTCGGAAATCTGGATCGGCCGTCCATAGAGATTGCTCAAGGTGCCCAGGCGGCTGTGGTCCTTGGAGTTGTCACCGGGATGAATCACCGCCACCACCACGAACCCCTTGCGCGCCAGGGAGGTGGCCAGGTCGTGCAGGGCCAGGGGCGTACCGGTATTGCCGTGGGACAGCATCAGCATCGGAAAGCGGCCAATGGCGATCTTGGCATCCCGCGAGGCGTCGATTGTGTAGCCCTCGAGCACACTGGCATGCTCGATGCCGGTGGACGGATAAAAGGCGATGGCGCGCATCGGCTGCAGGTCCAGGGGATCGAGAAAGCTCATCTCATGGAAACCCACGCTCCAGTGTGGATGTGGCCCGGGGGCGGCTTGCACCGTCATCAGGCTGCTGAGCAGGCAGATCAGTAACACTGCACCAAGACGTTTCATGACACGCCCACCTTTGCCGCTGGATCGAGAAAGCCCCCTGCCCCTGCCATCCCTTGCCGCCAAGGCCTTGTAGCGAGATCGGCCCAGCCCCTGGGATGCACAGCGCGCAAGCACCACTGCGCTCATCGGTAAACGTGCATAACATGGGCCAGAAATACTGAAAACCGCCAATAAAAAAACTCCGCATCCTGATCACTTCGAGCAGTGATCAGAATACAGAGTCTAGTGCTGCCTGCCGTACAGGAAAGCGTCTTTACACAAGCCTTACGCCGCGGCGAAGAGTTGCTCGCTGATTTGCGCCTGGGCATCGCTCAGGGCTTTGCTGCGCACTTCTTCACCGTAGGCCAGGCCGTGGGCACGAACGAACTCGATGTCGGTGATACCGAGGAAACCGAACAGCACCTTGAGGTAATCCTCGTGGGCAGCCCCAGTGGCCTGGCCCACATGCAAGCCGCCGGAGGTGGAAACCACTATCACTTTCTTGCCTGCGCACAGGCCTTGCGGGCCGGCTTCGGTGTAGCGGAAAGTCTGGCCGGCCACGGCAATGCGGTCGATCCAGGCCTTGAGCTGGGTCGGAATGGTGAAGTTGTACATCGGCGCGGCAATCACCACCGCATCGGCGGCCTGGAATTCGGCCAGGGCCTGGGCGCTGAGCTCGGCCTCATGCTGCTGTGCGGCGTCACGCAGTTCAGCGACGGTGCCGGCGGCCACCAGGGTGGCTGCGGAGAAGTGGCTGATGGCATCCCCGGCCAGGTCGCGGTAGGTCACGGTCACCTCAGGCTGGGCGGCTTTCCAGGCCTGGACCACGCTGTGGCTCAGCTGACGGGAGGCCGAGTTGTCACCAAGGATGCTGGAATCGATATGCAAGAGTTTCATCTGGGATCTCCAAGTGAGGACCGCCACTGGGCGATCGGATGTGCGCAATCCTACAGATGAATTCAATAGCTGATTAGACGGCATAAATGCGATAGTTCGTCCCATCAGCAGGACAATCGAGCCCTCCTCTCATGCAAGACCTCAACGATCTGTATTACTTCGCCAAGGTGGTGGAAGCCGGTGGCTTCGCCGCCGCCGGGCGTTTGCTGGGCATTCCCAAGTCGCGGCTGTCGCGGCGCATCGCCGAACTGGAAGAGCGGCTCAAGGCCCGCTTGCTGCAACGCACCACCCGCCAGCTCAAGCTCACTGCCGTGGGCGAGCGTTACTTGCGCCATTGCCAGGCGATGTTGCTGGAAGCGGAAATGGCCGATGAAGCCGTGGCCAGCATGGCCAGCGAACCCCGGGGACGCCTGCGGGTGTCGAGCCCGGTGGGGTTGGCCCATGAGTTGCTGACACCGCTGGTCAGCAGCTACCTGCAGAAATACCCCCAGGTGCAACTGGAGATGCTCTTGCTCAACCGCCGCGTCGACCTGGTGACCGAAGGCATCGACGTGGCCCTGCGGGTGCGTGAACACGGCGATGAAGATCCGCTGCTGGTGACCCGCCGCCTGCGCCCGGCGCAAACCGCAATCGTCGCCAGTCCCGACTTTGTGAAGGAGCACCCGGTGCTGCATCCGGAAGACCTGCGGCAGCTGCCCATCCTCGGCGCCCTGGAGGCCGATCGGCTGGTGCACCTGCGCCTGCTGGACCAGCAAGGCCAGGCCTGCGACCTGGCCCTGGAAGCGCGCCTGGGCATCGACGACTTCATCGTGCGGCGCGCCTGTGCCCTCGCCGGCCTGGGCTGCACCGTCCTGCCGATGCTGTATTGCGAGGCTGAACTGGCCAGCGGCCAACTGGTGCAGATGCTGCCGCAATGGTCATTGCCCGGCGGCTGGCTGCAAGCGGTGTATCCTCACCGCCGCGGTGTGTTGCCGGCGGTGCGGGCCTGGATCGAGCACCTGAGCGAATCCTTCGAAGGCTGTGGAGAAAGACTGCTGTGAAAGACGCAATCCTCACTGAACAACAAGTGGCGCAGTTCTGCCTGGACCTGCCCGGGGCGCGCGAGGACTACAAATGGGGCGGTGTGCGCGTGTTCTCGATCGCCGGCAGCAAGATGTTCGCCCTGCAGAACCTGCGGGGCAGCTCCCTGGCCTTCAAGGTCGACCAGGAGCTGTTTCTCGGCCATGTCGACCGTCCGGGCATTGCCCCGGCGCCTTATCTGGCGCGGGCGCACTGGATCATCATGCAAACGCCCTACCCGCTGGGTGCCGAGGAACTCCGGGCACTGCTGCAACGCTCCCATCAACTGGTGGTGGGCAAGTTGCCCAAGCGGGCGCAGGTCGGGCTGCTGCTCTAGAACAGGCTCAGCAGGCTGTTTTCCAGGAACAGCCGGTCAATCCAGTAGACCTGATGCAAGGCCACGATCAGCCAGAACAAGGTCTGATAGGACAGTTTGCGGGTCTTGTGCCGCAACAGTTGCTGGGCCAGCAGGGCCCCGGGCCAGCCGCCGGCCAGTTCCAGGGCGTGCAGCACATTCTCCGGAATCCGCCGGCCCTCGGCCCGGGCCTGACGCTTGTCGTGCCAGTAACACAGGAACGTCAGCAGGCTGACCGCGCCGTAGGCCACCAGGGGCACGATCGAGATGCCGCGCCACCACAGGGACAGCGAACCGAACAACGGCAAGGCGCACAGCAGGACCAGCACCAGCAGCTTGAACCTCAGGTGGCGGATTCGCGCAGCGCTGCCCGGCTGCGGTGCGCGGCCGGCGCTCTTCACGACTTGACCGCCGTCCAGTCGACCCAACCGAACTGCCAGGTCGCCAGGATCAGCAGGCCGAAGGCGATGCGGTACCAGGCAAACGCCGCATAGCTGTGGCTGGCAATGAACTTCAGCAGCCCCTTGACCGCGATCATGGCGAAGATGAAGGCCGTGACGAAGCCGATGGCGAACACCGGAAAATCGTCAGGCTGGAACAGGTGCCGGTACTTGTAGCCGGAATACACCGCGGCCCCGACCATGGTGGGCATGGCCAGGAAGAACGAAAACTCGGTGGCGGTCTTGCGCGACAGGCCGAACAGCAGCCCGCCGATGATGGTCGAGCCGGAGCGCGAAGTCCCGGGGATCATCGCCAGGCACTGGGCACAACCGACTTTCAGTGCGTCCTTCCAGGTGATCTCGTCCACACTTTCGGCGTGCACCCGGTGCTGGCGCCGCTCGGCCCAGAGCATGATCACCCCGCCGATCACCAGGGCCGTGGCCACGGTGATGGGGTTGAACAGATAAGCGTGGATCAGGTCGGCGAAGATCACCCCCAGCACCACCGCCGGTAGAAAGGCGATCAGCAGGTTGACCGTGAAGCGCTGGGCCTTGGGCTGGTTCGGCAGACCGATCACCACCTCCAGGATCTTGCGCCGAAACTCCCAGACCACGGCCAGGATCGCACCCAGCTGAATGATGATGTTGAAGGCCATCGCCCGCTCGCCACCGAAGTCGAGCAGGTCAGCGACGATAATCTGGTGTCCGGTACTGCTGATGGGCAAAAACTCGGTCAGGCCTTCGACAATCCCAAGTATCAATGCCTGTGCGGCGCTCCAAAGATCCATTAATCCCCCATAAGGCGATGCTCGTGGCATGCCTCTTTTTTAAGTAGTCGACTCAGTCACTGCGCTGGGCGCAGGTGAAATTTTCCGGCCGTAAGTTCAACACAAGCCCATGAAAATTCTGTGAAAAGGGCAGAAAGGTTCAGGTTTTGCGCGAAGGCGCCGAAATCCTAACAGACAGGCGCAAAATACACCGCGATGTTATTGGACTTCCGTAGGGTAGGCGCTCGAAGGCAGGCGTGCTTGGATGCACACGGCCTTTTATGACAAGTACAAAAACCAGGAGTGACCGGATGATGAATAGCTTGCGCAAGATGTCCATCAGTCAGCGTTTGTGGCTGATCCTGATCGTGGCAGTGCTGACCCTGGTGACTCTGGGCGTGATGATGCTCGGACAGATTCACGGTGACCTGTACCAGGCCAAGGCGCAGAAAACCCAGCATGTGGTGCAGACCGCCGCCGGTGTGCTCACTTACTACCAGGGCCTGGAAGCCGCCGGCAGCCTGAGCCGCGAACAGGCGCAGCAACAGGCGCTGCAAGCCATCCGCGGGTTGCGCTACAACCAGAATGACTACTTCTGGATCAACGATCTGAGGCCGGTGATGATCATGCACCCGGCCAACCCCAAGCTCGACGGACAGAACCTGGCGGCGGTCAAGGATCCGGACGGCTTCGAGGTGTTCAATGAAATGGTCGCCCTGGCCAAGTCCAAGGGCGCCGGCATGGTGGATTACCGCTGGCCCAAGCCCGGGGCCGAGCAGCCGGTACAGAAGACCTCCTATATACAGCTGTTCCAGCCCTGGGGCTGGATCATCGGTTCCGGGGTCTACATCGATGACCTGCAACAGGAGTTCTATGCCCAGGTCCTGCAGGCCTCCTCCATCGGCCTGGTGATCGCCCTGCTGATGACCGTGCTGGTGGTGCTGATCGTGCGCAGCATCGTCAACCCGCTGCGCGAGACGGTGCACGCCATGGCCAACATCGCCAGCGGTGAAAGCGACCTGACCCGGCGCCTGGATACCCATGGCCAGGACGAAGTCACCGAGCTGGCCCGGCATTTCAATGGCTTCACCGCCAAGTTGCGCGGGGTGGTCACCCAGTTGCAGTCCAGCGCTGCCGCACTGGAGCAGTCATCCAGCGAGCTGGGCAGCAACGCCAGCGAAGCCCAGGAACGCAGTCAGCAACAGTCCCAGCAGATGGAACAGGTGGCTGCGGCCATCAGTCAGGTCACCAGCGGCGTGCAGGATGTGGCCAGGAATGCCGAACACGCGGCCAGCGAAGTGCGCGAAGCCGAAGCCCAGGCCCAACAGGGCCAGCTCAACATCGACGGCAGTCTGCAGCAGATCGACCAGTTGTCCGCGACCATCGACCAGGCCGTGGAAGTGATCCGCACCCTGGCGACGGAAAGCACCCAGATCGGCAGCGTGCTGGAGGTGATCCGTGCCATTGCCGAGCAGACTAACCTGCTGGCCCTGAACGCCGCCATCGAGGCCGCCCGGGCCGGGGAACAGGGCCGGGGGTTTGCCGTGGTGGCCGATGAAGTGCGCCTGCTGGCTCAGCGTACCCAGCAGTCCACCGCGGAAATCCAGGGCATGATCGAACGCCTGCAGAGTCACTCCGAAGCCGCAGTCAAGGTCATCGGCGACAGCAGCCGGGCCTCGCAGTCGACCATCGAACAGGCCGGGCTGGCCGGCACCAGCCTCAACGCCATCGGCCAGGCCTTGCGCACCCTCAACGGCCTGAACGCCTCGATCGCCAGCGCCACGCTGCAACAGGCCCACGTGGTGGAGGACATCAACCACAACGTCGGTCAGGCCGCGGGCCTGTCCCAGGGCACCGCACTGGCCGCCCAGCACTCCAGCGCCGCCAGCCGGCACCTCAAGGAACTCTCGGAACAGCTCAACGGCCTGCTGCGCCAGTTCCGCGTCTAGGCGCCACGGGCGCGCGGCTCCGGGCTAACGTCCGGGGCCGACTCTGGGTACAATCCGCCCCCTCCTCCACTTCCCCAAGGAACCGCCATGTCCGGGCTTGAACTGTTTGCCGCTGCGCTAGGCGTGATCGCCGTCTGGCTGACGGTCAGGCAGAACCCCTGGTGCTGGCCCATCGGCCTGGTCATGGTGCTGCTCTACAGCTGGATCTTCTACGAGGTCAAACTCTATTCCGACATGCTCCTGCAGGTGGTCTACGCCGTGCTGCAGCTCTATGGCTGGTGGCAATGGACCCGGGGTGGCGATCAGCATCAGGGGCGCCCGGTCAGCCAGTTGCAGACCGTCGGCCTGCTCCAGGGCCTGGCCCTGGGGGCACTGGGCAGTCTGTTGCTGGGCGCGGCCATGGCCCACTGGACCGACGCTGCCCAGCCCTGGCTAGATGCCGCCCTGACCGCCTTCAGTCTGGTGGCGCAGTGGTGGATGGCGCAGAAACGCGTGCAATGCTGGCCTTTGTGGATCGCCGTGGACGTGATCTTCGTCGGCCTGTTCGTCTACAAGGCGCTGTACCTGACCGCCGCGCTCTACGCCCTGTTCACCCTGCTGGCGGTCCAGGGCTGGCGCACCTGGCGCGCCGACCCGGCCCTGCAATCGTGAAGGTGCTGGTCCTCACCGGCCCCGAGTCCAGCGGCAAGAGCTGGCTGGCGGCCGAGCTGCAAGCGCACTTCGGCGGCATCCAGGTGGGCGAGTACGTGCGCCACTTCATCGAGCAGGAACGCCGCGACACCTGCCTGGCGGACATCCCCGCGATCGCCCGTGGCCAATTGGCCTGGGAGGATCAGGCGCGCTCGCAGCAGCCGGCCCTGCTGATCCTCGATACCCACCTGCTGAGCAACCTGCTGTGGAGCCAGGCCCTGTTCGGCGATTGCCCGGCCTGGCTGGAGCCGCAACTGCTGGCCCGCCACTACGACCTGCACCTGCTGCTATCGCCGGAGGATGTGGACTGGAGCGATGACGGTCAGCGCTGCCAGCCGCAACTGGAACAGCGCCTGGCCTTCTTTGCCGCCACCCGGCAGTGGCTGGAGCGCCATGGGCAAGCCTATCGGGTCATTCGCGGGGATTGGCAGGCGCGCCGGCAACAGGCCTTTGCCCAGGTCCGGCAACTGCTGCAGGACTGATCCTGCAGGGTGGCCCGGCACGAGAGTGTCCATTTCTGAAACACTCCCCAGCCGATCAGGCCGCCATTTCCGGGGCCTGCGTCACGCGCGGGGGAAACTGTTAAGTCACTGATACACCCCTGCAGCAACCCCTGTTGCAGAGCATTTGCAAGGCCATGGCTAGTGGCCGGTATGGCGAACTGTCTCAAGCATGAAACAGTCAGGCGGCCCATTTCCGCACTGCATTCGCAAGCCCTTGAATCTGCAAGACAAATCAAAAGCGGCACGGCTTCTGCTCTCTCCCTGTCAACGCTGACTAGGGCCAGCACTGAGAAGAAGGAATGCCGCCGTGGGGACTCTGAAGCAACGTTTCACCCGCCTACTGCTGATCGGCTGTGCCGTCAGCGCGGTGCATAGCCTTCCGGTCCTGGCAGCAGGCAATGGCCAGATCGTTCTGGAACGCCAGGTGCATCCGACCCCTGCCGGTCGTCCCCTGAATCTGGATCCCAACCCGACCACGGTCAACGCCAATCCTTCGGGGCCGGTCACCGGCGCACTCAACAACGAAATGAGCGACAGCGAGTTCGCCGGCATCAACAGCGGTTCGCTGGTTCGCGGCGCCGTGATGCCCAACGGCAGCGGGGTCGCCGGCCTCAACGTGGTGACCAATCCCAACGGCCTGCCCGGCATGAGCGCTGGCCACGGTGGCGGCTCCGGGTCGTCGATCTCCGGGTCGATCAACCGCTCCATCAGCTCCGGCATGGCGCCGTTGAGCAACATCGGAGGCCGCTGAGATGAAGCGCTCACTGCTGTTTATCGCCCTGCTGGCCTGTACTTCAGCCATGGCCGACAGCACCACCCAGGTCCAGGACACCGCGACCCTGAACAATTCCGGCTCGGGCTACACCGGCAACCTGAACATCAACCAGGCCGCCGGCGACCAGCAACAGCAGACCAACGTGCGGGCCATCGCCATCGGCACCAATGCCAAGGCCAGCACCAGCGTGACCCAGAAGATCACCACGCCAGCCGACCGCTCGGTCAATGCCAGCAGCACCATCGGCGGCCACTCTTTCAGCAACGGCAACGGCGCACTGGGTGTCAACCAGTCGTCCGGGGCCAATAACCAGATGGTCAATGCCTTGCGGATCAGCATCAGCGCCAATCCGCAAAGCATCGACGACAGCGCGCTCTCGCAGCAGAACGTCGCGCTGTTACCAAGCTCGGGCGCATCTGACCCTCAGCAAGGCAGCCGCCAGGTCGTTACCAGCGACCAGGCCTTCACCGGCAGCCGTGGGGTGATTCAGGTGAACCAGAGTGCCGGGGTGGGGAACCGCATGGCTAACACCCTGAGCATCCGGGTCGCCGATTGACCCGTCGTAGTGCAATTAGAAAGTACCAACACTTAACCAACTAATAAGCACCGGAGAAACACCATGAAACCTACAATGGCTCTCAAACCACTGGTTTTCGCACTGGCCGCAGTCATGGCAATGGCCGCTCAGGCAGGTGGTAACGAACATGGTCACAACGGCGGTCATGGCAATGGCCATGGCGATCACAACCAAGGTCCGGATCTCAACACTCTGCTGCAAATCACCGCTGGGGCCGGTGCTGCAGTGATCGACGTGCAGAACAGCAACACCAACGTGGTGAAAAATCAGGGCACCAACAACAACGCCAAGATGGACAACTCCCTGAACAGCTCCAACGGCAACATGGGCGCCAACGTCGCCGCCGGCGACGGCAACCAACAAGACAACGCCGCTGCCCTGGCAACCGCTGACGAAAGCTTCATCTTCGGCAGCGCCGTGGCCGCTTCCAGCGCCACCCAGGTCAACAACAACAACTACGTGAAAAACTCGTCGACCCAAAACAACGCGACGATGAACAACTCCGGCAACAACGGCTCCGGCAACATCGGCGTCAACGTCACCGCCGGCGACTTCAACCAACAGAAAAACAACCTGGCCATTGCCGTGTCCGGTGGTCGCGTAGCCACCGCCGCCGCCTCGGCCAACCAAACCTCCACCAATCTGGTGGTGGATAACAAAGGTGTCCAGGCCTACAAAAAAGACACCCTCACTGGCGGCTTCGTGGCCTCCGGCAGCTACAAAGGCACCGGCAGCGGCAAGATCGAAGGCGGCGACGATCACAGTGGTCATGGCTATGGCGACAACAAAGGCCACGGCAACGACGATCAGAAACTCACCTTCAAGGAACAAGGCACCATCGAACTGGCCGGCTACTGGACCCAGCAAGTGCTGACCAAAGACGGCTGGAAAAACCCAGTGGTCAACAACGCCAGCATGACCAACTCGATGAACGGCTTCTCCGGCAACGGCGGCGCCAACGTCTCGGCCGGTGTGGGCAACCAACAAAGCAACTCGCTGTCCATCGCCGCCGGCTGCAAAGCCTGCATGTAGTAGCGATCGTAACGAAAGCCCCGGAAACGGGGCTTTTCCACAGTCTCACCAGGCGTAACGATCATGCGTACTGCGATCATCATTCTACTGTTGAGCCTATGCGGCCCCGTGTACTCGGCACAGATGGCCGTGGCCGGACTCGCGGGCGGCGGCCTGATCTTCAAGCAAGTGCAAAGCGTGCGTGAGCGCAAATTCAGCGACATCGTCGAACAGAAGACCGACTTCAGTTGCGGCGCCGCAGCGCTGGCAACCATCCTGCGTCAGGCCTACTGGCTGGACGTCAACGAGGAACAAGTGATCAAGGGCATGCTGATGAATTCGGACCAGAAGCTGGTCCAGACTCAGGGCTTCTCGATGCTTGACATGAAACGCTATGCAGAAAGCATCGGCATGCGCGCCAGGGGTTACCGGATTCCTCCGGAAAAGCTCGAGGCGGTGACCATCCCGGTGGTCGTACTGATGGAAATTCGCGGCTACAAACACTTCGTGGTGATGCAGCGGGCCCAGAAAGACTGGGTCTACATCGGTGATCCGGTGCTGGGTCACAAACGCTACACCCATGAAGACTTCGTCAAGGGCTGGAACGGCATCGTCTTTGCCATCATCGGCCCGGGCTATGACAAGGCCAACGCCCTGCTCGACCCGCCCGCCCCGCTGACCGCGAAAAACAAGCTCGACACCTTCTACCCAGTCAAAGACGCGGAACTGATGGATTTCGGTTTCATCCAGAGCGACTTCTTCTAAGGGGATCGCGCCACGATAAAAAAGGGGGGCAGGACGCTCCGGGAGCAGCAGATGAAGACTACATACTGGCTGGCAGCGGCCTGTCTGGCAGCAGCGCTTCCAGCCCATGCTGGTTTCAAACCCATCGAAGTCCAGGACCAGGAACTCTCGCAATTGCGGGGCCGCTACGTGATGCCGGGACGGATCATCAGTTTCGGCATCGTCATGAGCAGTACCTGGCGCAACGCCAGTGGCGACCTGATCGGCGCCACCAGCACCCTGCAGATTCAACAGTCCACCGTCACCCCGCAATTCTACGTCACCACCATCAACCAGGCCGGCAACGGCAGCACGCCTTCTCAAGGCACCGGCAACGTGATCGGTGGCGCCGGCCTGGGCACCGGCCAGGGCGTGACCCAGGTGGTGCGCGCCGCCGGCGACGGCAACAGCGCCTACAACAACGTCAGCATCAATGTCAGCGAAGCCAATCAGGCGCCCGGCCTGAGCAGCAACCCCGGCCAGGCCCTGCTCAGTGGCCAGACCATCACGGGCAGCAATGCCGCCGGCAGTGTCTCGGTGTCGGCGCTCAATGGCGGGATCCAGATGGCCATTCTGGCCAGTGCCAACCAGGGCGGCACCTTGCAGCAGGTGGGCCAGGGCAACGTCCTGCAGAACACCCGGCTGCTGGGCAACAGCAACCTGGTCAGCAACCTGACCCAGCTCAACGTAGTCCTGCAAAACAACGGTCCCAGCAAAGGGGCACTGGACTGCAACCTGACCACCCTCAATGGACTACGCAATTTGAAATTCTGAACTACGCTTTTTTCGACCATTGGGGTTCACAAGGGACGGTTTATTTCATGTATCGATCGGTTTCACTGCGCGCGGTTGTATGTTTGAGCACTCTATTTCCGGCGGCGGCCTTGCAGGCGGCGCCTGATGCGGACGTAGAGACCCTGAAACAAGAACTTCTGGAGCTGAAGCAACGTTACGAAGTGCAGCAGAAGGCGCTGGCAGTGCTGGAACAACGGGTACGCCAGGTCGAAGACCAGCCTGCGGCGCCTCCTCCCAAGCGCCTGGCAAAATCACCCGCCGACCTCAAGGGCAACCAGCAGGTTGCCGGCAGAGGGGCCGCAGCAGCGTCAGGGGGCGCTGCGGGTGGCGCGAGCTATGGCCAATCACTCAAGGATGACTCGACGCCGGCGCAGAGCGTGACCAACCTCTACGACGAGGCCAGCGGCTTCTTCGGCGGCGGCAAGTTCAGCGTTGAAACGGGCATCAGCTACGCCCGCTACGACACCCGTCAACTGACCCTCAACGGCTTTCTGGCCCTGGACTCGATCCTGCTGGGCACCGTCAACCTGGATCGGATCAAGTCCGACACCTGGACCCTGGACCTGACCGCCCGCTACAACCTGGACAACCGCTGGCAATTCGATATAAACGCGCCGGTTATCTATCGCGAGTCGACTTACCAGTCGGGTGGCGCCAACGGCGGCAGCAGCCAATCCATCTCGGAAAGTACCGTCACTCGCGACCCGACTCTGGGTGACGTCAACGTCGGGGTGGCCTACAAGTTCCTCGACGAGTCCGACTCCCTGCCTGACGCCGTGGTCAGCCTGCGGGTCAAGGCGCCCACCGGCAAGGACCCTTTCGGTATCAAGTTCATCAATCCGGACCCGAGCAACAACAACCTGGTCGTGCCTGAAAGCCTGCCGACCGGTAATGGTGTGTGGTCGGTGACTCCGGGGATCTCGCTGGTCAAGACGTTCGACCCGGCGGTGCTGTTCGGCAGCCTGTCCTACACCCACAACCTGGAAGAATCGTTCGGCGACATCAGCTCCAATGCCGGGCAGAAGATCCCCGGCAAGGTGCAATTGGGCGACAGCTTCCAGATTGGCGCCGGTGTAGCCTTCGCCCTCAACGAAAAAATGAGCATGGCGTTCTCGGTATCGGATCAGATCCAGAAGAAGAGCAAGATCAAGTACACCGGCCAGGACTGGCAAACGGTGGAGTCCAGCGACGCCAACGCCGCCTACTTCAACGTCGGCATGACCATTGCCGCCACCGAGCACCTGACCATCGTGCCCAACCTGTCCCTGGGCATGACCCAGGATGCGCCCGACTTCACCTTCAGCCTGAAATTCCCGTACTACTTCTGATCCACCCAAAACAACAAGGCCCGCGGCGATTCCCCAATCGCCGCGGGCCTTGGCGTTTTTCCCCGCCCTAGCGGATCTGATGCTTGTGCAGCAAACGGTAGAAGGTCGGGCGCGAGATGCCCAGCACCCGCGCCGCAACGCTGAGGTTGTCGCTGTGCCGGTTGAGCACATCGCACAGGGCCTCGCGCTCGGCGCGGTGCTTGTAGTCCTCCAGGGTGCCCATGGGCAGATCCTGGGCCTGGAGGCTCTGCAGCCCCAGATCGCTGGCCTGAATCTGCCGCCCCTCGGCCAGCACCAGGCCCCGGCGCACCCGGTTGGCCAGTTCACGGACATTGCCCGGCCAATCGTGCTTGCCCATGGCCACCAGGGCATCCTCGCTGAAACTGCGGGGCCGGCGCCCGGTTTCCTGGCTGTAGAAATGGGCAAAGTGACTGGCGAGCATGCCCAGGTCGCCGTGACGCTCGCGCAAAGGTGCGGTGATCACCTGCAACACATTCAGCCGGTAGTACAGGTCCTCACGGAAACGGCCAGCGGCGATCGCCGCCTCCAGATCGACGTGGGTCGCCGCCAGGACGCGCACATCCACTGGAATCGGCTGGCTGCCGCCAACCCGCTCGATGTGTTTTTCCTGCAGAAAGCGCAACAGATTGGCTTGCAGCTCCAACGGCAAGTCGCCGATCTCATCGAGAAACAAGGTGCCGCCATGGGCGGCCTCGATCCGCCCGACCTTGCGCTGATGGGCCCCGGTAAAGGCGCCCTTTTCATGGCCGAAGAGCTCGGACTGGATCAGGTGCTCGGGAATCGCCCCGCAGTTGATCGCCACAAAGGGCTTGTCATGACGCTGGGACTGGCGATGCAGGGTGCGCGCCACCAGTTCCTTGCCGGTGCCGCTCTCACCGCGGATCAGTACTGGCGACTCGGTGGGCGCCAGTTTGCTCAGCAACTTGCGCAAGTCGCGGATCGGCCGGCTGTCGCCGAGCAACTCGTGCTCGGGCTGGTCCACATGAATCGAGCCCTGGCCGCGCAGGCGAGCCATGCCAAAGGCCCGGCCAAGGGTGACCTGAACCCGGGATACGTCGAACGGCAGCGTATGGAAATCGAAAAACCATTCGCAGACGAAGTCACCGACCTTCTGCAGGCGCAGCACTTCCGGACTCAACACCGCAATCCACTCAGTGCCGCTGTGGCTGATCAGCTCCTTGACCGCCTCCGGGCGCTCCAGGTGAAAGGGCTGCAGGCGCAGCAGGCCGACATCGCAGGAACGCTCGCGGGCCGCTTCCAGGTCACAGCTGTCGACATCCCAACCTATGGTGCGCAATCCGGGTAACAGGCGGTGACAGTCGTCACAGGGATTGACCACCAGCAGGCGCCGCTGCACAGGAGCTTCGAGCATGAGTATTCCTTGACGCCAAAAGTTCGAAAAAGTTATTAGAAACAGTGGTTTGGCAAACCTGGCTGTAACATTAGCAAGAACTTGACGGCCGAATGTATCGATTGCTTATAGCGTCGATTACCAAAAGAACTAAGCGGTCGGCGAACGGGCTCTGCGAGCGACTGATTGTCGCAGTAGTTTTTAAAAAGCGCCGCAACTAATGGCCCGCCCACAAGCGTGCAGCACGAAAGTTGTAAAAACTTGTTTTTCGGTGTGACCCGATCCCCACCTCAGTGCATCAGTACACATAACCAGCCGAACGGTAAGCCCAACCGACGGCACATCATCTGATTGGGCACACAGAGAGAAGACCCCATGAACGCCCCGCTCCGTAGAAACGAAGCACTTTTGATCGCCGACCGCGCATTCAAGCCTTTTCAATGCGTGGCCTGGGCCCCACAGGACGGGAACGGCGAACTGAGCCTGACCGTCATCGACCGTACCAGCACCCGTATCGGCCAGACCCGTATTCCCACCAGCGCCTACTCCGATCCGGCCCAGCTCGAAGACCTGCTCAAGCAGGCCCGGGCTGAACTGAGCCAGGAAGGTTATATCCTGCAGTCCTGGGCCATGCCCAAGTAAGGGATGCTGTTAACGGATCACCCCACGGGGTGATCCGTTATTCAAGACAAACAACTAAGCACGCTATCTATCTCCCCTCTTCCAACAACTTTCGCGCCCTGCCGCTGGTTGTTTCTGTTGTTATGAACGAGTCACCGCGAAGCATGTTTCTGGCAACTAGCCAGCGCACTTAGTGGGCCTTTGCCAGGTGACCGCACCCCAGCCCCATCAATGGATCGCTGAAACTGCCCGGCCCGGTCACCAAAGCTTGCGCCTAGAGCAGTCCGCCAAAGCGTCGGTAGTAACTCTCGCCGACATCCGGCAGCGGACCGTCGGCGTTTTCCAGGGCGCTGGCCAGCCATTGCTCGGCCTTGGCCTGGATCAGGCGATAGATATTGCGGCACAGCTGGCGTGCCGCCCGGCCCTCCCAGTCCCCGGGAAGCAGCTCGTCCGGCAACTGCGGATCACGCAGCAACAGTTTGCGGTACTCATGGATCAGCAGCAGACGGGCCAGGAAACAGTCGGCCGGCTGCAGTTGCTCCTGCTCGCGCAAGGCCTGCCACAGCGGGCGGAACAACTGGATGAACTCGCTGTAATGCGCCGCCAGCTCATCGATGTTCCAGCTCTCGCGCACTTGCAGGCGCAGGGCCCTGGAACCCAGGACATCCTCGGCCGTGGTGCAAAAGACAATGGTGTCTTCCTGGGCGCCCAGTTCCTGCAAGGTGGCATTGACGTCGGCGCGATCACTGCGCGGACAGGCCAGCAACAGCGGCGACATCGCGGCAAAACCTTGCCATTCCAGCTCCTCACGCACCTGCTTGCGCAGCTCCGGTTGCAACTGCGAGAGCATCACCAGGCACCAGGAGCCGTCCCAGGCCGGCACAGCGGCGCTGTACACCCGCTTGAAGGCCTTGTCGAAACGCCGGCGGCCACTGAGGGTCAGGCTGTAGTAGCTGCGACGCCCGACCTTTTCAGCGCTCAGCCAGCCCTCCTTGCTCAAACGGAAGATCGAAGTGCGGATCAGCCGCTCGTTGATCCCCATGGGTTCCAGCAATTGAATCAGGCTACCCAGCCAAACCGTGCCGCCATGGGGCTCGATGGCATCGCCGTACAAGGTGATGATCAGCGAGCTGGCGCGGATCGGGGTCTGTTCCTGAAAGCGTTTGATCAGATGATTCAGTGGCGCGAGGGACGACATGGACGTACCGGAAAAAAAAGGAAGAAATATAGCGGGTTTCAAGGGCAAGCAGCGGCCCGAGCCGTTGATTGCCGCGCTTGGCCTCAAAGACTGTGCTTGGGGCGCACCTGGCTGCCGGCAAACCTTGGCCGGTCGGCCTCCACCTGCACCAGTGGCTCACAGACCTGCATCCGTTCCAGGCATCGTCGGGTCAGGTGCTGATATTCGCGGGTGCCGGCCTGTTTCCAGGCCACTTCCTGATCACTCAAGGTACGCGTGACCCGAGCCGGCGCGCCCATCACCAGCGACTGCGGCTCACACGCGAAGCCGGCCTTGACGAACGCCGCCGCCGAAACGAAGGAGCGCGCCGCGATGACCGCGTTGTCCATCACCACCGCGTTCATGCCCACCAGCGCATCGGCGCCGATCCGGCAGCCATGCAACACCGCGCCATGGCCGATGTGACCGTTGCGCTCGACCACCGTATCGCTGTCGGGAAAGCCGTGCATGACGCAGGTGTCCTGCAGATTGGCGCCCTCTTCGAGGATGATCCGCCCGAAGTCCCCTCGCAGGCTGGCCAGCGGCCCGACGTAGCAGTGCGGGCCGACGATCACATCACCGATCAGCACCGCCGAAGGATGTACATAAGCACTGGGATCGACCACGGGAGTCAATCCATCGAGGCTGTAACACGTCATGCTCTACCCCTGTCCAAACACCAATAGACCACCGTTGCCGGCGAATGCAGCACCGCAACAGCGCGACGCGACTTAAGCCTATTACAAAACCAACAAAGCCGGCATTTTGTATCAGATTATTCTCGGCACACAAGAAACCCTGGTCGAGCAGCACACCGCCCCTCCTGCACGCCCTGAAAAAGCCCTTAAACAGCTTGATCAAGCCAGATCAAACTCTCCAGCCAGACCTCTTACGCGGCAAACAATAAGACACATTAATCAATATCGCTATTGATTTTATGTATCGCTTTGGCGATATACTCGGCCAAAACCGGCTCCCCAGCCGATCCAATAATCGAGCCGGCAACCGGCCGCAACCTCCCGAGGAGGTTCACCATGCCTCAACACCTTGCAGTCGACACCCCGAGCGGTGGCGTTCGCCTGATCACCCTGCAACGTCCGCAAGCCCTCAACGCCCTGACCACGGCCCTGTTGGCCGAGCTGGCGCAGGCCCTGGCTGCAGCCGAGGCCGACCCGCATACCCAAGTCGTGGTCCTGACCGGCAACCGCAAGGCGTTCGCCGCCGGCGCCGACCTCAAGGAAATGGCCGAACGCGACCTGACCGGCATCCTCAACGATCCGCGCCAGTCCAGCTGGGAACAGATCCGCCGCTTCAGCAAGCCGCTGATTGCCGCGGTCAACGGCTTCGCCCTCGGTGGCGGCTGCGAGCTGGCCATGCACGCCGACATCATCATCGCTGGCGAGGACGCACGCTTCGGCCAACCGGAAATCAACCTCGGGATCATGCCCGGCGCCGGCGGCACCCAGCGCCTGCCGCGCACCGTCGGCAAGTCCCTGGCCATGCAGATAGTGCTCACCGGCGAAGCCATAGATGCCCGGCATGCCCTGCGCGCCGGCCTGGTGAGCGAAGTCACCCAGCCGGAGCTGGTGGTCGAGCGCGCCCTGCAACTGGCCCGCCTGATCGCCGGCAAGGCGCCACTGGCGCTGCGCCTGGCCAAGGAGGCATTGCTCAAGGCCATGGACACCGACCTGGCCAGCGGCCTGCGCCTGGAGCGCCATGCCTTTACCGTGCTGGCCGGCACCCGCGACCGCGAGGAAGGCATCGCCGCATTCCAGGAAAAACGCCCGGCGCAGTTCTCGGGCCACTGAGAACAACCCGCACCGTCCCTTTCGACCTGCACAGAGTGTCCCGACCATGAACTTCGCCACCCTCCTGTTCTCCATCGACCAGGGCGTCGCCCTCATCAGCCTCAACCGCCCCGAACAGCTCAACAGCTTCACCCCGCAGATGCACGGCGAGTTGCGCAGCGCCCTCAAGCAGGTGCGCAACAACCCCGAGGTGCGGGTGTTGCTGCTGACCGGCGAAGGCCGCGGCTTCTGCGCCGGGCAGGACCTGGGCGAGCGTAACGTCGCCCCCGGCGAGGCGCCGCCAGATCTGGGGCAATCCATCGAAGCCTTCTACAACCCGCTGGTGCGCGAGCTGCGCGACCTGCCATTGCCGGTGATCTGCGCGGTCAACGGCGTGGCCGCCGGCGCCGGAGCCAACCTGCCCCTGGCTTGCGATCTGGTGCTGGCGGCGCGCTCCGCGAGCTTTATCCAGGCGTTCTGCAAGCTCGGGCTGATTCCCGATTCCGGCGGCACCTGGCTGCTGCCCCGGCTGGTGGGCATGGCCCGGGCCAAGTCCCTGGCCATGCTCGGCAACCGCCTGAGCGCCGAGCAGGCCGAACAATGGGGGCTGATCCATCAATGCGTGGACGACGACGCGCTGCGGGACGAAGCCCTGCGCCTGGCCCGCCACCTGGCCAGCCAACCCACCTATGGCCTGGCCCTGATCAAGCGCAGCCTGAATGCCAGCCTGCACAACAGCTTCGACCAGCAGCTGGATCTGGAGCGCGACCTGCAGCGCCTGGCGGGCCGCAGCGCAGACTACCGCGAGGGCGTCAGCGCCTTCCTGGAAAAGCGCAGCCCCGTCTTCAAGGGGTGCTGAACATGAACCCACTCAGCCATAACGCACGTATCGCCGTGGTCGGCGCCGGGGCCATGGGCGCCGGTATCGCCCAGGTCGCAGCCCAGGCCGGGCACCCGGTGCTGCTGCTGGACAAGCGGCCGGGCGCCGCGGCCCAGGCCATTGCCGCGATCGACCAGCGCCTCGGCCAGCGAGTGCTCCAGGGCAAGCTTGCGCAGAGTGCCCAGGAGGCCGTCCGCTGCCGCCTGCAGGCGGCGCAGAGCCTGGAGCAACTGGCGGACAGCGACCTGATCATCGAAGCCATCGCCGAACAGTTGCCGGCCAAGCAGCAACTGTTCGCCGAGCTGGAAGCCCTGTGTCGCGCCGACTGCATCCTCGCCAGCAACACCTCTTCCCTGTCGATCACCGCCATTGCCGCCGGCCTGCGCCACCCACAGCGCCTGCTGGGCCTGCACTTCTTCAACCCCGCGCCAGTGATGGCCCTGGTGGAGGTGGTGCGCGGGCTGGCCAGCGATCCGGCGCTGGCGGACGACCTGTACCGAACCATGAGCCGCTGGGGCAAGCATCCGGTGCACAGCCGCTCGACCCCGGGTTTTATCGTCAATCGCGTGGCCCGGCCCTTCTATGGCGAAAGCCTGCGCCTGCTGCAGGAAGGGGCCGGCGACTGCGCCACCCTCGACGCCCTGCTGCGCGAGGCCGGCGGCTTCGCCATGGGCGCCTTCGAACTCACCGACCTGATCGGTCAGGACATCAACTACGCGGTGACCTGCTCGGTGCACGCGGCCTATTACGGTGATCCGCGCTACCAGCCATCACTGATCCAGAAGGAACTGGTGGATGCCGGCTACCTGGGGCGCAAGAGCGGCCAGGGCTTCTATCGCTACGCCGCAGACGCGACACGCCCGCCCGCCGTCGGCCTGAGCAGCGACACGACCGTCGACCACTGCGTCGTGGAAGGCGACCTGGGCTGGGCTGCCCCCCTGGTCCAGCGCCTGGAGAGCCGGGGCGTCCAGGTGATCCGCCGCGACGGTCGGGGCCTGCTGCGGGTCGGCGAGGCGATCCTGGCCCCGAGCGACGGCCGCCCGGCCGGCCAGCGGGCCCGGGACGAAGGCCTGGGCAACAACCTGGTGCTGTTGGACCTGGCCCTGGACTATCGCCAAGCCAGCCGCCTGGCCATCAGTTGCCCCCAGGCGATCGCGCCCCAGGCCCTGGACCAAGCCGTCGCCTTGCTGCAACGGGCCGGGCTGCAGGTCAGCCGACTCAGCGACACCCCGGCGCTGGCGGTCTTGCGCACCGTGGCGATGCTCGTCAACGAAGCCGCCGATGCCGTACTGCAGGGCGTGGCCTCGGCGGCGGATATCGATCTGGCCATGCGCAGCGGGGTCAACTACCCCCTGGGGCCCCTGGCCTGGGCCGACCAACTGGGCCTGCACCCCCTGCTCAAGGTGCTGGAACACCTCCAGGGCGCCTATGGCGAGGAACGCTACCGGCCCTCCCTGCTGCTGCGGCGCCACGTGGCCGAAGGGAGGACCTTCCATGACTGAGCAAGCCGCCATGGAGCTGGCCCGACGCTGCGCCCAGGGCCTTTTCCAGCGCGACCGGGCCAGCCAGGCGCTGGGCATGCGCCTGCTCTCGGTGGCCCCTGGCGCGGCGCGCCTGGGCATGACTGTCACCCAGGACATGCTCCAGGGCCACGGCACCTGCCACGGCGGCGTGCTCTTCGCCCTCGCCGACTCGGCGTTCGCCATCGCCTGCAACAGCTACGACCAAGCCACGGTGGCCATGGGCTGCAGCATCGAATACATCGCACCGGCGCATCAGGGAGACACCCTGACCGCCGACTGCCATGAACAGAACCGCAGGGGGCGCACAGGGCACTATGCGGTTCGCATCGAAAACCAGCAGGGACAGCTGATTGCCCTGTTTCAAGGCAAATCCTACAAAGTGCGCGGCCCAGTGCTGACACAGGAGACAGACCATGAATGACGCACTGATCATCGATGCCGTCCGAACCCCGATCGGGCGCTATGCCGGGGCGCTGAGCAGCGTGCGCGCCGACGACCTGGGGGCGATCCCCCTGCGCGAACTGCTGCGCCGCCATCCGCAGGTCGACTGGAGCGAGGTGGACGACCTGATCTACGGCTGCGCCAACCAGGCCGGCGAGGACAATCGCAACGTGGCCCGCATGTCGGCACTGCTGGCCGGGCTGCCGACCCGCGTATCGGCGGTCACCCTCAACCGCCTGTGCGGCTCCGGGCTGGATGCCGTGGGCAGCGCCGCCCGAGCGATTCGCAGTGGCGAGGCCGGGCTGGTCCTGGCCGGCGGCGTGGAGTCCATGTCCCGGGCACCCATGGTGCTGGCCAAGGCCGAAAGCGCCTTCTCGCGCCAGGCCGAGCTGTACGACACCACCCTGGGCTGGCGTTTCGTCAACCCCTTGATGCAGCAGCAGTACGGCATCGATTCGATGGCCGAGACTGCGGAGAACGTCGCCGAACAGTTCAGCATCTCCCGCGCCGATCAGGACGCCTTCGCCCTGCGCAGCCAGCTGCGCGCCAGCGCGGCCCAGGCCAGCGGCCGCCTGGCCCGGGAGATCGTCCCGGTAAGCATTGCCCAGCGCAAAGGCCCGCCGCTGGAGGTGAGCATCGATGAACACCCCCGGGCCGCAACCACCCTGGAACAGCTGCAGAAACTGCCGACGCCCTTCCGCCCTGATGGCAGCGTCACCGCTGGCAACGCCTCGGGACTCAACGACGGCGCCTGCGCCCTGCTGCTGGCCAGCCCGGCCTTGGCCCAGCGTCATGACCTGCGGCCCCGGGGCCGGGTGGTGGCCATGGCCACCGCCGGGGTCGAGCCCAGGATCATGGGTATCGGCCCGGTGCCGGCCTGCCACAAGGTGCTGGACCTGGCCCAGCTCAGCCTGGCGGACCTGGACGTGATCGAGCTCAACGAGGCCTTTGCCGCCCAGGCCCTGGCGGTGCTGCGCGAACTGGGGCTGGCGGACGACGACCCGCGGGTCAACCCCAACGGCGGCGCCATTGCCCTGGGGCATCCCCTGGGCATGAGCGGCGCGCGACTGGTGACCACCGCCCTGCACGAACTGGAGCAGCGTCAGGGACGTTATGCCCTGTGCACCATGTGCATCGGGGTCGGCCAAGGCATTGCCCTGATCATCGAGAGGCTGTAACAACCTCAGGATTCCATCCCTGCATGCACTCAGACCCCGCCTGCCGGCGAGAGACAAGACAACAACAATTCGAGTGAAACCATGAACATGCCGATTGCCCGAACCGTGCCCGATACCCCGCTGGACCCGATGGAAACCGCCAGCATCGACCAGTTGCGCCAGCATCAACTGGAGCGCCTGCGCTGGAGCCTCAACCACGCCTACGAGCGGGTGCCCCTGTATCGCCAGCGCTTCGACGCCCTGGGCGTGCACCCCCAGGACATCCACCACCTGGAAGACCTGGCGCAACTGCCCTTCACCACCAAGTCCGACCTGCGGGACCACTATCCCTACGGCATGTTCGCGGTGCCGATGCAGGAGGTGGCGCGCCTGCACGCTTCCAGCGGCACCACCGGCAAGCCCACGGTGGTCGGCTACACCCGCAACGACATCGACACCTGGGCCCAGGTGGTGGCGCGCTCGATCCGCGCCGCCGGCGGCCGACCGGGAGACAAGGTGCACATCTCCTACGGCTACGGCCTGTTCACCGGCGGCCTGGGAGCGCACTACGGCGCCGAGCGCCTGGGCTGCACGGTGATCCCCATGTCCGGCGGCCAGACCGAAAAGCAGGTGCAACTGATCAAGGATTTCCAGCCGGACATCATCATGGTCACGCCCTCCTACATGCTCAACATCGCCGACGAGATCGAACGCCAGGGCCTGGACCCGCAGCAACTGGCACTGCGCCTGGGCATCTTCGGCGCCGAACCCTGGACCGATGAACTGCGCGGCGCCATCGAGCGGCGCCTGGGCATCAGCGCCCTGGACATCTACGGACTGTCGGAGATCATTGGCCCCGGGGTGGCCATGGAGTGCGCCGAAACCCGCGACGGACCGACCCTGTGGGAAGACCACTTCTATCCCGAGATCATCGATCCGCAGACCGGCCAGGTCCTGCCCGACGGGGAAATGGGCGAACTGGTGCTCACCTCCCTGACCAAAGAGGCGCTGCCGATGATCCGCTACCGCACCCGCGACCTGACCCGCCTGCTACCGGGAACGGCACGCCCCATGCGGCGCATCGACAAGATCACCGGACGCAGCGACGACATGCTGATCATTCGCGGGGTCAACGTGTTCCCCACCCAGGTCGAGGAACTGGTGCTCAAGGCCGAGCACCTGGCGCCCTGCTACGAGATCCACCTGTACCGCCACGGCAATCTCGACAGTGTCGACATCCATGTCGAGCTCAAGAGCGAGCACCAGCACCTGGGGGACCCGCAACAACGGGCCATCTGCAGCGAGTTGAGTCGCCACATAAAGAACCATATTGGCATCAGCTCGCGTATCGTTTTGCAGCCGCCATTCAGCCTGAAACGCTCCGAAGGCAAGGCTTGTCGAGTGCTCGACAAGCGCAAGTAGTCCTCAACAAAAACCAACAGCCCCGCGATGACGGGGCTTTTTTTGGCCTGGACAAACAGCTTGCCGACAAAGCGATACAGAAACAAAACATGACACGCTATTTTATGTTTGATATTTATTTGTGTATCACATATAAACATCACAGCCTCATCCACACCTTCAACCCGGGAGACACTGCATGTACGCACAGCTGGTAGACACGGGGGTCAAGCGCATCACGCCGCTGGCAGAAATGTCCGAGCAGGAACGCACCTTCCAGGAAAAAATCGACGGCGAGATCAAGATCGAGGCCAAGAACTGGATGCCCGATGCCTACCGCCAGACGCTGATCCGGCAGATCTCCCAGCACGCCCACTCGGAAATCGTCGGCATGCTGCCGGAAGGCAACTGGGTCACCCGCGCCCCGACCCTCAAGCGCAAGCTGCAACTGATGGCCAAGATCCAGGACGAAGCCGGTCACGGCCTGTACCTGTACAGCGCCATGGAAACCCTGGGCGCCGACCGCGACGAGGAAATCGCCAAGCTCCACAGCGGCCGCGCCAAGTACTCGAGCATCTTCAACTACCCGACCCTGAACTGGGCCGACATGGGCGCGGTGGGCTGGCTGGTGGACGGTGCCGCCATCGTCAACCAGGTGGTGCTGCAGCGCACCTCCTACGGCCCCTACGCCCGGGCCATGGTGCGCATCTGCAAGGAAGAGAGCTTCCACCAGCGCCAGGGCTACGAAATCCTCCTGACCATGATGCGCGAGGGCAACCAGGCGCAGAGGGACATGGTCCAGGACGCCATCAACCGCCTGTGGTGGCCGGCACTGATGATGTTCGGCCCCAGCGACGAACACTCCCCCAACAGCGCCCAGTCCATGGCCTGGAAAATCAAGCGCCAGAGCAACGACGAACTGCGTCAGCGCTTCATCGACCAGACCATCCCGCAGCTGGAGCTGTTGGGCTGCACCTGCCCCGACCCGGACCTGAAGTGGAACGCCGAACGCGGCCACTACGACTTCGGCGAGATCCAGTGGCAGGAATTCTACGAGGTGCTCAAGGGCAATGGCCCATGCAACCAGGAGCGCCTGGAAACCCGCCGCCGGGCCATCGACGACGGCGCCTGGGTGCGGGCCGCCGCCGTGGCCCACGCCCAGAAACAAGCCAACAAGAACGCCGCCTGAGCGCGCCTGCCTGATCCGGAGTCAATCCCATGTCTGAATGGACCCTTTACGAAGTCTTCGTGCGCAGCAAGCACGGCCTCAATCACAAGCATGTGGGCAGCGTGCACGCCGCCGACGCCGCCATGGCCATGACCAACGCCCGGGACCTGTACACCCGGCGCAGCGAAGGCGTGAGCCTGTGGGTAGTGCCCTCGGCGCAGATCGTCGCCTCCTCCCCGGATGACAAGGACCCGCTGTTCGATCCGGCCGACGACAAGGTCTACCGCCACGCCAGCTTCTACCAGCTGCCCCCTGAAGTCGGACACATGTGAGGCCGGCCATGAACCCTGCAAACGATCTGATCAACCACCTGCTGCGCCTGGGCGACAGCGCCCTGATCCAGGGCCAGCGCCTGTGCGAATGGTGCGGCCGGGCCCCGGCCCTGGAAGAAGAACTGGCGCTGATGAACGTCGGCCTCGACCTGGTGGGCCAGGCCCGCAACTGGCTGGACTACGCCGCCGAACGGCTGGCCGATGGCCGCGACGCCGATCACCTGGCCTTCCGTCGTGACGAGCGGGCCTACCGCAACCTGTTGCTGGTGGAACAGCCCAATGGCGATTTCGCGGTGACCCTGCTCAAGCAGTTCTTCTACGACGCCTGGCACCTGGAAACCCTCAAGGGCCTGAGCCAGTCGGCGGATGAGCGGATGGCCGGCATCGCCGCCAAGGCCCTCAAGGAAGTCACCTATCACCTGCGGCGCTCCAGCGAATGGGTCGAGCGCCTGGGAGACGGCACCGAGGAAAGCCACCAGCGCATGCTGCAGGCGATCCCCCGGCTGTGGCGCTTCACTGGCGAGCTGGTCGAGCACCACGCCACGGAAATCGAGCTGCACCGGGCCGGCCTGTGGGCCGATCCGGGCCAGGTGGCCGAGGCCTGGCGCGCCACCGTCGAAACCCACTTCGCCCGGGCCACCCTGCCCGTGCCCGAGGCGCCGAGCCATTTCTACCTGGATGCACGCCGGGGCCTGCACACCGAGCACCTGGGCCCACTGCTGGCCGAGATGCAATTCCTGCCGAGGGCCTACCCCGATGCGGTCTGGTGAACTGATCGGCAGCGACCAGGGCGCGCGGAGCCTGCAACAGGGCGACCTGGACTTGGCCTGGAGCACCCTGGATCAGGTCATGGACCCGGAAGTGCCGGTGGTCAGCGTGCTCGACCTGGGCATCGTCCGCGACCTGGACTGGCAGGCCGGCCATCTGCAGGTGGCGCTGACCCCCACCTACTCCGGCTGCCCGGCCACCGAGGTGATCGAGAACGACATTCGCCAGGCCCTGGAACAGGCCGGCTTCAAGGCTCCGCGCCTGGTGCGCCAACTGACCCCGGCCTGGACCACCGACTGGATCACCGAGCGCGGTCGCCAGCGCCTGCGGGCCTACGGCATCGCGCCGCCCTCGGGCAGCAGCAAGCGCAGCCTGCTGGGGGACGCGCCCCAGGTGCTCTGCCCGCAATGCGGCAGTGCCCACAGCGAGCGCCTCAGCGAGTTCGGCTCCACCGCCTGCAAGGCCCTGTACCGCTGCCGCGACTGCCTGGAACCCTTCGACTATTTCAAGTGCATCTGAGCCGCCCGCGCCTCAGAGGAGAATCACCATGAGCCAGTTCCACCGCTTGACCATCAAGGATGTACGCAGCGAAACCCGCGACGCGGTGTCCATCGCCTTCGAGATTCCCCGGCACCTGCAAGCGCAGTTCCACTTCACCCAGGGCCAGCATCTGGTGCTGCGCACCGAACTGGAGGGCGAGGAAGTCCGGCGCTCCTACTCCATCTGCAGCGGGGTGAATGACGACGAGCTGCGCATCGCGGTGAAACGCGTCAGCGGCGGGCGCTTTTCGGCCTTCGCCAACGAACGGCTCAAGCCCGGGCAGTCGCTGGAGGTCATGCCTCCGGCCGGCCGCTTCCATGTCGAGCTGGAGCCGACCCGTCGCGGCCACTACCTGGCGGTGGCCGCGGGCAGCGGCATCACGCCGATCCTGTCGATCATCAAGAGCACCCTGGAAGGCGAGCCGCTGAGTCGCATCACCCTGCTCTACGGCAACCGCTCCAGCGCCTCGGCGCTGTTTCGCGAACAGCTGGAAGACCTGAAGAACCGTTATCTGCAGCGCCTGAACCTGGTGTTCGTGTTCAGTCGCGAACAGCAGGACATCGACCTCTACAACGGCCGCATCAACCAGGAAAAATGCCGGCAACTGTTTTCCCGCTGGCTCGATGTCAGGCAACTGGACGCGGCCTTCATCTGCGGCCCCCAGGCCATGACCGAAACCGTGCGCGACAGCCTCAAGGCCGCCGGCATGAAGGCCGAGCGCATCCACTTCGAGCTGTTCCATGCCGCCGGCGACGGCCAGAAGCGCCAGGCCCGGGAAGCCGCCCGCGCCCAGGACCCGCAGGTCAGCCGGATCACGGTGATCAGCGACGGTCGGGCCCTGGCCTTTGATCTGCCGCGCAACAGCCAGAGCCTGCTGGATGCCGGCAACGCCCAGGGCGCCGAACTGCCCTATTCGTGCAAGGCCGGGGTCTGCTCCACCTGCAAGTGCAAGGTCATCGAAGGCGAGGTGGAAATGGACAGCAACCACGCCCTGGAAGACTACGAAGTGGCGGCCGGTTATGTGCTGTCCTGCCAGTCCTATCCCCTCAGCGACAAGGTGGTCCTGGACTTCGACCAGCCCTGAACCCAGCGTCGGTACGCGTGCCCCAGAACAACAATAAGAGAGAACCGCCCATGAGCCCGCAAGAAATAGACCGCATCACCCGCCACCCGGACTTTATCCAGCTGGTCCGGCGCAAGCAGCGACTCTACTGGTCCCTGACCCTGGTCATGCTCCTGGCCTACTACGGCTTCGTTTTGCTGGTGGCCTTCAATCCCGGCCTGCTGGGCCGCTCGCTGTCCGGCGGGGCCACCAGCGTCGGCATGCCGGTGGGCGTGGCGATGATTCTCCTGGCCTTTGCCCTCACCGGTCTTTATGTGTATCGCAGCAACCGGCTGCTGGACCCGCTGAACGACAAACTCAAGCGCGAGTGCCGGTCATGAAGCGCCTTGCAGGAGCCTTCCTGCTGCCCTGCCTGCTGGCCTGGGACCTGGCCCTGGCCGCCGACGACAGCGCCCGCCCGCTGAACGAGAACGCCATCGGCATGTTCCTGGTGTTCGTCCTGCTGACCCTGGGCATCACCCGCTGGGCCGCCCTGCGCACCCGCTCGGCCAAGGACTTCTACACCGCCGGCGGCGGCATGAGCGGCCTGCAGAACGGCCTGGCGATTGCCGGAGACATGATCTCCGCTGCGTCCTTCCTGGGCATCTCGGCCATGATGTTTCTCAACGGCTACGACGGCCTGCTGTACGCCCTCGGGGTGCTGGCCGGCTGGCCGATCATCCTGTTCCTGATCGCCGAACGCCTGCGCAACCTGGGCACCTACACCTTCGCCGACGTGGTGTCCTATCGCCTGGCCCAGACGCCGGTGCGCCTGACCTCGGCGTTCGGCACCCTGACCGTGGCCCTGATGTACCTGGTGGCGCAGATGGTCGGCGCCGGCAAGCTGATCGAACTGCTGTTCGGCCTCAGCTACCTCCACGCGGTGATGCTGGTGGGCCTGCTGATGGTCTGCTACGTGACCTTCGGCGGCATGCTGGCCACCACCTGGGTGCAGATCATCAAGGCGGTGATGCTGCTCTCGGGCACCAGCTTCATGGCCTTCATGGTGCTCAAGCACTTCGGTTTCAGCAGCGAGGCGCTGTTCGCCCGCGCCAGCGAGGTGCACGCCAAGGGCAGCGCGATCATGGCCCCCGGCGGGCTGCTGTCGAACCCCATCGACGCCATTTCCCTGGGGCTGGGGATGATGTTCGGCACCGCCGGGCTGCCCCATATCCTCATGCGTTTCTTCACCGTCAGCGACGCCCGGGAAGCGCGCAAGAGCGTGCTCTATGCCACAGGCTTCATCGGCTATTTCTATCTGTTGCTGATCGTGGTCGGCTTCGGCGCGATCGTCATGGTCGGCACCGAGCCCGAGTATCGCGACGCCAGCGGCGCGATCATCGGCGGCGCCAACATGATCGCGGTGCACCTGGCCCAGGCGGTGGGCGGCAACCTGTTCCTGGGTTTCATCTCGGCCGTGGCCTTCGCCACCATCCTTGCGGTGGTGGCCGGGCTGGCGCTGTCCGGCGCCTCGGCGGTGTCCCACGACCTGTATGCCTGCGTGATGCGCCAAGGCCAGGCCAGCACCCAGCAGGAAATGCGCGTCTCGAAGATCGCCACCCTGTGCATCGGCGTCCTGGCGGTGCTGCTGGGCCTGCTGTTCGAATCGCAGAACATCGCCTTTCTCTCGGGGCTGGTGCTGGCGATTGCCGCGTCGGTGAATTTCCCCGTGCTGTTTCTTTCCATGTTCTGGAAAGGCCTGACCACCCGGGGCGCGGTGGGCGGCAGCCTGGCCGGGCTGATCTCGGCAATCGTCCTGCTGATCCTCAGCCCGGCGGTCTGGGTCAATGTGCTGCACCACCCCCAGGCGCTGTTTCCCTACGCCAACCCGGCGCTGTTCTCCATGAGCCTGGCGTTCCTTACGGCCTGGGCCTTGTCCGTCAGCGACCGCTCGCCCCGGGCCGAGCTGGAGCGCGGCCGCTACCTGGCGCAGTTCATCCGGTCCATGACCGGCATCGGCGCTGGCGGCGCCAGCCATCACTGAGTTGTCTCCCGGCGCCCGGTACGGTGCGCCGGCCCTCACTTGACCCTTCGGAGCCTTTCTCCCATGCCACAGTCTCCTACCCTGCAAAGCTTTATCGGCGGCCGCTGGATCGGCCAGCACCCGGCCCAGGCCTTGCGCAGCGCCATCGACGGCCATGAAGTGGCGCGCACCCATGAAGAGCCCCTGGACTTCGCCGAAGCGCTGCAACATGGCCGCGTGAACGGCGCCCGAGCCCTGCTGGCCCTGGATTTCCAGGAGCGCGCCCGGCGCCTCAAGGCCCTGGCGCTGTACCTTGGCGAGCGCAAGGAACAGCTGTACGCCCTGTCCCACCACAGTGGCGCGACCCGGGCCGACAGCTGGATCGACATCGAGGGCGGCAACAGCACCCTGTTCAGCTATGCCGGGCTCGGCGCCCGCGAGCTGCCCTCGGGCAACCTGCTGCACGAAGGCCCGGCACAGACCCTGAGCAAGCTCGGCAGTTTTGCCGGCACCCATATCCTGGTGCCCCGTGGCGGCGTGGCGGTGCACATCAACGCCTTCAACTTTCCCATCTGGGGCATGCTGGAAAAGTTCGCCCCCTGCTTTCTCGCCGGCATGCCCTGCATCGTCAAACCGGCCAGTGCCACCAGCTACCTGACCGAGGCGGCGGTGCGCCTGATGCATGAGTCCGGCCTGTTGCCCGAAGGCAGCCTGCAACTGGTGATCGGCGGCACCGGCGATCTGCTCGATCGCCTGCAAGGCCAGGACCTGGTGACCTTCACCGGTTCGGCGGTCACCGCCGCCACGCTGCGGGCCAACCCCAACCTGATCCGCCACTCGGTGCCCTTCAACGCCGAGGCCGATTCGCTGAACTGCGCGATCCTGGCGCCGGACGTGACCCCGGACGACCCGGAGTTCGAGCTGTTCATCAAGGAAGTGGTGCGGGAAATGACGGTCAAGGCCGGGCAGAAATGCACCGCTATCCGGCGCGCCATCGTTCCGGCCAGGCAGTTGGACGCCGTGGCCACGGGCTTGCGCGAACGCCTGGCGAAGGTGGTGGTCGGCGATCCGTCGCTGGAAGGCGTGCGCATGGGCGCCCTGGCCTCCCACGCGCAACAGCGGGACGTGGCCGAGCGCCTGGAAAGCCTGCTGCACAGCAGCGACCTGTTGTTCGGCGCCCGGGACGGCTTCGAGCCCCGGGGCGAAAACGTCAGCCAGGGCGCATTCTTTGCCCCGACCCTGCTGCTGGCCCGCGACCCCCTGGCCCAGGGCGGCGCCCACGATATCGAGGCCTTTGGTCCGGTCAGCAGCCTGATGGCCTACGACGACCTGGACCAGGCCCTGGAACTGGCCGCCCGTGGCAAGGGCAGCCTGGTGGCCAGCCTGGTGACCAAGGACCCGGGCATCGCCGCCCAGGTCATCCCCCGGGCCGCGGCCTGGCACGGCCGGCTGCTGGTCCTGGACCGCGAGTGCGCCGGCGAATCCACCGGCCACGGCTCGCCACTGCCGCAACTCAAGCACGGCGGCCCGGGTCGCGCCGGTGGCGGTGAAGAGCTGGGCGGCCTGCGGGCGGTCAAGCACTACCTGCAGCGGGCCGCGGTGCAGGGGTCCCCGAGCATGCTGGCGGCAGTGACCGGTGAATACGTGCGCGGCGCCAAGGTCATCGAAACCGAGGTCCACCCGTTCCGCCGACACTTCCAGGACCTGCAGGTCGGTGAATCCCTGCTGACCCACCGGCGCACCGTGACCGAGGCCGACCTGGTGAATTTCGGCTGCCTGTCGGGGGACCACTTCTATATGCACTTCGACGAGATTGCCGCCAAGCAGTCGCAGTTCGGCAAGCGCATTGCCCACGGCTATTTCGTGCTCTCGGCGGCGGCCGGTCTGTTCGTCTCCCCGGGGCCGGGCCCGGTCCTGGCCAACTATGGCCTGGACACACTGCGCTTCATCAGCCCGGTGGGCATTGGCGACACCCTGCAGGCGCGCCTGACCTGCAAGCGCAAGATCGATCAGGGCAAGCAGAGCCCCCAGGGCACGCCGCAAGGGGTGGTGGCCTGGGACGTGGAAGTGACCAACCAGCTGGGTGAGCTGGTGGCCAGCTACGACATCCTGACCCTGGTCGCCAAGCGCCCCGACTAAACCCCACCCCCAGGCAGGCGCTGGCGGGCCAGCGAAGGCGTCCTTGAACGCTGCGCAAGACTCACAGGCCCATTCGTCGGCAAGCCGGCGCCTGCAAGAGCACCCCCGATGGTGTGCCGAGCGTAGGCGCTGGCTTGCCGGCGAAGGCGCCCAGCGGCACTGTGCAGGACCCAAGGGCCTGCTCGCCGGCAAGCCGGCGCCTACGAGGGTGGGGGCCGGATCGCTTGGGTGGAGGCGATTGTCGCAAAAGATTTCATCAATTCTTGATTCTCAATTCGCCATGCGGCAAGTTGCGCGCTTCTCAACACAAGGAGCAGCCCATGTCCGGCTCAATGGCCCAGGCGTTTGCGCACAATTTTCTCGGCCAGTCCCCACGTTGGTACAAGGCCAGCATCCTCGCCTTCCTGCTGCTCAATCCCCTGCTGTACTACTGGGTCAGCCCGGCGGCGGCCGGATGGTGCCTGGTGATCGAGTTCATCTTCACCCTGGCCATGGCCCTCAAGTGCTACCCCTTGATGCCCGGCGGCCTGCTGCTGGTGGAGGCGCTGCTGCTGGGCATGGCCACGCCCCAGGCCCTGTATGACGAACTGGTGCACAACTTCCCGGTGATCCTGCTGCTGATGTTCATGGTGGCCGGCATCTATTTCATGAAGGAACTGCTGCTGTTCCTGTTCTCCCGGCTACTGCTGGGGGTGCGTTCCAAGGCGCTGCTGGGCTTGCTGTTCTGCTTTCTGTCGGCCTTTCTCTCGGCCTTTCTCGACGCCCTGACCGTCACCGCAGTGATCATCAGCGCCGCCGTGGGCTTCTACTCGGTGTACCACCGGGTGGCCTCCGGCAATGACCCGCGCCAGGACAGCGCCTTTGGCGACGACCAGCACCTGCCGACCCTGCATCACGACGACCTGCAGCAGTTCCGTGCCTTTCTGCGCAGCCTGTTGATGCACGGCGCCGTGGGCACGGCCCTGGGCGGCGTGTGCACCCTGGTGGGTGAACCGCAGAACCTGTTGATCGGCCACGAGATGGGCTGGCACTTCGCCGAGTTCTTCAGCAAGGTGGCGCCGGTGTCCCTGCCGGTGCTGGCGGCGGGGCTGGCGACCTGCGTGCTGCTGGAAAAACTGCGCTGGTTCGGTTACGGCACCCTGCTGCCGGACAACGTGCGCCGGGTGCTGGCCAACTACGCCGCCGAAGACGATGCCCAGCGCAGCGCGCGGCAACGGGCGGCCCTGCTGGTGCAGGGGCTGGCGGCCTTGATCCTGATTGTCGGCCTGGCCCTGCATGTGGCCGAAGTCGGGCTGATCGGGCTGTTGGTGATCGTGCTGATCACCGCCTTCACCGGGATTACCGATGAGCACCGGCTGGGCAACGCCTTCAAGGACGCCATGCCCTTCACCGCCCTGCTGGTGGTGTTCTTTGCCGTGGTCGCAGTGATTCACCAGCAGCAACTGTTCGTGCCGCTGATCCAGTGGGTGCTGGCGCTGCCGCAGGAGCAGCAACCGGGCATGCTGTTCATCGCCAATGGCCTGCTGTCGGCGATCAGTGACAACGTGTTCGTCGCCACCATCTACATCACCGAAGTGAAACGGGCCTTCGTCGCCGGACAGATGAGCCGCGAACACTTCGAGACCCTGGCGATCGCCATCAACACCGGCACCAACCTGCCCAGCGTGGCCACGCCCAACGGCCAGGCGGCGTTCCTGTTCCTGCTGACGTCGGCGATTGCGCCGCTGGTTCGCCTGTCCTACGGCCGCATGGTGTGGATGGCCCTGCCCTACACCGTGGTCATGGGCCTGCTGGGCTGGTACGCGGTGAGCTACTGGCTGTAGGCACTGCCGCGCCGCCTCGGGGCTGGACGTTGCGGCGCGCTTGAATCGATAGCAGCAAGCCCGTGGCCCGGCGCAACGCCCGTCCATGCTCCTCAGCGCAGGAGGATGTAGCGCTCGATGGCCTCGGCGGCGCCGTCTTCCAGGTTGCTGCCGGTGATCACATCCGCCTGGCGCTTGACCTGCTCCTGCGCCTGGCCCATGGCAATCGACAGGCCGGCACGCTGGAACATCGCCGGGTCGTTGCCGCCATCCCCCAGCGCCGCGGTGCGCTGCAACGGCACGCCCAGGTACTCGGCCAGGGTGGCCAGGGCCTGCCCCTTGTCCGCCTGCAGGGCGGTGACATCAAGGAACCTGGGTTGGGAACGGGACGCCTGGGCCTGCCCGGCGGTGCTTGCATGCAAGCGAGCCTCCAGCTCCACCAGCAACCGATGGTCGCTGCTGGCGGCCACGATCTTGTCGATGCGCGGCAGGTACTCCTCGAAACTGTCCACCACTTTCGGCCCAAAGCCCAGCGCCTGGCGCTCCAGGGGCATGAGGGCGCCATCGAGGTGGCGCAGCAGCCATTGGTTGTCGGCGAACACCCAAGTCTCGATCTGCGGGAACGCTTCGAACAGCAGCAAGGCGCTCACCGCCGCTGGCACCGGCACATGATGGCGAACCAGAAAGCGGCCATCGGGCCTGACGATGCTGCCGCCATTGAACCCCGCTGTCGGCAGGTCCACGCCCAGGGCCTCGATCTGCTGCTGCATGGCCCGCGGCGGTCGGCCGGTGGCCAGGCTGAACGCCACCCCGGCCTCGCGCAAGGCGCGAACGGCATCGAGGGTGCGGGGGCTGATGCTGTGGTCGGGACGCAACAGGGTGCCGTCCATGTCACTGAGCAGGAACTGGATCGGCGGCGCCTTGGAGACACTCATCCGAGGGGGCGCCAGACCCGGCCGTCCCGCGCCAGCAGCTCGTCGCCGGCCGCCGGGCCATCGGTGCCGGCGGGATAAGGCTGCACACTGGAGTCCTGCTTCCAGGCATCGAGAAAGGGCTGTACCGCACGCCAGCCGTTCTCGATGTTGTCGGCGCGCTGAAACAGGGTCTGGTCGCCGATCAGGCAGTCATAGATCAGCGTCTCGTAGCCGGTGGACGGTTGCATTTCGAAGAAATCGCGGTAGGCAAAGCCCAACTCGATATTGGCCATGTCCAGGCTCGGCCCGGGCCGCTTGGCCAGCAGATCGAACCATACACCCTCATTGGGCTGGATCTGGATCAGCAGGTAGGTCGGCGACAGGCGCTCGACCTCGGTGTCACGGAATTGCGCATAAGGCGCCGGCTTGAAGCAGATGACGATCTCGGTGTCGCGCACGCTCATGCGCTTGCCGGTACGCAGGTAGAACGGCACCCCGACCCAGCGCCAGTTGTCGATCATCACCTTCAGCGCGACATAGGTTTCGGTATTGCTGTCCGGCGCCACATTGGCCTCGTCGCGATAACCCGGCACCGGCTTGCCGTCCGCCACGGCGGCACTGTACTGACCGCGCACCGAATTGGCCCGGGCCTCTTCCAGGGACCAGGGGCGGATCGCCCCCACGACCTTGGCCTTCTCGCCGCGCACCGCGTCGGCGCCAAAGGCCGCCGGGGGCTCCATCGCCACCATCGCCAACAGCTGGAACAGGTGATTGGGCACCATGTCCCGCAGAGCGCCGGTGTGTTCATAAAAGCTGCCACGGGTTTCGACCCCGACGGTTTCCGCCGCGGTGATCTGCACGTGGTCGATGTAATGATTGTTCCAGAACGCTTCGAACAGGCTGTTGGAGAACCGGCTGACCAGAATATTCTGCACGGTTTCCTTGCCCAGGTAATGGTCGATGCGATAGATCTGCTTTTCGCTCATGACCTTGAGCAGGCAGGCGTTGAGGGCTTCGGCGGTCTGCAGGTCGGAGCCGAAGGGCTTCTCGATCACCACCCGGCGAAAGCCATCCTCCCGCTCCTCCAGCAGCCCCGCCGCCCCCAGCCGCTGCACCACTTCACCAAAGAAGCGCGGCGCGGTGGCCAGGTAGAACACCGCATTGCCGGTGCCACTGGCGGCAATCCGTGCTGCCAGCTCGACATAGGTGGAATCGTCGAGGAAATCGCCCTGGACGTAGCGGATGCCTCGGGTCAGGCGGGCCCAAACGGCGGCGTCCACCGACGCCCCCTGGCCTTGTTTGTTCAGCACTTCATCGCGAAGGAAGTCTTCCAGCAGCGTGGCGAACTCGGCGTCGCTCACCGCATTGTGGTCGACGCCGACAATCCGCAGTCCCTCATCCAGCAAGCCGTCGCGGCTCAGGTTGTACAGCGCCGGGGTCAACAGGCGCTTGACCAGATCGCCCCGGGCACCGAACAGGAACAGCGTGGTCGGCGGCGCCGGCAACGCCTTGGACTTCTTTCGCGTGGCGGTCATTTCTTCCCGCTCTCCACATGGCCGCCAAAGCCGAAGCGCATGGCCGAGAGCAGTTTGTCGCCGTAGGTGCCCTGGCCGCGGGAGCGGTAACGGGAGAACAGCGAGTTGGACAGCACCGGCACCGGCACCGCCTGCTCCATGGCCGCTTCGATGGTCCAGCGCCCTTCGCCGCTGTCGGCCACGGAGCCGGAAAAGCCTTCGAGTTTCGGATCGCCGGCCAGGGCATCGGCGGTCAGGTCCAGGAGCCAGGACGACACCACGCTGCCACGACGCCAGACTTCGGCGATGTCCGCCACGTTCAGGTCAAAACGCTGATCCTGCGGCAGGATGTCCGACGACTTGGTCTTGAGAATGTCGAAGCCCTCGGCGAAGGCCTGCATCATCCCGTACTCGATGCCGTTGTGGATCATCTTGACGAAGTGTCCGGCACCGGCGGGACCGGCGTGGATGTAGCCGCGCTCGGCACGGTCGTCAGCGGCGACCCGATCCTTGGTCCGTGGGATCGAACCCAGGCCCGGGGCCAGGGCCGCGAACAGCGGATCCAGGCGCAGCACCTCATCGGCGTCGCCGCCGATCATCATGCAGTAGCCGCGCTCCAGGCCCCAGACGCCGCCGGAGGTGCCGACGTCGATGTACTTCAGGCCCTTTTGCGCCAGATCGCGGGCGCGACGGATGTCGTCCTTATAGTAGGTGTTGCCGCCGTCAATGATGACGTCACCCGGTTCCAGCAACTGGCTGAGGGTATCGATGGTGTCTTCGGTGGGTTCGCCGGCGGGCAGCATGACCCAGACGGCGCGGGGTTTTTCCAGGCCGGCCACCAGGGCCGGCAGATCGGCGACGCCCTTGGCGCCTTCGGCGGCCAGGGTGCTGACGAACTCGGTGTTGCGGTCAAAGACTACGGTTTCGTGCCCATTGAGCATCAGGCGCCGTGCAATGTTACCGCCCATGCGGCCCAGTCCAATAATCCCCAGTTGCATGTGCTGATGCTCCTACTGCAAAAAATTCAGATCAAAAAATGTATAGCCCAATGGGCCGGTACCCACTTCAAGGGGCGCAACTATACAAGGCAAGACGCTCCAAGACAGCGCAATCTTCAGACAAAAGCGCAGTTTTTGCGGCCACCTGCGCTCAACGCGACGTGCCCGGGCCCGGTTCCCGCCCCGGCGGGCGGGCAACGAGTGAAGATTAGTCCAGGCACCCGGGGCGAAGTTTCGCAGAGCCCGGGGGAATAACGACACAAAACCACGGCAAGACACAGCGACCCCGAAAAATAAAAAAGTTCCCATTATCCGAAAAAGAAATAAAATCGCCGCCTGCGACAGCGCTCCATGCCCGGCATGGGCAGAGCACAGCATAGTTGAGGCACACCATTTGCGAGGTGAAGCAATGGGCACAGTACAACCGGCACGACCTGCACAAACCCTTTATGTGACCATTCGTCGCGACGAATTGCGTCAGCTCAAGGAGCAACGCGACCAGTTGCAACAAGAGGTCGCACAACTGCGCCGGATGTTGCAGGCCCAGGCTCAAGGCCCTGTCGCCGAGCTGCACCTTCCCTCCGCGAGCTGAATTCGCCCCTCGACGCAGGCCCGGCCTGCGTTATCTGTCCAACGGCGCATCCGCCGAACAGCCGTGACTGCCACGGCTTCCCGGACAAAAATCCCACGTCGGCCTCACGAACTTTTCACACTTGCCATTCGATACTCCAGGCCATTATGGCCGTCTTGTTACCGACGGCGGGCTTCATTTGCGGCGCGACACCTGCGCCCAATGATCTTGGAATTGTGGGGAGCACTGAATGGCTTTGTTCAAACGCAGTACGACGTCTGCGGCAGGTTTCGACTGGATGGGCCTGCTCTGGCTGTTCCTGTTCTTCTGGTATTTCTCCGGCATCACTCAACTGCTGATCCAGCTGACCGACACCTCCGGCTTCGCCGGTTTCCGCCAGGCGTTCTTCATGAGTGCCATCTGGCTGGCGCCGATGCTGCTGTTCCCGGCACGCACCAAAATCATGGCCGCGGTGATCGGCGTGGTGCTCTGGGCCTGTTCCATGGCCAGCCTGGGCTACTTCTTCATCTACCAGCAGGAGTTCTCGCAAAGCGTCATTTTCATCATGTTCGAGTCCAACCCCTCGGAAGCCGGTGAATACCTGACCCAGTACTTTGCCTGGTGGATGGTTGCGGCCTTCCTGGCCCACACGGCCTTTGCCATCTTCCTCTGGACCCGCCTGCGCCCGGTCTACCTGCCCCGGGGCCAGGCACTGGTCGCCGCCGCGGCGATCCTGGTGGCGATTGTCGGCTACCCCCTGGTCAAGCAGATCTCGCGCGCGGACACCCTGGCCGACGGCCTGGAAAAGTTCGAAACCCGCATCGAGCCGGCAGTGCCATGGCAGATGGTGGTCGCCTATCGCCGCTACCGTCAGCAACTGGACGGCATGCAAGGCATGCTCGACAGCGTCAGCAAGATCCCGCCCCTGACCAACCTCAAGGACAGCATGGCCAACCAGCCGGCCACCCTGGTGCTGGTGATCGGTGAATCCACCAACCGCCAGCGCATGAGCCTGTACGGCTACCCGCGCCAGACCACTCCGGAGCTGGACAAGCTCAAGGACCAGCTGGCGGTGTTCAACAACGTCATCACCCCGCGCCCCTATACCATCGAGGCCTTGCAACAGGTACTGACCTTCGCCGATGAAGAAAACCCCGACCTGTATCTCAAGACCCCCTCCCTGGTCAGCGTGATGAAGCAGGCCGGCTACAAGACCTACTGGATCACCAACCAGCAGACCATGACCAAGCGCAACACCATGCTCACCACCTTCTCTGAACAGGCGGACGAGCAGGTTTACCTGAACAACAACCGCAACCAGAACGCCCGCCAGTACGATGGCGACGTCCTGGAGCCCTTCTCCAAGGCCCTGGCCGACAGCGCCCCGCGCAAGTTCATCGTGGTGCACCTGCTGGGCACCCACATGAGCTACCAGTACCGCTACCCGCCGACCTTTGAAAAATTCACCGATCGCCAGGGCGTGCCGGCCGGCGTGCACGACGACCAGGTGCCGACCTACAACAGCTATGACAACGCCGTGCTGTACAACGACTTCGTGGTGTCCAGCCTGATCAAGGACTACGCCAAGACCGACCCCAACGGCTTCCTGCTGTACCTGTCGGACCACGGCGAAGACGTCTTCGACTCTGCCGGCCACGACACCCTGGGACGCAACGAAGGCAAGCCCACCGCGCCGATGTACACCATTCCGTTCATGGCCTGGGCCTCGCCGAAATGGCGCGAAACCCATGACTGGAACTTTGCTTCCGACCTCAGCCGGCCCTACATCAGCTCCCAGCTGGTGCATACCTGGGCCGAACTGGCCGGCCTGAGCTTCGATCAGCTGGACCCTAGCCGCAGCCTGATCAGCGACAGCTTCAAGCCTCGTCCCCTGCTGATTGGCAACCCCTACTCGCGCCAGAGCAAGCCGCTGATCGACTTCAGCCTGATGAAGCCCAAGCCGCCGACCGACGCCGCCGTGGTGCAGCAGTAAGAATCCACACCGGGGGCCGCAACGGCCCCCATCCGCGCCAATACGCAACAGCCCTTCCCCCTTCCCCCTGCCCCCGTAGAAGCCTGCTGGTCGACGAAAGCGCCAGCGCCCGGCCTGATCAATGCCTCTGTCGGCACAGCGGCTCATAGCGGCCTGCACTTGGCAACGGACACATGTTGTCAAGAATGCAATTGTGCATTCAGGCTGACGTTAACCCTCACTTAATTCACTTCGCTGAAACTTGCCCTATCACTTCTTGTACAGGGACGAAACAAGTGACCGAACACTCTTAAGTAGGAAACGCAGTATGAAACTTTCAACTTTGGTATTTAGCGGTTTGATCCTAGCCACTTCCAGTGCAGCCTTTGCCGAAGGCGGAGCCGAGCATATGCAACGCTTCTACGAGAACTTCCGGGTCAATCAGCAACAGATTCACGGCGATAAGAATCAGAACCTCGCCAAGACCGAGCAAGACAAGGCCGGTACTCACTATTCCGCGCCGGACGCCAAGAAACAACAGCCCGACGCTTGATCCATGTTCAACGCAATACCCACTCTGGACATTGTGCTCCTGTGACAGAGATGGACGTTTGGCGCCCTGTTGGGCGCCTTTTTTATATCCGCTTAAAACAACTTTCTGTCACCACAATGACCCCTGCATTACAACTCTGTCATCTGCCACTGCGCGCGTGCCGATTGAATTAGGATGCCTTCGTCCGATCACACACCATTCATCGACTCAGCGTCTAATCATCTGAATTAATTGATTATTTCTGTTGACCCTGTAGCTACTACAGGCTTCATCCTCCCCCTCATTCGATACTTCCCAAGCACTTTGAAGAGAATCCGGCAATGCGCATCCTGGTGGTTGAAGACGAACCCAAAACAGCGGACTACTTGCACCAAGGCCTGAGTGAAAGTGGTTATGTGGTCGATCGCGCCAACAATGGCGTGGACGGTTTGCACCTGATTCAACAGCAGCCTTACGAGTTGGTCATCCTGGATATAAACCTGCCGGGCAAAGATGGCTGGCAAGTGTTGCAAGATATGCGCGGACAATCTCAGGCACGGGTCATGATGTTGACCGCTCGCGGTCGTCTGGAAGACAAGGTCAAGGGACTGGACATGGGCGCCGATGATTATCTGGTCAAACCCTTTCAGTTTCCCGAGTTGTTGGCACGGGTGCGCACCCTGATACGGCGCGCTGAACCTGCAGCCCCTTCGCAAGTATTGCAAGTGGCCGATCTGCAACTTGATCCGCGACGTCATCGGGCTTATCGCGGCGATCGGCGTATTGACCTGACCACCAAGGAATTCACCCTGCTACATGTATTGATGCGTCATTCAGGAGAAGTACTGACCCGCACGCAAATCATTTCCCTGGTCTGGGACATGAACTTCGACTGCGACACCAACGTGGTGGAAGTGTCCATCAGCCGCCTGCGGGCCAAGATCGACGAAGCCCACGAGGTGCGGTTGATCCACACCCTGCGCGGTGTCGGTTATGTCCTGGAAGTGCGCCCATGAAAACCCCGCCCGCCCCCGCCAGCAATAGCAGCCTGTCCATGCGCCTGGGGCTGACCGTCAGCCTGATGGGGGCGGCGCTGGTGCTGCTGCTGGCGAGCCTGGCCTACCTGGCCCTGAGCCACGAGCTGGACAACCTGGCGCGCAAGGGCCTGGACAGCAAGCTGGAACAGATCCGCCACAGCCTGACCAGCGACCTCAAGAGCAGCGACCTGGCCGCCCGCCCCCACTCCCTGCTGGACCTGGTGCTGGGCCACGACAACCTGCAATTGAGCATCCTGGGCAGCGACCCGCTGGCCGAGCCCCTGCTCAATGTCGGCGGCGATCTGCAGCGATCGCTGCCCGAGGCCCTGAAGAAGGTGCCCGACAGCGGTTACTTCGACTGGCGCGACCACCGCGGCACCCAGTTGCTCGGCGCCGCCCGAGCGATGAGCCTGCGCAACGGCGAACAGGTGCGGGTGATCCTGAGCCTGGACCGCAGCAACGATCAGGCCCTGCTCAGCGCCTATCTGCGCTCCACGGTGATTGCCCTGCCGCTGTTGCTGCTGCTGATCGGCATCGGCGCCTGGCGCCTGGTGCAGCGCGGCCTGCTGCCCCTGCAGCAGTTCACCCGGGTGGCCGCCAAGGTCACCACCCAGGACCTGACCCATCGCTTGAACCTGGAGCGGTTGCCCCGGGAGCTGGCGGAACTGGGCCAGGGCTTCAACGTCATGCTGCACCGCCTGGATGGCGGGGTGCAGCGCCTGTCGCAGTTCTCCGACGACCTGGCCCATGAACTGCGCTCGCCCATCAGCAACCTGATGGGCAAGGCCCAGGTGACCCTGTCCCGGGAACGCCCGCCGGAGGAATACAAGGCCGTGCTGGAATCGAGCATCGAGGAACTGGAGCGGGTCACCCGGATCGTCGCCGATATGCTGTTCCTGGCCCAGGTCAGCCAGCCGGCCTCCCAGGCCCGCTTCACCCGGGTATCCCTGGCCGAGGAGGCACGCCGGGTCATGGACCTGTTCGCCCTCAGTGCCGAGGACAAGCAGCTGGCACTTGAGTTGAGCGGCGACGCCTGGGTGCAGGGCGATCGCCTGATGATCCAGCGGGCGATTTCCAACCTGCTGTCCAATGCCATTCGCCATTGCCCGGAACAGGGACGGATCACCCTGCGGATCGAACGCCAACTGCAGGACGTCAGCCTGGCCGTGGGCAACCCGGGACCGGGCATCGCCGCCTGCCACCTGCCCCATCTGTTCGAGCGCTTCTACCGGGTCGACAGCAGTCGCACCCGGGCCGAAGGCGGGACCGGATTGGGCCTGGCGATCGTTCGCTCAATCATGAACCTGCATCAAGGACGCACCGAGGTCGCCAGCGATCCACAGCACCTCACCGAGTTCCGCCTGGTGTTCCCCAAGCCCGATCCGGCCTTGCACGATGCCTAGAGCAGCCAGCCGCCCAGCGCCGCCCCCAGCAGCACCAGGGCCCAGGGCGGTACCCGGCCGCTGCGCAGCATCACCAGGGCCAGCAGCACCGCCAGCAGTTCTGTGGGCCCGGTCACGCTGCTGGTCCCCAGCGGCTGGTACAGCGCGGCCGCCAGTACCCCCACCACCGCGGCATTGACCCCGGCCAGCGCCGCCTGGATGCGCCGACGTTGGCGCAAGGTCTGCCAGAAAGGCAGCACGCCGATCACCAGCAAAAAACCCGGCAAGAAGATCGCCAACAGACAGATCAGGGCCCCGGGCCAACCGTCGATGGCCGCCCCGATGAACGCCGCGACACTGAACAACGGCCCCGGCACCGCCTGGGCGCTGGCATAGCCGGTCATGAACAGGGGATCGCTGATCCAGCCGGACTCCACGACCTGACTCTGCAACAGCGGCAACACCACATGCCCGCCGCCAAAGACCAGGGCGCCGATGCGATAGAAAGCGTCGAACAGGCGCAGCCAGGTGTGTGGCCACAGCGCCGACAGCCAGGGCAGCACCAGCAATAGCAAGGCAGCCACCGCCAGTAGCAGCGCACCCAGGCGCCGACTGCCCCAGGGGGCGAGCGCATCGACCTCGGTCCGGGCGGCCGGGGTGATCAGCACACCCCCCACCAGTGCCGCCAGCAGCATCACCAGCAACTGTCCGCTCAGGCCCGGCCAGCGCAGCACCAGCCACGCGGCGAGCAGGGCAATGGCGATACGCAAGGCACCACGACACAGGCTGCGGGCCATTCCCCACAGCGCCAGGGCGACCACGGCGACCGCCACAATCTGCAAGCCCTTGAGCACCCCGGGAGGCACCCCACTGCCGATTCCCAGCGCCAGCAAGGCCAGGGCCAGCGCCGACGGCAAGGTGAAACCGAGCCAGGCGCACAAGGCACCGGGCAGGCCCGCCCGTGACACCCCCAGGACAATGCCGACCTTGCTGCTGGCCGGTCCCGGAAGAAACTGGCACAGGGCGACCAGCTCGGCGTAGGCCGCCTCCCCCAGCCAGCGGCGGCGCTGGACGAACTCCTGACGGAAATACCCCAGGTGCGCCACCGGCCCACCGAACGACGTCAGCCCCAGGCGCAGGAACATCAGGAAAATCTGCCAGGGACTTTCCCTGGACGCGCAAGGCTCGGACGCCGGGCTGACAGCGGACATTACAAGGCTTTACTCCAGAACAGCATGCGGCCATGGGCCGGATCGAGCTTGGCGTCGGCGAAACCGCAGGCCTGGTAGGCCGCCTGAGCCCGGGCATTGCCCTCCAGCACCTCCAGGGTGATCTTGCAGCAGCCCCGTTGCCGGGCGATGTCCTCGACCTTCTGCAGCATCCGCCGGCTCAGGCCCTGACCGCGAAAGCCGTCGAGCACCAGCACATCGTGGACATTCACCAGGGGCCGACAGGCAAAGGTGGAAAAACCCTCGAAGCAGTTCACCAGCCCCACCGGCTGCCCCCCGGCAAAGGCCAGCACACTGAACGCCTGAGGCCGCTTGGCCAGTTCCGCCGGCAGTTGCCGGAGCAGGTCCTGCTCCAGGGGCCGACCACCCCCCATGGGGTCCTCGGCATAGTGGTTGAGCAGTACCCCTATGGCTTCGGCATGCACCGGATTGCTGTAGCTAGCTTGCAGCACCACGACATCGGCAACGTCCATGTTCATCCTCGATCAACGCATTGGAAGAGAGCGCTCAGGGCTCGGGCAGCCTGGATTGTAGGCCGGTGGATTTGACCAAACGAAGATATTCCCGCCACTTGCCAGAGAAAAATCCTAGGCAATGGAAACGACTCGCATCAGCGGCAAGCACTTCCCAGTCAAGCACCCGGCTGCCGGGCAAAACGCTGCAACTGCATCTCCCGCAGGCGGCTGAGGGTGCGGCGGAAGGCAAACTCCAGGTAGCCCTCGGTGTACAGCTGCTCCATCGGCACCCGGGCCTCCAGGTACAGCGGCACTCCACGGTCGTAGCATTCGTCCACCAGGGCGATGAAGCGCCGCACGCTGTCGTCGTGGATCGACAGTTGCGGCAGTTCCCGATCGCCCGCCACCACCCGCTGGGCCCCATCCTCGGTGCCCCGGGCAATGCGCCCCGGACGTTGCCGGGCACTGAGATTGGGCACCTCGCTGAGGAGGATCGCCCGGTAGCGGTCGCACAGGGCCATGAAATCCATGGCCGAGAACGGCTGCTCGCAAAGGTCGGCAAAGCGGCACCAGATCACCGTCGTCGCCGCCTTGACCACCGATACCGTTCGATAGCCGATCAACAGCGGCTCGCTGGACACCGCCTGCCCCGCACTCAACTCGCGAAACAGCGGTTCCAGGGCACTGGGCTGGCCCTCGACGCTCAGCCAATAGCGCTGCGTGGCGGCGCCGGGGTGCAGGCGGTGGTCCTGCTCGCCGTCCACCGCCAGCACCTGCAGGTGCTGGCGGATGGCGTCGATGGCCGGCAGGAAGCGCTCGCGATTGAAGCCATCGGCATACAACTGTTCGGGGGGCTGGTTGGAGGTGCAGACCATCACCACCCCCTGTTCGAACATCACCTGGAACAGGCGCCCGAGAATGATCGCATCGCCGATGTCGTTGACGAACAACTCATCGAAACACAGCACCCGCACCTCTTCGGCAAGCTCCCGGGCCAGGGCCTGCAAGGGATCGGCGGTGCCGGTGAGCTGGAACGAGCGCTGGTGCACCCAGCCCATGAAGTGATGAAAATGCTGACGCCGGGCCGGCACCCTGAGGCTCTGGTAGAACTGATCCATGAGCCAGGTCTTGCCGCGCCCGACCGCGCCCCACAGGTAGACCCCCTGCACCGGCTTGCGCCCCTGATGCAGCGCCTCATGACATTGCTGCAAAGCTTGCACCGCACGCGCCTGGGCGGGATCGGCGACAAAGCCGTCCTGCTCCAGGGCATGCCGGTAAGCGCTCATGGGGGAATCGAATGGCATGGGCCGCTGGCCTCCTGGCAAAGAGCCGCAGTATGCCATCACCCGCCGCGCCGGGCCTGATCCGTGGCCGCCGCCAAACCCGCGAGCGGCGCCAGGGAGCGCCAGGGCCTGGGCCGCGCCCAGGCCCTTTGCGCCCCTGCCGGCCGTTGGCGGCCTGCGGCCGCGGCTGCATCAGCGCGAGATGTCCAGGCGCTCGATGCGGCCCTGGTCGTCCAGGCGGAAGGTGTGGCGCAACGCCTGGGGGCTGCCGGGGAAATCACCGCACACCCGGCTGTCGAGCAAGATCTTTCCGGTACGCTGCTGAACCCCGAGGACTTCCAGGCGACGCGCGCCTGCGCCCATCCAGCGGGCAATCTGCTGGGGCCCCACGCAGTGCTCACGCTCATCGAAAATCTGCGCCCGGGCAGCGAAGATCGACGCCACCAGCGTGCTGTCGCCGCTGTTGACCGCCGCGACATAAGCGGCGATGGCCGGGGCCAGGGAAGGGTCTGTGGCCGACATGACAAAAGCTCCTTGCTGTTGAATGAGGGCGCCATGCTAAAGCCCCCTTGCGTCATTTCCTGTCAGCAGTGAATCGGCCCTGCTCATCGCTCTGCAGGCGTTTGCGCCAGGCTCGCAGCCAGTCGCTGCGCCGCCCCGGATACAGCTCGCCCTGCTCCTGGGCGGCGGCGATGCGGTCGGTGCGAAAGGTCCGGTAATCGCCCCGCAGCTCGCACCAAGCCACGATCACCCGGGCCTCGTTGAGAAAACCCAGGGCCAGCGGCCAGATCAGCCGCTGGCTGGGGGTGCGGTTGACGTCGGCATAGTCGATCAACAGCTTGGCCTGATGACGGATCGCCTGGCGGAACACGTTGAGCGACACCGGGTTGTCCGGAAAGCCCCAGCCCGCCGGGCCCGGCAGCAGGGTCGGGTTGCGCAAGGCATCCTGGGCCGCCGGGGCCAGCACCGCGGCGATCTTGGCCATGGCGTCGGCGGCGACCTTGCTCAGCACCTCGTCGCCACGCTGATCGACGTAACGCAGGCCCAACACCACGGCCTCGGTTTCATCGGCGTTGAGCATCAACGGCGGCAGGAACAGCCCGCTGCGCAGCACATAGCCGATGCCGGCCTCGCCGTAGATCGGCGCGCCGAGGGAGGTCAGCTCGGCAATGTCGCGGTACAGGGTGCGCTCGGACACCTCCAGCTCCGCCGCCAGGGTAGCGGCGGTAACGGGACGGCTCTTGCCTCGCAGCATCTGCAACAGGGTGAGTAAACGGCTGGCTCGCGACACCTTGGACGGACTCCGGAAAAAAACACCGGCGCAGATTACCAAAGCCTCCTGACAGTTTCTGTCAGGAGGCTGAGTGCTGGCGGGGGATTGTGTTGCCGCTGCCGCAGGCTGCGAACGGCCCCGGGGACGCAGGATCCCGGCCGCCCTCCAAGGGCCGGCCGGGGATCGCCAAACAAGGCCCCGCGGGACTAGGCGCTGCCTCGCCGGGGGCCGGCAGCGGCGACCGCAGCAGCGTCAGTAGGCCATGGTCCAGGTCAGGGTGTAGGTGCGGCCACGGCCCTGGTAGTCATAGAGGTAGTCCGGGCCGTAGGTCGGCGAATAGAACAGCTTGGCGCGCTGGCCCCAGACCGTGCTGTATTGCTTGTCCAGAAGGTTCTGGATGCCGCCGCTGAAGGTGCCGAAGGCTGTGTCGTGGCTGCCCAGCAGGTCGAAGGTGGTGTAGCCGTCGATGGTGTTGGGCGCATCGACGCTGTGGGTGGCGTCGATCTGCCTGGCCGCGTCGTCCTTGAGGCTGAAGGCGTGGTTGCCCTGCAGGCGCACACTGCTGCTGTCGTCCTTCCAGCCGACGAAGGCGGTCAACTTGGACAGGGATGCATAACGGGCGTCGCGCTTCTTCCAGCCGCCGTTCTTGCCCTCCTCCTCGGAACGCACCGCGTGCAGGGTGCCTCCCAGCTCCCAGCCGTTCTGCAAATGCCGGGTCAGGGCGCTCTCGAAACCGTAGTCGCGGCTCTTCTGATCCTTGACGTCGATGGTCAGGGTGGCCTGGTCGGTGGTGATCACCTTGTCCGACCAGATGTAGTACAGCGCCGCCTGGGCGTCCCAGTCGCTGTCAGAAAAACGCCAGCCGGTTTCCACCTGGCGGCTCTTGATCCCGGCCAGCGGGTTGTCGTCGACGCTCAACCCCGGCTTGCCGTAGAACTTGGCCGGGTCCGGCAGATCGAAGCCCTCGCCGTAGTTGACCCACAGCTGATGGCCGTTCTTGAAGTCATAGATGCTGCCCAGGTTGTAGAGGTTGACCGCATAGTCGTTGCTGCCCCCAGGCACGTTCTTGAACTGGTCGACATCCACGTCCATCTGCTGGCGCCGGTAGCCGCCGGACACCGTCAGGTTGTCGGTGGCGTGCCAGTCCAGTTGGGCGTAGCCGGACAGGCCGTCGACCCGGTAGCTGGGATAGCGCGGCGCCTTGCTCTGGGTCACCAGGTCGAGGCCGCCGCTGCCCGAGGACAGGCCCTGGTCGAAGGTGCTCTGTTCGGCGTTGAAACGCTCCCGGTCCAGGTCCACGCCGTAGGTCAGCTTGAACGCTTCGAATTCCTTGGCGAACAGCGCCTTGAGGCTGGTGACCTCGAAGTTCTGCTGCGAAGCGGCGAAATACACGCCCTTGGAACCTGCCGGGCTGCCGCTGTTGTAGTAGGGAAACGGGAAGAAGTTGTCGTCTTCCTTGCGGTACGAGGCCTGCAGGTAGAAGTCCTGGCCCAGCACGTCGCTGTGGTGGTAGTTGGCGTTGAGCAGCAGGCGCTTGGTGCGCGGTTCCAGGTCCGTGGAGTAGCCGCTGCGCAGCTCGGCGTCCTCCAGGTTGGACGGCGCCTTGTACCTGAGGTTGGGGAAGTAGATCCCGGTGCTGCCGTGGTTGCCCGAGTCGTAGTACTGGGCCAGCAGGTCCAGGCTCTGCTCTTCGTTGAACTGCAGGGCCAGGCTGCCCATCAGGTCCAGGGTGCGGTTGTACTGCAGGTCGGTCTGGGTGTTGTCGATGAAGATCTGCTGGCCGGCGCCGTCATAGAACGCCCGGTTCTGCTCCCCCGCCACCGCCAGCCGGCCGCTGATGGCGTCGTTGCCGCCACTCACCGACTGAGCGATGCGGGTGGTCAGGTCGTCGCTGTTGTTGAAGCCGCTGCTGGCGCCCAGTTGCGTCTCGAAACGCGCCGGGCCCGGCTCGCCTTTCTTGGTGACGATGTTGATGATGCCGCCGGTGGCGCCGCCGCCGTAGATGGCGCTGGCCCCGGACAGCACTTCAACCCGCTCGACGTTGAACGGCGAAATGCTGTCGAACTGCCGGGACAGGCCCCGGGAGCTGTTCTGGCTGACCCCGTCGATCATCACCAGGACGTTGCGCCCACGCATGTTCTGGCCATAGTTGGTGCGCCCTTCCGGCGCCAGATCGAGGCCCGGCACCAGCTTGCCGATGGCTTCCTTGAGGCTGACCCCAGTGCTCAACTGCTCGCGCAGCTGGCTCTGCTCCACCACCCACACCGTGCCGGGGATCTCGCTGATCGCGGCACTGGTGCGCGAGGCCACGCTGACCTGGGTCGGCTTGAGGTCCAGGCTTGCTGCCGGAGCCGCCGCGCGGCGCAGGATCACGGTGCGACCATCGCTGAACGACCAGCTCATGCCGCTGCCGGCCAGCAGGCTGTGCAGGGCCTGGGCCAGGGTCAGTTCTCCGTTGAGCGCGGTGGATTGCAGGCCCGCGACATCGCTGGTGGTGTACAGCAGGCGCACATCGGCCTGGTCGGCGAAGCGGGTCAGCGCCTGGTCCAGTGGCTGGGCCGGCAGGTTCAGCGAAACCCGACGCGCCTCGGCAGCGCTGGCCTGGGTGAGTGTGGCGGCCTCGTCGGCCAGCGCCAGAACCGGGCTCAAGGCTCCGGCGAACAGCGCCTGAGCCAGTAATGTGCGGCGCATGATGTGTTGACCGCGCCCCAGTGTCGACAGCTTGAACATAGCTTTCACGTGTTCCTTCCCAGCCGGTTGAAATGACGTCAATGAGAATGATTTTCTTCTCAGTCTCACTACGACGATTTCCCGCAGCGGAACTTGCAGTGCACCGGGCAAAAAAATTTGCCTCAGTGCAACAGCGCCAGCCAGGGCAGGTAGGTGACGTGCAGCGGATAGCGCTGCTGCAAGGCGTTGAGCGAGCCACGCGGGTCGTTCAGGTCGAACACCCCACTGATCGGCAGGGCCGCCAATGGGCCATCGGAAATCAGGATGCGCCCATGCTGGTAGCGCTCCAGCTCAGCGATCACCTCCCCCAGCGGCCGACCGTTGAAGATCAGCTTGCCGCGCTGCCAGGCGGTCAGGCTGGCAGCATCCACGCGCTGCTGGGCCAGCAGCGGCTGGCCGGCCCGGTATTGCAGGCGCTGGTCGGCCTGGAGCAGCACCGGCGCGTGGTCGCCGCTGAACTGCACCTGGCCCTCGCGCACCACGACCGTCAGTTGCTCGCCCTCGCGGCGCACGCTGAAGGCACCAGCAGCGCCTTGCAGTTGCTGAGCCTGGGCCTGGACCACGAACGGTCGCTGCGGGTCGGCCAGCGGTTCGAACAGCGCCTCGCCCGCGCGCAGGATCACCCGGCGCTCGTCCAGCGAATAGGCCACCGACAACGCACTGCCACTGTTGAGGGTGACCCGGGAGCCATCCGCCAGGGTGATGCGCTGTTGCTGGCCGACCCCGGTGTGGTAGTCCGAGCTCAAGGCCGGCCACTGCTGCCAGCCGATGCCAGCACCCACTGCCAGCAGCAGCGAAGCCGCCAGGGCCGGCCAGAAGCGCCGCGGACGGCGCGCCACCGGCGCCTGATGCTGCTGCGCGGCCTCGGTGTGCCCCAGATCGCCCCACAACTGTTGGGCCTCGGCGGCAGCCGCGGCGTGCGCCGGGCTGCGCTGGCGCCACTGCTGGAACGCCAGACGCTGGGCTGGCGTGGCGTGGCCGGAATGCAGCAGCACCAGCCAGTCGATGGCGGCGTCTTCCAGGTTTTCGGGGTGGTCGGTCATGGCGTCGGCAGCCGCTGGCAGGGAATTATTCATGGTGGACCTTCAGCCAATCGCGGCAATGGCGCAGGGCCTGGCCGATGTATTTTGCCACCATGCTTTCGGAAACACCCAGGCGCACGGCGATCTGCGCCTGGGTCAGGCCTTCCAGACGATTGAGCAGCAAGGCCTGGCGGGCGTTGTCCGAGAGCTGCGCCAGGGCCTGGTCGAGCAGCGCCAGGCGCTCCTTGGCCAGCAGCACCGCTTCCGGCGCCGGGGCCGGGTCCACCGCGTCATTGTGTGGCTCGCCGTCGCTGAGGTTGGCCGCCAGGCGCTGCTCGCGGCGCAGGGTGTCGATGGCCAGGTTGCCGGCCACGCGGAAGATGAAGCGGCGATCGTCGTGCACCTCCAGCGTCTGCTGGTCGACCTTGAGCAGCTTGAGGTAGGTTTCCTGGGCCACGTCCGCCGCCCGCTGGCGATCGCTCATGCGCCGGGTGAGAAACTTCAGCAGGTCGTTGTAATGCTCTTGAAAGCTGCGCAGCAGGCTGGGGGTGGGCAGCATCGGAAGGCGGTCCGCGGATCGGGGAGGCGGATTATTCCACAAAGGCAAATGAGAAACAGTATCTTTCGTATCCCTGGCAAATTGCCTTTATCCACCGGCCTGCCCTTCTGACAGCGGCGCCTTTCTGGCATCCTGCGCCTCCTTTTTTCTGACCGGGTGCGCAAGTCTTGTCCATGCCATGGCTGTGCGGCCCAAGTCCCGTCCACTTTCCGACGTGTGTTCCCGTTGTTTGCACACGCCACTGGCAGGCCTTTTCCCATGACCGCACCTGATCGTTCCCCGCCCCGCTACACGTCCGACCTGATCTACGGCCTCGACGACCGTCCGCACTTCAGCGCGGCGATCTTCGCCGCCCTGCAGCATGTGCTGGCCAGCTTTGTCGGCATCATCAGCCCGACCCTGATCTTCGGCGGCGTGCTGGGCTTGGAAAGCGAGCTGCCCTACCTGATCAGCATGGCGCTGTTCGTCTCGGGCCTGGGCACCTTCGTCCAGGCCCGGCGCCTGGGGCCGATCGGTTCCGGCCTGCTGTGCGTGCAGGGCACCAGCTTTTCCTTTATCAGCGTGCTGCTCAGCGCCGGCTTCATGGTCAAGGGCCGGGGCGGCAGCACCGACGACATCCTCTCCACCATCTTCGGCATCTGTTTTGTCGCGGCCTTTATCGAGATGTTCCTCAGCCAGTTCATCGGCAAGCTGCGCAAGCTGATCACCCCGGTGGTGACCGGCACCATCATCACCCTGATGGGCCTGTCGCTGATCAAGGTGGCGGTCACCGACATGGCCGGCGGCTACGGCGCCAGCGACCTGGGCGCGGCGAGCAACCTGGGCCTGGCGGCGCTGGTGCTGCTGACCATCGTGATACTCAACCGCTTCAACCACCCGATGCTGCGCCTGGGCTCGATCGTCATCGGCCTGACCCTGGGCTTCGTGGTGGCCTGGATGCTTGGCCGGGTGGACCTGGCGGCCCTGCCCGAGGTGCCGCTGGTGAGCGTGCCGGTGCCGTTCAAGTACGGCTTTTCCTTCGACCTGATTGCCTTTATCCCGCTGGCGGTGATCTTCCTGATTTCGCCCCTGGAGGCGGCCGGCGACCTGACCGCCAACTCGATGATTTCCCAGCAGCCGGTCAAGGGCCCGCTGTACATCAAGCGCATCAAGTCCGGACTGCTGGCGGACGGTTTCAACTCGGCGGTGGCGGCGGTGTTCAACAGCCTGCCGATGGTGACCTTTGCCCAGAACAACGGGGTGATCCAACTGACCGGCGTGGCCAGCCGCTACGTGGCCTACTTCATTGCCGGGCTGCTGGTGCTGCTGGGCCTGTTCCCGGTGATCGGCGCGGTGCTGCAACTGATGCCCAAGCCGGTGCTGGGCGGCGCCACCCTGATCATGTTCGGCACCGTGGCGGTGGCCGGGATCAAGATTCTCGCCGAGGCCGGGCTGCACCGGCGCAACGTGCTGATCGTGGCCATTTCCCTGGGCATGGGCCTGGGGGTGGCGGCGGTGCCGGAGGTGCTGCGCGAGCTGCCCAAGGCCCTGCACAACATCTTCGAGTCGCCGATCACCGTGGGGGCTTTCTGCGCGATCTTGCTCAACCTCTTCCTGCCGGAAGAATTCCTCGAACTGGAAGAGGATGAGTTCGACCCGGAAGCGGCGACCCTCAAGGTCATGCAAGACCCGGACATGAGCGCTAAAGCGAACTCCTGAGGCTGGCGGGCGTCTATGCTGCGTGCGCGGGTGTCGGGCTCTCGGCTTTGAATGTTGCAAGGCCCTGGGGGCCTTGTCGCAGCCTCGCAGGCTCGGCAGCGGCTACAAGGTGCCGGTCCGTCATTCATTTCCATTGTTGACAGGTATTGCATGCGTAGATTGATCGCCTTGACCCTGGTACTGCTCAGCCTCGGCGCCTGCGCGCTGTTGCCCAACCGCGATCCGCTGGCGATCAACGTGGTGGGCATCGAGCCGCTGCCGAGCCAGGACCTGGAAATGCGCTTTGCGGTGAAACTGCGCCTGCAGAACCCCAACGAAAGCCCCATCGACTACAACGGCGTGGCCCTGGACCTGGAGGTCAACGGCCGCCCGCTGGCCTCCGGGGTCAGCGACCAGCAGGGGCACATCGGCCGCTACTCGGAAGACATCCTGGTGATTCCGGTCAGCGTCTCGGCCTTTGCGGTGCTGCGCCAGACCCTGGGCCTGAGCCAGACCCAGAGCCTGGACAACCTGCCCTACGTGCTGCGCGGCAAGCTGGCCGGCGGGCTGTTCGGCACCCAGCGCTTCATCGATCGCGGGCAGATCAGCCTGAACAACCCCGGCGTCTGGTAAGCCCTGGGCTCTGTACCAAAGGTTTTGCGACGAAGGGCAGGCAAGGCGAAAACGGTCGAGGAACGACCGGGGTCGCGTTCGACTTTACGGGGTGTCAATGAGCATTCCGATCGGACTCGCGCACGAGACCGTTTTCAACGCAGCATCACCGAGTATCAAGGCTGTTCGTACAAAGCCTAGAACACTGACCAGCCTATGCGCTGGCTGAGCAGTTCCAGGGCCGCCATGCCCACCAGCGAGTTGCCGGCGGCGTTGAGTTCCGGCGACCACACGCACACCGTGAACTGCCCCGGCACCACGGCGACAATCCCCCCACCGACCCCGCTCTTGCCCGGCAGGCCAACTCGATAGGCGAAGTTGCCAGCCTCGTCGTACAGGCCGCTGGTGGCCATGATCGAATTGACCTGCTGGGTCTGGCGCCGAGTGAGAATCTGCTCGCCGCTGTGCTTGCAGAAGCCGTCGTTGGCCAGAAAGCAGAACGCCCGGGCCAGATCGACGCAGCTCATGCGCAGCGCGCAATGGCTGAAATAGTTGCGCAGCACCGCCTCGACATCGTTATGGAAGTTGCCGAAGGACTGCATCAGGTAGGCCATGGCCGCGTTGCGCGCCCGGTGCTGATATTCCGACTCCGCCACCCGGCCATCCACCAGCACCTGATGGTTGCCCGACAGGCGCCGGACGAAATCGCGCATGGACAAGGCCGGTGCGGCGAAACGCGACTGATTGATGTCGCAGATCACCAGGGCGCCGGCATTGATGAAGGGATTGCGCGGGCGGCCGCGCTCGAACTCCAGTTGCACCAGGGAGTTGAAGGGTTGTCCCGAGGGCTCGTGGCCCAGGCGTTCCCAGATCGCTTCGCCGGAATGGCCGATGGCCTGCACCAGGCTGAAGACCTTGGAAATGCTTTGCACCGAGAATGGCGTGTCGGCGTCACCGGCGCTGAATACCTGGCCATCGTTGCCATATACGGCAATCCCCAGCTGGTTGGCCGGCACGTCGGCCAGGGCCGGTATGTAGTTGGCGACCCGGCCTTGGCCGATCAGGGGGCGGACTTCATCGAGAATCTGGTTCAACAGGGCTTGCATGTTCAGGCTCATCATCACGGGCCCCGGTACGGCTGCGGGGCTATGGCTGCTAGACGCACGCCAGGCCCTGCGCAGCACACCCGAGTGCACATCCGCCGGCACTTTTGCCGGCACTTTTGCCGGCGCTGGCAGGTCTGCGAAAGCACGCCCAGGCCCTGTACCGGTCTCCAGGCCCCCTTCGCCGGCAGGGCCCACGCCATCGCGCAGGTGCCGAGAGGCCAGCAACAGCGCGGCAGGCCCGGCACACGAAATCGAAATGCAATTGAGATTCGATCATTTCCAGCAATCACAAAAACACGCTGTCGATGACCCGCATCAGCTTGAATTAAGGTTCAGGCGCTAGAATGGCCTCCGGTTACGCGCGAACAAAGCTGTCATATCCCGCTATACCCCAGCGCCACACCACCCCATGCATCGCGCCTTATGGCCTTGCCCCCCTTGCAACGGGACCTTTGCGGCAGTCGATGTTCATGCCATGACGGCATTTCCTGAGCGGAGTCATGCACCCTTGAAAACCTGGCACACGATAATCGGCGTTCTGCTGATCACCACGTTCACCCTCCTGCTGGAGATCCCTTCCACCACCTGGCTGACCTCCGCCACCCTGAGCATGGTCCTGGGCAGCACCGCCCTGGCCTACATGGCCCTGTCCTGCCTGCTGGCCGCCCGCTGGGGCGTTGTCGAGCGCCTGTTCGGCGGCCTTGACCGGGTCTACGAGGTGCATAAATGGCTGGGGATCTGGGCCCTGGCGTTCGCCAGCTATCACCTGGTGTTCAAGGCCAACCTGGACGAATGGAACAGCGTGCCGATCCTCGAACTGTCCAAGTACTGGACGCGTCTGGTGCGCCAGTTGAGCTACGTGGCCCTGGGCCTGATCGTGCTCCTGGCACTGAACCGCAACATTCCCTACAACCAGTGGCGCTGGTGGCACAAGCTGTCCGGGCCGCTGTTCCTGATCGTCATCCTGCACGGCTTGAGCTTCAAGTCGCCGATCACCCTGGACTCGCCATCGGGCCTGTGGCTTGGCGCGCTGTGCATCCTCGGGGTGCTGGGCGCCCTGTACAAACTGCTGCTCTACCCCTTGGTGGCCAAGGCCGGCGAGTATCAGGTGAGCGCGGTCAGGGTGGAGAAGAACTCCCTGCACCTGGAACTGCGCCCCCTGGGCCGCGGCTTTCCCTTCAAGGCCGGGCAGTTCGCGTTTCTGTCGATGCAGGAAAAGGGCCTGCGCGAGCCGCACCCCTTCACCATCGCCAGTGCCCAGGCCGAGGACGGGCGCATCGAGTTCGTCATCCGCGCCCTGGGCGACTACACCCAACGGCTGCGCAAGCAGGTCAAGGTCGGCATGCGTGCTGATCTCTACGCGCCTTATGGCCGCTTCAAGCGGCCCGAGGCGGCGGCCCGGGAGATCTGGATCGGCGGCGGAGTGGGCATCTCGCCGTTCATTTCCTGGCTGCAGGACGCGGCCGCCGGGGAGTTCGACAAGGCCACCCTGGTGTATTGCTACAACCCGTCCCGGGCCTTTCCCAGCGTCGACACCCTGCAGGGCATGGCCCAGGCTCGCGGCGTGGACTTCGTCGCCAACAGCGGCGGCACCGAGTTCCTGGCGCAAACCCTGCAACGCAGCGCGGCGCAAACCGATCCGCAGCAGATCCGCATCAGTTTCTGCGGCCCCAAGGGTCTGCTGGCCCAGGTCCGCGAGCTGATGCACCAGTACCGGATTCCCGAAGCCAACCTGCACTACGAGTTCTTCGAGTTCCGCTGATCAGCTCCGCAAGCGACGCGGGTGGCGCGGCTCATGCAACGCCACCTTCACCACCAGGGCCGCCACCAGGGTGATGACCATCAGCACCTGCAACAGCTGGCTGAAGGCCTGGGCATAGCCCTGCAGCAACGCCTCCCGGGACCCGCTCGGCAAAGCCCCGGCACTGGCCGCCAGATCCCCCCCGGCCAGTTGCCGGGCCGCCAGCACCAGGGACTCGCCCGTGGCCCCCTGGGCGCCCAGGGTCTGTTGCAGCAGTGCCGCCAGCAAGGCCACCATCAGGGCCAGGGCAATGCCCTCGCCCGCCACCCGGGTGGTGCTGAAGATGCCACTGGCCATGCCGGCCCGCTCCTTGGGCACCACGCTCACCGACAGACCGTCCATCAAGCCCCAGGGCAGGCCGCTGCCCAGGCCGATCACCAGCAACGGCCAGACCCGTTCGCTGCTGCCCTGCCCCGGCGCCAGGCGACTGAGCCACCAGAGTCCGCCGGCGGCCACCACCAGCCCCAGGCTCGACAGATTGCCGGCGCTGAACCAGCGGTTGAGCCAGCCCGCAGCCAACGGCACCACCAGCATCGGCGCGGACAGCGCCAGCATCAGCAGCCCGGCGTCGATCTCGCTGTAGCCTTCGACGCCGATAAAGCGGATCGGTAGCAGGATCAGCAGCACCACGTAGCAATAGCAGGTAGCGATAGGCAGCACTTGCACCCCGACAAAGCGCGGGTAGCGAAACAGCGACAGGTCGAGCATCGGCCGGACCGCCCGCCGCTCCACGACGACGAACAGCCCCAGCGCCAGCAGCGCTCCCAGCAGCAGCGCCAGAACCCAGGGGCTGCCCCAGCCGCTTTGCGGCGCCTGCAGAATGCCCCAGGTCAGCAGCACCAGGGCCAGGGTGAAGCTCAAGGTCCCGGGCCAGTCGACGCCCCGGGCCTCGGGATCCCTGGACTCCTGCATGCGCGGCACGCCAAAGGCCAGGGACAGGCCGCCGATCAGCGCTCCGGAGACGAAGATCCCGCGCCAGCCGCTGTGTTCCACCAGGACCCCGGCGAGGATCGGGCCAAAGGCCAGGCCGACGCCAAAGGTGGTGCCCAGCAGGCTGAAGGCCCGGGTCCGCCCGGGGCCGTCGAAGGCCTGGGCCAGGGCCGCCGAACCACCGGCCAGGGCGGCGGCCCCGGCCAGTCCCTGGACCCCGCGCAGCAGGTTGAGCCACAGCAGCGACGGCACGAACACCAGGGCCAGGGAGCTCAGGCCGAACAGCGCCACCCCCAGGCTGAACAGGCGCTTGCGACCGTACTCGTCGGCCAGGGTCCCGGCGGCCATCAACACACTGCCAAAGGTCAGCATGAAGGCGTTGGTGGTCCAGCTCAGGGCCAGGGGGCTGCCCCCCAGTTCGCGGGCGATGGCCGGGGTTGCCACGGCCACCCCGACAAAGGTCAGGGGCAGCATCAGCGCCGCCAGGCACACCGCCGCCAATACGCCGTAGGCACCCCGCTCGCGGGTACGGGCCGGCAGCCCAAGGGATAGGTCGAGTTCAGGATTCACGGACACCTCTACGCCCCGGTCATCAGGGCTCTTGGAAGAAAAACCCAGGATAGGCAGGCCGCAATCGGTAAAAAACAGGGCATTATTCCGCTCTTTACGGACAAAAACGCTGCAATCGAGGAGCGCCATGGACAATCTGAACGGCCTGCAAGTGTTTGTCTGCGTGGTCCAGAGCGGCAGCCTGGTGGCCGCCGGTGAACGCCTGGGGCTGTCCGCCTCGGCGGTGGGCAAGGCCCTGTCACGCCTGGAACAACGGCTCGGCGTGCGCCTGCTCAACCGCAGCACCCGGCGCATCAGCCTGACCGACGAAGGCACGCTGTTCTACGAACGCGGCCAGCGCATCGTCGATCAGGTACAGGAAGCGGAAGCCGAACTGGCGCGGATCAGTGATGCGCCACGGGGGCGCTTGCGGGTCAGCCTGCCGGCCATCGGCTACCGCATGTTGCTGCCGATCCTTCCGGCGTTCTCCGCGCGCTATCCGGACATCGAACTGGACCTGGATTTCAACGACCGGCTGATCGACGTGATCGCCGAAGGGGTGGATGCGGTGATTCGCAGCGGCGAGTTGCCGGACTCACAGCTCAGGTCCCGCAGCCTCGGGCCCTTCGGCTTCGTGCTGGTCGGCGCGCCCGGCTACTTCGAGCGCCGCGGCACGCCCCAGACGCCCAGGGACCTGGAGCACCACGCCTGCCTGCGCTACAAGTTTCCCGGTGGCACCCAGCTGCAGCCGTGGCGCCTGCACCTGGCCGACAGCACAGCGCCGCTGGTGCTGGGCAGCGCCCTGACCAGCAACAACCTGGAGTCGCTGATCCATGCCGCGACCCAGGGCCTGGGCATCGCCTACGTGCCGGATTTCGTGGTCGGTGGCGCCCTGGCCGATGGCAGCCTGGTGTCGGTGCTGGACGACTTCCAGCAAGAGCGCGGCAAGTTCTCCATACTCTGGCCCAGCAGCCGGCACCTGCTGCCCAAGCTGCGGGTGTTCGTCGACTTTCTCGGCGAGCATCTGCTGCTCGGCAAACCTCACAAGGAGTCCTGACGATGATTGGCAACCTGCCCACCCTGCACACCGAGCGCCTGTTGCTGCGGCCCCTGGAACTGGCGGATGCCGACGCCATCCAGCAGCTGTTTCCACATTGGGAAGTGGTGCGCTACCTCAACGCCCTGGTGCCCTGGCCCTACCCGGCCGACGGTGCCTTGAGCTACGTGCGCGACCTGGCCCTGCCGGCCATGGCCCGGGGCACGGAATGGCACTGGACCCTGCGCCGGCGCAGCGACCCGGGCCAGATGATCGGCTGCATCAGCCTGATGGACCAGGTGGACGACAACCGCGGCTTCTGGCTGGCCCCGCCATGGCAGGGCCAGGGCTACATGAGCGAAGCCTGCAAGGCGGTGGACCACTATTGGTTCGAGGTGCTGCAACGGCCCTTGATGCGCGTGCCCAAGGCGGCGCCGAACCAGGGATCGCGGCGGATTTCCGAGCGTGGCGGCATGCGCCTGATCGACTCCCGGGACGGCGAATTCGTCAGCGGGCGGTTCCCCGTGGAGCTGTGGGAAATCACCCGCGAAGAGTGGCGCCGGCTCAGGTAAAGCGCACTCCGGGGCGGGCGCGCTGGTCCACGGTTAGTTCAAACACATCCGGGCGGGCGTAATGGCCGACCACGTCGTAGTCATAACGCGCACGCACCAGGTCGGCGGTGTCGATCTCGGCGCTGATCAGCCCGGCGCGGCCCACCAGCGGCCCGGCCAGCACATCGCCCATGGGCCCGACGATCACGCTGCCGCCGGCAATCAACGGCCGCTGCGCCGGCCAGTTGGCAATCTCCAGCCCCAGTTCCTCGGGCGAGGCCTGCACCTGACAGGCGCTGACCACGAAGCAGCGGCCCTCGTGGGCGATATGGCGCATGCTCACTTGCCACATTTCCCGCTCGTCCACCGTCGGCGCGCACCAGACTTCGATGCCCTGGGCATACATCGCGGTGCGCAGCAACGGCATCATGTTTTCCCAGCAGATCACCGCGCCGACCCGGCCGACCTGGGTGTCCAGCACCGGCAGGGTCGAGCCGTCACCCTTGCCCCAGATCAGCCGCTCGGTGCCGGTGGGCATCAATTTGCGATGCTTGCCCACAAGCCCCGCCTGCGGGTCGAAATACAGCGCCGTGCAATACAGGGTGCTGCCGCTGCGCTCGATCACCCCCAGGACCAGGTTGGCCCCGGTCCGCGCCGACAGCCCGGCCAGGGCCTCGGTTTCGGCCCCGGGGACATCGATGGCATTGGCAAAGTAGCGGGCGAAGGCCTCGCGCCCTTCCGGCAGGCGATAGCCCAGTTGAGTGCCGAAGCCTTCACCCTTGGGGTAGCCCCCCAACAGCGCTTCGGGCATCACCACCAGGTGCGCACCGGCCTCGATGATGGCGGCTTCGTAGGACAGGATCTGCTCCAGGGTGGCCGCCTTGCCTTCAGGCAGGGCACCGATTTGCAGGGCAGCGACGATGGACTTGGGCATGACGTGTTTCCTCGAACGATCAGGTGTTGCGCATTCTGCGGGCGCCGCCGATCATCGATAAACCCCAACTCAGTGCTTAATGATATGAATCAGATGAATATCGCCAGCGTCGATCTCAACCTGCTCAAGGCCTTCGAAGCCTTGCATGACGAGTCCAGCGCCAGCCGCGCCGCCCTGCGCCTGGGGGTCACCCAATCGGCCATGAGCGCGGCCTTGCGCCGGCTGCGGGAGCTGTATGGCGATCCGCTGTTCGTGCGCACCGGGCGCGGCTTGGCACCGACCCTCAAGGCCAATCAGTTGAAGCCGGTGGTCAGCGATGCCCTGAACAAATGCCGGCAGAGCCTGGCCATGGTCGCTCCGGACACCGGCGATTATCAGGGGCGCTCGGTGACGGTCGGGCTGTCGGATGATTTCGAGATTGCCTATGGCCGGCAGATGATCGAGGCCGTGGCCCGGCGGGCGCCCAAGCTGCGGCTGATTTTCCGCCAGACCCACAGCCAGATCGTCGCCGAGGCGCTGTTGCAGCGCAGCGTCGACCTGGCCATCAGTGCCGGCGGTTTTGCCGAACGCCTGCTCAGCCGCCAGGTGCTGGGAGAAGGGGCTTACCTGTGCCTGGCCGACCCGGCCAGCCTGGCTCCCGGGCAGCAACGCATCAGCCTTGAAGAGTTCGTCGAGCGGGAGCACCTGCTGGTGTCGTCCCAGGGCTTTATCGGCATCACCGATGAAGGATTGGCGAACCTGGGCCTCAGTCGCCGGGTGTGCGCCTCGACCACGCACTTTGCCGCGCTGCCCTTTCTGCTCAAGGGCAGCCAGGCGGTGGCAACCATTCCCGACCATGCCGCCCGGCGCATCGCCGAGCTCACCAGCCTGCAACTGCTGCCCTGCCCCCTGGCGCTACCGCGTTATCCGATCGAACTGGGCTGGCGCACCAGCCCGCAGACCGATCCGCTGCTGGTGAAGGTACGCGAGGCGATCGTCGAGAGTTTCGCACTTACTTGTTCGCCGCCATCAGGCGATTGACTTCGCTGCGCACCATGTTGGAGAACTCCGGCGGCGACATGCCGTCGAGCTCGGCGCGGACCCACTCGGCCCACTTGCCCTTGCGCTTACCACGCTCGCCGAACAACCGCGCGGCCTCGCCCTTGGCCTTGCCCAGGTTGCTCTGCCACAGTTCGAACAGACGGGACTTCTCGTCCTCGATGGCGGCGCGCTCGGCCAGGGGCTTGTTAGCCAGATTGAAACTCATGGGAAATTCCTGCTGCGTAAAATAGGCGACATCTTACACTGTAGGGGCTGACGGGTTTACCCCGGACTGGCGAGCAAGGAGCAAAATGGCTGCAACTTTTGCCCCGGCAGCGGACTCCATTGCAGGTACCCGATCACTGCAGCCGCTGCCGCAGACTGCAATCGGCTTGAGCCGGCCTCCCGCTCCGGAAGGCGCGCTCATGCACCACCGTTCACATTGTCCAAGGAAAAACTTCATGGCTCGTAAATCAGCCGCGCAAGCGGAAAACGATCAAATCAAGGATCAGGCCTTCAGCGAGTTGCAGGCGCTGATCGAAGAATCGGAAAAACTGCTCAAGGGCAGCGCCACCCTGGTGGGCGAAGAAGGTGAAAGCCTGCGCCGGCAAGTGAGCCTCAAGCTCAAGCAGGCGCTGGACTCGGTGAGCCATGTGCGCGAACGCAGCAAGCCGGTGGTGGATGCCACCGAACAGTACATCGGTGGTCATCCGTGGCAGACCGTGGCCATCTCCGCCGGTGTCGGGCTGGTGATCGGCCTGTTGCTGGGCCGTCGTTCCTGACCGCCCCTGCAGGCCGGGCCCCTGGTGGGCCTGGCCTGCATCTGTGCATCCCTCAGCCCCGCGCCAGATCCCGCAACTGCTGCAGTTGCGCAGCGCCGATGGCAATCCCTTGTTGCAGTGAACGCTCGCGCTGCTGATGCCGGCGTTCCCCGGGCAGGCGCTTGAGTCCCACCGCGTGCATCTGCCGCACCAGTTCCTGGCTGCGCTCGGCGAAACTCTGTCCGGCGGCCTTGCTCGGATCGATGACGATCAGCAACTGCCCGGTCCAGGGCGTCTTGGCCCCGGGATGATTGGACCAGTCGAATTCGAAAGAGAAATGCCCGCCAGTCAGCGCCGCGGCCAGCAACTCCACCATCATCGACAGCGCCGAGCCCTTGTGCCCGCCAAAGGGCAGCAGCGCCCCGCCTTCGAGGATCGCCTTGGGGTCCTGGGTCGGCTGCCCCAGGCTGTCGACCCCCATGCCCAGGGGCAGGCGCTGGCCTTCCCGTGCAGCAATCTGCACATCGCCATGGGCAATGGCGCTGGTGGCCAGGTCGAAGACAATCGGCTGGCCCTGGGCCTGGGGCGCAGCGAAGGCGATCGGGTTGGTGCCGAACAACGGCCGGTCGGCCCCATGGGGCACCACGCAGGTCATGCTGTTGACCACGCTCAGGGCCACCAGCCCTTCTTCGGCAAAGGGTTCGACATCCGGCCAGAGTGCCGCGAAATGGTGCGAGTTGCGGATGGCCAGGACGGCGATCCCGGCCTCGCGGGCCTTGTGCACCAGCAGCTCGCGGGCCGCCGCCAGGGCCGGCTGGGCAAACCCGTTGTCGGCATCGACCCGGACAAAGGCGGCGGCCACGTCTTCCACCCGCGGCTGCGCCTGGCCATTGACCCAGCCACTGGCCAGGGTCGAGACATAACCTGGAATACGGAACACGCCATGACTGTGGGCGCCGTCACGCTCAGCGCCGGCGCAGTTCTCGGCCAGGCACCGGGCGACGTCGGCGCGACAGCCGTGGCCCAGGAAGATCGTCTCCAGCAACTGCACCAGAGCCGGGAACGACAGGTATTCGGAGGGGGTATCAACAACCGGGTACGAGGCAGACATCTGAAGCTCCAGAGTAGTTATTGGAGGGGGCAACAGCGCGTGACCCGCGATTAAACAACGCCGAGCCGCAACCCTGTCAACCACTGCCTGAAGCTTGCAGGGAAGGTGCCAGGATCCCCCTCGCGGCGGCATGCGCCACCCTGCCCCAGCGCCTGCCAAGGGCCGTCGCGGATGAAAATAACCACCGGTTACTGGGCAATCGCCATCATGGTTGTTCTCCAAGGCTTGTCGCGAAGGGTAGAATGCGCGAAATCAGGAAGAGTCAATGAGCCAACAGATCCTCTCAGAAGCCGAGTACGACGCCATTACCCAGGCTGCGGCGCAATGGTGCATGCGCCTGCACGAAGCAGACTGCAGCGATGCCGAACGCCTGGCCTTTCAGCAATGGCACGATGCCGACCCACTGCACGCCTTCGAATACCAGGCCATGCGGGAAATCTGGGAAGTGGCCGACCAACTGCCACCCTCCGCCCTGTCGACCCCGGCGCCCCAGCCTGCGCCACGGCGCAGCTGGCAACGCTACGGCGTGGCGGCAGCCATTGCCCTGTGCGCCCTGCCCCTGGCCGCCTACAGCGGCTGGGAACTGGGTTGGCTGCCCTCATCCTACGAACGCTTCGAAGCCGGCGACAGCCTGCGCAGCGTGACCCTGGCCGACGGCAGCCAGGTCGAGCTGAACCTGGGCAGCGCCCTGACCTACAGCAACTACAAGGACCAGCGCCGGGTCACCCTGAACAAGGGCGAGGCCTTCTTCAAGGTCAGCCATGACAGCGCCCATCCTTTCGTGGTCAAGGCCGCCCGGGGCCAGGTCAAGGTCACCGGCACCCAGTTCAACGTGTGGATGTATGAAGATCAGGTGCGGGTCACCCTGCTGCAGGGCTCGGTGCTGGTCAACAGCGATACCGCCCAGCCTGGCGAAGGCTTCCGCCTGGAGCCCGGCATGCAGGCCCGCTACCAGGAAGGCGACTACGCGCCCCAGATCAGCCAGACCTACAGCAACGACAGTTCCCTGGCCTGGCGCAACGGCAAGCTGGTGCTGGACAACCTGTCCCTCAACGAGGCCCTGCCGCTGATCAATCGCTATCTGGATAGCCCGGTACAGCTGGCTGACAGCCAGACCGGCAGCATTCGCGTCGGCGGCATCTACAACACCCGGGAGATCAAGAGCCTGCTGACCTCGCTGCCCAAGGTGCTGCCGGTCTACCTGACGCGCAATCGCCAGGGCAACCCGGTGATCAACGCCCTGCCCCAGTCCCCGCCAAACAGCTGAAGGCCGCCCGGTTGCCCGGGCGGCCCAGATGATCCCACCGACCTTCACAGCGCCGCCAATGGCTAAGGTTCCCGGCGCGGCTCCTGGATCCGTTGCACCTGATACTGGCCATCGGCGCGGATCTGCGCCTCGGTAAAGGGCAGCACCTGCCACTGCTTGGCAGCGAACGCCTCGGTCTGGTCGCGAAAATGCGCCGAGGCCGGGTCGCTGGACAGGGAGAACGCCAGCAACCCCAGGGCCCGTGGCCCCTGCTCATCGAAGCTGACCACATTCAGGTAGCTGGTGCCGCTCACCACCTCCCGCTTGCCGCCGTCCCCCGGCACGCTCTGGATGGCGTTGTACACCCCCAGGCTTTCCGGGCCGCCGGGCACCGGGGTCGGTCGGCCGCCCCGGCTCACCTGCTGCAGCTCGCCCCAGCGCACGTCATCGGCCAACCCGGCCTCGTCCACCACCTGCGCCGCCGCCAGCATGGCCGCACGCAGGGCCCGGGCCACCGGTTCGCGGCCGATGGCCAGGCCCCGCGGCGTGTGCTGCGGGTCCCTGGCATCGAACGCCACCCGCCAGATGTCCGGGTCATGCAGCAGCGGCTGCATGATGCCCTGGAAATACACCAGGCCCAGGCCGCTGTGCAGGCCGGCAGTGCGATCCCAGGACCTGAGGCTGCCACACAGCCGCGCCAGGCGCCGGGCATCGGCGCCCAGGTCCTGTGCACAGAACTGCAGCAGGTCCGGCATCACCAGGCCGGCCAGGTACACCTGGTTGTCGCTGACCATGTGCAGCAGATCGGCAGCCTTGATCTGCTGCATCCGGCCCAGGCGCTCCAGGGCGAAACGCGCACGCATCTTCAACGGTACGTCCTGCTGGCTGATCACCGGCGAGAAGCCTTGCAGCGGCGACGCCGGGTTGACCATCCAGGCCGAGTCGTTGGCGTGCTGCAGGTAGTCGTTGCGCGCCAGCTGCGGCAACTGGCTGGCGGCGAAGATACCCGGCTGCGCCGCGGCCGGATCGATATCCCAGGCGCAGGCGCTGCGCGATCCGTCGAGAACGATCACCTGGGTACCGGCCCGCGGATCGCTGCACTGCGCCAGCTTGGCCTGGGTCACGTTGGGCACCACCGACTGGTTCATGTACAAGCCGCGGCCCTGGTCATCCACCGCCAGGGTGTTGACCCAGGGAATGCCCTGCAACCGGTGCACGCTGGCTTGCAGGTCGCTGACGCTGCCGGCCTGATTCATCGCGTACCACTGGGCCAGCACGCGGCTGTTGTCGAGGTTGGCGTCACGCAGGCTGTAGGCGTACTGGCGGTTCCAGTCCAGCTCCCCCGGCCATTGCACCACGGGGCCGAACACCGAGCTGTAGAGGGTGCGCGACTGGGGCTGCAAGCGCCCGTCCGCGGTCTTGCCCTGCACCGTCACCACCTGACGCTGCAATGGCAGCGAGCGGCCATCCAGCAGGTAGCGGGTCGGGTCCTTGGGGTCCAGTTGCAGGCGGTACAGGGTGAAGTGCTTGGACGTATCCACGGTGTGGGTCCAGGCCAGGTGCTGGTTGAAGCCGATATTGATCAGCGGCAGACCGGGCAAGGCAGCGCCCATCACATCCAGCTGACCGGGAATGGTCAGGTGCATCTGATAGAAGCGCATGCCGCCGACCCAGGGAAAGTGCGGATTGGCCAGCAGCAGACCGCGCCCATTGAAGGAACGCTCGCCGCCCACCGCCACGGCGTTGCTGCCCCGGTCCAGGGCAAAAGCCTGTTGCCGGTTCGCCGCCAGTTGCCACTGCCTGGGGCTCAAGGCCGCCTGGGCGGCGTCTCCCGGAGGCGCGGCCAGGGCCAGGGCCTCGACGAACTGGCCGGCACCGCCTTCGACCAGCAGGCGCCGGGTCAGCTTCACCAGGTCGGCGCTGGTCAGCGGCCGCACCCAGTCGCCCTGGCACTGCTCCGGCAGGCCCTGGGCGCGGCGCTCGAGCAATTGCCGGTTGAAGCCTTCGACATAGCCCTGCATGCGCTCGCGCAGCGCCGGGGTCTGCGCCTGCCAGAACGCCGCCACCGCCTGGGGCGAGTTCAGCCAGCTGAAGAACAGGTCGCTGGCCAGATTGTCGCGCTGCTCCAGGGTCTGGCCCTCCGGACCGAAATACCTGGAGCGCTCGGCGTTGACCGTCAGCACTTCATTGGCCATCAGGCACAGATTGTCCTGGGCATAGGCGTAACCGATGCCGTAGCCCAGTCCGCGCTCATCGGCGGCACGGATATGCGGGACACCAAAGCTGGTGCGGCGGATCTCGGCCTGGACCGGGTCCGGCTGCGCCTGTGCGTGAACCCCACAACCGAGGCTCAGCAACACGGCGGCAAGGGCAAAATGCGGGAACTGCCTGGAAATGATCACACCGACTCCTGATACAAAAGAACACAACCAGGACTGGTGCGCAGGCGGGGTACGGCGATGCCGCCAGTCTGGGAATCCAGCCGCGCACGGATCAACCGGCGCCTGCCTGCCCATAAGGACGAAGAGCGGGAAAAAAATTTACTCCCATCGCCGCGGCCGCCGCGGTCATGACATGTCAGTGACTCGATACTGACAATTTTTCTACATCCCGGGCCTCATGATTGGGCACGCTCGCTCGTCTAGTACTAGAGCACCCATCATTCTTTTCCTGATCAGGCTCTGATAAGGAGTTCTTGCATGTACAACCCGCAACTGCCAATGGATGGCACCACCATGAACAACCCGCCTGCGCTGAATGCCGGCGCCGGCGTCTTCGGCCGCAGCGCCGAGCGCACCAGCAACGAGCGCATCAAGCAGCTGCTGAAGAGCTTTGGCCTGCGCACCAGCCTGATTCGCCTGAAAGTCATCGACGCCCTGCTCACCGCCGCCCAGAGCGAACGCTCCCTGGGCGTGCGCGGAATCCACAGCCAATTGCTGGAACTGGACATTCCGCTGTCGTTTCTCAGTGTCCGGGAAGTGTTGAAACGCCTGTGCAGCGAGGGCGTGCTGACCCTCAATGCGGACAAGAGCTACAGCCTGCACCAGCGGGCCGCAGCGGTACTCGACGGCCTCTCCTGAGGCCGCCGGCGGCTCAGGGCTTGACCTTGCGACGCATCACGCCATTGATCACCACCACGACCACCGCCACGCCAATGGCGATGTACTGGAACAGTTTTTCGCTGATCACACCGTGGTTCTGCAGGTAGGAAAGGCCAAGCATGATCCCCAGTACCACCAGGGAAATCAGAATCGAGTATTTCAAGCGTTGTGACTGGGTCATTGCGGGGTCCTGAAGCTGAAAATGTATCCGCTGTGTATCAAGGTCGATGCCAAGCACCTACCAGGTTTTGGGGATGAGCCGGGGAAATCGGGGTCACATGGTACAGGCGCCAAGGAGATTTTGCTTACTTGACGGCCTGTTGCGTTTTCCGTGCCCTTTGAGGATTGATAAATGTTTCGTCGAATCACGCTGCTGATTCCCCTGCTGGCCATCCTGACCCTGTCAGGCTGCATCATCATGCCCCGCGATGGCGGCCATCATCGTTACTACGACGGCGGTCCCGGCTACTACCACCGCTGAAACGTGCGGCCAATCCATCGGCCGCAGCGCATCGCCTACCACCAACGCCCGCCCCGTCGCGGGCGTTTTGCTGCCAGGGGTGGCGGTTTCAGGGGCGCGAAGTCAGGTTGCCGGGACGGGCGAACAGCTCCACCAACCAGTCGACCAGCACCCGTACCCGGGTCGACAGGTGGCGCTGGGGCGGATACAGCGCGGTCAAGGGCAGCGTCGGCGCCGGGCAGTCCTGCAGCACCTCCTGCAGAAGGCCGGCCTGCAACTGCCGGGCAACGTTGTAGTACGGGGTCTGCACCAGCCCGTAACCGGCCTCGCAGGCCGCCAGGTAACCGTCGGCGCTGTTGACCGCCACCTGCTTGGGCAACTGCATCTGGCGCAACTGGCCGTCGACGAAGAACTCCAGGCCATAGCGCTTGCCGCTGACGCTGGAGAAGTACTCCACCATCTGATGCCCCTCCAGCTCCGCCGGGGACCGTGGAATCCCCCGCTGGCGCAGGTAGCCGGGGCTGGCGCACGTCACCTGCTGCAATTGCACCAGCGGCCGCGCCACCAGGCTCTCGTCCAGCGTCGGGCCGCCACGCAGGGCGCAATCGACGCCTTCGCGGATCAGGTCCACCGGACGGTCATTGAGGCCGATTTCCAGCTCGATCAACGGGTAGCGGGCGGAGAACTCCGGCAATGCCGGAATCACCATCAGGCGACCGATGCCCACCGGCATGTCGATGCGCAACAGCCCCCGGGGATGGTGCCGGGTCAGGGAAAACGCCGCCTCGGTTTCCTCCAGGTCCGCCAGCAGTTGCACGCAGCGCCGGTAATAGGCGGCGCCGTCCAGGGTCGGGCTGACCTGGCGGGTGGTGCGGTGCAGCAGTTGCACCCCCAGGTGGGCTTCCAATTGCTTGATCAGGATGGTCACCGAAGCCCGGGGCAGTTGCAGGTCGTCGGCGGCCCGGGCAAAGCCGCCAAGCTCGACGATGCGGGTGAAGACGCGCATGGCGTTGAAACGGTCCATGGAATACAGGCTCGCGATTATTTAGAAAATACCAATAGTGATAGCGTTTTTAGCCTGTTTATCGGTTTTTTGTCGAGTAGCAAACTGCACGCTCTTCCCCACTCACCGGAGTAATCACCGATGCATACTCGACAACTGGGTCACAACGGTCCGCAGGTTTCCGCCATTGGCCTGGGCTGCATGGGCATGAGCGACTTCTACACCCCCGACAGCGATCCCCGGGAAGCCATCGCCACCCTGCACCGCGCCCTGGAACTGGGGATCAACCTGTTGGACACCGCCGACATGTATGGCCCCCACAGCAACGAAGAACTGATCGGCCAGGCGATTCGCGGCAAGCGCCAGCAGGTGTTCCTGGCCAGCAAGTTCGGCATCGTCCGCGATCCGGGCGACGCCACGGCCCGCGGCGTCAATGGCCGCCCGGAATACGTGCGCGCCTCCATCGACGGCAGCCTGCGTCGCCTCGGCGTGGACACCCTGGACCTGTACTACCTGCACCGGGTCGATCCGCAAGTGGCCATCGAGGAGACGGTCGGCGCCATGGCCGAGCTGGTCCAGGCCGGCAAGGTGCGCTACCTGGGCCTCAGCGAAGCCTCGGCCGCGACCCTGGAGCGGGCGCACAAGGTGCATCCCATCAGCGCCCTGCAAAGCGAATATTCGTTGTGGAGCCGGGATCAGGAAGACAACGGCTGCCTCGCCGCCTGCCAGCGCCTGGGGATCGCCTTCGTGCCCTACAGCCCCCTGGGCCGGGGTTTTCTCACCGGTGCCCTGCAAAGCCCGGACGATTTCGCCGCTGATGACTACCGGCGCCTGAGCCCGCGTTTCCAGGGGCAGAACTTCCAGCGCAACCTGCAACTGGTGCAACAGGTGCAGCAACTGGCGGCGGACAAGCAGGTCAGTGCCGGGCAACTGGCCCTGGCCTGGGTGCTGGCACAGGGCGACTACCTGATTCCGATTCCCGGAACCAAGCAACGGCGCTATCTGGAGGAAAACCTGGGGGCACTGGAGGTGCGCTTGAGTGCGCAGGAACTGGCGTCGCTGGAGCAGATCTTCAGCCCGGGCAACACGGCGGGCAATCGCTATCCCGAAGAGGTCATGGCGCTGCTGACGCGTTGAAGCAAGCGGCTTGCGCGCTCGCCGGGCGAGCGCACAAGCGTCGCGCAATCAGGCTTTGGTGGAGACGTTCTTGTCGGTCACCGTGGTGCCGTTGCCCTTGCCGTAGTTCTGCAGGCTCTGCAGCACGTAGATGGCCTTCTTGTACTCGGGCACCAGGTAGTTGGCGTACTTGTTGCCCTTGATGTTGTTGTTCTGGATGTCATCGAGCTTCATGGCGAAGTATTCCAGGGCATTGAAGGGCTCGTCCGGGTTCTTCGGAATGCCGAAGCGGTCGAACTTGTCGCCGGCGTTGAGCAGATTCAGCGCGGTGACGTCGGAAATCAGCCCGTTGTTCTTCAAGAAAGTGCTCATGCCGCCCAGGGACTTGGTGGTCACGTTGGTCGGATCAAAGCCCTTGATCTGCTTGTGCAGTTTCAACTGGTCCATCTTGCGGATGTCCAGCACCGTGGGGTTGCTTCCCACCAGGCTCAACATCTGCCGCACCTTGGCGCTCTGCGAAACCGGTTTGGAGGAACTGCCACCGCCGTCCTGCACCAACAGACCCGCCTTGCTGGTCCAGCCTCCAACGTATCCGATTGCCATGCTGACACTCCTGTAGTCCGGCTTGCCGATCCCCCTGTTGCGCTTGCTAGCGCCAGCCCCTGAAAGCTCTGATAAGGGACCTGAAACTGGGTGGAAGCCGTGTTGAATCATCTGAATGGGCGCCAGTATCAACGCCGGGGGAGCTCGGCAACAACGCTTTATTTCCACAATTTACAATTTTTGTACAAACTCGACACAATTCGCCCAAAGGCTTGATTTACAGGGTGGACAGAGGATCGCCCCTGCTCCAACCGTCATCTTTTCCTGGTCTGATCGAGGCTTTGCGCCCCTGCCCGGGGCCTTGGCCGAGCCGCGCTCATGGCGGTTTTCAAACCCGTCGCGATTTTTTTGGACGATCGTACTAAAGAGCTGAAAAACCGCGCCGACATCCTGTGGATGCCCTGACACGGCTCATCCCCCCGAATAATAAAAAACGCTCGGTAAGGACAGGTCCCATGCCCGCTTTGCGCACCATTCAAGCCCGCTACACGCTGTTTCTGGTCCTGTTCATTGTCTTGATGCTGATACTCACCGTCGTGGGCATCAGTCAGCTGGTCGCGCCCAAGCTGCGCCACACCGAAGAACAGGTGGCCCTCAATCGCATCGCCGAAGTGGCGGAACGCATCCAGGGCGAACTGAACAAGGTCCAGGCCCAGCAGCGCAGCATCACCCAGACCATTCCCCTGCTCGACAGCGACAGCATCGACCGGGTCCTGCCGGGGCTGGTGGACCAGTACGGCGAGCAGAAAGTCTTCGGTGGCGGCATCTGGCCCCTGCCGGGCCAGCGCACCCCGGGCCGCAACAAGCACAGCACCTTCTGGCACCGCGACGCCTCCGGCAAGCTGGTGGTCAACACGTTCTGGAACAGCGACCCGGCCCCCAACTACTACGACCAGTCCTGGTACAAGGGCGGCATGCAGACCGCTCCCGGCCAGTGCGCCTGGGCCGCGGCCTACAAGGACGACGCCAGCGCCGAACCGCGGACCAACTGCGCCATGGCCATCCGCCGTGACGGCCAGCCCTGGGGCGTGGCCACCATCGACGTGACCCTGGGCTTCTTCAACGACCTGGTGGCCCGCCAGGAAAAGGAACTCAACGCGCAGATGCTGATCGTCGAGGCCGACGGCAAGATCATCAGCAACAGCTCGCGCATCAGCGGCCCGATCGTCCTCAAGAACATTCGCGAACTGGCCTCCGCCTCGCCCTTCGCCGCCCGGATCCAGGCCGCGCTGGAGCAACGCGACAAGGGCAGCCAGCGCATCGAATTCGATAACGCCGGGGTGCCCAGCACCTTCTTCATGCGCGCCATCGAAGGCACCCCCTGGTTCCTCGCCAGCACCCTGCCCACCCAGCAGATCACCGCCCAGCGCGACGATGTGCTGAGCACCCTGAGCCTGTTGCAGATCCCCATGGTGATCCTGCTGGTGCTGCTGCAGGTCTATGCGATCCGTCAGCTGGTGCAACGCATGAAGATCCTCAAGGGCAACATCGATGCCCTGGCCACCGGCGACGCCGACCTGACCCGGCGCATCGTGATCCGCGCCGAAGACGAGCTCGGCGCCATCGGCCATTCGGTCAACCACTTCATCCAGTACCTGCAGACGATGATCGGCGAAGTGACCCAGGCCACCGACGCCATGGCCGGCAGCCTGGCGCAGTTGCAACAGAGTTCGGCCCACAGCCAGCAGATCCTGCTGCGTCACGCTTCGGAAACCGACCAGACCGTGACCGCCATCACGCAGATGAGCAGCACCGCCGACAGCGTCGCGGCCAACGCCGCGCAGACCGCGGACTTCACCCGCCGCGCCAACGAGCATGCCGAGCATTCGCGAGTGGTGGTGGGCCAGGCCTCGGGCAGCGTCATCGCCCTGATCGACGAAGTGGCCGATGCCACCCACAAAGTCGAAGCCATGCAGGCCGACGCTCAGCGCATCACCGAAATCCTCGGGGTGATCGGCGACATCGCCGGACAGACCAACCTGCTGGCCCTCAACGCCGCCATCGAAGCGGCCCGGGCCGGAGAGCAGGGACGCGGCTTCGCGGTGGTCGCCGACGAAGTCCGGGCACTGGCGGCGCGGACCCAGGACAGCACCTCGCAGATCAACGAAATGCTCAGCCGCCTGAGCCAGGGCGTCAGCTCCTCGGTCAGCGCCATGGAAAACACCCAGGCCAGTTGCCAGTCGGCGGCGGACGCCACCGCGCGGGTCAACACCGGCCTTGACCAAATGGCCGATTCGGTGAACCAGATCAACAGCCTCAGCACCCAGATCGCCACCGCCGCCGAACAGCAGAGCGCGGTGACCGAGGAGATCAACCGCAGCATGGTGAGCATCCGACACATGGTCGAGGAACTGGTGGAGAGCGCCCGGGCCGGCCAAAGCAATACCCAGAGCCTGCTGCAGGCCAACGCCCAGGTCAGCCACCTGATGAGCCGCTTCAAAGTCCGCTGAACGGTCACCCGCCGCCGCTGGCAGCCCAGGGCGGCGGGACTATATTGGAGGCTCCGGTCACAAGGAAGTGGAGTGCGTCATGGGCCAGCGCCAATCACATCTGTTGCAGGAACAGATCCGCCACGAGCTGTACATCCATGCCGGTATCGACACCGTCTACTACTACGTGACCCAGCCGGACCGCTGGCCGGAATGGCACCCTTGCAGCCTGCGGGCCGACACCGGGCTCGGCGGCTCGCTGCCGGCCGGCCACCGCTTCAGCGAAACCATGGACCTGCTGGGGGTGCAGATCCCCATGAGCTACCGGGTGCTGGTCGCGCAGTTTCCCAAGGAGTTCAAGGCCGTGTTCAGCTCCGCCGCGCTGGACGGCTCGATTCACTACCAGTTGAGCAAACAGGGTGACGGCACACTGCTGCGCCGGACCCTGGCGTTCTCCACCGACCTGCATCTGAACGGCCTGCGCCTGCGCATGGAGCAGCTGTCGGCCCAGGCCCTGGGCAATCTCAAGCAGCGCCTGGAAGCCGCGACCGGCTGATCAGAAGGCGCCGTTGGCATTGGCGGCCTGGTCCGGCAGCACCTGGCTGGTGTCCCAATGCTCGACGATCTTGCCCTGCTCCAGGCGATAGATATCGATGATCGACTTGACCACCCCCGGTTCGCGGCCGGTGTTGCGCACATGCACGATCACAAAGTCGCCATCGACGAACAGGCGTTTGATCTCGCTGCGCGATTGCGGGTAGTGCTGCTTGAGAAACTCGATAAAGGTCTTGAATCCCTCGATGCCGTCCGCCACGGCCGGATTGTGCTGAATGTAGTGCGCGCCCAGATAAGGTCGGGCAGCGGCGAAGTCCTTGTCGTTCAGGGCCAGTTGATAGAACGCCAGCACATTGCGCCGGTTCTCCTGCTCCTGGGCGCTGTACCCGGCCAGCGCCGGAGTGGCCAACAACAGCAGGAACAACGTCAGGTAGGGTTTCATGGAACCTCGCTTGTGTGCCGCGGGCCGTGCGCCCGGCCCTGTATAAGAATGTTCGCCCTGGCCGCCAGCCCACCTGACAAATCTGTAACCCAGGCCTCAGGTTGCTGACAGCCAGCGCCGCTTAGGCTGTGCCAAACCCGCAGGACTCTATCGGCATGCAGGGCCCTGCAACAAGCCATCGGTGCATCAGGTCCGCAGCCGGTGGTGCCCGGGCAGCGGCTTTGTATCACCTTGATACATACACGGGCGCCACAAACCGGCAAAAACCGCAAAAATGCGCGGCACCCGGCAATGGCCCGCGCATCCACACGAGATATTCCATGAAACACACACTGCGTCTGGCGGCCCTGTCCGCCCTGTTCCTCACCTCCCTGGCCCAGGCCGCCGGCAGCATCGACATCGATGTCCACCGGGACGCCAACTGTGGCTGCTGCAAGAAGTGGATCGAGCATTTGCAGGCCAACGGCTTCAACGTCCGCGATCATGTCGAGGCCGACATGAGCCCGGTCAAGCAGCGCCTGGGCGTGGCACCGCGCCTGAGCTCCTGCCACACCGCGGTCATCGACGGCAAGTTCGTCGAGGGCCACGTACCGGCCGAGCAGGTGCTGGCCCTGCGCAACCGCGATGACCTGCTGGGCATCGCGGCCCCCGGCATGCCCATGGGCTCCCCCGGCATGGAGATGGACGGCATGGGCGCCGAAGCCTTCCAGATCATCGGCCTGACCCGCGACGGCCGTGATGTGCTGGTGGCGGACTACCCGGCCCGTTGATCCTCGGCGCCTACCTCGGGCTGTTCCTGGCGGCCTTCGCCGCCGCCACCCTGCTGCCCCTGCAATCGGAAGCCCTGCTGGTGGGCCTGCTGCACAACGGCCAACTGAGCGTGCTCGGGCTGTGGCTGGTGGCGACCCTGGGCAATGTCCTGGGCTCCCTGGTCAACTGGTGGCTGGGACGCCGCCTGGAGCAATACAAGGAGCGCCGCTGGTTCCCGGTCGGCCCGCGGCATCTGGAGCGGGCCCGCCAGCACTACCAGCGCTACGGCCACTGGTCGCTGCTGCTGAGCTGGATGCCTCTGATCGGCGACCCGCTGACCCTGGTGGCCGGCGTCATGGGCGAGCCCCTCAAGCGTTTCCTGTTGCTGGTCAGTCTGGCCAAGGGCGCGCGCTACGCCGTATTGGTGTGGCTGACCCTGGGCTGGCTGACCGGCCCGGGCGCCTGACTGACACCCGTAGTGGGCTGGCCAGCCAGGGTACGGCCAGGACCATGCGCCTCCTGGGACCTGCTCGCCGAGCAGCCGACGCCAGCGAAATCTGCGTGCGCGGGGCGGCGGATCTGCGCCATGATCGGCAGCCTCAGCAGGCCCCGCCGGGCCGCTTGATCCGCCCCCCCCGAATCAGGAGCCCGTACATGACGCTGCAGATTGCGGTAATCGACGATTGGCAAGACGTGGCCCGCGAGGTGGTCGACTGGTCGGTGCTGCAGAGCATCGGCCAGGTCAGCTTCCTGCATGACTACCCTGGCGAGCGCGAGCTTCTGGTGCAGCGCCTGCTGCCGTACCAGGTGATCTGCGTGATGCGCGAGCGCACCCTGTTCGACGCCGATCTGCTGCAACGCCTGCCCCAACTCAAGTTGCTGCTGACCGGCGGCATGCGCAACGCCGCCATCGACCTTGAAGCCGCCAAGGCCCTGGGGATCCAGGTCTGCGGCAGCGACAGCTACCGGCAGGCCGCCCCGGAACTGACCTGGGCCCTGCTCATGGCCCTGACCCGCAACCTGCTCAACGAGGCCAATGCCCTGCGTGCCGGCCACTGGCAACAGGGCCTGGGCGGCGATCTGTACGGCAAGACCCTGGGCCTGCTCGGCCTGGGCAACATCGGCCAGCGGGTGGCGCAGTTCGGTCAGGTGTTCGGCATGCGGGTGATTGCCTGGAGCGAGCACCTCAGCGCCGAGCGCGCGGCCGCCGCGGGGGTGATCCACGTCAGCAAGCAGGCCCTGTTCGAACAGGCCGATGTGCTCTCGGTGCACCTGGTGCTCAGTGAACGCAGCCGCCACCTGGTGGACGCCCAAGCCCTGGCCTGGATGAAGCCCGACGCCCTGCTGGTCAACACCGCCCGGGGGCCAATCGTCGACGAGGCGGCGTTGATCGCCGCCCTGGAACAGGGCCGGCTGGCCGGAGCCGCCCTCGACGTGTTCGCCGAAGAGCCCTTGCCCGCCGGGCATCCGTTCCGGCACCTGCCCAATGTCCTGGCCACGCCCCATATCGGGTATGTCACTGAGCAGAACTACCGACTGTTCTTCAGCCAGATGATCGAGGACCTGCAGGCCTGGCACGCCGGCCGGCCGATCCGTCTGCTCAACTGACCCGCCGCCTCCCCGGCCCATTTTCGGGCAGCGCGCCCCAGGCCCTGCACCAGCGGCTGGCAGGGCCTCACCGTTTTCGCGCCGAGGGCTGCACGGCCACGCTCGCCGACGGTGCAGCCACGACCTTTCGTCGGGAGATGTCGTGGCTCCCGCCAGCCCTCCGGGGGAAAACCCCGGGGCCCACGGCGACGCTCTAGGTTCTGTCCTAGACTGAATTTCGCCCCGTGACCGGCCGGTCACTTTGACACTGAAAAAGTCGAAACTTTTCGCTTCGGCCCAGGGTCAGGTTAAAGGTAGGGCCGCTGCCACTGGTGCATTCCTTGCAGCGGCTGATCCACCCTTTCTGCTTCAGCGCTCGAGCAGCTCAGGCTGATCGATGTGTGGCGCGTTTGCGCCCGGCCACAGGAATTGGCCGACAGCACTTCAATAAAAACGGGAGAGACCCATGATCAGCGCCGTATTGAATACTCAGGGAGAGCATCCTCAACCACAGGCCGGTGAACGCACCGCCCAGCCGACTTCGGGGAGCAAGACGGTGCTGCCGCTGGCCCGGCACAATCCCAACCGCAAGCGGGTGCTGTTCGTCACTTCGGAAATCGCCGATCTGGTCAAGACCGGCGGCCTGGGCGATGTCTCCGCGGCCCTGCCCCGAGCCATGGCCCACCTGCACGATGTGCGGGTGCTGATCCCCGGCTATCCCCAGGTGCTGCACAGCGAGAACCCCATTCACATCATCGGCGAGCTGGGCGGCCACGCGGCGCTGCCGGCGTGCAAGATCGGGCGCATGGACATGCCCGACGGCCTGGTGATCTACGTGCTGATCTGCCCGGAGCTCTATGAGCGCGAAGGCACGCCCTACGGCGCCAACAATGGCCGCGACTGGCCCGACAACCATATTCGCTTCGCCCGCCTGGGACTGGCCGCCGCCGATATCGCCGCCAACCTGGCGCAGATCCACTGGTGCCCCGATCTGGTGCACGCCCACGACTGGCCCGCCGGCCTGGCCCCGGCCTACATGCACTGGCGCGGACAACGCACGCCGACCCTGTTCACCATCCACAACCTGGCCTACCAGGGCGTGGTCAGCCTGGCCTCCTGCCCGGAGCTGGGCATTCCTGAACACGCCCTGCAACAGGAAGGCATGGAGTTCTACGGCAAGCTGTCGTTCCTCAAGGCCGGCATGGCCTACGCCAGCCACATCACCACGGTCAGCGCCACCTATGCCCAGGAAATCACCACCCCGGCCTTCGGTTGCGGGCTGGACGGCTTCCTTGCCAGCAAGACCCAACAGGGCCTGCTCAGCGGCATTCCCAACGGCATCGACGAGAGCTGGGACGCCGCCACCGACAGCCATCTGTTCCGCCCCTTCAGCATCGGCGACTGGGAAGGCAAGGCGGCCAATGCCGCCTATGTGCGGCAGATGTTCGGCCTCGACCCCAGCAACGGCCCGTTGTTCGCGGTGGTCTCGCGGCTGGTCTACCAGAAGGGCCTGGACCTCACCGAGGCGGTGGCCGAGTTCATCGTGCAAGCAGGTGGCCAGATCGCCATCATCGGCCGCGGCGAACCGGAAGAGGAGCAATCCATGCGCGCCCTGGCCCGGCGCTTCCCCGGGCGCATCGGGGTGCATATCGGCTTCAACGAAACCGACGCCCGGCGCATGTTCGCCGGCAGCGACTTCCTGCTCATGCCCTCGCGCTACGAGCCCTGCGGCCTGAGCCAGATGTACGCCCAGCGTTTCGGCTCGCTGCCGGTGGCGCGCAACACCGGCGGCCTGGCGGACACCATCGACAATGGCGTCACCGGGTTCCTCTTCGACGAATCCACGGTCCCCAGCTACCAGGAGGCCCTGACCCGGGCGTTCAAGGTGTTTGCCTACCCGGCGCTGCTCAACGCCATGCGCTGCCGGGCCATGGCGGCGCCGTTCAACTGGTGCAAGGCGGTGGAACCTTACGCCGAGCTCTATGAACAGTTGGTGGCCAAGGCCCTGGGGCAGGCCGTGAGGCCGTAGGGGCCGGCCCCATGTCACTCAGCCCCCCCGCGAGCCACGGCGCGGTTGTCCTGGACGCTGCGCGCACCCGCTTCGCCCTCTGGGCCCCGGATGCGCGCAGCGTCAGTCTCGAACTCGACCAGGGCCGGTCGCTGCCCATGCAGGCCGAGGCCGATGGCTGGTTCGTGCTCCAGGCGCCCTGTCCTCCGGGCAGCCGCTACCGCTTCAAGATCGACCAACAGCTGCAGGTGCCGGACCCGGCGTCCCGGGCCCAGGACGGCGACATCCACGGCCCGAGCCTGGTGGTCGCCGCCGACGCCTATCAATGGCAGCACCCGGCCTGGGCTGGCCGGCCCTGGCACGAGGCGGTGATCTACGAGCTGCATGTGGGCGTCATGGGCGGCTACCAGGCGGTGCAACAGGCCTTGCCGGGCCTGGTGGAACTGGGTGTGACCGCCATCGAGCTGATGCCCCTGGCGGAATTCCCCGGCGCGCGCAACTGGGGTTACGACGGGGTTCTGCCCTATGCGCCGGAAGCCTCCTACGGCCCGCCCGAAGCGCTCAAGGCGCTGATCGACTGCGCCCACGGCCTGGGCCTGGCGGTCATTCTCGACGTGGTCTACAACCACTTCGGCCCCGACGGCAACTACCTGCCGCACTACGCCAAGGGCTTCTTTCGCCAGGACCTGCACACGCCCTGGGGCGCGGCCATCGACTTTCGCCGCCGCCCGGTGCGCGACTTCTTTATCGACAACGCGCTGATGTGGCTCCTGGAATACCGCTTCGACGGCCTGCGCCTGGATGCGGTGCACGCCATCGACGACCCGGACTTTCTCCTCGAACTGGCCCGGCGGGTGCGCCAGGCCGTGCCTCCCGAGCGCCATGTGTGGCTCAACCTGGAGAACGAACGCAATCAGGCCAGCCTGCTGCAACAGGGCTTCGATGCCCAGTGGAACGATGATGGCCACAACGCCCTGCACGTGCTGCTGACCGGCGAAACCGAGGCCTACTACGCCGACTTCGCCGACGACCCGACCACGCAACTGGCCCGCTGCTTGAGCCAGGGCTTCGCCTTCCAGGGCCATGTCGACCGCCACGGCAAGGCCCGGGGCGAACCCAGCGGCCACCTGCCCCCCAGCGCTTTCGTGCTGTTCCTGCAGAACCACGACCAGATCGGCAACCGGGCCTTCGGCGAGCGCCTCAACCAGCTGGCACCGCCCCAGGCCCTGCACGCCGCAACCGCGCTGTTGCTGCTGTCCCCGATGATTCCGCTGCTGTTCATGGGCGACGAGGTCGCCGCCGAGGAACCCTTCCTGTTCTTCACCAGTCATCAGGGACCACTGGCCGAGGCGGTGCGCGAGGGCCGGCGCAACGAGTTCGCCGCCTTCAGGGCCTTTGCCGATGCCCGGCAGCACCAGGGCATCCCCGACCCCAATGCCCTTTCGACCTTCCAGGCCTCGCGGCCACAGCCGCGCTCCGACCAGGCCGCCGCGCCCCGGGCGCTGTACCAGAGCCTGCTGCAGATCCGTCACCGCCAGTTGCTCCCGCGCCTGCCCGCCGCCCAGGCCCTGGGCACGCGGGTGCTGGCCGAGGGCGCCCTCAGCGCGCACTGGCGCCTGGGGGATGGCAGCCGCCTGCGCATCGACCTCAACCTGAGCCCGCACCGGGTCGAGCTGGCGCCCGAGCCTCCGGGGCAACTCTGGTTCGAACACCCGCCCCACAGCCTCGACCACTGGCGCCAAGGCTGGCTGCCGGCCTTCAGCGTGGTGGTCCAGCTGGACGACATACATGCCCCGACAGCCCCTGATGGAGAACGCCTATGAGCGATGCGCAACTGGAACTGCTGGCCAGCCGCGCCGGCCTGGCCGTGGATTGGATCGATGCCAACGGCCGTGGGCAGAAGGTCGAGCCCCGGGTCCTGCGGGCAGTGCTGGCGGGCCTGGGCCACCCTGCCGACAACGACCAGGAAATCCGGCACAGCCTGCAGCAACTGGAGGAACTGCAACACAGTCGCCACCTGCCGCCGCTGCTCACTGTCGACGTCGGCCAGGGGCTGGATCTGGCCCGCTACTTTCCGGCGCACACGGTCTGCGCCATCCAGCTGGAAGACGGCAACCCGCTGTCCCTGTCCCTGGATCAGGCCAGCGTGCTGCCCGGCGTGCTGCCCGTGGGCTACCACGGGATACAGGTGAACGACGAACACTTCGTCCTCGCCGTGGCCCCCGAACGCTGCTACAGCGTGGCCGACGCCGTGGACCAGGCCACGCCCCGCGCCTGGGGCCTGACGGTGCAGCTGTATGCCCTGCGGCGTCCCGGGGATGGCGGCTTTGGCGACACCCAGGCCCTGGAGGATCTGGCCCGCCAAGCCGCCGAGCGCGGTGCCGACGCCCTGGCCATCAGCCCGCTGCACGCCATGTTCGCCGCGGATCCCCAGCGCTACAGCCCCTACTCGCCCTCCAGCCGGCTGTTTCTCAACAGTCTGTACGCCGCGCCGGCGGCCATTCTCGGGGACCGGGCCTGGCGCACCGCCATCCAGTCCTGCGGGGTCGGCGAACAGCTGCAGGCCCTGGAGCATGAACCGCTGATCGACTGGCCCCAGGCCGCCAAGGCCAAGCAGTTGGCATTGCGGGCCCTGTATGCGGGCTTCTGTCACGGCCAGCACCCACTGCACGAGGACTTCGCCAGCTATCGCCGGGCCGCCGGCGAAGCCCTGGAAAACCACTGCCGCTTCGAAGCCATCCAGGCCCAGCGGGCGGCCCGTGGCGAAGACCTGGACTGGCGCCACTGGCCAGAACAATGGCGCAACCCGGCCAGCCCGGCCCTGGCCCGCTTTGCCCAGGAGCAGGCCGAGGAAATCGGCTTTCATGCCTTCTGCCAGTGGCTGATTGCCCGCGGCCTGGAACGGGCCCAGAGCGCGGCCCGCAGCGGCGGCATGGGCATCGGCCTGATCGCCGACCTGGCGGTGGGCGCCGACGGCGGCGGCAGCCAGGCCTGGAGCCGCCAGGAGCAACTGCTGGCGTCCCTGACCGTGGGCGCGCCACCGGACGTGCTCAATCGCCAGGGCCAGGGCTGGGGCATCTGCGCCTTCTCCCCCGAGGGCCTGCAGCGCCATGGCTTTCGTGCCTTTATCGAAATGCTGCGGGCCAACTTCGCCCACGCCGGCGGCCTGCGCATCGACCATGTCATGGGCCTGCAACGCCTGTGGGTGATTCCCCTAGGCGCGCCGCCCAGCGACGGCGCCTACCTCAATTACCCGGTGGACGACCTGCTGCGCCTGCTGACCCTGGAGTCCCACCGCCATCAGGCCATCGTTCTCGGCGAAGACCTGGGCACGGTGCCCGACGGCCTGCGGGACAAGCTCGCCGCCCGGGCCATGCTCGGCATGCGCGTGCTGCTGTTCGAACAGGACCACGGCTGCCACTTCAGGCCGATCCTCGACTGGCCGGACAACGCCCTGGCCACCACCAGCACCCACGACCTGCCGACCCTCAATGGCTGGTGGCAGGGCCGCGACATCGACTGGAACCTGCGCCTGGGCATGGTGGACGAACACGGCGCCCGGCAATGGGCCGAACACCGCCAGCGCGAGCGTGACGGCCTGCGCCAGGCCCTGGCCCGGGACCCGCAGAACTTTCGCCAGGACTGCCAGGAAACCGAGCAGGTGATCGACGCTGCCGTGCGCTTTCTCGGCCACACCCGGGCGCCACTGGTGCTGCTGCCCCTGGAAGACGCCCTGGGCATCGATGAACAGGCCAACCTGCCCGGCACCCTCGACAGCCACCCCAACTGGCGCCGGCGCCTGGCCAGCGCGAGCCGCCGCCTGCTGGAGGACAGCGACGCCGCCCGGCGTCTGGAACTGCTGGCCTGCGCCCGCCAGCAAGCCCTAGAGCGTGACCGATGAACTCCAGCACCCTGCCCCAGCCCCTGCCCCTGTTGCGGGCCAGCCTGCGCCTGCAGTTCCACCGGGGGTTCAGCCTCGACGACGCCGTGCCTTTGGTGCCCTACTTCGCCCGCCTGGGCATCAGCCACCTCTATGCCTCGCCGCTGCTGTGCGCCCGGGCCGGATCGATGCACGGCTACGACGTGGTGGACCCGACCCGGGTCAACCCGGAACTGGGCGGCGAAGCGGCCCTCAGACGCCTGGTGAGTGCCTTGCGCGCCCAGGGCATGGGTCTGATCCTGGACATCGTCTCCAACCACATGGCGGTGGGCGGCAGTGACAACCCCTGGTGGCTGGACCTGTTGCAGTGGGGGCGCCTGAGCCCCTATGGCGAATTCTTCGATATCCAGTGGCACTCCACCGACCCGCTGATGCAAGGCCAGCTGTTGGTGCCCTTTCTGGCCAGTGACTACGGCGTGGCACTGCAGCAAGGCAGCCTGCCCTTGCAGCTGGACGAGGATCTGACGGGCTTTCATGTGCAGCACCACGAGCATCGTTTTCCCATCTGCCCTGCCGACTACGGGGAGCTGTTGCGGATCGAATCGCCCCTGGCGCTGGCGGCCGCGGGCGAACTCAAGGCCCTGGCCGACGCCTTCGACGCCCTGCGCTTGCACAGCGATGCCCAGGCCCAGGCCCGGCCCCTGCAACAGGCCCTGGCGCGCCTGCTGCAACAGCCGGCGCTGCGCCAAGCGGTCGCCGAGCACTTGCAAGGCTACGACGGGCGTCAGCCCGAAGGCCTGAGCCGTCTGCATCAATTGCTGGAGCGCCAGAGCTACCGACTGGCCAGCTGGCGCACCGCCGCCGATGACATCAACTGGCGGCGCTTCTTCGACGTCAACGAGCTGGGCGGCCTGCGGGTCGAGCGCCCGGCGGTGTTCGAGGCCACTCACGCCAAGATCTTCCAGCTGATCGAAGTAGGCCTGGTGGACGGCCTGCGCATCGACCATATCGACGGCCTGGCCGATCCCCGGGCCTACTGCCGCAAGCTGCGGCGCCGGGTCGAGCGCCTGCGCCCCGGCCAGCACCTGCCAATCTACGTCGAAAAGATCCTCGGCGCCGAAGAAACCCTGGCCCGCGACTGGCAGGTGGACGGCAGCACCGGCTACGAATTCATGAACCAGCTGTCGCTGCTGCAACAGGCCGCCACGGGCCGGCCACTGCTGGCCGAACTCTGGAGCCGGTACAGTCGGCGGCCGGCGCAGTTTGCCCGGGAGGCGCTGCTGGCCCGTCAGCAGATCCTCAACGGTTCTCTGGCCGGCGACTTTGAAAGCGTGGCCCAGGCCCTGCTGCAAGTGGCGCGCCTGGACCTGATGAGCCGCGACCTGACCCTGGGCGCCATTCGCCGGGCGCTGCAGGAACTGATCGTGCACTTCCCGGTGTATCGCACCTACATCAGCGCCCGCGGCCGCGGCCCCCAGGACCAGCGGTTCTTCCAGCAGGCCATGCAGGGGGCCCGGGCCAGCCTGGGCGAAGCCGACTGGCCGGTGCTCGATTACCTGGAGCGCTGGCTCGGCGGCCAGGGCTGGCGGCAACAGCCGGCGGGTCGCCCACGCAAACTGCTGCGCCACGCCTGTGTGCGCTTCCAGCAACTGACCTCGCCGGCGGCGGCCAAGGCGGTGGAGGACACCGCCTTCTATCGCTCGGCGGTGCTCCTGGCGCGCAATGACGTGGGCTTCGACACCGAGCAGTTCAGCGCGCCGCCCGCGGCCTTCCAAAGCGCCTGCGAACAGCGCCTGGAGCGGTTCCCCGACAACCTGCTGACCAGCGCCACCCACGACCACAAGCGCGGCGAGGACAGTCGCGCGCGCCTGGCGGTGCTCAGCGAGCGCGCCGCCTGGTACGTGCGCCAGGTGCAGGCATGGCGGCCGCTGGCCGAGCCGCTGCGCCAAGGCCGCGACGGGCCATCGGCGGCGGATGAGCTGATCCTCTACCAGACCCTACTGGGCAGTTGGCCCCTGGACCTGCAGGCAGATGATCAACCGGCCCTGGCCGACTACGCCCGGCGGATCGGGCAGTGGCAACTCAAGGCCCTGCGCGAGGCCAAGCTGCACAGCAGTTGGGCCGCGCCGAACCCGGAGTACGAAGAGGCCGCGCAAGGGTTTATCCAGCGCCTGCTGTGCGCACCCGAGGGCCTGCCCTTGCGTCGCTCGATCGCCGATGCGGTGAATGCCATCGCCCCCGCCGGCGCCCTCAACAGCCTGGCGCAAACTTTGCTGCGCATGACAGTGCCGGGGGTGCCGGATCTGTATCAGGGCAACGAGTTCTGGGACTTCAGCCTGGTGGATCCGGACAACCGCCGGCCGGTGGACTACGGGGCCCGGCAACAGGCGCTGAACCGCCTGCGCGATCCCCGCGAATGGCTCACAGGTTGGCGCGACGGGCGCATCAAGCAAGGCCTGATCGCCCGGACCCTGGGCCTGCGCAGCCAGTACCCGGAGCTGTTCCGGCGCGGCCACTACCGGCCCTTGCCGGTGCTCGGCCAGGAGGCGGGACGGGTTCTGGCCTTCATGCGTGAATACCGGGAACAACGGTTGGTGGTGGTAGTGCCGATCCGGGTCGCCGCGCTGCTGGAGGACAGCGCAGTGCCCAAGGTCGATGCACAACGATGGGGCGATACCCGGGTGCAACTACCGTTCACCGCCTCGCGCCGCAACCTGAATGGACTTTTTTCAACCGGAGCAGTCACACCCCATAAGGAGTTGCTGATCAGTGCCGTATTGCAAGACTTTCCGCTCAATCTTTTGATTCAACATTGAATCCAGTCCAGGAGCATTGCGATGAGTACCGACGACAAACGCATTCGTGAATTCGCCTATCAGATCTGGGAATCGGAAGGCAAACCCCAGGGCCAGGAAGCCCGGCACTGGGACATGGCGCGCAAGCTGGCCGAAGCCGAAGCCCTGGCGCCGCCGCCCCCGGCCAAGGTCGCCAAGCCCAGGACCCGCACCGCCGCCGCCAAGCCCAAGGCCAAGCCGGCCGCCGCCGTGGTCCTGCCTCCGGGCGAGAAGCCGGCGCCGAAGAAACCCCGGGCCCCGCGCAAGCCGCCCGCCCACTGACGCCCTTCCCCACCCGTTGATCACCGCCGACCCGTGGCGCGTCATGGCGCCACAAGGGTTTGTCTCGCCCGGAAAAAACCGGAGCAACACGGGTATCAGCACTTGTCATCAGACCTGCAGGAGCAACCATGAGCCGATCCAAGCAGACTCCCGAGCACGAACCCTCGCGCATCCGTGAAGGCCTGCCCTTCCCGCTGGGCGCCACCTGGGATGGCCTGGGCGTCAACTTCGCGCTGTTCTCGGCCAACGCCACCCGGGTCGAACTGTGCCTGTTCGACGCCACCGGCGAAGTGGAACTGGAGCGCATCGAACTGCCGGAATACACCGACGAGATCTTCCACGGCTACCTGCCCGATGCCCACCCCGGGCTGATCTACGGCTACCGGGTGTACGGCCCCTACGACCCGGCCAACGGCCACCGCTTCAACCCCAACAAACTGCTGATCGACCCCTATGCCAAGCAACTGGTGGGGGAACTGAAATGGTCCGAGGCGCTGTTCGGCTACACCATCGGCCACCCGGATGCCGACCTGAGCTTCGATGAGCGTGACAGCGCGCCCTTCGTGCCCAAGTGCAAGGTCATCGATCCGGCCCACACCTGGGGCCACGACCAGCAGATCAACGTGCCCTGGGACAAGACGGTCATCTACGAGACCCACGTGCGCGGCTTCACCATGCGCCATCCCGCGGTGCCGGAAAACCTGCGGGGCAGCTTTGCCGGGCTGATGGTCGACGACGTGCTGGAGCACATTCGCAAGCTGGGGGTGTCGTCGGTGGAGCTGTTGCCGATCCACGCCTTCGTCAACGATCAGCACCTGCTGCACAAGGGCATGACCAATTACTGGGGCTACAACAGCATCGCCTTCTTCGCCCCGGACCCGCGCTACCTGGCCAGCGGCAAGATCGCCGAATTCAAGGAAATGGTCGCGCACCTGCACGAAGCCGGGCTGGAGGTGCTGCTGGACGTGGTCTACAACCACACCGCCGAAGGCAACGAACAAGGCCCGACCCTGTCCATGCGCGGCATCGACAACGCCTCCTACTACCGCCTGATGCCCGACGACAAGCGCTTCTACATCAACGATTCCGGCACCGGCAACACCCTGGACCTGAGTCATCCCTGCGTGCTGCAGATGGTCACCGACTCCCTGCGCTACTGGGCCACGGAAATGCACGTGGACGGTTTCCGCTTCGACCTGGCGACCATCCTCGGCCGCTACCACGATGGTTTCGACGAGCGCCACAGCTTCCTCGTGGCCTGCCGCCAGGACCCGGTGCTGCGCCAGGTGAAGCTGATCGCCGAACCTTGGGACTGCGGCCCCGGCGGCTACCAGGTGGGGCGCTTTCCGCCGGGCTGGGTGGAATGGAACGACCGTTTCCGCGATACCGTGCGGGCCTTCTGGAAAGGCGACGACGGCCAGTTGGCGGACTTCGCCGGGCGCATGACCGCCTCCGGCGAGATGTTCAACCAGCGCGGCCGGCGGCCCTATGCGTCGGTCAACTTCGTCACCGCCCACGACGGCTTCACCCTGCGCGACCTGGTGTCCTACAACGACAAGCACAACCAGGCCAACGACGAGAACAACCAGGACGGCAGCGACAACAACCTGTCCTGGAACCATGGCGTCGAAGGCCCCACCGACGACCCCGAGATCAACGCCCTGCGCCTGCGCCAGATGCGCAACTTCTTCGCCACCCTGCTGCTGGCCCAGGGCACGCCGATGCTGGTGGCCGGCGACGAATTCGCCCGCACCCAGCACGGCAACAACAACGCCTACTGCCAGGACAGCGAGATCGGCTGGGTCAACTGGGAGCTGGATGCCGACGGCAAGGCGCTGCTCAAGTTCGTCAAGCGCCTGATCAAGCTGCGCCTGAACTACCCGATCCTGCGCCGCGGGCGCTTCCTGGTCGGCAGCTACAACGAGGACCTCGGGGTCAAGGACGTCACCTGGCTGGCCCCGGACGGCAACGAGATGAGCACCGAACAATGGCAAGACCCCCACGGCCGTTGCCTGGGCATGCTGCTGGACGGCCGCGCCCAGGAAACCGGGATCCTGCGCCCCGGGGCCGACGCCACGGTGCTGCTGGTGGTCAATGCCCATCACGACATCGTCAATTTCCGCCTGCCCGAGGTGCCGGCCGGCGAGTTCTGGAGCTGCATGCTCGACACCAACCAGCCGGCGGTGCGCGGCCAGGAGCGCTTCGCCTTCGGCCACAGCTACTCGGTGACCGGGCGTTCGCTGCTGCTGTTCGAGTTGCAGCATGAGGAAGAAGACTGAAATGGACCTGCAAGCCTTCCTGCGCCATTACCCCGACCTGGGGCACGCCGATGCCCCGGCGCTGGGCCTGTGCCTGGAGGCTCTGGTGGCCGCCGGCCTGGATCGCCTGCCGCGGCCGGCGGGCGGTGCCACCCTGCAGCGTTGGCAGGCCCTGGCCCGGGTCGCCGGACATGACTTGGGCCTGTGCAAGCTCTACGAGGGACACACCGATGCCCTGGCGATCATGCAAGAGCTGGACTGCACCGTCGCCCCCGGCACCACCTGGGGCACCTGGGCCGCCGAACCGCCCCGGGCACGGGTTCAGGCCGACGCCGACGGCCCGCACTGCCGCTTGCGCGGGACCAAGGCCTGGTGCTCGGGAGCCGCGGTGCTCAGCCATGCCCTGCTCACCGCCTGGGACAGCGCGGGGCGCCAGCGCCTGGTGGCGGTGGCCCTGGACCAGCCCGGGGTGCAGGTCGAGCGCGGCGGCTGGCAGGCGGTGGGCATGGCCAATACCGACAGCCGACAGGTGCGGTTCGACCAGGCACGGGGCCATTGGGTCGGCGGGCCGGACGACTACCTGCAGCGCCCGGGTTTCTGGCAGGGCGCCATGGGCATCGCCGCCTGCTGGCTGGGCGCGGCCCAGGCCATCGCGCTGCCGCTGCGCGAACACTGCGCCAAGCACGACGAGCCCCACGCCCAGGCGCATCTGGGGGCGGTGGACAGCGCCCTGCATCAGGCCGCCTGCGTCCTGCGCCACAGTGCCCGGCAGCTGGACCAGGCCCCCGACGCCGATTGCCAACTGCTGGCCCGGCGCACCCGGGCCGTGACCGAAGCCAGCGTCGACAGCCTGCTGCGGCATGTCGGTCGGGCCCTGGGCGCGGGCCCCTACTGCCTGGACCGACACTTCGCCCGGCTGCTGGCCGACCTGCCGGTGTTTATCCGCCAGAGCCATGCCGAACGCGACCTGGCCCAGCTCGGCCAACAGCTGGCCGGCGAAGCCGCTGCGGCGGACCGGGGAGGATGGTGCCTGTGAAAGCCAATCCGATTGTCGGCCGCGGCACTTCACTGAAGGCCTGGCAGGCCTCCTCGCACCTGCGGGCGATGGCCTGCGTGGATATCCAGACCCTGGTTGCGCCCGGTTCGCGGGCGGTGATCGTGGCCCCGCACCCGGACGACGAAATCCTCGGCTGCGGCGGCCTCCTGCAATTGCTGGCGGCCGCGGGACGGGAACTGTTGCTGATTTCGGTCACCGATGGCAGCGCCAGCCATCCCGGCTCACCGCGCTGGCCCATCGAGCGCCTGAGCCTGGTGCGGCCCCAGGAGTCCGCCGAAGGCCTGCGCCGCCTGGACCTGCCACTGGCGCGGATCACATGGCTGCGCGGCGGCTTCGAAGACAGCCGCGTGGCCCGGGACGAAGCGGCCCTAGCGCGCTACATCCAGGCGCGCCTGCGGCCGGACGATGTGCTGTTCAGCACCTGGTGCGAGGACGGCCATTGCGACCACGAGGCCGTGGGCCGGGCCAGCGCCCTGGCCGCCCGGGCCGCGGGTGCGCGCCTCAGGGAGCTACCCATCTGGGGCTGGCACTGGGCCGACCCCGAGGGCCGCCAGTTGCCCTGGGAGCGCGCCCGCAAGGTGCTGCTCAGCCCCGCCCAGGTGGCACGCAAGCGTCACGCCATCCAGGCCTTCGCCAGCCAGCTGGAGGGCGACCCGGACATTGGCCTGGCACCGGTACTGGCGCCACACATCATCGAGCGTCTGCTGCAACCCTTCGAGGTGGTATTCCTATGAGCGTCGACAGTCACTATTTCGAAGGGCTGTTCGCCCGGGACCAGGATCCCTGGGCCTTTCGCCGACGCTGGTACGAACAGCGCAAGCGCGCCATCACCCTGGCCAGCCTGCCGCGGCGCCATTACCGGAGCATTTTCGAACCCGGATGCGCCAACGGCGAACTCAGCGCCGAACTGGCGACCCGTTGCGACAGCCTGCTGTGCTGCGACACCGCACAGACTGCGGTCAGCCTGGCCCGGCAACGCCTGCGCTCGATGCCCCAGGCCCGGGTGGAATGCGCGCGCCTGCCCGAGGACTGGCCCGACGGCCCCTTCGAGCTGATTGTCATCAGCGAGCTTGGCTACTACCTGGACCCTGGGGATCTGGCGCGCCTGGTGACTCGGGCCCTGGACTCCCTGGCCGCCGACGGTCAGTTGCTGGCCTGTCATTGGCGTCCGCCCATCGCTGGCTGTCCCCTGGAGGGCGGGCAAGTGCATGCAATGCTCCACCGGCAGTTGCAGCTGCCACGCCTGCTGGAACATCAGGATGCGGATTTTCTCCTCGACCTCTGGGGCCGCGACGCGGATTCGGTCGCGACCCTGGAGGGCCTGCGATGATCGGTGTGGTGATTCCCGCCCATAACGAAGAGCAACTGCTGGCCGACTGCCTGCAATGCGCCCTGACAGCCGCCAGCCACCCCGACCTGAAGGAGGACGTGCTGATCCTGGTGGTGCTCGACAGCTGTTCCGACCGCTCCCTGAGCATCGCCCGCCAGTACGCCGTACAGCACCTGCAATTGCAGGTGCGCAATGTCGGACGGGCGCGCGCCGCCGGCGCGCAATGGCTGCTGCAGGCCGGGGCACGCTGGCTGTCGTGCACCGACGCCGACAGCCGGGTGCCCGCGGACTGGTTGGTGGCCCAGCTGGCCCAGGGCACCGACGCCGTCTGCGGCACGGTCACCGTCGACTGCTGGAGCGAAGGCTTCGCGCCCCAGGCCCAGGCCCGCTACCACGATGCCTACCAGAGCGCCGATGAGCATCGGCATGTCCATGGCGCCAACCTGGGCATCAGCGCCGCGGCCTATGTTCGCGCCGGCGGTTTTGAAGCCCTGCCGTGTCACGAGGACGTGCAACTGGTGCGACAGCTGCAGCGCAGCGGCGCCAGCATCGCCTGGAGCCGGCACCCGCAGGTGATTACCAGCGGGCGCCTGGACAGCCGGGCCCGGGGCGGCTTTGGCGATTACCTGCAAAGCCTGGTCGAACCTTGAAGGGCGAGGAAGTAGCGCACGACTTTCGTCTTGTGGCCTCCCCCGGGGAGCAATTGCCGTCTACCCTGTGACAGGGTTCGTAATGCTTGAACAAAGCTTGGGCCGCCCCTGCGTGGACGGTTCCAGGCTGTGTATGATGAGCCCCGCATCGCGGCGCCCCAAAGGGATGGAGCGCCGGTACTTCACGCTGAGGCGGATGCCGGAATCAGCGTGCGGACAAACCCAGGGGCGCGGCTCGACGGTGGTTCCACCGCCCAGGCCGCGACCCGACAAACAGGGACGTGACACCTCATGAAAGCCATACCCGCAGTAGACAACAGCTGGTCCAGCCAGATATGGAACTCCGCCCGCCGACTGGCCGAGGTCCCGGCCATCAACCTGGCCAGCCTGGTTCCGCCAGGCTCACGGGCGGTGATCGTCGCCCCCCACCCCGGTGACGAGGTGGTCGCCAGCGGCGGACTGCTGCAAGTGCTGGCCCACCACGGCCACCCTTTGCAGTTGATCTCCATCAGCGACGGCAGTGCCAGCCACCCGGGCTCGGAACGCTGGCCCAAGCGCCGCCTCAGCGTGTTCCGCCCCCAGGAAAGCGCCGAGGCCCTGCGTCGCCTGGGCTTGCCGCTGCACAGCCTGAAGTGGATTCGCGGCGGCTTTGCCGACAACGCCCTGAGCGAGCGCGAGCAGCAACTGGTGCCCTTCATCAGCCGCTACCTGCGCGACAGCGACGTGGTGTTCAGCACCTGGCGCGCCGACGGCAACCTCGATCACGAAGCGGTGGGCCGGGCGACGGCCAAGGCGACGGCCCTGGTGGGCGCACGCTTCTACGAAATTCCGCTGTGGGCCTGGCACTGGCCGTCGCGGGAGGAGCATCAGATCCCCTGGCAGCGGGCCCGCAAGCTGCGCCTGGACACCTGGACCGTGGCCCGCAAGCGGCATGCTGCCCACGCCTATGCCAGCCAGCTGCAGGGCGAGCCGGAGATCGGCCTGGAGCCGGCGCTGTCTCCGGTGCTGCTGGAGCGCTTGCGCCTGCCCTACGAGATCATCCTGATGTAGACCGGGGCCGATGCACATTCAGCTGAACGCGAGCGCCTGCCGTCAGTCCCATCAGTAACCGCCACGGAAACACAGGAGCCCGCGTGAGCATCGATTGCCCCCCTCAGCCCGACCCACCAGGCATCAGCCGCCTGCGGGTGCTGACCGTCAATACTCACAAGGGCTTCACCGCCCTCAACCGGCGCTTCATTCTTCCGGAGCTGCGCGAGGCGGTACGCAGCACCCGGGCCGATCTGGTGTTTCTCCAGGAAGTGCAGGGGGAGCATGAGCGCCACGCCTCACGCCTGAACAACTGGCCCGAGCAGTCGCAATACGAATTTCTCGCCGACAGCATGTGGAGCGATTACGCCTACGGGCGCAATGCGGTGTACCCCGACGGCCATCACGGCAACGCCCTGCTGTCGAAGTTTCCCATCCGCCAGTACCGCAACCTTGATGTCTCCATCACCGGCCCCGAACGCCGGGGCCTGCTGCACTGCGTACTGGATGTGCCGGGCCACGCCGAAGTGCACGCCATCTGCGTGCACCTGAGCCTGCTGGAGAGCCATCGGCAACAGCAACTGGCCCTGCTGTGCCAGTTGCTCGAATCCCTGCCCGCCGAGGCGCCGGTGATCATCGCCGGCGACTTCAACGACTGGCAGATGCACGGCAATGTCACCCTGGGGCGACGGGACGACCTGCACGAAGCCTTCGAGCGCCATCACGGCCGCCCGGCCAAGACCTACCCGGCCCGCTGGCCGTTGCTGCGCCTGGACCGCATCTACCTGCGCAACGCCAGCAGCCATCGACCGCAGATTCTCGGCAACAAACCCTGGACCCACCTCTCCGACCACCTGCCCCTGGCGGTGGAAGTGCACCTCTAGCCGAGGCTCGCTGCCCGGCCCGCCAGGGGTGCGCGGGCAACCGCCGCAGGTGCGGGCCGGCCAGCGACGGCGTGCACCGTGGCCGCACCGGGCGCCGCGCACGGTTCGCCGGCAAGCCGGCTTCTACGGGGCATCGCCACGGTCAGGGCGCAGCACCAGGACCGCCAGGGGCGGCAGGTTGAGCACCAGGGACAGGGCCTGGCCATGGCTGCCCTGCTCTTGGCTGAACGCCTCGCCGCCGTTGCCGTAGTTGGAGCCGGCATACAGCTGCGAATCGCTGTTGAGCAGTTCGCTCCAGCGCCCGGCCAGGGGCACGCCGACCCGGTAGGCCTGGCGCGGCACCGGGGTGAAGTTGGCCACCACCAGCAACGGCTCGCCGCTGCGGCTCCAGCGCAACCAGGCGTACACGCTGTTGATCGCGTCATCGCCGATCAGCCATTGGAAGCCCTGGGGCACGTCGTCCTGGTCATGCAGTGCCGGGTACTGGCGATACAGCTGGTTGAGGTCCGTCACCAGCTTTTGCACCCCGCGGTGCTCGGGGTATTGCAGCAGGTACCAGTCCAGTTGCTGATCGTGGTTCCACTCGCGCCACTGGCCGAACTCGCAGCCCATGAACAGCAGCTTCTTGCCCGGATGGGTCCACATGAAGCTCAGGTAGGCCCGCAGGTTGGCGAACTTCTGCCAGCGGTCGCCGGGCATCTTGTCGATCAGCGAATGCTTGCCGTGCACCACCTCGTCGTGGGAGATCGGCAGGATGAAGCGTTCGGACCAGGCATACACCAGGCCGAAACTCAGCTCGTTGTGGTGATGGGCGCGGTACACCGGGTCCTGCTGGATGTAATGCAGCGAGTCGTGCATCCAGCCCATGTTCCATTTGTAGGCAAAGCCCAGGCCGCCCTGGTCCGTGGGCCGGCTGACCCCGGGCCAGGCCGTGGACTCTTCGGCGATCACCAGGGCCCCTGGCGCTTCCAGGGCCACCACGTCGTTGAGGTGGCGCAGAAAATCGATGGCTTCCAGGTTCTCGCGACCGCCATGGCGGTTGGGCACCCACTCCCCGGCCTTGCGCGAATAGTCGCGGTAGAGCATCGAGGCCACGGCGTCCACCCGCAGGCCGTCGACGTGGAAATGCTTGAGCCAGTGCAGCGCCGAAGCCAGCATGAAACCGTGCACTTCGGTGCGCCCGAGGTTGTAGATCAGGGTGTCCCAGTCCTGATGGAAGCCTTCCAGGGGATTGCCGTATTCATACAGCGCAGTGCCGTCGAATTGCGCCAGGCCGTGGGCATCGGTGGGAAAATGCGCCGGCACCCAATCGAGGATCACCCCGAGCTGCGCCCGGTGGCAGGCGTCGACAAAGGCGGCGAAATCCCGCGGGCTGCCATAGCGGGCGCTGGGGGCGAACTGCGACAACGGCTGGTAGCCCCAGGAGCCGCCAAAGGGATGCTCCATGATCGGCATCAGTTCGATATGGGTGAACCCCAGGTCCTTGACGTAGGGAATCAGGCGCTCGGCCAGCTCGGCCCAGCTGTACTGGCGGGCCACCTCCCCCAGGTCGTCCACCTCGCACTGCCAGGAGCCGGCGTGCAGCTCGTAGATCGACAGTGCCGCGTCGGGCCGCTGCAGCTGGCTGCGTTGCGCCATCCACGACTGGTCCTGCCAGTCGAAATCCAGCGGTTCGGCGACCCGCGAGGCGGTCTCCGGCGGCAGTTGCGTGGCCAGGGCCATGGGATCGGCCTTGAGCGGCAGGATGCCCTGGGCCCCGAGAATCTCGTACTTGTAGGCCTCGCCGGCCTGCAGCCGCGGGATGAACAGCTCCCAGACCCCGGAAGGATGGCGCAGGCGCATCGGATGGCGGCGCCCGTCCCAGATATTGAAGTCCCCCACCACCGAGACGCGCCGGGCATTGGGCGCCCAGACCGCGAAGCGCACCCCGGCGACGCCGTCCACGCACATCACCTGGGCGCCCAGGCATGCACTCAGATCGCGGTGATTGCCTTCGGCGAACAGGTACAGGTCCATCTCCCCCAGCAACGGGCCGAAGCTGTAGGGGTCTTCGCTGACCTGCTCGCCTCCGGCCCACTGCACCCGTAGCAGATAGGCCCGGCACTCGTCGAAATGCCCGACAAACAGCCCCGGCGCCTCGGCGGCCTGCAGGCTGCCCAGGACCTGCTGCTGGTCCCGGTCCAGCACTTGCACGCTCAGTGCCCCGGGCACAAAGGCGCGAATGAACTGACCGCCCGCGCCGTCGCCGTGGGGGCCGAGAATGGCGAACGGGTCCTGATGTTCTGCCCGTACCAGGGCTTCGATGGCCTTGGCCGAGGGCAGCAATGCCGCTGTGGGCTTTCCCTGTTCCTTGTTCGAGACACTCATGACTGCTCTCCACCACGCTCAAGTTCGGAAAAAGCTTGCAGCTCACTCAACAGCCCGACCAGGCCGTGCAGGGGCACGTGGAGCCAGGTGGGCCGGTTTTGCGCTTCATAGGCCAACTCATAGGCGGCCTTCTCCAGGCTGAACAGGGCCAGGGCGGCATCCGCGGCGCCGGGCTCCTGCCAGCCATGGGCAAGCGTAGCCGTCGCCAGCCGATACGCCTGGACAAAGGCCTGCCGCGCCTGGTCGAGGTAACGCCGCAGCACCCGCTCCCGCGCCGCCGCGGCCGCCGGCGAGCCATCGACCACCGGCGCCTCGCGGGCCATGGCTGCGGCATAGTCGAAGGAGCGCAACACCCCGCTGACGTCCTTGTACGGGCTGTGCTTGCCCCGGCGCTCGGCCAGGGACCGCGCCGGCTCGCCCTCGAAGTCGATCAGGTAGGCGTCACCCTTGACCACCAGCACCTGGCCCAGGTGCAGATCGCCGTGGACCCGGATGCGCAGGCCGCCCACCAGCTGTTTGGCCAGCTGCTGGATATGACCGAGGATCTGCGCCTTGTGCTGCAACAATCGACTCACCCACTGCCGGTCCCGGGTGCTCAGTGCACCTTGATGCTGCTTGAGCACCTGCAACCCTCGTTCCACTTGCCCGGCCACCTGCCGATTCCAGGCCTGGGTGTCCTTGAGCGTGCTCACTTGTGGTGCAAAGTCCGGGCCGCTGCCCGGGGCCGCCAGCAACAGGTGCATTTCCCCCAGGCGCCGGCCCAGCAGCCCGGCAAACTCCCGCAGTTCGCCAAGGGCGTTGTAATGCTGCTCCTGCTCGGACATGGCATCCGCCAGCTCATCGTGGATGGCCCGCTGCAGGGTGTTCTGCGTCCACTCCCAGGCGTCGCCCTGATTGCTCAGGTAGCCCTGGGCGATCATCAGCAGGTGGTCCTCGCCCTGGGCATCGCAACGCAGCACCGCACCCAGCAGGGGCGAGATATGGGCAAAGCCCGCGGACGTGAGGAAGGCGCCCATTTCCAGCTCCGGATGCACGCCGGCGGACACCCGGCGCAGCAGCTTGAGCACCAGGCTGCCGCCCACCACCACCGAACTGTTGGACTGCTCCGCCGACAGGTAGCGCACCTCGGACTCGGCCCCCAGGCCCAGCCCATCCAGGGCCGGGCTGCCCTCGAAACGGATCGACCCGGCTTCGCTCTGCAGCCGGGTGCGGGCCTGCAGGGCCTGGAGCACGTCGCGCACGAAACTGTCGAGGGCGAAGGCATCGGTGATCAGGCCCACCTGGCGCCCACGGCGCACCCGGGCCATGGCCAGTTGCTGGGGCAAGGCACTGCCGAACTGCTCTTCACCGAGCAGGCCGAAGGGCAACTGATAGCGCTCGGACTGGCCGTCGCCGCTGACCTCGATCTCGCTGAGCAGCACCGGATGCCGAGGGTCGCCAAAGCGCACGGCGTAGGCGATGCGCAGTGCTTGCGGGGCGCTGTCCTTGCCGGCGAACCAGCGGCGCTTGGGCAGCCAGAGGGGCAGCACTTCGTGCTCCAGGGTGGTGCGCGCCGGGGCTTCGAGCAATTCTTCCAGGCGCTTTTTCAGGACCAGGGTGCAGAAGTCCGGCAGGCTCTGGGCCGGTTCCACGTGCCAGCTGGGCATCTGCTGCTCGGCGGCCAGGACGAACCAGTAAAAGCCGTAGGGCGCCAGGGTCAGCAGAAAGTGCAATTGGCCGATGGGCGGAAAGGCATTGCCGCCGAGCATTTCCACCGGGACCCTGCCGGCGAACGCCGACAGGTCCAGCTCCGCGGCCTGGGCACTGCGCGAGACGTTGGCCACGCACAGGATGATTTCCTGATGGCCGTCGGCGTCGGTGTATTCCCGGGTGTAGGCCAGGATCCGCCGGTTGCTCGGCGACAGCATCTTCAGGCTGCCACGGCCAAAGGCCTTGGACTGCTTGCGCACCGCCAGCATGCGCCGGGTCCAGTTGAGCAGGGAGTGAGGATCGCCGGACTGAGTCTCGACATTGACCGACTGATAGCCATACAGCGGGTCCATGATCGGCGGCAGCACCAGGCTGGCCGGGTCGGCCCGGGAGAAGCCGCCATTGCGGTCGATGGACCACTGCATCGGCGTGCGAACGCCGTCGCGGTCCCCCAGGTAGATGTTGTCGCCCATGCCGATCTCGTCGCCGTAATACAGGGTCGGGGTGCCGGGCATCGACAGCAGCAGGCTGTTGAGCAGCTCGATGCGCCGCCGGTCGCGCTCCATCAGCGGCGCCAGGCGCCGGCGGATGCCCAGGTTGATCCGCGCCCGGCGGTCGGCGGCGTAGTAGTTCCACAGGTAGTCGCGCTCCTTGTCGGTGACCATCTCCAGGGTCAGCTCATCGTGGTTGCGCAGGAAGATCGCCCATTGGCAGTGGGCCGGGATCTCCGGGGTCTGGCGCAGGATATCGGTGATCGGGAAGCGGTCTTCCTGGGCCAGGGCCATGTACATGCGTGGCATCAGCGGGAAGTGAAAGGCCATGTGACACTCGTCGCCGTCGGCGCCGTTGACGGCCTGCCCGAAGTACAGCTGGGTGTCTTCCGGCCATTGGTTGGCCTCGGCCAGGAGCATGCGGTCCGGGTAGTGGGCATCGATCTCGGCGCGAATGCGCTTGAGCACGTCGTGGGTTTCGGGAAGGTTTTCGTTGTGAGTGCCATCGCGCTCGATCAGGTAGGGAATGGCGTCCAGGCGCAGGCCGTCGATGCCCATGTCCAGCCAGTAGCGCATGACCGAGAGCACCGCCTTCATCACCTGGGGGTTGTCGAAGTTGAGGTCCGGCTGGTGGGAATAGAAGCGGTGCCAGAAGTACTGGCCGGCCACCGGGTCCCAGGTCCAGTTGGACTTCTCGGTGTCGAGAAAGATGATCCGGGTGCCGGCGTACTTCTGGTCGTCGTCGGACCACACGTAGAAATTGCGCGCCGCCGAACCGGGCCTGGCCTTGCGCGCCCGCTGGAACCAGGGGTGCTGGTCCGAGGTGTGGTTGATCACCAGTTCGGTGATCACCCGCAGCTCGCGCTTGTGGGCCTCGGCGATAAAGCGCCGCACGTCGGCCAGGGTGCCGTAGTCGGGGCTGACCCCGCGGTATTCGGCGATGTCGTAGCCGTCGTCGCGCCGTGGCGAGGGGTAGAACGGCAACAGCCAGAGGGTGTTGACCCCCAGGTCCTTGATGTAGTCGAGCTTGGCGATCAGCCCGGGAAAGTCGCCGATTCCATCGTTGTTGGAATCGAAAAAGGACTTCACATGCACCTGGTAGATCACCGCGTCCTTGTACCAGAGCGGGTCCTTGATAAAGGTCGCGGTGCGGGGTTTCTTGGCCATGTCGGACTCCTTGAAAAAATGAATGAGCGCCGACGCACCTGCCGATGCGCCACGACAGCGGTAGGAGCTGGCTTGCCAGCGCAGGCGTTGGCCAGGCCGGCGCAAGGCTCATGGGGCTCTTCGCCGGCAAGCCGGCTCCTACAGGGGACTGATGCGCCAGATGCCGAAGGGCTGCGCCGGTTCCAGGCGCATGAATTGGGTCTTGCCGTACCAGGTCCAGCGGTGGCCGTTCATCAGGTCTTCGCCCTGGGTCGAGGCATCGTCAGGCAGCCCCATTTCCCACAGCGGCAGCTCGAAATGGGCCTCCTGCGGGTTGAACGGATCGAGGCTGACCGCCACCAGCACGAAGTTGTCGCCCTCGGCGCTGCGCTTGCCGAAATACAGGATCTGGTCGTTCCAGGCGTTGTACAGCTTGAGCCCCAGGTGGCTGTGCAGCGCCGGGTTCTGCCGGCGGATGCGGTTGAGCTGGGCGATCTCGGCAATGATGTTGCCGGCGGCGTTGAAATCCCGGGGGCGGATCTCGTACTTCTCCGAATCCAGGTATTCCTCCTTGCCCGGCAGCGCCGCCGACTCGCAGAGTTCGAACCCGGAGTACATGCCCCACAGCCCCGAGCCCATGCTGGCCAGCACCGCGCGGATCAGAAACCCCGGGCGCCCCGACTCATGCAGAAACGCCGGATTGATGTCCGGGGTGTTGACGAAGAAGTTCGGTCGGAAGCACTCGCGCCATGGCGACTGGTTGAGTTCGCTGAAGTAGCTGGCCAGTTCGCTCTTGGTGTTGCGCCAGGTGAAGTAGGTGTAGCTCTGGGAGTAACCGATCTTGCCCAGGCGCGCCATCATCGCCGGGGTGGTGAAGGCTTCGGCCAGGAAGATCACCTCCGGGTGCCGGCCGCGCACGTCGGCGATCAGCCACTGCCAGAACGGCAGCGGCTTGGTGTGGGGGTTGTCCACGCGAAACAGCTTGACCCCCTCCTCGACCCAGCCGAGGACGATGTCCCGCAGTTCCAGCCACAGACCGGGGATGGCCTCGGCGGCATAGAAGTCGACATTGACGATGTCCTGGTACTTCTTCGGCGGGTTCTCGGCGTATTTGATGGTGCCGTCCGGTCGCCAGTTGAACCAGCCCGGATGCTGCTTGAGCCAGGGGTGGTCCTGGGAGCACTGGATGGCGAAGTCCAGGGCGATTTCCAGGCCGTGGTCGGCGGCGGCGGCCACCAGTCGGCGAAAGTCCTCCCGGCTGCCCAGTTGCGGATGGATGGCCTCATGGCCGCCCTCCTCGCTGCCAATCGCGTAAGGGCTGCCGGGGTCGTCCGGCGCGGCGCTGAGGGCATTGTTGCGGCCCTTGCGATGGCGGCGGCCAATGGGATGGATCGGCGGGAAGTACAGCACGTCGAAGCCCATGTCATGGATCATCGACAGCCGCCCATGGACATCGTCGAAGGTGCCGTGGCGCCGGGGATCATCGGTGATCGAACGGGGAAACAGCTCGTACCAGCTGGCGAACTGCGCGCGCTTGCGCTCCACATCCACCGGGTACTCGGGGCTCAGGCTCAGGTAGGGACGGTGATCGGCCTCGGCCATCAGCCGGGCGCTGCGCTCCGCGAGAAACAACGCCACCTGCTCGGTCTCCAGCAATCCGGCCAGTTGCTCGCGCAACGCAAGCAATTGCTCGCGCAACGGCCCCTCGCTGCGTTCGGCGGCCTGCTGCACCTGATTGCGCCCCTCCTGCAGCTCCAGGCTCACCGGCACCCCGGCCTGGTGCTTTTTCTCCAGCTCGTGGCAGAAGCTGGCGAACTGGTCGATCCAGGCTTGGATGCAGAAGCGGTAGCGACCCACCACCGGCACCGGGAAGCGCCCCAGCCAACCATCGTTGCCCTGATCCTCCAGAGCCTGGCTGTACCAGCTGTCCTGGCCCTCGTTGCGCCAGCGCACGCGCACCGCCAGCCGGTCGTGACCGTCGGCGAACACCTTGCACGTCACCTCGACCTCCTGGCCCTCCACCGCCTTGACCGCAAACTGCCCGCCATCGAGCACCGGACGGGTGTTCTCGATGGCGATGCGCGGCAGCAGCAAGGCCTGGGACAAGGGCAGCTGCGACAGGTGGTCGTGCTGTTGTGTCGGTTTCTCTGCAGTCATCGAGCATCACCCCTCTAACACGTCCAAGACGCTCTGGTTGTGGAGCCGGCGGCACCCCGGTGAATCCATGCACCTAGTGTCCGAGCCACAGGCCGCGGCGAAAGTTCAGCGCAATTGCTCGGCCAGGCGACGGGAATCAAATCCGCGTACGCAGGGTCCACCGCAAGAGCCTGTGCATCGACAAGCACAAAGGAGGCCATAGCGATGAATATCCCGATCCCGGCAGAAACCCCCGACCCGAACCTCGACCAGCCGCCCTTGCCCCCCAGCGAACCGCCACCGGTGCCCGAGCAGGATCCGCCCGGCACCACCGCACCGCCCAAGGGCGATCCGCCCACTACCCAGCCACCGGTGGAGCTCCAAGCATAGCCAGCGGTCCCGGCAGGTCGGCGGCGGCAACCGCCGCCAGGCACCGTTGATCGCCGCCGTCGAACCCGGGCTCCACCCCGGCCCCTAACCTGTATGCCCACCGCCAAGAGGAACGCACCATGAGCCTGCGCATAGAAAACCAGACCTGCTATTTCGACACCGACACCATTCACCTGCGCCTGCCCGCCAGCGCCGTGACCGTCATCACCGACAGCGCCAAATCCATGTCGGCGGTGGATCTGACAGGCGAACGGGTCTACATCACCGAGGCCCAAGCCGACGCCTTGACCGTGGCGGGCGCTACCGACGGCCGGCGCCATCTGAAGGCCACCGAGGGTGATTCGGTGATTTGACTGACCTGGATCAGGGCTGTCCGCACAGGCCTGTGCCAGAGGCCCATGCGGCCATCCCTGGGGGTGCTGGAGGGGGTGCAGCAAGTTGTCGCAGGGCCCCGGAAAAGCTCATCTGATACGGTTTTTTATCAAATACCTGAGTCTGTTATGCAAACAGATCCGTGGTCATAGTTGCGCGGCCTGATGGAGGCTGATGAGCGAACGACCATGAGCGAAAGAATCCCCGTCCGATTAGTAGAGACCTTCGAACCTTCACAACCCAAACAGATGAAGTCGAAGACCACCGACAAACACGTTTACACCCGCAGCTTCACCGGTTTGTTCCGTACCCTGCGCATGACCGGCGCGGGTTTTCTGTTCCTGCTGTTCTTCGGCACGGTCTGGTTGAACTGGGGCGGCCGCCAGGCGGTGCTCTGGGACCTGGCCGAAAGCAAGTTCCACATCTTCGGCGCGACCTTCTGGCCCCAGGACTTCATTCTCCTCTCGGCGCTGCTGATCATCTGCGCCTTCGGCCTGTTCGCCATCACGGTGTTCGCCGGCCGGGTCTGGTGCGGCTACACCTGCCCGCAAAGCTCGTGGACCTGGCTGTTCATGTGGTGCGAAAAGGTCACCGAAGGCGAGCGTAACCAGCGCATCAAGCTGCAAGCCGCGCCCTGGGGCCTGAACAAGCTGGCCCGCCGCGCCATGAAGCACACCCTGTGGCTGGGCATCAGCCTGCTCACCGGGCTGACCTTCGTCGGCTACTTCACCCCGATCCGCCCCCTGGCCCACGAGCTGCTGACCCTGCAGATCGGTGGCCTGAGCCTGTTCTGGGTGCTGTTTTTCGCCGCGGCCACCTACATCAACGCCGGCTGGCTGCGCGAAGCGGTGTGCATGCACATGTGCCCCTATGCCCGCTTCCAGAGCGTGATGTTCGACAAGGACACCCTGACCATCTCCTACAACCCGGTGCGCGGTGAAAGCCGTGGCCCGCGCAAGCGCGATGTGAAGCCTGCCGACGTCGGACTGGGGGATTGCATCGACTGCCAGCTGTGCGTGCAGGTCTGCCCCACCGGCATCGACATCCGCGACGGCCTGCAGATGGAGTGCATCGGCTGCGCCGCCTGTATCGACGCCTGCGACTCGATCATGGACAAGATGGGCTATGCCCGGGGCCTGATCGCCTACACCTCCGAACACGAGCTGCAAGGGGGCAAGACCCACCTGCTGCGGCCGCGCCTGGTGGGCTACAGCGCGGTGCTGCTGGTGATGATCGGCGCCCTGGTCCTGGCCCTGGTGCAACGGCCGATGGTGTCCCTGGACGTGAGCAAGGACCGCGGCCTGTTCCGCGAGAACGCCATGGGGCAGATCGAGAACATCTACAGCCTGAAGATCATCAACAAGACCCAGGAACGCCAGAACTACCGCCTGGCCCTGGTGGACGGCGATGGCTTCGAACTGCAAGGCAAGACCGAGCTGAGCCTGGCCCCGGGGGAAATCACCGACCTGCCGGTGTCGGTGGCAATGACCCAGGACCGTGCGCAAAGCAGTTCCCAGGCCATCAGCTTCAAGGTCGCCGACAGCGATGACCCTGGCGTCTACGCCGTGGCCAAGAGCCGTTTTGTCGCGCCGATGAACCGCTAAGCCTCTAGAATGCCGTGGCCGGGGAACCTGCTGACTCCCCCGGGCCACGGGAACGCTGTACTCGACGCCGCCATGGGCCCGCCCTGGCCGTCGAGTCCCCCGACTCCCTCGCCACCGAACACCTTGACCCGATGACCAGACTGGATCTTGCCCCGCAGATGAAACGCTACGAAAAATTCGCCGACGACATCGCCGAACTGATCCGTTCCGGGGTCCTGGGTCCGGGCCAGCGCGTGCCTTCGGTGCGCTACGCCAGCCAGACCTACGGGGTCAGCCCGTCGACGGTGTTCCAGGCCTACTACCTGCTGGAGCGCCGCGGCCTGATCCGCGCCCGCCCGCGCTCCGGCTACTTCGTCAACGCCCACGCGCCGAGCCCGTTCTCCGAGCCGGTGATCAGCAGCGAAGTCAACGAATCCACCGAAGTCGATGTCAGCGAACTGGTGTTCTCGGTGCTCGACTCGATCAAGGACCCGAGCACCGTGCCCTTCGGCTCGGCGTTCCCCAGCCCGACCCTGTTCCCCTTGCAACGCCTGTCCCGGTCCCTGGCCAGCGCCAGCCGCGAGATGGACCCGCGGGTGGTGGTCACCGACATGTCCCCGGGCAACCCGCAACTGCGCCGGCAGATCGCCCTGCGCTACATGGTGGCCGGGCTGATGCTGCCCATGGAGGAGCTGCTGATCACCAACGGCGCCCTGGAGGCCCTGAACCTGTGCCTGCAGGCCGTAACCGAGCCCGGCGACCTGGTGGCCATCGAGGCCCCGGCCTTCTACGCCAGCCTGCAAGTGCTGGAACGGCTCAAGCTCAAGGCGGTGGAGATTCCCGTGCACCCGCGGGACGGCATCGACCTTGGAGTCCTGGCCCAGACCCTGGAGCGGCACCCGATCAAGGCCTGCTGGTGCATGACCAGCTTCCAGAACCCCATGGGCGCGAGCATGCCCGAGGCCAAGAAGCAGGAACTGGTGGAGCTGCTGCGCCAGCACCAGGTGCCGCTGATCGAAGACGACGTCTATGCCGAGCTGTACTACGGCCAGCAGGCGCCGAAACCGGCCAAGGCCTTCGACACCGAGGGCCTGGTGATGCACTGCGGCTCCTTCGCCAAGAGCCTGGCCCCGGGCTACCGCATCGGCTGGGTGGCCGCCGGGCGTTACGCACAGAAAATCGAACGGCTGAAACTCATGACCTCGCTGTGTGCCTCGATGCCGGCCCAGGCGGCGATTGCCGACTACCTGCAGCACGGCGGCTACGACCGCCACCTGCGCAAACTGCGCTACGCCCTGGAAGAACAGCAGAGCGCCATGCTGGCGGCGATTGCCCGCTACTTCCCGGCGCAGACCCGGGTCAGCCAGCCGGCGGGCGGTTACTTCCTGTGGCTGGAACTGCCACCGCAGATGGACTCGCTGAAACTGTTCCAGATGGCCCTGGCCCAAGGCATCAGCATCGCCCCCGGACCGATCTTTTCCCCGACCCAGCGCTTTCGCAACTGCATCCGCCTGAACTACGGCAGCCCCTGGAACGACGCCGCGGAACAGGCCATGGAAACCCTGGGGCGGATCATCCGCTCCTTTTGAGTGCTGCAGGCGCAGGGGGAGTCGGGCGATGGGGTGTATCAGGTGCATCGAGGTGGCAGGTTTAGCGCCTGCTGCGTCGGCCGTTCGCAGCCTGCGGCAGCGGCTACAGAGCCCTATATTGTTCTGTAGCCGCTGCTGAGCCACGGCGAAGCTGCGAAAAGGTCCGCAGGACCTTCGGCCCTGCCAAGAGCAACGTCGCCCTGTAAAGGTCAAATGAAACCAGGCCGGTAGGCCGCCGTCTTGCTTTGGCTTTTGACCTTCCTGCCCCTTTAGACACGATGGTCGTTTGTCTGGGTCGGCATTCCAGCCCCTGAAAGAACCCAAACTCCCTTGCCCCACCCCCTCGTTTCCTTCAGCATCCGCACTCCAATTTTCCAGGGAAAGGAACACGTCATGGTCGAAGACCTGTATTACGACGACTACCCAGAGGCCAAGGCCGAACTGCTCAAGGCCATCGAACGCGGCCGCCTGCCCCTGCTGACCCAGGAACTCAACGCCTACGACTGCATCCAGGCGATCTTCGAACTGGACGCCATCAACAACCCCAAGGACGAGGAAGACGCCTTCTTCGACCTGGCCCTGGCCCTGATCGGCTGGATCCCCGGCCCGGGACAAGGCCTGAAGATCCTCCTGCGCCTGATCAACCGCGCGCCCCAGCGCCACGCCGAAAAGCTCTTCGACATGATCCGCTACGCCCTGATGGCCTGCCGCCTGAAAACCAGCCCCGAACAGCTGCTGGAAAAGTGCCTGGACCCAATGCGCCTGGCCGAAGAACTGCCCGAGATCATCCGCGGCGTGAGCGCCTCCGGCACCTTCAACGGCCTGACGCCCCAGCAGCAGCGCCTGGTGCTGCACAACCTCAACGAAGCCTGCGAACACACCGAATTCCTCATGACCTCGGTGCAAGAGCGCATCGCCCCGTGGATCGCCGAGCAGCGCAACAACTCGGCCGCCGCCCACAGCCGCGGCCCGGCCCTGGTGCCCAAGCCGCAGTCTTCCCTGGAGCCGCGCGCAACCACCCTCACCCCCGCGCCGCAGCCGGCAAGCCAGGACGCCGCGAGCCTTGCCCAGGACATCAACCAGGGCCTGGAACACCTCACCGGCGAAGGTCACTGGCTGGAGCTGAACCTGCACTACCCCAACCTGGAACCGGTGTCCGGCGCCGCCTACCGAGCGGTGTTCAGTGACGGCTCGCAAGCCGAGGGCAGCCTCGATGAAGAGGGTTTTGCCCGCCTGGAAGGCATCCCTGAGGGCCCGGTGAAGATCTACTACGGCGAAGACCCGCGTCCCTACCTGCGCCAGCCGATCAAGGCCCTGGCGGCCGATGCGCAGCAACTGGAAGAAGAGCTGGAAGCGCTCGACCTGGAGCCCGCCGAAGTCGACCTGGCGACCCTGCTGCTGGAAACCTCGCAGCGCAAGGCGCCCTTCACCCTGATTCCCGTCTACTGAAGCCAGGCACCGACATGAACCGCAGACAAGTGTTTCTCAGCCACAAGCAGTACCACGACTTCCTCGAAAGCCTGGCCGGCGAAGAAGCCCATTGGCAGACCCATTCGATGATGGCCGACAGCCCCGAGCAGGAAGCCTCCCTCAAGGCCTCCACGGTGCGAAGCGCGCGCCTGCACCATTTGATCCTGGGCTACACCGGCGGTGCCCCCATGGAGCAACTGGCCCGGGAGCTGGACGGGGTGATCGAAGGCTACGAGGACTACCAGCGCAAGCTGGAGGTTTATGAAGAACGGCCGGATATCGCGCCACTGAACATCGAAGACTACCCCGACGAGTACGAGGAATATGTCCAGGTGATCAGCCTGTGCATCCTCCTGCAACGCAGCGACCTGCTACCGCGTCTGGTGCTGCTGCAGGACCGCGCCGGCTTTGGCGGCCAGGACACCCTGATCGAGGACCTGCTCAAGCCCTACCTGCCGGATCGCGCCGAGCTCGATGAGTGGTACCACAGCCTCTACTCGCCCCTGATCTGGGCGATCTACAGCGAAGACCCGGACGAGCCTCGGGAACTGCTGGTGGAGTACTGCAACCAGTGGTACGAGGCGTTCGAACAGGCTCCCTGGCACGACTCCCACCTGCAAGGCGACGAGGGTTCCTACTTCGGCTACTGGGCCTTTGAAGCCGCTGCCGTGGCCTACCTGTTCGGCCTGGACGACAGCGCGGTCAAGCACATGATCTTCCCCCGGGAGATGCTCGAATACGCCCGACGCTTTACCCCGCCAATTTCCCAAGGGGCGATACCGGACTGATACGCCCCGTTGACCTCCCCTGCTTAAAAAAGGTGATGCACTGCCCATGAAATCCTGGATCAAGACCCTGCTGATCACTCTGCTTGCCGCGGCCTTGTGCCTGCTGTTTGCCCGCGTTGTCCTGCCACTGCTGCTGTCGTTCCTGGTACCGCCAAGCTTGGAAGGCGCCCCCTGGTACTGGATCAATCTGCTGCTGGCCGGTTTCTTCGCCGGGCTGCTGGTGGCGCCCCTGCTGCGCACCCGGCGCTACTACCCGGTGCCTCTGCTGCTGTTGTTGTCGACCCTGGTGGTGGTGGGCAGCTGGGCGCAGAGCCGCTGCAACGACGCCCAGTTGCAGGCCATCGAACAGTTGGAAAGGCGCAGCGCGAGCCATTCGAACCTGGGGTTCTCCGAGGAGCAGCCCGAGCCTTCGGCACCCGTGGACCTGGGCGCCACACCGGACGTCTGGGCCCATGAACAAGGCTACGGATATGGCTACAGCTGCACCCGTCCGGGGGAAACCCTGGGGTACCTGGCGCCGTTGTTGATGGGTTTTGTCATCAACGTGCTGGGGCTGTTGCTGGCGTTGCTGATCGGCCCCGGCCGCCGCCGCGCCAACTGAAGGAAACCGCAGGAACTGGCTTGCCAGCGAAGGCGTCTGCGAGGTCGGCGCAAGGCTTGAGGGCCTCTTCGCCGGCAAGCCGGCTCCTACATGGCAGACCACAAGCTCAGGGGGGCTGTAGGAGCTGGCTTGCCAGCGAAGGCGTCTGCGAGGTCAGCGCAAGGCTTGAGGGCCTCTTCGCCGGCAAGCCGGCTCCTACATGGCAGACCACAAGCTCAGATGGGCTGTAGGAGCTGGCTTGCCAGCGAAGGCGTCTGCGAAGTCGGCACAACGCTTGAGGGCCTCTTCGCCGGCAAGCCGGCTCCTACATGGCAGACCACAAGCTCAGAGGGGGCTGTAGGAGCTGGCTTGCCAGCGAAGGCGTCTGCGAGGTCGGCGCAAGACTTGAGGGCCCCTTCGCCGGCAAGCCGGCTCCTGCGGGATAGGCCGCAGACTTGCGGGGGCTCAGCGGCCGCCGCCCAGGTCGATGAAGCTGCCGGTGGTGTAGGAGGCCTTGTCCGACAGCAGCCAGAGAATGGCTTCGGCCACTTCGTCGGGACGTCCGCCACGGCCCATGGGAATCGCCGATTCCAGTTTGCTGACCCGGTCGGCGTCACCGCTCAGGGCATGGAAGTCGGTGTAGATGTAGCCCGGACGCACCGCATTGACGCGGATGCCCTCGCCCGCCACTTCCTTGGACAGGCCGATGGTAAAGGTGTCCAGGGCACCCTTGGACGCAGCGTAGTCGACGTATTCGCCCGGAGAACCCAGGCGCGCCGCCACCGACGAGACGTTGACGATGCTGCCGCCCTGCCCGCCATGGCGCGGCGACATGCGCAGCACCGCGTGCTTGGCGCAGAGGATCGGCCCCATGACATTGGTCTTCATGATCTTCTGGATGCGGAATTCGGACATTTCATCGAGACGGGACTTGTGCCCCACGGTCCCGGCGTTGTTGACCAGGGCGGTGACCCGGCCCAGCTCGCTGTCGACCCGCTGGAACAAACCGATGACTTCGTCTTCGATACTGACGTCGGCCCGCACCGTGATGGCCTGCACACCCAGGGCGCGAACCTGCTCCAGCACCTGATGAGCCGCCTGCTCGTCGGCCTGGTAATTGATGCACACCTTGAAACCCTGCTGCGCGGCCAGCAATGCCGTGGCCGCACCGATTCCCCGCCCGCCACCGGTGATGACGATGACTTTGTCCATACTGCCGACTCCCTGACTGATCATTTCAACGCCCGCCATTAAACACCCCGCAGGCAGCGATGAAAACCGCAGTGACATCAAACAGCCTCTATTCCGGGATCACAGGACCGTGCCCCTGGCGATGGCCGGCCGAGGCCAGCCTCAGGTGTCGTGCCGGGCCTGTTGTTCAGCCTGGTGGATACCCTGCATGAAGCTCTCGGGCGGTAGCGGGTGACCCAGGTAATAGCCTTGCAGCGAGTCGCAGCCCAGCTGGGTGAGGAAACTCTGCTGCACCCCGCTCTCCACCCCCTCGGCGACGATGCGCAGGCCCAGGGCCTGGCCCAGGGCGACAATCGCCGAGACGATGGCGGCGTCGTCGCTGTCGTGCTCCAGGTCACGGACGAAACCACGGTCGATCTTCAACTCGTTGGCCGGCAGGCGCTTGAGGTACATCAGGCTCGAATAGCCGGTGCCGAAATCGTCGATGGACAGGTCCACCGCCATGTCCGACAGCTGCTGCAGCACGATCATGCTGACATCGGCGTCGTTCATCGCCGTCGTCTCGGTGATTTCCAGGGTCAGGTTGTTGGCCGGCAACTGATTGCGCTCCAGGGCCTGGGCCACACTCTTGACCAGCCCCACATGGCAGAACTGCAAGGCCGAGAGGTTCACCGCGATGCGCCAGTCGGTGTAGCCCTGGACATACCACTGGCGCATCTGCCGGCAGGCCTCGTGCAGCACCCAGTCGCCGATGGCGATGATCAGCCCGCTCTTCTCCGCCAGTTCGATGAACTTGTCCGGCAGCAGCAGGCCGTGTTGCGGATGCTCCCAGCGCAACAGCGCCTCGGCCCCCACCGGACGCCCGTCGCTGGCATCGAACTTGGGCTGGTAGTAGAGGCGGAACTGATTGTGTTCCAGGGCATTGCGCAGGTCCTGGAGCAACTGCAGCTGGCGCCGGGCGTTGCTGTTCATCGACGCATCGAAAAAGCTGTAGCCGTTCTTGCCGGTGGCCTTGGCGTGATACATGGCCGCGTCGGCATTCATCAGCAGTTCCTGGGCGGTCAGGCCATTGCCGGGATACACCGCGATGCCGATGCTGGCGGAAATCTGCAGCTCGTGGTCGGCCACGCGGAACGAGCGGGACACCAGGCCCACCTGCCGCGCCGCCAGGCGCAAGGCATCATCCGGCTCGCCGAGCTGCACCAGCAGCACGAACTCGTCGCCGCCGATCCGTGCCAGGGTGTCTTCGCTGCGCAGGTCCTCGCGCAGGCGCAGGGCCACCTCCCGCAGCAACTGGTCGCCCATGTGATGGCCAAACGCGTCGTTGACCGGCTTGAAGCCGTCCAGATCGATGAACATCAGCGCAAAGCAGCCGCCATGGGCGGTCACCCGGTGCATCGCCTGATCGATGCGGTCCGCCAGCAGAATGCGGTTCGGCAGACCGGTCAGGGTGTCGTGCAGAGCCAGTTGGGTCAGCTCCTTGTTGGCCTCGGTCAAGGACTGCGCCAGCACCGCGGTGCGGGCTTCCAGGCGCGCGTCCAGCACCGAGGTCAGCAAGGCGATGATCAGCACCGCCAGGGTGGTGATCAGCACCAGATTGTCCAGGCCCTTGCCACTCAGGCCATTGCCCAGGGCCCCGCAGAAACTGCCGTCACTGAAACGCGCAGCGGCCATGCCGGTGAAATGCATGCCGACGATGGCAAACCCCATGACCACCGCCGCGCCGGTGCGGGCCAGACGCACATGGGGCGTGTTCTGGCGCAGGCGGAAGGCGATCCACAACGCCGCCAGCGAAGCACCGAAGGCAATCAGCAACGAGGCGCTGAACAGGCTCGGGTCGTAGTCGATACCCGGCTGCATGCGCATCGCCGCCATGCCGGTGTAGTGCATGCCACTGATGCCGGCGCCCATGATCAAGGCGCCGAACAGCAGTTGCCATAGCGGCAGGCGAGGCTGGCTCACCAGCCACAGGGCAAAGCCGCAGGAGAGAATCGAGATCAGCAGCGACAAGGCGGTCAGCGCGATGTCGTAGCCCAGCTCGATGGGCAGCTCGAAGGCGAGCATGCCGATAAAGTGCATGGACCACACACCGATGCCCATGGCCAAGGCTCCGCCGCACATCCACAGGTAGGCCGCACGGCCTTTGGTGGTGGCGATGCGTCCGGTGAGATCGAGGGCGGTGTAGGAAGCGAGGATCGCCACGAAAATGGAGATCACGACCAACGCGGGGGAGTAACTACCGATGAGCATGGGGCATCTCTTGGCCGTTGTGCCGATGTTTGCCCGGCGGGCAAAAGCGCAGATTGTACTGATTGCGCAGAAGAACGCATCTACAAAGTGAGCAAACCGCCAGTAGCCGGACAGAACGTCTGCCCCGGGCCTTTGATGCCCCTACAAGGCTTGTGGGCAAGGCCGTTGCGCGGCCATGTCCGCGGCCCTCGCGCCCCCCTGCGCGAGGCCCTGATGGCGGCCTATTTCTGCTCGCCGACCTGCAGCTGGCCGTCCCAGCCGCCACCCAGCGCGGCGATCAATTGCACGCTGGCAATCAGCCGGCTCTGCAGCAGGCTGAGGACGCTGCGCTCGTTGCTCAGGGCGGTGGTCTGGCTGGTGACCACGTCCAGATAACCGATGAGTCCGGCCTTGTACTGGTTCTCGGTCAGGCGCAGGGCCTCGCGGGCCGAATCCAGGGCCTGCTGACGCACCCCCGCCTCGTCCTCCAGGACCTTGAGCTGGATCATGTAGTTTTCCACCTCGCGGAAACCGTCGAGCACGGTCTGCCGGTACTTGGCCACGGTCTGGTCATAGGCCGCCTGGGTGCGATCCACTTCCGCCGAGCGCTGGCCACCGTCGAACAGGGTCATGGCCAGCTTGGGGCCCACCGACCAGAAGCGGTTCGGCAGGCTGATCCAGTCGGCGTAGGTACTGCTGCTGTAGCCGCCGGCCAGGCTCAGGGTCAGGTCCGGGTAATAGGCCGCCTTGGCCACGCCGATATTGGCATTGGCGGCCATCACCGAACGCTCCGCCGAGGCGATGTCCGGACGCCGCTCCAGCAACTGCGAGGGCACCGCCAGGGGGACCTGGGGCAGCAACGGAATCCGCGGGGTTTCTGCCAGGTTGAACTCGGCCGGCGGTACGCCCATCAGCACCGCGATGGCGTTTTCGAACTGCGCCCGCTGCCAGATCAGGTCGATCAGGTCGGCCTGGGCGCTTTTGAGCTGGGTCTGGGCCTGGGCCACGGCGTCCTTGCCGGACACCCCGGCCTGATACTGGTTCTGGGTCATGGTCAGGGAGCGCTGATAGGCCGCCACCGTGGCTTCCAGCAGGCGCTTCTGTTCGTCGATCACCCGCAGTTGCAGGTAGTTCTGCACCAGTTCCGACTGCTGGCTCAGGCGCATCGCCGCCAGATCGGCGAAGCTCGCCTCGGCGCTGGCTTGATTGGCTTCCAGGCCACGGCGCAGCTTGCCCCAGACATCCGCCTCCCAGCTCACGCCCAACTGGGTGTTGTAGGTGTCGCGAATGCCGCTGCTGGAGCTGCTCAGCCCCGAACTGCTGCTGCCGGTGCCCTGGCTGGCCCGGGTCTTGCCGGCGCTGAGGTCGACACTGGGAAAGAACGCCCCACGGGAGCTGCGCACCAGGGCCTGGGCCTGACGGTACTGGGCTTCGGACTGGGCCACGCTCTGGTTGGAACGGTTGAGCCGCTCGATCAGGCCGTTGAGCTGGGCGTCACCGTACAGCTCCCACCAGGCGCCCCGGGCCAGGGCATCGCTGGGATTGGCCTGGCGCCAGCCCTGGGCCTCCTTGTACTGCACAGGCTCGGCCACCTGGGGCCGCTGGTAGTCGGGTCCGATGGCGCAGGCACTGAGCAGCGCCACGCACAGGCCCAGGCTCAAGGCCCGCGAGCCCCGGGCCATGGCCAGGCGCTGGGCGGACAGCAGAGTAACGGGACGGGACGATTGGTCAGTCATAGCGGCGTTTCCAGAGCGGCATCGGTACGGACCCCACGCCAGTGGTTGAACTTGTGGCGCAGGCGATCGAGATAGAGGTAGACCACCGGGGTGGTGTAGAGGGTCAGGACCTGACTGAAGACCAGGCCGCCAATGATGGTCAGGCCCAGGGGCTGGCGCATTTCCGAGCCCTCGGCGCCCCCCAGCAGCAACGGCAAGGCGCCGAGGATCGCCGCCAGGGTGGTCATCAGGATCGGCCGCAGGCGCTGCAGGCAGGCACTGCGGATCGACTGCAGCGGGTCCAGGCCCTGGTGGCGCTCCAGTTGCAGCGCCAGGTCGATCATCAGGATCGCGTTCTTCTTCACCACGCCGATCAGCAGGAACAGCCCCAGCAGCGAGATCAGGCTGAACTCGCCGCCCAGCACGTAGATCGAGAGCAAGGCGCCGACCCCGGCCGACGGCAGTGTGGAGAGAATGGTCAGCGGGTGAATGTAGCTTTCATAGAGCACCCCGAGCACCAGGTACACCGCCAGCAGCGCACCGAGGATCATGAACGGCTGGCTCTTCTGAGTGGCGGCGAAGGCGTCGGCGGTGCCGGCCATCTTGACGATCACATCCTCGGGCATGCCCAGTTTGGCAATCGCCCGTTCGATGGCGGCGGTGCCCTGCTCCACGGTCACGCCTTCGGCCATGTCGAAGGAAATGCTCTCCGAAGCGAACTGCCCTTCGTGGCTGACCCGGTCGTCTTCCAGGCTGTTTTCATAGTGGGCGATGGCCGACAAGGGAATCCGCGCGCCCTCGCTGGTGATCACCTGCACCTGGTTCAGGGTGATCGGGTCCTGGGCGTATTTCGGGTTGACCTCCATCACCACCTGGTACTGGTTGAGGCTGTCGTAGATGGTGGAGATCTGCCGCTGGCTGTAGGCGTTGTTGAGCACCGCGGTGACCATGTCCATGTCTACCCCCAGGCGCTTGGCCTGGTCGCGGTCGACCACCAGGGTCACCTGCTGGGCGCCGCGGCCCTCGCGGGCGTCGATGGCGGTCAGCTCGGGCAAGGCGCGCAGCGCGGTGACCACTTTCGGGTACCACTGGCGCAATTCGCCCAGATCGCCGCTTTGCAGGATATAGGAATACTGCGAGGTGGTCTGCTCGCGGCCGCCGCCGAACTGCAGGTCCTGGTCGGCCATCAGCATCAGTTGCGCGCCGGGCACCTTGGGCATTTCCTTGCGCAGGCGCTCGATGACCTTCTGCGCCGAAATATTGCGCTCCTTGATCGGTTTGAGGCGCACCAGCATGAAGGCGTTGTTGGTGCCGTTGTTGCCGCCGATGAAGCCGGCCACGCTTTCCACCGCGCTGTCCTTGAGCACCGCGCGGCGGAAGATCTCCATCTTCGGCTGCATCACGCTGAAGGACAGGCCGTCGTCGCCGCGCACGAAGCCGATCAACTGGCCGGTGTCCTGCTGCGGCATGAAGGTCTTGGGCACCACCACGTACAGGGCCACGTTGACGCCGATGGTGACCAGCAGGCTGAACAGGGTCAGGCGCTTGTGCCGCAGCACCCAGTCCAGGCTGGTGGCGTACTTGCCCACCATCCACTCGTTGCTGCGCCGGCTCCAGCGCTGCAGGCGGTTTTCCTGGCCCGGGGTGTGGGGCTTGAGCCAGCGCGCGCAAAGCATCGGGGTCAGGGTCAGAGACACCACCAGGGACACCACGATGGCCGCCGCCAGGGTGATGGAGAACTCGCGGAACAGGCTCTCGATGATCCCGCCCATGAACAGGATCGACAGGAACACCGCCACCAGCGACACGTTCATCGACAGCAGGGTGAAACCCACCTCCTTGGCCCCCAGGTACGCCGCCTTCATCGGCGCGATGCCTTCGTCGATATGCCGGGAAATGTTCTCCAGGACCACGATGGCGTCGTCCACCACCAGCCCGGTGGCGAGGATCAGCGCCATCAGCGACAGGTTGTTCAGGGAGAAGCCATACAGGTACATCACGGCGAAGGTGCCCACCAGCGACACCGGCACCGCCAGGGTCGGGATCACCGACGCGCGGAAATTGCCGAGGAACAGGAACACCACCAGGATCACCAGGGCCACGGCGATCAGCAGGGTCATCTCGGCCTCATGCAAGGTGGCCTTGATCACCGGCGAGCGGTCCATGGCCAGGTTGAGCTTGACGCTGGCCGGCAGCACCGCCTGCAACGCCGGCAACTGGGCCTTGATCTCGTTCACCGTCTCGATGATGTTGGCCCCGGCCTGGCGGTTGATCACCAGCAGCACCGCCGCATCGTCGTTGAAGAAGCCGCTGTTGTAGCGGTCCTCCACGCCGTCACTGACCTTGGCCACGTCTTTCAGACGCAGGGGCGCACCGTTGTTGTAATGGATGATCAGCGGTTCGTAATCACGGGCTTTTTCCAGCTGATCGTTGGCCTGGATCTGCCACAGCCGCTGATCATCCTCCACCGAGCCCTTGGGCCGGCGCTGGTTGGCATTGGCAATGGCGTTGCGCACGTCGTCCAGGGCCACGCCGTACTGATTGAGCAACTGCGGCTCCAGCTCGATGCGCACCGCTGGCAAGGAGCTGCCGCCAATCTGCACCTCGCCCACGCCCTGCACCTGGGACAGGCTCTGGGACAGGATGGTCGAGGCCAGGTCGTACAGCTGGCCCTTTTCCAGCACATCGGAGGTCAGCGACAGCACCATGATCGGCGCCTGGGACGGGTTGACCTTCTTGTAGGTGGGCATGCTGCGCATGCCGCTGGGCAGCAGGTTGCGCGAGGCGTTGATGGCCGCCTGCACTTCCCGGGCCGCGCCGTTGATGTCGCGGTCCAGGTCGAACTGCAGGATCACCCGGGTCGAACCCTGGCTGGAGCGGCTGCTCATGGTGTTGACCCCGGCGATCGCGCCGAAGGAGCGCTCAAGCGGCGTGGCCACGGTGGAGGCCATGACCTCGGGGCTGGCCCCGGGCAGGCTGGCCTGGACCACGATCACCGGGAAATCCATCTGCGGCAGCGGCGCCACCGGCAACAGGCCGAAGCTCACACCGCCCAGCAGCATGATCGCCAACGACAGCAGCATGGTCGCCACCGGGCGCTTGATGAAAGGACCCGAAAGGTTCATGGGCGACCGCTCCAAGCTTCAAGCCTCAAGCTGCAAGAGAAAAGCGGGATCGGTGCACGCTCTTGCTTCTGCTTTTGATCGAGCTTGCAGCTTGCGGCTTGCAGCTTGCCGCTGACGCCCCTCACACCACTTCTCCTACGGCGGGCTTGGCAAACCGGCGGCCCAAGCGGTCGAAGTACAAGTAGATAACGGGCGTCGTGAACAGGGTGAGGATCTGGCTCACCAGCAGGCCGCCGACCATCACCAGGCCCAGGGGCTGGCGCAACTCGGCGCCGGAGCCGGTGGCCAGCATCAGCGGCACGGCGCCGAACAGCGCCGCCAGGGTGGTCATCAGGATCGGCCGGAAGCGCAGCAGCGCCGCCTGGTAGATCGCCTGTTCCGGGGCCATGCCCTGGTGGCGTTCGGCGTCGAGGGCGAAGTCGATCATCATGATCGCGTTCTTCTTGACGATGCCGATCAGCAGAATGATGCCGATGATGGCGATCATGCCCAGGTCGTTGCCACTGAGGATCAGCGCCAGCAAGGCGCCCACCGCCGCCGAGGGCAAGGTGGACAGGATGGTGATCGGGTGGATGTAGCTCTCGTAGAGCACGCCGAGCACGATGTACATGGTCACCACCGCCGCCAGGATCAGCAGCAAGGTGCTCGACAGCGACGCCTGGAAGGCCTCGGCGGCGCCCTGGAAGCGGGTCTGCACCCCCACCGGCATGCCGATCTCCTGCTGCACCTGCTCGATGACGTTCACCGCCTTGCCCAGGGCCACGCCCGGGGCCAGGTTGAAGGACATCATCACCGCCGGGAACTGGCCGATATGGGCGATGGCCAACTGCGCCTGGCGCTCCTCGACATGGGCCAGGCTCGACAACCGCACCTGACCGCCGTCGGTGGTCTTGACGTGGATCTGCTCCAGCGCCTGAGGCCCGATGCGCTCGCCGGCCTGGGACTGGAGCACCACCCGGTACTGACTGGCCTGGGTATAGATGGTGGAGATTTGCCGCTGACCGAAGGCGTCATACAGGGCGTCGGTGATGTTGGACACCGAAACCCCGACCCGGGACGCCGCATCGCGGTCGATCACCAGGTACACCTGCAAGCCCTTGTCCTGCAGGTCGCTGGTCACGTCGGTGAGTTCCGCACGCTGGGCCAGGGCTTCCACCAGGCGATTGCTCCACAGGCTCAGCAGCTCGGCATCCGGCGACGACAGGCTGAACTGGTACTGGGTGCGGCTGACCCGGTCTTCGATGGTCAGGTCCTGCACCGGTTGCATGAACAGGCGGATGCCCAGCAGCTTGTCCACCTCGGGCTGGATCCGCGCGATCACCTGGGCCGCGCTCAGGTCACGCTCGCCGTGGGGCTTGAGGTTGATCAGCAGACGGCCGCTGTTGAGGGTGGCGTTGTCGCCGTCGACACCGATGTAGGACGACAAGCTCTGCACCGCCGGGTCCTGCAGGATGATCCTGGCCAGATCCTGCTGGCGCTGGCTCATGGCGGCGAAGGACACCGACTGCGGCGCCTCGGAAATGCCCTGGATGACCCCGGTGTCCTGCACCGGGAAGAAGCCCTTGGGCACCACCAGATACAGCAGCACGGTCAGGCCCAGGGTGCCGACGGCCACCATCAGGGTCAGGAACTGGTGCTTGAGCACCCACTGCAACTTGCGCCCGTAGCTTTCGATCAACCAGTCGATCCAGGCGCCGCTGGCGCGGTAGAAGCGCCCCTGCTCTTCAGGCTTGGGCTCACGCTTGAGCAACCGCGCGCACATCATCGGGGTCAGGGTCAGGGACACCACCAGGGAAATCAGGATCGCCACCGCCAGGGTGATGGCGAACTCGCGAAACAGCCGCCCGACCACGTCGGCCATGAACAGCAGCGGGATCAGCACCGCGATCAGCGACAGGGTCAGGGAGATCAGGGTGAAGCCGATCTGCTTGGCGCCCTTGAGCGCCGCCTGCAGCGGACTGTCACCCTCCTCGATGAAGCGCGAGATGTTCTCCAGCATGACGATGGCGTCGTCCACCACGAACCCGGTGGCGATGGTCAGGGCCATCAGGGTCAGGTTGTTCACCGAAAAACCGGCCAGGTACATCACCCCGAAGGTGCCGATCAGCGACAGCGGCACGGCAATCGAGGGAATGATGGTGGCGCTGGCCCGGCGCAGAAAGAGGAAGGTCACCATCACCACCAGGGCGATGGCGATCAGCAGTTCGTGCTGCACATCCTTGACCGAGGCGCGGATGGTTTGGGTGCGGTCGGTGAGCACCGTGACGTCCAGGCCCGCCGGCAGGTTGTCGGTGATGCTCGGCAGCAGCGCCTTGATCCGGTCCACCACCTCGATCACGTTGGCCCCGGGCTGGCGCTGGATATTGAGCAGCACCGCCTGGTTCTCGTTGGCCCAGGCCGCCAGGCGCTCGTTCTCGGCGCCGTCGACGATCTCGGCGACATCCTTCAAGCGCAGTGGCGCGCCATTCTTGTAGGCCAGGATCAGCTCGGCGTAGTCCTTGGGCGAAGTCAGTTGGTCGTTGGCATCGAGCATCGAGACCCGGGTCGGGCCATCGAAGTTGCCCTTGGGCTGGTTGACGTTGGATGCACCGATCAGGGTGCGCACGTCCGCCAGGTTCAGGCCGTTGGCCGCCAGGGCCTCGGGGTTGACCTTGATCCGCACCGCCTGGCGCTGGCCGCCGGCAATGCTGACCATGCCGACGCCGCTGATCTGGGCGATTTTCTGCGCCATGCGCGTGTCCACCAGGTCATTGAGCTTGGGCAGCAGCATGGTCTTGGAGGTGATGGCCAGGGTCAGCACCGGGGTGTCCGCCGGGTTGACCTTGTTGTACACCGGCGGCGCCGGCAGGTCCTTGGGCAGCAGGTTGGTGGCGGCGTTGATCGCCGCCTGCACCTGCTGCTCGGCCACGTCCATATTGATGTCTAGGCTGAAGCGCAGGGTCAGCACCGAGGCGCCGCCGGAGCTGGTGGAGGCCATCTGGGTCAGGCCGGGCATCTGCCCGAACTGACGCTCCAGGGGCGCGGTGACCGCGCTGGTCATCACGTCCGGGCTGGCCCCGGGGTACAGGGTCATGACCCGGATGGTCGGGTAGTCCACCTGGGGCAAGGCCGACACCGGCAACAGGCGATAGGCGATCAGGCCGGCCAGGACAATGGCCAGCATGCTCAGGGTGGTGGCTACCGGACGGAGGATGAACAGTCGCGAGAAATTCATGCGCCGACCTTTTGCGCCTTGCCATCAGCCGACTTGCCATCCGCGGCCGGCGCACCGGCGGGCTTGCCCTGCAGGTGTTCGGTGGGGGTGGTGGGCACGGTCGAGCTGTCGTTGACCACTTCCACCTCGCTGCCGTCCTTGAGGCGGTCGGTGCCTTCCATCACCACGCGATCGCCGGCCTTGAGGCCGTCCTTGATCACCGTCGACTCGCCGTTGCTGTCGCCTACCTGCAACTGACGGATCTTCACCTTGTTGTCGCCATCCAGGGCGTAGACGAAGGTGCCGTTGGTGCCGAACTGGATCGCCGCCGAAGGCGCCAGCACCACGTTCTTCAGGGTGTCGGCCAGCAGCCGCACATTGACGAACTGGTTGGGGAACAGGCCCTGGTCGCGGTTATCGAAGCGCGCCTTGAACTTCAGGGTGCCGGTGGTGGTGTCGATCTGGTTGTCCAGGCTTTGCAGCACGCCGCTGGCCTGCAGCTTCACATCGCCCCGGTCCCAGGCTTCCACCGGCAGCTTGGCGCCGCTGTGGTAGCGCTTGAGCACGGTGTCCAGGCTGTTCTCCGGCAGGGTGAAGGCCACGCTGATCGGCTGGGTCTGGGTGATGATCACCAGCGCCGTGGTGTCGTTGGCCGACACCAGGTTGCCCACGTCCAGCTGGCGCAAGCCCACGCGTCCGGCGATCGGTGCGCGGATATTGGTGAATTCGAGGTTGAGCTTGGCGTCGTTGACCGCCGCCTGATTGGTCTTGACCGTGCCCTGGTACTGGCCCACCAGCGCCGCGGCGGTGTCCAGGGTCTGCTTGGCGATGCTGTCCTGGGCATACAGGCCGCGGTAGCGCTCGAGGTCGACCTGGGCGTTCTTCAGCTGGGCCTGGTTCTGCAGCAAGGTGCCTTCGGCCTGGAGCAAGGCGTTCTGGTAGGGACGCGGATCGATCTGCGCCAGCAGGTCGCCGGCCTTGACCATCTGCCCTTCCTCGAAGTTGACCTTGACCAGTTCCCCCGCCACCCGGCTGCGCACATTGATGGTGTTCAACGCGGTCACCGTGCCCAGGGCCTTGAAGTACACCGCGAAATCACCCTGGGTCACCGGCGCCACGCGCACCGGGATCGGCCCGCTGGCACCGCCGAAACCGGGGCGCAGGCTGCCGCTGCGTCCGGTATGCCCGGCCGCGGCCTTCGCCTGTGCACCCTCTTTGGGGGCGCTGCCGGCGGGCCAGAATTTCCAGCACAGGCCGGCCACCAGCAGCAGGACAAACAGGCCGAACAGCCAGCGACGAGAGTTGCGGGGAGCAGAGGATTGCATGGAGTGATCAACCATTGGGCGCGTGGGAGTCTTCTTTGAGGAAGGCTGAACGATAAGCACTAGAGCGGGTTTAGCAAAGCGCCTTTACCGGCAATTTACCTTTGACTGACGTTTTAAGGTGCGGCGCTAAGCCACTGAAGCACAAATAAAAACGGCCTGGACAGAGCCAGGCCGTGAATAATTGTAAAAGCGCTTACTTGAGCACTGCCAGGGCCGCGTCGTAGTTCGGCTCTTCGGCGATTTCCTTGACCAGCTCGCTGTGCAGCACGGTGTCGTTTTCATCCAGCACCACCACGGCGCGGGCGGTCAGGCCAGCCAGCGGGCCGTCGGCGATGGCCACGCCGTAGTTCTCGATGAACTCGCGGCCGCGCAGGGTCGACAGGTTCTGCACGTTTTCCAGGCCTTCGGCACCGCAGAAGCGCGCCTGGGCGAATGGCAGGTCGGCGGAGATGCACAGCACCACGGTGTTGGCCAGATCGTTGGCCTGGGCGTTGAACTTGCGCACCGACGTGGCGCAGGTCGGGGTGTCGACGCTTGGGAAGATGTTCAGCACCTTGCGCTTGCCGGCAAGGCTGCTCAGGGAAACGTCGGCCAGGCCGGCGCCCACCAGGGTGAAGGCAGGCGCTTTGGAACCGACTTGCGGCAGTTGGCCATTAACCTGCACCGGATTGCCTTTGAGAGTGACTTGAGCCATGAACGGAGTCCTTATTGAACAGTGATGATGGAACAGCAATGAGCATTCTTGAGAGGCCGAAGTTAAGCATGAAACGGCGCGAGCACCTATTGCCAGGCGGATAAATCGTCCAACAACCTGGCAGATTGCAGGGACTGGCTTGCCAGCCAAGGCGGTTTCGAAGCTGGCATCCGGCTTAGGGTCGTCTTCGCCGGCAAGCCGGCTCCTACAACAACCCGCGCACAACCTGCTGGCGTAGGAGCTGGCTTGCCAGCGAAGGCGTCCGCCAGAGCACCACAAGACTCAAGGCCCCCTTCGCCGGCAAGCCGGCTCCTACAACAACCCGCGCACCACCTGCTGGCGTAGGAGCTGGCTTGCCAGCGAAGGCGTCCGCCAGAGCACCGCAAGACTCAAGGTCCCCTTCGCCGGCAAGCCGGCTCCTACAACAACCTGCGCGCCACCTGCTGGCGTAGGAGCTGGCTTGCCAGCGAAGGCGTCCGCCAGAGCACCGCAAGACTCAAGGCCCCCTTCGCCGGCAAGCCGGCTCCTACAACAACCCGCGCACCACCTACTTGCGCAGGAGCTGGCTTGCCAGCGAAGGCGTCCGCCAGGGCACCGCAAGACTCAGGGCCCCCTTCGCCGGCAAGCCGGCTCCTACAACAACCCGCGCACCACCTGCTTGCGTAGGAGCTGGCTTGCCAGCGAAGGCGCCCGCCAGAGCACCGCAAGACTCAAGGCCCCCTTCGCCGGCAAGCCGGCTCCTACAGGTGCGCCAGCAGCAGGTCCGCCACGGGGCCACCGGAGGCCGGGTTCTGTCCGCTGATCACCCGCTGGTCTTGCACGGCAAACGGCGCCCAGGGCTCGGCGGCCTTCTGGTACAGGGCGCCGCGCTTGAGCAGTTCGGTTTCGGTCAGGTACGGCACATAGGCGTCCAGCTCGGCGAGCTTTTCCTCTTCATTGGAGAACCCGGTGACCTGCTTGCCGGCGATCAACAGCGAACCATCGCTGAGCCTGATGTTCAGCAGGCCCACCGCGCCATGGCAGACCGAACTGACGTAACCGCCCTGCTCATAGATATCGCGACTCAGGGCCTGCAACTCGGGGTTGTCGGGGAAATCCCAGAGCACGCCATGACCACCGGCGTAATAGATGGCCACATAGTCCCGGGCCTGGACCTGCGACGGTTGTAAGGTCGCGCCCAGGCGGCTCATGAAGGCGCTGTCCTGGTACCACTGCCAATCGATGTCGTCGGCCATGGCCAGGCTGTGGGGATCGATCGGCACGTAGCCGCCCTTGGGACTGACGTAATCCACCTCGAACCCGGCTGCTTGCACCTTCTTCACAAAATGCACCGCCTCCCCCAGCCACAGACCGGTGGCACGGTTCAGGTTGGGGTATTTGGCCACGCTGGTCAGGACCACCAGTATCTTCTTGCTCATGGGCATGCTCCTTGAACTTGAACTTGGAATAGGAATGGGCAAACACGGCATCGCCGCGCCGTCACCCCAGCAAGCGCAACATGTTGCGGTGCCGGGCATCGAAAATCCGCGCCATGTAGGCGTTGACCACCAAGCGTTCCAAAGGTGCGCCACCGATGGCCCGATAAGTCACGCGGTCGGTGTACAGGGTGCCCCCTTCGGCGGCCTCGACCCGATGTTCGTGACGAAAGGCACGCAGCGGCCCCTTGAGCATCTCGTCGACAAAATGCCGATCGCTGACCTCACGTATAACCACCGTCCATTTCGCCGGTATGACACCGAACATCCAGTGCAGGAAGCTGAACTGGCGTCCGACACTGATGCGCAGGTCATTGATGTCGATGCCCCCCAAGGGGGTCACGCGCTCGGGAAAGATCTTGGGAAAGTTGGCCCCTTCGAGGCAGAAATCCAACACCTGGGCCGGGCTGCGGCCCGGCAGAAAAGTCGTGCGCTCCACTACAGGCATAGTTGATAGCTCCTTGCTCAGCCAACAAAATAATTACAATCAACATCACATAAAGATCATAAATAATTGTTTTTATTCGTTTTTTTATAATCTAGAAACAACATTAACTAAACCACGCATTAAGCATGGAAATAGTCACAAATCGCTTTAACAGTCCTTTTCCACTGACGGCCATCCGCTCGGACCTGCCCCGCGCCCGCCCGGCGCAACTGAGCGCGGCACAGCAGAACCCGCGCGCCCCTGCCACCTCGGCTGAATCGCCAGACGCCTGCCGCTGCTGATTAGACGGATTCGAGTCGAGGGACTTTTACCCGGGAAACCGGTAGGGTGCGCCATTTCCTCCAGTCATGTCTGGATGTTGCCAAGGGTTGCATGGAGTTCTATCGCCCAATGAGTTGCTGGACCCTACTCGGCCTGCCGGTCACCGCGGATACCCGCACCATCAAGCGCCACTACGCCAAGCTGCTGAAACAGACCCGCCCGGATGAAGATCCGCAAGGTTTCCAGCGCTTGCGCGAGGCCTATGAACAAGCCCTGGCCCACAAGGACTGGGAGCAGAACCAGCCCCTGGAAAGCGACACCGACCACAGCCCGGCCGCCAGCGAGCCGATGCTGTCGGCGCTGTCGCCGGTGCAGCGGGTGGCCGTCCTGCTCAAGGAACTGCACGTCGAGCAGCTCGATCAGCGCTATCGGCAGGCCCAGGAACAGGACTGCGCCCATGAGTTCGAACTGGCCCTGCTGCGCCATTGCGTCGAACACCCGGCCCAGGCCGAGGCGGTCCTGCACTGGGGCTTCGAGCATCTGCGCTGGATGAGCGCCTGGCAGCGCCTGGACCTGCCGGAATACCTGGTGCTGGAGCTGCAGCAACAGCTGTATCAACAGGTTCAGGCGCCGCTGGCCGCGGCACTGCAGGCCAGGGATGAAACGGCGTTCCTGCAGGCCTACGCCCAGCGCTCGGCGCACCCCTGGCTGCTGCACCTGCAACATCGCCAGTGGTTCAACCACTGGCTGGCGCAATTGCTGGCGGACAGTCCCTATTGGTCGGTGGCGATCTTCCAGGCGCTGTGCGCCGGCCAGGGTTGGCGATCCGCCGCCGACAACAACTGCCCGGAGGTGTTCTGGCCGCGCCTGCTCAAACGCCATCAGGCCCCGCTGTTCCTGGCCCGCCAGCAACAACTGGCCAGCGAACCGCCCATGACCCCGCAACACCGCGCCGCACGCCTGTTGCTGGCGCCCCTGGGCTTCAGCCAGCGCCGTGCCTGGGCCCGGCACCTGGGCAGCCAGGACTGGCAGGCCTGCCACAAGCTGGCGGCGAGTCTGGCCGCCGACTACCCGGACATCGCCGCCGGCATGCCGGCCGGCAATCCCTACTTCTGGCGTGACTGGGAGCACGCCATCGACAGCTGGCCGATGCTGCTGGGCGTGGTCCTGGCTTGCCTGGCCGGCGCCGTGGCCCAGTACAGCGGACAAGACGCCAGCCCCTGGGAGATCGTCGGGGTGACGCTGGTCTGGTCCTTGTGCTTCTGCGCCGCGGGCGAAGGGCTGCAGCGGCTCTGGCAGCCCCTGAGCCAGCGCCTCCTGCAGTGGGACGAACGCCTCAGCCGGTGCCTGCCGTGGCGCCACGCGCCCTATCACTCCATGCAACTGATCCGCGATCTGTTGCCCGTCGCGCTGCTCGGCGGCCTGCTGGGCGCGGTGATCCACCCGCTGGCCACCCCGGCCTATCTCGGGGTCCAGTTGCTGGTCGCCCTGGCCCGCCAACGCCGGATCGACCCGCTGAGCGCCTGGCAACGCATCAACCCCTGGCCACGCCGCCTGCTGCTGGGCACGGCGCTGATCCTGCTGGTGGCCGCCATCGCCACCCTCAAATGGTTCGACGAGCGCCACACCGCCGGGCGCTATCAGGGCCTGCAGCCCTGGACCGAACGCCTGTGCGCGCGCATGCCGGCCCAGGTCGCCGAGTGCGCGGCGCCCGCCACCGAAGCCCAGTGGTATCCCAAGGAGGCCCGGCCATGAGCCAACGTCCGTTGCTGATCTTCGGTTGCGCGCTGATCTTCGGCTTGTTTGCCCTCCTGGGAGCCGGCTCGCCAATCGCCCGCTTCGAACTCTGGCTGGCGGGCCTGGACAGCCGCGCCAGCGCCGAGGCCGCAGCCCGGGCGCCACTGATCGACTGCGTCAACCAGTACGACATGCCGTGGCGCCTGGGCTACTACACCTACGGCGCTCAATCGGCCTGGCGCATGGCGTTCGACGACCTGCTGAACAATGCCCGGGACTTTGCCGACAGCGCGAAAACCAACATGGACACCCTGCCCGCGCGCGAATGCGAGCCGCGCATGCTCTATCGCCTGCGCCTCCTGCAGCCCGATGCGCCGCTGATCGGCCTGGCCGAGCGCTACATCGATGCGCTGCACCAGGCCAACCTGGCCCGTCGCGCCCATTCCAGCGCGATGCCCGGCGCCTACATGCCGGCCGAGGAAGATCCGGCCACCGTGGCCCGACTCCAGCCCGGGTTCGACCGCTACCTGCAAGCCTCCGCCGACCTGCGCGCCGCCCTGGCCAGCGCAGACATCGGCGCCCGACGCGAACAACAGCGGCTGCTTGAACAGCGCCTGGGGCGGGACATCCATTGGCACCTCCTGGACTACATGATCCAGGCGCGGCTCACGGTGGAGCAGCTCAGTCAGGGCGTGCGCGAGAAAACCCTGACCCCGGTGCAGCTGGCCAAGGCCAGCCAGGATCTGCAGCAGGCCTGGGATGCCGGGCAACCCCTGCGCAACCGACCGCAGAACGGCCGCAGCCAACCAGCCTATTACCTGTGGAGCCAGATCACCCGGCCGGCCCTGAACTACCAGCAGGCCTTGCGCACTTTGCACGAGGACTGGCAGGAGCGGGTCGCGCCCGAGCGCCTGAGCGAGGACTATCACGCCGTGGTGCGGGCCTACGACTCGCTGCTCAGCTACTACAACAAGCAGGCCCAGGTGGATTACTGAAAAGGGGCGGCGGTTCGCTGGACCGCCGCCGGATGGACGGCGACTAGCGCGCCTTGAGCTTGGCGAACGACTGATGGAAGTCCGCGGCCCAGCCGTCGATGACGTTTTTCACGTCATCGGCCTTCATCACCTGGCTGTCATTCGCCAGGGGCTTGCCGGTGCCCTTGCGCACCACCTGGGCGATCACCTTGCCGCTGCTGCCATCGAGAAACACCGCCTCGGTGCCGAGGGTGGTCTGCTGGTCGCGAATCCCGGTGGCGGTGCTCACCGCCGCCGCCACCAGCGCCACGGGAATCACTTCATAAGGCTTCAGGCCTTCGGTCTTGCTGCTGACCGCGGTGATGGCCGCGCGTACCACCACCACCCCCGGACCGGGGCCCTGAGCCAGAGGCAGGCTGCGCGCCGCCTCGCGCCTGAGGGCCTGGTCGTAGTACTGATTGATCGCATTGAGGGTGCCCTGGGGAATCTTCGCCGTGGCTTGGGGCTGAGGGTAGAACTGGGTGGGTTCGATATAGATCGCCCGGTACCGGCTGACATCCAGCTTGGGATCGATCCAGCGCATCACCTCCACCCCGGAGGGCGACTTGGCCTCCTTGAGGCGGCTGTAATCCTGGAGAAACCCGGAATACTCGTCGGGCTGAGTCAGGTTGCTGGAGCAGCCGGCCAGAGCCAGGGAGGCCAGGCACGCCGTACCAATCATCAGTGCAAGCTTCATGGGGCACTCCTGTAGGTGAAGCAGCCAGGAACTGGCGAGGGGGAGTTACAGGTATAGCCAAGGCCGATCAGCCCAGGAGTGTTTTTTATCGCCCACTCCCCGGGCGACCTGGAGCACCCTCGCGCCTTCGAGGCCATCAGCCAGGCGCATGACTCGCCGGTCCTTTCACCGGCAAGTCGGCTCCTACATCAGGGAGGTCAGCGGCGGCGGAACAATGGGCGCGGTTCGATCACCGAGCGACCGTAGAGCACGCTCATGCCCGCCAGGCCCTTGAGGGCGTCCTGGGCGCATTTGTCTTCGCGCACGGCAAAGCTGTCGAAGCCGCATTGGCGCATGTGGCTGAGCTGGTCGCGCAGCACGTCACCGACGGCACGCAATTCGCCCATCCAGCCCAGGCGGGTGCGCAGCAGGTAAGCCTGGCTGTAACCCCGGCCATCACGAAAGCTGGGGAAGTCCACGGCGATCAGCGGAATCAGCTTGAGCCAGGGCTTGAGGCTTTCCACCTCGTCGTCCGGACCGATCCACACCCCGTCCCGGGCCGGGTGATGTTCGATGCGGCGGATCAGCCACAGCGCCAGGGGCAGGATCAGCGGCCCCTCGGGCAGCGCCGCGTCGACTTCGCGCACCAGGCTCCAGGCATCGTCCTCCACCAACTGGGCTTCACCTTCATGCAGACGCAGCAGGTTGTTCATGCCAGTGCCTCCGCAGCCTTGGGATAGACCCGCTCCTTGAACGGCTCCAGGCCGATGCGCTGCAGGGTATCGACGAAGGGCTCGTCGCTTTCGCGGTAGCGCACGAAGGTGGCGATGATGCGCTCGATCACCTCGGGAATTTCCTCGGCGCTGAAGGACGGGCCGATCACCTTGCCCAGGGCGCTGTCCGTGCCCTTGGCCCCGCCCAGGGTGACCTGGAACCACTCGCTGCCGTTCTTGTCGACCCCGAGGATGCCGATGTTGCCGATGTGGTGGTGACCGCAGGCGTTCATGCAGCCGGAGATGTTGAGGCTGATGTCCCCCAGGTCGTGGAGGTAGTCCAGGTCGTCGAAACGCTGCTGGATGGCCAGGGTAATCGGCAGCGACCGGGCGTTGGCCAGGGCGCAGAAGTCGCCGCCCGGGCAGGCGATGATATCGGTCAGCAGGCCGACGTTGGCGGTGCCCAGGCCGTGCTCGCAGGCCCGCTGCCAGAGCTCGTACAGCCGCGACTTGGGCACATCCGGCAGGACGATGTTCTGTTCGTGGGCAATGCGGATCTCACCGAAACCGTAGTCCTCGGACCAATCGGCCACCGCCTCCATCTGCTGGGCGGTGACATCCCCGGGCGGCGACGCCGGGCCCGGCTTGGTCGACAGCACCACGCAGGTGTAGCCCGGCACCTTGTGCGGGTGCACATTGCGCGCCACCCAGCGGGCGAAGGCCGGGGACTCGGCCAGGTGACTGCCGTAGTCCAGGTCGGTGTCCGCCAGGTGCTCGTAGATCGGCGGCACAAAGGCGCTGGCCACCCGCTGGTACTCCTCGTCGGTGAGCTGCGCCGGACCGTCCTTGAGGTGCTGCCACTCCTCTTCCACTTCCTTGGCGAAGGCCTCGATGCCCAGGGCCTTGACCAGGATCTTGATCCGCGCCTTGTACTTGTTGTCGCGCCGGCCGTGGCGGTTGTAGACCCGCAGCACCGCCTCGACATAGGACAGCAGGTGCTGCCAGGGCAAGCCGTCGCGGATCTGCAGGCCCAGGATCGGGGTGCGCCCCAGGCCGCCACCGACGATCACCCGCAGCAGCATCTGGCCACTGCGGTCGCGGTACAGGTACAGACCGATGTCGTGCATCATGATCGCCGCCCGGTCCTGCTTGGCCGAGCAGATGGCGATCTTGAACTTGCGCGGCAGGAACAGGAATTCCGGGTTGATGGTGGACCACTGCCGAAGGATCTCCGCCAGCGGGCGCGGGTCGAGGTATTCATCGGCGGCGACCCCGGCGAAAGCCTCGGTGGTGATGTTGCGCACGCAGTTGCCGGAGGTCTGGATGGCGTGCATCTCCACCTCGGCCAGACGCTGCAGGATGTCCGGCACCTGGGCCAGCTCGATCCAGTTGAACTGCAGGTTCTGCCGGGTGGTGAAGTGGCCGTAGCCGCGGTCGAAGTCCCGGGCGATGCTGGCCAGGGTGCGCATCTGCCGGGCGCTCAGGGTGCCGTAGGGAATCGCCACCCGCAGCATGAACGCATGCTTCTGCATATAGAGACCGTTCTGCAGGCGCAGAGGCAGGAACTCCTCTTCACTGAGCTGGCCGCCCATGAAGCGCTCGACCTGATCACGAAACTGTGCCACCCGCTCAAAGACCAGGGCCCGGTCATATTCGTCGTACTGATACATATCCCTACCTCATCGAAACTGGTCGTGCTCTAACGGCGCGTGCTGTGAGGGGGCGACTATGCGCGTGCGGCGCAGAACGTTACAGATTCAGGTAAAAACTAAAAAACCATATCAGCCGTGACGGCGGCACCGTGGACACGAGATAAATCTGATCCGTATTAATGCAGTTTTTCTGAGCCTGTTTTGTTTCCTCGCTGATTCCTACAGTGCACCCCGTGCCAGACCGGGTGGCCTGGCAAGACTTTGCAACCGTGGAAGCATTGACCATGAACTCAGCAACAATCGGACAGGCCTACAACTACAAGGTGGTTCGCCAATTCGTCGTCGCAACCGTGGTATGGGGCGTGATCGGCATGGCCATGGGGGTGTGGATCGCCTCGCAACTGGTATGGCCGGAGATGAACCTCGATCTGCCCTGGAGTACCTTCGGCCGCCTGCGGCCGCTGCACACCAGCCTGGTGATCTTCGGTTTCGCCGGCAGCGCCCAGTTCGCCGCCAGCTACTACGCGGTACAGCGCACCTGCCAGGTACGGCTGTACTCCGACACCCTGGCCGCCTTCACCTTCTGGGGCTGGCAGTCGGTGATCGTGATCATGCTGATCACCCTGCCCCTGGGCTACACCACCACCAAGGAATACGCCGAGATCGAATTCGCCGGCGCGGTGTGGATGGCGGTGGTGTGGGTGGCCTACGCGATCGTCTTCTTCACCACCGTGGTGCGGCGCAAGAGCCAGCACATCTATGTCGGCAACTGGTTCTTCGGTGCCTTCATCCTGGTGATCGCCATGCTCCACGTGGTCAACCACCTGTCGATCCCGGTGGACTGGTTCAAGTCCTACCCGGTGTATTCCGGGGCCACCGACGCCATGGTGCAGTGGTGGTACGGCCACAACGCCGTGGGCTTCTTCCTGACCACCGGCTTTCTCGGGATGATGTACTACTTCGTGCCCAAGCAAGTCGGACGCCCGGTGTACTCCTATCGCCTGTCCATCGTGCACTTCTGGGCGCTGATCACCCTGTACATCTGGGCCGGCCCGCACCACCTGCACTACACCGCGCTGCCGGACTGGGCCCAGTCCCTGGGCATGGCCATGTCGCTGATCCTCCTGGCCCCGAGCTGGGGCGGCATGATCAACGGCATGATGACCCTCTCGGGCGCCTGGCATAAGTTGCGCACCGACCCGATCCTGCGCTTTCTGGTGCTGTCCCTGGCGTTCTACGGCATGTCGACCTTCGAAGGCCCGATGATGGCGATCAAGACCGTCAACGCCCTGTCCCACTACACCGACTGGACCATCGGCCACGTGCACGCCGGGGCCCTGGGCTGGGTGGCCATGATCACCTTCGGTGCGATCTACCACATGGTGCCCAAGGTCTTCGGCCGCGAGCAGATGTACAGCGTGCCGCTGATCAACCTGCACTTCTGGCTCGCCACCATCGGCACCGTGCTGTACATCGCCTCGATGTGGGTCAACGGCATCACCCAGGGCCTGATGTGGCGCGCGGTGAACGAAGACGGCACCCTCACCTACTCCTTCGTCGAGGCCCTGGTGGCCAGCCATCCGGGGTTCGTGGTGCGTTTCGCCGGTGGCGTGTTCTTCCTAAGCGGCATGTTGCTGATGGCCTACAACACCTGGCGCACCGTGCGCGTCTCCGATGAAAAGCTGGCCCTGAGCGACGCGCAGATCGCCTGAGCCGAACCTTGCCCGCCGGCCCCAGTGGCCGGCGTTTTTTTTCAGGGAGCCTTGGGCCGATGGATATTCTGTTCAACCTGCTGGGGGTGGCGTTTCTCTACCTCTGCATCGAGTACTGCCTGCGCCACCAGAGCGCCAAGAGCCTGGACGACGCCAGCCTGATCCCCTTCGCCGACGACCCCGACGTCGCGCGCCGGGTGGAGTTGGCCACAGGCAAGAAGATCAACGCCGTGGCGCCGGAAGAGCCCAAGCCGGGCTGGATCAATCTGGACATGTAACGCACTCCGTAGGAGCCGGCTTGCCGGCGAAGAGGCCCGCAAGACGTGCACACGGCCGGCGGCCGCTTTCGCTGGCAAGCCAGCTCCTACAGTTGCCGGCGCTGCGTGTTGCCCCGTAGGAGCCGGCTTGCCGGCGATCGCTTTCGCCGGCGAGCCGGCGCCTACATCAGGCGCGCTCGCGGGGGATCAGGCTCTGCAATTGGGCGGCCAGGAAGTTGCCGTCGAAAACGAAGGTGTCAGGGTCCTTGAGGCCATTGGTCTTGCGCCATTGCCAACTGCCGGAGGCCTCGCCCACCAGGGAAACACTGCCCAGGCGCGCCGCCGTCAGGCCGATCACCGCCAGGGATATCTGTCCATTGGCCCCCATCACATCCGGGACAAACTCCACCGGCTTGCCCGCAATGCTGATGGTCAGTTTCTCGCTGTTGAAGGTGGAGCTTTGCACCGGCAATGCCGCGCTGAAGGCCACATAAGGCTCGCGATGCAGCTCCAGCAGGTCCGGCTGCAGCACCGGTGCCAGCCACTCTTCAATCTGCCCGAACAGCTCATGAATACGCCGGGCCCAGACCAATGACTGGCTGTCGAACAGCTGCTTCTTGTGGGCTTCGCTGGCGGCATAGTGCCGGAGCATCTCGCCCAATTGCTGGATATCGTCCATTGCGGTGTGTCCCTGGCATCGACCCTTGGGAACTGCAGGTCGCCGGTCTTGATCATGGCAGATGCCGGTGCCGGGCGTTGGGGTGTTTACCCCAGGGCCGGCCCATTCCTCCAGCCGCTGGCGTCGGCGGGCATGGCACCGGCCTTGCCCCGCCATATTGCTGCGGGCCGTTTACTGCCCGCGGCTGGGATACCGGACAGGTGCAGGGAGACACGAGTGAAAACGCAGCCGGTACTGGCGCGGGGTCAGGCCGAGGCTTTTGCGCAAGGCGCTGCCCAGGTGCGATTGGTGGGCAAAGCCGCTGTCGTGGGCAATGGCCGCCAGCGGCAGGTCCGTGCGCTCTAGCAAGCGCCGGGCTGCCTGCAGCCGCACCTCGGTGATCCAGGCATGGGGCGTCATGCCGACGGCGCGGCGAAAGTCCCGCAGCAGTCGCAGTTCGTTGTGACCGTAAGTGAGTGCCAATTGCGCCAGGGACAAGGGCTGGGCGTATTGGTCGGCCATCTGCTCCAGCACCTGCCCCAGCCGTGGTAACGGCGCCGTGGCAATGTGGCGGGACTGGGACAGACCGACAAAGGCCAGGGCACAGTGCTCCAGGGCCAACTCATCGATGACAGGCGCCAACAGCAGGCGCCGGGCTTCACGCCCCAGGGCCAGGGCCTCGGCATGCCCCGAACGCTGCAAGCGGCGCTCGCCGGGGATCAGCGGCGTCTGCTCCTGCCAGCGCGCCAGCAGGTATTCACCGCCACAGGCAGATTCGGAGAACACTTCCACGCCCTTGGGCGTCAAGGCCAGGGTGCCGGGCCAGGTGTCGAAATCCTCGCGCCGGTCGGAATCGATGGCATGCACCCCGCGCTGGCGCTCCAGGGTCACCCCCAGAGTCTGCCACTGCACCGGATCACGGGCGCTGTAGGCCGCGGCCGGCAGCAGTTGCAGCAGCAAGCGACCGTCCAGCAGGCGATGTTCGAGCACCTCGGGCATGTGAAATTTCCTGATAGATCGCAAGCGTTAGCGCGACCAGACTGCGGCTCACTCACCCACACCACAGAGGAGTTGCCCATGCGCACCATCGGCCTGATTGGCGGCATGAGCTGGGAGTCCAGCGCCGAATACTACCGCCTGATCAATCAGCAGGTTCGCGATCAATTGGGGCCGCTGCGTTCCGCGCGGTTGCTAATGTACAGCGTCGACTTCGGGCCTGTCGAACAGGCCCAACATGCCGGACGCTGGGATGACGCGGCGCGGATCCTGATAGACGCCGCCCAGCGCTTGCAGGACGGCGGCGCCGAGTGCCTGGTGCTCTGTACCAACACCATGCACAAGGTGGCCGAGCAGATTCAGGCGGCCACTGCGGTGCCCTTCCTGCATATCGCCGACCCCACGGCCCGGGCCGCGCTGACGGCCGGCACCCTGAACGTCGGGCTGCTGGGCACCGCCTTCACCATGGAGCAGGAGTTCCTCAAGAGCCGCCTGAGCCAACAAGGACTGAATGTGCTGGTGCCCGATGCGCAGGAGAGCCAGGCGGTGCACCGGATCATCTATGAAGAGTTGTGCGTGGGGATCATCAGCGACGCGTCGCGCCGGGTGTACCAGCAAGTGATCGAATCACTCAGGGCCCGCGGCGCCCAGGCGATCATCCTCGGCTGCACGGAAATCGGCCTGCTGCTCAAACCCGAGCACAGCCCCCTGCCCCTGCTCGACACCACCGAACTGCATGCCCGGGCGGCGGTGGATTTTGCTTTGCTGGAGTGAACCTCAAGGCCCGCAGGGCGCAGCCTGCGGCAGCGGCTACAAAAGCCTGGCTCGGCACTGACCTGTAGCCGCTGCCGAGCCCTGGCGAGGCTGCGAAAAGGCCCGCAGGGCCTTGCTTGGCGATCGCCTGTCAATCTTGGGCGGCCTCAAGATCCCTGCGTCTCCTGCGGAGCCGATCGCAGCCTGCGGCAGCGGCTACACAAGCCCGGCCTCAACCACGCAGCCGCGCCATGCTCAGCACGTCAACGAATTGCCCGCCACGGACGGCGTAGTCCCGCAGCCGGCCTTCGGTTTCGAAGCCGAATTTCTGGTACAGCGCAATGGCCGGCTGGTTATCGGCATACACCGTGAGTTCGACCCGGCGCAGGTTCATCCAGTTATCCGCCACCTCCAGCACCGCCGCCAGCAGACGGCTGCCGACGCCCTGACGCTGCCAGGCCGGGGACACCCCCATGGCCACGTCCGCGCAATGGGAGCGGCGCACCCGCGCCACCTGGTTCAGGCTGCAACTGCCGATCACCGCGCCCTGGTGCAGGGCCACCAGGGCCACCAGCCCTTCATTTTCCTGCCCCAGCCCGACGCGCTTACGCCACAACTCGCGGGACTGATAAGGCAGTTGCAGGGTCTGGGCCGCCACGCTGGGTTCGCTGTACAGCGCCGTCAGACCCTCGATATGGGCTTCGGTGCAACGCTCGATAACGATAGTGGGATTGGCGTCAGGCATGGCCGGTCTTCCTTGAAGGGGAAATGGCCAAAGAGTGTAAGGGCATGAGTGCGACTCTGGCGAGGCACTCAAGCGCAGAGCGGCACAGGCCTCAGAAACCATTTCCCTACAGCTCGGGCGACTGACTTTGCTGGCGCAGCAGATCCTTGGCATAGCGTACAGGTGACAGCCATTGCAAAACCAAGCGTTGCAAGGCATCTGGCAATGCCAGGTAGCGAAACAACCCCGGGTTCAAGGTTTCTAGCGGGGCCAGGTGCAATGCCGACAGATAGAAGCGCACATCACGCAGGCACTCGTAAGGACGCAGGCCGCCAATGCGCATGACCGACTTATCCTTGCCCGTTCCGAACGCTGCATTAATGCAGCGCTTGAGGATCGCCGCCTCGATCTCCCCCTCGGCACTGGCGGCGCTCAAGGCAGCTTGCAGAAGCTCGCTCAGGCGTTGCAACGGATTGCACAGGTACTCAAGCGGGTGTTCACAGTGAGCGAGGATGTAGCGGTTGTATTGGTGGATCATGATGAGCGCCACATCCGTGCCCATCGGGCTCAGGGTGCGCGTACAACGGCCGAATTGGGTTTCATAGGCAATCCGGTGACGGATGTCCCGTTGATCGACACAGTCATCGAGAATCGCCTCCAGCTTGTCCGTGGCATGGGGCTGGAACCCTGGGTCGTACTTGTATTTGAAGGCATAGACGAAGGCAAGGAGCTCCATCGCCAGCCACCCCAGGTGATGCTGGGCGTGATAGGTATCCAACAGCATCTTGAGCGCCTTGATCTGCTGTTGAGCCGCCACTGCAAGCAGTTGCTCACGCTGCGGCCCTTCGGTTTGTGCAGCCTCGACCAGGGGCCTGAGGGCCAACGCGGCCTTTGCGAGCGCCTCCTCACCCAAAAGCCGCTGAATCAGGGTCAAGGAAGAAGAAAAGATTGCGTTGAGCAGGAACAGCGACAACGGCATGTCCTGGAACAGTGCCAGCCAGTGCTCCCGGTCTGCCCCGTATCTCCTAACCAACACCTGAACACTGTTTTCGACCCGTTGCAGCCGGCGCCCGACATCAAGGTCACTCTTGATCTGCTCCAGCAAGACATAGGCATGGAACTGCCCGGCATTGTGCTCGATCAGGCTGCGAGTCGCCTTTGAGCGCCCTACTTGCCTGGCGTGTTGCGACAGAAAGTCACCGGGTTCCACATGCCTGATCCGGGCTTTGAAAAGGCTCACCAGGGTGCCGAACTGCAAGCTCGGCGAGCGTCCGCCAACCCTGGCATCACGCCTGGCCTGCCGATAAAGGTTGCGGTGTACTTCGTGCAACTCATCCGGCAGCACCGGCCTGGGCTCCGGCAACGACCAGCGACCAGCGGCATGCAGCACCTTGGCACCTTCGAGCAACTGCTCCAGTTGCTGGATGACGGCCTGGGCTTTCTTCAGCGGTCGACCCAATGCCAACTCCAACGCCTTCAAGAGCGCGTCGACCGAAGTTCTAGCAGGAAACGAATCATGACGAATCAGGCGCCCCAAGCATCGCAGGAACTGCAAGACAGCCACCTGCGCCCTTTGCTGGGGAATCTTCAAGCCCTGCGTGACCTGTAGCAGGGACGCTTCCAGGCTCGCCAGAATGGCCTCCCGGGTCGCCACCGGGTCGCCGAACAGCCGGTCCCCATAGCACTCATGGCAACGTGCCAGATAGCGCAATGGGATCGAAGCCTGCTCGTTCTCCAGCGCGTCCTCAAACATCTGCTCAAGCTGTGGCCACACGATCAGCCAGAAATACAAGTGCGCCGCACCTACGTCCTTGTCGGGAAACAGGGCCACAAACCCCAGGTGCTTGTGAATCTCCCGCACATTGCCCAACACTGGGGTCAGCAGCGGATCATCGGCCCCGCCCGTCATTCGCCGTGTCACTACGTCAAGCATTGCCGCCTCGCGCTTCTGGCGCTGCTCCAGGCTCTGGCCCTGCCGTGGCAAGGGCTCCTTCGACCTTTTGAACACTGCACGCTCGTAAAACAGCTCGATGACTTCATGAAACTTGGGAACCCTGTTAATCAAACCGCGCCCACCCTCCGTTGTTCTGCGCCCATCCTGAGAGGTTCGTCGTGGCGCTACAACATTTTCCCGTCATCCCCTCGTTGAATTGCACAAACCGGGGCGCGGCCACCGATTAACATGTCGGGCCTCCGAGGTCAGTCACAAACCGCCTCGCAGGACCCCATCCACTGAACAAGCAATGTACAAGGAACCACCCGATGTCCTACAAAGATGACAACGATGCATTTGAGCTCAAACAACGGCAAATCGACGCCATGGAACAAGCACTGCTTGTGGCCCGTGGCATTCCCCGGGCTGAAGCAGCCGAGATCGTGGCAGAGCGCAAGCGCCTGCAAGACGCCTACGCCGGGGACCCTGGGGTTAACCCGGCGCCAGGCGTATGGATCAACCCAGAGGGCGAGGACCTAGAGGGTGACGTGCCGGTAAACCGGCAGGAGGCCATCAAAGCCAACGCTATCGCCAAAGACCTGCTCGGCGACGAATTCAGTACCGACACCCAGTGGAACATCGCCCACTTCCCCGACAGGAAGACCAGCACCGCCGAAATACAAGACGACTGGGAGGATCTCATGATCCCTGAAACCAAGGCATGAGCCTGAGTGCCCGGTCCGGACAGCACCAGGCGTTCGGGCCTGGCCACTCCCACGAGGCGGCTCACCTCAAACAAACCAATCCTCACGCTCGCTGAAGGTATTGAGGATCAGCTCCACCAGTTGCTGCACCTGTTCCTCATGCTCCACCCGGGCATTCACCGCCAGCCAGGCGCGGCGCTGCATGCTGTCCTTGAACAGGCCCGGCAAGGCGGTCAGGCCGCGGTCGAAGTGGCTCATGTACTGCGGCAGCAGGCCGATGCAGGCGCTGCAGCGGATCATTTCCAGCATCAGTTCATAGGAGTGCACCTGCACCACGCCGGCCAGGCGCTGTTCCACCAGGCTGTTCCAGGGCCGGAACGGCTCCACCTGACGGTCGTGCTGCCATTGCACCAGCATGTAGTCGCTGAGGTCGTCGAGGCTGTCGGGACGCGCCGCCACCCGTGAGTAGCGCTTGGCGATGTGCGGCAGGTAGTCGATGCGCGCCAGGGGCACGGGTTCGCGAGTGGCGAAGCTGGGGCCCGGCAGCGGCGAGTCTTCGGCCGCCAGCCACAGCACCAGGTCGGCGCTCAGGGCCTGCAGGGACAGGTCGCTGTCGATGGAGATGATCTCCAGGCGCGCGCTGGCGTTGCGCCGCAACAAGGCGATCAGGTCGCGGCCGAGGATATCGTGGAGGATGGTTTCTGCCACGGCCAGGCGAATCAGCGGCTGTTCCACCACCGGCAGCCGGCGCTGGTGCGCCAGGGCCAGCAGCTGGCCCTGCAGTTGCAGGCCTTCGCGGCTCAGGCTCAGGACATTGCCCTGATAGCAGAACAGCGAGCGCCGCAGGTGTTCCTCCAGCAGCGCCAGTTGCTTGCGCAACAGGGTGGCCTTGATGTTCAGGCTGCGTGCCGCCTGCATGAAGCAGCCGCAACGGGCACTGACCAGAAAGTACTGGGCGACCTCCGGATCGATCCCGGCGGCCAGGGCCAGCCAGGCCTCGCGGGGTTCCTGGGGCGCGGTGTACGGCGCTACGCCCTGAAGTGGGGCGGGTTCGAGAAATGCCATCGGTGACTCCCTGTCTTGTTGACTGTTGCTTCCTTGACTGGCGGGCGGTGGGGCCGGTGAGATCGCCTTCGCTGGCAAGCCAGCGCCTACGTTTGCCCGATGCTGCGTATTGCCCCGTGGGTGTCTGCTGCCGGCGAAGAGGCCCGTGAGACCGCCTTCGCTGACAAGCCAGCTCCTACAGTTGCCGGTGCTGCGTGTTGCCCCGTAGGAGCCGGCTTGCCGGCGAAGAGGACCGTGAGACCGCCTTCGCTGGCAAGCCAGCGCCTACGTTTGCCCGATGCTGCGTATTGCCTCGTAGGAGCCGGCTTGCGGGCGAAGGGGCCCTTAAGACCGCCTTCGCTGGCAAGCCAGCGCCTACGTTTGCCCGGTGCTGCGTATTGCCTCGTAGGAGCCGGCTTGCCGGCGAAGAGGACCGTGAGATCGCCTTCGCTGGCAAGCCAGCTCCTACAGTTGCCGATGCTGCGTATTGCCCCGTGGGTGCCTGCTGCCGGCGAAGAGGCCCGTGAGATCGCCTTCGCTGGCGAGCCAGCTCCTACAGCTTGTCCTCCAGGACCTGGTTCAGTACGGCGCCATCGATGCTCAGGGTCGCGGTGTTGAGCATGCCTTCCAGGTAGGCCTTGGCGATCTGTTCCTGGCGCTGGGCGCGCAGGGCCTGGGTCAGGCGATCACGCAGTTCGTCCAGGCTGGCAGTGCGCGCCGGTTGCTGTTCGGTGAGCTTGAGCACGTGGAAGCCCGCCGCGCTCTGCACCACCTCCGAAACGCCACCGACCTTGAGCCGGGCCACCGCGGTGCGCACTTCTGGCAGCAGTTGCTGCAAGGGTTGCAGCCCCGAGTCGCCGCCGTGCTGGGCGCTGTCCCGGTCCTGGGAGTACTGCGCCGCCAGGGCGGCGAAGTCTGCCGGCGCGGCCTGGGCCTTGCGGCTCAGTTCCTGCGCCTGGCGCCGTACCGGCTCGACGGCCTGCGGGTCGCTGACGCCAAGGAAGATCTGGCTGACCCGGTACAGCGGCGGGGTCATCCAGGCCGCCTTGCCGCTGTCATAGGCCTGCTGCAATTCCGTCGCGCTGGGGTAGTCCGCCGGCACCTGGCTGACCGACTGCAAATAGTCGCGAAACACGATCTGCTCGGTGGCGGCGCGGGTCTGCTGCTCCACCTCCGGGCGCTGGCGCCAGCCCTGGGCGTCGGCCTGTTCCAGCACGGCCTTTTCCGCCAGCCGCGAACGGATCCAGGCTTCCAGCGCCGGGCGGTTGCCGCGCAATTGCGCGCGGGCATCTTCGGGCAGGCTGGCGAACAGCGCCTTGAGTTCTTCGGCCGCCACCTGCTGGTTGCCCAGGCGCGCCACGGTCGGTGTGGTCGCCAGTGACTGCTGCAGCACGGCCGGTGCCGGCTGCTGCGCCGCCACCGGGTCGTTGCCCGGGCGCAGGGCCAGCCCCAGCGCCAGGCCGAGCAAGGTCAGTGCCCCGGCACCGACCACCAGGGTCGGTTTTTTCACAGGCTGGCCACCTCTTCCTGGGGTTGGCTTTCAGGGTTTGGCGCCGACTCGGCCTGCGCCTTGAGCTGGGCCGCCTGTTGGCTGTATTCGCGCAGGTAGACGATGAACTCCTGCAGCAACCGGTCCCACAGCTCCAGTTGGCTGCGCAGGTGAGTCTCGCCGACCCCGGCCACCACCACGTCCATCTCCATCACCAGGAACTCGCCCTGCAGCGACAGCCGGGCAAAGCGCCGCGAGGCGTTCCACAGCTCCGCCAGCCCCGCCGGCAGCTCACCCTGCACCCGCAGGGCGCAGCTGTAGGTGAAGTCCACATAGTGCCCGGCATCGCTGCCCGGGTTGCCGAAACGCACGGCATAGCCGATGCCCTGGCTGGCGCTGAGCAGTTGCACGATGCCGTTCTGCTCGGTCTGGTTGACCCGGTAGCCGGCGCCTTGCAGCAGGTCGGTGAGGCTGTCGGTGGTGACGCTGGTAATCAAAGTCATGGTCATCTCTTCCCTGGTGATCAGTGGGCGCTCGCCGCCCGCGGGGCGTCGAACTGGGTCTGGTAAAGCTCGTCGCCAAAACCCTGGGCCAGCTCTTCGAACTTGACCCGGGCCTTGCCGGCGAAGGGCTGGCGGATGTTCACCACCTCGGCCACGTCGATCTTTTCGTAGGCCGCCAGGATCTGTTTGGCGATGCCGTACATCTGCTGATTCTTGACCGCGCATTGCTGCACTTGTGTGTCACGTTCGCTCAATTGCGCCTGCAATTTCGCCCGCTCGGCTTCCTTGCCCCGGGCCAGCACCAGCAAGTCTTCGTAGGCTTTCTTGAACTTGCCCAACTGCTCGCTGCTGGCCGCCGCCTGGGCTTGGGCCTGGCTTTGCAGGTTCTGCTGCTGGCCGGCCAGTTGCTCGGCCACGCCGCGGGTCTTGGCCAGCTCGGCGCTCAGTTGCTTGACCTGGGCCTGGGCCTCCCTGGCCGCGTTCTCGGCGGCGATCCGCGCGGCCGCGGCCTGGGCCTGCTCGCTTTGCAGGGCCTGCAACTGTTGGGTGGTGCTGCGCAACTGGGTGCGCAGGCGTTCCTCCATGCCTTCGGCGCTGGCGCCGGCACTGGCCAGCACGCCCCAGGCCAGCAACAGGCTGACCGCCCCTGCCCTCACTCGGCTGTTCATAACCTTCCTCCCGCTTAGAAGCGCGTGTTGAGTTCAAGCTGCATGACGTCGACTTCGTAACGCGGCCCGTAGACTTCCGAGGCGCTCATGTAGCGGGCCGTGGCGTAGATGTTCTTGTCGATGCCGTAGTTGCCGCCGACGAAATAGCCCTTGGCGTTGGTGCCCCCCAGGTGGAACGAGGAGTCGTTGAAGCCGTCGGGCAAGGCGTCGGGCTGGATGTACTTGTAGCCGGCCAGCAGGTTCCAGTCGCCGGACTTCTTCATGTCCAGGGCGTTGCCCAGGGTGAACTGCACCAGCAGCGCGTTGCCGCCGCTTTCAAACTGGCCGTTGCGGTTGATGTTGTTGACGATCTCGCCTTCGCTGCGCTTGAGCATCTCGCCCTTGTCGTAGGCCAGGTTGCGGATGTAGTTGGTCTGGCTGCGCAGGCGCAGGTCGTCCGGCAGCTCGGTGTCCCAGGCCAGGTTCAGGTCGAGCACGTCGAACTTGGAGGCCAGGCCGACGAACTGCGGCTGCGGGGTCAGGCCCGGGGTGGCCGGGTTGGGGGTGATGTCGCGCAGCAGGAACACGCTGTTGCCCTTCTGCATGAAGGCCACCCGCGAGCCGTCGGTGTCGCAGCCCGGGGCCCCGGCCCAAGGCGCGCAAGGGCTGGAGCGCTGGCCTTCGATGTCGTCGAAGCGGTAGTAGGCCAAGGCACCCTTGAGGCTGTTGCTGCGGTTGATCTTCCAGTTGGCGCCGATCTGCCCGCCGAACAGCCACTTGGTGTCGCTCTCGTTCTTGTCGAAGCCGTTGCTGGTGGCGGTGTCGTTGGTGTACTCCACCGGGAACACGCCAAGGGTGCCGAACAGGCCCCAGTCGCTGCTGAGCTTGTGGTTGAACAGCGCCGCCACGCCGTCGAAGTTCAGGTCGTTGGAATACAGCATGTCGGTTGCATAGAACGGGTTGGCGAAACGCCCGCCGGTCAGGGTCAGGTCCTGGGTGGCCTTCCAGGTCAGGTAGCCCTGGTCGAGCCAGATGTCCTTCTTGCCGAAGCCGCCGCCCAGGGTCTGGGTGGTGGACACCGGGTTGTTGTCCGAACCGGTGCCGATGCGGATGCCGGCGGTCCATTCCGGCGAGATCACCGCCTTCATCCCCAGGCGCGCCCGCAGGCGGAACAGGTTGTCGCGGTCTTCGCGGCTGTTGAGCAGCGGCGGCAGCTTGCTGTTGGTGTCCTTGTTGACGTCGTAGGGGCCGTTGTCGTTGAGCTTGGCGTAGTCGACGATCTCGTTGCTGTTGTTGTCGGCAAAGAACCGCGACTCCTCGCGCAGGCGGATATCGCCGTCAAAGCTGATGCGCGACACCCAGTCCGGAAAGGTGTTGGGCTGGGCCCAGTTTTCCTGCTTGGCGGTGGCCATGACCTCGGCCTTGACCTGATCGCGGATCTGCTCGCGGACGATCGCCGGCACGTATTGCACCCGCACATCCCCCGGCGCCGCCGCGGGGCCGGTGGCCGCCACGGCGGTGGCGGCGCTGGCCTGGCGGGCCTGCTGGGCCTCTTTTTCGGCCTGGGCAATCAGTGCCTCGGCCTTGGCCTGCGGCAGTACCCCCTGCTGCACCAACAGACGGATCAGGTTGATCGTGGCGTTCTCCGAAGGCGCGGCCGCGGCGGCCGAGGCCTGTCCGGCCAGGGTCAGGGCGACCATGCCGAGCGCCAGGGTCAATCGATTCACGGTGGAAATCATCTGCACACAACTCCTGTAGAAACTGCAAATAGGGGTTCGCTCATTCCGGCCGCCGGCCCTTGAGGGACAAGCGCACCGGCAAGGTCAGTGACGCCGGCATACGTTCTTTCAGGCGCGGCGTGGCCCGCAGCGCCGCCAGCACCTGCTGGTCGGTCTCGGGGTTGCCGCTGGAGCCGGCCAGTTCGGCGCGGGTCACTTGGCCGTCGGCGCCGAGCCACAGGTCCACCTGCAGCGCATAGGCCTTCTTGCGCAGCTCCGGGTCCTCGCGCAGCACCCGTTGAAAGGTCGCCGCCAGGTACTGCTTGTAGGTGCCGGTGCCCAGCCCGCCGCCACCGGCGCCGGCCATGCCACCGCCCTTGCCGGCACCGACGTTGAAGCCGTCGTTGCCCGCCTGGGCGTCGCCGTCGATCTGCATCGGGTTGGCCAGATCGTCCGCCGGCGAGGGCGGTGCTTCCTCCTCCGGCTTGACCTCCTCGGGGGTCGGCGTGGGTTCGGGTTCCGGCACCTTCTCCTCCACCGGCTCCGGCTCCTTGGGCTTCTCCGGAGGCGGCGGTGGGGGTGGCGGCGGTGGCGGCAGCGGGATGATGGTCGGCACCTTCGGCGCTTCCCGACGCACCCCGGCCATGTCATTGGCCCACTGCCACAGCAGCCAGGCGGCCACGGCCCCCAGCAGCAATCCGGCGCCCCGCTTCAGCAGGCGCACGGCGCGCGGCTTGTGCTGCACCGGCGGCAGCTCGATCGGTTGTTGTGCGGTCATGACTCAGCCCTGGCTCGGTTTGCCGGTGACCAGGCCGACCTGGGACAACTCCAGACGGCGCAGCAGGTCGAGGACTTCGATGACCTTCTGGTACTGCACCGTGGCATCGCCACGGACGATGATCGGGAAGTCCGGGTTCTGCGCCTTCTCGATGCGCAGGCGCTCTTCCAGCTCGCCCAGGGTCACCGGGTAGGCGTCGAGGAACACCTGGCCGCCGTCGTTCACCGAAATGGCCTTGGTCTTGGCCTCGGACAGCGACACCGAGGCGCTGGCCTTGGGCAGGTGGATCTGGATGCCCGAAACCTGGGCGGTGGCGGTGAGGATGAACATCACCAGCACCACCATCAGCACGTCCACCAGGGGCGTGATGTTGATGCTGTCGACGGCGGCGTCGTCGTCGTCATGGGAGGCGTTCACGGAAGCCATGGCAGTTCTCCTCAGGCCGGAACCGACGCGTTGCTGTGACTGACCCGCCAGTGGGCGTTCTCGCTGTGCTGGCTCTCGCCATGCAGCTCCGCCAGCCGGGTGATGAACTCGTCGACGAACACCCGCATGTCGGCGCCGACTTCCTTGTTGCGGGTGATCAGCCGGTTGTAGCCAAACAGCGCCGGGATCGCGACGAACAGGCCCATGGCGGTGGCCAGCAAGGCTGCGGCCATGCCCGGGGCGATGGCGTTGATGTTGACGTCACCGGCCATGGCGGTGCCGAGGAACACCACCATGATCCCCAGCACCGTGCCCAACAGGCCGATGTAGGGGCCGCCGGCAATGGCGTTGGACAGGGTCGAGAGCTTGGAACTCAGCTGCTGGTTTTCCCGGGTGCGCACCCCGTCCATGGAGCAGCGGATGGCCTCGATGGTGGCCGCCGACACCGAGGAGGTATCGGCGCCCTGCTCGCGGCGGGTGCGGATCTCTTTCACCGCCACCAGGTACAGGCGCCACAGCGAGGAATGCTCCAGGCGGCTGGCCAGGACCTGATCGTCGGCGAACATCTCCAGGCGCGTACCGACCTTGGCGAACTGCTCGCGAAACAGCGCATTGGCGGCGCTGACCCGGCCGACCATGCGGTTCTTGCGCAGCATGATCACCCAGGACTGGATCATCATCCCCACCAGCACCAGGATGATCACCCAGGCATCCACCGGCACCGCCTTGAGCAAGAAGCCCAGGCTGCCGAATCCGAAACCCGACTGTTCTTCATCGACGCCATAGGCCACCAACTTCGACTCCGCGCCCTGGGCGCTGGCATCGGCCAGGATCAGCGCTGCCGGACGCGCCACCTTGGACAGGCGCAGCTCGTCCAGGGCCCCGGTGAACGGCAGGAAGTGGCTGGCCTCGGCGCCGGCGGCGGGCGGCAGGTCGGCACCGATCGCCAGCACCGAATTGAAGGTGGGAATGGCCTGGGCCAGGCTCGCGGTTTCGCGGCCATTGACGTACAGCGCCAGGCGGCTGCCCTCGCCGCTCAGGGCCAGGTGCTGCCATTGCCCCGGGTTCAGCGGCTGGGTGGAGGCGGCGCGCTGGCCGTCCACTTCAACGAAGGGCATGCCCTGGTTGATGCCGACCAGCAGGCTGCCGGCGCCTTCGCGGCGGGCCAGCAGCAGTTGCTCACCGCTGGCCTGATCCAGGCGCACCCAGGCGCTGAAGGTGAAGGCGCCGCCGGCGTTGTGCTGCAGCGACGGGCTGGCCGGCAGCAACAGCGGCTGGCCGCTGAACTGCAAGGCGCGGCCGATGACCCCGTCAATCGCCGCGCCGGTGGCGTTCTGCGCGGTGTTGCCGTAGGCGGTGGTGTCTTTGGCCGGGGTGCCGTTGCTGCCGTCGAAGTGGTAGATGGCGGTGTAGCTGGGGTCGAAGGTCAACTGGCCGTTGGCGGTGCTCGGCGCCTTCTGGTTGCCGTAGTACATCCAGATGTCCTGGCGCTGGCCGCCTTCGACCTTGGGCACATCGACCCAGATCAGCGCCATGCCCATCAGCGGGTCGAAGCTTTCGATCTGGTGGTTGAGCACGGTCTTGTCATCGGCGGCGACAAAGCGCAGGTCGGCGCCGTCTTCCTTGACCCCGTCGAAGGTGAAATTGCCGGTGTGCAGGCGCACCAGCAGCGCGGTGCGGCCCAGGGCCTCGTTGATGGCCGCGCCCTGCGGGGTGGTGTCCACCGAAATCTGCTTGCGGTAATGCCAGTCGTCCTGCCACCAGGCGTGGGCCGTGGCCGGGAGCACGAAGCCCAGGCAGATCAACAGGCTCAGGAATAAGCGTTGCATGGGAAGGGTCTCCGTAAAGTCAGAACGTCGCTTGCACGCTGAAGTGCAAGCGCGGGTCGTATTTCTGGGTGTTGGGGCCGTCTTTGAGCGGGTAGCCCCAGTCGAGGCTGCCGGACAGCCACTTGCTCAAACTGGCGCGGGTGCCGAGGCCAACGCTGGCCAGGCTGTACTGGTCTTCCTGCTCCGGCAGCGGCTCGTGCAGGGACAGGTGCGCGCCTTCGGCAAAGGCGTAGAAGCGCCACTCCTGCACATAACTGCCGAGGAACTTGGCCAGGGACGGCGTGCGCAGCTCCTGGGAAAACAGGTAGCCCTCGTCCCCGGTGCGCTCGGCGGCCAGGTAGCCGCGCACCGAGGTGGCGCCACCGGCGGAATACTGCTCGTTGGACACCAAAGGCCCGGAGGCCAGCTGGAAGGCGGTCTTGGACGCCGACTGCCAGTCGTTGGCGAAGGTGTAGGTGAAATTCAGGTCGCCCTTGAGCACCGAGAAACTGGCGCTGGCCTCGTCGCGCTTGTAGTGGAACTCCTCGGCGTCGCTGCCGTAGCCGAAGAAGCGCCGGGTGCCGACGATCAGGTTCAGGCCCAGGCCCAGCTGGGATTTTTCGCTGTAGCGGTAGCCGTTGTAGCCAAAGGTCAGCGGGGCGTACTTGAGCGGAATCTGGTCGCTGCTGCGGCCAAAGCGCATCTCTTCCTCGAAGTCCTTGAAGTCCACCCCCACCGACAGCGAGTTGGCCCAGCTACCCGCGGCGGGCAAGGTGTAGATCGCCGACACCCCGTAGGAATGGCCCTTGCCCAGCACGTTGCTGCCACCGATGGTGGCGATGTTGCTGTCGGACTGGTAACCGGAGAACTGCAGGGCCCAGCGCTCGCTCAAAGGCGCGGTGTAGGACCCGGACCAGACCTTGGCGTTGTCGGTGTCCTGGGGCGCGGTGAAATAGGTCAGGGAAATGCTGTGGCCCAACTGCCAGAGGTTGTCGTAGCCGACATTGACCACGCTGCGCAGCTTCTCGGTGTCGGCGCTGTAGTCGTTGTTCAGGCCGACGCTGGCGTGCCAGGGGTTTTGGTCTTCCACTTGCAGGTCGACGTCCATGGTCCCCGGGCGCTGGCCCTCGCGCACCAGCGGCATGACCTGGCGCCCGGCGCCACGATTGAGCCCGGCCAGCTGGCTTTGCACCGTGGCAAAATCCGGCACCTGACCTTCTTGCAGCGCCGGCACCTGATCGCGGATCTCCACCGGCGAGTAATGCTTGGCCCCCACCACCCGCACCCGGCCAACCTTGGTTTCACTGACCTGCAGATAAACGATGCCGTCCTCGACCTTCTGCTCCGGCAGCTCGACGAACACCGACTGATAGCCGCGCTCCTGATAGACCTTCTGCAGCGCATCCCGGGCGCCTTCGATGTCGGCCAGGGCTTTTTGCGGCCCGAGGAACGGATACACCGCCTCCTCGATGGCCCGCGCATCGAGCACGGTATTGCCGCGCACGAAGTACTCATTGACGTCCACCAACCGCGCCGCCGTGGCTTCAACCGCAACCGACTCGCCCTCCTCGGCCTGCACCGCTGGCGCCAGCGCCAGCACCGTCAACCAGCCGCACAACGGCCACCAGCGCCCGCCACTGCCGGGTCGCCCTGATTTGCCCAGATGCTCCACACCGCCCCCTAAAAAACTGAAAATTGGCGCGCGTACGCGCATTGCCGTCGCCGTCTGCACAGCGTTTGGCCGCTTCAATTGCTGCTGATCGAGGTGTTTTCGTGGCGCGCCAGCCAGGTGTGCAACAGCGCAAAATTCAGCGAGAACTCGGGCATTTGCAGCAGCGCGCCGCAAAACACTTCACCGATGATTTTCTGGATCAACTGCACCGCCCGCGGGTTGTTCAACAGCGTGGCGATGTCGCGACTCAGGACACTGAAGGCCCAGACCTTCTGGTTCAGATCCAGACCGACGAACCAACGGAACAACAGGTTGTAACTGAGCTGTTCATAGAGCTGCTGCTCACTGGGCACCGAATACAGCAACTGCAGCAACAGAATGTGCATCACCGTACGCGGCGCGATCAGCATGCCGGGCTCGGCATTGAGGCCCTGGAGCAGATCGCGGTGCTGATCCAGCAACTCATCGATCTGCGGACGCAGCAGCACCAGCGAATGCCCCGGCGGGATATAGCTGGCCACCTCCTTCAAGGCGCCCTGCCAATCATCCTGGGACACGATCCAGACCCACGGCGCCCCGTAGCGATAGACCGACACCGGCTTCTTGCGCGCCGCCTCGACAATCTTCGACAGCCGTTGATCCAGCTCCTGCATGCCCACTTTCGAGTAGCGTTCCATAGTCCCCATAGCCTCACTCCCGGCGTCCCGCCTCGGCTTAAAAAAGTGGCCTGGCGGCCCCCTCAAGCGCGTTACATACCCAAGACGCGCGTGGCGATGTGCTACCGAACTTTTGTCATAAAAGCTTCATTCACAAAGGCCAACGGACGGTGAAACCACGACCTCCGAAAGTGGAGCGTGCACACAGCCCATTACCGGATGGGCAGGCCTGGGCTGCTTCGCGAAATATTTGGTCGTGAATTAATTCTCGCCAGCCCCAGCCTGCGTTACAGCCCGGTGCGCAAGCCCTTGCGCAGTGCATTCAGGCTATAAGGCCGGCAGCTTTCAGCGTGGCGGACGGCCACGCCAACACACTGTTACGACAGGAGGAACCATGGATGTTCAACGCCTCGCGCAGGGCAAGGCACAGCGCAGGAATGGCCTGCTGGTCCGGGCATTGGTCAGCGCCCTCGCCCTGCAAGGCTGCGCAGGACAAACAGCCGACATGATTGGATTGCCCATCGAGGGCTTCAGCCACACCTCGGCGGCCATCAACCGCTTTTCGGTCAATGGCAATGGCGGCCCGAATATCAGCCCCTATGGAGGTGGGGGTAGCCAGATGTGCTGCGCACCACTTCCGGTCAAGTGGCATCCTGGTTTGACCGTGGTCGTAGAGTGGGAAAAAGACTCTGACCCTCACGCATCTGCAAATTGGCCACCACTAGGGACTGATGGCTACAGGGCGGCCTACAAGATTCACGCAGCCAAGTACACCCGTCATCGCGCGGTGGTGGCTGTTGCGCCGTATGAACGACCCGGAGCTATCGACGTTCATTTTCTGCCCTGCAATCAAGTCGCGGTATCCGCCGTGGCGGAGTTGCCAGGCCAACCTGGGTATCCCTTTAACTTCCCTCAAAAAATGCAGGAGCCCACGACATGTCCGAAGCCTTAACTCCGCCTCATTCCCGGCCAGAACCACAATGGCTCCCCCCTACACCCGAGTTCAGAGAGGGTGGGCTGCTACCTGAAACCTCGAAGCAAGTAGCACACAACCGCCGAGAACAACACAAAGCCTATGCCCCCTTTGAGCTCGCAGCGCAGCGCGCGGCCCAAGCCGCAGGAAACGTTTACATTGGTTCGCCCTGCATGAAAATTCTGAGCATCACTCTGTGTTTTGACGGCACCAATAACCATGAGCCCAGCGATAGCATCGCCCGACCCTCTACCACCACCAATGTGGCCCGCCTATACCATGCCAGCCTGGGAGGAAGTGGTACCGAAAGAGAACAGAGCGAAGGTTTTTATCGTTACTACATGCAAGGTGTCGGCACCGAGTTCAAGGAAATAGGTGAGTTCAAGCCCGATGCTGACGGCCTGAAAATGTCGGTGGGCGGCGAAAGGCGAATTAACTGGGGTCTCACACGCCTAGTCGATGCACTCAAAAGAGCCTGTGGTAAGCCTCGTCTTGATCCTGCAGAAGCCTACAAACTCGTCGAAAAAATGGGCACCAGCCTCACCGAAGATCTGCTCGGCGCATCCCTGTTCAAAGACAGCCACACCCGCCGTCAGGAAGCGCTGAAAGAGCCATTGGCAACCCTGAAAAGCGAAATAGATGCCGCCCACGCCGCCAAGTCCATCGCCAGGATCAAAGCAGTGCGCCTGTTCATATACGGCTTCTCCCGTGGCGCCGCCGAAGCCCGGGCCTTCGCCACCTGGCTCGAAGCCTTGACCAGGGTCGAGGTGAACGGCGAAACCTGCTACCTGTTCGCCGGGCTGCCCATCAAGATCGTGTTCATGGGTCTGTTCGACACCGTGGCTTCGGTGGGCATTCCCTACATAGTGCCCTTCGCTGCCGGGCACATGGGCTGGGCCGACGGCTCGCTGCGCCTGCCGGACTCCGAAGTCTTTCTCGAACACTGTGTGCATCTGGTCGCCGCCCACGAACAACGGGGCTGCTTCCCCCTGGATTCGATCCGGCGCAAAGGCGACCCGGACGACCCCGACTGCCCTTCCACCTATCGCAATGGCACCGCAGAATACCTCTACCCCGGCATGCACTCCGATGTCGGTGGCGGCTACCCGCCCGGCGACCAAGGCAAAGCCGCGTCCGGTAGCCATGAACTGCTATCGCAGATTGCCTTGCACCATATGTACGCCGAAGCATTCAAGGTTGGTGCGCCGTTGCAGGTACCGTCCCGGGCACTCGGTGTCTGGAAGAAGGAGTGGCCCTGGTTGGAAATGGATGTTGAAACAGAAAACGAATTCGACATCGGCCCCACCCCAATCAAGCGCTTCAACACCTGGCTCAAATCCGTCGAAAATGGCCCACTGGAAGACGTCATGGAACGCCAGGCCGGCCTGATCACCGGCTGGCGCATCAACCGCTATGCCAACTACCGCCTCAGACACACTCCCTCCTATGGCGAAGTGATGAAGAGCGGCCACCCCCGCGGTGGCGACATGACCGCCAGGGAAATCGAATCCTTCGAAGCCCTGCACCGAATGCAGCTCGAAGAAGACGCCGCCGTCCGGGCCAATCAACCGCTGCCTGAATGGTCGGAGCGCCAGCAGCAAACCCGGCAAGAACATGAACGGGTGAAACAGGAGTACGAACGCCGCACAGGAGCCGCCTCCCCGGTCGAGCTCAATACCAGCAAAGTGTTCGAACCGAGCCTGGACCACCGGCAATTGGAAAACGCCATGACCGACTTTCGCCGCGACTACATCCCCGAATGGGGCTTGAGCGAAGGCGACGGCTTCAGCCTGGGCAGCCTGCCCAATATCCTCCTGGGTGGCATCGTCTACATGACCAACGACCAGGACGAGGCCGAGGACTACGCCAAGCTGCGCCGCGCCGGAAACCATCATTACGCAATACTGTTCGACTCCAATGGCCAGCCCCTGGACGAACAGGCCAAGGCAATCATCAGGCTGTTCGACGAGCAGGTACACGACTCCCGTGCCTGGTTCATGAACTCCAACCTCAACGAACGCGAACTCTTCAGCGACTACTTCCGTTACCGCTGCGTCTTTTTCGACAACGAATCGAACAAGCAACTGTCGCTGCTGGCGACCGCCACCCGAGTCATCGGCGTAGCCGTGGCTGTGGGCAGCATTGGCCTGAGCATCAAACGCCGCGACCCACGCTTGCTGGTGGGGCTGATTATTCCGTCCCTGGGCATCCCGGTCCTTCGAGGCAAAGCCGGCTTACCAGAGATCCGCGCATTCGACAGCGTTACCGGCCTCGCCCTGCCGATGCTTGGAGGCATGGAAGCCCTGCGCGTCTTCACTCACGATCCTGGCAGCGTACTGAAACAAGCACAGGCACTGCCAATGCCTGCGGCGCTTAACGAACAGACCGCCACCACCGACGACTTGAAAACCATCCTCAAAGCCGCCCAAGCCCTGGCAGCACAAGTCAACGCACCAAACGCTGTGCCAGAAGACCCCTTGAATCCACTTGATGCAGCACAAGAAGCAACAGTCCCGGGCTGGCTGGACCAAGCAAAGAGCGCAGCCAGGCACCTCAATACATGACCAAAATTATTCTGGCTTTTGCTTCTGCTGTTGATTTGGCTTTTGATCTTGACCCACCCGCCCCCTCGGCAGGCTGAGTGCAGGTGTTCATCAGGGGACTGGCGCGCAGCGTCCCTCGACAAAGTCGAGGCCATCGCTGGAAGCGATGCCCCCTGATGGGCACCGAAGCGATGGAACCTGAGCGCCGCGAAGGCCGAACGCGGGGGCAAGCGTTTTTGGTTACTTTTCAGGTGACTGTAAAAAGGCACTCGCCGTAAGGGCGAAACCCTAAGTGGTCGTTACCGCAGCAGCGGATATGTACCCCAACCACCCAGAAAAACTGGCTGGCTCGCAGGCCGCCAAGTCCCCCTCCGCAATCCTACAAAACTTGCAGACGCGTCTGACTTGTCCCCCCAAGACCCAACGCCCATAGTCCCCACTCGCCCCAATGGCGACCGGGTTTGGCGACCTGGCTACTCACCCACAGGCACTTCCGCTTGCAACCTTTGCCGAGGACCCTTTATGTTCACGGCGATCTTTCATGGCGGCTGTACGCGGGAGATCCTCGGATCTGCCGATAATTGTGGGATGAGTCGGCTCGCCAACCCGCGTATAGCTGCCACCTATTCGACTGGCGACGACAGGACAGCTCCCTTACCCACAAGCGGAGGTTCCCATGACTCAGCAATACATCCCCATCACCGGCATCGACTGCCTGATCCCATGCCTGTTTATAGACAAGACCGCACCATTGGACGTGCTGCACGCCAACGGCACCGCACGTTTACTGGCCGTGACTCAACTGCTGGAAAGCCTCTCCCGCGCAGAGTTCAAGAGTGCTGACGACACCGATCTGCAACATATCTCCAACGCAGCGGCGATTCTGCTACGTGACAGCTGCGACCTATTGGGAGTGATGGGCTGGCGCCTTCAAGCCTGACGCCTGGGCGCTCCGCGCTGCTTGGTAGCGCGGAGCGTTTCAAATGGGGTCTTGGACTTTTTAGGGGGGAAAGTCTTTTAAAAGTGGCTGCGATCGGTCCAGAGTGTGTAAAAACACTTTCGTATCGTGGATGCCTCAGCTCAGCGCAGTTGGGCGAGTCGATTGCCCACGCATTTGCCACGATCAGCACCGGTAACGCTCCGGAGCACTTATGAAGCGTTTTAGCGCCATCTGGAGCAGCAAAAGCCAAAGGCTTTTACGCCGCCATTGCCTTCAACAAGCCTTCGGCACCGATGATTCTCATGACCCGCTTCATGTTGTAGGCGAGCACATTCAGACTCATCTCCGCGTTGACGCCGGCCAGCCTACGTGCGAGGAAATGCGTGGATCCCATCCATTGTTTGAGCGTCCCGAAGGGATGCTCAACAGTGCGCTTCGGACTCGCATCATGTCCGGCGCATGGTTCAGCCGGTTCTGCATCTCGTCTAGCACGGCTTCATGTTCCCAACGCCGCACTCGTCGCTGCTTGCTCGGCGTGCACTGAGTTTTCAGGGCGCAGCTCTGGCATTTCGAACTCCAGTAGCAGTGCATGTTCAGGCCTTTCTCGACGCTAGAGAAACGCCAAATCAATGCCTCATCAGCTGGGCAAACGTATTCATTTTTAGCTGCGTTAAAAACGAAGGCATCTTTGTTGAAACGCCCGTCCGCTTTAGCTCCTGAAGTCATCGGTTTGGGTACATAGGCGGTAATTTTTGCATCATGGCAGGCCAGGATTTCCTCGCTTTTGAAGTAGCCTCGATCAGCCACGACCGACAGCGTTTCTGAACCAATGGCTTCCCGCGCCTGCTTCGCCATCGAGCTGAGTTGGTCGCGGTCAGAGCCAACGTTCGTGACCTCGTGAGCAACGATCAAATGGTGCTGGGTATCGACCGCCGTCTGTACGTTGTAGCCGACGATGCCATTGCCACGCGTCATCATCGAGCGGGCATCGGGGTCGGTCAGTGAAATCTGTTTGTCTGGAGAGTCGTTGAGCTGAGATTCGATCACCTAAAGCTCTTTCATCTGAGCTTCGAGCTTGGCGATTTTCTCTTCCAGGCGCGCAGCGTCTGGCTCAGCGGCGCTTGGCACTTGCCGATCAGCTGCATCAAGGGAGGTCAGGTAACGGTTGATGCTCGACTCGATTTCTTCCATTCTCCGCTTCAGTTTGGCGCTGGTGAAATTGCGGTCAAGGTTGTTCACTGCTTTGAATTTGCTCCCGTCGATAGCCACCAAGTTTTCGCTAAACAACCCCAACTGCTGGCACAGCACAACGAACTGTCGGCATACGCCGCGAATGGCTTTGCTGTTGTCTTTTCGGAAGTTGGCGATGGTTTTGAAGTCGGGTATCAAGCGCCCGGTTAACCACATCAATTCGATGTTGCGCTGGGCTTCTCGCTCAAGACGTCGACTCGATTGGATGCGGTTGAGATAGCCGTAGATATAGATCTTCAGAAGGATCGCAGGGTGGTACGCAGGTCTGCCGGTTTCGGCTGGAATGACGCCATCAAAACCCAGCTTGGCCAAGTCGAGTTCATCGACGAAGACATCAACCACCCGTACCGGGTTGGTCTCGCTGACGTAGTCATCGAGGCTCTCGGGAAGTAAGGTGCTTTGTCCTCGGTGCTCACCCTGGATAAACCGTTTCATGGGCTTCTCTTGCGATAAAATTCTCAGAAATCATAGCAAGGGCATGTCCGGGCGTTTTTACACACTCTGGGCCAGAAGCGGACATTGACAAGCGACCGGTTGAATCCACAGCCAAAAGCAGACATTTAGACTTATGTCGGCGGCCAGTGCCGGTGAAGCGGTGGTGCCAACGTTCGAGCTGAGCGAAGCGCTCCTGCAAATCTGTGAACCGCATGCCCAAGCCGGATCGAGAAATGGCGCTTAGCAACCTGCGTGATTGCCTACAAACATTACAATGAGCAGCATCCGCAGCGCGCTTTGAACCCCCATTCGCCGAGGGAGTTCAGGCGCTTGCCAGTGGAATCAATTTAACGGGGAGCTGATGTCTGGTTATGACGGGGAAAATCCAAGCGAACTCCCTTATTTTATTTTCTACCAAACGTATTCTTCAGACTACCTTCAACAAACTGGTGTGGTTTCCACCCGCCGATTATTTTGTCGGCTAAAAATGTATCGATAACACCCATTGTCAGTGTTGCGGTAGTAGCAATCCCCCCAGACAAAACGCTATCTAGAGCAAGAGATGCTCCTGTGAACAAAATCCATTTAGATGTCTTGGATGGTAGTTTTGAGAGTGAAGAACCCTTCACTGTTTCTCTATAAAATTCTTGAACGAGAGTTTTTTCAGGTGATAAACCCCGTATCCAACGTTTGAAAGCCTCTGAAGAGTCAATTACTTTAACTACTTCGTAGAAGCTCACCCTCCCGGAATTCACGGCCTCCCTTATTGTGTGACAGTTGTCTAGTGTAAGCTCTACAAAGTCGGCGACCGAGCTTTGCGATTCATTATCTCTTACCCACAGCCCCTGAAGTGTCTTTTCTTGCATTTCTTGTTCGTACGCATCTACGAACAATTCTGAGTCTAATGAAGCTGAAAAGAAGGATGATTCATAGGAGTACTGTAGTTGCGATAGCAATACCGATAGCGGAACTCCTGGCTTCATTGGTATTTTTAGTTTGTATGTCTGCGAGAGAAGTTGGGTGTCAATATTCGTATCTATGAAAAAACCACCTGTACTAAGATGCTCAACTCGAAATCTTAGCTTATCCTTTTGGACATACCCTGGCGCAAGGTAGTGCAAAATAGTTGAAACGGAGTTCTCTGTGGAGTCGGAATCCTCCCACTTTTTCAATAGTGCGCTCTGATTAAAGCTCCCGTGATTAAGTTGGTGTATTTTCCTCTCAAACTTATAAGCCATTGTTTTGGCTTGTGGGCTGCGACTTGATGCTTCTTTAAAGGTATTGAATGCATGCTCATTGTAGGATGTTTTTGAGTCCTGTAACGTCGCCAAGCTGTAATGATCCCGGGTTTCTGATACATTTCTAATGTGTACGGCGAGATTATCCAACAAAAAGTGAAATTCTATAATTTCTCGCTCAACTAAGTCCAAAAAAATTGCAGGCGGTATTTTTTTTAACAGATATTTTAGTGTTCCTTGGTTACCAACGATTTTAACCTTTCCGTAAAAAATGAGGCTTTCAGCAAGCGCTCCTATATCTATGTTTTGGTCATGGGTGTATGAGTTTTTGAAAACAATTGATTCAAACATGCCTACCCTTCCCTTGGGAAAACTTGTACGTGCTGTAACTATCAATACAATTTCAGCTGCGAAAACCAAATGTAATGTCGTAACGCCATCAAAGCAAGGTGAAAAAGTCGCTTTGCCGAAACGGTCTCACAGTTGATTTGTGAAAACGCCTTTTTTGCACGCTCCTACGTGAAACCGGAGTCTGGAGGACTCCACTAAAAGTAAAGATTCCAATCTCACGCGCGCACTTTTCTGCCGAGGAACAATGGCCGGTTTTTTTCAACAGAATCGACTCAATGTAGCTGCCCACGGAAACAACGAGAACTTACAACAATCAACTCTGTACATAGATCAGGGTCCGAAAGCTTCGGCCCCGACGCTCCATTTTTACTGCCGATAGGGCTGAAACTCAGAGATCCTGAAATATAGAAACCTAATCGTAAAAGTTAGGGGGCTCCTGGTTCCATACTGCGGAGCAGGTATGTTAGGTACAAGAAGCACAGCCCCGGAAGAACCTTGAGCCTTAAGTCAGTGCGCTCTTCCTTTATAACCGGCAGGCGCAGTTTTTACCTGTTTTGGTGAACGCCCGGTTTTTGTGGATTTGAATGGGGTTGGATCTATTTCGAAAACACTGACCGCGACTTGATTGTTGCCATGGACATGGGCTACTAAGCGCTCATGTTTCGGAAGCGGAACTTGGGCTGTCGAACCACCAAATTCACCTGAGTTCGCAAGCACTACTGGTTGGTACATATGGAAGTGTAATGCCGCCACCATATTGTCAAATGTTTGCACGTCCTGATTCAACGCTGAAACAAGGAATACATCTGACCGGTCTCGTAAATCTGCTACAAGATCAAGATCAGTTGCATCGTAACAAATCGCGGCAGCCAGGCGGGTTGGTGAAGTCGTACCTATTGGAAGCTCTACCAGCGTTACATGAGGGCGATATCCTTTAATTCCCATTTGTTGCTCAAGTTTCATTGGGTGCAGTTTTCCCTGCCACACGTATTGGATATTCCGGCCCTGATCTGGAGCGTCTGTTCGAATTAGCCATAGGCCCTGATTGATTGGTCCTCCGCACTTGCTGGAGTGCATAAATGTAAGCCCGGTGAAGATATTGGCCTTAAGCATATCTGAAAGACGTCGTAGAAAAAAAACGTGTTCAGGATGAACTGCTAATTCAGGGAAAAGAATAACATCGATTTTTGAGTCTTCATCCTCCCCATCCTTTAACGGTCTAGATGAAGCCCAAGCACGCAATTTAGCGTGCGCTAGACGACACACCTGAGCCAAGTGACGCCGGTGTTGTGACAACATCGCCGGAGTCCAATGTGTCGGGTCCTTGGTATCGAAATCATCTATCCTAGGACGAAGCGTTTGGACAATGGCAACCCGCAATGGCCTATCCACAAGGGTGGCGCCGTCGCTGGTAGGGATAACGTAGAAAGGAGTTTTACTGCGCCCCCCATATAATTCCCGTTGCTCTGAAATGCGTTTTTCAAGAATTGCTAACAGCTCTCCCGGTGTGCGGACGTCGGAGACCGGTGCCGCATCATTAGCTTTAAATTCGATACCAGGCCATTGGAGAAGTATTGAAATAAATCCAGAAAGCCATGGGGAAATTGGTGCGGGCTCGTCCAGCATGCCGCTGCCAGAATTGAGCATTCCAAAGCGACGCTTATACCAGCTGCTCCGAATGCCTCTGTAGCGTCCAATTTCCTCCGTTATTAAGAATCTTCGCGCGGTAAAGTCGAAATCTCCTGTTAATGCTGATCTTAGAATTCGACCTAATCCGTACATCCAAGTCTGATCATCGCTAACCCATTCTGGGTTCTCATATAACGGATTGTTTTCATCCGACTCCTCGGACAAAATAACTCTCAAGAATTCAGAGCTGCTCGGAAGCGATTGTAATTGCGTCCAGTTTGAACATGTGACGGTAATATCTATAGGGCTGAGTCTATTTGAGAGTCGCGCTTCAATGCCTGGTGTAACAAGAAGTGCTTTGGCAAGCATTAAAAGCCCGTTTTCTTGGCCAAAAGCATTTGATGGGTCTTGCATGACTCGAAGTAGCTGACGTGTTGCTAGTGCTTTGTTTTCTTTTTGTTTGCTAGCACTGATGCGACCAATTTCAACTACAGATTGTGGGACAAATTTTTTCCATTTTTGCAACGTAGCGACCCGCTTGTTGGTTGCTTCTAGAAGCAAATCAGGCCTTTCAAGGGCTACTAAGGTTACAATTTTTTGTATCTGAGTTTCTGACGTAGTAGAGCGAAGGCCTTCAGCTAGCCAGGAGGCAAAGCGCCGGGGATTTGGATGCATCTGCTGAGCAACAAGTGCATACGGAACAGTATTCAACAGCTCGACTGAGCTGGAACGCTCAAAGAGAAGTGCGCTTCGTAGCTTCTTATATGGCTCTTCAATCGCAACTTCCTCGACATTATCAAGGCTTACACTATTATCTCCAATCGATGCTAAATAAAGCAATGCCTGCTGTACCAAGTACCAAGGCGAATCTTCTCGCTCTACGACGATAGTTCTTGCGAAGCCTCCAAGATCTTCTCTGTAACCTTGAATATCGATGTTTTCGGGATAGCTTTCGTCATCCCGAAAACCGGTCTCCACAATGCCGGCACGCAGTAAGTCTGCGGCAATGTATTCAGCACTTTTAATTTGGCGCTGTTCATTTTGGCTGGGCTCGGGAGGGGCTTCGAAAAGTTTTGCACTAAGCGCTTCCAGTACCGGTGCGAGCAACTTGGGGTGGGGGAATAAATCAAGCCCGCATCGGAGCAATAAGACTAGAGCGGGATTTTCTGCCCAGCATTTAATTAATTTACGCGCTGTAGATTCGAACTCATGAGCAAGAGCCACTCCGCCATTCATCCGATCCCCTAAGGACTCTCCTGTGTCATCCGGTGCGCTGAGATCAGTCATGGCTAGACGCTGTCTCATCAACTCTACGAGGCGAGTTGCCACAAAGCGTTTGACTGTGTCGTCTCGAACATCTGTTGCGGGGGCAGCGATAGTTGCTAATCGTAGCTTGGATTTTGGCGGCTCTTGTGATCCTTCGATCTGATCCGATATCCAAAGCAAACCCTCAAGGCCGCCAGCAGCTTGTGCTAATGAATCGATATCAAACGTTCCGCTCAACTCAGCCCCAAGCACGCTCATCAATGTTGATACGTTATTCTGGGACGACATTGATCGATAGGGAGTTATAGAACACTTGTCCTCTGATAGGACGATATCCTTCTGGGCCCCGATGCGTTCACAATGCTCTTGGAGTTTTTCAATCACATAGTTTTTTACTTGATTGAGTGGAGAGCTGTGGCTTGGTGCTTCAATTACAATCCTGATATCATCCACATAACGGCAATAATCAAGAATCTTGATTCCGCTCTCTTCGATTATTAGGTTCTCACGAGTGTCTCTGTCGACCGCTTGATCAAAGCCAATTAAATAAGCGTTTGCTAAAAAACCCGATGCCACGAGACCTTGCGGAAGTCCAAGATCTAGCTTTTTACTTCCCAACTCGTTGAATAATTCAGCTTGTTCGTTGTCGCTGTTTCGCCAGCGCCATTTCAATATTTTTCCCGTTTTATCCCAAAACTCTTGATCGGCGCCATTATCCGCCTGTACATGAAACTCTCGATTAAATTCGGTCTCAAGGCGTTGTAGCTCAATTACCAATGCCTGAGGATCAACGCGGTCATAGAATGACTTTAAGTCAAGAGAAATTACGAATAGCTCTTTTCCTTTAGGTGTCCGTTGAGCTGACTCGGCACAGATTTGGCGTGGGCGAGAGAGAAATGCGCGATAGTCTTGGTAGTATTTACGATAGGTCTGACTATTACCCCAGGAAAAATTGGCTTTAGCCCGGCTTCCAGCACTTTCGGACCATCGGCAGTGAAGTCGATTTCCGTAGCTTGTAAGGCCATTTGAGCGTGCTTTAACTGCATCAGCTTCGTCCGGGTTACCTTGGATTGTTTCTATTGACTCAGCAAGGCACATCATTACGGCAGTTGCTAGAGACTGATCGCGAATACATATATGCGCGAGAGGCCGCAACTTTTGAAGGCTGGGTTGGTTGGATGGATTATCTTCTTTGTCTGGACCCGGCCCCCAGGCTTGAAATAGAGAGCTAGTAAGAATGGTATCTAAGAAATTGCCTTTCTCCGGCTCAAGGTCTGTCGAAAATACCCACCTCCCATTTTTGGGAGCAGGTACCAGCATCATTTCCATAGTCCGAAACCGAGGTTTCTCTAAGTCCCTTGCCCATACCATCAACTCCCGCTCTAGGTTGACGGTAGATCTATCTAATTCTAGAACATCAGCATACGAGTTGTGGCGACGGATGAAACCTTGGGTCTTTTTCCATGCTTGGGCAAGAATGACAATGTCTATGAGCGCCTCACCACGGGGACGTAAGACTAGATATTTTTTTTTGATGATGGACATCATCTCTCTCGTGTACGGCGACGCGCAGCAGCTCTCAGCTGGCGTGGAGGTGGCTGGTAGCACCGAGAGAGACGAAAGGAGGCGTCAAACCTTCTTGTGAAGGAAACCTTCCTTGGTAGCGCCCGCATGCCATAATTTCACAGTGATATCATCGTATTTAATAGCGACGTCGACAAGCGTTCGACAGAGGTATTAGAGGGGCTTTCTCCACCCACTTAAACAGCCATGGACCACCATCTGGCTACTCGAGTCGCCACGGATTTTTCAGATAGTGAGCGACCGCTTTTGCCTGTGGATTCAACCGGTTCCTGCCCTTCATGAAGTGCAGCTTTGGGAGACTCTGTACAAAAAACCAGAACTCCAATCATGGCCCCTCGTTGGCTCAGTTTTTGTAGAGCCCCTACTCCTCTACAAGAAGGAATTCTGCAATTGCAAAGCGTTACGAGTTCTCGGATGAGACCTGGTACAGGGTTGCCGATCTCTTCAAACCCCAAAGTGGGCCATGCACGCGCCCGTAGCGCAGGTCGACGACCACTGTCTTGATGTGCATGTTCGTGGAATCTGCCCTCGCCAATGGCCCATTCCTACCCTGCAGGCCCCATCTCGACCGCTACACAACGCCCTTTAGTTCGCACCTTCTCCACCAGTCGCGCTCTATTGACGAACACATTGATTTCGCAACTGCCTGAGTGCTGCACGTCTTCCCAGTATTCTGCGTGCACAAGTTGCCCGTTCTGCGGCCCCGTGTAAGTACCCGCTGCTTCACGTGAAACATAGCTACTGTCATGTACATATCTGAGCACGACCATATCTTCCTTCGGCGCCACCATGATCTGCCTTGGCACGCCGAAGAAGTCGATCAGTTCGCCCACCGGGCGATCTTTCCAGGCGCTGCTGGCCGACAATGATGCGCAGCCACTGAGCAAGGTGGCGAGCAGGGCCAACATAAACAATCGGTTCATAAGGTCTTCTCCCTGAAGGCCAGGTTACTTGGCAGACATCTGCGCGAACCCTTCATCTATCTTCTGCATGATGGCCGCCTTGGCCGCCTCGCGGTTCAATATCTCGAAGAACTGCGGCCCTGCCTTGCTCATTTGCGACGCGGGCATCACACCCAAGTGCTCCATCTTCTTGGCCTGGCGTTCAGTCGGCTTACAGACAAAGTCACGGCTTGGTGCCAGCCAGGCGTCAGGTTTGCTCTGCCACTGGCTGGAATACTTCGCATTGCGAAAATCATTGAGCACGCTGTGGAAATCCGCCGCATCCATGATGCGCACGCGGTTCTTCGCACAATCGATTTCGACATCGTAAGAGGTGAAGTTGGGTTTACCGGGCTCTTCGTAAAGTTGATAGACACCCAATGATTTCGCGCCACCTGGACGATTGATGATGTGAGTGGGGTCGCCGTCGGCGATGAACACCTGATTCTTGCCCAAGGCCCCCTGGTGGTGAACGACCCAGTAGTCGCCCTTCAGCACTTCACTCGCCTGGGCAGCGAGGGCACTACACAGTAATGCGGCAGGCAAAAGCTGCCTTGTAAAAGCGATCATGGGGGCGGTCCTTTGCCGTTATTTTTGAAGGCAATAGCTTCGCACCCTGAGCATGTTGCAAAGGGCTATCTAGCAAATCCGTCCTATGCCTTTGACGAAAACAGCGGTCGCAAGCCCCCCATGGAGCAAGCCCGCGGAACCCTCGCTGCGCCGCCAGGTGGGCCATGGCGTTGGCCCTGGTGGCCGAGGAACGTCCGCAAGTGACCGATAGCTGTCCTCAACCAAAGTTCGCCTTGGGTTGAGGATTCAACCGGTCGACGCAACAGATTGGCTAAATGGCCCTGCAGGCGCTTCGTATTCCAGTTTTTTGCGAGCTCATTACGGATCAAAACTGAGTCGATGAGCACGAGCATTTTCGCGGACAAAAACAAGCGAAGTGCAATCTGCCAGACCGTCTTACTTTTTAAACTCCACCCTATACATGTTCCAAATATTCCAAGAGAACCTCGCCACCGAGGTAAGGGCCGTCATCACTGCCGTCCATTGCCGGCTCGTCAAAATCAATCCATACGCTGGTAATAATTCTGTCTCTTCCAGCCATAGTTCGTTGAGTAGCAGATAACTCCACTTCACCACTCAGGGCTTCTTTTATATATTCAGGAGGTAACGAAACCACTCCAACTCCGCCATTCGGCCACCACAAGTGAGGCTTAACTTTTACCCTGTCACCATCATTGAATTTCATTTATTCTCGGCCATGCTACCGACTTTAATTTGCCATTTGACGCTTGGTTGAGAGACGAGCTTCAACCCGTTTCGGTGAGCAAAGCGAACGACTTGAACCCGTTGTCAAATGCTCAACTTCGCCCGGCAAGTACAACACAAAAACCGAACCCCGGCTCGGCCCGTTCCACCCGCCCTCCATAGAGAGATCAAGCCAGCCTATGCACTGTCACAACTTCCTCCTGGGGCATATCGAAGTCGAAGTGCAGGGAGGCGCCTACGATCTGCATAACTTCTATAACGCCAGTGCTGTCCAACACGACGTCCTGAAAGGCTCGCTGACACTGACCTTCAACCGTCTGCAACAAGACTGGGTGCCCGCCGAAGAGGCACGCCAGATCATCCTCAGCTTCAGTCAACTAAGCTATTTCTGCGCCGATGCCAGAGAGCTGAATGCCTTCGAGAGCGACCTGGGCTGCGTGCATGCCATAGGCGTGGTGGAAGCCGGCGCCGCCACCGAGACCTTCTACCTCTCGGACCAGTTCCCTGCGGATCATCACCTGGTGATTGAATTCACCTCGGGCCTGATTCTGCGTTTGCAGGCGCAAGAGGCGCAGTGCGCCTTGTTCTTCTAATGAGCCAAAAGTATTAGCCGCAGATGCAATTCACTCCCGAACAACTGGCCCACAACACCGGCACCAGCGCCATGGACAAACAATGCCAACAATGACTGCCGAGCCTGACGGCGTCTGAGCGAATCGACGTTCTCAAACGCCTGTTGCCACTGAACTTCAGCTATGCACCGCTATTGTTGCAGGCCACGCAGTTGTCCCGGCAGTAAAACCAGCAACTGTTCAAGCACTGGCTGCGCACCGAGCACCACAACACCGCCCAAGAACTGATCAAGCGCCTGCAACCGCTGTTGGGGGAAGAGACGCTCTGGCGCATCTCCTCGCAAGAGACACTGAGAGCCCCATGAGGCCCAGAACTAAGCCTGCCTAAGCAGTAGGCAGAAATGATGCGGCGCTTTTGTCTCATTACAGACCTGAATTTCACAAAAAATCAGAGATTGGCCCGCGTCTTGAGAAAGACCAGATAGTGTTCCTCTTCAGCAGCAAAAATATCCGCCCCCGCCCCCATGTATGCACGCATCAGCTCATCTGCTGCGTAGGCTTCTTGACCCTCATCAAGCAGGACCTGCCCGAGTCGCAGATGCAAAAAAGGATTACCAATACCTCCTGGGCAGGTCATTGCATACTGCAAAGCTTCACGGGCTGAGGTCTTGAATCCTGATAGAAAGCAAGCATCCGCGATAGCAGCCAGAATCCAAGTTGCAGCCTCCCAGTCGTTTTTGGGCTCAGGGATCAACAACCAAGCTTTGTTGTATTGGCCAATAGCCTCTTCAAAACAACCCGACTCAGCCAGCAGGTCGCCAGCGGCACTGAGCTGTTTGATTTCTTCGTAAAGGTCCGGACTTAATTCCCCGTCATTGTTCATCATTACCACTCCATCGGTTTGTTTTAGCCAAACATAGGGCCAAGTCAGGTCTTTGTGCAGGTGTACCCCGCCACCAGCATAAACATCATCTTTTGCGGGTTCTCACAGGGACAAATTAACTCGTCAAACATCAGCGCCTGTGGCCACGATCTTCTGGCACATCGCGTCACAGAAGACCCGAACCGCACCCAATTACCACAGCAACAGTCGCCTGGAATAGCCGCGGCTCCTTTCCCTACCATCCAACTCAACCCCCAAGTCACCATGAACGCAGCAACGGATAAACCCCGAGAGAACTGACCGGTTCTCAAACCGCCAAACCCCGTAGCGCAATCCTACAGAACTTACAGAGTCACCTGACTTTCCCCCCAGGGCCCAACACCCATAGTCTCTCTCGGCTCGCCAAACCGCATTTAGAGTGCCCCTAGCCCTGCTAGCTTCCAAGAACCGCAGACACTTAGGCAAAGCTCCGACCAAGTGACAGGGCGTTTCCATGCTGCCTTTCTGAGCATCAGTTCAATAGCGCCCTATCGCCCTACCCCAACTGCAAAAAGAACCGACCAATCCCCGCGCCTGTCCTCTCTGAGAAATCCTCATCCAGAAACAGATACCCCATGCCATCCGAAAGCACGCCTTTATGCTCAGGCAGCGCTACATCCAGATCCCCCCCATAAATGGAAACCCTTCTGCGCCCTGCCCCCGCCAAAACAGGAGACTGCAGCCAGGCATCCACGCCATCCAGCTTGGAAGCCAGGTTCTCATCATCATCGGCGTCGCCATTCACCCCCAGCCGCACCGTCCCGCGATCTGAAATCGGCTGAGCCGCCTCATCCCGCTCGGAACCGGCTCGCGAATAGCCCATGACAACCGCTTCCGAGCGCCCCTGGACGGCACGCAACTTTCGATAGTGGCCGACCTCGCCCGGCAGATACGGCACAAAAACCGACACCCAATACCCCCCATCCATCAAGGCCTCTGAAAACCAACGTCCAGGAAAGGCCATGAGGTGGGTCAGCGGCACTCCATCAGGCGAACGGGGCCATGCCAGATCGGTCGGCAGACAGGCCCCGCCACCGACATAGGCATCATCTTTTGCAGGCGTTTCACCGGTAAATATCAGCTCGTCAAACATGCGTTTCTTTGCACTCAGTCATGGGTTGCAGCCTTCGTTAACAGCCTCAGGCCAATACCGGCGTCAAGGCTTCAGGCCATACACCTTGCCTCGACAATCCACCCTCAACTCCTCCAGAAAGGGCCGCAACTGCGCCTCTTCCATCAACGCCAGCAACTGTCCAGCCGCCTCCCGCAGCAACTGCCACTGCCCATGTTCGAAGATCCCCCGGTCGCCACAATGAAAGGCCGCCTCGGACAACCCATTGCATTGCCCCCAGAGGCTTTGCAGCCCAGCCCGGACTTCATCCGGCAAGGCACTGGCGCACGTTGCTAGCAGCGCCTCCAACGGCAACATCGCCATGGACCAGGCCTCACAGGCGGGGCAATCAGGGATGCTGGCCTGCTGAGCCTGCGCATCCAGTGCCAGAAACCCCAGGGCATCGATTGCCTCGCCCACCGCCAGCACCCGCTTGTACTCATCCTGCCCGTACCATTCCCAGACAGTGGTGGAGACCCCCATGTTTTCGGCTCCAAAATTCGTCCGGGCGAATATACCGACATCACGGTCCTTTCGCGCATCCTGCAGCCTCGCCGCTTGTGTCGCGCTGCAAACTCTGGAATTGTCTGCCCTTTTGACCACGCCCCCCATCCCCATGAACCCACGCCTCGCCCAGCTTGTGTGCGACTACCAGGCCAGCGTCCGCTGCGCCGTCGAGTTGATGCAGCAATGCGCTATCCCCCTCCCCGCCAGCAACAGTGACTGGGCGGGGCTCGATATTCCGGAGCAAGGGCAGCTGACTGGCGGCGTTCGTTACTTCAAGCACGGCTATGGCTGCGCCGTTCACCTGCCAACGGCAACGGTGAGCTTCGACTTTGGCGAGCAGGGAGAGATCGACGGCGTCACCCTGTCCAGGCTCGCCGGCTTTGCCGAGAACCGGCTCGCGCAGTACGGTTTTACCGATGAGGATGAGCTCAAGCAGTGCTTCGAGCAGGAAGTGGCAGCCGGCTCGCTGGTGTATTCGGGCTATATCCTTTACTACGCCGCAACCGCCAACCCCCAAGCGGGCAGGCTCGAAGATAGCCCCACCCCTTCAGCACCCGAGCAACCCGAGAGCCCATCATGAAGTTCACCTCAGCAGGCCAACTCATCGACCCGCGAACCGTCGGCTATCGCAGCCTGGGCTTCGGCGAGGCGCTGTCGGTCCCGGCAACGCCCTACGAGCTGCGCATCAACCACAGCGATCTGCCGCCAGGCTTTCTTGATGTCGCCGACACCTTCAACGCCGAATGCAGAACCGACGATCTGGCCCAAGGCTTTATCGACATTCCGCAACTGGCAGAGTTGGACTACCCAAGCTTCAGGGCGCTGCTGCAAGACCATCCGGACCTGGCGGCGCGCTTGATCCAGGACTACCTGTATTTCGAGTTGTTGTTTGCGCTGTTCCCCAACGCCAGCGCGCTCAAGGTGGTGATCAACAGCATCACCAGCGTTCACTCAAGGGAAAACCTGATCATTCTGACCGGCGAAACCTTCGCCGCCAGAAGCGCCGGGCAATGACCGGGCGCTAGCCACAGCACAGGCAACCGCTGATCAGGGGCTGATCGGGGTCGCTTTCAAGAAAGGTGACTCTGACTTCCACGCCCGCTCGCAGCGGGGTCGTTGCGCAGCGCCAGTTGGCGGCGCCCCCAAGCCAGCAACTGCTTTTGTCATCGAACCGTCCTTCGCGGTCCCAAGGAAACTTGACCTTGAGCCTTGCCAGGCGCCGATCACCGCGCAGTGCCTCGTCGTCCACCGCGATGACCACCGCGGTCTGGCTGCTCACCTGGGGTTTTTCGTGCGCCGAAGGCGGACGGTAGGCCAGGTCCCAGGGCACCAGCGTGAAACGATTGCGGTAACCCGACTGCCGGCCATCCCCGGCGCTCGGGTTGTCGACGGCGTGCTCGTCCGACAGCTGCGGTTGGCCGCCTGCGTGGATGACCCGAGTCAGCAGCCATGCCTCATTGCGCTCCTGGCCAGGGGCGCCGCACAGGTCCACAACATGGCCACTGTGCAGTTCGGTGCGCGAACCCTGCCCCTCCACCTGACGATAAGCCGCGCGGCGGTACTCGCCGGTCGGCGGGCTGATCGCTCTGGCGGGTTCGGGCATGACCGCCGTGGCGGGCTCGATCCGCGGGAAGACCGCCTGATGATCGCCAAACACCAGCACGTGCCCTTGAGCACTGTGCTGGAAGTGAAAGTGAATCCCCTCCTCCTCGCACAGGCGCTGAATGAAATGCAGATCCGTTTCACCGAACTGGGTGCAGCAGTCACGTTTGGGGTAGGTGGAACCCAGCTGGAAGCGGTAGGCGTCCCCCAGGATCCCGTGTTCTTCGAGTATCAAGGCGACGATGGCCGGCACCGAAAACTGTTGATAGATGCGCTGGTTGGTGCGATGGCGCAGGTAGGACAGATGCGGGACCAGGGCCAGGTTGTAGCGCTGCGGATGCGAATGCTCAGTGTCTTTGCCGATGTGATAGATGCGTCCATGAACGCCGTTGCCCTGGGAGTCGAAGGCCAGAAAGGCCTCGCTGTCGACCAGGCTTTGCAGCTCCTGCTCTGGTCGCTCGCAGACAAACTCCACCTTGAAGAAGTAAGGCTTGCCGATCGCCTCCTCGCCGGTGAAGGCAAGCACTTGAACCTCCTGATCAAGTGCGTCGAGTGTCAAGCTGAAGTGCGTTTGATGGGCTGGGCTGAACATCCACTGTTCTCCTGTTGCTTGAGGTGTTGAATGGACGCAGGCACAAACCGCCATGCGGAAAAGTTGTTCTCCGCATGGCCAGTACATTTCATCGAATGTTTTAAATAATGAGCCCGCACTGGCGATGAAACTTGCACAGGGCAGAAGATGAAGAGTTCAACGAAATCAGATGCTGCTCTTCACCTTGGTCCAGACCCGAGTTCGGATCCGCTCCAGTTTCAATGGCAGCGGCTCAAGTGGAACCAGTGTGGCAACCGTTTGCTTGTCTGGATAAATCCAGGGGTTGTCGCGCAACTTCTGCTGGACAAACTCCGTGGCATCCTTGTTGGCATTGGGGTACAGGGTGTGATTTGAAGTCTTGGCAATCACTTCCGGGCGCAACATGTAGTTGATGAACGCCATGCCGGCCTTGGGATGCGGAGCGTCTTTCAACAGAACCAGATTCTCCGACCAGACCAGTGCGCCTTCACGCGGAAGGCTGTAGGTAATCCGGCGCCCAGTGTTGGACTTTTCATTGATGGCCTGGGCGGCAAGCGCACCATTGGCCCAGCCCACCACCGCACAGATGTTGCCATCCGCCAAGTCGGCGTCGATGCGGGACGAGTCGAAATAAAGGATGTAGGGTCGGATTTTCAACAGCAGGGCTTGGGCTTTCTGGTAGTCATCCGGGTTCTTGCTGTTGCTCGGGAGCCCAAGGTAGTTCAGGGCGATGGAAATGATCTCGCTGGGCGAGTCGAGCATGGCCACGCCACAGGACTTCAGTTTGCTGATGTTCTCTTCCTTGAAGATCAGGTCCCAGCTATTGACCGGCGCATCGTCGCCCAGCGCCGCTTTGACCTTGTCCACGTCATAGCCGATCCCGGTGGTGCCCCACAGATAGGGCACCGCGTAACGATTGCCCGGATCATTGACCGCGAGCTGGGCCAGGATGTCCGGGTCGACGTGGGACAGATTGCTCAGTTGCGCCGGGTCCAGCGGCTGCAGCACTCCGGCCTGGATCAGGCTGGGCAGCACATTGGAGGTCGCCACCACCACGTCATACCCCGTGCGCCCGGCCATGACCTTGCTCTGCATGATCTCGGCACTGTCGAAGGCATCCATGTGAATGCGGGTGCCGGTGGCCTGCTCGAACTCTTTTGGGGTTTCCGGCGCGAGCAGCCCGAACCAGTTGTACAAGTACATTCCGGGCTCTGCCGCCCCTGCCGATGTGCTGATCCCGGCACAGAGAAGCGCGGCTGAAAAAACGGTTCGCAAAGGTGATTTTCTCATGCAACATCCTTGTCCAGACGACGTGCCCTCATGGCTGTCGTAAATCCTGCAAGCGAATATACCGAGCCCAAGCCAATAGTAAATACCTCCAAATACTTACCCTTGACCCACGATTCCCTAACCCTAAAGGGGTAGAAAATGCCACTCGACCTTCATAGCCTGGCCTGGCATCGATCGATTGGAAAACTGATCATGCAGTTGAACCGTCCAGACTTCTGGAGTTCGCTTATTCGTACGCTCAATGAATATGTGCAGATCGATAACTGGGTTGTACTGATCTTCAGCCATCAACAGGTGCAAGTGATCAGTCTTCCCGAGATTGCCGATGTGGAAGAGGTGGACGCCTTCACTCATCTATATGTAAAGGGACTTTACTTGCTGGACCCCTTTTACATCGCCAACCGGGAAAACCCGCAAAGCGGCTTCTTTCACTTATTGGACATTGCCCCGGAATACTTCGTTGAAACCGAGTACTACCACCAGTACTTCGCCCAATACATTTCCATGGATGAAGTGCAATACAACGTGCAACTGGATGCCGATAGAACCCTGTGCATTTCCATCGGCAGCCGGGTTCGTTTCAATCAAGAACAAATCACCATGCTCGACCTCATCAAGCCTTGGGTGATGGCTCTGATGCATCAACGCATGTGCTTTGAGATCGATCTGGAGAAGAGCCTCGCCGCCCCGCCGCAATGGCCGGAAACCATCGGCCAACTGGGCACCCAGATAACCACGCGGGAAAGCGATGTACTGCGGCTGTTGCTCAGCGGCTTCTCCAACAAGGAAATCGCCGGCAAACTCTCCCTCTCCGCGGAAACCGTCAAGGTTCATCGCCGTAACATCTACGCCAAGCTGAACATCAAGTCACAATCCGAACTCTTCGCTCGCTTCTTCATGCCCAAACAGGAGGTGCTCTCTTGACGCCAACAACCTCGCTGACGCTCCTTCCCGGGAAGCCGTAAACAAACCACTGCTTAGCCTGGATGCCTCACGAACCCCGCATCCCATCAGCAACACCCTCCAAGCCCCTCTCAACACGGATGTCGAACACCCCATGTTTAAAGCCATTCTCTTCGGCCTGCTCTCCTGCGCTTTGGTGCTGCCTGTGTTCGGGCTGGCCATTTCACAGTTTCTCCCTCCTGCGTTCGTTGCCCTGGGCGAACCGGGTTGGAGACAACAGCACGATCAACTGGTCAGCCTCAACACCGTTCAATGGCTGACGGTGCTTGGCTGGGCCCTCGCGGCGGGCGTTGGAGGATTTGTCAGCACCCGGACCCAGGCGACCCGCACCTTGCGTCCCGCCATCTGGGTCGGGGTCATCATCCTGCTGGTCTGGGGTCTACCGGTGGGGTTCTTCTCGGGAAGCCAAATGGGCTGGGTGCATTTCACCTGCTGCCTGGCCATCATGCCGGCGGTGCTAGCGGGAGGTTCGCTGGCGCGCAGAAAGGCTGAATCATTCACCTGAACATCAACAGCAAGCAGGTAGCCCTTCGATGGATATCCAATTTCGCGGTAACGCAATGCCTGGCAACCCCGCTGCCGGCACCTGCGATGAGTACAGCCTGAGCGGCATTTCCAGCCTGGACGAGCTGATCGACGCCTACCGCCAGATCGCTGGCAACCACCCGGGCTTCAGGCCCCTGCTCTCGCTGGATGACCTGCCCCAGGCCCGCTACACCTCCGGGCATGCACGCAACAACCTGGGGCTGGACGATGCCTCGGAACAGGACATCGCCCAGTTACCGGCAGAGTGCTTCGAACAGGGCGAATACCTGGGCTATCCCACCACCAAAGCCGAGTTCGCGATCTGCTTGCGCAACTTCACCGATCTGGTGGCAGGCAGCTCGTTCGAAGACGCGTGCGCCCACGGCCTGACCCTTGACCCGCCCGCCCTGCAGGAATGGATGGACTATCAGGACTTCCCTGTGTCACTGCTCGACCAGCCCCTCTCGGCACTCCTGGTTCCGGTCGAACATGCCTGCCAGGCCCTGGCGGCGTTTCCCAACGGCTATTTCAGTTGCGACCTGGGCCCTGCGCAAAACTATGCGGTAGCACGCCATTTCGCTCAGGCCCACGGTTATGAATTGATGGGGGTTGGCGCGTCTTACCTCGGTTTCCTGCGTGCAGTGCCTGCCGACCTGAGCGTAGCCAACGCAGTGGCGAGCGATTTTTGTGCGCTCTACAACACCCCTGAGGAGAACCGGCAAACGATGATTTCAGCAGTCGTCCCAGCGATCCGCGACCGGACACACCTGTGGCTGCGTTACGTGGAATGACGCTCGGAGAAAGGGCACTGCCACAGCAGACAATTGATGGTGGCCGAGACGGGTCATGAATCGACTAGAAAAGCCGATCGGTTAAATCTGCTTCAGCTTTTCGGCAAACAGAGCGATTTGGGGCGGGGTAAGCAACAACGACCCATTGATCTGCCAATCACAATCGTCATCTGACGTTGAGCCTAAGTAGATGCGTAAAAAAACACCCTCCGGAAAAAATGGGTCTTTGCTGGCAGAGAAGGCCAAGTCCTGGCCTTCAGAAAGCCAATCTTGAGTAACGCCCTCTTCAAGTTGCGCTGCCAGCATGAAGAACTCCTCCAGCGGTTGCGGCACATCCCCTGCTGAGTTTTTTTCCGAAGCTATTTCTGCTTGCAGCGCAGTGCCGGTGAGCCGAACCAGAATACAGCCCGGCCGGCCGCTTGGGCATGGCAGGATGGTCAGCGTCAGTCCATCCTTTTGACTTATTTCTGCGGGCATAGACTCTCCGTTGTCGCCTGCATGAGCCCTTCAGGACGCACGCATCGTTGTCTCGTAGCGGGTTAACGGGTTTGCCAGAGGATCAGGTCGATCTTCTTCAACTGAGTGAAATGTGCATGATCTGCAACCAGGCTATCGAACTGTTGAATCCAGCTTCGAGCTTCGCTTGTGCCGAGGAAATCTTGGTACCAGCCCTCGATAGCGAGATAACATTTTTTCAAATCGTCGAGCTTCGTTTTGCTGTTGCCGGTAGGTGCCTTCAAACCGAGATTTTGCAACACATACATGTCCCAAACAGGTTTGTGAGGATCAAGAGTCGCAACCATCTTGCTGGAGAACGATGGTTCAAAACGGCCGGTCGCGGCGTAAAGCGCATCAATCACCGTATCGAAGCCCGGCTTGCTACCCCGCAACTGTTCCATAAGCTGATAGTAGGCCTGGTAGTAGAGCGGCGTCCGCTGACGCATTCTGTAAAAGCCGTTATACGCACGTTGGAAGTCTATATCTGAGGTTACGTTCACCTGGCCGTATCGGTTCATCAGCGCTAGGTACTTTGCAATCCCTGGCTTCGCCTTCTGAATCGCATCCGTCACATCCTTGCTCATTTATACGACACCCTCACGATATGAAGGGCATATTGTAGCGTCTGAATCGCCCCGTTTTTTGCTCAAGATATTGAGACCTCCAAAGAAGGCGAGCCAAATAGGCTTTCATCCATCCACCCTTAACCGAACGCAGGCACCTCGCAAGCGCAGGGCCTTGGCATGTGGCCCCTCTACGCCGACTCACCTTTATCAACCGGCAACGACGCCAACATCTCAGCGCGGCACACCTCAAGAATCTCATCCGCCAGCGCGGAATCATCCGGGCAGGCTCGCGACAACAGGACCGCACCGACCGCACGTGACAGCAGGTCGATCATTTTCTTTCTGCCCTCGCCCGCCAGCGCGTCCGGCCCGGTCGGGTATTTCTCCCCCAGGGTCTGCAGGGTGTGCTCGATCCCTTCGGCAAACGTCGCTTTCAGATCATCCGACTGACGCGCCGCATCGCCTCCCAACGCGGCCATGGTGCATCCATCGCCCCGCCGGTCCCGGTGCGCTCTCGACACATAGACATCAATGAACCCCGGCACATCAAGCGCCGCCGCCGCGGCCAGGGATTTGGACAGGCTGCAGGCCGAGGCTTCGGCCATCAGGTCGGCCTTGGAGCCGAAACGCTTGTAGAAGCCGCCGTGGGTGAAACCGGCCGCCGCCATCAGATCCGACACGCCGACCCCGTCGAAGCCGCGCTCACGGAACAGTTCAGAGGCCGTTTCAACGATGTGCTCTCGATTGGCCTGCGCCTGGGCCTTGCTCACTCTCACGTGCAATACCTCATGTTCATTGGGAAATCATGGTCCCAATCATACATAGATGTCGACCATAATCAAAACCGTTGACAGTTTAGATTTCGATCATCATCCTAATTACACGCACCACCGACCTCCACCACCAGGCACGGAAGAGACACCCGATGACCGATCAGAATCTGTTCACCCCTTACACCCTTGGCACCCTCGCGCTGTCGAACCGCATCGTCCTTGCGCCACTGACACGCAACCGCGCGGGCGAAGGCTTTGTTCCAAGCGAATTCGCGGCCACCTATTACAGCCAACGCGCTAGCGCAGGCTTGCTGATCAGCGAAGCCACGCAGATTTCCCAGCAGGGCCAGGGCTATCAGGACACCCCCGGGATCTACACCCAGGCGCAGATTGATGGCTGGCGCATGGTGACCGACGCGGTGCATGCCAAGGGCGGCAAGATCTTTATGCAACTGTGGCATGTCGGCCGCGTATCCCACGTTGATCTGCAAGAAAACGGCGCCGCCCCCGTGGCTCCTTCCGCGCTGCGCGCGGCCACCAAGGTGTTCGTCAATAACCGCTTTGAGGACGTCTCCGAGCCCCGCGCGCTGGACATCAGCGAACTGCCGGGGATCGTCTCCGATTTCCGCCAGGCCGCGGCAAACGCTGTCGCTGCCGGGTTCGACGGCGTGGAAATACACGGCGCGAACGGCTATTTGCTGGATCAGTTCCTCAAGGACAGCGCCAACTCGCGCACCGACGCTTACGGCGGTTCGATTGAAAATCGCGCCCGTCTGTTGCTTGAGGTGACGGCAGCCGTGATCGACGAAATCGGCGCGGATCGCACCGGGGTACGCCTGTCACCGGTGTCGCCGGCCAACGACGTTTCCAGCCGCGATCCGCAGGCGCAGTTCAATTACCTCGTCGATCAACTTGATGCCCTGGGCGTGGTGTACCTGCATGTGGTCGAAGGGGCGACCGGCGGTCCGCGCGAGGTGGCGCCGTTCGACTTCAGCGCCCTGCGCCAGCGCTTCAAAAACACCTACATCGCCAACAACGGCTATGACCTGGAGTTGGCGACGTCGAGGCTGGCCGAAGACCAGGCCGATCTGATCGCCTTCGGTCGCCCGTTCATTGCCAACCCGGATCTGGTGGAGCGCCTGCAAAGCGGCGCGCCGCTGTCCGCCTTCAATCCCGCCACGCTCTATGGCGGCGGCGCGACGGGCTATATCGACTACCCGACCTTGGCTGAATCGGGCACCAGCGCCAGCTGAGCCCTCCCTGATCGCACAACCTGCCTTTGCCACCCCTGAAAGAGAGATGAATCCATGAGCACTCGCCCTACCGTTCTCATCACCGGCGCCTCCACCGGCATTGGCGCCGTCTACGCCGAGCGCTTCGCGCAGCGCGGCCACGATCTGGTGCTGGTCGCCCGCGATCAGGCACGCCTGGACGCACTGGCCTCCCGACTGCGCAGCGAACACCGGGTCGCCATCGATGTCATCGCGGCGGACCTGACCCAATCCGGCGATCTGACCGCCGTGGAAACCCGCCTGCGCGACGACGCTCGAATCGGCATCCTGGTCAACAACGCCGGCGCCGCCCTGTCCGGCAGCTTCATCGAGCAAAGCACCGACAGCGTTGCGCAACTGGTCGCCCTCAACACCACCGCGCTGGTGCGCCTGGCCAGTGCCATTGCCCCGCGCCTGGCCAAGGCCGGCGACGGCGCGATCATCAACATCGGTTCGGTGGTGGGCCTGGCGCCGGAGTTCGGCATGACGGTGTATGGCGCGACCAAGGCTTTCGTGCTGTTCCTTTCCCAAGGCCTGAGCCTGGAGCTGGCGCCCCGGGGCGTGTACGTGCAGGCCGTGCTGCCGGCGGCGACCCGCACGGAGATCTGGGACCGCTCAGGCGTCGACATCAACACCCTGAGCGACATCATGGAAGTCGGCGATCTGGTGGATGCCGCCCTGGTCGGTTTCGATCGGCGCGAACCGGTGACCATCCCGCCGCTGCAACAGGCCGAACGCTGGGATGACCTGCAGAACGCGCGTCAGGCCCTGCTGGGGCAGATCCGTCAATCCGAGGTTGCCCAGCGTTACCAGGCCCAATAATGATCGTCAGATAGCGAGCATTCGCGGCGGATTCGCGGCAGGCACTGCGACGAATCCGCTCCGCTGTTCGGAGTAGCAATGAATCCCATACAGACAACTCGCCCCCCGGCTGTGCAGACCTCGTTCATCAACGCGGCGAACCAGTCGATCATGGTCAGGGGCATTCCCTTCGCCTACCGCGATACCGGTCCCGCGGGCGGCGTGCCCCTGGTGCTGTTTAACCATTGGGGCGCGGTACTGGACCACTTCGACCCGGCCATCATCGATGGACTGGCCCAGACCCGGCGGGTCATCACCACCGACTATCGCGGCATCGGCGGCTCGGGTGGCAGCGCGCCACTGACGGTCGGCGAAATGGCGCAAGACGCCATCGAGCTGATACAGGCCCTGGGGTTCAAGCGCGTCGATGTACTGGGCTTTTCACTCGGCGGCTTCGTCGCTCAGGACATCGCCCTGAAGGCCCCGCAATCGGTGCGTCGCTTGATTCTCACCGGCACCGGGCCGGCCGGCGGCAGCGGTATCGACCAGGTCGGCTCGGTGACCTGGCCCTTGATGCTCAAAGGCCTGCTGACCTTGCGCGATCCCAAGTTCTACCTGTTCTTTACCTCGACGCCCCAGGGTCGTCGAGCCGCCGCGGAGTATCTTCAACGCCTCAAAGCCCGCAGCAAGCATCGCGACAAGGGCCCGACGCCCGGCGCTTTCCTGCGGCAGCTGCAAGCCATCACCGCGTGGGGCAGACAGGCGCCGCAGTCTCTCGAGCGCTTGCAGGCGCCAACGCTGATCGTCAATGGCGACAACGACATCATGGTGCCCAGCGTCAACTCCCATGCCCTGGCCAAGCGTATCCCCAACGCACAGCTGGTGATGTACGAGGATGCCGGGCACGGCGGCATTTTCCAGTACTACGCTGACTTCGTGGCCAAGGCCCTGGCGTTCCTTGACGACTGAGCCCCCATGAGCACCACGCCACCCAAGCACCGGCCCCCTTTTACAACCGACACGAGCCGCACACCGATGAAGGCATTTTCAATTGATCGCTATGGCAAGAACACCGGGCACATGCGCGAAGTGCCCGCCCCCGAGGTGGGTGCCCACGACGTCTTGATCGAGGTGCACGCCAGCGGCGTCAACGCGCTGGACTCGAAGATCCGCAACGGCGAATTCAAGCTGATCCTGCCCTACGCATTGCCCCTGATACTGGGCAATGACCTGGCGGGCGTCGTGGTTGCGGTCGGCCCGCAGGTGCAAGCCTTCAAGCCGGGAGACGAAGTCTACGCGCGACCGCCGCAGGAGCGGATCGGAACCTTCGCCCAACTGATCGCCGTGCACGAAGACGCGATTGCCCTGAAACCGGCCAATATCGACATGACCCAAGCCGCGTCCATTCCTCTGGTCGCACTCACTGCCTGGCAAGTGCTGGTGGAAACCGCCCAACTGAAAAAGGGCCAGAAAGTGCTGATCCATGCTGGCGCGGGCGGGGTCGGCACCCTTGCCATCCAGCTTGCCAAACACCTCGGCGCCTTCGTCGCCACCACCACCAGCACGGCGAATGTCGAATGGGTCAAAGCCCTGGGCGCCGATCAGGTGATCGACTACAAGCAGCAGGACTTCGAAAGCGTCCTGCATGACTACGACGTGGTGTTGAACAGCCTGGGCAGCGACGTCCTGGAAAAATCCCTCAAGGTCCTCAAGCCCGGCGGCCAGCTGATCTCCATCTCCGGTCCACCCACCGTGCAGTTCGCCCAGGAGCAAGGCTTGTCCTGGCCGTTGCAGCAGGTCATGCGCCTGCTGAGCTGGGGTATCCGGCGCAAGGCACGCAAGCTGGGCATCCGCTACGCCTTTGTGTTCATGCGGGCCGATGGCGCCCAACTGCAACAGATCACCGCGCTGATTGAGGCGGGAGTCATCAAGCCGGTGCTTGATCGCAGCTTCGCCTTTGCAGCCACGGCAGAAGCACTGGAGTACGTCGAGCAGGGCCGGGCCAAGGGCAAGGTCGTGGTCAGGATCAAATGACGACTCCATCGACCGATGACTCAACCGAGCGGGCCGAGCCTGAGCACCTTCCATCGCCTTGCCAGTCATCGCCAGAGCAGAATCCGGCGACGTCAGCGCCGGAGCGGAACAGGCAGGCACGGCAACCGGACGTGGTGCCTGTTGAACCGCGAGCGATCGTTTGGCGCAGCCTGATGCTTGAGCAGTAGGGGGAAACAGGGCGATCCCGCCCTCTTCCCCCGGACATTTGCCTAGTGCGCACCACCCGCTTCTGCAGCACCTAGCTCCCGCAAAATCCTTTCCAGCTCCGGCCGCGTCCATTTCTCCCAGGGCATGACATCCTGCGCGTCACCACGATGCCAATACTCCCCCGCATCGAACGCGAGATAGATGGAAAAGGCCGGCTCAGGCATGTCCGCGCTCAAGGACACATAGATGATGTCGCTGAACAAGGTGTTCATGATTGCATCGCAGTCATGAAAGTCGCGGCGAGCGCTGGTAAAGAGCCGGGCCACGGCAATGGCCACCTGGTTCAAAAGCTCGCACCGTTCGATCTGCAATCCCTCATGGAGAAGATTCAGCTCCTGGCTGGAGCCGTTTTCGATGGTTTCCAACACCCGCTGAAGATCAGCCTCACTCAACACTGTGGTCATTGCCCCGCATACCTTTTATCCGAATGGCCGACCTTGGCACCTGCCAAACGCCCTGTTCATTGACTTGCGGCCACCGATCTAGGCCCATCGGTCCCCCATCGCCAAAAACCGCCCCACTGGCGCGCAAAATCCCGGATAATGCCCGCCATTTTTTGCCTCGTCACGCCGGTGCCCCCCATGGAAATCAAGGTCAACTTTCTCGACAACCTTCGACTTGAAGCCAAGTTCGACGACTTCACGGTGGTGGCCGACCAACCGATCCGCTACAAGGGCGATGGCTCGGCGCCGGGGCCGTTCGACTATTTCCTCGCGTCCTCGGCGCTGTGCGCGGCGTATTTCGTCAAGCTGTACTGCCAGACCCGCAACATCCCCACCGACAATATCCGCCTGTCGCAGAACAACATTGTCGATCCGGAAAACCGCTACAACCAGATCTTCAAGATCCAGGTCGAGCTGCCGGCGGACATCTCCGACAAGGACCGCCAGGGCATCCTGCGCTCCATCGACCGCTGCACGGTGAAGAAGGTGGTGCAGACCGGCCCCGAGTTCATCATCGAGGAAGTGGAAAACCTCGACGCCGACGCCCAGGCGTTGCTGATGCCGCCATCGAGCGCGACCCAGAGCACCTACATCGCCGGCAAGGACCTGCCCCTGGAGCAGACCATCGCCAACATGTCCGGGATCCTCGCGGGCCTGGGGATGAAGATCGAAATCGCCTCGTGGCGCAACATCGTGCCCAACGTCTGGTCGCTGCATATCCGCGATGCGCAGTCGCCGATGTGCTTCACCAACGGCAAGGGCGCGACCAAGGAAAGCGCCCTGGCCTCGGCCCTGGGCGAGTTCATCGAGCGCCTGAACTGCAACTTCTTCTACAACGACCAGTTCTGGGGCGAGGACATCGCCAACGCCGAGTTCGTGCACTACCCGGACGAGCGCTGGTTCCAGCCGGGGCGCAAGGACGAGTTGCCCAAGGAGATCCTCGACGCGCACTGCCTGGCCATCTACAACCCCGATGGCGAGCTGCGCGGCTCCCATCTGTACGACACCAACTCGGGCAATATCGAGCGCGGCATCTGCTGCCTGCCCTACGTGCGCCAGTCCGATGGCGAGGTGGTGTACTTCCCTTCCAACCTGATCGAGAACCTGTTCCTCAGTAACGGCATGAGCGCCGGCAACACCCTGGCCGAAGCCCAGGTGCAGTGCCTGTCGGAGATTTTCGAGCGCGCAGTCAAGCGGCAGATTCTCGAAGGCGAGCTGGCCCTGCCGGACGTACCGCAGGAGGTGCTGGCCAAGTACCCGAGCATTCTGGCCGGCATCCAGGGCCTGGAAGAACAGGGCTTTCCGGTGCTGGTCAAGGATGCCTCCCTGGGCGGGCAGTTCCCGGTGATGTGCGTGACCCTGATGAACCCGCGCACCGGCGGGGTGTTCGCCTCCTTCGGCGCCCACCCGAGCTTCGAGGTGGCGCTGGAGCGCAGCCTCACCGAACTACTCCAGGGCCGCAGCTTCGAAGGCTTGAACGACCTGCCGCAGCCGACCTTTGAAAGCCAGGCGCTGATGGAGCCGAACAACTTCGTCGAACACTTCATCGACTCCAGCGGCGTGGTGTCGTGGCGCTTCTTCAGCGCCAAGGCGGACTTCGAGTTCGTCGAGTGGGACTTCACCAGCCAGGGCGGCTTCAGCGAAAGGGAACAAGCCAGCGCCGAAGAGGCCGCGACCCTGTTCGGCATCCTCGAAAGCCTGGGCAAGGAAGTCTACATGGCGGTGTACCAGCACCTGGGCGCCACGGCCTGCCGCATCCTGGTGCCGGACTACTCGGAAATCTACCCGGTGGACGACCTGATCTGGGACAACACCAACAAGGCGCTGTTCTTCCGTGAAGACATCCTCAACCTGCACAGCCTGGACGAAGACGGTCTGCGCTCACTGCTGGAGCGCCTGGAAGAAAGCGAGCTGGACGACTACACCGACATCACCACCCTGATCGGCATCGAGTTCGACGACAACACCGCCTGGGGCCAGTTGACCATTCTGGAACTCAAGCTGCTGCTCCACGTGGCCCTGGGGCAATTCGACCCGGCCAAGGAGCTGGTGGAGATGTTCCTGCAGTACAACGACAACACCGTCGAGCGCGGGCTGTTCTATCAGGCGCTGAACGCGGTGCTGGAGGTGGAACTGGACGACGAACTGGAGCTGGGCGACTACGAGGCCAACCTGCGACGCATGTTCGGCAACGAGCGGATGGACGCGGTGATCGGCTCGGTGGACGGTAGCGTGCGCTTCTACGGCCTGACCCCGACCAACCTGCAGCTCGAAGGCCTGGACCGCCACCTGCGCTTGATCGACAGCTACAAGAAGCTGCACGCGGCACGGGCCAAGTGGACCGCAGCCAAGCGCTGACACCCCGCCCTCCCCGGCACCTGTAGGAGCGAGCTTGCTCGCGAAGCCCTCAAGAACGCCGCGTTCTCCAGTGAACGCGGCGTTTTCATTGGCGACCATCGCGAGCAAGCTCGCTCCTACAGTGACTCGTCAGGCCTTGGGCGCTCCGGGCGGCCAGGGCTTGCGGTCCTCTCTTTCCGGCGGGCCATACAACTCCTGCTCCCACTCCTCGAATGCCGGCACCGCGGTGTAATCCGCATCGCAATACTGGCGGATGTACTGCGCCGCGCGGTACTCGGCGTACTTGGCATTCACCGGCACGCCCTCCTCGTCCAGCTCCAGCACATTGGCAAAGATCGCGTAGACCATCTCCAGCATGCTCGGCTCTTCGCCAAGGCAACTGCGATAGTCGACGCCCTCCAGCAGCGGGTAACCGAGGGTGCCGTTGGCGACCCAGAAACTGAACGTGCGCAGGGCCCCGGAAAATTCCGGACTGAGCTTCTTCGGGTAAAGCATGCTGATCGTCTCTGATTGATGTCGGGCGGGGGCGGATTCTCAATGAGCGGCCGCTTTGCAGGCAAGGCACTCGCCGTTAGCTGACGGCCAATGAGCGCTGTTCGGCAACCACGCGATTACGCCCGCCCTGCTTGGCCAGGTACAGCAACTGGTCGGCTTTTTCCAGGGCGGCGGTGATCGAGCCCTCTCCGGGCTGCCACAAACTGACGCCCAGGGACACCGTGATGTGACCCACGGTGTCGATGTCCGCGGCGGCGATCGAGGCCCGCAGACGCTCCGCCACCTCGGTGGCCGTGCGCAGCGAACTGTTGGGCAGGAGCAGGACGAACTCCTCGCCACCGGCCCGGCACGGCAAGTCGTCGGCGCGGGAGTTTTGCTTCATCAAGCCGGCAATCGCCCTCAGGGTTTCATCCCCCACGCCATGGCCGAAGGTGTCGTTCACCCGTTTGAAGTGATCGATGTCCATGGAAACGATGGCGAACGGCTGGCGGACCTGCTGCCAGTGCGCCAGGGCGTCCTGCATCGCGCGCCGGTTGGCCAGCCCGGTCAGCGCGTCACTTTGCGCCTGCTGGTTGAGCCGGCCGATTTTTTCCTGGAGCAGGCTGGTGCCCAACAGCAGCGCCCGGCGGATCTGCCAGCTTTCAAAATACTGCGCCGGGATTGCGCTGATGCGCGCATAGCTGTCCGGGCTGTCCAGGCGCTTGGCACTGTCGGCCAGCCGGGACAGCGGCGCCGAAATCCGCGCCCCCAGCCACCAGATCAACACCACCCCGAACAACCCCAGCGGCAGTATGCCCTTGGCCACTTTGGACATGGTTCCCTGCAGCAGGGTCTGGATATTGCCCAGGGGCTGCTGGGAGATCACCCCCCAACCGCTGCTGGGCACCCGGGCGAACCCCGCAAGCATCTCCACGCCCTGGGCATCCAGCGCCTGCAACGCCCCACCGCCCTGGCTCAAGGCCGCATCGACGATCGGGTCCCGGGCGACGATCTCGCCAATGCGCTCGGGGTACGGGTGATAGAGCACTCGCCGGTTGCCGTCGACCAGGTACACATGGGCGCCATCCTGGCGCACCTGGCGGTCCATCAGGTCTTGCAGGGCGTTCTTGTGTTCCAGGCGAATGCTGCCACCGACCAGTCCCAGGTACTGGCCTTGACTGTCGAACACCGGCTGGGAAACGAAGACCAGCAGGTTGCCGGCGATGGACTTGAAGGCCTTGCTGATGATCGGCTGACGCTGCTCCAGGGGCGCCGGGTCTTGCAGGGAACGGCCGTTGAGATGCAGGTGTTCGGGCGCCGAAGCGATGATGGTGCCGGCGGCATTGGTGACCAGCACCGAGTTGAAGCTGTTGTCCTGCCCGAGCAAGCGCCGGGCTTCGCCCTCCAGTTGCCGGGCATCGCCGAACGACCCGCCCAGCAGGCCGGCCGCGTATTCCAGGCGCTTCTGATCGGAGCTGAGCACCTGCTCCACACCGGAGGCGATCCGCGTGGCGTAGGCCTGATTGACTTGCAAGGCGCTGTCAATCAGTTCCTGTTTCTGAATCTTGAACATGACCCAGAAGCTGTTGGCCAGGGTGGCCAGTGCCGCAAACAGCACAAAGACCAGAATCAGGACACGCAGATTGAGCTTGGGCTTGGGCCGGGTAGGCATTGAACGACATCCGGGTGAGCGAGCAGACAAAAAATTCGATGTGGCGGCCACCGCCTGCCAACACAAGATCATTTGCGTCCATGCACCCTCGACACACCAATCATCATGCGTCGGACATCGTCAAAACGCCTGCATCGCTTGGCTATAAGAACGCCTGGCGTTAGAGCCGCGCAGTCTACCGAGGTTGATCCGATTGGCAACTAGGAAAATAGTCTTGCCTCGCGCCGCGCGCAGTCCGCGGTTTTCACGCCCGCTGCAACCCGTCACAATGCCTCGCCCCAAGCCAGGACTCCCCCAGCCTGGCGCCCGTATCACTGATCGCAAGGACCGCCCATGAGCTTCTTCAGCCAGTTGTTCGACCGCCTCAAAAAACCGGCCCCGTCGGCCATTGGCGCCACGCATGCCGCCGACACGGCGAGCCCGGCGCTCGACTCGGTCGAGCCCACGGCGGATGCCGAAGCCGCCAACCTGGCCTTGCTCGAAGCCGGCGCCGCCTGCCTTGAGCGTCACTGGCAAGCCGTCGGCACCTGCGAGGCAGACGTTCTCGGCTTCGCCATCAGCCCCAGCTTCATGGGCGGCCCCCACTGGCCCTCCACTCGCCAGGCCTACCGTATCGTGCGCCGCAACGAGCGCATCATCCTCGCCACCGAGGGCCTGTCCGACCCGTTCGATGGTGTGCAAGGCGACGACCTGGGCAACGGTTTCGAGATGGAGCTGTTCATCGAAACCCCGGACATCCCGGCCCACGCCCAGGGCGCGGCGGGCGACGTTTCGCCCTTTGCCGACAGCTGGACCTTCGAACTGCTGCGCTGCGTGGCCGGCACCGTGGCCGATGCCGGCGGCTATGGCTCGCGCCTGGAGCGCTACGGCGTGCTGTCCCTGGAACTGCCCGGGGTCAGCCAGTCCCGGGCCATGAGCGAGCAACTGCCGGCGCACTTCGTCAGCACCGACGACTGCGCCGGGGTGCTGATCGGCGGCCCGGCCCCGGACTTCCCGACCCGCCTGGACGACATGCCCCTGTCGCCGGTGACCCTGGTGCCGGTGGTGCTGATCACCGCCTCGGAGCTGGACTACGTGCGCAACGGCGGTGCCCAGGCCCGGGAAGACCTGGCCGCGCGGCTGAACGCGGCTGGCCTGGGCCATGTCAGCCACCTGCAGCGCGCCAGCGTGATCTGAACGTGGGAGCCCTGAAGCCGATGCACGCCGCCGATGACTACTTCGCCTTTCACCTGTTCGCCGCGCGCTTCCCGAACCAGGCCGAGGCCGAACTGTTCACCTTCGAACAGTGGGAAGCCGAGCCTGCCGCGGATGCCAGCGCCGCCGAGTTCAGCGCCTGGGAAGCCCGCAATCCCAGCTGGCGCCTCAAACAGGAGCTGGGCTATTACATGGACGCCGATTTCGTCGAACTGATCGACCATGAAGATGGCCCGCCCTACCTGGAATCACTGATCCGCAGCGACGCCGAACAACAGCAACTGCGCACGCGTATCGACCCCGGCTACAGCCACTACATCCTCATCGCCAGTGATTCGATCCATGGCGATCGGCAATCGGATGCCCCCGGCCCCAACCAGCGCAAACCGGCAAACACGGCAACGCTTGTTTACCTGGGCGAGTTCAACGATTCCTCTGCACCGCGCTAAATGCTAAAAAGGCCCCCTGCTTTCCAGGCCACCCCTGTCGTGCCAAGCCGTATCACGAGAACCACCATGCACAGCCAATACCCGAAGACCCGCGCCCCGTTGCGCCCTCTTGACCTCCTCACCCACCAGCCAGCGGCGGTAGCAGCATGATCGAAGTCACCGAAGTGTCCATTGCCGACCTGCGCGCCGCCCTGGAATCGGGCCGGACCACCGCCGTGGAACTGGTCCAGGCCTATCTGGCGCGGATCGATGCCTACGATGGCCCGCAGACCGCCACCGCGCTGAACGCCGTGGTGGTGCGCAACCCCGAGGCCCTGAAGGAGGCCAAAGCGTCCGATGAGCGTCGCGCCAAGGGCCAGACCCTGGGCCCGTTGGACGGCATTCCCTATACCGCCAAGGACAGTTACCTGGTCAAGGGCCTGACCGCCGCCTCGGGCAGCCCGGCCTTTGCCGAGCTGGTGGCCTACCGCGACGCCTTCACCATCGAGCGCCTGCGGGCTGCCGGGGCCATCTGCCTGGGCAAGACCAACATGCCGCCCATGGCCAACGGCGGCATGCAGCGCGGCGTCTATGGCCGCGCAGAAAGCCCCTATAACGCCAACTACCTGACCGCGCCCTTCGCCTCCGGCTCGTCCAACGGCGCCGGCACCGCCACCGCCGCCAGCTTCGCCGCCTTCGGCCTGGCCGAGGAAACCTGGTCCAGCGGGCGTGGCCCGGCCTCCAACAATGGCCTGTGCGCCTACACACCATCGCGTGGAGTGATCTCGGTGCGCGGCAACTGGCCGCTGACCCCGACCATGGACGTGGTGGTGCCCTTCGCCCGGACCATGGCCGACCTGCTGCAAGTGCTGGACGTGGTCGTGGCCGAAGACCCGGACACCCGCGGCGACCTGTGGCGCCTGCAGCCCTGGGTGCCGATCCCCAGCGTGACCTCGGTGCGCCCGGCGTCCTACCCGCAACTGGCGGCCGACGCCTCGGCGCTCAAGGGCAAGCGCTTTGGCGTACCGCGCATGTACATCAACGCCGACCCCGAAGCCGGCACCAGCGACAAACCCGGCATCGGCGGCCCCACCGGCCAGCGCATCCACACCCGGCCCTCGGTGATCGACCTTTGGCAACAGGCGCGCCAAGCCCTGGAAGCCGCTGGCGCCGAAGTGCTGGAAGTGGACTTCCCCCTGGTGTCCAACTGCGAAGGCGACCGCCCCGGCGCACCAACCGTGTACAACCGCGGCCTGGTGAGCAAGGAATTTCTCCATGACGAGTTGTGGGAACTCTCGGGCTGGGCCTTCGACGACTTCCTGCGGGCCAACGACGATCCCAAGCTCAACCGCCTGGCGGATGTCGACGGGCCGCAGATCTTCCCCCACGACCCCGGCACCCTGCCCAACCGTGAAGACGACCTGGCCGCCGGCATGGACCAGTACGTGACCATGGCCAAGCGCGGACTCAAGAGCTGGGACCAGATCGCCTCCCTGGCCGACGGCCTGCGCGGCCTGGAACAGACCCGGCGCATCGACCTGGAAGAATGGATGGACCGCCTGGGGCTGGACGCGGTGCTGTTCCCCACCGTCGCCGACGTTGGCCCGGCGGATGCCGACATCAATCCCGAGTCGGCGGACATTGCCTGGAGCAACGGCGTGTGGGTGGCCAACGGCAACCTCGCCATCCGCCACCTGGGCGTGCCCACGGTGACCGTGCCGATGGGGGTGATGGCGGACATCGGCATGCCGGTCGGCCTGACCTTCGCCGGCCGCGCCTATGACGATTCGAGCCTGCTGCGCCTGGCGTCGGCCTTCGAATCCACCGGCAGCAAGAGGCTGATTCCGCCACGGACGCCGGCCTTGTCACTCGCTCGCTAAGCGCAAAGGCCCGAGGCGCCCATAAGGCGCCCCGGGCCTTTACTAGCCTGACAGCGCGCCACAGCGATGCACCGTCAGGGGCGCGCGACGGTATGTTGCGCAGGCTATTTCAACTGATTGGCGAAACGCCCCACGGCCCCCACAACCTGGCGCGCGCCCTCCTGGATTTCGAGAATCACCGAGCCGGCCTCGTTGGCAAGTGCCAGGCCTTCTTCAGCCTGCCCGCGACTGTTGGCCATGCCGCTTACGGCTGCATCTGCCAGACTCTGGTTCTGCTGTACAACGCTGACGATTTCTTCGGTAGCGGCACTGGTGCGCCCCGCCAACTGCCTCACTTCATCGGCGACCACGGCAAACCCCCGGCCCTGCTCACCGGCCCGCGCCGCCTCGATTGCTGCGTTGAGCGCGAGCAAGTTGGTCTGTTGGGCGATGCCACCAATGGTCTGGACAATCGAGCTGATCAGCAGTGATTGCTTGCCCAACGCTTCAATCCCGGCGGATGCCGCCTGCATTTCATCCGAGATCATGCGCATCGTTTGCACGGTGTTCTGCACCACGTCGGCGCCTCGGCGGGCGCTGATGTCGGTTTGTTGGGAGATCTCGAACGCGATGGTCGCCGCCTCGTTCACCTGCTGCTCGCGAGCCACTTGCTCGGTAATGACCGTGGCGAACTTGACCACCTTGTAAAGGACGCCCTGTGCGTTGTGCACCGGGTTGTAGGTCGCTTCCAGCCAAACGACTCGACCATGGGCATCGACACGCTTGAAACGGTCAGCCACGAATTCACCGCGATTGAGGGTCGCCCAGAACTCCTTGTAATGACTGGACGCGGCATCGGCTGGGTCACAGAACATGCTGTGGTGCTTGCCTTTGATTTGCCCAAGTTCATAACCCATTGAGCGCAGAAACTGCTCGTTTGCTTGCAGGATATGGCCTTGAAGATCGAACTCGATCACCGCAGTGGAGCGCAGCAGCGCTTGAATGAACGCCGAATTCTCCGCCGAAGTGTCAACGGTCTCGGTGATGTTCGAACCAAAGGCATGAATACTTTCCAATTGCCCCTGTTGATTGACAATCGGCTGCCAGAGGCCACGAAACCACGACAGTCCACCATCGGGACGCTGAAAACGGTAAGTATCGATAACCGCGTCGTGGTTGTTCACGCTGTCGAGCAAACGACGATAGCAATCCATCTGCCGCACATACTGCGGAATGAAATTGTCGATCGGTTTGTTCAGTACTTGGTTGGCGCCACACCCCAACATGTTCAGAAAGCCTTCATTTGCATCTATAACGTTGTAGTTGGCGTCAAGGACCGCACGCACAAGGCAAGTCTCAATCCCCTTGAGCAACTGTCGAGCCACTGAAAGCTCCGACTGAAGGGACTGCAACTGCATTTTCAAACGAGTATTGAACATGGGCGCATCCTGCTAAAGGAGAGACTCTTTGCTATCGGCAACCGTTGGGGGTTTGTTTTCAGCTTTTTTTGTGCTGCAAAAACACTATAGAAGCATTGTTTGCAGCGCTCCATTTTCTCCCCTGATATAAAGCCATGCACCCAGCCTAGTGGTTACAATCCCCGCGCCACGCCACTCCCTTCCCTCATGCACCGCCCGAGCCGGACCACTCACCATGACCACACACCGCATTACCCTCGCCAACGGCTGGATTGCCGAATTTGCCGAACAAGGTGAATTCCGCATGGGCGCCATCAGCTGGAACCTGCACCTGCGCGGCCCCGAGCAACAGGCCATCCGCTATTTCGAAACCCAGATCGTGCTGGTCAACGACGAGGATGGCGAGCAGGCACGAAATCACATCAGCCTGTCCGAGGACGGGGTCTACGGCTACCTGGGCAACGGCATGAGTCACGGCTGGGTGATCGACTTTTCCCGCGGCATGATCGCGCCCCACCGGGTCACGATCAGCCACTATCACCACGCCTATGACGAGTACATTTCGCTGCTGGAGCAACCGGCGTACAAGCGCACGCGGGAGTACATCAGTGTCATCGGCCGCACCGTCTACCTGACCTTTCCCTTCACCCGGGACGAGGATTTCCCCAAGGTCTGGGACGAGTACCTGGCGATCCGCCGACGGCAGCTGGACGAGCTGTATTTTCGCAACTGAGCCTGGACCTGGCCGGTCAATGATGGGCCTGACCCAGGCGCCCGCAGCCGCGGGCACTTTTTTTTAAGGCGCGGCCTGCCGCGCTAGCGGGTCAACGCAAGCTCCAGGACACCCCCAGGTACACCCCCAGCCCTTCCCCCGGCGTCGAGCGCGCCAGATCCTGCCCCTTGTCGTCGTAGCCTGGAGTGACGGTGGCGGCGTAGCGCTTGTCGGTGAGGTTGCGCAGATCGATCCAGGTCTGCCAGTCGTTCTTCGGCGCGTTGTAGCCCAGGGTGGCGCCGAACAGTGCGTAAGGGTCGGCGTAATAGCTGTTGGCGTAGTCCACCGCCACCTTCGACACCAGCTGGGTGTTGACCGCGGCAAAGAAGCCCAGGGGCCAGTCGTAACGCAGCTCGCCCTGGTAGTAGTGCATGGGCAGGCCCGGCAGGCGGTTGTCGCCAAAGCGCGCGTCGTCGCGGTAGTGGAAATCGCTGAAGGTGTAGGCCTGGCGCAGGCTCAGGCGGCCCACACCCGGGCGCGACCACAGCTCGCTGTGCAGGCTGGCTTCCACGCCCTGGTGCACCGTGGGGCTGGCGTTGAGTTCGTAGGGCGTGGTGGCGCTGGGATCGGGCAGTACCGAGAGCAGTTCGTGGCGCACCTGGGCGTAGTACCAGGCCAGGCTCCACTGACCCAGGCCGCTGTCGCCACGGCCGCCCAGCTCCAGGGTGGTGGCGGTCTGGTTGCGCAGCGTGATCGGATCACGCTGGGCGCCGCTGGCCACTCCGCTACCGGCTGGAAAACGCAGGTTCGAGCTGTAGATCAGCGACCAGGGGTGCGGTGCTTCCACCGAACGGCTGAGGTTGCCGAACAGCTGTACATCCGGCGTCAGCTGATAGCGCAGGCCCAGGCGCGGCGCGTAGTCCCAGTCGCCAAGGCTGGTCTTGCCGCCGCCCTCGGGGTAGGTCACCGCGCTTTCGCGACGGGTGTAGATGGCCGCCAGCCCGGTGGTCAGCCACAGGTCGTCGGCGATTTCCAGGTCATTGCCAACATGCAGGACAGTGTCCGAGCCCTGGTAGGTGAAGTTACGAATCCGCGTGCCCGGGGCATAGCCGGCGGTGTTACCGCCAGGAATCCGCACGAACTCACTGGCACCGTCATTGGGCAGGTGCTTGGTCACCCGCAGGCCCAGGGTGCTGCGGCTTTCCCGGCCCCAGAGGCTGTCGCGGCGCTTGTAGTCCAAGGTGCCGCTGACGTCGCTGTAGGCCACCTTCAGGCGGTTGGGGCCTTCGCGCAGATCCATCGGGTAGTCGTGGTAGACCAGGCCGGTCTGGAGGCTCGAGTCATCGTCGATGTAGTAGGTGGTCTTGTTGCCGACAAAGGTGCTGCCCGGCTGCTTGCGCCGGTCGTCGCGGCTGACATAGGCCGGGTTGGCCGCCCGCGGGTCGTGCTCGATGGAGCGCTTGCTGACCCGCCCGGCCAGATCGTTGTCGGTCTCGCGGTAGCGCAGGTAGAAACGGGTTTCCAGGTTCGGGTTGAAGCGGTAGCCGAAGTTGCCGATCACCCCGCGGCTCTGGCTGCGGGTGTGGTCCTGGTAACCGTCGGCGTTGGCATCGGTCAGCGAGACGTAATAGTCGAAATCCCCCAGCACTTGCCCGGAGCTGACCTGACGCTGCTGGTAACCGTGACTGCCGGTGGCGTAGCGCACCTGCAACAGCGGCGCGTCGTAGCCGGTATGGCTGACGTAATCGATGGCCCCGCCCAGGGCCAGGGCGCCACGGTCAAAGCCGTTGGCGCCGCGCAGCACCTGCACATGGTCGACCCACAACGGCTCCAGCAACTCATAGGGCGTACCGCCGGGGCCGGTCAGCGGCAGGCCGTCGAGCATCGTGTACAGCCCCGAGGCATGGGCGCCCGGCGCGCGGTTGATGCCCGAGCCGCGGATCGAGATCTTCACCCCTTCGTTGCCCGCCGATTGGGCATACACCCCGGGCTGATAGGCCAGCACATCCTGATTGCTGGCCACCCGGCCCTGCAGCGGCTGGCGCATGTCCACCACATTGCTCCCACCCGGCACCTCGGCCAGCCGTGCCGCGGCCTCTTCCACGCCCTGCCCCTCGTCAACCGGCGCCTGCCCCAGCACCTGCGCCGGCGCCAGCTCCACAGCGCGGGTTTCGGCAAGCGCCGGGCAGGCAAGGGCCAGGCCCAGCAGGACCGTGGGCAAGGATTTTGGGGAAGGCATCAAGAAAACTCCGACCGGCAGAAAGGGACAATGCAAGTTGCGACGCAGGAAAGAACCCACAGAGCACAGGACAATGTGGCCCATGTCATTCAGGCGGCGGGAAATCGCTGTTCAAACAGAAAAAACGCCGCTGCCCGACCAGGGGCAGCGGCGCTTTGCAACGCTGACAGGGCGGCCCCCCACCGGGGCTGGGCCCGCCGTCAGCAGGCCGATCAGACCGCCGACTTCTTGTACACCGCTATGGTCCCCGCCTTGCCCACGAACACCAGCCCATAGTGTTCAAGATTGGCTCGCACATGCTTGCCAAAGCGATGGCGGGTGGTGCGCTGCAATGGCTCCCACAGCGCTTCCCCAATGATCTGGCGAATCTTGCCTTGGTAGCCAGCGGGCAACTTGGCCACATTCTGTTTGAGGGCGATGGCGGCCTGGTCCCAGGCCGACGTTTGCATAGGGTTCATCTTCAACTCTCCTTGATGGTCAATGGCGCCAGCCGCAGGCCGGGAAGCATCGGGCCTGTGGCTCAGCGAATCAGAATTTCCAGACGGTGGCCGTCAGCGCCGGCCTCCATCCTGACCAGGGTGCATTCCAGCGAATCGGGGAACCCCAGCTGCGCCTGCAAGGCACGCTCAATGGCCGCCTCCAGTTGCGCCGGACTACAGGCGCGCAGGCTCTGCGCCACACTGCCGGCGGGTGCCGTGGCGACCGGATGCGGCAAGCGGGATTCGCCCAGCAGTTGCTGGCAGTGGGCGATGAGTTTTTCACAGTGCTTCTTGCTGCCGTAGCCGTTGTTGCGCCAGCGATCGAGACCGGCCACCGAAACATCGGCGATTTCGGCAATCTTGCGCAGCGACAGGCCCTGGTCTTTCTTCAGGACCTCGACCAGCTCACCCATGCCCAGCACCACCTCCCCCAGCGTGTGCTTCTGCGGAAAACGACGATTGAATTCATCCTGGGTGAGGACTTCGAGCGCCTTGAAGGCGTTGGCGAGACTATTCATCGGAAGGCACCTGCTGTGTATGTGCCGCGAAGAATATTAAACCAACAAGTAGGTGTCAACACCCACTCATATTTATAAACACCTACATAAAACACAAACACCTAGCCACCATCAGACAGAGTGACCGTAGCTCCTTGCAATCGAAGGACAGCACGACGCCGCCCTTTTTACCCGGCAGCCGTTGCTCGTGGGGGCTTCACTCATGCTTCACCCCGTGCTTTTTTGCTGCTCTTGATGTTCTCGATCAGGTCGACCACGTAGTTCTGGTTGAAGCCCGCGACAAAGGACCAGAACAGCAACTTGCCGTAGGCGGCATAGCCGTCGGCGTGCTGGCAGAAAATCACATAGAAACTGTTGTCCGGGTACCTGCAGCTCCTGTCACCGACGATCTCGGGAAACAGCTCCCCTTGCACCACGCCGGAGATAAACAGGATGTACAGCAGGCCCGCGAGGATGCCGCCGATGAACGATGGCAGCAGCACGTTGAACCAGGAGCTGCACAGGCTGACGATTTCCTCCTCGCTGAGGTGGGACAGTTGCCGGTGAAAGCCTACGTAGCCGCCGATGTTGCCGACGATGAACACCACCGAGGGAATGGTGTAGCCGTCGGCCATGGCAACCGCCCCCAGGGACGCCGCCAACAGCAGCACAAAGATGATGAACAGTCGCTTCCAGAGGATGTTCAGCGCGTCCTGGCGGTTCATGTTCGGCTCACCGGTTCAGGTTGTCGTAGGGGTTCCGTCCACCTGGATGACGATAGTTGAGCCGTGCCGCGCGGGGGTGTTTTTTCGACCGGGAACCCTTGCCCTACTGGCCGCGCCCGCCGCGCCTTCAGGCCGGGTAGCCGGTGATCTCGCGAATGCTCTGGTACAGCGGCTTGAGCTGGCGATACATGCGCAGGTAGACCTCGCGGTACAGCCGCTGGTACATCTGCTGCGCCTGCGGCTGGGGCTCGAACACCGCGCCGACCCGGGTCATGGCGCTGATCGCCGTGGGGAAGTCCGGGTACAGGCCCAGCCCCACCGCGCAGGCAATCACCGCCCCCAGCCCCGAGGCTTCATAGACATAGGGGCGTTCCACCGGCAGGCCGAAGATGTCTGCGGTCAGCTGCATGGCCGCGTCGCTCTGGGAGCCGCCGCCGGCCACCCGCAGGCGGGTGATCTTCAGCTTGGAGCGTTGTTCCATGCGTTCCATGCCCTGGCGCAGGGCGTAGGCCAGACCTTCGAGAATCGCCCGGTAGATGTGGGCCCGGGTGTGCACGTCGCCAAAGCCGATCATCGCGCCCTTGGCCTCCATGCCCGGCTCGCGGATGCCCGGCGACCAGTAGGGTTGCAGGGTCAGGCCCATGGACCCGGGCGGCACCGCCTGGACCAGGGCGTCGAACAGCTGTTCCGGCTCCAGCCCCTGCTCGGCTGCCTGCTGCACTTCCCGCAGGCCGAACTGCTGCTTGAACCAGCTGACCATCCAGTAACCGCGGAAGATCATCACCTCGCAGTTGTAGTGATCCGGCACCGCCGCCGGGTACGGCGGGATCAGCGGCACCACTTCCAGGTAGCGGGAACGGGTGGTGGTGATGGTGGCCGTGGTGCCGTAGGACAGGCAGGCCGTGGTCGAATCCTGGACGCCCGAACCGAGCACCTCACAGGCCTTGTCGGCACCGGCGGCAATTAGCGCCAAGCCCTCGGGAATACCCGTGTGGCGACTGGCTTCGGCGCTGATCCGGCCCAGGGTTTCGCCGGGTTTGAGCAGGGTCGGCAACTGCTCGCGACGCACCGCCAGGGCCTGCCACTTCCAGTCGCTGGGAGCGGCCCAGCACAGGCGCTTGTAGTCGAACGGCAGGTAAGCCACGGAGCAGCCTACCGAGTCGACGAAGTTGCCGGTCAGGCGATGGGTGAGAAAACCCGAGAGCAGCAGGAACTTGTCGGTGGCCGCCCAGACCTCGGGTTGCTGCTGGGCCACCCAGTTGGCTTCGGCCTGGGCGCGAAAATAGTCCACCGTGGCCTCGGCGCCGATCAATTTGAACAGCCAGCCCCAGGGGCCCTTGATGCGGCCCTCGACCTCGGCCTGGCGCTGGTCGAGCCAGAGAATCGCCGGACGCAGGGCGCGGCCCTGGGCGTCGACATTGATCAGGGTGCCGCGCTGGGTGGTCAGGGACACGCCGCGGATCCGCGAGCGGTCGATGCCGGTCTGCTGCCAGAGCAATTGGCAGGCCTCGCCGAGCTTGGCCCAGTAGTAGTCCGGGTGCTGTTCGGCCCAGCCGGGCTGGCTCGAAAAATACGCCTCCAGTTCCACCTTGCCCTTGCCCAGCAGGTTGCCTTGGAGGTCGAACAGCAGTGCGCGAACGCTCTGGGTGCCGTTGTCGATGGCCAGCAGGTAGTCCTGCTTCTTGTTGTTGTGGTTATCCATGGGGCTCTCTTGGTTGAGCATCGTTAGGCATTGGCGGGCAGGCTGTGATGGCGTTGCCACAAGGCCCGGTAGCGCTGTTCCTCGGCCTGCCAGCGGCTATCGTCCCAACCCAGCAGCGGCTGGCACAGGCGGCGGATGGCCGGCAGGTACTGGGCGGCGCCCTCGGCCAGCAGCAGGCCGATGCGGGTGCGGCGCAGCAGCAGGTCGTCCAGGTGCAGGACCATCTCCGTCTCGGCGGCGAACGCCAGCTCGGCCCACAGGGTGTCGCTGGCACCGATGCAGTCGCCGCCGAGGCGCGCCACCTGTTGCGCCAGGCGCGGCAGGTCGCGGCCATAGCGGCCGGCCAGGCGCCGAGTCTGGGCGCGACTCAGGCCGGGGATGTCCAGCGCGGCCACGGGCGCGAACACCGGGGCGCCGTCATCCACCACGTCCCGCCCAAGCATCGCCCCGCAGGCTTGCAGCACTTCGATGGCCTGGGGGCGGAAGGTGGTGAGCTTGCCGCCGGCCAGGGTCACGCAGCCGGGCTCCTGCCACAGCACGTGTTCACGGGTGACGTTGGACGGCTTGCCCTGCTGCCCCTCGCTACCGGCCACCACCGGGCGTACCCCGGCCCAGGTCGACAGCACGTCCCCGGGACCGATCTGTGCCTGGGGAAACTGCTGGGCGCAGGCGGCCAGCAGATAGCGCAGTTCTTCCTGGCTGATGCTGGCGCTCTGGTCCAGGTCGTCGCGGTGGTCGAGGTCGGTGGTGCCCACCACGGTGGCGCCTTCCCAGGGGAAGACGAACACCGGCCGCCGATCCTCGCCATGCATGAAGCTCAAAGCCTGGGCCACCGGCAGGCGCCAGCCCGGCAGCAGCAGGTGACTGCCGCGCAACGGTCGCAGCTGCCGACGGCTGCTCGCCGGGCGCAGGCGCTCGGCCCAGGCCCCAGTGGCCACCGCCAGGGCCGCGCAGCCAAGGGTGTGCACGGCGCCGGTTTCACTGTCCTCGATCGCCACCCCGCACACCCGCCCGTTCTCCCGCAGCAGGCGGGTCACCCGCACGCCATTGATGGCCACGGCGCCGTCGGCCCGGGCCTCGGCCAGCACCCGCAGCACCAGCCGCGCATCGTCGGTCAGGGCATCGAGAAAGCTGGTGCCGCCGAGCAACCCCGGTTCCTTGACCCCGGGGGCCAGGTACTGCAGTTGCCGGGCATCGTGAAAGCGATGATTGCGCCGCCCGGCGAGGGCGTCATACAGGCTCAGCAGGCCGCCAAACAGCGTGGGCCCGGGAAACTGACCGCGGTAATGGGGCATCAGGAAACTCATGGGCTCCACCAGCCCCGGGACTTCCTGCAACAGGCGCTGGCGCTCGCGCACCGAGTCCCGGGTCAGGCGCCACTGGCCCTTGGCGATATAGCGCAGCCCGCCGTGGACCATCTTCGAGGAACGGCTGGAGGTGCCCCAGGCAAAGTCCCGCTGCTCCAGCAGCAGGCAGCGCCAACCGCGCCGCGCCGCCTCGCGCAGAATGCCGGCGCCGCTGATACCGCCGCCGATGACGATCAGGTCCCACGGCTGCGCTGCCAGCTCCGGCAGTACCTGTTGCCGCCACTGGGCATTCCAGTCCTGGCTCATGACCTCACTGCTCCAGTAGCGTGCCGGGGTTCAGGCGCCCGGCGGGATCGAAGTGGCGACTCAGCGCCTGCAGGGTGTCGATCGCCAGCGGGCCCTTCTCCCGCAGCAGGTACGGCGCGTGGTCCTTGCCCACCCCGTGCTGGTGGCTGATGGTGCCGTGGTGATTGACGATGGTCTGGCTGGCGGCGTGCTTGAGCGCCTGCCAGCGGGCCAGGGTCGCCGGGTACTGGGCGTCCGGGCGGAACACGTAGGTGGTGTAGATGCTCGAACCTTCGCCATAGACATGGGACAGGTGGGTGAACACATGCACCTGCTCGCCCTCGGCGGCCAGGCCATCGCGCAGGCTGCCCTCGATGCGCTGCAACAGGCGGTCGACATTGCTCCAGTCGGTGGCGGTTTCCAGGGTGTCCACCAGGTAGCCGGCGTTCCACAGACTTTCGCGCAGGTAGGGAAAACGAAAGCGGTTCTGCGCCCACTTCTTGCCCAGCAAGGTGCCGGTGAACACCCCGCCGAAGGCCTTGAGCTGGCGCCGGGCATGACGCAACGACAGGGCGTTCTGCTGACGATTGCCGGTGACGCCGAAGGTCAGCAGGCACTTGCCCGCCCCGGCGCCGCGCAGGGCCAGGTATCTTTCCAGCCAGGCGATCTGCGTCGGATGGCCGGCCAGGGCCAGTTGGGTCTCGGTCTCCACGGCATTGGACAGGCGCAGCATCGACAGCGGCACCCGAGCCTGGGCCAGGGCGCGCACCGCTTGCAGGGCCTGGGACCAGTCGGGCAGGAACACCCCATAGAAGCGCTCGTCATCGGGCAGGCGGCTGACCCGTACCTTGACCTCGGAAATGATCCCGAAGCGCCCTTCACTGCCCAGCACCACCTCGCGCATATCCGGCCCGGCGGCAGACGCCGGAAAGCTGGCGATGGGCATCGGCCCGGCAAAGGTTTCCAGGGTACCGCCGGCGAACAACTGCTCGATGCGCCCGTAGCGCAACGACTGCTGGCCACTGGAACGGCTGGCAACCCAGCCGCCCAGGGTCGACAGCTCCCAGGATTGGGGGAAATGCCCCAGGGTGTAGCCCCGGGCGCGCAGCTGGCTTTCCACCTGCGGGCCACTGGCGCCGGGGCCGAAGGTGGCCAGCAGGCTGTCTTCGTCCAGCTCCAGCAGGCGGTTCATGCGCGCCAGGGACACCGTCAGCACTGGGCGTTCGGACCAGGGCGGGTTGATGTGCCCGGCCACCGAGGTGCCGCCGCCGTAGGGAATCAGGCACAGGTCGCGGTCCTCGGCCAGGGCCAGCAATTGGCGGATCTGTTCGGCGGTTTCCGGAAAGGCCACGGCGTCGGGGTAGACCCCCAGCGCGCCTTCGCGCAAGGCCAGCCAGTCCGCCAGGCTCTGGCCGCGGGCGTGCAGCAGGCGTTCCTGGGGATCGATGCAATACAACGGGTGGGCAGCAAGGCGTGAAGCCGGTACCTTGGCCAGCGCCTGCTCCAGAGTCGCCTCCGGCAAGCGGCGCCCCGGTCCCAGGCGTTCGGCGAGAAACCCCGCGCCCTGGGCCGGCAATTCGACCACCGTGGATGCATCCCCCCAGCCGTTCCAGCGTCGCATACGTGTGTCCTTGTGCTGTTCTTATAGGTCTTGCTTCAGGCTCCCTATACTAGTGCGCGGCTGAACGCTGTCACGGTCGCATCGCGCCAGAGGATGTAGCCGATTGAGTCAGACACAGGTGACATCCGGCGCCAGTTACCGAAGAATCCGCACCCTCTCCATCACAGGCTCGCGTCCATGCCGACAACCCTGAAAACCTGCGCACCGCTGTTCTGGTCCACCGACCTGGGCATCGACTACGGCGCGCCGACCTTGCACCTGCACGACTTGCTGCCCGTGGTGGGAGAGGAACACTCGGCCTTCTTCCAGCACCGGGACGGCATCCTGATCGGCGAAACCCTGCAACTGATCTGGTGCCCGCCGGTTGCCGACCTCAATGGCTGGAACGAACAGCCTTCGGAAATTGCCCTGAGCCAGCTGCTGCGGGTGCGGATCACCGGCCCGGCGCCCGAGCCGCCGACAGCACGCAATGCCATCCACCATGGCCGGCCGAGGTACCGCTTCCTGGTCCTGTCCTGCCAGCCACTGCCGGCGGCACTGCGCGCCCAACCGCTGGCACAGGACGCCTGGCACATGCCGCTGATCGAGAATGGACAGGGCAGTTGCCTGACCTGGGAGGCCATCGACAACTGCAGTCGCGCCGAGGTCCAGGGGCTGATCTACCTCAGCGCCTACCGCCGCGACGAAACCTATATGGAAATGTTCATCGAGGACCTGGGCGGACAACTGTTCGGGCTGCTTTCGGTGCACCTGGGCCCGGGGGGCGACGACTATGATTTTGGCCGGCGCCTCCTGCAAGGCGCGGAGTTGCGGGCCATCCGCCGCGCGCTGGCCATGGCCCGGCCCCTGAAGGATTCACAGCCCGACTACCTGGTCCCCTGACCCCCGGGGCGGATAAAAGCGCCCAGAAAAAGACTAAGCAGCTGTTTTCAAACTCATTTTTTTGCATTGGGGGGCTTCACAGCCCGTCTATAAGTTGGTAAATTTGCGCCCGTTCTTGCAGCGGACCTCCCCGGACCGGCAATCAAGGCAAGTAACGTCGCAACAGCTACAGGGGCGTCGCCAAGCGGTAAGGCAGCAGGTTTTGATCCTGCCATGCGTTGGTTCGAATCCAGCCGCCCCTGCCATTTTCTTTCTGTCTATCCCATCAAGTGTTCTGCCAACAGCTCCAGCAAGGCGCTGACCTTGGGCAGTGCCTGACGATTCTTCATCCATAGCAGATGGATTGCCTGTCCCTGGGTTGCACAGTGCGGCAGCACCTGTACCAGGCTGCCCTCATCCAGCTGGCGCTTGACCAGCCACGACGGCAATTGGGCAATCCCGTAGCCCGCCATCACCGTCATCAGCAACCCCTGCCCATCCCCCACCACGCAAGCGGCCGGCATCACCCGACGCTCGATCTCCCCTGGCCGGCTGCCGGGAAAAGTCCAGGGGTTGACCCGTCCATCCACCCAGCCGTAGGCGATGCAGCGGTGGCGCAGCAGATCGGCATCGGTCAAGGGCGTGCCCTGATGCTCCAGGTACGCCGGCGAGGCACAGAACAGGTGCCGCTCGTGGCCCAGCTGACGATGCCCCAGGGCGACGGGCCATTGCGCGGGTCCGCCGAGTCGCACGGCAATATCGACACCGGCCTCCAGGGGATCGGCAAAGGCATCGGCAAAGGTCACGTGGGGTTGCAGCAAAGGGTGCTCCCGGGCAAAGCGCAAGATCAGCTCCAGCACTTGAGTGCGACCAAAGGCCCCCGGCAGATCGACGCGCACCTTGCCCCTCAGTTCGGTGTTTTCCGCCTGCAACGCCCACTCGGCCTCTTGCAGATCGGCCAGTACCCCGGTGCAGGTGCGATAGAAGGCCTGCCCCGCATCGGTCAGCGCCAGACTGCGAGTGGTGCGCTGCAACAGCCGGGCCTGCAGGCGGCCTTCCAGGCGGGCGATGGCCTTGCTGACAGCGGACGGCGTCAGGTTCAGACGCTCGGCGGCGGCCTTGAAGCTGCCGGAGTCGGCGACACAGACAAAAACATCGATGCCCTTCAGGCGTTCGGAAGCAAACATGCAACGTCCTTATTCATGAATCAGTTTCCATTCACTAAAGAAAAATCATCATAAAACAGAAGCCAATTCCTCAGTAAGCTCAATCCCCCCGACTCAACCTGCACCACTTGAAGAGGCATGGATGCTGTACACCCTGAAAAACTACCCGGGCACCATCAAGCTGTTGCTGTCGGGTTCGCTGATCCTGACCCTGGCGCGGGCTATCACCCTGCCCTATCTGGTGATCTACCTGTCCGCCAGCTACGGCCTGAGCGTCGCCGACATCGGCCTGGTGATCGGCAGCAGCCTGATCGTCGGCTCGCTGCTGAGCCTCTACGGCGGTTACCTGGTGGATCGGATCGCCACCTACCGGCTGATCCTGGCCTGCGTCGCGGTCTTCACCCTGGGCTTTGTCGGCGCCTTTGCCGCCCCCGGCCTGTGGCTGCTCTACCTGTGCCTGGTATCGATCAACCTCGCCTACGCAGTGTTCGATATCGCGGTCAAAGCCGGTTTTGCCCAACAGTTACCGGTGACCGAGCGCAGTGAAGTGTTCTCGATCAAGTACACCCTGACCAACATCGGTTATGCCGTCGGCCCGTTGCTCGGCGCCTGGCTGGCCCAGCAAGGCATGAGCCTGCCCTTTGTCGCGTCGAGCGCCCTGGCGGCGGGATTCTTTGCCCTGTACCTGACACAGGGCGACAGGCAGCTCCAGTCCGGCGCCAGCCCCCATCAGCCCCTGTCCTTTCTCGCGCTGGGCCGCCAGCTGCTGCGGGATTACCGCCTGATCTGCTTCACCCTGGGCGGCTTGCTCAGCGCGGTGGTCTTTGGCCAGTTCTCGGCTTATCTGTCCCAGTACCTGGTGGTCACCGAGTCCGCGCAAGTCGCCTACACCACCATCAGCACCCTGGTGGCGACCAATGCGTTGCTGGTCATTGCCCTGCAGTACGCCATTGGCCGCAGGATCACCCCCAACCACCTGAAGCAGTGGCTGGCGGCAGGCCTGAGCCTGTTCCTGCTGGGGGTCGCCGGGTTCGCCCTGTCCACCAGCCTGCCGCTGTGGGTGCTGTCGATGGTGGTGTTCACCCTGGGGGAAATCATCGTGTTTCCCGCCGAATACATGTTCATCGACCTGATCGCCCCCGAGCACCTGCGAGGCCTGTACTACGGCGCACAAAACCTCTCCAACCTCGGCGGGGCCCTGGGCCCGATACTCTGCGGCATGGTCCTGGCAAGCCAGCCGGCGCACTGGATCTTCTACATGCTGGGGGCGTTCATTGTCCTGGGCGGACTGTTCTACTGGCTGGGCGCGGCCAATCTGCAACGGCCCTCGGTGAACGAAACCCAGGCAGACGTCATGCCCTGAGGGCCCCGCCCGGCCAACCGGGCCCTCACCTGCCATTCACAGCGCTCCTGAAGGTTCGTTCCCCTTTGTACCCTCCCCTACAAAGAGCAACGCGCCATGAAAAATACCGATCTCAGCCACCTGATCCTCAGCGACCACGCGCGCATCGAGGCCGCCATCAGCACCGGCGCGGCCTGGGAAGTGTGGTTTCAGGTGGAGTTCCTGATCCTGCTGCGCTCGGTCCATGTGGCCGCCGCCCGCGAGGTGCCCTATCCGGCGCCCAACCAGGCCTTGCGCCTGGACGTGCTGGCGCAACATAACGTGGAGAACTACGCGATCGAACTCAAAGTCGAAAGCGCCACCAATGCCGGCAACAAACTCTTGGCCGAAACCCAGAAAGACATCGACAAGCTGACCCAGTACACCGACCCGGTGGCTGCGCGCTGGGCCGTCGCCCTGGGCTACAGCGACGTGGCCAAACGCGGGCTGCGGGATTTTGCCAACACCCACAAGGGACGGGTGATCTATCAGGAGTCCGGGGCCCTGGGCTGCATGATCGCCACGGTTTGAACAGGCCCGCCAAGGCAAGGCCATGCCCGACGCCTTCCCGATCTGGTCACCAGCATTGGCCCCCGATCTTGAGCAACAGGTGTCCACGCCGGAGACGGTCATCGACTAGCGACCGGCGTTGAGGCGGGACCGGGGCAGCCCGCCGACTTGAATCAGCGGACGGCAGTATCTTTTCGCCAAAACGTTCAGATAAGTCCGATGACGGTGGCCGCCCGCTCCTTGTTAAGTTGTCCGCTGTTTTTCAGCTGTCCGCCGCTGATCGACAATCTTCTCGTTGATCAGCGGCGCTTCGGCCAATGGAATCAGCCGCAACACGTCAAGGAGCGACCCATGTTCAGCCCGGCCGACCAGACCCACTTCAGCCTGGACATCCAAGGCATCCAGCACGACTTCCAGGTGCTCGCCTTCCAGGGCACCGAAGCCATCAGCCAGCCGTTTCGCTTTGACCTGCAACTGGTCAGCGAACGCCCCTTCATCGACCTCGAACCCCTGCTGCACCAACCGGCCTTTCTCGCCTTCGACCCCCAGGGCCATGGCATCCATGGGCTGATCCAGCGCATCGCCCAGGGCGATGCCGGCCAGCGCCTGAGCCGCTACAGCCTGTCGCTGCTGCCGCACCTGGATTACCTGCGCCACCGCAGCAACCAGCGGATCTTCCAGCAGCTCTCGGCGCCGCAGATCATCGCCCTGATCCTCGAAGAGCACGGCATCCTCGGCAATGCCTACCAATTCCAGATTCAACACCCGTGCCCCGAGCGCGACTACTGCGTGCAGTACGACGAGAGCGACCTGCACTTCATCCAGCGCCTGTGCGAAGAAGAAGGCCTGCACTATCACTTCCAGCACAGCCGCGAGGCGCATTTGCTGGTGTTCAGCGACAACCAGAGCGTGTTCCGCACGCTCGGCCGGCCCACCGCCTATGTGCGCGGCAGCGGGCTGGTGGCCGATGAGCCGGTGATCAAGGGCTTCAACGTGCGCCTGGAAACCCGCACCAGCCGCATCACCCGGCGCGACTACGACTTCGAAAAGCCACGCCTGCAAATGGAGGCTGCCTACAAACCCGACGCCAAGACCCAGGAACCGGACCTGGAGGACTACGACTACCCCGGGCGCTTCACCGATCGCCAGCGTGGCAAGTTCCTCAGCCAGCGCGCCCTGGAACGCCACCGCGCCGACTACCGCCAGGCTGAGGGCTGGGGCGATGAGCCGCGACTGGTCAGCGGGCATTTTCTTGAACTGACCGATCACCCGCGCCAGGCGTGGAACGACCTGTGGCTGCTGACCCGGGTGACTCACGAAGGCAAGCAGCCCCAGGTGCTGGAGGAGTCGATCAGCAGCGACACCGAGGTTACAGACGGCTTCCAACAGGGTTACCGCAACCGCTTCCTCGCCACCCCCTGGGAGGTATTCTTTCGCCCGCCGCTGGACCACCCCAAACCCCGGGTCCTCGGCAGTCAGACCGCGGTGGTCACCGGCCCAGCAGGAGAGGAAATCCACACCGATCCATACGGCCGGGTCAAGGTGCAGTTCCACTGGGACCGCGAAGGCCAGGGCAACGACCAGACCAGTTGCTGGCTGCGGGTCGCCTCCAGCTGGGCCGGCGACCGCTACGGTGCCCTCGCCATCCCGCGCGTCGGCATGGAAGTGCTGGTGGACTTTCTTGAAGGCGACCCCGACCAGCCGCTGATCAGCGGTTGCCTGTACCACCAGGAACATCCGACGCCTTACGCACTGCCGATCAACAAGACCCGCAGCACCTTCAAGACCCTGAGTTCGCCGGGCGGCGGCGGTTTCAATGAAGTGCGCGTCGAAGACAGAAAAGGCGCCGAACAGATCTTCGTCCACGCCCAGCGCGACTGGGATGAAAACATCCAGCACGACCAGAAAATTCGCGTCGGCCACGAGCGTCACGACACGGTTGAAGGCAACAGCTACAGCGAACTCAAGGCCGAGGAACACCGCACCATCCACGGCGAACGCAAAACCGAAATCCGCGCCGACGACCACCTGAACGTGGCGCACGACCAGCACATCCAGCTGGGCACCGCACAACTGCTCCAGGCCGGACGTGAGATTCATCTGCAAGCGGGCCAGAAAATGGTGATCGAAGCGGCCAGTGAACTGACGGTGCAAGCCGGGGGCAGCTTTATCAAGCTCGACGCCAGCGGCGTCAGCGTGAGTGGGGCGTTGCTCAAGGTGAATGCGGGAGGTGCTGCGGGGCAAGGCAGCGGCGTCGGTATTGAGCCGCCGATGCTACCCGGTGTGGCGGACAAGGATAAGGCCGGGAGCTTGATGGAGAAGGCCTTGGTGAATCCCAAGCAGAAAACCAAACCTGAAGAAGATTATCCGTTCTCGCTGTAACCCTCGATTTCATGGACATGCAGATTGATGGATATGGAGTCCGACTATGTTGATCAGCCCGCCTTTTCTCCCGTTAGCCGCCCCAAACGAAAGCGATGAGGACTTTATCAATCGGGCGATGAACAGTACTGAAGGAGCCTTTCCTCTCGGTCAGAACATGATCTGGCACGGTGGTATCCATCTCACGGCACCGAGGGAAGGGAACACTCACCTGCCCGTTCGCGCCATCGCCGATGGAACCGTGGCTTATGTTCGTCAGCCTACGGCAACCAACACCGATACCAGCCATCCTTTGAATTATCGAAATGGCTGGACCGATGACGGCTGCCTGATTCTGAAACACGAAACGGATATAGGCGAAGGCGCCCACGCCAAGGTTGTTTTTTATTCAATCTACATGCACTTATCCGCTATTAAATCCGTCGATATCGCAATTGATATGCCTATTTATCGGAAGGACGAATTAGGTACAGCAGGCAGGATTTATGGTGCTCCCCATAAAATACACTTTGAAGTCATCTGCTCTCAGGAGCAACTTGGCCATTTTCTAGGCAGGAGTACCGGGCGCCTGACCACCACTAGGAATGGGCGAACTGATAGTTGCTGGGGCGATGTTCACTTCTATATTCCTCCAGAAATACTGTTCTATGCCGCCCGCCCGACCAACCCAACAAGTGCAACTAATGAATCGGCCATTGTTCACCGGCATATCGATGCGTATTTTGTTTCCATGAAATATGAACAAGGACAGTGCACATTAACCACTTTCAATGAATCCGGCACTCGACTGGGAGAACGGCAGGAAACGCAAGATTACGAATACAACCTCTATACGACTGCCAAATCGTTGTATCCCCGCTCACCGAGTGCGGGTTATGAGTTATTGCGATTTGGCAGGATATTGGGTCCAGATCTACTACAGCCCCATGATGCGGCGCACTGGCGACAAGTAGCCTATCCGGCGAGCGGCGCCCATCCGGCAGGCGTCGGCTGGGTCAACCTGAAAAGTCCTACCGTTACTGTCTATAGCGACGCCGACTTTCCCCATTGGCAGGGTTGGAAATTGATTGACGATGACACCGATGGCGATGGTCGTTGCCAGTCTGAACAGGTTATGGAATTACTGGGTATTTCCGAGATTCCAGTGACGCCACAACAGCGTACTGCCCATAGTGCGATGATCAACACGCCTGAAAACCATAAAAACTTAAACGACTGATTTGTAAATTTCCCAGCGAATGGGAAAGAGCCAATTTCTTCAACAGGTACAACTGGTTGAGTGAAGGTGATGAGCCTATTATTTCCGCACAGGCTCAAGAAAAATTGAAGTTGCACTATGAGGCGTTGGCCTTTTGGGAAGATATGGATCTGAAAGATATTAATCCAGAGCACTGGCATTTTCCACCGAAGGAGTTTGTTCGGGTTTTTAGAAAGTGTGGATGGCTCAGTAGCAATGAGTTAATAAGAGCTTTGGTAAAGGCTCCTGAGCCTGGGAGGCAAAGGGCAGAAGAGTTGAGAGTGCCAATGAATAAAATGCTCTCTAAATACATAATCAACACCTCAAGCATTCGAATATCTCATTTTCTCGCACAAGTAGGCATAGAAACTGGGTGGTGGGAGTACAGGCAGGAAATTGGTGGGCCACGGTACTTTCGAACAATGTATGAGGTCATCACGCCAACTGAAGCAGGTGAAGATTACGATACAGCAATCGCTAGAGAGCGGAACTTGCCAACGGGGCGTCGCCCGATTGAACTGCCCAATCCGGGCCCTAACCCTAGACCAACAATTACTCGCGAAAACTATATGGCGAGTCGCCCAAATCAGATAGCTGTAAAGGCGGCTGGCATGGATAACGGCGTTGCCAACGCACTGGCCGGAGGGATGGTAGGAGATGGCGATCGATTTCACGGTCGAGGTTTTCTACAAATTACTGGGCGACGAAACTATAAAAATTATGAACAGTATAGAGCTCGAAATTTTACAATAGATCCAAATCCTAACCTGCTTGCTACAGATGATTATAATGCTTGCGATGCATCTGGATTTTATTGGGCCAGGGAGAAAATCAATAGGCGTGCAGATGAAGGTTCAACCCAAACAGCCTCTAGAGTTGTGGGGGCGATAATTAACAGAGGAAATCCAAATGGCATACTCAGCCATAACAATGAGAGGCGACAGGCGTTCGAAGCCATCTGGAGTGTATTAAATGATGAGGCATAAGTTTTCTCTTAGGTTGCTGGCACTGTTTTGTTCTGCTTTTTGTTCGTTGCAGGCTTTCTCTAACGAACAGCAATGCTTACCCAACATGCCGAAAACCAAGCTTGAAGTTTTCGGCTGCTTTCAGGAGGGTGATGTAACCATACTCAAACTAGCTCCCAGGGACCAACCGACCTATGACACAAACCTGGAAAACTTGCCGACATTTATTGTCATGGGAAAAGCATTTAACGAGGTCCTGCGGGTGCTCGGCAAAGGAACACATCAGCCTTATAACAACCTGATAAAGCTTCCTTACCCTAGTGCAATAATTCGTGTTACAGAAGTATCCAAAGCCGTAAGACTAAAGCTGGTTAAAGAAGGATGGAAGTTATTGGATATAAAAAATTTCACATACGGAAAATCAGATGGGACGGAAGGGGCAGATGTGGTTTGTAGTACTTTCATAAAAAATTCAAGTGACGTATTTACAGCCGTTTCACAGTGCAGTTTTTTATATGAGGACGACATATTAAAGCTAAAGGATATCCTGGGATCGGTAGGCCACTAAAGTGATCCTCTTACCCGCACCCTATCAGCGGTTTATGTGAACAAGCAGCAGAAAGTTTGCTACTTCTAATTGGCTAGAAAAGTCTGGAAAATATATGCCGGCTTCTGCAATGCGTACAACTAAATCGATCCAAAGTGATCTCGCGCGCGATGGCGAAGAGGGCAAATACTACAGCCTCACACATATACCCGACTTAAAGTGGTAATCACCGCCTGCAGCCCCGAACCCGGCAGCACCCTGGCCGAAGGCGAACAGGCGCACTTCCGGGACATCTACGTGCACTCGAAACTGCTGGTGGTGGACGACGTGTTCAGCCTGCTCAGCTCCGCCAATATCAATACCCGCAGTATGCACACCGACTCTGAACTGGGACTGGCCGCGCCGGATGCGGAGTTGGCGAAGACTTGGCGGGAGGAGTTGTGGAAGTTGCATGTGGGGGAGTCGTTTAGTGACGAGCAAGGAAGATGTAATTCGGTAAAAAACTTTAAAGAATGGAATGATGTAATGGATAAAAACTGGGAGCACAAAGGGCGAAATCATCCACTAACAGCCCACCTAACTCGCTTTTGGGATATAGAGACGCCTTATGCCAAAGCCGTTGATTAAAACCATATATTACTGCGTCATTATTATTTCACTTCTATTAAACGGAGCTGCGGCCATGGCCTACCCGGGTTTTACCTGCGCCTATGAACGAGACAACAATCCACCACTGGATCCACAGGCTGAATCTTGGTTTCAACAAGCGCGCATTCTAGAAAAAACACGCGGGGTTAAGGATTGGAAAAAAATAGTGAGTCTTTATGAGCAAGCCATTGCCAAGGATCACTGGAAAGCCATGCACAACTTGGCCGGCCTTTATCGTACGGGTTGGCCTGGAAGGCCTGGCGTTGAACAAGACACCGGCAAGATGCTCGATCTCTATGAGCGCATGGTTAAGCTTAAAGTGCCACTGGGTTACTATAACTGGTCCGTTATTACCGAGCGTGGAAAAGGAGTGTTAAAGTCTGAGCGAATGGCTGCTTCATATCTTTTTCAAGCGGCACAATTAGGCAGCCCATTAGCACAAGTTCAAATAGGTCAATATTTTGCTTATGCGCTGCCGAGACACAAACAAGATGACGACATGGCGGAGCGTTACTATCGGTGCGCAGGTGCTCAGGAAGACTCAGATGCAATCTTAAAAACCGCAAGCTTCTACGACACGGCCAAGGACAATAAGCCACGCTCGCTTTTCTATTATCAACGCGCAGCGTCTTTAGGAAACTCAACCGGATTCAACTATCTGATAGGAGTATTCAAACCAATCCCCAGGCCCATCCATAACTTTGGATACAAACCAGACGAAAAGCTCTGTGCGCTTTATTCAAACTTATCCAAACAACTTGATGAAGACCCCAGACTACTCTTCCCCAACCTCATGAAAGACCACCCTCTCCCCCCTCATCCCACCCAAGGCTTCGACGCCGAACACCCGGACCGCAGGCCGGAACTATAAGCAAACCGTCATGAACGCCGCCCCCCGCTCCTCCCTCTCCGCCAACCATCACCACACCCCCTTCCCATCAGCCCAAAAAAAGGGGGCGATCAACGATCGCCCCCCAAGCGTGCTACCACGAGAGATTCCTACAGTGTCAGTTGCCCACGCTCCTCATCGGTCAGGCGCGCCCGGGCCTGGTCGCTCAAGGGGCCGGCGCCCAGGACCTGCACCGGGCTGTCGGGGTTGTAGCCCGGGGCGCGGCTGGCTTCTTCGCGCTGGCGTTGCACCGGCTCGGAGCCAAAGCCCAGCACTTCCACGGTGACGATCGAGGCCCGGCCCTGCTTGGCCGCCGCCTGCTGGTTGCGGGCGGCATCTTCCGCGGCCTGGGACGCGGCGGAGCCGGCGGCGCTGGCCGAGGTCATGGCGCCGGTGTTGACGGTGGCGCTCACCGGCACTCCGGAGGACTTGCCCTGGGTCTGGATGTTCGCCGCGTTGACCACCCGCAGCGCGGCAATGTTGACGTTGCCCGACACGCGGATCCCCGCCTCGCCGGCGTCGATGGTGCCCAGGGGCGCGATCAGGTCGATGTCACCGGCCGGCACCTCGGGAATCGGGTTGAGGGTAGCGATCCCCGCCCCGGTGCTGGGCACCGACGGCGACAGGCCGACATTGCCCCAGTTGTCATAGACCCGTTTGGGCGGGGTGTAGACCACGGTGGTCTTGGAACCCCGGCCAGCGTTGATGTCGCCGGCCGCCGACCAGCCCATGATCGAGCCGCCGAAGGTGGTCATGATCCGGCTCTGGCCCAGGAGGATGCTGCCCAGGGAGTACAGCTGGATGTCCCCCGCGCCCTGGGTGATGACCCCCGCCGACGCCGGTGGCGCGGTGCCTTCGATGCCGAAGGTCTGGTTGCCGCCCGGGGTCAGCATCTGGATATTGCCGCCAAAGTTGGTGTGCACCCCGGCACCGCCGAACAGGGTGATGTCGCCCTTGTAGGTGATGGGGTTGCCGGCCACGTCGCTGCTCGGGAACAGCTCGGCAATCGCCGCCCGACCCCGGGCGTAGCTGCCCTGGCGCACACCGCCTTCCTGGTTGTACTCGCGGCCGGCGGCCTTGAGCTCGGCGAAATACACCTCGCGGGCGAACACCCGCTGCTGCTCGGCCGGCAGCGCCGCGTAATAGGCCCGAGCCTGGGCGCTATCACCGACGAAACCGAAGCGCGCGCCCAGCCAGCCCAACAGTTCGCTGTCATAGGTCTTGGCCACCTTGCCAGCCGACAGGCTCTCGCCGGGCTGGGCCAGATTGGCCGGCTCCAGGTAGGCCGCGACGAAACGGCGGAAGTCCGGGCCGTTGGCGCCGAACCCGGCCTGCATCACGATGCTCGCCCCGGGTCGGCTGTCCCCCGGTGCCACGGCGCCGAGGCTGGTGACGCTGACCTTGTCCTCCATCAGGATGTTGCGCCCCGCCGTCAGCTCCAGGGTGCCGGGGCCGGCGACGTTGAAGCTGCTGTAGAGGATGTCGCGGCCGGCACTGACCACCGAGATATCGTTGGGGTTGTCGTGCACGAACAGGTTGCCGGCAAAGCTGTAGCCGCCGAACTCCTTCTCGCCGCCCGTGGCACCGCCCAGTGGCGTGCCGCTGCTGACGATATCGCGCCCGGCCATCATCCACACCGGGCCTGCGCCGGCATGGTAGGTCTGCCCGTTACGCGGATCTTCCATGGTGGTGATGGTCAGTCTGCGCCCGCTGTTGACCCCCAGCAGGTCTCCGCTCAATGCATAGAAGCGCGCCGGCTCCTGGGGGTTGCGCCACTGCAGGCTGGCGCTGTCGGGGCCAAAGGCGAACAACGGCGAAACGCCGATCTTGACCCGGCTGCCGTCGCTGGACAGGTTGCCACTGCCCAAGACCTCGACGCCGTTGAGGAAGCCGACGAATGCCGGTTTCCAGATCGTCGCCAGGCTGTCCGGCGCCGCGCTGGAGCGGCTGATGCTGAGGTCGCCACCGTAGATCGAATTGCCCGCCAGCAGTTGCAACTGCCCCAGGTTCGAAGGCGCCAGCACCAGAGCCCTGAGAGGCCCCAGGTTGCCCGCGTCCATGACCGAGGCCCGGCCGTAATACAGGCTGCCGCTGGCGGCGACAGCGCGCAATGTCGCGGGATAGACCGCCGCCATATCGGTTTCCGTGGTCTGGGTCAGCGGCGTGAGGTTGCCCCCGGCGGAGAACAGGTCCACCGCCGTGCGTTCGCTCCACAGGCTGAACCAGCTTTGCCCGATGCCGTTGACCGCCCCGCTCTTGAAGGCTTGGGCATTCATCTGCGGAGCACGCCCCGGGTCGGCCACATCCTGTAGCACCAGGTCGCCGCGGGTGGCCAGGCTGAAGGTGGCGTCTCCCGGCAACAGGCTCAAGCCCCCGGTGGCGATGGCCGAGGTGGCGCGAAGTGGCTCGTAGGCGCGGACCTCGCTCGGGCTCTGATCCACCCGCTGGTTGCCATAACGCAGGGTCAGGGCGCCCAGGGCGCCGCCGCTCAGTTGGGCATGGCCGCGCACATCCACCAGGGCGCCATTAAGATGGCCCTGGGTGATCTGGCTGCCCGGATTGAGCACCCCACCGACCCGCAGGTTGAGATCGCCGCCCCCGGTCAGTTGCAGGCTGCCATCGGCCGCCACCCGCCCGGTGCTGCCTACCGCCAGCACCAGCCCCTGGCTGCGGGGGCTGATGTTTTGCGCCATGGAGTCCGCCGCCAGCGGCCGGAGGATCCCGCCGTCGCCCCCGACCTCGACATTCAGGTTGCCGCCGCCCAGGGTGCCGAACCCGGTGAACCCCAACAGCTGGTCGGCGGCGCCCTGGTTCATGTTGGGGGCGTAGGAGCCGAAGTTGATCCACCAGGCGGTGGCTTGCGCCTGGCTGCCGCTCACGCCGTTGCCCTGGCGCCACAACCAGTTGCCGACGTTGGCCGAATCCTGCCCCAGGTCGCTGTTGACCGGGCGCTGCTGGTTGCTCGTCGCCAGGCTGGTGATGTTGCCGGTCAGGTTGCCCCCCACCTTCAGCAACAGGTTGCCGCCACCGTCCGGGTACCAGGCACGGTACAGGCTGTCGGGACCGCCATTGACCAGCTTCTCGTTGCCTCCGGCGATGTTGCCCAGCACCTTGTCGTTGCTGCCCAGGGCCCGTGGGCGGTTGTAAGGGTCGTTGGCCGCGGTGCCGGTGGAAGAACTGCCCGCGGTGTAGACACCAAACAGCGATTCCATGCTCAGGTTGCCCGCGGCCAGCAGGTCGAGGTCCGCCGCCCCGGTACGGATCACGCTGAAGCGGGTGCTGCCCCCCGCCAACAGGGTGTACTCATCGCCCCCCGAAGCGCAGTACCCCAGGTAGTCCTCGCAGATGCCGGGATAGGCTTCGTCGAAATCGATCGGCTGGCCCACCCGGCTGTCGTCGCCGAACCATCCCAGGGAGCCCTCCTCGGTCCAGACCAGGGTGCCCTGGCCGAACATCCCGTAGTGGCTGTCGGCCAGACGCAGGTGGCCGCTCAAGGGCTTGGGCTGCAGCAGGCGGCTGTCGGCGGCCTCGGTGTCGGCCCCCGCCACCAGGCGTATCGACCAGGACTGGGCACCTTCGGCGAGCATCGGCGCCACCGCCCAGTTCTTGCCTTGGCGGCCGGAGTCCTGGGCCCGCAGTTGTACCGAGGTCGCGCCCCCCGGCAACTTGACGTCGGTGCCCGCGGGCAACAGCGCGCCACGCAGCAGCGGCTTGTTGCCACTGAGGGTGACCATCTCCCTGCTGCCCAGGCGCCCGGGCAGTGGCACGCCCTTGGGCCAGGTCAGAGACGCGACGCTGGCGTCGCTGCCCAGCAGGTAACCGGCATCCAGGGTGCTGCCGGCAGCCAGGGTCTGGCCCTGGCTCAAGAGCGTGCCCGCGGCGAACAGCACATTGCCCGAAGCGTCGCGCACCGCTGCCGCCAGCACGGTCCCCGCCGGCAACACCAATGGCTGATTGAGGGTCGCCGCCACCGGCAGGCGGGTGCCCGCCGGCAGGGTCTGGGCCTTGATCGGCAGATCGAAATTGAGGATCGAGCCGGCCGGGAAGCGGCTGCCATCGGCCAGGGTCACGCCGGTGCCCGGCACCACCTGGACGCCGCCGGTGTAGTCGATACCGGCCAACAGCACCCAACCGTTGTCATCGTCGGTCGGCGGCGGTGGCGCAAAGCCGTCGTTGATGCTGCCGTAGATATTCAGGTCGCCGCCGGCGCGCAGGGTCAGGCTGCCCACCTCGCCCGAACCGTAGACATTGTCGTCCTTGCGGGTATGGGGATTGAGACTGGCGTAGCGATAACCGGACAGATCGAGATCGCCCTGCACCACCAGATCGCCATCCGCGGTTTTGCTGACGATTTCCACCCCGGGCCGCAGGTGCAAGGCATCGGCGTAGGTCGCGTTGTTCAGGCCGGCGAGCTTGTTCTGCAGCAGGTCGCTGTTCTGCAGCGCGGCGTTGATGAACGCCGTGCTCAAGTCATGTTTCTTTGTCAGATAGTCCTGGGTGATTTCCTGGTAGGGACGACCGCTGACGGCGTCGTTCTTCTGCGGCGCATCGTCATAACTGACCATGCCGTTGACCGCGATCGAACGCGCGCCCCGGATATCCAGCCGGCCACGGGCGTCGATGTCGATGTCGTTGCTGCTGCCGTCCGGCTTGAACAGCCGCGGCGCATTCAGCTCCAGGGTGCCGCGGCTGCGGCCGTCGTTCTGCCCCGCGGCGCTGCCCACGGCCACGTCGGTGCCATGGCGCAGGTCGATGCGCGCGCCATCGGCCAGGGTCAGCCGGCCCAGGCCGGAGCCGAGCACCACCGTGGCACGGTTGGGCGAGTCGATGATCTTGCCGTAGCTGTCCACCCGCAGCCGGCTGCCGTGGGCATCGAGCATCGCGCCGGCCTCCAGGGTCAGGCCGTTGCCTGCCGCCAGGTTGATGCTCCCGACCCGCTCGCCGCTGGCGTCGATCAGGCCATTGACCCGCAGGCTGCCGTGGTCCACCGAGACATTGACGCTGTTGGCCTTGACCCCGTTGCCGATGCTCAGGTCGCCCTGCTTGAGCTGAAAGCTGCGCGCACCAAAGACCTGGCCCTGGTTCAGGCGCTGGTTGAGCGCGGCGAACTGCTCGTCCAGGGTGCCGCTGCCGCCCAGGCGCTGCGCCTGGATTTCCACCGCGCCCCCCAGGTACGGCACCTGGGTGCCGCCGGCATCGTAAGAGCCGCTGCTGGCGCCGAGGAGCTTGCCGGCCAGGTCCACCTGCCCGGCAGCACTGTCCAGCGCCACCGCCCGCAACTTGCCGGCCTGGTTGTTGCTGGCCGAGAGATCGATGGTCGCGCCGGCCGCCTGCAGTACATTGCCGGCGCGGCTTTCCAGCAGCACTTCGCCACCGGCGCCGTAGCGGGTCAGGTCGTTGAAGGCAATAGCCCGGCCCGCCACGTCGATCAGCGAGCCGTCGGTCAGGCTGACATCCCCCCGAGCCCCCAGGGTCACCTTGCCGCTGGGCAGCACCACGGCGCTGGCCAGACGGATGCTGTCGCCCTGCAGGGACAGTTCCGCGCCCTGGCCATTGGCGGTGCCACGGGGCCCGGCCGAGGCGCTGATATCGATGGCGCCGCCGGCGGTGATGCGGTTCACCGAGCCGGCCTCACCGGTCATCAACGGGGTGAGGATGTTCAGGTTGCCGCCGCTGTAGGCAAAGCCCTTGACCGGGTCGTAGGCGCCCTGGCTCTGGTAGACCGCGAGGCTGCCCTTGTGGTTGGCGGTGATGCGCTGGCTGGCGTTCAGGTCGACGTTGGCAAAACCCAGGGCCAGGCGGTCGAAGGTTTGGGTCGAGCTGGGCTGGGCAAAGGCGCCATAGCCGAACTCGATGCGCTCGGCGTTGACCTCCAGGCGCCCGCTGCCGGTTCCGGCGCCCCCGGCCACCACCGCCCCGGCGGGCGTCTGCCCCCCCTGCCAGATCAGGTTGGCGGTGTGGATCCGCGCCACGTCGCTGGCCTCCCCGGCACCATAGATCGCCGGGGTGGAGAGCATCAGGTTGCTCAGCAGCGACTTGCCGGTCAGCGGGTCATAGGTGTCCAGGGTGGTACTGCCATAGAAGTTGAACGCGTCGCGGGCCGAGAGCTGCAAGGTTTCCAGGGCCGGCGCGCCGAACCGGGTGTCGCCGTGCAGCAGGCGGTCGAGCACTTGCTGGGTCAGGGTCATGCCACTGGGCAGCCGGCCACCGGCCGCCGCGGCCGCCAAGGCTTCGGGGCTGCCGACATTGATCGTGTTCAAGCCCAGGTTCAGATGCCGGGTGCCGTAGCTCAGCTGGTCACCCAACTCGAAGTTCCTGTCGCTCAAGGCAACGATGCTGCCTTCGGAGTACAAGGCGGTCTGCCCGCTGCAAGGCGGGCTGGCGCAGCTGCCCAGCTTGATGCCGCCGCTGGTGCCTGAGGCCTTGCCCTTGTTGATCACATTCAGCAGGCCGTTGGACACCGCCAGCACGTTGGCCATCTGGTAGGTGAAACCGTCACGCGCGTCGTAGCTGGCCTTGCCCCGGCCGATGCTGTTGATCGAGGCGCCCTGCTCCACGACGATCGCCCCGGTATTGCTCACCAGGAACACTTCAGGGGCGGCCAGGGTCGCGCCCTCGCGCAGGGTGATCGAGCCCTTGGCGGCATTCAGGCCCTCGGCCAGGGTGATGAAGTTGCCGGGCTGGCCATACTTGATCAGGGTCATGCCGCCGAGCATCAGGCGCGCGGCGCCCAGGGCATTGAGGCTCTCGGCCTCCAGGGTCACGCCGGCGAAACCGCTGGTGGCCGACCTGCCGGCCGCTACCACCTCGATATCGCCGTTGCCCATGTTCAGCACCGCCACGGTGCCGCCGTAGCCCCCGGCAGCGGCATCGAAGCGGCCGATGCCCTGGAAGGAGAAGGCCTGCGCACCGGCCCCCGGTTGCAGGGCCAGCTTGAGGGTCTTGGCATCCACCGGCAACATCGGCCGCGGCACCCCGAGCTTGGCCGCATCGGCCAGGGCAAATTGGGCGTAGCCGGTTTCGTTGTATTGCGAATAGCGGCGCAAGGTGTCGGCCGAGGTCAGGATCAACTGGCTGGCGACGCTGTTGCTGATCCCGGTATGGGCGATCGACAAACGCCCGGCGGTGGACCAGGAGCCATTGCGCAACTGCTGCGTGGCGCCTTCGCTGCCCAGCCCGGCCAGGCCATTGATCTCGACCCGGAAGGCTCCCGGCATCAGTGCATAGGTGGACGGCATCAGGGTGTAGGTGCCCGCCGCCAGCCCGGGCACCCCGGCGCCGATGCTGATCTGCTGGCCGATCAGCGGGTCCACCGCGCCACCCTCCGGCGCCACGGGCGCATAGCCCGGCTGCACCCCGGGGACAATGGCGTAGATCGGGTTGCTGCCCAGGCCCGGGAGGACAAAGCTGCCGTTGGCGCCAATCTGCACCAGCGGGCTGTAGCGGGCATCGGTGGAGCCGCCGCGCCCGGAGACGAACCCGGCGCCCAGCAGCTCGCCGCCGCCAGACAGGTCCACGGTGGCGTCGGGCAGCACCTGCACCGACTTGCCACCGAGGATCACCCCGACGCTCAGGTCGCTGTTTTCATTCGCCAGGGAGCCCTGGCCGAGGAAGGTCACGGTCTTGCCGTTGTACTTGTAGATTTGCCCGTCGACCGTGCCGCCGTAGGGCAGCACCAGGCCCTTGCCGCTGACCGAGGTCAGGCTGCCGGGCAGCAGCTCGACCTTGCTCGAGCCCAGGTTGCCGATCTCGATCAGGCCCAGGGGCGCGCGCACCACCCCGCCCTGCTTGATGGTGGCGGCGCCCAGTTGCAGGCGCCCGAAAGCCGAATAGGGCACGGCGCTCTGGCCGTTGCCGGTGCGGCCGATGGTCAGGGTCCGCGCAGGGTCGAAGTTGATGCTGACGCCCGAGGCGTCATTGAGGTAGCCGGCCAGCACCCGGGCACCGACCTCGGTGACCGGGTACAGTTGCGCCGCCCGCAGGGTCATGTCGCCGTGGGTCAGCAACTGGGTGCTGATGCCCTTGGCGATGACGTCCGCGCCGGCACCGGCGAGGAAACGCAAATCGCCCTGGCTGGTCAGTTGCACGTCATCGAAGCCCCGACGCTCGACACCGACCAGGCTGCTGTCCGCCTGGATCAGGTTGCCCTTGCTGCCGAACACCACGTTGCCGCGCACATCGATCAGCTGGGCGCTGGCGTTGAACCGGGCCTGGGTGGCCCGTTGCGACGGCGTGCCGGTGGAGACCGGGCGCAGGTACTGGTCCTTGGCCTCCGGCGGCGCGAGGATGCCTGCCAGCAGCAGGTACGGCGCCGACAGGTTGACCCGGGAGTTGGCCGCGGCGCCCTCGCTCAGGTTCAGCGCGCCGCTGTACAGGCGCAGGCTCTGGCCCATGTTCAGCGACACGTCGCCGTCAAAGCTCAACAGGCCGTTGCTCAGCAACGCCAGATTGTCGAAACCGCCGGCGCGGACCTGATCCACCCCGAGGCGCCCATGACCGTATTCCAGGCCCGCGGCCGCCGCCTCGGCACTGTCCGGCAACGTGCTGCCCTGGTGGACCTGGCTGAGCACCAGTTCCCGCGCTTTGAGCACCCGGTCGTTGACCGCGTTCTTGATGTAGTACGGGCTTTCCAGGGCCAGGGACAAGCTGCCCCCCGCCGCCCCGGCGCCGCCGGCCCGGGCGACGAAGCTGCCGTCCAGGTACAGGCCGTTGTTGGAGGCGAAGCTGATGCTGCCACCGTTGCTGGCCACCTGCACCCGGCCCTGGCCGGGTATGTCCAGGGCCGCCTGAGCGCCGGAAGCCTCAAGGCGCGCGCCCTCGCGCACCACCACGAACAGGTCGCTGGCCTTGGCGATGCCGGTGGCCAGGTCGATCTCGCCGCCGATGGCGATCTTGCCGCCATCGCGCACCTGGCCGTATTGGCGCCCGCGGTTGTCCACCGCGCTCACCGCCCGCGCCGCAACGTCGATCAGCGCCTGTTCGCCAACCCAGATCGACCGCCCATGACCGGCGGCATTGGCCGCTTCGGCGCTGGCCGGCGGCAGGCTCAGGCCACCGAGGCTGACGCTGCCGCCCCAGGCATTGAGGGTGCCGTTCATGGTCAGTTGGCCGACGCTGCGCAGGTTGATCGCCTGCCCCGGGTCGACGCTGATCACCGCGCCCTGCCCCACGTTCAACGCGGTGCTGGCCAGTTGGGCAGCCGTGGCGTACTGATTGCCGGCGCTCAGGGTCAGCCCGGCGCCACGGCGCTGGGTCAACACGCCCTTGAGCGGATCCTGCTGGTACAGCTCCGGCAGCCAGCGTTCCAGCACCGTGGCCGGGTCGCTGCCGGTGGCACTGCTGCCGGCCTGGGCCCCGACGCGGTAGACCGGCAGGTTGACCTCGACCTTGGCGCCGTCGGCCACGGTCAGGCCTTCGTTGCCGGTGATGTCGTAGGCGCCGAAGCCCTTGTTGAAGAAGCCCTCGGCCAGTTGCAGGGTGCCGGCTTGCGCGGCGACATCCTTGGCACCGATCAGCACCTTGTGCGCCTGCAAGGCCAGGGTGCCGCCGCCGTTGACCCCATAGCCGCGCAGCTCGCCGTTCAGGTCGAGCTTGCCGTCGGCGGCCAGGGTCACGTCGCCGCCCTTGCCGCCCGTGGCCTTGCCGTCGTAGCCGAGGCTGGCACCGGAGCTGGCGTCCACCAGGGTGCCGTTGCCCAGGTTGAGGTCGCCGCTGCTGCGTAACGACAGCTTGCCGCCGTTGATAAAGGCCAGGCCGCTGTTGTCCGCAGGGTCCAGGGCCAGGTTGCTCCAGCGCCCGGACACGTCGAGCTTGACCCCGGCGGCCACATCGACCCGGGCCTGGGCGCCGCCGCTGGGCGCGAGGATCACGTCGCCGACCACGAAGTTGCGGTTCACATCCACCTGCTTCAGCACGTTGCCGGCGTTGAGGCTGCCGCCATGGGCGGTCAGGTTGGCATTGAGCTGCACCTGGGGCCCGAACAGGGTGATGTCGCCACCGTCGGCCACCTTCAGCGCGCCGTTGACCTGGATCTGCTGCTTGGCGCCAACCTTGATCGCCCCCAGCTGGAAACCGTTGAGCTGATCGCTGTCGAGCACCAACTGGCCCTGGCGATTGGCCGGCAGGGCCGTGGCGAGATCCAGGCCGTCGGCGATCTTCTGCTGGTTGCCGGCGATCAGCACCTGATCGGTGCTGGCCCCCAAGGCATGGCCCAGGGTGCCGGTGGTCTTGTTGTAGATCGGCGTGTAGTTGCCAATGATCAGTTGCGCGCGCTGGGCCGCGGCCTTGTGCGACTGCTGGTAGCCGTCGAGCTTGACGTTGGGCGCCTGGGTCTGGCGGTCGCCCTTGAACACCTCACTGATCAACTGGCCTTCGAGCACCGCGTTGCCGGTGCCGATCACCAGCTTGCCGGCGTCGCGGCCCACGGTATAACCGGCTTCGTAGCGGCGCTGCTGGGCGATCAGCGGGTTGTAGTAGTAATCGGTGCGGCCCCAGCGCGGGCTGCTGTCCACGTAACCCTTGTAGATACCGGTGTAGAGCAGGTCCCCCGGGGCCCGGGAGAGTTCGTACAGGCGCCCGTCCACGCCCTTGAGCCAGGTCTGCTGGATGTAACCGGCCTGCACGTCGACGGTGCCACCGGAGAGGTTCAACTGGGCGCCGGACTGGGTCACCACGTCCTTGCCGGTGAAGGTCAGGGTGCCGCCCTGGGCCATCCACTCGCCGATATTGTGGCCCTGGGTGCCCAGGTAGCCGCCCACTTCCAGCAGGCCACCGGCGGTGTACCAGCGGTCGGTGGCGTAGCCGTTGGTGCCGGCCGGGACGAACACCAGCTCGCGCAGATCGACCCAGACGTCGTTGTTGATCAACTGGCCGCTGTCGCGGTTGCCCGCCGAGTCGCGCTGCTCGTTGCCCTGGACGTTGATCTTGATGGTGTTGGACTCCATCGCCACCTTGACCCCGACCGCGCCGGCCACATCGATCACCGCGCCGTCGCGCACCAGGCTGCGCTGGCCGGCGCTGACCGCCACCTGGCCACCGGTGGCCAGGGTGATGGAGCCGTTCTGGAAGTCCACGGTGCCACCGCTGACGATCTCCACTCGCGACTGGTCGCTGCGGTCGGCGACGCTGCTGAGGTTGTTGAACTGGCCGGTGATCAGGTTGGTCGGGGTGCCGTCGAGGTTGATCTGGCCATTGTTGCGCTGGCTGTCCAGGGCGGTGCTGCCACTGCTGTCCAGCAGGATCGCGGTGGTGCTGCCCTGCCCCAGGGTCACGCTGCCGGTGCCGTCGCTGGCGGCATTGAGCAAGTGAATCGTGCCGCGGGTGTCCACCGAGGTGCTGGCCAGGGCCACGCCGTTCTGCTGCACCCGGTGCCCGGTGAGGGTGATGTCGCCGGTCGACGCCATGATCAGGCCGCTGTTGCTGACGTTGCCGGCGCTGCTGCCGGGCTTGAGCGCGGTGGCGACTTCATTGCCGCGGGTGGTCGAATGCTGGTTGCCACTGGTGCCGACCCCACGGCGGATGTAGAAACTGTCACCCGCGGCCAGGGTGGTCTGGCCCTTGGCGGTGACGATGGTGCCGGCGTTCTCCACCTCCGCGCCCAGCAGCAAGGCGTAGCCACCGGATTCGGTGGAGCTGGCCGCCGGGTGGGTCTGGATCAGCGCGCCGCGCTGCACCTGGACCTTGCCCAGGGCGTCGGTGAAGGTCGGCTGGGTGCCGTTGGCGTCGACATAGAGCCCGCGCTGGGTGAACTGCTCGTCGCTGATGCTGGCCGCGGCGGCCACCAGGTTGCGCACGTTGACCTGGCTGGTGCCGCTGAAGATCACCCCGTTGCGGTTCATGATCATCACCGTGCCGGCGCCCTTGATCTGGCCCTGGATCTCGCTGGGCCGACCGTTGGGGTCATTGACCTTGTTCAGCAGCGCCCAGTTGGACTGCTGCTGGAAGTCGACCGTGGTGTTGCGCCCGACGTTGAAGGTTTCCCAGTTGAGGATGGCCTTGTCGGCGGTCTGTTCGATGGTCACCGTGGTCTTGCCACCGGACTGGCTCTGCACCGGCCCCTTGGCGTTGATCCAGCCCTGGGTCAGGCTGTTGTCGACCTTCAGCCCGCCCTGGCCGAGGCCATCGGGAATCTGGCTCACCGTGCCAAACGCCGCCTGACGCGCGGCGGCCTGGGCCGCCTGCTGGGCGGCGATGGCGGCGACCGTGGAATTGAGGTTGCTCAAGGAACGCTGCAACTGCTGATTGGCCCGGGTCTGCTGCGACAGCGGTGGAATCCCCGGCACCTGGCCGCTAGTGCGCGCGGCCGTGGCGGCCTGGGACGCGCCCTTGTCGGCGAACCAGCCGGAGCTGAAGGCCGTGGCGCCATGGGCGCTGCCGGCCATCATCAACAAGGCGATGGCATGGGCCAGGGGCTTGAGCCGCAGGATCGGCAGTTCGCCGTCATGGCGCATGGCTGGGGATTTGACCGGTGGTTTGCAGCGAACCATTACTACTCATCCTTTGTGATGACGCCCAGGGGTGCGCGACGCTTGTATGGCCCAGGGCACGCGTCACTGCTTCAGGGAATAGGCCGTTGGCGCGGGGCGCGACCGAACGGATGTCACGGAAAATTCATCTGCGGGGTGTAAGTGCCGCAAAAAACAAAATCAGCAACGGCCGGAGCCGTTGCTGATCGGGTGTTGCGAACAGCCCAAGGGCCGGTTTACTGCGGACGACCGATGTTGTTGCAGACGTTGCTGTTGCCGATGCTCAGGCCGTTGGAGGCGGTCAGGAAGGTGGTGCGGATCACGCCCTTCCAGGACGCCGGCAGTGGCACGAAACGGTTGGCCTGGATGGCGTCGTCGTTGTTCGACGAAGTGTTCTGGCCGTAGTGACGGGCGAAGAAGTCACGCACTTGGCTGGTCTGAGTGGCGTCGGCGTAGCACTGGCTGAAGATCAGGTTGGTGAAACCCAGGATCGGGTAGCCGCTGTCCGGGTAAGGCACGGTGCCCGCAACGCCGGCCTTGCCAAAGACCGGAACCCACTTGTCCGGATTGGCACGGTCCGCCAGGGCTGGGATCGCGACCCCACCGATGGCGGCGGAAACGTTGCCGGGAGCCGGCGAGACACCGGCGACGCGGGCGACCTTGGTCGCATCGTCCAGGCCGGCCAGGGTCGGCGCGGCGTAGTCCGGGCTCATGTAGGTGATGCGGCTGTCGGCGGCGTTCAGCGCGGTCATCACGCCCTGGCTGCCGGTCGCGGCCACAGCACCGGCAGGCAGACCGCCGGTGTAGCTGGAGGCGAAGGTGGTGGTGACGTTGAAGGTGCCGGTCTCGGCGCACTTGGCGTTGAGGAAGCGGGTGAACAGCTCGGTGGTGCCGCTGCTTTCGCTACGGTAAACCACGGTGAGGGGGCCGGTACGGCCGGAAGACGGGATATCTTCCCACTTCGACAAGCGCCCCGAGAACACGCCACACAGCTGATCGACGCTCAGGTCAACGGCGGTGGCACCGGCCTTGTTGAACGGAATGGCAACCGAAGTGGCCACCGAAGGCACCTGGATCAGCGGGCCCCAGGCAGCGTTGTGAGCCGCGGCGTAGTTGGACAGCTCGGTGCTGCTGAGCTTGGAGTCGCTACCGGCCCAGTGCACGTTCTTGCCGGTAGTGCCGGCCACGAACTTGGTGTAGTCGTTGTTCAGGAAGGCAGCCTTGCCATTGCCGCTGCCTACGCCGATGTAGGGAGCGAAGCCGGCGGTCAGTACGCCAGCGGTCTGGTACAGCGGTTGTGGCAGGGTGGCGCCACCGCCGTTGATATCAGCCAGGGCAGCCTGTGCCGAGCACAGGGCTGCCAGGGTCAGGGATGCCGCGAGAACGTTGCGCTTAAACATGAAGAATCTCCTTTCGTCGTGTTCGTACGTTGGGTGAATAGCGCTTGCATGACGCCATGGCACTCGGGCCAGAAGCCTTGATCCAGACGGCTTGATGGGTGAGGCCATGGGAAGAGAAGTTCGCAGTTTCCGGTGACAGATAAAGGAAAAAACCTCGGGAGAAACCGACTGTTTTTGCAAAAGATTCTCGGGTGTTCAGCAAGGGTTTTCCGGCCTTTGCCGGCAAGGTGACAGCAAGATTGCCCGAGCTGGCGCCGGCATCGCTCTGCAAGCGCCGAAGGTGGTGCAGACAGCGCCGGAACATGACAGAACAAGGAACCCGAGCTTGGCCGATTGCCGGGGCGGGAGTGAGGTAGGCAGCGTGAAATTTTCTGGCTGTCCCGCCCTGCGCTTCGGACCACACCTTCGCTACGCCTCTCGTAGGAGCCGACTTGCCGGCGAAGGGGCCCGCGAGACCTGCATCGCCAGTGCCGACGCCTTCGCTGGCAAGCCAGCTCCTACGGACCGGGCCAGACCGGGCCGGACGGGGTCAGGTCGAATCGGGTTGTGTGGCTCAGGTCACCAGCTGGTTGATCTCGATGATCGGCAACATCACCGCCATGACGATCACCAGCACCACGCCGCCCATGACCACGATCATCAGCGGTTCGAGCAAGGCGGTCATGCCCATGGCCCGGCGTTCGATGTCCCGGGACAGGGTCTGCGCAGCGCGCTCCAGCATCGGCGGCAAGGCGCCGGTCTTTTCGCCGCTGGCGATCAGGTGGATCAGCACCGGCGGGAAGACCTTCTCCACTCGCAGCGCGGCCGCCAGGTTGGCCCCCTCGCGCACCTTGGCCGTGGCCTCGCTGACGCTCTGGCTCAGACGGTCGTTGGACAGGGTCTGGCGCGCCGCGTCCAGGGCCCGCAGCAGCGGCACCCCGGCGCCACTGAGAATCGCCAGGGTCGAGGCGAAACGCGCGGTGTTCAACCCCAGGACAAAACGCCCGAACAGCGGCAGGCGCAGAATCCGACTGTGCCAGCTCAAGCGGGCCCGGGGGTTGCGCAGGTACAGCCGCCAGCCCCAGAACCCCGCCGCCATGGCGCCGAAACACTCAAGGCCCCAGGCACGAATGAAGTCGCTGGCGTTGAGCATGGCCAGGGTCAGCCCCGGCAGGTCCTGGCGCGCCTGGGAAAAGGCGCTGACCACCTGGGGCACCACGTAACTGAGCAGGAAGATGACGATGCCGATGGACACCAGCCCCACCACTCCGGGGTAGATGAAGGCGGTGAGGATCTTGCCCCGCAGGCCGTTGCGCTCCTCGATGTAATCCGCCAGCCGCTCCATGACCTGGGCCAGATCGCCGGACTCCTCGCCCGCGGCGATCAGCGCCCGGTAGATTTCCGGAAAATCCCGCGGTCGCGCCGCCAGGGCCTCGGCCAGGCGCATGCCGCTGCGCACATCGGCGCGCACCGCGCTCAGGGCCTGGGCGATGTGCTTGCGCTCGGCCTGCTCCACCGTGGCGCTGAGCGCCGCCTCCAGCGGCAGGCTGGCCCCCAGCAGGCTGGCCAGCTGGCGGGTGGCCCAGGCCAGGTCGTTGTCCGAGAGCCTGGGGCTGAATACGCCTCCGGTGCCAGTGGCGGCACCGTTGCTGTCCAGTTGCACCTGCAAGGCGGTCAGGCCACGGCTGCGCAGGCTGGCGAAGGCCGCGCCCTGGCTGTCGGCTTCCAGGTGCCCGGATTCGATCTTGCCGAGGGCGTCGGCGGCTTCGTAGCGATAGCGATTCATCAGGCGTCCCGTGTCACACGTAGGATTTCTTCCGCGGCGGTGGCGCCGCTGCGTACCCAGCGCTCACCGTCCTCGCGCATGCTGAGCATCCCGGCCCGGCGCGCGGCGGCGCGCAAGGCCTGCTCATCCGCGCCCTGATGAATCAGGCTGCGAATGTCGTCGTCGATGCAGAACAGCTCATGGATCCCGGTCCGCCCGCTGTAGCCGATGTGATTACAGGCCGGGCAACCCACCGGGCGCCAGGTGCCGGGGTTGGCCGAATCCGCCGCCTTGCACTGGTTGCACAAGCGCCGCACCAGACGCTGGGCCAGCACCCCGAGCATCGACGAAGCCAGCAGGAACGGCTCCACCCCCATGTCGACCAGACGGTTGACCGCCGACACCGCGTCATTGGTGTGCAGGGTCGCCAGCACCAGGTGCCCGGTAAGCGAGGCCTGGACCGCGATCTGCGCAGTCTCCAGGTCACGGATCTCGCCGATCATGATCACGTCCGGGTCCTGGCGCAGGATCGCCCGCAGGGCCAGGGCGAAGGTCATGTCGATCTTGGCATTGACCTGGATCTGGCTGATGCCCGGCAGGTCGTATTCCACCGGGTCCTCGACGGTGAGGATATTGCTGGTGCTGGCGTCCAGCCGGGCCAGGGCGGCGTAGAGGCTGGTGGTCTTGCCGCTGCCGGTGGGCCCGGTGACCAGGACGATGCCGTGGGGCTGGCGGATCAGGGTATCCAGGCGCGCCAGCAGGTCCGGGTCCATGCCCAGGGTTTCCAGCTGCAGGCGCCCGGCCTGCTTGTCCAGCAGGCGCATCACCACCCGCTCGCCGTGGCCGGTGGGCACCGTGGACACCCGAATGTCGATGGGCCGCCCGGCCACGCGCAAGGCGATGCGACCGTCCTGGGGCAGGCGTTTCTCGGCGATGTCCAACTGGGCCATGATCTTGATCCGCGACACCAGCGCGCCGTGCAACGCCTTGCGCGGCGACACCACGTCACGCAGGGTGCCATCGACCCGGTAGCGCACCACCGAGTGCGTCTCGAAGGGTTCGATATGGATATCGCTGGCCTCGTCCCGCGCGGCCTGGGTGAGCAAGGCGTTGATCATGCGGATCACCGGCGCGCCGTCCTGGGTGTCCAGCAGGTCGGTGATTTCCGGCATGTCCTGCATCAGGCGGTCCAGGTCCACCTCGTTCTCCGCTGCGCCGACCACTGCTGCGGCGCTGCCGGTGTCGGCGTAGGCCGTGGCCAACAGACCGTCGAGTTCCTCGTCGCGGATCCGCTCCAGGCGGGCGGGGCCGAACTGGCGGCGGGCTTCGCCGATGGACCAGCCGGGGGTCGAGGGGCAGACCAGCAGAGTGGCGCCCTCCTCGCTGTGGCGCAGGAGAATGCGGTGGGATTTGGCCCAGGCGTAGGGGAGCTGGGGGGACTGGGAGGGCATTGTTTGGGGCTCCTGATTGGGGGTACATATCCGTTGCTGCGGGTGCGGCGGCTGGCGGTTTCGCCTTTACGGCGAGGTTTACGGGGTACATATCCGTTGCTGCAGGTGCGGCCACTTACGGTTTCGCTCTTACAGCGAGTCACTTTGAAACCCGGAATGCCGGCCAGCCCAAAGTAACCAAAGGCTCCTGCCCCTCCACTCGGCGCCTCGCTCCGGAATTGATCCGTGGGCCGCCGCAATGGGCCATCCCTGGCCCAGTGCGGCTAACCCGGCATCCTGCCGGGTTACCCACGGCTCAATGCCTGCGTTCGGCCATCGTGTTTAAGGGGGCAGGAAGATCAAAATCTGACGGCGGCCTGCCGGCCTTGTTTCATTTGTCCTTCACAGGGCGATGCTGCTCTTGGGATGGTCGAAGGTCCTGCGGACCTTCTCGCAGCTTCGCAGGCTCAGCAGCGGCTACAGAACGCACGTACTCTGTAGCCGCTGCCGCAGGCTGCGAACGCTCTGGGCGGCACTCCGTCGCAGGAGACGCTAAACCTGCCTCCCCAATGTTCCTGAACCACCGCGCCGCCTGGTTTTGCGAGCGCTAGCGCTCGTTCGCAGCCTTCGGCAGCGGCTACAAGGAACCAGCCTGCGCACCTTGGTTTTGGCGTTGGCTTTTGATCTTGATCTTCAGGCCCCTTCCCAGCAGGCCGAGCGCAGGCGTTGCGTAGGGGGCAGCTCGGCAGGGATGCCGAGCTAGCCGCCACCCGGCCATGGATGGCCGGTTGGCGGCGGGCCCCCGGAGCAATGCCGAAGCGAGGGAACCCCGAGCCCCAGCGAGGGGCCGTATGGAGGGGCAAGCGTTTTTGCTTACTTTTTGGCGTTTGAAAAAAGTAAGTCGCCGTAAGGGCGAAACCCTAAGTGGCCGTAACCGCAGCAACGGATATGTACACAGCCCACCGCTGTAAGAGCGAACCCCTGAGCAGCCCTGACCACAGCCACAAATAGATACCCCGTAGCACAGTGCCCCAGAGGCGCAACCACCAGCCACCGCAGCCGCCGCCATGCCCCCCACCCCACCATCACCCATCAACGCCCCCTTCATTGCACCGGCACCGCCCGAATCGGCGCCCGCGGCGTCTGCGGCACGCCCTGCAACGACACCGGCACCGCCCCGGGAATCGCCTTGCTCGCCGCCGGCAACTGCGGCGCCTGCATATCCGGCATCGCCCAGCTGCGCTCCGGCTGCAACTCCCCCTGGGCCCGGCGCATGAAGTCATAGCGATTGAGGGTGATGCTGCGCCCCGCGCCACTGTCGCGAATGATGTAAGGCCGCAGAAACACCATCAGGTTGGTCTTGGTGATGCTGCGTTTCTCGTTGCGGAACAAGGCGCCGATCCCCGGGATGCTCGACAGCCACGGCACCGCGTCGTTGCTCTGGCTGTAGCCGTCCTGCAGCAAACCGCCCAGGACCATGATCTGCCCGTCATCCAGCAGGATGCTGGTGTCGATCGCCCGCTTGTTGGTCACGGTCCCGGCGTCCACCGAGGCCCGGGGGTCAACGCTGCTGACCTCCTGGTAGATGTCCAGCTTGACCGTGCCGCCCTCGGAAATCTGCGGCCGCACATTGAGCTTCAACCCCACTTCTTCGCGCTGCACGGTCTGGAACGGGTTGTTGCTGGTGCCGCCACCGCCGGTGACGTAGCTGCCGGTGACGAAGGGAATGGTCTGGCCGACGAAGATGCTCGCCGCTTCGTTGTCCAGGGTCAAAAGGTTCGGGGTCGACAGCACGTTGGTCCCGCCCTTGCTCTTCAGGGCCCGGGCCAGGACCTTGAGGTCCAGCACCTTGCCGATCCCAGGGATGTCCACGGTGCCGTTGACCACGCCGATGTTCAGGCCCTTGGGCAGTGCGTCGATGCTGGTCTTGCTGGCCGGGGTCCCCACCAGCCCGCTGCCGCCGAGGTTAACTCCGCCAAAGCCGCCGCGGCCGCCGAGGTTGCCGGCCTGCCACTGCACGCCGAACTCGCTGGCGTCGTCTTCGCCGACTTCGACGATCAGGCTTTCGATCACCACCTGGGCCCGGCGCTGGTCGAGCTGGTCGATGACTTCCCGCAGGTTGCGGTACAGCGGGTCCGGCGCGGAGATCAGCAAGGTGTTGGTGGTGGCGTCGGCCTGGATGGTCACGCCGCCGGCGCTGAAGGCGGTGTTCTGGTCGTTCTGCTGGCCGTTGCCACTCAGGCTGCTGGCGCTGGCGCCCTGGCCATAGGCGCCGCTGGTGCTGGCGCTGCCGTTGAGGTTGCCGCTGGCGGTGGGCGTGCCGCTGCTGTTCTGGGTGCTGCCCTGGGTGCCCTGGGTGCTGGCGCCCATGCCGCTGAGCATGGCTCGGGCGCCATCGTTGCCGGTGCTGTCGCTCTCGCCGGTGAGCAGGCCGCGCAGGGCCTGGGCCAGCTTGCCGGCCTGGGCGTTGCGCAGGTAGACCACGTGCAGGTTGCTCGGATTGCTCTGGGCATTGTCCAGTTTGTAGACCAGGTTGCGCGCCAGCTCGGTGCGCTCCGGGCTGCCGGCGCGAATGATGATGGAGTTGGAACGCGGATCGCCGATCACGCTGATCTTCTGGGTCGGGTCGGCGCCCTGGGTTTCCAGCAGTTCGGCCACCATGGTGGCAATGTCCACGGCGATGCCGTTGTGCACCGCCACCACATCGGTGTCGATGGCGCTGGGGGTGTCGATGCCGTCGATGATCTGCGCCACCCGCTGCAGGTTCTCGGCGTAGTCGGTGACCACGATGCTGTTGTTGCCCGGGTAGGCGTTGATCGGGTTGTTCGGCGAGACGATGGGCCGCAGCACCGGGATCAGGTTCACCGCGTTTTCATACTGCAGGCGGAAGGTGCGAGTCAGCATGCCGTTGCCCGCCGGTTTGTCGCCGCTGTAGATCGGCCCGCCCAGCAGCTTGGCATCGGCCTCGGGCACCACCTGGGCCACCCCGCCCACGTCCACCACGGCAAAACCCTGCATGCGCAGTGCCGCCAGCAGCATGTCGTAGGCCTGATGGGCCGGCACCTGGCCCTCGCTGACCAGGGTCAGGTTGCCCTTGACCCGCGGGTCCACCAGGAACTGCTGGCCGGTGGAACGGGCCAGGGCGCGCACCACCGCCTGGATATCGGCCTCGACGAAGTTCAATTGCACCGGCTGGTCCCCCAGGGGGTTGCGCGGCACGCTGGTACTGCGTGGCGTGCCCTGGCCACGGCGGCTGTCGGTCACCGGGTGCAGGACTTTGGGTCGCGTGGCCTGTTGCGCCTGCACGCGTTCGCGGTCCGCCAGGGCGTCGCCGCTGCGCCGGGTGTCGGCCAGGGGCTGGCCCAGTTCACTGTCCACCAGCAAGGGCGGCGGCGTGGTGGAGGTGGTGTTGCTGCAAGCCCCCAGCGCCAGCAGCAGAAAAGGTGCGACCTTGCGACACTGGCGCACGTAGTTGGAGCCTGACCCCTTCATGAAGCTTCCTTAGCGCCCTGCGCCTGATCCATGCGAACGGTCCCGGACAGTGTGCCTGCCGAGTCTTGGGCGGTGGCCGGCGCGGCGCGTTGCAGCCGGGCCTCCACCACCTGCAGTGAAAGCTGTCGGGGAGTCCCCAGCAGCCAGCCGACCACGGCATCCGCCGGGGCCTGCTCAAAGGTCAAGCGCCAGCTCTCGGGGCCGGCTTGATCGGTGCGTTGCAACTGGTAGCGGTCCTTGAGCCCGGCCCGATCCAGGGTCTGGCGCAGGGACTGCTCAAGGTCGGCGCCCTGGCGATCCGTGCCCGCGGCCTCGTGCAACAGCACTTCCAGGGCCTCGGCCTGGGAGCGCAGCTTCGGCGTCTCGGCTTGCCAGTAGTCGATCTTCTTCAGCGGCGGCTGAATCAGCAGCCACCACAGCAACAGCCCCAGCACCCCCAGGGCGGTGGCGCTCAGCAGACGTTTCTCCCGGAGCGCCAGAGCCTGCCAATGGCCCCGGGCCTGGGTCCGCAGGCGTGACCAGCGCGCCTGATACTGGGCCAGCCCGGACTTATTCATCTTCGGCTCCCGGGGCGTCGGCGGCGAGGTCAGCGGGCTCGCCCGTGGCCGGGCTCAGGGTCCAGCCGTTGCCCTCGGCCTGGACGCTGTAGCCGGCCTGGGTCAAGGCGCCCTGCCAGCCGCTGTCGGTGCGTTTCGGGGTATCGGGCAGCAGTTCCAGCTGCAGGCGCTGGTCGGCAAAACTCAGGCTCTGCACGCTGCCCACCATGAACGGCATGGCGCTGCCGGCCTGCAGCAGCAGGTTGACGAACCCCTGGCTCGGGTCCGCCGCACCGCCCTGCTGCGCCGCCAGTTGCTGGCGGGCCTGTTGCAGGGGATTGAGCACCACCGGCAACTGCGGAAACACCTGCCGGACCCGCTGGCTCATCTGGTTCTTGAGGCGCAGGCCCTGTTCGGCCTCACGGGCGGCATACAGGTTCAGGCCCACGACCCACACGGCCACGGCCAGGGCGCAGCAACCCAGGGCCCGGCCCCAGCCCTGGACCGCGCCGCGGGTCGCCATCGCCCCCGCCTGCAGGCCCCAGGCCGGCGCCGCGCCACTCCAGCGCTGTTCGACCGGCAGGCGCTGCAGCGCGCCCTCCGGCGCGTCGTCACCGATCCAGCCCAGCCCGGCGCCGGAGGCGCGCAACTGTTCCAGGGTTTCCTCGACCAGTGGCTCCACGCTGGCCTGAGCGGCGCTGTGGCGCAGCAGCAACTGACCGTCCAGCAGGCACAGGTTGTGCTGCCCCGGCGCCGGCACCGCCAAGGCGTATGGCGCCGGGTACAGGCCCGAAAGCTTCAGCCCGGCCTGTTGCAGCAGCTCGCCCAGGGCTTGCAGGCGGCTGATGGGCAGCCAGCTCAAGGTCACCTGGCCCTGGGCATCCCGCGGGCCGTGGGCGACATGCATCTGCTCGCCGCAACCGAGGATCAGCGCCTGGGCCGCGCAGTCCACCGCGGCCTTGGTCCGCGCCGCCGGCAACGGCGGCAGCTCGATGCAGGCCAGCAGGCTGTCCTGCGGGTGCAGAAAGCACTCCAGGGCCAGCCCTCGGGCGTCCTGGGCCAGTGCCTCAAGCGCCCTGCGGCCGAGCGCGGTCACCCGCCCGGCGCGGTCCAGCCGGGCGCATTCCACGGGCACGGCCAGGGGCCGGGGCGCGTGCAACAGCTCGGCCAGGGGCGGCAAGGCCAGGCGCAAGCGGCTCATGCTCCCACCCGCGACCAGATCACCTGGGGCATGCGGTCTTCAGGGCGGTGCAGCAAGGCGTGCAGGGTGATCCGCCGCTGGTCGCGACGGACCTGCCCCTGGAGCAGGAACCACTCGCTGGTGATGCCGACCTTGATCCGCTCCTGCGCGGCAAAGGGCATGCGCAGGCGATTGACGAAGTCGCCCCGGTTGATGAACCAGTGCCCGGCGTCGCGCTCTGCCACCAGGGCCCGGGCCCGGGACAACGACAGCCCCGGCACCGCCACCGCCAGTACTTCGGCGCTGGCGGTGTTGCCATTGATCCAGGTGTTGCCCGGCAGGACGCTGACGTAGGGCTCAAGGCGCGCCAGCAGCGCCTCGTCGACGCCCTGAACGCCCAGCAGGTCGTCCAGGCTGCGCAGCATTGGCTGGCGCGGCGGCAAGGTCTGCACCGCCGCCCCCGGCGAGGTCAGGCGACCGCTGTTGAATGCACCCGGGGTGCCTGCGGTGGCGGCCGGACTGGACAGGCGCTGCGGATACGAGGCGATCACCCGCTGGCTGATGCGCCGGCTCAGGGCGGCGTCGACGCCGAGCAGTTGGCACAGCTGTTGGAAACTCTGCACCTGCTCCGGGTCCACCTGCTGGTTGAACACCAGGTTGCGCAGGTTGAACTTGCCCTGCAGGTCTTGCAGGCGGCCCTGGAAACCGCCACCGGATGCGCCGAGGGCCGGATCGCCGATGGGCCGCGCCCAGGGCTGGTCGAGCCGGGTCAGCACCTCGCGCTGGCGGGCTTCCCAGAGCAGTTGCCGGCTGAATTCCAGGCCGCCCTGCAACGCCCCGCCGCCGACGATCCGCGCCTGCTCGGCTTCCACCGCGCGGGTCAGGACGGTCTGCCGCGAGAGCATGCCGGCGGCGAGCACCGCCACCACCGCGGCAATCAGCAAGGCGCTGATGATGGCCATGCCGCGCTGCTTCGCCGCACAGGGCGAATGACTGTTCATGGGCGGCCCTAGAGCTGCCAGGAGCCGATATCGGCATTCACGCCTTCGCCGTCGGGCTGACCGTCGGCGCCCAGGGAGAACACGTCCACTTCGCCGTTGGCCCCCGGGTTGAGGTAGTGATAGGGGCGTCCCCAGGGATCGTTGGGCAGGCGTTCCAGGTAGGAGCGCCAGTTGCTGTCCTTGGCGTTGGCCGGACGTTCCACCAGCACCTTGAGGCCCTGGTTCATGCTCGGGTAGCTGCCGTGGTCGAGGCGATACAGCTTCAGGGCCTGCATCAGCCCGGCGATGTCCTGCTTGGCCGCGGTGGCCCGCGCCTGGTCGGGACGGTCGAGCACCTTGGGCACCACCATGACCGCGAGAATCCCGAGGATGACCACCACCACCATGATCTCGATCAGGGTGAAGCCACGCTGGCCTCGGGGTGCGGCGGTTGACGTTACAGGCGCGATATCCATCTCGACATTCCTTGGCTTGAGTTCGATTCGTCGCGCAGTGTTGCAAGAAGATATGTCAGTGGTATTGAAAAACCTCGGGAGTTTCGGTCGCCATTCGGTCAAGCCTGCAGGCTAGGCTGCGAGGCTGTTTCCCGGTGTCGAGCGGCCCATGCAAGCCCTGCGCAAACAAGCTGGATTTACCCTGATCGAAGTGCTGGTGGCCCTGGCCATCATTGCCGTGGCCATGGCCGCGGCGGTGCGCGTGGCCGCGCTGATGACCCAGAGCAACGGCCTGTTGCGGGACAAGTCCCTGGCCTTGCTGGCGGCCCAGAGCCGGCTCGCCGAGCTGCGCCTGGAAGGTCGCTGGCCCAGCGGATTGAAGAGCGTCGATTGCGACCAGGGGCGCCTGGCGCTGCGCTGCGAACAGTCGATCGGCGCCACAGCGCTGCCCGGGCTGCTGCGGGTCAGTGTCCAGGTGCGCGAACGCGGTCGCGAAGCACCGCCCCTGGCCCGCCTGGAAACCCTGCTCGGCCGCCCCCAGGAGCCAGGGCGGTGAGTGTCAGCGGGTCAGCCGCGGCAACAGCGGCGAGTCCGGCAGCTTGCTGACCTTGATCCGCGACTGCTCGGCGCCGCGCTCGATCAGCACGCCATCGGCCTCCACCGCCGCCAGGCGCACACCCGGGGTCAACTGTTCGCCGGCCAGGAAGCTGCGGGGCGGTCCGTCGTTCAGGCGCAGGATCGCCACCGCGCCACGGGCCCCGGCCAGGACCCCGGAGACCTTGACCTCCACGGCGCTGGGCTGGTTGGCAAACCACTGCAGGGCCGGGCTGTCGGAACGAGCGGCGAGCACCTGGGGCGCCACGGCCGGGGTCTGGGATTCGGCCGGGGTCAGCAGCAGCGACGACCAGGTGGCCACCCCGGCCAGGGCCGCCAGCAGCGCGGTGTATTGCAACACTCGGGGGGCGGAAAAATCTGCGGCACGCAGCATGGTGGCAAGCATTGGCGGGACCTCCTGTTTGTCCGTTCCCGCAGCCTACAGGGCAATTCTCACGGTTTTATTTCACCCCGCGATCATCGGCCCCAGGCCGGCTGATCCTATCGCCAAGGAGTGCAATCCGATGCCGTCGGGCAAGCAACGGGGCTTCACCCTGATCGAACTGATGGTGGTCCTGGTGATCATCGGCATCGCCAGCGCGGCGGTGGGCCTGAGCATCAAGCCCGACCCGCTGCAAACGTTGCGCAAGGACGCCGAACGCCTGGCGCAGCTGCTGCAAGTGGCCCAGGCCGAGGCCCGCGCCGATGGTCGACCGATCACCTGGCGAGCCACCGCCAAGGGCTTTGCCTTCAGCCGCCGGGCGGAATCCGGCAGCGGTATCGACGACCTGCGTGGCGATCCCCTGCTGCGCCCCCGCGCCTGGGAAACCCCGGGGCTGCAAGTGCGCATCGAACCCGGGCCACGGCTGATCCTCAACGCCGAGTGGATCACCCCGCCGTTGCGGCTGGTGCTCTCCGACGGCCGCCACAGCCTCGGCGTGGAACGCAGCGCCGCCGGCCAGCTGCGGGTGGTGAACCAGCCATGAAGCCTGGGCAAAGCGGCTTCACCCTGATCGAAGTGCTGGTGGCGGTGATGCTCATGGCCATCGTCAGCCTGATTGCCTGGCGCGGCCTGGACAGCGTCACCCGGGCCGACACCCACCTGAAGGCCAGCACCGAACAGACCGAGGAACTGCTGCGCAGCCTCAACCAGCTGGAGCGCGACGTCGCCCTGCGAGCCGCCGTGCAACTGCGCGAACCGATCCAGAGCGACAGCGAAGAGGCCGAGCCCGACAGCCCGGTGCCGCTGAGCGTGCGCAGCTCCGACAGCAAGGGCTTTCGCCTGGAGGTGATCCGCAGCGCCGCCAACCCCGGCGACGGCCTGCAACGGGTGCGCTGGTGGCTCAAGGGCGACACCCTGTACCGCGCCGCGGCCGAGCCCCGGGACCGCTACCCCCTGCCCGCGCCCAGGGACGGGGTGGCGGTGTTGCGGCGGGTCAGTGATCTGCAGGTGCGGGTCTGGGAGAGCGGCAAGGGCTGGCGCCAGCTCAGCGGCAATCGCCGGGACAACCCCCAGGGCCTGGAGATCCGCCTGACCCGGCAAACGCCCCAGGGCCAGGAGCATTACCGGCAAGTGCTGGGCCCCCTGCCCTGACCGGCTTGGTGCAGCCGCTGCCGCAGGCTGCCAGCGGCTTGGGCGGCGGGCCGACGCAGGCGACGTGGAGGGCTGGAAAGCGCTGGAGGTTCGGCGGCAGGACGCCAGGCAAGGTCCTGCGGACCTTTGCGCAGCCTCGCCGGAAGCTCGGCAGCGGCTACGCAGCGGCGACATTGGGGCGGTGCGGTCGGGCGCTCAGCTGAGCAGCACCACGCCGCCCGGCAGTTCGGTGCATTTGGCGCCGTAGGCGTCGCGGATCAGCAGGGCCACGCCCGCCAGCTGGTTGAGGGTGAAACGCGCCTGGACCTTGCGCCGGCCCAGTTCGGCGTTAAGCAGCACCAGCATCCCCGGGCGGTAACGGTTGATCTCGCTGATCACCGTGTCGAGGCTGGCGTTGTCGAACACCAGCACCTGTTCGCGCCAGGCGAGGACGTTCCGGGGATCCACGGCGGTCGGCTCGCCCACCGTCTTGGCGTCGTAGGTCAGTTGCCGACCGCTGTCCAGGCGGATGCTGCGCCCGGCCACGGCCACCTGCAGGCTGCCTTCGATGCAGGTCACGCAGACCTGATGGTCAGTGTTGCGCAGGTTGAAACGGGCCTGACGGGCACTGAGCCTGCCGTCACCGGCCTGGACCTGGAGCGGCTGCTGGCGCTGGCTGAAGACTTCCACCTCGCCCTCCAGCAGTTCGAAGGCCTGTTCCCCCGGGGCCGGATCACGGCGGCTGATGCGGGTCTGGGTGTTGAGTTCCAGGCTCAGGCCCTCGGCCAGATCGACCCGGCGCTGTTCGCCGACCGCCGTGGAAAAATCCGCGGTCAACCCGGCCAGGCCTCCGGGCACCGTGTAGCGGACCATGAACAGCGCCGCCGAGGCGGCCAGCGCACCGCCCAGAAAGGCCCGCCGCCCGAAGTGGCGCGGCCGCGATTGCTGCTCCAGCTGCACCGCCGCCGGTTGCAGGCAGTGCCACAGGGCCTTGGTCTGCTCGAAGGCCGCCGCGTGCTGCGGGCTCTGCGCGCACCACTGGCGCAGGGCACGGGCGTCGGCGGCGGTGGCCCGGCCCGACGTCAGAAGGACCAGCCAGTCCCGGGCTTCGCTCAGCAGTTGCTGGTCCGCCGAGGCCTGGGGTGGGGAGATGCTAAAAATGTTCAAGCGCGCAGGTACTCACGGATTGATCAGGGACTCTTGTCTAGGACGGTTTTCCGGCCCCGGGACCGAACCGCTGAATGACTTTTCTTTCAAGGCGCAGGGCGCAATGCCCGAGGGCGGCCTTGAGTTCCTTCTCCACCATCCGTGTGGAAATGCCGAAGCGTTGGGAGATTTCCAGGTGCGGCGCCTCTTCCAGGCGCGCGGCGATAAAGATCTGGCGCCGCCGCGCCGGCAACTCGTAGAGGGCCTTGAGCAGGGTCTGGATTTCTTTCTGCCCGCCCACCACCCGGGACGGGTCCTGGGCGTCATCGGCGATCTGCAGCAGTTCCTCGACCTCCTCGCCGGTGAGCAGGCGCGCGTCGGACTGGCGCCGATCGGCAGCAATGTTCAGGGCCATGCGGTACAGGTAGGCATTGGGCTGCAGCAGGTTCGGCGGCTCTTCCATGCGGTCGACCCGCAGGTAGGTTTCATGCAGGACGTCGTTGGCCAGGTCCTCGGACCCCAGGCGCCTGCGCAAGCGCACCCGAAAGTCCTCGTAGGACGTCAGGAACAGCCTGACCATCGTACTGTGTCCGGTATTTTTCATACCCCGGAAGCTCCTTCCCATTCCTTGCAGTCCATGCGTTTCCCTGTTGTGTCCGGTATCAAGAGTAAGGTCAGCGGCTGACGCAGCGAGCTGGGGGCCGGGCGTTCGACCCGGGTTGCCGCCAGGCGCTGCACCAGGGCTTCGTCCCGTTGCAGATCACCGGTGGAGCTCACCAGGCGACTGTGCTGCACCGTGCCATCGGCGCCGATCCACAGTTGCAGCAAGGCACGGAACGCCCCGGGTCGGGTCAAGCGCGACGCGCACAGGCTGCGCTCCACCGCCTGCTGCACGGCGCTGGCGTAGCTGCTGTTGAGCCGCGTCGCGCGGGCGCTGCTGACGCCCTGGGGCGTCGCAGGCGCCGAGGCTGGCGGCACCTGCAGGGTGAAAGCGTCGCTGCGGGCGTAACGCGCCATCAGGCCAGTGCCCGCCAACAGGCGACTCAATCCCTCGCGAGCGCTGTAGCGGCCCTTGATCCCCACCGAGCGCCGGCCCCGGGCCAGTTCCTGGTCCACCAGCACGGCCATCCCGGTCAAGCGACTGAACCGCTCCAGGGCCTGGGCCAGGTCCTGGGCCGGAATCTCCAATTCCAGCTCCACCCGGGGCGGCCCTTCGACCGCGGCCTGCGCCCAGGCCAGAGGCAGTGGCGCCAGCAGCACAAGGCCCAGCACACAGGTCGCCAAGCCCCCGTGCAATGAAGTCCATCGCCCGACCTGCGCGCTGTGTTGCTGCACGAGCATCCAATCCCTGAAAAGCGTCATCCTGAGGCCAATTTATGAATCTGGTGTTACGAGCGCGGCAAAAAAACCATCACTTTTCAGGCCTGGGCTTTGCACTACACTCGGCCGCCATCGAGGCCCGATTCCGCGGGCCAGCCAGGAGGCCAGGATGAAACGTTTAAGCTGCTACACCGCTGCCCTGCTGTTGCTCAGCGCCCTGCCCTGGACGCTGCACGCCGAGGACGCCAGCGAGGGCTGCGTGGAAGTCAGCGTCGGCGGCTACAAGGCCCCCGACTACAACTGCCTGAGCAAACAGATGGGCAACAACCCGGACGCGGTGAAGGCCGCCCAGGCCAACCAGCAGGCCATGGACAAGCCGGTGAACAAGCGGCCGCCGAACCAGGTGGGACTGTCGACTCCGGCGGCCACCAGCGTGCGCATGGGCAACACCTTCGGCACCTCGGTCAAGCCGCAACGGCCCTGAGTGGCCCCCCGGGCCACTGACCGCCACCGGGCCCGTTGCCGCGGCTGGCAGCGAGCCTGGGCAGCGACAAACGCAGCGGGCGAAGATCGCCCTGCGCGCCTTCGCGCACCGCGCCGCCAACCCCTGATCGGCCACGCTCCGTATACCGGGCGTTAACCTTGATCGCGCTAGATTGCCGCGCCTTGAAACCCGGAGCCGACAAGGGCTCCGAGCACGGCACGTGGATGGCGTTCGACTAGCGGCCACCGTATCATTGGCGTTTTTTTTGCATGTTGGAAGCATGGAAAGCTATAAAAAACTGATCTTGCAACGACCCTGCCAAAGCATTTTCCTGATCGCCCTCGCGCTGTTCATGGGGCTGCAGTACAAACCGGCAGTGCTCAACTACACCACGCGCTTCGTCGACTTTGCCGACTACATGCTGCAGCACGGCATGACGCTGTTCCCCATCGCCGACGATCTGCAGCCCTACCCCGACTACACCATTGTCAACACGGTGCTGGTCTATCTGGCCTCGCTGCCGTTCGGCCAGCTGTCGGTGCTGTCGATGGGCCTGCCCTTCTGCATCGCCGCCGCGCTGATGCTGGTGTTCATCTACAAGCTGGGGGCCCTGCATGAGCAGAAATGGGGCGTCTGCGGCGTGCTCTTTGCGCTGTTCACCTGGGCCTTTCTGGACAGCGTCAACTCCCTGGCCCTGGACATCTATCCCGCCCTGATCACCGCGGGCTGCTTCTACCTGGCCTACTCCGCCGATTTCAAGCAGCAGCGGGGACGCCTGGCGCTGGTGTTCCTCGGCCTGATCCTGGGCTTTTCCCTGCGCGGCCCCATCGGCATGATCGGCCCGGCGCTGGTGGTCGGCACCTACTACCTGCTGAGCCGGCAATGGCGGACCCTGGTCGGCTTCTCGCTGCTTTGCGGCCTGCTGTTCGCCGCCGGGGTCGCCCTGCTGGCCTGGGCCGCCCACGTGCAGGGCGGCGACGCCTTCATGCAGGAAGTGCTGGAGATGCAGGGCCTGGGGCGGATCGCCAGCGATCACTCGCCGCGCTATTACTTCTACTTCAGCGTCGGGCTGCTCACCTACAGCTTCACCGCGTTCTACGCCCTCTGCGTCATGGCCAGGAGCGGTCGCCAGTGGCTCGGCGCTCCGCCGCTGTCGGCGCCGCGCCTGCTGCTTCATCTGGGGGCGTGGTTCGTGGTGCTGATCCTGTTCTTCACCATCCCCAACTCGAAGAAGGCGCGCTACGTGCTGTCCATCACCCCGGCCATTTCCCTGCTGGCGGCCTATATCTTCATCGACCCCAACGGCGTGTTCAGCGCCACCCGCAGACGCCTGCTGCGCCTGTGCCTGAACCTGCCGACCATCGGCGCGCTCCTGGCGCTGCTGGTGCTGGGCTACAACTGCTTTGCCCCGCGGCCCTTGCAACCCAACTTCGCCGGGGTGTTCGCAAGCTTTGCCCTGCTCAGCGGCGTGCGCTACTGGATCACCCGGCAGTACGCCGCACACCGGCATTACGAGGTCATCGTCCTGGCGTTCGGCGTGGTGGCCTTCCTGCTGCTGGATGGGTTCTTCTTCAACGCCATCACCTATCACCTGGAACTGGCCAACGAGCCAACCCCCAAGTTCCTGCCTTACTGGTTCTGGTAAGGCGGGCGTCCCCCCGGGATCAGCGCCGCACCCCGGGTGCGGCCGCATCCAGGCCCGCCGAGCCCGGCCGGAAGCGGGCAACCCCGTAGATCGGCATCGTGCAAGATTTGGTAACACTCCCGGGCACCCCCGAGCATGCAACGGAACTGGCACAGTGCTGTCACATCGCAATCGGTAACGGCACAGCTCGTCCGGCGACCGGCGGCCCAGGTGGCGGCGCCGCGCACGCACGAGTGCTTGACTGCCACAGGTTACCGGCCTTGGCCTGCTGCCCCCGCGGCAAGCCCTATTCCCTCAAGGCTGAAAGAGCGAACCATGAAGCAAAACCTCCTCCTCGTATCCGTCTGTGCCGCCCTGCTGCAGGCCTGCACCCCGGTTTCCACCACTCCTGAAGGACGTCCCTCCATGCCCGCCAGCACGGCCTCCGCCAGCGCCCAGCCTCCACTGTCCGCCTACTACTGGCAGCTGGTCGCGGCCAGCGACGCGGCGGGCAAGCCCATCGCCGCCCTGGACAAGGGCATCGAGCGCCCGCTGCGCCTGACCTTCGTCGAGCAGAACCTGAGCATCAGCGGCGGCTGCAATCGCCAGTTCGGCGGCTTCGAGCATGAAAACGGCCTGCTCAAGGTGCAGCCACTGGCCTCGACCCTGATGGCCTGCGAACCCAGCCTGATGACCCTGGACGCCGAAGTCGGGCGCCTGTTCAAGGGCGAGCTGCGCACCACCTTCGGCGGTGACGAATCGACTCCGACCCTGCAACTGACCACCCAGAACGGCACGCAGCTCAAGTTCCAGGGCCAGCCAACCGCAGAAACCCGCTACGGCAGCCAGGGCCAGACCCGCTTCCTGGAAGTGGCGGCCAAGACCGTCAAGTGCAGCCACCCGCTGATCCCCGACTACCAATGCCTGCAAGTGCGTGAGCGACGTTACGACGCCGCCGGCCTGCAACTGCCGACCCAGGACATCTGGCACCCGCTGTATCAGTCCATCGAGGGCTACGAGCACCAGGACGGCGTGCGCAACGTGCTGCGGGTGAAGCAATACGAATGGAAGCATGCTCCCGCCGACGCCCCGTCCACGGTCTACGTGCTGGACATGGTGGTCGAGCAGGACGCCTCGGCCCAGGGCCACTGACCGGCGCCGACACCTCCCGATCGCTCACCAGCGGCGGGCAATAAAAAAGCCCCGTATCCTGCGATACGGGGCTTTTTTTGCTCTGGGCGGGGTCAGGCCGTTACAGCGCCGACTGACCGCTCATGGCCAGGTCCAGCAGTTCACGGTTGGCCACCGCATACATGGCGTAGTCGGTGCCGCTGGCGGCACGGATTTCCACCAGCATCGAGCGCCAGCGCTCGACCATGCTCTGGTTCTGCTCAAGCCACAGGGCCACGCGGGCTTCCATGTCTTGCGGGCCATCGGCCATTTGCAGAACCGAGATGGTGATCGCCCGCTGCTGCCAGTCCACGTCGTCGCGGAAGGCTTCGCGCGCCGCCGCCTGCCAGTTGTTGGCCACTGGCAGATCGCTGATCTGCTGCAGGTACCACGGCAGGTCGAGGGCACTGCCCACGGCGAAGTAGGCCTTGGCCACTTCGGCGGCATCGTGACCGGTGACATCGGCGGCCTCGATGATCGGCAGCAGGGTGTACAGGTGGGTAGTGCCTGCCACCATGCGCGCCAGCAGCTCCGGAACGCCGGCTTCGACGTAGGCGGTGTAACGGCTCTGCCAGCCTTCGCGGGTCGGGCCTTCCAGCAGCTCGTCGAGCTTCAGGCCCAGGGCCGCCAGGTGCGGACCGAAGTGGGCGACATCACGCGCGGCATCCTGCTCGTTGCGCCGGCTGCGCAGGAACCAGCGAGTGGCCCGACGCCCCAGACGCATCAGCTCGTCCATCAGCTCCAGTTGCACCTGGGCCGAGACCTGGTGATCCAGGGCCTCGATCTGACGGAACCAGTGCGGCAGGTGGAAGATGTCCCGCACGATCACGTAGGCACCGGCGACGTTGGCCGGGCTCATGCCGGTGGACTCCTTCAGGCGCTGCACGAAGGTGATGCCCATGTGGTTGACCAGGTCGTTGGCGATCTGGGTGCTGACGATCTCGCGCTTCAGGCGGTGGCGACGCATGGCTTCGGAGAACTTGGCCACCAGGCTTGGCGGGAACGCGGTCTCCATGTCACGGGTCAGGTAGTCGTCATCCGGCACCAGGGACTTGAGCAGGGCTTCCTTGAGGTCGATCTTGCTGTAGGAAATCAGCACCGACAGCTCGGGACGGGTCAGGCCCTTGCCGGTCGCGGCGCGCTCGGTGAGCTGCTCCTCGGTCGGCAGGTACTCGATGGCCCGGTCCAGCTTGCCGCGGCCTTCCAGATCGCTCATCAGGCGCTTGTACTCGGCCGCACGCTCGTAGGCACGGCGCGCCGCCAAGGACAGGGCCTGGGTCTGCTTGTAGTTGTTGCCCAACACCAGGCCGCCGACTTCGTCGGTCATGCTGGCCAGCAGCTGGTTGCGCTGCTTGTCGGTCATGTCGCCGGCCTGCACCACTTCGTTGAGCAGGATCTTGATGTTCACTTCGTGGTCGGAGCAGTCCACGCCACCGGCGTTGTCGATGAAGTCGGTGTTGGAGCCGCCGCCATTGAGGCCGAACTCCACACGACCCAATTGGGTCATGCCCAGGTTGCCGCCCTCGCCCACCACCTTGCAGCGCAGCTCGTTGCCGTTGACCCGCAGGGCGTCGTTGGCCTTGTCGCCGACGTCGGCGTGGCTTTCGCTGCTGGCCTTGACGTAGGTGCCGATACCGCCGTTCCACAACAGGTCCACCGGCGCCTTGAGCAAGGCGTTGAGCAGCTCGGTCGGGGTCAGCTTGTCAGCCTGGATGTCGAAGCGCTCTTTCATCTGCGGCGAGATGGCAATGCTTTTGGCGCTGCGCGAGAAGATGCCGCCGCCCTCGGACATGATGCTGGTGTCGTAGTCGCTCCAGGCCGAACGCGGCAGCTCGAACATGCGCTTGCGCTCGACGAAGCTGGTGGCCGGATCCGGGTTCGGGTCGATGAAGATGTGCAGGTGGTTGAACGCCGCCACCAGTTGCAGCTTGTCGGACATCAGCAAGCCGTTGCCGAACACGTCGCCGGCCATGTCGCCGATGCCGACCACGGTGATGCTGTCTTCCTGGACATTGATCCCGCGTTCGCGGAAGTGGCGCTGCACGCCGACCCATGCGCCCTTGGCGGTGATGCCCATCTTCTTGTGGTCGTAACCGGCGGAACCGCCGGAGGCGAAGGCGTCGCCCAGCCAGAAGCCGTAGTCGATGGCGATGCCGTTGGCGATGTCGGAGAAGGTCGCGGTGCCCTTGTCCGCCGCCACCACCAGGTACGGGTCATCGTTGTCGTGACGCACCACGTTGGCCGGCGGCACCAGGACGCCGTCTTTCAGGTTGTCGGTGATGTCCAGCAGGCCGGAGATGAAGATGCGGTAGCAGGCGATGCCCTCGGCCGCGATCTCGTCCCGGCTGCCGCCCAATGGCAGGCGACGGGGCAGGAAGCCGCCCTTGGCGCCCACCGGCACGATCACCGAGTTCTTCACTTGCTGGGCTTTGACCAGGCCCAGGACTTCGGTACGGAAGTCTTCTTCACGGTCGGACCAGCGCAGGCCGCCGCGGGCGACGTTGCCAAAGCGCAGGTGCACGCCTTCGACCCGTGGCGAGTAGACGAAGATCTCGAACTTGGGCACCGGCTTGGGCAGCTCGGGGATCAGGTGCGGGTTGAACTTGAAGCTGAAGTAGGACTTGTTCTGGCCGTTGGCGTCGGTCTGGTAGAAGTTGGTCCGCAAGGTGGCCTTGATCAGGTCCAGGTAGCGCCGCAGGATGCGGTCTTCGTTGAGCACCTGAACGTCGTCCAGGGCGGTGAGGATCGCCTGCTCCAGACGCTGCTGCTTGTCTTCCAGGTCTTCGCTGGTGAGCTTGCGCGCCAGGTAGAAGCGGGTCTTGAACAACCGGGTCAGCTCGCGGGCGATGTCGGTATGGTTGTTCAGGGTGCTGGCGATGTAGCCCAGGTCGAAGCCCAGGCGGATCTGCTTGAGGTAGCGGGCGTAGGCACGCAGCAGCGCCACGTCGCGCCATGGCAGGCCGGCGGTCAGTACCAGGCGGTTGAACGCATCGTTCTCGGCATCGCCGCGCACGATGTGGACAAAGGCGTCCTGCAGGGTGTCGTTGAGCTGCTGGATATCCAGGTTCAGGCCTTCGGCAGCGGTGAAGGCAAAGTCGTGGATCCAGAACTCGCGGCCGTTGTTGTGGCGCAGGCGATACGGGAACTCACCGAGCACCCGCAGGCCGAGGTTTTCCAGGATCGGCAATACGTCGGACAGCGCCAGCGGGGTGTCGGCGTGGTACAGCTTGCAATGCAGCTCGCGCTGGCCGGACACCTGGCCCAGGGGCTGGTAGAAGCTCATCACCAGCGGATTGGCTTCCGACAGGCTCAGCAGGTGCTGCATGTCCACCACCGCCGAGTGCGCGGCGAAACGCTCGCGGTAACCGGCCGGGAAACCTTTCGGGAAGTCCGCCAGGACATTGGTGCCGTGGGCTTCGCCGAAGCTTTCCACCACCAGGCTGGCGTAGTCGTCCTGCCAGCTGCGGCAGGCCTGCACCACTTCTTTTTCCAGCAGCAGCGGGTCGATGTCGATGCGCTGTTTCGGGTCCACTCGCAGGATCAACTGCACGCGGGCCAGCACCGACTCGGAGAAGAAGGTCCAGAATTCGCAGTCGGTGGCTTGCAGGCGATCCATCAGCACTTGCTGGATCTTCTGCCGCACTTCGGTGGAATAGATGTCGCGCGGCACGTAGGCCAGGCAGTAGCAGAAGCGACCGTAGGGGTCCTTGCGCAGGAACACGCGGATCTTGTTGCGTTCCTGGATCTGCACGATCGACATCACGGTGCTGAACAGCTCGTCCACCGGGGTCTGGAACAGATCGTCCCGAGGCAGCACTTCCAGGACCTGGGCCAGTTCCTTGCCCAGGTGCGCCTTGGCCTGGAAGCCCGAGCGCTGCTCGATGACTTCCACCTTGCGGCGGATGTAGGGAATCACCCGCACGCTTTCGCCGTACACCGAGGAGGTGTAGAGGCCCATGAAGCGGCATTCCTTGATCACCTTGCCGTCGGCATCGATCTGGCGGATCGAGACGAAGTCCGGGTAGGCCGGACGGTGCACGCGGCTTGGGTGCGCGGCCTTGGCGAACGACAGCGGCGTCGGTTCGCGCAGGTAGTTGACGGCGTAGTCTTCGATGCGCAGATCATCACTGGTCAGGCCGGCGCGCAGCAGTTTGGCCAGGCCGAGGAAGGAGCTGGGGTCATAGTCGATATGCCCGCCGTCCTGATCGGTGCCGACCACGAACTCTTCATAGCCGAGGAAGGTGAAGTGGTTGCCCACCAGCCATTCGAGGAAGCTCTTGATCTCGGTCTTTTCATCGGCAGCGATGGCGAACTGGCTGTTGTCGATGCTTTCGATCAGTTCCTGGACCTTGGCCTTCATCGGCTCGAAGTCGGCCACGGCCACTCGCACTTCGCCCAGCACCTGCTCCAGTTCCTTGCCCAGCACGCTGAGTTCGGCGGCATTGGCGCAACGGTCGATCTCCAGGTACATCAGCGACTCTTGCAGCACGCCTTCGCCCTGGGTGCCCTTGGGCAGGACTTCCAGCAGCTCGCCCTTGCTGCCACGGCGCACGCTGAGCACGGTGGTCTGCAGGGTGTGGATGCTGTAGCCGCGACGGTTGAGCTCGGTGCGTACCGAGTCCACCAGGAACGGCAGGTCGTGGTGCAGCACTTCCACCGCGGTGTGGGTCGACTGCCAGCCGTGACGTTCATAGTCGGGGTTGTAGACGCGCACTTGCGGTTGCGCGTGGTCGAAGCGCTCAAGCAGGCGCCAGGCAGAAAGGGTGCAGCCCGCCAGGTCGGACATGCGACGCTGGGTGAGTTCGTCCAGGGAAATGATGCCGAAGAATTGTTCAGCGAACAGCGCCACTTGTGGCAGTGCCTGTTCACTGATGTGCTGCGCCAGTGCCGCTTGCAGTTGGTGCTGGAAGTCGGCTTTGCTGGCTGCGGTGAAGAACGCCATCTGTGGTACTCCGCTTGGGCTTGTTATTGATGGTAGCGTCGCGTGCAAACCCCTTGCGGGGCGTTGGTGCATCCTGCTCCTGGTCTCGGGCAGAGGTCGCAGGATGCCAGGTGGATGAAGCTGGACGAGACGTGCAGGTCACATTCACCTTCCCGGGATGGGCATCTGCAAAAACGACTGGCGCCGGCATGCCGCGCAATGCCTTTACAGGTGACCATCACAAATCAGACGCAACCTATTGCACTTGAGAACAAAATGTCCGCTGCGCAGCTTAACGAGTGAAACGCGACAGCTGCTTGCGATGCTGCGACATATTCGGTCAACGGCACGCATCCGGACGCTCATGCCCTGAACAACACTAGCAGGCAGCGGGAAAAAACCAGGGTTTTTCCCCGGTTTCAGGGTACTTGCGTACCAAAAGCGACTGCCGGACCCGATGCGTCCACGACCTGTCCTCAGACAGACAGGCCAGCAGAAATTCCCCCGGGCTGGCAGAATTGCTTCTTTTTTTGCACCGCCCGGCCGCTGCCGGCCCCAGCCTCAGGAATGCCCCCATGCTGATGACCACCGCCCACCTGATCGCCAACCCCTGCGACGACGAAGAAGACAACATGGCCATGCTCTGCTGCCACAGCAGCCAGGGCGAGATGTTCCTGATGAGCCGCTACCCGGACGAGGACGAGCTGGAAATCACCCTCGACGGCGAGCCCTCGACCCTCGATGGCGTGAAGGTCACCCTGAGCCCCACCACCCTGCTGATCGAAATCGCCGCGGCCGATGCCGACGCCCTCAATGGCGCCGACCACCTGGAAATCCGCCACAGCACCGCCGCCTCGGACCTGGCCGAAGTGGAACTGACCCTGCAGAACATCCTCAAGGGCACCGGCACCTACATCAGCCAGCTGTCCTGAGCCGCCGTCGAACCTGCGGCGGCCTCCAGATCCCCGCGTCTCCTGCAGAGCCGTGCGCAGCCTGCGGCAGCGGCTACACACCCCCGATCGGCATTGGCCTGTAGCCGCTGCTGAGCCACGGCGAAGCTGCGCAATGGTCTGCAGGACCTTGCCTGACGATCGCCCGCCGATCTTGGACAGCCTCCAGATCCCCGCGTCTCCTGCGCAGCCGTTCGCAGCCTGCGGCAGCGGCTACACACCCCCAATCGGCATTGGCCTGTAGCCGCTGCTGAGCCACGGCGAAGCTGCGAAAAGGTCCGCAGGACCTTGCCTGACAATCGACCGCCGATCCTGGGCGGGCTCAAGATCCCCGCGTCTCCTGCGGAGCCGTTCGCAGCCTGCGGCAGCGGCTACACACCCCGATCGGCATTGGCCTGTAGCCGCTGCTGAGCCACGGCGAAGCTGCGCAAAGGTCCGCAGGACCTTGCCTGACAATCGCCCGCCGATCTTGGCCGGCCTCAAGATCCCCGCGTCTCCTGCGCAGCCGTTCGCAGCCTGCGGCAGCGGCTACACACCCCCAATCGGCATTGCCTGTAGCCGCTGCTGAGCCACGGCGAAGCTGCGCAAAGGTCCGCAGGACCTTGCCTGACAATCGCCCGCCGATCCTGGGCGGCCTCCAGATCCCCGCGTCTCCTGCGCCGGCATGCCACCCATGCCGTTCGCAGCCTGGGGCAGCGGCTACAGGACCCGCCCGGGGGAATCGGTGGGCGGCGCTGTTTTTTTTCGACTAATTCGCTAAATCAGCTGTTCCCCGTTAGTCGCCGCACCCCGCTATGGATTAAAGTATCGCCCCCAGCCCCAAGGTTATTTCGACGCCCGGGGTGCACCCTCTCCAGGAACAGTCACCGATGGAACATCGTGAAGCGCTTTTGGCGCTGCGAACCTTTCTTTCAACGCAGATTCTCGGCCAGGAAAAACTCATCGAGCGCTTGCTCATCGCCCTGCTCGCCGACGGCCACATGCTGGTCGAGGGTGCTCCGGGGCTGGCCAAGACCAAGGCCATCAAAGAGTTGGCCGAAGGCATTGAAGCGCAATTCCATCGGATTCAGTTCACCCCCGACCTGCTGCCCGCCGACATCACCGGCACCGAAATCTATCGCCCGGAAACCGGCAGCTTCGTGTTCCAGCAAGGGCCGATCTTCCACAACCTGGTGCTGGCCGACGAAATCAACCGTGCCCCGGCCAAGGTCCAGTCGGCGCTGCTGGAGGCCATGGCCGAGCGGCAGGTCAGTGTCGGGCGCAGCACCTATGAGCTGTCGCCGCTGTTCCTGGTGATGGCGACCCAGAACCCCATCGAGCAGGAAGGCACCTACCCGCTGCCCGAAGCCCAGCTCGACCGCTTCCTGATGCACGTCAAGATCGGTTTCCCGGACGCCGCCGTCGAGCGCCGGATTCTGCAGCAGGCCCGTGGCGAAGCCTTGAACGGCGAAACCAAGCCCGAGCGCCGGGTCAGCCAGCAGGCGATCTTCGCCGCGCGCAAGGAAATCCTCGGCCTGTACATGGCCGACGCGGTGGAGGAATACCTGGTGCAACTGGTGATGGCCACTCGCACCCCGGCCAAGTTCGACCCGGAACTGGCCGAGTGGATCGCCTACGGCGCCAGTCCCCGCGGCTCCATCGCCCTGGACCGCTGCGCCCGGGCCCACGCCTGGCTCGCCGGCCGCGACTTCGTCAGTCCGGAAGACATCCAGGCCGTGCTGTTCGACGTGCTGCGCCACCGCATCATTCTGTCCTTCGAGGCTGAAGCGGCAGGCATCGACCAGGACCGTGTGGTACAGCGCATCCTCGACGTCGTTGCCGTCGCCTGACCCCCATGACCCAGCCCGTTGCCGAACCCGGCATTCGCATCACCCTCGGTGAACTGATCGAGATGCGCCACCGCGTGCGCGAGGTGCAGCTGTTCTCCACCCCGAGCCAGCGCAGCCCGCTGATCGGCCTGCACCACTCCAAGCTGCGCGGGCGCGGCGTGGACTTCGACCAGGTGCGGGTCTACCAGGCCGGCGACGACGTGCGCACCATCGACTGGCGGGTCACCGCGCGCACCCAGGAACCCCACACCAAGCTGTTCCACGAGGAGCGCGAGCGGCCGATCTTCATCATGGTCGAGCAGAGCCGCCAGCTGTTCTTCGGCTCCGGGCTGATGTTCAAGTCGGTGCTCGCCGCCCAGGCCGCGAGCCTGATCGGCTGGGCCGCCCTGGGCCATAACGACCGGGTTGGCGGGCTGGTCTACGGCGACGACGAGCACTACGAGATCAAGCCCCGGCGCAGCAAGCAGAGCCTGTTGCAGCTGCTCAACCGCCTGGTGCGGGTCAACCAGTCGCTGCACAGCGAAGCCCAGCCCCAGCGCGATGCCCTGGGCACCGCGCTGCTGCGCGGGCGCGAAGTGCTGCGTCCCGGCAGCCTGGTGATCGTGATCTGCGACGAGCGCGCCTTAAGCGACGCCGCCGAGCAACAGCTGAGCCTGCTGTCGCGCCATTGCGACCTGCTGCTGATGCCGTTGTCCGATCCCCTCGACCACGCCCTGCCCGCCGCCGGCCTGCTGCGCTTTGCCGAACGCGGCGCGCAGCTGGAACTGGACACCCTGAACTACGAACTGCGCCAGGCCTACCGGGCCCAGAGCGAGGCGCGCATCGCCCGCTGGGAACGCCTGGCGCAAAAACTGCGGGTGCTGCTGATGCCCCTGAGCACCCAGAGCGAAATGGTCGAGCAACTGCGCGAGTACCTCAATCCGCAGCGCCCGGGAGCCGGCCGATGAGCAGCCTGGAACAACTGCAACCGCTGCTGCCGCCGCCGGATATCGGCCTGTGGCCACCGGCCCCGGGCTGGTGGGTGCTGGCGGTGGTCCTGCCGCTGCTGGGCCTGGCCCTGTGGCGCTGGCGCCACCTGTGGCCGCGCAAGACCACCCGCCCTCGCCGCGAACAACCCCTGGACCCGGTGCGCCTGGCCGCCCTGGCGGAACTGGCGCTGTTGCCCAAGCCCTATGACGGCGCCCCGGCCGGCGCCTGGCTGCAGGCCCTCAATGCCCTGCTCAAGCGCCTGTGCCGCAACCACTATCCCTACAGCCAGAGCCATACCCTCAATGGCCGCAAGTGGCTGGCGTTTCTCGACAACCGCTGCCCCGCCGCCGGCCTGACCCGCTGGATGGTGCTGGTGGAAGGCGCCTACAAACCCGAGTGCAAGCTCGACGACAAAGCCATCGCCGGCCTGACCCAGGCGGTGGACACCTGGATTCGCAAGCATGTTTGAGTTCGCCTGGCCGTGGATCTTCGCCCTGTTGCCGCTGCCCTGGCTGCTGCGCCTGGTGCTGCCGGTGGCCGACAGCGGCGAACCGGCGCTGAAGGTGAGTTTTCTCAGTGACCTGGAAGGTCTGTCGCGGCGCCGGGCCCGGGCCCACATGCCGGCCTGGCGCCAGCAGGTCCGCTTCGTCCTGCTCTGGGTCTTGTTGCTGCTGGCCGCGGCCCGCCCGCAATGGCTGGGGGAACCGCTGCCGGTGGCCGCCAGTGGCCGCGACCTGCTGGTGGCGGTGGACGTGTCCGGCTCCATGGACTTTCCCGACATGCAGTGGCAGGACGAAGACGTCAGCCGCCTGAGCCTGGTCAAGCACCTGCTGGGGGACTTTCTCGAACATCGCGAGGGTGACCGGGTTGGCCTGATCCTGTTCGGCAGCAAGGCCTATCTGCAGGCGCCCCTGACCTTCGACCGGCGTACGGTACGCATCTGGCTCGACGAGGCGAAGATCGGCATCGCCGGCAAGAACACCGCCATCGGCGACGCCATCGGTCTGGCCCTCAAGCGCCTGCGCCAGCGTCCGGCGCAGAGCCGGGTGCTGATCCTGATCACCGACGGCGCCAACAACGGCGGCGAGATCGCACCGATCACCGCCGCCCGGCTGGCCGCCGCGGAAGGGGTGAAGATCTACCCCATCGGCATCGGCGCCGACCCGCAGGACAGCGCCACGCTCGGGGTACTGGGGCTCAACCCGAGCCTGGACCTGGACGAACCGGCGCTCAAGGAGCTGGCCGAGGTCACCGGCGGGCGCTACTTCCGCGCCCATGACGGCCAGGAGCTGCAGGCCATCAAGGAAACCCTCGACCAACTGGAGCCGGTGGCCCAGCAACCGACCCAGGCCCGCCCGGCCCAGGCCCTGTACCACTGGCCGCTGGCGGCCGCCCTGCTGCTCAGCGTGCTGCTGGTGCTGCGCGAGCGCTGGCCGCACAACCCGCTGCAGCGCTTCTTCAGCGAGTCGAATTTCCTGCTGCCTGCCCATGACTGGCGCCAGCGGCTCAAGCGCCTGCGCTTGCGGAGGCGTCGATGATCAGTCTCTGGCCCCACTGGTTCCGGCCCGGATGGTTGCTGGTGCTGCCGCTGCTGGCCCTGCTGCTGTGGAAACTGTGGCACCGGCAGAAGCGCGCCGGACGCTGGCAGATGATCCTGCCGCCGGCCTTTCACGCCGCCCTGCTCAGCGGCGGCAACGGACGCGAAAGCAAGCTGCCCTGGGTGGCCCTGGGCCTGGCCTGGCTGCTGGCGGTGCTGGCCCTGCTCGGCCCCGGCTGGCAGCGCGTGGAACAGACCAGCCAGAAACCCGCCGACCCGCTGGTGGTGCTGCTGGAGCTGACCCCGCAGATGCTCGCCAGCGACGTGCCGCCCAACCGCCTGGAGCAGGCCCGGCACAAGTTGCTGGACCTGCTGCAAGCGCGCAGCGACGCCCAGACCGCGATCGTGGTCTATGCCGGCAGCGCCCACACCCTGGTGCCGCTGTCCGACGACCTGGCCACCAGCCGCAATCTGCTGGACGCGCTGAAACCGTCGATCATGCCCCAGCCCGGCCAGCGCGCCGACCTGGCCCTGCTCAAGGCCCTCAAGCTGCTGGACCAGGGCGCCCTGGGCCAGGGCCGGGTGCTGCTGATGGCCGCGTCCCTCAGCGAACAGGAGCGCCAGGGCATCCGCCAGGCCCTGAGCGGTGACGCGCCGCAGTTGCTGATGCTGGGCCTGGGCAGCCGCGACGGCGCCCCGGTGACCCTGGAAGACGGCAGCTACCTCAAGGACGACCTGGGGGCGATCCTGGTGTCGCGCCTGGACAGCCCGGACCTCAAGCAGTTCATCGGCGAGGTCGGCGGCCGCTACCGTCAGGCGCGCCTGGACGACAGCGACCTCAAGGGCCTGGGCCTGCTGGGCGGCCCCCAGGGATTGCGCAACGACGGCCAGACCCTGCGCCTGGACACCTGGGCCGACCAGGGCTACTGGCTGTTGCTGCCGCTGCTGTTGCTGGCCGCCTGCGCCGGGCGCCGGGGCTGGCTGTTCTGCCTGCCGCTGCTGCTGTTGGCCGCGCCGCAACCGAGCTACGCCTTCGACTTGCAAGACCTGTGGCTGCGTCCCGACCAACAGGGCCGGCGCCTGCTGGAGCAGCAGCGCCCGGCCGAAGCCGCGCGGCGCTTCCAGGACCCGCAATGGCAAGGCGTGGCCCTGTACGAATCCGGCAACTACAATGCCGCCGCCGAGCGCTTTGCCGAAGGCAATGACGCCCGCGCCCACTACAATCGCGGCAATGCCCTGGCCCGCAGCGGCGAACTGGAAGCGGCCCTGGACGCCTACGAGCAAGCCCTGGAACGCCAGCCGGACCTGCAAGCGGCCCTGTACAACAAGGCCCTGGTGCAAAGCCTGTTGCAACAGCAGCAGGCCGCGCCGCCGACCGCGCCGCAAAAGCCGCAGAACCCCGACAGCGACGAGAGCAACAACGCTGGGCCCAGCGGCGCCGCGACCCAGCCGGCCAGCGGCAGCGAACCCCCGGACAACACCGGGCAGACCGCGACCGAAACCGGCGAGGCCACGGCGCCGCCGCCACCGGGCAACGGCCACAGCGAGGTGCCCGGCAGCGAACTGGACGACCAGCACACCACCACCCCGCTGCGTCCGGCCCAGGACAGCCTGGACGCCGAACACCAGCAGGCGCTGGAACAATGGCTGCGCAAGATCCCGGACGATCCGGGCGAACTGCTGAGGCGTAAATTTTGGTACGAACAGCAACAACATCAGGATCAGGGAAAAACTCGATGACCCGCTGCACCGCCGCCCTTCTGCTAGCCCTCGCGTTCTGGACTGCCCCGTCCCAGGCTGCCGGGCTGTCCGCCAGCCTGGACCGCAGCCAGGTGAACGCCGGGGAAACCGTCGAGCTGACCCTGGAGTCCACCGACGTCACCCAGTTCGGCAAGCCCGATCTCACGCCCCTGGACAGTCAGTTCGAAGTGCGCGGCACACGCCAGGTCAACCAGCTCAACAGCCTGGGCGACAACCACGCCAGCACCCGCTGGATCATCACCCTGCTGCCGCGCCAGCTCGGCACCCTGGAGATCGCCCCGCTGCAACTGGGCAATCTGCACAGCCAGGCCCTGAGCCTGCAAGTCAACGCCGGGGCGGCCCAGGACCAGGACGCCCGGCTGGAGCCGGTGTTCATCAAGGCCGAACTCGACCGGCCCAAGGTCTACGTCCAGGCCCAGGCCCTGCTGACCCTGCACATCTACCATTCGGTGCCGCTGTTCGACGACAGCAACCTCAGCCCCCTGCAACTCGACGATGCCCGGGTCGAGCAACTGGGCGAGCCGCGCACCTACGAAAAACTCATCAATGGCGTGCGTCACGGGGTGATCGAGATGCGCTACGCCCTGTACCCCCAGCGCAGCGGCCAGTTGCAGATCCCGGCGCTGACCTTCAGCGCCACCCTGGCCAACCCGGGCAACGACCAGGAACCCGCGCCCCAGGCTCCCAAGCCCGGCAAGCTGATCCATGTGAGCTCCGATCCCATGAGCCTGGACGTGCTGGGCAAGCCCGCCGGCTATCCCGCCGACGTCCCCTGGCTGCCGGCGCGCCGCCTGGAGTTGACTGAAAGCTGGAACCCGGAGCCCGATCACCCGCAGGTCGGCGACTCCCTGACCCGCACCCTGACCCTGCGCGCCGAAGGCCTGTCCAGCACCCAACTGCCGCCCCTGCCCCAGCCCGAGGTCAACGGCCTGCGCAGCTACCCCGACCAGCCGCAACTGAGCAACCAGCACGTCGAGCAGGGCCTGCTGGGCATTCGCGAAGAGCGCCAGGCGCTGGTGCCGACCCGCACCGGCGAAGTGAATTTGCCGGGCCTGGAAGTGACCTGGTGGAACACCCAGGAAGAGCGCCTGGAACTCACCCGCCTGCCGGCCCGCAGCCTGCAGGTGGCGAACAACCCGAGCCTGGTGGTGGATACCCCGGCCGGCACGCCCCAGGCCGGCAGCAACGATGGTCCGCTCTGGCCCTGGCAACTGAGCACCCTGCTGCTGGCCTGCACCACCCTCCTGGGCTTCGGCCTGTGGTGGCGGGCGCGCTCGCAACCGGCGGTGCTGCGCGCCACCCAGACCGGCCCGAGCCCACGCTCGCTGCTGGACGACCTCAAGCGTGCCTGTCAGGCCAACGACCCGCAGACCACCCGCCAGGCCCTGGACGCCTGGGCGCGCCAGCAACCGGAAACCCTGGCCGACATGGCGGCGCGATTCATCCCGCTGTCCGATGCCCTGGACGGCCTCAACGGCGCCCTCTACAGCGAAACCGGCCAGTATTGGCAAGGCGAGGAGCTGTGGCGGGCAATCCGCGCCATTCCCATCAACGAGCGGGTCCAGGACCCGTTGACGGACACCACCAGCCTGCCACCGCTCTACCCCAAATAACGGTAGCCGCAAGCGGCGAGCTGCAAGCCTCAAGCAGCTCGTAGCTTGCCGCTTGCCACTTGCCGCTGCTTTACCTGGAGTTTGCCTTGCGTCTGTTTCACACCTCCGACTGGCACCTGGGCCAGAACCTCCACGGCCAGGAACGCGACTTCGAACACGCCTGCTTCCTTGAGTGGCTGCTGCGTCAGCTCAAGCATGAGCAGCCGGATGTGCTGCTTATCGCCGGCGACATCTTCGACACCGTCAACCCGCCGGTCAAAGCCCAGGAGCGGCTCTACGACTTCATCGTCAGCGCCCACGAACAACAGCCGGCCCTGACCGTGGTGATGATCGCCGGCAACCACGACTCCGGCTCGCGCATCGAACTGCCGGCGCCCCTGATGCGGCGCCTGCGCACCCACGCCCTGGGCCGGGTGCTGTGGCTGGACGACGGCCAGCTGGATGTCGAACGCCTGCTGCTGCCGCTGCCCGACGCCAGTGGCGCGGTCCGCGCCTGGTGCCTGGCGCTGCCGTTCCTGCGGCCGGCGGAAGTCACCGGCCCGCAACGGGGCGACGACTACCTCAAGGGCATCGCCCAGGTCCATGAATGGCTGATCGCCGCGGCCAACGCCAAGCGCCAGCCGGGCCAGGCCCTGGTGGCGGTGAGCCACGCCCACATGGCCGGCGGCTCAATCTCGGAAGATTCCGAGCGCAGCCTGATCATCGGCAACGCCGAGGCCCTGCCCGCCAGCCTGTTCGGCCCGGACATCAGCTACGTGGCCCTGGGGCACCTGCACCAGCCGCAAAAGGTCAATGGCGAGGAGCGCATTCGCTACAGCGGCTCGCCGATCCCGCTGTCGTTTTCCGAGATCGGCTATCAGCACCAGATCCTCGATGTGCGCCTGGACGGCGAGACCCTGGTCAGCGTCGAACCGCGGCTGATTCCCCGGGCGGTGAACCTGCAACGCCTGGGCCCGGCGCCCCTGGGAGAAATCCTCGACCAGCTCGGCGAGCTGCCGGATATCGACCTTCTGGCCGAAGAACAGCGCCAGCCCTGGCTGGAAGTGCGGGTGCGCCTGGACGAGCCGCAGCCGGACCTGCGCCAGCAAGTGGAAAGCGCCCTGCAAGGCAAGGCCGTGCGCCTGGTGCGGATCGCCGCCGAGTACGCCGGTAGCGGCGGGCGCGACGCTGAAGACGCCGGCGCCGAGCTGATCGAACTGGATCAACTGAGCCCCGAAGAGCTGTTCCGCCGGGCCTGGCGCGACGCCTACGGCAACGAGGTGGACGACACCACCCTCAAGGATTTCGCCCTGCTGTTGCAGGACGTGCAGCAAGAAGGGGAACAGCCATGAAGATCCTGGCCATCCGCCTGAAGAACCTGGCCTCCCTGGCCGGGCCGTTCGAGATCGACTTCACCGCCGAGCCCCTGGCCAGCGCCGGGCTGTTCGCCATTACCGGTCCGACCGGCGCCGGTAAGAGCACCCTGCTCGACGCCCTGTGCCTGGCGCTGTTCGGCGCGGTGCCGCGGCTGAACAACATCGGCCGCGAGACCAAGGTCCCCGAGGTCGACAGCGAGATCCTCACCAGCGACCCGCGCACCCTGCTGCGCCGGGGCAGCGGCAGCGGCTATGCCGAGGTGGACTTTGTCGGCATTGACGGGCGCCGCTACCGCGCCCGCTGGGAGGCCAACCGCGCCCGCGACAAGGCCAACGGCAAGCTGCAGGCCAGCCGGCAGAACCTCACCGACCTGGACAGCGAACAACTGCTGAGCAACCAGAGCAAGAGCGAATACAAGCAGTTGATCGAGGCCCGCCTGGGGCTCAACTTCGAGCAATTCACCCGCGCGGTGATGCTGGCCCAGAGCGAGTTCAGCGCCTTCCTCAAGGCCGATGACAAGGAACGCAGCGAGCTGCTGGAAAAGCTCACCAACACCTCGATCTACAGCCAGCTGGGGCGGCGCGCCTACAGCAAGAGCAAGGAGGCCGAAGAGGTCCACAAGGAACTCAAGGCCCAGGCCAGCGGCATCACCCCGCTGGACCCCGAAGCCCGGGCCGAGCTGGATCAACAGTTCGACGCCGCCCGGCAGCAGCTCAAGGAGCAGCAGGCCCGGCTCAAGCAACTGGAGGCCCAGCACAGCTGGCTCAAGGAGCTGGGACAGTGGCAGCAGGCCCGACAGGACGCCGCCGAGCAGTTGCAACAGGCCGAGCAGCAGGCCCTGGCTCTGGCCCCAGAGCGCCTGCGCCTGCAGCGTCTGGAACAACTGGCGCCGCAGCGCCACCAGTTCCTGCGCCAGATCGAGCTGCACCAAGCCCTGGAGCCCCTGGGCCAACAGATCGAGCAGCAGGCCGCGCAACAGGTTGAGCTGCAACAACGTCACCAACAGCTGCAACAGCACGTGCTCGACGCCGACAGCGCCCTGACCCAGGCCCAGAGCCAGCACAGCGACAGCGCGCCGCTGCTGCGCGAAGCCTTTGCCGAACAGGCCAATCTGAGCCGTCTTGGCCAGAGCCTGAGCGAGGCCGGCGAAACCCGTGACCGCGCGCAAAGCGTCAGTGCCCAAGGCCAGCAAAGCATTGCCCAACTGCTGGAGAAGCAGCGTCTGGTGGGTGAGCGCCTGGAGCGGATTGCCGGGCAGTTGGCGCACAGCGCCGCCCTCGCCCCCTTGAGCGAAGCCTGGACGCTCTACCGCGAACGCCTGCAGCAACTGATGCTGATCGGCAACCGCCTGAATCAGGGCCAGAGCGAACTGCCGGCCCTGGAACAGCGGGCCGGCACCGCGGCTCAGCAACTGGCCGAACAACGTTCCCACCTTGAATTGCTCTACAGCGAAGCCGGTGCCGAACCCCAGGCCGTGGCCGAGCAGATCCAATTGCTGGACGGCCTGCTCAAGGACAACCGCAAGCAACAACGGGCCACCGAAGAGCTGGCACGGCTCTGGGCCCAGCAACAGGAACTGGACCAGCGCGGCCGGGCCCTGCAAGACAAGCAGCAAGCCGTGGCCGCACAGCGCGAGGCACTGAACCAGGCCGGCCTGCAAGCCAAGGCCGAACTGAGCGTCGCCGAGCAGACCCTGAGCGTCACCCAGGCCTTGCTGGAGCGCCAGCGCCTGGCCCGCAGTGCCAGTGTCGAGGAGCTACGCGGGCAGTTGCAGGACGACCAGCCCTGCCCGGTGTGCGGCAGCGTCGAGCACCCCTATCACCAGCCCGAAGCCCTGCTGCAAAGCCTGGGGCGCCATGACGAAAGCGAAGAAGCCAACGCCCGTCAGGCGGTGGACAGGCTCAAGGAACAGCTCAACGAACTGCGGGCCCAGGTCCAGGGCCTGATCGCCCAGCAGAAGGAATTCCTCCAGCAACAGGAACAACTGGCCAGCCAGCAACAGGCACTAGCCCCCAGCCTGCAAGCCCACCCGCAGAGTGCCAGCCTGCTGGACCAGGACCCGGCGCGACGCGATGCCTGGCTACGCCAGCAACTGGAACAGTTGCAACAGAGCATCACCCAGGATGAAAGCCGCCTGGATGCCTTGCTGACCCTGCAAAAGGACGCCACGCGGCTCCAGCAGCAGTTGCAGCAAGCACAAGACGCCAGCCAGCAGGCGGCCCAGCACCTGCACAAGCAGCAGGAGCAATTGGCCGCCGACCAACAGCGTCTCGAAGAAGAACTGGCCAGCTTCAACAACCTGCTGCCGGCCGAGGTGCTCGAAGGCCTGCGCCGTGATCCGGCCAGCACCTTCATGCAACTGGACCAGCAGGTGCTGCAACGCATCGAACAACTGCGCGAGCGCCAGGACGAAGCCGAAGAACAGCAGCAGCGCCAACTGCTGCTGGACAAGGAACAGGACCGCCAACTGACCCGCCAGCAGCAACTGAGCGACGCTCAGCAGCAGCTCGACGCCCTGAGCCAACAGCACCAGGCCTGCCAGGACCGGCTGGCCGCCCTGCTGGGGTCGCACCCTAGCGCCGAGCTCTGGCAGCAACAGCTCGATCAAGCCGTGGAACAAGCCCGCAGCGCCCAGGCCAAGGCCCAGCACGAGCAGCAGGAGCTGCAGCAGCAACTGATCCAACTGAGCGCCGAGCTCAAGGCCCGGCAAGAGCGTCTGCAAGCCCTGGACAGCGAACGACAGCAACTGACCGGCAGCATCGAACAATGGCGCGCCCAGCATCCGGAGCTGGACGACAGCGGCCTGCAACAGCTGCTGGAACTGGACGAGGAACAGGTCCAGCAACTGCGCCAGCACCTGCAGGCCAACGACAAGGCCATCGAACAAGCCAAGGTCCTGCTCCAGGAGCGTCAGCAACGCCTGCAACAGCACCAGGCCCAGCACAACGGCAACCTGGAGGCCGGGCAACTGGCCCAGGCCCTTGAAGAGCTGCAGCAACAAGCCCTCGCCAGCGAACAGCAGGTGGCGGAACTGCGCGCCCGGCAAAGCGAGGACCAACGCCGCCAGGAGGCCAATCAGGCCCTGGGCCAGCAGATCCACGACGCCTACCAGCAATGGCAGCGCTGGGCCCGCCTGAATGCGCTGATCGGCTCGGCCACCGGCGACACCTTCCGCAAGATCGCCCAGGCCTACAACCTCGACCTGCTGGTGCACCACGCCAACGCCCAACTGCGCCAGCTGGTGCGGCGCTACCGCCTCAAGCGCGGCGGCAGCATGCTCGGCCTGCTGGTGCTGGACACCGAAATGGGCGATGAACTGCGCTCGGTGCACTCGCTGTCCGGCGGCGAAACCTTCCTGGTGTCCCTGGCGCTGGCCCTGGGGCTGGCGTCCATGGCCTCCAGCACCCTGAAGATCGAATCGCTGTTCATCGACGAAGGTTTCGGCAGCCTCGACCCCGAGTCCCTGCAACTGGCCATGGACGCCCTCGACGGCCTGCAGGCCCAGGGGCGCAAGGTCGCGGTGATTTCCCACGTGCAGGAAATGCACGAACGGATCCCGGTGCAGATCCAGGTCAGCCGCCAGGGCAACGGCCTGAGCACCCTGGAGGTGAAATGAGCACGCGGCCGATGCCCGAGGCGACCCTCTACTCGTTCCGCCGCTGCCCTTACGCCATGCGCGCGCGACTGGCCCTGCGCTATGCCCAGGTGCCCGTGCAGATCGTCGAGGTCAGCCTCAAGGCCAAGCCGGCCGAGATGCTGGCGCTGTCGCCCAAGGGCACGGTGCCGGTGCTGGCGGTGGATGGGCGGGTGATCGACGAGAGCCTGGAGATCATGCACTGGGCGCTGGCGCAGCATGATCCGGACAACTGGCGGCTCATCGGCGCCCCCGAGGCCCAGACATGGATGGCGGCCTTGATTGCCGAGAATGATCAGGTGTTCAAGGTTCACCTCAATCGCTACAAGTACGCCGAGCGTTATCCCGAAGCGCCCATGGAGCATTACCGGGCCCAGGGCGAGGTGTTTCTGGCGCAGTTGGAGCGCCTGCTGCAGGAGCGACGCTATCTGCTGGCGGCGCATCCGAGCTTGGCGGACATGGCCCTGCTGCCGTTTGTTCGCCAGTTTGCTCATGTGGACCGGGAGTGGTTTGCGCAGACGCCTTATCCTGCGTTGCAGGAGTGGTTGCAGGTGTTTCTTGAATCGAAGTTGTTTGTGGGGGTCATGGCCAAGACTTTGGCGTGAGTTTTTGTTGTGGGGTTGGGTACATATCCGGGGCTGCGGGTGTAGCGGCTGGCGGTTCCGCTTTTACAGCGGCTCTGGGTACATATCCGTTCCTGCGGGTGCGGCCGCTGGCGGTTCCGCTCTTACAGCGGCTCACTTTTGAAGATCCGGAATGCCGGCCCAGACAAAAGTAAGCAAAACACTCTGCCCCTCCACTCGGTGCCTCGCATAGCGAGGCATGCCCTCACTCCGGCATTGATCCGTGGGCCGCCGCCACCGGCCATCCATGGCCGGGTGGCGGCTAACCCGGCATCCCTGCCGGGTTAGCCACGGCTCAATGCCTGCGTTCGGCCATCGTGTTTAAGGGGGCAGGAAGATCAAAAACCAGATCAAGATCAACATCTGACGGCGGCCTACCGGCCGACCTGTTTCATTGCCGTTCGCATTACATGTAGCCGCTGCCGCAGGCTGCGAACGGCTCCGCAGGAGACGCTAAACCTGCCTCCCCGATATTCCTGACCTATCGCGCCGCCTGGTTTTGCGAGCGCGAGCGCTCGTTCGCAGCCTTCGGCAGCGGCTACAAGGAACCAGCCTGCGCACCTTGGCTTTGGCTTTTGATCTTCAGGCCCCTTCCCAGCAGGCCGAGCGCAGGCGTTGCGTAGGGGGCAGCTCGGCAGGGATGCCGAGCTAGCCGCCACCCGGCCATGGATGGCCGGTTGGCGGCGGGCCCCCGGAGCAATGCCGGAGAGAGGGAACCCCGAGCCCCAGCGAGGGGCCGTATGGAGGGGCAAGCGTTTTTGCTTACTTTTTTGGCGTTTGAAAAAAGTAAGTCGCCGTAAGGGCGAAACCCTAAGTGGCCGCACCCGCAGCAACGGATATGTACACCGTCCCACTCGCCGTAAGGGCAAAACCGTAAGTGGCCACACCCACAGCAACGGATATGTACCCCCTCAAACTCGCCGTAAAGGCGAAACCGCCAGCCGCCACACCCGCAGCAACGGATATGCCCCCTCCCAGCACACGCCCAAAACATAACCCCCACCGCCCCACATGCTAATGTTCCCCTCCTTCAGCCCCAACGCCACGAGCCCCTATGTCCGTCGTAATCCGCACCCACCCTCGCTTGACCATCGGCGTACTGATCGGCTGCGCCGTCGGCCTCTTCGCCCCCGCCGCGACCCTCACCAGCAAGATCCTCATCGGCTGGAACGCCGCCGTCTGGACTTACCTGCTGCTGATGTTCTGGCTGACCCTGCGCGCTCGCGCCGACCAGGTGAAGCGCATCGCCGAAGCCGAGGACGAAAACGCCGGGCTGGTGTTGCTCATCGTGTGCATCGCCGCTATCGCCAGCCTGGTGGCGATCACCCTGGAACTGGTCGGCAGCAAGGACCTGGACAGCACCCGGCGGCTGGTCCACTACGCCTTTACCGGGTTGACGGTGATCGGTTCCTGGCTGCTGGTCGGGGTGATCTTCAGCCTGCACTACGCGCGCCTGTACTACACCTGGGACGGCCAGGAACCGGCGCTGCGCTTTGCCGAAGGCCCGATCGACCCGGACTACTGGGACTTCCTGTACTTCTCCTTCACCATCGGCGTGGCGGTGCAAACCTCGGACGTCGGTGTCGCCACCCGCGAGCTGCGCAAGATCGTCCTCGCCCAGTCCTTGATCGGCTTTCTGTTCAACACCGCGATCCTCGGTTTTTCCATCAACATTGCCGCCGGGCTGTTCAGCTGAACCGGTACGAGACGGCTTGAGCCCAGTCCTGGCAGCTTCGCGGGATCGTCCGTGAGAATCGCGACGGCTTCGTCCGGGGTGCCATATAGCGAGTGTCAGGCTGGGTAAGCCTAGTTGATCTCATTCGAACGACCGCCAATACAAAGCAACTAAATTCAGTTGTGCTGATCGACCTTCCAAACAAATCGCCCCAACACTTCAAGAGCAATTTAAGAATCATCTTAAAGACCCACCCTCTTACTAAAAATAAAATAGCCGCCTTTTACAGCCCTGGATTTAGCCAACTAACGTCTTAACGTTAGTCCCTCGCTTTCAACTAATCCCCCCCTTTTCCCCGAACCTGAAGTTTGCCGACCTCGCCATGTCCAAATGACGAAAGCACTTGCAATAGAGCGCCCGCGCACCCAATCCATGGGCCCAACAGCAAACAGCCACCCCCAAAGCAGCCTGTAACTTCCACAGACTGTTGTGTTTTCTGCTTCGCCAAAAGGTTACAACGTTGAAATACCCATCCGTAATAACAGCTATTACCCTGCTATACAGCGTCACTTATTCAGTACAGTCCCATGCGATCACTGCAATCGACAGCATTGATTTAGGTTCTTTGAGTAACGAGTACTCTATGGCCTTCGGCGTCTCTGCCGACGGTCGTCTAATCGCGGTAAACAAAACATTACCCACAGGCCAAGATCGCGCATTCAAATACAGCGATGCGACTGGCATGGTCGATCTGGGGACCCTGGGTGGGAACCATGCCTATGCCCATGCCATATCCGCCGATGGCAGTGTGGTCGTGGGAAAAGCGGCTACCCCGGCCTCGGCTCATGCCTTCAAGCACTCCGATGCGACCGGCATGATCGATCTAGGCACACTGGGCGGCGCATCATCCAGCGCCAATGGCGTATCCGCTGACGGCGCCGTGGTGGTTGGCGACTCCTTAAATCTCCAAGGGAGGACTCGTGCCTTCAAGCACACGGAGGCGACCGGCATGATCGATCTGGGGACCTTGAAGGCAGACAACAGTGGCGACTCCCTTGCAACTGCGGTGTCCGGCGACGGTAGCGTCGTCGTGGGGCAGTCGGACATCGATACGGATTCGAACGTACAACACGCGTTCAAGTACACCGATGCCAACGGCATGACCGACCTGGGCACCCTCGGCGGAACATCTTCCCAGGCTCTGGGAATATCCGCCGACGGCCAGGTGGTCGTGGGCAGTTCGGAAACTATCACCGGCGGTACTCAAGCGTTCAAACACACTGACGCCAACGGCATGGTCGAGCTCGGCTCCTGGGGGGGCGACTCCAGTGCTAGCGCGGCATCCGCCGACGGCCGCGTTGTCGTCGGTTTTGCCATTACCGCAGAGGGCGATAGCCACGCCTTCAGACACACCGATGCCGACGGCATGATCGATCTGGGCACGTTAGGCGGCCAACATTCGGCAGCGACTGCCGTGTCCGCCGACGGCAATATTGCCGTCGGCCTGAGCCTCACGGCGAGTGGTGACCTACACGCCGCGCTGTGGAAGATCACGGAAACCGGCACTCACCTGCTTGATCTGGACAATACCCGGAGCGCGATGGCCAAAAGCGCCAATCGGGCATGGGGAGTCCTGGACCTGCGCAGTGCGCAACTGGACCGGTTGATGAGCCAGGAGTGCCAGATCGACAGCGGCTCGTTCTGTATTGGGGTTGGCCCCAGCTACAGCAGAAACCGCGAGACTCGCCAGACCTCCACGAGTCTGACCCTGGGCGCCCGTCCCAGCGACCATCTGCGTGTGGGCATCACCCTGGACCAGAACCTCGATCAACAGTTGCCGGACAACTACACCAAGGCAGGGTCCAACGCCCCGGCAGTGGCGATGTTCGTTGCCATGGACGAATCGGGCCAGGGCCTGGGTTGGCAGGGGCGTCTGGCTGCGGCCTATCTGTCTTCCAAGGTCGATATCCGCCGTGAGCAACTGGCTTGTACCGACGCCGGTCAAGGGCGCTCGAGCCTGCGTGGCAAGGCCTTCAGCATCGAGGGTGGCTATGGCCTGCGGCTCGATAGCCTGACCGTGACGCCTTACATCGGCCTCAGCCAGACTCAAGTCAGCCGCCAGGGCTATAGCGAGCACAGCGGCGCCGTCATGGCGGCCAGCTACGCAAAAATGCAGCGCTCGGTGACCCGCCTGAACGCCGGCGTACGAACTGCCAAACGCCTGACAAAACAGCTGGAGCTCAATGCCAGCCTGGGCCTGATCCAGGACCTGGACAAAGACCAGGACGCCTTTCAAGCGCGCATGGACTACCTGGGTCGCTATACCTACCAGGCCGATAAACAGCACGACACCCGTTTTGCCGCGGGCACCGGGGCAAGCTATGCCTTGAACGAGAACAGCGCCGTGCATGCCGGTGTGTTCTGGACACAGGAGCCGGGCGGCAATGACACGACCGGTATTCAAACCGCCTTTACCTATCAGTTCTGATAACGGCTCCTGCCCTGTCTCGCGGTACTCCACATCAGCCCGGTCGAGGCTGCACCGCACGTCAAGACCCCAGCCCTGGCGCACCGCCAGGGCTGTTGCTGATCGCGACCTGGACAAGCCTGTGGGCGTGAAGTGCGCCCGGGCAGTCGTCACAGTGCAAAAGCCGGTCGCTACAGAGCGTTTCCCGGGCCATCGGGGCCACGTAAGGTGGCCAGCACGGCGCGACAAGACGCCGCTCAGAACAACAAGCCACCTGCCGGAAGAGATCCTCTGATGAAAACACCGTTCAAGCGTTGTTTCCTGGTCCTCTGCGCCAGCGCACTGCTGAGTGCCTCCACCTGGGCCGCCGAGCCCGCGTCCTGCAAGACCGTGCGCATGGGAGTGGTCAACTGGACCGATGTGATCGCCACCAGTGCCGTGGCCGATGTCCTGCTCACCGGGCTGGGCTACGACAGCAAGCAGACCAGCGCCGTGCAGCAGATCATCTTCGCCGGCATTCGCGACCAGCGCCTGGACATCTTCCTCGGCTACTGGAAGCCCGCCATGGACCAGAACATCGCGCCCTTCCTCGAGGCCGGGCAGGTCAAGGTCATGGACCGGCCCAGCCTCACGGACGCCCAGGCGACCCTGGCGGTGCCGGATTACGTGGCCCAGGCGGGGCTGAAAACCTTCGCCGACATTGCCCGCTTCAAGGACCAGCTGGGGGGCAAGATCTACGGCATCGAGCCCGGCAGCGGCGCCAACACCACGATCAAGACCATGATCGACACCGACCATTTCGGCCTCAAGGGCTTCAAGCTGATCGAATCCGGCGAGGCCGGGATGCTGGCGGCGGTGCAGCGGGCGATCAATCGCAAGGAATTCGTGGTGTTCGTCGGCTGGACCCCGCACCCGATGAACATCAACATGGCCATCACCTACCTCACCGGCAGCGAGGACGTGTACGGCCCCAACGAGGGGGCGGCCACGGTGTCCACGGTCACCGCGCCGAACTACGCCGAGCGTTGCCCCAACGTGTATCGGCTGCTGCAGAACCTGAGCTTCAGCGTGGCCCAGGAAAGCCAGCTGATGGTGCCGATCATGCAGCGCAAGACGCCCCAGGACGTGGCCCGACAGTGGCTGCGCGAGCATCCCGAAGACCTGCAGCGCTGGCTGACGGGGGTGAGCACCTTCGACGGCGGCGATGGTGTGGCGGCGGTCAAAGCCCACCTGTAACCGCCTGTCGCAGCAGCCGGCTTGCCGGCGAAGGCCGCCTCACGCAGCTCTTCGCCAGCAAGCCGGCGCCCACCCCCAGCGAGGCTATCCATGAGCCATTACCCGCTTTCCGCCGAGCTGACGGACTTCGTCCGGCGCACCCTGAGCTACACCAGCGCGGACAACAGCCTCAAAGGCCTGCGCGACAGCTATGAACGCATGTGCCGGGACTTCACCCCACCCCGTCCCCCCGGGCTGGCCGTGCATGACCTGCAACTGGCAAAGGTGCCGCTGCGGGCCTATCACCCGGACCGCCCGGCCCCCGCGTCCGGCTGGCCCTGGCTGCTGTACCTGCACGGCGGCGGCTGGGTGCTGGGCAGCCTGGACTCCCACGATTTCATCTGCGCCGCACTGGCCGACGAACTGGACATACTGGTGATCGCCGTGGACTACCGACGGGCTCCGGAACATCCGTTCCCGGCGGCTTTCGACGATTGCCTGGGGGTCTGGCGCGCCCTGGAGCAGGGCCTGAGCCCGCTGCCCCTGGACAGCCGGCGACGGCTGGTGATGGGCGACAGCGCCGGGGGCAATCTGGCCGCGGCCCTGTGCCTGGCCCTGCGCGACGCCGCCGAACCCTTGCCCGCCGCCCAGGTGCTGGTCTACCCCGGACTGGGTGGCGCGGCCGACCTGCCCTCGCGCAGCCAGTACGCCGATGCCCCGCTGCTCAGCAGCAGCGACCTGGACTGTTTCCAGGCCCTGTACCTGCCCGGCCGGCCACAGCGCTCGGCCTATGCCCGGCCGCTGCTGGCGGAGCAGTTCAGCGGCCTGCCGCCGGCCTTCATCGCCCTGGCGCAGTTCGACCCGCTGCGCGACGACGGCGAATGCTATCACCGGCACCTGCTCGGGGCCGGGGTCGCCAGCCAGCTGTACCCCGGCCTCGGGCTGGTGCACGGTTGCCTGCGCGCCAGGGGCCTGGCCGCCAAAGTCGACGCGCTCTACAGCGCCCTGTTGCGCTACCTGCAGCAGCACCTGGAGCGTCCCTGAGGGCGACCGTTGGTCAGCCATCCACGGCCGCACGGGGTATTTCCTGTCTTGGCACCCTTGACGGCGAACGGCTTTTTGCGGTTTCCTGAAACCGGTTTCAGCCTGATCTCCGGAAAGACTGCAAACCGATAATTCCAAGAATAAGGTCCGCGCCCGTGAATCCGTTTTCCGCCGCCCAGCGCAATCGCGTCACCATGCTCGATGTCGCCCGTCATGCCGGGGTCTCCAAGGCCAGCGTGTCGCGCTTCATCGGCGACGACCGCGCCCTGCTGTCCACCGCCACCGCCTTGCGCATCGAGCAAGCCATCAACGACCTGGGCTACCGCCCGAACCAGATGGCCCGCGGCCTCAAGCGCGGGCGCACGCGGCTGATCGGCATGCTGGTGGCGGATATCCGCAACCCCTATTCGATTGCCGTGATGCACGGCGTGGAAACCGCCTGCCGCCAGCACGGCTACAGCCTGGTGGTGTGCAACACCGACCGTGACGACGAACAGGAAGCCCGGCACCTGGCCAACCTGCGGGCCTACAACATCGAAGGCCTGATCGTGAACACCCTGGGCCACCACCTGGAGCAGTTGCTGGAATTGCAGCAGGAAATGCCCCTGGTGCTGGTGGACCGCAAGCTCGACCCCCTGCACGCCGATCTGGTGGGCCTGGACAATCCGGCGGCGGTGCACAGCGCCATCGAGCACCTGGAACACCAGGGCTACCGCGACCTGCTGCTGGTCAGCGAACCCCATGACGGCACCAGCTCACGGCTCGAACGCAGCGCCGCGTTCCAGGCCGAGATCGCCCGACGCCCGGCCTTGCGCGGCCAGTCGCTGGAGACCGGCGAGGCCCTGGCCCGCCACCTGAAGGACTTTCTCGACACGCCCGGTCCCGGGCCCAAGGCGCTGTTCTGCGCCAACGGCGTGGCGACCCTGGCGGCGACCCGCGCCCTGCGCGAACTGCAGTGCCCGCTGTTCGAGGGCATCGGCCTGATCGCCCTCGACGACCTGGACTGGTACCCCCTGGTGGGCAGCGGCATCACCGCCCTGGCCCAGCCCACCGCCGCCATCGGCGCCAGCGCCTTCGACTGCCTGCTCAAGCGTCTGCGGGGCGACGATGCCGCGCCGCGGGTGATGGATTTTCCGACGCAATTGATCGTGCGCGGCTCCACCGTGTTGTAACGGTGACGGCACGCGCCACAAGGCTTTTTTCGAACAAAAATGAAACCGGTTTCAGAGGTCAGGAACATGCAGCGATCCCCCGTTTCCATCAGTCTGTCCAGCTACGGCGCGGACCTTGTGCGCGAGCACGGTCAGGCGCATTTCATCCCCCTGGTGGCCGCCGCCGGCGCGTCCTGCATTGAATGGCGCGAAGAGCTGCTGAGCGACGAAAACCCCGCGCAGCTGGCCCAAGGCGCCGAGCAACATGGCCTGGAAAGCGTGTTTTCCTCACCCCTGGAGCTGTGGCAGGCCGAGCGCCGCGCGCCCAACCTCGAACTCGCCGCCGCCTTGCAGCGGGCCCGGGCGTTCGGTGCCCGCGACCTCAAGGTGTCCCTCGGTCACTTCAGCGAGCATCACGACCTGCGCAGCCTCGCCAGCCTGCTGGCGGATCAGCCGGTGCGGCTGTTGGTGGAGAACGACCAGACCGGGCACGGTGGCCGCATCGAACCCTTCCAGCGCTTTTTCAGCGCCGTGGAGGCGCTGAACCTGCCGCTGCGCATGACCTTCGATATCGGCAACTGGCAATGGCAAGCGCAGTCGGCGCTCGACGCCGCGCGCCTGCTGGGCCGCCACGTGGCCTATGTGCACTGCAAGGCCGTGCGCCTGCGAACCGATGGCAAGCGGGTGGCCGTAGCGCCGGACGCCCCGGACCTGCAGCAGTGGGAACACCTGCTGCGGCACATGACCCAAGGTATTACCCGGGCCGTGGAATACCCGCTGCAAGGCGCCGACCTGCTGCAGGTCAGCGCCCTGCAGGTGAACCTGCTGGCCGGCCTCGGTCAGTCGCGACTGGAGCCTGCCCATGTCTGAGATCGATATCCTGTCCTTCGGTGAAACCATGGCGATGTTCGTCGCCGAGCACAGCGGCGACCTGGCCCGGGTCGAGCACTTTCACAAGCGCATCGCCGGGGCCGACAGCAACGTGGCCATCGGCCTGTCGCGCCTGGGCTTCAAGGTGGCCTGGCTGAGCCGGGTCGGCAACGACTCCCTGGGACGCTTCGTGCTCGACACCTTGCAGGCCGAGGGCCTGGACTGCCGCTTCGTGCGCCGCGACCCGCTGCACCCTACCGGCTTTCAGCTCAAGTCCCGGGAAGACACCGGCGACGACCCGCGGGTCGAGTACTTCCGCCGCGGCTCGGCGGCCAGCCACCTGAGCCTCGACGACCTGGCCCCGGCCCTGCTCCAGGCCCGTCACCTGCACGCCACCGGCATTCCCCCGGCCCTCTCGGACTCGGCCCGGGAGCTGTCCGGCCACCTGATGCAGACCCAGCGCGCCAGCGGCCGCAGCGTGTCGTTCGATCCCAATCTGCGTCCCGGCCTGTGGGCCAGCGAAACGCTGATGATCCGTGAGATCAACCGCCTCGCGGCCCTTGCCCACTGGGTGCTGCCGGGCCTCGGCGAGGGTCGCCTGCTCACCGGCCGTGACGACCCGGCGGACATTGCCGCGTTCTACCTGGACCAGGGCGCCGAAGCCGTGGTGATCAAGCTCGGCGCCCATGGCGCCTACTACCGCACCCACCTGGACGCCGGCTTCGTCGACGGCGTGCCGGTGCCCCAGGTGGTGGACACCGTCGGCGCCGGCGATGCCTTCGCCGTGGGCCTGATCAGCGCCCTGCTGGAAAGCCGCAGCGTGATCGAAGCGGTGCAGCGCGCCAACTGGGTCGGCAGCCGCGCGATACAGAGCCGGGGCGACATGGAAGGCCTGCCCCGACGCCACGAACTGCCGGACCAGGCAGCGCCCCTGAAAACCGCCTGCGCCCTATAGGAGCTGGCTTGCCAGCGAAGGGGCCCGCCAGGGCGATGCAAGGCTCGAGGGCCCTTTCGCCGGCAAGCCGGCTCCTGCACACCAGCAGTGCGCATGCGAACAAAAAACCAGAACCACCTGTTGCGACAAAAACAACAAGCTCAGGAGAACTTTCATGGACAGCCTCAAACTCGCCGCCCGCCGCTGGTGGTACATCATGCCGATTGTCTTCATCACCTACAGCCTGGCCTACCTGGACCGCGCCAACTATGGCTTCGCCGCCGCCTCCGGGATGGCCAACGACCTGCAGATCACCCCGGGGCTGTCCTCGCTCCTGGGGGCGCTGTTCTTCCTCGGCTATTTCTTCTTCCAGGTGCCGGGGGCGATCTACGCGCAAAAACGCAGCGTGAAGAAGCTGATCTTCGTCAGCCTGATCCTCTGGGGCGGCCTGGCCACCCTCACCGGGATCGTGTCCAACGCCTACATGCTGATCGCCATCCGCTTCATGCTCGGGGTGGTGGAAGCGGCGGTGATGCCGGCGATGCTGGTGTACCTGTGCCACTGGTTCACCCGGGCCGAACGTTCCCGGGCCAATACCTTCCTGATCCTCGGCAACCCGGTGACCATGCTCTGGATGTCGGTGGTCTCGGGCTATCTGGTGGAGCATTTCAGCTGGCGCTGGATGTTCATCGTCGAAGGCTTGCCGGCGGTGCTCTGGGCCTTTATCTGGTGGCGCCTGGCCGATGACCGGCCCAGCCAGGCCCAGTGGCTCAGCCCCCAGGAGAAGCAGGACCTGGAAAGCGCCCTGGCCGCCGAACAGCAAGGCATCAAGGCAGTGAAGAATTACGCCGAAGCCTTCCGCTCGCCCAAGGTGATCATCCTCGCCCTGCAGTTTTTCTGCTGGAGCATCGGGGTCTACGGTTTCGTCCTGTGGCTGCCGTCGATCCTCAAGCACGGCGCGCAAATGGACATGGTCGAAGCCGGCTGGCTCTCGGCCCTGCCCTACCTGGCGGCGGTGATCGCCATGCTTGCGGTGTCCTGGGGTTCGGACCGGACCCAGAAGCGCAAGCGCTTCGTCTGGCCGCCACTGCTGGTGGCCGCCATCGCCTTCTACGCCTCCTACCTGCTGGGTGCCGAGCACTTCTGGTGGTCCTACGGCCTGCTGGTGATCGCCGGAGCCTGCATGTACGCGCCCTATGGGCCGTTCTTCGCCATCGTTCCGGAGATTCTCCCGGCCAACGTGGCCGGCGGCGCCATGGCCCTGATCAACAGCATGGGGGCCCTGGGCTCCTTCGGCGGCTCCTACCTGGTGGGCTACCTGAACAGCGCCACCGGCTCCCCCGGTGCCTCCTACCTGCTGATGAGCGGCGCGCTGCTGCTCTCGGTGCTGCTGACCCTGCTGCTGACGCCCGGCGCCGGAGCGCCTCGGGCCAAGGGCCTGCCCCTGCCGCGCCGCCTGGCCCACTCCTGAACTGCCACAGAGAACCGTCATGAAAAAACACCTGGTGCTGTACAAGAAACTCTCGCCGTCGCTGATGGCGCGCCTGCAGGAGCAGACCGAGGTCACCCTGATCGAGGACCTGGGCCCCAACGGCCTCAAGGCCCTGCGCCAGGCCCTGCCCAGCGCCGACGGACTGCTGGGCGCGAGCCTGCGCCTGGACGCCGAACTGCTGGACCTGGCACCGCGCCTGCAGGCGGTGGCCAGTGTCTCGGTGGGGGTCGACAACTACGACATCGACTACCTGACCCAACGTGGGATCCTGCTCAGCAACACCCCGGACGTGCTCACCGAAACCACCGCCGACACCGGCTTCGCGCTGATCCTGGCCACCGCCCGGCGGGTGGTGGAACTGGCCAACCTGGTGCGCGCCGGGCAATGGCAGCGCAACATCGGTCCGCCGCATTTCGGCAGCGACGTGCACGGCAAGACCCTGGGCATCATCGGCATGGGCCGCATTGGCGAGGCGTTGGCTCAGCGCGGGCATTTCGGCTTCGGCATGCCGCTGATCTACCACAGCAACCGCCCCAAGCCGGCGGTGGAACAACGCTTCAATGCCCGCTACCGGAGCCTGGAGCAACTGCTGCAAGAGGCCGACTTCATCTGCCTGACCCTGCCCTTGACCGAAAAGACCCAGGGGCTGATTGGCCGCCGCGAACTGGCGCTGATGCGCCCGGAGAGCATCTTCATCAATATTTCCCGGGGCAAGGTGGTGGACGAAGCGGCGCTGATCGAAGCCTTGCAGGCCCGGCGGATCCGCGGCGCCGGGCTGGACGTGTTCGAGCGCGAACCGCTGGACCCGGACTCACCGCTGCTGCAACTGCCCAACGTGGTGGCCACTCCGCACATGGGCTCGGCCACCCACGAAACCCGCGAAGCCATGGCCCGCTGCGCCGTGGACAACCTGCTGGCGGCCCTGTCCGGCCAGCGCCCGCCCAACCTGGTCAATAGCGCCGCGTGGAGCCTCGGGACACGACAGACCGGTTAAGGAATTGCCCCCACCACGCCCCTCGCGACCGTAGGAGCTCGCTTGCTGGCGAAGGCGCTCGCCAGGGCGATGCAAGACCTGGTGGCCGCTTCGCCGGCAAGCCGGCTCCTACGAAAATATCGTGCAGTGCCAGGGCGACCTTAGGAGCTGGCTTGCCAGCGAAGGCGCTCACCAGGGCAATGCAAGACCTGATGGCCGCTTCGCCGGCAAGCCGGCTCCTACGAAAATATCGTGCAGTGCCAGGGCGACCTTAGGAGCTGGCTTGCCAGCGAAGGCGCTCACCAGGGCAATGCAAGACCTGATGGTCGCTTCGCCGGCAAGCCGGCTCCTACGAAAATATCGTGCAGTGCCAGGGCGACCGTAGGAGCTGGCTTGCCAGCGAAGGCGCTCACCAGGGCAATGCAAGACCTGATGGCCGCTTCGCCGGCAAGCCGGCTCCTACAAGAGACGACGCGGTACGTCTGGCGCCTAGGGGTGGCGGGTGGGGGGACGGCGTTCGAGGAGTTCGCCGGTGCAGCGGGCAATGCGCCGGCAGGCTTCGGCCAGGCGCTCGCAGTCCAGCACCAGGCCGATGCGGATGTGCCCCGCGGCGCTGGGGCCGAAGGCTTCGCCGGCCAGCACCGAGACGCCATGGCCCTCCAGCAGGCAGTCGGCGAAGGATTGGGCGTCCAGCCCGGTGCTGCGCACGTCCACCATGACGAACATGCCGCCGTCCGGGCGGATCGGCGCCAGGCCCGGGCACTGGCTCAGCAGCGAACACACCAGGTCCCGGCGTCGCCGGTACTCTTCGCGCATCTGCGCCACCTCCGGCAGGTCGCGGTCCAGGGCCACCACCGCGGCGTTCTGCACAAAATCCGGCAGGCCATAGAGCATGCACAGGGACAGGTTGCTCAGGTGCCCGGCCAGGGTCGGCGGAGCAATCACCCAGCCCACCCGCCAACCGCTCATGGCGTGGGACTTGGACAGGCTGTTGATGGTGGCGGTGCGCTCGCCCATGCGTGGCAGGCTGCCCGGACTGAAGTGCTGGCCCTCGTACAGCAGGTCACAATAGACCTCATCGGAAATCAGCCACAGATCGTGGGCAAGGCACAGCCGCGCCAGGGCTTGCCAGTCGTCCAGGGACAGGCTGGCGCCCGAGGGGTTGTTGGGACTGTTGAGCAGCATGGCCCGGGTACGCGGGGTGATCCGCGCCGCCACTTCCCGCGGATCGACGCGAAACCCCTGCTCGGCGCGCACCGGCACCGGCACGATGCGGGCTGCGCAGGCACCGAACACGCCTTCGTAGGTGACGTACATGGGCTCGGCCACCAGCACCTCGTCCCCGGGATTGAGCAGGCACTGGGCCACGGAGAACACCGCGCATTGCGCCCCGGGCAGTACCACCACGTGTTCGGCGTCGACGATCTGCCCGCTACGCCGATGGTGATGCCGGGCAATGCAGCTGCGCAGCGCCAGATTGCCGCGCACGTCCGAATAGTGAGTGTCCCCGGCCAGCAGGCTGTCGATCGCCGCCTGGACCACGGGCCTGGGGGTGTCGAAGTCCGGGTCGCCGATGGTCAGCAGCAACACGTCCCTACCCTGCTCGCGCAAAGCCAGGGCCCGGTAATGGATGTTCCAGGCCGCGGAACCTTCACCGGCGATCCGTTGGGTCAGGGCTGAGTAGCGCATCGTTTTCTCCATGAAAGATGCCTCAGGCAAAACCCTAGGTGCTGCCGGGCCGCTCGTCGAGCGCCCGGACCCACCGTTCGTGCCCCTAGATCACGAATCGCCCGACCATGGTGTTGAGGTCCACCGCCAGGCGCGACAGCTCGTGGCTGGCGGCGCTGGTCTGGTCGGCGCCGGCCGCCGACTGGGTGGCCAGGTCACGGATGTTGACCAGATTGCGGTCCACTTCACGGGACACCTGGGCCTGCTCTTCCGAGGCGCTGGCGATCACCAGGTTGCGCTCGTTGATCTGATGGATGGACTGGGCGATCTGCTCCAGAGACTCGCCGGCGGCACGGGCCAGTTGCAGGGTGCTCTGGGTGCGCTGGTTACTCTGCTGCATGGACTCCACGGCTTCGCCGGTGCCGTTCTGGATGCCGGCCACCATCTTCTCGATTTCCTGGGTCGACTGGGCGGTGCGATGGGCCAGGGCCCGCACCTCGTCGGCCACCACGGCAAAGCCGCGCCCGGCCTCGCCGGCCCGGGCCGCCTCGATGGCGGCGTTGAGCGCCAGCAGGTTGGTCTGCTCGGCGATGGCGCGGATCACGTCCAGCACCTTGCCGATGTCCCGTCCCTGGGCCGCCAGCCCTTCGATCATCAGCGAAGTGCTCTGCACGTCCTGGGCCATGGTCTGGATCGCCTCGACGGTCTGCACCACCCGGTCGCGGCCATCGCGGGCAGCCTGGGTCGATTGCTGGGAGGCCTCGGAAGTGGACACCGCGTTGCGCGCCACCTCCTCCACCGCCGCGGTCATTTCGTTGACCGCGGTGGCCGCTTGTTCGATCTCGGTGTTCTGCTGCTGCACCCCGCGGGAGGCTTCTTCGGTAACCGCGCTGAGCTCTTCCGAGGCCGAGGCCAGCTGGGTTGCCGAACCGGCGATCTGTTCGATGGTCCGGCGCAGGCTGGCCTGCATCTCGGACAAGGCGCGCAGCAGTCGCGCCGGTTCGTCCTTGCCGTCGACCTCGATGACCTGCCGCAGGTTGCCACCGGCGATGACCTCGGCGGCGTTCAGCGCCTTGTTCAGGGGAGTGACGATGCTGCGGGTCAGCAACAGCGCCAGGACGATGGTCAGCACGGCGGCGATCACCGCGACGATGACGATCCCGGTAATGGCCCCGCTGTAGTGCTCGCCGGCGGCCTGGGAGGCGCTCCTGGCTCCGGCGGCGTTGATTGCGATGAGCTTGTTCAGCTGCTCGCCCATCTGGTCGGTGCCGTCCTTGATCCGGGTGTTGATCAGGTTGCGCAGCTCATCCAGCTTGTCCTGGCGCGACAGTTCGATCATTTCCTTCTGCGCCTGCAGGTAGTTCTCCAGGGTCAGGGCGAAGGCCTTGTAGAGGTCCGCCTCCTCCCCAACCATGGGCAGCGCCGCATAACCGGACTGGGCCTGCCGGACCTTGTCCACCAGCACACCGATGCGCGTCTGGGCTTCGGCCAGCCCCGCCGGGTCGCGGTTGACCAGCACCCGGAACGAGAGAATCCGCAGGCGCAGCACGTTCTCCGTAAGGTTGCCGAGAAAGCCGACGCTGGGCAGCTGGTTGCTTTCCATGTCGATCGACGCTTCGCGGATGATCGACATGCGATTGACTGCAAACACCCCCAGCACCACGACCAGCAGGGCAATGAAGGCAAAACCGAGAAAAGCACGAGGGGCGATATTCAGGTTACGCAGAGACATAGGGCGACTCTCGAAGGAGAACGGGGCGGCGGGCATCCATGCCATTGACCGTCAGGCGCATCAGGGGCTGCACCGACGAGGGACACCACGGAACCAAGGCTCGTGGGCCTATAGGAGATATCGGCCGAACTTGAGCTTTTATATGGCTGATTCGCAAAAATATTTCTGAATATGACAAGTGTTTCAGGCCTGATACAACGCGATTCGAAGTGAATCGATAAAGCGGCAAAGTGCCAGTATCCGGCGCCGACCACCTGCTGCCCCCGGCGCCATGGAAAGTGCAAGTCATTCGCCGGAAAAGCCATTTTTTCAGCGCCGGCGCCTGCCCATCATGGGCCCAGTCCATAAAAACAACGCAGAGACTGGATATGAAACCTGAAGACTTTCGTGCCGCAACCGACCGCCCGCTGACCGGTGCCGAATACCTGGCCAGCCTGCGCGACGACCGTGAAATCTACATCTATGGCGACCGGGTCAAGGACGTCACCACCCACCCGGCCTTCCGCAATTCGGCGGCCTCCATGGCCCGCCTGTACGACGCCCTGCACGACCCGGCCACCCGGGAGCAACTGTGCTGGGACACCGACACCGGCAACGGCGGCTACACCCATAAATTTTTCCGCTCGGCGAAAAGCCCCGACGAACTGCGCCAGCAGCGCGACGCCATCGCCGACTGGTCGCGCCTGACCTACGGCTGGATGGGCCGCAGCCCCGACTACAAGGCCGCCTTCGGCAGCGCCCTGGGGGCCAACCCGGAGTTCTACGGGCGATTCGCGGACAACGCCCGCACCTGGTACAAGCGCATCCAGGAAGCCTGCCTCTACCTCAACCACGCCATCGTCAACCCGCCCATCGACCGTGACAAACCGGTGGATCAGGTCAAGGACGTGTTCATCTCGGTGGACGAGGAAGTCGACGGCGGGATCATCGTCAGCGGCGCCAAGGTGGTGGCCACCAACTCGGCCCTGACCCACTACAACTTCGTCGGCCAGGGCTCGGCCCAGCTGCTGGGGGACAACACCGACTTCGCCCTGATGTTCATCGCCCCGATGAACACCCGCGGCATGAAGCTGATCTGCCGCCCATCCTACGAACTCCAGGCGGGCATGACCGGTTCGCCCTTCGACTACCCGCTGTCCAGCCGCTTCGACGAGAACGATGCGATCCTGATCATGGACAAGGTGTTCATCCCCTGGGAAAACGTGCTGATCTACCGCGACTTCGAGCGCTGCCGCCAGTGGTTCCCGCAAGGCGGTTTCGGGCGGTTGTTCCCCATGCAGGGCTGCACCCGGCTGGCGGTCAAGCTGGACTTCATCACCGGGCTGCTGGTCAAGGCCCTGCAATGCACCGGCTCCCTGGAGTTTCGCGGGGTCCAGGCGCAAGTGGGCGAAGTGGTGGCCTGGCGCAACCTGTTCTGGTCGCTGACCGACGCCATGCACGGCAACGCCAGCGAATGGATGAACGGCGTCTACCTGCCCAGCACCCAGGCCCTGCAGGCCTACCGGGTACTGGCGCCCCAGGCCTACACCGACATCAAGAAGATCATCGAGCAGGTGGTGGCCAGCGGCCTGATCTACCTGCCCTCCGGCTCCCGCGACCTCAAGGACCCGCTGCTCAACCAGTACCTCGGCACCTACTGCCGGGGTTCCGGCGGCATGGGCCACGAAGAGCGGATCAAGATCCTCAAACTGCTCTGGGACGCCATCGGCACCGAGTTCGGCGGGCGCCACGAGCTGTACGAGATCAACTACGCCGGCAGCCAGGACGAGATCCGCATGCAGTGCCTGCGCCACGCCCAGGCCAGCGGTTCGATGAAGGCCATGACCGACCTGGTGGACAAGTGCCTGGGGGACTACGACCTCGACGGCTGGACCGTGCCGCACCTGAGCAACCCCGACGACATCAACATGCTCGACCGCATCCGCCAATAGCCGCGAAGCCGGCGTGTGTAGGAGCTGGCTTGCCAGCGAAAGCGCCCGCCAGAGCACCACAAGGCTCAGCGCCCTCTTCGCCGGCAAGCCGGCTCCTACCGAAAAGGCCAATGTCCACCTGTTGTCGTAGGAGCTGGCTCGCCAGCGAAAGCGCCCGCCAGAGCACCACAAGGCTCGGCGCCCTCTTCGCCGGCAAGCCGGCTCCTACAGAAAAGGCCAATGTCCACCTGTTGTCGTAGGAGCTGGCTCGCCAGCGAAGGCGCCCGCCAGAGCACCACAAGCCCCAGGTCCGCTTCGCCGGCAAGCCGGCTCCTACAGCTTGAGCCCGCCGTCAGCCCCGCGTTGGCAGCCAGACGTCCGGCCGCCCTGCGCCCACGAGGAATTCGTCATGTCTGTACTCGATCCCAAGCAACTCGCCTTTCGCAACGCCATGGCGCACATGACCGCAGCGGTCAACGTCATCACCAGCAACGGCCCCGCCGGCCGCTGCGGCATCACCGCCACCGCGGTCTGCTCGGTCACCGACAGCCCGCCGACCCTGATGGTCTGCGTCAACCGCACCAGTGCCCTGAACCCGGTGTTCAAGGGCAACGGCCAGCTGTGCGTCAACGTCCTTAGCGGCGAACACGAAGACGTGGCCCGGCATTTTGCCGGCATGACCGGGGTGGCCATGGACCAGCGCTTCGGCCTGCATCCCTGGCGCGACGGCCTGCAGGCCCTGCCGGTGCTGGATGGCGCCCTGGCCAGCCTCCAGGGGCGCATCACCGAGGTCCAGGAAATCGGCACCCATTCGGTGATGCTGGTGGAGCTGGATGAAATCAGCGTGCGCGAACAGGGCGATTCGCTGGTGTACTTCAGCCGCTGCTTCCACCGCCTGCAGCACCCCTGCCCGGCCGCCTGATCGCCCCGCTGCAGCGGCTAGGACCCAGGGCAATCCGGCTGGTGCAGGCCGAAGCACACGCCTTGGGGGTCGTGACACAGGCAGAACCGCCCGAAGCCCGGCTCAGGGGGGCTGATGTCCCCCGCGCGGCCCCCCAGGGCCAGAACCCGGGCGACGCTATCCGTCATGTCGCTGACCCGGAAGTACAGGACCATGCGCGACTGCGGATCGTCGCCGTGCACCCCGACCCGCACCGAGGGCGCCTGCAACCAGGCGTCCTGCGTGGCTCCCATCGGTTGCGGCGACCAACCGAACAGCCCCTGGAAAAACACCCGTGACTGCGGGCCATCGACCACACCTATTTCCACATGAGAAAGGCTACCGGACATACATCCTCCACGTTCAAGAGACAGAGCCGTCACTGTCCGCCGCAACGGCTTCGTGGGTCTTGAACAAAACTGACCGGGCCACTCAATTCTCCCGGCCTTCGAGCAAGGATGCCGGTTTGCCGGGAATATCGGCCCAGCCGCCCCGGGCATAGGCGCCCGGGGAACAGCCGGCGAAGGCCTGGAACTCCCGGGTGAAGTGGCTCTGGTCGCTGTAGCCGCACAGCACCGCCACCTGCACCAGCTCCAGCACCGGGCGCGCTTCCAGCAACTGCTGGGCGCGGGCAAAACGAAGGTGCCGGGCGCAGGCCTTGGGCCCTTGTCCCAGATGGGCCTTGAAGCGACTGGCGAAGTGCCGGCCGCTGCAGCCGGCCTGCTGGCTCAGATCACGGATCGAGGTGCCGCCAGCGCTTCGCTGCAGTTGCTCCCAGGCCCGGCGCAGCCTCTCGGGCACCTCGCGGTGCGAGTTGCGCAAACGCTCGACAAGAAAGGTTTCGACTCGCTGCAATCGACTCGTCCAGCAAGGGGTTTCTTCCAGGGCCTCGACCAACAAGCCGACCGACGGGCCCCACAGTTCCGGCAAATCCAGCCAAGGGCTGGCGAGCACTTGGCCATCGCCCTGAAACAGGCGGTACGCGGCCCAGGGCGGCAGCTCCACCTCGATGCATGAATGCACACCGCTCTGCTCGACGATCAGCGGAGCGGCCGGGCGGCTGACCACGAACGCCTGGCAACGCTGCTCGCGCCCATTGGCGGCGAGCCCGTAGGGGGACGCCAGCCCGAGCACCAGCTTGACCTGAGGCTGCGCGATCTCAAGCCGTTGCACGGTGCCCGGCAGCGTCTCGCTGAAGCCGTACAAGCGCGCGCCCCAGGGCCGCAGCCTGAGGGCATCAAACCCGCTGACGCAGTGCGAAACGGGCAAGGGCTGCCTGGGCATCGAACTCACTCCCAATGCTGATCACGGATCGACCCGCCCAAGCATAAGCGAACAACGCCACTGGGCCATGGGCCACCTCCTGCATCTGTAGGATGGCGGCCGCCGCCCCAGCCATCGATACTCGTCCCAGGCCCTGCCCACGTCCCCCAGGCGTACGGTCCTCAACCACTTCCGTGACGAAAACAATAACAACGTCGCACAGAGGTACAGCCCCATGAACCGACCCGATCACGCTCCGGCCAGCCTGTTGCAGGCCTTCAGCGAGCTGACCCTGGACTTGCAGCAACTGGCGCAGAACAAGGACATCGAAAGCCTTCACTCCCATGCCCTGGCGCGCATCGGCAGACTCTTGCCCTTCGACAGCGCCTGGTGGGGGCGCGCCGCCCTGGTGGACGGCCTGCCGGATGAGCACAGCTGCTACCTGCACCGCCTGCCGCCGAGCTACCTGCCGGACTGGCAATCGATCCGCCACACCGATGTCACCGTGCGCCGGGTGCACGAAGTGCCGGGCCGGGCGGTGATCGTCGACATGGCCGACCCGGACAACGGCGCCGGCCTCAACTGGCTGGGTCGCCAGTACCACATCGGCGAACTGCTGTGCGTGGTGCACATCGACCCCCATACCCAGCTGAACAACCACCTGGCCCTGTACCGCGCCCCGGGCGCGACGCGCTTCAACCAGGACGACTGCCAGCTGCTGAACAACCTGATGCTGCACCTGGTGGCGGCGGTGTCGGCCAATCAGATCCGCACCCTGGTGGCGATGCGCGAAAGGCTCAGTCGCCCGCGCAACCTGGCCCTGGCGGTGTGCGACCAGCGCGGCGTGCTGCAGTGCGCCGAACGGGGGTTTGTCGACCTGCTGCTCAATGAATGGCCGCGGTGGAACGGTCCGCAACTGCCCATGGCTTTGGACAGCAACGGCTTCGAGGGCAAGCGCCTGCAGATCGACTGCTCGGCCGTGGGCGACCTTTACCTGCTGGCGGCCCGCAGCCGCGCCCTGCTGCCCAAGCTCAGCCCCCGGGAAAACGCCGTCGCCCAATGCTTCGGCGACGGCAAGACCTACAAGGAAGTGGCCCGGGACCTGGGCATGTCGCCCAACACCGTGCGCCATCACATCCGCGCCATCTACAGCAAGCTCGGAGTCAAGGACAAAGCTCGCATCGCCCAGTTGCTCCACGCCCCGCCCGACTGATCCAGACCGCTGATCCGCACTGACTGGCGCCGTCGTGTTTGACGGCCACGGGCAGCCTTTGCCTGTTTTTTGCCCCACTGCCGCGTGCCGGCGAGCCATTCGCCGAATAACAACACCGACAAGAGACGCACCGCCCATGACAAGGATTCCGACCCGTATCGCCCTGGCCCTGGCTGGCTCCCTGGCCAGCCTGTCGCTCAACGCCGCGGACCTCAACGCCCGCGACTTCTTCGCCGCCCCCCCGGGCACCAGCCTCGGCGTGCTGTACCTACCCGCCACCCGCGCCGGCGATTTCCACGGCCCGGCCGACAGCAGCGGCAAGGCCGATCTGCGGATCAACGCCATGGCCTACCGCCAGGTGTTCTTCAGCGACCTGTGCGGCACCCTGTGCACCCCACAATTCATCGTGCCCTTCGCCGACATCAGCGCCCGCCTGCCCGGCGCGGAGCGCCGCAGCGGCGAAAGCGGCTTCGGCGATCCCCAGGTCGGCGGCACGCTGTTCTTCATCAACCAGCCGCAAACCCGCACCTACAGCGGCCTGCTGACCCTGGTCACGCTGCCCCTGGGCGAGTACCACGGGCGCAACCCGGACGTGTCACCCGGGGCCAACCGCTGGGGCGCGACCTTTGTCTACAACTACACCCAGGGCCTGGGGGAAAAATGGGTGCTGGAAGCCAACCTCGAAGCCCAGCTCTATGGCAGCAACAACGACTATTTCGGCAGCGACCTCAAGCAGGACCCGCTCTATCGCCTGCAGGCCTTCGCCTCCTACGACTTCACCCCCGCCACCTACGGCGCCCTGCGCCTGATCCACGCCGACGGCGGCGAACTGCGGATCAACGACCGGCGCATCGACGACACCCACAAGCGCTACACCCAGGTCGGCTTCGAGCTCGGGCACTGGCTGGACAAGCAGAACCAGCTGCTGTTCAGCCTCTCGCAAAACGTCGCCACCGAGAACGGCTTTGCCGGCACCGATGCCTTGCTGCGCCTGGTCCACGTGTTCTGAACCCCTTGCCTGCGGAGCCTGTCCATGACCACCCGGAACCCCACCTTGAGCGTCACCTCACACCTCAGCCACCCGCCTCTGGGCCTGCTGGCGGCCATCGTGCTGTTCGCCGCCATCACCCCCGCGGTGCTGTTGACGGCCCCGGCCATTGCCGCGCAACTGGCCAGCCAATGGCAACTGAGTCCGACCCGGATCGGCGACCTGTTTTCCGCCGAGCTGGGGGCCATGAGCCTGGCCACGCTGCCGGCCATCTGGTGGCTGAAACACATCGACTGGCGCCGGGCGGCGTTGTGCAGCGCCCTGCTGTTCATCGTCGCCAACCTGCTGTCGATGCTGGCCCACGACTATTCACTGTTGCTGATGGCGCGCTTGTGCAGCGCCCTGGCCGGCGGCTCGCTGATGATCATCTGCCTGGCCAGCGCCGCCGCCAGCCCCACGCCCAGCCGTGCCTACGGCTTCTGGGTAATGGGCCAGCTGGTGCTGGGGGCCATCGGCCTGAGCCTGCTGCCCATGCTCTTCCAACGCTTCGGCCTGGGCGCCTGCTACCTGATCCTGGCGCTGCTGATGACCCTGTGCCTGCCCCTGGTCCGCTGCTTTCCATCGGGAGCAGCGCGCCCTGGCGCCGACGCGCCGCCGGCACCGGCGATCTCCCGATTCAAGGCGGGCCTGGGGATTCTCGGCATCCTCACCTTCTACATCAGCCTCAGCGGGGTCTGGACCTTCATCGGCGCCATCGGCAGCCAGTCCGGCCTCTCGGCCCAGACCAGCGGCGACATCCTGGCCATCGCCACCCTGATGGGCATCGTCGGGGCGCTGTGCGCCACCCTGTTCGGCGACCGCCTGCCGCGCAGCGCCCTGCTCCTGCTGGGCTACGGCCTGATGGCAGGCTCGGTGCTGCTGCTTCTGGACCAGCCGCAGCTGGCGCGTTTCGCCCTGGCGGCGCTGGTGTTCAAGTTCACCTGGACCTTCATCCTGCCGCTGATCCTGGCGCGCATGGCCGAGATGGACCGCAGCGGCCGGCTGATGAATGCCTCCAACCTGGTGATCAGCGCCGGTCTGGCCATAGGCCCGTCCCTGGCCGGGCGCCTGATCGAAAGCAGCGGCGGTTTCCAGGGACTGTTGCTGGGCGGCGCACTGATCACCCTGGCATCCCTGGCCCTGGTGCTCGGTTGCCGCCCTCCTCGCTAGCCACCCGCCAAGCGCCCCGGTCGGCAGCCGGGCTGCGCTGCCCCTTTCCCCTGAAAAATGGACATCACCATGACCTGCAAAACCGCGTTCTTCTTCGATGAACTCTGCCTGTGGCACAGCGGCGGCCCCCATGTGCTGACCCTGCCGGTGGGCGGCTGGGTGCAACCGCCGTCCGCCGCCGGACACGCCGAATCCCCGGAAACCAAGCGTCGCCTGAAAAGCCTGATGGACGTCTGCGGCCTGACCCGACAATTGCAGGTGCACAGCGCCCCACCTGCCAGCGAGGCGGACCTGCTGCGGGTCCACCCTGCCGACTACCTGCAACGCTTCAAGGCCCTGAGCGATGCCGGCGGCGGCCAGTTGGGGGATGAAGCACCGGTGGGTCCGGGCAGCTATGAAATCGCCAAGCTGTCTGCCGGTCTGGCCCTGGCCGCGGTCGACGCCGTGCTCAGCGGCGCAGCCGACAATGCCTATGCCCTGTCGCGGCCACCGGGACACCACTGCAAAGCCGACCAGGCCATGGGGTTCTGCTTTCTGGCCAACATCGCCATCGCCATCGAAGCCGCCAAAGCCCGCCACGGCCTGGGCAAGGTGGCGGTCATCGACTGGGACGTGCACCACGGCAACGGCACCCAGTCGATCTTCGAGGAACGGGCCGACGTACTGACCCTGTCCCTGCACCAGGATGGCTGCTTTCCACCGGGTTATGGCGGTGAACACGAACGCGGACGCGGCGCCGGCCTGGGCTGCAACATCAACGTTCCGCTGCTGCCCGGTGGCGGCCATGACGCCTACCTGTACGCCATGCGGCAGATCGTGGTGCCGGCCCTGGAGCGCTTCGAACCCGAGCTGATCATCGTCGCCTGCGGCTACGACGCCAACGCCGTGGACCCGCTGGCGCGGATGCTGCTGCACAGCGATTCGTTCCGCGAGATGACCCAGTGCCTGCGCGACGCCGCCGAGCGCCTGTGCCATGGGCGCCTGGTGCTGGTGCACGAAGGCGGCTACTCCGAGGCCTACGTGCCTTTTTGCGGGCTGGCGACCCTGGAGGCGCTATCGGGCATCCGTACCGCGGTCCAGGACCCGATGCTGGAATTCGTGCGCCAGCAGCAGCCCAAACCGGACTTCGCGGCCTTTCAGCGCCAGCTGCTGGACCACCAGGCCGCGGCCATAGCGGCCGCCACTCGCTGATCCGCCCCGCTCCCTACCGGGGCTGATGTCCAGCGGCAAGACGCCGGGCATCAGCCACCGCCTGCCTTACCCCCCCTCCCAGCCACCTTGCGCCCCAGGCCAAGGGTTGCCAGCAAAGCCCATTGAGCGGCGCCCCGGGGCCGATGCCCGGCCGGCGCTTCTCTGCCTGCCGCCGCGGGCGCTGACCCGGCACACTCACCCCGACAAAGGCCAAAGGTTTTCTATTCTCTCCTCAACCACCTGACCCGCAGGTCCGATTCCTCGCCGTTCCCCTAAAGAACAACCCTTGCGTGCCGCAGCAACGCGCCCCTGCCTTCGGGACGGGTGTGTCGCGCGCCGGGGCCTGTCCGTCTGCTTGCCCACCCTCCCCGGTTGCCAGGATTTGCCACTGATCGGGGGCTTGCCTATCCGCTGAGACAAAGGAGATGTCCATGGACCGCAAGACCAAGCACTACCTCGACGAGATCGACTTCTGGCAGCGGGCCCGCGCCCGCCTGTTGCAGCACGCGGCCCAATGGCGCGAGCCTCCCCCTGGCCCGGGGCAAGCCGCCGTGCTCGATACCGCCAAGGAACCGCTGGACGATCTGTTGCAGCGCTGCGGCCTGGATGCACTGCGTCGCGACTCCGAACAGGCTGCGCCATCCCGGTACGGGGCCGGCGGGAGCACGCCGCCGACGGAACCGGCGGACTGAAGCCGCGTGGGCAGCAAGTCGGCTAGGACGACTCCCGGGCCCGGGCCTCAGTGGGGGTCAGCTGATAGCGGGCCTTGAACGCCCGGGCAAAGTGCGCCTGGCTGGCAAAACCATGGCGATAGGCAATCTCGCTGATATCCAGGCCCGCGCCCTGGGGGCTGCCCAGCAGTTGGCGGGCCAGATGCAGGCGTTTTTCCAGGATGAAGCGACTGGGCACCGTGCCCTCCAGGGCAAACAGCCGGGCCAGGTGCCGGGGAGAGATGCCGGTCTGGGCCGCCACCCGCTCGCAGCTCAGGGACGGGTCGGCCAGTTGTTCCTGGATGCACTGCTTGGCCGCCAGCAGATAGGCCCCGCTCAGGGCGTTGATCGGCCGCTCGCCCGCCTGCCCGGCAATCAGGCTGGCCAGCAGTTCGAAAGCCTGTTCCTGGTAGGCCTCGGCCTCGCCGCACAGCGGCTGCTGGAAGAACTCCCGGGTGCGTTCGCCCAGGGTGCGCAACAGCAGGCGCTGGACGCCGGTCTGCACGCCGATCTTGAGGGGCCGGTCGAAGCGTTTCAGGCAGCGCTCGGCGAACTGCACCTGGGGGATGTCGAAGATGAACTGGCGCATCGCCCCGGAGAAGCCGAACAGGTAGGGCTTGTCGGTGCGATAGACCACCAGCTCGCCGGGTTCCAGGACCTGGCAGGCGCCATCCTGGTAGAAGAACGAGCCGCTGCCGCTGACCAGCGAGACGAAGATCGATTCCTTGGGCACGCCGCGGATCATCGAGCTGTCGCGCTCCACCACATGCTGGTTGCCGACGATGCAGGCCAGGCGCATGGCGCTCAGTTGCAGGTTGTCCTGGCGCGCGCGAAATCCGCTCTCGGCGTAGGAATTGCACTTGAGTCCCACCAGGGTGGTGGCGTTGTAGTCCTCCCAGAACCTCAGGCGTTGGTCCAGGTCGACCGCCTGGGTGCTGGCGTGCCGGGTTTCGAGCAAGGCGCATGGAGACATTGTTGTTCTTCTCATGGGCGGCGGGATGTTCCCCGGACGGCAAGGCTCGGCCCGGGCACCTGGGACCCCATGATCGGCGGGTCGCGGCCATTCATTAACATCTGAACTATATGGCCTGTCAACTTCAACCGCTGTCGCCGCCGAGCGCCTGGACGCCCTTGGCGCATCGCTGGCTGCGGTCGGAAAAATCTCGTCCGAAACAGGCAAACAATGGGTCCGATCCGAGCAAACCCGTTGCCCGGCCTCCCCCTAAAGTCGGCGCTGTAGCTGCCATGACTGCCCTCGCGGCAGCCCGGGTTCCCCCTATGACCAGCATCGAGATCAACCATGCCTGAAGCCGCCACCCGTGAATTCTGGAAAGACCTGCAGCCCATCGCCCACTGCTTCAAGCCCGACGCCAAGCCCGAGGTCTACCTGCCGAACGCCGCCAGCGACGACCTGAGCCTGTACGTGCCCTTCACCGAAACCGTGTCGTCGCGGCCGCTATGGATTTCCCCCAGCGAGAACCGCTGGTGCGACATCCTCATGGCCCGCAGCGCCGGGCTGGTCAACCGCCATTACCACCCCCACGAAGTCTTCGCCTACACCCTGTCCGGCAAGTGGGGCTACCTGGAGCACGAATGGACCGCCAGCGCCGGCGACTTCGTCTACGAGACGCCGGGCGAAGGCCACACCCTGGTGGCCTACGAGCATGAACAACCGATGCGGGTGTTCTTCATCGTCAAGGGCCCGCTGATCTGGCTCGACCAACAGGGCGAGCCCGACGGTTATTTCGACGTGCACTCCTACATCGCCCTGTGCCGCGAACACTACGAAAAGATCGGCCTGGGCGCGGCCCATATCGACACCCTGTTTCGCTGATCGACGTTGCTCACGCCTCCTTTGGAGAACCACCATGGCTTATAAAAACAACAAGGCCGGTTACCAGAACACCTTGCTCGGGGTGCTGTTCCTGACCTTCGGCTTCGTCTTTTTCGATCGTCTGGCGCTGTCTTTCCTGTTCCCCTTCATGGCCGACGAACTGCAATTGAGCAACAGCCACCTGGGCATGCTGTCGTCGGTACTGGCCCTGGCCTGGGCCGTGTCCGGGGCCCTGGTGGGCGCCTGGTCGGACCGCAGCGGCAGGCGCAAGCCGCTGCTGATCGTCGCGGTGCTCCTGTTTTCCCTGTGTTCGGCGCTTTCCGGGCTGGTCACCGGCTTCCTCAGCCTGCTGCTGTTCCGCGCCATCATGGGCCTGGCGGAGGGGCCGATCCTGCCCTTGTCGCAATCCTTGATGGTGGAGGCTTCATCGCCCCAACGCCGGGGCCTGAACATGGGCCTGCTGCAAGGCTCGGCGGCGGGCCTGCTGGGGGCGGTGATCGGCCCGCCGGTGCTGATCGCCCTGGCCGAAGCCTATGGCTGGCGCCACGCCTTCATCGTCTCGCTGCTTCCGGGGCTGCTGATCGCCCTGCTGATCTGGCGCTTCGTGCAGCCGGACCGGCCGCCCAGCGCGCCCCAGGTCGAGGCACACCCGCGCCAGGGCGGCGGACAGCGGCTGGCCCTGCTGCAAAGCCGCAATATCGTGCTCTGCACCCTGATCAGTTGCGTGTTCCTGACCTGGTTCATCATCCTGATTTCCTTTACCCCGACCTTTCTGGTCAAGGTCCGCGACTACAGCCCGGCCAGCATGGGCACGGTGATGAGCTGCCTGGGCGGCGCCTGGGTGGTGTGGGGCTTCGGCGTGCCGGCGATCTCCGACCGCATCGGCCGACGACCGACCCTGGTGCTGTTCTCGCTGATCGCCGCCTGCTGCCCGATCGCCCTGCTCTACGCCACCTCACCCTGGATGCTCGGCGCACTGATGCTGCTGACCTACACCGGCCTGGGCTGCTTCACCCTGTTCATGGCCACCATCCCGGCGGAAACCGTGCCCCGGGAGGTGATGGCCACCGCCCTGGGCATGATCATGGGCATCGGCGAACTGGTGGGCGGCTTCGTCGCCCCGACCCTCGCTGGCTTCGCCGCCGACCGCTTCGGCCTGTCCATCGTCATGTGGATGTCCTGTGGCGGCGCCTTGCTGGCGGCGCTGCTGGCGCTGTTCCTCAAGGAAACCGCCCCGGCGCTGCTGGCCCGTCAACAGCGCCAGCACACCTCCTCTGTCCTGCAAGGAAACCAGCCATGAACGCACTGCGTTGGCACGCCGCCCGGGACCTGCGCCTGAGCCAGGTGCAACTGCGCCAGCCCGGCCCCGGGGAAGTCCTGTTGCAGGTCGCCTACTGCGGTATCTGCGGCAGCGACCTGCATGAATACGCCGACGGGCCGCACTCGATTCCCCATCAAGAGGCCCATCCGCTGTCCGGCTGCCGGGCGCCACTGACCCTGGGCCATGAGTTCTGCGGTCAGGTGGTAGCCCTGGGCCCCGGTGTCGATCCGAGCCTGCTGGGGCAGCGGGTGGCCGTGGAGCCTGAATATCGCTGCGGCGAATGCCAATACTGCCGCATGGGCCAGTACAACCTCTGTGAGTCCATGGGCTTTATCGGCCTGATGGGCGACGGCGGTTTTGCCGAGCAGGCCCTGGTGCCCGCCTACATGCTGCACCGGCTGCCAGAGCGCGTCAGCTTCAAACAGGCCGCCGTGCTGGAGCCGGCGGCGGTGGCCTACCACGCCCTGAACCAGAGCAGCCTGCTGGCCGGCGACAGTTGTGTGGTGTTCGGGCTGGGACCCATCGGCCTGTTGCTGGTCCTGCTGGCACGGCTGCGGGGCGTGGAGCGCATCTACGCCGTGGACCTGGACCCCGAGCGCCGGCGCCTGGCCCTGGAACTGGGCGCCAGCGCCGCCCTGGACGGCGCCGACCCACAGTTGCAGGAGCGCCTGCGGCAACTGAGCGACGGCGGCCTCGACACGGCCTTCGAGGCCGCCGGCAGCCAGCAGACCCTGAGCCATGCCCTGCACTGCCTGCGCAAGGGCGGTGAGGCCGTGCTGGTGGGCCTGATGGGCCAAGTGCAGGTCGACGCCTTCCACCTGGTGAACCACGAACTGCGCCTGCTCAGCAGCGTCGGCTACCGCCATGTGTACCCCGAACTGATCGAGCTGCTGGCCAGCGGACGCCTGGACCTGTCGCGGCTGGTGACCCGCTGCCTGGCCCTGGAGCAGGCGGTGGAACAGGGCTTCGAGGCGCTGTTGCACGACAAGAGTCAGATCAAGGTGCTGGTCAACCCGACGCCGGCCCTGGCCGAGGCCTGACCCATCGCTTTCAACACTCAAGACAAAAACAACAAGAAACGAGTACCCGACATGAATGCTTCCTATGCGCTGTGCCCGCTGTTGGCAGCCTTGCTGCTGCCCCTTGATGGCTTCGCCGATGCCCCGGCTGCGCCCCGCAGCGGACCGCTGTCCGGGTTGGGCGACTACCTGGCCGACCAGGGCATTACGCCCCATGTGCAGTTTCTCAGCCTGGCGATGAAGAACCTCGACACCGGCCCGCGGCCCCACAGCTTCGGCAACAGCGGCGACCTGTTCGTCGGCGCCGATATCGACCTGGGGGCCTTCGCCGGCCTGGACGGCGCGGCGCTGCACGTCGAGCAGACCCTGTTCATCCTCGACCAGCAGACCGGCGTGCCCACCTCACGCAACTGGCAAGGCGCCGCCGGCAGCTACTTTGGCGGCGCGCCGATCCACAACGACCTCACCAGCCACCAGCTGAGCCTGTTGACCTACCAGCAGACCTGGCTCGACGGCCAGGTCGACCTGAGCCTGGGGCGGACCAACGCGCGGCGCTATTTCTACATCTACAACTGCGAAAGCACAGTGACCTGCAACGACCCGATCATCGACTCTTCCACCGGCATCCTGCCGCCGCCCTACGGCAGTTGGGGCGGCTACCTGAAGTACCAGCTGACGCCCCAGTGGTACGTGCACGGCGGCGCCTTCGAATCCAACCCGGTGGACTACCTGAAGGAGCGCAAGGGCCTGGATTTCAGCACCGACGACGCCAGCGGCACCAGCCTGCTGCTGGGCATCGGCCGCCAGAACCAAGAGGCCTACAGCGCCCACTACGAACTCAACGGCTACTACAACACCTCCAAACAGGTGGATCCGCTGACCGGGGCCACCGCATTCGGCAGCGGCGGCGCCTTCTTCAAGTTCCAGCAGGCGCTGTGGCGCGCCGACGCTGGCACCGGCACCGCGCCCCAGGCCTTGCTGCTGTTCGGTTCGCTGTCGGCGGCGGCCGACGACAAACAGCCCTTCAGCCAGTTCGCCGAAGCCGGGCTGACCTATCTGGCGCCCTTCGACCGGCCCCGGGACAAGCTCAACCTCAAGGCCAGCTACCTGCGCCTCAACGATCATCAACTGCGTTTCCAGCAACAGGCACGCAGCGCCAACGGCGGCGATCCGCGCCTGGGCGAGCGCAATGTCTATGCCCTGGAAGCCAACGCCCACATCGCCCTGACCCGGCAACTGGCCCTGGAGCCCAGCGTCCAGTACCTGATCAACCCGGACAATTTCTACAACCCCGAGGCCCGCGAGCTGAGCGGCAACGGCTTTGTCGTCGGCCTGCAAGTGACCCTCGACGTTGGCTCGCTGCTGGGGTTGTGAGCTGGATCTTTGTGACTGCCCAAGGAGGTATCCCCATGACTGAACACACCACGCAAACCTTCGACTACATCGTGGTCGGCGCCGGCTCCGCCGGTTGCGTGCTGGCCAACCGGTTGTCCGCCGATCCCAAGCTTCAGGTGTGCCTGATCGAGGCTGGCCCCAGCGACCGCAGCCTGCTGCCGGCGGCCTATGTGCGTACACCGGCGGGGATCATCCGCCTGATCGCCAACCCGCGCTGGAACTGGATGCATCAATTCAGCCCCCAGGCCGCCAGCGGCGACGTGCCGATCCCCTGCCCCCGCGGCCGGGTCTGGGGCGGCTCCAGCGCCATCAACGGCATGATCTACATCCGTGGTCATCGCCAGGACTTCGACCGCTGGGCCGCCGCTGGCAACCAGGGCTGGAGCCACGACGAGCTGCTGCCCTACTTCAAGCGTTCGGAGCATTTCGAACCGGGGGATTCGCCCTGGCACGGCCAGCACGGCGAGCTCAACGTCGCCGAGCAGCGCAGCCCGAGCCCGGCCAACCAGGTGTTCTATGAGGCGGCCACGGAGCTGGGCTGGCGCTACAACCCGGATTTCAACGGCCCGGAACAGGAAGGCTTCGGGCCGTTCCATGTCACCCAGGTCAACGGCGAGCGTTGCAGCGCGGCCCGGGCCTTCCTGCACCCGATCCTGCAGCGGCCGAACCTGACCGTCCTGAGCAACACCCTGACCCACCGGGTGCTGCTGCAAGGCACTCGCGCCAGCGGCGTGGAGATCAGCCAGGACGGCCAGGTGCGGCAATTGCAGGCGCGCCGGGAAGTGATCCTGTGCGCCGGGGCGATCAACTCGCCGCAGTTGCTGCTGCTCTCCGGCATCGGCCCGGCGGAGGAACTCAAACCCCACGGCATCCTGCCGCGCCACCCGTTGCCGGGGGTCGGCCTGAACCTGCAGGACCACCAGGACATCGTGCTGATGTACCGCAGCGACCCGGAGCTGGGCTACGGCCTTTCGCCCAAGGGCCTGCTGCCCCTGGCCCGTTCGCCCTGGCAATACCTGACCCGGCGCCAGGGCCCGCTGACGTCGAACACCGTGGAGTCCGGGGCCTTTCTGCGCCTTACGCCCGAAGACCCGGTGCCGGAGCTGGGGCTGATCGTCGCCCCGGCCCTGAAGAACCAGCCCCGGCGCCTGATTCCCGTGGGCCATGGCATCAGCCTGCATGTGGCGGTGATGCATCCGCAAAGCCGAGGTCGGGTGCGCCTGAACTCCGCCGATCCCCACGACAAACCGCTGATCGAGGCCAACTTTCTCAGCCACCCGGAAGACTTGCGCAAACTGGTGGCCGGCTTGCGCCTGGTGCGCCAGCTGGCCGCGACCCGGGCCTTCTCCCGGCGCCTCAAGGGCGAACTGCTGCCCGGTCCGCAGGTGCAGAGCCAGGAGCAGATCGAGCAATGGATCCGCCAGCACCTGGGCACGGTGTTCCACCCGGTGGGCAGCTGCAAGATGGGCCATGACGAACTGGCGGTGGTCGACGATCAACTGCGGGTCCACGGCCTGCAGGGACTGCGGGTGGCGGACGCCTCGATCATGCCGAGCCTGATCACCGGCAACACCAACGCGGCGGCGATCATGATCGGGGAAAAGGCCGCCGACCTGCTGCTGGGCTCGTCACTGGCACAGCCGAGCGCCGAGCCCCAGGGCCACGCGTGCGCCTGAGGCCAGGGTTCAGGGTTCAGGGGCGCTTCGGCGCCTCGGCACTCCAGAGCACCGGCCAGTTGTCATAGCCCAGGCCACTGCAATTGGGCATGCGCCGGTAGTCGGTGAGCTGGAAGGCCTGGCCGTCGAAGTGCCAGCTGGCCATTTCCCCGCAGTCGCCGATCCCGCGGCCCATGAGGAAACTGCTGAGCGTCCCGGTTTCGGGGTCATAGTTGATGCCGCCGGTATGGTCGACGCTGCCGTCCGGCAATGCCTGCATCTGCAGGGGCTGTAGCGCATAGGGCGCGGTGCGCGAGCGGCTGCTGATGTCGAACAGGCAGATATAGGCGCCGCAGTCGGAGAACTCGAACACCAGCGCCTGCTGCGCCGTCAGCGGATAGAGCTCGATGCGCGCAGGCATGACGTAGTCGTCGTCCTCTTCCGACTTGGGCGGAGGCAGTGTTTTCTGCACCGCCGCCCGCAGCCCGCTGCGCTCCCGGGCACTGAGCGGCGTCACCCCGGGATAGGGACGCAGCGCCGGGGCCGCCTGGACCCTGGGCACCGCGCTGGCCGGTTGTTCGCCGGGCGTGGCCAGGGCGCTGAGCGTGCCCTGGCGGTGCTGCACCTGATCGACCTGTTGCAGCAATTCGGCCAGCCCGGTCAGAAGCACCCGGGCCGGTTGCGCCCCCGGCAGTTCCAGCACCTGCCCGCTGCGCAACCGCGCCAGCCATTGCCGGGCCAGGGCCTGATCGTCAACCCGGTAATACTGCTGCTGCCGGGTACTGTCGGGGGCTTCCACTTCCTGCACCAGCGCCGCCAGCAAGGCGGGCTCCAGCGGGCGGCCGTCCAGGCGCAGCGCGTTGGGCTCGATAGGCGCGCCCTGGTGCTCCAGTTGCAGCTGCAGCCGGCCTTCGGGACCGGCCTGGCTGCGGATGATCAGGGTCAGGTGGTTGACCGGCTCGGCAAACCCGATGTTCGGCGTGTAGAGCAGCTGGCAGTCGCGGCGGTTGTCGCAGGCGCTGATCCAGCCCTGCTGCTGCACCCACAGCGGGGTCAGTTCCGGCAGCTCCTGGGCCAGGCAGGGAGCGGCGCCAAGCACCAGCAAAGACAGCACAGCGGGACGCAGCATGACGACGCTCCTGGTCAGACAAAGGCGCGGATTCTGCCACGCTTGCCCAGGTTCGAATACCGCCATCGCCAGCGCCCCGGGGCGAGGCATCGCAGCCGCGCCGAACGGCCCGGCGCCAGCGCTCAAGGGCCTGGCGCGTCGGCCCCTGGCAGGTTCGTCTGGCCCTGGCGCGCGCGGTATTCCCCCGGCGCGGTCTTGGCGTAACGCTGGAAGAAGCGGCTGAAATACGCCGGGTCCTTGAAGCCCAGCTGGTAGCAGATTTCATTCACCGAACTGGCGGTGAACAGCAGCAGGCGCTTGGACTCCTGCATCAGGCGCTCGTACACCAGGCGCTTGGACGGCAGGTCGGCAATGCGTCGGCAGACGTCGTTGAGCCGCGCTTCGGTGACCCCCAGGGTGCTGGCGTAACGCGCCAGTGGCCAGTGCTCCAGGTAGCGGGCCTCGATCAGCTCGTTGAAGCGATGGAAGATCTGCAGGTCTTCATGGCGCGCCGGACGGGCCGTCAGGGAGTTGGCCGACAGCCTGAGCAGGCTGATCATCAGCAGCCGGGTCAGGGCTTCCAGGGCCGGCTCGCGCCCCGCGTCCTGCCCGGCGATTTCCTGCTGCAACTCATGGAACAGGCACTCCAGGCGCCGCACCTCGCCGGCGAACTGCGGCCCCAGCCGCGCCAGGGCCACGCAGGCCGGTGGCACCAGCGGCGCGGGGGCCAGCGTCGGATCGGCGCCGATCAGCTCCCACACCAACTGCTGGCGCACGGTGAGCACGTGGCCCTCGCTGTCGGCCTCGGTGACAAAGGCATGGGGAATGGTCGGCGGGGTGAGAAAGAACATCGGTCCCGACTCCAGGTACTGCTGGTCGTCCAGATAGACCCGCACCGCGCCGCTTTGCACGTAATGCACCTGGAAGAAGCGGTCATGGCGATGCACCGGCATGTTGCGGCCGAAGAAGCCGGCCAGGTTGCTGAGCTTGTCGTAATGCACCTGGGCATCGGCGTAACGCTGATCGTAGACCTGGCCGATGTTGATGTTGGGAATGGGTTGACGTGGGTTCATGGCACCCTTCTGTTTTTATTTTTCAGCACGCAAAGCGTTGGCATCCTGCGCGATTCGCGGCTTGCCCGCCAGGGCATGAGGCAATAGTTCGGGCCGTCGCTTGACGATTGTTAACATATTAAATATAACGTTAATACATTAACGAATTCACCCCGCCAGCGGCAAGCGCACAGCGGGGTCCGACACCAGGAACCAGGAGACGCTCGATGAGCCGTGCACTGAACGATCACGCCGGCGGCACCCTGTTCGGCGTTGCGCTGAACTACCAGGGCTTGCTGCAGAGCCATCTGCAAAGCTTCACCCAGCCGCCCTACCAGAAGCCTCCGGTGAAGCCGGTGCTGTTCATCAAGCCCCCCAACACCCGCAACAGCCATGAAGCACCGGTGGTGTTTCCCAAGGACGTCGAGCGCCTGCAACCGGGCCCGGCCCTGGGGGTGGTGATCGGCAAGCGTGCCAGCCGGGTGCGCCTGGAGGACGCCCTGGAGCATGTGGCCGGCTACACCATCGTCAACGAGTTCAGCCTGCCGGAAGACAGCTACTACCGCCCGGCGGTCAAGGCCAAGTGCCGCGACGGCTTCTGCGCCATCGGTCCGGAGCTGGTGCCGGCCGCCCGGATCAGCGATCCCCACGACCTGAGCCTGGAGCTGTTCGTCAACGGCGAGCGGGTGCAGCACAACAGCACCGCCAACCTGGTACACAGCATCCCCCAGCTGATCGCCGAGATCAGCGAATTCATGACCCTGCATGCCGGAGACGTGCTGATCACCGGCACCCCTGAGGGCCGGGTCGATGTGCGGCCCGGCGACCGGGTCGAAGTACAGATCAGCGGCCTGGGCCGCCTGGCCAATCGCATCGTTGCCGAATAAGGAACCGACATGAAACACGCGCGCATCCGTTATCAGGGCCAGGTCCACGACGCTCGGGTCACCGGCCCCAACACCCTGCAACTGGAGGACGGCCGGGTCCTGGCCGAAGACCAGGTGCAGTGGCTGCCGCCGGCCACCGGCACCCTGTTCGCCCTGGGCCTGAACTACGCCGACCACGCCGCCGAGCTGGCCTTCAAGCCGCCCACCGAGCCCCTGGTGTTCATCAAGTCGCCGGGCACCTACACCGGCCACAAGCAGGTGACCTGGCGCCCGGACAACGTCGCCTACATGCACTACGAGTGCGAGCTGGTGGCGGTGATCGGCAAGACCGCGCGCAACGTCAAGCGCGAGGACGCCCTGGACTACCTGGCCGGCTACACCCTGTGCAACGACTACGCGATCCGCGATTACCTGGAGAACTACTACCGGCCCAACCTGCGGGTGAAGAACCGCGACGCCACCACCCCGGTGGGTCCGTGGATCATCGACGTGGCCGAGGTGCCCGAGCCCAACCAGCTGACCCTGCGCACCTGGGTCAACGGCGAGCTGCGCCAGCAAGGCAGCACCGCCGACATGATCTTCGACATCCCCTACCTGATCGAATACCTGTCCAGCTTCATGACCCTGCAACCGGGGGACATGATCGCCACCGGCACCCCCGAAGGCCTCAGCGATGTAGTGCCCGGCGATGAGGTGGTGGTGGAGATCGAAGGCATTGGCCGGCTGGTCAACCGCATCGTCAGCGAAAGCGAATTCTTCGCCCATCACGCCCACCCAGAGCCCACCGCCGTGGCCAAGGAGCACGCATAAATGATCAAGCACTGGATCAACGGCCGCGAAGTCGAAAGCCGTGAAGTCTTCACCAACTACAACCCCGCCACCGGCGAAGCCATTGGCGAGGTGGCCAGCGGCGGCGCCGAGGAGATCGCCCAGGCGGTGGCCGCGGCCAAGGACGCTTTCCCGAAATGGGCCAATACCCCGGCCAAGGAGCGCGCGCGATTGATGCGCCGCCTGGGTGCGCTGATCGAGGAGAACGTGCCGCACCTGGCAGAGCTGGAAACCCTGGACACCGGCCTGCCGATCCACCAGACCCGCAACGTGCTGATTCCCCGGGCCTCGCACAACTTCGACTTCTTCGCCGAGGTCTGCACCCGCATGGACGGCCACAGCTATCCGGTGGACGACCAGATGCTCAACTACACCCTGTACCAGCCGGTGGGCGTGTGCGCCCTGGTGTCGCCATGGAACGTGCCGTTCATGACCGCCACCTGGAAGACCGCGCCCTGCCTGGCCCTGGGCAACACTGCGGTGCTGAAGATGAGCGAACTGTCGCCGCTGACCGCCAACGAGCTGGGCCGGCTGGCGGTGGAAGCCGGGATTCCCGCCGGGGTGCTGAACATCGTCCAGGGTTACGGCGCCACAGCCGGCGATGCCCTGGTGCGCCACCCGGACGTGCGGGCGATCTCCTTCACCGGCGGCACCGCCACCGGCAGGAAGATCATGCAGACCGCCGGCCTGAAGAAGTACTCCATGGAACTGGGGGGCAAGTCGCCGGTGCTGATCTTCGAGGACGCCGACCTGGAACGGGCCCTGGACGCCGCGCTGTTCACCATCTTTTCCCTGAACGGCGAGCGCTGCACCGCCGGTAGCCGGATCTTCATCCAGGAAAGCGTCTACCCGCAGTTCGTCAAGGAATTCGCCGCCCGGGCCAAGCGCCTGATCGTCGGTGACCCGCAGGACCCCAAGACCCAGGTCGGCTCGATGATCACCCAGGCCCACTACGACAAGGTCACCGGCTACATCCGCATCGGCCTGGAAGAAGGCGCGACCCTGCTGGCCGGCGGCCTGGAACGTCCGGCCAACCTGCCGGCGCACCTGGCCAGCGGGCAGTTCATCCAGCCTACGGTGTTCGCCGACGTCGACAACCGGATGCGCATCGCCCAGGAAGAGATCTTCGGCCCGGTGGTGTGCCTGATCCCGTTCAAGGACGAGGCCCAGGCCCTGCAGCTGGCCAACGACACCGAGTACGGCCTGGCCTCCTACATCTGGACCCAGGACATCGGCAAGGCCCATCGCCTGGCCCGGGGCATCGAGGCCGGCATGGTGTTCATCAACAGCCAGAACGTCCGCGACCTGCGCCAGCCCTTCGGTGGCGTCAAGGGCTCGGGCACCGGCCGCGAAGGCGGCGAATACAGCTTCGAGGTGTTTGCCGAGATCAAGAACGTCTGCCTCTCCATGGGCAGCCATCACATCCCGCGCTGGGGCGTGTAAGGTTTACAACCGTCCCGGATCACGCCAACAAGAAGATGTTTCAGGAGAAGCACCATGGGCGAAGTCGTCATGGCCGCCAAGGTCTGCCACGTTCCATCGATGTACCTGTCCGAACTGCCGGGCAAGCACCACGGCTGCCGTGAGGCGGCCATTGCCGGGCATAAGGAAATTGCTCGCCGCGCCCGGGCGCTGGGGGCCGACACCGCGGTGGTGTTCGATGTGCACTGGCTGGTCAACAGCGGTTACCACATCAACTGTGGTGAAGCCTTCAACGGCACCTACACCAGCAACGAGCTGCCGCACTTCATCAAGAACATGACCTACGACTACCAGGGCTGCCCGGAGCTGGGGGAGCTGATCGCCGCCGAGGCCAACGCCGCCGACGTGCGCACCCTGGCCCACAACATCCCCAGCCTGGAGCTGGAGTACGGCACCCTGGTGCCCATGCGCTACATGCACATGGACGTACCCGCCGCCGAGCACTTCAAGGTGGTGTCGATCGCGGCCTGGTGCGCCTGGCACAAACTCGAAGACAGCTTCACCTTCGGCGCCGCGGTGCGCCGGGCGATCGAAAAGAGCGAGCGCAAGGTCCTGGTGCTGGCGTCCGGCTCCCTGTCCCACCGTTTTTCCAACGACCGCGAAGCCGAGGCCAACATCCACAACTGGACCCGGGAATTCGACAAGCAGGTGGACCAGCGGGTGGTGGAGCTGTGGCAGCAGGGTCGCTTTCGCGAGTTCTGCGCCATGCTCCCGGACTACGCCACCAGTTGCCATGGCGAAGGCGGCATGCACGACACGGCAATGCTCCTGGGGCTGTTGGGCGGGCCTGAACACAACCGCCCGGCGGAGATCATCACGCCGCTGTTCGGCAGCTCCGGCACCGGCCAGATCAACGCCATTTTCTAGAAGCAGCAGCAAGCTTCCAGCCACAAGCTGCAAGACCACATCGACAGCAGCGGCAAGTCGCCAATCTACAGCCGCAAGAGAACCCTCTTGCAGCTTGTAGCTTGCCGCTTGCCGCTGCCTCCGAAGGAGGCCTCCGTGCCGCATTTCATCGCTGAGTACACCGACAACATCGAACAGGCCGCCGACCTGCCGGGGCTGTTCACCAAGGTTCATGACTACCTGGGCGCCACGGGCGTGTTTCCCCTTGGGGGCATTCGCAGCCGCGGGGTACGCCTGGACACCTGGCGCATGGCCGATGGCAAGCACGACTACGCCTTTGTCCATATGCGCCTGCAAGTGGGTGCCGGTCGTGACCTGGCCACCCGGCGCCAAGTGGCCGAGGGGCTGTTCGAGATCATCAAGGCGCACTTCGCCGAGCTGCAGGCGCAGCGTTTGCTGGCCCTGTCGTTCGAGATGAGCGAGCTGGAGGCCGAGCTGAACTTCAAGCACAACAACGTGCATGAGTTTCTGCGCGGACAGGCCTGAGCATTGTGCCGGCCCTTTCGCCGGCAAGCCGGCTCCTACACAACGCCCATGCCACCCGTAGGAGCTGGCTTGCCAGCGAACAGGCCCGCAAGCCAGGCGCCAGCCCCGAGGCAGACTTCGCTGGCAAGCCGACCCACACAAGAACAATAACGAGATCTCCCCATGTCCCATCCCGCAATCGCCGAGGCTCCTGTGGCCGAGGTCAACGACTGCTATCGCAAGATCACCTGGCGGCTGATGCCGCTGTTGTTCGTCTGCTACATCTTCGCCCACCTGGACCGCATCAATATCGGCTTCGCCAAGTTGCAGATGACCCAGGACCTGGGCTTCAGCGACAGCGTCTACGGCCTCGGCGCCGGGCTGTTCTTCGTGGCCTATGCGCTGTTCGGGGTGCCCAGCAACCTGGCCCTGGAGCGGGTCGGACCACGGCGCTGGATCGCCTTGCTGATGCTGGTCTGGGGCCTGCTGTCCAGTGCCCTGATGCTGGTGGACAGCGCCTGGGGCTTCTATGTGCTGCGCTTTCTGCTGGGGGTTGCTGAAGCAGGCTTCTTTCCCGGCATCCTGGTGCTGCTCAACCGCTGGTTCCCGGCCAGCCGCCGGGGTCAGGTCACCGCACTGTTCGCCATCGCCGTGCCCATGGCCGGGGTCATCGGTGGCCCCTTGTCGGGCTGGATCCTGGAAAGCTTCCACGACTTTGGCGGCCTGCGCGGCTGGCAGTGGATGTTCCTGATCGAAGGCCTGCCGGTGGTCCTGTTGGGGCTGTTGGTGCTCAAGGCCCTGCCGGAAAGCATCGAGCAGGTGGACTGGCTGACCCCGGCGCAGAAAACCTGGCTGCGCCAGGCCCTGCAACAGGAAGAACAGCGCAAATCGATCACCCGCTTCAGCGGCATCCTCAAGGATCGCCACGTCTGGCTACTGGTGTGCGTGTACTTCGCGGTGATGCTGGCGGTGAACACCATCGCCTTCTGGATGCCGACCCTGATCCATCACGCCGGCATCGCCCGGGACAGCAATGTCGGCCTGCTCAGTGCCCTGCCCTATCTGGCCGGCTGCCTGTTCATGCTCGGCATCGGCCGCTCTTCGGACCGCCTGCGCGAGCGCCGCTGGCATTTGGCGATACCGCTGCTGATGTCCAGCCTCGGCCTGATCCTCACCGGGCTGGCCCCGGGCAACCCGTGGCTGGTGATGTTCGGCCTGCTGGTGGCCGGCATGGGCGCCAGTGCCGCGTTGCCGATGTTCTGGCAACTGCCGCCGGCGTTTCTGGCCAGCAGCACCCAGGCCGCGGGCATCGCCCTGATCAGCTCCTTCGGCAGTGTGGCCGCCTTCCTCGCGCCCTACCTGATCGGCGTGGTGCGCGACGCCACCCAGAGCGCCAGCCTGGCCCTCTATGCCCTGGCCCTGCTGATCGCCCTGGGCGCCTGGCTGGTGCTCCAGGTGCCGGCCCATATCGTCAACCCTCAGGAGAAATAACCATGCTCAGCCCCTCGGATATCCAGGAAGCCGCCGCGCACCTGAATGCCGCCGAACGCAGCCGCGAACAGATCGGCCAGTTGTCCCTGCAATACCCCGACATCAGCCTCGAGGATGCCTACGCCATCCAGCGCAGCTGGGTGGAGCAGAAGATCCGCGACGGGCGCAAGCTGGTGGGCCACAAGATCGGCCTGACATCGCGGGCGATGCAGGTGTCGTCGAACATCACCGAGCCGGATTTCGGCGCCCTGCTGGACGACATGCTGTTCGATGAAGGCACGGACATTCCCTTCCAGCGCTTTATCGTGCCGCGGGTCGAGGTGGAGCTGGCGTTCATCCTCGGCAAGCCCTTGAAAGGCCCTCACTGCACCCTGTTCGATGTGCTGGACGCCACCGACTGGGTGATCCCGGCCCTGGAGATCATCGACGCCCGCATCCAGCAGGTGGACCCGCAGACCCAGGCCACGCGCAAGGTGTTCGACACCATCTCCGACAACGCCGCCAACGCCGGGGTGGTGATGGGCGGCCGCGCCGTGCGCCCCGGGGATGTGGACCTGCGCAAGGTGCCGGCGGTGCTCTACCGCAATGGCGTGATCGAGGAGTCCGGGGTGTCCGCGGCGGTGCTCAACCACCCGGCCAAGGGCGTGGCCTGGCTGGCCAACAAGCTGGCGGCCCATGACGTCGGCCTGGAAGCCGGGCAGATCATTCTCGGCGGCTCCTTTACCCGCCCGGTGGCGGCCCGTCCCGGGGATGTCTTCCACGTGGACTACGATCAGTTGGGCAGCATTGCCTGCCGCTTTGTCTGAGGAGACGGCCATGGATATGCCACTGAACCTGTTCAAACAACGTCTGCAACACAGCGAACCGCAGATCGGTCTGTGGTTGGGGCTGGCGGACGGCTACTGCGCCGAACTGGCGGCCAACGCCGGTTTCGACTGGCTGCTGCTGGACGGCGAACACGCCCCCAACGACCTGCGCAGCCTGCTGGCGCAGTTGCAGGCCATCGCCCCCTACCCAGCCCAGGGCATCATCCGCCCACCGATCGGCGACACCGCGCTGATCAAGCAATTGCTGGACATCGGCGCCCAGACCCTGCTGATCCCCATGGTCGAAAGCGCCGAGCAGGCGCGCCAGCTGGTGCGCGCCATGCACTATCCGCCGCGGGGGGTGCGTGGCGTGGGCAGCGCCCTGGCCCGGGCGTCGCGCTGGAACAACATCGCCGACTACCTGGACCGGGCCGATGAACAGATGTGCCTGCTGGTGCAGGTGGAGAACCTCGAAGGCCTGCGCAACCTGGATGAAATCCTCGCGGTGGACGGCGTCGATGGCGTGTTCATCGGCCCGGCGGACCTGTCCGCGGCCATGGGCCATCGCGGCAACCCCGGGCACCCGGACGTGGTGGCCGCGATTGAAGACGCCATCGTGCGGATTCGTCGAGCGGGCAAGGCCGCAGGGATTCTCAGTGCCGATCAGCGACTGGCGCGGCGCAGCATCGAACTGGGGGCGAATTTTGTCGCGGTAGGCGTGGATACCACCGTGCTGATGAAGGGCCTGCGGAGTCTGGCCGGCCAGTACAAGACCCTGGACACCCCCACCCGCGACGGCGGAGTTTACTGACGGGCGATGGCCGTAGGAGCCGGCTTGCTGGCGAAGGCGTTCTCGCGTGTGGTGCAAGGCTTGGCGGACTCTTCGCTGGCAAGCCAGCTCCTACACGGGGGGCAAGGTTCGCGGGGCTTTTCCGTAGGAGCCGGCTTGCCGGCAAAGGCGTTCTCGCGGGTGGTGCAAGGCTTGGCGGACTCTTCGCTGGCAAGCCAGCTCCTACACGGGGGGCAAGGCTCGCGGGGCTTTTCCGTAGGAGCCGGCTTGCCGGCGAAGGCGTTCTCGCGGGTGGTGCAAGGCTTGGCGGGCTCTTCGCTGGCAAGCCAGCTCCTACAAGGCGTTGCGGGCCAGGCGCCAGACGCGGGCGATGTCGGCGGCGCGTTCGCGCAGCAGGCGCGGGGCTTCGCGGCAGGCCTGTTCCAGGCTCATGGGGCCTGAGGTCAGGGCGAAGGCTGCATCCACGCCGTGGGCATACATCTGCTGGTAACCCTCGCCCAGGGTGCCGGCAATGACGATCACCGGAACGCCCTGCTCCCGGGCGATGCGCGCTACGCCAAACGGCGTCTTGCCCCGCAGGGTCTGGGCGTCAAAGCGGCCCTCACCGGTAATCACCAGATCGGCACCGCGCACGGCCTGTTCCAGGCCCACCAGTTCCGCCACCACTTCCACCCCCGGGCGAAATTGCGCGCCGAGGAACGCCTTGGCGGCAAACCCCAGGCCGCCAGCCGCGCCGCTGCCGGGTTCGTCACGCACGTCCTTGGGCAACACCTCGGCACACAGGTCCGCGAAGTGCCCCAGGGCCCGGTCCAGCGCTTGCACCTGTTGCGGCGTGGCACCTTTCTGCGGGCCGAAGATCGCCGAGGCACCGTGATCGCCACACAGCGGGTTGTTGACGTCGGCGGCGATTTCAAAGCGCACCCGGGCCAGACGCGGGTCCATGCCATCAGACTCAATGCCAGCCAGATCAGCCAGGGCCAGACCACCACGGGGCAGTGTCTGGCCCTGGCGATCCAGCAATTTGAGACCCAGAGCTTGCAGGGCCCCGGCGCCGCCATCGTTGGTGGCACTGCCGCCGATGGCCAGGATGATGCGTTGGGCCCCGGCATCCAGCGCGGCCAGGATCAGCTCCCCGGTGCCGAAGGTGCTGCTGTTGCAGGCATCGCGTTGGTCCAGCGCCAGCAATTGCAGGCCACTGGCCTCGGCCATTTCGATGATCGCCGTGTGATTCTGGGGCAGCCAGCCCCAGCGGGCTTCGACCGGCGCCCCCAGCGGCCCCTGGACCCGATGGCGGCGCAGTTGCCCGTCACAGGCGGCAAGAATCGACTCCACCGTGCCCTCGCCGCCGTCGGCCATCGGGCATTGGCACAGCTCGGCATCGGGCCAGACCTCGGCCAGCCCCTGGGCAATGGCCTGGGCCACGCCTGCGGCACTCAGGCTGTCCTTGAACGAGTCGGGGGCGATGATGATTTTCATGGGGCGTTCTCCGGTTCTTGTGCCGCCATGCTGCCACTTGGCGCAGGCGCTGACCCCGGGCCGCTGCACAAGTCCGAGGGCGCTTTATTGTTCATTGCTACAACGGCGCAACCTCGCCTAGCGTTGAAACCGCTGCCGCAGGCTGCGAACGGGCGCGTAGCGCTCGCGAGGGTCTTGAAGGTGATACAGGTTTAACTGGAGATTGCCAAGCAAGGCCCTACGGGCCTTTGCGCAGCCTCGCTGGAGCTCGGCAGCGGCTACAGGACTCTGTAGCCGCTGCCGCAGGCTGCGAACGGGCGCGCAGCGCTCGCGAGGGTCATGAAGACGATGCAGGTTTGGCTGGAGGTTGCCAAGCAAGGCCCTGCGGGCCTTTGCTCAGCCTCGCTGGAGCTCGGCAGCGGCTACAGGACTCTGTAGCCGCTGCCGCAGGCTGCGAACGGGCGCGCAGCGCTCGCGAGGGTCTTGAAGGTGATGCAGGTTTGGCTGGAGATTGCCAAGCAAGGCCCTGCGGGCCTTTGCGCAGCCTCGCTGAAGCTCGGCAGCGGCTACAGGGGATTGTGTTGAGCCGTGTTGGGGGGCAGCAATTGCACCCCCAGGTACAGGGCCAGCATGCCGTCCAGGCGCAAGGGGTCGACGCCGCTGAGTTCGGCGATGCGCTCCATGCGGTAGCGCAGGCTGTTGCGGTGGATGCCCAGGGCGTCGGCGCAGGCCTGGCTCTGGCCATCGTGGTCGCACCAGCTGCGCAGGGTCGCCAGCAACTGGCCGTTGCTGTCCTTGGCCAGCACCTTGCGCAACGGGGTCAGCAACTCGTCCAGGGCGTCGTCGTTGCGGTGGCGCCAGAGCATCACCGGCAGGCGGTAGCGGTTGAGGGTCAGCAGGCGCGAGTCCGGCAGCAGGTCGCGGCCGTAGGCCAGCAGGTCGCTGACCCGGCGATAGCAACGGCGCAATCCGGCCAGGCCATCGGCCTGCCCGCCCACGGCAACCCGTAGGATGTTCCAGCCCTGGCCGTCGAGTTTTTCCAGCAGCCGCGGGTTGTCCAGGCCGAGGTTCGCCGGGCGACACCAGAGCAGGGAAGTCTTCGACGAACTGACGCACCAGCTGTCCGGGTAGCGGCTCATCAGCCAGGCGCTGAGGGTCTCGACGCCCTGCCCCACGGGCTGTTCCGGCGCCAGTTCGAACAGGTAGGGCGTGCGCGCCAGTTGCGGCTTGAGGCCCATCTGCCGGGCTTCGTCCACCAGGCGCGGGGAGTCGCCGCCGTCACTCAGGAGCAGGGCCAGCAGATCGTCGCAACGCTGGCGCCGCCATTGCTGCTCGGCCTGCTGGTGACGCTGGCCCACCAGCATCTCGGCGGTCATGCGCACCAGTTCGGCGTAGGTACGCAGCAAGGCCGGATCGCCGGTGATGCCCAGCACCCCGATCAGCCGCTGGTCGTGCAGCAGCGGCAGATTGATCCCCGGTTGCACGCCCTTGAGCCGCTGCGCGGTGGGCGCGTCGATCTCCACCACCCGACCGTTGGCCAGCACCAGTTGCGCGCCTTCATGCCGGGTGTTGATCCGCTCCGGCTCGCCACTGCCGAGGATCAGGCCCTGGCTGTCCATGACATTGACGTTGTAGGGCAGGATGGCCATCGCGCGGTCGACGATGTCCTGCGCCAGGTCATGATCGAGTTCGAACATAGGGAGAGGATCCTTGGACATTGTTCAGTGGCACAGGGGCCGTGGCCAATCGCTGTGCGCCGGCACAAAGACAGCGACCGCGGCGTGACCGAGACTCTCGGGGCGGTCAACGTTACCCTTGCACCGCGAAAAATCATAATAAAGAGAGACACACCATGTCACAGAGCGCCGCTGTCCCACTGGCCCAGGCTGACGACAAGAACGCCGTCTACAAGCGCATCACCCTGCGCCTGATCCCCTTCATTTTCGTCTGCTACCTGTTCAACTACCTCGACCGGGTCAACGTCGGCTTTGCCAAGCTGCAGATGCTCGACGCCCTGAAGTTCAGCGAGACGGTCTACGGCCTGGGGGCCGGGATCTTCTTCATCGGCTACGTGCTGTGCGGCGTGCCGAGCAACCTGGCACTGAACCGGTTCGGCCCGCGGCGCTGGATCGCGCTGATGATGATCACCTGGGGCACCCTGTCCACCTGCCTGCTGTTCGTCACCACGCCGACCCAGTTCTATACCCTGCGCCTGTTCACCGGGGCCGCCGAAGCCGGGTTCTTCCCCGGGGTGGTGCTGTACCTCTCGCAGTGGTTCCCGACCTTTCGCCGGGGCCGGATCATGGCCCTGTTCATGTCGGCGATCCCGGTGTCCGGCTTGCTCGGCAGCCCGTTCTCCGGCTGGATCCTCAACCATTTCGCCGCCGGGCAAGGCGGCCTCGCCGGCTGGCAGTGGATGTTCCTGCTGCAGGGCATTCCCACGGTGGTACTGGGCGCCCTGGCGTTCTTCCTGCTCAGCGACAGTTTCGCCCACGCCAAGTGGCTGACACCCGCTGAACGCGCAGTGCTGGCCGCCGACCAGGCCAGCGACGCCGCCAACCAGCCGAAAACCGCCAGCGACTCCCTGGCCGCGGTGTTCAAGAACCCGGCGATCTGGGCCTTCGGCCTGATCTACTTCTGCATCCAGAGCGGGGTCTACGCGATCAACTTCTGGCTGCCGTCGATCATCAAGAACCTGGGCTTTGCCGACAACCTGGTGATCGGTTGGCTGAGCGCCATTCCCTACCTGCTGGCGGCGGTGTTCATGCTGCTGGTGGGGCGCTCGGCGGATCTGCGCAAGGAGCGCCGCTGGCACCTTGTCGTACCGATGCTGATGGGCGCCGTGGGCCTGCTGATCGCGGTGAATTTTGCCGCCAACCCGGCCCTGGCCATCCTCGGCCTGACCCTCGCCACCATGGGCGCCCTCACCGGCCTGCCGATGTTCTGGCCGGTGCCCACGGCCCTGCTCAGTGCCGGCGCGGCGGCCGGCGGCCTGGCGCTGATCAACTCCATGGGCCAGATGGCCGGCTTTCTCAGCCCCTACCTGGTCGGTTGGGTCAAGGACAGCACCGGCTCCACCGATGCCGCGTTGTACCTGCTGGCGGCGGTCATTGTCGGCGGCAGCCTGCTGGCGCTGCGCATGACCCGCACCCTGAACCGCTGAGCCGCGGCAACGCCAAAAGCCCGTTCGAGCCCAAGCTGGAACGGGCTTTTTTCAGCGCCGGCGTCAGTCCGGCGCACCCGCGTGCCGGGTGTAATCGTGACTGATGGTCAACGCCCCCGCCGCCGGAGCATCCAGCTCCAGCACCAGCCCCCCGGGCAGACGGACGAAGATCTGCCAGATGCCGTCTTCCGGCACCTGCGCCACTTGATGCTCAAGGCCACTGGCTTGCACCCGCCGCAATACCACTTCGGCCGCCTCCTGGGTGCTGAAGGCGATATGGCTCAGTTGCGGCTCGGGGCTGTCGGCCTGCTCGATGACGTGAACCAGCGCCTGCCGGTCCTGATACAGCCAGCGCCCGGGAAAGGGAAACGGCGGGCGCCGTCCCCTTTGCAGCCCCAGCAAGTCGGCGAACGCCGCCTGCAACGCCTCGCCCTCGGCGACGTTGAACGCCAGGTGGTCGAAGCGCCAGTTCACAGCAGGCCACCGCCATCGACGTCGATCAGGCTGCCGCTGATAAAAGCGTTTTCCATGGCCAGGATAAAGGCCGCGGCGATGTCGTCCGGCTGGCCGACACGGCCCACCGGCAGGCTGGCGGCCGTGCGCGCGAACATCGCCTGACGAGCCTCCTCGGACATCCCGGCATAGGCTTCGGTGGCGGTGACCCCGGGGCTGATGACATTCACCCGACGTGGCGCCAGCTCCTTGGCCAGGTGCTTGCCCAGGGCTTCGAGGGCGGCATTGAGGGTGGTCTTGAGCACCTGCCCGGGGACCATTTTGCGCGACAGCAGGCCCGAGGTCAGGCTGATGCTGCCGTGGGGCGCCAGATGGGGCAGCGCCGCCTGGACCGCGCGCCACACGCCCCAGAACTTCACCTCGAACGCCCGCTGGGCGTCCAGCAGATCGGTGTCGGCCAGGGGCTTGGCGGTGATCGCCGGACCGGCACTGATCACCAGATGGTCAAAGGCCCCCACGCTACTGAACAGATCGCGGACGCTGGCGGCATCGGTGATATCCACGACGAGGCTGCGGGCCGATGCCGGCAACTGCGCCTGCTGGCGCTGCAGGGCATCCAGGCTGCGCCCGGCCAGCACCACCCGGGCACCCCGTTCAGCGGCCTGACGGGCCACCGCGGCGCCAATGCCGCTGCCGGCGCCGATCACCACCACGGTCTGCCCGGCCACGCTTGAGTTGGAAAGAGTCATTGCGATCACCTGTTGCGATTGAAAGTGATTGCATCTTCCCAGCTTGCCAATCGAGGAAAAATACCGCTAAAACGCAAAGATCTTTAAAGGATTTTTACTAATGAGCTCGATCCTCGACCTGGAAATCTTCGTGCGCACCGCCGACTCCGGCAGCCTTTCCGCCGCCGCCCGCTCCCTGGGCCTGACCGCGGCCGCCGCCAGCATCGCTCTCAAACGCCTGGAAACCCGCCTCGGCAGCCGCTTGCTGGCCCGTTCCACCCGCAGCATGCGCCTGACCGAGGAAGGCCGGCGCTATCTGGACAGCGTGCGCCTGGCCCTGGCCACCCTGGAGGACGGCGAGCAGGCGCTCAAGCAGCAGAGCCAGGGCCTGAGCGGGGTGCTGCAACTGTCGGCGCCCTCGGATTTCGGGCGCAACGCGCTGCTGCCCTGGCTTGACGACTTCAAGGCCGAACACCCGCAACTGCGCCTGCAACTGCGGCTCAACGATCGCCGCGCCGACCTGTTCCGCGATGCCGTGGATGTGGCCCTGCGCTTTGGCGTGCCCGAGGATTCGAGCCTGGTGGCCCTGCCGATCCTTCCCGAGCATCGGCGCGTGGCCTGCGCCAGCCCGGCCTATCTGGCCCGCTGCGGCACCCCGCGGTCGCCCGAGGATCTGTCGCACCACAGCGCCCTGCTCTACCTGCGCAACGACCGGCCCTATGACAGCTGGCGCTTCAGCCGTGGCGCCGACACCCGCGAGGTGCCGGTGCGCGGCGACTACCTGTGCGACGACGGCGAAGTGGCCCGGCGCTGGGCCCTGGCCGGCCACGGCATCGTCTACAAGGCCCGGCTGGATGTGGCCGAGGACATTCGCGCCGGGCGACTGATCGCTCTGCTGACCGACTGGCAGGGCGAACTGACGCCCTTCAACCTGCTGTGCCCCCATCGCTTGCAGGTGTCGGAGCGGGTGCGGCTGCTGCATGGCTTTGTGTTGCAGCGCTGTCGCGCGCTGTGCCCGTGTTGAGCGTCAGTCCGGGGGCGGCTGGCCGCTGCGCGGTTCGCCGGCAAGCCGGCTCCTACGCAATGTCCTCGCAGGTGATCTCACGGGCCTCTTTGCCGAAAAGCCGTCCCCGGCGAGGAGGCGCCATTCAGGCATTGCGCAAGGCCGGCGTTGTGGTATTTGATGGGCGCCCAGCCTGGCCGGAAATGCCCCGGCCACCCCTCTAGCACAAGGATTTCGCCCATGAGCTATCGCATCCTCGGCCATTCCGGTCTCAAGGTTTCCACCCTGACCCTGGGCACCATGATGTTCGGCGAGCAGACCAGCACCGAAGACTCGCTGCGCATCATCGACAAGGCGTGGGACCAGGGGATCAATTTCATCGACACCGCGGACGTCTACACCCAGGGCCGCTCCGAGGAGATCGTCGGTGAAGCCATCGCCCGCCACCGCCATGAGTGGGTGCTGGCGTCCAAGGTAGGGTTCGGCCCGGTGGACGGCCTGCCCAACCGCAGCGGCTTGAGCCGCAAGCACATCTTCAACGGCATCGAGGCCAGCCTGACCCGCCTGGGCACCGACTACCTGGACATCTACTACCTGCACCGCGAGGACCACAACACCCCGCTGGACGTGAGCATCTCGGCCATCGGCGACCTGCTGCGCCAGGGCAAGATCCGCTACTGGGGCCTGTCCAACTACCGGGGCTGGCGGATTGCCGAGGCGATTCGCCTCGCCGACCAGCTGGGGGTGGACCGCCCGGTGATCAGCCAGCCGCTATACAACATCGTCAACCGTCAGGCCGAGGCCGAGCAGATCACCGCGGCCAAGGCCTATGGCCTGGGCGTGGTGCCTTACAGCCCGCTGGCGCGGGGTGTGCTCAGCGGCAAGTACGCCCCGGATGTGGCCCCGGACAGCGGCAGCCGCGCCGGGCGTCAGGACAAGCGCATCCTGGAAACCGAATGGCGGGTGGAGTCCCTGCGCATCGCCCAGCAGATCCAGGCCCACGCCCGGAGCCGCGGCGTCGATATCGTCGAATTCGCCATCGCCTGGGTCTTGAACAACCAGGCGGTGAGCTCGGCCATCGTCGGTCCGCGCACCGAGGCCCAGTGGGATGCCTACACCCGGGCCCTGGCGGTGCAGATCAGCGCCGAGGACGAAGCCTTCATCGACTCCCTGGTGAGTCCGGGGCATGCCTCGACCCCGGGCTTCAATGACGTCGGCCACTTCGTCTCGGGTCGTTTTCCGCACCTGGGCTGAATCGCGCCGGTGGCGACGCAAAGGCGCGCGCCACCGGCCTCGGGCTCGACCGGCCCTGTTGCACCTTGGCCATAAACGAGAAAAATTCCCGCCACGATGGCGCAATCAGAGCAAAAAATTCGCGCCTGACCCTCTATATTGCCCCTCGCTTCTGCGCCCTTATTTCTATGTGTCCCGAGCGTTCGGGTATTACGAGGACAGTGTGTCTAAAGGTATTGCGTTATCGGTCCTGGCGTCGGTGCTGTTTGCCGTCATGTATTTCTACACCTCGCTGCTGGCGCCCCTGACCGGGGTGGAGATCTTCGGCTGGCGCATGCTGCTGACCCTGCCCTGCATGACCCTGTTCATGATCTTCAGTGGCGAGTGGCACCGGGTCGGCCAAGTGCTGCGCCAGGTGGCAGGCAAACCGCTGCTAAGCCTGGCGCTGCTGCTGTCGTCGGCCCTGGTGGGGGTGCAGCTCTGGCTGTTCATGTGGGCGCCGCTCAACGGCTACAGCCTGGATGTGTCCCTGGGCTATTTCCTGCTGCCGCTGACCATGGTCCTGACCGGACGCATCGTGTATGGCGAGCGTCTGTCGCGCTTGCAGAAAGTCGCCACGCTGCTGGCCTGCTTCGGGGTGCTCAACGAGCTGTATCAAGTGGGCAGTTTTTCCTGGGCGACCCTGGTGGTGGCTTTGGGCTACCCGGTGTATTTCGTCCTGCGCCGGCGCCTGGGCACCGATCATCTGGGCGGCCTGTGGCTGGACATGGCGCTGCTGATCCCGGTGGCACTGTGGTTTGTGCAAGGCGGCGAACAGGGATTTGCCGTGGTCGACAGCCACCCCGGCCTGTACCTGCTGATTCCCCTGCTGGGGGTGATCAGCGCTTCGGCGCTGGCGTGTTATGTCATTGCCAGCCGCTTGCTGGCCTTCAGCCTGTTCGGCCTGCTCAGCTACGTGGAACCGGTGTTGCTGCTGTTTGTCGCGCTGCTGCTGGGGGAAAGCATCAAGACCGGGGAATGGCTGACCTACATACCGGTCTGGCTGGCGGTGCTGGTGCTGGTGCTTGAAGGGGTCAAGCACCTGATGCGCCAACGCCGCATCTGACGGACGCGCCCGCGTTGGCCCGAACGGGCCTTCGGGCCTCGTCGGGGTTCAGGGCTTGATCTGCTTGAGCTCATTGAGCAGGGCCAGCAAGGCCTGCATCTTGTCTTCGCCAAATTGCTGCTGGATCTTCTGGTAGTTGATTTCCATGTCGCCGCTCATGGACTCGAAACAGGCCTGGCCCTTGTCGGTCAGGGTGATGAACAGGCGGCGCTGGTCTTCCGGCGACTTGCGGCGGCTGACGTACTGGTCGCGCTCCAGGCGGGTCAGTACCCCGGTCATGCTCGGCGGCAGGATGCAGGCCATCTTCGCCAGCTGGTGGCTCTCCAGCTCGCCGTTCTGGCGCAGGATGCGGATCACCCGCCACTGCTGCTCGGTCAGGTCGTGCTGGTTCAGCGAGGGGCGGAAAAACGCCATGGCGGCCTCACGGGCCTGCAACAGGGTCAGGGTCAGGGAAGGTCTGGGTGTGTTCATCAAGGCGTCGGTCGAGGGCTGGGAAACAGAGGCGCGAACATTAACACATTCACAATCGCCAGCCGACAGGCAAAACAAAGCCCGATCAGGCGGGGCCTGATCGGGCTCTGAGTTCAAGCTGGCCGAGGGTTACTCGGTGGCCAGTACTCCGCGACGCACCTGGTCGCGTTCGATCGATTCGAACAGTGCCTTGAAGTTGCCTTCACCGAAACCGTCGTCACCTTTACGCTGGATGAATTCGAAGAACACCGGCCCCATCAGGGTTTCCGAGAAGATCTGCAGCAGCAGGCGCTTGTCGCCGGCTTCCGAAGAACCGTCCAGCAGGATGCCTCGGGCTTGCAGTTCCTTGACCGGCTCGCCGTGGTTCGGCAGGCGGCCTTCGAGCATCTCGTAGTAGGTGTCCGGCGGCGCGGTCATGAAGCGCATGCCGATCTTCTTCAACGCGTCCCAGGTCTTGACCAGGTCGTCGGTGAGGAAGGCCACGTGCTGGATGCCCTCGCCGTTGAACTGCATCAGGAACTCTTCGATCTGCCCGGCGCCCTTGGACGATTCCTCGTTCAGCGGGATGCGGATCATGCCGTCCGGGGCGGTCATGGCCTTGGAGGTCAGGCCGGTGTATTCGCCCTTGATGTCGAAGTAGCGGATCTCGCGGAAGTTGAACAGCTTCTCGTAGAAACCGGCCCAGTAGGCCATGCGGCCGCGGTACACGTTGTGGGTCAGGTGGTCGATGATCTTCAGGCCCGCGCCTTGAGGGTTGCGGTCCACGCCTTCGAGGAACACGAAGTCGATGTCATAGATCGAGCTGCCTTCACCGAAACGGTCGATCAGGTACAGCGGCGCGCCGCCGATGCCCTTGATCGCCGGCAGGTTCAGCTCCATCGGGCCGGTTTCAATGTGAATCGGCTGGGCGCCCAGTTCCAGGGCCCGCTTGTAGGCCTTCTGCGAATCCTTGACCCGGAACGCCATGCCGCACACCGACGGGCCGTGTTCGGCGGCGAAGTACGAGGCGACGCTGTGGGGTTCGTTGTTGAGGATCAGATTGATCGCACCCTGGCGATACAGATGCACGTCTTTTGAACGATGGGTCGCGACTTTGGTGAAACCCATGATCTCGAAGATCGGTTCGAGGGTGTTGGGGGTGGGCGATGCGAATTCGATGAATTCAAAGCCCATCAGGCCCATTGGGTTTTCGAAGATATCTGCCATGGTTGGCGCCTCATCATATTTTTAGAATTAACGGATCGTTAGTTGCTATCAATGCTGAGGAAGGCCGGTGGCGCACAGGAGATGCCTCGCACGCTGCGGGCAAGGAAGTCACCGTAGATCAGTTGAAACCCGAGAATCTTCATTTCGACCCTGTCTTACAGGCTGGGGGGCGAGGCTTCTGCTGCCAGAAGACTTTATTATTGTATGCGTAACCGGATTCTACACAGCGTAAAAGCCTTTGTCCGCTTTCTCTATAAAATCGCCTTTTTTGCCCGGCCCGCAAGGGGTTTGTTGCACTGATAGATGCCGCCCAGAATCAGCACCCCGCCCAGCCCCATCATCAGGCTCAACGGCTCGCCCAAGAGCAGCGCACCGAGCATCACCGCGGTCAGCGGGTTGAGGGCGATGAACACCCCGGCACGGGTGGCGCCGATGCGCCGCAACCCGTCGTAGTAGCCGATGTAGGCCAGCGCCGAGCCCAGCACCCCCAGGTACAGCAGGCTCAGGCCCTGGACCGGGTTCAGCCGGGCGATGGCCGGCAGGTCGAACTCGCCACGCAGCCAGGTCGCGCTGCACAGCATCAGGGTGCCCAGCAGGATCGAGTAGGTGACGGTCTGCAAGGGTCCCAGGCGCTGGTTGAGGTCCCGGGACAGCAACGAGTACAGGCCCCAGCCCAGGACACAGCCGAGGATCAGCAAGTCGCCCTGCCAGCCGCCGGCCGGGGACTCCAGGGCCGCCGGATCCCGGCTGCAGATCACCAGCGCGGCGCCACTCAGGCACAGCAGGATGCCCAGCAATTGGCGCCGGCGCAGGCGCTCCTTGAACAGGGCCCAGGCGCCCAGGGCGATCACCGCCGGATTCAGCGCCACGATCAGCGAAGCGCGGGAGGCACTGACCTGTTGCAGGCCGACGAAGAAGCACAGGTTGTAGAAAAAGATGCCGCAAAACCCCAGCACCGCCAGTTGGCCGAACTGGCGCAGGCTGGGACGCACCAGAGGAATGCCGGCCGCGGCCATGCAGCCGAGCAAGGCCAGGCTGGCGAGCGCGAAACGCAGGCTGGCCAGGAGCAAGGGGGAAAGCGCGCCAGCCAGATAGCGGCCGGCGACAAAGGTGCCGCCCCAGATCATGGTCACCGCCGCCAGTCTGCAATAGACCGCCAGGTCCCCGTGGTTGGCCGCCAAGGGGCCGTTGATACTGCTGTCGCTCATGGTCGTGACGCTCTGTGCCGGTGGATTTGTGCCGCCGGGCAATTCTTTGTCTAATGATCGATCATCGTAAAATGAGCTTTTACTCATGACCCTGACCCAACTGGAAATCTTTTCCCGGGTGGCCGAGCTTGCCGGTTTCACCAGCGCCGCCACGCGCCTGGGTATCAGCCAGTCGGCGGTATCCCACGCCATCAAGTCCCTGGAGCAGGAACTGGGGGTGGAGCTGTTCCGCCGCCATCAAGCCCAGGTCGAACTCACCGACATCGGGCGCCAGCTCCTGCTGCGGGCCCGGGCCATGCTGGGGCTGGCCGCGACCCTGGAACAGGAGGCCGCCGATGCCCGAGGCATGAAGCGCGGCACCCTGCGCATCGGTTCGTTCGGTCCCACCTCCTCCACGCGCCTGTTGCCGCAGATCCTTGGGGAGTACCGCAAGGCGTATCCCGGAATCGAGGTGCATATCGACGAGGGGCCGGACCGCCAGGTCCTGCAATGGCTGGAAGAACGGCGGATCGACCTGGGTTTCGTGGTGCTGCCCGAGGAGCGTTTCGACACCTTCCCCCTGCTGGAGGACCAACTGGTGGCGCTGATTCCCGCGGCCCATGCCCTGGCCCGGGAGCGGCAGGTGCGCCTGGATCAACTGTGTCACGACCCCTTCGTGCTGACCGAGGCCGGTTCGGCGGAACTGGTGTCACGCTTGTTCGTCGGTGCCGGCTTGCGCCCCAACATCCGCTACCGCAGCTCGCAGTTGCTCAGCACCCTGGAAACCGTGGCCCGGGGCGAGGCCGTGAGTATCCTGGCCGAGCTGTCCCTGCCTGCGGCCATCGATGCCCGTTATGTCAGCCGGGCCCTGGCGCCAGCGGTGCGGCGCCAGGTGGGGATTGCCGTGCTCGATCAGCGCCAGTCGTCGCCGGCGACCCTGGCCTTCATTGGTCACGCGCAACGCCTGTATGGTCAGACAAAGCCGTCTATCCTGCGGTGATCGAAACACGCCACAAGAGCGTCGCGCCCGCGGCCACGGTCGGATTCTCAAGCCTCCCCTCCTCTGCCACAGGTCCGATCCATGCCCTTGACCGCCAAAGGTCCACTGAAACGCTCGACCCGTACCCTCTGGACCTTGCTGGCCACTGTCCTGCCGATTGCGCTGGGCGCCGTCATCCTCTATGCCCAGGCTGAGCGAACCCTGGAGCGCAGCAGCCTGGAAACCGCCGAAGAAGCCATTCGCCAATTCGACCTGATGCTGGACAACACCGATATCGCCGCCAAGGCGCTGCTGCCCCTGGTGGGCCAGGATTGCGACGCCGCGCGGCAACTGGCCCTGCGTGATCAGGTCACGCGCCGGCCCTTCGTGCGCTCGACCAATCTGGTGTGGCGCAACAGCAACTATTGCAGCTCGTTGCTGGGCAGTTACGCGGTGCCACTCGATCCCCAGGATTATGTGGATGGCCGACTCTGGCTGATGGACGGCAACCCCATCACGCCCAATACGGCGTTGCTGATCTACCGCTGGAGCGAGGGCGAGCGCGCGGTCCTGGCCACCATCGACGGCTACCACCTGGCCAACGCCCTGCGCCTGATCAGCCGCTTTGCCGACCTGCAGCTGCAGGTGGGGGCGCACTGGCTGTCCAGCGACGGCCAGGTCCACGCGGGTGCTGCGCCCCAGGCGGCGGTGGCCAGCCAGCACCTGACCTCGGCGCGCTATCCCTACAGCGTCAGTGCCGGCTTTCCCCCAGGGGATGTCTGGCACTACATGAAAAGCCAGTACCCGGCGCTATTTGGCCTGCTGGTGTTCCTCGGCGCCGCCACCGGCGTCCTCGCCCACTGGCTGCAGAAGCGCTCCGCCTCCCCCAGCCAGGAGCTGCGCCGGGCGCTGGACGCCCAGGAGTTCATTGCCTATTTCCAGCCAGTGGTGCGCGGCGACAGCCTGCAATGGGCCGGGATTGAAGTGCTGATGCGCTGGCAACACCCCAAGGAAGGGCTGGTGCGTCCTGATCTGTTCATTCCCTTCGCCGAGCATTCGGGGCTGATCGTGCCCATGACCCGCTCGCTGATGCAGCAGACCCGGAAAGCCCTGGCTCCCCACGCCAGGCACTTCAGCGACGGCTTTCATATCGGCATCAACATCACGGCCAGTCATTGCAACGATCTGCAGTTGCTGGACGACTGTCGGGATTTCCTCGCGGCCTTTGCGCCGGGCAAGGTGATTCTGGTGCTGGAGCTGACCGAGCGCGAGTTGATCAAACCCACGGCCATCACCCAGCAGCTGTTTGCCGCCCTGCACGAACTGGGCGTGATGATCGCTATCGACGACTTCGGCACCGGGCATTCCAGCCTGGCTTATCTGCGCCAGTTCAATGTCGACTACTTGAAGATTGATCAAAGCTTCGTGGCCATGATCGGTGCCGATGCCCTGTCCCTGCATATACTCGACAGCATTATCCAACTCTCGGCCAAACTCGATCTGGGTATAGTCGCCGAAGGCGTAGAAACCACCGAACAGCGCGACTATCTGGTCGCCCAAGGGGTAGATTTCCTACAGGGTTATTTATTTGGCCGACCGATGCCCAGTAGTGAATTTGTTGCCGTTCTAGCGCGCCATTAAATAGCCATACCAGAACAACAAGTACTCGAATTGACAACTCGCAAGCTGCAGCAATTTGAATCATTCGGCCAATACCGAGGCAAACAAGAACAACCTGATTTACTCCGCCGCCATTAACTACTACAATTTTTCACGCCTGTTCATGATTCACAGGTAGGCCACTTAATCGAACCTTAATCGGCTCATGGCTTATAGCTTTGTTTGTGGTTTGTATCAGCCAAAATAGACTATTGGAGTGAAGATATTGTCCAGACTTGCTGAATTTCGTGCTGCAGAAAAAGCACTTCAAGAACAGCTCGCGCAGCTTGAATCCCTGAAGAATGACGCCGGACTCAAAAAGGAAATCGAGTTCGAAGAGAAGCTCCAGGCCCTGATGAAGTCCTATGACAAGAGTCTGCGTGACATCATCGCAATCCTTGATCCAAACTTGGGCAAAACCGGCCTGCCTCCGGCCAACGCCCCTAAGCAGCGGCGCGCACGAGTGGTCAAGGTTTATCAGAACCCGCACACCGGCGAACTGATTGAAACCAAAGGCGGCAACCATCGCGGCCTGAAAGCCTGGAAAGAACAGTATGGCGCCGCCACTGTGGATTCCTGGCTGCGCGCTTGAACAAAGCCGCCACCTGAAAAAGGCCCTGCATATGCAGGGCTTTTTACATTGATAAGAATATTCTTATTACGACTTGCATCTAAGACCGCCTTCAGCACCGATGGCCGGCATTTTCACCGCACCCGACGACTGCAAGCCCGCCAGGGATTGTGCCTTGCAACAACAGCCTCACTGCAACTTCAGACTTAATACCTTTCCGCCAACCCACCCTCGACCTGAGAAAGCAAACCGGCAGCTTCAGAATTTTCCTCAAAGTTTAAGGCTATTTCGTACAGCTAGTATTTCGTCCCGACTATCAGCATAAGCCTGTGCCTGGCCGGCGTATGAAAGTACATAAGCCTTATTCCCATCCACAGCGGCCACCAATGTTTGCGACAACACATGCCGGCCATTCTGGGTAATGGTGCAAGTGGTCTCCTGGGCTTGCAGGCGACTCAACTGTGCCGCATGAATCTTGTTACAGACACTCTGATAACCGCCTCGGGCAAAGTCCTTCTGCACGGATTTGCGCATCTCCAGTAATACCCCCTGAAGATTGACTACATGCCCGCTGTCGACTTGCGTCATGGTCAACTCCATGACCATCTGCGGATTGCCGGCGGCATCGTTTTTCACCGCCCGCTGACGGGAAACCTCGGCCGCCGGATCGCCCTCCTGCGCAGGCACCGGCTCCACCGTCCAGCCTTGCGGCCAGGCGACTTGTGGCGCGGCCTGGACAAAGCCGGCAAACGCCAGCACAAACAGGGCCGCGACCCGGGGGTTGAACGATTCGATCATGGATTTGCACACCAGGGAAACGGGCCTGGAAGTCTGAGCCCGACGCCAGGAATGGGCAATAGATCAGGAGCTTTGGGTTTGGCGTCATGGCGTCCGGTTGCGTATCATTGCCCGATCCCAACGACGCCTGAACCCTTGCCAGCCAAGGGCCGGTTCGCCTTCGCCCACAACCTTTGCCGCACTTTTTCCTGGAGGGCCCATGAGCCTCGAACAACTCAACACTTTCCCCGGCGTGACCGCCCAACCGGATGCGGCGACCGCACGCTTCGTGTTCAACCACACCATGTTGCGGGTCAAGGACATCACCCGCTCCCTGGATTTCTACACCCGGGTCCTGGGCTTCTCCCTGCTGGAGAAACGCGACTTTCCCGAAGCCGAGTTCAGCCTGTACTTCCTCGCCCTGGTGGACAAGGCGCAGATCCCGGCGGACGCCGCGGCCCGTACCCAGTGGATGAACGCCATCCCCGGCGTCCTCGAACTGACCCACAACCATGGCACCGAAAACGATCCGGACTTCGCCTACCACAACGGCAACAGCGACCCGCGGGGCTTTGGCCACATCTGCATCTCGGTCCCTGACGTCGTTGCCGCCTGCGAACGCTTCGAAGCCCTGGGCTGCGACTTTCAAAAACGCCTGAGCGACGGCCGCATGAAGAGCCTGGCCTTCATCAAGGACCCGGACGGCTACTGGGTCGAGATCATCCAGCCCACCCCGCTGTAACCCGGGTTACACAGGCGCTGGCTCGCCAGCGAAGGCCTGGTAGAGCACGGCGCCAGGCCCAAGGGCCTGCTCCGTGACACGCAAGCGCCCCACCCTGCAAAACGCCAATAAAAAACCCCATGAGCGAAGGCTCATGGGGTTTTGTGTTTCCACTGCGGGCTTATGCCGGGGCTGAAGTGCGGATCAGGTGATCGAAGGCACTCAGAGAGGCCTTGGCGCCCTCGCCCACCGCGATCACGATCTGCTTGTACGGCACCGTGGTCACGTCTCCGGCGGCGAACACCCCAGGCAGCGAAGTCTCGCCACGGGCATCGACAATGATCTCGCCACGGGGCGACAACTCGACGGTGCCCTTGAGCCAGTCGGTGTTGGGCAGCAAGCCGATCTGCACGAAGATGCCTTCCAGGTCCACCGTGTGGAACTCGCCCGAATCGCGATCCTTGTACGCCAGGCCGGTGACCTTCTGCCCGTCGCCCTTGACTTCACTGGTCAGGGCACTGGTGATGACCTTGACGTTGGGCAGGCTGTAGAGCTTGCGCTGCAACACCGCATCGGCCCGCAGTTTGCTGTCGAACTCAAGCAAGGTCACGTGGCTGACGATACCCGCCAGATCGATGGCCGCTTCGACGCCGGAGTTGCCGCCACCAATCACCGCCACGCGCTTACCTTTAAACAGCGGACCGTCGCAGTGCGGGCAGAAGCACACGCCCTTGGCCTTGTATTCCTGCTCGCCGGGCACGCCCATTTCACGCCAGCGGGCACCGGTGGCCAGGATCACCGACTTGGCCTTGAGGCTGGCACCGCTTTCGAACTGGATCTCGTGCAGGCCGCCGACCTCCTTAGCCGGCACCAGGGCGCTGGCACGCTGCAGGTTCATGATGTCGACGTCGTACTGCTTGACGTGCTCCTCCAGCGCCGCCGCCAGTTTCGGCCCTTCGGTCTCTTGCACCGAGACAAAGTTCTCGATGGCCATGGTGTCCAGTACCTGGCCGCCGAAACGCTCGGCGGCAACCCCGGTACGAATGCCTTTGCGAGCGGCGTAAATGGCGGCCGACGCCCCGGCCGGTCCACCGCCGACCACCAGTACATCAAAGGCCTCTTTGGCGCTGAGCTTCTGCGCCTGCTTCTGCACCGCGCCGGTGTCGAGCTTGGCGAGGATTTCCTCCAGGCCCATGCGTCCCTGGCCGAAGTTCACACCGTTGAGGTAGATGCTCGGCACCGCCATCACCTTGCGCTCATCGACTTCGGCCTGGAACAGCGCGCCGTCAATGGCCACGTGGCGGATGCTGGGGTTGAGCACCGCCATCAGGTTCAGCGCCTGGACCACGTCCGGGCAGTTCTGGCAGGACAGCGAGAAGTAGGTCTCGAAGTTGAACTCGCCCTTGAGCGAGCGGATCTGCTCGATCACTTCAGCGCTGGCTTTGGAGGGGTGCCCGCCTACTTGCAACAGGGCCAGCACCAGGGAAGTGAATTCGTGCCCCATGGGAATACCGGCGAAACGCAGGCTGATATCACTCCCCGGACGATTCAACGAGAACGATGGCTTGCGCGCATCGGTGCCGTTGTCGAGCAAGGTAATCTGGTTGGAAAGACTGACAATGTCTTTGAGTAACGCAAGCATTTCCTGGGATTTCGCACCGTCGTCGAGGGAGGCGACGATCTCGATCGGCTGGGTGACCCGTTCCAGGTATGACTTCAACTGAGCTTTAAGATTGGCGTCCAACATACGGGCGATTTCCTATTGATTCGGTATAAAAAACAACGCCCGAGCGAATCTCGCCCGGGCGTTATTTGAGGGCGGTGCGGCTGACTTAAGTGCGGATGACCGCCCTTGAATGAAGCATGGACTTAGATCTTGCCGACCAGGTCCAGGGACGGAGCCAGGGTGGCCTCGCCTTCTTTCCACTTGGCTGGGCAGACTTCACCCGGGTGCGCGGCAACGTACTGAGCGGCCTTGATCTTGCGCAGCAGCTCGGAAGCGTCACGACCTACGCCGCCATCGTTGATTTCAACGATCTTGATCTGGCCTTCAGGGTTGATCACGAAGGTGCCACGATCAGCCAGACCGGCTTCTTCGATCAGCACGTCGAAGTTGCGCGAGATGGCCAGGGTCGGGTCGCCGATCATGGTGTACTGGATCTTGCCGATGGCTGGCGAAGTGTTGTGCCAGGCAGCGTGGGCAAAGTGGGTGTCGGTGGAAACGCTGTAGATCTCAACGCCCAGTTTCTGGAATTCGGCGTAGTTGTCGGCCAGGTCTTCCAGCTCGGTCGGGCAGACGAAGGTGAAGTCAGCCGGGTAGAAGAATACGACGGACCATTTGCCTTTCAGATCAGCGTCCGACACTTCGACGAATGCGCCGTTTTTGAATGCGGTGGCTTTGAACGGTTTAACTTGGCTGTTGATGATAGGCATCGTTGACTCTCCATCAGTGGTTGAAAACGTTGGGTGAAAACTTGATGGGGAGAATCCTAGCCAATCGGTCGCCGCTTGGCTCATTGGCAAACCTGATGCCAACGATTGGTTTTGGCTATAAGGCTACCGTATTGATAGAAAAAACCTTTGATCACTGGCGCACAGGTTTCTCGTCGATGCGCGCCATGCCCATGAATGGATTGACCTCCAGGTAACGCATGGCGGACTTCATGTCCTTCCAGCCGACATAGCTCATCAGCGACTTCAGGTCCCAACCGCTGCGATGCGCCCAGGTGGCAAAGCCCCGGCGCAGGGAGTGACTGGTGTAATGCTCGGCGGCGATGCCGGCGCGCTCCAGGGCCTGGCGCAACAGGGGAATCACGCTATTGGCGTGCAAGCCCTGCTCACCCAGGTGGCCCCAGCGATCGATCGCGCGAAACACCGGGCCGCGAACCAGGGCCGCGGCATTGATCCATTCGATGTAGGCCTGCACCGGACACAGGCGTTGCAAGGCCGGTGTGTGATAGGTGCGACCAAGGTTGTCGCGGTCGCTCTTGCTGCGCGGCACATAAAGGCTGATGCCGGATCCGGCGCTGGCCTGCACATGCTCGATCTGCAGGCGGCACAGCTCATCACTGCGAAAGCCTCGCCAGAAACCCAGCAGGATCAACGCCCGATCGCGCAGCGCCCGCAACAGGTCGGCCTGACGTCCGTCGCCGCGGGCCGCCGCTGCCTCGCCATCGAGCCAGGCAATCACCCGCTCCAGGTGCTGCAACTGCAACGGCTCGGCCTGTTTTTCGCGAACCGGGTGCACCGCGCGAATCCCCTTGAACACCTGACGCACCACCGGCGCCTTGGTCGGGTCGGCAAAGCCCTGGCTGTTGTGCCATTGGGCCAGGGCCGAGAGGCGCAACTTCAAGGTATTGATCGACAGTTCACCGGCATAGGCCACCAGGTAGCGGGCCACGCTGTCCGCGGTGGCCGGCAGGAATCCGCCCCACTGCACCTCGAAGTGCTCGATGGCCGCCCGATAACTGCGACGGGTGTTATCGCGGGTGGCGGCTTGCAGGTAACGATCCAGCTCACTCATGGCAGCTCCACTGAGGCAAATGTACGGCGACCAGAGACGAAAACCGACCGCCGCGCCTGTCACACGGGGTAATACTACAATATCCAATGTCAAATTTACGCTATCGGATGCGTCTTTCTACCTGTACAATTATCGATAATTACATACCACGTATCACAGTATTAAATCGTCGGAGGACACATGGCTCGCGGAGGCATTAACAAAGCGGTGGTGAAAAAGGCGCGCCAGGCGATTCTTGCCCGCGGCGAACACCCGAGCATCGACGCGGTACGCATAGAAATGGGCAATACCGGCTCAAAAACCACCATCCACCGCTACCTGAAGGAGCTCGACGATGGCAGCACTCGCCGGGAGGGCGGCCCGGTAGCGCTGGACGAGGAACTCGGCGAACTGGTCGGGCGCCTGGGGCAGCGCCTCCAGGAGCAAGCCCGGGAACCCCTGGAACAGGCCCTCGCCCACTCCGAACAGCAGAAGCAGGCATTCGAACAACAGCTGGAGCAAGCCCGGCGCACAGAGGAGCAGCTGCAACAGCAACTGCAGATCCAGGCCAGCGCCCTGGCCGGTGAAAGTGCCGCACTGCAAGACACGCGTTCGATGCTGCAGAGCGAACAGACCCGCAATGCCGAGCTCAACCAGGCACTGAAGGACTACGACCTGCGCCTGGAAGACAAGGAGCAGCAGATCCGCTCCCTGGAAGACAAGCACCTGCACGCCCGGGACGCCCTGGAACACTATCGCGCCGCCAGCAAGGAACAGCGCGAGCAGGAGCATCGCCGTCACGAGGGCCAGCTACAGCAGCTGCAGGCCGAACTGCGGCAAGCCCAGCAAAGCGCCCTGGTTCGCCAGGACGAAATCACTCAACTGCATCGCGACAACGAACGCCTGCTCGGCGAGCAACGGGCCAGCCACAAGGAGCTTGTGCAAGCCCAGGAAGCCGCCAGCAAGGGTGCAACCCAGCAGGCACAACTGCGCGAGCAACTGACACGCCTGGACAGCGCCAGCACCCTGCTGCAGGAACGCCTGCGAGTGGCTTCGGAGGAGATGCAGGCACTCAGGGAAAGAGCCGATGAGCAGACTCGTCTGAGCAAGGAGATGGAATTGCGCGCCGCCAAGGCCGAGGCCGGCCTCGAGGCGCTGCGCCTGGCCTCCGCCAGCAAGGCGAAGGCAGGCAAGAAAGCCGACTCCTGATCAGTCGGCGACAGGCGTACGCATGGTGACGAACTCTTCGGCGGCGGTCGGGTGCACGCCGATGGTTTCGTCGAAGTCACGCTTGGTCGCCCCGGCCTTCAGAGCAATCGCCAGCCCCTGGACGATTTCACCGGCGTCCGGACCGACCATGTGGCAGCCCAGCACTTTGTCGCTGTCGGCATCCACCACCAGCTTCATCAGGGTGCGTTCCTGGCAATCGGTCAGGGTCAGCTTCATCGGCCGGAACCGGCTTTCGAAGATCTGCACCTTGTGCCCCGCTTCCCGCGCCTGCTCTTCGGTCAGGCCGACGGTGCCGATATTCGGCAGGCTGAACACCGCCGTAGGGATCATCCGGTAATCCACCGGGCGGTACTGCTCGGGCTTGAACAGGCGCCGAGCCACGGCCATGCCTTCAGCCAGGGCCACCGGGGTCAATTGCACCCGGCCGATCACATCGCCAATCGCCAGGATCGATGGCTCGCTGCTCTGGTACTGCTCATCCACCTCGATAAAGCCACGCTTGTCGAGTTTGACCCCGGTGTTCTCCAGGCCCAGGTTGTCGAGCATCGGCCTACGCCCGGTGGCGTAGAACACGCAGTCGGCGACCAGCTTGCGACCATCCTTGAGCGTGACCTCAAGACTGCCGTCGGCCTGCTTGTCGATACGCTCGATGTCCGCGTTGAACTGCAGCCCCAAGCCCCGCTTGGTCAGCTCTTCCTGCAAGTGCTTGCGCACCGCACCGTCAAAGCCGCGCAGGAACAGATCACCGCGATACAGCAGCTGGGTGTCGGCGCCCAGACCGTGGAAAATCCCGGCAAATTCCACCGCGATGTAACCACCTCCCACCACCAGCACGCGCTTGGGCAACGCCTTGAGGAAGAAGGCCTCATTGGAGCTGATGGCATGCTCGCGCCCCGGGATGTCCGGGATCTGCGGCCAGCCGCCAGTGGCAATCAGAATGTGCTTGGCGGTGTAGCGCTGGCCATTGACCTCCACCTGATGCGGATCGATCAGCTTGGCGTGGCCTTCGTGCAGGGTCACGCCGCTGTTGACCAGCAGATTGCGGTAGATGCCGTTGAGACGATTGATTTCGCGGTCCTTGTTGGCAATCAAGGTCGCCCAATCGAAATGGGCCTCGCCAAGGGACCAACCGAAACCCGACGCTTGCTCGAAGTCTTCGGCAAAGTGTGCGCCGTACACCAGCAGCTTTTTCGGCACACACCCGACGTTGACGCAGGTACCGCCCAGATAGCGGCTTTCGGCCACCGCAACTTTCGCGCCGAAGCCCGCCGCAAAGCGTGCACAACGCACACCGCCGGAACCGGCGCCAATTACATAAAGATCAAAATCGTAGGCCATTTCACTCTCCCAGGCAGGCTGACAAGCATAACCGCAGATGGCGATCGGGTCAGCGCAGTGGATTGACATAAGGGCGCCCAATGAAAAAGCCACCCGAAGGTGGCTTTTTCCGACAAACCCGTGCAGCGACTATCAGTAAGCCTTGCCGGTCTTGTAGAAGTTCTCGAAGCAGAAGTTGGTCGCGTCGATGTAGCCCTCGGCGCCACCGCAGTCGAAACGCTTGCCCTTGAACTTGTAGGCCATTACACAGCCGTTCTGCGCCTGCTTCATCAGGGCGTCGGTGATCTGGATTTCCCCCCCCTTGCCCGGCTCGGTCTGCTCGATCAGGTCGAAGATGTCAGGAGTCAGGATGTAACGACCGATGATCGCCAGGTTCGACGGCGCATCTTCCGGCTTTGGCTTCTCGACCATGCTGTGGACGCGGTAGATGTCGTCGCGGATCATCTCGCCGGCGATCACGCCGTACTTGTTGGTTTCCTGCGGGTCGACTTCCTGAATGGCCACGATCGAGCAGCGGAACTGCTTGTACAGCTTGACCATCTGGGTCAGGACACCGTCGCCTTCGAGGTTGACGCACAGGTCGTCCGCCAGCACCACGGCGAAGGGCTCGTCACCGATCAGTGGGCGGCCGGTCAGGATCGCGTGGCCCAGGCCTTTCATTTCAGTCTGGCGAGTGTAGGAGAACGAGCACTCGTCCAGCAGTTTGCGGATACCGACCAGGTATTTCTCCTTGTCGGTGCCCTTGATCTGGTTTTCCAACTCGTAACTGATGTCGAAGTGGTCTTCGAGGGCGCGCTTGCCACGGCCGGTCACGATGGAGATTTCATTCAATCCGGCATCCAGCGCTTCTTCAACGCCGTACTGGATCAGTGGCTTGTTCACCACCGGCAGCATTTCTTTAGGCATGGCTTTAGTCGCTGGCAGGAAGCGAGTACCGTAACCGGCTGCTGGGAACAAGCATTTCTTGATCATATGAGTCCTTAAAAAGGCTGTGCGTGCGAGTTTCGGCGCAGTCTAATCAGGCGGCGTGCACCTTACAATGCCCCGCGCTGGCTAACCGCTGCCATCATAGAGAAATAAAGCGCCAGATAGTTCCGTAGCATCCATCAGTTAGCGCTCAAGGTAAACGTCCATCCCCCCGCAGGCCTTGAAATCCGGCGCCTGCACGCCGCACCCAGGCACCGGACGACACACGGCCGCAGCGATCCGGAACCCCCTCCTAAAGCCCATGCCAGGCGCGACTGATGGCACCGTCAATCGCCATCAGCCACTCCGTGGGCTGCTTGCGGAATATCCCGCCTATCGAGCAACGGCACTTTTCAGCAGCGGCGGCGGACTAAAGGGATGCGCTGTACCGAAATGGCCATTGGCTATAGCATCGCCACACTGATGCACAGCCCCAAGATCCCCTCCTCTGCAGACGACGAAACCCCCATGAACAAGCTTCTCGCAGTTACCGCGGTACTGGCTCTGAGCGGATGCGCCACCGCCTCCAATACTTACCTGGCCAATGGCGAGCAGGGCCTGAGCATCGATTGCTCCGGAGAGGCCGGCTCCTGGGCCAGCTGCTATGAAAAAGCCGATGCCTCCTGCGCCGGTACCGGCTATCGGATCGTCAGCACCGAAGGCACCCCGGCCCCCAAGGAAAGCGACAAGACCCTGGGCGTCGATGTCGGCAACTACAAGAGCCGCAGCGTGGTGGTGGTCTGCAAGTAGCGGACGGACGCCCGCTACATATGAATTTCGGCGAACTTGATGCCCAGGCCACGAATGGTTTCGATCAAGTCGTCGAGGCGGGCAAAGGACTCCACCTCGTCGCTGTCATCCACCAGAAAATAGCTGCGCCCGGCGCTTTTCTTGAAGAACACGATCCATTCCCCGGAATTGGCCGGGTTCTGGATCACATGGGTGGCAGAGATCGAGCCCTCTGCATGCTTTTCCCTGACGTGTTCCCGCTTCATGCTCTCTCCCAAAAAAACGATGCCGCCAGGGCGTGAGCCCAGGCGGCATCGGTAACGATAGGCGCTAGTTTATCGGATGCCCTGGCCGATCAGCACGCCTTCTACGGTCTGACCGTACAAATTTACCCCGTCATTGGCGTGAAACTTGACCCGGGTCTTCTCGATCGAGCCCTCCACCAGGCGCGGATCCTGAGGTCGCTCATGACTGTTGACGAAGGCCGCCACGTCCCAAGCCTGCTGATCGCTCAAGCTGCCGCCCTTGCCCAGGGGCATGTTGTGCTTGATGAAGGACGCCGCCGTATTGATCCGGTGCATCCCCGCTCCCCAGTTATAGGAGTCCTTGCCCCACAGCGGCGGCATGACGTAATCGGCCCCGACCTTCTGCCCCTGCCCCTGTTCACCATGGCAGACCGCGCATTGCGCCTGATACACCGCAGCCCCCTGCTTCAGGTCATACCCCTTGGCCGGCTGGGCCACATCGGGATAGCCGCGGCCGGGCAGTTCGACACCCAGCGGGGCCTTGCTCGCCAGCCAGTAGGCATACACCGATAGCGCGGTAATCTCCGGACTGTCGGCCGCCGGCGGCTGACCACCGTTCATGCTGAACTGAAAGCAGCCCTGCAAGCGCTCGGCAAAGGTGTTCACCTTGTCGTTCTTCTTGCGGTAGGCGGGGTACATCGGATACGCGCCCCACAGTGGCGCGGAGTTGGCCAGGCGCCCCTGATCGAGGTGGCAGTTGCTGCAATTGAGTCCATTGCCCACGTATTGCGGCGCGCGGCGCTTGGTGTCGACAAACAGCGCATGGCCCTCGCGCACCAGCTTGCCGTAGGCATTGTCCGGCAACTCGCTTTCGGCGGGCGGCCTGAAATACTCGGCCTGGGGCGAGGCGCTGGGCGCCGGTATCTGCGACTGATCTTCCATGGCAATGCCCGCGGCGTGTACCTGGGCGGCGAGCAACGCCAGCAACGGCCCGGCAATCAATAGTTTCATGGCCGCGCCTCCTGGGTTTTCAATTGAGCAAAGTAGTCCGCCACCGCCGTGACCTCGTCGCCAGTCAGGGATTTGGCGACATGCCCCATCAGGTCATTGGGATCGTTGTGACGAGTGCCGTCGCGCCAGGCGTTCAACTGAGCCACCAGGTAACTGGCGGGCTGTCCGGCCAGCGGCGGAAATGCCACGCCCACACCGACACCACCCGGCCCGTGACAGCTGACGCACTCGGGCACTTGACGCTCCCAGGCACCGCGCAGGGCCAGGCGCTCGCCAACGCCGCTGGCGCTCTGGCTGCGGTGGGTCTGCGGGGTCTGTGGTCCGGGCATGGCCGCCAGGGTCGCGGTGACCGCGGCAATTTCCTCTTCGCTCAGGGCCTTGGCCAGGGGCTGCATCACCGGGTTGCTGCGGGCGCCGCTGCGAAAGTCGTGCAACTGCTTGGCCAGGTAGCCCGCCGGCAACCCCGCCAGACGCGGAAAGCCGGCAGGCGCCAGCCCCATTGCATCAGCACCGTGACAAGCCAGACAGGCCGTGGCCCCTGGCTGGGCGCCACCCTGGGTGAACACCTTCTGGCCGTCGGCGGCAGAGGCAGATTGTATGAACAGCAGCATCAGGCCACTCAATAGCATCCGATCCAGTGGGATCATATGTACTCCATTATTCTAGTTATATGCTTAGACCCAGCCGGCATAAGCGCACAAATAGTAGGGCAATAGATCCACAGCGACAATGCGCAACAGCTGCCTGTGCCACTGCAGGCAGGCCGCTGTCGCGCCGAACGGACGCGGCCCAGCAGGGAGGTTTGAACCGGCCAGCGCCTGAGGCACCGGCGAAAGACAGTCCAGGACACGCCTGGGCCTGGACGCTCAACCGGAGATGCAGGCCTCCCCCGCCTTGCGCACGTCCTGAGGACGCAAGGGGTTGTTGGACATCTGTTCGTGCAGCTTGATGCTGCTGCCCCCGGAGCGCTCATCGATGTAGAACACCGCCGCCGGCGCCGACGACAGGCTCTGGGGCACGATCACCCGATACCCGTCCTTGTGCGGCTCGACCTGCAATGCACCGCGACTGCCGGAGAGCTTGCCGCTCAGGCACTGGACGTACTCCTGGGGCTTCTTGCCGGAGATGACGCTCAGGGTCGGCGGCGTCTGGTTGATGTCCGAAACCGTCGCGCAGCCACTGATGGCCAACAGCACAATCCACACCCAGCGTTTCATAACAAACCTCCAATAAATGCCCCTCCGACAGCAACGGCGCTGTTTTTCTCCGGAGGCACGGCTTTATCGCCGATAAAAATCCAAATAACTGTTTTAAATTGTCAAACCCCGACGCGGGGGCCGAATAATACCCCGTTGGGCCTGATAAACTGCGCCATCGCCCACGCACCTGTTTTGTTTTTTTGTAGCTATAGCCCTTCTGGAGGCGCCCATGAAATTCATCCACCAGCGCGAGCACCTGAACGAAGACGATATCGTCGTCATCGAATGCTCCCAGGTCTGCAACATTCGCCTGATGAGCGACGCCAACTTCCGCAGTTTCAAGAATGGCGGCCGCCACACCTATCACGGCGGCGCTTTCGACAAGTTTCCGGCGAAGATCACCGCCCCCAGCACCGGCTTCTGGAACATCACCATCGACACCGTCAACCGGCGCCCGATCAGCGTGACACGCAAGCCGAACCTGAGCCACTCGATCCGCATCATTCGCCGTTCCAGCTCGAAACTGCGTTAAGCCACAGCCCTTCTGCGACAACAGGTAATCCCGTGCCCCAGACCACCAAGTACGTCATCAAATACAAGCTCAACGGTGAGCGCCGCTTCGAATTCGCCCAGCTGGAAAACGGCACCCAGGAAGAGGCCCGGGCCACCCTGGAAGCCCTGCATGGTCAGTCCGGCGACGTGATCAGCGACGTCAGCGTCAGCAAGGCCCTGTAATTCCCCCACCACGGATTCGAGCGCAAGCAGCGGAGTGCGCACTGGCCGGCCGAGCCCCAGACTGCCCGGGATATCTCCGCCCCAGGACACTCGCGCCATGCCCGCTTTCTCGCTTCACCAGCGTCTGCAACAACTGGACTGGGCCCGCATCGCGCAGGCCCTGGACCAGGACGGCTGCGCCCGCCTCGAAGGCCTGTTGACGGCCCAGCAGTGCCAGGCCCTGTGCGACCTGTATCCGCAGCCCGAACTGTTCCGCTCGAAAGTGCTGATGGCCCGCCATGGTTTCGGGCGCGGTCAGTACCAGTACTTTGGTTATCCGCTGCCGGAGCCGGTGGCCCAACTGCGCCAGCAGCTCTATCCCCATCTGGTGGAGCAGGCCAACCGCTGGAACCAGGACATGCACATCGACGTCCGCTACCCGGCAGAACATTCGGCGTTCATCCAGCGCTGTCACGCCGCCGGCCAGTGGCGCCCCACGCCGCTGTTGCTGCAATACGGCCCTGGGGACTACAACTGCCTGCATCAGGACCTGTACGGCGAGCAGGTGTTTCCCTTGCAGGCGGTGTTCATGCTGTCCCGGCCAGGAACCGACTTCACCGGCGGCGAACTGGTGCTCACCGAGCAGCGCCCGCGCATGCAGTCCCGGCCACAGGTCATTGGTCTGAAGCAAGGTGATGGGCTGGTTTTCGCCGTGCATCATCGGCCGGTAAAAGGCGCGCGCGGGCATTATCGGGTGACCCTGCGCCACGGGGTCAGCCGCGTGCACAGCGGCCAGCGCCACACCCTAGGAGTGATCTTTCACGATGCCTTGTAACCCTGACGCCCCGATCAATCTCGGGCTCTTTGCCGAAAGCGACCTGCTGCAGCCGGCACGTACCCAGGTGCTGGGCCCCCAGGCCCGGGTCTTGCGGGGCTTTGCCCTGCCCTGGATCGAACGCCTGCTGCCCAGGCTCCACGAAGTGCTGGCGGCGGCTCCCTTTCGCCAGATGATGACGCCGGGCGGCCATACCATGTCCGTCGGCTTGAGCAGTTGCGGCCAGCTGGGCTGGACCACCAACCGCAGCGGCTACCGTTACAGCGCCATCGACCCGCAAAGCCTGCGGCCCTGGCCGGCAATGCCCGAGGTGTTCCGGCAACTGGCCGAGCACGCGGCACAAGCCGCCGGCTTCAACGACTTCAATCCCGACTCCTGCCTGATCAACTGTTACCGCCCCGGCGCCAAAATGTCCCTGCACCAGGACCGGAACGAACGCGACTTCAACGCGCCCATTGTCTCCCTGTCACTGGGGTTGCCGGCGATCTTCCTGTTTGGCGGCCAGCAGCGCAGCGACAAGAGCCAGCGGGTGCCGCTGCTCCACGCTGACGTGGTGGTCTGGGGCGGCGTGGACCGCCTGCGCTATCACGGGGTGCTGCCGCTCAAGGACGGCACTCACCCGGAGCTTGGCCGACAGCGGATCAACCTGACCTTTCGCCACGCCGGTTGAACGCGAAAATTCAAGCGCAAGCCGCGGAGTGCCGGGCAGGCCCCAAGGGATTAATCTGGCCGCCATTCCCGGCCGAGGACCGATCATGAATGCCCCATCGCGCAAACAGCGCATCGAACAGGACCCACGCTGGCAGGCCGTGCTCAAGCGCGACGCCAGCGCCGATGCGAGCTTCGTCTACGCCGTGCGCACCACCGGCGTGTACTGCCGCCCCAGCAGCCTGTCGCGACTGCCGAAAGCGGAAAACGTCGAGTTCTTCGATAACGCCCAACAGGCCGAAGCCGCAGGCTATCGGCCGAGCAAACGCCAGGCCAGCGACCAGACCCAGGTCGCCGCCCACCACGCGGCGATGGTGGCCGAAGCCTGTCGGCAGATCGAGCGCGCCGAATCGGCCCCCAGCCTGGAGCAACTGGCGCAGCACGCGGGCATGAGCAGCTACCACTTCCACCGGGTGTTCAAGGCCGCCACCGGACTCACGCCCCGGGGCTATGCCAACGCGCAGCGCTCACGCAAAGTCCGCCACCACCTGGAGAACGGCCACTCGGTGACCGACGCCTTGTACGACGCCGGCTTCAACTCCAACAGCCGCTTCTATGAGGCCGCCGACCAGTTGCTGGGCATGAAGCCCAGCGACTACCGCGCCGGCGGCCCCAACACCGATATCCGCTTTGCCGTGGGCCAGTGCTCCCTCGGAGCGATCCTGGTGGCCCGCAGCGAACGCGGGGTCTGCGCCATCCTCCTGGGGGACGACCCCAACCAGTTGGTGGAGCAACTGCAGGACAAGTTTCCTCGGGCCAACCTGTTGGGCGCCGACGCTGATTTCGAGCGTCTGGTGGCCCGGGTGGTGGGCTTTATCGAAGCGCCGGCCATTGGCCTGGATCTGCCCCTGGACCTGCGCGGCACCGCGTTCCAGGAACGGGTGTGGCAGGCCCTGCAGAGCATTCCCGCCGGCAGCACCGCCAGCTACGCCGAGATCGCCCAGCGCATTGGCGCGCCCAAGTCCATGCGTGCGGTGGCCCAGGCCTGTGCCGCCAACTGCCTGGCGGTGGCGATCCCCTGCCACCGGGTGGTGCGCAGCGACGGCAGCCTTTCGGGCTACCGCTGGGGCGTGGAGCGCAAGCGTCAGTTGCTGGAACGCGAGGCGCTGCCCGAATCCTGAATGCCGATGTAGATGGCCACCGAGTCGGGGCTGGTATAGACCTCGAAATCCGTGGCGAAGGCGCGACGGACCTGGGGATTGTCCTGGAAGTAGGCCCAGATCAGGCCCCAGGCCTGGATCACGCAATCGGGCATCGCGCCCTGGGCGCTGAACACCAGGTAGTCACCGCCCTGGATCTGCACACTGGGGTAATCGGCGCCGGCGTCGCTCACCGCCACCCCGGCCATCACGTCGAACGCCCCCAAGGCATCGGACTCGTAGTTGGAATAGACGCCATAGACGAACGAGTCCGGTTGCCGCGAGGCGATCTTGTTGAACAGGTCTTCGACATAAAAACGTTGCCACATCGGCCCGATCCGGGCGCTGTCTGCCTGTTGCTCCGCGGCGTTGCAGGTTCGTACTTGCAGGCCTGCAACACGAAAGGGCAGTACTTCGCGCAGTTTTACATCCATGGTCGGCGTTCCTTTATGGGGCGGTGAGGAAAAATATCCGCCGCAGTCTAGCGTCGGATAGACGCTGCCGACAGTCGCCGACACGGTCGCTGTATCGGTGGTCGACGCGTCTATTTGGGCCCGGGTTGAAAAGTCAGCTGGCCGCACAGCGCCCTGGCCTGATAAAAACCTCGGGGCGCCCCGCCCAATCCTGCCGACGGAGAACCCTTTCACATGAGCCACTGGACCGATCGCCGCCTCCTCGACCTGCTGGACATCGAACTGCCCATCATCCAAGCCCCCATGGCGGGGGCCACCGACGCCGCCATGGTGATCGGCGCCAGTCGCGCCGGCGCCCTGGGCTCGCTGCCCTGCGCCATGCTCGGGCCGGAACAGATTCGCCTGGAGGTGCAGACCATCCGGGCCGCCTGCCGTCATCCGCTGAACCTGAACTTCTTCTGTCATTCGATGCCCGCCGTCGACCTCGAGCAGGAGGCACGCTGGAAAGACGCCCTGAAACCCTACTATCAGGAGCTGGGGGCGGATTTCGACGCCCCGACGCCGGTCAGCAACCGTGCGCCCTTCGATGAAACCAGTTGCCAACTGGTGGAAGAGCTGCGCCCCGAAGTGGTGAGTTTTCACTTCGGCCTGCCGGCACCGGCGCTCCTGGCGCGGGTCAAGGCCACGGGGGCCAAGGTGCTGTCTTCGGCCAGCACCGTGGACGAGGCGCTGTGGCTGGAAGCCCGCGGCTGCGACGCGATCATCGCCATGGGCTACGAAGCCGGCGGCCATCGGGCGATCTTCCTCAGCGATGACCTCAACACCCAGGTCGGTACCATGGCCCTGGTGCCGCAGATCGTCGATGCGGTGCAGGTGCCGGTGATTGCCGCCGGCGGTATCGGCGACGCTCGGGGTATCGTCGCCGCCCTGGCCCTGGGCGCCTCGGCGGTGCAACTGGGCACCGCCTACCTGTTCACCCCGGAAGCCAGGATCAGCGCCGCCCATCACCGGGCCCTGCGCACCGCCAAGGACAGTCAGACCGCCCTGACCAACCTGTTCACCGGCCGCCCGGCCCGCGGCATCGTCAACCGGGTGATGCGTGAGATCGGTCCCATCAGCCCGCTGGCTCCGGCCTTTCCCCGCGCTGGCGGCGCCTTGATGCCGCTCAAGGCCAAGGACGATGCGGACTTTGCCAATCTGTGGTCCGGCCAGGCCCTGCGCCTGGGCATCGAGCTGCCGGCCTACGAGTTGACCCTGCGCCTGGCCGAACGGACGCTGGCCCAGTTGAACAGACGCTGAGGAACAGGGCCGCGACGGCGATCGCGGCCCTGTGCATTGGGGGCAGGCTCACGGTTCCGCTTGCGGGCGATACGCTATATATTCCGCTATACAGCGCTTGACCTCGCCTGGCTGCACAGGCCCTGCAATCACCGCTTGCGCCCCGACTTCCTTCCCCCCAATGGAGCTGTTTGATGAACTTTCGCGCCTCAGGCTTTGCCCCGACCGGCCTTGCGGCCCTGCTCGCCGTCTTCGCTTTGAATTCGGCCCAGGCCGCTGAAGTCCAGGTGGCGGTGGCCGCCAACTTCACCGCGCCCATCCAGGCGATTGCCGCCGACTTCGAGAAGGACACCGGCCACAAGCTGGTGGCCGCCTACGGGGCCACCGGGCAGTTCTATACCCAGATCAAGAATGGCGCGCCCTTCGAAGTCTTTCTCTCCGCCGACGACAGCACCCCGCAGAAGCTCGAAAGCGAAGGCGATACCGTCAAGGGCTCGCGCTTCACCTATGCCATCGGCACCCTGGCCCTGTGGTCGGCCAAGGAAGGCTATGTCGACGGCAAGGGCCAGGTACTCAAGGACAACCAGTACCAGCACTTGTCCATCGCCAATCCCAAGGCCGCGCCATACGGCCTGGCCGCTACCCAGGTCCTGGCCAAGCTGGGCCTGAGCGACAAGGTCAAGAGCAAGCTCGTCGAAGGCCAGAACATCACCCAGGCCTATCAGTTCGTCTCTACCGGCAACGCCGAATTGGGCTTTGTCGCCTTGTCCCAAATCTACAAGGACGGCAAAGTCAGCAGCGGTTCGGCCTGGATAGTGCCCGCCCAGATGCATGACCTGATCAAGCAGGATGCGGTGATCCTCAACAAGGGCAAGGACAATCCGGCCGCCCGGGCGCTGGTCGACTACCTCAAGGGCCCGAAAGCCGCTGCCATCATCCAGTCCTACGGTTATCAACTGTAAATGAGCCTCTCGAGTGCCGATTTTTCCGCCATCTGGCTGACCCTGAAACTGGCGTCCCTGACCACGCTGATCCTGCTGGTCGTCGGCACTCCGATTGCCCTGTGGCTGTCGCGCACCCGTTCCTGGCTGCGCGGGCCGGTCGGTGCCGTGGTGGCCCTGCCCCTGGTGCTGCCACCCACGGTGATAGGTTTCTACCTGCTGCTGGCCCTGGGGCCCCAGGGTTTCCTGGGCCAGCTCACCCAGTCCCTGGGATTGGGCACCCTGACCTTCAGCTTCAGCGGCCTGGTGCTGGGCTCGGTGATCTATTCCATGCCCTTCGTCGTGCAACCGCTGCAGAACGCCTTTTCCGCCATCGGCAGTCGCCCGCTGGAGGTCGCCGCCACCTTGCGCGCCGGCCCCTGGGACAGTTTTTTCACGGTGATCCTGCCCCTGGCGCGGCCGGGCTTCATCACCGCCTCGATCCTCGGCTTTGCCCACACCGTCGGCGAGTTCGGCGTGGTGCTGATGATCGGCGGCAACATTCCCGACAAGACCCGGGTGGTCTCGGTGCAGATCTACGACCACGTCGAAGCCATGGAGTATGCCCAAGCCCACTGGCTGGCCGGCGCCATGCTGGTGTTCTCGTTTCTGGTGCTGCTGGCGCTGTATTCCAGCCGCAAGACCAAAGCCGGCTGGAGCTGAGCCATGAGCCTCCACATCAAGCTGCACTTGGATTACCAGGCATTCGACCTGGACCTGGATCTGCAACTGCCGGGCCGCGGGGTCACCGCGCTCTATGGCCACTCCGGATCCGGCAAGACCACCTGCCTGCGCTGCATCGCCGGCCTGGAAAAGGCCGGGCGCGGTCGCATCCAGATCAACGACGAGGTCTGGCAGGACAGCCGGCAACGGCTGTTCGTGCCACCGCACAAGCGGTCCCTGGGTTATGTGTTTCAGGAGGCCAGTCTGTTTGCCCACCTGTCGGTCCAGGCCAACCTGGAGTTCGGCCTGCGCCGCATCCCCAAGGCGCAGCGCCGGGTGGACATGGCCCAAGCTACCGAACTGCTGGGCATCGGCCACTTGCTGCAGCGCCATCCGCAGCACCTCTCGGGCGGCGAGCGCCAGCGCATCGGCATCGCCCGGGCCTTGCTCACCAGTCCACGCCTGCTGCTGATGGACGAGCCCCTGGCGGCCCTGGACTCCAGACGCAAGGGCGAAATCCTGCCCTACCTGGAGCGCCTGCACGACGAGCTGGATATCCCGGTGCTCTATGTCAGTCATTCCCAGGACGAAGTGGCACGCCTGGCGGACCACATCGTGCTGCTCAGCGATGGCCGCGCCCTGGCCAGCGGCCCCATCGGCCAGACCCTGGCGCGCCTGGATTTGCCCCTGGCCCTGGGTGACGATGCCGGCGTGGTGGTCGAGGGCCGGGTCAGCCACTACGACCCGAACTATCAATTGCTGACCCTGCAACTGCCCGACAGCCCACTGCAGGTACGCGTGGCCCACGGTGCGCTGGCCCAGGGCAAGGCCCTGCGCTTCAAGGTCCAGGCCCGCGACGTCAGCCTGAGCCTGCAGGCCAGCGAACACAGCAGCATCCTCAACCGCCTGCCGGTGACCGTGTGCGAAGAGATCCCGGCGGACAACGTCGCCCACGTCCTGGTGCGCCTGGACGCGGCGGGCACCCCGCTGCTGGCGCGTATCACTCGTTACTCCCGGGACCAGCTCGAGCTGCATCCCGGCCAGCAGCTCTGGGCCCAGATCAAGGCGGTGGCGGTACTGGCCTGAATCCATCTCCGCCCTTGCCAGGGCCCCGGGTCCGGCGTTAGGCTTCGCGCCTTCCTTGCCGTCCCAGGACGATTGCCGACGTGAACAACTAAGCCTTCCAAAATGTATCCGCGACGAGCCCCTCAACCGCGCTCGTTGGTCTGTTGCCACATTTTCCGGAGGTGCTGATGACTCACGTCAAACGGCTGCCTGCGCTGGTTTCACTGAACCGGCTGACTTATCAATTCGCCAATGGCGACACCCTGTTCGATGCCCTGAACCTGACGTTCGATGGCCTGCCCACGGCCATAGTCGGGCGCAATGGCGCGGGCAAATCCCTGCTGCTGCGCCTGATCGCCGGGGAACTGCAACCCTCTGCGGGCAGCATCCAGCGCCCTGCCCGCCTGACCTACGTGCCCCAGGATCCGCGACCGGCGCCGCAGCAGACGGTGGCCCAGGTCGCCGGGCTGGCCGAAGCCCTGCACGCCCTGCAACGCCTGGCGGCCGGCACCGCGGCCGCGGAGGATTGGCAGCAGGTCGATGGCCGCTGGGACCTGGCCGAGCGGCTGCGTCAGGCCCTGGATCAGGCCGGCCTGGCGTGGCTGCAGCCCGAGGACCCGGCGGCCACCCTGAGCGGCGGACAGCTGGCCCGGGTGGCGCTGATCGGCGCCCTGCTCGGCGACGCGCCACTGCTCCTGCTCGATGAGCCGAGCAACCATCTGGACCGGGCCGGCCGGCGCTGGCTGATGGAGCAGTTGCGGCACTGGCGCGGCGGGCTGATCCTGGTCAGCCATGACCGCCAGTTGCTGATGCAGGTGCAGCGCATCGTCGAGCTTGGCCCCCTGGGTGCCCGGGTCTATGGCGGCAATTACGCGCTGTTCCAGGCCCAGCGCCAGGCCCTTGAAGGTGCCACCCAGGCGACACTGGAACAGGCCCGCAGCCAACGCAGCCGCGAACTCAAGCGCCTGCAGCGCGAGCACGATACCATCCAGCGCCACGCCGCGGCGTCGCGCAAGCACGCCAAGACCGCCAATGTCTCCAGCATGGAACGGGCCAGCATGCTCGGCGGCGCCCGGAACATCATGGGCCAGGTGCGGCACCAGCATCAGCAACACAAAAGCGCCCTCGACCAACAGGTTCGCGATGCCTACGCCCGGGTCACCCCGGAGCAACCTACCCTGCTCACCCTGCCCGAGACCCGCATGGCGGCCGGCCAGGCGCTGTTCAATCTGCAGCGGGCGCAACTGCCCTGGCTGGACAGCGAGTCGCCGGCGACCTATCTCACCGGCAACCTCAGCGGCCCGGCGCGCATTGCCCTGGTCGGTCCCAACGGGTGTGGCAAATCCACCCTGCTGAAGATGCTGGCCGGGCATCTGCGGCCGCTCAGTGGTCAATGCCGGGTAACGGTGGCCAGCGCCTATCTGGATCAGCACCTGCTGCAATTGGCCGCCGAGCGCTCGCTGCTGGAGCAGTTGCAAAGCGGCGCCACGGCCCTGGAGGAAAGCACCCTGCGCACCCGGCTGGCGCGCCTGCAACTCGATGCCCGTCGGGTCCAGCAACCCTGCGCCTTGCTCAGCGGCGGCGAACGCCTTAAAGCTGCCCTGGCGCTGGCGTTGTGGGCCGGTAATCCGGCGCAGCTGTTGCTGCTCGACGAGCCCACCAACCACCTGGACCTGGAGTCGGTACAGGCCTTCGAGCAAGCGCTGCGGGACTTTCCCGGCGCGTTGCTGGTGGCCTCCCACGATGAGGCCTTTCTCCAGGCCCTGGCACCGACCCATGAGTGGCAATGGTCTGCCCGCGGCTGGCAGCTGCGCGAGTGCCGGCCATGAAGCAGCACTGCCCGCAAGCGCGGCGCCCTGGCCCGGATGCCGGCCTGCAGACGCTTAGCGCAGCCGGGGGCGGCGCCGAATTGCCCTCGGCACCGTGCGGGGGGTCACTTGAGCTTGACGGCGGTCCCGGTGGCAAACACCACCACCATGCCGCCACGCCCCGAAGGCATGCTGATCTCGAAATCCAGGCCGACCACCGCGTCGGCATTGAGCCCGCGGGCGCGCTCCTTGATTTCACTGGTGGCCTGGATCCGCGCCTCTCTCAGGGCCCGTTCCAGAGTCTGGGAACGGCCACCGAAGAAGTCGCGCATCCCGGCGAACAGGTCGCGGACCACGTTGATGCCCTGAACCGATTCGGCGCTGACGATATCCAGATAACCGGCAATTTCCCGGCCTTCGATATGGGCGGTGGTGGTGACGATCATGTACTTCTCCCTTGAGCGAACAGCCCGTCCCGAGATCTTGGAACGGCAAAGCCGGCGATGGTAGCAGAGCCCGGAGATTCGGCGCCGGCCATGTGCGGTTGAGCACCCGGCACAAAAAGCCCCGCTCTTTGGCGGGGCTTGGGCTTAGGGCTTCAAGGGACGCTCTTCATCCAGCTCGGAGAGGCTCTTGCCGTCGTCCGGGTGTTTCCAGGTCTGCGGTGGCGGTTCCCGGTGTTCGACCGGGTGCTGCTCCGCTTCATCGCTGCGTTCATGCTCGTAAGGGCTTTGCTCTGGTGTTGTCATGCCCACCTCTCTTCCTGAAGGGATTTTTGACTCGCCTGTTCAGATTAGAACAGATCCGGCCACCACCCGGTGTCGTCGACCGGAGCACCGCCGGTCAAGATGAAAATTCCTTCACCCAAGGGGCGATCACGTCTGTGTATAGTCCCTTCGCTCATTCAAGCAACTACGTTCGCCCGCCCTCTCCCGCGGGCTTTTTTTTGCCCGCAAGCCACGCCGGCCAGGGCTCACTGAGGGTCGATCTCCTGGCAGTCGTTGAGCAGTTGCTGCTCCTTGGCGGTGTGATCTGCCTCCAGGAACGACAACATGGCCATCTTGCCTTTGGTGTGCCAGCGAAAGCTGTTCTGTTCGTCGTCCGCCACATACAGCGCACCGGAAGCCGAACGGGCAACGTGCATGGGAATCAATTGGTCCTTGTAGTAGAGCGTGGCGAACGAGGTGCCATTGTCGATGTTCAGGTAGGCCGCATCGATGCGGACATTGCCCTCGCACCGATAGCGCGCCACCTGGCTCTGATAGGTCGGTTCAGGGGTGGGTGACTGAGCCTGGGCAGCCTCGGTCAGAATCGGCAGGGCCGAAGCCAAAGCCGCGGCGCAGAGCATTGCGAGACGAGTTTTCACGGTATTTCCCCCGGACGGTCAAAGATGCCCCATGGGACTGCCGACCGCGATTTTAGTTCATGCCCGAAAGGCCTCACCCTGGGCTGCCGGGCATGCCAGCACCGCCCTTGCTCAGGTGCTGGACGGGCGCACACGGCGGCGGATTTGCACGCCCCGCCCCACCCGACGCACGGCGCCACTGCCAACCGTTTTTTCTCAGACTGCCAGCGGGGACTCGACCCGATCGCGGGGCATCAGGGTCAGGTAGTCTTCGAGAGCATCCGAGGCCAGCGGCTTGATCATGATGCGCACCCGGTGCCGCAGCCGGCCTAGCTCGATCCCGTCACGGGTACGAGCCTCAACGTAGCCGCAGGCTCTCCAGAAGCCCTCGGCCCGGACGTTCTCGACCACCACGCTCAGGCGCAGCCAGCGCGCCCCCAGACCTGCGGCCCAATCTTCCAGCTCGCGATGCAACTGCCGGGCAATGCCCTGGCCCTGCAGCGAGCCGGCCAGCATGAACAGACCAATGTGCCAGACCCCGGGCGCCAGCAGATCGCTGACGATACTGACCATGGCCACCAGGGCTCCTGTGGCGTCGAAGTAACCGATCTTCCACTTGCGAGTGAAGGACCAGCCCTCTGGCAAGCGGTCATCGATTTCATCGCGGGCTTCATCCGGCTGCGGCGCACAGCCGTGAACCCTGTGGAAGTAGTCCGGATTCTCAACGAAGAACGCCTGCAACCGCTCGACATCCAGCAGGGTGATCTCCCTGGCCCACAGTCCAGTGGATGAATGAGGCAAGGGGCCTTGTTGCATGGGATAACGCTCCGAGAGGGCCACAAGACCCGTGCATGAAAAGGCGATCCTAGCGCTCCCTGCACAACCGGCGACATGGTCCATTTGTTGAAAAGATGTATAACGCACGGTGCCTGACCAAGACTCAGGCAGGCCCCTGGATTTATCATGGGCGCCCCGCGCCAGCGGCTCCCCCCACCCAGCAACGGATTGCAAGCATGTCCTCACCTCTGTCTTCGCCCGGCTACCAGCGCCTGCTGGCCCTGCAGCAACGCATCCATGACTTCACCCGGGACCAGGCCAGCGAGCGCGACGACAACCCCGAGGACCTGACGGGGCCGCTGTGGGTCAGCGATTACAACTACCTGGCCCTGGCCCCGATACGTGGTGGCCTGCATCTGGAGTTTCATGGCGACCTGTGGGAGGAGCCCTTTGCCTGGACCCTGGAATGCCTCGCCGACCAGGCAGTGGCCGACACCCTCAGTTCCCTGGCCTTTTCTGGCCCGGACCAAGGGGCAAACGGCACCCGCGAATGGGAGTTCACACCTTTGTTGGACAGCGACGTGAACTTTCCCATTCTCAGGTCGCTGTCGGTTCGCCCCAGCGAGCCCCAGGACCACAATGCCTCGCTGATCCAGAAAGCCGGCACGCTGATGGAGGAAGCAGGAGAGATCGCCCGCTTTGTCGCCAAGGCGCCGCACCTGAGCGAATTGACCCTGCCCAATGCCCCCGACTCGAGCTTCTTCCAGGTCCAGCTGCCGCACCTTGCCCACCTGCGCATTGGCGGCCATTGGGACACCCAGCACTTCATTGCCAACCTGGCCGGCTCGGACAATCTGCCGCGGCTGAGCAACCTGGACTTCACCGAATCCAGCGCGCTGCAGAACAACTGGGCGGATCAGCGCGAAGAACAGTCCGTCACCTCCTTCGCCGACTATGAACAACTATTGGCCAGTGCTGCCTGCGACCCTTTGAGGGCGCTGCGCCTGCGCAACACCTGCCTGAGCCTGGAACAGCTCGAGCGCCTGCAACAGCTGCGCCCTGCATTGCAGTTCATGGTGATCCAAGCCACTGGCGGCGGCTACGTAACGCATTTTGCCCGGCACGTATTTCCCTGGCGGCATCTGGTGCAGCCGGATCCGGGACAACGCTGAAACCGCCCTGCAACGGCAACCGACAAAATTGCGAGCCCTGATCCGAGTGAACAGCCGCCCAGGAGCCGGACCCGCACAGCCGATCGACCGGCTCCTGGGCCCTCGGTTGAGCCATCAGCCCGTGGGCTCGTACTCTGCGCCACCAAGAGCGTGGTAGCCTTCGCGCTGATTCTCAAGCGCCGTGGAAGACCGATCCAATGACCAAGAAACAGCCGGCAGAGAGCAACACCGTGACTGCTGCCGATATCGAACGCTCCATACAGGCCCTCAACAAGATGGCCGAGCGCCTGTGGGGAGATGGCCGGGAAGCGGAAGCCCAGGCCCTGATCAATGCCCTGGACGGATTAAACCGGGCACTGGATCGGATCCGGATTGGAGAGAGCCGCAGGATTGTCACGCTGCATTGAGGCATAACGCGGGCCACCGTCCCGATCAACCGCCGGCCAGGGGCTGTTCACCTCAAGTGGCTGCGCTGTAGCCGCCCCTGCGACATCATCGACTTTTGGCGATGACCTCACTCATGTACTGATTCAAGTCGCGAAAATCCTTAACGCTCCAAGGGTGCGGCGCGATCTTTACGCCGTTCTCTCGCAAGATTCTTGGGATCAAGTCGCCATTGGGACGAAGAATGACCGAAGAGACGATCACGCCCGGATAGTCCTTGAGGCGTTTCTTGAATGCGGCAGTGGTCAGGTCCGGTGTCGGCGGCTTGCTTTTATGCGCCAAGAGCCCCGTGCCCTTGATGTCCGCTCCGTGACACACGGCGCATCGCTGCAGATAGAGGGTCTTTCCATTGGCGTTCTCCGCCACGGACAGCGGGGTTTGAGCAAGCGACCAGAACCCGAGTGCCGCGATACACAGTATTTTTATGTTCATGTCCATATGGCCTTGTTGAAAAACCCTGGGCGGTAGCGAGGGCGAACATGGCGGCGCAGCACACCCATGAAATCAACGCATTGATTTCACCGGGCAACCCCTGCTGCCGCCGATTGAAAGCCGGCCATTCTCTTTCGGCACACCCAGGCTTGCAACGATCTTCCAGGGGAATGCGTGAACGCCCCCGGTTCCAGGCTTGCCACGCAAAGCTCGCCCACAGGCCATTGTCAGCCGGCACGGGTTCATGCCCCCACGCCCTGAGCCGCTCCGGCTCTCGTCAGGCCCTGGCGTGCGCCTCCGCCAGACCCACTTGCGCAGCGCTGCGACCTGCAAGCCAAGCGAGCACCGCAGCGGCGACCAGCACCACCGCGCTGAGCGCGAACGTGGCTTGATAGCCGCGCAGATCAAAGGCCAGCCCACCGATGATCGCCCCGCCGGCGATCGCCAGTTGCACGATGGCCACCAGCAAGCCGCCTCCGGCTTCGGCATCATCGGGCAGGGTTTGCGCCAGCCAGGTCCACCAGCCAACGGGAGCGGCCGTGGCGACCAGCCCCCATGCCCCGAGCAGCGCGGCGGTCAGCAGCGGCGAGCTGCCGAAGTTCACCAGGGCCAGCGCGATGACCGCCATGCCCAGAGGTATGAGCGTCAGCGTGCGGTAAAGAGCATTGCCCATGAAGCGCTCGATCATGCAGGTGCCGATGAAACCGGCCACTCCCAGCCCCAGCAGCATGAAAGACAGGGTGGCAACGCTGACGCCGGTGACGACCTCGAGAAATGGACGCAGGTAGGTGAACAGCATGAACTGCCCCATGAAGAACACGCTGACGGCGGCCATTCCCAGGGCGACCGGCGTCTGCTTCATCAGTCGCAAGGCATTACCGCTCGCGGCCCGGCGCTCGACCTTGAAGGACGGAAGGCTGATCAGCAGCCACACGGCGGCAAGCGTCGCGACAGGCACCACACAGAAGAATGCGCCGCGCCAGCCTATCAGCGAGCCCAGGAAGCTGCCCGCCGGAGCGGCGATCACCGTGGCCAGCGCATTGCCCCCGTTGACCATGGCCAGCGCCCGGGAAACCTGATCAGGCCGCACCAGGCGCATTGCAGTGGCCGCCGACAGTGACCAGAAACCGCCAATGGCGATACCCAGCAAGGCACGCCCGAACATGAACCAGGAGTAGCCCGGTGCGAGCGCGACCAGGGTGCCCGACACCATCATCAGCAGGGTCAGGCACAGCAGCAGCTTCTTGCGCTCGACCCGGGCGGCAATTGCCGCAATCACCAGGCTGGTGACCAATGCAAAGGCCCCGGACACGGAAATGCCCTGCCCGGCCTGGCCTTCGGTGATGTGCAAGTCTGCCGCGATGGGGGTCAGCAAGCTGACGGGCATGAACTCCGAAGCGACCAGGGCGAAGGCGGCCAGGGACATGGCCAGCACGGCGCTCCAGCCGGTTTTTTCTGTACAACCAAAGGTCATTGACTCTACCTGTGCGGATAAAAGCGGGTGGGTGTTGCCTGCAGGAAAACGCTGCATGGGGCGCTCGTTGCAGCTGGCGCCCGCAGCCGCGGTCGATTGCGCCCCAACGGCGGGGTCTTTCACTTCGCCAGCGTCGCGTTGTCGATCACGAAACGGTATTTGACGTCGCCCCGGAGCATCCGCTCGTAGGCCTGATTGATGTGCTGCGCGGCGATCAGCTCGATGTCCGAAACGATGCCGTGCTCGGCGCAGAAGTCGAGCATCTCCTGGGTTTGCGCAATGCCGCCGATCATCGATCCGGCCAGGGTGCGGCGCTTCATGATCAGGTTGAACACGTTGGGCGCCGGGTGCGGCGAGGCCGGCGCTCCCACCAGGGTCATCACGCCATCGCGCTTGAGCAGCACCAGCAGGGCATCCTGGTCGTGGGGCGCAGCAACGGTGTTGATGATCAGGTCGAAGCTTTGCAGGTGCGCGGCCATTTGCCCGGCATCGCTTGAGATCACCACTTCATCGGCACCGAGGCGTCTGGCCGCCTCGCGCTTGGACTCCGACGTGGTGAAAGCCACCACCTGCGCGCCCAGCGCGTGGGCCAGCTTGATGCCCATGTGGCCCAGGCCGCCGATGCCCACCACGCCGACTTTCTTCCCGGGCCCGGCCTTCCAGTGACGCAGCGGCGACCAGGTGGTGATGCCGGCACACAGCAGCGGCGCGACGGCCGCCAACTGCGCCTCGGGGTGGCGAATGCGGAGCACGTAGCGCTGGTGCACGACGATCGCCTGGGAGTAGCCACCGAGTGTCCAGCCCGGCGCATCGGGCGTGGCAAAGTTGTAGGTGCCAATCATCCCGTCGCAGTAGTTCTCCAGGCCCTCGGCGCACTCCTGGCAATGCTTGCAGCTGTCGACAATGCAGCCCACTCCCACCCGGTCACCCGGGGCGAAGCCGGTGACCTTCTGACCTACCGCGGCGACCCGGCCGACGATCTCGTGGCCGGGCACGCAAGGAAAGCGGGTCCCGGCCCATTCGCCGCGCACCTGGTGCAGGTCGGAGTGGCAGATACCGCAATAGGCAATCTCGATCAGCACATCGTCCGGGCCGGGATCGCGACGGGTGATGCGCAGCGGTTCAAGCGGTTTGTCGCCCGCATGGGCGCCATAAGCGAAGACTTGCATGGAAGCTCTCCTTTGACAGTTCGGCACATTTTTCCCGGTCGATCCGTCCCTGCCCTAGTGCATTCCGCTTGAATGCTTGCCTAATCCTATGAGGATGCAGGCAGCTGGATAGGAAACCTCTGATGAGCGGATTAGAGTTCGCTCAACAGGAGCCAGCCGACATGATCCACACCGCCCCGCGCCACGAATCGCCTCTGGCGCTGCACATCGACCCACGCGTGAACGCCCCCGGAGACGTCGCCACTGCCATCCCCAGCCTGTCGCTGTTTCGTCGCGACCAGCCGGCGCCCCCCGCCGTGTGCATGATCGAGCCGAGCCTGGTGCTGGTGGGGCGTGGGGAAAAACGTTTGTGGGTCGGTGGTGCGGGCTACAGCTACGACCCTACGCGGTTTCTGGTCACCTCACTGGACCTGCCGGCCAACTCCGAAGTGCTGCTTGCCAGCCCCCGGCAACCCTGCGTCGGGCTGGTGTTGAAGCTGGATGTCAGCCTGCTCGCCGAGATCATCACCCAGGGCGGTTTGCCGGCAAACCGCCAGCCGGCTGCGGCGGCTGGTGCGGGCATTGGCCAGATGTCGCCGCCCCTGGAGGGTGCCCTCGGTCGTCTGCTGGCCTTGCTCGATGAACCCGAGGCGATCCCGGTGCTGGCGCCGCTGATTCTGCGGGAGATCCACTATCGGCTGCTCAATACCGACCAGGGATCACGGCTGCGGCAGATCACCGCCGTCGATGGCCAGGGCTACCGCATTGCCAAAGCCATCGACTGGCTCAAGGTCAACTACACCGCAGCGCTGCGCATCGATGAACTGGCGGCGCGGGTCCAGATGAGCGCCCCGACCTTTCACCATCATTTCCGTCAGCTCACCGGCATGAGTCCGCTGCGCTACCAGAAGTGGCTGCGGCTGAACGAGGCCCGTCGACTAATGTTGATGGAGCGCCTGGACGTTTCGCGGGCGGCGTTCGCCGTCGGCTATGAAAGTCCCTCGCAGTTCAGCCGCGAATATGGCCGCCTGTTCGGCGCCGCACCCAGTCGTGACATCGGGCTGCTGCGTGGACAGCCCGTTGCCGCACAAGCGCTCGACAACGCGGCACATTGAGCCGAGCGCCGGTTTTACCGCTGACGCGCTTCGCTGCGTGCCAGCCCCTACAACAATGACCTTCAACCGATGATCCAGCGGGTGAGCCATGGAACTGAGAATCAACCAGAAGACCTATCAGGTCGACGCCGACGCCGATACGCCCTTGCTGTGGGTGATCCGCGATGATCTGGGCCTGACCGGCACCAAGTACGGTTGCGGGCTGGCGCAGTGCGGCGCCTGTTCCGTGCTGGTGGACGGCAATGTGGTGCGTTCGTGCGTGACGCCGGTGGCCGGGGTGGTCGGCCGCGAGGTCACCACCATCGAGGCCATCGAAGCCGATGCCGTGGGCAAGCGGGTCGTCGCCACCTGGGTCGACCTGCAGGTCGCCCAGTGTGGCTACTGCCAGTCCGGACAGGTGATGGCGGCCACGGCGCTGCTCAAGCAGAACCCCGAGCCGAGCGACGCGCAGATCCAGGCGGCGATGGTCAATCTGTGCCGCTGCGGAACCTACAACGCCATTCATGCCGCCATGCATGAGCTGGCCGGCAGGAGGACCCCGGCATGAAGCCCGCTATCGATCCTTCCCTCCAGGCAGCGGCGCTGGCCCTGCAGGATCCGGTCAATCTGTCGCGCAGGCGCTTTTTGACCGGCACCGCCGTCGGCGCGCTGGTACTGGGGTTCGGCCTGCCGCTGGGGTCGCCCCGAGTGCAGGCGGCGGCGACTGCCGCGCGCGGCACCCAGGTTCCGGCGTTTCTGGAAATCCGCCCGGACAACCGCGTGCGCCTGCTGTGCCCGTTCATGGAAGGCGGCCAGGGTACCTTCACCGCGATGGCGCAGATCGTCGGTGAAGAATTGGACGCCGATCCGGCGAGCTTCCTGGTGGAGGCGGCGCCACCCGGCGAGGCCTATGTGGTCATGGACAACGGCATGCGCATCACCGGCGGCAGCATGTCGGTGCGCATGAGTTACCCGGTGATGCGCCGCCTCGGTGCCCTGGCCCGCGCCATGCTGCTGCAGGCGGGTGCATTGCAGCTGGGGGTGGCGGTGAGCGAGTTGAGCACCGAGCCTGGCAAGGTGCTGCATGCCGCGTCGGGCCGCTCGCTGACCTACGGTGAACTGGCCGAGCGGGCGATGGACCTGCCGGTTCCCGATCCTGCCTCGGTGCAACTGCGCGACCCGAGCCGGTTCCGCTGGATCGGCAAGCCGGTCAAGCGCGTCGACGCCTATGACAAGTCCACGGGCAAGGCGCTCTACAGCATCGATCTGCAGGTCGACGGCATGCTGCATGCCGCCGTTCAGCATGCCCCCCGCCTGGGCATGACCGTGGGCGGCCTGCGCAACGAAGAGCAGGTCAAGGCGATGAAAGGCGTGCACTCCGTGCATCGTCTGCCGGGCGCCGTGGCGGTGGTCGCCGAGCGCTGGTGGCACGCCAGGCGCGCGGTGGAAGCGATTCAGGTCGACTGGCTGGAGCCATCGGCCGACAGCAAGGTGCGGCCGATGCCCAAGGACTTTTCCAGCGACGGCTGGATCCAGCGCCTTGCCAGTGAAAAGGGCCCGGCCCGGGACGACGAAAACCAGGGCGACGTGGCTTCGATTCTGGCCGCCGCCAAGACCCGGATCGACGCCACCTACCACAACCAATACCTGAACCACGGGCAGCTGGAACCGCCTTCTGCCCTGGCCAGATTCAACCCCGACGGTTCGCTGGAGGTCTGGCTGCCGAACCAGGCGCCGGACATGTTCCTGGCGGACATCGCCAAGCGCACCGGGCTGGATCCGTCGCGCATCACCTTGCATTCGCCATTGCTGGGGGGATTCTTCGGGCGGCATTTCCTCTACGACTCAGCCAGCCCCTACCCCCAGGCGATCGAGCTGTCCAAGGCGGTTGGCCGCCCGGTGAAACTGATCTGGAGTCGGGAGGAAGAGTTCCTGCGTGACGTGCTGCGTCCGGTGGCGGCGGTGAATTTCCGCGCCGCGCTGGATAACGACGGCTGGCCCCTGGCAATCGAAGCCATCAGCGCCACCGAGGGGCCGACCGAGGCCCTCGCCGGCCGCCAAGGTGAAAAGCTCGACCCCACAGCGCTGGAAGGCTTGTCGGGCAAGTCCTACGCGATCCCCCACAAGCGGATAGCGCAGATCTACGTCAAGGGCCCGGCCATGTTGGGTTACTGGCGTTCGGTGGGTAACTCCCTCAACGACTTCTTCTACGAAGCCTTTCTTGACGAGCTGGCCGACAAGGGTGGCAAGGACCCCTTCGAACTGCGCCTGCATTTGCTGCGTGACAACCAGCGCCTGACCACCCTGCTGCAGGCGGTGGGTGAACTGTCGGGGGGCTGGAAGCGCGGGCCCTTTACCGCCGAGGACGGCACCCGGCGGGCGCGGGGCGTGGCCATGGCGTCGCCGTTCGGCACCCAGACCGCGGTGATCGCCGAAGTCTCCATCGAGAACGGGCAGGTCAAGGTGCACGACATCTGGCAGGCGATCGACCCCGGCAGCATCGTCAACCCGGCGATTGTCGAGGCTCAAGTCAACGGCGCCGTGGCGCTGGGGCTGTCGCAGACCCTGGTGGAAGAATCGGTGTGGGTCGATGGCAAGCCTCGGGCTCGCAACTACGACTTGTATCCGATCCTGCCGCCTGCGCGGATGGCTCGGGTGCACGTGCGAGTCGTCGAGAGCGGGGAAAAGATGGGCGGTATCGGCGAACCGCCGTTGCCCGCGGTTGCGCCGGCCGTCGCGAACGCGGTGGCGGCACTGACCGGGCAGCGGGTCCGCAGCCTGCCCATGAGCCGACACACCTTCACCTGATCAGCGCCGGAGCGTCCATGAATAACCGCCGATTCGCAAGAACCGCTGGCTGGCTGACGGTGTCATGCCTGGTCGTGGCCGGCCTGCTGGCCTGGTACGTCACTCGCCAGCCCGCCTCGCCTCTTGCCAGCCACCCGATCACTGCGGCCGAGCTCGACCCGGCGCTGGTCGCCCGCGGCGAATACGTCGCCAGGCTCAGCGATTGCGTGGCTTGCCACAGCGTGCCGGGCGGCGCGCCGTTCGCCGGGGGCCTGGAAATGGCCACGCCGCTGGGCGCGATCCATGCGACCAATATCACGCCGGACACCGAAACCGGCATCGGCCACTACAGCCTGGCGGACTTCGACCGGGCGCTGCGCCATGGCGTGGCACCCGGCGCCCGCCGTTTGTACCCGGCGATGCCCTATCCGTCCTACGCCAAGCTCAGCGACGACGACGTGCGGGCGCTGTACGCGTTCTTCATGAAGGGCGTGGCGCCGGTCAGACAGGCGAACATCCCCAGCGCCATTCCCTGGCCGCTGAACCTGCGCTGGCCGATTGCACTGTGGAACGCGGTGTTCGTCGACGCTGAGCCCTACGTGGCCAAAACGAAGCAGGACAATGTGTGGAACCGCGGCGCTTACCTCGTCCAGGGCCCCGGACATTGCGGCAGTTGTCATACGCCTCGGGGCCTGGCGTTCAATGAAAAGGCGCTGGATGAGTCCGCAGCGCCGTTTCTCGCCGGCGCCTTGCTCGATGGCTGGTATGCGCCAAGCCTGCGTGGCGACCACAACACGGGCCTGGGCCGCTGGAGCGAAGCGCAGATCGTGCAGTTCCTCAAGACCGGCCGCAATGAGCACGCAGTGGTCTATGGCTCGATGACCGAAGCGTTCAACAACTCCACGCAGTTCATGACCGATCAGGACCTGATGGCCATTGCCCGTTACCTCAAGTCGCTGCCCGGGGATCGCCAGCGCGACGGCACGCCCTGGCAGTATCAAGAGCTGTCGACCGCGACGGCGCTGGACGCTCCTGGCGCCCACACCTACCTGACGCACTGCGCCTCGTGCCACGGCCCGGACGGCAAGGGGCAAGCCGAATGGATACCGCCGCTGGCGGGGGCGACCTCTGCCCTGGCCGGGGAAAGCGCCTCGGCGATCAACATCACCCTGAACGCTTCGCAGCGTGTCGTGGCCGCGGGAGTGCCGGACGCCTATCGCATGCCGGCCTTGCGTGAACAGTTGTCGGATCAGCAGATCGCCGAGGTCCTGACCTTCGTGCGCAGCGCCTGGGGCAATCACGGCAGCGCCGTCCAGGCCCAGGCAGTGAGCCAGTTGCGTCGGCACACCGATCCGGCCAGCAGCAGCCCGATCATCCTGCACATGCGCTAGAGGAGAGCCGGATGGAAAGCATCGACTTGCAAGTCCTGCGCACCGCACGAGACTGGCGCGCCGCCGCGGAACCGGTGTTGCTGGTCACGGTGGCCCGCACCTGGGGCTCCTCACCGCGCCCAGTGGGGTCGATGATGGCCTTGCGTGGGGATGGGCGGGTGGTAGGCAGCGTGTCCGGCGGCTGCATCGAGGACGACTTGATCCATCGCTATTGCACCGTCCATGGCGGCGCCGGGCTCCAGGACGGCGTGCCTGAGGTGGTGCAGTATGGCGTCAGCGCCGACGACGCCCATCGCTTCGGCTTGCCCTGCGGCGGCACCCTGCAGCTGGTTCTCGAATTCAACCCGTCGAGGTCATCGCTGGATGAACTGCTCGCCGCGCTCGACAGCGGACGCCTGATACGCCGGGGCCTGACACTGGCCAGCAATGAGGTGACGCTGACCGCCACGGCGACACCCGAGCAGTTCAGTTTCGACGGCCGGCAGATGTTCAATACCCTGGGGCCGGCGTATCGGCTGCTGATGATCGGCGCCGGCGCACTGGCCGAGTATCTGGCCACCATGGCCTTGTTCAACGGCTTCAGGGTCGCGGTTTGCGACCCTCGTCCGGAATACATCGAAACCTGGGCGGTACAGGGCGTGGAGCGCATCATCGGCATGCCCGACGACGTGGTCCGCGACTTTGCCGTCGACCTGAGAACCTGCATCGTCGCCTTGAGCCATGACCCCAAACTCGACGATCTCGCACTCCTCGAAGCCCTCCACGGCCCGGCGTTCTACATCGGCGCCATCGGCTCGCGGCGCAACAGCCAACTGCGTCGCGAACGCCTGATCGAGCATTTTGGTGAAACCCCGGCCTCTCTCGAGCGCCTGCACGGACCGATCGGCATCTACATCGGCAGCAAGACACCTGCGGAAATCGCCGTCAGCGTGATGGCCGAGATCCTTGCCGCCAAGAACGGCGCCAGCTTGCCGGGCGCCTTCAGCATCGCCCAGGCCAAGCACGCCATTGAGTCTGTGGCCTTGTCGTCCTAGTCCCCCGCCCCGCCGATTGCCTGCGCGGCGCGGTGGATATCCGCGCTCGGGGTGCAACGTCTGCAGCAGTTGGCGCCGTTTTCCAGCACGTTTGCATGCTGTCCGATAAACGCTGCTGAATATTGTGCTCGTCCCTCAACGCAGTAATATTTCCGTTCCAGCCCCCCATGCCAACGCTTATCAAGGATTGATACATGAGACTGTTCCGGCCGCGTTTTGCCCTCCCCGCCGCGTTGCTGCTTACCCTTTCCCTCTCCGGCTGCATGTCCGATCTCGATTCGGGCGCCTACGGCAGCATGGACGATCCGCGCTACGCGCAGCTGTTGGACCAGGTGGACGCAGCGCTCAAGGCGAACATGGCGGTGGTGCTGGTGGCCGACGTGATGCCACACAAGTCGCTGAGCGATGCACTGACCATGACGCAATGGACGCCGACGGCGATCTGGGAATACGAGAAGGATCCAAAGGTGACCTTCGGCCGCAAGTTCCAGACCAATGCACTGCAGCGAAAACCCGGTGAAACCTATCTGTTCAAGGCCTTCGAAGTGCACATCCTGCCGCCCGGCAAATACCTGCTGACCGGCGGCGATGACTACCAGATCCGCGGCTTGCTCGACCAGGTCGGCGCCCGCAGCGGCCCGCCCGGTTCCGGCCGTGGCGCCAACGGCACGGCGTACCTGTCCCCCGAGCTGTATCGCGAGTACTACCGAGAAGAGGTCTGGAAGGACGCCACCTACGGCAGCGAGACCAAGACCGAGACGGTCTGTACCGCCGTGCTCAGGGCGTCGGGAGCCTGTGTGAGCTGGGGTGAACAGCAATATACCCAGACGACCGCGGGCGCACCGGCCGGCTATTACCAACAAACCGACTCGCGCGACGTTCCCGCGATCAAGGTCCAGGCGCGCTTGCCGGTGGACAAGGCGCTCGCCAGCTTCACCCTGCAAGGCGGGCAATTGCTGCTGGCCCCGCGCATGCACCTGAAGACCCCTGGCTACAAGTACCAACAGTCCAAGTGCCGGGCGGTCGATCCGCGGAAGATCGAGTGTCCGCTCGACAACCTGACCATCTACACCTGGCCGGCGCCGATGAGCTTTGCCCAGAATCTCATTGAGCAACGCAGCCTGAGCGAGAAGCACCGGCAACTTTTGTCCAGGCTCCAGCCCATGCAGATCACGCCGCTGGGCAAGCAAGGCATGGAGGATCCCGTCTGGGGCGTACCGCTGTCGTTGTCCAGGTAAAGGCGCCCGAAGCCTTCGCGTGGCTCCAGTGGCGCAGCGCCTTCGCCAACGCCAGGAATCATCGAGCGCAACAGATGGAGCCCATGATCAAGCCCGCGAGTGGTGATGCGGTGAACAACGGCGGGGCACTGGCCGGCCTCCCCTCCGGGCCCGGTCCAGCGCCGGGCTTCTCGTACCCGCCCACCCTTTTCCCTGTTATGGTTGCGCCCTTCAACCAGATGGCAGGAAGCGGTCGGGAATGGATTCAACGAAAACACTGGCAGTGGTTTTGCTGGCATTGGCCAGCACTTCAGTGGTGGCCCACGAGAATAATGATCCCGTCGAAAAAGCGATGTTCATCACGACGGTCGCCCCCCTCCTGACTGTTAGCGGAACCACTGCGCTAACGGTCTACGGCCCGGGAAGCATGAAATCGGCCAAGGCCGACGCGCTCGCATTCATCGGCTCGGATGGCCAGATTCGCGGCGCCCAACTTGAACAAGCCGTGCGCTACTACCACTCGGCCTACGGCCAGCCGCACATGACCGATCAACAGTTGGCCCTGGCCATCGCAACGTCGCCCTGAAAGCCGCCCCTTGCCCCAGGGCCGACGCGGACCTGCACACGCGTCATTGCCCTGCTCCACGCTGATCAATGTTGGTCGTTTGCCAGTGCCGCGCCACTTCAGCCCAGGACAGCGAGCCCTCTACCTATCAAAGCCGATCACTCAGTACCGCACTCAACTGCGGGCCGCCTATTCTCATGTCCCACGGCCTGATGACGGTGGAAGGAACAACCACCGTCCAACCCAAAGGACAAATGATGAAATCGCTACCCGTGCCACGGTCAATTGTGGGTGAGTCGCTAGAACTGCGCCCGCTGCAAGCCACAGACTTCGAGTCGCTGTGCAACGTCGCATCCGATCCCTTGGTTTGGGCCCAGCATCCAAGCCCAATGCGCTATCAGGCACCCGTTTTCCGCGAGTGGTTTGACCAGGCACTTGCTTCACAGTGCGCGCTCGTCGTTCTTGATCGCAGCAACAACCGGGTGGCTGCACCTGTTCAGCGATCAGAAAGCCAGTACGTTGCAAGCGTTCATCCCGGACTGCCGGCGCCGAGCACCACGCTTTGGTCCAGTAACCGTAAATGCACTGTTGGTTCATTGCCCAAGGTTAGGCTGGACGGGAATCAGATCCTGAACTTCTGCGCAAGAGTAGGTGTTGGAATAGTCGTAGAATTTCGGCCTTAATTCGGAGCCGTAGCTCATGCATTGGAACGCAGACGAGCCTTTTTGCAAGATTAGAAAGTGAACCGTGCCGACTCTTGCTGGCGACTGGTAGGCGGCTTTGATCTCATAACCACTGCGTAACAGATCGGTCACCTTTTGAGTTTCCGCCAAGGCCAATGTGCTAGTGACCAGTAGGCCCAGCAGCGAGATGCTCAGGGCATTTTTTGCAATACGATTCGTTCTTGGCATGAATCCGTCATCCGTGAAGGGAAAATGCCAAGTTACCTAAGTTCAACAAAACCGTCACGGCCCAAGCCAGCTGAGTCGTAAAACTCAGCGGACTGGTCACACTCCGACAGGACTAGTCCAGAAAAGTCCAACCAGCGCGAGCTGAAAAACCTACTCGATTTCTTCAATGACCCACCAGCGCCGCTCGAGGATACTGAGCCGCACATGTGCGGCAATACCTATGGGAACGAGGAAAGACCGCGCCGGTTGCGGCCAGGAAAGCGGGCTACAGAGTGAGATCTACTCGGCTTCTAGTGATGGAGGATGGACAGCCTATGACAAAGAGCATGCTGCGAAAGCGGTTTGACGACGCTCGCGAAGCCGCCGGAATTTTGAAGTCAGAGTTCCAAATGCGAGACCTGCTGGCCAATGCGGCCACAGACAAAGAAGAATCTACAGGGAGTATTCGCGAGACACGCGACCAACTTGGACACACCACTGTGAGCATGACAGAGCAGTACGTTCGCAGGCGTCACGTAGCCAAAGTTACGCCGACGAAATAAGCGAATTACGGAAAAGTTTTTTGATTGCGGAAAAAACAACTAAGGGCTTGCATAACATACGTTATGCAAGCCCTTGAAATAGATGGTGCCCGAAGCCGGAATCGAACCGGCACGCCCTTACGAGCGGGGGATTTTAAGTCCATTATTTTTTCCTTATAAATCATAACTTTATGGTGAAGATTTTTCCGCACCACACAAATTCTCTGTTCGTTTTAGGGTAGTGAAACCAGGACCTCAAAACAAATTGCGGAAAGAATTCGGGCCGCCGGAAACCCGTATTTCAAGCAAAGGCAGTCGGATGTAGGTCTGTAGAAATGGCCTTGAAGCTGTCACCGGTTACAGCTCTACATTGAATCCGCTGAGGCCCACGCCTTCGGCAAAACGCCCCACGGCGGTCAAGCTGGCCCAGGTGCGCAGTGACTCACGTCGCGAGCGCACCGGCACCCAGCGTGCGCCGCTGCCGCCCAGGCGAATCGACAGGCCCCTGTCGGGGCCGCCGTTGATCTTGGCCACCAGGCATTCGCGCACCGCGTGTTGTTCGGCCAGGGCGCGCAACACCTCTTCGTGAATACCTTCGCCGATCACTGTTCGTGCTCCTGACGCCGCGCCGTGGCCGCTGCCTCGAAGGTCTTATACAAACCTTCGATACTGGCCGCGTTCAGCACCTTGACCGTCTCCAGGCCCAGCACAAAACCTTCGGCACGATCACTGGCGCGAAACAGGTCGTCAGCCGTGTGCGCCAGTTCAATTTGGTGCAGCAGTTTCAGGGTTTGCACCTCCACTGCGTTCGGCAGTTTCAGTGCCGCCAAGGCATCAGTCATGCGTACTCCCACGTCCAGAGATCAACCAAATATCGAGGGAATGGTAGACCAACCCTGGGGGTGCCGGCTTCCACGGCCACAAAAAAAGGCCCCCACACCTGAGCCAGGTGTGGGGGCCGATTGAACATAGGCTCGAATTAAACGCGCCCAGAACTGGCGGGGGCGAACGCTGCAACAGAATTTCGGACCTCCTCTCTGGCTTCATCAGCGCTTCCCCAGCGCCCCATCTTCACCCACTTACCTGGCTCCAACGCTTTGTAGTTTTCAAAGAAATGTCGAATCTGCGCGAGCAGCATCGCTGGAAGGTCATCGCACTCCTTCACATCGCTATACAAGGAGCTGACTTTGTTGTGAGGCACCGCGATGATCTTGGCATCGGCGCCTGCCTCATCCGTCATATACATCACACCAATTGGGCGGCTCCGAATGACGACACCGGGTGAAACCGGATAAGGGCAAACGACAAGTACATCCAGCGGGTCGCCATCCTCACTTAGTGTGTTCGGAATGTACCCGTAGTTAGCCGGGTAGAACATCGGCGTAGTGAGGAAACGATCCACAAAAAGCTGGCCGCTTGATTTGTCGACCTCGTACTTAATCGGAGCATGGTTTGCCGGAATTTCGATAACGGTAAAAAAGTCATCGGGGATCGCGTTGCCAGCAGGAATGTCGTTATAGCTCATAGTCTATCTCCATGGTGTCAAGCAGAATGCGGGCCATTGGTGTTTTTGCCGACGCTTCCCATCTCGATGGGTGTTTTTATAAAAAACACAGAAAAATCTTCGGCTTCCAACCGTTTGAACAGCCTGTCGGACTCATCCTCGGTGATAGCCATTCGAATCTCAGTAGGTTGATCCGCGAACTCAAAAAAATGTGAAGAATGCAGTCGTCCCGTATGTCCAAAACCCTCGATACCGGTCGAAAGTGTCGCGCCTCTCAACCCCATTTCTTTGGCCAAGTCGACAATCCAGTCACCGAGCATCTTTCCTTGATGACGACGGCTCTGTTGCGTAAAGAAAATCACCAGAAAACCTCGCATTTTGTACTCCTCAGCGTGTACCGATCATCTGATAGGAAAATAGCCCGGCAGCGGTCATCGCCAACGAGCCTACGACGTGCAATGAAACTGAACCCAGCACCCAGAGCAATCTGCCTTCCTGAATCAATGCAACCGTTTCAGCCGAAAAAGTAGAGAAAGTAGTGAGCCCACCACAAAACCCCGTGATGACCAGCAGCCGCCATTCGGGACTTAGTGTTGGGGACGCTGCGAGGAATGCGATGGCTACGCCAATGATGTAGCCGCCGACCATATTTGCGGCCACCGTTCCGGGAGGAATTGCTGGAAACAGACCGTTGAGCTTGATGCCCAATAGCCAACGTAACCAGGCGCCCAATGAGGCACCAACGGCAATGGCCAGAAGTGATTTCAGCATAGCAAACTCACCTCGCTGGACCACCGTGGCCAAACAAGTTGCAGCAGCCCACCGATTGAGGAAAGTGATTGAGGGATTGGTTTCATGATCCTGTCCTAGATTAAGGACAGGGGGGCAGACACGCCTACGCACCCTGTCCAGGGTTCACGTAGGCATCATCAGCACAAGGCGGTTTAAATGGAGGAATGCCATCTCCAGCCCAAATCCTAAAGCACTTCAGCTACAGATTTCAAGGCCACTACCGGGCTAAAACTTGGCAATCCGTCACAGCCAGACGGTTAAGCTAACACTCGTTGTACGGCGACAGCAGTTGCCTATGAGCGACTGCTTTTAGTTGCCTGCCAAGGCGGTTCCTAGGACTGCCGTATCCGCAGAATCGCATTTGTAATAGCTTTTGCATTTGTATCCAAAGTTTCCATAGCCACGACTGCGTTATCTGCAACAGTGTCTGCGCCATTCTCTGAAAGCCATACGGTGACCTCCTCTATTGCCGCCGCCAGGGCATGCTGGTTGTGCAGAAGCAATGTAAGCGCATCAGCAGTGGCGATGTTGGAGGCTGAGTTGTCTGGCATGCGATCCATCCTGGAAATGAGAGGATTGCAAAGCCTAGCTCATGCGGCAGCACTCAGGGGCCGAGATAGGCACGCATAGCCCCATTATCCGCACCAGGATAGTGCGCCAGTCCCATCTCAGTCCCATATGGCCTTTTTTCAGACGCCAAAAACCAGAAACCCCCGACTTTCTCTAGGAAAATCAGGGGTTTGCGTTTACTGAATATGGCGGTGAAGGAGAGATTCGAACTCCCCCCCTAACGACTATCAACATTCTTTGCGATACTTGGCAACGGCAGCTTTCCCCCCAAATGGGTCATTCGTTGTCAAATTTTGGAAAGATTTTACCCACCATTCAGATCATCAGCTAATTAGCGGATTCAACCGGACGTCGCAACACTGGATTGTTTACAGACTTTAGATACTCATTCAGTGCTTCGGCAGGTTTTTTCCAGCCGAATGTTTTTCGAGGTCTAGTCTTAAGTACGTGTGCTACCGCCTGTATTTCTTGAGCGCTCCACGAGAGAGGTCAGTGCCTTTAGGGAAGTATTGCCGTAGAAGGCCGTTCGTATTTTGGTTTTTGCCGCGCTGGCATGGACTATGTGGATCAGCAAAGAAAACCTTGACTCCGGACTCGATGGTACATCGAGCGTGATCCGACAGCTCCTTTCCACGATCCCAGGTCAAAGATCGCCACAGCTCGATGGGAAGATCAGTCACCTTCTTCAATGCATTGGCCATACTAACAGCCCCATAGCCAGCCAGCGCTCGGCCGTTCTCCGTGCGGGGAATTAGCCCATAACCTTTCTCGCGAGGCAGATGGACGAGCATGGTAAATCGAGTTGAGCGCTCGACCAGAGTTCCAATCGCAGAACGGTTCAGACCGATGACCAGGTCGCCCTCCCAATTTCCGGATACAGCCCGATCTTCTACCTCAGCAGGGCGACTGGAGATCATGAAGTCCTCGTTGACGTGTGCCCACACTTTGTCCTGCGCTCTAGCTCTCGGCACGCGCAATGCTCGTCCTGAGCGCAGGCAGCTCACCAGTTCGGGCTTGAGAGCTCCTCGACCCAGAATATAGAGCGTCTGATATATGGCTTCATGATAGATGCGCATGGATTCATCATCCGGAAAATCGATCTGGAGCCGGTTGGCAATCTGTTCAGACGACCAGCCATTGACCCATTTACGGTCACTGCGATGCGGTTTTTTTTTCGACCGTTGAAGGGCACTTGCCGAGGCCCAGATATCTCACGACCATCGGCGTCTTGAACCTTGCCCTCAAGGCGGTCGCGTACCTACTGGTGTATTTGCGGGTTAGTGACCAGTTTCGCCTTCCATTTCGCTACTGACGCTCGTTATTCAAGCCGACCGCAACGAGCAGCAGCATTTCGTGTCAGCTCCCGTGAAATTGTCGATGGGCTTCGTCCAAGGCGACGGGCGACCTCACGAACGCCAACACTTTGCGCTCGAAGCAGCCAAATCTCTTCTCGCTCTGTAAACGATAAGTAACATCCTCATATGTGTTTCGACATGAATAATGGCATCCCGCCTCGATGACGGAACCAGCGTGTACCTACCGCTGTTGATACGCCAACGGCATGTGCTGCCTTTTCGCTTGTGCTGCCTGTTGGAATCTGCATCCAAAGTTGCCGCTCGATTTCATTACGAAGTGAGGATGCACCTGGAGAACGCATCGCTCCCCGCCCCGTTATTTTTTGCATCCATCCGGCGGGTCGTCCCATAAACACCTCGATAAAGGTGTTACGACGACCGGTTGAGTCCGCCGGCCATCAACGGCAACACAGATACAACGGATACAAAACACCAGTAGAAGCCGATGCAATTGCCGGATAAACCTAAACTAGGTGTCCAGAATTCGTTGACCACAACACATCCATCAGCAGCCTCCCGAGCACAGCGCGGACTCAAATTTGCATTCGCTAAGTGCCTCTTGAGGAAGGACTCAAGTTTTTTAGGCTCGGGGGCAGTGACTGTATGAATTCGAACCAATCACTGACGGAAGGTAACCGGACTAGGGCCGCTTATTTTGATGAGCGGATCAAAGTTAAGGATTGCCCTCCTGAAGTGGATGTATAGTTCCGCTGTAACCGCTGGCCAGCTCTTACAGTGCAATAGCAGCCTCCCCTGACGGATTAGAGATAGGTCATTTCCATTAACACCGTTGCACTGTAACTACCCGCCTCGGGGAGCTCGCCTAGGGCCACCGGTTTGACCTGCAGGCTCAGCTCAAGTGGAGCATCGGCCAGCAGCCAGGAGGCGGCAGCGCCGAGGCTTAAGTCGGTTTGGCTGCTGTTGTGCAAGAGGTTCAGGCGCAAACCAAGGTTGGCACGATCGGTGAGCAGCGTCCGATTGTCGGCGCTGCCCTGCCCTGCAAATAGTTTGAGGGTCAAGCGGGTGCCGGCACGGCAGTCAAAAATCAGCGGTACGTCAATGCTTTGTGCGCTGTCTGCGGCCAATTGGCCGAGGCTCACGTTGCCCAGGTCCACTTCCTGAGTATTAGTGAAGCGCGGTACGCAGGGCGGAGCGACCAGTTTGCCGCTTATGTCGATGCTGGCACTATCACCCGCGTGCGCGTCGGCACCTGCCAAGGCAAGCAGAATGTATAGCAGCGCTTTCATAGGTAATTGATGGTCATGACCATGGATGAAGTGAACGCGCCGGGCGTTAGTGTGCCGCGTTCGATTAGTTTCGCCTTGAGACTGATGTCGACGTTGCCGCTGAGGTTGTTGTAGGCCTTGGTGGTCCCGTTGAGGTTGGCTGCCGTATCGTCCGCCCACAGCAAGGAAACGCCGAGGTTGTTGACGCTGGTCTTGGCTACGGTGGTGGTGTGCGTGCCTTTGCTGGAGGTGAAGCTGACACTCAAGGATGATCCGGCCGGGCAGGTCATTCGCACGGGCACCGCCACCGTGCCCGTGCTGGCAACCTGGTCGGTGCGCACGTTGCCAAATTCGGCAGTCAGGGTTGTGGCGGTGCTGAGCACACAGGGCGGGCGCGTGAGCGTACCGCTTACCGTGATATTCACTGTACTAGCAGCAGTGGCGGTGGTGCTGAGCAGCAGCAACGCGAGCAATGACGTTTTCATAACGGCCTCATTGGTAACTGATGTTCAAGGTGTATTGGCTCTGGAACGCACCGGTGGGCGATTGGCCGCTAACCACTTGCGGCCTGAACGTCAGATTCACGTTATTGGCGCCAGCGTTCATGTAGATGGTGCGCGTATTGGAAAAGACGACTGGGTTGCCGGTATCGGTCCAGAGCGACTTCATGTTGAGCCCGGTCAGCGTGGTTCGCGACACCCCGTTATTCGCGTCAACTACCGCCTGACTTGGCGTTAAGGATACTGCGGCGCGTACTTCAGACGGGCAGTTGACCGAGACCCTGGTCGACTGGGTCTGCCCGTTGATACTAGTATTGCTGACGGTGCCGAAATTGAGGTTGACTGCACTGGGGGTGCTTAGCGTGCAGCTGACAGCGGTGACGTTGTAGATGAAGGTGATGTTATGGAACCATTCGGCATAGTTCGGGTAACCCGCCGATGTAACACCGAGGGTCACCATGGCGGTTCTTTTGCCCGGAGTGCTTGGCGCTGTTCCCGCAATGACATATGAGTATGAAAGATTGCTGCCTACCGCTAAACGCTTGCAGGGGCCGCCCAAACAAGTAACTCCATAGCTACCGAGCGGCAGTTCAGACATGTAGGAATTGTTGTAAAAGTCCATCACCTGCAAGTTTGCCGGGTTTGCTCCTAGAATGTGACCAATTTGTAGATTAGCGGCGGCACCTTTGGGAAACGTACGCTTAACCGTGCAGCTTCCACTGAACGGGAAGCGCATCTCAGCGCCGGCCTGAAAGTTGTAGCCGTCAAGGTTTGACCCGGTAACGTTGCATGCGAGGTTACCGCTGGTAAATGCCTGGACGTCGAGCGACACCAGCCAAACCAGCATTAACCCCATGAGTGCGCGCGGGTGGATGCCGCTCATGATATTGAATTTCATACCTTACGAATCCTCGGCGCCCGAGCCATCGGCTGTACGCTTACATTGAATGTTCAGTTGGGTAATCCCGCCTTTCTCCGTCCCGTCGTCTTGCAACCTCAGTGCTCGACTGCACCAGGGTTGCCCGCCCACGCTGATCGACAGCAGCGCTTCGAGCGGCACGCCTGTCATGAACACGCGCCCCTTATCGGCTACCAGGGTGCTGCCCAAGGAACGGCCATCCGGGGCGTAGAGTTCGGCCTTAGCGGCAAAGGGCGCCGCTTCGCCGTCGGCATCGAGGACGCGAAACAGGATGCGTTTGCCGCGCCGTGTGTCGAAGTTCGCCAGCACAAACGCCCCACGGTTCGGCGTGACCTCCTTGACCGGCTCAGCAATGTCTACGTCAGCGGGCATCGACTGGGTATCCAGCGACACGCGGTTGCTGCGGTAAGGCAACGCCTGCGGCACCACCGTGTAGCCGTTAGCATTAGTGCGCACACCGGGCTTATTGCTGATACCCACCCCCGTTGCATCAGGCGTAGCCACGATCACATTGGTTTCACCAAGGGGCTGGCTGAAGATCAGGTTGCTGTCATAGGCCACCAGCGAACCTTCAATACCCATGTCCAGCTGACGATTGCCAGCGGTTTCGTTATAGGCTCCATGCAGTGTCGCGCTACGCGCCTCATAGTGTGCGGCGAATGAGCCCCCTGTCTGACGCTCGTTACCGTTGACTTGCTGCGAAACACCTGCGGTGTAGCCCAGGGTGTTATCTGCAAAGGCGTTACCGCTGATGGTCGCCGTACGCGACGCCATACCGTGCGCGCCCTGGTTGGCGCTCGCTGTGAGTCGCTGACTGCTAGTGCCGCCCAAGGGCATGCTGATGTTCAGGGAGAGATTGCGCTCATCCGACTCTTCACCTTTGTTCAACCCGAGGCCAAGGGAATAGGAAATGCTCCCTGTACTGAAGGTGTAACCAACCTGGATCGAGGTATCGGCCTTGTTTGTGTTCCAATAATCGGTTTTCGTGACGTTGGCATAAATGCCGCCGTAACCGCCCAGTTGCTGGGACAGGTTGGCGGTGAAATTACTTTTCATGTGGCCTTGCCTGTAGGTGTCTAGCGACAGGCCGCTGAAGCGGCTGTTGAGCGCCTCTTTGAACGAGTAGTAACCGCCAGTGGAATAGCGGTAGCCGATGAGGCTGAAGTTAGTGTCGGTTGCGGCCAAGGACTTGGAGTAGCGGAAACGATACGACTGGCCGCTGGCACTGGTTTTTGCAGGGCCCATGGCATCGCTGCGGGCGTGAGTCACGTCCACCGAGATCGCACCGAAGCCGGCAAAGTCATGGGCAAAGCCCAGCAGGCCGGCGTTGTATTGGTCGCTCAGGACGCTCCCACCGAACAGCGTGGTGTCACCGCTCACACCACGGCGCAGCGAGGTCTGGATAAAAGTCGGAGTGTTTTGGTTTACAGCCGTTGGGGCCGGGCGGTACTGACCGGCGAACACCGAATAGCTCTGCTGGCCCTCGCGCAACATATAAGGCACCGACGAGAACGACTGGGTGTATACCTGACGTTGGCCGTCAGGGCCTTCAACGGTGACTTCAATGTCACCGTTGCTGGCAGTGGGGTACAGGTCGGTCAGGGCAAACGGCCCAGATGGCACCCACTGCTCATAGATCACATAACCGCGCTGGCGGATGGTCACTCGCGAGCGGCCATTGGCGATGCCGCGCACCACAGGTGCGAAATCCCGGGCCTGGTCCGGCAGCATGTCTAAGTCGGTGGCAATGCCCAGACCACGATAGGGGATAGCGTCGAACAGGTCGCCCTCGGTGGTGGCGTCGCCCAGGGTGGCGATCGCCATCATATCGCCCATGTCGCGTTGGGCGTAGGTTTCCAGGGACTCCCACCGCCCCGTCTCGTCCGTATTTTTATGCCAGGTGGAAAAATTGCGCAGGCGCCAGGCCCCAGCGTTGACGCCGCTGCGCAGGCTACCAAACTGATTCTCGCGACGGCCGCTCTCGCTCTGCGCGGCACTGCCAGAAAAACTATAGTTGGTGAAGGCAACCTGCTCGCCATCGCTCCACTGGCGCCGTCGCACCGCAAACGGCATGCTGCCGAGGTACGACTGGGGAATTTCAATAGACAGCAACTGACGGTTGAAATCGTAGTCATACACCACACCGGCCAAACCTTGATCGAACGCCAGGCAGGTAACATCGGCGTCGCTGCGATTTTGCAGGGCCTCTTCGGTGACACTCTGGCTGCGAAAAAACTCGGCATCCAGGCAGGGGAATAAGCCTGTCGCGGATTGCTCGGCATCTCCTGTAGCACGGATAAAACGCAGGTCGCGCGGCTCAAGCGAGTGCTGATTAACCAACACATCCACCCGGTAAATGCCCGGCAACTGCCCTTCACTCATCGCGCTCACCTGTTGCTTCACTGCAGCCGAACTCTGCCCGCCGCCGATCTCAAGAAAAGATGCGTCGAACTCGTAGGCGGCCTGCACGGGCGCCAGCTGCAAGGCCAGAGCGGCCACGAGCGGGCAGCCGAACGCCTTCACGGCGCAACGGCGCATGAGTAGGGATACAGTATGCATTGGGCGTTCCTGAAAGGGTGTTGCGAGGCTTGCTCTTAAGTATCAGTGAATTCGCACAACGGGGGCGGCCACGATGCTGCCGTAGTCGTCGATATAGCTCAGCTGCACTTCATCGCCAGTCTTGACGGGAGTCGACAGCACCTGCTGTTGACCGGGGCGCAGTACATCTGGGCCTTGGGTGACCGGCCGGCCGTTGAGCTTCAACTCGCTGACCACAACGTGATAGTTGGATGCGTTGTTGACCGCCAGTGCTCCAGCGCTGGCCTGCCAACTCACCTGCGCCACCGCGTCCTTGAGCGAGCCTTGCAGGCCGGCCGGACGGTAGAACAGTTTGATGGTGGTCTTGAGGGCTATCTGCAGCACGTTCTTACCGCGCAGCTCGTCACTCATTGCCGGGATGGCTTTGACGTTCATCAGGAACAGACTTTCGCGGTCCTGGGGGACATCGGCATCACCGGCGAAGATCACGCGCAGGATGTTTTCTTTATTGGCATCCAGGCGAAAAAGCGGTGGCGTGACGATAAAGCTGTCAACGCTTTCTTCACTGGCACTGCCGAAACGGCTGACCCAGGACTGCACCAGATAGGGCGCCGCGTCGTCACGATTGCTCACGGTCAGGTTGGCTTCGTTGGCTGCACCGTTGTAGACCAGCCGTGTGGCGCCGACGGTGACGGCAGCCTGGGCGAAAACGCTGTACCAGAGCGGTACAAGGGCAAGGAGAAAGCACAGTTTTAAGCGCATAACGGAAAACCTCTATGTCCGCGGGCCGGCGCGTGGCGCCAGGCCCACGGTGGTGTAACGAGCGATTACTTGTAGGTCACGTCGAAGCTGGCCAGGGCGTGCACCTGACCGGTACCGATGCCGGAGGTGGTCACGGCGTCAACGCCCTCACCGGTTGTCTCGTCGGCGGCGGTGCGCACGTAGGCAGCGGTAAAGTCGAAGGTGTTGGACTGGGTCCGCAGGTTGTAATCGTCGGTCGGCGTGTTCAGCGGCAATATCTTGCCCGTACGGGCGTCTGCAATCTGGATGGCGATACCACGTACCTGATTTTCACCGGTCAGACCCAGCAACGAGGCGTCGCTGGCATCCTGCTGGCCGCTGAAGGTGATGGCGACGCTTCGCTTGGTCGCAAAACTGCAGTTGTCCAGGCTGATGGAAAAGGCTTTCTTCTTGGCGGTGGCTCCTACGTTTGTACCGAAATCAGCGATACGGACCGGGTCCAGAGCTACAGATTTGCTGACGTCGCCAGTAGTGATCGTGCAGGCGTTATCGGTGACCGAACCGGTGAATTCGATCTGCCCATCAGCTGCGTGTGCGGCGGTACCCGCCAGTAACCAGCACGCGCCGCAAGCTAGGGTGTATTTGCTAAGTGCGTTGAACATTGCAATGCCTCGTTATAAGAATTGGATAGGTGTGGACTCACCCTTGGGTAAGTCAACCTATGGTGCAATGCAGCCTTCGCCGCGTACATAAGACGAGTCTTAAAACTATTCGATTAATCATGGACTTGCCCCCTACAAAATCGCACATCAAATACCTGCTAAATTGATGTTGCGGCCTAGCGCCTGAACTTCCGCGGCGAGCGATAGTTCAAGGCACTGTGCGGATGCTGCTCATTTATGTTCGAAGGCAATTGCTAGGTTGCGCAGTGCCGTTTCTCAATCAGGCTTGGACATGTGCGCCATGTAGTTAAGCTTGATCGTCTTCGCGAAGTTTTCGGCTATGCCGTTGCTCTGAGGACTCCGTATCGGGGGCGTCCCCAATTGCAAGCCGATCTGCCGAGCAAACAGATGAGTCAGTTCTGCGGTGTACGCCAAGCCGTTATCGCTGAGCCATTGCACCGGCGTGATCGGCAGTTGATCACCAAAGTGCTTCTCCACGCTTTCCAGCATCAAGTCACAGATGCCATCGCCGCTGTACCCGGTCGGGCTGGCGACCCAACCGATGGCCTCGCGATCGCAGCAATCCAGGGCGGAGATCGCGCTCAGTTTGGCGTCGTCTTCGCAGCGGAACTTAAAGCCGTCCGAGCACCAACGCGTATCGCCGGTTTTCACCACAATGCGGCCTTAGTGCCGACTCTGTGCACCGGGCTGTTTGATTCGGCGCTCCAGGAGAAAATTGTAATCACGCAGGACCCGGTAAACCCGCTTCACGTTGATCGGGGACTGCAACTGACGTTCACACGCACGGCGCAGCGATCCCCAGACCCGACGGTATTCATAGCTGGGCAACTCGCCGACCTGTTGCTGGATTTCAACCACCAGTTCAGCGTCGCCTACAGGCCTGCGGCGCCGTGCTTTGGGCAATACCGACTGCTTTATAAGAACCGTTAATTGCGAGCGCGCCACACCGAGACATTCGGTGAACAGTTTCACTAGTCTTCCCCCGGCAACAAAAGTGAGTGCGTAATCCATTTTCGCGACCGGGCGATCTCCACGGCCTCTTTGAGGACTTCTGCTTCCATCGTTTTTTGCCCAGTATCGGTTGCAGTTCACGGATCTGCTTGAGCGCATCGCTCAGTGCGGACGCCGGCATCACCGCTTCACCGGCGCTGAGCGCCGACAAGCTGCCACCCTCATACAGCTTGCGCCACAGGAGCAACTGATTGTCATTGATGCCATTGTGCCGAGCGACAGTCGACACGCTTTGCCCTGGCTCAAGGCTCTCGCGAACCATCGCCGGCTCTAGATCTGGACTCCAGAGGCGCCGTCGCCCCCCCCCATTCTTATCGTTGCTTTTAATCATAAACATAACCATTTGCTAACCCCTTATCGCAGGGGGCGGGGACGGTGCCCTGCCTCCCATGGGCCTCGTTCAAATCCATCACAGAGAGTCGCTTGTTTGTTTCTATGCGAGCCATGTCATAGGCAATAACGGAGCTACAGCACCCACGCCTAAACGGCAGCCCCCCCCCCCCGCACTTAGTCTGGTGACTAACCGACAACACAACAGCGCAGGCGTTAAGCGGCCTCACTTTAGGACTAGTCTTATAGAAAGGCTGCACTTACACCGTTATCGTTTCGCCGATGAGACTTCCATGCCGGACACAACTAACAGACACCTCTTTTTTCACGCCAAAAGCAGCGAAAAATTTGTTGCGTCTATTGGCACTGGTGTTGCTATTGACTGTCTATCTTGGCACCTACAATTACTTGCGCGCACAGTTAAACGAGGAAGTTTCTATACGGCGCGGCTACATGAACGCTGCACTCACCCACACCCAAGGATTTTTCGTCCGCCAGCAGGCGCTGCTCAACAGCCTGAGCCTGTCATCGATACATACCAGCTCAGCCCCAACCTCGCCCCTCAGCCCACTGGCGGCTGAGGATGTGTCGATCCGTTTGGGCAACACAAACGCAAGCGCGAGTCTGGTGCTTACGCAGCGAATGCGCGCCTACCTGCGCGCTCACAACTTCAACCTGCTGTACGTCGTCCATGATGGCGAGGCCGATGCCACTTGGTTAACGTCCGCGGACACGACGCCCAAGCCATTACCCCGCAGCCTGGTGCAACGCCTCAGAGCCCTTCAAACCAGCCAGGTGGCGAGCGAACAGACGTGGTGCCTGATAGACCCGAGTAACGGCGCGTTGTATATCTTCACTTACGTAGACAGCGCCAATCCGGCGCTGGGTTGGCTGGGTTTGCAACTGCAAACAAGCGACCTGCTCGCCATTGCACAGCATCAAAAAGCCGGTAACTTCATGTTGTTCGATGAAGGCGGTCGCCTGGTTATCAGTAGCGCCGCCGACCAGCAAACGCCCGCCCCCATGCGCTTAAGCGCCGGCAGCCATTTTGGCTGGGAAGGCACACACTGGTTGCCGGACCGCCTGGTAATTCGCAAACACCTGGAGTATTCGCAGTGGCAAATTGCCTATAGCCTTGAGCTGCGCACGCTGCTGCCAGCACTCGCCTCATCGTTGTTTTTCTGCCTGACGCTGTGCGCGCTGGCCACTGCGCTGATGGACTACTTGGTACGGCACATTGATCACGGGTTTATCGTACCGGCTGCTGACCGAATCGCGGCGTTGATTGAGAGCGAGGCCTTCAACAGTGCCGTAATCGAAACCGCTCCGGTTGCCCTCTGTGTTCTGCGTCGTGGCGACGCTGAAGTGGTGCTGGAGAACGCGCTGTCCCAGCGCTGGCTTGGTGACGGGCCACGTCGCCAACATCTTTGTTGCGCTTGGATTAAGCGCGCGTTCGACGATCGCAGCACTGGAAACAGCGATGAATTCGAGGCGGACGATGGTCGCCAGCTTTACTTGAGCTTCACGCCCACTCGTTATCACGGCGAAGACGTGCTGATCTGCGCCTTCAGCGACATCAGCGAACGCCGGCATGCGGAACGGGCACTTGAGCAGGCGCGCAGAGCGGCCGATGACGCCAACGAGGCCAAGACGCTGTTTCTGGCGAATGTCAGCCATGAAATTCGTACGCCCTTGTACGGCGTGCTGGGTACGCTGGAACTACTGGGGCGCACGGCGCTGAGCGTGCGACAAAAAGCCTACCTGAGGGCGCTCGAGGACTCGTCGAAGAATCTGCAGAACATCATTTGCGATATCCTAGACATCTCGAAGATCGAGGCCGGGCAGTTGGCGCTCGAACTCATCACCTTCTCGCCGATACAGCTGGTGCAGGAGGTCATTCAAGATTACGCCAGCGCAGCACAGAGCAAAGGCCTGCATATATTCGCCTGCATCGATCCGCAGCTGCCCTATCAGGTCAAAGGCGACCTCCCAAGGATTCGGCAGATCCTCAGCAACCTGCTCAGCAATGCGGTGAAGTTTACCGAGCATGGGCGCATCGTTTTACACGCCCGCCTTGAAAGTCGCGAAGACGAGCGCGCGATGCTGCAATGGCAGGTGATCGATACGGGCAAGGGCATCGCCCCGGACGATAAAGACCATCTATTCGACCTGTTCTTTCAAGCCCGCTGTGCACCACATGTCGTGGCTGGCACCGGCCTGGGTCTGTCGATCTGTCAGCGGCTTATGCACTTGATGAACGGCCAGTTGCAGGTCGCCAGCGAACGGGGCTTGGGCACCAGCGTCACCCTGAGCCTGCCACTGGAGCAGGTTGACGAGGCGCCATCCAACGCCTGGGCACGGCCGTTACTCAGCGAGAACCTGTATGTCGTGTCGCCCGTGCGAGAACTGTCAGAAAGCATTGCCGGCTGGTTGCGGCGGTGGGGCGCCAGGGCAACTGTCGGGGCGCCGAGCAAAGCTGAGCTCACGACCAACGCCATCCTGATCGAACTACACACCGGCCTAGCCAAAACCCGCGCAGTGCTCGACTGGCCAGGCCCCCGCGTAATCGCCAGCGCCATCGCTCAGGAGCCGATCATGACCTCAGCGTGCTGCTGGCATGTTGACCTGAACGACCTGCAGGCGCTGAATCACGCCGTGCAGGTGGCGCAGAATCCACAGCACGAAGAGCAGCCGGGCGCGAGCCAGGTACCGCGTCTGGAGTTACGGGTACTGGTCGCTGAAGACAACGTCATTAGCCAACTGATCCTGCACGATAAGCTCAAGGAACTGGGGTGCCACGTGGTGATTGCCAGCGATGGCGTGCAGGCACTGACACGCTGGCAAGCCGAACCCTTCGACCTGATCCTGACCGATATAAACATGCCGAACATGAATGGCTACGAGCTGACTCAAGCCTTGCGCCAGCACGGCTGTGTCCTCCCGATCATCGGCGCAACCGCTAATGCCTTGCAGGGCGAGCGCGAGCGCTGCCTGGCTGCTGGCATGGACCACTGCCTTACCAAACCCTTCACGCTACGCGCGCTTTACCAATGCCTGCATACCCAGGCCCGGAGTACACAGTGACCCCCTACCGCGTACTCATCGTTGATGACCATCCGTTTCAACACCAATACCTGTTGAATGTATTCAATGACGCGGGCTGCTTTCGTGTTGAGTCCGTAATGGATGGCGAGTCCGCCCTGCAGTGCCTAGCGCGCAACCGCTATGACCTGCTGCTCAGCGACTTGATGATGCCTTGCATGGACGGCGTTCAATTGATCCAGAAAGTCGGCGCGCTGCAAAACCCGCCGGCCCTGGCGGTCATGAGCGTTGCCTCGCGTCGAATGCTGACCGGCGTTGGTCAACTGGCTAAGAACTTGGGCCTTAATGTCGCTGGTCTAATCTCCAAGCCGGTGCAGGCCAATGAGGTGCTGCGTCTGCGCGAATTCCTTGACACCACGCTGCATCAGGCCACGATCATCGGCGCAGACTCGCCCAGCCACAGTCGGAAAACCCTGTTGGACGCAATGAAAAGCGGCGAGATCCAGGCCTGGTTTCAACCCAAGAAATCGTTGCGCGATGGCCACATCGTTGCCGCCGAAGCGCTGGTCCGTTGGGTGCATCCCACCCAAGGCGCGCTGCTGCCCAAAAACTTCCTCGCCGATATAGAACGCATGAACCTAGACAGCGAGCTCATGCTGTTGATGCTCAACCAGACGCTGAGCGCGCAGGCAAACTGGCGACAGGAGGGGTACGAGATTCCGGTGTCGATCAATTTGCCCACTCACTTGCTGGACCAGAACGACCTCCCAGATCGTCTCGTGTGCGCAGTAAAACGCCGTGGTGCGCGCCCGCGGCAGATTACCTTCGAGCTGATGGAGAACTCGATGACACAGGCACTGAGCAACTACTACGCAGGCGCCTGCCGCCTACGCATGATGGGCTTCGGCTTGGCCCAGGATGACTTTGGTCAGGGCTTCAGCTCTTACTTCAACCTACTATCGACGCCATTCAACGAGCTAAAGATTGACCGATCCTTGGTGCACGGCTGTGCCGAGAACGACAGCCAGGCCTCGACCGTGGAAAGCATCGTCAAACTTGGCAAAAAGCTTCGTCTCACTACTGTGGCAGAAGGTGTGGAAACCGCCCGCGAACTTGCCTTTTTGCGCACCATCCAGTGCGATCAGGCCCAAGGTTTTCTGATTGCCAAGGGGGTATCGGAAGATGCCTTCGGTGCATTGCTGCGTGACGACGGTCCAGCACAGGCCTAATTCCTTGAGCGCTGATTGACTCGCGCCATTAGCAGCTGTCGCCAACAGGGCCATGAGCAATGCAGAACACCCGCTGCGCCTTGCTCGTGCCTTATCGCAACGTGATGGCACTGCCCCCCGCGACCTTGTTAAGGCGCGCCTCTCTGGCAGCAGAATCGCAGAATAGTGTGCTTACATTTAAGACTGACCGCCCAGGTGGCGTAGTCTGTAAGATGAGCAATCCGCACTTCGAGCGGCTCGCCGCGCCAGAAAAAGTCACACACATACAAGAAATCAATTGTTGCGAGCGACGGCGTGCGACGAAACCTAGGAAACCAGAGAATGCCCGCACTAAAAGTCGTGATCGCCGATGACCACCCAATCGTGCTGCTCGGCATGAGCCACCTCATTGAGCGCGACGCGCGCTTTGTCTTGGTCGGGGAGGCAGTCAGTTCCAGCCAGTTGATAGACCTCCTGCATAAGCACCAGCCGGAAGTCGTAATCACTGATTTCAACATGCCCGGCGATGAGGTGTATGGCGACGGGCTAAAAATGATCGAGTACATCATCAGGCATTTTCCGGCGACGCAGATTCTGGTGCTGACCATGCTATCCAGCAGCCTGATCGCCGCGCGGCTGGAGGCGCTGGGCGTTGGCGTCATCCAGAAGAATCACATGCAGAAAGAGATCGACCAAGCCTTGAGTGTGCTGAGCAACCGCCGCGGTCCTCAGCCGCTCACATCGGAGGCAGCCGAACCAGAAGACACCGCCCCGGCAGACGCACTATTCGCCAGTCTTTCGTCGCGCGAGTTGGAAGTGGTACGCCTGCTCTTAGCTGGGATGAGCGTCACCGACATCGCACGGCAACTCAGCCGCAGCAAGAAAACTGTGAGCACGCAGAAGATTGCCGCCATGCGCAAACTGGGCGTCGACAGCGATATGGAACTGCTGACCTACTGCATCGAGACCAAGCTCTTTAATTAACCCACGCGGACCATCAGCGCCAGCTACTAACCATCACGGTTAGCTAATCCCAGGATTTTTCATGAAACACGATACCCGCTCGATAGGCGAGTTAGCCCTCAGCTCAGTCAGGCAGAACCGCGGCGTGTTACTGCTCGGTGCATTTTCTCTGGCGTGTATGGTGCTCATGACCAGGGGAATGGCCCGCCTGCTTGAGGAGGAAAACAACAAGGTCCATTACCACTTTGCCCGCCTAATGGCCGATGTGCATGAGCATGAAACCTTTCTGCGCAATATCGCGATACGTTATCGCGACGCGTTGCGCCTAGAGATAGAAACGCCACTGGCGATTCAGCTCGACGCGCGCTCGGGCGATGCTCAACGGGCGGTGTACCAGGGTCAGCAGTTTGCGCTCTCACTCCCCTTCACCTTGGCGTTCGACGCGCGCTACAGCCTGGCCGAGATGCGCGCGCCCATAGCCTTGGCGGTACGCATGGCAGACTACTACGGCACCTACTGGGCCAACGCTGAATACACGGCTCCTCAGATACTGCTGTTCGCCCCCAACAACCAGTTCTCCATTGCACTGCCGGCCACCGACTACCCTGGCATGGATAGGCCACTGACGCAGGCGAACTTCTTGCCGCTCAGCGCGGGAATCTACCAACGGCTGACAGCGCAGCAAGCGGCCTTGAGGCAGCCGGAGGTTCTTTGGGAAAAAATCAGTCCGGCTGATGGTGACCGCCTGATCGCCTCCATCGGTATCGACCTGGCAGACTCCCTCCTACCCTCGGCCACCGAACACCTGCAGGGCATTCTGACCTCACGCCTGGATATGGATAATATCGAGGACATGCAGCGGATTCTTGAGCGCTCGTTCTACGACAGCTTCACCCTCATCTCCCCCTGCGGCAAGGTACTGCTGGGTAAGGCAGACGGCAAAGAACAACTGACCAAGGGGCTGAGCTTGGCGCTCGACGGCATCAACGTCAGAGTCGCCACCCACCACGGCAAGGCGTGGACCGGCATCTATGTCATCAGCTATGCGACTTTTTTGCGTGTGGCTAAATGGCCTTTGGTGGCGCTCACGCTCACCCTGCTGGGCTGCGCCCTCAGTACCTGGCTGGCGAACCGCTGGTACCGCTCGCGCGTCGTGTTACCTGCGCAGCACGCACATCAGAGCCTGGTGGAAAGCCAGACCTTCATCCGCGACGTCATCGATGCGTCACCCACCGGCTTGTCCCTTGTCAGACGCAACGATCGACATGTGTTCCTGAAAAACCAGAGCGCCCAACACTGGGGCGGCACCACCCAATTACTGGATCTGATCGAAAACCAAGCCGAGTCCGCCGAGCTGTGCATGAAGGTCGGCGAGCGCTATCTGCAGGCGTTCTTTGTACGCTCGCGCTACCGCGGCGACGACGTGCTGCTGTGCGCCTTTATCGACATCACCCAGCACCACGCCGACAACACTGCCCTGGCCGAAGCTAAAAAGAACGCCGACCACGCCAGTGAAGCGAAAACGCTGTTCTTGGCCACCATGAGTCATGAGCTGCGCACGCCACTCTATGGCGTGCTTGGCAACCTCGAATTGCTCGGTCTTACCGACCTCAACCCGCGCCAGCGGGCTTATTTGCAGACTATCCAAAGTTCGTCTGATAGCCTGTCGGGCTTGATCAGGGATGTGCTCGACGTGTCCAAGATCGAAGCCGGCCAAATTGCCTTGGAGCGGGTACCTTTCAGCCCTCGCGAACTGGCCACAACCTGCCTGGCAGCGATCCGTGCCAATGCCAACGCCAAGGGGCTGCAGCTGGACATTGAGATCGACGAACACCTGCCCGCGCGCATGGAGGGCGACCATATGCGCGTGAAGCAGATCATCACCAACCTGCTCAACAACGCGCTGAAGTTTACCGAGGTAGGCCGCATCAGCCTGCGGCTCACTGTAATCGAGCAGCAGAACCAGCAGGCAACCCTCTGCTGGCAAGTGGTCGACACCGGTATCGGCATCTCCCGTGCGCAACAGGCGCGGCTATTCAAACCGTTCTATCAAGTGCCCGGCAGCTCCCAAAGAACCGGTGCAGGGCTTGGCCTCTCCATCTGCGCGAGCCTGAGCGAATTGATGGGCGGCCGTTTACGAGTAGTCAGCGAGTTAGGCCTGGGCAGCAAGTTCTCCCTCGAACTGACGATGAAGGTCATACCCGAGGCCCCACACAGCCCGAGTATGGGCATCGAGCAAGCCGCACGGTCCTTCCACCTGCGCATTCTGGTTGCCGAAGACAACCCAATAAACCGGGTCATCCTGGAAGAACAACTGACGGCCCTGGGCGCGCAAGTGGTGAGCGTCGCGGACGGCGCCCAGGCCCTGCAACGCTGGCAGCCAGAAGCGTTCGATATAGTGATCACTGACGTCAACATGCCCGTGGTAAACGGCTACGAACTGGCTCAGCAGTTAAGGGCGCGAGGCGCAACGCTGCCGATTATAGGCGTCACTGCCAATGCCCTGCGCGATGAAGGCCAGCGCTGCCTGTCGATGGGGATGAATGCCTGGATCGTCAAACCCCTTACCCTGAACAGCCTGCACGACACGCTACTGAAAGTTTGCCCTACTGGCCTGGCAGCGGCAAAAACGGTGGCCGAGCCAGCCTTGATGGCGCCGACACTCGACAAATTCTCGCCGCAGATGCAGGCGCTCTTCTTCAACACTATGAATGCCGACATCACCGCCGCTCGCACGGCCCTGGCTTGCGCAGACAGCAACACCCTCATCCAGTATCTGCACCGCATGAGCGGCGCCTACGCGGCCGTCGGCGCTGAGGAAATTTCCGAGCAGTGTTTCAGCCTAGAAGAAGCCATTACAAAACAAACGCTGACCGCTGCACTGGCCGAAAAAGCCGACTGCTTACTGCGCAAACTAGGGACGCTGATTCCGGCCTGACGCCGCGCTGCAGCGTCCTGAGCACCAACCGCTTCAAGAGGTCTGAATCGCTCCTAGTTTCATAGTCAGATTTGAGAGTTCGTTTTGGGTCGCTTTCTTCCTGACGCGACTGGCTGCTATTGACCGATTCTGTTGAAAAAGTAGCTCCCCTGTTTGACCTGCGGCAAAATTGCTTGATTGGCCGGCGGGGTATCACAGAGAATGATGGGACAGTTATCGAGCGGGCAGGATTGGCTGTTTCACTCGTTAAAGCTTGAAGATCACATCCCAGCCAATCATCTTCTGCGCAGCATTGAGCAGTGTCTCGATCTGAGTGACCTGCGCCATTACCTCGCCGATTTCTATAGCCCGATCGGGCATCCATCGATTGATCCTGAGCTGATGATCCGCATGCTGATCGTAGGCTATTGCTACGGCATTCGCTCAGAGCGGCGGCTGTGTGAAGAGGCCCATTTGAACCTGGCGTATCGCTGGTTCTGCCGGTTAAGCCTTGAAGATGAAGTCCCCAACCACTCGACCTTTTCCAAAAACAGACACGGCCGTTTTCGGGACAGCGATCAGTTTCGCTGGTTGTTCAATGAAGTGCTGCGTCGTTGCATGTCCGCATCTGCAGGTGTCGGTACCCGAACGGCGGAAAAGATTTTCCCTGAATAAGTCTGCTAGAGAGCCCCAACACCTTAACTGTTCAGCTGTGCTTGCCATGATCCTGACGGGATGCTTTTGACTTCGGGGCCCGGGCGATATCAGCTTTGAGCATAAGTGGTATAGATTTTCCAAACTCAGCCCTTGCGCCAAGTTTAATAATTTAGTTTGACGGCTAACATCTGTCGGTATCTAGACCTACGGGCCAGCGGAGTTTTTGTTGCGGGTTTTCCAAAGCGATAGCACCACACCGCCGAGCAGCAAAGCCACCGTTACGCTCAGAGAAAAGACAGCAGGAATCTTGCCGACAATGCCGACCATGAAGATCTTGCCGCCGATAAACACCAGCACTAGCGCCAAGGCGTACTTAAGATAGGCGAAACGGTGGATCATCGCAGCCAGAGCGAAATACAGCGCACGTAGGCCTAGGATGGCGAAAATGTTAGAGGTGTAGACGATGAAAGGATCTTGGGTGATTGCAAAGATCGCCGGCACGCTGTCCACAGCGAATACCAGGTCGGCACACTCGATCAGCACCAAGGCCAGGAACAACGGCGTCGCCCAGACCACGGACTTGCCACTGGCATCGGTCTGGCGAACGAAGAAGTGTCCTTCATGCAAGCGATCGGTTACCCGCATGTGTTTGCGCAGGAACTTCACCAGCAGGTTCTCGCTAAGGTCCGGGTGGGCATCGATCTTGCTGAACAGCATCTTTACCCCGGTCAAAAGCAAGAAGATGCCGAACACGTAGAGTATCCAACTGAACTCGGCTATCAGCGCTGCACCCAGGCCAATCATGATAGCGCGCAGCACTATTACACCGAGAATGCCCCAGAAAAGCACCTCGTGCTGATACTTACGCGGAATTGAGAGAAAGCTGAAGATCATCGCCATCAGGAAAACGTTATCCATCGACAACGATTTCTCGATTAGAAAGCCGGTGTAAAAATCCATCCCGGCATTACCGCCCTTGACCTGCCAGACCCATAGGCCGAACAGCAAGCCAGCCGTGATATAGCCAGCAGACAGCAGCAGGCTTTCACGGACGCCAATCTCTCGATGCTCACGGTGCAGCACCCCAAGATCGAAGATTAAAAGGCACAAAACGATGCTGACAAAAACGAGCCACAACCAAGTGGCGGTGCCGAGAAACTCGGCAAAAAAGAACGGTTCTAGAGCAGTCATGAGCCCCTCCTCTAATGTCTAAGTTGTACAAACTGCAACTCCGACATGGCAGCGTTTCGCTGTCAGAGGGGCCCGGCGTTGTGATTAAAAATTTAAAGAGGAGCGTGTAGTTTCTCAACCACTCAACAGTTGCAAGTTATTTCTATCCAAAAGGCCGCATATCGGTTGATCGACGTACCGCCCGTGATCAGGCTCATCCCCGTACGTTCACACGGTAGCAACGTGATGGGCGCCATGAACGCTAGCATTCTGTAGTAGCCGCCCCCGTCGCCGAGATGGTGGTTGCCGTCCGGCATCGATAAATTAGATGCTCCGCCATTTTTTCCAGCATGCCATTGACGGTGGCAAAACTACAGACCTAGAAGATGATGAAGAGAATCTTCAATGGCCACAGGCTTTGCAGGCAGTAGTCTTCATGATGCCTATGCAGCCGTCGGAGGTCCTATTGCCGGCTATCTGTTCAACCTATGCGGCTTGCGCTTGGTCGCTCGCGCGTCACTGTTATTCTCCGCCATAGCCATGGCGTTTCTACCCTTCTCGGACTTCCATGCACCCGGCATCGTGGTGCCTGCGTTGCTGGCCTTGCTGGGTCTGACCCTCAGCGTCCGCCTAACGGCATCTTCTATTGCCATCATGGGCTCGGTGGAGCCCAGTAAAGGCGCGGCGGCAGGTGCGCGGCTATGAGCTAGGCAACGGATTAGGTATCGCTTTTTTTGACGTATCCATGTCCACGCCTAGGCAACGTCGTATTCATCATGCTTAGCAGCTACAAGTGAGGGAAATAGCTAGAAAACCGGTTGGTGATAACCGAAGTCGAATGAATCCCATGATGTGATTCCAGCAGAAATTTTGGCGAATTCGGCCTTTCGCTAAAGAATAAAAACGGCCAAAAGCAGCCGCTGAACGGGCTTACGATGAAATTCAAAGATTTGAGCAATTATTCAGCGACAGCCACTTGATTGCGTCCATAGGACTTTGCTTTGTATAACGCCCTGTCAGCATTGTTCATCAAGGTGTAAATGCTTTCATCGGTGTAATCCAATGATGCTAGGCCAAGGCTGGCCGTTATTCGTTCGGCCGGCTCTGCTTCCAATCTGGCGATGGCCTGGATCAGTTCTTGCGCAATGCTCAAGGCGACATCAAGTTTGGTGTGAGGCAGCAAAATAGCGAACTCCTCCCCTCCCAGTCTGCCATGAACGTCGGTTTCACGAACTGACGCGGTGATGACCGCCCCCACCTGGCGCAGCACCTGATCTCCAACCTGGTGACCGTACGAGTCGTTGATATGCTTGAAGTGGTCCATGTCGAGCATTACGGCGCAAAGCGCGGAGCCTTGACTTTTGCATTCACGAAAAATTTGGTGTGCATCATCGAAGAACGTCCGTCGATTCTTCAGGCCGGTCAGTTCATCAGTTCGAGCCGCTCTGACAGAAAGCCTGTTTTCCAGTTCCAGCTCTCGGGCCAAGCGAAACGCTGTTTCCAGAGCCTCTGACATTTTGCGTGTGGCGCTGGCCACGAACGATGCGAAAACGAAAACAGCGAGGGCCATGCCAACCTGAAAGGTTGAGGACTGAAACAACAGCCACGTCGAACACGGCATTAAAACCAGCCCGATCGAGACCATCGTCATGTTCCTGTATGCCGTGTAACACGACACGGCACTTACAGACATCCCGACCGTAAAGAGCATGACCATCGCCTGAGCCAACAAATCCTCGGCCGGTATCACCGCGAGCGCACCTGCTCCCCAAACTCCTGCGGATAACACAAGCGTGCACCAGTATCTGCGCTCCCAACGCTTTGGTGTGCGCTCACTGATGGGGCTACGAAAATAGCTGATGAACATCAAAATACGTAGCAACGTGGACGCCGTCAGCAAGGCGATCCACCCGGCCACCACAGCGTGGTCAAATCGATCCCAGCACAGCCAGCAAAGAATGACGGCTGCCATATAACTACCGAAAACAGCAGCACCGGATTGCCGAAATAACAGCTGCAAGCGTTCGATTCGAACTTGTCCGGCTATTTCCGAGCCCTGATCACTGCCAAGCTCAAAATCATCCATTTAAACCGCCTGAGCATGTTGAATCGATAGGGCGAAATATGGCATCTCGCCATCAGCGAGACAACCAAGAACCGGGAAATCTTTAATTTTTCAGAACGACATTCTCAGCGGAGGACTCCGTACGAGACACTCGGTAAAGGGAGAGAATCAAGCCTCATCTTCGTCCGCTTTATTCTCCCCCGAACGCTCCTAACCTGTGGCGAAATGGCACACCAATGTGACTTTAAATTATTCCGTGATTTGCGGCTTAATGCGCACCTCTTCGCCGACCTGGCTCATGCCTCCTTGAAACGTATTACTTCCCTGTCCATTTGTCTGGCACTGCTGCTGAATATGTTGGCGTTGTCGTTGAGCCAGACAACGCAGATGCCGGACACGCAGCTAATGCTGTGGGGTGGGTTCTGTTCCGCAGGCACCTCTAAAGTATTACCGGCAGATTTCAAAAAACTGATCGACCCGTTCAATCCTGCTACATCCAACAAACTGATGCAGCATGGGGATTGCTGTTGTCAGCACGTTGGCTTAACAGCTCTGCCCTCGAACTTCTACAGACACTTTCTTCCGCGCTATATACCTGACCAGCTATTTGAAAACCCAGAGCTGCCAACACTGCATCCCAGGGTCCGCTGGCCAAGCTTGAGCCCTCGTGCCTCTCCCTTCGCCTGATCGTCAATAGCGTCAAGCTCGACGCTGTCTTCAACTTTATTGTCAGCGTCTCCGCTGTAGTCGCTGAACGCCTTGAAGTCTCTTGGTTATCAGGAAGTGCGCGTTATGCCCGCTCTGTTTACTTTGCTGCACGTAAATAAATTATCTGTGTCTCGTTCCCTCGCCCCGATGCTGTCGCTCGGCGTGTTTGCCATGACCCCTTTATCTTTAGTGTTGGCTGACACCGCAAAAACCGAATCCTCCACACTGACATTGGGTACCGTGAACGTTCAGGGCACCGCCAGCGGGCCATTGAGCACCAGCAGTGTGCTCAGTTCCGTGGACATTCTCGGTGGCGATATCCTTGAAAAAATGCCGGTCAACTACAGTTGGGAACTGTTTAGCCGTGCCCCGGGCGTGATGCTAACGGAGTTCAACCAGGGCACGACCTCAGGGAAAATCTCCTTCCGTGGCTTTAACGGCGAAGGCGAAGTGAATGCCGTCAAACTGTTGATCGACGGGATTCCGAGCAACAGCAACGACGGCAACATGCCGTTCATAGACATGATTTTCCCCATGGAGCTGGATAGCATTGAGGTTGTCCGAGGTACCAGTGATGCGCGCTACGGTCTGAATAACATTGCCGGCAACGTCAACATGCTGACCCGTACCGGCGGTGACTACACTAAGGCACGGATTAGTTACGGCAGTTTTAACACCCAAGAGACCCAACTCGCCAAGGGCATAGAAAGCAGTAACTGGACGCAAAATTACTTTTTTGCTTACCAGAAATCCGATGGCTACCGTGATCACGCCGACACCGACAAGTTTTCTATGTCTGGGAAGTGGTTCTACACGCCGGACGATGACAGCTATCGCATTGGCTTGATTGCCCGGCACTATGAAACCGAAGCGCAGGAGCCGGGTTACCTGACCGAGGACGATGCCCGTCATCATCCGACCATGACGAACAGCTACAACGCGACGGACAAAGGCACGCGGCGGATGAATCAGGTCAGCCTGCATTTCGACACTGACCTGGCCGATACGCTCGCCTGGTCGGCGAAAACTTACGTCAACACCTTCGACGATCGACGTTGGACCCAGTATTGGCGTACCAGCGCCCAGCAAGAGCGCGACAGTTATGAAAAACAGTACGGTGCCCTCACCTCGCTGACTTGGCGCCCGGAAGTCATCTGGCTATACGACTTCGCTCTGGAAGGTGGTGCTGACATGCAGCAGCAAAACAACAAGAGCGAACGCTACAAAACCAGCAACAGGGTACGCCTGGCGCAGACCCGTGATCAGCAGTTCGACTTCGATACTTACGGTGCCTACATGCAGGCTGAAATCAAGCCATTCGAATCCTTGAAGATTGTCCCGGCGTATCGGGTCGACAAGATTCAGGGCGATTTCACCAATGAAGTGACCGAACGGGATTACAACATCAACGATTACGGGCTGATCAAGCAACCCAAACTCAGCATGGTCTACTCCCCTTGGGACCTCGCCAGCTTCTATGCGAACTGGGGCAGAACTTTCCAGGTGGGTACAGGCGCGGCGGCATACAAGATTCCGCCGAGAGACTCGGATCTCGCGCCATCCATCAATGAAGGCTGGGAAACCGGGATCAAGTTCACCCCCGCCGACTGGATCGATGGCCGTGTCGCCTATTGGCAGCAGGAGGCGTCGGGTGAAGTCAGTCGTCGCCTCAACGACCCAAGCGGAGAATCGGACAACGTCGGTGAAACACGGCGCTGGGGCTACGACTTACAAATGAACCTGTCCCCTGACGATCGCACCAATATCTGGATGGCCTACTCTTGGCAATACTCGAAAATTCTTCAGCCGAGTGCGACATTGCCCAATAGCAAAGGGCAGGAAATCGACCACATCCCACATCACCTCTACAACGCGGGTATCAGGTATGCCATTACGCCTGCTTTGCAGTTGACGGCATGGATGAACGGCCAGACCAACTACTACCTGGAGCGGGAAAACACAAAGGGGACTTACGGTGGTTACGTGTTGATGAACCTGGGTGCCACGTACAAGGTAAGCGAGTCAGTCAGCGTCGATCTTCAATTAAAGAACCTCACCAACCGCTATTATGAATACGTCTGGTATGACCCGGACGGTGCACAGGCTTCTTTGCACTCACCGGGTGACGGACGCGCGCTCTATACCGGCGTGACACTTGATTTCTAAAGTAAATGTTCGCCGGGGCTCATGGGCCCCGGCCATTCAGTACAAACCTACCGATGAGTCATGTGACCAGAGGCGTTACCGATGCCTGCTCATTTTCCCAAAAAATACTAGCCGCCGCGTTGCTGGCATCGCTTCATACTGCCACATCAGTATTGGCACATGCCCAGCTGAAGTCTGAAACCTGGACTGCCGATAGAACGGTCGCGGCGCCGCGGGAGTTACGTGTGGTTTTCTCGGAGGGTGTTGAGGTGTGCATGGACTGCAGCGCTGAGGATTACAAGACCGTCATCACTTGGATGGCCCCCCCAGATAGCCGCCGATGCCCCTAGATTTCGTCTATAGGTTTTATAGACTCGGAGGCAAATGACGTCCCATTAGCGATCTGATAACGTCTAAGCATAACGCCGTGTTGTACGAGGTTAATCATGGACGCAGACTCTCCTATCCCTGACTACGAAACTGAACGCCTGAGACGCGTTGCGGACCTTTGCCCGCAAAATGACCAAGATAACGAAGTCTTCGAAAAGATTATTTCAATGACATCGGAGTACTTCAATGTCCCGATCGCATTGATTTCGATTGTTGACAAGCACGAACAATGGTTCAGGGCTCGGATAGGTCTCGAACAACGCGCAACACCACGGAACATTTCGTTCTGCGCCCACACACTCCGCGACTGCAAGCCTGTGGAGATCCTGGATGCGCGTAATGACCATCGCTTCAAAGATAACCCTCTGGTAACCGGCTCCCCCTTCATTCGCTATTACGCTAGCGCTCCACTTCTCACTAGTGACGGGTTCTCTTTGGGCAATCTATGCGTAATTGACACTTCGCCAAGAGCACCCATGAGCGAGCGAGACGCAGGAATGCTCGTATATTTTGCCCAACTGGTCGTCATGCAGATTATGGGCTTACGCTCCCGCAACTATATCGACCAGCCTACTGGACTATTTAACCGGCTCCGACTCGAAGAAGATATTCGCCAAGCGAACTCAAGCGGTGTACCACATAATCTATATGCGGTAGATGTTATCTCGCCAAAGTTTTTGAATGATGTAGTGAAAGCACTTGGCTATAGCTTTTCACAATTGCTAATGCTTAATGTAAAGGCTCGACTCCTTTCTTTATTACCAAAAAATTACCTTTTATACAAAATCAGCCCTACTCGCTTTGGATTTCTTCTCAACGCTATCGAACCTGTTGAGGATCAGTGCTTAAGAATTCTTTCGAGCTTTGAAACGCCGGTTGAATGTCAAGGCATTCCGATACTGATGCAGACAGGCATAGGCGTTTTGGAAATTGTCGATGCAGAAGAAAGGGATTGGCTGCGCCTGGTAGTTGGTGCAGCTGATGACGCGAGAGCTCGGAACTTGGGATGGGCACTTTATCAGGCTGAGCTGGATGCAGCCCAGCAACGTGCGTTTGCGCTACTGAGTTCTCTCCCGGATGCAGTTCGATCTACCGAACAACTGAGCCTAGTGTTCCATCCAAAAGTCAATTTGCACACCCTCACGTGTGGAAGCGTAGAAGCATTGATTCGATGGAATCATCCGACACTAGGCCCGATTAGTCCGGCGGAATTTATCCCTCTCGCCGTAAAAACTGCATTAATGCAGTCGATAACATTTTGGGTACTTGATGCAGTAGTAACCCAAACAAAAAACTGGAGGGCAAGAGGCATTGAGTTAAGAGTAGCCATGAACGTAACCGTCAGCGACCTTGAAAACTCGAAGCTTGTTGAAAAAATAATAGAACACATACAAAACGGCGACCTTTACCCAGAAAGCATTGAACTTGAATTCACTGAAAGCATGCTCATGTCAGACCCACAGCTAGTTATCAAACAACTGGAGCAAGTGCGCGAACTAGGAATTGAGATTTCCGTGGATGACTTTGGTACTGGCTATAGTAACTGGACATACTTGCGGCAGCTTCCGATAAATACGGTAAAACTCGACCAGTCACTGATTAGCAACCTCAGCACAAACGAAAAAGACAAACGATTAGTCAAGACGTTAATCGAGCTTGCCAAGGGCCTGGGGTATCGAGTCGTCGCAGAAGGAGTGGAGACCGACAGCATCCTTGAGATCATTACTCGTTGGGGTTGTTCAGAGGCTCAAGGGTACCTGATCACCAAGCCTCTGAAGGCAGATTTGTTGGAGAAATGGCTGGAACAAGGTGGCTTCAACACCGACTCTAGATAAGTGGAATGATCAGGCGGGAAGCAGGCTTAGCTCCCGCCCTAGAAAAGCCTAGTCAGATAACACTCATCTCTCTTCGCTGCGACAACAATGAGCTATGCAGCAACGTTTAAATCAACCCCTCTGCATCAAGCAGTTTCTATGCAAAAGTCTGCGCTTCATTCACTTAGTCATCTAACGCCTGACGTGTGCATGAACCCCAGCAGTAGCGGGTCGACTCTGGATTGCCATCGTTGTCCAAAGTAGTTACGTCGTACCAGATAGTCGGGAGCACTGTGACGGAGCGCTTGCCCTCGATACCTGCCGCGCGCCACTCCGAAGCCTGCTCGGCAGATACAGCGATTGCAGTTCGGGAATGACCCCAATATTGGTTTGAACGCCAGCGTTGGTCATCTGTAGTTATCGGTTTAGTTCTGCCAATCGTTAGAGACAACAGATCACGACCGCCTGCTTATGGTGAAAATATTTCTGTTGGGAATATTACAAGTGCAGTATTTAGATATCTTCTTCTGGCCGGTAGCAGACAAACTGATACACGCTACCAGCAGATTCAGCTCCCTGTTTTTTTCTCATTATCACTCGCTCAATACGACGCCGAAATCGTCGCTGGACACTTGAGCCGCTTCGTCGAGCCGTTGACGTAATGCAGCGTTCAGCTGACGTTCCACTTCCCATGGGTCAGACAGTGCGGCGAGTTGTGGCGCCAATTGCGGCGACAGGCTCATCAGCGAATGATTGAGCGCACGTGCCGTTTCGTAAGCGGCCTTTTGCACAAAGCTGATTTCCACCAGCTCTCCCTGCGCCTTGCGAAACTCCATTTCAGCCATCCGCGCTAGATAATGCTCGCGATGCGCTCGTGCCTTCTGAAAGTCCAGGGTCTGCCCTTGCGTAGGATCAGCGGGCGGCGGCGCAGCCATGTTAGTCGGCTCGGATTGAGCTGCAACGTGACTGTACACATCACGCTGAAGCCGCTCCTGTTGGTGGCGAGCAGCGACGGCAGCCTTGCTGGGATCGGCGGTATCGCGAATCAACGCCTCGGTGGCTAGCACGTCGACTTGCTTGCCATTTGGAGACAAGACCAGTCGACCATTTTCCTTAAGCCAAGTGATGTAGCTCGGTGACCGGCCAATGTGTGCGGCGAAGGCGCTCTTTGACAGGTACGTAGCTGTGCTCATAAGCCCTCCTTTTCAGTGGCTTTTCAATGAATTCTTTCAAGATTTCAGTGGATTGAAATTTCAGTAACCTGGCGAGCCTCCCACTAACACGATCCCGCGGGTTTCCGACCCCGTATCCTTTGGGAGGACTCAGGGTCCCCGGCACTCAGGAGCTTATTTGGTAACTCTTGCGTTCCCGGCACCTCATAAGTATTTTTTAGATAAACTGACCAATGCAAGTTTTTAAAAAATTGCCCTATATCGCTGAGCCGTAAAATCCTTGGATAGCTTATGAAGCGTGTCAGCCTCATGTTGTAGCAAACTGATTATTTCAAGAACGCTTTTGGCTTCAGCAGCCGAGAGTTTGCGCAAGATGCTTAACAGGTCAGCAGCGCAACTCTCGTTAACTGAAGCAGATTCGATAAGTCTTAGCTGTAAATTCTGAATGTCGCGTAAAGGTTTCATCGACGTGCTCTTAGTTGATGAGTTGCTTGAAATTCAAAATGCACATTTTCACGGAATCTTAAGCGTCGCTCTATCAGACCATTCCTAAAATCACGCGAAAATCTCTCGTCCTTGAGCGTCACGCACGTGGGCAGTCTTTAAGCTCGACGTTTGGTTCCCATACACTGCCCCCCGATCCTTTGGAAAGACGGACATCCCTGCAAAGGTTTCAGCTAGAGAGATTCCGCGAGTTCGATAACCCGTGTAGGGGGCGGCCCTCGGGGAGGACCCGTAAAAATCGGCGCCCTACCCGGCCTGCCCGGCTCATGCTTTCGGTTCGGCCTCGCTCAGGTCCAGCCGCTTGGCCACCCAGCGTTCGTACAAGCCGATGGCGACATCGGCGCCGGCCATCGCGGTCAGGCAACCCAGGGCGCCCGCTGTCCAGATCGACAGGCCAGCACCGAACAGCAACATCATCGCCGACACGCCGCAGACGATGCAGGCGCCGGAGCGAAGTGCGAGGCGGCGCAACAATGCCCAGCCTCGCGCCCCATCCTTGTCAGCGCGCCACATCTCGCCAGACACACCGCCAGCCAGGGACAAGGCAATCACCAACCAGATAGGCATCTCTGCCAGTGCCTGTTGCTCGTTCGTCATTGCCCTGCCCCTTAAACAAAAAGACCCGGCGCTATGGCCGGGTCAGGTGGTGGGTGGCCTGCCGCGCTTTGCGGTCGCACCCATCGAAGATGGCCCCTTTTTACAGCTCGATTCTGGTGGTAGCAAGACCGTTTTAATGCCATCCGGTGAATGTGTGGGTGACGCCCGGTGAACGGCTGGCGAATGTCGGTGAATATCTCAACCAGGCTGGCTTTTGCTTCTGGTGTTTTAGCGGCGTCCCATGCGTCCCACCTCTCTAAAACTAGGTGGGACGTCCGAAAGCCCCGCAGATTGGGGCTTTGCCCCACCGTCCTACTTTTACTTCTACTTTCTCGTGTATAGAGAGAATATTTAAAAACACGCGTGCGCGTGAACACGCGCATTGATGCCCGCTACGCATACACGGGCGGGAGGCATGAAAAAGGTGGGACGGTGGGACAGCCCAACAACGACGGGGCCTGCGCCCGTCCCACTACTGCAAAAAGCAGTGGGACGGAGGCAGGCCGGTGGGACGGCATGAGCCAGAGTAATGCCCACGATCAAGCCGCTTCCCCCAGGAGGAAGTGCTCGACCACGATGTGGGCGTCATGCAGGCGCTGGTAGTAGAGGTTACGTGTGCAGCCACTCTGAGCCAGGCGCGCAGTCAAAGGCGCATCAGGCTGGAAGTAATGCACCTGGACCACCGACATCAACTCGGGATCGAGGCGTTTCTTGACGATGCGCTCGATGTCCAGTGAGGCTTCCAGCGGCACCCTGCTCCCGCGCCTGCCGCGCAAGAGCTGACCACCGCTCTCCATCATCATCGCAACCATGTTGCCGCCCGAGTAACCAGCGGCCACCTCATCGCTGTGCAGTTCCTGCGCCCATTGCTTGAGGGCCATGTCGATCGCTTTAATCATCGAAGCACGGCTCCTCAAACTCAGGTTGTTCCAGCGCAGGCGCCCTGCCCCAACCCTCCGGTTTCTTGTACGCCCAAGGCCGCTGGCCGCTTTTGCTCAAGGCGCCCAGACGGAAACGTCGCCAGCCCAGTCGATGCAGAATCGCACCCACGCGCATCTGCTCCGGTTTGCCCCAATGACCGGGATCGAGCTTGAGCGCCTGACTCATCACCTCACTGCCGGTGGTGGTCTCGCCGATCTGCGACTCTTCGAGCCAGGTCAGGATCGGTGTTTCCCATTCATCCACCACAAAACGTTCGTCCTGCTCCTCGCTGAACATCGGCGCCTCCTCACGGGTCACCCACCAGAGGTCACCGGCCTCGAAGCAGAACACCGCTTCGGCCCACAGCTGATCGCGGATCTCGCGCAGCAACGGCACGTCAACCTTGGTACAGGCGACCGGCCAATAGCGGCGGTTGCCGGTGGCGTCCTTGAGGTACTCGTCCTGGTTCGTGGTGCCGACGAAAACACACTGGCGTGGCACGTCCAGGGTTCTACGGCCATAGCTTTCGCGGTAGGTATCGGTCGACGCGGAGAAGAATTGTTTGGCCTTGGTGCTCTCGGCCTTGTTGAAGCTGTCCAGCTCGCCGAGCTCGACAATCCACTTTCCACGAATCGCCTGAAAGCCGTCCTTGTCACCGAGGGCGAAAGGCGTATCCATAAACCACTCACCGCCGAGCACGCTCATGGCGGTGGACTTACCGGCGCCTTGTACGCCTTCGAGGATCATCACCGAGTCGGCCTTGCAGCCGGGTTTCATCACCCGCGCCACGGCCGAGATCATCCAGCGCTTGCCGACCTTCGAGGTGTAGTCGGTTGCCTTCACACCCATGACATCGGTCAACCAACGCTCCAGGCGCGGCACACGATCCCATTCCAGTTTTTTCAGGTACTCGCGCACCGGGTGGAAAGCGTGGTCGTGAGCCACCACACTGACGGCTTCGATGACGTGCGAGGACTTCACACGCAGGTTGTACTGCTGCGCGAGCCACTTCATCACGCGCACGTCGTCGATGTCGGCCCACTCGCCGGTACCACCGCCATAAGGAGCAGCCCGCAGCTTGACGATCTTCGAGCTGAAGGCGCAGTAGCTGATCACCCCGGCCCAGCGTTCGTCATGGGCGAGGATCAGTTCGACGTTCTGCATGTGCGCGATCAGAGCGCCGCTCTCGCTGCGGGCCAGCTGATCTTTCCAGCCACCAGCCGCTGGTGGACGGACCACCGCGAGCACTTGGCGGCGAACCGCGTCGAGGCCTTCGGCGACGTGCAGGTCGTTGAAGTCGGTCCACTTGTCGTGACGCTCGACCGAGAAGATCGGCGCAACGACCTGGGCACCGACGATCAGCGCGGCGTTGCTCGCTTTTTCCTCACCTGGATTCCAGGCATCGCCGTTGGGCTTGGTGGTCTTCCAGTCATCGTCGCGGCAGATGATCAGCGGGCAGCCGGCAAAGCGCTCGCGCATGACCTTGCACACGGCCAGCAGGTTGCCCGCATCGAAGGCCACGGCCACCGCGAGCGATGTCGCCATGTGCAGGCTAGCGCCGGTGGCGTAACCCTCACAGACCAGCACCGGTTCGCCCGGTACCGGATGCGGACCGAGCAGGTGAAAGGTGCCCTCCTTCGCCATCCCGTAAGGCCAGTAGGATTTGTCGCGGCCGGTGTCTTCCTGCTTGTTCGGGAAGATCACCTGAAGGCCCATGATCTGATCACGGGCGTTCTTCATTGGGACCAGCACGGCGCCGGTGCGTGGCGCGTAACGCACATTGATGCCGACGATCTGTTTGCGGTCCAGGTAGTCGCTGCGCCCGATGGTCGGCATGCGCTCGAACAAACCCTGCGCCCTTTTCGCGGCCCGCCGCGCAGCGTTATTCGCGATTTCGGCGGCGCGGCGTTTGGCTTCTTCCTGGCGGGCGCGCATCACTTCGCGCTCTTCCGGAGACATGCGACCGGCCTTGACCTTGATCTTCTGCGTCTCGCCCGAACGCCAGTCACCGAAAGCGCCGAAGATCAAAGTGTCGCCCTTCTCCGTGCGCTGCTCGTGGACCACGTACCAGCCGTTCTTTTCCTTGCCCTTGTCCTGCGAAGTCTTGCAGCGGGTCAGCTTGCCGAACACCAGCGGCTGCGCTGGCTCCAGACCGTAATCGGCGAATTGGCCCAATACCTCATCGAGCATGCTGAATCCCCCGTTCAGAGAGGGACTGACAGCTGATGCACTGAGAGCAACCCGGCTGAGCCAAACGACGAGCTTCCGGAATCGGATCGTCGCAGGCTTCACAGAACAGCAAGGAATGGGCAGCGCTTTCGGCTTTGGCAGCGCTACGCGCCGCCATGGCCTGATCGATGCGTTCCTGCACCAGATCGTTGGCGAAATCGGCGATGTCAGCCACAGTCAGCACCTCGCGTCGTCTGGTTGACGTAGGTGGCGCGGTTGAACAACCCCAGCAGCCCTTGAATGCCCCGGAACACTTGCAGACGAATCGCCGCCAGTTCCTGATCAGTCACCACACCGTCGCCGATGCTCTTGGCCCAGGTCTCGGCCAGATCAGCGACTTGGCGGAAGTATTCGGCGATACCCGTGGTAAGGGTCTCGGGCATGTCGTTGGTGTAGGTGTCGGCCAGCTCCTGCCAGATCGTGTCGCCGACCAGCGCATGCACCGCATCCAGAACGCGGCGATCCTTAGTCAGTTCGAGGATCTCACCGAACTCCTGAATGTTGATGGAGTGGCTCGGATGAGTCGGCGACAGTTTGTGCTGCAGCGTGGTCGGGTTACGACCGGTCGTGGCTGCGATGGCAGCAGCGCCGCCCGGGTAATCGCGAGCGGCGTGGTACAGCGCTAAATCGAGCGGCAGGATTTCCCGCTGCGCCCGTTCCAGAGAACTGAGAGCAATTCGGCTCATGGCATTAATCCTAAAAGTTGCCAGTGCCGCGCGACAGACGTTGGTGATACATTTGTCACGTGGCTTGGTATGGCCCAAAAGCCGGCGAGGTTCTCTAGACCAACACCGGCACCGTGCCGGGGCGAACAATCCGTTGTTCACCCCTGGCGCAACAGCTGCCAGCTCTGTGGTAAGAACGGCAGCAACGCCAAGGCTTCCGAGCCTTGGAAACGCGATGAAGGTCGGCAGCATGTGGTGTGCTCGCCTTCTGACATCGCGACCCGACTGCATTGTGGTGATGCTGTCGGGAGAAACTGGGCGACCCTAGGGTCGCCTTTTTTCTATGCAGCGTTTTCTACTCTGCGAGTAGCTGTTGCCTGCATTCGCAGATATTGCCAATCAATGTCCGGCCTTAGCGACTCACACGTCACACGACTGCCGCTATGACGATCGATCGAAATGGATAAGGCTGCGTTCGCTCGACGATTGCCATAAGCAACCTGCTTTAATTGGCCGACTGAGGTATTACATCGAGAGGCGAAGCTCTTGAGCTGCGTGTCGTCTAGGATCTTTATGTATTCGAGAAGCGTCATTGCTAACCCCCTATTCAACTCAAGATTAGCAACTGCTAATCCGATCCGCAATAGCAAAACGTAATTTACATTTTGCTAACGGAGCACGGATGATTCCCTATATGAATATCTACGAAAAACGCCTCACGATTCTTAAAGCCCTGATTGGTGAAAACCAACTCAAGGACTTTGCCGGAGCGCATGCCGATGTGGACGCTTCGTACATTTCTCAGATCCTGAACGGACACCGGACATTGGGTGACCGAGCGGCCACGAACCTCGCAAAAAAGCTCGCAATTCCTGCTGATTTGCTGACGACGGGAACCTACTCCGCCGAAGACCAACATCAAATCACCGCCGCTTGGATCGCTCTTGGCCTTAAGCCTCCGGTTTTGCCCCACCCCGCGTTCTTCAATGCGACCATTAACGAAACCGCTCTTAGAACAGCTGAAGAGCGGGAAGCAAGCGAGCACCGGCGCCCTGCCCCAGTACCTGTAGTAGGAAAGGCTATGTTGGGTACTGATGGCTACTTCGACGCACTTGAATATCCTCCTGGTCATGGCGATGGGTACTTGGAAATTATCAGTTCCGATCCCGACGCATATGGCTTGAAAGTCGTGGGAAGCAGCATGCATCCACGCATCAAAAACGGGGAGTTTGTGCTCATAGAGCCGAATCATAGTTATCAGACTGGCGATGAGGTCCTCGTGCGGACCACTGATGGTAGGGCAATGGTGAAAGAGTTCATTTATCGCCGGGACGGTCAACTCCGGTTCGACAGCATTAACGACAGCTACCCTCCTATCTTCCTGGAAGAAAAGCTCGTCGAAAAAATCCATTACGTCGGGGCTATCTTGAAGCCGTCAAAGTACCTCGAGATCTGAAATTTAGCATTTGCTATTGCAGAACGGATTAGCTGTTGCTAATTTGCACTCACTCTTTTACCACGGAGCGAGGCAAATTCATGCATACCAAAGCTACGATTCATATACATCCAACCATCGCTGACCCCTGCCGCATTTTCGAGGTTCGTCGTCTGGCCAGAGAATGCGGCTGCGTTTTTATAAGCATCAAAACCTCCAAAAAACGTCGCCCTTCTGCCAAGTGTTTCGACCCAAATGGTGGAGGACACGCGGCATGATCAAATACAAGATCGACAACCGCACCCTGCAGTTGCTCAATGCCCAGGTCAACCTGACCGAGACCTTCAATCACGTCCTGCGCACAGCGCCGAAGCGCGAGTGTCTGGCATTCCGCCTCAAGGCTGAGCGCGGCTCAGTAGAAAGCACTTTCGTCGTGGAGCTGGGCAGCGAACGCCACACGCTGACCCTGCAGAACGACAAGAAGATGCACCTAAAGCTGGCCGACTTTATTGAAGAGATTGCCAACGGTCCGTTCGACGCGAGCAACTCCTGCGACCTGTTGCATCTCCCGCATGCCGATCGTCAATACAGCCGTTTTGAGCTCCAGGACAAGCAGCGCGTATTCGAACTGGTGCACACCGGCGGTGTGCTGAGCCTCGACATGGGTTTCGAGCTTCCCCTGCATGTAGCGCTGCATCGCACCCATTCACGCCGGGGCATCACCGCCATCTTGAGCATCGGCAACAAGAGCCCGCATACGCGCTGCTTCACTCTGTACGACCCCGATGCCGAGATCTACGCAAAGCTCATTGAGTCCATCAACCACCTTGCTGCAGCGGCCACTCCTGCTGCGCATGCTGCTTGAGGAACCGTTTATGGAACGCACCCTCGCCCAAGCAGCCGCTCAACTCAGCCTCACTCGCCACAAACTGATCGCTCTCATGCGGGAAAAAGGTTTGCTCAAGGGAAACCTGCCGGCGAACCCGAAGCGCGACAAAGCATACCTGCGGGTCAAGGACAGTCCCTGGTATGACGAGAAACACGGAATGCAGTACAGCCAGTCGACTCGGGTGAAGCAGGCCGGTATCCGTTGGCTGGCCGAGCAGTTGGACATCGATCTTCCTGCCATCCCGGCAGATCGCCGTGACGTGGCCTAGGGAGTACGCCCGCCAGATTGTTGCCATGCGCACACGAGAGGAGCGCAACGCCGCGCTCCTCGAAGTGCCCGAACATCTGCGCGAGCTGACTAAACGCCACTGCCTGAATGCCTGGAACCACCCGGCCCGAAAACAACTCAAGGAGGCTCGACAAGGCCATGAGTAACGCCACGCAGAATCCGCTTCGCCTTCATCCGGCGCCCGAATCGACCACCGTCGAAATGCTCTATCGCACTTTTGGGAATGTACTGATCCCACTGGAAAAAATACGGGAAGCCTATTTTCGAAACTTGAATTCACAGCTGTTCGTGACTGAGATCTACAACGGCCGGATTCAGCTTCCGATCACCACAATCGACGCCAGTCGCAAGGCACTCAAATACGTCCACATACGGCACATGGCCTCGCTGATCGACATCTGCGCCTACAAGGCTGATGAGAACATGCAGCGACAGCATGACGACCAACACGATGCTGCACCCACACCACTGACGGCAGTTACCACCAGCCAACGACAACCCCAGGAGCACACCAAATGATGACTCCAGTACAAACAGTTGCACTCGTCATCTTGATCGTTATGGCGGCCCTCCTGGTATGGGGCGGTTACATCATAGGCCGCAGAGATGGTCTTGAGACCGGCCTACGCGAGGGTGAAGACATTCAGCGCGCCGTAAGTGCTAAAACCATCCGCGAGCTTCGAGCCTCGCTGCAATTCATTAGCGCAGATCACACGCGCTTGGTACACACCTGCAAACGATTTGAAGCAGGTCCACTCTTCGGCCCGACCGAGCACCAGACACTGGTCGATATCGGCGAGCTGCTGCGGATCGCCGCTGAGACCTTCAGCGTCTTTCGTACCGGCAAGAAGCTCGAGCGTGATACCCGATCGCTGCGCGAACAGGCGCTTGCAATGGCTGCGCAGCTATATCCAGGAACCGAAGGAAGCAAGGCCGCACTGCAAGCGCATTCGAAGCACTCTGCATTTCTTAGCAAGGAGCCAGCATGAGCATTCAATTTCTCAGCCATGAGCAAGTCTGCGAACTGACCGGAGCTAAAACTAAAGCCGGTCAGATTATGGTGCTGAAGCGCAATGGCATTCGTCATACCATCAAGCGCAATGGCTGGCCTTGCGTGATTGCGTCCGCGCTGACAGGAGCAACTACCAACGCGACAGAAACTCCAACGTGGCAGCCGCGCCTGGTGGGATGAATGGGACGAAGACCAACAAAGCCGGGGAGCATTCCTCGCCTGCGCGAGAGAAAACGCGGCAACACCACCTATTACCTTTATGACACTGGCGGGAAACCACGCAAGGAAATACCGCTAGGTACGGATTACGGCCTGGCCATCTTAGAGTACGCAAAGCTCGAAAAAAGCCGCGTCTCTCAAGCCTTGACACAAACCGTACTTACCTTTGCTTACGTAGCCGAGCTTTATATGAATGAGGTGGTTCCCACAAAAGCCCATGCCACTCAAAAAGACAACGCGCGCGAACTCAAAAACCTTCTTCTGTTCTTCAACGACCCGCCCGCCCCTCTAGAAGCTATCGAACCGAAACATGTCAGCCAGTACCTTCGTCATCGTGGCAAGACAGCACCTATTCGCGCGAATCGGGAGAAGGCGTTACTCAGCTCCATCTGGAACTTTGCTCGCGAGAATGGCTATACATCCTTGGCAAATCCTTGCTCAGGCGTGAAAGGCAATAAAGAAACCGGTCGCGACATATATGTTGAAGACGACGTACTTGCCAGAGCCTACCGGCATGCCGATCAGCCATTGAGAGACGCTTTGGACCTGTTCTACCTAACAGGTCAGAGGATCGCAGACACATTGAAGATGGATGAGCGAGACATAAAAGACGGAAAGCTCTCCGTTCAGCAAGGTAAGACTGGGGCTAAACGAAGGATCGAGATCATTGGTGAGCTCAAAGTCGTAATCGATCGAATCATGACACGAAAGGCTGGACACAAAATCAGATCAACACGTCTGGTAGTAATCGACTCTGGGCAGCCAATGACAACCAGCATGCTCAGAAAGCGGTTTGATGACGCCAGGGAAGCAGCCGGGATTCCAAAAGCAGAATTTCAGATGCGCGACCTAAGAGCAAAAGCGGCGACGGATAAGGAGGAGTCAACCGGGAGCATCCGAGAAGCTAGAGACCAGCTAGGACATACAACCGTTGGGATGACAGAACAGTACATTCGAATGCGCAAGGGGATGAAGGTTACCCCCACGAAGTGACTGACGGTCACGAATTGCGGAAAAGATTTTTTGATTGCGGAAAAAAGAACTAAGGGCTTGCATGAGATATGTCATGCAAGCCCTTGAAATAGATGGTGCCCGAAGCCGGAATCGAACCGGCACGCCCTTACGAGCGGGGGATTTTAAGTCCCATGCGTCTACCAGTTTCGCCATTCGGGCGGTAGCGCGATCACGCGGCACTGGAGCTGTAAATAGGCATCAGCCCGTCCAGTGCTTGAAGCAGGGAGAGGAATATATACATCCAGCCCAGGTGAAGCAAGAACGGAGTCTGCAAAAAAAACGCTTCTGCGCTCACTAAAACCCAGTGAAAAAGCACGCTAAATCAGGGATCTACAGCATCCGTTCATTTGCCGACAACAAGACCGCCATGCAGCTCGGCACCCGCGTCGGCGGCGGCAAGACTAACATGGCATCCATAGCTAACCAACTGATTTTTAACGACTTATCATCAAGCGGCAGCGCATTTGAAGCGGGCGCCGGGCTGCGCGGATGAGCGCACGGGGCGTGGCTGGGCAATCAAGGGTCAGGCCTCGGCCGAAAAACTCAGCGATAACTTGAGCTTGAGCGCTTCGTCCTTGGTTGCGGTTTGTTCGCGCTCCAGCTGGGTGGAAAATACTTGCTTTACCACTGGCGTATCGCGGACTTCAGCGCCCTTGACTTGCGCAACGCCACGATTGAGTTCCAACACTTTGGACAATTGGGCGTAGGTGTAATTACCAGGGCGCGCATTGCCGACGTTCATGAAGGCCGTCCTTGATATCGAATCAATCCACTGGTGCCTGCGATGGCTGGCAAATGGGATATCCCGGGCACTGCGTCCGATGCGACGAACAAGGCAGGAGGGAGGAAACATGGCCTTGGCGCCGATAAAACTCGCCGATTGACCAATGGAGTTCGCCCAGTACACATGACCTCGCCATCCATGAACCGGTAAAGAGTCATAGATACCGGGCGAACGGCATAACGCTATGCGTTCTCAATAACATGTTCAACTGTCAGCAATCACTGGCTGTGCGGATTCAGCCGGCATGATGGGTGAAACCACCGGCAAAGGCCCTACGCCCGGCCCGCAGTTCGGTGCGCAACTCGCCGATCAGATTGGAAATGTCTCGCACGCTGGTAAGTCCCGCGGTGGAAACCCCGGGTAGCAACAGGTCCACTCGCCCCGTTTCGGCATCGTAGATCTTGATGGTCAGGGCGCCATTGGCAGCCAGGCTGCAGGTGCAGGAAAGGGGGAGAAAGCCGGACTCCAGTATGTGACAAAGCTCGCTGGTGGAGAGCATGGCTGTCTCGCCTGTGTGAGATGGGGTGAGTTTTTCCCGTTGAGGATAGGTCAGCATCTGAGCGTGTGTGTCGAAAAACACACAAGAAATGATAACTGCCTCACAGTTCCTCGATGCTATTGCCACCTGCCGCCGAGCCTGCAGTCATCGATGGATTTGCACGAAGATTTTCTAGGTTTTCGGCCCTCCACTGTGTAAGTTCCAGCCCATGAACCGGAATCTTTGGCAACGGCGCACCGCGATTATTACCACCTGCATCAGCCAGGTGGGCTAGCGGCTGTCCAAACCGCAACCAACCCGCCTCGAAGGCGGGTTCATGACCGCTCTTCTGAGGCACGCCCCCCCAGGAGACACAACATGAACTCATCGTCCCCCGCCACGCTGCACCTGTTATGCGGCAAGATCGCCTCGGGCAAATCCACCTTGGCCAGTCATCTGGCACAGGCTAGCGGCAGTGTATTGATCAGCGAAGACCAGTGGCTGGCACGGCTGTATCCAGGCCAGATTCACTCGCTCGCGGACTATCTGCAGCATGCCCAACGCCTGAAAGACGTGCTGGAGCCGCTGGTGATCGCCATGCTCCAGGCTGGAACCGATGTCGTACTGGATTTTCCGGCCAACACCCTTGCCCAGCGCGCCGGATTGCGGGCCCTGGCGGATCGGGCCGGAGTCGCCCATCGATTGCACTTTCTGGATGTGGACGAAGACACCTGCCGCACCCGGCTGCGTGAGCGCAACGAGCGGGGCGACCACCCCTTCAGCACCAGCGAGGAGCAGTTCGCGTTGATCTGCCGCTACTTCGTGCCTCCGCAGGCGGATGAAGGACTGCATATCGTCCTGCACCCCGCGGCCTGATGTTCGACCAACGGGCCCTGCAAGGGGCCCGACTGTCAGTCCGGCAAAGGAAATGTGCCGTGACAATGGGCGGCGAGGTCAAATTTCAGGCAAAAAAAAGCCCAAGTAGCTGATGGACACTTGGGACTAAAAATGCATAAACCGTGGTAGGTGAACGCAGGGCTATAGTAACGGAACAGTACATTCTGTAACAAGATATTTTGAGAAAAAAAACGCAAATATAATCACCTAAGTCATTAAATATCCACACTTTTTTTGAGTCTTTGGTTTTTTCAGGCCCGCTCTCCAATGCTTTTTCCTGGTGAAAGGCGACTCCGCGCAAGCGCCCCCAGGCTTAAACAAAAGTGCGCTGAAAATTCACAGAATCGCAACAGACAGACGTGCCTGCCCATCATAAATTGCCGGCACCGTTCTCAATGGTGTGCGCTGGTATGAATGACTTTCTCGACGCCCTGCCCCTGGTGCTCTGCCTGACCACCTTTGCCTGGTGCTGCTGGGGCTGAAGACCTCAATCCCATCGACCACGTCCCCTGCATTGCCCCTCCCACGCCGCCTTTCACCTTCACGCCGACTCGCTTGCCTGGCTGACGCTGAACAGTGCCTGTCCGAGCGCGTGCGCCTGTTCCAGAGCCGGGATCACCTCGCCGCCCTCAGAATCAAAGAGCAATTGCGAGCTCAGCACTCGGGCTCCGCAGTAGTCAAAAATGCCGTGATCGATCTGAGTCTGCATCGCCTGCCGATAACCATGCCGCTCATAGGTACCGGCATCGGCCCCAGCCACACCCAACAGGTGCACCTGCAACTGCCCGAGTTTCTTCACCAGTTTGGCGTCAGCTCGAAAATCGAAGGCCCAGCCATTGGCGAAAACCCGATCGATCCACCCCTTGAGCAACGCCGGCATGGACCACCAGTACACCGGATAGACCAGCACCAGTGCGTCGGCACGGTCGATACGCGCCTGTTCGGAGAGCACATCCGCAGGAGGCGGCAGCTGAGTGCGATGCACCGCGATATCGGCGGCGGTGAAACGCGGGTCAAATCCTTCAGCCCACAGATCGGCAATCTCGCAGGAATGTTCGCAAGAGCGCCCCAGCCCCTCGGCAATCTGCCGCGCGAGACTGTGGGTCAGGGACTTGGGGTCGTGATGAGCGACCACGATGAGAGCGTGCATGACGAGTACTCCAAAGGACGGATTGCGCAGGATGAACCGGGACCTATATACTTTTAGTAAGTTACGTCTTTTAAGTTACCTTTGGTATATAAGCATGTCAAGCCGCCAGAAATCCGCCCCTGCCTCGGTACCGCGACGCCGCCTGTCCCGGGAACAGCGCCTGCAACAGTTGATGGCCGTGGCCTGGCAGATTGTCCGCGAGCACGGCACCGAAGCCCTGACGTTGGGTCACCTGGCGGAACAGGCCGAGGTCACCAAGCCGGTGGTCTACGACCATTTCGCCACCCGCGCAGTGCTCCTGGCGACGCTCTATGAGGATTTCGACCAGCGCCAGACCGCGCTGATGGATCAGGCCCTGGAAGCCTGCGAACCGACCCTGGCCGCCCGCGCCGCGGTCATCGCCAGCTCTTATGTGGAGTGCGTGCTGCTGCAGGGCCGGGAAATACCGGGGGTCATCGCGGCCCTGGCCAGCTCACCGGAACTGGAGGCCATCAAGCGCGACTACCAACGGCTATTTTTGGAAAAATGCCGCGCCAACCTGGAGCCCTTCGCCGCCGGTGCGAGTCTGACCACGGCCGGCTTGCGGGCAATGCTCGGTGCCGCCGAAGCGCTCTCTCACGCGGCGGCGCTGGGAGAAATCAGCCCCGAACACGCCCAGGAAGAACTGCGCGCCACCATCGTGGCCATGGTTGAAAGAGCGCGCAGCCGCGCCGCCACTGCGAACTAACACGGGTATCCGGACATTGACGACCGCGCTCAGGCGACGGTCCTACAAGGAAGAGGCAATGCTTCTGACCCGCCTGCAACCTCTGGATGAACTGCTCCAGCGCCATCGCCCGGCGCTGGGCAAGGACTTCATCGGCTATCGCAACCATGTGTACCGAGTCATCAACTTCTGCAATCTGCTGATCGACGCCAACGCCCAGCAGTTGGAAAAACTGGCCATCGCCGGCGCCTTCCACGACCTGGGGATCTGGACCGCCAGCACCTTTGACTACCTGCCTCCCTCACTACAGCTGGCCGAGGCCCATCTGGATGAAATCGCCAGGCCCGAATGGAAAAGCGAAGTGCTGGCGATGATCGAACTGCACCACAAGATCGGTGCCGCCACGGCGCATCCAGGCAGCCTGGTGGAGAGCTTCCGGCGTGCCGACTGGATCGATGTCTCCCTGGGGCTGATCAGTTTCGGCATCCCGCGGGACGCACGGCGGCAGGTCTTTTCGGCGTTTCCTGACGCGGGCTTTCATCTGCGGCTGGTTCAATTGTCCGCCAAGCAATGCCTGACTCGTCCCTGGAAGCCCCTCCCCATGCTGCGCTGGTGAATCACCGGCGATCCGCACCCGGCCGGCAGCAAGGCGTAAACTGCTGCCAACCCTGGCACTCCCGGCGGCCCCACCAGCAGGCCGCCCCAACCACCGAGAACAGCATGCCGCCCCAGTCCCCTGCGCCCACGCCCATGATTCCCTCGACGGCAGACGGTCAAACGCCTGCGCCCACCCTGGACACCCTGGCCGTGGACGCCGATGCCGCCCAGGTGCTCTCGGTATTCGACTTTGACGGCACCCTCACCCGCCATGACAGCTTCGTGCCCTTCCTGCGGTTTGCCTTCGGCAAGCAGCGCTTCAACCGGCAAATACTCAGGCTGGCCTTGCCCAGTCTGGAGTATCTGGCCCGGCGGATGGACCGCGACCAGCTCAAGGCGCAACTGATCCGCACCTTTCTGACCGGTGTCGAGGCGACATGGGTGCAACAACAGGCCGAAGCGTTCTGCCGGCGATCCTGGAGCCGGCTGATGCGTCCAAACGGTCTGCAGGCAGTGGCCGACGAACTGCGCTCCGGTGCGCGGGTGACCCTGTGCTCGGCCTCGCCGGCCCTGGTCCTGCAACCTTTTGCCACGCGCCTGGGGGTCCAACTGATCGGCACCGAACTGGAGGTGGTCGACGGCGTGCTGACCGGGCATATCACAGGTGGCAATTGCCGTTGCCAGAACAAGGTACTGCGCCTGGAAAGCGTCTACGGCCCATTGAGCCAATACCGTGTCCGGGCCTGGGGCGATACCCGGGGTGACCACGAGCTACTGGCAGCGGCCCAGGACCCTCACTGGCGCCACTTCCACCCGAGCTGGCGCCGCGGGCAACCTCCTCGCTGACGCCCCCGGCACCCGACCAACGGCCGGTCGCCTGCACCAGGATTCGCTATACACAAGAGCAGGCGCCGGGACGCTCGCCAAAAGCCCCACCGCCCGTACAAAAGCGGCTCACGCAGACCAGGACATGAGCCGCCCACACAGGGAGAGGGCCTGCCACCGTGAAAGCTCATGCTTATCTGCTGCGTACCCTGGCCGTGCTGCTGGCGACCATCGTCCCCGCGGTGATCCTCCTCGGTCATACCCGCCCCACCACCTACCCGCCGTTTGCCCCCCACCTCGACTGGCCTCGACTGGGCGCCTGGGGCTGCTGCCTGCTGGGCCTGGCCGCGCTGTTCGTGCTGGCCGGGTTGCGCATTCGCGGACGCGTCCTCGGGGTACTGATAGACGAGCGCAATCGCTACTCGCTGTCGCGTTTGCAGATGAGCCTGTGGACCCTGCTGGTGCTGGCCACCTTGTACACGGTGTACATCGCGAACATTGTCCGCGGCGATGCCACCACGGCGCTGATGGTGGATCTGGACTACAACCTGATCACGTTGATGGGGTTCAGCCTGGCCAGTTTTGTCAGCGCGCCCATGGCCCTGAGCCGTAAAGCCGAGCAACCTACCGACAGCGGAGCGCTGGCCAGCACCGGCCAGCAGTTGCTCGACAGCCAGAACCTCGCATCCATGCCATCGGCCAATGGCCAGGTGTTGATGAAGGGTAATCCGCAGGATGCGCGACTGGCCGATCTGATTCGCGGTGAAGACGTGAGTAATGGCACCATCGTCGACCTGCCGCGCCTGCAGATGCTGCTGATCACCCTGGTGGTGATCCTGGTGTATGGGGCAGCCGTCGGTCATAGCCTGGGGTCCGGCTACTGGGTTCTGCAGGATTTGCCAAAACTGCACACCACCCTGCTGTTGCTGGCCCTGATCAGCCACAGCGGCTACGTGGTCGGCAAACTGATCCCCACTAGCCCGAACCCTGCCGCGAGCGGTCCCATGCCGGCCATCGAGTCTCAGCAACCGGCGCCCCAAGCTGAGGTGGGCGCGGCGCAGAATCAGCCCGCCCCCGGCGCGCTCAATCCGTCATAGACGCAAAGCGCTGGCGCATGCTGGCACTGGCGGCGGGCCCGGCTTGCACGGTGCAATCCTGCAACGCCACCAGATGCCCGTCGACCCTATCCGCCATGACCGGGTGCACAGGTCGTCCGCTTTCACGCTCGATCAGTTGCACGCTCTCGCCTTCGGGAGCGAAGTGGCGGTTGCCCCATGCCACGAACGCCAGCAACACCACGCGAAAGTCCTCGCCCTTGGCGGTCGGCACATATTCATGGCGCAAGGGCCGCTCGCTGTAGGCGCGGCGCTCCAGCAACCCGGCCTCCACCAGGGCGTTCAGGCGCCGGGTCAGCATGTTCGGGGCAATGTCCAGGCTGCGGGAGAACTCGTCGAAACGCCTCAAGCCATGCAGCGCGTCGCGCATGATCAAGATGCTCCACCACTCGCCGACCCGCTCCAGGCTCCTGGCGATCGGACATTCGGCTTCGATCAGACTTTTTCGTTGCATGACGGGCTCCTGCAGTGCACCTCGGTTTTTGTGGATCCGAATGTTACTTTCATGATGATAGTATCGTCCACGTTTCGTTGTTCCCCCAAACAAGCGAAGGAGCAGGACCCGTATGAGTAAACGCATCGTAGTCACCGGCATGGGCGCAATCACTCCCCTGGGCTGTGGCGTCGAGCAAGTCTGGCAACGCCTGCTGGCGGGGCAGTCCGGCATCCGTCACCTGCCGGAGGAGTTCATCCAGGGCCTGTCCACCACCATTGGCGGCCAGGTGCCCGACTCGCAGCAGGATCCGCAGGCCGGCTTCGATCCGGACCGTCTGCTGACGCCCAAGGAACAGCGCAAGATGGACCGCTTCATTCTCTTTGCCCTGGCCGCTGCGGAAGAAGCCCTGGCCCAGGCGCAGTGGAAACCCGATGACGCCGCCGCCCAGGAACGGACCGCCACCATCATTGCCTCGGGAGTCGGAGGCTTCCCGGCCATTGCCGATGCCGTGCGCACCAGCGACAGCAAAGGCCCGCGGCGTCTGTCGCCGTTCACCATTCCATCATTCCTGAGCAATATGGCCGCCGGCCACGTTTCGATCCGCCACGGCCTCAAGGGACCGCTGGGAGCGCCTGTCACTGCCTGCGCCGCCGGGGTGCAGGCCATCGGTGACGCGGCACGAATGATCCGCGCCGGAGAAATCGATATCGCCGTCTGTGGCGGAGCGGAAGCGGCGATTCACCAGGTCAGCCTGGCCGGCTTCGCCGCTGCACGTGCCTTGTCCAGCGATTACAACGACACGCCGGAGCGTGCCTCACGCCCCTTCGATCAGGCCCGGGACGGGTTTGTCATGGGCGAAGGCGCCGGTCTGCTGGTCATCGAGGAGCTGGAGCATGCCCTGGCCCGAGGCGCGCAACCCATCGCCGAACTGGTGGGCTATGGCACCAGCGCCGACGCCTACCACATGACTGCCGGTCCGGAAGATGGCGACGGCGCCCGGCGCGCCATGCAGCAGGCACTGAGTCAGGCCGGCGTCCAGCCTGCCCAGGTACAGCACCTGAATGCCCATGCCACTTCCACCCCCGTGGGCGACAAAGGCGAGCTGGCAGCGATCAGGAGCGTATTTGGCAGCGGCCGCGGCCCGGCCATCAGCGCCACCAAATCCGCCACTGGCCATTTGCTGGGCGCGGCCGGCGGGATCGAGGCGATCTTTACCATTCTCGCCTTGCGCGACCAGATCGCCCCGGCCACGCTCAACCTGGAAAACCCCGACCACGACGCTGCGGGACTTGACCTGGTCAGCGGCCAGGCACGTCAGGTGGCCATGCAATACGCCTTGTCCAATGGATTCGGTTTTGGCGGGGTCAATGCCAGCGTGCTGTTCAAGCGCTGGGAATAACCGTCGAACCGGCGGGCCCCATGTCGAGGTTGCAGCCGCGATGGGCTGAAACCTCGGCAGCCTTCCTCAGTTCAAGACGTCATTCAGCACTTCGTAGATGATCCCGCTGGCAATGGCCACCAGGATCAGGTCTGTTCCGGCCTGTCGCCATTCGTAACCGTCATAGCGAGGCAGTTGGCCAAGCAGCCGGCTGTCGAGTTTCTTGGCGATTCCCGGAGGAAGAGGCTTGCCACGGGCCAGGTTCTTCTGGATGCCGGGAGGCAATGCCGGCCCAGGACTCCAATAATCACGATGCCCGCCGAGAATACCCACGACACCGCCACGATCGATGCTGGGGCCGTGCTGCCAATCCTCGGACGCGGACTTTTTACCTTTGCCGTGTCCGTTCTGGTTGCCGTGCCCGTGTTCATCGGCGGAGTCAGACCTGGAATGGCCCTGGCCCTTGCCACCGCCCGGGTCGGCCAAGACCAGAGGAGAAGCCGTGATCAGGAAAAGACAGGCAAGAGTGGTAACCAGCCGATTGGACTTGTGCATATCAATGCTCTTCAGAAGGCCTCTGTCACACTCCAATGTAGACGGCATTGCACCTCGAAGGAGCCCGCAGATCAGTTGGCAAAGCGCTTTCACACAGTAGCGGCTCCCCATTCACAGCGGCACGCTGTCTGCCATCACGTATCAAAGCGAGCAACTGTACTGATGCTCAAAAGGAAACATCAGCGTATCCACCACGCCGGAAAACGGTGCATCCAGCGCCAGCAATGGCCAGAGCACTCCGTTGTTTTCCTTCGCCAGGGCCCAGTCCATGCGCACGCCGATATAGGGACAGGTGTAGGGAGTGGTACGGGCAATCAAGGCCGTGCACCCATTGAGCCCCAGGGCCAGGACCAGCAACAACAGACTTCGCAACACGTAACATCCTTATTAATTGCATCGGCAAGCGCCCTGGGCGCTGCATGGCCGAGGCGGCACTGAACACGCTCAAGCCTTGTAGTCGCAATGGATCTGCAGGCTTTCCGTAGGGTTGCGGTGGATCTCGAAGCCACATTGCCTGAGGGTTTCCTTGACTTCATCAACCACCGCCGCGTAACGCGCCTGGCGCCGGTTCTGGCGCGCCGGCGAAGTGAAGACGCCCAGTGGCAGGAAACGCAAGCGCTTGCCGTCGAGGACGATCGACACATCGACATGAGTGCCATCCACATCGTGGCCGTTGGAGCCGAAGATGTCCTCAAGTTCCTGCTTGCGTTGCGGATAACACCAGCAGAGCAGGCGGATGCCCAGCCAGCGTGACAGGCTCCTGAAAGCGCCCAGGTAGCTGCTTTTGTGCTCGTAACCACGGGTCACCAGCAGTTGCACAGAGCACGGCAGCCTGGACTGAACCTCAAGTAGTTGTGCAAAGGCCCGGTGGTCCACCATGACCCTTGAGGACGGCCAGCGCGGCCCTATCCTCAGGCCCTGGTGGTTGCCCTTTGTCAGTATCAGCATGCCGATCGAACCTGATTGTTACGCGGGCCCGAATGGTACACACAGCGGCCTCCGGGTGCAGGAAATTCACCGCACAAAAAACCGCCGCCACCGCGCTCGCACAGTGACAGCCCGGCGGCAGTTTAGTTAAAATAGTGATGGCTCATAGCCATTATTGTTGATCACAGTGACCGCAGAGGTTGTATGTACGATTTAACGAGTCTGGTCATTGTCGATAGCCCGTTTGGCTTGAATGTCCTGCAAGTCACCGCCGACCTGGTGGCCGGCGCGCTGGAGGAGCTGCTGCAAAATTGCGCAGGCGGCGCCAGCATCACCCAGAAACTCGACTACTCCATCCTGAGCCTCTATCAGGACAAGCTCGAAGCGGCTATTCGCGACACGAGCCTGCCGGCGCTGCCCATGCTCAGTGCCACCGACAGCCTTTGCTGATTCGTCACCCGTGGTGAATGGCCGCTCTAGCCATCCTCTCGGCGCCACAGCGCGACGCGGGGAGAGCCCCGGCACACTGTCGGGACACCCTCGCCCTTCAGCCGAATACCATCATCAGGTACCAGATGACAAAGCCTGCTGACACCACGCTATGGAGAATCAACAGGTCGCGCATTCCAGTTGCCCTGCCGCTGACCATCCAATAGGCGAAGACCAGCGGGTAGCACAGCAGGCAGGTGATCCCCAGCGCCATGATCGCCAGGACTGCACCAAGGCCCGGGAAGAACCCTGCGGGCACAGCCAAACAGCCCACGAAGGCGATGCCGCCTAACGCCACGATGATGAACAAGAAGGCAACGATCACGCGCTGCATGTCGGTTCGGTTGTCCATGCTTCTGTGCTTTCAGTTCTTTGGCCGGGATGAGCTTGACGCCACAGGATCGGCCCGACGGGCCATAAATGGCCCGAAACGCCGCTCCTGATGCACGGAGAAATACTGGGGGAGGCTCAGGATATTCCCGCGTAGGCAGCCCATTTCGTCATGTCTTGCAGGGATATGTTGCCGCCACAGACCACCAGACCGATGACCGCGTCCTCAGGCAGCGTCGGCGCGGTGGCCAGCATGGCCGGAACCAGCGCTCCGCAAGCCAGTTCACCCCACTGCCTGGCGTCCTGGGCGAAGCAAACCATGCCCTTGATCGCGTCATGGTCAGAAACCACGACCACGTCTTCCAGATAGTGGCGAGCGTGGGCAAACATCAGCTCATCGATGATGGGAACACCCAGGGTCGAGACGACAGAACTGATGTCCACGTCCACCGGTTTGCCTGCCTGCAACGCCTGATGCATGGAGCTTGCGCCGGCGGTCTCGACGCCCCAGACACGGATCTCGGGCTTGATCGCCTTCAACGCCGTGGCCACTCCCGCCAGCATCGCCCCGCCACCCACCGCGACGAATACGTCGGTCAGGGACGGGCAGTCGGCAATGAACTCAAGGGCCAGGGTTCCATGCCCCTCGGCGATCAGGGTGTCGGCGCAATCGTCGATAACCACATAGCCCTCTTCCTCAAGCGCCTTGGCCCGGGCAAATGCGCCATGAACGTCTTTTTCGATCAGCACCGAACTGCCACTGGCGCGAATTCGCTCGACCGATGAGGAAGGCGCGCTCTCGGGCATGATGACCGTGACCTTGGCGCCAAAGCTCCTGGCCGCCTCGCCGATGGCAATCCCGAAATTGCCGCCGCTGACGGCAACGAAGTGGTTGTCGCCGAGATTCTCGGCAAACGCCGAAAACTTGTTGAGTACGCCACGGGCCTTGAACGAACCCCCGACCTGCATGTTTTCCAGCTTGAGAAACACCGGCCGCCGCGCCTTGTCGCTGAGCACCAAACTGTTGACCGTCGGCGTGCGAGTTACCGATCCATCAATCCGTTGCGCCGCTGCAACGATGGATTTGAAATCAATGAGCTGAGTCATCTGGGGCCACTTTCCTTGGATTGAGATGCACGGAACTCCCAACGTCCGCGCCTGGCCGGCTGGGTTGCAGACTGTCGCCGACCCCGGTGAAAACTACAGGACAACCGGGGCTGCGCGCCACACCTTGAGCGGCTTCGCTCGATCGATCAGCAACGGGAGGTCGCACGTAAGCGGTGTTTGCATAGGCTGCATGCCCAGGTGGTAGGCTAGCCGCCCTCCACCACCAGGAAGGTTTTCCAGTGACGCCCATCATCTGCGCCAATGAGTTCGATATCTGCGTCTCAATGCCCGACTTCGTCACCTGGGTCGAAGACCGGCACCTGCCCAACGCCGACCTGGCGGCAGCATTGAGTACCCTGGGCATCGCCCTCGACATTGGCCAGCTATACACCCGCTACTTCGATGACACCCCGGTCGGTACGGGTGATGTGCATGTCTATCCAAGTACTGGGAGTCAGAGCCTGTTGGTCATCGATCTGTACCGAGACCCCACCGACCAACTGGATATCGTCAGCGTCTCGTTGAAGATAGAGCCTGCGCTGCTGCCTCTGGCCCTGCCATTGCTGCGAGGGTTTTTCGACGCTGCCGAATGCCAGGTCGCCTTCAGGCAGTCCAGCCACTCACAGCAGTTGCGCTCGCTGATCGATGAAAGCCGCTACCCGGCCCCGAGCGAGGAAAGTGGCTATCACCAGCAATTGATTGCCCACTTGTAAAGCACCTGTTGGAGATGCTTCGGCACCTGCCGGTCTACCAGCTGAGCAGGCAGACCCGATCGGCACCGGGCCTGCCGTAGCCACTATCTCAAGGGCATTCGCAGGTCGATGGACCGAATACCGGACCGCTGCACGGATCCTTGGATGGGCCGAACACCGGGCACGAGGCCTGGGCAGTCAGGGAGAAACCCCACAGCAGCAATACCGCCAACAACACTTTCTTCATTTGCGACCTCCTGGTCAGTCATCCAATCGTCCATGTGCCCTGGCGAGGGCACGGACAGTCATCAAGGGCACTCGCAGACCGTCGGGCCGAGCACCGGACCGGCACAGGGATCTTCCCCAGGCCCGAGCACCGCGCAGTCCGCCTGCGCTGTCAGCGAGAACATCCACAGCAGCAACGACGCCGCCAGCATTTTTCTTTTCAACCTGACCTCCTTGGTCGAGACAATGATCACGATCCGCGCTTTCCCCTTGTTTCAGGGGGCGGATGCACGCCCTTGGCAAGGCGCGCTGCAACTCCCGCCAGCACTCCCGCCAACGGGCCCGGAACAGCAAAGACCACAGCCTGCGATTGCGCCAGTGCGGCACGGTGTCACGCCACAGGCCATCTGCCCCGACCGGGGCATGGGACTCTCTTTGTCACCTTCAACACCCAAGGTCGCGACATCATCACCTGGGCCTGCGTGATCAACGGCAAGGACCAGAACTGCCGAACAGACCTGGGCCGCCAGCCAACCCGGTGCGCCCCGTACTCGGCACGGGTGAACGGCCCAATCCCCTTAGCTGATATCATCCGGCAACTTATCCGCCGAGTAACAACGATGAATCGCCGCAAGAAAATAAACCAACTGCTGAAGGCCAACGCCAAGAAGGCCAGCGCCAAACTGGCACCGAAAAAGAAGTCGACCTACATCAGCAAGGCCGACCGATTGAAACTGGCGGCTGAAGCCACTCAAGACCCGGCTATCGCTTCCGACAGCTGAACCTGCCTGGCAGCGCCTACTCCACCTTCGCCTCGGCAAAGCGGTTACGTCCCGATGCCTTGGCAATGTACAGCGCCTGATCTGCCGCCTCGATCAGTCCTTGCAAGTGATTCAGTTCCGCGCCCGTGGCGGCCGCAATGCCAATGCTGACACTCACACGTCCCAACGGGCTGGAGGTGTGCGCAATGTTCTCCTGCTCCAAGCGACTGAGAATAAGGTGCGCCACTATCCTGGCACCGTCGCTGTCGGTATCCGGCATGATGACGCCCATCTCCTCGCCGCCATAACGGGCCACCAGATCCGACGGCCGTCGCACACACTCCTCCAGGACTCTGCCAACCGCCTGCAGGCAGGCGTCTCCGGCTACGTGCCCGAGCGAATCGTTAAACAGTTTGAAATGGTCGATATCAATCATCATCAAAGCCAAGGAGGCATTGGCACGTTGTGCACGTCGCGCTTCAGTGGCAAGGCTCTCGTCGAAGCAGCGCCGATTGGCCAGCCCCGTCAGGGGATCCTTCATGGCCAGCAACTCAAGCTGGCGATTGGATGAGAGCAACTGCTGCTGGGCGCCTCGCAACTGGCCTTCAACCTCGGTTCGCCGGCGAATATCCAGGATCAAGAAGCAACCGATCAGCGCGGTAAGCCCCAGCAGCCCCGCCACTACGACCGTCGACAACAGCGCCTCCATTCGCCACGCGGCAAGGGCCTCTCGCTTGCCGAGTGCAACGGTCGTGATCAGAGGCAGCCGGTCACTCTTGCGAAAGGCATAAAGGCGTTCGACACCGTCCAGGCTGGAGGTAAACGACGCGGTACCGACGGATCGATCCACAAGGTACTTGGCATAGATCGGCGACTTGGAAAAGTTGCGCCCCATATCCTGCTCACGGAAGGGATAGCGAACCAGCAACGTACCATCGGTATTGGACAAGCCGATGGCCCCCTCCTGCCCGACATCGATCTTGCCGAACAACCGCAGGAAGTTTTCGATCCCCAAGGTCACCGCCACCACTCCGGCAAACTCGCCGCGTGGATCATTGAAACGCCGACTGAGGGTGATCACCCACTCCTGATTGGTACGACTCTGGATGGGCGGCCCTATAAAGGTCTCACGGGATGGATCGTCGCGATGATGAATGAAATAAGCCCGATCGCTGCTGTTCGCCCCGGCAGGAATGGGCCGATTGGAAGACATCAACCAACGGCCCTGATTATCGTAGATGGTGACGCCACTGAGCTGTGGCATCAGCGACTCTTGCCGGCGGATCAACTTACTCAGGCGCTGAATCTGTGTGGGGCCGCTCCCTTCGGTTTCCAGGCGCTCGACGAGCCCGAGCAAAAGCGCCGAGCTTTGGCGGACAATGCCTTCGGAGTAGGTAGCCAGCGCCTGGGTCAAATTCAAGCTATGGACATTCACATCCCTCAATACCTGCTCTCGAGATGCCCACACTTTCCAGACAGTCAATGACGCCAGGGAGCAACCAACGACCAACAGCAAAAGCACAACCAAGCGTGTGTCACGCTTCACGTTCCCACCTTATGGATAGTACGGTTCAAGTTCTAGTGTAGCGATTGTAATAGATAGGTAAAAATTTAAACTGGCCGCCGCGGGTAAAAAGTCCATTTCAGATCAACTAGCGGTAAATAGATGGTCGTTAATAAGCATCTGAAGAAGTCACCGTACCCACCGTGGCATCAAGAATAACGCAACTGCGCAACACACCTCTGTACTGGCAACGCTAGTTCGCCTCTTGCCCCTCGATCTTGTGCTTGAATGCTTCGAGTACAAAAACAATCAGTGGACGAATCGCTGGATCACTCGTAATGGTCTCGGCACTCAATTGCGTGGAAAACAAGTTTACCGAGATAGAGACTTCCTCCGCGATGCAAGCCGACAGTTTTTCAGCACCAGCCGCAATGCCGCCGGTGCACGCGAAGCCCTGGGTATCGGCGGCCCTCCGATGGCCGAGGTCTTGCGCAGACTCCCCGGGGCCGTCTGCGAACGCACCCTGCCGATACACGCCCCCGATTTTTCGGGCAAGACGTCTCGCATCAGTGCCACTGGCCCAGCATCGCAGCCCTGGGCGCCAACCCTTGATTGGCGCAACATCGATATCGTCCATGACGCCAACTAGGAGCCCTGACGGAAACTTACCGTTAATATTGCACGCTAGTTCCAAATTAAACCTATGTCCTCTTGCAGAAAAAACACTTAACCAGTTAACGAACACTCTAAAAAATAATCAGCTCGTCGTTAAAGTTAATAGAGATCTCGGCGGATACATGTAAACCCAAGCCAGCTTGGGCCAGCCAACTAAGAGTTCGTCGAGGGTCCTATGGACGCATTACGCAACATCAAGCTTTCCACGCGATTAATCTCTGCATTTGTGGTGTGCGCCATCATCACACTGGGAGTGGGGCTCTTGGGACGCTCGGGTATCGCATCGCTAAAAACAACAATAAACGCAATCGTTAGCAATAACCTGGTGTCCGTTAACAATACGGGCAATGCTCGGGCCGGTGTTTTTGCATACTCCAAGGATCTGCATGCGGCGCTGCTTCTTAAGTACACCAAGGCAGATTCAGGGATGTTCGAATCGGCCGTACAGTCCATGTCCGAAAACCAGCGGGAAGTGGAGCGGCTTTTCAAGGAGTACCGTCAGACGCCTCTCGCCGATGACGAGCGCGTGGCGGGCGATCAGTTCGAAAAGGACTGGCCGGCCTATGTCCAGGGGGCGAACAAGGTCATCGCCCTGGCAAGAGCCGGCGACCTTGACAGCGCCACGCAGATTTTCCAGCAGCAGCTTTCTCCGGCGTCCAAGAGAATTATCGATCAGCTGCAAGTCATAGTTGCCTCCAACTATCGTCAAAGCGGTGAAGCCGCCGACGCGGCCGAGATCGCCACTACCAGCGCTTACTGGACATTGGGCATCGGGGTGCTGATCGCTTTCCTCGCGGCCGTCTCGCTGGGCATGATCATCACCCGCTCGATCACCCGCCCCCTTTCCATCGCTGTACACAGCGCAGAGGAAGTAGCGGAAGGAAACCTTTCCAAGAGCATTCAGGTCAGCGGTCGGGACGAGGTCAGTGCGCTGCTCAACGCGCTGGATAAAATGCAGCAAAACCTGCGGGCCACGGTCAAGGAGATCGGCAGTGCTGCTGATCAGCTGGCCTCTGCATCCGAAGAGCTGAACGCCGTTACGGAAGAAAGCTCACGGGGTATGACGCGGCAGAATGACGAGATTCAGCAAGCCGCAACCGCAGTCAACGAAATGACCGCGGCAGTGGAAGAAGTTGCCCGCAATGCCACAGGCGCCTCAGAAGCCTCCGAGCAGACCAGTCGCAGTGCCGTGCAAGGCCGCGATCAAGTGCGCAGAGCCGTTGACTCCGTTGGAGCGATGGCGGACGAGATTTCCAACTCGACCGGCAAGGTTGAAGTGCTTGCAACCCGCGTCAACGAGATCACAAAAGTGCTTGAAGTGATCAGGGCTATCGCCGAGCAGACCAATCTCCTGGCCCTCAATGCGGCCATCGAAGCCGCCCGGGCGGGTGAACAGGGTCGCGGCTTCGCCGTGGTGGCCGATGAAGTGCGCGCGCTGGCCCACCGGACCCAGGCCTCGACGGCGGACATCGAATCGATGATGCAACAGGTCCGCTCGGGCGCTGAAGAAGCCGTTCTCGCGATGAACAAAAGCAAGGAACTGGCCGCCGATACACGGGCCCAGTCGATTGAGGCCGGCCAGGCCCTGGACAGCATCACCGAGGGTGTTTCCATCATCAACGAAAAGAACCTGGTCATCGCAAGTGCTGCTGAAGAACAAGCTCAGGTCGCACGTGAGGTTGACCGTAACCTGGTCAACATCCAGGACCTTTCCGCACAAACCGCTACAGGCGCCCATCAAACCAGCGCTTCAAGCGCCGAACTGTCGCGACTCGCGACCTCATTTGGCGTGCTGATCAGCCGATTCACCGTTTGATGGTAAAGCGTTGACCGCCTGGACCGGGTATCCACCTGATAGGTCAACAGGCTCCTCAAGCTGAAGCGCCTCCCCTTTTCGGGGAGGCGCCGACGGCCCACAGAGAACGACACGCAAAACTCTCGAAACCACCCCAAAAGCGGGGTCGAGCAAATCCCCCAAAACACTAAAACTGTTGACCAGGCCATCCACGTAAATTTGCTGGAGCTGCTTGTGACGAACCTCTGGCTCGGATCAAGGGCCAGAACGATACAGCGCTGAGCATTCTCAATATCGTCGAGTTCATCGAGGCTTGAGCGCTTGACTGGTTCGGGTTCAGCAAAACGCAGGCTTGCGCAAATTCTCGGGGATCTTCGCCATTACTCGCGATATATCTTAGAATGGCCGGTTGCCGAAGAACCGTCATGTCTATAGCCATGAAGGGCTTCCATCCTTTGCAGAGAAGTGTGGTTAAGATGAACAAGCCTTTCATTACGCTGTGCCCTGAAATAACTCGGGCGCACGCGCTGAAGTTGATGGGTTGGTTGGAAGATGAGCGCGTGACCTGCTATCTGAGCGACTCGCCTCATGTCTCCCGTTCCATTGAGCAAGCCATTGATCGGACTCAGTTGCCGATCCTGACCCATCTATTCAACCAGGGCGGCCGATTCTTCATGGCCTATGACCGGCATGACGTCCCGGTGGGCTTTGTCCGCCTGATCAAGACCGGCTCAAATTGCGAGATCGTCCTGGCCATTGGAGACTGCGAAAAATGGGGCCGAAACCTTGGCACCCGCACGATTCGCGAAGGCATGAAAATGGCCTTCCTCGACATGCTGGCCGAGAAACTCATCGCCAAGATTCACCCAGATAACTCGCGCTCGCTGAAAGCCTTTCTGCGTAGCGGTTTTATGCTTGAGAGCGAAACGCCGACATTGAAGTCATTGTCCATGACGGCGGGACGCTATCTCCAGTTCTTGCGCGAAGGAGCCGGTGACGACTCCACCAGGATCTACATCACTGAAATCGACAAGGCCAGGCTCGAAAGCCTAATCGCGCTCGAGCAAGGCCCGGCGATTGTTGAACTCGAACATGAGCTTGAGCGAGCCATTGTCGTCAAGCCGCAACAGGTGGCGCGCAATGTCATCACAATGAACTCTAGGGCGTTGCTGCAACTGGACGACGAAGAGTTCGAAGCGGCCTTGGTCTACCCAGAAGACGCGGACAGCAGCGCAGGGAAGTATTCCGTGTATTCCGATCTAGGCGCCGCCATCCTTGGTTATCAGGAGGGGGACGCCATCGACTGGCGAATTTCTGATCGGACCCGCCGGATTGAGATCAGGAAAGTGCTTTACCAGCCGGAGGCTGCGGGCGACTTCCACCTGTAATTGCGCCCTTTGCTCGATGTTCGTCCATTGGGCAAGGGGACTTCCCAAAGGACGGCGCTTCGCTTTCCGTGCCTGAGCGACCCATTGCATGGTCAAGGCTAGGAGCGGAGCGAGTTGCGAAAAGCAGGAGGTGACCGAACAGACCTGGTCGGCTCCTGCGACTGTTTTAATTCTCTGCATCTAAACCCCCACCCCAAACTCACCGGCCACGGAAGGCGGCACTTGCCTGAAATCATCGCGATGCGAGCACTTCACCGCATCATCCACAAGATCGACAAGAGGCGGGAGCCAGGCTGTATCTCCATTACTTCGGTCGTACCAGCTGTTTGCCAGATCTCGCGATAGGCTAAAAGGTCTGTTTACATCCGCAGCACTCTTTCCCGAACGAGGTATCACCGAGTGGCTGAGGCAGCGCCGGCCGCTGCTCTGGCAATGGCTCGAAGAGCAGCAGCACGTACCGAACGATGAAAATGCAGCTGAAGCGCTTAGCCCTGCTGCATAAGCCTGATGGGCCCCCTCACAAGGTGCGGTATCGCTACCACCAGATCAATCTGCGCCTGCAAGACCACCCACCGTTGATTTGGCCGATGCTGATGCGGACGGAAGACTGGTTGCAAAGCCGACAACACACTCAGGAACGCTGGGGAGGGAGGCGTCCCGGAGCCGGGTGACGCAGGAAAGGCCGCCAAGATAAATCGGTTTTATCTGACAGATAGCACCATGCCAGCCCAATAAAAGGAGAAGTAAATTTGCTCGTGCACTTAACCAAGCAGTTTTGTCATCAGCATCGCTTTGCATCCTGAGTCATGTCGCAATCTAGATATTAAGCGCAGGCTAGATAATCGCTTACAGAGCGGCAAGGGTCGTTGTGCGACACAACCAGCGCAAAAAATTACACCACATGTGTCACCTACTTGTAGTTGGGCGTCATAATCAACCTACACCGTTGCACACAACAATTTTTCTATCCAAACGAGCAGCCCCATGACTCTTCAAGATTCAGCCTCTGAATATCTCGAACAATGTCGACAAGCACTGACGGTAGAGCAAACAAAGTCCCTTGCCGAGACGAAAAATTGGTCACACGTTGATAAAACACGAACTCATATTGATTGGGATGTCTTGTACAAGGAATTAACCCCTCTGATAGATAGCTCGTTTCCAGCATCGCCCGAAGTTCAAGCAATCATAACGCGTCACTATTCGATCGCCTCACGCTTCTATCTTCCTTCTCAAAAGGCATACATTGGGATGGCTTTGTTCTATAGAGACAACCCCGACATGAAGGTATTTCATAACGCCTACCATCCAAAGATGGTCGACTTTCTGAGTGAAGCTATTTTTTACTATGCAAGTCGCAATCTATAGCAACGGGTAGCAGACTCAGCCACCCAACCCGGCAGTTGATGGATAGCACAAAAAATAATTCTTATAATTCATAGCTTTATAGGCAAAAATATCAATGCTTTAGCAAAAATTAAGCAGAAGAAGAAAAAGACGGAATCGCAGGGTGGTGGCAGCCATTCCCGACTTGAGTTGTGGTGAGTGTCGCGATTCCGACGAACGAGCTGACTTGAAAATCGAAAACCTTCAAAGGGGCTGCGCATGACAAATTGGCAACGTGGTGACTTAGTCGAGCTAGACGGCCTTCTTGCGGTCGTGGTCGGTATTGAAGGGGATCCAAATGTCCCCGAGGAGCACATCGCAGCATGGTTTGGTGCCCCAAGTTGCATCCGAAAGTCTAAGGGCGGAGCTGGTGCAGCGAGTCCGGAGGTTTGGACGGTGCCAGCGTACTTATTCGTACGAGCCGCTGAGCCTGATTGGCGTCACTAATAGTTGAAATACTAATCGGAATCCATCCTCGCCAGTGGCCATTCCTACCCTGCCGGCGTCATCTGGACCGCTACACAACGCCCTTTAGTTCTCACCTTCTCCACCAGTCGTGCTCTGTTGACGAACACATTGATTTCGCAACTGCCTGAGTGCTGCACGTCTTCCCAGTATTCTGCGTGCACAAGTTGCCCGTTCTGCGGCCCCGTGTAAGTACCCGCTGCTTCACGTGAGACATAGCTACTGTCACGTACATATCTGAGCACGACCATGTCTTCCTTCGGCGCCACCATGATCTGCCTTGGCACGCCGAAGAAGTCGATCAGTTCGCCCACCGGACGATCTTTCCAGGCGCTGCTGGCCGACAATGATGCGCAGCCACTGAGCAAGGTGGCGAGCAGGGCCAACATAAACAATCGGTTCATAAGGTCTTCTCCCTGACGGTCGCGTTACTTGGCAGACATCTGCGCGAAACCTTCATCTATCTTCTGCATGATGGCCGCCTTGGCCGCCTCGCGGTTCAATATCTCGAAGAACTGCGGCCCTGCCTTGCTCATTTGCGACGCGGGCATCACACCCAAGTGCTCCATCTTCTTGGCCTGGCGTTCAGTCGGCCTACAGACAAAGTCACGGCTTTGTGCAAGCCAGGCGTCAGGTTTGCTCTGCCACTGGCTGGAATACTTCACATTGCGAAAATCATTGAACACGCTGCGAAAATCCGCCGCACCCATGATGCGCACGCGGTTCTTCGCACAATCGATTTCGACATCGTAAGCGGTGAAGTTGGGTTTGCCGGGCTCTTCGTAAAGTTGATAGACACCCAATGATTTCGCGCCACCTGGACGATTGATGATGTGAGTGGGGTCGCCGTCGGCGATGAACACCTGATTCTTGCCCAAGACACCCTGGTAATGAACGACCCAGTAGTCGCCCTTCAGCACTTCACTCGCCTGGGCAGCGAGGGCACTACACAGTAATGCGGCAGGCAAAAGCTGCCTTGCAAAAGCGATCATGGGGGCGGTCCTTTGCCGTTATTTTTGAAGGCGATAGCTTCGCACCCTGAACATGTAGCAAAGGGCTATCTAGCACATCCGTCCTATGCCTTTGACGAAAACGGCGGTCGCAAGCCCCTGGAGTTGCGGAAGCGATTCGAAAAACTGCGGAGCCCCCCCCAAAAAAAAATCCCAGGCAATAAAAAACCCGTAGACGTTAATCTACGGGGTTTTCAAGGGGAGGCCGAGGTCGGAATCGAACCAGCGTAGGCGGACTTGCAATCCAGACAACACTTCATAATTTCAACTAGTTAGTTACAAATCCGTTCCGCAAGTGCCATCACCTAGAAAGGCTGCAACCCACGGCCTATGCGGGTCATGAATTTGATTGGGGAACTGATTTCCTAGGGGCGTCGAATGCTCAAAAGAGGTCAGTCATGAGCGGCGCTTTAGGCCAGGAGCAGCCACTGCATAAACTTGACGCTCGCGAACCGGCAAACCGGAACGCCTGCGGCGTCCACTCTTTTGAAAAGAGACTCAGTTGTCCAAGCACTTTAACAACTGGGCCAACACCCTGTCTTCTTGCGAAGCCAATACGGCGCTGATCTCCTCGCATCTCCCATTCAGAGACAACAGATCGCCAGCCAATACTTCTCCACTGGACATGCACATATCCAAAGCAATACTAAAAACTCCGTCACCTACCTGCTGACTCTCAAAAACAAGCTCAACCTCTTTAGGGAAGATCGTCACGTAGACGAAGAGTCTTTCATTCGCATATGTGTAGTGGCCATGATTTCTTTTGAGTAGAACACTCTGGCTTCTCGAAGCCCTCTCATAAATATTATCTAGAAACCTTTGAAGGACGAACAAAAGCTCTGGCTTTTCAGTGCTCATGGGGTTCCCTTGCGAGCAATAGACTTCAACACGCCATTCTAACCAACATCGACGGTGTCCGAGCTGCACACTCTTCGAAGTTGCTTAGAAGATCTCGTCACGTAGCTGGCGTTAAACCCTCGGCCTCTAATGCCGAGACTGAAACTTGGTCACTCAACCTCGCGAATGTGAGCTGACCCGTGCGCAAGAGAACCACAGCCAACCGCGACCTGCCGCCGCGCATGGTGCGCCGTATTAGAAAGGGCAAGAACGGCCAGATCTGGACGGCGTACTACTACGACGGCAGGGACGCCGCCGGCAAACGCAAGGAGATCCCGCTCGGCACCGACCTCGATCAGGCCAAGGTGGAATGGGCCAGGCTGGAACGCAGAGCGCCACCCAAGCCCAACCACCTGATGAGCTACGTCTTCGACCGGTACGAAAAGGAGATCATCCCCGGCAAATCAATCCGCACCCAGTCGGATAACCACAAGGAACTCAAGCAACTCAGGAGAGCCTTTGAAAACGCGCCTATCGAATCGATCACCCCCCAGGTGATCGCCCAATACCGCGATGCCAGAACCGCCAAGGTCCGGGCCAATCGAGAAATCGCCCTGCTCTCTCACGCGTTCACCATTGCCCGAGAGTGGGGCCTGACCGACAAAGCCAACCCGTGCTTCGGCGTTCGCCGCAACAAGGAAAAGCCCAGGGACTACTACGCCGGCGAGACCGTATGGAATGCGGTGTACGCCGAGGCGGCGCAGGAACTCAAGGACGCGATGGACCTAGCCTACCTGACCGGACAACGCCCCGCAGACGTGCTCAAGATAGCCGCCACCGACCTGAACAATGGATTCTTACTGATAGGCCAGGGCAAGACAGAAAAGCGCCTACGCCTGCGCCTGGAGGAAGAAGGCGTCCAGTCCGGGTTGAGTGCCTTTATCGAGGATCTACAGGAGCGCAGGGCCATCAATGGCATCAGGACATCGACGCTGATCACCAACGCTTCAGGGCTACGAATGAGCCAGCAGATGCTACGCAACCGCTGGGACGATGCGCGGGAAAAGGCTGCCATCAAGGCAGCGGCCGATGGTGATCCACCACTAGCAGTCAGCATTCGGCAGTTTCAGTTCAAGGACATTCGGCCGAAGGCAGCTAGTGAGATTGAGCTGACGCATGCTAGCCGGTTGCTGGGGCACTCAACTGAGGAGATGACCAAGAAGGTCTATAGACGAGTTGGAGAGATCGTTAAACCTACAAAATAATCGTACGCTGCCAACATCATGATCGGCAGCATACGGCCAATAGCTGTCTCTCGTAACGGGCTGAAATTGGCCGATTGTGGTCTGCTATGAAGCAGCTATCGGGCCAAGATCAAAACGTTGTCAGCACAACGACTTCTGGTAATAGAGCCGGGTATGTCCCGGCGGATAGTCTGCCAGGCGTCCGAATTCGGAGTAGCCCAGTTTTTGATAAAAGCCTGGTGCCTGAAAGCTGAAGGTCTCAAGCCAGATACCAGTGCATTTCTTTTTCTGAGCGATATCTTCGGCCATGCGCATTAGCCGTTCTCCGATCCCTTGGCCACGCATCGACTCGGGAACGCTGACAAGATCGATAAGCAGCCATCGATATGAGACCTTGCCGTACAGCCCGCCTATAACTTCGTTACTGTCAGGATCTCGTAGCAACAGGGCAAATGTTTCATGGGCGTCGTCCCCACCGTTAGCCAGATTATGGGCCAGTAATGGAGTCAAAATTCCTAACCGCTCTGCTTCAGTCGCATTTTCCGAAAGCTGGATCTCTACAGACATGTCGCTCTCCCTGAGCCGTGAGTAAATGGGTCAACAAGGTAGCCCATTTCTGTCCCCCCTGGCGAATAAGTAAATGCATCATCGTCCGTTTTTTATGGGCTGGACGGCTGCTCTTGGCCGAAAGCTGTCACTCCCAAGAACCGAATCTGAATGCAGCTACGACAAGGGAGCGAAGCAATTCATAACAAACCGGTGAAATCTCTCTCAGCTCGATGCCAAAAGCAGGCTGCTTGCGGAAGCGATCCAGAAACTTGCGGAAGCGATTGCCCAAATCCCAGGCAATAAAAAACCCCGTAGACGTTAATCTACGGGGTTTTCAAGGGTGGAGGCCGAGGTCGGAATCGAACCGGCGTAGGCGGATTTGCAATCCGCTGCATAACCATTTTGCTACTCGGCCCCAAGTGTCCAGTACCGTAAAACAACACTGAACACGTACAAACTGGAACGGCTTTCGAGATCAACCTCATCTCGCAACTCTTTGATTTTTAAAGAGTTTTTCCGTTTCCTCGCTGAGGAATGGTCGCAATTATGGACATGTTTTCCATTCCTGGCAACTCCTATTCGATATTTTTTCTGCCGGGCTGTTTCTACAGGTTTCCGGGCAACTGCAAATCCGTGTCGGAGTGGGCAACGGCGCTGGATGATTGCACAGATGACGGCGGATTGCTCGCTGCTCTTTTCGCACCCTGCCACCTACCCGATCGGGTTATGGCGTGTGTCCGGCCGCTCGCGGACAGTAGCGCCAACGGCTCGACCCGGGCTCCTTCCATCAGGTTCAAGGCGGAATTCCAGCATGCGCATAGCATTCCCTGCGGTATTTGGCGTGGTTCTGGCGGTGGCGGCAGTCGGGGGGCAGGCCCAGGAGTCCGCGGACAAGACCTTGCGCCTGTACAACTGGTCGGACTACATCGGTGAGCACACCCTCGCCGGCTTCGAGAAGGCCAGCGGGATCAGGGTGATCTACGACACCTTCGACTCCTACGAGACCGTGCAGGGCAAGCTGCTTCCGGGGCGCTCCGGCTATGACCTGGTGGTGCTCAACGCCGCGCTGGTGCCGCCCTTGATCAAGGCGCGGGTGTTCCAGCCGTTGAACAAGCAGTTGCTGCCCAGCTGGCACAATCTCGACCCCCTGGTGCTCAAAAGCCTGGAGAACTACGACGCGGGCGTGCAGTATTCGGCGCCCTACACCTGGGGCAGCAATGGCGTGACCTACAACGTCGACAAGATCCGCGAGCGGATGCCGGATGCGCCCATCGGTTCCCTGGCGATGCTGTTCGACCCCAAGGTAGTGTCGCGCTTCGCCGACTGCGGAGTGACTCTGCAGGACTCGCCCACCGATATCCTGCCGCTGGTCCTGGCCTGGCTGGGGCGCAATCCCAACAGCGCCGAGCCCGCCGATCTCAAGGCCGCGCAGGATGCCTTGATGGCCGTGCGCCCCTACATCCGCAAGTTCGACTCCACCAGCTACCTCAACGGCCTGGCCAATGGCGAGCTGTGCCTGAGTGCCACCTGGTCCGGCGACTACGCCACGGCCCAGGCCCGCGCCAATGAAGCCGGAGCACCGGTCAAGCTCGACTACTTCATTCCCAGGGAAGGTTCGCTGATCTGGTTCGACGACTTCTACATTCCCGCCGACGCCCCGAATGCGGCCAATGCCCACGCCTTTATCGAGTACCTGTTGCAGCCCCAGGTCATGGCCGAGGTCAGCGACTACATCCGCTATGCCAATGCCAACCTCAAGGCCACGCCGCTGCTCAGCGCCGAAGTGCGCGACAACCCGGCGATCTACCCCGATGCCCAGACCCGCGAGCGCCTGTTCACCCAGACCATCCAGTCACCCGCCAGTACCCGCCTGATCACCCGCACCTGGAACATGGTGAAGATCGGCAAGTGATCCGGCGGTGCGGATCCCACACGCTGTCCACGCAACGCTTTGACCCGAGGTGAAGCCCATGGCTATCCAATCCGCAACCTTCTTCCAGCAGTTCGACGAGCCAAAGCTGGTGGCCGCCGACAAGGCGCATTACATGCACGGTTTCCACATGTTCGATGAACACCGCGAGCAGGGTTCGCTGAACATCGCCGCCGGTGAAGGCGCCTACATCTATGACACCGCCGGCCGGCGCTACCTGGATGCGGTCGGTGGCATGTGGTGCACCAACATCGGCCTGGGACGCGAGGAAATGGCCGAGGCCATCGCCGATCAGGTGCGGCAACTGGCCTACTCCAATCCGTTCTGCGACATGGCCAACGTCAGCGCCATCCAGCTCTGTGAAAAACTCGCCAGCCTGGCGCCGGGCGACCTGAATCACGTGTTCCTCACCACCGGAGGCTCCACCGCGGTGGATACGGCCTACCGCCTGGTGCAGTTCTATCAGAACAGTCGCGGCAAGCATGAGAAAAAGCATGTGATCTCACGGATCAACGCCTACCACGGCTCCACCTTCCTCACCATGTCCATCGGTAACAAGGCCGCCGACCGCGCTCCCGAATTCGACTTCATGAGTGATCTGTTCCACCACATCTCCTGCCCCAACTACTACCGCGCCCCGGCCGGGATGAGCGAGGCGGATTTCCTCGATTTCCTGGTGGCCGAGTTCGAGGACAAGATCCTCACCATCGGCCCGGACAAGGTGGCAGCGTTCTTCGCCGAACCCATCATGGGCTCCGGTGGGGTGATCATTCCGCCCGAGGGTTATCACCGGCGCATGTGGGAAATCTGCCAGCGCTACGACCTGCTGTATGTGGCTGACGAAGTGGTGACCTCATTCGGACGTCTGGGCACCTTCTTCGCCTCGCAGGAGGTGTTCGGCATGCAGCCGGACATCATCACCACCGCCAAGGGCCTGACGTCGGGCTACCTGCCCCTGGGGGCCTGCCTGTTTTCCGAGCGCATCTGGCAGGTGATCGGCGAGCCGGGCAAGGGGCGATGCTTCACCCACGGCTTCACCTACAGCGGGCACCCGGTGAGCTGCGTCGCAGCACTGAAGAACATCGAGATCATCGAACGGGAGAACCTGCTGGCCCATGTCGAGGATGTCGGGCGCTATATGGAGCAGCGCCTGCAGACCCTGGCCGAATTGCCCCTGGTGGGCAATGTGCGTTGCATGCGACTGATGGCCTGTGTCGAATTCGTTGCGGACAAGCAGAGCAAGGCGCTGCTGCCGGAAGCCCTGAACATCGCCGAGCGCATCCACCTGCGGGCCCAGGCCAAGGGCTTGCTGGTGCGCCCGATCGGCCACCTCAACGTCATGTCGCCGCCGCTGATCATCAACCGCCAGCAGATCGACCAGATCGTCGACACCCTGCGCGAGTGCATTCTGGAGGCCGCCGCCGAGCTGCGTCGCGACGGTCAGTACCTGGGGTGACGCGCTTGCAACCGATGCCCCCGGCGCCCTGTCGCGGGTTCTTACCCGGCCTGCGCCCGGCGGTTAAACTGCCGGGCATGAGCGCACCTGCCGATACCTCCTCCGCCCTTCCGTCCCTCCAGGCCCTGCAGACCTGGCATGCCGGCCTGGCCGAAGCTTTCCAGGCGGTGGACGACGATGCATTCCTGCCCCGCCTGGCAGCAGCGCTGAACGCCCTGACCCCGATCGAATCCATGATGATCAGCCTGGAGCGCAAAGGCCTGCCACCGCAGTTGCTGCACGAACAAGGCATAGTCGGCGAATACCGCGACGAGATCATCAACCGCTACTTCTCCCGGGGCTACCTGCTGGATCCCTTTTGCCTAGCCGTGGAAAACGGCCTGGCGGAAGGCTTCTACCACCTCTCGGAAATCGCCCCGGACGACTTCTTCAGCAGCCAGTACTACAAGACCTACTACCTCAAGACAGGGGGTGCCGAGGACAGCTACTACATCGTCGACCTCGACCCCCAGAGCAAGATTTCCCTGTGCATGTTCCAGGGCCTGAGCGGCGCACGATTCGCCAGCGCGCCCCTGGCCCTGCTAAGGGCCGTGGAGCCGCTGGTGCGCGAACTGTTGCGCCGTTTCGGCACTGCCGGCGGCCTGCAGCAACTGCTGCGCCAGGCCCCGGTCGATCGGTTGCCAACCCGGGCACCGGCCAACCTCAACCAGCAGATCGAAGCTGCCTTCATGAGTTTCGGCCATCCGCTGCTGACGGTCCGCGAGCGGGAGATTGCCCACCTGATCCTGCGCGGCCACTCGGTGAAATCCACCGCCAAGGTGCTGCAGATCTCTCCGGAAACCGTGCGCATGCACCGCAAGAATCTCTACACCAAACTGGCCATCAGCTCCCAGGCCGAGCTGTTTTCACTGTTTATCGACTGGCTGACCCAGCCCCCCGCCGCCGGCTGAAGCACCACGGGAGTGAGTGTGCTGCTGATGCCCCACAACGAGAACGCCGTGTCCACGGGGTGAACACGGCGTTTTTCAAGGCGGCGGGGGGATGCCGTCAGCGCGCGGCCCAGGCGTTGAAGCGCTGCTCCAACTCCTCGCCATGGTCGACCCAGAAGGCCGCATCCACCGCTCGCGCGCCTTTCAGGTTGGCTTCATAGGTCGGCAATTGCTGCTGCACCGCTTCAGGCAACAGCGGCAAGGCCTGACGGTGGACCGGGCCGTAGGGAATGTTCTGCGAGAACACCTTCTGCGCCTGGGGCTGACTGGCGAACAGGATGAAATCCTCGGCCAGGGCCTTGTTCGGCGAACCTTTGACCACGGCCCAGTACTCCGGGTCGTACAGGCTCTGAGGCCAGAGAATGCTCAACTGCATGCCCTCCTTCTGAGCCATGGCAATGCGTCCGTTATAGGCCGCGCTCATCACCACATCGCCGGCCACCAGCCATTGGGGCGGCTGGGCTCCGGCTTCCCACCACTGGATAAAGGGCTTGATCTGATCCAGTTTGGCGAAGGCCCGGGTCACCCCTTGCGCAGTACCGAGCACCTGGTACAGCTGCTCGGGGGCGACGCCGTCCGCCAGCAGGGCGATCTCCAGGGTGTACTTGGCGCTCTTGCGCAAGCCGCGCTTGCCAGGGAAGTCCTTGAGGTTCCAGAAGTCCGCCCAGGAGCCCGGGGCCTTGGCCAGCTTCTGCGGGGCGAAAGCCATGACCATCGACCAGACATAGGTCGCCACACCGCACTCGCTCAGGGTGCCTGGAACGAACTGCGCCGGATCACCAAAACGCGACAGGTCCAAAGGCTCGAACAGGCCCTCGTCGCAGCCGCGCAACAGTTCCGGACTTTCCACTTCGACCACGTCCCAGCTGGTCTTGCCGACATCGACCATGGCCTTGATCTTCGACAGTTCACCGTTGTACTCGCCGGCCACCACTCGGCCCGCCCCGCTCTGGTTGAATGGCTGGAAATAGGCCTTTTCCTGGGCCTGCTTGGTGGCCCCGCCAAAGGAAATGACCGTGAGGTTCTGCGCCTGGGCCGAAGCCCCGGCACATAGCACAAGCCACGACAATGCAACGCCGCAACGCAAGGTGTTGGACATGAAACCCTTCCTCAAGAAAGCCGGCTCGCCCGCACGAACCTGCACAGCAGGAGCCTGGAAGCGACCGTATTCACGGGCGGTACAGCACCAGGCACGACGAGTCTTGGTCAGCGGTACACGAACCGGCGCAGCCTTGGTTGCGCAGCCGGATGGTTACCGTTGCGGGCTCTGTGGCCCCGTTCGCTTGATGTATTGGCGACCTGTCCGGGGTCGCCGGACGCGGTCTTGCTTGAATGGCGGTTCATCGCTTGCTCCCTGTTGTTTTTGTAGGAAGAACAAATCGATCGGCAGTGCATCGCAACAACGTCCCGGGCAGTCGGGCAGGCTCATGCAGGGGTTTATTGTTTGCCCAACCCGAGGCATTGCGAAACGAGGTTTTTCTGAGGCACAGGCAAGGGAAAAGCTGCCTAGACGGCAGACTCGGCCCGAGATCGACGAAGGGAATGCGCGCACCGAGCGGCGCGCCTGGACGGACAAGCAAGTCCGCCGGAGCAACAACAGAAACCCCGCCAGGGCATCACCCGGGCGGGGCGTTTTGACAACTCATGGGTCAAGGGCGCCGCAGCTCAATCCAGCACGACCAGCAACCCCGAGATCACCCCGATGCCCATCACTGCCGAGAGCAGCATGCTGCTGGACACCTCGATCTCGTAAGTCTTGTAACGCGAGGCCAGGATAAAGACGTTCACCGCCACTGGCAGCGCCGCCATGATCACCGCGATCTTGACCAGGAAATCGCCGAGGCCGAACACATAGCGGGCGGACACAAACACCAGCACCGGCAGCACCACCACCTTCAACAGCGCCAGGGCCAGGGAGTCGCCCTTGATCAGGTTCTGCTGGCGGTGCACGGCAAAGGCAGCACCCAGGGCCACCAGCGCCAGGGGGCCGGTGGCGTTGGTCATCTGCGTGGCGAAGATCTGCAGCGGACCGGGCAAGCGCCACTGCAAGGCAATGCACAGCGCCGCCAGGGCCACCGCCAGAATCAGCGGGTTGCTGATGATCGACTTGCCGGTGGTCAGCAACACACGGCCCAGATCCGGCTTGTCCCGGGCCTCGCGCGGCTCGGTGAGTTCCATGATCAGGGCGCCCCCCGCCAGGATCACCAGGTTGTCGGCCATGGTGATCATCAGCGTGGGCAGCGCCGCTTCATCGCCAAACGCCATGACCATCAAGGGCAACCCCATATACCCCAACACCCCGGAGATGGACGACAGCCCGCGCAGGCCGGCCACCCGCGCGTTGCCGCCCCAGATCAGCCGCCCGCCCACGGCGGCGATCATGAAGGTCACCAGGCAGGCCAGGTAATAGGCGCCGAGCAAGGCCCAATCCAGCTCGCCATGGTCCCGGGTGCCGAGGGTCTTGATAAAGATGAAGCACGGCAGGAACAACCAGAACACCACCCCCACCAGGCCCTTGACCGTTTCCTTGCCGATCACCTCCAGCCGCACTATCCAGTAGCCGGCAAAAATCATCGCAAACAGCGGCACCACCACCGTAAAGACCTTATCCATGGGCCGGTTGCTCCTGAAGAAGCTGGCGCTCGGCATAACGGGCCAGGTGCATCGGGCTGTAGGTGCAGGAGCGATAGAACTCCATCACCCCGGCCATCGCGTACTGATAACGGACCTCGATGTCCGGCATCGAGGCCCGCATTTCCTCCTTCAGACTCTCGACGATTGGCCACAGCTCCTCATCGGCAATCTCGGCCACCTGAGTGCTCAGCGATGAATAATCGGCCAGGGCCTGACGGATGGTCTGCGGATGCAAGCCCACATAATTGACGAAGTAAGCCTTCTCATCCTGAGTTTCCAGAAAGTCCGGAATATTCAAGACGCCATAATTGGAGAGTGTTTCAAACTTGCCACTGACCGGACGATAGACACCGGGCAACTGCAACAACTTTTCCTCACAGTAACGGGCGGCACCGATCAACTTGTCCAGATCCAGCGGCTGCGCGCCCAACTGTATATTGTTGTCCCGACACAACTTCACAACTTGCTCCAGCGGTGCAATTCCGGAGCGGTTGCCAAATCCGGCCAGGGCCCCTTCAACCATCTGAAAACCGCATTGAATCGCCTGCATGGTATTGGCCAGGGCCAGCCCGTTGTCGTTATGGGCATGCAGGCAGAACACCAGGCGGGGGTAATCCGCCACCAGCTTGGAGCACAGCCAGCGGGTCACATGGGGTTGCAGCGAACCCACGGAGTCGTTGATGCGGATGATGTCCACGCCCAGGTTGACGGCCCAGTCGATCTGCCGGCAGATCTCGGCATAACGCTGCTCGCACACTCCATTGCGGAAGTTGTTGAGCACGCTGGCCTTGAACTTGACGGCGCCGAGGTCGCGAAACGCCCGGATTGCGCGCTCGAACTCACGGTCGCTCTGCCGGTAGGTGATCATGCCGAAGCTGAAGACGGTGTCGGCAATCCATTCACGTCGATGGGCCCGGGCCTTGAAATAAGCCAAGGCGGTTTCCCAGCAGTTCAACAGGACGATGAACGTGGCCTGGGTATCGGCCGGCAATTCGCCGGCTTGCCGTGCCCGATGCAGGCGATCCCAGACCAGCGGTTCCTCCGGTCCGCAACCCACCACGAAATCCCGCAGTCCGGCCTCGACCATGGACTTGAGGATGGATAACTTGGCGTCCAGCGTGATGGGAAAGGCTGTGCGTTCAATCCCCTCCCGAAGTGTTTCATCCACCAGATAGGGGACGGAAAAATCACGGTAGCGAATTCCATTTTCAAGTTTCATCGCCCTGCTCCTTTTTATTGGTTTTTTTCGCAGCCCACACTGTTTTGCTTGGCACACAAGACTTGCAACAACCGCCACACCATATAACAGCGAGTCAAAACCCGACCTAAGAAATACCTTAAAAAAACAGCACAAATACGGCTCAAAAAAAACGCCCTGAACCGAAACATTCGCACTCCAAATCTCCCTATTTAAATAAGCAGGCGTCAGGGCTTGTTGAAGCCGCACCGCGCTCGCCACAAACGCTTGCGACCGCCGTGGGCGACCGGCATGCCGGCCAACGGCCCACCCCGGTATTCCCTGCCGGATGCCTGCGCAAGCGCTAGAATCTGCGCTACCTTCCCCAGGCGACGAGAGCCGTTCATGAGCTTCGATTTCGATACCCTGCACCCCCGCCATGGCACCGGCAGCACCAAATGGAGCCGCTACCCCGAAGATGTCCTGCCGATGTGGGTGGCCGACATGGACTTCGCAGTGGCCGACGGCATCCTCCAGGCCCTGCGCCAGCGCCTGGAGCATCCGCTGCTGGGCTACAGCGTGGCCCGCGACGAATTGCGCGACGCGGTGGTCGCCGACCTCCGGGACAAGTACGCCTGGCGCGTGCAGCCCGACGAACTGATCTTCCTGCCCGGGGTCGAGCCCGGCTTCAACATGGCCCTGCACGCCTTCGTCAAGCCCGGGCAATCGGTGGTGCTGCAGACTCCCAACTATCGCCCGCTGCGCCTGGCCCCGGGCAACTGGGGCCTGGACAAGGTCGAAGTGCCGTTCCAGCTCACCGAGCAAGGCACCTATGCCACCCCCATGGATGCACTGCGCCAGGCCCTGCAAGGCGCCGGGGCGATGCTCCTGAGCAACCCGCACAACCCGCTGGGCAAGGTTTTCCCCCGGGACGAACTGCAATCGGTGGCCAACGCCTGCCTGGATCAGGGCGCACTGATCATCTCCGACGAGATCCATGCCGAACTGTGCTTCGACGGCCGCCGGCACATTCCCACCGCGTCCCTGAGCCCGGAAATCGCCCGCCGCACCATCACCCTGATGTCGGCCAGCAAGGCCTACAACATCGCCGGGATGAAGACCTGCTTCGCCATCGTCCAGGACCCGGCCACCCGCCTGGCCTTCAACAACGCCCGCGCCGGCATGGTGGACAGCGTCAGCCCCCTGGGCCTGGAGGCGACCCTGGCCGCCCTGACCCACGGCGGCCCCTGGCTGCAGGCGCTACTCGGCTACCTGCAAGCCAACCGCGACTACCTGCTGCACGCGGTGCAGACCCGCCTGCCGGGCATCCGCATGCACGCGCCCCAGGGCACGTATCTGGCCTGGCTCGATTGCAGCGCCCTGGGCCTTGCCGATCCCTACGCCTTCTTCCTCAAGGAGGCCAAGGTCGGCCTCAGCGCCGGGCTGGAGTTCGGCGACGACTGCGGGCAATTCGTGCGCCTGAACTTCGGCTGCCCGCGGGCCATGCTCGAAGAAGGCATCCAGCGCCTGCAGGACAGCCTGCAACGGCGCTGATCGCCGCACAAACCCACCCCGCAGCGCAGCCGCCAGGTTCCCGCCCCTGGCGCTGCGCCCTCCTGGCCGGCCCCCGCAGCCACGCCCCCGCCCTGCCCCGGGCGGTGCGCTGACACGCGCCCAATGGATCCACAAAAATCACACCAATGGATCCACAAACCTCTAAAATCTCAAAAATAGCCGATTATCGAACAGAAAATCCGCGCATTCATTTGACACTCCCAGAGCACGAACCCTTTAATGGATCCATTAAATAAAAACAACAAACGCCTGGAGAGACGTCATGTACCCCAAGAATGCCTGGTACGTTGCCTGCACCCCCGATGAATTGCAGGGCAAGCCCCTGGGCCGGCAGATCTGCGGCGAACGAATGGTGTTCTACCGCGCCCACGAAGGCCGGGTAGCCGCCGTCGAGGATTTCTGCCCCCATCGCGGCGCCCCGCTGTCGCTGGGCTATGTCGAGAACGGCAACCTGGTGTGTGGCTACCACGGCCTGGTGATGGGCTGCGACGGCAAGACCGTGGACATGCCCGGCCAGCGGGTACGCGGCTTCCCCTGCAACAAGACCTTCGCCGCGGTCGAGCGCTACGGCTTCATCTGGGTCTGGCCCGGCGACCAGAGCCTGGCCGATCCGGCGCTGATCCATCACCTGGAATGGGCCGACAACGAACAGTGGGCCTATGGCGGCGGGTTGTTCCACATCCAGTGCGACTACCGGCTGATGATCGACAACCTGATGGACCTGACCCACGAAACCTACGTCCACGCCTCCAGCATCGGCCAGAAGGAGATCGACGAGGCGCCGCCACAGACCACCGTGGACGGCGATCAGGTGGTCACCGCCCGCCATATGCACAACGTCATGCCGCCGCCGTTCTGGCGCATGGCCCTGCGCGGCAACCAGCTGGCCGACGACGTGCCGGTGGACCGCTGGCAGATCTGCCGCTTCAGCCCGCCCAGCCATGTGCTGATCGAAGTCGGCGTGGCCCACGCCGGCCACGGCGGCTACGACGCCCCGGCGGCATTCAAGGCATCGAGCATCGTGGTGGATTTCATCACCCCCGAAAGCGACACCTCGATCTGGTACTTCTGGGGCATGGCGCGCAACTTCAACCCTCAGGACCGGGCCCTCACCGCCAGCATCCGCGAAGGCCAGGGCAAGATCTTCAGCGAAGACCTGGAGATGCTCGAACGCCAGCAGCAGAACCTGCTCGCCCAGCCCCAGCGCAGCCTGCTCAAGCTGAACATCGACGCCGGCGGCGTGCAGTCGCGACGGGTACTGGAACGCCTGATCGCCCAGGAGCGCGAGCCCCGGGAAGCACTGATCGCGGCAAGCCGTTAAGCCCTTCTCCGCCCCCGACAGCCAGCCGGCCCGGATGCGGCCACTGGCGAGGACCGACAATGATCGACGTACTGGTGGTCGCGCGCCACAACGAAGCCCTGGACATCTGCAGCTTCGAACTGGCCGCGGCCGACGCAAGCCCCCTGCCCGCCTTCAGCGCCGGCGCCCATATCGACGTGCATCTGGCCAACGGCCTGGTGCGCCAATATTCACTGTGCAACCACCCCGAAGAACGCCACCGCTACGTGATCGGGGTGCTCAAGGATCCGGCCTCGCGAGGCGGCTCAAGCAGCCTGCACCAAGAGCTGGAAGTGGGCACGCGCCTGCGCATCAGCCAGCCGCGCAACCTGTTTGCCCTGGCCCCCGGCGCGCGGCGCAGCCTGCTGTTCGCCGGCGGCATCGGCATTACCCCGATCCTCAGCATGGCCGAGCACCTGGCCCACGGCGGCGCGGATTTCCAGCTGCACTACTGCGCCCGTTCCGCCGAGCGCGCGGCCTTTGTCCCGCGCCTGCGGCAATCGCCTTTCGCCGAGCGGGTCAGCCTGCATTTCGACGAACAGCCCGAGACGGCCCTGGATATCGCGCACGCCCTGGCCGCGCCGCAGGATGATCTGCACCTGTACGTCTGCGGCCCCGGCGGGTTCATGCAACACGTGCTGGACAGCGCCAGGGCCCTGGGCTGGAAGGAACAATGCCTGCACCGCGAGTACTTCAGCGCCGCGCCCGTGGACCACGGCAGCGACGGCAGCTTCGCGGTCAAGCTGGCCAGCAGCGGCCAGGTGTTCCAGGTGCCGGCCGATCGCAGCGTGGTCCAGGTGCTGCAGGACCAGGGCATCGAAGTGGCGATTTCCTGTGAACAAGGGATCTGCGGCACCTGCCTGACCCGGGTGCTGGAGGGGGTGCCGGAGCACCGCGACCTGTTCCTCACCGAGGAAGAACAGGCGTGCAACGATCAGTTCACGCCCTGCTGTTCCCGCGCCAAGACCCCGTTACTGGTGCTGGATCTCTAGGCGTTGCACGAAAGCCTCGATACTCGGTGATGCTGCGTTGAAAACGGTCTTGTGCGCGAGTCCGATCGGAATGCTCATTGACACCCCGTAACGTCGGACGCGACCCCGGCCGCTCCTCGACCGTTTTCGCCTTGCCTGAACTTCGTCTCAAAACTGCTCGTACAGAGCCTTGCGCCTCACGGCAAGGGCAGGATCAGCTTCATGCGCTCATCGGCCACGGCCGAGCCGAAGATCTCGGCGTAGCGCAAGGTGGCGTTGGCATGCTCGCGCATCAGCGCTTCGGCCCGCGCGCCCTGGCCATTGACCAGGGCGTCGAACACCGAATGATGCTGCATGTGGGCGTAGTTGAAGCGCCGGTATTCCCGGGCCATGTCCTGGCGATCCACCGCCAGGGCGGTGACCGAGGCGAACGGCAGATGGTCGTTGCGCGCCAGGGCATCGGCGATCGCCGGGTTGCCGCTGCCCGCCACGATCACCTGGTGAAACCGCATGTTGAGATCGTGGTAGACCTCCAGGTCTTCCTCGTTGACATAACCCTTGTCGAACAGCGCATCGCCCTCGACCAGGCAACGTTCGAGAATCGCCCGGCCCTCGGCCGACAGCCCGCGCTCGGCGGTCTGGCGCGCCGCCAGGCCTTCCAGCACCCCGCGCACCTCCACCGCCCCGGCAATGTCCTCGGCGCTGACCGACCGCACCTGAAAACCGCGACCGCCGAAACGCACCAAGAGGCCTTCCTGCTCCAGGGTGCGAAACGCCATGCGCACCGGCATGCGTGACACCCCGAAGCGCTCGGCGGTAGGCACTTCCATCAAGCGCTCGCCTGCCGCCAGCTCGCCCGAGGCGATCATCTTGCGCAGCGCGACCAGCACCGTTTGACCGGGTTTGCTCATCCGGGCAGCTTCCTTAAAAAAGGTGGGCGGCCATAGTAACGCAAGGCCCGCCACAACACGCCCCCCGACAATACCTGTAGCCGCTGCTGAACCCGCGAAGCTGCGCAAAGGTCCGCAGGACCTTGCCTGGCGTTCTCCCGCCGAACCTGCAGCGCCTTCGAAACCGCCGCGCCTCCTGCGACGAAGTGCCGCCCAGAGCGTTCGCAGCCTGCGGCAGCGGCTACAGGGTTTTCAGAGTGACAAGGGGTAGCTGACGATCAGCCGGGTCTGGTCGAAGTCGCTGTTGAAGCTGCGCCGATTGGTGGCGTTGTTCAGCCGCAGGCTGAGGTTCTTCAAGGTGCCGCTCTGCAGGGTGTAGCCGATCTCGGTATCACGCTCCCACTCATGGCCGTCCTTGCCGGCCTTGGTGGTGGCGTTGTCGCCACGCCCGTAACGCACCATGGCCAGCAGTCCGGGAACCCCGGAAGCGGCAAAGTCATAGTCGTAGCGCAGCTGCCAGGAACGCTCGCCGGCGTTGCTGAAATTGCCGTTGAACATGTCGTTGCCCAGGGTCCGGCCGCTGCTGCCATAGACCGACATCCAGGGGCTGTCGCCGCTGACCTTCTGCACCCCCAGGTACAGCGTGTGCCCGGCCCGCGCGGCGGAAAACAGGCCATAGGCGGTGTGGCTGTCGACCCGGCCGATGCGCGCGCTGCCATCGTCGCGGTCGATGAAGTAGCCCAGGTTGCCCCCCAGCACCCAGTCGCCCAGCGGCTGTTTGTGCTGCAGGTTGAAATAGCTCTGGCGGTAGATGTCCTGCAGTTGCGAATGCCAGGCGCCGAACAGGGTGCGTTGCTGGTTGAAGCGGTAGTCGGCGCCCACGTAGTTGAAGCCATCGGACTTCACCCCCGGCGCGGCCCAGGCCGAAAGGTCCTGCATGTCCGACGAGTTGCGCAGGCTCACCGCCCGGTACTGCCCGGCCTGCAGGCCCAGGCCGTCGATCTCGCGGGACACCAGCATGGCCCCGCGAAAGGTCTGCGGCAGCAGGCGGCCATCGTCATAGCGCAGCAGCGGCACGTCCGGCAGCAGTTCGCCGAGCTTGAACTCGGTGGCGGAAATCCGCGCCTTCAACGCTGCCCCGGCGCGGCCGAAATTGTCCGCCGCGCGGCCGTCGTCGTGCACCGGCAGCAACTCCGAACCGCTGACCCGGCGGCTGCTGTCGAGCTTGAGGCCGAACAGGCCGATGGCATCCAGGCCAACACCCACGGTGCCCGGGGTGTAGCCGGAGCTGAACTTGAGGATGAAGCCCTGGGCCCACTCCTCGATCTGCCCCTTGGGCGCGTCGTGGTCGCGAAAATCCCGGTTGAAGTAGTAGTTGCGCAGCAGCAGGTCGGTCTTGCTCCCCTCGAAGAAACCGCTGTCCTCGCCAGCCCAGGAAGGGGCACACAGGCCCGCTGACAGACAAGCCCCGACCAGGGAACGGCAAAGCATCGGATGACGGGTGTTCATTATTATTGTTCTCCGTTTTTCATGGACGCAGCCGTGCCCCGACAGGCCCGTGACGGCCCGTCCATTCACGGATGCTCAAAAACCCGGCCAGGGCGGCCGGGGTTGTTCAGGTCAGCCCGTCAGAAGGGATACTGACGCGGCCGGTGTTGCACGCTGATCCAGTGGTCGCGGGTGAACTCATCGATCGCCCAGTCGCCGTTGAAGCGCCCCAGCCCGGAGTTCTTCTCGCCACCGAACGGCGCGTTGGCCTCATCGTTCACCGGCACATCGTTGATATGGGTCATGCCCGCGCGCACCTGGCGGGCGAAGTTCACCCCGCGCTCCAGGCTGCGGGTGAACACCGCGCTGGACAGGCCGAACTCGCTGGCATTGGCCAGCTCCAGGGCATGGGCTTCATCCCGAGCGCGCAGCAGCCCCACCAGCGGGCCGAAGATCTCATTGCGCGCCAGGTCCATGTCGGCCCGCACCTCGCCGTAGACATGGGGCGCCAGCAGATTGCCGTTCACCCCGCCCTCGTACAGCGGCTCGGCGCCCTGCTCCCGGGCCAGGGCGATCTTGTCCTGCAGGCCCTGCAACTGGCGGGCATTGATCACCGGGCCGATCACCGTCTCCAGCGATTGCGGATCCCCCACCTTGAGTTGCTTGACCCGGGCCACGAAACGCTGGGCAAAGGCCTCGTAAAGCCGCTCATCGACGATGATCCGGTTGATCGCCATGCAGATCTGCCCCTGGTGCAGGAACTTGCCGAACACCGCGGCGTTCACCGCCTGCTCCAGGTCGGCATCGTCGAGCACCACGAACGGGCTGTTGCCCCCCAGCTCCAGGGCCACGTGCTTGAGATGCTCGCCCCCACTGGCGATGCGGCCGATACCGCGCCCCACCGGGGTCGAGCCGGTAAAGGTGATCAGCGCCGGCACCGGGTGCTCGACAAAGGCATCGCCAATCTCGCTGCCAGCCCCCACCACCACGCTGAACACCCCGGCGGGCAGCCCCGCTTCCTCGAAGATCCTCGCCAGCAGCAGGCCGCCGCACACCGGGGTATCGCTGGCCGGCTTGACCACCACCGCGTTGCCCAGGGCCAGGGCCGGAGCGATGGAACGCTGGGTCAGGTGCAGCGGAAAGTTCCACGGGCTGATCACCCCCACCACCCCCAGGGCGCTGCGGTACACCCGGCTTTCCTTGCCCGGTACATCGGACTCGACAATCCGCCCATGGACCCGCGCCGGGAACGACGCCGACTCCAGGGTAATGGCCCGCGCCGCGCCCCACTCGGCCAGGGCCTTGATCCGCGTACTGCCGGATTCGCGGATGATCCAGTCGACGATTTCCTCCTGGCGCCGGTCGAAGATCGCCACCGCCCGGTGCAGCACCGCCGCACGCTGCGACGGGCCCAGGGCCGCCCATTGCGGCTGCACCTGGGCGGCCCTGGCATAGGCCGCATCCAGGTCGCTGCGGTTGGCCTGGGCCACTTCCAGCAACAGCGCGCCATCGTAGGGGTTGGTCACCGCCAGGGTCTTGCCGGCGGCACCGGCGCGCCACTGCCCGGCGATGGGTTGCAGATGCAGATCGCGATAGACCGCGTTGGATTCACTCATGAACAATCTCCTCAAGAAACAGCATTCATAAACCGATGTGTCACCCAAAAGCGGGCTTGTATGGGGCGGGCTTGTGTAGGAGCTGGCTTGCCAGCGAAGACGCCCGCAACAAGCACACAAGACCCAAGGCCCTGTTCGCCGGCAAGCCGGCGCCTACAAGGCGGCGCGTTGCTCGATCAGCCGCAGCAGGCCGAGCAGGGTTTCGGTGTGGGGCACCGCCACTCCCGCCTGCCGCGCCCGGGCCACTACCTGGCCGTTGATCGCGCCGATCTCCGTGGGCCGTCCGGCCAGCACGTCCTGCAGCATCGAGGGCTTGTGGCTGCGGTGGTTGGCCATGGCAAAGGCCACGCTGTCCAGGCAGCGCTGGGCATCCAGCACTATGCCCTGGGCACCGGCCACGGCCACCACCTCCATGACGATGGCCCGGGCCAGCGCCACGCCTTCCGGCGCCGCGTCCAAATGGCCGACGGTGCAGCCGGTGGCCGCGCACAGGCTGTTCAGCGCCGCGTTGAAGGCGACCTTCTCCCAGATCGACGTCCACACCTCGGGGTCCACCGCGCAACTCAGCCCGGCCGCATCCAGTACCGCCGCCACTTCAGCGCTGGCCTGGCGCTCACCCTCGTCGAGGGCCAGCACCCGGACCATGCCCTGGCCATGGGAATGCACCTGCCCCGGCCCGAGCAGGTCGGCGGGCCAGTTGGTCATGCCGATCAGCACCTGCTGCGCGGCCACGTGGCGCGACACCGCTTCGGCATTGCCCAGGCCGTTCTGCAGGGTCAGCACCCGGGTGTGCCGGGTGATATGCCCGGCAACGCTGCGCAAGGCACTGTCGGTGTGCAGGGTCTTGGTGAAGACCAGCAGCAGGTCCGGGTGCCCGCTGGCCTGTTCCGGGCGGCAGGCGTTCAAGCCCCGGATGCGCCGCTCGCCGTGGTCGGTGGTCAGCAACAGGCCGTCGCGCTGGATGGCCGCCAGATGCGCGTCGTTGATGTCCAGCAGCGTCACCTGCTGCCCGCTTTCGGCCAGCAGGCCGCCAAACAGCGAACCCATGGCGCCCGCGCCGAGAATGGTGATGTTCATCGAACCTCCTGATGGAATGAGCCTTTCAAGGGCCACGTTCATGACTGGCCCGGCAGGCGCCGGGGAATGTGCCGGCGCACGATCAGCAGCGCGATCAGCGCCATGAGCATCACCGCGCCCAGCAGTGTCAGGTAGCCCTGGGCGCCGCCCCGGGTGATCACCAGGGCCCCGGCGAAGGCACTGAGGATCGCTCCCAGGCGCCCGAAGGCCAGGGCCGAGGCGGTGCCGGTGGCGCGCACGCCGGTGGGGTAGATAAAGGCACACAGCGCATACATGGTGGACTGCACCGCGTTGACGAACAGGCCGTGCACGCCGAAGCCGAAGATCAGCAAGCCGGTGTGCTGATGGATATCCACCCCCTGCAAGGCAAAGGCGCTGGCCGCGCCGCCGGCACAACAGATCAGCAACGGCCAGAACGAGCCCCAGCGGGTGATGGCCACCGCACAGACCAGCGCGCCGATGACCCCGCCGAGGTTGTAGGCGGTCAACCCGGAACCGGCCACCGACAGCTCCAGGCCTTCAGCCAGGAGCATGGTCGGCAGCCAGCTGAAGGCGCTGTAGACCGCGGTCAGGCACATGAAGAAGGCCACCCAGAGGGCCAGGGTGTCGCGCCCGTAGCCCCGGTCGAACAGACTGCGGAAACCGCCCTGCTTCTCGCTCTTCTGCTCCAGGGCATCGCTGTAGCTCACCCCTGCGGCCATGGGCCGGCCCATGCGCCCCAGCAACGCGCTCAACTCCCCCCAGCGCTGCGGTCGGCGCGCCAGAAAGCGTGGCGACTCCGGCAGGGTCACGAGCAACAGCAGGGCGAGCACCATGGGCAGGCTGCCACCGATGAAGAACAAGGTGCGCCAGCCATACAGCGGCAATACCCGGGAGGCGAACAGCCCCGCCAGCATCCCGCCCAGGGGCACGCAGACGATGGTCGCGGTCACCGCCAGGGTGCGCCGCCGCGCGGGTGTGAACTCCGCCGTCACCGTGGTCGCGCTGGGCAGCGCGCCTCCGATGCCCAGGCCGGCGATGAAGCGCAGGACCGCCACCGCCAGCGCATTGGGCGCCAGGCCAATGGCGCAGGTGGCCGCGCCAAACACGAACACGCTGGCGATGACCGCCATGCGCCGGCCGAAACGATCGGCGAACAGTCCGGCACAGGCACTGCCGATGCCCATGCCGATCAGCCCGGCGGCCACCGCCGGGGCGAACGCCTCGCGGGTGATGCCCCATTCCTTGATCATCAGCGGAATGGCAAAGCCGATCAGTTGACCGTCGAAGCCGTCCATGACGATGGACAGCGCCGCCAACAGCACCACCAGCTTCTGCATGCCGGTGAAGGGGCCCTGGTCGAGCAAGGTGCCGATGTCGGCATGGGAGGGAGCGCAACGCGCCGACTGGGGCGCATCGTCTATCGCTGCTGTGACCGAAGTCGTGTTCATATCCACCTCTTTTTATTCTTCTGGTGAGTCCGCAAGCTGCGGTGGGCAAGGCCGGGCACCGGGCCCGGCGACAAGGCTGTCTTCAGGGTTCGATGGTCAGGGTCGGCACCTCGATCAGTACCGGGCGCTGGCCCGCCAGGGCCGCGGCAAACGCCTCGGCAAACGCTTCGCGGGTGTTGGCCTGCACCGCGTGCACGCCGTAGCCGCGGCCGATGGCGCAGAAGTCCAGGCCCGGCACGTCCAGCCCCGGCGCATCGCTGACCTGCAGCACATCGGCGAACCAGCGCAGGGCGCCGTAGGTGCCGTTCTTGAGAATGATGAACACCACCGGGATCTGGTACTGGGCGGCGGTCCACAGCGCGGTGATGCCGTAATTGGCCGAACCGTCGCCGATGATCCCGATCACCCGCCGCTCGGGCCGGGCCAGTTGCACCCCCACCGCCGCCGGCAGGCCGAAGCCTAGGCCGCCAGCCGCCGGAAAGTAGTAACTGCCGGGCTCGCGCATCTCCACCCGCTGCCAGAAGGCACCGACGGTGGAGGTGGATTCCTTGACGTAGATCGCATCCCTGGGCGCCAGCTCGCTGATCACGTCGAACACGGTTTCCGGGCGCAGCAGGCCGCCGGTTTCCTCGACCGGCGCCGGTGCCGGCAAGGCTGGCGGCTGCGGCCGGTCGCACTCCGGCAGCGCCCAGACCAGGGCCTGCAAGGTCTCGGCAATGTCCCCTACCAGCGCATCGCCCATGGGCGAGCGTGCCGCTTCGCCGGGGTCGCAGGTGATGTGCAGCAGCTCGCAACCCTCGGGCAGGTAGTCCCCCGGGGCGAACTGGTGGTAACGGAACACCGGGGCCCCCACCACCAGGATCAGGTCATGCTCCGCCAGGCAGCGGCTGATGCCGGCGATGGCCGCCGGCAGCACCCCGCGAAAGCTCGGGTGGCGGGTCGGGAACGGGCAGCGGGACGCGGACGGCGCGACCCAGGCCGGCATGCCGAGTCTTTCCGCCAGTTGCACCGCCAGGTGGTTGCTCTGGCTGCCGTCCACATCCGGCCCCAGCACCAGCACCGGGTTGCGCGCCGCCACCAGACGCTGCACCAGCTGGCGCAATTGCGCCGCCGAAGGCAGCCCGGCCGTGGCCACTTGGCGCCGGGCCAGGTGCTCGACCCCGGCCGGGGCGGCGCGGCCCCAGTCGTCATAGGGAATCGACAGGTACACCGGGCCCTTGGGCGCCTGGCTGGCCATGTGGATGGCCTGGCTCAGGGCCCGGGGCACATCCTCGGCGCAGGCCGGTTCATGGCTCCACTTGACCAGGGGCTTGGGCAACTGCGCGGCATCGACATTGGCCAGCATGGCTTCGACGCCGATCATCGAGCGCACCTGCTGGCCGGCGGTGATCACCAGCGGGCTGTGGGAGTACCAGGCATTGGTCAGCGCGCCCATGCCGTTGCCGGTGCCGGCCGCCGCATGCAGGTTGACGAACGCCGGCTGGCCGCTGGCCAGGGCGAAGCCGTCGGCCATGCCGACCACCGCGCCTTCGTGCAGGCCGAGGATGTAGCGGAAGTCTTCGGGAAAGCCCTTGAGAAAGGGCAACTCGTTGGAACCCGGGTTGCCGAACACCGTGGTCAGGCCGTGTTGCCGGAGGATGTCGTAGGAAGCGCTATGGACGGTTTTCATAGGGACCTTTGCCGCTGCTTTTTTAGAATTTGAGTTACTCTTGCAGCCGCGATGAAATTGATCAAATCGATACTATTTCTATTAAAAATAAGATCCATCTATATCCATGAGGCAGCATGAGCCACATCGATCTGAACCTGATCCGTACCTTCGTCACCCTCTACGAAGCCCGCAGCGTGACCCTGGCCGCCGAGCGCCTGTTCGTCACCCAGCCCTCGGTCAGCTACGCCCTGGCGCGGCTGCGGGACCTGTTCGACGACGGCCTGTTCAGCCGCAGCCGCGACGGCATCCAGCCCAGCCAACTGGCCGATGAGCTGTACCCGCCCCTGCGCGAATCCCTGACGCGGATCGAAAACACCGTGCACAGCACCCGGCACTTCGACCCGGCGACCACCGAGCGACGCTTTCGCATCGCCCTCTCCGATCTCGGCGAAATGGGCTTTCTGCCGCTGATCCTGGCGCGCCTGAACCAGCAGGCCCCGGAGGCCGAAGTCGAGGTCCTGCCGCTGCAGGTGGACCAGGCCGGCGAATGGCTCGGCAGCGCCAAGGTCGACGCGCTGATCTGCCGCAAGCCCCTGACCGGCACCCGCAGCCAGGTACTGATCCGCGAGCGCTACGTGTGCCTGCTCAGCGACCGCCACCCGCGCATCGGCGAACACCTGAGCCTGGAACAGTTCCTCGCCGAACGGCACATCGCCGTGACCCGCACCACCGGCCACGGCAGCGTCGAGGACGTGCTCAAGCAGATGAACGCCACGCGCCGCATCAGCCTGCAGGTGCCGCACTTCTCGGTACTGCCCAAGGTCCTGCCCGGCACCGACCTGCTGGCGGTGCTGCCGGCGCAGATCGCCCGCCTGTTCACCCTCGAAGGCGGCCTGCGGCAACTGGAGCTGCCGTTCCCAGTGGGGGAGTTCGACGTGTCCCTGCACTGGCACCCCAACAGCGACAGCTCCGCCGCCCTGACCTGGTTCCGCCAGACCGTGGCCGCGGCGATCATCGACGGCCAGGCGTGAAGCGGCGCCCGCGGGCGCATCCGGTTGCGCAGGCTAGGCCAGGGCCGCTTGCGCCTGCGGCGGCGCCGGGCGCAGCAGCAACAGGCAAGCCGCCGCCAGCACGAAGACCACGGCAAACACCCCGTACAGGTGCAGCGGCTGCCAGCCGGCATCCAGCAGCACCCCGGCCACCGTCGGCGAGACAATCGCGCCGATGCGCCCGATGCCGATCCCCCAGCCCACTCCGGTAGCCCGCACCGAAGCGTCGTAGACCACCGGCGACAAGGCATACAGCCCGGCCACGCAGCCGTTGGCGAACAGCCCGATCAGCAACCCCAGGCCCAGGGCTGCGGCAATCGACGAGGCGCTGCCGACAAACAGCACCAGGAGCCCGGCGGTCACCAGCATGAACAGCGACAGCACCCGGGTCAGCGGCCAGCGCGAAGACAAGCCGCCGATCAGCGCCGCGCCGAAGATCCCGCCGACACTCAGCAGCACCCCGCCGGTGATCCCCTGCTGCGCCGAAAGCCCGGCGGCCACCAGCAGTTTCGGGGTCCAGCTCATGACGAAGTAGAAGCCGAACATCACCAGGAAAAACAGCAGCCAGATCAGCAGCGTGGTGCGCCGCATCGGCCCGGCGAACAGCTGGCCGAAGCCGCTGCCGGCGCCCTCCTCGCGCAGCGCCGCCGCGGGCAGCCGCGCCAGCGTCGGGTACCCCAGGCGCTGGGCCAGGCGATTGACCCGCGGCAACGCATCGGCCGGGCGCCGGGCCAGGAGAAAGTCCAGGGATTCGGGGAGCCAGAGCAGCACCAGGGGGATCACCAGCAAGGTGACGACGCCGCCAAACACAAACACCGAGCGCCAGCCCCAATGGCTCAGCAGCCACACCGCCAGCAAGCCGCCCAGGGTCGCCCCCAGGGCATAGCCGGTGGATTGCAGGCTCACCGCCAGCCCCCGCCAGCGGCGGCTGGCGTATTCGGCGGCGATCACGTTGCTGCTGGCCAGGATGCCGCCGATGCCCAAGCCGGTCAGGCCGCGCAACAACGCCAGTTGCAACGGACTCTGGCTGGTGGCCGAAAGCAGCATGCCGACACCGGACAGCAACAGGCACCCCAGAATCAGCGGCCGGCGCCCGAAACGATCGGCCCAGGGCGCGATAAACAGCGAACCGCCGGCCATGCCGAACAACCCGGCACTGAGCAGCAGGCCGATCTGCGCGCCGTTGAGTTGCCACTCGGCGGACACCGAGGCGGCGGTGAAGGCCATCACCAGCACATCGAAGCCGTCGATCATGTTGAGGACGATGCAGATACCGATCGCCAGGCACTGGAACGCCCCCATCGGCCCCTGATCGAGCCGTTGCTTGAGATCACCGTTCATGGCCGCACCTGCCGTTCGGCCACGAGCCGAAGCGCAACACCCAGCGAACCTGTGCACACAGACAGCCAGCGCGCGCCAGCCAGGTGGCTGCACGCCGTCGAAAAGACATTCATGACGAAACCCTTTTTGTTGTTTTTATTGCGGACGGTCAGGAGGGCTCCTGCCATCGCCAGGTCGCCAATAAAGCGCTTAATGGATCCATTAGCAAGGGATAAGCGGGCTGAAAAGGCTGTTCAAAAACCCCTTGGCCAGCCATGGACGGGGTCAATTTCCATAAGGATCAAACGCTTAGGTGCCCGACACGGCGCCGGGATTAGCGGGCGATTATCGGCCAACCAAGCAGGTGGCGAGGGAGCTTGCTCCCGTTCGATGGCAGAGCCATCGCACAGCCTGCGGGTGTGGTAGGCCTGGAAACGCTCGCCGGCCAGCGATGGGGGCGCTGCGCACCCCAGCGGGAGCAAGCTCCCTCGCCACAAGGTTTGCCCCCTTAATTGGATCCAATAGCCTGCTTCACCTCAGATAAAGGCCAACCCTGCCCGGGCGCTGCGTACCGCCGTCATCCGCGGTTCGACCTGGGGCAACAGGTAGCTGAAAAAGAACCCCGCCGTCTCCAGCTTGGCCCCACGCAGCGGGTCGCCCTCGGGCAGCCTGCGCGACACCCGTGCCGCCCGGGTCCAGGCCAGCGCCAGCAGGCTCAGGCCACACAACGCCAGAAAATCCCCGGCCGCGCGATACGGGTACTCGGCATCCTCCAGCGCCCACTGCTGCACCTGGGCCACCAGTGCCTGCAACGCCTCGGCCAGATCCGCCAACGACCGGGCGAACCCCGCGCACTCGGGCACCTGGGCGCTGTGCCCGGCCTCATCGCGCAATTGCTCAAGCAACAGCGCGAAGCCCTGCCCGCCATCCCCCAGCACCTTGCGCAACAGCAGGTCGTTGGCCTGAATCTCGTTGCTGCCTTCGTAGATCATGGCGATGCGGCTGTCGCGCAGGGTCTGCTCGATGGCGAACTCGGCGACGTAGCCGTAGCCTCCGAAGACCTGCAAGGCGTTGCTGGCCTGACGAAAGCCCTGCTCGGTAAAGAACGCCTTGATGATCGGCGTCAGCAGTTGCGCCAGCTGATCGGCCTGGCGCCGGACCTGGGGTTCAGGGTGATGCTCAGCCTGATCCAGCAAGTGCGCGACCCAGTAGCCGATGGCCCGCAGGCCTTCGCTGGTGGCGCGCAATTCCAGCAGCACGCGGCGCATGGCCGGGTGGTAGCGAATCGGGTCGGCGGCCTGGGCGGCGACCCCGGCGGGGCGCAACGGCGCACGCATCTGCTGGCGTTCGCCGGCGTAGTCACGGGCGTTCTGCCACGCCGCTTCGACATGCCCCAGGCCTTGCAGGCCCACGTGCAGGCGCGCCGAATTCATCATCACGAACATCGCCGCCAGGCCGCGATGGGCCTCGCCCACCAGCCAGCCCTGGGCCGCCTCGAACACCAGGGAACAGGTGGCGCTGCCCTTGATCCCCATCTTGTGTTCGATGCCGTCGCAGCGCACGCCGTTGCCCTGGCCCCGCTCCAGGCGCTTGGGCACCAGGAACAGCGAGATCCCGCGGCTGCCCTCCGGCGCGCCCGGCAGCCGGGCCAGCACCAAATGCAGGATGTTGTCGGTGAGGTCATGCTCGCCGCCGGAAATGAACAGCTTGCTGCCGCTGAGGCGATAGCTGCCGTCGGCCTGGGGCTCGGCGCGACAGCGCAACAGGCCGACATCACTGCCGGCCTGGGGCTCGGTCAGGCACATGGTGGGCAGGCTTGCGCCGCTGATGATCTCGGGCAGGTAGCGCTCCTGGAGCCAGGGCGCGCCGTGGGTCTTGAGGCACAGGTAGGCGCCGTGGGCGATGCCGGTGTACATGGCCCAGGCGTGGTTGCTGGCATAGAGCATCTCTTGCAGCGCCGCGTCCAGCAGTTGCGGCAGGCCCTGGCCACCCAGGGCTTCGGCGCAAGCCAGGGCCGGCCAGCCGCCCTCGACATAGGCCCGGTAGGCCTCGGCAAACCCCTGCGGGGTGCTGACCTGCCCGTCCGCCCACCGGCAGCCCTGGCGATCGCCGCTGGCGTTCAGCGGCGCCAGCACGTCCTGGCTGAAACGCCCGGCCTGCTCCAGCACCTGCAGCGCCAGGGGCAGGTCCAGCGCCTCGAACGCCGGGCTGCGACGCCACGCGTCGGGGGCCTCCAGCCAGTGCTCAAGGACAAATTGCATATCGCGCAGCGGCGCCTGGTAGCTCCACATGGGGACACCTCATCGAGTAGAAATAGAATGACCCGCCAGGGGCGCGGGCCGGTCGGGCTCAGCCGCGCCAGGCCGGGTTTTCGATCAGCAGCGCCATGCCCTGGCCGCCTCCCACGCAGGCGGCGGCGATTCCGTAGCGCAGGTTGTGCTCGCGCAGTTGCCGGGCCAGGGTCAGCACCAGGCGCAGGCCGCTGGCGGCCAGGGGGTGCCCCAGAGCCAGGGAGCCGCCCCGGGCATTCACGCAGTCACTGTCCAGCTCCAGCTCCCGGGCCACGGCCAGCACCTGGGCCGCCTGAGCCTCGTTGATTTCAAGGCGACCGATCTGCTCCAGGCCCAGGCCGCTGCGCTGCAGGAGCAGGCGGATCGCCGGGGCCGGACCGATGCCCATGCACTCCGGCGCCACCCCGACCACCGCGCTGGCCCGCAACAGCGCCAGGGGCGTCGTGCTGCAGGCCGACGCCCGCCCGACCAGGGCCGCCGCCGCGCCATCGACCACCGCGCAACTGTTGCCGGCGGTCTGCACCCCGCCCTCGTGGATCGTCCGCAAGCGCGCCAGGGCAAACAGCTCACCAGGGCGCGGATGACTGTCCTGGCTGACCGTCTCGACACCCCGTGGCAGGCGAATGCCGCGCGGTCGATAGCCGTCGAGCTCGAAGGCCTGCTGGCTTACGGCGACGATTTCCGGCGCGAACCAGCCCGCCTGCTGCGCCGCCAGGGCCCGCTGATGGCTGGCGCAGGCATAGCCGTCCACGGCTTCGCGGGTCAGGCCATAACGCCGCGCCAGATTGTCGGCGGTGGCGATCATGTCCAGCCCCGGCGCCGGGTCGTACAGCGCCTCCCATAAGAAATCCTTGAACTGCACTGCCGCCCCCAGGCGAAAGCCGCCGCGATGGGTGTAGGCGGCAATCGGGTTGCGCGACATCGATTCACTGGCCACGCACAACGCCAGTTGCACCTCGCCCCGCAGCTGCTCGGCCGCCTGGCGCAACAGCTCGAAACCGGTGGCGCAGATGCGCTGCACCCCCAGGGCCGGCACCGCTTGCCCGACGCCGCTGTACAGGCCGATGTGCCGGGGCAGCAGGTAGGCGTCGAAACTGGCCTGGGCCATGGAGCCGGCCAGCACGCTGTCCACCGCCCGGGCATCGATGCCGGCGCGCTGCAGTACCTCGCGGCCGACCTTGATCCCCAGATCGATCGGCGAGATCTCCGCCAGGTCCCCGCCAAGGTCGACCCAGGGCGTGCGCAACGCCTCAAGGATCGCCACATCGGCAAACTCGCTGTACTGCCCGGCGCCGTTCATGGCTTGGGCTCGGCGCGCAGGATCGACGGTTCGCGGCCGCGATACAGGTCCTCGACCTGCTCGGCGCGCCACTGCAACACCGCGCGCTGGTTGATCGAGCCCTTGTCGGTGATTTCCCCGCGGTCGATGGACGCCGGCTCCACCTGCAGGGCGATCCACTCCAGGCGGCTGGCGTTGCCGCTGGCCTCGCGGTTCAGGCGCTGCAACCAGTCGCCGAACCACTGGCGCACCGGCACGCTGGCCAGCACCTGGGCATCGCTGGCCTCGGCGCCCAGCGCCGCCAGCCGCCGGCATTCATACAGGCGCGGGAACACCAGGGCCCCCAGGCACTCGCGGTCCGGGGCGGCCACCACCAGGTCCTGGACATAGGGCGAGCCTTCGAGCACCGCGCGATTGCGCAGCGGGCCGACACTGACAAAGACCCCGGACGACAACTTGAAATCCTCGGCGATGCGCCCGTCGAACATCAGCCCCAACTGCGGGTCCTGGGGGTCGGCGAGCTTGAGTGCATCCCCCGAGCAATAGTAGCCCTGGGCGTCGAACACTTCGGCGGTCTGCTGTGCCGCGCGCCAGTAGCCGGGCATGATGTGCGGCCCGCGAAAGCGCCCCTCGAGCTTGCCGTCCACCGGCACCAGGCGCACTTCGCACCCCGGCGCCGGCAGGCCGATGTAGCCGGCCATCGACAGCGGCCCGGTGGTGAAGGTGCAGGAAGGCGCGGCCTCGGTCATGCCGAGCCCGGCCATCATGCGGATGCGTTCGCCGCAATGCTGCTCGGCGACCCGGTCGAGACGGTCCCAGACACTTTGCGACAGCCCGGCGGCGGCGAAGAAAAACAGGCTCATGCGCTTGAAAAAACACTCGCGCAGCTCGGCGTCCTGCTCCAGGGCGTTGACCAGCTCCTCCCAACCCTTGGGCACGGTCAGGTAGGCGGTGGGGGAAATCTCCTTGAGGTTGCGCAAGGTCTCGGCGAAGCCCTGGGCCGTGGGCTTGCCGTCGTCCAGATAAAAACTGCCGCCGTTGTAGAGCACGATGCCGACGTTATGGCTACCACCGAAGGTGTGGTTCCAGGGCAGCCAGTCCACCAGCACCGGCGGCTCTTCGCCGAACACCGGGAAGGTCTGCAACAGCATCTGCTGATTGGCGCAGAGCATGCGCTGGGTGGTGATCACCGCCTTGGGCAGCTTGGTCGAGCCCGAGGTGAAGAGAAACTTGGCGATGCTGTCCGGCCCGGTGGCGGCAAAGGCCGCATCGGCCTCGGCCCCACCGGGCTCGGCCAGCAGGCTGGCGAAGCTCGCCTGGCGTCGCCCCGGCACCTGGCCACGCACGCAGATCAGCGGCGTCTCGGGGGGCAGCACCGCGTCGATGGCCCGCTGGTAGGCGCCAGCATCGCTGACAAACACCAGCCCCGGCTGCAACAGGTCGCAGACGTGGCGCAGCTTGGCAAAGTCCTGGGACAACAGCGAATAGGCCGGCGACACCGGGCAATAGGGAATCCCGGCGTACATCGCGCCCAGGGCCAGTTGCAGGTGTTCGATGTCATTGCCCGAAAGCAGCGCCAGCGGCTTGTCGGCGGACAAGCCGTAGCCGAGCAGGCCCTGGGCGATGGCGCGCACGCTGTCGAGCATCTGCCCATAGCTGACCCGGCGCCAATCGCCGCCGGCCTCGCGGGCGGCAATGAAGGTCTGCTCGGGGCGCACCCGGGCCCAGTGCAGCAGGCGATCGAGCAAGCGCTGCGGCAAGGGCGCCAGGGGTTCCAGGGAGCGCATGTGCAACACGCCCTGCTCTTCACTGACGGCAACCGCCGGCCGGCCGATGGACACCTGGCGGTAACGCGGCGGCTCGGCCGCGGGTGGGGATGGCGCTCTGAATTGGCAACTCACGTACATGTCCTCCATCAAGGCACGCCTGCGCCGCGCACGCAGGGCGACGGCTGGCAAGCGTGGCAGCCGGGGGCTGCGGCCTTGTTATTGTTATGCCCTGCCTGCACACGGGCCGCGTGCTCAAGAACCTGCTTGCGATCTGCTGCGCTTGGCTGACGCGGCGTTAAAAAGCGTTGTTCGCCAGATCGAAAGCCGGTTCAGAGGGCACCGCGCCCGTGGCGACGGATCAGATCGGGTAGTGCCGCGGGCCGTTCTGCAAGGTGACCCAGCGCAATTGGGTGAAGTGCTCGATCGAGGCCTTGCCGCCAAAACTGCCGTAGCCGCTGGATTTGACGCCGCCAAACGGCATCTGCGCCTCGTCGTGCACGGTGGGCCCGTTGATGTGGCAGATGCCCGACTCGACCCGTTGCGCCAGGGCCAGGGCCCGCCCGGTGTCGCGGCTGAAAATCGCCGCCGACAGGCCGAACTCGGAGTCGTTGGCCAGACGCAGCAACTCTTCATCGCCGCTGCCGCGCAGCAGCACCGCCACCGGTCCGAAGGACTCCTCGCGGTACAGGCGCATCGATGAGGTGACGCCGTCGAGCAGGGTCGGCTGCAGAATGCTGCCGTCCAGTTGCCCGCCGACCACCAGCCGCGCCCCCTGCTCCAGGGCATCGTCGATCAGTGCCCGGATACGCGTGCCGGCGCTGGCATCCACCAGCGAACCGAGCACCGATTCTGCGGCCGCCGGGTCGCCGGCGCGCAGGCTCTCGACCTTGGCCGCCAGCTTGGCGACGAAGGCATCGGCCACCTTGGCATCGACGATCAGGCGCTCGGTGGACATGCAGATCTGCCCCTGGTTGAAGTAGGCGCCAAACGCCGCGGCCGCGACGGCCGCATCCAGGTCGGCATCGTCCAGCACCAGCAACGGCGCATTGCCGCCCAGCTCCAGCAGGGCCGGCTTGAGGTGGCGCGCCGCAAGCTCGCCGACAATCCGCCCGACATGGGTCGAACCGGTGAAGTTGACCCGGCGCACCGCCGGGTTGGCGATCAGCCGCTCGACAATCGCCGCGGCATCGGCCGGGGCATTGCTGATGACGTTGACCACGCCATCGCCCAGGCCGGCGTCCTGCAGCACCTGGCCGATCAGGCGATGCACCGCCGGGCTCAGTTCGGAAGCCTTGAGCACCACGCTGTTGCCACAGGCCAGGGGCATGGCGATGGCCCGTGTGGCGAGAATCACCGGGGCGTTCCACGGGGCGATGCCCAGCACCACGCCACAGGGTTGGCGCAGGGCCATGGCGAAACTGCCGGGAACATCCGAGGGAATGACTTCGCCGTTGATCTGGGTGGTCATCGACGCCGCTTCACGCAGCATGTTGGCCGCCAGGCGCACGTTGAAGGCGTACCAGTTGGCCATGGCCCCGGTCTCGCCGGCGGCGGCGATGAATTCCTCGCTGCGGGCCTGCAATTGCTCGGCGGCCCTGAGCAGGCGGCTGCGGCGTTCGTTGGGGGCCAGGGCCGCCCAGGCGGGGAATGCGGCCTGGGCCGCGGCCACGGCGGCGTCGGCATCGTCCAGGGTCGCGGCGGCCACGCGCGATACCACCGCGCCAGTCACCGGGTTGCGGCGTTCGAAGGTTCGACCGTCGCCGGCGGGGCGCGACTGGCCACCGATCAGCAGGGGCACGTCCAGCATGGTGATTCCTCTTGTTGTCTTTGTCGGGAATGCAGCGCAGCGGTGTAACAGTAAGGCCAGGGGCATGGCGAACGGCGGGATGGGCCCGCCGTTCGCCGGCCGGGCTCAGCGTTTATACGCCTGCAGGCCGGGCTTGATGCTCTTGTCGTCAAGAAACTGCTTCATGCCCTGCTCGCGGCCGCCTTCGGTGTCCAAAAGGCGCGACTGATCGAGCTTGGCGTACAGGTAGTCTTCGTTCTGCTCCCAGGTCAGCTCGCGGCAACGCTTGAAGCCATGCTTGGCGGCACGCAGCACCACCGGGTTTTTCTCCAGCAGATTGCGCGCCAGTTCGATGGTGACTTCACGCAATTGCGCCAGGGGCACGCTTTCATTGACCAGGCCCATCTCGGCGGCTTTCTGCCCGCCAAAGGTCTTGCCGGTCATGATGTAGTACAGCGACTGGCGATGACCCACGGTGTCGGCCATGGCCTTGCTCACCAGGTTGCCCGGCGGGATGCCCCAGTTGATTTCCGAGAGGCCGAAGGTTGCCTCATCGGCGCAGATCGCCAGGTCGCAGGCCACCAGCGGGCTGAAGCCGCCACCGAAGCACCAGCCGTTGACCATGGCGATGGTCGGCTTGGCGTACATGCGCAGCAGTTTCCACTGCCACTGGGAGGCTTCGCGGCGGATTTTTTCCTGAAGGATCTCCGGGCCGGCATCCACCTCGCGAAAGTACTCCTTGAGGTCCATGCCGGCGGTCCAGGCTTCACCGGCGCCAGTCAGCACCAGCACGCCGGCGGCCGGGTCCTGCTCCAGGGTTTCCAGCACGTCGATCATTTCCCGGTTCAGGGTCGGGCTCATGGCGTTGCGTTTTTCCGGGCGATTGAGGATGACCCAGGCAATGCCCTCTTCGATTTCGACCTTGACCGTTGTCCAGCGACCTTCGTAGTTGCTCATGGCGATGCTCTCTTGTTCTGGCTTGAAGATAGGTCGAAATTAAACCGCAAAATTAGTTATGTCAATTAACTATTAATTTGATTAACCATTTTTCTTCATCGCGGAAAAATCCTTCTGCAACGCCTGCCAACACAGGCAAACGTAGCTATCAGCGGCCGACCCCGGCAAACTGGATAGCCTTGTTAACCGACCCAGGATGTTTTTGTCATGGCCAAGCCCGCTCCCCTCGCCGACCCGCGCGAGGCCCCACCCGCCAACGCCGAGGTCCAGGCGCCGCTGGATTCGGCCCTGGACGAACTGATTGGCTACGCCATGCGTCGCGCCCAGCTCAAGCTGTTCCAGAACCTGATCGGCCGGCTCTCGGTCCACGACCTGCGGCCCGCGCAGTTCTCGGCCCTGGCGATCATCGACAGCAACCCGGGGCTGATGCAGGCCGACCTGGCTCGCGCCCTGGCCATCGAGCCGCCGCAAGTGGTGCCCCTGCTCAACAAACTGGAAAGCCGCGCGCTGGCAGTACGGGTGCGCTGCAAGCCGGACAAGCGCTCCTACGGGATCTTCCTCAGCAAGACCGGCGAAACCCTGCTCAAGGAGCTCAAGCAGATCGCCGCGCAAAGCGACGTCGACGCCACCTCGGCCTTGAGTGGCGAGGAACGCGAAGAACTGCTGCGCCTGCTGAAGAAGGTTTACCAGGACCAAAGCCAAGGTGCCGGCACAGGGCCGGCACGCTGAGGCGGCAAGGTGCTTGCGGGCCTACCAGATCGGCAAGGTGTAGAGCACCAGGAAGCGGGTCTGGTTTTCATCGCGGAACGCCGCGCCCGCCGGAAAATCATTGCGATAGATCGACTTGCGCGCCACCAGCCCGAGGTTCTTCAACGGACCGCTCTGCAGCACGTACCCCAACTCCATCTGAAACTCGCGCTCCTTGCGGTCGCTGGCGTTGAAGGCCGCCAGCTCGATATGGTCGCCGCGCACGTAACGCAGCCGACTCTTGAGCCCGGGCAGGCCGGAGGCGGCAAAGTCATAGTCGTAGATGGCTTGCCAGGTGCGCTCCTTGGCGTTGAGAAAGTCCGAACTCATGGTCAGCTCGCTCATGCCCATCAACTCGGTGCCGGAGATGTAGGGCGTGGCCGTGTCGCCGCTGGAATGCATGTAGCCCAGGCTCACCCGGTGCCCGCCGAACTTGTAGCCGAACAGCGCCGAGAGGTTGCGGTTGTCGACCCGACCGGCCTTGGCGCTGCCGTCTTCCCGGCTGAAAAAACTGCGCAGGTCGCTGCTCAGCACGCCATCGCCCAGGGGCAGGTTGTGCAGCAGGGCCAGGGTGTCCTGCTGGTAGAGGTCGGCCACCTGGGCGTGATAGGCGCGCAGGCCGAGGTCCTTGTTGACCTGGTAGTCGCCCCCCAGGTACGCCAGGTGCGAGGTGCTGGCCGTGGCATTGAAACGCCGGTTGGGCGAGGCAATGGTCATGGCCTGGTAGTCGGTGGAGTCGCGCTTGTTGATGCGGTCGATGTAGCCGGTGTTGAGGGTCAGGCCGTCGATGTCCCTGGAGCTCAGGGTGGTGCCGCGAAAGGTCTGCGGCAGCAGGCGCGACGGGCTGGCAAAGGCGAACGGCAGGAAGATCGAGACATCGCCGGTCTTCACCGTGGTCTGGGCAAAGCGCAATTTGGCGGTGGGCGCCAGCCGCGAGTATTCATCCGCGGCGCGCTTGTCGCTGGCCGACACCGGCAGCAGTTCGGTGCCGCTGCGGTCCGGCGAGGAGTCGAGCTTGACCCCCAGCAGCCCGCGCACATCCAGGCCGAAACCGACGCTGCCCTCGGTGAACCCCGACTCCATGTTCATGATGAAACCCTGGGCCCATTCCCGGGCGGCGGTCTTCGCCCCATCGTCCTTGTAGTCGCGATCCAGGTAGTAATTGCGCAAGGTCAGGGTGCCGTGGCTGTCGTCGATAAAACCCGCCGCCCGGACTGGGCCGGACAACAGGCTCAAGCCCAGCATGGCCAGAGCCAGCCGCGTGGGGAGACTGGGCACACAGGAAGCTGACGCCGCAACGGCGTTGGTGGGGAGATTTGGCATGTCCGATGTCCATTTTTTGTTGTTGTTTTAGAGGGCGAACGAGGGCCTGGCAGCCGACGTCGCGGACAGAGAATGGAAACAGCCCAAGCCTGACGTCAACCACAAATGACCGATAATCGAACATTAATAATATTATCTATTTTTACAGAGAATCCTTATTGATAGTTTATCTATCTGATTTAAATGGCTTTATTTGCATTTATTGGCCGAAATCAAGGCGCTGTTCATTTTTTAGTTATCTTTGTTATCTTAATCGCCAGCCACCAGCGCCGGCGCATTCAGGCCCGGCGTCCAACTGGCCACCACAACAAAAACAACAATGAGGTTTGCCCATGGACAGTCCATCGCGTCGTTCGACGCTGACCATCGCTTTGTGCTTTATCGTTGCGCTGATCGAGGGGTTCGATCTGCAGGCGGCCGGCACCGCCGCCGCCGGATTGCGCCAGAGCTTCGCCCTGGATCCGAAGATGATGGGCTGGGTGTTCAGCGCCGGAATCGTCGGCCTGCTGCCCGGGGCGTTCTTCGGCGGCTGGGTCGCCGACCGTATCGGGCGCAAGAAGATCCTGGTCGGCGCGGTGCTGCTGTTCGGCCTGTTCTCGCTGTGCACGGCCTACGTCGAGAGCTATTCGAGCCTGCTGCTGGTGCGCTTCATGACCGGCCTCGGCCTCGGCGCGGCGCTGCCCAACCTGATCGCCCTGTGCGCCGAAGCGGTGAGCGAACGCCGCCGGGGCACGGCCATCAGCGTCATGTACTGCGGCGTGCCCCTGGGTGGCGCGCTGGCGGCGGTGGTGGCGATGTTCTCCAGCGAACATTGGCAGACCACCTTCATCATCGGCGGCCTGGCGCCGCTGCTGGTGGTGCCGCTGATGGCCGGGTTGCTGCCCGAATCCAGTGCCTTTCGCCAACACACCGCCAGTGCCGGCACCCAGCGCGCCTCCACCGCCCAGGCGCTGTTCGGCGCAGGTCGCGCGCGCACCACGCTGGCCCTGTGGCTCAGCTACTTCTTCACCCTGACCGTGATGTACATGCTGCTCAACTGGCTGCCCTCGCTGCTGCTCGAACAGGGCTTCAGCAAACCCCAGGCGGGCCTGGTGCAGATGCTGTTCAACATCGGCGGCGCCCTCGGCTCGCTGCTCGGCGGCCTGCTGCTGGACCGCTGCAACGGGCTCAAGGTGGTGCTGTTCGTGTACGCCGGGTTGCTGGCGGCGCTGGCCGGGGTCGGGCTGTCGCAGGGCATTGCGCCCATGGCCCTGGCCGGATTTGCCGCGGGGCTGTTCGTGATGGCCGCACAATTGGTGCTCTACGCGCTGGCACCGCCCTCCTACCCGACCGCGGTGCGTGCCACCGGCGTGGGCGCTGCCGTGGCCATCGGCCGCCTGGGCTCGGTGGCCGGGCCCCTGGCCGCCGGGCAGATCCTCGCCGCCGGCGCCGGCACCGCCGGGGTTTTGCTGGCCACCTCGCCAGGGCTGGTCATCGCTGCGCTGTCGATCCTCACGGTCATCGCCCGGGCCAACGCCACGCCCGAGCTCAAGCCTGCGCATTGAACCTTGCACAGGGCGGTTACCGGGCTCCCGGTAACCGCGCCAACAAGCTTGGCCCGCGACTGCGCACTGTTCGAGGACGGCCCTAGAACCCCACCGTCGCCGACACCAGCCAGGTGCGCGGCGTCGACAAGGTCAACCCCGCCGCGCTGTCGGACGAGCTTGCGGCCGAGGCCCAGTAGGCGGTGTTGAGCACGTTCTCGACACTGGCGCGCAGGGTGATCGGTTTCTTGCCCAGCTCGAAGGCATAGCGCGCCCCCAGGTCATAGCGCTCCCAGCCGGGGATTTTCTGCTGGTTGGCCGGGTCCAGGTATTGCGAGCTGGAGTGAATCGCCCGCGCGGTCAGGGTCAGGCCGCGCAGGCTGTCGATGTCCCATTCGGCGCCAAGGTTGGCGTTGACCACCGGCGAGCCGGTGCCGCGATTGCCGTCATACAGGCCCTGGCCGGTTTCGGTCTGCACGCTGTCGAGCAGCATCAGCCCGCCCAGCAGGCGCACCCCGTCATGGGGCTCGCCGAAGACATTCAACTCCAGGCCCTGGTTGCGCAACTGACCATCGGGCTTGTAGTTGTTGTTCTCGTCGTAGACATAGGACGGCTGCTGGATGCGAAACAGGCTGGCGCTCATGCCGAAACGGCCCAGGTCGTACTTGGCGCCGACCTCCACCTGTTTGCTGCGATACGGGGCGAACACTTGGTTGGCATTGGTGGCGGTGGTCGGGGCGGTTGCGCCCTGGCTCAGGCCTTCCATGTAGTTGCTGTACAGCGACAGCTGATCGGTGACCTTGACCACCAGGCCCAGGGCCGGGGACAGGGCCTTCTCGTCATTCACCGGTTCTTCGCGCACGCCATCGCTCCAGGTGCTGACCTGGACCCGCTGCAAGCGTGCGCCCAGGGTCAGCAGCACCCGGTCCTCGGCAAGGCTCAAGGTGTCGGCCAGGGCCAGGCTGGTGAAGCGGTTTTCCGTGTGGGTGCTAGTGTCGAGGCGATTGGGACGCCCCGGCAACGGCAGCTCCACCGGGCGGTAGAGGTTGCTGACACCGCGCGGGTAGCGCTCGCCGGCGTTGTCGAAATCCATGTTGAAGCGGTTCAGGCTCAGGTTCACGCTGTGCCCGACCGGCCCGGTCTGAAACCCGCTGCGCAGGCCGATGACGGCGGTCTTGACGTCCTCGTCGCGACGGAAGGTGCGCGGGGTCACGGTGAAGTCGCCGGCGCTGTTGGTCACCTGCACCGCATGGCGCAGAAAGTCGTAGTTGCCTTTGCGCGCCCCCAGGGCGGCGTACACCATCAATGAATCGCTGAGGTCATACTCGCCACGCAGCGCGCCGAAGCTGTCCTTGGAATGGGCATAGGTCCAGGACTGGGCGATGTTGTGGCGGATGTCTTCGGCCTTGGGCATTTTCGCCGTGGCCGCCACTTCGACCCGCTCGATCGGCGCGTCGGCGTGACGTTCCTGGTGCCCCAGGTCCAGGGACAGGCGCAGCCGCTCATCACGCAGGTCGAGGCCGATGACTCCGGTTTCGCGCTGGAGCTGCTGGTGGTCCCACTCGGTGTAGCCGGACTGGCGCACACCATTGAAACGCAGGCCGAAGCGGTTGCCCTCGCCAAAGCGCCGGCCGATGTCCACCGCGCCACCGGTCTGCCCGGCGGACGCATAGAGCGCGGTGAACTCGGTCAGGGGGGTGTCCGCGGCGCGCTTGGGCTCGATGTTGATGCCGCCGCCGACGCTGCCCCGGGGCGCAATCCCGCCCAGCAGCATGCCCGGCCCCTTGAGCACATCCAGGCGCCCGACCATTTCCATGTCGATGGCGTAGGTCGGCAGGATCCCGTACAGGCCGCCGTAGGACACGTCACTGTTGAACAGGCTGAAGCCGCGCACCGAGAACTGCTCGAAACGCCCGCTGGCCGGGTTGGTGGTGCGAACCGAAGGGTCGCTGGCCACGGCGTCGCCCAGGGTTCGCGCCTGCTGGTTCTTCAGCGCCTCGGCGGTGTAGGACGTGAGGTTGAACGGGGTGTCCATGAAATCGCGGTCGCCGAGCAGACCCTGGCCGCCCTTGCGATCCACCTGGCCCCCGGCATAGGGCTCGCCGCTGACAGGGAGATCGCTGCCGAGAATCGAGGTGGCGGGCAGCGCCAGGCCGCTTGCCTCGGGGACCGGCGCCAGGGTGTAGGCCTGTTCGCCCACCGCGTGCAACTGCAGGCCCGAACCCTGCAGCAGCCGGGCAAAGCCCTCCTGCACCGCGAACTCACCGGAAAGCCCGGGACTGCTGCGCCCTTCGACCAGCCGCGGGTCCACCGCCAGATCGACTCCGGACAGCCCGGCAAAGCGGGTCAGGACAGCGCCCAGGCTGCCGGCCGGCACCTGGTAGCTGCGGCGGCCACCCTCCTCGGCCCAGCTCAAGGGAACCAGCAACGGGCTGGCGCTCAGGCTCAGCAGCAGACTCAGACGCAACAAGGGACGCACAGCAGCAGGCATGACGCAGGGCATTGAAGAGGCTCTCTTTTTCGTTCACTTACCTGCAATGACAGGCACCTGGAAAAAAGGGGACAGCCCTCAAGCGAGTTTTTTACGCGAACGCAGCGTGACCCAGAAACGCGTCCGCGCCTGCACCTCCAGCGGCAGGCTGGCGGCCAGCAAGGCCAGCACCCGGTCGGTGTCCTCGACACGGAAACTGCCGGTGACCCGCAGCGCCTCCAACTCCGGGTCCCAGCGCAACACGCCGCGGCGGTAACGACTCAACTCGCGCAAAAAATCCCCCAGCGGCTGGTCCTGGGCCAGCAACACCCCTTCGCGCCAACCGGGTATGGCGCTGTCAAAGATCTGCGGCAACCCGGCGCCGGAAGCCTGCAGACTGACCTGCTGCCCGCCGTGCAGGGTCAGGGCCGGCCCCTGCAAGGGCTGCACCTGGACCACGCCGCTGACCACCGAGACCCGACAGCCGAGGCGCTCCTGGCGCACGCAGACTTCGCTCTGGCTGACCCGCACCCGGCCGAAGTCGGTGTACAGGGTCAGGGCCGGATGGCCCGGCACCCTGAGCGCGATCTCGCCCTGCACCAGGGTCAGGCGGCGCGCCGCCAGGTCCAGGTCCAGCGCCGTGGCGGTATTGAGTTGCAGGAAACTGCCATCGGCCAGGGACAGCTGCCTGCGCTCGCCGGTGGCGGTGTGCAGGTCGGCGCGCCATGCCTCCAGGGGCAATTGCCGGCTCAGCCACCAGGCGCTCGGCACCAGCAGCGCCACCCCCAGGCCGCGCTTGAGCAGGGCCCGACGTCCCACTTGCGGGCGGTCGAGGCTGGCCAGGGCCAGGGCCGGGGGCAGCTCGGCGAAACGTTGGCGCAACAGTTGGGCTTTCTGCCAGGCCTGTTCGTGGCTGGCGCAGCGCTCGCGCCATTGTTGCAGGCCCTGCTGGTCGCTCTCGCTGGCGCTGCCGGACTCCAGCAAGGCCAGCCAGCGCGCCGCGGCGCGGGCGACCTGACGCGGATCGCTGCCGGTGGACGAGGTCACAGCTCCACCAGCAGGCAGTGTTCGTAGGCTTGGGCCATGTAGCGCTTGACCGTGCGCTCGCTCACCCGCAGGCGCTCGGCAATCTCGCGGTAACCCAGGCCTTCCAGCTGGCTCCAGAGAAACGCCCGGCGCACCGGATGGGGCAGGCCATCGAGCAGCTCGTCCAGGGCCTGCAGCGCTTGCAGGACAATCCAGCGCTGTTCGGGCGAAGGCACGCAGGCCTCGGGCAAGGTCGCCAGGGCGTTGAGGTAGGCCTGTTCGAGGCTGCGCCGCTGATGGAAGTTGATCAGCAAGCGCTTGCCGACGGTCAGCAGGTAGGCCCGCGGCTCCTGCAACTGGGCCAGGGGCTGGGCGCTGCCGAGCACCCGCAGGAAGGTGTCCTGGCTCAGGTCGGCGGCATCCCAGGCGTTGCCCAGGCGTCGCCGCAGCCAGCTTTCAAGCCAACTGCGGTGCTCACGGTACAGGTTGTCGAAGGTGTGCTCCGTTGGCAGTACGGCGTCATTCATGGCAAGGGCACCCGGCGTGGCACGTTAAATCAAATGAGACTCATTCTATTTAATATCGCTCGCCGGCACACCTTCTTTTGTTGCCCCGACCCTGGCGTGCCCCGCCCCGCTCATGCCCCATCGGCGCACTGGCCAGGTTCAGACCGGCGCCGCGCAGCCTCCTGGCGTCCCCACGCTACAGCCGACTACCACAGCGCAATATGGGAGTCCGCCCGGGGCTCAGTGCCGCCACAGAACACGCCGCTGACCGGGTCGCGCAGGATGATCTGGCCGCGTCCGTAGTTGAGCGAGTCGTGGGCGATCTGCACCTGATGGCCGCGCCGGGCCAGGGCGTTGGCCAGATCGCCCGAGGCGCCCTGCTCGATGCCCACGCGCATGTCCCCCAGCCATTGCCAGCGCGGCGCATCCAGTGCGGCCTGCGGGTTGAGGCCGAAATCCACCAGGTTCATGACCATCTGCACATGGCCCTGGGGCTGCATGTAGCCGCCCATCACGCCGAACGGCCCGAGGGGCACACCGGCCTGGCTGAGAAAGCCCGGGATGATGGTGTGGAAGGTCTTCTTGCCCGGCGCCAGGGCGTTGGCGTGCGCCGGGTCGAGGCTGAATTCCTGGCCGCGGTTCTGCAGGGCGATGCCGCTGTCCGGCAGCACCACCCCGGAGCCGAAGCCGTGATAGTTGCTCTGGATGAACGACACCATGTTGCCCTCGGCATCCGCCGTGGCCAGGTACACCGTACCGCTGGCATGGGGGTCGCCGGGTTTGGGCGGTTGCGCCTGTTCGGCGATCTGCCCCCGCCGCCGGGCGCTGTAGGCGTCGCTGAGCAGATCGGCCACCGCCACGCGCATGTGCGCCGGGTCGGTGATGTGGTGCAGGCCGTCGCTGTAGGCCAGCTTCATCGCCTCCAGCTGGCGGTGCCAGGTCTGCTGGCTGTCACGCTGGTCGAAGTCGAAGCCTTCGAGGATCTTCAGCGCCATCAGCGCCACCAGCCCCTGGCCGCTGGGAGGGATCTCCCAGACCTGATAGCCGCGGTAATCGACCTTGATCGGTTGCACCCACTGCGCCCTGTAGCCCTCAAGGTCACTGGCCCGCAGGTAGCCGCCGGTGGCCCGGGAATGGGCGTCCAGGCGCTGGGCCAGTTCGCCGCGATAGAAGCTCTCGCACAGGCTGGCCGCCAGTTCCTGCAGGGTCCGCGCCTGGGCCGGGTTGCGAAACACCTCCCCGGCCCGGGGCGCGCGGCCGTCGATCAGGAAGGTGTCGAACCAGGGTTGCAGCAGCGGGTCGCGGTGGGGAGCGAACTCCTCCAGGGCGATCTGCCATTGCCGGGCAACCACCGGCGACAGGGGGAAACCGTCCCGGGCCAGTTCAATGGCCGGTTGCAGCAACTGGGCAAAGGGCAGCTTGCCGAAGCGCCGGGACAGCTCGGCCCAGGCCGAGGGGCAGCCCGGCACGGTGACCGGGGTCCAGCCATACAGCGGCATCTGCGCGTGCCCGGCGGCCCGCACCGCCTCGATGCTCAGGGCGGCCGGGGCCTGGCCGTTGGCACTCAGGCCATGCAACTGGCCCTCGGTCCAGACCAGGGCAAAGGCGTCGCCCCCCAGGCCGCAGCCCGTGGGTTCGACCACCGTCAGCACTGCGGCGCTGGCAATCGCGGCGTCGATGGCATTGCCACCGCCACGCATGATCTCGATCCCGGCCTCGGCGGCCAGGGGCTGGGACGCGGCGACCATGCCGCGACGGGCATACACGCTCTGGCGTTGTGAGGCGTAGGGGTACTCATGGGCAGAAAAATTCAGCATGGCAAAGGCTCGTGCAAGGGTTGAGGCCGCAAAAAATCACAGCACGCGGCTGAGAAAGGCTTGGGTCCGCGGGTGGCTGGGGCGGCTGAAGATCTGTTCCGGCGGCCCCTGCTCGATCAGCTCGCCCTGGTCGAGCACCACCACCCGGTCGGCCACCTCCCGGGCAAAGCCCATCTCGTGGGTGACCACCACCATGGTCATGCCCTCTTGCGCCAGCTGCTTCATCACCTGCAGCACCTCGCCCACGGTTTCCGGGTCCAGGGCGCTGGTGGGCTCGTCGAAGAGCATGGCCTGGGGCTTCATCGCCAGGGCCCGGGCGATGGCCACCCGTTGCTGCTGGCCGCCGGACAGCATCGACGGGTAGTGCCCGGCCTTGTCCGCCAGGCCGACCCGGGCGAGCAAGGCCCGGGCCTGCTCCACCGCTTCGGCCCGGGGCACGCCGAGGACCTGGATCGGCGCCTCGATGATGTTTTCCAGGGCCGTCATGTGGGGAAACAGGTTGAAGCGCTGGAACACCATGCCGATGTCCCGGCGCTGGCGGGCGATATTGCGCTCGCTATCGCGCACCAGGCTGCCGTCGGCGCGCTCGCGATAGCCCATGGCCCGGCCGTTGACCCGGATCAGCCCGGACTGGATCTGCTCCAGCAGATTGATACAGCGGATGAAGGTGGTCTTGCCCGAGCCCGAGGCGCCGATCAGCACCACCACTTCACCGCGGCGTACCGACAGGGAAATGCCCTTGAGGATCTGCAGGGCGCCGAACGACTTGTGCAGGTCCCGGGCCTCGATGATCAGGTCTTCACTCTGGTGTGCCATGTTCAACGTCCCCGCAGCAATTTGAAGGTGTGGCGCCCGAACATCCGGTGGCCGGCGGCCGGCGGCGCGGGTCGGTCACTCTGGCCGAAACGCTTTTCCAGCCAGCGCTGGAAGAAGCCCCACAGGGTGGTCAGCAGCAGGAAGTAGAGGGCCACCACCAGGTACAGCTCGAACACCCGGAAGGTCGCCGAAGTGACCATCTGCGTGCTCAGCAGCAGCTCCTGCACGCCGATCACGCTGACCAGGGTGGTGTTCTTGAGCATCACGTTGAACTCGTTGCCCAGGGGCGGAACGATCACCCGGAACGCCTGGGGCAGGACGATGCGCCGCATCAGCTTGGCGAAGGTCATGCCCAGGCAACGCCCGGCCTCGTACTGGCCCTTGTCCACGGCGCCGATCCCGGCGCGGATGATCTCCGCCATGTAGGCGCCTTCGTTGAGGCCCAGGGCGATGATCGCCGCCTGGATGTTGCCCGGCACCACCAGGCCGAACAGTTGCAGGTCCTCGAAACGGAAGATCCCGCCAGCCGCCAGGGCGGTGTAGAGAAAGACGATCTGCACCAGCAACGGCGTGCCGCGCATCAGCCACACGTAAAAACGTACCGGCAGGTGCAGCAAGGGGTTGCGCGACAGGCGCAGCAGCGCCGCCGCCAGCCCCAGGACACAGCCCAGCGCCATGCCCAGGACACTGATCACGCACGTCAGCCAGAGCCCGGTGAGGTACACCCCGCTGGGTTGCAGCAGGTACTGCCAGAACACATCCCAATTGAAATTCATCGCGGCGCTGCCTCAGTTCAGGGTGTCGCTGCTGACCTGCCACTGGCTCAGCAACCGGGCATAGCTGCCGTCGCTGCGCATGTCGTTGATGATCTGCTGCACCGCGGCGCTCAACTGCGCATCGTCCTTGCGGATGCCCAGGCCGGTGAGGATCCGGCTGAAGGCCGGCACCCCTTCCTGAAACAGGTCCGGGGCCATGGCGGCGTAGTAGCCGGCGGTTTCCACGGTGGTGCCGTAGGCGTCCACCTGACGGATACGCAAGGCCTGGAAAGCATCGGTGTCGCTGTTGTAGACCACCAGTGTCATCGGTGCCTTGCCAGCCTGGGCGAGGCTGGCGTTGTGGGCGTCCAGCAGGGTCTTGATGGTCGAGCCATTGAGCACAGCAACCTTGCGCCCGGACAAATCATCCAGGCTCTTGATCGCCTTGGGGTTGCCCTTGGGCACCACCACCGACTGGCTGGAATACATGTAGTTGACGATGTCGATCACTTCGCGCCGTTCGGGCTTGTCGAACAGTTGGTCGACGATCATGTCGCACTGCCGGGCCAGCAGCGCCGGGAGCAACCCGGAGAACGGAATCACCCGCCATTGCACCTCCTTGTTGCCCAGGCGGCGGGCGATTTCCAGGCCCAGGTCGACGCTCAGCCCGCGGGGCTTCTGGGCTTGGTCGAAAGACACCAGGGGCGGTGAATCCATCCCCGAGCAATAGGTGAGCTTGTCGACCTGTTGCAGGCGCTCCGGCACCTGGGGCGCGGCGGCGGCCCACTGTGCACAGAGTCCCAGGGATACGGCCACCAGCAAGGCGCGGCGTTTATGCATGACCAGACACTCCACTTCGTTGAACAACGGGGGCAGGATTCAAAGTCAACACAAGGGGCGGGCTCGGGCCCGCTTCTATTGTTCCGTTTGCAGAAACTGGATCAGCGCCGGCACCGTGCCCTCGATGTGCTCGCGCACCACCGCTTCGGCATGCTCGGCATCGCCGGCGCGAATCGCATCGAGGATCACCGCGTGCTCCTGGCGGGCGCTGAGGGGTTTTTCGCCGTGTTGCAGCCACAGGCGCATGGGCGCCTCCACCAGCGAATAGAGGGCCGAGATCTGCTTCATCAGCCGGGGCCGGCCGCTGAGGCTGCACAGGTATTCATGGAAGGCCCGATGGCGGCTGACCCACTCGGCGCTCTCGTCGCGGTAGTCGTCCATCTCGTCCAGCAGCCGTTCCAGGGCCGCCAGCTGGCGCTCGCCGATACGTCCCACCGCCACCCGCACCGCCAGGCCTTCGAGGGCGCTGCGCATCTCGAACACTTCGTGCAGCTCTTCGATGTCCAGGCCGCTGACCACCGCCCCGCGATTGGGCCGCAGGGTCACCAGGCCCTGGGCATCGAGGCGGCGAAAGGCTTCGCGCACCGGCATGCGGCTCATGCCGATCTCGCTGGCGATGTCCTCGGCGATCAGCCGGTCGCCCTTGCGGTAGCGGCCGCCGCAGATCGCCTCCAGGAGAAAGTTGTAGGCCTCCTCCTCGGCAGTCAGCGGCTGGCGGTCAACGTAGGCGGGAGCGAATTGCATAGAGGCACCTTTTGTATTTTTGTATCCAATTATCCATAGATACAAAAAAGCAGAATGCGTGCCAGCTTTGCGCAAGCGGACTCAAGTCATTGATTTGCCGAACCAGTGCTCGATGAGCAGGAAGGTGCCAGGAGCGCGGCCAAGGCCAGGCTGCTACGAAAACGCGCAGGCCGTGAGTCAAAGTGGGGCATACAGGTTGCGCCCGGTAACAAGCGCCATCGGGGCTGCGGCAACCCCCGGAGCCACCCGGGCGTTGCCGCGATCAACGCCTCAGAACGTCAGGCAGATTTTCCCCAGGTGCGCGCCCGAGGCTTCATGGGCGAAGGCCTTGGCGATCTCTGCCAGGGGGAAGGTGCTGTCGATCACCGGCTTGATGCCGGTGGCTTCCAGGCCACGGACCATCTCGATCTGCTGCTGGCGGCTGCCGACGATCAGGCCCTGCAGGCGTTGTTGCTTGGCCATCAGCGCCGCCGTCGGCACCGGGCCGGACCAGCCGGTGAGCACGCCGATCAGGGCGATATGCCCGCCGATGCGGCAGGCCGTGATCGACTGCGGCAAGGTGCCCGGGCCGCCGACTTCCACCACGTGATCGACGCCGCGCCCGCCGGTGAGCCTGAGCACTTCGTTGCCCCACTCAGGCTGGGTGCGGTAGTTGATGGTGTGGTCGGCTCCCAGTTCGCGGACCCTGGCCAGCTTGGCGTCCGAGGACGAGGTGGCAATCACCGTGGCGCCCATGGCCTTGGCCAGTTGCAGGGCGAAGATCGACACCCCGCCGGTGCCCAGCACCAGCACGGTGTCCCCGGCCTTGAGCGCGCCATCCACCACCAGCGCGCGCCAGGCGGTCAGGCCGGCGGTGGTCAGGGTCGCGGCTTCGGCGTGGCTGTAGCCTTGGGGTGCGTGGGTGAACCAGTGGCTGGGCTGGATCACCACTTCACGGGCGTAGCCGTCGACGCCATCGCCCGGGGTGGTGCTGAAATCGGCAATCGCCGGGCCGCCATCGTGCCAATGGGGGAAGAAGCAGGACACCACCGCATCGCCGACCTTGAACTCGCTGACGCCCTCGCCCACCGCTTCCACCACCCCGGCACCGTCGGCCATGGGAATCCGCCCATCGGCAGTCGGCAGCGCGCCGGTGACCACGGCGTAATCGTGGAAATTCAGGGAACAGGCATGCAGGCGCACGCGGATCTGCCCGGCGCCGGGTTGCCCGGGATCGGCCAGCTCCACGGTTTTCAGGTTATCCAGGGATGCCGGCAGGCTGAGCTTGATGGCTTGCATGGAATGGGTCTCCACAGATCGATAATTGTCCAGGGGGCTAACCCTACCACCAATACCGGCGATCTGTAGCCGCTGCCGCAGGCTGCGAACGGCTGCGCAGGAGACGCAGGTTTTCAGTGCCGCTGGAGGCTCGACTCGGGACTGCCAAGCAAGGCCCTGCGGGCCTTTGCGCAGCTTCGCGAGCTCAGCAGCGGCTACAACCCTCAGCGGGTTTCAACGCTCCTCCCCCCTTGCCCGCACAAAACACTGCTCGGTCACCGTCGCACCCCACTGTTCGCCCACCTGCTCCTGCGCCAATACGAAGCCGTGTTGCTCATACAGCGTGCGCGCCGCGTCCAGGCCCTTGAAGGTCCACAAGCGGGTGGCGGCAAAGCCCCACTGGTCACAGAACGCCAGGGCCTCGACCAGCAGTCGCCGGCCCAGCCCGCGACCGCGGGCAGCATCGTCGAGGATGAAGCAACGCAGGATCGCCTCACCGCCCTCGCCTTCCCCATCGATGGCGATGGACCCGACGATCCGCTCGCCCCGCAGCGCCACCCAGACCTGGTTGCGCGGGTTGTGCAAACGCCCCATCAGCTCGGCCATGTCCGCCGCCACCAGGCTTTCGAAGGGCTGACCGAAACCGGCCCGGGCGGCGTAGTAGCAGGCATGCATTTCGGCAATGCGGCCAATCACCCCCGGCCGGTAGCCAGCGGCGATGGACCAGCACTCGGGCGGCTCGGGCGTCTCGCCCAGGCGCACCGCACGCAATGCCCGGGCGTAGTCGGCGATGCCTGTCGAGGCACAAAGCTGCTGGTCCGCGCTCAGGTGCGCCAGGGCCGCGGCCACCTGGGCCTGGGCAAAACGGTCGATGCCGGCCAGGGTCTGGCGTCCCTGGGCGGTGAGGTGCAGCCGCTTCGAGCGGGCATCCTGGGCATCGGCCTGTTCGCCGATCTCGCCCGCCTCCACCAGCTTGCGCACCAGCCGGCTGACGCTGGATTTCTCCAGGCCCAGCAGCGTCACTAGGTCACTGGCGGTCAAGGCATGGCCCTGGCCGATTTCCAGCAGCGCGTGCACCGCCGAGGGCGGGTAGTCGGTGGCGGCCAGGGTGCTGTGCATGAAGCCCAGCTCGCGAACCATCTGCCGGGAAGCCTGGCGCAATTGAGGGATGAAACCTGCGGATGGGCTCGACATAAGCGTGACCTCGTTCGTGGACTTTTTAGTTGTAACTTACAACTATATAGCCGACAAGCCCGATGTGCTCGGGCCCTGGTCGGCAGCGATAAAAACTCGAGCGCTCACTAATGAGAAGCATTACCATAAACACCCTTTTCGCCCGCCTCGGTCCCGGAACCTCTATCGATGGTGCCCAATTCTTCGCTACAGCACGCCGTGGGCGAGCTCTACGTCCAGCATCACAACTGGGTGGTGCAGTTGCTGCGGCGCAAGCTCGGCAACCAGGACCAGGCCCTGGACCTGGCGCAGGACACCTTCGTGCGCATTCTGCGCAGCGAGCAACTGCCGCTGTTGCGTGAACCCCGGGCCTACCTCAATACCGTGGCCAGCCGCCTGTGCGGCCAGTATTTCCGCCGTCAGGCCCTGGAGCGCGCCTACCTGGAATCCCTGGCGCAGCTGGAGCCACAGCACCAGCCTTCGCCGGAAACCCGCCTGCTGGTGCTCGAAGCCCTGGACGCCGTGGGCCAGGTACTGGATGGCCTGGGCGCCCGGGTGCGCGAAGTGTTCTTGCTGTCCCAGCTCGAAGGCCTGACCTACCCGCAGATTGCCGAGCGCCTGCAGCTCTCGGTCAACGTGGTGCAAAAAGCCATGCTCAAGGCCTACCGCCATTGCTACGCGGCGGTGTACCCGGGATGAACGCCTTCCAGCCGGTGGACGATCAGGGCGCCGTGGAACAGCAGGTCCTGGACCAGGCTCTGGAGTGGCTGGTGTTGCTGCAATCGGGCATCAGCAACCCCGAGCAGCAGGCCGCCTGCCTGGCCTGGCGCCGGGCCGAGCGGCAACACGAACTGGCCTGGCAACGTCTGGTCGGCATCGGCCAGGACCTGCGTGACAGCACCCGCAGCCTGCCCGCGCCCCGTGCCCGGCAGCTGCTGCAGGCCCGCAGCCACCCCGGGCGGCGCACCCTGCTCAAGGGCATCGTCGGCCTCGGCGTGGTGGCCGCCAGCAGCTGGAGCGTGCGTGAACGGCTGCTGTTGCCGCAGCTGTTCAGCGACTACCACACCAGCACCGGCGAGCGCCGCCAACTGCAACTGGCCACGGGCGCCAGCCTGCAACTGGACACCCGCACCAGCCTCGATCAGCAGCACAGCCCCCTGGGCCTGCAACTGCGGCTCAACACTGGCCGCCTGCTGTTGACCCTGGGCAACGCCGCGCCGCTGCGGATCGTCACCGCCGATGCGTGGATACTGCTGGCGCCCCAGTCGCAACTGATCCTCAGCGTCGGCTGGCCGGGCAGCCACGGCACCCGGGCACAGGTGCTCGCCGGCAGCGGCTCGCTCAGTAACACCCAGCACCCCGCGCTGAGCCTGGGCGCGGGCCAGCAAGTGGAAATCAACCAGCAGCGGATCGGCGCCCTGACCACAGTGCCCGCCACCGCCAGTGCCTGGACCCAGGGCCTGCTGATCGCCGAGCGCCAGCCCCTGGGCGAGGTGATCGCCGAGCTCGACCGCTATCGCCCGGGCCTCTTGCGCTGCGCCGCCGAGGTCGCCGGGTTGCGCGTCTCCGGCTCGTTCTCCCTGGACCAGCCGGACGCCAGCCTCGACCTGTTGGCCAAGACCCTGCCGATTCGCATCCGGCGGGTAATGGGTTACTGGGCCACCGTGGAGGCCAGCTGATTTTTTCCGTTTTTTTTCCGAAGCGGCGGCAGTTTTTTCAATCTCGTGCATCAAGACCAGGGAAGAAGCTGGAAAACAGCTCAGCGCCAACCCTTCTCAACCCACGGATTTCCCTTATGCACATTCGCCTTACGCCCCTTGCCGCGGCCTTGCGCCCGGTGTTCATCGGCCTGTCCATCGCCAGCACCAGCCTGCCGCTGATGGCCGCCGAAGCCGGCGCCGCCGTGACCGACCGCCAGCAGCGCGACTACGCCATCGCCCCGGGCAACCTGGACCAGGTGCTGGGCGCCTTCGGCCAGCAATCGGCAAGCATGATCGCCATCGATGCCAGCCTCAGCGCCGGCAAGCGCAGCACCGGCCTCAATGGCCGCTTCAGCGTGGACGAAGGCCTGCAGCGCCTGCTCAAACCCCTGGGCCTGCAAGCCGTGGCCGAGGGCGCGGGCTATCGGGTGGTCCAGGCCAGCGGCGGTGAACGGGTCGAGCTGGGGGCGACCACGGTCAGCGCCAACCAGTTGGGCAGCGTTACCGAAGGCACCGGTTCCTATACCCCAGGCACCATCGCCACCGCCACCCGGCTGGTGCTGACCCCGCGGCAAACCCCGCAGTCGATCTCGGTGGTGACCCGCCAGGTGATGGATGACTTTGGCCTCACGGCAATAGACGACGTGATGCGCCACACGCCGGGTATCACCGTATCCACCTACGACAGCGAACGCACCAACTACTATTCCCGCGGTTTCTCCATCGTCAATTTCCAGTACGACGGCATCCCGACCCTGCGTGACGCCCAGTACTCGGCCGGCCAGACCATGACCGACATGGCGCTGTACGACCGCGTCGAAGTGCTCAAGGGCGCGACCGGCCTGCTGACCGGCGCCGGCGGCCCTGGCGGCACCATCAACCTGATCCGCAAGAAGCCCACGTCCGAGTTCAAGAGCAGCATCGAGCTCGGCGCCGGCTCCTGGGACAACTATCGCACCCAGATTGATGTCAGCGGGCCGCTGACCGACTCCGGCAACGTCCGCGGCCGGGCGGTGGCCGCCTACCAAGACAAGAAATCGTTTCTTGATCACTACCAGCGCAAGACCAATGTCTACTACGGCATCCTTGAATTCGACCTGTCACCGGACACCCTGCTGACCCTGGGTGCCGACTATCAGGACAGCGACCCGAAGGGCTCGAGCTGGACCGGCACACGTACCGTCTATGACCCGGACGGCAATTATCTGAACCTGCCTCGCTCGTTCAACAATGGTCCGAAGTGGAGCAGTTGGGAACAATACTCCCGTACCGTGTTCGCCACCCTGGAGCACAACTTCGACAATGGCTGGGTCGCCAAGACCCAGTACAACCACCAGATCAACGGCTATAACGCGCCCCTGGGCTACGTCTCCCAGGACACCGCTACCACCAGTTCGATCTACGCTCGCAAATACACTGGCGAAACCACCAGTGACAGCCTCGACGTCTATGCATCCGGACCTTTCGAACTCTTCGGTCGAGAACACCAGCTGGTAGTGGGCCAGTCCCTGTCGATCTCGGAATGGAAGGGCAAGGACTATTCCGACGCCACCTATTTCGACAACGCCTATGACTTCTACAACTGGCACGGCGAAGCCATCGAGCCCCTGTGGAACCAGCCGACCAAGATCAACGATGAAACCACGCGCCAGACCGGCACCTACATCACCGGCCGCTTCAGCCTGATGGACGACCTGTCGCTGCTGCTCGGCACCCGCGTCGCCAATTTCCAGGTCACCGGTACCAGCGACACCAAGGAGAGCGGCAAGGTAGTGCCCTATGCCGGCCTGGTCTACGACCTCCACGACAATGTCTCCGCCTACGCCAGCTACACCGAGATTTTCCAACCGCAAACCCAGTACCGTGACCGCACGCGCAAGATGCTCGAACCCAACGAAGGGAAAAACTACGAGATCGGGCTCAAGGGCGAGTTCTTCGACGGTCGCCTGAACTCCAGCCTCGCCTACTTCGAGGTACACGAGGAAAACCGTCCAATCGCCGACACCCTCTACAACTCCAATCCTGGGGTCGACTTCTCCTATATCGCCACCAAGACCAAGACCAAGGGCTACGAAGCGGAGATCTCCGGTGAGCTGCGTCCTGGCTGGCAATTGCAGGCCGGCTATACCCACAAGGTCAGCCGTGATGCCGACGGGGTGAAGGTGGCCACCTGGGAACCGCAAGATCAGCTCAGTTTCTATAGCAGCTACAAGCTCGGCGGCAGCCTCGACAAACTGACCCTGGGCGGTGGCGCCCGCTGGCAGGGTGAGGGCTGGCAAACGCTGTACAACCGTGGCAAGGACCGTTACGAAAAGTTCTCCCAGGACCCGTTCTGGCTAGTGGATCTGATGGCGCGCTACCAAGTCACCGACAACCTTTCGGCGACCCTGAACGTCAACAACCTGTTCGACAAGTCGTACTACACCAACATCGGTTTCTATGATTCGGCCTACTACGGTGACCCACGCAATGTGATGGTGACCACTCGCTGGGACTTCTAAGACCTAGTCCCCCAATCGGTGCACCCTGCCCAATCGGGCAGGGTCGGGCCGCTGACAATCACCTGGTATCGGGTAGCCCGATGCGGCGACCACGGCAGCAAAATCACTACAGCCATCCGCACACTTCTGTTAAAACTCCTGGCTGATCGTTCCGTGGTGAAGCCTTCCATGTCCCCAACCCTGTCCCAGCGCCTGCGCCGTCGCTGGTTTTCCCTGCTGTGCCTGGCCGCGCTGGTCGGTGGCCTGCCGGTGAGCTGCGCGGTGCTCGAACACCAGGAGCGCAAGTTGGTGTTTCGCATCGAGCCGGGCACCGCCGGCTGGTATCGCGGCCTGCCGAGCACGGTGCAGGAGCTGGAACTCAAGCCGAAAAGCTTCAAGGCCGGGCAGAACCTCCACGCCTGGTGGTGGCCGGCCACGCGCGCCGACGCCCCGGCGATCCTCTACCTGCACGGGGTGCGCTGGAACCTTACCGGCCAGCTGTTTCGCATCGAGCAACTGCACGCCCTGGGCTACTCGGTGCTGGCCATCGACTACCGCGGCTTCGGCCAGAGCCACGGCGACCTGCCCTCGGAAAGCAGCGTGTATGAAGACGCGCGCATCGCCTGGGAGCGGCTCAAGCTGCTGCAGCCCGACGCCCGCAAGCGCCTGATCTACGGCCATTCCCTGGGCGGCGCGGTGGCCATCGACCTGGCCGCCGAACTGGGGCGCACGGCCGCCGCCGAGAAAACCCCGATTGCCGCCCGCGGGCTGATCGTCGAGTCCACCTTCACCACCCTGGCCGATGCCGCCGCCGCGGTGACCAAGACCTCGCTGCCGGTGCGCTGGGTGCTGTCGCAGAAGTTCGACTCCGTCGACAAGATCCGCGACATCGGCATGCCACTGCTGGTGGTGCACGGCCTGAAAGACGACTACGTACCGCCACGCTTGAGCCAGGAACTGTTCAAGGTTGCGCTGCAACCGAAAACACTGCTGCTGGTGCCCGGCGGCACCCACAACAACAGCATGAGCCTGGCGGGCAAGGACTACGCCCAGGCCATCAACGCCCTGCTGCGGGCCAAGCCGGCGTCCAGCATCGCCGGCCCGGCAGCGCTCACGGTGCCCACTGGCTGAACCTGCAGCCCAGGGCTCCAAGCACTCGGCAGGCAAGGCCCTGTGGGCCTTTTCGCAGCTTCGCAGGCTCAGCAGCGGCTACAGGAAACCCTCTGTGTAGCCGCTGCCGCAGGCTGCGCAAGGCACCGAAGGGGCCTCGGCGCCCTCCGGATCGCTGCGAGCCTGCGGCTCGTTCGCAGCCTTCGGCAGCGGCTACAAGGCGCTTTGTCCGCCGCTCACGGCCACGCTCGGCGAAGCCGCTGGCGGGCGCAACGCCTCGCTAATGGTGCGCAGTTTCAGGCAGGTTTCCTGGTACTCACTCGCTGGGTCCGACTCGCCGACAATCCCGCAGCCGGCAAACAGGTGCGCGCGGTTGCCGCGAATCAGGGCCGAGCGCAGGGCCACGGCAAACTCGCCATCGCCCTCGGCGTTCAGCCAGCCCACCGGCGCTGCGTACCAGCCACGGTCCAGTTGCTCGTGCTCGCGGATGTAGCCCAGCGCCTTGTCCCGCGGCAAACCGCCCACCGCCGGAGTCGGGTGCAGGGCCTGCACCACTTGCAGCAGGTCGACCTGGGGCCGCAAGCGTCCCAGCACCGGGGTCAGCAGGTGCTGGACGTGGGCCAGACGGTGCAGCTGCGGCTGTGGCGGGATTTCCAGCATGGCGCAGTAGGGCTGCAGCGACTCGCGCAGGGTCTGCACCACCAGGGCGTGTTCGTGGCGATCCTTGGCGCTGTCCAGCAGGGCCTGGCCCAGTTCCGCGTCCTGCTGTTCATGCAGGCCACGGGCGCAGGTGCCGGCCAGGGCCACGGTACTCAAGGTGCCCCGGGCCACCCGCACCAGGCGCTCGGGGGTGGCGCCCAAAAAGCAGCTGTCGCCACGGCTGAAGGCGAACAGGAAGGCCTGGGGATAGGCCGCCCCGAGGTTTTCCAGCAAGGGGCCGCAGGGAATGTTGCGGCTCGCCTGCAGACAGACTTCCCGGGCCAGCACCACTTTGCCCAACTCGCCGCCCTGGATTCGCCCGATCGCCCGGGCCACGCAGTCCTGCCAGCGTTCGGCGGCCAGGGGCTCTGCCGTAGCCCGGATCCCGTCCGGCAACTGCGCCGCCGGGGCGTGCTGATAGCGCGCCAGCAGCAGGCTCCATTCCGCCTCCAGGGCCGCGGCGCACTGGGCCACATCGGCGCCGGGCTCGACCCACAGGCTGAACAGCCAGTGCTGCTGCTCGCCCTCGCCCAGCAACAGCAGGCGCGGCAGCACCAGGGAGGTGCTGGCAAACGACTGCCACTGGGCGCTGCGCGGCACCTGGGGATCAAAGGCGAACCCGCCACACAGGTACGCCTGGCGCGGCCCCACTTGATGGGCCCGCTCCAGCAACTGACGCCAGGCCCGGGTGCTGGCGCCGAAGCGTTCCCCCGCCGACGGGCTGATTTCCTCGGTGCAGCCGAAGCCCGCCAGGGCCAGCGCCCCCTGGTCGCTGGACCAGAACAGGCTCTGGCCGAACACCTGGCGGTTGGCGGCGAACAGCCGCAGCGGCTGCAGGCGCTCGGCGGCCTGACTGAACACCACCAGCACCGCCCGGCCCTCACGCCGGGCCCGGGCTTCACCTTGTTGCAGGGCCCGGGTCAATCCGCACAGGCACGACTCACTCATTGCCGGCTCCCTGCTGCAGCCCGTGCTGCAGGCGCCAGTGGCACACCTGCTGGGCGATGTTCCAGTGAATGATCTGGGCGAACAGCGGCACCACGAACATCGGGTCCAGGCCCGCCTGTTCGGCCCATTGCCGGCGTTGCGGGAGCATCGCCGCGACCCGCTCCGGGGCGGCGATGCTGTCCTCGGTCGGCTTGAACTGCGCCGCCACCTTGACGTAGGCCAGGCGCTGGCCGAGGGCCTGGATGATCTGCCGGTCCATGGCGTCGATACCGCAGCGGACATCGTCCAGGCCGCTGCACTGCTCGGGGGTCTTCATGTGGAGGTCTACCAAAGAAAGATTCATGGGGTCGAAGGCCAGCACTGCCACGGCTGCTCGCCGAGGCCCGCCAGCAGTCGGGTCAGGTGCCGCAGCACTTCGGCCTGCTGCTCGCGCAGGTAGAAGTGCCCGCCGGGAAACGTCTGGAAATCCGTGACCTGGGCACTGACCTCGGCCCAGGCATAGGCTTCGTCCGCATCGACTTCGCTGTCCTGGCTCCCCAGGCACACGCTCAGGGGCAGGTCCAGGGCACGACCGACAGCGCCGCGATAGCACTCGATCAGCCGGTAGTCGTTGCGCAAGGCCGGCAGGTACAGGTCGCGCAGCGTCGGGTCGTCCAGCAGTGACGGCGCACCGTCCGACAGACGCCGCACGTCCGCCAGCAACGCCTCGTCCGAGCCCAGGTGCAGCTCGCTGTGGCGCTGGCGATGGGGCGCCGGATGCGCGGACACGATCAGGCGCTGCGGCGCCGAGCCCTGCTGCTGCAGGCGCGCGGCCACCTCATAGGCCAGGGCCGCGCCCAGGCTGTGGCCGAACAGCACCAGCGGCCGCTCCACCAGGTCCGACAGGGCCCGGGTGATGTTGCCCGCCATCCACTCCAGGCTGCCGGGCCAGGTTTCGCTCAGGCGCTCCTCGCGCCCCGGGTACTGCACGCTGATCAGCTCGATATCCGTCGGCAACAGGTGGCGCCAGTCATTGAAGAAGCTCGCGCTGCCCCCGGCATGGGGCAGGCACACCAGCCGGCAACGCGGCGGTTGTGGCTGCGGGTAACGCCGCAGCCAGGCACTGGGAGCCTTTCTCACAGCACGCCCTCCTCTGCCTCGGCCAGGGCCACGCCGCTGAAGTCGGGCAACTGCACCCGAGTATCCGGCAGCCAGCGCTGCAGCTGTTCCAGGCAGGCGGCCGGGTCCAGCACCTGGGCGGCGTAATGCAAGCCTGCAGGCCACTGCGCCCAGTGCAGGGCGCAGAAGGCCGCAACGCTGCCGGTCAGGCGCGAACCGTCCGACGCCCGCAGCCAGGCGCAGGCGTGCTGTTCCCGCCCGTCCCGCAGCCCCTCGATCTCCACCGCCAGCAACTGATAGGGCTGGCGCCCGGCCACATCCAGGGCGCTGGCCTGGACCAGCGCGGCGACGTTCTGCGCCGCGTCGCGCGCCTGCGGCGCCAGGCCCTGGATCCGTTGCAAGGTCGCCGCCAACTGCCCGCCCTCGAACAGGTTGAAGCCCTGCCCGTGGCCAACCTGCAGGTCGCGAAACAGTCGCAGCTGTTCGCAGCTCAGGTAGGCATAGGCCGGTACGCCGCTCACCGGCAGCCAGGGCCGCTCCAGCGGCTGCGGGGTACTGGCGCTGCTGCGCACCTGCCGCCCTTGGCTGAAGGCGCACTGGGCCTGACCGAAGCCATTGCCCAGGCTCAGCAAAAAGTCCTCGGCGGCGGTGGCCGACAAGCGCCCCAGCCCACCGGCATAGCAGCGCATGGCATCGACCCGCTGGAAGGACTGCGCCAGCAACCGCGGAAACAGCCCCGACAGCCCCGGCAGCATGCCCGCCGACAACAGCACCCGGCGCCCCGCCGGCACCTGCCCCGACAACCGCTCATGCACGGGATCGTCGCCGCCCACGTCCAGGTAGTCGGCCCCCGCGGCCAGCGCGGCCCGGGCCACCCGATCGAGGATCCGATAGCTGGGCCCGGCGCAGTTGATCACCAGCGCACAACCGGCGCAGAAATCCGCCAGGCTCTGCGAGTCCCACAGGTCGAGGGCGCGCACCTCGGCGCGCGCCCCCAGTTGCCGGTTCAACTGCTCGGCCTGCTGCCGGTCGCGTCCGCCCAGGCGCAAGGCGACCCTGGGTGCCAGCAGTTGCGCCACTTGACGGCCGACGCTGCCATAGGCCCCGACCAGGCCAATCATCGCCTCCTTCATGCCGCCACCTCGGCGATCGCCTCGAAGGCCCGGGCCACGGCTTGCACCTGGGGCTGCTGCATGCAGCTGAAGTGATCCCCGGGTACATCCACCACCCGCAGTTCACCCAGGCACAGGGCCTGCCAATAGGCGCTCATGTCGCGGTGCATGCCGGGCAGCACCTGCACCTCGCCGCTCTGGCGAATGAACAGCAGGTCGCCCTGGTACGGCGTGGCCTCGTGCAGGGCCACCGCCGCCAGACTGTGGCGCAGCACCTGCAACTGCTCGCCCAGCCAGCGCAGGTCGCTCAGGGGCGAACCGGCGTGGCGCATGGCCTCGGCAATCGCCTGCAGGCGCTGTTCCGGGGTCTTGTCTGCCAGGCGCCGCAGGCAGGCCAGGGCCGGGGCGCACTGGGCGTCCTCGCTCAAGGCCAGCAGCGACCCCTGGGGCACCCGCCCCGGGGTCTGCTCCAGCACCCGGGCGATGCTGCGCTCCATGGCCTGTTCATCCTCGGGGTAACCCAGGGCCAGCGGATCGGCCTGCATCACCCGGGCGAACACGTACTCGGCCAACAGGTCGTCCTCGATCATGAACGGCACCCGGTAGCTGCTGATCACGCTCAGTTGCAGCACCTGGATCGAACGCGCCGCCAGGCACGCCGCCAGTTCCGTGGCCAGCAGCCCGCCCAGGCAATAGCCGACGATGCTCACCTGACGCCGTCCCTCGGCCTGCAGGGTGTCGGCATAACGCTCGGCCAACTGGCGAATCGCCGTGGCCGGCTCCAGGGCCAGATAGCCCGGTACATCGTGGAGCACCAGCCCTTCCAGAGGCACGTCCTCCCCCAGGGCGGCGAACAGGGCGCGGTACGGCGCCAGGGTGCCACTGCCGTCGTGGACGAAGATCCGCGTCGAGCCCTGGGCCTTGTCGCTGATGCGCACCAGCGGCGAATCGCCTTCCACGCCCTGGCCGCGCAGGTAGTCGGCCAGGGCTGCCACCGTCGGCTGGTTGATCAACTGGCGCAGCAAATCGCTCCAGGGCAACGGCCGGGCCTGGGGCAAGACTTCCCGCAGACGCCCCACCACCTGCGCCACCAGCAGCGAGTCGCCGCCCAGTTCGAAGAAGCCCTGGTCGCGGCCCACCGCCGGCACCCGCAACAGGGTCTGCCAGACCTCGGCGATGCTGCGCTCCAGCGCGTCCAGTGGCGCCGCCCCGCTGCTGACCTGCTGCTCGGGGCCGGCCACGCCGATCCGCGCCAGGGCCTGGCGATCGACCTTGCCATTGGCGGTCAGGGGCATGTCATCCAGCACCTGCCAGTCCGCCGGGATCATGTAGTCCGGCAGGCGCTGGGCCAGGTGGGCCCGCAGCGCCTCGGGCTCCAGGGTCTGGCGCTGGCTCTTGAAGCGGGTGATGAACAGGTGCTGGCCGATCTGCGACATGGCGTCGCCGGCCTCGGGCAGGCACAGCGGGCTTTCGCCCCCGGCCTCCAGCAGCAACTGCTGCCACTGCTCGCGACGGATGAAGGTGGTGTCCTGCTCGGCGCGAAAATCCTCGAAGGCGGTCAGGCCTTCCTTGAACTCCATGGAGGCCATGATCTGGTAGGTGTCGCGAGTGGCCTCGATGAAGATCAGCCAGCCACCCGGGGCCAGCATCTCCCGCAGCCGCGCCAGCACCCGGCTGGCATGCCGTGAGTTGTGCAGCACGTTGGCGCAGAGGATCACGTCCAGGGAGTTGGCGGCCACGCCCTGGGCCCAGTGGTCCTGGTTGAGGTCGAACAGGCCGTAGCTGACCCAGGGGTAGGCGGCGAAATGCTCCCGCGCCTCGTTGAGGAAGAACTGCGACAGGTCGGTGAACTGGTAATCCACCGGCAGGCCGTCCAGGGCCGGGATCAAATCGGCGCTGGTGCCGCCGACCCCGGCGCCGATTTCCAGCAGGCGCAGGCGCTGGCCGGCCGGACGCTGGCGGATGATCTCCTGCACTGCGGCGCACACCGCCTGGTTCAGGTACTGGCTGATCAGGTTCTTGCGGTAGGCGCCCTCGGCGGTGTCGGTGCGGCCCTGGGGGAACAGCAGGTGCAGCGGGTCGAGCCGGTCGCTCATCAGCGCCGGCAGTTGCTCCTGGCTTTCGCGCAGGTAGCGCAGGACCTCGGCGCCCCAGCCCACGGACGGTTCCAGGGCGTCGATGCGCTGCCACTGCTGACGGTATTCCGCAGCCGACACCTGCAAGCCCGAATAACGCCCGGTGTGCCGGTCCCAGTGCACCAGGCCTTCCCGGGCCAGGGCCTGCAACCAGCGGCGGATCAGGCGCTGATTGCGCGGCGCCACTTCGCAGCGCGCCACGATCTCCTCCAGCGCATGGCTCTGCCCCGCGGCGTCGAACAGCCCCGGACGCTGCAGGGCCAGGCCCATGGACAAAAGCGCGGCGCGCTCGACGCAAGCCGACATCTCGCTGACCAGGGCATCGCTCAAGTCGCCACGCACCGCCTGGGCCGCCGCCCGGGTCCGCGCCAGCAGCGGCTCCGGCCAGGCCAGCGGCGTGTCGCGCAGGCTGGCCGTCAGGCAGGCTTGCAGGCGCCGGTCGAAGGCGCCCTCGCCCGCGGCCACCACCACCGCCGATTCCACATGCGGATGGCTGAGCAAGGCGCTTTCCACTTCCGCCAGTTCGATGCGGTGGCCGCGCACCTTGACCTGGAAATCCTCGCGGCCCAGGAACTCGATCAGGCCGTCCTCCAGGTAGCGCCCCAGGTCACCGGTGCGGTACAGGCGCTCGCCGCTGCGCGGATGATCGACAAAGCGCTCGGCGGTTTTCTCGGCATCCCCCAGGTAGCCCAGGGCCAGGCCGCTGCCGGCGATGTACAGCTCGCCGGCCACCCCTTGCGGGCGGTCGCGGCCCTGCTCGTCGAGGATCATGAAGCGCTGGTTGGCCAGCGGCCGGCCGTAGGGAATGCTGCGCCACTGCGGGTCGACCTGGGTGATCGGGTAGTAGATCGACCAGATCGCCGCTTCGGTGGCGCCCCCCAGGCTGATCAGGCGCAGCCGGGGCAGCAGCTGGGCGGCCTCCGCCGGCAGGTTCAGGGGGATCCAGTCCCCCGACAGCAACGCCAGCCGCAGGGTCGCCGGGGCCATGGACGGCAACGCCTGCAGGTAGTGGGTGAGCATCTGCAATTGCGCGGGCACCGAGTTCCACAGGGTCACCCCGTGTTCCCGGGCGCACTCGGCCCAGTGCGAAGGGTCGGCGCGGCGCTGCGGGTCCGGCAGCACCAGGGCGCCCCCCACCGCCAGCAGGCCGAAGATGTCGTAAACCGACAGGTCGAAGCCCAGGCTGGCCAGGGCCAGCACCCGGTCATCGGCGTCGATGGCAAAGCGCTGGTTGATGTCGACCACGGTATTGAGCGCCGCCTGATGGCTGATCATCACGCCCTTGGGCACCCCGGTGGAGCCGGAGGTGTAGATCACGTAGGCCAGTTGCTGCGGGTCGATGGCCACGCTGGGCACGGGCCGCTGCGGCAGCCGTGGGCCCTGGTCGACCTGGATCACCTGGGTCACCCGCGGCGGCCAGCACAGCTCATCGCCCAGCCAGGACTGGCTGAGCACCCGGCCGACCTCGGCGTTGTCCAGGATCAGCTGGCGCCGGGCCTCGGGCTGGTTGGTGTCCAGCGGCAGGTAGGCGGCCCCGGCACGCAGAATGCCGAGCACCGCGATCACCTGTTCCAGGCCCTTGTGCATGCACACCGCGACCCGCTCCCCAGGCTGGCAGCCGGCGTCGAGCAGGGCCTCGGCCACGGCTTCGGCGCGCCCGGCCAGTTCGCCGTAGCTCATCTGCGCGGCGCCCTGAATCAGCGCCACACGCTGCGGCGCCGCGGCCGCCTGACGCCAGAACGGCTCATGCAGCAGCCCCTCGGGCAAGGGCGCGGCGCTCTGGTTCACCAGCTCGCGTTGCAGGCGTTGCGCCGCCGGCAGCTCCAGGCAGTCGTCCAGGGTCCAGGCCGAGGGCTCCCGGGCCAGGCGCTTGAGCAGCCGTTCGAAGGTGTCGAACAGCGCGTCCAACAGGGTTTCGCTGAACACCCCCTCGCGGATGTCCCAGTTGATCGCCAGGCCGTCGTCACGCTCGCTGACCTGGCAATCGATCAGCACCTGGGGCGTCTGGCTGATGCCGAACACCAGCTCGGCACCGGGCATGAAGGCCCCGCCGCCGCTCTCGCCGCCAGCGCCCAGGGTGCTGGTGAAGGCATAGGGCATCAGCGCCGCCTCCTGGCCCTTGCGCCGCGCCAGCTCGCGCAGCACTTCGATGCCCGAACACAGGCGATGGTCCATGTCCTGCCACAGGCGCTCCTGCAGTTGCTGGCTGCGCTGGCCGAAGCTGCCGCCTTGCAGGGTCTGCACTTCCAGCAGTTCCACCGAGCTGAAATCGCCCACCAGGCGGTCGACCTGGGGGTGCAGCGACAGGCGATTGAGCAGGGTCAGGCTCAGGCAGAAATGCCCGCGCCGGCTCCAGCGCCCGAGGGTTTCGGCATAGGCCGAGAGGATCGCCGCCGACACCCCGACTCCGGCCGCCGCCGCGTTCAGGCGCAAGGCGTTGCAGTCGCGGGCTTGCAGGCTCATGGCCCGGCGCTGGAAGCGCGGCCCGCTGGGTGCCCCCAGCGTGGGCAACTCCGGCGCCCCCGGCAGGCTGTCGACCCGCGCCCACCAGTAGTCGCGGTCACGCTGGTAGCGCGGTTGCTCGCGCAGGCGCCGCTCCCCCAGCACATAGTCGCGAAAGCTGATCTGCGCCGGTGCCGGCAGGGGTTCGCCGCGGTACAGCTGCTGCAGTTCGGCCAGCAGCATGCGCACGCTCTGGTAGTCGCACACCAGCAGGTCCACCGACAGGTGCAGGCGCGAGGTGTCGCGGCCCTGGCTCACGCACAGCTCGATCAGCGGCCATTGCTGCGGCGTGGCGCGGCGCAGTTCCATGCCCTCACGCAGGGCCTGCAAGGCGCTGCCGTCGTCCTCGCGCAGGTCGTGACAGGCGACGCTGTAGTGCGGCACCTGGGGCAGGATGCGCTGGTAGCCCTCCTCCAGCACCACCGCCCGGAGCATCTCGTGGCGCGCGATCAACTGGTTCCAGGCCTGTTCCAGGCGCAGCGGGTCAAGGTCCTGCTGGGCGAATTCCAGGTAGCCGTGGCAGGCCACCCCGCCATAGCTGAAGGCACTGGTGCGGCCCAGCAGGTAGGCGGCCTGCACGTCGGTCAGCGGGAAGGGTTCTTCGCGGGCCGAATGGTCGGCCTCCAGGGTCGGCAACTGCGCCGCCTGCAGCTGTTGCAGCAACGCCTCCTTGTGCTCGCGCAGCTGGTTCAGGCGCGCCTCGTCCATGACCCCGGCCGGGGCCCGATAGCGCAGGCGGCCCTGTTCTTCCCAGAGCTCCACGCCCAGCTGTTGCAGGTCCTGTTGCAGTTGTTGCAGCGTCATAACACGCCCTCCACCATTGCGTTCTGAGTGACGGGCCGCTGTTCCCGGCGCGAGGCGAGCAACTGCCCCTGCAGGGCCACGGTGGCCGCGTTGAAAAAATCCTTGAGAGACAGTTCCAGCTGGAACTGCCGGGCGATGCGTTCGATCAGCCGGGCCGCCAGCAGGCTGTTGCCGCCGAGGGCGAAAAAGCCCTGATGCCGGCCCACCTGGGGCACTTGCAGCAGCTCCTGCCACAGCGCGGCCACGGCTTCCTCCCACGCCCCTTGCGGCGGTTCGGCGCTGTGTGGCTGGACGCCCCGGCGCTGCTCCTGCAGCAACCACGACAGGGCCGCGCGATCGACCTTGCCGTTGGCGCTCAGGGGCAGCGCGGACAAGGTCAGCCAACTGTCCGGAAGCATGTGCTCGGGCAGCCATTGCCCCAGCCACTGGCGCAGGGCCTGGGGTTCGGGCAGCGGCTCCCGGGCCAGCAGCACCGCCGCCAGCTGCGGTTCGCTGCCGGGCAGCACCAGGCTCAGCGCGCGGTCGATGGCCGGATGGCGCTCCAGGGCCAGGTCGATTTCCGCCAGTTCGATGCGAAAGCCGCGGACCTTGACCTGATGGTCCAGGCGCCCGAGAAACTCCAGGCTGCCGTCGGCCCAGTAGCGTCCCTGGTCGCCGGTGCGGTACCAGCGCCCGCCGTCATGCTCGACAAAGCGCTGGGCGCTGAGGGTCGGCAGGCCGCGATAACCGGCGGCCACCCCGGCGCCGCCGATCCACAGCTCGCCGGGCACCCAGTCCGGGCAGTCCCGGCCCTGGCTGTCAACCACCCGGAAGCGCTGGTTGTCCAGGGGCCGGCCATAAGGAATCGAGCGCCAGTGCGCGGGCACCGCCGCCACCTCCTGGTAGTTGGACCAGATCGCCGCCTCGGTGGCGCCACCCAGGGCCACGAACGACACGGGGCGGCCCGCCGCTTGCTCCAGGCGCCGTGGCAGGTCGAGGCCGACCCAGTCGCCGGACACCATGGCCAGGCGCAAGGCCCCGAGCCCGGCGCCGTCGCGCACTTGCAGGGTCAGCATCTCCAGCAGCGCCGGCACCGAGTTCCACAGGCTCACCTGCTCCTGGCGGATCAGCCGCAGCCATTCCCGGGGCTCCTTGCGCAGGCTGTCCGCCGGCAGTACCAGGGCGCCGCCGACACTCAGCGGACCGAAGAGGTCGTACACCGACAGGTCGAAATCCAGGGCCGAGAGCCCCAGCACCCGGTCCTCGGCGCCAACCTGGTAACGGCGGTTGATCGCCTCGACGGTGTTCATCGCCGCCTGATGGCAGAGCTCGACGCCCTTGGGCTCGCCGGTGGTGCCCGAGGTGAAGATCACGTAGGCCAGGGCGTCGGCGGCCAGCGCCAGGGGCTGCTCCAGGGCGCGGGCCGGCGCCGCCTGGGCCAGAGTCACCACCCGCAACTCGGCCAGCCAGATGCCACCGTCGCGGTGGGCCTGATCGGTGAGCACCACATGCGCCCCGGCGCGCTGATAGATCATGTCGCGGCGCGCCGGCGGCTGTTCGATGCCCACCGGCACATAGACCGCCCCGGCGGCGAGAATCCCCAGCACCGCGATCACCTGTTCGCGGCCCTTGGGCAGGGTGATCGCCACCGCATCCCCCGGCTGCACGCCCCACTGCACCAGCGCCCCGGCCAGTTGCAGGGCCTGCCGGGCCAGCTCGGCGTAGCTCAGGTGGCCCTGCTCGTCGATCAGCGCCAGTGCCTCGGGGCGCTGGCGCGCCTGCTGGAAGAAGCCCTGGTGCAGGCACTGCGCGGGGGTGGGGTGTTCGGTGGCATTGACCCGCTGGCGCTGTTGCTGCTGCGCCGCCGGCAACGGCAAGGGTGCCGGCTGTTGCCAGTCGTTGGCGCACAACCACAGCAGCAAGCCGCGGTAGGCGTCGAACATCTGCTCCAACAGGTCTTCGGGGAACAGCCCCTGCACCGCGTCCCAGTTCAGCAGCAGGCCGTCGGCCAGCGGGTAGCTCTGGTGGTCGAGCCAGACCTGGGGCGTCTGCGACAGGGCCCAGCCGGGCTCACCCAATTGCTCGCGGCAGGTGGCGTCGACAAAGGCCGGGCCCAGGTTGCAGGCGAACACCACCGGCGCGCCCTGGCCGCCGCCCTGGCGCAGCCGCGCACGCTCGCGCAGCACCTCGACCCCGGGCCAGGCGCTGTGGGCGATGTCGCGGTGCAACTGGGCCTGCAACGCCGACGCCTGCTGGCAGAAGGACGCGGGCTGGCGCAGGTCCACTTCCAGCAGCACCAGGTTGGAGAAATCCGCCAGCAGATGGGGCACGCAGGGGTGCAGTTCCTGGCGGTCGAACAGCGGCACGTTGAGCAGGAAATGCTGGCTGGCGCTCCAGCGCCCCAGCACCTGGGCATAGGCGCAGGCGAGCACGCTGGCCAGGGTCAGGCCGTGTTGCCGGGCGCGCTGTTCCAGGGCCTGCAACTGCTCGTGGTTCAAGCGCATCGCCAGCCGGCGAAAACGCGGCGTGCCGAGCTGCTGCGGCTCCTGGGCCAGGGGCAGTTGCGGGCCGTCCGGCAGATCCTCCAGGCGCTCCAGCCAATAGTCCCGGGCCGCTGCCAGCTGCGGCGCGCGCAGTTCCTGCTCGGTCCGCAGGTAGTCGGCGAAGGTCCATTCCAGGACCGGCAGGCGGTGCTCCTCGCCGGCGTGAATCAGCGCCAGGTCGCGCAGCAGGATGCCGATGCTGAGTACGTCGGCCACCAGCAGATCGATGTTCAGGTGCAGGCGGCTGTGGCCGTCGGGCAGCAGACTCAGTTGCACGTCGAACACCTGCCCGCGGCTGACCTCCAGGCGCCGGTGCGAGAGGTTTTCGCGGATCTGCTCCAGGGCCTCGGCGGCGCCGACGCAGGAGGCCTGACGCAGATCATGGACAGTCAGCCCGGGCCAGGGGCTCTGGGGCAGGATGCGCTGGCAGCTGTCGCTGATGAAACAGGCGCGCAGCATCGGATGGCGCTGGCACAAGCGGCGCAGGGCCTGCTCCAGGCGCTCGGGCTCCAGGCCGTGGCCGTCCAGCTCCTGGTACAGATGGCAGCCGACCCCGCCCAGGGGCATACCCGGATCGCGGCCGAACCAGTAGGCCTGTTGCAGCGGAGTGAGGGCGAAATTGCTGCTGGCAGGGGCGCTGGCCACAGCCTGCAGGCGCGGCGCCGCGAGGCCACGGCGAGCCTCGATCAGCGCCCACCAGGCGACCAGGGTCGGCTGCTGGATCAGCTCGGCGAAGCTCAGGCTCACGCCTTCGCCGGCCAGCAGCGCCGGCAGGCGCATGATGCTCACCGAGTCGAGGCCCTGCTCGATCAGCGACGCATCCGCCTCAAGGTCCCCGGGCGCGTAGCCGAGCAACCGGGCGATGCCTTCGCAGAGTCCTTGGGGTGAATGACTCAGGCCGGCGGGCGCGGGATGAGCGCATGCCAGTGCTGGGTTATCAGTCATGGTGGACGGTCCTTTGGGGTACGGAAGAAGGTGTGCGCAAGCGCCAGCGATTGATCGCTTCGCGCTCGTGGAACAACTGGCGATAACGGCCCGGGGCCGTCATCAGTTGGCTATGGGTGCCGTGCTGGGCCAGGCGGCCCTGGTCCAGCAGGAGGATCTGCCCGGCGCACGGAGCCAGGGTCGGCTTGTGGGTCGCCAGCAGCACCGTGTGCTTGCGCGCCAGTTGCCGCAGGCTCTGGTTGACCCGGGCCTCGCTGATGGCGTCCAGGGCGGCGGTGGGCTCATCTAGAAGGATCAGCGTGGCGTCCTTGAGCATGACCCGGGCCAGGGCCAGGCACTGGCGTTCGCCGCCGGAAAGACTCACGCCGCCCTCGCCGACCCGGGTCTGCCAGCCTTGGGGCAGGCGCTGGGCCAGCCGGTCGAGGCCGGTGGCGCGGGCCGCTTCCAGCAATTGCGCTTCGTCGGCCTCGGGGCGGCCCAGGCGCAGGTTGTCCAGCAGGCTGGCGGCCAGCGGCGGGCAGTCCTGGAACATCAGGGCGATGTCCCGATCACGCTGGCTGGCCGACAGCTCACGCAAGTCGACACCGCCCAGCAGGATGGCGCCCTGGCTGACATCGCAAAAGCGCGCCAGCAGCCGCAGCAGGCTCGACTTGCCGGAACCGGATGACCCCACCAGCAGGTTCAGCGAACCCGGCTCCAGCGTGAAGCTGATGTCCTGCAGGATCGCCCGGCCCTGGCGTTCCAGGCCCAGCTGGCGAACCTCCAGGCGCCGGTCGGCCGGCACCTGGGGCCGGGCCGGTTCCGGCAGCGGCGCCAGGTCCAGCAACTGGCGCAGGCTGTCCAGGCCATGGCGGGTCTGGCGCAGGCTGGTGCCCAGGTTGACCAGGGCGCCCATGGGTTCCACCAGGCAGGTGGCAAGCACCGCCAGGGCCAGGTATTGCACGGCGCCGAGGCTGCCGCCGAGCACCGCGTAGAGCCCGCACAACAGCACCGCGGTGTAGCCGGCCTGAAGCGCCAGCACCAGCCCCAGGGCCGCCGGAAAGGTCCGCCAGTGCGCCCGGCGCTGGGCCTGGCGCTGTTGCTGCAGCGCCGCGCCGAGCAGGCTGAAACCTTCACCGTTGCGCCCACTGGCCCGCAGCAGCGGCTGCTGGCGCAGGTATTCCAGGACCCGCGCCGCGGCTTCACCGGCCGCCGCTTCGCTGTGCTGCTCGGCCTGCCCGCCCCAGCGCACGCCCCAGTGATAGAACAGCACCAGCAACGGCAGGCAGGCCAGGGCCGCCAGGGCCATGGACAGGTCGTAGCACAACAGCGCCACGAGCAGGGCCAGGGGCGTCAGCAAGGCATTGGCCATGGGCTGCAGCAAGTGCGCCGGAGCGCTCATGATCTGCGCCACGGTATGGGTCACCAGGCGGTTGAGCTCGGCGCCGCGGCGCTCGACAAACCACTCCAGGGGCAGGCGCGCCAGATGCCGGCCAATGCGCAGGTTCAACGAACGCGCCGCCGCGGCCCCGGCCCGGTAGCCCGCCAGTTGCGCCCGGCGGCGCAGCCACAGGCAGAGCCCGGCGAATCCGCCAAAGGCTGCGGCCCAGAGCCAGGGTGTCCGCGCCGTGGCGGCCTCCAGGGCGCTGGCCAGGGCCATCGGCAGCAACCCCAGGGCCAGGCCCTGGGCCAGGGCACTGGCGGCCATGGCCAGCAAGGCCCGGCGCAACAGCGCGGCGTCCCGCGGCTGCAGGCTGCGTAACAGTGCGGCAATCATGGGCGGCTCCCGTTCAGCGCGGCGGCGTCCAACTGCTCCGCGGCCCAGAGCCCGGCATACACCCCCTGCTGCTCCAGCAGGGCCTGATGCCGGCCGCATTCCACCAGGCGTCCGCCCTGCAGCACGGCAATCTGCTCGGCGTCCTGGATGCTGCTCAGGCGATGGGCAACCACCAGCACCGTGCGCCCCTGGGCCAGGCGCGACAGGGCCTGCTGGATCGCCGCCTCCGATTGCGGATCGCTGGCGGCGGTGGCCTCGTCGAGCACCAAAATCGGCGCGCGGCTGAGCATGGCCCGGGCGATGCCCAGGCGCTGGATTTCGCCGCCGGACAGCTGCAGCCCCTCCCCCAGCTGGCTGTGATAGCCCTGGGGCAAGGCGCAGATGCGTTCGTGGATCTGCGCCGCCCGGGCCGCGGTTTCGACCTCGGCCAGACTGGCTCCGGGCCGGCTCAGGCGCAGGTTGTCGAGGACGCTGGCGCGCAGCAGGCGCACCTCCTGAAAGACAAAGGCCACCTGGCGATACAGGGTCGCGCTGTCCATGTCCCGCAGGTCGACACCGCCGATGCGGATCGCCCCGGCGCTGACATCGGCAAAGCGCGCGAGCAAGGTGGCCAGGGTGGATTTGCCGGCCCCGGAATCCCCCACCAGGGCGGTCAGGGTGCCCGGTTGCAGGCACAGATCGATGCCGTGCAACACCTGGCTGCCGTCGGGGTAGCTGAAGTCCACGGCGTCGAAGCTCACCACAGCCCCCTCGGGTTCCCGGGAGCAGGCCGGTTGCGCCAGCACCGGGGTCTTGAGCAGCGCACTGATGCGCTGCGCCGCCGCCCGTCCCTGGACCAGGGAATCGGCGCCATGCCCCAGGGCCGCCACCGGCGCCGCCAAGGCCGGCCCCAGCAAGGCAAACGGCAGCAACTGCAGCGGCTGCAAGACCCCGACGGCGATCAGTGGCACCCCTGCCACCAGCACCAGGGCCAGCACCAGCAGGGGCGAGAGCAGCACCTCGACACTGGCGCCCAGGCCCGCCCAGCGCTCGACCCAACGGGAGAAGAACCCGGCAAAATCCTCCACCGCCTTGAAGAACTCGTCCTGTACCCGCTGCACCCGGCCAAAGGATTTGACCATGGCAATGCTCTGCACGAAGTTCAGGGTCGCCGCCGACAGCGCTCCCATGGCGCCGCCCAGGCGCTGGCGCTCGTCGCGATAGGCCGGGGTGCGCATCACCCGCAGGCGCCACAGGGCGATCATCGGCGGCGCCAGCACCACCAGGGTCATGGGCAGGCTCACCGTCAGCAGGTAGATCAGGCTGGCCAGGGGCACCACCAGGGCCGCCACCAGGTTGTTGGGCAGGTGCGCCACCAACTGATGCAGGGCCCCGACGTCCTCCAGCAGCACCCGCTCGGCGGTCTGCCGCTGGCCGTCCAGCCAGGCCAGGGGCACCCGCGCCAGATGGGCGGCGATGCGCTGGCGCAGATGGCGCTGCAGGTCGCTGTCGGCCAGGTGGGTGATCTGCAAACCCGCCGCCAGCCCCAGCAGGCGCAGGAGCAGCGCCCCGGCCCCGGCCAGCAGCCAGAAACCCGCGCGCTCCAGGTCCAGTTCGCCGGCCAGCAGCAGCGGCGCCAGTTCGGCCACGGCGATCAGCGGCAGCAGGCCCACCAGCGCCGCCAGCACTTGCAGCAGCATCGCCGCCAGCAGGCGCCCGCGCACCGGGCGCAACAGTGCGGCCAGTCCTGCCGGTTCAGCCACGGCCATCAGCGGCCTCCAGGGCTTGGGCCCGGTTGCCGAAGTACAGGGCCTGGATCGCCTCGCGCAGGTGCTTGCGGCTGACCTTGCCGACCCCGGTCTGGGGAAACGCCGGGATGAACTCGAAGCGGTCCGGCAGCTTGAACGCCGCCAGCCCCTGGGCCCGCAGATGACGCAGCAGTTGCGGGGCGCGGGGCGCGGCGCCACGGGGGATGACAAAGGCGCAGGTGCGCTCGCCGAGGAAGGCATCGGGCATCGCCACCAGGGCCACGTCGGCCACCGCCGGGTGGCTGAGCAGCAGGTTCTCCACCTCTTCGGCGGCGATCTTTTCGCCGCCGCGGTTGATCAGGTCCTTGTCCCGCCCTTCCACCATCAGGTAGCCGTCGGCGGTGAGCTGCACCCGGTCGCCGGTGCGATAGAAGCCGTCGGCGGTGAAGGCCTGGGCGTTGTGCTCGGGGTAACGGTAATAACCGCGGATGGTGTAGGGACCCCGGGTCAGCAACTGCCCGACCTGCCCCACCGGCACCGGTTGCTCGTGCTCGTCCACCACGCGGATTTCGTCCGCCGGCGACAGCGGCCGGCCCTGGGTGTGCAGCACCCGCTGCGGCGGGTCCTCGGGGTCGGTGTAGCAGATCAGCCCTTCGGCCATCCCGAACACCTGCTGCAGGCGACAGCCGAGCACCGGCTCGACACGCCGCGCCGCCTCAAAGCTGAGCTTGGCGCCGCCCACTTGCAGCAGTTGCAACGATGCCAGCCCGCGTCCGCGCGCCTGGGCCGCCTCCAGCCAGACCAGGGCCAGGGGCGGCACCAGGGCGGTGTGGGTCACGGCTTCGCGCTCGATCAGCTCGAAGCAGACTTCCGGGCTCGGCGAGGGGCTCAGCACCACCCGCCCACCCACCGCAAAGGTGCCGATGAACCCCGGGCAGCACATAGGAAAGTTGTGCGCCATGGGCAGCGCCACCAGGTACACGCTGGCGTCGGACAAAGCGCAACGCTCGGCGCTGGCCCGCAGGTTGTAGAGGTATTCGTGATGGCGACGCGGAATCAGCTTGGGAATCCCGGTGGAACCTCCGGAGAGCTGGAAACAGGCCACCGCGTCGGCGCTGGGGGCCGGGAAAGTGCAGGAGGTGCTGTCGTCATACAGGCTGTGCAGGGCGCTGAACTCCTCGGCTTCGCCGGCCACCAGCACCCATTCCAGTGACGGGTGGCCGGCCTTGAGTTCGCGGGCCATGGCGCGAAAGTCGAAGCCGCCGTCGCAGTCGGCGCAGAAGTAGGCCCGGGCCCGGGCAAACTCGCAGAAGCGGCCGATTTCCAGGTGCCGGTGGGCCGGCAGCGCGAAGATCGGCCGCACACCGAGGCGATACAGGGCGAAGCAGACTTCGACGAAGGCCGCGCCGTTGGGCAGTTGCAGCACCACGTTGTCGCCAGCCCGCAGCCCCAGCCGGTGCAGGCCGGCGGCCAGTTGGTCGACCCGCAGGTCCAGTTGCCGATAGCTCAGGCGCCGCTGGCCATCGCTCAGCGCCTCGCGCTCGCCGAAGGTCCGGGCCGCACCTCGCAGCAGATCGCCAAAGGTTTCATCGCGCCAGTAACCGGCCTCGCGGTAAGCCTGGGCGAAGGCCTCGGGCCAAGCGGGGCAATCCTGCGAATCGTCGAAAGTGGACATGCTGTCTCCTGAGTTTTTTTCGGCAAAAGGCCGCCCCGGACCTGACATGTCAGGCCCCCGGAATGAAGGAAAGATGAGCCGTCAGCGCGGCGAAAAATGCGGGCCTGTCGGCGCTCCTGCGGGGCGGCGGATGGCGGGGTCGTCCATGTTGAGCGGCTGCGCTTGCAAATGAGAGTGATTATTAACCGGTAATTTCCGGGGCCCGGCAATCGGCAGGACATTCGTTTGCGCGGCTTTTTCTTTTGATTGCGCGGCAAGTCCCGGCAGTACGGGGCGCAGAAGCTAAAGGATAATCATTCTTAATTACATGGAAGGATTTTCCTGATAGCGTATGGCCTCTTTTCCGGTCTACAGGGAGTTCGCCATGCTCAGCCCCCACGCTGCGCCGCAGCCTGTCCAAGGGGATTTCACCCTGCACTTTCCCAATCCGCAGCACGCCGGCACGGCGGCCGTGGTGCCGGAAATCACCTTGTCCACCGGGACGGTGCTGATGGACAGCCAGATGTGGATGCAGGAGCCGCTCTGGCAAGGCCTGAAAATCATCCTGGTGCTCAGCGGCCAGCTCAACTGCCGGGTCGAGGGCCAACCGGAGGTGGAGATTCGCGGCCCGACCCTGTGCGCCGTGGCCAACCAGGGCGAGCATTGCGGCGACCATCTGTTCGCCCGCGGCGTGCCGGTGCGCTACACCACGGTGCAACTGGACTTCCCGGCGATCCGCCAGGCTGGCCTGGAGCCCGAGCGCTTGCTGGACCCGCTCGGCGGCGGGCCGATGCTGTTCTGCCAGCCGGCCAGCAAGCCGCTGCTGGCCCTGGCCCAGCAGATCCTCACCTGCCCGCTGCAAGGCCCGACCCGCTCCTTTTACCTGGGAGGCAAGGCCCTGGAGCTCACCGCCCTGGGGGTCGAGGGCATCCTCGCCCATGCCGAGTCGCGGCCGCTGCAGGACAGCCCCGGCAGCGCCGCGGACATCGAGCGCATCCATGCCGCCCGGGACCTGCTGCTCGGTTCCCTGCAGGCCTCGCCGTCGCTGTCCGAGCTGTCGCGCCAGGTCGGCCTCAACCCGCGCAAGCTGACCGCCGGTTTTCGCCAGGTGTTCGGCACCAGCGTCTATGCCTACCTGCAGGAGCAGCGCCTGAGCGAGGCATACCGCCTGCTGGCCAGCGGCGAAACCAATGTCTCCAGCGCGGCCTATCGGGTCGGCTACAGCCCGGCGCATTTCTCCACCGCCTTTCGCAAGCGCTTCGGGGTGTCGCCCAAGTCCTTGCGCTGAATCGCCCTGGTCTTGCATGCCTGGAACCTTGAACAACGCCGCAGCCCGGCGCTGTCGAACCGCGCGCCTGTTGCCCCGGGCGCCCTGCCCGCGCGGTGCCGCAAACGAAAGAAATGGTCGCTCAAGCCAAAGTTTTAGCCGGCAACCCAGGCGCACAAATGAGATACGTTTGCATTCTCATTTAATCCCCATCACGGAGTGAAGCATGGGTAGCCGCGTTGCGCACCAAAACACCCAAGGTTGGCCGGCCGATTGTCCGGTCCTGCGTCCGGCGCTGCGCCGCAGCCCGCTGGCGTGCCTGATCCATGGCCTGGCCCTGGGCCTGTCGCTGACCCAGGCCGGCGCCGCCCTGGCCGCCGATGGCGAGGCCGACAAGGACCACACCCTGACCCTGGACACCAGCGTGATCAGCGCTACCCAGATCGACTCGCCGACCGGCCAGCAAAGCGGCTACGTGGCCAAGCGCAGCCTCAGCGGGACCAAGACCGACGCCTCGCTGAGTGAAATTCCCCAGGCGATTTCCGTGGTCACCCGCGATCAGATGGACGCCCAGCAGGTGCAGTCGGTGAACGAGGCATTGCGCTACACCGCCGGGGTCCAGGCCAACACCACCGCCGCCAGCCAGCGTTTCGACACGATCTCGATCCGTGGCTTCGACGTCACCACCGGCATGCTGCGCGACGGCCTCAAGGGCAACACCGCCCAGGCCTGGCCCAAGATCGAAGCCTATGGGCTGGAGCGCATCGACGTGCTCAAGGGCCCGGCCTCGGTGCTGTTCGGCCAGAACTCGCCGGGGGGCGTGGTCAACCAGATCAGCAAGCGCCCGCTGGAACAGCCCTTCCATGAAGTGCAGATCCAGGGCGGCAGTTTCGACCGGGCCCAGGGCCAGTTCGACTTCAGCGGCCCGCTGGACGATGAGGGGCAGTTCCTCTATCGCCTGGTGGGGCTGGAACGCGACAGCGGCACCCAGTTCGATCACATCAAGGACGACAAGCAGTACTTCGCGCCCTCCTTCACCTGGAAGCCCAACGACGACACCCGCCTGACCCTGCTGGCCGACTACACCCAGGACACGTTCGGCGCCCCCAGGGTGTTCCTGCCGGCCCGGGGCACCCTGCTCGGCAACCCCAATGGCAAGGTCAAGCACAACGTCTTCCTCGATGAACCGGGGCTGGACAACGACCGCACCCAATACTCCCTGGGCTACCTGCTGGAGCACCGCCTGAATGACGTCTGGAGCCTCAACTCCAGCGCCCGCTACGGCCACGTCAACCTGCTGACCAACACCGCCAGCGGCAGGGCCCTGGAGTCGGACCTGCGCACCCTGAAGCGCGACGCCTACCGCTTTCGCATCGTCGGCGACACCTACTCCCTGGACAACAACGCCCAGGCCCGCTGGAACCTGGGCAGCACGCAGATGCTGTCGCTGCTGGGGGTCGACTACCGGCGCACCCGCGAGGACTACTACCTGCGCGGCGGCAGCGCCTCGCCCATCGACATCTACCACCCGGTGCATGGCGGCGTGTTCGACCCCAGCACGCCGTTCACCAACACCGTGCAGCGCGCCGATCAGGTCGGGGTCTATGCCCAGCAGCAGTTCACCTTCGACGAGCACTGGGTGCTCACCGTCGGCGGACGCCAGGACCGCTCCAGCGCCCGTACCGACAATCGCCTGGAACACACCGGGAGCAAACAGAACGACGAGAAGTTCACCTACCGCACCGGCCTGGTGTACCTGGCGGACAACGGCCTGGCGCCCTACATCAGCTACTCCACCTCGTTCGACCCGGTGCTGGGCACCAACTTCTACGGCACGCCGTACAAGCCCACCAGCGCCAAGCAGTCGGAAGTGGGGGTCAAGTACCAGCCACCGGGGATCGACAGCTACATCACCCTGTCGCTGTTCGACCTGACCCAGGAAAACGTCCTGACCACCGACCCGGCCGAACGCCTGAACAAGCTCCAGACTGGCGAAATCAACGTGCGCGGCATTGAACTGGAAGGCAAGGCCAGCCTGGCCCGTGGCCTGGACCTGCTGGCGGCGCTGACCTACAACGACGCCGAGGTGAGCAAGAGCAACAACCCGCTGGAGAAGGGCCGGCGCCCCACCGACACCCCGGAAAAGATGGCCTCGCTGTGGGCCGACTACACCCTGCCCGAAGGCCCCCTGAGCGGCCTCGGTTTCGGCGCCGGGGTGCGTTACATCGGCTCCACCGAAGCCGATGCCGCCAACACCGTCAGCGTGCCCTCCTACACCCTGCTGGACGCGGCGGTGCACTACGACTTCGACAAGCTGATTCCGGCGGCCAAGGGCCTGCGCCTGGCGGTGAACGCCACCAACCTCACCGACAAGCGCTATTACGAAGGCTGCTCGCTGACCAGCTGCAGCGCCGGCTATGACCGCAGCGTCATCGCCAGCCTGCGCTACCGCTGGTAAGCCGCCGTGCTGCGCCTGCGTCACATCTGGCTCGGCCTGCATCGCTGGCTGGCCCTGAGCCTGGGCCTGCTCCTGGCGCTGCTGGGCCTCAGTGGTTCGCTGCTGGAGCTCAAGGGGCCGATCCTGCGCTGGGAAGTCGGGGCGCCGATGCTGCAACTGGCCCCCGGCGAACACGGCGTCCCTCTTGAGCAGAGCGCCTGGATCAGCGCCGCCAGCAGCGCCTACCCGCAGCTGCAGAAAGTCTTCGGCGCGGCGCCGCCGCGCCAGGGCTTTCTCGAATCGGACAACGTGATCGTCTTCGGTGCCCTCAAGGAGCGTCCCGGCACCGGCATCGCCATGATCGATCCCTACAACGGCGAGCCCCGGGGCTTCTTCGTCTTCGAGGACCTGTGGCTGGCCAAGCTGGTGGCGCTACACCGCAGCCTGCTGTTGCCCCAGGCGTTGGGGTCGAACCTGGTGCTGCTGTGCGGCCTGGTGCTGCTGGGCTCGCTGGGCAGCGGCCTGTACCTGTGGTGGCCGGGCCGGCGCAGTTGGTGGAAAGCCGCCAGCCTGCGCCCCGGCAGCCGGGGCAGCCGACGCCTGCGCGAATGGCACAACCTGGCCGCCGCGTGGCTGTGCCTGCCGCTGCTGCTGATTGCCGGCAGCGGCGCCTGGCTGGCGCGCCCCGATCTGTTCACCTGGCCCGGTGCCCCGCCCATGGCGCTCAAGCCGCTGTTCTCCGCCGCCCACGGGCATTTGCTGCTGGGGGCTCCCGGCGCCTGGCTGGCGTTTGCCTGCGGCCTTTCGTTACCCCTGCTGTACATCACCGGCCTGCTGCTGTGGTGGCGCAAGCGCGTCGCCCGCCGGGCCGTCCAATCGTTCAAGGAAACCTGACATGACACACCGTGATTTCTTGCGCCGCGCCCGGCACGGGCTACTGCGGGGCCTGCTGCCCCTCAGCCTGCTATGGGCCGCCACGGCCGGCGCCGCGACCCTCACCGATCTGGCCGGGCGCCAGGTCCAGGTGCCGGACAAGGTCGAACACATCCTCCTGGGTGAAGGGCGGATGATCTACTCGCTGTCGCTGCTCGAAGGCCAGAACCCCTTCGCCCGTCTCGCCGGTTGGCAGGGGGATTTTCGCGGCCTCGACGTGCAGGGCTACGAGGCCTATCGCAAGGTCTTCCCCGAGGCGGACAAGGTGCCGCTGGTGGGCGGCACGTCCGCCGAGACCTTCAGCGTCGAAAAGGCCCTGGCGGTGCAGCCGGACCTGGCGATCATGGCCCTGAGCGGCGGCCACGGGCCGAGCCCCGACAGCGAAGCGGTGAAGCAGCTGCAAGCCGCCGGGGTGGCGGTGATCTTCGTCGACTTCAGCGACCATCCCCTGAGCAACACCGTGCCCAGCATGCGCCTGCTGGGCCAGGCCCTGGGCCGCGAGCAGCAGGCCGAGGCCTTCATCGCCTTCTATCAACAGGCCCTGGCCCGGGTCACCGAAACCCTGGCCAAGGCGGCGCCGCTCAAGCAGCCGACGATATTCATCGACATGCTCGCCGGGCTGCAGGACTGCTGCGGCTCTCCGGGCACCGGCAACTTCGGCGAAATGATCAAGCTGGCCGGCGGGCGCAACATCGCTGACGGGCGCATTCCCGGGCCCATTGGCGTGCTCAACGTGGAATACATCCTCTCCAGCGACCCGGACGTGTACGTCGCCACCGGGGTCTTCGCCGCCGGCCAGGGCGGCGTGACCCTGGGCTATTCGGCGACCTTGCAGCAGGCCCGGGACAGTCTGCGCCAGGCCGCCCAGCGCCCACCGCTGAACGAGCTGCGGGCGGTGCGCCAAGGCAATGTGCATGGCCTGTGGCACATCTTCTATGACTCGCCGGAGCACCTGATCGCGGTCCAGGCCCTGGCCAAGTGGCTGCACCCGGAGCTGTTCAAGGACCTGGACCCGGACCAGACCCGCCGCGAGCTGTACCAGCGCTTCATGCCGATTCCCGCCAGCGGCGTGTTCGCCACGAGCCTGCAACCATGACCCGGGCCGCCACCGAGGTGCAGGACAGCATCGCCAGCGGGCATTACCGCAAGCGCCATGGCCGCCGGGTGCTGCTGTTGTCCGCCCTGGCCCTGGCCCTGCTGCTGTCCCTGGCCCTGGACATCACCACCGGGCCTTCGGGCATGAGCCTTTCGCGCCTGCTGCAGGTGCTCTGGGACCCGGGCTCGATGCCCCGGGTCGAGGCGGTGATCGTGTGGAACGTGCGCCTGCCCTACGCGCTGATGGCGGTGCTGGTGGGCGCGGCCCTGGCCCTGGCCGGAGCGGAGATGCAGACCGTGCTCGACAACCCGCTGGCCAGCCCCTTCACCCTCGGCGTGTCCGCCGCCGCGGCCTTCGGTGCGGCCCTGGCGATTGTCCTGGGCCTGGGCGTTCCCGGGGTGCCGGCGCAGTACCTGATCTCGGCCAACGCCTTTCTCTTCGCCCTGGCCTCGGTGGCCTTGCTGTACCTGCTGGCGCGCTGGCGCGGCTTCGGCGTCGAGAGCCTGGTGCTGTTCGGCATCGCCCTGGTGTTCGCCTTCAATGCCCTGGTGGCCCTGCTGCAGTTCGTCGCCACCCAGGACAGCCTGCAGCAACTGGTGTTCTGGACCCTGGGCAGCCTGGCCCGGGCCTCCTGGGAAAAGCTCGCCCTGCTGGCCCTGGCCCTGGCCCTGTGCCTGCCGTTTTCCCTGCGCCAGAGCTGGGCCCTGACCGCCCTGACCCTGGGCGAGGAACGGGCCCGCAGCTTCGGCATCGATGTCGGCCGCCTGCGCCTGCTGGCGTTGCTGCGCATCAGCCTGCTGTCGGCGCTGGCGGTGTCCTTTGTCGGCACCATCGGCTTTATCGGCCTGATCGCCCCGCACATCGCCCGCCTGTTGGTGGGTGAGGACCATCGGCTGTTCCTGCCGGCCAGCGTGCTCAGCGGCGGGCTGATCCTGTCCATGGCCTCCATTGCCAGCAAGACCCTGATTCCCGGAGTGCTGGTGCCGGTGGGCATCGTCACCGCCCTGGTGGGCATTCCCTTTTTCATGGCCATTGTCATGCGCAACCGTCGAGGTGTCCTGTGAGCCTGACCGCCCCCTCCACGTCCGGGCTGTGCACCACCGGCCTGAACATGCATTACGGCAACCGCCAGGTGCTGCGTGACGTCGCCCTGCCGAGCCTGGCCGGCGGCAGCGTGACCGCGCTGATCGGCCCCAATGCGGCGGGCAAGTCGACCCTGCTGCGGGGCATCGCCGGGTTGCAGAAAACCAGCGGTCAGGTGCTGCTCGATGGCGTCGACCTGAACCGCCTGCCCCAGGTGGAACGGGCGCAGCACATCGTCTACCTGCCCCAGAGCCTGCCGGAACGCACCCGCCTGTGCGCCTTCGAAGCGGTGCTCAGCGCCGCCATGGCCGGGCATCGCGGTGGCGGCTTCGCCCCCGGGCGGCCCAGTGCCGCGGTGCTGCACGGGGTCGAACAGGTGCTGCAGGACCTGGACCTGACCGCCCTGGCCGACCGCCCGATCGACGCCCTGTCCGGCGGCCAGCGCCAGCTGGTGGGGCTGGCCCAGGCCCTGGTGCGCCAGCCCCGGGTGCTGCTGCTGGACGAACCCACCAGCGCCCTGGACCTGTACCACCAGTGCCAAGTGGTGGAGGCCATCACCCGGGCCACCCGCGAACGCCAGTTGATCACCCTGGTGGTGGTCCACGACATCAACCTGGCCCTGGGTTTCAGCCAGCAGGTGGTGGTGCTGCACAACGGCGCCGTGGCCGCCGCCGGCCCGGCCCTGGAGGTGATCAACCAACAGTTGCTGCGCGACGTCTATGGCGTCGACGGCCGCCTGGAGCAGGTGCGCGGTCGACCGCTGGTGATGGTCGACGGCCGCCTGCCCTCTCACTCTGCCCTGGGATAAACCATGACCAACGCTCAACACCTGCCCATCGACACCCTGGAAACGCCCCAGACCGCGGCGGCCTTCGACCTGCGTCCGCTACTGCTGGCCAACCTGACCTGCACCATGGCGATGATGGCCTTTGTCTCGCTGATCGGCCCCATCGCGCGGATTCTTGGCCTGGCCACCTGGCAGGCGGGCATGGCGGTGACCGTTTCCGGGGTGATCTGGATGCTCCTGGCCCGGCCCTGGGGCCGGGCCAGCGACCGCCTCGGCCGGCGGCGCATCCTGCTGCTGGGCACCGGCGGCTTCACCCTGGCCTTTGTCGCCCTCAGCCTGTTCATCGACCTGGCGCTGCACGCCCTGCCCTCGGCCATCCTGGCCTTTGCCGGGCTGCTGCTGGGACGGGGCCTGATCGGGGTGTTCTATGCCGCGATCCCGGTGGGCGGCTACGCGCTGATCGCCGACAACATCGCACCCGAGCACCGGACCCGGGCCATGGCGTCCCTGGGAGCGGCGAACGCCTGCGGCCTGGTGCTGGGCCCGGCGATTGCCGCGCTGCTGGCGCGCCACAGCCTGAGCCTGCCGTTCTACGTGCTGGCCGTGCTGCCGCTGCTGGGCTTCGCCTTGCTCAAGGCGCGGCTGCCGCGCCAGGAGCTGCACCTCAAGCAGCCGCCCAAATCGGTGCGCCTGAGCGACCCGCGCCTGCGCCGGCCGCTGCTGGTGGCGTTCGTCGCCATGCTGTGCGTGGCCATGGCGCAGATCACCGTCGGCTTCTTCGCCCTCGACCGCCTGGGCATGGACCCGGCGCACGCGGCGCAGACCGCCGGCATCGCCCTGACCCTGGTCGGGGTGGCGCTGATCGCCTCGCAACTGCTGGTGCGCAAGCTGGAGTGGCCGCCGCTGCGGATGATCCGCATCGGTGCCCTGGTGGCGGCGCTGGGCTTTGCCACGAGCATCGTCGCGGCCCAGGCCTGGGTGCTGTGGCTGGGGTTCTTCGTTTCGGCCGCGGGCATGGGCTGGATCTTCCCCTCGTTCGCCGCCCTGGCCAGCAACGCGGTGGACGCCGCCGAGCAAGGCGCCACCGCCGGTTCCGTCGGCGCGGCCCAGGGCCTGGGGGTGGTGGTCGGGCCCCTGGCCGGGACCCTGATCTACGGGCTGGAACCGCGCCTGCCCTACCTGCTGGCGGCGCTGTTGCTGGTGCTGGTGGCCTGCTGGCCCGACGCCCGGCGCCGCTAACCCTGGCGGGCGCCCGGCGCGCATGGTCGACATCGCCCCACCGTAGCCGCTGTCGAGCCTCTGGCGAGGCTGCGCGAAGGTCCGCAGGACCTTGCTTGGCGATCGACCGCCGAACCTCCGGCGCCTGCAAGGCCGCCGCGTCTCCTGCGGAGCCGTTCGCAGCCTGCGGCAGCGGCTACACGTTGGTGCGGGCCATGCGCCGCAGGGCCAGGCTGTACAGCAGCAAGGCCAGGCTCGCCAGGGCCCCGCCCGCCAGGCCGACATAGGCAAAACCCAGTTGCCCGCCAACCCAGCTGCCCAGCAGCGCGCCGCCACCGATGCCGATGTTGTAGATCCCGGAGAACATCGCCATCGCCACGTCGGTGGCATCCGGCGCCAGCACCAGCACCTTGGATTGCAGGGCCAGGCCGAAGCCCATGATCGCCATGCCCCAGACCACGCTCAGCGCCACCAGCGACCAGACGTGGCCATTGAGCGGCAACAGCAGGCTCAGGCACAGCGCCAGCAACAGCACCGCGGTCAGCAGGAAGCCCTGCGGGCTGTGGCGGTGCAGGACGCTGAACAGCAGCGAGCCGATGATGCCGGCGCCGCCGAACACCAGCAGCACCAGGGTCACCACCTCGCCGCCCAGGCCCGCCGCCACCTTGATAAAGGGCTCGATGTAGCTGTAGGCGGTGAACTGCGCCGTCACCACCAGCGCCGTCAGCACGTAGATCGCCACCAGCGCCGGGCGCTTGAACAGCAGCGGCAGGCTGCGCAGGGAACCGGAGTTCTGGCTGGGCAGCAGCGGCAAGGTGCGCATCAGCCACAGCACCAGCAAGCCGGCCATGGCGGCGATCACGCCGAAGGTGGTGCGCCAGCCCAGGGCCTCGCCCAGCAAGCGCCCCAGGGGAATCCCCAGGACCATGGCCAGCGAGGTGCCGGTGGCCAGCAGGCCCAGGGCCTGCACCTGCTTGCCCGCCGGCGCCAGGCGCACCGCCAGGGACGCGGTGATGGACCAGAACAGCGCATGGGCCAGGGCCACGCCGATGCGACTGAGCATCAGCAGGCCGAAGCTGTTGGCCAGGCTGGACAGCACGTGGCTGACGATGAACAGGCCGAACAGCACCGTGAGCAACCTGCGCCGCTCGACGTTGCGGGTCAGCAGCATCACCGGCAGCGAGGTCAGGGACACGATCCAGGCGTAGATGGTCAGCATCAGCCCGACCCGCTCGGTGGGCAGGTCGAAGCTGGCGCCGATGGCGCTGAGCAGGCCCACCGGCACGAACTCGGTGGTGTTGAAGACAAAGGCCGCCAGCGCCAGTGCGATGACCGGCTGCCAGTTGCCTTGAGGTGTCGCCGGGGAGTCGCTCATGGGGGGCGTCGTACTCTTTGGATGATGGAACAGGTCCAGGACCCGATAAAAAATGCACAACCCGGGCCAGCCTTGCCGGCCCTCGGGTTGCCGAGCCAAGCCCGCTGCCCGGAGCCTTGCCGGGCGCCGCCTCAATGCCCCTGGACGCCGCCCGGGAAGACTTGCATGGCCAGCGCCACGCCCTGCAGCAGGCGCGCCGCGCAGACCCCGTCGCGGGCCTGCACCGAGAGGCCGTGGAGCACCATGGAGTAATAGTCGCCCAAAGACGTTGCATCGCTGTGGCGAGGCAATTCACCCGCCTGCACCGCCGCTTCCAGGCGCTGGATGATGCTCGCGGTCCGCGCCCGGCGATGCTCGGCGAGCCATTCGCGCACGCTGTCGTTGTCGCTCGAGCAGTTCACCGCCGAGGCCACCACCATGCAGCCCCGGGGACCGTCGGGGCGGGTGTAGAGCGCCACCGCATCCTGCAGCATGCGCTCGATGGCGTGGTAGGCGTTGGGCTCCTGCAGGGCCAGGTCGGCGAAGCCGCCTTCCTGGCTTTCGTACAGCTCGATGGCCTCGCGAAACAGCGCCTCCTTGGAACCGAAGGCGGCATAGATGCGTGCCGAAGCAATGCCCAGGGCCGCCACCAGGTCGGCCATGGAGGTGGTTTCGAAACCTCGGGCCCAGAACAGTTCCTGTGCCTGGCGCAGCGCCAGGTCACGATCGAATTCGCGGGGTCTTCCAGCCATGGGGGTCGGGTATCTCGTCAGGACAGGGAAGGCGTTCGGCGCAGGCCGAACAGCCGGGTGGCGCAGCGCGCCGGGACGAAATGATATTAGATTTGCGCCGGCCGCGGCCATTTTCCGTGCCCGCGGCCGTGCCTGCGCCGTGCCTCAGTCACGGCCCTCCTGCAGAAACGGCAGCAGCAGCGCGAGAAATGCCTCGGGCGCCTCTTCCATGATGAAGTGTCCGCAGTCCGGCACTATGGCGCCGCGCAGGTCGCTGGCGTGGCCTTGCAGGGTCAGCAGCGGCGCATCGTTGGTGGCGTGTTCGGCGCCGATCGCCAGCACCGGCATCGCCAGTGGCCGCTGGGCCCGCAGGCGGTTCTGGCGCACCGTCTCGGGAATCGCCCGGTAGTAGGCAAAGCCGGCCCGCAGCCCGCCCGGCGCCGCATAGGCGTCGATGTAGACCTCGGCGGCCACCGCTTCGCGGCGATGGGACCAGTGGTCGAAGATGTAGCTCAGGTAGGCCCGCTCGCGCCCGGCGATCAGTGCCTCGGGCAGATCCCGCAGCTGGTTGAACATGAAGTGCCAGAGAAAGATGTTCTGCTCCGGCGCCACGAAAATCGGCGGCGCCTCCGCCAACCCGGGGATCACCGCCTCGGTCAGCGCCAGGCGCTCCACCGCCTGCGGCCGGTCGCTGGCCAGGGCGTAGGCGATCCACATGCCGACGTCATGGCCGACCACGCTGTAAGAGGCAAAGCCCAGTTGCAGCATCACCTGATGCAGCACCTCGGCCACATGGCCGGTGTCGTAGCCCTGCTCCGGGCGGTCGGACTGGCCGCTGCCCGGCGGGTCCACGGCGATCGCCTGGAAACCCTGGGCCGCCAGGGCCCGGATCACCCCGCGCCAGGCGTACCAGGTCTGTGGCCAGCCGGGAATCAGCAGCACCGGGCGACCGCTGCCGGCGCTGACGCAATGGATGCGCTGGCCATCGATGCGCACATAGCGATGGGTCAGTCCGTCGGTGTCGGCCTGGGTGTTGTCTGTCAAAGCATTCATGGGTTTTCTCGCTGAGGGGGTTCAGGCCATGCCGAGCATGGCGTTGATCTGTTGGCGGTCGATCCGTGCACCGGCGAAGTCGTCGAAGATCCGCTCGGTGACCTGGATCATGTGGCGGTTGATGAACGCCACGCCTTCCCGGGCGCCGTCTTCCTGGTCCTTGAGGCAGCACTCCCATTCCAGGGTCGCCCAGCCCGGGTAGTCGTATTGCGCCAGCTTGGAAAAGATCCCCTTGAAATCCACCTGGCCGTCGCCCAGGGAACGAAAGCGCCCGGCGCGCTCGACCCAGGAGCTGTAGCCGCCATAGATGCCCTGGCGCCCCGTGGGATTGAACTCGGCATCCTTGACGTGAAACATGCGGATGCGCTCGTGGTAGATGTCCAGGTAGCTCAGGTAGTCCAGCTGTTGCAGCACGAAATGGCTGGGGTCGAAGAGGATGTTGCAGCGTGGGTGACGGTCCACCCGTTCATAGAAGCGCTCGAAACTGGTGCCGTCGTGCAGGTCCTCGCTGGGGTGGATTTCGTAGCACAGGTTGACCCCCTGCTCGTCGCACTCATCGAGGATCGGCCGCCAGCGGCGCGCCAGCTCCTCGAACGCCGTCTCGATCAGGCCTTCGGGGCGCTGCGGAAAGGGAAACAGGTAAGGCCAGGCCAGGGACCCGGAGAAGGTGCCCAGCTCACTCAGCCCCAGGCGCCGCGATGCCCTGGCCGCCAGCTTCATCTGCGCTATCGCCCACTCGGTTCTGGCTTGAGGCTTGCCCCGCAGCGCCTCGGGGGCGAAGTTGTCGCACATCGCATCGTAGGCCGGGTGCACCGCCACCAGCTGGCCGAAGATATGGCTGGTCAACTCGCTGATCTGCAGGCCCTGCTGCGCCAGTTGGCCCTTGAGTTCATCGCAATAGTCCTGGCTCTCGGCCGCCGTGGCGACATCGAACAAGCGCGCATCCCAGGCGGGAATCTGCAGCGCCTTGAAACCCAGGTCGGCGGCCCATTGGGCCATCGCTGGCAGGCTGTTGAATGGCGCGCTGTCGGCACTGAATTGCGCCAGGTGCAGGCTGGGGCCCTTGAGGGTTTTCATCGCATTGCTCCCTATTCTTTGTTGGTCGACAAAGAATAGGGAGGCGCCGCTGCCGCGTCAATCATCGCGTTGCAGAAAAACCCTTTCCGGCGCACGGGTTGCCCCCAGGAGCGGGCTTGCCAGCGAAGGCCGCGATCGGACAGGCGCGGGTCCGGGCAGGCAAAAAAAAGCCCGCGATCAAGATCGCGGGCCCGCTCTGTTTCACCTGGCAATCACTGTCGGCCCTGCACCTGGCCCCGGCCTCAGGCGCCGGGCTGCGGCACCGGAATCTGCCGCAACGGCTTCACCGACTTGAAGGAAAAGCTCGAGTAGATCTCTTTCACCGCCGGCAGGGTCTGCAGCACTTCGCGGGCGAACTCGCCGAAGGATTCCAGATCCCTGGCCAGCACTTCGAGGAGAAAATCGTAGCGTCCGGAGACGTTGTGGCAGGCGATGATTTCCGGAATTTCCAGCAGTCGCTGCTCGAAGGCCCGGGCCGTTTCCCGGGAGTGGGATTCCATCATCACGCTGACAAAGGCGGTGACGCCAAAGCCCAGGGCCTTGGGCGAGAGAATCGCCTGATAGCCGGTGATCACCCCGCTTTCCTCGAGGATCTTCACTCGCCGCCAACAAGGCGACGTGGTCAGGGCGACGCTGTCGGCCAGCTCGGCGGTGGTCAGGCGGGCGTTGTCCTGCAGAGCCAGCAGCAGGGCTTTGTCGGTTCGATCCAGTCCACTGGGCATGTTTTGCCTCTTAAGCTTGTTTTTATGAATTTTTATTTCAATTACACGGCATTTAATCAGCCAAATTAGCAATTATTGCGCCGGATTTGAGCATAGCATTAGAGCAAATCCGGGAGCGTTCACCATGAACAATAAAAACAGTGACCTTGGTTTTTCCACGCGCGCCATCCATCACGGCTACAACCCTCAGGAGCATCAAGGCGCGCTGATCCCGCCGATCTATCTGACCTCCACCTTCACTTTCGCCACCGCCGAATACGGCGCCGGCTGCTTTGCCGGCCAGGAGCCCGGCTACTTCTACACCCGCATCGGCAACCCGACCCTGGCGCTGCTGGAGGCGCGCATGGCGGCCCTGGAAAACGGCGAGGCGGCGGTGGCCTTCGGCTCCGGCATGGGGGCGATTGCCGCCACCCTGTGGACCCTGCTGCGTCCCGGCGACGAGATCATCGTCTGCCGGACCCTGTACGGCTGCACCTTCGCCCTGCTGCACCACGGGCTGGCCGAGTTCGGCGTCAAGGTGCGCCATGTCGACATGAGCGACCTGGGCAACCTGCGGGCCGCCATCAGCCCCGCCACGCGGATGATCTATTGCGAATCCCCGGCCAACCCCAACATGCAGCTGGTGGACATTGCCGCGGTGGCCGAAATCGCCCGCCAGCATCCGCGCATCACCTTCGTCGTGGACAACACCTATTGCACTCCCTACCTGCAGCGTCCGCTGGAGCTGGGGGCCGATCTGGTGGTGCACTCGGCCACCAAGTACCTCAATGGCCACGGCGATATCACCGCCGGTGTCGTGGTCACCCGCCAGAGCCTGGCCGAGCGCATTCGCCTGGAAGGCCTCAAGGACATGACCGGCGCGGTGCTGTCGCCCCAGGACGCCTTTCTCCTGATGCGCGGCCTCAAGACCCTGGCCCTGCGCATGGAACGCCACTGCAACAGCGCCCAGGCCATCGCCGAATACCTGCAGCAACAGCCGCAGGTGCAATGGGTGGCCTACCCCGGCCTGCCATCCTTCCCGCAACACGCCCTGGCGCAACAGCAGATGAAGTTGCCCGGGGGCATGATCGCCTTCGAGCTCAAGGGCGGACTGGCTACCGGCACCCGCTTCATGAATGCCCTGCAATTGTTCAGCCGCGCCGTCAGCCTGGGAGACGCCGAATCCCTGGCCCAGCACCCGGCGAGCATGACCCATTCCACCTACAGCCCCGAGGAGCGTGTCGAACACGGTATCTCCGAGGGCCTGGTCCGCCTGTCGGTAGGCCTGGAAGACGTCGCCGACCTGCTGGCCGATATCGCCCAGGCCCTGGATGCCTGTGCCGAGCCCGCGGCGACACGGCCGGCGCTGGAGGCCATTCCCAGAATCGGCAAGGCCCTTCCTTGAGCGGGATCAGTACCGCCCGGGGCCGGGCGCTCTACAACACCCCGGGGTGTCGCGGCCGTGCCCGAGGCGCGGCGGCGACAGCCCATGCATCACCTGCAACACCCTTTGAACCGTTACCCACAGGAGTGGAACAACCCATGAGTCGTATCAATAACAAAGCCACCCAACTGCTCAGCGCCATGATCCTGGCCGGCCTGGCCTGTCATTCCCTGGCCGCCGACAGCATCCGGATCGGCATCGCCGGGGCCAAGACCGGCCCGGTGGCGCAATACGGTGACATGCAGTTCAGCGGCGCGCGCATGGCCATCGAGCAGATCAACGCCAAGGGCGGCGTCGACGGCAAGCAACTGGTGGCCGTGGAATACGACGATGCCTGCGATCCCAAGCAAGCCGTGGCCGTGGCCAACAAGGTGGTCAATGACGGCGTCAAGTTCGTGGTCGGGCACCTGTGCTCCAGCTCCACCCAGCCAGCGTCGGACATCTACGAAGACGAAGGCATCGTGATGGTTACCCCGGCCGCCACCAGCCCCGAGCTGACCGCCCGGGGCTACAAGATGGTGTTCCGCACCATCGGCCTGGACAACGCCCAGGGCCCGGCCGCGGCGCGCTACATCGCCCAGCTCAAGCCGAGCAATGTCGCGGTGCTGCACGACAAGCAGCAATACGGCGAAGGCATCGCCAGCTCGGTCAAGGACATCCTGGGCAAGGAAGGTATCAAGGTGGCGATGTTCGAAGGCATCAACGTCGGCGAGCGCGACTACTCATCGATCCTGGCCAAGCTCAAGCAGGCCAATGTCGATTTCGTCTACTTCGGCGGCTACCACCCGGAAATGGGCCTGCTGCTGCGCCAGGCCAAGGAAAAGGGCCTGACCGCACGCTTCATGGGACCTGAAGGCGTGGGCAACGACTCGATCTCGCAGATCGCCAAGGACGCCTCCGAAGGCATGCTGGTGACCCTGCCCAAGTCCTTCGACCAGGACCCGGCCAACAAGGCCCTGGTGGAAGCCTTCGAAGCCAAGAAGGAAAACCCCAGCGGTCCGTTCGTGCTGCCGTCCTACTCGGCCGTGGAAGTGATTGCCGGGGGCATCGCCGCGGCCAAGAGCGAAGACCCGGAAAAAGTCGCCGAGGCGATCCACAAGGGCACCTTCAAGACCCCGACCGGCGATCTGAGCTTCGACGAAAAAGGCGACCTCAAGGACTTCAAGTTCGTGGTCTATGAATGGCATTACGGCAAGCCCAAGAGCGTAGCGGCAGAAAGCGCCGGTCTGTAATCCGGTAACGGCGCGCCGCTCCTCCCCGGGGAGCGGCGTCCCGCCGGCGTCAAAAAAAAACACAACAACTTCAAATAAAACATGGCCTTAGAGCAAAAAGACTTTACCGCAACTCCCACCCGCCAAAAGAATAACCTACTTAGCAACTTGGGAATAACCACCCCAATACAGTAACTAAGACATGTTACCGCCACACTTAAAGCCCGCTGTAGACCCGCCAGAACCCAGACTGGAAAACCCATACTTTAGGCGTAGATCGTTAGCACGCTTAGTTCCTTGACAATGAACTTACAAGTCCGACAAACCGAACTCCCAAGCCTATCCCCCCAAGCTGAACAATCAGCCACACCCCCGCCCCTGCTGGACAAAACACCCTAGAGCGGGCGCCAACCAGTAACACTCAGAAAGACTTCCCTCTTGAAATCTCTTAGCCAGAGCGTCAACTACCTGCTAATAGACACCCCCTCTGTTAATTGCCAGCAAACAACTTGAAATAACATTTGCACACTAAATTCACTTTTGTTTATTGTGCGCCTACGCACTTGCTAGTCTATTAGTGAGAGACGGATTCCTGGCGTCAGAAACTTGTTCAAGGAGAAAAGAACATGGATCCCTTTATCGGAGAAATTCGCTTGTTCCCCTGGGGTTGGGCACCCCAGGGTTGGCTGCCTTGCGAGGGCCAGGTTCTACCCATCAATAGCAATGTCGCGCTGGCTTCCCTGCTGGGCAAAACCTATGGCGGTGACGGCACCACGACATTCGGCATACCGGATCTGCGTGGCCGGGTCGCCCTGGGACAAAACTACAAAGTCTCCACCGTCGATCCGATCATGGATGTGCACGCGCTGGGCACCAAAGGCGGTAGCGAAACCGTGACGATGCCGCAAAGCTCGGTGGCCCAACATAACCATGCCACGCATGTCTCCAACGACCCGGGCAATGATGGTCCGTACGGCAACATTCCCGCTGTCAGCTCGAACTCCAAGGGGGTCGCGGCAAAACCGACCTACACCGCGGCAACCGGCACCCTGACCAGCCTCAACAATGCCACCATCACCACAACCCAGGGCGCGGCCATGCCCAACATCCAGCCCTCCATCGTCGGCTACTTCTGCATCGCAACGACGGGTGTCTACCCGCCGCGCCAGTAACGGCCGTCCACAGACCCTCAAGTAAGGAAACTGACATGTCTGAAGCCTTTGTCGGAGAGATCCGCATGTTTGCCGGTAACTACGCGCCGGAAAATTGGGCGTTTTGTGACGGTTCGTTGCTGCCGATCAGCAGCTTTGAGGCCCTGTATTCATTGCTCGGCACTCTGTACGGCGGCAACGGCAGCACCAACTTCGGCCTGCCGGACTACCGAGGTCGCCTGCCGGTTGGCCAGGGCACCGGGACGGGCCTGACCCCCAGGGCGCTGAGCCAGAAATTCGGCGTGGAAACGGTGACCATGAGGCCGGAAAACACCGCGCCCCACACCCATGGATTCATGGTGAGCGGCCAGGATGCCACGTCGCCGGCCCCCTCCCCTGCCGCGACGCCCAACAGCATGACCTTTGGCAAATTCGCGGGCGCGGGGATCATCACCGGGCTGTACAGCGCAGGCACCGGAACATCCGCCGCCGTCCCGATGAACCCGCAGTTTCTCGACCCGGCACTGGGCACGCCCACTGGCGCCGTGGCCCCCCATAGCAACCTGATGGGCTCATTGGCGATCAACTACATCATTTGCCTGCTCGGCCTCTATCCGACCCGAAACCAGTGACCCTCTCTACTCAATCTGGAATGACCGACCATGGATGCGTTTACCGGTGAAATCAGACTGTTCCCCTACAACTTCGTCCCGCAAAACTGGGCGTATTGCGATGGATCGACCATCACGGTCCAGCAGAATCCTGCGCTCTATTCGGTGATTGGCACCTTGTATGGCGGTACCCCCGGCCAGAACTTCAAGCTGCCCAATCTCAACGGGCGCGTGGCCATGGGTGCCGGGCTGGCGCCCGGGCTGACCGACAGGCCCGTTGGCACGGCCCTCGGAGCCGACCGGATAACCATGGGGCCCAGCAATTTTGCCCCCCATACCCATTCGGTGATGGTCAAGGACGGCAGCGAATCGGGTGCCGCTCTGGATATCCCCAACAACACCGCCTTCCTGGCGCAGCCGCGCAACATACGCCTGTACAACAACACCGCACCAACGACGACAACCCAGACACTGGCGGCCACCACGGTGGGCATCGCCGGTACTGGCGCAACGTCGACGGCCTTGCGTAACACCATGCAACCCTTCCAGACGCTGGCCTACTGCATCTGCCTGGATGGCGAGTACCCGATCAGAGCCTCATGACCCACATCAGCCCTCCCCATTTGCCGGCGGGCAACGTGGCCGTACTGCGCAAGCAGGACGGCCACGACCTGGGATTTCTCCAGGCGCTGTACGCCTCACGCCGCTGGGCCGAAGTCAGCGCAGTGCCGGGCTGGAACGACGTCCAGCGCCGGGCTTTCCTGCACGCCCAGGCCGAACTGCAGCGCCAGCATTATGAAAAGCACTTTCCCGCCGCGGATTTTCTGATCGTCGAGCAGGCCGGTAGCCCGATCGGGCGCCTGTGCGTGCATTACGCGGCCGACGATGTGCGCATAGTCGATATTGCTCTGCTGCCGGACTGGCATGGCCGGGGCATCGGCACCGAGTTGCTGCGCAGGGTACTGGCCAAGGCCGACGCCCAGGGCCAGACCTGCAGCCTGAGCGTCGAACAGGGTAGCCGTGCCCGCCGGCTGTATGAGCGGCTGGGCTTTCGCGCCGGCGCCGACACCGGCCTGTACACCCAGATGCAGCGTCCCGCGCGGCTAGACGCCCGGGAGGCCGTCGACAGTCCCTGACCATCGTTTATGACCAGCCCCCAGGGGCCGGCTGTAGCCGTGCTGTAACCGCTGGACCTTTATCAACACTTACGCTGGATACGACCCTCAAACCGGTCGCAAGGCAGGAAGCCCTCATGAGAACACCACTGACCACGCTAGGTACCTGGCTGACACGTCCGCTGACTTCACTGTTCCTGCTCCTGGTCATGTTGACCCTGAGCAGCCAGGCAATGGCCGCCGCTCCCGTGATCACCAACCCGGCTACGGGCAGTACCTTGCCCAGCGTGGCAGTGGGCCAGTCCATGAGCATCGTCATCAACTCCGTCGGTGGCGCGCAACCACTGGACAAATGGGTAGAGTGCGACGCCAATGACCCGGACTACGACGGCGTGACTCCCTGCCTGCCGCCGGGCCTGATCCTCGATCCGTCACCGGGCAGCTCGAACACCATACTCCACGGCACGCCCACCACCGCCGGCACCTACACATTCAGCATCACCCTCAATGACGGCCTGAATCAGGGCGGTGTCGCCACCTATACCCTGGTGGTCACCAGCTCCGCGACCCCGACCCTGACCACCGTCACCCCGAACAACGGCAGCACCGCAGGCGCCACCTCCGTCACCCTCACCGGCACCAACCTGACCGGTGCCACGGCGGTGAGCTTTGGCGGGACATCCGCCACCGGTTACATCGTCAACAATGCCACCACCATCACCGCCACCACCCCGGCCCACGCCGCAGGTGCGGTTAACGTGGTAGTCACCACCCCAGGGGGCACCGCGACCCTGACCAACGGCTATACCTACAACGTTCCGCCTCCCACCGTCGGCCCGGTCAGCGCCACGGTGGCCGCCAACAGCAGCGCCAACCCGATCACCCTGAGCCTGAGCGGCGGCGCGGCCAGCAGCGTGGCCGTGGCCACTGCCGCCAGTCATGGCACCGCCACCGCCAGCGGCACCAGCATTACCTACACCCCAACCGCCGGTTACTCCGGCAGCGACAGCTTCACCTACACCGCCACCAACGCCAGCGGCACCTCCAGCCCGGCCACGGTGACCATCACCGTCAGTGCACCCACCCTGGCGATAACGCCGACGACACTGCCCGACGGCATTCAGGGCACGGCCTACAACCAGACCGTGACCGCCACCGGCGGCACCACGTCCTACACCTATGCAATCAGCGCCGGCAGCCTGCCGGCCGGCCTGAGCCTGAACACCAGCAGTGGCGTGATCAGCGGTACGCCGACTGTCAGTGGCACCTTCAACCTGACCGTCACCGCCACCGACGCCAACAGCGCCACCGGCTCCCGCGCCTACACCTTGCAGATCAACGGCCTGCCACCGGTGGCCAATGCCGTCAGCGCCACCGTGGCCGCCAACAGCAGCGCCAACCCGATCACCCTGAACATCACCGGCGGCGCCGCCAGCAGCGTGGCCATCGCCACAGCCGCCAGCCATGGCACCGCCACCGCCAGCGGCACCAGCATCACCTACACCCCAACCGCCGGTTATTCCGGCAGTGACAGCTTCACCTACACCGCCACCAACGCCAGCGGCACCTCCAGCCCGGCCACCGTGACCATTACCGTCAGTGCGCCGAGCATTACCCTGAGCCCCGGCTCCCTGAGCAACGGCAGCGTCGGCACGGCCTACAACCAGACCGTCACGGCCACTGGCGGCACCGCGCCCTACACCTACGCCATCACCTCCGGCAGCTTGCCGGCCGGCCTGATCCTCAACACCACCACCGGCGCCATCAGCGGCACCCCCATGGCCGACGGCACCCTCAACCTGACCATCACCGCCACCGACGCCAACAGCGCCACCGGCTCCCAGGCCTTCTCGATCACTATCGGCGTGCAGGCGCCGGTGGCCAATGCCGTCAGCGCCACCGTGGCCGCCAACAGCAGCGCCAACCCGATCACCCTGAACATCACCGGTGGCGCCGCCAGCAGCGTGGCCATTGCCACTGCCGCCAGCCATGGCACCGCCACCGCCAGCGGCACCAGCATCACCTACACCCCAACCGCCGGTTATTCCGGCAGTGACAGCTTCACCTACACCGCCACCAACGCCAGCGGCACCTCCAGCCCGGCCACCGTGACCATTACCGTCAGTGCGCCGAGCATTACCCTGAGCCCCGGCTCCCTGAGCAACGGCAGCGTCGGCACGGCCTACAGCCAGACCGTCACTGCCACTGGCGGCACCGCGCCCTACACCTACGCCATCACCTCCGGCAGCCTGCCGGCCGGCCTGATCCTCAACACCGCCACCGGCGCCATCAGTGGCACCCCCATGGCCAGCGGCACCCTCAACCTGACCATCACCGCCACCGACGCCAACAGCGCCACCGGCTCCCAGGCCTTCTCGATCACCATTGGCGTCCAGGCGCCGGTGGCCAATGCCGTCAGCGCCACCGTGGCCGCCAACAGCAGCGCCAACCCGATCACCCTGAACATCACCGGTGGCGCCGCCAGCAGCGTGGCCATCGCCACTGCCGCCAGCCATGGCACCGCCACCGCCAGCGGCACCAGCATCACCTACACCCCAACCGCCGGTTATTCCGGCAGCGACAGCTTCACCTACACCGCCACCAACGCCGGCGGCACCTCCAGCCCGGCCACGGTGACCCTCACGGTCAGCGCGCCCAGCCTGGTACTGACTCCGGCGTCCTTGGGGGCCGGCACCGCAGGCAGCGCCTACAGCGCCACCCTCAGCGCCACCGGCGGCACCGCGCCCTACACCTACGCCATCACCTCCGGCAGCCTGCCGGCGGGCCTGAGCCTGAACACCGCCAGCGGCCTGATCAGCGGTACGCCGACCACCAGCGGCAGCAGCAACCTGAGCATCACCGTCACCGATGCCAACGGCGCTACCGGCTCACAGACCTACACCCTGACCATCGCTGCCGTAGCGATTACCGTACCGGCTTCCAGCCAGATCCTCGCGGCGGGCCAGTCGGCCACCGTCGACCTGACCCAGGGCGCCACCGGTGGCCCGTTCACCCAGGCCGTCCTCGGCTCGGTCACCCCGGCATCGGCCGGGCGGGCGATGATGATCGGCCGCTTCTCGATGCGCTTCGTGCCTTCGGCGGCCTTCGCCGGCACCGCCGTGGTCAGCTTCAGCCTGCAGAACGGCAGCGGCGCCAGCGCCGCGAGCACCGTCAGCTTCATGATCCAGGAGCGTCCGGACCCGACCAAGGACGCCGAGGTCATCGGCCTGCTCAACGCCCAGACCCGCGCCGCCGAGCGTTTTGCCAGCACCCAGATGGACAACTTCAACCGGCGCCTGGAGCAACTGCACCAGATCAGTTGCGAGCGCAATTCGTTCAACGCCAGCTTGCGCAAGGAAGGCCGCGACGTACCGCTGGGCGAAATCGCCAAAGCCGTCCAGGACCAGCTGGGAGGCACCGCCAACCAGACCGAGCAGGAAAAACGCGAAGCCGCGGCCGCCCTGCAGGACAACTGCAAACAGGACGCCCTGGCGTTCTGGAGCGACGGCTTCGTCAACGTCGGCTCGACCCACACCCGGGGCGCGCGGGACAACAGCTTCACCACCCTGGGCCTGAGCGTCGGTGTCGACTATCGCCTGTCGCCCAGCGCCATTGCCGGGGTCGGTATCGGCTACGGCAACGACCGCAGCGACATCGGCAAGAACCATACCCGCAGCGATGGGGACGCCATCGGCATCGCCACCTACCTGAGCCTGAACCTGGCCCCGCAGGTATTTGTCGACGGCCTTTTGGGCTACAACCGCATCAGCTTCGACTCGCGCCGCTACATCACCAGCAGCAACGACGACTACGCCCGCGGCTCGCGGGATGCCGATCAGTTGTTCGCCTCCCTGACCGCCAGCTATGAGTATCGCCAGGGGCCGCTGTCGCTGACGCCCTACAGTCGCCTGAACGCCAGCACCACGCGCCTGGATGCCTACCGTGAAAGTGGCGGCGGCATTTACGGCCTGTCCTACGACGAACAGCGCCAACAGAACTTCACCTCCTACCTCGGTGTACGTTCGGGCTACGACCTGATGACCCGGATCGGCGTGGTCACGCCCAAGGTCGGCCTGGCCTGGGGCCACAACTTCAGCAGCAGCAGCGACTACAAGATGCGCTACACCGACCAGGGTGACGAAGGCACGCTGTACCGGCTCAAGCCCGACGCCCTGGACAGCGATTTCGCCAGCCTGGACATGGGCGTCGACTTCAACCTCGGGCGTGCCTGGCAACTGGGCGTCTCGTACAAGACCGCCCTGGGCTCGGACGAACGCAACGACACCTTCCGCCTGGGTTTGAATGGCAAGTTTTGAACGGTAAGTTCTGAACCGCCGGTTGTGCACCCTGGCCACAGATTAGTGGCCCGGGACCGGGCCCTACAGCAGGAAATGGCTCCCCCCGAGCCGAGCCGAAAAAACACACCCCGCCAGAGTCGGACTCTGGCGGGGTGTGGTGTTTCAGCGGCGCCGACAAGCAGTCGATCCAGCGCCGGCCCTCAGGCCGTTGGCAACTGCCCGCTCTCGATCTCCCGGGCCGTGCGTTCCACCGCGCGCCGGGTCTTGTCGATCAGTTCGTCGATATCGCCGCGGGTCGCCACCAGCGCCGGGGCCATGATCATCCGCCCCAGGGTCGAGCGGATGATCACCCCCTCTTCGAAGCCCAGAGTGCGGCAGCGCCAGGCGATGTCGTTCTCGTTGGCAAAGCGCTTGCGGCTGGCCTTGTCCTCGGCGAACTGCAAGGCCGCCACCAGCCCGCAGCCCTGGATCTCGCCGATCAGCGGGTGGTTGCCGAACACTTCCCGCAGGCACTGCTGCAGGTAGGGACCGGTGTCCTGCTTGACCCGGGTCACCACGCCTTCATCGCGCAGGGCCTTGAGGTTGGCGATGGCCACGGCGGCGGCCACCGGGTGCCCGGAATAGGTCAGGCCGTGGGCGAACACCCCGCCCTGCTCCACCAGCACCTGGGCGATGCGCTTGCTCAGCACCAAGCCGCCCATGGGGATGTAGCCGGAGGTCAGGCCCTTGGCGATGGACAGGGTGTCGGGCTCGAAGCCGAAGTGCTGATGGGAGAACCACTCGCCGGTGCGGCCGAACCCGCCGATCACTTCGTCGGCGCACAGCAGCACGTCGTACTGGCGGCAGATGCGCTGGATTTCCGGCCAGTAGCTGTCTGGCGGGAAGATCATGCCGCCGGCGCCCTGGAACGGTTCGGCGATGAAACCGGCGACGTTCTCGGCCCCAAGTTCTAGGATCTTCTCTTCCAGCTGGCGGGCGCAGCGCAGGCCGAACTCGGCGGGCGTCAGGTTGCCTTCGTGGGCGAACCAGTAAGGCTCGTCGATGTGCGCCACATCCGGAATCAGCCCGCCCATGTCGTGCATGAACTTCATCCCGCCCAGGGCGGTGGCGGCCAGGGTCGAGCCGTGGTAGCCGTTCCAGCGGCCGATCATCACCTTCTTCTGCGGCTGGCCGAGGATCTGCCAGTAGCGGCGCACGCTGCGAATCAGCACCTCGTTGGCCTCGGAGCCGGAGTTGGTGTAGATGGCGTGGCTGTAGTGCCCGGGCAACAGGCTGAACAGCAGCTCGGAGAGCTCCACCACCGCCGGGTGGGTGGTGTGGAAGAACATGTTGTAGTACGGCAACTGCTCGAGCTGGGCACTGGCGGCGGCCGCCAGGTCCTGGCGACCGTAGCCCAGGTTGGTGCACCACAGCCCGGACATGCCGTCCAGGTAGCGCTGGCCGTCGTTGTCCCACAGGTGCAGGCCCTGGCCGCGGACGATCACCCGCGGGCCTTCGGCGTTCAGCGCCTTCTGGTCGAGGAAGGCATGGATATGGTGGGCGGCATCCAGGGCCTGGTAGTCCTGGGTACTGCGTTGGGCGGTTGGGTTTTCAGCACTCATGGTCATTCTCCTGCACGACAAGTGGATTCAAGGGAAGGCGTGGCGACGGGACTCGGCCCCGTGGGCAGCAGCGGTTCGGGAACAAACAGTGGCTTGCGCATCACCCACTTGATCCAGACCACGGCGATCAGCGAGATCACCCCCAGCACGACGCCGGCGCTGCCGAAGATCCGCGCGGTCATCTCCGGGGACGGGGACACGTGATAGATCGCAAACAGCATGCCGACGATGCCCAGCACCTGGGGCCAGGGGTAGAACGGCGAACGGAACGGCCGAGGCGCGTCGGGGTAGCGCCGGCGCAGGGCGATCACGTCGATGTGCACAATGATGTAGGCCAAGAGCCAGGCCAGGGCCGCGGCCAACAGCAGCAGGCTGATGGAGTCCGGGTCCTGGCCCAGGATCAGGATCGGCAGCCCCGTGAGCGCGGCGACGAACAGCACCGCCACCCAGGGTGTGCGGCTGCGCGGGCTGAGCCGTTTGAACTGGGGGAAGGCCTGGCCGTTCTGGGCCATGCCGTAGAGCATCCGCGGCAGCGCCGCCAGGGACGAGTTGACCGTGCTGCAGGTGGCGGTGATCACCGCGCCCACCAGGAACAGCTTGCCGGCCTCGCCGAACACCGTGGTGGCGAACAGGAAATGCGGCAGCGGATGGCTCGCCAGTTGCTCCCGGGGAATGCACAGCAAGGCGCCGAGGCAATACAGGGTGATCACCAGGAAGATGATGCTCAGGCCGATGATCATCGAGCGCGGGACATTGCGTTCCGGGCGGCGGGTTTCCTCCACCAGCGGGCAGACGAACTCGGCCCCGACAAACCCCCAGATGGCCATCGCCGCCAAGGCCAGCGCGCCGACCTCCATGGGGTTCCAGCCCTGGTCCAGCGGCCGTTGCAAGTCGGCCTGGGGGCTGCCGATGGCGCCCAGGCCCAGGGTCAGGAGAATCACCACCATCACCACCGCGAGCACCGTCTGCAGCCGGGCGAAGACATCGATGCCCAGCAGGTTGAGCGCGGTGAAGGTGCCGAGCACGCCATAGGCCACCAGCATCGGCGGCAACACCCCGGGGTAGACCTTGCCGATGATCAGGTCCAGGAGCAGCAGCTCGGCGGACAGGGCGAACATCGCCACCACCATGTAGCCGGAGAAGGTCGCGAGGATCGCCGGAAAGTGCCCGATGGCCACTTCGGTGTAGCTGCTCAGGCTACCGGCCCGGGGCACCATCAGCGCCAGTTCGGAGAACGACAAGGCATAGGTCAGCGCCAGCAGGTAGGCCAGCAGCAGCGGAATGAAGAAGCCCAGCCCGGCCATCCCCGCGCCTTGCAGCATCAACACCATGACCCCCTGGGACACCACCAGGCCAACGGCCACCGACACCAGCGAACCCAGGCCCAGGACCCGGCGCAAGCCGCCGTTGCTGGTGGGGCTCAAGGCCGCCGGGGAGAGATTTGCAGTCATCGCACGCACTCCTTTCTTATTGTTGTGGGCCTGCCGCGACAGCGGCAGGTGCAGCGGCGCCCGGGTGGCGCCGCCAGGGCTCCGTAGCGCTAGCGCAGTTGGAACCAGGTGGTCTTCAGTTGGCTGTACTTGTCGAAGGCATGCAGCGACAGGTCGCGACCGAATCCCGATTGCCGGCCGCCGCCAAAGGGCACGGTGACGTCCAGGGCATCCACGGTGTTCACCGACACCGTGCCGGCCCGCAACTGCCGGGCCACCCGGTGGGCGCGGTTGAGGTCGTCCGTCCACAGCGAGGCGGCCAGGCCGTAGACGCTGTCATTGGCCAGGGCAATGGCCTGCTCCTCGTCATCGAAGGGGATTACCGCCAGCACCGGGCCGAACACCTCCTCCCGGGCAATGCTCATCTGCGGCTTCACCCCGGTGAGGAGGGTCGGCTCGATGTAGTTGTCGCTACCGTCGATGTGCAGCTGGCGGCCGCCACAGGCCAACTGCGCGCCCTGCTCCCGGGCGCCCTCGATATAGGCCATGACCCGGGCGGTCTGGCGCGCGTCGACCATGGCCCCGGCGCGGCTGGCCGGGTCCAGCGGGTTGCCCGGGCGCCAGTCCCGGGCCTTGGCCTTGAGGCGCTCGACGAACTCGTCATGAATGCTGCGCTGCACCAGCAGCCGCGAGTTGGCCGAGCACACCTCGCCCTGGTTGAAGAAGATGCCGAAGGCGCTCTTCTCGGCGGCCAGCTCCAGGTCCTGGCAGTCGGCGAACACCAGGTTCGGGCTCTTGCCGCCGCATTCGAGCCAGACCTGCTTGAGGTTCGATTGCGCCGAATACTGCATGAAGCACTTGCCCACCTCGGTGGAGCCGGTGAACACCAGGCAATCCACATCCGGGTGCAGGCCCAGGGCGCGACCGGCATCGCTGCCCAGGCCCGGCACCACGTTGAACACCCCTTCCGGCACGCCGGCCTCCAGGGCCAGCTCGGCCAGGCGCAGGGCCGAGAACGGCGACTGTTCGGCAGGCTTGAGCACCACCGAGTTGCCCACCGCCAGTGCCGGGGCCAGCTTCCAGGCGGCCATGTCCAGGGGGAAGTTCCAGGGCACCACCGCGCCGATCACCCCCAGGGCTTCGCGACGAATGCTGGCATGGCTGTTGTGGCCGCCGGGGGCCAGTTGATCGTAGAGCTTGTCGACGCTCTCGGCGTACCAGGCGAAGACGTGGGCCGCACCGGGCACGTCGATGTTCCAGGCGTCCATCACCGGCTTGCCCATGTTCAGGGAGTCCAGCAGCGCCAGCTCCTCGCGGTGGGCGAGCATCAGCTCGGCCAGGCGCAGCAGGACCTTCTTGCGCTCCACCGGGGCCATGCGCGCCCAGGGCCCCTGGTCGAAGGCCCGACGCGCGGCGGCCACCGCCAGGTCCACATCGGCCGCGCCGCAGGCACTGACCCGGGCCAGTACCCCAAGGGTGGCCGGGTTGACCGCATCGAAGGTGGCGCCGGACTGGGCGGCCATCCGTTGGCCGCCAATCAGCGCCTGATCAATGAATGTCTGTTGGGCAGCCCGCTGCTGCCAGTCACCGAGTTCGAACACGCTGCACTCCCTCGTCGGCCGTTGCGACGGCCTGTTGGTTATTGGGTCCTGAGGGATGGTGCGTCAGCGCGAGCCAGAGGAAAAATACTAAAAATATGCTCCAGCACCATGAAAAAGCTCTGTAGCCAGACGGCTTGGCGCCCCCACGCAAAACGCCGCCACCCAAAGCCCCAGGTAACGGCGAAAGTCCACAACCCTGTGGCGAGGGAGCTTGCTCCCGCTGGAAGGCGCAGCCTTCCCAAGGCCTGAATCCGCGGCCTGTCAGGTGGATTGCGGATTCAGGCTTTGCGGCCGCTGCGCGCCCGAGCGGGAGCAAGCTCCCTCGCCACAAGAAGCCTTGTCTCCCCTATTCCTATGCCTCCCCCGCACCGCAGCGCGTCGTTGGCCGACGTGCAGGAACCGCATCAGGTTCGGGCGGGGTGCTCCAGCCAGTCGCCCAGGCGCTGCAACAGGGCGTCGCAGGCGTGCAACTGTGCAAGGCTGATGAACTCATCCGGCTTGTGGCCCTGGTCCATGCTGCCCGGACCGCAGACCACCGTGGGGATGCCCGCCTCATGGAACAGTCCGCCCTCGGTGCCGAAGGCCACGGTGGTGAACTCCCGCGAGCCGCTGAGCAGCGCCAGCAGTTCGGCGGCCTGGCTGTCGGCGGCGGTGGCCAGCCCCGGGTAGGCGCTCAAGGGGTGCAGGTCGATCCCGGTGTCGGCCCGTACCGCCTGCATCTGCGGCACCAGCTCGGTGTCGGCATAGTCTTGCAACTGGGCCACCACGGCCTGGGCGTCATGGCCCGGCAGGGTGCGCACCTCGAAATCGAACTGACACTCGGCCGGCACGATGTTCAGCGCACGGCCGCCCTGGATGGTGCCGGTCTGCACCGTGGAATACGGCGGATCGAAACGCGGGTCGTGGTGCTCGGGTTGCGCCAGCCGGCTGCCGATGTCTCCCAGCTTGCCGATCAACCGCGCCGCGTACTCGATGGCGTTGACCCCGTAAGGCGCATAGGCCGAATGACAGGCCGCGCCCCGCACCTGACAACGCATCGCCAGCTTGCCCTTGTGCCCGAGCACCGGGCGCAGCTCGGTAGGCTCGCCGATCAGGCACAGCAGCGGCGGGTGTGGCCGCTGTCGCAAACGTTCGAGCATCGGTCGCACGCCCAGGCAGCCCACCTCCTCGTCGTAGGAAAACGCCAGGTGCAGCGGCAGCCGCAGGCGCCGCCGGGTAAAGCCCGGCACCGCCGCCAGCACCGAGGCGATAAAGCCCTTCATGTCGGCGGTGCCACGGCCGTACAGCCGCCCTTGGCGCTCACTCAAGACAAACGGCTCGACGCTCCAGGCCTGACCGTCCACCGGCACCACGTCGGTGTGCCCGGACAGCACCACCCCGCCGCGATCGCTGGGGCCGATGCTGGCAAACAGGTTGGCCTTGGTCCGCTGCGGGTTGTAGATCAGCTCGCTGTCCACCCCGTGGCGCGCCAGGTAGTCGCGAATAAAGCCGATCAATTCCAGGTTGGAATCGCGGCTGACCGTGGCAAAGCCCACCAGTCGCGCCAACAGCTCGCGGCTCGACTGCTCATTCATTGCCCGGCACTCCGTAGCTGGGGGCCGCCGTGGGGTCCAGGGCCCGGGTCAGGTAGTCCTGCATCTGCGGCCGGTAGGCCTGCCACAGGCCGTCGAGCTGGCCGATGGGGTCGGCATCGGCCCAGTCCACCCGCAGGTCGACGATGGGCCAGGTCAGGTCGTCCACCACGCTCAGCGCCGCTGAATGCACCGGGCCCGCCTCGCCACCGGCGGCCATGGCCGCGTGCATCGCCGCCAGCAGGCGCTCGGCCAGAATCCCTGGCGTCTGTTCGAACGCCTGGACCATGGCCTGGATGACCCCGGCGTCCGCCAGCAGGTTGCCGGCGGCCACACACTGCTCGCCGGCCAGCGCATGGTGGATGCCCAACGCCTGCTGGCCACTGAACAGCGCCGTGCGGCCCTGGTTGTCGATCACCGTCACCTGGCGGTACTGGCTCCAGCCGTTGCGACCCAGGGCCTGCTCCAGGGCGGTGCCGGGGTCGAGCTTGCGCTGTTCCAGCAGGTCGAGAATCTGCGGCCCCAGCGCCGGCAGGGTGACGTTCTGGGTGGCCACCGCGCCCACTCCGGCCCGCACCCAGGGGCAACGGGCGCCGACCGCGATGCTCGACGAACTGATGGCGATGCCCAGCTGGCCGGTTTCGGCGCAACGGCCCACGATGGAAAAAGTCATGCAAACTCCTTGGCCCGCCGGGCCTGCGTCGACGCCGGGTGCGGCGTCCGTGAAAACAGCGTCGGGCTCACTCGGGAATGACCGCGATCACGTCGATCTCCATCAGCCACTGCGGCTGGCCGAGGGCCGAGACCACCAGCCCGGTGGAGATCGGGAACACCCCTTTGAGCCACTTGCCCACTTCCTGGTACACCGGCTCGCGGTAGCGCGGGTCGGTGAGGTAGGTGGTGGTCTTGACGATATGGGACAGGTCGCTGCCCGCCTCTTCCAGCAGTTGCTTGACGTTTTTCATCGCCTGCTCGGCCTGGGCCCGGGGATCGCCCAGGCCCACCAGGCGGCCGTCGAAATCGGTGCCGACCTGACCGCGAACGTACACCGTATTACCGGCGCGCACCGCCTGGCACAGGTCGTTGTCCAGGGACTGGTTGGGGTAGGTGTCCTTGGTGTTGAACATGCGGATACGGGTATGAGTCGGCATCAGAGGGCTCCCACGCTGCTGAGGTTGTGATGCGGCGCCGCGGCTGGGGCCGGGCTGCCATAGGCCTGGTATTTGCGCTGGGTGGCGATGTGATCGGCAATATGCTTGGCGTCGTGCCACACCCCCCAGATGAACGACGAGCCACGGCGCGACAGCCAGGGCAGGCCGAGGAAATACACCCCGGGCTCGCGGGACACGCCACGCTGGTGCAGGGGCTTGCCCTGTTCGCTGAAGGTGTCGACCTGCAGCCAGGAAAAATCCACGGCGTAGCCGGTGGCCCAGATGATCGAGTTGATGCCGGCCTGTTGCAGGTCCAATTCGAGGATCGGCTGCCTGACGCAGTCCGGGTCCGGCAGGCGCCGGCGCGCCTCGGGCTCCAGCGGCAGGTCGAGGCCGTTGCGCTCGACATAGGCATCGGCGGCGTCCAGCAGCGCCAGGTAGTTCTCGTCGCCCCGGTCCAGGTTGTCCAGCAGGTCCGCCTGGAAGGTCACGTGCTCGCCGGCAAAGGCCCGGGTCAGCCCGACCAGGGTGATGCCCTGGTGGGCCAGGGCGCGAAAGTCGATGGTCTGGCCGCCGCGAGCGCCGCTGACGGCGATGGTCACGTGTTCGCGCCCGGGCTTGGCGATCTCCGCATCCCACTCCCCCAGCACCCCGAGCCACCAGCAGAAATCCCGGTTGCGATAGGAACGCGGCGGACGGTCATGGGCGCCCACCGACAGATACACCCGGCGCCCCGCCCGCTGCAGTTCATCGGCGATCTGCACCCCGGACGAGCCTGCGCCCACCACCAGCACCGCGCCCTCGGGCAACTGCTGCGGATTGCGGTACTCGGCGGAGTGGATCTGCGTCAGGCGGCCATTGGCGGGGGCAATCGGCGGGATCACCGGACGCTGGAACGGACCGGTGGCGGCCACCACGCGCCGGGCCTGGATCACCCCATCGGACGTCTCGACGGTGAAGCCCGGACGACCGACATTGCGCTGCACCTTGCGCACCTCGACCCCGGTTCGGATCGGCGCGTTGAAGGTACGGGCGTAGGCTTCGAAGTAGTCCGCCACCTGCTCCTTGGCGGCAAAGGCATCGTCCGGCAGGGCGAAGGGCATCCCGGGAAAGCGGTCATGCCAGGCCGGCCCGTTGGCCACCAGGGAATCCCAGCGTGCGCTGCGCCAGGCTTCGGCGATGCGGCTGCGTTCCAGCACCAGGTGGGGCACGCCGAGCTTGCTCAGGTGCTCGCTCATGGCCACGCCGGCCTGACCCGCGCCGACCACCAGGGTGTCCACTTGCATTTGTTGTTCTACGGTCATGTCTGTGTCCTTCTGCGAGACGATTGGCACCGGCCGGAAGGCCTGGCACACGCGGTTCGGAACCCGGGATAAGTCGGATGCGACAGATGGTGCGACAGACGCCCGCGAAGGAAAATTATTAAAAATGTGCTCCCTGGATAAGAAAAAGCGAGGCAGCACGGGGCCTGCACCCGTCCCTGAGCCGGCTCGGGGCAAGGCCCACAGGCACACTCGGCAGCGGCCCGAGCGATCAGACTGATCACCAGGGCCTTTCAGATGATTACCCGGCGAAAATGCATTTCCGTGCTTTCGATCTGCAGGCACTGAAGGCACAATGCGTACCTTTTTGGCTGGCCCTGCCGGAGACCCTGAAATGATCAAGACGCCGTACTACCTCATCGACAAGCAGAAGCTTTTGAGCAACATGCAGAAGATCGCCTATGTGCGCGAGCAGTCCGGCGCCAAGGCCCTGCTGGCCCTCAAGTGCTTCGCCACCTGGTCGGTGTTCGACCTGATGCAGCAGTACATGGACGGCACCACCTCCTCGTCGCTGTACGAGCTCAAGCTCGGCCGGCAGAAGTTCGCTGGCGAAACCCACGCCTACAGCGTGGCCTGGGCCGACGACGAGATCGAAGAGATGCTCGCCAACTGCGACAAGATCATCTTCAACTCCATCAGCCAGCTGCAGCGCTTTGCCGACGCCAGCGCGGGCAAGGTCCGCGGTCTGCGGGTCAACCCCCAGGTGAGCAGCTCGGACTACCTGCTGGCCGACCCGGCCCGGCCTTTCAGCCGCCTGGGCGAATGGGACCCGGCGAAGATCGAAGGCGTGATCGAGCAGATCTCCGGCTTCATGTTCCATAACAACTGCGAGAACGGCGACTTCGGCCTGTTCGACCAGATGCTGAGCACCATCGAGGAGCGCTTCGGCCACCTGCTGCACAAGGTCGAGTGGGTCAGCCTCGGCGGCGGCATCCACTTCACCGGCGAGGACTACGCCCTGGACGCCTTCTGCGCGCGGCTCAAGGCCTTCTCCGAGCAGTACGGCGTGCAGGTCTACCTGGAGCCGGGCGAAGCGGCGATCACCCAGAGCGCATCCCTGGAAGTGACCGTGCTCGACACCCTGTACAACGGCAAGCACCTGGCCGTGGTGGACAGCTCCATCGAAGCCCACATGCTCGACCTGCTGATCTATCGCCTGAACGCCAAGCTGGCCCCCAGCAGCGGCGAACACAGCTACATGATTTGTGGCAAGTCTTGCCTGGCCGGAGACATCTTTGGCGAGTATCAATTCGAACGTCCGCTGGCCATCGGCGATCGCCTGTCGTTCGTCGACGCGGCGGGCTACACCATGGTCAAGAAAAACTGGTTCAACGGCCTGAAAATGCCATCCATCGTTGTGAAACAACTCGATGGCAGCATCGATGTGGTTCGCGAGTTTGGTTTCGAAGACTACCTGTCCAGCCTTTCCTGAGCGGACAGACACGAGGAGAAGTAAATAAATTGAAGAAGAATGTTCTTATCATTGGTGCAGGAGGTGTCGCCAAGGTGGTGGCCCACAAGTGCGCGCAGCACAACGACGAACTCGGTCGTATTGCCATCGCGTCGCGCAACATCTCCAAATGCCAGGCCATCATCGACAGCGTCAAGGCCAAGGGCAGCCTCAAACAGCCCGCTGAAATAAAAGCCTATGCGCTCAACGCGCTGGACATCGAAGCGACCAAGGCGCTGATCCGCGAGACCGAGTCGCAGATCGTCATCAACGTCGGTTCCGCCTTCCTCAACATGTCGGTGCTGCGTGCCTGCATCGATACCGGCGTGGCCTACCTGGACACCGCGATCCACGAAGAGCCGGGCAAGATCTGCGAAACGCCGCCCTGGTACGGCAACTACGAGTGGAAGCACCTCGAGGAGTGCCGGGAGAAGAACATCACCGCCATTCTCGGCGTGGGCTTCGATCCGGGCGTGGTCAACGCCTATGCCGCCCTGGCCAAGCAACAGCATTTCGACCGCATTGATTCCATCGACATTCTCGACGTCAATGCCGGATCCCATGGCAAATATTTCGCCACCAATTTCGACCCGGAAATCAATTTCCGCGAATTCACCGGACAGGTGTGGAGCTGGCAGAACAGCCAGTGGACCAGCAACACCATGTTCGAAGTCAAGCGCACCGACGACCTGCCGGTGGTCGGCTCGCAGAACCTGTACCTGACCGGCCACGACGAAGTGCACTCGCTGTCGAAGAACCTCGACGTGCCCAACGTGCGCTTCTGGATGAGCTTCGGCGAGCACTACATCAACGTGTTCACCGTGCTGCGCAACCTCGGCCTGCTCTCCGAGCAGCCGGTCAAGACCGCCGAAGGCCTGGAAGTGGTGCCGCTCAAGGTGGTCAAGGCGGTGCTGCCTGATCCGGCCTCCCTGGCCCCGGGCTACACCGGCAAGACCTGCATCGGCGACCTGGTCAAGGGCACCAAGGACGGCCAGCCGCGCGAAGTCTTCATCTACAACGTGGCTGACCACGAAGAAGCCTACGCCGAGACCGACAGCCAGGGCATTTCCTACACCGCCGGCGTGCCGCCCGTGGCGGCCGCCCTGCTGGTGGCCCGTGGCCAGTGGGACGTGCAGCGCATGGTCAACGTCGAGGAGCTGGCCGCCGAGCCGTTCCTCAAGGCGCTGGACGTGATGGGCCTGCCGACCCGGATCAAGGACGAGCATGGCGATCGTCCTTGGGACGCCGCCCTCTGATCTAGCTCCAGCCACAGCGGGCGCCGGCAACGGCGCCCTCTGTTGCAGCCCTTTCGCCATTGTCGATGGTGCGTCGCTTTTACCGTTCTGTGCGACAGATCGCACTGGCGGGGCTCCCGCCCTCCTCCTTCGTAGTGTTAGCTTGAGCAGGTTTCTGTCTGATCGCTCAGACATTTCCTAATCACTCCCTGCAAAGGAATGCCCTCCGTAATGGATTTCTCTCTCAAGCACCTGGCTGCGGCCACCCTGATGCTCGCCAGCCTGTCCGCGTTCACCAGCAGCGCCCAAGCCAACATCACCCCGCAGCAAAGCGCGGCCATCCTCAAGACCTTCAGTGACGCCCCGGCCGGCGACTTCCGCCAGTTCCTCGGCGCCCTGGCCAAGAGCGAAACGGGCAAGAGCGCCAACCTGGGTCCGGCCATCGCCGCCTTCCTCGACAAAAAAGCCCTGAGCGCCGAACAGCAGAACGAAATCCATCGCCTGCTGGGCCTCTACGCCCGGATCAAGTACGGCAAGGCCGCCACCGAAACCCTGCGCGAACTGGTGGCCATCCCCACCTTCAACGTCGACGGCGTACCGCAGTACAAGAACCCCGAGTTCCTCAAGATCGCCGAGAAGATCCAGGGGCTGGCCAAGGCCTTCAACCTGAACTTTCGCAACATCGACAACCGGGTCTACGAGATCTCCCTGGAGGGCGCCGGCCAGGAAGTGGTCGGCATCCACGCCCACGCCGACGTGGTGCCGGTGACCCCGGAAAACTGGGTGCTCGAAGACGGCACCCGTCTCGACCCGTTCAAGGTCACCCTGATCGGCGACCGCATGTACGGCCGCGGCACCGAGGATGACAAGAACGGCATCGTCGTCGCGCTCTACGCGATGAAGATCATCAAGGAAGAGCAACTGCCCCTGGCGCGCCACTTCAAGCTGCTGGTGGACACCACCGAGGAAACCAGCGGCGACGCCATTCCCTACTACTTCGAGCACAACCCGACGCCCAACTACAACCTGGCCCTGGACGGCGGCTACCCGGTGGTGATCGCCGAGAAAGGCTACGGCACGGTGATGGCGACCTTTGCCCGGCGCGCCGCCACAGGCCAGGGCGCCGAGATCACCCACCTCACCGGTGGCCTGGCGACCAACCAGATCCCGTCCACCTCGGTGGCCACCCTGAAGAGCGACAACCCGGCGCAGCTGGCTGCCAGCCTGCAGCAGGCCGGGGCCGAGTACGCCAAGGCCCATGGCGGCAACTTCCAGGTCGCGGCCAAGGTGGCGGGCGCGGACGTGCAACTGACCGTCACCGGCGTCTCGGCCCACTCCTCCGAGCCCGAGTCCGGGGTCAACCCGGTGGCGCGGATGCTGGATTTCATCAACAGCCTGGACGGCAAGGTGGCCTTCAAGCACAACGCCTTCACCGACGCCGCCCGCTACCTCGCCGACAACTGGGGCCTGGACTACCTGGGCAAGCAGCTGGGCATCGGTTTTTCCGACGACTTCATGGGCCCGCTGACCACCTCGCCGACCCTGGTCAGCGTGGATGAGCAGAACCTCAAGCTGGCGGTCAACCTGCGGGTGCCCAAGGGCAAGACCCCGGAGGTGCTGAAGGGCGAAATCAGCGACAAGCTGGCGGCCTGGAGCAAGAAGAGCGGCGTGGCCGTGACCATCGACACCAAGATCGCCGAACCGATGTACCGCAACCCCGAGGGTGAATGGGTCAAGGCGCTGCTGGCGGTGGCCAGCGAGAACCTGGGCATGGCGCACACGTTCGGCACCTCCGCCGGCGCCACCTCGGTGCATGAACTGCCCAACGGCGTGCAGTTCGGCCTGGCGCGGCCCGAAGTCAAGTACACCGGCCACACCGACAACGAGTTCAAGACCCGGGAGCAGTTCCTGCTGGACCTGCAGATCGTCACCGAAATGATGGGCCGCATCGGCCAGTTGCCCAAGCTCTGAGTGCCCCGGCGCGCCCGCCCGCGAGGACGGGCGCGCCACCTCCCTCCCCCCGTCCCCGCACGCCGCCAGGCTCGGCCCAGGCTTCAGTCTGCCGACGACTTCCAGGACGGATCGCTGACATCGCGCAGCACCCCGATGTAGCCCCGGTAGAGATTGCCTGCCGGCAGCAGCTGCCGTGCGGCCAATTGCCGATGCAGACGCTGCAGGTGGTAGAACGGCACGCGCACATAGAGGTGATGCTCGATGTGGTAATGGATGGCGTGGGGGCCGAAGAGGAAGGTCTGCCAGTTTGGCCGCACGATGCTGCGGGCGTTCTGGCTCTGGTCGGCATGGGCCGGCAGGCCGGCGTGCTCCATGATCGCCCGCACCCGGCCCATCAGCGGCAACAGGGTCATCGCCGGCAAAAGCCACAAGCCGAGATAGAGCCAGGGGTGCCCGCTCCAGGCCAGCAGGCCGAACAGCAGGCCGTTGCCCAGCAACATGGAAAGGAACTCCGAAAACCGCAGCCTCGCCGACTTGTCGACCCTGGGCATGACCGCGCGGTAGTCGCCCCGGGCAAATCGGCAGGCACTGATGACGTACCCCACCCCCAGCAGATCCGCCAGCAAACGCCTGGCCAGCTTGCCCCGCGGCAGCGGGTAATCCCCCATGCCGAATACCGCCATCACCGGATCGTCATGCTGCATCGGCTGGCGGTGATGCTTCAGGTGACCGGCACGGTAGGTCGCCAAGGACAGAAACAGCGGGCCTGCCGCCAACCACTGCCCCACGGCATCATTGCGCGCCTGCCCGCGCAGCAGCAGGCCGTGGGCACTCTCGTGCATGAGCACCGCCAGGGCCAGTTGGCTGCGGGCGATGAGCAGCGCCGCCAGGAGGTAGGTCAGCGGGTGCGGCCAGAGCGCGGCGGCGCTGAATGCGGCAGCGATCAGGCCCCAGTCCGCCAGCAGGGCCAGCACCGCGATCCGCGGCTTGAGCACGAACAGCTCGGCCTCGGGGACAAAGGCACGCAGCAGGCGGTTGTCGCCGGCTCGGGGTTCAGGCTGGGACACGGCGGTGTTTTCCTTGTCGTTGGGTGGCCAGGGTACAGACCAGGGCCAGGAGCATGCCCCCCGCCACATCGATCAGCGTGTGCTGCTTGAGGGTCAGGGTCGACAGGCAGATCAGCAGTCCGCTAGTGGCGCTCAGCCATGGGTAGGGGCGGTCCCAGAGCGCCCGGCAGGCCAGGCAGGTCACCGCCACATGCAGACTGGGAAAGCCGTTGCAGGCCCGGTCCAGTTGCCACATGCGGCTCAGCCGCTGCTGCAGGAAGGCATTGTCCAGGGCGCCGATCTCCGGCCGGGGCAGATCTTCCGGAAACAGCCAGAAGCACAGCAGCGCGACGCCGAAGGCCAGGCCGGTGGCGTTGCGCAGCGCGCGAAAGCGCTCCGGGCTGGCGTAGGCCGCCGCCAGCAGGACAAAGGGAAAGAACAGCACATACAGGAACCAGGACTCGGCCACGAACGGGATCCACTGATCCCACGGCGTGACCCAGCTGTAGCGGGGCCTGACCAGGCGCTGCAGGCCGATGAACAGAGCCAGCCCCAGCAGCAGGGCACACGCCGCCGCCAGGGCCTGCCCGGGGCGGGCGGCCAGGATCAGGCGGCGCAAGGGGCTGGCCATTGCAACTGGCAGGCCGACTGGCGGGACGGTTGCGGGGGGCCATGGCGCTTCAAGGCGGCGTCCTCACAAGCCGAGCAAACGGCTGACCCAGGCATCGGTCCGCGCCCGGGCACGCTGGTTGCCCGCCGCCACGTCGGGCGCCGGCGCCGCCGCGCTCAACTGCTGCGCCGCTTGCGCCACCTGCCGGCGAAAATCGGCGGCGTCGCCGCGCCAGGTCACCACCCGGTGCAGCACCTGCAGCTGGGCGGCGCGAGCGGCATTGCTGGTCTGTTCGGGCTGGTCGCTGAGGACCAGGATGATCGGCCGCTGATAGACCCGGGCAATGGCCAGCGCGGCCATGCCGGGGGCCGACACCATCAGCCGGGCCCGGGCCGCGCGACTGGCCCAGTGCGGATCGACCCCGAGCCAGCCATCGTGCCCGGCATACCCCTCGCCCACCCGATGCCCGTGCAGACCGGCATCCCCCAGCCCGGCGCTCAAGGCGTCGGCCAGCCCGAGCTCGCAAAAATGCGGATTGAGGTACACCGCCGCGTCCGCCCCGAGCGCGTCCGGCAAGGCCTCGGCCAGGGCCACCGGCGTCGGCAGGCGATACAGCGCCGGGGCCTGGGCATCATCGACGTCATAGGCAAAATCATGCTCGATACGCGCCCGCGCCGCATCGATCTGGCGGCCGACGATCCAGCCGAACAGGCGCCCGAACTGCCGCGGCCACAAGCCCTCGAAGTTGTTCAGCAGCGCCCGCTTGAGGCTGGCGCCGTAGACATGCACCACCTTGCGCCGCCACCCCGGCAGCATGCCCATGTACAGCAACGCCGGGTGGAAGGAATCGTTGATCACCAGGTCGACGCCGCGCCAGCGGCGCCTCAAGTGCAAGATGTCCCGCAGCATGCGTCCGGGACGGAACAGGTAATGGGCGACATTGCGGTTGGTGGCCTGGCGTTGCATGTTCTGTTCGCGGTCGAACTGCACCGCGTAGTGCAGCGAAAGGATCTGCGCCTGGATGCCGAAGCGCTGCAGAAATGCCTGCCCCGGCGCCGAGGTGGTCAGCACCTCGACCTGGGCCCCGGCCGCACGCAGGGCATGCACCAGCAACTGCGCGCGCATCAGGTGGCCGCGGGCGTCGGCGGTGGCCAGGTAGAGAATTCGCCCACTCATCGGCGGCGGCCCACGCCACCCAGTACCCAGCCGGCGCCCAGCATGGCCAGGGCCCCGCTGACGCCGAAGCTGGCATCCACGGCGCGTATCTCCCTGAGCAAGGCCGCCAGCCGGTGCGCTTCCCCGGGCGCCACGATACGCCGCAGGGTGTTCTGGCACAGGCGCACGTGGGCTTGCTCGTCGGCCAGCACCCGCGCCAACAGCGGATACAGGCGATGCCCGGGGTCCAGCACGGCGCAGTGGCGGCGCAACACCCGCTCGGCCATCTGCTCGGCGCAGAGCCCGGTGGCATAGGCCGGCACCAGCAGGCCATGCTCGAAATACCCGGCATAGCGATGGGCCAGCCGCTGCCACCGCAGGATCTTGCGCCGGCTCAGCCAGTCCGGTTCCAGGCGCTGGGCGCCTTGGTCGCCCAGCGCCCGCAGGGCCTCGGCGAACAGGGTCACATGACGCTGCTCATCGGCCAGATGCTGCTGCACCTGACGTTCGAGCCAGGGCGGCGACTGCGGCAGCAGCTCGTCCAGCAGCGCCCGCTCGGTGGCGTCTTCGCCGGCCAGGTACATGCGCAACAACAGGCGCTCGCCCCTTTGGCTCAGGTGCAGGCGCCGCAGCGCGGCGCGCTTGATGCGGTCCACCAGGCGCGCCTGCAGCGCCCCCAGGCCCCGGGCCCGGGGCTGGTTCAGGCAGCTGAAATCGGCCGCGCCCACCCGCCCTTGCTCCGCGCTCATTGCCCGGGCTGCGCCGCGGCGGCGCTGCTCGCCTGCTGGCTGTGGTGCCAGGCCAGGATCAGGCCGATGAAGCTGTCGCGCATAAAGGCCGTACCGCTGGCAGCGGCACCGGGAAAGGCTTGCTCCTGGCCGTTGTAGCGCAGGTAGCCCTGGCCGTTGACCGCGCCCAGTTGCAGATTGTCGTGCTTGTTCAGGCCGCGCCGGCGCACCTCCTGGAGCAACGGGCTGTCCTCAAGGCCGAACACGAACAGCTGGCGCTGCACCACCCACCGCGGAATCTGCCCACTGAGGGCCCGCAGGTCGAGGTTCCAGGTGCCCTGCTCCAGCACCTGCTGCAGGGCCTGGGTGTCCGCCTGCCTGGCGTCGAAGCTGGCGCGCATCAGCGACTTGGACACCCGGCCAATGCCCAGGCCGATGGTGATGTCGTCGGCCGCCGGGTTCTGCGCGTCACTGGGGCGCACCACCACCAAATAGCTGGCCACCCGCGCGGCGATCGACGGCTGGGCCAGTACCTTGCGCGCCTGCTCGGCGCTCAGCAGCAGGCGCTCGCCGGCCCCCTCGCGGACACTGATGCGGTAGGGATCAAGAGCGATGTCGCGAAACGCGCCGCGCACCGGGGCATGCACATAGGTGTCGGTCTTCCACTTGGGACCGGAGCGGCGCAACAGCACCTGCAGGCTCAGGGGCACGCGCTGGCCATCACCGGCGATGCCGCTGCCGTGCAGCAGGATGTCGCCGATCACGGTCTTGTCGTCATGATCGCCGGCGGCCTCGATCACGATGGATCGGGCTTGCCGGTCGACGCTGGCACGGGCGTCGGCCACGTCCAGGGCCACACGGTTGCACTCGATGTCGCTGGAGACAGGCGTGGCACAGCCACTGTCCGAGGCGAAGTGATACACCCCGCGACCGGCGAACTCGCTGGGCGCGGCCTGGGCCTGGGCTGCCAGGGCCAGCACCGCCAGGCACAGCAGGGAACGGCCGAATGAGGCAAGTGAAGGTTTGTGCATGGAAGTTTCCTCTAGGCACGCCGGTGGCGTGCGACGATGCGGCGCGACGCGGATCAATCCAGGTGGCGGTGGTAGGACAGCGCTTCACTGTGGCGAGCACTGGCGCGGCCGATCTGCAGTCCGCAACCACGGACCACGGCGCCGGCGGTATCGAGCAGGGAAATGGCCGTGACCATGGCCATCGCCCCCAGGCGCCGCAGCCCGCGCAAGGGCGGCAGGTCCTGGTGATTGAGGGCGCGCAGGCTGTAGCCCAGGCGTCCCAGCATCACGCACAGGGGGCCGAGCGGCCCGCTGCGCGCGAGCCATTGCAGCCAGCCCGGCAGGTAGGCGCGGACCAGATAAGGGGTCAGGTCGACGCTGTCGCCGCCCCTGAGCCAGCGCAGCTTGAGCACTTCGCCCTGGCTGTCGGGCAGACGATGCTCGGTGTGGGCGGCGGGGGCATAGAGCACCGCCACCCCGGCCGCTTGCAGGCGCAGGCCCATGACCTGGCAATGGGCCCGGTACACCCCGTCCAGCGGCTCGTAGCGGTAGTGCTCGAAGGTGTCGCAACGAAAAGCCACGTTGTTGGCATAGAAGTTACGCGTGGCCCCCTGGCGCAAGGGGCTGGGGAAGTACATGAAGTCGATGGCGGTCAGGGCGCTGCCGGCGACGCTGGGCGCATAGCTGGTGCGCCCGGCCACCGCCAGCGGCGCATCGGGCCCGGCCAGGGGGGCAAGCAACTGCTCCAGCCAGCCGGCACAGGGAATGCAATCGGCGTCGGCAAACACCACGTACTGGCAGCGCTGCCGGTCGACCGCGTCAAAGCCGACATTCTTGGCGTCGTAGTAGCCGGTGCCGCCATCGATCTCGACAAAATCCACGGGCCGCCCCGCCAGGGCGCACAAGGCCTGGCGCGCCGCCAGGTCGAGGCCATCGTGGGTGATGATCCACTGGGCAAGGGACTGGGGCGCCAGACTCTGCCGGGCCAGCCGGGCGATCAGCCGCTCAAGACTGTGCAGGGCCTCCAGGGCATCCTTGCCGCCGCGCAGGTTGTTGGTTTCCAGCACCAGGGCGCAGCTGGCGGCAATCGCCTCCAGGCGCTCGCGCCCCTGGCTGCCGGGAGGCAACTGCGACATCCCGGTTGTCGTCTCTTGGCTATCCATTTCGTTGTGTCTCTGTAAAAGCGCGGTCGCCCCAGGGGCGGGGGCGCAATCACAGCATTATTCCCGGGAATATTCAAACACCGGCAGCGTGCGGCACCGGCCGCGGCGCCATTCGAGGATCGCTCAGGCGCTGTTCCACTCTGTGTTTTTTAAGGGCAATGAGGTCCCGTGCGGGGGATAGCATCCCCCGCAGGAAACAACCGTTGGTTATGTGTTCAGTTCAAGGAACTAGTGTTTGAGTGCTTGCCTTACATAATCGGCAAGTTGCTTGTCTTGAACATCCGCCAGTGTCAGCAGCTTTATATGTCGACGAAACTTTCCCGAGCCTTCCAGAACCCCATGCGGATCGTCGAACAGATAGCCCTGGCCAAACTCCACCGACACGTGTCCGGTATAGGCATAGACCCCGCAGAAAGGCGCGACACGGGAAAACAGGATCCCCCCGTACTTCACCGATTCGGCGACCGTGCCGCAGCACTCCTCCACCACCTGGCGTACCCGTTGCACCACCTGCAGCAGGTGGCCGTGGGTACTGCCGATGTCCTCGAGCAAGGCCAGGACGGCATCCTCGGTTTTACGCATGCTTGGGCACTCCCTGCCGGTGTCTTGGGTCGGGCCGACCAATCACTGGCCCACCGGGGTGCACAGTTCCACCAGGGTCCCGGCCGGGCAGCGGACATAGGAAACCACCTGCCCCCAGGGCTTTTTCTGCACCGCCGCGTGTTCCGTGGCGCCGGCGGCCAGGGCCTTGGCATGGGCCTTGGGCACGTCGTCGGTGACCAGGGCGATCTCGATGCCCAGGGGTTGCTGCTGAGGGCTGCAGAACTGGTAGCCGCCTTCGCCGTTGGAATGGGCCAGTTCGCGACTGGCGAATGCCAGGGTGGTGGCGCCACTGTCGAGTTCACCGTAATCACCGGATTCGTCGAGAAAGCGCCGGGAGAAGCCGAAAGCGTCTTCGAAGAAACGGATCGAGGCTTCGACATCGGGGACATAAACAATCGTGTATCCAAACTTCACAGTGTCACTCCTTGATTGCTCTGTTTATGCGACTCGTGGTGCCGAAGGGCACCCGCGAGCCGGTGTGGATTTTCCCGGTAAGGCTGCACTTGCGCCAGCACTGAATGCCCCTGCCGCCCCGGGATCCACACCGGCGGCGCACCGACCGCTGATCTGCCCCATGAGCCTCTCACCCAGGCGCTTGACAAAAATCAAGCCCGTCGCCGCGTCTGGCGCCAGCATAGGGTCATGGCTGCAATGTGCAGACACCGGACCCGCCGGGTGCCTCGGCGTTGCTGCATTAACCTGGCGGAGATTGATCATGTCCGAGCCATCACGCTTCATGCTCGTCGTCTCGCCCCTGATGCACAAAAGCCCAGCCTTCGAACGGGCCGCGGCCCTGGCCAAGGCTTCGGACTCAGCGCTGCACATCGTCGCGTTCGACTACCTGGAAGGCCTGGCCACTGCCGGCATGGTCAACGGCCAGGCCCTGGAGCAGATGCGTCTGGGCTATGTCGAACGTCACCGCCAGTGGCTCGAAGAGCAGGCCCATCCCCTACGCAAGATCGGCGTCACGGTCACCACCGAGGTGGTCTGGGTGCAGAGCCCGCTGCAGGAGATCCTCATTCACCTCAAGGAGCAACCGATGGCCGCGCTGATCAAGGCGCTGGACCACGAGTCGCCGCTGTCGCGCCTGATGTTCACGCCTCTGGATGTTCACCTGCTGCGCGAGTGCCCGGTGCCTCTGCACTTTGTCAGCCATGTGCAGCACGCCCTGCCCCGCCGCATCGTCGCCGCTGTCGACCCGTTCCATCGCGATGGACGCTACCAGGGCCTGAATGACAGGATTTTGCGCGAAGCCGCAAAACTGGCGAGCACCTGCAATGCGGTGCTCGATGTCATCTATGCCCATGACCTGTCGTCCATCAGCGCCGCCGAATTCGGTTTCGACAACGCCTCGGCGTTCTTTTCCTCAAGCGTGGCCAAACTGTTCTTCGAAGCGCAGGGCGACGCCTTTCGCGAACTGGCCGAACGCAATGGCATCCCCGCCGAGAACCAGCACATGATCATGGGCGACCCGGCCAAGGTGCTGGCCAGTTATGCGGATGCCTACGATGTCGACATGATCGTCATGGGGCGGGTCCTCCGCCGGGGCATGGGACGCCTGATCGGCAACACGGTGGAACACCTGCTGTACCGGATGCCGTGCAGCGTGTGGGTGGTAGCGCCGGAGAACCTGGCTGAATGAGGCGGGCCGCATTCAGGCCACTGCTCCTGCATGCTCATCCACCGACCATCGAGCGGGCATCCTCAAGAATCAGGTCGGCGCCCTTCTCCGCCACCATCAACACCGCCGCGTGGGTGTTGCCGGAAGTGACGTTGGGGAAGATCGAGGCATCGACGATGCGCAGCGCCGCCAGGCCATGCACCTTGAGGCGTTTGTCCACCACCGAGCGCTGCTCGTCGCGGCCCATGGCGCAGGAACCGCACAGGTGGTAGATCGAGCCGCAGTTCTCGCGAAAGTACTGCAGCATCTGCTCATCACTGTCCACCGCCGGCCCCGGTAGCACCTCATCCAGGGTAATGCTCTTGAGCGCCGGGGCCTGCATGATCTTGCGCAGCAGCCGGCTGCCCTGGATCACCTCGGCTATGTCCTTGTCAGTGCTCAGGTAGTTGGGGTCGATCAGCGCTGCATCCCGAGGGTTGTTCGAGGCGATCTGGATGCTGCCGCGACTGGTGGGCCGGCAGGGGTTGAAGCACAGCAGGAAGCCGGAATACGGCTCGGGCTTGAGGCTGGCCTTGTTGCTCTTGGGAATCTGGTACGACAGCGGGTTGAAGTACAGCTGCAGGTTGGGGTGTTCCTGCCCCGGGTCGCCACGGAAGAAGCCGCCAGCCTGGTTGACACTCATGGCCAGCGCGCCCTTGCGCGTCAGCAGGTATTGCAGGCCCAGCTTGAGCTGGCCGAGCAGCGAGCTGAGCTGGTCGTTGAGGGTCGGCACATTGGCCTTGTAGTAGTAGCTGACGCACAAGTGGTCCTGCAGGTTTTGCCCGACCGCCGGCAGGTGGCGAACCAGAGGAATCTGGTGCCGGGCCAGCAACCCGCGATCACCGACACCAGAGAGTTGCAGGATCTTCGGCGTGTCCACCGCGCCGGCACAGAGGATCACTTCCTTGTTGGCGCTGAAGGTCCGGACCACCCCTTGCTGGGTCACGCGGACACCCGTGGCGCGCTGTTGCTGCTCATCGAACAGCACCCGGTCCACCAGCGCGTAATGCTCGACCTTGAGATTTGGCCGGCGCAACGCCGGATGCAGGTGGGCAAAACTGCTGGAGCAGCGCTGGCCATCGCGGGTGTTGACGTCGTAGATCCCCGCGCCCTCGAATCGGGCGCCATTGAAATCTTCGCTGCGCGAATAGCCCAGTTCCTCACAGCCCTTGAGGAACACATCGCAGATGGAATGGGTCTGCCCCTTCATCGGGGTGATGCTGATGGGGCCGCTGCCGCCGTGGTACTGGCTGTCTCCCAGGGGATGATTCTCCAGCTTGCGGAAATACGGCAGCACCTCGTCGAAGCTCCAGCCGTCGTTGCCATTGGCCGCCCAATCATCGAAATCATGGGCCTGACCGCGCACATAGATCATCGCGTTGATCGATCCGGAGCCCCCCTGGACCTTGCCCCGCGGCGCGTAGATCGCCCGGCCGTTGAGCTGCTTCTGCGGCTGGCTGTAGTACATCCAGTTGAAACGCGGGTTGTAATACATCTTGGCGAAACCCACCGGAATCTTGAACCAGAACGATGAGTCCTTGCCGCCCGCTTCCAGCAGCAATACCGAGTATTGGCCCGAGGCCGAGAGCCGGTTGGCCAGAACGCAGCCGGCGGCACCGGCGCCGGCGATGATGTAGTCGTATGTCATGCAGGGTTACCGCTCAGGTCGTATTGAAGGCAGCCATGCCGGCTGCCCATGCCCTGCCCGTCTCCGGGCGGGAAGTGCTCAGCCCTTGGCCGGGGAGTGGTCGTTGACGTCGGCCGGCGTCGCGGTCATTTGCAGGTGCAGACGTTCGCCGCTGTAAGGCGAGTGCCTGCGTACCACGTCCATGTTCAGCTCCACCCCCAGGCCCGGCTCGCTGGACGGGATGATGTAGCCGTCCTCCCATTGCAAAGGCTTGGTCAGCACTTCGGCGTGGAAGCCGCCCCAGGTCATGATGCTTTCCTGGATCAGGAAATTCGGCGTGCAGGCCGCCAGCTGGAAGCTCGCCGCCGCGCCAATCGGGCCGTTGTACAGGTGCGGGGCGATCTGCGCGTAGTAGACCTCGGCCATGCTGGCAATCTTCTTCGCCTCCAGCAGGCCACCGCAACGCGCCACGTTCATTTGCAGGATCGAGGCACCACCGGCCTGCAGCAGCTTGAAGAACTCGTACTTGGTGGTCAGGCGCTCACCGGTGGCGATCGGGATGCTGGTCTTGGCTGCCACCTGGGCCATGGCCTGCTCCTGGCCAGGCGGCACCGGTTCTTCGAACCACAGCGGGTCGTATTGCTCCAGGCGCTTGGCCAAGCGAATGGCCGAGGACGGCACCATCTGCCCATGGGTGCCGAACAGCAGGTCGCAGCGATTGCCCACCGCTTCACGGATCTTGCGGCAGAAGGTTTCACAGCGCTCCAGCACTTGCAGGGACAGCTGGTGCCCGGAGTACGCGGTGTAGGGGCCGGCCGGGTCGAACTTGAGGGCGGTGAAGCCCTGGTTCATGTTCTGTACCGCGCATTCGGCGGCCAGGTCCGGGTCGTCGTAGTCGTATTCGCCGCGGCTGTTCTGCGGATACAGATAGGTATAGGAGCGCAGGCGTTCATGGACCTTGCCCCCCAGCAGCTCGTACACCGGCTTGTTTGCCGCCTTGCCAATGATGTCCCAACAGGCCATCTCCAGGCCGCTGACCACGCCCATCATGGTCAGGTCCGGGCGCTGGGTGAACCCGCTGGAATAGGCCTGGCGGAAGAAGCGTTCGATGTGGTGCGGGTCCTGGTCCAGCAGATAGCGCTGGAACACGTCCTCGATGATCGGCCGCATCGCCTGGGGACCGAAGGTGGCGGCATAGATCTCGCCCACGCCTTCGATGCCGCAGGCGGTGCGCAGCTTGACGAATAGCCAGTACATGCCACCGATATGCGGTGGCGGGACAGCGACAATATGGGTTTCAAGGGCGACGATTTTCATCTCAGGCTCCTGTTTGCGAATGTGGCTGGGTACGCTTGATGCGAGCGCGCAAGGCGATCGCGGCCAGGGTGCCGAGGGCGCCGACCGCGGCGATGTAGCCGAAGTACAAGCGGTAGCCCAAGGCCCCGGGGAAGTGTTCGGTAAGGTAGCCGTTGATCAGCGGGATAAAGGCGTCCGGCAGGTAGCCCACCACCGAGACGATGCCGATGGCCAGGCCGGTGATGCGCAGGGGAATACGGCAGGTGTCGAGGATCGCCCAGTACAGCCCGCGAATGGCGTAGGTCATCAGACCGATGAAGATCACGGTGGCGATCAACAAGCCCAAGCTGCCCATGGCCGGGAACAGGATCAGCCCGACGATGCCCAGGGTGGCCAGCAACAGGGCGACGATCAACACCGAGATATTCGAGAAACGGTCACCCAGCCAGCCGCCACCAATGCCACCCAGCGGCCGCATCCACAGCTTGATGGTGGTGATGGTGCCGGCCATCACCGCGGTCATGCCGTTGCCCTGCAGGTAGTCGGAAAAGCTGTAGGTAGCCCAAAAGATGTGATAACCGCAGAACACGATGGCGGTTACCAGCCACAGCTCGGGGATTTTCACCAGGGTCGCCAGATCGCCGAGCAGGTTGAAACGCCCCTTTTCCACCGGTGCTGTGTCTTGCAGGGACTTGGGGTCCTTGAGCAGCACCAGCACGCAGCCGATGACGATGCAGGTAAAGGAATACAGGTAGACCACGTGACGGAAACCCTCGGCCGTCGACTCGCCGCGGGTCTCGGTGGCCAGGGCGAACAAACCCAGGGCCAGGGTCGCCAGCAAGGCTTCCACCAGGCCACGGCCGCCGTCGAGGATGCCGAAGAAACGCCCCTGCTCATTGTGGCGGGCAATCATCTTTACCCGTTTGAGCACCGAGGCCCAGAAGGTCAGCCCGGTGGTCAGCCCCCAGCAGCCGAAGATGATCATCAGCGACGTCAGTGATGGCGCAGTGGAGTACCACAGGCCCAGGGCACCGGTGGCCACCAGGGAGAAAAATATCAGCAAGCGCGGAGCGATACGATCCGCCAGCCAGCCGCTGGGCAGGTAGCTGATCAGGAAAATGGTGCCGAGCATGGAGTACAGGTAACCCAGCTCGCTGTGGTTGATGTGCAACACCTCAAGCATGGTGGTCTGGTAGACCTGACGCAGGTAGAGGATCGGGTAGATCGCTCCGGCGGCCAGCACCAGCAGCATCAGTTGAAAGTAACGACTGCCCTTGTCGCTGTGGCTCACCGGCAACCCGGCGGGGTCCTGGGCCGAGATCAGATCGGCTGCATGCTTAGACATAACGATGCCCTCGGGCGCCGGTAACCGGCGCCGCTCATTATTATTAGTGGGGCAGCGGCAAGCTTGGAGCTTCAAGCGGCAAGAACGACTGCGGTGTTCTTGCTTGCAGCTTGCGGCTGTCTTGATACAACGACGGCAAGCGGCAAAATCGATTGCACGCTTTTGCTGGGTGCTTACCGCTTGAAACGTGCAGCTGCCTTTAGAAAGGCATGACCACCAGGCGGGTCTGGGTGAACTCGAGCATGCCGTGCTTGCCGTCGTCACCGCCCAGCCCTGAGCGCTTCCAGCCGGCGTGGTAGCCCTGGTAGGGGTCAGCCGGGGTTCGGTTGACGTACAACTCGCCGGCCTGGATGGCCCCGGCGACTTTCATCGCGCTGCGGTAGTTCTCGGTGTAGAGCACCGAGGCCAGGCCGAACTGGTGGTCATTGGCCAAGGCCAGGGCTTCATCGATATCCCGGTACTTGAGCACCGGCAGGACCGGCCCGAAGATTTCCTCCTGAACGATCTCCATGTCCTGGCGGCACGCGCTGAGCAGCGTCGGCGGATAGAAATGCCCCGGCCCCTCGGGCATCACGCCACCGGCTTCGAGCACCGCGCCCTGGGCGACTGCCCGCTGCACCAGGCCATGGATCGCCTCCCGCGATGCCGCACTCACCAGAGGCCCCATGCGGCCCGGATCCTGGCGCCGATCACCGAATTGCACGGCGGCGATCCTGTCCTTGAGCAGGGCCAGGAAGCGCTCGTGCACGCTTTCATGGACATAGACCCGTTCCACTGCCGTGCACAACTGGCCGCAGTGGGTCGTCTTGGAAGCGATGATGGCGCTGGCGGCCTGCTCCAGGTCGGCGTCGGGCTCGATGATGGCCGGGGTCTTGCCGCCCAGTTCCAGGGACGGCTTGGCGATATTGGCCTTGCAGTAGTCGAGCACGATACGCCCGGCATTGACGCTGCCGGTCAGGGTGATCATGCCCACTGCAGGGTGGGTACAGACGGTGGCAGCGGTGGCGTGGTCCATGGTCAGGATGTTCACCACCCCAGGCGGCAGGCCGGCCTGCTGGACCGCCCGAGCGATTTCAAAAGCCGAGATCGGCGTGTTGTTGCTCGGACGCACCACCACCGTGTTGCCGGCGATCAGCGCCGGCGCCACCTTGCGCAGCAGGGTGTAGACCGGGTAGTTGAACGGGATCAGGCAAGCCACGACGCCAATCGCCTCGCGGTGCAGAAACAGCTTTTCGTCGGGGCTGTCGCTGGGAATGATCTCGCCCTCGATGCGGCGCGCCCATTCAGCGTGATAACGAGTGATCTGCGCGGCGTAACGGGCTTCGTTGCTGGCGTCCGCCAGGCTTTTGCCCGATTCGGCCGCCAGCGCCTGGCCAATGGCGTCGGCACGCGACTCCAGGGCATCGGCCAATGCGCGCAGATAGTCACCGCGCTGGATGCTGGTCAAGGCAGCCCATTTTTTCTGCGCCGCACAGGCGGCGGTCACCGCAGCATGGGCCTCTTCCTGAGTGGCGGCCGAGACATGCCCCACAAGGCTTTCGTCGGCCGGATCATAGACCGCGATGGATACGCCGCTGGCGGGTTTGATGAAGTCGCCGTTAACAAAATTCTGTTCAAGTTGCATGGAAGTTGCCCCGTCGTTGGCAGAGAAGTGGCGCAGGCAGCCTGGACGCAATCCAGGCCCGGCGATCAAAGGGTCTGGAGTGGCCGAGCGGTCACAGCGCAGCGATAGACGGACAGGGCTATGGCCTGCAGGCAAGGCGGGAAACCGCGGGCAAGGTGCAGCGACAGGCAATCGACAAGGACCGGATAGGGCATGGCTGGGCACTCGGGTTGTTGTTATGTGAGTGCAGGCAGTCTTGTCGTCCGGCACGACAAGGACAAACGATTAATTGCGCGGACTAACATGCAAAAAACGCAGGTTATGACGCACTGATGATGGTGGCCTGAAGGACCTCTTCGCTGGCACGCCAGCTCCTACACAGGTTGCGCATGTGGACTATTGTAGGAGTCGGCTTGCCGACGAAGGCGGTCGCGCGGCCTCTAGCCCAGGGGTGTGGAGGCTGTGGAGGGCTCAAGCTGGCGTTGCGCCAGCCAGATTTCTTCTTCGAGCCACTGGCTAAATACCTGCAGTTGCGGCAACGGAACCTGGGCTGGACGTGTCACCAGCCAGTAGGACTGGTGCCCCTCGACATGCACGTTGTGCACCTGGGTCAACTGCCCCGCTGCCAGTTCCGCCGCCACCATGTGCCAGTCGGCAATGGTAATCCCCAAGCCCTCGGTGGCCGCGTGGATGGCCAGATCCAGTAGGTCGAACTCATAGCCGCCCTGAGTATCGACCCCGGTGATCCGCGCGGCATCCAGCCAGTGCTTCCAGGTCAGGTAGCGCTGGTCTTCCCGGGCCAATACATGCAACAGGGTCATGCGTTTGAGATCGATGCCCTGTTCCGCCGATTCCCGGGCCAGCAGCGAAGGCGCGCAGACCGCGATGTGCCGCTCCTGAAACAATAGGGAGCTGTCCAGGCCATCCCACTCACCGTCACCAAAGCGGATCGCACAATCCAGGGTCGCGGTTTCCGCCAGGCTGTCCTGCAAACGCGTGGTCAGGCTCAGCTCCAATTCAGGGTGCTGCTCACGCAGACGTCCCAGGCGCGGCAACAGCCAGCGACTGGCGAAGGTTGGCGGTGCATTGAGGTGCAAGCGATTGGTGTGGGACTTTTGCGCAATGCCGCGCAACGTCAACTCGATCTTGTCGAAGGACTGGTGCAGGGCACGCAGCAATACTCGCCCGGCACTGGTCAGCTCCAGGTGATGATGGCGTCGTTTCAGCAGGCTTTCCCCCAACTGCTCCTCCAGTTGCCGGACCTGGCGGCTGACCGCGCTCTGGGTGACGTTGAGCAATTCGGCGGCCCGGGTAAAGCTGCCGGTGCTGCCGGCGACCTCGAAGGCCTTGAGCGCATTGAGCGCAGGCATTTTGCGTTTCACGACAGTCTCTCTGTGACAGCTGCAGGAGGCGCAAAGCATCGCATGCACCCGTAGACGGAATCCATGGGACTAACATTCGTTTTTGTCATGCGCAGGCGATGAATAAATCGTTTGTCGGGCCAAGAACAGATAGCAACACTGCAGGCACATTACAAAAACAACAACGAGTACCGCCCATGCCTCATTTCCCGCTTGTCTCGATGATCGCCACTGGCTGAAGCCACAGCGTTCACCCCCCTCTCAATCCTTTCACCCTTGGCTGCCGCCCTTGCCGCGGCCGGGTTCATCGCACCCGACAATAACAATCCGGGAGAAAACCCCATGCTTTCCAAACGCTCCGGCTTTCTGTGCAACATTGCCCTGCTGGGCAGCCTCACCACCCCCGCTCTGGCCGTGCAAGTCACCGACCACCTGGACCTGGGCGGCGCGGTTCGTGCGCGCTGGGACTACGACCCGGACCGGGATATCCAGACCTTCAACTTCGACACCGCGATTCTCAGTGCCAAGTACAGCTCCGACACCTGGATCGGCGCCGCCAAGTACCGCTTCTACGGGCGCGCCTACCCCTACCGCTACACCGACAAGGTGGGCGACATCGCCTTTGCCGAGAGCGCCTGGATCGGCTACCGGTTCAACCCCGAGCAGCAGGTACAGGTCGGCCTGAACCAGATTCCCTTCGGCCTGCAGCCGTATTTTGGCAGCACCTTTTTTGAAACCCTGGGCAACGTGGTGGGGCTGGAGGACATCGAGCAGATCGGTGCCAAGTACATCCAGCAGAGCGGGGACTGGAACCTCCAGGCCGGCTACTACCTGCGTCCCGCCTGGCAGGGCAAGGGCACCAGCAACGGCCGCACCTATTCCAGCGTTGTGTCTTCGGCCGACAGCTACGTGGCCGACGGCAGCGACAACCGCGAACGCAACACCCTGGTGCTGCGGGTGGCGCGGGCCGTGCAATTGGGTGACTGGGCATCGGAAGTCGGAGTCTCGGGCCTGACCTCGACCCTGAAGAACAACGACACCCACAACGACGGCAGACGCAATGCCTTGGCCGTCCACTACCTGGGTAAGAACGGCCCGTGGGGCGTGCAATTGCAGGCAGCGCGCCAGCAGATGTCGCCACGCAATCCGGGCACCGATGAGTTGGTCACTCTGGGCGGCTACGACGGCACCTTCAACGTCGCCAGCCGCGGCAACCTGTATGTCGCCGACCTGAGTTACGACGTCGACGGCAAGTACCTGTTCGATCAGATCAGCGGGGTCAAGCTGTACGCCAACTACAGCGCCTTCGACAAATCGGCCAGCGACTACAAAACATCCCAGCGGATGATCCTCGGCAGCTCGTTCTCGCTGAGCAAACTGTGGATAGCCACCGAATGGCTGTTCGGCAAGAACGATCCGTACATAGGCGGTAGCAGTTATGCCCAGAGCCTGGGGGCCGGAGGCAGCAACCAGTGGGAAAACCAGGTGTATGTGAATATCGGCTACTACTTCTGAATTCTTGCCGGCCCTTTCGCTGGCAAGCCAGCTCCTACAGTTGGCAGGAGAATATGTATCTCTCTGTAGGAGCCGGCTTGCCGGCGAAAGCGATCTCACGGACCTCTTGGCGGGCAAGCCAACCTCCGCAAAGGGCACCTACAGGCTAAGATGGGCGCCCTAGATGAAGTGCCCTACAACAACAATAAACCTGCCCCGCCACTTCCAGCGCTCAGCCCGCCAGGCGCGGATCGCTACAGCCTGGCGCCAGGTGCGGAGTCTGCCCGCCATGCGCCAACTGCCCTCCCTGAACATGCTCCGGGTCTTCGAGGAAGTCGCCCGCCATCGCAGTTTCAGCCAGGCCGCCCACGCCCTCAACGTCACCCAGGGCGCGGTCAGCCGACAGATCAAGCAATTGGAAGACTACCTCGGCGTGGCGCTGTTCAGCCGCTCCCCGCAAGGGCTCGCGCTGACCGAGGCCGGCGCAGCGCTGGCGCCTAACCTGGGGCAGGCCTTCGATCATATGGAGCGTGCCCTGCAAGCCTTGCGCGTGCCCAACCTGCGCCAGCGCCTGCGCATCGTCGCCCCACCGACCTGGGCCACCCGCTGGCTGTCCGCGCAACTGCGGGACTTCTGCCAGCGCTACCCGGACATCAGCCTCAGCGTGACCCAGCACAACAGCCACGACAGCCCGGCCGAAGTCGACTGCGAGATCCGCTTCGGCCTGCAGGCCGCCACCCATTGCCAGAGCCAATTGCTGGTGATGGAACGACACATTGCCGTGGCCAGCCCGGAGCTGTTCAGCAATGGCCAGGCACCGGACCTTCGGCGCTTTCCCCTACTGCACATACTCCATGGGGACAAGCGTTTGCCGGTCTGGGAAAACTGGTTGGCAAGCATGGGCCGCGACGACATCGACGCCCGGACGGGATTGGAGTTCAGCACCCTGGACCAGGTGATCCACACCGCGCTGGCCGGCGGTGGGCTGGCGGTGATCGACCGGCAGATGATCGAACGGGAGCTGGCGGACGGACGCCTGCTGCCGATCACCCCGGTAGAGGTGATCGGCCCTTATGGCTATTGGCTGGACGTGGCGAACGACAAACAGGGGCTTTCCAAAGTGCAACTGTTCACCCAGTGGCTGAGCCTGGTGAGCAATCCCTGAGTCGGCTTCTCGTAGGAGCTGGCTCGCCAGCGAAGGCGGCAGCAAGCCATGCAAGACGCAGGGCCGCTTCGCCGGCCAGCGGGCTCCTGCATCAGCGTTGCGAACGCGATATCAGATCGGCGAGGCAACCTTGGGCAGTTCGCTGCCGGTCGAGTCAGCGGCGCTGACGCTGCACGCCTGGCTCAGCGTCAAGGACTTGGTCTCTGGTGCCCAGGCCCAGGAAATCAGCGCCCCCAGGGCCAGAATCCCGGCAAGGATGCCCATGGTCGGGCTGAGGCCGATCCCAGCCACGCTCACCGGTAGCAGGAAGGTGCTGATCGCCGACCCCAGGCGGCTCACCGCGGTGGCCAGGCCAATGCCGCTGGCGCGCACCTCCGTTGGAAAACTCTCTGCCGGAAACACCCCCACCAGGTTGCTCACCGCCGACAGCACCAGGGTAAACAACCCGAACAGCAGCACCATCAACCAGGCTGCGCTACCCGGCAGCACCGCCAGCAGCAACAGCGCCACCGCGAGGATGATGAAGGAGTTGATCAGGAACCCGCGGCGGGAAAACTTCACCGTGCACCAGATGCCGATCAGCGCGCCGAGGATCAGCAGCAGGTTGAGCATCAGTTCGGTGCCGAAGCCCTCGGCCAGGCCCATCTTCTGCAAGATCGACGGCAGGAAGGTGTAGATGGCGAAGTACGGCATGACAATGCAGACGAAGAACAGGCAGTTGAACGCGGTGCGCTTGCGGTACTCGCGGCTGAACAGCACGCCATAGCCGGAGCGGGTCTCGCCGGAGGGCTGTTCGTCCAGGACCACGTTGGCCCCCAGGTGCTTGTGCACGATGGCCCGGGCTTCGGCAAGACGCCCGCGGTTGACCAGCCAGCGCGGCGACTCCGGGGTGCCGATGCGCGCCAGCAGGATCAGCCCGGCGGGAATCGCCGAGGAGGCCAGCATCCAGCGCCAGGCATCGTCGCCGAGGCTGAGCATCGCGGTGCCGACAAAGGTTGCGGCGACGTAGCCGAAGGTCCAGATCACGCTGAACGAGCCCAGCAGCACGCCACGGTGCTTCTTCGGGGCGAATTCGGCGAGCATCGCGTGGCCGACGCTGAAATCGCCCCCCAGGCCGATGCCGATCAGCACCCGGCAGAGAAACAGGCCCATGGCAGTCTCGGCATAGAACTGCAGCACCGAGGCCAGGGTGATCAGCACGAAACTGACCAGGAAGATCTTCTGCCGCCCCAGGTGATCGGAGATCCAGCCGAAGAACAGGCTGCCGATGAACAGCCCCATCAGTGCCGAAGCACCGATCAGGCCCTGCCAGAATGCATCGAGTTGCATCTGGGGGCTTAGCAGGGTGAAAGCGATGCCGATCAGGCCGAGGATGTAGCCGTCGGTGAAGTGCGCGCCGAAGGTCAGGCCGGCGATTTTCAGATGGAACCGGCCAATGGGCAGGTCATCGATCTTGAGGGTTGCAGTGCTCATGTTCGTCTCCATTTATTGTTGTTGAATCAGAGATGAATCGGTGCGGGCATCCGCCCGTAGGAGCCGGTGCGCCATTGCGCTGACAAGCACAACGCCGCCCGGCCGGCTCCTACAACGCGAGGGCCGAGGGCTAGAGGCCGCCCATCAGCAGGTATTTGATCTCCAGGTAGTCGTCCAGACCGTAGCGGGAGCCTTCGCGACCAAGGCCCGATTCCTTGATCCCGCCAAAGGGCGCCACTTCAGTGGAAATGATGCCTTCATTGATGCCCACCATGCCCGCTTCCAGGCCCTCGGCCATGCGCCAGACCCGACCGATGTCGCGACTGTAGAAATAGGCCGACAGACCGAATGGCGTGTCGTTGGCCCGCTGCAGCACTTCGGCCTCGTCCTGGAAACGGAAGCACGCCGCCACCGGGCCGAAGGTTTCTTCCTGGGCGATCAGCATCTCGCCGCTGACCTCGGTGAGGATGGTCGGCTCGAAGAAGGTGCCGCCCAGGGCATGGCGACGACCGCCGCAGAGCAGCCGGGCGCCCTTCTCCAGCGCATCGCCGACATGCGCCTCGACCTTGGCCAGGGCCGCCGCATTGATCAGCGGCCCCTGCTCGGTATCGCCCTCCAGGGCGCTGCCGACCCGCAGCGCGGCAACCGCCTCGGCCAGCTTGGCGGTGAAGGCCTCATACACGCCGTCCTGGATGAAGAAGCGGTTGACGCAGACACAGGTCTGCCCGGTGTTGCGGAACTTCGAGGCCATGGCGCCCTTGACCGCGGCATCCAGGTCGGCGTCGTCGAAGACAATGAACGGTGCATTGCCTCCCAGCTCCAGAGAGACTTTCTTCAAGGTGTCGGCGGCCTGGCGCATCAGCAGTTTGCCGGTGCGGGTCGAGCCGGTGAACGACAGCTTGCGCACCACGCTCGAAGCCTGCAGCGCCTGGCCAATGGCGGGCGCATCGCCGGAGACGATGTTCAACACCCCGGCGGGAATGCCCGCCTGCTCCGCCAGCACCCCAAGGGCAAAGGCCGAAAGCGGGGTTTCTTCCGAGGGCTTGAGGATCATCGTGCAACCGGCGGCCAGGGCTGGACCGACCTTGCGCGTGACCATGGCCAGGGGGAAGTTCCACGGAGTGATCGCCGCGACTACGCCAATCGGCTCCTTGGTCACGATGATCCGCGCGTCGGCCTTGTGGCTGGGGATCACGTCGCCGTAGGCGCGCTTGGCCTCCTCGCCGAACCATTCGAGGAAGCTTGCGGCATAGACCACTTCGCCCATGGCTTCGGCTAGGGGCTTGCCCTGTTCGCGGCTGAGCAAGGTGGCCAGTTCGCGCTGCTGGGCCAGCATCAGCTCGCTCCAGCGCTTGAGTCGCTGGCTGCGCTCCTTGGCGGTGAGTGCGCGCCAGGCGGGCAAGGCGCGCTGGGCGGCGGCAATGGCCAGGCGAGTTTCTTCGGCGCCAGCCTTTTGCACCTGGGCAATCCGTTCGCCATTGGCCGGGTTGTACACCGGGTAGCTGACGCCGCCGCTGGACCATTGGCCATCGATGAAATGACCGGTACGAATCAACGCGCTCATGCCATGGCCTCGGTCAGGGAAAAGCGCTCCAGCCCCGGACGGGCCGTGCGCAGAATACGTTTGCCGGCGGTGTAGTCGTTGATCACATCGCAGGGGGTGTAGTTGCGCTCCAGCTCGTGCAGCTCCTCGGCATCCAGCGCGGTATCCAGCGCTGCCAGGGCGCTGTCGAACTGCGCCGTGGTATCGGCCCCCACCAGCATGCAATCGACCCCGGCATGGTTGAGCACCCAGGCCTGGGCCACCTGGGCATTGGACAGGCCGCGGGCACGGGCCACGCGTTGCACCGAGCGGGCGATCTGCAACGAGGCCTCGTCGCTGTACATCTGCTGGGTGAAGAAGTCGGTCTGGTTGCGGGTCGACTGCACGTCGCCAGTGAGCAGGCCCCGGGCCAGCGGGCTGAACACCGAGACGCCCAGGCCCTGGTCACGGCAGAACGGAATCATCTCGCGCTCTTCCTCGCGGTAGGCGCAGTTGAGCTGCAGCTGCATGTTGATCGGCTTGACCCAGCCGTGGCGCTCACAGGCCATGAGCAGCTTCGCCAGCTGCCCGGTGAGCATGGTGGAGACGCCGATATAGCGAGCCTTGCCGGCGCGGACGATGTCGTTCAGCGCCTGCATGGTTTCTTCCACCGGGGTGTTCACATCGAAGTAATGCAGCATGAACACATCGACGTAATCCATGCCCAAGCGCTTGAGCGAGGCATCGATGCTGTCGAGGATGTGCTTGCGCGAATGGCCGCTGGCATTGATCCCGCTGCGGGTGCCGTAGCCGACCTTGGTGGTGATCACCAGGTCTTCGCGGCGTGCCAAGCGCTTGACGATGCGCCCCACCACTTCTTCGCCGACGCCTGCGGAATAGAAATCCGCCAGGTCGATGAAATTCACGCCGTGGTCCAGGGCGTGGGCGACGATGGGCTCACTCTGCTTCTCATCGAAGATCCACGGCTTCCAGTCCGGGGTGCCCATGTTCATGGTGCCCAAACACAGGCGCGAGACTTGCAGGCCGGAGTGGCCCAGACGAATGTATTGCATGCTGCGCTCCTCAGGCCTTGGGGGTGTAGAACGGGTTGCTGATCTGGTTCACCACATCCGCCAACTGGGCGCGCTCGGGCTTGCCGTTCAGGGCCGCGCGAATCGCCGTGCGGCAGGCGTTGTAGTTGTTGAGGTAGACCGCATCCAGATCATCGCAGTCCGGATTGACCCAGTTGGCGGTGACGATTGCCCAGTGGTCTTCGGCTTCGGCCGGCAAGGTGCCGTCCAGCAGCGCTTCGAGCACTGCCTTGGCAATACCGGCCTGGGATGCGCCCCAGGTGGCGTTGCCATGCAGCTCGCTGGCAATGGCCGCCTTGTTCACATACAGGGTCATGGGCTTGACCGGGATGTTGGGCTGGGCAATCACCATGAACGGGCAATGGCCCTGGCTCGGCGAGGCCAGGCTGTTGGCGAAGGCCTGGCCGGCAGGACCGTTGCGCGGCCCGATGAGGATGTTGATATGAGCGGCATTGACGCCTGGGCCTTCGAAGCCTTCGCCGATGTAGAGGTCGAGTGGTTGCATGGGTCTTTACTCTTTGCGGACACAATGGAAGAAATGACGCGGGGCCGGCAGTACCGGGCCCGCTACGTTTCGTTGCTTGAGTTCAAAGAGCGCGAGTGCAGAGGGACGCAGGGTTGACCCTGCAGGTGAACGGTAACGGACTGAGTCATGGCGCAAACGCTCTTTGTTGTTATGGATGAGCTGTGTTTGCGATGTTGTAGCACCGGGCTGGCGGGGGCCCGTAACCATTAAAAGTCATGCGGCCATGAGCTTTAGTCATAGCCGTGGACTTGTATCGTTCGAGGGTGGTTTCGGACCTTGGGCAGGGCCGGAAAAGCAGAGATCACGGCGCTTGGCCGGCGTTGGTTTTCCAGCCCCCCTGCACTTTGTAAGGACGCCTTACAGGTGTGCGTAGCCAGCCGCTGCCACGAACTGCGGAAGTCGCCACAACTGACCGTTCGCGCCCCAGGTCCCATCCTCCACGTCGCTGACCATGATGGAGGTCGCCAGCCGCTGCGCTTCAGGCAAGGCCACGGTGTCCATGATCGCTTGGTGCACTGCTGCGGCGTAGCGCGCGCGATGCGCGTCATCCAGTACCCCGGCCGGGGCGAGGATCTGTACCAGGCATGGCACGAACTGGCTGAAGTCGTCGCTGCCGCCGCAGCGCCACATGCCCGCAGGAATCTCCTCGGCGATCACCCAGCATAGGCGCCGCTGACGCGGGTCCGCTCCCAGCCCGCTGCACTGTGTAGCCGCCGCATCGACGGCGATGAGCATCCGTTCACGCTGCTGGGCACTCAGTACGCCGGCGGGCGTCTTGATGAAAATAGTCGGCATTGATCACATCTCCTGTGGGAAAGAGCCGCTATTAAAGAGCGCGACCAGCGCAAGCAACAGTGGCCGATTTGCCGTAAAACATGCACTATCAGCCAATGTACGATTTCACTCTGGTGGTGCCTCAAGGCGCCTTCGCTTCCAGCGTCACCCTTACCCTGGATCTGCTGGCCACCGCCGCCAAGCTTGCGTCCCGGGCAGGCGTGGCCGCGCCACGCTGGCGCGTGTGCGGTCTCAGCGCCGGCACCATTGAGTTGGCTGGCGGCCTGCAATTGCAGGTTGCAAACCTGCCCGCCCGAACGAACAAGCACGAGTGCTGGATCCTGCCTGGACTGGACGTAGACGACGCCGCGCAACTCGGGGTACGCCTGGCCCAGCCAGACGTCGCACCACTGGCTGCCGCCCTGCGCCGTCACGCCGAAGCAGGCGGCAAGATTGCTGCTTCGTGCTCGTCCGTGTTCTTGCTCAACGCCGCCGGGCTGCTGAATGGACGCTGCGTTACGACCACCTGGTGGCTGGCGTCCGCATTGCGTCACGCGGCCCCGCAGGCACGCGTGGAGCCGGACCGCATGGTGCACACCGATGGTCCGCTGATTACCGCGGGCGCAGCGCTGGCCCACGTGGACCTGCTGTTGTACGTACTGCGCCAGCGCTTCGGCGAGCGCTTGGCCGCGATGTTAGGCCAGGCGCTCCTGGTGGAGCGTCGACGCCTGCAGTCGCCCTACATGTCCCCGACGATGATGGCGCCCGAAAACGGTCTGATTGCCCAACTGACAACGCATATCGCGCAGACGATGCCAGCGCCGGTGACAGTGGGCGCGCTGGCGCTCAAGGCAAACGTATCCACGCGCACGCTCAACCGGCAGGTCACCAGAGTGCTCGGCTACGGGCCGCAGCAATTGATCCAGTCGGTGCGATTGAACAAGGCGCGGGCGCTACTGGAAAGTAGTGGGCTTTCGGTGGAGGAAGTGGCGGCACAGGTGGGGCTGGGAGATGCGGCGACTCTGCGGCGCTTGCTGCGCAGGCGCCTGGATGTGACACCGAGTCAGATTCGCGGCGAGGGGTTTGCTGTTGACAGCTCCAGGCCCTTCCCACGCCAGTAAACAGCCGAGAAGATCCTGGAGAGCATCGCGCACATAGGCAAGCGGCCCTGCCCCACCCGCCGCCTTACCGACCACCTTGACGTGGGCAACACTGGCTGATTTCCATGCCCGGATTTGCGCCTGTTGAGAAGGGTTCAACCCTGGACTTGAAAGCCCTGAATGACGCCGGATTTCAGTGGAGCACGCAGAAACGAAAAAAGGACCCGAAGGTCCTTTTTTCAATGGCTTACAGAATTCAATGTAACTCTGCAGCGCTGTATTTGGAGCGGGAAACGAGACTCGAACTCGCGACCCCGACCTTGGCAAGGTCGTGCTCTACCAACTGAGCTATTCCCGCAACGTCTTGGTGTTGCGCATTCTATAGAAATCCGAATGCGCGTCAAGCCTTTGATTCAAAAAAACTTATTTTTTCTCGTTGTCAGTTTTCAGGTGCGGCCAGGCGGCCCGCAGGTACTGCAGCATGGACCACAAGGTCAGGCCCGCTGCCGCCAACAGCAAGGCGTAACCCACCAGCACCCAGAAGCTGAAATCTGAGGGATTGGCCAGCAAGATCACCAGCGCCAGCATCTGCGCCGCTGTTTTCCATTTGCCCATGTTCGATACCGCCACCTGGGCGCGGGCGCCGAGCTCGGCCATCCACTCGCGCAGCGCCGAAATGACGATTTCACGGCCGATGATCACTGCGGCGGGCAAGGTCAGCCACAGGTTGTGATGCTCTTGCACCAGCAGCACCAGGGCCACCGCCACCATCAACTTGTCGGCCACCGGGTCGAGGAACGCGCCGAATGGCGTGCTCTGCTGCAGGCGTCGCGCCAGGTACCCGTCCAGCCAGTCCGTGGCAGCCGCAAAGGCAAACACTGAACTGGCTGCCATGTAGCTCCAGCTATAGGGCAAATAGAACAGCAATATGAAAATCGGGATGAGCAGGACGCGTAGAACGGTGATCAGATTCGGGATATTCATCGGCACAACTGGCTACGAGGTGATTGGGCATTCTACTCGCTGTGCAGGTTTGCATAAATCAACTCTGCGAGCTTTTTACTGATTCCCGGTGCTTTGGCAATCTCGTCGATGCTGGCACGGGACAGTTCCTGCAATCCACCAAAATGTTTAAGGAGATCCCGTCGACGCTTGGGTCCGACGCCCGCCACCCCTTCCAGGGTCGAGGTGCGCCGGGTCTTGCCGCGTCGGGCACGGTGACCGGTGATCGCGAAGCGGTGGGCCTCATCGCGGATTTGCTGGATCAGATGCAGGGCCGGGGAATCGCCCTTGAGGGTGAACTCGTGGGCCGCATCGTTGAGGTACAAGGTTTCGAAACCGGCCTTGCGCGTGGCGCCCTTGGCAACGCCAAGGAGAATCAGGTCCGGCACCGCCAGCTCGTTGAGCACGTCACGGGCCATGGACAACTGCCCCTTGCCGCCATCCACCAGGAGGATGTCCGGCAGCTTGCCCTCGCCTTCCTTGAGCTTGCTGAAGCGTCGGGTCAGGGCTTGGTGCATGGCTGCATAGTCGTCGCCGGCGGTGACGCCTTCGATGTTGTAGCGCCGGTAATCGGATTTCAGCGGCCCTTCCGGGCCGAACACCACGCAGGACGCGACAGTGGCCTCGCCGCTGGAGTGGCTGATGTCGTAGCACTCCAGGCGCTGCGGTGGCTCGTCCAGGTTCAGCACTTCGGCCAGGGCTTCGAATCGCGCCGCGACATGCTGACGGTTGGCCAGGCGCGCGCTCAGGGCCTGTTCGGCGTTGGTCACCGCCAGTTGCTGCCAGCGCGCCCGGGTGCCGCGGACCCGGTGACTGATGGTCAGCTCGCGCCCGCGCAATTCATCAATGGCGGCGATCAGGGTCGGGAAGTCGTCGTGCACCACGTTGACGATCAGCTCGGAAGGCAGGTCGCGCTCCGGGCTGCTGACAAAATACTGGCCGAGGAAGGCCGACATGACTTCCGCCACGTCTTCCTCGATGCCCACCTGGGGAAAGAAGTTCTTGCTGCCCAGCACCCGCCCGCCACGCACGCTGATCAGGTGCACGCAGGCGCCGCCCGGGTTGACGAACGCGGCCACCACATCCACATCGCCGGTGCCGCCTTCCATGCTCTGCTGGTCCTGGACCCGGCGCAGCAGGGAGATCTGGTCCCGCAGCTCGGCGGCCTTTTCAAAATCCAGGGTGCCGGCGGCCGCTTCCATGGCGCTGGAGAGTTCATCGGTCAGGGCGTTGCTGCGTCCTTCCAGGAACATCACCGAGTGGCGCACGTCCTCGGCATACACTTCAGGCGCCACAAGGCCGACACAAGGCCCCTTGCAGCGCTTGATCTGATACTGCAGGCAGGGTCGGGTACGGTTCTTGTAGTAGCTGTCCTCGCACTGGCGAACCATGAAGGTCTTCTGCAACAGGCTCAGGCTTTCGCGGATGGCTCCGGCACTGGGGTAAGGGCCGAAGTACTTGCCCTTCTGCTTCTTCGCCCCACGATGGATGCTGAATCGCGGAAAATCGCCGTCCGAAAGGAACACATAGGGATAGGATTTATCGTCGCGCAGCAGAATGTTGTATGGCGGCCGCCATTCCTTGATCAGCGTCTGCTCCAGCAGCAGCGCTTCGGTCTCGTTGGCGGTGATGGTGGTTTCGATCTGGGCGATACGCGCCACCAGGGCGGCGGTCTTCGGTGCCTGGCCGGTCTTGCGGAAGTAGCTGGACAGGCGGTTTTTCAGGTTCTTGGCTTTACCGACGTACAGCAAGCGTGCATCGCTGTCGAACATGCGATACACGCCAGGACGGCCACTGCAGGTAGAAAGAAAAGCGCTGGGATCAAACAGGTCGGTCATTTCAGAGGCTGGCATCGACCATGCCATGACGAACCGCCAACAGCGTCAGCTCGACATCGCTGCTGATCGAGAGCTTCTCGAAAATACGATAGCGATAGGTGTTCACGGTTTTCGGCGACAGACACAGCTTGTCGGAGATGATCTGCACTTTCTGGCAACCGACAATCATCAGCGCGATCTGAATCTCACGCTCGGACAACGCGTCGAACGGCGAGTCGCTGGAAGGCTGAAACGATTTGAAGACCAATTGCTGGGCAATCTGCGGGCTGATGTAACGCTGGCCGGCAAATACCAGGCGAATCGCCTGGACCATTTCGTTGAGGCCTGCGCCCTTGGTGAGGTAGCCCGCCGCGCCGGCTTGCAGCAGGCGAGTCGGAAACGGATCCTCCTCGCAGACAGTCACCGCCACGACCTTGATGTCCGGATGGCTGCGCAGCAGTTTGCGCGTGGCTTCAAGACCTCCGATCCCGGGCATCTTGACGTCCATCAGGACGACGTCGGGCTTCAGCTCCCGCGCCTTGAGCAGGGATTCTTCCCCTGACTCCGCCTGCCCGACTACTTGCAGGCCATCGATGTCAGCCAACATTCGTGTAATGCCCGTACGAACGAGATCATGGTCATCGACTACTAGCACCCTAATCAAGCAGACACCTCGCGATTTGGTCTTTAAAGGTTGCCGGACACCTTAGCAAAAAAGCGACGTACAAACCTAATCACAAGCGCTATATAAAATTCATCGGCGAGCGATAAAGCCACGCCGCCTGCCAGACCGCAGACCGCGTCGCACCTTCAGGCCCCGGCAGCCCGGGGCCCGCTACCCGGGTCCGGGGCCTGCGACAGTAGGACGCTCCATGCGCCAGAAACACTCCTCCTCCCCCACCACCTGCAACCCCATCCGTTCATACAGACGCTGTGCCGGGTTGCCCTTGAACACGGTCAGGCGCAACAGGCCAAGGTGTTCCTGGCGCGCCCGCTCCAAGAGCCGCGCCAGGACCCAGGCGCCGGCACCGCGCCCGCGCCACGCCTGCAGCACATGCAATTCACGAATATACAGGGCCCGCAGGTCCCGACTCAGGCTGACATAGCCCAGCACCTCGTCTGCCTGGCAGATCAGCAGATTCTCGCGACCGGCCCAGGCCACATCGAACGCCTCATCGAGCCATAGCAGGTCATTGCGAATGTAATAGCCGAGCATGGTCGAGCGGGTCAGGTCCCGGGCGAAAGCCAGGTCGGCCGCTGACGCCGGGCGCAATTGCAGTGCATTCATCAGCCGGCCACCGGCACAACCCGGGCCTGCCATTGCCCGGCCACGCAGCGGGCAATCAACAGCGCTTCGCCAACCCCCTCCACGGCGCCCAGCAACTGGCCGTCACGGCCCCAGATCGCGCTACGCCCGGCACAGGCCCAGCCACCGCTGGGACCGCCATGATTGGCCATCAACAGCACAACGCCGTAGTCCCGGGCATAACCTTGCAACAAGGCGCTGTCGGCGGCATAACCGCCCTCGCTGATCAGCACCCCGGCAGCATAGATGTCGGCACCGGCAGCCACTGCAGCCTCTACGTGACTGGCATGACAAAAATCCGCGCACACCGCCAGGGCCAACCTCGCCTCTGCCAGTTGCAGCGGCGCCCCGCCCGTGCCGGGGGCAAAGAAGCGCTCCTCCCCGGCATGCAGATGCTGCTTGCTGTACACCGCCAGCGAGCCGTCGGCTGCCAGCACCAGCGCCCCGATCAGCACCGGCCCGTCCTCCGCCAGGCGAATCGGCAAGCCCACCACCGCCGTCAGTTGCAGTTCCCGGGCCAGGTCCCGCAGCGGCTGCAACCGTGGGGAATCCGGTGCCAGCGCCAGTTGCGCGGCCAGTGGCGGCTCATAACCGGTCAGGGACAGTTCGGGAAACACCAGGACCTGCACCCCCTGTTGCGCCGCTAGCCGCATCAGATGCTGATGCCGGGCCAGATTCCCCTGCCAGTCGCCAGCAATGGATACCGATTGGGCGGCAGCGAGGGTCAGCACGGTCATGGAGATTCCTTGGCGAGGCAACGAGGGGGAGCGGCGAGTGTGGCATAAATCCTGGCGGCGCTTAATCCATCGCCCAAGACAACAGCGTCCATAGAAATTACTGATTGAATCGCGGCCCTGGCCTCTAGTAAGCTCGCCCCACTTCACGGAGAAACCCCATGCTGTCCCAGACCCCTTCCCTGCACCGCCACACCGCCAGCGCACTGCGTTCGGTTGCGGCTGCCCGGGTCAATGGCAACCTGGCTCCGGTCAACTTTTATTTTGGGTATTGGTTTAGCCACTGGCGCGCCTGATACCCAACCGGCGCCCACTTTGACGGGTCGCCTACCAGAGAAATCTCAACCCCCGGTCGGCCTCCCGACCGGGGGTTTTGTTTTTTCCGGCACCACGTTTTCAACCACGACTTTTCTGCAACACACCGAACTTACCGAGGATTGCCCCATGAACTACGCCACCTATTACCGCTACGACATGTTTTCCGCCTGGCGATTTAGCAGCCTCCGCTCGGGACAGCCTGCCGCCTCCGATCGGTCACCTACCGGTGGCAATTGCACACTGATGGCCAGTACGGCCAATTGTCGAACACCCCAGTAGGGCCGCGCGCGGGACATCACCCGCCGCCCGCCCAGGAAGACCGCACATGAACTCGTCCGTATCCGCTCTGCCCCTGTCCGCCCACGTCAGCGCCAATGAACCCCTGACCCGGCGCCTGCCCAGCTCCCTGGAGCTCAAGCAGCAACTGCCGCTGTCCCTGGCCCTGAGCCAGCAAGTTGCCAACTACCGCCTGGCGGTGCGCGCCATTCTCGAAGGTCGTGACCCACGCCTGCTGGTCGTCGTCGGCCCCTGCTCCATCCACGACCCGCAATCGGCCCTGGAATACGCCGCCAACCTGGCCCGCCTGGCCGAAGAGTTGAGCGACCAGATGCTCCTGGTGATGCGCGCCTACGTGGAAAAGCCCCGCACCACCGTCGGCTGGAAAGGCCTGGCCTACGACCCGCACCTGGATGGCAGCGACGACATGGCCGTCGGCCTGAGCCTGTCCCGGGACCTGATGCGCGAGATGCTGCGCCTGGGCCTGCCGATCGCCACCGAACTGCTGCAACCCATGGCCGCCGGCTACTTCGACGATCTGCTGAGCTGGGTGGCCATTGGCGCGCGCACCACCGAATCGCAGATCCACCGGGAAATGGCCAGCGGCCTGGAAATGCCCGTGGGCTTCAAGAACGGCACCGACGGCGGCGTCGCCATCGCCTGTGACGCCATGCGTTCGGCGGCGCACCCGCACCGTCACTTCGGCGTCGACAGCCAGGGCCACCCGGCGATCATCCAGACCCCGGGCAACCCCGACACCCACCTGGTGCTGCGCGGCGGCCATCGCGGGCCGAACTACGACCGCCAGAGCGTGGCCCAGGTCCAGCGCGACCTGCACAAGCTGAAGATCCCGGCGCGGATCATGGTCGATTGCAGCCACGCCAACAGCGGCAAGGACCCGTTGCGCCAGCCGGCGGTGTTCAACGAGGTCCTGGAGCAACGTCTGCAGGGCGATCGCTCGCTGGTCGCAGTGATGCTGGAAAGCCACCTGTTCGAAGGCTGCCAACCCTTAAGCGGCCAACTGCGCTACGGCGTGTCGGTGACCGACGGCTGCCTGGGCTGGGCCGCCACCGAGCAACTGCTGCGCCGCGGCGCAGAACAACTGCAACAAGCAGGCAAGGTCGCCGCCGTCCCCGCCTGACCGCCACCGCCCCAACCCCGCCCGCCGCCCGCGCAAGCGCCGGGCGGCAACGCTTTGCAGGAACTTTGACAAGAAATAGCCACCTGAATCCGGTAGGCTCTCAACTTTCTTGAAAGGAGCAACATCCATGGCCAAAGCCACTGCCCGTCACATCCTGGTTGCCAGCGAAGCCAAGTGCAACGAACTCAAAGCCGAGATCGAAGCCGGCGCCGACTTCGCCGAAGTCGCGAAAAAGAACTCCACCTGCCCGTCCAGCCGCGACGGCGGCAACCTGGGCTCCTTCGGCCCGGGCCAGATGGTCAAGGAATTCGACACCGTGGTGTTCAGCGCCCCGGTCAACGTCGTGCAAGGCCCGGTGAAGACCCAGTTCGGCTACCACCTGCTGGAAGTCACCAGCCGCCAGGACTGATCCCCTCGCGCTTGTGCCTGCTCAACGGCCCGCCTCCTGGTGGGCCGTTGCGCTTGTAAAAGCGGCTGGCCAGTCACAGGCCGCTAGCGTACAAATCGTGGTCATCGATCACCCGGCTCCTAAGGCTGACAATGCGACTGCTTTCCTCCACTGTGCTTTTCACCGTCCTGCTACTGGGCGCCGCGGGTGCCCAGGCGGCACCGCAACACGCCATGACCGTCTACGGCGAACCGGCCAAGTATCCCCAGGGCTTCAGCCACTTCGACTACGTCAACCCCCAGGCCCCCAAGGGCGGAACCCTGCGCCGCTCGGCCATCGAGATCGGCCGTTTCGACCATGTGCTGCCTTATATAGACAAGGGCATCGGCGTCTCCCAGCTCGACGGCCTGGTCTATTCGCCCCTGGCCCTGCGCTCCCTGGACGAGCCCTACACCGTCTACGGCCTGGTGGCACAGAAGATGGAGCGCGCCGAAGACGGCCTGTGGCTGCGCTTCTACCTCAACCCCAAGGCCCGCTTCGCCGATAACACGCCGATCACCGCCGAAGACGTGCGCTACAGCTACGACCTGCTGATGACCCAGGGCAGCATGCGCTACCGCACCCAGTTCGAGGACGTCAAAGGCGTCACCGTGGAATCGCCGCGGGTGGTGCGTTTCTACTTCAAGAGCAACGAAAACCGCACCCTGCCCCTGGATATCGCGACCCTGCCGGTGTTCCCCGAACACTGGTGGAAGAGTCGCGACTTCGCCGCTGGCGGTGGCTATGAAGCGCCCCTGGGCAGCGGCCCCTATCGGGTGGCCAAGGTGGATTCGGGCAACAGCATCACCTTTGCCCGCAACCCCGACTGGTGGGGCAAGGACCTGCCGGTCAGCCGCGGCCTGTACAACTTCGACCATTTCAGCGTCGAGTACTTCGGCGATATCGACGTCGCCCGGCAAGTGCTGCGCGGCGGCGCCTACGACTACAACCGCGAATTCTCCGCCACCGGCTATTCCATCGGCTACGACAGCCCGGCCCTGAACGACGGCCGCCTGCAAAAGGCCCACCTGGCCCGATCGGCGCCGCAACCGGCCCAGGGCTACGTGTTCAACCTCGACCGGCCGGTGTTCCAGGACCGCCGGGTGCGCCAGGCCCTGGCCATGCTCTGGGATTTCGAATGGAGCAACCGGCAGATGATGCGCAACCTCTACATCCGCCAGCAGAGCTTCTTCTCCAACACCCCGCTGGCGGCCCGCAGCCTGCCGGACGCCGAAGAGCTGAAGATCCTCGAACCGCTGCGCGGGCAGATCCCCGACGAAGTCTTCACCCAGGTCTTCGAAGCACCGAAAACCGACGGCAGCGGCGTGATTCGCGACAAGCAGCTGCAAGCCCTGGCCCTGCTGGAACAGGCCGGCTGGAAAGCCGAGGGCGACAAACTGGTGAATGCCGACGGCGAACCCCTGAGCTTCACCTTCCTCATCACCCAGGGCTCCATCGAACGCCTGCTGCTGCCCTACAAGCGCAACCTGGCACAGATCGGCATCAGCCTGAACATCCGCCGCATCGACCCCTCGCAATACGTCAACCGCCTGATGGCCCGGGACTACGACATGATCGTCACCGGCTACCCGGTGACCACCTCGCCGGGCATGGAGCTGCACAACTACTTCGGCTCGGCCGCGGCCAACGATCCGGGCTCCAACAACTACATGGTGCTCAAGAACCCGGCGGTGGACAGCCTGCTCAACGGCCTGGTGAAAGCCACCAGCCAGCCGGAGATGCTGCGCTACGCCCACGCCCTGGACCGGGTACTGCAGTGGAACTACTACTGGATCGCCAACTACTACCCGCCCGGCACCTCCACGGTGTGGTGGAACCGCTTCGGCATGCCCAAGGTGCCGGCGAGCAACGACGAAGCCATCGAAAGCTGGTGGGAAGTCAGCAGCACCGCGCTGACCAATGAACAGATGGCCGCCGAGCTGATCCGCCGTGGCCAACCCGGAGGGCGCCACTGATGCCGGCCTACATCCTGCGGCGCCTGCTGCTGATCATTCCGACCCTGCTGATCATCCTTCTGGTGAACTTCGTCATCGTCCAGGCCGCCCCCGGCGGCCCGGTGGAACAGGCCATCGCCCGCCTGCAAGGGATCGGCGGCGGCGCGGTCGGCGGCTCCGCCGATGCCATGAGCAGCAGCGGCTCCCGAGCCAGCCGCGGCCTGGACCCCAAACTGATCCAGGACATCGAGAAACAGTACGGCTTCGACAAGCCGGCCCACGAACGCCTGTGGCTGATGCTGAAAAGCTACGCCCGGCTGGACTTCGGCAAGAGCTTCTTCCGTGGCGCCACGGTCACCGACCTGATCCTGGAAAAAATGCCGGTGACCATCTCCCTCGGCCTCTGGGCCACCCTGATCACCTACCTGGTGTCGATCCCCCTGGGGATTCGCAAGGCGGTGCACCACGGTAGCCACTTCGACATCTGGAGCAGCACCGCGATCATCATCGGCTACGCCATGCCGGCCTTCCTGTTCGCCATGTTCCTGATCGTGCTGTTCGCCGGCGGCACCTCGCTGAACTGGTTCCCGGTGCGCGGCCTGGTCTCGGACAACTTCGAGCAACTGAGCACCCTGGGCAAGGTCGCCGACTACTTCTGGCACCTGGTGCTGCCAGTCAGCTCCCTGGTGATCGGCGGCTTCGCCACCCTGACCATCCTCACCAAGAACTCCTTCCTCAACGAGATCACCCGCCAGTACGTGGTCACCGCCCGGGCCAAGGGCCTGAGCGAACGCCGGGTGCTGTATGGGCATGTGTTCCGCAACGCCATGCTGCTGGTGGTGTCGGGGATCCCCCAGGCCTTCATCAGCGTGTTCTTCGCCGGCTCCCTGCTGATCGAGGTGATCTTTTCCCTCGACGGCCTGGGCCGCATGAGCTACGAGGCCGCGGTGTCCCGGGACTACCCGGTGGTGTTCGGCTCGCTGTTCATCTTCACCCTGTTCGGCCTCCTGATAAAACTGATCGGCGACCTGTGCTACACCCTGGTCGACCCGCGCATCGACTTCGCCGCGAGGAACGCCTGATGCTCAAGCTTTCTCCCGTGGCCCGCCGGCGCCTGGACCGGTTCAAGCAAAACCGCCGTGGCTGGTGGTCGCTGTGGCTGTTCATCGGCCTGTTCATCCTGACCCTGGGCGGCGAGCTGATCGCCAACGACAAGCCGCTGGTGGTCAGCTACCAGGGCTCGTTGTACTTCCCGGTGTTCAAGCGCTACACCGAGCAGGAATTCGGCGGCCAGCTGCCGTTCCAGGCCGACTACCGCAGCGACTACGTGCAGCAGCTGATCCGCAAGGACGGTGGCTGGCTGCTGTTCCCGCCGATCCCCTTCAGCGAAGACACGCCCAACTACGACCTGACCCAGCCCGCCCCCAGCCCGCCGAGCAAGGTCAACTGGCTGGGCACCGACGACCAGGCCCGGGACGTGGCCGCGCGAGTGATCTACGGCGCCCGGGTGTCGATCCTGTTCGCCCTGGCCCTGACCGCCATCAGCGCCCTGATCGGCATTGCCGCCGGCGCCTTGCAAGGCTATTACGGCGGCTGGGTCGACCTCTTGGGCCAGCGCCTGCTGGAAGTCTGGTCCGGGCTGCCGGTGCTCTACCTGCTGATCATCCTCTCGGGGTTCGTCGAGCCGAATTTCTGGTGGCTGCTGGGGATCATGGCGCTGTTCTCCTGGCTGGCCCTGGTGGACGTGGTGCGCGCCGAGTTCCTGCGCGGGCGCAACCTGGAGTACGTCAAGGCCGCCCGGGCCCTGGGCCTGAGCGACCGCAAGGTGATCCTGCGGCACATCCTGCCCAACGCGATGAACGCCACCCTGAGCTACCTGCCGTTCATCCTCACCGGCGCCATCTCGACCCTCACCGCCCTGGACTTCCTCGGCTTCGGCATGCCCGCCGGCAGCGCCTCCCTGGGCGAGTTGATCGGCCAGGGCAAGCAGAACCTGCAGGCGCCGTGGCTGGGGCTGACGGCGTTTTTCACCCTGGCGCTGATCCTCTCGCTGCTGGTGTTTATCGGCGAAGCCTTGCGCGATGCCTTTGATCCACGATCTTGAAGCGGACGGTAGCAATGACTGACAACCTCATCGAAATCCGCCAGCTCAAGGTCAGCTTCGGCGCACAGACCGTGGTCCGCGACCTGAGCCTGGACATCCGCCCCGGCGAGTGCCTGGCCCTGGTGGGCGAGTCCGGTTCGGGCAAGTCGGTGACCGCCCACTCGATCCTGCAACTGCTGCCACAGACCGGCTGCAGCAGCTCCGGTAGCGTGCGCTACCGCGGCCAGGAGTTGATGGGCAGCGACCCGGCGACCCTGCAAAAGCTGCGGGGCAACCGCATCGCCATGATCTTCCAGGAGCCCATGACCTCCCTCAATCCGCTGCACAGCGTGGAGAAGCAGATCGGCGAAACCCTGCTGCTGCATCGCGGCCTGGGCGGCAAACAGGCCCAGGCGCGGATTCTCGAACTGCTGGAACTGGTGGGCATCCAGAAACCCCGTGAACGGCTCAAGGCCTACCCGCACCAACTCTCCGGCGGCCAGCGCCAACGGGTGATGATCGCCATGGCCCTGGCCTGCGAGCCGGAGCTGCTGATCGCCGACGAACCCACCACGGCCCTGGACGTGACCGTGCAGCGCAAGATCCTGCTGCTGCTCAAATCCCTGCAGCAGCGCCTGGGCATGTCCCTGCTGCTGATCAGCCACGACCTCAACCTGGTGCGGCGCATCGCCCAGCGGGTGTGCGTGATGAAGGCCGGGGAAATCGTCGAACAGGCCGACTGCGACACCCTGTTCCGCGCCCCGCAACACCCCTACAGTTGCGAGCTGCTGCACGCCGAGCCCGAAGGCCGGCCACTGTGTCGCGACAGCCGGGAAACCGTGCTGGAGGTGAACAATCTCAGCGTCGATTTCCAGATAGCCGGCGGCCTGTTCCGGCGCAAGCAATACCTGCGGGCAGTGGACGACATCAGCCTCAGCGTCGAGCAAGGCAAGACCCTGGGCATCGTCGGCGAGTCCGGCTCGGGCAAGTCGACCCTGGGCCAGGCGATCCTGCGCCTGCTGGATTCCCGGGGCAGCATCCGCTTCCAGGGCCAGGCCCTGGACGGCCTCGACCAGAAACAACTGCGGCCCTGGCGCAAACAGATGCAGGTGGTGTTCCAGGACCCCTTCGGCAGCCTCAGCCCGCGCATGTCGGTGGCGCAGATCATCAGCGAAGGCCTGGAAGTGCACAGCCAGTACGACGCCCGCCAGTGCGATGAACAGGTGATCCGCGCCCTGGAGGAAGTCGGCCTCGATCCCGACAGCCGCCACCGCTACCCCCACGAGTTCTCCGGCGGCCAGCGCCAGCGCATCGCCATTGCCCGGGCCCTGGTGCTCAAGCCGGCGCTGATCCTGCTGGACGAACCGACTTCGGCCCTGGACCGCACCGTGCAGAAACAAGTGGTGGCCCTGCTGCGCCAACTGCAGGAAAAGTACGGCTTGACCTACCTGTTCATCAGCCATGACCTGGCGGTGATACGGGCCCTGGCCCACGACATGATCGTGATCAAGGACGGCCAGGTGGTGGAGCGCGGCGCCAGCCACGACGTGTTCGACAACCCGCAGCACCCCTACACCCAGGAGCTGCTGGCCGCCGCCCATCCCGGCTGACCCGCCGCCGACGACCCTTTTTCGCAGCCTCGCAGGCTCGGCAGCGGCGACAGAAGGCGCGCGGTTCTTTGTAGCCGCTGCCGCAGGCTGCGAACGGCCGCGCAGCAGACGCCGCCCTAGAGACCGCCGAAGGTCCTGCGGCCCTTTACGCAGCCTCGCCAAGGCTCGACAGCGGCTACAGAAGGCACACTGTTCTTTGTAGCCGCTGCCGCAGGCTGCGAACGGCTGCGCAGCAGACGCTGCCCTAGAGACCGCCAAAGGTCCTGCGGCCCTTTGCGCAGCCTCGCAGGCTCGACAGCGGCTACAGAAGGCGCGCTGTTCTTTGTAGCCGCTGCCGCAGGCTGCGAACGGCTGCGCAGCAGACGCTGCCCTCAAGGCCGCCGAAGGTCCTGCGGCCCTTTGCGCAGCCTCGCAGGCTCGGCAGCGGCTACAGCGCAACAACCGGGGCAGACTGCGGCATAATCGCCGCGCCCATTTTCAGGATGCCGCCATGAACGACAGCGAAAGCCTCAAGGATTACCAGCGTGTGCGCCAACTGGCGATCCGCTCGCTGTTCGAGATCATCGAGCAGTCCAGCGAAGGCACGGTGATCGTCGATCGCGACGCCAATATCGTCTGGATGAACGAGCGCTACGCCCGGCGCTTCGGCCTGGAATCGGCGGCCTTCGCCATCGGCAAGCCCTGCGAAAGCGTGATCCCCGGCAGCCTGCTGCGGGAAGTGGTACGCACCGGCCGCCCGATCCTGCTGGACATGCAGGACACCCCCAAGGAACCGCTGGTGGTGATGCGCCTGCCGATCCACGACGCCGCCGGCACGGTGATCGGCGCCATCGGCTTTGCCCTGTTCGACGAACTGCGCAGCCTGTCGCCGATGCTCAAGCGCTACCTGAGCATGCAGGAAGAACTGGCCTCCACCCGCTCCCTGCTGCGGGCCCGGCAGACCAAGTACAACTTCGCCCATTTCATCGGCACCAGCGCCGCCAGCCTGGAAGTCAAACGCCGGGCCCGACGCAGCGCCAGTGCCGAATCCCCGGTGCTGCTGCAAGGCGAAACCGGCACCGGCAAGGAGCTGCTGGCCCAGGCCATCCATGCCGCGTCGCCCCGGGCCCACAAGCCCTTTGTCAGCATCAACAGCGCAGCGATTCCCGAGGCGCTGCTGGAGGCGGAGTTCTTCGGCACCGCCCCCGGTGCCTTCACCGGCGCCGACCGCAAGGGGCGCGCCGGCAAGTTGCAGATCGCCCAGGGCGGCACCCTGTTCCTCGATGAAATCGGCGACATGCCCCTGCCCCTGCAAAGCAAGTTGCTGCGGGTGCTGCAAGAGAAGGAGTTCGAGCCGGTGGGCTCCAACGAAGTGATCCACAGCGATGTGCGGGTGATCGCCGCCACCTCCACCGACCTGGAAGCGGCGATCAAGCGCGGCGAGTTCCGCGCCGACCTGTACTACCGGCTCAACGTGCTGCCGATCCAGGTGCCGGCCCTGCGCGAACGCCTGGACGACCTGCCGGCCCTGAGCGAAGGGATTCTCGAAGAACTGCGCAGCCAGCATGAACTGGATCGCGAAGCCCTGGCCCTGCTGGCGCAACATGCCTGGCCGGGGAATATCCGCGAGCTGCGCAACGTGCTGGAACGGGCGGCGCTGCTCAGCGACGACCTGATACTCACTGCCGCGGACATTCGCGCGGCAATCGGCAGCTTCAGCCCGGTGCAGCGCGATGCGGCCCCGCTGCCCGCCGAGTCGCCGAGCCAGGAAACCTTCGCCGCGGCCCGGGAACGATTCGACCGGCAACTGATCAGCGCCACCCTGGCGCAATGCGCCGGCAAGGTGGACGAAGCGGCGCGACGCCTGGGGCTGGGCCGTTCGACGCTGTACAAGAAGATGGCGGCCTTGGGGATTGCCGAGTCTCCATAAAGAGACATCAATCTCTATTTAGAGAAATTACCGGCGTGCTCCGCGCTTTTCGCTGGCAAGCCAGCTCCTACGGCGCTCCGAACGATCTCTGTAGGAGCAGGCTTGCCAGCGAAGAGGCCGACCAATCCAAAAAAGTCTCAAAAAAGAGAAAATCAACTCCGAACCGCCCCTAGAAAAATAAAAATACTCATACATTTCAACAACTTAAGCAGATGGCACAGTTCTCGCTATAACGCTCTCCACACGCAACACCCGACAACAATAACAATCCTGGAGAGACACACCATGAGTGTGATCATTGCCTTGGCAGCCCTGGCGCTGCTGATGCTGGCGGCCTACCGTGGCTACAGCGTCATCCTCTTTGCCCCCATTGCCGCCCTCGGCGCAGTGCTGCTCACCGATCCGTCCGCCGTGGCGCCCGCCTTTACCGGGGTGTTCATGGAGAAGATGGTCGGCTTCATCAAACTGTATTTCCCGGTGTTCCTGCTGGGCGCGGTGTTCGGCAAGCTGATCGAGCTGTCGGGCTTCTCGCGCTCCATCGTCGCCGCGGCGATCCGCCTGCTTGGCACTCGCCAGGCGATGCTGGTGATCGTGCTGGTCTGCGCCTTGCTGACCTACGGCGGCGTCTCGCTGTTCGTGGTGGTGTTCGCCGTCTACCCCTTCGCTGCCGAGATGTTCCGCCAGAGCAACATCCCCAAGCGGCTGATCCCGGCGACCATCGCCCTGGGCGCATTCTCCTTCACCATGGACGCCCTGCCCGGCACCCCGCAGATCCAGAACATCATCCCCAGCACCTTCTTCAACACCACCGCCTGGGCCGCGCCCTGGCTGGGCGTGATCGGCACCATTTTCGTGTTCTGCGCCGGCATGCTGTTCCTGCAGCGCCAGCGCAACAAGGCGCAGAAGGCCGGTGAAGGCTACGGCACCGAACTGCGCAACGAACCGGAAACCGCCGAGGACCTGAAGCTGCCCAACCCCTGGCTGGCGCTGTCGCCGCTGCTGCTGGTGGGCATCATGAACCTGCTGTTCACCCACTGGATTCCCCAGTGGTACGGCAAGACCCACAGCCTCAGCCTGCCGGGCATGGCCGCCCCGGTAACCAGCGAAATCGCCAAGCTCACCGCCATCTGGGCGGTGCAGGCGGCCTTGCTGGTGGGCATCCTGATGGTGCTGGTGTGCGGCTTCTCGGCGATTCGCAGCAAGCTCGCCGAGGGCAGCAAGAGCGCGGTCAGCGGTGCCCTGCTGGCGGCGATGAACACCGCTTCGGAATACGGTTTCGGCGCCGTGATCGCCTCCCTGCCAGGCTTTCTGGTGCTGGCCGACTGGCTCAAAAGCATCCCCAACCCGCTGGTCAACGAAGCCATCACCGTAACCCTGCTGGCGGGCATCACCGGCTCGGCCTCGGGGGGCATGAGCATCGCCCTGGCGGCCATGTCCGAAAGCTTCATCAGCGCCGCCCATGCCGCCAACATTCCCCTGGAAGTGCTGCACCGGGTGGCGTCCATGGCCAGCGGCGGCATGGACACCCTGCCGCACAACGGCGCGGTGATCACCCTGCTGGCGGTCACCGGGCTGACCCACCGCGAAGCCTACAAGGACATTTTCTGCATCACCCTGATCAAGACCCTGGCGGTGTTCGTCGTCATCGCCACTTTCTACGCCACCGGCATCGTGTGAGGTATTCATGAGCACTCTTTCTGGCAAGACCGCCCTGGTCACCGGTTCCACCAGCGGCATTGGCCTGGGCATCGCCCGGGTCCTGGCCAAGGCCGGGGCCAAGCTGATTCTCAACGGCTTCGGCGATGCCTCGAAGGCCATCGCCGAGGTCGCACAATTCGGCGGCCAGGTCGGCCATCACCCGGCGGACGTCAGCGACCCGGCGCAGATCGCCGAGCTGTTCGCCTACGCCGAACGGGAGTTCGGCGGCGTCGACATCCTGGTCAACAACGCCGGCATCCAGCACGTGGCGGCGGTGGAGGAATTCCCCGTGGAGCGCTGGGATTCGATCATCGCCATCAACCTGTCCTCGGTGTTCCACAGCACCCGCCTGGGGCTGCCGGGAATGCGCGCCAAGGGCTGGGGGCGGATCGTCAACATCGCCTCGGTGCACGGCCAGGTCGGTTCCGTGGGCAAGGCCGCCTATGTGGCGGCCAAGCACGGGGTCATCGGCCTGACCAAGGTGGTGGGCCTGGAAACCGCCACCAGCAACATCACCTGCAACGCCATCTGCCCCGGCTGGGTGCTGACCCCGCTGGTGCAGAAGCAGATCGACGACCGCGTCGCCGCGGGCACCGATCCGCAACAGGCCCAGCATGATCTGCTGGCGGAAAAGCAGCCGTCCCTGGAGTTCGTCACCCCGTCGCAACTGGGCGAGCTGGTGCTATTTTTGTGCAGTGACGCCGGCGCCCAGGTGCGCGGCGCGGCCTGGAACATCGACGGTGGCTGGCTGGCGCAATAACCCCGCCCCTGCCCCCCACTCTTTCTGTGGCGAGGGAGCTTGCTCCCGCCGGGTCGCGTAGCGGCCCTAAAACCAGGCAACCGAGATTCAACGACAAAAGGCGGTCGTCTGGTGGACGACCGCTACGCGGCCGAACGGGAGCAAGCTCCCTCGCCACAAAGAACGACAGTGCACACCGAACATAAGAAGAAATAGAGGCCTTGCATGTCCGACCTTCTCTGGCAACCCAGCGCCGAACGCATCGGCAAGACGCGGATGGATGCCTTCCGCCGCTTCGTTAATCAGCGCCACGGCCTGAACCTTCATGACTACCCCAGCCTGCACCAGTGGAGCATCGACCAGCGCGAACGCTTCTGGCAGGCCATCGTCGACTTCTTCGAGGTCAGCTTCCACCAGAGCGCCGAATGCGTGCTCCGCGAAGGCCCGCAGATGCCCAGCGCGCAGTGGTTTCCCGGCGCCACCCTGAACTTCGCCGAGCACCTGCTCAAGCGCCGGGACGACGCAGTGGCGGTGGTGGCGATCAACGAAAGCCGCCAGCGCGAACAGCTGACCTACGCCGAACTGGCGGCCCAGGTCGCCGGCCTGCAACGCGGCCTGCGGGCGGCCGGGGTCGGCCTCGGCGACCGGGTCGCCGCCTGCATGCCCAACACCTGGCAAACCCTGGTGGCGATGCTCGCCAGCACCAGCCTCGGCGCGGTGTGGTCCAGCTGTTCGCCGGACTTCGGCACCCAGGGGGTGATCGACCGCTTCGGCCAGATCGAACCCAAGGTACTGATCACCTGCGCCGGCTATCGCTACGCCGGCAAGGACATCGACCAGACCGCCAAGGTCAATGAAATCCTCGAGCGCCTGCCGTCCCTGGAGCAGTTGCTCATCGTGCCCCATGCCCGCCCGCAAGCCCGGGCCGAGGACTTTTGCACCCAGGCCCGCGTCAGCGTGTGGGACGACTTCTACCGCCCCGGCGGCGAGCCCGAGTTCGTCCCGGTGCCCTTCGCCCATCCGCTGTACATCCTCTATTCCAGCGGCACCACCGGGGTGCCCAAATGCATCGTCCACGGCACCGGCGGGGTGCTGCTGCAACACCTCAAGGAACACGGCCTGCACACCGACCTCGGCCCCGGCGAGCGGCTGTTCTACTACACCACCTGCGGCTGGATGATGTGGAACTGGCTGGTCTCGGCCCTGGCCACCGGCGCCAGCCTGGTGCTCTACGACGGCTCGCCCTTCCACCCGACCAATGAACACCTGATCGACCTGATCGATAGCGAAGCCATCAACGTCTTCGGCACCAGCCCCAAGTACCTGGTGGCCCTGGAAAAGGCCGGCAGCCGGCCGCGCCACAGCCACCGCCTGGACAGCCTGAAGACCCTGCTGTGCACCGGCTCGCCGCTGTCGCCGCAGAGCTACGACTACGTGTACCGCGAGATCAAGCGCGACCTGTGCCTGGCCTCGATGTCCGGCGGCACCGACATCGTCGCCTGCTTCGTCGCCGGTAACCCGATCCAGCCGGTACGCCGCGGCGAGATGCAGGGCAAGGGCCTGGGCATGGCCATCGAAGTGTGGAACGACCAGGGCCGGCCGGTGATCGGCGAAAAAGGCGAACTGGTGTGCACCCGGCACTTTCCGAGCATTCCGGTGGGCCTGTGGCACGACCCGGACCAGAGCAAGCTCAAGGCCTCGTACTTCAGCCTGTTTCCCGGGGTCTGGGCCCAGGGCGACTACGCCGAACAGCTGGCCGATGGCGGCTGGTTGATTCACGGCCGCTCCGATGCGGTGCTCAACCCCGGTGGCGTGCGCATTGGCACCGCGGAGATCTACCGCCAGGTGGAGAAGCTGGAACAGGTCCTGGAAAGCCTGGCCATCGGCCAGAGCTGGGAGCACGACGTGCGGGTGGTGCTGTTCGTGCGCCTGCAGGACGGCGTGGTGCTGGATGAGCCCTTGCGGGAACGGATCCGCCAGGTGATCCGCGACAACACCACCGCGCGCCACGTCCCGGCGAAGATCCTCGCGGTCACCGACATCCCCCGCACCATCAGCGGCAAGATCGTCGAACTGGCGGTGCGCAACCTGGTGCATGGCCTGCCGGTAAAAAACACCGACGCCCTGGCCAACCCCGAGGCCCTGGAGCAGTTTCGCGACCGCGAAGAACTGCGCCACTGACGACGGCCAACCGCCGCCGCCCCCTTCACAGCGCAGCACCTGTAGCCGCTGCCGAGCCCGCGAGGCTGCGCAAAGGGCCGCAGGACCTTCGACGATCTCAAGGGCAGCGCTTCATGCGACGCAGTGCCGCCCGGAGCGTTCGCAGCCTGCGGCAGCGGCTACAGGAACCGTTCAGCCCCTCTAGACTGGTCATCCGCCGCAAAAGCGGGTGAAAATGCCGGCGTCAGAAACGCCTACACTCCATCCGTTTGAATATGCACGGCATGTCCATGCGACTTTTTCAGTACGCGACCCATGACGCTGCCGCGTAACACCGCTGCGCCCAGGACCCACCCGACATGAATGCCCCCCATTCCGGCAGCGAAGCCGCCACCCTGATTGCCCGCCTGGACTGGTCGGCCACGGCCCTCGGTCACTCCGGCCAATGGCCCCAGAGCCTGCGCACCGCGGTGGACATCGTGATCCATTCACCGATGCCGATGTTGCTGCTGTGGGGCGGCGAGCTGACCCAGATCTACAACGACGGTTTCGCCCTGCTGGCTGGCAACAAGCACCCCCACGCCTTCGGCCAGCCGGCGCACCTGATCTGGCCGGAGCTGATGGACTTCACCGACCCGGTCTACCGCGCGGTGCTCAACGGCCAGGTGCGCAGCTTCAGCGAGCAGCGCTTCAGCCTGCAACGCAGCAACGGCAGCGAATACGACCTGTGGCTGGACCTGACCTACAGCCCGATCCGCAACGAGCGCGGGGACGTCGCCGGGATCCTGGTGACCGCCATCGAAACCAATGAACGCCGGCGCATCGCCCTGGAGCTGCAGCAGCGTTCCGAGGCCAGCCTGCGGGCCCAGCACGAAACCGAAGAACGCCTGCAACTGGCCCTGGCGGCCACCGACGCGGTGGGCACCTGGGACTGGGACATTGGCGAAGACCGCTTCATTGCCGACGCCCACTTTGCCCAGCTGCACAGCGTCGACCCGCAGCAATCCCGGCAACTGCCCATCAGTGAATACCTCAAGGGCGTGCACCCGGAAGACCGGGCCATGGTGGCCCGGAGCATCAAGCACTGCATCACCCAGGGCAGCGAATACGCCGAGGAGTACCGCCTGCAACTGGCCGACGGCCAGGTGCGCTGGGTGTTCGCCCGGGGCCGCTGCTACAAGGATCACCATGGCCGGCCCACGCGCTTTCTCGGCGCCGCCCTGGACCTGACCGAACGCAAGCAGATGGAGCAGGCCCTGCGCCAGAGCCAGACCGAGCTGCAACTGATCATCAACGCCATGCCGGTGCTGATCGGCTATGTCGACCACGAAGAACGCTTTCGCCTGAACAACAGCGCCTACCTGGACTGGTACGGCCTGACCCCGCAGGAGCTGTACGGCAGGACCATTCGCGAAGTGGTGGGAGACGAGATCTACGCCACCCGCGCCGAGAACATCAAGGCGGCCCTGGCCGGTACGCCGTGCAGCTTCGAGGCCAACTCGCCGCACCGCGACGGCCGTCCGCGCCATGCCCTGATGAAATACCTGCCGCGCCACGGCGCCGACGGCGCGATCAACGGCTTCTACATCTTCGTGATCGATGAAACCGAGCGCAAACAGACCGAAGAAGCCCTGCGCAACCTCAACGAAACCCTGGAAGAGCGGGTCAATCGGCGCACCGAAGCCCTGGCCACCGCCAACCAGCGCCTGCAGAACGAGATGTTCGAGCGCGAGCGCGCCGAAGACGCCCTGCGCCATGCGCAGAAGATGGAAGCCGTGGGCCAGCTCACCGGCGGCATCGCCCACGACTTCAACAACATGCTCACCGGCATCATCGGCAGCCTGGACCTGATGCAGCGCTACATCGATAACGGGCGCGGCGACGAAATCGGCCGCTTTACCGAAGCCGCCATGTCCTCGGCCAAGCGTGCCGCCTCCCTGACCCACCGCCTGCTGGCCTTTTCCCGTCGCCAGTCCCTGGACCGCCGGCCCCTGGACCCAAACCAGCTGGTGCGCTCGCTGCACGAGCTGTTCAACCACACCAAGGGCGAGCACATCCAACTGCAGATGCAACTGGCCGACGATGTCTGGCCGGTGAACACCGACGCCAGCCAGTTGGAGAACGCCCTGCTCAACCTGGTGATCAACGCCCGCGACGCCATGCCCCACGGCGGCCGACTGCTGATCGAGACGGCCAACAGCTACCTCGACGGCAGCGACATCCGCACCCTGGAACCGGTCAAGGCCGGTGACTACGTGATGCTCGGGGTCAGCGACAACGGCGCCGGCATGAGCCCGCGCATTCTGGCCAAGGCCTTCGACCCGTTCTTCACCACCAAGCCCATCGGCCAGGGCACCGGGTTGGGCCTGTCGATGATCTATGGCTTTGCCCAGCAGTCCGGCGGCCACGTGACCATCAGCAGCGAACCGGACCAGGGCACCTGCGTGCGCCTGTACCTGCCGCGCCTGCACAGCGCGCCCCCGGCAACGGCGGAACCGGTGGGCAGCCCGCCAGCGCCCCAGGCCATGGCCGGGGAAAGCGTGATGGTGGTGGAAGACGACCCGGCGGTGCGCATGCTGGTGCTCAATGTGCTCAACGAACTGGGCTACCGCGCCTTCGAGGCCGAGGACGCGCGCAGCGCCCTGCCCTTGCTGGAGTCGCCGACGCGCATTGATTTGCTGGTGACCGATGTCGGCCTGCCGGGCATGAACGGCCGGCAGTTGGCGGAGATTGCCCGCCAGCAGCGCCCGGGGCTCAAGGTGCTGTTCATGACCGGCTACGCGGAAAAGGCCGCCGAGCGCCAGGGCTTCCTGGAACCGGGGATGGACCTGCTGGCCAAGCCGTTTTCCATTGAAGAACTGGCGCAGAAGATTCGTCAGATGATCGGTTGCGAGACCTGAATTCAGGCATAATCCGCGGCCGCCGATTTCCCGCTACAAGGTCACCCGCCCATGAAAGCCCAAGCCCGCCACATCCTGGTGAAAACCGCCGAAGAAGCCGAACAGCTCAAGCAGCGCATCGCCAAGGGCGAAGCCTTCGACGTCCTGGCCAAGAAATACTCCACCTGCCCGTCCGGCAAGCGCGGCGGCGACCTGGGGGAAGTGCGTCCGGGGCAAATGGTCGGCGCCATCGACCAGGTGATCTTCAAGAAGCCCCTGCGCACCGTGCATGGCCCGATCAAGAGCAAGTTCGGCTATCACCTGGTGCAGGTGTTCTTCCGCGACTGACGCCCCAGCCCCGGCCCGTACCTCCCCGCCGTAGGAGCTGGCTGGCCAGCGAACGCGCCCGCAAGCACAGCGCCGACTTCAAAGGCCTCTTCGCCGGCAAGCCGGCTCCTACAAACCGACCTCCCGGGGAATCAATGCCCCGTGATGCTGAATCACCCGGCTCGCCAACCGGTGCCCGGCCTCGGCAGCCTGTACCGGGCTGCCGCCTCGCAAGCGACAGGCCAGATAAGCCGCGCTGAACGAATCCCCCGCTGCCGTGGTGTCCACCACCCGCTGCACCGGCAGCGCCGGCACCTCGTAGCGCTCGGCACCGCAACGCACCAGGCACGAATCCGCCCCGCGCTTGATCACCACCTCGGCAATGTTCGGGTAGGCCGCAAACACGCCATGGGCATAGTCATGGCCAAACAGCGCCTGCTCGTCCTCCAGGGTCAACAGCGCCAGGTCCACATGCTCCAGCACTTGCACATAGGCCGTCCGCGCCTGCTCCACCGAGGCCCAGAGCCTTGGCCGGTAGTTGTTGTCAAACACGATCTGCGCCCGGCGGATACGTGCTTCCACCAGCAGGTCAATCAGCTTCTTGCGCCCCGCCTCGCCGAGCACCGCCAGGGTGATGCCGCTGAAATACAGCACATCGTAATCGCACAGGTCCGCCAGGATCGGCCCCGCCGCCGCGGTGTTGAAACAGTCCCGTACCGCCGCCTCATTGCGCCAATACAAAAAGCGCCGCTCCCCCCGGGCATCGGTCTGGATGCAATACAGGCCCGGCAACCGCCCCGGCAGGCGCTGGACCTTGCCCAGGCCGATCCCTTCCTCGGCCCAGCCCTGGCACATGGCATCGCTGAAACTGTCCAGGCCCAGGGCGGTGACGTAATCCACCTCGGCCAGCGGCCCGAGCTCGCGGCACAGATACACCGCCGCATTCAAGGTATCGCCACCAAAGCCCTGTTGCAGGCTGCCATCGTGATGCTGCTGCAGCTCGATCATGCATTCGCCGATGGCCGCGATGCGTTTCTTGTTATTCATGTTCATCTCCCTGTAGGAGCTGGCTTGCCAGCGAAAGCCATGCGCAAAACCTGCGCCCCATCCAAGGGCCGCTTCGCCGGCAAGCCGGCTCCTACAACATCGTGTATTGCACCCACCCTGCAGGCGCTGGCTCGCCAGCGAAGGCGTCAGAAGCAGGTTTCCAGGTTCTCGATCACGCGCAGGTGCTCATCCACCAGCAGCCCGACGCGCCACTTGTCGAAGGTCAGGCACGGGTGCGAGGTGCCGAAGGAAATAATGTCGCCAATGCGCAGTTCCACGCCCGGCGCCACGGTGAGAAACGCATGCTGATCCATCACCGCGGTGACCTTGCACGCCGTCACATCATCCCCGGCGCCCGCCTCGGCCCCGGCGCGATAACGCCGCAGCGGCACCGGCAAACCGGCGTCGTAGGCCACATCGCGCTTGCCCAGGGCCACCACGGCAAAACCCGGCTCCGGCAGCGACTGCACATGGGCCCAGACTTCCATGGCCGGGCGCAGGCCCTCGTGCAGATCGCTGCGTCGATCCAGCACGCAGCACTGGGCCTCCTTGTAGATACCGTGGTCGTGGGCGATGTAACTGCCCGGACGCAACACGCTGAGGAAGCGCCCCTTGGCGTTGTGGGTCTCGAACGACTCGGCGATCAGGTCGTACCAGGCCGACCCCGAAGCGGTGATGATCGGCCGCTCGATGGCGAACAGCCCGTCGCTCTGCAGATCCACCGCCAGGCGCACCAGGGAATCGGCAAATTGACGAATGCCGCTGATGGCCTGATCGCCATGGATCACCCCTTCGTAGCCTTCAATACCGCACAGGGCCAGGGCCGGCTGCGCCTGGATCGCCTTGGCCAGGGCCAGCACCTCCTGCTCGCTGCGGCAGCCACAACGCCCGCCGACCACGCCGTACTCGATCATCACCTTGAGGGTGACCCCGCGCTGGGCGAAAAACGCCCCCAGGTCGGCGACGTTGTCCGGGTGGTCGACCATGCAATAGAAATCGAAATCCGTGTCCGCCAGCAGCTCGGCGATCAGCGCCATGTTCGGCGCGCCCACCAGTTGGTTGGCCATCAATACCCGGCGCGCGCCATGGGCGTAGGCGGCGCGGGTCTGCACCGCGGTGGCCAGGGTGATGCCCCAGGCACCGGCGTCCAGCTGCCGCTGGAACAGCGCGGGCATCATGCTGGTCTTGCCGTGGGGCGCCAGCTCGGCGCCGCTGTCGCTGACGAATTTCTGCATCCAGCGGATGTTGTGTTCCAGCGCCTCGCGGTGCAGCACCAGGGCGGGCAGGCTGACGTCGCTGAGCAGGCTTGCAGCGTGGGCCGCGGCGCCCTTTTCCACCAGGGGCAGATTCAAAGCGGAAGACATGTTGGCACTCCTTATCAAGGCGGCTGCGCACAGCCGCGACACTGTCATCAATCGTTGATACGCCGGGCCAGGCGGTTGGCGCTGTCGATCAGCACCCGGCGGTATTCCTGGTAATGGCTCTGCGCATCGGCCCTCGGCGCGACGATGCACAGGGTGCAGATGCACACCCCGCGCTCATCGCGCACCGGCGCGGCAAAACAATGGGTGAAGGTGTCGGCGACACTGTCGAAGGAAAAGAACCCCTCCTCGGTGGCCTGACGGATTTCCTCAAGGAAGGTCGCCAGCGGCAGGCGCTGGCCATCGGGGAGGATGAAGTCGCGCTCATCGATCAACTCGGCAATCTGCGCATCGCTCATGTGCCCCAGCAGCAAACGCCCGGAAGCGGTCCAGGGGATCGGTGCGTTCTCGCCGATGTCCGAGGAGATGCGAAAATGCCGCTCGCCTTCCTTCATCAGCGCCACGGTGTATTTGCGCCCGTTGAGCAGGCACATCTGCGCGGTTTCCCCGGTCTGGCTGACGATCTCCTGCAAGGCCTGGTCGGCTTCGCGGCTCAGATCGAAATGGCGCAAATGCGCCTGGCCGAGAAAGTACAACTGGCGGCCCAGGTACACATGGCCATCCTTGCCCACCGGCTCCAGCACCCGCCGCTCCAGCAAGGACGCCACCAGCTCGTAGACCGTGGACTTGGGACTGCCGATGCCCTTGGCGATATCGTTGGGCCGCAGCGGCTGACCGATCTCCTTGAGGAAATCGAGAATATCGAACGCCCGATCCAGGCCCTTGGCCCGGCGCTTGATGCTGTCTTCGCTCATCTACCTGCGCTCCCTCTATCGACCCGTAGGAGCCGGCTTGCCGGCGAAGAGGCCCTCAAGCCTTGTGTCGCCCTCACGGGCACCTTCGCTGGCAAGCCAGCTCCTACAGGCCGTGGCCATCAGGCCTTCTTCTTGTAGGCCACACAATCGATCTCGACCTTGCAGTCCACCATCATGCTGGCCTGCACACAGGCCCGGGCCGGTGCGTGTTCGGGCTTGAAGTACTCGCCGAACACCTTGTTGAAACTCCAGAAATCCCGCGGGTCTTCCAGCCACACGCCAACCCGCACCACATCCTCCAGGCCGTACCCGGCCTCTTCGAGAATGGCCACTAGATTGCGCATCGTTTGATGCGTCTGCTCGACGATCCCACCGTGAATGATCTCGCCATCCAGCGCCGGCACCTGGCCGGACACATGCAGCCAGCCATCGGCTTCGACAGCGCGAGCGAAAGGACGCGGCTGGCCACCGCCTGCGGTGCTGCCGGTGCCGTAACGGGTGATGCTCATGAGCGATTCTCCTGGTTGAAGGTTGACCATCTGGCCGCCCTGCCCGAGCGTCACCCGACTCGCCGCGGACTTCTGCGCGAACTCTGCCGCAGCAACCCGCGATGGCCTGGAAACGCAAAGGCGTGGAACAAACACATTCCGCTACAACGGAATAAAATATCAAATAGCGGAACAGGCGCCAGAGTGTGCCATGGAGCACAAAGGAGATAACAGGGGGGATGGAAAAACTTTCCGGAACGAGGAATGGAGAGATGAGAAACGGCCATCAGCCAATGTCAGGCATTTCTGTATTTGCTGAAGGCACGCCCGAATGCCTGGTGATGCTGCTCTCCACCTTCTACATTCCGTTGCGTCGCAGCCGTCCGCGACCGGATTTGGCCGTCCGAATCTCCATGAGCACACCTCAATATTCCTTCATGGAGCGTCACTGCTATGGATCTCCAACCTTTCACCTGCACCACCGATCACCCCGTCGCCTTCATCAACCCACAAGCGCCGTTGCTCGACCTGCTGACCTACGCCGGCCTGCGCATCCGCGCCGCCCGGGACATGCTGGACAGCCTTGCCGACATGACCAGCCGCAACGCCGATCACCTCGACCTCAAGCGCTTCTCCAGCGTGGCGACCCTGTTGTTGCAGGACGGCTGCGATGTGTTGCATGCAGTTGAGCAACGGGCAATGGATCTGCCCCGGGAGTAATGGTCAGGCTTCGCAAAAAACAACACACAAGTGTTGTACAAAAATATGAATGTTGTACCGTGCAGAAATCCAAGCCATGAGGCGAGGTGATGAAATTCAGCGAATTCAGACGATGGTTGAAAGCTCAAGGCGTGGTCTTCGAGGCCGGTAAAGGCAGCCACTTCAAAGTTACGGCCCCAAACGGCAACCAGACCACCTTCGCGGATCACGGCAGCAAGGAAATGCCCGAACCCACCCGCAAGGCAATCATCAGGCAATTGGGGCTCTAGGACTCACATCCATTCTCTGCATGCTGAAACATCGCCTCCGAGGAGTGACCATGTACGACTACGCCCTTCGCTTCGAGCAAGACCATGCACCGGGACTGGCGGTCTTCTGCCGCGATCTGCCCGAACTCAATAGCTTTGGCGATGATCCTGAGCACGCCATCAACCAGGCCATCGACGCGCTCGAAACCACTCTGTCCCTTTACGTCGACCAGCGCCGCGCCATTCCCCCGGCCTCCGCGCCGCTACCAGGGGAACAGGTCATTCATTTGCCAATGGTGACCGTGGCTAAGATAGCGCTGTGGAACACGATGATGGAGCGGGACATGCGCAAGGCCGATCTATGCCGACTGCTCGGAATCCACCAGGCCCAGGGAGATCGCCTGGTGGACTTTCTACACAGCTCCAAAATGGAACAGCTGGAAAATGCCCTGGCAGCCCTGGGTAAACGTCTTGCGGTATCAGTGGAGGCGGCATAGCCCAAAATGGCCGAACGCAGGCATTGATCCGTGGGCAACCCGGCAGGAGGCCGGGTTAGCCACACCGGGCCTCAATCAACATCAGCCACGCACAACACCCACCACAGATTCCGCGCCCCCTGGCAGGCGACATAGGCAGAAGAAATAGTCGAATCCCTGGTCAACTCACACCAATCTGGACTATCGAACCGATACACCACCAGCTCGGAAAACGGCGCCGGAAACACAGCATCCAGCGCTTCGGACACCACCTGGCGGGCATTGGCCACGGACCCTCCACGGCTGGACGAATGACAACCGCCCCGCAGCAGCGCCGCCAGCAACGAGCCCTCGAACTCGTATCGATTGAGCATGGAAAAGGGCCCGAACTCAGGCTCGACCTGTCCGATGGCCGTCGACCTGGCGAGGCCGCTGAAACGTTCGAGAAACTCCGCCAGTCGCGGCCTCTCACCCAACACCTTGATGGCGGGATCAGGCTTGAAGAAGCAGGACACCACCTCGCCACACTGGGCAAGCACCGCAAGCAGTTCGGCAAGGGGCTGCTTGTCGACGACAAACTCGCTGGCAGCGGTCAATGGCGCTAGCGCATCGTGCTTCAGGTTTTCATCTTGATTCATGCTTAAGCACCGAAGGTTGATCACAAACAGACAAACACCCCAGCGGCTACCGCACCCTGGGCTTTTGCGACCGCAGACAACTGCAACGGCACCGCTCGGAGCGAACAGGCCGGGAGGGGCGACAATGTATCGGCCGCACCGTTGCACGGCAAACCCGAAAACCATCCCCGCCCGCACCCGCCCAGCGCGCTTACGCCTTGAAGGTCAGAATCGGCGAAAACCGCGCCATCACCGACACCGTGCCCTCTTCCACCTGGGACTGGATCACCTGGCCAATTTCCTTGTAGGCCCCTGGCGCCTCTTCGATCATCCGCTCTTCCTTGGTGGTGATGCACTCCACGCCCTGCAAGCCGAGGAATGCCTTGTCCTTCTTGGCCTTGAACACAATCTCGCTGCGCGACATCGAGCGCCCGGCGCCGTGGCTGGCCGAACGCAGCCAGCGCTCGTTGCCCAGCCCGGTGAGCAGGTAGGAGTCATGCCCCATGCTCCCCGGGATCAGCAGCGGCTGGCCGGCATAGGCCGGTGTCGCGCCTTTGCGATGCACGTTGCCCTCTTCTTCGCGCAGCACGATGTTGTGCGGCACATCGACAATCAGCGGTGCTTCGATGCCCGCACCAAACACTTGCCGGGTGCGCTGGCGCACCATCTCGGCGATCAGCGCGCGGTTGGCGTCGGCGTAGTGGGCAGCGCTGTGCATGGCCAGCAGGTACTCGTCGGCCATCTCGCCAAACAGGGCGAAGATCTTCGAATCAGGGTGCTTGATCCCCGCCGGCCACAGGGCCTTGGCCTTGTCCATCCAGCGCCGCCCGACATAGAAGCCCACGTCGCGCGAGCCGGTGTGGATCATCATCACCACCTGCCCCACCGACAGGCCCTGAGCAAAACAGGCCTGACGATCCACCAACTCGGTGACCACCTGGATCTCGACAAAGTGGTTGCCGCCGCCCAGGGAACCCAGGCCCGGGTCGCGGAGGATTTTGCGCGAACGGTCCTGCAAGGCTTCCGGCGCATAGTCGGCGCTACCGCGGGCGAACGACGACTCATGCAAACCCGACAGCTCACGTTGCAGCTGGGCGAAGTCCGCCCCGGCAAACAGCCCGATCGGGTCCTGCTGCTGAACCTGGGCCCAGAAATCCCCGAGCCCGGCCTGAAACAGCGCGGTCATGGCCATTGGGCTGGTGGGAATGTTGCGCGTGCCCTCCAGCAGATCGCCGCGCACCAGGGCGGTCCACTTGGCTTTCTGCGCCATGAACTGCTCGTAGTTCAGCCCCAGCTTGTGCAGGCGCATGCCGCAATTGATGTCGGTGCCGATGGCCTGCGGTACCACCATGTCGTGACTGGTGACAATCACACTGCCCACCGGAATCGGGCTGCCGGTGTGGAAGTCCGGCGTGGCGCAGGCGCACTTCACTTCGCCGCCATGGGGGTGAGCCACCTTGGCGAAATCCATCAGCTGCAGGACGGCTTTTTCTTCGATGGCAAAGCTTTCGGGCAGCAACAGATCCACCTTGAGCCCGGCGTCATTGATCGAAGAGATGGAGAGGGAATTGGAATTCAGGCGTTCGATGGCCACCCCGGAACGGGCGAGCTTGTGCTGAATTCTTTTCAGAGGAGTCTTGGTCATTTTCAACTGCTTTTCTTGGACGCAACAAAACAACCACCCTTTTGGTGGCTGGAATTGTCTGGTCAGCAGCGAAACTTAGACGGCGCGGATAATGGGGAATGACGCCGTGGATGTAAATAGCCCGGGGGAAATTATTTGCCCAGGCACCTGGGGAGGTGCCTGCCGGACGGCGTGGCGTCAGTGCGGTGCCGGGCCGCCGCGCCACGGCATGTATTCCACCAGCACCTCACCGCGGCTCAGGCCATCGGGCTGACTGACAAAGCCCGGCATCTGCCGCAGATCCAGCTGCTGGCAACGCTGGGTCAAACGTTGGCGCAGGGCGGCGTCGGTCTTGAACGCTTCCGGCCGGAACGCGCTGCGCTCCAGGTTTACCAGGCATTCCTGGACCTGCCCCTGGGCATTGGCGGTGTAGTAAAAACTGGCCACGCCGATGCTGTCGATGCCCGGCCCGGCGACTGCCTGCTCCCAGAAAAACCGGCTTTGCTGGTAGAGACTGGAACTCAGCCGATACACCTGCTGCTCACGGCTGGGCAGTTGGCTGAAGCGCGGAAACTCCAGGTTGGCAATCGCATTGATGATGTCCCCATCGCCAAAGGCCTCGGGCGCGGCGGCAGGAAACAGGGTGTTCCAGCACACCTGGCGGGCCAGGTGCAGCAGGGTTGGGGTGGCCAGGACCTGGGAAACATCAACGCTGCCGGGGCGTACCGTGCAGTCGAGCACGTCGTTCTGCCGATTGAGCTTGATCCGCAACTTCACCGCGCCACTCAGGCCCTGATGGTTGGCGGCCATCATGTTGCGCCTCAGCACTTCGCTGATGGCGACAGAGAATTCCAGGCTTTTCTGGGTTTCCAGGGCCTGGGCGGCGCTCTGCTCCGGAGTCTTGCTCTGGCAGGCGCCCAGGGTCAGCACGGCCGGAGTCAGCAAGGCCAGGGTCGAGGTGCGCAAGAATGCTAATGACATGAATGGGGGACTCATTGATCAATGACCGGGCGCAAGGGCCACGCCCCGCGCCCCGGAAAGGGCCGGCTCAATCACTGAACGAACCAATAGCCGAAGCTTTAGTGAAATCTGCATCACCGATGCGCACCAGCCAGGCTCAAGGTTCGGCGCCGCTTGCCTGCACACCCAGCGTGGCCTTGTTCGGCCCGCCTTTCCACGGCGTGTAAAACACGCTGGCATGGATCGGCTGCGCCTGGCCCTGCTCGGCTGCAAAACCCGGCATTTGCCGCAGGTCCAACTGCTCACACAGTTGGGTGACGCGATTGCGCAATTGATTGTCGGGCTTGAATGACTCGGGTCGGTAGCGCACCGCCCGCAGGTTCACCCAGCATTCCTGCACCCGGCCCCGGGGATCGGCCTTGACCTCAAAACTGGCCACTCCGACGCTGTCCACCGGCAACTGGGCCAGGGTGTGCGTCCAGAAGAAATGGCCTTTGGCGTATTGAGCGGTATCGAAGGCAAACTCCTTCAATTGCTCGCCTTCCAGGGTCAAGCGAGGGAACATCAACGTCCCTTTGACCTCCAGCACGCCATCAGGCTCAAAGGCGGCGGCGGGCGCCAGAGGGAACACGGTGTTCCAGCAGACACCCTCGAGCATCTCGCCCAGTTTCGGGTTGTAGGGATAAGCCCGCGCTTCAGGCAAGGGGCTGCTCTGCGCTGCACAACCGATGACCTGATTCTGCCGATTGAACCGCATGACCAACTCCACGCTGCCCATCAGTTGCTCGGCATTGGCCCTGAGGCTCTCGCGGTACAGCACTTGCTGCACCGCGTTGGCATAGAACTGCGTCTCCAGCTGTCGTTGCTGCTCGTCCTGGGACAGCGGGGAGCCCGGCAAGTCCGATTGGCAACCGGACAGTGTCAGCAGCAGGCCGACCAGGAACCCGCACTGCGCCGGGGTTCCGTTCAGACAGTTGTACATGTTCAGTTCCTTTGATGGGTTCACTCACGAACCGTCCTGTTCTGCATTCAATGACCTCAAGAGGCCGGATCCTAAAGCAACAGCCACGTTGAAAGCCAACGCCACGACCGTCGCTGCTCCAGGCTCGCGATTGGCAACGGTGCCATAGAAGCTTCTCCGGCCGCCCGCCGAAAATCAGGTTACCCTGGCGCTCCCCACCCGCTCATCACCCCAAGGAAGGAAGCTCCATGACCCGCGCCATCACCCTGCTCAGTGACAACTTTGCCGACTGGGAAACCGCCCTGATCAACGCCACCGCTCGTGGTTTCTACGGTTTCGACTGCCGCTACGCGTCCCCCAAGGGCGCCGTCGTGACCTCCATGGGCGGCCTGCGGGTGACCCCGGACCTGGCGTTGGAAGACATTCATCTGGATGAGGTCGACCTGTTGATGGTGTGCGGCGGCAGCATTTGGCAAAGCGCCAACGCACCGGACATCGGCGACCTGCTGCGCGCCGCCCAGGCACGCCAGATCGTGATCGCCGCCATCTGTGACGGCACCCGCGAACTGGCCCGGGCCGGGGTGCTGGATAACCTCAAGCACACCTCCAATTCGGCGGACAACCTGCTGGCGGTGGGTTATGCCGGCGCCGCGCACTACCAGGATGTCCCCCACGCCGTGGCGGACCAGCGGGTGATCACCGCCCCGGGCAGCGCCCCGGTGAGCTTCATGGCGCAGACTCTCGGCACCCTGGGCATCAGCGACGCCAACCTGACCGCCTACCTCGCGATGCACGCAGCGGAACACCGCGCATCGCAATGAATCGGCGTGCCCGCAAGCCTACTCTGGAGTCTGGGAGCTTAAGATCGACTCATACCGACCGCTCTCAGGGGTAAAGCAGACGAAGCTGTTGACGCCTTTCTTCTGGACCCACAAGCGTCCACAGCACTCACACTCATACACCGTCGAAATAGAGGCCAGGTAGAGACTGGTGAACTTGTCCCCGAAGAACTCCGTGGGCCTGGGCCGCCAGCCCCCCCTGCCATAGTGCCGCTCAAGCAGTTCATCGACACTACCGGCACTTGCGGCGGCCAGCAGTTCATTGGCCAGTAGCGAGGCATCGGAAAAAAAAACCTCTTCGTGCTGCTCACGCAGCAAAGCGGCTTTGTAAGGCAAATCATCGGTCTGATCGACAATGATATGACCGCATCTGCAGACTAGTTTGCTCACGGACCGACCTCATCATTGATTAGAAAACCCCATCGACCCACAGCCAACAGCCATCCGCCCCAAGTCATTTGACCAAGCGAAAATCAGCATGCTGCAACCAGCGCTCGAAATCTCCAGCACTGAAAAGCGACTCACCCTCATGCTCCAGAACGGCAAGCCGTGACAAAAAAACCGCATCCGCCGTATACGCGCCGATTCTGCCGCCAAAGGCGACTACGCCATCCAAGCGCCGCGTCATGTCCAACGCCACTTCTCCGAGCCGTTGGTGATCCGGGAGGTCATTGCCCATGGCGGCCAGATTGAGGATGCCTCTGGGGTTCCAGTCCAGCAGTTTCAACAGCCCGGCGTAATGCGCAAGCTCTTCGGGATAGTCCGGGCCAAACGCATACAACAAGGCACAGCCGCCAACCGAAAAGGTGCGGCTACCTGGACGTAGGTGATCCGCGCGCTGGGCTAGATATGCCTGCACAAGCTCTTCGGTTGACTGATCAGGCTCAAAACGCAGCAGCACACTGATGGTTGGTCCAGCCATTGCTTCACTTGCCTCCACCGCTCTGTTACCAGCCGATATTTCGCACCTTGCTCAAGGCCGCTTCGGCCCACCTCTCCAGGGGCTGTATTGCAGTTCGACGAGGAATCGATCGCCCACCGTCTCCGAGGCGAAAAAGCCGGGCATCTGCCGCACATCCAGGGCCGCGCAACGCTTTTGCAGGCGCTGCACCCGTTCAGGATCCGGCTTGAAGTCGGAGGCTCTGGCGGCAATGGCGGACAGTCGCACCTGACAACCCTGCACCTGTCCCTGAGCGTTGGCGTGGCCCTCGATCCGGGCGCTGCCCAGGCTGTCGAAGGTTTCTTCGGCGAACAGCTGCTGCCAGAAATACCGCTCTTGGGCCTTATACTCGCGCACCGTTTCCCGAATCTTCTGTTCCTCCGCGGGCAAGCGACCGGGACGGGTGACAACCACCGGCAACACCACCTCAAGATTGGCTGCGGGCCGACCTGAGAACAGCGCCGGTTCGGCCCTGGGGAATATCGAGTCCCAACAGACCCGCTCCACCGCCGAGGCCAGTAGGCGGTTATCCGGGTAACGCGGCAACGGGTATTCGGGGAGTGCCTCGGTGCTGCAGGCCACCATCCGATTCAGCGGATCGATCACCGCTCGCAGCGCCACCCCGCCGGACCAGCCATCGAGATCGGCGTTGCGCACGCCCTGGTCCAGCACCAAGCGGAAGTCGTCGACAAAGCGCTCGTAGCGGCGCTGCTGCTGTTGCTCCGGCGTCTCTGGGGCGGCGTTCTTGCAGGCGCCCAGCGCCAGCAGGCCGGCAAGCATCAGCGTCGCCAGAACGGGACGGGTCGGGTCAGTCGTGAAGGGGGCGTGCACGGTTCACTCCATGAAAAAGGGCCTCAGCCCCTGGACCTGAAACAGGCTATAGCGTCACAGGGGCGTTGAGCATAAAGGCCGGCGCGGGACCTCACAAAATTTTCTGCGCAGGAAAACGCCAGCATGCCCCCAAGGCATCGACCTGATGGGCCCAACTGGTCCAACGCCTGGGGTATGCGCCAGGGAACCACCCCCGGGGATGTGCCAGAGGCCAGATGACTGGGCATTTTTCGCGTCGTTTTCCGACCTGCTCCCATCTCCTTTGCCAGCCGCGCACCAGCAGCCCTCTTGTGCTTGGCTCTGGTGCTTGAGCGCGACGCTCTCGGTTTGCTGGTTGGACAAGAGCGGTTCCCACTGCTTTCATTCACAGCCTGGTCCGGCTGCAGTGCGCTCAGGGAGTGAGTCAATGCCTTTTAAGATCATGATGGTTTTTGGTACGCGCCCGGAGGCAATCAAAATGGCGCCGCTGGCCCGGGTGCTGCGGCACTGGCCCGGTCTGCAACTGCATAAATGCTCCACCGGGCAGCACCGGGAAATGCTCAAGCAGGTCCTGGACGCCTTCGAACTGCAAGTCGACCAAGACCTGGAAGTGATGACCCACGGCCAATCCCTCAATGGCCTGTCGCAACAATTGCTGAAGCACCTGGACACCACCCTCGAACGCCTGCAACCGGATATCGTCCTGGTCCATGGCGACACCACCACCAGCTTCATCACCGCCCTCGCCGCCTTCAACCGCCAGTTGCCCATCGGTCATGTCGAGGCCGGGCTGCGCACGGGCGACCTCAGGACACCCTGGCCCGAGGAGGCCAACCGGCGCCTGACCGGGGTCATTGCCGACCTGCACTTCGCTCCGACCGCCGAAGCCAAAGCCAACCTGCTGCGGGAAAACGTGCCCGCGGACAGCATCGAGGTCACCGGCAACACGGTGATCGATGCGCTGCGGTGGATGCGGCAGCACCAGCAACAGAGCCAATGGAGCCCCGCCATCGATTCGCCTCTGGCGGTGCTGGAACACAACCGGCGCATGGTGCTGATCACCTGCCATCGCCGGGAAAACTTCGGCCAGGGTGTCCGCCATATCTGCCAGGCCCTGGCAATCCTGGCCCAGCGCTATCCGGATGTGCAGTTCGTCTACCCGGTACACCTCAACCCTCAGGTGCAGAGCGTGGTCGGTGACCTGCTCTCGGATACCCCCAACATCCACCTGATAGCGCCTCAGGACTATCAGCATTTTGTCTGGCTGATGGCGCGCTCGTACTTGATCCTCAGCGACTCCGGCGGGGTCCAGGAAGAAGCCCCGGCCATCGGCAAGCCATTGCTGGTACTGCGGGACGTCACCGAACGGCCGTCAGTGCTGGAGGGCGGCACCGTGCGGCTGGTGGGCACCGATCGTGAGCGCATCGTGCACCATGTCTGTGAACTGCTGGACGACGCCCAGCTCCACGCCCGCATGAGCCGGGTACTCAGCCCCTACGGCGACGGCCACGCCAGCGAACGCATTGCCCGCCGCCTGTACGACTGGCTCAAGGCAAGGGCCCGGCCTGACAGGGCATGCGCCTTGCCTGCACAGGCAGAGAACGGCCCGCTCAAGCAGGTCAACGAAGCCTAGCCACGCGACAGCGGCGACGATAGGCGCCAGCACATCGCCGCCGACATCCCATCACGGGCATGGCCAAGGCTCGCGCCCTCGCCATTTGCTCAGTCCGCGGTCTGGCGCGACAGCAGCACCTGGGTCACCCGGCGCTCTTCCACGGCCTTGACCTGGAGCGCCCAACCGTCCCACTCCACCCGGTCGCCCTTGACCGGCAAGCGGTCCAGCAGGCTCATCACCAGCCCGGCCAGGGTCTGGTAGTCCTCGGTGGGCTCGGCGCCAAAGCCGGTGCGCTGGCGCACCTGCGGCAGATTCAGCGCGCCGTTGACCAGAAAGCCGCCCTCTTGTTCCACCACGTCCGGCCCTTCGATCTCACTGGCATCCGGCAGCTCGCCAGCGATGGATTCGAGAATGTCGGTCATGGTCAGAATGCCCATGAAGTCACCGAATTCGTTGATCACGAAGGCAATATGGGTCGACGCCTTGCGCATCTGCTCCAGCGCGTTGAGGATCGAAAAACTCTCCAGCAGGTTGATGGTCTTGCGCGCCAGGTGCTCAAGGTTCGGCTCGTTGCCCGCCAGGTACTCCTTGAGCAGCTCCTTCTTGTGCACGAAGCCCAGGGGCTCATCCACCGCGCCGTCGCGAATCAGCGGCAGGCGCGAGTAGGACGAATGCATCAGCTTGGTCCGAATGCTTTCCGGGCTGTCGGTCAGGTCGATGCAGTCGACTTCGGCGCGCACCGTCATCAGGCTGCGGATCGGTCGCTCCGCCAGTTGCAGGACGCCGCTGATCATCACCCGCTCGCGGCGGTCGAACAGCTCGCTGCTGGGGGCCTCGCCATCTTCCAGCAGGTCGGCGATGTCCTCGCCCACCTCCTCCGCCGCCAGCTTGCGCCCGCCCAGCAGGCGCATCACCGCGTAGGCCGTGCGCTCACGCATCGGGCGCAGGCCCTGCATGGATTTCTTGCGCCGGGCCCGGGCGATCTGGTTGAACAGCTCGATCAGGATCGAGAAACCGATGGCCGCGTACAGGTAGCCCTTGGGAATATGGAAGCCCAGGCCTTCGGCGGTCAGGCTGAAGCCGATCATCATCAGGAAGCCCAGGCACAGCATGATCACCGTCGGGTGGGCGTTGACGAAGCGGGTCAGCGGCTTGCTGGCGACGATCATCACACCGATGGACACCACCACCGCGATCATCATCACCGCCAGATGCTCGACCATGCCCACCGCGGTGATGACCGCGTCCAGGGAAAACACCGCATCGAGCACCACGATCTGCGCCACGATCGGCCAGAACAGGGCGTAGGTGGTGCTGCCCGCGCGCTGGCTGACATGGCCTTCCAGGCGCTCGTGCAATTCCATGGTGGCCTTGAACAACAGGAACACACCGCCGAACAGCATGATCAGGTCACGACCGGAGAAGCTGTGCTCGAACACCTCGAACAGCGGCTGGGTCAGGGTCACCATCCACGAGATGCTGGCCAGCAGGCCCAGGCGCATCAGCAATGCCAGGGACAGGCCGATCAATCGCGCGCGGTCACGCTGCTCCGGCGGCAGCTTGTCCGCGAGGATGGCGATGAACACCAGGTTGTCGATGCCCAGCACCAGCTCCAGGACGATCAGGGTCAACAGGCCAAGCCAGGCCGTGGGGTCTGCAATCCATTCCATAACGACTCAAGTTCTCCGGAAAATTCAAACGGCCAGACGCAGGCCGGCGCCAGTATGCAGGGGCTGCAAACGCGGGGGGACGGACTGAGCGCAATAGGGAGCGGCAAATGCCAGGGAAGTGCGGCCAGGAGAATAGCAGCCTGAGGAATGGGACCTCAGAACGGCCGGCAGGCCTGAGAAATCATGGGGAAAAACCAGAAAAGAGCGCCGACTGGGGGGCTCCGAGAGCGTGTTCATGCAAGTCCTGAGTGAAAAAACGGACTTGGAGGTTACAGGGACGTCGGCGCATTTCCCCAGCGGGAAATCATTACAAAACTTTATCCGGCGTTCCTGACGTCGACACTAGAGCCGCTCGGAAATCTCGATCAGGTTCAGGTCCGGGTCCCGCAGGTACACCGAACGGATCGGCCCCGTGGCACCGGTGCGCGGCACTGGCCCTTCGATGATCGGCCAGTTGACCTGTTGCAGGTGGGCAATCACCTGTTCCAGGGGCACGCTGGCGATAAAGCACAGGTCCAGCGCCCCCGGCACCGGCAGGTGGGCCTTGGGCTCGAATTCCTGACCGCGCAGGTGCAGGTTGATCTTCTGATTGCCGTACTTGAAGGCCTTGCGCCCTCCGGCAAAGGTTTCCAGGCGCATCCCCAGCACCCGTACATAGAAGTCCTCGGCAGCCACAGGATCGACGGTGGTCAGTACCAGATGGTCCAGGTGATCAAGCATCAACGACATCACTCCTGAAGGGTAAGAAACGGCCCGGGAATTATGCGCGCCGGGCGAGCCCTTGAACATGCGCTATCAAGCCTTGCGCCGGTACTCGCGGCGCACCTGCTCGATGTAGCGCACCACCGCCGGCGCCTGTTCGAAACGCCGGTGAATCAACGACAGCCAGGAGGTTGCCGAGCTGCCGCCGATGGGCCGGTACAGAACGTTGGGCAGGTTCACATGGCCCACCACCGATTCGGGCACCACCGCCACCCCCTGCCCCAGGGAAACCAGGGCCAGCACCGCCACCAGGCCACCGGGCTGAGCGCCCAGCTTGGGGGCGTAGGCCCCCTGGGCCGCCACCTGCAAGGTGCCGCTGATCTGCTCCGGCAGGATGAAGGTTTCATTGAGCAGGTGCTCGGAGGCGATCTGTGGCAGGCGGCACAGCCAGGACTCGGCGGACAGCGCCAGGACGAAGCCTTCAGCGTCCAGGGCAATGGCCTCGACGCCTTCGGGCAGGGTCATGGGCGAGCGGATGTAGCCGACATCCAGGCGCCCGTCGGCGATCCGCGCCGGCAGGGTCGCCATCGGGCACTCCCGCACATTCAGGCTGACGTCCGGACAATCGCGGCTGAAACCCTGCACCTGCTTCTGCAGCAACCCGCCATACACCGCCGACGCCACATAGCCCAGCTCGATATGACCGATCTCGCCCCGCCCGGCGCGCTGGGCATTGCGCTGGGCGAACTCGAACTGGCGTACCGTGGCTTCGGCCTCCAGGAGCAAGGTGGCACCGGCTTCGGTGAGGCTGACCTCGCGCTGCTGACGCACGAACAGGCGGGTGCCGAGGGCTTTTTCCATGTCCTGGATCTGCCGGCTCAAGGTCGGCGGGGCGATCCCCAACTGCTCGGCGGCCCGGGTGAAATTGCGTTGCCGGGCCACGGCGAGGAAGTAGCGAAAGTGACGAATTTCCATTAACAGCATTAGCTCAAAGGTAATGAACTGGCGCTTGGCGGCTAACAAAAGCCCGCAAAGCCCGGGATAAGCTGGGCGGACCTTCACAGTAGAGAGCCTCTGCCATGCCCGTCAAACCTCTATTTACGGCAATGACCGTCTGCTGCGGCCCACATAACGCTATGGCCGGGCGCACTCAAGTCGGCATTGCCTACAAAGCAATCGCCACCCTGGCCACTCACCAGAACCTGCTCGATACCCTCCTCAACCGACGGACCGCGCCATGAACCGCCCCATCAACCCGCGCGCGACCCTGCTGACCGCCTCCGGGGTCTGCTCGCTGATCGTCCTGGATACCAACATCGTCGCCGTGGCCCTGCCGAGCATCGCCCGGGACCTGGGGGCCAACTTCGCCGATATCGAATGGGTGGTCAGTGCCTACATGCTGGCCTTCGCCGCCCTGCTGCTGCCGGCGGGCAGCCTGGCAGACCGCTTCGGCCGCCGAAAGACCCTGCTCTGCGGCCTCGGTCTGTTCATCCTCGCCTCCCTGGGCTGCGGCGCCGCGCCCAACGCCCTGCTGCTGGATATCGCCCGGGCCTGTAAGGGCGTGGGCGCGGCGCTGCTGCTGACCTCGGCCCTGGCCTCCATCGGCCACACCTTTCATGACGAGGCGGAACGGGCCAGGGCCTGGGCCTTCTGGGGCGCCTGCATGGGCATGGCGATGACCGCCGCGCCCACCGTCGGTGGGCTGATCACCGAATACTGCGGCTGGCGCTGGATCTTCTACTTCAACCTGCCGGTAGGGGCGCTGCTGTTGTGGAGCGTGCTGCGCAACGTGCCCGAATCCCGGGATACCCAGGCCGCCCGCCTCGATCCCTGGGGCAGCCTGGCCTTCAGCGCCAGCCTGCTGTGCCTGATCTGGGGCCTGATCGAAGCCAACCGCATCGGCTGGAGTCACCCGGCCACCACCACCCGACTGCTGGCAGGTCTGGCCCTGCTGGGCCTGTTCGTGCTGATCGAACACCTGCAACGCCGGCCCATGGTGGATCTGCAGCTGTTCCGTCACCCGCGTTTCATCGGCGCCCTGCTGGGCATGTTCGCCTACGCCGGCTGCGCCCAGGTGATGATGACCCTGCTGCCCTTCTACCTGCAGAACGGCCTGGGCTTCTCGGCCATTGCCTCGGGCCTGGGCATGCTGCCCTTCGCCCTGACCATGCTGATCTGCCCCCGGATCGGCGCACGCCTGGCGGGGCGTTATGCTCCGGCAACCCTGATGGCCGCCGGGCTGACCCTGGTGGGCAGCGGCAACCTGCTCAGCGCCTGGGCGGTGCACAGCGGCGGCTACCTGAGCTTCGCCCTGGCGATCGCCGTGACCGGCGCCGGGGCCGGCCTGCTCAACGGCGACACGCAGAAAAACATCATGGCCTGCGTCCCCCGGGAACGCACCGGCATGGCGTCGGGCATGAGCACCACCATGCGTTTCAGCGCCATCATGCTGGCCATCGGCGTGTTCGGTGCGCTGCTGGCCAGCCATACCCAGCAACTGTTGCAAGGCAGCCTGCGGCAACTGCCCGGGAACTGGGCGCTACACGCGCCGGACATCGCCTCCCGGGTGGTGGCCGGAGACATGCAAGGCGCCCTGGCTGGCCTGCCGCCGGCAGCCCGGGACCTGGTTGAGCCCCTGGCGCAGCAGGCGTTCGTCGGCGGCTTCGGGCTGGTGCTGGCGGTAGCGGGCCTGCTGGCCCTGCTCGGCGCGCTGGTGGTCGGGCGCCTGATGCGCAATCCCCTGCCCCAGGCGCAAGGGCTGGCCCTGAAGCTGGAGTAGCCGCCTGGTACCCGCTGGCGCAGTGCGCCAGCGGGTACAAGGCTCGAGGTTCGCTTGCAATTTCATAACAGTGCGCCCATTGCTCCAGGGTTCAGTCCCCGACTAAGGTGCGCCCGGCCCCCCCTTCATGCCGTAACGAGGTGCACATGCCGCCTGCAACCGTGATTGTGTTGGGCGCCGGGATTGTCGGCGCGTCCATTGCCTACCACCTGGCCCGCCAGGGCATGGCGGTGACGGTATTGGAACAGGCCGGCCCCGGCTCCGGCGTCACCGCCCATTCGTTTGCCTGGATCAACCCCCATGGCGCGTTTCCCGCCGCCGCCCGAGCATTGCGCTCCCAGGCCCTGGCGGACTATCGACGGCTGCAGCAGGAACTGCCGGACCTGCAGATCCGCTGGTCCGGCGCCCTGTGCTACGACGCCGCCGAAGGTGCCGCCAGCCCCCTTGAGCCGTTGCCCGGCGGGTCGGCCCAGTGGATCGACCGGGCCCGGATCGCCGAGCTGGAACCCCACCTGCAACCGTTGCCGGAGCGGGCCCGCTACGCCCCCGACGAAGGCAGCCTGGACCCGGTCGCCGCCACCCGCGCCCTGCTGCAAGGCGCCCGTGACCTGGGGGCGCAGGTGTTCGAGCAGAGCCCGGGCCTGGGCCTGTGCGTCGAGAACCGGCGGGTGATCGGGGTCGCAACCGCCACCGGCGTGGTGCGCGCCGAACACCTGGTCCTGGCCACCGGCTGCTGGACCCCGGCCTTGCTCCAACCCCTGGGCATCCACCTGCCGGTACAGGCTTCGCCGTCGATCCTGATCCGTGTCGATGCCCCGCCAGGCCTGGTCAAGACCCTGATTTCCAACAACCAGTTGGAGATCCGCGAAGCGGCCGACGGCAGGCTGTTGCTGGCGGAAGACTACCTCGACGCCGACGGTCCCCGCGGGCCGCAAGCCATCGCGCAGCAGGCCATGGCCAGCCTGCGGCGCGCGTTCCGCGGCGCCGAGAGCATCACCTTGCGCAGCGTTGAAGTCGGCCAGCGCCCCATGCCCCAGGACCAGTTGCCCATCATTGGCCGCTGTGCGTCCTACCCGGGCCTTTACCTGGCCGTGATGCACGCCGGCGTGACCCTGGCCCCCACCGTGGGGCGCCTGATCGCCCAGGAACTGGCACTGGGGCAAGACTGCGCCGAACTCGCCGGCTGCCGCCCGGCGCGTTTTGCCTGAGGGATCAACCAACGGGCGCCCGATGGCGGCGCGGGGCCCCGGCCATGGGCTGGAAGGCAGCAACTTCAGGGCCCGGCGCCGCCCTAAAGAGTTCGTAAAGAATGCCGCGGCGGCCCCCGTTGGGCGCGGCAAATGCGCTTCAATAACGCTCACGCCAAGCCTGAAACTCCCGGAGCACACCATGAGCAAGCTTGCCCGCTACCTGCAGGTCGAAGACATTCTCCTGGCCGTCAACGTCTCGAACAAACAGCGGTTGTTCGAACAGGTGGGCCGTCATCTTCAGGAGACGCGACAGTTACCGGGCGATGGGGTCACGACCAGTCTGTGGCGCCGGGAGCTGGCCGCCAGTACCGCGATCGGCGATGGCGTGGCGCTGCCCCATGCCCGACTTGCAGAACTGGACGGCATCCACGCCCTGTACCTGCGGCCGCAGAGCCCCATGGCCTTTGCCGCCCCTGACCACCAGCCGGTGAGCGATATTCTCGTGCTGCTGGTGCCCGCCCCCGCCGATCAGCAGCACCTGGACTTGCTGGCGGACACGGCCCGGCTGTTTTCCAACCCGCGCTTTCGCCAGGCGCTGCTGCGCTGCAAGGAAGCGGTACAGGTCAAGCAGCTGTTCGATCACTGGTAGGGCCAGCGCCGCCGAGCAGGCGCGGGGTCGATGGACACCGGTGGAGATAGCCCCAAGCCACCGATTGCCGCGCCGCACAAGATTTCCTCTATTGGCGGTTAGTCCAGTCATCCATTAACGTTCATGGCACCTCGCGCAGCCTGCTGCGTGAGGGGGATGCCTGTCCTGCGGTTGGCCCGGCAGCCAGATGGTCGTTGAAACCACTCACCGTTCGATCCATTCGAGTGATTATGAAAGAGCGACAGCTGCCGCCCCCATCCCCCGGCGGCCGGCGACCGTGCAACGGCCGCGCCGGTCGAGAACCCGCCCGACACCCTGCTCTGTTCGCCTTCGCCCTGCGGCCCTTGAGCCTGATCTGCTACGCCTGGCTGGCCGGCTGCGCGGTGGGGCCGGACTTCACTCGCCCCGAACTCGCGGCAGACGCCGGCTACAGCGCCACGCCCCTGCCCGCCACCACCGCCTCGGCGCAGATCGCCAGCGGTGGCGCGGCGCAGCGCTGGGTGGCCGGCATGGACATCCCCGGGCAATGGTGGACGCTGTTTCGCTCCCGGGAGCTCAATGCCCTGGTGGAGGAAGCGCTGCGGGCCAACCCGGATCTGAGCGCCGCCCAGGCCGCCCTGCGCCAGGCCAATGAGCAGTTGTATGCCGAGCAGGCTTCGCTGTTCCCGTCCCTCAGCGCCTCGGCGTCGAAAACCCGGGAAAAAGCCTCCGCCGCCAGCGCCCTGGGCACCGGCGGCGCGGCGGCGGCCGGTGGCTCGCCAGGGCAGATCTTCACCCTCAACTCGGCGTCGTTGACGGTGTCCTACGCGCCGGACGTGTTTGGCGGCAACCGTCGGCAGATCGAGGCCAGCGGCGCTCAGGTGGACTACCAGCGCTACCAGCTTGAAGCCGCCTACCTGACCCTGACCGCCAACCTGGTGAACAGCGCCATCAGCCTGGCCTCGGTGCGCGACCAGATCGCCGCCACCGAAACCGTGATCGGCCTGCAGAGCGATCAGCTCGACCTGCTGCGGGCGCAACGCCGGCTCGGGGCCATCGGCGACAGCGACCTGCTGACCCAGGAAGCGACCCTGGCCCAGACCCGCGCCACCCTGCCAGCGCTGCAGAAGCAATTGGCGCAAACCCGCAACCAGTTGCAGGCCTACCTCGGCCGCCTGCCCAGCCAGGACCGCGGCGAGCAGTTCCAGCTGGCGTCCCTGCACCTGCCCCAGGAACTGCCCCTGAGTCTGCCCTCGGCCCTGGTCGAGCAGCGCCCCGACGTGCGTGCCGCCGAGGCCCAGTTGCATCAGGCCAGCGCCAGTATCGGCGTGGCCATCGCCAATCAGCTGCCGCAGTTCAGCATCACCGGTTCCCTGGGCTCCACGGCGCTGGCCGGCACCCGGCTGTTTTCCTCGGGCACCGGGGTCTGGAGCCTGGCCGGTTCGATCGCCCAGCCGATCTTCGACGCCGGCGCCCTGGAGCATCGCAAGCGCGCCGCGGTGGCCGCCTACGATGAGGCCGCCGCGCGCTATCGCAGCACGGTGATCGCCGCCTTCGAAGATGTGGCCAATGCCCTGCGCGCCCTGGAAGCCGACGCCGAGGCCCTCAAGCAGCAAGTGACCGCCGAGAGCGCCGCGCGCCAGAGCCTGGACCTGGCCCAGGCCCAGTACCGCCTGGGCGCCGTGGGCTACCTGAACCTGCTCACCGCGCAGCAGACCTACCAGAACGCGATTGTCAGCCGGGTCCGGGCCCAGGCCGCCCGCTACAGCGACACCGCCGCGCTGTTCCAGGCCCTGGGTGGCGGCTGGTGGCAACGCCGCGATGTCGATCCCGCCAGCCTCGGCAGCCCCGACCGTTTCGGCTGGCCGTCGCTCAAGGAGATGTATCCGCCGGCCCCTGGGCACGACCGCGACCACGCTCAAGTCGCGCCCGCGGCGCCCGCGCCGGCGGCCCCCACCCGACCTGCACCCTTGCCCTAAGTGAGATCCGCCATGGCCGACGTCAATTCCAGCCCCTCCACCGCGCACCCCGCCGCGGCCCCGCAGACGCCGCGCAAGCGCCGCCTGCTGTGGCCCATGCTGATCATGCTGGGTGGGGTGCTGCTGATTGTCGCGGTGATCGGCGGGGTCAAGTTCATGCAGATTTCCAAGCTGATCGCCCAGGCCAAGGTGCCCCTGCCTCCCGCCGTGGTGACCGCGCTCAAGGCGCAGTACGAAGACTGGCAACCGAGCCTCTCGGCCGTCGGTTCGATGAAGACCGTGCGCGGGGTGGACGTCACCACCGAGGTCGGCGGCATCATTCGCAGCATCGGCTTCAAACCCGGCCAGGAGGTGGCGGCGGGCGACCTGCTGGTGCAATTGAATGCCGACGCCGACATCGCCCAGTTGCGCGCGCTGGAGGCCACGGCCAATCTGGCCGCCACGGTGCTCAAGCGCGACCGGGCACAGTTGGCGGTGAATGCGGTGTCCCAGGCCCAGGTCGAAGCCGACGAGGCGGACCTCAAGGCCAAGCTCGCGGCCGCCGAGCAGCAACGCGCGCTGGTGGCGAAAAAGAGCATCCGCGCGCCCTTCGCCGGCCGTATCGGGATCACCGGGATCAACCTCGGGCAGTACCTCAACCCCGGAGACAAGATCGCCAACCTGCAGACCTTCGACCCCATCTACATCGACTTCAACGTACCCCAGACCCAGGTGCAGCAGATCGCTCTGGGCCAGAGCGTCACGGTCAGCGCCGACGGCCTGCCCAAGCAGCGCTTCAGCGGTCGGGTCAGTTCCATCGACACCCAGTTCGATGCCAATACCCGCAACGTCACGGTGGAGGCCACCGTCGACAACCCCCGGCACAGCCTGGTGCCGGGCATGTTCGCCCGGGCCGTGGTCGCCTCCGGCGGCACCCAGCGCTACCTGACCCTGCCCCAGACCTCGGTCACCTACAACCCTTACGGCACCACGGTGTTCGTCGCCACCCAGAAGAACAACGAGCAAGGCGAGGCGCTGTTCACCGCGCAGCAGACCTTTATCGAAACCGGCCCGACCCGGGGCGACCAGGTGGCGGTGCTGTCCGGCGTCAAGGAAGGCGACCTGGTGATCACCAGCGGCCAGATGAAGCTCAAGAACGGTTCGCCGGTGAAGATCGTCGACCGCGACGCGCCCTTGAACGATCCCTCCCCGACGCCACAAGAACACTAGGGCCCGGCCATGAATTTCACCGACACCTTCATCAAGCGCCCGGTCTGGGCCGTGGTGGTCTCGCTGTTCATCCTGATCCTGGGTCTGCGCTCGATCTTCGAGTTGCCGGTCAACCAGTGGCCGCGCACGGAAAACACCGTGGTGACCATCAGCACCTACTACTACGGCGCGGATGCGGCGACGGTGGCCGGTTTCATCACCCAGCCCCTGGAAGCGGCCATCGCCCAGGCCCAGGGCATCGACTACCTGTCCTCCACCAGCATCACCGGGCTGTCCACCATCACCGCGACCCTGCGCCTGAACTATGACTCGAGCAAGGCGCTGACCGAGATCAACACCCAGGTCAACTCGGTGAAGAACCAGCTGCCGGCCCAGGCCCAGGAGCCGGTGCTGACGGTGGCGGTGGGCCAGACCACCGATGCCATGTACCTGGGGTTCTACAGCGACACCCTGGCCACCAACAACATCACCGATTACCTGGTGCGGGTGGTCAAGCCCAAGCTCGACTCCCTGGAAGGCGTACAGACTGCGGAGATTCTCGGCGGCCGCCAGTTCGCCCTGCGCGCCTGGCTCGATCCCGACAAGCTGGCGGCCCACAACGTCACCGCCCAGGACGTGGCCAGCGCCCTGGCCAACAACAACTACCTGTCCGCCGTGGGCTCGACCAAGGGCCAGATGATCACCGTGGACCTCACCGCCGGCACCGACCTGCACACGGTGGACGAATTCAAGCGCCTGGTGGTCAAGCACAACGGCGACGCCCTGGTGTACCTGGAAGACCTGGGCACCGTCACCCTGGGGGCCGAAAGCTACGACAGCAGCGTGGCCTTCTCCGGCAAGCGTTCGGTGTTCATCGGCATCAAGGCGGCGCCGACGGCCAACATCCTCAATGTCGCCGAGAACGTGCGCAAAGCCTTTCCCGACCTGCAATCGCAATTGCCCGCCGGGGTGCGCGGCGAGATCGTCTACGACTCCACGGCGTTCATCAACACCTCGATCTACGAGGTGGTCAAGACCCTGGTGGAAGCCATGGTCATTGTCTCGGTGGTGATCTACCTGTTCCTCGGTTCGTTCCGCGCGGTGATCGTGCCCCTGGTGGCGATCCCGCTGTCGCTGGTGGGCACCTTCTTCGTCATGTACCTGCTGGGCTACTCCATCAACCTGCTGACCCTGCTGGCCCTGGTGCTGGCCATCGGCCTGGTGGTCGACGACGCGATCATCGTGGTGGAGAACGTCGACCGGCACATCAAGGAGGAAGGCAAGGGGGCGCTGGAGGCCGCGCTGCTGGCGGCCCGGGAGCTGGGCGGCCCGATCGTCGCCATGACCGTGGTGCTGATCGCCGCCTACGTGCCCATCGGCCTGCGCAGCGGCCTGACCGGGGCGCTGTTCAAGGAGTTCTGTTTTTCCCTGGCCGGCGCGGTGACGGTGTCGGCGGTGATCGCCCTGACCCTGTCGCCGATGATGACCTCGCGATTGTTCAAGAACGGCCAGGAAGAAGGCCGCTTCGCCCAGCGCCTGGATCGCGGCTTCGACTGGTTGCGGGGGCACTATCACCGGGTGCTGGCCGCCGGGCTGAACATCTGGCCGGTGCTGGTGACCTTCGGCTTCCTGCTGTTCCTGCTGGTGGCCGCCAGCGGCATGACCGCCAAGAGCGAGCTGTCGCCCACCGAGGACCAGGGCCTGGTGTTCATGCAGATCAAGGGCGCGCCCACCGCTTCGCCGCAGCAGATGGAGCGGATTGCCGACCAGGCGTTCCAGATCGCCAACAAGGAGCCCGAGTACCTGCAGATGTTCCAGCTCACCGGGCTGCCGTCGCTGAACCAGGGACTGGGCGGGGTGTTGCTCAAGTCCTGGGAAGACCGCAGCCGCACCCAGGCGCAGCTGATCCTCGACCTGCAGCAGAAATGGAACCAGGTGCCCGGCGCCGCCATCGCCGCCTTCCCCCTGCCGTCACTGCCGGGGGCCCAGGGCCTGCCGGTGCAGTTCGTGATCACCACCACCGAGTCGGTGGAAAACCTCAACGAAGTGGCCCAGGCGGTGCTGGCCGAAGCCACCAAGCAGCAGCTGTTCTGGTTCTCCGACCTGGACCTCAAGCTCGACAAGCCCCAGGCCAAACTGGTGGTGGACCGGGAAAAGATCGCCGCCCTGGGCATGACCCAGGCCGACGTCGGCGCGGCACTGTCGGCGGCCCTGGGGGGCAACTACGTGAACTACTTCTCCACCGCCGGGCGCTCCTACCGGGTGATCCCCCAGGTGCTGCAGGTGGACCGCCTGAACCCGCAGCAGATCCTCGACTACTACATCCGCACCCCATCGGGGAGCATGATCCCGGCCAGCACCGTGGCCCATATCGAGACGTCCACGGAACCGGAGTCGATCAACCACTTCCAGCAACTCAACTCGGCCACCCTGTCCGGCGTCAGCGGCCTGTCCCAGGGCGAGCTGCTGGCCAAGCTCAAGGGCATCCTGGAACAGGTGGCGCCTGCGGGCTACTCCAGCGACTACGCCGGCGAATCGCGGCAGTTCATCCAGGAATCCGGAGGCTTCGTCGGCTTGCTGCTGTTCTCGATCCTGATCGTCTACCTGGCCCTGGCGTTCCAGTTCGAGAGCTACCGCGACCCGGTGGTGATCCTGTTCTCGGTGCCGCCGGCGCTGTTCGGCGCCCTGGCCTTCATCACCATGGGCTTTGCCTCGATCAACGTGTACACCCAGGTCGGCCTGGTGACCCTGCTGGGGCTGATCACCAAGCACGGCATCCTCATCGTGCAGTTCGCCAACCAGTTGCAACTGGCCGGCTACAGCAAGCGCGAGGCCATCGAAGAGGCGGCGGCGGTGCGCCTGCGACCGATCCTGATGACCACCGCGGCCATGGTCCTGGGGGTGGTGCCGCTGGTCTGGGCTTCCGGCGCCGGCGCCGCGGGCCGCCACGACATGGGCCTGGTGATCTTCGCCGGGCTGTCCATCGGCACCCTGCTGACCCTGTTCATGGTGCCGGCCATGTACCTGTTCATCGGCACCACCCACTCTGCGGTCGCCCATACGGCACCTGGCCCAGTGACCGGCGAGGACGTTGCACACCGGGCCTGAGCCGGCTGCCGAAGTTGCTGCAGCCTTTTCCGCGCTCCCGGGCCACGTAAAGGTGCCAAGCCTGGCGGGTTCGACAAAAGAACAAGAGGCCTGTTGTCAGCTCCAGGACCTGCGCCACGTTGAGCAAAGCGGCCAGCGCTTCCGGGCGCCGCCGCGCCAGGCATGGTGCTACTCCTGGCGGACCCTGCCGAAGCGCAGATTGCGCGCCAGGCTGCTGGTCAGCACCGCCCCTTGCTCGGCAAAGCTGAGCACCCCTAGTTCCCCGGCGCTGAAGCGCTCCGCGGTCAGCGGCTGCATCGGGTAGGTGTGCGGGCCGATACGCACGTAGAGCTTGCCTTGCCGGGCATAGACCTTGAGCTGCCCGGGGCTGGTTGTCAGGGCATAGAGGCCGACGTAGGGGCGGATGTCCGCCGGCTTCCAGGCCGGGGCCAGGGCATAGCTCGAAGCCGGGTTGTTGGCCACGATCCGCCCTGGCCCAGCCGCCGCCAGGTAGATCGGCGCGCCGTCGTTGTCTGCCGCCAGCACCCGGTCGCTGCGGCGGAGCAGCGGCAGGACATCGGGGAAGCTCTCCAGGGCCCACTCCTGGCCGCTGCGTTGCAGCTGGAGTTGATGACCCGACGCATCCAGGTAGAGGCCGGCCACCAGGGTGTCCAGGGCAGCCTTGGGCACCGCCCTGATGCTGGGCGGCGGCACTGGAATATCACCCGGCGCGGGAGCGCCGGGCGAGCCCAGCAAGGTGTCCAGCAACCGATGAGCGCGCTCCGACGCCTGGCCGTCCTCCAGGTTGCACAAGACCGCCGTGGCGACATCCAGCGTGGGATACCAGGCCACGTCGGTGCTGAAACCGGCCCAGCTGCCGCTGTGGGACAGCTCCTGCAGGCCGCGGTAGCTGCGGTTGACCAGGCCTGCGCCGTAGTGGCCCGGGTCACCGTCGTTGAAGGGCGCGGTCTGGCGCATCTGCTGCACCAATGCCGGACCGGCGACCCGCCCGGTGGACAGGTTGCGCAGCCACAGCATGAGGTCCGCCACAGTGCTGTGCACCTGGCCGTCGCCGGTCTGTTCCCAGCGCGCCTCCACCGCCACCAGGGCCTTGCCCTGCTCGTCCAGTTCATGGCCCTGCGCCAGGTTCGGCAACTGCACCGGGTACTGGTCGACGATGCTGGAGCGCTCCATGCCCAGGGGCAGGAAGATGTTCGCCCGAGCGTAGTGCTTCAGCGGCTGGCCGCTGACCCGCTCGACGATGCTCGACAGCAGCAGGTAGCCGCTGTTGCTGTAGCTGAATTCGCTACCGGGCGGGAACATCAAACTGTCCTGGCGCACCAGCAGGTCCAGCGCCTGTTGCTGGGTGAAGCGCTGGGTCAGGGGGATCCCCGCCAGCTCGGCCAGCAGCATGTAGTCCTGCAACCCTGAAGTGTGGTGCAGCAGATGGCGGATCCTGATGCCCTGGGCATAGGCCGGCAGTTCGGGCAGAAAACGCCGGATCGGGTCATCCAGGCTGAGGCGCCCCTGGGCCTCGAGCTGGAGGATCGCGAAGCCGGTGAACTGCTTGGACACCGAGGCCAGGTTGAACAGGGTGTCGGCCTGGATCGGCGCGCCGGTTGCCAGGTTGGCGCGGCCGTAGCCCGCGCTCCAGATCAGCTTGCCGCCACGCATCACCCCGGCGGCGCAACCGGGCTGGTCGGCCGCAATATCCTCGAACACCTTGTGGAACGCCGGGGGCACGCCGGCATGGGCCAGGGGCAAGGCCCCCAGGGTCGAGATCAGCAAGCAGGTCAGCAGTGCGCGCATGTCGTTCGTCCTTCAGTCGCGTCGGGCCCGGGGTGCTCCGGCGGAGCAGGCGCCAGTATCCCCAGCGCCTGCGTTGCAATCTGTGGCGCAGCGGTGATTTTCTGTGAACAAACGTGCAGGGATGTAAAACGCGCCCGGAGCGGTCGGATCTGCCGCAAAAACCCGGTTATCATCGGCCGGCCCAATGGGCTCCATCGACGCTTCTTGAGCCCCGCAGAAGGCTCACTTCCAGGACCCGCCATGCACCTTCTCTACCCCAGCGACCCGTTCGATCCGAAACGCCCGGACGAGCAGTACCTCGACGAATATCAAGCCGTGCTGGCCGCCGGGCTGAGTGCCTCGCTGTTTTGCTTCGAAGACTTCGAAAGCGGCCGTTTCCGGCCACGACCAGCCATTGCGCCGGCAACCCCGGTGCTCTACCGCGGCTGGATGCTGACGCCCGAAGGCTACGGCTCGCTGGTCAAACAGTTGCAGCAGCTGGGCGCCGTCGCCTTCACTAGCGTCGCCGCCTACCAGCACTGCCACCACCTGCCGCAGTGGTATCCGCAACTGGCCCGCTACACCTGCGAAACCCGGGTGCTGGACGCCGACGCCGACTTCACCCTGGCCCTGGCCGACCTCGACTGGCCGGGGTACTTCATCAAGGACTACGTCAAGTCGCTGAACACCGGCAGCGGCAGCCTGGTGGACTGCGCCGAGGACATTGCGCCGCTGATCGAGCGCATGCGCCAGTACCGCGGTCAGGTCGAGGGCGGAATCTGCGTCAGGCGCCGCGAGGAGTACCTGGAGGACACCGAGCGCCGCTATTTCGTCCTCAACGGCCAGGCCTACGGCGCCAGCGCTGAAGTGCCGGCCCTGGTGCACGAGTGCGCGGCACTGATCGACAGCCGGTTTTTCTCGGTGGATGTGGTGCTACGGGCCGACGGTGTGTTGCGCCTGGTGGAAGTGGGCGACGGTCAGGTATCGGACCGCAAGGAATGGTCGGCGCAGCAGTTCGCCGCAATGCTCGGCGCGGCCCGCTAAATGCCACTCAGCGCAGCAAGCGCCGCAGCCCCGCCTCGAAGGCTCCGTCCAGTTCCGCCCCGGCCTCCCCGGCCAGGGCCAGCGCCAGGGCATGGCCGTGGCTGTAGTCCACCAGCAGGTCGAACAGCACCGGGTCGGTGTCGAAGGCGCGCACTTCCTCGCGCAGGCGCTGGCTGAAGGCCGCCAGGGAGCCGCCGAACAATCGCGGATCACCGAGGATGCACAAGGTCAGCGCCGGGTGGCGCCGGACCCGGGCCATGTAGGCGCCCAGCAGCGCCTGGATCCGTTGTCCCGGCGGCAACGACGCTGCCGGCTCGGGCAAGGGCTCTGCGTGCACCCGCTCCACCAGCAGGCGCATCAGGTTGTGCTGGTCGCCAACGTGGTAGGCCACCGACATCGGGGTAATCCCCAGTTGCCGCGCCAGGGCCCGGCCACCGAAGCCCTGGGGGCCCAGTTCCTCCAGCAATTCCAGACCGACGTCGAGGACCTGTTCCAGGCTCAGCTCGCGACCCGCCGCGGGGCGGCCGCTGCGCTTGGGGCGCTCAGTCATGGGCGACCTCGCCTTCGACCCGGTAGCGAGTGCTGACCAGCCCGTCGGGATAGCGCCGGGAGTCGATGCAGCTCAGGCGCAGGTCCTGCGCCAGGGCGCCGAACAGCGGCCGGCCACTGCCGATCAGCAGCGGTACCCGGGTCAGGGTCATTTCATCGATCAGGCCGGCCTGGAGAAAGGCTTGGATCAGTGTGCCGCCATCGATATAGGCGCTCTTCCAGCCCTCGGCCCGCAACTGCGCGACCAGTTCCACAGGCTGCACGGCACTGATGCGCACCCGGCCCTCCAGGCGCTGGGGCACGTCCTGCTGGCCAAGGGTGCGGCTGAGCACCACCACCGGCTTGGCGAACGGCCAGGGGGTGAAACCCAGCACGCTGTCGTAGGTGGCGCGGCCCATGACGATCCCGTCCACCCCGTCCATGAACGCCGCGTAGCCATAGTCCTCGCCGGATTCGCCGCTGGGCAGCCAGTCGATGGCGCCATTGTCGCGAGCGATGAAACCGTCCACCGAAGTGGCGATGAATACCTTGCCGAATGCCATGGGCGTTGCCTCCTGAGGGCTTAAACATACAGCGTATGATAAACCGCCGGCGGGACCGCCTGACAACCCTTCTCAAGCTCGCGGCCGTCAACCGCCTTCGGCGTAGGCCGCCAGCCCCTGCACCAGCGCGGCAAAGGTCACCGCGCAACGCGGGCTGTCCCGCAGGTCTTCGTGCATGGCCACCCAGGTTTCCAGGCGCGGTGCGAACTCCGCGGCCAGGACACGCACCAGCTGCGGGTCGGAGCTGGCCAGCCGGACCTGGCAGACACCAATGCCGAACCCGGCGCGCAGGGCCGCCAGTTGCGCCAGATCGCTGTCGCTGCGCAGGGCAAAACGACCGCGGGACAGCAGCGGGTACTGCTGTTGCATGCGTCGGATAAAGGCGCTTTCCCGGTCGAAGCCGATCAGCGCATGGCCGTCCAGCTGCTCCTGCGTCTGCGGCGTGCCCTCACGCGCCAGATAATCGCGATGGGCATGCAGGCCCAGTTCGATATCCCCGACACGGCGCACCAGCAACGCTTCCTGGGTCGGGCGAAACATCCGCACTGCGATGTCCGCCTCGCGCTGCAGCAAGTCGTCGGCACGGTTGGACAGCACCAGCTCGACCACCAGTTGGGGATGCTGCTGGCGCAAGCGGGCGAGCATCGGTGGCAACACCTCGACGCCTATGACTTCGCTGGCCGAGATCCGCACACAGCCCTGCACGCCCTGCCCGTGACTGCTGGCCACCCGGCGCAAGGCCGCCTCCCCCGTCGCCAGCTGCAGCAGGTAGGGCTTGAGTTCCAGCGCCGCTTCGGTGGCGGCGTAACCGTCGAAGGAGCGGATGAACAGCTTCAGGCCCAGGGTGGCCTCAAGCTGGTCGATATGCCGGCCGACCGTGGGCTGGGTCAGGCCCATGGCGCGGCCGGCAGCGGAAAGCGAACCGGTTTCCAGCACCGCGAGAAAGCTGCGGTACCAATCCCAGTGGGGGGTGTTGTCTGTCTGGGTATGCATTTTTTTATAGAGACCATCAAGGAACAGGCAATTTTCATTTAGCCGAGGATTTTGCACCCTGCAAGCACTCGTCAACCAAAAGGAACCTCGCCATGCCAAAAATTGCCCTGTTGGGTGCCGTCGGCGCCATCGGTCAAAGTATCGCCAGCAGCCTGCGCAGTCAGGGACAGGCCTATCGGGTGGTGGGCCGCGATGCGGCCAGCCTGCAACAGGCGTTCGGCGCCGACCCGCTGGCCGAATGCGTAACCTGGAACCCCGAGCAGAGCGCCAGCATCGAAGCCGCAGCCGCCGGTATCGACACCCTGATCTATCTGGTGGGGGTCAACTACTGGCAGTTCGAACTGCACCCGCAACTGATGCGCAAGACCCTGGACGGGGCAATCGCCGCCGGGGTGCGCAAGATCCTGCTGATCGGCACCGTCTATCCCTACGGTCCGGCCCAGAGCAATCCCGTGACCGAAGATCACCCGCGCCGGCCCAACAGCTACAAGGGGCGCATGCGCCTGGCCCAGGAACAGGTGCTGTGGCAGGCCCATGCCGAGGGGAAAATCCAGGCCACGGTGCTGCGCCTGCCGGACTTCTACGGCCCGGGGGTCGATAAAAGCCTGTTGCACGGCGCGTTCCAGGCTGCCGTCCGGGGCGGTACAGCGAACCTGGTGGGCCCCCTCGATCGCCCTCACGAATTCGTCTTCGTGCCCGACGTCGGCCCGGTGGTCTGCCGCTTGATCGAGCAGCCCGACGCCTTCGGCAAGACCTGGCACCTGGGCGGCGCCGGGGTCACCAGCCAGCGCCAACTGCTGGAGCTGATCCGCCAACATGGCGCCGTGCCCTTCAAGCAACGGGTGATCGGCAAGACCCTGCTGCGCCTGCTGGGACTGTTCGACCCCTTGCTGCGAGAGATGGTGGAAATGCACTACCTGCTCAGCTCGCCGCTGATCCTCGACGACTCGGCCCTGCAACGCCTGATAGGACCGCTGCCCAAGACCTCCTATGCCGAGGGAGTACGCCGCACATTGGCCCAGGCGCGGGCCTCGCAACAGCCCTGAGTACGCGCCAGGCTCCATCGGCCAAGCGCTGGCAGCCACGCCTGCTCAGCGCGCCGCCGGCGCCGCAATCGCCAGGCGGCTGGTGGCCTTGACCTCGCGCAGCGCCAGGCTCGACTGGATCGAGGCGATGCCCGGCTGGCGCCTGAGCACGTGTTCGACAAAGTCGCTGTAGCTGTCCAGGTCCTGGGCCAGCACTTGCAGCAGGTAGTCGGCATCGCCGGTGATCTTGTGGCAGGCCTGGACCTCGGGCAGACGCATGATCACCTTCTCGAAATCGTCCGGGGTCTGGTCTGAGTGGGTGGTGAAACGCACATGGACGAACGCCAGGATGTCCAGCCCCAGCAGGCGCCGGTCGAGGTTGGCCTGATAGTCCTTGATCACCCCCTCCTCTTCCATGCGCTTGCGCCGGCGCCAGCAGGGGGTAAGGCTCAGGGACAGGCGCTCGCTAAGCTCGGCATTGGAGATGCTCGCGTCCTGCTGCAAGAGGGCGAGGATCGCCAGGTCGGTGTCGTCGAGGGCGACGCGTTTGGGCGTTTTTTTCACTATCAGCCACTCACAGGGAAAATATTACCCAAAATTCTAGTTTCATCCGAAGACAAAGCAAAGAAATCGCCGCCATGCCGGAACAAACTATTTGCACCGGACAACAACAATGGATGCCTTCAGCATGCTTACCGTCTTCAGCGAATCCCACCGCCTGCACCACGGCACCGAATTGAAGGACGGGGTGCTCAAGCCCTCGTTCGAGCAGCCCAGCCGGGCCGATACGGTGCGTGACCGGGTCAGGCACGTGGGGCTTGGCGAGATCATCGGGCCTCGCGCCTTCAACCGCGCCTGCTACGTCGCCGCCCACAGCGAACGCTACGTGGCCTTTCTGGAAAACGCCTGGCACCAGTGGACCGCCACCGGCCGCCGCCACGACGCCCTGCCCCTGGTCTGGCCGGTGCGCGACCTGGCCAACCAGCAGGTGCCGGAGTTCATCGACGGCAAGCTGGGTTTCTTCGCCATGGACGCCGGCTCGCCGATCACCGCCAGCACCTGGGACGCGGCACGCACCAGTGCCGATATCGCCCTCACCGGCCTGGCGCTGATCGACGAAGGCCAGGACAGCGCCTTCGCCCTGTGCCGCCCGCCAGGCCACCACGCCGCGCGGGAATACATGGGCGGCTACTGCTACCTGAACAACGCCGCGATTGCCGCGCAGCAGGCCATCACCCGGGGCGCCGGGCGGGTGGCGGTGCTGGACGTGGACTTTCACCACGGCAATGGCACGCAGAACATTTTCTACGACCGCGGCGACGTGCTGTTCGTCTCGCTGCACGGTGATCCGGCGGTGTCCTATCCCTACTTTTCCGGGTTCGCCTCGGAGCGCGGCAGCGGTGCCGGCGAAGACTGCAACCTGAACATTCCCCTGCCCCGGGGCACCACCTGGCAGCGCTACCGCGAAGCCCTGGTGCAAGCCTGTGCCCGGCTGCGCGCCTTCAGCCCGGAGCTGCTGGTGGTGTCGCTGGGGGTGGACACCTTCAAGGACGACCCCATCAGCCACTTCCTCCTGGAGAGCGAGGACTTCCTGGACATGGGCCAGGTCATCGCCAGCGTGGGCACGCCGACGCTGTTCGTCATGGAGGGCGGCTACATGGTCGACGAGATCGGCATCAACGCCGTCAACGTGCTGCACGGCCACGCCAACCGCTAGTGCGTCCGGGCTTCTCCAGACAGCCCTCAACCTACTGACCGAAAGGGAAAACACCATGACCTTGTTCATCGATGTGGATCACGCCGCGGCCCTGTATGCGCGCCTGGGCATCGCCCGGGCGATCCGGGAGATGGCCGGCTACATCCAGGCCGACTATCGACGCTGGCAGGCCTTTGAAAAGTCCCCGCGCACCGCCAACCATTCAGCCACCGGGGTGATCGAACTGATGCCCGCCGACGATGGCCGGCAGTACGCCTTCAAGTACGTCAACGGCCACCCCGGCAACCCGGCGAGGCAGTTGCTGACCGTGATGGCCTTCGGCGTGCTGGCCGACGTCGACAGCGGCTACCCGGTGCTGCTCAGTGAACTGACCCTGACCACCGCAGTGCGCACCGCCGCCACCTCGGCCCTGGTGGCGCAGTCCCTGGCCCGCGCGGACAGCCGAGTCATGGCACTGATCGGCAACGGTGCCCAGAGCGAGTTCCAGGCCATCGCCTTCCACGACATGCTCGGCATCGACGAGCTGCGGATCTTCGACATCGACCCGGCCGCCTCGCGCAAGCTGCAGCACAACCTGCAAGCCTGGCCGGGCCTCAAGGTGCACATCGCCGGTTCCGTGGCCGAGGCGGTCAAGGGTGCCGATATCGTCACCACGGTGACCGCGGACAAGGCCTACGCCACCATCCTCACTCCGGAGCTGATCGAACCCGGCATGCACCTCAACGCCGTGGGCGGCGATTGCCCGGGCAAGACCGAACTGCACGCCGAGATCCTGCGGCATGCCCGGGTGATCGTCGAGTTCGAGCCGCAGACCCGTATCGAGGGCGACATCCAGCAACTGCCGGCGGACTTTGCGGTGACCGAATACTTCCGCATCGCCCAGGGCCTGGAGCCGGGCCGCGAGCAGGCCGAACAGGTCACGGTGTTCGATTCGGTGGGCTTTGCCCTGGAAGACTTCGCCTCCCTGCGCTACCTGCATGACCTGGCACGCGAGCATGGCATCGGCGAGCAGATCCAGCTGGTGCCCACCCCGACCAACATCAAGGACCTGTTCCAACTGATCGAGCAGTGCCCCACAGCCGCTGCCGGCGCCCCGCGCCGGTTGGCCAGCGGCTGAAAGCACCGGGATCGCTGAACCGGGCCAGCGCCGCGTGCCCCGGTTCAGCGGCCCGCTCCGAACCGGCTGCGCCACCCCGACCTACAACCACAGCGCGCAGTCCCCAGCACCTTTCACTGCCAAAACTCGACAACTATAAAATCAAGAGGTTTTGAGATGACTCCAGATACCTTGGGCGCCGCCGAGCGTCCGGCGCTGCAGCGCACCCTGCACAACCGTCATATCCAGCTCATGGCCATGGGTGGTGCCATCGGCACCGGGCTGTTCATGGGCTCGGGCAAGATCATCGCCATGTCCGGCACCTCGATCATCCTGATCTACATGATCATCGGCCTGTTCGTGTTCCTGGTGATGCGCGCCATGGGCGAGCTGCTGCTGTCGAACCTGAAGTTCAAGAGCTTCGCCGATTTTGCCGGCGCCTACCTGGGGCCGCGGGCGGCCTTTTTTCTCGGCTGGTCCTATTGGCTGAGCTGGAGTGTGGCGGTGGTGGGCGACGCGGTGGTGGTGGGCGGCTTCTTCCAGTACTGGTTCCCCGGCGTCGCGGCCTGGATCCCCGCCATCGTCATGCTGCTGACCCTGTTCGCCCTCAACGTGCTCACGGTGAAGCTGTTCGGCGAGGTGGAGTTCTGGTTCGCCATCATCAAGATCATCGCCGTGGTCACCCTGATCAGCGTGAGCCTGGTACTGATCGCCACGGCCTTTGTCTCGCCGTCCGGCGTGAGCGCTTCGCTGAGCCACCTGCTGGACCGGCAAGCGGCCCTGCCCAACGGCCTGATGGGCTTCTTCGCCGGTTTCCAGATGGCGATCTTCTCCTTCGCCGGCACCGAACTGATCGGCACCGCCGCCGCGGAAACCCGCGACCCGGAGCGCACCCTGCCCAGGGCGATCAACGCCATCCCCCTGCGCATCATCCTGTTCTACGTGCTGGCCCTGGCCTGCATCATCGCCGTGACCTCCTGGCAGCAGGTGTCGCCGAACAAGAGCCCCTTCGTCGAACTGTTCCTGATCGCCGGCTTTCCCGCGGCGGCGGGCATCGTCAACTTCGTGGTCCTGACCTCGGCAGCCTCCTCGGCCAACAGCGGCGTGTTCTCCGCCAGCCGCATGCTCTTCGGCCTGTCCGACCAGGGCAACGCGCCGCGACTGTTCAAGCACCTGTCGCGGCACAGCGTGCCGGTGACCAGCCTGGCCTTCACCTGCCTGCTGATGCTGCTGGGGGTCCTGCTGCTGTACATCGTGCCCGAGGTGATGACCGCCTTCACCATCGTTTCCACGGTGTCGGCGATCCTGGTGATCTTCACCTGGTCGACCATCCTGGCGTCCTACATCGCCTACCGTCGCAAGCACCCCGAACTGCACGCCCGCTCGAGCTACAAGATGCCCGGCGGCGTGCCCATGGCCTGGTTCGCCCTGGCCTTCCTGCTGTTCGTCCTCGGCCTGCTGGCCCTGCGCCCGGACACCCGCCTGGCACTGTGCGTGATGCCGGCGTGGTTTATCTGGCTGGGCATCGCCTATCAACTGGGTTGGCGCGGCAAACGCAGGTTGATCCCCGCGCGCTCATGACCTCAACCGGCACCCGCTAGCACCAAGGAACGGTGCTACCTGTTCGCCATCAAGATCAAGCGCCGCGCCCTGCTGCAAAGGCGCATTGATGGCGCCAAATGAATGACACAAATAAGTCACCAATTGCCCCTCCAAACCTCCCCCTCCCACGCCGCAAATATCAAATTAAATCCATATAAAACAACACGTTAAAACCAACAAAAGAAACCAAAAGAATTAACCGTTGACTTAGTAAGGCGCCAAGATAAACTGCGCCTTATGAATATTTTAGAGAACAAACATCACATCATGCTGCAGGCACTGGAGAACATTTCTCCCGACGCTCGCGAGAGCGTCAGACTGTGCTTCGAACTGCTTTCGGCCGCAGCGACCATCAACCGCGTCTGTGCTGTACGGCTTGCCCGCTACAGCCTTTCAGAGGGGCGCTTCGTGATCATGCTGACCCTCAAGAGTGCGGGCGGGAAACTCTCGCCACTGGAACTCGCGACGCGCTTGTCCATCACCACTGGCACCGTGACCGGACTGCTCGATGGCCTGCAAGGCGATGGTTTCATCAAGCGCAAGCCAGACCCGACGGATCGACGCAAGCTGATCATCAACCTGACCGCGGAAGGCAAGCAGGTGGTGGACGAAGTGTTCGCCGATCACACCGATTGGATCTGCAGCATTATCGAAGGCCTGAGCGCGGAACAACGCCAGGCGCTGACTGAAGCGATCTATTGCATTTCTGCAAGCCCCGCCCTGGCACTGCAACCTCCTGACGGGGATTAGCGCCGGGCGTCAATGGTAGTAGCAACACATGGAGGTGACTGATGTTGCAGAGTCAAAAGGTAATGACCAATTTCGGCAGGAAGCCGCGTCTTCACAGTAGCGTCGATACGCTCAGGCATAGCCTGGCCTCATTGGAGCGTTACATTCCTCCCCCGCTCTACCGCCACCTGTTTCTCACGCGCATCGCCCGCGCGCCCCTGGCCATCGAGGGCTTCGAGTTCCGCCCGATACAAAGCCTCTTCGAGCTGGAAGAAGCCCTGCGACTGGTCAATGAGAGTTATGCACGCCGGGGAATCTCCACCGTCTGCCGTGCCGGCATGCGTTTTTCTGCCTTTCACCTGCTACCTGGCACCACGACCTTCGTCGCGATCAAGGAACAGCAGGTCATCGGCACGGTGTCATTGATCGAAGACTCGATGCTGGGATTGCCGATGGAAGAAGTTCACGGCAACGAAGTCCTGCTGCAGCGTCTGTCGGGCCAGCGCCTGGCCGAAGTCGGGACCCTCGCGGTATCCGCGCATTACCGTGGCAAGGGTGTGCCGCTGATGCTCTACAACGCGATGTTCCGATGGGCAATGCACTACCGCGGGATTGAAAAGCTGCTGATTGCCGTGCATCCCAGGGCCAGCTCCTTCTATCGCAAGGTGCTGTTCTTTTCGCCGATTGGCCGTGTGGAGCGCTACACCAAGCTCAACGACGCCCTTTCCCAGCCCTTGTCACTGGGGCTGGCAGACGCCCAGGACAGCTTCAAGAGCGTTTATCAGTCCTCCGGGGTCAAATTGGCGGTCGCGGGAAAGAGCACCAACTTCTTCGAATTTTTCTGCCAGCGCGACTTCGATGCGATTCGCCTGCCGGCCGATGCTGGCGTGCATCGCTGGCAGCAACAGGACGTGCTGATCCACATGGCCCGCTGCGGGGTCCATGGCAGGCACCTGAGCAACCGCATCAAACGGGCGCTGGCCCTGGCGTAAACACGCCCTTCCCCTGCCGAATTTCACACATCATTTCATGGAGGATGAGTCATGGATACGGGATTGCTGCGGGCGATTTACAGAGAAATCACCACTAAACAGCCGTTCATTCGCACACCGGAACCGGAGCTGGTCATGGAGGCCCAGCCCAGCGTTGCGTCCTATGCCAACAGTGCCGGACAGGGCCAGGCCCTCTCTGGAACCTACCTGTATCACGCGGCGCAGATGTGCGCGCTGATCAAGCCCGGGGACGTTGTCCTGGATATCGGCTGCGGGCCCGCCAGCCTGCTGCTGCAGGTGGCGCGACTCAACCCGCGGGCCGAATTCGTGGGGGTCGACCTATCAAGAAACATGCTCGACATCGCCCGGGATTCGATTCGGCAACAAGGCATCGACAACGTTGAATTGATTGAGGACGACATGTCTCGCCTGGGCCGGATCGGCGACCGCAGTGTCGACGTGGTGATTTCCTCCATGGCCCTGCACCACCTGGCGAGCCTGGAACAGCTGGAGTCCACCTTCAGGAACATTGCCCGGGTGCTGCGTAACGATCGCGCCATTTACCTGAATGACTTCGGGCGCCTGAAATCAACCGAATCGGTGGATTACTTCGTCCAGCGCGCCAGCGACGGCGCCGATCAGGAAACCCTGCTGGACTACCGCCACTCGCTGTTGGCGGCCTTCTCCCTGGAAGAGTTCCAGACGCTGGCGGCCAGCTACCTGGGACCTTGCGCCAAGGTCTACAGCACGGCACTGAGCCCATTGATGATGGTGATCCGCACGCCCAAGCGACGCTGCGTCAAGACCATGAAGCCGGAGTTCAAGCGCCGTTATGCCGCGCTGCCAGCCAGCCGCAGGGCCGATGTACAGCAACTGCGCCTGTTCCTGCGGTTGGGAGGGTTGGCCAGTGCTTTCTGAAAGCACCCGCCTGCAGGCCGCCCTGGAGCAGTGGCGCGACGTTCTGGGAGAGTCGCAAGTGCGCCTCGATCATGCCGGCATCGCCCACGTCCAGCACGACACCATGCATTCTCCGGCCTATGCCCAGGCGGTGATCGCGCCCCTTTCCAGCGAGCAAGTGGCGGCCTGTGTGGCCATCGCCCACCGGCACCGCATCGCCTTGCACCCCATCAGTACCGGTAACAACTGGGGCTACGGTTGTGCCGCGACCGGTCGCGAGCACTGCGTCGTCATGGATTTGTCGGGCATGACACGGATTCTGTCGTTCGACCAGGAGCTCTCAGTCGTCACACTCGAGCCCGGCGTTACCCAAGGCGCGCTGGCGCAATACCTGCAAGATCGCGGCCTGCCCTACCTGACCCCGGTAACTGGCGCCGGTCCCTCTTGCAGCCTGCTGGGCAACGCACTGGAGCGCGGTTACGGCATCACCCCGCAGACCGACCACTTCCAAGCTGTCCTGGCCCTGGAGGCGGTGCTGCCCGACGGCCAGATCTACCGCTCGCCGCTGTCGATGGGAGCCGCCAGTCCGTGTTTCAAATGGGGCGTGGGCCCCTATCTGGACGGCCTGTTCAGCCAGAGCGGGTTGGGCATCGTGACCCAGATGAGCCTCGCCCTGGTGAGAAAACCCCAGATCATTCAGCCGTTCTATTTCTGGATCGAAGACCCGGCCAGGCTTGGTCCGGCGCTGGAGGGTGTGCGGCGTATCCTCGAACAGGCCCAGGGCCAGGTGGGCGGCATCAACCTCATGAACCGCACTCGCCTGCTGACCATGGCCAGTGAAGGCCAGGGCCTCGCCGGACGCTCCGGCGAACAACTGCGCCAGGCCGCCGATAGCCTGGGGCTGCCGGCCTGGATGGGGGTTGGCTCGATCTATTGCCACGCGGACCAGCACGCATCGCTCAAGCGCATGATCCGGCGCGAACTCAAGGGCTTTGCCGATCGCTCGATGTTCAAGACCCGGCGCCAGTTGAGCCTGGCACACGGCCTGTTGCAGCGGCTGCCCGGGAGTTGGGCGCGGCGCTGGCAGCGGACCCTGGAAAAGATGTTGCTCGGCGTTGAACTGATGGAAGGGCGCCCCAACGAAGTCGCCCTGCCGCTGGCCTACAGCGCAGGGGCCAAGCCGCCTCCCGGGCCAGGATTGAACCCCGCGCGCGACCACTGCGGGCTGATCTGGTACGCCCCGGTACTGCCGTTCAAGAAGCAGTTGATCGAAGACTTCCTGCACGCCATGAGCGAGCAGTGCCAGGCGCAGGACATGCTCTGCCCGATCACCCTGACCACGCTCTCGACCCGGGCCATTGACTGCACCGTGCCATTGCTGTTTGCGCGCAGCGACCCTCAGGCATCCGCACGGGCCCATGACTGCTATCGGCAACTGTTCCAACTGGGCAAGGCTCGGGGGATCGTGCCCTATCGCGTCCCGGTGGCATTCATGCCGTTGCTGGCGGACCGGCAACAACCCGCCTGGCAGCTGGGAGCTCGCCTCAAGCACGCCCTTGATCCCCATCATCTGCTCTCGCCAGGCCGCTACTGCCTGCCTGCCGACACCCGAGCGCCCCTTGCCACCCCCGAGCCGGTAGCCTGCCATGAGTGAAGACACCACCCACCTGATCAATCAGGGACTGATCGAGACCCGCAACCTGGCGCAGTGCCTGGCCGTTGACCAGACCGCGCTGGCCACGGCCATTGCCGGCCAGCTCGACGAGAGCCTGGGACAGGCGCTGGTCGCCGCCGCCCAGGCAACCGAGAAACAGGGCATTTCGAAAAGAATCGCCGCCCTGGGGCTGGCTCTCGGGCAATGGCTGGAGCTCGCCGCACCACCCGCGCGCCAACAGGCCTGGACCCTGTTGCAGGCCCATCCATCGGACACCGTGCGCAGTTGGGCGGCCTTCGCCAATGCCTACCGCGAACGCAATCAATCCCTGGCCACGGCGATCCAGAGCCAGCTGCACTTTGCCTGCGACAGCCACTTCGGCGTGCGCGAATGGGCCTGGATCGCCTTGCGGCCCTTGCTCAGCCAGGACCTTGCGACGGCCCTGCCCCTGCTGCGCCAATACGCGCTCAGCGAAGACCCGCTGATCCGCCGCTTCAGCATCGAGATCCTGCGCCCCCGAGGCGTCTGGTGCGAGCACATCGCCGCCCTCAAGAGCACCCCGGAATTAGCCGAGCCACTACTGATCCCGCTGCTCGCCGAAAGCCAGAAATACCCCCAGGACTCTGTCGCCAACTGGCTCAACGATGCCAGCAAGACGCGCCCGGACTGGGTTCGCCAGCTGTTTCAACGTTACCCACCCGATTGCAAGGCCTCCCACAGGATTCACACCCGGGCTACCCGAAGCCTGTCTCACTAGAAAAAAGGAGTTACGCATGTCTCTCAAGGAAAAGCTGCAAGGCGCAAAACAGCAGATGGCCGAACAACTGCCGGGCGAGATCCTGCAGAAGTTCACGGCCTCACTGCAGGCACTGGTCGACAGCGGCCTGGCAGCCAAGGCCCTGAAAGCCCGGGACAAGGCGCCGCTGGCGGTGCTCAAGGACCCGGATGGCCAGGATGTCGACCTGCGCCAACTGCTCGACAAGGGCCCCCTGGTACTGGTGTTCTACCGCGGCCTGTGGTGCCCGTTCTGCAACCTGGCCTTGAGCGCCTACCAACAGATGGTCGGCGACCTGGCAGCCTCCGGCGCCACCCTGGTCGCGGTATCGGCGCAGACACCGCAATCCTCGGCCAAGACCCGTGAGGCGCTGGGCATTCGCTACTTGCTGCTCAGCGACCCGGAAAACCGCCTGGCCAAGCAATACGGCATCGTCTTCAAGCTTGAGGATGAACTGGACGCGGTCTACCGCTCGCTGGGCGCCGACTTGAAAGTCTTCAACGGCTCGGATGCCCTGACGCTGCCAATGGCCAGCGCCTTCGTGATCGGCCAGGACGGGGTGATTCGCCACGCCTTTGTCAATGTCGACTACTCGGAACGCGTCGAACCCGCGACCCTGATCGAGGCTGCTGGCCGCTAAACCGTTCACCCCCGGCCGAAGGCCGTCGCACCTTCGGCCCTCCCTATTTGTTCACGGACTGAGCCAATGAAACGTATCGCTATCATGGGGGCCGGCGTTGCCGGTCACCTGGCTGCCCTGTACTTCAAGAAACGCCTCCCCGGAGTCGAGGTCATCCTGATCGGCCGCCCGGATCGAAAGCGCCCGATAGTGGGCGAGTCGACGGTTGAGTTGACCACCCACTTCTTCAAGGGCCTGGGACTGGGCAGCCTGCTGGAGGAGAAGCACTACCACAAGTACGGCCTGACCTATTACCTGAAGCTGCGCAACAACCCGGAATGCCGCAACTATGTGGTGCATGAGGCACCGGGGGTGATTCGCATGCCGGCCTACAACCTCAACCGGTTCAGTTTCGACCGGGACCTGCGGCGGATCGTCGACGCGCATCAAGTGCAACTGATCGAGGCCGACGTCAGCGCGGTGGACCTGCACCAGGGCGAGCATGCCACTCACCTGTTGACCTTGCGCAGCGACAGCGACGCGCACCAGCAACTGACCGCGGACTGGATCATCGATGCCACCGGACGCAACCGCTTCATGGCCAAGAAGCTCAAGCTGCACAAGGAACCCACCTACCAGCGCAGCACCTTCTGGTTCCGCCTCAAGGACTTCGACCGCACCCTGCTGTCCAACATCAACATCCACAAGGTCAAGCACCACTGCTACGACCCCTATTACGTCACCCATCACTTCTACGGGAAGGGCTACTGGATCTGGATGATCCCGATGCGCAGCGACGATGGCAAAGACATGATCAGCATCGGCATCACCTACCGCCCGGACATGATCGAACAGAAGATCAGCACCCTCGAACAGTTCAACGACAAGGTCATGGCCGATCATCCGGTGATCACCGAACTGATCGCCAGCGGCCAGGTGGTCGATGCCCACGCCATGTACAACTACATGTATGAAGCCCAGCAGTACTACTCCACCGACGGCTGGTTCCTGCTCGGCGACGCCGCGTTCACCTTCGATCCGGCCAACAGCGCCGGGCTGGCCTATGTGGCACAGCAGATTCCGCAGATCGCGGCCATGATCGAAAAGGACCTCCATGCCAGCTTGACCCCGGCCTATGTCAACTGCCTGGAGTCTCACATTCAGGCGCAACTGGCGCTGCAGGACACCTGGAGCAAATGGTACGAGGTCATGGACGACCCGTTCATGATGGGCTGGACCCTGTTGTTCGCCAACATGGCCTACTTCCACGTCGTGCTGCCGATGTACATGACCGGCGACTTCCTCGACGGGCACCAGGCCCAGCAGTTTGCCGACCTGCTGCCGCGCTACCCCCGGGAGTTGCAGCCTTCTCCCCTGCCCTTTGCCTGCCTGCTGCAGGAAGTCCGCCGTTCCAACCCGGGCCTGAGCCCGGAGATGATGCCGAACCTGTACTCGCGCACCATCAACTTCGACCTGTACAAGGCCGAACATCGCGCCCGGCCGCTGTATGCCGCGCATTACTACCTGCGTTCGGCCGCACTGCGGGTCCGCCTGATGAAGATGGTCAAGTGGTCAGCGACGCCGCGGCACTTGAAACTGTTGCTGCGCCACAGCTGCGGCGTGGTGCAGGATCTGGCGCGGTCTCTGAGCCTGAGGCTCAAGCCCTCGCTGTTCTACAAATATGGCGAGTCGCCGGAACTGCTGAAGTCGCCCTTTGGCAATGACGGCGGTTTTCTCGATCTGGCCCGCCGTTGATGTCCGCGCTGACGCCGTCGGCCTCCTGCGGCCGCCCGCCCGCGTTGCTGGAGCTGAGCGCGGTACAACTGGCGCACCTGATCAAGCGCAAGGACATCTCGCCGGTCGAACTGGTGGAACAGTCCATCGAGCGCTGCCAAGAGATCCAGGCCCTGTGCAACCCGATAGCGGTCGAACTCTACCGCTGCGCCCGTAGCGCTGCGCGTCGGGCAGAAGCTGATGTCTTGCGGGGCCACCCCCTGGGACGCTTGCATGGAGTGCCCTTCTCGATCAAAGAAGGCCTGGGGCTCGCGGGGTGGCCACAGACCTGCGGCTCGACCTTGCGTCGGCAGGTTACGGCCTCCTCGACGGCCACGGTTGCCCAGCGCCTGATCAGCGCGGGGGGCATTCCCGTGGCGCTGGGCAACCAGGCGGAGATGGCCCTGTGGCCGGAAACCGACAATCTGCTCTATGGCCGCACGCTCAACCCGTATCGCGCCTCGCGCACCGCCGGAGGCAGCAGCGGCGGCGATGCGGTCATGGTGGCCAGCGCCTGCGTGCCCTTTGCCCTCGGCACCGATGGCGCTGGCTCAGTGCGCATTCCCGCCGCGTTCAATGGGGTCTTCGGTCTCAAGCCATCGCGCGGCCTGGTGCCCTTGAGCGGTCATTTGCCACTGGACGAGCGTGGTCGCGAGCAAGCTAACGCGCAGGCGGTATCCGCTCATTTTGCGGCCGGCCCACTGTGCCGACATGCCGAGGACTTGAGCGAAGTCCTGCAGATCATCGCCGGGCCCGATGGCATCGACCGCAATATCCATTCGCGGTTTGCGCCCGTTGCCGAACCCGCGCGCCTGAGGCGGGTACACCTGTACCTGCCTGAGAGGATGAAATGGAGCAGCCCGGTGTCCGAGGCTGTCTCCCAGGCCTTGAACGACGCCGGGCAATGCCTGGCCAGCCAGGGCGCCACGCTGCATGCCTGGCAGGAACCGGGCATGCACAACGCCTTTTTCATCTGGCTGGCGGTGCTCAAGCTTGAGGCGCAGGTCCGCCTGGCGGACTACCTGGGCGATGGGCAGCCGCTGAGCTATTGGCGGGCAGCTCGCGCCAGCCTTGCAGGGCGTGCGCGACATGCTACGGGGCCGTTGCTGGCGACCTGGCTGGACAGTGTCGGCGACGCCCTGGGCAATCCGGGGCTGGGACGTTTTCTTGCCCAGCGCGATCACTTGCAACGAGCCTTCGCCGAGCTCTTCGACGGCCATAGCGTGCTGCTGATGCCCGTCACGCCAGGCGTCGCGCCGGAACACGGGCATGCCCTCAAGCGCCCCTTAGACGTTGCTTACTGCGCCCTGTTCAACGCCCTGGGCCTGCCGGCCCTCAGCGTGCCAATGGGGCGCCTGGATCAAGGTTGCCCGGTGGCCGTGCAACTGGTCGCCGGACCCGGCCAGGACGCTTTGCTGCTGGACGCCGCAGTATTTCTGCAAACTCAGTTTGGTGGCTGGCTCAAGCCAGCGCTTTCACACTTCAAGGGATAGGAAGTCTCTATGCAAACCACCAGTGCGACAACCCAACAGCCCGCCAGCCCACCCATGGGGCAATCGGCTGTGGGCTCCCAGGCCGAACACCTGACGTTGCTGTTCCTGATCCAGCTGATCGTGATCTTTTCCGTCAGCCGGGTGATCTCCTGGCTCAGCACCCGCTGCCTGGGACAAACCCCGGTGGCCGGTGAAATCCTTGCAGGCCTGGTGCTGGGCCCAAGCTTGCTGGGGTATTTTTTTCCAGAGCTGTTGCACAGCATCTTCGTGCCGCAGACCTCTACCGCATTCATCGCGACGGCTCAGGTCGGGCTGATTCTGCTGATGTTCCAGGTGGGCCTGGAGTTCGAATTTGGCGCGCACCTCAAAGGCCGCAAGCGTTCGATCATCTTCATCAGTCTTGGGGGCTTGCTGGTGCCCTTCGCCAGCGGCTTTTTCAGCGCCGAATTTTTCTGGCTGCAGATAACCGGTGAGCGGCCTCCGCTGCTGGCCTTTCAACTGTTCTTCGCCACAGCCCTGTCAATCACCGCCCTGCCGATTCTGGGGCGCATTTTCATGGAACTGGGCCTGTCGCGATCACGGGTGGCGACCCTGACCATCGGTGCCGCAGCAATCGACGATGTCTGCGGTTGGCTGATCCTGGGCGGCGTGACCTCGATCATTGCCTCGAACTTCAACGTCTGGACCTCGCTCCTGAGGATGCTGGCCCTGGCGCTGTTCATCGTCGTGGTGCTGTGGCAGGTCCGCCCCTTGATCCTGCGCTGGATCATCGGCGACCTGGAGCGTCGGCCCCTGTCGGCACACGGCATTTCACTGATGCTGATCGTGCTCTTTGCCAGCGCCGTCATCACCAACCTGATAGGGGTGTTCTCGATCATTGGCGGCTTCATCATGGGCGTGGCGCTGCATACTCACCGGCCCTTTGTCGCCCAGTGGAACGCCAAGGTCGGCGGCTTGGTCAACGCGTTCTTCCTGCCGGTATTTTTCGCCTATACGGGCCTGCGAACCGACGTAGGTTCGTTGGAGGGCAGTAACGCCCTGCTCAACTGTCTGCTGGTGTGCCTGGTGGCATTTGCCAGCAAGTTCTTCGGGGCCTACGGTTCCAGCCGGCTGCTGGGAGAAAGCCCGCGAAACTCGGCGCTGATCGGGGTCTGCATGAACACCCGCGCCTTGATGGAACTGGTGGTGCTCAACGTCGGTTATGACCTTGGCGTGCTGCCCAAAGAGTACTTCACCATCCTGGTGATCATGGCGATCATCAGCACCTTCATCGCCTCACCTCTGATCCGCCTGCTGACTGCCCGCGAGCGCCTGGGGCAGCCGATGCCGATAGCGGGCAATCAACCCGCCCAGTTGTGACAGCTCGGATCTGGTCGGTCGCGCCACCGACCAGATCCGCGCTTGGCTCATGCGCCGACGGTGGGCAGGCTCAAGGCGGCGTCTGACTGCCTTGCCGGGTGCTCCGTGGCACAGGCAACGAAGTCTTCCTTGCGCAGCACCACCAGGGCAATCAGCGACGCCACGCCGGTGGCCACGTAGAAGTACCAGGGCGCGGTGATGTCGCCGGTGAGCTTGATCAGCCAGGTGGAAATCAGCGGCGCGCTGCCGCCGAACACCGCCACCGGAATGTTGTAGGCCACGGCGATACCAGTGGAGCGGATGCGGGTGGGCAGCAGTTCGCTCATCAGCGCGTAGGTCGACGACGCGTAGAGCCCGAACAGAATCGCCACCGCCATCAACGGCCAGAACAGCGTGGCCGGGGTGGCGTTGGGCGCGGTCTTGAAGAACCAGTACATGGCCAGGGTGGCCAGGGTGCCGATCACCATCAGGAACGGCTTGCGGCCGTAGCGGTCGGTGAAGGCTCCGCCCAGGGGCATGACCAGGGCCGCCGAGAGGCTGGCGACGAACACATAGAGCAAGGTGGTGCCGCTGTCGAACTTGAGGGTGTTGGACATGTAGGTCGAGGCAAAGGTCAGCACCAGGTAAAAGATCGAGCTGTGCAGGGTGATGATGAAAAACACCAGGGCAATCGAGCGTTTCCACTGCCAGACTTCGCGCAGCGGCGCCTTGGAGGTCTCTCCGGCCTGCACCAGGGCGAGGAACTCCGGGCTGTCTTCAAGCTTGAGGCGGATGTACAGGGAAATGAAGCCCAAAGGACCGGCGAGCAGGAACGGAATGCGCCAGCCCCAGTCCTGCATCACTTGCGCCCCCAGGCCCCAGGTCATGCCGTTGGCCACCGCGCCGCCCAGCAACAGGCCGAGCACCGCGGTGACCATCAGCCAGCAAGTGGCGAAGCCGCGGCGCCCGGGGCCGGCGTATTCGGCAATGAAGCTGGTGATGGTGCCGATCTCGCCACCGGCGGAAAACCCCTGCACACAGCGGATCAGCACCAGGATGACCGGCGCGGCGATGCCGATGCTGGCGTAGGTCGGCAACAGGCCCAGGAGGAAGGTCGAGCCGGCCATCAGCACCAGCACCGTGATCAGGGTCCGGCGCCGGCCGATGCGGTCCGCCAACGGACCAAAGAACAGGCCGCCCAGGGGCCGGATGAAAAAGCTCAGGGCAAAGGCCGCGAAACTCGCCAGCAGGCTGCTGGTGGGGTCATCGGAGACGAAGAACGCCTTGCCGATGTACAGCGCCAGAAAGCCGTAGACGCCGTAGTCGTACCACTCGATCAAGTGGCCGGAGGTGGCGCCGATAAAGGCCCGGCGCCGCTGGCGCTGGGGGTTGCAAGAGGACACGTCCATGTTGGGAGACTCCTGTCGTACTGCGGTCCATGGGAAAGTGCGTTCAGCGGTCGGTAACGGCCCCGGTCGGGTCCTGCAGCCACTGACGCAAGCGGGTCTTGAGAATCTTGCCGTAGCTGTTCTTCGGCAGCTCGGCGCAAAACAGGTATTTGCGCGGTTTCTTGAACGACGCCATGCGCGTCACGAACCACTGGTTGAGCACCTGCGAGTCCAGGCCGTCGGGGTCGCGCGCGACCACGAAGGCCACCACCGACTCGCCCCATTCGGCATCCGCCTGGCCCACCACGCACACCTCGAACACCTGGGGATGCTGCATCAGCACCTCCTCCACCTCCCGCGGGTAGATGTTGCTACCGCCGGAAATGATCACGTCCTTGGAACGGTCGGTCAGGGTCAGGAAGCCGCGGCTGTCGAGGAAACCGATGTCGCCGGTGAGCAACCAGCCCTCCACCAGGGTCGCCCGGGTAGCGGCCGGGTTGTCCCAGTAGCCGTGCATCACCGGGGCGCCGCGCACGGCGATTTCCCCGGGCTCGCCGGCCGGCAGGGGCTGTCCCCGGGGATCGAGGATGCGCACTTCGACACAGGCATGCGGGCGCCCCACCGACGCCGCCAGCGCCGGCCAATCCGGGTGCTGGCGCTCGGCGATCAGCTCCCGGGACAGCGCACTGATGCTCATCGGGCACTCGCCCTGGCCGTAGATCTGCACCAGCCGCGGGCCGAAGGTATCCAGGGCCTGGGCCAGGTCCGCCCGGTACATCGGTGCCCCACCGTAGACGATGGTCTTGATGCCCGTGCCGTCATAGCCTTGTTGCCGGGCCTGCTCGACCATGCGCTTGACCATGGTCGGCGCGGCAAACAGGCTGACCTGCCCCAGTTCCTGCGCCAGCCCGAACAGCTCTGACGCATCGAACCCCCGGGACTCCGGCACCACGTGCCGGGCACCACAGCGCACGTGAATGAAGTTGTACAGCCCGGCACCGTGGGACATCGGCGCGGCATAGACCAGCGCATCGCCGGCCTGCACCGGATCGACATCCAGCGGGTAGCACAGCGACATGGCGATCAGGTTGCCGTGGGACAGCATCACCCCCTTGGAACGGCCGGTGGTGCCCGAGGTATAGAACAGCCAGGCCAGCTCGTCGTCGGCGCACGGCCAGGGCTCGCGCAGTTCGCCGTCCGGGGCGCCCGCCGGCGCCGGCATGACTTCGCCGGGCAGCTCGCGGCAATCGGCGGGCAAATCCTGCAGCTCGAAGGTCCGGCCGCCGTCGGTGAAGATCAACCTGGCCCCGGCATTGCCGACGATCCAGGCCGCCTCCCGCGGATGCAGCTTGCTGTTGACCGGCACCGCCACCGCTCCGCTCCACCAGATGGCGTAGAGCAGTTCCAGGTAGTCGCAGCTGTTCTTCATCAGCAAGGCCACCCGGTCCCCGGCGGCGATGCAGTGGTCGTGCCGCAGGTGCAGGGCGCGGGCCCGGACCCGCGCGGCAAACCCCTGGTAGTCGGCCACCTGGCGGCGGCCCTCGAACAGCGCCGGGCGCTGCGGCCAGCGTTGGGCCGCGTCCAGCAGCCAATGGGCGATGTTCATGCTCAGGCCCTGAGCGCTTGCAGGACCGTGGCGTAGTTGGCCACGGCCATCCCGCCCATGTTGAACAGCAGGCCGAACTCGGCCCGGGGCACGCCCAGGCCAATCGGCTCGCCGATCAATTGGCGAAAGCCCAGGGCATGCATCGACACGCCGGTGGCCCCCACCGGGTGGCCCTTGGCCTTGAGCCCGCCGGACAGGTTGACCGGCAAACGGCCGCCGTGGCGCACGATGCCCTCGTCCAGGGCCCGATGGCCTTCGCCCTTGGGCGCCAGGCCCATGGCTTCATAGATCAGCAGCTCGGCGATGGTGAAGCAGTCGTGGACCTCGGCAAAGCTCATGTCTCCCAGGCTGACCCCGGCCTCGCGCAAGGCGCCGTGGATGGCCCGCTGCGGACCGTCAAAGGCCAGGATGTCGCGACTGGCCATCGGCAGCAGGTCATTGACCTGGCTCAGGGCGCGGATCGCCACTTCGCGCCGGAACAAACGCGCGCGCTGCGGCGAAGCCAGGACAATCGCCGCCGCGCCGTCACTGATCAGCGAGCAGTCGGTGAGGCGCAAGGACGGCGCGATCAGCGGATTGCTCTGGGACACCTGGTTGCAATGCTCGAAGTCCATCGCTCGGTGCATCTGCGCCAGCGGGTTGGCCATGGCATTGCTGTGGTTCTTCACCGCGATCGCCGCCATCGAGGCCAACGGGCTGTGGTAGCGCTCGGTGTACTGCTGGGCGACCCGGGCAAACAGCTGCGCAAAACTCAGGCCGGCTTCCGCGGGATCGTTCTGGTAACCGGCACCGGCCAGGGCTTGGGTGACCTCGGCGGTGGAGTTGCTGGTCATCTTTTCCGCGCCCACCACCAGCACCAGTTCAGCGGCGCCACTGCGAATCGCATTGACCCCCGCGAGGATCGCCGCCGAGCCCGAGGCGCAGGCATTTTCGCAACGGGTGGCCGGTTTGAAGCGCAATTGCGGATCGGCCTGGAGCATCAGCGAGGCGGGAAAGCCGTCCGGCACCAGGCCTGCGTTGAAATGCCCGAGAAACAGTGCATCGATCTCGGCGGCATCGATCGCGGCATCCGCCAGGGCCTCGCGGGTGACCTGGACGATCAGGTCCTCCAGGGTCAGCCCCTGGAGACGACCGAACGATGTGTGGGCGGCAGCGACGATGGATACGGAAGCATGATTCATGGTGATTTTCTTCTGTGCTTGAAGCGGACGTTCCCTACAATGGCGAGCGCCACAATCAGACGCTAGTTGGGGCAACTACGTACAACAGTAAGTAGTGCCCCCCCGCGCCAGAGCGGCGCAACGACTTCCACGAGGCAGGATGCCCCATGACCGTATATGCCCAGCAGCTCCAGGACCTAGAGCGCCTGGCCTTCCAGGTTTCCCCCGCACCGCAGTTGATCACCGGGCATCGGCGCATGCTCGACTGCAACCAGGCTTTCCTGCGCCTGTTCGGCTATGAGCGCGAACAGTTGCTCGATCACCTGACCCTGTTGCTGTACCCGTCCCAGGCCGACTACCAGAGCATTGGCGAGCGCAGCGAACACTGGCTGCGCAACGGCCAGGGCGCGTCCTACACGGACGAACGCTTTATGCAGCACCGCAACGGCGAAGTGTTCTGGGCCCGGGCCCATGGTTTTTCCCTGACCCCGGACGACCCGTTCGGGCTGATGATCTGGCACTTCGAACGCCTGGACCGGCAGCTGGCGCCCACCGTGCGCCTGACCCCACGCGAGCGCGAGATCTCGCTGCACATCGTCAACGGCCTGACCTGCAAGGAAGTGGCGCGCAAACTGGCGATATCCCACCGCACGGTGGAGGTGCACCGCGCCCGCCTGATGAAGAAGCTGCAGGCCAAGAACAGCGCCGAGCTGGTGTCGAAGATCATCTACATCAGCTAGGGGCTTGCCCCAGCACCTCGCTGGCGCTCAGCCGCAGCAACTTCAAGGGCCCGATCGTCCCGCCCTCCAGGCTGCCGCCCTGGTTCAACACCTTGTTCGCCGCGTTCATCTCGGCGCTGTGTTGCGTCACGCTGACAAAGGTGCCGTGGGGCAACTCCTCGCTCCAACCCGCTTCGAGCGTGTTGTAGGCCAGCATCAGCGCGGCGGTGAAATAGTGCTGGCTGGAAACCGGGATCTGCACCTCCTGGTCATTGTCGTCGTAGGCAATGAAGTGACCGACGAAGGTCTCCACCCCCAGGCGCTTGAGCAGCGGCCAGCTCAGGGCCGAGGGCACGAAGGCGTTGAGCTTCTCGGCGACGATGGCCGAGTAGCCACGGGCCTGGAGCATCTGCACGATCTCGTCTTCGCTGGCCTTGGGGTGGGCGCCCATCACTTGCAGGGCTTCGACCACGGCCTGGTGGGCGGTCTGGTGGTCGGGGTAATCGGCGCAATGCGCGCAGTTGGGCGGGCAGGTATCGGTCACGGGAGGCGAAGGTCCATATCGGTCTCAAAAAAACAGCCGCAGGGTAACCCCATGACCTGCGGCCCGCCAGTGTCCGGGCGCTTACTCAAGCGCCGCCCTGGCATCCAGACGCAGCAGTTGCACGGGCTCCAGGGTGGACCCCTGCAGTGACTCCCCGGCATACAGCGCCTCGTTGGCCATGGCCATTTCGGCGCTGCGGCCAGCCACCATTTCGTAGGTCTTGCGCGGCAGCACCTCGCTCCAGCCGTTTTCGAAGGTGTTGTAGGCCAGGGTCAGCGCGGCGGTGAAGTAGTGCTGATCGGCCACCGGAACCCGGACCTCCTCGCCCTCCTCATCCAGGGCGATGAAGTGGTTGGGCAGGTGTTTCACCCCCAGGCGCTTGAGCACGATCCAGGCCAGGGCCGATGGCACGAAGGCGTTGAGTTTTTCCGCGGCGATGGCCGAGTAGCCACGCGCCTGCAGCAGTTGGACGATGTCGTCCTCGCTGGCCTCGGGGTGGTCGGCCATCAACTCCAGGGTATCGAGTACGCCCTGATGGGCATTGGCGTGATCCAGGCAGCAGCTGCAGTCCGGCGGGTGCGAATCGTCATGCATGATCGGTCGATGATCCCTATCGGTCTTGGTGAGGGGGCGCAGGATAAACCCTGCGCCCGCCTCTCCACCAGCAAGCGCCGGCTACTTGATGACGATGGGGTTCACCGGTGCCCCGCTGCCGCCGACGATCTTCAACGGCGCAGCGGTGTAGAGGAAGGTCCACTGGCCGTCGGCGGCGCAATCCTCGGCCAGGTCTTCGAGCAGCACGATCTCGGTGAAGGCGATCCCCAGGTTGCGCATCAGCGCGCAGTGCAGCGGGATCTGCACCCCGGACACCGGGTCGGTGATCACTTCGTTGGCGATGGTGTCGGTGACCAGGTTGGGGATCTCCATCTGGTTGAACCAGTCCACCAGTTCGCGGCTGTAGGTCAGCCCCGGCTCCACCAGGTCCTTGAAGAACTCGGTCTTGCCGTACTCGTAGAAGGCGCCCATGGAGCCGGTGCGGATGATCAGGATGTCGCGTTTCTCGATGGCCACGCCCTGGGCCTTGGCGGCGGCCAGCAGGTCCAGGTGATTGAAGGTCTCGCCGCGGCCCAGGTACTTCTTGCCGCGATGCCGGGCCATGTCGATCAGCACCGCGCGGCCCACCACGCCGCGCTCGGCAATCGGCAGCACGCTGGCCTTGGCCATGCCGCCGACGGTGCTGCTGGCGTCGTAGCCGTTCCACAGCTGGTTGTCGTACCAGGCGTGGCCCAGGGCGTCGTACTGGGTCGAGCCCTGCAACTGCATGAAGATCACGTCGTCGCAGTACTCGGCACCGCCGGTCATCGACGGCTGCTTGCCGGCCTGATAGTGGCTGCGGTCCAGGGTATTGAAGCGCATCGAAGGGTTGCGCGCCGGCCACATCGGGTCACCGCCGGGGTGGCCGATCTGCACCTGCAGGGTGAAGGTCTTGCCCTGGCGCACCGCGGCGACACCGCGCAGCACCTCGGCCTGTTGCAGGTAGTTGAGGGCGCCAACCTCGTCGTCCGGCCCCCATTTGCCCCAGTTCTTTGGCAGACCTTCAAGCAACTGCCGGGTATTGGGGTGGTGCTTGTCGTTATCGATCCCACACATGTCGAATGCACTCCATTGATTGGGTTGAAGCGGGCGAAAATGCCCGCGGGGCCTTGCTTGGGAGATCAACCGTCACCCCAGGCGCCCTCTGGAACTGTGCGGCCCTGCGGGCCGTTCGCAGCCTGCGGCAGCGGCTACACCAGCCCGGATTAACACTGGCTGTAGCCGCTGCCGAGCCACGGCGAGGCTGCGAAAAGGCCCGCAGGGCCTTGCCTGGCGATCAACCGTCACCCTCAGGCGCCCTCTGGAACTGTGCGGCCCTGCGGGCCGTTCGCCGCCTGCGGCAGCGGCTACACCAGCCCGGATTGACACTGGCTGTAGCCGCTGCCGAGCCACGGCGAGGCTGCGAAAAGGCCCGCAGGGCCTTGCCTGGCGATCAACCGTCACCCTCAGGCGCCCTCTGGAACTGTGCGGCCCTGCGGGCCGTTCGCCGCCTGCGGCAGCGGCTACACCAGCCCGGATTGACACTGGCTGTAGCCGCTGCCGAGCCTCGGCGAGGCTGCGAAAAGGCCCGCAGGGCCTTGCCTGGCGATCAACCGTCAACCCAGGCGCCCGCCGGAACTGTGCGGCCCTGCGGGCCGTTCGCAGCCTGCGGCAGCGGCTACACAAAGCACGGATTACCCGCGGGCCTGGAGGGTTTTACAGATCATCAGACGCAACGTCCACCATCCACTTCCAGGCAGGTGCCGGTGATGAATGCCGCTTCGTCGGAGGCCAGGTACAAGCAGGCGTTGGCCACGTCCTGGGGGGTGGAGAAGCGCCCCAGGGGAATGGTGGCCATGAATTTCTGGCGGTTTTCCGGGGTGTCCGGCACCCCCATGAACTCACTGAGCAGCGCCGTGGCGCCCACCACCGGGTTGACGCAGTTGACGCGGATGTTGTCCGGCCCGAGCTCGGCGGCCATGGTCTTGCTCATCACCACCACCGCGCCCTTGCTGCCGTTGTACCAGACCAACCCCGGACGCGGGCGGATCGCCGCGGTGGAGGCAATGTTGATGAACACCCCGCCACCCTGGCCGCGAAAATGCGGCACGAAGTGCTTGGCGCTGAGGAAGATGCTTTTCACGTTGACCGCGAACACCCGGTCGAACTCGGCCTCGTCGACTTCCAGCATCGGCCGGTTGCGGTGGGTGGTGCCGGCGTTGTTGACCACGATGTCCAGGCCCCCGTATTGCTCCAGGGTGTTGCGCAGCAAGGCGCCAACGCTGGCGTCCTGGGCCACGTTGACCTCGATGAAGTGGGCCTGGCCGCCGGCGGCGCGGATCTCGTCCACCACCCGCTGGCCGCCGTCGGGGTTCATGTCGGCGACGATGACGTTGGCGCCCTGCTGGGCGAAGGTTTTGGCGATGCCTTCACCAAAGCCGGAACCGGCGCCGGTGACGATGGCAGTCTTGTTGGCTAGACGCATGGAAGTGACTCCTGTTTTTGTTGTTATGGACCGCCGTGGCGGCCGTCAGTCGTGGCGAATGGCGATGGTCTTCAAGGTGGTGAAACCCAGCAGTGCCTCGAAGCCCTTCTCCCGGCCATACCCACTGGCCTTGACCCCGCCAAAGGGCAGTTCGACGCCGCCGCCGGCGCCGTAGTTGTTGATGAACACCTGGCCGCAGCGCAGCTTGTGGGCCATGCGCAACTGCCGCGCGCCGTCCCGGGTCCAGACCCCGGCCACCAGGCCGAAGGCGCTGTCGTTGGCCAGGCGAATGGCTTCGGCCTCGTCTTCGAAGGGCATCACCGCCAGCACCGGGCCGAACACCTCCTCCCGGGCCAGGCGGCTGTCTGGCGGCACATCGCGAAACAGCACCGCCTCGTGGAAGTAGCCGCCGCTGCCGGCCTCGGCCACCACCTGCCCGCGCGCCGCCACCGGGATGCCGGCGGCCTCGGCCTCGCGGACAAACGCCTGGACCTGGCGCAGCTGCTTCTGATTGATCAGCGGGCCCATGTCCAGGTCCAGCTCCGAGGGCCCGGCGCGCAGTTGGCCAAAGCACTGGGCCAGGCGTTCCAGCAGCGGTTCATAGAGGCTGCGTTGCACCAGCAGGCGGCTGCCGGCGGAACAGGTCTGCCCGCAGTTCTGCACGATGGCGTTGATCAGCACCGGCAGCGCGCGCTCCACATCGGCGTCGGCGAAGACGATCTGCGGCGACTTGCCCCCCAGTTCCAGGGTCACCGGGCAATGGCGCTGCGCGGCGGCCTTGGCCACCAGGGCGCCGGTGCCGGTGGAGCCGGTGAAGGAGATATGCGCCACCCCGGGATGAGCGCACAGCGCCGCGCCGGCTTCATGGCCGTAGCCGCTGACCACGTTGATCGTGCCCGCGGGGAAGCCGACCTGGGCCGCCAGTTCCGCCAGCCGCAACAGCGACAGGCTGGCGTCCTCGGCAGGCTTGACCACGCAGGCGTTGCCCGCCGCCAGGGCGGCACCGACGCTGCGGCCGAAGATCTGCATCGGGTAGTTCCAGGGAATGATGTGCCCGGTGACGCCATGGGGCTCGCGCACCGTGAGCACGGTGTAGCCGGCCTGGTAGGGCAAGGTGTCGCCGTGCAGCTTGTCGGCGGCCCCGGCGTAGTACTCGAAGTAGCGCGCAAGGGCCGTGGCGTCGGCCCGGGCCACCTTCAGCGCCTTGCCGGTGTCCCGGGCCTCGATCTGCGCCAGCTCTTCGTGGTGCTCCAGCACCGCCTGGCCCAGGCGCGCCAGCAAGCGCCCGCGCTCCAGGGCCGACAGGCCGCCCCAAGGCCCGTCGAAGTTGTCGCCCAGGGCCCGTTGCGCGGCCTGCACCGCCAGGTCGATGTCCTCGGCGGTGCCGCGGGCGATGCACGCGTAGGCGATGCCGGTGCTGGGGTCGAGTACCGGAATGTCCTCGGCCCAGGACGAGGCTTGCCATTGGTTGTCGATGTAGTGTTCGAGGCTCATTTTCATCAGCTCCTGTTGCCAGCCAGACACTCGGCAATCGCCCGCCCGACTTCCACGGTGCTGGCGTTGCCACCCATTTCCCGGGTGCGCGGGCCTTCGGCGAGCACCGTCTCGATGCTCTGGACAATCGCCGCCGCGGCCCGCTGGTAAAGCTCATCGCCCTGCCCCAGGTGCTCGATCATCAGCGCTGCTGACCAGATCTGGCCGATCGGGTTGGCCACCCCAAGGCCGGCGATGTCCGGCGCCGAGCCATGCACCGGCTCGAACAGCGAGGGGTACAGGCGCTCCGGGTTGAGATTGGCCGAGGGCGCGATGCCGATGGTGCCGGTGCAGGCCGGGCCGAGGTCGGAAAGGATGTCGCCGAACAGATTGGAAGCCACCACCACATCGAACCAGTCCGGGTGCTGGACGAAGTGCGCGCAGAGGATGTCGATGTGGAACTTGCGCGTGTCGACCTCGGGGTAGGCCTTGGCCAGCGCCTCCACTCGCTCGTCCCAGAACGGCATGGTGATGGCGATGCCATTGGACTTGGTGGCCGCCACCAGGTTGCGCCGGGGCCGGCGGCCGGCCAGCTCGAAGGCGTACTTCACCACCCGGTCGACGCCGTGGCGGGAGAACACCGACTCCTGCAGGGCTATCTCCCGCGGGGTGCCCTCCCACATGCGGCCGCCGACGCTGGAGTACTCGCCCTCGGTGTTTTCCCGGACCACGATGAAATCGATGTCCCCCGGCACCCGCCCGGCCAGCGGACACGGCACCCCGGGCATCAGCCGCACCGGGCGGATATTCACGTACTGATCGAACTGGCGGCGGATCTTCAGCAACGAATCCCACACCGCAATGTGGTCGGGGACGATGTCCGGCGCGCCCACGGCGCCGAAGAAGATCGCCTCGTGGTCGCCGATCTGCTCGGCCCAGTCCTCGGGCATCATGCTGCCGTGGGCCTGGTAGTGCTCGCTGCACCAGTTGAAATGATCGAACTGCAAGGCGATGCCGAAGCGCCGGCTGACGGCTTCCAGCACGCGCAAGCCTTCGGGAACCACCTCGCGGCCGATGCCGTCACCGGCGATCACCGCGATGCGATGGGGAGGTGTTACAGCGGGATTGATCCTGGACAAGCCGTCTCTCCTGGTCTGACGTGTTGTTGTTATGGAGGCAGGTCAAGCGCACGGGCGAGCCCATTCTGGGCACGGGGAAGCGGCCAGGGGAATTGCTCATTGTGGAAACCGCCTTCGCAAAATTCGAAGGCGCGTCAGAAAGGTCCTGCCTTGAGCAACGACTAGCCAGCCTGCGCCTCGGCCTGCCCGCAGCCGGCCAGGTAGTCGAACAGCTCGCGACTGGCCAGGGACGGTTGCTCCCGGCGTCGGCAGAGGAACATCTGGCGGTCGGCCCAGGCATCGTCGATTTCGATAAAACGCAAGGCCATCTCCTTGCGGAAAATCTGCACCGCGCCCTGGGGCAGCACTCCCACGCCCTGCCCGGCGGCGATCAGCCGGCATACCGCCTCGAAGCTGCGCACCTGCACCCGCAGGCGCAGGGGCATGCTCACCGCGGCCGCGGCTTCGGTGATCAGCGAGGTGATGGCGGCATTGTCCTCCAGGCCGACGAAGTCGTAGCCCAAGAGGTCCTGGAAGCGCGCATGGCTCATCCTGAACGGGTGCTCCCGGGGCACGATCAGGCACAGCCGGTCGCGGCAATAAGGGATGTAGTGCAGGTCCTGGCCCTGCGGGCGCGTGGTGACGATGCCCACATCGGCCACACCGTCACGCACGGCGAGGATGATCTCGCGGCTGCGCTCCTCGCGGATGTCCACGCGAATGCCCGGATGCAGGTCGCTCCACTGGGTCAGCTGCCGGGGCAGCTCCTGGCTCATCGCCGAGCTGTTGGCATACAGGCTGACCCGGCCGGTGGCGCCCTTGGCGAAGTCGGCCAGGTCGGCGTGCATCACATCCACCGCCCGCAGGATGCTCCGCGCGTGCTCGGCCAGGGCCTGCCCCGCCGCCGTGGGCTGGACCCCAGTGGAAGTACGGATCAGCAGCGCCACCTTGAAATGCTGCTCCAGCAGCGACAGACGCCGGCTGGCGGCCGACAGCGACAGGTGCGACTGCTCGGCGGCCCGGGACAGGTTGCCCAGGGTCAGGGCCTTGAGAAACAGCTCGATGGAAGTCAGGTCCGGGGCCATGGCAGGTTCCTTGTGCGCGGTCGGTGGAAACTACCCAGTCGGGCCGCCCCTGTCCAACCTGCGCCGGCTTCAACGCCCGGAAAAACGCAGCCGCGACAGCTGGCGCAGATCCCCTTCCAGGTAGTAGGCGTTGCTCCAGCTGTCGTCCACCGCCAGCGGCTGCACCTGCTTGAGGGCCAGCTGTTTGGCGAAGTAGCGGAACCGGTAGTGCTCGTAGAAGCGCAGCAGTTCCAGGCCGTAGCGGTCCGCCAGGTCGGTGTCGCCACGGATGATCAGGAAGTTCTCGTCGTTGCTCTGGCTGGCGCCGACGCTGAGGTTGTGGCTGCCGCTGATGATCACCGGTGAGTCGCTGGTGAAGTCGGTGACGATGGCCTTGGTGTGCACCAGCAGGTTGCCCTTCTGGCCCTTGAGCCCCTCCTTGAGCCAGCCCTCCAGGCCGTTGTTGAGCAGCGCGGTGGCGGCGAACTCGGCGGTGCGATCGGCGTGGAAGCCGGTGATGCGGCTGGCGGTGTTTTGCAGGCCGTAGCGCAGCACATCGTCATGGGGCTGGCCGAGCAAGGCATCGAGAATGCTGTCGGGCAAGGCGAAGGCGGTGACGAACAGCAGGTCGCGACGGGCGCCGTTGATGATCTCGACGAATTCGCTCAGGTCGCCCTGGCCGCTGCGCGGGGAAAACCCGGCGAACAGCGGCGCATCGGCTTGCATGGGGTTGTGCCGGGTCAGCCATTGACGGGTGGCGCCGACGTCCGCCGGAGTCGCCCAGACCTGTTCGAACACCTCCAGGTAGCGCGCGGCAAGCTCGGCGCGGTCGAGGCTGTGCAGCACGTTGGCCTGGCGGTAGACGCCGTTGGCGGTGAAGTTGGTGCTGCCGCAGAGCACCGACTGCGGCTGGCGCTGGCCGGTGGCGTCGAGACGGCTGAGGACGATGAACTTGTCGTGGAAGATCGCGTGGGTCACCCGCCCGCGTTTGTTGGCCTCGGGCAGGTGCTGCAGGCTGGCCTGGTTCTGCGTGGTGTCGTCGTCCCCGGGGCCAGCGTGGTACAGCACCCGTACTTGCACGCCACGGTCGAAGGCAGCGTTGACCGCGTCAACGACGGCCTGCAACTGGTACTCGTAGATGGCGATGTCCAGGCTCCAGCTGGCGTCCGTGGCACGCTGGATAAAGCCCAGCAGCTCCTCCAGCAGGCCGTTTTCCAGCCATTGCCTGGGCGCGTCCGGCCAGTCCTCGATGGGCAGGTTCCTGTTGGCGCTGAGCAGCGCATCGAGCTCGGGAAACTTGCGCGAGAAGGCCTGACTGGCGGCCACCGCGCGATTGAAGATCACCCGCTGCCCCGGCGGCTGGCCGTTGTCGGCGTCGATGCTCAGTTCCAGGGCCTCGCCCAGTTGCGGCGCCTCGGGGCTGCCATACACCAGGTGCACCCGATAGTTGAGGGTGGTGCCGGGGTGGACCGCGTAGTCGGCCCAACGAAACTTCTGCAGCGGCGCCTGATCGCTGGGGGTGGCGTTGTATTGCGGGAAGCTGTGGGCCTTGCCGGGAAAGGTCAGGCTGTTGAACAGGAACAGCCAGGGCTTGCTGCCGGTCTGCTTCTCGATGGCGAAGCCCAGCAGCCCCTTGCGCCGTGACGCATCCAGATCCATGGCCAGCAACACCCCATTGGTCCCGGCATAGGCCTTGACCCGAAAATCGTCCTTATCGTTACGCACCAGTACCCGCATCGCTTCACTCCTGTGTTGGCGCAGGCAGTGTAGCCGCTGCCAAGCCTCGGCGAGGCTGCGTAAAGGTCCGCAGGACCTTGTCTGGCGATCGACCGACGAACCTCTGGCGCTCTCAGGGTTTTTGCGGCCCTGCGGGCCGTTCGCAGCCTGCGGCAGCGGCTACAACCTCGGGTTGGTGTAGCCGCTGCCAAGCCTCGGCGAGGCTGCGTAAAGGTCCGCAGGACCTTGTCTGGTGATCGACTGACGAACCTCTGGCGCTCTCAGGGTTTTTGCGGCCCTGCGGGCCGTTCGCAGTCTGCGGCAGCGGCTACAACCTCAGGTTGGTGTAGCCGCTGCCAAGCCTCGGCGAGGCTGCGTAAAGGTCCGCAGGACCTTGTCTGGCGATCGACCGACGAACCTCTGGCGTTCTCAGGGTTTTTGCGGCCCTGCGGGCCGTTCGCAGCCTGCGGCAGCGGCTACAGGTCGATGTGTTGGTAGGCGGCGTCGAGGCCGGCGGCCAGTTCGCGGGCGCGGCCCAGGCGGATCGGGCCGCGTTCGATGTCGAGCAGCAAGGTCGGGCAGTCCAGGGGCTGCAGCGGCGGCAGGCTTTTCAGGCGGCCGTCGGTGATTAGCAGTACGCGCTGCTGTTCCGCTGGCAGCCGGCGCTGGCGCTGTTCCAGCCACCGGGCCGCTTCGCTCAGGGCTTGTGGCAAGGGGGTGCCGCCAGCAGCACCGAGGCCGTCGAGCCAGTGCCGCAAGTCCTTGGAGGCCTTCAGGCCCTGGACCTGCCAGTTCGGCGCGCGGCCGCTGGCGGTGAGCAGGGCCAGGCGCGCGCGCTGGCGGTAGGCGTCGTCGAACAGTTGCGCCAGCAGGCCCTTGGCGTCGCTCAGGGCGCTGTGACGACGGGTCGAGGCCGAGGCGTCGACGATCACCAGCCACAGCTCATGGGGCGCGCGGCTGCGCAGGCGAAACAGCAGGTCTTTACGCAGCCGTGGCCGGCCCTTGAGCAAGGTGCCGGGCCAGTTGATCGCGCCGCTGCCGGCGGTGCGACTGGCGCCGTGCCGACCTTGATCCAGATGCCCCGCCCGGGGCTTGGCATCCGCCCCCCGGTCACTCTGGGGGCGGATGCCTAGGGCTTTTTTGGCCAGCTGGGCACTTCTCGACGGGCGCCGGTGGGCAAGGCCTGGGCCGGCATTTCGCCCCATTGACCCTGGCCTTCGCTGGGGTTGGCGTTGGTGGATGCCGGTGCCTGGGGGCTTGGCCCCGATGCCGGCGCGCTGGGCGCAGTCTCCCGCCGCCGGTGGCGCAAGGCGAACTCGGCCACGGCGTCGATATCTTCCTCGGCAATCGCCGGAGCACCGCGCCAGGCCGCGTGGGCGCGGGCCGCGCGCAGCCAGACCAGGTCGGCGCGCAGGCCGTCCACGGCAGCGGCAAAGCAGCGCTCGGTGATCAGCGCCAGGGCCTGGTCGTCCAGCGGGATGCCGGCCAGGGCCGCCCGCGCCTGCTGGCAACGCTCGCGCAATGCGGCCTGGGCCGGGGCCCACTGGGCGCAGAAGCCCAAAGGATCGCTGTCGAAATCCAGGCGGCGGCGGATGATCTGCCCGCGTTCTTCGGGGGCCGGCTGGCCGCTCAAGGCGACGTTGAGGCCGAAGCGGTCCAGCAGTTGCGGGCGCAGTTCGCCCTCTTCCGGGTTCATGGTGCCAATCAGCACGAACTTCGCCGAATGGCGGTGAGAAATGCCGTCGCGCTCGATCAGGTTGGTGCCGCTGGCGGCCACGTCCAGCAGCAGGTCCACCAGGTGATCGGGCAGCAGGTTGACTTCATCGACGTAGAGCACGCCACCGTCGGCCTTGGCCAGCACGCCGGGGGAAAACTGCGCCCGGCCTTCGCCCAGGGCGGCGTCCAGGTCCAGGGTGCCCACCAGGCGCTCTTCGCTGGCGCCCAGGGGCAAGGTGACGAACTGGCCGCTGGCCAAGAGATCGGCCAGGCCCCGGGCCAGGGTCGACTTGGCCATGCCACGGGGGCCCTCGATCAGCACGCCGCCGATCTTCGGGTCGATGGCGGTCAGGCACAGGGCCAGTTTCAGCGCTTCGGCGCCGACCACGGCGGACAGCGGAAAATGGGGGGTGTCGCTCATGTCGGGGGCTCGCTTGGGTCGGGTCGGTGGTGTCCAGGAGGACGCTTTCGCGAGCAAGCTCGCTCCTACAGGCATCGCATTGCCGTTGTAGGAGCGAGCTTGCTCGCGATCGAGTGCGCAGCACTCGCCGCCTCAGGAATCTTCTTCAATATCCAGCAACAGGTGCTCCAGGGCCTCGCGGTACTCGCCAGGCTCTTGCCACAGGCCGCGCTGCTGGGCTTCCAGCAAGCGCTCGGTCATGTCGCGCAAGGCGTGGGGATTATGCTGGCGGACGAACTCACGGGTCGAGTCGTCCAGCAGGTAGGCGTCCGCCAGCAAGGCGTACTGGTGATCGTCGATCAGCTCGGTGGTGGCGTCGAAGGCGAACAGGTTGTCCAGGGTCGCGGCCATTTCGAAGGCGCCCTTGTAGCCATGGCGCTTGACCCCTTCGATCCACTTCGGATTGGCCGCCCGGGAGCGGATCACCCGGTTCAGCTCTTCCTTGAGGGTGCGGATCTTCGGCAGGTCCGGCTGGCTGTGGTCGCCGTGATAGCTGGCGGCCTTGGCCCCGCTGAGGCTTTCCACCGCCGCCAGCATGCCGCCCTGGAACTGGTAGTAGTCGTTGGAATCCAGCAGGTCGTGCTCGCGGTTGTCCTGGTTCTGCAGCACCGCCTGCACTTGCCCCAGGCGGGTGGCGAACTGCTCGCGGGCGGCGGTGCCTTCATCCTGGCCGCCATAGGCATAGCCGCCCCAGTTCAGGTAGACCTCGGCCAGGTCTTCGCGGCTCTGCCACAGGCGACCGTCGATGGCGCCCTGAACCCCGGCGCCGTAGGCCCCGGGCTTGGCGCCGAAGATCCGCCAGCCGGCCTGACGCGCCGCGCTGTCCTGGTCCAGGCCGGAGGCGATCAGGGCTGCGCGCTCGGCGCGGACCCTGGCCGCCAGCGGGTTCATGTCCTCAGGCTCGTCGAGGGCCGCCACCGCCTGTACCGCTGCGTCGAACAGGCGGATCAGGTTGGCGAAGGCATCGCGGAAGAACCCGGACACCCGCAGGGTCACGTCGACCCGCGGCCGGTCCAGCAGGCTCAGGGGCAGGATCTCGAAATCGTCGACCCGCTGGCTGCCGGTGGCCCACACCGGGCGCACCCCCATCAGGGCCATGGCCTGGGCGATGTCGTCGCCGCCGGTGCGCATGGTGGCGGTGCCCCAGACCGACAGGCCCAGGTGCAGCAGGTGGTCGCCGTGGTCCTGCAGGTGGCGTTCGAGAATCAGGTTCGCCGACTGAAAACCGATGCGCCAGGCGGTGGTGGTGGGCAGGTTGCGCACGTCCACCGAATAGAAGTTGCGCCCGGTGGGCAGCACGTCGAGGCGCCCACGGCTGGGCGCGCCGCTGGGCCCGGCGGGAACGAAACGCCCGCTCAGGGCCTCCAGCAGGCCGCGCATTTCCGCCGGGCCGCAGGCGTCCAGGCGCGGCGCGACCACCTCGCGCAGGCCATCGATAATGCTCTGCACCGGCTCCCAGCCGGGTTCATCCAGCTGCGCCAGCGGGCCCTGGAGCGCCGCCTCGATCAACTCGGCGGCATACAGCTCCAGGCGCTCGCGCGTATCGCCGGCGGTGCGCCAGAGCCCATCGCTGATCTGCCGCAACGGCTGCGGCCGGCGTCCGGTCCAGGGTTCGGCCAGGGCACAGTCCAGCGGATCGAAGCCCAGGCCAAAGGCCTTGGCCAGGGCCCGCAACAGGCTGGCGTGGGCGCCCTTGCCATCGCCCCGGGGAATGCGCAGCAAGGCCAGCAGGGTGTCGAGACGCAAGCGGCCCTCGGGGGATTCGCCGAACACGTGCAGGCCATCGCGGATCTGCGACTCCTTGAGGTCGCACAGGTAGGTGTCCAGCCGCGGCAGCCAGATGGCGGCGTCGGCGTCGCTGTCGAGCGCGCCCTCCAGTTGCAGCTCGCGGTCGATATGGGTTTCGCGCACCAGCTGCAGGATGTCCCGTTGCAGCTCGCGGGCACGACGTGGGTCCAGCAGCTGGGCTTCGTAGTATTCGTCCGCCAGCAGTTCCAGGTTGCGCAGTGGGCCGTAGGTTTCGGCGCGGGTCAGCGGCGGCATCAGGTGGTCGATGATCACCGCCTGGGTGCGGCGCTTGGCCTGGGCGCCCTCCCCCGGGTCGTTGACGATGAACGGGTAGATGTTTGGCAGTGGCCCCAGCAGCGCGTCCGGCCAGCAGTTCTCCGACAGGCCGACGCCCTTGCCCGGCAGCCACTCCAGGTTGCCGTGCTTGCCGACGTGGATCAGCGCATGGGCGCCGTAGGCCTGGCGCAGCCAGAAGTAGAACGCCAGGTAGCCGTGGGGCGGCACCAGGTCCGGGTCGTGGTAGACCGCGCTGGGGTCCACCTGATAACCCCGGGCCGGCTGGATGCCGACGAAGGTCAGGCCAAAACGCAGGCCGGCGATCATCATCCGCCCGTTGCGGAACATCGGGTCCTGCTGGGGTGCGCCCCAGCGTTGCAGCACCGCCTCGCGATTGGCAGGCGGCAAGGCCTGGAACATTGCCGCGTAGTCCTCCAGGGCCAGGCTTTGCAGGCACGGACGCTGGTCGAGGCTGTCCAGGTCGTTGCTGACCCCGCCCAGCAACTGCTGGATCAACTCGGTGCCGCTGGCGGGCAACTCGGCCGGCAGCGGATAGCCTTCGGCGTGCAGGGCCTTGAGGATGTTCAGCGCCGCCGCCGGGGTGTCCAGGCCGACGCCGTTGCCGATGCGCCCGTCCCGGGTCGGGTAGTTGGCCAGCACCAGGGCAATGCGCTTGTGGCCGTTGTCCAGGCGTCCCAGTTCGACCCAGCGCCGGGCCAGCTCGGCGACAAAATCCATGCGTTCGGGCTGGCCGCGGTAGCACACCACGTCCGACTGGCTGCGCTCGCTGCGCCAGGCCAGGTCCTTGAAACTGATGGGCCGGCTGATGATGCGTCCGTCCAGTTCCGGCAAGGCGATGTGCATGGCCAGGTCCCGCGGGCCCAGGCCCTGCTCGCTGTCGCGCCAGCCCGGCTCATTGTCCTGGGCGCAGATGGCCTGGATCACCGGGATATTGCGGCGGAACGGCCGCAAGTGCGGCGCCTCGGGGCTGGACTGGGCAAAGCCGGTGGTGTTGAGGATCACCCCGGCCGCGGTTTCATCCAGCCAGTCTTCCACCTGGCTCAGGCAGCCGGGCTCCTTGAGGCTGGCCACCGCTATTGGCAAGGGGTTGAGGCCCGCCGCCAGCAAACGCTGGCAGAACAGGTCGATAAATCCGGTGTTGGCCGCCTGCAGGTGGGAGCGGTAGAACAGCAGCGCCGCCACCGCTTGACCAGGCTGCCAATCGGCCTGCCAGTCGCTGAGGGCGGCCTGGCTCTTGTGCGGGTGATAGATCGCCGTGCGTGGCAGGGTCTGCGGTTCGCTCCAGGGGTAGTCGCGCCCCAGCAGGCCGCTGGCCAGGCAACGGTAGAAATTCAGCGCGTTGTCCCGCCCGCCCTGGCGCAGGAACTGCCACAGTCGATCGCGCTCGACGGGGCCCACGGTGCTCAGGTCGCTGAGTTCCGGGTCCGGGCGGTCGTCCCCCGGCACCAGGATCAGTTGCACCCCGCGCTGGGACAGCTCCACCAGCCGCTCGACGCCGTAGCGCCAGTAGCCGATGCCGCCGTGCAGGGAGATCAGGATCACCTTGGCGTGGCGCAGCACCTGGTCGACATACAGGTCCACCGAAGCGTGGTTCTGCACCTGCATCGGGTTGGCCAGGCGAAAGCTGGGGTAATCCTCGGGCAACTGCTCGGCGGCATCCGCCAGCAGCGCCAGGCTGGAGTCGCCGCTGCACAGGATCACCAGCTCGGCGGGGGTTTGTCCAAGGTCGGCAATGTTGTCATCCGACACGAAACCGCCGGGCTGGGTCCTGAGCAGGTGCATGGCTTACACGCTGAGGGCGGCGCGCAGTTGCGCTTCGAGTTGGGCGGCGTCCAGCTCCTGGCCGATCAGTACCAGGCGCGTGGTGCGGGCTTCGTCAGCGCCCCACTTGCGGTCGAAGTGCTTGTCGAAGCGGGTGCCCACGCCCTGGATCAGCAGGCGCATCGGCTTGTTGGGGATCGCGGCGAAGCCCTTGACCCGCAGGATGCCGTGCTTGACCACCAGCTGGGTCAGGGCGTCCAGCAGCAGGCTTTCGTCGGCCTGGGGCAGTTCGATGGAGATGGAATCGAAGGCGTCGTGATCGTGGTCGTCGTGATCGTCATCGCCGTCGTGGTGATGGTCGTGGTGGCTGTGACGACTGTCGATGTGTTCCTCGGAACCGGCGCCCAGGCCCAGCAGCACGTCCAGCGGCAGGCGGCCGCTGCTGGCTTCGATGACTTTCACCGCCGGCGGCAGTTCTTCGGCCACTTCCAGGCGCACCTTGGCCAGGTCTGCGGGGTCGATCAGGTCGGTCTTGTTGAGGATCACCAGGTCGGCGCTGGACAGCTGGTCGGCGAACAGCTCGTGCAGCGGCGATTCGTGGTCCAGGTTGGGGTCGAGCTTGCGCTGGGCGTCCACTTGGTCGGGGAACGCGGCGAAGGTGCCGGCGGCCACGGCCGGGCTGTCGACCACGGTGATCACCGCGTCGACGGTGCAGGCGCTGCGAATTTCCGGCCACTGGAAGGCCTGGACCAGGGGCTTGGGCAGGGCCAGGCCGGAGGTTTCGATGAGGATGTGGTCCAGGTCGCCACGGCGCGCCACCAGTTCGCGCATCACCGGGAAGAACTCTTCCTGCACGGTGCAGCACAGGCAGCCGTTGGCCAGCTCATAGACCCGGCCACTGGCCTCTTCCTCGGTGCAGCCGATGGAGCATTGCTTGAGGATCTCGCCGTCGATGCCCAGCTCGCCGAACTCGTTGACGATCACCGCGATGCGCCGGCCCTGGGCGTTGTCCAGCATGTGCCGCAGCAAGGTGGTCTTACCCGAGCCAAGGAAGCCGGTGACGATGGTGACGGGAAGTTTGGCCAGTGTTTTCATCGGATGCCCCTTGGCAAAGGTGGCGGGCATACGGGACGAGAGCCGCAGCGCAGAGGCGCGCGGAGATTTCGCCACCGGATCACCCCGCCCGGTTGTAGTGAGAATCTGGGATCGAGGCAGGTCTCCTGGCTGAGGGCTTGCCAGTCGTCGGACCGGCGGTTGCTGCGCCTTCCCGCCGGCGTTCTGGACGCGCAGGCAGTGGCCTTGCAGAAACGAAACCCTTCACAGTTGCGGGGGCAGCCGCGGCATCGACCGCGTTCCCTTCTTAGCTTCGACCGCCGGCCGAAGAACCTCGAACGCGCAAGGCTACGCAGAGCGCGGGGGACGGTCAATCGGCAATGCAGCGCCTCGCGCAATTGACGGCATCACCCCGCCCGTGATCTGCTACGTGCCTTGTTACGGGTGCCCTTCACAGGGTGAAACGGGAAACCGGTGAATCACGTGCTTAACTAAAAAGCCGTGACCAGTCCGGTGCTGCCCCCGCAACGGTAAGCGAGCGAAGTGTCAGATCCACTGTGCCATGGCATGGGAAGGCGACACTTTTCGGCACGGTACGACATGAGTCGGCCCCTGCCCCTCGCGAGCCCGGAGACCGGCCCGCAACACACACATAACAAACCCGCGGTGGGCGGGCGCTGTTGCAAACCCTGCGTGCTCCTCACGCGGGGTTTTCCTGCGCTCCTCCCCCGCCGACACTCCAAAGGGAAGCGCCATGTCGATCATCAGCAGCACCAGCCATTCCGCCAGCAGCACCTCCACCCTGAGCCAGCGTCTGGTGGCCGCCATCGGCGCATCGTTGCTGGGCGCCTGCCTGGTGTATTTCGCCGGTTTCTCCCATATCGAAGCGGTGCACAACGCCGCCCACGACACCCGTCACAGCGCCGCCTTCCCTTGCCACTGAGACCTGCCGACATGATCAAGCGTATTGCGCAAACCGCAGGGTTCACCGGGCTGCTGGCGGCCCTGCTGCTGACCCTGCTGCAAAGCTTGTGGGTCGCTCCGCTGATCCTGCAGGCGGAAACCTATGAACAGGCCCCGGCCGCCCAAACTCATGAACACGCCGCCGGCGCCATGGCCGCGCACAGCCACGATGCCGAGGCCTGGGAGCCGGAAGACGGCTGGCAGCGCACCCTGTCCACCACCGGCGGCAACCTGGTAGTGGCGGTCGGCTTCGCCCTGATGCTGGCCGGGCTCTACACCCTGCGCGCGCCCAACCGTGCCTCGCAAGGCCTGCTCTGGGGTCTGGCCGGGTATGCGACCTTCTGCCTGGCCCCCACTCTGGGCCTGCCGCCGGAATTGCCGGGAACCGCAGCCGCCGACCTGGTGCAGCGCCAGGTGTGGTGGATCGGCGCTGCCGCTTCTACTGCCGTGGGCCTTGCCCTGATCGTGTTCGCCGGCCACTGGCTGCTGAAACTGCTGGGCGTGGCGATTATCGCCGTGCCCCACGTGATCGGCGCGCCCCAACCTGAAGTGCACTCGATGCTGGCGCCAGAAGCCCTGGAAGCACAGTTCAAGATTGCCTCGCAGCTGACCAATGCCGCCTTCTGGCTGGCCCTGGGCCTGATCAGCGCCTGGCTGTTCCGGCGCAAGAACACGGACCTGTACCCGGCATGATCGAAAGGCGCGCGGCGCCGGCCCTGGTGGTCGGCCTGGGGTGCCAGAAGGGCTGCCCGGTGACCACGCTGCGCGCCCTGCTTGAGGAGGTGCTGCAAGCCCACGGCCTGGAGAGCGGGCAACTCCTGGCCCTGGCCAGCATCGACTTGAAGCGCAGCGAGCCCGGCCTGCTGCAACTGGCGGATCAACTGGCCCTGCCGCTGACCTGCTTCAGCAGCAGGCAACTGGCGCCTTATGCCTCGCGCCTGAGCCACCGTTCCCAGATCGCCTTTGAACACAGCGGCTGCTACGGCGTTGCCGAAAGCGCCGCCCTGGCCCTGGCCGAACAGTTGCACCCCGGCCCGGCCCGGCTGTTGATCCCCCGCCAGAAATACGCCCAGGCCACCCTGGCATTGGCCGCCAGCCGGTAGACTGGCCGACAACTCCCCGTCGCGAACATGAACATCGTTCATCTGCGACCCTGTTCCAGCCCTTTTTTCACAGGAGACAGCCATGACTGTCTATTTCATCGGTGCCGGCCCCGGCGACCCGGAGCTGATTACCGTCAAGGGCCAGCGCCTGATCCATCGCTGCCCGGTGATCATCTACGCCGGCTCACTGGTGCCCGCGGCCGTCCTCGAAGGTCACAGCGCGGACCGGGTGATCAACAGTGCCGAACTGCACCTGGAACAGATCATCGAGGCCATCAGGCACGCGCACGACCAGGGCCAGGATGTGGCCCGGGTGCATTCCGGCGACCCGAGCCTGTACGGCGCCATCGGCGAACAGATTCGCTGCCTGCGGGAGCTGGGCATTCCCTACGAGATCGTCCCCGGCGTCACCGCCACTGCCGCCTGCGCCGCCTTGCTGGGGGCCGAATTGACCCTGCCGGATGTGTCCCAGAGCGTGATCCTGACCCGCTATGCGGACAAGACCGCCATGCCCGCCGGTGAAGACTTCGCCAGCCTCGCGGCCCATGGCGCCACCATGGCGATTCACCTGGGGGTCAACCACCTGGAGAAGATAGTCACCGAGCTGCTGCCCCATTACGGCGCCGACTGCCCGATTGCCGTGGTACACCGGGCCACCTGGCCGGACCAGGACTGGGTCCTGGGCACCCTGGCGGACATTGCCGAGAAGGTTGCGGCCAAGGGCTTCCGGCGCACGGCGCTGATCCTGGTGGGCCGGGTGCTGGCCACGGACGTGTTCAGCGAATCATCCCTGTACCGCGCCGGACACGCGCACCTCTATCGCCCCTGAGCCCTTTGCGGGAACTGGCTTGCCAGCAAAGGCAATCTCGGCATTGGCCCAAGGCTTGAGGGCCCTTTCGCCGGCAAGCCGGCTCCTACGAAGGCTTATTTCGGGAGGAGCTGGTTTGCGGGCATAAAAAAACGGCGCTCACGGGGCGCCGTTTTTTTGTTCGCAGCGAACGCCTTAGTAGTAGGCGTTTTCTTTCTGCGTGTGGTCGGTGACATCACGTACGCCCTTGAGCTCGGGGATGCGCTCGAGCAGGGTGCGCTCGATGCCTTCCTTCAAGGTCACGTCGGCCTGGCCGCAGCCCTGGCAACCGCCACCGAATTGCAGCACGGCGATGCCGTCGTCCACCACGTCGATCAGGCTGACCTGGCCGCCGTGACTGGCCAGCCCCGGGTTGATCTCGGTTTGCAGGTAGTAGTTGATGCGCTCGTTGATCGGGCTGTCGGCATTGACCATCGGCACCTTGGCGTTGGGCGCCTTGATGGTCAGCTGGCCACCCATGCGGTCGGTGGCGTAGTCGACCACCGCGTCATCGAGAAAGCCTTCGCTGAAGGCGTCGATGTAGGCGGTGAAGCTTTTCAGGCCCAGGGCCTTGTCTTCGGGTTTCTCTTCGCCCGGCTTGCAATAGGCGATGCAGGTCTCGGCGTACTGAGTCCCTGGCTGAGTGATGAAGATGCGGATGCCAATCCCCGGGGTGTTCTGCTTGGACAGCAGATCAGCCAGATAATCGTGGGCGGCGTCGGTAATGGTTATGGCGCTCATGGTGGTTCCTCGCAGACGTGGGCGCAGTTTACGCCAATCGACGCCGCTGACAAAGTCCTAGTATTTTTGTCGGGATAGACCTTGGTATAGGTCGCCCCCGGGGCCCGCCAGCGGGCGTCCCGAGGGCCGATCACGGCGCTATGTCAGAGGTTTTCGTAACGGTTCATGTCCATGACCCCGGCTTCCAGCGGATCGACTTCCTGCAGGTAGCGGGTCTGATCGTGAAAGTACTGCCAGAACTGCGGGTGACTGCGCCGGATGCCCCAGCGCTCGACCACCCTGTCGAAACTTGCGCCATCCCGGACCGCCTGCATCGCCTCGACAAAGGCCGGCACCTGGTCGGCCGGAACGTTGAAGATGAAGTTCGGGTAACTGCTGAGAATGCCCGGGAAAATCGTCAGGGTGTCCAGCCCCGGCTGATAACGCAGGGATTCGCCGAGCATGAAGGCCACGTTACTGTGGGCGCGGTTGCGCAGCATGCTGTAGAACTCGCGCTTGCCACTGGCGGTCTGGACACGCAGCAATGTCGCCTCGGGCAGTTGCTCGATGACCTTGAGCCCCGCAGCAGGACGCGACGCCAGGCGACTCAGGGCCTGCTCGGCGTCCTGCAGCGCCGGGTCGATGTTCGGGCGCGAACAGTAGGCGCCGTTGCAGCGGTTGATCGGGTCCGGCTTGGCGTTGAGCTCGCCATAGCGAGTCAGCAACTGGTTGACGAAGTCCTTTTTCGGGTCTTGGGGGTCGAGCTTCAGCGCGCTGCGCTTGTCGTCGTCGATGGACTCGTAATCCAGCCACATCTTGAACTTGCCGCTGTTCTGATACCAATCGTCGAGGAAGTCCTCACGACTGCCGGCCGGCATCAGGCGCAGGAAGTTCTGCTCGGCGCCGTTGCGGATCAGGTCGAAATACAGCCGGGTCTGGGCCTGGTGGGAGACGTTGCCGAACACGTCGAAGTTCACCGCCAACTGATAGTAGGTGCGCTCCAGCAACGGGTAGTCGAACAGCCACATCGTCTGCGGCACTTCGCCGATCAGGCCCTTGGTCACCGAGGCGCTGTCAAAGTGGCGGAAGATGCTCAGCAGCGCGTTGTCGTTGCCGGCCCACAGGCTGGACCAGCTGGGCGCCGGGGCATGGGCATAGAAGTCGCGGCGCAAGGCTTCGTATTCGTTGCGCTTGTCGCGGTAGGCCAGCCACAGGCTGAGCACGCTGCCGACGTCGTCGTTCTGCCCGGGCATGGCCAGCAGCGGCGTGGCCTGGCCGCGATAGACCGGGTCGGTGATGTACAGGTCGTGTTCCGGAGCCTGGAACAGCGCCCAGAAGTTGTCGCGAATCACATCCGTGGCGATCTGCCCGCGGCACACCGGACCGCGAATGAAGGTCCGCACGAAGTATTCGGCGTTATCCAGCATGAACTGGTAGCGGGCCTTGGCCGGAATCGCCTCGAAGGTCTCGAACGGGTTGGCCCGGCGAGCCGGTCCGTAGCCCGGCAAGGCGGTGACCTGCCAGTCGCCGCTGTAGAACAGGGTCTTGACCCGGGCCATCTTCGCCGCGCTCAGCGGGTAGGTGATGTGGGTCTTGTGCACGATCACCCCCTGCACCGGCCACAGGCGGTAATACACCTGGGTGCCCGGATCGTCGTTGGGGCGTCGGGTGTTGATCAGGTCGATCGGCTGGCCGCTGGGGGTACGCGAGCGCACCCACTGGAAGAAGTGCCCCGGCTCGCCGCCTTCGAAATAGATATGGGCCAGGAACCAGTGCTCGTAGAGCCAGCGCGCCACCAGGCTTTCCCGCGCGCCGGGGGCGTTGAGCAGGTTCTCCCACTGGGCCACTTGCAGGCTTTCCCGGGCACTGGGGGCCAGGCCCTGTTCGTCGATCGGCGCGCCGGAGGCCAGCCAGCGTTGCAGGGTCTGGTACTGCTGGTCGGTGAGGCCGGTGACGGCCAGGGGCATGCCTTCCTTGGGATGAGCACCGGCATAGGCGTCGAACTCCGCCGGCTGCGGGCACATGTTCTCGCGGCTCAAGCCCAGCACGATCTCGCTGGGCAGCTTGGCATTGGGTTGCAAGGGGGTGCGGTGGCCGAGTTCGAGCATGCGCGCCATCAGCGCTGCCTGGCTGCCCTGGGCGTCGAGCACCGAATAGAAGCCCTGGCGCTGCCAGGCCGCCTTGCCGCTGGCGTCATAGAACAGCCGCGTGGGCGCCTGGGCCTTGCTGCGCTCACCGTCGTACACCGGAATCTTCGACGCGCCACGACCGGCCCCTTCGCCGCTGCCCAGGTTGAGCTGACAGGCGGAGTCATAGCAGGCATGACAGGCCACGCACTTCTCGGTAAAGATCGGCTGGATGTCGCGGGTGTAGGAAATGGCCGGTGCGGGACCTTGGGCCATGCACAATGAACTGAGCAGCAGCAAAGCGCTGGCAACGACAAAACGGTACGGCATGTCCCTGGTCCCGAAAGTAAAAAAAACGCCGCGATTCTACCGATGTCGCCCGGCCACCAACATGAGCGATATTCATGAAAAACCCGCACATGCCGCAAAACCATGCAGGTTTGTTATGATCCACGCCCTTCGTAATGGCCCTACCAGGTAGTTCTCATGTCTGATCGCAGTGCTCGCCTCCACGCTCTCCAGCAAGCCCTCAAAGAGCGCATTCTGATTCTCGATGGCGGCATGGGCACCATGATCCAGAGCTACAAGCTCGAGGAGCAGGACTACCGTGGCAAGCGCTTCGCCGACTGGCCCAGCGACGTCAAGGGCAACAACGACTTGCTGGTGCTGACCCGTCCCGACGTGATCGGCGCCATCGAAAAAGCCTACCTGGATGCCGGTGCCGACATCCTCGAAACCAACACCTTCAACGCCACCCAGGTGTCCCAGGCCGACTACGGCATGGAAGAACTGGTCTACGAATTGAACGTAGAAGGCGCCCGTCTGGCACGCAAGGTGGCGGATGCGAAAACCCTCGAGACCCCGGACAAGCCGCGCTTCGTCGCCGGTGTCCTGGGCCCGACCAGCCGCACCTGCTCGCTGTCGCCGGACGTCAACAACCCCGGTTACCGCAACGTCACCTTCGATGAACTGGTGGAGAACTACACCGAGGCCACCAAGGGCCTGATCGAAGGCGGCGCCGACCTGATCCTGATCGAAACCATCTTCGACACCCTCAACGCCAAGGCGGCGATCTTCGCCGTGCAGGGCGTGTTCGAGGAGTTGGGTTTCGAACTGCCGATCATGATTTCCGGGACCATCACCGATGCCTCCGGCCGTACCCTGTCGGGCCAGACCACCGAAGCCTTCTGGAACTCCGTGGCCCACGCCAAGCCGATCTCGGTGGGCCTGAACTGCGCCCTGGGCGCCAGCGAGCTGCGCCCATACCTGGAAGAGCTGTCGAACAAGGCCAGCACCCACGTTTCGGCACACCCCAACGCCGGCCTGCCCAACGAATTCGGCGAATACGACGAACTGCCGGAACAAACCGCCAAGGTCATCGAAGAGTTCGCCCAGAGCGGTTTCCTCAATATCGTCGGTGGTTGCTGCGGCACCACCCCGGGGCACATCGGCGCCATCGCCAAGGCCGTGGCCGGCTACGCCCCGCGGCAGATCCCGGACATTCCCAAGGCCTGCCGCCTGTCGGGCCTGGAGCCCTTCACCATCGATCGCAACTCGCTGTTCGTGAACGTCGGTGAACGCACCAACATCACTGGCTCGGCGAAGTTCGCCCGACTGATCCGCGAGGACAACTACACCGAAGCCCTGGAAGTCGCCCTGCAGCAGGTGGAAGCCGGCGCCCAGGTGATCGACATCAACATGGACGAGGGGATGCTGGATTCGAAGAAGGCCATGATCACCTTCCTCAATCTGATCGCCGGCGAGCCGGACATCTCCCGCGTGCCGATCATGATCGACTCCTCGAAGTGGGAAGTGATCGAAGCCGGCCTCAAGTGCATCCAGGGCAAGGGCATCGTCAACTCCATCAGCATGAAGGAAGGTGTGGAGCAGTTCATTCACCACGCCAAACTGTGCAAGCGCTACGGCGCCGCCGTGGTAGTGATGGCCTTCGACGAGGTCGGCCAGGCCGACACCGAGGCGCGCAAGAAGGAAATCTGCAAGCGCTCCTACGACATTCTGGTCAACGAAGTGGGCTTCCCGCCGGAAGACATCATCTTCGACCCGAACATCTTCGCCGTGGCCACCGGCATCGAGGAACACAACAACTACGCGGTGGACTTCATCAACGCCTGCGCCTACATCCGCGATGAGCTGCCCTACGCCCTGAGCTCCGGCGGCGTGTCCAACGTGTCGTTCTCGTTCCGCGGCAACAACCCGGTGCGCGAGGCGATCCACTCGGTGTTCCTGCTGTATGCGATCCGCAATGGCCTGACCATGGGCATCGTCAACGCCGGCCAGCTGGAGATCTACGACCAGATCCCGCAGCAGCTGCGTGACGCCGTGGAAGACGTGGTGCTCAATCGCACCGCCAATGGCACCGATGCGCTGCTGGCCATCGCCGACCAGTTCAAGGGCGACGGCAGCGTCAAGGAAGCGGAAACCGAGGAATGGCGCAGCTGGGACGTCAACAAGCGCCTGGAACACGCTCTGGTCAAGGGCATCACCACCCACATCGTCGAAGACACCGAGGAGTCGCGCCTGAGCTTCAGCCGCCCGATCGAGGTCATCGAAGGCCCGCTGATGTCCGGCATGAACGTGGTCGGCGACCTGTTCGGCGCCGGCAAGATGTTCCTGCCCCAGGTGGTGAAATCCGCCCGGGTGATGAAACAGGCGGTGGCCCACCTGATTCCGTTCATCGAGCTGGAAAAGGGCGACAAGCCGGAAGCCAAGGGCAAGATCCTCATGGCCACGGTCAAGGGCGACGTGCACGACATCGGCAAGAACATCGTCGGCGTGGTCCTGGGCTGCAACGGCTACGACATCGTCGACCTCGGGGTGATGGTGCCGGCGGAGAAGATCCTCCAGGTGGCCAAGGAACAGAAGTGCGACATCATCGGCCTGTCCGGGCTGATCACCCCGTCCCTGGACGAGATGGTCCATGTCGCCCGCGAGATGCAGCGCCAGGATTTCCACCTGCCGCTGATGATCGGTGGCGCCACCACCTCCAAGGCCCACACCGCGGTGAAGATCGAGCCCAAATACAGCAACGACGCGGTGGTCTACGTCACCGACGCCTCGCGCGCCGTGGGCGTGGCCACGCAGTTGCTGTCCAAGGAGCTCAAGGCTGGCTTCGTCGAGAAGACCCGGGAGGAGTACGTGGAAGTGCGCGAGCGCACCGCCAACCGCAGCGCCCGTACCGAACGCCTGAGCTACGCCGCGGCCATCGCCAAGAAGCCGCAGTTCGACTGGGCCGGCTACCAGCCGGTCAAGCCGACCTTCACCGGCGCCCGGGTGCTGGACAACATCGACCTCAAGGTACTGGCCGAATACATCGACTGGACGCCGTTCTTCATCTCCTGGGACCTGGCCGGCAAGTTCCCGCGCATCCTCGAGGACGAAGTGGTGGGTGAAGCCGCCACCGCGCTGTACAAGGACGCCCGGGAGATGCTCGACAAGCTGATCAACGAGAAGCTGATCAGCGCCCGCGCGGTGTTCGGCTTCTGGCCGGCCAACCAGGTGCAGGACGACGACCTGGAAGTCTACGGCGACGACGGCCAGCCACTGGCCCGCCTGCACCACCTGCGCCAGCAGATCATCAAGACCGACGGCAAGCCGAACTTCTCCCTGGCGGACTTCGTCGCGCCCAAGGACAGCGGCATCACCGACTATGTGGGCGGCTTCATCACCACCGCGGGCATCGGTGCCGAGGAAGTGGCCAAGGCCTATCAGGACGCCGGCGACGACTACAACTCGATCATGGTCAAGGCCCTGGCCGACCGCCTGGCCGAAGCCTGCGCCGAGTGGCTGCACCAGCAGGTGCGCAAGGACTACTGGGGCTATGCCCAGGACGAGCAGCTGGACAACGATGCGCTGATCAAGGAGCAGTACAGCGGCATCCGCCCTGCCCCGGGCTACCCGGCCTGCCCGGACCACACCGAGAAGAGCACCCTGTTCGCCCTGCTCGACCCCGAGGCCAGCGAAGGCCGCGCCGGGCGCAGTGGCGTGTTCCTCACCGAGCACTTCGCCATGTTCCCCGCGGCGGCGGTCAGCGGCTGGTATTTCGCCCACCCGCAGGCGCAGTACTTCGCCGTGGGCAAGGTCGACAAGGACCAGGTGCAGAGCTACACCGAGCGCAAGGGCCAGGACCTGGCCGTGAGCGAACGTTGGCTGGCGCCGAACCTGGGCTACGACAACTGATCAGGCGCGGCAGGAGCCGGCTTGCCGGCTCCTGCACCCGTCCGCCATCACCGGCCGTATTGTCTATGCTCTGTTGACACCCCACCGTGTCGAGGGATTTATGGACGATCCAAGCAACGACCATCAGCCTCCAACCTTCCTGCAGATGCTGCAAAGCGTGCTGGCTGCGGCCTTTGGCGTGCAAAGCGGGAAAAACCGCGCCCGCGACTTCAGCCACGGCAAGCCCAGTCACTTCATCGTGCTGGGCATTGTCTTCACTGCCCTGTTCGTCCTGGTGCTGTTGGGCATCGCCAACCTGGCGATGCATCTGGCGGGGGTCTGAAAGCGGGTCAGTGCAGCAACAGCTGCAAACCGAAGGGATAGCGATAGCTGTCCGGCTTGCCCTGGGCGGACAGCCCGTGAAAGTCGACGCGGGCCCCGACCTGATCACCAAAGCGCAAGAGCTGCTGGGCTTGAGCGCGGGTCAATGACTGGAACAGCGACAATTGCCAGTCGGGCCCTCCCAGGCGCCGGGGATCCAGCCCCAGCGCATCGTCATGCAGGGCCACCAGGGCCCAGCCACCGATCGTGAAATGCCCGGCCATCAGCACCGACAGTTGCCCGTCGATCAATGCCCGCAAAGCTTCGGGCGAACTGTTGAGCCCGCTGAACAGCAGGTCGATCCCCGGCTTGCGGCCCAATTCCCGGGCAGCCTGCATGGCCCCCAGGGCCATTTCATCGTTAGCCGACCAGACCAGTTGCGTCTGCGGATAACGCTGCAGCAGCTGCCGCGCCTGTTCGTGCGCCCGCTGCCGGTTCCATTCGCCATACACCATTTGCCGCAGACGCACCTGAGGATGCTCCGCCAGGGCCCGACGCAGCCCTTGCTCGCGCAACTGCGCCGCCGGCGTGACTTTGACCCCGGAGAACGCCAGCAAGTCGATGGTCTGCCCTTCAGGCACAGGGCCGTGCTTGCGCAGCAGCTCGTTGAGCATTCGATAACCGGCCTCTTCGTCGTTGCCCATCATGCTGCCGATCCAATCGGAATAGCTGCTGCGACTTTGGCTGATCAAGGCCCGCTGATCTTCGGTCAGCGGGCTGTTGACGATGAACAGCTTGACCCCGGTGCCCTGAGACATGCGCAGGATCTGTGGCGCGACATATTGCTCGTTGACCAGCATCAGGTAATCGGGCTTCTGCTCTCGCTGAAACAGCTCCCGGGCCTGATCGAGAGAATTCTGGGGATTGCGTTCGCCATAGAGAATCTGCAGATCCATGCCCAGGTCCCGAGCGGCGGCCTGCATGAATTGCGAATAGCTGACCCAGAAGGTTTCCGTCGAATTGCCGGGATTGAGAAACACCACGGTCGTCGCCTGAGCCACTGCCCAGAATGGCAGACTCAGAAGCAGCAAGCACTTGAACAGAACCTTGAACATTACGAAAGGAGCCCCAGAATTATCCCAGGCAGTATAACTGGCAACGTACTGGCCAACGGCGGCAAATTGTCATGATTGTCCGACAATTCGGGCTCCTGGGTTGGACTCGACTACTGGTGACTGACCCAAAACACGGCCGTACCCACGACCAGTATGATCAGAAAAAGAATGGCCCAAGCATCAACGCTACTGTCACTTTTCCTTGTTTTGGTTGGATGGCTCATAGCATCGCCTCTAGTAGATTTTGTCGGTGACTGCTCAAAGACACGATCACAGTTAAGCTCAGGATTGCCCCTACCACAAATGGGGTTACTGCATCTCCCCTACCGTTAGTCGTTTTGGTTCTTTTCATATACTCAAACATCACTTTTGCGCATAACCACAAACTGGTATCGTTCGCCGGCTCCGAAGGGAGTGCGCGGCCGTGCGCGCAGATTTGCTTACATGGGTGGCGTTGAGCGTGTGCGCTGGTGTGCCACCTGTAGCCTGAGAACTGGACCTATATGTACGTATACGACGAGTACGATCAGCGGATCATCGAGGACCGCGTCAAGCAGTTCCGTGATCAGACCCGACGCTATCTGGCAGGCGAGCTGAGCGAAGAAGAATTCCGCCCCCTGCGTCTGCAGAATGGCCTCTATATCCAACGTTTTGCCCCGATGCTGCGGGTCGCCGTGCCCTACGGCCAACTGACTTCGCGCCAAGCGCGGATGATGGCCAAGATCGCCCGCGACTACGACAAGGGTTATGCGCACATCAGTACCCGGCAGAACGTGCAGTTCAACTGGCCGGCCCTGGAAGACGTGCCGGACATCCTCGCCGAGCTGGCCACCGTGCAGATGCACGCCATCCAGACCAGCGGCAACTGCCTGCGCAACGTCACCACCGACCAGTTCGCCGGTGTCGCCGCCGACGAGTTGATCGACCCGCGCCCCTGGTGCGAGATCGTCCGTCAATGGACCACCTTCCACCCGGAATTCGCCTACCTGCCGCGCAAGTTCAAGATCGCCATCAATGGCTCGACCTCCGACCGCGCGGCCATCGAAGTCCACGACATTGGCCTGGAGCCGGTGTACAACGCCGCCGGCGAGCTGGGCTTTAGGGTCCTGGTGGGTGGTGGCCTGGGCCGCACCCCGGTGGTCGGCGCCTTCATCAACGAGTTCCTGCCGTGGCAGGACCTGCTGAGCTACCTCGACGCCATCCTGCGGGTCTACAACCGCTATGGCCGTCGCGACAACAAGTACAAGGCGCGGATCAAGATCCTGGTCAAGGCCCTGACGCCTGAAGTGTTCGCCGAGAAGGTCGAGGCGGAAATGGTCCACCTGCGCGGCGGCCAGACCACCCTCACCGAAGCCGAAGTGCATCGGGTGGCCAAACACTTCGTCGACCCGGACTACAAGGCCCTGAGCAACCAGGACGCCGAACTGGCGGCCCTGGACAAGGAGCACCCGGGCTTTGCCCGCTGGCGTGCGCGCAACACCCTGGCCCACAAGAAGCCGGGCTACGTTGCCGTGACCCTGTCGCTCAAACCTACCGGCGTAGCGCCGGGTGACGTGACCGACAAGCAGTTCGACGCCATCGCCGATCTGGCCGACCGTTACAGCTTCGGCCAGTTGCGCACCTCCCATGAACAGAACGTGATTCTCGCCGACGTCGAGCAGAGCCAGCTGTTCACCCTGTGGGGCGAGCTGCGTGAAAACGGTTTCGCCACGCCGAACATCGGCCTGCTGACCGACATCATCTGCTGCCCAGGCGGCGACTTCTGCTCCCTGGCCAACGCCAAGTCGATCCCGATCGCCGAATCCATCCAGCGCCGTTTCGACGACCTGGACTACCTGTTCGACATCGGCGAGCTGGACCTGAACATCTCCGGCTGCATGAACGCCTGTGGTCACCACCACGTCGGCCACATCGGCATCCTCGGGGTGGACAAGAAAGGCGAGGAGTTCTACCAGGTGTCCCTGGGTGGCAGCGCCAGCCGCGACGCCAGCCTGGGCAAGATCCTCGGCCCGTCCTTCGCCCAGGACGACATGCCCGACGTGATCTCGAAGCTGATCGACGTGTACGTGGAACAACGTACCGAAGACGAACGCTTCATCGACACCTATCAACGTATTGGCATCGACCTCTTCAAGGAGCGCGTCTATGCAGCGAATCATTAAGAACAACGAGGTCATCGACGAGACCTGGCACCTGCTGCCCAAGGACGCGACCCTCGACGGCATCTCCAACTGCGACGACCTGATCGTGCCGCTGGCCTTGTGGCGTGATCATGCTCACGCCCTCAAGGCCCGCGATGGCGGTCTGGGCGTATGGCTGGATGCGGACGAAGAAGCCGAGGAAATCGGCGACGACGTCGAGCATTTCCAAGTCATTGCCCTGAACTTCCCGGCCTTCACCGATGGCCGCAACTACTCCAACGCCCGCCTGCTGCGTGACCGTTATGGCTACAAAGGCGAACTGCGAGCGATTGGCGACGTATTGCGCGACCAGCTGTTCTACCTGCACCGCTGCGGCTTCGACGCCTATGCCCTGCGGGCCGACAAGGACCCCTACGAAGCCCTGGAAAGCCTCAAGGACTTCTCGGTGACCTACCAGGCCGCCACTGACGAACCGCTGCCGCTGTTCCGTCGCCGCTAAGCCCTGGCGTCAACAAAAAGCCCTGAACCGGGAAACCGGTTCAGGGCTTTTTTGTATCCGCCTCTCCCATCGACCGCTGGAGCCGGCGCCTGGGACACCGGCTCCTGACGCTGGGGCTTACCAGAACCGCTGCTGGGTCAGGCGGCTCCACCAGGTCAGCAGCACGCGATCGATGGAACCGCTGGCCGCCAGCCCCACACGCTCCTGCAGACTCTTGCGCTCGGCATAGTGCAGGTGGAACACCTCGGCATTCTTGGCTTTTTCCGCCAGGTACTCATCGCTGGTCTGCAACTCGTCCACCAGCAGTTTTTCCTGCGCGGCCACCCCCAGCCAGACTTCACCGGTGGCCACTTCATCAATGGCCAGTTGCGGGCGATAGCGGGACACGAAGTTCTTGAACAGTTGATGGGTCACGTCCAGGTCTTCCTGGAACTTCTCCCGGCCCTTCTCGGTGTTCTCGCCAAACACCGTCAGGGTGCGCTTGTACTCGCCGGCGGTGAGCACTTCAAAATCGATGTCGTGCTTCTTCAGCAGGCGATTGACGTTGGGCAACTGGGCCACCACGCCGATGGAACCGAGGATGGCGAACGGTGCGCTGATGATCTTCTCGCCGATGCACGCCATCATGTAGCCGCCACTGGCCGCCACCTTGTCGATGCACACCGTCAGCGGCACCCCGGCCTGGCGAATACGCGCCAGTTGAGAGGAAGCCAGACCATAGCTGTGCACCATGCCGCCGCCACTTTCCAGGCGCAGCACCACTTCATCCTTGGGCGTGGCCAGGCTCAGCAAGGCGGTGATCTCGTGGCGCAGGCCTTCAGTGGCGGAGGCCTTGATATCGCCATTGAAGTCCAGCACGAACACCCGGGACTTGGCTTCGGCCGGTTGTTTCTTCTGCTTTTTCTGGCTCTTTTCGGTCTTGCTCTGGGCCTTGCGCAGGGCCTTGAGCTGATCCTTGTCCAGCAGGCTCTGCTCCAGGCGCTCGCGCAGGTCCTTGTAGAAATCATTCAGCTTGCTGACCTGCAACTGCCCGGCGCCCTTGCGGCGCCCCTTGCCGCGCAGGGCAGCGGCAGTGACCAGCACCACCAGAATGGCAACCACCAGGGTCACGGTCTTGGCCAGGAAACTGGCGTATTCGGTGAAAAACTCCACAGGGACTCCTCAAACATGAACCGCTGCCAACCAGCAGCGCAATGGGCTCAAGCATACCGGCGCGACCTGCCGGCCACCAGTCGCGAAACCTCGTGTTACGAGGCTCCAACAAGCATTTCAAACAAGCGTATGTTTTTTCATTGACAGCTCACCGGCATCCTCATAACCTCGCAAAACTTTCAACGTACCGGGACGACACGGACGTGGGCAGCATCTATTTGATTCGACATGGCCAAGCCTCTTTCGGTGCAGACGACTACGACGTGTTGTCCGCAACCGGCGTGCGCCAGGCTGCGGTGCTCGGCGAGCATCTGGCTGCGCTGGGCGTCAGCTTCGATCGCTGCCTGTCCGGCGACCTGCGGCGCCAGCAGCACACCGCACACACCGCCATGGAACAGATGAGCGCCGCCGGTGTTGACCAGCCGCCTCTGGAAATCGATGCCGCCTTCAACGAATTCGACGCCGACGCCATTATCCGCGCGCTGCTGCCCGACCTGCTGCCCCAGGAACCCGAGGCCCTGAACATCCTGCGCAACGCCGCGCAGAACCGCGCCGAGTTCCAACGCATCTTCGCCCTGATCATCCAGCGCTGGCTGGCCGGCACCTACGATCCTCCCGGGCTGGAAAGCTGGCTGGGCTTCATCGAACGGGTCCAGGGCGGCCTGCAGCGGATTCTCGAAGCCGCGGACAACCAGCACAAGATTGCCGTGTTCACCTCCGGCGGCACCATCACCGCCCTGCTCCACCTGATCACCCGGATACCTGCCCAGCAGGCGTTCGAACTGAATTGGCAAATCGTCAACACCTCGCTCAACCAGCTGAAGTTCCGCGGGCGCGAGGTGTCTTTGGCTTCCTTCAACGGTCATGCCCATCTGCAACTGTTGAAGGCTCCGGAGCTCATCACTTTCCGCTGAGCCCGGCTTACTGTGACCCTTGCTGTAACCACCCATAAAAGGATCGAACCATGACCTCCGTAGCTGACGCCGTACAAGCCATGCAAGCCAAGTTCAACCCAGCTGCCGCTGCCGGCCTGGACCTGGTTTTCGGTTTCCGCATCGATGATTCCAAGCATTTCTCGCTGGTCGTCAAGGACAGCACCTGTGAACTCAAGGAAGGCGAAAACCCAGACGCCCAAGTCACCCTGGTGATGGACGGCGAAACCCTGGACGGCATCGTCAGCGGCGAAACCGACGGCATGCAAGCCTTCATGGGCGGCAAACTGCGCGCCGAAGGCGACATGATGCTGGCCATGAAGCTGAGCGAGCTGTTCCCAGCCTAAGACCCTACAAGGTCCGGCTGCATGCAAATCCCGCCCCTGTGGCGGGATTTGTCGTTTCTGCTCCCGGCAACGGCTCTGGCGCAAGCTTTTGCCCCAGGTCAATACCACTGGGCGGAACGCCATTTCAGGCGGCACGCTTGATTGATCTCGGTCAGTTATCCCAGCGCAGCACCCCTCTACTCTTGCGCCTCCATCGCGGCCAGGGACGGCACAGCCGGAACCCTTTGCCACTGTGCTATCACTCACGGAAGAGTCTGCTTATGCGATCACTGAAGATCATCCTGCTGTCCACCGCCTTCAACGGCCTGACCCAACGCGCCTGGCTCGACCTGCGCCAGGCCGGGCACCGCCCCAGCGTGGTGCTGTTCACCGGAGAAGAAGACGTCTGCCGGCAGATCGAAGAAGCCGAGGCCGACCTGGTGATCTGCCCGTTCCTCAAGGACCGGGTGCCGCAACGGCTGTGGAGCAACACCAAGCGCCCGGTGGTGATCATTCATCCGGGGATTGTCGGCGACCGCGGCGCCAGCGCCCTGGACTGGGCCATCAGCAAGGAACTCAAGCGCTGGGGCGTCACCGCGTTGCAGGCGGTAGAAGAAATGGACGCCGGGCCAATCTGGTCGACCCACGAATTCAACCTGCCCGCCGGCCTGCGCAAGTCCGAGCTGTACAACGGCCTGGTCAGCGACGCCGCCATCCACTGCATCCGTGACGTGGTGGAAAAATTCCGCAACGGCTTTACCCCGGTCCCTCTGGACTACGACAACCCCGCGGTGCTTGGCCGCCTGCAACCGAACATGAAGCAGTGCGACCGCACCTTCAGCTGGCACGACAGCGCGCAATTCATCAAGCGCAGCATCGACGCCGCCGACGGCCAGCCCGGCGTCCTGGCCAGCCTCGCCGGCGGCCAGTACTACGTGTACGACGCCCACCTGGACTCGCGCACCGGCATGCCCGGGCAACTGCTGGCGGTGCATGACGATGCGGTACTGGTGGCCTGCGGCGACCACAGCCTGTGGATCGGCTCTCTGCGCCTCAAGCCCCAGCCCGGCGAGGAAACCTTCAAGCGCCCGGCCCGCCACGTGCTCGGCGAGCGCCTGGCCGAGGTACCGGTGCTGGACTGGTCGGTCTCCAGCAGCCCGTTCAGCACCGAGCCCTACCAGCCGATCCGCTACCGCGAGGCCGGCCGAGTCGGCGAGCTGACCTTCGAGTTCTACAACGGCGCCATGAGCACTGAGCAATGCCAGCGCCTGGTCAGCGCCCTGCGCTGGGCCAAGGCCCGAGACACCCAGGTGCTGCTGGTGCGCGGTGGCCGCGGCGCCTTCAGCAACGGCGTGCACCTGAACGTGATCCAGGCCGCCCCGGAGCCGGGCCTTGAGGCCTGGGCCAACATCCAGGCTATCGACGACGTCTGCCTGGAACTGCTCAGCGCCCGCCAACTGGTGGTCAGCGGCCTGACCGGCAATGCCGGCGCCGGCGGCCTGATGCTGGCCCTGGCCGCGGACGTGGTCCTGGCCCGCGCCGACACCGTGTACAACCCGCACTACAAGAGCATGGGCCTGTACGGCTCCGAGTACTGGACCTACAGCCTGCCCCGCGCCGTCGGCCAGGCCATGGCCAAGCAACTGACCGAAGCCTGCCTGCCCATCAGCGCCCTCCAGGCCCTGCAGATGGGCATGGTGCAGGAGATCGGCCCACGCTGCCCGGACGAGTTCGGCCTGTGGCTGCTGCAACGGGCCAATGGCGTACTCACCGACCCGCGCTACCAGCACCTGCGCCAGCGCAAGCTGGACGCCGACCCGCAACTGATGCAGCACTGCCGCAACGCCGAGCTGGAAGAGATGCACATGGACATGGTGCAAAACCGCAAGGGCTTCGCCGAGAAGTGCAGCAACTTCGTCTACAAGCGCAAGACCTGCTGCACACCGGAGCGGCTGATCGAAGCCTGGGCCAAGCCCCAGGACATCGCCCTGGTGGGTTGATCCAAAGCCTCCCCTTCCGCAACCGTCGCCCGGCTCGCCGGGCGACGCCTTCAGCCTCGTGGCTGCAACAGCAACGCCACCAGCGCCGTCCACCCCGTCTGATGGGACGCCCCCAGCCCACGCCCGGTTTCACCATGAAAATATTCATGGAACAGCACCAGCTCGCGGTCCTCGGCCTCTACCTGCAACTGCGGATAGCCGCTCATGGACGGCCTGCGCCCTTCCTCGTCCAGCAGAAACAATCGCGTCAGGCGCTGGCTCAAGCCGTCGGCCACTTCCTCCAGCGACGCCAGATACCCCGAACCCCGCGGGTACTCCACCGAAAAGTTGACGTCGTAGTAGCGATGAAACTCGCGCAGAGATTCGATCAGCAAGTAGTTGATCGGCATCCACAGCGGCCCGCGCCAGTTGGAGTTGCCGCCGTACAGCCGTGAATCGGACTCCGCCGGCACATAGCGGGCGCACAGTTGCTTGCCATCCACCTGCATGGCGAACGGCTGCTCGAAGGCCTTGGACAGGGAGCGGATGCCGAAGTCCGAGAGGAACTCGTTTTCATCGAGCATGCGCTTGAGCAGGTCCTTGGTGCGCTCGCCGCGCAACAGCGACAGGAGCATGCGGTTGCCCTTGCCCGGCTCGTACCAACGCGACACCAGGCTCGCCAGGTCAGGTCGGTGATGCAAGAAGCCCAGCAGGCGCTGGGCCAGCCCCGGTAGATTCTGGTGCTCGTGCTGCTCCAGCACCTGCACCGCGAACAGCGGCATCAAGCCAACGATGGAGCGCAGGCGCAGGGGTTCGTTCTGCCCATCGGGACGGTGCAGCACGTCGTAGAAAAACTGGTCCTGTTCGTCCCACAGCCCCTCGGCGCTTTGATCCACGTGGTTGATGGCCCCAGCGATATAAAGGAAGTGCTCGAAGAACTTCACCGCAATGTCCACGTACACGCCATTGCGCTTGGCCAGCTCCAGGGCGATGCGCATCAGGTCCAGGGCGTAGGCCGCGACCCAGGCCGTACCGTCGGCCTGATCCAGGGTGAAGCCATCAGGCAACGGCGCGGAACGATCGAACAGGGCGATATTGTCCAGGCCGAGAAAGCCGCCCTGGAACAGGTTGCGGCCCTCGGCGTCCTTGCGGTTGACCCACCAGGAAAAATTCAGCAGCAGCTTGTGGAAAATGCGTTCGAGAAAGTCCAGGTCGCCCACGCCGGTCAGGGTCTTTTCCTGCTGATAGACCCGCCAGCAGGCCCAGGCGTGCACCGGCGGGTTGGCATCATCGAAGCGCCACTCGTAGGCCGGCAGCTGGCCGTTGGGGTGCATGAACCTATCCTTGACCAGCAACAGCAGTTGCTGCTTGGCAAAGCCGGGGTCGATCAGGGCGAAGGCCACCGCCTGGAAGCCCAGGTCCCAGGAGGCGTACCAGGGGTATTCCCAGGTATCGGGCATGGAAACGATGTCGCAGTTGGACAGATGGCGCCAATGAGTATTGCGCAAGTGCTTGCGCTCGCTGGGGGGCGCCGGCTGCCCGGGATCGCCGTCCAGCCACCGGTTGACGTCGAAGTCATACAGTTGCTTGGACCACAGCAACCCGGCCAGGGCCTGACGCTGCACATTGCGCGCGTCCGCGCTTTCAATGCCCTGCTGCAGCGCCGCGTAGAACTCATCGGCCTCGCGCCGCCGCTGCTCGAACAGGTGGCGGGCGCTGACCGGCTCGCTGCCGGCCGGGGCAAAACGCAGGAACAGCCGCTTGCTCTCGCCGCCCGCCAGCTCCAGGACGAAATGCGCCGCCACCCGGGTGCCGCCATCGAAGGCCACCGCGCTGGCTTGCCCGTCCACCAGATAGTCGTTGATGCCGTCCTTGAACGGCCCCGGCGTCGCCAGCCCGTCCAGCTTGGGGAAGTTGCTGTCGTTGTTGCAGAACAGCCACTGGCAAGGCTCGGCGCCCCAGGCAGTGACCTGCCGCTCGGGCAGTTGCCCGTGCCGCGCCAGCACCCTGTCGCCCTCCAGGCGCAGGCTCGGTCGCGGCTCGTCGCCACCCCAACTCCAGGTGTTGCGCGCCCAGACCTGAGGCAGCACACGCAGCCGCGCCGGCTGGTGGAAACGGTTGTGCACGATGACGTGCATGAAAATGTCATCGGCCCTGTGCTTGGCGTACTCCACCGTCACATCAAAGTAACGGTTGTCCTCGAACACCCCGGTATCGAGGATCTCGTACTCGGCATCCTTCAGGCCGCGCCGGGCGTTTTCCGCCACCAGGTCGGCATAGGGAAAGGCCGCCTGAGGGTACTTGTAGAGCATGCGCATGTAGGCATGGCTGGGCACGCCGTCGAGGTAGAAGTACAGCTCCTTGACGTCCTCGCCGTGGTTGCCCTCGGCATTGTCCAGGCCGAACAGACGCTCCTTGAGAATGCTGTCGTGCTCGTTCCACAACGCCAGCCCCAGGCACCAGTGCTGGGCCTTGTCGGAAAACCCCGCCAGCCCGTCCTCGCCCCAGCGGTAAGCGCGGCTACGGGCATGCTCGTGGGGGAAGTAGCTCCAGGCATCGCCATCAGCGCTGTAGTCCTCGCGCACCGTGCCCCACTGCCGCTCACTCAGGTACGGGCCCCACTGGCGCCAGCGCTCGGCCTCGCTGCCTTGCAGGCGCTGGCCTTCAAGGGTGTCGAGAAGGCGGGGTGCAGACTTTGCCGGCATGAGAGGTGTCCTTGGCCACGAAGATGAGTTGCAGTGTAGGAGCGAGCGGTCCCCCTGCCCCGTGACAAATGTTTCACGGTGCAAACGTCCACGGCGACGATCCCCCCGCGCAAAGCCCGTTCCAGAGCCTGTGCGGTTAAATTTTCCGCCCCTGGCTCGTTATAATCGGCAACCCTTTTATGGCCATGCGGATTCGATGATGTTCAGTTGCAAAGCGTTTTTCCCCAGCCTGTTACTGATGGCAGCCTGTTCGGCCCAGGCCGCCGGCCTTGACCTGAGCTACCCGCAGCCTCCGTTGCCGGCCACCGCCCAGGCCCCGGCACCAGAGAGCGACACGCCGAAGCTCAAGTTGCAGTTCAAGCCGGCCATCCGCTATGAGCACCACTGCAGCGGCCAATGCACCTACGAAACCAATATCGACCAGTTGCACGAACGCGAAACCCGCCACAGCGCAAGCGTCGGCTTCGACTGAGCCCCGCCATTGAACCTGCGGCACGCTTGATCCACACTCGCGCTCCTGAGTCCTACAGCAAACTCAGAAAGTCCTGCCCTGTCAGTGCCTTGTTCCGTTTTGGGGGGCATGCCTATAGTCCCGGGTCGTCCTGATGACGAACGGGTTTGGCGACCCGACGACCGTGTGCGAGAGCCCTGCGCTTGCTTTGCAGGGCTTTTCGCATCCGTAACGCTGCCTTTATGGCGGCTGTACGCGGGAGACCTTCGGGTCTGCCGGCTCCCCGGTCCCGGTTCGCCAACCTGCGTACAGCTGCCACCTTTCGTTTGGCGACGATCCAGTGGCGCTCTCAACCGACCGAGGCGTTACTTATGAACAGATACATGCCGATCACCGGCCACGACTGCACCATTCCTTCCCTGCTGATCGATACCCAGGCCCCTGCCGATGTGCTGTACGAAGCAGCTGCCTATCGCATCCGCGCCGTCACTCAACTGCTGGAAAACTTCGCCACCCGCCCCGACATCCCCGGCGATGCCGTGGTGCTGCAAGAGCTGGCGCTGATCTGCGCCATTCCGCTGCGCGATGGCTGCGATGTGCTGGATGTGCTGGGTCGTCAGTTGCGCACCCAGGCCATAAGTTGAACCCCGTCAACGGCGAGGGCAATGCCGCCCTCGCCATTGGCAACTGCATGGACGTCATATGCCCAATAGAGGTTTTTACCTGAGCTTTCTCTATCCAGGCATATAGAGAAACTGAAGAGCACCGAACTACCAGATCAATCGCCACATACAATAAGAGAATCCTCACAGACATAACGCTTTTTGAAAGATCTAATCATCCGAGCTTTTTCGATTTTCTTGGAGGACAAACACTGCACCCCGACTTAAAACCTCTCCTGCTAATTTGCCAAGCAGTCTGACCACACAGACAAAAAACCTAATTGCGACGAGCATTGAAGCTCAACACCTCACAATTGATACGAACATTAATAGATCGTTCAATAACAATCAGGAAGATTGTTCAATGGCCAATCCTTTATGGTCTCATACCGCTATAACGACCCCCTCTCGCGGCGCCCCCCAGAGAGTTACCGTTGATATAACTCGGTACGTCAATAAAATTCACAACGAAAGTGGCTGGCTGCTTGTCGGCATGGACAATGTCCCTCGCGAGAATTGGCCACAGCTTTTCAAGTATTGCAAGGTTACATTAATAACCACTAAAAATAATAAGACATATTTCAAAGTCCCTGAAGGAGTTCACAAAGGAAAAGTTGCATTCCTATCAGAAACAAACGCAAAGGAACACCTTGGAAAAATCGCACCAAAACAGAAGCCTATCGAGCTTGTCATGAACTATGAACACTTAGACCAAAACTGGAAATCAATAACTAGAAACGAATATCTCCCACAACAAATAGCAAATGGAAACATCAACAATATCAACTTCAAAGCAACGATGAATACAGTATGGAACGGTATACACTTCCCTATTCCACCTGGCACTTACAAGATATTGCTACCTGACTTCCCTCACTCGAAAAACTACACCCAACAATATAAAAAAGAGTTTCCCAACCTGTCTCACCATCAAGTATGGTTCCCCATTGATCATGGTGACAGGAGCAGATACGTTCACGTAGGTAATGTATCGGAAGGGTGCATCACTGTCATAAGCCTGGATAAATGGTCTGAAATTCAAGAAATGCTGATTAGCCATCGCTCCTCCGATGGGAAAAGCGTGGGCAACCTTATTGTAAAAGGCAAGCCAGAGAGAGCAAATTAATGCGCAAAAAAAATTTATACGCATGGTCCATCCTCACTGCATCGCTCGCCACCCTGCCTCATATAAATGCGTGCGCATCAGATACTAACGAACGCTACATAACCGACTGGGAATTTTTCAACCAGATCATAAAAAGATATAAATCCGGAATAAAAAATAAAAAAGATATTGAAAACTCAAGCAAAGCTGAAGCAAGGGGAAAAGAGGCATTTCTAAACAATGATTATGTAAAAGCTGAATTCCATGGCTATGGCGACGCACTGGCCTGGATTCCCAGGCCAGAGTACTACTTTATAATTGGCGACATACAACTACGCAGCAAGTTGCACCTTCATACTGAATCACCTTATTCCACCCCAGAATACAAAGCCTGCTGGGACAAATACCTGTTCGCCCTGGATGCACGCAGGAGCGTAATAGACCACTTTGAAAGAGGCTTTAGCTTAACTGCAGAGTTGGATTTATCTGCCACTAAAAACTCGAAAATCTACCAACAAGCCCTAACCAATGCAGCCTGCTTTGCCCGACTGACCAGCAAGTACTCCGAAGGCGTTGGCCCTCAGTGCGTGCCGGTCGAAGAAGTCAAAAGCTGCCTCGGTAGCCCCCTGCTGTACTTGTATCACTAGAAAAATCTGAGGCCGGTATCCAACAGTCATCGTGCGCAGGGATCGGCTGGTCATGGGTAATTCTGAGGCCGCCTTCGCGGGCAAGCCAGCGCCCATGAAAGCCTTGCGTGCACTAGAAGTGTCGAGGCTCCGTTTGCGGGCGCTGACCTGGGCCGGATGAGAGGTTTGCAAAACACTAGCCGATATCAGGGCATGCCTTATCTGGCCTTACAGTTATCCAACTCATCTTGAGTGGTTAACGTTGTCGCCAAACCCAACCGATATTTACAGTAGGCAATAACTTTCCGCCTCTCCAGGTCGCTTAATTCGGAGAGCGACTTATCGTCTGATTCATAGGCAAAGATGTTTTCAAACGCCATTTGAAAAGTTGGATACCTCTTGATGAAAAAAACTTTTTCCGGATAGGCGTCCTCCATCTTTTCGTAGAAACCAATGTATAGATAAGCGACCACCAGAACAGACAATACAAAAAATAGATTTTTCATTTGGACAGCGGCGGTAATAGTTGGATTTTGACTCGTAGTTTTCGCACTGACTCAATTCCAATGTTACTAGGGCAAATTTTTCCTTCACTCCAAGCACAGCCCCACTGAACCGGTAGGAGCCGGTTTGCCGGCGAAGAGGCCCGTGAGCCTTGTGCAAACCCTGAGGCCCTCTTCGAGGGCAAGCCCGCTCCTACAGCGATCGGTCGCAGTAGTACCGATACAGGTCTTCGTCCGGCCAAACCTCTTCGTAAGCACTGATAAGTCCCGCCAAGGCATGACTGCGAGGATTGATGGACGGCTGGTAAAGCGCCAAGGCGAAGCACTTGACCTCCTCCCATTGCAGCTCCCGCATGCAGAACTCCACAACTTCCAAGGGCGTGACGCGGGAAGAAAGCATGATTTTGAATTTCTCGACAAACAGATCCCGGGCCTGTGGATGAGACTTCACCAATTTCAGGATATCCAGCAAACGCGACTCGAAGCCCCCGTCACCCGTCTCGTCATAGGACAAAGCGACCAGTACACAGAGCTGGTCGAAGGTATCACTGATGCTAGTCATTGCTGTTCTGCCCCATCCCTGAATCCGCTTGAATACCTGTCACGATGAAGCGCACAACTTGAGATGAACCGCCGCGCCGGCTTGCTGGCGAAAAAGGTCCGCGAACCTTGTACAGAAAAGCCGTCTTCGCTGGCAAGTCAGTGCTTACATAAGCAAGCGCTGAGCGAGGAGGTTGATTGCCTCGCCCTTGGCAACAGCACACAGGTTTTGCTGAAGCCGTTCCTCTCGTTCAGAGCACAAACTACCGGGAGACATGGAGCGGCCGAAAAAATAGCCTTCTAACAGACCAATCACCACTGACAATAAGAAAACTCCCACATACATCCTGCCTTCTGAAAGTTCTACTTGATCGCACGTTCTCTGTTCGAGACAAAGCAATGCGATAATTTTTTGAGCCAATAACAGATTCCAGCCAGCTATTAACTCAACCCGCGCAAACCATGACTTTCAATTGCCAGCAGCATTGAGTCTCAACAGTTCACGATCAGTCCAATCACCGATTAACCCATCAAAAAACACTCAGGGAGACTAGGCAATGACCAACCCTTTATGGTCAGGCAGCAGCACAACTACGACCACTCCAGGACATATCCAGCAAGTATTTGCGGATATCACGCGCTACATCAACAAAGTCCCCAACGAAAGTGGCTGGCTGCTTGTTGGCATGGACAACGTCCCTCGCGAGAACTGGCCATTTCTTTTCAAGTATTGCAAGGTCACATTAACGTTCACAAAAAATCAGAAAACATACTTCAGGATTCTGGAGGGCGCGCACAAAGGTAAAACCGCATTTCTATCTGAAGCCAATGCCAAGGAATACCTTGGCAAAATTGCGCCTAAAAAGAAGCCTATCGAACTTGTCATGGTCTACGGGCGCTTCAATGACAAGTGGATGTCAATCACCAGAGATAGAGCATTACCGCAACAGCTGGCCAATGGGACGCTCAATGGCATTCACTTCGAAGCTGCCATGAATACAGTCTGGGACCTTAGATACTCTCCCATACCGACGGGTACTTACAGCATCCTCTTACCCGATGTACCACACGCAAAAGACTATACCGAGCCATACAAGGCAGAGTACCCCAACCTGTCCCACCACCAAGTGTGGTTTCCAATTGATCATGGAGATAGGAGCCGGTACGTTCACGTCGGCAATGTCTCGGAAGGATGTGTCACCGTTGTCAGTTTGAATCGATGGTCTGCGATTCATGAAGCGCTTGTCAGTCATCGCAGTCCCGATGGCAACAGCGTGGAAACTCTTATTGTCAAAGGCAAACCAGCGAGAACACAATGATGAGAACTCTCACTCTTAACATCCTTTGTTTTTTTAGCATGTCCCTGGTTCCCCTCCACGATGCAACAGCATTCGCAATGGATGCTGACGACAGGTACATAACAAACTGGGAGGCACTCAAGCGAGTTGTGAAAAATTATAAAAAAGGAATCAACAACCAGAAAAACATCAAATACGCAAAAGAAGCCGAGGCACGAGGCAAAGCGGCTTTTCTCAAAGGCGACTATGCAAAAGCAGACTACCGCGGCTACGGAGACGCAATAGCCTGGATTCCTCGGCCCGAGTATTACTTCATCGTGGGCGATCTCAATATGCGCAGCAAGTTATCCCTCCATACCGATTCACCTTATTCCACCCAGCAATACAAGGCCTGTTGGGACAAATACCTGTTCGCGCTGGATGTCGAGAAAAGTGTCGGAAACCTCTTTGAAACAGGCTTTAGTCTGACCGCCGAGTTGGATTTATCTGCCACTAAAAACTCGAAAATCTACCAACAAGCCCTGACCAATGCAGCCTGCTTTGCCCGACTGACCAGCAAATACTCCGAAGGCGTCGGCCCTCAGTGCGTGCCGGTCGAAGAGGTCAAAAGCTGCCTCGGTAGCCCCCTGCTGTTCTTGTATCACTAGAAAAATCCGAGGCCGCCTTCGCGGGCAAGCCCGCTCCTACACAAGTTTCCGCCATTACGTGGGATGCGTGGGGCCGCAATGGATGATGCAGGGAGACACCGCCGCAGTGCTCACAAAAACGCAACACCACGCTGCGTCCTTTGTGATGGTTGGGCTAAGGTGCAAGCGCTACAGTCGGGTCATCAGCAACCCGACTGACGCCCGACACAAGGATGCGTTCGATGACTGATTTGCACGATCTATCCACCGCCCAGTTGCTGGCGCAGTTCGCCAGCCGCCAGCTCTCGCCCCTGGACTACTACGACCATCTGCTGGCCCATATCGGGCGCTGGGAGCCGCATATCCGTGCGCTCTACGCCTTCGATCCGGAGCAGGTACGCCTGCTGGCCCGGGCCTCCACCGAGCGCTGGAACAAAGGCACCCCCAATGGCCCGCTGGACGGGATTCCGGTGACGATCAAGGAACTGATCGCCACCCAGGGCACGCCGATTCCCCTGGGCAGCGCGGCCACCGCCCTGAAGCCGGCCCTGCAGGATGCGCCACCGGCCGCGCGGATGCGTGAGGCCGGGGCGATCATCCTGGCCAAGACCACGGTGCCGGATTTCGGCATGTTGTCTTCGGGGCTGTCGAGCTTCCACGGCATTACCCGCAATCCCTGGAACACTGCCTGCAATACCGGTGGCTCCAGTTCCGGGGCCGCGGCCGCAGCGGCCGCCGGTTACGGGCCGCTGCACATCGGCACCGACATCGGCGGCTCGGTGCGCCTGCCGGCCGCCTGGTGCGGGTTGGTGGGGTTCAAGCCGACCCTGGGGCGGATTCCCATCGATCCGTATTACACCGGGCGTTGCGCCGGGCCCATGACCCGCAGTGTCGAGGATACGGTGCTGCTGATGCGCTACCTGGCCAAGCCCGACGCCCGCGATGCCACCAGCCTGCCGCCCTTGACCGGCGACTGGAGCGATGAACCGGTGTCGGTCAACGGCTTGAAGATCGGCCTGATGCTGGAGCCCGGCGCCGGGCTGCAGCCGGAAGGTTTTGTCTGTGAGGCGGTGGAGCGCGCCGCGAAATGGTTCGAAAACCACGGCGCCCAGGTCCGCACCCTGGCGCCGATCATGGACCGCACGCAACTGGACGGCCTGGACCGCTTCTGGCGCGCCCGGCAATGGGCGGAACTCTCGGCCCTGGGCGCCGAGCAGTTTGCCAAGGTGCTGCCCTATATCCGCGACTGGGCGGCGCCGGGGGCCGAGCTGTCCGGGGTCGAGGCGGTGCAGGGCTTCAACCAGACCTTCGAGATGCGCCGACGCGCCGCCCAGGTGTTCAGCGAGTTCGACCTGGTGCTGTCGCCTACCAACCAGGTCAACAGCTTTCCCGCGCAGTGGCCGTCGCCGAGCAACGACCCGCAACAGCCGTTCGAGCACATCGTCTTCACCCTGCCCTGGAACATGGGCGAACAACCGGCGCTGTCGATCAACTGCGGTTTCGCCACCGATGGCCTGCCCATCGGCCTGCAGATGATCGCCCCGCGCTTTGCCGATCAATGGCTGCTGCAAGTGGCCAAGACCTATGAGAGCTGGCGCGGAGCAATCCACAGCTGGCCGAATCCGCCGTCTCACTGACACACCGAAACTGCCACCTTCACCCCTGCCCCGGGCCTCGCCGCCCGGGGCCTGGGCAACCTATGAATAAAAATTCGAGGGGCCAGTATGCACAGCCAAGCGTCCAATCCATCCACCACACCCGAGCCCGAAACGCCCACCGCGGCGGGGGGCAAGCGCAGCGTGTTCGCGGTGATCCTCGGCAATGCCGTGGAGTTCTTCGATTTCGGGGTCTACGCCACCTTCGCGGTGATGATCGGCCACACCTTCTTTCCCTCCGACAGTGCCTTCGTCAGCCTGATGCTGTCGGTCACCGCCTTCGGCGTCGGCTTTATCGTGCGGCCCCTGGGGGCGGTGCTGATCGGTGCCTACGCCGACCGCGTCGGACGCAAGCCGGCGATGCTCCTGACCCTGGTGATGATGGCCGTGGGCACCGGCAGCATCGCCATCCTGCCCAGCTACGAGAGCATCGGCATCGCCGCGCCGATCCTGCTGGTGCTCACCCGGCTGATCCAGGGCCTGGCCTGGGGCGGCGAGGCCGGCCCCGCCACCACCTACATCCTCGAAGCCGCGCCAGCGCACAAGCGCGGCACCTACGCCTGCTGGCAGGTGGTGGCCCAGGGCGTGGCCGCCATGGCCGCCGGCACCGTGGGCTACACCCTGACCCAGGTGCTGTCCCCCGAGGACCTCAACACCTGGGGCTGGCGCGTGCCGTTCGTGTTCGGCCTCCTGGTGCTGCCGATCGGCATCTACATCCGCCGCAACCTGGCGGAAACCTTCCACGGCCAGGGTGAGCAGGCCAGCACCGGCAGCCTGGTGCGCCAGGTGTTCGGCGAACACCGCCGGGCCCTGGTGCTGGGGTTGCTGATTCTCTCCGGCAGCACCATCACCCAGTACTTCATCAACTACATGACCACCTTCGCCCTCACCGAGCTCAAGCTGCCCACCAGCATCTCCATGCTCTCGACCCTGGTGGCCGGCGCGGCGATGGCGGTGTGCGCAATTGCCGGCGGCATGCTCTGCGACCGTTTCGGCCGCCGCACCATCCTCATGGCACCAAGAGTGGTGCTGTTGCTGGTGCTGTTCCCGGCGTTGCAGTTGATGACCGAGCATCCCAGCCCGACGACTTTCCTGCTGACCCTGGCGGTGCTCTCCGGCCTGCACGGCATGAGCGGCGCGGCGCTGATCGTGCTGCTGGTGGAGAGCTTTCCCAAGGCGGTGCGCTCCACCGGTTTCTCCATCGTCTACGCCTTTGGCGTGGCGGCTTTTGGCGGCACCGCGCAGATCATCATCACCTGGCTGATCGGCACCACCGGCAACCCGATGTCGCCGGTGGGCTACCTGTTGGTGGCCAACCTGGTGTGCCTGACCGCGGCCTGGTTCGCCAAGGAAACCCGCCCGCAGGCACCCGGGCGCAGCCACCCCGGCCAACGGCTCGCAGAAGCCCGCGCCCGCTGAGCATTCGCCTCACGGCCCGACACCCTTTTACGGCACCGCGTTTTTCTCTACCCTGCCGGCCGCGCATGACCGCGGTCGGGCGGAGGACCGACGCCTTTGATTTGTGGGGAAGCACCATGCAACAGCCTGTACTGTTCACCCTGGCACTGGCGGCCAGTAGCGCCGTCATCGCCCAGGACAACCCGCGCCCGAGCCAGCAGGACCAGGCGCCGGGGTTCATCCAGGGCAGCCACCTGGACCTCAACCTGCGCCACTACTATTCCAGCCAGCACACCCAGCGCGACACCTACCTGAGCATCAAGAAGCCCGACGGCATCGAACGCACCCGGGTGCGGGAAACCTGGGTACAGACCGGCATGCTCAAGTACAGCTCGGGCTACACCCAGGGGCTGATCGGCCTGGGCGTGGATGCCGCGCTGTTCAGCGCGGTGAACCTGGAGCGCGGTCATGGCCGGATGGCCAACGGCGGCGACCGGGTGCTGGTGGACAGCGACGGCGACGCCCTGCCCACCTGGAGCCGCCTGGGCATCGGCGATGTGCGCTTGCGCCTGTCCAACACCGAGCTCAAGGCCGGGCGCCTGATGACCGACAACCCGGTGCTGCGTTTCAAGGACAACCGCGCCCTGCCCTCAAGCTTTCAGGGCGTGGGCCTGTACAGCAACGAAACCGACTGGCTGGCGCTGCAGGCCGGCAGCTTCGACCGGGCCATCCCGCGCACCGGCACCGGCAGCGAGCGCCTGACCACCACCTTCGGCAACCGCGCCTACAGCGGTGAGCGCATCAGCTACCTGGGGGCCACCGTGAAACCCGGTCTGGGCCTGGAAGGCAGCCTCTACGCCTCGCGCTTCGAGAACATGTGGGACCAGTACTACCTGGGCCTGACCCACCGCGCCGGGGACAAAAGCCAGCTGGCACTGAAGACCGCGTTCAACTACTACCACACCCAAGACCAGGGCCAGCAGCGCCTGGGCTACATCGACAACGACGCCCTGAGCCTGGCCATCACCGGCAGCCATCAGGCCCATAGCCTGACCCTGGCCTGGCAGCAGGTGTTCGGCAACGAGTACTTCGACTATGTCTGGGAGTCCACCGGCAACTACATGGCCAACTCCCTGTACTCGGACTACAACGGCCCCAATGAAAAGTCCTGGCAACTGCGCTACGACCTGGATTTTGCCGCCTACGGCGTGCCCGGGCTGAGCGCCAGCCTGTGGCACGCCAAGGGCTGGGACATCGATGGCACGCACTACGACGGCGATCGCAATGGCCGCAACCGCGGCTACAACGTGCGCGGCCTGGACGGCGCCAAGCACGACGAAAACGGCCTGATGCTGGCGTATGTGGTGCAATCCGGGCGGCTCAAGGATGCAGTGCTGCGCACCATCGTCTACAACCACCGCGCCAGCGGCGGGCAGATCGACGGCAGCTATGACGAGTTCCGCCTGGTGGGCAACTTTCCGTTCAAGTTGTTCTGAGAAATGGGGCGGTGCGATGGCGAGAGATCGCCAGGCAAGGTCCTGCGGACCTTGTCGCAGCCTCGCCACAGGCTCGGCAGCGGCTACAGCCACACCTGGGCGATCGTGTAGCCGCTGCCGCAGGCTGCGTACGGCTGCGCAGCAGACGCAACGATTTCAAATCCACCTGGGATGGTCGGCGGGTGATCGCCAGGCAAGGTCCTGCGGACCTTGTCGCAGCCTCGCCACCGGCTCGGCAGCGGCTACAGCCACCCCTGAACGATCGTGTAGCCGCTGCCGCAGGCTGCGTACGGCTGCGCAGCAGACGCAACGATTTCAAGTCCACCCGGTGGTGGTCGGCGGGTGATCGCCAGGCAAGGTCCTGCGGACCTTGTCGCAGCCTCGCCACCGGCTCGGCAGCGGCTACAGCCACCCCTGAGCGATCGTGTAGCCGCTGCCGCAGGCTGCGTACGGCTGCGCAGCAGACGCAACGATTTCAAATCCGCCCGGTGGTGGTCGGCGGGTGATCGCCAGGCAAGGCCCTGCGGACCTTGTCGCAGCCTCGCCACAGGCTCGGCAGCGGCTACAGCCACATCTGGGCGATCGTGTAGCCGCTGCCGCAGGCTGCGTACGGCTGCGCAGCAGACGCAACGATTTCAAATCCACCCGGTGGTGGTCGGCGGGTGATCGCCAGGCAAGGTCCTGCGGACCTTGTCGCAGCCTCGCCACAGGCTCGGCAGCGGCTACAGGGTCATGTATGCAGGGACTCAATCGACCAGGGCGTAGCGCTGCATCGCCCGGGCAAGCATCTCCTGGCATTTCAGGGTGGCCACCGACAAGGGGCGGTTGCGCACTACGCACAGGTCGACGCGGATCCGCTCCAGGGACTCGTCGTCGATCGGCACCGCCACCAGGCCATCCCCCAGGTCCCGGGCCTCGGCATCCACCTGGGGCAGGATCAGCACCGCCGCGCGCTGGCGGGCCAGGCTTTTCTGCACCTCCAGGGAACTGGTGGTGAACACCGGCAAAATGCTCACCCCGCGCTTCTTCGCCGCCCCTTCCAGGGCCTGGCGCACGCCGTAGGCGGAATCGGGAATCGCCAGGGGCTGGCCCTGCAGGTCCGCCAGGCGAATGCTCGGGCACTGGGCAAACGGGTGCTCGGCGCTGACCAGCACCCGGTGCCACAACTGGCAATGGGCGGTCACGTCCACCTCGGCCCGCTCCGGCAGGTAGAAGGCCAGCCCCAGGTCGGCCTCGCCACTGCACAGGGCATCCAGGGTGGCGCCGGCACTGGCGATGACGATATTGAAGGTGACTTTCGGATGGGCCCGGTTGAACGCCGCAAGCACCGGCGCCAGCACGCTGGAAACGATACTTTCCGACACATGGATACTGACGTTACCCGCCACCTGGCTCTGGCGACTGGCGATCACGTCGCGCACCTGATCGAAGCCGCGCAAGGTCGAGCTGACCTGCTCGGCCAGGCACTCGCCTTCCACCGTCAGGCGGATGCCCCGCGGGCCGCGCTCGATCAGCGCGGTGCCGAAGAAGTGCTCCAGCTGCTCGATCTGCCGGCTCACGGCGGTAGGCGTCACGTACAGACGCTCGGCCGCCTGACGCAGGGAGGCACACCGGGCCACCTCGTGGAAGTAACGCAACGCTCGTAACTGCATGGCCACAGGCCCCCTCGCTGAACGGATCCAGCAGGCACGCAATTACTGCGCCAGCCCTTGGCCAATCGCTCCTGACTCCGCGGATGTCACACAAAAGATTGATCTGCACGGTGCCCCTGCCTAACCTGCTAGAGCGCCGACGCCTCCTTCGGCAAGCACCATTCCCCGCGCCCTGGCCGGCCCGTTTGCAAGGAATTTCCATGAACACTCTGCCCCGCACCGCATCCCTAGCCTCACTTCTCGCCGCTCTGGCGCTGCTCGGCGCCTGCTCCAGCGTGACCCGGGAAATCAGGCAGGAACCCACCATCACCTCCGCCGGGATCCTGGCCTTTCGCGATATCTGCCTGAAATCCGCGCCGTCCTTCGCCGGTGCCGAAACCGCCGCCCGGGCCCATGGCATTCTTGAACTCACCGATGCCGGCTTCGCCAAGATGGGCATGAACGAGGACCAGACCCTGGGGGTCCAGGTCCAGGCCGGCAAGGAATGCGCAATCACCACCCCGAGCCAGAACGACAGCTCGCTGACCCAGCAGTTTCTGAGCATGGCCGGCAAGTTCTCCAGCACCCCACTGGCGCAGAGCGTGCCGACCAAGATCACCCTCGACGGGCAGACCTTCATCCTCATGCACGATCGCCGTGGCGGTGAGGCCTATGTGCTGCTGAAGGCGCCGTAACCCGTTGCCAGCCCTCGCAGACAGACCTCCGATCTGACGCCGGCCACCTGCCCTCGGTCCTTGAGCGGCAGGTGCAACAGCGCAAACTTCCCACTTGAGAACGACCCTCAAGGACAGCGCGAAGGCCCCGGCAAGAAGCTTCTTGGAAAGCGACAAGGCGTTTCTTGCACGAATCCATTGCCCGTTTTTCTGAACTAACATGCTGGCGCCGCTGGCAACGCCTTCGCGCCCCCGGGCCCATGCCGGCGCTCCTCGGCCAGGCAAACAATCCTTGATCCCCTGCAACGGGTCATCAGGCCCAGGCCCCCCCACAACAAAGACAGTGACCGTCGAGTGACCCATTTTTCGCCAAGAAAACCACCTGCTCTCCCTTGCGTGTCTTCCGAGGGCCTCATGAAGAACAAACGTGTACTGATCGTCGACGACCACCCGATCATCTGCGCCGCCGTCACCGAGCTGCTTGAAGAACATGGCTACAAGCCGATCGGCGAATCCTCCGACGGCTTCGACGCGCTGGAGAAGATTCACCAGCTGCGCCCGGACTACATGCTGCTGGACATCAGCCTGGACAACCTGGACGGGCTCTCGGTGCTGCAACGCATTGCCATGGATCACCTGGAGGTCAAGACCCTGGTGTTCACAGCCAATCGCGCCAGCACCTACGGCGTGCGCTGCATGCAGGCCGGGGCCATGGGGTTCATCAGCAAGAGCGCCGGCCTGCAGGAACTGGTCAAGGGCCTGAATGCCCTGGCCGACGGCTATCTGTATTTCCCCAAGGAAGTCCTGGAGATGTACCGGGGAATCGGCCACGCCGCCAATGACGCACTGAACAACCTGACCAACAAGGAACTGGTGATCCTGCAATTGCTGGCCAGCGGCTACAGCAACCTGGAAATCGCCAGCAAGCTCAACCTGAGCAACAAGACCATCAGCGGGCACAAGATCAATGTGCTGAAGAAACTCGGGGTGCGCACCACCATCGAACTGGCCACCATCGCCAAGGAGATGGACCTGCTGTGAGCGGTGCCGGCCCGCAGTGGCACTAGCCCTGACGGATCAGCCGCAGCGGCGGGCTGTCCGTGGCCAGCAGCCGGGCCAGCGCCGCCCCCTTCATCGGCCTGTGGAACAGATAACCCTGTGCCGCATCGATTCCCAGGCGCTGCAGATGCCGGCGCTGCTTCTCGGTTTCGATGCCCTCGGCCACCAACTCCAGGTCGAGCGAACGGGCCAGCCCCACCAGGGCCTCGATGATCCGGGTTTCCTTGTGCCCCAGGGCACTGGCGACAAAGCCCGAGTCGAGCTTGATCTGGCCGAAGGGAATGTCCGCCAGACGCATGATCGACGAATGCCCGGTGCCAAAGTCGTCGAGGGACAGGCGTACCCCGCTGTTGAGCAGAACGCTGATGTTCTCGATGCTCTGCATGTCCAGGGTCAGGGCCTGGCGCTCGGTGATCTCCAGGGTGACCTGAGTCTTGGGCACCCCGGCGGCGTCGATCTGCTGCAACACTCGGGCGGCAAACTCGGGGTCGGTCAATTGACTGGCCTCGATGTTGTAGGAAAACACCAGCGCATCGCCGCCCGGCGTGCCCTGCAATTGCCGTTGCACCTGCAGCCCCTGGTGCACCAGGCACTCGAACAACTGGCGATGCCGCGACGGACTGTCGAACAGGTCGAGGAAGAATTGCGGCCCCAGCACGCCCTTGTCGGGATGCTGCCAGCGGGCCAGGACCTCGACACCGGTGATGCGTCGGGTGCGCAGGCACACCTGAGGCTGGAAGTAGGGAATGAACTGCTGCGCGGCCAGGGCTTGAAACACATCCCGTTGCGCCACCCAGTCGTTGCTGGCGGGGGGGCGTTTCGGCGCGGCCAGGGTGCTGCTGCGGGTGTGCTTATGCACCGCGCGCTTCACGGTCAAGGCCTTGAGCAGCAAGCCGCTGATCTGCGTGGTGTCCAGGTCGCTGTAGCTGCCGGCGCAGTACTTGCCCGAATGTGCGCGGAAATTCGCCAGCCCCCAGCGGATGGGCGCATCCAGGGCCTCGCATTCGATCATCGAGAAAAAGCCATAGTGCTCGCAGAGCCGGCGCAGGTAGTAGATGGCCGTCAGCGACTGCAGGGAATCGCAGATCACCAGGTCCAGTTCATCCAACTCGGGCGGGAACTGCGCCCATTGGCTTTCCTGACCGATCACCTGAACCCGGGCAACCCCGGAGGCTGTGAGTATTCTTGAAAGGCGTCGAACCCGAAAAGCGTTCGAACACAACAGCAGTACGCTCAACGTCGACATCAAGACAGCTCCGGAAAAAATCATCCTATCCAAAACAGCTTCGCTTGAACTCAGGACGCTTCCTGAATCGGAGCAAGAGCTTTCCGAGTTCATGCCCTTGCCGGCCCCACCGCCCCCAGGAGCGGGTGTGACCAGTCGCTGCGGTTACTTGTAGGTCAGGGTAAAGGCCGCCCGGGCATTGGCCTTGCCCGGCTCGGGGCCTGCCGCCGAATCGGAGGTCTGGATGTAGCGGGCCTTGAGTTCGATGTTCATTTGGCTGCCGCTGAGACGGGCCATCGATACCTCCTGCCCCAGGGGCAAGGGGGTGACGCCATCCTTGCGCAGGACCTGCACCGCCACGCCCTTGGCGGTGGAGTCCGACGTCAGGCCGAGAATGCCCCGATGGGCGTCGAGGATCGCCGAGCCCTGGACGCCCTCCAGGCGCAGGTGGGCGTTGGCGTTCTGGTAGTAGTTCCAGCCCTGATCCGTCGGGTAGGTGCCCGCTGTACAGTTGGTCAGGGGAATGACCACATCCTTGCTGTCCATGTGGCTGTCCTTGCCGTTGAACTGGCGACGCATGACCTCGCCCATGGGCACTTCGATGACGGTGTTGGCCGATTCCAGAGAACACTCGGAACGCACCACGGTCCCCATCAGAAACACGCTGTGAAAACGTCGCTTGCCAGACCAGAAACCCAGTGCCGAGCTACTGCTTTTGATGGCCGAAGTGCCCATGGGAATCTCGTTGCTGATCTTGACCAGCGTAAACGTGGTAATCACCGGATCGACAATAGTCAACGGCTGGGTGTTGCTCAGCTTGAAGGGCACATAAGGACTCACTCCGCTGACGGCACTCCACTTGCTCATTGAACGTCCCGGCGCCGTCATCACCAAGCCCACGCCAGGCACATTAGTCTTGGAGATCATTGCATTGCTCATCTCCAGCCCAGTAATCGGCGGCAGAGTGATGCCCTTCACCTTTGGCCATCCATTGATCCTGACTTCCCACAAATCGCCGACATTGCAGACGATATCGCTGGAGTGCTGATAGGAATAACGGACATTGGCCGTGCCGATCACCGAACCGATGGGCGCATCACGGGGCACATACTGAGTACCCATGTCGAAGTCCAGATAATTTTCAGTATCACCACCGGTGCAATCGGCCCAGGCGCCGCCACTTATGCAACAAAGCAAAAACAATAATCGACCGTGCATTAACTGCCTCTGATGCTCTTTTCCAGCACAACTAAAAGAGTCAACAGGCTAACAAAAGCACCCGCCAAAAAACCCAAGAAGCTTCTTGTAGAAAACCAAGAACATCCTTAAAAGTCCGTCAGCGCACTGCTCTTTAGAACCGTCCAAGAGGGTGCGCAGGTATAATTCGGATGTTAAACCGGAGCTTTATCGTATACCGCTATAAACACTCTCCAAGTAAGAATCAGAATGAGGAAACCATGACGAGAACCGTACTGATCGTGGATGATCACCCGATTATCTGCGGGGCGATCAGAGTCACGCTGGAGCAACATGGCTATCAGGTCGTTGCCGAATCCACCGATGGCCTGGACGCCCTCGCCAAGATCCGCAGCCTGGCCCCGGAGTACCTGCTGCTGGATATCGGCCTCGATAGCCTGGACGGGCTGTCGGTGCTGCAACGCATCCACTCGGAAAACCTCAAGATCAAGACCCTGGTCTTCACCTCGCAATTGGCCAGCACTTATGCGGCCCGCTGCATGCAAGCCGGAGCCCTGGGCTTCATCAACAAGAGCGCCAACATGGATGAACTGGTGAAGGGGCTCAACACCATCAATGACGGTTATCTTTACTTCCCCAAGGAAGTACTGGCCCATTACATGGAACACGGGCAGAACAACGAGTCGGCTTCGCAGAGACTCACCAATAAGGAAATCATCGTTTTGCAACTACTGGTCCAGGGACTGAGTAATGTGGCCATCGGTGAACGCCTGCACTTGAGCAACAAGACGGTCAGCGGACACAAGATCAACATTCTTCGCAAGTTGGGGGTACGCACTACCATAGAGCTGGCCAGCATAGCCAAAGAAATGAATCTGCTTTGACCTGCGCCCTATGAATCCCATCTACCTGACGCTACTCCTGACTCTGTTCACGGCCCTGCTGCCCGCCGTTGTCCAAGGTGCCGAGCCCTTCCAGTTATCGTCACGGGGACAAGCCCTGCAGTTCTCCGCCCAGGTCACCGAGCAAGACCGGGCCTGGCTCAGCCAGCGCAAGCCGGTCAGAATCGGCGTGACCTACCCCGACTACCCGCCGCTGACCATCTTCACCGAGAAAAAACAGCTGGAAGGCATCCTTGCGGAAAACCTGCTGGCGCTGCAGAAAGTCCTCAACATCCGCTTCGAGATCAGCAGCTATCCGGACCGCATGAGCGCCTTCAAGGCACTGCAAGCGGGAGAAATCGATCTGGTGGATGCCGCCACCCAACCGGAGGCGGAAAAGTACGGCGTACAAATCTCCTCGCCCTACGCCTATACCCAGATCGCCCTGTATTCCACCACCGGCAGCCTGCTTGACGTGGACCTGCGCGACCCTGCGGCACAGATTTCCTCCACCCCCGACGGCTTCATCGACGAGAACACCTTCAAGATCTTCCGCAGCGCCACCATCAAGAACTACCAGTCGCCCTATGAAGCCATCGCCGCCGTGCTCAAGGGGCAGGCCCAGGCCTACCTGGGCGACACCGTCAGCACCAACTACCTGCTGAACCAGAGCTTCAACAATCAGCTGGTGACCAACATCAGCGTCAACGGCCTGGAGGCCTACATCGGCTTTGCCTACACCGGGCAAAACCGGCGCCTGGTCTCGATCCTCAACCAGCAGCTGCAGTCGCGCAGCCGCTGCCAGATCATCCGGATGGTCAACTGGTGGGTGGTGACCCTCAAGTGCAGCGATGACGAATTCGTCAGCGTGCTCAACAACGAGGAAAAGCAGCTGCTGCAGAGCAAGAGGCCCTTCCGGATCGCCGTCAGCGAAGACCTCGCGCCCTACGCGCTGTTCGACAACAGCGGCCAGTTCGGCGGCACCATGTCCGACATTCTGGAACTGGTGCGCCTGAACTCCGGACTGCGCTTCGAGATCGTCCGCACCCGCTCGGTGCACAAGGCCATGGAACTGCTCGACAAGGGCGAAGTGGACCTGGGAATCATGTCGGAAACCGACTCGCGGGATCGCAAGTACCTGTTTACCCGCCCGGTCATCACCACGCCCTATACCCTGATCACCCGAAACAACGGCCCCGAGGAATTCAACCTCAAGGACAGTCCCGAGCAGAGCATCGCCCTGCCCACCTCCGACGCCCTGCTGGAACACATCCGCCAGAACTACCCGCACCTGAAGATCCACACCACCGACAACGTCGCCGACTCCCTGAACCGGGTACGCGACGGCGGCAGCGACTTCACCCTGACCTCCACCAACCAGGCCCGCTACTACCTGTCCTACAAATACGAGGACGCGCTGAAAGTCTCGGGCCTGCTCAAGGGCGTCAACGCACGGATCGGCCTCGCCAGCCAGCCGCAGAACAAGGTGCTGATCTCCATCATCGAAAAGGCCCTGCTGCGCATTTCCCCGAGCGAGACCGCGGCCATTTCCGGACGCTGGCGGGCCAACGCCGCCACCGACAACAAGTACTGGGAACAGGTGACCCTGCGGGTCTATCAGGTGCTCAGCGTCTCCTTCGTCCTGCTTCTGGCCACCTGCATCTGGATCCTTTACCTGCGCAAGCTGATCTTCAAGAAATCCATCGTGCGCAAGCAATTGCAGGAGCGCCTGAGCCTGATCCAGAACATCGTCGACAGCATTCCCCACCCGATCTACGTGCGTGACCGTGACGGCGAGCTGTTGCTGTTCAACACCCCCTACGCCCAGACCTTCGCCCCTGGCGCCACCTCCAGCACCAACAGCAAGGTCCTCGACGCGCTGCTCAGCCGCACCGTGGTCAATCAATGGCAGCACGACTATGAGCAGGTGGTGCGATCGGGCAGCGCGATTGCCCGGGACCAGACCCTGCACCTGGGCGGCCAGAGCCTGGATATCTACCACTGGATCCAGCCGCTGCGCGACGATCAGCAGCAGGTGTTCGGCGTGGTCTGCGGCTGGCTGGATATCGGCGATCGCCTGCGCATCCTCGAAGAACTGCGCCAGGCCAAGGAGGCCGCCGACCGGGCCAACAGCGCCAAGTCGACCTTCCTGGCCACCATGAGCCACGAAATCAGGACCCCGATGAATGCCATCATCGGCATGCTGGAGCTGGTACTGACCCGCAAGGCGCCCCAGGGCAAGAACCTCGAATCGCTGCAATTGGCCCACGAGGCGGCCGTCAGCCTGCTGGAGCTGCTGGGGGGCATCCTGGATATCTCCAGCATCGAATCCGGGCAGACCCGCCTGCACCTGGAAACCTGCACCCTGCGGCAGATAGTGACCTCGATCCGCGGGATCTTCGACAGCCTGGCGACCCGCAAGGGCTTGTCGATCATCACCCACTTCGATGCCTGCGCCGACCTGCCATTGCGCCTGGACCGGCTGAAGATCAAGCAGATCCTCTCCAACCTGATGAGCAACGCGATCAAGTTCACCGACAGTGGCGACATCACCCTGCGGGTCCAGGGCGTGGCGCTGGGCGAACAGCGCTTCGCCTTCTCCATCAGCGTGCAGGACACCGGCCCGGGCATCGATCCGGCCGACATGGCCAGCCTGTTCACGCCCTTCTCCCGGGTCACCGTCAACCGCAACAGTGGCGCCGGCATCGGCCTGTGTATCTGCCAGTCGCTGAGCCGGATCATCGATGGCGACCTGCTGGTGGACAGCACCCCGGGCAAGGGCACCACCATGACCCTGACCGCCTGCGCCGAAGAAGCCCCCCCCAGCGACACCCCACTGGCGCTGCCCAAGAGCGAACCGGCGGCGCCCATCCAGCGGCGCCTGAAGATCCTCATCGTCGAGGACCACCTGCCGAGCCTGACCCTGCTCAAGGAGCAGATCGAACTGCTCGGCCACCTGCCAATCCTGGCCCACGATGGGCTTGAGGCGCTGTTCATCTGGGAGGACAACGAGGTCGACCTGATCATCACCGACTGCAACATGCCGGAGCTGGACGGCATCGGCCTGACCGAAGAGATCCGCCGCCTGGAACAGCAGATGCGCATGCCCCCCTGCACCATCATCGGCACCACCGCCAGCGCCCGGGGCGAGGATATGCAGGCCGGCCTCGCCGCCGGCATGGATGCCTGCCTGCTCAAGCCCTTGAGCGTGTCGATGCTGGCCCGCTACGTGCCGCTCTTCAGCGAGAGCAGGACGCCGCAGGAAGTGGAAGACGGCAGCTCGGCGCTGTTGCTGTTCAACCTGCCGGAGGACAAGCGCCGCAGCCTGCTGGGCCACCTGATCGTCTGCAATCAGCAGGACCTTCAGGCCCTGGAGGAGGCCATGGCCCGCCTCGACTTCAAGACCCTGGCCAGCCAGGCCCACAAGCTGAAAAGCTCGGCGCAGATGATGCAGTCCGACGCCCTGCTGCGCTTGTGCGAAACCCTGGAGCAAGCCCTGGCGGACAACGCCGCCGTCGACACCCTGGCCCATCTGTGCCAGGAGGTCAGGACCCTGATGGAACAGCTCAACAGCACCCTGGCCACTTCCGCCCAGCCGCATTGACCCCGGGCGCACCAAGCCCGGATGCAGAGTCAAAAAAAGCCCGCAAGCCGAAGCTTGCGGGCCGGGTCTGACGCCGGGACCGGGCGCTAGTGGCCCAAGGGCGCGCAACGCAGGTTCGCCAGCTTGAAGCCTTCCTGTTCCCGGGTCTGTTGCAGGTCCAGGGTGAAGGCACATTGCTGACTGGCGGCGGTCCCCCAGACCAGGCGGAAGTCGCGACTCTCGCCCACCGCCAGCAACACCTGACCCATGGGTCCCACGGCATTGACCTTATGCCCGGCGGCATCCAGCACCGCCGCGCCGAACGGCACCACCGCGCCCCCGGGCAGGGTCACGCTGGCCAGCACCTTCTCGGTGTGCCGGGCCTTGAAGCGCGCCAGCACCACCGCACCGCGCCGCGGGGTCACGGTGCTCACGCCGCTGTCGATGTCGGTGTTGGCGTCCAGCTTGCTGGTGTCCAGGCTGATGCGGTTGCGCCGGTACGGCTGCACATAGGGCACCAGGCTGTAGCCCTTGGCATCGGTAAAGGTGCCCGGCGCATTGTTGACCCCCACATTGGGGGTGTCCTTGACCTCCACCAGGGCCATGGTTTCGCCCAGGCTCTGGCCCAGTTGCACACCACCGGGGTGGGCCAGTACCGAGCCGGAGATGCCGACGTTGGCAGTCTTGTAGGCGCTGCTGCTGCTCAGGCCGGCATTGAGGCTGGCCCAGGGCGCGCGATAGCCGACGGAGGCCGAGCCGGTGTTGGCCGAATGCTCGCTGCGCAGCATGTCCAGGTTGTAGTTGAGGTTGTGGTAGTTCCCCGCCAGGCCGCTCAGGCCCAGGCGCTGGTCGTGGCTGCCGTCGGCATTGCGCTCCAGGCTGACGCTGGCGTTCTGCCGACCCAGCGGGAAGCTCAGAGTCAGGCCCACCTGCACGCCCTGGTCATCGCTGTCGCTCAGGCTCTTGCTGGCGTACAGCGACAGGTTGACCCGCTGCACCTGGCCGCTGACCCCGAACTGCACCTGACGTTGCTGCCGGGACGAGTTCCAGTAGTCCTGTTGCGACAGGTTCAGGTACAGCGAGGTGCTGTCGGCAAAGGCCTGGGAAAGGTTGGCCTCCAGTCGACTGCGCCGGCTGACCCGCCGATAGCGGCCGTCCGCATCGTGATCGCTGTCCCAGGTGCTCTGGCTCACGGCCTCGCTGAAGTCCCGGTAGCCGGGGGTCGAATAGCGATAGCCGGCAAAGCGCAGGTTGGTGCCGGTGGCGAACGCCTTGCCGTAGCGCAGGCCATAACTCTGTCCACTGAGCGACCCCAGCGGGGTGTCGGTCATGGCCTGGGTCACGTCCAGGGACAAAGCGCCGAAGGTGCCCAGGCCCTTGCCCACACCGACTTGATAGGCGCGATAGCCCTCCCCCAGCAACCCGCCCAGGGACAGGGTGTAGTCCCGCGGCATGCCATAGGCCAGGGATGCCTGGGTGAAGGTCGGCTGCTCTACCTGCGAGCTCGGCTCATGGTACTGGCCGGCGCTGAGGCTGTAGCGCCAGGTGCCGTCGCGCAGCAGGTTGCCCAGGGTCGCGTAAGGCTGGATGAAACGCCGCTCGCTGCCATCGGCCTCGGTGATGATCACCTCCAGGTCACCACTGCCGGACGCGGCGTTGAGGTCGCGGATCTCGAAAGGCCCCGGGGAGACGAAGGTGCTGTACAGCGAATAGCCGTGCTGACGCACCTCGACCCGGGCCTGGCTCTGCGCCACGCCATGGATCACCGGCGCATAGCCCTGCAGCGAGTCGGGCAGCATCTGCGTGTCGCTGGCCAGTTGCACGCCACGAAACGGCACACTCTGGAAGGTGTCTCCCGGGGTCACGCTTTCACCCAGGGTCAGGCTGCCCAGGGTCCCCGGCAGGTCGCGTTGCACATAGCTGGCGGCACGCTCCCAGGTGCCGTCCTTGCGATAGGACGAACTGGAGCGCAGGCGCCAGTCGCCGAGGTTGAGACCGCCATTGAGGTAGAGGTAATAGTTGGCCGCGTTGCGCTGCGGGTTCCTGCTCTGGGATCCGGAGAACTGATAGTTGAGAAAGCCGGCATTGACCCCGCTGTCCCACTCTTCGGACGCCACATAGCCCCGAGCATCGCGGTTCATGGCTATCTGCGGCACGCTGATGTCCAGCCGGAGCTGGCGGCTGTCGAAATTCACGCTCGCGCCTTGCACCAGCCCGGGCAAGTCCAGGCATTGCTCATCGATGCCGGGGGCCTGCAAGGGAGGCAGCTTGACTCCCATTTCCGTCAGCAGTGCCTGCGGCAGGCAGGCCTTGAGGCCCTTGTCGCCGGGGACAAAGCTGAGGTCGCGCTGGGCAAAATAATCACGGTTGAGACTGATCTCCACCAGGTAGCGGCCCGGACCCACGTCCTGCTCATGGAGCATGGCTTCGAGATCGCTTTTCAGTGCACCGCTGCCACCAAAATCCGCCACGAATCCGCTATCGAACTCTGCGGCGGCGACTGCGCTGTTCTTGAGGGCGGCCAACAATAGCGATCCGGCCAAACAACCGACCCAGTTTTTCAAACACACACACATCCCGAACTTGACCCTCTGCATGACTGCGCTGGTTTCATTCCGTAGGCACGCCATCGGCTCAGAACGTCGCACTGGACTTCAACGGATCGCTGTAACCCCCGTAGTCATTGATGATCGAGAATTCCACAGTGGCGCTGCCGGACTTGAGCCGGCGTTTGAGAGGGAAGTCCTGGGTGGACTTGGGGGCCACCATGTCGACGTCCTGCAGCTCGATCGGGGTGTCGCCATCCATCACCCGGATAGCGATGAAAGTGATGTGATAGGCACTCGGGTTGGTCACCTGCAACACCGTTCCCGACGGTTGCGCCAGGAGTTTCCAGGTCAACTGGCCGGGCGCGTCCTGAGCGCTGCCCGGCAAGTGGCCGGGCCGATAGAACAGCTTGACCCGGGTGCGCACCGCCACTTTCAGGGTGTTCTCCTGCTTTTGCTCCAGCAGGGGAATTTCCTGGGCATTGAAATAGAACACCGACTCCCGATCCTCCGGCAGTTGCCCGGGCGTCTTGATGATCCGTACCACCTGCTCCTCGCCCGCGCGCACTTTGAACAGCGCCGGCATGGCGATGAACGGGCTGAGCGAGCCCTTGCTGTCCGCGGCGTCATTGACCCAGGTCTGCACCGCGTAATCGCTGCTGGTGAGGTTGGAGACGATGGTCGAGGCACTGCGTTCATCGGCGTTGAGGATGATCCGCGTGCCATTGAGCATGATGCCGGCGCTGGCCTGGGAGACGGGCCAGAGCAGCGCCAGGGACGCGCACAGCAGCGCGCCGCGAAAGCGAGGGAAAGTAGTCATATCGATCAGAACCTGAGGCAGGGAACAGGGCATGCCGAGGCCCCCAAGTCACAGGCAGGAGCCCCGGCCGGAACGCGCTTACTTGTAGTCGACGCTGAAGGACGCCTTGGCGTTGGCGGTGCCCGGCGTGGCTTCACCGGTGGCGATGTAGTTGGCGGTGAAACGCATCGGTTGGGTCAGGTCCGCGTACTCGCTGGAAGCCCGGCCCAGTTGCACGTCCACGCCCTTGGCGTCGCGAATCTGCACCGCGACATTCTTGGCCACCCCGGCGCCGCCTGCGCCCTCCAGGGCCAGCCACTCACCGTTGGGGCCGGCGGCACCGTTCATGCTGAGAAAGCGCACGGTGGCGGTCTTGCCGGTCAGCACACAATCCTTGTCGTCCTTCGGTGCCGTCATGGTCAGGGCAAAGGAACCGGCGCCAGCGGTATCGCCGGCCTTTTTCAGCGACAGGGCGGGCGCGTTGCCCAGGGAAACATTAACGCCGGCACCGCCGTTGAGGTCGCCGACACTCACCGAACAGGTATTGGCAGTGATCGAGCCGGTGAAGTTGATTTCGCCGTCGGCCGCCATGGCCTGGGCAGCGACACAGCACACAGCGACAGACAGTGCGGACTTGATGAATTTCATGGGTTTTATACCTATCTCGTGTTTGACGTTTGCCTTGCTCCTCAAGGCCTGGAAAGCCTACAAACGTTAACTTGTGAATGAGATAGGACGGCTCTCGGGCGTGACCGAGAAGATTCTTGATTGCAAACCGGAGGCCCATCAAGACGTTCGGCCTCGAGCCCCCCGAAAGTCTTGGCCCGAAGGGCCTGCAACAACTAAGAAGCCCGCGCCGGGCGCTTTTTTTCGGCGCAGAGCCTGTGCGCGTGGTGCCTGCCCAACGCCGATCGCCCTGCCCAGCTAGCGCCAGCCCGGCGCTGGATCCTGGCCGGACCCGACTAGACCCGAGCAGGCATCATGAACGCGGCTCCTGGAGGCGCGGCGGCAGAAACAGCCGCGCCGTCGACCAGCAGGTGACGAGGGCGGCCAGGAACACCAGGAACAACCCCAGCCAGTAGTCGTCATAGCGGGCCCTTGCGCTGTGCGTGACCACCTCGCGGATAAACAGCGCGACCCAGCCAGTGGCGAGCACGGCGCCGAGCAGCGCCAGGGCATTGCAGCTGCGCGCCGAGCGCCTGACCTTGAGCAGGGACGCGCCCAGGGCCAGCCCGAGCAACGGCAGGAAAAACACCAGGACCGCCACCAGCGGCATCAGCAACGGCATCAGCAGGATCTCGCCGCCACGCACCTCGCCGATCAGCCTTGGATGAGTGGCTATGTGCGCCACCAGCAGCACGCTATTGATCAGCCCGGCGACAAAACCCGGCACCAGGGGACACAGGATAAAGCTCATGAATACCTTGAAGCGCGGGTAACGAACCTCGGTCATGGCGCAGGTCCTTGCAAGCGTAAAAGGGCGGGATTGTGCACGGCCATCGATCTTCTTGCCTCATGAGTTTTTGCCCGTTGCCCCCTGCCCATTGGCCGGATAAAGCGCCGGCGGCTACGCTGCAGCCGACAAAAACAACAACAGGAACAGCGTCGTGCGAGACACCATCGAACACTTTCGCGAGCAGTATCGAGCCGCGGTCAGTCCGCGCTACAACCCCTGGCTGCATGGCGGTTTTGTCCTGGGCTATGGCTTGCTGTGCGTCGTCCTGCTGTGCAGCACCCTGCGTCAGGTGCAGCCCCTGGAATGGCTGGCGGTGCCCTTGGCGCTGCTGTTCTTCAACCTGTGCATCTACCTGGTGCACCGCTGGCTGGGGCATCACAAGCGCCGCTTCGCACGGCTGTTCTATGCCCGCCATACCGGCGACCACCACAGTTTCTTCGCCCCCGGGCTGATGAGCTATCAAGGCCGCAAGGACTGGCGGGTGATCCTGTTTCCGGCCTGGCTGATCGTGGTCCACAGCCTGCTCTTCGCCCTGCCGCTGTGGGCCTTGCTGCGCCTGTGGAACGGCAACGTGGCGGCGCTGTTCGCCAGCTGCACCCTGATCGGCTACCTGGCCTATGAAGTCTTCCATGCCTGCGAGCACTTGCCCGCCAGCCACCCCCTGGCGCGCCTGCCCTGGGTGCGGCAGATGCGCCGCCTACACGAGCTGCATCACCGCCGGGAATTGATGCAGGAGCGCAATTTCAATATCGTCCTGCCGCTGATGGACTGGCTGTTCGGCACCTTGTACTGGCAGCCCGAGGAATCTTCGTCCGCGGCGACCGCCTTCGACCCGGCCAGGCCCATGACCCGCATGCAGCATCAGGTCGATATTCCGCGCAGCGCCGAGGCCACCCTGGCCTATGCCGCCAGTCCGCGCTGCTGGCCGCAATGGCACCCGTCCTCGTTGCAGGTGCTGGGCGACGCTGGCCCGTTGTTCGCCGGGCAGGGTTTCGAGGAAGACATCCATGCCGGCGGGCGCAGCGGCCACCTTAGCTGGCGGGTCGAGGAGTACCTGCCGGGGCAGCGCTGGCGCGCCAGCGCCCGGGGCGAGCATGGCCTGGCATTGCGCCTGACCTATGAGTGCCAGGCGCTGGCGGCCCAACGCACACGCTTTATCCGCACCCTGGAATATCGCTTCGAACCTCTGCTGATGCGCCTGGGCAATCAGCTGTTATTCAAGCGGCGGATTGAGCGAGAATCCGCCGCCTCATTGCTGGCATTGTGCGAAACGGCCCAGCACGCCATTCCACTGCCGCCCGCCCCGGCGCCAGGCCACCCGGCCTGAGGCCGCCCCCGACAGGAGTCATTGCATGAATCACATAGCCCCTCGACGTTTCAGCGCTGCGCGGATTGTCCTGCTGGTGCTGCTGGCGATCCTGGCCTTCCTGCTGCTGTGGCCGACCCGGGTCCAGCCGGTGGCCTGGCAACCGGCGCCGGCACCGTCCCTGAGCCAGGGCGCGTTCGCCGAGAACCAGAAACTCAAGGCGCTGCAAGCGGTGGGCGCCCGGGATATCGACGGCCCCGAAGCCCTGCTGCTGGAACAGGACCAACTGATCAGCGGCCTGCATGACGGCCGGGTGATCCAGACCCGCCTCGACGGCAGCACCCTCAAGGTGCTGGTCAACACCGGCGGCCGCCCCCTGGGGCTGGCCCGGCACCCGGATGGACGCCTGATCATCGCCGATGCCATCAAGGGCCTGCTGGCCCTGGACAGCCAAGGCCAGTTGCAGACCCTGAGCACCGCCGCCAATGGCCTGGCATTCGGTTTTACCGACGATGTGGCGGTGGACGCCGCCGGACGCTACGCCTATTTCAGCGACGCCAGCAGCCGCTGGGGCTACGGCCATGACGGTGAAGCGGTGATCGAGCACGGCGCCGATGGGCGCCTGCTGCGCTACGACTTCCAGAGCGGCAAGACCGAGGTGCTGCTAGAGGGCCTGGAGTTCGCCAACGGCGTCGCCCTGGGACCGGACGAGGCGTATGTGCTGGTCAATGAAACCGGCGCCTACCGCATCAGCCGCTACTGGCTCAAGGGCGATCAGGCCGGCCGGCACGACCTGTTCATCGACAACCTGCCGGGGCTGCCGGACAACTTGAGCTTCAACGGCGCCGGGCGTTTCTGGGTGGCCCTGTATGCGCCGCGCAACCCGTTGCTCGACGGCACGGCGCCCTATCCGCTGGTGCGCAAGATGCTGGTGCGGGCGATGACGGTATTGCCCAAGCCGGTGGAAAAGCGCGGCTTTGTGCTGGGCCTGGACACCCAGGGCCGGGTGATCGCCAACCTGCAGGACGCCAGCAGTGGCAACTACTCGCCGATCACCACGGTGCGCGAATACGGCGATGCGCTGTACCTGGGGTCGCTGACGGCTCGGCACATGGCGCGCCTGCCGTTGCAGGAGGCACTGGCGCCTTGAGCGGATGAGGGATGGGATGCGCCGCGCCGGGGCGTGACAGCCCGGCGGGCGTCAGGGCGGCTGCGCCCGGTAGGGGCAAGCGCCCTGGCCACAGGGGAAGGTCAGGAACCAGCGGTGAGTTTCTCGGAGATCTCGTCCTTGATCAGCAGGCGCTTTTCCTTGAGTTTCTTCAGTTCGTCGTCGGCAGCAGCCGCCGCTTCGGCCTTGAGCACCTGATCATCGATGATGGTGTATTTGTCGAACAGAGCATTCAGGTGGGGGTCACTGGCCCGACGCTTTTGAATGTCTTCCTTACTGCAGCTCAGGTCCTGGTAAAGGTCGTGGGTCACCGGCATGGAACACCTCCGTGGTTGATGGCAGCAAGGGCCGGATAACGCCCCTGCCGGTGATCAGAATGGCCTTCGCGCCCCGGGTCTGTCGACCGCCAATCAGACCAGCGGTAACCGTTCGTCGCCCGCCCTGCCCTGGATCAATGCCCGGCCAGGGCCTGGGCCAGAAACGCGGCGGTACGGCTGTCGCGCTGCCGGGCCACCTGCTCCGGCGTGCCGCAGGCCACCAGGGTGCCGCCCTGGTCCCCCGCACCCGGGCCGATGTCCATGACCCAGTCGGCCTGGGCCACCAGGCGCATGTCATGCTCGACCACCACCACGCTGTGGCCCGCCTCCACCAGCTTGTCCAACTGGGCAAGCAACCGGTCCACGTCCTGCGGATGCAGGCCGGTGGTGGGTTCGTCGAGCACGTACAAGGTCGCGCCCCGGGCATTGCGCTGCAGCTCGGTGGCCAGCTTGATGCGCTGGGCCTCACCGCCGGACAGCTCGGTGGCCGGCTGCCCCAGGCGCAGGTAATCCAGGCCGATGTCGCAGAGCACCTGCAGGGTGCGGCGGATGCCCGCTTGCTCGGCGAACACCGGCAAGGCCTGCTCGACACTCAGCTGCAGCACCTGGGCGATATTCAGGCCCTGCCAGGTCACGGCCAGCGTCTCGGGGTGGTAACGGGCCCCCTGGCAAGTGGGGCATGGGGCGAAGACGCTGGGCATGAACAGCAGCTCGACGCTGACAAAGCCTTCGCCCTCGCAGGCCGGGCAACGACCCTTGGCCACGTTGAAGGAAAACTGCCCGGCGTCAAAGCCGCGCTCCCGGGCCTCGGGGGTGGCGGCAAACAGCTTGCGCACCTGATCGAACAACCCGGTGTAGGTCGCCAGATTGGAACGCGGGGTACGGCCGATGGGCTTCTGATCCACCTGCACCAGGCGCTTGATCTGCTCCAGGCCGGCACTGACCCGACCGCTGCTGCTTGGCGGCGCGTCGTCTTCCAGGTCCAGCTCCGGCGCCTCCTCGCTGCCGCCCACCTTGCCCAGATGGGCCCCCACCAGTTCCAGCAGGGCCTGACTCACCAGGCTGGACTTGCCGGACCCGGACACCCCGGTCACGGCCGTGAAGCAACCCAGGGGAAACGCGGCATCCAGGTCCTTGAGGTTGTTGCGGCTGACCCCCTCCAGGCGCAGCCAGCCCCGGGGTTGGCGCGGGGTGCGCCGGGCCGGGGCCCGCTCGGCGAACAGATAGGCCCGGGTCGGGGAAGCCGTGACCGCCGCCAGCCCCGCCGGCGGACCGCTGTACAGCACCTGGCCGCCCCGCTCCCCGGCCGCCGGCCCCACGTCCACCAGCCAGTCGGCACGGCGCAGGGTCTGCAGATCATGCTCCACCACGAACAGCGAGTTGCCGGCGGCCTTGAGCCGTTGCAAGGCCTGGAACAGCGCCTCGGCATCCGCCGGGTGCAGGCCCGCCGACGGTTCGTCCAGCACGTAGATCACCCCGAACAGCTGCGAGCCCAGCTGGGTCGCCAGGCGCAGGCGCTGCAACTCGCCGCTGGACAGGCTCGGCGTGCTGCGCTCCAGGGCCAGGTAGCCCAGCCCCAGGTCGGTCAGGGTGGCGACCCGCTCCAGCAGGTCCTGGGCGATGCGTTGCGCGGCCAGGCGTTTCTCCGGGGACAGGTTGGGGGTGTGCCGCACATCCGGCGCGCCGCGATGCTCCGGGGCGCCCCGGGCATGGCGCTGCTGGCGCGCGGCGCGGGTCTGGGCATGGCTCAGCACCGGCTCATCGGCGGTGGCCTGCTCCAGGTAAGCCGCGGCGGCCACCGGCCGCAGTACCTCGGCCAGTTGCAGCAACGGCAAGCGCGCCAGCTCGCCGATATCCAGCCCGGCAAAGGTCACCGCCAGGGCCTCGCGCTTGAGCCGCTTGCCCTCGCACAGCGGGCACGGGCTGCCGCGCATGAACTGCGCCACGCGCTTTTTCATCAGCGCGCTCTGGGTGTGGGTGAAGGTGTGCAGCACATAGCGCCGGGCACCGCTGAAGGTGCCCATGTAGCTCGGCTCTTGTTTGCGCTTGAGGGCCTCGCGGGTCTGCTCCGGGGTCAGCCCGGCGTACACCGGCACCGTGGGAGTCTCTTCGGTGAAGAGAATCCACTCGCGCTGCTGTTTCGGCAGTTCGCGCCAGGGAATGTCCACGTCGTAGCCCAGGGTTACCAGGATGTCCCGCAGGTTCTGCCCCTGCCAGGCCAGCGGCCAGGCGGCCACGGCGCGCTGGCGGATGCTCAGCGAAGGATCGGGGACCATGCTCGCTTCATCGACGGCATAGACCCGGCCCAGGCCGTGGCACTGCGGACACGCGCCCTGGGGGGTGTTCGGTGAAAAGTCCTCGGCGTAGAGCATCGGCTGCCCCGGCGGGTAGCTGCCGGCCCGGGAATAGAGCATGCGCACCAAGCTGGACAAGGTGGTCACGCTGCCCACCGAAGAGCGCGTGCTCGGCGTGCCGCGCTGCTGTTGCAGGGCCACCGCCGGCGGCAGGCCGTCGATGCGATCGACATCCGGCACCCCGACCTGATCGATCAGGCGCCGGGCATAGGGCGCCACCGACTCGAAATAGCGCCGCTGGGCCTCGGCATACAGGGTGGAAAACGCCAGGGACGACTTGCCCGAGCCAGACACCCCGCAGAACACCACCAGGGCATCCCGGGGAATGTCCACGTCGACATTCTTCAGGTTGTGCTCGCGGGCGCCGCGCACCCGGACAAAACCGTCGCGATCAGAAGGTGGCGTGCTCGCCAGGGCGTCATGGGGGACATGGGACGAAGAAGTCATGAACCTGCCTGCAGTTGGAGATCGGAAGGGACGCAAACCCACCCTGGGCGAACCGCCGGTGCCGGGCCACGCCCTGGTGCGACGGTGGGAATCGGCTCAGCCCCCCAGCAACGAGCGCACCATGGCGCTCAGGTCCTCAGGGGCGTAGGGCTTGCTCAGCAGGTGGGTGTCCGGGCTGAGCTGGTGATTGCGCGAGATCATGTCCCGGGTATGCCCCGAGGTGAACAGCACCGCGACCGGCGGCGCCTGGGTCCTGGCCCAGGTGGCCAGGTCGGTGCTCTTGATCAGCCCCGGCATCACCACGTCAGTGAAGATCAGGTCGACCGCCAGCCCCTGCAGCAGCAGTTGCATGGCGGCATCGCCGCTGGCCGCGGAGCACACCTGATAGCCCTCGTGCTTGAGCATCTCCACCGCGGCGCTGCGCACATCGGTGTCGTCCTCCACCACCAGGATCCGCTCCTGGCCCGCGTTCGCCCGCGGCACCGGGCCAACGGCCGGCAAGGCGGGCTGGGCGACACTGCGGGCAAAGTACATCTGCACCCTTGTGCCCTGCCCCGGGCGGCTGAGAATCTCGATATGGCCGCCGCTCTGCTTGACGAAGCCGAACACCATGCTCAGCCCCAGGCCAGTGCCGTGGCCGTCGGTCTTGGTGGTGAAGAACGGCTCGAAGGCCTGCTTGAGCACCTCGGCGGACATGCCGCCACCGCTGTCGGCCACCGTCAGCCGCAGGTACTGGCCGGGGCTCAGGTCCGTGCCGGCGCAGAACTGTCGATCCAGCAGCAGATTCTCCACGCTGATGCCGATGGTGCCCTCGCCGGCCATGGCATCCCGGGCGTTGATCGCCAGGTTGAGCACGGCATTCTCCAGCTGGTTGCGATCCACATGGATGCACCAGGGCTCGGCGGGCAGTTGCACCTGCAGGCGAATGGTTTCCCCCAGGGCCCGTCGCAGCAGTTCAGCCAGCCCCTGATCCAGCTCCTGGGGATCGTAGAGCGCCGGTGACAGCGGCTGGCGCCGGGCGAAGGCCAGCAACTGGGCCGACAGCTTGGCCCCCCGCTCCACCGCGGTCAGCGCGGCACGGGTGCGGCGCTGCACATTGCTGTTGTCCGGCTCGTGCCGGGCCAGCAGGTGCAGGTTGCCGGCGATCACCTGCAACAGGTTGTTGAAGTCATGGGCCACGCCGCCGGTGAGGCCGCCAATGGCTTCGAGCTTCTGTGACTGGCGCAGTTGCTCTTCGGCGGCCAGACGCGCATTGACCTCTTCCAGTACCCGCTGCTCGAGACTGCGCGCCATCTGCCGCAGGTTGTCCTCGGCGGCCTGCCGACGCTGTTCGGAAATCACGTGGCCGGTGGTTTCCACGACGATGGCGATCACCCCGGCCGGCGCCTGGTCGTCGCCGGCCACCGGGCTGTAATAGAGGTCCAGCCAGACGCTTTCCGGCTCGCCGTTGCGCAGCAGCACCAGCTCCTTGTTGCGGTAGGACAAGGTGCCGCCATTGAGGCAGGTGTTCATCACCCCGCGATTGAACTCGGCGACTTCCGGCCACCCCAGCTCCACCGCGCAGCCCAGCAGATAGGGATGGCGACCGCCGGCAAAAACCGCGTAGGCATCGTTGTAGATCATGTAGCCCAGAGGGCCACAGAGCATCACCATCGGCACCGGCGAACCGAGCATCAGTTGCACCGTGCTGCGCAGGCTGTGGCTCCAGTTGCGCAATGAACCCAGGCTGGTGACGGACCAGTCGAAGGCCCGGATGCGTTCGGCCATCTCGCCTTTCCACCCCTGGCACCCGTGATGATCTGATAAGAACGGCATGAACGGACTCTGCGAAAAACGTGATACAGCATGGATTTTCAAGAGGTTGCAGCACAGCCTCCAGAGCCTTTGAGCACAGCCTCTGCCGATGGTTTCACGGAAATTGCCGCGGCCCCGTTGAACCGACCCGGGGCGGGCCTGAAACAACAGGATAGGCGATGCCGTCCGATCCGGGAGGACGCCCGCAGGCGCCCTCCCGGCCACAGGCGGATTGCCCGCCCGCCAGGACCTCAGTCGGTGCCGTATTTCGGCGAGCGCGGACCGTACAGCAGGCCGGTGCGTTGCCCGGCCGACAGCAGGCGCTGGCTGGTGATGCCGGCGATCGGGTGCCCGGCGTCGGTGGTGGTGTTGATGATCTGCTTCACCGCGGCGGTGATCAGCATGCCCACCAGGCCACCGTTGTTGCCGTTGTTGCCTTCCTCGCTGGAAGCCCGGGCGCTGCCGGTCCACAGGGTGGTGCCGGTCTTGAGATCGACCAGGGTGGCGCTGGCGGTGACCACCGTCTCGCTGCTGATCAGCATGTAGCTGGTGCCGTACTCCTTGACCGTGATGTACAGCCCGGCGTCGGCGCCGAAGATCTCGTTGAGCTTGGCCGGCGACAGGCCATGGATGTCCGCCGGGTTGGTCAGGCCGTTGTGGCGGAAAGTTTCATCCACCACGGCAATCGGCATCACGTAGTAACCGGCTTCGGCCAGGGGAAAGGTCACCTGGGACAGCATGCTGTAGGTGGCCTTGACGTCCGGCGATTCATTGAGCGGCGGCAGCACCAGGATCGACTTCGGCCGGGCCTGCTTGTAGGCCGAGTAGTCCACGGTCTTGGGCGCGGCGCAGCCCACCAGCAGGCTGACGCTCAACAGGCCCAGGAGGTTGCGCAAGGTGGTGAAGTTCATTGAGCGGCTCCCTGCTTGGCGTTCTTCAACAGAAAGTCCATGTACGAGGCGGACTCGGGGAACAGCGCCTTCTCGGTATTGAACTGCTGCACCATCTGGTCATCCTTGCCCAGGCCCGCGTAGAGCATGCCCAGGTGCGCGTGGTAACCCGGCGGCACGGCCTTGCCGGTGGACTTGATCTTCTGCAGGTCACGCTCCAGCGCCTCGACCTGGGCTTCGCGGGCTTCCTCGCCCTTGAAGTATTCGTAGGTCTGGGCCTGGTAGGTTTCCCACTGGTACAGCGTCTTCGGCCCGCTGCAGCCGGCCAGCAAAACGCTGCCCAGCAAGGCGCCGGCCAGCAGTGGCCGCACGGTGAAGGTCTTGAACATGCTTACATCTCCCTGTTAGCAGTATTGATCAGCGGCCGGGTTTCCAGGCCCCGGCATCGATGGCTTCGACCATGCGGTTGACCGCCTCGCGCATGGCCAGGTCCAGCACCTTGCCGTTGAGGGTCGAGTCGTAGGAAGCGGTGCCGCCGAAGCCGATCACTTCACGGTTGGACAGGGCGTACTCGCCGGCACCCTGGGTCGAATAGACCACTTCGGAGGTGCTGATATTGACGATGTTCAACGCCACCTTGGCGTAGGCCACCTGGGTCTTGCCGCGGCCGAGAATGCCGAACAGCTGATGGTCGCCGGTTTCCTTGCGGCCGAACTCGGTGACGTCGCCGGTGACCACGAAATCCGCGCCCTTGAGCTTCTGCGCCTGGCCCTTGATCGCCGCTTCCTGCTGGATCTCGCCCATGTTGTCGCGATCCAGCACGTTGAACCGGTTGGTCTGCTGCAGGTGGGTGATGAGGATGGTCTTGGCCTGGCCGCCGAGGCGGTCGACGCCGTCGGAGAAAATCCCGCGCATGTAGCTGGAGCGGTTATCGAACTTGCCCACCGCCATCGGCACCCGGGCCCCGGTCCACACCTGGCTGGCGCTCTGGACCTTCTCCACCGGCAAGGCACGGGAGCTTTCAGTGGCACAACCGCTCATGCCCGTCAGCACCGCCAGTGCTGCGCCGGACAACATCAACTTCGAGATCACTCTCACTCTAGGTTCCTTTTTGAGTATCCATTTGGGTGCACCGTCTCGATGCACTTTCGCCCTGCCGTAAGCCTCTGGCCCCAGTCTGTGGGGGCTGGAAAAGCATCGGCGGGACGTTCTGAAACTTGATGCAGGGGGCATCATCGGCGGCGATTATGCCAAAGCGCCACCATGCCGAAAAGGAATAAAAAATCATCAACGTCCACCTGTCTCCGCTCGCAAAGCCTCGGGGCCGGTAGCTGTGTAGCCGCTGCCGCAGGCTGCGAACGGCTCCGCAGGAGACGCCAAGTCCTGAGATCGCCAGAGGCTCGGCAGCAGATCGCCAAGCAAGGCCCTGCGGGCCTTTGCGCAGCCTCGCCAGGGCTCGGCAGCGGCTACAGGCCAGTGCCGAGCCAGGCTTTGTAGCCGCTGCCGCAGGCTGCGAACGGCTTGGGCGGCATTCCGACGCAGGAGACGCAAAATCTTGAGACCGCCAGAGGCTCGGCGGCAGTCAGCGAAAGTCCCGACTGCGCACGCTGATGCCAGCCAGCAACGGGCTCAGATCCGTCAGGCGCCCGGCAATCAGGTGGCGCACTTCGCCCTCGGTCTCCAGGGTGCCGTCGACCTTGAGCAACTGCGAACCCACCAGTACCCGACGCTGGCGTTCGGCCAGGTCGCGCCAGACCACCACGTTGACGTTGCCGAACTCGTCTTCCAGGGTGACGAAGGTCACCCCGCTGGCGGTGCCCGGGCGCTGGCGCCCGGTGACCAGCCCGGCCACGCTCACCGAACGCCCGTGTTCCACCTCCAGCAGTTCCCGGGAACTGCGGCAGCGCCGGGCCTTGAGCTGCGCGCGCAGCAACGCCAGAGGATGGGGCCCCAGGGTGGTGCCAAGGCTGTGGTAATCGGCCTGCAGGTCTTCACCGACACTCGGCCAGGGCAGGTTCACCGGGGCCTCCTCCTGGCGTGGCAGATCGGCGAACAGCCCCAGTTGCTTCTCCACCCCGGCCACTTCCCAGCGCGCCCGGTAGCGATCCCCGGCCAGCGCCCGCAGAGCGCCGGCGTCCGCCAGCAGCTCCTGGGCCCGGACATCCAGCCGGGCCCGCTCGGCCAGGTCGGCAATGTCGGCAAAGGTCCGCTGCCGGCGGGCGCTTTCGATGCGCAGGCCGTCCTCCTGGCGAAAGCCCTTGATCATGCGCAGCCCCAGGCGCACGGCCGGCTGCCCGGACAGGCCCTGTCCAGCGTCCAGGCTGCAGTCCCAGTCACTGGCGCTCACCTCCACCGGCAAAATCTGCAAACCGTGGCGCCGGGCATCCTGGAGGATCTGGTCCGGGCTGTAGAAACCCATGGGCCAGCTGTTGATCAGGGCACAGGCGAAGGCCGCCGGCTCATGGCACTTGAGCCAGCAGCTGGCGTAGGTCAGCAAGGCAAAGCTGGCGGCATGGGACTCGGGAAAGCCGTAGCTGCCAAAGCCCTTGATCTGCTCGAAGATCTGCGCCGCGAACTCGTCGCTGTAGCCGTTCTTGCGCATGCCCTGGCGCAGCCGTTCGCGGTGCGGCTCCAGGCCGCCGTGGCGCTTCCAGGCGGCCATGGAGCGACGCAACTGGTCGGCCTCGCCCGGGGTGTAGTCGGCGGCGACAATGGCGATCTGCATCACCTGTTCCTGAAACAGCGGCACGCCCAGAGTGCGCTTGAGCACCGCTTCCAACTTCGGCGACGGGTACGTCTCCGGCTCTTCACGGTTACGCCGACGCAGGTAGGGATGGACCATGCCGCCCTGGATCGGCCCAGGGCGGACGATCGCCACCTCGATCACCAGGTCATAGAAGTTCTGCGGCTTGAGTCGGGGCAGCATCGACATCTGTGCCCGGGACTCGATCTGGAACACACCAATGGTGTCGGCGCGACCGATCATCTGGTAAGTGGCCGGGTCTTCGGCCGGAATGCTGGTGAGGCTGTAGCGCTGGCCGCGATAGCCGTGGATCAGGTCGAAACAGCGGCGGATGGCGCTTAGCATGCCCAGGGCCAGGATGTCCACCTTGAGCAGGCCGACCATGTCTAGGTCGTCCTTGTCCCACTGGATCACCGTGCGCTCGGCCATGCTCGCGTTCTCCACCGGCACCAGATGGTCCAGGGGCTGCTCGGAAATCACGAAGCCGCCGGGGTGCTGGGACAGGTGCCGGGGAAAGCCGATCAACTGCCCGGTCAGGCTCAGGACCCGGCGCAGCACCGGGCTCTCGGGGTCGAAGCCGGCCTCCTGCAGACGCTCGACGCTGGGCGGCGTATCGCTCCAGTGGCCGCAGCAGTCGGCCAGGGCGTTGACCTGATCCGGCGGCAAGCCCAGGGCCTTGGCCACATCGCGCACCGCCCCGGCGCCGTGGTAGGTGCTGACCACCGCGGTCAGCGCCGCGCGGTGCCGGCCGTAACGCTGGAACACATACTGCAGCACCTCTTCGCGGCGCTCGTGTTCGAAGTCGACGTCGATGTCCGGCGGCTCGTTGCGTTCCCGCGACAAGAAGCGCTCGAACAACAGGGTCGAGCGGTCCGGGTCGATCTCGGTGATGCCGAGGACGAAACACACCACCGAGTTGGCCGCCGACCCCCGGCCCTGGCAGAGAATGTGCTGGCGCCGGGCAAAATCGACGATGTCGTGCACGGTAAGAAAGTAGCTCTCGTAGCCCAGGTCGCTGATCAACGTCAGCTCATGCTCGATCTGCTGCAGCACCTCGGCCCGGGCTCCACCGGGCCAGCGGCGCAGAATGCCGCGCTGGGTCAGCACCCGCAGCCAGGAGCCGGCATCATGGCCGTCGGGCACCAGCTCCCGGGGGTATTGGTAGCGCAACTGGCCGAGGTCGAAAGTGCAGCGTCCGGCGATGACCAGCGATTCGTCGAGCAAGGCCTGCGGGTACAGGCCTTGCAGCACCTCGATGGGCCGCAGGTGACGCTCGCCGTTGGCGAACAGGCGCTGCCCGGCCTCGGCCACGGGCAGGTGATGGCGGATCGCGGTCATGGTGTCCTGCAGCGCCCGGCGCCCGCGCACGTGCATGTGCACATCGCCACAGGCCACGGCCGGCAGCCCCAGTTGCCGGGCCAGGGCCAGCCGCTGTTGCAGGTGCCGGGCATCGTCCTGGCCGCAATGCAGTTCCAGCGCCAGCCATAGGCGCTCGGGGAACATCTGACGCAGCCAGTGGCTGTGGTCCGTCGCCGGGCCATCGTCCGTCAGCCACAGGGCCAGCAGCCCCGGCAAGGGTTCGGCGAAGTCTTCGCGCAGCAGGCGATAACTGCCCTTCTCCGCCCGGCGCCGGGCCCGGGTGATCAACCGACACAGGCCCTGGTAACCCGCCAGGTCCTCCACCAGCAGCACCAGGCGCGGGCCGTCCTCGACCTGCATTTCGCTGCCGATGATCAGCTTCAGGCCAGTATCGCGTGAGGCCTGCCAGGCACGGACGATTCCCGCCAGGGTGCACTCATCGGTGATCGCCAGGGCCTGGTAGCCCAGGGCCGTGGCGCGCTGGAACAACTCGGCGGCACTGGAGGCGCCGCGCTGAAAACTGAAGTTGGACAGGCAGTGCAGCTCGGCATAGGCGCTCATGCGAACCAGCCTTGCAGGAGCAAGGGCCCGGGTTCGCCGACCTGGCGATAGGCCCAGCCCTGCTGGCCGGCCGCGGTTTCGATCAGGTAGTAGTCACGGCGCACGTCGGCGCCGTCCCACCAGCCGGACTCGATGCGCTCCGGGCCCATGAGAATCCGCACGCTGCCTTCGTTCAAGGGCTGCACCTCGCTGAACAGCCAGCCGGGACGGCGCAGCCCGGGGTTGGCCGGACACGGCTGCGGGTCGGCCCGGGGTTGCCAACTGCGCTCCGGTCGATGATCGGCGCGGTGCCCCAGGCCCTGCACCGCGTCATCCCCCAGGCGCGCCCGCAGGCGTTCGCGCAACTGCTCCCAGGGCAGGTTCTGCTGCGGGCGCTCGTCGAACAGTTCGGTGTGCCGGGGCACGAACAGCGGCAGGTCCTCGGCAACCAGCCGCAGGTTGCGCACCGGCGCCGGCACCTGGATCTGCTCCAGGCGCCCACGGGCCAGTTCAAACAGCATCGCCGGATCGCGCTCGGCGCTGAGCAGGCCCACCGGGATCAGGGTGTCGGCGCCTTCGGCATGTTCCAGGTGCAGGGCAAAACGCTGCACCCCGCTGTCGCGGCCACAGAGAAAGGCCGCCAGATCGGCAGTCAGCCGGCGCAGGGGAAACAGCAGCGCCTGATGGGACAGCACATCGAAATTCAGCTCGATGCGCAGGTCGAAACGGTCCGGCGGCTGATAGAACGCCAGCCCCAGCGGACGCTCACCGAGCAGGGTATCCAGGTGCTTGAGCAGGCTGCCGTCAAAACGCCGGGCCAAGCTAGACCGGGGCAGCTCCCGCAACTGCTGGAAGCTGCGCACCCCCATGCGCGACAGGGCCGTGGCCTGCTCCGGGGCCAAGCCCAGGCGCTCGATGGGCATCGCTCCCAGGGCCCTGGCCAGGGCCTCGCCGTCGGCCACCGCCAAGCCGTCATAGGCATTGGCCAGGACCCGAGCCGCCGCCGGATTGGGCGCGGCGACGATGCGATGGCGAAAGCCCAGGGCCTGCAACTCCCGGCGCAGGCGCGCCTCCAACTGCGGCCAGGGGCCGAACAGGCCCAGGCTGGACTCGATCTCCAGCACCAGGGTACGGGGGTAGGCCACGCTGACCTGGGAGCTGAAGCCATAGGCCCAGGCGGCGAGAAACTGCTGCCAGTGCTCGATCTGCCGGGGGTCGTATTCGGCGCTGGCAAAGGCCTTGGTCAGGGCCTGGGCGGCGGTCAGGGATTGCCCCGGGCGCAGGCCCAGCTCGCGGGCGGCGCCATTCACCGCCTGGATCACCCGGCGCTGCGGGGTGCCACTGAGCAGCGCCAGGGGCGCCTCGGGTTCGGCGCGCTGACGCAGCACGGCGTCCAGCGCCAATTGCGGGAACAGAATGCACACCCAGCGCATGCCAACCTCAGTGCCCGGCGGGCCAGGCAATCGGGGCCGGATGGGCCAGGCCGCCCCGGCACTTGAGTACCCGCAACTGCACGGGGCGACCCTGCACGCTGATCCTCAGGGCCGCCGGAGAGGGGTTGTGCGCGGCGTCCAGGGGCCGGTAGGCGAAAGCCAGGGTCTGGCCACTTTCCGCCGCCACCTGCAGGCGCCGCAGGGCGCGGTCGTCGACCTGCCGCGGCCAGCACAGCACCGCGCCGCAACTGCCGGAACGCAGGCACTGCTCGGCGGCCCACAAGGCATCGCGCTCCCCGGCCTGGATGATCGACAGCTGGCGCACATCCACCCCGGCGTTCTGCCAGGCCTGGGGATAGGGCACGAAGGGTGGCGCCACCAGCACCACCCGCTCCCCCGCCGCGGTCAGCCGCGCCAGGCTCGGCCACAGCAACTGCAGCTCCCCCAGGCCCTGGGCGGCGATGAGGATTTCCGTCAGCGCCGCCTCCGGCCAGCCACCGGTGGGCAGCACCGCATCCAGGGCGGCATGCCCCGTCGGCTGCAGGCTGACCGGCGCAGCCGCCGGGCGGCCTTTCCACACCCGTCCGCCATTGAACAGGGTATCCAGTGCGACCACGGCGCCCATCAGCCTGGCCTCACCAGGCCGCAGAACACACCTTCGATAAACAGTTCGTGGTCGTCGGTAACCTCGATCGGCTGATAGGCCGGGTTGCGCGGCAGCAGGCGAATGCCCTGCCCCTTGCGCTCGAAACGCTTGATGGTCACTTCGCCGTCCAGGCGGGCGATCACCGTCTGGCCGTTGCGCACCTCGCTGCTGCGGCGCACCGCCACCAGATCGCCGTCGAGGATGCCGTCATCGATCATCGAATCGCCCTGGACCCGCAGCAGGTAATCCGGAGTGCGGGAGAACATCCCCGGGTCCAGCCACAACTGGCCGTGTATGTCGGCATCGACGCCAATCGGCGCACCGGCGGCCACCCGCCCCAGCACCGGGATCTCCAGCAGCTCCGGGCGGCGCGGCTGATTGAGCAGGCGAATGCCCCGGGCCTGATGCGGGTTGACCTCAATGAACCCGGCCTCGGTCAGCGCCAGCACATGCTTGCGCGCCACGCTGCGCGAGGCGAAACCGAACGCCTCGCTGATTTCAGCGAGGCTTGGGGACTGGCCATGATCGGCGATGCGTTCGCGGATAAAGGTCAGGATGGCACTGCGGCGGGGGGATAAAGTCGTCATGGAGTACATTTGTACTCCTCTCGGATTTATCTGACAAGAACCGCCAATCAGTCCAGGCCATGGTGGGCCAGAAAGCCGCCGACATAGTCGATGAACGCCTGCACCTTGGCAGTCGCCCGCCGGTGACTGGGGTAGACCGCGAGGATGTGCGGCCCGAAGCTGTCGGGGTCGATCGCGTAATCGGCCATCACCCGCACCAGGCGCCCATCAGCCAGGTACGGCGCGGCACTCCACAGCGGCGTGTGTAGCAGGCCGCGCCCGGCCAGGGCATTGGCCAGCAGCAGGTCGTAATTGTCACTGCGCAGGCGTGGCGCCTGGGACTGGGGCAGGCTCAGGCGGTGGCCGTCGCGCTCGACCCACCAGAATTCCCGGCTGAGCAAGGGGTGGCGATACAGCAGCCATTCATGCTCCTCCAGGGTCTGAGGATTCACCGGCCGGCCCTTGCGCGCCAGGTAGGCCGGGCTGGCGCACAGGGCCAGGCGGTTGCTCCCGACCACCCGGGCAATCAGCCCCGGCAGGTCGTCATGGCCTTCGCGCAGGGCCAGGTCGTAGCCGCTTTCCAGCAGGTTGACGAACTCGTCGCACAGGTCCACTTGCAGATTGATCTGCGGGTACTGTTCAAGAAACCCGCCACACACCTGATCGAGAAACGCCTGACCGTAGGCCAGCGGCGCGGTGACCTTGAGGTTGCCGCGCAGACCGTGCTGCAACTGTTCCACCTCCTCGCCCACCTCCTCCATTCGCTGCAGCACCTGGCGCGCGGTCTCCAGGTAGAGCCGGCCGATTTCGGTGAGCACGATGCGCCGGGTACTGCGCTCGAACAAGCGCGAACCCAGCTCCGCCTCCAGGTGGTTGACCGCCTTGGTCAGGGCCGACGGGGTCTTGCCCAACTGCTCCGCCGCCCGACTGAAACTGCCCAGCTGAGCGGTGACTACGAACATCTTCAAGGCATTCCACTTGTCCATGGTTTTTCCATTCAGGCAAAAATGTTTTTCGTGAATCGGCCGTTCTGCCCGCTACGGGCAGCCCCTAATCTGGCGATCAGACGTAATAACAAGGAAATGTTCAATGAAAAAATTGCCCCCTACGCTGCTGCTGGTCGCCATGAGTTTTGCCTCATTGGAAGCCATGGCTGCCGCCGATCTGGTGCTGCTCAACGGCCAGATCTTCACCGCCGACCGCGCCCAGCCCAAGGTCCAGGCCCTGGCGGTGGAAAACGGCAAGGTTCTGCAAACCGGCAGCGATGCGCAGATCAAGGCACTGATCGACAGCCACACCCGGGTCGTCGATCTGGGGGGCAAGACCCTGATGCCGGGCCTGATCGACACCCACTCCCACGCGATCTTCGGTGGCCTGGAAATGACCAGCGCCAACCTGCAGGACGAGGTGGTCAGCCTCGACGAACTGGAAAAACGCCTGCGCGCCTGGCGTGACGACGGCAGCGCCCGGCATGCCGACGTGCTCAGTATCGCCGGCATGAGCTCGGCCTACTGGGCCCAGGCCCAGGCCCTGGGCCAGCGTTTCAACCAGGGTGAATGGGCCAGCGTGCCGGTGGTATTCACCGGCAGCGATCACCATACCGCCTGGGCCAATGACTTCATGCTCCAGCGCGCCGGAATCGACGCGGCCCTGCTCAACAGCCTGCCCGAGGCCGAGCGCAGCACCATTGGCCAACTGCCCGACGGCCGCCCCAACGGTTTCCTGGTGGACGCCGGCTGGGACCGGGTGGCCGCGAAAATGCCGGTGCCGGCCCCCGAACAGATGCTGCGCGCCGCGCAATCGGCCCTGCACTACAACAACAGCCTGGGGATTACCGCCTGGATGGACCCCGCCGCCAACGCCGCTCCCGGCGAAGCGGTGTTCGCCCTCAAGCCCACCGAGCACACCGTCGGCGTGCTGCCGGCCTACAAGGCCCTGGCCGAGCGCGACGGGCTGACCGCCCACGTCGCCGCATTGCTGGTGGTCAACCCCCGCAGCCGCCCCACCGACCTCGACACCCTGGACAAGGTGCGCCAGCAGTTCCAGGGCATTCCCAACCTGACCCTGCCGGGCATCAAGATCTTCGCCGACGGAGTGATCGAATACCCGGCCCAGAGCGCGGCGATGCTCGAGCCCTACAACAACTCCCACAAACACGGCGAACTGCTGATCGACCCGGCGCATTTTGGCGAACTGGTCAGCGCCATCGACCAGCGCGGCTGGCTGGTGCACATCCACGCCATCGGCGACCGCGCGGTGCGTGAGTCGCTGAACGGCATCGAGCAGGCGCGCAAGGATCGCCAGAGCGGCATCAGCCACTCCATCACCCACCTGCAGATGGTCAACCCCAAGGAGTTCGCCCGCTTCAAGCCGCTCAACGTGATTGCCTCGATGCAACTGCTCTGGGCCTCGGCCGACGACTACACCCTGGACATGATCAAGCCCTACGTCAGTGCCCTGGCGTTCCGCTACCAGTACCCGGCGCACTCGCTGCTCAAGCAGGGCGCGACCATCGCCGGCGCCAGCGACTGGCCGGTGTCGTCCCCCAACCCATGGAACGCCATGGCCCAGGCCATCACCCGCCAGGGGCCACTGGGGGTGCTCAACGCCGACGAACGCCTGGACCGCGAAACCCTGTTCTATGCCTACACCCTGAATGCCGCGCGCACCCTGGGCCTGGAGCAGCAGATCGGCTCGCTGACCGCCGGCAAGCAGGCCGACTTCATCGTCCTCGACCGCGACGTGTTTGCCGTGGACGAAAAGGCCCTGCATGAAACCCAGGTGCTGCAGACCTGGTTCGCCGGTCGCGAGGTCTACAGCCGGCCGCTCTGACCCCCTCCCACCGTTGCACCGCCTGCCCCGCGCCCTGTTGACGCCGGGGCACGGCGCCGCCTTGCCCGCTCCCCCCATAACAATCACAACAACGGGAAAACCATGAAGACCCTCAGCCTGCTCACCCTGGGCGCCGTGTGCCTGCTGCCGCAGGCCGGCCACGCCCTGCCCCTGACCGACGACCTGGCCGTGGAACTGGAGCTGACCCTGGCCAGCGACTACCGCACCCGCGGCATCTCCCAGACCCAGAACGACCCCGCGGCCCAGGCGGCCGCGACCCTGCTGCACAGCAGCGGCCTATACCTGGGCACCTGGAGCTCCAATGTCGATTTCGGCGGCGGCCTGAAGACCCGCCAGGAACTCGACTACTACGGCGGCTGGCTGTGGCAGGCCAGCGAGGACCTGAGCCTGGACCTGGGCTACCTGAAGTACAGCTACCCCCGGGAAGCCGGGTTAAACCAGAGCGAGGTGTACGGCATTCTCAGCGTCTACGGAGTCAAGCTGGCGGCCTATTACTCCGACGATGCCCCCGGCATCGACAGCCAGCAGAGCACCCTGTACCGCTACCTCGGCTACGAGACTCGACTGCCGCTGGACCTGGGGCTGCACCTGCGCTACGGCCAGATGGACTTCAAGGACCCGCGGCTGATCCGCGCCTCGGGCCAGGGCGAGGACAGCTACCACGAATGGGAGGCCAAACTGACCCGGGACCTTGCCGGGCTGGAACTGGGCCTGAGCTACATCGACACCGATCTGTCTCGCAGCCAGTGCACCAGCAACTACGGCTTCAGCGACCTGTGCGGGGCGACCTGGGTGGCCAGCGTCAAGAAGACCTTCTGAATGCCCATCCCGAAGGCCGCCGTCGCTGGCAAGCCAGGGCCTGCAAAAGCCTGAGCAAACACCCCGGCAAGGCACCTGAGACCGGTCGGTTAAGCGCTAGAACGAACGAAACATAACCTGTGGCGCGCAAGCTTGCTCCCGTGGGAGCGGCCGACGCTCGGGGGCGTAGCCGTCGCATTTTTGGGGCCGCTGCGCGGCCCAGCGGGAGCAAGCTCCCTCGCCACAGGTACAGTGCTTGCCCTGAACTGACGGGCATCAGGCAAGGCGCCCCGCAAGTCCCGCAGGAGCCGGCTTGCCGGCGAAGCGGCCCGAAAGACCGCCGCCATTGGCTCAGCCGCGCTGCAGGATCCGATCCATCACCCAGTCGGTCTTCAACGCCTCGCAGGCCTGGGCCGGGTGCACTGCGTCGCCGCGGATATGGGCGTTCATGCCCTGCACGTGATGCCACTGGATGTGCTCGGGGTGCTCGATGACCAGGCTCAGGGGCTCTTCGGCGTCGAGTTGCAGCGGATGCTCGTCGAACACGGAAAAGGTGATGCGCCCCTGGCTGCCGATGATCTCCACCCGGTCCACCCGGCGGTCGGCGACGAAGTTCCAGGCGCCGCTGCCCAGTGCCCCGCAGGCGAAGCGCCAGCTGGCGCTGACCGCGTCCTCGGCGGCATACAGCCCGGCCTGGCGGCGGCTGATGCCGGCCACCTCGACGATGTCGCCCACAAGGTACTGGAACAGGTCCAGGCCATGACTGGCCAGGTCGGCGAAGTAACCGCCACCGGCAATCTGTGGGTCGGTCCGCCAGTTGGCCGCGCCGCTGCGGTCAGCCTCGGAGGCGGCCTTGCTCAGGCTCCAGTGCAGGTGCCGGACCTCACCGATGCGGCCATCCGCCAGCCATTGCCGCACCTGGGCAAAGCGCGGCAGGGAACGCCGGTAATAGGCCACGAACAGGTGCAACCCGGCCTGCTGGAACGCCTGCTGCATGGCCCGGCTCTGCCCGGCATGCATGGCCATGGGTTTTTCCACGCAGCAATGCTTGCCGGCGGCAGCCACTTGCAGGCTGTAGGCGTAATGGCTGTCGGGGGGCGTGGCGATGTACACCGCGTCCACCTCGGGGTCATCGATCAGGGCCTGGGCATCGGTGTAGTAACGGGCAATGCCGTGGCGCCGGGCATAGTCGCGCACCGCCTCGGGGCGGCGGCCCATCACCGCCACCAGCGCCGAACCCGGGACCTTGTAGAAGGCCGGGCCGCTCTTGCGCTCGGTGACGCTGCCGCATCCGATCATGCCCCAGCGCACGATGCGCAGCGGCCCGGCCTCGGTGCTCATTTCGCCGCTTGCAACGCGCGCAGGTCGAGCTGGCCGTTGTGCAGCGGCGGGCACCAGTAGTAGCCACCGGTGATCGGCCGGCTCATGCGGTACAGGCCATCGACGATGCCGTCTTCCAGGCCGCTCATGCGCCGCAGCTGGACTTCGAAGGCGTTCAGAGTGTGACCGAAGGCGAGGAACATCAGGCCGCCCTTGTCACCTTCGATCCAGGGCATCGAACGACGCACCATGAAGGCCTCAGGGGTGAAGCTTTCCTGGGCGGTGCGCTTGACGTGGGCCGACTCCGGCGCGTCGTCCAGCTCTTCGTTATCGCTCAGGCGCCGGCCGATGATGTGGTCGCGCTCTTGCTGGTGCATCGCGGCAAAGCCCTTGAAGTCGTGCTGCCACTGCTGGATCGCGGCAAAGCTGCCACCGCGCAGGCCGTCTTCACCCTCGGCCAGCGCCGCAGCCACGGCGGCCTCTTCATGAGGGTTCTCGGTGCCATCTTCATAACCGGTCAGGTCGTGACCGCTCTTGTGGCGGAAGGCTTCCTGCATGCCGACCAGACGAAAGGCCGGGGCCAGCGCGGCCTCCAGCTCGTTGCTGCGGTGCATCAGTTCGCCGCGCTCCTCACCGTGCAGCCAGACCCACAGCGCGTGCTGGGTCGAAGGGTTGTCGACACCGACGCCGGTCAGCGCCGGGAACGCCTTGAGCCCTTGCACCCGAGCGCCCAGGGCCTTGACCAGCGATGCGCCAAAGCCGGCCACCGCCGTTGCGCCGTCCACCCGCGCCAGCAACTGGTCGAGGGCCTGGGGCAGCGCCTCAAGGGACTCAAGGGCAAAGAACAAATGACGGGCCTGGGACGGAACGGGTGCAGCGAGGATGCCGGGCTGGTAGTAACTCATGGGAACTCCTGAATAAAGGCGGGGAGTTTACCGCTGTGCGGCGCAGGCGTCAGTGCCGTTGCGCAACGGATTGGCAACCGGCGGCAACAGCACAGCTCCGGCCTGCGCCAAGGGGCCGCCCGGCCCGCCCGGCAGCCGCTGGCGGGCGAAGCCGGGGCGCCCCTAGTGGATCCGATAGTGAAAGGTGTTGCGCACCGCCGGCACCGTCACCGCCCGACCGTCAATCAGCCGAGGCTGGTAGCGGAAGGTCGCCACCGCCGCCAGGGATGGGCGCATGAACAGCGGGTGGCAGCCGTCGATGACCTTGGGGTTCTCCACCCGGCCCTGGGGGTTGACGCTGTATTCCACGGTGCAGTCGCCTTCCAGGTTCTTGTCCAGGGCTCGCTGCGGGTAGTCCGGGGCCTCCTTGCTCAGGGGCTGGTACTGGCGGCTGTCGGCGGCGGCCTGGGCCGCCTGCTGGCGCGCGCGCTCGGCGGCCAGCCGCGACTGTTCGGCGCGCTGGGCCTGGGCTTGTTCCTGGGCCAGGCGTTGCTCGGCGTCGCGCTGGCGCTGTTCGGCGTCCAGGCGCTCGCGCTGCTGGCGTTGCTGCTCCTGCGCCTGCTCACGTTTCTTGTCGTCCACACGCTTGCGCGCCAGGGCCGCCTGTTCCAGCTTCTGCGCCTGCATCTGGGGGTCCACCTGGGGTCGACTCGGCGGCGGCGGAGCCGCTGGCGCGGGCGGTGGTGGCGGTGCCACCTCGGCCACCGCCGGCAGGGGTTCGGCGGGGGCGGCGGGAGGCGCCAGCATCACCAGTTGGGTGGTCAGCACCGCCGGGGCCTCGACCTGGGGTTTGTCCACCGACCAGCCCAGCACCAGCGCCGCCAGCACCCCGGCGTGCAGGGCCAGGGCCAGGGTCGCCGCCAGGCTGTTGCGCCAGAAGCCGGAGGCTTCGGGCCCCATGGGCAGCACTGTGGGGCTGTGGATGATCATCGCCGTCATTGCGGGGCCTCGGTCACCAGCCCCAGGTTGTGCACCCCGCCCTGCTGCAACGCGGCCATGGCCGCCACCACGCTGGCGTAGGCGGCGTCCTGGTCGGCACGGATGTACACCTGGGTGTCGCCGCGCTGGGCAATCACCTGGGCCACCTTGGCGCGCATCTGCTCCAGGTCCACGGCGCTGTCGGTCTGGTGCCGGGTGTCGAGTTCGCTGCCCAGGTTCCAGTAGTAGCCGCCCTCGGCCTTCACCGACAGGGTGAGGATCTGCTGGCGGCTGTCGGTGGCCAGGGCCTGGCTGGCGACCTTGGGCAATTGGATCTTCACCCCCTGGGTGAGCATCGGCGCGGTGACCATGAAGATCACCAGCAGCACCAGCATCACGTCGATGTAGGGCACCACGTTCATTTCCGCCTTGGGTCCGTGCTTGCGTTGCGGCCTGACTAACATCGGCTTGCTCCTTCTCTCAGGCGGCCACGGCCAGGTGGCTCGGGGTGCCCTGCAAGGTGCGGTGCAGGCGCACCTGCAGTTCGTTGCCAAAGGCGTAGTAGCGGGTCAGCAGGGTCTGGCTGCGGGCCGAGAAGCGGTTGTAGGCGATCACCGCGGGAATCGCCGCGAACAGGCCGATGGCGGTGGCGATCAGCGCCTCGGCGATGCCCGGGGCCACGGTGGACAGGGTCGCCTGCTGCACCTGGGACAGGCCGAGGAAGGAGTTCATGATCCCCCACACGGTGCCAAACAGGCCGATATAGGGGCTGACCGAGCCCACGGTGGCAAGAAACTGCAGGCCCTTTTCCAGGCGGGTTTCCTGCTCGCTGATGGCCACGTACAAGGCCCGCTCCACGCCCTCCAGCACGCCTTCAGCGGCGCCGCCGGCCGCGCCGTGCAGGTGGCCGAATTCCTCATAGCCGGCGACAAAGATCGGCTCCACGCCGCCTTCGCCGTCGGCCTTGCGGGCCACTTCGCGGTACAGCGGCAAGAGTTCGGGGGCGTCGCGAAAGCGCTGGATGAACGCGTTGCAACGGCGCTCACGGCCGCGCAGCACGGCGCCGCGCTGGATGATCAGGTACCAGCTGAGCAGGGATGCCAGGAGCAGGGTCAGCATCACCGCCTTGACCAACAGGCTGGCATCGCTGATCAGCCCCCAGATGCTCATGTGTTCGAGTGTGGCTTGCATGGTGAAACTCCTTCGCGGGTGCCCGCCGGGGCCTGAGCCGTGCCGGCGGGGCTATTCGATGACATGCCGATGACCGGGTGATGACAGCCGCTCAGGGCAGCTTCAGGGCCCGGGTGACGTCGGCCCAGGGCACGAACTTGAAGTTCTGGGTCTGCTCGGGCATGCGCTTGCGCCCGTCCTGGACCACCAGCAGGCCCTGGCTCCAGGGCCCGCCGAGGTTGGCCGAGGTGACTTCCAGGCCGTCGGTTTCCGAAGCGCCGTCGATCCCCGCCGCAGCGTTGAGGCCGACCCGGAAGGCACCGTGGGAAGCGAACGGCGGCTCGGCGTCCAGCACCAGGTAGCTGTCGTTGCCCTGGCTGGAAATCACCAGGTAGTCGCGGGCGTTGCTCTGGTACAGGGCCAGGCCCTCGACATCGGCCTGCAACAGGCCGCCGACCTTGATCACGCTGTGCAGGGTCGCCGGTTGTTCGGGGCGGGCGTCCAGGGCCCAGACCCCGACGTCCTCTTCCCCCAGGAACAGCCGCTGGCGCTGGTCGTCGGCGACGCAGCCCTCGGGCTGGCTGGCCACCTTGAACTGGCGCACCAGCTCACCCTGGGCACTGCCGGATGGCGCACTCAGGCGGTACTGGACGAAGGTGCCGTCCTTGTCGTTGGCAATCGCATAGATCTCGCCGCTGGCGGGCTGGAACAGGCACAGGCCGTAGATCGCCTTGAGCGGCGTGGGGATCTCCCCGGCCTCGCGCAGCTCGCCGCTGGCACGGTCGATGGCGAACAGGCTGAGGCTGTTGCGGTCGCGGTTGCTGGCCACGGCCAGGTCCACGGTCTGCTGGCCCAGCTTGAAGTTGGGGCGCACGTCGACGTTGTTCAGGCGCCCCACCGCCAGTTCCTGCAACAGCTTGCCCTGCAGGTCGTAGGCCAGCAGGCCCTGCTTCTTGTTGGTGCCCAGCACCCGGCTCAGGGACGGCTGCTGCGGGTGGACCCAGATCGCCGGGTCATCGGCGGCATCGCCCTGGCGCCCCACCGGTTCGCTCTGCACCGCCGCCTGCACGTTGGGCAATACCGGCGGCAGGGCCGGCGCATGGGCCTGCCAGTCCAGCTGGCCCTGGTACAGGCGGCCATCCTCGTCATCGCGCAGCAACACTTGCAGGCCCTTGGCGCTGGCGCGCAGGGCGATGTTTTCCGGTTCCTTGAGGCCACTCAGGGGCAAGGTGGCCTGGGCCGACCAGCCCTGCTCCTGCTGCTGATAGAGATGCAGTTGCGCGGCTTTCGGGTCCAGGCCCAACACCCCGCCCGGCACCAGGGCCATGGCTCCGGCGCTTTTCCTGATCTCGCCAAAGGGCGCGCGCAGGGCCACCGGCTGGCGCGCGGTGTCCGCTTCGGCGTGGGCCGGGTAGGCCCACCAGCCGACGTTCTGTTCATTGACCAGCAGTTGCTGGGCGGCGTCGTCCACCTGGCAGAACTTGGCCTCCGGCGGCAGCGGCAGGCCACGCACCCGTCGCGGCTCGGCGCTCAGTTGCGCGCCGTGGCCCACCAGCCACTGCTCGCCCTTGCCCTCCTCGCCCACCAGGAACAGGAACAGGTTGCTGGCCTCGTCGCGGTACAGGCACAGGCCGTTGACCGGGAAGTCGCGGGGCGGCAGGTACAGCGGCTGGCCCCAATGCCGGGCCTTCGGGTCGAGGCTCAGCAGCAGTGCCTGCTGGCGTTCATTGTCCAGGCTGGCCACCAGCAGTTGCTGGCCGGCGGCGCGGCTGTCCAGGCCGTTGAACGAGCCCTTGAAGCGGGCCAGCTGGCGGCCCTGTTCATCCAGCAGCAACAGGCCTTCGCGCTCGCTGGCCAGCAGCCGGTCGGCGCCTGTGCCGGCGGGCACGAAGCCCAGCCCGGTGACGCCCGGGGTCTGCTCGGCCCAGGGTTTGAGGGTCAGGCCCGGCACGCTGGGGGCGGCCTGGGCAGCACTGCTGGCCAGGCCAATGCACAGCGCCAGCAGGGTGGTTTTCGCGATCGATACAGTGCTCATCACAATCCTTGGAGGTGCAGTCGGGCAGCGGCCCGGTACTTAGAAATGGGTGAAGGTCAGGCCGAGCTTGTAGGTCGGGCCGTATTCCTCGTACTGGGCGTTGTAGGAGCGGTTGCCGGTGTAGACGAAGTACGGCTGGTCGGTGAGGTTCTGCGCCTCGAAGCTCAGTTGCAGGTTCTTGCTCAGGGAATACTTGGCGCTGAAATCGACGAAGGTCTGGGCGTCCACGTGCAGGTCGTGGGCCTTGTCGCCGATCGAGGCCAGCTCATAGAGGTAGGCCGACTTGTAGTTGGCCGACAGGCGCAGACTGAGCTTGTCGTCTTCCCAGCCGAGCATCAGGTTGCCCACGGTGTCCGACTGATTGGGCAGGTCGATGTCGCGCTTGCGGTTGACCCCGGCCTTCTGGTCGAAGCCTTCGATGCTCGCGCTGGAGCGGCTGAAGGTGCTGTTGGCGCCCAGCAGCAGGCCGTTCCACGGCGCCGGCAGCCAGTCGAACTTCTGCGAGTAGGCCAGCTCCAGGCCATACAGCTTGGCGCTGTCGCCGTTGGCGAAGGTGTGCGCCTCGGAGAACCCGCTCCAGGCGCCGGTGCCGGCCAGGTCGGTGTTGTAGACGAAGTTCTGGATGTCCTTGTAGAACACGAAGGCCGAGACGCTGCCGGCGCGGCCCATGTAGTGCTCGATGCCCAGGTCCAGGTTGCTCGACTCCAGGGGCTTGAGGTCGGGGTTGCCGAAGGTCGCCTCGTCGCCGTCGATGACAAAGCCCGGGGCCAGCTGGCCGAAGGTCGGGCGCACCACGCTCTTGGTCCAGGCCGCGCGCAGTTGGGTGTTCTTGTCCAGCTGGTAGCGCGCGTGCAGCCCCGGCAGCCAGTGCTGGTAGCGGCGCTTGGTGTCGGTGGCGGTGAAGGCGCCGTCGGTGACCCCGGTGCCCTTGGCCTCGAACTCGGTGCCCTCGTAGCGCAGGCCGGCAATGAAGCGCCAGTCGTCGATGTCCAGGGTGTTCATGAAGTAGCCGGCGTTGATGTCTTCGCGGATCTTGAAGTCGTTGACCCGGGATTCTTCCTCGTCGTAGAAGGCCGCCGGATTCAGGCCGCCGATCAGTTGCTTGATGGCGCTGCCGCTGATGCCCGGGCCGAAGCGGCCCAGGGAATAGTCCACGCGGCCCTTCTGGAACTGCCCGAGGTTGAGCTGCTGGTCGGTGAAGCCCAGGGTGTCGAAGTCCTTGTAGACCCAGGCTTCCAGGTCGTTGTCCTTGTTGCGCCGACTGACTTTGCCACCGAACTTGAACTGCGCGGCGTAGCCACTGAGGTCATAGTCCCGGGCCAGGTCCAGGCGCAGGTTCTTCTCGGTGTCGGTGGTGTTCTGCTTTTCCCAGTCGACCTTGTCCAGGGTGAAGTTGGCCGCGTCAAAGAAGCCTGAGCCGATCACCGGGCGCGGCTTGCCATTGTCGTAGAAGCCGCTGTCGGAAAAGTCGCTGTTGCCCTTGAAGGTGGCCCCGGCGATATGCGCCGGGCTGTCTTCGCTGGAGCGGCTGTAGCCGGTCTGGCCGCTGAGGGTCCACAGGCCCAGCTGGCGCTCGCCGCCGAACACGTAGGACTGGATCTCCTGGGTTTCTTCGCGCTGCTTGAGCTTGCGCTTGGCCTCGGCGTCGCCGCGCTCCCCGGCCGCCAGCGGGTCGGCGAACTCGATGCTGGTGGAGTTGCGCGTCTCGCTGTCCTTGTAGCGGCTGTAGAGGGTACGCAGGTAGTAGCTGCTGCTGTCGTCGGGCTTGTAGTCGAAGTTCAGGCCGCCGCCGGCCCGCTCGCGGCTGATGGCGTAGTCGCGCTGCTCGAACTCCTGCAGCCTGGCGCCGCGCTCGAAGTCCCAGGCGCCGCCGGTCTCGACGTTGTCGGAGCCGAAATCGCGCTTCTGCCAGCTCAGGGCCGCGGCCACGCCGAAGTTGTCGATGCCGTCGCCGAGGCTGAAGCGGTTGCTCGCCGCGCCGGAGAATTTCGGGCTGGTCTGGCGGGTGTTCTGGTCGTAGCTGGCCTCGCTGCTGCCGCTGTAGAACAGGCCCTTGTGGTCGAAGGCCGAGAGGCTTTTCACGTCCACGGTGCCGCCCAGGGAGTTGGCGTCCATGTCCGGGGTCAGGGTCTTGATCACCGACAGCGACTGCACCAGCTCCGAGGGCAGCACATCCAGGGCCACGGCGCGGCGCGCGCTTTCCGGGGACGGCACCAGGGTGCCGTTGATGGTCACGCTGTTGAGGTCCGGGCCCAGGCCGCGGACGCTGACAAAGCGCCCTTCGCCCTGGTCGCGCTCGATGCTGATGCCCGGCAGGCGCTGCGCCGCTTCGGCGGCGTTCTGGTCCGGCAACTGGGCCACGCCGTCGGCGTGTACCACGCTCTGGATGCTGTCCGAACGCCGTTGTTCCTTGAGCGCCTGATCGATGCTGGCCGCCTGGCCCACCACTTGGACGTGCTCGGTGGCGGCCGTTTCGGCGGCGCTCAAGCGTTCACTGGCGATGGCCATGGCCAGCGCGGTCAAGGTAAAGCTGACCAGCCCGGGACTGCTGCGCTTGTACATGAGGTTCCTCCCCAAGAGTCCGCCAACGCCGGGCAAGGGGCCCGGCAACTGGGAGGGCACGCTAGGGTTGGCGAATGACGGTTCTGTGACAGGCCTGGTCGGCAGGTCGCCAAAACAGTCGTTTTCCCGGGTTTCGCCCCGGCAAATGAGCTGAATTGACCCCTGCGGGAGCGGGCTTGCCCGCAAAAGCCATCACCCGTCGGGCGCAAGTCTTGCGGGCCCCTTCGCCGGCAAGCCGGCTCCTACACATCCGTGGCGCCCCCGCCGCCCCGTAGGAGTGGGCTTGCCCGCGAAGAGGCCCTCGAGGCGGCCCCGTCCAGCAAAAAAAAACGCCTGAACCCTGAGCTGATTCGACCCCTCGACGGTTTTTTCCGCTGTCACCCCACCGTCACAAACATCTGCTGTGCTGGCGCCCTCTCACTCCTGGCAAAAAGGATCGCGGCCATGTTCTGCGTGCTCAAACCCCACCGCTGGAAACTCGCCGTGCTGTTGCTGGCGGCCAATGCCGGGCTGTTGCTGCACCTGGCTTGCGGCAGCCTGAAATCGGTCAGCGAGTGGCAATGGCTGGACATCATCGGCGAAGGCGGCTCGGCGCTGCTGGCCCTGGTCTGGCTCGCACTGGTGCTCAAGAGCCGCCCCGCCGGCCGGGTCACCAACTACCTGGCCCTGGGCCTGAGCTGCATTTTCTTTTCCTGGTGGATCGACAGCCTCGACGAGTTCATCCGCCTGCCCGCCAGCATCACTTGGGACCACTGGCTGGAGTCCGGGCCGATGCCCATCGGCATGATCCTGCTGACCATCGGCATCTACCACTGGCACCGCGAACAGCTGGCCATCAGCGCGCAGATGGAAAAGAAGGAACGGCTGTTTCGCGAGCACCGGCAGTTCGACAAGCTCACGCCCCTGGCCGGCGCCGACTACCTCAAGCGCGAGCTGGCCGCCAGCCTGGAGGACAGTCGCCGCCAGCAGCAGCCGTTGTCGTTGCTGGCCCTGGACCTGGACCATTTCGCCGCGATCAACCAGCACTACGGCCACGCCGAAGGTGACGCGGTGCTGCAGGCCCTGAGCCATGTGCTGCTGCTCAACCTGCGGCGCCAGGACCTGCTGTGCCGGCTGGCCGGCGACCGCTTCGTGGTGCTCTTGCCCAACACCGGCGAGAGCCAGGCCCGGCTGCTGGCCCTGGAGCTGCAACAGGCGGTGCAGGGCCTGGCGCACAAGACCCGGCAACACGGCGAGCGCCTGTACCTGGCGGCCAGCACCGCGGTGGTGATGGCCCTGGAGGAAACCCCGGAGGTCCTGCTCAAACGCCTCAACCTAGCCCTGGCCCGGGCCAAGCAGCCCCTGGCAAAAACCGCCTGAGGCGCCGTCATGACCGTGAAGACCTGCTGGTACGAAAGCGATACCCGGTTCATCCCCGGGCACTATCAACCGGCGACACTGATCGACCTGGCGCTGTCCCGGGACATCGACAGCCACCGCCTGCTGCGCGGCACCGGGCTATTCCACGAGGACATCCTGGCCGGACAGACCCGCCTCAGCCCGCAGCAGTTCCTGGCGCTGATCGGCAACAGCCGGCGCCTGCTGGACGCCGACGACAGCAGTTTCCTGTTCGGCCAGCGCCTGCTGCCCGGGCATTACGGCGCCGCCAGCCACGCCCTGCGCCATGCACAGAACCTGCAGCAGGCCCTGGACGCCCTGGTGCAGCAGCAGGCCCTGCTCAGCCCCCTGCTCAGCCCGCGCCTGGTGCTGGATGAACAGCATGCCTACTGCTACTGGCTGGACAGCTGCGGCGCCGGCGAGCACGGGCGCTTCCTGCTGGAGGCCAGCATGACCGCCCTGGTGGCCATGAGTCAGTGGCTCAGCGGCCAGCGCCTGCCCTGGGAATGCAGCTTCAGCCACGGCGAGCCGCGCTATGTCGAGCAGTACTGGGTGCACCTGGGGGAACAGACCCAGTTCCGGCGGCCCCTGGACCTGATGCGCATCCCCCGGCAATACCTGACCCGGCCCTGGCCCGGGGCCTCGGCCACCGCCGGCCAGGTGGCGCGCCTGGAAGCCGACGAACACCTGCGCCAACTGGGTTTTTCCGGGAGTTTTCTCGATGCCCTGGACCGCTACCTGCAAGCCAACGTGCGGCATGCGCCGAGCCTGGAACAGACCGCCCAGGCCTTCGCCATGAGCCCGGCGACCCTCAAGCGCAAGTTGAGCAAGCACCACAGCGGCTACCAGCAGCAGGTGGACCGGGTGCGCAAGCAGGTGGCGCTGTACCTGTACCAGATCAGGGGCTGGAGCAACGAGGCGGTGGCCGAGTACCTGAACTTCAATGACCCGGCCAATTTCCGCCGCTCCTTCAAGCGCTGGACCGGCAGCACCCCGAGCCTGATCCGGCAGTTGCTGGGCAGCAGCTGAAACGTTTAATCTCGAACCGTGACCGCCTGCGCGCCGCCCGCAGAAACTGCTGAAGGCGCAGCCCATTCAGGCGTATAAACCTGGGAGCGATGGCGTCACTGTCATCCGCGCCGCCGCCATTTCCAACACGGGGTAGAGTCATGACCACAGCCAATGTCCTCACCAACCTGTTTCCCGCTGCCGCCGACATCCCCGAAGCCTATCGCCTGCCCGACCCGGTGGAGCAGCGCGACTACCTGGTGGACGGTGAACTGCGCACCTGGAGCGGCCCCCTGGCCCAGGTCCGCAGCCCGATCTACCTGAGCGGCGCCGACGGCGACCGGCAAGTGATCCTCGGCAGCACCCCGCTGCTGGACGCCGACACCGCCCTCACCGCCCTGGACGCCGCCGTGCGCGCCTACGACCGTGGCCAGGGCGCCTGGCCGACGATGCGCGTGGCCGAGCGCATCCAGCACGTGGAAGCCTTCCTGGCGCGCATGCGCGAGCAGCGCACGGCGGTGGTCAGGCTGCTGATGTGGGAAATCGGCAAGAACCTCAAGGACTCTGAGAAAGAGTTCGACCGCACCTGCGACTACATCGTCGACACCATCGGCGCGCTCAAGGAACTGGACCGGCGCTCCAGCCGCTTCGAACTGGAGCAGGACACCCTCGGCCAGATCCGCCGGGTGCCCCTGGGCGTGGCCCTGTGCATGGGCCCCTACAACTACCCGCTGAACGAAACCTTCACCACCCTGATTCCGGCGCTGATCATGGGCAACACCGTGGTGTTCAAGCCGGCCAAGCTCGGCGTGCTGCTGATCCGCCCGCTGCTCGAAGCCTTCCGCGACAGCTTCCCGGCCGGGGTGATCAACGTCATCTACGGCAGCGGCCGCGAGACCGTCAGCGCGCTGATGGCCAGCGGCAAGATCGACATCTTCGCCTTCATCGGCACCAACAAGGCCGCCAGTGACCTGAAGAAACTCCACCCCAAGCCGCACCGCCTACGCGCGGCCCTCGGCCTGGATGCGAAGAACCCGGGGATCGTGCTGCCCGATGCCGACCTGGACAACGCGGTCAGCGAGGCCGTTACCGGCGCGCTGTCGTTCAACGGCCAGCGCTGCACCGCGCTGAAGATCCTGTTTGTCCACGAAGCCGTGGTCGAGCGCTTCATCGAACAGTTCAACGCCAAGCTCAAAGGCCTCAAGCCGGGCATGCCCTGGGAGCCGGGGGTGGCCCTGACGCCGCTGCCGGAAAACACCAAGGTCGACTACCTGCACACCCTGGTGGCCGATGCCCAGGCCCACGGCGCCCAGGTGGTGAACCCCCATGGCGGCGAGTCGCGGGCGTCGTTCTTCTACCCGGCGGTGCTGTACCCGGTGACCCCGCAGATGCGCGTCTACCACGAGGAACAGTTCGGCCCGGTGGTGCCCATCGTGCCCTACCGCGACCTGGACACGGTGATCGACTACGTCCTGGAGTCGGACTTCGGCCAGCAACTGAGCCTGTTCGGCAGCGATCCGGCGGTGATCGGCCGGCTGGTGGACACCTTCGCCAACCAGGTCGGGCGGATCAACATCAACGCCCAGTGCCAGCGCGGCCCGGACACCTTCCCCTTCAACGGCCGCAAGAACTCCGCCGAGGGCACGCTGTCGGTGCATGATGCGTTGCGCACCTTCTCGATCCGCACCCTGGTGGCGACCAAGTTCCAGGAGCGCAACAAACAGCTGATCAGTGACATCATCCGCAACCGCGACTCCAGCTTCCTGACCACCGACTACATTTTCTAAAAGCGCCTGGCCGGGGCTCGCCACGCGGCGAGCCCCGGCCACCGATCCTGCCACTCATGCCACTGGGAGAAACCAGCCTGGGCCCGTTCAAGTTCCTGCCAAGCCTCACCCTGCCCCCCTTGTTGCGCCGCCTGCTGCGTCCCGTGCTGGACCCGTACCGGCGCTACCGTCACGCCCGGCTGATCCACGCGGTGCGGGTCGCCCTCGGCCTGATCGCCACCATCCTCTTGACCACCGGCCTCAACCTGCCCCACGGCGAATGGGCCTCGGTGACCATGCTGGTGGTGATCGGCGGCCTGCAGCACCACGGCAACATCGGCAAGAAAGCCGCCGAGCGAGCCATCGGCACCCTGGTGGGCGCCGGGGTCGGCCTGGTGCTGGTGGTGCAGCAGGCGTACTTCGGCCAGCCCTGGCTGACCTACCTGGGGATGTCGGCGGTGTGCGGCTACTTTTCCTATCACGCCATCGGCAAGGGCGGCTACACCGCGCTGCTGGCGGCGATCACCGTGTTCATCGTCGCCGGCCACGGCGACAACCAGGTCAGCGACGGCCTGTGGCGTGCGGTGGACATCCTCATCGGCATTGCCCTGGCCCTGGCGTTTTCCTTCGCCATTCCGCTGTACGCGGTGTACTCCTGGCGCTACAACCTGGCCAGCGCCCTGCGCGACTGCGCCCAGCTGTACGGGCGGATCGTCCAGGGCCAGTCGGTGACCGACGACGAACACCTCAAGCTCCTGGGCCGGGTCAACGCCGCCATGCTGCAACTGCGTTCGCTGATGCCGTCGGTGTCCAAGGAAGTGCGGATTTCCATGACCGAGCTGGACGCCATCCAGCGCAATCTGCGGATGTGCATCAGCACCCTGGAGATCCTCGGCAACACCCGCCCCGATGCCGGCGACCGGCAGGCCATGGCGCAGATGCAACAGCTGCTCAAGGCCGAACACCGGCAGATTCGCGTGCAGCTGATCGGCATGGCCCGGGCCCTGCAATCGGGGGTTACCCAGCGCCTGGAAAAAGCCGTGGAAGGCAGCCCCGAGAACGCCCTGGAAGCGCCGGTGTATTCGGCCCTGGACGGCTACCGACTGCTCACCCGGCAGCTGGCGGCGACCCTGGGCGAGATGCGCCAGCGCCTGGGCAAGAGCGCCCGGCATTGGAAGATCTAGGCCCTAGGCTTTGTACGAAAAGCCTTGATACTCGGTGATGCTGCGTTGAAAACGGTCTCGTGCGCGAGTCCGATCGGAATGCTCATTGACAACCCGTAAAGTCGAACGCGACCCCGGCCGTTCCTCGAGCGTTTTCGCCTTGCCTGACCTTCGTCTCAAAACTTTTCACACAGAGCCTAGAACAGCTCGCTGAAGGGAATGAAACGCGCCGAGTCGCCCACCTGCAGGGTGTGGCCCTCAAGCACCTCCACCAGGCCATCGGCCCAGCTGGCCCCCAACAGCACCCCGGAACTCTGGTTCGGATAGAGCACGGCGCGGCCGTGCTCCAGGCGCGCCCGCAGGTATTCCCGGCGGCTGCCGGCCTTGGACCAGGCGAAGGCCACCGGCACTGCGACACTCAGCGGCGCCACCTCCTGCACCCCTTGAATCCGCAACAGGTAGGCCCGGGCCAGCAGGCCGAAGGTCACCAGGGCCGAGGCCGGGTTGCCCGGCAGGCCGATCACCGGCACCTGGCCGAAGTGGCCCACCGTCAGCGGTTTTCCGGGTTTGATCGCGAGCTTCCAGAACAGCGGTCGGCCGTTGTTCCTCAGCACCTGGCCCAGGCAATCGGCATCCCCCGCCGAGACCCCGCCAGTGGTCAGGATCAGGTCCGCGCCATGCTGCAACTGTTCCAGCCTGAGCCGGGTCTGCTGCGGCTGGTCGGGCAGAATCCCGGCGTCGATGACCTCGCATCCCAGGCTGTCGAGCCAGTGGCGGAGCAAGGTGCGGTTGCTGTTGTAGATGCAACCGGGGCGCATCGGCATGCCCGGTTCCAGCAACTCATCGCCGGTGGACAGCAACGCCACCCGCGGACGGCGCACCACTTGCAGCTCGGTGCAACCCTGGGCCGCGGCCAGCGCCAGCTCGAAAGGCCCCAGGCGCTTGCCGGCCGGCAACAGCACCTGGCCGACACGGTTTTCCTGGCCCTGGGGGCGAATGTTCTGCCCCGGCTTCAGGGCCTGGGTGAAGCGCACCCGGCCATCCTCCTGCCGCTCGACGTTCTCCTGCATCTCCACGCAATCGGCGCCGGCCGGCAGCGGCGCGCCGGTGAAGATCCGCGCACAGCTGCCCGGCTGCAAGGGATCGCCGGGCTGGCCGGCAAAGATCGTCTGCGACACCGGCAGTGGCTGGCCGTCCCAGTGCTGCAGGTTGAGGGCGTAGCCGTCCATGGCGCTGTTAGGCCAGGGCGGCAGGTCCAGGGTCGCCACCAGGTCAGTGGCCAGCACCCGTTGCCGGGCTTTGTCCACGGCCAGGGTTTCACTCTCCGCCAGGCGCTGGGCATCGGCCATGGCCAGCAGGCTGGCCAATGCATCTTCCAGCGGCATCAGGGAACCCTGGCTCATCCGCGCGACTCGCACGCCTGCACCGGCTTGAGGTGCGGCACGAAATTGCACGGCCGGTGGCGGGCATCCAGTTGCTCGGCGAGGATGCCTTCCCAGGCGGTGCGGCAGGCCCCGGTGGAGCCCGGCAGGCAGCACACCAGGGTGCCGTTGGCCAGCCCGGCCAAAGCACGGCTCTGCACCGTGGAGGTGCCGATATCGAGAATCGAGATGGCGCGGAACAGCTCGCCGAAACCGTCGATGTGCTTGTCCAGCAGGCAGCTCACGGCTTCCGGGGTGCTGTCGCGGCCGGTGAAGCCGGTGCCGCCGGTGATCAGCACCACCTGGATGCGCTCGTCGGCGATCCAGGCCGCCACCTGGGCGCGGATCTTGTACAGGTCGTCCTTGAGCAGGTTGCGCTCGCTCAGGGTGTGACCGGCTTCCAGCAAGCGGCTGACCAGCAGTTGCCCGGAGGTGTCCGTGGCGTACTCCCGGGTATCGCTGACTGTCAGCACGGCTATGTTCAAGGGTACAAACAACGCATCCGACTTCACGCTCATGTCATTCTCCGACCGGCAAGATAAAAATCATGGGCTCAGGCTAAGGGCGCCAAAGCGCGGCTGTCTAATCGTTCTGGCTGACCGGATTATCGATCCGCTCTATCGTCACCGGGCCCCGGCGGCCCGGCCGATAAGCCGGATCGATCGGCCATTCAACATTTGCGATTGGACGCGTTCGAAAGACAATGCGATGGTTGCGCCACCCACCGGATATGCACCCGACCATGACCCCGACCCGCCCTGCCCCGCCCCTCTCCCCGCCCTGCTCGATCCTGCTGCTGGCGGGAGGGCGCGGCTCGCGCATGGGCGGTCGCGACAAGGGCCTGGTGACCTGGCAGGGCCGGCCCTTGATTGCCCATGTGCAGGCCACGGTGCGGCCCTTCAGCGACGACCTGATCATTTCCTGCAACCGCAACGCCGAGCAGTACCGGCCCTATGCCGATCGCCTGGTGGCGGATGAGCAGGCAGACTTTCCCGGCCCCATGGCCGGCGTGCTGGCGGGTCTGGCAGTGGCCCGGCACCCCTGGCTGCTGGTGCTGGCCTGCGACGCGCCGCGGATCGACGGCGCGCTGATCCAGGCGCTGCTGGATGCCCGCCCGGCGGACACCCTCAGCCCGTTGATGGTGCAGCAGGACGGACAGTGGCAACCCATGTTCAGCCTGATACCCACGGCCCTGGCAGCCCGCTTGCGCGCCGCCTGGGAGCGCGGCGAGCGCAGCCTGCTGCGGGCCCTCGCCGCCCATGGCCTGAAACCTTTGCCCTGCGCCGCCGACGATCCGCGGCTGAGCAACTTCAACACCCCTGAACTACTGTCTGAAACAGACCCCGGGCCCGTGGCCTGAACGCCGACGGTGTGCCCCGAGGGTTCGGCCCGGGAAGACTGAACGTCTTTCCAGGAACCGGACACCTGCGTTAATACTGACTCCGATTCCCTTCACCACAGGTGCCATTGTGGACATCAAGCAACTCAAGTTTCTGATCGCCCTGGAGCAGACCCGGCACTTCGGCCAGGCTGCCGCGCGCTGCCACATTACCCAGCCGACCCTGTCCATGCGCCTGCGCAACCTGGAGGACGAGCTGGACCTGATCCTGGTAACCCGCGGCCAGCGCTTCGAAGGCTTCACCGAGGCCGGCGAGCGGGTCCTGGCCTGGGCCAAGACCCTGCTGGCGGCCCATGACGGGCTGTTCGCCGAGGCCGCCGCCTGCCGCGGGCAACTGGTGGGTAACCTGCGCCTGGGCCTGGTGCCGCTGAGCGGCTTCAACCCCATCAGCTATGTGCAGAAGCTCTCGGCGAGCTTTCCCGAGCTCAAGTTCAGCCTGTCGTCCGCCAGCTCCGACCGGATCATCGAGGACATCGGCAACAACCAGCTGGACCTCGGGGTCTGCTACCTGGACCACGTCAACCCCAACTACCTGGACTTCTTCGAGATCGGCGAGACCCGGGTCGGCCTGCTCTACGACACCCGGCACTTTCATTTCGAAGGCAGCGAAATGAGCTGGGAAGACGCCGCCGAGCTGCCCCTGGGCATGCTCAGCACCGGCATGCACTATCGCAAGTCCATCGACCTGAGCTTTCGCAGCCGCGGCCTGAACCCGACGCCGATCCTGGAAAGCGATTCCACCTACCAGCTGTTCCAGGCGATCCACGAGGGCTTCTGCTGCTCGATCATGCCCCTGGACAGCGGCCTGGATTCGCCCATCGACAACCTGGCCTTTATCCAGCTGCCGGATGCCAGCGTGCTGGCGCCCCTGGGCCTGGTGATGCGCAAGACCGAACCGCGCTCGGCGATTGCCGAAAAGTGCTTCGCCGAAGCCAGGAAGCTGTTTGCGCCCAAAGACTGAATGCATGCCCCCGGGCCGCCCATGGCCCGGGGCGAATCGACTGTATCGAGGTGTGGTCATGGTTTGCCGGATCGAACAAACGCAGCAACAACCCGAAGCCAATGCGCCGGCGCCGGCGCCGCAACGCGTGGCCTATCGCGAGTACAGCCCCGACGGGGTGCTGGCCGAGGCGCCGCTGGCCGCCGAGATCGCCCTGGCGATCACCTACAACGGCCTGAGCCAGGCGGTGATGATGGTGTCCCCCGGCAACCTGGAAGACTTCATTCGCGGCTTCAGCATCACCAACGACATCGTCAGCGACCTCAGCGAAATCTACGACATCCGCCTCAGCCACTTTCCCCAGGCCTGCCAGGCCGATGTGCAGATTTCCAGTCGGGCCTTCTGGGCCCTCAAGGACCATCGCCGGCAGATGGCCGGGACCAGCGGCTGCGGGTTATGCGGCGTGGAGGCCCTGGAACAGGCGCTGCCGCAACTGCAGATACTCGAACCTTCGCCCCTGCCCCCCGCCGAACACCTGCAGGGCCTGCGCGAGCGCATCGAACAGGCCCAGCACATGGCCCGCAGCAGCGGCGCCTTGCATGCGGCGTTGTACTTCGACGAACAGGGCGAGGTGCGTCTGTGCCAGGAAGACATCGGCCGCCACAACGCCCTGGACAAGCTGATCGGCGCCCTGCTGAACGCCGGGATCGATGGCCGCCAGGGCTTCACCGTGGTCACCAGCCGCTGCAGCCTGGAGCTGATCCACAAGGCGGTGCGCGCCCGCCTCGGCACCCTGGTCAGCCTCTCTGCGCCCACCGCACTGACCGTGCAATGGGCCAACAAGCACCACCTGAACCTGATCCACGTGCCCCACCGCAATGCCCCGCGGATCTACAGCCCGATCTGAATCTCCCCTCTGTGGCTCAAAACCTGAATCTGTGATCTAGCTGATAGACCGCGGATTCAGGCCTTGGGAAGGCTGCGCCTTCCAACGGGAGCGAGCTCCCTCACCACAACATTGCACTCGGTGTAAGCTCCCCCAGCGTGGCGAGGGAGCTTGCTCCCGATCGGGCGCGCAGCGGCCGCAGAACCTGAATCCGCGATCCAGCTGACAGGCCGCGGACTCAGGGCTTGGGAAGGCTGCGCCTTCCAACGGGAGTGAGCGCCCTCACCATAAAAAAGCCTTTCGACATCGCACTCGGTGTGAGTCCCTCGCCACAAGAAACGATGCAAACGATTACCAACGTTCGGCCGCCTGCCGGTCGCTCTCGCGCCCGTCGATCCAGCGTTCGCCGCAGGGGGTGACTTCGCGCTTCCAGAACGGTGCGCGGGTCTTGAGGTAATCCATGATGAAGGCGCAGGCCTCGAACGCCGCTTGGCGGTGGGCGCTGGCCACGCCGACGAAGACGATGGGCTCGCCCACCTGCAGCAACCCTACCCGATGCACCAGGCGCACCCGGTTCAGCGGCCAGCGCGCCTGGGCCTGTTGCACGATGCCCTGCAGCGAGCGCTCGGTCATGCCCGGGTAGTGCTCCAGGAACAGGCTCTGCACCGAGTCACCGAGGTTGAGATCGCGCACATAGCCAACGAAGGTCACCACGCCGCCGACACTGGAGTCGCCGGCCTGCAGGCCGGCAGTGAGTTGATCCAGGTTGAAGGCCTGGGTCTGCACCTGAATGCCCATGCCTCAGCCCCCGGTCACTTGGGGAAAGAAGGCGATTTCATCGAAGTCCTCGATCACCGCGTCGAGCTTGCACAAATCCTGGTTCAGCGCGCACATCAGGCTGTTCTCCCCCAGCACCGCGGCCCAGGTTTCACCCCGGGCCATCAGTCGCCGGCGCAGGTCATCGACAGTGCGCAAGCCGGCGTCCAGGGGCAGCTTCTCGCCGCCGCTGCCCAGTTGTTCGCGATAGCGGGCAAAGTAGTTGACCAGAATCATTGTGCTGCTCCTGCGATGAAAACCCCTGATTTGCCGCCCTGCTTGCTCAGCAGGTGCAGGCCCTCGATGACCATGCCGCGGTCCACCGCCTTGCACATGTCGTAGATCGTCAGCGCCGCGACGCTGGCGGCGGTCATGGCTTCCAGTTCGACCCCGGTGGCGCCATTGAGCCGGCAGCAGGTGGTGATCTGCACTCGGTCCGGCGGCAGCGCCTGCAGCTCGACGTGGATACCGCTGAGCAGCAACGGGTGGCACAGGGGGATCAGTTCGTGGGTCTTCTTCGCCGCCATGATTGCGGCGATGCGCGCCACGGCGAACACGTCGCCCTTGGGGTGCCCCTGGTCCTGGATCAACTGCAGGGTGGCCGGGAGCATGCGCACCCAGGCCCGGGCCTGGGCCTCGCGTTCGGTGGCCGGTTTGGCGGTGACATCCACCATGCTGGCTCGGCCCTGGGCATCCAGGTGAGTGAGTGGGTTCATGTGCAACCTCGGATAAGGACAGTGGTTCAGCTCAGGACATAGTCCACCGGCAACAGCACCGGCGGCAGTTCGGTGGCCCCCTGGGCCTCGAGGATCTCGCGCTCGATGTTGCGCACGATGGCGTTCAGCGGCAGGTCGTTCTCGTCGTGGCCAAAGGGGTCTTCCAGCTCGTCGCCAATGGCGTCCAGGCCGAAGAAGGTGTAGCTGACGATGGCGGTGAAAATCGGCGTCAGCCAGCCCAGGGGCTCGGCCATGGCAAAGGGCAGGAGGATGCAGAACATGTAGCTGGTGCGGTGCAACAGCAAGGTGTAGGGAAACGGCAGCGGCGTGCTCTTGATCCGCTCGCAGGTGGTTTGCGCGCCGGTCAGCGCCGCCAGGTGGTTGGCCAGCAGCTGGTAGCGCCACTCGCTGATCCGGCCCGCCAGGGCCTGCTCCGAACACTGGCGCGCCACCTGGCGCAGGAGGCTGTCCGGCAGGTTGCTGGTGGTGGCCGGCGGCAGCTGGCTGAGCCAGGTTTCGGCAGCGCCCAGTTCATCTTCCTGGCGCAGCCGGGCCTTGAGGGCCTGGGCAAAGCCGCACAGGTCGCCGAGGATCGCGCGGCGCGCCCCGGCCTCCTCCAGCACCTGGGTTTCGCGGATCAGCGAGCGCACCTCGGTGACCAGCGTGCCCAGGGCCTTGCGCGCCTCGTACCAACGGTCGTAGCAAGCGTTGTTGCGAAAGCTCATGAAGATCGACAGCGACAGGCCGAGCAAGGTGAAAGGCGTGGCGTTGACCTTGGAAAAGTACGCCGGGTGCAGGGTCTCGATCAGCACGATGGCCGAGGCCAGCAGGGTCACCAGCAGGCTGCGCAAGGCGATGCGCTTGGCAATCGAGCCCTTGAGGGAGATCAGCACGCTGATCAGGTTGGGTTTGGATCGGACGATCATCGCGGCGAAACCTGTGCACGAAGGAAAGCGGTAAAGACCGGGGCTTCAACCGCCGGTCATGTTCATGAAGCGCACCACTTGCAGCTCGTCGTTGAGTTCGAAGTGGTGGCGGTAGGGTTTGAGTTTCATCGCCTCGACCATGGCCCGCTGCAAACGCTCGGAGTCACCGGGATGGGCCCGCAGCACGGCCTTGAGGTCCACCGAGTGCTCGTTGCCCAGGCACAACAGCAAGCGCCCTTCCACCGTCAGCCGGACACGGTTGCAGGTGCCGCAGAAGTTGTGGCTGTGGGGCGAGATGAAGCCCAGGCGGATCTGCGGCGCCTCGGCCAGGCGCCAGTAGCGCGACGGGCCCTGGGTCGACTCGGCGGACTCCATCAGGGTGTAGCGCTCGGCGATCCGCTCGCGGACCTGGGCACTGGAAAAGAACGCGTCGCGACGACTGTGCTCGCTGATGCTGCCCAGGGGCATCTCCTCGATAAACGAGATGTCCAGGCCGCGGTCGATGGCAAAGGCCACCAGCTCGTTGATCTCACGGTCGTTGCGGCCTTTCATCACCACGCAATTGAGCTTGGTGCGCGCAAAGCCCGCAGCGATCGCCGCGTCGATGCCGGCGATCACCTGGCTCAGTTCGCCGGTGCGGGTCAGCTGGCGAAACAGCCCCGGGTCGAGGCTGTCGAGGCTGATGTTGAGGCGCTTGACCCCGGCCTCGAACAGCGGCGCGGCGAGCTTGCCCAGCTGCGAGCCGTTGGTGGTCAGGCACAGCTCCCGCAACCCGGGCAATTGCCCGATGCGCTGACACAATTGCACCACCCCGGGACGGATCAATGGCTCGCCACCGGTGAGGCGGATCTTGCGTGTACCCAGGGCGACAAAACCCGCGGCCAGCTGGTACAGCTCCTCCAGGGTCAGGATGCGTTGGCGCGGCAGGAACTGCATGTCCTCGGCCATGCAATACACACAGCGGAAGTCGCAGCGGTCGGTCACCGACATGCGCAAGTAGTCGATCCGTCGGGCAAAGCCATCCACCAATACTTGATCTGACATCACAGCCTCTGTCGACGGTTACGACCCTGGGGTCTTAGTTGCAGTTTTTGTCCATTAACGGCCATTGGACAAGTTGTTGGCGGCAAGACTAAGAGTGATTAAAAGTGGCGTCCAATCGCTATTAACAACCGATTGATCAATGCAATCTATCAGCGGCAAAAGCACCCTTTACCGGCATTCAAACAACAATATAAATCGTTGATTTTTAATGAATTAAAGACTTGATAGAGGCTTTCGATCAACCGGTCATTAATTGCGATTAGACAGCCGATACAGGCGCCGAATAGGCTTTATTCGCGGCCCATGAAACGGGCCCTATAAGTGATTCCGTTGCCCCAAGCAGTCCGAACTTAAACGGCTTCACCACAAAACCGCATTTAGCCTGTGCAGTTAAACAATCACTGACATCGATTATTTGTCGGGCGGTTGCCTGCGTGCGCTGTATTGGAGAAATATCATGAGCGAAGTTGATCGATATAAACCCTACAAGGGGGCGGCCGCCGGTTGGGGGGCACTGATCGCGGTGACCAGGAACTGGCTGGGCAGCGAGAACGCCTTCAAGAACATCCGCGCCATGCTCAAGACCAACCAGAACGGCGGCTTCGACTGCCCGGGCTGCGCCTGGGGCGAGTCGCCGGAAAACGGCATGGTCAAGTTCTGCGAGAACGGCGCCAAGGCGGTCAACTGGGAAGCCACCGGGCGCCTGGTGAACCCGGCCTTCTTCAACAAATACACGGTCTCGGCCCTGGCCGCGCAGAGCGACTACTGGCTTGAATACCAGGGCCGCCTGACCCACCCGATGCGCTACGACGCCACCCAGGACCGCTACGTGGAAACCACCTGGGACCAAGCCTTCGAGCTGATCGCCAGCCACCTCAAGGGCCTGGACTCGCCGAACCAGGCGGAGTTCTACACCTCGGGCCGGGCCAGCAACGAAGCGGCCTACCTGTACCAGCTGTTCGTGCGCGCCTATGGCACCAACAACTTTCCCGACTGCTCAAACATGTGCCACGAGGCCAGCGCCGTGGGCATGTTCGAAAGCGTCGGCGTGGGCAAGGGCACCGTGGTGTTCCATGACCTGGAAGAAGCCGACGCGATCTTCGTCATCGGCCAGAACCCCGGCACCAACCACCCACGGATGCTCGAACCCCTGCGCGAAGCGGTGAAGCGCGGGGCCCAGGTGATCTGCTTCAACCCGCTCAAAGAACGCGGGCTGGAACGCTTCCAGCATCCGCAACACCCGCTGGAGATGCTCACCAACGGCTCCGAACCCACCTCCTCGGCCTACTTCCGTCCGGCCCTGGGCGGCGACATGGCGGCCTTTCGCGGCATCGCCAAGTTCCTCCTGCGCTGGGAGCGCGAAGCCCTGGCCAACAACGGCGAGCCAGTGTTCGATCGGGCCTTCATCGCCGAACACACCTCGGGGCTGGACAGTTACCTGGCCGAGGTCGATGCCACGTCCTGGAACCATATCCTCGAACAGTCCGGCCTGAGCATGGCCGACATCGAACTGGCGGCGCGCATGTACCGCAAGGCCAAGCGCACCATCATGTGCTGGGCCATGGGCTTGACCCAGCACACCCACTCGGTGCCGACCATCCAGGAAGTGATCAACGTGCTGTTGCTGCGGGGCAACATCGGCCGCCCCGGCGCCGGCCTGTCGCCGGTGCGCGGCCACAGCAACGTGCAGGGCGACCGCACCATGGGCATCAACGAACTGGCGCCCAGCGAGCTGCTCGATGCCCTGGAGGCGCGCTTTGGCTTCAAGCCACCACGGGAGCACGGGCACAACACGGTGATGGCGATTTCGGCCATGGAACAGGGCCGAGCCAAGGTGTTCATCGGCCTGGGCGGCAACTTCGCCCAGGCCACCCCGGACACCCCGCGGACCCACGCCGCCCTGCGCAACTGCGAGCTCACCGTGCACATCGCCACCAAGCTCAACCGCAGCCACCTGGTGACCGGGCGCGAGGCGCTGATCCTGCCGTGCCTGGGTCGTACCGATATCGATATCCAGGCCAACGGCCCGCAAGGCATCACCGTGGAAGACACCTTCAGCATGGTGCACATCTCCCACGGCCAGCTGAAACCCAAGTCGCCGCACCTGCGCTCGGAACCGGCGATCATCGCCGGCATTGCCAACGCCACCCTGGGCCGTCACCCCATCGACTGGCTGTGGGTGATCGAAGACTACGGGCGCATCCGCGACCTGATCGCCGACACCATCCCCGGGTTCGAGGACTTCAATCTCAAACTGCTGAACCCCGGCGGCTTCCACCTGGGCAACGACGCCAGCCAGCGGCGCTGGAACACCGCCACCGGCAAGGCGCGCTTCATTCCCAGCGTGCTGCCGGAGCACCTGGTCAGCGCCGGGGTGCGCAAGCTCAAGGTCAAGCCGGACCTGATCCTGCAGACCATGCGTTCCCACGACCAGTACAACACCACCCTGTATGGCCTGGACGACCGCTATCGCGGGGTCTACGGCATGCGCGAGGTGCTGTTCGCCAACGAGCAGGACATTCGCCAGCTGGGCTTCGAACCGGGGCAGAAGGTCGACATCGTCTCGCTGTGGGATGACGGTCGCGAGCGTCGGGTCAGCGGTTTCACCCTGATCGCCTACGACATTCCCGCCGGCCAGTCTGCCGCCTACTACCCGGAGACCAACCCCCTGGTGCCCCTGGAGAGCTATGGCGACCGCACCTATACGCCGACGTCCAAGTTCATCGCCATCCGCCTGGAGCCGGCGGCGGCCAGCAACCTGATCCAGTCCGTCAGCGCTTGACCCGGCCGGGGCGGCCAAGGCGCCGCTCCAGCCTGCCCCGCGCAGCCTTCTGCCGTACGCCGCGAACCCTGGTTCACGGCGGCGGCCGGCGCCTGCCCGGGCCCCCAGCCATCACGAGGGTTTCGTCATGTTTCATCTACAGGCGCTCGACCTGGCACGCATCCAGTTTGCGTTCACGGTCTCGTTCCACATCATCTTTCCCGCCATCACCATCGGCCTGGCCAGTTTCCTGGCAGTGCTCGAAGGGTTGTGGCTCAAGACCCACAACAACACCTACAAGGACCTGTATCACTTCTGGTCGAAGATCTTCGCCGTCAACTTCGGCATGGGCGTGGTCTCCGGCCTGGTCATGGCCTATGAATTCGGCACCAACTGGAGCCGCTTCTCGGACTTTGCCGGAAGCATCACCGGGCCCTTGCTGACCTACGAGGTGCTGACCGCGTTCTTCCTGGAGGCGGGCTTTCTCGGGGTCATGCTGTTCGGCTGGAACCGGGTCGGCCGCGGGCTGCACTTCTTCGCCACGGTGATGGTGGCCATCGGCACCCTGATCTCGACCTTCTGGATCCTCGCCTCCAACAGCTGGATGCAGACGCCCCAGGGCTTCTCCATCGTCGACGGGCGGATCATGCCCATGGACTGGCTGGCGATCGTGTTCAACCCGTCGTTCCCCTTCCGCCTGATGCACATGGCGATCGCCGCCTTTGTTGCCACGGCGTTCTTCGTCGGCTCCAGCGCCGCCTGGCACCTGCTGCGGGGCAATAACACGCCGCCGGTGCGCAAGATGCTGTCGATGGCGCTGTGGATGGCGCTGATCGTGGCGCCGATCCAGGCGGTGGTCGGTGACGCCCATGGCCTCAATACCCTGGAACATCAACCGGCGAAGATCGCCGCCATCGAAGGCCACTGGGAAAACCACGGCAACGAGCCGTCGCCCCTGGTGCTGTTCGGCATTCCCAACATGGACACGGAGAAAACCGACTACGCCGTGGAGGTGCCCTACCTGGGCAGCCTGATCCTGACCCACAGCCTGGACAAGCAGATCCCCGCGCTCAAGAGCTTCCCCAGGGAAGACCGGCCCAACTCGGCCATCGTGTTCTTCAGCTTCCGCATCATGGCCGGGCTGGGCATGTTGATGATCCTTACCGGGGCGCTGGGCCTGCTGCTGCGGCGCAACGGCGCGCTGTACCGCAACCGCCTGTTCCTGCGCCTGGTGCTGTGGATGGGCCCCAGTGGCCTGATCGCCCTGCTGGCGGGCTGGATCACCACCGAAGTCGGGCGCCAGCCCTGGGTGGTGTACGGCCTGCTGCGCACCAGCGACGCCGCGTCCAACCACAGCGTGGCGCAGTTGAGCATCTCCCTGGCGCTGTTCGTGGCGATCTACTTCTCGGTGTTCGCGGTGGGCATCGGCTACATGATGAAGCTGGTGCGCAAGGGCCCGCAGCCCCATCACGAGCATCCGCCGAGCGGCCCTGCCGGCCAGGAGCCGACCCCGCGCCGTCCGCTGTCCGCGATCGCCGAGACCTTTGCGTCCAGCGACCACCACCACTGAAACAAGGGATATCGACATGACGATTCAAGGCATAGACCTGTCGTTGATCTGGGGCGTGATCATTGCCTTCGGGGTGATGATGTACGTGATCATGGACGGCTTCGACCTGGGGCTGGGGATTCTCTTTCCGCTGATCCCCGACGCCCGGGAACGGGACGTGATGATGAACACCGTGGCCCCGGTCTGGGACGGTAACGAAACCTGGCTGATCCTCGGTGGCGCGGCGCTGTACGGGGCCTTTCCCCTGGCCTATTCGGTGATCCTCGAAGCCCTGTACCTGCCGCTGATCTTCATGCTGGCGGGGCTGATCTTCCGTGGCGTGGCCTTCGAGTTCCGATTCAAGGCCAGCCCCGAGCGGCGGCACGTCTGGGACTGGGCCTTTATCGGCGGCTCGCTGCTGGCGACCCTGTGCCAGGGCATCGTGATCGGCACTTACATTTCCGGCATCCCGGTGCTCAACCGGCAGTTCGCCGGCGGCGCCCTGGACTGGCTGGCGCCCTTCCCGCTGTTTTGCGGCCTGGGGCTGATCGTGGCCTACGCGCTGCTGGGCAGCACCTGGTTGCTGGTCAAGACCGAGGGCATGCTCGAAGCGCGCATGCGCCACTACACCCGGCCCCTGGCGTTCGCGCTGATGGCGGTGGTGGCGGTGCTCTGCGTCTGGACCCCGGTGCTGCACCCGGACATCGCCACCCGCTGGTTCAGCCATGCCCATATCGTGATCTTCGGTGCGTTGGCGGTGCTGGGCCTACTGGCGTTGTGCGGGCTGCTGGGAACCTTGCGCCAGCATCATTCCCACTGGCCGTTCGTGTTCACCCTGGTGCTGGTGTTCCTCGGCTACATCGGCCTGGCGTTCAGCATCTGGCCGAACATCGTGCCGCCGTCCATCAGCCTGTGGGACGCGGCATCGCCCCTGACCAGCCAGCTGTTCATCCTGATCGGCACCCTGTTCATCCTGCCGATCATCCTGATGTACACCTGCTGGAGCTACTACGTGTTCCGCGGCAAAGTGAGGATTGGCGATGGCTACCATTGATCGGGCAAAGCCCCTGCCTTGGCACAGGACGGTGGCGCAACTGAGCCTGCTGTTCATCGGCGCCCTGCTGATGCTCGCCTGCAGCGGCGCGCTGATGCTGGAGCTGGCCCATGGATAAACTCACCACACCCCCCGCGCAACCGGCACCCGGCTGGCAGCGCCTGCTGTGGATGCTCGGCATCTGGCTGGCCAGCGTCATCGGCCTGGGGCTGGTGGCCGGCCTGCTGCGCCTGCTGATGCAGGCCGCCGGCATGCACAGCCACTGATAATTGCCGGTCCCCCCTGAAACCCCGGCCCGCAGCAGCGGGCCGGGGTTTTGCGGTTATTGGCCGGTCGGCGCGCGCTCGGCCAGCTGTTCCAGCAGATCGGCGGAAGGCACGAAGAACAGCCCGCCGGTGACGGCCGTGCTGAAGTCCAGCAGGCGGTCGTAGTTGCCCGCCGGGCGCCCGACGAACATGTTTTCCAGCATCTGCTCCACCGGCCGTGGCGAACGCGCGTAGCCGATGAAGTAGGTGCCGAATTCCCCGGCGCCCGGACGGCCGAAGGGCATGTTGTCACGCAGGATCTTCACCTCCTCGCCGTTCTCTTCCAGGGTGGTCAGGGAACTGTGGGAGCAGCTGGGTTTCACCGATTCGTCGAGTTCGATGTCCGACAGCTTGGTGCGGCCGATGATGCGTTCCTGGGCTTCCACCGTCAGCGCGTTCCAGGCCGTCATGTTGTGCAGGTATTTCTGCACCAGCACGTAGCTGCCGTTGCAGAACGACGGGTCTTCGTCGCCAATCAGGGTGAAATCCACCGCCTCGCGGCCTTCCGGGTTCTCGGTGCCGTCGACGAAGCCGACCATGCTGCGCATGTCGAAATAGCGGAAGCCCTGGACCTCGTCCACCACCGTGACTGCGTCGCCCAGGGGCTTGAGCAGTTGCGTGGCCAGCTCGAAGCACAGGTCCATCTGCTCGGCGCGGATGTGCAGCAACAGGTCGCCGGGGGTCGACGGCGCGCGCCGGCCCTCCACGCCCACCTCAATGAAGGGGTGCAGCGACGCCGGACGCGGGCCAGCGAACAGCCGGTCCCAGGCGGCGGAGCCAAAGCCGCAGACACAGGACAGATTGCCCCCCGGCACGCGCTTGCCCACCGAGCGGGTCAGCGCGGCGACGTCGGCGCACCACTCGCGCAGGGTGTGCGCGGCAGCAGCGCCGGGGGCCAGGGTGGCGACGATGAAAATTGCACTGCGGGTGATGGGGTTGCAGATGGCTTGCGGCTCGGGCTTGCGCTCGGCCAGGGAGGAAGACTGGGTCATTGTGGGGTCCACGGGCTGCGGTCGGAAAAGTCACCGACAGGAAATTAGCAGATTGTGGCGGTGGTGAGGGAAGCAGCTGCAAGCGGTGAGCTGCCAGCCGCAAGCTGTTTGCATCAGTTCTTGCGGCCTCCGGGTTGCCGCCAGCTGCGAGGCTGAACAAACAAGCAGCTGCAAGCGGCAAGCTTCCAGCCACAAGCTGTTTGCAGCAGTTCTTGCGGCCGCTGGGTTGCCGCCAGTTGTGAGGCTGAACAAACAAGCAGCTGTAAGCGGCAAGCTGTCAGCCACCAGCTGTGAGGTTGAACAAACCTTGTGACAAGAGCGCTTACTGTGGCGAGGGAGCTTGCTCCCGCTGGAAGGCGCAGCCTTCCCAATGCCTGAGTCCCCTTCCTATCAGGCAGACCGCAGATTCAGGTTTTACGGCCGCTGCGCGTCCGAGCGGGAGCGAGCTCCCTCGCCCATTGCCGGCTCAGGAGGCGGCGCTGCCCAAGGTCGAGCGCAAGACCCGCACCGGCACCGATTTGTAGGACGGCGTGCCGCTGTCCACATCCAGGTAGTCCAGGGGCACCAGGCGGTTGGCCTCGGGGTAATAGGCGCCCACAGTGCCCGGGGCGATCTTGTACTCGATGGCGGTGATGTTTTCGTAGCGCAGCCGCCGCCCGCCGATGACCGTCTCGATGTCCACCAGGTCACCGTGGGCCAGGCCACGGGCGGCCAGATCGCCGGGGCTGATGAACAGCACGTCGCGACGGCCGAAGACCCCGCGATAGCGGTCGTCCAGGGCGTAGATGGTGGTGTTGTACTGGTCGTGGCTGCGCAGGGTGATCAGCCGCAGGACATCGGCGCCGTCCACTTCCTTGTCCTCGTGCAGCCCGGGGAAGACGAAGAACTCGGCCTTGCCCGAGGGGGTCAGCCATTGCCGCTGGGCCGCCGCCAGGGGCATGCGGAAGCCACCGGGCACGCGGATCCGGGCGTTGTAGTCGTCGAAGCCGGGCACCGTCTGTTCGATCAGGTCGCGGATCTTGTCGTAGTCGGCCACCAGTTCCAGCCAGGGCACGCGGCTGTCGGGCAGCGTGGCCTTGGCCATGCCGGCGACAATCGCCGGTTCCGAGAGCAGAAGCGGCGACGCCGGGGTCAGCTTGCCCGCCGAGGCGTGGACCATGGACATCGAATCCTCCACGGTGATGGCCTGGCGCAGGCCGTCCTGCAGGTCCAGCTCGGTGCGGCCCAGGCAGGGCAGGATGAAGGTCTCCTTGGCCACCAGCAAATGGCTGCGGTTGAGCTTGGTGGCCACGTGCACGCTCAGGTCGAGCCGGCTCATGGCCGGGAAGCACTGGCCCGGGTCCGGCAGGGCCACGGCGAAGTTGCCCCCCAGGCACAGCAGCGCCTTGGCCCTGCCGTCGATCATCGCCTGCATGGCCTGCACCGCATCGTGGCCATGGGCCGAAGGCGGCGTGAAGCCGAAGGTCTGCTGGAGCTTGTCGAGAAAGGCCTGCGTCGGCTTCTCGGTGATGCCCACGGTGCGGTTGCCCTGGACGTTGGAATGGCCGCGCAACGGACAGATGCCGGCCCCCGGCTTGCCCAAGTTGCCGCGCAGCATCAGCAGGTCGCAAATCAGCCGCACATTGGCCGTGCCTTCGTTGTGCTGGGTGATGCCCATGCCGTAGGTGACGATGGTGGCATTGGACTTGGCGTAGGCTGCGGCGACCATCTCCAGGTCCGCCTGGTGCAGGCCGCTGGCCTGCTCGATGTCCGCCCAGGCGGTGGCGTGCAGGTCCGCCGCCAGGGCCTCGAAGCCCTGGGTGTGCTCGGCGATGAACTCATGGTCCAGCACCTGCCCGAGGCTGTCCTCCAGGGCCAGCAGGGCCTTCATGATGCCCTTGATCGCCGCCGCGTCGCCGCCGGCCTTGACCTGGAAGTAGGACGAAGCGATGCGGGTCGAGCCGTAGGTGGCCATCTCCACCATGTTCTGTGGGTCGGCAAAGCGCTCCAGGGCGCGCTCGCGCAGCGGGTTGAAGACCATGATCGGCACCTTGCGCCGCGAGGCTTCATGCAGGGTGCCCATCATCCGCGGGTGGTTGGTGCCCGGGTTGTGGCCGATGGAAATGATCAGCTCGCAGAGGTCGAAATCCTCCAGGGACACCGTGCCCTTGCCGATGCCGATCGAGCGCGGCAAACCGACGCTGGTGGGTTCGTGGCACATGTTCGAGCAGTCGGGGAAGTTGTTGCTGCCGTATTCCCGAGCGAACAGCTGGTACAGGTAGGCCGCTTCGTTGGAGGCGCGGCCGGAGGTGTAGAACTCCACCTGCTCGGGCTGCAGGCCCCGCAGGATCTGGCCAATACGCTCGAACGCCGCCTGCCACGCCAGCGGCTTGAAGGTATCGCTGGCGCGGTCATAGACCAGGGGCTCGGTGAGGCGGCCCAGGTCTTCGAGCTGATAGTCGGAACGCTGCAGCAGCGAGGTCAGCGGATGCTCGGCGAAGAAAGCCGGGGTCACCCGCTTGTTGGTGGCTTCCCAGGTCACCGCCTTGGCGCCGTTTTCACAGAACTGGAAGGTCGACTTGTGCTCCTTGTCGGGCCAGGCGCAGCCCGGGCAGTCAAAGCCATCGGGCTGGTTGGTGCGCATCAGGGTCAGGGGCGCCTTGAGCGCGTCCATCTGTTCGCGCACCGCCGTGGCGGTAGCCTTGAGCGCGCCCCAGCCACCGGCGGGACCATCGTAGTTGCGGATTCCGGGAACCTTGCGTCGAGTGCTCATGATCGCTCCAGGGCCGACCCGGCACGACGCGAGTCGGTGGTTGCGGATGGTCGAGGCGTACCCGGGCGGGTTGCCAGGGGCCTGGATCACAGGGGGTAGTGCGTGGCAACAGTGCCGACACTGGATAAAAGCTAGCGCTGCGCCCCGGCCTGTCAAGCTCAGGCGCCGACCGGCACAGACGCGACGCTGGCGCCCGGGCCCGCCAGCGTGGAACCTATTGCCGGTCCCCGTCCGGCCTCAGCCCGCGCTCATTGCAGAACGCTGCGCCGGCGCTTGAACGTCCAACCCTGCTGCATCCCGGCGGCGGCCAGCAGAATCGCGGCGACCCCCAGCCACTGCAACAGCCCCAGGCGATGCCCGAAGGCCAGCCAGTCGACGAAGATCGCCGCGATCGGATAGATGAAGGACAAGGCGCCGGTCAGCGCGGTCGGCAGCTTCTGGATCGCCCCGTACAACAGCACATACATCACCCCGGTATGCACGATGCCCAGGGTCAGCAGGCTGGCCCAGGCCGTGGCCTGCTGGGGTGGCTCGGCGAGGTTGGCCCAGGGCGCCAGCAGCAGGACCCCGGTGCAGACCTGGATCAGCGCGATCAGGTGCGGCGGCGTGCCGCTCAGGCGCTTGATCAGCAACGCGGCGAAGGCATAGAGCAATGCCGCGCCCAGGGCCAGGGCGATGCCCAGCAGATAGTCGCTGCCGGCGTCGCCCTCGGTGCCATGGGCGCTGACGATGGCCAGCATCCCGGCAAAGGACAGGCACAGCCAGAACAGCTTCTGCGGGGTGATCTTCTCTCCCAGGAACAACGCCCCCAGGGCCACCAGAATGAACGGCTGGACGTTGTACACCGCGGTGCCGATGGCGATCGAGGCCCGGGAATAGGAACCGAACAGCAACACCCAGTTGCCGACAATCGCCACGCCGCTGAGCACCGCCAGAAACAGGCTGCGCCGAGTCAGAATATTCCTTCGCAAAAAACCGAAAGCGCCGCAAATCAGCAGCAACGCGCCGGCACCGAACAGGCAACGCCAGAACACCACGTCCAGCACCGGTTGTCCGGACACCAGAACGAACCAGCCAATGGTTCCGGAAATCAGCATCGCGGCGGTCATTTCCAGTGATCCGCGACGGGTCAGTGCATCCATCATCAATCTCCTCTGACAAGGGCCAGATTATGCCCAGCGGCACACGGCCATCGCCAGTTCAAAACCTGGGCTAGTATGCACTCAGGCCTTTTTTATCAAGGCATAAACGCCCAATCACCTAACGAGGTTGCCATGCTCGATGCCATCGACCAGGCCCTGATCAGTGCCCTGATGCAGGACTCCCGCCGCTCCCTCAAGGCCCTGGCGCAGATCAGCGGGCTGTCCGCCCCCAGCGTGGCCGAACGCCTGAAAAAACTCGAAGAACGCGGGGTGATCACCGCCTATACCCTGGAAATCGACCCCAAGTCCCTGGGCTACCAATTGCAGGCCATTGTCCGGATTCGTCCGTTGCCGGGCCGCTTGCAGGAGGTGGAGCGGCAGATCCTGGCGATTGCCGAGTTCACCGAATGCGACAAGGTCACCGGTGAAGACTGCTTTATCGCTCGGTTGCAGGTGCGCTCCATGGAACAGCTGGACCGCTTGCTGGATCGCCTCAACCATGACGCCGAAACCAACACCGCGATCATCAAGAAATCGCCGATCAAGCGGCGGTTGCCGCCCATGAACTGACCCCGTGAAATGGGCTTTTTCACCGCGGAAAAAGCCCCTGAAAACGGCCTGCAACTGTGGGGTGAAAAGGCCGTTCCAGAGGCGTTTCTTACGAAAAACCAGCTGACTTCTCGAGCACTTTTCAGAAAGTTTCCCCTTAGGCATAAGACGATTCTTAAAATCTCCCAGACGTCTTTTTGGCGTCAATTTCAGTGATACCCTGCGAATCCTCTGACGACCCCACTAGCAAAATGCCTGCTCCTTTGCGGAAGCTGCGCATTGTCGTGGGCTCATGCCTGTCGAAAAGCCGAGTACAAGAACCCATGCCGATCCGCGTGCAGATAGCCGATGACCATCCCTTGACCCTGATTGGGATACACACCCTGCTGGAAAACCGCGCCGAACTGGAAATCGTTGCCCAGGCCCACAGCGTGGAAACCCTGTTGGAGAACCTGCAGCGCCAGCCCTGCGACCTGCTGCTGACCGACCTGATGATGCCCGGTGGCGATCAGGTGGATGGGATTCGTCTGATCAGACGCCTGCGTTCACGCTACCCGGAGCTGGCCATCGTGGTGATCACCATGCTCGACAATCCGGCGCTGATCAGCAGCCTGCTCAAGCTCGGAATCCAGGGCCTGGTGAGCAAGCGCGGCCTGCTCAACGACCTGCCCAAGGCCATTGCCGCCAACCCCCGTGCACCCTTCGTGTCGCCGTCGATCCAGCATCTGCTGGACACCAGCACCGCCCTGCATGGCAAACCGCTGCTGCAGCCCGAACAGTTGTCGGCCAGAGAGATCGAGGTGCTGCGCCTGTATGGCACCGGCATGAGCATCGGCGCCATCGCCCAGCACCTGTGCCGCAGCAAACAGACCATCAGCACGCAAAAGAGCAGCGCCATGCGCAAGCTTGGCCTGGACACCTCGGCCAGCCTGTTCCTGTACATCCAGGAACACGGCCTGAGCTGAGCGGTCCTCAAAACTCCGGAGCTTCCCCCCTATGCCCCTGATTTCCCGTCCCCCCCAGTTCTGGAGGCTGATCCGTGTCTGCCTGCTGTTCAGCTTCATGGTCCTGGTCAGCCTGTTTTTCAGCCTGCCCGCCCACTGCGCCGAGTCGCAAGAGCCGGGCAATCCGTCATTGGCCCGGCTGCTGGACATGCGCAGCACCCTGCCCCACAAGGTGCTGCGGGTAGCGACCATCGTGCCCCCCGAGCGGCCCCTGGAAAGCGCCGGCAACCAGGTGCTCAAAGTGATCTCCGACGAATACCTCAAGCTGATCGGCAAGCAGCTGGGCCTGCGCTTCGAATACGTCGAGCTGGCCTCGCCCCAGGACGCTATCCGCGCCCTGCTCGAACACCGTATCGACCTGCTGCCCCGGGCCACCGCGCTGGAAGCGCAGACCCCCGGCCTGTCCCTCAGCCGTCCGTACCTGAACAACCAGCCGATCATCGTCGGGCGCATCAACGACCAGAGCCTGCCACCGGACCTGGAAGACAAGCGGGTGCTGGTGCTGGACAACTACCTGGACCTCAAGACCGTCAGCAAGACCTATCCGCGGGCCGACATCAGCGGCGTGCACACCACCGCCCTGGCCCTTGAGCAACTGGCCGGCAAACAGGCCGACGCCTTTATCAGCGACCGCTTCCGCACCACCCTGTACATGCAGGCCCGCCCCGACCTGCGGCTGCACAGCAAGTTCTATCCACAGTTGCCCGACGCCGGCTTCGCCTTCGCCGTGCGGCGCGAGGATGCCACCCTGCGGGCGCTGATCGACTACGTGCTCAACGCCATTCCCGAGGAGCACAAGCGGCGGATCCAGAACCAGTCGAGCCAGGAGCCCTTTCCCTTCGCCCCGACCGAGTCGTTTTCCCTGACCCCCGGCGAACTGAACTGGCTCACCGCGCACCGGCAGATCAATCTGCTGGCGGAGGAAGCGCCGCCCTACATCTACCGCAATGCCGAGGGCCAGTGGGCCGGACTGAGCATCGATATCCTGCGCACCCTGGCCAGCTCGTTCCGCCTGCAACTCAACATTCAGCCCAGTCTGTCCAGGGCCGGCGACCTGGAACAACTGGCCGCCGGCAACGCCGACCTGACCACCCGCGACCTGGGCCTGCCCGACAACGCCCGGGGCATCGGCCTGAGCCAGAGCTACGGCACCCGCAACTGGGCCTTTGTGGTGCGTCATGGCGACAGTTCTCCCAGTTCCCTGGACGCCATGCTGGGACGGCACCTGGCGCTGCCGCGCAACCACCCGCTGCTCGAACACCTGAAACAGCGCTACCCGGACATCCATCTGGTGCTCACCGAGGATCATCGCCAGGCCCTGAACCTGGTGCTGCAACGTCAGGTCGACGCCACCCTGGACACCCCGGTGGGCACCGAGGCGCTGTCCGGTTCCGGGCTGCAGTTCGGCCTGGCCTTCGACGCCCTGCCCACGCCCCACCGCTTTGCCGCAGCCCCTGGTGCCAGGGAGTTGCTGAGCGTGCTCGACAAGCTGCTGGACTCCATGGCCAGGAACCCGCAAAGCGACATCCAGCTGATCGCCAAACAACAGTCCAGCGCCGCGCTCTGGAGCTGGGTCGCCGAGCAGGCCTGGCATGTGGGCGTGGTGATCCTGATCATCTTCGTGCTGTCGCTGATCTGGAACTGGCGCCTGAAGATCCAGGTGCGGGAAACCATCTGCGTGCAGACCCGCCTGCAGGACAAGCTGGCCTTCCAGTTCTCCCTGCTCAACGGCCTGCCGACGCCGCTGTATGTCTGCGACCTGGACGGCCGGTTGAGCACCTGCAACCGCGCCTATGAGGAGTTCTTCGCCACCTCCCAGGAGCAGGTCGAGGGCTGCCTGCCCACCGAGCAGCCGAACATGCCGCGCGACTTCGCCGAGGTGCTGCAAGAGGAGCATCAACTGCTGCTGGCCAATCACCGGCCGCGCTTTCTCGACACCAGCCTGTGGATCAAGGAGCAGCAGTACTGCCTCTATCAGTGGCTGGTGCCGTTCTACAACGCCCGCGGGGTCCTGCAGGGGCTGCTGGGGGGCTGGCTGGACATCTCCGAGCGCAAGAACCTGGAACTCAAGCTGCGCGAGGCCAAACAGATCGCGCAAAAGGCCAGCGCCGCCAAGAGCGAGTTCCTCGCCTCCATGAGCCACGAGTTGCGCACCCCGCTCAACGCCCTGGTGGGCCTGCTGGAGCTGGAAACCAGCGCCAGCCAGGCGCCCTCGCACAACCTGCGGGTGGCCCAGCAATCGGCGACCTCGATGATCGACCTGATCGGCAACATCCTGGATCTGGACAAAATAGAGAGTGGCCTGATGCAACTGGCACCCCACCCCACCGCCCTGGAACCCCTGCTCGCCAACGGCCTGGGACTGTTTGCCGTGCAAGCCCGGGAGAAACGCCTGCAGCTCAATTTCGACTATCAGGCCAGCCCCAACCGACTGTATTGGGTCGACTCGCTACGCCTGCAGCAGATCCTGCACAACCTCTTGAGCAATGCCTTGAAGTTCACCGACCGCGGCCACATCCAGGTCACCCTGCGCGAAACCCATGTGCAGGACAGCAACAGCCTGCTGACCCTGAGCGTGCGCGATACCGGCATCGGCATTCCCCTGGCCAACCAGGCGGGGATTTTCGAGCCCTATCGCCAGGCCACCGCGCGCACCGCCCACCTGTACGGTGGCTCGGGCCTGGGCCTGAGCATCTGCCACCAGCTGGTGCAACTGATGGGCGGCCGCATCTGGCTGGAAAGCGAACCCGGACAAGGCTGCTGCATCCACGTCGAACTGCCGGTGAGCTGGCAGACGGCAAACGCGGAAGTGACGGAAAAACCGGAAGTGCCGCCGATCACCGGCAAAGCCTTGCGGGTGCTGGTGGTGGACGACGTCTCCACCAACGGCCTGGTGCTGACCCTGCAGCTGGAGCGCATCGGTCACGTGGCCGAACACGTCAGCAGTGGCGAAGAAGCCCTGCAGCTGCTGCGCCACCGCCACTACGACGTGTTGATCAGCGACTGCAACATGCCGGGCATGGACGGCTACAGCCTGGCCCGGGCGGTGCGTGAGGCCGAACAACAGAGCGGGGCCAAGCCGCGGCTGATCGTCGGCTACACCGCCAGCGCCCTGAGCAACGAAGCGACCCAATGCTCCAACGCCGGGATGAACGATCTGATGATCAAGCCGGTGACCCTGGCCCGGCTGCAGGAAGTCCTGGGCAGCCACACTGGCGCTGGCGAAGAGCGGGTGCGCGCCTTCGACATCGACCACCTCAAGGACCTGGGGGAAAACAGTCCGACCCTGCACCGGCGCATCCTCAACGAACTGACCAAGAACCTGCAGCAGGAAATCGCCGAACTGCGCACCTGCGTCCTGGCCAATACCCCGCACCTGATCAACGACCTGACCCATCGCCTGAGCGGCGTGGCCTGCCTGATCAACGCCCAGGACATGGCCAGGACCTGCGACGCCCTGAGAAAGGTCGACGTGAGCCATCCGCCGTCCGTGCGCAACTGCCAGCAAGCGCTGCTCAGCGCCATGGAGCAGGTTTACGCAGAGGCCCGGAACCAGCTGGCCAGCTTGCGCGACCCCCTTGGCAGCGACAGCCCGCCCCTGGCCCAGAGCGCACAGACCCAAGGCTCGCCACCCTGAACCGCACCTCGGTGCGCCGAGTGCCTGGGCCGGGCCCGGCCAACAGGCCCTGGCGCCACTCTCGTACTTGTCTCATTCAACCGCCGCACCCTGCTGCCTAACCTTGCGCTGGCTTTCGAGCACAGACAGTCAATGGCGCCAGACTCCCGACGAGTCGCTACGCCAGCTCTCGATTGCTTGTTGAATCCAATCACGTCCAATCAGGGAACAATCGATGATCACGCGGCATACCTTCCAATCATTCCTCAAACTTCCGCTGGCGATGGCTATCGGCATGGCGGCGCTCAGTGCGCAACAGGCGGCCGCGCACGGCTATATCGAAAACCCCAAGTCCCGCGCCTACATGTGTAGCGCCAAGGGCGGCAACCTGAACACCAACTGCGGCCCGGTGATCTACGAGCCACAGAGCGTCGAATACCTGGCCAACGCCAGCCGCGACGGTTTCCCCAGCACCGCCCAGGCCTGCCACGGTGAGTTCACCCGCTGCGGCCCGGCCAACGGCACCATTGCCGCCGGTGGCCTGCGCCATTTCGCCAAACTCAACGAACAGACCGCCAGCCGCTGGACCAAGATGAGCATCAAGCCCGGGCTGAACACCTTCGACTGGCGCTACACCGCGGTACACGCCACCCGCAACTGGCAGTTCTACATCACCAAGAAAGACTGGAACCCCAACCAGCCACTGACCCGTGATTCGTTCGAAGCGACGCCGCTGCTGACCGACAACTGGAACAACACCCTGCCGACCAAGACCGGCGGCCTCACCAGCCACAAGGTCAACATTCCGGCCGACCGCAGCGGCTACCACATCGTCCTGGCCACCTGGATGGTGAGCGACAACACCAACACCTTCTATCAGGTGGTGGACGTGAACATCGAGAACAGCGAAGTCGCGCCGTCGAGCTGGAAGAATATCGGTGCCGTTCAGCCCGAGGCCCTGAGCATCGGCGACAAAGTCATGACCCGGGTGTTCAACGACCAGGGCGAACTCTCGGCCAAGCAGGTCACCCTGAACATCGACAGCGCGGAACTGGCCAAGGAAAGCAACTGGCCCAAGGCGCTGGCGGAAAAGGTCAACCGGGCCAAGCTCGGCTATCAGATCGGTGAGCTCAACGACAAGGACCAGGTGGTGCCGCAGTTCGGCAAGAACAGCATCTTTGTCGACAAGAACAGCGACATCAACAGCGTGCTGATCGCCAAGGAACAAGCCGCCAAGCCGGCTGAACTCAAGGTCTCCGGCATGCAGTCCGAGTACAGCCTGAAGGACGGCAAGGTCGACCTGCACTTCAATGCCATCGCTCTGAACGGCGACTTCACCATCACCGCCAGCGTGGTCAATGCCAAGGGCGAAACCGTTGCTCACCAGCAAGCCGACAGTGGCAACAATACGCCGCACTTCAGCCTCGCGCTCAAAGGCGTGACAGCGGGCCAGTACGATCTGGTGGTGGTGGCCAAGTCGAAGAAAGGCGAGCTGCTGCAAGAGACCATCAGCTTCAAGCTCAAGGCCGAGCCAGAGGTTGAGGAAACCCCGGGCGGCGGTGGCAACGAAGGCGGCACCACTCCCGAGACGCCGGCCAAGTACGACCACGTGTTCCCTGAAGGCCTGAAGTCCTACAAGGCCGGCACCCTGGTGCTGCAGCCCAAGGATGGCAAGACCTACCAGTGCAAGCCGTTCCCGTACAGCGGCTACTGCGTGCAGTGGAAGGCCGGCGTGACCCAGTACGAACCCGGCACCGGCTCTCACTGGCAGATGGCCTGGATCCTCAAGTAATCCGGCAACTCCCCAGTTGCTCCTTGGGGCGTGACGCGCAAGCGTCACGCTCATTTTTTTATCCGGCCGGCGCGCTTTTGCACGCCTGCAAAGGCCCTTCAAACGGGTCGCGCCGGTCCGCCAAGAATCCAGCAAAAGCTTGTTCTAGAGCCCTTTGACTCTCGTACTCGTCCCATGGGAACACCCGGGAGCAGCACGTAGCCTGTGCTCGCTGGCAAGGCTGCCGGAACAGCGGACCTCCAAGGTGTCCCATTCCCCCATCACCGGCTCCTCGCAGCGCTTCAACACTCATTTTTCAATTGCTCAAGGCATACAGCATGATCAACTCCAACCGGACTCGCTCCTTCCTCAAACTGCCGATCGTCATCGCCATGGCGACGGCGGGACTGGCCGCCCAGCAAGCCTCGGCCCACGGTTACATCGAAAGCCCCAAGTCCCGCGCCTTCATGTGCAGTTCCGATGGCGGCAGACTGAACGTCAACTGCGGTCCAGTGATGTACGAGCCACAAAGCACCGAGTACATCGGCGTGCCCGGCCGTAACGATCTCGAGCACTTTCCAAGCAACGCCCAGGCCTGCACCGGCGACTTCAAGGTATGCGGCCCGGCTAACGGCACCATCGCCGCCGGCGGCCTGGTGCGTTTCTCCCCGATCAACGAGCAGAGTGCTACCCGCTGGGCCAAGACCACCATCAAGCCGGGCCCGCAGAACTTCACCTGGCACTACAAAGCCGGTCACGCCACTCGCTACTGGCAGTTCTACATCACCAAAAAAGACTGGAACCCGAACCAGCCACTGACCCGCGACTCGTTCGAGATGACCCCGCTGCTGGATCAGCCATGGCCGTCCGGCACCGTCCCGGCCCCGTCCGAAGGCAAAACCCATCACACCGTGGACATCCCGTCTGATCGCTCCGGTTACCACGTGCTGCTGGCCACCTGGAAAGTCAACGACACCGACGCCACCTTCTACAGCGTGGTCGACCTGAACATCGACAATGGCGCGGTCATCCCGTCGAACTGGAACACCGTGGGCGCGGTACAACCTGAAGCCCTGAGCATCGGCGACAAGGTCAAGACTCGCGTCTTCAACGCACAGGGCGAGCTCCACGCCAAGCAAGTGGTGCTAAACATCGATAGCGCTGAACTGGCCAAGGCCGACGTCTGGCCGCGCGAGCTGGCGAAGAAGGTCAATGCCGCCAAGCAGGGCTACCAGATGGGCCTGCTCAACGACAAGGACGAAGTGGTGCCGAACTTCGGCAGGAACGAAATCCTGGTCAAGAAAGGCAGCGACATCGTCAACGTGATGATCGACAAGGAACAGGCCGCCAAACCGGGCGAGCTGTCCATCACCGGCATGCAGTCCGAATACACCCTGAAAGACGGCAAGACCGAACTGCACTTCAACGCCATCGCCAAGAACGGCGACTACACCGTGAAGGCCACCGTGTTCAACGCCAAAGGCGAAAGCGTGACCTTCCAGCAAGCGCCGGCCGGCAACACCCCGCACTTCTCCATGCCGCTGAACAATGTCAGCCCCGGGGTCTACGACCTGGTGGTCGTGGCCACCTCGAAGAAAGGCGAAGTGCTGCAAAAGTCCGCCCGCTTCACCCTCAAGGCCGAAGCCGGCGGTGGTGAAGGTGGCAACGAAGGCGGCAACGGCGGTGAAGGCGGCGCCAAGTACGACTACGTGTTCCCCAATGGCCTGAAATCCTACAAGGCCGGCACCGTGGTCCTGCAACCCAAGGACGGCAAGACCTATGAGTGCAAGCCTGGCGCCGTCGCCGGCTGGTGCACCCAGTGGACCAGCGGCTCCAACGCCTACGAGCCGGGCATAGGTTTCGCCTGGCAGTCGGCCTGGAACGCCAAGTAAGTCATAGCGTCAACCACCCGAGCGTGGCGCCACGGCGCCACGCTCCTTGTTAGCGGTCAAGCCCCCCATGAGCTCAACCCCCTATTCAAGAACCCTGCTCTGGCAGGGTGAAAACCTGCCGAGGCGCCTGTGCTTATGAGCGCCCTTCGCCCCTCGCTTCGCGCTGGCCTGCTGGTCGGCGCCTTGTCGTTTCTGGTGGCCTGGCTGGCGTGGCTGGCGTACGGCAGCTGGCAGTTCCGGCAAAGCCTGAACCCGGCGAGCCAGCAGGCGCCCGCCGTGGTGCCGGCGGCCCCCCGGTCCCAGCCCGACCCGCAAGCCATCGCCCGGCTGTTCGGCGTCCAGTTGCAAGAGCACCCAAGCGACCTGCCCCGGGTGCCGCTGAGTCTGCTGGCCAGCCTGGTGGCCGCTCACCCGGAGCAGTCCCGGGCCCTGATCGAATCGCCGGAAGGCAGCCGCTTCTATGGCATCGGCGAGCCCCTGCCGGGCGGGGGCAGCCTGCGCCAGATCGGCACCGGCCAAGTGCGGGTGCAACGCTTTGGCGAGGAACTGATCCTGAGCCTGCCCCAGCACGCGACGCCGTTGCTGACCCCGCAGGCAGAGGACGCCGCCGCGGCCCAACCCCATCCACAGCCAGGCAGCGGGAGCCTGCTGCAACCGTCTGTGCAATCCCCTGGAGCATCATGAATCGAGCCTTTATCGCCGGGTCCCTGCTGACCCTGGGCACCCTGATCAATCCCGTGTACGCCACGGAAAAAACCGCCGCGGCCCAGCAATGGACCCTGAACATGAAGGACGCCGAGCTGCGCGACCTGGTCAACGAAGTGGGCCAGATCACCGGCAAGACGATGATTCTGGACCCGCGCCTGAACGGCAAGGTCACGGTGCAATCGAGCACCGCCATGGATCAGCAGGGCATCTACTCGCTGTTTCTCACCGCCCTGCGCAGCCAGGGTTTTGTCGCCATGGACCAGGGCGATCGGGTGCTGATCCTGCCGGTGGCCGAAGCCAAGACCAAGGCCCACGCCGAGCCCAGCGGCGCCAGTGAAGAGTTCGTGACCCAGGTCATCGAATTGAACAACGCCAACGCCAGTGAGGTGGCCAGCGCGGTGCGCCCGCTGGTGGCCGCGGACGCCTACATGGCGCCCTCCACCACCTCCAACGCCCTGGTGATTTCCGACAGCGCCAACAACGTCGAGCGGGTGCGCCTGGTGATCAACGAGCTGGATAACGCCGGTGGCCGGCAGTTCAGCATCGTGCAGCTCAAGCACGCCTGGGCCACCGAAGTGGCCAAGACCCTGACCGACAGCCTGGCCGACAGCAACAGTGCCATGACCAGCGCCAAGGCCATTGGCGACTCGCGCAGCAACCGCCTGATCCTGGTGGGGCCGGCGCCGGTCCGCCAGCAAATGCAGCGTCTGGCGCAGAGCCTGGATGTGCCGACCAATGTCGGCGACACCGCGCGGGTGCGCCGGCTCAACCACAGCGATGCGAAGAAGCTCGAAGAACTGCTCAGCGGCATTGGCAAGCGCATGGAGTCCGGCAACCGTGGCGGCGACAGCCAGAAACCCGACAGCCCGGTGCTGGTCAGCGCCGACACCAGCCAGAACGCCCTGGTGCTGATGGCCTCGCCGGCCCAGCTGGCGACCTTCGAAAGCATCATCAACGAGCTGGACCGGCCCCGGGCCCAGGTGCTGGTGGAAGCGGCGATCGTCGAAGTCAGCGGCGACATCAACCAGGCCCTCGGCGTGCAATGGGCCGGCAACCGCGGCAAGCTGTCCGCCGCCGCCAACTTCAATAGCGCCGGCCTGTCCATCGGCACCCTGCTCAACAGCCTGCAGGACGAAAAGCGCCCGAACCTGCCCGATGGCGCGATCATCGGCATCGGCGGCAGCAACTTCGGCGCGCTGATCACCGCCCTGTCCAGCGACTCCAACAACAACCTGCTGTCCACCCCGAGCCTGCTGACCCTGGACAACGAGGCGGCGGAAATCCTCGTCGGCCAGAACGTGCCGTTCCAGACCGGCTCCTACACCACCGACACCGCCGGCGCCAGCAACCCCTTCACCACGGTGGAGCGCAAGGATGTGGGGATCACCCTCAAGGTCACGCCGCATATCAATGAGGGCAACTTCCTGCGCCTGAATGTCGAACAGGAAAGCTCCGAGCTGGCCGCCGCGCCGCCGGGCATCAACACCAGCGACGTGATCACCAACAAGCGCTCGGTCAAGAGCACCATCCTGGCCAACGACGGGCAGATCATCGTCCTCGGCGGGCTGATCAAGGACAACGTCAAGGTCCAGGTCAGCAAGGTGCCGCTGCTGGGGGACATTCCCTGGGTCGGCCGTCTGTTCAGCAGCAGCAAGGAAGTCAACGAGAAGACCAACCTGATGGTGTTCCTGCGTCCGACCCTGCTGCGCAACGCCGCCAGCACCGAGCAGATGAGCCAGCACAAGTACAACAACATGCGCTCGCTGCGCAGCCCGGATGGCAAGACCGGCGGCCAGTTGCCTGCCGACGCCCACCGCCTGTTCGACGCCCAGCGCGATGGCGATGCAGGCCTGATCGACATGCGCGCCCCCGGCGCCCAGCGCCAGCCATGATCGCCACCCACGAAGACGCGCGTCTGGCCTTTGCCTACGCGCGCCGCCACGGCGTGGTGCTGGACCATCAGGCAGACGGCGCGGTGCTGTATTGCCGCGCCAGTACGCCGTTGTCGGTGGTGGCCGAAGTGCGCCGCTTCAACGGCGCGTTGCTGCGCAGCCAGGTGCTGGACGACGAGGCCTTCGCCCAGCGCCTGGCCGCCCACTACCGCGACGGGCAGAACGGCGCCAAACAGGTGGCCGACGGCCTGGGCGAGCAGTTCGACGAAGAGTTCGATCTCAACAGCCTGGCCGAGCAACTGCCCAAGACCACCGACCTGCTGGAACAGGAGGATGACGCGCCGATCATCCGCCTGATCAACGCGATCCTCAGCGAGGCGGTCAAGAGCAAGGCCTCCGACGTGCACCTGGAAGCCTTCGAAGAACACCTGTCGGTGCGCCTGCGGGTCGACGGCCTGCTGCGTGAAGTGCTGCGCCCACGGCGCGAGCTGGCGACCCTGCTGGTGTCGCGGATCAAGGTCATGGCCAAGCTGGACATCGCCGAGAAGCGCATTCCCCAGGACGGGCGGATTGCCTTGCGCATCGCCGGTCATGAGGTGGATGTACGGGTTTCGACCCTGCCCTCCAGTCACGGTGAACGGGTGGTGATGCGCCTCCTGGACAAGCAGGCCGGGCGTCTGAATCTCAGCCACCTGGGAATGAACGACAGCGTGCGCCAGCGTCTGGAGCTCGCCCTGCACAAGCCCCACGGCATTCTCCTGGTCACCGGCCCCACCGGTTCCGGCAAGACCACCACGCTGTACGCCGGGCTGGCCAGCCTCAACAGCCTGGAACGCAACATCCTGACCATCGAGGACCCGGTGGAATACCACCTGACCGGGATCGGCCAGACCCAGGTCAACGCCAAGGTCGACATGACCTTCGCCCGGGGCTTGCGGGCCATCCTGCGCCAGGACCCGGACGTGGTGATGGTGGGCGAGATCCGCGACCGCGAAACCGCGGAAATTGCCGTGCAGGCCTCCCTCACCGGGCACCTGGTGCTCTCGACCCTGCACACCAACAGCGCCATCGGCGCGGTGACCCGCCTGGTGGACATGGGCATCGAGCCCTTCCTGCTCTGCACCTCGCTGCTGGGGGTGTTGTCCCAGCGCCTGGTGCGCCTGCTGTGCCCGGAGTGCAAGGAGCCCCACAGCGCCGATGCCGCCGCCTGCGAACGCCTGGGCCTGAGCGCCGACGCCGCGCCGCAGCTGTACCGGCCCAAAGGCTGCAGCGCCTGCCAGCACTCGGGGTATCGCGGACGTCGCGGCATCTATGAGCTGGTGCTGTTCGACGACACCTTGCGCCAGCTGATCCACACCGGCGCCGGCGAGCACCAATTGCTGGAGCATGCGCGCAAGCACAGCGCCAGCCTGTTCGACGACGGCCAGGCCATGGTGCTGCAAGGGCAGACCAGCCTGGAAGAACTGCTGCGCGTGACCCAGAGGGACTGACCATGGCCGCCTACGAATACCTGGCCATGTGCGCCGCCGGCAAGAAATCCACCGGGGTGGTGGAGGCCGACAGCCCGCGCCATGCCCGGCAACTGCTGCGCGAGCGCCAGTTGGTGATCCTCAAGCTCAGCGCCGCGCAGCACAAGCGCGTGCGCGGCAAGGGCCTGCTGCCGCGGGGCGGCGGCTTGAGCAGCGCCGAACTGGCCTTGCTCACCCGCCAGCTGTCGACCCTGGTCCAGGCCGCCCTGCCCCTGGAGGAAGTGCTGGCCGCGGTCGCCGCGCAGTGCGAGAAGCAACGGATCAAAAGCATGCTGCTGGCCATCCGCTCGCGGGTGCTGGAAGGCTACAGCCTGGCGGTGGCCCTGGCCGCCTACCCGCGGGCCTTTCCCGATCTGTACCGGGCCACGGTGGCTGCCGGCGAACGCTCCGGACACCTGGACCAGGTGCTGCTGAACCTGGCCGACTACACCGAGGCCCAGCAAGCGGCCCGTCAGCAGATCCAGCTGGCCATGCTCTACCCGAGCATCCTGATGCTGGCGGCGGTGAGCATCGTCGGCTTCCTCCTGGGCTTCGTGGTGCCCGACGTGGTCAAGGTGTTCATCGACAGTGGCCAGGAACTGCCACTGCTGACCCGGGGCCTGATCGCCAGCAGCGCCTTCCTCCAGGACTATGGCCTGCTCCTGCTGCTGTTGGTGGCGGCCCTAGTGCTGGCCGCTCGCGCCGCCGTCCGCAACCCGGCCACCCGCGAGCGCTGGCATGCCCTGGTGCTGCGCCTGCCGCTGCTGGGCCGGCTGATCCGGGCCAGCAACTGCACGCGCTTTGTCAGCACCCTGGCGATTCTCGGGCGCAGCGGCGTGCCGCTGCTGGACGCCCTGGCCATCGCCAGCGAGGTGGTGGCCAATCAGAAAATTCGTACCGGTCTGAAAGACATCGTCCGGGGGGTGCGCGAAGGTATCAGCCTGACCCGGGCCCTGGAACTCAATGGCAGTTTCCCGCCGATGATGCTCTACATGATCGCCAGCGGTGAACGCTCCGGCGAGCTGGACAGCATGCTCGAACGCGCCGCCAAGCAGCAGGAAGAACAACTGGCCAACCGCATCGCCTTGCTGGTGGGCCTGTTCGAGCCGGCCATGCTGGTGTTCATGGGGGCCTCGGTACTGATCATCGTGCTGGCGATCCTGATGCCGATCCTCAGCCTGAACCAATTGATTACCTGAATCCGGAACCCCCTACGTGCAGACTCAGAACCAGCAACGCGGCTTTACCCTGATTGAAATCATGGTGGTGGTGGTCATTCTCGGGGTCCTCGCGGCCCTGGTGGTGCCGCAGATCATGAGCCGTCCCGATCAGGCCAAGGGCGCCGCCGCCCAGAGCGACATCAAGGCCATCGCCATGGCCCTGGACATCTACAAGCTCGACAACCACCAGTACCCCAGCAGCCAGCAAGGGCTCGACGCCCTGGTCAGCAAGCCCAGCGGCAACCCGCCGGCACGCAACTGGAACCCCGACGGCTATCTCAAGCGCCTGCCCATCGATCCCTGGGGCAACGCCTATCAGTACCGCGTGCCGGGCGCCCGCGGCACGGGCTATGACCTGTTCTCCTTCGGCGCCGACGGCAAGCTCGGCGGCGACGGCCTGAACGCCGAGATCGGCAACTGGGACCGCTGAGCGGTGCAACGCTCCCACAGCAAGGGCTTCACCCTGATCGAAGTGTTGGTGGTGGTGCTGATCATCGCCCTGTCCGCGGGCATGATCGGCCTGATCAACCCCGACTCCGCCAGCCGTCAGGCGCGCCGTGAAGGCGATCGCCTGCTGGCGCTGCTGCAACTGCTGCGCCAGCAGGCGGTATTGAGCAACAGCGACTACGGCCTGCGCATCGAACCCGACGCCTACAGCGTGATGCGCCTGGATGACCAGGGGCAATGGCTGGCCGACCGCGACTGGCGTGCCCAGAGCCTGCCCGGCAGCCTGCGCCTGCGCCTTGAGATTGCCGAAGCCGGCCCGGCCCTGGGCCAGGCGGTTAGTCTCAGCGCCCTGCCCCAGCTGCTGGTGCTGTCCAGCGATGAAACCAGCGCCTTCACCCTGTGGATCGAGCACCGCAACAGCGCGCTGCTGACCCTGTCCAGCGACGGCATACAGGAGCCCCGACTTGAAACCGCGAACTGAGCGGGGTTTTACCCTGCTGGAAGTGATGGTGGCGCTGGCGATTTTCGCCACGGTGTCGATTGCGCTGTTCAGTGCGATCCAGCATGTGGCCATCAACAGCGGCAATCTGGCCGAACGCACCCAGGCCACCTGGATTGCCGACAACTACCTCAATGAACTGCGCAGCGGCATGCAGCCGCGCAGCAGCGGCCGCCAGCAACGGCAGGTCGAGTTTGGCGGGCGCCGCTGGTGGCTGTTCAGCGAGATCGAAGCGGCGCCGGACTCGCGGCTGCTCAAGGTCAGCCTGCGGGTGTCGGCCGAGCAGGACCCGCAACGGGCCCGGCAGTACAGCCGCGCGCAGCTGCTGGGTTACATCGAGGCCAACCCATGAACCAGCGCGGCTTCACCTTGCTGGAAGTGGTGGTGGCCATCGCCATCTTCAGCCTGCTGGGCCTGGCGACCTATCAGTTGCTGGACCGGGTGATGCGCAGCGACCAGCGCATCCAGACCCAGGAACTGCAATTGCGCCAACTGCAACGGGCCCTGAGCCTGCTGGAACGCGACCTGGTGCAGGTGCAACGTCACGCCCTCAAGGACGACCACAGCCATAGCCAGGCGCTGATCAGCCAGCCCCAGGGGCTACGCCTGCTGTGCGGCGGCTGGCGCAACCCCCTGGACTATCCCCGCAGCCACCTGTTGCAGGTCAGCCACCGTTTCAGCGACGGCCAGTGGCTGCGCGAAGCCCAGGGCCTGGAACAAGGCAGCCTCAGTCAGGTGCAACCCTTGCTCAGTGGGGTCGAGCTGATCCATTTGCGCTTCATCGACGCCCTGGGCCAGCCCCATGACAGCTGGCCCATCGGCAGCGAGGCCCTGAGCCTGCCGGCCGCCGTGGACATTGAGCTCAGCGCGCCGGGCTTTCCCCAGATCCGCCGGGTCATGCTGCTGCCCGGCGGCGCTGAAGTGGACGAGGAACCGCCCCGTGAATAGGCCTCGCGCCCAACGCGGCGTCGCCCTGCTCAGCGTATTGCTGATCACCGCACTGGTGACCCTGGTGGTCAGCAACATGCTTGCCCGCCAGCGGCTCAGCCTGGCCAGCAGCAGCCACCTGGTGCAGCACCAGCAGCTCTGGCAACTGGCCCTGAGCGGCGAGAGCTGGGCCCGCAGCCAGTTGCTGGAAGATGCCCGCAGCGAAGGCGGCCTGCTGGTGACCCATCTGGGCCAGCACTGGGCCCGGCCGGCCCCGGCGTTCCCGATCGAAGGCGGCCGGCTGCAGATCCGGATCAGCGATCTGGGCGCCCGGCTCAACCTCAACAGCACGCTGGTGCCGGATGATGTGATCCCCCGGGCCCGCTACCAGCGGCTGCTGGCCCTGGCCGAGATCAAGCCCCACGACCCGGCGGCGCTGCTGCGCCCCCGGGATCGCCTGGGCCGCCCTTTGCCCCTGAGCGATATCAGCGAACTGCGGCCACTGCCAGAGGTGGGCGCCGACACCCTGCAACGCCTGGCGCCGCTGGTGGCGGCCTACGATCAGGGGCACATCAACCTCAACACCGCCGACGCCCTGGTGCTGGCCAGCATCGAAGGCATCGATCTGCCGACCGCCCGGACCCTGGCCCAGACACGCCCGGCCAAGGGCTACCCGACGGTCGCCGCGTTTCTCGCCAATCCCATGCTGCAGGGCCGGGACATCACCGCGCGCGGGCTGAGCGTCAACAGCCGCCAGTTCCGCGCCACCATCGACGTTGAGCTGCATGGCCGACGCCTGCGTCTGGTCAGCGACCTGCGGGTCATGAGTGCCGACCAGGTCCGCGTGCAGCAGCGCACCTTGCTGCCCTTGCCGCTCAACGACCATTCGCTTACCGAGTAACCATTGATGAGCCACTGGCTTTACCTTTCACCCCATACCCCGGGCGACCGCCCCTGGCATTGCCACTGGTGGTCTGCCGACAGCGCCCCCCGGGAAGGCGATCTGCAGCAGGCCGCCAAACACCTGCGCGGGCAGGCCTTCGCCCTGCTGCTGCCGATGGAGATGGCCAGCTTTCATCAGGTCAGCGTCCCGGCCCGCAGCGGTCGCTGGTTGCGCCAGGCCCTGCACAGCGCCCTGGAAGAACACCTGATCGACGACGTCGAGCATCTGCACCTGGCCCATGGCCCGTTGCGCGAGGGACGTCACTGCTCGGTGCTGGTCATCGACCGCGAGCGCCTGCAGCGTTGCCTCAAGCGCCTGGCCGAGCATGGGCTGCAACCGTCACGCATGCACATCGACGCCGACTGCCTGCCCCAGGACCGGCCACGCGCCCTGGCCTGGGACGGCCGCTGGCTGCTGGGCGGCAGCGCTGCGCTGCGCCTGACGCTCAACCCGCAGGAGCTCGGCGAACTGGGCCGGCTGCTGCCGGACGGGCTGCTGTGGCAGGGCGCCGAGGCCCCCACCCTCGACGGTGTCGAACCGCCGCACTGGCAAGCCGAAGCGCAGCCCTGGCAAGTGCTCGGCCAGGGCAGCCTGCAGGCGATCGACCTGTGCCAGGGCCAGTTCCAGCGCCGTACCCGGCAGAGCGCCCCCTGGCGCGTGGTCCTGCTGGTGCTGGCGATGGCCGGCGGCGCGCAACTGCTGCAGAACGTCGGACACCGACTGTACCTGGAGCAGCGCAGCGACCAGTTGCACGCGGCCAGCCGCAGCCTCTGGCAAGAACGTTTCGCCGATGAACCGGCCAGCGCCGATCTGGCGCATCAGGTGCGGCTCAAGCAACGTCAGCACGTGCAGGAAGCCCCCGGCGTGGCCCTGCGCCTGTCGCAACTGGCACAACACTGGAGCGCCAGCGGCGGTGCCCTGTCTCAGATCCAGCGCCTGGATTACCAGGCCGAGGAAGGCTGGAGCCTGCAAGTCAGCGCCCCGGCCTTTGCCGATCTGCAACTGCTGCGCGAGGGCCTGATCAACCAGGGCCTGAACGTCAGCACCGACTCATCCGTGCGTGACGCGCAAGGCGTCTCCGCGCGTTTTCAAATCAAGGAGTAAGCGATGAAGCTCCCCATCGCCTCGATCCCGGCTCGAAACGCCCTGACGAACCCACTCCGGCAACGCTGGCAGCGTCTGGCAAAACGCGAACAACGGGCGTTGCAGGCCCTGACCGTCTTCGCCGGCCTGACCAGCCTCTACCTGCTCTGGCAACCGCAACAACAGGCTCTGGCCCAGGCCGAGCAACGCTATACCGAGGAAACGCAATTGCTTCACGATCTACAACAGCTACCCGCCAGCCCCTCCTCCCTTCGAGGCCCAGCCATTTCCGGCGATGCCCTGCCCGGCATGCTGGCCCGCTCCAGCAGCCAGGCCGGACTCAACCTCGAACGCATGGACCAGGAGGATCAGGGCCGGGTCAACCTCAGCCTGGAAGGCCCGCTCAACGGCCTGATCAGCTGGATCGACCAGCTGGAACAGCAGCACGTCTCGGTCCTGTCGTTCTCCATCGAAGTCGACAAGGACGCCATGGCCAGCGCGCGCTTGCAGCTGCACAGCCCTTGAAACCTCGTCACTCCTGAAACCCGGACAACAAAAAGCCCGCCGAAGCGGGCTTTTTTAGCGGCTCAACCAGCAGGATCAGTCATCGCGACCCATGATGCCGAACAGCTGCAGCAGGCTGACGAACAGGTTGTAGATCGATACATACAGGCTGATGGTGGCCATGATGTAGTTGCGTTCGCCGCCGTGGATGATGGCGCTGGTCTGGAACAGGATGCACACCGAGGAGAACAGCACGAAACCGGCGCTGATCGCCAACTGCAGGCCACTGATCTGGAAGAACAGGCTGGCCAGCACGGCACCCATCAGGACAAAGAAACCGGCGGTGATGAAACCACCGAGGAAGCTCATGTCCTTGCGGGTGATCAGCACATAGGCCGACAGACCGCCAAACACCAGGGCAGTCATGGCGAAGGCCGAGCTGACCACTTCAGCACCGCCCTGCATGCCCAGGTAACGATTGAGGATCGGGCCGAGCAAAAAGCCCATGAAACCGGTCAGGGCGAAAGCCGACACCAGGCCCCAGGCCGAGTCACGGAGTTTGTTGGTGAGGAAGAACAGACCGTAGAAGCCGATCAGCACCACGAAGATGTTCGGGTAACCGACCCGCATCTGCTGCGCCACATAAGCCATGACACCGCTGAACGCGAGGGTCAGGGCCAGCAAGCCGTAAGTGTTGCGCAGGACGCGGCTAACCTCTAGCTGCTCGGCCTGCACGCCGTTGTTAACTGCGTAATCCTGTTCGCGCATGGCGACACTCCTGTTGGGGGAAACATTTAGTGGCAAGGATGATAACAGAGGCTCTGTAACTCGCGACGCAGAGAGTTTGACAGTGTGTTTCATTCGGGTATTATGGCGCCCGCAATGCGATCTGGAGGTGTGGCCGAGTGGTTTAAGGCAGCGGTCTTGAAAACCGCCGACTGTAACAGGTCCTAGAGTTCGAATCTCTACGCCTCCGCCAAATCTCAACGAGAAAGCCCTGATTTTTCAGGGCTTTTTTGTGTCTGGCGTCCAGGTTTGGTGCCATTCCACTCAAAGCGTTCCATCACTATTGTGGACGTGTTCCCTAACCAGCCCTCCTCCGGCGTCCTGCCGAACAAAAAAACACACCACATCGCTACTCGACGCGGTACCACCACGCTGGCGCATAGAGGGTCCCGTCAACCTCCTCAACGCCATTGATGTTCAAGCCAAACTGCGCCATGCCAAATCTCTTCACCACTGAGCGCGCTGATGAACAGAAGCCCACAGGCGGCGCTATGCTTACGCTCCTAGCGTGAGGGCACAGCAATGTGCGGAAGACTTTCTCAGTATCGCGGTATCCACGACTTCGTCGCTGCCCTGAGCATGCCAGGGGCACTGGTCAACAGCGTTGGCGACCAGCCCCTGGGGCGCTACAACGCAGCGCCGACAATGCAGCTTGCCCTCTTCCATGTTGCCGGCGAAGCGTTGCATGCCGACGCCGTGCGCTGGGGCTGGCGGCCGCACTGGGCGGATGATCGCGCAGCCCCGGTCAATGCCCGGGTCGAAAAAGTGGCCCACGGTCCGTTCTTCCGCCAGATCTGGCCGCACCGAGCCCTATGCCCGATCGACAACTGGTTCGAGTGGGTGGATGAAGGCGGCGCGAAGAAGCGGCCCTACCTGATCCGGCACCGCGACGGCTCCCCCATCCTCTGTGCCTCGATCGGACAACTTCCGGATCCAGAGCGAGGCCGCGCAGAGCACGACGGCTTTGTGATCATCACTGCCGACGCCCAAGGTGGTATGGTCGATATTCACGACCGCCGGCCGGTGGTCCTGGCGCCGGACCTGGCCCGGGAATGGCTCGATCCAGCCACGCCGAAGGAGCGCGCCGAACAGATGGCCTTGCACCAGGGTGAGCCCGCCGACGCCTTCGAATGGTTCAGAGTCAGCACCGCCATCGGCAACGTCAGGAACCACGGGGCGGAACTGATAGAGCCTACGACCAAACCCGCCGGGGGCGATGTGGTGAACAACGGCTGATGATTGACAGGCCTCCCTATCGAGCCCGGCCCGGCACCGGGATTCTTCTATCTATACAGCGACCCACCTTGGTATCGTTGCGCCGCTATTCGGCAGGCAGCAAGGAAGCGGTGAGGAATGCATAAATGGAAAACTCTAGTGTTCGTCATCCTGGCATTGACCGGTGCTCAAGCCGCGGCGGAAAACAAGGGCTCCTATCAAAACTCGATGATGATGATAACACTGGCTCCAACCTTGCTTCTTTCAGGAACAACCGGACTATCTGAGCTGGCGGTGAAGCAATTCCAGCCTGCCAAGGCTGATGCACTGGCATTCGTAGGCTCAAATGGCGAGATTCGCGGCGCTCAATTCGAGCAAGCCGTTCGCTACTACCACTCGGCCTATGGCCAGCCGTACATGACCGACGAACAACTGGCCCTGGCAATCGCTACTACGCTCTGAAGTCTGTTCTCCTGGCATCACGTGCAGCGGCAAAGGACTTCATCAAAGTCATGCCTGAAATAAAATCAGCCTCCCCACAGCACTTTCCTCAAGTTCCAGCGAACGGTTAGCGAAGCCGCGTTAGCGTAATTCAGCAGGCGCCTTCATGAGTTCTGTCAGTGGCCGAACAGGATTGGCCTGCACGCGTTCAAAAAGAGGCGGGGTTTTACCTTCCATTCGATAGATGCACGCCTTGATCAGCCGCCCCTGTCTGTTGTCCTTCGGTAGCTCAACAAAATGCCCGAATTTGCAGTTTTCTTCGTTGACGACATAGGCAGGATCCTCCGCCCAGAGCGAGAGAACCATCATTAGCAGAAACATTGATTGCAGTCCTTGGCGACACTTTGGGCCGGCTTTCTAACAGGCGTCGGATTCAACGGCAACCCTGCTCCCATCTTTGCGCATACAGGGCTCCTGTCGACCTGCCCAACGGACAGGATGCTGGACTTGGAATCGGCAGCCCTTATCATGCGGCGCTCTACCCGGCCCTCAGGGAAATAGACGCTGATGAACAAGGCCCGTGCCTGGTTACGCCGACCCGTTCCAACCTTGCCCGCTTGGTGTTCCGATAACGGCTTTCCAGCAACCCATCAGAGAAGTCCATATGACCCCCAATCCGACAATCGATAACGGATTACGCGTCGCGTTGGTGACAGGATCCACTTCCGGCATCGGTGCAGCCATTGCACGTGCACTCAGCCAGGCAGGCTATGCGGTGGTGCTCCATTCGCGAAGTTCTGCGGATACGGGACGCGCTATGGCCACTGAAATGAAACAGGCTGTTTATGTACAAGCCGATCTTGCTGTCGAAGCTGACAGGGTCAGGCTTGTTAACGAGGCGATCGCCGCGTGGGGGCAGCTCGATGTATTGGTCAATAACGCTGGTATTAGCAGAGTCATTCCCCACGGCGACCTTGCCTCGGCCAACTCGATGGTGTGGCACGAACTGAACGAGGTGAATGTCGTGGCACCGTTCCACCTCGTCACATTGGCCGAGTCGGCATTGCGCGATGCCGCCCGTCAGCGGCGAGCGGGTTGTGTCGTGAACATCAGTTCACATGCCGGTATCCGTCCTAAAGGCGCATCGATTCCCTATGCGGTCAGCAAAGCCGCGCTGAATCACATGACCCGCTTGCTCGCGTTATCGCTGGGGCCAGACATTCGCGTAAACGCTGTGGCGCCAGGCTTGGTCGACACGCCCATGACCGCAGAGTGGACCGATGCCCAAGAGTTGTGGCGAACTCGCGCCCCGATGCGCAGGGCCGCCAGCCCAGATGACATCGCCCACGCCGTGATCATGCTGGTCGAGTCGGATTACTTGACCGGCGAGATACTCCTCTCGGACGGCGGGTTGAATCTGACCTAGTTCCCAAGCCTTGCCGGCGTCGCCAATGAACAGCACCTCACCTTGCCGGCGACCATGCTCGACCGCATCGACACTTCACGGATGGTCTTGGCAAGGTCAACCACCTCGCCCAGATCACCATTGGCTCAAGGTCAACCACCGGCGGGCAACGCCAGGCATCAGGGCGGAAACTGATCGAGCCGCCCGAATAAAGCCCTTCGTCGGGTTCATTCCGGTGGACGCCGGTCGTGTTTTTCCAATCCTCCACGGCCATCATCGGCTGCAATGCGCATCAGCGACGGGGCACAGAGGTCGCTCAGGCCGTTGCTGACTCGTCTGCTGGCTAGTGGCAAGACGCGGCGCCCCTGAAAAGCCCCGCGGCCCCTCTCCACTCCTGCCGACGCGTGCTCCCTCATGAAACTCAAGCGCCCGCTCCTGATTGCCGCCATCGCTGCCTTGTCGCTACCAGCCGCTGTGCTGGCCGTTGTGAAACCGCTGCGCGTTGTCGCGCCCGGGCTGGTGGCGCCAGTGACGTGCCCACTTGCGAATATCTGCATAGACAGCGTCAGCCGTCTGGCCGAGGCCCAACAACTCTATGCCGCGGGATACGCAACGGCCGCCACTACCGTCGGACCGTTTCGCCGTGTGCCTCGGGTGGTGTTTTGCGCAACCGACTCTTGCGCTGAATCCTTTGGACTTGGCCTGCGCGCGGCAGCCGCCGTTGGCGATGCTGGCTTGATCGTCGCCCCTCGCGGCTGGAAAGCGTTTTATCTGGCCCACGAACTGATCCATTACCGGCAGGCGGAAGCGCTCGGCAACCTGGCCGTCGCCACCCAGCCCAAATGGCTGATCGAGGGTATGGCCTATTCACTCAGCGGCGACCCCCGTCATCCCCTGGGCCCGGCTTTTGAACAATGGCGATCCCGCTTCGAAGCCTGGCAGGCCGGCCTGGGTGCGCAAGACCTCTGGAAGGCCGCCCGCAGCGTGCATTGAACAACCAAGAGACGCCGCGCACAGGCTGTTCGACAAGTGGCGTCCTCTTTTCCTTCAAGGCTCAAGTTGCACTTAATTGAACTGACGACACCTCAGCCAGGTTGCCGTCCACTGCCTTGCCGACAGCAAGAAAATGTCTGGACGCCAATGCGCTTCACCCTCATTGGCCGGCCGTTCCAGTCAGGTCGCATGAAACAACGCCTCCCCTATCAGGTCCCCCATAACACCCTCACCCCAATCAACCACGCGGCCATGAATTCAAGGATCATGTACCTCCTCCCCCAATGCCTCGAACGGATAAACGCCCGGAAAAGTGGCGGGATGGGCGCGCTTGGTTCATTTGTCCAGATCCGCCAGGTTATGCATCCGTTCGCCTAACGCTCCTCGCAACCACGCCGAATGAAACTCCATTTCTTCCAGAGAAGTACCCTCGGCCAATCGGTATAGCGACTGCTTGCCCCTTGGCCCCTGACACAAAACGCTGAAATGGCCATCGCGGTCATAACTGGCGAACACGTAAGGGTAGATGCCAATGATGTCGCTATATGGCACCCGTACTTCGGTGGGCTTACGGCCGCGCCGGCTGACGGTAAGGGTCAGCAGTTGCTGGTTTTCGTCGAACATGAAGGCCAGCACTCTGGGCACAGAGAAAATCCACGCGAAGACCAGTCCCATGAGCACGGTAAAGCCCAGCAGGAACTGGATGAGAAGCGCCGTTGTGAAACTCGACCCATCGCTGCGCGGTTCACCTAGCATCGCTTCGGCCCCCAGAAGGAGCAATATCGTCAGCACCAAGACCGGCAAAGACCAAAGCACCAAGAAGCAGAACCCCATGATGGCCGCTGCAGCGCTGCCCATGATCGGCAAGTCCGGATCTTGCTGCCAAATAGGTGGGTGAGAAGCAAAATCGTCGTTGCCCGGCGCAGCTGGAGGCGCTGTGACAAGGCGAGATGGGCATTGGCGATTCATTGAGGAAGCTCCAGGAGTGCGGCCTTGCTGATAGCAAAATAGTATCTAGACTTCAAGGCGCTTCACCTGCATTGACTGGCAGTTCTAGTTAGGTTGTATGGAACAACATAACGACTGTAAGCATTGGATAGCAGTCAATAGCCAGATCAACTAAACCTCAATCTAAAAGGAATATAGAGATGGGTATTACCGTTACCAACAAATCATCGAAAAAGATTGAAGTCTCGATCAACAAATGGGGCAGTGACGGCGACACCACCTTCTTTGGAATCGACAGCGGCAAGCAGGAAAGCTGGGACAGATCGGACGACCGTGGCTTTGTGCTGTCCCTGAAAAGGAACGGCACCCAGGCGCCTTACTATGTCCAGGCCACGAGCAAGATCGAAGTTGATAGCAGCACCGTGAAAGACCACGGTGAGACTATTCACCCGGTCGCCTAAGGCACTAACAGCAGCCAAGGCTGCCGTCGGCGGCCTTGGCTCAACGTTGATAAGTTGCAACTCCCCTGAATAGCCCTTTACTTGTCCGAGCCCACTTTCGGCCCTCAGTTCGACAGGTCGTGCTAATCATCAATCGCTAAGTGAACCTCGACGCGAAACAACCTGGCGCGACCATCCGGTGCCTGCCTTGCTGCGAAGCAAAAAAAACCGGCGAATGTTCGCCGGTTTTCATCCCTCGCCGCTGCAGAGGCCTTGAGCGCCCCTGCCCCACCTTAGTATCAATGCGGCGCGTTCAGGGTCAGGCGCATCTGGCGGTTCACATCCTTGTACAGCAGGTAGCGGAAACGACCCGGGCCGCCGGAGTAGCAGGCCTGCGGGCAGAAGGCGCGCAGCCACATGAAGTCGCCGGCCTCGACTTCCACCCAGTCTTGGTTCAGGCGATACACCGCCTTGCCTTCCAGGACATACAGGCCGTGCTCCATGACATGAGTCTCGGCGAACGGAATCACGCCGCCCGGCTCGAAGTTGACGATGTTGACGTGCATGTCATGGCGCATGTCGCTCATGTCGACAAACCGCGTGGTGCTCCAGCGACCTTCGGTGTCCGGCATCACCCGCGGCTCGATGTCCTGCTCGTTGGTGACGAACGCGTCCGGGTACGGCACGCCGTCGACTTTCTGGTAGTGCTTGCGGATCCAGTGGAAACGCGCCTCGGTGCCGCTGGTGTTGCGCAGCTTCCAGTCGGCCGCCGGCGGGATGAAGGCATAACCGCCGGGCTTGAGGACGTGCTCCTGGCCCTGCAGGGTCAGGTTGACTTCGCCTTCGACGACGAACAGCACCGCTTCGGCGTTGGGGTCCTGCTCGGGCTTGTCGCTGCCGCCATTGGCGCCCACTTCGACGATGTACTGGGAAAAGGTTTCGGCAAAACCCGACAGCGGACGGGCAATCACCCACATGCGCATGTTGTCCCAGTGCGGCAGGTGGCTGGTGACGATGTCACGCATCACGCCCTTGGGGATCACGGCATAGGCTTCGGTGAACATGGCACGGTCGGTGAGCATTTCGGTCTGCGCCGGGTGCCCGCCGTGGGGTGCGTAATAAGTGGTTTTGGACATCGAGACTCTCCTCATTGTTGTTTTGCTGCCCCGTGCAGCAGCGCCGCCAGGGTCAACAAAGCTGCGGGTCGACGCGCCACGAAGGGCGGCGCGGACCTCTGCTGTGCACCACGATATCCAGCGCCGCTTTCATGCACAAATTAAATACCGGAATCCGGCATATTCATTTATCAAATACCAAACAGACTCAGCCCCGGGTGTCCTGGGCCAGCACCCGAGACAATACCCGGGCCAGCTCCTTGACCATGGGATCCGCCGCCGGACGGTGCAGCAACGCCACCTCGAACACATCCACCGACGGCAACCCGCTGCTGCGGGCCAGGACCTGATGCCCCGCCGTCACCGCGCGCATCGGCAGCAGGCCGATGCCCATGCCATCGGCAATCGCCGACTGCAGGCCACTGAGGCTGGAACTGGTGAAACTGATGTGCCAGCGCCGGCCGATGGACTCCAGGGCATTGATCATTTCATCGCGGTACACCCCACGCGGCGGGAAGGTGACGATGGGCAGCGGGTCGAGGTCGATGCAGGGGTTTTTCGCGCTGTCCACCCAGCGGGTCTTCTCCGGCCAGCAGCCCAGGGCCTCGCGGCTGTTGCGCAGTTGCTTGAGCACCACCAGGTCCAGTTCGCCGCGGTCATAACTGGCGCTCAGGTCGCGACTCATGCCGCTGGTGACTTCCAGCTTGACCTGGGGATAGCGGCGATTGAAGGCGGCCAACTGCTCGGTGGTGCGCCCCGCGGCAAAGTCATCCGGCACGCCGATCCGCACCGTCAGCGCCACCGTGGCGCCGGACAGCGCCTCAAGCATCTCGTCGTTCAGCGCCAGCAAGCGCCGGGCATACCCCAGCAGTGTGGCGCCGGCATCGGTGGGCAGGACATCGCGATTGCCACGCTCCAGCAGGCGGTGCCCGGCCATCTCCTCCAGGCGACGGATCTTCTGGCTGACGGTGGACTGAGTCGAATGCAAACGACTGGCCGCCGTGGTGAAACTGCCGCAATCGGCCACCGTGACAATGGCCCGCAGCAAGTCGAGGTCGAACAGGCGGCTATTGGGTTTCTCGATGTTGCTCATGCAGGTATCTGTTTTCTGAATGCGAGGGCTCTTTCTACCGGTTCTTGTCCCGCGAGACAAATCCATGCAGCGGCCGTGGATATGCCATCATGCGCCACCACCGCTTACCCATCCGAGAAGGACATCAGGATGCAGTTCATCCCCCTGGTCGATGCCGACCCCGCCACCCAGGCCCACGTACGCACGCTGCGCAACCAGAAAGAGGTGCGCCAGTACATGTACACCGCCCACGAAATCAGCGAGCAGGAACACCAGCGCTGGCTGGAGTCACTGCGGGGCAATCCGGCCCAGGCGGTGTTTGTGGTCATGGGGCACGGCCGAGCCCTGGGCATCGTGTCACTCAATGCCATCAATGCCCGCCAGAAAACCGCCGACTGGGCGTTCTACCTGGACGCCGAACAGCAAGGCAAAGGCCTGGGCAGCCAGATCGAATTCTGGATGCTGGACTACGCCTTCAACGAAGCCGGCCTGGAAAAGCTCAACTGCGAGGTGCTGGCCAGTAACCCGGCCGTCATCAACATGCACCTGAAATTCGGCTTCCAACAGGAGGGGCTGCGGCGCCAGAACATCCTCAAGGATGGCCAGCGCATCGACGTGGTCCTGCTGGGCATCACCAAGGCGGAGTGGCAGAGCAAACGTCCGACGCTCGAGCCCCTGATCGCCCGCCTGGGCCGCTAAGCCAGCAAGGGGCCCGGCAGTACTTGCGGGGTATCGGGCGCCCTGAACCCAACGGGAGCAGGTACTGGATCACCCCTTGTGGCGATTGCTTGCCCCGCCCCGGCGCGCCTTGAAGGGTGGATTGGATTTGCCGATCACATAGATCCGCCCGCGACTGGCGATCTAGAGCATCGGCTCTAAAGATCGGCGCAAGACGGCCGTTATCTCTTATTCACCCCCCACTGAAGGATGCAGTGACATGGAAATAAACAACCGTCCCCTTCCCCCCCTGACCGCCGGCGGCTCCCAGCCCGGCATCAAGCTGCCTGACTCGGGCAAGGTGCTGACCCCACCGCCCCTGACGGCGGAACAGAAAGAGGCGCTGGAAAAACTCAGAGACAAGGCCAAGGAACAGCCTCAGCCACCGGTCACGGTCACGGCGCCAAAAACCTCGTTGATCGACGAAGTCGTCTGATCCACAAACTCGGACGGACACGGCAGCGCCTGGGCCGGTCCGTCCGCCATGGGAAAGGCCAACAGGCGAATCACCAACTGCCCGACGCTCCACCGCCGCCACTGGAACCGCCGCCTCCGGAGAACCCGCCTCCCGAGCTCGAACTGCCGGCACTACCGCCACCACTGGCACCACCACTGGCGCCGCCGCTGGTCCAGTGAAAACCGCCGGTACTGGCAAACAGCATGAAACCGAGGAAGTAGGCGAACGGCAACAGCGTCAGCCACTGCCGGGCCGTACTCCAGGCGTCGACACCCCAGGCCATCAGCAGGATCAGCACCAGCAGCGCCCCCAGTCGCCACGCAAAGCCCTTGGGGCTCTTGCGCCAGCGGTTGCGCATCATGCGATAGAGCAGCCAATGCCCTCCCAGCACCAGCAGCACGCCGGCCGGCCAGGCCAGCCCGTAGAGGAAGGTCGAACGGCCCAGGAACTGACTGACCAGGGTCAGCACAGCGACGTACAGCAGCAGCCCCAGCACCCCGTAGAACACCCGGCGCGCCTGCCACAGCCCGGCGAACGTCGCCCCACCCACCAGCATGCACAGCGGCACCAGGAACAATTGCACCAGCCACTCGCGACCGCCCACCGCGCCCACCAGCAACGCCACCAGCAGCACCAGAGCGGCCAGGACCCGGCGCCACTTCCAGCCCGCGGCCAGCATCACTCCCGCCACCGCCCCGATGATGAAGGCCAGCAGCAAGGCATAGACTTCGAGGGGGATCTGCAAGGGCACCTGCAAGGGCGCCGGTTCCGCCAGTTCGCCACCGTCCACCAGCACAATCAGGTGGTCCAGGGCCTGTTCGATGCCTGCGGCGAAATCCCCCCGGCGAAAGGCCGGGGTCAGGTCCCGGGCGATGATCTGTCCGGCCAGCAGGTCGGTGACCACCGGCTCCAGGCCATAACCCACCTCGATGCGCACCTGGCGATCGTTCTTCGCCACCAGCAGCAGGAGGCCGTCATCGATCCCCTTGCGCCCCAGCTTCCAGGCGCGAAACAGCTGGTTGCTCAGGGCTTCGATGCTTTGCTGGCCGAGGCTGGGCACCAGCATCACCGCGATCTGCGCACCGCGGCGCTGCTCCAGGGCCGCAAGTTTCTCGCTCATGCGCTGCTGCTGCGCCGCGTCCAGCGTGCCGCTCAGATCGATGATCCGCCGGTCCAGCTCAATCCTCGCCAACCCCGGTGGCACCGGCTCGGCGTAGCCCGGCGCCGGCAGCAGCAGCCCGAGAAACAACGCCAGCCACAGCCCGCGCCCTTGTTGCCACAACAGCTTGATCATTCGCGCTTCCCGCATCCTTCATCCTGGGTGGGCGGACTCTACCACCCCCGCTCCCCGGGTCGATTCGATCCGCTGCCGCGCAGACAAAAAAACACCGGGCAGGTGACCAAACCTGCCCGGTGCCCGACGACCTGTCGTGTTACTGCAATCGGCCTCAGCTCAGGCTGTTGAGGCACACCACCTTGGGCTGGGTCATTTCCTCATAGGCGAAACGCACCCCTTCGCGGCCCAGGCTGCCGTACTTGAAGCCGCCAAACGGCATGGCATCGAACCGGTAATCAGACGAATCGTTGATCATCACCCCACCCGCCTCGATCCGCCGCGCGGCGTCCATGGCGGTGCGCAGATCGTTGGTGAAGATCCCCGCATGCAGGCTGTATTCGGGCTGGTTGGCCAGGGCGATGGCCTGATCCAGGTCGTCGAACGACTGCAAGACCACCACAGGCGCAAAGACCTCGTCCTGCCACAGCCGACTGCCATGGTCGACATTCTCCAGCACCGTGGCGGCGTAGCACGAACCCCGGCGCTGATGCCCGCAGAGCAACCGCGCGCCCTGCTGCAGTGCTTCATCCACGACCTTCTGCGCGTTCTGCGCGGCCTGCAGGCTGATCATCGGCCCGATATCCGTGCTGTCGGCCGATGGATCGCCACTGACCTGCTCCCGGGCCAGGCGCACAAAGGCCTCGCGAAACGCCTCATAGATCGAGGCCTGGACCAACAGGCGCTGGGTGCCGATGCAGTTCTGCCCCGCCGCCCAGAACGCCCCGGACACGCAGCTTTCCACCGTCGCCGCCAGGTCGCAGTCGGCCATGACGATCACCGGCGCGTTGCCCCCCAGGTCCATGGCCAGCTTCTTCAGGCCGGCGCTGCGGGCGATCTGCTCGCCGGTGACAAAGCCGCCGGTGAAGGAAATCATCCGCACCTCGCGGGCCGCCACCAGGGCCTTGCCCAATTCCGCGCCGCCGGTGGCCAGGGTCACCACCGAAGTCGGCAGCCCGGCATCGCGCAAGTAGTCCACCAGCTTGATGGCCGACAGCGGCGCCAGCTCCGACGGCTTGAGGATCACCCCGTTGCCCCCGGCAATGGCCGGGCCCAGCTTGTGCGCCACCAGGTTCAGCGGATCGTTGTAGGGGGTGATCGCCAGGATCAACCCCAGAGGCTCGCGAGAGAACCAGCCCTGGCGGTTCTCCGAACCTTCGTAAGCATCGAAGGGCAGCACCTCGCCGGCATTGCGCTTGGCCTCTTCGGCCGAGAGCTTGAGGGTGTTGACGCAGCGCTTGACCTCCTTCTGCGCCTGTTTCAGGGTCTTGCCCGCTTCATCGACGATCAGCCGGGCAAAATGCTCGGCGTCGCGCTCGATATTCAAGGCCGCCCGCTCCAGAATCCGTGCCCGCTGATGGCGCGGCATCGCGGCGCAGTCGTTCACACCCTGGCGCGCCTGCTGCAACAGGTAGGGCACGGCACAGGCGTCAAGGCGTGGCACGGTCCCGACCAGGCGACCATCGAAGGGGCTGTAGACGTCAATCGAATCGGCGACCGGCGCCAGACGTGACAGATTCATGGACAGGCTCCTAGCGGCTGGTGCGCGACTGGTGGATGTGGATGATGTCCGAGAGCAAGGCAAAGGCCGTCTCGATGCGCCCGGCGCCCGGCCCGGACACCGTCACCGCGCCCAGCAGTTCGGTGTTGAACGACACCGCGTTGATCGCCCCGCCAATACCCGCCAGCGGATGAGCCAGGGGCAACAGCCGCGGCTCGACACTGGCCTGCAGCGAGCCATCGGCCAGGCGCCGGGCCGAACCGATCAGCTTCCAGCGCGCGCCCTCGGCCCGGGCCTGCTCCAGGTCCGCCGCCGTCAGGCCGGAGATGCCGCGGCAGCTGACGTCGCTGACGGTCAGCTCTGCACCGAGCAGTTCGTTGGCCAGGATCACCACCTTCAAGCGCACGTCAAAACCTTCGACATCCGCCGTCGGATCGGCCTCGGCGTACCCCAGGGCCTGGGCCTCGGCCACCGCCTCGGCAAAGCCCAGGCCGGCGTCCATACGGGTCAACACAAAGTTGGAGGTGCCATTGAGAATGCCCTCGAACCCCTGCAGCTCACTGCCCGCCAGGGACTGCTTGGCCATGCGGATCACCGGGGTGCCGCTCATCACCGCGCCTTCGTACTCGAACGCCGCCTGATTGCGCTGGGCCAGGGCCTTGAGCTCGGCGCCGTGCAGGGCGATCGGTCCCTTGTTGGTGGTCACCACGTGCTTGCCCTGCTCCAGGGCCCAGCGACAGAAGGTGCTGGCCGGCTCGCCGTCCACCGGATTGGTGAAGGTGGCCTCGGCGATGATGTCGGCGCCGGAGTCCTTGATCACCTGTTCGTTGAGCGCCTCCACCTGACCGCCCGGCAGTTGCGCCAACGCACCTTTGGTTGCCGGCAGCTTGCTCAGCAGACCGGCATCCAGCCCCTGGGGAGCCACGATGGAACCGAGGAACAGATCGCTGATGCCGACGATTTTCAAACTGAAACCCAGCTGTTTTTTCCATGCCTGATTGCGCTCGGCAATCAGTTGCGCCAGAGCCCGATTGACCCCGCCGAAGCCCACCAGGGCAATGTTGTATTCAGTCATTTTTGTTGTGTTCCATCCGGGTTGAAGAAGCTGATGGAGACAAGGTTAGGGGCCGGGGCCGGGCAGTGAAATATGCCGTTTTGCTGTATTTGCTGAGCAATTTGCTCAACCCTGGAGCCGGGTGAGCGGGCATGGAACATGGTGGGTAGCGCAGGGACGCCTTCGGGAGTGCCAGGTCCTATATCCCTGGTCCGCCAACCTTGTGTAATCCGTCACCCTTACTCTGTTTGGCGGCAGAAGGTGATGGCTCAGATTGATACAGGAGTAAGATCCATGATGACTCTGAATCGATGCATGCCGATTACCGGTCACGACTGCAACATTCCCTCACTGCTGATCGATACCCAAGCCCCCATTGACGTCCTGCACGATGCAGCGGCTTACCGCATTCGCGCTGTGACTCAACTGCTGGAGAACTTCGCGATTTCTGATGACGCGCCCAAAGGCGCAGTAGTGCTGCAGGAACTGTCGCGGGTGTGCAGCATTTTGCTGCGAGATGGGTGTGATTTGATGGATGTAACGACAAGGCGGATGCAGGAGCAGGTGCTTCAGTAAGCCAAAAGGGTAACTTGATCAGGCTGTGTGAAAACTCAGCCTGTTGAAAATTCGCATAAACAGAAAGGGGCGGTACAAAGCAGCTCCACTTCAACCTTGACATCTAACTAAAAGCACAGTATCCGCCCAGTTCAAGAAACACATTCCACCAAACTCAGCAGACACTTTCACAATCTGGCAGAAAGATACTCCTCACTCTCCAAGAGAGTATAAACGTCTTTCTTGCAATCAAAATACACATGAGCATCATCATATATCACCCGCCCTCCGAAAGCCTTCCCTATCGCACAAGCAACTGCCACCGAAAACAACATATTTTCTTTGGAGCTCCTTGTAACTTCAGCAACAATAGGTAAATCCACCTCTAAAACCTCTCTCGAATCTTCAGGAAGCCTCATAAAACCAATCCAACAAAGAGGCTCCTGTTCTTGATCATGCACAAAGACAAAACTATCAATTAATTCCCCCCCACCGCCGAGATTCACACCGACCCTTAATTGACCTGCCTCTAAAAAAAAACCAGAAAGGAAGGTAAGCAGCTCTCTTAGGAGGCTTTGAAAGCTTGGGACTTCTTTGATCGGAACAAATAAACCAGATGACATCACTCCCACCCTTTATATTGAGCAACTCGACCAGATGATATATTCACCCAACCATCCTGAGTTTTTATATAAATATTACTTACAGTACCTTCACCAACAACATTTGAAACCGGGGACCCCGACTTGAAGTGACTTAGAATTTTCTCCATGGATACTCCTGTACTAGACGCATCAACATACAGGTCCCCCTTATATCCAGCATTAGCCATATTCTCAGCCCCCTTGAGGACATTCCGTCTAACCGAATTTATACTAGACCCTTGGACTGTTTTAAGCTGAACAGGAACACCATCAAGCCAGCCATCAATACCAGCAAAACTACGTCTATCGGCCCCCTTAAACTCACCGCCTTTAAAAGAAACGATATCAGATGCCTGCTTGAACTCGTGTTCCTCTAAAGCCCCCCTGATTACAGTTCCTTTCTTTCCTGACGGTAATGCCAACGTAAAATTAGCATCGTTAGCTGCTGGCTTATCAACACCTACAACCTTAGTTTCCCCTGAGACTAGATTTTTCGCGGTCTCTTTTGCAGCTGGCTTCACCGGATGACTATAGGGCATTCCCGCCTCGGCATCCGTCATCGCACTGGTCGAATTAGGATTCTTGGCGGCTTGCCCCGCACCACCAGTTCCTTTTGCCGCAGCAACCCACTTCCCACCAATCCACTCGACTGCCTTGCCACCGATAACTGCGGTAATTGCTCCGGTAGCTGCGTCAAAGACTATGCCGCCTAATCGATCCGGCGTCGAAAATAGCAACTGATCCCCAGCACGCTCAAGGCTTTGTGCTGGTATCGGACTATTAAGCCAGTCAATACCGTCTTTGCCTGTCTGAACAATGTAGCCCGGAATATCCGTCAAATGAGTCAGGGTATTGACAGTACTTTCGTAAACCTTGCCAGGCCAGTTGATAGCCGCATCAACAAAACCTGCCCCCATCCCACTGGCAATGTACCCCCACTCTTTCGCAGGACCATATCCGGACCAAACAACCTGACTTTTATCAATCCCGCTCCAGTAACGGTCTAAAGCCTGTTGGTGTTCCGCTGGAGTCATGCCCTCTTGATAAGCAGCCAGCTGTACCAGACGGGCCTGTTCAGTCCGCTCAAAATTTCGAGCCTGATCCAGGCTATCCATGGCCTTGGTAATTCTATTTTGACAAGCCGCAACATCTCCCCCCCGAGCCTTACAGCCTTCACGTGCTTGATCTGCTGCCTCTATTTCTCTATGTAGCAACCAGTTGTACTGGGTCGCATTCTTCGCAATCCAACCGCCCTTATCCATCGACGTAGCATCCGCATCCTTCTGCGCAGCAGCCGTCAGCACACCCACTATCTGTGAACTCATGGTCAACAAGTTTTCATCCTGTTTGACCAACCGATCCAGTTCCACCACCAACGCCTCGTTGGCTCCAGCGGCCAAGGCGCCGGTCTTGAAATCGCCGCCAGTAGCTTGCGAGAGCAGCCCTCCCACCATCGCGTGAATAGCGATTTTCGGCAGGGTGCCATCATCGATTCCCCATTTTTTGGTGTAGTCCCCGACGGCGTTAAAACTCGCCGCTGCCAAAGTGTTGAACAAGGCACTTTTCAGAGCATCGCTTGCACTGCCACCCTGCCCCAACGCCTTGCTCAGCAACATCGAGGTGCCACCTTGCAAGGTCTGGTTGGCCGCGAACTTGCCAACACCTGCCCAAGTGTTTAATTGCAGATCAACTTTGCCGGTCAATACATTGGTTTTACCTCCAACCCACTTGTCGAAGTAACCAGTAGTCAAGCCAGCCGTCACACCTGAAATCACATACCCCTTCATTGCATCCGAAGAGGTCACATCCTTGAATACCGCACCAAGGTTGCCACCGTTATTGATAAAACTGACGGTTGCGTTGGTATATGTCCCCGACGCAATGGCCCCCACAACAGCGCCCGTAGTACCTCCACCCGCCAGCCCGGCAGCCATAGGCCCAACCACCGCCGCCATCACAATCGCAATAATGATCTGCGAAGCCGGCCCCAGCCCGGAGTTGCTGTACTTGTAGGAGTCGTGGATCTCCTTCACCAGCCGCCAATCAACATCGCCACGCTTCTCGGCCTCCTTGAGCCAAGCCAATTGCGGGTCGGCCTTGACCATCGCGTCGATGCTCTGGCTGACGGTTTGCTGGTTGACCTGCCTCACATCGATCTTCAGGCCATCAACGGCTTTGATCACGATGTTGCCGGCCGCCACCATCTGGGTCTGGAGCAAGGTTTCGTCGGTATTGCCCTTGCCTTTGGAGGACACCCAGAAGGAGTTGTTATTGGTCTTCTCGTGGCTCTCCTGGTGCAGGTCCTTCACCCCTTCGAAGGTGATGGCGCCGCCGCTGTCCAGGGTGATGTCCTTGCCGCTCTCCAATTTGGCAACCTGATACTTCTGGTCACCGTCACTCTTGAGCGTCAGGTCTCCCCCGGTCTTGATCTCGCTCCCCACATTTGTCACATGGGTCACTTCATCGCGGCGGGTCTGCAACTTGCCGAAACTGCCCTTCTTTTTCTTGTCGTAGAGCGAATAGTCGCTGTCCTGTGCCGCGAGCAGATCCAGTTGCCCACCCGCCACCAGATAAGCCTCATCTCCAGCATTAATCCGGCTGGATATCAGCGTCATGTCCTTACCGGCACTGAACACGACATCACCAGCCGCCGTCACGTTACTGGCGATCTGCTTGACGTGATCCTCTTGCACCGTGAGTTTCTTGGACTTGGAGTAGGCATGGCTTTCGTCAGCCGCAGAACTCAAGGTCAGGTTCTCGGCGGCCTTCATGCTGATATCCCGCTCAGCATTGATGTCACTCGCAACCACCGTGACATCGCGGCCAGCCTGAACCGAAACGTCCCTACCGGCACTGACGCTTGCGCTGTACTGAGTAGTGTTGCTGCTGTTGCGGTTGACGCCGCGATCCAGACTATTGGTGGCCTGCGCGGAAACGATATTCACGTCCCGACTGGCGTTCAGTATCACGTCACGCCCACTTTGCAGCGCGCCGCCGATGTTGTTGATGTCACGCTCGGCCGAAATGCTCAGGTCGTTGGCCGCCTCGATGCGAGCCGAGCTGTCAACGTAGTCGTTGCGGACCAGGTCTTTCCCATAGGCAATCTGTGATGAAGTGACCGTGCGCTCGTTCGTTACATCGCCTGTTTGCGCCGTTAACGCCACGTCCTTACCAGCAATTACGCCGCCCGACTTGTTGGTGAGGTTCTTGCTGGCCAACAGATCAAGTCGCCCCCCCGCCTGCACCAACCCACTACTGACCATGTCCTGGCCCGCGATGGCGGACAGATTGCTGGTGGCCTTCAACGTACCAGCGTTCGTCAGATTCTTGCCGGCAATCATCGTCACATCAGTGCCTTGAATCAGCGCACCATTAGGTGCCAGTCGATTATTGGCATGCGCCATATACAACACCGGCACCAGCACCTTTTCGCCATTCACTTCATGCTCTTCAAGCCACACGATGTCATGAGTCAATGCCGCGACCTGTTGCGACGTCAGGGTCACACCCACGGCGAGGTTGAGTTCATTCTTGCTGGCGATGGCGTTGTTCATCAGGTACTTGAACTGATCCTCATTGGAGGTCTGTCCTTCGATGAAGGCTCGACCGGTGCGAGCGACCACGGCTTGCTGTACCAGGCGCTGTTCGTAGAGCCCATCACCGAGGCGCTTGGCGCTGGTATCAGGGTCGTAGCCAAGGCGTGTGAGCAAGTAGTCCGAACTCATGAATTGCTTGAGGTCGGTGAGTGCGGGGTTGGTTTCGATCAGGTACTTGGGCGGCTTGACCGCCGTCACGCTGTTGGGGATGCCTTGCACGCTCGCGATGTGGCTGACGGCCGCACCCGAGGTGTCCTGGGCGTTGAGTCGGAACAAGCCATTTTGGCCAACCGGCAGGCTGAAGCCCGGCAACGCGGTTGGATCTACTTGCAGTTGGGCCAGGTCGGGCGGCAGCTGGCGGTTGAGCAACAGGGTTGAGGGTTCGATGACGCTGAACACGCTGGTATTGGCGGAACGCTCGCTGACGGCGGTGGTGGTTTTCTGAACCACAATCGAGCTGATGTCATTGGAGGCGCTAAGCTTTTGCGTACCCCCTGCCTGGATGATGGCCGGGGCTGCCGCCTTACCGTCAGCCTGAACGACTACAGGGTCGTTGATGCCGTAGAACAGGGTCGGGTTGAACTTTGCAACCAACTCTCCAAAAGCTACCGGGTCGAACGGACCAGAGCTGGGATGCTGCTGGTTATACCGGTGCACATCACTCATCAATTGGTAGAAGCTCTGCCCCGAGATCCAGTTACCGGCCCCCACCTCACGACCGGATGTGCCCGAGGCGGAAAGAGCTGCCTGGTTAGTGATGTTAGTGCTGCTGATAGCCAGATCGTTTGCCGCCGACAGCAGGCTGTATTGGTTGAGGACGCTTTCACTGTTAACCGTGAGGTTGTGCCCGGCCATGAAGGTGGCCATCGGTGAGTCTTCGCTCACAGTGCTTTCAACGGTTTTGTAGATGAACACCGGGCCACGCACACGCGGACTTCTAGGGCCATCGCAATGCTGCACGCAGGACATGGTCATGTAGCCACCGGTGACCCGTTGCTCCATGCTGAATTTGTCGCGCTGGTTAGCGAAGTTTGCGGCATCGACGTTGATATCACCGCCGGCTTCGATGCTGCCGGAGCGGTTCTCCAGGCGCTGGGCTGAGCTGCCCGGCGCCCTGCCAGTGACGAGGAGATTGCCGATGCTGTAGATGTCGGCGTAGCGGTTTGTGATGCTGCCCGCTTGAAGGCTCATATTCCGACCGCTGAATATGAAGCCTCGACTGCCGTCTTCCACTTGATCGTTGAGGATTGTCTCAGCGTTGATGACGAGGTCTTGCGCGGCGGCCAGGGCCCCGTAGTTGGCGAGGCTCCTGGTGGTGACAGCCATATCGCTGCCAGAGGTCAGGCGGCCGTAGTTGTTCAACTGGCCGATGACGTTGATATCGGTTTTACCGCCGCCCTTGATGCTGGCGGTGGCGCCAAGGTCCAGCTGAGCGGCGGCCATTTTAAGCTCGGCTAGGCTGCTTATCCGACCGCTGCCAGAGTAGGCGCCCGTCAACTTCAAGCCCAGCGTCCCGTCGCTGCCGATCACACCATCATTGACCCAGGTGTCGCCTGTGCCGATAAACGCCGTCGACGCCAACAATTGCCCCGTGGCGGTTTGTGTGAAATTCGTAATATTGACGTTGAGCGTGCCGGCCTGAATCACCCCGCTGTTGGTCCAGCTGTCGGCATCCAGGGTTAGGTCACCGCCCGTGGTGAAGCTGCCGCCAGCGTTCATTACATCAGTGCTGGCCACACCAAAATTGCCTTTGCCAGCATGCACGATGTTGCCGCCAGTGTTCAGCAAACTGCCGGTCGAGAGGCTGATATCGTTGTTTGCCGTTTCCAGCATGCCGCTCTGGTTATTCAGCCGTCCACCAATCTGGAAGCGAGTGATGCCGCTGTTGCCGAGTGCGCGCAATTTGCCGGTCTGGTTGTCAATGCTGGCGGCAGTGATGGTGAGGGTACTGTTGCTTTCGATAATGCCGAGTCGGTTGTTCAACTCACCGTCGAGGGTCAGGTCGATGTTCTGGCCGGTGATCTGGCCATCGTTATCGCCGCTGTTATCGAAGTTGTGGCCGGTGACGATCACTCCTTGCTTGGCGTAGAGCCCGCCGTTGCGGTTGTCGAAGTCAGCGGTTCGGGTGTCGATCAGCGCGTCGCCATCTTGTGCAGCGATGCGGCCGCCGTAGTTGCTGATGCCCGCCAACGCACGTATATCCAGAGACCGAGCCTGGATCGTGCCGCCTTTGTTGTCGAGGCCATAACCGTTTTTGAGCACGCCAGTGATACGTGCGGTGAACGCGTTTCGCAGGCTGGACAATGTGCCGCCACGGTTGTCGACGTGATCGGCCGCGACGCTCAGCTCGCCGTCTTGAGCGACGATCTTGCCGTCGTGGTTGTCGACATCGCCGCTGGTTTTTAGCTCGAGTGCGGTTTGGCTTTGTAGAGTGCCTTTGCTGTTTTCTACGCGCGAACCGTGCAGGTTGAGGCTGGCGTTCTTGCTGTAGATCAGGCCGTCATTGTCGTTTTGCACCACACCGCTGGCGGTCAGCCGCAATTGACCATTGGCGGCAACGGTGCCGCCATTGCGGTTATCCAGGCCGCCGGTGAGCAGGGTCACCATGCTCTGGCTGGCCAATTGGCCGCCCTGGTTATTGACCTGATCGGCGCGTTTGAGCAGCAGGTCCCCAACGCTGGCGAATGTGCCGTTGGTGTTGGTCAGAGTACCCAGCAAATCGAGGGTAGCTGCGCCGTTGGTGGCGATGCTGCCGTCGGTGCTGTCCAGGTCGGTACCGGTGACGGTCAGGCCAAGTTGGGAGCTGATGGTGCTGCTGACGTTGCGCAGAGTCGTGGCGGTGATCATCAGCGACTCTGCGCTGTCGATCTGGCCCTTGTCGCTGTTATCCAGCACGCCGTTGACGGTGAGCGTCTGCCCTGCTCCGCTAGACAGGCTGCCCTGGCGGTTATCGATGTTGGCAGCGCTGACCGTCAGCGCCGTCTTACTGACCAGCGCCCCACCCTTGCTGTTGTTCAGGTCGCCACTGAGCTGGACGCTGACTTCGCCGTTGAGGCTGGAGAGCTTGCCGTGGCTGCTGTTGTCGAGCTTGCCACCTTTGACTTCAAGGCCCTGCAATCCAGAGATCAGGCCCAGTTGGTTCAGTACCTGATCAGCTTTAATGGTGAGCGTTTGTTCGCCGATCAAGCTGCCGTTATCGCTGTTGTTGAGGGTGCCGCCAGTCAGCCGGATACCGGCCTTGCTAGCGATTTCACCGCCACGGTTATCCAGGTCTGAGCCGACAATGCGCAGGTTGCCTTGGCTATAAACTTTGCCTTGTGTATTGAGAAGATTATCTGCGTTGATGCGGGCCGTATCGGCGCTGAGGACCTTGCCGCCATTGCGGTTATCCAGCGTTCCCGCAGTCATTTTCGCGGCACGTTGTGCACTGAGCGTACCGCCACTGTTATCCAGGGTTTGATCTACCAAAACACGCACATCGCGGCTAGCAACCACACTGCCGTTGTTACGCATGTTTTGGGCGCGGATCTTGATATCGCCCGTGGTATTACGGGTGTTGTCGTCGTTGACACCTGCTTCGACGATGGCGTTATTACTCAACTGCCCCAGGGTGCCCACTTGGATCTGGTCACGAGCCGCGATGTTTTGCTGAATGTTCAGCGTATCGCGGGTCTGCACGTTGACGTTGCTGCCGTAGACCGTGCCTTGCAGGTCGGCGCTGGCGGCCTTGACGTTCACTGCACCGTTGGCGGCGATTTGGGCAACGTTCAGTTTTCCGTTGACGTCGATCTGGATATCGGCGGCGCTGGCAGCCATGTTGCCGTCAAGCTTTACGCCGACACCGGCTTCACTGCTGACCAACTTGATTACCCCGGCATACATACCGCCCAGGGCCGAGGAGTCGATCGCCAGTTGCGGCGCGTCCGCCGGGTTGGCGGTGCGTGCCGTGGCGTTCAAGGTCTTGGCGTCGACATCGTTGGCCCCGGCGATCACCGCCAGGTGCTTGGCCTGGATCTCGGCGTTGATCTTGGCGCTGCGGGTGATGATTTCGAACCGGTCGATATTGCTGGCGTTGAGCCCCGCGCCTTCGATGGCGACGCTGCCCTGGTCCACCTGGTAACGCTGGATCTGGCCGTTCTCGATCACCGGTTTGCCGGTGGTCAGGGTGGCTTTGGGGGTGTTGATGAAGCCGCAGCCGTTGCAGCTGACGCCGTAGGGGTTGGCGACGATGACATGGGCCGATTGCCCGGCCACTTCGGTGTAACCCTTGAGCTGGCTGGGGCTGCCGCCATTGACCTCGTTGAGGATCACATTGGCCGCACGGCCACCCAGATTGGGGTTGCCGAGGATGATGCCGCCAAGCTGGGTTTCCTGAGTGCGGTTGGTGGCGTTATTGAGGATCACGCCCTGCTGGCCGACGTTGTAATCGCTGAACTGGTTGTGGGACAGCCCACTGCCATTGGGCGCGGCGATGTTGACGATGGGCACGCCATTGCCGGCCTGGCCGAGACTGGCGCCGCTGCCGTTGACCACGATGCCGTCGGCCATCGCCACCACCGGCTGCCAGAACATCATGTTGGCGAGGATGAACGCCAACCCGCGTTTCGACAGTCCCCAGAAGGTGTCGCGTGGTTGCAGGGCAGCCGAAGGCTGGCGGGCCAGGAAGGCGAGTTGGCGAACGTCCATGTCGAGAATCTCGGGCAAAAAGCGGAATTAGAGGAACAGGTCCAAACGCAAGTAGATCGGTGCTTCGCGCTCACTCAGGGCATCTGGCCGCTCGAGGGAGTGGGCGAAGGTCAGGCTGGCGGCGAGGTGCTTGCCGCGGGCAGGTCCTTGAGCTCTTCGAGACGCCGCTGCTGTTCCTCCTGCAGGCGATTCTGCAGGTCGTGGATCAGGTCCTGGTCGTCGGGATTGAAGGTCAGCAAGGGGGCGGCAATCGCCATGTGCAATGGACCGACCAGCAGCAGGCAGGACAGTACACAGCACAACCTCATCCTGAGGGTGGAGATGGACATACTCGATCCTTCGAAAGGGCAGTAAGGTCATGACAAAGCGGGCGATGTTAATGTGCCACTATCTTGGCGTCAAACAAGCACTCAACACCCCGACAAACTGCACATCTCCACCAAAAGCCAGGCCCTGCAGCGGGTGCCGATACTAAAATTGCGCCGGTAACCGACACATCAGACGCTTCTGAATCTTCAGGAAGGATTTCCTGGTTGCGGACTGTTGATACGCCAGCGCCGCCTCTTCGGGCCATCGGCTTTCATCGCCTGTTTCCCCTTGAGCCATTTCAACGTGTACCACCCCCTGTTCATAAGGCATGAACAGGCACAACCTGCGGCTCCGAAAAGGCAAAAAAACCAGCCATGGCTGGTTTTTCAAGCAGGCAGACGGCCCCTAGCTCACCGACGACAAGACAAAGGACGTCACGGTGTTTTCCACCCCGGGCAAGGCGGCGATGTCATTCCACACCCGGTGCACCCGCTCCGCGGTGGCGGCACTGACCCGCACCAGCACGTCGAACTCGCCACTGAGCACTTCGCACTGGACGATCTCCGGCATCGAGCGCAGGGCCTGCAACACCTCGGCGCCACGCATGCGGTCGTAGCGGTAGACGAAGATCAGCGCATTGATCCGGGTATCCGCCCCGCGCCCTTCGCCCACGCGAATGGTGTAGCCCTGGATCGCGCCGTCGCGCTCCAGGCGTTCGATGCGCTGGCGCACGGCATTGCGCGACAGGTTGACCTTGGCCGCCAGCTCGGCATGGGCCGCCCGGGCATTGACGCTCAGCTCGGCCAGGATGCGCTCGTCCAGAGGATCCAGAATCCGCTTCATACAGCCCCCTTGAACCGGTCCATCACAGTGCCTTCAGGCAATGCAGCAATGCGGCAAAATCATCCGCCGCCAGGGTCTGCCACTGCTGCGTCGAGGGCGCTGCCACCGGTGGCGGGACCACCCCGGGGATGCCCAGCGAGCCCAGCAGCCGCGCCGACTTGGCCGGTGCGATTTCCCCCAGGGTGACCATCGGTGCCACCAGACTGCGGCGGTACAGGCGCGCCGCCAGCACCCCGGTGGCGGCGTGGGGATCGATGACGTAGCCGGTGTCCCGATACAGGCTGACGATCTCCTTGCCGGTCTCTTCATCGCTGACCGAATAGGAGTCGATGATCATCCGCGCCTGCAGCCAGGCCTCGTTGTTCAGGCTCATCTCGCCGCTGTCCTCGAAGCCCTGCATCAGCGCCGCCACCGCCTGCGGGTCCTGGCCATACAGCTCCCAGACCAGGCGTTCGAGGTTGGCGAACAGCGACAGGTCCATGGCCGGCGACAGGCTCTGGCGAGCCTGCCCGCGGGAGTAGCGGTTCTTCAGGAACAGCTGATGCAGCGCGTCATTGCTATTGGTGGCGACAATCATCTGGGTGATCGGCAGGCCCATCTTCTGCACGATGTAGCCGGCATAGACTTCGGCGAAACTCGCCGCCGGCACGCTGAAGCCGATGGGCCGCTGGCCGCCGCCCAGTTGCAGCACGGCATGGAAATACAGCACCAGCTGGGCCATGACCCCCACCCAGTTGCTGGAGTTGAAGCCGATCGCCTCGTGCTCGGGCAAAGGCCACTGGCGCAGCAGGCGGCTGACCAGGGTCTGGCAGTCGTCGAAACTGCCCTGCACCGCAAAGCGCCACAACCCCGGGTGATGCGCCGCCTGCAACTGCCGCCCCTGCTGCTCGGGCACGCCGTGCTGCGGGTAGAACACCAGCACCTGGGTCTGCGGGCAGTCCTTGAAGGCGTCGATCGCCGCCAGCCCGGTGTCGCCGTTGCTGGCGCCCACCAGCACCCCGCGACGCTGCCGGCGCTGGAGAAAGTAGCTCACCAGCTGGGCCTGCAGGCGCGCGGCAAAATCCTTGGCCGAACCGCTGGGACCGTGAAACAGCTCCAGCAGCCATTCGTTGCGATCGATCTGCCGCAAAGGCGCCACCGCACGGTGGCCAAAACCGCTGTAGGCACGGTGCAGCAACGCCTTGAAGTCGGCCTCGGGCAGGCTGTCGCCGACAAAGGGGCTGAGCACGCGAAAGGCCAGTTCGGGGTAATCCAGGGTCGACCAGTTGGCGATTTCCTGGGGGCTGAAACACGGCAGCCGCTGCGGCACATACAGCCCGCCATCGGCGGCCACGCCGGACAAAACCACGGTTGCAAAATCCACCTGTTCGGCGGCACTGCGGGTACTCACATAGCGCATGCTTGGCTCCGGCCAGTCATTTGTAGCGATGGGCCTGCTCCACCAGCCAGGTGGAGAACTTCAGCGCATCGGGGTGTTGCTCGGCATCGGCGCCGCGCACCAGGTAAAAGGATTCGCTGGCCTCGATACGCTGCTCGAAGGGCTCCACCAGACGCCCGTCGGCCAGCATGTCGGCGACCATCGAGGAACGGGCCAGGGCCACGCCCTGCCCCAGTTCGGCCATGCGCAGGGTCGAGATCAGGGTGTCGAACTGCATGCCCCGGGACGAGTCCACGCCTCTGGCGCCGGCCCGTTCAAGCCAGTAGCCCCAGCCCTCTTCATAGCCCAGCACGTGCAGCAGTTGATGGCGGGCCAGATCGTCCGGCACCTGCAGCGGCAGGCGCGCCAGCAGCGCCGGTGCGCAGACCGGGACCAGGCTGTCCCAGGTCAGGCGCTGGGCCACCAGCCCCGGCCAGTGACCGCGCCCCCAGCGGATTTCCAGGTCGTCTTCGCCATCCAGTTCCTTGACCCAGATATTGCTGATGTACCGAATGTCCACCTGGGGCTGGGCCTGCTGAAAGGTCAGCAGCTTGGGCGCCAGCCAGTGGACGAAGAACGCCAGGCTGCCGCGCACCTTGATCGGCCGGTGCTGGTGCTGGCCGAAAATCTCGTTGGTGCCCACCGCCAGCCGGGTGATGGCGTCCTGCACCACCGGCAGGTAGGAGCGGCCCTCCTCGGTCAGGTCCAGGCCCCGGGGCAGGCGCTTGAACAGCGCCACCCCGAGGTGGCTTTCCAGCTGGCGGATCTGCTGGCTCACCGCCCCCTGGGTGAGGAACAGCTCCTCGGCGGCGTGGGTGAAGTTCAGGCAGCGGGCGGACACTTCGAAGGCGCGCAGCCAGTTCAGCGGGGGCAAGCTTTTCTGCTTCATGGTCTGGCTCTCATGGACACCCTGGATGCCGTTGCCGTCCGTCAGCCCGGCAGGGCATCGGACGAGCGTGCCAGAGGTGCCAGGGCCAGGCGCCGCTGGCGGCTACTGCGGGTAATGTAATACACGAAGTAGCACCAGGCGATGAACGGCACACCGAAGTACAGGGCCACCCGCTGCTCGGGATCGAAGCCGATGCCGACACAGGCCAGGGCGCAGCACAACAGCGCCCCCAGCGGCACCCAGGGGTAGCCACGGACACGGAATTTCAGGTCGCGCACATCGCCGCCGTTGGCCACGAAGTGCCGGCGGAAAGCGATCTGGCTGGCGGCGATGCTCATCCACACCACCACCACCGCCAGCCCGGAAATCGACACCAGGGCCAGGTAGATGGTGTCCGGGGCGAACACGCTGCTGAGCAGCGAGGCGGCGCCGCCGGCCATGCTCACGATGATCGCGTTGAGCGGCGTGCCCATGCGGGTCAGGGCCGAGAACTGCTTGGGCAGATGGCCCTGGTCGCTCAGGGTCCAGAGCATCCGCGAGGCGGCGTACAGCCCGGAGTTGGCGGCGGACAGCAGCGCACTGATGATCACGAAGTTCATGATGTCGGCCGAGTACGGAATGCCGATGTAGGTGAACACTGTGACGAACGGACTTTCCACCAGGCCGGCCTGCTCTCGGGGCAACAGGGTGGCGAGGACGAAGATGGTGCCGACGAAGAAGATCGCCAGGCGCAGCACCGTGGTGCGGATCGCCCGTGGCACGTTGCGTTGCGGGTCACGGGTTTCGCCGGCGGCGATACCGATCAGCTCGGTGCCGGAGAAGGCAAAGGCCACCGCCAGCAAAGTCATGGCGATCGGCATGAAGCCGGTGGGGAACAGCCCCTCGCGGGTGAAGTTGCTCAGGCCAATGCTGTGGGCCTGGTCGATGTGCAAAAGACCGAGGATCGCCCCGCCCCCCACCGCCAGGAAGGCCAGCACGGTGACCACCTTGACCAGCGACAGCCAGAACTCGGTTTCGGCGAACAGCCGCACCGACACCACGTTGGACAGGAACACCACCATGGCGAACAGCGCGCTCCAGATCCACACCGGGGTGTCGGGGAACCAGCGGGCCATGAGGATCCCGGCGGCGGTGAACTCCGAGCCGATGGCCACGGTCCAGGTCAGCCAGTACAGCCAGGCCACGGTGTAACCGGTGCCGGGGCCGAGAAAGCGTGTGGCGTAGGTGCTGAAGGAGCCGGTCTCGGGCATCTGCACCGCCAGTTCGCCCAGGCACATCATCACCAGGTACACCATCAGCGCGCCGATGATGTAGGCGATCACCGCGCCCAGCGGGCCGGCCTGGTTCACCGTGTAGCCGGAAGTGAGGAACAGCCCGGTGCCGATCACCCCGCCAAGGGCGAGCATGACAATGTGCCGGGTCTGCATTTCTTGCTTGAAGCCGCCGCGCAAGTCGGCCTGTTGTTCTTGTAGGGACATGATGGTTCTCATGAAAGTTGTCAGGGCAAGTCTCAATTTCTGCGACTGTGGAAATGGGCAGAAAACAAATCGGATGCCACCAGGTTTTTATTGTTATTCCTCTTCATGAAGCCCCCACTGGCTGCCTTGCTGTGGGGGTATTGCGCGCTCTTTCAGTGGGCCACCTCGACCCGGGCATTCAGGGAAGGGACGGCGCCGGGCGCCGGGTTGTGCTTGAGGGATTGGCGCAGCCAGGCGAAGGCCTGCTGCAGGTCCGCCAGCAGGTCATCGGTGTCTTCGATGCCCACCGAGATCCGCACCAGGCCTTCGGAAATGCCCAGGGCCTGACGCTCTTCCAGGGTGTTTTCGACATGGCTGGTGGTGCGCGCCGGACCGTAGATGGTTTCCACCGCGCCCAGGTTGCCGGCGCAGTGGGCATAGCGCAGGCGCGGCAGGAGCAGCTTGACGCTGTCCATGCCGCCCACCAGGACAAAGCTGACGATGGCGCCGAAACCGCGCATCTGCGCACAGGCCACGGCGTGGTTCGGGTGGCTCGGCAGGCCTGGGTAGTTCACCGACTCCACCAGCGGTTCGTTGAGCAGGAACTGCGCCAGCTGCGCCGCGCTGTGCTGTTGCTGGCGCATGCGCAGGGCCAGGGTCTTGATCCCGCGGATGATCAGGTAGGCCGAGAACGGATCGAGGCTGGCACCGTTGATTTCCCGGTAGTGACGCACCTGGCTCATCAGCGCCTCGCTGCCGCAGGCCACGCCACCCAGCACATCGCCGTGGCCACTGAGGAACTTGGTGGCGCTGTGGATCACCACGTCCACGCCCAGGGCCAGGGGGTTCTGGTTCAGCGGCGTGGCGAAGGTGTTGTCCGCCACCACCAGGGCGCCGACCTGTTTCGCCGCGGTGACCAGACGCTGGATGTCGACGATCTTCAGGGTCGGGTTGGTCGGGGTTTCCAGGTACAGCAGGTCGCAACCCTTGGCGATCTCGGCTTCGATCTGCTGCTGGTCGAAGGTTTCGCAAAGGGTCACGGCCACGCCCATGCGCGGCAGGAACTCTTCGAAAATCTTGTTGGTGCCGCCGTAGCTGTCCTTGGTCGACACCACCCGCTGGCCGTGGCGCAGGAAGCTGTAGAGCACCCCGCTGATGGCCGCCATGCCGCTGCTGAAGGCCACCGCCGATTCGGCGTTTTCCAGGTCGCACAATTTGGCTTCCAGGGTTTCCACCGTGGGGTTGCTCATGCGGCTGTAGATGAAGCCCGGGGCCTTGCCCAGGGCCACGTCGTACCACTGGTCGATGTCGTCGTAGCCGTAGGCGGCGCTGGCGACAATCGGGGTTTGCGTGGCGTTGTAGGGGTGACGGACTTGCTCTCCGCCCCAGACCACGCGAGTGGCGGTCCCGGGATTTTCCAGCCCTGTGCGTTCAGGTTTTTTATTCATTGCAACGGCTCACCATAAAGGGTGCGCGGCGTGTTGCCGCGCTGGATCTGGTGGCCAATATAGAGAAAAGCCCAAGCCCCGAGAAACGATGTTATCGGGGCCAAAGGGGCGGTTTTTTTAATGGCTGCAAGGCCCTGCAAACAGCCGGCGCGCAAGGCTTTCGTCACGCCCCTTGCCGGCGTGCAGCGAGACTTGCGAAGCTGCTGCCCCCCCGCCCGCAAAAACCCAGAGGAACCACAATGCAGCGCACCGAGCACCTGTGCCTGATGGCCCGCTACAACCAATGGATGAACGCCAAGCTGTACCACGCCGCCATGACCCTGCCCGAGGCGCAGATCGTCCTCGATCGCCAGGCTTTTTTCGGCTCGATCCTCGGCACCCTCAATCATTTGCTGGCCGGCGACACCATCTGGCTCAAGCGTTTTGCCCAGCACCCGGCGCGGTTTGCGGCCCTGGCGCCGCTGCAAGAGGTGGCCCTGCCCCAGGACCTCAAGACCCTGCTGTTCCCAAACCTGGGCGGGCTCTGGCAGCAACGCCAGTGGCTGGACCAGTTGATCCTCGATTTCAGCCAATCCCTGAACGACACCGACCTGGACAGCAGCCTGCATTACACCAACACCCAGGGCGTGGTCGCCGAGCGCGATTTCTATAGCCTGCTGGTGCATTTCTTCAATCACCAGACCCATCACCGGGGCCAGGCCAGCACCCTGCTGACCCAGGCCGGGGTGGATGTCGGCGATACCGACCTGCTTATGCTGATCCCCAGCGAAATCTGATCAGGCTTGCGCCCAACGGGCGCGCAACAGGGGCAGGCCGTGCTCGTGCCAGAAGACCATGGAAATCCCGCCGCTGGACATGCCGCCATGGGCAAAGGCCTCGACGAAGAAATGCCCTGCCGAGCTCCAGGCACTGCCGGTCAATTGCTCGAAGGCCTCGACGATCAGGGCTTCCAACTGCTGCGCCGTGGCCGGCCAGGGCGTGTGGGCCAGATGCGCGGCCATGGCTCGCCACAGATAGGGGTCACCCCGCAACCCCCAAGACAGCGGTTCCTCGGCAAACAGCCGTGCGACGCTGCGCTCTCCCCTCATCGAACCCTCCCGGCACTGCGCCCAGTATTTATTCGGCGCCCAATCTAGCGTCTGCACCGCGCTTCTGCGACCATGCGCGCGGAAAAATCCGCTTGCTAAGGAATGGCGCCATCAAAGCCCTCAATGCCCTGTTCGTTGTGTCCATGCTGTCCCTGGCGGGCTGCGGCACCCTGATCGCCCGCACGCCCAATGCCCATAGCGGCTACGACTACTACAAAGGCACCCAGGCCAATATCGAACTGCTGACCATGCGCGGCGCCAGCGGCTACGACGGCTATGCCACGCTCTTCTGCTGGATGAGCATCGTCTGCCCGGTGGTGGCCATCGTCAGCCTGCCAGTGGACGCCGTGGCAGACACCGCCCTGCTGCCCTATGACGCGATGAATCACTGATTCTCGCCGGCCCCTGCCTCGACCCTGCGTGGAAGCCTGATCATCCGAATCATCAATTACCTGTTGCTGCTCAACACCCTGCTGCTGTCCGGCTGTGGCACCTACATGACTCGCGGCAATGCCCTGGACTTTCGCGACGATCGCTACTACCGCAGCGTCAAGACCAACGCCCAAGTGCTCACCGGCTACGACATGGGCTACGCGCGCATGATCACCGGCGGCTGCTGGGTGACGGTGGTGTGCCCGATCCTGATGATCGCCAGCCTGCCCCTGGATGCGGCGCTCGACACCGTGCTACTGCCCTACGACGCGTTCCAGCCGGAACGGCCCAAGCGCAACAGGCACGTGGACATGAAGGAGATTCCCGAGGAAGAGCTGCCGGCATTGCCCATCAGTGCCGAGGTGCAAGACCCGACGGCCCACACCCCGCCCATCACCCCGCAGGCTGATTGAACCCCGTCAGGCGGGCTCGCGCCGTGCCTTGGCGCCACCGGGCTAGGCCTGATCCAGCGCACACCGCGGCGCCATCTGCTGCTCCAGGCAGCAGCGCCGGCCGAGGCGATCGACTTGCGGGCGCCCGAACAGATAGCCCTGCCCCCACTCGCCGCCACAGGCCGTGGCCAGGTTCTGGTCGGTGCTGGTCTCGATGCCTTCGATGATCACGCAGGGCGCCAGGGTCTTGCACAGCTGCACCAGGTGGCTGAGGGTCTGGGCGCTGTTGAGTTCACCGCGGGCGCGCTGGATGTAGCCCTTGTCGATCTTGACGATGTCCGGCCGGGTCTGGCGGATGAATTCCAGGGTGCCCAGGCCCGCGCCGAAATCGTCGATGGCCACCCGGCAGCCCAGCTCCCGCAGGCACAGGACGAACTCGCTGGCCGCCTCGATGCTCGGCGGCGTGGCGCTTTCGGTGATCTCGATCACCAGGCGCGCGGCCACTGAGGGTGAGTCGCGCAGCACCTGCAGAATCGGCAACCAGAAGCCGTCGATGATCGCGCTCTGGGCGGAAATATTGCACCCCAGGCGCAGGCGTTCATCACGGTGCAGCGCATCGATCACGCAGCGCACCACGCTTTGATCGAGCTCGCGCATCAGTTGGTGTTTTTCCAGCAGCGCCAGAGGATAGACTTCGCCGCCCTGAGCATCGATGTGGCGCAGCAAGCTTTCGTGGTACAGCACGCGGCTGCTGTCGGGCAGCCACACCACCGGCTGGAACGCCAGCATCAGGCGGCCCTGGGCCAGTTCACGATAAAAGTCTCTGACGCTTTGCATGACAACTCCCCGGGCAAGACAACGGCACCCTCGCGGCGAACCGGATGCGACGCGCTGGCCGTCACCCTTTCCAAGGGCCCTGGCCGAACATGATCGACCCCGGCACAGGCCTTGAGGAAGTGTTCCTGGATACCTTTCGCTTGTCCTCGGAAACGCGCGGCACCGCTGAATCGTCTGTGGCCCCGTGTTTATTGCAATCATGCCAACGGCCTCTCCGATATCACTAAGCCATCAGTCCAGGAAGACCTATGCATAGAATGACCAGCGCCAGCTTTAGGGTGCTTGCCGATGTCATGAATGAGGGCGGCGCCCACGTCGAAACCTTGCTCAAGCAATTGGGCAGCAGCCTGCGGGATGTGTATGAAAACCCCAAGGGCGTGAGGCTGGAACTGGTCTATCAGGTGATACAGGAAGCGGTGCGCCGCACCGGCAAGCCGGACCTGGGCCTGCTGGCCTACAGCAAGGCCCATCCGGCCAACCTGGAGGCATTGGGGTATGCGGTGATGTCCTGCGCCACCCTGGGCATCGCGCTGCAACGCCTGGTGGATTACCACGCGCTGATCAGCAACGGCTTCTGCATGTGCCTGGAGCGCAAGCCGCAGATGCTGACCCTGATCGGCTTCGACGTGGCCAGCGAACCCTCGATGATGCCCCGGGCCTTTATCGACGCCGGCGCGGCCCAGACCCTGGGCCTGCTGCACTGGCTGTTGCCGCAGCACAAAGTGCGGCCCCTGACAGCCACCTTCACCTACCCGGAGCCGCTGGACACCGGGTCCCTGCGCCAGTTGCTGGGAGACAACCTGCAGTTTTGCGCGCCCTACAACAGCTTGTCCTTCAGCAGCCAGGATTGCGCCATTGCCCTGCCCACCGCCGACCCGGCCCTGGATGTGCTGCACCTGGAGTACGCGCGCAACCGCCTCAACCTGCTGCACAACGGTTCGATGACCGCCCGGGTCCGTCGAGCGTTGTCCGAACGCCTGGCCCAGGGTGCACCGAGCGACCTGCCGAACATCGCCCAGATCGTCGGGGTCAGCACCCGCAGCCTGCAACGCCGCCTGGGACACGAAGACGTGCATTTCTCGGCCTTGCTGGACGAAGCCCGCTTGATGCTGGCCCACAGCTTCCTGCGCAACTCCATGCGCAGCGTCAAGTACATCGGTGCGCTATTGGGCTTTCGCGACCAGAGCAGCTTTCACAAGGCCTGCCTGCGCTGGTTCGGCATGACCCCGGGGCGCTACCGAGAGCAGTGAGCCGCGGGAAACGACAACGCCGAGCACAGGCTCGGCGTGAAGGGAACGCAAGGTGGATCAGTGAGCGGCCAGCTGCGGCTGGACTTCCGGCATGGCCGAGGAGTGATGGTTGAGGATCTTCCACTGACCGTCGATGCGCTCGTACAGGAAGGTGTAGCGCGCCTGGACCTTCTCGCTCTTGCCGGACGCGTCGGTCAGGGTGAAGGTGTAGACGCCGCTGTCCAGGGCGGCATCCGGGCCCAGGTGACGGATTTCACGGTAGTTGATCTGCCCCACCGGCTTGGACGCCAGGAAGTGCTCGAAGTAGTCCTGGATCTGGGCGTGAGTGCTGCGCACCTGGTTGGACACGGTCGGCTGCAACACTGCGTTCGGCGCATACAGGCTCACCACCGACTGCGGGTTGCCGGTCTGCAAGGCGCTGTTCCAGCGATCGAACAGGCCGGCGATCTCGCGGTCCTGGGCCGCTTGCGGCTGCTCGGCAACGGCGCTGTAGACATAGGGCTTGACCTCGGCGGCCACAGCCAGTGGAGCGGTGAAGGCGAAAAACAGGGCCAGGGCAGTGGTTTTCAGTTTCATACGATTTCTCCAGTGGGTTTCAATGAGCCACACTTTGCCCATCGCCGTCGTCCGCGCCATCGGCCAACTGGAGCTTTCGGCCTATGCCATTCGGCAGATAGGCGTGACGTGCAGCAGCGGGTCTAATGCCCGCTTTTGTTCAACCGCAGCGCCGCCGCACTGGAGCAACGCCATGTCCACCCCATCCTTCGACCCCGCCAGCGCCCTGGCCCTGCGCAGCCAGTATCGACAGTCCCAGAGCCGCGCCGCGCGCCTGCGACTGCTGGTGGACACCGGCCAGGAACTGTTGCAACTGCCCCCCGAGCAGATGCGCCAGCGGGTGGTGCAACGGGCCTGCGCCTTCGCCGCCATGGACCACGGGCTGCTGCTGGAATGGGCCGAGGATGGCGTGATCCACACCCGCGCCGCCCTGGGTCATGAAGAACGCCTGCAAGGCCTGCGCGCCCTGGCCGATCACCCGCAATGGCCGGAGCCGCCGCCGACCCCGGACAGCGCCGTGCTGCGCGTACTGTTGCACCGCGCCGACGGCCGCGCCTTCGGCGCGCTGCTGCTGGCCAACAGCGTACCCATCAGCCCGCCGGACAGCGAAGACCTGGAATCCCTGCAACTGCTGGCCACCCTGCTGGCGGCGCACCTGGAAAACCATCGCCTGCTGCGCGACCTGCAAGCCCGGGAACGCAGCATGTCGGAGCTGGTGCAACGCCTGTTCAGCGCCCAGGAAGACGAACGTAAACGGGTCGCCTATGACCTGCACGACGGCCTGGCGCAAACCCTGGCCGGGCTGCACCAGCGCCTGCAGGGCTTCGCCGGGCGCTGTCCGCCGTTGCCCGCCGAGCTGCACCAGGACCTGCAGACCATCCTGCAACTGGCCCAGGGCTGCGTCGGCGAAGGCCGGCAACTGATCGGCGGCTTGCGCCCCCACGTGCTCGACGACTTCGGCCTGCTGCGGGCCATCGACCGCGAGGCCGACCGCCTGCGCGACGCCGGTCTGCTGGTGTACTGGGGGCAACGCGCGCCGCAGCGCCTGCCCGATGCGGTGGAGATCGCCCTGTTCCGCATCGCCCAGGAAGCCATCAACAACATCCTCAAGCACGCCCGGGCCTCGCAGGTGCACCTGAGTCTGGCCCTGGAAGACGGCCTGGCGCTGCTCGGGGTCAACGATGACGGTTGCGGATTCGTCAGCTCGCCGGCCCCGGTGGCCGAGCAGCTGGGTCAGGTCGCCATGCATGAGCGCGCCCATCTGCTGGGCGGCCATTTCAGCTGCGACAGCCGGCCCGGCAGCGGCACCCGGCTGCTGGCCAGCGTGCCCGTGCAACCCTTGGAGCAAGCGCCATGAGTAGCCTGATACGTCTGGTCCTGGCGGACGACCATGAAGTGACCCGCACCGGCTTCGTCGCCCTGCTGGCGGGCAACCCGGAGTTCGAGGTGGTGGGCCAGGCCAGGGACGGTGAAGAAGCCCTGGCCCTGTGCGAGCAACTGCGCCCGGACATCGCCATCCTCGACATCCGCATGCCGCGGCTCAATGGCCTGGGGGCCGCGCGCCTTCTGCAGCAGCGCCAGCCCGAGGTCAAGGTGGTGATCTTCACCATGGACGACAGCCCCGATCACCTGGAAGCGGCAATGACCGCCGGCGCCGTGGGCTACCTGCTCAAGGACGCCAGCCGCGACGAAGTGATCGGCGCCCTGCAGCGGGTGGCCCAGGGCGAGGAAGCCCTCAACAGCGCGGTCAGCGCGCGCCTGCTGCGGCGCATGACCGAACGCGGCAGCGGCCAGATACCCCAGGCCCAGGCCCTCACCGCCCGCGAGCGCCAGGTGCTGGGGCTGGTGGCCGGCGGCTTCAGCAACCGCGAGATCGGCGAAAAGCTCGGCATCACCACCGGCACCGCCAAGGCCCACGTCGAGCGGGTGATCGGCAAGCTCGGCGCCTCCGACCGCACCCAGGCAGCGGTGCGTGGCATCGCCCTGGGGCTGGTGGCCCAGCCCAGCGGGCAGTGGCCATGAACCTGCGCAGCGCCCGGCGCTGGGCCGACCTGCCGCTGCGGGGCAAGGCGCTGGTGGTGATCTCCCTGCCCCTGGTGATCCTGCTGCTGTCCCTGGTGCTGATCTACAGCGCCGAACGCCAGACCGCCCGCGCCGAAGAAGACGTGCGCCGGGTGCTGCTGGTGCAGGGCGATATCCAGACCGTGCACACCCTGTTGGCCGAGGCCGCGGCCAGCGTGCGCGGCTACCTGCTGACCCGCAGCGAGGACTTCCTGCCCGCCTACCTCCAGGCCCGCCCGCAGATCGAAGCGGCCCTGCAACGCCTGGACCGCAACGTGCGCGACACGCGCATGCGCGAGTACCTGCACACCATCACCCCGCTGATCCAGACCAAGCTCGAAGGCCTGGTGGCCCTGCGCAACGGCAGTCGCGATGACAGCGCCACGGTGACCGCGATCCTCATCGACAACAAGCAGGTGCTGGACGTGCTGCGTGAGCAGATCAGCGCCATGCGCATCCACGAGGACGCGCTGCTGGCCGAGCGCACCGCGGCCGCGGCGGCGACCCGCATGCGCCTGCTGTTCGCCACCCTGCTGGCCGCCGGTTGCGGGCTGTTTGGCGCCATCGTCGCGGTGCTGCTGCTGTCCCGGGGCATCGTCACCCGGGTGCAGCAGGTCCAGGGCAACGCCCAGCGCCTGGCCCTGGGTCAGCCGCTGCTGCCGCAAGCCCCGGAGCTGGATGAGATCGGCCAGTTGGGCACGCGCCTGGTGGAAGCCGGGCAACTGCTGGCCGAACGCGAGCGCGCCCTGCGCGACAACGAAGAACGCCTGCGGCTGATCATCGACGGGGTCAAGGACTACGGGATCTTCGCCCTGGACACCGCCGGCATGGTCACCACCTGGAACTTCGGCGCCGAGCGGATCAAGGGCTACCGCGACCAGGAAATCATCGGCCGCCATTTCTCCCTGTTCTACCTGCCGGAAGAATGCCCGCAGCACCCGGACATGGCCCTGCGCGAAGCCACCGCCCACGGCCACTACATGGAAGAAGGCTGGCGCTGTCGCAAGGACGGCAGCCGCTTCTGGGCCAGCGTGGTGATCACCGCGCAGTACGACGCCAGCGGCGCCCTGCGGGGGTTCTCCAAGATCACCCGGGACATCACCGACCGCCGCGCCGCGGAAATCGCCCTGGGCACCGCCCGCGAAGAAGCCGAAAGCGCCAGCCGCGCCAAGAGCGAGTTCCTCTCGCGCATGAGCCACGAACTGCGCACCCCGCTCAATGCCATCCTCGGTTTCGCGCAATTGCTCGACATGGACTCCAGCGCCGGCCAGCGGCCCCAGGTCGGGCATATCCTGCGGGCCGGCCAGCACCTGCTGGGGCTGATCAACGAGGTGCTGGACATCGCCCGCATCGAAGCCGGGCGCCTGCCGCTGAACGTCGAACCCATGCCCCTGGCGGCGGTGCTGCATGAGGCCCTGACCCTGGTGTCGCCAATGGCCACCGACGCCGGCATCCAGCTCAGCGCCTTGCCGGAACTGCCCGCCGACAGCGGGGTGATTGCCGATCGCCAACGCCTGATCCAGGTCCTGCTCAACCTGCTGTCCAACGCCATCAAGTACAACCGCGCCCAGGGCCGGGTCAGCATCGAGGTGACCCTGGAAGAAGCGCGCCTGCGCATTGCCGTGATCGACACCGGGGCCGGGATTGCCGCCGACCAGCTGCAACGCCTGTTCAAGCCTTTCGAACGCCTGGACGCCGATCCCAAGGTCGAAGGCACCGGCCTGGGCCTGGCCCTGAGCAAGAGCCTGCTGGAGATGATGGACGGCAGCCTGGAGGTGCACAGCACAATGGGCAGCGGCAGCCGCTTCATCCTCGAACTGCCCTGTGTGCGCCTGCCCGATGCCCCGCTCGCTACGCCCCTGGCCACCCCGGCGCTGAAGCCGCCGACGCTGCCCACGCCCAGCCCCTATCGGGGCAAGATCCTCTGCATCGAAGACAACCTGCAAAGCCTGGCGCTGATCGAAACCCTGCTGCAGCGCCGTCCGGGTATTCAGTTGCTGTCGAGCATGCAGGGCCAGCTGGGCCTGGACCTGGCCCGCCAGCACTCACCGCAGATGATCCTGCTGGACGTCAACCTGCCGGACCTGCAAGGCCTGGAAGTGCTGCAACGGCTGCGGGCCTCCGGCAGCACCGCCAGCACGCCGATCCTGATGATCACCGCCGACGCCAGCGAGCTGACCCAGCGCAGCCTGCTGGAAGCAGGCGCCACGGCGATTCTCACCAAGCCCATTCACATCCCGGCGTTCTTCGCCCACCTGGACGCCTGTTTAGCGGAGCCCCTATGACTGCCGATATGCGCATCCTCATCGTCGATGATCAGCGCCCCAACCTCGACCTGATGGAACAGCTGCTGGCCCGCGAAGGCCTGCACAACGTCCTGAGCAGCACCCAGCCGCTGCGCACCCTGGAGCTGTTCAACAGCTTCGAGCCGGACCTGGTGATCCTCGATCTGCACATGCCCGAGTTCGACGGTTTTGCCGTGCTCGAACAGCTCAATCGGCGGATTCCGGCCCACGACTACCTGCCGATCCTGGTGCTCACCGCCGACGCCACCCGCGACACCCGCCTGCGGGCCCTGGCCCTGGGCGCGCGGGACTTCATCAGCAAGCCGCTGGACGCCCTGGAAACCCTGCTGCGGATCTGGAACCTGCTGGAAACCCGGGCCCTGTACAAGACCCTGCGCACCCTGGTGCCGCCGGAGCAGATCGCACTGCTGCGCCCATCAAAGGCCTGACCTGCAGCGTCTGTCGCGTCTGTCGCGCCTGTCGCACCTGTCGCACCTGTCGCATCGTCGCACCTGCCGCATCGTCGTATCGTCGTATCGTCGTATCGTCGTACCGTCGCACCGTCGCACCGTCGCACCCTCGCACCGTCGCACCTGCCGCATCGTCGCACCCTGTAGCCGCTGCCGCAGGCTGCGAACGGCCCGAAGGGACGTAGGGTTCTTAAGATCGATAGAGGTTCGACGGGAGGTCGTCAAGCAAGGTCCTGCGGACCTTTGCGCAGCTTCGCGGGCTCAGCAGCGGCTACAGGAATCGCGGGGTTCAGAGGTCGCGGAAGAACTCGCCGGGGGTGGCGTCGAACTGCTGGCGAAACGCGGCGATAAACGCCGAGGTCGAGTCATAGCCGCAGGCCAGGGCCACATCGGTGACCCGCTCGCCCTGCTCCAGCGGGGTCAGGGCGCCGAGCAGGCGCAAGCGTTGGCGCCAGGCGCGAAAGGTCAGCCCGGTGTCCTTGAGAAACAGGCGGCTGAGGGTCTTCTCCGTAACCCCGAGCTTCTGGCTCCATTGACCCAGGGTGGTCGGCTGCTCCGGGTGCGCCTGCAGGCTGCGGTAGATCGTGCGCAAGCGCGCGTCCAGGGGCAGCGGCAGCATCAGGTCCAGTTGCGGCGCGGCAGCCAGCTGGTCCAGCAGCACCTGGGCCAGGCGCCCGTCGGCGCTGTCCTCGACATACTCCACTGGCAATTCGCTGAAGGCGCGGATCAGTTCCCGCAACAGGCTGCTGACCGCCAGCACCTGGCAACTGTCGGTGGCCGCCCAGGCGGTGACGCTGCAATCCAGGTACAGGCTGCGCATTTCGGTGCGTGGCGAGCTGAACACCCGGTGCGGCACCCCGGCGGGAATCCACACCGCGCGCTGCGGCGGGGCAACAAAGCGTCCGCCAAGGGTCTGGATCTCCAGCACGCCCTGGATCGCATAGGACAATTGCACCCAGGGGTGACTGTGGCGCCGGGTCAGGGCCCGGTTGGGCAAGGATTCGGTGCGCCCGTACACCGGTCGCGGCAGACTCGGCAGCCCGGGAATACTGCGGCGGACGATCTTTTCATGTCCTTTAGGCGGCATTAATGGGCTCCTTGGCGTTAGTCGGTAAACCGCAGCCACGTTAGAGTCGCCCCACTGCACTTGGCAACCCCCGGATGAAACCGCTATGACTCGCTCACGTCTTTTGCCCGACAACTTCACCCTGACCCTGATCGGCGTGGTCCTGCTGGCCAGCTTCCTGCCGGCCAGCGGCCAGGTAGCGGTCGGTTTCGGCTGGCTGACCAACCTCGCCATCGGCCTGCTGTTCTTCCTCCACGGCGCCAAGCTGTCGCGGGAGGCGATCATCGCCGGGGCCGGCCACTGGCGCCTGCACCTGTTGGTGTTCAGCCTGACCTTCATCCTGTTTCCGGTCCTGGGGCTGGCGCTCAAGCCGCTGCTGTCGCCGCTGGTGGGCAACGACCTGTACCTGGGCATGCTGTATCTGTGCGCGCTGCCGGCCACGGTGCAATCGGCGATCGCCTTCACCTCCCTGGCCCGGGGCAATATCCCGGCGGCCATCTGCAGCGCCGCGGCGTCGAGCCTGTTCGGCATCTTCCTCACCCCGCTCCTGGTCACCCTGCTGCTGAACGTGCACGGCGATGGCGGCTCGACCCTGGATGCGATCATCAAGATCAGCGTGCAGTTGCTGCTGCCCTTTATCGCCGGGCAGATCGCCCGGCGCTGGATCGGCGCCTGGGTCGGGCGCAACAAGCACTGGCTGCGCTTCGTCGACCAGGGCTCGATCCTGCTGGTGGTCTACGGCGCCTTCAGCGAGGCGGTGAACGAAGGCATCTGGCACCAGATCCCGCTGTGGGAACTGGGCGGGCTGGTGGTGGCCTGCTGCATCCTCCTGGCCCTGGTGCTGCTGGCCTCGAGCTTTCTCGGCAAGCTGTTCGGCTTCGACCAGGAAGACCGCATCACCATCCTCTTCTGCGGCTCGAAAAAGAGCCTGGCCACCGGCGTGCCCATGGCCCAGGTGCTGTTCGCCGGCAGCACCATGGGCGTGCTGATTCTGCCCCTGATGCTGTTCCACCAGATCCAGCTTATGGTCTGCGCGGTGCTGGCCCAGCGCTACGCCAAGCGCCCGGAATCGGTGGCCGAGCTGATGGGCCAGGTCGACCCGTAACGTTGGCCGCCAGGCGGCCCGGCAATTGGCCGGGTCGATGGCCGTGAGGATTGCGCAATGGCATGATGCCGCGGCGAAAATCATCAAGGACCGCCGATGTTTCCCCATCGAATTCAAGCCCCCAGCCAAGCCGACCTGGAACAGCAGGTGAGCGCCCGCCTGGAGGCCGATGACCAGGCCCAGGTCATCGTCCAGTTCGCCAAGGCCGAACAGTACAACGGCGAACTGCTGAGTCAGCTCGACACGCTCTGCGCCCGTTTCGGTGAACGCCTCAAGGTGCGTTTCTATAGCCATTACCCGGGCAGCGCGTTCGATGCCCGGGTGTTGCTGGCCCTGCCCCATGTGCAGTCGCTGAGCCTGGATTGCCTCGACAGCCTGGAGCACTTCGAGGCCATTGGCAGCCTGCACCGGGTCAAGGACTTTGCCCTGCAGGTCATCAGCGCCGAACTGCCGGGCCTGTTGGCCCTGCCCAACTTGAGGCGGTTGCAAACACTGCGCCTGTCCCTGGACAAAGGCCCGGCCATCGACCTGGCGCCACTGGCCGCCATGCCCGAGCTGCACACCCTGTCCCTCAGCGTACAAACCCATCACCTGGACGTGCTCAGCCAGTGCCCGGGCATCAGCCACCTGGACCTGCACCGCATGCCGGCCAAGGCGCCCCTGGGGATGGTCGCCGGCATGAGCGGCCTGCGCAGCCTCTCGGTGACCTTCGGCAGCCGCGAGCAGATGCCGGAGCTGCGCAACCCGCAGGTCAAGGAGCTGGAGATCATGCGGGTGCGCGGCCTCAACCGCCTGGACCTGGACGGCTTTCCACAGCTTGAAGCGCTGAAGATCGAGGACCAGGCGCAACTCGGCCAACTGGACCTGAGCGGTGCGCCGCAGTTGCGCAAGCTGAGCCTGATCAACCTCAAGAACCTGGGGCTGATCAACCACCTGCACACCTCGACAATCGCCGACCTGCGCCTGATCAAGATCCCACAGGTGGACCTGCTGGCCCTGATCGAGCAACAGCTGCCGCCCAGCCTGCAGCACCTGAAGTTGCACAGTGGCAAACGCGCCGTGGACCAACAGATCGAAGCCCGGCAACAGCAACTGGGCATCCCGGAACCCCGTGGCCCATACTGAACACCGGCTGCCCTTGCTCGCGAAGGACGTCAACGATAAACCGCACTCACAGGAAACCTGCGGCGCTTTGGAGATCATCGCGAGCAAGCTCGCTCCTACAGAACAGCATCAAACTCACCGCTCCACCCTTTCGGACCTGATAAGGAGATCTCATGTCCTTTGTTCCCGGCTTTACCGAACTGCTGCTCAATCACCTGAAAAAAGACGAGCGCCAGCGCATCCTCAAATCCATCATGGTCAGCGCCGCTCCCGAACTCTGGCTGAGCCTGGAATCGGCGGCGTTGCTGGACATCAATCGCGAGCACTTCGGCCTCGGCGGCCAGCTGGATCAACGCGATGACTACCGCCCCAGCAACATCAACGTTGCGCGCAGCAACGTCCCGCGCTGGCTGATCGCCGCCGAGCGGCGCAAGGTGGATATCTGGGTCGAGGACAGCTACGGCGAAGAGGCGGCAACCGCCATCGAGTTCAAGGTGGTGCACAACAACAAGAATGCCTATTACAAGATCTGGGAAATCCGCAAGGACCTGGTCAAGCAGATCCCCCGCACCAGTCCCGATGAGCGCATCGAGCGCTGGGGCATCGTGCTGCTGAGCTACTCACGCTTCTACAGCGACCAGCAAGGCAACTACAGCTACGGCAAGTTCGACAGTTGCCCGGCGTTTCTCGCCGCTTTCGAGAATGGCCTGAACGACAACAACGAATGGTACGCCGGCGCACCGGAGCTGGAACTGGTGATGAAACCAACCCGGATAGCCGACCTGGACGACGCGCATTACATCGAACCCGGGAAAGGCTCGGGGGTGTATCTGGCGCTGGTCCGGTGCAAGGCCTGAGGCTGGCCTGCAGTGCACCCATCGCCCCTGCGCAGAAATCGAAAGCACGGCGACAGTGGCCAGACGCTCAGCGTGGCGTAGCCGGGCATGCTGTATGACATGATGCCGCGCGACAATCTTCAAGGACCGCTGATGTTTCCCCATCGAATCAAAGCACCGACCCAGGCCGACCTGCGCCTGCAGGTCGGTGCCCGGCTGGAGGCCGATCCGCGGGCCCGGGTCATCGTCCAGTGGCACAGCGTCGAGCAATACGATTGCCAACTGCTGGAACAGCTCGATGCCCTCTGCGCACGTTATGGCGAGCGCCTTACCGTGCGTTTCTACAACCACTATTCGAGCAGAGGTTTTGATGGCCGGACCTTGCTCGCCCTGCCCAACGTCCACTCGCTGAGCCTGGACGGCCTCGAAACCCTGGAACATTTCCAGGCCATTGGCAGCCTGCACCTGCTCAGGGAGCTTGCTCTGGAAGTCTTCCGCGCCGAGCTGCCCGGGCTTCTGGCCCTGCCCAACCTCGAACGCCTGCACAGCCTGCGGCTCTCCCTGGACCAGGGCCCGGCCATCGATCTGGCGCCGATTGCCCGCATGCCCGAGTTGCAGAGCCTGCACATCAGCCCGCAGAGCCATGACCTGGAGATTCTGAGCCAGTGTCCGAGCATCAGCACCCTGAGCCTGCATCGCCTGCCGGCCGAGACAACCCTGGGGATGGTCGCCGGCATGAGCGGCCTGCGCAGTCTGTCGGTGGCGTTCGGCAGCCGTGAGCAGATGCCTGAGCTACATAATCCCTACGTCAGGGAGCTGGAGATCATGCGGGTTCACGGCCTCAACCGCCTGGACCTGGACGGCTTTCCACAGCTTGAAGCGCTGAAGATCGAGGATCAGGCGCAATTGAGCCGGCTGGACCTTGGCGGGGCGCCGCAGTTGCGCAAGCTGAGCCTGAGCAACCTCAAGACCCTGGGGGAAATCAGCGGCCTGAAAACCTCGAACATCGCTGACCTGCGCCTCATCAAGGTTCCTCAGGTGGATGTACTAACACTGATCGATAGCCAACTGCCGCCCAGTGTGCAGCACCTCAAGCTACTCAGTGGCAAACACAGCCTGGACAAACAGATCGCAGCCCGGCAACAGCAACTGGGCATCCCAGAACCACGCTGCCCGTATTGACCCACCCTTGTGGGAGCGCGCTTGCTCGCGAAGGACGCCAACGATAATGCGCACTCGTTGGGAATAGGCGGCGCTTTGGCAAGCATCGCGAGCAAGCTCGCTCCCACAAACATGACCACGCTCGTGGCGCGCATCAGCACTCCGCGGCTGTGCTAACGTTCGCCAACGCCCCGGCCTGAAACCCTGCCCATGTCGATCACTGAAAATCTCTTGGCCTTCACCCTGGCCGCCACCCTGCTGACCCTGACCCCGGGCCTGGACACTGCCCTGGTACTGCGCACCGCCACCGTGGAAGGCAAGCAACAGGCCCTGCGCGCGGCCTTGGGCATCAACGCCGGTTGCCTGCTCTGGGGCGCGGCCGTGGCTTTCGGCCTGGGGGCCGTGATTGCAGTGTCGGAACTGGCCTTCAACCTGTTGAAGTACTGCGGCGCCGCCTACCTGGCCTGGCTGGGGCTGAACATGCTGTTGCGCCCGCGCCGCTCGTTTGCTCCGGCCAACCCGGACGGCAATCCCGGCACCCACTGGTTTCTCAAGGGCCTGCTGGGCAACGTGCTCAACCCCAAGGTGGGGATCTTCTACGTGTCCTTCCTGCCGCAGTTCATTCCCCAGGGACAGCCGCTGGTGCTCTGGACCTTTGGTCTGGTGAGCATCCACGTGGTGCTGGGGCTGATCTGGTCCCTGCTGCTGATTGGCGCCACCCGCTCCCTTAGCGGGGTGCTGCAGCGGGAAAAGGTGATCCAGTGGATGGACCACACCACAGGGATGATCTTCGTGCTGTTCGCCGCGCGCCTGGCCTTGAGCAGGCGTTGAACATCGCGCCCCTCAAACCTCGGCCAGCACCACCCCACGCTCCTCCAGCAACTTCACAAAACTGCTCAAACTCTGGGACACGGTGCCGCGCCGCCAGACCAGCCAGGTGCGCAGGAAGCGAAAGCGCGGCGACAGCGGCCAGACGCTCACCGTGGCGCAGCCGGGCATGCTTTCCAGCATGCTGCGGGGCATCAGCGCCAGCCCGGCACCGGCGCTGACGCAGGCCAGCATGCCGTGGTAGGACTCCATTTCGTGGATCTTGCCCGGCACCGCGGCGTCCTGGGTGAACCAGCTTTCGAAGTGATGGCGGTAGGAACAGTTGGCGCGAAAGGCGTAGATGCTTTCGCCGTTGACCTCCCGCGCGCGGGTGATGGGCGCGTGCCCCAGGGGCGCGATCAGGACCATTTCCTCCTCGAACACCGGCAGCCCTTCCAGGGCCGGGTGGCGCACCGGGCCGTCGACGAAGGCCGCCACCAGACGCCCGGAGAGCACGCCGTCGATCATGGTCCCCGAAGGGCCGGTGGACAGGTCCAGCTCGACCTTGGCGTATTGCTGGTTGTAGGCCGCGAGCAGCGCCGGGATGCGCACCGCCGCCGTGCTCTCCAGCGAGCCCAGGGCAAACGGACCCTGGGGTTCTTCGCCGGCCACGGTCAGGCGCGCTTCGGCCACCAGGTCGAGAATGCGCCGGGCGTAGTCGAGGAAGTTCCACCCGGCGGGTGACAGGCGCAGGCGGCTTTTTTCGCGGATGAACAGCTCCACCCCCAGGTCCTGCTCCAGTTGCTTGATCCGCGTGGTGAGGTTCGACGGCACCCGGTGGATCAACTGCGCGGCGGCGCTGATGCTGCCCTGCTCGGCAACGGCCTTGAAAATTTCCAGCTGGACCAGATCCACAGCATTCTCCAAACGTGAACGACTCACTCAATATTATTCAGTTTTCAGCAAAGATCCAGCACCGTAACCTGCCGTCATTCCCACCTTGCAGGACGGTGCCATGAACCTTGTTTCCAGCAATACCCACGCCTTGTCGATCAACCCCGCCAGCGGTGAGCAGATCGGCGCCTACCCCTACCAGTCCGAGGCTGAAAGCGACGCCACCCTGGAGCGCGCCGCCCGCGGTTTTGCCCTGTGGAAGCGCCAGAGCGTCGCCACCCGCGCCGCGCACCTGACCGCCCTGGCCCAGGCCCTGCGGGACAACAGTGAGGCCATGGCGCGGATGATCAGCCAGGAAATGGGCAAGCCCCTGCCCCAGGCCCGCGGCGAAATCGAAAAATGCGCCCAGCTGTGCCTGTGGTACGCCGAGCACGGCCCGGCCATGCTGGCCCCGGAAGCGACCCTGGTGGAAAACAACAAGGCGCACATCGAGTACCGCCCCCTGGGCCCGCTGCTGGCGGTGATGCCGTGGAACTTCCCGGTCTGGCAGGTGCTGCGCGGCGCGGTGCCGGCGCTGCTGGCCGGCAACACCTACGTGCTCAAGCACGCGCCGAACGTCATGGGCAGCGCCTACCTGCTGCTGGACGTCATGCAGCGCGCCGGTTTCCCTGAAGGCGTGTTCGAGCTGCTCAACGTCACCCCGGACGGCGTGTCCCGCGCCATCGCCGACCGCCGCATCGCTGCCGTGACCCTGACCGGCAGCGTGCGCGCCGGCATCGCCATCGGCGCCCAGGCCGGCGCCGCGCTGAAAAAATGCGTACTGGAACTGGGCGGTTCCGACCCCTTTATCGTGCTCAACGACGCCGACCTCGACGAAGCGGTCAAGGCCGCGGTGATCGGCCGCTACCAGAACACCGGCCAAGTCTGCGCCGCCGCCAAGCGCCTGATCATCGAGCAAGGGGTGGTCGCGGAGTTCACCCGAAAATTCGTCGAGGCCACCCGCGCCCTGGTGATGGGCGACCCGCTGGCCAGCGACACCTACCTCGGCCCCATGGCCCGCTTCGACCTGCGTGACGAGCTGCACCAGCAAGTCCAGGCCACCCTGGCCGAAGGCGCCACCCTGCTGTTGGGCGGCGACAAGGTCGAAGGCGCCGGCAACTATTACCAGCCCACGGTGCTGGCCGACGTCACCGAACAGATGACCGCCTTCAGGCAGGAACTGTTCGGCCCGGTGGCCGCCATCATCAGCGCCCGGGACGCGCAACACGCCCTGGCGCTGGCCAACGACAGCGAGTTCGGCCTCACCGCGACGATCTTCACCCAGGACCTGGAACGGGCCCGGCAGATGACCGACGAACTGGAAACCGGCGGCGTGTTCATCAACGGCTACAGCGCCAGCGACCCCCGGGTGACCTTCGGCGGGGTGAAGAAAAGCGGCTTCGGCCGCGAGCTGTCGCACTTCGGCGTGCGCGAGTTCTGCAACGCGCAGACGGTGTGGCTGGATCGGCGTTAAGGTCGATCACCGGGCTTCAGCCAGCGGCCAGAGGCCCGGTTGCCAACGGCCGTTCAGCGCTGGCGAGGGCCTGGCGGCCTCGCCCCCGACTCTTGATTGAGGGGCCTGGCTCGATGGGGCGCAATGCCTCGGATGCGGCCCGGCGGATCGCCAAGCCTGCCCAGCGAAACTAAGCCCGATCTTGCTGATTTTTCAGAATTTTCTTGAAGCCCTGCCTGCCCCGACCTTTCTATGATGTTTCTTTTTGATATCACCCGAGGTCCGGCATGTGCGCCCCCGCTCAAAAGTTCATCGTTCGCTTGCCTGGTGAGCTCCACACGCAAGTCAAGCGCATCGCCAAGCAGGAAAACCGCAGCATGAACAATGAAATCGTCGACCGACTGGAAAAGTCGCTGGTCGCCACCGAAGCCCGTAGTCACGACAAGAAACTCATCAACATCCTGCTGGGCAAGATTGCAACCCTGGAACAGCAGATCGAGTCCCTGCAAATGAACCCTCCCGAGTCCAACCCGTAACCCCTGCCTTTTCCCTCCAGCAGGGCCGGCATCCGCCACACGCCCCCCGGCCCTGTGCCTGTGTGCCTTTACCCCCGCGCCGCAGCTTGTATGATGGCGCCCGCCCGACCGCGCATACCTGCAACCGCCCCGGACAGCCGGATGCTCGCCGCACGGCCCCGATACTCCTCACGTCCGTCATCCGCTGCTTCAAGGGCCTGCCCGGGCCTGCGCTACAGAGCGCGTTGCCCTCAAGGAATGTTCATGAACCCCGCTCACTCGATGTCCCGCTCACCCGCCCCCAGCGCCGGCTTGCCGCGCCATCGCCTGACCCTGGGCCTGCTGCTGGCCGGCAGCCACGCCGTGGCCAACGCCGCCACCGAACTGCCAAGCCAGACCGTCAGCGCGCAAGCGCCTTCCGGCTACCAAGCCGACAGCGCCTCGGTCGGCGGCTTCAGCGAAACGCCGCTGCTGGACACCCCGGCCGCCATCAGCGTGATCAACGAAGACATGATCCTCGACCAGCAGGCCCGCCTGCTCAGCGACGTGCTGAAGAACGACGCCTCAGTGGGCCAGAGCTACGCGCCGGTGGGCTACTACGAAAACTTCGAGGTGCGCGGCTTCTCCCTGAACGCGGCCAGCAGCTACAAGATCAACAACCGCACCATCACCGGCGAGCAGAACGTCGCCCTGGAAAACAAACAGCGGGTGGAACTGCTCAAGGGCCTTTCCGGCCTGCAAAGCGGGGTCAGCGAGCCCGGCGGCCTGGTCAACTACGTGACCAAGCGGCCCACGGACATTCGTTCGGTGACCGTCTCCACCGACGACCGCGGCAGCGGTTACCTGGCCACCGACGTGGGCGGCTGGTTCGGCAGCGAACAGCAGTTCGGCCTGCGCGCCAACCTGGCCCATGAAGACCTGCACTCCTATGTCGAACACACCAATGGCCAGCGCGACTTCGCTTCCCTGGCCTTCGACTGGAACATCAGCCCCGATGCCCTGCTGCAACTGGATATCGAATACCAGAACAAGCAGCAGCGCTCGGCACCGGGTTATCAACTGCTGGGCGGCTCCAGCCTGCCCCACCACGCCTCGCCGAAAAAACTCCTGGGACACCAGAGCGGGTCAAAGCCGGTGACCAATGAATCGCTGAATATCGACGGCAACTTCGAGTACCGCTTCAACGATGACTGGACCGGCAGCCTCAGCGCGTCCCGCAGCAAGGTGGTGATCGATGACTACAGTTCGTTTGCCTGGGGCGGCTGCACCACCGGCTGCATCAATGCCAACGGCAACTACTTCAGCCCCGAAGGCAACTACGACATCTACGACTTCCGTAGCCCCGACGACACCCGGCGCAACGATGAAGTGCAGGCAGTGCTCAATGGTCGTTTCGACACCGAAGGCCTGGGCCATGAGTTGAGCGTGGGGACCAGTGCGTTTCGCCGCGTGGTGGACCGGCGCGAGTCCATCAATCAATGGATTGGCACGGGCAATATCCAGAGCGAGCCGGAAAACTTCGAACGCTACAACGGCGCCCTCAACGACTCCCACAAACGCCTCGACAGCCGCCAATACGGCCTGTTCCTAAGCGATCGCATCAGCTTCAACGAACAGTGGCAGACCGTCCTCGGCGGACGCGAAGTACGCCTCGACGAAGAGAGCTTCGACAAGGACGGCGTGCGTGATCGCCACACCCAACGCTATGTATTCCTGCCCCAGGCCGCGCTGATCTACAAACCGATCAGCGAACTGTCGCTGTACACCCAATACAGCAAGGGCTTGAGCCTGGGCGGTCAAGCGCCCTGGTTCGCCAGTAACAGTGGCGACACCCTCGCCCCCACTGTCTCGCGGCAGATCGAAGCCGGGGTCAAGTACGACTGGCAGCGCATGAGTTTTAGCGCCGCGCTGTTCCAGATGCGCCAGGCCTACCAGTACTCGCGCCCCGATGCCTCCGGCGGTTTCACCTACGTCCAGCAAGGCCAGCAAAAGAACACCGGCCTGGAGCTCTCCGCCAACGGCTGGGCCACCCAGCGCCTGCAGATTGCCGCCAGCGTCGCGGCGATTCGCTCCCGGGTCGAGGACACCGGCACCTCGGCCTACGAAGGCCACCAAACCCTCAACGTCCCACGCCTGCGAGCCAGCCTCCAAGGCGACTACGCCCTGCCCTGGCTCGACGGCCTGGCCCTGATGGGCGGCATGCAATACAGCGGCAGCAAATACGCCGACCGCCAGGGCAACGTCGCCACCGGCGCCTACGCCATCTTCAACATCGGCAGCCGCTACAGCACCCGCATTGACGGTTACGAGACGGTGTTCCGCCTGACCGTGGACAACCTGTTCGACAAACGCTACTGGCGCGATGCAGGGGAATACATGGGCGACGACTACCTGTTCCAGGGCGCGCCGTTGACGGCGCGGTTGAGTGCTTCGGTAAATTTCTGATCCAGACGCGGCCCCTACGGGGCCGCCTCCGCATCCTGAGTTCCTAGTCATCCTGTGGCCGCTGCCGAGCCCGCGAAACCGCGGAAAAACCCGCGAAGATTTGCCTGCACACCGCCAAACCTCCCGAACCCTATGTCCTGCTATACCGGCTTCACTCCATCAAAGAACGCCCTGCAACACTAGGAACATTCCGCCCGCTCTACAGATCCATCCCATATTATTTTTTTCACATCCTTTGCTAGTTTGAGCGCCACCTCTATCCGCCCAACTCGGGTACGACGCGGGCCTGGACACTCTTACGCTTAAGGATGAGCCTATGTTCGCGCCGGCCGACACTGCGCATTTCGTGCTGTCCATCCCTTCCGTTCGCCACGACTTCAAGGTGCTGGCCTTCCAGGGTCGCGAAGCCATCAGCGAGCTGTATGCCATCCACATCGAACTGGTTTCGGACAACCCCAATGTCGATCTGGAAAGCCTGCTCAACCGGCCGGCGTTCTTGCAGTTCGGCCTCAAGGGTGAAGGCCTCCATGGCCTGATCGACGACATCGAAGTCGGCGACAGCGGCAAGCGCATGACCCGCTATCACCTGATCCTGCGGCCTCACCTTTATCAGTTGCAGCACCGCCACAACCAGCGGGTCTACCAGAACCTGACGGTGCCGCAGATCATCGCCAAGGTGCTCAAGGAGCACGGCATTCTTGCCGACCAGTACCGCTTCAACATCGCCCCCAAGCCCTCGGTGCCCCGCGTGTATTGCGTGCAGTACGCAGAGACGGATTTCCAGTTTCTACAGCGCCTGTGCTTTGAAGACGGCATTCACTGGCACCACGAACACAGCCTCGACCAGCACCTGCTGGTGTTTTCCGACAACCAGACCGACTACCCGATCCTGGCCCCGGCGCGCTATCAGCAAGGCAGCGGCCTGGCCGCCGAAGACCCGGTGGTCAGCCATTTCGCGGTGCGTTTCAGCACCCGTACCAGCCAGGTGGTGCGCCGCGACTACAACCTGAAAAAGCCCGATCCGCGCAGCGCCTCCAGCGGCGCCCCGCTCGACCCGGTGCCCAGCACCTTGCACAGTGCTGTGCGCAGCGAAGCCACCCCGGTGCTGGAAGACTATCGCTACCCCGGCCGCTACAGCACCGGCGCGGTGGGCAAACAGTTGAGCCAAATCGCCCTCGAAGGCCACCGCGCCGACTACCAGTTGGCCAAGGGGCAGAGTGATCTGTCGAACTTGCGCTGCGGCCATCTGGTCACCCTCAGCGAGCACCCGCGCGGCGAATACAACCAGATGTGGCTGCTGGTGAGCGTTGAACATGAAGGTCGCCAACCGCAGGTGCTGGAAGAATCGGTCACCAGCGACGACCGCCACGGCGACTTCACCCAGGGCTACCGCAACCGCTTCAGCGCCATTCCCAGCGAGACATTCTTCCGGCCCCAAGAACCGGCCGCCAAGCCCCGCCTGAGCAGCCAGACCGCGTTGGTGACCGGTCCTGCCGGGGAGGAAATATGGTGTGACGAACACTCAAGGATAAAAATTCAGTTTCATTGGGACCGCGAAGGCGAGCGCAACGACTTCTCCAGTTGCTGGGTGCGGGTGGCCACCAGTTGGGCCGGTGAAGGCTTTGGCCACGTGGTGATCCCGCGGATCGGCATGGAAGTGCTGGTGAGCTTTATCGGCGGCGATCCCGAGCAGCCCCTGGTGACCGGCTGCGTACCGAACCAGCACACCCCCGTGCCTTATCCGCTGCCAGCGAACAAAACGCGCAGCGTGTTCAAAAGCAACAGTAGTCCAGGCGGAGGCGGCTACAACGAGTTGCTCATCGAAGACCGCAAAGGCCAGGAAGAGATCTACGTTCACGCACAGAAAGACCAGACCATCCATGTCAATAACGACGAGACAGTCTCTATTGGCAATGACCAGACTATTGGTGTGGTGCGTGATCGCATCACCTCCATCGGTCAAGACGAAACCAATACGGTCAGCCGCAATCGCAAGGAGCACATCCGTCAGGATGTGTTCGTCACCATTGATCGCAACGAAGTCCGCAAGATCGGAAACACCCTCAAGGAAGACATCACCGCCAGCCATTGGGTGACTGTCGGTGAAAACGAAAAAATCGTGATCGAGGGCGTGCAGTCCATCGAAGCCAGGACGGCCCTGCGCACCTTGACCCAGGAATATCAACTGCAAGGCACCGAGCGCATTCTGATTCGTGGGCCGGCAGGAAAGATCGTGCTCGATGCCAGCGGTATCACCCTGGAGGCGCCCAACATCCGGCTCAAGGGTAACGTGAGCATCGTCGCCCCCACCGGTGATCAGGTCCAAGCCATTGAGGCCGCGATCAACCAAGGTTCTGCGTTGATCGAAGAGTGCCCCTTCGCCAGGGGGGACAAAGCATGAGTGCCTATCAACACCTCGATGACCTTGGCCTGCTCAGGCCTGCAAACAGCCCATCCGCTTTCGTTCTGGTCGAAGCATCGGCCGAGCGCAATCTGCTCGCCCGCCTGGAGTTCCATGGCGTCGCCCACCGTTCACTGTGGCGTCTGGAATCGCTCAGTGGCCTGGAGCAACATGCGCCGTACCTGTGCCAGGTCGAGCGGGGCAGCGATTTTGATGACTGGCTGGGCGAACACTACGACAGGCTGGCCTTGACCTGGATGTTCAGCCGACGGCCTTTCCCGGAGCTCTGGCAACACCTGCGACGCTTCAGCAAGTTCGAAGATCAGGGCCGTTTCTTTTTCCTGCGCCTGGGCCATCCGGACGCGCTGCACACCTACGTGGCCTCGCTCTCTCACGCCCCAGAACCCCTGGCACGACTGTTTGCCGAGGGCGGCATTGAAGCACTGTATTTTCATGGGCCACACAGCGGCTTGTCGCGGCGGGTGCAACCCCTGTTCGAACAACAAGGCGACAGTGCTGCCACATTCGATGGTTGTCTCGTCTGGCATGAGGTGACGACGAAGGTGGATAGCTGATGGCCCTGAACACCCTGGACCTGAGCGCGATGGAGCGCATCGAGCGCGAACAGGCGAACCGCAGGCTGACGTGCTATTTGTGCGAGACCCTGGCAGCCGTAATACCCCGCATCCCCAGCAAGCCGGACAGCATGCAAGGTTTGGTCAACCAGGCTGGCGTTGATGCCACAGCCGCCGGCTACGATCAGGGTAAGCCGTACAGCAGCCACATCACCTTGAGTGTCTTGCTGGGGCTGCACTGGGAACGTGATCCGACCTACGCACAGGTTGCTCTCATCCTCGAAGACCCAGGCATGGAACAGGACGTGCGCCTGGACATGGCGGTCAATACCGCGATCAAGCTGCGTCGGCAGCTTGAGTCCGTGCAGTGCTCGATGCATGAGGTGACCCTCGACATCCTGTCCATTCCCAGCGAAAAACTCGGTCACGACGCTATCTGGTCGGCGTTTCAGCGACTAGCGGCCTTGCGCGGCGTGCTAAAGGCAGCGGAGGTTCTGCAACTGTTCATGCTGTACGAAGCCGATGCCTGCGAGTTCCTCGGATTGGCTCCCATCAAGCTCAAGGTGCTTACCACCTATGAGTACCGGATCTACCAGGAGATGGGGCTGCCCGTGCCGCTGCCTACCGAGGACCTGCATGGCGTGGCGCGTACCAGCCTGGTGCTGTTGACCCACCACCTGTTATTAGCGGCGAGCTTCGGTCGCTTCTACCACCTCAATCCGCTGCTGCAAACCCTGCATCGCGCACTCGACGAAGTCACCAACCTGCCTGCCCGAAGTCATGCCTTGGCGACCTTCCTGCGCCAGCACCAGAACGTTCTGATGGAGGCCGACCATGGCTGAGAACCCCGTCAACGCCAGCTACGAAAAACTCGCCCAGGACGCGATGGATAACCAGGCACCGCGCCCCAGGGTCGTGTGCGCAGCCTGCACCGAACTGGGGGTTCCATTCGCCCTCAACGGCCCATCGGGGCCCCGAGATGCGGACCTGCTGTTGGGCATTCCCTCTCACGAAAAGGCCGCCACCACCGATTGGTTTACCCGCAACCGCTGGATCAGGGACAAGGTCCAGAACTTCCGGGATGCCTACTTGTTGCAGGTCATCGACAGCCTGGGCGCGACTCGTGGCGAGACCTATCTGGCCGAGCTCTATGCCTTTATCGCAGCCAAGGGTTACGAGTTCGTGTGCCTGGATGATGAAATGGATACCGAGAACTACGTCACCCCGCACTTCTGGGCGCAAGTTGCCGGCATCAAACCAACACCGCCACAGATTGCCTGCGGCAATGGCAATTTCGTCTTCCATGATCGGCGGATCTATTTCTGGACCTTTACCAGCGCCCGCTACGCCGACGACCGAGCCATTGGCACCTATGGCGAACGCTCTGCGCTGCCCAGTTTCAATTGGATCGTCAGCGGCCAATACGCCCCGGCTAAAGCGGCCGAGGATCTGGCCCTGCACCTGCAGCGAGCCAAGGACATCGACAAAACCTGGATGAAGGTCTTCGCCGTTACCGAGATCGTCTTTGGCGTCCTGGCCTTGATCCCGGTGGTGGGCGTCGCGACCCGCGGTCTGTTCGGGGGCTACAAGGCCATTCGCTACACCATCGCCGCCATTGACACGGCGCTGGCCTTGAATGCCATCGGCAGCGGCAGCACCAAGCTGATCACCGGTGAAAACATCGACGTTGGGGAAAAGCTCTTCGCCAGCCTGGGACAGCTTGCCGACCCCAAGGATGGTGCAGAGCGCGGGCGTCAGGTGTTCATGTTCATCAACCTGGTCATGTTGACCCCCGCGGCCTTTGGCGGGGCGCGTTGGATCTTGCGCAAGATACGCCGCGACGCTCCGGCCTCAGCCGCACTCGATGTCCAGGTTCTGAGCGAGGAGCAACGCAAGCGCCTGGGCGGCCACACCTCGGCAGAGCCCCTGGCCATCGAACTGCGCGGCAGCAAGCGTGAAGGCGGCTACAGCGCCAGGAACAGCGATCAACAGACGGGCGGCGGCGACTGGTTCGACCGCCCCTCACTGGACACCAACAGCAGCCAGGTTGGCTACAGCTCCCCCATGGGCAAAGCCAACTACGCGGTCATGTCCAACACCTTGCGCAACCGACTCACCATGTTGATCGTGCAGCACTGCAGCAGCCTCAAGGTGGTTGGCAGAATCGGCAAGATAGTGGGTGATGCCGGCGAGGAAGCCTTTGCCGCGGCCCTGATCGAAAAATGGGGTGTGCAGCCCAAACGCATTCTTGGCTATAGCGACAACGCCCAAGTCCCCAACCGCTTCGGTCTGTCCAACAAGAGTGGCCACGGGCTCGACATGCTGGTGTGGGTCCCACCACCGCCCTCGATCACCGTACGCGTACCTACGAATGCCGAGCGGCATTTTATTGATGGGGTCAAAGGCACGGCACCGACCAAGACCTTGACCTTCGCCGAGGACACGCTGCTAGTAATTGAGACAAAGGCAACTTTGGGAGGGGTGAGGACGCCGGGGTTTAATAAGACGCAGAAGGCAGGTGGGGCGGAGAAACTCACAGATCTGATAAAGAAAATAAGACTCAAGCAAGGAGGGTGGAAATCCGAAAAAATGGCTGAAGTTGATCCAAATGTGAATAAAAAAATGAAATCCATCAGGCAGGCACAACGCGACGGAAAGATTGAATATCTTCACGCACAAATATTTTTCGACTCACAGGGCGGTTTGAACAAACTGGTTGGTGACGGCTGCGGAATACAACTCAATACGTGGTGAAAAACAATGGCAAAGAACACTATGAACAGACTAGAAAAAAGTCTGCGTGGAATAAATGAATGGGCATCAGGAAGTTCTTTTCCGACTACTGATTTTGAGGATTACCTGGAAGGCCAGGGTGATATTAGGGCTGCTGTTGATGGCATTTTCGGGGTCTTCGCGTTAGGTATGCAAGAGGTCCAAAAAAGCCTATTGGTTGCTGGTACGGGGCAATGGGCACTAGCAAACCGACATATGGCCTACGGTTTTGCACGCATGATCTATGCGGAAGTGATTGATATAAACAGCGTGAAAGTCTCTAAGCTAGAGACCAGTGGAAACTTGGATAGCGCCACACGCTTGATGCTAGGGGCTATTGCAACAGGGCGCCCCGAGCTTGTGATGCCATTCCATGAAGCAGTGTTTGGCGGTATTGAGGAGGGATATGGCATTCATGACGGCCATAAACTGCCCCTAGGCACCACCTTACGCTACTCCGCCTTCGGCCTGAGCATCATCGGCGACTGGCTGGACCAACCCCTCGATCTGGAAAAACACGCCCTACCCCGCGACTTGGCCTGGGGCCAACTGGTCGCTAACTGGCGCACCCCCGACCCCGATGTGCTGCTACCTGCACTGCTGCTGGCTTGCGATACTCACGTGGAGCGTATTGCATTGACCGAGCGCGAGTTGGATAGCGGGAATTTTGAGTTTGGCTCTGAGTTCGAAGCTGTACACCCCACCGAAATCCTGGCTGTCTTGCGTCTGCGTGACCTACTTGGCCTGCCTAACCCCAAGGAAATCGATCATCCCTTGATGAAGACACCCTACGCCGCAATCACTTGCCTGCCAGGGGCCGTCACTGAGCGCGACGAGTTGCTGGAGCAGTTTCTGGCCGTTGTACGTCAGCGTGATCCGCAGGTTTTGCCGCATGGGCTGTGAGCCATGAGTCAATCGATAGAAAGGAGATAAGCATGTCCGCAAGAGGTGCAATCCGCTTAGGCGACAATCACTCAGGCGGCGGGAGCATGATTGAAGCCAGTGGCATTCCGGTCAATGGTATTGCCCAATGCCTGCTCGGCGATAAAGCGAGCTGCCCGACCCATTTAGGTAGCTATGCCCTGGTTTCCGGTGGTGACGGCAGCGCAATTCACAACGGAAGACCGATGGTATTTGAACCCGCGACACTGGCTTGTGGTTGCAGCGTCAGCTCGTCTTGCACAGGCCAGTACGCCAAGGCCTGACCCTAGGGGACGAGCTAGGCGCCACCCCGTTTACGCCGTTGAACACACGGGTTGGTGTTGCGTGCCAGGGTGACAATGCCCACCGAAGAACCTGGGCAACACGTTGTTCCATGTTCGTGAGTGGCCCGACCGGCTAGCACGCCGAAGTACCGATATCGCGCAAGCCCCTTTAGGTCGCTGGCAATCTCGCCACTGAACGCCTGAGCCAGCCCCCCAACATGGTCGCTTACTTGATCGGTTACTTGGTCGCTTCAGCGCCCGTCCACGGCTCAAAACGCCCACTGCCCGCATTCCACGCAAACCCCGGCAACTTGCAGTCCTGAAAGCCAATCCGCAGCTGCTCCCCCTCAGCCTGCACCTGCAAGGTATCCACCCCCAGGTTGCGACACCCCGGCGCTGCAACAGCGAGGCTCTGCAGCAACTTGCCGGTGGCCTTGTCCATCACCTCCACCGTCGTGATCCGCTGATCATTGCCCGGCATCGGCACCTGGAAATACCAGCGTTTAGTGGAAGCACTCTGCAACAGCGTGGTGACCGGCTGCGGCCACGAGCGATCCGAATCCACCAGCCCCACCAGCTTCAGCGCAATGGGCAAGGACTTGCCCGTGCGATAACTGGTCCAGGTGCCGCGCACCTGCTCCTGTTGGCGGGAGTTCAGCAAGTCATTGAACTGCAGACGCGCCACCGGCAAGCCCTGCTCGTCCAGCTCATCCATGGCCAGCGTCTTGTTGCTGTAGCTGAAGGTCGGCTTGAGGCGGATCGGCGTGCGATAGCGCTGATAGGCATAGGTGCCCTGGTAGACCGCATTCTGGCTACCCAGGGTCAAGACAATCGCCTGCTTGCCCAAGGTCCCCTCATACACCCCGTGGGACGCCTGCGCCGGCAACAGCCACAGCGCCAACACCAGCACCACCAGCCCCCGAGCAAAATCAAACCCACGCATCAGAAACGCTCCTCGCCCGACGACAGATATTCCAAACGCTCAGGGGTGATCACCCGGTAATAATCCCAACGCCGAGTGCGCTGGTCGTAATTGATGAAGTCCTGCTTGCTGAACTCCATCTGCCCACTGGGGGAAAAGCGCAGATCACCGTCCGCCGCGAACTGCTCCAACTGCGGATGGCGCCGATAGGTCCGCAGATCCCGGTTGTACAGGTAATACTGCGTGGGCGAGCACCACACCCGGCCATCCGTCTCCCCCACACGATAGCCCTGGACCTGAAAGTCCATCCGCGCCTCGTCATGAAAATGCCCGAAGGTCAGCGTCCTGGTGCCCACGGACGACAGACACCACTGCCCGCCAATCTCCTGCACCCGCTTACCGGTGGCCCGGCTGATCACCCGGATACTGTCTACCTGCGCCACCTCCTCCCCAGCCTTGCGCGCGGCATGCACACTGAAATAGAAATCCCGATCGAACACCGGCTGCAGCAACTCCCCCTCAAACGCCTCCCGCTGACTGCCGCCAAAACGCATCACCCGCTGCAACTGCAACGGCTGCTGCGTGCCCGTGCGCAAATCCACCAGACTGCCCTGCAGCGCCTCCGCCCCCTCGGCGAACGGCTGCAACGACACCGCCGTCGCCGGCAGGGTCGGGTTGTCCATGATGTTGATCAAGAGCCCAGAGCCGGGATGGAAAGGCGTGGACTCCAACGCCATGGGCAGGCGCTCGGATTCGGAGAACCAATAGCCGGACATACCGCCGCCGTATTGGGAGTCGTAGGTGAGCGCCAGTTCAACCGGGGTGTCGCCGAGGGTGCCGCGGTAAGTGGTGGTGGGGTTGGCTTGGGCGGTTGGGGTGATGAGCCCGAGGCCGAGCAGGAGTGCTGAGGTCAGACGAAACAGGAGGTGTGGCAGGTGACGCTGTTGGCCAGCCCTTGTTTGTGGACTGCTGCCAATGGGCTGGGTCATGCCTGCGTTCCTTGCGGTGGGGAAAAGGGGCGCAGGATAGCAAAGGTTAGGACGTTAGCACCGGAGTGGGTTGGTTTTCACGCTGCTAAAACCTTTACAGGTTAGATAGCGCTGTATTCAGACAGCACAATCATTTTTAGCCAACATCATCTAACAATACTGTTCAATTTGGTTTTGATTGTTTTAAAAGAAAACGGATGCGTTTTGGACGCGAAATAAGCTCCGAGCCGTAATTCAACGAGTACCGGCAAAAAACCTTACTCAAAAGTCGAAATCTCTTACAATCTGCCTTCCCATTTCTGACACAGCTCTCAGTCGCGCCAGCTGTAGTCAAACTACGAGGCAAGATTGTGAGCACTGTAGTTGCCACCACTGAAACACTAATCGACACCCATCGCCTAGCAACTGCTCTACAGCGCTTCGCAGACGATCGCGACTGGCAGCAGTTCCACTCCCCCAAAAACCTGCTCCTAGCCCTCACCGGGGAAACCGGTGAACTCTGCGAAATTTTCCAGTGGATGAGCGAAGCCGACGCCAAGGACGCAGCCAAACGTCCAGAAACCGCTCAAGCCGTGAAAGATGAATTGGCCGACGTACTCATGTACCTCGTGCGACTAAGCACGGTACTGGGCGTCGATCTGAACGAGGCGGTGACAAACAAACTCGCGTTGAACGGCCAAAAGTACCCCGTCGACAAAGCTAAAAGCACCAGCAAGAAGTACGACCAACTCTGACCCCTTGGGCTCTAAGGACCACTTGTGATCGTTTACTCGGCGACCAAACAACAATTCCTCGATGTTTGCGACAACGACGATATTGAAGAGGTGATCCTCAAGCACTTTAAAGAGGCCACTGGCAAGAAAGTGGCGGCTTCAGAGATCCGATCTTGGCAGGGATCGCTCACTTACATGGCCAAGGTTCTACGGGATAAGGATCTGCCGGAGGATGCCGGAGTGGCCATTGAGCTACATATTCCGCAATCCATGAAACGTATCGATTTCTTGCTGACAGGCCACGACCAGAACCAGGGTAAAAATGCCGTGTTGGTGGAACTGAAGCAATGGAGCAAAGCCAGCGCCACCAGTAAAGATGCGGTCGTAAAAACCGCGCTGGGTGGCAGTCATGTTGAAACCATTCATCCTTCCTATCAGGTGTGGTCTTACGCCACTTTGCTGGAAGGCTTCAATGAAGCCGTCTATGACCAAGGCATCAAAGTCCACCCATGCGCTTACCTGCATAACTATGTCAGCGATGGTGTTATCAACTCGGCTCACTACGACGCCTATACCAGCAAGGCGCCTTTGTTCCTAAAAGGTCCTGACGAGTTGACGAAACTGAGAAGTTTCCTCAAACAGCACATCTATTACGGCGACAACCAAGACGTTCTTTACGAGCTTTCTAGCGGTAAGAGCCGCCCCTCCAAAGCGTTGGCTGAAGCACTGAGCGGGCTGATGGAGGGCAAGCCTGAGTTCGTTTTGATTGATGATCAAAAGACCGTCTTCGAGTCGGTACTTGAAGCAGTCGCAGAGGCCTCTGCCGATGCTCCAAAGGTGCTGATCATTGAAGGTGGCCCAGGTACTGGAAAGACAGTAGTGGCCATCAATCTGTTGGTTAGGCTCACGGCCTTACGGCTGATGAGTAGGTATGTCTCAAAAAATGCCGCCCCACGTGCCGTGTATGAGAAGAAACTGGTTGGCACTGTCAAGCCCACCAAGTTCTCCAGTCTTTTCTCCGGCTCGGGGGCCTATACCGAGATCAAGCCTGACTTTTACGACGCGCTGATCATTGATGAAGCCCACAGGCTGAATGAGAAAAGCGGCTTTTATGGCAACGAGGGTGAAAACCAGATCAAAGAACTAATTGGATCCGCTAAATGCTCAGTGTTTTTTATCGACGAGGATCAACGCGTAACCCTTAAGGATATTGGCAGCAAACAAGCAATCCGAGAGTTTGCTGAGGCCCGAGGGGCAACGGTGGAGGAATACACCTTGTCTTCCCAGTTCCGTTGCAGTGGCTCCGATGGTTACTTGGCATGGCTAGATGACGTGCTGGGCATTCGCAAAACCGCGAACCCAATACTCGATGCCAGTGAGTACGAGTTCAAAGTGTTCGACTCGCCACAAGCAATGCATGAGGCAATCGAACAAAAGAACCACGGAAACAAGGCGCGTGTCGTCGCAGGTTACTGCTGGCCATGGAGCAGCAAGAAAGACCCTAAAGCCAAAGACATTGAAATCGGTGAACACTACGCCCGCCAATGGAACCTGGATCAAGACGGCAGTCTGTGGATCATCGCGGATAAATCCGTGGATCAGGTCGGCTGTATTCACACCTGCCAAGGGTTAGAGGTGGATTATATCGGCGTGATCATCGGGCCAGATTTGATCGTGCGCGATGGAAAGGTAGTGACATCCCCCAAAGCGCGAGACAAATACGACAAGACAATTCGTGGCTGGAAAAGGCTGATGAAGGAACAACCCGACTTCGCACAGCAAGAGACTGATCTCATCATCAAGAACACCTACCGGACCTTGATGACCAGAGGAATGAAGGGCTGCTACTTGTACTGTACCGACCCAGAGACGGCGCAATATTTTGCCAACCGACTGGCAGAAGGCGAGTCAGCTTTGTAGGTGCCATTAGTTACGTTTCCTCTACCAGTGATGGCGTACTCAATCCTGCCATCACTGGACGGCTAACGAAGACTAACCACCTTCATCTCTACCCTTCAGGTGCCATATTCCCTACTCAGTTCACAACTCCTTGTAAGGCTAGTCCCTTTCTATTGAGCGACTTTTCCTAGAGAATCCAACCCGCTTGCGCCTGATACTTCGGCTGGCTAGGCTCGGTTCATCACTGCATATCAGTGATCGGGTTTAGCAGCTCGATTCATCACATTGGGCGCATCGACGTCACCTGTAGGCAGAGTTTTTCTTCTGCTTTTTATGGTGGCTGTGCGCAGGGCACCTTCGGGTGCGCCGGTTTCCAATGTGACCGGTCTGCTAACCTGCGTACAGCTGCCACTCCTTCGTTTAGCAGCGATCGCTGGCAGCTCCATTCACATTGGAGATGCACCATGAAAAAGCTCGTTCCCGATCCGCCCCTGTCCTTGCCTGGGCAATTCAGAACCCCCGAACACGATATCGACACCCAGCGCATTCGCTTGGCCTTGGCGGCGCATAGCGCTGAAACCTCGATCCTCAATAACCTGAAAGACACCGTACCTATGTCCGTAGGTCATCAATCCATGTTCAGTGTCCGCCCCGGCATCAATGCCGAAGAAGCCTTGGTGCATGTGTCGTTGCTGCTGGACTGTGCGGTACAGGTCAGCGATGAAATCACCGAGCGCGCCAGCGGTGTGGAACGTGGTTTGATTTGGTCAATGATCCATTCGGTGGAGATGGCGAGAGCGGTGGTGGATTCGTTGCTGGATGCCAATAGACCGGTGCCCCCTCGGTAATCGACTAGATACTCAGAAGTCCGAAAAATATGGAAGCGGGGTGAAGAATGATTTGCCCCGTTTCTGTTAGGCCGCTTTCGCTGGAAAGCCCAACTCCTAGAGATGCAGTAGCCCTTCGATATTGCTCAAACACTCTCACTGCCCCGCCACGGTCATAGCCACGTGGTGAGAGGCAACGCATCCCTCCCCTACTACGCCCCCTTTCCTACTCACTACTGAACTCCCAAACCAGTTGGGAAAAGAATATCCTTACGGCCTCTTACGCTGTTTCGTACAGCGAATCGGGAAACCTACGGATAGCCCCCCGCATGACCTCTGCACCTATCAGCAATCAATCCAACCCTGCTTGGAGCCGCGACGAGCTCGTTCTTGCCCTAAACCTGTATCTCCTTCACCGCAACGGTTTACCCGGTGTGAATCATCCGGATGTTTTGGCGTTATCACAGGCTCTCAATCTCATTGGTAATGCCACCGGAGTGAGCAAGAACCAGAGTTTTCGCAATGCCAACGGTGTGTGCATGAAGCTCAATAACTTCCGTCGTTGGGACCCGAGCTACACCAATAACGGCCGTACGGGGCTTGCGAAAGGCAATAAGGATGAGCAGTTGGTGTGGCTGGAATTTGCCAATGACCCGGAGCGTCTTGCTGAGGTTGTGGCGGCGATCAATGCCAATGTTCAGACGATTCCAGCTAGCCCTATCGATTTAAGTGCAGCGGATGACCCGGGCTTCTTCGAAGCAGAGGAAGGCAAAGTGCTCACTCGGGTGCATCGGGTACGGGAAAGAGACAAGAAAATCGTTAAGCGCAAAAAGGAAGAGGCGCTGAAGCAACATGGGGCGCTTCAGTGTGAGGCGTGTGGTTTTAACTTCAGCCAAACCTATGGTGCAGATGTGGAGGGAGTGATTGACGTCCACCACACTAAACCTCTGCACACGCTCCAGCCGGGTGACAAAACTAAGCTCGCTGATTTGGCGTTGTTGTGTGCCAATTGCCATCGGGTGGTGCATTCGCAACGCAAGTGGCTGAGCGTGGCTGAAGTGAAGGAGCGGTATCAGGCCAATCTGAAGCAGACGTAAATGTGATGTTGTGACTCCCTGGTTTAGGGAGTCAGAGTGGCTGGTTAAAAGGTTTGGCGGCGATCTTTCGGCCGCCTTCGCTGGCAAGCTAGCTCCTACACGGGCCGGCGTCAACCGATGACAAAGCGGTGTCAGCGAACGTTGCGATACAACATCAACCGCGCACCCTCATGCATCCCCCGGGTCAACTCCAGCAACCTCTCAAACTCCTGCGGATGCTCCTGTGCCACATCCTCTCGCGGTGTGTTTGACGCTAGGTCATGCAAGGTCGCGCCACTGCCGTCGTGCTGCATCTGCAACAAAAAGTCCTTGGTCACGCCGCCAATCACCGGAAAGGTCCCTTCCCTCAATACCAGCGGCACCACCCGCTCCCCCTCCGGCGCTGGCTGCTGAATATCCCGCCCCATGGCGCCATTGGTGAAGGGCATCCCGGCCATGCCGGCCACGGTGGGCAGCAGGTCGGCGAGGCCGACGGCTTCTTCGATCACTCTGGGCTGCAGCATCCCCGGGGCATGAATCAGCAGCGGTACGTTGTTGCTTTCCAGCCCTAGCTGTTCAAACGCGGGGGCCATGTGGGGGATCTGGCTGATACGGGTGTTGTGGTCGCCGAAGAACACGAAAATCGTGTTGTCGTAGTAGCCCCCCGCCTTGGCGATCTCCATTAGCCGGCCGATGTTGAAGTCCAATAGGCGCACGGCGTTGTATTGCGCAAGGCTCCGGGAACCGGCGGCCTGGACTCGTTCCAGGGGCAGGTCCTGAGCCTGGAAGCCGTCGTTGTCCTTGGGAATGGTAAACGGGCGGTGGTTGCCGGAGGTTTGCAGGTAGGCGAAGAAGGGTTGGTCCTGGGGGATGGCACGCAGCAGGCGGTCGCTTTCCTTGAACAGGTCGAGGTCGGAGATGCCCCAGACGTCCACCTGAGGCGATTGCCAGTGGCTTTCGTCGTACAGGCGCACGTTGTCGATGCTCTGGCGGATCAGGCCGTTGATGTTGGCCCAGCCGGCGTTGCCGCCGATCAGGTAGAGCTTGTGGTAGTCGCTGAAGGCGTTGATCAGGCTGTGTTGGCGAGTGATCAGGGGCTGGCGGGTGGCGGTCTCTTGGCGGGTGACGTCGGGCACGCCGGTGATGCTGGCCCACACGGTCTTGGCGGTGCCGGTGACCGGGACGTAGAAGTGTTTGAAGAACCAGCTCTGGCGGGCCAGGCGGTCGAGGTTGGGGGTGGGGTTGAGCGGGTTGCCGTAGGCGCCCACGGCGCTGGTGCCGAGGGATTCGAGCATGACGAAGATGACGTTGGGCGGCCGGGGGCGGTCGATGCGGTACGGCTGCACGCCTTGTTGGCGGGTGAAGTTCAGGCGCTGTGGGTCCGGGTGGTCGACGCCGAGGTAGCGGGCCAGGGCCGGGTAGTGTTGGCGCACTTGGGCTTCGTCGTACTGGGCCTGGCCGGCCTTGAGGGTGTCGTAGAAGAACAGCACGGGGTTCAGGCCCAGGGCGGCGATCTGGCTGTTGCCGGAGAAGTAGGCATCGCTCCAGCGCAGGGGCACGGGGTTTTCCAGGTTGAGGTTTTCCACCCGGCCCAGCAGGGCGAGGAACACGGCGGCGATGCCCAGGGCGCTGACGCTGGCCAGGGACCAGCGGCCCAGGGGTTGCGCCGGGCGGTCGAGGGTCAGGCGTTCCAGGCGCAGCAAGGCGTAGCAGCACAGGGTCAGGGCGCTGCCCCAGGCGAGGACGATCCACAGCACCGGGTAGCTTTCCCAGAGCATTTGCCGGGAGATCTGTGCGTCGTCCAGGTAGCGCAGCACGGTGGCGTTGATGCGTACGCCGAGGTAGGCGTAGTGGCCGAAGTCGATGATGTACAGCAGCCCTACCCCGCCCAGCACCAGCAGCAGGTAGGCCCGGGCCAGCCAGCGCAGGGCCGGCAGGCGCAGCAGGTTCCAGCGCGGCAGCCAGGCCAACAGGGCCAGGGGCAGCAGTAGCAGCAGGGTCAGGCGCAGGTCGAAGCGCAGGCCGATACCGAGGGTCTGGAGGATGGCCTCGCGCTGGTCGGCGGCGCTCAGGTCCACCCCGGAAAACCCCACGGCGAACAGCAGCCGCAGCAGTGCCAGCAAGCCGAATACCAGCCCGATTGCGCCCACGCCGTAGCGCAGGCGGCGTGATTGCAACCCGCCCATCATTGACCTCTGTGTGGTGTTGTCGAAGGCCGCGGCGCGGCCGGTTGGTTTACCCGGCAAGGGGCTGCCCGCGTCTGCGCGGGTTGACGCGGCGCCACAGCCACAGCAGCAGCCCGCCGCTGCCGGCGATCAGGCAGTAGCCCGCCAGCAGCGGGTCCAGCAGGTAGTCCCAGTAGTTTTCCGAAGGCTTGAGACGCAGGGCGAAGGCCAGGGTCCCGGCCGCCAGCATCAGTACCCCCAACAGGTTGCGCTGCCACAGCAGCACCAGCGCCGCCAGGCCCATCAGCACGATCATCGGCCGTGGGTTGTAGCCCCAGCGGTAGGGATCGAGGTAGGTCAGGCCCAGGGTTGCGGGGTACAGGCTCAGGGTCAGGCCGATAAACAGCAGCAGGACCTGCGCCCGGTGTTTGGCCTGCAAGGGCGCAATCACCCCCAAGTGCCGCAGGCTGACCCAGCCCAGCAGCACCAGGGTGCTGATGGCCAGATCATCGGTGAAGCTGCGCACATAGGCCGCCAGCGGCAGTTGGTTCAGTGGGATGAAGCTGACCAGGGCCAGCACGGGCAGCAGCCAGGACCGCCAGGGCGCGGTCAGGCGCAAGCTGCCAAGCAGCACGAAACCCAGGAGGATAAAACTCAGGTGGGCTTGCCACAGGGACAGCATCACAGGCGCTCCGCCAGCCACGCCGCGTTGAAGCTGACGTGCTTGATAAAGGTGTTGTTCCAGGAATAGACCAGGTGGTACAGGCCGTCCGACCCGCGACTGAAGTAGGGGTATTCGTACTCGAAGTCGCAGCCCTGGGGCTTGCACACCCGATAGTCGAGGTTGCTCAAGAAGCGCTGTTCCAGGGGCAGGCGCCGGGCGCCGCTGGAGGCGCGGAAGCCTTCACCGATGATGTCCTTGTAGGCCTCGTGGGAAAACGGCTGGCCCAAAGGGTCGGGGGACTGGTCCAGCTCCACCAGCGGGCGCCATTGGCTGAGGCCGGCATCGGTACCGTACAGGCTGAGTCTGAAGCGTCCGTCCTGCAGGTCGTTGAGGGCCACCAACAGGCCCTGGTCGTCGGTGCCCACTGCCGCCAGGGACGAGTTGGGGTTGGACGGTTGCAGCGGATAGGGCTCGCTCCAGGTCTGCCCGGCGTCTTCGGTGCGGCTGGCCAGGACCTTGTGGTGGGTGTCGCCGGCGTAGCGCAGCATGGCCACGGCGCGGCGTTCGTCCAGGGGCACGATGGTCGGTTGCAGGGAGTGCTTGCCACGGCTGATGCGGAATTTGTCGATCACCGCGCCGTCGGCGCTCAGGTACAGGTACTCGGCGAACTTGCCCATGAACTCGTGGTACACCGGCAGGCCGATGGCGCCGTCGGCATGGAACACCGGCGCGGCGCGCACCAGGGTGCTGATGTTGAAGAACGGCGAGGTCACCAGCTGCCGCGGCGCCGACCAGCTGCGCCCCAGGTCGTCGGAAACCATCAGGTTGATGGCGCTGGTGGCCCAACCGCCCACCGACACCGAAACGTAGAACATCCACAGGCGCTGATCCGGGCCCAGGGCGATCACCGGGTTGCCGAGCTTGCGGATGTAGCGCCCGGTGCCGTCACGGGTCGATTCGCGGGTGGCCAGCACCTGCTCGGCACCCCACTCGCCAGCCTTGGCGTCAAAGCGTGCGCTGCGCACTTGCACATCGGCGGCGCCTTCCCGGGAGCCGGCGAACCACACGGCCATCAGGTCGCCGCCGGGCAAGGCGGTCACCGAGGACGAATGCACGAAGTCATCCAGGTCCGAGGAAACGAAGCGGCTGGTGTATTGCGGCGTGCTGCTGGCCGTGGCCGCGTCGCTGTTCACGGCCGCCTGGGCGAACGGCGCCAGTTGATGAGGCGGATGGCTGCGCCAGGCGGCGATAAAGACGGCGGCCAAGAGCAGGCTGCTGCAGATGAAGCTCAGGCGAAAGGACAGCGCACGCATAAAGGGGCCCGTGGCAAGTGCCGGTTGGGAACAGGGGAAAACGTCAGTGCCGCTCAGGACCCGGCAAGGGTCGGCGGCGGCCGGTGAGCATCGACAACGGCAGGTTGTCGCGCACCTGCAGGCTTTCAAAAATCGCCGCGCACACATGCAGCAGCACCAGGCCCAGCAGCACATCGGCGCTGGTTTCGTGCACTTGCAGCGGCCAGTCGGCGCCCCACAGGGCATCGACCTCCTCCATCAAGAAACCGCTGACGCCGATCAGCACCAGGGCCAGCAGCATCAGCAGCATCACCAAAGCCCCGAGGGGTGAATGCCCCAGGCGGTGCTCGGGGCGCCCGGCCCACAGCGAGCGCAGATGCCGCGCCAGCCGGGCCCGGGTCGGCCAGAAGTCGGACCAGCGCGCACTGCGCGGCCCGACAAATCCCCAGACTGTGCGCAACAGCAGCCAGGCCATGGCGTAGTAGCCCAGCCAGACGTGCCAGTCGTCACCGGCTTCATTGAAGAAGTAGTTGCCGATAAAGACCCCGGCGATGGACAGGTGAAACAGTCGCACCAGCGGGTCCCACAGCCGCAGGGACGCGTGCGGCATCAGCCTTTGATCTCGGTCTTCACCGCCTTGCCGGTCACCGGGTCGTGGTAGATCTCGACCTTGCGCTGGTCCTTGTCGAAGCCGTAGATCTCGTAGCAATTGCCGTCGGTGACCTTGAACTTGCTGATCTGGTAGCCCTGGGCCTTGAGCTGGTCCTGGAAGGCTTGCGGGTCTTGCCATTGCGAGCGTTCGGCGGTGGTGCATTGCGGGCCGGCGATGGCCAGGGGGCTGGCGAGAACCAGGGACAGCAGCAGGACTTTGCGCATAGAGAAACGCTCCGGTAATGGGGGAGATTGCACTGTGCAAAACCAAGCTTAGTGAAAGCTTAGTTGGCAACGCGCGGTAACATTTTCCCCGCCTAAAACCCCTGCCGGCAGCCCCTGGCCGGCGTCATCATGCGCCCCTTCCCTGCCCCCCGCCCAACCGAGAACACCCCATGCGCCTGCTGCTTGTCGAAGATGATCGTGCCCTCGGCCAGGGCATCCGCGTGGCCCTGAGCGCCGAAGGCTATACCCTGGACTGGCTGCAGGACGGCGCCAGCGCCCTGCATGCCCTGCGCACGGAAAGCTTCGACCTGTTGCTGCTGGACCTGGGCCTGCCGCGGCTCGACGGCCTGGAATTGCTCCAGCAATTGCGCGCCGCCCGCCAGGACCTGCCGGTGCTGATTCTCACCGCCCGCGACGGCACCGCCGAGCGCATCGCCGGGCTGGATGCCGGGGCCGACGACTACCTGGTCAAGCCCTTCGATGTCGAGGAATTCAAGGCCCGGGTCCGCGCCCTGCTGCGCCGCAGCCAGGGCCGTGCCCAGCCGCTGCTGGAACACGCCGGTATCTGCCTCGACCCGGCCAACCAGCAGGTGCACTACCAGGACGCCGAGGTGGTGCTCACCCCCATGGAATACCAGTTGCTGCACCAACTGATGGTGCGCCCGGGCAAGGTGGTGACCCGCGAACGCCTGTCCCGGGCGCTGTACGGCTGGCAGGACCGGGTCGAGAGCAACACCCTGGAAGTGCTGATCCACAACCTGCGCAAGAAGCTCTGCAGCGAGCTGATCCGCACCGTGCGCGGCGTCGGTTATGTGCTGGAGCTCAAGCCATGAACTCGGTGCGCACGCGGATTCTGCTGCCGGTCCTGGTCCTGGTGCTGCTGGGGGATTTGCTGATCAGCTGGCTGGTGCTGCGCGACAGCCACCATGAAATCGAAGAGGTCTACGACGCCCAGCTGGCCCAGAGCGCGCGGCTGCTGCAAGGGGTGCTGCGCCAGCGCGACCCGGCTCAACAGACGGACGCGGCGGACTGGGAACGCCTGCACCAGGCCTTCGACCAGGCCATGAGCCGGGTCGGCGTGGACGGCGCCGCCCACCCCTATGAAACCCGCCTGACCTTCCAGGTCTGGCGCGACGACGGCCAGTTGCTGATGCGCTCCGCCGAGGCCCCGCTGCTGGACGCGCCGCCCACCACCCTGGGGGCCCACGACATCCTGGAAAACGGCAAGGACTGGTGCGCCTTTCTCCTGGCCGACCCGCAGCAGGGCCTGCTGATCTGGGTGGGCGAACGGGATGACATTCGCCAGGACCTGATCCAGCGCATCGTGCGCCATACCCTGTGGCCGACCCTGATCGGCGTGCCGCTGCTGGCGCTGCTGATCTGGCTGACCATCGGCTGGGGCCTGGCGCCGCTGCGGGCCATGGCCCGGGCCATTCGCGGGCGCAGCAGCGACACCTTGCAGCCGCTCGGGCTCAAGCCGTTGCCCCAGGACCTGGAACCGATGCAGACCGCCCTCAACCAGTTACTGGCCCAGATCGACAGCCTGCTGGAGCGCGAGCGGCGCTTTATCGCCGACGCCGCCCATGAACTGCGCACGCCCCTGGCGATCCTGCGGATTCATGCGCAGAACGCCCAGAGCGCCGGCAGCCCGGAACAGCGCCGGGAGGCCCTGGACTTTCTGGTCAACGGCGTCGACCGCGCCACCCGCATCGCCAGCCAGTTGCTGACCATGGCGCGCATCGAGCCACAGCTGAACAGCCCGCGCCTGAGCCTGGTCGATCTCAGCGCCCTGGTGCGCGAAGAGCTGGCGGAACTGACGCCCCTGGCCCTGGAGAAAGAGGTCGAACTGGTGCTGGAAGGCGAAGAGGGTTGGCAGATCGACACCGACCCGGTGGCCCTGGCCATTGCCCTGCAGAACCTGGTGACCAACGCCCTGAACTTCGCCCCCGCGGGCAGCGAGGTGCGGGTCGGTCTGCGGCCCCAGGCCGATGGCGCGATGCATCTGTGTGTGGAAGACGCAGGACCGGGTATCGACGAAAAGGATCGCGGGCGTTTGCTGGAGCGCTTCTACAGCCAGGGCAACGCCCATGGCGCCGGGCTGGGGCTGGCGATTGTGCAGATGATCGTCAGCAAGATCGGTGGCCGTCTGGAATTGCGCAATCGGCCTGAGGGCGGGTTGTGTGCGTTGTTGCGGCTGGGGCCGGTGCTTTAGTCGGCGGCGCAGAGGGACTATTCTGTGCGCCGCTCGGGAATGGGGGTGGTCTGGCGGGCGTCTTCGCTGGCAAGCCAGCTCCTACACAGGCAGGCACCATCCCTCGTAAGAGCGGGCTTGCCAGCGAAGGCGATCTCGCGCCCCCCTCTCCAGCCACATGCAATGACAATCAGGGAGATACCCATGGCCATGCCGGAACGGCTGAAACCAACACCACCGACGCCGAAAACAAATGCGTTGATGAAGGACCTGCTGGAGCAGATCCTCGACCGGATCTGGGACAACCAGGGCCGGGAAAGCCCCGAGATCAGTGCGCTGATCCAGCAGTGGAACAGCCACGCCGGCCGGCCTTTCGAGTTTCACGAGTTTCTCGTGATGCACAGCCATACCAGCGCGGAGAACTTTCTGCGCACTGCCTTTCATCAAGAGCGCTACGTTGACGACCTGAGCTTCGACGAAGCGTGTGCCCTGGCGGGTTTCATCTGTCAATGCGAGGGCACGGAGTCTGATATGGACTACGCCTTGAGCCTGCTGGAAACCAACTTCCCCGAGGCCAATGCCTCGGACCTGATCTTCTGGCCCAACGAGTGGTTTGGCGAGCCGGACATGTTGCAGGTGGACATGACTGCGCCGCAGATCATCGGCTATCTGATGGGCAAATCCTCGCGGCAGTTGCCGGACGCCCCGCCAATCGACTTGCCCTACCCCATGCCTGTAAACCCTTAGCGGCGACGGAGACGGTCGCCGCTAAGGGCTGAGGATTGCCCAGCCATCAGAAACCGGCCCGGTGAAGTCTCACCGGGGTATCGCAGCGTCTGGTTTAGCGAGCGCTTTGCGCCCGTGCGCAGCCTGCGGCAGCGGCTACAGGGTTGCGTGAGCGCCGCACTCAGCAGCGTCCCCCTGCCCTCAAAGGTTGCGCACGACATTCAACGCCGCGCTGCTCTGCGCCACGGGCATGATTTCGATGGAGTTGATGTTCAGATGCTCCGGCTGCTGGGCGATCCAGCACACGGTGTTGGCGATGTCCTCGGGGCGGATGGCTTCAACATCCTTGTACAAGGCGTGCACCGCTTCCATGTCGCCGTTAAGCCGCACCACCGAGAAGTCGGTGCCAGAACACAGGCCCGGTTCGATGTTGGTCACCCGCACCCGGGTGCCGGCCAGGTCCGCGCGCAGGTTCAGGCTGAACTGCTTGACGAAGGCCTTGCTGGCGCCATAGACGTTGCCGCCCGGATAGGGATAGGTGCCGGCAATCGAGCCGATGTTGATGATCAGCCCGCTGTTGGCCTCGACCATGCGGGGCAGGACGCGCTGGGTAATCAGCGCCAGGCCGGTGATGTTGGTGGCGATCATGCGCTCCCAGTTCTGCGCGCTGCTTTGCTGGGCACGTTCGATGCCCAGCGCCAGCCCGGCGTTGTTGACCAGCAGATCGATGGCCAGGGACGCCTCATGGATCTGTTCCACCGCCCGTTCCAGGGAGGTCTTGTCGGTGACATCCAGCTCCAGGGCGATGAAGTTCTCACCCAGCTCCTGCTCCAGGCGCTGGAGCTTGTCCATGCGCCGCGCGCCACCGATCACGCGATAGCCTTCGGCGATCAGTCGGCGACAGATCGCTTGGCCAAAGCCGGCCGAGGCGCCGGTCACAAATGCGGTTTTCATGGGTTTCTCCTTTGTCTGGCGATCAGGCCAGGTATTTCACGCCGAGGCTGGCGAACAGACACATCATCGAAAGCACCAGCACCTTGCGCACCACGTCGTTGCCCTTGCGAATGGCCAGGGCACTGCCCAGGTGGTTGCCCAAAATGTTGCAGGCCACCAATGGCAGGGCCAGCAGGTAGATCACCTTGCCGGCCATGATGAACGCCACCAGGGCGCCGATGTTGGACGCGAAGTTGAAGGTCTTGGAGTTGGCCGAGCTGGAGACCAGGTCCATTTTCAGCAGGTAGTGAAAGGCAATGATGAACATGCTGCCGGTGCCCGGGCCGAAGAAGCCGTCATAGAAGCCGATGACCAGGCAGGTCAGGGGCACCACTGTAAACAGCATGGCATCGGACAGAACGTGCTCCTGCACGGGCCGGTCCTTGGGGGTGAGGAAAATCAGGATGCCGAAGGGGATCAACGCCAGGATGATCTTGCCTACGGTTTCCTGCGAGATCGACACAATCAGGTGCGCCCCCAGGTAGGCACCGAGCAGGGAAAACGGCACGCCGACCAGCGCCACTTTCCAGACCATCTTGCTGTTGACCAGAAAGTTTCTGATCGCCGCCAGGGTGCCCAGGGTGCTGACCAGCTTTTCCTGGCCCAGCGCCACCTGCGGCGGCAGGCCCACCAGCAGGAATCCCGGTACCAGGAACAGCCCGCCCCCGCCGGCAATGCTGTCGACAAAGCCGGCGACGAAAGCAATGGCGCCCAGCAGCAGAATCGCCAATACCCAGTGTTCAGCCCAATAGGCTCCTAACAGTTCCATAGCGTTACCCCACGAAGAAAAAAAGAATCAGCAAAGGACTTCATACAGATGGTCGGCTCGCGCAAAGCGCACGCGGTTCAGGTCATTGACCGCAAACACGCGCAACAGCCAGCGGTCGGCGCCGTCGTTTTGCGGCTCGAAACCGTCCCGAGCGTGAAGCACTCGCTGGTTCTTGAAGATCATGAAATCCCCGGGCAGCAGCAGGTGCGGTTCATCGAAGCGACGGGTTTCCAGCAGCGTGCGCAGGGCATTGAGCGCCAGCTCGGCGGTGGCGTTCATGCCGTAGGTGTTTTCACTGTCGAAACGGCACAGCCACTCGTTGGCCGCGCCGCGCACCAACACCGCCAGGTTGGGCGTTGAACGGCGTTGGCTGGCGAACGAGTCCGGGCGGCGCACTTCGAACTGCGGCAGGCTCAGTTCGCGCACGGTGGCCGCCGGCAGTTGCTCGATCACGTCGTCCAAATTGACCAGCGTGGTGTTGATCCGTGGATCGCAACGCATGCCGAAGAACGACAGGTATTCCGGGCAGCAGGAGAGCTCGCCGAGCGCTTCGGAGGACAGCGGCAAGTCCGGGTTGTCGACGTGGTAGGAGAAGCGCAGGCGCGAACCGTGCGAGCTTTTCTGACTGGAGGAAGTGCGTGAAGGAATCACATGGCGAAACAGGCGCCCGTCATTCTCCCCTTCATAGACCACCGGATGGATACCCAGCAGGCTTTGCAGCGAAAGGCTGACCAGGCAGGCGATGGGGGTGCTCTTGGGGCTCAACACGCCGGAGTAAGGCGTCGGCGGAATGTCCCGGTCTCGCGGGCAGTTGCGAATCACCATCGAGGTGATGTCGGGGTCTTCGACAAATGCCCGGATCTGTCGGGTCAGGGCGGCCCCCAGTACATCCTGGGCCTGTTCCTTGAGCTGAAAGTAAATGTCTTTGGTGGCCTCGAATTCCAGAGGCGTCTGACTCAAGACGGTTTGCCATGCGCTGGAAATAACCCACGGCAAGCGGATTTCCAACGTTGCCACGGCCTCGACTGCCTGCTTGTGCTGTGCGCTTTCCATTTCAGTTGAATTCCATAGTTCGATGCGCGTTGCGCCTGACCCGGGAGGCGGCACAACCTGTTGTATTTTTGTGATTCAGCTCACACGACACCCGTGTAATGCCGGGACAAACCCGCCAATGCCTCGATAACATCTCGAAACAACATCGACGTAATCATTGTAATTACACAAATAGACTCGATTCAATTTATTTCTGCCGATCGGTGCTGCAGCCCGCGAACACGGCTTTAAAGTCATTGAATTTATTGAAATTTCTCGTGAAAGAAAATTTCAGCACGACAAAACCGACGGGGAAACTGGGTTATTCGAAAGAATTAAATCGCATCAATTAGGTGCAATATCCTCGATTACCACAGGATTACGCCCCTTCACAGGTTCATGTTAGGCTTGCGTGCTTGTGCAGACTCTGGTGCTTTACCTATGTGGGTTCCTCAATACAGCGGCCACGCGCAGCCGGTTTACCTAATGATTGCCGACGCCCTGGAGCAAGACATTCGCTCCGGGCGCCTGAGCCCTGAAGATCGGCTGCCCACCCTCAAGGAGCTGGCCGAGGCCTTGAAAGTCACGCCCGGCACCGTGGGTCGTGCCTATGACGAAGCGGCCAAGCGCGGGCTGGTGGTGGGGGAAGTCGGACGCGGGACCTTTGTCCTGCCGGCCAAGACCAGGACGGCACCTGTCGCAGCACAAACCGCCGCCGATAGCCACAGCGCGCAGATCGATCTGTCGATCATCAAGCCCAATGACGCCAACGTCGGGATGTGGCTGCGCGATTCCATTGGCGAGCTGGCACAGTCGACCGACCTGAACCGGGTTCTGGACTACGCCACCGATGGCGGGCATGCCGTGCACAAGCAGGCCGGCGCCCGCTGGGTGCAGCGCAGCCTGCCCGAGGCGCGCTGGCAGCAGATCGTGCTCACCAGCGGCGCACAGCACGGCCTGCTGGTGGCCATCAACAGCCTGTCCAACACCAACGACCTGATTCTCTGCGAAGAGCATTGCTACCCCGGGATCATCTCCCTGGCCCACAGCCTGGACAGGCGCCTGATGGGCGTGCAGATCGATGAATACGGGCTGGTGCCCGAGGCCTTCCGCGCCGCATGCCAGGAACACCGTCCGGCCCTGCTGGTGTGCGTGACCACTCACCAGAACCCGACCAACTCGATCATGCCGCCGGAGCGCCGCGAAGCCATCGCCCAGATCGCCCGCGAATACGATGTGTTCATCATCGACGATGACATCTATGGCTTTCTGGAAACCCACACGGTGCACAAGCCGATCTCGGCCTACGCCCCCGAGCGTTCGATCTACCTGACCAGCCTGTCGAAAAGCATCCTGCCGGCCCTGCGCATCGGTTACCTGTACGCCCCGCCCGAAACCCTCTCGCGCCTGTCGTCCATGGTCCGCAGCAGTGTATGGATGCCCTCGCCGATGATGGCGCAACTGGCCAGCAACCTGATCAACAGCGGCACCGGCGAGCAGTTGATCAAGGTCCAGCAGCAAGAGGCGGCGGTGCGCCAGCAAATGGCGCGGGAGATCCTCGGCAACTATCAGATCAGCAGCCAGCCCAACAGCTTTCACATCTGGCTGGTATTGCCCGAGCCCTGGAACTGCGATGAGTTTGCCAACCTGGCCCGCGCCCAGGGGGTCACCGTGGTCAGCGGCAGCCAGTTCCTGGCTCAGCGCACCACGGCCAGCCGCGGCGTGCGTATTGCCTTGATGTCGCCGAGCCGCGCCGAACTGAGCTTTGCCCTGACCAAGCTGGCCAGCCTGCTCGCCTCACCCGAGCCGCGGCTGTTCTACTGACGGGTTCAGTGCGGCCGCCGGGCTTCAGCCCTGGTCGCCGCCGCCCACCGGCAGCACCGTGCCGGTGATGTAGGAAGCTTCGTCGGAGGCGAGAAACAGAATCGCCGCGGCCTGCTCGTCCATGTTGCCGTAGCGTTTCATCAGGCTGCTGTCCAGGGTCTGCTCGACGATCTGCTGATACCAGGCCTGCTCCTCGGCGCTCGGCTCGGCGCTGTTGCGCGGGATGCGCCGCGGCGGGGCTTCGGTGCCACCCGGGGCGGTGGCATTGACCCGCACGCCGCGGCCGGCGGTTTCGAAGGCCAGGCAGGCGGTCAGCGCGTTGATCCCGCCCTTGGCCGCACCGTAGGGCACGCGGTTGAGGCTGCGGGTGGCGATGGACGAGACGTTGACGATGGCCCCGCTGCCCTGCTCCAGCATCTGCGGCAAGGCGGCGTGGCAGCACCACAAGGTCGGGAACAGCGAGCGACGCACTTCGGCTTCGATCTGCGCGGGCTCGTAGTGTTCGAAGGGCTTGGCCCAGATGGTGCCGCCGACGTTGTTGATGAGGATGTCCAGGCGGCCGAAGTGGGCGATGCCCGCCGCCATGATCCGACTGCATTCGCTGTACTGCTCCAGGTCGGCGGTCAGGGCCAGGACCGGGTAGCGGGGGCTCAGCTCAGCGGCCAGTTCGAAGACCAGCTCGGAGCGGTCCACCAGCACCACGCGGGCGCCCTCTTCGGCCAGGCGTTCGGCAACGCGACGGCCGATGCCTTGGGCGGCGCCGGTGACCAGGGCGACTTGGTTGTGGAAACGGTTCATGGAAACCTCGTGAATGCAAAAAGATAGGGAGAACACCACCCGACGTCGGCGCCGGCTTGCCGGCGAAAAGGCCCTTGAGCCTAGCAGCGCCCTGAAGGACGTCTTCGCTGGCAAGCCAGCTCCTACAAGGCCAGGCTTGCCGCGTGGGACTTCGTAGGAGCCGGCTTGCCGGCGAAAGGGCTCTTGAGCCTAGCAGCGCCCTGCTGGACGCCTTCGCTGGCAAGCCAGCTCCTACAAGGCCAGGCTTGCCGTGTGGGACTTCGTAGGAGCCGGCTTGCCGGCGAAAGGGCCTTTGAGCCTTGCAGCGCCCTGATGGACGCCTTCGCTGGCAAGCCAGCTCCTACAAGGCCGGGCTTGCCGTGTGGGACTTCGTAGGAGACGGCTTGCCGGCGAAAGGGCCTTTGAGCCTTGCAGCGCCCTGATGGACGCCTTCGCTGGCAAGCCAGCGCCTACACAAGAATGCAATGCCCTTCAGGCGGCGCTGGCGGCGAACTTCTCGTAGTAGAAATTTGCCGGGGCGATGCCCTGCTCGCGGATGAACTGGCTCACCGCCTCGACCATCGGCGGCGGCCCGCACAGGTACACGTCCACATCGCCCTGGTTGAGGTGCACCGGCTCGATGTGCTGGGTCACGTAGCCCTTGCGCGGGTACTGGCTCTCGGGGTTGGCCACGCAGGCGCTGAAGCTGAACTGCGGGATGCGCGCGGCAAAGTCTTCCAGGCGCTCCAGCTCCACCAGGTCGAAATCGTTGCTCACGCCGTAGATCAAATGCAGCGGGTGCTCGCTGCCCTGCTCGGCGATTTTCTCCAGCATGGCGGTGAACGGCGCCAGCCCGGTGCCGCCCGCCAGCAACAGCAGGGGCCGGCGGATATCCCGCAGGTAGAAGCTGCCCAGGGGCCCGGCCAGGGTCATGCTGTCGCCGGCTTTGGCAAGACCGGTGAGGAAGCTGCTCATCAGGCCGCCGGGCACATTGCGGATCAGGAAGCTGACCTCGCCGTCGCGCTGCAAGGAGCTGAAGGAATAGGCCCGGGTCTGTTCGCTGCCGGGCACCCCGAGGTTGACGTATTGCCCCGGCAGGAACGCCAGCTGGCTCAGGGCCTCGCCCTTGATCGACAGGGCAATGGTGCTGGCGGACAGCTGGCGCACGGCACTGATGCTGGCCTGGAAACTGCCCTGCCCGGCGCGGCAGACCTGGGACGAAGCCGGCACCCGCACCACGCAATCGCTCAAGGCGCGCATCTGGCAGGTGAGGACAAAACCCTGCTCGGCCTCATCGGCGCTCAGGGCGTCTTCGATGTAGTCCTCGCCCAGCTCGTAGCGCCCGGCCTCGGCCAGGCACTTGCAGGTGCCGCACGCACCGTCGCGGCAGTCCAGGGGGATGTTGATGCCTTGGCGGTAGGCGGCGTCGGCCACGGTTTCGCCCGGATTGGCGTTGACGAAGCGGGTGACGCCGTCTTCGAAGTTGAGTGCGATTTGATGGCTCATGGCAGTCGCCTCAGAGGTGGTAGATATCGACGACCTGGCGAACGTAGTCGTTCTTCAGGATGACTTTCTTGGCCAGGATCAACGGGTTTTCGCCGCGCAGGTCGAGGGTGTAGAAGCTGCAGCCGAAGTAACTGTCCACGGTCTTGTAGCGAAAGCTCAGGGTGTGCCAGTTGAAGCGCAGCTTGCACAGGCCGTCGCCCTGCTCCAGCAGCTCGATATTGCTCAGGTTATGGGAGGTGCGGGTGTCGGGAATGCTGGCGCTGGAGCGCTCGGTCTTGATGCGGAACACCCGGTCTTCCAGGCCGCTGCGGTTGCCATACCAGATCAGCGAGATTTCCCGCTGCGGGTCTTCGGTCAGCTGGTCGCTGTCGTCCCAGGACGGCATCCAGAAGGTCGCGTCCGGGGCGTAGAGTTCCAGCCAGTTGTCCCAGTCCTTGTCGTCCAGGTAGCGGGCTTCGCGGTACAGGAAATCGCGCACGGTGTCGTAGGAAACAGTCATTGCACGGCCTCCACTGCGATCTGCCGTGAGGCTTCACGCTCCAGGGCCGCCAGCAGGGTTTGCTGCCAGAACTTGTGCTGCATCACGAACAGGCCTTCGTCCTCGGTGCGCACGCCGCTGAGGATCGGCTGCAGGTCGATTTCTTTGGCGGCCTCGTCCGCTCCCTGGACCCAGTGCTCGGCACCGCGGGACATGTCGTTCCAGGCCGTGCTGCTGCCCTGGTAGCCGAGCTGGCAGGAACGGAACTCCTCCAGGTCGTCCGGGGTGGCCATGCCGCTGACGTTGAAGAAGTCTTCGTACTGGCGGATGCGCCGGGCCCGGGCTTCGTCGCTCTCGCCCTTGGGCGCGATGCAGTAGATGGTGATTTCGGTGCGGTCCACCGAGATCGGCCGGGCGATGCGGATCTGCGAGCTGAACTGGTCCATCAGGTAGACGTTGGGGTACAGGCACAGGTTGCGCGAGTTCTCGATCATCCAGTCGGCCCGGGCCTGGCCGAAGTCCCGGGCCAGCTCGTCCCGACGTTCGTACAGCGGGCGGTCCTCGGGGTTGGACCAGCGGGTCCAGAGCAGCATGTGGCCCTTGTCGAAGGAGTAGAAACCGCCGCCCTGCTTGGCCCAGGTGCCGGCGCTCATGGTGCGGATGTCTTCCCCGGCTTCGCGCTGCTTGCGCTGGTTCTGGGTGGCGGCGTAGTTCCAGTGCACCGAGCTGACGTGGTAGCCGTCGGCGCCGTTCTCGGCGGTGAGCTTCCAGTTGCCTTCGTAGATGTAGCTGGAGGAGCCGCGCAGCACTTCCAGGCCGTCGGCGGACTGGTCGACGATCATGTCGATGATCTTCGCCGACTCCCCCAGGTGCTCCACCAGGGGCAGCACGTCGGGGTTGAGGCTACCGAACAGAAAGCCGCGATAGGACTCGAAGCGCGCGACGCGGGTCAGGTCGTGGGAGCCGTCGCAGTTGAAGCTGGCCGGGTAGCCGGCGGCGGCCGGGTCCTTGACCTTGAGCAGCTTGCCGGTGTTGTTGAAGGTCCAGCCGTGGAACGGGCAGGTGAAGGACGCCTTGTTGCCGGTCTTGTGCCGGCAGAGCATGGCGCCGCGATGGCTGCAGGCGTTGATGAAGGCATTGAGTTCGCCGTTCTTGTTGCGCGCGATGAACACCGGCTGCCGGCCCATGGTGGTGCTGTAGTAGTCGTTGGGGTTGGGGATCTGGCTGTCGTGGGCCAGGTACAGCCAGTTGCCTTCGAAGATGTGCTGCATCTCCAGGTCGAACAACCGGGGGTCGGTGAACATCTCCCGCTTGCAGCGGTAGACGCCCTGGTCGGGGTCTTCTTCAAGCAGGGAATGCAGGTATTCGGGTCGCAGGGACATGGCCGCCGCCTCCATTGTTTTTATTCAGGCAGGGCCATGCTAGGACGGGGGTTGGCGGGGTAATAGCCGATGCGTGCAGACCTGTATCCGTTTTCTGCAGATTGCCTTGTAGCCGCTGCCGCAGGCTGCGAACGGCCCGAAGGGACGCAAGGATCTCAAGGCCGCTAAAGGCTCGGCTGGCGATCGCCAGGCAAGGTCCTGCGGACCTTTTCGCAGCCTCGCACGCTCGGCAGCGGCTACAGGGGTGTAGCCGCTGCCGCAGGCTGCGAACGGCCCGAAGGGACGCAAGGGTCTCAAGGCCGCTAAAGGTTCGACTGGCGATCGCCAGGCAAGGTCCTGCGGACCTTTTCGCAGCCTCGCACGCTCGGCAGCGGCTACAGGGGTGTAGCCGCTGCCGCAGGCTGCGAACGGCCCGAAGGGACGCAAGGATCTCAAGGCCGCTAAAGGTTCGGCTGGCGATCGCCAGGCACAGGTCGGAAGGGCCGGTCAGTGGCGACGCTTGAGGGTGTCGGACGGCCGTTCGCCGTATTCCTGGCGGTAGCTCTGGGCGAAGCGGCCCAGGTGGGAAAAGCCGAAGTCCAGGGCCAGTTCGGTGACGTTGCGCACCGGGCTGTGCGGGTCGCTGAGGCAGGCGTGCACCCGTTGCAGTTTCTGCTGGCGGATGTAGTGCTTCGGCGTGGTGCGGACGTTGCGTTCAAACAGCGCGTACAGCGAACGCAGGCTCATGCACGCCTGTTGCGCCAGCTCTTCACAACCGATGTCGCGCTTGAGGTTGCGCTCGATGTAGTCGGCAATGCGTTCGAAGGTCGCCGCCGAGGCACTCAGGGTGCCGCGCTGGACATTGGTCTGCATCAGGCCCAGCAGTTTGCTCACCAGGATGTGCGCGTAGTGCTCCTGCACCTTGGGCATGGCCTCCAGGGCTTCGGACTCCTGGCACAACAGGCTCAGCAGGGGCACGAAGCCTTCCAGTTCCTGCAGTTGGTAACGCTGGCGCAGAAAGCGCACGCCCTGCCCCGGGTACTGCCAGCGCTGTTCCTGGCAGGCGGCTTCCAGCAGGTGCGTGGGAATCTTGATGATGAATTTTTCGCAGTCGTCGGAATAGGTCAGGTCCACCGGGTCGTCCGGGTTGATCAGCAGCAGTTCCCCCGGGGCGAAGCAGTGTTCCTGGTCGCGGCTGCGCCACAGGCAGTGGCCACGCAGCAGCACCTGCAGGTGGTAGATGCTTTCCAGCGCCGGCGAGGTGACGCGCACGCTGCCGCCATAGCTGAGGCTGCACAAATCCAGGCTGGCCAGGGCCCGATGATTGAGGCTGGCCTGGGGATGGCCCGCCCGGGGCAGGCGGATGCAGTGGCTGCCCACGTGCTGATTGACGTAACCGGACACGGCATGGGGATCGGCTTGAACAAACACGCGGCTGCGTTCACTCAACAGATGCATTTGCATGATCGGGTCACTCTGATGGTGCTTATCAGGTCTGCGTTTCAGGCACGCAACGCAGTCTCGTCAGGCCAGGCATAACGGCAAAAGCCACGGGCACCTGGGTCGGTGCGCCGTGGCCGGGTCAAGCAGGGTCGGCGCTTCAGTCCTCCAGGGCACGCACCCGTTCGTGGCGCTGCTGTTCTTGCGGCTGGGCCGAGGACTGCAGGGTGAAGTCGAAGTGAATTTCCGCGAAGCGGCCGCTCACGCCCAACTCCTTGGCCCGGGCCTGGTCGTCGCTGAAGGTGATCTTGGCGATCAGCTCGTCGCGGGTGGCGTAGGCGAAGTCGTCGTGCAGGTAGGGGTCGCCGTCCAGGTTGATCTGGGTGGTCAGGTGGCGATGGTCATCGGCGGAGATGAAGAAGTGGATGTGCGCCGGGCGCTGGCCGTGACGCCCCAGTTGATCCAGCAATTGCTGGGTCGGGCCTTCCGGCGGGCAGCCGTAGCCGGACGGCACGATGCTGCGAAAACGGTAGCGGCCCTCGGCGTCGGTGACGATGCGCCGGCGCAGGTTGAACTCCGATTGGCTGCCGTCGAAGTAGGAATAGGTGCCGCCGGTGTTGGCGTGCCAGACATCGACGACAGCCCCGGCCAGGGGCTGGCCGGCGGTGTTGGTCACCTGCCCTTGCATGAACAGCACCACGCCCGGGTCGAGGCCGTCGTCCAGGCGCGCCTCGCCCTGGCTCAGGGGCGCGCCGGCGACGTACAGCGGGCCTTCGATGGTGCGCGGGGTGCCGCCGGTCTTGCCGGCCTGTTCGTCGGCGGCGTCCATCAGCAGGTCCAGGTAGTGCTCCAGGCCCAGGCCCGCGGCCAGCAGGCCGGCTTCCTGGCGGGCACCGAGCACGTTGAGGTAGTTGACGGCTTTCCAGAACTCTTCCGGGGTAACGTTCAGGTCTTCGATGATGTTCACGGTGTCCCGCAGGATGCGGTAGACGATGGCCTTGGCCCGGGGGTTGCCGCCTTCGGTGAACTGGCCGCTGGCTTCTTCAAGAAAACGCTGGGCGCTGGCAGTCTGGGAAATTCTGACGTTCATGATTAATCCTCATCTTGTATTTATTAGAGTGGTGAACGGGCTGATGCGAACTCAGCGGTCATCCTCATGAATGGACGAAGGATGCCTGCACAGGGCGTTAACTTCGATGGCCATGTACGGGTACAGCGGCAATTGCATCAGGGTGTCGTGCAGTTCCTGCACGCTGTCGACGTCGAACACGCTGTAGTTGGCGTACAGCCCGGCAATGCGCCACAGGTGGCGCCACTTGCCTTCGGCCTGCAGGCGCTGGGCCAGGGCCTTTTCCTCGGCCTTCAGTTGCGCGGCGCGCTCGGGGTTCATGTCGACCGGCAGGTTCACGGTCATTTTCACGTGGAATAGCATGCAGCCCTCCTCAGGTGTGATGCAGCACGGGGGTGGTTTTGTCGCGACGGAAGAACGCCAGGCGCTCTTCGTCCAGGCTCAGGCCGAGGCCCGGCGCCCGTGAGACATGCAGGTGGAAATCCCGGTACACCGGCGCCTCGGCGAGGATGTCCTCGGTCAGCAGCAGCGGGCCGAACAGCTCGGTGTCCCAGCTCAGTTTGTTCAGGGTCAGGAAGGCGTGGGCCGAGGCCAGGGTGCCGATACCGCCTTCGAGCATGGTGCCGCCGTACAGGCCGATGCCCGCTGCCTCGGCAATCGCCGCGGTGCGCAGGGTGGCGCGGGGCCCGCCGTTCTTGGCGATCTTCAGGGCGAACACCGAGGCCGCACCTTCCCGGGCCAGGTTGAAGGCGTCTTCCACGCATTCGATGGATTCGTCGGCCATGATCGGCGCCGGGCTGCTGGCATTCAGGCGCACCATGCCGGCGCGATTGTTGCGTGAGATAGGTTGCTCGATCAGGTCGATGCCGTTGCTGCCGAGGATGCGGCAGGCGCGCAGGGCCACGGCTTCGTCCCAGGCCTGGTTGACGTCGACCCGCACGCTGGCGCGGTCGCCCAGGGCCTTCTTGATGGCGATCACATGGGCCAGGTCGCGGTCCACTTCACCGGCACCGATCTTCAGCTTGAAGATGCGGTGGCGGCGCAGGTCGAGCATCTTTTCGGCTTCGGCGATGTCCTTGGCGGTGTCGCCGCTGGCCAGGGTCCAGGCCACGGGCAGCGCATCGCGCACCCGGCCGCCCAACAGTTCGCTGACCGGCAGCCCGAGGCGCTTGCCCTGGGCGTCGAGCAAGGCGCTTTCGATCCCGGACTTGGCGAAGGTGTTGCCGCGGATGCTCTGTTCCAGGCGCAGCATGGCGGCGTTGATGTTGCTGGCGTCCTGGCCGAGCAGCAGCGGGGTGAAGAAGCGGTCGATGTTGGTCTTGATGCTGTCCGGGCTTTCGTTGCCATAGGCCAGGCCGCCGATGGTGGTGGATTCCCCCAGGCCTTCGATGCCGTCGGCGCAGCGCAGGCGGATCAGCACCAGGGTCTGGTTCTGCATGGTGTGCATGGCCAGCTTGTGGGGGCGAATGGTCGGCAGATCGACGATGATCGTTTCGATCGATTCAATGGCAGAAGCGTGCATGTCCATACCCGTGAGGTTCTTGAAGTTCTGCGCTCGATTCTGTCCCGGCTTTTTCCGGGGTTCCAATATAGAATTGGTCTGGCTTGATACCTTTAAGGTATGCATATCACCACTGGAGAGCTGTCATGGAACTGCGTCATCTGCGCTACTTCCAGGTGCTGGGGGAAACCCTCAACTTCACCCGCGCCGCCGAGCGCCTGCACATTGCCCAACCGCCCTTGAGCCGGCAGATCCAGCAACTGGAAGACGAGTTGGGGGTGTTGTTGCTGGAGCGTGGCCGGCCGCTGCGCCTGACCGCCGCCGGGCGGTTTTTCTATGAGCATTCCAACCGGGTGCTGGAGCAGTTGGGCAAGGTCTGCGACAACACCCGGCGCATCGGCCTGGGGCACAAGACCTGGCTGGGCATCGGCTTTGCCCCTTCGACCTTGTACGGCGTGCTGCCGCAACTGATCCGCCGCCTGCGCAGCAACGAAACCCTGGAGCTGGAACTGGGCCTGTCGGAAATGACCACCCTGCAACAGGTGGAAGCCTTGAAGGCGGGACGCATCGATATCGGCTTCGGGCGGATTCACATCGACGACCCGGCCATCGTGCAGAGGGTGCTGACCGAGGATCGGCTGGTGGTCGCCCTGCCCGCCGGCCATCCGCTGCTGGGGCAGGCACTGACGCTTGAGCAACTGGCCAAAGAACCCTTCGTGCTGTACCCGGCCAACCCGCGGCCGAGCTACGCCGACCATGTGATCGCACTGTTCAATGCCCGTGGCCTGAACCTGAAGATCGCCCAGTGGACCAACGAATTGCAGACCGCCATCGGCCTGGTGGGCGCCGGCATTGGCGTCACCCTGGTGCCGGCCTCGGTACAGGTGCTGCACCGCGACGACATCGGTTTTTGCCCGCTGCTGGAAACCGCTGCCACCTCGCCGATCATCCTCAGCCGCCGGGTCGGCGAGCCGTCGCCGGGGCTCACCCATTGCCTGCACCTGATTGCCCAGTTGCGCAGCGAGATCGGTCGCGAACAGCCCGTGGTCAGCTGACTCGGGGCGGGTGCAGTAGGCCCCCGCCAAAACCACTGCTACTCCCCGCCCTGCGGGGATTACACTGCGCCCGACATGATGGAAAAAACTCTGGAATCGACCATGGAAGTCTCAAGAACCCGACTGATCCTGCGCCGCGCCGCCGCCTTCATGCTCGACCAGGTGCTGGCGCTGGCGGTGTATGTGCTCCTGTCGCTGAGCCTGCACGGGGTGCTGGCGTTGCAGCCGGTCAGACGCTTGCTCGACCTCGCGCAACAGACGGGGCTGGAGCCCTACCTGCACTCAATGCTGTTCATGCTGGTCTGGCCCTTGTACTTCGTGGCCTGGGAGTATTTCTTCAAGGGCCGCACGCCCGGCAAGTGCGCCCTGGGCCTGGTGGTGATCAACGCCGCCGGGACGCCGCCGACGCTGATCCAGGTACTGATCAGAAGCGCCACCCGCTATCTGGAGGCCGCGTTCGCCTTTGTCCCGCTGATGGCCTGCGTGGAATCAAGCCGCTGCCAGCGAATAGGCGATATGCTCGCCCGCACCTACGTGATCCCGCACAAGGATCTGCAGCAGATACGCAGTGAAATGCCAGCACACCCCCTGTCCCGGGCTTGATGCCTGAAGACTGCCCGTTCCCCTCAAGGAGCCCCGATGCCCGCCGATGCCCTGCACCACGAAATAGCCTTGGAAAGATTTCTCGCCGCCCGCCCCGAACTGCGCGAAGCCCTGGACAAGCTCAATCCGCTGGAGGCCCAGGTCAAGGGCGAGACGCCCGAGCAGTACCGCAACGAACGCCTGCATGAAGCCTTTGAAGCCGAAGCCGAGCGCCTGGGGCTGTTCGCCTGGGAGTTGAGCCTGCAACTGACCGCCGCCAGCCCGGAGGAATTCCACGCCCAGCGCCTTGAAGTGCACAAGGAGGTGGCGGAAATGGCCGGCATGCCGTGGGATGAATACTGCGCCCTGCATCATCTCGCCCCATAGCCTTGACCCGCACGCGTCCCCCGCAGTCCCTGTTCAGGAGAACCGACGATGTTGCCTTCGACTTCCACACAAGCGGCCAGCGCCGCCCTGCAGCACACGCAGAAATGGCGCGGGCGGGTCGGCCTCGGGCTGGTGGCCTGCCTGTCCGTGCTGGCCGGGATGACGGACGCCATCGGCTTCATGGCCACTGGCGATTTCGTGTCTTTCATGAGCGGCAACACCACGCGCATGGCGGTGGCCATCAGCGATGGCGAACCGGCCCTGGTGCTGCGCCTGATGCTGCTGGTGGCGACCTTTGTCGTCGGCAACGCCCTGGGCGTGGTGGTCAGCCGCCTGGCCGGACACCGCGCCCTGCCCTTGCTGCTGAGCATTGGCGCATTGCTCTGCGCCTCCGCCGCCTGGCCTTTCGAGCAGCAATTGCCGGCCCTGCTGGCGGCCATCATCGCCATGGGCATGCTCAATGCGGCGGTGGAGGAAGTGAACGGCCTGCCCATCGGCCTGACCTACGTCACCGGTGCCCTGTCGCGCTTTGGCCGCGGGCTGGGGCGCTGGGTGCTCGGCGAACGGCGCAACGGCTGGCGGGTACAGCTGGTGCCGTGGAGCGGGATGTTCGCCGGAGCGGTGCTGGGGGCCTTGCTGGAACAGCACCTGGGGCTCCAGGCGCTGTATGTCAGCGGGTTGCTTGCCGCCCTGCTGGGCATCGCGTCACTGAAGATTCCGCGCCGCTGGCAACTGGGCTACAAGACCCGCTGAACTGCGCCGCCGTCAGTCGAACAGACCGCCGCTGTCGGTATCGATAACGATCGACGACAGGCTGATGTGCCGTGGTCGGGTCAGGGCGAAGACCACCGCTTCCACCACGTCGCGGTTGGTGCCCTGCTCGCCCTTCTGTCGTGCCGGAACCTGCTGCCAGGCCGGGTCCAGCGGCGAGATGTCTTCCAGATACGGCGGATGCACGCAAAGCGAGCGCACCGGCGTGCCCTTGAGCACCTGGCGCAGACCGTCGGCCAGGGCCAGTTGCCCGTGCTTGGCCGCGTAGAACGGCAGCGACACGCTGTGCAGCGGTGCATTGGGCAGGCCGCTGATGGAGCCGATGGTGACGATGTCCGGGCGCTGCGAGGCCTTGAGCGCCGGCATCAGGCCCTGGGTCAGGAGGAAGGTGCCCGTCAAGGCCGCATCGATCACTCCGGTGACCTCGGCCGCGCTGTGGGGCTGCTCGCTGGCCTCCAGCCACATGGCGCCGTTGTTGATCAGGATGTCCACCCGGGGCTGACGCACATGAATCTCCGCCAGCGCCGCCTTGACGCTCTCGCTGCTGGCCAGATCCACCACCACGCAATCGGCGGCCTGGCCGGTGCGCGTCTCGATCGCCGCGCTCACTTGCGCCAGGGCCTCGGCGTTGCGCCCACAGAGAATCAATTTGCAGCCCAAGTCCGCCAGGCTGATGGCCAGCGCCGCGCCCAGACCACGACCGGCACCGGTGACCACCACCACCGCCGAATTCAACTCCATCATCCCTTGCTCCTTGTCCCAGGTTGATTGAAGGCGCGAGTCTATCCCTGGCCCCGGGGTTTGGGGCCAGGCAAAGCTTTACCCGATATGTCCCGGGCTTGCCACGCCTGAGCCTTCGGGGCGAAAGGGGTTTAGCCGATCCACGGAGAAAGCTTTATCATGGCCGCAGTTTTATCCATCGAGTCCGTCATGAAGTTCGCCATCGCCCTGTTCTCTGCCGCTCATGCGCCTTCCTCGCGCCGCGCCCTGCTGTTCGCCCAGGCGGCGCTGGCGGGCGGGCATGAGATTGTCCGGCTGTTTTTCTATCAGGACGGCGTGCACAACGCTGCCAACAGTGTCGTCACACCCCAGGACGAACAGGACCTGCCCCGGGAATGGCGCGAATTTGTCGAGCAGCATCAGCTCGATGGCGTGGTGTGCATCGCCGCCGCCCTACGCCGGGGTGTGTTGAACGCCGACGAAGCCCAGCGCTATCAGCGCACGGCGGTGAACGTCGAGGCGCCCTGGGAACTGTCGGGGCTTGGGCAATTGCATGACGCGGTACAGGCCGCCGACCGCCTGATCTGTTTTGGAGGGGCGTGAAATGGCCAAATCCCTGTTGCTGATCAGCCGTCAGGCGCCCTGGTCCGGCCCCGGTGCCCGGGAGGCCCTGGACATCGTCCTGGCCGGCGGTGCCTTCGACCTGCCGATCGGCCTGCTGTTTCTCGACGATGGCGTGCTGCAACTGGCGCCGGGGCAACAGGCTTCGCTGCTGCGGCAAAAGGACCTGAGCGCCAACCTGCAGGCGCTGTCGCTGTTCGGCGTCGACGAACTGTTTGCCTGCAGCGCCAGCCTCGCTGCTCGTGGTCTGGACCCGGCAACCTTGAGCCTTGACGCGGTGCAGTTGCTGGACGCCCCGGAACTGGCCGGGATCATCGACCGTTTTGACCAGGTGATTACCCTCTGATGTCGACCTTGCATGTGTTGTCCCACTCACCCTTCACCGACACCCGCCTGAGCAGTTGCCTGCGCCTGCTGGGCAGCACCGACGGCCTGCTGCTGTGCGGCGACGCCGCCTATGCCCTGCAGCCGGGCACCACTCTTTACGGCGAACTGGGCGCCCGCAGCGGCCTGATGCTGTATGTGCTGGAAGAGGACTTGCAAGCCCGGGGCCTGGCCCTGCCGGCCTGGGCCAAGACGGTGGATTACCCAGGCTTCGTCGACCTGTCGATTGAGCATGACAAGGTCAATACCTGGCTATGAGTACCCTGACTGTGGGCGCTCGCGCCATCGAACTGGACAAGGACGGTTACCTGGTCAATCTCGACGACTGGTCCGCCGACGTAGCCCAAGCCCTGGCCGCCAACGAAGAGCTGGAGCTGAGCGCGGAGCATTGGGAAATCCTCGAACTGCTGCAGGGCTTCTATAAAGAGTTCCAGCTGTCCCCAGCCACCCGCCCGCTGATCAAGTACACCGCCCTCAAGCTGGGCCCGGACAAGGGCAACAGCCTGCACCTGAACCGACTGTTCAAAGGCACTCCCGCCAAACTTGCCGCCAAGCTGGCGGGCCTGCCAAAGCCGACCAATTGCCTATGAACGATTTCGCCCCCCTGCTCACCCAGACCCCGGAAGAACACCCTTTTGCCCAGTTCGTGCGCATCCTGGGCAAAGGCAAGCACGGCGCGCGCAACCTGACCCGCGAGGAAGCCCGGGAAGCCATGGGCATGCTGCTGGACGACAAGGTGGAGGACACTCAGCTGGGCGCCTTTCTCATGCTCCTGCGGCACAAGGAAGAAAGCCCGGAAGAGCTGGCGGGCTTTACCGAAGCCTTGCGCGAACGCCTCAACGCCCCGGCGATCGCCCTGGACCTCGACTGGCCGACCTACGCCGGCAAGAAGCGCCACCTGCCCTGGTACCTGCTGGCGGCCAAGTGCCTGGCGCAGAACGGCGTGCGCATCCTGCTCCACGGCGGCGGCGCCCATACCGCCGGGCGCCTGTACACCGAGCAACTGCTGGAGCCCCTGGGGATTCCCCTGTGCCGTGATTGGCAGGCGGTCGGCCGAGCGCTGGACCAGGGCAACCTGGCCTTCATGCCTCTGGGCGACTGGGCGCCCCAGCTGCAACGCATGATCGATTTGCGTAACATCCTCGGCCTGCGCTCACCAATCCATTCCCTGGCGCGCCTGCTCAACCCCCTGGGCGCCCGTTGCGGCCTGCAGAGCATCTTCCACCCCGGTTACCAGGCAGTGCACCGCGATGCCAGCGGCCTGCTGGGGGACAACGTGATCGTGATCAAGGGCGATGGCGGCGAGATCGAGATCAACCCGGACACCACCAGCCATCTGTACGGCAGCACCGGCGGCGTCAGTTGGGACGAGGAATGGCCGGCGCTGTCGGCCCAGCGCCATGTCAAACCGGCCAGCCTGGATCCCGAGCACCTCAAGGCGCTGTGGCGCGGTGATGTTGAGGACAGCTACCCGCAACTGGCGCTGCTGGCCACCATGGCTCTGGCCCTGCGCGGCCTGGGCACGCCGCGGGAGCAGGCCTTCGCGCTGGCCCAGCAGTATTGGGAAGCCCGGGACAGATCGATTTAATCGATCAAAACCGCCCACGCTTTGCGCTTTTTGTTCGAACCCAGGGGCATAGACTGCACTCCAACGCACAATAGCTGAGGAGCATTCCATGGGACTGCTGATGGATGGGCGCTGGCATGACCAGTGGTACGAAAGCGGCAAGGACGGCGCCTTCCAACGGGAACAGGCGCAACGCCGGCACTGGGTCACCGCCGATGGCCGCCCGGGCCCCAGCGGCGAAGGCGGCTTTGCCGCCGAGGCCGGGCGCTACCACCTGTATGTCTCCCTGGCCTGCCCCTGGGCCCACCGCACCCTGATCCTGCGCAAGCTCAAAGGGTTGGAACAGTTGATCGACGTCTCGGTGGTCAGCTGGCTGATGCGCGAGCACGGCTGGACCTTCGACAGCGCCTACGGCTCCAGCGGCGACGCACTGGATCACTTCGACTACATGCACCAGCGCTACACCGCCGACAGCGCCGACTACACCGGCCGCGTCACCGTGCCGGTGCTGTGGGACAAGCAGCAACAGCGCATCGTCAGCAACGAGTCGGCGGAGATCATCCGCATGTTCAACAGCGCCTTCGACGGCCTGACCGGCAACGCCCTGGACTTCTACCCGCAGCCATTGCGCGCACGCATCGATGAACTCAACGCACGCATCTACCCCGCGCTGAACAATGGCGTGTACCGCGCCGGGTTTGCCACGTCACAACAGGCCTATGAGACGGCGTTCGATGATGTCTTTGCCGAGCTGGACGCTTTGGAAGCGTTACTGGGAAAACAACGCTACTTGGCTGGCGAGTACCTGACCGAAGCCGATGTGCGGCTGTTCACCACGCTGATCCGTTTCGATGCGGTGTACCACGGCCACTTCAAGTGCAACCTGCGGCGTATGGCCGATTACCCCAACCTGTCGAACTGGCTGCGGGAGCTGTATCAGTGGCCGGGAATTGCCGAAACGGTGGATTTCGCCCATATCAAGGGGCACTACTACGCCAGCCATCGCACCATCAATCCGACCGGGATCGTGCCAAAGGGGCCGCAGCAGGACTTCGGTCACCCACATGATCGGCAACGGTTGAGCGGACAAGGGGTTTGGTGCAGGGGGTGAGGACGCTTTCGCCGGCAAGCCGGCTCCTACAACAGTGGGATCTGTAGGAGCCGGCTTGCCGGCGAAGCTTTTCAGACCTCGGACTGGGCGCCTTCGAACCAGGCCAGCTTCTCGCGCAGCTGGACCACTTCGCCAACGATCACCAGGGTCGGCGCGTGCACTTCGTGCTCCGCCACCAGCGCCGGCAGGTTGGCCAGGGTACCGGTGAACACTCGCTGGTTGCTGGTGGTGCCCTGCTGAACCAGCGCTGCCGGCGTGTCGGCGCCGCGACCGTGCTTGATCAGTTGCTCGCAGATGGTCGGCAGACCTACCAGGCCCATGTAGAACACCAGGGTCTGGGCCGGTGCCACCAGGTCGCTCCAAGGCAGGTTGCTGGTGCCGTCCTTGAGATGCCCGGTGACGAAACGCACCGACTGCGCGTAGTCGCGGTGAGTCAGGGGAATCCCGGCGTAGGCCGAGCAACCGCTGGCTGCGGTAATCCCCGGCACCACCTGGAACGGGATGCCGTGGGCCGCCAGCTCTTCGATCTCTTCGCCGCCCCGGCCAAAGATGAACGGATCGCCACCCTTGAGCCGCACCACACGCTTGCCTTGCCGGGCCAGGTTCACCAGTTGCTGGTTGATCTGCTCCTGAGGCACGGCGTGATTGGCGCGACGCTTGCCGACGTAGATGCGTTCGGCGTCGCGGCGGCACAGGTCGAGAATCGCCGGCGCCACCAAACGGTCGTAGAGCACCACGTCGGCCTGCTGCATCAGGCGCAGGGCGCGGAAGGTCAGCAGGTCCGGATCACCCGGGCCCGCGCCGACCAGATACACCTCGCCCGGCGCATGGGGCGCCTTGCCGGCAATCTTGGCCTGCAACAGACGCTCGGCTTCAGCGCCCTGCCCCGCCAGCTGGCGATCAGCGATGGGGCCCTGGAATACATCCTCCCAGAACGCCCGGCGCTGCTGCACATCCGGAAACAGGCCTTTGACCTGGGCCCGAAAACGCGCCGCCAACCCGGCCAACTGGCCGTAGGTGGAAGGAATCCAGGTTTCCAGCTTGGCCCGGATCAACCGCGCCAGCACCGGCGCATCGCCGCCGCTGGACACCGCGATGACCAGCGGCGAACGGTCGACGATGGCGGGAAAGATCACACTGCACAGGGCCGGCGCGTCCACCACGTTGACCGGGACGCAACGCCGACGGGCATCGGCGGAGACCTGGGCATTGAGGGATTCGTCGTCGGTGGCGGCGATGATCAGGGTGCAGCCGTCGAGGTCGGCCTCGACATAACCGCGCAGCAGGGACTCACCGCCGCTGGCGACGATCAGTTCCTGCAATTGCGCTTCTATTTCAGGCGCGACCACTCGCAGCTGCGCACCGGCATCGGCCAGCAGACGGGATTTGCGCAAGGCAATCTCCCCTCCACCGACCACCAACACACGACTGCCGCGAAGGTTGTGAAACAGCGGCAGATATTCCATTTAGCCGATGACCTCAAGACCACCCATGTATGGCTTCAGTACGTCCGGCACGCGGATCGAACCGTCGGCCTGCTGGTAGTTCTCCAGCACCGCCACCAGGGTACGGCCCACGGCCAGGCCGGAGCCGTTGAGGGTGTGCACCAGCTCAGGCTTGCCGGTTTCCGGGTTACGGAAGCGCGCCTGCATGCGCCGGGCCTGGAAGTCGCCGCAGTTGGAGCACGAGGAGATCTCGCGGTATTTGTCCTGGCTCGGCACCCAGACTTCCAGGTCGTAGGTCTTGAGCGCGCTGAAGCCCATGTCGCCGGTGCACAGGGCCAGTACGCGGTACGGCAGTTGCAGCAGTTGCAGGACCTTTTCGGCGTTGGCGGTCAGGCCTTCCAGGGCTTCCATGGAAGTCGACGGCTCGACCACCTGGACCATCTCGACCTTGTCGAACTGGTGCTGGCGGATCATGCCGCGGGTGTCGCGACCCGAAGCACCGGCTTCACTGCGGAAGCACGGCGTGTGGGCGACGAACTTCAGCGGCAGTTGCTTGGCGTCGAGGATCTCGCCGGCGACGATGTTGGTCAGGGACACTTCGGCGGTCGGGATCAGGTACAGATCGGCTTCGCCTTCGCGAGTGATCTTGAACAGGTCTTCCTCGAACTTCGGCAGCTGGCTGGTACCCACCAGGGCCGGGGCCTGTACCAGATACGGGGTGTAGGCCTCTTCGTAGCCGTGCTCGCCGGTGTGCAGGTTGATCATGAACTGCGCCAGGGCGCGGTGCAGACGAGCGATCGGGCCGCGCAACAGGGCGAAGCGCGCGCCGGACAGCTTGGCGGCGGTTTCAAAGTCCAGCCAGCCGTGGGTTTCGCCCAGGGCCACGTGATCCTTGATCGGGAAGTCGAAGGTGGTCGGAGTGCCCCAGCGGCGCACTTCAACGTTGCCGTCCTCGTCTTCACCGACCGGCACCGATTCGTGAGGCAGGTTGGGAATGCCGAACAGGATCGAGTCCAGTTCGCTCTGGATGTTTTCCAGCTCGGCCTTGCCGGTGCTCAGCTCGTTCCCCATGCGCTCGACGTCAGCCATCAGCGGGGCGATGTCTTCGCCGCGTTGCTTGGCCTGACCGATGGACTTGGAGCGCGCGTTACGTTCAGCCTGCAGTTGCTCGGTGCGGGTCTGCACGGTCTTGCGCTGTTCTTCCAGCGCTTCGATGCGTGCCACATCCAGGGCAAAGCCGCGGGATGCCAGACGATCCGCTACGTCCTGGAGGTTGCTACGTAACAGTTTGGAATCGAGCATGTCGTTCTCTCGTTTATCAAAGTTTGGTCAAGGACAGGCCGGCCCAGGTAGCAAGCAGCCCGCCGAATACGCTCAGTGCCGCGTAGCCCAGGGCCAGCGCCACTTGTCCGCTTTCCAGCAGACGCACGGTATCCAGTGAAAAGGATGAAAAAGTCGTCAGGCCACCGAGGAAGCCCACTATCAATCCGGCACGCACTTCGATCGGCACTTCCGGACGGACCAGGAACAGTCCGTACAACACGCCGATCAGCAGGCAGCCCACGATATTAACGGCCAGCGTCGCGGTATAGAAGTGCCGCGGCCAATTGGCGTTGATCCAGTTGCCCGTGGTGAAACGCAACAGGGTACCGGCCACGCCACCGGCGGAGACTGCGAGGATCAGGGGGATCACGGTTTTCTCCGCTGCAAGGGGCTGGCCCGGTCCAGGGCGGCCAGGTGCTTGAGCTTCTCGCCGATCTTCAGTTCCAGGCCGCGGGGCACCGGCTGGTAGAGCGGCAATGGCTCCAGCTCTTCAGGAAAATAGTCTTCACCGGCGGCGTAGGCATCCGGCTCGTCATGGGCGTAGCGGTATTCGTCGCCGTAACCCAACTGCTTCATCAGCTTGGTCGGGGCGTTGCGCAGGTGAATCGGCACCTCCAGCGAACCGTGTTCGGCAGCGGCGCGCATGGCGGCCTTGAAGCCCATGTACACGGCGTTGCTCTTAGGCGCGCAGGCCAGGTAGGTGATGGCCTGGGCCACCGCCAGCTCGCCTTCGGGGCTGCCCAGGCGCTCCTGCACATCCCAGGCCGCCAGGCACAGGCTCAGCGCTCGCGGGTCGGCGTTGCCGATGTCCTCGCTGGCCATGCGCACCACGCGCCGGGCCAGGTACAGCGGGTCGCATCCGCCGTCGAGCATGCGCGCAAACCAGTACAGGGCGCCGTCGGGGTTGGAGCCGCGCACCGATTTGTGCAACGCGGAAATCTGGTCGTAGAAGGCTTCGCCGCCCTTGTCGAAACGCCGACGGGTATCCCCCAGCAGGCTTTGCAACAGATCAACGCCGATCTCGCCGCCGTCTTCGGCCAGGTCCGAGGCGTTTTCCAGCAGGTTGAGCATGCGCCGGCCATCGCCATCGGCCGCCGACAGCAGCATCTGGAAGCCTTCATCGCTGAGCCTCAACTGGCGCTTGCCCAGCCCCCGCTCTTCAGTCAGGGCGCGCTGTACCAGGCTGCCCAGGGCGGTTTCATCCAGGCTCTTGAGCACATACACCCGCGCTCGGGAGAGCAAGGCATTGTTGAGTTCGAAGGATGGATTTTCCGTGGTGGCGCCGATAAAGATCAGCGTGCCGTCTTCCACGTAGGGCAGGAAGGCATCCTGTTGCGACTTGTTGAAACGATGCACTTCATCGACAAACAGAATGGTCCGCCGTCCGTATTGCCCGGCTTGCTGCTTGGCGATTTCCACCGCCTGGCGGATCTCCTTGACCCCGGCCAGCACCGCCGAGACGGTTTCGAAGTGAGCATCCGAGACTTCCGCCAGCAGCCGCGCCAGGGTGGTCTTGCCGACCCCGGGCGGGCCCCAGAAGATCATCGAATGCAGGGCGCCCTGCTCCAGGGCCTCGCGCAGCGGCTTGCCCCGGGCCAGCAGGTGCTGCTGACCGACGTACTCGTCCAGGTTGGTGGCACGCAAGCGTGCGGCCAGTGGCTGGGCGATCGGGGCACTACGAAACAGGTCCATGGACTACCTTCGAAACCTTGCGGCTGCGGCTGCTTACTCTTGGATCACATCGGCACCCTTGGGGATGTCGAACTTGAACTTGGACGCCGGGATCGCTTCGTTGGCCTTGACCCCGGTGAACAGGATATTGGTGCGCTGGCCGACGCTGTCGATCAACTGCATGTCGTTGATCATGCCGTTGCGGAACGACAGGCGCAGGCTGTCGAACAGGGTGTCGCGGGTCTTCGGCTTGAGGGTGAAGTCCATCACGCCACCGGCTTCCTTGGAGGTGATGTCGAAGCTTTCGCTGATCTTCGACACGTCACCGGACAACAGCAGGGCCGGAGTCTGGGTCAGGCGCTGGTCGAGTTTCTTGATGGTCACCTGCTCCAGGTCCGGGTCCCACAGCGAGACTTTCTGACCATCGGAAACCATCAGCTGCTCTTGCGGCGCATCGGTGTGCCAGTAGAACAGGCCAGGACGCTGCAGGGACATCTCGCCAGCGGTTTCCTGCAATTGGGTGCCGCTGCCGTCCAGGGTCAGCTGTGAGAAACGCGCAGTCAGGGTCTGGGACTTTTCCAGCAACTGGGTCAGGCGCGCCACGTCTTTGGGGTCGGCGTGGGCCGACAAGGTGGTCACAGCCAGTACCGGCAGCAGCAACATGCGAATCAGGCGCATGGAATTCCTCATAATTGAATGGGTAGGCGAGCGGCGTGACCTCACGCCGCTGAAAACGAAACGGGATCAGTCGCGCATCGGGCCCGGCGCCAGCACTTCGCGGGAGCCGTTGGTGTTCATCGCCGTTACCACCCCGGCCATTTCCATGGCCTCGATCATCCGGGCGGCACGGTTGTAGCCAATCTTCAGCTTGCGCTGTACCGCCGAGATCGAAGCCCGGCGGCTTTCCAGGACGAACTGCACGGCTTCGTCGTACAGCGCGTCGGCTTCCGGATCATCACCGTCGCCACCGCCGCTGCTGCCTTCGAAGCCACTGCCCGCCTCTTCGACACCGTTGAGGATGTCGTCGTTGTATTCCGGCGCGCCGCGCAGTTTCCAGGCTTCCACCACGCGGTGCACTTCATCGTCGGAGACGAAGGCGCCGTGGACGCGGATCGGCAGGCTGGTGCCAGGCGGCATGTAGAGCATGTCACCGTGACCCAGCAGCTGTTCGGCGCCACCCTGGTCGATGATGGTCCGCGAGTCGATCTTGCTCGACACCTGGAACGCCATGCGGGTCGGGATGTTGGCCTTGATCAGGCCGGTGATCACGTCCACCGACGGCCGCTGGGTCGCGAGGATCAGGTGGATACCGGCGGCCCGGGCCTTCTGGGCGATACGGGCGATCAGCTCTTCGACCTTCTTGCCGACGATCATCATCATGTCGGCGAATTCGTCCACCACCACGACGATGGTCGGCAACTTGGTCAGCAGCGGCGCTTCGTCGTGGATGCTTTCGCGGTTGTACAGCGGATCGGCCAGTGGTGTGCCGGCGTCGATGGCTTCCTTGACCTTGGCGTTGAAGCCCGAAAGGTTGCGCACCCCCATCTTGGCCATCAGCTTGTAGCGCCGCTCCATCTCCGCCACGCTCCAGCGCAGAGCGTTGGCTGCGTCCTTCATGTCGGTGACCACCGGGCACAGCAGGTGCGGAATGCCTTCGTAGATCGACAGTTCGAGCATCTTCGGGTCGATCATGATCAGCTTGGCGTCTTCCGGGCCGGACTTGAACAGGATCGACAGGATCATCGCGTTGACCCCCACCGACTTACCGGAACCGGTGGTACCGGCCACCAGCAGGTGAGGCATTTTCGCCAGGTCGGTGATGATCGGCTTGCCGCCGATGTCATGGCCCAGGGCCAGGGTGACCGGGGATTTGAAGTTGTCGTATTCCGGGGTCGAGAGCACTTCGGAGAAACGCACGATCTGCCGGTCTTCGTTGGGAATCTCGATGCCGACGGTGGTCTTGCCGGGAATCACTTCCACCACCCGCACGCTGGTCACGGCCAGGGAACGGGCCAGGTCCTTGGCCAGGTTGGCGATACGGCTGACTTTCACCCCGGCTGCCGGCTGGATTTCGTAACGGGTAATCACCGGGCCCGGATGGATCGAGTCCACCGCGACCTCGACGCCGAATTCCTTGAGCTTGATTTCCAGCAGGTGACCGACGGCGGCCAGGGATTCGGGCGAATAATTGAGCTGCTTTTTTTCCGCCGGATCAAGAATCGAGATCGGCGGCAAGGTGCCTTCCACCGCGCTGTCGACGAACAGCGGCGCCTGCTTCTCTTTCTGCACGCGCTTGCTGGGCTCGGGCGGTTTGACCGCTACCGGCGTGATCACCGGCGGCACCTGTTTCTCGCGCTCGGACATGTGCTTGCTCAAGGCCTGCTCGCGCTCGATCAGACGCTCCTTGACCTTGGCCTGCTCGCGCTTGTCGGCGATGTTCGGGGTCACGACTTCATCGACCCGAGCATCCACCTCGCGCAGCTGCGCCACCAGTTGCTTGCGCTCCACACGGGCATCCCACCAGCGATTGGCCGCGCCCTGGAACAGCTCGAACAGGTCGAGAGTGATCTTGCCGGTGACGTCCATCACCTTGAACCAGGACAGGTCGGTAAATACCGTCAGGCCGAACAGGAACAGGGCAATGAACATCAGGGTACTGCCCTGCACGTTCAGGGCATTCTTGGCCAGGTCACCCAGGCTTTCGCCCAGGGCACCACCGGCACCGGCAGGCAGGCCGGTGGGGGCATGAAAATGGATATGGGCCAGCGCAGCGCCGGACAGCACCAGGAACACCAGGCCGATCAGTCGCCAGGAAAACAGCCAGCCGCTCCACTGCCAGGGCTCATGACGCTGACGGAAGATCTGATAGGTCTTGATCGCCAACAGCAGCGGGAAGATATAAGCGAAATAACCCAACACCATAAACAGGATATCGGCGCTGTAAGAACCGGCGGGCCCACCGAAGTTCTGCACATCTTCGATCTTGCTGTTATGACTCCAACCCGGATCATCTTTACCGTAGGTCAGAAGTGCCATCATCAAGAACAGGCACAGGGCTCCAATGGCGATCAATGCACCTTCCTTGAGCCGGTAGTGCAATTGCTGACGCCAGAGCGGAACAACAGGTTTAGGTGCTGCGGTGGATTTCTTCAAAACGCGTCTTTTCCTGCGCCATAAGCGCGTCCAACGGGTGATTGACTAACAAGATACTGCTCAATCCGAGCAGGTAAATAAAGTTGACCGGCCTAACTGGGGCTACTTTTAACACTCTGCCCCTTGCTTCTGAAACGGTGCAATTCTGAATAAGCCTGGTACATCGTCGTATTGTACGGGTTTGTTCACACCATGCCACGTCAGAACAGTCTGTTAAGCATAGTCAATTGCGTGATACGCACTGTTCAATTGGAGCATGCATTCTCTTTTGTGACAAAGGCTTATGAGGTGTTTTTATGAACCAAGCACAGCATTCCCGCCTGATCATTCTGGGCTCCGGCCCTGCCGGTTACAGCGCCGCCGTCTACGCCGCCCGCGCCAACCTCAAACCCACGGTTATTACCGGCCTGCAAGCCGGCGGACAACTGACCACCACCACCGAAGTGGACAACTGGCCCGGCGATGTCGAAGGCCTGACCGGACCCGTACTGATGGAGCGCATGCAGAGGCACGCCGAGCGCTTCGACACCCAGATCGTCTATGACCACATTCACACCGCTCAGTTGCAGCAGCGCCCCTTTATCCTCATCGGCGACAGTGGCACCTACAGTTGCGACGCGCTGATCATCGCCACCGGTGCGTCGGCGCAGTACCTGGGCCTGCCCTCGGAGGAAGCGTTTGCCGGCAAAGGGGTTTCCGCCTGCGCCACTTGCGACGGCTTCTTCTATCGCAATCAGGTGGTGGCAGTGGTCGGTGGTGGCAATACCGCCGTGGAAGAAGCCCTGTACCTGTCCAATATCGCCAAGGAAGTGCACCTGGTGCACCGCCGCGACAAGCTTCGCGCGGAGAAGATCCTTCAGGACAAGCTGTTCGACAAGGCCGCCAACGGCAATATTCGCCTGCACTGGAACCAGCACCTGCAGGAGGTGCTGGGAGATGCCAGCGGCGTGACCGGTGCCCGCCTCAAGGACAGCCACAGCGAAGCCACCAAGGACCTGGCGTTGGCTGGGGTATTTATCGCCATCGGTCACAAACCCAATACCGACCTGTTCCAGGGGCAACTGGAGATGCGTGACGGCTATCTGCTGGTCAAGGGCGGCAGCGAAGGCGACGCCACCGCTACCGGCATCCCGGGAGTATTCGCTGCCGGCGACGTGGCCGATCACGTCTATCGCCAAGCCATTACTTCTGCGGGCGCTGGCTGCATGGCAGCCCTGGATGCGGAAAAATTCCTCGACGACCACTAACCCCTCGCCCTACGCTTGTGGCGGGCCAATATTGACCCGCCACCGCCCTCCCCTGCCACAAGTCTGGATGCCATGCTGACCTGGTTACAACGCAACAACCTTGCCTTCCCCCCTCTGGAAAAAGCCATGCGCGAGCCCAACGGACTGCTGGCTGCGGGCGGTGATCTATCGGCCGACCGCCTGGTCCAGGCCTATCGTCATGGCTGTTTTCCCTGGTTTTCTGAAGGCCAACCCATCCTCTGGTGGTCTCCTGATCCGCGCACCGTACTCTTCCCTGATGAGCTGCACGTGTCCCGCAGCCTGGGCAAGCTGCTGCGCAAACAGCGCTATGAAGTGACCTTCGACCAGGATTTCGCTGCCGTGATCAGCGCCTGTGCAGCCCCCCGCGCCTATGCCGACGGCACCTGGATCAGCGAAGCCATGCAGCAGGCCTATCAGCAACTGCACCAACGCGGCCACGCTCACTCGGTGGAAGTCTGGGATCAGGGCGAGCTGGTAGGCGGCCTTTATGGCCTGGCCATGGGGCAGTTGTTCTTTGGCGAGTCGATGTTCAGCCGCGCCGATAATGCTTCGAAATTCGGCTTCGCGACCCTGGTACAACACCTGAAGGCGTGGGGTTTTGTGCTGATCGACTGCCAGATGCCCACCGAGCACTTGCACAGTCTGGGGGCGAGATCCATTACCCGAGCGGAATTCGCCGACTACCTCAAGCGGCATCTGGATCAGCCGAGCCGCGCCACATGGGTTTCCTAGGCGGGTTTGACGGCGGTGGCTTACACTTAATTTCAAAGCTTATTCCGAGGGTTGACTCATGACCGAGTTGGCGCGCCTGAAGTTTTATGCCACTCAACCCCACTCTTGCAGCTACCTGCCCGACGAACAGGCCACTACCCTGTTCCTCGATCCCAGTCAGCCCATGGACGTGCACGTTTATGCGGACCTGTCGGAAATGGGCTTTCGCCGCAGTGGAGATCACCTGTACCGGCCGCACTGCCAGAATTGCAACGCTTGTGTGCCGGCGCGCATCCCCGTGGCGCAATTCCTGCCCAACCGTCAACAAAAGCGCATCCTCAAACGCAACAGCGATCTGCGGGTACAAGCGGCCAAACCGGCATTCAGTGAAGAATATTTCGAGCTGTATCAACGCTATATCGAGCAACGTCACGCCGATGGCGACATGTTCCCTCCCAGCCGCGACCAGTTCTCGACCTTCCTGGTTCGCGACCTGCCCTTCTCGCGCTTCTATGAATTCCGCTTGGACGGTCGCCTGCTGGCAGTAGCGGTCACCGATCTGCTGCCTAATGGCCTTTCCGCGGTCTACACCTTCTATGAGCCCGACGAAGAGCGCCGCAGCCTGGGGCGTTATGCGATTCTCTGGCAAATCGGCGAAACCCTGCGCCAGGGCCTGGACGCGGTGTACCTCGGCTACTGGATCAAAAACTGCAAAAAGATGAGCTACAAGACCCAATATCGCCCCATAGAGCTACTGGTTAACCAGAGATGGGTGATCCTCAACTAGAAGGTCTTGGCTTAAACCCCACTTTTCGGGCACAATGCACGCCGCTTTTGCCTGGCGCAGTTGCACCGGGCCATTCATTGGATACCGAGGGCTTTACTGCATGTCGAAAGAAGACAGCTTCGAAATGGAAGGCACTGTCGTCGACACCCTGCCCAACACCATGTTTCGCGTGGAGTTGGAAAATGGGCACGTCGTAACCGCGCATATTTCCGGCAAGATGCGCAAGAACTACATTCGTATTCTTACCGGTGACAAAGTGCGCGTCGAGCTGACGCCCTATGACTTGAGCAAAGGTCGGATCACTTACCGCGCTCGCTAAGCAAGTCAATACAAGACGCCCGGTTATGCCGGGCGTTTTTGTTCGTCTCGAATAAACCGGCAAACCCCAGATAGCACAAAGGCACCCTCCGGTGCCTTTGGCGGTACTGCTGCGTTATGCGGCCATCAAGCCATTTCCGCCGTGGTTTCGAAATCGAAGGTCAACTCGCCATCCTTGATGTCGATGTGCACCACACCGCCATGGTCGGACAATTCGCCAAACAGGATCTCCTCGGCCAGGGGACGCTTGATCTTGTCCTGGATCAAACGCGCCATCGGACGCGCCCCCATCGTCACGTCGTAACCACCGGCAGCCAGCCAGCTGCGAGCGGCATCGGTCACTTCCAGCTGCACGCGCTTGTCTTCCAGTTGCGCTTGAAGCTCGGTAAGGAACTTGTCCACCACGCTCTTGATCACTTCATGGCTCAGGCGACCGAACTGGATAATGGTGTCCAGACGGTTGCGGAACTCCGGCGTGAAGCTCTTCTTGATCACTTCCATGGCATCGGAAGAATGATCCTGATGAGTGAAACCTATGGAGGCTCGCGCCGCGGTTTCAGCACCGGCGTTGGTGGTCATGATGAGGATGACATTGCGGAAATCCGCCTTGCGCCCGTTGTTGTCGGTCAGGGTGCCGTGATCCATCACCTGCAGCAGCAGGTTGAAGACTTCCGGATGAGCCTTCTCGATTTCATCGAGCAGCAACACGCAATGTGGCTGCTTGGTGATCGCTTCGGTCAGCAAACCGCCCTGATCAAAACCGACATAGCCGGGAGGCGCACCAATCAGACGCGAGACAGTGTGCCGCTCCATGTACTCGGACATGTCGAAGCGCACCAACTCGATCCCCATGGCCTTGGCCAATTGCCGGGCGGCCTCGGTCTTGCCGACACCGGTAGGACCGGCGAACAGGAAGGAACCGACTGGCTTGTCCGGGGATTTCAGACCGGCACGGGACAGCTTGATCGCCGTGGACAGCGAATCAATCGCCGCATCCTGACCGAACACCGTCAACTTGAGATCGCGTTCAAGGTTGCGCAGCAACTCTTTATCGGAGCTGGTGACGTGTTTTGGTGGAATCCGGGCAATTTTCGCCACGATGTCTTCAACCTGGGCCACTTCAATGCGCTTCACGCGCTTATCAACCGGCTGCAGGCGCTGATAGGCACCCGCCTCGTCAATCACATCAATGGCCTTGTCAGGCATGTGCCGGTCATTGATGTAGCGCGAGGCCAGCTCCGCAGCGGCACGCAGCGCCTCATCACTGTATTCGATACTGTGATGCTGTTCGAAACGCCCCTTGAGACCGCGCAGGATGCCGATGGTGTCTTCAACCGAGGGCTCGGACACGTCGACTTTCTGGAAGCGCCGCGCCAGGGCGCGATCCTTCTCGAAAATGCCACGGAACTCCTGGAACGTGGTCGAACCGATGCAGCGGATGTCACCCGAAGACAGCAATGGCTTGAGCAGGTTCGAGGCATCCATCACCCCACCGGACGCCGCACCGGCACCGATGATGGTATGGATTTCATCGATGAACAGGATCGCCTGAGGGCGTTTTTTCAACTCGCTCAGCAACGCCTTGAAGCGCTTCTCGAAGTCGCCACGGTATTTGGTACCCGCCAGCAATGCCCCGAGGTCCAGGGAGTAGACCACGCTGTTGGTCAGCAGGTCCGGAACCTGATTGTCGACGATACGCTTGGCCAGGCCTTCGGCAATCGCGGTCTTGCCCACGCCCGCTTCACCCACCAGCAACGGGTTGTTCTTGCGCCGACGAGCCAGGATCTGGGCTACACGCTCCACTTCCTGCTCACGCCCTACCAGCGGATCAATGCGCCCCTGACGGGCCAGCTCGTTGAGATTGCTGGCATAGGCATCCAGGGGATTACTCGAAGAAGACGACTCACCACCCTCTTCATCCTGCATATCCTGTTCACCTTCAGAATGATCGCCATGCCCAGGCACCTTGGAGATGCCGTGGGCGATGTAATTGACCACATCGATACGGGCGACGCTCTGCTGCTTGAGCAGGAACACCGCCTGGCTCTCTTGCTCACTGAAGATGGCCACCAGCACATTGGCGCCAGTGACTTCACGCTTGCCCGAGCTCTGGACGTGAAAGACAGCACGCTGCAGCACACGCTGGAAACCCAGGGTCGGCTGAGTCTCGCGATCCTCGTCATGGACCGGGATCAGCGGCGTGGTGGAGTCGATGAACTCCTGCAGGTCGTGCTTGAGTTTGTCGAGGTTTGCTCCGCAGGCACGTAAAACGGTGGCGGCGGCCTCATTATCCAAAAGAGCCAACAGAAGGTGCTCGACGGTCATGAACTCATGACGCTTCGAACGGGCCTCCTTGAAGGCGAGATTGAGGGTGACTTCGAGCTCGCGGTTTAACATAGCTTCACCTCATACCCAAGTGGTCGGCGTTAACCGTCCTTCTCGATTTCACAGAGTAGCGGATGCTGGCTTTCCCGGGCGTACTGGTTGACCTGCATGGCCTTTGTCTCGGCGATGTCGCGGGTAAACAATCCACACACTGCCCGCCCTTCTGTATGGACGGCCAGCATGACCTTGGTCGCCAGCTCGCGATTCAGGTTAAAAAACATCTCGAGCACTTCGACGACGAAATCCATCGGGGTGTAGTCATCGTTGAACAAAACCACCTTGTACATCGGCGGCGCCTGTAATGCAGGCTTAGCTTCCTGTACAGCCAAGCCAGCGGAATCGTCGTCGTGCAAGTCCGGGCGATCCTGATTGAATGTTAGTCGAATCTGGCTGATTGCATGCATGGAAAGAAAGGTTCGTCAGTTGTGCAAATACAGTGGTGGGGGCGCTCTGGATGGAATTCAACTCCGACCGCCGGGTCACCTTGACTATCGGCAAAACGGTGTTACAACCAATAGGGCCCACATTGGGTAATAAACGTCCGCGGCGTCAACCTTTTTACCAAGCTTGGCGGCGGATGAACTGGATGATACTCCAGTGATGGAGTCTGTTGCAGAGGGATATGAGTATGGCTAGCGGTAAGGTCAAGTGGTTCAACAATGCCAAGGGTTATGGCTTTATTAATGAGGAGGGCAAGACGGATGATCTGTTTGCCCATTACTCGGCCATCGAGATGGATGGCTACAAGACCTTGAAAGCCGGACAGGCTGTGAGCTTCGAGATCATCCAGGGCCCCAAGGGCCTGCATGCGGTCAAAATCAGCGCCTTGAAGGTGCCCGGTGAAATCATCCCCGCCGAGGCGCAACCTGAAAGCGCCTTAAGCTGATACACCCAACATCCAGTGATAAAAAAACCGGCCGACTCAAGGGATTGAGTCGGCCGGTTTGCTTTGCGCGCGGTTGCGCTTACATATGCGAGATCAGCGCATCGCCGAAGGCCGAGGAAGACAGCAGGGTCGCACCCTCCATCAGACGCTCGAAGTCATAGGTCACCGTCTTGGCCGAAATCGCGCCGTTGGTGCCCTTGATAATGAGGTCCGCCGCCTCGGTCCAGCCCATGTGACGCAACATCATTTCCGCAGAGAGAATCAGCGAGCCCGGGTTGACCTGATCCTTGCCGGCATACTTGGGCGCAGTACCGTGGGTTGCCTCGAACATGGCCACGGTATCGGACAGGTTGGCACCTGGAGCGATACCGATGCCGCCCACTTCCGCCGCCAGGGCGTCGGACAGATAGTCACCGTTGAGGTTCAGAGTGGCGATCACATCGTATTCCGCCGGACGCAGCAGGATCTGCTGGAGCATGGCATCGGCGATGGCATCCTTGACGATGACGTTCTTGCCGGTTTTCGGGTTCTTGAACTGCATCCACGGACCGCCGTCCAGCAGGGTTGCGCCGAACTCTTCGGCCGCCACTTCATAGGCCCATTCCTTGAAGGCACCTTCGGTGAACTTCATGATGTTGCCCTTGTGGACGATGGTCAGCGAATCACGATCGTTATCCACTACATATTGCAGCGCCTTGCGCGCCAGACGCTTGGTGCCCTGCAGCGAAACCGGCTTGACACCGATGCCGCAGTTTTCGTCGAAACGGATCTTGGTGACACCCATTTCTTCCTTAAGGAACTTGATGACCTTGGTGGCTTCTGCCGAACCGGCCTTCCACTCGATACCGGCGTAAATGTCTTCGGAGTTTTCACGGAAGATGGTCATGTCCACGTCACCCGGCTTTTTCACCGGGCTGGGCACGCCTTCGAACCAGCGCACCGGGCGCAGGCACACGTAAAGATCGAGTTGCTGACGCAGGGCCACGTTCAGGGAACGGATACCGCCACCGACCGGAGTGGTCAGCGGACCCTTGATGGAAACCACGTAATCCTTCACCGCGTCCAGGGTTTCCTGAGGAAGCCAGGTGTCCTGGTCGTACACTTGAGTCGCTTTTTCCCCGGCATACACTTCCATCCAGGAAATCTTGCGTTCGCCGCCGTAAGCCTTCTTAACCGCAGCATCGACAACCTTGATCATGACCGGGCTGATATCAACACCAATACCGTCGCCTTCGATGAAAGGAATAATCGGGTTGTTAGGAACATTGAGAGAATGGTCTGCGTTGACGGTGATTTTGTCGCCGACTGCTGGAACCTGAATCTTCTTGTATCCCATGCTGAACTCCGTTGTGTGGATTGAACATCTGGCTGCGTTCGAGCGTAACCCAGTTGAATCTGGACGGGAACCTCATGTTCCACCCATATGCCGTGAAAGCTTTACGGTTCGCGGCCTACAAGCCTGAATGCAAAGGGAAAAGTGCCAAATTCGAGCACAGCCAACGACTCTACGCCTGCACCCCGCCTGCGACCTTTAGACCAATGGACGAGCACCGGTACCTATGAAGCAACGGCGCTTTGCTAGCTACCTATGTATAATGCCGCCGCTGACCATAGAGTCACGACGGCCGAACGCTCTGCTACCGAAGAAAACAAGCCGAGACCGGCCGCCCAAAGCCGGGTTGTTACCGCAGCCCACCCGCTTGACGCTCGACTGATGCACCCAACATCACCGCGAAGAAACCTCGACATTCGGCTCATGGATGACCTTTGAACGAAAGCGCTTACCCGGCGCACCTCGAGTTTCTGCGCACGCTTTAGCAAAGAAGAGAGTTAATCCGAATATGCCCACCCGCTCGAAGATCATCTATACCTTCACCGACGAAGCTCCGGCCCTCGCCACCTATTCCCTGCTGCCTATCGTAGAAGCCTTCACCGCTTCGGCTGATATCGCCGTGGAAACCCGCGACATCTCCCTGGCCGGCCGCATCCTCGCCAGCTTCCCTGAGCAGTTGGGTGCCAAAGCGGTGCCGGACCACCTCGCCGAACTGGGCGAACTGGCCGTCACCCCAGAAGCCAACATCATCAAGCTGCCGAACATCAGCGCCTCGGTACCGCAGCTGCAAGCCGCGATCAAGGAACTGCAGGCCCAGGGCTACGCCCTGCCGGACTACCCGGAAACCGTGACCAGCGACACCGACAAAGACGCCAAGGCGCGCTACGACAAGGTCAAGGGCAGCGCCGTGAACCCGGTCCTGCGTGAAGGCAACTCCGACCGCCGCGCTCCGCTGTCGGTGAAGAACTACGCGCGCAAGCACCCGCACAAGATGGGCGCCTGGGCCAAGGACTCCAAGTCTCACGTTGCCCACATGAGCAACGGCGACTTCTACGGCAGCGAAAAAGCCGCCCTGATCGAAGCCGCAGACAGCGTCAAGATCGAGCTGATCGCCCAAGACGGCACCGCCACCGTCCTGAAACAAAAGACCACCGTGCAAGCTGGTGAGATCCTCGACTGCGCCGTGATGAGCAAAAAGGCCCTGCGCGCCTTCATCGCCGCAGAAATCGAAGACGCCAAGAAACAAGGCGTACTGCTGTCTGTGCACCTCAAGGCCACCATGATGAAGGTCTCCGACCCGATCATGTTCGGCCAGATCGTTGCCGAGTTCTATCAGGACGCCCTGAGCAAGCACGCCGCCGTGCTGCAGGAAATCGGCTTCAACCTGAACAACGGCATTGGCGACCTGTACGCCCGCATCAAGGCCCTGCCAGCCGAGCAGCAAGCCGCGATCGAAGCCGACATCCAGGCGGTCTACGCTGCACGCCCTGCCCTGGCCATGGTCAACTCCGACAAAGGCATCACCAACCTGCACGTACCGAGCGACGTGATCGTCGACGCCTCGATGCCGGCCATGATCCGTGACTCCGGCAAGATGTGGGGCACCGACGGCCAACTGCACGACACCAAGGCCGTGATCCCGGACCGTTGCTACGCCACCATCTACCAGGCCGTGATCGAAGACTGCAAAGCCAATGGCGCGTTCGATCCGACCACCATGGGCAGCGTGCCAAACGTCGGCCTGATGGCGAAAAAAGCCGAAGAATACGGCTCCCACGACAAGACCTTCGAAATCAAGGCTGACGGCGTGGTTCGCGTGACCGACAGCCAAGGCAAGCTGCTGCTGGAGCAGAAAGTCGAAGCCGGCGACATCTTCCGCATGTGCCAGACCAAGGACGCGCCGATCCAGGACTGGGTCAAGCTCGCCGTCAACCGTGCCCGTGCCAGCAGCACCCCGGCGATTTTCTGGCTGGACCCGATGCGCGCCCACGACGGCGTGATGATCGAGAAAGTTCAGGCCTACCTGAAGGATCACGACACCAGCGATCTGGACATCCGCATCATGTCCCCGGTCGAAGCCATGAAGTTCACCCTGGCCCGCACCCGCGACGGTAAGGACACCATCTCGGTGACCGGCAACGTACTGCGCGACTACCTGACCGACCTGTTCCCGATCATGGAGCTGGGCACCAGCGCCAAGATGCTGTCGATCGTGCCGCTGATGAACGGTGGCGGCCTGTTCGAAACCGGCGCCGGCGGTTCGGCTCCGAAGCATGTGCAACAGCTGCTGGAAGAGAACTTCCTGCGCTGGGATTCCCTGGGTGAGTTCCTGGCCCTGGCCGCCTCCCTGGAGCACCTGGGCAACACCTACAACAACCCGAAAGCCCTGGTACTGGCCAAGACCCTGGACCAGGCCACCGGCCAGTTCCTCGACAACAACAAGTCGCCATCGCGCAAAGTCGGCAACATCGACAACCGCGGCAGCCACTTCTACCTGGCGCTGTACTGGGCACAAGCCCTGGCCGCCCAGACCGAGGACGCTGCCCTGCAAGCGCAGTTCAGCCCTCTGGCCAAGACCCTGACCGAGAACGAAGCGACCATCGTCGCCGAGCTCAACGCCGTACAGGGCAAGCCCGTGGACATCGGCGGCTACTACAGCGCCAACCCTGAGCTGGTGAGCAAGGCCATGCGCCCGAGCGCCACCCTCAACGCGGCCATCGCTGCGCTGGTGTAAGTACGAGCGAACACACAAACCCCGGCCCCGCGCCGGGGTTTGTGCTTCTGGGCCCACTAGGAGCCTGCTTGCCGGTGAACGTCTCTACGCCGGACATGCGGCGCTCGCTTCGCCGGCAAGCCGGCTCCTACAATGCTTCCCCCTTATAAAGGAGTGCCTTTATGGAATGGCAACCCCATATCACTGTCGCCACCATCGTCGAAGACCAGGGCCGCTTCCTGTTCGTCGAGGAGTACTCGGGCGAACACGCCGTGCTCAACCAGCCCGCCGGGCACCTGGATGCCAATGAAAGCCTGCTCCAGGCGGCCATTCGCGAAACCCTGGAGGAAACCGGCTGGGACGTGGAGTTGACCGGCGTGGTCGGCATCTACCTGTACACCGCCCCCAGCAACGGCGTGACCTACCAGCGCGTGTGCTTTGCCGCCAAAGCGCTGCGCCACCGTCCGGACTATCAGCTGGATGACGGCATCATCGGCCCACGCTGGCTGAGCCGCGAGCAACTGCTGGAACAGCGCGCCCACTGGCGCAGCGAGCTGATCCTGCAATGCCTGGACGATTACCTGGACGGCCAACTGCACAGCCTGGCGCTGATCCGACCAATGCTTTAACCGCAGTTTTAGCCTTGCAGGCCTCAGCCTGTTAGAATCGCGTCCTTTTTCAAGACACCCGTTGAATTCCTATGCGTGATCCAGCCTCTTCTGACACCCAAAAGAAACGCGTCATTGTCGGCATGTCCGGTGGCGTGGATTCTTCCGTTTCCGCCCTCCTGCTGATGGAACAGGGATACCAGGTAGAAGGCCTGTTCATGAAGAACTGGGAGGAAGACGACGGCACCGAATACTGCACCGCCATGGATGACCTGGCCGACGCCCAGGCCGTGTGCGACAAACTTGGCATCAAGCTGCACACCGCCAACTTCGCCGCCGAGTACTGGGACAACGTGTTCGAGCACTTCCTGGCCGAATACAAGGCCGGCCGCACGCCGAACCCGGACATCCTGTGCAACCGCGAAATCAAGTTCAAGGCGTTCCTCGACTACGCCATGATGCTCGGTGCCGACCTGATAGCTACCGGCCACTATGTACGCCGCCGCGACATCGACGACCGCACCGAACTGCTCAAGGGCCTGGACCCGAACAAGGACCAGAGCTACTTCCTGCATGCCGTGGGCGGCGAGCAGATCGCCAAGACCCTGTTCCCGGTAGGCGAGCTGGAAAAACCCGAAGTGCGCGCCATCGCCGAGAAACATGACCTGGCCACCGCCAAGAAGAAAGACTCCACCGGCATCTGCTTTATCGGTGAGCGGCGCTTCAGCGACTTCCTCAAGCAATACCTGCCGGCCCAGCCCGGCGAGATCAAGACTACCGAAGGTGAAGTCATCGGCCGCCACCACGGCCTGATGTACCACACCATCGGCCAGCGCCAGGGCCTGGGCATCGGCGGCCTGAAAGACGCCGGCGAAGAGCCGTGGTACGTGCTGATCAAGGACCTGGAGCACAACGAGCTGATCGTCGGCCAGGGCAACGACCATCCGTGGCTGTTCTCCCGCGCCCTGCTGGCTTCCGACATCTATTGGGTCAACCCCATCGACCTGAGCCAGCCACGGCGCCTGACCGCCAAGGTGCGCTACCGCCAGAGCGACCAGCCCTGCACCCTGGAGCGGACCGCCAACGGCTACCGCGCCACCTTCGACGATCCGCAGCGCGCGGTGACTCCCGGCCAGTCCGTGGTGTTCTACGACGGTGAAATCTGCCTCGGCGGCGGCGTGATCGAAGTGGCCGAACCCTGGAGCAGCAAGGACGCCCGCCCATGAGCCCGATTCAGGAGCAACTGACGGCGCTGGGCGGTGTATTCCTCGCAGCGGTGCTGGTGGACCGCATCGCCAAGACCGGCCAGGTCAGCGAAGCGGCCTTGAGCTGCATGCTCGGCAGCCTGCTGATCCGTGACCCCAAGGACACCCTGGAGGTCTACGGTGGCGACGACCTCAACCTGCGCGAGGGCTACCGCGCCCTGATCGGTGCCCTGGAGCGCGACCCCAGCACCCTGCAACGCGAGCCCCTGCGCTACGCCTTGTCGATGCTCGGCCTGGAACGCCAGTTGGCCAAGCGCGATGACCTGCTGGAAACCATCGGCAAGCGCCTGCCGCAGATCCAGTCCCAGGTCGAACACTTCGGCCCGGCCCACGAAAACGTCATTGCCGCGTGCGGCGGGCTCTACCAGGACACCCTGAGCACCCTGCGCCAACGCATCCAGGTGCACGGCGACATGCGCAACCTGCAGCAGCCGAGCAACGCCTCGAAGATCCGCGCCCTGCTGCTGGCCGGCATTCGCTCGGCGCGCCTGTGGCGCCAGTTGGGCGGCCATCGCTGGCAACTGGTGATCAGCCGGCGCAAATTGCTCAAAGAGCTGTATCCATTGATGCGCAGCAGCTGAGCTGCGCCTGATTTTTCAAGAGCTGCGCGTAAGACGCTGGTCAGTTGGCAACGGACCTGCGGATATTTTCATGTATGATACGCGCCCCATTTCGTTGCCCGACTGTCCGAGAACACCCCATGCAGCTCTCTTCGCTCACTGCGGTTTCCCCTGTTGACGGCCGCTACGCCGGCAAAACCCAGGTCCTGCGCCCCATTTTCAGCGAATACGGCCTGATCCGTGCTCGCGTCCTCGTTGAAGTGCGCTGGCTCCAGCGCCTGGCCGCCCACAGCGCCATCAGCGAAGTGCCGGCGTTCTCCGCCGAAGCCAACGCCGTCCTCAATGCCCTGGCAGAGAACTTCTCCCTGGAGCACGCCGAGCGCGTCAAAGAGATCGAGCGCACCACCAACCACGACGTCAAGGCCATCGAGTACCTGCTCAAGGAACAAGCCGCCAAGCTGCCTGAGCTGGCCAACGTCAGTGAGTTCATCCACTTCGCCTGCACCAGCGAGGACATCAACAACCTGTCCCACGCCCTGATGCTGCGCGAAGGCCGTGATGACGTGATGCTGCCGCTGATGCGCCAGACCGCCAACGCCATCCGCGAACTGGCGATCCGCTTCGCCGAAGTGCCGATGCTGTCGCGCACCCACGGTCAGCCGGCCTCGCCGACCACCCTGGGCAAGGAACTGGCCAACGTCGTGTACCGTCTGGAGCGCCAGATCGCTCAGGTCGCCGCCGTACCGCTGCTGGGCAAGATCAACGGCGCCGTGGGCAACTACAACGCCCACCTGTCGGCCTATCCGGACATCGACTGGGAAGCCAATGCCCGCGCCTTCATCGAAGACGAGTTGGGCCTGGCCTTCAACCCCTACACCACGCAGATCGAGCCGCACGACTACATTGCCGAGCTGTTCGATGCCATCGCCCGCTTCAACACCATCCTGATCGACTTCGATCGCGATATCTGGGGCTACATCTCCCTGGGCTACTTCAAGCAACGCACCATTGCCGGCGAAATCGGTTCCTCGACCATGCCGCACAAGGTCAACCCGATCGACTTCGAAAACTCCGAAGGCAACCTGGGGATCGCCAACGCCCTGTTCCAGCACCTGGCGAGCAAGCTGCCGATCTCCCGCTGGCAGCGCGACCTGACCGACTCCACCGTCCTGCGCAACCTGGGCGTGGGCTTCGCTCACAGCGTGATCGCCTACGAAGCCAGCCTCAAAGGCATCAGCAAACTGGAGCTCAACGCTTCGAGGATCGCCGAAGACCTGGATGCCTGCTGGGAAGTGCTGGCCGAGCCGATCCAGACCGTGATGCGTCGCTACAACATCGAAAATCCGTACGAAAAGCTCAAGGAACTGACCCGCGGCAAGGGCATCAGCCCTGAAGCGCTGCAGACTTTCATCGACGGGCTGGACATGCCTGCCGCGGCCAAGGCCGAGCTCAAGCAGCTCACCCCAGCCAGCTACATCGGCAATGCCGCGGCCCAGGCCAAGCGCATCTGAGCCACCGCCCGACCTTTTGACGCCCGGCCGCGCCGGGCGTTTTTATTCCTGCTAGAAAAGTAAACTTTTTCAATAGGTTACACATGAATCCTGACATTCCACTTCAACTTCTGGACGGCATCACTGCACGGGAATTTCTGCGTGACTACTGGCAGAAAAAGCCCCTGCTGATCCGTCAGGCCCTGCCTGACTTCGAAAGCCCGATCGAACCCGACGAACTGGCCGGCCTGGCCCTGGAAGAAGAAGTCGAATCGCGCCTGGTGATCGAGAACGGCGAGCGCCCCTGGGAACTGCGTCGCGGCCCGTTCGCCGAAGACGAGTTCAGCAAGCTGCCGGAGCGTGACTGGACGCTGCTGGTGCAGGCCGTGGACCAGTTCGTCCCGGAAGTCGCCGAACTGCTGGAGCATTTCCGCTTCCTGCCGAGCTGGCGCATTGATGACGTGATGATCAGCTTCGCCGCACCGGGCGGTAATGTCGGCCCGCACTTTGACAACTACGACGTGTTCCTGCTGCAAGGCCACGGCAAGCGCAACTGGAAGATCGGCCAGATGTGCGACTCCGAAAGCCCGCTGCTGCAGCACGCGGACCTGCGCATCCTCGCCGAGTTCGAAGAGACTGAAAGCTGGGTCCTGGAACCCGGCGACATGCTCTACCTGCCGCCGCGCCTGGCCCACTACGGCGTTGCGCTGAATGACTGCATGACCTATTCGGTGGGCTTCCGCGCCCCGAGCGCCGCTGAAGTCCTGACTCACTTCACCGACTTCCTCGGTCAGTTCCTGCCGGACGAAGATCGCTACACCGACGCCGACGTACAGCCGGCCAGCGACCCGCACCAGATCCAGCAGGACGCCCTCGACCGCCTCAAGAGCCTGCTGGCCGAGCACATGAGCGACGAGCGCCTGTTGCTGACCTGGTTCGGCCAGTTCATGACCGAGCCGCGTTATCCGGAACTGGTGGTCGGCCCGGAACTGGAAGAAGACGACCTGCTGGGTAGCCTGGAACAGGGCGCGATCCTGATCCGCAACCCGAGCGCGCGCCTGGCCTGGTCGGAAGTGGATGAAGACCTGTTGCTGTTCGCCAGCGGCCAGAGCCGCCTGCTTCCCGGTAAACTGCGCGAGCTGCTGAAAATGATTTGCGCCGCCGATGCCCTGCATATCGACAACCTCGGCCCCTGGCTGGCGGATGACGATGGGCGCGGCCTGTTGTGTGAACTGGTCAAGCAAGGGAGCCTGGGGTTCGCCGATGAATAAGATTCGCGTACGTGTCGCAGACTGGCAAAAGGATAACGCCGAGATCCGGCGTATTCGTGAAGCGGTGTTCATTGCCGAGCAAGCGGTTCCACCGGAACTGGAATGGGACGCCGACGATGACAGTGCCGTGCACTTCCTGGCCTTCGAGGGCGATTTTCCGATTGGTACCGCGCGCCTGCTGCCCGACGGACATGTCGGCCGGGTTTCGGTACTCAAGGACTGGCGCGGCCTGAAGGTCGGCGATGCGCTGATGCATGCGGTGATCGACGAAGCCGAGAAACGCGGCCTCAAGCAGCAGATGCTCAGCGCCCAGGTCCAGGCCACGCCGTTCTACGAGCGCCTGGGCTTCTCGATTGTCAGCCAGGAGTTTCTCGAAGCAGGGATTCCTCACGTCGACATGGTCCGCGGCGCCTGACCGACATGCCCTGGCGGCAATAACCCAAGCCAACGCCCCGCCATCCCCTTGCCCCGACCGGCGCAAGACCAGGATGCCGGGGCGTTTTGCCGTCTAGGATTCAACTTGCCCCACCCAAAGCCGACAAAGTGTCAAACTCAAGGCTTTACGCCAGCTACTCGCGGAGATAACGGATATGTCCCTACGCACCTTGCTCACGACGCTGCTGCTGACCTTCAGCTGCTCGGTCATGGCCGCCACCGAGATCGTGCCCCTCAACAACCGCACCAGCGCCGACCTGCTGCCGGTGGCGCAGAATTTTCTCGGCAAGGACGGCAAGGTCAGCGCCTATGGCAACCAACTGATCGTCAATGCCGAGCCGGGCAAGATCGCCGAACTGCGGGCTTTCATTGCGCAATTGGATACGGCGGCCAAGCGCCTGCTGATCACCGTCGACACCAATGAAAACAACTTCCAGGACAACCAGGGTTATTCGGTCAACGGCGCGCCGCAAACCCGGATCATCAATCGCAGCACCGAGAGTCGCGATGGCGGCATCCAGCAGATCCAGGCCAGCGAAGGCGTGCCGGCCCTGATTCAGGTCGGTCAGAGCGTGCCCCTGACCACGACCCAGACCGATCCCTACGGTCGCCCGCAAAACCAGACCCAGTACCGCAACGTCACTCAGGGCTTCTATGTCACGGCCAGCGTGACCGGCGAGACCGTGCACCTGAGCATCAGCACCAATCGTGACCGCATGAGCCAGGAACGTCCCGATGTAGTGAACGTGCAAAGTACCGACACAACCGTCAACGGTCGCCTTGGCGAGTGGATCACCCTGGCGGGCGTCAATCGCCAGACCCAGGCCGACAAGCAGGCTCTGGGCCGCAGCTATTCGACCCAAGGCCGGGATGACATGACCTTGCGGGTCAAGGTCGACGCATTGGACTAAAGCACCAAAAACTGACTGATTAGTCGTATTAGACCAAAGATGTAGTGGCGCAAAAAAAGCACTACAAAACATTTGACGGGCCAAAAAACCGCGGGCATGATGGCCTCGCTCCCGCTAATCAGGGGCCCTGGCAAGGGCCTTCGGATCGCCGCTCCAACCTACCCAACCGAGCCGATTCGTGTCTGTACTGCCCACAAGGTGTGTTTGACGAGATTGCGACTGGAACGAAGTTGTCCCGAGGGACGGAAGCGTAATTAGGTCGATCGGCAACACACTGTTGGAACGCACCCAGGCCCACGACGCCCGAATGCGCACCGCAGCTCGCCTTCACCTGCTCACTTTTCCCCTCGAGCTCATCGTTCACCCGTCGCCATCCCCGCCATACACCCTCGACCGCCTAAGCTTCCTGGTCAGCGAGCAGCCTTCCACGCAACGTTATGACGCGTGATCGGCGGAGCCGGAATTTTCCAACCAAGAACGACTTTTTACACAAGACGCGACGAGGTTTATCTCCATGGCACTGACACGCGAACAGCAAATTGCAGCCCTTGAAAAAGACTGGGCTGAAAACCCGCGCTGGAAAGGCGTGACTCGCACCTACTCCGCTGCCGACGTGGTCCGTCTGCGTGGTTCGGTTCAACCCGAGCACACCCTGGCACGCATGGGCGCCGAGAAGCTCTGGAACCTGGTCACCCAAGGTGCCAAGCCGTCCTTCCGTCCTGATAAAGATTTCGTCAACTGCATGGGCGCCCTGACCGGCGGCCAGGCTGTTCAACAGGTCAAAGCCGGTATCCAGGCCATCTACCTGTCGGGCTGGCAAGTGGCTGCGGACAACAACTCCGCAGAATCCATGTACCCCGACCAGTCACTGTACCCGGTGGACTCGGTTCCAACCGTGGTCAAGCGCATCAACAACTCGTTCCGTCGTGCGGACCAGATCCAGTGGAAAGCCGGCAAGAACCCGGGCGACGAAGGCTACATCGACTACTTCGCGCCAATCGTGGCCGACGCTGAAGCCGGTTTCGGCGGCGTGCTGAACGCCTACGAGCTGATGAAGAGCATGATCGAAGCAGGCGCCGCCGGCGTTCACTTCGAAGACCAGCTGGCTTCCGTGAAGAAGTGCGGCCACATGGGCGGCAAGGTACTGGTGCCGACCCAGGAAGCCGTACAGAAGCTGACTGCTGCCCGTCTGGCGGCCGACGTTGCCGGTGTACCGACCATCATCCTGGCCCGTACCGACGCCAACGCTGCTGACCTGCTGACTTCGGACTGCGACCCGTACGACCAGCCGTTCGTGACAGGCACTCGCACCCAGGAAGGCTTCTACAAAGTGAAGGCCGGCCTGGACCAGGCAATTGCCCGCGGTCTGGCCTACGCGCCTTACGCTGATCTGATCTGGTGCGAAACCGCCAAGCCGGACCTGGACGAAGCCCGTCGTTTCGCCGAAGCGATCAAGAAGGAATACCCGGACCAGATCCTGTCGTACAACTGCTCGCCTTCCTTCAACTGGAAGAAGAACCTGGACGACGCCACCATCGCCAAGTTCCAGCGCGAGCTGTCCGCCATGGGCTACAAGCACCAGTTCATCACCCTGGCCGGTATCCACAACATGTGGCACAGCATGTTCAACCTGGCGCATGACTACGCCCGCAACGACATGACTGCCTACGTGAAACTGCAAGAGCAAGAGTTCGCCGACGCGGCCAAAGGCTACACCTTCGTGGCTCACCAGCAGGAAGTGGGCACCGGCTACTTCGACGACATGACCACCGTGATCCAGGGCGGCTCGTCCTCGGTAACCGCCCTGACCGGCTCCACCGAAGAAGAGCAGTTCCATTGATTCCAGGCCTCGCGCCTTGATCGAGCGGCCAATGCAGATCCGGTAAAAACAACTGCATTGCTGTAAAGCTGACGCCCCGACTGGTTCGGGGCGTTTTTTTTGCCCGCACTCCCAGCAGGAGCCAATTTGCCGGCGAAACAGGCCTGCGCATTTCCCAATCCGCCTGCCTCCAGCAAAATTCGCCGACAAGTCGGCGCCGCCCAAAAAGCCGACGAAATATTGATCCAGAGCGGTGTTACCCAGAGCGAAACAGGTTAAAAGGTGCGCCCCTGCTACTTGCAGTAACAGGGATATATCCGACAACTTTCCCACGCCTCCAAGGGGAGCAGAATAAAACAGCCGCTAAATAATATTGATTATCATTTAGAGGCTAAAACTTTCATTACAGCAGGGACAAAACATAATTAACAAAACCTCCCCTAATGCCCGCAGGCTGCGGCTTACGGGGCTACAGGGGTGAGCTATGTCCTTATTACGATAAACAATTTCGCTTTAGAAATTTTACTTGCCCGGTGTTTAGCCATAAAATCAGCGCGATTGATTGCGCTGCGACATATCGTCACTGCTTTATTTCTTTATCAAGCTCAGAGACTCTTGCTCTCTGTTAAGGATTACCAGCATGCCCGAAGCGACAGGACTCATGGCCCACAACTGGGGCTTTGCCATTTTCCTTCTGGGTGTTGTCGGCCTCTGCGCCTTCATGCTCGGCGTCTCCAGCCTCCTCGGGTCAAAAGCCTGGGGCCGCAGCAAAAACGAACCGTTCGAGTCCGGCATGCTACCTACCGGTGGCGCCCGCTTGCGGCTCTCAGCCAAATTCTATCTGGTCGCGATGCTCTTCGTGATCTTCGATATCGAAGCCCTCTTTCTCTTTGCCTGGTCTGTGTCCGTCCGCGAAAGCGGCTGGACCGGATTCGTCGAAGCTCTCGTTTTCATAGCAATTCTGTTGGCAGGTCTTGTCTACCTTTGGCGAGTGGGGGCTCTTGACTGGGCTCCGGAAGGTCGTCGTAAGCGGCAGGCGAAGCTAAAACAATGAGGCTTTGGCGATGCAATACAATCTCACCAGGATCGACCCCGATGCTCCTAACGATCAGTACCCGATCGGCGAACGTGAAACCGTTTCCGATCCGTTAGAGGATCAGGTCCACAAAAACATCTTCATGGGCAAGCTGGAAGACGTGCTGAGCGGCGCGGTCAACTGGGGGCGTAAGAACTCCCTGTGGCCGTACAACTTCGGTCTGTCCTGCTGCTACGTGGAAATGACCACCGCCTTCACGGCGCCCCATGACATCGCGCGCTTTGGCGCCGAGGTTATCCGGGCATCGCCGCGTCAGGCGGACTTCATGGTTATCGCCGGTACCTGCTTCATCAAGATGGCGCCGATCATCCAGCGTCTCTACGAGCAAATGCTTGAGCCCAAGTGGGTCATCTCCATGGGTTCGTGCGCCAACTCCGGCGGCATGTACGACATCTACTCCGTAGTTCAGGGGGTGGACAAGTTCCTGCCCGTGGACGTCTACGTACCTGGCTGCCCGCCCCGCCCCGAAGCGTTCCTGCAAGGCTTGATGCTCTTGCAAGAATCCATTGGCCAGGAGCGTCGCCCACTGTCCTGGGTCGTCGGTGATCAAGGCGTGTATCGCGCCGAGATGCCGTCGCAAAAGGAGCAGCGCCGCGAACAGCGTATTCAGGTCACCAACCTGCGCAGCCCTGACGAAGTCTGATCCAGATCTGTTCTGACAAAGAAACGACACTGGCTTCACTCTTTACGTTGACCGAAAGCGATAAAAAACCATGACTACAGGCAGTGCTCTGTACATCCCGCCTTATAAGGCTGACGACCAGGATGTGGTCGTCGAACTCAATAACCGTTTTGGCCCTGAGGCGTTCACCGCCCAGGCCACCCGCACCGGCATGCCGGTGCTGTGGGTTACCCGCTCCAAACTCGTCGAAGTCCTGACCTTCCTGCGCAACCTGCCCAAGCCGTACGTCATGCTCTATGACCTGCACGGCGTGGACGAGCGCCTGCGTACCAAGCGCCAGGGCCTGCCGGGTGCCGACTTCAGCGTGTTCTACCACTTGCTGTCGATCGAACGTAACAGCGACGTGATGATCAAGGTGGCCCTCTCCGAAGGCGACCTCAGCCTGCCCACCGTCACCGGTATCTGGCCCAACGCCAACTGGTACGAGCGTGAAGTCTGGGACATGTTCGGTATCGACTTTGCCGGCCACCCGCACCTGTCGCGAATCATGATGCCGCCGACCTGGGAAGGTCACCCGCTGCGCAAGGACTTCCCGGCCCGCGCCACCGAGTTCGATCCGTTCAGCCTGAACCTGGCCAAGCAGCAGCTGGAAGAGGAAGCCGCGCGCTTCCGTCCGGAAGACTGGGGCATGAAGCGTTCCGGTGCCAACGAGGACTACATGTTCCTCAACCTGGGTCCGAACCACCCTTCGGCTCACGGTGCCTTCCGTATCATCCTGCAACTGGATGGCGAAGAGATCGTCGACTGCGTACCGGACATCGGCTACCACCACCGTGGCGCCGAGAAGATGGCCGAGCGCCAGTCCTGGCACAGCTTCATCCCCTACACCGACCGCATCGACTACCTGGGCGGGGTGATGAACAACCTGCCGTACGTGCTGTCGGTGGAGAAGCTGGCCGGCATCAAGGTGCCGGAGAAGGTCGACGTCATCCGCATCATGATGGCCGAGTTCTTCCGCATCACCAGCCACCTGCTGTTCCTGGGCACCTACATCCAGGACGTCGGCGCCATGACCCCGGTGTTCTTCACCTTCACCGACCGTCAGCGCGCCTACACCGTGATCGAAGCCATCACCGGTTTCCGTCTGCACCCGGCCTGGTACCGCATCGGCGGCGTTGCCCACGATCTGCCCCGCGGCTGGGAAAAGCTGGTCAAGGACTTCGTCGAATGGCTGCCCAAGCGCCTCGACGAATACACCAAGGCTGCCCTGCAGAACAGCATCCTCAAGGGCCGGACCATCGGTGTCGCCGCCTACAACACCAAGGAAGCCCTGGAATGGGGCGTCACCGGTGCCGGCCTGCGCTCCACCGGTTGCGATTTCGACCTGCGCAAGGCCCGTCCGTACTCCGGCTACGAGAACTTCGAGTTCGAAGTCCCGCTGGGTGCCAACGGTGACGCCTACGACCGTTGCATGGTTCGCGTGGAAGAAATGCGCCAGAGCATCAAGATCATCGATCAGTGCCTGCGCAACATGCCGGAAGGCCCGTACAAGGCGGACCACCCGCTGACCACGCCGCCGCCGAAAGAGCGCACCCTGCAGCACATCGAGACCTTGATCACGCACTTCCTGCAGGTTTCGTGGGGCCCGGTCATGCCGGCCAACGAATCCTTCCAGATGATCGAAGCGACCAAGGGCATCAACAGTTATTACCTGACGAGCGATGGCGGCACCATGAGCTACCGCACCCGGATCCGTACCCCGAGCTTCGCCCACCTGCAGCAGATCCCTTCGGTGATCCGCGGCAGCATGGTCGCGGACTTGATCGCGTACCTGGGTAGTATCGACTTCGTTATGGCCGACGTGGACCGCTAAGCATGAACAGCACGCTTATCCAGACAGACCGTTTCGCCCTGAGCGAAACCGAGCGCTCGGCCATCGAGCACGAGATGCATCACTACGAAGACCCGCGCGCGGCGTCGATCGAAGCCCTGAAGATCGTCCAGAAGGAACGTGGCTGGGTGCCTGACGGCGCGGTCTACGCCATCGGCGAGATCCTCGGCATCCCCGCCAGCGACGTAGAAGGCGTGGCGACGTTCTACAGCCAGATCTTCCGCCAGCCAGTGGGCCGCCACATCATTCGCGTCTGCGACAGCATGGTCTGCTACATCGGCGGCCATGAGTCCGTGGTCAGCCAGATCCAGAGCGAGCTGGGCATCGGCCTCGGCCAGACCACCGCCGACGGCCGCTTCACCCTGCTGCCGGTGTGCTGCCTGGGCAACTGCGACAAGGCCCCGGCGCTGATGATCGACGACGACACTTTCGGCGACGTACAGCCCGCTGGCGTGGCCAAACTGTTGGAGGGCTACGTATGACCCTGACCTCTTTCGGCCCTGCGAACCGCATTGCGCGCACCGCAGAAACCCACCCCCTGACCTGGCGTCTGCGTGACGACGGCGAGCCGGTATGGTTCGACGAGTACCAGGCCAAGAACGGCTACGCTGCAGCGCGCAAGGCCTTCGCCGACCTGTCCCAGGACGATATCGTCCAGACCGTGAAGGACGCCGGCCTCAAGGGCCGCGGCGGTGCGGGCTTCCCCACCGGCGTAAAGTGGGGCCTGATGCCCAAAGACGAATCCATGAACATCCGCTACCTGCTGTGCAACGCGGACGAAATGGAACCCAACACCTGGAAAGACCGCATGCTGATGGAGCAACTGCCCCATCTGCTGATCGAAGGCATGCTGATCAGTGCCCGTGCACTGAAGACCTACCGCGGCTACATCTTCCTGCGCGGCGAGTACACCACCGCCGCCAAGCACCTGCGCCGTGCCGTGGAAGAAGCCAAGGCTGCTGGCCTGTTGGGCAAGAACATTCTGGGCAGCGGTTTCGATTTCGAACTGTTCGTGCACACCGGCGCCGGGCGCTACATCTGCGGTGAAGAAACCGCACTGATCAACTCCCTGGAAGGCCGTCGCGCCAACCCACGCTCCAAGCCGCCCTTCCCCGCCGCCGTAGGCGTGTGGGGCAAGCCGACTTGCGTGAACAACGTCGAGACGCTGTGCAACGTGCCGGCGATCATCGGCGACGGCGTGGAGTGGTACAAATCCCTGGCCCGCGAAGGCAGTGAAGACCACGGCACCAAGCTGATGGGCTTCTCCGGCAAAGTGAAGAACCCTGGCCTGTGGGAGCTGCCCTTCGGCGTGACCGCGCGCGAGCTGTTCGAGGACTACGCCGGCGGCATGCGCGATGGCTACAAGCTCAAGTGCTGGCAGCCCGGCGGCGCCGGTACCGGCTTCCTGCTGCCGGAACACCTGGATGCGCAAATGTACGCCGGCGGCATCGCCAAAGTGGGCACCCGCATGGGTACCGGCCTGGCCATGGCGGTGGACGACAGCATCAACATGGTGTCGCTGCTGCGCAACATGGAGCAATTCTTCGCCCGTGAATCCTGCGGCTTCTGCACCCCTTGCCGTGATGGCCTGCCATGGAGCGTCAAGCTGCTGATGGCCCTGGAAAAAGGCCAGGGCCAGCAGGGCGACATCGAGACCCTGCTGGGTCTGGTGGGCTTCCTCGGCCCGGGCAAGACCTTCTGTGCTCACGCACCGGGTGCCGTGGAGCCTTTGGGCAGTGCCATCAAGTATTTCCGTCCAGAGTTCGAAGCCGGCATCGCGCCTACCAGCGCCGCCGTCCCGCCTCTGGCCCGACCGATCGTAGTCGGCGCGTAACGCTTAGATGAGGGCGCAGGGTCCGTGCCCTGTGCTCGACGTGCGATGACGCCGTGAACGGCTGTGTTGATTCGCACGCATAACAAGATTCCATTAGCCACGCCCGCTGACACCGGGCCAACGAAGAACTTTGAACCATGGCCACTATCCACGTAGACGGCAAAGCGCTCGAAGTCGATGGGGCGGACAACCTGTTACAGGCGTGTCTGTCACTAGGCCTCGACATCCCTTATTTCTGCTGGCACCCCGCTCTCGGTAGCGTCGGTGCCTGTCGCCAGTGCGCGGTCAAGCAGTACACCGACGAGAACGACACCCGTGGTCGTATCGTCATGTCCTGCATGACCCCGGCCACCGACAACACCTGGATCTCCATCGACGATGAAGAATCCAAGGCCTTCCGTGCCAGTGTTGTCGAATGGCTGATGACCAACCACCCTCACGACTGCCCGGTCTGTGAGGAAGGCGGTCACTGCCACCTGCAAGACATGACGGTGATGACCGGCCACAACGAGCGCCGTTATCGCTTCACCAAGCGCACCCACCAGAATCAGGACCTCGGCCCGTTCATCGCTCACGAGATGAACCGCTGCATCGCCTGCTACCGCTGCGTACGCTTCTACAAGGACTACGCCGGCGGCACCGACCTGGGCGTCTACGGCGCCCATGACAACGTGTACTTCGGTCGCGTTGAAGACGGCACCTTGGAAAGCGAGTTCTCCGGCAACCTCACCGAGGTCTGCCCGACCGGTGTGTTCACCGACAAGACTCACTCCGAGCGCTACAACCGCAAATGGGACATGCAGTTCTCGCCAAGCATCTGCCATGGCTGCTCCAGCGGTTGCAACATCTCCCCGGGCGAGCGCTATGGCGAACTGCGCCGCATCGAAAACCGCTACAACGGTTCGGTGAACCAGTATTTCCTCTGCGACCGTGGCCGCTTCGGTTATGGCTACGTCAACCGCAAGGATCGTCCACGCCAGCCACGCCTGGCCGACGGCACCCAGCTGACCCTGGACCAGGCCCTGGACCAGGCCGCCGACCTGCTGCGCGGTCGCAACATCGTCGGTATCGGCTCGCCTCGCGCCAGCCTGGAAAGCAACTACGCGCTGCGTGAACTGGTCGGCGCCGAGCACTTCTACAGCGGCATCGAAGCGTCTGAACTGGAGCGCATCCGCCTGGTTCTGCAGGTGCTGAACGACAGCCCGCTGCCGGTTCCGAACCTGCGGGAGATCGAAGACCACGACGCGATCTTCGTCCTTGGCGAAGACCTGACCCAGACCGCTGCCCGCATGGCCCTGGCCCTGCGCCAGTCGGTCAAGGGCAAGGCCGAGGAAATGGCCGACGCCATGCGCGTCCAGCCTTGGCTCGACGCTGCGGTGAAGAACATCGGCCAGCACGCGCTGAACCCGCTGTTCATTGCCAGCCTCGCTGAAACCAAGCTCGACGACGTCGCCGAGGAGTGTGTACACGCCGCTCCCGACGACCTGGCGCGCATCGGTTTCGCCGTGGCCCATGCCATCGACGCCAGCGCCCCTGCCGTGGAAGGCCTGGACAGCGAAGCCCTGGAACTGGCCAAGCGCATTGCCGACGCCCTGTTGGCGGCCAAGCGCCCACTGATCATTTCCGGTACTTCCCTGGGTTCCAAGGCGCTGATCGAAGCCGCAGCGAACATCGCCAAAGCCCTGAAGCTGCGCGACAAAGCCGGCTCCATCAGCCTGATCGTGCCAGAGGCCAACAGCCTCGGCCTGGCCATGCTCGGCGGCGAATCCGTGGACGCCGCCCTGCAGGCGGTAGTCGACGGTAAAGCCGACGCCATCGTGGTGCTGGAAAACGACCTGTACACCCGCACCGACGCGGCCAAGGTGGATGCGGCCCTCAGCGCGGCCAAGGTGGTGATCGTTGCCGATCACCAACAGACCGCGACCGTCGAGCGCGCGCACCTGGTGCTGTCGGCAGCCAGCTTCGCCGAAGGCGACGGCACCCTGGTCAGCCAGGAAGGTCGCGCCCAGCGCTTCTTCCAGGTCTTCGATCCGACCTACCTGGACGCCAGCATCATGGTCCACGAAGGCTGGCGCTGGCTGCATGCCCTGCGCAGCACCCTGCTGAACAAGCCGGTGGACTGGACCCAGCTGGACCACGTGACCGCTGCCTGCGCCGCGAGCACCCCGCAACTGGCCAGCATCGTCGATGCCGCACCTTCCGCAGCATTCCGTATCAAAGGCCTGAAACTGGCCCGCGAACCGCTGCGCTACAGCGGCCGTACCGCCATGCGCGCCAACCAGAGCGTGCACGAACCGCGTACCTCGCAAGACCCGGATACCGCCTTCGCCTACTCCATGGAAGGTTACTCGGGCTCCGCCGAGCCGCGCTCGCAAGTGCCATTCGCCTGGTCGCCGGGCTGGAACTCGCCGCAAGCCTGGAACAAGTTCCAGGACGAAGTCGGCGGCCACCTGCGTGCCGGTGACCCGGGTACTCGCCTGATCGAAAGCCAGGGCGACCGTCTGAACTGGTTCGCCAGCGTCCCGCGGGCCTTCTCTCCGGCCCAGGGCACTTGGCAAGCGGTGCCGTTCTATCACCTGTTCGGCAGCGAGGAGAACTCTTCGAAGGCCGCTCCGGTGCAGGAGCGCATTCCGGCGGCCTACGTGGCCCTGGCCAAGTCCGAAGCCGATCGCCTGGGCGTCAACGACGGTGCCCTGCTCGCAGTGAGTCTGGCTGGCCAGACCCTGCGTCTGCCGCTGCGCATCAACGAAGAGCTGGGTGCCGGCCTGGTGGGCCTGCCTGCCGGTCTGGCGGGCATTCCTCCGGCATTCTTTGGCAAATCCGTTGACGGTCTGCAGGAGGCGGCGCAATGAGTTGGTTTACCCCTGAAGTGATCGACGTGATCCTGACGGTCGTCAAGGCCATCGTGATCCTGCTGGCGGTGGTGATCGCCGGTGCGCTGCTGAGCTTCGTCGAACGTCGCCTGCTGGGCTGGTGGCAGGACCGTTACGGTCCGAACCGCGTTGGCCCGTTCGGCATGTTCCAGATCGCGGCCGACATGCTGAAGATGTTCTTCAAGGAAGACTGGACCCCGCCGTTTGCCGACAAGGTGATCTTCACCCTGGCACCGGTGGTCGCCATGTCCGCCCTGCTGATCGCCTTCGCGATCATCCCGATCACCCCGACCTGGGGCGTCGCGGACCTGAACATCGGCCTGCTGTTCTTCTTCGCCATGGCCGGTCTGTCGGTCTACGCGGTGCTGTTCGCCGGCTGGTCGAGTAACAACAAGTTCGCCCTGCTGGGCAGCTTGCGGGCCTCGGCCCAGACCGTGTCCTACGAAGTGTTCATGGGCCTGGCGCTGATGGGCATCGTGGCTCAGGTCGGTTCCTTCAACATGCGCGACATCGTCGAGTACCAGGCGCAGAACCTGTGGTTCATCATTCCGCAGTTCTTCGGCTTCTGTACCTTCTTCATCGCTGGCGTGGCCGTGACTCACCGTCACCCCTTCGACCAGCCAGAAGCGGAACAGGAACTGGCCGACGGTTACCACATTGAATACGCCGGCATGAAATGGGGCATGTTCTTCGTCGGTGAATACATCGGCATCATCCTGATCTCGGCGCTGCTGGTCACCCTGTTCTTCGGTGGCTGGCACGGTCCGTTCGGCATCCTGCCGCAACTGTCCTTCGTCTGGTTCGCCCTGAAGACCGCGTTCTTCATCATGCTGTTCATCCTGCTGCGCGCCTCTATCCCGCGCCCGCGCTATGACCAGGTGATGGACTTCAGCTGGAAATTCTGCCTGCCGCTGACCCTGATCAATTTGCTGGTGACCGCTGCGGTTGTGTTGTTGAACACGCCTGCGGGCGCGGTTCAGTGAGGATTTGACCCATGTTCAAATATATTGGCGACATCGTTAAGGGTACCGGTACCCAGTTGCGCAGCCTGGTGATGGTGTTCGGTCACGGCTTTCGCAAACGCGACACCCTGCAATACCCCGAAGAGCCGGTGTACCTGCCGCCACGCTACCGTGGCCGTATCGTCCTGACTCGCGACCCCGATGGCGAAGAGCGTTGCGTTGCCTGCAACCTGTGCGCCGTGGCCTGCCCGGTGGGTTGCATCTCGCTGCAGAAAGCTGAAACGGAAGACGGTCGCTGGTACCCGGAGTTCTTCCGCATCAACTTCTCGCGCTGCATTTTCTGCGGTCTCTGCGAGGAAGCCTGTCCGACCACCGCAATCCAGCTGACACCGGATTTCGAGATGGCCGAGTTCAAACGTCAGGACCTGGTTTACGAGAAAGAGGATCTCTTGATCTCCGGTCCCGGAAAGAACCCTGACTACAACTTCTATCGTGTTGCAGGTATGGCCATTGCCGGCAAGCCAAAAGGCGCCGCGCAGAACGAAGCCGAACCGATCAACGTGAAGAGCTTGCTGCCTTAAGGAAGAACGATGGAATTCGCTTTCTATTTCGCATCAGGTGTTGCCGTTGTTTCCACGCTGCGCGTGGTTACCAACACCAACCCTGTGCACGCCCTGCTCTACCTGATCATTTCGCTGATCGCCGTGGCCATGACCTTCTTCAGCCTCGGCGCGCCGTTCGCCGGCGCCCTGGAAGTGATCGCCTACGCCGGCGCCATCATGGTGCTGTTCGTGTTCGTGGTAATGATGCTGAACCTCGGCCCGGCCGCGGCTCAGCAAGAGCGCATCTGGCTCACGCCGGGCATCTGGATCGGCCCGGTGATCCTCGCCGCGCTGCTGCTGGCTGAACTGCTGTACGTACTGTTCAGCCACCAGAGCGGTGCCGGTATCGGTCAAACCACCGTCAGCGCCAAGGCCGTGGGCATCAGCCTGTTCGGCCCTTACCTGCTGGTGGTCGAACTCGCCTCGATGCTGCTGCTCGCCGCAGCCGTCACGGCGTTCCACTTGGGCCGCAACGAGGCGAAGGAGTAATACGATGCCTACTATCCCTCTCGGTACTATCCCGATGGAACATGGCCTGGCAGTTGCCGGCATCCTGTTCTGCCTCGGTCTGGTCGGCCTGATGGTCCGCCGTAACATCCTCTTCGTGTTGATGAGCCTGGAAGTGATGATGAACGCCTCGGCATTGGCCTTCATCGTTGCGGGCGCCCGCTGGGCGCAGCCGGATGGACAAGTGATGTTCATCCTGGTGATCAGCCTGGCAGCCGCCGAGGCCAGTATCGGCCTGGCGATCCTGCTGCAGCTGTACCGCCGCTTCCACACTCTCGATATCGATGCAGCCAGCGAGATGCGCGGATGAACCTTCTCTTTCTGACTTTCGTATTCCCCCTGATCGGTTTCCTGCTGCTGTCGTTCTCTCGGGGACGCCTCTCGGAAAACCTCTCGGCCCTGATCGGCGTCGGCTCCATTGGCCTGTCGGCCATCGTGGCCGCCTACGTGATCTGGCAATTCAACGTCGCGCCACCAGCGGATGGCCACTACACCCAGGTGTTGTGGCAGTGGATGTCGGTGGACGGTTTCGCGCCGAACTTCGCCCTGTACCTGGACGGCCTGTCCGTGACCATGCTGGGCGTGGTAGTGGGCGTGGGCTTCCTGATCCACCTGTTCGCGTCCTGGTACATGCGTGGTGAGGCCGGCTACTCGCGCTTCTTCGCCTACACCAACCTGTTTATCGCCAGCATGCTGTTCCTGGTCCTGGGCGATAACCTGCTGTTCCTGTACTTCGGCTGGGAAGGCGTGGGCCTGTGCTCCTACCTGTTGATCGGTTTCTACTACAGCAACCGCAACAACGGTAACGCCGCACTCAAGGCCTTTATCGTCACCCGGATCGGCGACGTGTTCATGGCCATCGGCCTGTTCATCCTGTTCCAACAGGTGGGCACGCTGAACGTCCAGGAACTGCTGGTGCTGGCTCCGCAGAAATTCCAGGCCGGCGATTTCTGGATCACCCTGGCGACCCTGATGCTGCTGGGCGGCGCCGTGGGCAAATCCGCGCAACTGCCACTGCAGACCTGGCTGGCGGACGCGATGGCTGGTCCGACCCCGGTTTCGGCACTGATCCACGCCGCAACCATGGTGACCGCCGGTGTCTACCTGATCGCCCGTACCCACGGCCTGTTCACCCTGGCGCCGGAAATCCTGCACCTGGTGGGCCTGGTAGGTGGCGTGACCCTGGTACTGGCCGGCTTCGCCGCGCTGGTGCAGACCGACATCAAGCGGATCCTCGCCTACTCCACCATGAGCCAGATCGGCTACATGTTCCTGGCCCTGGGCGTTGGCGCCTGGGACGGCGCGATCTTCCACCTGATGACCCACGCCTTCTTCAAGGCCCTGCTGTTCCTGGCCTCCGGTGCGGTGATCGTTGCCTGCCACCACGAGCAGAACATCTTCAAGATGGGCGGCCTGTGGAAGAAACTGCCTCTGGCCTACGCCAGTTTCATCGTCGGCGGCGCCGCACTGGCGGCCCTGCCTCTGGTGACCGCAGGCTTCTACTCCAAGGACGAGATCCTCTGGGAAGCCTTCGCCAGCGGCAACCACGGCCTGCTGTACGCCGGTCTGGTGGGTGCGTTCATGACCTCGCTGTACACCTTCCGCCTGATCTTCATCACCTTCCACGGTGAAGCCAAGACCGAAGCCCACGCCGGCCACGGGATTTCCCACTGGCTGCCGCTGGTGGTGCTGATCGTGCTGTCCACCGGGATCGGCGCGATGATCACTCCGCCCCTGCATGGTGTGCTGCCGCTGAGCGCCGGTCATGCCGGTGGCGAAGCCAAGCACAGCCTGGAAATCGCCTCGGGTGCCATCGCCCTGGCCGGTATCCTGCTGGCCGCCCTGTTGTTCCTTGGCAAGCGTCGCGTTGTGACCGCCATCGCCAGCAGTGGCATCGGGCGTCTGCTCTCGGCCTGGTGGTTCGCCGCCTGGGGCTTCGACTGGATCTACGACAAACTGTTCGTCAAGCCATACCTGGCCATCAGCCATGTACTGCGCAAGGACCCGCTCGATCAGACCATCGGTTTGATCCCGCGTATGGCCAAAGGGGGTCACAACTCCCTGAGCCGTACCGAGACCGGTCAACTGCGTTGGTACGCCGCCTCGATGGCAGCCGGTGCCGTGCTGGTCATCGGCGCCATTGTGCTGGTAGCGGTCTGATATGAACCTTGCGAACTTGCGAAAGGAATTGAGCCCGTCATGATTCTGCCTTGGCTAATCCTGATCCCCTTCATCGGCGGCCTGCTGTGCTGGCTGGGTGAGCGCTTCGGCGCCACCCTCCCCCGCTGGATTGCGCTGTTGACCATGACCCTGGAACTCGCCCTCGGCCTCTGGCTGTGGGCCCACGGTAACTATTCATATGCTCCGGCGCCTGGCGTCGATCCGACTTGGGCCATCGAGTTCAAGCACCAGTGGATCGAGCGCTTTGGCATCAACGTGCACCTGGCCCTCGACGGCCTGTCGCTGTTGATGGTGCTGCTGACCGGTCTGCTGGGTATCCTCTCGGTACTCTGCTCCTGGAAAGAGATCCAGCGCCATGTGGGCTTCTTCCACCTGAACCTGATGTGGATCCTGGGCGGTGTGGTCGGCGTGTTCCTCGCGCTGGACCTGTTCATGTTCTTCTTCTTCTGGGAAATGATGCTGGTGCCGATGTACTTCCTCATCGCGCTCTGGGGTCACAGCTCGGCAGACGGCAAGAAAACCCGGATCTACGCAGCGACCAAGTTCTTCATCTTCACTCAGGCTTCCGGCCTGATCATGCTGGTGGCGATCCTGGGCCTGGTACTGGTCAACTTCAACAACACCGGGGTCATCACCTTCGATTACGCCCAGTTGCTGAAGACCAAGATGTCCACCGCCACCGAGTACATCCTGATGCTCGGCTTCTTCATCGCCTTCGCGGTGAAGCTGCCGGTGGTGCCGTTCCACTCTTGGCTGCCTGACGCTCACGCCCAGGCACCGACTGCCGGTTCCGTGGACCTGGCGGGCATCCTGTTGAAGACCGCGGCCTACGGCTTGCTGCGTTTCGCCCTGCCGCTGTTCCCCAACGCCTCGGCAGAGTTCGCACCGATCGCCATGACCCTGGGTCTGATCGGGATCTTCTACGGTGCCTTCCTGGCCTTCGCCCAGACCGACATCAAGCGCCTGATCGCCTTCTCCAGCGTTTCCCACATGGGCTTCGTGCTGATCGGTATCTACTCCGGCAGCCAGCAAGCCCTGCAGGGCGCGGTGATCCAGATGCTGGCCCACGGTGTTTCGGCAGCCGCGCTGTTTATCCTCAGCGGCCAGCTGTACGAGCGCACCCATACCCGCGACATGCGTGAAATGGGCGGTCTGTGGTCGCGTATCGCCTACCTACCGGCCATCAGCCTGTTCTTCGCGGCCGCCTCCCTGGGCCTGCCGGGCACCGGCAACTTCGTCGGCGAGTTCCTGATCCTGATCGGTACCTTCGTCAGCGCTCCTTGGATCACCGCGATCGCAACGTCCGGCCTGGTGTTCGGTTCGGTGTACTCGCTGATCATGATCCACCGTGCCTACTTCGGCCCGTCCAAGTCGGATGCGGTGCTCCATGGCATGGATGCTCGCGAACTGATCATGGTGCTGGGACTGGCGGTCCTGCTGATCTACATCGGCGTGTACCCGCAACCGTTCCTCGATACCTCTGCCGCCACCATGCATGGCGTGCAGCAATGGCTCAGCACCGCCTTCACTCAACTCGCTTCGGCCCGGTAAGAGCGCTATGGACTTTACGATTCAACACTTTATAGCCCTGGCGCCGCTGCTGATCACCAGCGCCACCCTTGTGGTGGTGATGCTGGCGATCGCCTGGCGGCGCAACCACGCCCAGACCTTCCTGCTGTCGGTGGCCGGTCTGAACCTGGCATTGCTGTCGATTTTCCCGGTGCTGAAAGTGGCACCGCTGGCAGTGACCCCGCTGTTGCAGATCGACCAGTTCGCCTGCCTGTACATGGCCCTGATCCTGGTGGCCACCCTGGCCTGCGTCACCCTGGCACACGCCTACCTGGGCGACGGCAGCAGCGGCTACCCGGGCAACCGTGAAGAGCTGTACCTGCTGATCCTGCTGGCCGCCGCTGGTGGCCTGGTACTGGTCAGCGCGCAGAACCTGGCCGGCCTGTTCATCGGCCTGGAGCTGCTCTCGGTACCGGTCTACGGGCTGGTGGCCTACGCCTTCTTCAACAAGCGCTCCCTGGAAGCCGGCATCAAGTACATGGTGCTGTCGGCCGCCGGTTCGGGCTTCCTGTTGTTCGGCATGGCCCTGCTCTACGCCGAAGCCGGCAGCCTGAGCTTCAGCGGCATCGGCCAGGCCCTGGCCGCCACCGGGCTGCCAAGCCCGCTGGCACAACTGGGCCTGGGCATGATGCTGATCGGCCTGGCCTTCAAGCTGTCGCTGGTTCCGTTCCACCTGTGGACCCCGGACGTCTATGAAGGCGCTCCGGCTCCGGTTGCAGCGTTCCTGGCCACCGCCAGCAAGGTGGCGGTGTTCGCGGTGCTGGTGCGTCTGTTCCAGCTCTCGCCAGTGGCCAGCAGCGGCGTCCTGAGCAACGTGCTGACGGTGATCGCCATTGCCTCGATCCTGGTAGGCAACCTGTTGGCGCTGACCCAGAGCAACCTCAAGCGTCTGCTGGGTTACTCGTCCATCGCTCACTTCGGTTACCTGCTGATCGCCCTGGTGGCGAGCAAGGGCCTGGCCATGGAAGCCATCGGCGTGTACCTGGTCACCTACGTGATCACCAGCCTTGGCGCCTTCGGCGTGATTACCCTCATGTCCTCGCCGTACAAAGGCCGTGACGCCGACGCGCTGTACGAGTACCGCGGCCTGTTCTGGCGCCGTCCGTACCTGACCGCCGTGCTCACCGTGATGATGCTGTCCCTGGCCGGCATCCCGCTGACCGCGGGCTTCATCGGCAAGTTCTACATCATCGCTACCGGTGTCGAAGCGCACCAATGGTGGCTGGTCGGTTCCCTGGTCATGGGCAGCGCCATCGGCGTCTTCTACTACCTGCGCGTGATGGTCACCCTGTACCTGATCGAGCCGAACCTGCGCCGCGTCGACGCCCAACTGCACTGGGAACAGAAAGCCGGTGGCGTCATGCTGCTGGCCATCGCGGTCCTGGCGTTCTTCCTCGGCGTATACCCACAGCCGCTGCTGACCCTGGTCCAGCACTCCGGCCTGGCGGGTTGATCGCTTAGGTTTCAACGCAACAAACAGAACGGCACCTTCGGGTGCCGTTTTGCATTTCAGGGCCCTGCCCTCCCCTCTTCCCAGCGAAACTCGGAATCGCCCTTCCTGTCACGTCGACCCGGTCCGACATTCAGCCCGACGCCGCGGGCATAAACTGTTGCCAGATCAAACGCGGCGCTCCGCGGGCCTTGACCAAAGCTGTAGCGTCACCCAGTCTATACGCAGGAAGCGTATGAAATGAATGCTCTGTTTATTGAACTGCCGGCATTTGCACGATACCGAAGGGACTTCCTTGACGACGAGTTGTTCTGCGAACTGCAGATCGAGTTGCTGCGCCACCCGCACGCGGGAGTGCTGATTCAGGGCACTGGCGGCTTGCGCAAGATGCGTTTCATCGATGAGCGACGCAACAAGGGCAGGCGTGGCGGGCTGAGGGTGATCTATTACTGGTGGTCCGGAGGGGCGCAGTTCTGGCTCTTCACCCTGTTCGATAAGGAGCAGATGGACGACCTGCTACCGCAGCAGCGACAACAGCTCAAACAACTGCTGGAACGTGAAATCGAGGCCAGAAGACATGACCAAACGTGACATCTTTTCCGAACTGGTAGAAGGCATCGACGCCCTCACCCAGGAGCGCCAGGGCAAGATCACCCTGCGCAGCCATAAAGTGAAGCTGGACAAGCTGCCCCCCATCACTGCCACCGAGGTGATGAACATCCGCCAGCAACTCAATCTCTCGCGCTCGGTATTCGCCATGTACCTGCGCACCAACACCCGCACCCTGGAGAACTGGGAACAGGGCCGTGCCACACCCAATGCCCAGGCCACCACCCTGATCCGCCTGGTGCAACGCTACCCCGATACCGTGGAGCGCCTAGCCTCGCTGGCCTGAGCACGCAGGCACTGATCTACGGGCAACAAAAAACCCGCACCAGGCGGGTTTCTTGTTGCAGCAAACGCCAACTTAGTCAGCCAGGCGCCAGGTCGTACCGCCCTTGCCGTCTTCCAGAATCACGCCCATGGCGGTGATCTGATCGCGAATACGGTCGGACTCAGCCCAATCCTTGTTGGCACGGGCCGCCAGACGGGCCTGGATCAGCGCCTCGACTTCTGCCGCATCAACCCGGCCTTCGGCGCCGGCCTGCAGGAAGTCGTCGGCTTCCAATTGCAGAACACCCAGCACGCTGGCCAGTTCTTTCAGACGTGCCGCCAAACCCGCCGCCGCGTCGATATCGCTTTCGCGCAGGCGGTTGATCTCACGCACCATCTCGAACAGTACAGCACAGGCTTCCGGAGTACCGAAGTCGTCATTCATCACCTGGGTGAAACGTTCGACAAAGGCTTCGCCACCGGCCGGCGCCACTTTCGGCAGCCCCTTGAGCGCATGGTAGAAGCGCTCCAACGCGCCCTTGGCGTCCTTGAGGTTGTCTTCCGAGTAGTTGATGGCGCTGCGGTAGTGGCTGGCCACCAGCAGATAACGCACCACTTCTGGATGGTACTTGTCGAGCACGTCGCGAATGGTGAAGAAGTTGTTCAAGGACTTGGACATCTTCTCGCCATTGATGCGGATCATGCCGCAGTGCATCCAGGCATTGGCGTAGGTCTTGCCGGTCGCCGCCTCGCTCTGGGCAATCTCGTTCTCGTGATGCGGGAACTCCAGGTCGCTGCCGCCACCATGAATGTCGAAAGTCTCGCCCAGGCAGCAGGTGGACATCACCGAGCACTCGATATGCCAACCCGGACGACCGTCCCCCCAAGGCGACGGCCAGCTTGGCTCACCCGGCTTGGCAGCTTTCCACAGGACGAAGTCCAATGGATCCTGCTTTGACTCGCCCACTTCGATCCGCGCGCCGATGCGCAGGTCTTCGATCTTCTTGCGCGACAGCTTGCCGTAGCCCATGAACTTGCCGACGCGGTAGTACACGTCGCCATTGCCCGGCGCATAGGCGTAGCCCTTGTCGATCAGGGTCTGGATCATCGCGTGCATGCCAGGGATGTGATCGGTGGCACGCGGCTCCATGTCCGGCTTGCGGATATTCAGCCGCGCCTCGTCCTCATGCATCGCCGCGATCATGCGCTCGGTCAAGGCCTCGAAGGACTCACCGTTCTCATTGGCGCGATTGATGATCTTGTCGTCGATGTCGGTGATGTTGCGCACGTACGTCAGGTCATAACCGCTGAAACGCAGCCAGCGGGTAATCAGGTCGAAGGCCACCATGCTGCGGCCGTGCCCCAGGTGGCAGTAGTCGTACACGGTCATGCCGCACACGTACATGCGCACCTTGTTGCCATCCAGCGGCTTGAAGACTTCTTTGCTCTTGGTGAGCGTGTTGTAGATCGTTAGCACGTTAGTTCCTTGACTGAATCACTGACCCCAGGAGTCGCGCAGGGTCACGGTACGGTTGAATACCGGAGCACCGGGCTTCGAGTCCTTGATATCCGCGCAGAAGTAGCCTTCGCGCTCGAACTGGAAACGGTCTTCCGGCTGTGCGTTGCCCAACGAGGGTTCGGCACGACAACCAGTGAGCACTTGCAGGGAGTCAGGGTTGATGTTGTCCAGGAAACTCGCGCTGTCCTCGGCCTTCTCCGGGTTCGGAGAACGGAACAGACGATCGTACAGGCGCACTTCGCACTCGATGCTGGCAGCGGCCGGCACCCAGTGGATCACGCCCTTGACCTTGCGGCCTTCAGGGTTCTTGCCCAGGGTGTCCGGATCGTAGGAGCAACGCAGCTCGACGATATTGCCCTCGGCATCCTTGATCGCTTCGTCGGCGCGGATCACGTAGCTGCCGCGCAGACGCACTTCACCGTTCGGCTCCAGGCGCTTGTAGCCTTTGGGCGGCTCTTCCATGAAGTCGTCACGGTCGATGTAGATTTCACGAGCGAACGGCAGCTGGCGCACGCCCAGTTCTTCTTTCTGCGGATGACGCGGCAGTTCGAGGTTCTCGACCTGGTCTTCCGGGTAGTTGGTGATCACGACTTTCAACGGACGCAGCACGCACATGGCGCGCGGGGCATTCGCGTCGAGGTCCTGGCGGATGCTGAATTCCAGCATGCCGTAGTCGACCACGCCGTCGGAGCGGTTGGTGCCAACCATCTCGCAGAAGTTGCGGATCGACGCCGGCGTGTAGCCACGACGACGGAAGCCCGACAGGGTCGACATGCGCGGATCGTCCCAGCCATTGACGTGCTGCTCGTCCACCAGTTGCTTGAGCTTGCGCTTGCTGGTGATGGTGTAGTTCAGGTTCAGGCGGCTGAATTCGTACTGACGCGGGTGCGCCGGTACCGGCAGGTGCTCGAGGAACCACTCATACAGCGGACGATGGCTTTCGAACTCCAGGGTGCAGATCGAGTGGGTGATGCCCTCGATGGCGTCCGACTGACCGTGGGTGAAGTCGTAGTTGGGGTAGATGCACCACTTGTCACCGGTCTGGTGGTGATGAGCGTGACGGATCCGGTACATGATCGGGTCGCGCAGGTTCATGTTCGGCGAGGCCATGTCGATCTTGGCCCGCAGCACGCGGGCGCCGTCCGGGAACTCGCCGGCGCGCATGCGGGCGAACCAGTCCAGGTTCTCTTGCACCGAACGCTCGCGGAACGGGCTGTTCTTGCCAGGCTCGGTGAGGCTGCCGCGGTATTCCTTGGCCTGTTCAGGGGTCAGGTCGCAGACATAGGCCTTGCCCGCCTTGATCAGTTCCACGGCCCAGTCGTGCAGCTGGTCGAAGTACTGCGAGGCATAACGCACTTCGCCGGACCACTCAAAACCCAGCCACTTGACGTCGCTTTCAATGGCGTCGATGTACTCCTGGTCTTCCTTGGCCGGGTTGGTGTCGTCGAAACGCAGGTGCGTGACGCCGCCGAACTCCTGGGCCAGACCGAAGTTCACGCAGATCGACTTGGCGTGACCGATGTGCAGGTATCCATTGGGCTCCGGAGGGAAGCGGGTCACGATCTGTGTGTGCTTACCCGAGTCCAGATCCGCCTGGATGATCGGGCGCAGGAAGTTGACCGGCACGGCCGGTCCAGTCTTGGAATTCGAGGTAGGGTCGACAGTGGGCTTGCTCATAGGATCCTTGAACGTACAAGTGCGCGGCCGGACGCGGCCTGATAAATCAAAACGGGTATCATAGCCGATGCTGTCAAGCGCCTGACAGAGCGCAGCTTTAAAACTGCGGCGATTAATGGCCCGGCAGTGAAAAAACAGCCTCGAATTTCGCGGTTGTCACGCTAAACTGCGCTCCTTGGCTGCAGGATGGCCAAATCGGTGCGGACCGCATGCGTGCCCCGCCCCCCAGGATTTTCTTGAAATCGCTTTTCCTTATAAAGAGTACCGACCATGACCCAAGTCAAACTGACCACCAACCACGGCGAGATCGTGCTGGAACTGAACGCCGAGAAAGCCCCGTTGACCGTGGCCAACTTCGTCGAATACGTGAAAGCCGGTCACTATGAAAACACCGTATTTCACCGCGTCATCGGTAACTTCATGATCCAGGGCGGCGGCTTCGAACCTGGCATGAAAGAAAAGAAAGACAAGCGTCCAAGCATCCAGAACGAAGCGGACAACGGCCTTTCCAACGACAAGTACACCGTCGCCATGGCCCGCACCATGGAGCCGCATTCGGCTTCCGCGCAATTCTTCATCAACGTTGCCGACAACAGCTTCCTCAACCACAGCGGCAAGACCGTTCAAGGCTGGGGCTACGCAGTATTCGGTAAAGTGATCGCCGGCACCGAAGTGGTCGACAAGATCAAAGGCGTGGCCACCACCATGAAAGCCGGCCACCAGGACGTACCCGCAGAAGACGTGATCATCGAGAAAGCCGAGATCATTGAGTGATACTGCTGATTTCAGATTTGCATCTGATTGATACACGCCCGGACATTACCCGGGCGTTTCTGGATTTACTCGGTGGGCGCGCTCGCGCCGCCGAGGCGCTGTACATCCTCGGGGACTTTTTCGAGGTATGGATCGGCGACGATGCCATGACCCCCTTCCAACTTTCCATTTGCCAGGCACTGCGGGAGCTGAGCGACAGCGGTACGCAGGTTTTCCTCATGCACGGCAATCGCGATTTCATGCTTGGCCAAGCCTTTTGCAAGGCGGCCGGCGCCACCCTGCTCAAGGACCCCAGCGTCGTCGACTTTTACGGTGAACCGGTATTGCTGATGCATGGCGATAGCCTGTGTACCCGCGACGAAGCCTACATGCGCATGCGCCGCTACCTGCGCAACCCGCTGAGCCTGTGGATTCTGCGGCACCTGCCGTTGCGCACCCGGCGCAAGCTGGCGCGCAAGCTGCGCAACGAAAGCCAGGCCCAGACCCGCATGAAGGCCAACGACATTGTCGACGTGACCCCGGACGAAGTACCGCGGATCATGCGCGAACATGGAGTCGGCACCCTGGTTCACGGCCATACCCACCGCCCGGCGATTCACAAGCTGCAGATTGGCGAGCAGGCCGCCAAGCGCATTGTGCTGGGGGATTGGGACCGTCAGGGATGGGCGTTGCAGGTGGACGAGCAAGGCTTCCAACTGGCTGCGTTCGATTTCGTGCCCACCCAGTTGGCGTTGCCGGACTCGCCTTGAGCGGCGCTTCTTTCGCTGGCACGCCGGCTCCTGCAACAAGGTCATTAGTGTAGGAGCCGGCTTGCCGGCGAAGCGGCCAGCCGGCCTTGCATGACCCTTGCGGACGCCTTCGCTGGCAAGCCCGCGCCTACGGCAATGGGCGTCAATGCCCCGCCGAAGCCGGGCCGGCCTTGGCGGCGAAGGGTGGCTTGGCCAGCCACACCAGCAGAATCAGGCCCATGAAGCCCCAGCCCAGCAAGGTGAAATAGTCCACGGTCGAGAGCATGTACGCCTGGCTGGTCAGGACTTGATCCAGTTGCGCGTAAGCCTTGCTGCTCGCTCCACCCAGATTGTTCAGCGCATCCCGGGTCACCGGATCGAAGATGCTCATGCTCTCACTCATGTAGGCATGGTGCTGATCGGCCCGGCGAATCCAGATCCAGGTCGTCAGCGACGCCGCAAAGCTACCCCCCAGCGTCCGCAGGAAGGTCGCCAGGCCAGCGCCGTCGGCGATCTGGTGCGGCGGCAGATCGGACATCAGGATGCTCAGGGTCGGCATGAAGAACAGCGCCACGCCAATCCCCATGAACAGCTGCACCAAGGCGATGTGCTGGAAGTCCACCTCATTGGTGAAACCGGCACGCATGAAGCAGCTCAGGCCAATGGCCAGGAACGCCAGCCCCGCCAGCAGGCGCAGGTCGAACCTGTGGGCGTACTTGCCGACAAAGGGCGACATCAGCACCGGCAGGATGCCGATCGGCGCCACTGCCAGCCCGGCCCAGGTGGCGGTATAGCCCATCTGGGTCTGCAACCATTGCGGCAGGATCAGGTTGATCCCGAAGAACCCGGCGTAACCGCCCACCAGCACAATGGTGCCGATGCGGAAGTTGCGATGGGCGAACAGCCGCAGGTTGACCACCGGATGACGATCGGTCATTTCCCAGATCACGAACACCGCCAGGGCAATCACCGAGATCAGCGTGCCGACGATGATGAAGTTGGACTCGAACCAGTCCAGGTCATTGCCCTTGTCGAGGACGATCTGCAAGGCCCCCACCCCGACGATCAGGCTCAGCAAACCGATGTAGTCCATCGGCTGTCGGCTGGTGACCACCGGCCGCGCCTTCAATTGCTGCTGCACCACCCAGGCGGCGAACAGACCAATCGGCACGTTGATGAAGAAGATCCATGGCCAGCTGTAGCTATCGGTGATCCAGCCACCGAGTATCGGCCCGGCAATCGGCGCCACCACCGTGACCATCGCCAGCAGCGCCAGGGCCATGCCCCTCTTCGCCGGTGGGTAGACGGCAATCAGCAAGGTCTGGGTCATCGGGTACAGCGGGCCCGCCACCACCCCTTGCAGCACGCGAAAACCGACGAGCTCGGGCATCGAGGTGGAAATGCCGCACAGGAACGAGGCCAGCACGAACAGCAGCGTGGCCCAAATAAACAGCTTCACCTCGCCAAAACGCCGGCTCAGCCAGCCGGTCAGCGGCAAGGCGATGGCGTTGCTCACGGCGAACGAGGTAATCACCCAGGTGCCCTGTTCCGAACTCACCCCGAGGTTGCCGGAGATGGTTGGCAACGCCACGTTGGCGATGGTGGTATCGAGCACCTGCATGAAGGTCGCCAGGGACAGGCCGATGGTGCTCAGCAGCAGGCTGGGCGGCTTGAAAGATGCGTTATTGCTCATCGCGAATCCTTTGGAACAGGGCAGGCACCCCGGCCGTCAGGCAGGCCGGGGTCGACGGATTGGCGAATCAGCGCTGGGCGGTCTTGCCGATGGCCGCGCTGTTGTCGTGAATCAGGCGGGCAATCAGCGTATCGGCCTCACCCAACTGACGGTCGTAGACATTGGTGCTGAAAGACGCCTTTTGCGGAGGCTGCTGGGCCAATACCGGGCCGCTCTGGTCCCGCAGGTTGACGTTCACCAGAGTCGACAGGCCAACCCGCAGCGGATGCTTGGCCAGCTCTTCGGCATTCACGTGGATACGCACCGGCACCCGCTGCACGATCTTGATCCAGTTGCCGGTGGCATTCTGTGCCGGCAGCAAGGCGAAGGCGCTGCCCGTACCGGCACCGAGGCTATCGATGGTGCCGCTGTACTTCACATCGCTGCCGTAGATGTCCGCTTCGATCTCGACCGCCTGACCGATGCGCATGTCCCGCAGCTGGGTTTCCTTGAAGTTGGCGTCGATCCACAGCTGGTCGAGGGGAATCACCGCCATCAGCGCGGTGCCCGGCTGGACCCGCTGCCCCAGTTGCACGGTGCGCTTGGCCACATAGCCGGTCACCGGCGCAATCAGGGTACTGCGGGCATTGTTCAGGTAGGCCTGACGCAGTTGCGCAGCCGCGGCCTGCACATCCGGATGATTGGAAACCACGGTGTCATCCACCAGCGCGTTGGTGGTGTTGAGTTGCTGCTGGGCATTGGCCAGGGCGTTTTGCGCCGAGGTCAGGTCATCGCGAGCGTGGGACAGTTCTTCCTGGGAAATCGCTCCGCTGGCCGCCAGGTTCTTGCGCCGACTGAAGTTCTCCTGAGCCTTCTGCACTTCGGCTTTCTGCGCCGCCACCTGGGCCCGCATGCCATCGACGTTGCTGTACAGGCCGCGCACCTGGCGCACCGTGCGCGCCAGATTGGCCTCGGCACTCTGCAGGCCGACCTGGGCGTCGTTGGGGTCGAAGTTGATCAGCACCTGGCCCTCATGCACCAGGTCGCCGTCGTCGGCACCGATGCTGACCACGGTGCCGGTGACCAGCGGGGTGATCTCCACCACGTTGCCGTTCACGTAGGCATCGTCGGTGCTTTCATTCCAGCGCCCGTAGAGTTCATGCCAGGCGAACACGCCCAGGCCACCCAGGATGACCAGGGCCGTGAGCCCCAGCAACATGACTTTGCGCTTGCGCGATTGAGCGCCGTCCGGGGTGTTTTCGGTTGTTTGAGTGTCGGCAGTGGCCATGACGAATACCTCGAATTATTTAGTCTGCGGGGCTGGGGTCGGGTTGGCCGAAGCCAGGTTCTGGGCGCCGAAGCCGCCCCCCAACGCCTGCATCAGTTGGATCGACAGATCAATCTGCTGGGCGTTCAGCGTGGCCAGCTGACGCTGGGCCTGGAGCAACTGCTGCTCGATGCTCAGCACATCCAGGTAGTTGCCGATACCGGAACCGAAGCGCTGGACCACGGTGTTGTAGGAGTCCCGGGCAATGTCCGTGGCATGTTGCTGGGCGACGATCTGCCGCCCGATATCCCGCAGCTGCGAGATGCTGTCGCTGACATCCCCCAGGGCGGTCACCAGGGTCTTGTTGTACTGCGCCACCGCCAGGTCGTAGTCGGCGTCCCGGGCATCTAGGTCCGCGCGCAGGCGCCCACCGTCGAAAATCGGCAGCGAAACGGTCGGCGCAATGCTGAAGAAGCGGCTGGCGGAGCCGAACATCGCATCCCCCAGCAACGACTCGGCGCCGGCGCTGGCGCTCAGGTTGAGGTTGGGATAGAAGCGGGTTTTGCTGGCGTCGATGTTCTTGCTCGCCGCTTCCACCCGCCAGCGCGCCGCTACCAGATCGGGCCGGCGCCCCAACAGTTCGGCGGGCAAGGTCGAAGGCAGGGCCACGGCACTGGCCTGCAGAACCTTGGGCCGGACGATGTCGTCGGCCCGGCCCGGGCCTTTGCCCAGGAGCACCGCGAGGGTGATCCTGGCGCTCTGCAGCTGCTTCTCGGCGTCGATCAGACTGGCCTGGGCACTGGCCTCCAGGCTTTCGGTCTGCTGGTACTGGTACTGGCTGTCGATCCCGGAATCCAGGCGGCGCCGACTCAGATCGAGCATCTGCCGGGTCCGCTTGAGGTCTTCGTCGGCCAGGTCATGGACGATATGTGCCCGCCCCAGGTCGCTGTAGGCCCTGGCCACATCGGCGGCCAGGGTCAGGCTGGCGGCCTGGCGGTCGATCTCGGCGGCGCGGGCCTGACCCAGCGCGGCCTCCCAGGCCGCACGCTGGCCGCCCCAGAGATCGAAGTTGTAATTGAAGGTGGCGCTGATGTTGCGCACCGTGGAATAGGCACCGCCCTGACCCAGCGGGTCCTGGTCACGGGCCAGACGCGAACGGCTGACGCCGGCGCTGGCATCCAGGGTCGGCATCCGCTCGGCATCGGCGGCATAGGCCGCGGCGCTGGCCTGATGGGCCCGGGCGCTGGCGATCTGCATGTCCGGGCTGTCCCGCAGGGCTTCCAGGATCAGGCCATCGAGCTGGCTATCGCCCAGGCTTTTCCACCAGTCGCGTTGCGGCCAGGCCGCCGGCGAGAGCTTCACGCCATTGAGCGACTGACCGGTTGCCAGGCTGTGTGCCTCAAGGTTGACGCCGGAAGTCGCCAGGCCACTGTAATTGGCACAACCGGCCAGGCTCATGGCCAACAGCACCAGGCTGACACGTGTACGCAAGGTTTTACTGCTCATTTTTCACCTAAGCGCAGGACAGTGATCGGGTCACCGGCTGCCAGCAAAATTTTCTTGAGGATCTGTTCCAGGGTGCGCAACTCGTCGGGCGTGATGGCACCGGCCAGCTGGTTCATTGCATTGGCGCCGATGTAGGGCAGCCGATCGGCGAGCTTCTGCCCCTCCTCGGTCAGCACCAGGCGCACTTGGCGCCGGTCGCCTTCCGAGCGTTTGCGGGCAAGGAAATCCTTCTGTTGCAGACGATCGAGCATGCGGGTCATCGAACCGCTGTCCAGGGACAGGTGACGACACAACTCGGCCGGGGTATCGACCCCGAACTGGGCCATGATGATCAGCACCTTGAACTGCGCCGCCGTGATGCCGTGGGGCTCCATGTGCGTGTCGATGATCCGGTCCTTGAGCAAGGCGGCACGCCCCAGCAACAGGCCGAGATGGCAATTATGAAAGTCGTCGGGTTCGAAATGCTTCATCTGACCACCAATTAGCTGCCTAGGCAGAGAGTGTGTGTCGAGATATTACTGCCTAGGCAGAGAATGTCAACGCAGTAGTTAGCTTGCTCTTTATTTGCTTGATAAACGGCGCAGCACGCCGCCTTGAACGCAGCGCAGGTCCGGAGCGAGGGAGGAAGCCAGGTGAACGGGAGGCGTTGCGCCTCCCGGCGGCAGGACTTAGAAGTCGCGCTTGTAGAAGATGTCCAGGGAGCTGGCAAAGCCGCTGGCCGCTTCCAGGTAGACCTTCTTACTCAGTTTGTAGCGCAGGGCGATGGTGCTGGCCGGCTCGAATACCCCGACGCCATAGCGCAGGCTGAGCTTCTCGGAAATATTGCCGCTGGCCACCACGCTGGTGCTGTTGCCGCTGCCCTGGGTATCGAGCTGGAAGTCCTGAATCCCCAGGTTCTTGGCAATGCTGCCGGTGAGTTCGGAGCTGCCCATCAGCCCCAGCCCCAAGGCGGCCTGGGCCAGCATGTTGTTGTCCTCGCCGGTGGAGCTCAGCGGCCGTCCCAGCACCAGATAGGACAACGCCTGCTCCTGGCTCATGGCCGGTTCGGAGAAGATCTGCGTCGCCGGTTGCTCGGCACTGCCGCTGAGGCGGATGCCGGCGATCACGTTGTCGGTCTGGCGCACCGCTTCGATGTCCAGGTACGGCTGGTCGATGGGACCGGCGAACAGCAACCGCGCCCGCCGTACCGTCAGGCGCTGGCCGTAGGCGCGGTAGCGGCCATCGTTGAGCCACAGCTCGCCGCGGGTGTCCATGTTGTCGCCGATATGCACGTGGCCCTGCAGGTTGGCGGTCAGACCGAAGCCGGCAAAACTGAGTTTGTCCTGCCCCACCTCAACATCGATGTTCATCGCCATGGCCATGGGCTTTTGCCCCTCTTCGGTCTGCTGACCGACGATGACCGTGTCGTCGGACACCTTGACCGTGGACGGCGGCAGTTCACGCACGGTGATCTGGCCCCTGGGAATCAACACCTTGCCATCGATCGCCAGCTTGTCGTCGCGCAGCGAGATCTTCAGATCCGGCGCCACTTCCAGCGCCGCATAGGGCTCGACCGTCACCGGCAGCTGCGTGCCCTTGAGACTCAGGTCCACCATCAGCGCCCGGCCCCAGGCCAGGTTGCCAGTGAGGCTGCCCTGCCCGGACTTGCCGCTTTTCCAGCCGCCATCCAGGCGCACGCTCTCGCCCATGATCTGTGCGGTCAATTGCAGGTCTTCGAGGCTGGTGGGCAGCTCCGAGCCGGACACCAGTCCGTCACTGAGCTGCAGGTTGCCATTGACCTGAGGCGCCAACAGCCCGCCCGACAGGCGACCACTGCCATTCAGGTTGCCGCCAAGCTTCTCCACCATGGGCACGAAGGGCCGCGCCACCGACAGGTCCAGGCCCGTGAGGCGAAACTCCCCGGACAGGGGTTTGTTCCTCGCCAGCGGATTGATCTGCGCCTGCACCATCAACTGCCCCAGCTTGCCGCCCTCGAACTGCAACTGGGTATCGATGCGCCGCGGGTTGAGGCGGGTATCGAGCTTCAGCGCCTGATAGGGGAAGTCCAGCCACTGATCCTTGTCCTTGACCCGCAAGGTGCCACCACTGGCGTCCAGGACGACCTGCCCCTTGGGCCCGCTGGCCGGCAGATCCAGCTGCACCTCGGCATTGAGCAGGCCTTTCCAGGCGAAATCCTTGGGCAGCCATTGGGCCAGGCTGTCGATGGGGAAGCGCTTGAGGTGATAACGCAGCTTCGGATCAGGCATCAAGCGTTGGTCTTCACCGCACAGGCTGGCATCGCCACTGACCCAGCAGTGGGCACCGAAGTTGAGAGTGCCGCTGGCCAGCCGCTCGAGTTTGGCCGGGCCTTGCAGCTTCCAGTCCTGGCCGCCGCTCTGCACCTCGCCATTGGCCAGGCGCCCACGCCAGTTGCCCTGGTCCAGGGTGCCGTCCAGTCCCAGGGCCAGCTTCAGCAAGGGGCCTTGCAGATCCAGTTGCAGGGCCTGTTGCTTGATATCGCCCTGGCCGGCCAGGGTCAGGGTGCCAAGCTGAGTGTCCCCCGCCTGAATCCCACTGCCCTTGAGCTCCACCCGAGCCTTTTGTGCACCATCGAGCGTGGCATTCAGCTTGAGGTTTTGCAGGCGGTTCTCGGCAAAGGCCAATTGCTGCCCCGCAAGATCCACCTTGCCCTGGGGCGCCTTGAGCGTCCCTGCCAGCTCCACCCGACCAGTGAGCTGCCCGCGCAACTGCGGCCAGAGCTGGCCCAGCCGTGGCAGCTTGATGTCCAGTTGTCCGGCCAGCTTCTGCTGCAGGCTGCCCGTCCCCTTGATGCTGTTGTCACCGAGGCGGATGTCCAGCGCACTCAGCTGCCACTGCTCTCCCGCGCCGTCGGCCTTGGCCTGCAACAGCGCCGGCTGCCCTCGCAGGCGGCCCTTGAGGTCAAGGTCGGCAGTGAGCTTGAGCTGTTCATTCTTCATTTCACCCTGACTGCGCAACGGGCCGGCCAGGGTCCCGGGCAACTCCGCCAGCCAATAGGCCGGATTGATCGCCGACAGGTCCAGGGCCGTGTCCCAGGCCACGCCATCGGCAAATTGCAGGTTCAGGTGACCTTCGGCCTTGCCTTGCCCCGCCACCAGCTTGAACTGCGGCAGGTAGATTTTGCTCAGGTCGCCACTGAACGGGCTGCTCAGGCTGAAGGCGCCGGCCGGACCGTCCAGGTCGCCCTTGAAGTTGCCCAGGTAATGACCGTCGCGATAAGCCACCTCGGCGTCGAAGCTGCGGACCCGCACGGCCGGCTCATCGATCAGCGGATACAGGCGGTGCCAGGGGAAATCCAGCCAGGCGAGCTTGGCCTCGGCGGAAAAACCTTCGCTCCAGTCCAGTTGCCCGCTGAGCTTGAGGTGCTGCTTGTCGCTGGCATTCAGGTCCAGAGCGGCAATCTGCGCCCCCTTGGCGTCGACCTTGCCCGAAAGCACCAGGGCCACCGGCCCCTGCTCCGCTGGCAGGCTGGCCTTGCCAGCAAGCTGGTAGCCGCTTTTCAGGTCGCCGTTGCCGGTCAGTTCCAGCTGATCCAGCTGCAGGGTGTCCGGCAGATCGGCGCTGGCCTTGAAACCATCGGCAGTGATCCGCACCTCTGCCGGCAGATTCTCCGCCAATGGCTGCAATTGACCGCTCAATTGCCCTTGCAGGTAGCCGCTGCTGTCGGCATGCAGCTTCAGGGTCTTGAGCAGGTCGCCTTCCACCTTCAGCGCCAGGGACCAGGGGCCGCCACCGGGAGCCGGCAAAGCGAGGGTGCCCTGGGCGGTCAAGGGCCAGTCGCCAGCCGGTTGCAACAGCCCGGAAAGGGCCAGGCTCAAGTCATCGCGCTGCAACTGCAGCGAGTCGATCTGCAGGCCTTGCGCGGTCCAGTGCGCCGACAGTTGCAAGCCCTTGAGCTGTTCACTGCCGTTGAGCAGCAGGCTGCCGATCTGCACCTGGCCCAGTTCGATGGCCAGTGGCAGTTTCAGCTGCGGCAGGCTGATGGGAGCGGAATCTGTTTCTTCTTCGGCACCGGGCGGCAATTGCAGGCTGACCTGCTCGGCCTGCAATTGTTCGATGCACAGGGTGCGGCGCAGCAGGCAGGCCGGAGACCAGGCGAACTTCACCAGGCTGAGCTCGACTCGATTGTCGCCCTGTTGCCAGAGCAGGTGATCGGCGCTCCATTGGCCGCCGAGGCGGCCATCGAAATGCACCAGGGTCAGCCCCGGCACCCGAGCCAGGGCCCAGCGACTGCCGGCCTGGGTCCCCAGCACGGTGGTTACCGCCAGGATGATCAGGATCACCAGCGCAAGGACCGCCAGTAGCGTTATCTTCAAACCACGCTTCAAAGCTCTGGCCCCATGGAAAAGTGCAAACGAATACCGCCGTCATCATTCATCGCGTGGGCCAGGTCGACCCGGATCGGCCCGACCGGCGAGACCCAGCGCAAGCCCACGCCCACCCCGGTCTTGAGGTTCGGCAGTTCCAGTTTATTGAAGGAGTTACCCTGGTCGACGAAGGTTGCGATCCGCCATTTCTCGGCAATGGAGTATTGGTACTCGACGCTGCCGGCCACCATGTAGCGGCCACCAATGCGATCGCCTTCGGCGTTTTCCGGCGACAGGGTCTGGTAGTCGTAACCGCGCACGCTCTGGTCGCCACCGGCAAAGAAGCGCAGGGACGGCGGAATCGACTTGTAGCCGTTGGTGGCGCTGCCCCCGAACTGCACCCGGCCAAGAAACCGGTGATTGTCCCAGGCCGTGGTCAGGCCCTTGAGCAGCACCGTGCCGTACAACAGATTGGTGTCGGAACCCACGCCTTCCTTGGCCAGCTTGGTGTCGAACTGGATGCGATAGCCGTTGTGCGGATCGATGCGGTTGTCGCTGCGCAGGTAGGAATAGGTCAGACCGGGCATCAGCAGATTACTCAGACCCGAGTCGTCTCCGAGGCGGTATTCCTCGCGTTGATACTTCAGCGACACCACCCGCTGCCAGCCGCTGGGCAACTTGCTGTGCCACTCGGGGCCCACCGTGAGCAACTTGCTCAGGGTGTCGGTGCCGGCGAGCTCTTCGTTCTGGTAACCCCCGGCGAAGCGCAACTTGTCGGTCAGCGGCGGATCCAGGGGAATGTCGTACCACAGGCCGACGTTCTGCCGGGGCGCCGAGACTTCCGCCTCCCAGCCGTAACTGTGGCCCTGGGGATTGACCCAGTGTCGAGTCCAGTTGGCCTTGACCCGGGGACCGACGTCGGTGGAGTACCCCAAACCCAGCCCCATGGTCCGCGGCTTGCGCGTCTCCAGCTGAACCGCCACCGGAATCACTTGGTGTTCGGCGGCCGAGGGGGCGGCGTCCACCCGCACGCCTTCGAAATAGCCGCTGGACTGTAGCGCCTGGTTGAGTTCGGCGATCAGCTCCGAGTCATAGGGTGCACCGCTCTTGAAGGGCACCATGCGCCGCAGCAGGTCTTCATCGAACAGCGAATCCCCGGTGAAGCTGACCTTGCCCAGGGCGTAGCGCGGGCCGCTGTCGTACACCAGTTCGATGTCGGCGACGCCGGCCAGCGGGTCCACCGAGAGTTGCTGGCGAGTAAAGCGCCCGCTAAAGAAACCGTAGCGCGAGGCCTGGTTCTGGATCAGGCGCTTGGCGTCTTCATAATGGCCATGATTGAGCACCGCGCCCGGTTTGAGCTGCTCGCTGTCGGGGGTGCGAAAAGACTTGAGGGAAGCTGCCGGGCCTTCGACGCGGATCGTGACATTGCGCAGGTGCACCGGCTCGCCGGGATCGATGCGCAGCAGCAGACGGGGCTTGTCGCCACCGCGCACTTCGCTCTGGATATGGGGCTGGTAGTAGCCCAGGGCCTGGGCGGCTTTCTTCGCCTGCTCCTCGGCTCCCCGGCTGAACCGCAGCAGGGCTTGCTCATCGCGATCACCGACATCGCCAATGTAACCCTCCACATTGGCCTTCAGCTCATCATTGGCGGGCTTTACCCTGACATCCAATTCGCTCTGCGCCAGCGCCGCACAGCTTGTGAACAACAGCAAAAAGCCGCTGGTAAATCTTCCTGGAAACTTCATAGGCGCGGATGCTATCACGAGCTTGGGAGGGCGATAGAGCGCTCAAACGCACGGAAAGTTCTATATCAGCCTGTTGCACTTTGTAAGAGCTGGGGATTGGGGTGGAAGAACACATGCTCGCGCACCGGTCCCACGGCCACCTCGCCGACTTCGGCGTACCCCTGACGCTTGTAGAACTCCAGATAACGGGGATTGCCGGTGTCCAGCACCACCCCTTGGGAATGCTCGTCCACCGCGCACCAGTTGTGCACCGCCGCGAGCAGTTGCTCGCCAAAATGCTGCCCCTGGAACTGCGGATGCACCCCGAGCAACGGCAATACATGGACCGCGTCACTGGGCAGACAGGCCTGCACCGCCTGGTGGTACTCCAGGTAACGCCGGGTGCAGCGAAAACCGGTGCTGAGCACCATGCGCAGGCGCCAGGCCCAGCTTTCGGTGATCCCCAGGCGCCGTTGCGGCGGAGCGATCAAGGCAATGCCGATCAGCCGGTCGTTGACCAGCAGGCCAATGGCCGGCAGATCCTGAAGAAAATGCTGCTTGACCAGCTCGCGCACCGTGGCCCGTACCCGTTGTTCGTAACCGGCGCGCTCGGACTCGAAAATGAACGCGAAAGTCGGTTCATGCCGGTAGGCCTGGTACAGCAACGACCGCGCTTCGCGGGAATAACCGCTGTCGAGCATGTGGATATCGGCAATGGTGTTGGAGGTATCAGGCATGACGGTCACTCTCCCCTGGCCCCGGCTCAAGTGGCCGCGCTCTTGTTATTACGAGCCCTGCACGGCGCTGATCGTTCCCCGCGCCCAAGGACATTAGCAGCGCATCCACGGCGCTGCCACGCTGGTCGACCCGGGCGTTGTCAGCTAGCATCGCTGTTTTGCCAGGACCGCCGACCATGAAGATCGTCTCGTTCAATATCAACGGGCTGCGCGCCCGCCCTCATCAGCTGGCGGCGCTGATCGACAAACACCAGCCGGACGTGATCGGCCTGCAGGAAACCAAGGTCGCCGACGAGCAGTTTCCCCTCGCCGACGTCCAGGCCCTGGGCTACCACGTGCACTACCACGGCCAGAAAGGCCATTACGGCGTCGCCCTGCTCTCGCGCCAGGCGCCGCTGGCCCTGCACAAAGGTTTCGAAGGCGATGACCAAGACGCCCAGCGACGCTTTATCTGGGGCACCTTCGCCGACGCCCACGGCACGCCGGTGACCATCATGAACGGCTACTTTCCCCAGGGCGAAAGCCGTGACCATCCGACCAAGTTCCCGGCCAAGGAGCGCTTCTACAGCGATCTGCAACACCTGCTGGAAAGCCGCTTCAGCAATGAGCAGCCCCTGGTGGTCATGGGCGACGTGAACATTTCTCCGGAAGACTGCGACATCGGCATCGGCGCCGACAACGCCAAGCGCTGGCTCAAGACCGGCAAATGCAGCTTCCTGCCGGAAGAGCGCGAGTGGATGGCCCGCCTGAAGAACTGGGGCCTGGTGGACAGCTTCCGTCACCTCAACCCCGAGGTGAACGACCGCTTCAGCTGGTTTGACTACCGCAGCCGCGGCTTCGAGGACGAACCCAAGCGTGGCCTGCGCATCGACTTGATCATGGCCTCCCAGGGCCTGTTGCCGCGCATCAAGGATGCCGGCGTCGACTATGAACTGCGCGGCATGGAAAAACCGTCGGATCATGCACCGATCTGGCTCGAACTGAGCTGATCGACAGGCATGAAAAAGCCCATCGTCAGATGGGCTTTTCTTGCTACCGCTTACATGTGGACCACTTCAACCCGTTCAGTGGTGCCGGCTGCTGCGATGGCGTTGATGGCGCTCTCGAGAGTGGGCTCCGAGTCGTACAAATGGCTGACCAGGATCACTTCCTTGCCGGCCTTGAGCTTGAAATAAGGCTTGCCGCCCGATGAAATTTTCTTGACGTAACGCTCGGGAGAAGCGCAGTGTGCGCGGAACAGGCCGAGAGCCGCCTCGGCACTGTCCCGGCAGGGGAATCGTTCGCTTTGAAGCATGGTCTGCGCCTCCTTTGTCTTCAGCAAGAATCTGCATGCACCACTGCCATACTGCTTCAGCTCGAACCAGGCACTCATTTGTAACTCCTTTGCTTACCACGAAATAGCAGCACAACACTGCCGAGGCATCCGCGGGGATGAAGCGTTGGCAGTCGCCCCAATCCCCGCCAGACAAAGTTGCCCACTCTACGCATCGATCAGAGGCCGGTCTTTAGGACAAGTCTCAAAAAATCTAGAGAAAACAGCTATTTACGATGTAGGACTTTCGCCATTTGTTGCCGAAAAGTGCCATCGGTCACATGTTTGTCACCTCCCTGACTTAATCTCGCCCGCACTTCCCCTCTTCCTATATAGAAGGCCAGTGCCGCCATGCCCCGCGCTTCCACCGCCAGTGAACGAGATATCTGGTGCCGGACCATCAGCCTGTTTCTGATCGGCTTCGTCTGCTACGCCCTGCCCTGGTCGGTGTTCGCCGCCCTGCCCCTGGCGACCGACAATGCCACCGTGCTGCGCATCCAGGGCTCCAACACCATCGGTGCCAGACTCGGTCCGGCGCTGGTCAAGGGCTTGCTGGAGCAACAGGGCCTGCGCGACATCCGTATCGAGCCCAGCGGCAAGGACAATGAGCAACGGGTTCTGGGACAAAGCCCCCAGGGCCGGACGGTCAGAGTGGAGGTGGCCGCCCACGGCTCGAGCACCGGCTTCAGTGCTCTGAAAAACGCCCAGGCCGATGTGGCTGCGGCTTCCCGCCCCATCAAGGACAGCGAACTGGTGGACCTGGAAAGCCTGGGCGACCTGAAGAGCCCCGGCGCGGAACAGGTCATCGCCATTGATGGCTTGGCCATCATCCTGCATCCGCACAACCCGCTGAACCAGCTGAGCACCGAGCAACTGGCCCGTCTGTTCAGCGGCGAGATCAATACCTGGGAAGAGCTGGGGAGCACCGGCGGCGCGGTCCATCTGTATGCCCGGGATGATCAGTCCGGCACCTACGACACCTTCAAAGAGCTGGTCCTCAGCCGTCGTGGCAAGACGTTGAACCCGGCAGCCAAGCGTTTCGAGTCCAGCGAGCAGTTGTCCGACGCCGTCAGTCACGACCCGCAAGGCATCGGTTTCATCGGCCTGCCCTATGTGCGCCAGGCCAAGGCGATGGCGATTGTCGATGGCGAATCCCAGCCCATGCAGCCCCTCAACAGCCTGATCGCCACCGAGGACTACCCGCTGTCGCGGCGTCTGTATCTGTACCTGCCCCCCAACGGCCAGAATCCCTGGGCCACAGCCTTGGTGAATTTTGCCCAGAGCGCCAAGGGCCAAGCCATCGTCGCCGCCAACGGTTTTGTTGCCCAGACCGTACAAGCCATACGGGTGACGCCCAGCCCACAGATGCCCGAGGCCTACCAGCAACTGAGCCGGGACGCGCAACGCCTGAACGTGAACTTTCGCTTCGAGGAGGGCAGCGCCAATCTGGACAACAAGGCGCGCCAGGACCTGAATCGGGTCCTGGACTACCTGCGCCAGCACGGCAAGCTGGACCGCCAAGTGACCCTGGCCGGATTCGGCGATGCCAAGAGCGACCCGGCACGTGCCGCCCTGCTGTCCAGGTTGCGAGCCATGGCGGTACGTCGAGAACTGGTGAAAAGCGGCGTGGTGTTCCGCGAGATCCGCGGTTTTGGCGCCGAGCTGCCGGTGGCGGCCAACAACGCCGACGAGGGCCGGATCAAGAACCGGCGAGTGGAAGTCTGGGTCTACTGAGCCCACAGCCGCCGACCGGCCGGACGCTTGCCCGACCGGCCGGCAGCGATCCCATCAATGCCCGCTGCGCAGCAGCTCCCTGGGCACGTACTTGCCGATTTCGTACTTGCCGATGGCCGCACGGTGCACTTCATCCGGGCCGTCCGCCAGGCGCAAGGTGCGTTGCATGGCGTACATGTAGGCCAGGGGGAAGTCATTGGACACGCCCGCCCCGCCGTGAATCTGGATCGCCCGGTCAATGACTCGCAGGGCCACGTTCGGCGCCACGACCTTGATCTGGGCAATCTCGCTCTTGGCCACCTTGTTACCCACGGTGTCCATCATGTACGCAGCCTTCAGGGTCAACAGCCGAGCCATGTCGATCTCCATTCGCGAGTCGGCGATCTTGTCGATGTTGCCCCCCAGGCGAGCCAGGGGCTTGCCGAACGCGGTGCGATTCACCGCACGCTTGCACATCAGCTCCAGCGCACGCTCGGCCATGCCGATCGAGCGCATGCAGTGATGAATGCGCCCCGGGCCAAGACGCCCCTGGGCAATCTCGAAACCGCGACCCTCGCCCAGCAGCACGTTCTCGTAGGGCACCCGAACGTTGTCGAACAGCACCTCGGCGTGGCCGTGAGGCGCATCGTCGTAGCCGAACACCGGCAGCGGACGGACGATCTTCACCCCGGGGGTATCCACCGGCACCAGGATCATCGAGTGCTGCTGGTGGCGTGGCGCATCGGGGTTGCTCAGGCCCATGAAGATCAGGATCTTGCAACGCGGATCACAGGCGCCGGAGGTCCACCACTTCTTGCCGTTGATCAGCCACTGGTCGCCGTCGCGCACCGCGCGGGCGGCCATGTTGGTGGCGTCGGACGAAGCCACGTCCGGCTCGGTCATGGCGAACGCGGAGCGGATCTCGCCGCGCAGCAGCGGCTCCAGCCAGCGCTGCTTCTGCTCTTCATTGGCATAGCGCACCAGCACTTCCATGTTGCCGGTATCCGGCGCCGAGCAGTTGAACGGCTCGGGGCCCAGCAGCGAACGGCCCATGATCTCCGCCAGTGGCGCGTACTCAAGGTTGGTCAGACCGGCACCCAGTTCCGACTCAGGCAGAAACAAATTCCACAGACCTTCAGCCTTGGCCTTGAGTTTGAGCTCTTCCATGATGGCGGTCGGCTGCCAGCGATCGCCTTCGGCAACCTGACGCTCGAAGACCGCTTCAGCCGGATAAACATAGGCATCCATGAACGCGGTGACGCGCTCACGCAGCTCCTGAACCTTGGGGGAATAGGCGAATTCCATGGGCAGTTCTACCTTTTTGAAGAACGGGTGTTGGGGGACTGAAATCGATGCTAGATCAGCTACGAAAATTTACCTAGCCTATTCTCGGCGTGTATTAACATTCATCACCGATATATGATCGGCTGATCCGAAAGGCTTCCGAGCCTCCCTCACAGGCCCTAACAATAAGAGTGCAGCGCCATGAATCTGAGCAAGGTCGACCTCAACCTCTTCATCGTTTTCGACGCGATCTACACCGAAGCCAACCTGACCCGCGCCGGGCAGATCGTCGGCATCACCCAGCCGGCGGTGTCCAACGCCCTGGCGCGTCTGCGCGAGACCTTCAACGATCCGCTGTTCGTCAGGACCGCCCAGGGCATGGTGCCCACCCCCATGGCACAGAACATCATCGGTCCGGTGCGCAATGCCTTGTCGCTGCTGCGGGTTTCAGTCCAGGAAAGTCGGATCTTCAACCCTCTGCAAGCGGTCAAGACCTATCGCATCAGCATGACCGACCTGACCGAGGCGGTGATCCTGCCGCCGCTGTTCCAGCGCCTGCGCCGCCTGGCACCGGCGGTGATCATCGAAAGCTTTCTGTCCAAGCGCCGGGAAACCACCAAGGAACTGGCGGCCGGGCGCCTGGACTTTGCCGTGGACGCCCCGCTCAACACCGACCCGCAAGTGCGCCATGTCAAGCTCATGGAAGACCGTTATGTGTGCGCCATGCGCAAGGGCCACCCCCTGGCCGGCAAGGAAAAATTCACCCTGGACGATTACCTGTCCCTGACCCACATCCATATCTCCAGCCGTCGCAGCGGCCTGGGCCATGTCGACCTGGCCCTGGGCAAGATGGGCATCCAGCGCAAGATCGCCCTGCGCTCCCAGCACTACCTGATGGCCTCCCAAGTGCTGCAACAGACCGATATGGTGATGACCGTGCCGGAGCGCTTTGCCCGGCGCCATGACCTGCAGGCATTCAATCTGCCGGTCCATGACGTACCGCCCGTGGAAACCCACTTGTATTGGCACGAAAGCACCGACCAGGACCCGGCCAACCGCTGGATGCGCGAGCAGATGATCGAGTTGTGCCAGCAGGTGACCGCCTACGAGAAGAAGCTCGACCAGCAGACCGCCTGACCCCTTCGCCGGCAAGCCCTCACGGCAGCAGCCGGCTTGCCGGCGCACGGGATAGACGCGGATTGCTTGACGTATACGTAAACCTGCCTTTAGCTTAGCGCCAAGTCCCACCTTGAGCGCCTCCATGAGCAGCCAGACCTACAGCATCTCCGACCTCGCCCGCGAGCTCGACATCACCACCCGGGCCATCCGCTTCTATGAAGAGCAGGGCCTGTTGGCCCCCGAGCGCCGCGGCCAGGAACGCATCTACTCGCCCCGGGACAAGGTCAGCCTGAAGCTGATCCTGCGGGGCAAGCGCATCGGCTTTTCCCTGGCCGAGTGCCGTGAACTGATCGAACTCTATGACCCCAGCAGCGGCAACCTCAAACAGTTGCACAGCATGCTGGCCAAGATCAGCGAGCGCCGTGAGCAGCTTGAACAGCAGTTGCTCGACATCGAACAGATGAAGCTGGAACTGGACACCGCCGAAGAGCGCTGCACCCAGGCACTGCAACAGACCCTCCAGAACCAGAACAACCCCGTCCAATAATCCCCGGGACACCTGCGCGGCTCGTGCCGGCACCCGCCCTCCTCCATAGAAGGTGAACCTGTATGTCACTCCCCAGCCATGTACGCCTGATCGAAGTCGGTCCCCGCGATGGCCTGCAGAACGAAGCCCGGCCCATCAGCGTCGACGACAAGGTGCAATTGGTCGATGCCCTGACCGCAGCGGGCCTGGGCTATATAGAAGTCGGCAGTTTCGTCTCGCCCAAGTGGGTGCCGCAGATGGCCGGCTCGGCCGAGGTTTTTGCCCGCATCCAGCGCAAGCCGGGGGTGGTCTACGGCGCGCTGGCGCCGAACCTGCGGGGCTTCGAGGACGCTCTGGCGGCCGGGGTCAAGGAAGTCGCGGTGTTCGCCGCCGCGTCGGAGTCGTTCTCCCAGCGCAACATCAATTGCTCCATCAGCGAAAGCCTGGAGCGCTTCGTGCCGATCATGGACGCCGCCAAACAGCACGGGATCAGCGTGCGCGGCTACGTGTCCTGCGTACTGGGCTGTCCCTATGAAGGCGAAGTGGCTGCGGAACAAGTCGCGCTGGTTGCCCGCGAACTGTACGCCATGGGCTGCTACGAGGTGTCCCTGGGCGACACCATCGGCACCGGCACCGCCGGCGCCACCCGCCGCATGTTCGACGTGGTAGGCGCCCAGGTGCCACGGGACAAGCTCGCCGGTCACTTTCATGACACCTATGGCCAGGCCCTGGCCAACGTCTACGCCAGCCTGCTGGAGGGCATCGCGGTGTTCGACAGCTCGATCGCCGGTCTCGGCGGCTGCCCCTATGCCAAGGGCGCCAGCGGTAACGTCGCCACCGAAGACGTCCTCTACCTGCTCAATGGCCTGGGCATTCACACCGGTATCGACATGGACCGCCTGATCGATGCCGGTCGGCAGATCTGCGCGGTACTGGAGCGTCCGAGCGGCTCCCGGGTGGCCAAGGCGCGTAACGCCGGCTGAGTCAGTGTGCGGCAGGGTGTTACCGGTCGCTCTGAGCCGTGGCTGGAACGAGTAACACGGAAACAGTTTGTCGATTTTCTTGTGGTACAGGTTGTCCTACAAAATCATCAAGCCATTGATTTAAAAGGACTTTAAAAAGTTGGCACGGCTTCTGCTATCTCTATGGCATAACAAGAATAAAAAGCAGCAAACCTAATAAAAATAAGACGTAACGACTCTGACATAACAAAAACAACACGACAGAGACGCAGCTAACAGATTTTTTTGGAGAGGATGTAGTGTGCAGGAGGGCTTGCAAGAGCCACCCGCAACCGGTCAGAGAACAATAAAACTACCCTGAGGTAGCTCCCGAACTGGTTGGATCGCCCTGGCGACACATTAGATCAGCGCTCAAAAAAATACGTTTGCTCTTGATCCCGGATGGGGATCGCACAAAACAGCAGCAAAGGGCCACGGTTGCCAAAAACAACAACAGACCGCCCCTCAATAATAAAAAAAGAGCACGCAACGACAAATTAAAGGGGAGCTTCGGCTCCCCTTTGTGCTTTGCGCGATTCGACTTGACCTGTCCTTCCTCGCCCCTGAAGCGTGCACCCGTACAGATGCACGCCCCAGCAAGGCTCAGACCTTGGCCACCTGCTCGCGCAGTTCCTCGATGCTGATTTCCCGCATGCGGAATTTCTGGATCTTGCCGGTCACCGTCATCGGAAACTCCTCGACGAACTTGAAGTAGCGCGGCGTCTTGAAATGGGCGATGCGCTCCTTGCACCAGGCCTGCAGCTCCACTTCATTGGCGCAATGCCCGGGGTGGAATTTGATCCAGGCGACGATCTCCTCACCGTACCTGGCGCAGGGAATACCGATCACCTGCACATCGGCCACGGCAGGATGAGTGAAGAAGAACTCTTCCAGCTCCCGCGGGTAAATGTTCTCGCCACCGCGAATGATCATGTCCTTGTTGCGCCCGGCGATGCACACATAGCCCTGCTCGTTCATGGTCGCCAGGTCGCCGGTGTGCATCCAGCCGGCCTGATCGATGGACTCACTGGTGCCCTGAGGATTGTTCCAGTAGCCGAGCATCACGCTGTAACCACGGGTACAGAGCTCGCCGATAGTGCCCCGCGGCACCACATTGCCGGCCTCGTCGATGATCTTGCTCTCCAGATGGGGCTGGGTACGCCCCACCGTGGTGACCCGCAACTCCAGATCATCGGCAGGACCGGTCTGCAACGACACGGGACTGGTTTCGGTCATGCCATAGGCAATCTGCACTTCGCTCATGTGCATCTCGCTGATGACCCGGCGCATTACCTCGATCGGGCAAGTGGCGCCGGCCATGATCCCGGTGCGCAGGCTCGACAGGTCGAACTCGCCACGCCGGGGCTGATCGAGCAGGGCGATGAACATGGTAGGCACCCCGTACAAACCGGTCGCCCGCTCCTCGGCCACCGCGTTCAGGGTCAGCAATGGGTCGAAGGCGTCGTTGGGGTAGATCATGGTGGTGCCGTGGGTGATACAGCCCAGGTTGCCCATGACCATGCCAAAGCAGTGGTACAGCGGCACCGGGATGACCAGGCGATCCGCCGCTGTCAGGCCCAGGCTCTCCCCCACCATGTAACCGTTGTTGAGGATGTTGTAGTGACTCAGGGTCGCGCCCTTGGGAAAGCCCGTGGTGCCCGAGGTGTACTGGATATTCACCGGCTGGTCGAAATCCAGGCTGTCCTGGCGCGCCTGCAGTTGCTCGGCAGTGGTCCCGGCGGCCAGGTCGGTCAACTGCGACCAGGGCAGAAAGCCGGAGGGCGGCTGCGCGTGCAGGCTGATCACCCCACGCAACTCGGGCAGGCGCTCACAGTGCAATTGGCCGATGGATTGCTCCGCCAGTTCGGGGATCAGGCCCTGGAGCATGCCGTGGTAATCGGAAGTCTTGAACGCCCCGGCACAGATCAGCCACTGGCAGCCGGACTGCTTGAGCACATATTCCAACTCAGAACTGCGATAGGCCGGGTTGATGTTCACCAGGATCGCGCCGATCTTGGCGCTGGCCAGTTGCGCGATGCACCATTGAGCGCAGTTGGGTGCCCAGATTCCCAGGCGATCCCCCGTGTCCAGCCCCAAGGCCAGCAGCGCCCGGGCATGCAGGTCCACGGCCTCGCGCAACTGCTGCCAGGTGTAACGCAACTGCTGATGACGCACCACCAGAGCCTCGCCCTGAGGATAGGCGGCGACAGTGTTGTCGAAAGCCTGGCCGATGGTCAGCGCGAGCAACGGCTTGTCTTGCGTACCACGGGTGTAGCTGCGATCCGGCTGGAAACCCGAGTGTTCCATGACGACCCCTATTGTCTTTATTAGTGGGTGTTCAGGAGCCAGGCGAAAGGTGCAAAAAAGCCTGGCTCCAATCGAAAGCCCTGCTACTCTGGCGCAAGTTGACGTTTACGTAAAGGGCGATTGACAGCCTTCGGTCGCAGGTTTACGTTAACGTAAAGGTGAGAGCCCGACAGCGCCGCTCTCCACGTCCTCCTCTCAATAAAAACAAGTGTGAAGGTGCCCACGCCATGAGTTATCCGACCCTGAACTTCGCCCTCGGTGAAACCATCGACATGCTGCGCCAGCAGGTCCAGGCCTTCGTCAAGGCCGAACTGGCACCGCGGGCCGCCCAGATCGATGTCGACAACCTGTTTCCCGCCGACATGTGGCGCAAGTTCGGTGACATGGGCCTCTTGGGCATCACCGTGGCGGAAGAGTACGGCGGCGCCGGCCTGGGCTACCTGGCGCATGTGGTGGCCATGGAAGAAATCAGCCGCGGCTCGGCCTCGGTGGCGCTGTCCTACGGTGCCCACTCCAACCTCTGCGTGAACCAGATCAACCGCAACGGCAACCACGAGCAGAAGAGCAAGTACCTGCCCAAGCTGATCAGCGGCGAACACATCGGCGCCCTGGCCATGAGCGAACCCAACGCCGGCTCCGACGTGGTGTCGATGAAGCTGCGGGCCGACAAGCGCGGCGACCGTTTCGTCCTCAACGGCAGCAAGACCTGGATCACCAACGGCCCCGACGCCAACACCTATGTGATCTACGCCAAGACCGACCTGGAGAAAGGTCCCCACGGCATCACCGCCTTCATCGTCGAGCGCGACTGGAAAGGCTTCAGCCGCAGCAACAAGTTCGACAAGCTGGGCATGCGCGGCTCCAACACCTGCGAGCTGTTCTTCGATGACGTGGAAGTACCGGAGGAAAATATCCTCGGCGTGCTCAACGGTGGCGTCAAAGTGCTGATGAGCGGCCTGGACTACGAGCGCGTGGTGCTCTCCGGCGGCCCGACCGGGATCATGCAGGCCTGCATGGACCTGGTGGTGCCCTACATTCACGACCGCAAGCAGTTCGGCCAGAGCATCGGCGAATTCCAGCTGATCCAGGGCAAGATCGCCGACATGTACACCCAGCTCAACGCCAGCCGCGCCTACCTGTACGCGGTGGCCCAGGCCTGCGAACGCGGCGAAACCACCCGCAAGGACGCCGCCGGGGTGATTCTCTACAGCGCCGAACGCGCAACGCAGATGGCCCTGGATGCGATCCAGATCCTCGGCGGCAACGGCTACATCAATGAATTCCCCGCCGGCCGCCTGCTGCGCGACGCCAAGCTCTACGAGATCGGTGCCGGCACCAGCGAGATCCGGCGCATGCTGATCGGTCGCGAACTGTTCAACGAAACCAAGTAAGAGCAGCCGCACGTTGCGAGCGACAAGCGGCAAGCCAAAGCTGCCGTAATACCGACTTACTTTTGCAGCTTGAAGCGTGTCGCTTGAAGCTGCCGTAGGCCCTCCGATGATTCTGAAGTCTCAGCTCAACCCGAAATCCCCCGAGTTCGCGCAGAACGCGGCCAGCATGCTGGCCCAGGTCGACGCCCTGCACACCCTGCTCGCCCAGGTCCAGCAAGGCGGTGGCGCCAAGGCCCAGGAGCGCCACACTTCCCGGGGCAAACTGCTGCCGCGCGAACGTATCAACCGCCTGCTCGATCCTGGCTCGCCCTTCCTTGAACTCAGCCCCCTGGCCGCCTACGAGGTCTATGGCGAAGACGTGCCGGCCGCCGGGCTGATTGCCGGCATCGGCCGGGTGGAAGGCATCGAGTGCATGATCGTGGCCAACGACGCCACGGTGAAAGGCGGTTCCTACTACCCACTGACGGTGAAAAAGCACCTGCGGGCCCAGACCATCGCCCAGCAAAACCGCCTGCCCTGCATCTACCTGGTGGACTCCGGCGGCGCCAACCTGCCACGCCAGGACGAAGTATTCCCGGATCGCGAGCACTTCGGCCGCATCTTTTTCAACCAGGCCAACATGAGCGCCCAGGGCATCCCGCAGATCGCCGTGGTCATGGGGTCCTGCACCGCCGGTGGCGCCTACGTACCGGCCATGGCAGACGAAGCCATCATGGTTCGTGAACAGGCGACCATCTTCCTTGCCGGCCCGCCCCTGGTGAAAGCCGCCACCGGTGAAGTGGTGAGTGCCGAAGACCTGGGCGGTGCCGACGTGCACTGCAAGGTTTCCGGAGTCGCCGACCACTACGCCGACAGCGACGAACACGCCCTGGCCCTGGCACGGCGCAGCGTGGCCAACCTCAACTGGCACAAGCAGGGGCAATTGCAGCAACGCACCCCGATCGCTCCGCTGTATGCGGGCGATGAGCTCTATGGTGTGGTGCCGGCCGATGCCAAGCAGCCATTCGATGTCCGCGAAGTCATTGCCCGGCTGGTGGACGGCTCGCTGTTCGATGAATTCAAGGCCCTGTTCGGCACCACCCTGGTCTGCGGTTTTGCCCATCTGCATGGTTATCCGGTGGCCATTCTCGCCAACAACGGCATCCTGTTCGCCGAAGCCGCGCAAAAAGGCGCGCACTTCATCGAACTGGCCTGCCAGCGCGGCATTCCCCTGCTGTTCCTGCAGAACATCACCGGCTTCATGGTGGGGCAGAAATACGAAGCTGGCGGTATCGCCAAGCACGGCGCCAAGCTGGTGACCGCGGTGGCCTGCGCCAAGGTGCCGAAACTCACCGTGATCATCGGCGGCAGCTTCGGCGCCGGTAACTACGGCATGTGCGGCCGCGCCTATGACCCGCGCTTTTTGTGGATGTGGCCCAATGCGCGAATTGGCGTGATGGGCGCCGAACAGGCGGCCGGGGTGCTGGTTCAGGTCAAGCGCGAGCAGGCCGAACGCAGTGGACAGCCGTTCGACGCCGCCCAGGAAGCCGAGATCAAGCAGCCGATCCTCGATCAGTACGAGCACCAGGGGCACCCCTACTACTCCAGTGCACGACTGTGGGACGACGGCGTCATAGACCCGGCGCAAACCCGTGACGTACTGGCCCTGGCCCTGTCCGCGGCCCTCAACGCCCCCATCGAACAGAGCCGCTTCGGCGTGTTCCGCATGTAATCCTGCGCGAGAAGAACATGAGCGACTTCAATACCCTGGAACTGCTGCGCGACCCCCGTGGCTTCGCCACCCTGTGGCTCAGCCGCGAAACCAAGAACAACGCCTTCAACGCCGAGATGATCCGCGAGCTGATCCTCGCCCTGGATCAGGTCCAGGCCGACCCGAGCCTGCGTTTCCTGTTGCTGCGCGGACGCGGCCGGCACTTCAGCGCCGGCGCCGACCTGGCCTGGATGCAGCAGTCGGCCGAACTCGACTACCAGACCAACCTCGACGACGCCCGGGAACTGGCGGAGCTGATGTACAACCTGGCCAAGCTGAAAATCCCCACCCTGGCGGTGGTGCAAGGCGCAGCCTTCGGCGGAGCCCTGGGCCTGATCAGTTGCTGCGACATGGCGATCGGCACCGACGATGCCCAGTTCTGCCTGTCGGAAGTGCGCATCGGCCTGGCACCGGCGGTCATCAGCCCATTCGTGGTCCAGGCCATCGGGGAACGCGCCGCCCGGCGCTATGCCCTCACCGCCGAGCGTTTCGGCGGCCAGCGCGCGCGGGACATCGGCTTGCTGGCGGAAAGCTACCCGGCTGCCGAGCTGGAGCAGCAGGTCGAGTATTGGATCGACAATCTGCTGCTCAACAGTCCCCAGGCCATGCGCGCCAGCAAGGACCTGTTGCGGGAAGTCGGCAACGGCGCCCTGACCACGGCCCTGCGTCGCTACTGTGAGAACGCCATTGCGCGCATCCGGGTCAGCGCCGAAGGCCAGGAAGGCCTGCGGGCGTTCCTGGAAAAACGCCCGCCCAGCTGGCAGCCCGCGACCACCACCAAGGAGCCCCGCTCATGAGCGCCCCTGTTCTAGACACCCTGCTGGTGGCCAACCGCGGCGAGATCGCCTGCCGCGTGATGCGCACCGCCAAGGCCCTGGGCCTGACCACCGTGGCCGTGCACAGCGCCACCGACCGTGACGCCCGGCACAGCCGCGAGGCGGATATCCGTGTCGATCTGGGCGGCAGCAAGGCCGCCGACAGCTACCTGCAGATCGATAAGCTCATCGCCGCCGCCAAAGCCAGCGGCGCCCAGGCCATTCACCCCGGCTACGGCTTTCTCTCGGAGAACGCCGGTTTTGCCCGAGCCATTGAAGCGGCGGGCCTGATCTTTCTCGGGCCGCCCGCCTCGGCCATCGACGCCATGGGCAGCAAATCGGCGGCCAAGGCACTGATGGAAACCGCCGGGGTGCCGTTGGTGCCGGGTTATCACGGCGAAGCCCAGGACCTGGAAACCTTCCGCAGCGCCGCCGAGCGCATCGGCTACCCGGTGCTGCTCAAGGCCACCGCAGGCGGCGGCGGCAAGGGCATGAAGGTGGTCGAGGACGTCAGCCAGCTGGCTGAAGCCCTGGCCTCGGCGCAGCGCGAAGCCCAGTCGTCCTTCGGCGACTCGCGGATGCTGGTGGAAAAGTACCTGCTCAAGCCACGACACGTGGAGATCCAGGTATTTGCCGACCAACACGGCAACTGCCTGTACCTCAACGAACGCGACTGTTCGATCCAGCGTCGCCACCAGAAAGTGGTCGAGGAAGCCCCCGCTCCGGGCCTTGGCCCTGAGCTGCGCAAGGCCATGGGCGAAGCGGCCGTGCGTGCCGCTCAGGCAATCGGCTATGTCGGCGCCGGCACCGTGGAGTTTCTCCTGGACGCCCGCGGCGAATTCTTCTTCATGGAAATGAATACCCGCCTGCAGGTGGAGCACCCGGTCACCGAGGCCATTACCGGGCTGGACCTGGTGGCCTGGCAAATCCGCGTGGCCCGGGGCGAAGCCCTGCCCCTCAGCCAGGAACAGGTGCCGCTGCTGGGGCACGCCATTGAAGTACGCCTTTACGCCGAAGATCCGGGCAACGATTTTCTGCCGGCCACCGGCCGCCTCGACCTGTATCGGGAGTCCGCCGCGGGACCGGGACGCCGGGTGGACAGTGGAGTCGAGGAAGGTGACAGCGTGTCGCCCTTCTACGATCCGATGCTGGGCAAACTGATCGCCTGGGGCGAGAACCGCGAGCAGGCCCGCCTGCGTCTGTTGAGCATGCTCGACGAGTTCGCCATCGGCGGCCTGAAAACCAACCTGGCGTTCCTGCGGCGCATCATTGCCCATCCGGCATTTGCCCAAGCACAACTGGATACCGGATTTATCCCACGCTATCAGGAGCAACTCCTGCCAGCGCCAGGCGAATTGACCACGGACTTCTGGCAGGCGGCGGCCCAGGCCTTTGCGCAAAGTCAGCCGCAGCGCACGCGCGCTGACGATCCCCAATCGCCCTGGTCGACGCTCGACGGCTGGCGCAGTGGCCTGCCGGCCCAGACCAGCCTGCACCTGAGCTGCGCCGGCCAGGACCGGGCCATCAGCCTTGGGGCTCATTCCCCCGCCTATCAGTTGCAAAACGAGCGCCTGTGGGTCGAGCAACAGGGACTGCGTCGTGAACATCGCGCCATTCGCCGTGGCGACACCCTGTACCTACACTGGCACGGCGACATGCACGCCATCAGCGCCTACGATCCGATCGCCGCGGCCGATGCCAGTCACAGTCAGCATGGCGGGCTCACAGCACCGATGAACGGTAGCATCGTGCGGGTGCTGGTCGCTGTCGGACAAAGCGTCGAGGCCGGTGCGCAACTGGTGGTACTGGAAGCCATGAAGATGGAGCACAGCATCCGCGCGCCCCAGGCCGGGATCATCAAGGCCCTGTACTGTCAGGAAGGTGAAATGGTCAGCGAAGGCAGTGCCTTGGTGGAGTTGGAGTAACTCAAATCAATAAGAAAGCCCCTTCCTACTTGTAGGAAGGGGCTCTTTAACGAAGTTAAAACTTCGCAGTTGCTTGTACGACTACACCAATAACCCGGCACTCATCGCTGTAGAGCATCTTCGGATAAGTGGGATTGAGTGGTACCAGATAACGCTGACCGCCCTCTTGTACCAACTTGCGGAAGATCGCCTCGTCATTCCCCGGACACTGCACGACCAGCAACTTCCCAGGCTCGGCAGCAACGGCCGGATCCACCAGGATCAGCATGCCCTGGCTGATGCTCAGACCGCTTGGCGCGATCATCGCGTCACCGACCACCACCAGCCAGAAGGCTGCCCCCTGCGCCTGATAATCGGAAAGCTCATAACGCTCGGGGACATAGGCCGACTGGCCACTTTCCCGGACTTCTCCGACCACCCGCCAGTCACTGACCGGATAACGGAAATACGGGTTGTACTTGTGCTGCAAGGACGGCTCGTCCACCAAGGGTTCGCCATCATCGCCGAGCATGGGTTTCTCGCGGACCACCAGGGCAACTTCAAGAAAGCCCATGCCGATCTCTTCAAGCACCCGATTCATGTCTTCGATTTTCGGCTGGCGACGCTTGCTCAGCCAATGACCGATACCACCTTGAGACATGCCCAGACGCTCGGCGAGTTTTTCCTGTGTGACCTTGCGGCCTTTCATGTTGGCTTTAACCAACTCGATCCATTTGTCCATGGGCCGAACAATACGTTGTGTATTTCCCGCCTCAACACACAAGTTGTAGTATTTGAAATCTCGTCACAATTACAATACGTATTAACATCGTTCCTACCCCTCTCTCCTAATCTCAATCAGGGCAGAACACTTCATGAACACAAGCAGCAAGGATGTGCAGGAATTCGATACAGAGGCCACATTGAACGCGCTCAAGGATAGCGATGCGGCACGACGAGCGATGGACTACTACTTGAAACCCGCCATTACCGGACCAAGCAAGGAGGAAAAGTTTTTCGAGATCAGGCGCAGCCTGAGCAGTGAGGAAGCCATGATCCATGCATCCGATCTATTGCGCTGCGCAGCGGCCACCGCGTATGACGCAGCCAACCATCTGCAAGGCGCCAACCGTGACCTGGCGTTTTCGGTGGTGCACATGATCGACCTGGCCAAGGCCCTGGTGGACAAGTGCCTGGAGTGCCAGCGTTGTGGGTCAAGCTAGGAGGCATGCGCCCTTCCCCACAGGAGGGTGGACAAGAGGGCAAGGCAAAAGGGGAGGATTATTTACCGGGACACGAAGAAAATCATTTGACTTGCAAATGATAATGATTATTATTGCAGGCAACTGATCGCGAGATCGGTCGATAATCCAAAGGACCTTAGGTCGGACCTTTGGATTATCTCCTCATCAGGCTAATCACGGTTTTTGACCCGGCTTTTTGCCGGGTCTTTTTTTTGCCAGTTTTTCTGGCTTGGCTTCAGGCTAATGAAGACGTGGGTGCTGCTAAAAATAATGGCCGCGATGATAGCAAAAGAATGTCCTTTTGCAAGTCAGCACCTGGCGCCATGCTCCGGGTAAAGAAAAAAGTAGCGCTTGAGAATCAATCGCATAGCCACTAAGCTGCTTCGGCGTCAAGGACGACGCCCCCCTTCTATTACCCTCTCCAGTGTGTAGAGTGACGGTCATAACAATCCTGTACAGGAGCCGAACATGACCGTGGGCAATCACGCTTCGTTTCAAATCACTGCCGATTTCGACAGTGGCAACATCAAGGTGCTGGACATCAGCAATCCACTGCAGGCCCTGCTGGCCATCCGCCCGGATACCCAGAGCCCGCATTTCCAGTGGTTTCACTTCAAGGTCAGCGGCCTGCATGTCGGCCAGGAACACTGGTTCCGCCTGACCAATGCCAGCCAGTCCTCCTACAACAAGGCCTGGACCGGCTACCAGGCTGTCGCCTCCTATGACCATGTGAACTGGTTTCGCGTACCGACGATCTTCGAAGGCGACGCGCTGCGCTTCAATCTGGAAGCCACCCAGACCCACGCCTGGTTCGCCTATTTCGAACCCTACAGCCGCGGGCGCCACGACTGGCTGATCGACCAGGCCTTGAGCAAGGCAGGGGCCCAATTGCTGGCGGTGGGCAAAAGCGTCGAGGGCCGGGATATCCAGCTGCTGCGCAAGGGCAGCGGCGAGCAAGGCCGGCGCAAGCTGTGGATCATCGCCCAGCAGCACCCCGGCGAGCATATGGCCGAGTGGTTCATGGAGGGGGCGATCGAGCGCCTGCAGCATCGGGACGACCCGCAACTTAATGCACTGCTGGCCAAGGCCGACCTGTACCTGGTGCCGAACATGAACCCGGATGGCGCGTTCCATGGCCACCTGCGGACCAACGCCAAGGGCCAGGACCTGAATCGCGCCTGGCAGAACGCCAGTCAGGAGCTCAGCCCCGAAGTGCTGTTCGTCCAGCAGCAGATGGAAAAGTACGGCGTCGACCTGTTCCTCGATGTGCACGGCGATGAAGAGATTCCCTACGTGTTCACCGCCGGCTGCGAAGGCAACCCGGGCTACACACCACGCCTGGCGGCACTCGAAGAGCAGTTCCGCAGCCACCTGAAGCACCAGACCCGGGATTTCCAGACCACCCACGGTTACGCCCGGGACAATCCCGGAGCGGCCAACATGACCCTGGCCTGCAACGCCGTCGGGGAAAAATACGACTGCCTGTCATTGACCCTGGAGATGCCCTTCAAGGATCACGACGATGCCCCCAACCCGGTAACCGGCTGGTCGGGCAAGCGCTCCATGCAACTGGGCAAGGATGTATTGAGTACCCTCGCCGATCTGGTAGACAGCCTGCGCTAGGCCATCCCGACGACTGCGGGAAGCGCTCCCGCAGTCGTCATGCGCTCACGACGCCGGCACCCGCAGGCAATCGTCGGGCCCCAGCAAGCGCCCATCCGCCGTACGCAGTTCCAGAGCCGGCAGCGGTTGCCCGGTTTCCCGGTCGACCATTCGCGAATGCGCCTCGCCTTCCTTGTAGAAAAACGCCTCGCCCCATTGGCGCAAACCGATGATCAGAGGAAACAGCCCCCTGCCCTTCTCCGTCAGCACGTACTCCTGATAGGCACTGCCATCGGAGGCCGGCACAACCGCCAGCACCCCATGTTCCACCAAGGTCCGCAGGCGCGTGGCGAGAATGTTCTTGGCCATGCCCAGATTGCGCTGGAACTCGCCAAAACGGCGGATGCCGTCAAAGGCATCACGCACGATCAGTAACGACCACCAGTCACCAATGGCGTCCAATGAACGAGCCACCGGGCACTCGGCATCTTGCAGGCTAGTACGTTTGACCATGCTGGGAGTTCTCCAAACGGGCAGCGGAAAAGTGGTTGCAATATAAAACCACGATCACTACCGTACAACTGGTTTCATAACAAAACCATATACGGAGTCCGCCATGTCATCTGAATCCTCAACCCCTTCGCCACTTTCAGCCAAGGTGGTGCTGTTGTTCGCCGTGGCCTGCGGGCTGGCGGTGGGCAACGTGTACTACGCCCAACCGCTGCTGGACGCCATGGCCCAGGCCTTCGACCTGGCGCCGGCCACGGTGGGCATCGTCATCACCCTGACTCAGGTGGGTTACGGCCTGGGCCTGCTGTTGCTGGTGCCCCTGGGCGACCTGCTCAATCGCCGGCGCTTGATCGTCAGCCAGACCCTGCTATCGGTCCTGGCCCTGTCGACGGTGGCCTTGGCCCCCAACAGTGCCTGGCTGTTGCTGGGCATGACCTGCACCGGCCTGCTGGCGGTCGTGACCCAGGTGCTGGTGGCCTATGCCGCCCACCTGACGCCGGTCGCTCAGCGCGGACGGGTGGTGGGCATGGTCACCAGCGGCATCGTGGTGGGCATTCTCCTGGCCCGCACCGTGGCCGGGACCATGGCCGATCTGGCGGGCTGGCGCTCGGTGTACCTGCTCTCGGCCGGACTGACCCTGCTGGTGGCCCTGGCCTTGTGGAAAGTGCTGCCGACCGCGGAACAGCCACCCACGGTGCAACGCTACGGGCAACTGCTCGGCTCCCTGTTGCTGTTGTTCAAGGAGGAAAAGGTCCTGCGCGACCGGGCGGTCCTGGCCATGCTGATCTTCGCTGCCGGCACGGTGCTATGGACCCCACTGGTGCTGCCCCTGAGCGCCCCACCGCTGTCGCTGTCACACACCCAGATCGGCCTGTTTGGCCTGGCCGGCGCCGCAGGCGCCCTGGGCGCGGCACGGGCCGGGCACCTGGCGGATCGCGGGTTGGCGCAATGGACCAGCGGCCTGGCACTGGCGCTGATGCTGCTGTCCTGGTTGCCCCTGGCCTTGACCCAATCCTCCCTGTGGGCCCTGCTCCTGGGGGTGATCACCTTCGACCTGGGCCTACAGGCGGTACACGTCACCAGCCAGAGCCTGATCTACAGCGTGCGGCCCCATGCCCAGAGCCGCCTGGCGGCCGGTTACATGCTGTTCTACTCGGCCGGCAGCGCCGGCGGCTCCATCGCCGCCACCGCCACCTATGCCTGGGCCGGCTGGACCGGAGTGTGCCTGCTGGGCGCGGCCATCAACGGCGTGGCACTGCTCTACTGGCTGTGGAGCCTGAACCCCGGACAACACCCGGCCACGGCGCCCGATGCCCGCTCGGCGCGCCCATAGCGGGTTCGTCCGAACGTGCTTTCCCCTTCAGCCCCGCGGCTGCTTTGCACCAGCTCGTCAGCATGGCGCGGCCGGCCCGGGCAAGACCGAGCAACAGTGCCTCGGACGGACGGCGAAATCAGTGGCGCGACGGTTTCTAGAACCCCACATCCAGCACCACGTTGTCGACATAGGTGCCGGCCGGCGGGGTGCTCTGGTCGGTATAGATCCGGGCGTTGTAGTTGAAGATCTGGCTGCCGGTGCCCAGGCCGTTGCCCGGGTTGACCTCGGCATCGGTACTGGAGCGCCGGGCACCGCCGACACTGCCCCAGCGAGTGTTGCCGGCACTCTTGAAGATGTCATAGGCCAGGTAGTTGCCACTGGAAATCATCCGCCGCCGACCACCCGCGCTCACCGGCTGCTGGCCATCGCTCAAACCCACGGTATAGGCACTGCCCTTGGTGCAGGCCAGGTTGATGGTCTGCCCGGTCACCGTGGCAAAGGCGCTGACCACCGGCGCACTGCCGAAGCTGATGTTGGGCGCGGTGATCACGCAATCGTTGGACACCGTCATGTTGACCGTCAGGGCCTGGGTGCCGCTGCCGATGTCGCGGCCCAGGCAGGCCCCCAGGGCGCCGATCCCGGCGCAGTAGTTCCAGCTCCAGAAGATGCTCAGGTTCTCGGTGTAGATCCCGGCCGCCACGTTGCTGCCGGTGATGGTCCCCATGTAGATCGGCACGGTCTTGGCCACGGTCGGGCTGCCCAGCAGCCCCAGCAGATCGATGATCGAGTTGCGGGCAAAGTCGAACTGCACCCCCCGAGTGATCGGGTAGCTGGTGCTGTTGTTGGCGTACAGGGTGTAGCCGATGACATCGCCGGTGGGGCCGACCAGGCCGCTGGTGGTGGACGTGATGGTGGCGTAGAAGTGGTCGCTGCTGGCCAGCAGGCTCAGCAGCGAGCCGGTGCAGCTCAGGCCGGCATTGGTGGTGGAGGCCGGCTGCGAAGTGGTGCGCACCAGGATCGAGCTGAGCGTGCCGAACCCCGCCGGCGCGGTACTGACCGTGGTGCACAGCGCCTGGGCCGACAGCGCCAGCATGCTGGCCAAGAGTCCCGCCATTGCCTGTCGCCAGCCCTTGAATCTGCCCACGCCTCGCCCTCCCTTGCGCCTTGATCCTGCCGTTACTGACAGACCAGCGGGCCGATCAGCGGCACCTGCTGCTGTTGCAGATCCATGTCGAACTGCGCATGACAGCGCTGGCCATCGGCCAGGCCGACTTCCAGGCTGTTGTGTTGCGCAAGGTTCTCCAGATACACCAGCCCATCCCAGCCGACCACCGCCCGGGCCCCGCTCGGCTGGTGCGTCACGCTGCTCCCCAGAGGCAACTCCCGTTGCTGGGCATCCACCAGTACCACGCTGGCGGCGATCACCCGGGCCAGGGGAAATTCCAGCAGATAGCCGCTGCCCCGGCGTACCGCCACCCGCTGCTCGACATTCGGACTCTGCACGTTGGCCGGCAGGTTCAGCGGATCGATCTCGTACTTGCCCCGGTAGTAGGCGCTGCTCCAGGGCACCAGCAGGTGGCCGCTGGCGTCGGTCCGGCCCACCAACTGGTTTTCATAGCGCACCGGTATGTCCGGGTAGCCGCCGGTACTGACCACCACGAAGGCGTCGTCGATCTGGTTGGCGGCGAACACCTGACGGTCCATCCACACCAGCGAACCACTGGCATCGGCCCAGCGAGTCTCGGCTTCGCGGGTGCCATAGACCCCGGCTTGCAGGCGCACCGACTGCAGGCGCCAGGTGGCATCCGCCTGCCGATAGTCGGCGCCGTCGCCGGTGGCATACCCCAGGTTGTAACCAACACCGCCGTCAAGCGGCACCGAGCGACTGAAATTGACCCGCTGGCGGTTTTCCCCGGTCTTGCTGCGCTCGTTGCTCAGGCTCAGGCTGCCGTGCAGATCGAAGGGAATCACCAGTTGTGCCTGCATGGCCCACTGGCTGTCGCCGATTTCCCGGTTGGCCGACAGGTAGAAACTGCTGTTGTGCCACAGCGGTTTGCTCCAGGTCAGATTGAGCAAGCGGGTGCGGCTCGAATCGGCGGCCAGCACATCGAAATAACCGGCCCCCAGGCTGCCGTAACGCTCCAGATTGAGGCTCAGGGTCAGTTGCTCGCTGCGCTGGCTGAGGCGGGTGTAGGGGCTGTCGAGCAGACTCAGGTCGGCGTACTGGTCGCGACGCTGCATGCGCTGGTAGGCCAGGCTGAAACGCTGGTTGTTGTACTGGTAGCCGAAGCTGAACTGCTGGCCGCTACTGCCGTCGAAGCGGCTCTGGCTGAGCGCGGTATTGAGCACGCCGAACTGCCCCAGGCGCAGGTTGCCGCCCAATCCGCCCAGCGTCAGGGAGTCCGCGGCTTCGGCATGGGCCTCAAGGGTCAGGCTGTCGCTCAGGCCATGGCGCAGGCTGCCGGAAGCGACGCCCGGGCCATAGCCGAAATCACGCAAGCTGTAGTCGCGACGCAGGTTGCCTGCGGCCAGCGAGAAATCCGTCAGGCCCTGGTGCAGCAAGGTGCTGGTGACGTAGAACGGCACCGTGGTCGACACCTGCCGTCCCAGGGCATCGGTGGTCACCACCACCGCCTCTCCCGCGCCGTTGATGAAGGGAATGTTGGTCAGGGTATAGGGACCGGGTTGCAACTCGCTGCTGCTGGCCTTGTAGCCGTTGATGAACAGGTCCAGCGAGGACGGCACCGCCGCTTCCCCGGCAAACTGCGGCAAGGGATAGGTCACCAGGTCCGGACGCACGGCAAAGTCCCGCGACAGCTGGACCCCGCCCAGGCGCACCGAACTGCTCCAGGGCAAGGCACTGCTCACCACATCACCCGCCTCGTAGGTCAGCAGGCGCTCCTCATCGGAAAAACGCCAAGTGGTGTCGTAGCGCCGATAGCCATTGTTCAGCGAAGCGCTCTCAACCCCGGACAGGGTCCGCCGGTACTGCCCGGTATTGGACAAGGTGCCCCAGGTGTCGAACAGCCGCACTTCGTTCCAGGCCGCCAGGTACGTGCCGCCGTCGTCGGTGTCATTGAGGTACAGGTCATAGTTGAGCAGCGCGCCGAAACTGCTCAGCGCCGGGGTGCGCGGATAGGCCTGGCGACTGCCGATGAACTGCTCCGGCAGCCAGTCCGGCGGCACATCCAGCAGCAAGCGCTGGCCCTGGCTGTCGTAATCGCTGTGCAGCTGCGGCAGGCTCTCCAGATCCACCTCGCTGCCCAGCCCCTGCGGCAGCTTGATCCCGGCCTCCTGCAGCGTCTGCAGCGGCATGAACAGTCGTCCGGCGCGCTGCTCCACCGCCACCACCTTGCCCGTGTTCATCCGATTGATCACCAACTCCAGAAACAACTGCGCATCGGCCATCGACTCCAGGCTGCTGGGCGGCGGCGGTAACTCGCCGGCCTGGAGCGGACCACTCAGCATCACGCCCCACAGACCGGCCAGCAGCCCTTGCAAGCGCCAGAAACGACGAGCCGGATCCCGGCTCATGGCGGATTCAAGTCCATCTATGGACATCTCCATCCCAAGGCGAATGCGCCATCGCGCTCACAGCCGTGCGTAGCTCTGCCCGATCGCCCTCTTGCCGAGCGCCACGCCGCGGCTGTGGATCAGCGAGCAGGCGCCAGAGCCTGTACCTGCGACGCACCGTTGATCCGCAACTGCAGGGTCGCGTCGGCCGCCAGGGGCTCCGTCAGCGGCCAGCGCATCACCGCGCCGGGCAAGACATAGCCCAGCAGGCCCGGCGCCAGCGGCCGGGTCTGTGTCCCCTGCCTGAACCCGACATCGGTCAGGCGCGCATGCACCGCGCCCTGATTGCGCAATTCGAGGAACGTCTTGCCGTCCACCGCCACCTTGCGCCAGCTCAGGTCGGGTACGCCGGCGCCCTTGGGATCGCGCTGGCGGGTGGTGTCTTCCTTGCTCCAGAGTCCTGCGCCATAGGCGAACAGCGGCACCGAGTAGCGCATCTGGAAACGAATCGCCGCAGCGCTCTTGGCACCGTCCTGGGGGGTGATGGGTTGGGCCGAGGGAATCTCGTCGATGATGATCCGATACGCCAGCTCCTGCCCCGGCGGTACGTCGCGGGTGCGGGTCAGGCGCACCAGTTGCTTCTGCCCGGGCTCGATCTTCGCCAGCGGCGGGCTGCCGATGACCTCGCGCTGATTCTGGTACTGATCGGCAAAGCCGCTCTGACTCCAGGCAAAGACCCGGATCTGCAGGTTGGCAGTCTCGGTGCCGCGGTTTTCCAGCCATAGGGCGCTGGCCTGCTGATCCGCCTCCAGCACCGGATCGATCGGCCAGATCAGCACCGAGCTGGCGGCCTGTACCGCGGGCACACCGGACAGCAGCCCGGCCAGTGTCAAGTAACGGGTGGCCTGCAGGCCCCGCAAAAGTAAATGCATACTGCTACTCCTTGTCCGCCTGCCGGCTGATGGTCGATTCGCCCCTTCACCACGACAGCTGCACCTGCAGCACGTCGCTGTACGTTCCCCCAGGCTGATTGCCCGGCAACTGCACCTGCCCGTAGATCGGCAGGCTGATGTTATTGGCATCGCTATACGCCACGGCCACGCTCTGGCCGATCCCCAGGCTCTGGCTGTACCCCGCATCGCGGAACAGCTCATAGGCGACCAGGGAACTGCCGCTGCTGATCCGCATGTGCCGCCCGCTGCTGTTGTACTGGCCGCCGTCCACCGTCATGTTCAGGGTCACCCCCGGGGTGCACTGCAACTGCACGCCAGCGCTCAGCGCCACCCTGACCGTGCTGGTGGACAACGCCGACTGGCTGCCGAACGCCAGACTGCCGTAGTTGCTGACACCGCCCACCACCAGGCAGCCGGCGGTGATGGTGGCGCTGACCTGGAAGCTCTGGCTGGTGGCGGCACTGGTCCACGCCGGCCAGGCACCGGCACAGATCAGGGCCAGCAGCGCACATCCGGGGCGGGCCATGGCATCAGAAGGTCAGTTGCACGGACACCGTATCGGTGTAGGTGCCGGCCGGCAGCCCGGCCTTGCCCACTGCCTGGCCGTAGAGGTTGACGGTCTGCGCCACCCCGGTGCTCGGTGCCAGGTTGATCACCCCATTGATCGCCACGATCTGCGAGTGCCCGGAGTCGGTGTACAGGTCGTAAGGCACGTAGTTGGCCACGCCGTCGAACAGCGCCCGGGTGCCGCCGCTGGACTTGCCGTCATTGCTGCCGCCCTGGATGGTCAGGCTTGGGGTGGTGCCGCTGGAGCAGAGAATCGACAGCGCCCCGCCACCCCCGCCCAGCACCTGGCCGGTGGCCGTGGTGAACAGGCTGTTGGTGGTGCCGAAGTTCAAGGCGCCGAAGTTCAGGCCGGTGCTGCCGCCGACGCCGTTGACCTGGCAGCTGCTGGTGAGGATCAGGGTCGAACTGATCTGCCCGGTGACCGTGGTGGCGGCGTTGACCGTTGAGGCCATGACCAGCCCCAGCAAGGGCCAGCCGATTCTCGATACAAGCGCGTGCATGATGTACGTCCTCTCATGGTTACCAATCCAGCGTGATGGTCAGGGTGTCGGTGTAGACCCCTGCCGGAACCGCGCGGGTATTCGCGACCACCGAGCCGAACACCGGAATGGGAATCCGCCTGCCGCTGCTCACTGCGAAATTGCGCTGCTGACCGATGCTGTAGCTGTCGCTACCGGATGCATCGACGAACAATCGATAGGGAATGGTCTGGCGCCCGTTGCTCAGGCGCCGGGTCGTGCCGTCGCCATTGAGGCCGCCATTGATGGTCACGGTGAACCCGGTGACCGAGGGATTGCAGGCCACCTGCAAGCGACCTTCGGCGCTGTCGGTCAGGCTGGCCTTGATCGGGTTGACCCAGGTCGGACCTTGCCGGCCGAAATCGAGCAGGCCCAGGTCGCTGACAGGCGCGGCAACGGGATCGCTGCCGGCACTGCTCACCTGGCAACTGGCCAGGATCACCAGGCGCGCCTGAATCTGTCCGCTGATCGCCGCCTGGGCGTCATCGGCCAGCAGGCACAGCGAACCCAAGGCGATGATCGTCCAGTTCCTGCCCTTCATTGCTGCCATCCCGGTTCCATCAGGACTCCCACCCGAGCCGTCCATCGTCGACGGCTTTCCCTGTTCTGCCCGGGATCCCCCGCAGCAGTCGTCATGGCCCTGCCTTCACCAGCTCAGGGTCACCTTCAATAGATCGGAATAGCCTCCGGCCCGGGGTATCTCGGCCAGGGGCTCGATGCGCCCGTAGAGGGGCAGATCCACGCTGCCGGAATCCGGCACGCGGCCGCTGACCGGGACATTCACCGGCAAGGGTATGCGCCGGGCCGGGTCCTGGTACAGACGATAAGGAATGGGTTTGCCCGGCCAGCGGTTGCTGGCCAGATAACGCACGTCGCCGATGCCGCCATGCAGGCCGCCATCGACGCGCAGTTGATAGGGCGTATCGGGATTGCACTCCAGCCGCGGCCGGCGGCCACTGGGCAGCGCAGCGGTCAAGGGCCCCTCGGCGTCATCCAAACGCGCGCTGCTGCCGAAATCCAGGGTGCCGAGCTGTTCGATACCGGCCTCGCGCTGTTGCCCCAGCAACTGGCAGCCACGCAGCACATCGACCCGGACCTGCACCTGCAGATCCGCGGCCCCTGCCGTCGCGCAGAGCAACGCGCTCATGACTGCCATCCCCTGGTATCCATTCAAGGCCTCAATCCTTGTGAGAAGCATTTGCTGCAATCAGGTTAGCAAGCAGCAGGGAAACCGCCAGTTTGCGTATTAATTGGCCGGACTCCGGTCCATCCGCCCCTCGCATCCAAGCGATGCTCTTTAGAGATCGCTGGTCGACAGGTTTCCTATTGGTTAAATTGTCGCGCCGCTTTTAAGGTGAGCGGCCCGGAATCATCGAGGTAACCGCTCTTGGCCGCTCTACCGCCAAAACCTGCATCGACCCGCTCTCCCTGGCGTCGCCTGTTCGCCAGGCCCGCGCACCGTCAGAGCGCTGCCGGTGCGGTCATCCGCGACTACTTTCGCCACAGGGCCCAGGACCTGGGCTACACCCTGAGCCACAGCCAGCTGCGGGTGATCGACTGCATGGCCCAGCAGGCCGAAGGCCTGGCGCACTTCCCCGGCAAGGCCCAGAGCCTGTACCTGTACGGCGCCGTCGGCCGAGGCAAGAGCTGGCTGCTGGACGGCTTCTTCCGCGCCCTGCCCATCGCGGAAAAACAGCGCCTGCACTTCCATGACTTCTTCGCTCAACTGCACCAGGGCATGTTCCGCCACCAGCAACAGGCCGATGCCCTGGAGACCACCCTGGACGAGCTGCTCAAAGAGTGCCGGGTGCTGTGTTTCGATGAGTTCCATGTCCACGACATCGGCGATGCCATGCTCATCACCCGGCTGTTCAAGGCCTTGTTCAAACGCGGCATCACCCTGCTGGTCACGTCCAACTACGCGCCCGAAGGCCTGCTGCCCAATCCGCTGTACCACGCCCGTTTCAAGCCGGTGATCGAGCTGATCCAGCAGCGCATGCACGTCATGGAAGTCGGCGGCCCCCACGACTACCGCAGCCAGGCCAGGACCCACGAGCAGCAGGTCTTCACCCAGGGATGCTATGTGTGGCCCGGCACCCCGGCCCAGCGCCAGGCCCTGGAACTGCCGGAACGCCACGCCCCGGCGCAGCCACTGAGCGTGGGCGCGCGACAATTGACCGTGCGCCAGATCCAGCAGCGCAGCATCCGTTTTGAATTCAACGATCTGTGCGAACAGCCCACGGCCGTCATGGACTACCTGGAACTGAGCCGCCGCTTCGATACCTGGATCATCGACGAACTGCCCGAACTGGGAGAATGCTCGATCGCCGCCCAGCAGCGCTTCATCAACCTGATCGACGTGCTCTACGACCAGGACAAACGCCTGCTGCTGATCGGCCAGCGCCCCCTGCGCGACAGTCTGGGCGGCCATGCCATCGACCTGGCCCGCACCCGCAGCCGTCTCGGGCAACTGCGGGAAATCGGTCCCGAACATGCACTGGGCTGAACCGCCACCGATAGGTAGGAAAATGTTGCCCATCACCTTTTTCGCGCTCTTAGAGCGGCACCTGAACGACTCAACACTCGAACATCCGCCGTTGTTCGGCCTGGAGGCGTTCTCTGCCGACGAGCTCGCGGCAAAGGGCTATGAACTGATCGGCGATCCGGCGGACTTTCACTTCTACGAAAAAAGCCATACGACGGTTTACCACCGACGGGCGCAGGAAGTGATCCTCAAGTGCTACTTCTTCAACCAGCAACGGCTAGGCAGCGGCTTCAGCATTGTTCGCGGCGTGCGCCTTGGCTCCTTGCTCAGGCACTGCAAACGTCTGGAGCAAAAAGGCAAGGGCATCCGCCCGAACCTGGCCTGGTATTTCTCGGACGACAAGCAAGAAGGCGCCGTGATCCTCAATGACCGGCATGTCATGCGTTTCAACCAATGGAGCCACAAGGGCGCCTATCAGGTGGCAACCCTGGAGAGCGACTTCGACTCCGGCAACCCGCTGGGCCGGGCCGCCACGCGTTCGGTCAAGCACACCTTTGAGCACCACAGCCTGGAGTCGATGCGCAAAGAGGCCCGCAACGCCAGGCAACCGGGTGCATTTCGCAGGCTGCTCGGAGCGATTCACAATGGCATTTGATCGCGATGAGCTCTATCGACTGGCTGCTGGTCTTTTGCGGGCCCTGCAGGATGGAGACCCGGCAGGGTTGTCGGCGTTTGGTGTCAGCCGGGCCATGTATGAGGAGATCACCGAAGAGCTGGAACACTCGGGGGAACAGCTTGCGCACCTGTCGATGCCTCCTTGTGAGATCGCCGGCCAAGCGGACCGCACCGGCAGGGTTGCCCTGGACATTTACCCGCTGCAGGCCGATCCGCACACCCTGAGAATGGCCTGCCAGCTGTGGTCCAAAGGCCAGAAGACCGAGCTCACGCTGATTGCCGACTACCGGGAACAACAGCGGCAGGCCGCCCTGACCTTCAGGCTGCTGGAAACCCAGTAACCCTCGCCCCAGGACAACCCACCGCCCAGGCAGCAAAACCGGCCGATCTGCTTTATCCTCCCCGCCCTTGTCCTTCATTCGAGTGTTGACGCTGTTCATGGATACCCTTGCTCAACTGCGGGCCGGCCAGCTGGCCGGAATCAAGCGCCTGGACCTGTCCTGTGGACTGACCGAGTTCCCCCGGGAGATCTTCGATCTCGCCGACTCCCTGGAAATCCTCAACCTCAGCGGCAACGCCCTGGACAGCCTGCCCGATGACCTGCATCGCCTGAGGCGCCTGCGCATTCTGTTCTGCTCGGACAACCAGTTTCGCGAAGTGCCGGTCTGTGTCGGCCAATGCGCGCAACTGAGCATGATCGGCTTCAAGGCCAACCGTATCGAGCGAGTGCCGGCCGCCGCGCTGCCGCCGCAGTTGCGCTGGCTGATCCTCACCGACAACTGCATCAGTGAATTGCCGCACGAGCTGGGTAACCGCCCGCTGCTGCAAAAGCTCATGCTCTCCGGTAACCGCCTGACCGGGCTGCCCGAAAGCCTGAGCCAGTGCCATCGCCTGGAGCTGCTGCGGATCGCCGCCAACCAACTGAGCGAACTGCCGCCGTTCCTCCTGGCCCTGCCGCGCCTGACCTGGCTGGCCTACGCCGGCAACCCGCTGGAATCGGAAGCCGACGCCACGGCGCTGGCCTCCACGCCGAGCATTCCCTGGAGCGAACTGAGCCTGCAACAGCGCCTGGGCGAAGGCGCCTCGGGGGTGATCCACCAAGCCCAATGGCAACCCGCCGGGCAACCGCCACGCGCGGTGGCGGTCAAGCTGTACAAGGGCGAGATGACCAGCGACGGCTCGCCGCTGCACGAAATGAACGCCTGCATCAGCGCCGGACTGCACCCGAACCTGATCCGCGTCGAAGGCCGGGTCCAGGATCATCCCCAAGGCCAGAACGGCCTGGTGATGCAGTTGATCGACACACGCTTTGCCAACCTGGCGGCGCTGCCGAGCCTGGACTCCTGCTCCCGGGACATCTACCCGGACAACGCCTGCTTCAACGCCGAGGTGACCCTGGGCATCGCCCGGGGCATCGCCTCGGTGGGTGCGCACCTGCACGCCCAGGGCATTACCCATGGCGATCTGTATGGCCACAACACCCTGTGGAATGCCCAGGGCGACTGCCTGCTGGGGGATTTTGGCGCGGCATCCTTCCATGCCCAGGACGACACCGTGCAAAGCCGCGCGCTGCAACGCCTGGAAGTGCGGGCCTTCGGCATCTTGCTGGAAGAACTGCTGGAACGTGGGGATGGTTCGCTGAGCCAGGGACAACAGCAGAAACTGACGGCGCTGGTGCAGCGCTGCTGTCAGCCAGAGGTACTGGCGCGACCGGATTTTGCCCGGGTCAGCGAGGAATTGGCGGGGCTTTAAAACAGCTTCGCCGGCCAGCCGGCTCCTACAGAGGTGTGCAGGAGCCGGCTGGCCGGCGAATCGCGGTCTTAACCCGCCAGGCCGACGAACATGTCCTGCACGTCGTCATGGTTGTCCAGGCCTTCGAGGAAGGCTTCGACTTCGGCCATCTGCTCATCGCTCAGGCCGCTGACCGGGTTCTTCGGCTGGTAGCCGAGCTTGGCCGACAACACGGTGAAACCCTGCTCGGGCAAGGCCTTTTGCACCGCGTCCAGATCCGCAGGCTCGGTGAGGAACAGGGTCGCGCCCTCCTCCCCCGGCTCGAAATCCTGGGCACCGGCCTCGATGGCGGCCAGTTCCGGATCGGCGTCCGGGCTGTCCGGCGAGGCTTCGATCATGCCCACATGGTTGAAGTCCCAGGACACCGAACCCGAAGCGCCCAGCTGGCCCTTGCGGAAGGCCACGCGGATTTCCGCCACGGTGCGGTTGATGTTGTCGGTCACGCATTCAACGATCAGCGGCACCTGGTGCGGGGCAAAACCTTCGTAGGTCACGCGGTGGTACTGCACGGTCTCGCCGAGCTGGCCCGAGCCTTTCTTGATGGCACGCTCAAGGGTCTCACGCGGCATCGAAGCCTTTTTCGCCTGTTCCACCACCAGCCGCAGGTGGGCGTTGGTGGCGACGTCAGCGCCGTTACGTGCGGCGATGGTGATCTCTTTCACCAGCTTGCCGAAAATCTTGCCCTTGGCGTTGGCTGCCGCTTCTTTGTGTTTAACCTTCCACTGTGCGCCCATTACTCACTCTCTTGATCTATGGCGTCGAGTTGGATTTGGCCGACGCGATGGGCAAGTTTATACGTCCTCAAGGCCCTGATCGACCAAAAAGTCAGTATCCGGCCGCCGCTCTGCCGGCCTCAGCCCCGGTCGGCCTGAGCGGTGCAGGCGATCACTCGGGTCTGTGCCATGGCAAGCGGGTGCCAACCCGCGGGGGACAGATCAGGCGGGAGCCAGGGCGAAAAAGGCCTGGATCAGGCGCAGGTCACGTCGTCGCTCGATGCAGCCGAGCATGTGCCGGTTGACCAGGCCCGCGCCGCGAATCGGCACCGTTCGCACCCGCGGGTCGTGGCCGACTTCCGCCGAGCTGACGACGCCCACCCCCAATTGCGCCGCCACCGCCTCGGTCACCGCTTCGCGACTGTCCAGCTCCAGCAGCACCCGCGGCTGGACCTTGGCCAGCGCGCAGGCTTCATCGAAGGTCCGGCGGGTGATCGAACCGGGTTCGCGCAGCACCATGATCACCTGGTCCAGTTGTTCGAGGGCGATGCCGTCGGCCAGCGCCAGCCAGGGGTGGCCTGCGGGCACCAGGGCACAGACTCGCGACTCCCCCAGGCTTTGCAGGTACAGGCCCTTGCGCGGTTCAACCTCGGTCAGCACCGCCACGTCGGCGTGCTCGGACAGCAAGGCGGCCAGGGTTTCCTGGGCATTGCCCAGGCGCAGGTTGACCGTCACCCCCGGATATCGCGCCCGCAGGCTGGCCAGCATCGGCATCACCAGGTGCGGGCCGTCGGCCGCCACCTCCAGGCGCCCGGTCAGCAATTGCCGGTTGGCCTCAAGCAGCGCCTGGGCCTCCTCCGCCAGGCCGAACATGGCACGGGTGATGGCCGCCAGCTTGATGCCTTCCTCAGTCAGTTCCACCCTGCGCGCGGTGCGCCGCAGCAGGGTGATCTGGTAATGCTCTTCCAGGGCCTTGATATGCCCGGTCACCGCCGGCTGGCTGATGAACAACCGCCCGGCCGCCCGGGTGAAGCTGCCTTCACGGGCCACGGCGTCGAATGCGCGCAGTTGAAACAGGTTCATAGCTATCGGCCTCACTGATGTCTGGCATAACAACAAACAATTTGATTGATGACAAGGCAAACTGCAATTTAGTCCCCGTAGCGTCACCCCCATCTTTTCGAGGACACCCCATGAGCGTCGCCGAGCCCATCCTGCTGACCCCCGGTCCCCTGACCACCTCCGCCCGCACCCGCCAGGCAATGCTGGTGGACTGGGGCTCATGGGATGAGCGCTTCAACCAACTGACCGCCAGCCTGTGCCGGCAACTGCTGGCCATCGTCAACGGCGCCGAGAGCCACCACTGCGTGCCCCTGCAGGGCAGCGGCACGTTCGCCGTGGAAGCGGCCATCGGCACCCTGGTGCCCCGCGACGGCAAGGTCCTGGTGCTGATCAACGGCGCCTACGGCAAGCGCCTGGCGAAGATCTGCGAAGTGCTCGGCCGGGATTTCAGCACCTTCGAAACCGCCGAAGACCAGCCCACCACCGCCGCCGACGTCGAGCGCCTGCTCCAGGCCGACCGCGCCATCAGCCACGTGGCACTGATCCACTGCGAAACCAGCACCGGCATCCTCAACCCGCTGCCGGAGATCGCCCGGGTGGTGGCCGACCACGGCAAGCGCCTGATCATCGACGCCATGAGCTCCTTTGGAGCGCTGCCCATCGATGCCCGGCACCTCCCCTTCGACGCGCTGATCGCCGCCTCCGGCAAATGCCTGGAAGGGGTGCCCGGCCTGGGCTTTGTCCTGGCCGACAAACACTCCCTGGCCCAGGCCGCCGGCAACGCCCACTCCCTGGCCATGGACTTGCACGACCAGCACGACTACATGGCCAGGACCGGCCAGTGGCGCTTCACCCCGCCGACCCACGTGGTGGCCGCGCTGCACGAAGCCCTGCTGCAATACAACGAGCAAGGCGGCCTGCCGGCGCGTCATGCACGCTACGCCGACAACTGCCGGGCGCTGCTGCAGGGCATGGGCGCACTGGGCTTGCAGAGCTTTCTGCCGGAGGCGATCCAGGCGCCGATCATCGTCACCTTCCACGCCCCGAAAGACCCGCGCTATCAGTTCAAGGACTTCTACGAACGGGTCAAGCGCAACGGATTCATCCTCTACCCGGGCAAGCTGACCCAGGTCGAAACCTTCCGCGTGGGCTGCATCGGCCATGTCGACCGCCACGGCATGCAGGCCGCGGTGAGCGCCATCGGCGAAGTCCTGCGGGAGATGCAAGTCCTCGACCTCTGACGCCACCGCGTCCCTGGAGGAGCGAGCGTGCTCGCGAATCAGGCGCCGCGATCCCCGAACCTTTTTTCGCGAGCACGCTCGCTCCTACAACAGGCACTGCAACCATGAACTACAGCACCCCCACCCAGCTGCAAGCCGCCATCCTCGACTGGGCCGGCACCGTGGTCGACTTCGGCTCCTTCGCCCCGACCCAGATCTTTGTCGAAGCCTTCGCCGAGTTCGATGTGCAGGTGTCCATTGAAGAAGCCCGCGGCCCCATGGGCATGGGCAAGTGGGACCACATCCGCACCTTGTGCGACCTGCCGCAGGTGGCCGAACGCTATCGCCAAGTCTTCGGCCGCACCCCGAGCGACGCCGACGTCACCGCCATCTATGAGCGTTTCATGCCGCTGCAGATCGACAAGATCGCCGAACACTCGGCGCTGATCCCCGGGGCCCTGGAGGTGATCGCCACGCTGCGCGAGCAGGGCCTCAAGATCGGTTCCTGCTCCGGTTACCCCAAGCAGGTGATGGACAAGGTGGTGGCCCTGGCCGCGACCAACGGCTACGTCGCCGACCATGTGGTGGCCACCGACGAGGTGCCCAACGGCCGCCCCTGGCCGGCCCAGGCCCTGGCCAACGTGATCGCCCTGGGCATCGACGATGTCGGCGCCTGCGTGAAGATCGACGACACCGTGCCAGGCATTCTCGAAGGCCGCCGCGCCGGCATGTGGACCGTGGCCCTGATCTGCTCGGGCAACGCCCTGGGCCTGACCTATGAAGCCTACCGGGCCCTGTCCAGCGACGCCCTGGCCTGCGAGCGCCAGCGCATCCACGCGCTGTTCGAGGCCTCGCGCCCGCACTACATGATCGACACCATCGCCGACCTGCCCGAGGTCATCGCCGATATCAACCGGCGCCTGGCCCGAGGGGAAATGCCCCAGAACCATTGATCAGGCGCTGGGGCGGGCCAGGACGGCGGTGCCAGGAGCATCGCCGTTCTTTTTCGGTCCTATGGGCGCCAACGCTCTGGCACGGGCCACAAAAGCCACAAGCGGCTCAGGCAAACCCGGGGAAAGCGGATTACAGTTACAGCACTCCGTCATTAAGAACGGAGGCTTCAGACCTGATGACCGAGGATGTCCCGTATGCCCTGGAAAAACACTGAGTCGCGCTACAGCACCATGACGATCACCTTGCACTGGCTGATGCTGGTGTTGCTGGCGGTGGTTTACGCCTGTATCGAATTTCGCGGCATCTTTCCCAAGGGCAGTGGTGGTCGCACGCTGATTGTCGAAGCCCACTTCATGCTCGGCCTGACCGTGTTTGCGCTGGTCTGGCTGCGTCTGTTCGCCCGTGCCCAGGGCGTGGCGCCGAAGATCCTGCCCACCCCGCCGCAGTGGCAACGGCTATTGTCGACCCTGATGCACTGGGCGCTGTACCTGTTCATGATCGCCATGCCGATCCTCGGCTGGCTGACCACCAGCGCCAAGGGCCATCAAGTGATGTTCTACGGTTTCGACCTGCCGCTGCTGGTGCAAGAGAACAAGACCCAGGCCAAGCAGTTCCAGGGCTGGCACGAACTGCTGGGCAGCCTCGGTTACTGGCTGATCGGCCTGCATGCCCTGGCCGGGCTCTATCACCACTACGTGATGCGCGACAACACCCTGCAACGCATGTGGCGCCAGCGCGGTCAGGCCTGAGCCTGCAGCGCGCGGCGGCCCTGCAAGCCGCCGCTGTGCACGAAGACCAATCGGCAACCCGGCGCAAAGCGCCCGGCCATTACCTGCTCCTGCAAGGCCAGCAGGGCCTTGCCGGTGTACAACGGCTCCAATGGCAGCGCGCACTGCTGCTCGGTGAGCCGGATAAACCCGCGCAACGCGTCGTCGACCCTGGCAAAACCGCCACGGCTGCTGTCCAGCAACTGATAACCGCCGCGCCCCTGTCCGGCCTCCTGCAAAATGCCCTCGACCTGCTGCGCCACACCGTGATCCTCGGGCACCGCCAGCGCGCCATACACCGGGTGTGCCCCGGCCTCCGCCAGCACCAGCCCGGCCAGGGTGGTGCCGGTCCCGGCGGCCAGCCACCAAGCGTGATAGTCGTTCCAGCCCAGGCTCGGCAACTGCCGCTGCACCTGATCGCGCAAGGTCATGCAGCCCGTGGCACCGGCCAGCCCACCGCCGCCTTCAGGCACCGGGTACAACGCCGGGTAGCGGGCCTGCCAGGGCGCCCAGAAACCGGGCGCATGGCGTTCGCGGTAACCGGCGTAGCCCAGCCAGTGCAGGCGCATGCCGAACGCCTGCAGGTCGAGCACCGTTGGCGTGTCCTGTGGATGGCCACGCAACAGGCCCACGGTGGGAAAGGCAAAACGCCGGCCGGCGGCGGCCAGCGCATGCAAGTGATTGGAATGGGCGCCGCCGAGGCTGATGACGCCCTGAGCGCCCAGGCTGCGGGCCGTCGCCAGGTGTTCGGTGAGCTTGAACCATTTGTTGCCGCTGATCAGCGGATCGATCAGGTCCAGGCGCAATACCGCCACCTCGACCCCGGCCCGGGACAGCCAGTCCAGCTCCAGCCGTTGCAGCGGAGCCTGGGGTAACCAGTCGAAGGATTCGGGGAAGGACATCGGTAGCGGGTTCGGCAAAGAAGGGAGCGCAGTCTACCAGCCCGAAACGCTGGCAGACTGCCCCCCCTAGGCGTTACAGCTCGGCCGCCAGACGCGAACCCTGGTTGATGGCGCGCTTGGCGTCCAGCTCGGCGGCCACATCGGCACCGCCAATCAGGTGCACGTTCTGCCCTGCCGCCAGCAAGCCGTCCTGCAGCTCGCGCAGCGGGTCCTGACCGGCACAGATGACGATGTTGTCCACCGCCAGCACCTGGGGCTCACCCGCTTCGCCGATCCGAATGTGCAGGCCGGCATCGTCGATCTTCAGGTACTCGACGCTATTGAGCATCTGCACCTGCTTGTTCTTCAGCCCGGTGCGGTGAATCCAGCCGGTGGTCTTGCCCAGGCCGTCGCCGACCTTGGATTTCTTGCGCTGCAACAGGAACACCTGACGCGCCGGTGCGTGGGGCTCGGCCTTGATTCCGGCCACGCCGCCACGGGCCTGGAGCTGGGTATCGATGCCCCACTCCTTCCAGAACGCCTCGCGGTCCTGGCTGGTGGCCACGCCCTGATGCACCAGGAACTCGGAAACGTCGAAGCCGATACCCCCTGCCCCGATCACCGCCACGCTCTTGCCCACCGGCTTGCGCTCCAGCAGCACGTCCAGGTAGCTGAGGACCTTGGGGTGCTCCACGCCCGGGATCGCCGGTGTGCGCGGAGCAATGCCGGTGGCCAGGATGATTTCATCGAAACCGCCGGCCACCAGCTGTGCCACATCCACCCGGGTGTCGAGGCACAGCTCGACATGGGTGGTCTGCAGCTTGCGCTTGAAGTAACGCAGGGTTTCGTAGAACTCTTCCTTGCCCGGCACCCGCTTGGCGATGTTGAACTGGCCACCGATCTCGCTGGCGGAGTCGAACAGGGTCACCTGATGCCCGCGTTCGGCGGCCACGGTGGCGGCGGACAGGCCCGCCGGGCCGGCACCGACCACGGCAATTTTCTTGATCTGCTTGACCGGCAGGTAGTTGAGCTCGGTCTCGTGGCAGGCCCGAGGGTTGACCAGGCAACTGGTGAGCTTGCCGCCGAAGGTGTGGTCCAGGCAGGCCTGGTTGCAGCCGATGCAGGTGTTGATCTCGTCGGCGCGGCCTTCAGCGGCCTTGTTGACGAAATCCGGGTCGGCCAGGAACGGCCGGGCCATGGACACCATGTCGGCATCGCCCTCGGCGAGGATCTGCTCGGCGATGTCCGGGGTATTGATGCGGTTGGTGGTGATCAGCGGAATGCTCACCGAACCCCGCAGCTTGGCCGTGACCTTGCTGAACGCGGCCCGCGGCACCTTGGTGGCGATGGTCGGGATCCGCGCTTCGTGCCAGCCGATCCCGGTGTTGATGAGGGTCGCGCCGGCCCGCTCGATGGCCTGGGCCAGTTGCACGATCTCTTCCCAGGTGCTGCCGCCCTCCACCAGGTCGAGCATCGACAGGCGGAAAATGATGATGAAGTTCGGGCCTACCGCCTCACGCACCCGGCGGACGATTTCCACCGGCAGGCGCATGCGGTTTTCATAGCTGCCGCCCCAGCGGTCGGTTCGATGGTTGGTATGGGCGGCCAGGAACTGGTTAATGAAATACCCTTCCGAACCCATGATCTCGACGCCGTCGTACTCGGCCTTCTGGGCCAGGGTCGAACAGGTGACGAAGTCGCGGATCTGCTTCTCGATGCCTTCCTCATCCAGCTCCTTGGGCTTGAACGGGTTGATCGGCGCCTGAATCGCGCTGGGTGCCACCTGCTTGGGGCTGTAGGCATAGCGCCCGGCGTGGAGGATCTGCATGCAGATCTTGCCGCCGGCCTCGTGCACTGCGCGGGTCACGATCTGGTGCTTGAGCGCCTCTTCTTCGGTGGTCAGCTTGGCGGCGCCGGAATACACCCCGCCCTCATCGTTGGGGCCGATGCCGCCGGTGACCATCAGGCCCACGCCGCCCCGGGCGCGCTCGGCAAAATACGCCGCCATGCGCTCGAAGCCGCCGGGTTTCTCTTCCAGACCGGTGTGCATGGACCCCATCAGGGTGCGGTTGCGCAGGGTGGTGAAACCCAGGTCGAGGGGGGCCAGCAAATGCGGGTAAGGTGCTCCAGCCATGGTGTCACTCCAGATCGGGCAATCACGGGAAAATGCGGAAGCTCTGCGGCCTCCATCAGTAGTGCTGCACAGACTAAGAGCACCGTACCCGGCACTCAATGACCGTAACTGACAACTTATTGATCCAAACGCGCAGCGCCCCTTGGCAAGTGCCGGCACGGGCCCTACCCTAGTCGGCGAATCCTGCACACGGCCGCCGACTGTTTTCCCATGCGCAAACTTCTTTACCTCACCTTGTCCCTGGCCCTGCTTGCCGTCATCACCCGTTATGCGCTCTGGACCCACGACCGTCCGGGGGCGCATTACCTGTCGGACCTGCGCATCGAGCTGGCAGTGGACCAAGGCGTACCTGCCGATCACGGCAACCTGCTGGCGATCCAGCCGGAGTTGTTCCCCACCGACTACCAGAGCCCCGAGCGCCTGCACCGCAAGCTTGCCGCCTACCTGCAACAGGCCCGGGACAAGGGCCTGGTGAATGCCAAGACCATCGTGGTGCTGCCGGAACACATCGGCACTTGGCTGATGGTCAGCGGCGAAAAGAACGAGCTGTACCAGGCCGTGTCCTTGAAAGAAGCAATGAACTGGCTGGCGGTGAGCAATCCACTGCCATTCCTCAAGGCCCTGATCAGCGCCAAGGGATCAAGCCGCCTGGCCGATGCGCACCTGCGCATGAAGGCGAAGAAAATGGCCAAGGAGTACCAGGTGCTGTTCGGTGGCCTGGCCCGGGAGTTCCAGGTGACCCTGGTGGCCGGCTCGATCATTCTGCCCGAGCCCAGCGTCAGCCAGGGCAGCCTGCAGATTGGTAGCGGCGCCCTGTACAACAGCAGCCTGGTGTTCGGCAGCGACGGCCTGCCTATCGGCCAGCCCCAGCGCCAGCTCTATCCCACCCATGCCGAGAGCGGCTATGTGCGCGGCGATGCCGGACAGGGGGTGCAGGTCGTCGACACTCCCGCCGGGCGCCTCGGGGTGCTGATCGGCAGCGACAGCTGGTACCCGGACAACTATCGCCAGCTCAATGACCAGGGCGCCCAACTGGTCGCGGTCCCGGCCTTTGTCATGGGCCGCGATGGCTGGGAGCGACCCTGGCGCGGCTTCAAGAGCATCACCACCCCCAGCGAAGTCAGCCTCAAGCCGGAAGAAACCAGCGAGGGCGACGCCTGGCATCGCCTGACCCTCACCGCCCGCCCGCCCAGCAGCCAGGCCAGCGCCGGCGTCAGCGTATTCCTGCGCGGCCAGTTCTGGGACCAGCGCAGCAGCGGCCAGAGCTTCATCAATAGCCACGGCCAGACGTTTGCCGATCAGGGCACAACGGGCGCCCGCCTGCTGAACCTGTGGCTGTAAAGCATGAAGACCACGCCAATGCGCCTGGGGGACCTGTCGGTGGGCTTTGTCCACAGCCTGGCGGACGCGGTCCGCAGCCACGGCCAGGACCCAACCCCCTTGCTCGAGCAATACGCCCTAGATCCCGCCCGACTGGGCGAAGCCGGAGCACGCCTGTCGATCCCCCGCTACATGCGCCTGGGCCACGGCGCGATCCAGCTCACCGGCGACCCGGCCCTGGGTCTGCGCATGGGCCGTCTGAGTCGGCTGAGCCAGCTCGGTCTGGCCGGCGTCACAGCCGCCCAAGCCCCCAGCGTTCGTGAAGCGGCCCGTTGCCTGACGCGCTTCGAAGCGCTGTACGGCTCCAACTATCGCGGTCAGTCGAGCTTTCATGAAGATGCCGGCGGCGCCTGGCTGCGCTTCTATTCCATCAGCCCGTACAACGCCTACAACCGCTTCGTGGTGGACTCGATCATCTCCGGCTGGTTGCAACAGCTGTCCAGCCTCTGCGGTCAGACCCTGCTGGCCGAGCAGATCGACATCGAGTTCGAGCGCCCGGACTATCACGACGCCTACGCCATCCTCGGCCCCACACCCCTCCAGTTCGCCGCCGAACAGAACCAGTTGCGCCTGAGCCAGGCCAGCCTGGCCCTGCGCAATCCGGAACACTGTCCGAGCACCTGGCGGCATCTGCTGCAGTTATGCGAAAGGGAGCTGGAGCACCTGACCCGCACTCGCAGCCTGCGCGAGCGCATCATTCAATTGCTGGGACCTTTGCTCAATGGTGGTCGTGAGCCCGACCTGGAAGAAGTGGCGATGCGCCTGAAGCTGCCGACCTGGACGTTGCGGCGCAAGCTGGCGGAAGAAGGGACGCAGTTCCGGGCCATTCTCAATGACACCCGGCGCGACCTGGCCATGACCTATATTCGCGATACCGAACTGGCGTTCGGCGAGATTGCCTATCTGCTGGGCTTTGCTTCAGCCGAGGCGTTTCAGCGGGCCTTCAAGCGCTGGAACGGCCAGACGCCAGGAGAGTTCCGCCGCTGCCACCGACAGTTCGGCTAAAAAAAACGCCACCGGCGTTACAGCTCGGTGGCGTCTTCTGCTGGTTCCAGAGGATCGAGCTCGAAAGCTTGATACTCCAGCAGTTCCTCTTGGTATTCGTCCATCGCGGACTCCTTTCTCGGTTGATTGAATAGTGCTGTGTCCATTGACCGTCGGCACCAGCATAAAGTGCCGGGATGACAGAAAAAATACTACCCCCTCGGTCAGGATTTCTACAATGAAAACGTAACAGGCTATGAGGAATTTAGCCTCCGGTTGTTACCCACCCACTAACCGGAGAAAACCTGCGAGCATTTTTCGAAATAGCCACCGACACCTCATTGGCTTGGCAGCGTTGAAAGCTCTGGTCAATGACCGGGAGATTTCTTACAGCCCGATCAGCGATGCCTACACCGAGCTCGGATCGACATTGAACGCGTCGACCCGAGCTCGGTGTAGGTGCCTTAGTGCCCGCTGCTCGGCAGGGCCGGAATCGGCTCGCTCGGCGGCGGCAGGTGGCTGGCCGGTGGTGGGGTGATGGTTTCGCTGGCGGGGGCTGGTTCAGTGCTGGTGGCCGGCACGATCGGCGCGGCCTCGGCTGGCGGCGCCAGCGGTTGCGAGACCGTAGGCTCCGGTTCAGCGACGGCAGCCGGCGCAGCCACCGCAGCAGGCTCGACCACTGGCTGCGAAGCCTTGGGCTCGGGCTTGGGTTCCGGTTTGGGTTCCGGCTTGGCCTGGGGCTCGGGCTTGCTCTCGGGCACCCCGAGGTCGGCCTTGGGCTTCTCTTCGATATGGGCCGCCTTCTTCGCCTCCGGCGGCAGGAACAGCTCCACCAGGGCGAAGTAGCGCTCATAGAACTTGGCCGAGGACACCGTCTCGCTGGCCACCTTGACCATCGAATCATCGGTTGAACCGATCGGCATCGAGACCGAGCCGAGCACCCCAACGCCGAGGCTGGCCGAATTGTTGACCTTCTTCAGCGCATAGCGGTCCTGCAGGGCGTTGGCGAACACTGTCGAGCGCTGGTCGCCGCTGCCATCCCGGGCGCAGACCACGTTGAAGCTGATTTCCAGGTGGGTTTCGCCGGTCTGCTGGAAGCTCTTGTGACCGCTGACCAGCTTCGGATCATTGCTGGTGATGATGTAGCCCTGGCTGAGCAGGGCCCGTCGCGCGGCCTCGCAGGAAGCGGCGTCGCTCACCGGATAATTGCGCGAGAAGGTGCCGGAATCATCGAAGCTTTCATGCTCGTAGATAGCGGTCTTGTGCGAGGAACAACCGGCGATTGCGGACAACAGCAACCAGCCGGCCGCCGCGCGCAGATGAAATGATCTAAACATCGAAAATCCTGAGGAAAACGCTCCGGGGCGTATTGTGCAACAGATCAATGCCCCGCAGCGCAGGTAATTGGTGTCTTAAATTTCACACAAGTTTAATGACCGCTGTTTGCCGGAAAAAGTCGCTCGCTCAAATGCTCGATCAGCACCCGCAGCTTGGCTGCGGTGTGCCGGCTCGATGGCCACAGCACCCAGAATGCCCCGTTGTGCTGCAGATACTCGTCGAGCACGACCTGCAACTCTCCCCGGCGTACCGCGGCCTGAACCATGAAATCCGGCAGGCAGGCAATGCCCAGTCCGCTGCGGGCCGCGTGCTCCACCGCTTCGATGGAGCTGCTGGTGAGGCGCGTGGGCAACAACGGCTCCGGCTGCTGGGCCTGGGGCTTGAATGGCCAGGGCTCGAGTTTGCCGGTGTGGTGAAAGGTGTGTCGCAGACAGGCATGCTCCCGCAGGTCCTGGGGGCTGCGGGGCAAGCCGCGCTGCTCGAAATACCCGGGGCTGCCCACCAAGAGCATGCGAAAGCGCCCCAGTTGCCGGGCCAGGAGCCGGGAATCCTTGGGATTACCGGTGCGCACCACCAGATCGAAGCCCTCCTCCACCACATCCACCAGGCGATCGGAAAGGTCCACATCCAGTTCGATCTGCGGATAGCGCTGCATGAACTCGGCCAGCACGGGCATCAACAGGCCATGGACCTGCGGCGCACTGATGCGCAATTTGCCCACCGGCGCACTGGAGGAATCGCACAGCTGGAACTCGGCGGCCTCAACCTCGGCCGCGATCCGCCGACAGCGCTCAAGAAAGCCCGCGCCTTCGGCGGTGAGACTGATACTGCGGGTCGTTCGATGGAACAGCCGAGTCTTCAAGCGCTCCTCCAGGCGGGCGATGCTTTTGCCCACCGCCGAGGACGACACCCCCAATAACCGCCCTGCCTCGGTGAAGCTGCGGGTTTCCGCCACCTGCACAAACACCGGGATACTGCCCAGCCAGTCCATTACGCACTCCCGAACTAAGGACATCTGTGTCCGATAAGTTCGGAACCTTAGCCTGTTTTTCCGCCATGCACAGCGCCCTACCCTAGGCCTCTCATTTTTGAGCCAATCCAACGGGACCTGCCCATGAACAATTCCGTCAATGCCTGCGAGCTGCTGCAAGCGCCTGGCCAAACCCGCGAGCGACTGCCTGTCGGCGGCCTGCTGGCCCTGGCGACTGCCGGGTTCATCACCCTGATGACCGAGACACTGCCCGCCGGCCTGCTGCCGCTGATGAGCGTCGACCTGGGCGTTTCTCCCGCCCTGATCGGCCAGCTGGTGACCTTCTACGCCCTGGGATCGCTGCTGGCCGCCATCCCCCTGATCATCCTGACCCAGGGCTGGCGACGACGACCGCTGCTGTTGATCGCCATCGGCGGCTTCGCCGTGGTCAACAGCGTGACCGCCCTTTCCACCAACTACAGCCTGATCCTCGTGGCGCGCGGGTGTGCCGGCGTCTTCGCCGGCCTGCTTTGGGCCCTGCTGGCCGGTTACGCCAGCCGAATGGCGGCGCCCCACCTGCAGGGACGGGCGATTACCCTGGCCATGCTCGGCGCGCCGCTGGCGTTGTCCGTGGGCATGCCCGCCGGAACCTGGCTGGGCGGCCTGCTGGGCTGGCGCATGAGCTTCGCCTGCATGACTCTGCTGACCCTCGGGCTGATCGGCTGGGTGCTGGTTCAGGTGCCGGATTTCCCCGGACTGCGGATGCACAAGCGCCTGCCGCTGACTCGGGTCCTGACCTTGCCAGGGATCCGATCGGTGCTGTTCGTGACTTTCGCCTATGTGCTGGGGCACAACATTCTCTACACCTACATCGCGCCCTTTCTCGAGTCGGCCGGGCTTGGCAACGCGATTGAACGGGTGCTGCTGGTGTTCGGTCTGGCGGCGTTGCTGAGCATCTGGCTGGTCGGTCTTTTGATCGACCGCTGGCTGCGTGAGCTGGTGCTGCTCGGTTGCCTGCTGTTTATCGGCGCCACCCTGGTGCTGGGGCTGCAGGGCGATCAGCCGCTGGCGATCTACGGGGCCACCGCAATCTGGGGGTTGTCCTTCGGTGGCATGGCCACCCTGTTGCAAACCGCACTGGCCAAGACCGCAGGCGAGCACGCCGACACCGCGCAGTCGATGCTGGTGACCCTGTGGAACCTGGCGATGGCCGGCGGCGGCCTGGGTGGCGCCTTGCTGCTGCAGGGACCTGGGGTGGCAACCTTCCCCTGGGTAATCGCCTCCCTGTTGCTGCTGACCCTGCTGGTGGTGGTGAACGCCCGGCGCCAGGGCTTTCCAGCCAGCGCTTGAAACGGGTCCAAGGCGTTCGCGACCGCCAACTCTCCCCGGCATGGACCCTGGCGGTGACTGGCATACCGGCAAGCGCTGGAACCGTCGTCACCTGAGCCAGATCCGCCTCAAAAAAAAGACCCCGGCCTTGCGGACGGGGTCTTTTCAACACAGCAGGTCAGGCATCAGTAGCGCTTGATGTCCGCCTGGTTTTCCAACTGCTTGCGATAGGCAGAGAAGTCCTGCTGGCCGATACGCGAGGCGAGGAAACGACGGTATTGAACCTTCTCTTCCTCGGTCGGCGCCGCGGCTTCGTTGACGTTGTTGAGTTGCAGCACCATCAAGTTGCCGTTGGGCAGAGTCACGCTGGCGAAGGTCGGCTTGTCCTTGGACTCAGGCTTGCTCATGCGGAACAACGCCTGCAGCACGGTCGGATCGACACCTTCCTGGGCACGGGTCACGGCTTGCATGACTTTCCAGTTCTGACCGTCCACCGGCTTGTTCAGCGCGGTCTTGCCATCACGCAAGCTGGCGATCAGTTCTTCGGCCTTGGTCTTGGCCGCAGCACTGGCGTGCTCCTTGGCCAATTGCGCGCGAATGGCTGTAGCAACCCCTTCCAGCGGCAGTTGCTCAGGCTTGTGGTGCTCTTTGACACGCAGCACCACCACGGTTTCCGGGTCCAGTTCGATTGCGGTGCTGTTGGCACCCTCATCGAGAACCTCGGTGCTGAAAGCAGCCTGCACCACGTTACGGTTGGCGGCGATGCCGTCACCGCCCTCACGGCCGAACGGCGCGGAGGTGTGTACAGTCAGTTTCAGATCCTGAGCCGGCTGTGCCAGATCGGATGCCTCGAACGACGAATCCTCAAGCTGCTTGGTAGCCTCGACGAAACGCTGCTCAACCTGCTGGGTTTTCAGATCGCGGGTCAGCTTGTCCTTGAGGCTGGCGAAGCTAGGCACTTGCGGTGCCTCAATGCCCAGCAGCTTGATCAAGTGGAAACCGAAACCGGTACGTACGGGCGCCGAGACCTGATCCTTGTCCAGCGCATACAACGCTTTTTCGAAGATCGGGTCATAGACACCTGGGCCGGCGTAGCCCAGGTCACCGCCGTTATTGGCCGAACCTGGATCCTGGGAGAACTCCTTGGCCAGTGCCTCGAAGCTTTCACCCTTGGCCAGGCGAGCCTGGATTTCTTCGATCTTGGCCTTGGCCTGAGCCTCGTTCACCTTGTCGTTGACTTCGATCAGGATGTGCGCGGCACGACGCTGCTCGGACAGGTTGGCGACTTCTTTCTGATACAGCGCTTGCAGGTCTTCGTCCTTGACGCTGACCTGGTCGAAGAATGCGGCCTTCTTCAACTCGATGTAATCGATGACCACCTGGTCAGGAGTCATGAACTCCTTGGCGTGCTGATCGTAGTAGGCCTTGACCTCTTCGTCGGTCAGCTTGACTGCCGCCGGATCGGCCTTGATGGTCAGGGAGGCAAAATCCCGGGTCTGCTTTTCCAGACGAGCGAAGGCCAGCACCTGGGCGTCAGTTACAAAACCGCTGCCGGCAAGACCGGCGCGTACCTGGCCGATCAGCATTTCCTGAGCCAGCATCTGGCGGAATTGCAGACGGGTGTAACCCAGTTGACGGATGACTTGGTCGAAACGCTCGGGGCTGAATTTGCCGTCCACCTGGAATTCAGGTGTCTGCAGGATCACTTGATCCAGTGCGCCTTCAGAAAACGCGAACTTGGAATCCTTCGCCCCTTGCAGCAACAGCTTGCGATCGATCAGCCCTTTCAGAGCGGCTTCACGCAGCATCTTCTCATCCAGCAGGGAGGCATCGAAGTCTTTGCCCAACTGTTGCATCAACTGACGGCGTTGCATGTCGACGGCCTGGCTCAGCTCGTTCTGAGTGATTTCCTCGCCGTTGACCTTGGCCGCGTCCTGGTTGTGGGTGGTGGCCTTGAAAATGGCATCGAAACCGGTCAACGCCAGCAGCGCGACGATGACCCCGATGATGGTTTTGGCAATCCAGCCTTGTGAATTGTCCCTGATATTCTGCAGCATACGTCCCCCAAAAACGGCTGTAATTCAATTTGAGCAGCCGTGGAGCGTGGGTAGAATCCGGATAGAAGAAAGGCGCATCCGAGGATGCGCCTTCTCGTAACTGGCGGAGCGGACGAGAGTTGAATCTGCAACCCTCTGCGTAAACCGATGGTCTATCGGTCGACTGGCGCCCCGCTGCCAGATCAGGCATGACCCCGACCCGGATGGGCAAAGACCCTGAAGAAACTTAGTTAACGGCTTCTTTCAGTGCTTTACCGGCTTTGAAACCTGGCTTTTTAGCAGCGGCGATTTCCAGAGTCTTACCGGTCTGTGGGTTGCGGCCGATACGAGCTGGGCGATCAGTTACGGAGAAGGTACCGAAACCAACCAGAACAACAGAGTCACCGGCCTTCAGAGCGCCAGTAACGGATTCGATAACTGCGTCCAGCGCACGGCCAGCAGCAGCTTTCGGGAGATCAGCAGATGCAGCGATAGCATCAATCAGTTCCGACTTGTTCACTCTAAGTCCCCTTATATATCTATGAGTATGATTCTAAGTTTTTTGGTGAAAGCAAAAACGAGTGCTGAATGGCCTACAGACACTTAAGAGCCGCTTTATAACAAGGGCTCTAAAAAGCTGTCAAGGAAGCCCCCCAGGCTAATGCGTACTAATGCGTGCTAATTCTTTCCTTAGAGTCAGACTCGCGTTTTTCGTCCTTTGCAACTATCTCGGGAGCCACATCCGGCAAGGGCTCCGGCGCGTATTGCAGCGCAATTTGCAGGACTTCGTCAATCCATTTAACCGGTTTAATCTGCAGATCCTGCTTGATATTGTCAGGAATTTCTTTCAAATCGCGAACATTCTCTTCAGGAATGATCACCGTCTTGATTCCACCACGATGAGCTGCGAGTAATTTCTCTTTCAGTCCACCGATGGCCAACACCTGACCACGCAGAGTGATCTCGCCAGTCATCGCCACGTCAGCCCGTACCGGGATCCCGGTCAGCGCGGAAACCAACGCCGTGCACATGCCTATGCCTGCGCTAGGGCCGTCTTTGGGGGTTGCCCCTTCAGGCATATGGATATGGGTATCGCGCTTCTCGTGGAAGTCCAGGGGAATGCCCAAACTCTTCGCCCGACTGCGTACCACGGTCAGCGCCGCAGTGATCGACTCGACCATGACATCGCCCAGGGAGCCGGTCTTGATCAACTGGCCCTTGCCTGGCACCACCGCAGCTTCGATGGTCAGCAATTCGCCGCCGACCTGAGTCCAGGCCAGACCCGTTACCTGGCCGATCTGATCTTGCTGCTCTGCCAGGCCGTAGCGGAACTTGCGCACACCAAGGAAGTGTTCCAGCAACTCGGAAGTCACTTTCACCGAGAAGCGTTTTTCCATCGCGTGCTCTTTCACTGCCTTGCGGCAGACCTTGGCAATCTGGCGCTCCAGGCCCCGCACACCGGCTTCGCGGGTGTAGTAACGAATGATGTCGCGGATCGCATCCGGATCGAATTCCAGCTCGCCCTTCTTCAGGCCGTTGGCCTGGATCTGCTTGGGCGACAGGTACTTGATCGCGATGTTGATCTTCTCGTCCTCGGTATAGCCGGGCAGACGAATTACCTCCATCCGATCCAGCAATGCCGGAGGGATATTCATCGAGTTGGAGGTGCACAGGAACATCACATCGGACAGGTCGTAATCGACTTCCAGATAGTGATCGTTGAAATTATGGTTCTGCTCGGGATCCAGAACCTCTAGCAAGGCAGACGCCGGATCGCCGCGCATATCGCTGCCCATCTTGTCGATTTCATCGAGCAGGAACAGCGGGTTGCGCACACCCACCTTTGTCATCTTTTGAATCAATCTTCCTGGCATCGAACCGATGTAAGTCCGACGATGGCCACGGATTTCCGCTTCGTCCCGAACACCACCCAGCGCCATACGCACAAACTTGCGATTGGTTGCGTTGGCGATCGATTCGGCCAGGGAGGTTTTCCCTACCCCTGGAGGCCCGACGAGGCACAACACCGGACCACGGATTTTCTTAACCCGCTTTTGTACGGCGAGGTATTCGAGAATCCGCTCTTTGACTTCTTCCAGACCGTAGTGGTCGGCATCAAGGATGTCTTCGGCACGTGCCAGGTCCAGACGCACCTTGCTCTGAGCCTTCCACGGCACCTGCACCAACCAGTCGATGTAGGAGCGAACCACGGTGGCCTCGGCAGACATCGGCGACATCTGCTTGAGCTTGTTCAGTTCGGCCTGAGCCTTGGTCATGGCGTCTTTGGGCAGGCCGGCGGCATCGATGCGCTTCTTCAGCTCTTCGATTTCGTTGTGGCCTTCGTCACCGTCACCCAACTCTTTCTGAATGGCCTTCATCTGCTCATTCAGGTAGTACTCACGCTGGCTACGCTCCATTTGTTTCTTGACGCGGCCACGAATGCGCTTTTCCACTTGCAGCAGATCAATCTCGGCGTCCAGCAATGCCAGGACGTGCTCGACTCGAGCTGACAGATCAATGATCTCGAGGATTTCCTGCTTCTGCTCGATCTTCAGCGCCATGTGCGCAGCCATGGTATCTACCAGGCGGCTTGGCTCGTCGATGCTGTTGAGAGAAGACAACACCTCGGCAGGGACTTTCTTGCCCAGTTGCACATACTGCTCGAACTGGGACAGCAAACTGCGGACGAACACTTCTGACTCACGATCAGGAGCATCGACCTCGTCAATCAGAGAGACTTCAGCACGGCAGTGACCATCAACTTCACTGAAGCGTTCTACAGCGCCGCGCTGTTCGCCTTCAACCAGCACCTTGACGGTGCCATCAGGCAATTTGAGCAACTGCAAGACAGTCGCAATGGTGCCTACGCGATAGAGTGCATCTTCACCGGGATCATCATCAGCAGGATTTCTCTGTGCCAGCAGAAGAATCTGCTTGTCGCCCGTCATCGCTGCCTCGAGGGCTTCGATCGACTTCTCGCGCCCCACGAACAGCGGGATAACCATGTGCGGATAAACCACGACATCACGCAATGGCAGGAGAGGCAATTCGATGGTTGTCTTCATGATTTCGCCTCTACGGCGGCCGTACGGCCGTAAACAGATGGAAGTAAGCTTGAAACCAAGATGGGGGCTGCCTGCAAAAAAAACAAGCTTAAAGACAGCACTTTAAGACGCTAAAAGGAAAGGGGCCCGAAGGCCCCTTCTTTTAAGCAACACCACAACACTTACGCGTCTGGCGCAGCCTTGGCCGTCGGCTCACTGTTCTCATAGATGTACAGTGGCTGGGACTTGCCTTCAATAACGCTTTCATCGATCACTACTTTACTCACCTCGGATTGCGAGGGGATCTCATACATAGTGTCGAGCAGAACACCTTCGAGAATCGAGCGCAGACCACGAGCACCAGTCTTGCGTTCAAGTGCTCGCTTGGCGACCGACTTCAATGCGTCAGTACGGAACTCCAAGTCCACACCTTCCATCTCGAACAGCTTGGCATACTGCTTGGTCAGGGCATTCTTCGGCTCAGTGAGAATCTGAATCAAGGCAGCCTCGTCCAGCTCATCCAGCGTCGCAAGAACCGGCAGACGACCGACGAACTCCGGGATCAGACCGAACTTGACCAGATCGTCAGGTTCAACTTCACGCAGGGACTCACCGACCTTCTTGCCCTCTTCCTTGCTGCGAACTTCGGCGTTGAAACCGATGCCGCCACGGGTGGAGCGGTTTTGAATAACCTTTTCCAGACCCGAGAAAGCGCCGCCGCAGATAAACAGGATGTTGCGAGTGTCGACTTGCAGAAACTCCTGCTGCGGGTGCTTGCGACCACCTTGAGGAGGAACGGAAGCGACCGTACCCTCGATCAACTTCAACAGGGCCTGCTGAACGCCCTCGCCGGAAACATCCCGAGTAATCGAAGGGTTATCAGACTTGCGGGAAATCTTGTCGATTTCATCGATGTAGACAATGCCCATCTGAGCTTTTTCTACGTCGTAGTCGCACTTCTGCAGCAGTTTCTGAATGATGTTCTCAACGTCCTCACCCACATAACCGGCTTCGGTCAGGGTGGTTGCGTCGGCAATGGTGAACGGTACATTCAACAGACGAGCCAAGGTTTCCGCCAAAAGCGTCTTACCCGAACCTGTAGGTCCGATCAGCAAGATATTGCTCTTGCCGAGCTCAACATCGTCGTTCTTTTTGTCACGCTGATTCAGACGCTTGTAGTGGTTGTATACCGCTACCGCCAGAACCTTTTTCGCACGCTCCTGACCAATCACATACTGATCAAGGATGCCGCTGATTTCTTTAGGCGAAGGCAATTTATGCGCGCTGCTTTCGGCCTGTGCCTCCTGCACCTCCTCACGGATGATGTCATTGCACAAGTCGACGCACTCGTCGCAGATAAAGACCGAGGGGCCGGCAATCAATTTGCGTACTTCATGCTGGCTTTTGCCACAGAAGGAGCAATAAAGCAGTTTGCCGTTGTCCTCGCCGTTGCGGGTGTCAGTCATTCGATCGATCCAAATCCGATAGGCTTGCAACACAAGATGAAGGCAATTGCGGGCTTTTTCAAGTCCGCAGGCGGCCAGTTAAATAAGCCGCCTACATTTGAGTTGCTTAGGCAGGCATTTGACGCTTGTTGATCACGGAGTCGATCAGACCGTACTCCGCGGCGCGCTCGGCGCTCATGAAGTTGTCACGCTCGGTGTCACGCTCAATGGTTTCAAGGCTCTGACCAGTGTGGTGAGCCAGCAGCGAGTTCAGGCGCGAACGAATGTGCAGGATTTCCTTGGCATGGATGTCGATATCCGACGCCTGGCCTTGGAAACCGCCGAGCGGTTGGTGAATCATCATCCGCGAGTTAGGCAGGCAATGACGCTTGCCCGCGGCACCGCCAGCGAGCAGGAAGGCCCCCATGCTGCATGCCTGACCAATGCAGATAGTCGAAACGTCAGGCTTGATGAATTGCATGGTGTCGTAGATCGACATGCCAGCAGTCACCGAGCCACCTGGCGAGTTGATGTAGAGATGGATGTCCTTGTCCGGGTTTTCCGCTTCAAGGAATAGCAGTTGCGCCGCAACCAAGTTGGCCATGTAGTCCTCTACCGGGCCAATCAGGAAGATCACTCGCTCCTTCAAGAGGCGCGAATAGATGTCATAGGCGCGTTCGCCGCGGGCGGACTGCTCGATAACCATCGGGACCAGGCCGCCTGCGGCCTGGATGTCAGAGCTCTGCTGATAATAAGAATTGCGGGACATGTCCTGCAGTCACTCCCAAATAGTCATGTCTTGAATACGCATAAGCCAGCACGAAGGCTGGCTTATGGTGTGTGCTTCGAACGAAAAGAGGATCAGTCGGCTTGAGGTGCTTCTACCGGCTTGACCGCTTCTTCGTAAGAGACCGATTTGTCGGTCACGCTAGCTTTCTGCAGAACAGTATCCACAACTTGCTCTTCCAGCACAACCGAACGGACTTCGTTCAACTGCTGCTCGTTCTTGTAGTACCAGGACACGACTTGCTCTGGCTCTTGGTAAGCCGAAGCCATTTCCTGGATCAGCTCGCGAACGCGGGCTTCATCAGGCTTGAGGTCGAATTGCTTAACCACTTCAGCGACGATCAGACCCAGCACTACGCGGCGCTTAGCCTGCTCTTCGAACAGCTCAGCCGGCAGTTGATCCGGCTTGATGTTGCCACCGAACTGCTGAACAGCCTGAACGCGCAGACGATTGACTTCGTTGTCCAGCAGCGCTTTTGGCACTTCGATCGGGTTGGAGGCCAGCAGACCGTCCATAACCTGATTCTTCACTTTGGACTTGATAGCCTGACGCAGTTCGCGCTCCATGTTCTTGCGAACTTCGGCACGGAAGCCATCCAGACCCGCTTCCTTGATCCCGAATTGAGCGAAGAACTCTTCGGTCAGCTCTGGCAGCTTAGGCTCGGAAACGCTGTTGACAGTAACAGTGAACTCGGCGGCTTTGTTGGCCAGGTCCAGGTTCTGATAGTTCTCAGGGAAGGTCAGGTTCAGAACACGCTCTTCGCCAGCTTTAGCGCCAACCAGACCGTCTTCGAAACCAGGAATCATGCGACCGGAACCCAACACCAGCTGAGTGCCCTTGGCCGAGCCACCCGCGAAAGCTTCGCCGTCGACCTTGCCAACGAAATCGATGTTCAGTTGATCATCGTTCTGCGCAGCGCGATCAACCACTTCGAAGCGAACATTCTGCTTGCGCAGGATTTCCAGCATGTTGTCCAGGTCAGCATCAGCCACTTCAGCGCTCAGACGCTCAACAGCGATGCTTTCGAAACCGGCGACAGTGAACTCAGGGAAAACTTCGAAAGTGGCAACGTATTCCAGATCCTTGCCCTTCTCCAGCACTTTAGGCTCGACCGAAGGAGCGCCAGCCGGGTTCAGCTTCTGCTCAACAACAGCTTCATAGAAAGAAGCCTGGATCACGTCACCCACTGCTTCTTGACGCGCGTCAGCCTCATAACGCTGACGAATCACGCTCATTGGAACCTTGCCAGGACGGAAGCCTGGGATTTTGGCCTTTTGGGCAGTCTGCTGCAGACGCTTGTTGACCTGGCTCTCGATGCGCTCAGCCGGCACGGTGATGCTCATGCGGCGCTCAAGAGCAGAAGTATTTTCAACAGAAACTTGCATGGATATTCCTCGTTGCACAGACGTTAGCCGGCCGTTTTCCGACCCCAGAATCAAGGGCATGCATTCTAGTGGGTCAAACTCAAGAAGTCACCCTACTGAAAAAGGGTGAAATACGACCGACAATGTGAAGGCGGGGACAAAGGGTTGAGCCTCGCCATGAGAGCAATTACTACAAATCCAGCCAGGGGCTCTAAACCAATCCTTCTATATATAGAAGGGATCGACCAACCCACCCCTGACAAACACCAGCCAACAGCTGAAACTCAAACACCCGACGACCAAGAGCGAATCTGGCGCCACCGGCCAACCCACTACATGCAGCCAGACCACAGCATCGAGTCCAGAAACGAAAACGGCGCAGCCCCTTTCAGGTGCTGCGCCGTGATCTGCTATTAACTAGCTACTTTAATGGTGCGGACGAAGAGACTCGAACTCTTACACCTTGCGGCGCTGGAACCTAAATCCAGTGTGTCTACCAATTCCACCACGTCCGCTTAACAAGCTTTTAAAGCAAAGGCGCCAGACTATTAATCTGGCGCCTTCTTCGAATATGGGGTGGACGATGGGGATCGAACCCACGACAACAGGAGTCACAATCCTGTGCTCTACCAACTGAGCTACGCCCACCATATTGCGTTACTTGTGCCAAAGCTGCCTAATGGCGCACCCGGCAGGACTCGAACCTGCGACCATCCGCTTAGAAGGCGGATGCTCTATCCAGCTGAGCTACGGGCGCCTTATTAATCTGTATTCTTTAATGACTACAAACTAATTGCTTTCAGTCGTTACGAGTTAAACATCAACTCTGCCCGACCTTCTTAACCAGTGCTAGGCTGTGCCCGACAAGTGCGACGAATGTTATAGACGAGCCGTTAGGTCGTCAACTCTTTTTTAAAAAAAATTCATTTAATTAAAGGAGTTAGGGGAATTTGCAGACCAAGCGCCTTTGCCCTCACGTCCCGACATGCGAGAATACGTTCTCTTTTTCTCTCCCTCTCGATGGTTAATCACGCGTCATGACTGCACAACTAATCGACGGCAAAGCGATCGCCGCTAGCCTGCGCCAGCAGATCGCCAAACGTGTCGCCGAGCGTCGCCAGCAAGGCCTGCGTACTCCGGGTCTCGCGGTGATTCTGGTCGGCAGCGACCCGGCCTCTCAGGTTTATGTCTCGCACAAGCGTAAAGACTGCGAAGAGGTCGGCTTCCTTTCACAAGCCTATGACTTGCCCGCCAACACGACTCAAGAAGATCTGGCCGGCCTGATCGACAAGCTCAACGATGACCCGAATATCGACGGCGTCCTCTTGCAATTGCCTCTGCCCGAGCACCTGGACGCCTCCTTGTTACTTGAGCGCATTCGCCCGGACAAAGACGTGGATGGCTTCCATCCCTATAACGTCGGTCGCCTGGCCCAGCGCATTCCCCTGCTGCGCCCCTGCACCCCCAAGGGCATCATGACCCTGCTGCAAAGCACCGGCGCCGATCTGTATGGCATGGACGCAGTCGTAGTGGGCGCCTCCAATATCGTCGGTCGCCCGATGGCCATGGAGTTGCTGCTGGCGGGCTGCACCGTGACCGTGACTCACCGCTTTACCAAGGACCTGGCCGGCCACGTCGGCCGCGCCGATCTGGTCGTGGTTGCCGCTGGCAAGCCGGGCCTGGTCAAAGGCGAATGGATCAAGGAAGGCGCCATCGTCATCGACGTGGGCATCAATCGTCAGGAAGACGGCAAACTGGTGGGCGACGTCGTGTATGAGACCGCCCTGCCCCGCGCCGGCTGGATCACGCCGGTACCTGGCGGCGTCGGTCCCATGACCCGCGCCTGCCTGCTGGAAAACACCCTGTACGCCGCGGAAACGCTGCACAGCTGAGTTTGCCAGCCTGCTTCAATCAGCCCGCCATTGGCGGGCTTTTTTATGCCGCCGCAACACACTCCCTGCGCCCGACATATAGCTCCTGAATCTTAGCGCTCCAGGTCAAGCCGGGCCTATCTTGACGAACACCTGCCACTCAGGGAAAACCGGTGTTTTTTCTTGGTTTTTAAGGGTTTTCGACTGACCGCTGAAGAACAATCGACAGTTCCTCAGCTATATTCATAAAATGTAACGTTTTCCCGAAAAAACCCGTTGCCAGACGGCATATCCATCTTTATCGAGTCCGCCCGCGTGAAAATTCGTCTCTCCATCCTCAGCTTATTGTTTGCTGTGTCCGGCACCTTGATCGCACACAGCGTCGACGCCAGCGAAACCACCGCGGCGCCAAGAGACACTTCACAGTTGCATATCGCCTCCGGCAGCGCCCTGCTGCTGGATCTGCAGACCAACAAAGTCATCTACTCCAGCAACCCGGACGTCGTGGTGCCCATCGCCTCGGTCACCAAGCTGATGACCGCCATGGTCGTGCTGGACGCCAAGCTGCCACTGGATGAGCACATCTCCATGAACATCAGCGACACCCCGGAGATGAAGGGTGTGTTTTCACGGGTCAAGCTCAACAGCGAGCTGAGCCGTCGCGATACCTTGCTGATCGCCCTGATGTCCTCGGAAAACCGCGCCGCTGCCAGCCTCGCCCATCACTATCCAGGCGGCTACTCGGCGTTCATTGCCGCCATGAACGCCAAGGCCAAGTCCCTGGGCATGACCCATACCCACTATGTCGAGCCCACCGGCCTGTCGATCCACAACGTCTCCACTGCCCGCGACCTGAGCAAGCTGTTGGTGGCCGCTCGCAAATACCCGCTGCTGAGCGAACTGAGCACCACCAAGGAAAAGACCGTGGCGTTCCGTAAACCCAACTACACCCTGGGCTTTCGCAACACCGACCACCTGGTCAACAAGGAAAAATGGGACATCAAGATCACCAAGACCGGCTTCACCAACCAGGCCGGCCACTGCCTGGTGCTGGTCACCAGCATGGGCAACCGCCCGGTAGCCCTGGTGATTCTCGACGCTTTCGGCAAGTACACCCACTTTGCCGACGCCAGCCGTATCCGCAACTGGGTCGAGACCGGCAAAAGCGGTTCGGTACCGGACGTGGCCCTGCGCTACAAGGCCGACAAGAACCTCAAGAACCACCAGAGCGCAGCCCCGCAAGCCTCACATTGATCCCCAGCAACAACAACGGCGCCCTGAGGCGCCGTTGTTGTCTATAGAGCGTTCAATGACCGTCGAGTGCCTTGCCGGCCCGAGCCGCCGCCTGCTCCTGGCCGGCCTGGGCCAGCTCGTTGGCCGCTTTCAGCCAACGCTGACGATCGACCTTGGCCGGTAGCTGGTTGGGCGCCTGAATCAATACCGCGAAACTGCCGGCGTCTTTCCAGGACGACTCGAACGCACTGAAGCTCATCAGTTGCCGACGGCTTTTCGCCCCCCGCAACAGCACCGTCTGCTTGTCCCGGTTATATCCGGCCAGGACCGCATAACGCGGCTGCGCCCACAAGCTTGAACCCTCGGTAAAGCGCACCAGCACCGGATAACCTGCAGCCACCTGCGTCAGCAAGGCCGACAGATGATCATCCAGGGGATAGACCACCATGCCGTATTGCCGGGCCAGACCCTGCAGGTTCTGCTGCAACTGCGCCTCGGCTCCCGGCAGGTGCAAAGGCTTGTCCAGCAACCCGGGGGTAATCACGATGCCCTGTTGCGACAACATGCTGGCCAAGGCTCCGGGAGCGCTCTGGTACATCTCGCCACGGAAGAACGGCACGCTGTTGAGCTCCACCCGCTCCGGCAGACGCTGAATCTCCGGTGCCACGCTGCCGGCACATCCGGCCAGGCCCAGAACACAGGCGCTGGCCAGCAGCGCCGCTCGAAATCGAGGAAATACCCGCACCATCATTGCTCTCTAATAGACAGACGCCGGACGACCCTGCTCCGGCTGGGGCCTTGATCATAGGGCCCTCACGGGCGAGGGTATAGCGTTAGGCAACAGTTAATTGCAAACCATAGAGCGAAGTGTTCGAAGACTCGCGACTATTGGTCAATAGCCTGAAACACAGGGGCTACTAGACTGTCCATTGGCAAGTGTGTGTGCCCTGTACAGGGCATATAAGGAGGCACTGATGAGCCTGACAACGACAATCCTGATGCTGATCCTGGGCTGGCTGGCCGTCGCCGGCGCCATGCTCTGGGGCGTGCTGCGTATCACTCGCCGCCACCACGCTCAGCCCCGCAAGCCAGGCATCGAAAGCGAAAAGACCGCCCGGCGCCCCGCCACTGTGCACTGATCCCCGCTTTCCCTTCCCGTAAAACGACACGGCCGCCTGACTCCAGCGAGTACAGACGGCCGTTTGCCTTGGTGGCGAATCAGACCTCGGTGTGCTGCGCCTGGCGCTTCTGCCGAGCCCGACGGGCCAACATGTTCAAGCTTTCAATGGCCGCCGAGAACGCCATGGCCGCATACACATAGCCCTTGGGCACATGGGCGCCGAAACCTTCGGCGATCAGGGTCATGCCGATCATGATCAGGAAGCCCAGGGCCAGCATGACCACAGTCGGGTTGTCATGGATGAACTTGGCCAGCGGTTCGGCGGCCAGCAACATCACCAGCACCGAGATCACCACGGCAATGATCATGATCGGCAGGTGCTCGGTCATGCCCACCGCCGTAATGATGCTGTCGATGGAAAACACCAGGTCCAGCATCAGGATCTGCCCGATCGCCGCCGCAAACCCGATGCTCACCTTGGAAGTCGCGGTAGCCGGCTTCTCGGGCTCAGGGTCCATGCTCTGGTGGATCTCGGTGGTGGCTTTCCAGACCAGGAACAGGCCACCGGCAATCAGGATCATGTCCTTCCAGGAGAAACTCTGCCCCAGCACGTCGATCACCGGCTCAGTGAGCTGGACAATGAAAGCGATGGTGCTGAGCAGCGCCAGACGCAGGAACAACGCCATGCTGATCCCGATGCGTCGCGCCTTGGCCCGGTGCTTTTCCGGCAGCTTGTTGGTGAGGATGGAAATAAAGATCAGGTTATCGATGCCAAGCACGATCTCCATCACCACCAGAGTGGCCAGAGCCACCCAGGCGGTGGGGCTGGCGGCGAGCTGTAAAAGGTAATCCATGGGTCAATCCTGAATCGGTGATATGAAAAGTCAGATTTCCTGGGAAGAATCGGGCTTCTTGGCCGCGTCGTCCTCTGGTTTTTCCTTGCCGGTCACGCTTTGCGTGGCCTCGCTCAGGGCCTGCTCGGCAGCCTTGTGGGTGTCATCGATGGCCTGCTTGGCCGTCTCGGCGGCCTTGTCCAGCACCTGTTGAGCGCTTTTTTCCGCCTGATCACACCCCGCCAGGGTCAGCATAGACAGGGCCAGCAACGAGGCCGCGCCCAGGGTTTTGAATGACATGCCGTATTCCTCGATAGAACGGACAGGGCCAATGCGGGCCCCGTCGATAGCGGGGCATTCTAAGGAGACGAATACTTCAGGAAAATTCGTATTTTTGGCAGTTATACTTCGGTTTTTACGAACTGGTAAGCGCCATGCTCAACTACCGCCAACTGCATTACTTCTGGGTTGTGGCCAAGACCGGCAGCATCGTGCGCGCCTGCGAGCAGCTCAACCTGACCCCACAAACCATCAGCGGGCAGATCAGCCTGCTGGAACAGACCTACGGCATCGAACTGTTTCGCCGGGTCGGGCGCCAGCTGGAACTGAGCGAAGCCGGACGCCAGGCGCTGCCCTACGCCGAACAGATGTTCCAGCTCGGCGGCGAACTGGAAGCCATGCTCCGCGCCCGCCCCGACGAGCAGCAGATCCAGTTCCGGGTCGGCGTGGCGGATGTGGTGCCCAAGTCCATCGTCTATCGCCTGATCGCCCCGACCATGGAGCTCAGCGAACCGATTCGCCTGACCTGCCGCGAAGACAAACTCGAACGGCTGCTGGCGGATCTGGCCATCCAGCGCCTGGACCTGGTGATCTCCGACAGCCCGATGCCCTCGCACCTGGACATCAAGGGCTACAGCCAGAAGCTCGGGGAGTGCGGCATCAGCTTCTTCGCCACCGCCGAACTGGCCCAGCAGCACGGCGCCGACTTCCCTCGCGGCCTGCACGGCGCGCCGCTACTGATTCCCGGGCAGGAAACCGTGGTGCGCAGCCGCCTGCTGCGCTGGTTCGCCGAACAGCAACTGCAACCGCGGATCATCGGCGAATTCGACGACAGCGCCCTGATGCAGGCCTTTGGCCAATCCGGCAGCGGGATCTTCATCGCCCCCAGCGTGATTGCCGAGGAAGTCCGGCACCAGTACGGCGTCCAGCTGATTGGCCAGACCGACGCCGTGACCGAATCGTTCTATGCCATCTCGGTGGAGCGCAAGGTCAAGCACCCGGGCATCCTGGCCATCACCGAGGGCGCGCGCCGCGAACTGTTCACGCCCCTGGCGCATTGACAGAGGCGCAGGCCTGCGGCGTCTTGAGGTTCATCAGCAGCAGGGCCAGGGCAATCGACAGCAGGATGAACGCCGACGCCGCCATCCCCAGGCTGCCCAGGCCCAGGGTGTCGATCACCCGTCCGCCCACCATCGCCCCCAGGCCGATCCCCAGGTTGGCCCCGGCGATGTTCAGCGACGCGGCGAATGCCGGCGCTTGCGGCGCAGCCTTGATCAGGCGCACATGGCTGACCAGGAACAGCGCGGCCTGGGTCACGCCCCAGAGGCCCATCGCCGCCGCCAGCCCCAGGGTCGAATCGATACTCGGCACCAGGGCCAGCATGCCGCCCATCATCAAGGCGCAGAACACCATGGAGGCGATCAGCGGATGGCGGTCCACGGCCCGTCCACCCAGGGAGTTGCCGATCAGCCCCACGGCGCCGAAGCCCATCAGGCACCAGCCCACCAGGGTGCCGTCGAAACCGGCCAGGCGTTCGAGGATGTCCGCCAGGTAGGTGTAGGCGGTGAACATGCCGCTGAACACCAGGATCGACAGCAGCACATGCCCCTGCATCAGCGGGCTGCGCAGGATGCGAAACTGCGCCCGCAGGCTCGCCTGCGGGTTGTGCGGCCTGGTTTTCGGCAGATAGACCCACAGCAGCAGGGCCTTGGCGAAGGCCACCAGGGCCAGGATGCCGAAGGCGCTGCGCCAGCCGAACGCATCGGCGATCAGGGTGCCCACGGGAATCCCGAACACCGTGGCACAGACGATGCCGAAGCCGATCTTGGCAATGGCCCGCCCGGCATGATCCGGGCCGACGATATCCACCGCCGTTTCACTGGCCAGGGCCCAGAACACCGGCAACCCCAGGGCCGGCACCAGGCGTGCCAGGGCCATCACCCAGATGTTCGGCGCCAGGGCCGCCAGGGTGTTGGCCAGGCCAAACATCAACAACACGCCGATAAACAGCTGCTTGCGCGGAAAACGCGCGAAATAGGCCGTGAGGAAGGGCCCGAACGCGGCGACGGTAAAGGCGAACAGGGTCACCAGCAAGCCGGCCTGCGACACGCTGACCTGCAAGTCCCGGGCTATCGACGGCAACAGGCCGACGATGACGAACTCCGTGGTCAACACGGTAAAACCCGCGGCGGACAACAGCAGGATGGGCAACAACATCGCAAACTCCAGAAACAACGACAGCAGCGACAGCCCGAAGGGCCCGCTGACTGGATAGAAAAGGGGGTGACGGATCTTAACAGAGAGGGCACGGGTCTGGGCAACCGCCCCGTCCCCGGCACCGGAGATCAGCGGTGGCAGATCGTCACATCGACGCAGGAAGCCCGAGCGCCTGTGATAAAGTCCGCCCCCTGCCAAAAACAGTGGTTGTCGTACTGGCTTGCCCGTCAGGCCACCCGATCGCCCGTTGCCCTTTGCCACCGCATCCCTGGATGCCGGCTCAGCCCCGGCATGCACTGCACATTAAAAAAAACAGAGATACCGCTATGAGCGCTGCACCTCCTTCCTTCCTGCACACCCTCAAACGCCTGAGCCTGGTGACCCAGATCGTCATCGGCCTGATTACCGGGATCGCCCTGGCCCTGCTGGCCCCCGAAGTGGCGAAGTCCACCACCTTCATCGGCAAGGTCTTCGTCTCGGCGCTCAAGGCCGTGGCGCCGATCCTGGTGTTCGTGCTGGTCATGGCCTCGATCGCCAACCACAAGCACGGCCAGGAAACCCATATCCGGCCGATCCTGGTGCTCTACCTGCTGGGCACCTTCGCCGCGGCGGTGGTCGCGGTGATCGCCAGCAGCCTGTTCCCCTCGTCCCTGGTCCTGGCCACCCACGACGTCGCCGTGAGTGCCCCCGGCGGTATCAGCGAAGTGCTGCAAAGCCTGCTGCTGAGCGTGGTGGACAACCCGGTCAGCGCCCTGATGAACGCCAACTTCATCGGCATCCTGGCCTGGGCCATCGGCATGGGCGTGGCCATCCGTCATGCCGGCGAGACCACCCGCGCCGTGCTCGATGACCTGTCCAACGGGGTCACCGTCATCGTGCGCGTGGTGATCCGCTTCGCGCCCCTGGGGATCTTCGGCCTGGTGGCCTCGACCCTGGCCACCTCCGGCTTCGATGCCCTGCTCGGCTACCTGCACCTGCTGGCGGTACTGATCGGCTGCATGCTGTTCGTGGCGCTGGTGATGAACCCGCTGATCGTGTTCTGGAAAATCCGCCGCAACCCCTTCCCGCTGGTGCTGACCTGCCTGCGCGAGAGCGGCATCACCGCCTTCTTCACCCGCAGCTCGGCGGCCAACATTCCGGTCAACCTGGAGCTGAGCAAGCGCCTGGGCCTGCATGAAGACACCTACTCGGTGTCCATCCCCCTGGGCGCCACCATCAACATGGCCGGCGCGGCGATCACCATCACCGTGCTGACCCTGGCCGCCGTGCACACCCTGGGCATTGCCGTGGACCTGCCGACCGCCGTGCTGCTCAGCGTGGTGGCGGCGATCTGCGCCTGCGGCGCTTCCGGCGTTGCCGGCGGCTCGCTGCTGCTGATTCCCCTGGCCTGCAGCCTGTTCGGCATCCCCAGCGAAATCGCCATGCAGGTGGTTGCCGTGGGCTTCATCATCGGCGTGCTGCAGGACTCGGCGGAAACCGCGCTGAACTCCTCCACCGACGTGCTCTTCACGGCCGCCGCGTGCATGGCCCAGGAAGACAAGGCGCAAGCCGCCGCCTGATCCAACGCCCACTAAAAAGCCCGGCCAGGGTCAACCTGGCCGGGCTTTTTTATCACCTGGGGTTTTAGAACGCGCCCATGTAGTCGCGCTTGCCCACTTCCACACCGTTGTGACGCAGGATCGCGTAGGTGGTGGTGACGTGGAAGAAGAACTGCGGCAGGCCGTAGGTCAGCAGGTAGGACTGGCCAGTGAAGCGCTTCTCTTTCGGGGTGCCCGGACGGGTGACGATCTCGATGCCTTCCTTGCCATCGATCTGCGCCGGCTGGATGCCGTCGATGAAGGCCAGCACCTTGGCGATCAGCGCCTGCAGGTCGGCGAAGGTGGTTTCGCTGTCGTCGTACTTGGGCAGCTCGACCTCGGCCAGGCGGGCCGACACGCCCTTGGCGAAGTCCACGGCGATCTGCACCTGACGCACCAGAGGGAACATGTCCGGGTACAGGCGGGCCTGAAGCAGGGCATTGGGCTCGATGTTCTTCGCCGTGGCGTGAGCTTCGGCCTTGTGCAGGACATCGCTCAGGGCATTGAGCATTTGCTTGAAGACGGGAACGGAAGCGGCATACAGGGAAATAGTCATGACAGTCTCGACACAGATGGCGGGAATACAACGAGCAGCGATTATAGCCACTGCGGCCCGGTGCGGGGCCTTTATCCCGGAGGCCCCCGGCGATAGGCGCTGGGGGCGACGCCGAACCAGCGCTTGAAGCTCTGGGAAAAACTCGACAGATCGCTGAAACCCAGCTCTTCCGCGATCCGGGTCAGGCTCAAGGCGCGATTGCCCAACAACTCCAGGGCCCGGGCGCCGCGCTGCTCGGCCAGCAACTGGCGATAGCTGGTGCCCTCTTCCTGCAGGCGTCGTTTCAGGGTGCGCACACTGGTCCGACTCAGACGAGCCATGCCCGGCAGATCCGCGACCCTGCCGGCAGGCAGGGCCTCGAGGTGCTGGCGGACCAGGGCCGCCATGCCCTGATGAGCCTGTCGGCGCTCAAGCAACTGCCGGCACATCTGCTCGCACATCGCCACCGTCAGCGGGTTGGCCTGGGGCAAGGCGCGATCCAGGAAGCGCCGGTCGAACGCCAGGCTGTCGAGCGCCGCCCGGTACTCGGGCACCCGGCCCAGCACCTGCGGCGCATCACTGGCAGCGCGATCCGCAGGAGGCGCTGCGCGACGGGTCAGGCGGGCCAGACAAAAATCCTCACCGACGATCTCCTGCATCAAGACCGCGGCAGCGGCCATGTCCCGTTCCAGCAGAAACGCCGCCACCTGCGGATCGGCCACCGGCGGCGCACCGAACGTCAGCACGCCCAGATCCCGCTCCAGTCGGTAACCGATGGAAGCAAAGGCATAGGTCAGCGGCAGAAAGCGCAGGGCCAGGTCCAGCGCATCCGCCGGCGTCGCGCTGCTGATCAGGCCATAGCCGAACAGGCCGTAGGTGGAGAAGTGATAACGCGCCCCCACCTCATAGCCCAGCCCGGGAGGATGGCCCAGGAGCTGCAGCAGATTGCTCGCCAATCGCAGCTCCTGGGCCGCCAGCAGCACCGTATTGGGGTCCTGCAACACCTCCAGGGACACCGCGCAACCGGCCAGCAGGCGCGTCGGCGACAGGCCCCTTTCAAGCGCAAAATTCACCAGCAGCAAGGCGCTGGACGGTCCCCGGGTGAATGCTTGAACGTTCATGGCCTGACTCATGGGCGGCGGATTTGGCCCAAATACTAAAGCACTTGTCCCGTTGCAGCATGGGGTCCCCGGATGTTTGCCCCCATGCTTCACTCAACGGGGCCGCGCCACCGTCGGCAGAGCCCGGCCCCGGGTCGATCCATCCTGCGTCCACAACAATAACAACGAGGTCGTCATGCCCGAATCCACCGCCCCTGAAAACCTTCGCTCCAGCCCCTGCGCGCCCCTGGAAGCCCTGATCATCGGCAGCGGCTTCGGCGGCCTGGGCATGGCCATCGCCCTGCGCAAGGCCGGGGTCAGCCAGTTCATCCTGCTTGAGAAAGGCCAGGACGTCGGTGGCGTCTGGCGCGACAACACCTACCCCGGCGCTGCCTGCGACGTGCCTTCGCACCTGTATTCATTTTCCTTCGAGCCCAACCCGCACTGGTCCCGGGTGTTCGCGCCCCAGGCCGAGATCCACGACTACCTGCAGCATTGCGCCCGCACCTACGACCTGCTGCGACACATTCACTTGGGCAGCGAAGTGCGCCACGCCCGATTCGATGAGACCGGCCAGTACTGGCAGGTCGTCTGCAACGATGGCCAGGAGCATTTCACCCGCCTGCTGATCAGCGCCGTCGGCCAGCTCAGCCGCCCCGCCCTGCCCAAACTGCCGGGCATGGACAACTTTCGCGGCAAGGTCTTCCACTCCGCCCACTGGGACCACGACTACCCCCTGGCCAACAAACGGGTGGCGGTGATCGGCACCGGCGCCTCGGCCATCCAGTTCGTGCCGCAGATTGCCGATCAGGTGGCAGCACTCAAGGTCTTCCAGCGCTCGCCGGCCTACATCCTGCCCAAGGCCGACCGGGCCTACAGCGAGCAAGAAAAACAGCGCCTGGCCCGCCAGCCCTGGCAGATGAAACTGCTGCGCGCGGCCCATTACCTGCATTTCGAATCCCGGGCCCTGGGCTTCACTCGCCTCAAGGGCCTGACCAAATGGGTGGTCGGCCTCCCCTTTCGCCAACTGCTGGAGGCTTCGGTGCCCGACCCCGAGCTGCGCCGCCAGATGACCCCGGACTACCCCATCGGCTGCAAGCGCATCCTGCTGTCCAATGACTACCTCAAGACCTTTGCCCGCCCCCATGTGGAGCTGCTGACCCAGGGCATCGCACGCATCACCGAACACGGCATCGAGACCCTCGACGGCCAGCAGCACCCGGTGGACGCGATCATCTACGGCACCGGCTTCGCCGCCACCGAGTTCCTTGCGCCCATGCGCATCAGCGGCCGCAACGGCCTGGAACTGAACCAGGCCTGGCAAGCAGGCGCCAGCGCCTACCTGGGGCTCAGCGTCCCCGGGTTCCCCAACTTCTTCATGCTCTACGGACCCAACACCAACCTGGGTCACAACTCCATCATCCACATGCTGGAAAGCCAGATCAGCCACGTGCTCAAGGCCCGCCAGGCCCTACAGGCCAGCGGCGCGCAGACCCTGGAAGTGCAGGAGGCCCCGCACCGGCGCCTGCAACAGCGGATCCAGCGGCGCCTGGCCGATTCGGTCTGGAGCGGATGCACCAGCTGGTACGTCGACGCCCGCGGCCACAACAGCACCAACTGGCCCGGATTCACCTGGACCTACAGGTGGTTGACCCGCTATGCCGGGCTTGCCGCCTATCGTTTCGCCAGCCCCCTTGAGCCGTACTCGGCAGCGGCCGACGGCCAGCGCGTGGCGTCACCGCGGGATTGGCTGGAACGGGGTCACGCGGCCTTGCTGCGGCTGTTGCTGCGGGCCAGCTTCCGCGCCCTGATCGGCCCGCCCCGGGAGCTGGTGCGCCAACGCCAGATCGTCAACGCCCTGGCCTGGCTGATGCCCGGTTGCGCCGGGGTCCGGCGCCGGCAGCATTGGCTGGGCAGCCTGCCGGTGCAGAAAGTCGACGCCGGTGCCACGCCCGACCAGGGCGTGATCCTCTACCTGCACGGCGGCGCCTTCTGCCTGGGCAGCCCGCGCAGCCACTTCAGTGTCACCAGCCGCCTGGCCCGGGACAGCGGCTGCAGCGTCTGGGTGCCCGACTACCGGCTGGCACCGGAGCACCCCTACCCCGCCGCGCTGGAGGACTGCCTGGCCTGTTACGACGCCATCCGCGCCCAGGGCTGCCCGGCCGAACGACTGCTGATTGCCGGCGACTCCGCCGGGGGCGCCCTGGCCCTGGCCCTGGCACTGGCCTTGAAGCAACGCGGCGAGACGATTGCTGCCGGGCTGATCCTGCTGTCGCCGGTCACCGATCCGGATCTGCGTGGCGCCAGCCTGCAATCGCGCCAGGAGGCCGACCCGATGATTCGCCGCGACTGGCTGGAGCAAGCCCTCAAGGCCTACGCGGCGCCGGCGCCCAGCCATCGCCCCCTGGAGGCGGACCTGCGTGGCCTGCCGCCGATGCTGATCCAGGTGGGCGACCAGGAGCTGCTGCTGTCGGACTCGGTTCGCCTGGCCGAGCGCGCCCGGCAGGCCGGGGTGAGCTGCCGCCTGGAAATCCATGAGGATCGCTGGCACGTCTTCCAGTTGCAGGCGTTCTACCTGCGTTCCGCGAGAAACGCCCTGCTCGCCGTCGCCCGCTTCAGCCGCCAGTGCCTGGAAGCATCGGGCGAGCCCGCAGCCGCCGCGGACTCGACGCCGGCGACACAGCCGGCCACAGATCCGCAACCGAGCTGAGCGGGCCGCCCTCGCCCGGATCACCAGGGCGGGGGCGCTGCGGCAAGCAGGGTGTTTGTCCGGGTCCGACCAAGTTCTGATGGCAAGATCCGGGCTCTGAAGGTAAAACAGAGCCCCTCCAAGGTGGCCCACCCGGCCACGGAAAAACCGCGGCGCCGATCCGGCGCCCTGTTGCGGTTTTTCACGACCCACCCATCAGTGACCAAGGGACCAGCACTTATGAGCAGCGAGCACGACACCCCCGGCGAAGAACTGCGCTTGAGCAGCAGCGACATCCGCATCCTGGGTTCGTTGATCGAAAAGCAGGCCACCAGCCCGGAAACCTACCCCCTGACCCTCAACGCCCTGGTACTGGCCTGCAATCAGAAAACCAGCCGCGAACCGGTGATGAATCTGACGCCAGGCCAGGTTGGCCAAAGCCTGCGCGCCCTCGAAGCCCGGGGTTTCACCCGACTGGTCATGGGCAGCCGCGCCGATCGCTGGGAACAGCGCCTGGACAAGGCCCTGGAACTGGTGCCGGCGCAGTTGATCCTCTGCGGCCTGATGTTTCTGCGCGGTCCGCAAACCGTCAACGAGCTCCTGACCCGCAGCGGACGCATGCATGATTTCGAAGACAGCGAGCAAGTCCTGCACCAGCTCGAACGCCTGATCGCCCGGGGCCTGGCCCTGCACATTCCGCGTCAGGCCGGTCAGCGCGAAGACCGCTACACCCACGCCCTGGGCGACCCGGCGGACATCGAGGCGATTCTCGCCGCCCGTGGCAACCCGGTGGAACGCAGCACGAGCGGCGGCGTTTCAGTGGAACGCATCGAAGAACTGGAAGCGCGGATTGCCGCCCTGGAAGAGCGCCTGGCCCAGCTCGAGGGCTGATCCTGGTAGCCGCTGCCGCAGGCGCTGATCGCCCCCGAAGGAGGCGCCGCACCTAAGCACGCCCAAGGCCCTGCGGGCCTTGTCGCAGCCTGCGGCAGCGGCTACAGCGTTGCGGTTTCAGGCCCGGGCGAAGGCCACAGCCTTCTGGAACTGCTCCTCGCTCGGGCGCACCCCGGTATACAGCACGAACTGCTCCAGGGCCTGGATGGCAATCACCTCCAGCCCGGTGATCACCTGCTTGCACTCGGCCCGGGCCCGCAGGATCAGCGGCGTCTCCGGCGGCACCGCCACCACGTCGAACACCGTGTCCGCCGCCGCTATCGCCTCGGCGTCGAACGCCAGTTGCTGCGCCTCTGGCCCGCCGCTCATGCCGATCGGGGTCACGTTGATCAGCATCTGCGGCCGCAGGCTGCCCAACTCGGCCTGCCACTCATAGCCCAGGGAACGGGCCAGCGCGCGCCCGGCCACTTCGTTGCGGGCAACAATCACCCCACGGGCATAACCGCCATCGCGCAAGGCACTGGCCACGGCCTTGGCCATGCCGCCGCTGCCGCGCAGGGCGAAGGTCGACTCCCGGGGCACGGCGTGTTCGGCCAGCAGGCGGGCCACGGCGATGTAATCGGTGTTGTAAGCCTTCAGATGGCCATTGGTATTGACGATGGTGTTGATCGAGGCGATGGCCCGGGCCGAGGCATCCAGTTCATCCACCAGGGCGATGCAATCTTCCTTGAACGGCATGGACACACCGCAGCCGCGAATCCCCAGCGCGCGAATCCCCCGGACCGCGCCGGGCAGGTCCTGGCTGCTGAAGGCCTTGTAATAGAAGTTGAGCCCCAACTGCTCATACAGGTGATTGTGAAAGCGCAGGCCGAAATTCCCAGGACGCCCGGACAGCGACATGCACAACTGGGTGTCTTTGTTGGGGTTCATTTGCATGTTCATCTCCTTGCTGGGCACTTTCGGATAGACGGGATTGGTCAGCCAAGCCCTTGTGCCCGATCATATCGCCGCGGGTTCACAGGCCTCTTCAGCGCCCAGGGATGACGGTAAAGAGGCCGGTACAGACCTTACACAATATTTACTCAGCGGCTGTGCAGATTTTGCAAAAACCGCTGTCTTAGAAGTATCCCCGCGTCAGTTCTTGAGTCTGGTGCAGACCATGAACGCGGAGGTTGAACCGAGGAACAACCATGATTTCCAAAATCCCCAAGATAGCCTTGCTCATTGGCGCACTCGCTGTCGCAGGCCAGGCGTCCGCCCACGGCGGTGGCTGGGCCGGACCCGCCGCATTGGGTGCTGTTGTCGGCGCAGCCGTAGTGGGTTCGGTGATCGCCAACCAGGATCGTCCGGTCTATGTGCAGCAGGCGCCGGTGTATGTCCAACCGCAGCCGGTGTACGCCGCGCCACCACCGCCGGTCTACTACCAGCCGGCACCGGTCTATGTGCAGCAGCCGGTCTACTACCGCCCGGCGCCGGTGTACTACGGTCCGCCCCGCGGCTACTACGGCCACCCTCATTACTACTACGGCCCGGGTCCCGGCCGCTGGTAACGCGCCACTGAAACAGCCACAGGCCCCGCCCATCCAGCGGGGCCTGTTGCATTTTGCCATCACCCAAATGTCTGAATAGTTCAGCATCATGTCGCGACTGGAACAGTATTTGCCTGAAAATCCGGCAATAGTGTGCCAATCCCGACGACGCCTCGAGCGACATGGGACTGTCACGCGTGTGTCATTCAGGGACTGCAAGATCGACCGGGTCCGCTCGCCCCACGCCTGTCATAGCAGCCCTGTCACAACAGGCCCATAACAACAAGGACGAAACCCATGCCCACGCAAAACCCGCACCGCGTCGAAGGCCTCTGCACCTCCAGCCGGGTGTACGACGCCCTGACCGAACTCAAGCATCTGGAAGGCCATCGCAGCGCCAAGTTCCTTTCGCTGCTGACCCAGAACCTGGTGCGCAAGGGCCTGCTCAACGAGCAGGAGGTGCTGCACATGCTCGATCAAGTGGTGGACTGAACCGCCCACGCCGGTAGCACCGGTAGCAATGCCCAGCAGCGCAATAGGTGATGTTTCGTAGCACCGGGCCGTCCAGCGCTAGGGCAACTGCACCCGCGGCCGGGTTTCGACGAACAGCGCCCAGCTGGACATGAACAATGCGGCGATCAACGGCCCGATGACAAAACCGTTGAGGCCGAAGATCGCCAGCCCGCCCAGGGTCGAGATCAGGATCAGGTAATCCGGCATCCGCGTATCCTTGCCCACCAGGATCGGGCGCAGCAGGTTGTCCACCAGACCGATCACCAGCACCCCGAACAGCACCAGCACCACCCCTTGCCAGATCGCGCCGCTGATCAGGAAATACGCCGCCACCGGCCCCCAGACAATCCCCGCCCCCACCGCCGGCAACAGCGACAGAAAGGCCATCAGCACCGCCCAGAGCAAGGCGCTGGGAATATCGAGGAACCAGAAGATCAGCCCGCCCAGGGCGCCCTGAGTCACCGCCACCAGCACATTGCCCTTGACCGTGGCCCGCACCACCCGATTGAACTTCAATTGCAGTCGGCGCTTCTGGTGCTCGGCCAGGGGCACGGCGCTGCGGATCTTACGCACCAGCTCGGCGCCATCGCGCAGAAAGAAAAACAGCAGGTAGAGCATGATGAAAAAACTCACCACGAACTCGAAGGTGCCCTGGCCGAAGCTGAAGGCCTGGGTCGCCAGGTACTGACTGCCCTGCATCGCGCCCTTGACCGCCTTGTCCTGCAAGCCCTTGAGCTCGCCCAGGCCCAGGCGGTCCAGCACGTGCTGCAGGTATGGCGGCAGGCCGTGCTTGAACTGGGCCAGGTAGCCGGCGATATCCAGCTGGCCGCTTTCGATCTTCTGGTACAGCTCGGCGCCTTCCTGAACCAGCAGCACGCCAGTGACGATCACCGGCAGGATGGCGATCAGCAGGCAGATCAACAGCGTGCACAGGGCCGTGAGATTGCGCGGCCAGCCGAACTTCAGCTGCAGGCGGCGCTGCAGGGGAGCGAAGACGATGCCGAGAATCACCGCCCAGAACAGCGCCCCGTAGAACGGCAGCAGAATCCAGATGAACGCCACCGTCACCAGGGCCAGCAACAGCAGCAGGCTTTTGTTTTGCAGGTTGTTTTGATTCATGTCCGGTCCCGGTCGGTCAACGCTCGATTGCGGCGTCCTGAGGGTTAGTCCGCAAGCGCGTTGCCGAGTGCGTTTTTTTCTGCGCCAGACATAGACCCAGATCAATAAATGCCCCGGCGCGCTGGCTTACCCTCGCGACCTTTTGCGACCGACAAGCCCCATGACGCTCCTCGCCAAACCCGAACTCCTGGCCCCCGCCGGCACCCTGAAGAACATGCGCTACGCCTTCGCCTACGGCGCCGATGCGGTGTACGCCGGCCAGCCGCGCTACAGCCTGCGGGTGCGCAACAACGAATTCGACCACGCCAACCTGGCCCTCGGCATTCGCGAGGCCCAGGCCCAAGGCAAGCGTTTCTACGTGGTGGTCAACATCGCCCCGCACAATGCCAAGCTCAAGACCTTCCTCAAGGACCTGCAACCGGTCATCGACATGGCGCCGGATGCGCTGATCATGTCCGACCCGGGCCTGATCATGCTGGTGCGCCGGCACTTCCCGCACATGCCGATCCACCTCTCGGTGCAGGCCAACACGGTGAACTGGGCCAGCGTCGAGTTCTGGCAACAACAGGGGCTGACCCGGATCATCCTGTCCCGGGAGCTGTCCCTGGAAGAGATCGAGGAGATCCGCCAGCAAGTGCCGGCCATGGAGCTGGAAGTCTTCGTCCACGGCGCCCTGTGCATGGCCTACTCCGGGCGCTGCCTGCTGTCGGGCTACATGAACAAGCGCGACGCCAACCAGGGCACCTGCACCAACGCCTGCCGCTGGAAATACAAGGCCGAGCAAGCCACCGAGAACGACCTGGGGGAAATCGTCCAGACCTTCCAGCCGGAGCCGACCCTGGGCCTGGGCGCACCCACCGAGCAGGTGTTCCTGCTGCAGGAAGCCAACCGCCCGGACGAGCTGATGCCGGCCTTCGAGGACGAGCACGGCACCTACATCATGAACGCCAAGGACCTGCGGGCGGTGCAGCACGTCGAGCGCCTGACCCGCATGGGCGTGCACTCCCTGAAGATCGAAGGCCGGACCAAGTCGCACTTCTACTGCGCGCGCACCACCCAGGTGTACCGCCGGGCCATCGACGACGCCGTGGCCGGTCGCGAGTTCGACCGCAGCCTGATGAACGACCTGGAATCCCTGGCCCAGCGCGGCTACACCGAAGGCTTCCTGCGCCGCCATGTGCATGACGAGTACCAGAACTACCAGAACGGCAGCTCGGTGTCGGAGCGCCAGCAGTTCGTCGGCGAACTCACCGGCGAGCGCCGCGACCGCCTGGCCGAAGTCAAGGTCAAGAACCGATTCACGGTGGGCGATCACATGGAACTGATGACCCCCAAGGGCAACTTCCACTTCGACCTGCACGAACTGCACAACGCCAAGGGCGAAGCCATCGAAGTCGCCCCGGGCGATGGCCACACGGTGTACCTGCCGATCCCGGATCAAGTGGACCTGCAGTTCGCCCTGCTGATGCGCGACATCAGCGCCTGACACGGCGCAATGACCACCTGTCGTAGCCACGGCTGCGCCTGAGTGCGCAGCGGTCGCGCCGCTTGGCCCGCCAGGCCAGGCCCTTGGGGCCTTTTCCGGGCCTTGCGGGCTCGCTAGCGGCTACGGCAGGGCCCCTCAGATCCGGAACTGCCCCACCAACCGACCCAGGCGCTGGCCCAGGTCCGCCAGGCTGCGGGAGGTCTGGGCCCCGCGCTGGGTTTCATCGGCTACGCTGTCCACCGCCACGGCGATCTGGTGCACGCTGCGGTTGATCTCCTCGGCCACCGCGGTCTGCTCCTCGGCGGCGCTGGCAATCTGCGCGTTCATCGAATTGATGGTGCCAATCAGCTGGGCCATGGTGTCCAGCGAAGCCCCGGCCTCGTTGGCCTTGACCGAGGTGCCGTCACCGGCGTCGCTGGAGCGGCGCATGGCGTCCACCGCCACCCGGGTGCCCTGCTGCAGACGGTCGATCATGCCCTGGATTTCCTGGGTGCTCTGCTGGGTACGGCTGGCCAGGGCCCGGACTTCGTCGGCGACCACGGCAAAACCGCGCCCGGCCTCCCCGGCCCGGGCCGCTTCGATGGCGGCGTTGAGCGCCAGCAGGTTGGTCTGTTCGGCAATCGAGCGGATCACGTCCAGCACGCTGACAATCGACGACACGTCCTGCTGCAGGCTGTCCAGGGAGGTGCCGCTGTTGCGGATATCGCTGACCAGGGAATGGATCTGCTGGATGCTGCCGTCCACCACGCGCTTGGCCGCCTGGCCTTCTTCATCGGTCTGCTGCGCCGCCACCGCCGCGCCCTGGGCGCTGCGCGCCACTTCCTGGGCCGCAGAAGACATTTCATTGATCGCCGTGGCCACCTGATCGGTCTCGTGGCGCTGGCGCTCCATGGCCTGCTCGGAGCGGTGCGCCTGGTCCGACACCTGGGTCACCAGCTCGGTGAGCTGTCCGGTCATTTCGGTGATCTGCCGCACCAGGCCGTGGATCTTGTCGACAAAGCGGTTGAACGAACCGGCCAGCTCGCCCAACTCGTCCTGGCTGGTGATCGCCAGGCGGCGGGTCAGGTCGCCTTCGCCGGCGGCGATGTCATCCAGGTTGGCCTTCATCAGGTTCAGCGGCCGCAGCATGGTGTTGGCCACCAGCAGCCCCAGGGCCGCAATCACCAGCAGCACCACCGCGGCAATCCCGAGAATGCTCAGGACCATGCCTTCCATGCGCTGGTTGACGCTGCTCTCCACCGCTGCCACCTGGGCGTCGATGCCGTCGAGGTTGACCGAGGTGCCCAGCACCATGTCCCACTTGGGCAGGTACTCGGTGTAGCCCAGCTTGGGCACCAGCACATCGCTGCCCGGCTGGGTCGAGCTGTATTGCACGTAGTGACTGCCGTCCTTGCCCACGCGTACCAATTCGCGGTTGACGTAGACCCCATTGGGGTCGCGGTTGTCCTTGAAGCTCTTGCCCACACCGTCCGCGCTATTGCCCTTGAACAGGCGCACGGTCTCGGAGTCGTAGCCGAAGAAGTAGCCGTCCTTGCCGTAACTGATGTTCGACAGCAGCTTGACCACCTCGGCCCGAGCCGCCTGATCCCCGGGGGCTGCCGCGTCGTACAGCGGCTTGACCGTGTTCAGGGCCACTTCGACATAGCTCTGCAGCGTGGCCTTGGCCTCGCCCAGCAGGCGCTGACGGGTTTCCTCAACTTCTTTCTGGGCCTGCTGACGCAGCATGAATACCGTGCTCAGGCTGATCACCAGCGCAAACAACAGTACCGGGAGGACTGCCAGGGACAGGACTTTGGCCTTCAGGCTCAAGCGCATAGGGGGGCTCACTCTGGTTTTTTATTGGCGTGATAACCGCGTTAGCGGCACGCCCGTCCAAAAGTTGAGCCTGAACCCGCAGGCGCCGGCCTGTCGGCGAAGAGGCCCTTGAGCCCTGCACCGACCTTGCCGACGCCCACACCGCCCCGTTCCCGGGAGAGGCAGGTGGTCAGAGAACCATGGCGGCCACCCAGCCGAAGGCCAGCAACGGCAGGTTGTAGTGCAGGAAGGTCGGGACCACGGTGTCCCAGATATGGTGGTGCTGGCCATCGATGTTCAGGCCCGAGGTCGGCCCCAGGGTCGAGTCCGAGGCCGGCGAGCCCGCATCCCCCAGCGCCCCGGCAGTGCCCACGATGCAGACGATCGCCAGCGGGCTGAAGCCCAGCTGCACGCACAGCGGCACGAAGATCGCCGCGAGGATCGGCACCGTGGAAAACGACGAGCCGATGCCCATGGTCACCAGCAGCCCCACCAGCAGCATCAGCAAGGCACCCACGCCCTTGCTGTGGCCGATCCACGCCGCCGAGGCCTGGACCAGGGAATTGACCTCGCCGGTGGCCTTCATCACTTCGGCAAAGCCCGAGGCGGCGATCATGATGAAGCCGATCATGGCCATCATCTTCATGCCTTCGGTGAACAGCTCGTCAGTCTCGCGCCAGCGCACGATGCCCGACGCCGAGAAAATCAGAAACCCGCACAAAGCACCGATAATCATCGAGTCCAGCAGCAACTGGATCACGAAGGCAGCGACAATCGCCAGGCCCGCCACCAGCAGGGTCCGCGGGTTGTACTGCACCGCCACCTGCTCGACCTTCTCGATCCGGTCCAGGTCATACACGCGCTTCTTGCGGTAGCTGACAAAGGCCAGCAGCAAGCCACAGAGCATGCCCAGGGCCGGAATGCCCATGGCGTGAGTGACATTCACCTGACTGATGTCCACCCCGCTGCGGGCCACGTTGGCCAGGAGGATCTCGTTGAGGAAGATGTTGCCGAAGCCCACCGGCAGGAACATGTAGGGGGTGATCAGGCCGAAGGTGATGACGCAGGCGATCAGCCGCCGGTCCAGTTGCAGCTTGGTCAGCACATACAGCAGCGGCGGCACCAACAGCGGAATGAAGGCAATGTGGATCGGCAGGATGTTCTGCGAGGCAATCGCCACCACCCACAGCAGGCCGATCAGCAGCCATTTGACCTGGCCGCCGCCCTGGGCATCCTGGCGATCCACCAGCACCAGTATCTTGTCCGCCAGGGCGTGGGCCAGGCCGGACTTGGCAATGGCCACGGCGAACGCGCCGAGCAAGGCGTAGGACAAGGCCACGGTGGCACCGCCGCCCAGTCCGCTGTTGAACGCCTTGAGCGTGGCCTCGATACCCAGGCCGCCGGTCAGGCCGCCCACCAGCGCGCCAACGATCAGGGCGATCACTACGTGCACGCGGGACAGGCTGAGCACCAACATCACGCCAACCGCGGCAATTACTGCGTTAATCATCGTTACCTCATTACTGCACCAGCAAAAATGGCGCAAAAGCCTGTGACCGACCGGAAGGCAGCGGGCTGCCGACATCGAAATGAAAGAGGTTCAAGGGTCTGTTGCCATTTGGTGACGAGCCGCGTTGCTGGGCCAAACGGAGCGAGGCAAGGCGCGGGATGCCGCTAATGGTGCTCCCTTGGCAAATCCCGCAACGCAGCCTCGCGCCGTTTGGCACGCAACCCGAAGGGACGGGGCCCACTTGGCACAGGGCTGTGTTGCTCGGAGCTTATTTGGAACAACCAAACCGCGCTCCTCGCGCCTTGCCCTGTGCCAAGTGGGCTGCCGTCGCGGCCTGTCACCCAATGGCAACAGACCCTAAGGGGCGCGCACTTTGCAGCAGCAGGCCCGGCTTGTCAAAACCCGGCTCCTGTCGAGCCCCATGCCAGCGAAGCCCCCAAGCCCGACCCCCTCCCCGTGGCGAGGGAGCTTGCTCGCGCTGGGCGGCGCAGCAGCCCCAAAGCTTCGCGGCTAATTTCGAACAAGCGTTTAAAGAACGCCGTTCGTCGGCCGTTACAGTGCGATGTCTCAGATATTTATCGAATAAAGGACGTCTCCATGTCGCTCAGACAACTTTCCATCCAATGGAAGATCACCCTGCTGGCCGGACTCTGCCTGTTGGGCATCGTCTCGCTGTTGGTGGGGCTTTCGCTGTATCGCATGGAGCACAGCTCCGAGCTGGTAAAGACCTCGAGCATGGAGATGCTCAACGAAGCCGCCCAGGCGCGGATCGAGGCCCAGGGTGAAGTCCAGGCGCTGGGCATTCGCCAGCAATTCATGGACGCCTACCAGTACGGCCACGGCTTCTCGCGCCAGGTGCTGTTCCTGCGCGAACAGGCCGAGAAGCGCTTTCTCGACGCCTTCGACCTGCGCGAGGACCTGACCCGCCAGGTCAAGTCGGCGCTGCAGGCCAACCCCGACCTGCTGGGCCTGTCCCTGGTGTTCGAAGCCAACGCCCTGGATGGCAAGGACGAATTGTTCAGCGGCCAGAGCGAACTGGGCAGCAACGAAAAGGGCCGCTTCGCCCTGTACTGGTCCCAGCCCACCCCGGGCAAGCTGACCGCCATGTCGCTGCCGGAAAGCGACATGAGCGACACCCGCACCGGCCCCAGCGGCCAGCCGGCCAATGCCTGGTTCACCTGCCCGCGCAGCACCCTCAAGCCCTGCGTGATCGAACCCTACTTCTATGACATCGACGGCCAGAAGGTGCTGATGACCAGCATCGTCTTCCCGCTGCTGGTCAACGGCAAAGTCATCGCCTCGCTGTCGGTGGACATCAACCTCAACAGCCTGCAGGCCATCAGCCGCAACGCCAGCCAGAAGCTCTACGCCGGCCAGACCAGCGTCAGCATCCTCAGCCCGGTGGGCCTGCTGGCCGGCTACAGCCCGGACGCCAGCAAACTCAGCCAGCGCCTGGACATCGTCGACAGCCTCAACGGCGCCGAGCTGATCCGCCAGCTGGCCGGCAGCACCCAGACCCACAGCCTGCACAGCAACCATGAACTCAAGGTGCTCGCCCCCTTCACCCCGATCCCCGGCGGCAAGCCCTGGGGCGTGCTGCTGGACGTACCGGAAAAGGTCCTGGTGGGCCCGGCCGAAACCCTGAAAAGCCAGCTCGATGCCGACAACCGCAGCGGCACCCTGATGGAGCTGGGCCTGGGCCTCCTGGCCGCCGTGGTCGGCCTGCTGCTGGTGTGGCTGATGGCCCGCAGCGTGACCCGGCCGATCCTCGGCGTGGCCCACATGCTCGAAGACATCGCCAGCGGTGAAGGCGACCTGACCCGACGCCTGGCCTACGACAAGCAGGACGAGCTGGGCCAGCTGGCCGGCTGGTTCAACCGTTTCCTCGACAAGCTGCAGCCGATCATTGCCGAAGTGAAACGCTCGGTGCAGGACGCCCGCGGCACCGCCGACCAGTCATCGGCCATCGCCACCCAGACCAGCGCCGGCATGGAGCAGCAGTATCGCCAGGTGGACCAGGTGGCCACCGCGTCCCACGAAATGAGCGCCACCGCCCAGGACGTCGCCCGCAGCGCGGCCCAGGCGGCCCAGGCGGCGCGGGATGCCGACCAGGCCACGCAACAGGGCCTGACCGTGATCGACCGCACCACCCGCAGCATCGACCAACTGGCCGCCGACATGAGCGCCGCCATGACCCAGGTCGAAGGCCTGGCCGCCAACAGCGAACAGATCGGCACGGTACTGGAAGTGATCCGCTCGATTGCCGAGCAGACCAACCTGCTGGCCCTCAACGCCGCCATCGAAGCGGCTCGAGCCGGGGAAGCCGGGCGCGGCTTCGCGGTGGTGGCCGACGAAGTGCGCAACCTGGCCCAGCGCACCCAGGAGTCGGTGGAGGAAACCCGCCAAGTGATCGAGCAACTGCAAACCGGCACCCGGGACGTGGTGGGGTCGATGAACAACAGCCATCGCCAGGCCCAGGGCAGCGTCGAGCAAGTCGGTCAGGCGGTCACCGCCCTGCGCCAGATCGGCGATGCGGTGACGGTGATCAGCGACATGAACCTGCAGATCGCCAGCGCCGCCGAACAGCAGAGCGCAGTGGCCGAAGAGATCAACAGCAACGTGGCGACCATTCGCGATGTCACCGAGTCGCTGTCGGAACAGGCCAATGAGTCGGCGCGGGTCAGCCAGTCGCTCAACAGCCTGGCCAACCAGCAACAGAGCCTGATGGACCAGTTCCGCGTCTGACCCTGTCCAAAGGCCCTTCGGGCCTTGTCGCAGCCTCGCCAGGGCTCGGCAGCGGCTACACCGGCACCAAACCGAATGCTTAGCCGCTGCCGCAGGCTGCGAACGGCACGCAGGGCCGCAAAGATCCAGAGGCCGCCAGGGTTCGACAATCGAGCGCCAGGGCTCGGCAGCGGCTACACCGGCACCAAACCGAATGCTGTAGCCGCTGCCGCAGGCTGCGAACGGCACGCAGGGCCGCCAAGATCCAGAGGCCGCTAGGGTTCGAAGGTCGAGCGCCAGGCAAGTTCAGCGCTTGGGCAGCTCGACCTCCACCCGCAAGCCGCCCCACTCGCTGTCCCCCAGGTTCAGGCGGCCGCCGCAGGCGTCGACGATGTCGCGCACAATGCCCAGGCCCAGCCCATGGCCATCGGTCTGTTCATCCAGCCGGGCACCACGACTGAACACCTCCGCCCGCCGTGCTTCGGGAATGCCCGGGCCGTCGTCCTCCACCCGCAGGCAAAAGTCCTGCGACCGCTCCTCGACGCTCAGGCGCACCTGGGCATCGGCCCATTTGCAGGCGTTGTCCAGCAGATTGCCCAACAGCTCCAGCAGGTCTTCCCGGTCCCAGGGTAGGCGCAGCCCCGGTGGCGCCTGGTAACTCAAGTCCAGGTGCTCGCCATGGATCATGTTCAAGGTCGCCAGCAAGCCCGGCAGTTCGGCATCGCATTCGAACAGCACCCCGGGCAAGGCATCCCCCGCCAACCGCGCGCGGTTGAGTTCACGATTGAGGCGCTGCTGCACTTGCTGCAATTGCTCCAGCAGCACCTTGCGCAGCTCGGGGTGGCCATCGAGCTTGGGCCCCGACGCCAGGCTCAGGAGCACTGCCAGCGGTGTTTTCAGGGCGTGGCCAAGGTTGCCCAGGGCATTGCGCGAGCGGTTCAGGCTGTCTTCGGTGTGGGCCAGCAAATGGTTGATCTGCGCCACCAAAGGCTCCAGTTCCAGCGGCACCCGGGCATCGAGCTGCGAACGCTGGCCCTGCTGCAACTGGGCGATCTGCTCGCGGGCGGTTTCCAGGGGACGCAGGGCCCGGCGCACGGTCATGCGCTGCAGCAGCAGGATCAGCAGCAACCCCGCCAGCCCCAGGCCAAGACCGACCTGACGCATGCGCTGGAAGCTCTCGCGCACCGGGGTGTAGTCCTGGGCCACGCTGATGGAAATGGACTGGCCCAGACGTTTGTAGTCGCTGCGCAACACCAGCAGTTGCTGGCCCTCGGGCCCCAGTTGCAGGTCGCTTTGCAGGCCGGCGCGCGCAAGCTGCGGCAGTTCCTGGTCCCACAGGGAGCGGGAACGCCAGTGCACGTCGGCAAAATCGATACGAAAGTAATGCCCGGAAAAGGGCCGCTGATAAGCCGGCGACAGGCGCCGCTCGTCCAGCTGCAAGCCTTGCGGACCGCGCACCAGGGCCAGCAGCAGGCTCTCGCTGTCTTCCCGCAGCCCGGCCTCCAGGTAACGCTGCAAGCCCACTTCAAACAGCCAGAGGCTGGTCTGGGCCAGTACCAGGCCGACCACCAGCATCACCGTGATCAGCCCCAGGCTCAGGCGCCTCTGGATCGACCTCACGAAGCCGTCCCGCCGAACAGGTAGCCCTGGCCGCGACGGGTTTCGATCACCTCGCGGCCGAGCTTGCGCCGCAGGTGGTTGACGTGGACTTCAAGCACATTGGAGTCGCGCTCGGTTTCACCGTCATACAGGTGTTCGGCCAGGTGGCTTTTGGACAGGATCTGCTGCGGGTGCAGCATGAAATAGCGCAGCAGGCGGAACTCGGCGGCGGTCAGCAGCACGTCTTGGCCATCGCGGACCACGCACTGGCGGCCTTCATCCAGTTGCAGCCCGGCGGCCTGCAGGGTCTGCTGATTGGCCTGGCCGTGGGAACGGCGCAGCAGGGCCTGGACCCGCAGGTGCAGCTCCTCGGGATGAAAGGGTTTGCTCAGGTAATCGTCGGCACCGGCCTTGAGCCCCTCGATGCGCTCGGCCCAGGAGCCACGGGCGGTGAGCACCAGCACCGGGGTCGCCAGCCCGTCCGCGCGCCACTGGCGCAATACCTCCAGGCCCGGCACCCCGGGCAGGCCGAGGTCGAGAATGATCAGGTCGTAGGGTTCGCTGGCACCCTGGTACAGCGCGTCGCGGCCATCGGCCAGCCAGTCCACGGCGTAGCCCTGCAGCTTCAGGCCTTCGAGCAGTTCATCGGCCAGGGATACATGATCTTCCACCACAAGCAGGCGCATCAGTCGTCTTCCTCATCTTTCAACAGGCGCCCGGTGGCGGCGTCCAGGTCCAGCTCGCGGACCACGCCGTCCACGGTCAAGAGCTCGACTTCATAAATGTACACATCGTGTTTTTCTTCAAGTTCAGCTTCCAGCAGCTTGGCCCCGGGGTAGCGGTCCAGGGCCTGCTTGAGCAACTGCTCCAGGGGCAGGATCACCCCCTGCTGGCGCAGGCGCAGGGCTTCGTCCTGGTCCAGGTCGCGGGCCATGGCCAGGGAGCAGAACAGCAGCGCCAGGGCGGCACAGCTGCCGGCGATGCGCAGAGTCCGGTTCATTAAGTGTCCTGATGATCCTTGAGTACCTGGCCGCTTACCGCGTCCAGTTCCAGGTCCCATTCCAGTCCCTGCGGGTCGCGCAGCTCAACCTGGTAGATGTACTTGCCGTACTCTTCCTCAAGCTCGGTTTCGCTGATGCTCGCCCCAGGATGCCGGGACAGGGCCGTGGCATTGAGTTTTTCAAAGGACACAATGGTACCAGCGTCGCGCAGCCGCAGGGCTTCGTCGGGGCCCAGGTCGCGGGCGTGGGCCAGGCTGGCGGTCAGGGCGATCAGGCTGGCGCTGAACAGCGCGGTCAGGGTTTTCATGGCAGTTCTCCAAGGTCGCAGGCCACAAGGCCGATGCCGCAAACGATACCCAAGGCAACTTAATTGAAACTGAATCGCCATCATGGGCCTGACAGAACTTTCACTCGGCCCCCGGCGCCCGGGTTCTCTATACTCGGCGGCTGATTCAAGAGTGAGCCCGGTATGACCGCCATCCATATCAAGTTTCCCGCCCTGACCCTCAAGGCCGGCCCCCGCGCCCTGGCCCGCATTCGCCGCCAAGGCCTGCACGCCGGTGAAGTCGGCACCTTGCCGGGCGCCGCTGGTGGCCCCAAGGCCCTGGGCATTCAGGGCCTGGACCTGGCGCTGTTCGGCGAATGGCTGCCCGCCGCGCCCCGCGAACGCTCGCTGATCGGTGCCTCGGTGGGTTCCTGGCGCTTCGCCAGCGCCTGCCTGCCGGATGCCGCCGAAGGCATCCGCCGCCTGGGCCAGCTGTACAACGCCCAGAGCTTCGCCAAGGGCGTGACCATGGCGCAGATCAGCCAGAGCTCGCAGCGCATGCTCGACGACCTGCTCGATGGCCGCGACGCCTCGATCCTCGACAACCCCCACTACCGGCTCAACATCATGGTGGTCAAAAGCCACGGCCTGCTCGCCGACGACCATCGCGGGCGCCTGGGCCTGGGGCTGTCCTCGGTGATCGCCGACAACCTGCGGGGCCGCGCGCGGTTGTCGCGGCACTTCGAACGCCTGGTGCTGCACGACCCGCGCCTGGCCCCGCCGCTGCAGGCACTGGAGGACTTTCCCTCGCGCTTCGTGCCCCTGGATCGCGGCAACCTGCGCCAGGCACTGCTGGCCTCCGGCTCAATCCCCATGGTCATGCAGGGCGTGCGCGAACTGCCCGGGGCCGGCACCGGCACCTTCCGCGACGGCGGCCTGCTGGACTACCACCTGGACCTGCCCTACAGCGGCAGCGACATCGTGCTCTACCCGCACTTCACCGATCGGGTGATCCCCGGCTGGTTCGACAAGACCCTGCCCTGGCGCCGGGCCAGCCCCGAACGCCTGCGCGACGTCCTGCTGCTGGCGCCGTCGAAGGAGTACCTGGCGCGCCTGCCCTACGGCAAGCTGCCGGACCGCAACGACTTCAAGCGCTTCATGGGCGACGACGCCGGCCGGCAAAAATACTGGCGCAGCGCCATGGACGAAAGCCGGCGCCTGGGCGACGAATTCCTCGAACTGGCGGCGCAGAACCGCCTGGGCGAACGCCTGCAAAGCCTCTAGAAACCCGCCGGCGTGGCGGACTGACCCTTTAGTCAGGGTTTTTCCGCAGCCCGGGAGCCAAGCTGATAAACTCGCCGCCTGCCTCAACTCGCCCGCGGGCGACGCCACCTGACAGAGCTGACCGACACTGTGGAAATCTTCAAAGAATTTACCTTCGAATCCGCCCATCGCCTGCCCTTCGTGCCCGAAGGCCACAAGTGCGGCCGCCTGCATGGCCACTCGTTCAAGGTGGCGATCCACCTCAGCGGCGAGGTCGACGCGCACACCGGCTGGATCCGCGACTTCTCGGAAATCAAGGCGATCTTCAAGCCGCTGTACGAGCGCCTGGACCACAACTACCTGAACGACATCCCCGGCCTGGAAAACCCCACCAGCGAAGTCCTGGCCAAGTGGATCTGGAACGAGCTCAAGCCGCTGCTGCCGGAGCTCTCGGCGATCCGCATCCACGAAACCTGCACCAGCGGCTGCATCTACCGCGGCGAATAATCCGCGCCCTGCAGGGCTGGCCAGCGCTGGTGACGCCGAATCAGTGATCGGCCGGGAGCGCCGCGTTTAGCGCATTTGGGGTGGCGCTGCCACCCAGCGGGAGCAAGCTCCCTCGCCACAGAAGAGATCGAGCTGCCCGTGAGCCCACGTATCTACCTCGCCGGTTTCGATGTGTTTCGCAGCGACGCCGTGGCCCATGGCCAATACCTCAAGCAACTGTGCAGCGCCCAGGGCCTGCACGGTCTGTTCCCCCTGGATAACCAGGCCCCGCAGAACCTCTCGCCAGAAGCCACGGCGCAGTGGATCTGCCAGCAGAACCTGGCCATGCTCCGCGCCTGCGACGCCCTGCTGGCCAACCTCAACGACTTTCGCGGCCTGGAGCCGGATTCCGGCACCGCCTTCGAAGTGGGCGCGGCCATCGCCCTGGGCAAACCGGTGTGGGCCTACTTCAGCGGCCCCGCGACCCTGCGCCAGCAGGTGCCCCACGACGCCCAGGGCCGCGATGCCCAGGGTTTTGCGGTGGAAGACTTCAATCTGCCGCGCAACCTGATGCTGGCCTGCACCTGGAGCGGTCGTAGCACCTGTGTGGAAACAGCCATCCGTGACCTCGGGCACTGGTTGAACGCAGCCCCTGCGGCCCACTGAAGATAACCAGCAGCGTCACTTTCTGCCGAAAACGACCTCGTCGGACAAAAGCCTTGTTTTGCCGCGAAGGCCGATGTTATGTTTCTAACACGAATTACAAAAATGAAACTTAAATAACATTTTCCACGAACGCCTGGCGAGATGGTCATGGACAAGAACAGTTTCCAAGTCACCCTGGAACAGCAGTTTGCAAGCCTGACGCCCACCGGCAAGCGCATCGCTACCTACCTGTTGGCCAACCTCCAGCAGTTGCCCTTCGAGACCGCCGACAGCATCGCCCAGCAAGCCGGCACCACGGGCATATCCGTGGGGCGCTTCCTGCGCTCGCTGGGCTACCGCAACCTGGATGACGTCAAGCAAGGCCTGCGCGGCGATACCCCGGCCTCCTGGCTGATCACCGACCGGCTTGGCGCGTTTCGCAGCGAAGCCCATCAGGACGACGCCCTGGAGCGCTCGATGCATCGCGAGATCGAGGCCATCCAGCATGTCTACGGCCTGGCCCGCAGCCCAGCGTTCGGCGCGATCGTGCGGCAGATCGTCGAGGCCGACGCGGTGTTCATCATCGGCATCCAGTCGACCCGGGGCATCCTCAACGCCTTCCACAGCCACCTGGAATACATCCGGCCCAAGGTCTATTACGTCGACGGCCTGTCGGGCATCTACGCGGAAACCCTGAACTCGGGCTTCGCCAAGCCCTACGCGATCATTTCCGACTTTCGCGCCTACTCCGCCATCACCCAGACCTTCTGCGAAGTGGCCAACGCCAACGCCCTGCCCCTGGCCCTGGTCACCGACCTGCAATGCCCCTGGGCCCGGGACTACCCGCTGGACCTGCTGCAACTGAAAACCGATGTCGGCCAGTTCTGGGATTCCCTGGCGCCGCTGACCTGCCTGTTCAACCTGATGGTGTCCGCGGTGGCCGAGGGCTATGGCGAGCGCCTGGATGAGCGCCTGGCGAAGAACCGAGCGTTGCAGGAAGCCTTCGGCCAGTTCGAGTCCTGACCTTCAAGCCTGTCCCAAGATGGAGTGAGTGAGTGAACAACAGCCCCCTTGTCGAAATCGACGCCCAGCGCCACCAACTGGAAATCGACCTGGTCTACGCCAGCGCCGACAACCTGGCCGGCCAGGTGATCTACCGCAACGCCCGCTGCCTGCTGCACAAGGACGCCGCGGCCTGCCTGTACAAGGCCAGCCAGCTGGCGCGCATGGCCGGCCTGGGCCTGCGCATCTACGACGCCTACCGCCCGGCCTACGCCCAGCAGCTGCTGTGGCAGGCCCTGCCCGACCCGGACTACGTGCGCGACCCGCGCCTGGGCTCGCACCACACCCGGGGCGTAGCCGTGGACCTGACCCTGGTGGATGAAAGCGGCCAGGCGCTGGACATGGGCACCGCCTTCGATGCCATGGAGCCCAAGTCGCACCAGTTCTACAGCGACCTGCCGCCCCAGGTGCAGCGCAATCGCCTGCTGCTGCTGGGGATCATGCTCAGCGCCGGCTTCGAGGCGATCCCCACCGAGTGGTGGCACTACGAGCTGCCCAACGCCGAGGACTTCCCCCTGATCCAGGAGCACGACCAGCCCTTCGAACACTGATGTCCCGTTCCCCAACCGGCCACAACAACAGGCAGCTAACTGCCCCACGCCGGTCGCCCTGCAACACCGCTTCAGCTCCAACTGCCCGGTTATAGCTTTTATAAAAAACCTGACGAACTTCCCAACATCGAATGATCAAGGAAACCGGCATGACCCCCAATCTGCGCAATAACCCTGATGTGCGTCTGTCCACCCGTGTCGCCCTGTCGCTGCTGTGCGCCGCCCTGAGCCTGGGCGCCTGGCAGGCGGCCAGCGCCGCCGCGCCCAAGGACACCCTGATGATCGGCAAGGCCGCCGACCCGCAGACCCTCGACCCGGCCGTGACCATCGACAACAACGACTGGGCCGTGACCTACCCGGCCTACCAGAAGCTGGTGACCTACAAGGTCGAGAACGGCAAGGGCAGCACCGAAGTTCAGGGCGACCTGGCCGAGAGCTGGAGCACCTCCGCCGACAACCTGACCTGGGACTTCAAGCTCAAGCCCGGCAACAAGTTCGACGACGGCAAGCCGGTGGACGCGGCCGCGGTGAAGTTCTCCTTCGAGCGCCTGATGCAGCTCAAGCAAGGCCCGTCCGGGGCCTTCCCGGATGACATGAGCGTGGCCGTGGTCGACCCGCTGACCGTGCGCTTCACCCTGAAGAAGCCCTACGCGCCCTTCCTCTACACCCTGGCCCACAACGGCGGCGGCATCATCAACCCGGACGTGGCCAACAAGGGCGAGGACGTCAACGCCTACCTGTCGACCCACACCGCCGGCTCCGGGGCCTTCCGCCTGAGCAACTGGCAGAAGGGCCAGTCGCTGACGCTGGAGCCCAACAGCTACTACGCCGGGCCCAAGCCAAGCCTGAACAAGGTGGTGATCAAGATCATCAGCGAGGCCTCGGTGCGCCGCCTGCAACTGGAACGCGGCGACCTGGACATCATCGAGGACATGCCCGAAGACCAGCTCGGCACCCTGGCCGGCAAGTCCGGGGTGGTGATCCAGACCTTCCCCTCGCTGCGGGTCAACTACCTGTACCTGAACAACCAGCGCGCGCCCCTGAACAACGTCGAGGCGCGCCAGGCACTGGTCCAGGCCATCGACTACAAGGGCATCGTCGACGGCATCCTCAAGGGCCAGGCCAAGCTGATGAACGGGCCGATCCCCGACGGCATGTGGGCCCACGACCCGAGCCTGCCGCTGATGCAGCAGAACCTCGACGGCGCCAAGGCCAGCCTGGCCAAGGTCCCGCAGAAGATCAGCAACCTGACCTACCTGTACTCGGACAAGGACGCCAACTGGGAGTCCATCGGCCTGACCCTGCAAGCGGGCCTGGCGCCCCTGGGCATCAACCTGAAGATGGAGAAGCTGGCCAACGCCACCATGCGTGAACGGGTCGGCAAGGGTGACTACGACGTGGCCATCGGCTCCTGGAGCCCGGACTTCGCCGACCCCTACATGTTCATGAACTTCTGGTTCGACTCCAGCCTGCAGGGCCTGCCGGGCAACCGCTCGTTCTACAGCAACCCGGAAGTCGACGGCCTGATCCGCGAAGCGGCGGCCACCAACGACACCGCCAAGCGCATCGAGCTGTACCAGAAGGCGCAGAAGATCGTTCTCAAGGACAACGTCTACGCCTACCTGTATCAGAAGAACTACAGCCTGCCGATGCGTGATTCGGTGAAGGGCTACGTGTTCCATCCGATGCTGGAACAGGTGTTCAACATCGCTGAAATCAGCAAGTAGGACCGCGCCTGCAGTCCCCGTCGCCGGCCCCTGAACCGGGTCGGCGCCGGGTTGCCGTGTCCCCGGCGGGGCGCCGCTGCTGCCCCCGCCGTTCGTCAAGCGTTAACGAGGTTGCCTCATGGCCTTCCTGAATATGTTGCGCAAACGCCTGCTCGGCCTGTTGCTGGTCGTGGTCGGGGTTTCGCTGATTACCTTCACCATCTCGCACCTGATTCCCGGTGACCCGGCGCGGCTGATCGCCGGCGACCGGGCCAGCGATGCCATCGTGCAGAACATCCGCCACCAGTTGGGCCTGGACCTGCCGCTGTACCAGCAGTACGGGCGCTACATGCTCGACCTGCTGCACGGCGACCTGGGCACCTCGATCCGCACCAGCCGCCCGGTGCTGGAAGACCTGCAGAACTTCTTCCCGGCGACCCTGGAGCTGGCCCTGGCCGCCCTGCTGCTGTCGGTGCTGGTGGGCGTGCCGCTGGGGGTGTTGTCGGCGGTCTATCACAACCGCTTTATCGACCAGATCGCCCGCACCCTGGCGGTCACCGGGATTTCCACCCCGGCGTTCTGGCTGGGCTTGGGGCTGATCCTGCTGTTCTACGGCAACCTGGGCTGGCTGCCCGGCAGCGGGCGCCTGGACGAAGGCCTGGAGCCGCCACCGACGATCAGCGGTTTCTACCTGATCGACTCGCTGCTGGCCGGGGACCTCCCGCTGTTTTTCAATGCCCTGCAGCACCTGATCCTGCCGGCGGTGACCCTGGGCTTCGTCAACCTCGGGGTGGTGGCGCGGCAGATCCGCTCGGCGATGCTCGACCAGCTCGGCGAGGACTACATCCGCACCGCCCGGGCCTACGGCCTGTCGCGCTGGGCGGTGATTTTGCGCCACGCCCTGCCCAATGCGCTGATCCCCTCGGTGACGGTGCTCGGCCTGACCCTGGGCGACCTGCTGTACGGCGCCGTGCTGACCGAGACGGTGTTCGCCTGGCCGGGCATGGGCGCCTACGTGGTGAAGTCGATCCAGGCCCTGGATTTCCCGGCGGTGATGGGCTTTGCCATCCTGGTGTCGTTCATTTATGTGCTGCTGAACATGGCGATCGACCTGTTGTACCGGGTGATCGACCCGCGCATTGGCGAGGTAAATTGAGATGTCCGCTCCCTTGAACATTCCCCTGCCGCTGCCCGTGGCCCAGGCCAACGGCTGGCGCGCGCGCCTGGCCTACCTGGGCTACCGCGTGCGGCAAAGCCCGCTGACCATCGCCGGGCTGTGCATGACCCTGCTGGTGCTGCTGTGCATGGCCTTCGCTCCCTGGCTGTCGAGCCATGACCCCAACGCCCTGAACCTCGCCGAGCGCCTGGCTGCCCCCAGCGCCAGCCACTGGTTCGGCACCGACGAAGTCGGCCGCGACCTGTTCAGCCGGGTGCTCCACGGCAGCCGCCAGTCGGTGGGCGTGGGCCTGTTCGTGGCCTTCGCCTCTTGCCTGGCCGGGGGCCTGTTGGGCTGCCTGTCGGGGATCATCGGCGGGCGCTTCGACAGCCTGATCATGCGCCTGATGGACATCATGCTCTCGGTGCCGTCGCTGGTGCTGATCATGGCCCTGGCCGCCGCCCTGGGCCCGAGCCTGTTCAACGCCATGCTGGCGATCACCCTGGTGCGCATTCCGTTCTACGTGCGCCTGGCCCGGGGCCAGGCCCTGAGCATCCGCCAGATGGGCTACGTCAAGGCGGCCCAGACCTACGGCGCCGGGCGCTGGCACATCGTCAGCTGGCACGTGGGGCGCAACGCCATGCCGCCATTGCTGGTGCAACTGAGCCTGGACATCGGCAGCGCCATCCTCATGGCCTCGGCCCTGGGCTTCATTGGCCTGGGGGCGCAGCAGCCCACCGCCGAATGGGGGGCGATGGTGGCCACCGGGCGCAACTTCATCCTCGACAACTGGTGGTACTCGACCTTTCCCGGGCTGGCGATCCTGTTCACCGCCACCGGTTTCAACCTGCTGGGTGACGGCATCCGTGACCTGCTCGACCCACGGCAACAGGGGAAATGACCATGAGCTCATCCGCCGTTCTCAACATCGATAACCTGAGCCTGGAATTCCCCGCCTACCGCAGCAATGTGCAGGCCCTCAACGGCGTGTCGCTGCACGTCAACCCGGGGGAGATCGTCGGCGTGGTCGGCGAGTCCGGCTCGGGCAAATCGGTGACCGCCATGCTCAGCCTGCGCCTGCTGCCCGAGCGCAGCTACCGCATCACCTCCGGCAGCCTGTCGCTGCTGGGCCGCGACATGCTCGCCACCCCGGAAAAACAGCTGCTGCAGATCCGTGGCCGCGACGCGGCGATGATCTTCCAGGAGCCGATGACCGCCCTCAACCCGACCCGGCGCATCGGCCGGCAGATGCTCGACGTGATCATCCATCACCAGCGCCTGAGCCAGGACCAGGCCCGGGCCAAGGCCATCGCCCTGCTGCGCGACATGCACATCGCCGACCCCGAGCAGGTGCTGCAGGCCTATCCGTTCGAGCTGTCCGGCGGCATGCGCCAGCGGGTGATGATCGCCCTGGCGTTCTCCTGTGACCCGCAACTGCTGATCGCCGACGAACCCACCACCGCCCTGGACGTCACCGTGCAGCGCCAGGTGCTGCTGTTGCTGCGCGAGAAGGCCCGGCAACGGGGCACCGCGATCCTGTTGATCACCCACGACATGGCGGTGGTCTCGCAGTTCTGCGATCGGGTCTATGTGATGTACACCGGCGCCGTGGTGGAGCAAGGCAGCACCGCCCAGGTCATGCTCGATCCGCAGCACCCCTACACCCGCGGCCTGCTCAGCGGCCTGCCGGAGCAAGTGGCCCCCGGCGCGCCACTGCTGACCATTCCCGGGCAGGTGCCGAACCTCGCCCACCTGCCCGCTGGCTGCACCTTCCGCGAGCGCTGCCCGCAGGCCATGGCGATATGTGCCCAACGGCCACCGCTGCATTCGATCAACGCCGGCGAGCAGCGCAAGAGCGCCTGCTGGCTGGCCGCCCCGGAGTCCGCCCAATGACCGCCACCGCCTCGCAAACCGGCAACCCGCCGCTGCTGCGCCTCAACGACGTGCAGGTACGCTTCCCCCTGAGCAATGACTGGCTGGGCCGGCCCCGGGCCTTCGCCCACGCGCTGAACGGCATCGACCTGGAACTGCGCCCCGGGGAAACCCTGGGCATCGTTGGCGAATCCGGCTGCGGCAAGAGCACCCTGGCGCAACTGCTGATGGGCCTGGTCAAGCCCAGCAGCGGCGACCTGCGCTGGGCCTACGCCAGCGACCGCGAACGCCACAGCCATGTGCAGATCGTGTTCCAGGACCCGCAATCGTCCCTCGACCCGCGCCTGCCGATCTGGAAGATCATCACCGAGCCGCTGTTCGCCCTGGGCAACACCCCGGCCGCACAGATGCGCGAGATCGCCGCCACGGTGGCGCAGCAGGTGGGCATCCGCAGCGAATACCTGGAGCGCTACCCGCACCAGTTCTCCGGCGGCCAGCGCCAGCGCATCGCCATTGCCCGGGCCCTGGCGTCGAACCCGGACATCATCGTCCTCGACGAACCGACCTCGGCCCTGGACATCTCGGTGCAGGCGCAGATCCTCAACCTGCTGGCGGACCTGCAGCGCAGTCGCGGCCTGACCTTCGTGCTGATCTCCCACAACGTCTCGGTGGTGCGGCACATGGCCGACCGGGTGGCGGTGATGTACCTGGGACAGATCGTCGAACTGGGCAGCGCCGAACAAGTGCTGGAGCGACCGCGCCATCCCTACACCCAACTGCTGCTGGATGCGGTGCCACGCCTCGGCGCGCCCCTGGCGGACAGCCAGGTCTCGGCGCCCACCGAACTGCCGGGCAACCGCAAGCTGCCCAGCGGCTGCTTCTTTCTCGACCGCTGCAGCCGGCGCGGCCCAGGCTGCGAAAAGCCGCAACCGTTGCAGGGCAGCGCGACCCAGCAAGTGCGTTGCCATCGGCAAGACCTCCCGGGGTGATCCACCGGCACCACGCCGCCGGCCACGGCGTGGTGCTTGCTCCCTGCGTGCCAAGGGCTTAAAACAGGCGCCTTCTCTCTGACGCCGCAGGAACCCCACCCATGGAAAGCCACTGGCTGACCCACGCCAAACGCTTGCAAGCCATCGCCTCCACCGGCCTGCACTTCTGCAAGGACGTGCACGACCGCGAGCGCTACCAGGAAGTCGCCGACATCGCCCACGACATGCTCGCGCAACTGGGCAACGTGCCCGTGGAGCGCATCACCGATCTGGTCTCGGACTTTGCCCAACGCTATTCGACGCCGATGGTCGAAGTGCGCGGCGCGCTGATCGAGGACGGCAAGATCCTCCTGGTGCGCGAGCAGCACGATGGCCTCTGGGCCCTGCCCGGGGGCTATGCCGATGTGGGCCTGTCGGCGGCGCAGAACATCATCAAGGAAATCCACGAGGAAGCCGGGCTCCAGGTCTCGGTGCGCCAGCTGTACGGCCTGCGGCACAAGGCCAAGGGCCCCTACAAGCCGGATCACCGGGACTTCTACAAGCTGTACTTTCTCTGTGAACGGCAAGACGCCGAGGCCCCGGTGGCCGGTAGCGAAACCAGCGACGCGGCGTTCTTCGCCCCGGACCAGTTGCCGCCGCTGTCCCAGGGTCGCACCGTGGAACGGGATATCCAGGAGGCTTTCGACTTCCACGAAGGCCGGCGCAGCGTGGCCCTGTTCGACTGAGCATGACGCGGTCAATGTAAAGCACCCTTGACATGAAAAATCGCCCCACCTAATGTAAAGGACACTTTACTCAAGGAGATCGCCCATGGGCACCAAACGCTATTTCGGGGAATTCAGCCTGGCCTTGCTGGCCTATATCGCCTGTGTGGTTTTGAGCAGCCACTGGCTGGCTGACATGAGCCCGGGTCCGGGCAAGATTGCCCTGGCCCTGGTGCCGGTGATCCCCATGGTGGCCATGGCCCTGGCGGTGGTGCGCCAGTTGCGGCGCATGGACGAACTGGCCCGGCGCATCCAGCTCGAAGCCCTGGGGCTGTCCTTTGTCTGCACCGCGCTGATCACCTTCAGCTACGGCTTCCTGGAAACCGCCGGCCTGCCCCGGCTCTCGATGTTCTACGTGTGGCCAGTGATGGGCCTGGTCTGGGCCCTGGCCACGGTGGTCGGCTGGCGGCGCTACCGATGAACAACCAACTGCGCGAATTGCGCACCCTCAAAGGCTGGTCCCAGGCCGAGCTGGCCACCCGGCTTGAGGTGTCCCGGCAGACGGTGAATGCCATCGAGACCGGGCGCTACGACCCCAGCCTGCCCCTGGCGTTCAAGATCGCCCGGGCCTTCCAGATGCCTATCGAAAGCATCTTCAACCCCGACCAGGACTGACCCCGGCCACGAGGCAGTGCGCCCGTGCACCATTTTCGCCCCGGCGCGGCCTGCAGCCGGGGCAGGCCCGCAGGCATCGGCTATAACTGCTGGGGCACCCGCTCCGGCGACCCGTTTGGCACGGCGCCTGCTACAGCGAGGCACCACTGCGACCAGGGACAGGCCCATGACCCAGCACGAACCCGGCAACGACTACCCCTTGAGCGAAGTTCCGCAGCACGCCCGCAAGGGCCTGGCCTCCATGGCCATGGTGCTGCTGGGTTTCACCTTCTTCACCGCGACCATGTTCGCCGGCGGCAAGCTGGGGGTGGCGTTCGACTTCACCACCCTGCTGATGGTGATTGTCCTCGGCAACCTGCTGCTGGGGATCTACGCCGCGAGCCTGGGCTACATCGCCTTCAAGAGCGGGCTGAACACGGTGCTGATGGGGCGCTTGTGCTTCGGTGAACGGGGCAGCAAGCTCAGCGACCTGATCCTCGGCCTGACCCAGGTCGGCTGGTACGCCTGGGGCACCGCCACCGCCGCGGTGGTGCTGGGCAAGTACTTCCAGCTGGATTCGGGCGCGGTGCTGGGGTTGATGCTGCTGTTCGGCATGGCCTTCTGCGCCACCGCCTACATCGGCTACCGCGGCCTGGAGATCCTGTCGTGGATCGCGGTGCCGGCCATGGGTCTGCTGCTGGTGCTGTCGATGACGGTGGCGACCACCCAGGTCGGCGGCCTCGACGGCCTGCTGGCCCTCACCCCCAGCGCCAGCCTGGACCTGTCCACCGCCCTGACCCTGGTGTTCGGCACCTTTGTCAGCGGCGCCACCCAGGCCACCAACTGGACCCGTTTCTCCCGCTCGGCGCGGGTGGCGGTGAGCGCCAGCCTGATCGGTTTCTGCCTCGGCAATGGCCTGATGGTGCTGATCGGTGCCTACGGCGCCATCGTCTACCAGCAGCCGGACGTGGTCGAAGTCTTGCTGCTGCAGGGCTTTGCCACGGCCGCCATGGCCATGCTGCTGTTGAACATCTGGAGCACCCAGGACAACACCATCTACAACTTCGCCGTGGCCGGCTGCAACCTGCTGCGCACCCAGCGGCGCAAGACCGTGACCCTGGTGGGCGCGCTGATCGGCACCCTGCTGGCGATGCTCGGCATGTACGACTTGCTGGTGCCTTATCTGGTGCTGCTGGGCACGGTGATTCCGCCGATTGGCGGGGTGATCATGGCCGACTTCTTCTATCGCTGGCGCGGCCGCTACCCGCGTCTGGCCGACAGCCAGTTGCCGGACTGGAACTGGCCGGGGCTGGCCGCCTACGGCCTGGGCACCCTGGCGGCATTCTGCTCGCCCTGGGTCGCCCCGCTGGTGGGCATCGCCGTCGCCAGCCTGAGCCATGTGCTGTTCAGCGCCTGGCTCGGCGCCCGCTCCAGTGCCGGCGCCGAGGCTCGCAGCTGAACCCGCACCTTGCTCACTCCAGGCGATCCGGGTCTATCATGGCCCGGTCATGCAACACCCTGTCCCCACCCACCGGCCCTGTCGCGGCCGGAGCAAGGACAGTCCAATGACCGTGGGACAAGGGCCAGCGCCCGGATCTCACGGCGCAACCACTGATTGCCCGACTCGAGGAATTGCCCCGATGCTGATCACCAACGCCCGCCTGCGCCACCGTGAAGGTCTGCACCAACTGCACCTGGAAAACGGCCGCATCGCCCGCATTGTCCTGCAAGGCCCCGACGCCCCCACCGCCAGCGCGCCCTTCGGCCCCGAGCACCTGGATGCCGGCGGCAACCTGGTGGTGCCGCCCTTCGTCGAACCGCACATTCACCTGGACGCCACCCTCACCGCCGGCGAGCCGCGCTGGAACATGAGCGGCACCCTGTTCGAAGGCATCGAATGCTGGGGCGAACGCAAGGCCAGCATCACCGCCGAAGACACCCGCACCCGCGCCCACAAGACCATCCGCGCCCTGGCCGCCCACGGCATCCAGCACGTGCGCACCCACGTCGACGTCACCGACCCGGACCTCACCGCCCTCAAGGCCATGCTCGAAGTGCGCGAGCAAAGCGCGCACCTGATCGACTTGCAGATCGTCGCCTTCCCCCAGGAGGGCATCGAATCGTTTCGCAACGGCCGCGAACTGATGGAAGAAGCCATCCGCCTGGGCGCCGACGTGGTGGGCGGCATTCCCCACTTCGAATACACCCGCGACCAGGGCGTGAGCTCGGTGAAGTTCCTCATGGACCTGGCCGAACGCACGGGCTGCCTGGTGGACGTGCACTGCGACGAAACCGACGACCCGCACTCGCGCTTTCTCGAAGTGCTGGCCGAAGAGGCCCGCAGCCGCGGCATGGGCTCGCGGGTCAGCGCCAGCCACACCACCGCCATGGGCTCCTACGACAACGCCTACTGCGCCAAGCTGTTCCGCCTGCTGGGGCACTCGGGCATCAGCTTTGTCTCCTGCCCCACCGAAAGCATCCACCTGCAGGGGCGCTTCGACAGCTTCCCGAAACGCCGCGGCGTGACCCGGGTCAACGAACTGCTGGAAGCCGGAATGAACGTGTGCTTCGGCCAGGACTCGATTGTCGACCCCTGGTACCCCCTGGGTAACGGCAACATCCTGCGGGTGCTGGAAGCCGGCCTGCACATCTGCCACATGCTCGGCTACCGCAACCTGCAGAGCGCCCTGGACCTGGTCACCGACAACAGCGCCAAGGCCCTGGCCCTGGGCGAAGGCTACGGCCTTGAGGAAGGTCGGCCGGCGAACCTGCTGATCCTCTCGGCCGACAGCGATTACGAAATGATCCGCAGCCAAGGCCTGCCGCTTTATTCGATCCGCCACGGCAAGGTCCTGATGCAACGGCAGATGGCCCAGGTGCAACTGGCCGGCGACTGACGGTAGCGATGCTTACTTGACCCGAAACGGCTGGGCCGCCATGAACGCCACCGGCAACAGCGGCAGGGCGAGGATCACCAACACGCCGTCCGCGGTTAGGGTCACCGGCGTCAACAGCACCTGGCCGACCTTGCTCTTCTCGCGGTACGCCGAGAACTGCAAGGTGTAGGTGCTGTTCAACGGGTTGGCCTGATAGGCGCTGATATCCCGTTTGGACTTGAAGCGGCTGCCGCGAATGGCATAGCGGTGCAACAGGGCGTTCTGCGACCTCTCCACCACGAAACCCAAGGCCTCGGCTGCCTCGATCTGCTGGGCGTCGAGCTGATCCAGCCCGGGAATCCTCAGGACCAGCTCACCCTCCAGGTTCTGCCACGCACTGACGTGGATCTGCGAAAACTCGGCCTGCATTTTCCCATGCAGGTCCGACTGGATAGCCTGCAGCAACTTCGGATCGACCATCACGAAGTAGTGGTACTTCTTGCCAAGGATGACAAAGCTCTTCGCGTCCGCCGTGACATAGAACTGGCTGACGGTTTCCGTATAGACCTCATTGCTGGCTTGGCTTTCGTAAAGCTGGCTGGTCAGGCAACCGCCAAGGCTGCCAGCGACTAAAGCCCCCAGAGCCATAACCGAGCCTTTGAGCAAGGCTCGGCGGGGCATTCCTTTTTGCATGTCGAATCCTTTCCAGAGAGGTGGGCTGTAGCGGGAGATGAGCCGCGACTGCCGCCACGCTATAGAAACTCCAACCGTTTTGCACTCCGCCACCGCGACTCCGGCGTCCTCACTCAGTCAGTGCCAGCGCCGTGCCGAACAGGCTCACCCGGGTCAACACCCCCTCGGTCTCTTGCAACAGCAAGGGCGCGGTGCCGCCGGGCATCACCACCTGCACCTCGCCAGCCTTGACCCAGCCCACCCGCCACGCCGCGCAAGCCACGGCACTGGCGCTGGTGCCCGACGAGGCGGTCGGCCCTTCGCCACGCTCGAACACCCGGGCGACGATGCGCTGCGCCGACTCGCGCATCGCCCATTGCAGGTTGACCCCCGCCGGGCACGGCTCGCCGCTGCCCAGGGGCAAGGCAAAAGCCGTCGCGGTCAGCCCTTCGGCCAGCGGCGCCGCGAGCATCTGCGGGTTGCTCGGCAAGGCGTCGGCTTCTTCCACCAGGGTCACGCAATGGGGGTTGCCGATGCGCACGAACTGGCTGTGCTCCCACAGCGGGTTCAGCGCCTGCAACGGCGCCACCCGGCTCAGCTCGCGACCGTTGAAAGTCACGGCCTCGACACCGATCGCCGCGACGGCCTCGGGCCCGAAGGACGGCTGGCCCAGATCCAGCCAGAAGCCCTGCTGCCCCGCCACTTGCGCCGGCTCCACCTGCGTGGCCACCGGCGAGGCGCCCGTGGCTTGATCGTGATGCACCTGCAACAGCGTCGGCCCCTGGGTTGCCAGCAGCCCCTGTTCGACAAGGGCCTGGGAAAAGATCGTCAGGCCATTGCCGCTGCGCTCGGCCAGGGTGCCGTCGGTGTTGACGATCAACAGATCGAAGGGCGCCTGAGCCTGGAACGGCCCCACCAGCAAACCATCGCTGCGGTGGGCCTTGGCCCCGGCTGGCCGGGTGCCCGGGGCCCAGTCGCAGAGCGCGGCGATCGCCTGTTCGGCCCATAGGCGCCGGTCCCGGGCCGCCTGGGCCGCGCTGCCGGGCAAGGCAATGCCCAGGCCGCGCAGCGCTGCGGGCGTCACCACCCCATAGATATTGCCCCGTGCATCGTAGAACGCCGCCATGACACCGCCTCCAGAAAAAACCGAGCCGCTGACATTACGGAGAATGCAGCGGCTCCACCAGAGGGGAACTCAGGCTCAGGACGGCAACACGGCAATCGCCTCGATCTCGAACAGCATGCCGTCCAGGGCCAGGCGCGGCACCGGGATCAGGGTGCAGGCCGGGGTCGCCGCCGGTCCCCACAACGCCCGCAACTGGCGGCCAAAGATCGCCAACCGCTCGTGGCTGTGATCGACGATCAGCACCGTGAGCTTGGCCACCTGGCTGACCTCGGCACCCACGCTGGCCAGGGCGGTCTGCAGGTTGGCCAGGGCCTGGCGCACCTGGGCGGCGAAGTCCGCGGCCAACTGACCGTCAGGCGTTTCGCCGCCCTGCCCGGCGATGAACACCAGGCGCGCACCGGCGGCCACTTGTGCCACATGGGAATAGCCGTTGGCGCTGGGGTCATAGAGCCCGGGCGGGTTGGACAGGCGCAGCACCGGGTTTGAAAAAAGCGCGGTAGACATGGTCATCTCCTGAGCAAAAGCCATTCGCCCCTTCAACGAATGGGCAAGGCCATGGGCCGGATCGGCGCGGCATCGGCGCCGCGCAGCTTGAGTGAAGCACCGATAAAGGCGAACTGGTACACCTTGTCCCGGGACAGGCCTTCCAGGTTGACCAGCTCCATGATCGGCGCGCCCTGCATGGCCAGCAGGTAGGTGTGCAGCGGCAGGTAGTTGCCCTCGACCTCGGAGGGGAAGGTTTCAAAACTCAGGTTGTCGGCCCCCACCACCATGGCCCCGCCCTCTTCCACCAGGAACTTCGCCGCATCCAGGCTCAGCCCCGGCGGGTTGGCCATGTAGCGTTGGGCATTGTCGAAATCGCGCATGCGCCCGGTGCGGATCAGCACCACATCGCCTTTTTCCAGGGCCACGTTCTGCCGGGCCAGGGCCTGCTGCAGATCGGCGCGGGTGACCCGGTAGCTGTCCGCCAATTGCTCCAGGCCCTTGGCCGCGGCGACGTCGATCAGCACCCCGCGGGCAATGATCGGCGGCAGTTTTTCCGCGCCGGTGACGTTCCAGCCGCGGTCCCCCAGGTGCTGGTCGGCGCGGTAGCCGTTCCAGATCTTGCCGTTGAGGCCGAAGTGGTTGAGGGCATCGATATGGGTGCCCATGTGGGCGTACATCGACACCGCCGAACCGCTGTAGCTGACGTGCTGGTTCATCGGTTCACCAACCTGCATCGGGTCGGCGATCACGTTGCCGTGGGGGGTGTGGGTCATCCACATCTGGTACGGCGGGTCGCCGGCGGCCTGCCAGCTGGGCATGCCGACGAAGTAGTCCACCGCCAGGTCATAGGCCTGCTCGCCACTGACCCGGGCCATGATCGCCGCCCGGGACTCGGGGGTGATCAGGTTCAGGCGACCGATCTCGTCCCTGGGCCCCCAGGGGCTGATGCCCACCTCGGGCCGGGGCGCCGTGGCGGCGTTGCACAGGCCACTGAGCAGGGACAGGGCCAACACCCCGGAAACCATCTTCGACATTGCGCGATAAGCCATGACAACACTCCTGTGAAATGAAGTGGCCATGGTATTGAGTGCTCGATCAGAGATAATCAGCGGTTTCGTGGATACATATTCAACCCAGGAGAAACAATATGGACGTGCTGATGGCCATGCGCACCTTTCGCCGGGTGGCGGAACGTTCCAGCTTCAGCCAGGCCGCCGCCGATCTCGGGCAGTCCACGGCGGCGGTGAGCAAACAGGTGCGCCAGCTGGAAGAACGCCTGGGCAGCCTGTTGATCCTGCGCACCACCCGGCGCATGAGCCTGTCGGAGGCCGGGCAGCGCTACTTCAGCGAATGCTGCCACCTGCTGGACGAGCTGGACGCCCTGGAGCGGGCCACCCAGGCCGGCCTGCACGAACCCGGCGGGCGCCTGCGGGTCAATGCGCCGCTGTCCTTCGGGCTCAAGGTGCTGTCGCCGATCCTGGTGGCCTTCATGCAGCGCTACCCGCAATTGCAGGTGGACCTGACCCTCAACGACCAGGTGCTGGACGTGGTGGGCGAAGGCTTCGACGTCTCGTTGCGGATTCGCCGGCAACTGGAGGATTCGTCACTGATCGCCCGCCACCTGGGGCAAGTGGAACAGCTCATCTGCGCCGCGCCGGGCTATCTGCAAGAAGCCGGCACGCCGACGAGCATTGCCGACCTGCATCAGCATCGCTGCCTGGCCTACCGGCTGGCGGAACACCCGGGGCGCTGGCAACTGCAAGGCCCCGAAGGCCAGACCCGGCTGGAGCTGCCGGTGCATTTCTCCGCAGACAACAGCCTGCTGCTGGCCGACATGCTGGTGGCCGGCCTGGGCATCGGCGCGCTGCCCGGGTTCGTCGCCCAACCGTTGCTGGACAGCGGCCAGCTGCTGCGGGTGCTGCCGGAGCAGCACCTGGCCGAGCGTCATATCTATGCGCTGTACCCCAGCCAGCGCCACCTGTCGCAGAAGGTCCGGGTGTTCGTGGATTTTCTCGTGCAAGCGCTGCAGGCGCCCTGAACCTCAGCCGGACGTGGGCACGTCCAGGCCGACCTTGACCCGGTTCATCGCCACCAGGGTCTTGAAGCGCTTGACGTTGGCGTTGTCGAAGAACAGTTCGCGGGTCAGCTGGGTGTACTGGGCCATGTTGCGCACGCAGAAAATCAGCACGAAGTCGCACTCGCCGGCCACGTAGTAGCACTGCTGGACCTGGGGGCAGGCCTGGAAACTGCGCTTGAGCGCGTCGATCTGGTCGATGCGCTCACTCTCCACTTCCACCTCGACGATGATGCTCAGCTCGTGGCCCAGGGCATCGGGGGCGACGATGGCGCTGTAGCGCTCGATCACGCCCTCGTCGCTGAGGCGCTTGAGCCGCCGGTTGACCGCGGCGGTGGACAGGTTGACCCGCAGCCCGAGCTCGCTTTGCGCGGTGCTGGCGTCACGCTGCAGCTCGGCGAGCAACTTCAGGTCATAGGCGTCGAGACTGGCATTCATGGGCAGGAAAACTCCGGGGGCGGACGGCACGCGCTGCAATGTTTTTGTGCAAAGCGGCCGATTATGCGAAACAACGCGCCGGCTTGCGCACTATTATTTCCGGCCCTGGCGCAGCGCCGTGGCGATTACTGCAACCTTCACTGGCTGGATTTGTCACAATCCCCGACCCGGCCGCCATCACGCCATGGGGGCATCAGGTGGCCGGCAGCGAGTTTCATCGCCAAGGATTTTTATGACTGCCAGCAACACCCACATGCAGGCCACCCCCGGCCGCCTCGAACAGATGTCCACCCGCATCGCCTTTTTCATCGCCGGTTTCGGCATCGCCGCCTGGGCTCCGCTGGTGCCCTACGCCAAGGCCCGGGCCGGGCTCGACGAAGCCACCCTGGGCCTGCTGCTGTTGTGCCTGGGGGTGGGTTCGATCCTGGCGATGCCGATTGCCGGGGCCCTGGCCGGGCGCTTCGGCTGCCGCCGGGTGATGGCCGGTGGCACCTTGCTGATCTGCCTGGCCCTGCCGCTGCTGGCGACCCTGAGCTCGATCCCGCTGCTGATGGCGGCGCTGTTCATGTTCGGCGCCGGCCTGGGCGGCGTGGACTCCACGGTCAACCTGCAAGCGGTGATCGTCGAACGGGCCAGCGGCAAGACCATGATGTCGGGCTTTCACGGGCTGTTCAGCCTGGGCGGGATCGTCGGTGCCGCGGGGGTCAGCGCCTTGCTCGGCCTCGGCCTGTCGCCGCTGGGCGCGACCCTGGTGGTAATCGTCCTGACGCTGCTGGCGCTGCTCAAGGCCGCGCCGCACATGCTGCCCTACGGCAGCCAGAGCTCGGGCCCGGCCTTTGCCGTGCCCCATGGCGTGGTGCTGTTCATCGGCTGCCTGTGCTTCGTGGTGTTCCTCGCCGAGGGCGCGGTGCTGGACTGGAGCGCCGTGTTTCTCACCGCCGAGCGCGACCTGGATGCAGCCTACGCCGGCCTGGGCTACGCCGCCTTTGCCCTGACCATGACCCTAGGCCGCCTGACCGGCGATGCCATCGTCCATCGCCTGGGCGCGCGCCGGGTGATCATCATCGGTGGCAGCACCGCCGCCGCCGGCCTGCTGCTGGCGACCCTGGCCCCGGCCTGGGAAGCGGCGCTGCTGGGCTATGCCCTGGTGGGCGCGGGTTGCTCGAACATCGTGCCGGTGCTCTACAGCGCCGTGGGCAAACAGCAGGTCATGCCGGAGAGCATCGCCGTACCGGCCATCACCACCCTGGGCTATGCCGGCATCCTTGCCGGCCCCGCGGTGATCGGTTTCGTTGCCCATGGCAGCAGCCTGAGCATGGCGTTCGGCCTGATCGCCGTGCTGCTGTTGGCAGTGGCCGCCAGCGGCAGAATACTCAAGCTGTAAGCGCCAAGCGCCAAGCTCCAAGCTCCAAGCTCCAAGCTTGCGGCTTGCAGCTAAGTCTTTGGCTTTTGATCTTGCTGCCCCTTCAGGAGGCCGAGTGCAGGCATTGCGCAGGGGGCAGCTCGGCAGGGATGCCGAGCTAGCCGCCCCAGGCCATGGATGGCCTGGGGCGGCGTGCCCCCGGAGCAATGCCGGAGCGAGGGAACGCCGAGCCTTAGCGAGGCGCCGGATGCAGGGGCAGAGACGTTTTGCTTACTTTTGCGTCCGTCAAAAGTGAGTCGCTGTAAAAGCGAAACCGCCAGTGGCCACAGCCGCAGCAACGGATATGTACCCCATCAACAACCGCCCTCTACTCCAAGGCCAACAGCATCCCTCGGAGCGCCATCGAGCAACGCTTCCACCACCGCTCGCGCCATCTCCACCGAATGCACCATGGACCAGATCAACCCAGTCTCCAGGCCACTGCCCTGCCGGGTGATTTCATCACTGACCTCCTCGGCGCATTTGAGCAGCAACGCCACATGCACCAGCGCCTCCTCGACGCCCACGCCCGGGCGCACGCTGAACAGCGAGTCGGGAGTAACGGCCTGGGCCGTGGTCTTGAACTGGAACATCGCCAGGTCCAATGGATGCCGGGCCAGCGCTTCACGCACGGAAGCATTGGCGGCCTTGAGCTGGGGATCGCGATAGGAAGAAGTCGGTGGATCGGGAACGATCTTTTTCATGGTCAAACTCCTAGCTAAGAATAGGAGCCGACACCGTTCGCTTGCACACGAATAAGGGTGGCAGCCGTACGCAGGTGTGCAAGACCGAGTTTGCTAGGACACCCGGCAGATCCGAAGATCTCCCGCGCACGGCCGCCATGACACAGCGGACATGAAAAACGCCCAAGCATGGCTGAGCGTTTCTACGCCTTAGCAAAATTCGGACTTGCACATCCGAGCCATCGATTTGGCGATGGCCCAGGCACCCTAGCCCGCCCACCAGGCGCATTCAAGCGGCCCGCAGTTTCTCGGATTTGCCTTACAAAAGAAAGCGACCAAACCCCGTTCCAACGACCTTCAAGCCCGCCTCCACTCCAAGCTCCAAGCTCCAAGCTCCAAGCTCCAAGCTCCAAGCTCCAAGCTCCAAGCTTGCAGCTTGCGGCTAAGCCCTCCAAAGCTGAGTTGCCAGACACCGTGGAACATCGGGTGATCGAACACCGCTAGCCGCCCGGGCATTTATCTGCAACGCCAAGTCTGGAATCATGGCCCCCCGCCTCAACAGGAGTGAGCACCGATGCCGCATTTCTCCCGCGCCCCCCTTCTCGGCCTGCTGCTGGCCAGCCTTGCGGCCCAGGCCGCGCCGAAGCAGGACCAGGAGCCGCACGTCTACTACAGCATGGTGCCCGGCCAGTTCATGCTGATCGGCAAGGAGCCGGACGGCGGCCCGACCTACTCCGGCACCGCGGTGATCCGCTATGAAAACCAGGCCCTGACCCTGGTCAAGACCATCAACGGCAAGACCACCACCGCCATCGGCAAGGTGGAGCGGGCCACCATGGCCGAGGCCGATGTGTTGCGCTTCAGCGAGCCCGGGCACAGCGCCACCTGCCTGGTGCGCGGCGACCTGGACAACTACTCGCGCTTGAGCTGCTACTGGACCCGGGATGGCGTGGACCACAAGGAACCTGGGCTGGAGGCCTATTTCCCCACCGAAACCTGGCCCGGCCACCAGGACTGAAACCTGCCACCGGCCATACCCGCGCTCCGGTGCTCAACCCTTTATCGAGCCCACGCCATGATCCAACTCGTCGAGTACCGCAACACCCAGCACCGCCAGCCGGTGATCGATCTGTGGAACCGTGTCTTCGGTTACGACACCGCCCACAACGCCCCGGAGCTGGCCATCGACCGCAAGCTCGCCGTGGATGACGGGCTGTTCTTCGTCGCCCTGGCCTCAGGGCAGGTCATCGGCACCCTGATGGCCGGCTACGACGGCCACCGTGGCTGGTTGTACTCCCTGGCGGTGGACCCGCAACAGCGCCGGCTCGGCACCGGCCGGGCCCTGGTGCGCCATGGCGAGCAGGCCCTGGGCGCCCGCGGCTGCCTGAAGATCAACCTGCAGATCCTCAGCAGCAACGCCGCGGTGCAGGGCTTCTACCAGGCCCTGGGGTATCAGGTTGAACCCCGGGTCAGCATGGGCAAGGTGATCACCGCCAACGTCCCCGAGCACCTGCGCGGCTGACGGCAGCCGCGCCGCTCTCACCAGTTGTTCAGGTTGCTGCGCGGTGGCGCCAGCAGTTGCTGGGCCAGGCTGATGGCCGCCAGCGGCGAGGCGCTGTGCAGCAGTGGGTAGCCCCAGAACTTTTCATAGTTCCTGGCAAAAGCCTCGACGCCGGCCTGGGCTTCCGGCTGCGGGGCGATGACGATCATCGCCTTGATCCAGCGGCGGATCGCCGCCTTGTTGCGCTTCATCCACAGCGAACCCTGCTTGAGCAATGCCTTGTTCTGCTGGCTGTTGCGCTGCTCGGGCTCAGGCAGCACATCGCTCATCAGGACAAAGGCCTGAGCACGCTGCATCAATGCCTCCAACTGCTGGAAAGGGTCGACTCCGGGCTGCCCTGCGTCCTCGGCGCGACGCATCCAGACCAGGGGAAAATGCTGATGATCGAAGTACATGGGAACACCTCAAGAAGTTGACAAACAAGAATGCTTATCATCTTCCTGGGAACCACTGTCCGCATCAGCCGAGATCGACAAGTTATTGATCAATCCGGCCAGATATCGCCACTGCCACAGGCGGCGCACGGGTTGGGCGGCACGCCGACCGGCCACAGCGATCGAGAGTTTGACCGGACAGCGCCAGGCAAGGCCCTGCGGGTCTTTTCGCAGCCTCGCGGGCTCGGCAGCGGCTACAGGGCGTCGTTTTCCAGCGCCTGGCGGCGCTCGGCAAAGAAACGCCCCGGTGGCTGGCCCACGGCTTTCTTGAACATGCGGATAAAGGCGCTGGCGCTGTCATAGCCCAGGGTCAGCGCCACACACTCCACCGAGTCGCCCCGGCCCAATTGCCTGAGCCCCAGGAGGATGTGCAACTGACGCTGCCAGCGACCGAAACTCAGGCCGGTCTCGGCCACGATCAAGCGGCTCAGGCTGCGTTCGCTGAGGCCGATCTGCTCGCCCCATTGCCCAAGGCTCAGGCGCCGCTGCGGCTGTTCAAGGATCTGCTGGGCCAGGCGCCGCAGTTGTGCGTGCCGGGGCATGGGCAGGTGGATCTGCTCCCGGGGCGCGACCGCCAGTTCATCCAGAGTCACGGCGACCAAGCGCCCGGCGGCGCCGTCCTGGTCATACAGGAACGGCAGCTGCGCACAGCGCCTGAGCAGCTCCTGCAACAACGGCGACATCACCAGGGTGCAGCAGGCCTGAGGCAGCGCACGGGCGTGCTCGGGCTCGACCAGCAGGCAGTAGCCCTGGGCGTTCTGCAGCCCCTGGACCCGATGCTCGATCGCGCTGGGAATCCATACCGCGCACTGCGGCGGCGCCAGCCACAGGCCCTCGGCGCTCTCGCAGCTGAGCACGCCGCCCGCGGGAAACAGCAACTGGGCCTTGCGATGGCTGTGCCACGGCCGCTCCCAGCGCTCTTCTTGCATCGAGATGCGCAGGGCGCACACCGGACGCGCAATCGCATCCGGGTCCTGGTCCTGGTGTTTCAAGACGGGCATCCACCTTCCTCCGCGCTCCCGGGGCATTTCCACCATCGGCGCGACGCCGGTGCCTGCCCTGCAAGGTCGAGGATTGTGCCGGGCCCATGGGGCTTAGCCAAGCACCCCGGATCACGCCGGCGTGCGGCCCGGGGCCCTAGCGGTAGTAGCCATAGCGGTAGCAGCAGCCGTGGTAGTGCCCGGGGTAAACCACGCAGCCTCCCAAAGACAGCATCGTGGCCATGACAATCAGCAGCGCAATACGACGGGACATGGTGCATTCCTCAAGGGTTCAGTGGTGCAACCGCTCTGCGGCGCCGGCGAACCTTGCCGGCGCCGCACAGGGTTACCGATTGAACGGCGCGCCCTGGCAACTTCCGTCGCCGCCACCGCCGAAAAATTTGCATGCGCCGCAGCCCGCCCCGTGCCAGCCCCCAGGCCCGCTCGCTGAACCGCGGTTGAACCGGGCCCGGATAAACCTTCACTTCCCTGCGACGGATTCCTCGGCCATCTATCGTTGAACCCATCAGCTGCGTTCAACAGCGAACGCAGGCCTGAAGGAGCCATCATGAAGCTTGCCCGTTGTCTGCCACGTCTTCGTACCCTGCTGCTGATCCCCCTGGCCTTCACCGCCCTGGCCGGCAGCCCGGTCTTCGCCCAGACCGTGATCGTTCAGCAGGCCCCGCCGCCCATGCGCTACGAAGCGCCGCCCATGGCCCGCCCCGGTTATGCCTGGGATCACGGCCACTGGCGCTGGCACGCAGGCGGCTATGTCTGGGTGCCGGGACACTGGCAGCCAGTGATGCGCCGCGGCCAGTGGGTGCCTGGGCACTGGCAGGCCCGCGGGCCGAACTGGTACTGGATCGAAGGCCATTGGCTGCGCTGAGCACGCGCTCTTCCGGATCGCCCCACCACCGCACCGAGAACCGCCGATTTGAACGACACCGACCCGGATCTGGAGTTGCTGGCCCGCATCGGCAACAACGAAGCCCAGGCCGTGAAAGAAATGGTCACCCGCAAGCTGCCGCGCCTGCTGGCCCTGGCCAGCCGCTTGCTGGGTGACGCCGACGAAGCCCGGGACATCGCCCAGGAGAGTTTCCTGCGGATCTGGAAACAGGCGGCGCACTGGCGCAGCGAACAGGCACGCTTCGATACCTGGTTGCACCGGGTCGCCCTGAACCTGTGCTACGACCGCCTGCGCCGGCGCAAGGATCACCTGCAGAGCGACAGCGACGAGGCCATCGAGGCAGCGGACAGCGGCCCCACGCCGGAGCAGCAGCTGGAAGCCGAAAGCCAGCGGCGCCGCATGGCCCAGGCCCTGGACCGGCTGCCGGAGCGCCAGCGCGAAGCGATCGTCCTGCAGTACTACCAGGAGCTGTCCAACACCGAGGCCGCAGCGCTGATGAACATCAGCGTCGAGGCTCTGGAAAGCCTGCTGTCGCGGGCCCGACGCACTCTGCGCAGCCACCTCGCCGAGGCCCCCGGCGCGGACCTCTCAGGAAGGAGAACACCATGACCCCCGAACGCTTTGCCTACCTGGCCGACGCCTATGGCGCGGACCTGCAACGCTGGCCCAGTGCCGAGCGCGCCGCTGCCCAGGCCCTGCTCGACGCCGGCCATGGCGCGGCCCGGCAAGCGCTGCAAGAGGCGCGCTGGCTCGACACCCGGCTGGACAGCTACCAGGTGCCGGAACCAAGCCCGGCACTGGTGCAGCGGATCATCGCCACGGCAAGCATGCGCCAGCCGGCACCGACGCTCTGGCAGCGCTATGCCGGCCGGCTGACCTCCCTGGGCTGGATCGGGGTCGGCCTCAGCGGTGCCGCCACCGGCATGCTGGCGGTGACCCTGAGCCTGCCGCTGCCGCCCTCCGCCGAGGCCTTGCCCAGTGTCCTGGACCAGAGCGACGCGGAATTCGTCCTGAGCATCAACGCCGAGGAGGCTGAACAGTGAACCTGTCCCCCCGCCCACTGAAAACCTTGCTGCTGCTGTCGCTGCTGCTCAATGTGTTCCTGATCGGCGGCGTTGCCGGTGGCCTCTACCAATGGTTCGGCCAGCCCAAACCGACCCAGGCCCTGGCGATGCCGCAACAGGGCCTGCGCCAGGCCATGACGCAGATGCCGGACGAGCGCCGCCGCCAGTTGCGCCAGCTGTTGCGCCAGACCCGCATCGACAGCCAGCCGCTGATCATCGCCGCGCGCGAGGCCCGCCAGGGGGTGGTTCGCGAGCTCGGCGCCGACTCGCTGGACCGCCGCGCCCTGGACGCCGAACTGGGCAAGTCCCGCGAGGCCGACATCGCCCTGCGGGCCCGGGTGGATGAAGCCCTGGCCAATTTTGCCGGCGGCCTGTCGCTCAAGGAACGCCAGCAACTGGTGGAGTCCATGTACCTGCGGGGCCCGGGAAAAAACCGCGCGGCCAATCGCGATTGAAACGTCGGCGACGGATTTCGCCCCGGGCCGCGTTCAACCCTTGAGCGCCCGCGATGACCGCGGGCCCACGGCCTCTTCCCAAGGACAGCGCCCATGCCTCGTGTTCTCCAAAGCCTCCTCCTTGCCAGCTTGCTTGGCACCACCCTGGCCGGTTGCGTGGTCGAGCCGGTCCATCCACGCCGGCCGCCGCCACCGCCCCTCGTTGAAGTGATACCGATGGCGCCGGCACCGAGCTACCACTGGGTGGCCGGACATTACCGCTGGCACGCCGGCCAGTGGGTCTGGACGCCGGGGCACTGGCGCTATTGAGCGGGGCCTAGGCGGCCACCGCCTCCAGCAGCCAGGCCTTGAAGGCGCTCATGGCGGAGGTTTCCGCCCGTGACTGCAAGCGCGTCAGCCAATAGCTGCCGGTGACGATGCCGATGTCGAACGGCTGCACCACCGCGCCACTGGCCAGTTGCCGCGCGAACATCAAGGGCGGCGCCAGGGCCACGCCCAGGCCCTGCAGGGCGGCTTCGAGCATGCCCAGGGACGAGTCGAAGACCACGCTCTGGGGCAACAGGCTGTTGCTGCCCAGCCCCGCCGCCTGGAACCACTGCGGCCACTCGTCGGTGCGGTAGGAACGCAACAGGGTCTGGCCCAGAAGGTCCGCCGGGCTGTGCAACTGGCGGGCAATCTCCGGCACGCACAGCACCGACAGCGGCGCCTGCAGCAGTGGCAGGGCATCGATGCCGTGCCAGGCCCCGGTGCCGAAGCGGATGGCGTAGTCCAGGCCCTCGGCGGCCACGTCCACCCGGTTGTTGTTGGTGCTCAGGCGCAAGTCGATGAACGGATGGCGGGCCTGGAAGTCCCCCAGGCGCGGCAGCAACCAGCCGACCGCGAAGGTGCCCACGGCGCCCACCGTCAGCACCTCGCGGTAGTGCCCGCCGTCGAACCGCCCGAGGGTCTGGGCGATGCGGTCGAAGCACTCGCGCAGCACCGGCAGCAGCGTCTCGCCTTCGCTGGTGAGCATCAGCCCACGGGGCAGGCGCTTGAACAGGGTGACCTTGAGTTGGGCCTCCAGGCTCTTGACCTGATGGCTGACCGCCGCCTGGGTCACGCACAGCTCGATGGCCGCGCGGGTGAAGCTCAAATGACGTGCCGAGGCTTCGAAGGCGCGCAGTGCGTTCAAGGGCAGATGAGGACGGAGCATGACTATTCCCTAATTTTTCTAATGGCTGCCGCGAAATATCGTCGTTTGCCGGTCCGCCGCAGACTGCCTACAGTGGCCTCGCTCGCCAGCCGCCGCCCCGGCACCCCCTGCCCGGAAGACCTGGCGAGCCGTGTACCCCTTGAATTCGCGCGACGAAGATCAAGGCCGGAAGGCCGCTTGGAACCCTGCGGTCAAAATAAGCAAAAAATATGGAAAACCACCCATCATGCGGCAAATAACCTTAACCGGACGGGGCCTGTTCGGCGCCTGTGCCTTGCTTCTTGGTGCCTCCCAGGCACTGGCCGAAATCACCCCGGACAGCGCCCTGAAAGCCACGGTGGACGCCACCATCCGTCCGTTGATGCAGCAGCAGGGCATCCCCGGGATGGCGGTAGCGATCATCGTCGATGGCAAGCGACATTACTTTAACTACGGTGTCGCCTCCAAGGACAATCAGCGTCCGGTGGACCACGACACCCTGTTCGAGGTCGGCTCGGTGAGCAAGACCTTCACCGCGACCCTGGCTGCCTACGCCCAGGCCAGCGGCAAGCTGGCCCTCAACGACCACGCCAGCCAGTACCTGCCGGCCCTGCGCGGCAGCGCCTTCGACGGTATCAGCCTGTTGCAGCTGGGCACCTACACCGCCGGCGGCCTGCCCCTGCAGTTCCCCGACGATGTCAAGGGCGAAGACAAGACCCTGGACTACTACAACACCTGGAAACCGACCTTCAGCCCCGGCACCCAGCGCCTGTATTCCAACCCCAGCCTCGGGCTGTTCGGCTACCTGGCGGCGCGCAGCCTGGGCCAGCCGTTCGATCAGTTGATGGAACAGACGCTGTTTCCCAAGCTGGGCCTCAAGCACAGCTACGTCCGCGTCCCGCAGGATCAGCGCAGCCACTACGCCCAGGGCTACGACAAGCAGAACAAGCCGAGTCGGGTCGGCCCCGGTGCCATGGACAGCGAGGCCTACGGGGTCAAGACCAGCGCCGCCGACCTGCTGCAGTTCGTTGCCGGCAACCTGCAACCGGGGCAGCTCGACGCCACCGTGCAGCGCGCCATTGCCAGTACCCAGAGCGGTTACTACCGGGTGGGCGACATGACCCAGGGCCTGGGCTGGGAACGCTATGCCTACCCGGTGCCCCTGGCGCGGCTGCTGGCCGGCAACTCATCGGCCATGGCCCTTGAGCCGCACCCGGTGCAGTGGCTGACGCCGGCCCAGGCGCCACAAGCCGACGCCCTGTACAACAAGACCGGCTCCACCAACGGCTTCGGCGCCTATGTGCTGTTTGTCCCCGGCAAGCAGATCGGCATCGTCCTGCTGGCCAACAAGAACTACCCCAACGAAGAGCGGGTCAAGGCCGCCCATGGGATTCTCGGCGCGCTTGAGGCGGCCCGCTAAGCGCTCCAGCACCGCCCCGGCCCGCGCCGGAACAACCAAACGCCACGTGCCGGCTGCGCTCACGTGGCGTTTTTCTTGTCGCTTCGGCCATCGCGCCTAGACTCTGGAAATCCCCTCGACCGCTCACCCCGGCCAGGCCGGGCAATCGGCTGCCAAGGGTTGCGACAAGGGCCTGTTTCCAGGATCACGCTGAACCTTCTGCCAGGCTTTTCGGTCGATAACTGCAACCTGGACCCGCGTCGCCGCTTGAGCGACGCGGGGACTCCAGGCCCCCCAGCCGCCGGAGACACGCCCTGTGATATCGACCCTGCAAATCGCCAGAATCAAAGCCTGGGGCGCCCATGGCTTTACCGCCACCGGTGTGGTCAGTGCCTTGCTCGCCACCCTGGCGCTGTTCGACAACCAGCCCAAGGCCTGCCTGCTGTGGCTGGGGGTGGCGCTGCTGGTGGATGGGGTCGACGGCTCCCTGGCGCGCAAGGTCAATACCCGTTCGGTGCTGCCCAACATCGACGGCTCGGTGCTGGACCTGGTGATCGACTACCTGACCTATGTGTTCATCCCGGCGTTGTTCATCTACCGCTACATTCCCCTGCCGGAGTACAGCGCGCTGCTGGCCACCTCGCTGATCCTGCTTTCATCGCTGCTGTGCTTCTGCAACGTCAACATGAAGAGCCACGACAACTACTTCCAGGGTTTTCCCGCCGCCTGGAACGTGGTCGCCCTGTGCTTCTACCTGATCGAGCCCGGTCCCTGGCCGACCCTGCTGAGCATCTTCGCCCTGGCCTTGCTGACCGCCACTCGGCTGCAGTTCCTGCATCCGTTCCGGGTGCGCAAGTGGATGGGGCTGAACATCATCGTGACCTTCGTCTGGCTGCTCAGTGGCGCGCTGCTGATCCTCAGCCACCCATTGCACAGCCCGTCGATCATGGGCCTGTGGCTGGCGGCTTCCACCTATTTTCTGGGGATCTGCCTGTGGCGTTCGGCGCAGGAATGGCTGAGGAACAGCGGCAAGCTGTAAGCGGCCAGCGCCAAGCTTGCTGTCGCCTGGAGCTTGCCGCCTAGCACCTGCAGCTATCGATGGCTTGGGCCAGTTCGGCGATCGAGTAGGGTTTCTGCAGAAACACGAACTCCCGGGTGCGGCCTTCGGCCAGGGCCGGGCTGTAGCCGCTGGTGAGGATCACCGGCAACCCGGGGTAGTCGCTGCGGATCCGCCCGGCCAGCTCGATGCCGCTCATGCCGGGCATCACCACATCGGAAAATACCGCCTGGAACCTGTCCTGCTCCTGACTCAGGCGACGCAGCGCCTCGGCGGCGCTGGTGGCCCACTCGACCTGATAACCCAGTTCATTGAGGGACTGGGCCAATAGCCGTCCCACTTGCGGATTGTCCTCCACCACCAGCAGGGTCGCGCCCTGCCCATCCGCCGGCAACGCCACCGGGCTGGCCGGCAGCGGCACGCTGACCAAGGCCTCAGTACGCGGCAGGTAAAGGGTAAAGCGCGTGCCCTGCCCCGGCCGGCTGTGGACCTCCAGGCCGCCGCCGGACTGCTTGGCGAAACCGAACACCTGGGACAGCCCCAGGCCGGTGCCCTTGCCCACCTCCTTGGTGGTGAAGAACGGCTCGAAGATCCGCTCGATCTGCTGCGGCTCGATGCCGGCCCCGGTATCGGTCAGCGACACCGCGACAAAATCCCCGACCTGGGCGCCCTGCCCGGCGGTGGCGGGAATCTGCATCACCCGCTCCACGGCAATCACCAGCAAGCCTTCGCCCTGCATCGCGTCCCGGGCATTGACCGCCATGTTGATCAGGGCGGTATCGAACTGACCGACATCGGCGTGGGTGTGGCAGGGCTGTTGCGGCAACTCCAGACGCAGTTCGATGCAGGCGCCGATCAACGGATTGATCATCTGCGCCACCAATTGCACGCTGGCGCCGACGTCGAAGGTTTCCGGGCGCAGGTTCTGTTGACGGGCATAGGCCAGCAACTGGCCGGTGAGCTTGCTGGCGCGGTCGACGGTGTCGGAAATGGCCTCGATATACAGCTGTCGACGCTCCTCGCTGAGGTTGCGGCGCAACAGGTCGGTGGACGAGCGGATCACCGTCAGCAGGTTGTTGAAGTCGTGGGCCACGCCGCCGGTGAGCTGCCCCACCGCCTCCATCTTCTGCGCCTGCCGCAGGATGTCCTCGGTCTTGCGCAGGGCTTGCGCCGCCTCACGCTCGGCCTGCATGTCGCGGCCCACGGCATGGATATGCTGGGGGTCGGGCACGGCGCTCCAGGACACCCAGCGATAACTGCCGTCCTGGTGCCGGAAGCGGTTTTCCACCCGGGAATAGCTCTGTCCCCGGGCCAGTTCGGCACTGGCACTGGCGGCCGCCACGCGGTCCTGAGGATGGATGAAATCGTAGAAGCTGCGGCCCTCCAGCTGGTCGCGCTGCCAGCCCAGCAGCGAGGTCCAGGCCGGATTGACCGCCACGATGCGGCCGTCGAAATCCGCCACCAGCATCAGGTCGGTGGACAGCTGCCAGATCCGGTCCCGCTCCTGGGTGCGCTCCTGGACCCGCTGCTCCAGGGACTCATTCAAGCGGCGCAGCTCTTCCTCCGCCGCGCGGGTGGCACTGATGTCCCGCGAGATGCAGAGGATCTTCTCCGGCCGGCCGCTTGCATCGAACATGGGCGTGACCTGCACATCCCACCATCTGGCGGTGCCGGCCAGGGTATTGGCCGCGCCCTGGAACCGCGCCGATTCGCCGGCCTGGGCCGCGGCAATCGCCGCCCGGGCCTCCAGGTTGCCCTGGCCCTGCCAGAAATCCGGCCAGGGGCAGCAGACAATCGCATTGAAGTCGCTGACTTCCATGACCCGCCGCCCGCCCTCGCTCATGAACGACAACCGACCATCGAGGTCCAGCACCTTGATGCAGTCATTGCTGCTGGCCAGCACCCGGGTGTTGAGCTCGCGGGTTTCTCGCAGGCGGGCCTCGGTGAGCCGGGCATGCTGGCCCAGAAGGACCCGTTCGGTGGTTTCCACGGTATGGCAGAGCACCCCCAGCACCTGCTCCTGGCGTTCGTCGAACACCGGGCTCATGGAGAACGACCACCAGGTCAACTCCTCGCCGGGGTAGCGCTGCATGTTCACCGGCAGGTCTTCGTGCCGGCACGACTGCCCGAGGAAGGCCTGCTCCACCATGGGCTGCACGTCCGGCCAGGCGTCGGCCCAGAGCGTCTCGATGGTCTGTCCCAGGGCATTGGCCAGGCGCGGCCCGAGCACCGGACGATAGGCGTCGTTGAAAAAGAACTGCTTCTGCGGCCCCCACAGCAGGTACAGGCTCTCGGGGGATTCCAGCACCAGGCTCAAGGTGCTGTGCAACAGGCTCGGCCACTGTTCCCGAGGCCCCACGGCCGTGTGCGACCAGTCGTACTGGCGGATCGCGGCACCGGTCTGGCCACCGCGCAAGGTCTGGGGAGCGGCACCACAAGGAGGAGAACGGGTCATGGACAGATCACAGAAGAGGAAAGGGGCAAGATTGCACGCCAACGGCCGGCTCAGGATAACTGACCCTGGGAATCCACAGAAGTTGGCAAACCGGGAGGCCGATTCAACAACGGCCGCCCAGGCCTCGACCAACACCTTTTAAACCCGCATCGAGCTGGTGCATGCTGCGTCGACTGCGCCACCTGCCCGACGAGAACACCGCGATGAACACCACCACCCTGCTGCTCTATACCTCAAGCTGCTTTATCGGTGCGCTGATCCCCGGCCCGACCTCGCTCCTGGCCATGGCCAACGGCACCTCGCGCAATCGCCAGCTGGTGGCGGTGGGCATGGCCGGCGCGGCGCTCTCGGATGTGCTGATCATCGCCGCCGTGGGCCTCGGCCTGGGGGCGATGCTGATGGCTTCGCAGCAGCTGTTCATGGTCTTGAAATGGGTCGGCGTGTGCTACCTGGCCTGGCTGGGCATCCAGCTCTGGCGCAGTGCGCCCCAGGCCCTCGGTGCCCAGCAGGTGCGGGCCGGTTCGCGGCGTGGCGAGGTGTTCCGACGCAGCTTCTCGGTAGCCATGACCAACCCCAAGGTGCTGCTGTTTTTCACCGCCTTCCTGCCGCAGTTCATCGACCCCGGCCAACCGGTCTTCATCCAGTACGCCACCCTGGCGCTGGTGACGGCGCTGGTCGAGGTGCTGGTGATGGGCCTGTATGCCGCGGGCGGCGTGCAGGCGGCGAAATTCCTCACCGCCAGCGGCATGCGCCGGCTCAATCGATGCTGCGGCGCGACCATGCTGTCGCTGGCGGCATTTTTGGCACTCTACCGCCGCAACTGACAGGTGCTTTTGGCTTGCCGCTTGAAGCTGGCGGCTTGCCGCTGCTTTTAAAAGGCCAGCTTGTAGCCGATGGAGAACAGCATGAGCGCCAGGCACGGCCGGAGGATCTCGTCGGACACCCGCCCGGTCATGTGACTGCCGATCCAGATCCCCGGCAGCGACCCCATGAGCAGGAAGCCCAGCAGGTTCCAGTCCATGTTGCCCATGCTGGCGTGGCCCAGGCCGGCCACCAGGGTCAGCGGCACGGCGTGGGCGATCTCGGTGCCCACCAGGCGCTTGGTGGCCAGGAACGGATAGAGAATGAACAGCGCCACGGTGCCCAGGGCGCCGGCGCCGATGGAGGTCAGGGCGACCATGGTGCCGAGGATCAGCCCGGTGACCACGGTCAGGCCGTTGAGACCGCCGGGGCTGGGTTGGTATTCGCTGCCGTGGCGCTGGGCAAAGGCCATGAGCTTTTTCTTGAAGACGATGGCCAGGGCCGTGAGCAACAGGACAAAGCCCAGACCCTGCTTGATCACCGCGTTCAACGCATGGGGATCGGAGTCCAGGTTCTTCAGGAACCACAGGGTGGCCAGCACCGCCGGCACACTGCCCAGGGTCAGCCAGCCGGTGATGCGCCAGTCGATATTGCGGTTCTTCTGATGCACCAGCACCCCACCGGATTTGGTGATGGCGGCGTACAGCAGGTCGGTGCCCACTGCGGTGGCCGGGTTGATGCCGAACCAGAGCAGGATCGGGGTCATCAGCGAACCGCCTCCGACACCGGTCATGCCCACGATGAAACCCACTACCAGGCCTGCGACTACAAAACCGAAATTACCCACATCCATCGATAAAAAACCCTACAGATCACGCGGCCAGGTCAAAAACTGGCGGCAGCATAGCGGCTAAAGCTTATGTCCATTTATATAAATAAAATCTAACGTTATAACCAAGAGCGTTTTTTCCATGCAGCCGGCGCATCAAGCGCCCTGTCCGCTTGCGACCTGCACAAGTCCCATGCCCCTGGTGCCCCGAAGCCGCGCCCTCCGCTGTCGCGCCCGCCGCCAAGGCACCCGGAGCTTGCACGACGGCCCCCGGCATCCGCTATCCTGCCGTGCGCTTGCCGGGGCGCGGCCCGGACCGCAGCCCCTCCGTCCCCCCAAGGAAGGTCCATGACACCTGACGAGAACCCGTACCAGATCGAGCACCAACGCATCCGCTTTCGACGCCTGAGCCTGGGCCAGGAAGCCCCCGGGCCCACCCCGGCCGCCCGTGGCAACTGGGGCCTGGCCCTGTCCGGCGGCGGCATCCGCAGCGCAACCTTCTGCCTGGGCGTCCTGCAAGCCCTGGCCCGGGCCCCGGCGCCCAGCGCGAGCACCCGGCCAGCGCCACCGGCAACCGACGCCGACGCCGACGCCGACGCCGACGCCGACGCCGAGCCCAGCCTGCTGTCGCGCATCGACTACCTGTCCACGGTCAGTGGCGGCGGCTACATCGGCAGTTTCTTTTCCAGCCTGTTTCTCCCCGGGCGCTTGCGCCCCGCGGCGCCCCAGGACCCGGTGGGCCAGGCCGCCCGCGATGCCTACCAGGCCCTGCGCTTCGAACCGCCGGGGCGGATCAGCACCGGCGTCGACTACGCCCGGCAGCCGCCGGGCCAGGGGCCCACGGCCTGGCTGCGGGAGAACGGCCGCTACCTGACCCCCACCGGCTCCGGCGACATGCTCTACGCCCTGGCCATGACCTGGCGCAACTGGCTGTCGCTGCAGGCCATGATCGGCCTGCCGATCCTGCTGGTGCTCAGTCTGCTGACCCTGTTCCAGGTGCTCAGTCACGCCAGCCTGCTGCTCTGGCCGCTGATGGCCGGCGTACTCTTCGCCCTGCCCTGCGCCGTGGCCTACTGGCTGATCATTCCCCAGGGCGACCTGGACCGGCCACCGAGCATGGGCAACGCGGCGTACCGGAGCATGCTCGGCGTGGTCGGCGGCCTGTGGCTCTGTGGCGCCCTGGCCTACTGGCTGGCCCAGTGGCATGCGGTGGGTGCCCTGACCCTGGCCGGCGCCCTGGTGGGCAGCGGCGCCTTGCTGATCACCCGACAACTGGTGAGGCACCTGGCCGACAACCGCGACCCGACCAAGGACAACGCCTGCGCCAACAGCGTGCGCAACTATCGGATACAGATCACCCGGGCCCTGGGTCGGGCCATGGCCGCGGTGGCCGTGCTGGGCTTCCTCGCCCTGCTGGTGACCGCGGCCCAGGCCTTGTACCACTACCTGCATGACCTGCGGGCCCTGGGCAGCCTGCTGTTGCTGATCGCAGGGGTGTGGCTGGTGCGGCGCCTGGCCTTGCTCAAGGATGAAAAAAGCCTGCCGGGCTGGATGCACAAGCTACCGCTGGAGGTCCTCGCGCTGCTTGCCGGTGGCCTGCTGCTGAGCCTGCTGTGCCTGTGCTGGGGCTTGCTGGTGCAATGGATCGCCTACGACGGCGGGGTGATTGCCGGCGATCACGCCGTGGCCTGGCGCCTCGCGGCACTGAGCCTGCTGGCGGCCTTGCTGACCCACCTCAGCGGGCGCTTCATCGGCTTTCTCAATACCTCGTCGCTGCAGGCCTTCTACTCGGCGCGCCTGACCCGCGCCTACCTCGGCGCCTCCAATGGCCGGCGCTTCAACGGCCCGGCGCAACAGCGCCGCACCTACATGAGCGTGGCCGAGCCGATGGCCAGCGACGACCTGTCGCTGCAGCAGTACTACGCCAGTCCCAGCGCCGGCCCGGTGCACCTGATCAACGTCACCATGAACCTCACCGTCGACCCGGCCGAACAGCTGGTGCAACGCGACCGCAAGGGCAAGCCGCTGTGCATCGCCCCGAACTGGGCCCCCGACAGCCCGGCGCCAACCAGCGCTTGCCCGGCAGAACGCTACCTCCTCGACGGCCAGGCCTATCGCCGCGACCTCGACCATGGCCCGGCCTCGGAAATCATGCGCCCGCTGACCCTGGGCCAGTGGATCGGCGTTTCCGGCGCCGCCTTCAGCACCGGCCTGGGCCGCGCCACCAGCCTTGGCATGTCGCTGGTCCTGGGGCTGGCCAACGTGCGCCTGGGCATCTGGTGGCCCAGCCACTTTCTCGACCCCGGGCAATCGCACTGGGTGCCCCGGGACCTCAAGCCCTGGATCCGCTACAGCACCCAGGCCTACCTGTTCTATGAACTGACCGCGCGCTTTCACGGCTACCGCCGCGACTACCAGTACCTGTCGGACGGCGGGCACTTCGAAAACACCGGCACCTACGAACTGCTGCGCCAGGGGCGCAAGGTGGAGTTGATCATCACCTGCGACAGCGGCTGCGATCCCGACTACCAGTTCGACGACCTGGCCAACCTGGTGCGCCTGGCGCGCATCGATCAGGCCCTGGAGATCCGCGAAGACCCGGGCGTGCTGAACCATCCGCAACTGAAGACGGTATTTGCCAGCCTGGAAGAGTTTCGCCAGCCGCCGAGCGCCGATAACCAGAAATGCGCCCTGCTGCTGAATGTCCATGCCCACTCCCCGGGCCGTGACGATGACCTGTGCCAGACGCCCCATTGCCGGATCCTGGTGCTCAAGCCGCGACTGATCGCCGGACTGACGCCGGACGTCGTCAACTACGCCCGGGCCAACCCGAGCTTTCCCAACCAGAGCACCGTGGACCAGTTTTTCGACGAGGCGCAGTTCGAGAGTTACCGGCAACTGGGCCTGGGCATCGGCCAGCAACTGTTCGGCACCCAGTGCCGGCCCAGCGCGATTGCCCAGGCGTTGTGGCGGTATCTGCAATAGCGCCGAAAGGGGCTGCTACGCAGCCCAGCGCGAGCACGCTCGCTCGCCACAGGTGACCTGTCAGCGGCATGAGATTGCCAAATGGCGCTCAAGGGGTCTTGTGCCGCTTCACCGCTTCCAGCCATGACGCCTCAAGGCGCTCCTGCTGCGGGTCGATGCCCTGCTCGGCCAGCAGCGCCAGATGCCGCTCCACCTCGCCCAGCATCTGCCCGTGGGCGCTGGAGTTGGCGTCCAGCTGATGCATCTGCAGCAGCCCCAGGTGATAGAAACGCAGCAGCTTGAGCGCCGCCGGATCGCCCGCCGCTACCCCGGCGGTGACCTGATGCATGACATTGGTCACCCGCATCAGGCTGCGCTTGAGACGCCAGCCATAGACCGCCGCGGCCATCCACGGCTTGTTCCAGAACACACTGCGCAGCAGCGCCGCACTGATCAGCAGACCGGTGAACACCCCCGCCGCGTTCCACACCAGGTTGTCGCCACCGGGCTGACCGAACAGCGCCACCGCCGCGCTGGAAAACAGCATGGCCAGGGCGATGAACACCAGCGCGATGATCAAGGTGCTGCGACGGGTTTGCCGCCGGTAAGTCTCAGGGTCCTGCGGGGTGATGACGAACATGGGCGCGATGGGCTCCGTTGCTGAAGAGGATGGGCTGGCGCGCATTATCACCGCTGGGGGCGGTGCCGGTGGCTTAAATTGCTCCGGGAGAAACAAAAGCATGATCCGGGTCATGGCTCCGGGGAAGAACAACACCCGTTCAAGGCGTATACGACTATGTGCTGCCCCAAAAAATTTCGTTTGCGCGCTTTTTCCTCTTGCTCCCCAAGAGTGCACACTCAAGAACATTAAAAGTTCAAGAAGCGGAATTTAATCAACTCTCAAAATGAGGCTTCCCCTCCTAAATCAATAACGCCGTTTTCTTCTGAATCTTATTAGTTACTGAATTTTGATAACGAGCAAACTCAGTTTCAAAGCCAGCCAGGAAAAATTCGCCCAACATAAAAAATCACATACAGCGCGCCTTTGATTTTGACGATTCGGAAACTTTATCTTCACGACCAAGAGCTCGCATTTTATCCAAGTACTCCTTATACAGAGAACAAGCTTCCTCCTGCATACCCATACGCGAATAAGCATCTGCCAAACTGACGGTCGCCTCTACTCTTTCAGGGTATTTCCTATGTATTTCCCTGAGGAGAAATGCAGACATCACGAAATTTTCGTTTTGATACAAAAAGTCGGCATAGTCACTCATCGATGAAACATTATCCTCTCCAAGAACCAGAGTCATCTCGTATAAAAAATCCCTGGGCGTAACTTTCGGTCTTTTCTCACCTTTATCATCCACTGTATAAAGCAGCGAGCCGCCCTCACCTAAGCGATAGTTTTCAAGCACAAACTGAAGGTCCTTGCTGACTTCACGCGCAGCATCCTCGGAAGATAATTCCTGCAGAGCAGGACCATTACCTAAAAACTCAGAAAACAATGCACAGCACTTTATACGCCGCACATGAAACTGCTGTGGAAACCTCGCCTCATCTGGAAGCACTTCGTTATCAAGAGAGTATCTTTCATCCCTGCTTGGCTCCACCCAAGTCGAGGTTTTGTAAAGTACCCAGTCCTTCAGCGCCGGCACCCATCTAAAGTCGTACTTGGTCAAATCAGTATTTCGCGTGTAGAAATCCAACAGCAATGAAAAATCACCAGGAATATACCCAGGAAGCAGACCACCATTACCCAAACTAAAAACCCCTTTCCTCTCCTGCCCGGCACCACCAACCTTAATGGTTATCTCTGAAAGTTCGCTATCAAGTTCCGAACCAACAACAGAATACGAATCACACTGCCCATCTCCATTCAGGTCCACATCACACTCAATACTTGCGTAAGAAATGCTGTTCCATAGCAAGATGCAAACGAATAATAAAGTCCTCATAGCGCACCTCCAAGTGCAAGCAGTCTTGCTTCGGCATACTGTTTAGCGACTGTAGCCGTACGCCCCGGGGCAGGACTGCTGGATCTGGAACTGGTAGGAGTCGCCCTGGGCGATGCGCTGGATCAGCCCATGGATGCCGTGGCCCTGGGGGTCGAAGGCGAGAAAGGCCGGTTGGTGCAGCAGGGGTTCGAGGTCGATGAAGGGGCGTTCGCTGACCAGTTGCAGGTCAAAGCGAAACGGCTGGCTGATGGCCTCGGTGCCCTGGAAGGCGAGCACCTGGAAGTCGTGCTGGATGCCTTGGATGTCCAGGCTGAAGTGGGTCTGGTCGGCCGGGCTGAACATGGGTCGCTCCTTGACGTGTTGCGGCTAAGTCCATTAGCCGAAGCGCTCCCAGGCGACGGGAACATCGTCGACTGTGGAGCCATTACGCAAAAACGGCCCTGCAACTTAACAAGCCGCGACGCTGGAGGGGCATGGGAGCTATCTGAAATTGGCAGCCATCTGGAATGCTGCCCAGGCACGGGAGCCCGCCAGGACCCAGCCCCTGCACCTACCCCCTGCCCCGCTTCAACGAACGTCCCAGGCGTCGCCAGCCCAGCACCACGCCGCTGACACTGATCAGCAAACCTCCGGCGCTGAACAGGATCATCCATGCATCCCACAACGGCCGGTTGCCCAGCAGGGGCAGCCAGTCCCAGCTGTGCAACAGGGCGAACAGCCAGCGCGAGGCGCGACGCGGCTGGTCCAGTTGGCTGACCACCGCGCCGGTGTGCAGGTCCAGGTGCAGCCAGGTCTGGGCCGGGTCGTCGAAGCGCACCCGCAGCACCGGCAGGCGCTGCTGCAGATGCCCCATCATGCTGTGGGGCTCGCGGGCGTAGTAATAGAAGTCGTAGGCCGCCAGTTGCTGGACGATCATCGGCCGCTCGGGGCGGATGGCCCAGGCCGCCTGCTGCAAGGTGCCCGGGCTGAACTGGCGCAGGACCTGCCCATCGGCCATGGCCAGAATCCGTGTGCGCCCGGCGCCGTCGTAGCCGATGACGTACCCCTTGCCGCCGATTATCCGCCACTCCAGCTCCCGGGCCCGCAGGCCGTCGTCGGCAAAGCGTTGCAGGGCCTGGCTCGCGCTCAGGGGAAAGGCCGCCGGGTGCAGCGGTGCGCCCTGATAGGCGGCCAGCGACAAGGGCTGGGTGCTGCTGAAGATCTGCCACGGGTTCATCGACATCAGGCCGCTGAAAATCCAGGTGATGGCCAGTACCCCGAACAGCAGCCCGCCCAGGTGATGCCAGCGGGCAAAGCCCTGGTACGGCGAGCGCGAGCCGTTGCGATAGGTGCGGGTGAAGCGCCAGCGCAGTAGGCCCACGGCCAGGCCGAGCACGGTCATCAGGGTCGCGGCCAGGGACAGGTAGGTCACGATCGGCCCCCAGGCGCCATCGATGCCGATGCCCCGCAGCGGGTACAGCCAGTGCAGCCAGGCCCCGATCCAGTTCCAGCCGCGCTCGGTGGCGGTGGCGTCGCGCACCACCTCGCCGGTGCTGCCCGAGACATACAACAGGCGGCGCTCGGCATCAGCGGTGGCCACCCGGTGCAAGGGCCGGTCGGCGTCCAGGGCCCGGGACTGGCTCCACATGTCGCCCTGTACCGCGCCGCGATCGCGCACCGCTACGCCCGGTGCGAACTGCCGGGCTGCCGCCAGGGCCTCGACCCGGTCGGTGGGCAGCGCCTGCAGGCCGCTGTCGACCTCGATCGCCACCTTGCGCGGCCCTGGGTATTCGAGGATGTAACGGGGTGCACCGGCCACCGTGGTCAGGCGGATGCTCGACGGCGCCTGTTCGGGATCGGCGGCGTACAGCACCTGCTCCAGGTCGACGCCCCCTTCCTCAAGGACCAGCACCGGCAAATGCGCCAGACGCTCGGCTGGGGTCAGTTTGGGGTAGCCGACATACAGCATCACCACCCCGGAGACGAACCACAGGGCCATGAACAGGCAGGCGACAATGCCCAGCCAACGGTGCCAGAGGTACAGATAACGCTTCATCGCAGGCATCTCACAGAACAGCCATCTCACAGAGGCGCGGGGCGCTGTCGGGCGCCCCGCTGGCTCAGGTTAAAAGCGCGTTTGCAGCGCCAGCTCGAAGGTCCGTGGTGCCCCCAGGTACAACTGGGTCGGCCCCGTGGTGCGGGCGTAGACCTGATCGGTGAGGTTGCGCACTCGGCCGGTGATCCGCGTATCGGCATTGAGCTGGTAGCCGACAAAGGCGCCGAAGATCGTATAGGCCGACGCATAGCGGGTGTTGGCCGCGTTGGCGTACACCGACGACACGTAGCGCGCATCCGTGCCCACCTGCCAGGACGGGGCCAGGTCGTAGGTCAGCCACAGGTTGGCCACCTTGTCCGGGGTATTGGTGGGGCTGTTGCCCTTGCGCGACACCGAACGCCCGCCGACGTTTTCATAGAACTCGTCGTACCGAGCATCGACATAGGCCAGGTTGCCTTCGGCCAACAGCTTGGGGGTCACCCGCAACGAAGTCGCCAGCTCCACCCCGCGGGACGATTGCTGGCCCACCGGCTGGCTGCTGCCGGGGTTGCCCGGGTCGGCGGTGGACAGGTTCTTGCGTTCGATGCGGTAGGCGGCCAGGGTCGCCGAGCCACGGCCGTCGAGGAAGTCCAGCTTGCTGCCGATCTCCCACTGGTTGCCGGTGCTGAGGTCAAAGTCGCGCACCTGCCCATAGCTGGCGGTGGTGAGGATCCCGGCGGGCGGGTCGGCAGCGGTGCTGTATTGCACGTAGACGTTGGCCGCCGGGGTCAATTCGTACACCAGCCCCAGGCGCCCGGTGGTGGGCCGGTATTTGCGCTGGAAGAACGCCGGGTTGGCTTCAGTGACGGCGCGGTAGTTGGTCACTTGCAGATCGATCTGGTCATGGCGCAGGCCGCTGAGCAGGGACAGGCGATCGGTCAGTTGCAGGCGGTTTTCCAGGAACAGCGCCCAGGTGTCCACCTGGTTGCGGCGGTTCTTTTCGAAACCGCGCCGCATGCCCGGCAGGTCCCAGAAACTGCCCGGGTCGAAGTCGCCCGGAGCAACGCCGGGCAGCGAGCCCGACACCGAGCGCGGGTAGTTGCTCATCACGTTGTGGCTGTAGTCGAGGCCCGCCGACCACTGGCTGTCCAGACCGAACAGCGTGTTGTGGTGCAGCAGTTCGAAGCGATTGCCATTGAGCTCCTGGGCGTGACGCTGGAGCAGGATGCCGGAACGCACCACCTGGCTGTTGTCACTGTTGTAGGCGTAGTTTTCCAGGTTGCGGTATTCGCGATCGGCGTTGTAGTGGTACAGGGTGTTGCGCAGCGACGTGCGCTCGTCGACCTGATAATCGATGATCGAACGCAGCCACTGCACCCGCTGTTCATAGCGACCGTCGCTGACGTTGTAGTTCTCGAAGCGCCGACTCTTGTCCACCTCCATCTTGCCCCCCAGCGGGTTCAGCGCCGGGGTGCCCCAGTAAGGGCTGTCGACGCTTTCGTTCTGGTACTCGTAGGCCAGGGTGTGGGACAGCTGGTCGTTGAAATCCGTCAACAGGGAAAACGCCGTGGTCCAGGCATCGCGCTGCTCGCGGTCGACATAACCGTTGCTGGTGGTGTGGCTGACATCGAAGCGCGCGTAGTGCCGCGGCCCGGCGCCGTCGTTCAGCGCATGGTTGAAACCGAAGGAAGTTTCGCGGCTGTCGAAGGAGCCATAGCTGACTCGCCCTTCATTGAACGACTCGGTGCGCGAAGGCAGCTTGGTGATGTAGTTGATCGAACCGCCCACCGCGCCGGTGCCATAAAGGAAACTCGACGGCCCGCCCACCGCCTCGACCCGGTCATAGATCCAGCTGTCCACCGGACGCGCGGCAATGGAGTCGTATTGCACGCTGATGCCGTTGAACAACTGGGTGATCTGCGGCCCGGAGAAGCCGCGGTAGGAGACGAACCCCGGGATGCCCGGCGATGCCGCGGCGTTCATCCCCGGCACGCTGGCCAGTATGTCCTGGGTGTTGGCAGCGCCGCGCTGCTCGATCTGCTGGCGGTTGACCACATTGACCGACGCCGGGGTTTCCCGCGGGGTCAGGCCCAGGCGCGAGCCGGTGCTGGTCTGGGTATCCAGTTGCAGGCCGGGTTGAGGCAACTCGTCGGCGCTGATGCGCATCTGCGGCAATTGCAGCGGGGCATCGGCCAGGGCATTGAACGACAGCGCACAGCACAGCGCCGCGCAACTGGAGGAGCGATAAGGGAACGTCATGGACTCGGACTCGAAAAAATCATCGAACAGCCCCCGGCCGCCGTCGCCATCGCGACGGCAGGAAGGTCTCGGGGGATGACAAAGACGCGACGGCCAGGGCCGTCGCGCAGCAGCGCTAGGCGCTCAGAGGCGGAGCCCGAGGATTGAGTGACGGCCAGGAATAACGCGGTGGTGCCTTGCTGCGCTGCTCGACCCGGACTCGCGCCTGACGCCGCCCCAGCAGCAGCCAGGCCAGGCAGAACAGCAGCCCCAGGCCCAGGCTCACCGCCGAGCACAGGGGACAGACAAAGGCCCCCATGGCGCCGGGGGCGGTCTTGTCGCTGGGGCCTTCATCCAGGGTCGAGGCCGATTCGCCCAGGGCGTGACAGAACTGCCCGCCCACGCCGATGATTTCCAGCGCCGCCATCTGTCCATGACCCAGACCGCAGACGAACACGTTGAACAGCACGCAGAAATACAGCGTCCAGGCAATGTGAGGGCGATGTGAGGGGGCTTGGGTCATGGCGGCAAGATTAACAGTGAAAAAAGCACTGGAAAATCACCAAAGCATGGCGAGCAAAACTCAGGGCGCCGCCAGCGGTGAGGTTGTGGCGAGCTTTATAGCCGAAGCCCTAAGGGCCGAGGATCGGACCAGAACTAAAGTGCGGGCGCTTGGTTTTTGCAGCGGGTTGAAGATGCAGGCAGATCAAGCGCGACGGCGGCCTTGCGGCCGGTCCGCCGCTGAAGCGGTGTCTCCCTCCGTAGGAGCTGGCTTGCCAGCGAAGGCATCAGCCCAGACGACGCATGCCTTGCGGGCCTCTTCGCCGGCAAGCCGGCTCCTGCAGCGGGTGTGCGGCAGTTGCTCCTCCGTAGGAGCTGGCTTGCCAGCGAAGGCGTCAGCCCAGACGATGCAGGCCTTGCGGGCCTCTTCGCCGGCAAGCCGGCTCCTGCAGCGGGTGTGCGGCAGTTGCTCCTCCGTAGGAGCTGGCTTGCCAGCGAAGGCGTCGGCCCAGACGACGCACGCCTTGCGGGCCTCTTCGCCGGCAAGCCGGCTCCTACAGCGGGGGTGCGGCAGTTGCTCCTCCGTAGGAGCTGGCTTGCCAGCGAAGGCGTCAGCCCGGACGACGCACTCCTTACGGGCCTCTTCGCCGGCAAGCCGGCTCCTACAAGCGGCCGGTTTCTTCCGAGATCGCGTGCTCCAGAGCGCCTCGCGGGCGGGCGTCCAGCAACGCCTCCACCACCGCCCGGGCCATCTCTACCGAATGCACCATGGACCAGATCAGCCCACGCTCGATGCCACTGCCCTGCTGGGTGATTTCATCGCAGACCTCCTCGGCGCATTTGAGCAACAACGCCACATGCACCAATGCCTCTTCAGCACTGACGCCTGGACGCACGCTGAACAGCGAGTCGGGGGTAACGGCTTTGGCCTGGGTGTTGCGCTGGAACAGCGCCGGGTCCTGTGGTTGCCGGGCCAGAGCCACGCGCAGGGTGGCGTTGGCGGCCTTGAGTTGGGGATCGCGATAGGACGTGGGGGGATCGGGGACAATCTTTTTCATGGTCAAACTCCGATATGAAACTCATGGGAGCCGCCACCGTTCGCTTGCACACGAATAAGGTGGCAGCCGTACGCAGGTGTGCAAGACCGGGCATATCGGAACCCAGCAGACTCGAAAGTCTCCCACGCACGGCTGCCATAACGCAGAAACGAAGGGCAAGAAAGCCCGGAAACTGCTTTTGACAACGATGCGCCGACATGACCGGACTTGCACATCCGAGCCATCGATTGGGCGATGGCTTCAGCACCCTAGCCCGCTCACCTGGCGCATTCAAGCGGCCGGCAGTTTCTCGGATTTGCCTTACAAAAGAAAGCGAATCGGCGTAGTTCCAAGCACCTTTCAGCACTCTCTGAAACAGCCACGACTCTGTGGCGAGGCTGTTTGTTCCCCCGGGTTAGCCTGTCAGCAACCTGCCCGCTCACAATCCCGCCGCCCTATTTTCGTATCGGCGCTGTACCTGACCCGCGCCGACTGGCCCGGCGATGCTCGCCCGTTCGCAGCCTTCGGCAGCGCCTACAAGGGGGGCACACCCCATCCAGCAGAAAGGCAGATCGCCCGCCTATGTGCCCCAGCGCACAGACACCCTCCCCCCTGGCCGCCACCGTCAAGGTTGCAGCTTTTTGCCTGAAACGTTCGTCGCGACGGTGCATCGATTTGACCGCACGCCCCGCTCCCGGCCCTCCCTCGCACCCCGTGCCGAGGGACGGCTCTGTTATGCCAAGGAAAACATGGACAGTCATTGGACCCACGCATTCCTGAGGTTCTGGCAGCTGCCCACCGCCAGATACGGCCAATGGAAGGCCTCGCGCAACAGCGTCGAATACCAGGCGCCGCTGCGCTCGGAACTGTTCAGCAGTGAGCAGATGGCCAGCCACGGCACCCTGCTGGCGCAACAGCACCGCCTGAGTCGCAGTCGCAACCCGGACTGGCTGCTGGCACGCCTGGCGGACAACGCCGGCGCCCTGGCCAGTTGCTGCAAGAGCCTGACCGCCGCCACCGGCAACTCGCCCCGGGCCACCCCCGCCGCCGAGTGGCTGCTGGACAACTACTACCTGCTGGAAGAGCAGATCCGCATCACCCGCACCCACCTGCCCCGGGGCTACAGCCGGCAGTTGCCGCGCCTGGCCAACGGTCAGTCGGCGGGCCTGCCCCGGGTCTACGACATTGCCCTGGAAACCATTTCCCACGGCGACGGCCGGGTCGACAGCGAAAGCCTGGGGCGTTTCGTCGACAGCTACCAGAGCGTCACCCCGCTGATGCTCGGCGAGCTGTGGGCGATCCCGATCATGCTGCGCCTGGCCCTGATCGAAAACCTGCGCCGGGTGGCCTTCCGGGTCATGGCCAACTGGAGCGAGCGCAATCTGGCCAACGACTGGGCCGACCGCCTGATGGAAACCGCCGAGCAGGACGCCAAGAGCGTGGTGCTGGCGGTGGCCGACATGGCCCGCTCGGCGCCGCCCATGAGTGCCGCCTTCGTCGCCGAACTGGCGCGCCGCCTGCAAGGGCAGAACGCCGCCCTGGTGCTGCCCCTGGCCTGGATCGAGCAACTGCTGGGGGAAACCGGGCTGAACATCGAGCGCCTGGTGCAGCTCGACGCCCAGCAGCAGGCCGCCGACCAGGTGTCCATCAGCAACAGCATTTCCAGCCTGCGCCTGCTCTCGGCCAGCAACTGGCGCGAGTTCGTCGAGCTGATGAGCCGGGTCGAACAGGAACTGCAGGAGGACCCGGCCAAGGTCTACCGGCGCATGGATTTTGCCACCCGCGACCATTACCGGCATGTGCTCGAACGCCTGGCCCGCCACTGCCCCCTGAGCGAACAGCAGGTGGCCCGGCAGTGCATCGAACTGGCCCGGGCCCACTATCGCGCCGAAGCTCCGGAAGCCGTGGCCGGCCATGTCGGGCATTACCTGATCGGCGCCGGACGCCGCACGCTTGAACAACACATCCAGGCTCGGGTGCCCCTGGCCGAACGGGGCCGGCGCCTGCTGACCCAGGCGCCCCTGGGCTTTTTCCTGGGGCCGGTGATGCTGCTCTCGGCGCTGTTCGCCTGGCCGTTTCTCGACGCCCTGTACCAGGAAGCCGCCCCCGGCCATTACTGGCTGGCACTGTGGGCCGTGCCGGCGTTGCTGCTCTCCAGCCGCCTGGCCATCGGCCTGATCAACGGCCTGGTGACCCTGACCGTGGCCCCGGGCATTCTGCCGCGTCTGGACTACAGCGAAGGCATCGACCCTCGCGCCCGGACCCTGGTGGCCGTGCCCTGCCTGTTCGGCAGCACGGCGGATGTCGAAGAGCTGGTGGAAGGCCTGGAAGTGCGCTTTCTGGCCAACCGCGATGCCCAGCTGTACTTCGCCCTGCTCAGCGACTTTCTCGACGCCCCCAGCGAAACCCAGGACGGCGACGCTGCCTTGCTGGCGCTGGCCCGACAAGGCATCGAGGCGCTGAACCTGAAGTACCCCGAAGAGGCGGTGGATCGCTTCTACCTGCTGCACCGGCCACGCCTGTGGAACCCCGGCGAACACTGCTGGATGGGCCACGAACGCAAGCGCGGCAAGCTCGAAGACCTCAACGCCCTGCTGCGGGGCCGTGGCCACGAGCGTTTCCTGCTGATCCAGGCGCTGCCCGAGATCACCTACGTGATCACCCTGGACAGCGACACCCAACTGCCCCGGGACGTGGCCCAGCAATGCGTGGGCGCCATGGACCACCCGCTGAACCGCCCGCAGACCGACCCGCTCAGCGGGCGCATCGTCAGTGGCTACGGGATTCTCCAGCCACGGGTCGGCATCAGCCTGTCGAGCACCGCGCGCAGCGCCTATTCCCGGCTGTTCGCCAGTGACGCCGGGATCGACCCCTATACCCGCGCGGTGTCGGACGTCTACCAGGACCTGTTTCAGGAAGGCTCCTTCGTCGGCAAGGGCATCTATGCCCTGGACACCTTCGAGCAGACCCTGGGCGGGCGCTTCGCCGACAACCGGATTCTCAGCCACGACCTGATCGAGGGCTGCTATGCCCGTTCCGGCCTGCTCAGCGACGTACAGCTGTTCGAAGAGTACCCGGCGCGCTACAGCGCCGACGTCAAGCGCCGCCAGCGCTGGATCCGTGGCGACTGGCAACTGCTGCCCTGGCTCCTGCCCTGGTCGCCCAGGGCCGCCGGCGGCCTGGAAAGCAATCGCCTGAGCCCCCTGGCGCGCTGGAAGATCCTCGACAACCTGCGCCGCAGCCTGGAGCCGCTGGCCCTGCTGAGCATGCTGCTGTGGGGCTGGCTGGGCTCCACCCAGCCCCTGGCCTGGACCCTGGCGGTGCTGATTGTGCTGCTGGTGCTGCCGCTGTCGGCGGCCTTGCGCGAGCTGCTGCACAACACCCCGGAAGTGCCGTTGCTGCAACAACTGAACGCGGCCCTGAGCAGCGCCGGCCAGCACCTGTCCCGGGCCCTGCTGCCCCTGGCCTGGCTGCCCTATGAGGCCGCCTACAGCCTGGATGCCATGGCCCGCGCGCTGTGGCGCATGGGCATCAGCAAACGGCACCGCCTGCAATGGCAGCCCTCGCGGGAAGCCGAGCGCGGCCCGGACGACAGCCTGCTGCAGCTGTACCGGCGAATGTGGGTCGGTCCGCTGCTGGCGCTGTTGCTGACGGGGCTGCTGTGGCCGCGGCTGCAACTGCTGATGGCCGCGCCCCTGCTCCTGGCCTGGCTGGCCGGGCCGGCCCTGGCCTGGTGGCTGAGCCGCCCCGCAAGCCCGGTGGCCTTCGTCCCCAGCGCCGGCCAGCGGCGTTTTCTGCAGAGCCTGGCCCGCCGCACCTGGGGCTTCTTCGACCAGTACGTCGGCCCCGAGGACAACTGGCTGGCCCCGGACAACCTGCAGGAACAGCCCCAGCGCCGCATCGCCCATCGCACCTCGCCGACCAACCTCGGGCTGGCCCTGCTGGCGCACCTGACGGCCCACGACTTCGGCTACCTGAGCAGCCGCCGGCTGCTGCAACGCCTGGAGCAGATGCTGGCCAGCATGGGTCGCCTGGAACGCTACCGCGGGCACTTCTACAACTGGTACGACACCCAGAGCCTGCAACCTCTGCCGCCGCGCTATGTGTCCACCGTGGACAGCGGCAACCTGGCGGGCCTGCTGCTGACCCTGCGCCCCGGCCTGCAGGCGCTGGTGGACAACCCGCCGCACCTGCCGCAGATCGCCAACGGTCTGCTGGACAGCCTCGACGTGTTCCAGGACGCCCTCACCGCGGCCGGCCAGGACACCACGCCGGTGCTGCGCTGGCGCCTGGAAACCCGCGCCGTGCAGGAGCACCTGAGCCTGCACGCGGACGTCGCCCCGGATGCCTTGCTCGGGCTGCTGCAACGGATTGCCCAAGGCGCGGCCCAGGCCCCGGGTCAGAGCGCGGACGATGTCGACTACTGGCGCGCGGCACTGGCCGCGCAATGCCAGGACCTGCATGACGAACTGCAATGGCGCTGCCTGCCGCCCATGGCCGACGGCCGCCGCTTCGGCACCCTGGGCTGGCGCCAGTTGGCGCAACTGGCCGCGGAAGACTGGCCGCCGCTGCACCGCGAGCGCATCAACGCGGTGCGCGAACTGGCGCTGGAACGCGTCACCTGCGCCGACCGCCTGCAGGACAGCGTGGCCAGCATGGCGCAGATGGATTTCGGCTTTCTCTACGACACCCGGCGCCATTTGCTGGTGATCGGCTACAACGCCGAAGAGCACCGCCTGGATGCCGGCTACTACGACCTCTTGGCCTCGGAGGTGCGCCTGACCCACTTTGTCGCCATCGCCCAGGGACAGCTGCCCCAGGAAAGCTGGTTCGCCCTCGGCCGCCTGCTCACCAGCAGCGCCGGAACCCCGGTGTTGCTGTCCTGGACCGGCTCGATGTTCGAGTACCTGATGCCGATGCTGGTGATGCCCAGCTACCAGGGCACCCTGCTGGACCAGACCTGCCGCGCCGCGGTGGCCCTGCAGATCGAGTACGGCCAGCAACAGGGCCTGCCCTGGGGCGTGTCCGAGTCGGGCTACAACACCCTCGACAGCCAGTTCAACTACCAGTACCGGGCGTTCGGCGTGCCGGGCCTGGGGCTCAAGCGCGGCCTCGGCGCGGAACGGGTGGTGGCGCCCTACGCCAGCGTCCTGGCGCTGATGGTGGCGCCCCAGGCGGCCTGCCAGAACCTGCAACGCCTGGCCCAGCTGGGGCTGGCGGGACGCTTTGGCCTGTATGAAGCCGTGGACTACACCGAGTCGCGCCTGCCCCGGGGCCAGGATCACGCCGTGGTGCAGTCGTTCATGGCCCACCACCAGGGCATGAGCCTGCTGGCCCTGGCCTGGTTGCTGCTGGAGCAGCCCATGCAACGGCGCTTCGAATCCGATCCGCAGTTCCAGGCCATCGCCCTGCTGCTGCAGGAACGGGTGCCGAAAACCGCCGCCCAGTACCTGCACGCCGCCGGAGCACCTGCGGCCGACGAAGCGGCCCGGGCCCACGAGAACAAACTGCGGGTGTTCGCCGACCCGGACCGCAAGCGCCCGGCGGTGCAGTTGCTGTCCAACGGTCATTACCACGTCATGCTCAGCAGCGCCGGTGGTGGCTACAGCCGCTGCAACGAACTGGCGGTGACCCGCTGGCACGAAGACCCGACCCGGGATCACTGGGGCCAGTTCTGCTACCTGCGGGACGTGGCCAGCGGCGACTTCTGGTCCGCCGCCTACCAGCCGACCCGCCGCCGGCCGCAGGGTTTCGAGGCGATCTTCACCGATGCCCGGGCCGAATTCCGGGTGCGCGAGCGAGACTTCGACAGCCACACGGAAATCGTCGTGTCCCCCGAGGACCCCATCGAGCTGCGCCGCCTGCACCTGTGCAACCGGGCCCGGGTACGACGCAGCATCGAGCTCACCAGCTACGCCGAAGTGGTCCTGGCCACGGCCCAGAGCGACGCGTCCCACCCGGCCTTCAGCAACCTGTTCATCGAGACCGAACTGCTGCCGGAGTTGCAGGCCATTGTCTGCAGCCGCCGACCGCGTTCCCAGGAACAGCCGGTGCCGTGGCTGTGCCACCTGCTGGCGGCCCACGGTGTGGACATCGACGCTATTTCCTATGAAACCGACCGCGCGCGCTTCATCGGCCGGGGCCGCGATCTGGCCGCGCCCCTGGCCCTGGACCCACAGGTCGAGCGGCTGTCGGGCAGCGCCGGACCGGTGCTCGACCCGATCGTGGCGATCCGCTGCCGGATCACCCTCGAACCCGGCCAGAGCGCCACCATCGATCTGGTGACCGGGGTCGCCGACAGCCGCGAACAGTGCCTGCAACTGATCCACAAATACCGCGACCGGCACCTGGCGGACCGGGTCTTCGACCTGGCCTGGACCCACAGCCAGGTGTTGCTGCGCCAGCTCAACGCGTCCCTGGCCGAAGCCCGGCTGTACCAGCAGATGGCCGCCTCGCTGCTGTACGCCAACGCCAGCCTGCGCGCCGACAGCAGCCTGCTGCTGGGCAACCGCCGCAGCCAGTCCGGGCTCTGGGGCCAGGGCATTTCCGGCGACCTGCCGATCGTCCTGCTGCAGGTGGGCGATCTGGCCAACATCGCCCTGGTGCAGCAACTGATCAAGGCCCACGCCTACTGGCGCCAGAAAGGCCTGGCTGTGGACCTGGTGATCTGGAACGAGGATCAGGTCGGTTATCGCCAGCAACTCCAGGACCTGATCATGGGCCTGGTGACCTCCGGCAGCGAAGCCAGCCTGATCGACCGCCCGGGGGGCATTTTCGTGCGCCCGGCCCAGCAGCTGTCCGGCGAAGACCGCGTGCTGATGCTGGCGGTGGCGCGCCTGGTGATCAGCGACAGCCGCGGCAGCCTCGCCGAGCAGGTCCACCGGCGCCGCGCCGATCCCTCGCTGCCACGCCTGGAGGCGCCCCTGGTGCGCCTGCCGCAACCGGCCGGCAGTGCCCCGGCAGCCGCGCAACCGGAACTGATTCTGCAAACGCCCTACGGCGGTTTCAGCAGCGACGGCCGCGAGTACCTGATCACCCTCAACCCCGGGCAGCCGACCCCGGCGCCCTGGGCCAACGTCCTGGCCAACCCGCTGTTCGGCACGGTGATCTCGGAAAGCGGCGGCGCCTACAGCTGGCGCGAAAACGCCCACGAATACCGCCTCAGCCCCTGGCACGACGACCCGGTCAGCGACCCCAGCGGCGAAGCCCTGTACCTGCGCGACGAAGACAGCGGCCAGGTCTGGTCACCGACCCCGCAGCCGTGTCCCGGCAGCGGCAGCTATCGCACCCGCCACGGCTTCGGCTACAGCGTGTTCGAGCACGAGGAGAACGGCATCCACAGCGAGCTGACGGTGTATGTCGCGGTGGACGCGCCGATCAAGTTCTCGCGGCTGAAGATCGGCAACCGCAGCGGCCGGCCACGGCGCCTGACGGTCACCAGCTACGTGGAATGGGTGCTGGGGGAATTGCGCGGCCGCTCGGCCATGCACGTGGTCACTGAAAGTGATCCGGTCAGTGGCGCGCTGTTCGCCCGCAACCCTTACAACATGGAGTTCTCCGGGCATGTGGCGTTTCTCGACACCGACTCGGCGGTGCGCAGTTTTACCGGCGACCGCAGCGAGTTCATCGGCCGCAACGGCAGCCTCGCGGCACCGGCGGCCTTGACCCGAGAGCGCCTGTCCGGGCGTTCCGGCGCCGGTTTCGATCCGTGCGCGGCGATGCAGGTGGCGCTGGAGCTGGCCGACGGCCAGAGCCAGGAAGTGCTGTTCCGCCTGGGGGCCGAAACCGACGCCAAGGCAGCGACCCGCCGGGTCCTGCAATACCGCGGCAGCCAGATGGCCCAGAGCGAGCTGGCGGCGGTGCACCGGCACTGGCGACGCAGCCTGGACTGCATCCAGGTGCACACCCCGGAACCGGCGATCGATGTCATGGCCAACGGCTGGCTGATGTACCAGACCATCGCCTGCCGCTTCTGGGCGCGCAGCGGTTTCTACCAGTCCGGCGGCGCCATCGGCTTTCGCGACCAGTTGCAGGACAGCATGGCGATGATCCACGCCGAGCCGGCCCTGGCCCGGGAACACCTGCTGCTGTGCGCGGCCCATCAATACCCCGAGGGCGACGTTCAGCACTGGTGGCACCCGCCGCAGAATCGCGGGGTGCGCACCGGCTGCTCCGACGACTTCCTCTGGCTGCCCCTGGCCACCAGCCGCTACGTGCAGATCACCGGCGATCGCAGCGTGCTGGAGGTCGAGGTGGGTTACCTGGAAGGTCGCCTGCTCAATCCCGGAGAAGAGTCCTACTACGACCTGCCGCAAACCTGCGGGCTGCGGGAGAGCCTTTACCAGCACTGCCGGCGAGCCATCGAGCACGGCAGCCGGCGCGGCGTCCACGGGCTGCCGCTGATGGGCACCGGCGACTGGAACGACGGCATGAACCGGGTCGGCGAGCGCGGCCTGGGGGAAAGCGTGTGGCTGGGGTTCTTCAGCCATCAGGTGCTGCAGCGTTTCGCCGTCACCGCCGAACAGCACGACGATCCGGACTTCGCCCGGACCTGCCGCGAGCAGGCCCTGGCCTTGCGCACGGCCCTCGACAGCCAGGCCTGGGACGGACAGTGGTATCGCCGGGCCTGGTTCGACGACGGTCAGGCCCTGGGCAGCGCCGACAATCAGGAATGCCGCATCGACTCCATCGCCCAGAGCTGGTCGGTGCTGTCGGCCGCCGCCAGTGACGCCCGCCAGCGCCAGGCCATGGAATCCCTGGACCGGCACCTGGTGCGCCGCGACAGCGGCGTGGTGTTGCTGCTGGACCCACCGTTCGCCCACAGCCCGCTGGACCCGGGCTATATCAAGGGCTACGTGCCCGGTGTGCGGGAGAACGGCGGGCAATACACCCACGCGGCCATCTGGGCCTGCATGGCCTTCGCCCGCCTGGGGGACAGCGCCCGGGCCTGGGAGCTGCTGCGCATGATCAACCCGGCAAGCCGACGCAGCGCCGAGCAGGTGGCCACCTACCGGGTCGAGCCTTATGTGATGGCCGCCGACGTCTATGGCGTGGCGCCCCACACCGGGCGTGGCGGCTGGAGCTGGTACACCGGCTCGGCGGGCTGGATGTACCGGCTGATCGTCGAGTCGCTGCTGGGGCTGCGCCGCGAAGGCCAGCAGCTGTACATCGAACCGGTGATCCCGGCCCACTGGCCGGGCTACAGCCTGGACTACCGGTTTGGCGAAACCCTGTACCAAATCGAGGTGCGGCAGAACCCCGGGGCCATCCTCAGCCTGAGCCTGGACGGCCGACCGCTGCCGGGGCTGGCCATCGCGCTGCTGGACGACGGCCGGGCGCACCGGGTGTTGCTGACCTGGCCCGCCAGCGCCGCGCCGCCACAGGCCGGGCATTCCCTGACAGCGGCCGTCAGCGAGCCGGCGCCATGACAGACAGCGGGCCAGGCCCTGTACTACCCTGAGTGAGCGCTGACGCCTTGCCATCCGGTGGTTCTGAGATGTTCGACAACCTTGGGCTCGGGCCCAACCACTTGCTCAATGCACTGCCGGCCGTGGTGCAGGAGCGCCTGCTGCCCCATCTCAAGCCGGTGGCCCTGAGCCTGGGCCAGGTGCTCTACGAATCCGGGGATATCCCGCGTCATGTGTACTTCCCCACCGACGCGGTGGTGTCGCTGCTGTACCTGATGGAAAACGGCGCCTCGGCGGAAATCGCCGTGGTGGGCAACGAAGGGCTGGTGGGGGTGTCCCTGGTCATGGGCGGTGAGAGCACCACCAGCCGGGCCATCGTGCAAAGTGCCGGGCACGCCTTGCGCCTGCCCGGGCAGCGCCTCAAGGACGAGTTCAACCGCCACGGCGAGATGCTCCTGCTGATGCTGCGCTACACCCAGTCGCTGATCACCCAGATGGCCCAGACCGCGGTGTGCAACCGCCACCACTCCATCGATCAGCAACTGTGCCGCTGGCTGCTGCTGTCCCTGGACCGCCTGCCGGGCAACCAGTTGGTGATGACCCAGGAGCTGATCGCCAACATGCTCGGGGTGCGCCGCGAAGGGGTCACCGAGGCCGCCGGCAAACTGCAGCGCCAGGGCATCATCGAGTACAGCCGCGGACGCATCAATGTCCTCGACCGGTCACGCCTGGAACAGCACAGCTGCGAGTGCTACGCGGTGGTGCGCAAGGAAACCGCGCGCCTGCTGCCGTACCTGCCGGGCAGCCAGGGCGACGAGCCGGGCTGAGGCTCGCCGCAGGCGGGGTCAAGGCGGGGATTTCAGCTCGGGCTCAGCGCCTTCACCGCCAGGATGCTGCCCGGCATCGAGTACAGGGCGCGCTCGGTGGTGCTGCCGATCAAGCGGCCAAAGCCGGTGCGGTGCACGGTGCCCATGACCACCACGTCCACCAGGTACTCGTCGACGAACTGGGCGATGCCAGGCACTGGCGGGCCCATGATGAAGTGGCGAAATTCCTGGGGCACGTTGTACTGATCGCCCAGGCGTTCGAACTCCTTGTGCAGGGAGTCGCGCAGCTCGTCCAGGCAGTTGACGCTCCAGGCGGTGGACGCCACCGGCGCCACGCCGTCGAGCATTGGCATCAGGTCGTAGGCATACAGCAGGTGCAGCTGGGCATCGCATTGCAGGGCCAGGGCGTTGGCGGTCTGGATGATCAGAGCGTTGAGGCCGCTGATCTGGGTGTCGGACTGGGCCGGGTCGACGGCGGCGACGATGCGCCGGGGCAGTTTGTGCGGCGCCTCGTTGACCAGGTGCACCGGCACCGGCGCCTCGCGCAGCAGGTGGCAGTCCAGCGGGGTGACGAAGACTCGCTTGAGGGCCGATTCCAGGGTCACGTCCTTGATCAACAGGTCGGGCCGGAACTCGTCGATGTAGACCAGCATGTCCTTGAGCACCTGGGTGCTCCAGATCACCTGGGTGGTGACCTCGACGCCCTGCTCGCGCATCCATTCGGCCTCCACTTGCAACCAGCGCTCATGGCGTTGCAGGTAGGCCTGGCGTTCGCTGTCTTCCAGGTGTTCTTCCCACAGGTAGGTGCGCGCCGGCGGTTCGACGAACACCAGGGCATGCAGCGCTGCGCCACTGGCCTGGGCCAGGGCGGCGGCGCGACGAGCCGCGGGGGATTGGTGCTGCTGGGGGTCGGCAATCAGCAACAGGCGCTGGTACTGGCTCATGGTGAACCTCCTTGGACGGTGATGGCCGAAGTGTCGAGGCAGACGGGCCCGGGCGCCTTGATATGCATCAAGGCCACCCGGTGCGCGGGTCATGGCGTGATGGCGATCTTCATCACACCGTCGCGCTGGCTGGCGAACAGCTCGTAGGCGGCTTCGATGTCATCGAGCTTGAAGCGGTGGGTGACCAGCGGCTTGAGGTCCACCTGGCCACTGGCAACCACCTCCATCAGCCGGCGCATGCGCTCCTTGCCGCCGGGGCACAGGGTGCTGAGGATGCTCAGGTCGCCGAGGCCGGCGGCGTAGGCATCCAGGGGGATGCGCAGGTCGCTGGAGTAGACCCCCAGGCTCGACAGCTTGCCCCCCGGACGCAGCACCCGCAGCGCCGATTCGAAGGTGCCCTGGGTGCCCAGGGCCTCGATCGACACATCGACCCCGCGGCCGTCGGTCAGCTCCATGATCTGCTTGACCACGTCGCCCTGCTTGAAGTCCACCACGTGGGTGGCGCCCAGCCCGCGCGCCACGCTCATGCGCGCGGCCACGGTGTCGACGCCGATGATGGTGGTGGCGCCCTTGAGCCGGGCCCCGGCCACCGCGCACAGGCCGATGGGCCCCAGGGCGAACACCGCCACGCTGTCGCCGATATTGACCTCGGCACGCTCGGCGCCGGAGAAACCGGTGGACATGATGTCCGGGCACATCAGCACTTCTTCGTCGCTCAGGCCGTCGGGGATCGGGCACAGGTTGGCCAGGGCGTCCGGCACCCGCACGTATTCGGCCTGGCAGCCGTCGATGGTGTTGCCGAACTTCCAGCCGCCGGTGGCACGAAAGCCATGGCGGGTGTCCGGGCCGTCCTGGGAGCCGCAGCCACACAGGCAGGCATAGCTCTGGCCACTGGGGGTGATGGCCCCGGCGATCACCCGCTGGCCCTCATGGAAACCGCGGACCTGGGAACCCAGGCGCTCGATCACGCCCACCGGTTCGTGACCGATGGTCAGGCCCTTGGCCACCGGGTATTCGCCGCGCAGGATGTGCACGTCGGTGCCGCAGATCGTGGTGGTGGTGATGCGCACCAGGGCGTCCAGCGGACCGATTTCGGGGATGTCCTTGTCGTCCAGCACGATGCGGTTCTTTTCGACGAAAATCGCTGCTTTCATCTTGGCCATGTTCAAGTCCTCCAGTACCGGGAAAGGTTCTGCGTGGCTGCGCAAATCTGCTGACAGGCTGCGCGGATCATGCCGACGAGGGCTTGATCATGATCAAGCAATCGGCCATTGGCCCGCTCGCGGCCGGCCGTGTCAGCCACGCCCGGCGGCGCGCCACCAGGCCAGCATCAAGGCCGCGGCGGCACACAGGGCCAGGCTCGCAGCCAGGGCCTGGGCCCAGGCCACCAGCAGCAGGCCGGCCCCAATCAGCAGGTAGTAAAGTAGTCCGAACCAGGCCCCGGCGCTGCCCAGCCGGTCGCTGTAGGCGGCCAGCGCCGAGCCGAGGATGTTCGGTATCGCCAGGCCGAAGCCGAGCACCACGCCGAACATCGGCAGCACCAGCCACAGGCTGTGCTGCAAGGCCTGGACCCCGCCCGCGCCCAGCAAAACACCGAGCGCCGCCGCCACCAGCAAGCGCCGCGCGGACCAGCCCCGGGCCAGCAAGCGCCGGTTGAGCCAGGCCCCCAGGCCCGACCCCAGGGCCAGCAGCGCGCCGCTGTAGCCGAACCACTGCTCGCCCTGCCCCAGCTCGCGGAACAGGAACGGCCCGAGGCTGTAGTAGCTGAGCAAGGCAATGTTGAACACCGCCACCAGCAGCGCCGAACGCCAGATGCCCGGATCGCCGAGCATCTGCCACAGGGTCGCGACCAGGGGCGCCAGGGGCTGGGCCGGCGGGCGGGTTTCCGGCAAGGCCAGGGCGCACCAGCCAAGCAGGGCCAGGGCCAGCAGCAGCAAGCCGACCAGGGCGCCCCGGTAACCCCAGGCCTGCACCAGGGCGGAACCGCTGAACAGGCCAATCGCCGGGCTCGCCGCCAGCAGCATGCCCACCAGGGAAAACACCCGCACCAGCTCGCTGCCGCGATACCGGTCGCGCAGCAGGGTCTGGGTCACCACCGAGCCCGCCGCCGCGCCCAGGGCCGCCAGGGCCTGGCACAGCAACAGCGCGCTGAAGCTCTGCACCTGCAGCTCCATGACCAGGGCCAGGACATACAGCCCCAGCCCCCCCAGCAAGGCCGGGCGCCGGCCCCAGCGATCGCTCAGGCGCCCCCACAGCAGCACCCCCGGGGCAAAGCCCAGAACAAACAGTGAAAGGCTCTGGGCCGCTTGCCCGGGGGCCACGCCAAAGGCCTGGCCGATATCGCCCAGGGCCGGGCTGTAGAGGGTCTGGGCGATCTGCGGGAACATCAGCAGGGCCAGGGCCAGGGGCAACAGGCAACGGTTATTCATCAGGCAGGACTCGGCAAAAAAACTGCCGACGATTCTAGGCAGCGGCGCCTGGCGTATTATCGCAACCCTGCCAACAACTATCGGAAATACGTCAACCATGGCTTGGCTCGAACCACAGGCACAGTTCGACCCGGATCGCTTCAGCGCGCCGCTGATCGGTATCGCCGCGACCCTCGGCGATCACGACTCCGGCCTGCACCGGCACCGCCGCGGGCAACTGCTGTACACCCGCCAGGGCTGCACCCGGATCACCCTGGCCGACCGCGTGTGCCTGCTGCCGCCGTCGCGGGCGGCGTGGATTCCCGCCGGGGTGACGCACCGTGCGCAAATGCAGCAGAGCGTGGACTACCGCTCGCTGTACTTCTGCCCGGAGCTGAGCCCGCAACTGCCCGGGGAGGTGGCGGTGATCGAGGTCAGCCCGCTGCTTCGGGCGGTGCTGGAACCCATGGCCCAGGCCGCCTTCGACTGCGACTGGAGCCAGGGCCGCTACCCGCACCTGCTGGGCCTGTGCATCGAGGAAATCCGCCTGGCCCTGCGCCAGCCGCTGTCCTTGCCCCTGCCCCGGGACAAGCGCCTGCAACCGCTGCTGGCGGATCTGCAGTCACTGCCGCCGCCCTTGCAGGTGCTGGTCACCCGAGTCGGCGCCAGCAGCCGCACCATCGGCCGGATCTTCCAGCGCGAAACCGGCCTGAGCTATCAGCAATGGCGCCAGCAGTGGCGCCTGATGCGCGCCATCGAGCTGCTGGCCACCGGCCGCAGCATCGGCTACACCGCCTTCGAGCTGGGCTTTGCCAGCGACAGCATCTTCATCGCCTTCTTCAAGGCCATGACCGGCACCACGCCGCGGGCGTATTTCCGCTAAGGGGGTAAGGCTGTTCACTTAAGCGGCAGCACGAAGCATTTCGCAGGCAAGGGGCTTGTTGTGGTGACAAGGCCTGTTGCGGCAATGCTCCGCCAAGGGGGCTTTGCCCGGCCTCGCTGGCCGGGCCGAGGTTTGCTATCGCCGGTGCCTCAGGTGCGGCTGCGCAGCCATTGCAGAAAGCCTTTCTTGGCCACCGGCTTGGGGGTCGCCTGGGCCAGGGTCTGCGCCATGTGCCGGCGAAAATCCAGAAGGTTCTTCATCGCCTCGTTGATGTCATGGCGCGCGTCCAGGCACGGCTTGAGGAACTCATTGTCGATGCGGTACAGGCTGCAGAAGGTCTTGGCCGAGAACTCGGCGATCGTGGCCTGCTCGGCCACCACCCCGGCTTCGCCAATCACTTCCCCCGGGCCCATGCGCCCCGCCTCGAAGGGCTTGCCGTCACGCTGCATGGTCACCGTCACCACGCCGGACTCGATGATGAACAGGTGGTCGCTGACGTCCCCGGCGGCCAGGATGGTTTCGCCCGCACGGAAGGTCTGCAGGTGCATGTTCTGGCTGAAGGTGTCCTTTTCCTCCTGGCGCAGCGTGGAAAAGATGCTCGACGCGTCCAGCAGTGCCCGGGGCCGCGACAAGGTCAGCGGCTGGCTGCTCTCGCCACTGGACAGCAGGCTGATGCCGCTGGCCTGCAGATGGCGGAAAGCCAGGTCGAACAGTTGGTTCCGCACCTCGCGCTTGTGCCCCATGCTGGCGACAAAAGCACTGATCTCGTATTCCGCGCCCGTGCTGCTGGTGCTTTTCATCGCCACGCTGGCAGCCGGCGTGTTCAACAGCAGGCGACAGCCGAGGGTGGCCCGCTCCAGGGCCTCGATGACCTTCTGCGGCCGCGCGTGGGGGCTGACCTGCACGCTCACCGACAGACCGTGGACGTCCACCGGCCGGCTGAAGTTGGTGATCTTGGCCTTGGACGCCAGGGAGTTGGGAATCACCACCATGCTGCCCTGGGAGGTCTGCAACCGGGTGGCGCGCCAATCAATATCCAGCACCCGCCCTTCGGTGCCATCGATGGCGATCCAGTCATCGATCTGATAGGGCTTGGTGGTGTTGAGAACAATCCCGGAAAACAGATCGCTTAGGGTGCTCTGCAGCGCCAGGCCGACGATGATCGCCAAGGCGCCGGAGGTGGCCAGCACCCCCTTGACCGGCAGCTCAAGCACATAGGCCAGGGCGGCGATGATGGCGATCAGGAAGATCACCGCGCCCATCAGGTCCTGCAACAGGCGTCCGGTATGCCCGACCCGCTGCATCATCAGGGTGCCCAGCAGCACCGTCAGGGTCCGTGCGCCGAACAGCCACCAGCCGATTTCCAGGCCGGTGGCGGCCAGGTGCAGGGGCACGTCGTCGGGCCAGGGCGCGGCCTGCATCGGGTTCATGCCCTGGTTGAACAGCATCAGGCTGTAGAGGGAGAAGATCAGCACCCGCACCGCCAGCTTCCAGTAGTCGCCGCGGCTGCCGATCAGGCGCCAGAGCAACACATCCAGGAACAGCAGGAACAGCGCGGCCAACAACGGATGATCGCTGAACAGGGAAGACATCGAAGCACTCCGGCAAGACGGGGACGGCAAGATCGCACGAAAGCAGCAGGAGCAGGTATAGCTGGAAAAGTCGCCGATCGAAGAAGGCCAGGGCGCTGCGGAGCACGCACAGGGCCCTGGGGCCCCGGGCGCGGCCGGTGGCAGCGGCCGTTGCCATGAATCGGTGCAGCCACTGCCGGGGCGCCGAGCGAGCGCTGCACGCTCTTCAAGCGCGTGTCGCAGCCTGCGGCAGTGGCTACAGGGGGCGCTTACTTGCCCTGGGTCAGGGTGTTGTAGCTGGTCATCAGGTTGCGGTAGTCGGGGATGTGGTTGGAGAACAGGGTCGCCAGGCCCTCGACATCGTTGCGCCAGTCACGGTGCAGTTCGCAAGCCAGGCCGAACCAGGTCATCAGTTGCGCGCCGGCGTTGGACATGCGGTTCCAGGCCGAGTCGCGGGTCAGGGCGTTGAAGGTGCCGGAAGCGTCGGTGACCACGAACACTTCAAAGCCTTCCTCCAGGGCCGAGAGCGCCGGGAACGCCACGCAGACCTCGGTGACCACCCCGGCGATGATCAGTTGCTTCTTGCCGGTGGCCTTGATCGCCTTGACGAAGTCCTCGTTGTCCCAGGCATTGATCTGGCCGGGCCGGGCGATGTAGGGCGCATCGGGAAACAGCGCCTTGAGCTCCGGCACCAGCGGGCCGTTGGGGCCGGTTTCGAAGCTGGTGGTGAGGATGGTCGGCAGCTTGAAGTACTTGGCCAGGTCGGCCAGGGCCAGCACGTTGTTCTTGAAACGATCGGGCTCGATATCGCGGACCAGCGACAGCAGGCCGGCCTGGTGATCCACCAGCAGCACGGCGGCGTTTTCCTTGTCGAGACGTTTGTAGGCGTTAGTCATGGTGAGTCCTCGCTAATGATCGATGCCGGATCAACCGGCTGGAATGAAACCCGTGCTGCGCGCCCTCCGGGTCATGGCGGGCATCGGGGTGTAGCGCGCGACTGGCAAAGCCTAGTTGCCGATGCAAGCCGCGCCAGTGCAGCCGGTCAGTGACCGCCTGCGTCCATCCGGCCGAAGCGTCCCGACTGATAGTCGATGAAGGCCTGATGAATTTGCGCTTCGCTGTTCATCACGAACGGACCGTGGCCGACGATGGGTTCGTCGATGGGCTCGCCGCTGAGCAGCAGCACAATGGCGTCGCTGCCGGCTTGCAGGCTGATCAGCTCGCCGTCGCGTTCCAACAGCGCCAGTTGTCCTTGCTCCACCCGCTCCCGGCCATTGACCTGCACGGTGCCGCGCAGCACCACCAGGGCGGTATTGCGCCCTGCCTGCAGGGGCAGCTCCAGGTACTTGCCGGACTGCAGGCGCAGGTCCCAGACGTCGATCGGGGTGAACGTGCGGGCCGGCCCTCGCTGACCGTCATACTCACCAGCGATCAGGCGCAGGCTGCCGGCGTTGCCCGGCAGCGGGATCTGCGCAATGTCCGCCGCGAGGATGCTCTGGTAACCGGGGGCCGCGAGCTTGTCCTTCGCCGGCAGGTTGACCCACAGCTGGACCATTTCCAGGTTGCCGCCACGCCGGGCGAACTCGCTGGAGTGGAATTCCTCATGGATGATCCCCGAGGCCGCGGTCATCCACTGCACGTCGCCCGGGCCGATCTTGCCGCCGCTGCCGGTGGAGTCGCGATGCTCCACTTCACCGTCGTAGACGATGGTCACCGTCTCGAAACCGCGATGAGGGTGCTCGCCGACGCCACGGCGGGCGCTGGTGGGGCTGAATTGTGCGGGTCCGGCATGATCCAGCAACAGGAACGGGCTGATGTGCTGGCCCAGGTTGTCGTAGGAAAACAGGGTGCGTACCGGGAAGCCGTCGCCGACCCAATGGGGCCGGGGAGCGGTGTAGATGCCAATGATGTTTTTCATGTCGCCCTCCAGAACTTTCTGATGGGCACACCTTAAAACTCGCACCTTTGCCGCGCTAGACTGCGAAAATCGCCCTTAGCGTTCTATCTGGAGAACGATCTTGGAAGACCTGAACACCCTCTACTACTTCACCCAGGTGGTGGAGCACCGGGGATTCGCCGCGGCCGGACGGGCCCTGGACATGCCCAAGTCCAAGCTCAGCCGGCGGATCGCCCAGTTGGAGGAGCGCCTCGGCGTGCGCCTGATCCAGCGCACCAGCCGCCATTGCTCCCTGACCGAGATCGGCCAGGAGTATTACCAGCGCTGCCTGGCCATGCGGGTGGAAGCCGAGGGCGCGGCGGAAGTCATCGAACGCAATCGCTCCGAACCCCAGGGGCTGGTGCGGGTGGCCTGCCCCACGGCTTTGCTCAATTCCTGGGTCGGACCGATGCTCACCCGCTTCATGCTCAAGTACCCCCTGGTGGAGCTGTTCATCGAAAGCACCAACCGCCGGGTCGACCTGATCCACGAAGGTTTCGACATTGCCCTGCGGGTGCGCTTCCCGCCCCTGGAAAACACCGACCTGGTGATGAAGGTCCTGGGCAACAGCACCCAATGCCTGGTGGGGCATCCGGACTTTCTCCAACGCCTGTCGAGCCCGACGACCCCGGCCGATCTCAGCGGCCTGCCCAGCCTGCACTGGGGAGCGGCGCAACGGGATTACCAATGGCAGCTGCTGGGACCCGACGGCGCCGAGGCGCTGATTCGCCACCGGCCGCGGATGGTCACCGACGATCTGCTGGCGTTGCGACATGCGGTGCTGGCGGGCATCGGTATCGTCCACCTGCCCAAGGTGGTGGTCCGCGAAGACCTGGACGCCGGACGCCTGCAGGAACTGGTGCCCGGCTGGGCGCCGCGCTGCGGGATCGTGCACGCGATCTTCCCGTCACGCCGCGGCCTGCTGCCGTCGGTGCGCAGCCTGATCGACTTTCTTGGCGAGGAGTTCAGCCACAGCGACATGGCCTGAACCCGACGCCGCCTGCATCGGCGGCGCCTTGTCCGCAGCGCAACGTAAAACGGCATCCCTGGGGATGCCGTTTTGCATAGAGCGCGATTGAATCAATTGGCACTGGCACGCCAGCCGCCGTGCTGCAGTTCCGGCAGCCACTGAATGCCGCCCGACCTGGAGGTCCGGAACACGGGCGGATCGATCTGCTGCATCAGACGCCGGATCGCCTCGCTGTCCGGCAACTCGGCGCGGCTGGCCTGGATCCGGTGCCGCAGGCTGCTGGGGATGGGTGGAAAGCGCTGGCTGTCATAGATCAGGGCGTGGCCGAGCTGGGGGTTGTCCAGGCAGAAGTCCAGCAGATCGAAACCGCTGTGGGTGGCCAGGGTGCCGTTGATGATCAGCAGATCGAACGGATCACAGGCGTACTCCACCAGCGAAAGCAGTTCCTCCAATGTGTGCACGGGGGCAATGCGGTAGTAATTGAGTTGATTCAAGGTTCGTTCGATCTGCATCCGATGAAAATGTTGATCATCGGCAATCAGTATGCGCAGCGCTCTATTGGACATTTCTGGATCCTGCTTTTGAGACTACGACCGGCGACTGCCGGCCTTCCTCCTAGATCGGTAGAAGGCTAGGGAAGTGTCGGAGGGTTTTCTCTAGGATTAATCTGAAAACCACGCCCAGAACGGGCTTGCCGACGTTTTTTTCGGACAAGTCAGCTGTCACTCAGTTCCGATCGCCATCTCGGTAAAAGGTTGCCGACTACCTTAAATCGCCACCCGCTTTTTGCAGACGGGCAGGGTCTTGTTTTGATGTAAGGCTTTTCCTGTAAACCGGCACACGCCTCTGAAAACCGAGAAAGACCGCGCAAGGCTGTCAGCGGGCAACGCTCACTCGGTGGTGCTCGGGCTCCAGAACGCCTGCTGCACCAGGGCCGAGGTGGACAGCCGCGCCACCAGCGCATCCAGTTCTTCACCGTCCACCGAGGTGGTGGCCAGGATCGCCTCGATCTCCACTTCATCGCTGCCAAAGGCATGCACGTCGACATCGCTGGCCGGGTAGTTGCTGCGTTCCAGCTCGGCTTCCAGCAAGGCGAACACGGCCTTCTGTTTCGAACGGTGGGCAATCACATAGACGATGTTGGTGACCTCGGCGGAGATCACGTCCAGCGGCTGGCGGTTGATGTTGTTGACGATGGGCCGCAACAGGGTATTGGCGGCCAGCACGAACAGGGTGCCCAGCAACGCCTCGAGGATCAGGTCGGCACCGGCGCAGGCCCCCACCGCCGCCGAAGCCCAGAGGGTGGCGGCGGTGTTCAGGCCGCGGACGTTGCCCTCCTCGCGCATGATCACCCCGGCCCCGAGAAAGCCGATGCCCGACACCACATAGGCCACCACCCGCACCGCGCCGTCGGCACCGCCCAGACGGTTGGCCATGTCGACGAAGATCGCCGCGCCCACCGCCACCAGCACGTTGGTGCGCAAGCCCGCGGTGCGCTGCCGGTACTGGCGTTCGAAACCGATCAGGCCACCCAGGATGAAGGCCGCGCTGAGGCTGACCAGGGTGTCGACCAGCGAGTCCAGGTTGATGTTGTGCAGAGCTTGCATGGCGACTGTCCTTGAGCGAAGGGCATGAATGGCACCAGAGGACTCTAGCAGCGGTCCATGAACGTCTCATGGCCTGCCGCGGACGCACGGGCGACCGTAGGAGCTGGCTTGCCAGCGAAGCGGCCCGTGAGGGCGCCTTCGCCAGCAGGGTAACTTTCGCGGGCAGAGACGCCTTCGCCAGCAGGGTAACTCTCGCTGGCAAGAAAGCCTTCGCCAGCAAGCTGGCTCCTACAGGGCAGCATTACTGCCAGCCGAAGCGGCGCACGTAGAAGCCCTTCACCGCCTGGGTCAGGGTCATGTAGGCCAGCAGGATCAGTGGCAGGAACACGAAGTACAGCGACGGCAGCGCCTGCAGCTTGAAGTAGTGCGCCAAAGGCCCCATCGGCAGGAAGATCCCCACCGCCATGATGATCCCGGTCATCACCAGCAACGGCGTGGCCGCCCGGCTCTGCAGGAACGGAATCTTCGGTGTGCGGATCATGTGCACGATCAGGGTCTGGGTCAGCAGCCCCACCACGAACCAGCCGGACTGGAACAGGGTCTGGTGATCCGGGGTGTTGGCGTCGAACACGTACCACATCAAGGCAAAGGTGGTGATGTCGAAGATCGAGCTGATCGGCCCGAAGAACACCATGAAGCGCCCGACATCCGCCGGCTGCCAGCGCTGGGGTTGCTTGAGCATGTCCTCGTCGACGTTGTCGAAGGGAATGGCGATCTGGGAAATGTCATAGAGCAGGTTCTGCACCAGCAGGTGCATGGGCAGCATCGGCAGGAACGGGATGAAGGCGCTGGCCACCAGTACCGAGAACACGTTGCCGAAGTTCGAGCTGGCGGTCATCTTGATGTACTTGAGCATGTTGGCGAAGGTCCGGCGCCCTTCCAGCACGCCCTCCTCCAGCACCATCAGGCTCTTTTCCAGCAGGATGATGTCCGCCGCTTCCTTGGCGATGTCCACCGCGCTGTCCACCGAAATACCGATGTCGGCGGTGCGCAGCGCCGGCGCATCGTTGATCCCGTCGCCCATGAAGCCCACCACATGGCCGTTGGCCTTGAGCAGGCGGACGATCCGCTCCTTGTGGGTCGGGGTCAGCTTGGCGAAGACGTTGGTGGTTTCCACTGCCTTGGCCAGCTGCTCGTCGCTCATGCGTTCGATGTCGTTGCCCATCAACAGGCCCTGCTGCTCCAGGCCGACTTCACGGCAGATCTTCGCCGTCACCAGTTCGTTGTCGCCGGTCAGCACCTTGACCGCCACGCCATGCTCGGCCAGGGCCTTGAGGGCGGGGGCGGTGCTTTCCTTGGGCGGATCGAGGAACGCCACGTAACCGATCAGGGTCAGCTCGCGCTCGTCCGCCAGGCTGTAGGTGTCGCGCCCTTCGAGCATCGGCCGGGCCGCCACCGCCACCACCCGCAGGCCCTCTTCGTTGAGGTCGGCGGTGACCTGGCGAATCCGCGCCAGCAGGCTCTCGGTCAAGGCTTCCTCGGCCTCGCCATGGCGCACGTTGCGGCATACCGCCAGCACTTCTTCCACCGCGCCCTTGCAGATCAGCAGGTGCGGCCGATCCTTTTCCGCCACCACCACCGACATGCGCCGCCGGGTGAAGTCGAAGGGAATTTCATCGACCTTCTGGAACGCCGTCGCGACCTTGAGCTCGCGGTGCACCTCGACGTGCTCCAGCACCGCCACGTCCAGCAGGTTCTTCAGCCCGGTCTGGTAGTAGCTGTTGAGGTAGGCCATTTCCAGCACGTCGTCGGAGTCCTCGCCCCAGACGTCCACGTGCCGCGACAGGAAGATCTTGTCCTGGGTCAGGGTGCCGGTCTTGTCGGTGCACAGCACGTCCATGGCGCCGAAGTTCTGGATCGCGTCCAGGCGCTTGACGATGACCTTCTTGCGCGAGAGGAACACCGCGCCCTTGGCCAGGGTCGAGGTGACGATCATCGGCAGCATTTCCGGGGTCAGGCCGACGGCGATCGACAGCGCGAACAGCAGCGCCTCCATCCAGTCGCCCTTGGTGAAGCCGTTGATGAACAGCACCAGCGGCGCCATGACGAACATGAAGCGGATCAGCAGCCAGCTGACCTTGTTGACCCCGCTCTGGAACGAAGTCGGGGCGCGGTCGGTGGCGCTCACCCGCTGGGCCAGGGCACCGAAATAGGTGCTGTTGCCGGTGGTCAGGATCACCGCCGTGGCCGAGCCCGAGACCACGTTGGTGCCCATGAACAGGATGTTGTCCAGGTCCAGGGGATTGCTGGTATCGGCGTCCTGCTGGCGCGGGAACTTCTCCACCGGCATGGATTCACCGGTCATCGCCGCCTGGCTGACGAACAGGTCCTTGGCGCTGAGCACCCGGCAGTCGGCGGGAATCATGTCGCCGGCCGAGAGCACGATCAGGTCGCCGGGCACCAGTTGCTTGATCGGCAGTTCGATCCGCTGTGCGCCCGTGGCCTCGGCAGCGGCCCCCAGCAGACGCCCGAGCATGGGCGCCGCCTGGGGCGCCGAACCGGGGCGCATCACCGTGGCGGTGTTGCTGACCATGGCCTTGAGGGCATCGGCGGCCTTGTTCGACTTGGCCTCCTGCCAGAACCGCAGCAGGGTCGAGAGCACCACCATGGAGAAAATCACCGTGGCCGCCTTCATGTCCTCGGTCAGCCAGGAGATCACCGCCAGCAGGGTCAGCAGCAGGTTGAAGGGGTTCTTGTAGCAGTGCCACAGGTGGGTCCACCAGGGCAGCGCCTGCTCGTGCTCCACCTCATTGAGGCCATAGCGCTCACGCAGGGCTTCGGCCTCCTCGGTGCTCAGGCCATCGGTGTGGCTGCCGAGCTGGTCCAGCAGTTGCGCGGCGTCGCTGTTGGCCGCGGCCACCAGGGTCTGCCCCAGGGTCGGCGGCACATCGCGGCTGACGCTGGCGTCGCGAATACTGTCCAGCAGCGCCAGGCGGCGGAAATGCCGGGAAAAGTGCCGGGTTCGGAGAAATCCGGCGAAAAATTCTTTCAACAGGCTGAGCTTCATGGTGATGACTCCTGCACAGACGTCCGGCCAGCGGCACGGGGACGTCAGTGATGCAACTAAACAGTCAGGGTAGTGGGCAAAGGCACGGGACAGGGCTCACGCCCGGGGCCATCGCACCGACAGGGACGGACGATGTTGCTGGCGATGATGACGCTGACTGATGTAACCCATGACGGCTCCCCCGCAAGGACGACACAGGACAACCACAGGCAGGTACGGCCAGGCCTGACGCAACGCTTCAAGCGTCCGCGCACGGCCGGCCCGCAGGTCGCAGGACCCACGCGTCGATGCCACCACGAGCGGCGCAAGGCCGGACCGGGGGCGAAACAGAGTCGTCAAGAAGGGACGTCGGGAAGCGGGCCACAAAGGGGCCGCGATCGGGATGCCGCCTCTCGCTGTACGGCGAGACAGCGGCAGGAAAAAGGCTGCGCGCTATCTTGCCGGGACTGCGCCGGTGGTCAAGACCGGCCGACTCCTGTCACTCGAACAAGTACCCACACTGGGCCTCCAATGGTTGAAAACGCGCGCAGCTTACGCCGCGCCCTATGCAGAGTAAACCGGGGAAAAACCCTGGCTCGGGGAATTGAAAAGTTCTTCAGCCAAGGTTCAGGAACAGGCAGAAAATGACGTTTTTGTGGCAGCGGCCGCCGCTGCCGACAGCAGCGGCAGCGGCGCGCCATCAGCTGGCGGTAGCCAGCAGCAGGTCCCGTACCGAACGGCTGTGGCCGCGGGTCTTGCCGTGTTCGTACAGCGAATCGGCGATCTCCTGGGCGCGGATCGGCAACACCGACAGCAGAGTATCGCTCAGGCCGTGGCTGGCCTGGCTGAAGCCCTGCATGTAGATGCCGGCTTTGCAGCGTTCGTCGGTGATCACCCGATAGTTGCGGTCCACTTCGAAATCGCCCAGGTACTCCTGCAGCGGTGCCAGCAGTTGGCGATGCATCTGCCGCTCGTAGCCGGTGGCCAGGACCACGGCATCGTAATGCCGCACTTCGCGCTCGCCCGTGGCGTTGTTGCGCAGGATCAGCTCGATGCCCAGGTCAGTGGCCGTGGCCTTCTCCACCGTGGTCATGGTGCGCAAGCTGTGGCGCGCCACACCGGAGACTTTCTGCCGGTAGAAGATGCCGTAGATGCGCTCGATCAGGTCGACATCCACCACCGAGTAATTGGTGTTGTGGTACTCGTTGACCAGACGCTCGCGCTCGTTGCGGGTCTGCTGGAATACCAGGTCGGTGAAGGCCGGGGCGAACACTTCGTTGACGAACGGGCTGTCATCCGCCGGCTTGAGGGCCGAGCCACGCATGATGATGTCGGCCTGCGCCGAAGGAAAACTGTCGTTGAGGTCGATGAAGGCTTCCGCCGCGCTCTGCCCGCCGCCGATGATCGCGATGCGCATCGGCTGGCCATTGACACAGGGCTGGCTGGCCATGCGCTCCAGATACTGGGAATGGTGAAACACCCGCGCATTGTCCTTGAGCCCCTTGAAGGTCTCCGGAACCCGCGCCGTGCCGCCGGCGCTGACCACCACCGCACGACTGGTGCGCACCAACTCGGCGCCCTGGGCATCCCGGGAAATCACCCGCAATGCCTCGACTTGCTGGTTGTGCAGCAGCGGTTCGATGGCCAGCACCTCTTCACCGTAGCGGCTGTGCTCCTGGAAGTGGCCGGCCACCCAGCGCAGGTAGTCGTTGAACTCCATGCGGCACGGATAGAAGGTGCCCAGGTTGATGAAGTCCACCAGGCGCCCGTGATGCTTGAGGTAGTTGACGAAGGAATAGGGGCTGGTGGGATTGCGCAGGGTCACCAGGTCCTTGAGGAAGGAAATCTGCAGTTCGCTCTGGGTCACCAGGGTATTGCCATGCCAGCGATAGTCCGCCTGCTTGTCGAGAAACAGCGCATCCAGCGGACCGTGCTCCTGCCCGCGCTCTTCCAGCGCAATGGCCAGCGCCAGGTTCGAGGGGCCGAAACCGATACCGATCAAATCGTGAACGTGGGCCGATGCAATTGCCTGTGTCATTTCCAGTGTCCTCTGGATAAACCGCCTCAACGCGGGAGATAAAGTGTCACGGTGACCCGACTGGCCCATGCAGGACAGCGGATCGTCTGTTGAGTAGGGACGAGGAAAATGAAAAAAAATTTAACTAAATGCGTCGCAATGGCAACGCCTTATTGAGCGTCCCACTGCCGCAACCGCACCCGGCAATGCTTCATGGCATTGACGATGTGCTTCTCCACCAGACTGCGGGAGATGCCCAACTGCTCGGCGATCTGCGGATGGGACAGGCCTTCGAGCTTGCGCAGGAGAAAACTCTCGCGACACAGCCGCGGCAGTTCCGCCAGGGCCCGTTGCAGCATCTCCAGGCGCTGGCCGTGGTCGAGGCTGGTCTGCGGTGAAGGGTTGAAGTAGCGCTCCTCGTTGTCCAGCACCTCCAGGGGCTCGGACTGGCGCAGGGCATTGCGCCGATGGCCGTCGATCACCAGGTTCAGCGCCGTGCGATAGAGAAACGCCCGCGGCTGCTCGATGGGCGTATCGCTGGAGCGCTCCAGGACCCGCACATAAGCGTCGTGCACCACATCCTCGGCCACCTGGCGATTGCCCAGCTTGGCGTTGAGGAAGCACATCAGCTCGCGATAGTAGTTTTCCAACTGGGCTCCCGACCGCCCGGGGGGGCGATTCTGTCCTTGAACAAGGCCGTCAATGGCCACTTGCACCCGGTAATTCGTGATGGCTGTTTAGCAGCAGCGTAATTTATAGTAATTCTCATATAGATTTAAAGTGGCGCCGCGCCACAGCGGTTGATTTATCAGCCTGGCGACAGCTGTAACTCCATGTGTCGGCAGTTAAATTCCCCCTGTGGCAGCTCGTTTACCTGACAGCTCCCCGTCTTCGCCGTTCCCGCGGTGGCCGCAAGCCTTGCCGCCCGCCCCGCGGCCGGCTGCTGTGACGGGCCGATTTCCCCCTGGCCGGAACCCTGCATGAAACGTCCCCGACATACCCGGCGCGCCCTGCTGGCAGCGCTGTGCCTGATTCCCGTTGTCGCCATCAGCGCCTGGACCTTCATTCCCCCCGGACGCGACCAGCTCGCCACGGTACAAGTCAGCCGGGGCGATATCGAAAGCAGCGTCACCGCCCTGGGCACCCTGCAACCCAGACGCTATGTGGATGTCGGCGCCCAGGCTTCCGGGCAGATCCGCAAGATCCACGTCGAGGCCGGCGACACGGTCAAGGAAGGCCAACTGCTGGTGGAGATCGACCCCGCCACCCAGCAGGCCAAGCTCGACGCCAGCCGCTTCTCCATCGAAAACCTCCAGGCCCAGCTGCAAGAGCAATACGCGCAGAACCAGCTGGCCCGGCAGAAATACCAGCGCCAGCAGCATCTCAACGCCGGCGGCGCCACCCGCGAAGAAGACGTGCAGACCGCCCTGGCCGAACTCAAGGCCACCCAGGCGCGCATCGACATGTACAAGGCGCAGATCCGCCAGGCCCAGGCCAGCCTGCGCAGCGACCAGGCCGAGCTGGGCTACACCCGCATCTATGCGCCGATGTCCGGCACCGTGGTGGCGGTAGACGCCCGCGAAGGCCAGACCCTCAACGCCCAGCAGCAGACCCCGCTGATCCTGCGCATCGCCAGACTTTCGCCGATGACCGTCTGGGCCGAAGTCTCGGAAGCCGACATCGGCCACGTCAAACCCGGCATGCAGGCCTACTTCACCACCTTGAGCGGCGGCAACCGGCGCTGGACCAGCACCGTGCGCCAGATCCTGCCGATCCCGCCCAAGCCGTTGAACGAAACCAGCCAGGGCGGAGGCAGCCCCACCAGCACCAGCAAGAGCGGCAGCGGCCGGGTGGTGCTGTACACCGTGCTGCTGGACGTGGACAACGCCGACAACGCGTTGATGGCGGAAATGACCACCCAGGTGTTCTTTGTCGCCAGCCAGGCGAAAAATGTCCTCACCGCGCCCATCGCCGCCCTGCAGGGCAGCAGCGAGCCGGACCGGCAGATTGCCCGGGTGGTGGCCAAGAACGGCTCGATCGACGAGCGCAAGGTCCGGGTCGGCATCAGCGACCGCCTGCGCATCCAGGTCCTGGACGGCCTGGACGAGGGCGAGCACCTGCTGATCGGCCCGGCCAACAGCAGCGGGGGTTGAATGCAGACCCCGCTGATCGACCTCAGAGACATCCGCAAATCCTACGGTGGCGGCGACAGCCCGCAAGTCGACGTCCTGCGCGGCATCGACCTGTCGATCCACGCCGGGGAATTCGTCGCCATCGTCGGCGCCTCCGGCTCCGGCAAGTCGACCCTGATGAACATCCTCGGCTGCCTGGACCGCCCGACGTCCGGGGAATACCTGTTCGCCGGGGAGAACGTCGCCCAACTGGACAGCGACGAACTGGCCTGGCTGCGCCGCGAAGCCTTTGGCTTCGTGTTCCAGGGCTACCACCTGATCCCCTCGGCCTCGGCCCAGGAAAACGTCGAGATGCCGGCCATCTACGCCGGCACCCCGACCGCCGAACGCCACGCCCGCGCCGCCGCCCTGCTGGAGCGCCTGGGCCTGGCCAGCCGCAGCGGCAACCGCCCGCATCAACTGTCCGGCGGCCAGCAGCAACGGGTGTCCATCGCCCGCGCCCTGATGAACGGCGGCCACATCATCCTCGCCGACGAACCCACCGGCGCCCTGGACAGCCAGAGCGGCGCCGAAGTCATGGCCCTGCTGGACGAACTGGCCGGCCAGGGCCACGTGGTGATCCTCATCACCCACGACCGTGAAGTAGCGGCCCGGGCCAAGCGCATCATCGAGATCCGCGACGGCGAGATCATCAGCGACACCGCCCAGCGCGACCCGTCGGTACAGACCAGCACCAACCCCGGCGCCCTGCAGGCGGTGGACCTGCGCCAGCGCCTGGCCGACGGCAGCGACGCCAGCGGCGCCTGGAAAGGCGAACTGCTGGATGCGGTGCAGGCCGCCTGGCGGGTGATGTGGATCAACCGCTTCCGCACCGCCCTGACCCTGCTGGGCATCGTCATCGGCGTGGCCTCGGTGGTGGTGATGCTGGCTGTGGGTGAAGGCAGCAAGCGCCAGGTAATGGCGCAGATGGGGGCGTTCGGTTCGAACATTCTTTATCTGAGCGGACACGCACCCAATCCCCGGGCGCCCCAGGGCATCATCACCCTGAGCGACGTCGCCGCCGTGGCCACCCTGCCCCAGGTCAAGCGCATCATGCCGGTCAACGGCGCCGAAGCCGTGGTGCGCTTCGGCAACGCCGATCACATGAGCTACGTGGGCGGCAACGACACCAACTTCCCGCACATCTTCAACTGGCCGGTGGTCGAAGGCAGCTACTTCACCGAGGCCGACGAACAGGCCGGCGCCGCGGTGGCGGTGATCGGCAAGAAGGTCCGGGAAAAACTCCTCAAGGACGTCGCCAACCCCATCGGCCAGTACATCCTCATCGAAAACGCGCCGTTCCAGGTGGTCGGCGTGCTGATGGGCAAAGGCGCCAGCTCCGGCGACCAGGACAGCGACGACCGCATCGCCGTGCCCTACTCCGCCGCCAGCACCCGCCTGTTCGGCAGCCGCAATCCGGAGTACGTGGCCATCGCCGCGGCGGACGCGAGCAAGGTCAAGGAAACCGAACAAGCCATCGACCAACTGATGCTGCGCCTGCACAACGGCAAGCGCGACTATGAGCTGACCAACAACGCGGCGATGATCCAGGCCGAGGCCCGCACCCAGAACACCCTATCCTTGATGCTTGGCGCCATTGCCGCGATCTCGCTGCTGGTGGGCGGTATCGGGGTGATGAACATCATGCTCATGACCGTGCGCGAACGCACCCGGGAGATCGGCATCCGCATGGCCACCGGTGCTCGCCAGCGCGACATCCTGCGCCAGTTCCTCACCGAAGCGGTGATGCTCTCGGTGGTCGGCGGCCTGACCGGCATCGCCCTGGCCCTGCTGATCGGCGGCGTGCTGATCCTCAGTGAAGTAGCGGTCGCCTTCTCCCTGGTCGCCGTCCTCGGCGCCTTCGGCTGCGCCCTGGTCACCGGCGTCATCTTCGGCTTCATGCCGGCCCGCAAAGCTGCCCGGCTCGACCCGGTCACGGCCCTTACCAGTGAATGATCGATCGATGAAAACACCCTTGAGCCTCCTGGCCGCCTGCCTCCTGCTGACCGCCTGCAACAGCCCCGCGCCACGCCCGGACAGCGGGCTGCAAGCCCCCGCCACCTGGCAAACCGCCGATACCCCCGCCGCCCAGGCCGATAACCGGCAATGGTGGAGCCAGTTCGCCAGCCCGGAGCTGGACCGTTTGATCGCCCAAGCCCGCGAGGGCAGCTTCGATCTGGCCGCAGCGGTGGCCCGGGTGCGCCAGGCCCAGGCCAGCGCGGTGATCGCCGGCGCGCCACTGCTGCCCGAGCTCAAGGGCGGGCTCAACGCCAACCGGCAGAAACTGCTGCGCGGCAAGGGCTACAGCCAGTTGGACGCCACCCGCGACAACCAGGCCGTGGACTATTTCGACGCCAGCCTCAGCGCCAGCTACGAGGTCGACTTCTGGGGCGGCCGGCGAGCCGCCCGCGACAGCGCCCTGCTGGGCGTCAAGGCCAGCGAGTTCGACCGCGCCACCGTGGAGCTAACCCTGCTCAGCGGCGTCGCCAACAGCTACACCCAGGCCCTGGCGCTGAGCGAACAAAGCCGCATCGCCCGGCTGAATCTGGACAACGCCCTGAACGTGCTCAAGCTGGTGCAGACCCGCTACGACTCGGGCTCGGCCACCGCCCTGGAGCTGGCCCAGCAACGCAGCCTGGTCGCCGCCCAGCAACGCCAGTTGCCCCTGCTGCAACAACAGGCCGAGGAAGCCCGGATCACCCTCGCCGCCCTGCTCGGGCAACCGGTGCAGGGGCTCAACCTGGGCCAACAGGACTTCGCCCAACTGCAATGGCCGAGCATCAACGCCGGCGTCCCCAGCGACCTGCTGACCCGGCGCCCGGACATTGCCAGCGCCGAAGCCAGACTGGCCGCAGCCCAGACCGACGTCAAAGTGGCGCGCGCAGCGATGCTGCCCAGCGTAACCCTGACCGCCAGCCTCGGCTCCGGCGCCAGCCACGCCCCGGACCTGCTGCGCAGTCCCTTCTACAACCTCGGCGCCGGGCTGGTGGCGCCGATCTTCAACGCCGGGCGCCTGAGCGCCGAACGGGACAAGGCCACGGCCCGCCAAGCAGAACTGCTGGAAAGCTATCGCGGGGCGATCATCAACGGTTTTGCCGACGTGGAAAAAGCCCTCAACAGCATTCGCGGCCTGGACCAGCAACGTCAGTGGCAGAGCGAGGAGTTGAATCAGGCGCAACGGGCCTTCGAGATCGCCCAGAGCCGCTACCAGGCCGGCGCCGAAGACCTGCTGACGGTGCTCGATACCCAACGCACCCTGTACGCCGCCCAGGATCTGAACGTGCAACTGCGGCTGTCGCGGCTGCAGTCGAGCATTGCCCTGTACAAGGCCCTGGGCGGTGGTTGGCAGGTGCCAGGACCCGAGGCGCGGTGATAGCAGCCAAACGACTAAACCCCGCCCTCTGTGGATAATCTTGCAACTGCGCAACATCTTGCGCAGTCATCTGTGGATAAGCCTGTGCACAGATCGCGGTAATGGCCTTGCTGCATGGCCTGCTTCAAGGTGCGCAAGATCTTGCACAGCACTGCGCAACATGTTGCGCACTTTTCCCGGTATTTCCTCGAAAAAGTCCGCCAAACACCGCCAATTAATCAGTAACTCACTGATTCAAAACAACTAATCAGTTGCTGGCACAGACCTTGTAATCACTCCTGCAGCCCACGGTCATCCGGCCGGGGTTTCTTTAGTGATTTGCAAGGAGAGCATGCATGGCAACGCCAGCGTATATGTCGGTCACCGGCACCAAACAGGGGCTGATCACCGCCGGGGCCTTTACCGCCGATTCCGTGGGTAACACCTACCAGGAAGGTCATGAAGACCAGGTCATGGTCCAGGGCTTTCAGCACGAAGTGATCATTCCCCGCGATCCGCAGTCCGGCCAGCCCACCGGCCAGCGGGTGCACAAGCCGGTGATCATCACCAAGGTCTTCGACAAGGCTTCGCCGCTGCTGCTGGCGGCGCTGACCTCGGGCGAGCGCCTGACCGAGATCGTCATCCAGTGGTACCGCACCTCCGCCGCCGGCACCCAGGAGCACTACTACACCACCACCCTTGAGGACGCGATCATCGTCGACATCAAGGACTACATGCACAACTGCCAGGACCCGGGCAATGCCCACTTCACCCACCTGGAAGACGTGCACTTCACCTACCGCAAGATCACCTGGACCCACGAAGTCTCCGGCACTTCCGGCTCCGATGACTGGCGGACCCCGGTCACCGGCTAAGGAAGGCCGCTCGACCCTTACCGCGCCCTGGCCAGCTTCGCTGGTCCGGGCCCTTATTCATCCAGCAGTTGCACTGCCCGCATCGAGGCACAGGGAATGTTCGCCGCCGCCGACCAGACGCATTTCAGCCTGACCCTGGAGGGTCGCCCCCACGACTTTCAAGTGCTCGGCCTGCAGGGCCGGGAACGCATCAGCCGGCCCTTTGCCTTCGACCTGGAGCTGGTCAGCGAACGCTCCAACCTGGACCTGGACGCGCTGCTGCACACCCCGGCCTTCCTGCAACTGGCGGCTGATGGCAGCGGCATTCACGGGCAGATCCAGCGCATTGCCCAAGGCGACCGCGGTCGTCGCCTGAGCCACTACCAGATCACCCTCGGCCCACGCCTGGCCTATCTGGGCCAGCGCATCAACCAACGGATCTTCCAGCACCTGAGCGTGCCGCAGATCATCGCCCGGGTGCTGGAGGAACACGGCATCCTCGGCAACGACTACCACTTCCACCTCGCCGGCCCCTACCCGGAGCGCGAGTACTGCGTGCAGTACGACGAATCGGACCTGCGCTTCATCCAGCGCCTGTGCGAGGAAGAGGGCCTGCACTACCACTTTCAGCACAGCCGCGACGGGCATCGACTGGTGTTCGGCGAAGACCAGACGGTGTTCCGCAAACTGGCCCCGGTGGCCTACCGGCAAGACTCCGGCCTGGTGGCCAGCGAGCCGGTGATCAAGCGTTTCGAGCTGCGCTTGGAGGCGCGCCCCAGCCGCACCACGCGCCGCGACTACGACTTCGAAAAACCGCGCCTGCTGATGCAGGGAGCGGCCAAACCGCAAGAGCCAAAAGCCGAGCCGGACCTTGAAGACTACGCCTACCCCGGACGCTTCACCGACCGCGAGCGCGGCAAGCATCTGGCCAGGCGCGCCCTGGAACGGCACCGCAGCGACTACCGCCAGGCCAGCGGCCACAGCGACCAGCCAAGCCTGCGCAGCGGGCATTTCCTGCCCCTGAGCGGGCACCCCCACCCGGCCTGGAACGACCTGTGGCTGCTGACCGAAGTCCTCCACGAAGGCAAACAGCCGCAGGTGCTGGAAGAGTCCATCACCAGCGACATCCGGGCCGGAAAAGGCTTTCACCAGGGCTACCGCAACCGCTTCACCGCCACCCCCTGGGAAGTGCCCCATCGCCCGCCCTTGGAACACCCCAAGCCGCGGATTCTTGGCAGCCAGACCGCCAAGGTCACCGGCCCTCAGGACGAGGACATCCACACCGACGCCCACGGCCGGGTCAAGGTGCAGTTTCACTGGGACCGCGAGGGCCAGGGCAACGACAAGAGCAGCTGCTGGCTTCGGGTGTCCTCGGCCTGGGCCGGCGCCTGGTACGGCGCCATCGCCGTCCCCCGGGTCGGCATGGAAGTGCTGGTGACCTTCCTCGAAGGCGACCCCGACCAGCCCCTGATCACCGGCTGCCTGTACCACAAGGAAAACGTCGTCCCCTATCCGCTGCCGGCGCACAAGACCCGCAGCACCTTCAAGACCTTGAGCAGCCCCGACGGCGGCGGCTTCAACGAACTGCGCATCGAAGACAAACAAGGCGCCGAGCAGATCTTCATCCACGCCCAGCGCGACTGGGATCAGCAGGTCCAGCACGACCAGAAAATCCGCGTCGGCCACCAGCGCCACGACACGGTGGAGGCCAACAGCTACAGCGAACTCAAGGCCGAAGAACACCACACCGTGCATGGCGAGCGCAAAGTCGAAGCCCGCGCCAGTGATCACCTGAGCATCGCCGGCAGCCAGCACCTGCAACTGGGCAACGGCCTGTTCATCGAGGCCGGCCAGGAAATCCACCTCGCCAGTGGCCTGAAAGTGGTGCTCGAAGCCGGCAGCGAACTGACCCTCAAGGGCGGCGGTAGCTGGATCAAGATCGACGGCAGCGGCGTGGCCCTCAGCGGCGCCCTGGTCAATAACAACTCCGGCGGCAGCCCGGGCAGTGGCACTGGTGCGGCGCCGTTGTTGCCGGGGCCGTTGCGGGTGGCGGATGGGGATAAGCCGGGAAGTCTGCCGGCATCTGCGCTGCTCAATCCGTTTTTACGCAAAAGCCGGCAGGGGCTGCCATTGATACCGACCTGTGGCCTGCAAACCAACGGTGTTTGCAAACGCGAGGATTGCACATGTCTACGTGGCTGAGTGAGTTCCTTAAACGACCGGTAACTGCGGAACCCTGGAGCCATGCGGGTAAGCGCCAGGTGTATTGCCTCGTCGACAACGTGCGACAACCTCGTGTTCTGGAGCAGCTCTATCAACTGACTGGCGTGTCGCATATCGAACAGGTTTTTCAAGGCACTGCGTTTGCCGAGCTCAATCAGGTGAGCCCGCTTTGGTTGCACGTAGACGTGCAAAGCCCGGCGCTATCGGAGGTCGCGAGGCTCTGCCAGGCCCGCCGCTCCGGCGTCCTGTTGACCTCCAACACTGACCCGTCCAAGGCACTGCAGCACGCCCGTCGCTTGCTGCAGATGCATAGCCCAACTCACGGTGCGGCCCTGGCGCGATTTTACGATCCGGCATTTTGGAGTGCGTTGGCGCTAACGACCGCCAGCCCATTCCTCTTTGGCCCCTGGCATAGCGTCTACACCCCACCGGCGCATCCCGACGACCGGATGTGGCGCGTCTGGGAGCAGGCTGAGGTCGTCAGTGAGGTTTCCCATGATGTGGGCTACCCACTGCGCTTGCCTGACAGCACCCTGCCCGCTGCGGATGAAATCCGCTGGTGGTATTGGGTGCGTGCCTATCAAGCCGAAACGGCAGGCAGCCTGGCCGACGAACAACTGCCGCGAGTGCTGGCTAACCTGCGCCTGCTTGTGGAGCACGGGGTTGATGAAGGACGACACCTGGGCCCTTTGCTACCCCATCTGAGCCAACGCTCGCTCCGGGAACATCCTCGCCTGATGGAGGTGCTGCGCAGCGAATTACCGGCATTCGAAAAAATACAGCGATTGGAAATCTGACATGACAGGTACGTCTGAAGCGCAAGTGAATACTGACTCGGACTTCCCGATACAGCTCCCGGCTGATGGGCCGAGCGCAGCCGTAGACCCTGAGGTGAACTGCCGGGACACCCAGCCCGGTTGCAGCAAAAACTACCATGACATCATCTATGTCACCGGCCAGCGTCGATTCTGGTTATTGCCCAAGCGGGTCAAGGATCAGTTGCAGGAGAACATCCTCCTCCTGCGCCAACAGACCGTTGATAGCGACAGAGCGGCGCGCATGAGCAGCATTGCCGACTCCGGCTTGCTGGACTATTTCATCACCCCTGGCCCTGAGGCTTTTCTCGAAGTCAGCGAAAGCGATACCGGCGAACGCCACCGATATGAACACAGCAAAGCCACGCTCCTCGAAGAACCGGACAAACAAGCCCAGTACCGCAGCGATTGGGAGATCGCCAAGGCCAAGGGTGACAGCACGGCAGCCATGCAGGCCGAGCGCGCGCTGTTCCATAGCCAGCGTCGGGTCATAAAGCACCAACAGAACATTGCCGAGCTGGATGAGATTGGCTATCGCCGTGCAGAGGCCCTTGGCTACAAACGTGAGAACGGAGTGTTCTACACCCCGCGTGCCTTGGAGGCCCGTGACGCGGTGGATGTCTATATCGCCGAGCAACGCAAGGCGGTCGAGCGCGGTTTCACCCTGTTCGATCCCGGCGGCCGCAACATCGCGACGTACTGGGAGCACCTGCGAGACTACAAGAAGCTGCACGAAACATTCATCAGCAGCGGTGTGGTCGATGAGAGGGCGCTGCGCGGTGTCCGGATCAATATCCTCAACCTTGAGGCGCCAATGCGCAGCTACCTGGATGCCATTGTCAACCTCGCCGAGTGCGGCATCGCCGTTCCCGAGTTTGCCCTCAGCCCGGATGATCAAAACCAAGGCAGCGAAGACTTTCAGGCCTACGGCAAACTCTTGGCCGAACGCCGCGCCCTCGAAGTGCGTATAGAGGAGCGCTACGCGCACTGGGTGTCGGCCACAGCCGGTAACGTCGCGCCGCCCGGGGAGATTTTTACTGAACTGCAAGACCAGTGGCGTCGCTTGAACGAAGAGGCGCAACAGATCAAAGACGCCGCTGAGGCGCGGGTGCGAGATTCGCTGCCGCCGCGCCTGTTTCTCTGGGACCCGCAAAGCTATAGCCCCCAACCCATCGAACGCCTGGTCAAGATGGACATTCCTCTGCGCGAATTCAGCAGCGCAGATGCCTTGGATGTGTTGAATCACATCAGCCTCAAGAACTTCGCCAAGCTGGGCATGGACGTACTCGGCGCAGCGTCCGGCGGCCTTAAGGTGTTGCCGAAGTCGATTGCCAAGCAAGCGGACGATGATCAGGTGTTCAGCACCTGGCTACAGCAGGAGGGCGCGCATCCGCTAGACGAAAAAGGCCCCTGGTTCGATGACAATGGCCTGTTTGTGCCCGAGCAGTTCTTTGCCGCTCTAGAGGCCAGCGGCTTTCAGGTTGAAAGCCTGCAAGCGCAGGATAAACGCCAGCGCTGGGGAGCCACCCTCAAGGCCATGGTTTTCGAGGATCGACAACTGCGCAACATGATGTTGTTCGACAACAGCACCCAGGCACAGCTGATACGTTGCCTGCTGCCGGCAGACCGCATGCAGCAAACCGCGTTCAAGGTGCAGGGGCCGCAATGGAAAAAGGGCAAGGGCGCGCAAGTTCTCAACGCCCAATTGACCCTGGATGTCGCCCTGTGGCGCGGTGAGGTCAGCCTGTTCAATGTCGAACTGCCCAAACGCAGCAACGCCCTGCCCCTGACGCCCAGCTACATCGCTTACGACGGCAGCCGTCGAACCCTGGATTTAGGCCGGTTATCGCTCAACTTGAGCGCCAAGGCCTGGGGGTTTACCGGTGCCAGTCTGCTGCTGGCCCGCGACCTGACTCTGGATCAGGCAACCGGCTACACCAGCATCGCCGGGCTGGACATCGCCGAGAAGAAAGGCGAGCTGGGCAAGTTCAATCTGTTCGTGGGTGCGCAAGCCGGTTGCAAGCTCAGCGGCCAACTCTACTGGTACCCACCGGCCAGCGTGCTGCCCCCGGCTCCGGTCCCCCACCGCAGCCCGAACAACCCCTGGCTGCCCTTGGCCAAGCTCGACATTGAAGTGGCAGCCGGTGTGGGCGCCGGCCTCTCGGGCGAGCTGAAACTGCAACTGCATAAGGGCCGCTTCATCTTCTCCATCCAACGCTCGCTGATCTGGGGCGTGGGCCTCAAAGGCTATATGTCGTTCGAGATTGGCTACGAATGCGTGGGCCAACTGCTGGAGTTGGTGTGCCGGGAAATGGCCAGGAACCACTACAAAAACCTGGAGTGGATCGACAGCGACGCCTTGCAGTTGGTCAAGCAACTGGGGTTTCTGGGCGCCCTCAATATTGACGTGGGGTTTCTCTACCTGCGCGGTTACATGACGATCAAGGCCCTCTATCAGGCCCTGACCGACGGCGGCCGCGGCGGGCAGATCGCCTACACCTTGAAACGGGGCAAAAACCAGGAAGTCATGCATGACTGGGTGCTGAACCTGCCGCCCCAGGCATTGGGGCCGCTGCTGATGGCGCTGATCAGCACCCCCCGGGCATTTACCATCAAAGAGGAAGGCAAGGACCCCGAACATTTCCGTGAGAACGAAGCTTGGTTGTTGCAACAACAGGCCATTCACCAATGCCTGATCTGGATCTCGCGCAAGCCCGATGCGCAACGTCAATTCGAGGATGCGCTTATCTGCATGAACCGCAATGGGGTGCGTCCGGAGCAGGCAGGGCTGACCTACTGTGAAAATAGGGTACGGCTTAACTTGTTTATGGCTGAGCGAGTTCTGGAATTGGGGCCGGGTAACGCAAATATGCGCGCTGAATACCGTGAGTGTGCTGCCAAGCTAGGGCGGCGACTGGACGGTTATTGCACCTCCGACCGCGTTTATAAAGGGCCGGCCTTTGCGCCGGTTCAAGCCACCAAGATTCGTTATGAGGGACCGAACATTGATTAAGCACATTCTTATCGGCGCACTATGCGGTTTGTTATTTTCCACGTGCGCTGCTGCTCAGCTAACCGAGTCGCAGCAAGCCGCTCGAGATAAAGGCCTGGTGCTGTACCAGCAAAGCGACTGGTACGACTCCCAACCCCTGCTGCAAGTGGCCGCCGCGGCCGGTGACCGCACCGCGCAGTATTACCTGGCCGAGGCGATTCGCCTTAGCAGCAGCTACACCACCCTCGAAGCCCGCCAATGGTACGAAGCCGCCGCCGAGCAGGGCGATCTGTACGCCATGCTGCGCTTGAGCAACAGCAGCGACCTGTGCCACCAGATGGGCACCTGCACCGGCAAAGCCGGCCCAGAGTGGCGGAAAACCGCTTTGAAACTAGCCCATGAGCGCGCCGAGCAGGGTGATACCGAGGCCATGACTGTTTTGTACACCGCTCGCCAAGGCCTGGGATGGCTGGAAAAAGCCGCCGAGGCTGGAGACAGTTATGCGCAGAAATTATTGGCTGGAGTCTATGAGGATGGTGCCGGCTGGTTTTTCATTCCGGGCAATCGCCAAAAGGCGGTTAAAAAATGGTTTAAGGCATCGGCAGAGGGCGGCTATCCTTTGGGTATGTTTTCTTATGCCAACTACTTATATGAAAATAACGGTAGCAAAGAAGAGATAGGCTATTGGGTAAAAAAGGGTGCTGAAGGCGGGCATATAGACTCAGTAAGCACCTACGCTAGCAATCTAGCTCATCTACCGAATGAACTTGATTATCCGCTCAACTTAATTGAGGATTACGGGCTTACTTACTTAATGTCAAAGTTTGAAGGAGGGGGGGCGGGAGGCGGCGCAGGGATAGCCGACTTTAGTAAAAAAGTTCTGGGAAAAATATCTGCACAATTAACTTCTGATGAAATCAAACAAGGAGTGGCTTTTGCGGAGGAGTGGGAGAAGACACACCCTCCACTTTCTTACTTTGTGCCTGTTTACGGATATTGACCGTTTACTTAAGTGAGTCGGAGCGGCGGCCAATATATTGGAACTGTACGGCGCGTTATCTAAAGCTGGATGGCGTTTTGCTATAAAGGTGCCAGGCATGGTTAAACATACTCTTATCGGCGCGCTATGCGCCCTGCTGCTTTCCACCACCGCCATGGCCCAACTAACGGCGCCACAACAAGCCGCCCGCGATAAAGGCCTGGTGCTGTACCAGCAAAGTGACTGGTACGACTCCCAAACCCTGCTGCAAGTGGCCGCTGCGGCCGGTGATCGCACTGCGCAGTATTACCTGGCCGAAGCGATTCGCCTTAGCAGCAGCTACACCACTGTCGAAGCAAGGAAATGGTATGAGGCCGCCGCTGAGCAGGGCGATCTGTACGCCATGCTGCGCCTAAGCAGTAGCAGCGACCTGTGCCATCAAATGGGCACCTGCACCGGCAAAGCCGGCCCAGAGTGGCGGAAAACCGCCTTGAAACTAGCCCATGAGCGCGCCGAGCGGGGTGACACCGAAGCCATGATCGTGCTGTACATCGCCAACCAAGGCTTGGGATGGCTGGAAAAGGCCGCCGAAGGTGGAGACAGTTATGCGCAGAAAGTTCTGGCTGGCCGCTATCAAGATGGCGCGGGTTGGTTTTTCATTCCGGGCAATCGCCAAAAAGCGGTTAGAAAATGGTTTAAGGCCTCGGCAGAGGGCGGCTATCCATTGGGGATGGCCATGTACGCGAACTATTTATATGAAAATAATGAAAGTAAGGCCGAAGTCGGATATTGGCTAAAAAAAGCTGCTGAAGCTGGTTATATTGATGCAGTGAGTACCTATGCTCTCAATGTTGCACATCTTCCAGATAGGCATGGTTACCCTCTGGATTTAATAAAAGGCTACGGGCTTACCTATTTGATATCAAAGTTTGAAGGTGGAGGGGCGGGAGGTGGAGCAGGGATAGCTGATTTTGGTAAAAAAAGCCTTGTAAAAATAGCCGCAAAGATGACGCCTGATGAAATAAAACAAGGCGTGGCTTTTGCAAAAGAGTGGGAGAAGACACATCCACCACTTTCTTACTTTGTGCCTGTCTACGGATATTGACCTTTTACTTAAGTGAGTCGGAGTGACAGCCAATATATTGGAGCTGTACGGCGCGTTATCGAACGTTAAATAACGCCTGTCTATAAAAGGACAAAGTATGATTAAGCGCACTCTTATCGGCGCACTATGCGCCCTGCTGCTTTCCACCACCGCCATGGCCCAACTAACGGCGCAGCAGCAAGCCGCCCGAGATAAAGGGCTGGTGCTGTACCAGCAAAGTGACTGGTACGACTCCCAACCCCTGCTGCAAGTGGCCGCTGCGGCCGGTGATCGCACCGCGCAGTATTACCTGGCCGAGGCGATTCGCCTTAGCAGCAGCTACACCACTGTCGAAGCAAGGAAATGGTATGAGGCTGCCGCTGAGCAGGGCGATCTGTACGCGATGCTGCGCCTAAGCAGTAGCAGCGACCTGTGCCATCAAATGGGCACCTGCACTGGCAAAGCCGGCCCAGAGTGGCGGAAAACCGCCTTGAAACTAGCCCATGAGCGCGCCGAGCGGGGTGACACCGAAGCCATGATCGTGCTGTACATCGCCAACCAAGGCTTGGGATGGCTGGAAAAGGCCGCCGAAGGTGGAGACAGTTATGCGCAGAAAGTTCTGGCTGGCCGCTATCAAGATGGCGCGGGTTGGTTTTTCATTCCGGGCAATCGCCAAAAGGCGGTTAAAAAATGGTTTAAGGCTTCAGCAGAAGGGGGCTATCCGTTGGGGATGTTCTTTTATGCCGACTATTTATATGAAAATAACGGTAGTAAAGAAGAAATTGGATATTGGCTCAAAAAAGCTGCTGAAGGCGGCCATATTGATTCATTAAGTACTTACGCCCTACACGTTGCCGGTATGCCCAATGAATTTGGATACCCGATTGACTTAATAAAAGGCTATGGACTTACCTACTTAATATCAAAGTTTGAAGGCGGGGGGGCGGGAGGTGGCGCAGGGATAGCTGATTTTGGCAAAAAAAGCCTTGTAAAAATAGCCGCAAAGATGACGCCTGATGAAATAAAACAAGGCGTGGCTTTTGCGAAAGAGTGGGAGAAGACACATCCGCCACTTTCTTACTTTGTGCCTGTTTACGGATATTGATCTTTTACTTGAATGAGTCGGAGCGGCGGTCACTATATCGGGCCCTGCCCGACGAGTTATCGAACGTTAAATAACGCCTGTCTATAAAAGGACAAAGCATGATTAAGTGCACTCTTATTGGCGCGCTATGCGCCCTGCTGTTTTCCACCATCGCCGTGGCCCAGCTAACCGAGTCGCAGCAAGCCGCTCGAGATAAAGGCCTGGTGCTTTATCAACAAAGTGACTGGCATGACTCCCAACCCCTGCTGCAAGTGGCCGCTGCGGCCGGTGACCGCACCGCGCAGTATTACCTGGCCGAGGCGATTCGCCTTAGCAAACGCTACACCACTGTCGAAGCAAGGAAATGGTATGAGGCCGCCGCTGAGCAGGGCGACCTCTACGCAATGCTGCGCTTGAGCAACAGCAGTGACCTGTGCCATCAGATGGGCACCTGCACTGGCAAAGCCGGCCCAGAGTGGCGGAAAAACGCCTTGAAACTAGCCCATGAGCGCGCTGAACAGGGCGACACCGAGGCCATGACTGTGCTGTACACCGCCAGCCAAGGCCTGGGATGGCTGGAAAAGGCTGCCGAGGCTGGAGACAGTTATGCGCAGAAATTATTGGCTGGCGTCTATGAGGACGGTGGCGGCTGGTTTTTCATTCCGGGCAATCGCCAAAAGGCGGTTAAAAAATGGTTTAAGGCATCGGCAGAGGGCGGCTATCCATTAGGTATGTTTTCTTATGCCAACTATTTATTCGAAAATAACGGTAGTAAGGAAGAAATTGGGTATTGGCTCAAAAAAGCTGCCGAAGGCGGCCATATTGGCTCAGTCAGTACTTACGCCCTCCACGTCGCCCATATCCCCAACGGGTTTGGATACCCGATTGACTTAATAAAAGGCTACGGGCTTACCTATTTGATATCAAAGTTTGAAGGTGGAGGGGCGGGAGGTGGAGCAGGGATAGCTGATTTTGGCAAAAAAAGCCTTGTAAAAATAGCCGCAAAGATGACGCCTGATGAAATAAAACAAGGCGTGGCTTTTGCAGAAGAGTGGGAGAAGACACATCCTCCACTCTCTTACTTTGTGCCTGTTTACGGATATTGACCTTTTACTTGAGTGAGTCGGAGTAACAATCAATATATTGGAGCCGTACAACGCGTTATCGAACGTTAAATAACGTCTGTCTATAAAGGGACCAGGCATGATTAAACACACTCTTATCGGCGTACTATGCGATTTGTTATTTTCCACGTGCGCCGCAACAATGCAGTTGCAGCGCTGGAACGATATCAACCCGGTAAGTGGTGAGTGGGTCGATGAAGTTCGATTAGTTCTTTTGCTGGAGGGCCAAACACGTTATCAACATGGCATGGTGATTTTTAGCGGAGTCGAGGAGTGGACCCAAGAACAACCCCTTATGGACTTCAGCCCACCCCGCAAGATTTCCTATCCATTGGAGTGGGGGGAGGAAGACCCCAATCCCTTAAAACAAGAATTTGGTAGCCGCATCCGACAAGAACCTTGCGTACTGTGCCTTAGCGCAGCCTATCATCAGAACGGTGCGATGAAGCTAACTGGTATTCGCGGTAATTTAATATATCAACCCATTGAGGAAATTTATTTGCCACTCATTGATGTTAATTTGAGTTGAAATTATGACTAAAGGAAAACTTATAAAGTTGTTAGGGGACAAGCTAAGCGGGAAAAATAGTAGTGCGATTTTGTATTCGGATAGATCCACAGGCAGGTCGCCCATGAATTTGCTCGATATTGAGGAGCATAATGAAATTTATTTAGAAGTTGCCAATGGAGGGGATTCATATAAAGGGATGTTGACAGGTATGTTGGGTGGAATGTCTGGGTTGATGTTTTTATGTATATCTGCGTATTTTTTTTGGCATGGCAGATATCAGCCTGCACTGGAAGTGCTCTTGATCGCGATTTCTCTATTCATCGTGCCTTTTCTTTGGGAAGTACTCCGCTCTGTGCCCCCCCCTATACTTTTCAATCGACGTACTCGTGAAGTCTACTTTCAGCACGATGACGAATTATTTCATACTCCTTGGGATGGTATAGCTGCGGTTGCATACCAATCTCAGATGATGGGACCTTATACCGGAGACATGCGTCATGCCTCGTTGGAGATTTTAGTTCAATGTTTTTGTCATCCGGAAAAACAGTTGATGCTAAGCCTAGGATTACCTATGGGTAAAAGCCTTGAATTGCAGGAAAGCTCTTGGGAGTATCTGCGTGCATACATGAATAATGGACCATGGTTTGATGAGCATGGTAGACATAGCGACTCTGATGTATTTATTAAAAGTCAGCTGGAGATTTCTGGAAGTGGAACGAAGCTTTTCAAAAATACGTGGGAGCGAATTTTTACTGAGTACAAAAGAAACGATGGTAAAAATTTTCTGGATTTTGCGGATTTCTACCTATTAATAATGGGCATATTGTTTAGTCCTATGAATACCATTCAGAAGTTCACCTACAGCGTCGCCAAACGCCGCAGTCGTAAGCTCTGGCCAAAACTGGTGATGGAACGTTTAGAGCCAAATGGCCCTACCACTCGACTCATCGATATCGAACAAAAAAAGAATCTTGAACAGCAACGCCAATCGCCTGAAAAGCCAGATTGAATCGCCAGCTCCGGCGTCACTGTTGTCGGGGGCGCTTCTACAACAACGCCTCAAGGAACACCTGCCTCTGGTGGAGCTATGCCAGAAGCGCAAGGGCGGCACGCCCATGCAGTTATCAATGGTGGAAGCGGCAGCGCGACCTGTCATTCACCCAAGCGAGTGAGTACCTGGAGCTGGGCATGGATCTGGGCTTCGTCCAGGCCGAGGAACTGCAGCGTTTTCTCGACCTGCGGCTGCGATATGCCCACCACGACCTGCCGCGTCTGGTTTCACACACCAGCAATGAGAACCGCCTGGAACTGTTACGTCGGCATTGGCAAGACAAGGAGTCACTGACATGAGCGCCCCCATCGGTAGCCTGAGCCCGGGCCCGGCCTGCGAAGCCGGCAAACTGATCGTCCAGGTGATTGGCAAGGATCATCCCGAGAGCCAGAAGCTGGTGCTGCTGGAGCCATCGCCGAGCCGCATCCAACCAGACTATCGATCCGCAAACCCAACTCAATGAACTCAACCTGCTGTTTACCCTGCTGTACCAGCCTCGCCTGGGGATGGAAACGCGCCAAGCAAGAATCAGCGGAGCGTTGGGCGACACCCTTACCCAGGACCGGCATCTCCCGGCTCACCATCGACCTGCCCGGCGCGGCTCCCGAGTCGACGGAAGTCGATCTGGCCATGAGCGGCAACCCCACTCCTTACACGGCCCACTTCAACACCGGCACCCAAGGCACATCGATCGACCTGGGAGCAGACTGGTTGCGGGCCAGCAAATGCCAATGGATTCCTGCCGATGAAGGTCAGGGGTTGCGTCTGACGGCCAGCTTTCCACGATCCCTGACCCGCCTCTCCTTGCGCATCCGCTATCACAACCCCATGGCCTTGCTGGCTGGGGGCGGTGCAACCATCGGCGGCCCAAAGGGCATGGCCTATGCGCTGGCCCCCAATGGCGGGCTATTGAGCCCGGACGGCGAAATCATCACCTTGCGTCCTGGCGAACCGACTCCGGAGCTGGATCGCGCCGCTATTTACCGGCTGGGTGCCGGCCAGCCCCTCAACTATCTGGATCCCAAGGAACGGGCATGACTTCAACTACCCCACGCAGCCGCCGAGGTTTCCTCTCCAGAGAGGACTACCTGGCGCCGCCGGCCATTCCCACCGGCCAATCACCGAAAGATGTGCTCAACACCATCTGGCGCAAGAACGATGTCTTTCTGGATATCGGGTCGTACAGTATTGGTTCATTCGTGATGGTGATGTGGCCACCGCTATTGATTATCTTATGGTTCATGCCGTCTGAGCCTTTAGAAGAAATCAACGCCCCGTACTGGTTTTTGTTCATGTGTTTTTGCGGCTTCCCGATATTGATGCTCATTTACCTTCTAAGCCGCCCCGTCCCTTTACCTGTTCGCTTCAACCGCCAACGCCGCGAAGTCTGTGTGCCCTTTGCCGACGGCCGTTACTGGATCGTGCCGTGGGAGCACGTCACCGCCCAGGCCGTCGCCATGTCTTCCGCTGGACAACACGGCAAAACCACTCAAGGGCTGCTGGTGGTGGGCTTTCGCAATCCCGACCCCGACGCTCCGGAAAAGGAGCGCGACTTCAGCCTGGCGTTCAGTTGCGGCGGAGGGGAAACAGCAATGAGTTTGTGGGAATGCATGCGCAGTTACATGGAGATCGGACCGGATGCAGTGCCGCGTGATAGTGATCTGGAGGACCTAAGGGCAAAGCTTGGAAAAAAGGGGGTTTTCTGGGGCTCGTTGTGGGGATTCGTGACGGAGATTCGCGATCACCTGCTCGCCAAGGAGTTTGGCCAAGCTCTTTGGTTTTTCGTCTCCATTTTTATTTTTGGCACTCCGCTGATCATGATGGTTCAGGCTTGGAAGCTTTCTCCTCCTCCTGATCTGACCAACCCCGCGATCATCGAATGGTCCAAACCACTTCCGCCCGAACAATGGGCTCGCCGCTCTGCTGAGTTGGAGCAGGCTATCGACCGACAAGAACAGGCGCTGCAAGAAGGCACGGTCAACTCATGACAACTCCCACACCACGCCGCCTAGGTTTCCTCTCAAGAGGGGACTACCTGGCGCCGCCGGCGATCCCCACCGGACAGCCACCGAAAGATGTGCTCAACACCATCTGGCGCAAGAACGATGTCTTTCTGGATATCGGGTCATACAGCATTGGCTCGTTCGTGATGGTGCTCTGGCCAGTGATATTGATCTTCATCTGGATCATGCCTTCCATCAATTTTCAGGAGTTCGATATTGCGTACTGGTACGGCTTCATGTGCTTTTGTGGCGTCCCGCTGTTGTTGCTGAGTTACATGTTGAGCCGCCCCGTCCCGCCGCCTGTCCGCTTCAACCGCCAACGCCGCGAAGTCTGTGTGCCCTTTGCCGACGGCCGTTACTGGATCGTGCCGTGGGAACAAGCCACCGCCCAGGCCATCGCCATGTCTTCCGCTGGACAACACGGCAAAACCACTCAAGGGCTGCTGGTGGTGGGCTTTCGTAACCCCGATCCCGACGCTCCGGAAAAGGAACGCAACTTCAGCCTGGGGTTCAGCTGTGGCGGTGGGGAAACAGCCATGAGCCTGTGGGAATGCATGCGCAGCTACATGGAGGTTGGGCCGGAGGCTGTTCCCAACAGCCGTTTAGGTCATCGACCTTATGCGGAAACTCAAATTGGCTCGGTGGTCACCAGCCTCTTCAAAGGCGAGATTCTTGACGTATTAAAAGGCCTGTTCTTTATCGTCTTTCTCGGCACTTATCTGGCCGAAAAGTTGCAAAACTGGAAACTGGGCAGTCCTCCCGATCTAACTGACCCTGCCATCATCGAATGGTCCAAACCACTGCCGCCCGAACAATGGGCTCGCCGCTCTGCTGAGTTGGAACAGGCTATCGACCGACAAGAACAGGCGCTGCAAGAAAGCGCGACAAGCTCATGACGGCTTCCCACCAGGCCGGCGCCGAAGACCTGCTGACCATGCTGGAAACCCAGCGCACCCTGTACGCCGCCCAGGATCAGCACGTGCAACTGCGGCTGTCGCGGCTGCAGTCCAGCATTGCCCTGTACAAGGCCCTGGGTGGCGGCTGGAATCACTGAATCACCAAAGGCTCGCATGGCCAGCGGCATCACCACTGGCCATCGTCGCAGCGACGGCCAGGGTCCTGATGACCTAGAATCGTGCGCCCACCAACGACGCAAGCAACACCCCTACCATGCCCATCGGAACCGAGCTGGACGCCTCCCTGGCAGACGTACTGTCGATGCTGAAAAGAGCATTCCCGAACGGAGTCAGCCCAACCGATTACCGCCCTCTTCTGGCAGCGCTATATGAACATCTGTCAGATCGAAACCTGGCGAATGTCATCTCACAGCTCACCCACAAGGATCCGGATCTGGTGCTCAACGAGATCTACGAGGCCGTGACCTGCAAGAAACCGAAAGCTCAGGACATAGCATCGCTAGCTCGGCTCCTGAACCATCACGGAGCGTCTGAAACACTGGCCGACACCTGATGCCTCGCCCCTCAAGAAGGCCAGGACAATGAACTTCAGTGAATTTGAACAACTGCTGGATGCCAAGAAGAGCCTCCATCCGATCTGGTTTGAGCTCCCTTCGGACAGCGCCGCCACCGAGGAGGACATCACCGAGGCTCAAAATGACCTGGCGCTGCGACTTCCTGCCGAGTACAGCCAGTTCCTGCAAAAATATGGGGGCGGCTACTTTGCCTTCGCAATCGTTTACTCACTGGACAGAGACAGCGATTTCAACCTGGCCAGAATCAATCGACAACACCCACTGATTGGCAAGTGTCATCTGTTGTTTTCAGAAAACGGCTGCGGCGACTTCTACGGCTTCCGGATTGAAAATAACCAATGCCTGGCAGAGGTGTGCTTCTTCGATCATGAAACCCAGGCATGGCAGCAGACTGGATATCCAGAACTGTTCAGCTTCCTGGCCGAGGTGGCCCTTTCGATCTGCCCCCCCCCTAGCAACGACCTCCAGATTCGAAGTTCACGATCAGTCCGGCGCCGCTACAGCAGCCGCTGCCTGACCTTCAGATGCCGCGCATACCAGGGCCGGCGCGGCACCTTGCGCAGCAGATCGGCGAGTTTTTTCTCGTCATCGATAAAGGTGATGCGCAGGGCCAGCTTCATGGTTTCCGGGTCCATCTCCACGGTCTTGCCAGGCTGCAATCCGGGGATGGTGCTGCAACCATGGGTCACCGGCCCCAGCCAGGGATCGCCGGCCTCGACCCAGCGCCCCGGGGCGAACCAGGGCACGCCGTTGACTTCCAGGCGCTTGAGTTCGCCGGGATGGAAACGCTCGTGGGCGCGGAACCAGTCCTCCAGGCGGTCGTCGATCCAGCCATGAAAACGCCAGAACACCGGGCTGACATGGGAGGAGAACGGATCGCCGAGAAAGTCGTTTTCCGGCTGGTACCAGCGCGGGGAAAAATCCGCCGGATCGCGGGCCATGGGCACCGGCGCACCGCTGGAGGGATCCCGCGGCACCGAGGCCCAGCGCATGTGCAGCCAGTCGTGCAGGCCCAGTTCGATTTCCGAGCCGAACTGGCCCAAGGTCAGGTTCGCCAGGTAGCGCGGGTCACGGTATTGCGATTCCCAGACCTGGAAGTTGCTGTGGTAAGTCTCACCGGCCTTGATGTCGCTGACCCACTGGCTGTACTCGTCATCGTCATGGGCCAGCCAGGTCGGCGGCAGGGAGCCACCGTCATGGTTGTCGAAGTAGCGGGCGAACCCCGGGCGATCGCGCAGCAGTTCCGGCTGCGGCAGGGGGAAATGCTGCCAGGACGGCAAGTCCTGCATGGAGCGCGCCGTGCCGAGCATGTGCCGGTGCATGAAGAAAAAATCGATGCCCGAGCCGTTGCGGTCCTTCTTCGGACCGCGCGCATCGCGCTCCTGCCCCCGAGGACCGGGCTGCCAGCCGATGCCGCGCAGCGCGTCGCGCTTCTCTTCGGACAGCCGGTGCCACTTGTCCCGGGTCGCGTGCCATAGCTGGTGGAACAACCGATGCTCGGGGGAAACCAGCCAGGCCAGCAAGGTGGGGTTGAGGCCGATACGCTGGCGGGCCTCGGGAAACATCTGCTTGGTGGCGACAAAGCGATTGTCCCGGGCCGGCAGCGCCAGGGGCCGGTCCAAGCGCTCGACACGACCACTGAGGGTGCCGCTGCCGGCATTGGCGAAGTCGGCCCAGACCTCATCCAGGCTCATCTTGAATTCATAAGCGGCAGCACCGTCCAGCGCGCTGGCCGGGATCAGCCGCCAGTACAGTTCAGCCGGCTGCGGGTTCACCAGGTCGCCGACGATCCGATAGCGCGGCTCGGCCTCAGCACGCAGCGCCTCGGCACTATCCAGGTAGCCGCACAGGCCGCGACCGCGCTGGGCGACATCGAGGAACAGCTCCAGGCCCAGTGACGGCAAGCCGTCAAGCCCGGCATCGGCGCCCTCGAAGCGAATGCTCCAGATGCCTCGCAACTGGTCCGCCAAGCGTTGTCCGGCGGTATCCGCCAGGTCCACCGTGGCCTCGCCCGGGGTGACCGGGAATTCCTCGCGCGTCAACTCGCGATGCACGTAAAACGCCGCCGGCACCGCAGCGCCAGTCAGCGCCAGGCCCGCCATGAACCCTCGTCGAGAAATCGTCATTGCCCTACCTGTGTCAGCCCTGATGCAGGCTTTATCCAAGCTAGGACGTTTGTTGCCCCAGGAAATTTAGCGCCCGCGCGGGGCGGTTAAATTTTCTCGCCACTGGCTCGTCCTTCCCAGATAGCAAAGGCCCCCGTGCCTGCACCTTGACGGCGAATCCGACTGAGATGGCAATGACAAAACCACGTTCGAAGAAGGCTCTTTACATCGGCCTGCCGCTGGCCCTGGCGATTGGCGCCGGCGCCGGCTTCCTGGCCTGGGACTACTGGTTCAGGGACAACCCGGGCTACCCGGTCAAGGTGATGAAGCAGGCCGAAGAATTGCAGGAGCGCATCCTCTCCTTCGACAGCCACATCACCGTGCCCCTGGATTTCGGCAGCACCGGCAACGAGGCCGACAAGGACGGCAGCGGCCAGTTCGACCTGGCCAAGGCCGGACGCGGACGCCTGTCCGGCGCAGCCCTGACGATCTTCGGCTGGCCGGAAATCTGGAACGGGCCCAATGCCCCCCATCGCCCCACGGCGGGGTTTGTCGACGCCGCGCGCAACGAGCAGGAAGCGCGCTACAAGATCCTCACCGGCATGGTCCGCGACTTCCCCAACCAGGTGGGCATTGCCTATACCCCGGACGACTTCCGACGCCTCAACGGTGAAGGCAAGTTCGCGGTGTTCCTCAGCATACTCAACGCCTATCCGCTGGGCACCGATCTCGACCAGCTCGATCACTGGGCGGCCCGGGGCATGCGCATGTTCGGCTTCAGCTACGTGGGCAACAACGCCTGGTCTGACTCCTCGCGCCCGCTGCCGTTCTTCAACGACACCCCGGATGCCCTGGGCGGCCTGTCCGAGCTGGGCCGGCAGGCGGTGCACCGACTCAACGACCTGGGGGTGATCATCGACGTCTCGCAGATGTCGACCCAGGCCCTGGAGCAGGTCAGCCAGCTCAGCCGCGCGCCCTTCGTCGCCTCGCACTCGGCGCCCCGGGCCCTGGTGGATATCCCGCGCAACCTCAGCGACAAGGAAATGCAGCTGATCAAGGACAGCGGCGGCGTGGTGCAGATCGTCGGCTTCGGCGCCTATCTCCGCCCCCTGAGCCAAGCGACCCGGGACAAGCTCAACGCCCTGCGCGCGCGCTTCGACCTGCAGCCCTTGACCGGGCTGGAAATGGCCCTGATGCCCGGCGACGCCATCATCACCGTGTGGCCCGAGCAGCGCTTTGGCGAATACGCCAGCGCCCTGTACGCGATCCTCGACAAGGAACCCAAGGCCACCCTCAAGGACTTCGGCGACGCCATCGACTACGCCGTGAAGAAGATCGGTATCGACCATGTCGGCATCAGCTCGGACTTCAACGACGGCGGCGGCTTGAATGGCTGGAAGGATGTCAGCGAGGGCCGCAACATCACCGCCGAGCTACTGCAGCGCGGCTACAGCGAAGCGGACATCGCCAAGCTCTGGGGCGGCAATTTCCTGCGGGTCTGGGCACAGGTACAGCAGTCCGCCAAGCCTGTGGCCAATCGTTGATCCCCCCTTCTGCCAACCAGTGAAATGAGCTCATGACCGATCGCCGTACATTCCTCAAACAGGCCGGCATCCTTGCCGCCGGCCTGCCTCTGGGCGCTGGCGCCCTGGCTGCCTCCGGCACCAGCACCGGTGCTAGCACTCCGGCCCCCATGCCCAAAGATCCATGGGCGCAACTGCGCCTGCTGTTCGACCAGGACCCGGACTACATCCACTTCTCCAACTTCCTGGTGACCTCGCACCCCAAGCCCGTGCGTGATGCCATCGAGCAACACCGCGCGCGGATAGACCGTAACCCGGGGCTGGCCATGGACTGGGACCTGCAGGAAACCTGGAAGCGCGAAGCCGAGGTCCGCCTCTGGGCCGGACGCTACCTCAAGGCCAAGCCCGGCCAGATCGCCCTCACCGGCAGCACCAGCGAAGGCTTGGCGATGATTTACGGCGGCCTTCACGTGCGGCCCGATCAAGAGATCCTGACCACGGTCCACGAACACTACGCCACCGAATACAGCCTGAATTTCCGCGTGGCCAAACAAGGCACCCAGGTGCGCAAGATCAGCCTGTTCAAGGACCCGCACCGGGTGTCCAAGGATGAAATCCTGGGCTCGATCAAGCGCAGCATCCGCCCCAATACCCGAGTCCTGGGCATGACCTGGGTGCAGTCGGGCAGTGGCGTGAAGCTGCCGATCGGCGAGATCGGCCAGTTGGTGGATGAGTTCAACCGCAACCGCGACGACAAAGACCGAATCATCTATGTGGTGGATGGGGTCCACGGGTTTGGCGTGGACAACCTGGACTTCCCCGACATGCACTGCGACTACTTCATTTCCGGCACTCACAAGTGGATGTTCGGCCCTCGCGGCACCGGGATCATCTGCGCCCGCTCCGAGAAGCTCAAGGACCTGACGCCGACCGTCCCCACCTTCTCCGAAGACAACAACTTCGCCACCTCGATGACCCCCGGCGGCTACCACGCCTTCGAGCATCGCTGGGCGCTGAACGAGGCCTTCAAGCTGCACCTGCAACTGGGCAAGGAGCAGGTCCAGGCGCGCATCCATCAGCTCAACAGCGACCTCAAGCAACGGCTGCAGGCGCACTCCGCCATCGAACTGGTGACGCCCCTGAGCCCGGAGCTTTCCGCAGGCTTCACCTTCTTCCGGGTCAAGGCGCAGAACTGCGATCAGGTGGCGGCCTACCTGATGCGCAACCGCGTGGTGGCCGACGCCGTGGATCGCGATGTCGGCCCGGTGGTCCGCGCCGCGCCCGGGCTGCTCAACCACGAAGGCGAGATCGAGCGGTTCATGGCCCTGCTGCAGAACAAATTCTGACCGGGCGCCCGCGCGCCCGTTTCCCCCTCCCTTGATCGAGATGACTGATGAACCAGCCACCGTCCCGCCCACCGTTCAAGCCACTGGCCACCCTGGCCCTGGGCGCCCTCCTCGCCGGCCTGCTGCCCCATTCCGCACAGGCGGACGAACCGCAGCCGGGCACGGTCTTCAAGGACTGCAAGGACTGTCCGGAAATGGTCGTGCTGCCGGCCGGCACCTTCACCATGGGCACCCCGGAGGACGAAGTCGGCCGCGAACCCGATGAGGGCCCGATGCACGAGGTGACCTTCGCCAGCCCCTTCGCCATGAGCCGCTTCCAGATCACGGCGGCAGAGTGGGACAGCTACCTGCGCCAGACCGGGGTCAAGATCCCCAACGGCGATACCCGCCCTGGTCGCGAATGCGTGGCCAGCAAGCCGCGCTACCCACAGGGCCCGCGCCAGCCGGCGGTGTGCATGAACTTCCCCGAGGTGCAGGCCTATGTCGCCTGGCTGTCGCAGAAGACCGGCCACCGCTACCAGATGGTCAGCGAAGCCCAGCGCGAATATGCCGCCCGCGCCGGTTCCAGTGGGCCGTTCCCCTTTCCCTTCGACGAAGGCAAGGGCTACAGCATCGCCCAGCACGCCAACACCTATGGTCCGGCGGACGGCTACAGCTACAGCTCGCCCGTGGGCAGCTACCCGCCCAACGCCTTTGGCATGTACGACATGCACGGCAACGTCTATGAATGGATCGCCGACTGCGAACACCCCAACTACGTCGGCGCGCCGACCGATGGCAGCGCCTGGGTCGAGCCGGGCTGCCCGTCATTGCAGATCCGCGGCAACGACTGGGGCGAAGCACCGGTCTTCTCGCGCTCGGGCAACCGCAACAACATCTACCCACAGACCCGCGGCGACTGGATCGGCTTTCGCGTCGTGCGCCTGCTCTGACCCCAGCTTGACGACCCCGCGGCCGGCGGGGCCGCAGGACTTTCGGTGCTCTCATGAGCGGCGACTCCTGCGGAGCCGGTCGCAGCCTGCGGCAGCGGCTACAGGACGCGCCGCAGGCCGGCTCAGGCTTGCCTGGCCAGCAGGGTCAGGCCTTCGTGCAGGGCCGGGAACAGGCTGTTGTTGAAGTTGTTCCAGCGCAGTTCGAGGATCGTGTCGTCGGGCGAGATCTCGGTCTTGAGCACATCATGGAAGACTTCGCCGGAGTCGATGCCGTTGTCCACGTAGTGGAACGAGGCACCGGTCAGGTACAGCGGCTCGGTCGGCACGGTTTCCCGGGTGTTCCAGTCCACCACCTTCTGCCCACGGGCGCCGTACAGGGCATTCCAGGTGGCATAGGCACCGCGCCGCTCATAAGGCGATTCGAGGCGGGTGATGCCCGGGTGGATGTTCATGATCCGCCGGGCGAACGGCGCCCCCGGGCGTACCAGTTCATCGAGGATCACCAGCAGGCCGTCGAGCACCACGATGTCAGCCTCAAGCTCCACCAGGGTGTCGTGCAGGCGGCGTTCGAAATCCTGCTTGCCGGCGATGTGCTCGGCGCTGCCCCTGGGATGGCGGCGGTAGGTGGACGGCACGCTCAGCAGCAAGTCGTTGACCCGCTTGCCCTGCACCTCCAGGTCTGCCGGGTACAGCCACTGCCGGCCCGGCTGGTAGGCAAAGCCGTAGTCACGCACCAGTTGCTGGTCGCGAGGCGACTGCGGGTCATCGTCGTAGACCACGCCCACCAGGTTGTAGGCCTCGCCCAGGGGCGTCTGGTTCAGCGACTCCACCAGGAACTCCAGCACCGATTTCATGTAACGCTCGTGGTCCTTGTAGGCCACCGGCTGCCCGGCCTTGTCGGCGGCAGCGTTTCGCAGGGACCAGACATACACCAGATTCTTCTTCGTCATTTGCTCGCTCTCGCTCAATGGATCAGGCACCGCGTGGATACGCCTGTGCCCACAGAACAAGAACGAACCAGGCCCCGGGGGATTTATCCGCGCCGTACGCGCCCCTGGGCACGCCGAGCTAAATACTCGCGCCAATCTTTCGTTTGTCATGGGTAAGGGTCTGCCTGCCTCGACCCTCTATCCACCATTTTGGGAAGTACTTATGACCGACCCTAAGCGCGGCGCCTCCAGCGGACTGCTCGCATTGCTCAGGCCCTTTCGCACCACGGTGGTGATTTCCGTGGCCCTGGGCATGACCGGCGGCCTGGCGATCACCCTGTTGCTGGCCACCATCAACAATGCCCTGCACTCACCCACGGGCATGAGCCAGGCGGTGATCCTGACCTTCGCCGCCCTGTGCCTGCTGGCACTGACCAGTTCGATCGTCTCGGATATCGGCACCAACTACGTGGGCCAGCGGATCATTGCCGCCCTGCGCAAGGACCTGGGCGAAAAAGTGCTTTCGGCGCCCATCGAGCAGATCGAGCGCTATCGCAGCCACCGCCTGATCCCGGTGCTGACCCACGACGTCGACACCATCAGTGAGTTCTCCTTCGCCTTCACCCCGCTGGCCATCGCCTTCACCGTGACCCTGGGCTGCCTGGGCTACCTGGCGTACCTGTCGGTGCCGATGTTCTTGCTGATGATCGTGGCCATCATCATCGGCAGCAGCGTGCAGTTCATCGCCGGAGCCAAGGGCATCCGCGGTTTCGACGAAGCCCGCGACCAGGAAGACGAGCTGCAGCGCTACTACTCCGCCATTGCTTCCGGGGCCAAGGAACTGCGCATGCACCGGCCCCGGCGCTACCGGATGAACACCCACAGGATCCAGGAAACCGCAGACCTGATCAGCGACATCCAGGTGCGCTCGGTGAACATCTACATCATGGCCAAGACCTTCGGCTCGATGCTGTTCTTCGTGGTCATCGGCCTGGCCCTGGCGATGCAGGCCTACAACCCCAACCCGGACCCGGCGGTGATCACCGGTTTCGTGCTGGTGCTGCTGTACATGAAAGGCCCCCTGGAGCATGTGGTGGGCTACCTGCCGATCATCGGCCGGGCCAAGATCGCCTTCGAACGCATCCGCGAGCTGTCCGAGCGCTTCTCCTCCCCCGAACCGCACCTGCTGATGGACGATTCCGAAGCCCCCAAACCCGTGGTGCACAGCCTGGAACTGCGCGGCGTGAGCTACAGCCCGCCCGCCGTGGAAGGCAGCGAGCCGTTCCACCTGGGGCCGATCAACCTGAGCATCAAGCAGGGCGACATCGTGTTCATCGTCGGTGAAAACGGCTGCGGCAAGACCACCCTGATCAAGCTGCTACTGGGCCTCTACCAGCCCCACTCGGGCGAGATCCAGCTCAATGGCGAGCCGGTGGTCGCCCGCACTCGGGACGACTACCGCCAACTGTTCACCACGGTATTCGCCGACTATTTCCTGTTCGACGATCTGGTCCAGGGCGGTGGCCAAGGCTCGCTGGACAGCGCCGCGCAATACCTCGACCGCCTGGAAATCGCCCACAAGGTCAGCATCAAGGACGGCGCCTTCAGCACCACCGACCTGTCCACCGGCCAGCGCAAGCGCCTGGCCCTGGTCAATGCCTGGCTGGAAGAACGCCCGGTGCTGGTGTTCGACGAATGGGCCGCCGACCAGGACCCGGTCTTCCGGCGGATCTTCTACACCGAGCTGCTGCCGGACCTGAAGCGCCTGGGCAAGACCATCATCGTCATCAGTCACGACGACCGTTACTTCGACATCGCCGACCAACTGGTGCGCCTGCGCGCCGGCAAGGTCGTGCACGAAAGGGACCTGCAGCCGGCCTGAAATTTTTTTCCGGTTTGTTCAAGGATGAACGTCTCACTATTGGTAATGAGAATTAGACGCAATAAATATCCATCTGCCCACTAAAACATAGAAGAGAAAACACCCATGTCTGCACTACTCGGTCTCAGTCCCCTGAGTAAAGCGCTATCCATGCGACGGGCCCTGAACATCAACCTCCTGCCCAGTGCCCTGGCCCTTGCCGTGGCGCTACCGGTAGCCGGCTATGTCCAGGCCCAGGAGATCGAGCTGGACATTCCTGCGCAACCTTTAGGCAGCGCCCTGCAAGAGTTCGGCCGCCAGGCCAACCTGCAGGTTCTCTACAACCCGAGCGATATCCAGAGCCAGCGCAGCACCGCGGTCAAGGGCAAGCTGGAACCGCAGCAGGCAATCAAGACCCTGCTCAACGGCACCCGCACCACCTACAACCTCAGCGGCAGCTCGCTGACCATCAATGCCGCCACCTCCAGCGGCCCGCTGGAACTGGGCATGACCAACGTCAGTGCCGACCAGCTGGGGACCATCACCGAAGGCTCGGGCTCCTACACCCCGGGCACCATCGCCACCGCAACACGCCTGGTGCTGAGCCCACGGGAAACCCCGCAGTCGATCTCGGTGACCACCCGCCAGGCCATGGACGACTTCAACTTCACCTCGATCAACGACGTGATGCGCCACACCCCGGGCATCACCGTGAATGCCTACGACACCCAGCGCAGCGACTACTTCTCGCGCGGCTTCTCGGTGCAGAACTTCCAGATCGATGGCATCCCGACCATTCGCGACGCGGTCTATGCCAGCGGCCAGACCCTGAGCGACATGGCGATCTACGATCGGGTGGAAGTGCTCAAGGGCGCCAGCGGCCTGCTGACCGGCGCCGGCGACCCCGGCGGCACCATCAACCTGATCCGCAAGAAGCCCACCAGCCAATTCCAGGGCCATGCCAGCCAGGGGTTCGGCTCCTGGAACAACTACCGCACCGAGATCGATGTCAGCGGTCCCTTGACCGAAACCGGCAACGTCCGTGGCCGGGCGGTGGCGGCGTATCAGCAGAAAGACTCCTACATGGACCACTTCTCGAACAAGACCAATGTCTACTACGGCATTCTCGACTTCGACCTGTCGCCGGACACCCAGTTGAGCGTCGGCGTCGACTACCAGGACAGCATTCCCAAGGGTTCCAGCTGGGCCGGTGCCGCGCCGCTGTTCGACAAGGCCGGCAATCGCCTGGACATGCCGCGGTCCTTCAACAGTGGCGCCCGCTGGGCTTCCTGGGAGCAGTACACGCGCAACGTGTTCGCCACCCTGGAACACAGCTTCGCCAACGGCTGGGTCGCCAAGGGCCAGTACAGCCACATGATCAGTGGCTATGACGCCCACGTGAACACCCTGCGGCCGCCAACCGCGGACGGTATGACCACCATCAACATCAACAGCTTCGATGGCGAGACCAAGAGCGACAGCCTCGACATGTACGCCACCGGCCCCTTCAGCCTGTTCGGGCGCGAGCATCAGCTGGTGGTCGGTGCCGCCAGTTCCCGTGCCCACAAGAAGGGTTACGACTACTGGAACCCACGGCTCTCCCAGACCAACAGCTACGACTTCTACAACTGGGACGGCAAGGCGGCCAAGCCCTCGAGCTGGGGCCCGTTGAGCGTCAAGGCCGATGAGATCACCCGCCAGAACGCCGGCTATATCACCGCGCAGTTCAGCCTGATGGATGACCTCAAGCTGTTGCTCGGCAGCCGCGTGGTCTATTACAGCCTGACCGGCACCACCGACCTCAAGGACACCGGCAAGGTCCTGCCTTATGCCGGCCTGATCTACGACATCGATGAGCACTTCTCTGCCTACGCCAACTACAGCGAGATCTTCAACCCGCAGAACTATCGCGACTCCAGCAACAAGGTTCTGGAGCCCGATGAAGGCAAGAGCTACGAGCTGGGGATCAAGGGCGAGTTCTTTGAAGGCCGCCTGAACTCCAGCCTGGCCTACTTCGAACTGCACCAGGAAAACCGCGCTGTGGACGACGTCGTCTACAACGGCTCCCACGAGAACGCCTATGCCTCCATGGGGATCACCGCCAAGACCAAAGGCTACGAGGCGGAAGTCTCCGGCGAGCTGGCCCCGGGCTGGCAGCTGAAGGCTGGCTACACCCACAAAGTGATCCGCGACCAGACCGGCACCAAGGTCTCCACCTGGGAACCCCAGGACCTGGTCAGCCTGTACACCAGCTACAAGCTGACGGGTGACCTGGACCGCCTGACCCTGGGTGGCGGGCTGCGCTGGCAAGGCAAGGCGTGGAACGTTCTCAGCGTCAACGGCAACAACGTGAAAGTCAGCCAGGACCCCTACTCGGTGGTGGACCTGATGGCCCGTTACCAGATCACCGATAACGTCTCGACCACGCTCAACGTCAACAACGTGCTCGACAAGACCTACTACTCCAACACCGGTTTCTTCAACTCCTACTTCTACGGCGAACCCCGCAGCTTCATGGTCACCACCCGCTGGGACTTCTGATTCCGGCTTCCTCCCGCGCCGCTGGACAAGGCTCTTGTTCAGCGGCGCGTCTGTTTTCACCTCGCCCTTCTATCCCTTTGCTACCGACACGGCATCCTCAAGCAAGGCCCTGCGGGCCTTTGCGCAGCCTCGCCGTGGCTCGGCAGCGGCTACACCGGCGTGCCTGCGTTCACTCCTGCCGCTCCTGGGCCGCACCTCAAGCACCACCCCATGCGATGCCATCGTGCGCAAGCCACTCTGTGTAGCCGCTGCCGCAGGCTGCGATCGGGCGCAGCGGCCGCAACGCTTTGAAGGCCATCCCCAGCCAATAAAAAGCCCCCGCTCACTGTCAGTGACCGGGGGCTGCTGGGTGGCCGGAGCCGCTCGTGGTGCTACACCTGCAGCGGCTCAGGCTCGACGCGCTCCGGTGCAGGCAGATCACCCAGGCAGTGCAGCGTCCTGTCCGCCAGGCCCAGCAGCAACTGCTGGAAGTCCCCGGCCAGGTGACGCATGTCCGCCGCGTTGAAGACCTTGCGGTCGTAGTTGAACTCCAGCCGCAGGGTGTCCGCGGACCAGAGCATGACGGTCAACGGGTAGTGGGTCTGCTCCAGGCTCTGCACGTCGACGAACTGCAACCCCGAAGGCGCGCCTTGCTCCAGCGCTTCGGACACCGGGTAGTTCTCGAACACCAGTACGCTGTCGAACAGTTCCTGGCCGGCCAGCCCGGCCCAGCGCTGGATGTCCGATAACGCGGTCTGCTCATGCTCGCGCAGGCGCACGTTCTGCGCCTGGACCTGCTGCACCCAATCGCCGATTGCCAGGGCCGCACGCGGCGCCGCGATCACCGGCAAGGTGTTGATGAACAACCCGACCTGCTGCTCGATCCCCGGCAACTCCACCGGGCGCCCCGACACCGTGGCACCGAAGGCCACGCTGTCCTGTCCGCTATGGCGCTGCAACAGCAGCAGCCAGGCACTTTGCACCAGGGTATTGAGGGTGACCTTGTAGCGCTGCGCGGCGGCCTTGAGTTGCGCCGTCTGCTTGAGGTCGAAGGTCAGCCGGTGATCGGCATTGGCCTCCCGCGCCTGTCCGGGCAGCACCACGGCATTGCCGGGCAGGCGCGTAGGCGCGTGCAGTGGCGCCAGGTGCTCGGTCCAGAAGGCCCGGCTGGCTTCCTGGTCGCGACGCTGCAGCCAGGCAATGTAGTCGCGATAGCGGGTGGTGCGCGACGGCAGGGGCTCGCCGGCGTAATGCTGGAGCACCTCGCCAAACAGCTGCGAGCCACTCCAGCCATCCAGCAGCAGATGGTGGCTGGTGTAGATCAGGTGGTAACGGTCGGCTGCGGTACGCACCGCCACCAGGCTCAACAGCGGGGCCTGATCGAGGGCAAAGCCCTGGCTGCGGGTGGTCCGGGCCAGGGTTTCCAGGGCGTGAGCCTGATCGCTGCGATGCTCCCAGTCATGCTCCACCCACGGCAGTGGGCGCTGTTTGTAGACCACTTGCAGCGGCGGCTGGCCAGCCTGCCAGAGGAAGCCGGTGCGCAGAATCGCATGCTGGTCCATGGCCGCCTGCCAGGCGGCGCAAAAGCGCGCAAGGTCCAGGCCCTGAACGTCGATGCGCATCTGGTTGATGTAGTCGCCGGCGCGCGGCGCGTGCAGCAACTGGTTGAGCATGCTCTGCTGCATCGGTGCCAGCGGGTACAGGTCCTCGACCTGCTCCAGCGCCAGCGGCAAGGCATCCAGTTGCTCCTGGCAGAGGCCCGCCAGGGGGAAGTCCGCCGGGGTCGCGCCGTGGTTCTGCGGCTGGCAGCAATGCTCGATCAGCAACTTGAGTTCCCGGGCGTAGTCGTCGGCCAGGTGCTGGATGGTCGCCTGCTCGAACATCTGCCGGCTGAAACTCCAGTTCAGGTTCAATTCGCCGGCATAGACCTGACCGTTGATTTCCAGCCAGTTGCCCAGGTCCGCATCAGGGCTCTGCTCGGCCCCCATGTCATCGCCAGAGGGCGAAAACAGCCCCTCGCGCGGCCCCGCGTCGAAACTGCCATCGAACTGTCCGAGGTAGTTGAAGGTGATGCGCGGACGCGGCAACTGGCTCAAGGCCTCGCGAATCGGCGCGCTGCCCAGGTAACGCAGGGCGCCAAAGCCGATGCCCTTGTCGGGAATCGCCCGCAGTTGTTCCTTGATGCCCTTGAGCGAGTCCGCCAGGCTCGGCGCCGGCACCAGCTTCACCGGATAGAGGCTGGTGAACCAGCCCACGGTGCGTGTCAGGTCGACGTCGTCGAACAGGTCTTCGCGGCCATGCCCTTCCAGGCGGATCAGGGTCGAGGCCTGTCCGGTCCAGCGCCCCATGACCCGCGCCAGGGCGGTCAGCAGCAGATCGTTGATCTGCGTGCGATAGGCCGCCGGCGCATCCTGCAACAGCTGGCGGGTATAGGCCTGGTCCAGGTGCGTGGTGACATTCACGGCGTGACGGTTGCTCAGGCTGGCTGCCGGATCGGCCCCCGGCAGATCGGCCTCGGCCCCCTGCAACTGCTCCTGCCACCACGCCAGTTCCCGTTGCAGGGCGTCGCCCTGGGCATGGCTCTGCAAACGCTGGGCCCAGGCCCGAGTCGAACTGGTCTTGGCCGGCAGGCTCACGGGGCGCCCCTGGGCCAACTGGCGATAGGCGTTCTGCAAGTCTTCCAGCAGGATCCGCCAGGACACGCCATCCACCACCAGGTGATGGATCGCCAGCAGCAGGCGCTGGGAGCCGTCACCCAGCTCGGCGAGGACCGCCCGCAGCAACGGCCCCCGCTCCAGGTCCAGGCTGCGCTGGGCCTGCTCGCCCAGGGCCGTCAGGGCCTCGGCGTCCGCCACTGTTCGGGTCCACAGCAGCTCTTCGGCCTGGTGCTGCTGTGCGGGGCGATAGCTGGCCTGCCAGCCCTGCCCTTGCCGCACATACTGCGAACGCAGGGCGTCGTGGTGGACGATCAACGCCTGCAGGGCCTGGGTCAGCAGCAGCGGGTCCAGGTGCTCATGGGTACGCAGTGCCACCGACTGGTTCCAGTGGTGGCGCTCGACGATGGCGTCCTCGAAAAACGCTTGCTGGATCGGCAGCAACAGCAGCTCGCCGCTCAATGGCGACTGATCGATGACCAGCCCCTGCTCGCCCTGGCGCGCGACCGCCGCCAGGCTGTGCACGGTCTGGTGCTGGAACAGGTCCTTGGGGCTGAAGCGGATGCCCGCCTGGCGGGCCCGGCTGACCGCCTGGATGGAGATGATCGAGTCCCCGCCCAGCTCGAAGAAATTGTCGTTCAGGCCCACCTGGGGCACGCGCAGGACCTCGGCCCAGATGGCCGCGATACGCTGCTCCAGTTCGCTCTGCGGGGCCACATAGGCTTGCTGCATCAGGCTTGCATCCGCCTGCGGCAGGCCCTTGCGATCGAGCTTGCCGTTCGGCGTCAGCGGCATCTGCGCCAGGAACAGCAGGTGCACCGGCACCATGTAATCGGGCAGGTGCTCACGCAATGCCTGGCGCACGGCTTCACGGCAACGGGCCTGGGCCGTGGCGTCCTCGATCAGCGTAGGGTCCAGCGGCACCAGGTAACCCACCAGCTGTTTGCCGCTCGGCCCATCCTGGGCCACCACCACCGCTTCGCGCACCGTTTGCTGTTCGCGCAGGCGCGCTTCGATCTCGCCCAGCTCGATACGGAAGCCGCGGATCTTCACCTGATGATCGACCCGGCCCAGGTAGTCCACCACGCCATCGGCGCGGCCCCGGGTCAGGTCGCCACTGCGGTACACCCGGCTGCCCGGCGCGCCGAACGGGTCGGGCACGAAGCGTTCGGCAGTCAGTGCCGGGCGCTCCAGGTAGCCGCGGGCCACGCCCTCGCCGCCCAGGTACAACTCACCGGCCACACCGATCGGTTGCAGGTTCAGGTGCGCGTCCAGCACATAGCCGCTGCGGTTGCCCAGCAAGGTGCCGATCGGCGCATACACCGCGCCGCACGGGTCACCCTTGCGGGCCTTCCACAGCAACGGCGTGACCACGGTTTCCGTCGGGCCGTAGCCGTTGAACAGGTAGGTCGGGCGCAGCGCGCGCCAGGCCAGGTCGTAGCTGGACTGCGCCACCGCGTCACCGCCGAAGCAGTAGACCCGCACCGCCGGCGGGTTGCCGTCACGCTCGGCGTGTTCGGCCAGCTGTTGCAGGTACACCGGCGGGAACACGCCGACGGTGACGCCATGGCGGTGCATTTGCGCGTAGGTGTATTCCGGCAGCCACAGGCTGTCGTCGCGGATCAGCACCCGGGCACCGTTGATCAACGGGTGCATCCAGCCTTCGTGGGAGCCGTCGAAGGCGAACGACATGAAGTGCAGTTCGCAGTCCGCCGGAGTCATTTCATAACGCTCGCCGGTGGCGATGATGTGTGCCACCAGCGGCCCGTGGGACACCGCCACGCCCTTGGGCATGCCGGTGGAGCCCGAGGTGTAGATCACGTAGGCCAGGTTGTCGCCATCCAGGGCCACTTCGGGGGCGGTATCGCTGTGGTCGGCCCAATCCTCTTTGCGATCCACGACCAGACTGTCCAGGCCATCCGGAATCGGCAGCTTGTGCGCCACGGCGCTGTGGGTCAGCAGCAGCTTGGCGCGGCTGTCCTGCAGCATGTACAGCAGGCGATCCTCGGGGTATTCCACGTCCAGCGGCACGTACACGCCGCCGGCTTTCAGCACCGCAAGGAACGCCACCATGATCTCGGCGCTGCGCGGCATGGCAATCGCCACCCGCACTTCCGGGCCCACGCCACGGGCGATCAGCGCCCGGGCCAGGCGGTTGGCGCTGCGATCGAGCTCGCCGTAGGTCAGTTGCTGGGTATCGAAGATCACCGCCACCGCCTCGGGGGTTTCCCGGGCGCGGTCGGCCACCAGCTCATGCACCAGGCGCGTGGCCGGGAAGCCGGAGTCCGTGCGGTCCCAGAGCGCGAGAGTCTGCTGCTGTTCATCGGCATCCAGCAACTTCAGCTGGGCGATGCTCTGCTGCGGGTCGGCCACCATGGCCTGCAACAGGTTCTGCCAATGCCGGGCCATGCGCTGGATGGTCGCGGCCTCGAACAGGTCGCTGGCATACCCCAGTGAAGCCCACAGGCCATTGGCCGATTCATGGATGTCCAGGTCCAGATCGAAGTGCACGGTGTGGCTGTCCCACTCCAGGCCTTCCACCCGCAGGTCGCTGAGCTGTTGCCCGGCCTGCAGGCGCCGGCGATCGGTCTGGAGGTTGAACATCACCTGGAACAGCGGGTTGAGGCTCAGGCTGCGCTCCGGTTGCAGGGCTTCGACCAACTGCTCGAACGGCAGGTCCTGGTGGGCCTGGGCCTCCAGGGCTCGCTGCTTCACCTGGGCCAGCACCTGGGCCACGCTCATCTGCCCGTCGATATCGGCCTTGAACACCTGGGTGTTGACGAAGAAACCGATGAGACGCTCGGTTTCCATGCGGTTGCGGTTGGCCACTGGCACCCCGACGCGCACATCCTGCTGGCCGCTGTAACGGTGCAACAGGGTCTGGAACGAGGCCAGCAGGAGCATGAACAGGGTTACCCCCTGGGCCTGGGCCAGCGCCTTGAGGTCCTCGGCCAGGGCAGTCTGCAAGCGCAGATTCAGGCGCGCGCCACGGTGGCTTTGCGCCGCCGGCCGCGGATGATCCAAAGGCAGTTGCAGCACCGGTTGTTCACCGCCCAGCAGCTGGACCCAGTAATCGAGCTGGCGCTGTTTTTCTCCGGCCTCCATCCACTGCCGCTGCCAGACCGCGTAGTCGGCATATTGAACAGGCAGCGCCGGCAGTTGCAGGTCCTGGCCCTGGCTGTAGGCGGCGTACAACTGCACCAGCTCATCCACCATCACCTGCATCGACCAGCCATCGGACACGATGTGGTGCTGCACCAGCACCAGTACGTGCTCGTCCTCGGCCAAACGCAGCAGCTTGACCCGCAGCAACGGTCCCTGCTCCAAGTTGAAGGGCCGGCCAATCTCGGCCTCGATCTCGGCCTTGAGCCGCTCTTCGGCAATCTCGCCGTGCAGGATCTGCAACGGCTGCGGTGCCTGGATCACCTGCACCGCGCGCTCGGCATCCTGGCGCACATGGGTGCGCAGGCTTTCATGACGCGCCACCAGGGTGTCGAAACTGCGCTGCAAGGCCGCCAGGTCCAGGCGGCCTTTCAGGCGCAGGGCAGCGGGCACGTGGTAGGCCGTGCTCGCGGGCTCCAGCTGCCAGAGAAACCATTGCCGCTCCTGGGCGTAGGACAGGGCCAGGGGCTGATCCCGGGGCACGGCGACCATCGGTGGCACCTGCGGCCCGGCACTGTCCCCCAGGGCCTGCGCCGCGGCGACAAAGCCGCCCAGGCGCGGTTGTTCGAAAAGCGTGCGCAGCGGCACTTCCAGCGCCAGGCCCTGGCGCAGGCGCGACATCACCTGCATGGCCAGCAGCGAATGGCCGCCCAGCTCAAAGAAGTGATCCGTCAGGCCAACCCGCTCGACCCCGAGGATATCGGCCCAGATCGCCGCCACCTGTTGCTCGATGGCACTCACCGGTGCCACCCACTGCGCCCTGGCCTGGCTGGCATCCGGGCGTGGCAGGGCCTTGCGCTCCAGCTTGCCGTTGGGGCTCAGGGGCATCTGCTGCAACAGCACCCACTGCGCCGGCACCATGTACTCCGGCAAGTGGCTGGCCAGGTGCGCGGCCAGCACCTCGCGCCAATCCTCGCCCTGCCCTTGCAGCACCAGGTAACCCACCAGGGTCTTGCCTTCCAGCGCCAGCACCGCCGCCTCGCGCACCCAGTCGTGCTCCAGCAGGCGGGCCTCGATCTCGCCCAGTTCGATGCGCAGGCCCCGCAGCTTCACCTGGTGGTCGATGCGCCCGGCGTATTCGATCACCCCATCGGCGCGGTAACGCGCCAGGTCGCCGGTGCGGTACAGGCGCTGCCCGGCCACGAAGGGATGGGCCACGAAACGCTCGGCGGTCAGCGCCCCACGGCGGTGGTAACCCCGGGCCAGGCCCTCCCCACCCAGGTACAACTCGCCGAGCACACCCACCGGCACCGGCTCGAAGTTACTGTCGAGGATGTAGCAGCCCAGGTTGGCGATCGGGCAGCCGATCGGCACCCCGTCCCGGCCTTCCTCGACGCAGGTCCAATGGGTCACGTCGATCGCCGCTTCGGTGGGGCCGTACAGGTTGTACAGCGCGGCGCGCGGCAGCTTGGCGAACACCTGCTGCTGGGCGTCCACCGGCAACGCTTCGCCGCTGCAGACGATGCGCCGCAGGCTCTGGCAGGAGGCCGCGCCCGGGTCCTGCAGGAACACCTGCAGCATCGATGGGACAAAGTGCAGGGTGCTGATCTGCTGCCGGTTGATCAGGCTCACCAGGCGCGCCGGGTCACGATGCTCGCCAGGCGCGGCCACCACCAGCCGGGCACCGGTCATCAGCGGCCAGAAGAACTCCCACACCGACACGTCGAAGCTGAACGGGGTCTTTTGCAGCACGCTGTCGCTGGCATCCAGCTGATAGGCCTCCTGCATCCAGCACAGCCGGTTGGTCAGCGCCGAATGGCGGTTGCCGGCGCCCTTGGGCTGCCCGGTGGAACCGGAGGTGTAGATCACATAGGCGAGGTTTTCGCCGTCCAGAACAATGTCCGGGTTGTGTTCGCCGTAGCCGTCGAGCCCGGCGTCGTCCTGGTCCAGGACCAGGCTGTGCAGGCTCTGCGGGATCGGCAGTTGCTCCAGCAGATGGGCCTGGGTCAGCAGCAGTTTCACCGCGCTGTCTTCAAGCATGTAGGCCAGGCGCTCGCGGGGGTATTCCGGGTCCAGGGGCACATAGGCGCCGCCGGCCTTGAGTACCGCCAGCAGGCCCACGACCATTTCGATCGAACGCTCCAGCGCCAGACCCACCAGCACATCCGGACCGACACCGGCCGCGATCAGGCGATGGGCCAGGCGGTTGGCGCGACGGTTGAGCTCGGCGTAGCTCAGGCTCTGCTCGGCAAAGACCAGGGCCGGCGCCTCGGGGCGGCGCGCCACCTGCTCTTCGATCAACTGCTGCACGGTGCACGCCAGCGGGTAGTCGCGCTCGGTGGCGTTCCATTGCCCGATCATCTGCTGGCGCTGCTCGGCGTCCAGCAGCTTCAGGTCCTGCAGGCGCAGGGCGCTATCGGCCACGGCCGCGCGCAGCAGGTTCAACCAGTGCTGGCTCATGCGTTCGACGGTCGCGGCGCAGAACAGGTCGGTGGCGTAGGTCAGGGAAGCCCAGATGCCTTCCCCGGCTTCCTGGGTATCCAGGCTCAGGTCGAACTGGGCGCTCTGGCTGTCCCATTCCAGGTTGCCGACCCGCAGGCCCGGCAGTTGCTGCGCGCCTTCGCTGGCCTGGGCGCCGCCCGCCTGGTGGTTGAACATCACCTGGAACAGCGGGTTGTGGCTCAGGCTGCGCTCCGGTTGCAGGGCCTCGACCAATTGCTCGAACGGCAGGTCCTGGTGGGCCTGGGCTTCCAGCGAACGACGCTTGGCCTGCGCCAGCAACTGGGCAAAGGTCATCTGCCCGTCGAGGTCGGCCTTCATCACCTGGGTGTTGACGAAAAAACCGATCAGGTGCTCGGTCTCGACCCGGTTGCGGTTGGCGATCGGCACGCCGATGCGGATGTCCGACTGGCCGCTGTAGCGGTACAGCAATGCCTGGAACGAGGCCAGCAGCACCATGAACAGGGTCGCCCCCTCACGCTGGGCCATGCCTTTGAGGCCCGCCACCAGGGCCGGTTCGAGGGCGACGTCGAGGCGCGCGCCGCGGTAGTTCTGCCGGGCCGGGCGCGGCTGATCGAACGGCAGTTCCAGCACCGGCTGCTCGCCGCTGAGCAGCGCACACCAGTAAGCCAGTTGGCGCTCCTTCTCCCCCGCCTCCATCCAGCGCCGCTGCCAGAGGGCGTAGTCCGCATACTGGATCGGCAGCGCCGGCAGTTGCAGGTCCTGGCCCTGGCTGTAGGCGGCGTACAGCTGCATCAGCTCCTGGACCATCACCTGCATCGACCAGCCATCGGACACGATGTGGTGCTGCACCAGCACCAGCACATGCTCCTCTGGGCCCAGGCACAGCAGGCTGACCCGCAGCAACGGCCCCTGTTGCAGATCGAAGGGGCGTTCGACTTCGGCTTCCACCTGTGCCTTGAGCTGCGCCTCGTCGACCTGCGCTTCGGCGATCTCGATCAGCCCTTCGGCCAGCACCTCCTGCATCAGCTGCTCGCCCTGGCGATGCAGGCGAGTGCGCAGGCTTTCGTGGCGCGCCACCAGGGTCTGGAAGCTGCGCCGCAGGGCCATCTTGTCCAGGCGCCCGCTCAGACGCAGGGCCCCGGGCACGTGATAGGCCGAACTCTCGGGGTCCAGCTGCCAGAGAAACCACTGGCGTTCCTGGGCATAGGACAGAGGCAGGCTCTGCCCCTCTTCACGAATCGAGGCGATGGGCAGTTGAGCGAAGCTCATGCCACGGCTTTGCAGACGCTGGTAAAACTGCTGGCGCTGTTCCAGAGGCAGGCGAAGAAAGCGCGATACCAGATCGAGATTAGGGTTGGAAAGCATGGTTCAAATCGCCTCTAGTTCGCTTAAGAATTCACGAAGATCATCAAAATCGGCCGCGCTGCCCACCCGGCAACCCGCCGCCGCTTCGGCATAGGCGCGCAGCGATTCGGTCTGGAACAGTTGCGCCAGCGGCACCTCCAGGCCCAGTTCGGCCTGGACCCGGGAGGTGATCTGGATCGCCAGCAGGGAGTGACCGCCGACTTCAAAGAAGTTGTCGTTCAGCCCGACTCGGGGCAGGCGCAGGACCTCGGCCCAGATGGCCGCGAGCTGTTGCTCCAGCTCGCTGTGCGGCGCCTCGTAGGCTTGCTGCAACTGGCTCGCATCCGGCTGCGGCAGGCCCTTGCGATCGAGCTTGCCGTTCGGCGTCAGCGGCATCTGCGCCAGGAACATCAGGTGGCTGGGCACCATGTAGTCCGGCAGGCGAGTCTTCAGGGCCCGGCGCAAGGCCTCGCGGGCACTGGCCTGGGCAGCCGGATCGGCGGCCACTGCCGGGTCCACGGCCACCACATAACCCACCAGTTGCTTGCCGGTCGGCCCGTCCTGGGCCACCACCACCGCTTCGCGCACCGTTTGCTGCTCGCGCAGGCGCGCTTCGATCTCGCCCAGCTCGATACGGAAGCCGCGGATCTTCACCTGATGATCGACCCGGCCCAGGTAGTCCACCACGCCATCGGCGCGGCCCCGGGTCAGGTCGCCACTGCGGTACACCCGGCTGCCCGGCGCGCCGAACGGGTCGGGCACGAAGCGTTCGGCAGTCAGTGCCGGGCGCTCCAGGTAGCCGCGGGCCACGCCCTCGCCGCCCAGGTACAACTCACCGGCCACACCGATCGGTTGCAGGTTCAGGTGCGCGTCCAGCACGTAGCCGCTGCGGTTGCCCAGCAAGGTGCCGATCGGCATGTAGGCAGCACCACAGGCAGTGCCCTTGTGCGCCTTCCACAGCAACGGCGTGACCACGGTTTCCGTCGGGCCGTAGCCGTTGAACAGGTAGGTCGGGCGCAGCGCGCGCCAGGCCAGGTCGTAGCTGGACTGCGCCACCGCGTCGCCGCCGAAGCAGTAGACCCGCACTGCCGGCGGGTTGCCATCGCGCTCGGCGTGTTCGGCCAGCTGTTGCAGGTACACCGGCGGGAACACGCCGACGGTGACGCCATGGCGGTGCATTTGCGCGTAGGTGTATTCCGGCAGCCACAGGCTGTCGTCGCGGATCAGCACCCGGGCACCGTTGATCAACGGGTGCATCCAGCCTTCGTGGGAGCCGTCGAAGGCGAACGACATGAAGTGCAGTTCGCAGTCCGCCGGGGTCATTTCATAACGCTCGCCGGTGGCGATGATGTGTGCCACCAGCGGCCCGTGGGACACCGCCACGCCCTTGGGCATGCCGGTTGAGCCCGAGGTGTAGATCACGTAGGCCAGGTTGTCGCCATCCAGGGCCACTTCGGGGGCGGTATCGCTGTGGTCGGCCCAGGTTTCACGACGGTCGACCGACAAGCCGTCCAGGCCATCCGGAATCGGCAGCTTATGGGCCACCGCCGAATGGGTCAGCAGCAGCTTGGCGCGGCTGTCCTGCAGCATGTACAGCAGGCGATCCTCGGGGTATTCCACGTCCAGCGGCACGTACACGCCGCCGGCTTTCAGCACCGCGAGGAACGCCACCATGATCTCGGCGCTGCGCGGCATGGCAATCGCCACCCGCACTTCCGGGCCCACGCCACGGGCGATCAGCGCCCGGGCCAGGCGGTTGGCGCTGCGATCGAGCTCGCCGTAGGTCAGTTGCTGGGTATCGAAGATCACCGCCACCGCCTCGGGGGTTTCCCGGGCGCGGTCGGCCACCAGTTCATGCACCAGGCGCGTGGCCGGGAAGCCAGAGTCCGTGCGGTCCCAGAGCGCGAGAATCTGCTGCTGTTCGTCAGCATCCAGCAACTTCAGCTGGGCGATGTTCTGCTGCGGATCGGCCACCATGGCCTGCAGCAGGTTCTGCCAATGCCGGGCCATGCGCTGGATGGTCGCGGCCTCGAACAGGTCGCTGGCGTAGCTCAGCGAGGCCCGTACCTGCTCCTGGGACTCTTCGATATCCAGAATCAGGTCGAACTGCGCCACGCCTTCGTCCCAGCTCACCGGGCTCATGTCCAGGTGCGGCAGGCGCTGCAAATGACTGCCCGCCAGGCTGATGTGGTGGTTGAACAGCACCTGGAACAACGGGCTCAGGCTCAGGCTGCGCTCCGGTTGCAGGGCCTCGACCAACTGCTCGAACGGCAGGTCCTGGTGGGCCTGGGCTTCCAGGGCCCGTTGCTTGACCTGTTGCAGCAGCTGACTGACCGTCAGTTGCTCATCGATATCGGCCTTGAGCACCTGGGTGTTGACGAAGAAACCGATAAGGCGCTCGGTTTCCATGCGGTTGCGGTTGGCGATCGGTACGCCGACACGGATGTCCTGCTGGCCACTGTAGCGATGCAGCAAGGTCTGGTAGGACGCCAGCAACAGCATGAACTGGGTCACGCCCTGGGCCTGGGCCATGGCCTTGAGATCGGCCACCAGGGTTGCCGCCAGCGGCACCTGCAGACGCGCGCCGCGATGGCTCGGCACGGCCGGGCGCTGATGGTCGAACGGCAGTTCCAGCACCGGCTGCTCGCCCCCCAGCAGGGTGCGCCAGTAATCCAGTTGCCGGGCCTTCTCCCCGGCTTCCATCCAGTGACGCTGCCAGACCGCGTAGTCGGCATATTGAACCGGCAGCGCCGGCAGTTGCAGGTCCTGGCCCTGGCTGTAGGCGGCGTACAACTGCACCAGCTCATCCACCATCACCTGCATCGACCAGCCATCGGACACGATGTGGTGCTGCACCAGCACCAGCACATGCTCGTCCTCGGCCAGGCGCAACAGGCTAACGCGCATCAGCGGGCCCTGGCGCAGGTCGAAGGGCTGGGCGATCAGGGCTTCCACCTGCGCCTGCAGGCCGGCCTCATCGGCGTCGGCCAGGGCCAGTTCAAGGCGGGCATGCGGCTCGATCACCTGCAACGTGTGCTCGGCGTCCTGGCGCACATGGGTGCGCAGGCTTTCATGACGCGCCACCAGGGTGTCGAAACTGCGCTGCAAGGCCGCCAGGTCCAGGCGGCCTTTCAGGCGCAGGGCACTGGGCACGTGGTAGGCGGCACTGGCAGGGTCCAGTTGCCAGAGGAACCACTGGCGCTCCTGGGCATAGGACAGCCGCAACGGCTCATCACGCTCCAGCGCCAGCATGGCCGGCGCCGAGGCGCCGACGGCGCCCAGGGCGCGAACGAAATCCCCCAGCAGCGGCTGTTCGAACAGGGTCCTGAGGCCGACCTCGACCCCCAGGCCATGGCGCACCCGGGACACCATCTGCGTGGCCAGCAACGAGTGGCCGCCCATTTCAAAGAAGTGGTCGTTGAGGCCGACCCGTTCGGCGCCCAGGACCTGGGCCCAGATGGCCGCCACTTGTTGCTCCACTTCGCTCACCGGGGCGATCCAATCGGCCAGGGGCTGGCTGGCATCGGGCTTGGGCAGCGCCGCGCGGTCGAGCTTGCCGTTGGGGCTCAGGGGCAGGTGATCGAGGAACAGCATATGCGTCGGCACCATGTAGTCCGGCAGCTCGGCGCGCAGGGTCGCCTTGAGCTGCTCGCGCAACGCTCCCTGCGCGGCCTCGGCCAGCGGCTGACTGGGCACCAGGTAGCTGAGCAACTGATTGTCGGCGGCGAGCACCAGGGCTTCGCGGACGCTGGCCTGGGCCAGCAGGCGCGCTTCGATTTCCCCCAGTTCGATACGGAACCCGCGGACCTTGACCTGATGGTCGATACGCCCGATGTACTCGATCACCCCGTCGGCGCGATAGCGCGCCAGGTCGCCGGTGCGATACAGGCGCCCCGGGCCATCCACGGCAAAAGGGTCGGGAATGAAGCGTTCGGCGGTCAGCTCGGGACGCTTGAAGTAGCCACGGGCAAGCAACGGCCCGGCAATCACCAGCTCGCCGGCCACGCCCACCGGCACCGGGTTGAGGTGCGCATCCAGCAGGTAGATGGCGCGGCCATCCAGCACCCGACCGATCGGCATCACCGGCGGCAGCGCCTCTCGGCCGTCGACGTAGCCGGCGCAATCCAGAGCGGTGGCGGTGACGGTGGCTTCGGTGGGGCCGTAGGTATTGAGCAGGCGCACATGCGCCAGGCCCGCCGCGCGCCAGGCATTGAGGCCCTCGGGCGGCATGGCTTCGCCGCCGATGTGCAGCTGGCGCAAACGGCCATAGTCGCGCGGGCCACGGTCGGCGAAATCGCGCACCAGCAAGTACCAGTAGGCGGTGGTCAGGTCGACCACCGAGATCTCCTGCTCGATCAACTGCTGGTAGAAGGTGTCGCTGTCCCACAGCTCGCCACCACGGACCACCACCCCGGCACCACAGCACAGGGCCGGGTACAGCTGCTCGACGAAACCGTCGAAGTTGAAGGTGCCGAACTGCAGCACCCGGTCATCGGCCTTGAGTGCAAACAGTTCGCCGAACACTTCCACATGCCGCGCCAGGGAAGCGCGGTCGATACCCACGCCCTTGGGGCGGCCGGTGGAACCGGAGGTGAACATCACATACGCCAGGTTGCCCGGCTGCGCGCGGGCGGCCGGGTTCTGCACGCTGTAGTCGGCCAGCCACTGCGGATCGGACTCCAGGCAGACCCACGCCAGCTCGTCGCTGATCGGCAACTGCGCCAACAGTGCCTGCTGGGTCAGCAGCAGGTGCAGCCCGCTGTCCTCGATCATGCATTGCAGGCGCTCGCGAGGGTATTGCGGGTCCAGCGGCACATAGGCACCGCCGGCCTTGAGCACCGCCAGCAGGCCCACGATCATTTCCAGGGAGCGGTCCACCGCGACCCCCACCAGGGTGTCGGCGCCAACGCCCAGCTCGATCAGGCGATGGGCCAGGCGGTTGGCCCGCAGGTTGAGCTCGGCGTAGCTCAGGCGCTGTCGATCGAGGACCAGGGCAATGTTTTGCGGCTGCAACAGCGCTTGCTGTTCGAAGCGTTGCAGCACGCAGGCCTGGGCCGGTTGCGCGGCATGGGGCGGGTTCCAGTCATGCAGCAGGCGTTGCTGTTCCTCTGGCAGCAGCAATGGCAGCGCGCCGACGGCCTGCTCCGGGGCGTCGATGAAGCGCAGCAGCAGCGCCTGCAGATAAGCCCCCAGGCGCTGCAGCGCATCCGCGCCGAAGTGTGCCTGGAGGTACTCCAGGTGCAGGCTCAGGCGTTGACCGCCGTGCACGGTGAGGGTCAGCGGGTAGTTGGTGCGTTCCTGGCTCTTCACGGCGCTGAAGCGCAGGCCCGCGTCGCCGGCCTGCTCCAGGCTCTTGGCCACCGGGAAGTTCTCGAACACCACCAGGGTGTCGAACAGGGCTTCACCGGCAGAACCGGCCCAGCGCTGGATATCGAACAGCGGGGTGTGTTCGTGCTCGCGCAGTTCCAGGTTCAGCGCCTGCACCCCACGCACCCAGTCACTGACGCTCTGCGCCGGGTCAACCGTGGCGATCAACGGCAGAGTGTTGATGAACAGGCCGACCTGTTGCTCGACATCCGCCAGCTCCGCCGGACGCCCGGAGACCGTGACCCCGCAGGCGACGCTGGACTGCCCGGTGTAGCGTTGCAGCAACAGCAGCCAGGCCGATTGCACCAGGGTATTGAGGGTCACCTGATGGGCCCGGGCAAAACGGTTCAGGCGCGCGGTCTGCACCTCGTCGAGCACGTGGAGCAGCTCGCCGTACTCGTCCAGCGCCGGCAGTGCGGCCTTGGCCACGCTGCGAGCCAGATGGCAGGGTTCGTCCAGCTGCGCCAGGCGCTGGCGCCAGAAGGCTTCACCCACGGCCGGGTCTTGCCGTTGCAGCCAGGCAATGTGCTGGGAGAATCCCGCGCCCACCGGCGGTAATGGCTGGCCCTTGCAGGCCTGCAACACCTCGTTGAGCACCAGGGCGTTGCTCCAGCCGTCCATCAGGATGTGGTGGCTGGTGTACAGCAGGTGCCAGCCGTCCTCGGCGGTGCGCACCAGCACCACCCGCAGCAACGGCGGACGAGCCAGCTCGAAGCCCTGCCGATGCTGCTCCACGGCCAGGGCATCCAGCGCGGCTTGCAGATCCTCGCGCCCGCGCCAGTCGTGCTCGATGAACGGCAGGCCGACCTGGCGATAGACCACTTGCAGGGCCTGCCCCTGGTCGTCCTGCCAGACAAAACCGGTGCGCAGCATGTCGTGCCGGGCCAGTACCTGTTCCCAGGCGCGCTGGAACTGCGCCACGTCCAGGCCCTGCACATCGGCGCGCAACTGGCTGACATAGACGTCGCCCTGGCCCTGTTGATACAGGCTGTGGAAGAGCATGCCCTGCTGCATCGGCGACAGTGGGTAGAGGTCCTGCACCTCGCGGGCCGGCAGCGCCAGGTCGTCCAGTTGCGCCTGGCTCAGGCGGGCCAGGGTGACATCGGCCGGGGTCAGGCCGCCCTGCTGCGGGTCCAGGCAATGCTCGATCAGCAGCAGCAACTGCTCCTGGTAATCGTCCACCAGGCGCTGGATGGTGGCGGGCTCGAACATCTCGCGGCTGAAGGCCCAGCTCAGGCTCAGTTCGCCGCCGTAGACCTGCCCTTCGATCACCAGCCAGTTGGCCAGCGGCGCGCGCGGGTCCTGGGCCTGCCCGGCCTTCTCGGTGGCCGGCACCAGCAGCGCCTCGGCATCGAACTGGCGATCGAACTGCCCCAGGTAATTGAAGGTGACCCGTGGCTGCGCCAGCCGGGCCATGGCCTGACGGCTGGCGTCGTCGCCCAGGTAGCGCAGCAGGCCGTAGCCCAGGCCCTTGTCCGGCACGCCGCGCAGTTGTTCCTTGATCGCCTTGAGCGCGGCGCCGGGCTCGCCGGCGCCGCGCAGGTACAGCGGGAACAGGCTGGTGAACCAGCCGACACTGCGGCTCAGGTCCAGGTCGCTGCCCAGGGCCTCGCGGCCGTGGCCTTCCAGTTGCACCAGGGCGCCCTCGGCGCCGGTCCAGCGGCTCAGGGTGCGGGCCAGGGCGGTGAGCAACAGGTCGTTGATCTGCGTGCGATAAGCCGCGGGGGCCTGTTGCAGCAATTGGGCGGTGCGCTGGGCATCCAGGGTCAGGGTGATTTTCTGCTCATGGCGGTTTTCCAGGGCCGCGCCCGGGTGATCCACCGGCAGGTCAGCGACCTGGTCCGGAATCTGCGCCTGCCAGTAGTCCAGTTCGCCGCTGCGCAGGGTCGCGGCCTGCTGCAAATGCTCGGACCAGGCCTGATAGGCACTGGTACGCGGCGCCAGGGCCTGCTGCGGCTGGGTATAGAGCTGTTGCAGGTCTTCCAGCAAGACCCGCCAGGACACCCCGTCCACCACCCAGTGATGAATCACCAGCAACAACCGCTGGCTGCCGTCGGCAAGCTGGACCAGCAGCGCGCGCAACAACGGGCCGTGCTCCAGGTCCAGGCTGCGCTGAGCGGCGTCGCAGAATTCGGTCAATTGCTCGACGCTGGCGGCCGTGCGCTGCCACAGCAGCTCGCCCGTTTGTTCGGCATAGGCCTGCTGCCAACCGTCGGCGCCCTGCCGCACGCGCAGACGCAGGGCGTCGTGGTGCGCCAGCAAACGCGTCAAAGCCTGGTTCAGCCGATCGGCGTCCAGAGGCTGGCGGGCCTGCAACAGCAGCGACTGGTTCCAGTGATGCCGCGCGGGCACCGGCTGTTCCATGAACCAATGCTGTACCGGGGTCAGCGCCACGGCGCCGCTGGCCGGGCCGTCCGCCACTTGCACGCTGGCCACGGGCTTGGCGGCCTGGGCCAGGCTGCGCAGGGTCTGGTACTGGAACAAGTCCCGCGGGCTGAGCAGCAGCCCGGCCTGACGGGCACGGCTGACCACCTGGATCGAGATGATCGAGTCGCCGCCCAGGGCGAAGAAGTTGTCGTCGAGGCCAACCTGCGCCACGCCCAGCACGGCGCTCCAGATCTGCGCCAGGGTCTGCTCGGCGCCCTCGCGCGGCGCGCTGTAAGGGGCTTGCTGCACGTCGCCGGCCTGATTCAACAGAGCCTTGCGATCGAGCTTGCCGTTGGGGGTCAGAGGCATGTGCTCCATGGCAATCCACTGCGCCGGCACCATGTAGTCCGGCAAGCTGCGCCCCAGATGAATCACCAGCGCTTCTTGCCAGTCCTCGGTGGATTCCTGCAACACCAGGTAGGCCACCAACTGCCGGCCATCCACCACCAGTACCGTGACCTCACGGACCTGCGGATGCTCCAGCAGCCGAGCCTCGATCTCCCCCAATTCGATGCGCAGGCCGCGCAACTTGACCTGATGATCCAGGCGCCCCAGGTACTCGATCACCCCATCGGCGCGCTGGCGCACCCGGTCGCCGGTGCGATACAGCCGCGCCCCCTGGTGGAACGGGCAAGGGACAAAGCGCTCGGCGGTCAGGGCCGGGCGCCGGTGGTAGCTGCGCGCCAGGCCGCTGCCGCCCAGGTAGAGTTCGCCGGCGACGCCGGCCGGCACCGGTTGCAACTGAGCATCCAGCACATGGGTGCGCAGGTTGGCGATCGGCCGGCCGATCGGCACGCTGCTCGCGCCTTCGTCGACACAGGTCCAGTGGGTGACATCGATTGCGGCTTCGGTCGGGCCGTACAGGTTGTACAGGGCCGCACCGGGCAGTCGGGCAAAGACCTGCTGCTGGGCTTCCAGGGGCAGGGCCTCGCCACTGCAGACAATGCGCGTGAGGCTGCTGCAGGCCGATACCCCACTGTCATGGATAAAGGCCTGGAGCATCGACGGCACAAAGTGCAGGGTGCTGATCCGCTGTTCGGTAATGATGCGGATCAGTTGCGCCGGTTCCCGGTGGGCGCCCGGGGCCGCCACCACCAGCCGCGCGCCGGTCATCAGCGGCCAGAAAAACTCCCAGACCGAGACGTCGAAGCTGAACGGGGTTTTCTGCAGCACCGCATCACTGGCGTCCAGGCCGTAGGCCTGCTGCATCCAGTACAGGCGGTTGACCAGCGCCGCGTGGCTGTTGCCTGCGCCCTTGGGCTTGCCGGTGGAACCCGAGGTGTAGATCACATAGGCCAGGTTCAGCGGGTCGACCAGCGTCTCCAGCGGGCCGCTGTCATAAGCCAGCAGCGCGTCCTGATCCTGGTCCAGGACGATGACCTTGAGCGCCTGCGCATCGGCTTGGAAATCCAGCAGCGGCAGCAGCGAACGCTGGCTCAGCAAGAGGCGGATGCCGCTGTCCTCGATCATGTAGGCCAAGCGGTCCCGGGGGTATTCCGGGTCCAGGGGCACGTAAGCGCCACCGGCCTTGTGGATCGCCAGCAGGCCCACGACCATTTCGATGGAGCGTTCGATGCAGATGCCCACCAGCACATCCGCCGCCACACCCTGCTCACGCAGCAAGCGGGCCAGGCGGTTGGCTCGGGCATCCAGTTCGGCGTAGCTCAGTTGCTGCTCGCCGAACACCAAGGCGCAGGCGTCGGGGGTACGCCGGGCCTGAGCTTCGATCAGTTGCGGCATGCTCAACCCGGTGGGGTAAGCCTGCGCCGTGGCGTTCCAGTCGTGCACCAGGGTCTGCTGCTCACGGGCATCGAGCAGCGGCAACTCGCCTATGCGCTGCTCGGCATCCCCCAGCATGGCCTGCAGCAGGCCGAGCCAGTGGCGCGCCATGCGGGCAATGGTGGCGGCCTCGAACAGATCGTCGGCGTAGGTCAGGGCGGCGTGCAGCGTGCCGGACTTCTCGTAGGTGTCCAGGGTCAGGTCGAACTGGGTGGTGCGGCTCTGCCACTGCACCAGGCCCAGCTCCAGGCCGGACGCGGTCTGCACCGTGCTGATATCCGCCACTTGCGGCTGGTGGTTGTACATCACCTGGAACAGCGGCGTGTGGCTCAGGTTGCGCTCCAGCTTGAGCGCCTCGACCAGTTGCTCGAACGGCAGGTCCTGGTGGGCCTGGGCCCCCAGCGCTGCATCCTTGACCGCCTGCAGCAGCTCGCCGACCCGGGTCTGGCCGGTGAGCCGGGTGCGCAGTACTTGAGTGTTGACGAAGAAACCGATCAGCCCTTCGACTTCGGCGCGATTGCGGTTGGCGATGGGCACGCCGACGCGGATATCGCCCTGGCCGGTGTAGCGGTGCAGCAGCACATTGAAGGCGCCGAGCAACAGCATGAACAGGGTGACGTTGTGCTGCCTGGCCAGGGTCCGCAACTGTTCGGCCAGCTCCGGCGCCACGGCAAAGTCATAGCGGGTGCCGTGGTAACTGGGCACCGCCGGCCGCGGATGATCGGTGGGCAGTTCCAGCACCGGATGCTCGTCGCCCAACTGCGCCTGCCAGTACTCCAACTGCCGCGCCTGCTCCCCCGCTTCCAGCCAGCGGCGCTGCCACAGGGCGTAGTCGCTGTACTGGATCGGCAGCGGCGGCAGTTGCGGCGCCTCGCCCCGCTCGAAGGCGTCGTAGCAGCGGATGAACTCGTCGATCAGCACGTTCATCGACCAGCCGTCGGAGACGATGTGGTGCAGGGTCAGCAGCAACACATGCTCCTGCTCATCGAGTTGCAGCAGCTTGACCCGCAGCAGCGGACCGCGGTCCAGGTCGAACGGCAGCAGCGACTGGCGCTGGGCCTCGGCCGCCACCGCCTGCTCGCGGCCGGGGGCGTCGATGGCGCCGAGATCGAGAAACTCCACCGACAGCGAGCCCGTCGCCGGCGCCTGCTCCAGGCGGTCGTCGGCATGGCGCTTGAACACCGTGCGCAGGGTTTCGTGGCGCGCCACCAGGGCGGCGAACGCCTGCTCCAGCGCCTGGCGATCCAGCGCTCCGTTCAGGCGCACCGCCCCCGGCAGGTTGTAGGCGCCGCTCTGCGGGTCCAACTGCCAGAGAAACCACATGCGCCGCTGGGCGTAGGACAGTTCCTGACGGTCCTCGACGGCCACCTCGGCCGGAATTGGAAACAACGAAAAGTCGATGTTTTCCGCTCGCAGGCTATCGAGGAATAACCGGCGCTTCTCCAGCGGCAGCTCGATAAACCGGCGTGCGAGTTTCAGGGACTTTTCAGCGTTCATCGGGGGTTCATCCGTACATGTTGGGTATCGAGCAATGGCTCGGCTATCCCTACGAAACGGATGGCCCAGGAGAAAAATTAACCCCGCCCAGCGCGGACGCAGGGGCATCGCCACGGTAAATTGCGCAGGCCGCGGCTCGTCAAATCAGGACCTTCTCCTGAACAAGGTCGCGATCATGTCCTCAGCCACTTCTCTGGCCAGCTCCCTGGCCCAAGGCCTGCGCAAACTGGTAGGCGCCGGCGCCCAGTCACCCCGGGGCTACCGGCTGATCAACGTCGAGCTCAAGCAACGCATCGACCTCAGCCCCTCCATGACCCGCCTGGTGTTCGGCGGCGCCGACATCGCCCAGGCCCGCACCCTGGCCCCGGACCAGCGCATCAAGCTGCTGTTTCCCGGGGCCGACGGCACGCCTGCGCAATTGCCGGTGGAAGGCGACTGGCAGGCGGCCCGGCGCCAGTTGCCGGCCGAGCGCCAGCCGCCGATGCGCACCTACACCATCCGCGCCTTGCGCTTGCATCCGGCGGAGCTGGATGTGGATTTCGTCCTGCACGGGGTCAATGGCCCGGCCTCGGCCTGGGCCACCCATGCCCGGCCCGGCGACTGTCTGCAGATGGTGGTGCCGAACAAGGCCTACAGCGGCGACCCCGGCGGTTATGAGTGGCTGCCGCCGTCGGGGATTGGCAAGGTGCTGCTGATGGGCGATGAAACCGCCCTGCCCGCCATCGCCGGGATTCTCGAGGAGTTGCAGGATTACCCGGATTACCCGGACGTGCAGGTGTTCATCGAAGTGCCCCATGAGAGCGACTGCATCGACCTGCGCTGCCATCCGCAGACCCGGCTCAGTTGGCTGCCCCGGGACGTGCTGGGGGCGCAACATGGCGAACCGCTGATCCATGCCGCCCGGGAGCTGGCCGAGCTGCCGCCGCCCAGCACCGGGCGTCGGCCGCTCAAGGTCGCCGATCGCGACCTTGAGCAACGTCCCTGGGAAACCGCCAAGCCGGCGGACAACCGCTTCTACGCCTGGGTCGCCGGAGAATCGGCGACGGTGATGAGCATCCGCCGCCACCTGATCAACGAGCGCGGCCAGGAGCGTCGCAACCTGACCCTGATGGGTTACTGGCGCCTGGGTATGTCCCTGGGTTGAGCCCACCAACTGCCCCCTATTCCCTATAGCCGCTGCCGAGCCCGCCAAGCTGCGCAAAGGCCCGAAGGGCCTTGCTTGGCGATCGCCAGTCGACCCTTTGGAGCCCTCAGGTTTTTTGCGTCCCTGCGGGCCGTGCGCAGCCTGCGGCAGCGGCTACGGGGAGCATGTCTGTAGCCGCTAGGAAAGCGCGGCTACCGGTTGCAGGTGGCGGCGGCGATGCACTTCCAGGTGGCCCTTGATCAGGCTCAGCACCTTGGTTTCCTGTTCGTGGATGAAGAAGTGCCCGCCCGCGAGCATGTCCACGGAGAAACTGCCGCAGGTTTCCTGGCTCCAGCCAATCAGTTGTTCGCGGGTGGCGCGGTCGGTCGTGCCCCCCAGCACATGCACCGGGCAATTGAGCAACGGGCGCTGCAGCGGGCGAAAACGGCCGCACAGCAGGAAGTCGGCCCGCAGGATCGGCAAGGTCAGGCTCATCAGTTCCTGGTTGGCCAGCACCTCTTCGCTGGTGCCATTGAGGGTGCGCAGCTGCTCGATCAACTGTGGGTCAGTCTTGGCCTCGGCAAACCCTCGGTCGTATTCGCTGCGCAAGGTCGGTGCCGCCGTCCCGGAAGCGAACAGCGCCACCGGTTCCGGACAGCCCAGGGCGCGCAGGGCATGGGCCAGTTCGCAGGCCAGCAAGGCCCCCAGGCTGTGGCCGAACAGGGCATAGGGCGCGCGCAACGTGCTCTGGAGTTCCCGGGCAAGCTGCATCGCCAGCACCCGCATGTCGGTGTGCAGGGGTTCGGCGTAGCGGCTGCCTCGTCCGGGCAACTCCACCGGTTGCAGGTGCAGCCAGCTCGGCAGCTTGCGCCGCCAGCGGCTGTAGACCATGGCGCTGGCGCCGGAGTACGGCAGGCACAGCAGGTTCAACTGAGTCACGGTTTATCCCTCGACAGATCATCTGTTAGGAACAACGCGGCAGCAGGCGGAGAAATTAGTCCGGCACGGGCCTCAGCGCAGGCGTCGATAGCTCTGCAACGCCGCCCCCAGCACCACCGCGCCGCCGGCCAGGGCCAGCCAGAAGCCGCTGCGGGCACCGAAATGGTCCACCAGCGCACCGGAGCCGGCGGCCCCCAGGGCCACGCCGATGCTCAGGCCGGTGACCAGCCAGGTCAGGCCCTCGGTGAGCTTGGCCGGCGGCACGATGCGCTCCACCAGGGCCATGGCGACGATCAGGGTCGGGGAGAAAAACAGCCCGGCGACGAACACCGCCAGGGACAGGCCGAAGATGTTGCTCGCCCACAGCAGCGGCAAGGTGGCCAGGGCCGTGGCGATACCGCCATACATGAACAACCGGGGCAAGGGCGTGGCCAGTTTCAGGGCTCCGAAGGCAATGCCTGCCAGGCACGAACCGATGGCGTACACCGAAAGCACGATGCTCGCCGCCGCCGGCTGTCCCTGCTGCTGGGCGAAGGCCACGCTGACCACGTCCACCACCCCGACAATGGTGCCCATGGCGGTCATCAGCAGCATCAGCAGGCGGATCTCCCCGGAGCGGATGATCGAGCCGCCGCCCCCCTGCTCATGGGGATGCACCGGGGGCTCGGTGCTCTTTTGCATGACGAACACCCCCACCCCCAGGGCCAGCGTCAGCAGCGCCCCCAGCGGCCCGGCCTCGGGAAACAGGCCGACGCACAGGCCCACCGACAACGGCGGACCGATGATGAAGCAGACTTCGTCGAGCACCGATTCCAGGGCGTAGGCGGTCTGCAGTTGCGGCTGGCCGCGGTACAGCTCGGTCCAGCGGGCACGGACCATGGCCGACATGCTGGGCATGCAGCCGGCCAGGGCGGCACAGATGAACAGGGTCCAGTGCGGGGCCTGCAAGCGCGTGCACAGCAACAGGGCCAGCAATGCACCGCCCCCCAGGGTCGCGGCCAGGGGCAGCACCCGTCCCTGGCCGAAACGGTCCACCAGCCGCGAAACCTGGGGCGCGCAAAACGCCGTGGCCAGGGCGAAGGTCGCCGCCACCGAGCCGGCCAGGGCGTAGCCGCCGTGCAACTGGGCAAGCATGGTGATCAGGCCGATGCCGGTCATGGAGATCGGCATGCGCGCCAGCATCCCGGCCAGGACGAAGGCCCGGCTGCCGGGGGCCTTGAACAATTCGCGGTAGGGGTTTGCCATTGAAACGACTCCTTGGAGGGGCTGCAACTTGCCATAAAGTAGCCAGGCAGTAGAAACACATACGCCTCGTATGTTAAAAAGCATGGGAACATACGCCGCGTATGTCAACCCGTCATTTGTTGGAGAAGCGTCTTCATGAGCAGCCGTCCCCGCGCCGAGATGATCGAAGAAACCCGCGCCAAGTTGATTGCTAGTGCACGCCAGGCCTTTGCCCGGCTGGGCTACGCCCGGACCTCGATGGACGACCTGACCGCCGAAGCCGGGCTGACCCGGGGCGCGCTGTATCACCATTTTGGTGACAAGCAGGGATTGCTGGCGGCGGTGGTGGAGCAGATCGACAGTGAAATGGATGAGCGCCTGGAGGCCATCTCCGTCGCGTCCGACGACCCGTGGCACGGCTTTGCCCAGCGCTGCCGGGCCTACCTGGAAATGGCCCAGGAAACGGAGATCCAGCGCATCGTCCTGCAGGATGCCCGGGCAGTGCTGGGGGAACGGCGGCCGGCGCAGGAGCATTGCATCGACTCCCTGAGCCAACGTTTGCAGGCCCTGAGCGCCGCCGGGCTGATCGAGCCCGCGCCGAGCCACGCCCTGGCGCGCCTGATCAACGGCAGCCTGGTGGACGCGGCGCTGTGGATTGCCGCCGCCGAGCCCGGCGAGCAGCGCCTGCAAGCGTCCCTGCAGGGGCTTGAACTGCTGCTGCGCGGGCTGCGGCCAGGGCACTGAACGGCGCTTGCCGCCGCTGCTGCTCCGCACCGCCCGTGTGCTTGAACGCCCCTTGAATGGCGACAAGAGCCTCTGGCAACCTTGCGCCCGCCCCCGGTGCCGACTGCGGGCCTTTGTGCCTGACCGCCATGGAAGTCGCCCCATGCCCGATTCGCCGATCATTGCCGTGATGATCCACGCCGCCGACTGGCGCGCCGCCACCTTGCGGTACGCCCAGGCCTTCCCCCGGGCCCGCCGGGTCGTGCATGAGCCGGATGATTTCGGCCATTTGCAGCTCGACGGCCTGTCCCTGGAAATCGTTCCCTGTGACGCCAAGGTCGGCCAGGGCCCGGCGGGCACGGTGGTGTATTGGCACGTCAGCGACCTGCCCGGCGAAGTGCAGCGCCTGAGCGCCCTGGGCGCGCGCCTGTACCGCGGGCCGATGGCCATCGACGGCGGCGAATGGATCTGCCAGGTGCAGGACCCCTGGGGCAACTGCATCGGCCTGCGCCAGCCGGCGACGCTCGCCTGACGCGGTATCTGGCGGCACACTGACGAGCTTTTCACCCGAGCCCCAAGGAGAAACGGCATGCATCAGGTGCTGCTGATCATCGACGTACAACCCTGCTTCAACCCGCCGCCATGGCTGGTGGAGGGCATCAACCGCTTGCTCGGGCGCATGCCCTCGGTGGCCACGGTGGAACGCCATGATGAAAGCCGCACGCCCTTCGCCCGGCAACTGGGTTGGCAACCGCCGGTGGACGACCAGAGCCTGGTGGCGGCCGACAAGGTCTTTATCAAGCACGGCTACGGGCCGACGACGGAACTCCTCGATTACCTGAAAAGCCTCAGTCCCCAGCGGGTGCTGGTGTGCGGCATCCAGACCGACACCTGCGTCCTGGCCGCGGGTTTTGCCCTGTTCGATGCCGGCCTGCAGCCGACCCTGCTCACCGACCTGACGGTGGGCTCCTCCCTGGACCGCAGCGGCGGCCTGGGCATTGACCTGTGGCGGCATCACTTCAAGCACCTGATCCGCAGCGACGAACTGTAGAAGCCGGCTTACCGGAAGCGATCTTGCGAGCGACACTGCGCTAGCATCCGCACCTCGCCCCATCGTCTCGACAAGGAATCCCCATGAGCCTGGACCTGCACCTTGAAGCCGACCAATGCCTGACTTCGGCGCTGCTCGGCCGTTTACTGCAAGGCTTCCCGGGCACCGAAGTGCACTACCTGCCCGGCGCGGTCCAGGCCTGGTTCCCCTCAGGCCTGAGCCTGCAAAGCGAAGACTCCAGCCTGGAACCCGAGATCCGCGCCGAAGACCGCAAGGGCTGCGACTTCGCAGTCGGCCTGCGCTGCCACCTGCGGATCAAGGGCCCCGAGCCCGAAGACCATCACTCTCTGGATGACATCCGCCGCTTACTGGAAACCATCGCCCAGCACTGCGAGGCGCGATTCATCCTCTCGTTCCAATACGAATCCACCCTTTACTGGCGCGATGCTGGCGGACTGTGTGAAGCCTGAGCCGCGAAAACACACTGGAGTGATTGCAGCCCGATGAAAAAACTCTTCGCCCTGCTGGCCCTGCTGTTCAGCACCCCGGCCTTGAGCGCCTCGTTCAGCGACTCACCCGAAGCGCTGGTACGGCAATTCATTGCCGACTATCAGCAGTGGAGCGACAGGGCCAGCGCCCGCCAAGCGGACAACGCGCCGCTGCAATCGATGGATCTGGCACAGCAGGAGTACGCCCGGTTGCTGGCCAAGTTCTGCCTGCCGGGCTTTCAGGGCCAGCCCATTGCCTTCAGCTCCCCGGCCAGCCACGGCACGGCGTACGAGCAGATCCTCTCCAGCAGCCGAACCGCAGATCGCGCGCTAGTGAAAACCCGAGCAATCAGCCCCGGCGAGGGCTTTGCCGCCGATTACCACTACCACCTGATCTTCAGCGGCCAGCGCTGGTACCTCAGCGAAGTGTTCTACGTCGACCAGGACGGCCAGTACGAGTCGCTCTAGATCAGCCGTAATCGTTTTGAGCTAGGGTGTTTCAAGTCACCGAACCCCGGAGCCACCATGCCCAGCTCAGCCGCCCTGCATCAGGTCACGACCCCCAGCCTGCACCTTGCCTACGAAGCTCACGGCCCGGCCACTGGCGAGCCGGTGATCCTGCTCCACGGTTTTCCCTACGACGTGCGGGCCTACGACGAGATCGCCCCGCCCCTGGCCGAACGCGGCTACCGGGTCATCGTTCCCTACCTGCGGGGCTACGGCCCGACACGCTTTGTCAGTGAGCAGATCATGCGCTCCGGGCAGCAGGCCGCCCTGGCCCGGGACCTGCTGGAGCTGATGGACGCGCTGCACCTGCCCCGGGCCACTCTCGCCGGCTACGACTGGGGCGGTCGCGCCGCGTGCATCGTCGCCGCCCTGTGGCCGCAGCGGGTCAAGGGCCTGATGAGCGCCGACGGCTACAACATCCAGGACATCCCCAAGGCCTGCGAACCCAGGGCGCCGGAGACCGAGCACCGGTTGTGGTACCAGTACTACTTCAACACCCAGCGCGGGGTGGATGGGCTGACGGCCAATCGCCGGGCGTTCTGCGAGCTGTTGTGGCGCCAGTGGTCGCCGACCTGGAAGCAGGGGCCGCAGTGCTATGGCCTTACCGCGCCGTCCTTCGACAACCCGGACTTTGTCGACGTGGTGATCCATTCCTACCGCCATCGCTTCGGCTACGTACCCGGCGACCCCAGCCTGGAAAGCATCGAGCAGGCCTTGCAGGCGCAACCGCCGATCCGCGTGCCGACCATCGCCCTCTGTGGCGCCGACGACGGGGTCGGCCCGGCCATTGAGCCGGACCCCGATATCGGCCTGTTCAGCGGGCCTTATCAACGCCGGATCCTGCCCGGGGTCGGCCACAACCTGCCCCAGGAGGCCCCGCAAGCCACCCTCGACGCACTGCTGGAGTTGCTTCAGAACAGGTGAGAAGTGGCAACCGGCGCACGCCACGCGGGGGGAAAAATCGGTACACTCCGCGGCTTTGATCCTCCACAGGACATGGAATGTTACCCGCCGCGACCTCTCCCCGCCCCGGCCTTCGCCGGGCCCTGGTGCTCTGGCTCTACGCCGTCGGCACCGGCCACTTGCTGGCCGGGCTGCTGCTGACCTGGGCCGGCCACAGCGGCCTGTTCAACGACTACCTCGGCGGCATCGAACAGGCCTTCTGGGGCGCCGCCGCGCCGGCACCGGCCCGGGCCCAGCAGGTCTGGTGGCTGGGCCTGTTCGGCGCCACCCTGCAAAGCTACTCGCTGTACCTGCTGGGCCTGGTGCACCTGGGCAACCGCCTGCGCGCGCCGGCGGCCTGGACCTGGCTGATGGCCGGGATCGTGCTGTGGGCGCCCCAGGACATGTGGCTGTCCTGGCAGATGAACATGACCGCGCACCTGTGGATCGACAGCTTCGCCCTGCTGGTGCTGCTGCCACCGTTACTGTGGCTGCAGCGCCACGACCGCCGTACCTCTCGTCTTCCCTCGTAAAAGGACTTCACCATCGTGGCTGATTTGCCAATCCTGCAGTGGGCCATCGCCCTGTTGCTCGCCCAGGGCGTGCTCGGCGCCCTGGATACGATCTACCATCACGAACTCACCGTGGCCCTGCCGCAACGCCATGGTGCGCGCAAGGAGCTGGCGATCCATGCCCTGCGCTCGTGCTTCTACGGCGTGCTGTTCATGGGCATCGCCCACCTGGCGTTCCAGGGCATCTGGGCGCTGGTGATCGCGGTGCTGTTCGCCCTGGAAATCGGCCTGACCCTGTGGGACTTCGTGGTCGAGGACCGCAGCCGCAAGCTGCCGGCCATCGAACGCATCATGCACACGGTGCTGGCGATCAATGCCGGGGCCTTCTTCGCCCTGTACGGCCTGCAACTGCTGGAGTGGTCGCGCCTGCCCAGCGCCTTGAGCCCTATCGACCTGGGTTGGCAAGGCTGGGCCCTGAGCCTGTTCGCCGTCGGTGTGACGGCCTCGGGGATTCGTGACGGCCTGGCGGCCTTGCGCCTGCAACGCCAGGGCCAGGGCGCCAATCCCTTTGCCGGCGGCCGCGGCAAGCGCGTGCTGGTCACCGGCGGCACCGGCTTTATCGGTGAAACCCTGGTCAACCAACTGCTGGATGCCGGGCACACGGTCAGCGTGCTGGCCCGCGACCCGCTGCGCGCCGCCTACCTGTTCGACGGCCGCGCCCGCTGCTTGCGCTCGTTGAGCAAGCTGGGCCATGGCGAAGCCTTCGACGTGATCATCAACCTGGCCGGCGCCCCGGTGGCCGGACCACGCTGGACCGCCAAGCGCCAGGCGCAACTGCTGGCCAGCCGGGTCGGCACCACCGAAGCCCTGCTCAACTGGCTGCAACACGCCCAGCACAAGCCGGAGCTGTGGATCCAGGCGTCGGCCATCGGTTTCTACGGGGTGCGCGACGCCAGCCAGAGCCTGGATGAAAACGCCGAGCGCGGCGAAGGCTTCATGGCCGACCTGTGCGCGCGCTGGGAATCCTCGGCGGAGCCGGCGACCCGCTTCGGCGTGCGGCAGGTGGTGCTGCGCCTGGGCATCGTGTTCGGTCCCGGCGGCGCCCTGAAGCCGCTGCTGCTGCCCTTCCATTTCGGCTTTGGCGGACGCATGGGCGATGGTCGGCAGATCATGAGCTGGGTGCACCGCGACGACGTGTTGCAGGTGATGGCCCGGGCGATCAACGACACGTCGCTGTCCGGCACCTACAACATGGTGGCGCCGGAAGCGGTGAGCCAGGGCACCTTCGCCGCCACCGCCGGCAAGGTGCTCAAGCGCCCGGTGTGGCTGCATGTGCCGGCCGCGCCGGTGCGGGCCCTGGCCGGGGAAATGGCCGAGCTGTTCTTCGACGGCCAGAAGGTGGTGCCCGCGCGCCTGCTGCAGGCCGGCTACCGCTTCCGTTACCCGACCCTGGACGCGGCCCTGCGCGACCTGACCTGAGCTGAGGAATGCCCATGAGCAAGCCCCTGTTGTACCTGATGGCGGGCAATGGCAGCGCCGCCGACTGGTGGGACGATGCCCTGCCGCACTTCCAGCGCTATCAGGTGCAACCCCTGGAGCTGCCGGGGTTTGGCGACAACCCGCTGCCGCCCTGCCAGGACCTGGGTGAATACGCCGAGGCCCTGCTGGGCATGACGGCGCCGGGCAACGCGATTGTCGCGGTGGGGGTCAGCGCGCTGATCGTGCTGCACGCCTTGCAACGCCGCCCCGGGCATTTCTGCCGCAGCGTGCTGCTGTCGCCGGTGGGGGCCTTTCTCTGGCAACGGCGCTTGCCGGCGCTGATGTCGCCGCTGCCGGCGCGCCTGCTGATTCATGGCCTGCTGAGCCATAAACCGACCCTGTTCGCCGGCAAGTTCTCGCGCCAGCCATGGACCCAGGAGCAATACCGGCGCATGGGTTCGGGCTATGCCCGCTGCCGGGCGTTCGTGCCGCTGTGGCAACAGCTGCGGGCCGACACCGCGCTGCCGCTGCTGGAGTGGATCAAGGACCCGGTGCACCTGGTCTGGGGCGATCAGGACCGGCTGCTGGGAGTGGCCCAGGCCGCGGCCTGGTCGGCGATCCTGGCCCGGGCCGACCTGCGGGTCAGCCTGCAGCCGGGTTGGGGCCATTACCCCTGGGTCGATGCACCGGCCCAGTTCGTCGCCTGGCTGGAGTCCGCCGATCCGGGCTTTGTCGCCCACACCAAGGGCGGCCGCCTGCACCTGGCGCAACTGGCCGGCCAGCCGGTGCCCAGCGCCCTGTCCCTGGACAGCGCCGGCGACCCGCGCCTGCCGGCCCTGCTCGGCAGCCAGCCCGCGGCGCTGTGGGCGGTGCGTTCCTCCAGCTACGGCGAGGATCAGGCCGACTCGGCCAATGCCGGCCTGAGCACCACTTACCTGCGGGTCGCCAGCGCGGACGTGCCGGCGCGCATCAGCGAGCTGCGCGACGCCGGGGTCGAGGAAGTGGTGGTGCAGCGTTTCATCCAGCCGACCCTTTCGGGTATCGCCTTCGTGCGCCATCTCTCGGTGGAACTGGAATGGGTCGAAGGCCATCTGGAACGCCTCGCCGACGGCCAGGTCAGCCCGCAGCGGGCGATTCTTTCGCGCCTGGGCCCGGCCTGGGAAAGCGGCGCCTTCGCCAGCACCCAGGGCCTGAGCGCCAGGGCCTTGTGGGACTTCCTGCAAGGGGTGCTGAAGACCTTTCACTACGTGCCCGGCGATGTCGAATGGGCCTGGGACGGCCAGCAACTGTGGCTGCTACAGTACCGCCCGATCAGCGACTACGGCTGGCGCCGGCACCTGACCGCGGCCAATATCGCCGAGATCCTGCCGCCCCAGCCCAGCCGTTTCGTCGAGTACGGCCAGCGCCGCGCGGCGGCGAGCATTCCGGCGATCATGGCCCGCTGGGACAGCCGGGTGCTGCAGGACAACGAACCCTTCACCGCGGTGTTCGGCGGTGCTTCCTACATCAACAACGACCTGTTCCTGGCGCGCCTGGCCGACTGGGGCCTGCCCTCCTCCAGCTACGCCGGGGAAGTCGGTGGCGCCACCCCGGAGCTGCCTTTGCGCCCGCTGCGACTGCTGCGTTCGCTGCCGCGTTTCCTGCGCATGCAGCACATCGCCCGCGGCCATCTGCTGACCCTGGAACGCGGCCTGCGGCGCTTCGATGACGAGTTGGCGCAGTTGCACCAGGGTGCTGCCGACGGCCAGCAACTGGCGGACTGGTTCAGCCGCTTCTACGTGTTCGTGGTGCAGGGCAACCTGTGCATCGCCACCGCCCTGGCCAGCAGCGGCGGCGCACTGCTGGGGCGCCCGCCCACCGCCTACGACAACCTGGACCACAGCCCCCATCGCCTGCCCTGGGAAACCGACCCCGGCACCCCGCGCCCGCCCTGCACCGAGTTGCCGCTGCAGGCTTTCCCGTACTGGAGCCCGGCCATCATCCTGGCCCACCGCCTGGGTTTGCCGGGCATGCGCGGCTACTACCTGCAAGTGCGCGAGTGGTACCGGGACAACCTGATGCGGATCTTTTTCCGCCTGCACCACGCCGTGCCCGAGGCCGATCGCGACTACTGGTTCGCCCCCCACGAGCAGGTGCGCAGCCGCGGCGGCAGCTTCTGGCAGGACGGCCGCGAAGGCAGCGAACAGGCCGCGGGCTTCATGATCTATCCGGGGCAGGTCCAGGGCGTATTGGGGGTCGACATTCTCCTGGAAGACACCCTCGACCCCGGGCGCCATGCCCACTACCAACAGGCCCGAGCGGTGATCGCGCGCATGGGCGGGCGCCTGTCCCACGGCTCGACCCTGCTGCGCGAGCTGCGCAAGCCCTCGGCGGTGCTGCCCCAGGTCGACCCGGCCTGGGTCGGTCGCGAAGTGCTGTATAGCGACGGCCAGCTGAGCCTGGTCGAAGGCTGACCCCCGCGCCCCAGGCTCAGGCCTGCTCGGTGGCGGCGAAACGTTCGCGGTAGGCCTGGGGCGTCACCCCCAGGGCTCGCAGCAGGCTGCGGCGCAGGGTTTCTTCACTGCCAAAACCGCATTGCGCGGCGATGCGCTTGATCGGCAGGCCGGTGTCGACCAGCAGGCGTCGCGCGGTTTCCACCCGGATCTGCTCGATCGCCCGGGCCGGGGTCCGGCCGGTGTCGGCGCGGTAGTGGCGAACGAAACTGCGCTCGCTCATGCCCGCCTGCTGGGCCAGCACCGGCAGCGTCAGCTCGCGACCGAGATTCTCGGCGATCCAGGCGTGCAGCCCATCGAAACGCCCGCCCTGGTTTTGCAGCGACAGGGTCACGCTGAACTGCGACTGGCCGCCCGGACGCTTGAGAAACACCACCAGTTGCCGGGCCACCTCCAGCGCCGCCTCGCGGCCCAGGTCGGCCTCCACCAGGGCCAGGGCCAGGTCGATGCCGGCGGTGACCCCAGCCGAAGTCCACACCGGGCCGTCGTTGATGAAGATCGGGTTGGGCTCCACCTGCAGCTGCGGGTATTGCTCGGCCAACTGCTCGCAGCGGGTCCAGTGGGTGACCACCCGGCGCCCGTCCAGCCAGCCGCTGGCCGCCAGCAGAAAGGCCCCGGTGCAGACCGAGGCCACGCGCCGCGAGGTCGCCGCGCGCTGAGCGACCCAGGCCACCAACTGCGGGTCCCGAGCCGCCTCGTAGACGCCCCAACCGCCGGCAACGATCAAGGTGTCGCAGGCCACTTCCGGCGCTGGCAAGGCATCGGCCAGCAGCGCCAGCCCCGATGAACTCAGGGTCGCCCCACCCGGGCTGGCGATCACCCGCGGATGGTAGGGCAAGGGCAGACCCAGGCCGCGGGCCCGGTCATTGGCCGACGCGAACACCTGCAAGGGGCCGGTGACGTCCAGCAACTGGTGATTGGCAAAAGCCAGGACAAATACGTTTTTCGGCGCAGTGGACATGATTGGCGTAAATCGAGGGCAGGTTGGCGAATACGCCAAAGCCTAGAGCGCTAGAGTCAGGCCGTCCACTTCATCGACACAAGGAACAGGCCATGGCGTTACAGATAGGTTTTCTGTTGTTTCCAGAGGTCCAGCAGCTGGACCTGACCGGTCCCCACGACGTGCTGGCCTCGCTGCCGGATGTGCAGGTGCATCTGATCTGGAAGGAGCCGGGGCCGGTGGTGACCAGCTCCGGGCTGGTGCTGCAGGCCAGCACCGGTTTTGCCGACTGCCCGCCGCTGGATGTGCTCTGCATCCCCGGTGGCGCCGGGGTCGGGGCGCTGATGGAAGACCCGCAGACCCTGGCCTTCATCCGCCAGCAGGCGGCCCGGGTGCGCTACCTGACCTCGGTGTGCACCGGCGCCCTGGTGCTCGGCGCCGCCGGCCTGCTGCAGGGCAAGCGCGCCACCACCCACTGGGCCTACCACGACCTGCTGGCGCCGCTGGGGGCGATCCCGGTGCGCGAACGGGTGGTGCGCGACGGCAACCTGCTGACCGGCGGCGGCATCACCGCCGGCATCGACTTCGCCCTGACCCTGGCCGCCGAACTGTTCGACGCCGCCACCGCGCAACTGGTGCAGTTGCAACTGGAATACGCCCCGGCGCCGCCGTTCGAGGCCGGCAGCCCGGACACCGCGCCGGCCAGCGTGGTGCAGCTCGCCCGCCAGCGCACCACGGAGTCGCTGCACAAGCGCCGGGAAATCACCCTGCGCGCGGCGGCCAGGTTGCACGCCGGCTGACCACGCCGACTGAGGCTCCGGGCACGGCTCAGGCACGCAGCACTGGGCCCTGGCGGGCATTGCCGAGCAACTGGGTAATGGCGCCATCGCCATAGGTGCGCTCGACCCTGGAAATCACCACCTGATAACCGGCGTACCAGCGCCGGTACTGGCGCTTGGCCTCGAGGTGCCTGGGGTGGCTGGCGAAGGCCTGGATCGAGGCTTCGTCCTCCCAGTAGTAGCTGGCGTTGATCAGCCCCTGGTCGGCGCTGGTCCAGGATTGGGCGCCGACGAAGCCCGGCAGGCTGATGGCAATTTCATCGATCAGCGCGCTGAGGCGGTGGAACTCCTCGTCGCGCTGGCCCGGCTGGTAGATAAAGGCGGCGATGTACATGGGCAAACTCCTTGGGGGGTGATGGATCAGACCGGGCGCGCCAGCAGCGCCAGGCGCAGGGCCAGGGCCAGCAGCACCGCCGCCAGCAGCCAGGATTGCCAGCGGGCCAGCCGCGAATCGCCGCTGGGCAGGCCCCGACCCAGGGCCGCGCCGAAGATCCCCAGGCTGGTGTGAAAGACCCCGCTGACCAGGGTCAGCAGCAAGCCCAGGACCACCAGTTGCACGGCGATGCTGCCGCGCTCGGGGCGTACGAACTGCGGCAGGAAGACCATGAAGAACAACAGCGCCTTGGGGTTCAGCAGGCTGTTGCACAGGGCCCGGACAAACACCGTGCTCAGCGGCACCCGCGCCGGCTCGGCCAGGTGCAGGGCGCCGCGCTTGCCCAGGGCCTTCCAGGCCAGCCACAGCAGGTAGGCGACCCCGGCATAGCGCATCAGCTCGAACGCTGGGGGCCAGCTGGCCACCACGGCGGTCACCCCGGTGGCCGTGAGCAGGGTCAGGCCGATATCCGCCGCGCCGATGCCCAGCCCCGAAGCCACGCCACCGCGCCAGCCGTAGGCCACGCCGTGGCTGATGACAAACGCCATGTTCGGTCCCGGCGACAGCAGCAACAGCAGCACCGCGCCCAGGAAGATCGACAGGGTGGTCAGGTCCGGCATGCCCGTGTGCTCCTGCGCAAAAGTCGCTAGATTAGAGTCCCTATCTGATACAAACAAAAAAGTGTTCTAGATACATAAGGTGGTCGAACATGCGCCGTACCCGCTACAAAACCATCGTCGACCACTTCGCCCAGCGCATCCGCAGCGGTCAGCTGTGCCCCGGCACCCAACTGCCCACGGTGCGTGCGCTGATGGCCAGCGAGCAGGTGGCCCTGGCCACGGCGCTGCGGGTCTATCACGAGCTGGAGGCCATCGGCCTGGTGGTCGGCGAGCCCGGGCGCGGCACCTTTGTCCGCGACACCAGCCTGCCGCGGGGCATGGGCCTGGAGCAGCACCCGGCCAGCGCCGCCTCGGTGGACCTGGCGTTCAACTACCCGTCCCTGCCCGGCCAGGCAGAAAGCCTGCGCGAGGGGCTGCGGGCGATGGCCGCCTCCGGCGACCTGGATGCGCTGCTGCACTCGGCGCCCCAGGGCGGTCGCCCCCACGAACGGCAGACCGCCGCGCGCCACCTGCGCAACCGTGAGATCCGTGTCGCGGGCGAACAGGTGCTGATCGTCAATGGCGCCCAGCAAGGGCTGGCGGTGAGCTTGCTGGCGCAGCTGCAGCCCGGGGACATCCTGGCGGTGGACGCCCTGACCTACCCGGGGCTCAAGGCCCTGGCCCAGGTCCAGCGCCTGGATCTGGAGCCGCTGCCCCAGCACAACGGGCAGATGGACCTCGACGCCCTGCAGGCCCTGTGCCGCCGGCGCCCGGTGCGGGCGCTGTACTGCATGCCGACCCTGCACAACCCGCTGGGCACGGTGATGCCCCTGGCCGAACGCCGGCGCCTGGTGCAACTGGCTCGCGAGCATGACCTGCTGCTGATCGAGGACGGCGCCTATGCCTTTCTCGCCGAACCGGCGCCGGTGCCGCTGCAGACCCTGGCCCCGGAACGCACGCTGTACATTTCCGGGCTGTCGAAAAGCGTGGCGTCGGGATTGCGCCTGGGGTTCATCGTCGCGCCGCTGGAGATGATCCCGGCCCTGGAGCGAGCGATTCGCGTGTCGACCTGGAGCACGCCATCGCTGACCGTGACCCTGGGCTGCCGCTGGATCGAGTCGGGGCTGGTGGACAGCCTGGAAGAGCAGAAACGCAACGACGCCCGGCGCCGCCAGCAACTGGCCGCGCGGGTGCTCAAGGGCTGCGACTACCAGGCCTACCCTTCATCGTATTTTCTCTGGCTGAAACTGCCGGAAGGGCTGCGGGCCGATGGGGTCGTGACGGCCCTGGAGCAGCAGGGAATCACCGTGACCTCGGCCGAACCCTTCGCCACCACCGCCCACGTACCCCAGGCGTTGCGCCTGGCCCTGGGCTCCATCGGCCTGCCGCTGCTGCAGCAGGCCCTGGAGAAGGTCCGTAACGAAATCACCCGCTGAAGGGCGTCAATGGCCGGACGAAAAAAAACCCGCCGAAGCGGGTTTTTTCCAAGACCATCATGACTTCCTGTCTGCAGCATCCGTGCTAATGGTCGACCTTCCCTGATCCTGAGCGCTTCCTGCGCTGCAGTTGTGGGAAAGAAGATTAAACACAAAGCCGGGGGCGCAGAAGGCGCATTGAATTACAGCGCGTGTAGGAAATTCGCTATACCGCACCTACGCAAACCCCCAGCTCAGCCCTCCAGTGCCTGTGCGGCCAACGCCGCGAGCTTGAGCTGGTGCTGCGCCCCGGGCTGATGATCGTCCTGGAGAAACCAGGCAGCGGACAGACCACTGAAGGCCAGCACCCATTGCACCAGGCGTCGCGGCTCCAGTTGCGCGGCCCGGGCAATCACCTGCACCTGGCGGGCAAAGCGCACCGGGTCGGTGGCGTTGGGCAAATCCGGGTTGCAGATCAGGTTGGCGAAATCGAAGGTGCGTTCGCCATGGACCCGCTTGGGGTCGATCACCCGCCAGCCGCCCTCGGCGAAATCCAGCACATTGTCGTGGTGTACATCTCCGTGCAGCACCACCGGTTCCCGGGGCGTGGCCAGCAGTTGATCGGCTTGCGCCAGGCAGCGCCGGAACAACCCGCCCTGCTGCGCCGCCGCCTCGCGCAGGTCGCTAAACCAGCGATCCAGCGGCACCAGCGATGGCTGGGGTTGCGCCCGTGGCCGGTGCAGCTTCTGCAGGGTGGCGCAGACGATATGGCTGACCTCATCGTGCTGGCCAGCCTGGGCCATGCGCATCAATGACGCCGTGCCCATGGCGCGCTCCATCAACAGTGCATCGTCCTCCTGGGCATGGACCCGCGCCGCGCCCTCCCCGGCCCACCAGACCATCAAGCGATTGCCGGCCCGCTCATCTTCGTCCAGGGCAATCTTCAACATGGCCGGCGCACCGTCTTGCAGACGCACTGGCAACAGCCGGCTGCCCGAGGTGACGATGGGCTCGCCATCCGCCGTCAGGCGCCAGCGGTCTACATAGGTTGCAAACAAGGGGACAGCTCCAGGCGATAAGCGATAAGCGGCGAGCGGCGAGCGGCGAGCGGCGAGCGGCGAGTTTCAAGCTGTGCGGCCTGATCTGCAACCCGCCAGTTGCGGCTGAATGCGGCTGTACTTCAGCCCTGCTGCAGGTAGTTCTCGATATTGCCCATCTGTTCGTCCCAGCCCCGGCTGTTCATGCGAAAGGCCTTGAGCCGGCGCTCACCGGGAATGCCGTCGAAGCCCGACTCGATGACCCGCAGCAAGGTGCCGCCGCCATGCTCCTCCAGTTCGAACTGCACCAGGGTGGTGGGCTCGGCCGAGTAGTCATGCGTCGGGTCGATGGCGTAAGGGTGCCAGCGGAAGGAGAACAACTCCTCGGGCAGCATCTGTTCCACCTGCGCATCCCAGGTCAGGTGTTCGTAGCCTTGGTAAGTGACGGCACCGCGGACACGCTGGCCGGGGATGAAATGCTGGCCCTGCAGGGCCACGCCGAACCAGCGGCCAAATTGCTCGGCCTCGCTCAGCGCCGCCCACACCTGCGCCGGACGGGCATGCAGCAGGATCTTGCGTTCAATGCGATCTGAAGCGTTCATAAGTCACCTCCAGTGATGAACACTAGACCGCTCTGCTTCGAGCGCAACCTTTATCCGGCCGAAGGCACGCCTGATCGCGCGCCATGAAAAATGCTACTGTCGCCGGCGCACCTGTCTCTGCAAAGGATTTGCCATGCCCCTCTCTCTTATCGACCGCTACCGCGGCAGCCTCCTGGGCCTGGCCTGTGGTGACGCCGTCGGCACCAGCGTCGAATTCAAGCCCCGCGGCAGCTTCGCGCCGCTCACCGATCTGCTGGGTGGCGGGCCGTTCAACCTCAAGCCCGGACAGTGGACCGACGACACCTCCATGGCCCTGTGCCTGGGTGAGAGCCTGCTGCACAAGAACGGCTTCGACCCGACCGACCAGATGGGCCGCTACCTCAACTGGTGGCAATGGGGCTACCTGAGCGCCACCGGCGAATGCTTCGACATCGGCATGACCGTGCGCCAGGCCCTGATCGACTTTCAGGAGCACGGCCGGCCCTTTGCCGGTTCCACCGACCCGCAGACCGCGGGCAATGGGTCGTTGATGCGCCTGACGCCGGTGGTGCTGTTCCACTACCCCGATCTGCAGCGGGTGCGCGAATTGGCCGGCGCCAGTTCGCGCACCACCCATGGCGCCGCCGAAGCCGTCGAATGCTGCCAGTTGCTGGCCGGGTTGATCGCCAAGGCCCTGGGCGGCGCCAGCAAGCTTGAACTGCAACGGCTCGATACCACGGGGTTGAGCCAGAGCAAGGTCGTGGCCCTGGCCCAGGGCGGTTATCTGCACAAAACCCGTGAGCAGATCCGTGGCAACGGTTATTGCGTCGACTCCCTGGAGGCGGCGCTGTGGTGCTTCCAGCACAGCGACAGCTTCGCCGACGCAGTGCTCGCCGCCGCCAACCTGGGGGAGGACGCCGACACCACCGCGGCCATCGTCGGCCAGTTGGCAGGCGCCTTCTACGGGGTCCAGGGCATACCGCCGCACTGGCTGGCCTGCCTGCACATGGCCGAGGAGATCCAGGCCATGGCCGATCAATTGCTGCAGGCCGCCCAGCGCCAACAACCGGCCCGGCCCCTCAACGGCAGTTGCCTGTGCCGGGGCGTGCAATACCAGGTCGATCGCCTGGACATGCCCATCGGCCATTGTCACTGCCAGACCTGCCGCAAGGCCCATGCCGCGGCCTTCGCCTCCACCGCCGGGGTCATGCGCGAGCATTTTCGCTGGACCCGTGGCCAGGAGCTGCTGCGTGCGTTCGAATCGTCGCCGGGCAAGCTGCGGCACTTCTGCTCGGTGTGCGGTTCTCATCTGCTGGCCGAGCGACCGGGCCAGCCCCATGTGATCCTGCGGGTGGCGACCCTGGACGATGATCCGGGGCAAACCCCGCAGGTGCATATCTGGACCGCCCACGATGTGCCCTGGCTGGCCCACGAGGCGCTGGAGCGCTGGCCCGAATGGCAACCCAGCCGCGACTAGACTGCATGTCCACCCCTTGACCCGATAGCGAGATGTTCCATGCGTGCGATCCTGTTCCTGGCCCTTGCGCCGCTGCTGCTCGCCCCGTTGGCCCAGGCCGACGAGTGCGACAGTGCCACCACCCAAAGCGATATGAACCAGTGCGCCGGCCGGCAATTCCAGGCGGCCGACAAGCAACTGAACAACCTCTACCAGCAGATCAACCTGCGCCTGAAAGACCAGCCACAGGCCAAGAAACTGCTGGTCAGTGCACAACGGGCCTGGGTGGCGTTCCGGGATGCCGAGTGCGAGTTCTCGTCCTCGGGGGTCGAAGGTGGCAGCGTGTATCCACTGGTCTACAGCAACTGCACCACGGCCTTGACCAAGGCCCGGGTGGAAAACTTCAAGACCTACCTCAAATGCCAGGAAGGCGATTTGAGCTGCCCGGTACCGGGCCTCTAGGAACGGGCGGGCCCGCGACTGCGTTGGTGGGGGCGCTGCCTGACTTGCCGGCCCATTCGCCGGCCAGCCGGCTCCTACGGATACCTATTGCTCGCCTCCCTTGTAGGAGCAGGCGGGCCCGCGAAGGCGTCAGCGGGGGCGCTGCATGGCTTGCCGGCCCATTCGCCGGCAAGCCGGCTCCTACGGATACCTATTGCTCGCCACCCTTGTAGGAGCGGGCTGGCCCGCGAAGGCGTCAGCTGGGGCGCTGCATGGCTTGCCGGCCTGTTCGCCGGCAAGCCGGCTCCTACGGGTACGTATTGCTCGCCTCCCTTGTAGGAGCGGGCTGGCCCGCGAAGGCGTCAGTGGGGGCGCTGAATGGCTTGCCGGCCCATTCGTCGGCAAGCCGGCTCCTACGGATACCTATTGCTTGCCCCACTTGTAGGAGCGGGCGGGGCCGCGAAGGCGTAAGCGGGGGCGCTGCACGGCTTGCCGGCCTGTTCGCCGGCAAGCCGGCTCCTGCATAAGGAGCCGGGCAGGCCGATGGAGGCGGGTCAGCGGATGAAGATCTGCGTCGTGGTGGCCGCCATGTCGCCACCGGGCAGGGTGATCTTGCCCACCTGCTTGAGGCTCTCGGCGTCGAAGATCGCCACGTCGTTGAAGGTCCCCGTCAGGTAGATCTTGCTCCCGGCCTTGTTGAACGACAGGCAGTAGTAGGAATGGTCCAGGGTCGCGGCCTGGAGCAGTTTCTTCTGCTTGATGTCGTACTTGGCCAGGCGGTTGAGCACGCCGAACATCAGGTTCGGGTCCTTGGGCGAGCGCATGCCGCTGAAGTAGATCTCGGTCAGGGGGCCGAAGTCGGTGGTTTCCGTCTTGCCGGTCTTCAAGTCAATGCTGAACAGCCCGTACAGCGGCTCGGCGGTCGCCGGGTCCTGCTGCTTGTCCTTGAATTTCGCCGCGGTGTAGAGCAGCGAGAAGTCGTGGCGGTAGGTCTGCTGGTTCCAGATGTAGAGCACGTCCGGGGCGCTGTAGTTGGGGCGTTTCCAGTGCCGGCTGGGAATCAGCACGTCGAACTTGCCGGTCTGCACGTTGACCTTGTACAGGTCCGGCCCGGCCACATACAGGCTGCCGTCGTCGCCGCTCTGCATGATGGTCAGCTGGCGCGGCGCGGGGAAGCTGCGCACCGGCTTGGCATTGAGCCCGGCATCGGTGGCGTAGACATCCAGCCGCGGCTCCTTGACCTCGTAGCGATCATTGAGCAGCAGGGTCGGGTTGGCCACGGTGTACAGCTCCTTGCCGTCGTGGCTGACGGTGAAGGCGAACATCGAGCGCGCCTTCTCCCCCGGGTGCTGGGTGATGCTGGCGTGGAACACCTGCTTGCAGCTGTCGAGCTCGACGCCGTAGACATCCGCGTAGTGGTTGTTCAACACGTAGGCGATCTTGCGGTCCGGCGACAGTTGCACGGTGCCGGGGCCGAAGGCGTCGGGCATCTTGCAGGTCTTGTACAGGCTGTCGCTGGCCAGATCGATGACGTGCAGGTTGTTCGGGTAGTTGGTGGTCACCAGGTACTCGTGGCCAGTGTTGAGGGCCAGCCCCTCATCGGCCAGAACGCTGAACGAGCAGACGCCGAGAACCGCGAGTGCGACCAGGCCGCAGGCTTTGATGCTGTGCATGCTGGAATCCTTCTTGTTGTTCATCACTTGTCTTTCGGGAAGACAGTGCCGAGGTTGCGCCAGTTGTCGTTGGAGGCCTGGGCGTCCTTGTTCCAGTCGGGGTAGGTGCTCATCATGTCGGGCACCTGGGCCGGCCACCAGCATGGGTCGGAGCAGCCGTAGAGGTCGGCCTCCATCGGCTGGCACAGCGACGAGACGCCGCCAAAGGCGTCGATTTCCCAGCCCGGGTCGGTGGTCGAGGCGCAGCCGGCCACGGAGTTCATCGCCAGCACTTCTTCGATCCGGTCCTCGGCGGCCGCCGCGGTCAGTTTCTGAGCTTTGTTGTTGATTGGCTTGAGATGTTTCATGTCAGTGAGCCTTGCGCGGAGTGATGTAAGTGCTGATGAACGCAGGGTTGTGCGCCATGATCCGGCTGTAGACTTCGATGCCGAAATCCACCCAGTCACGCATCAGTTCGCAGTAGTGATAGGTCGGGTGCGCCGGGTCGCCGTAGCGGGCGTAGCTCTCGTGGTAGCAGCCCCCGGAACACAGGTTGCGGATGCGGCAGCTGTCGCAGCCGGTGTTGCTGCGGTCCAGGCGCTGGGACAGGAAGTCGTTGAGCTGCACCTGCTTGACCCCGCCGTCATGCACGTTGCCGAAGGTCGGCAAGGACGAGCCGGTAAAACGGTGGCACAGGTTCAGCTCGCCCTTGTGGTCCACCGCCAGCATCTTCAGCCCGGCGCCGCAGGGCAGCGCTTTCTTGTGGCCTTCGTGGATGTCGGTGATCAACTGGTGCAGGTTGGAGAAACCGATGTTGCGGTGCTCCAGCGCCGCGTCCAGGTAACGCCGCCCCAGGCGTTTCATGCTGGCGAAGACTTCGATCAGCTCATCGCTGCTGAGGTTGAAGCTGCTGATGTCCCCGGAGGTCACCGGGGCGAACCCCACCTCGGCAAACCCCAGCTCGTTGAACAGGTGATCCCAGATCGTCTCAAGGTCGGTGATGCCGGTGGTCAGGGTCACCCGGGCACCCACCGGGCGACTGTTGTAGCGCGCCAGGAGCATTTGCGCCTTGCGCCGCACCACATCATAGGTGCCCTGCCCGCCCACGGTGATGCGGTTGCGGTCGTGCACGGTCTTGGGCCCGTCGATGCTCACCGAGAGCCCGAAACGGTGGGCGTTGAGGTAGTCCACCACCTCCTCGGTCAACAGCGTGGCGTTGGTGGTCATGACGAACTCGACGAACTTGCCGGCAGCGGCAAAGCGCTGTTCGCAGTAGTCCACCATGGCCTCGATCAGCGGCCGGTTGCTCAGCGGCTCGCCGCCGAAGAACACCACGGTGTAGCGCTCCTCGTCGGGGGATTCCTGCAGCAGCATTTCCACCGAGGCGATGGCCGTGTCCAGGCCCATCTTCTTGCCCGCCGAGGGCTTGTCCAGGTCTTCCTTGTAGCAGTAGGTGCAGCTCAGGTTGCAGCCGGTGTTGACGTTGAGCACCACGGTATTGATCGCCGTGCGCTCGACCCGCTTGACGCCGATTTCCGGGGTCAGGGGCGAGCCATCGCTGACCAGCTCCAGGGCGATCAGCTCGCGCAGGGTGTCGCTGATTTCGGCACCGTCATAGCGGCCGCCCAGGCGCTGGATCAGCTCTTGCGGGGTACAGCCCGGGCCGCGCAGGGCATCGATGATGCTGCCGGTCAGGGCATCGCTGGCGAACAGCGAACTGCTGGGGATATGGAACAGCATGCGGTCGGCGTCGACCTGCACTTCATGCAGGTTGCGCTCCACCAGATTGAGAATTGCGCCCATTACAACCTCCTGTGCACGCCCCGCTGTCGGGGCCTGCGGTCATTGCCTGAAAGTGTCTGTCGCTATCGCTCGACGACCCTCAGGGAATGGGTGGATTGTTCCAGCGTTGCACGGTGACGATCAGCTGGCCTTCACCGGTCAGGGCCTTGCCCCCCTCCTCCACGGCGGCGATCACCTTGAGGTTGCCGGCGTTGTTGGTGGACATCTTGCGCTGCGGGTTGGGCCCGGCGTCGCCGGGGGTGAATACGCCGCTGTCGGCCTGCATGCTGCCGGCGTACTTGACGTCTTCATCCTTGGCCGCCTGCTCGTCGAAAGCCTCGACCTTCCACTGCGCCGGCATCACGCCGATACGATAGGCCTTGCCGTCGGCGCCCTGGCCCCAGGCTTCGGCATCGAAGCGGCCCTGGACCTTGGGCGTCGAACCGCCACCGTCGCCAATCCGCGCCACCGAGAACGCCGGCACCACCTTGACCTCGGCGATGCGCTGGTACACCGCCAGCGTGGCGCCCTTGAGGCTGCCGACACTGACTTCGCGCAGCCCCGGCTGGGCGCTGGCCGCGGCCTTGAGCTTGAGGCGGATGCGCTCCGGGCTCTGCTCCAGCACCTGCAGCACCTCCACGTCCTTGCCGAAGCTCGGGGTGCCGGAGAGGCCCGCGCCCACCAGGGTCACTTCAGCCTCTGCGCCGGCCTTCAGGTAACCCGGCTGCACCGCCAGCAGACGCTGGCTGCCCTGTTTGGCGGCGATGAAATCCAGGCCGCGCTCATCGTGCTCGGCCTCGAACATCCGCCCTTGCAGGGCGTTGCCCTGGGCCGCCAGCACCTGGCGCATGACCACGCCGTCGACCGTGACATTGCCGCGCCATTCATAACCGTTGTAGAGAATCGCGCTGCCCTGGCCATTGAACGGGCTGCCATCGGCGTACTGGCCCTTGACGCTGACCTTGAACTGATCGCCCTCGCCGGCGCTGACGCTCATCACCCCGGCCAGCTCGCCCTTGCCCGGCAGGTGGCCGCTGAAACTCCAGTCCCCGACCAGCGACGCCGCTGAAGGACGCGCTTGCTGCCAGGCCTTCCAGGCCGGGTTGTCGAGGGGATAACGCTGGGCCAGCAACGGCACCATGTCCTTGAGCGCGGTGGGCAGCCATTCGCGGTCGCGGGACAGCGCCTGGTACTCCAGGGACGGCCATTGCCCGAGGTGGAAGTTCACCAGCCGCTCCCATTCCTGGGCCGGGCGGCGTTGCAGGGCGATCCGCGCGCCGGAGTGGCACCGGGCGCACATCTGGGTAGTCTGCTCGTCGAAGTGCTCGACGGTGTTCAAGCGCCGCTCCAGGGCATAGCGCACGCCGTCGGTCTCGCTGGGGGCCAGGCCCTGGGTGTCGGCCAGGTACTTGACCAGGGTGCGGCGGTCCTCATCGCTGATCTTCAGGCCGTGCATGGTCTGCATGCGGGCAATGCTCATCAGCCAGCCTTCCGGGGTCTTGCGCTGGTGGCTGATGCGGCTCAGGGCATCCCCGGCCTCGGGGGTGTGACAGCCCTGGCAGGTTTCCTTGAGGATGCTGCCGGCATCCCGGGCGGCAAAACTCGATGGCGCGTGCAAGGCGGTACAGGTGGCGATGGCCAGCAGGCTGGCGCTGAGCCTCAGGCGGAGTTTTCTCTTCATCAGGGTCGAACCTCCCTCGGTGCTTTCTTATTGTTAGCGAGTCGTTTTTATGGTTTCTGCCATGCCCGGCGATACCGGGCATGGAGGCAGGAGAAACGTCTGAGGGTAAGCAATACACGGAGCGTGCCAGCTTATTAAAAGACTCCGAATCAATGACTTAGGTGAAAACCCCGGGCATTGGCCGGCGCCAGGGTGTTACCCGACGTTCAATTTCGCGACAGACGTCTCAGTCTGAGACATCCCACCGCGGGGCGCAGATCGCCGCGCTGGCATCCGCCCTCACCTGTATCGGTGGTTTTCTTTGCAATTGGATCTTGCATTTATCCGGCGCCGCCGCAAAATCACCCGCGCTTTGCCCACCCCGCTGTGCGGGGCGCTCTGCACTCCCCCTCATTACAAGGAACCTGAAGTTCATGGATAGAAGCGCCTGTGCCCGTCTCGGCTCGCTGATCCTCTCGTTGTCTGCCCTGACCCTGGTCGGTTGCAAGGAAGAAACCAGCCCCAAGACGGCCGCCATCGCACCGGCCCCGGCGCCTGCGGCCATGATCATGCCGATCTGCGCCAACGGCGAATGCGCTGTGCTGGACCAGGACGGCAAGGTGCTGGTCAGCGCCGACAACGACTACGACGCCGTGGTCGCCCTGCCCCTGGACAAGACCTTCCTGTTCGCCAAGGACGGCACCTGGAACCTCGCCAGCGCCGACGGCAAGCAGATCCTCAAGGCCGCCTTCACCGACGACCTGCGCCTCTTGACCCCGGGCTATTTCGGCTTCGGCCAGGACGGCAAGCTGGGCATCATCGACCAGAGCGGCAAGCAGATTCAGCCCCCGCGCTTCGACGACCTGTATGTCGGCGGCGCCGATGAGTTCATCGTCTACGAGATCGGCGGCAAGCGCGGCATCCTCAGCGCCAAGGGCGAAGTGATCACCGAAGCGCTGTATGACAGCAGCGTGGTGCGCGACGACTTCGCCAAGCGCGGCGGCTGGATGGGCGCCGAGCGCGGCGATCAGAAGTGGGCGCTCAACCTCAAGACCGGCGAGCAGAAGAAGGTCGAGTTCGACAGCATCGACTACTTTGCCAACCAGCATCTGGTGGTCAACACCGAACAGGGCAAGGCCCTGGCCGATGCCAATGCGCAGTTGATCAGCGCCGCCACCTACAACTGGATGGGCGAGCCGGGAGACGGCCTGGTGGCCTTCCGCGAAAAGTATGACAGCCCCTGCGGCTACATGGACTTCCAGGGCAAGACCGTGATCCAGGCCCAGTTCGGCACCTGCCAGGTCTTCGGCAAGCAGGGCGCGCTGGTCACCGCCAAGAATGCCGACGGCAGCTCCGGCAAGGCCGGGTTCATTGACCGTCAGGGCCAGTGGAAGGTGCAGCCGGTCTATGACTCGGCGGACCCGGCAGGCTTCAGCCCCCTGGGGATGTTCAAGCAGGTATCGGGGCTGAACCAGGTCGCGGTGCTGCAGAACGTGTTCAGCGCCACCTTCGGCATCTTCGATGTGGACAAGGGCGTGGAGCTGTTCAAGCCGACCTACGCGCAGATCGGCGCGCTCAACGCCGACCTGTTCGTGTTCAGCACCGCCAACAGCCCGACCAAGCAGGCCACCCTGTTCGGCCAGGCCACGCAGATGCACACCGTGGGCCTGATGGACGCCAGCGGCAAGGTGCTGCTGGAGCCGGGCCAGTACGTCGACATTCGCCTGGATGCCAGCGGCCACTACCTGCTGGCCACCGACGACACTTCGCCCCTGGCCACCTCGGCGCTGTATGACCTCAAGGGCAAGCGCCTGATTGCCAGCAAATGGCAGGAACTGGTGGTGGACGAAGCCCGTGGCGCGATCTTCGGCTACGCCGTGGAAGGCGTCGGCGACGATCAGTCCCGCAGCCTCAAGGCCCTGTACCGCCTGGACGGCACCCCGAGCTTCCAGGTCAGCCAGGTGGAATGTGGCGCCGAGCAGGTGCGTGACGGCCAGGACAAGGTGCTGTGGCCGGCCAACCCGCAGGACCACTGCCCGCAACCGGACGAAGAAGAAGACCAGGGCGAAGGCGACAACGCACAGGGCTAAGGCCCTGGGCGAGCCGGTCACGGTAGCGATCAAGCCTGCTAGGATGCGGGCTTGATCGATTCAGCCAACCGGCCCGGATGGGGCCCGACAGGAACTGTCCCATGCTCAACGCTCTGCTTTTCGACCTCGACGGCACCCTGACCGACACCGACGCCCTGCACCTGCTGGCCCTGCAACAACTGTTGTGGGAAGAAGACCGCCGGACCTTCACCGAGGCAGAGTTTGCCGCCCACGTCAGTGGCCAGGCCAACGCCAACATGTGCCGCTACCTGTTTCCCGAACGCAGCGTGGCCGAACATCTGGCCTTTGCCGAACGCAAGGAAGTGCGTTTTCGCCAACTCTCCCCGCAACTCAAGCCCCTGCCCGGCCTGCCGCGCCTGCTGGACTTCGCTGCCGAGCACGGCATCGGCGTGTGCGTGGTGACCAACGCGCCACGGGCCAACGCCGAGCACATGCTCAAGGCGCTGGGCCTGCAGGAGCGCTTCCAGACGGTGCTGGTGGCCGAGGAGTTGCCCCGGGCCAAGCCCGATCCCCTGCCCTACCTCAGCGGCCTGGAATGCCTGCACGCCACGGCCGAACAGGCCCTGGCCTTCGAGGACTCGGTGCCCGGGCTGACCGCCGCGGTCAACGCCGGCATCAGCACCTTCGGCCTGGCCACCAGCCAGCAACCGCACACCCTGCTCGATGCTGGCGCCCACCGGGTGATCCGCGACTTCGACGACCCGCAGCTGTGGGCCGAGATCCAGCGCCGGCTCGGGCGAGCCTGAACCACCGGAAGCCGGCCGCGGATCCGCCGGGGCCCTGAGCACCGTTGCAGCCTGAGTTGAAAGGAATGTCGCTGGCGATTGCAGCGAGACGGTGGGCGCGAACCTCACCGGGAGAAAACAGCAGAAGGGAAAAAGTGCTCGCCCATCACTTCGGCAGTGGCACCTAAGCCGAAGTACCCCCTTTGGCTGGGCGAGCAGGGAGGAATATACGTGGCTGCCGAGGGCCGTCCTATCGGACAGATCCTAAAAGCCAGTGCGATTCGGACAAATACCTTTGCGCTTTTTCCTCAGGACCACCTTTTTTTCACAGGTCTTTCACCTCGCCCCCCTTAGATTGATAGTCACTCCTGAACGAATCCCATTTGGCCCGCCTTGTTGCGGGCTTTTTTTTGCCAGAGCAAGCGCCTTGCAGGGGCACGAGCCCCAGGCTGTCGGCCAGCTGAACGAAGTCGCACCAGCCCTGCCGCCGCCCATGGCCATAGATACAATTTGAAACCTTTACCCCCCCTCTCCAGATCGACGCCATGACTGAAGACTTCGAAGTGCCCAGCCCCCACGAAAAGCACCTGGAACACGTGACCGAACACGCCCACCGCCGCAATGACAACTTCGCCAGCAAGATCGCGGTGATGACCGCGATCATGGCCACCCTGGGGGCGCTCCTGAGCTATCAGGCCGGCTCCACGGAGAGCCAGGCGGCGATGGACAAGAACAACGCGGCGATGAAGAAGACCGAAGCCGCCAACCAGTGGAGCTACTACCAGGCCAAGTCCAGCCGACAGAACCTGGCGGAGCTGGCGACCCACATTCCCGGGGTCGATGCCGGGCACTACAGCATCGAGGCCCAGCGCTACCAGAAAGAGAAGGAAGCCGTGCGCCTGAAAGCCGAAGCCCTGGAAGCCGAGGCCCGGGACTGGGACGAACAGTCCGAAGTCGAGCTGCACCAGCACCATCGCTGGGCCCAGGCGATGATGGCGATCCAGATTGCCATCTCGATGGCCGCCATCACCCTGCTGACCCGCAAGGAATGGCTGAAGAAACTCGCCTACGGCGCGGCCGGCGGCAGTGTGCTGCTGGGCACCCTGGCCTGGCTGCACATCTAGAACCCCCTGCGCAGCAACCCGCAGCGCCCTGCGTCGCAGCGTCCGCGGATTCTCACCGGCTGTCGCAGTTTGCGAAACCGTCCGGCTCGGATGATCCCGCCAGCGACGGCCAGAGCCCCGGATCCCGGGGCTGCGCGACTTCTGCAGACCTGGCACAGCCATTGCGAAAGCCCCTGCCTCACCTACAACAAGAGGCTTCGCCATGGCTATTGCCCCCCTGCTCGCCGCTACCACGGCGTTTATCCAGCGCGCCCCGCGCATGTTGATCGGCGCCCACTGGGTCGAGGCCGCCGACGGCCAGACCATGCCCCTGCGCAACCCCGCCACCGGCGAACAGCTGTGCCTGGTGCCACGGGCCACGGTGGATGACGTCGACCGCGCCGTATTGGCGGCGCGCCAGGCGTTCGATGATTCGCCCTGGAGCCGCACCCGCCCCCGGGAGCGGCAGAACCTGCTGTGGAAGCTCGCCGACCTGATGCAGCGCGACGCCGAACTGCTGGCCCAGCTGGAATGCCTGAACAACGGCAAGAGCGCCGCCGTGGCCCAGGCCATGGACGTGCAACTGTCCATCGACTATCTGCGCTACATGGCCGGCTGGGCCACCAAGATCGAAGGCGCCAGCGTCGAGGTGTCGCTGCCGCTGATGCCCAACGATCAGTTCCACAGTTTCATCCGCCGCGAGGCGGTGGGCGTGGTCGGTGCCATCGTCGCCTGGAACTTCCCCCTGCTGCTGGCCTGCTGGAAGCTCGGCCCGGCCCTGGCCACCGGCTGCACCCTGGTGCTCAAGCCGGCCGACGAAACCCCGCTCAGCGCCCTGAAGCTGGCGGAACTGGTGCAGGAAGCCGGCTACCCCGACAGCGTGTTCAACGTGGTCACCGGCACCGGCATCACCGCCGGCTCCGCCCTGACCCGCAACCCCCTGGTGGACAAGCTGACCTTCACCGGCTCCACCGCGGTGGGCAAGGAAATCGGCAAGATCGCCATGGACTCCATGACCCGGGTGACCCTGGAACTGGGGGGCAAGTCACCGACCATCGTCATGGCCGACGCCGACCTGGCCAGCGCCGCCGCCGGGGCCGCCAGCGCGATCTTCTTCAACCAGGGCCAGGTGTGCTGCGCCGGTTCGCGGCTGTATGTGCAGCGCAAGCATTTTGACAAGGTGGTGGCCGACATTGCCGGCATCGCCAACGCCATGAAGCTGGGCAACGGCCTGGACAGCAGCGTCGACATGGGCCCGCTGATTTCCGCGCGCCAGCAGGAGCGGGTCTATCGCTACATCGAGATGGGCCGCGACAGCGGCGCCACCATTGCCTGCGGCGGCGAACAGTTCGGCCCGGGGTATTTCGTCCAGCCTACGGTGATCGCCGATGTCGACCAGCAGCATGCCCTGGTTCAGGAAGAAATCTTCGGCCCGGTGCTGGTGGCGATTCCCTTCGACGATGAAGCCGACGCCCTGCGCCTGGCCAACGACAGCCCCTACGGCCTGGGCGCGAGCATCTGGTCCAACGACCTGGCGGAGGTGCACCGGATGATTCCGAAGATCAAGTCCGGTTCGGTGTGGGTCAACTGCCACAGCGCCCTGGACCCGGCGCTGCCGTTTGGCGGCTACAAGATGTCCGGGGTCGGCCGGGAAATGGGCCATGCCGCCATCGAGCACTACACCGAGCTGAAATCGGTGCTGATCAAGCTCTGATCCGCACCCCGGCCAACCGCCCCACTCCGGGGCGCCGGAGGGGGTCCGGCGCCCCCGACGACCGCCCTGTTCAGCGGGCCAAGCGCTGCTACGCTGAGCCCGAGCCGGCTCGCAGCCCAGCGTCAAGGGCCCGGGCTCGCCTTCCCCACAACGCCTCATCACCCCCGAAAACCTGAGGAATGCATCATGGGATCAAATGGAAATGATCACGATTACATCCAGTGCGGCTGCCACAATCCCGTCTGGGAAGCCCTGAAAGACACCCTCGACCCCGCCAGCTATATCGCCAGCCATGCCAACGCCGCGCATGGCCCCGCCAAGGATCCGAGCGGCGAGTCCCTGGTTTTTCATGACGGCATCATCTACCCCTTGCGCGACGGCAACATGGAGGACCGGGTCGAAGCCCTGGGCATCCATGCCGGCGACGTGGTTGCGTCGGGCACCCTGGCCGCCGTCGAAGCCCGCATGCAGGCCCTGGGCATCGAGTACAAGAAGCAGTCGCTGCATGGCAAGACCCTGCTGCCCGGCCTGGTCGAGCCACACGCCCACATCGTGCAAAGCTGCGCCATGGACGGCTGGCTGAACCTGGGCGCCCTCGAGCCCGACCCGCTCGACAGCGATCCGCAGCAAGACCACCGCAGCCAGCGGCTGCGACCTGTCTACAACTGGACCTGGCTGAAGGAAACCATCCAGAGCAACCTGCCAGAGGACAGTTCCAGCTGGATTCTCGGGCATCTGGTGGATCCGGCGCTGATGCCCTTCAAAGTGGTGCCGGGTGGCCTGAACCAGCTCATTACCCTGCAATGTGGCGACGGGCCCGAAGAAGGCTACCTGGACAGCATCGAGGCCAAGCGGCCGATGCTGCTGATCAGCGCGTCCATGCACACCGCCTACATGAACACGGCGGCCAGGGATCTGGTGCATGAAAAAACCGGGATCATGGTCGAGAACGGTGTTCTGCAGGAAACCCAGATAGTGGCCGGGATCCTGTCGATTCCCGCCAAGCAGAAGCTGGAGATGCTGAAGATCTTCAAGCGCCTCGATACCTTCTTCGAGACCGCTGTCAGCCGCGGGATCACCCTGCTGTACGACGCGATGATGGATCCCCTGTCAAAACTGGTTTTGAACGCCTACTTCCTGACCCACCCCAGAAAGCTGCGGATCGGCTACGCCGCCGCCTGCAACAACTCGCTCGAAGCCCTCAAACGGCTGCCGGACTATCGGCCGGCCACGCGGGAAGAGGCCAAGCACCTGTATCAGGGCTCGATCAAGGTGATCTCGGACGGGTCCAACCAGGGCCTGACCGGCTATCAGGTCGAGGACTACTGCTGCAAGACAGACCGCCCCGTGGGCAACTTCAACCTCTGCGACGAGGGCAACGACAGCCCGCAACAGCTTCCGGATCGCTACAAGGACTTCATCCACGCGGCGGTGAAAAAGGGTTGGCCGCTGATGATCCATGCCAACGGCGATCGGGCCATCGAATTCACTCTGCAAGCCTATGACCTGGCCCTGCAGGGCCAGAGCGGCCTGGACAAGCGCCATCGCATCGAACACTGCTCCCTGCTCACCCCGAACACCCTGGAAACCATGCAGCGCCTGGGTCTGTCACCGAGCTTCCTGATTGGTCATGTCGGCTACTGGGGCTATGCCTTCGATAAAGCCATTTTCGAGAGCAAGGCCCAGAAGATGCTCGACCTGTGCAAGTCGGCCCTGGACCACAAGCTGCGGATTTCCCTGCACAGCGACTATTCAGTGACCCCACTGGGGCCCCTGCGCTCGATGGAACAGGCGGTGACCCGCAAGATGGAGGGCATCCGCAATCACGACCAGCAGTTCGTCAACGACCCACGCCTGCAACCCATCCTCAATGAAGCCGAATGCCTGACCCGCCAACAGGCGCTGAAGGCCATCACCTACGACGCCGCCTGGCAGTGTCATGCCGAGGCCTGGACCGGGTCGCTGCAGGACGGGAACTTCGCCGACTTGGTGATCCTCGATCAGGACCCGTTGGACGAGAAGGTCCCGGCCACCCAGATTCGCGACATCCAGATCCGCGAAACCTGGAAAGGCGGCCAACGGGTGTACCTCAACCCCCGAAACTGACCGCGCCAATGCAAGCCGGGGGTTGCTCAAGCCCCCGGTACACCTTGTAGGAGCCGGCTTGCCGGCGAAAAGGGCCTGATGTCGTGGATGGCCGCTGCGCGGTTCGCGAGCAAGCTCGCTCCTACAGTTTCTGTTGGGGACAGTTAGGGTCGGTATCCCTGTGCCAGTAACCAGCCCCGCACGCCCCGCCCCTGCTCCGGGCCGAGGTCCGCCAGGGCCTGGGCCGCCGGTTGCTGTTGCAAGCGCCGCAACAGCGGTGCCAGTTCCACGCCCTGCACATGCCAGATGCCCAGGGGCTGGTCCGGGGTGATCACCACGTCGGCTTCATCCACCAGGCCATCGCGCAATACCGGGGCGCGCTCGATGCGCAAGGCTGCAAAGTCCGCGGCGGCGTGTGCCGGCTGCGGGTCCGGCCAGCATCGCCGGGCCTGCCAGAACGGCTGTTCGGGCCAGCGCTGTTCAGCGGCGTAGAAGTCCCGGCCAATGCGCGCAAAACGCAGGAACAGCTGCTCCACCCGCTGCCCATGGAAGCGCTGCGCCAGCGCTGCACGCTGTGGCCGCTGCAACAGGGTGTTGATCACCGCCGGGGCCTGCAGGGCCGAGGACAGGGACTGGAAAATGCCGTTGCCGGACAAGGGGTCCACCGCCATCGCCGCATCGCCGACCCGCAGCCAGTTGGCGCCACACACCTGGGGGCTGAGAATCGCCGTGCTGCTGCGGGCATGCAGGTGCAGTTGCCGTTCCTCGCCACCGGCAAAGAACTCCCGGGCCAGGGCCGACGCCTGGCGGCGCTGGCGACAGTAGTTCAGCAACTGCGCCTTGCCCGGCAGCCCGGCGCTGGCCACATCCAGGGTCAGTTGCCAGTAGCACTGGCCATCTTCGCGCCGGGCCATCCAGGCCCAGCCGTCTTCCAGGCTGTACACCGCGCTGGCGGCGCTGCCGCCGGGGCCCTGCCAGCGGTTGAGCAGGCTCAGGGTTGGCGCCCCGCGCAGTGCCTGGCCGTCGCCATGGCGCAGCGTTTTCCCCAGCACCGGCGCCTGGCGCCCGCGGGCCTCGACCAGGAACTCGCCGACCAGCTCCGCCTGTCCCTGGACCTGGACCCGGTGCCCGGCCTCGCTGGACTGTACCCCCAGCACCCGGCCCTCGATCAGCTGCACCCCGGCCTCGCGCAGGGCCTCGCGCAGACCACGGTCGAAGGCCGGGCGGTCCAGCAGGTACTCGATGTTCTGTGCATGCTCCTCACCGTTCCACGCCACCCGTCGCTGGGACGCCTGCAGGGCCTGGGCCAGCGCCTGTTCCAGGCCGGCCCCGCGCAGTGCTTCCAGCACCCGCAGCGAAACCCCTTCCAGGGCCGCAAAGCGCCGCCAGTCGCTGACCAGGGTCACCGGGTAGCCGAGGCGTCGCAGCCCCAGCGCCACCGCGGCCCCCGCCGGGCCCGCCCCCAGGATCAGGATGCCGTGCATGGCCACTGCCGCCGTTCCGGGCCCTGGTACCGGGCGTTGTCTTGCAGCCACTGCTGGACCTGGGTGTTGCTGGCGTCCGGGTGGGCGCCCAGGTAGGCGGCGATGTGCCCGCTCAGGGCCGCGCAGCCCAGGCTGGCGCCGGATTGCCCCGGGCTGCTGCCACGCACGCAGGCGGCAAAATCCGCCTGCGCGGTGTTCAGCCATGACCACTGCTGCGCGCTGCATCGCGCATCGCCCGTGACCCGCCACACCCCGGGGTAGCTGGCCGGAAACACCGGTTCGCCCTGGGCCGGGCTGGACGCGCACAACAGCACTCCACGGGCTGCGGCCGCGGCACAGGCCTGGCGCAGCAGGTCACGATCCTGGCGCAGGCCCAGGCTCAGGTTGATCAGCCGCACCTGCTGTTCCAGCAGCCAGTACAAGGCGGCGCTGACCTGCGCGGCGCTGGTGACCCCACGGGCATCGAACACCTGGGCCACATAGAGCCGGGCCGCCGGCGCGCGCTGGCCGATGGCCTGGATGATCGCGCTGCCGTGGCCGAGGGCGTCCTCCTGCAACGGCCCCTCGCCCACCCCTTCGGCTTGCAGGAAGAATCGGCGCCCGGCCGCTATCCGCTGGTGGGCGGCATGGCCGCTGTCGATCACGCCAATGCGCAGTTCAGGTTTCATGGGTTGCCTCCAGCACGTGCAGTACACCCTCGCGCAACTCGAATCGCAGCTCGGCGTCGGCCAGGGTCGAAGGCCGGTGGCTGATGAGGATGCGCGTGCGCCCGGCGAACAGTCGGTCGATGGCCTCGATCACCTCGCGCTCGGTGGCCTCGTCCACCGCCGAAGTGGCTTCGTCCAGCACCAGGATCATCGGGTCCTGAAGCAGGGCCCGAGCGATGGCGATACGTTGTTTCTGCCCGCCGGACAACTGCTGGCCGCGCTCGCCCAGGGGGCTGTCCAGGCCTTCGGGCAGGGCCTCGATCAGGCTCTGCAGTTGCGCCAGCCGCGCCACTTCGGCCACGGCCTCGCGGCTGGCGTCGGGCACGCTGTAGGCCAGGTTGTCCGCCAGGCTGCCGCGAAACAGCACGATGTCCTGGCTGACCACCGCCACCCGCCGTCGCAGTTGCGTCAGGTCCAGTTGGCGCAGGTCGATGCCGCCCAGCAGCACCTGCCCGGATTGCGGGTCGTGGTGGCGCTGCAACAGGTCGATCAGGGTGCTCTTGCCCGCCCCCGAGCTGCCGCTGAGCGCCACTTTGCGGCCGTAGGGAATCCGCGCTTCGATGCCCTGCAAGGTCATCCCGCGCCCCGGATGGCAAAAGTGCACGGCGTGCAAATGCAGCTCGCCCTGCTCCGGCACCGGCAGCGGCGCCTCGGGGTTGGTGATGCCCGGCTCTTCACCGCGCAGCTCCATGACCCGGCCCAGGCTCACGGTCATGCGCTGGATCGCCACGTACAGCCCGAGCAGGCTCTGCACCGGGCCCACCGCCATGCCCAGGTAAGTGGAAAAGGCAATCAGCGCCCCCAGTTGCCAGGTGCCCTGCACCACCCAGTAGCCGCCGATCAGGAAGGCGCAGGCCCGGGACAATGAGGTCAGGGTGCCGGGCACCGCCTGGGTGAAGAACTCGGTGACTTGCAGCTTCAGCAACTGGTTCAGGTAGCCCTGGCCGAGGCGGTCCAGGCGCTGTGCTTCGCGCTGCTGCTGGCCGGCGCTCTGGATGAATTTCATCACCGGCAGGGTTTCCACCAGGAACGAGGACATGTCCGCCGAACGCTCGCGCAACTGGCGCACATCGCGCTCGACCTTGCGCCGCATCCAGCGCAGCCAGAGCACGTCCAGGGGGATCAGCAGCAGGGCCAGGAGCGAGAGTTGCCAGGACAGGGTCAGCAGCATGGCCAGCGCCACCACCAGGCCGATCACGCTGGACACCGCGGAGAACAGCGAGTCCACGGCAAAGCGCTGGATCTCCGCGACGTCACCGTCCAGGCGCGACATCAGGTCACCGATCCGCCTTTGCCCGTAGAAGCCCGGCGACAGGCGCTGCAAGTGCCGGTAGAGATCGTCGCGCAGGGCGAACAGGATGCGCCCGGACAACCGCGTATGCAGGTAGCGATTGACTCCGGAGAGCAGCGTGCCCAGTAGCCCGGCGCCGATCATCAGGCCGGCGATCAGCACCAGCCGGGGAAAGTCCCGGGCCAGCAGGCCGTCGTCGATCAGCAGCTTGGTCAGCCAGGGTTGCACCAGCACCAGCAGGGAGGCGCACACCGACAGCCCCAACAGCCCGCCAATGGCCAGCCGATGCGGCCGGACGAAACCGTAGAGCCAGCCCAGGGCCGCACTCAGTGCCTGGGGATCGCGGCTGTCCACCAGCCGGGTGATCAGGCGCCGCATCAGGCGCGCAACTGTTTGAGCTTGCGGTACAGGGTCGCGCGGCTGATGCCCAGGGCGTCCGCCGCCGCCGAGACATTGCCCTGGTGGTTGTCCAGGGCACTGCGGATCAGCTCCAGCTCGTTCTCGCGGATGCTTCCGGTGGGCGGTCGTGCATGGGCGTTGAGGTCGTCGAGCATGCTGTCGGGCAGGTGCTCCAGGCCGATCTGCCGTTCGCCCTCTTCGCGCAGGGCCAGGGCGGTGCGCAGGACCATCTCCAACTGACGGATATTGCCCGGCCAATGGTAGTCCGCCAGCAACCGGCGCAGTTCGTCGCTAAGGCTCACGTCGGCGCCGCCGAGCCTGGCCAGCAGGCTGTCCACCAGCGGCTGCAGGTCTTCGCGTTCACGCAGGGCCGGCAGCAGCACGCTGATGCCGTTGACCCGGTAGAACAGGTCTTCGCGAAAGGCCTTGTCCTGCACTTGCTGCTTGAGGTCGCGGTGGGTGGCGCAGATCAGCGCGATGTCGATGTCCTGTTCTTCGCCGGCCCCCAGAGGCGCCACCTTGCGGTCTTGCAGGACCCGTAGCAGCCGGGCTTGCAGGGCCAGGGGCATGTCGCCGATCTCATCGAGGAACAGGGTGCCGCCATGGGCCTGTTGCAGGCGCCCGATCATGCCGCCGCGACGTGAGCCGGTAAAGGCGCCTTCGCGGTAGCCGAACAGTTCCGACTCGATCAGGCCTTCGGGGATGGCCGCGCAGTTGACCGCGACAAAGGGTTTTTCAGCCCGGCTGCCGGCGCGGTGCAGGGCCCGGGCCAGCACCTCCTTGCCGGTGCCGGTCTCGCCCAGCAGCAACACCGGCAAGCCATTGGCCAGGCCCTGGCGGGCCATGCGCAAGGTGCGGGCGTAGCGGCTGTTGCCGCCGGCCAGGGCTTCCAGGTCCTGGGGCAGCGGCGCGGTTTTCGCGGCGCTGCGCGGCGCGCGATGCAGGTTCAGCGACGGTTGCGGCGCCCGCAGGGCCTTGTAGAACAGCTCGCCCTTGGCGGTCTGCAGGCTACCTACCGCCCCTTGTTGCAGGCGTGCCAGCAATTGCAGGCCATCGACTCCGAGGAACTCTTCGCAGCGCCGCCCCACCAGGGCCGCGCGCGGGGTGTTGAGCAACTGGCAGGCCTGGCCGCTGACCGCGAGGATCTGCCCGCCCAGGCTCAGGGCCAGCAGCCCCTGCCACGGCGATTCGAGGTATTGCCGACGACTGTGGAAGGCCAGGACGATCTGCTCCGGATAGGAGGCATGGAACACCCGCGCCTCGATCTGGCTGACCGCCATGGACAACAGCGCGGTGCTGTCCTGGGCCCGCCCCAGCGGGCCTTCGCGGGTCAGGTCGAGCACCCCGATCATCTCGCCCTGGGGGCACTGGATCGGCACCGAGGTGCAGGAAAAATGGCTGAGGCGGTCCAGGTAATGCTCACCGCAATCGATCAGGGTCGGCCGCGCTTCCACCAGGGCCGTGCCCAGGGCGTTGGTGCCACGGGTGGCCTCGCTCCAGCAGGCGCCGAGGGTGATGTCCTGCACGCCGCAGTCCTTGAGCCGGTCGGCGCGGCCTTCGATGGCCAGGATGGTGGCGTCGGCATTGGCCAGGATGATCAGGCCGTCCTTGCCTTGATGCTGGTTCAGGTAATCGATGGCCGGGAGCGCCGCGTCCAGCAACAGGCGGTTGCTGGCCAGCAGCACGTCGAGGCTGGCGCCAGATTCCAGGGTCAGTTGATGCTGGCTGCCAAAGTGCACGCCATGGCTCAGGCTGCGCCGCCATGAAGCATCGATTTCCGCACGCAGGACCCCGTCGGGGATCTCGCCTTCCAGGTGCAGCCGCTCCCGGGCCAGCCGGGCTTCGTGTTGCTGCTCACCCTTTATTGTTTTTATAAGAGTCATCAAGCGCTCCGAATCGGTCCGCCCGCTGTACCCGCTCCACTCCCTTGGATTGCGCGAGGCACGCAAGCCGTGGTCAATGTCTACACCGGGTTCAGGGGGCAGTAAAGGGGTCTGACCCGGATCAGCGGGTCGCCCTGCATTGCTCTGCTGTTCCTTCAAGATCAAGCAAAACCTGCGCCAGTCGGTGTTGGCGCTCGGGCATCTTGACGTTTACGTCAAGCAAATGGCAAGTACCGCATGGTCCGACCATCCTCCGGCCACGGCCATGCCATGGATGCTGGAGCGGCACAGGAAGCTTGCGACAGATCGCGGATCGCCGGAGGTGAAATGACTCAGACGTGGGGATCACCCGGGGCCTTGGCCGGGGCGGCGTATTGCGGCTTGAGGTGGCCGTTCTGGTCCAGCAGCCAGGCGTCCATGATCTGCCGCACCACGGGGCCGGCGACCCGGCCGCCGGCTTCGCCATTCTCGATCATCACCGAGATCACGATCTGCGGGTGTTCGGCGGGGGCGAAGCCGACGAACAGGGCGTTGTCGCGGTTGCGCTCGCGGGTCTTGAGGCGGTCGTAGCGTTCGCCCTGCTTGATCGCCACCACCTGGGCGGTGCCACTCTTGCCGGCAATGCGGTATTGCGCTCCGGCGGCTGCGGCGCGGGCAATGCCGCGCGGGTCGTGCATGACCATTTGCATGCCATGGTTGACCTGATCCCAGTCATGGGGATTCTTCAGCAGGATGTTGGGCATCGGGTGCTCATCCACCGGGGCCACGCCGTCGATGGTCTTGGCCAGGTGCGGGCGGTTCCACACGCCCTTGTTGGCAATCAGCGCGGTGGCCTGGGCCAGTTGCAGCGGGGTGACCTGCATGTAGCCCTGGCCGATGCCGAGGATCACGGTTTCCCCCGGGAACCAGGGCTGGCGGCGAGTGGCGCGCTTCCAGGCCTGGGACGGCATCAGGCCGGGGGATTCTTCGAACATGTCCAGGGAGACTTTTTCGCCGAGGCCGAACATCGCCATGTAGTCGTGCAGGCGGTCGATGCCGAGCTTGTGCGCCAGGTCGTAGAAGTAGGTGTCGTTGGAGCGCATGATCGCGGCGTCCATGTCCACCCAGCCATCGCCGCTGTGGTTCCAGTTGCGGTATTTGTGGTCGAAGTCCGGCAGTTGGTAGTAGCCAGGATCGAAGACGCGGGTCGATGCGGTGACTACGCCGGTATCAAGGCCGGCAATCGCCACTTCCGGCTTGATGGTGGAGCCTGGGGCATAGAGGCCGCGCAGCACCCGGTTGAACAAGGGGCGGTCGATGGAATCGTGCAGCGCCGCGTATTCCTTGAAGCTGATGCCGGTGACGAACAGGTTGGGGTCGAAGCTGGGCTTGCTGACCATGGCCAGCACTTCACCGGTGGCCGGATCCAGGGCGACCACGGAGCCGCGGCGATCCCCGAGGGCTTCTTCGGCGGCTTCCTGGAGCTTGATGTCCAGGCTCAGGACGATGTTCTTGCCGGGGATCGGATCGGTGTGCCTGAGCACACGCATCACCCGGCCCTGGGCGTTGGTTTCGACTTCTTCGTAGCCCACGTGGCCGTGCAGTTCGGACTCGTAGAACTTCTCGATGCCGGTCTTGCCGATGGATTGAGTGCCACGGTACTCCACCGAATCCAGGGTCTTGGCTTCCTTTTCGTTGATCCGTCCGACGTAGCCGATGGAGTGGGCAAAGTGCGCGCCCATGGGGTAGTGGCGAACGAACTGGGCTTCGACATCCAGGCCCGGCAGGCGGTATTCGTTGACTGCCAATACGGCGATCTGCTCTTCAGTGAGCTCGTAGAACAGGGTCACGGGAACGAAGGGGTGGCGGGCCTGCTTCATTTCCTTGTCGAACAGGCTGCGGTCTTCTGGCGGCAGGTGCAGCAGGTCGACCACGGTGTCCAGCTCGCCCTTGAGATCGGTGGTGCGTTCGCGGGTGATGGTCAGGTTGAAGCTGGGGCGGTTGTCGGCCAGGACCACGCCATTGCGGTCATAGATCAACCCGCGGGTTGGGGTGATCGGCAGCACGTGGACGCGGTTGTTTTCCGAGATGGTGGAGTGATAGTCGAACTCAACCACCTGGAGGAAATACATGCGTCCTACCAGGGCACAGGTGATGGCCACCACCAGCACCGCGCAGGCCAGCAGGCGCTTATTGACCAGGCGGTTTTCTTTTTCGTGGTCCTTGATCGGAATCGCTTCGGGCATTGCTACAGCTTCTCGTTGAATAGAGGTCGACGCTGATCCGTGCGGATGAACTCAAGTCCCTAAAAAAGAGCTGCACCATACCAAAAACTGCCCATCGATTTTGAGGGGATTTCCCTCGTCACTGATCAGTGGTGCCGGTCCTCCAGCACCAGGGTATAAGCCGATGGCGGTAGAGCCCGCTACAGCGGGGGTAGGCCGCAACCCTGGCACTGTCGCGGGATGCTGGCAGCCGCAGCCGAGCGGTCATGGCCGGCCGCAGCAGCGCAGCTTTTCTGCAGCGCAAAAACAAAACCCCAACTGCTTTCGCAATTGGGGTTTCGGAATTTAATCTTGACGATGACCTACTCTCACATGGGGAAACCCCACACTACCATCGGCGATGCATCGTTTCACTTCTGAGTTCGGGATGGGATCAGGTGGTTCCAACGCTCTATGGTCGTCAAGAAATTCGGTAGCCAGTCCGTTGCTTGTGCAACGTGCCAGCGAATGGGTATGCAATAGGTTTGTGTGTTTGCAAACTTTCGGTTCGTTTCGTCTTCACACACCGCAACTCGCTTCTTAAGCAAATTGCTTGGGTGTTATATGGTCAAGCCTCACGGGCAATTAGTATTGGTTAGCTCAACGCCTCACAGCGCTTACACACCCAACCTATCAACGTCGTAGTCTTCGACGGCCCTTTAGGGGATTCAAGATCCCAGTGAGATCTCATCTTGAGGCAAGTTTCCCGCTTAGATGCTTTCAGCGGTTATCTTTTCCGAACATAGCTACCCGGCAATGCCACTGGCGTGACAACCGGAACACCAGAGGTTCGTCCACTCCGGTCCTCTCGTACTAGGAGCAGCCCCTCTCAAATCTCAAACGTCCACGGCAGATAGGGACCGAACTGTCTCACGACGTTCTAAACCCAGCTCGCGTACCACTTTAAATGGCGAACAGCCATACCCTTGGGACCGGCTTCAGCCCCAGGATGTGATGAGCCGACATCGAGGTGCCAAACACCGCCGTCGATATGAACTCTTGGGCGGTATCAGCCTGTTATCCCCGGAGTACCTTTTATCCGTTGAGCGATGGCCCTTCCATACAGAACCACCGGATCACTAAGACCTACTTTCGTACCTGCTCGACGTGTCTGTCTCGCAGTCAAGCGCGCTTTTGCCTTTATACTCTACGACCGATTTCCGACCGGTCTGAGCGCACCTTCGTACTCCTCCGTTACTCTTTAGGAGGAGACCGCCCCAGTCAAACTACCCACCATACACTGTCCTCGATCCGGATAACGGACCTGAGTTAGAACCTCAAAGTTGCCAGGGTGGTATTTCAAGGATGGCTCCACGCAAACTGGCGTTCACGCTTCAAAGCCTCCCACCTATCCTACACAAGCAAATTCAAAGTCCAGTGCAAAGCTATAGTAAAGGTTCACGGGGTCTTTCCGTCTAGCCGCGGATACACTGCATCTTCACAGCGATTTCAATTTCACTGAGTCTCGGGTGGAGACAGCGCCGCCATCGTTACGCCATTCGTGCAGGTCGGAACTTACCCGACAAGGAATTTCGCTACCTTAGGACCGTTATAGTTACGGCCGCCGTTTACCGGGGCTTCGATCAAGAGCTTCGCGTTAGCTAACCCCATCAATTAACCTTCCGGCACCGGGCAGGCGTCACACCCTATACGTCCACTTTCGTGTTTGCAGAGTGCTGTGTTTTTAATAAACAGTCGCAGCGGCCTGGTATCTTCGACCGGCATGAGCTTACGGAGCAAGTCCTTCACCCTCACCGGCGCACCTTCTCCCGAAGTTACGGTGCCATTTTGCCTAGTTCCTTCACCCGAGTTCTCTCAAGCGCCTTGGTATTCTCTACCCAACCACCTGTGTCGGTTTGGGGTACGGTTCCTAGTTATCTGAAGCTTAGAAGCTTTTCTTGGAAGCATGGCATCAACCACTTCGTCACCTAAAAGGTAACTCGTCATCAGCTCTCGGCCTTAGAACCCCGGATTTACCTAAGATTCCAGCCTACCACCTTAAACTTGGACAACCAACGCCAAGCTGGCCTAGCCTTCTCCGTCCCTCCATCGCAATAACTAGAAGTACAGGAATATTAACCTGTTTTCCATCGACTACGCTTTTCAGCCTCGCCTTAGGGACCGACTAACCCTGCGTCGATTAACGTTGCGCAGGAAACCTTGGTCTTTCGGCGTGGGTGTTTTTCACACCCATTGTCGTTACTCATGTCAGCATTCGCACTTCTGATACCTCCAGCAAGCTTCTCAACTCACCTTCACAGGCTTACAGAACGCTCCTCTACCGCATCACTTACGTGATACCCGTAGCTTCGGTGTATGGTTTGAGCCCCGTTACATCTTCCGCGCAGGCCGACTCGACTAGTGAGCTATTACGCTTTCTTTAAAGGGTGGCTGCTTCTAAGCCAACCTCCTAGCTGTCTAAGCCTTCCCACATCGTTTCCCACTTAACCATAACTTTGGGACCTTAGCTGACGGTCTGGGTTGTTTCCCTTTTCACGACGGACGTTAGCACCCGCCGTGTGTCTCCCATGCTCGGCACTTGTAGGTATTCGGAGTTTGCATCGGTTTGGTAAGTCGGGATGACCCCCTAGCCGAAACAGTGCTCTACCCCCTACAGTGATACATGAGGCGCTACCTAAATAGCTTTCGAGGAGAACCAGCTATCTCCGAGCTTGATTAGCCTTTCACTCCGATCCACAGGTCATCCGCTAACTTTTCAACGGTAGTCGGTTCGGTCCTCCAGTCAGTGTTACCTAACCTTCAACCTGCCCATGGATAGATCGCCCGGTTTCGGGTCTATTCCCAGCGACTAGACGCCCTATTAAGACTCGCTTTCGCTACGCCTCCCCTATTCGGTTAAGCTCGCCACTGAAAATAAGTCGCTGACCCATTATACAAAAGGTACGCAGTCACAGAACAAAGTCTGCTCCCACTGCTTGTACGCATACGGTTTCAGGATCTATTTCACTCCCCTCTCCGGGGTTCTTTTCGCCTTTCCCTCACGGTACTAGTTCACTATCGGTCAGTCAGTAGTATTTAGCCTTGGAGGATGGTCCCCCCATATTCAGACAAGGTTTCTCGTGCCCCGTCCTACTCGATTTCATGACTAAGAGATTTTCGCGTACAGGGCTATCACCCACTATGGCCGCACTTTCCAGAGCGTTCCGCTAATCTCAAAGCCACTTAAGGGCTAGTCCCCGTTCGCTCGCCACTACTAAGGGAATCTCGGTTGATTTCTTTTCCTCAGGGTACTTAGATGTTTCAGTTCCCCTGGTTCGCCTCTTGCACCTATGTATTCAGTACAAGATAACCATCTTATGATGGCTGGGTTCCCCCATTCAGAGATCTCCGGATCAAAGTCTGTTTGCCGACTCCCCGAAGCTTATCGCAGGCTACCACGTCTTTCATCGCCTCTGACTGCCAAGGCATCCACCGTATGCGCTTCTTCACTTGACCATATAACCCCAAGCAATCTGGTTATACTATGAAGACGACATTCGCCGAAAATTTGCAATTTAACTCACAAATTTTACCTTAGCCTGATCCGTTACCAGTGAAAGTAACGTTCAGTCTATCTTTCTATCACATACCCAAATTTTTAAAGAACGATCTAATCAAAAGACTAGAAATCAACATTCAATGTGAATGCTCATTTCTAAGCTTTCAGAAGCAGTTTATGGTGGAGCCAAGCGGGATCGAACCGCTGACCTCCTGCGTGCAAGGCAGGCGCTCTCCCAGCTGAGCTATGGCCCCATAACAAAATTGGTGGGTCTGGGCAGATTCGAACTGCCGACCTCACCCTTATCAGGGGTGCGCTCTAACCAACTGAGCTACAGACCCAATTTCGAGCTTGTAACTGTTAGCTTGGAGCTATCAGCTTGGAGCTTAAAGCTGCTTCTATCGTCTTCTTCAATGAATCAAGCAATTCGTGTGGGAGCTTATGAAGCAGCTGATGTCGTCGATTAAGGAGGTGATCCAGCCGCAGGTTCCCCTACGGCTACCTTGTTACGACTTCACCCCAGTCATGAATCACACCGTGGTAACCGTCCCCCCGAAGGTTAGACTAGCTACTTCTGGTGCAACCCACTCCCATGGTGTGACGGGCGGTGTGTACAAGGCCCGGGAACGTATTCACCGCGACATTCTGATTCGCGATTACTAGCGATTCCGACTTCACGCAGTCGAGTTGCAGACTGCGATCCGGACTACGATCGGTTTTATGGGATTAGCTCCACCTCGCGGCTTGGCAACCCTTTGTACCGACCATTGTAGCACGTGTGTAGCCCAGGCCGTAAGGGCCATGATGACTTGACGTCATCCCCACCTTCCTCCGGTTTGTCACCGGCAGTCTCCTTAGAGTGCCCACCATAACGTGCTGGTAACTAAGGACAAGGGTTGCGCTCGTTACGGGACTTAACCCAACATCTCACGACACGAGCTGACGACAGCCATGCAGCACCTGTCTCAATGTTCCCGAAGGCACCAATCCATCTCTGGAAAGTTCATTGGATGTCAAGGCCTGGTAAGGTTCTTCGCGTTGCTTCGAATTAAACCACATGCTCCACCGCTTGTGCGGGCCCCCGTCAATTCATTTGAGTTTTAACCTTGCGGCCGTACTCCCCAGGCGGTCAACTTAATGCGTTAGCTGCGCCACTAAGAGCTCAAGGCTCCCAACGGCTAGTTGACATCGTTTACGGCGTGGACTACCAGGGTATCTAATCCTGTTTGCTCCCCACGCTTTCGCACCTCAGTGTCAGTATCAGTCCAGGTGGTCGCCTTCGCCACTGGTGTTCCTTCCTATATCTACGCATTTCACCGCTACACAGGAAATTCCACCACCCTCTACCATACTCTAGCTTGCCAGTTTTGGATGCAGTTCCCAGGTTGAGCCCGGGGCTTTCACATCCAACTTAACAAACCACCTACGCGCGCTTTACGCCCAGTAATTCCGATTAACGCTTGCACCCTCTGTATTACCGCGGCTGCTGGCACAGAGTTAGCCGGTGCTTATTCTGTCGGTAACGTCAAAATACTCACGTATTAGGTAAGTACCCTTCCTCCCAACTTAAAGTGCTTTACAATCCGAAGACCTTCTTCACACACGCGGCATGGCTGGATCAGGCTTTCGCCCATTGTCCAATATTCCCCACTGCTGCCTCCCGTAGGAGTCTGGACCGTGTCTCAGTTCCAGTGTGACTGATCATCCTCTCAGACCAGTTACGGATCGTAGCCTTGGTGAGCCATTACCTCACCAACTAGCTAATCCGACCTAGGCTCATCTGATAGCGTGAGGTCCGAAGATCCCCCACTTTCTCCCGTAGGACGTATGCGGTATTAGCGCCCGTTTCCGGACGTTATCCCCCACTACCAGGCAGATTCCTAGGCATTACTCACCCGTCCGCCGCTCGCCACCAGATACAAGTACCCGTGCTGCCGCTCGACTTGCATGTGTTAGGCCTGCCGCCAGCGTTCAATCTGAGCCATGATCAAACTCTTCAGTTCAAACATCTTTGGGTTTTGAGAAAACCCTAAACTTGGCTCAGCAATCGTTGGTTACATCTTTGATTTCTCGCGGAGTAACTTGTGATGCTGATAATCTTTTTGACTATCAGTCTGACTCCACAAGCACCCACACGAATTGCTTGATTCAGTTGTTAAAGAGCGATTGGTTAAGATCTTTCATCTCAACCGAGGCGCGCATTCTACAGCAGCCTCATTTGCTGTCAAGCGATTTTTTAAGAAGTTTTTGAAGATTTCCTCAACAACTTCAACCACTTGCGCTTTCGATCTCTCGTTAGCGGGAGGCGAATTCTACAGCGTTACACGCTGCTGTCAACACCTCTTTTTAACCGCTTTCGACCGAGACGATCGAATCGTTAACAAGGCGAAAACACACTGCCTTACTAACTGCTTCTGACTTCGATGAACTGAAGCGTAACCGCTGCCGAAAACCGCGTAACTCGTTGAATCTCAAGGAGTTTTCCGTTTCGACTGCGCCGGAAGTGGGGCGAATTATAGACCTGTAGAATCTGCCGTCAACCTTTAATTTGAATTTTCTATGATCCCAACCCGCACCCCATACCCGCAGCCTCATATATAGAGAAGCAAAAAGACTTTGCGCACTATATTGCTCATTTCTCATTACTTAAGCATCATGCTTCCAGCGTCCCCCCCTCCCCACACTCTGGATGATCCCCTGCATGAACGACCAACCGCGCAGCCTTGCCTCGACCCTGTTTCCCGTGGGGCTGCTACTGATCGCCATGGCCTCGATTCAATCGGGCGCCTCATTGGCCAAGAGCATGTTCCCCATTGTCGGGGCCCAAGGCACCACTACTCTTCGATTGATCTTCGCCAGCATCATCATGCTGCTTCTACTAAGACCCTGGCGCGCCAAGTTCACTGCCAAGACCCTGCGCACCGTGGTTGTCTACGGAATGGCCCTGGGCGGGATGAACTTCCTCTTCTATATGTCCCTGAGAAGCGTGCCCCTGGGGATCGCCGTCGCCCTAGAATTCACCGGCCCACTGGCAGTGGCCCTCTATGCCTCACGCAAGGCGATCGATTTTCTGTGGATCGCCCTGGCCATCATCGGCCTGCTATTGCTGATTCCCACAGGCGCCACCGCAACCGCCATCGACCTGGTCGGTGCAGGCTACGCCCTGGGTGCCGGTGTCTGCTGGGCGCTGTACATTCTGTTCGGACAAAAAGCTGGTGCCGAGAACGGCATCCAGACCGCCGCCCTGGGCGTCATGATCGCCGCGCTCTTCGTCGCGCCCATAGGCATCGTCCATGCCGGCGCCGCATTACTCACCCCATCCCTGATCCCTATCGCCCTGGGCGTCGCGGTCTTGTCCACCGCCCTGCCTTACAGCCTGGAAATGGTCGCCCTGACCCGAATGCCCGCCCGTACCTTTGGCACCCTGATGAGTGTCGAGCCGGCTGTCGGCGCGCTGTCCGGCCTGCTGTTTCTGCACGAATACCTCTCCCTGGCGCAGTGGATGGCGATCGCCTGCATCATCCTGGCATCTGTCGGAGCAACCATGACCATGCGCCGCGAATCCAAGCCCATAGTTGCAGCCGATTAACATTCAACTCTGGTAATTGGCGCTCAATTAGGCCATGTTTAGCCGGCTACTCAACGTCGGCCATGGAGTTGTCAGACAGGGATATCGCAAACGCAAAAACCATAGGTAATGCAGTCACACTCGGACGTCAGATCCGAGGCTAGCGATAAGGACGGGGATGAAACGATTTTTGATACTGTTGGCCGTACTTGCCATTGCAGGCTGCGCTGCGACCGCGAAAACCGAAGTCAAACGAGGCAAGAAAGGGCTCCACATCAACTGCTCCGGTCTGTCTTCTTCCTGGGACAAGTGCTACGCCAAGGCGACCCAGTCCTGCGGCCCCAAAGGCTACAAGGTGATCGCCAAGTCCGGTGACACCGTGGAAGACCCGGGAGACTACCCTTTCGGCCTGAACCCAGCCGGTTATACCAGTCGCAGCATGATCGTCATCTGCAAGTAGCAGTAGCGTTCACTCTTCGGGCAGCCGCTCCAGCTGCCCAATGATCTGCTCATGGCTCGACGCCAGCACCTGCTGCTGGATATCCGGGCTCACCAGCATTCGTGCAACCACCAGCGCGCCAACACACTGCGACAGAATCGACCAGGCCAGGCTCTCACTGCCCAAGGTCTGCGCCCACGCCCGATGCAGACGACAGATCCAGTCTTGCGCCTCCTGCCGCACTGGCACACTGCCCCGGGCAATCTCCGCGCCCAACGCCGGCAATGCACACCCGGCTCCTGGCTGCTGCAGATGCGCCACGCTCAGGTATTGCTTCAGGCAACGGCGCAATTTATCCCGATTCTGCCGGCCTTCCCCTCCCAGACGCTCCAGGCTCCGGCTCAACTCGCGCTCGACGATGGAACCGAACAGCTCATCCTTGGACCCGAAGTGAGTGTAAAAAGCCCCGCCACTAAGACCAATGGCCTTCATCAGGGCATCCACGCCGACGGTAGAAAACCCCTCGTTCTTGGCCTGGATCGCACTGCTCTGCAACAGGCGTTCGCGGGTTTCCTGCTTGTGACTGGCTGAATAACGCATGGCTGAAGCTCTCCCCTGCCGGCTTGACGACCGCAGGATCATAGCATAACGTCCGTTTAGTTAACGATCGTTTACCAAAGAGCGAACCTCCCATGACTACAGCCTTGAACAACAACAAAGTGGTACTGGTGGTCGGCGCCGGCGATGCTACCGGCGGTGCCATAGCCAAGCGTTTTGCCGCGCAAGGTTTCACCGCCTGCGTCACCCGACGCAGCGCAGACAAACTGCAACCGCTGGTGGATGCCATCCGGCAAACCGGTGGCCAGGCCCATGGCTTTGCCTGCGACGCGCGCAAAGAAGAGGACGTGGTAGCACTGATCGAACAGATCGAAACCCAGATCGGACCCATCGAGGCATTCGTCTTCAACATCGGCGCCAACGTGCCCTGCAGCATCCTTGAGGAAACCGCCCGCAAGTACTTCAAGATCTGGGAGATGGCCTGTTTCTCCGGCTTCCTCAATGCCCGCGAAGTGGCCAAGCGCATGGTGCCCCGCCAACGCGGCACCATCCTGTTCACCGGCGCCACCGCCGGGGTGCGCGGCGCCGCCGGTTTCGCCGCCTTCGCCGGTGCCAAGCACGGTATCCGCGCCCTGGCCCAGAGCATGGCCCGGGAACTGGGGCCGCTGAACATCCATGTCGGCCATATCATCGTCGACGGCGCCATCGACACCGATTTCATACGTACCAGCTTTCCCGAGAAGTACGCCCTCAAGGACCAGGACGGCATCCTCAACCCCGAACACATCGCCGAGAACTACTGGTACCTGCACAGCCAGCCCAGGGATGCCTGGACTTTCGAACTGGACCTGCGCCCCTGGAACGAGCGCTGGTAAGCCACTGCCCCCCACAACAATCAGAGCGTTCACGACATGAGCCAAAAAGTGGAGTTCTTCTTCGACCTGGGCAGCCCGACCAGCTACCTGGCCTATACCCAATTGCCGAACATCTGCGCCCAGACCGGCAGTCAACTGGAGTACCACCCCATGCTGCTGGGCGGGGTCTTCAAGAGCACCGGCAACGCCTCCCCCATCAGCGTTCCCGCCAAGGGCCGCTACATGCTCCAGGACCTGGCGCGTTTTGCCCGACGCTATCAGGTTGAACTCAACTTCAACCCGCACTTTCCCATCAACACCCTGCTACTGATGCGCGCCGCGACCGGGGTGCAGTGGCACATGCCGGAGCGCTTCGTCGAATTCATCGACTGCCTGTTCCGCGCCCTCTGGGTCGACAAACGCAACCTGAACGACGCAGCCACCGTCACCCAGGTCCTGGAGCAAGGCGGTTTCGACCCACAGCAGATCCTCGACCTGAGCCATGACGAACAGGTCAAGGCCCGGCTCAAGGACAACACCGACCAGGCATTGCAACGGGGTGTGTTCGGGGCCCCCAGCATGTTCGTGGGGGACCAGTTGTTCTTCGGCCAGGACCGTCTGGATTTTGTCCGGGAAGCCTTGAGCGCAGACTAACCCCCCTGCTCCGTGGCGCCAGCCAGTCGCCACGGACAGGGCCTGCGGCCTTGGCCACATTGCATGACCCAAGCCTTTGTGCAGCGCTTCAGATCGCCGCGGTGCGAAGGTTCAGCCACTCCAGCGCGGCGCCTTCCAGCAGCGGAGCGAGACGCTGGCGCACCTGCGCGTGATAGCCGTTGAACCAGTCCCGCTCCTCCTGGGTGAGCAACCCGGGTTCCAGACAACGGCTGTCGATCGGGCACAGGGTCAGGGTTTCAAAACCGAGGAACTCACCAAACTCGCTGCTACCGACCTCGCGGTTCAACACCAGGTTCTCGATTCGTACCCCCCAACGCCCGGGACGATAGGTCCCCGGCTCGATGGACGTGATCATCCCCGGCTGCATCGCCGTTTGCGGTGCCGGCGCGGCCTGATAGGCGATCACCTGCGGCCCTTCATGCACATTGAGGAAGTAGCCCACGCCATGCCCGGTGCCGTGTCCGTAATCCACGCCTTCGGCCCAGATCGGCGCCCGGGCGATGGCATCGAGCAACGGCGAAAGAATGCCCCGCGGGAACTGCGCCCGAGACAAGGCGATCACACCCTTGAGCACCCGGGTGCAATCGCGCTTCTGCTCGGCGCTCGGGGTGCCGATCGGCACCATCCGGGTAATGTCGGTGGTGCCTCCCAGGTACTGACCGCCAGAGTCGATCAGCAGCAGGCCATCGCCCTCGATCACCGCATGCTCTTCGGGGGTGGCGTGGTAGTGAGGCATCGCCCCGTTGGCATTGAAGGCCGCGATGGTATTGAAGCTCAAGGACACATAGCCCGGACGCCGTTCACGGGCGGCAGTCAGGTGTTCATCAATGGTCAGTTCGGTGACGCGCTCGCGCCCCAGGGCACTCTCCAGCCAGGCAAAGAACTCGCACAGCGCCGCGCCGTCCTGCTCCATGGCCCGACGAATATGCTCGGCATCCGCCGGGCTCTTGCGCGACTTGGCCAGGGTGGTGGGATTGAGCCCCTCCACCAGCTTCACCCCCGAACGCAAGTTGTTCAGCAATCCGGTGGTCACCCGCGCCGGGTCGATCTGCAACGTCGCGCCTTCCGGCACATCGGCCAAGGCCGCCGCCACCTCCGTGTAATCCCGCAGGCTGACGCCGTCGGCTTCCAGCACCCTGCGCAACGGCTCATCGATCTTGTTCAGGGCCACGAACAAAGTGGCCTGCTGCTGGCTGATCAGGGCGAAAGAGACAAACACCGGGTTGAACGAAACATCCGCCCCCCGCAGGTTGAACAGCCAGGCGATGTCATCGAGGGTGGCAATGAAATGCCACTGCGCGCCACGTTCGCTCAGGGTTTCGCGCAGCTTGGCCAGCTTCTCCACCCGGCTCTGCGTGGCCTGGGGCGGCAAGTGCGGGTAGACCGGTTGATCCGGCAGGCCAGGGCGATCGCTCCACACCTGCTGCAGCAGATCGATATCGGTGCGCAGGCTGGCCCCGCGTTCCTGCAACCTGCTGCCCAGGGTACGGGCCGAAGCCAGCGCCATGACCGCGCCGTCCACCGCCACCACCGCGCCGGACGGGGTCTGTTCCGCCAGCCAGTCCAGGGGCCCGGGCTGACCCGGCTGCAACTTCACCAGATCGATGCCGCTGCCCTTGAGTTCCTTGCTCGCCTGTTCCCAGTAGCGGCTGTCGGCCCAGAGCCCGGCGAACTCCGCCGTCACGATCAGAGTGCCCACCGAGCCGTGGAAGCCCGACAGCCACTGGCGCCCCTGCCAGTAACCCGGCAGGTACTCCGACAGATGCGGATCGGCCGAAGGCACCAGCAAGGCATGAATGCCCTCGCGGCTCATCAACTGACGCACATGCGCCAGGCGCTGGGGGACCACTCCATGGGGCGTTGGCTGGGTACTCATTGTGACTCCTTAACCGGCTTAATCATTGTTATGGAAGGTCGAGATCGCTCGCCCCTCAAGACTGGGCTCCGGCCCAGAATGCCGGAGCAGCGGCGCATGACGCCTTGATCAATTGTGCAGCGCGATCCACGTCCTCTTCGCGGGTGAAGCGTCCCAGACTCAGGCGAATGGTGCGGCCGGCCTGCAACGGGTCATGCCCCAGGGCCAGCAGCACATGGGACGGGGCATTGCTGGCCGAGTTGCAGGCCGAGGTCGCGGAAAACGCCAGGGACACACTCAACGCGGCGGCGTCAAAGCCACCCTCGCTGAACGTCAGGCTCAGGGTATGGGGAATGCGCTGGGTGGCACTGCCATTCAAGCGCAGGCCGGCCACCCCCGCCAGTTGCTCCAGCAAGCGTTGGCGCAAGCGGACGATGGTGGCGGTTTCCTCGTCGAACAACTCACCGGCCAGCGCAAAGGCTGCGCCCATGGCGGCGATCTGGTGAGTGGCCAGGGTGCCGGAACGCAAGCCGCCCTCATGCCCGCCACCATGGATCTGCGCCTGCAAGCGGCGCTGCGCCCGCGGTCCGACATACAGCGCGCCGATGCCCTTGGGGCCGTACACCTTGTGCGCCGAAAACGACATCAGATCCACCGGCCAGCGCTCAAGATCTATGGCCACCTTGCCCACGCCCTGAGCCGCATCCACATGCAACAGGGCGCCATGCTCACGCACCACCTGGCCAATCGCCGGAATGTCGTTGAGGGTGCCCAATTCGTTGTTGACCAGCATCAGCGACACCAGAACGGTGTCATCCCTCAAGGCCTCGCTCACCGCCTGGGCGCTGATCAACCCCTGTGCATCGGGCAGCAGGTAGGTCACCGCCACACCGCTTTCCTGCAACTGTCGAGCGGTGTCCAGCACGGCCTTGTGCTCGATCTGGCTGGTGATGATGTGCCCGCCCTCCAGCCCCCGGGCCTGCATCACGCCCTTGAGCGCCAGGTTGTTGGATTCGGTGGCGCCGGACGTCCAGACGATCTGCTCTGGCTGCGCGCCCACCAACTGCGCCACTTGCTGCCGGGCCTGCTCGACACAGCGTCGCGCCGCCTGGCCAAAAGCATGGGAACTGGAGGCCGGGTTGCCAAAGTTGGCGTTGAACCCCAGGCACTCCAGCATCACTTGAATGACCCGCTCATCCACCGGCGTGGTAGCGGCATAGTCGAAATAAAGAGGACGTTTGTTCATGACAGAAAGACCCGCAGAGCTGGTTCCAGGATCGGCATTGGCCCAAAGAGCAAAACGCAGGAACGCGCCGTACCGGGACGACGCGTCGACGGCAGGCACTGAGCAATGGCCGATCGGATGCAGTTAAAGAAGCACAACTTCGTCTAAAAGTGCGTAGGAACGCTCCTGGCGCGCAGCTTAACAGGCTCGGGGCAAAGCGTTGAAGCACCGCTCAACTGATGTTTTCCAGCACCAGCGGCGCCAGGGAAATCACCAGCAGGCCGGCCATGGCCAGATTGAACAGGCGCAGCCAGCGCGGATTGCGCAACACATTGCGCAACAGGCTGCCGCACGCCGCCCAGAGACTCACCGTCGGCGCATTGATCAGGGCGAAGACCGCCGCAATCACCAGCACATTGGTGAAATAGCCCTGCAACGGCGTGTAAGTGCTGATGGCGCCCACCGCCATGACCCAGGCCTTGGGATTGACCCACTGAAAAGCCGCCGCGCCCCAGTAGCCCAAAGGCTGCCCCTGGCCCCGCTGGTCGTCGTTCATGGGCCCGGAACGAGCGATGTTCCACGCCAGGTACAGCAGGTAGGCCGCGCCGACATAACGCAGCACGCGGTACAGCACCGGATAGGCTTCGAACACCGCCCCCAGGCCCAGGCCGACCGCCAGCACCAGCACGAAGAAACCACAGCTGATGCCGAGGATATGCGGGATGGAGCGGTTGAAACCGAAGTTCAGGCCCGAGGCCAGCAACATGGTGTTGTTGGGGCCGGGGGTGATGGACGTGACCAGGGCAAACAGCGCGAACGCCAACAGCAGGTCAGGGGAAAGGCTCATGGGGGCAAGGTCCTGGGCAAGGTCGATCAGGCCTCGACCCTAACCCAGCACCGGCCCGGAACTCACGGACAGTTGCTGAAAACTTTGACCCGTACAGTTTTCATCAACTGGCCGGTTGGTGACGACTGATATTGCGCTGGGCGCTCATCTCGCCCTGACGGTCGAACGCCGCAGGACGCGCCAGCAGCCGGGCTTTTTCCTGCTGGTACTCATCGAACGACAGACCACGCCGGTTCAGGGCTTCCAGCGCCAGCTCGCGGCTTTCCTCGGCCGTGTAGGGACGCAATTCCGGTGCGCCCGTGCTGGCACAGCCGGCCAGCACGCTGGAAATCAACAGCAGCAGAACAACGGAGTAAGCCTTCATGACGAGCACCTGAAGCGGGTTGCGAACAATGAACACAGGCTACTCGCGCACCGTCAGTGGCAAAAATCATCCCGCTCGATAGTCGCTATCGACTTTTCCGAGGGCTCGGACAGCCCTCTCATATTCCATAAAGACCTATAAATATGGAAACAAGATCTTTTGAGGAATAACAACAAGCCTTTATAACAGCGACATCCCGTTGCCCAACTGTTGCCGGAGCAACTGTTGGCCAGGCAACAGCCGATCAACAAAACAGTGTCCGAACAACAACAGCCAGCGCCGGCACACCCGGCCAAGCCCCCGGATTACCGGGCTTCGGCCGGTTGGTACAGCTCTTGCTCCCGTGCAGGTACACCAGTCATTGCTCGTTGAGCCACTGTTTAAAAAGGAACCGATCATGTCCCGTCCCCTGAACGTCGTTGCCCTCTCCGGTGGAACCTGGCGCCCGTCCCGGACCCTGGTACTGACCCAGGCCCTGTTGAGCGAGCTGTCCAACCACCTGCCCATCAACAGCCACCTGATTGAACTGGGCGACATCGCCCGTCCCCTGGGCGGCGCCCTGTCGCGCCAGGAACTGCCGGCCGAGGTCGAAGCCGAGCTGCAAGCCATCGAGAACGCCGACCTGCTGATCGTTGCCGCCCCGGTGTACCGCGGCTCCTATCCGGGGCTGCTCAAGCACCTGTTCGACCTGATCGACCTCAACGCCCTGATCAACACCCCGGTGCTGCTGGCCGCCACCGGCGGCAGCGAACGCCACGCCCTGGTCCTGGATCACCAACTGCGTCCGCTGTTCAGCTTCTTCCAGGCCCTGACCCTGCCCATCGGCGTCTACGCCACCGAAGCCGACTTCAGCCACTACCAGATCACCAGCGACCTGCTCAAAGCCCGCATCCAGCTGGCTGCCGAACGCGCTGCGCCACTGTTTGGCGCGCAACCGAACAACCTGCTGAAAATCGCTTAAGGAACTGTCATGGATGTGTTCTGGTTTCTTCCGACCCACGGCGATGGCCACTTCCTCGGCACCGCCCAGGGCGCGCGCCCGGTCACCCTCAACTACCTCAAGCAAGTGGCCCAGGCCGCCGACAGCCTGGGCTACCAGGGCGTGCTGATTCCCACCGGGCGCTCCTGCGAGGACTCCTGGGTCATCGCCTCGGCCCTGGTGCCCCTGACCGAACGCCTGCGCTACCTGGTGGCAATCCGTCCGGGGATCATTTCCCCCACCGTCTCGGCGCGCATGGCCGCCACCCTGGACCGGCTGTCCAACGGCCGCCTGCTGATCAATGTGGTGACCGGCGGCGACCCGGACGAGAACCGTGGCGACGGCAGCTTCCTCAGCCACAGCGAACGCTACGAAGTCACCGACGAATTCCTGCAGATCTGGCGCCGGGTGCTGCAGGGCGAAGCCGTGGACTTCGAAGGCAAGCACCTGCACGTACAGAACGCCAAGGCGCTCTACCCCCCGGTGCAGAAGCCCTACCCGCCGCTGTACTTCGGCGGCTCCTCCGAAGCCGCCCACGAACTGGCCGCCGATCAGGTGGACGTCTACCTGACCTGGGGCGAGCCGCCGGCAGCCGTGGCGCAAAAGCTCGCCGACGTGCGTGAACGCGCGGCACGCAAGGGCCGCACGGTGAAGTTCGGCATCCGCCTGCACGTGATCGTGCGCGAGACCGAGGCCGAAGCCTGGCAAGCCGCGGACAAGCTGATCGAACACATCAGCGACGAAACCATCGCCGCCGCCCAGCAATCCTTCGCGCGCTTCGACTCCGAAGGCCAGCGGCGCATGGCCGCGCTGCACGGCGGTCGCCGCGATCAACTGCAGATCGCCCCCAACCTCTGGGCCGGGGTCGGCCTGGTGCGTGGCGGTGCCGGCACCGCCCTGGTGGGCAACCCGCAACAAGTGGCCGAACGGATCAAGGAATACGCCGACCTGGGGATCGAGAGCTTCATCTTCTCCGGCTACCCGCACCTGGAAGAGGCCTATCGCTTCGCCGAACTGGTGTTCCCGCTGTTGCCCGAACCCTATGCCAGCCTGGCCGGACGCGGCGTGACCAACCTCACCGGACCGTTTGGCGAAATGATCGCCAACGACGTGCTGCCCAACCGCTCCTGACCCCCTGTGACTGTAGGAGCCGGCTTGCCGGCGAAGGCGATTTGCGCGGCTCTTCGCTGGCAAGCCAGCACCTAAGACAGGTGCCCCCCCTTTTCCCGGGCCGCCGCAAACGGCCACCCACGAGGAACACCGCGTGACTGCCAAACCGCAAAGCGCCCTGTTGTCCCCCTTGCAGACCGCCCGCCAACTGGCCGCCGAGTTTGCCCTGACCGCCGTCGAACGCGACGAGCGCGGCGGCACCCCGAAGGCCGAACGCGACGCCCTGCGCCTGAGCGGCCTGTTGGCCCTGAGCATTCCCCGCCAGTTCGGCGGCCTGGGCGCGCCCTGGAGCGAGACCCTGAGCATCGTTCGCGAATTCGCCAAGGTCGACAGTTCCATCGCCCACGTCTTCGGCTTCCATCACCTGATGCTGGCCACCGTGCGCCTGTTCGCCAAACCCGAGCAGTGGCAGCCCTGGTTCGAGCAGACCGCCCGCAAGAACTGGTTCTGGGGCAACGCCCTCAACCCTCTGGACACCCGCACCCTGGTCAAGAACCTGGGCGGCTGGCGCGAGTTCTCCGGGAAGAAAAGCTTCTGCTCCGGGGCCAGCGACTCGGAAATGCTCATCGCCTCGGCAGTGGATGAAAGCAACGGCGGCAAGTTGCTGATCGCCGCCATCCCCAGCGGTCGCAGCGGCATCACCCTGCACAACGACTGGAACAACATGGGCCAGCGCCAGACCGACAGTGGCAGCGCCACCTTCGAACGGGTGCGGGTCGAGGAATCGGAGCTGCTGCTGGACCCGGGTCCCTTGAGCACCCCCTTCGCCTGCCTGCGCCCGCTGATCGCCCAACTGACCTTCACCCACATGTTCCTCGGCATCGCCGAAGGCGCCTTCGAGGAAGCCCGGCAATACACCCTGAGCGAAACCCGGGTCTGGCATAAGTCCAGCGCCCAGGACGTGCGCCAGGACCCCTACATCCTCAGCCACTACGGCGAGTTCTGGGTCGCCCTGGAAGGCATCCGCCTGCTGGTGGAACGGGCCGCCGCCCTGCTGGACCAGGCCTGGGCCAAAGGCCCGAACCTCAGCGCCGAAGAGCGCGGGCACCTGGCCACGGCGATCGCCACCGCCAAGGTCGCCGCCAGCCGCCAGGGCCTGGACCTGTGCAGCCGGCTGTTCGAAGTCACCGGTGCGCGCTCGACCCACGCCTCCCTGCGCCTGGACCGCCACTGGCGCAACCTGCGCACCCAGACCCTGCATGACCCGCTGGACTACAAGCTCCACGAACTGGGCGACTGGGCACTGAACCAGTCCCTGCCGACCCCGACCTTCTACTCCTAGTTGCCGATTTCCGGAGAGTGCCGATGCAGCTGCTGACCCTACCCCCCTCGCCCGCCCTGGCGACCTCGATCCGCGCCACCGCCCAGGTGTTCGAGGACCCGAAATCCCAGGCCCTGCTGGCACACCTGCAACAGGTGGCACCGAGCGAAGCCAGCGTACTGATCATCGGTGAAACCGGGACCGGCAAAGAGCTGGTGGCACGGCATATCCACAACCTCAGCGCCCGGCGCAACCGGCCGTTCGTCGCGGTGAACTGCGGCGCCTTCTCCGAATCCCTGGTGGAAGCGGAACTGTTCGGCCATGAAAAAGGCGCCTTCACCGGCGCCCTCAGCGCCAAGGCCGGCTGGTTCGAGGAGGCCGACGGCGGCACCCTGTTCCTCGACGAGATCGGCGATTTGCCCATGGCCATCCAGGTCAAGCTGCTGCGGGTGCTGCAGGAACGGGAAGTGGTACGCCTGGGCTCGCGCAAAAGCATCCCCATCGACGTGCGGGTCCTGGCGGCCACCAACGTCCAGCTGGAAAAGGCCATCAATGCCGGGCATTTCCGCGAGGACCTGTATTACCGCCTGGACGTGGTCAGCCTGGAACTGAGCCCGCTGCGCGAACGTCCCGGCGACATCCTGCCCCTGACCCGACACTTCATCGAGGCCTACAGCCAGCGCCTGGGCTACGGCAACATCAGCATCAGCAAGGAGGCCGAACACAAACTCAAGAGCTACAGCTGGCCGGGCAACATCCGCGAACTGGAAAACGTCATCCACCACACCCTGCTGATCTGCCGCAACGGCGTGATCGAACAGGGCGACCTGCGCCTGTCCCACATGCGCATCGAACGCGCCGACGACAACCAGCCAAGTCACGACGACTCCACCGAAGCCCTGCTGGAGCGGGCCTTCCACAAACTCTTCGAGGAACAGGCCGGCGCCCTGCACGAAAAAGTCGAGGACGCCCTGCTGCGCGCGGCCTATCGCTTCAGCCACTACAACCAGGTCCACACCGCCAATCTGCTGGGCCTGAGCCGCAACGTCACCCGCACCCGGCTGATCAAGATCGGCGAACTGGCGGTCAACAAACGCCGCCCGGCCGCCGCGCCCAACGAGCGCACCCTGCAACTGTCGATCTAGCCCGACAGCTTGCAATGCAAGGCATTGTCCTGACTGCGGGCAATGCTGCTCAGCACCTGGAACGAGCCGAAGGTCACGGTCCTGGCCTGATGGGCCAGGATCAACTGCCAGAAATCCTGCTCGCCGCTCTCGAAACTCCGGAAGGCCGCCTCGCCCGCCTCCCGCGACTGCCACTGCAGGTAGTTGAGCACTCGCCGCCCGTCATCGCTGACCTGCACGCTGGCGCTGAGAAAGCCGCCATACCCCTGGGCCAGGCGCTCGGTCTGCGCGGACAGGGCCGATACCAAGGCCTGCTGCTGGTGCGGCTCGATCTCGAACTCGATCAACTGGGTGAAGCTGCGGTTTCTCTCAAATGCGGCCATGAACGGCTCCCTAAGGCGGTCGGACAGAATCTTGCGATGGAATGCGCCGCAGGGTAAAACCTCTAGTTAAGTCAAGGTCAAGCACGTTTTTCATTCCGGTACCCCTCCATGATCGAACCTGAAGCCCTGCACAAAGAACTGACAGTGGGCCAGCTCGCGGCCCGCAGCGGCGTGGCCGTGACCGCGCTGCACTTCTACGAAAGCAAAGGCCTGATCAAGAGCAACCGCAACGCCGGCAACCAGCGGCGCTATCCGCGTTCGGTGCTGCGTCGCGTGTCCCTGATCAAGGTGGCCCAGCGCCTGGGCATTCCCCTGGCGGAAATCGGCCAGGCCCTGGCGACCCTGCCCGCCGACCGCGCCCCCAGCGCCGCGGACTGGCAGCGCCTGTCGGAACAGTGGAGCCGCGAACTGGACGAACGCATCCGCCAACTGAGCCTGCTGCGCGAGCGGCTGAACCAGTGCATTGGTTGCGGCTGCCTGTCCATGGAGGGTTGCCCGTTGCGCAACCAAGGGGACGTGCTGGGTGAAGCCGGCCCGGGCGCCCGCCTGCTGGCGCCCGACGCCGCCACCGACACCCCATAGCTGGCTTCCCTCGTAGGAACCGGCTTGCCGGCCAAGGCTGACTCTCGGGCCTCTTCGCTGGCAAGCCAGCTCCTACAGCGACATCGCCTTCATACCCGTAGGAGCCGGCTTGCCGGCGAAGGCGATCTCACGGGCTTTTTCGCTGGCAAGCCAGCTCCTACAGCGACATCGCCTTCATACCCGTAGGAGCCGGCTTGCCGGCGAAGGCGATCTCACAGGCCTCTTCCCTCGCAAGGCAGATGCCCACTCAGCGCTGGCAGGTAAGAAAACCTGTGGAGCATCGTAAGGAAAAACTTCCCTATGCTAATGTCGCGTCCTGCTTCCTACGACGAGCTTCACTTCCATGCCAAGGACTGCCTCTTTCGAAAAGCCACGCTGGCTGCGTGATCTGCTGCGCTTTCTTCCGCTGAAAAGCCAGTTCGTACTGTCTGGCAACGTCCGCGACCTGCAAGCCAGCGAAGTCGCCCCCGGGGTGATCACCCCCCAACCCTTCAATCTCAATCTGCGCGACGAACTGCTGGCGGCAGGTTATGCCCAGGTCCTGAGCTGGGATCCCCTCGGCGGGCTGCGGGTGCTGCTGCCCCCGGGCAGCGAGCCGACCCAGGCCGACAACCTGCTGCGCGAACTGGGCCTGACCCCGGTGGAAGGCGCGGCGCCAGCGGGCCTCGACCTGCTGTCGGCGACCTTGCCGCGCCTGGTGGAACGCCAAGGCGCGCCCCTGGCCCTGATTGTCGATTTCGCCTCCCGCCTGGTGGTCCGCAACGACGCCCTGAGCGCCGCCGAGCACCAGCTGTTCACCCAGGCCCTGGTGCTGTCCCATCAGGCCCGCAGCCGACCGGCCGGGGAACAGCGCACGCCGTTCTTCAACAGCATCCTCTGGGTGGTGGAGAAGGAAGGCGACCTGCCCGACTGGCTGCTGATCGACAACCCGCGCCTGCGCCCCATTCCCGTGTCCAAACCCGACCAGCAAGCCCGCCAGGCACTGGCACCGGCACTGTTGCGCGGCCTGCCCGGGGCCCAGGAAGCCAGCGACGCAAGCCGCGACCAGGCGGTGCGGGCCTTCGTCGAAAACACCGAAGGCCTGCTGCTGCTCGACCTCAATGCGATCGTGCAACTGGCCCGGGTCGAAGGCCTGGCCATGGAGCGCATCGGCGACGCGGTGCGCCGCTATAAGGTCGGGGTCACCGAAGACCCCTGGTTGAAGATCGACCGCCAGCGCATCCGCCAGGCCGACGATTTCATCCGCCAGCGGGTCAAGGGCCAGGGCCACGCGGTGACCCACATGCTGGATATCGTCAAACGCGCCATGACCGGGGTCGGCGCCAGCCGCAAGGGCAATCGCCCCCGGGGCGTGGCCTTTCTCGCCGGGCCCACCGGGGTCGGCAAGACCGAACTGGCCAAGACCATCACCAGCCTGCTGTTTGGCGATGAAAGCGCCTACATCCGCTTCGATATGTCGGAGTTTTGTGCCGAACACGCCGACCAGCGCCTGGTCGGTGCCCCGCCCGGCTATGTCGGCTACGACGTTGGCGGCGAGCTGACCAACGCGATCCGCGAAAAGCCCTTCAGCGTGGTGCTGTTCGACGAGATCGAGAAGGCTCACCCACGGATCCTCGACAAGTTCCTGCAGATCCTCGACGACGGTGTACTCACCTCCGGCCGCGGCGATCGGGTGTACTTTTCCGAGGCGCTGATCGTCTTCACCTCCAACCTGGGCATCTACCGCCAGGGCGACCACGGCGAACGCGTCGCCAACGTGCAGCCCGGCGAAGCCTTCGAGGCCGTGCAGAGCAAGGTCCAGGGCGAGATCGAGCGCCACTTCAAGCTGGTGCTCAACCGTCCGGAAATCCTCAACCGGATCGGCGAGAACATCATCGTCTTCGACTTCATCCGCCCGGACATCGCCGAGCAGATATTCCAGCAGATGGTCGGCAACATCCTCGCCGACCTGGCGGCCCAGGCCCTGCATGTGCAGCTCGATGACGCCTCTCTGGGCACCCTGCGCCAGCTGTGCCTGCAGGATTTGTCCAACGGTGGCCGGGGCATTCGCAACCAGCTGGAAGCGCACCTGCTCAATCCCCTGGCCCGGGCCCTGTTCGACCAGGACGCGCAGCCCGGCCAATCCTTCGAAGTCCGCCAGTTGCAGGCCGGCAGCCTGCAACTGCTTGCCCGCGCCTCGTGAACATCAGCCTGTCGCGGGTGCACTTCCCGGTCACCACCCTGGGGCCGGGGCAGCGCCTGGGCCTGTGGTTCCAGGGGTGCAGCATTCGTTGCCAGGGCTGCATTTCCGCGGATACCTGGGGCCCGGGCAAGCAACCACTGCCGTTGCACCAGGTGCTAGAGGACCTGCAACCCTGGCTGGCCCGGGCCGAAGGCATCACCCTGTCCGGCGGCGAGCCCTTCGACCAGCCCGAGGCGCTGCTGGCCCTGCTGCGCGCCCTGCGCGAACGCACCGCGGTGGACATCCTGGTCTACAGCGGCCATTCCCTGGAGCACCTGCAACCGCTGCTCGAACAAGCCGAAGGCCTGCTGGATGCACTGATCTGCGACCCCTTCGAGCAACAACAGGCGCAAACGCTGGTCCTACGGGGCAGCGACAACCAGCGCCTGATCCTCTTGACCGAGCTGGGCCGCCAGCGTCTGTCCAGCTACCAGCGCCCGTTGCACCAAGGCGACCGCGCGCTGGATGTGATGTTCGACGACGACGGCAGTGTCTGGATGGCTGGCATTCCCCGGCGTGACGACGTGCTGCGTCTGCGCGACCTGCTGCACGCCCAGGGCCACCAACTGCAGATCAGCGCCCACACCTCACGCCGCCGTTAACCGGAACCGCCACCGATGATACGTTTTTGCCCCAATTGCCAGACTGAACGTTCCCTGGCCGAAATCTTCTGCGAAGGCCAGGTGGACCACCGGGCCTGCGGCTGGGAACTGTCCGCCGAAGCGATTCACCCCGAGGGCTGGCGCCCGCAGCCGGTGATCACCGCCGAAGCACTGGAACCCCAGCCCGAGGTCGCAGCGCACAGCAGCTCAACCCTGGTCTGCAGCAACGGCCACGCCATGGCGGATGGCGACCTGATGTGCCTGGTCTGCGGCGCCGACCCGCTCGCCGCGGAGCAACAGCCAGCCACCGCGCCCCCAGCCGCCGCCGACAGTGAAACCGTGATCGAAGGCTGGCGCCTGCTGCGGCAGATCGGCAGCGGTGGCGTGCGCGAACGCTTTATCGCCGAGCACCGTGAAACCGCCCATCAGGCGGTGCTGACCCTCTACCAGGCCGGCGCCGAACCCGACCCTTCGGTGTACGAAGCCCTCAGGCGCCTGCCCCGGGAACACGTGCCGGAGATCATCCTCACCGGCCGCTGGGACGAACGCGCCTTCGAAGTGGCCGAGGAGCTCACCGGCGGCACCCTGGCCGAGCTGGGGATCGTGGTCAGCGATCGGGCGGCGGTCCAACACATCGTCAGAGAACTGGGCCAGGCCCTGCACGCGTTCAGTGAAGCCGGCCTGCGCCACCGCGACCTGCGCCCGGCCACCTTGCTGGTGCGCAGCCGCGAGCCCCTGGACCTGGTGATCAGCGGCTTCGGCTCGGCGCGGCTGTCCGAGTTCGACCTGGACATCGTCTCGCCCCTGGAAACCAGCCGCTACATGGCCCCCGAAGCCATCGCCGGCGGCGTGGCCGCGGCGTCCGACTGGTGGAGCCTGGGGATGATCCTGCTGGAACAGCTGACCCAGGGCGAGTGCTTCGCCGGGATCAACGCCAACGCCTACCTGATCCACGTACTGGCCAATGGCGTGCTGCTGCCGGACGACCTCGACCCGCGCCTGGAGCTGCTGCTGCGCGGCCTGCTGGCGCGGGATCGCCACCAACGCTGGCAATGGCCCCAGGTGCAGGCCTGGCTGCAGGGCGAAAGCCCCAGTGTCCCGGACTCGGTCACCCGTGAAGAGGACGCCGACGAAGGCGCCAGCATTGCCCTGGGCAACCGGCGCTTCCGCCGCCCGGGGCCGTTCGCCCTGGCCGCCGCCGAGGTCGAGCACTGGCCCCAGGCCCTGGATCACCTGTTGCGCGGGGTGATCGTCACCTGGGCCGAACAGGCCGGGGTGTCCGCCCGGCACCTGGCCGGCCTGCGCCAGGTGGCCCAGCACCCGGAGCTGGAAGACGACACCCGGCTGATGCTGGCACTGAAGCTGCTGAACCCGGAAATGCCGCTGATCCTGCGCGGCGAGATCGTCACCCCGGGCTGGCTGCTGGAACATCCCCTGGACGGCTACCGGTTGATCAGCGGCCCGGCCCCGGACCTGCTGGAACGCCTGGAGAGCGACCACTGGCTGCTGCGGCTCAAGCTACGGGCCGAGCAGGTGCGCCAGCGCGCCCAGCACCAGGCCATCGAACTGGACGAGGAGCAGTTGCGCATCTACCTGCTCTCCAGCTCCCGCGCCCGTCTGGCCGCGCAATGGGAGGAACGCCAACGCCTGCTGCCGGACAGCGAGCACCACGGCATCCTGTCCCTGGCCGACCGGCGCACCATCAGCGAAGAAGACCTGATCGTGCTGCTGAGCGCCGCCATCGGTCAGTTCCGCTCGGTGGACGCGATCCTCGAAGAAGCCGCCATCCTGGCCCGCGAAGCCGTGGTCCTGAGTTTCGACACCGACAGCGCGCGGACTCTCCTGGGGTTGCCGCGCCCGACCCTGTATCGGGAGATCGACGAACGCATCAGCGGCTTCGCCCGCTGCGGCGTGCCGAGCGTCGATGAGTGGGCCGAGCAGTTCCGCCTGGAACGGCGCATGCCCCTGGCCAGGGCCCTGGTGCTGCTGGCCATCGCTGCCGAACAGTGGCTGGAGCCGCAAAAGCAGCATTACGTTGCGCAGATCCTCGACTTCTTCGAGAAGAAGGTCGCCAGCGGCGTGCTGCGCGGCCCGCTGGTGCGCATGAGCATCGGCAAGACCACCGCCCGGGTCGACCTCAACGAATTGCACTCCGAACGCAGCCCGGCCCCGGCGCTGCTGGATCACCTGGTGGCACGCAACGCCCAGCCCATCCACCTCGACCCGGCGTGTTTTGCCGAGCATCCACTGCTGGATGCACGGCTCAACAGCCTGTACCGCCAGAGTTCGCTGTACCAGCGCGACACCGGGATCGACGGCCTGTACCTGGGCTTCCCCTTCCTCCTGACCCGGGACCCGCGAGGCACCACCCGCACCCGCATCGCGCCGTTGCTGCTGTGGCCGGTCAAGCTGCTGCTGGAAGTCGGCAGCCGCGGCAAGGTGGCCCTGGTCTTCGACAGCGAGCGTGAAGAGGTGCGCCTCAACCCGGGCCTCGACACCCTGCTGGGCATCGAGGCCGCCAAGCGCTGGCGCAAGGCCGCCGACGAGTTGCTGGGACGCTCGGCGCTCAAGGCCGCCGATGTCATGGACGCCTTCGGCATGCTGGCCACGCCGGGCTCCCGGGTCCTGGGCAACCTGCCGCCGGCCAGTACCGAAGTGCCGCCCTACCAGGATCAACTGGCGTACGCCGCCGTGCTGTTCCATGTCGCCTTCATGGGCCAGGCCATTGGCGAAGACCTGCGCCAGCTCAAGGCCCTGCCGCCCGGCGGCACCGGGCTGGAAACCGCCCTGCGCCTGAACCCGACGGAGCAGGACAGCGGCGACAGCGCGGCGGTTGCGCCCGCACCGGAGCTGCAACGCTTCTTTACCGTGGCCAGCGACCCGTCCCAGGAAGCCGCGGTGCTCCAGGCGCGCCAGGCCCCCGGGCTGCTGGTGGAGGGGCCTCCCGGCACCGGCAAGAGCCAGACCATCGTCAACATGGTGGCCGACGCCATCGGTCGCCAGCGCAGCCTGCTGATCGTCTGCCAGAAGCACGCGGCCCTGGAAGTGGTGCACAAGCGCCTGGTGGCCGAGGGCCTGGGCAACCGGGTGGTGATGCTCAACGACATCAACCGTGACCGCGAACCGGTGATCCGCAGTGTCCGCGAACAGCTCGAAGCCCTGTTCAAGGACGATGCCGCCCCGCAGCCCTGGCTGCACCTGCGCGAACGCCTGGCGGCGCGCATCGAGGCCCTGGAGGGCGAGCTGGATCGTTTCCACCAGAGCCTGCACCGCGTCGATGAACACTGTGGCCTGAGCTACCGCCAGTTGATCGGTGAGCTGATCGGCCTGGAACAGGGGCCTGCGCCACTGGACGTCCCGGTGTTGCGCCAGCACCTGGCGGCCCTGGACATCGCCGACCTGACGCGTCTGGAAGAAGCCTGCGCGCCACTGATCCGCCTGTGGCTGCCGGCCCGCTATGAACAGAGCGCCCTGGCCCAGCTCCAGCCGTTTCCCACCGATGCCGCCACCCTGCAAGCCTTCAACGACGGCTTCGAACGCCTGTGGCGCTGCGAGGAGCAGCGCCTGGAAACCCTGCAGGCGCACCCGGCCGACTTTGAAGTGGACGACCCGGCGCCCTACCGCGCCTGGCTCGAACAGCACGTGCACAGCCTGCTGGGCCTGGACGATGAACGCCGCCAACGGCTGGCCCGCTGGCTGCCGCTGTTCCGTGGCCACCCCGGGCAGGCGGCGCAAGGTGACGGGCTGATCCAGACCCTGCAGGCCCTGGCTCAGCAACTGGAGCAATGCGACGCGGCGGCCCATCAGGCCGATCTGGCGCCAGGCCTCAGCGCCCTGCCCGCGGCCCAGTTGCGCACCCTTCAGCACCGCGCCCGCGCCGTGATCCAGGGCCGCTCCTGGCTGGCGCGCCTCAACCCGCTGCGCCTGATCCGCCAGCGCCAGTTGCTGGCCTTCCTCGCCGAACAGGGCGCCGCGGCCGAGTCGCAGCGCCTGCCGGAACTGCTGGCGGCGGCCCTGCTGGAAAGCCAGTGGCGGCCCTTGCGCAACCAGTTGCAGCAACTGCATCAACAACTGGGCCTCGCGCAAGTCGCCGACGATTGCGGCCCGGGCCTGCTGCCGCAGGTGCGCCAGGACCTCGGGCAACTGCAAGAGATGCGCGCCCTGGCACTGGCCCTGGCCCAGGCTCCCCGGGTGGAACAGCTGGACGCGGTGGTCCTGACCGGCCAGCGGCAATCGTTGGACAGCCTGCTGGCCGGTTACGACGCCGCCTTTATCCGTCACAGCGTGCGCCAGGACAGCCTGACTGCCCTGCAACGCCTGAATCAGTGGCTGCAACCCGAGCTGCTGGACCAATTGCGCCAGCGCGTGGAGCTCAACCAGAGCAATCAGTTGCCCCTCAACCGCCTGCGCGAAGCCTTGCCGACCCTGAGCGCCTACCAGGCATTCCGCGCCCGGGCCGGCCAGCTGTCACCGGCCGACCTGCAATGGCTGGCCATCCTGCGCGATTACCAGGACGCCCTCGACGCCATTCCCGCCGAGCAGCTGGAAGCCGTGGTCCGGCGCATGCTCAACCGCGAAGCGCGGCTGGGCTGGAAGCGCCAGATGGAACAGCGCCAGCCCGAGCTGATGCTGGAGCACAGTGAAACCGCAGCGAAGATCGCCAGCCTCGGGCAGGCCGACACCCAGATGCGCAACCTCAACCGCCAACTGCTCAGCGAAGGCATCGACCTCTCGCGCCTGGGCACCCGCAAACAATGGGAAGACGTGACCCGCCTCACCGGACGGCGTTCGCGCCGCTTGCGCGAATTCATGGAAATGGGCGCCGGCCTGGGGCTGATGAGCCTGCGCCCGGTGTGGCTGATGAACCCGGACGTGGCCAGCCGGGTGCTGCCGCTCAAGCCCGGGCTGTTCGATATCGTGATCTACGACGAAGCCTCGCAGATGCCGGTGGAATTCGCCCTGCCGACCCTGTACCGGGGCCGGGTCACGGTGGTCAGCGGCGACGAAAAGCAGATGCCGCCCACCGCCTTCTTCTCCAGCCGCGTGGAAAGCGACGAGGCCGAACTGTTCGAGGGCGAGCAGCCCGATGCCGACGCCGACGAAGAGCAACGCGAGGCCTTCGAGGACACCTGGAACCGCCGCGAAATCAAGGACTGCCCGGACCTGCTGCAACTGGCCCGCAGCGCCTTGCCCGCCACCACCCTGCAGATCCACTACCGCTCGGCCTACCGCGAGCTGATCGGTTTTTCCAACGCTTCGTTCTATGGCAACCGGCTGAGCATTCCGGTGCGTCACCCAGAGGCCAATATCCTCGCCATCAAGCCGCTGGAGCTGATCCGCGTGGACGGCGTCTACCAGCAGCAGGTCAACCCTGACGAAGCGCAACGGGTGGTCGACTACCTGGCCGAGCTGTGGCGGACGCCCTACGCCGAACGGCCTTCGGTGGGGGTGGTGACCTTCAACCGCAAGCAGGCCGACCTGATCGAGGAACGCCTGGAACTGCGAGCCGAGCAGGACCCGCTGTTTCGCGCCGCCTACAGCGAGGAACGCGAACGCAGCGAGGACGGCGAAGACATGTCGGTGTTCGTCAAGAACGTCGAGAACGTCCAGGGCGACGAGCGCGACATCATCGTGTTTTCCTCGACCTTCGGGCGCAACAGCCAGGGCAGCTTCCGGCGCAACTTCGGGGTGCTGGGGCAGACCGGCGGCGAACGCCGGCTCAACGTGGCGGTAACCCGGGCCCGGCGTAAAGTGGTGATGATCACCTCGATGCCGATTGCCGATATCTCCGACATGCTCACCACCCAGCGCCCGCCCGCCAGCCCGCGGGACTACCTGCAAGGCTACCTGGAGTACGCCCGCGCCCTGTCGTCCGGGGAGTTCGCCAGCGGCCACAACCTGCTGCAGCGCCTGGTTACCGAGCGCCAGGACGCCCGGGCCCGGCCCACCGCCCACAGCGACGGTTTCACCCAGGCGGTGGCGGCGTTCATCCGCTCCCTGGGCTGGAGCCCGGTCAGCGCCAACGAAGGGGATGCCTTCGGCCTGGACTTTGCCATCGAGCACCCCGATACCGGGCTCTATGCCCTGGGCATCGAATGCGACACCCCGCGCCACGGGCTGCTGGCCCGCGCCCGCTCCCGGGAGATCTGGCGCCCGTCGGTGCTGCGCCGGGCCATTCCCCACCTGCACCGGGTCTCGTCCCAGGCCTGGTACCAGGATCCCCACAGCGAACGCGCACGCCTGCAGGCCGCCATCGAGCAGGCCCTGCAACCGTTGGCCGGCAGCACAGCGCCAACGCCACCTCAAACCCTGGCTGACACGGAGCAAACCCCATGAGCGGCCCGAAAGTGGTGCGAATCGTCACCCGCGAAGAAATCCTCGACATCTGCGCCGGCCACCTGCGGCGCCTGGAGCAGGCGATCGCCCGCTGGGAAGCACAGGCGCAACGCCTGGGGCAACTGAGCGAAGAGGAACGAGCCGCGACCCACGGCCGTCTTCAACAGTTGCGCCAGTTGATCGAAGCCGATCGCCTGCTGGATCTGCAGAAACAGGTGCCGATCGAAATCGACTTCCTCAAGGACGATCTGCAACAACGGGAACACCGCGCCGTGCAGCAGGTCGCGCAACAGCGCCAACTGGCCCGCCGTCAGCGGGAAAACGCCGCCACCCTGCTGAGCGCGCTGCAAGGCAAAGCCCTTCCAGCCGAGTGGCTGCAACAGTTGCAGGCGATTGCCGAAGGCCAGCCCGTGGCGGCGGTCGAGTCGATCCTGGCCCAGGGTTTCGCCAGCCTCGGTGCCGCAGCCGAAGAACAGGGCCTGAGCGAGACACAGCGGCAACTGGCCCAACGCCTGCAAGGCGACAGTCCCTCCCAGACCCTGGCCCAATGGCGCGCCGCCCATGAACAAAAGGAACCCAGGCTGGAACGCATCGAGCAGCACATTGCCCAGTTGCTGACCCTCGATGATCAGGCCAGCGCCGAACCCTACCTGGCCACCTTGCGCCTGATCGACGCCGAAACCCGCGAGCCACGGCGCAACCTGCTGCTGGACAGCCTGGTGCTGGAACTGGCCCAGGCCACCCGCGACAGCCAGGAGCGCCGCGCGCGCCTGGCGCACCTCCAGGCACTGGCCAGCGAAGTGGCGAGCGTGTGCCCCGCTGCCGCCGAGGAAGAACTGTCCCGGGCCGAACAATGCAGCCTGGCCAACATGGCGCCAGTGGATGAGCTGATTGCCCGCTTCAGCACGCTGATCGAAGCCGAACTGCAACAGCGCGCCGCCCTGGCCCGTCGTCAGGCGGTGCTCGAAGGCCTGGCTGGCCTGGGCTACGAAGTCCGCGAGGGCATGGCCACCGCCTGGGCCAAGGATGGCCGGGTGGTGCTGCGCAAGAGCGCCACGCCGGGGTACGGCGTGGAAGTCGGGGGCAACGCCGACAACGGCCGCCTGCAGGTGCGAGCGGTCGCCCTCAGCGCCCAGCGCGATACCCGGCGCGACAAGGACATCGAGACCATCTGGTGCGGTGAGTTCCAGCGGCTGCAAGCCCTGCTGGCCACCCAGGGCGACGACCTGAGCATCGAAAAGGCCCTGGCCGTCGGCGCCGTGCCGCTCAAGGAAGTGCTGCTGGACGACGCCCAGCAGGAATACCGGGAGCAGGCGCAACAGCGCACCTGACCCGCCGCGCCCTGTGAGGACTGGCTTGCCGACGAAGGCGATTTGCGCGCCTCTTCGCTGGCAAGCCAGCTCCTACAATCCGCCTCTTCGTAGCAACCGGGGATCGGGCGGTGCTCAGAAGCCGGGGGCAATCTGGCCCTTGTAGCGGGTCAGGATGAATTGGCGCACGGCGTCGGAGTTCAGCGCCTTGGCCAGTTTCTGGATCCGCGGGTCGTCGCGGTTGTCCGCTCGGGCCACCAAAAACTCGATGTACAGGTCCTTGCCCTTCTCCACGATCAGCGCGCTGTTGGTGTCGATCCCGGCCTCCAGGGCGTAGTTGGCGAAGACGAACGCCAGGTCCACCTGGCTCACCGAACGGGCCAGCAAGGCGCCTTCCAGCTCACGGATCTTCAGGTGCTTGGGGTTGTCGAGGATGTCGCGCTGGGTGGCCAGGGTGTTGCTCGGGTCCTTGAGCTTGATCAGCCCGGCTTCGTGCAGCAGCACCAGGGCGCGACCGGTGTTCACCGGGTCGTTGGGAATCGACACCGTGGCGCCGTCCTTGAGCTCGGCAATGGTCTTGATCTTGGTGGAATAGGCGCCAAAGGGCTCGATGTGCACCCCCACCACCGGCACCAGGTCGGTGTGCCGGGTCTTGTTGAAATCATCGAGGAACGGCCGGTACTGGTAGTAGTTGGCGTCGAGGTTCTTCAGGGCCAGTTGCTGGTTGGGCTGGATGAAGTCGGTGAAGACCTTGATGTCCAGGTCCACGCCTTCCTTGGCCAACTCGGGTTTGACGAACTCGAGGATCTCGGCGTGGGGCACCGGGGTGGCCCCCACCACCAGCTTCTCGTTGGCGTGGACACTCAAGGACAGTACGGCGGCCAGGATGGCCAGGATCTTGTTCATGGGTTGCTCCTAAGGCAGATACGGACAGCCGTCGTGGGGTGCACGTGAGGCCGGTTTTTTCAGGTTGTGAATACGTCGGGTCAACGTCGGCTGTAGTGCGCCACCAGGCGGTCGCCGGTCATCTGCAGGCCCTGCACCAGCACCAGGAGCAGGATCACGGTGACCAGCATCACGTCGGTCTGGAAGCGCTGGTAGCCGTAACGGATCGCCAGGTCGCCAAGGCCGCCGCCACCGATCACCCCGGCCATGGCGGTGTAGTCCACCAGCACGATGGCGGTCACCGTGACCGCCGCCAGCAGGCCGCCCCGGGCTTCGGGCAACAGGGTGTGGCGGATGATCTGCCAGGTGCTGCCGCCCATGGCCTGGGTCGCCTCCACCACCCCGTGGTCCACTTCCCGCAGGGCGGTTTCCACCAGCCGGGCAAAGAACGGCGTGCAGCCCACCACCAGCGGCGGGATGGTCCCCGGCACGCCGAGGGAGGTGCCCACCAGCAGGGTGGTCAGGGGAATCAGCACGATCAGCAGGATGATGAAGGGCAAGGAGCGCAGCACGTTGACGATCAACGACAGCAGCCGATACAGGCCCGGGGTTTCGTGCAGCTGGCGCTTGCCGGTAAGAAACAGCAACACCCCCAGGGGCAGCCCCAGCAACACGGTGAAGCCCAGGGCCGCCCCGAGCATGCTCAGGGTGTCGAGACAGGCCTGGGCGATGTCGGCCCAGTAGAGGTGCTTGAACCATTCGGCCATGGCGTCAGGACCAGTCGTGACGCGGCGGCTTGATGCCGTTGAGCAGCCAGTTGCCCACCACGTGGTACTTCCAGCGCACCGGGTCGTGCAGGGTGTGGACCCGGGCATTGCGCCAGTGGCGGTCGAAGTTGTGGCGCTTGAGGGTCGAGCGGGTGCCGCCCAGTTCGAACAGCTTGTTGCTGGCCTCGATGGCGATCTCTGTGGTCAGCACCTTGGCCCGGGCCACCGCTACGGAAGCCAGGGCGACATTGTCTTCATCGGGGGCCGGACGCGCCGCGTCCAGGGCCAGACCAGCGCGCTCGAGCAAGGCTTCGGCGGCCTCCAGGCGAATGTCCAGGGCCCCCACCTGAATGATGGTCAGCGGATCGTCGCCGGCCTTGTCCACCCCGGCATCGATCCATGGCCGGGCGTGCTCGGTGACGAAGTCGACGGTGTCGCGCAGCGCCGCCCGGGCAATCCCGGCGTCGATGGCCGCCGTGGTCAGCTGGGCGAAGGGCCCGGCCAGGGTCGGGCTTTCATAGGAGCGATAGGTGGGGAACAGGTTGAAGGCCGGCACCAGCAGGTTTTGCGCCAGCACCGTGCCGCTGGAGGTGGTGCGCTGGCCGATGCTGTCCCAGTCGTCGAGCACCGCCAGCCCCGCGCTGCCCCGGGGCACGAAGGCCAACTGACCCCGGCCCTGTTCATCCAGGGCCAGTACCGCCAGCCAGTGGGCATACAGCGAGCCGGTGCAGTAGCCCTTGCGGCCGTTGATCACATAACCGTCACCTGAACGACGGATGCTGGCCTGGATGTCCTGCACGTTCTTGCCGCCGGTTTCCGACAGCGCATTGGCAAAGCGATGGCCTTGCAGGGCCAGGGCGAAAAAGTGCGCCTGCTGCTCCGGGGTGCCTTGCAGGCGAATGTCTTCCAGCAGGCAGTAATGGTTCTGCGGGATCTGCCCCAGGGACGGATCGGCGGCGGAAATGATCGCGATCACCTCGGCCAGTACCGCGTAGGACACCTGGGCGCCGCCGAACTCCCGCGGCACGCTGATGCCCCACAGGCCACTGTTGGAATACAGGTCAAGCAGTTCCACCGGCACCTGGCGACTGCGGTCGCGTTCGGCGTCCTGCTCCAGCAGGACCGCCGCCACTTGCCGGGCCACGGCCAGGGCCTCGGCGCCATCGCGGATCACCTGGGCGGCGGGAGTGTGCAGGGGATAAAAGGCGGATTCAGGCAAAGAAGACATACAGCGCTCTCGGGCGGATGAAGGTTGCAGGCTGTCATTGCAGCTTCTGTGCCGAAAAATCGGGGCTTTTAATTCAAGGGTTTACCGGCCGTAGCAGGGGATTGCCCAGCGGGCCACCGGACAAATTGCTGGAGCACTGTTGCCGGGCCAACAGTGAAATGCTGTTGCCCGGACGACACCTCGTCGGTCCATGCCAGTGCCGGGGATGCCCGGGTATAGAGTGAAAGCGGCTCGATCCGGCGACGGACCGGTTTGCCCCAGACAACATCAAGGAGAACCCCAGATGAGCGTCAACCCCATTCCCGAAGGCTTCAGCGGCGTCACGCCGTACCTGGGCATCAAGCGCGCCGCCGAGGCCATCGAGTTCTACAAGCAGGCCTTCGGCGCCGAGGAAAGCATGCGCCTGGACATGCCCGACGGTAGCGTCGGCCATGCCGAACTGCGCATCGGCGGCTCGGCCATCATGCTCGGCAGCCCCTGCGAACAAACCCCGATGGACAGCCCGGACACCCACAAGACCTCGGTCGGACTGCACCTGTATGTGGAAGATGTCGACAGCAGCTTCGCCCGGGCGATTGCCGCCGGCGGCACCGAGGTGTCGGCGGTCAAGGACCAGTTCTACGGCGACCGCAGCGGCAGCCTGCGCGATCCGTTCGGCCATGTGTGGTTCCTGGCCAGCCGCAAGGAAACGCTGAGCGCCGAGGAAATCGCCCGGCGGGCGCGGGAGATGTTCCAGCAACAGGCCGGCTGAGCCTTCCAGCCAGCCAAGGCCTGTAGGAGCCGGCTTGCCGGCGAAGGCGCCCTTGCGGGCCCGTTCGCGGACAAGCCCGCTCCTACAGGGCCAGGGGCATTGGCCAAATCGGTAAAACAGCAGCTTTCACCAGGTTTTCCCAGCTTCGTAACATTTACTTTCATATCGCCTTTCAGGATTCACGATTCTCATTCGTCTTAATTAGATGCAGCAGGCCGCGTTGGCCACGGCTATGCCCCGGGTGTTTTGCCCCGGGGCCGGCCGAAGGTTCCAGTGCCGCTCCACTCCTCGAATCAAGACGCCCATTCAATGTCGAAGAAGTCCCGTTCAAAAATCTGGTTTCTGGTGCACAGCTGGCTGGCCCTGCCCATCTGGTTCTTCGTGCTGATCGTCTGTGTCACCGGCACCCTGGCGGTGGTCAGCCAGGAGATCGTGTGGCTGGCCAACCCCGACGTGCGCGCCAGCAAACCCAGCGATGACGCGCAAGCGCTGAACTACGACCAGATCGTGGCGGCGATCAAGCGCGCCGAACCCCAGACCCGGGTGGACACCATCGTCACCCCGGACGAAAGCCACTTCGCCCTGAGTGTCAGCGTCAGCTACCCGGACGGCCGCTCGCCGACGCTCTACGTCAACCCCTATACCGGGGCCATCCAGGGCACCAGCCCGCAGTTCGACTTCCAGGCGTTCACCCGCGCCCTGCACGGCTGGTGGCTGGTGCCCTTCACCAACGGTTTCAGCTGGGGCTGGTACCTGGTGTCGTTCCTCGGCGTGCCGATGCTGATCTCGCTGATCACCGGCCTGGTGGTCTACAAGAAGTTCTGGAAAGGCTTTCTCAAGCCGACCCTGCGCCTGCGCCATGGCGCGCGGATCTTCTGGGGCGACTTCCATCGCCTGAGCGGCATCTGGTCGATCTGGTTCATTGCCGTGATCTCCGTCACCGGCATCTGGTTCCTGATCCGGGCGATCCTTGCCGACTACAACATCAGCATCTCCAGCGAACCCATAGTGCCGGTGATCGCCCGCGACCAGGTTCCGCTCTCCGTCGACGGCAGCCCGGCACCGATGATCGGCCTGGAACAGGCGATAGGCACCGCCACCGGGAAAATCTCCGGTTTCGACATCAGCTTCGTCAGCCTGCCAAGCAACGCCTACAGCCATCTGGTGGTCGGTGGCCGCGGTTGGTATCCGCTGATGTACCAGACCGCCAACATCAACCCCTACACCGGCTCCCTGGACACCGCCTACCTGCTGGGCGACCGCAATCCCCTGGAGTTCGTCACCGAGTCGATGCGCCCGCTGCACACCGGGGACTTCGGCGGCATCTGGATCAAGCTGATCTGGTTCTTCTTCGGCCTGGTGCTGAGCATGATGGTCCTCAGCGGCCTGCTGATCTGGACCAAGCGCACCGCCCTGGCCACCGCCAACGCCCTCAAGCGCGAGGAAAAAGCCGCCCGACCACGGCGCGTCGCCAGCCCCAGCGCGCCGACAGCCACGCCGGCAATGAGCATCGAAACGTCGGAGGGCACCCTGTGAGCCAGCCCCATACTGCAACCCCCGCGTCGAGCCTGAGCCGGTTTTGGCACAAGTGGCGCTTTCACCTGAACATCCTGCTGTTGCTGATTCCCCTGGGGTTCATGCCCAAGTACTTCGCCGACCGGGCGCTGTTTCGCGGTGACGCCGGCCTCGGCGAACGGGAAGTCGGCGAGGTCCAGGTCGGCCCCTGGAGCCTGCGTCTGGCGGAAATGCGCAGCCAGGCACCGCGTCATGACAGCGCCGTCGGCTACATGAAGGAATTCAACGCCGCCCTGTGCGATGCCTGCATCGATCCGGTCAAGGCCACCTACCTGCGCATCGGCAAGCCCCGCAGCCTGCGGGCCGCCGGGGTGATCTTCTTCGGCAGCCCGTACCGCATGGGCGCCAGCCTGCCGATTCCGGAAAAGACCAAAGCCGACGCCGAGCTGTGGATCACCATGGAAGGCTGGGACGGCAGCATGCACCAGGCATCCATTCCCCTGAGCCAGGCCTCGCCCGCCACCGTGGCCTGGCTCGAAAAACAAGGAGGCACACGATGACCCGCGCAGTACCCCCCCGGCGCCTTGGCGCCCTGGCCCTGTTGCTGCTGGCCGGCGCCTTCAGCCACAGCGCCCTGGCCCACAACCCGATGTGCGAGTGCAAGGCCATCGACGCCGAGCAGATCCGCTGCACCGGTGGTTTTTCCGATGGCAGCGGCGCGCCGGGAGTGACCCTGGACGTGATCGGCTACGACGAAACCATCCTCGTGCCGGGCAAGCTCGGCAGCGATTCGACCCTGACCTTCAAGAAGCCTTCCAGCGAGTTCTACGTGCTGTTCGATGCAGGCCCCGGCCACGTGGTCGAGATCGACCAAGCGGATATCGAGGCCCCATGACTCCTGCCACCACCCAGGTCGTGCGCCCCGCCGGCGCCGGTCACGAAACCCTCTACGTCCTGTTGCTGTGCCTGCTGATTCTGTGTGTCGCCGGCAGCGTGGTGCTGTGGCGCGGCGAAACAGTCGAAACCGCCAGCGTCGCCAGCCACCAGCTCGACGCCCGCCGCGATCTGAGCGCCGGCGAACAGGGCATCTACGCCGACCTGCGAGTGACCCTCGACGAGATCCATCTGCTGCAGGCCGAAAGCCAGACGCTGCCGAGCCCGGAGCAACTGGCCGAGGAAGGCTTCGCCCCCTTCGCCCAGGACGCCAGTTCGGTGAGTCGCGGCGGCCATGCCTGGCAATTGCAAGACCAGGCCTATCTGGGCCTGAGCCAGAACCCGCAAGTGGCCGGCTCCTTCCTGATGCGCCTGGACACCGAGAATCAGGCCAAGGTGGACATCTGGCTCAACCGCGCCCCATCCGTCGCCGTGCCGGTCGATCTCAGCGACGCGACGCTGGCCGCCGCCGGCTGGCAACAGGTGGTCGCGCAATTCGATGCCGGAGTGACCCGCCAGCATCGCCACTGAACCCATTCCGAGAGAAGAACGCTTGCCCATGTCCATTTCATCGCAACGCCGTCCCTTTCTGCGGGGGCTGCTGATCGGCCTGCTGGCCCTGACGCTCAGCCCGCTGGTCAGCGCCGATCCGGCCAAACGCCTACGCATCGGCATCACCCTGCATCCCTACTACAGCTACGTGACGAACATCGTCGGCGACAAGGCCGAGGTGGTGCCGCTGATTCCCGCCGGCTTCAACCCCCACGCCTACGAGCCCCGGGCCGAGGACATCAAGCGCATCGGCAGCCTGGACGTGATCGTGCTCAACGGCGTGGGCCACGATGACTTCGCCGACCGCATGATCGCCGCCAGCGAGCGCCCGGACATCCCGGTGATCGAAGCCAACGAGAACGTGCCGCTGCTGGCCGCCACCGGCGTCGCCGCCCGGGGCGCCGGCAAAGTGGTCAACCCGCACACCTTCCTGTCCATCAGCGCCTCCATCGCCCAGGTCAACAACATCGCCCGGGAGCTGGGCAAGATGGACCCGGCCAACGCCAAGACCTACACCCAGAACGCCCGGGCCTACGGCAAACGCCTGCGGCAGATGCGCGCCGACGCCCTGGCCAAGCTGACCCAGGCGCCCAACGCCGACCTGCGGGTGGCCACGGTACACGCGGCCTACGACTACCTGCTGCGTGAGTTCGGCCTGCAAGTCACCGCGGTGGTGGAACCGGCCCACGGCATCGAGCCCAGCCCCAGCCAGTTGAAGAAGACCATCGACCAACTGCGGGAACTGGACGTCAAGGTGATCTTCTCGGAGATGGACTTCCCCTCCACCTACGTCGAGACCATCCAGCGCGAATCCGGGGTCAAGCTCTACCCGCTGTCGCACATTTCCTACGGCGACTACAGCGCCGACAAATACGAGAAGGAAATGAAAGGCAACCTCGACACCGTTGTCCGGGCCATCCAGGAGGCCGGGGCATGACCGCCATCGAAACCCTGCTGCGCGGCCCGGCCATCGAGTTCGATCAGGTCGGCCTGACCCTGGGCCGCACCACCATCCTCGACCGCGTGACCTTCCAGGTGCAGCCCGGCAGCGTGCACGCGCTGGTGGGCCCCAACGGCGGCGGCAAGAGCTCGCTGATCAAGACCCTGCTGGGGCAGATGCCGCACCAGGGCCAACTGCGCCTGCAATGGCCCGGCGCCCCCGGCACCATCGGCTACGTGCCCCAGGCCCTGGAATTCGACCGTGGCCTGCCGATGACCGTGGACGATTTCATGGCTGCCATGTGCCAGCGGCGCCCGGCCTTCCTCGGCCTGAGCCAGCATTTCGCCCAGGCGATTGGCGACGCCCTGGAACGGGTCGGCATGCAGGACAAGCGCAAGCGACGCATGGGCGCCCTGTCCGGGGGCGAACGCCAGCGGGTGCTGCTGGCCCAGGGCCTGATCCCGGCCCCGCAACTGCTGGTGCTGGACGAACCGATGTCGGCCCTGGACGAGGCCGGGATCCAGGTCTTCGAACGCCTGCTCCACGACTGGCGCCAGAGCGGCATCACCCTGCTGTGGATCGAGCACGACCTGGAAGCCGTGGGCCGCCTGGCAGACCGGGTCACCGGCCTCAACCGCCGGGTGCTGTTCGACGGTCCGGCGCAACAGACCCTGACCCCGGAGCGCCTGCTCAGCCTGTTCTCCACTCATCCACGAACCGCCGGGAGCGCTGCCTGATGACCTATGAAGCTTTTCGCCTGATGGTCCAGGGCTGGGCTTCGGCCGGCTACCTGCCCGAAGCCCTGGCCTACGGGTTCGTGGTCAATGCGCTGCTGGCCGGCCTGCTGATCGGGCCGGTGCTCGGTGGCCTGGGGACCCTGGTGGTGGTCAAGCGCTTCGCCTTCTTCTCCGAAGCCGTGGGCCACGCTGCACTGACCGGGGTGGCCATCGGCATCCTGCTGGGCGAGCCCTACACCGGTCCCTACGGCAGCCTGTTCGGCTACTGCCTGCTGTTCGGCATCCTGCTCAACTACCTGCGCAACCGCACCGGGCTGGCCCCGGACACCCTGATCGGGGTGTTTCTCTCGGTGTCCCTGGCCCTGGGCGCCAGCCTGCTGCTGATCCTGGCCGGCAAGATCAACGTGCACATCCTGGAGAACGTGCTGTTCGGCTCGGTGCTCACGGTCAACGGCAACGACCTCTTGGTGCTGTTGATCGTCGGCGCCCTGGTGCTGGGCCTGAGCCTGCCGCTGTACAACCGCATCATGCTGGCCAGCTTCAACCCGCAGCTGGCGGCGGTGCGCGGGGTGGCGGTGAAGACCCTGGACTACCTGTTCGTGATCCTGGTGACCCTGATCACCGTGGCGGCGGTCAAGGTCATCGGCGCGATCCTGGTGGGCGCGCTGCTGGTGATTCCGGCCGCAGCGGCCCGCCTGCTCAGCCAGTCGCTCAAGGGCTTTTTCTGGATCTCGGTGAGCATCGCCACCGTCAGCACCCTGTGCGGCATCCTGCTGCCGATCATCTTCGACCTGCCGGTGCCCTCCGGCGCGGCCATCATCCTGGTGGCCGGCGTGGCCTTCGCCCTGGCCGCCATCGCCCGCGGCACCGTCCCCAGCCTGAAAGGGAATATCGGATAAATGCACAGTTCACTTCGTCACTTGTCATTGCGTCAGCTGAGCCTGGCCCTGGCCCTCGGCGGCCTGATCAGCACCCCGGCCCTGGCCGAGCGCGACCACTTCGAACCAATGCGCGTGGTCGCCAGCCATGGCATGGGCAATACCGCGCTGCACAGCGCCGCCTCGCAGAAACCGCTGACGGTGCTGGCCTCGCTGCCGGTGACCTTCGGCCTGGGGCAGATCCTGCTGCAAGGCACCCCCATCAAGCTGGAGCGGGCGGCCCCGGCCAACCTCCCCGGCTCGCGGCAGACCGCCTATTTCACCGGGCGCGGCGCCCAGGCCCTGAGCAAGCTGGCGCTGGATGCCGACGCGGCGATCGGCTTGCGCTCGATCTGGCCGGACGACCCGCTGTACCCCAACGCCCGGCGCAGCAACATCCGCATCGTCGAAATCGATGCCGCCCGCCCGGTGGATGGCGCCCTGCCCGGGGTGGCCCTGCAACCGGGCAAGAGCGACGGGCTCAACGCCCAGCCCTGGCTGTCCAGCAACAACCTGGGGCGCATGGCGGATGTGCTCGCCGCCGACCTGGCACGCCTGGCCCCCGAAGCCAAGCCCCAGATCGAGCGCAACCTGGCGGGGCTGAAACAACGCCTGCTGAAACTCAGCGCCGACAGCGAAGCGCGCCTGGCCGAGGCCGACAACCTCAGCGTGCTGAGCCTCTCCGAGCACTTTGGCTATCTGGTCAGCGGCCTGAACCTGGAGCTGGTGGAAGTCGACGCCCGCGCCGACAACGAATGGACGCCCGAAGCCCTGCAGAAGCTGCAAGCCCGGCTCAAGGACAACGACGTGGCCCTGGTCCTGCACCACCGCCAGCCGTCCGAGGCACTGAAAGCCGCCATCAGCGCCGGTGGCAGCCAGTTGCTGGTGCTGGAAACCGACAGCGCCGACCCGCTCGGCGAACTGGAAGGCAACCTGCAAAAAGTCACCCAGGCCCTGGCATTGTAGCCGCTGCCGCAGGCTGCGAACGGCCTGGGCGGCACTCCGACGCAGGGACGCGGCGTTCGGCGGGCGATAGCCAGGCAAGGTCCTGCGGACCTTTGCGCAGCTTCGCCATGGCTCTGCAGCGGCTACAGCATCCATCTCGATCCGGGCTGTTGTAGCCGCTGCCGCAGGCTGCGAACGGCCTGGGCGGCACTCCGGCGCAGGGACGCGGCGCTCGACAGACAATCGCCAGGCAAGGTCCTGCGGACCTTTGCGCAGCTTCGCCATGGCTCTGCAGCGGCTACAGTCGGCATCAGGGGCCGCTTACATATTTGCTCAAGATTGTGCTCATTTCCCGGTGCTAGTCTGCGCTTCGCAAAAATGCCCAGACAGGACACCCACGCCATGAGCGAATACCTGACACTCAACAAGACCAATTGGGACGAACGCGCGCCCTTGCACGCCGCCTCGGCGGATTACGCGGTGCAGCGCTTCGTCGATGACCCGCAGTTTCTCTCCGACGTGGTGCAGTTCGACCGCCCCCTGCTGGGCGACATCCAGGGCCTGCGCGGCGTGCATCTGCAATGCCATATCGGCACCGACACCCTGTCCCTGGCCCGCCTCGGCGCGCAGATGAGCGGGTTGGATTTTTCCTCGGCGTCCCTGGCTGAAGCCCGGACCCTGGCCCAGCGCTGCCATACACCCATCGACTACCACGAGTCGGACGTGTTCCTGGCCGCCGAGGTGTTGCCAAAGGGCAGCTTCGATCTGGTCTACACCGGCATCGGCGCGCTGTGCTGGCTGCCGAGCATCGAGCGCTGGGCACAGACCGTCGGCGCCCTGCTCAAGCCCGGTGGCCGGCTGTTTATCCGCGAAGGGCACCCGATGCTCTGGGCCCTGAATGAAGATCACAGCGACTCGCTGCGGGTGGAATACCCCTACTTCGAACGCAGCGAGCCGCTGGTCTGGGAGGACGAAAACACCTACGTGCAAACCGAAAGCAGCCTCAAGGCCACGGTGACCCACGAATGGAACCACGGCCTGGGGGAAATCATCAGCGCCTTGCTGGCCCAGGGCCTGGAAATCACCGGGCTGGTGGAGCACCAGAGCATTCCCTGGGAGGCCCTGCCCGGGCAGATGGTGGTGGATGAACGCGGCGAATGGCGACTCAAGCAAGCGCCATGGCGCCTGCCACTGAGCTACACCCTGCAGGCCGTCAAGCGCAGCGCCTGATCGCCCGGCATGAAAAACCACCAAGCTCAAGACGCCAGCGCCTTTGTAGCCGCTGCCGCAGGCTGCGAACGACTCCGCAGGAGGCGCTGCTCTTGAGATCGCTGAAGGGCCTGTGGCCCTTTGCGCAGCTTCGCCGTGGCTCAGCAGCGGCTACAGCAACAATCTCGATCCGGGTTTTGTAGCCGCTGCCGCAGGCTGCGAACGGCTCCGTAGGAGGCGCCGCTCTTGAGAACGCTGAAGGGCCTGCGGCCCTTTGCGCAGCTTCGCCGTGGCTCAGCAGCGGCTACAGCAATAATCTCGATCCGGGTTTTGTAGCCGCTGCCGCAGGCTGCGAACGGCTCCGAGGAGGCGCCGCTCTTGAGAACGCTGAAGGGCCTGCGGCCCTTTGCGCAGCTTCGCCGTGGCTCAGCAGCGGCTACAGCAACAATCTCGATCCGTTTTTTGTAGCCGCTGCCGCAGGCTGCGAACGGCTCCGTAGGAGGCGCCGCTCTTGAGATCGCTGAAGGGCCTGCGGCCCTTGGCGCAGCTTCGCCGTGGCTCAGCAGCGGCTACAGGCCTTGCAGATCAGCCGGCCACGGGCTGCTGGTCCATCTTCTGGCGCAGGCTCAGGGGGCGCATGTCGGTCCAGACTTCTTCGATGTAGGCCAGGCACTCCTTCTTGAAACCGCTCTTGCCCACGGTGCGCCAGCCTTGCGGCACGGCCTTGTAATCGGGCCAGATCGAGTATTGCTCTTCGTGGTTGACCACCACCTGGAACAGGATGTCCTCGCGGTCGAATACGGAAGTCATTGCTTGTCTCCATCGCTGATTAGGGACGCCGCACCCCAGGCGCGGCGGTTGTGTAGAAGGAACGAATCAGGGCCAAAAAAAATTAGAGGCTGGCCACCGCGGCGGCCACTGCCTTGCTGAAGATGTCCGCCACCTGATCGATCTGCGCCGCGCTGATGATCAGCGGCGGCAGGAAGCGCACCACGCTGCCATGGCGCCCACCCAGTTCGAGGATCAGGCCGCGCTTGAGGCATTCACGCTGCACCAGGGGAGCCAGGCGCAAATGCTGTGGCGGATGGCCCTGGGCGTCCGGCGCGCCGGCCGGGTCCACCAGCTCGACGCCAAGCATCAGGCCACGGCCGCGGACATCCCCCAGTTGCGGGTAGTCGCGCTGGAGGATCAGCAGGTGCTCGCGCAAACGCTGCCCCATGGCCGCCGCGTGTTCGGGCAGCCGCTGTTCCTTGAGGTAGCGCATCACCGCGGAACCGGTGGCCATGGCCATCTGATTGCCGCGGAAGGTGCCCGCGTGCGCCCCCGGCTGCCAGGTGTCGAGCCAGTCGCGATAGACCATCACCGCCAGCGGCAGGCTGCCGCCGATGGCCTTGGACATCACCACCACATCGGGAATGATCCCGGCGTGCTCGAAGGCGAACATCTTGCCGGTGCGACCGAAGCCGCTCTGGATTTCATCGACGATCAGCGCCACCCCGGCCTGCTCGGTGATGCGCCGCAACCCTCGCAGCCACTCCAGGTCCGCCGGGATCACCCCGCCCTCGCCCTGCACCGCCTCGACGATCACCGCCGCCGGCAGGGCCACGCCCGCTTCAGGATCGTTCAGCAGGTTTTCCAGGTAATGCAGGTTGACCTTGACCCCCTCGGCGCCACCGAGCCCGAACGGGCAACGGTAGTCGTAGGGGAACGGCAGAAACTGCACACCGTTGTTGAGCAAGCCGGCCAGGGCCCGCTTGGGCCCCAGGCTGCCCATCAGGCTCAGCGCGCCCTGGCTCATGCCGTGGTAACCGCCCTGGAACGACAGCACGGTGCTGCGCCCAGTGGCGGTGCGCACCAGTTTCAGCGCGGCTTCCACGGCGTCGGTGCCGGTGGGGCCGCAGAACTGGATCCTGGCTTCGGCGGCCAGGGCCTCGGGCAACAGGCCGAACAGATCCTGGACGAACTGGTCCTTGACCGGGGTGGTCAGGTCCAGGGTCAACAGCGGCAGTTCATCGGCCAGTACCTGCCGGATCGCGGCGATCACCACCGGGTGGTTGTGGCCCAGGGCCAGGGTCCCGGCACCGGCCAGGCAATCGATGAAACGCCGGCCTTCGACATCCTCGACATGAATGCCACTGGCCCGCTTCAGGGCCAGGGGGATGCGCCGTGGGTAGCTGCGGGCATTGGATTCCTGACGGTTCTGACGGGCCAGCAGGGGCGACTCGTCGAACTGGTAAAGCGTCTCGGCCGGGATGGCGGCAAGGGCCACCGGCTGATCGTCCATAAGGCTGGTAACGGCTGACATGTCTCGAACCCTCGCGCTGCAATTTGAGCAAAACGGCCACCGGCCGAATGCGCAGCCCAAGCGCGGGTGCACACTGACAGGTTTTCCTGTTCTAAAAACGCACCAGCGAGGTCGGGATTTACACCCCAGGACGAGGAAATTGCACATACCGCCCCGTAGGAGCCAGCTTGCTGGCGAAGGCGGTCTCAAGGGCCTCTTCGCTGGCAAGCCAGCTCCTACGGTGGACAGGCGGAACGTACAAGGCCCCGTAGGAGCCAGCTTGCTGGCGAAGGCGATCTCACGGGCCCCTTCGCTGGCAAGCCAGCTCCTACGGTGGGCAGGCGGAACGTACAAGGCCCCGTAGGAGCCAGCTTGCTGGCGAAGGCGATCTCACGGGCCCCTTCGCTGGCAAGCCAGCTCCTACGGTGGGCAGGCGGAACGTACAAGGCCCTGTAGGAGCCAGCTTGCTGGCGAAGGCGATCTCAAGGGCCCCTTCTCTGGCAAGCCAGCGCCTGCGGCGGGCAGGCGGAACGTACAAGGCCCTGTAGGAGCCAGCTTGCTGGCGAAGGCGGTCTCAAGGGCCTCTTCGCTGGCAAGCCAGCGCCTGCAGCGGGCGGTGATGGGTCAGGCGGGGTGGGCAGGCAGGGTCAGTTCGACCCGCAGGCCGTCAGGACGGCTGTCGAAGTTCAGCTCGCAGCCGCAGCGCTGGACGATGGCCTGGACAATCGCCAGGCCCAGTCCGCACCCCGTGCTCTGGCTGTTGCGCCAGAAGCGCTGGGTCAGGTGCTGCAGGTCTTCCTGGGCAATCCCCGGGCCATGGTCACGCACCTGGAAACGCAGGCGACCGGCCACCAGCTCCAGGTTCAACTCCACCGGGCAGTCTTGCGGGGTGTGGCGCAGGGCGTTGTCCAACAGGTTGCGCAAGGCGGCAATCGCCAGGGTCGAGGGCATGGCTACCGGGGCCTCGGCGGCGTGCTCTCCCAGGTGCACCTTGACCCGCTGCCGGGCGCCCACGGCGGCATCCTGGATTGCCAGGCGAACCACTTGCTCGGCATTGCAGTGCACGCCGTCATCGAACGACAGGCTGCCCTCGACCCGAGCCAGCAACAGCAGTTGCTCCAGGGTCCGGTGCAGGCGGTCGGCGCCCTCCTCGGCCCGGGCCAGGGATTGATCCCGGGCCGCACCGTCGGTCATGCGCGCCACTTGCAGGTGAGTCTTGATCGCGGTCAGCGGGCTGCGCAGCTCATGGGCGGCGTCGCCGGTCAGCCGGCGTTCGCGCTCGATGGTCTTGGCGATGCGCTGGAACAGCTGGTTCTGGGTGTCCACCAGCGGCCGCAATTCGCTGGGCATGGGCTGGATCTGCAACGGCTCCAGGGAGTCGGCGCTGCGGCGCATCAGCGCGTCGCGAATCCGGTTCAACGGCGCCAGGCTCTGGCCGATGCCCAGCCACAACAGCCACAGGCAACCCAGCAGGGCCACCCCCACCGGCACCGAAGCGGCCAGCAGCACCGACATGTTCAGGGCCTCGCGCTCCACCTGGCGGTCGGCGGTGGTGATGCGCAGATCACCGCGCACCAGGGTGAAGGTGCGCCAGGGCGCGCCGTCGATCATCTGGTCGTGAAAGCCCAGCTTCTCGGCTTCCAGGGTGTGTTCAGGCGTGCTGTGGCTGCGGGCCAGGACCTGCCCGCGCAGGGAGCTGACCTGACAGGCCATGCCCCCGGGAATGGTCAAGGCCGCGCTGGCAATGGGATGGGCGTGGGTGTCGGAAGGCAGCGCCGGCATCTGTTCCAGCAGGCCGGCCACCATGCGCGCCGAGGCCACCAGGCGTTGGTCCAGGGAAAACATCATCTGATTGCGCAGATCGCTGAGCATCCAGGCCGCGGCCAGGGTCCAGATCAGAATGAAGGCGGCGCCCAGGGTCACGCTCAGGCGCAGGCGCAGGCTCCTCACTTATGACTTCTCCTGGCCATCGGCCGGCCCCAGGCGATAGCCCAGGCCGCGCACCGTCTCGACGATGCCGTTGCCGAGTTTGCGCCGCAGGTGGTGGATGTGCACGTTGAGGGCGTTGCTTTCCAGCTCATCGTTGAACCCGTAGACGCTGTCCTTGAGCTGTTCGCTGGACAGCACCCGGCCGCGGTTGTGCAGCAGGGCCTGGAGCAGCGCCTGTTCGCGCCGGGACAGGTCCACCGGTTCGCCGCCCAGGCGGGTTTCCCGGGTACTGGGGTCGTAGGTCAGGCGCCCGTGCTCGATCAGGTTGACGCTGCGCCCCGCCACCCGGCGCAACAGGGTGTGCAGGCGCGCCGCCAGTTCCCGCAGGTCGAAGGGCTTGAGCAGGTAATCGTCGGCCCCGGCCTGCAGGCCGTCGACCCGATCGGTCACCGAGTCGCGGGCGGTGAGGATCAGCACCGGAATCTCCAGGCCCTGCTGGCGCTGTTGCTTGAGCAACTTCAAACCATCTTCATCCGGCAGGCCCAAGTCCAGTACCATCACGTCGAAATCGGCCACGCCGAGCATGGCCCGCGCCGCCGAGGCAGAGGCCACATGCTCGACCGTCAGGCCCTGGGCCGTGAGGCCGGCGACTATTCCGCTGGCAATCAGCTCATCATCTTCACAGACAAGTACGTGCATGGTCGGTCCTGTAACGAAAGGCGTTGATTAAGCAGGCAGCGGATTAAGCGGACATTATGCCCGGCGCCGCCCTGCAACAACCCAAGTATGGTTAATCATCGGTTAATCAGGACCCGCCATTGTGCTTCCCACTTGCACCGGTTTAAGGCTTGACCATGCGTCGATTGCTCATCTTGCTGTTTATGCTGTTCACCACCCTGGCAGAAGCCGGCAACAATCCGTTCGAGGTCAAGCCTGACTTCCTGCCGGTGGACAAGGCCTTCACCTTCACCTCCGAGCGCCTGCCTTCCGGGGAAACCCAGCTGTTCTGGCAGATTGCCGACGGCTACTACCTGTACCAGAAGCGCCTGAAGTTCGACGGCCTGGCCCAGGACCATCAGCCGGCCCTGCCGGACGGCGAACACCACAGCGACGAGTTCTTCGGCGAACAGACGGTGTATCGCCAGGGCCTGGAAGTGAAGCTGCCGGCAGCCGCCAGCGGCAAGGTCAAGCTGGGCTGGCAGGGCTGCGCCGACGCCGGCCTGTGCTACCCGCCACAGACCCTGGAAGTCAACCTGGGGGGCACCCCCGCCGTTGCTGCCGGCAACAGCGCCGCAACCGGCAACGGCACGGCCCAGGACCAACTGCTGGCCAACGACCTGCAACAAAAATCCTGGGGCCTGGGCCTGCTGGCCTTCTTCGGCTTCGGCCTGCTGCTGGCCTTCGCCCCTTGCTCACTGCCGATGCTGCCGATCCTCGCGGGGATCGTGGTCGGCAGCGGCGCCAGCCCGCGTCGGGGCCTGGCCCTGGCCTCCAGCTACGTGCTGTGCATGGCCCTGGTGTATGCCGGCATGGGGGTGATCGCCGCCCTGCTGGGCAGCAACCTGCAGGCCTGGTTGCAACAGCCCTGGGTGCTGGGCAGCTTCGCCGCGCTGTTCGTGCTGCTGGCGCTGCCGATGTTCGGCTTCTTTGAACTGCAAATGCCGGCGTTTCTGCGCGACCGCCTGGAGGGCGCCAGCCGCCAGCGCCAGGGCGGCAGCCTGATCGGCTGTGGCGCTCTCGGCGCACTGTCGGCGCTGTTGGTGGGTCCGTGCATGACCGCGCCCCTGGCCGGCGGCCTGCTGTACATCGCCCAGACCGGCAACGCCCTGTTTGGCGGCCTGGCGCTGTTCGCCCTGGGCCTGGGCATCGGCCTGCCTCTGCTGTTGCTGGTGACCCTGGGCAACCGCTTCCTGCCCAAGCCGGGGCCCTGGATGAACCTGCTCAAGGGCGTGTTCGGCTTCCTGTTCCTGGGCACCGCTATCTATATGTTGCGCCCGGTGCTCGACACCAGCCTGTGGATCGGTCTGTGGGGCGCCCTGGCCCTGGTACTGGCCTATTGCGCCTGGCAGCAACGGGCCATCGCCGGGCGCCTGCTGCACCTGTTCGGCGCCGCCGCCGTGCTGTTCGGCCTGTGGGGCAGCGTGCTGCTGGTGGGCGCCGCCGGTGGCAGCGATGACCTGTGGCGACCGCTGAAGGTCTACAGCGGTGGCAGCGTGGCCAGCAGCGCCACCGCCCACGATGCCTTCACCACCGTCAAGTCGCCCGGCGAGCTGCAACGTGCCCTGGACAGCGCCCAGGCCCAGGGCCAATGGGTGCTGCTGGACTACTACGCCGACTGGTGCGTGTCCTGCAAGATCATGGAGAAAACCGTGTTCGGCCAGCCCCAAGTCCTCGACGCCCTGAAAGACGTGCGCCTGCTGCGCCTGGACGTGACCCTGGACAACGCCGACGGCCGCGAACTGCTGGGCCGCTACAAGGTACCGGGGCCACCGAGCATGCTGTGGATCGGCCCGGACGGCAGCGAACGCCGCAGCCAGCGCATCACCGGTGAAGTGGATGCCAACACCTTCCTGCAACGCTGGACCCAGACCCGGGAAGCCCGTTGATGCTGACCTTTACCATCGGCACCTTCGCCATTGCCCTCAACCACCTGCTGCTGATCAGTGCCCTGGCCCTGGCCACCCTGGTGGGCTGGCGGGTGGCCAAGCGGGGCGGCGACAACCCGGAATCGGTGCTGTTCATGCTGTTCCTGCTGGGCATGCTCGCGGCGCGGATCTGCTTCGTCATCGCTTATTGGAAGCACTACCAGCACAACCTGTGGCTGATCATCGACCTGCGCGACGGCGGCTTCCTGGCCTGGCCGGGGGTCATCTTCATGCTCCTGGCAGCCCTGGCCTGGGGCTGGAAACGCCCACCGCTGCGCCGCCCGCTGGGCGCCGGTATCGCCAGCGGCCTGGCCTTCTGGCTGCTGGCCAGCCTGTCCCTGACGCTCTACGACCAGGGCACCCGCCTGCCGGAAGTGGCCCTGCGCAATGCCACTGGCGACACCGTGCAACTCACCGACTACCAGGGCGGGCCACTGGTGATCAACCTCTGGGCCACCTGGTGCCCGCCGTGCCGGCGAGAAATGCCGGTCCTGGAGCGCGCTCAGCAGCAACGTCCGGACCTGACCTTCCTGTTCGTCAACCAGGGCGAAAGCATGCAAAGCGTGGCCACCTTCCTCGCCACCCAGGAACTCAACCTGGACAACGTACTCTTCGACAGCGGCGGCCGCCTGGGCCAGGCCGTGGGCTCCATGGCCCTGCCCACTACACTGTTCTACAGCGCCGACGGCCGCCTGCTGAGCAGTCACCTGGGTGAACTCTCGGAAGCCAGCCTGGCCCGTGCCCTGGAAAACTTCGACGACGCCCATCCGACCCCGGTCGCCCCTGCAAGGAAACTGCCATGCCCTTCATCCGCCACCTGCTGAGCCTGTCCCTGGGCGCAGCCCTGCTCAACGCGCCGCTGCTGCAGGCCGAAGAACTGCCCGCACCGATCCGCAAGATCGAAGAAAAAGGCGCCAAGATCATCGGCAGCTTCGATGCCCCGGATGGCCTCAAGGGCTACGCCGCGCAGTACCAGAACCGTGGCATGACCCTGTACCTCACCCCGGACGGCAAGCACGTGCTGCTGGGCAACCTGTACGACGCCGACGGCAAGGACCTGAGCGCCGAACCCTTGCAGAAACTGGTCTACGCACCGATGGCCAAGGAAGTCTGGAACAAGCTGGACAAAAGCAACTGGATCGCCGATGGCAAGGACGACGCACCGCGCATCGTCTATCTGTTCAGCGACCCCAACTGCCCCTACTGCAACATGTTCTGGGAGCAAGCCCGGCCCTGGGTCAAAGCCGGCAAGGTGCAGCTGCGGCACATCATGGTGGGCATCATCCGCGAAGACAGCCCGGGCAAATCCGCCGCCCTGCTGGCCGCCAAGGACCCGCAACAGGCCCTGCAAGAGCATGAGAAAGCCGGCAAGGGCAGCGCCCTGAAACCCCTGGCGAGCATTCCCGCGGCCGTGCAGGCCAAGCTCGACGCCAACATGAAACTGATGGAAGAACTGGAGCTGTCGGCGACCCCGGCGATCTTCTACCTCGACGACAAGGGCGACTTGCAACAACAGCAGGGCGCCCCGGCCCCGAGCAAGCTGACGCAGATTCTCGGCCCGAAATAAATCCCCGCCCCTGTAGGAGCCGGCTTGCCGACGAAAGCGTCCTAGCGACGGGCACCTGACTTGCGGGCCCCTTCGCTGGCAAGCCAGCTCCTACGACAGCAGGTGAACACCTCGCCATTGTGCAGCCTCTGTAGGAGCCGGCTTGCCGGCGAAAGCGTCCTTGCGACGGGCGCCTGGCTTGCGGGCTCCTTCGCTGGCAAGCCAGCTCCTACGACAGCAGGTGAACACCTCGCCATTGTGCAGCCTCTGTAGGAGCCGGCTTGCCGGCGAAAGCGTCCTTGCAACGGGCGCCTGACTTGCGGGCCCCTTCGCTGGCAAGCCAGCGCCTACGAGGGAAGAATCGGGCTTCAACCGTGGCGCTGTAAAAACGCCAACAAGGCCCGGGTCACGAATTCCGGATTCTCACGGCTGGAAATATGCCCGGCCTCGGGCACCAGCTGGTAAGGGCAGCCGATGCGCTCGGCCATCTCGATGGTTTCCGCAGGTGGCCGCGGCTGGTCCTGATCGCCACACAGCAGCAAGGTGTTCGGCCCATCCAGGTGCTGCAGCTGATCCAGCACATCCGCCCGGCTGAAGGTGATGCGCCCCATGGGAATCACGCTCGCGCGCAAACGCTCGGTCGGCAGCGCCGCGAGGCTGGCACGAAAATCCTGATACAGCGCCGACTGCCGATCGATACCCGGGCGGAAGAAGATCGGCACCACGATATCCAGCAGCGCTTCGGCGATCAGGCCGCTGTCCTCGATCTGCTGGAACAGGGAAAAGTAGTATTGCCGGGTCGGCTCCGGCTCGGCCCCCAGGTAGGTGTCCATCAGCACCAGACCGTCGATGCGCTGCGGCGCCGCCAGGGCCAGACGGGCACCCCACATGCCGCCCACCGACAAGCCCACCAACGTCACCCGCTCGATCTGCAGATGATCGAGCAAGGCCAGCATCTGCCGCGCCACATCGTCCAGCGACGCGGTGCCTTGCGGCAACGGCCCGGACTGGCCGTGGCCCCACAGGTCCACCGCAATCACCCGGTACTGCGCCGACAACGCCTCGATCTGCGGCGCCCACATGCTGGTGTCCCACAAATAACTGCCGGCCAGGAACACCACCAGCCCCTGGCCCTGGTCAAGGTAGTGCAACGGTTGTCCATCGATGGTCGCGAAAGGCATCGGCTAGCTCCTGTAGGGAATGACGAAAAAGGTCCGACAGACTGTGCCGTGAACCAGGCTCAGTCAATCGGACCGGGGCGACAAAAACGTATCAGGAAATGCCCGGATTCACGGCCCGCGCTGGCCGTCGAGCAAGGGCTCCACCACCGCGCGGGCCATCTCCACCGAATGCACCATGGACCAGATCAGCCCGCGCTCCAGGCCGCTGCCCTGCTGGGTGATTTCATCGCAGACCTCTTCGGCGCATTTGAGCAACAACGCCACATGCACCAGGGCCTCTTCGGCGCTGACGCCTTCGCGCACGCTGAACAGCGAGTCGGGGGAAACGGCTTTGGCTTGGGTCGTGAGCTGGAACAGCGCGGGGTCCAGCGGTTGCCGGGCCAGGGCCACGCGCAGGGTGGCGTTGGCGGCCTTGAGTTCGGGGTCGCGATAGGACGTGGGGGGATCGGGGACGAGCTTTTTCATGGTCAAACTCCTGGTAATGACAAGGAGCTGACACCGTTCGCTTGCACACGAATAAGGTGGCAACCGTACGCGGGTGTGCAAGACCGAGTTACCAGAACCCCGGCAGATCCGAAGATCTCCCGCGCACGGCCGCCATAACACGGCGAACATGAAATCGCTCAGGCATGACTGAGCGCTTATGCGTCTGGTAACGGTCGGACTTGCACATCCGAGCCATCGATTGGGCGATGGCTCCGGAACCCTAGCCCGCCCACCAGGCGCATTCAAGCGGCCCGCAGTTTCTCGGATTTGCCTTACAAAAGAAAGCGACTAAACACCGTTCCAGCGACCTTCCAGCCCGTTTCCGAAACCACCTTGCCCCGATCGGCATTGGCCTATGGACCTATGGAATTGTTGCCCTGTAGCCGCTGCTGAGCCTTGGCGAAGCTGCGAAAAGGCCCGCAGGACCCTGCTTGGCGATCTCCCGTCAAAGACCTGAGGCGGCCTTGAAATCGCCGCGTCTGCTGCGCAGCCGTACGCAGCCTGCGGCAGCGGCTACAGGGTCGCCAGGGGGTACTGTAGCCGCTGTCGAGCCTTGGCGAGGCTGCGAAAAGGTCCGCAGGACCTTGCTTGGCGATCTCCCGTCAAAGACCGCTGGCGGCCTTGAAATCGCCGCGTCTGCTGCGCAGCCGTACGCAGCCTGCGGCAGCGGCTACAAAAAACCGATTGGCATCAGCCGCAAGCATGACTTAGCGGTATTCTTCCGGCGCCTCGCGTTCGAGGATTTCCTCCAGATCGCTCAGGCCTCCGCGCGCCTTGAGGATGCCGCTGACCTGGTCGATCCACTCCTGCTCCGAAGCAATCCCCGCCCAGGACTGGCTGCCGAAGCCGTGATATGGCCGATCGTCAAAGGTGCTGATCAGCAACTGGTTGAAGCGCCTGGTGTCCAGGTTGTTGCGCTGGACCTGCACTTGCAGCGCCCCCAGCACTTTCTGCTGCTCTTGCGGATTGGGGCGATAGTGGTAGAGCCGCGGCGTGCTGAGCACCAGGAACTCCGGTGGCAGGTTTTCATCGATGGCCGCCTGCAGGCGGTAATGACCGTCGAGGATCAGGTGGCAGTTCAGGCCGCTGACGTACCACAGCAGGATCGGCGGCAAGCTGCCTTCGCGGGCTTTTTTGCGCCACCATTTCAAGCGTCCGGAATGGGGGTCCACGGCATGCAGGCCGACCACCGCCCCGCCGCACTCGTACAACTCGACCCAGCGCGCCGAGCCGGGCTGCTGGTTGTCGAGGATGTTGCGGCCGTAGATCGCCCACTGCGGCATATGGCTCTGGGCGTCTTCGCCGCCCTTGAAGTACCAGGCTTCGGTGCCGCTGAGCAGCGGCCGCATGGGTTTCTGGGACGCCGGGCGCAAGGCCCGCACCAGCCAGGAGCCGGGGTAGAGGAAGTCCGGCTGGTGCTGCATCAGTTGCTCGACGAAGAAGCGGCTCCAGGCCTTGAGGCGCAGGGCCGGGTCGAGGCGCGCCTGTTGTTCAACCTGAGGCGAGTCGATGGGTCCCACCAGGGTTTGCGGCAGTTGCTCCGGCAGGTCATTGCGCAACAGCCACACGCCATAGCGGCAGTGCGACATGGTGCCCCAGAGCAGGGTCTGGTCCCCCAGCACCAGCTGCATGCGGCGGTTGTTGCCACTGAGCAGGCACAGGTTGGGCTTGCCGCCGGCCGGGCGTTTGACGTCCACGCCGAGGCCGTTCCACTGGCCGGCCAAATCCTCGATGTCACGCCAGAAAAGCTGTTCCACGATTGTCCCTAATCCTTAATCAATGACCGGCCCTGCGGCGGGCGGGCGCGAATATAGCAGAGTGTTTGGGGACCTGTTCGCCGGCAAGCCGGCTCCTACACGCAGCCCCCCTGTAGGAGCTGGCTTGCCAGCGACACGGCCAGCGCCCTATCCACGCCGGGCAATCACCGCCTCCATCTGGTCCTCCAGCCCTTGCCCGCTCAGGCACTGGCGCACCTCGTCACACCACTGCGATTGCGGCTCGTTGCCGGCCCAGGCCGGGGTAGCGCTGCGGTATTGCGGCCGGTCATCGAACGCCTGGATCAGCACCCGGTTGAGGTGCTCGGTGCTCAGCGCCGGGTTGCGCGGCACCGCGTCGCCGCGCTTGCGCAGTGAATCCATGACCCGCTGCTGATGCTCCAGGCTCGGCGTGAAGTCGCGCTCGCGGGTGGCGCTGAGGACGATGAATGATGGCGCGAGGTTTTCCGCGATGGCCGCCTGCAAGCGGTAATGCCCATCGATGACCACATAGGAGGCCAGCCCGCCGACGTACCACAGCAGAATCGGCGGCAGGCTGCCTTCCCGGGCCTTCTTGCGCCACCATTTCAAGCGCCCCGCTTGGGGATCGACCCGGTGCAGGCCGATGAGCTTGCCGCCGCCGTGCCACCAGTCGATCCACTCCAGGGTCTGGGGTTGCAGGTTGTCGAGAAAATCCTCGCCGTACAGGTGCCAGCTGGGCACGTGGGTCAAAGGATCGATCACCGAGGTAAAGCGCCAGTGGTCCAGGCCGTTCGCGGTGCTGGAGGGCTCCGGCAGCAGGCTCTGGGCCAGCCAGAAACCGGGGGTGAGGAAGTGCCGGGCGCTTTCGCTGAGGCGGCTGACGAAATAGCGGCTCCAGGCCTTGATCCGTAGCTCAGGTGCCAGGGCTGCGTACTGTTGGACTGTGGGTGAATCGATGGGGGCCAGCATTCGGCATTCGGCGCCTTCCGCCAGCGGGTTGCGCACCAGCCAGACGCCGCCGTGATCCCAGGCGAAGGTGGCCCAGAACAGTGGCGTGTCGTGGTGCATCAGCTTGATCCGGGCATTGTTGCCGGTGCGCAGGTGCAGCGGCGGCCTGTCCGTGGCACCCGGTTCGACCTCGACACCGAGGCCACTCCAGTTGCCCAGGGTGTCTTCGATGTCGTGCCAGTAAAGCTGTTCTGCCATGGTTCCGGTCCTTGAACTGTCTGAAACGACAAAGCCCGACAGGGCTGCTGTCGGGCAATGCGCGGCGGACTATTTCAAACTGAAGGTTATTTAGCCATTGGCCCCATTCATGGTTGCAGCAATAGCAGCAGCCCATGCGTCACGGCCAAATAGTACAAATCGAGACTCTATACCCTGCTTTGTAAAAACAGATAAAGAGTTGGGGAAAACGGGGATAAAACCTAAAAATCTAGTCCACGCCGGCTGCAATGACTGGACGTTTGAGATTTCAATCTCGTCAGGAGCGCTTTGGAAGTTAATTTTATGCGCGACAAATAGCAGACGCTGGTTCGTCAGAAAAAGCCTTCCGCCCACCGTCTCAATATTTCTTTGAAGGTTTGCCGGCCCTTCTTTGATGATTTTTTCGCCGCCTCGCAACTCTGCTTTCATTCGGTGCATCCTTGTTATTTTTTCTTCATGCTCAGTCCAATCGATAAGGGCAAACAAAAACCCTTAGCTGAATACTGCCTTTCTATTTCCACCCTGAATAGGCTTCCTGTAGAGACCGCTCGGTTATGCAACGGCCGTAAAGCCTGAATGCGCGACCTTCCTGAAGGAGTGAGGCGCAGCCTTTGGGGTGGCTGCGCCCGCCGCAAAAACTTACAAGCCCTCCAGCTCGGCCATCAGGTCACTCAAGCGATCGACCTTCTCCTCGCTGATTTCATTGGCACCCAAACCGTCGATGTACGCGGCCAACTCCTGCACCGTGCTGCATTCGAACATGGCCCGCAGCGGTACGTTGCGTTGCAGGGTTTTCTGTACCCGCGAGGCGATCTGCGTGGCCAGCAGGGAATGCCCGCCCAACTCGAAGAAGTTGTCGCGCACGCCCACCCGTTCGACCTTGAGCACCTCGGCCCAGATATCGGCCAGGGTCTGCTCCAGCTCGCTGCCCGGGGCTTGGTAGTCCTGGCTCTGCAACTGGCCGATCTCCAGGGCCGGTAGGGCCTTGCGATCAAGCTTGCCGTTGGCGTTGAGGGGCAGGCGCGCAAGCCACAGCCAGTGCAGCGGCACCATGTATTCCGGCAGTTCGGCGCGTAGACGCGGTTTGATCCGCTCCAGGCATTCGCTCGGGCTCAGGCTTGAGTCACTGGCCACCAGGTAGCCCACCAGGTGCTTGCCGTTGGCCCCTTCCTGCACCGCCACGGCGGCGTCGCGGATTTCCGGCTGTTCGTGCAGGCGCGCTTCGATCTCGCCCAGCTCGATGCGGTAGCCGCGGATCTTCACCTGATGGTCGATCCGGCCGACGTATTCCAGTACGCCGTCGCTGCGCCGGCGTGCCAGGTCGCCGGTGCGGTACAGGCGTTCGCCCGCCGCACCGAACGGATGGGGCACGAAGGCCAGCGCGGTACGCAACGGGTCGCTGACGTAACCACGGCCAACCCCGGTGCCGGCCACGCACAGCTCACCGACCGCGCCCAGGGGCACCAGCGCCAGGGCATCGTCCATCAGGTACAGCTGGTTATTGTCGGTGGGCGTGCCGATGGGCAGATAGGTACCCCGGGTCGAAGCCAGGTCCACGCGGAAGAAGGCCACGTCATCGGAGCATTCCGCCGGACCGTAGGCGTTGACCAAACCGATCTGTGGATAACGCAGCAGCCATTGGTGCGCCAGTTCCGGCGGCATGGCCTCGCCGGTGGGCAGCATCCAGCGCAAGCCATCCAGGGCGATGGCGTCCTGGGCGAGCATGCCCTGGATCAGCGACGGCACGCTCTCCAGCACGGTGATGCCCTGCTCCTGGACGTGAGCCAACAGGCCCTGGGGATCGTGAGCGATGGCGTTGGGCACGATGTCGACCCGAGCACCGAACAGCGGCGCGGCAAGGAACTGCCAGACCGAAATGTCGAAGCTCTGGGACGCGGTCTGGGCGATCACGCCAGCCTCGCTCAAGTGCAGGTACGGCACCTTGCTCAGCTGGTTGTTGAGCATGCCGCGCTGCTCCACCATCACGCCCTTGGGCAGGCCGGTGGAACCGGAGGTGTAGATCACGTAGGCCAGGTTGTCCGGCGCGCTGTAGCGCCCCGGGTTGCTTTCGGCATGCCCGGCGGCTTGCAGCTCTTCCCAGACCAGCAACCGTGGCCGTGCGGCACAGGCGAACTCGTCCAGCAGGGCCTGGGCTTGTTCGCGGCAAGCCGCGGTGCAGACCAGGATCGGCGTGCGGCTGAGTTCGATGATGCGCCCCAGGCGCTGGCTTGGCAGGCCCGGGTCCAGGGGCAGGTAGCCGGCTCCGGCCTTGAAGCTGCCGATGATCATGCCCAAGAGTTCCAGGCCGCGCTCGGCCAGCAAGGCCACCGGTTGATCAAAGCCCACGCCGTTGGCGATCAGCGCATGGCCCAGGCGGTTGCTGTGCTGGTTCAACTCGGCGTAGCTGTAGCGCCGCTCCAGGCAACTGGCGGCGATGCGTTGCGGATGGGCCGCCACCCGGGCCTCGAACAGCTCCACGTAGCTGCGCTCCAGCGGGTACTCATGCCGGCTCTGGTTGCAGCCGGCCAGCAGGAAATCCTGCTCCTCTTCACCCAGCAGCGGCAGGTCGGCCATGTCGCCATGCAAACCCTGCATCAGCGCCAGCAGCAGGCGCTTGAACTCGCCGAGCAGGCGCTCGATGGTGGCCTGTTCGAAGTAGCGCTGGTCGTAGGACAGGTGCAGGCCCAGGTCATCCCCCGGGTAGCACACGGCGGTGATCGGGAAGTTGGTGTGGGTACGGCCGGAATCCGAACTGGCGTTCAGGCTCTGGGCGCGGTCCAGCACCGAGACTTCCACCGGGGCGTTTTCGAACACGAACAGGCTGTCGAACAGCGGCTGGCCCTTGGGCAGCTCGCTGCATTCCTGAATCGCCACCAGCGGCAGGTATTCGTATTCACGCAGTTGCATGTTGCGGTCGAGCAGGTCGCCGAGCCACTGGCGCACGCTGCAACGCTGGCCCTCATCGGGCAGCTTGACCCGCAGCGCGATGCTGTTGATGAACAGGCCGACGGTGCGTTGCATCTCCGGCATCTGCACCGGGCGCCCAGCCACGGTGACCCCGAACAATACGTCGCGATCGCCGCTCATGCGCCGCAGCACCAGGGCCCAGGCCGCCTGGGCGAAGGTGTTGACGGTCAGCTGATGCTGCTGCGCCAGCTCGCGCAGTTGCGCGCCGTCCCGGGCATCCAGGCGGGTGTAGCAGTCGCCGACGATCATGCCGCCGCTGTCACCGGCGTGTTCGCGCAGGAACGGCCGGTCGCTGGGGATCGGCGTGGTGCGTTCAAAGCCTTCAAGGTTCTGCCGCCACCACTGCCGCGCCTCGGACAGGCTCTGGTGTTGCAGCCAGCCGATGTAGTCGCGGTAGCGCGGCGGCACCGCCAGTTGCGCCTCGCGGCCTTCGCCCAGGGCGGTGTAGATCTCGAAGAAGTCGTTCATCAACAGCGAGCGGCACCAGGCATCGATGAGGATGTGGTGGTTGCTCATCATGAACCAGTAGCGCGCGGCGCCGACGCGGATCAGTCGCAGGTGGAACGGCGCCTGGTTGAGCAGATCGAAACCGGCCTCGCGCTCGGCTTTATGCAGGGCCTGGAGCTTGGGTTCCTGCTCGGCCTCGGGCACCGCGCTCCAGTCGAGGAATTCGATCGGGGTGCGGCCCGGCTTGTGGATAACCTGCAGCATGTCTTCGCCGACGTTCCAGCAGAACGACGCGCGCAGAGCCTCGTGGCGCGCCACCACAGCCTGCCAGGCCTGGGCGAAACGCTCCGGGTCCAGCTCGCTGTTGATGCGGTAGCGGTCCTGCATGTAATACAAGCCGGTGCCCGGCTCCAGCAGGGTGTGCAGCAGCATGCCTTCCTGCATTGGGGTGAGCGGGTAGACGTCTTCGATCTGCACAGCCGGCACCGGCAGGCCATCGAGCTGGGCCTGGGTCAGGCGCGCCAGGGGGAAGTCCGACGGCGTCAGGCCACCGGCATCGTCCTTCAGGCAATGGGCAATCAGGCCCTGCAGCTCGCCCAGGTAGGCGTCCGCCAGTTCGCCGATCAGCTCAGCGTCGAAACGTTCGCCGCTGTAAGTCCAGCGCAGTACCAGCTCGCCGCCATAGACCTGGCTGTCGATGCTCAGCTCGTTGGGCAGCGGCGCTTCGGGAGCGTGGGCCGGACCGACGGACTCATCCAGCGGACGCAGCAAGGCATCGGCGCCAAAACTCTGGTCGAACTGCCCCAGGTAGTTGAAGGTCACCGGCGCCAGCGGCAGCGCCGCCAGGGCCTCGCGGCAGGCGTCATCGGCCAGGTAGCGCAGCACGCCGTAACCCAGGCCCTTGTGCGGCACGGCCCGCAGTTGTTCCTTGATGGCCTTGATCGAGGCGCCCTGCCCGGCCGCTTCTTCCACTTGCAACGGGGTCAGGCGCAGCGGATAGGCGCTGGTGAACCAGCCGACGCTGCGGGTCAGGTCGATCTCGTCGAACAGCGCCTCGCGGCCGTGGCCTTCCAGTTGCACCAGGGCCGAAGGCTGCCCGCTCCAGCGGCACAGCACCCGGGCCAGGGCGGTCAGCAGCAGGTCGTTGACCTGGGTACGGTAGGCCGCCGGGGCCTGTTGCAGCAGTTGGCGGGTGCGCTCGGCATCCAGGGTCACACTGTGGCAGCGAGCCTGCTGATGCTGCTGGCTACCGGCGGCATTCAAGCCCGGCAGTTGCGCGGCCGGGCCGGCCAGTTGCTGCTGCCACCAGCCGAGTTCTTCACGCAGGGATTCGCTGCCGGCATAGGCCTGCAGGCGGCTCGACCAGTCCCGCAGGGCGCTGGTCTTGGCCGGCAGCTTGAGGCTCTGTCCGGCTTGCAACTGACGGTAGGCGTTCTGCAAATCCTCCAGCAGCACGCGCCAGGACACGCCATCCACCACCAAATGGTGGATCGCCAGCAGCAGGCGTTGCTCGCCTTCCGGCCCGTCCACCAGCACCGCCCGCAGCAGCGGCCCGTGTTCCAGGTCGAGGCTGCGCTGGGCATCGGCGAACAGTGCCTCGCAGGTGGCCATGGACGGCACCCGCACTTGCCACAGCACAGGCGCGTCGGACAGCGGCAGGTACTCGGCGCGCCACTGCCCATCCACCGGTTTGAAACGCAGGCGCAGGGCGTCGTGCTGCTCCAGCACCGCCAGCAGCGCCTGTTCCAGCGTCTGGGCATCGAGCAGGCCCAGCGGCTCCAGCAGCAACGCCTGGTTCCAGTGCTGTGGCTGGGGAATGCGGCTGTCGAAGAACCAGTGCTGGATCGGCGTCAGCGGCGCTTCGCCACTGAGCGGGCCCTGCTCGGCGCTGATGCGCTGGGTATGGCTGGCGACCCGGGCCAGGGTCTGCACGGTCTGGTGCTGGAACAGGTCCCGCGGGGTGAAGTGCAGCCCCAGCTGGCGGGCGCGGCTGACCACCTGGATCGACAGGATCGAGTCGCCCCCCAGTTCGAAGAAGTTGTCGTTGAGGCCCACTTGCCGCACGTTCAGCACTTCGCCCCAGACCTTGGCCAGGGTCTGTTCCAGCTCGTTGCTCGGCGCCACGTACTGCTGGCGGTTGAGCTCCGGGTCCGGCATCGGCAGGGCCCGGCGGTCGAGCTTGCCGTTGGCGGTCAGCGGCATGCTGTCGAGCAGGATCAGGTGGGTCGGCACCATGTAGTCCGGCAGCTGGGTTTTCAGCTGCTGCTTGAGGGCTTCCCGCAGGTTGGCCTGCTGCACCTCGTTGTGCTCGGCCACCTCGGTCACCAGATAAGCGGCCAGCTGTTTGCCCGCCGGGGTGTCGAGAGCCAGGACCACCGCTTCACGCACGGCCGGATGATCCAGCAGGCGGGTTTCGATCTCTCCCAGCTCGATGCGGAAACCGCGAATCTTCACCTGATGGTCGACCCGGCCGATGTACTCCAGCTGACCGTCGGCGCACTGGCGCACCAGATCGCCGGTGCGGTACAGGCGCCCGCCATCGCCGGAGAACGGATCGGCCACGAAACGCTCGGCGCTCATCCCCGGACGACGGTGATAACCCTGGGCCAGGCCGGCGCCGCCGACATAAAGCTCACCGGTCGCCCCTTGGGGCACCAGCGCCAGATCAGCGTCGAGAATGTAAGCCACCCGCGCCCCGACGATGCGGCCGATGGGCACGCTGGCCACGCCTTCGGCCAAGTGCTCCGGCGCCAGGCTGGCCAGGGGCATGACCACGGTTTCGGTGGGGCCGTAGGCGTTGAAGAACAGGCTCGGCTGGAACGCCGCGCGAATGCGCTGCAGGTGTTCGCCGGTCAGGGCCTCGCCGCCGGTGATGCACATGCGCACCGGCAGGGTCTGCTGCTGGGTGGCCAGGTGCTGTGCCAGCTGGCTGCCGTAGCTGGGGGTAAAGCCGAGGATGCTGATGCGATGCTGGCGAATCAGCTGGCAAATCTCTTCGGCATCCCACTGGCCCTGGGCCCGCAGCACCACCTGGGCGCCGCTGAGCAGCGGCGCCAGTAGACGCTCGGTGGCGGCGTCGAAGTTGATGGAATAGAAGTGCAGCTCGCAATCGTCCGCGCGCATGCCGAAACGGCGGATCACCGCCTGGCAGTGCATGGCGATTTCCCCGTGGGACACCACCACGCCCTTGGGCTGGCCGGTGGAGCCGGAGGTATAGATCAGGTACGCCTGATGCTGGGGCAGGCTGATGAACGGCAGCTCGCTGGCCGGGTAGTCGGCCAGCAACGCGCCGTCCTCCTCCAGGCACCAACGACCAACACTCGCCGGCAACTCACCCAGGGCGGCGAACATCCGTGCATCGCTGAGCAGCAGGCCGAGGCCGCTGTCTTCGATCATGTAGTGCAGGCGGTCCAGGGGGTATTCCGGGTCCAGGGGCACATAGGCGCCACCGGCCTTGAGGATCGCCAGCAGGCCGACGACCATGTCCAGGGAACGCTCCAGGGCCAGACCGACCCGCACCTGCGGGCCCACGCCACGCTCGCGGAGCATCCAGGCCAGGCGGTTGGCGCGGCTGTCCAGTTCGCTGTAGCTCAGGGTCTGTCCGGCGAAGGTCAGCGCCGGAGCGTCGCGACGGGCCAGGGCCTGCTCGCTGAACAGGTGATGGATGCACTGATCCAGACGTTGCTCACCGGGCTCGACGCTCAGGCTGTCCAGCAGCTGTTGCTGTTCCTCGGCGTGCAGCAGCGGCAGTTCGCACAGGCGCCGCTGCGGATCGTCGATCAGGGCCTGCAGCAGGTTGCGCCAATGGGCGGCCATGCGCGCAATGCGCGGTTCATCGAACAGGTCGGTGCTGTAGGTCAGGCAGCAACCCAGGCGCTGATCCAGGTCGGTGACTTCCAGGTTGAGGTCGAACTTGGTGGCCCGGGCATCGTTGACCAGGTAGTCCACGGTCATGCCCGCCAGTTGCCGGCTTTGCTGGAACTCCCAGCGCTGGACGTTGCACATCACCTGGAACAGCGGGTTGTAGGCGGCGCTGCGCGGCGGCTGCAAGGCTTCCACCAGATGGTCGAACGGCAGGTCCTGGTGGGACTGGCCCTCGATCACCGTATGGCGCACCTGCTCCAGCAACTGGCCGACGCTCATCTGCCCGTCGAGCTGGCAACGCAGCACCTGGGTGTTGAGGAAGGCACCAATCAGCCCTTCGCTTTCCGGGCGGATACGGTTGGCCACCGGCGCGCCGATGCGCAGATCGGTCTGGCCGCTGTAGCGATAGAGCAGCACCGACAGGGCCGCGGTCATGGTCATGAACAGGGTCAGGCCGTGCTGGGCATTGAAGGTGCGCACCCGGGCCGCCAGCTCGTCGCTCAAGTCGAAGCGGTACAGCTCGCCCTGGTGGCTTTGCACCGCCGGCCGTGGCCGGTCGCTGGGCAGTTCCAGCAATGGGTGTTCGCGGCCCAGTTGCCCGGTCCAGTAGTCCAGCTGGCGCTGGCGCTCGCCAGATTCCAGCCACTGGCGCTGCCACACGCTGTAGTCCAGGTACTGCACCGGCAGCGGTTCCAGGGGCGATTCGCGGTCGTCGAGGAAGGCTTCGTACAGCGCGCTCAGTTCGCGGGCAAAGATGTCCATGGCCCAGCCTTCGGTGACGATGTGGTGCAGGGTCAGGACGAAGTAGTGCTCCTGCTCGCCGGCCTTGACCAGGCAGGCGCGCAGCAAGGGGCCGGTTTCCAGGTCGAAGGGCTGGTGCGCTTCGCTGTCCGCCAGCTGTTGCAGGCGTTGTTGCCGGGCCTCCGGGGCCAGGGCCGAGAAATCCTTCCAGGCCATGCGCAGGCCGGTGTCGGCGTGTACCTGCTGATGGGCCACGCCGTTGATGCTGGGGAAGGTGGTGCGCAGGGTTTCGTGGCGCAGGATCAACGCCTGCAACGCCGCCTCGAAGCGCCCCACGTCCAGCACGCCAGACAAGCGCGCCATGCCGCCGACGTTGTAGGCCGGGCTGTCGGGCTCCATCTGCCAGAGGAACCACATGCGCTGCTGGGAATAGGACAGCGGCACCGGCTGGCTGCGGTCGACCCGGGCAATCGGCGGCTGCTGGTTGCGCGCGCCGGACTGCTGGATCAGCCGCACCTGTTCGGCAAAGTCTCCCAGCTCGCTGGCTTCGAACAGCACCCGCAGCGGCAGCTCGACGTCGCAGGCCTGGCGGGTACGGGAAATGATCTGGGTGGCCAGCAGGGAATGCCCGCCCAGGGCGAAGAAGTCGTCCTTGAGGCCGATCCGGGGCTGGCCCAGCACGTCGCGCCAGATGGCGGCGATCTGCCGTTCCAGATCGGTGTTCGGTTCGACGTGCTCGCGCACCTGCCACTGCGGCTCCGGCAAGGCGCGGCGGTCGAGCTTGCCGCTGGGGCTCAGGGGCATGGCCTCCAGGCGCAGCAGTTGCGCCGGCACCATGTACTCCGGCAACTCGGCGGCCAGGGCGGTGGTCAGCCGAGCGCGTTGCTCGGTTTCATCTTCGTCGCAGGCAGGGGCGGTGTAGTAGCCGATCAACTGCGGGCCGGCGACGCTGTCGCGCACCAGCACCGCGGCCTGGGCCACGCCGTCCTGGGCCAGCAGCCGCGCTTCGATTTCCTGCGGCTCGACCCGAAAACCCCGCAGCTTGACCTGCTGGTCGAGGCGGCCGAGGTATTCCAGGGCGCCGTCGGCGCACCAGCGCACCCGATCACCGGTGCGGTACAGGCGTGCGCCCTCCTCACTCAGCGGGTCGACCACAAAGCGTTCGGCGGTGAGCGCCGGGCGTCCCAGGTAACCCCGGGCCAGGCCCTGGCCGCTGATGCACAGCTCGCCCGGAACCCCGGCGGGCAGCAGGTTGAGCTCGGCATCCAGCACCCGGCACAGCACATTGCCCAGCGGCCGGCCAATGGGCGAGCGCTCGCCGTCCTCCACCGAGCACTGCCAGTGGGTGACGTTGATCGCGGTTTCGGTCGGGCCGTAACGGTTGTGCAGTTGCGCGTTCGGCAACTGCTGCAGCAGGCGGTTGCGCAGCTCGGCGGACAAGGCTTCGCCACCGGAGAACACCCGGCGCAGGCTGTGGCATTCGGCGCTCAGCGGTTCATCGACGAACAGCTGCAACAGCGGCGGCACGAAGTGCAGCGTGGTCACGCCGTACTCCTGAACCAGCTGGGCGATGCGATGCGGGTCGCGGTGCTCGCCGGGGGCGGCGAGCAGCAGGCGGCAGCCAGTGATCAACGGCCAGAAGCATTCCCAGACCGAGACGTCGAAGCTGATGGGGGCCTTCTGCATCAGCACATCGTCGGCCTGCAATTGATAGCTGTCCTGCATCCATTGCAGGCGCTCCATCAAGGCACGATGGGTGTTGCCCACGCCCTTGGGCTGGCCGGTGGAACCGGAGGTGTAGATCACGTAGGCCAGGTGGTCGCCGTCCAGGTGCAGGCCCGGGGCGTGGCTCGGCCAGCTGTCGAGCTTGAGGCCGTCCATGGCGATGGCGCTGACGCCCGGGGCTTCGGGCATCTGGCCGAGCAGCTGGGTCTGGGTCAGCAGCAGTTGCACGCCGCTGTCTTCGAGCATGTAGGCCAGGCGCTCGGCGGGGTAATCCGGGTCCAGGGGCACGTAGGCGCCGCCAGCCTTGATGATCGCCAACAGGCCGATCAGCAGTTGTGGCGAACGCTCGGCGGCGATGGCCACGCACACGTCCGGGCCGACGCCCTTGTCCCGCAGGTAATGGGCCAGGCGGTTGGCCTGGGCGTGCAGTTCGGCAAAGCTCAGTTGCCCGCCGTCCCACACCAGCGCGGTGCGCTCCGGGGTCTGCTGCAGTTGTTCCTGCAGGCGCTCCGGCAACCAACGCTCGGCGCGCGCGCAGGGGGCCATGCTCCATTGCTGCAATTGCGCCGCTTCGACCTTGCCGAGCAACGGCAAATCGCCCAGGGCGCGGTCCGGCTGCTGGCAGGCCTGCTCCAGCAGGCTGATGAAGTGCCCGGCCAGACGCTCGATGGTCGCTGCATCGAACAGCTCGTCGGCATAGTCGAAGGCCAGGCTCAGGCGGCCGTTGCGGTCTTCCTCGCTGTGCAGTTGCAGGTCGAACTTGGCCTCGCGGCTGTGCCACGGCAGCTCTTCGGCCAGCAGCCCCGGCAGGCGGCGCAAGGCGCTGAGGTCGCGCTGCTGGTGGTTGAACATGACCTGGAACAGGCCTTGCTCGCGGGCGTCGGGGAAGGCTTCGAGCAGTTGTTCGAAGGGCAGGTCCTGATGCGCCTGGGCCTCAAGGACAGTGCGGCGGGTCTGTTGCAGCAACTCGGCGAAGGTCTGGCGCGCCTCCAGTTGGCCGCGCAGCACCTGGGTGTTGATGAAGAAGCCCAGCAGGCCCTGGGTTTCCAGGCGCGGACGGTTGGCGTTGGGCACGCCTATGCGGATCTCGGTCTGCCCGCTGTAGCGGTGCAGCAGGGTCTGGAAGGTGGCCAGCAACAGCATGAACGGCGTGACCTGCCAGGCCTGGGCGGTCTGACGCACGGTTTCACTGAGGTTCACGCCGAGGCGCTGGCTGTGGCGCGCGGCGCTGTGGCGGACCTGGGCCGAACGCGGGTGATCGGTGGCCAGGCTGAGTACCGGGGCCTCATCGGCCAGTTGCTGCTTCCAGTAGTCCAGCTGGCGCTGGCCTTCGCCCTGGGCCAGCCACTGGCGCTGCCAGCTGCCGTAGTCGGCGTATTGCAGGGCCAGGGGCGCCAGCTCCAGGCGCTGGCCCTGGGCCGCGGCGGCGTAGAGCCGGGAGAACTCGTCGATCAGCACAGTCAGCGACCAGCCGTCGGCGATGATGTGGTGCAGGGTCAGCAGCAGTTGATGTTCTTCGTCGTCCAGGCGGATCAGGGTCGCCCAGTACAACGGGCCCTTTTCCAGGTCGAACTGGGTGCGGGCCTCGTCTTCGCGAATCTGCTGCGCCCGGGCTTCACGCTCGGCCACAGGCAGATCGCTGATGTCGATCACCTGCAGGTTGAACTCACCGGCCGCGTCCACCTGTTGCAGGGCCTGGCCGTCGCGCTCGAAGAACCGCGTGCGCAGCGCTTCGTGACGCTGCAGCAGGTGCTGGAAGCTGGCGCGCAGGGCGTCTTCGTCCAGCTCGCCGCGCAGGCGCAGGCCACCGGGAATGTTGTAGGCGCTGCTGTGGGGGTCCAGTTGCCAGGTGATCCACAGGCGGTTCTGTGCCAGGGATTGGGGCAGCGGCTGCTGGCGCGACAGGGCCTGGATGCTGCCCTGGGCCACGCCGCCGTCCTGTTGCTGACGCGCCACGGCGGCGGTGAAGGCGCCCAGGGTCGGCGCTTCGAACAACAGCCGCAGGCTCAGTTCCAGGCCCAGTTCCTCGCGCAGGCGGGCCGTGACCTGGGTGGCGGCGATCGAGTTGCCTCCCAGGAGGAAGAAGTGATCGTCGGCGGCCACGGCGGCGCATTGCAGGTGCTCCTGCCAGATCCGCCCGATCAGGTTTTGCAGCGCGTCGTCGGACGCGTCCTGAACGCCGGCGGGTGCAGCCTCGGCCTGGGGGAACAGCGCGTAGTGATCCAGGCTGCCATCGGCCAGCCGGGTGCGACAGGCAGAGCGCTGCAACTTGCCGCTGGAGGTCTTCGGCAGGGCCCCGGGGTTGAGCAGTACCACCACGCTGGGCGCTTCCTGGCAGGCTTCGGCCACCGCCTGGCGGATGGCCTTGATCAGTGCTTCGGGGGGCAGGATCTTCTGCACGCTGCGGCTGATTTCCGCGGCGATGCCGATGCCTTCCTGGCCCTGGTCGCTGACCGCGAACGCCGCCACCCGGCCCTTGCGCACCACTTCCACTTCGCGCTCGATGGTCTTTTCGATGTCCTGGGGATACAGGTTGTGCCCGCGCACGATCAGCAGGTCTTTCAGGCGCCCGGTGATGAACAGCTCGCCGTCGCGCATGAAACCCAGGTCGCCGGTGCGCAGCCAGGTGCGGCCGGCATGCTGGACGAAGGTCTTGGCCGTGGCTTCGGGATTGCGCCAATAGCCGTGGGCGATGCTCGGCCCGCTGGCCCAGACTTCGCCGATGCGGTTGTCAGGCAGTTCCGTGAGCTGCTGCGGATCCATCAGCAGCACGGCGTGCTCAGGCTGGCTGAAGCCGCAGCTCATCATGGCGCTGCCCTGCCCCGGCTCGGCGCGGTTCTGCGCCAGGGCCTGGTCGTCCAGGTGCAGGGCCGGGATGCCCTGGCCGCGCACGCCCCCGGCGACGAACAGGGTGGCTTCGGCCAGGCCGTAGGAAGCGAGGAAATTGTCGGCACTGAAACCGCAGGGGGCGAAGGTTTCGGCAAAGCGCTCCAGGGTGTCGAGGCGGATCGGCTCGGAACCGGAATAGGCCACGCGCCAGCGGCTGAGGTCGAGACGCTCCAGGGCCGATTCGCTGACCCGCTCGCTGCACAGGCGGTAGGCGAAATCCGGGCCGCCGCTGATGGTGCCGCCGTATTCGCTGATCGCTTCCAGCCAGCGCACGGGGCGGGCCAGGAAGTAGGCCGGCGACATCAGCACGCAGGGCACGCCGCTGAAGATCGGCTGTAGCAGGCCGCCGATCAGGCCCATGTCGTGGTACAGCGGCAGCCAGCTGACGATCACATCGTCCGGGTTGAGGTCGATGCCAAAACCGCGGCGGATCAGAAGTTCGTTGGCCACCAGGTTGCCATGGCTGACCTGCACGCCCTTGGGCAGCGCAGTGGAACCGGAGGTGTACTGCAGGAAGGCGATGTCCTGGTCCTTGAGCTCCACCGCCTGCCAGTCCTGCGCCAGCGCGGGGTCCAGGGTGTCGACGCAGAGCAGTTGCGGCGCCCCGGCGGCCTGCAGTTCGTCCATCTGCAACAGTGAGTCGCGCAGCCCGGCGCTGGTCAGCAGCAACCGTGGCTCGGCGTCGGCCAGGATCGAGAGCAGCCGCTCCTGGTGATGGTGTCGGGTCGACTCCGGCGGGTAGGCCGGCACCGCGATCACCCCGGCGTACAGGCAACCGAAGAACGCTGCGACGTAGTCCGGGCCACTGGGGAACAGCAGCACCGCGCGGTCGCCGAATTCAGCGTTGGCTTGCAGGGCCGCGGCAATGGTCCGCGCGCGAAGATCCAGGTCCCGGTAGCTGAGCACCACGCTCTGCTCCTGCTCTTGGGCGAGGAACCGCAACGCCACTTGATCAGGGGCCAGGACCGCCCGGCGTTGAAGGGCTTGGGCCAGGGTGCTGGGGAGTTCGAACGCGTCCGTCATGGGGTTTCCTGCCAGGAGTGTGCTTGCGATGGAGAGCGGCCCCTGCCCTGCCATGCTCCTGGCAAACCACCGAAAATCAACGGCTTGGCAACAGGTCACAGGCATCCGCAAGGCGCCGCGCCCGGGCTTGCTGCCCGGAATCTTTCTCCCATGGGAACGGATGGCCTCGGCAAATAATTAGTCCCCACGGGCCCTGGCAGGACCCGCTTCGCCCCCTGAATGAGCCGCCGTTCTCAATCTGCACCGCTAGAGAGCATTAGTTCTTTTTCTCAATTGACAATCATTATCATTCAGCCTAATTTGTCGCTCGATGTGTAGGACGGGTCAGACTTTTCTGACGTCCCACTAACTTCTTTGCAACAAGGTGATTTCCATGACGGAACAAGTATCCACAAGCAGGTGCGATTCACCGTTACTCCAGGCTTTTGTCGACAACCGTCTGATTCTGGTCAAGATCGCAGCGCGGATTACCGGCTGCCGGTCCCGGGCTGAGGACGTGGTCCAGGACGCCTTTTTCCGCCTGCAGTCGGCCCCGCAAATCACCTCCTCGTTCAAGGCCCAGCTCAGCTACCTGTTCCAGATCGTGCGCAATCTGGCCATCGACCATTACCGCAAGCAGGCGCTGGAGCAGAAGTATTCGGGCACCGAAGAGGAAGGCTTGAATGTGGTGATTCATGGCGCTTCGCCCGAAACCTCGCACATGAACTTTTCCACCCTGGAACACATTGCCGATGCCCTGACCGAGCTGCCCAGCCGCACCCGCTATGCCTTCGAGATGTATCGCCTGCACGGCGTGCCGCAAAAGGACATCGCCAAGGAGCTGGGCGTCTCGCCGACCCTGGTCAATTTCATGATTCGCGATGCCCTGGTGCATTGCCGCAAAGTCTCGGGCAATCGCCCCGATACCTTCGCCCGGCGCTGAGCGCCGAACGCCGCTTATCCCTCCAGCAGGCCACTGCGCCCCAGCACCAGCAACGCGGCACGTTTGTGCAAGAGATCGAAGTCCTGCCGGCAGTACCGACAACGGTTTTGCCCGGCACAGGCATCGGCGTGGGCGGGTGGCGGCGTGCCCGGCGGGTCCAGGTACAGCGCATGCACCTGGGCCGACAGCCAGAACGCCAACTGCTCCTGCCGCTCGGCCCGGGCATCCGGCGCTGCGGACTCCTGGCCCTGGCTGCGCCATGCCGGGAACAACCGATGCCGGGCGCCGACCTCATCGATGCCCGATAGCACAGCCGCCGACAGGGTCTCGACACTCAGCGGACTTACAAGGGACATGGCAGGCCTCACCGTCAAAGGGCATTCAAGCAAGTGACGTGGACCGGCGGGAGAAATTTAGGTGCCCCTCGGGGAGCCGGGCGGCTCCCTGGGCTCAGGCGTGGGGCACAGGCATCACGACGATGCGGTAGGGATCGAAGATTTTGCGCATCTGGCCGTTGTCCCGCAGTTTTTGCAGCAGCCCGGCAAAGTCCTCGGCGCTGATCGGTGCTTGAGGGCGGATCAGGCTGTAGTGGTGGTAGACCTGATCGATGCGCTGGGACACCAGAAACTGGACGTTGTCCTCGGCATTGCGGGCCAGGAAATCGCTGAGGTAGGAGCGGGTCACCAGGGCAATGTCCGCCCTGCCCCGCAGAACCATCAGCAGGTTGCTGTCGTGGGAATAGGTGAGCGTGGCGTTGAAGGTGTCGGCCAGGTACTTGGGGTCGGCGTTGAACTGGGCAAAGGCGTAGTGATAGCCGCTGAATAGCGCCAGGCGCTTGCCCTTGAGGTCGGCGAAATATTCCTGGCCGCGATTGGGCTGGCGCTGGGCGACGAAGATCTCCGCATCCTCAAGGCCCATGTCGACACTGGTGTGGTCAATGTCCTTCCAGCCCCAGGCCGGGTTCTCGAAGATCGCCAGGTCGACCCGGCCTTGTTCGAAATCGCGGAAACGCCGGGGAATCGAGGTCGGCACCAGGACGAACTGGTACTTGCTCTGGGACTGGTTCAGGGCCTCCACCAGTTGCGGCAGCAAGCCGGTGTCGGCGCCGGTTTCGGGACGGACGGTATAGGGCGGAAAATGCGCTGCCGCGACCCGCACCAGTTGCGCCGAGGAGACCGGGCAGACCCAAAGGGTTGCCAGTGCCAGCAGGAGCATTCGCAAGGCTGATCGCAGCGGCAAGGACATCAAGGCAACCTACCTCGGACAAAAGAAAAATGATGCTCTAAAGCTAGGCGCTTTAAGGCTCTTCGACAATGTTGCACTGCTGAATCAGTCGGCGTCCGAATGATCCTTGAGCACCAGCAGCAGGGCCTCCTCGGCCAACTGCTCCAGGGTCATGCTGCCCTGGGCACGAAACCAGGTGGTGGTCCAGGACAAGGCGCCCGTGAGAAAGCGCCGGGTGATGAACACGTCGCCCTTGATAAACCCGGCGGCCTTGGCCTCACCCAGCACCTGGAGCCAGATCTGTTCATAGATGTCGCGCAGGGCCAGCACCTCGGCCTGACCTTGTGCGGAAAGCGAACGCCATTCGTACACCAGCACCGCCATGGCCTCACCGCTGCCACCCATGATCGATTGCAGTTCGCAGCGGATCAGCGCCAGCACCCGCTCACGCACGCTGCCGGCCTCGGCCAGCTCGGCGCGCATCAGGGCGGTGTTGTAGTGGATGGTTTCCTGCATCACCGCCCGCAGGATGTCGTCCTTGCTCTTGAAGTGGTGAAAGATGCTGCCGGACTGGATGCCCACCGCGCTGGCCAGGTCGCGCACCGTGGTGCGTTCGTAGCCCTTGTTGCGAAACAGATGGGCGGCGGTCTGCAACAGTTTGCCCCGGGCACTGTCGGGATCGGTCACTTGCCCGCTGGCAATCAGCTCGCGTACCACCTGCAAGGCTTTTTGCTCGTCCACCGGTGTTCTCCTAGCGTCACTTCATCAAGAGCCCAGCCTGAAACCGGCTGTAGCGCGCGCAATTTAAGCCCCCCGGGATCACCAAGCAAGCGCTTGGGCAGAAGAATCCATCGGCCCATTTACAAACCAAGCGCTTGCTTGGTAGCCTCCTCGCAGTTCTTTTTCCGAGAGCCCTGCCATGACCAAGACTGTACGAATCGGCTGCGCCAGCGCCTTCTGGGGCGACACCAGCAGTGCCGCCGCGCAACTGGTGCAAGGCGCACGCCTGGACTACCTGGTGTTCGACTACCTGGCCGAGATCACGCTGTCGATCATGGCCGGGGCACGCATGAAGGACCCGAACGCCGGTTACGCCACGGACTTCGTCGAGGTGCTCACGCCGTTGCTGGGCTCGATCCATGCACAGAAGATCCGCGTCATCAGCAATGCCGGCGGGGTCAATCCCCACGCCTGCGCCCAGGCCTTGCGCGCCGCCTGCGAGCAGGCCGGGGTGCCGCTGAAGATCGCCGTGCTGCTGGGCGATGACCTGCAGCCACAGTTCAAGCAACTGGCCGGCGCCGGGATCAAGGAGATGTTCAGCGGCGCGCCCCTGCCGCCGATGTGTGTCTCCATCAATGCCTACCTTGGCGCCCCGGGCATCGTCGAGGCCCTGGGCCTGGGGGCGGATATCGTGATCACCGGGCGCGGCGTCGACAGCGCGGTGGTCAGTGCGGCCCTGGTCCACGAATTCAACTGGTCGTGGCAGGACTACGACCGCCTGGCCCAGGCCGCCCTGGCCGGACACATCATCGAATGCGGCGCCCAATGCACCGGCGGCAACTTCACCGATTGGCGCGACGTGCCGGACTACGAGCACATCGGCTTTCCCATCGTGGAAGTCGGCGCCGACGGCCGGTTCGTGGTCAGCAAGGCGCCGGGCAGCGGCGGACTGATCAGCCCGCTGACGGTTGGCGAACAACTGCTGTACGAAATCGGCAATCCACAGGCTTACCTGCTTCCGGATGTGGTGTGCGACTTCTCCGAGGTGCAACTGCATCAGCAAGCGCCGAATGCCGTGGCGGTGCAGGGAGCCAAGGGCCTGCCCCCCAGCCATCAGTACAAGGTCAGCGCCACCTACCCGGACGGCTTCCGCTGCACCGCCAGTTGCCTGATGGCCGGGATCGATGCGGTGGCCAAGGCGCGCCGGGTCAGCCAGGCGATCATCGACAAGACCCGCGAGATGTTTGCCCAGCGCGGCTGGCCGGACTACAGCGAAGTCAATATCGAGCTGCTGGGCAGCGAAGCCACCTACGGTCCCCACGGCCGCCGCCAGGACAGCCGCGAAGTGGTGATCAAGCTGGCGGTGCGTCACCCGCACAAGGCGGCGCTGGTGCTGTTCTCCCGGGAAATCGCCCAGGCCGCCACCGGCATGGCCCCGGGCCTGACCGGAATTGTCGGCGGCCGGCCCACGGTCTATCCGGTCATCCGACTGTTCTCGTTCCTGCTGGACAAGGACGCCTGCCAGCTGCACATCGACTTTGCCGGCCAGCAGTATCCCTGTGCCCTGCCCCGCACCGAACCTCTGGACCCCGGCGCCCTGCCCGTCGCCCATGCCCTGCCCGTGCCCCGGGGACGGGCCGATGCCAGCGTGCCCCTGGTCAAGCTGGCGGTGGCGCGCTCCGGCGACAAGGGCAATCACAGCAACATCGGGGTCATGGCGCGCGATCCCGACTACCTGCCGTGGATCGCCGAAGCCCTGAGCCCGCAAGTGCTGGCGGACTGGATGGGGCACGTGCTGGACCCGGTCCATGGCCGCGTGCAGCGCTGGTACCTGCCGGGCACTCACAGCCTCAACTTCCTGCTGGAAAACGCCCTGGGCGGCGGCGGTGTCGCCAGCCTGCGCATCGACCCGCAAGGCAAGGCCTTCGCCCAGCAGTTGCTGGAGATCCAGATCCCGGTGCCGCAGCGCATCGCCGACGCCGTCAATTAAAGGAGTGGCCGTGGTGTACGACTCGATTTTCAAAGACCGATTGTTTGCCGGCCAGACCGTCATCGTCACCGGCGGCGGCAGCGGTATCGGCCGCTGCACCGCCCATGAACTGGCGGCCCTGGGTGCCCGGGTGCTGCTGGTGGGACGCAAGGCGGAGAAACTGCAGCAGGTTGCCGGGGAGATTGCCGAGGACGGCGGCCAGGCCCACTGGCAGGCCTGTGACATTCGCGACGAGGACGCGGTCAAGGCCCTGGTAGGGCAGTGGGTCGAGCGCTTTGGTCCGATCCACGGCCTGGTGAACAATGCCGGCGGCCAATACCCGGCGCCGCTGGCGTCGATCAATCAGAAGGGCTTCGAGACCGTGCTGCGCACCAATCTGGTGGGCGGTTTCCTCATGGCCCGGGAAGTGTTCAACCAGTCCATGAGCCGCCACGGCGGGAGCATCGTCAACATGCTCGCCGACATGTGGGGCGGCATGCCGGGCATGGGCCACTCCGGCGCGGCGCGCTCGGGGATGGACAACTTCACCAAGACCGCAGCCTTCGAATGGGGCCATGCCGGGGTTCGGGTCAATGCGGTGGCCCCGGGCTGGGTCGCCTCCAGCGGCATGGACACTTACGAAGGCGCGTTCAAGGCGGTGATTCCGACCCTACGCGAGCACGTGCCGCTCAAGCGCATTGGCACGGAGTCGGAAGTCAGCGCGGCCATTGTCTTTCTGCTCAGCCCCGGCGCGGCCTTTATCAGCGGCAGCACCCTGCGCATCGACGGTGCCGCCAGCCTCGGCAGCCGTGCCTGGCCCTTGAGCAAGGCGCGCAACAGTGAGTCGTACAACGGTTTTCACCGGGCCTACCTGCCCGATGTGCTCAAGGGCGAGGAATAACTCATGCCGGTGATCCAGTCCCAGCTCGATCCCCACAGCCCGTCGTTCGCCGAGAACCGCGAAGCGATGCTGAAGGGCTTGCAACAGGTGCAGCAGTTGCAGCAGGACCTGCTGAACAAGGCGGCCGAGGCCAAGGCCAGGTTCGACCAGCGCGGCCAGTTGCTGCCCCGCGAGCGCCTCAACCTGCTGCTGGACCCGGGGGCGCCCTTTCTCGAACTGGCCAGCCTGGCCGGTTACAAGCTGCACGATGACAAGGACGGCAGCCAGGCCGGCGGCGGGCTGATCGCCGGTATCGGCTATGTGTGCGGGGTGCGCATGCTGGTGGTGGCCAACAACAGTGCAATCAAGGGCGGGACCATTTCCCCCAGCGGCCTGAAGAAGTCCCTGCGCCTGCAACAGATCGCCATGGAGAACAAGCTGCCGGTGGTGACCCTGGCGGAAAGCGGGGGCGCCAACCTCAACTACGCCGCGGAAATCTTCGTCGAAGGCGCGCGCAGTTTCGCCAATCAGGCACGGATGTCGGCCATGGGCCTGCCGCAGATCACCGTGGTCCACGGCTCGGCCACCGCCGGCGGCGCCTATCAGCCCGGGCTCTCGGATTACGTGGTGGTGGTGCGCGGCAAGGCCAAGCTGTTTCTCGCCGGGCCGCCGCTGCTCAAGGCCGCCACCGGTGAAGTGGCCACCGATGAAGAACTGGGGGGCGCCGAGATGCACGCCCAGGTCGCCGGCACCGCCGAGTACCTGGCGCAGAACGATGCCGATGGCATCCGCATCGTCCGCGAGATCGTCAGCCTGCTGCCGTGGAATGCCCAATTGCCGGTGCAGCCGGCGCGGACCTGGAGCGAGCCGCTGTACCCCATCGACGAATTGCTGGGGCTGATTCCCTCTGACCCGAAAAAGCCCTACGACGCCCGGGAAATCGTCGCCCGCCTGGCGGACGGCTCGCAGTTCCTGGAGTTCAAGGGCGAGTTCGATGCCCAGACCCTGTGCGGCCATTTGCAGATCCAGGGCCGGGCCTGCGGCTTTATCGGCAACAACGGCCCGATCACGCCCCAGGGCGCGAGCAAGGCCGCGCAGTTCATCCAGCTGTGCGACCAGAGCCGCACGCCGCTGCTGTTCTTCCACAACACCACCGGGTTCATGGTGGGCACCGAATCCGAACAGCAAGGGGTGATCAAGCACGGGGCGAAGATGATCCAGGCGGTGGCCAATGCCCGGGTGCCAAAACTGACCATCGTCGTCGGCGGCTCCTACGGCGCCGGCAACTACGCCATGTGCGGCCGCGGCCTGGACCCGCGCTTCATCTTCGCCTGGCCCAACAGCCGCACGGCGGTGATGGGCGGCGCCCAGGCCGGCAAGGTGCTGCGCATCGTCACCGAGGCCAAGCAGGCGAAGAACGGCCAGGAAGCCGACCCGAAGATGCTCGACATGCTGGAGCAGGTCACCGCGCAGAAGCTCGACAGCCAGTCCACCGCCTTGTATGGCAGCGCCAACCTGTGGGACGACGGGCTGATCGACCCGCGGGATACCCGCACCCTGCTGGGCTACCTGCTGGATATCTGCCATGAGGCGGACGCCCGCCCCTTGCAGCCCAACAGTTTCGGTGTGGCACGGTTTTGATAGGGCATTTCGCGGTCTGACCCCACTTGAGGAGAACAACGATGATCTTCACCCAGGAACACGAAGAGCTGCGGCGCACGGTGCGCCATTTTGTCGACCGCGAGATCAATCCCCATGTCGAGGAATGGGAGAAAGCCGGGCGCTTTCCCATCCACGAGATTTTCCGCAAGGCCGGCGAGCTGGGGCTGCTGGGCATCTCCAAGCCGGAAAAATTCGGCGGCATGGGCCTGGACTACAGCTACTCCATCGTCGCCGCCGAGGAGTTCGGCACCATCCATTGCGGCGGCATTCCCATGTCCATTGGCGTGCAGACCGACATGTGCACCCCGGCCCTGGCGCGCTTCGGCTCCGATGAGCTGCGCGACGAATTCCTGCGCCCGGCCATCAGCGGCGAGCAGGTGGGTTGCATCGGCGTCTCCGAAGTCGGCGCCGGCTCCGATGTCGCCGGGCTCAAGACCCATGCGCGCAAGGACGGTGACGACTACGTGATCAACGGCAGCAAGATGTGGATCACCAACTCCCCCAGCGCCGATTTCATCTGTCTGCTGGCCAACACCTCGGACGACAAGCCCCACGTCAACAAGTCGCTGATCATGGTGCCGATGAACACCCCGGGCATCAGCCTCAGTTCGCACCTGGACAAACTCGGCATGCGCAGCTCGGAAACCGCCCAGGTGTTCTTCGACAATGTGCGGGTGCCCCAGCGCAACCGCATCGGCCACGAAGGCGCGGGTTTCATGATGCAGATGCTGCAGTTCCAGGAGGAGCGGCTGTTCGGCGCGGCGAACATGATCAAGGGCCTGGAATACTGCGTCGACAGCACCATCGAATACTGCAGGGAGCGCCGCACCTTCGGCAGCCCGCTGATCGACAACCAGGTGATCCACTTCCGCCTGGCCGAACTGTCCACCGAGATCGAGTGCCTGCGGGCCCTGGTCTACCAGGCCACCGAGCAGTATGTGCGCGGCCAGGACGTGACCCGCCTGGCGTCCATGGCCAAGCTCAAGGCCGGGCGCCTGGGCCGCGAGGTCAGCGACAGCTGCCTGCAGTACTGGGGCGGCATGGGCTTCATGTGGGACAACCCGGTGGCCCGGGCCTATCGCGACGTGCGCCTGGTGTCGATCGGCGGTGGTGCCGACGAGATCATGCTGGGGATCATCTGCAAACTCATGGGCATCCTGCCGGGGAAAAAGAAATGAGCCCGCTTCCTGCCTGCCAGACGCTGTTGCTGGAGTCGCGCAACGGCGTGCTGTTCATCCGCCTCAACCGCCCGGAAAGCCGCAACGCCATGAGCCTGCAGATGGTCGCCGAACTGCGCACGGTGATGGCCGCGGTCCGTGATCGGCGCAGCGTCCGCGCCCTGGTCCTGCGTGGCGCTGGCGAGCACTTCTGCGCCGGCGGCGACCTCAAGGACATGGCCGGCGCCCGAGCCCACGGCAGCAGCGCCTACCGGGACTTGAACCGGGCCTTCGGCGCCCTGCTGGAAGAGGCGCAACAGCTGCCCCAGGTACTGGTTTGCGTGCTGCAAGGCGCGGTGCTGGGAGGCGGCTTCGGCCTGGCCTGTGTCAGCGACATCGCCATCACCGAGCAATCGGCGCAGTTCGGCATGCCGGAAACCAGCCTGGGCCTGCTGCCGGCCCAGATTGCCCCGTTCGTGGTGCAGCGCATCGGCCTGACCCAGGCCCGGCGCCTGACCTTGACCGCCGCCCGCTTCGACGGTGCCGAGGCCCAGCGCCTGGGGCTGGTGCACTTTGTCGAGCCCGATGCCCAGGCCCTGCAGGCACGCCTTGAGCAGCAACTGGCCCAGGTGCTGCGCTGCGCTCCCGGGGCCAATGCGGCGACCAAGGCCCTGCTGCTGGCCAGTGTCGAGCAGCCCCGGGGCCCGTTGCTGGATCAGGCCGCCAGCGACTTCGCCAACGCAGTCATGGGCGAAGAAGGCGTCGAGGGCACCCTGGCCTTCGTGCAGAAACGCCAACCGGCCTGGGCCGGTTGAGCGCCTGGTAGACGCCGGTTCGCCGGCGAATGCCCCACCCACCGATTCCCGGGAGCCTGTATGCCCCTCTTCAACAAGATCCTGATCGCCAATCGCGGCGAAATCGCCTGCCGCATCCAGCGCACCGCCCAGGCCCTGGGCTATCGCACCGTGGCCGTGTACAGCGACGCCGACGCCGAGTCCCTGCACGTGCACATGGCCGACGAAGCCCTGCACATCGGCCCATCCCCGGTGCAGCAGTCCTACCTCAACAGCGAGGCGATCCTCGACGCTGCCCGTCGCAGCGGCGCCGACGCCATCCACCCGGGCTATGGCTTCCTCTCGGAAAACCACGAATTCGCCGCCGCCTGCGCCGCCGCCGGCATCACCTTCATCGGCCCCAGCGCCGCCGCCATTGAGTTGATGGGCAGCAAGCGCCGCTCGAAAATCGCCATGCTCGAAGCCGGTGTGCCCTGTATCCAGGGCTATCAGGGCGAGGACCAGGCTGACGCGACCCTGCAGCGCGAGGCCCAGCGCATCGGTTACCCGCTGATGATCAAGGCCAGCGCTGGCGGTGGCGGGCGCGGCATGCGCCTGGTGCAGCGGCACGAGGATCTGCTGGAACAGATCCGCACTGCGCGCTCGGAAGCCCTGCACGCCTTCGGCAGCGACGAGCTGATTCTGGAACAGGCGCTGATCGAGCCCCGGCACGTGGAAATGCAAGTGTTCGGCGATCACCACGGTCATCTGATCTACCTGGGAGAGCGGGATTGCTCGATCCAGCGCCGCCATCAGAAAGTCATCGAGGAAGCCCCCTGCCCGGTGATGACCGAGGAACTGCGGCGGGCCATGGGCGAGGCGGCGCTCAAGGCCGGGCGCGCGGTGAACTATGTGGGGGCCGGCACCGTGGAGTTCCTGCTGGACGCAAGCGGCCGGTTCTATTTCCTGGAAATGAACACCCGCTTGCAGGTCGAGCATCCGGTGACCGAACTGGTGACCGGCCTGGATCTGGTGGCCCTGCAACTGCAAGTGGCCGCCGGCGAGCCGCTGCCCCTGAGCCAGGAGCAGGTGCAGCTCAAGGGGCACGCCATCGAAGTACGGCTGTACGCCGAGGACCCGGCGCAGAACTTCCTGCCGCAGACCGGCCAGATCCTGCGCTGGGAGCCGGCGCCGGGGCTGCGCACCGACCATGGTTTGCAGGAAGGCCAGTGGATCAGCCCGTTCTACGACCCGATGCTGGGCAAGCTGATCGCCCACGGCGCCACCCGCGAGGAAGCCCGGCGCAAGCTCTTGCGCGGAGTCGAAGACTGCGTGCTGCTGGGACTTGAGAGCAATCGCCGGCTGCTCGCCGGTCTGCTCCGGCATCCAATGTTCGCCAGCGGCCGGTTCAGCACCGCGTTTATCGCCGAACACTTCGCGCAGGACCCGAGCCTGCAACCCCAGGTGCCCGGCAACGAGGAGCTGGCGATTGCCGCGGCACTGTTCTATCAGCACAGCGCCAGCCACCACGGCGCGGCCCTTCGCGCCTGGCGCAATCAGGCCGGTGTGCCGCTGCTCTATCGCCTGGGCCTGGGTGAGCAGCAGTGGTCGCTGCAACTGAGCGTCTCGGCAACCGGTCGGTTGCAGGTGAGGCAGGCGCAGGTGCTGCACGAGGTGAGAATCTGCACCGCCGATGGCCGCCGGGCCAGCCTGGAGGTCAATGGCATCCGGCGCCACTACGCCTACCGTCTGCAGGATGGCGAGCTGTGGCTGGGCAGCGCCAGCGCCAGCCTGCGCCTGCAGGACCTGAGCCATGCGCCGGTGCAGGGCCAGTCGGACGCCCATGGCGGCACCGTCAAGGCCCCCATGGACGGGGCCATCGTCGATGTGCAGGTCACCGAGGGCATGCGCGTCAGCAAGGGCCAACTGCTGCTGGTGCTGGAGGCGATGAAGATGGAACACCCGCTCAAGGCCGGAATCGATGGGGTGATCACCCGGCTTCAGGTCAACCTTGGGGATCAGGTGAAGAACCGGCAAATACTTCTGGAGGTGCAAGCGCTCGGCAGCGCCCCGGAAATGGAGCACTAGGCGGATGCCGCAGCTTTGGCTACGCTCAAGCCTCATCAGGATGTTGAAGGCTGGAATTTGCGATGCCCCACTGGCTGGTAATAGATCTGGAAGCCACGACGGATGAAGGGGGCTGGCCGGTGAGCGAGATGGAAATCATCGAAATCGGCGCCACCCTGGTCAACCGCCAAGGCCGGGAACAAGACCACTTCCAGCGTTTCGTCCGCCCCTTGCGGCGCCCTCGGCTGACGCCGTTCTGTCGCGAACTGACCCATATCACCCAGGCCAACATCGACAGCGCCGCACCGCTGAGCGAGGTCTGGAACCTGTTCGAGCGCTGGCTGGGCCAGCATCGGCCGCGCCTGGAGGGCTGGGCCAGCTGGGGCGACTACGACCGCAAGCAGTTGCAGCTGGAATGGCACAACCAGCAGTTGCACAGCCTGTTGAATGAAGTGCCGCACATGAACCTCAAGCAGCGCTTCGCCAAGGCCCGGCGCCTGGAGCGCCCTCTGGGCCTGAATGCGGCCCTGCAACTGGCCGGCATGCAGTTCAACGGCCAACAGCATCGGGCCCTGGAAGATGCGCGCAATACCGCGCGCCTGTTGCCCCTGATTCTTCCTTGATGGCGGCAGGTGACGGCCCTTGAGGCCTTGTGCATACTGGCCAGCCTTTTTGACCCTTTCTTGAGGAATCGCCCATGTTTAAAGTCAACGAGTACTTCGACGGCACCGTCAAGTCGATTGCCTTCGGCACGGCCGAAGGCCCAGCCACCATTGGCGTCATGGCCCCGGGCGAATACGAGTTCGGTACGGCACAGCGGGAAATCATGCACGTGGTGTCCGGCGCGCTGACCGTGCGCCTGCCCGACAGTGCCGATTGGGAAACCTTCCCTGCCGGCAGCCAGTTCAACGTACCGGCCAACAGCAAGTTCCAGCTGAAAGTCGCGGTGGACACCGCTTATCTGTGCGAGTACCGCGGCTGATCGAGCCGCTGCGGCTTTATCACCGATAAAAAATGCCCGTCTGCGCAACAGACGGGCATTTTTCTTGGGGCCGGCGAAAGGTTATTCCAACACCGTGACCGGCATCCCCACCTGCAGACGACCCGGGCCGTCGTTGACCAGGTTCTGCCCGAACATCGCCCCGTCGGCCTGGGCCCGGTACTTCTGCAAGGTCGCCAGGGGTTCGCGGTCGGCGCTGCGCTCGCCGGTCTGGGGGTCGATGGTGGTCAGGATGCAGCGCGAGCACGGCTTGACCACGCGAAACTCGAGGTCGCCAATCCGTATGCGCCGCCACTGGTCCTCGGCAAAGGCCTGGCTGCCCTCGATCACCAGATTGGGACGAAAACGCAGCATCTCCAGAGGCCGCCCGACCCGGCTGGACAGATCGTCAAGGGACGCCTGGCCAATCAGCAACAGCGGAAAGCCGTCGGCAAACGCCACTTGATCATCGTCCCTGCCGTAGCCGGCGGCGGTGCTCCGCGCCCGTTCCAGCGGCACCTGCACCAGGCGGGTAGGCTTGCCGACGAACTCACTGACCCAGGCAGCCGCCTCATCCCCGGCATCGGGAACCCGCAGGCTGTCCTGCCAGATGGTCACCCCACGCAAGGCCGCCGCGGCATCGGGCAGGGGTACTTCAAGGCTGGCAAACCCGGCAGCACTGAGGGTCAGGCCGCCCTGGTCGTTGTACAAGGCCGAGAGTTGACTCATGCGCGCCACCGCACGCTGGGTGAGAAAACGCCCGTTGGCTTCATCCACCAGCATCCAACGGCGATCCCCTTGCAGCCCGAGCTTGTCCAGGCCGATCTGTTGCAGGGTTTCGCCCCGGGCGGATTTCAACGGGTATCGATAAAGCGCGCTAAGACGCATGTCCAGCTCCCTGTGTGAGCAAAAAAGCTCACCCTATACCAGCGCTCGGAGCAAACAAAGGCACAGGGAGAGCGGCTGTCGACACCGGCCCGGGTTCAGGCGCTGACTTCGTCCAGCATCAGGCGCTGACGGACCACGTCCACCAGCTTGTCCGGCTGGAACTTGGAGAGGAAGTTGTCGCAACCGACCTTCTTGACCATCGATTCGTTGAAACTGCCGGACAAGGAGGTGTGCAGCACCACATACAGCCCACGCAGACGGGGGTCGTTGCGAATTTCGGTGGTCAGGCGGTAGCCGTCCATTTCCGGCATTTCCGCATCGGTGAACACCATCAGCAGTTTGTCGGTCATCTCGACCCCGGTATCGGCCCAGGCCTTGAGCATGTTCAGGGCCTTGAGGCCGTCACTGGCGATATGCATCTTCACCCCGAGCTGGCCGAGGGTATCGCGCAGCTGGGAGAGGGCCACATTGGAGTCGTCCACCAGCAGCACTTCACGACCGCGCGCGCGCTCCAGCACCGGATCTTCGAGTTTGTCCCGGGAAACCTTGGCATTGTAGGGGACGATTTCGGCCAGGACTTTCTCGACGTCGATGATCTCCACCAGTTGCTCGTCAACCTTGCTGATGGCCGTCAGATAGTGCTGGCGCCCGGCACTGGTGGGCGGCGGCATGATGGCTTCCCAGTTCATGTTGACGATGCGGTCCACCCCACCCACCAGGAACGCCTGCACCGAGCGGTTGTACTCGGTGACGATGATGGTGCTGTTGGGCCCCGGAACCAGCGGGCGCATGCCGATGGCCTGAGACAGGTCGATCACCGGCAGGGTCTGGCCGCGCAGGTTGACCACACCGCAGACAAACGGGTGACGCTGGGGCATCAGGGTCAGCTTGGGCAGTTGCAGGACTTCCTGAACCTTGAAGACGTTGATGGCGAACAACTGCCGACCGGCCAGGCGGAACATGAGGATTTCCAGGCGATTCTCACCCACCAGCTGTGTGCGTTGATCTACCGTGTCGAGAATGCCGGCCATTAATGACTCCTGGGCTTGTTCTGATGAATTCACTAAAGACAGATATCGGCGGGCTGCGCCGTATCTTGACCCACATGCAAATTGCCATATGAAAGCCATTGATGTCACATTAACATCATGCTTTACTGAGGCCGTCAATTCAGCAACACCAGTCTGCGACGACGCGACCTTAATCACGGCGTGAAGTTCCTGCGCCTAAGGGTTTCCCCTAGCAACAATCAGGACCATCCTGATATTCGCGATATCCAATAGCCATTAATGTGACGCCATTCTCATTGCATGAACGGAGTCAGGCTTTTGTTTGTGACCGCAGAAAGGTGGCCCAGCACCCTTTCAAGCCTAAACCCCCTCGCCCATCACGCCCCAGCGCCCATGCGCCGCACGGCTGTGGCCGGTATTTGGGCAGCGTTCGGAAACGATGAAAATCGCCTCTCGCAGGCGGCTGCAACCCCGGAAATAAAATCAGAATTATCCTATATACAATTTGAAAAAGCGCACCATACCTTAACCCCCTTCAGCCAGAGCCCTATCCCCTCATCGGACACGAAGTCATGGAGATAAGCATGCTAAAGGACAGCCACGAATGCGCCCCACCCCTGCCTGAGTTCCTGCTCGAAGCCCAGGCCCTGCTGGCCAAATCGGAAGATTGCCTGAATCATCTGCACCTGATCAGAAACGACGAAGAGGCCATCAACTGCCTGCTCGCCAGCCTGCAGTCCCTGGCCCAGATCGCAGCGCGTCACGCCATCAGCCCGTTGGCCGAGTTCGCCCTGCATATCCATGGCGTGCTCAAACGCACCGTGCACCCGGTGGACCTCAACGACCCGATCCTCGATGCCTTGAGGAGCTGCCTGACCCTGATGGCCTGGCAACTGGAACTGGTCGACCCGCACAATGGCCAACTCAATCTGGACGACAGCGAACAGCTCATGCTGATCGGCGAACTGACCCAACAAGTGACACAGAACTGCACCTGCGCCTCCCCGTCCTGCAGCCATTGAAATTGCACTTGCGCCAAGCGATGGCCGATAAAGCCGCTATCTACGATCGCTAACACAGAACATCGATAGAACCCTGGGGCCCAAGGACAACTAATAGGTCGTTATTGAATATTTCATACTCAAGAACGACAGCATCGTTGCAAAAAAACCAACTAATGCCGGGCCCGGACTTACTGTTCCAATCCATATTTTCCCGCGCAAATTCAACGACAGTTCCTATTGGCGATAGGCTCTCCAAGGCCCGCAGACTAACTGGCACAAGCGTGCCTGAGCCCAATATTCCTGACTTTGAAGACATATATACCTGCGTGTATAAACGCGACCAACGGTATGTTCGGTGGTATTATGCGGCGCATAAACGGACCCAGATAATGGCACTTTGATTCCAATGTCGACAGTCACTACGCGGCTTCTGCAAAACCCACACACTGCATTGATCGAAGCCGGCAATTCAAATAACACTGTTTCTCAAACAAGCCTCGTCATCCATACCTGACCGGGCACTTCGCAGCGAACATTCATTGGCTCCATCCGCTATGTACGCCAGCCTCAAGTCATTCTTCTCTTGGCCTCCCTCCCGTGATCATCTGCGCTGGTTCAGCCTGTTGCTGTGCTCCTGCTCAAGCCTGGGCAATGTGCTGATCTACAGCCTGGGCCGGCCCGTGCCCATGAGCCTGCTGGCAGTCAATATCGCGGCGCTGGCCTGCATCTGGATGCAATACGGCTATTCGCGAAAGTCCATCCGGTTCCAGCCTCAGGAACTGGCCGAGCGCCTGCTTAAGGTCAAGGAGAATGAACGCCACCGCCTGAGCCGGGAACTGCACGACGACATTGGCCAACTGCTGACCGCGGCCAAGTTGCAGACCGACTGGCTAAAGCGCCGTCTGCCGGACGACTTGCAGCAACCCTGCGCCGTGCTCGCCACCACCCTGGAAGAGACCCTGGCCAAGGTCCGCGACGTGTCCGCCATTCTCAACCCCCGGCAACTGACCAGCCTGGGCCTGGAAGCCAGCCTGCGCGCCCACCTGCTCAAGACCCTGGAAAACACCTCGGTGCACTGGAGCCTTGAATGCCACCAGCGCCTGACGGGAATTCCCGAGGAGATGGCGGTGGCGGCGTTTCGCATCACTCAGGAAGCCGTGACCAACATGCTGCGTCATGCCCGGGCCAAGAATCTGCTGGTGCGCGTACAGCGCTTGCCCGAAGGCCTCTCGCTGTTCATCAGCGACGACGGCCAGGGGTTCGCCCCGGCCAGCGATCCGAGCGCCCAGGGTCAGCGCGGCATGGCCGGGATGCAGGAACGAATCAGCCAGCTGGGCGGCCTGCTGAAAGTCACCAGCGAAGCCGACCAAGGCACCCAGATCGAAGCACTCTTTCCCTGGGCCCCCCGCACTCTGGAACGGGCCAGCACGAATAAGGTTTCCCATTGACCTGTAATTTACTCTTGGTGGATGACCACTCGCTCATCAGGGCTGGCGTGCGTGCCCTGGTCATGGACATTCCCGGATACGCGGTGATCGGCGAGGCCGACGACGGCGCGCACCTGCTGGAACTGGTCGAGCAACTGCGCCCGGACATCATCTTGCTGGACCTGTCGATGAAGCGCATCGGCGGCCTCGACGCCTTGCGCCGGCTCAAGGCGCTGCACCCGCAAAGCAAGGTCCTGATCCTGTCGATGCACACCGATCCGGCCTTGATCATGCAGGCCCTGGAGTCCGGCGCCCACGGCTACCTGCTCAAGGACACCACCGCCACCGAGCTGGAACATGCCCTGGAAGCCCTGCGCAACAACGAACGCTACCTGAGCCCGGCCATCGCTCACACAGTGATCACCCAGGCCCTGACCCGGGCCCAGAAACACACGCCGCAGCCGGTGGACAATCACAACCTGACCGCTCGCCAACTGGAGATCCTGCGGCTGATCGTGCGCGGCAAATCCACCCGGGAGATCGCCCTGGGCCTGGGGCTGAGCATCAAGACCGTGGAAACCCACCGTTCGCAGATCATGAAACGCCTGCAGATCTTCGACGTCGCCGGCCTGGTGCTGTTCGCCGTGCGCGAACACATCATCAGCCTCGACGACTGACCTAAGGCGTACCGCCGAGCAACGGCGAGTCCACCGGCAAATGCACCTGCAAGGCCGCCGGACGCGCGCTGAAGCGCAAGGTGTCGCCCTGCAGCGGCTCGCCATCGAGGTTGATGTCCAGCCCCCGTGAAGCCTTGATCTCGACCCAGGGCAGCCGCGCACGGACAAACATGTTGTCGATCCCCAGGCCGCCGGCCAGCAGGTTCTTCAACGTGCCCACCAGTTCCTGCGGGGCCGGCAGGATGCTGATATCCAGCAAACCGTCATCAGCCAGGGCACCCGGACACAGTTCATGCCCGCCCCCCGCCTGACGGCCATTGCCAATGCCCAGGGCCAGGAGTTCGCCGCGCCAGTGGAAATCCGGCCCCTGCAACTCGCCATAGGCCGCGCTCAGCTCGGCAAAGCGCGACAGCCCGGTAAACAGATAAGCCGCGCCGCCAAGGACTTTCTTCAGGTCTTCCGAGGTGTTGGCGGTCACCTGACTGCCGAAGCCGCCGGTGGCCATGTTGAGGAATATCTGCCCGCCCACCTCCCCCAGATCCACCGCCCGGGGGGCAACCTCCAGCAACTCCAGGGCGGCAGCCGGCTCCAGCGGCACCCCGGCGGCCCGGGCAAAGTCATTGGCCGTGCCCAGAGGCAACAGCACCAGGCTGGCGGGATTTGGCGCATTGGCCAGGGCCTCGGCGATGTCACGCAAAGTGCCATCACCGCCCCCGGCAATCAGCCGCGTGTGGCCGGCGGCCAGCCCTTCATGCACCAGGCGCCGGGCATCCCCCGCCTCCCAGGTCAGCCGCACCGACAACGCCCAGCCCTGGGCCCGCTTGGCCTCGACCGCCGCGCGGACCTCATCGTTGAGGGCCTGTTTGCCGTGCAGTATCAGCAGTGCCTTGCGCTCACTCATCAGGCATGACTCCGATTATTGAATCCTTGAAGGATGTTGACCCCGGGCCATGCGAAAAAAGTCTGTCCCGTCGATTAATTTTTACCTGCCGCGGATCTGTCCGGGCGGCCCGCCCCGGATCAGGCTGAGTCAGCTGTCGCCCCTTCAGCACTTGCAGCCGCTTCCCCCTGGCCGGGCGCAAACCAATGGCCGAGCGACCTCAAGCGACCGCCTGGAACAATCTCTCAACCTTTGGAATTCGCTGCGCGCCACAGCGAAAACCAATCAATCCGCTTTGATCTGCGCATCCGCTGGCGCACCATGGCGCCCATCATCATGTTCCGCGAGACCCACTGAGTGAGCACTCTCATTCCCTGCATCATTGCTGGCGGCGCCGGCGCCCGCCTGTGGCCGGTATCCCGCGAGGCCGCGCCCAAACCCTTCATGCGCCTGCCCGACGGCGACAGCCTGCTGCAGAAGACCTTCGCCCGCGCTGCCGCACTCAAGGGCGTCGAACGGCTGCTGACGGTGACCAACCGCGAGGTGTTCTTCCGCACCCTGGACGACTATCGCCCGCTGAACCAGGCGCGGATCGAGCTGGACTTCATCCTCGAACCCTTTGGTCGCAACACCGCGCCGGCCATCGCCGCCGCGGCGCTGCATGTCAGCCAGCGCTACGGCGCTGACGCACAACTGCTGGTACTGCCCGCCGATCACCTGATCAAGGATGTCGCGGCATTCGCCGCCGCGGTGGACAGCGCCCGGCCACTGGCCGAACAAGGCTGGCTGGTGACCTTCGGCCTGGTGCCCACCCATGGGGAAACCGGCTTCGGCTATATCGAGAAAGGTCAGGCTCTGGACGACCACAGCTTCCAGGTCAGGCGCTTTGTCGAGAAACCCGATGCCGCCACCGCCCAGTGCTACGTCGAGGGCGGCCAGCACCTGTGGAACGGCGGCATGTTCTGCATGCGTGCCGACGCGATTCTTCAGGAGCTGCGGGAGTTCGTGCCGCAGGTGCTCAGCGCCGTCGAGCACTGCCTGGAGCGGAGCTACCGCAAGGAAGGCCCCCACGAGTTGCAAGTGGAGCTGGAGAGCGACAGCTTCGCCCAGGCGCCGGACATCTCCATCGACTACGCGGTGATGGAACGCTCGGAGAAAGTCGCCGTGGTGCCCTGCCAGCTCGGCTGGAGCGATATCGGCTCCTGGCAGGCGGTGCGCGAGCTGATCCCGGCGGACGAACAGGGCAACCAGTGCACCGGTGACACCGTGCTGCACGAAGTCAGCAATTGCTACATCGATTCGCGCCAGCGCCTGGTGGGCGCAGTCGGCCTGGACAACCTGATCATCGTCGACACCCCGGACGCGCTGCTGATCGCCGATGGCAAGCGCAGCCAGGACGTCAAACTGATCGTCCAGGAGCTCAAGCGCCTGGGCCACAATGCCTACCGGCTGCACCGCACCGTGAACCGCCCCTGGGGCGCCTACACCGTGCTCGAGGAAGGGCCGCGCTTCAAGATCAAGCGCATCGAGGTCAAGCCCGGTGCCTCACTGTCCCTGCAGATGCATCACCACCGCAGCGAGCACTGGATCGTGGTCAGCGGCATGGCCCGGGTGACCAACGGAGAAGACGAACTCCTGCTCGACACCAATGAATCGACCTTTATCAAACCCGGGCGCCCCCACAGGTTGAGCAATCCCGGGGTCATCGACCTGGTCATGATTGAAGTGCAGAGCGGCGAATACCTGGGCGAAGACGACATCGTGCGCTTCAACGACCTGTATGGCCGGGCCCCGATCGCCCCCGGCACTCGCTGAAACCGCGTCGAGCCCATGAGTCTGGCGCAACAGCCCCGAGGACCTGAAAAAAGGTGCAGGACTTAAAGTAAATTTTCTGACTGCAGAATGAGAATTGCCTGAATTGACCCTGCCGGGCCAATCAGTGACTGTGCATGCCAGGCGCTGACGCCTCATACAGGGAAGTGAATCGTCATGAACGACAAGGGGTTTTATCCACGGGGGCATTCACCCCTGACCCGCATCAAGGACAGCTCCTGGCTGACGGGGCACCCGTCACCGGAGTTCGATCTGCCGCTCTCCTGCGAGGCGCAAGCGCCTCATTCCAGGCTGCTGTCGATACTCAAGCGCGTGGGCTGGCTGACGCTGGCGGCCTCGATAATGGCGGGGCTGGTGGCCTGGGGGTTCCACAGCCGCTTCGGCCTGCTGCTGTTGCTCCTGCTGCGCTGAACCGCGAGGCGCGGGCCCGACACCGAACCGGGCCCGCCCTCGATCAATCCAGCACCTCGCTCAACGGAATGAAGCTGACCCAATCGCCCTCTTCCAGGGTCCGGCCTTCCTGCACTTCCACCAGACCTTCCGCCCAGGCCGCGCTGCGCAACACCCCCGAGCTCTGGTTGCGATAGATGATCGCTCGCCCGTTCTCCAGGCGCCCGCGCAGGTACTCGCGACGATTGCCCGGTTGGGGCCAGACAAAACCGGCAGGCACCTGGAAGCGCAATGGCTGCACCTGCTGCACACCCTGGCGCCGCAGCAGGTACGGCCGCGCCAGCAGGGCAAAGGTCACCAGGGTGGAAGCCGGGTTGCCCGGCAGACCGATCACCGGCACACCGCGAAAATGGCCGACGGTCAGGGGCTTGCCGGGTTTGATCGCCAGCTTCCACAGCGTCAGTTCGCCGGCTTCGCGCAGGGCCATCCCGAGAAAGTCCGCCTCCCCCACCGACACCCCGCCGGTGGAGAGGATCAGATCGACCTCGCCCAACTCCGCCAGGCGCTGGCGGGTCGCGGGCAGGTCATCGGGCAGGATGCCAGCGTCCAGCACTTCGCAGCCCAGGCGCTGCAACCAGCTGCACAGCAGTACCCGGTTGCTGTTGTAGATCTGCCCGGGGCCCAGGGCCTGGCCCGGCTCCACCAACTCGTCACCGGTGGACAACACCGCCACCCGGACCCGCCGCACCACGACCAGTTCGGCACATCCCAGGGAAGCCGCCAGCCCCTGCTCGATCGGCCCCAAGCGTGTCCCAGCTGCGAGCACCTGCTCGCCCACCGTGGTTTCCTGCCCCTGGGGACGGATGTTCTGGCCGATCTTCAAGGCTTGGTTGAACAGCACCCGCTGATCGTCCTGAACCTGGACGTTTTCCTGCATCTCAACGCAATCCGCCCCGGCCGGCACTGGCGCGCCGGTAAAAATCCGCGCGCAGGTTCCCGGTTGCAACGGCTCGGGGGACTGTCCGGCGAAGATCCGCTGGCTGACCGGCAGGGGCTCGCCCTTCCAGTCCTCCAGGCGCAAGGCGTAGCCGTCCATGGCGCTGTTGGGCCAGGGCGGCAGGTCCAGGCTGGAGATCAGCGCCTCGGCCAGCACCCGGCCCTGAGTGGCCGCCAGGGGCAATGATTCGCGCTCGACAATCGGCGCCGCCGCGGCCATGGCCAGCAAACGCTCCAGCGCCTGCTCAACCGGCATCAAGGCGCCGAGCTTGCCCGGCTTACCCACGGGATTCACAAGCCGCCGCCTGTTTCAGATGGGGAACGAAATTGCACGGCCGGTGGCGCGCATCCAGTTGCTCGGCGAGGATGCCATCCCAGCCGGTGCGCACCGCATTGGTGGAGCCCGGCAGGCAGCACACCAGGGTACCGTTGGCCAGCCCGGCCAACGCGCGGGACTGCACGGTGGAGGTGCCGATATCGGCCACCGAAATCTGCCGGAACAGTTCACCGAAACCGTCGACCTGCTTGTCCAGCAGGCAGGCCACCGCCTCCGGGGTACTGTCGCGACCGGTAAAGCCGGTACCGCCGGTGATCAGCACCACCTGCACCTGTTCGTCGGCGATCCAGGTGGCGACCTGGGCGCGGATCTTGTACAGATCGTCCTTGAGCAACACCCGTGCGGCCAGACGATGACCCGCGGCGCCCAGACGCTCGACGAAGACCTGTCCGGAAGTGTCGGTTTCCAGGGTGCGGGTATCACTGACGGTCAACACCGCAATGTTCAGGGGAACAAAAGGTACATCAGCCTTGGCTTTCATAGGCTCGATCCTGAGGTAAGAGAAACAGCCCGGTGTTATATCACAGCGCTCCGATCCGCCGCCCCTGGCGGCCGGCAATCCCCTGGGACGGTCCTGCGCAGGCCGCCAGGAACAGGCATCCGCCTGCGCGGCCAGGCACGCGACACTAGTCAAGATAACTCGCTGAACGCCTACGATCTGTCTGACAACGTGGCAGAATGCACCTGGCCAAGGAACTTGCAGACGCACCATACGTCTGAAGACCAGCACTCAAAAGTACTCATTTCGGAGACACACAATGACTCATCGGACCCTCGCCACTTTCATGCTCGCACTGGGCCTGGCCACGCTTGCCGGTTGCGCTTCGCCATCAGTGATCACCTTGAATGACGGTCGCGAAATCCAGGCCGTCGACACCCCCCAATACGACAAGGACTCGGGCTTCTACGAGTTCGAACAGCTGGACGGCAAGCGCACCCGCATCAACAAGGATCAGGTCCGCACCGTCAAGGAGCTGTAAGTCCGACGGCTAGCGATCTGCATGCAATGAAACCCGCCTGGTGCGGGTTTTATTGTTTCTGCGAAAGGGTTTTCACCACTGCAGGCGGATGCGGCTCTCGAATTCGCGTTCCTGTCCGGTCAGCGGATCGATGAAACGCAGCCCCTGGGCCAGCAGCTTGAGCGGCCTGGCATGATCGTCCTCGGCATCCTTGAGCACCTCGGGGTAGAACGGGTCGTTGCAAATCGCCGCCCCCAGCGCGCTCATGTGCACGCGCAACTGGTGCTTCTTGCCGGTCACCGGGTACAGCGCGTAACGCCACAGGTCGCCGTGCTTTTCCCTGACCTCAATGGCGGTTTCGGTGTTGCTTGCGCCCGCGCCTTCCTGCATGCGGAAAAAGGGCTCGCCGTCCACCAGGCGGCTCTTGTGCACCAGGGGAAAGCTCAGGTGCGGCAAGGCGCCGGCAATGGCCTCGTAGCGTTTCTCGATCCGCCGGGTGGGGAACAGCGCCTGATAGGCCGAACGACTGCCCGGATCGGCGGAAAACAGCACCAGCCCGGCGGTGTGCCGGTCGATGCGGTGCAAGGGCACCAGGTGCGGGTTGTCCAGGCGCCGGATCAGACGGCGCAGCAAGGTCTGCTCGACATACTCGCCCGCCGGGGTGACCGGGAGGAAATGCGGTTTGTCCGCCACCACCAGATGCTCGTCGGCGTAGAGGATGGTCTCCTGCACCGGGATCACCTTCTCGTCCGGCACCTCGCGGAAATAATGAATCCGCAGGCCTTCGCGATAGGCCAGGTCCACACTGATGGGCTGGCCCTGCCCGTCCAGCACCCGACCACGGGCGATGCGATCCAGCCATTGCTCGCGGCTGATGGCCTTGAAGTGATCGCACAGGCAGTCCAGCACCGTCGGCCAGGAGCCGGGGGGCAGGTACAAGGTGCTGGCTTGATGCTGTGCAGCAGAAAAACTCGCGGAGGACATGACAAAGCTCGAGGGTTCAATGCGAGGCGGCATTATCCAACAGCAGCCCCCGGGAAACCTAGGATCAGTTTGCCCGGCCTCAAGCGCACGAATGCCGGGCCTGCGCGGCAGCCTCGGTGAACTCCTTGAGCCAGCGCAGCACATCCACCGCCTCCCAGCGGCCCGGATCATAGAGGGCGTACAGCAGCCCCTGGTAACCCACCACATCCAGTTGCCGATGGTAACCGGCACGCTGGAACAGGGCCTCGATCTCGGCAAAGCAGGTATTGAAATGCAACTTGTTGAAGGGCGTCTTGCCTTCGGTGACCAGTCCGTCCAGGCGCAGCTCCAGCACCGCCTCCCGAACCACATCGGCAGACATGCCGTTCACGCTGTTTTTCAGTTGTTCGACATTGACCATCATGTATTCCTTTAACGATTCGAAGCGTGCGCCACATCCATCAGGGCTGCTTGCGCCCCACATAACTGACCACCCACAGCACCACGCCCCAGATCTCGATCGAGTCCGGGTCATCCAGCGCCATGGAGGGAATTGAAGGCCGCGCCGCCTTGAGCAACAGACCGCCCCGAGGATCGGGAGCCAGCAGGCGCAGGGAGTATTCAGCCGCGCCCCGGGGCCTTACCACCAGGTACTGATCCACCACCGGAGTGGCCGAGCGATCGACGATCAACCGGTCTCCGGGGTAGATGCCGAACCCCAGCAGGTTGTCGTCATCCACCAGCAGGCCGTGGATCTGCGGAGCCCCCAGCCCCAGGGTCCGGTCAAGGGAAAAACCGTTGCCGATGGGCTCACTGGCCAGGGAGGCACAGTCACCGTCACCCTGCTCCAGGAAACGGGCTGGCAACGGCTGTGAGCGTTCGGAACCGGTCAGGAAAGTGAGAGACATGGCGAGACTCCTCGATAGCTGTATATGCATACAGTAACCGAATCGACGGATCTCGCCAATGAATTCCGGGGACGGGCGACAGGCGGAAGTCGCGCCCCGGCTACCCGGGGGTCAGCGCAGGAACGCCACCACCTGTTCGGCATCGAAGGGCCAGCCCAGCTCGCCGCCATTGTCCACGCGGCGCAACACCGGAATGCGCAGGCCATAGGTTTCGAACAGCTCCTGACTCTCGGCGATATCCACCAGCTCGACCATCAGGCCGTGCTCCACCAGCGGCATCAACTCGGCCTCGGCCAGTTCGCACAAATGGCAACCAAGGGTGCCGAACAATTGGCATTCAGGGGGCATGACAGGGCAACCGTGTGAAGAACAGGTGCCTATTTTAGGCGCGAGCAGGCAAGCCGTCGACCCGCTCCTGGTCCTGGCTGACCCGGGATCCGTGCCCCTGCGTGGCTCTGCTCCGAGAATGCTGCGGCAGGCGGACAGCCCCCGGACAGGCAGATTCTGAGGCTCATGAATATGAAGCATTCTCGACAAAGAATGACGTGAGTCAGGGTGTTTTTTTGCCGTCCAGGCGATCCTCGCCGCTTTTTTGCCTCTAGGCTTTGCCCTGCCCGCCCCCTTGTCCGGAGATGCCCGTTGTTTGCCAATCTGCTGATCATTCTCGCCTCGTCACTGGTGGTCATCGCGCTGTTCCGGCGCCTGAGCCTGCCGCCGGTTCTGGGCTACCTGTCCGTCGGCCTGATGGTCGGGCCCACCGCCCTGGACTGGGTCAACGACAGTGAAGAATTGCCGGACCTGGCCGAACTGGGCGTGGTGTTCCTGCTGTTCTCCCTGGGCCTGGAATTCTCCCTGTCGAAGATGCTCGCCCTGCGCCATGTGGTGTTTGGCCTGGGCAGCCTGCAAGTGCTGTGCACCGGGCTGATCCTGGGGGGAGTGCTGGCCTTGTTCGGCATGCCCCTGAGCGCGGCGCTGATGCTCGGCACCGGGCTGGCCCTGTCCTCCACCGCGATTGTCAGCAAGGAGCTGACCAGCCTCGGCGAGATCTTCAGCAGCCACGGGCAGAACGCCATCGGCGTGCTGCTGTTCCAGGACGTGGTGGCGGTGCTGTTGCTGACCCTGGTGCCGGTCTTCGCCGGCAACAGCGAGCACGCCTGGTACTGGGCCCTGCCGGCGACGCTGGGCAAGACCCTGGTGCTGTTCTTCGGCCTGCTGCTGGCCAGCCGCTGGCTGCTGCCGCGCTTGTTCCATGAAGTCGCCGCCTCCCACTCCGCCGAGCTCTTCGTGCTACTGGCCCTGGTGATCGTGCTGCTGACCGCCTGGCTCACCCACCTGCTCGGCCTGTCGCCGGCCCTGGGCGCCTTCCTCGCCGGCATGCTCCTGGGAGAAAGCCATTACCGGCACCAGATCGAAGCCGATATCCGCCCGTTCCGCGACATTCTGCTCGGACTGTTCTTCGTCAGCATCGGCATGCTCATCGACCTGCAACTGTTCATCGATCACAGCCTGCTGATCCTCGGCCTGACCCTGGCCCTGCTGCTGATCAAGGGCAGCGTGGTGGCGATCCTGCTCAAGCTGCGCGGCAGCGACGGCGAGACGGCCTGGCGCAGCGGCCTGGCCCTGGCCCAGGGCGGCGAATTCTGCTTCGCCCTGATGGCGCAGATGCAACAGACCCAGATGATCCCGTCCCACTTGAGCAGCCTGCTGCTGGCCGCCACCTTCAGCTCCATGCTGCTGACCCCACTGTTGCTGCGGGCCGCGCCGGTGATCACCGCGAGCCTGCACCGCAAGCCCAACCAGGCCGCCCAGCTGGAGGAGATCAGCGCGCAGAACGCCGAGCTGCAGGGCCATGTCGTGATCTGCGGCTATGGCCGGGTCGGCCAGTCCATCGGGCGTTTCCTGCGGCACGAGCACCTGCGTTTCATTGCCCTGGATGATGATCCGGTGCGGGTCCAGGAAGCCTCGGCGGCGGAGAGCTGTGTGCACTACGGCGATTGCCGCCGTGGCGACCTGCTGGCCGCGGTGGGCCTGGAGCGGGCCCGTCTGCTGGTGATTGCCGTGGACAAGACCGACATCGCCCTGGCGGTACTCAAGGCCGCGCGGCGCCTGGACCGCAACGTGCCGATCCTGGTGCGGACCCGGGACGACAGCCAGTTGGCCGAACTCAAGGCCGCCGGTGCCAACGAAGTGGTGCCCGAATTGCTGGAGTCGAGCCTGATGCTGGCCTCCCACGCACTGATCATGCTTGGCCTGCCGGAGCAGCGGGTGCAACGTAGCGTGGACGAAGTGCGCCACAGCCGCTATCGCCTGCTGCACGGTTTCTACCACGGCGCGCAAAGCACGACCCAGGACAATCACGAACCGCCGGCGGTGCAGATGCACGCGGTGAACCTGGACGCCGACGCCCACGCCTGCAACCGGCTGCTGCAAGAGCTCGGCCTGGAGGCCCTGGGGGTGGATGTGCAAGGTGTGCAACGCAACGGCAACGACCTGCCGCTGAATCCGGCACCGCGCCTGCAGGCCGGCGACCGGGTGCTGGTGTCCGGCTCCCAGGCCGCGATCGAGGCCTGCGAAGCCCGCCTGCAGGGCGGTTGAGGCCGCCCTGCAATGGCCCTGGGCGTGACGCCGCCAGGGCCGTGGGTGCCTCAGTCCTGACTCACCGCACCGATCTTGTGCAGCGACAGGTCGGCGCCGTAGTACTCCTGCTCCTGGGTCAGGCGCAGCCCGCAGGCGGCCTTGATCAGGCCATACACGGTAAAACCGCCCAGCAGCGCCACCAGCACCCCGAGGCCGGTGCCGAACACCTGACTGGCCAGGCTGACCCCGCCCAAGCCGCCCAACGCGCTCTGGCCGAAGATCCCGCAGGCAATCCCGCCCCACGCGCCGCACAGGCCATGCAACGGCCAGACCCCGAGCACGTCGTCGATCTTCCAGCGGCTCTGGGCAGCGATGAAGCACCAGACGAACAAGGCCCCGGCAATCGCCCCGGTCACCAGGGCCCCTACCGGGTGCATCACGTCAGAACCGGCGCAGATCGCCACCAGCCCGGCCAGTGGCCCGTTGTGCAGAAAGCCCGGGTCATTGCGCCCGACGATCAATGCAGCCACGGTGCCGCCGACCATGGCCATCAGCGAGTTCACCGCCACCAGGCCGCTGACCCCTTGCAAGGTCTGGGCGCTCATCACGTTGAAGCCGAACCAGCCGACAATCAGGATCCACGAGCCCAGGGCCAGGAACGGAATGCTCGACGGCGCGAACGCCACCAGCTTGCCGTCGCGATAGCGTCCGTTGCGCGGCCCCAGCAACAGCACCGCCGCCAGCGCCAGCCAGCCGCCCATTGCGTGCACCACCACCGACCCGGCGAAATCATGGAACCCGGCGCCAAAGCGCTGTTGCAACCAGGCTTGCACGCCAAAATTGCCGTTCCACACCAGGCCCTCGAAAAACGGGTAGACGAAGGCCACGATCAGCACCGTGGCGCACAATTGCGGCACAAAACGCGCGCGCTCGGCGATGCCGCCGGAGATAATCGCCGGGATCGCCGCGGCGAAGGTCAGCAGAAAGAAGAACTTCACCAGGCCATAGCCGTGATCGGCGCTGATGACCGCGGCCGGTTGCAGGAAGCTCACGCCGTAGGAGATCCAATAGCCTATAAAGAAATAGGCCAGGGTCGAGACGGCGAAGTCACTGAGGATCTTCGACAGCGCATTGACCTGATTTTTCAGGCGCACGGTGCCAACCTCAAGGAAGGCAAAACCGGCGTGCATGGCCAGGACCATGACCGCCCCGATCAGGATGAACAGGGTGTTGGAACCGTGGACCAGGGTGTCCACAGCGCTTTGCAGATTTTCCATGGAGTAGGCAGATCCGAAATCGGCCATCATCTCCCGCACCCTGCAGCCGACCTTGCACCAAGTTGGCTCCCCGGGTGCGCGATCCGCGCTGTCGGTGAACCGTTTTGGCGCGCCAGGCAGCGGACGCAAGACCACGGAAAGCAGATTGACCTTGAGGTTGTGATTTTTCGGCCAGGGTTTACGCGGGCTAGCGCGCCACCCTCGCTCGTTTTCGGCGCAAGCCCGACGTCTTGCGCACCAGGACAAAGCAAAAGCTGTACCAGGCAATTACAGTGAACCTTCACTCAGGGCTCACACTCATAGCTCACACACGCAATCAACGGAGAAACAACCATGGCCAGCAAAACGGCGAAGACGGCTCAAGAAGTACTGATGGCGGATTTTCAGGCACTGGTCAGTGACACGGAGCGTCTGCTGGAACACACCGCGACCCTGGCTGGCGACCAGGCTGACGAACTGCGCGAACAGATCCACGAAAGCCTGCTCAAGGCCCGGGAAACCCTGCAACTGACCGAGGAATCCCTGCGCCAGCGCGGCCAGGCCGCCGTCACCGCCGCCGAGGACTACGTGCAGAGCAACCCTTGGCAGTCGGTCGGGATCGCCGCCGGCGTGGGCTTTCTGATCGGCCTGCTGGCGACGCGGCGCTGATATGGCTATCGGCGAATCCACTTCGTCCGGCAGCGGTCCAAGCGCGTCCTCCCGGCGTCTGGGAGCCGCGGTTCTGGGCCTGCTGCACAGCCACGTAGAACTGTTCGGCATCGAGTTGCAGGAGCAGAAGGCCCGCACCGTCAGCCTGCTGCTGTTCGCCGGGCTGGCCCTGGTGTTCGCCCTGCTGTTGCTGGTGGGGCTGTCGGCGCTGGTGCTGATCCTGTTGTGGGACAGCTATCGCCTGGCCGGCATCATCGGTCTGTGCGTGTTCTATGCCCTGGCGGCGCTGTTCTGCGGCCTGCGCCTGAAAGCGGCGATCTTCGATGAATCCTCGCCCTTCCACGCCACGCTCGAAGAGCTGGCCAACGATCGGGAGCGCCTGCTGCCATGAACTTGCCCGACATTCCGCAGAACACCTCACGCCGGGAGATGCGCAAGGTACTGATTCGCCTGCGCATGGAAATGCACCGCCAGGAAATCCGCCACGAGTCCCAGCAACTGCTGCAACCCCTGCAACGGGTGCGTGGCCTGGGACAAAGCTGGCAGGAAGGCTTTGGCATCAAGCACGCACCACTCTGGGGCGTGGCGGTGGTGACCCTGCTGGGGTTCCTCACCGGCAAGGGTGCGAAGAGCGGCGGCACCGGCGGCCTCACGCGCCTGGTTCGTCTGGGCACCAGCCTGCTGCCGCTGATCCGGCTGGCGCTGCAAGGCACTTCGCGCAAGCCCTGATCGCCCCTGCGCAACCGACCTGTCACTGGCGGTTCCACATCTGGCTGCATTCTTGCTATGCAACCCCGATCGGCCCCTTAACCAAGGGGCCGACTCCTGCCTGTGCACCCGGCAGCCAAGACTTCCTAACCACAAGAATCTTATAAGGAGGCTCTGTGATCGACGGGCAACCGCTCGCCTGCTTCCAGCCGTTCATCGATACCGCCACCGGGCGGATCGCCGGGGTCGAGGCCCTGGGCCGCCTGCGCCAGAGCAATGGCCAGCTGACGTCGGTGGGACCGCTGTTCGCCGATCCGCGTACCCCTTCCAGCGCTTTGCGGCGCCTTGACCGCCAGGTCCGCGACGACGCCCTGCGGCGCCTGCACGAGGCCCCGGCGGACTGGTTCCTGAGCCTGAACATCTCCCCGCGCTGGATCAGCCGGCTCAGGCCCGGGCAGGCCCTGCCGAGCCTCAGGCAGATCCAGCACAACGCCGTCGACCCACGGCGCATCGTCTTCGAAATCACCGAGCTGGGGGGCAACAGCCAGCGTCTGAGCGAAGTGGTGGCGCGCTACCGCCAGGCCGGGGCGCGGATCGCCATCGACGACTTCGGCGCCGGCTACTCGCAACTGGACCGGGTGCTGGCCCTGCAACCGGACATCCTCAAGCTCGACATGCGCCTGTTCCAGGCCGCCGCCCGCGGCGGCCCCAGCAGCGACGTGGTCAAGGCCCTGGCCCTGATGGCGGAAAAGACCGGCTGCTGGATCATCGCCGAAGGGGTGGAAACCGAGGCCGAGCTGGATTTCGCCCTGGAGTGCGGCTCGCGCTATGTCCAGGGCTTTCTGTTTGCCCGGGCCCAGGAACAGCTGTTCGCCAGTGATGCCTTCGTCCAGCCCTTCGCCCGCCTGCGCGAGCGCTACGTGCGGCACAAGCTGGCTGAACGCAATCGCCTGATGCACATGCGCCTGCAACTGGCGGAACTGATGCACCTGCTGCAGGCCTGGGCCCAAGCCCAGGCACCCATCAGCCAGTTGCCCGAGGTCACGGCCTTTCCCTGGCTGCTGCGCTTCTACCAGTGCGATCGCCACGGCACCCAACTGACCCCGAACCTGGAATGGCGCCACAACCATTGGCAGGCCGACAGCAGCTACGTCGGCCACAACTGGTCCTGGCGGCCGTACTTCTATCACCTGCTGGCCGAAGGCTGGGAGGAACGGCGCCTGACCCTGTCCAGCACCTATCGCGACGCCACCAGCAACCAGTACTGCCTGACCGCCGGCCAGTTCTTCGACAACGGCCAGCGCCTGCTGCTGATCGACATCGACGCCGCCGGCTTGTAGCCCCGCGCAGCGACACGATGGGTGCACGGGCTGCGGGCCCTTTCGCCGGCAAGCCGGCTCCTACAGCTGGGGGCGCAGGCCACGCCATTTCCGCGTAGGAGCTGGCTTGCCAGAGAAGGCGTCAGCCCTATAGATGCACCAGCGCAGGCCATGCGCCTCTTGCGGCGGCGCCCGGGAACCCGGAAGCTCTGCCCTTCAGTTTTTTTCGGAGAGACCCCGCCTTGGATTGGCAGACCCTGCTCAACCGCGAACGCCTCGGAAAGCCAGTGCACAGCCCGGAAGAACTCGGCCGTAGCCCTTTCCATAAAGACCATGACCGTATCATCTTCTCCGGCGCCTTTCGCCGCCTGGGACGCAAGACCCAGGTGCACCCGGTGTCCAGCAACGACCATATCCACACCCGCCTGACCCACTCCCTGGAAGTCAGCTGCGTCGGTCGCTCCCTGGGCATGCGTGTCGGCGAGACGCTGCGCGACGCCCTGCCCGACTGGTGCGAACCCAGCGACCTGGGGATGATCGTGCAGTCGGCCTGCCTGGCCCATGACATCGGCAACCCGCCCTTCGGCCATTCCGGCGAAGACGCCATCCGCCACTGGTTCCAGCAGGCCGCCGGGCGTGGCTGGCTGGACGCGATGAGCGAGGCCGAACGCCAGGACTTCCTCAATTTCGAAGGCAATGCCCAGGGTTTCCGGGTCCTCACCCAGCTCGAATATCACCAGTTCGACGGCGGCACCCGGCTCACCTACGCCACCCTCGGCACCTACCTCAAGTACCCCTGGACCGCGCGCCACGCCGACTCCCTGGGCTACAAGAAGCACAAGTTCGGCTGCTACCAGAGCGAATTGCCGCTGCTGGAGCAGATCGCCCACAAGCTCGGCCTGCCACAACTGGAAGACCAGCGCTGGGCCCGGCATCCGCTGGTGTACCTGATGGAAGCCGCGGACGACATCTGCTACGCCCTGATCGACCTGGAAGACGGGCTGGAGATGGACCTCTTGGAGTACGCCGAAGTCGAGTCCCTGCTGCTGGGGCTGGTGGGCGACGACCTGCCGGAAACCTATCGCCAGCTGGGCCCGGGGGATTCGCGCCGGCGGCGCCTGGCGATCCTGCGGGGCAAGGCCATCGAGCACCTGACCAACGCTGCCGCCCGAGCCTTTGTCGAACAGCAGGACGCCCTGCTGGCCGGCACCCTGCACGGCGATCTGGTGGAGCACATGCATGGCCCGGCCAAGCGTTGCGTGCTCAATGCCAAGGACGTGGCACGGCGCAAGATCTTCCAGGACAAGCGCAAGACCCTGCACGAGATCGGCGCCTACACCACCCTGGAAATCCTGCTGAACTCGTTCTGCGGCGCGGCACTGGAGCAGCACGGCGGCAAGACGCCGTCGTTCAAGAACCGGCGGATCCTCGATCTGCTGGGCAACAACGCGCCGGATCCGAACTGGCCGCTGCACACCTCGTTCCTGCGCATGATCGATTTCATCGCCGGCATGACCGACAGCTACGCCAGTGAAATGGCCCGGGAAATGACCGGACGCTCAAGTCCGCAATGACCCTCGCACATCAAGTGCCTGGCGGCCGCGCCAGGCACTTGATATGACCGGCAACATCCAATCGACAACTAAGGGATTCCCCTAGCCCGGCCGGCGCAACAGCGGCCGACAAACTCCGGATATACGCCAGTACAGGGGGAAAAACACTCGGCATTACGGGCATGTCATTCAAGAGTCCGACTCTAAGGCATTCCCCGAGCAACATGACTTCAATTAACGAACAACAAGACTAGAGCAACTACTCAGGTAGAAAGAGCAACTAGCCGTAAACACTCGGTGTGCGGCGCGCAGATATTGCGCTGCTTTCACACATTCCAACACCTGTTCTTGATTCAACCAAACATCCTACCTTTGCAGATTCTCAGCAATTGCCTGAACCCCTTGCCAATCAAGGCCGCCAGGATTTTTTTGTTAGCCTTCTATGCATTTACAATTTACGTACAAATCGAGTTTTTAGTTTCGGATAGTCTCGATTTCAACAAGATATTTCCCCGCTGACCGCCCCTGGAAAAATTAGTTTCACACCACGCTGTAACGTTTGCACTGCAACTCACTCAACCCTTTTGTCATACCTGATTTTAGATTGAAGCACCCGGCTCTCACTCAGGAATTGTCACTCGCGAGCACTTGAAGATAGGTCGTCGATATAGCGATCGACGGCGCCTCATATTCACAGTGCAGAACTTAAAGCGACGTCACTAGTTGAGCCTCAACGATCGGCTTTTCTGTTGTTCGTCACTTGGTCTTTTTACAGTAAGGATGCCAAGTGCCCTATTCATCACGCACTGACCGCTCCCTTTTCGCCCCTATGGGCAACGGCTGCCTGGGATTGTTGCTGGGCCTGATCTGCCTGACCCCGGCCCTGGCCCTGGCCGACGTGCAACCGGGCCAGGAAGCCCTGCGCCTGCAGCAGCAACAGCAACGCGACCTGCAACAACTGCAATTGGAACAGCGCCAGCGGCAGATGCAGCGCGGCAGCTTCAGCAGCACCCCGGCCAACCCCGACCTGCCCCGGCAGCCCGCCAGCGACGAGCGCTGCTGGCCCCTGAGCGGCACCCGCATCGGCGGTGTCAGCCTGTTCGGCAAAACCCGGCTCAACGACGCCATCAAGCCGTATGTCGCGCCGTGCATGGGGGTCAATCAGATCAACCAGTTGCTGGCGGCCATCACTCGCCTCTATGTCGAGGCCGGCTACATTGCCAGCCGCCCGTACCTGGCCAGCACCCCGGCCGCCGGGCACAGCCTGGATATCCTGGTGGAGGAAGGCTACGTCGAAGCCATCGAACTGGCCGACCAGAGCCTGCCGGTGTCCCTGGGCGGGGCCTTCCCCGGCATGCTCGGCAAGCCGCTGAACCTGCGGGACCTGGAACAGGGCCTGGACCAGTTGAACCGCCTGCGCTCCCTGGACCTGACCGCCGACATCGCCCCCGGCAGCCAGCCCGGCGCCTCGCGGATCATCCTGCGTTCACGCAGCAGCGCCGCGCGCTGGGGACTCGGCCTGGGTGTGGATAACCTCGGCAGCGCCGGCACCGGGCGTGACCGCCAGTCGATCAACCTCAACCTCGACAGCCCGTTGCAGATCAACGACGCGCTGAACCTGAACTACAGCGACACCCTCAACCACGGCCCGCGCTACAGCCGCAGCAGCAGCCTGTTCTACTCGGTGCCCTACGGCTACTGGACCTACAGCCTGTTCGCCAGCCACGCCGAATACCGCGCGCCGCTGAAGCTGGCCCGCACCACCCTGTACAACAGCGGCCGCACCGACATGGTCAGCGGCCGCGCCGACCGGGTGCTGTGGCGCGACCAGAGCCACCAGCTCAGCGCCAACCTGCAACTGGCCTACAAGGATGTGGACAGCTACCTGCAAAAGGCCCACCTGCAGATCCAGAGTCCGACCCTGACCGTGGCCGAGGCCGGGCTCAACCTGTTCTGGCTCGACAGCGCGGTGTGGAACCTGGATGTCAATTACGCCCAGGGCCTGACCTGGTTCGGCGCCGACCGCGACTCGCAACAGGTGCAGCGCAACCTGCCCCAGGCACAGTTTCGCAAGTACCGCGCCGGCCTCAGCCAGTGGCGCAACGGCCAGCTGGGCGAGCAGCGCTGGCAGTGGCAGAGCCAGCTCTCGGCGCAGTACAGCCCGGACCCGCTGCCGGCCATCGAACAACTGCTGGGCACCGACGATTCGGCGGTGCGCGGCTACCGCCTCAACAGCGCCTCCGGCGCCATCGGCGCGGTGTGGCGCAACACCCTGCGCCTGCCGCTCAACAGCGACCTGCCGCTCAAGATCACCCCGCGCCTGGGCCTGGACAACGGTTGGATCAAGGCCGAACACGGTGCCCAGAGTCGGCACCTGAGCGCGGCCAGCCTGGGCCTCAACCTGGCCTGGAAAAACCTTCAGGTCGACCTGGATTACCAGCACAGCCTCAACACCCCAAAAGGTTTCCGAACGGAACCGGAAGTCTGGCTGGCCAGGTTCAGCCTGCAGATTTGATCAACCGCCGATTAGCCTGAAATACCCGACGAACCTGAGCACAACGCGCCGTCGCCCCTCTAGAAGGCAACGCCCGGCTCACTTACTCAGAACGAGGTTCTCATGCCTGACAACACTCACCGCTTCAACCTTTCGCCCCAGGGCAGATTGCGCTGGACCATCGCCGGCCTGCTGCTGGTATCCCATCTGCCCCTGGCCCTGGCCGGCGGTATCACCGTGGTCGAGGGCCCCGGCGGCACCCCGCAACTGCAGAACCAGGGCGGCGTGCCCATCGTCAACATCGTCGCGCCCAATGCCGGCGGCCTGTCCCACAACCAGTTCCTGGACTACAACGTCGGGCAACAGGGGGTGGTGCTGAACAACGCCCTGCAAGCCGGGCAGTCGCAACTGGCCGGGCAACTGGCGGCCAACCAGCAACTCCACGGCCAGGCGGCCAGCGTGATCCTCAACGAAGTGATCAGCCGCAACGCCTCGCAACTCAATGGCGCCCAGGAAATCTTCGGCCGCGCCGCCGACTTCGTGCTGGCCAACCCCAACGGCATTTCGGTCAATGGCGGCAGCTTCATCAACACCCCCAACGCCAACCTGGTGGTGGGTCGCCCGGAACTCCAGGACGGCAAGCTGCAGGGGCTCAACACCCAGGACGCCCGGGGCCAGCTGGATATCCACGGCGGCGGCCTGCGCAACGCCGAGGGCTCGATCAACCTGATCGCCCCACGCATCGACAGCAAAGGCAGCCTCGCCGCCCGGGACCAGTTGAACGTTACCGTGGGCCGCAATCAGCTCGACTACCCCAGCGGCAAGGTGCTGAAGGTCGACCCGACCAGCCACACCCAGGACCAGCGCATCGATGCCAGCCTGTTCGGCGCCATGCAGGCCGGGCGGATCAATATCGTCAGCACCGCTGAAGGCGCCGGGGTGCGCGTCGGCGCCGTCCAGGTGGACGGCCGCGACGGGGTCAAACTGACTTCCGCCGGTGACCTGGACATCCGCGGCCAGGCCGTGGACAACAGCCTCGACGCGGTTCGCGCCGGGGTGCGCAGCCAGGGCGATATCGAACTGCACGGCGCCAAGGACCTGACCCTGGCGGCTACCGACGTCAGCGGCCGCAACGTCAAGCTCGATGCCGGGCGCAACCTGACCCTGAGCAGTATCGAAAGCCGCAAGCTCCAGGAAAAACGCCAACAGTGGGACAAGAGCACCATCGGCATCACCTGGGAGACCTACGACGCTACCCAGACCGATAGCGAAACACGCCAGCACGGTAACAAGGTGCTGGCCCAGCATGACGCGGAGCTGAAATCCGGCGCCAATACCCGGATCCAGGGCAGCAGCGTCGAGGCCGGCCACAACCTCAACGCCCAGAGTGGCGGCGACCTGCAACTGACCGCCGCCACCGAAACCCACACCCAGCGCGACCAGGGCCAGCACCGCAAGCACCTGTGGAAGGAAAACTGGGACAACGCCAGCAGCCAGCAGCGCAGCGTCACCAGCCAGCTCAAGAGCGGCCAGCAACTGCAACTCGACAGCCAGCAGAAGCTGCGCCTTGAAGGCGCCGAGCTGCACAGCAAGGGCGACATCCAGCTGGCCGCCAAGGACGTCGACATCACCAGCGCCAGCCGCCAGCAGAGCCAGAGCAACCAGCATTACTCCGGCGACCTGGTGGGCGGTGGTTTCTTCGGCAAGAACGCCGACGGCGACCAGGGCAAGACCGAGAACCAGGGCAGCAAGGTCAACGCCGACGGCAAGCTGATCGTGCGTGCCGACAGCGTGCGCATCAGCGGCAGCCAGGCCCGGGGCGCCACCCAGGCCAGCGTCATCAGTAACAAAGGCTCGCTGACCATCGACGGCGTGCAGGACACCTCCCATCGCAACAGCCACAGCAAGGACAGCAAGTTCTTTGGCATCACCAAGGACGAGAGCCGTCAGCAGAGCCAAGGCAGCACCACCGTCGGCAGTCAGGTGCGCTCGGACAGCAACCTGAAGTTGCAAAGTGCCGAGGACCTGACCATCAGCGGCTCCCAGGTCGCCGCTGCGGGAGCCCTGGACGCCAGCGCCAAGGGCACGGTCAAGGTCGTCGCAGCCGAAGACACCCGGCACGACAGCAGCAGCACCCAGAAGCGCGGCTTCGACGCCTACGCCAAGGAAAACGCTCCGGGCACCGGCCAGTACCGGGCCGGGGTGCGCTACCAGGATGAGCAGCGCAACGACAGCAGCGACAGCACCCGGCAACAGGCCTCCAGCCTCACTGGCGGCACCCTGGCGGTCACTGCCGGCGAGGACCTCAAGGTACAAGGCAGCGACCTTGCGGCCACGGCCGGCGATGCCAGCCTGAGCGGCAAGAATGTGCAGTTGCTGGCCGCGGACAACACCACCGACAGCACCACCACCGGTGGCGGCTTCTACTACACCGGCGGCCTGGACCGCGCCGGCAATGGCCTGGAAGTGGCCCACACCAGCAGCCAGGACAGCAGCAGCAAGAGCACTGCCCAGACCAGCAACATCGCTGCCAGCGGCAACCTGACCATCAATGCCGGCAACCGCCTCACCACCGAAGGCGCACAGGTCAAGGCTGGCGGTGCATTGCAGGTCAATGCAGCCGAGATCGACAACCAGGCCGCACACAACCGCGAAAGCAGCAGCCACAAGGAGAACAACTGGGCGGTGGATGTCGGCGCCAACGTCGAATACAAGGGCGTCACCCGCCCCATCGAAAAAGCCATCCAGGGCGTGGCCCAACGCAAGTTCCATCAGCCTGGGGTACTCGATGCCCTGGAACAGCCCAATGTCGGGCTCGATGTGGACGTCAGCCACCAAAACCGCCAGCGCAATGAAAGCGCCAGCACCGCCGTGGTCAGCCAGTTGAGCGGCGCCCAGGTCACTGTCAAGGCCGACGGCCAACTCAAGGACCAGGGCACCCAGTACCGCGCCACCGACGGCGCGCTGAAGATCGACGCCGGCAGCCTGCTGGCCAGTGCCGCCAGCGATACCCACAGCAGCAGCGAACAGGCCGTGGACGCCAAGGTTGGCGTGCGGGTCTACACCAACACCGGTGAAGACCTGAACATCCGTGGCAGCGGTGCCGGTGGCAGCAGCAACGTCACCAGCAGCTCCGAGAAGGCCCAGGTCGGCAGCTACGCAGGCAGCCAGGGCGTGGACATCAAGGTCGGTGGCGATGCCCGCTTCGAAGGCAGCCAGTTCAATGGTGGCCAGGGCGGCGTCGACCTCAAGAGCGGTGGCCAGTTGGCGCTGAATCAGGCCAACGACCGCCAGAGCAGCAGCAACTCCAGCCTGCGTGGCGATGCCTCCCTGACCCTGGGCACCACTCCAGGTAGCAGCGGCACCAACCTCAATGTCGGCGCCGGCTTGCAACTGGATCACAAGGGCCTCGAACAGCAGGACAGCCAGGCGCGGGTCGCCAGCATCCAGGGCCAGGGACCGGTCAACCTCAAGAGTGCAAGCGACCTGACGCTGCAAGGCACGCAGATCGGCAACGCCGCGCGTCCGGCCGGCGATATCACCCTGGACGCCGGCGGCAAGCTCGACCTGCAAGCCGCGGTGGACACCCACCACAGCCAGGGCAGCAACCTCGGTGGCGGCCTCACGGCCGGTGGCAGCAAGACCAGCAGCGAGCAAAGCAGCGGCAAGAGCGTCAACCTCAGTGCCAACTTCAACATCGGCCGGGTCAATGAAAACGACCAGAGCCAGCGCGGCGCCCAGCTCTACAGCCAGGGCCAGGTACGCCTGGCCAGCGCCGCCGAGGGCGACAGCGCCATTCACCTGCAGGGCACGCGCATCGACGCCGCCAAGGTGGTCCTGGATGCGGCCCAGGGCGGCATCTACCAGGAGTCGGCGCAGTCCACCCAGGTCCACAACAACTGGGGCCTGACCCTGGGCGCCGGTGGCAGCATGGGCAAGACCACCCTGGCCGATGCCGGTGAGCACGACTCGCCGAAAGTCGATCGCGGGATCAATGCCCGGGCCAAGATCGACGTCGATCAGCGCCAGAACACGACTCAGCACAACAGCCTGATCAAGGCCGATCAGGTGACCCTCAACAGCGCCGGCAACGTGCACCTGGCCGGCGCCAACATCGACGCGCAACGCCTCGACGGGGCCATCGGTGGCAACCTCGACATCGAAAGCCGCCAGGACCGGCTGCGCAGCACCCAGGTCAATATCGACGCCAAGCTGGAAGTGGCGAAGAACCAGCCGGGGCTGGTGGACAAGCTGGCCAAGCCGGCCGGTCCGCTCAAGGACGACCTGAAGGCCAAGGCCGAAAAAGGCTTCGACCAGCACCGGGAAAAGCTGGAAAACGCCGTCGACAAGAGCGTCGACAAACTCGGCTCGGCGAAGGACAACCTGGTCGCCAAGGCGAGCGACGCCAAGGAGCGCCTGGGAGAAAAACTCAGCCGCAGCGGCAGCTACGACGTCAACCCCGAGCCACGCGGCGCCTTTGGCAACGGCGTGGACAAGGCCAAGAACTACCTGGCCGACAAGGCCGACGCCGTGGGCAATCGCTTCTCCAGCCTGAAGGAACGCTTCTGGCCGAAAACCAGCGACAGCTACTCGGTCAGCGAGAAGAACACCACCGGCAGCAAAGTGGCCAATACCGCTGAAGGCGTGCTGTTTGGCGACAAGAGCGGTCAGACCTCCTATACCCCGACCTTGAACCTGAACGTCAGCCACGAGAGCAAGAACCGCGTGGAACAGGCCTCGGGGATCAGTACCCAGCAGGGCGTCAACCTGAAGGTCAGCGGCGAAACCCAGCTCACCGGTGCGCGCATCGGGGCCAGCGAGGGTCGCGTCGAACTGGGGGGGTCCAAGGTCAGCAAAACCGACCTGGCCGGCTCGGAACTGCGCGTGGACGTCGGCGCCAACCTGTCCAAGTCACCGGTCAACATTGCCACCGGCAGCGTGGCCGAATTGACCCGCAAACAGGATGACGCCACCCGCCAGGACCAGGCGTTCAACCTCGGTCCGCTGCGGATCGGCGGCCATACCGACAGCCAGCTGCTGCAAGCCGGCATCGATCAGAAAACCCCATGAGGCCCGGGCCGCCCTCCTCGCGGGGGGCGGCCTGCACGGACTCGCGCCGGGGCCTTTATTCCGGGTTCAGGGGCGCTGCGCTCCGCCTTAACTTCACGTGACAGCCAACCGGCTGTAATACCTCCCCTTATTCGTTGTAAGACCTGTCTTAGATTGGTTTTTTCAACACTTTCGCAACTATTTCCGCTCCCGCGGCTGGGCTACTGTTCGGACTTTCCTTTATCGGCAGGAGGCCAACATGGGCTCAGTACTTATCATTGACGATCATCCCGTGATACGCATGGCGGTGCGTATTCTGCTGGAACACGAGGGGTATCAGATCATTGGTGAAACCGATAACGGCGTGGATGCCCTGCAAATGGTCCGCGAATGCGAACCCAGCCTGGTCATCCTCGATATCTGCATCCCGAAGCTCGATGGCCTGGAGCTGCTGGAGCGCTTGAGCAACATGCACCCATCCATGCGCATCCTGGTGCTTACGGCCCAGTCCGCGGCCCTGTTTGCCAGTCGCTGCATGCGCGCCGGGGCCAGTGGCTATGTGTGCAAGTGCGAAGACCTGAGCGAACTGCTCAGTGCCGTCAAAGCCATTTGCAACGGCTACAACTACTTTCCCAGCCAGGCCCTGCACCTTGACCGGACCGCCCTGGGAGCAACTTTGGAGTTGGCCCAATTCAACTCCTTGAGTGATCGGGAGTTGATGGTTCTGCAACTTTTCGCCATGGGCCAGACCAATAAGGAAATTGCCACGGGCATGTTTCTCAGCCACAAGACCGTCAGCACTTACAAGAAACGCATCATGCAGAAACTGGCCACCACCTCGATGAATGAACTGGTGGACATGGCCAAGCGCAATGAACTGATATGAGACACCAGTTGCCGATACCACCGTCGCGGCGAGCGGCCGAGCGATGATCGACACCCTGCTCCAGCCCGTTGGCATCATCAGCCTGATACTGCTGGCTTCATGGCTGAACCAGGTCCGGCTCTATCGGCAACTGCGCCAGCAGCGCCGGCACTTGCAGGCACTGGCCCGCTCGGCGACGGCCCTGGAGGCCGACAAGCAGCGCGCCGAAGCGGCCGATCGCAACAAGAGCCGCTTCCTCGGGCACCTTGGCCACGAACTCCGTACCCCGTTGAATGCCTTGATCGGCTTGCTGGAGCTGGTGCTGCGCCGCACCGGCGACAGTTCGCCAACCCACGCGCCGCTGGAGCTGGCGCTGGGCGCGGCCGGCGACCTCAAGGAACTGCTGGATGACCTGCTGGACATCAGCCGGATCGAGTCCGGCCACCTGCGCCTGAACCCGACCTGGGTCGACCTGCGCGATTGCATCGAGGGGCAGATCGGGGTGTTCCACGCCCAGGCCCGGCAAAAGCACCTGGCGCTGGAGCTGGAATTCAACGCCCCCAGCCCCGTTCCCCAGGTACTGATCGATGTTCTGCGCTTCAAGCAAGTGCTGGGCAACCTGTTGAGCAACGCCATCAAGTTCACCCAGCAGGGCGCGATCCAGGTCAGGGCGACTTTGCAGCCCGCCGCAAGCCAGGATCGGTACGAGCTGCTGTTGCAAGTGCAAGACAGCGGTATCGGCATTCCCGAGCAGGAACGCCAGGGGCTGTTGCTGCCCTTCGCCCAGCTTGACGCCGACAGCCAGTCGCCGCGAAACAGCGCCGGGCTTGGCCTGCCCATCAGCCACCAGTTGTGCCGGCAGATGGGCGGCAGCCTGAGCCTGCACGGGCGCAGCGGCCCCGGCTGCGAGGCGCGGGTCAGGCTCCCCCTGAGCGGCCGCACCGCCCAAGCCGCCGCGGGTGCCACAGAGCCGCCGCCCGCCACGGCGGTGCCGCTGGATGTGCTGCTGGCAGACGATCACCGCGCCAGCCTGACCCTGCTGCAGGGCCAGCTGGAGTACCTCGGACACCGGGTCACCTGCGCCAGCGACGGACGCCAGGCCTTTGAGTTGTGGCGCCAAGGCGACTTCGACCTGCTGATCCTCGACTGCAACATGCCATCGATGGACGGCTACCAACTGGCTGAGGCCATACGCCAGCACGAAACACGGGAGCAGCGACCGGCGACCACCCTGATCGGCTGCAGCGCCGACACCGACCCGCCAGCGCTCCAGCGCGGCCTCGACGCCGGCATGCACGACTGCCTGGCCAAGCCCCTGGGCCTGGAGCACTTGAGCCGCAGGCTGGCGAGCCTCAAGCCCCGGCCTCGGCCCGACAGCTTCAGCATCCGCGCCTTGCGGACCCTGACCCGTGGCAAGCCGCTGTTCGCCCGGCGCATGCTCAACGAGTTGCTGCGCTGCTGCCAGGAAGACCGGCGCCAGCTGGAGCAGATCCCGACCAGTGATCCCCGGGCGCTGGTGGCCCTGGCCCACAAGATCAAGGGCTCGGCGCTGATGGTCGGGGCCGGGGCATTGCAAGCCGGGTGCGAGGCTCTGGAACAGGCTTGCCTGCAACCGGCTGCACAGCAGGCGATAAGCGCTGCGGTCCGCCGCCTGGACCGGGACCTGGTGCACTTCGCCCAGTCCTTGCATCGCCACCTTGATCACCCGCCACCCGAGCCCTCCAAGACGCAAGCCACAGGGCAGAAAAGCATCGCCCCGCAGCTGACGAATCCGCCATGAAGCCTGCGCTTGCCAGATAAATATCAAAGGGCCAGTATTGCCTCGCCACCCGTCCCTGCAGGCCAGCCCCGTCAACCCGCAGCCGACGGGGCCAAGGCAGGAAGAGCCGGCCTTAACTATGCTTGGGCCTAGAACCCAGCCCCATGCGCCTCCGGAGAGAATTGCAATGCCGAGCACGCCAACGCCTGCCCTCCGTCGCTTTCCTCTTCATATCCACATCAGCGTGATGTTCACCCTGCTGATGTTGCTCACCGGGGTCATCCTGGGGATCTACAACTACCGACAGACCACCCGCATCATCCTGCAAAGCAGCGAAAAGCTCTTCCAGCGCATCGAACAGGATGTGCGCGGCGACCTGAAGTCCACTTACGAACCCATCCGCCATCTGCTGCGCCTGCTGGCCGGGGACCCGGCGACCCAGAGCGGCAACCTGGAGCAACGCCTGGCACTGCTCAGGCCGTTCAGCCAGTCGCTGCAGGACAACCCGAACCTGGCCTCGTTGTACCTGGGGTATGCCAATGGCGATTTCTTCATGGTGCGGCCCCTGCGCGACGCGGCTATCCGCAATCAGCGCCAGGCGCCGCCCAACAGTGCCTACGAAGTCTGGAGCATCGAGCGCGACGCCAACGCCGGACAGATGCACTCACAATCACTGTTCTTCGATTCGCAGCTCTCGATGATCGGCCGCCTGGAGCACCCGCAGGAGGGCTACGACCCTCGCAACCGCGATTGGTTTTCCAACGCCCGCAGCGAAACCGAGCAGATCACCACCGAGCCCTATGTCTTCTATTCCACCAACAACGTCGGCACCACCCTGGCCCTGAGCAGCGGCAACCTGGCAGTGATGGGCGCCGACCTGACGCTGGAACAACTGTCCTCGACCCTGGCCAAGCACCGGGTCACCCCCGGCACCGAGATTGCCCTGCTCGACGACCGGGGCAACGTCGTGGCCTATCCCGACAGCGACAAGCTGGTCCTGGAGAAGCACAGCGCACGCCTGATCAAGGCCAATGCCCTGAATCCGGTGTTCGGCGCGCTGCTGCGAGAGCAGGCGGAAAACGGCCACTTGCAGTCCCAGGGGCGCAGCTGGATCGCCGCCAGCAACCGGATCGCCGAGGGCGGGCCGGGCGGCCTGCAACTGGCCTTGCTGGTGCCCGAGGATGAGCTGCTGGCCGATGCCTATCGCCTGCGCTGGCAAGGCGCGCTGATCACCCTGACCATCCTGCTGCTGTGCCTGCCCTTGGGCTGGCTGATCTCGCGGGTGCTGGTGCGACCGCTGCGCGCCCTGGTGCAAGAGGCCGACGCCATCCGCAGTTTCGACTTCAAGGTGCCGATGTCACGCCGCTCGCCGGTGCTGGAAGTGGATCAACTGAGCCTGTCCATGGCCCGGATGAAAGACACCCTGGCGAGCTTTTTCGAGATCAATGCCAGCCTGTCGGCGGAAACCCGCTTCGACCCGCTGCTGCAACGAGTGCTGTCGGAAACCGTCAAGCTGGCCCAGGCCAAGGCCGGCCTGATCTACCTCTCTGAAAGCAAGGGCGCGCGCCTGGAACCCTATGGCCTGATCATCGACGGCGAGCATCAGGATCTACCGCGCTTCAATATCGCCACCAAGGACCTGACCGACCACCGGCTGCCGGACTGGCTGCGCCAACTCACCGACAGCGACACCGTGGTCACCACCCTGGGCTTCGAACAGGCCGGTAGCCTGCAAAGCGTGCTGCTGGCCCTGGACAGTCCCAGCGCCCACTTGCTGGGCCTGCGCTTGCGCAACCGCCATCACGAAATGGTGGGCATGCTCCTGCTGTTTCTGGAGGACAGCGGCACCGAGGCGGACCTGGACAAACTCAGCCCGGATCGGATCGCCTTTATCCAGGCGGTGTCCGCCACCGCCGCGCTGTGCATCGAAAGCCAGCGCCTGCAGAACAAGCAGAAGCAACTGCTGGACGCCTTCATCCAGCTACTGGCCGGCGCCATCGACGCCAAGAGCCCGTACACCGGCGGTCACTGCCAGCGGGTGCCGGCCCTGACCCTGATGCTGGCCGAGGCCGCGGCCGCCAGCCACGACCCGCGATTCGCCGCCTACCAGCCCACCGACGACGAATGGGAAGCCCTGCATATCGCGGCCTGGCTGCACGATTGCGGCAAGGTCACGACCCCGGAATACGTGGTGGACAAGGCCACCAAGCTGGAAACCCTGAACGATCGGATCCATGAAATCCGTACCCGCTTCGAAGTGCTCAAGCGCGATGCCTGGATCGACTACTGGCGGGCCGTGGCCGAAGGGGCGGAAGTCACTGCCCAGGCCGCCAGCCGCGACGAGCGCCTGCGTGCCCTGGACGATGACTTCGCCTTTGTCGCGCGCTGCAACCTGGGGGCCGAGTTCATGGCCGAGGCCGACCAGCAGCGCCTGCAGAATATCGCCCAGCGCACCTGGAGCCGGACCCTGGACGATCGCCTGGGGGTGTCCTGGGAAGAGCTGCGGCGCCAGGAACGCACGCCGGCGCCCAGCCTGCCGGTGCAGGAGCGGCTGCTGGCGGACAAGCCGGAACACCTGTTCGAGCGCAGCGCGGTGGAGATCATGACCGCGGACAATCCCTGGGGCTTCAAGCTCCAGGTGCCGGCCCACAAGTACAACCGCGGCGAGCTGTACAACCTGAGCGTGCCCCGGGGCACGCTGACCGCCGAGGAGCGCTATGTGATCAATCACCACATCGTGCAGACCATCATCATGCTCAACCACCTGCCCTTCCCCAGCCACCTGCAGAACGTGGCGGAGATCGCCGGCGGCCATCACGAGAAGATGGACGGCAGCGGCTACCCCAAGCAGCTCAGGCGCGAACAGATGAGCCTGCCGGCGCGGATGATGGCCATCGCCGATATCTTCGAGGCCCTGACCGCCGCGGACCGCCCCTACAAGAAGGGCAAGACCCTCAGCGAAGCACTGAACATCATGGCCATGATGTGCCGCGACGCCCACATCGATCCCGAGCTGTTCGAGCTGTTTCTCCAGGAGCAGATCTATCAGCGCTACGCCGAGCGCTTCCTGGTGCCGGAGCAGATCGATGCCGTGGATCGGGACGCGCTGTTGAAAAAGGCAGGGTTGACCGCCTGATGGCGGTCAGCAGTCACTCAGGCGCAGGAAGATCGCCGCCAGTTGCTCGATCCCGGCCTGGTCCACCGGACTGAAACGGGCCAGCTTCGGGCTGTCCAGGTCGAGCACGCCGATCAGCCGGCCGTCCTTGACCAGGGGCACCACCAGCTCGCTGTTGGACGCGCTGTCACAGGCGATGTGTCCGGCAAAGGCATGCACATCCTCTACCCGCTGAGTCTGCAGGGTGGCCGCGGCAGTGCCGCAGACGCCACGGCCGAAGGGAATCCGCACGCAGGCGATCTGGCCCTGGAACGGACCCAGCACCAGTTCCTGGTTGCGGTTGAGGTAGAAGCCGGCCCAGTTCAGGTCGTCGAGCTGGCTGAACAGGAACGCCGAGAACTGCGCGGCATTGGCGATGAAGTCACGCTCATCGGCCAACAGCGACTCCAGCTGGGCACACAGCAGCCCGTAGCCATCCAGACCTTGGCCGGCACTTTGCAAATCGATCATGCTTTTTGCTCCAACAACTGCAAGCCCACCCAATAGCGGGCAAATTGATAGGCACACCGGCCGTTGCGGTTACCCCGGCCCGTGGCCCAGCGTACCGCCAGAATGTCCAGCTCCTCCGTGCGCTGCCAGCTCAAGCCGGCCTTGCGCGCCAGCTCGCCGATCCAGTGTTCCACCACATTGAGAAAGTGTTCCTGAGTGAAGGGATAGAACGACAGCCACAGGCCGAAGCGGTCCGACAGGGCGATCTTGTCCTCCACCGCTTCGCTGGGGTGCAGCTCGCCGTCGACGCGCTTCCAGTTCTCGTTGTCGCTTTCCTTTTCCGGCACCAGGTGCCGGCGGTTCGACGTGGCGTACAGCAATACGTTTTCCGGGGCCTGTTCCAGGGAGCCGTCGAGCACACTCTTGAGCACCCGGTAATCGCCCTCGCCGGCCTCGAACGACAGGTCATCGCAGAACAGCACGAAACGCTGGGGCAGCTTGACCAGTTGCTCCACCACCCGCGGCAGGTCCGCCAGGTGATCACGCTCGATCTCGATCAGCCGCAGGCCGCCCTTGGCATGTTCGGCCAGCAAGGCGCGCACCAGGGAGGATTTGCCCGTGCCACGCGACCCCCAGAGCAGCGCATGGTTGGCCGGCAGGCCATCGAGGAATTGCCGGGTGTTGCGCGCCAGTTGCTCGCGCTGCTTGTCGACCCCGATCAGATCGCTCAGGCGCATGTCCAGGCTGACCTCCAGGGGCAGCAGGAAGCCGCTGCGGCCCTCGCGCTGCCAGCGCGCGGCCAGGCACTGGTTCCAGTCGATGTTCTGGCGCAGGGTCGGCAACAGCGGTTCGATCCGGGCCAGCACGGCGTCGGCACGTTCAAGAAATGCATTCAATCGGGCATCCACGGCTTTTCCTCAGGCACGTTCAAGGTAATGATGCGGCACACAGACCAAACGCCGTCCTGATCAAAGGGTCTATCGCCTTGTCAGCTGCTGCCGACCCGACCGGCAACCAAAGATGATCAGCTATGCTTGCGCAGCGAAGGGAAACGAAAGTGGTTCAGCCCCCCATGGATATCAAGTTCACCAACCGCCTGTCCTATAAACAGGCCCGGCTCACCGTGCTGGTGGGGTTCATTCTGGGGACCGCGCTCAGTCTGCTGCAAATCGGCATCGATTATGCCAGTGAAGACGCCTCCATCAATCGTGAAATCCAGTCATTGCTGGAAATCAGCCACAACCCGGCCTCGCGCATTGCCTACAACATCGACGCCGAACTGGCCCAGGAGCTGACCCTGGGCCTGTTGCGCTCCCCGGCGATCATTCGCGCGCAATTGATCGACAACAACAATACCCTGCTGGCCAACGTCGAGCGCCCGCCGCAACAGAGCGGTTACCGGGCCCTGAGCGACTTCCTGTTCGGCGCCGACCGCCAGTTCGAGGACCGCCTGTACCTGAGCCACCTGCCGGAAGAATCCCTGGGCACCCTGCACCTGGACGTGGACACCTATGCCTTCGGCAGTCGCTTCCTGCGCCGCGCCGAGGTCACCCTGATCAACGGTTTTGCCCGCAGCCTGATCCTCACCGGGATTCTCCTGGCCTTGTTCTACGTGATGCTGACCAAGCCGCTGGTGGGGGTGATCCGCGAGCTCAGCAGCCGCGATCCGCGCAGCCCGCAACAGACTCCGCTGGAATTCCCCCCGGGCCATGAAAACGATGAAGTCGGGGTGCTGGTCAAGGTCGCCAACCAGCAGTTCGAGATCATGGCCACGGAAATCCAGCAGCGCCGCATTGCCGAGAACCGCCTGACCGAGTACCTCGGGCAACTGGAAAACATCGTCTCGGCGCGTACCACCGAGCTCAAGGCCAGCAACGCCCGGCTCAGCCAGTCCAACGAAGAACTGGAGCTTGCCCGACGCACCGCGCTGGACATGGCCCAGGCCCGCGCCGCCTTCCTGGCCAACATGAGCCACGAGATCCGCACCCCGCTCAACGGCCTGTTGGGGATGATCGCCCTGGCCCTGGACAGCCCTTTGAACCCCGAACAGCGCCAGCAGCTGTCCATCGCCCACGACTCCGGCAAGGTGCTGGTGGAGCTGCTCAACGATATTCTCGACATGTCCAAGTTCGACGCCGGGCAGCTGGAACTGGAGCGCATTCCCTTCGATCTCGGGGTGCTGGTGGAGGACACCGCCAACCTGTTGTCGCAGAACGCCGCGGCCAGCGTGGAACTGGCCTGCCTGATCGCTCCGGACTTTCCAGCCCTGGTGCTGGGGGATCCGATGCGGGTGCGGCAGATCGTCAGCAACCTGCTGTCCAATGCCCTCAAGTTCACTCGCTTCGGCCGGGTCGATGTACGCCTGAGCACGCTGGGTGACGGGGTGCGCATCGAGATCTGCGACACCGGCATCGGCATCGCCCAGGAAGCCCAGGTGAAGATTTTCCAGCCCTATACCCAAGCGGGCGCCGGCATCACCCGCCAGTACGGCGGCACCGGCCTGGGGCTGGCGCTGACCAACAACCTGTGCGAAGCCATGCACGGGCGCCTGACCATCAGTTCGGAAGTCGGTTTCGGCAGCCAGTTCTGCGCCGATCTGCCGCTGCCTTGCCATACGCCTTCGGCCCCGCCGCCGGCCTTGTCCGGAAAGGTCGTGGGCATTACCGATGCCGGTAGCGGCCTGGCCGAACTGCTCGACTCCCTGCTGCCGACCTGGGGCCTGGACTACCGGCGCTACGACATCGAGGCCTCGCTGGCCGGGATCAATCCCGACCTGCTGATCACCGATTGCCCGGAATGCCTGTTTGGCCTGCGCCCGGCCATCACCGCGCCGATCCTGCTGGTGACCGCCTATGGCAGCTTCCTGCCCAGCGAGGAGGCCAGCGCCCTGGCGCCACTGCAGCAACAGGCCCGTCCCCTGGCGCGCAATGCCCTGTATCAGACCCTGCGCCGTTCATTGCTGGCGGAAACCATCACCCTCAACGACGCCCAGTTGAACATGCCGACGCAGCGGCGTCGGGCCGACATTTTGCTGGTGGAAGACAACCCGGTGAACCAACTGGTGGCCAAGGGCATGCTGAGCAAACTCGGCTGCGCGGTGACCGTGGCCGCCCACGGTGCCGAAGCCCTCAACCAACTGGAGCACAACCGCTTCGATCTGGTGCTGATGGATTGCAACATGCCGGTCATGGACGGTTACGAGGCCAGCCGGCAGATCCGTCGCAGCGGACGCTGGCCGGACCTGCCGATCATTGCCCTGACCGCCAACGCCATGCCCGAGGAACGTGAACGCTGTCGGGCCGCGGGCATGAGCGACTACCTGGCCAAGCCATTTCGCCGCGAGGAACTGATCGCCCTGCTGGACCAGTGGGTGCCGACTACGACAAGGCTCTGATCTGCTGCAGCAGGTGATCGAGGCCGTCGCGCAAGGGATCAAGGTTGTCGAGATCGACGCCGCTGTCGCACAACAGCGCCGCCTTGAGCGGCGGCACCTGATCCCGCAGAGCCAGTCCGGCTTCGCTCAGGCTCAGGTGCACTTCCCGTTCATCGCGCCCGGAACGTTGGCGCTGCACCAACTGCAGTTGCTGCAAACGCTTGAGCAGCGGGGTCAGGGTTCCGGAGTCGAGCAACAGACGCTCCCCCAGGGCTTTGACGGTCGGCTGCGGCACAGGCGTCGCCTGCCACTCCCACAGCACCAGCATTACCAGATACTGCGGGTAGGTCAGGCCGAGGCGGTCGAGCATCGGCTTGTAACCACGCACCACCGCCCGCGAGGCGGCGTACAGCTTGAAGCACAGCTGGCGGTCGAGCTGGAGGGAGGCATCCACGGGCAGGTCGTTCATTTGAGCAGGGCTTCGATCTCGCGGGTCAGGTCCTGGGGCTTGGTCGCCGGAGCGAAGCGCTTGACCAGCTTGCCGTCCCGACCGATCAGGAACTTGGTGAAGTTCCACTTGATGCCCTGGGAACCGAGGACACCGGGCGCGCGCTTCTTCAACTGGACGAACAGCGGGTGGGCCGCGGCGCCATTGACGTCGATCTTCTTGAACAGCGGGAAGCTGACGCCATAGTTCAGCTCGCAGAACTCGGAAATCGCCCCTTCGTCACCCGGCTCCTGCTTACCGAACTGGTTGCAGGGAAAACCCAGCACCACCAGGCCCTGGTCCTTGTAGGTCTGCCACAACTGCTCAAGCCCCTTGTACTGAGGGGTGAAGCCACATTTGCTGGCGGTGTTGACCACCAGCACGGCCTTGCCGGCGAAGTCCGCCAGGGTCTTGTGTTCGCCCTTGATGGTGGTGCAGGGAATAGTCAGCAGCGAGTCGGTCATGGCAGCAATTCCACTCAGGATAAGAGTCGGTAAAAATAGCGCCCAATTAAATTGTGTGCAATTTAATTGATAAAAAGGCGACCCAAGAGTCGCCTTGTGCCCTAGCGCGGCGAGAGATCCAGGCACACCGAGTTGATGCAGTAACGCAGGCCGGTGGGTGGCGGACCGTCCGGAAAGACGTGGCCCAGGTGGGCATCGCACTTGGCACAGACCACTTCGGTGCGGATCATGCCGTGGCTCATGTCCCGGATCTCGACCATGGCGCTGTCGGCGATCGGCTCGTAGAAACTGGGCCAGCCGCAACCGGAGTCGAATTTGGCCCGGGAGTCGAACAGCGGCTCGTTGCAGCAGATGCAGTGATAGACGCCATCGGTCTTGGTGGCGTTGTACTTGCCCGAGAACGGGCGTTCGGTGCCTTTGAGCCGGCAGACGTTGTACTGCTCCGGATCGAGCATCGCCCGCCACTCTTCCAGGGTTTTTTCCAGCTTTTCCATGGTCCTTCCTCTGCAACGGAAAAAGCCCGATCTGTGTCTTTTCCACGGATCGGGCGGCACGTATGATTGCGCCTCGTCAGACGCCAGTCTGGCAGCCGCGTTACACCCATTCAAACGGATTTTGCCGCAGCCGGTGCGGGCTACAGGCCGGTGTGACACGGCAGGATTCCCAGTACGGTAGTTCATCCTCCGCCTGGATCGTTCATTTTCGGGAACACATCGCCATGCAGGTCAGCAAATCGAACAAGCTCGCCAACGTCTGTTATGACATTCGCGGCCCAGTGCTCAAGCACGCCAAGCGTCTGGAAGAGGAAGGCCATCGCATCCTCAAGCTGAACATCGGCAACCCGGCGCCCTTTGGTTTCGAAGCGCCGGACGAGATTCTCCAGGACGTGATCCGCAACCTGCCCACCGCCCAGGGCTACAGCGATTCCAAGGGCCTGTTCAGTGCGCGCAAGGCGGTGATGCAGTACTACCAGCAAAAGCAGGTGGAAGGCATCGGCATTGAAGACATCTACCTGGGCAACGGTGTTTCCGAGCTGATCGTGATGGCCATGCAGGCCCTGCTCAACAACGGCGACGAAGTGCTGGTGCCGGCCCCGGACTATCCGCTGTGGACCGCCGCGGTGAGCCTCGCCGGCGGCAACCCGGTGCACTACCTGTGCGACGAGCAGGCCAACTGGTGGCCGGACCTGGCCGACATCAAGGCCAAGATCACCCCGAACACCAAGGCCCTGGTGATCATCAACCCGAACAACCCCACCGGCGCCGTGTACCCCAAGGAAGTGCTGCTGGGCATGCTGGAACTGGCCCGCCAGCACAACCTGGTGGTGTTCTCGGACGAGATCTACGACAAGATCCTCTACGACGACGCCGTGCACATCTGCACCGCTTCCCTGGCACCGGACCTGCTGTGCCTGACCTTCAACGGCCTGTCCAAGTCCTACCGCGTGGCCGGTTTCCGTTCCGGCTGGGTGGCGATTTCCGGTCCCAAGCAACATGCCCTGAGCTATATCGAAGGCATCGACATGCTGGCCAACATGCGCCTGTGCGCCAACGTGCCCAGCCAGCACGCGATCCAGACCGCCCTGGGCGGCTACCAGAGCATCAACGACCTGGTGCTGCCGCCGGGCCGCCTGCTGGAACAGCGCAACCGCACCTGGGAGCTGCTCAACGACATTCCCGGGGTCAGCTGCGTGAAACCCATGGGCGCGCTGTATGCCTTCCCCCGGATCGACCCGAAAGTCTGCCCGATCCATAACGACGAGAAGTTCGTTCTCGACCTGCTGCTTTCGGAAAAACTCCTGGTGGTCCAGGGCACCGCCTTCAACTGGCCTTGGCCGGATCACTTCCGCGTGGTCACCCTGCCGCGGGTGGATGACCTGGAACAGGCCATTGGTCGGATCGGAAGTTTCCTCAAGTCCTACCGTCAGTAATCCGAATCACGCAGTGCGATCCTTACCCGGTCGCACTGCGATTAATTCAGCAACACATCTTCACTGCCCTGCACCACGCCCCTTCTATAAGCTTGCACTTTCCGCCCGGCCCATGGTCACAAACCCTGCACCGCAGCCGGTTGATTGCCCCATCCGACAATCGCTCGCGCCGCGTCAATGCAAGCGCCTAACACTGGGGCTAGACGACACAGTTTGAAATAGAAGCCGTATTGAATAGGCCGTTGCCGCACCTTATATACCCCGCAGTACGCTACATCTTTAGCTTGAGGAGATTTCTACAACCATGATGCGAATCCTGCTGTTTTTGGCCACTAACCTTGCGGTCGTGCTGATTGCCAGCATCACCCTGAGCCTTTTCGGCTTCAACGGGTTCATGGCGGCCAATGGGGTTGATCTCAACCTCAATCAGCTGCTGATTTTCTGTGCCGTCTTTGGTTTTGCCGGTTCGCTGTTCTCGCTGTTCATCTCCAAGTGGATGGCGAAGATGAGCACCAGCACGCAGATCATCACTCAACCGCGCACCCGCCATGAGCAATGGTTGTTGCAAACCGTTGAGCAACTGTCCCGCGAAGCCGGGATCAAGATGCCCGAAGTGGGTATTTTCCCGGCCTACGAGGCCAACGCCTTCGCTACCGGCTGGAACAAGAACGACGCCCTGGTAGCGGTCAGCCAGGGCCTGCTGGAGCGTTTCTCGCCCGATGAAGTGAAAGCCGTGCTGGCCCACGAGATCGGTCACGTTGCCAACGGCGACATGGTGACCCTGGCGCTGATCCAGGGCGTGGTGAACACCTTCGTGATGTTCTTCGCGCGGATCATCGGCAACTTCGTCGACAAGGTGATCTTCAAGAACGAAGAAGGCCAGGGCATTGCCTACTACGTGGCGACCATCTTCGCCGAGCTGGTCCTGGGCTTCCTGGCCAGCGCCATCGTCATGTGGTTCTCGCGCAAGCGTGAATACCGTGCCGACGAAGCCGGTGCCCGCCTGGCCGGCACCAACGCCATGATCGGCGCCCTACAGCGCCTGCGTTCGGAACAGGGCCTGCCGGTGCATATGCCCGACACCCTGAACGCCTTCGGCATCAATGGCGGCATCAAACAGGGCCTGGCTCGCATGTTCATGAGCCACCCGCCGCTGGAAGAGCGTATCGACGCCCTGCGTCGTCGCGGCTGATCCACTGCAAGGCCATACCCAAAAGGGCGACGCGAGTCGCCCTTTTGCATGGCCGCCAATAAAGCCTATTCACGGACACCTTGCTTGTTCAGGCGATAGACCCGCTCCACCAGCCGGGTCACGCCACTCTGGAGAAACTTCCAGCTCTCTCCCAGAATGTCGCGCTCCGTTTCGACCTGCAGCTGCCAGACCTCCCCCAGGCGCTGGTGAACTTCATCGTCGAGCACCGCGAATGGCGGCCCGTCCAGTTGCTCCTGGGCGTAGTCCATGGTTATCAGCAGCCCCTGGCTGCCCTCCGGCAACAGGCCATTGAGGTGGGCGGTGTAACGCTGCCGCATCGGCGGGGGCAAGGCGATCATGGCCGCACGGTCGTACAGGGCTGTGCAACCAGCCGTGTCCTCGGCAGTCAGGGCAAAGAAATCGCCGCACCAGAGCTGGATCGGACCCTGGGCATAGACCTTGAACTCTCCGTGCTGGCGGATCTGCGGCTGCAACTGATGCTCACGGAAGAAATCTTCCACCGCCTTTTCCGCCAGCTCGATGCCCAGCACCTCGAAGCCCTGGTCGGCCAGCCAGATCAAGTCCAGGCTCTTGCCGCACAACGGCACCAGCACACGGGTTTGTGCTGCCAGCCCCAGAGCCGGCCAGTACTGCTGCAGGTAGGGGTTGACCTCTGCCAGGTGAAAGCCGATCTGATCCCGCTCCCAACGCTTGTGCCAAAAGTCCGCTTGCATGAGAAGTCCTTAAAATTCGATCAAAAAGCGCTAAAACTTATATTAGATTTAGATCAATGATCTGATTGAAGATGGCGCATCTTAACCTTCAGGACCTTCCTCATGCTCCCCAGCCTGTTTATCTCCCATGGTTCTCCCATGCTGGCCCTGGAACCCGGTGCCAGTGGTCCCGCCCTGGCCAACCTGGCGGCACAGCTGCCACGCCCCAAGGCGATCCTGGTGGTTTCAGCCCATTGGGAAAGCCAGGATCTGCGGGTCAGCGCCCACCCTCATCCGGAAACCTGGCATGACTTCGGCGGCTTCCCCGCCGCCTTGTTTGCCGTGCAATACCCGGCTCCCGGCGATCCTGAACTGGCGGCACAAGTGGTGGAGCTGCTCAAGGCCGACGGCCTGCCGGCGCAGCTGGACAACCAGCGCCCCTTCGACCACGGCGCCTGGGTGCCGCTGTCGCTGATGTACCCGCAAGCGGACATCCCGGTGATCCAGCTATCGCTGCCCAGTCGCCTGGGCCCGGCCCTGCAGACCCGTATCGGCCACGCCCTGGCAGGCCTGCGGCAACAGGGCGTGTTGCTGATCGGCTCCGGCAGCATCACCCACAACCTGCGGGAACTGGACTGGCACGCCGGTCCGGAAAGCGTCGAACCCTGGGCCAAGGCCTTTCGTGACTGGATGATCGAAAAACTGGCGGCCAATGATGAAGCGGCCCTGCATGATTACCGGCAGCAGGCACCGCATGCCGTGCGCAGCCATCCCAGCGATGAACACCTGCTGCCGCTGTACTTCGCCCGAGGTGCCGGTGGCGAATTCAGCGTGGCCCACCAGGGCTTCACCCTGGGCGCGCTGGGCATGGACATCTACCGCTTTGGCTGAAGCCTCAGCGCCAAGGCTGCTACACCGCCGCGCAGCAGCCGGCTTGCCGGCGAACAGTCCCGGCCCGAACTCCAGGCAAAAAAAATCCCCGAACCAGTCGGGGATTTTTTATGCCTGATCAATCAGCCCGAGGGCGGATCAATCTTCGCGGTAGCGACGCAGTTTCAGCTGCTTGCCAGCTACGCGAGTGTCCTTGAGCTTGGTCAGCAGACGGTCAAGACCGTCTTCCGGCAGCTCGACCAGACTGAAGCTGTCACGCACCTGGATGCGACCGATGGCTTCACGGGCCAGGCCACCTTCGTTGAGGATCGCGCCCAAGAGGTTCTTGGCAGCGATACCGTCACGGGCACCCAGCGCGGTACGGCAGCGAGCACGGCCTTCGCCCAGAGGCATTGGCGCGCGACGCTCACGGTCACCACGATCAGGACGATCGCCGGAACGCTCAGGACGATCACCACGTGGCGCGCTGTTGGGCACCAGTGGACGCTCTTTCTCGATGGCTGCCAGGTTCAGCGCCTGACCGTTGGTGGCCTTGCGCAGCAGGGCCGCGGCCAGAGCACGCGGGCTGCAACCGATGTCGGCGGTCAGACGATCCAGCAGCTCGCCGTGGGTCGCTTCGGCATCGGCCACCAGCGGCGACAGGCTGTTGGTCAGCTTCTTGATGCGGGCATCAAGAACGGCCTGGGCGTCTGGCAGGCGAACTTCGGCAACCTTCTGACCGGTCACACGCTCGATCACTTGCAGCATGCGGCGCTCACGCGGAGTCACCAGCAACAGTGCGCGACCTTCGCGACCGGCACGGCCGGTACGGCCGATACGGTGCACGTAGGATTCCGGGTCGTACGGCATGTCCACGTTGAATACGTGGGTGATGCGCGGTACGTCCAGACCGCGAGCGGCGACGTCGGTGGCCACAACGATGTCCAGACGACCATCCTTGAGGGAGTCGATCACGCGCTCACGCTGGTTCTGGGCAATGTCACCGTTCAGCGCAGCGGCCTTGTAGCCTTTGGCTTCCAGGGCACTGGCCAGGTCCAGGGTCGCTTGCTTGGTACGCACGAACATGATCAGGGCGTCGAAATCTTCAACTTCCAGCAGGCTCAGAACGGCAGAGGTCTTCTGGTCAGCGTGAACCAGCAGGTGAGCCTGCTCGATCGCGGTAACGGTCTGGGTCTTGCTCTGGATCTTGACGTGTTTCGGGTCTTTCAGGTGACGCTCGGCAATGGCCCGGATCGACTGCGGCAGGGTGGCCGAAAACAGTACGGTCTGGCGGGACTCAGGCATGGCCTTGAAGATGACTTCCAGGTCATCCATGAAGCCCAGCTTGAGCATTTCGTCGGCTTCGTCGAGAACCAGGTGGTTCACGGTGGCCAACACTTTTTCGTCGCGACGCAGGTGGTCGCACAGACGGCCCGGTGTGGCGACAACGATCTGTGCGCCATTCCGGATTGCTTTCAATTGTGGGCCCATCGGCGCACCGCCGTAGACGGCCACAACAGTCACGCCCGGCATCTGCTTGGCGTAGGTTTCGAAAGCGGTTGCAACTTGCAGCGCCAACTCACGGGTTGGGGCCAGGATCAGAGCTTGCGGCTCGCGCTTGGACGGATCAATGCGGTGCAGGATAGGCAGGGCAAAGGCAGCGGTTTTACCGGTACCGGTTTGCGCCTGGCCAATCATATCGTGCCCGGCAAGGATGATCGGGATCGACTGCTGCTGAATAGCCGAAGGCTCTTCATAGCCGGTAGCGACTACTGCAGCAACAATATTGGGATGAAGTTCAAGAGCGGCGAAGCCGCCGATTTCCTGGGTCATGGGTCTGCCTCTAAGTGCATCCGCAAAGACCCATGCTCCAAAGCTGCGCATGCCGTGTAAGACTCAAGAGTCACCCTGGCAGCTTTGTCGGCGGGGATTTGCGAAAACGATTGGATGAATGGATCGTCAAGGATAGTCCGCGCAGCGGACAAGCAGCCGAAGCTGACTTCGGGGAATTGCATTACCTAAACGTGGCCCGGCTAAAGGCCGGCGCGCACTATACCGGAATTACTAAAAAAAGGGAGTTTTTTTTATCGGAAAAATCCGCTCAACGCCCGATGGTCACGGGCTTTGCGCAGACTCGAAGGGCGCGCTATTTTGCTTGGGCCCGCCGCTGTTGGTCGTCACCGCTAAAACGATTCACCCTGGTGCTTGAAAGCCGTCTCGCCCATTCCCTCTAACCCCTTGAGGATCGCGTCCATGAATCAGCCCAGTGCCAGCCGTGTCAGCCGCGAACTGCGCGGTCACCTATTCCTGATCGGCCTGGACCGGGTCGCCAAGCGCAATGCCTTCGACCTGGAGCTGCTCAACCAGCTGAGCCTGGCCTACGGCGAGTTCGAAGCCAGCAGCCAGGCGCGGATCGCCGTGGTGTTCGGCCACGGCGAGCACTTCACCGCGGGATTGGACCTGGCCAATGTCGGTGCCGCCCTGGCCCAGGGCTGGCAGGCACCACCCGGCGGCTGCGACCCTTGGGGCGTGTTCGCCGGACCGCGGGTGAGCAAGCCGGTGATCGTCGCCGTGCAGGGCTACTGCCTGACCATCGGTATCGAGCTGATGCTGGCGGCGGACATCAATCTGTGTGCCAGCAATACGCGCTTTGCCCAGATGGAGGTGCAACGCGGAATATTTCCCTTCGGCGGCGCGACCCTGCGCCTGCACCAACTGGCCGGCTGGGGCAATGCCATGCGCTGGTTGCTCACCGGCGATGAGTTCGACGCCCATGAAGCGCTGCGCCTGGGACTGGTGCAGGAGGTGATGGCCAGCGAAGACCTGCTGCCCCGGGCCGTGGAACTGGCCGAACGCATCGCCCGGCAAGCACCGCTGGGCGTGCAGGCGACGCTGATGTCGGCGCGTCAGGCCCGGCTTGAGGGCGAAACACTGGCCGCTCAGGGCCTGCCGCCGCTGGTGCACAAGCTGATGAACAGCGAGGACGCCAAGGAAGGGGTGCGAGCGATGATCGAGAAACGCCCCGGGGTGTTCAAGGGCTGTTGAACCGGCTGGCCGGCGGATTGTCTTCGCCGGCCAGCCGTGGCCTGGCAGGGGTTTAAGTGGCGGGGCGAATGGCCTTGATCAGCGGCTGCAGGGAGTAACCCAGGCGCGGGGCCAGGGCTTCGGCCCGGGCATTCAGAGCTGGCAGATCGAGCGTCTGATCAAGATCGGAGGGCACGATCAAAATCACGTTGCCTTCCTTCACCGGCAGCTCCCAGTAATGCCGGTGATAGAGCCCGCGCAACAGCGCGGCGCCCAAGGGCTTGCCATCATCGGTGGCCCATTGGTTGATCACCAGCCAGCCCCCGGGATTGAGGCGCTTCTGGCAGTTTTCCAGAAACCCCCAGGCCAGATGGCCGACGCCGGGGCCGACATCGGTGTACAGGTCGACGAAGATCAGATCGGCGGATTCGGCGCTGTCCAGCAGCTCCAGGGCATCGCCGATTCTTATATATAGACGCGGATCGTCGTCCAGCCCCAGGTACTCGATGGCCAGGCGCGGCACATCCGGACGCAGTTCGATGGCCTCGACGTCTTCCAGGGGCAGGAACTTCAGGCAGGCCTGGGTCAGGGTCCCGGCGCCCAGGCCGAGAAACAGTGCGCTCTCCGGCGCCTCATGACACAGGGCACCGATCAGCATGGCCCGGGTGTAGTCGTACTCCAGCCAACTGGGGTCGGCGGTGAACACGCAGCTTTGCTCGATGGCGTCGCCAAATTCGAGGAAGCGGTAGTCCGCCACTTCCAATACCCGAATCATGCCGAACTCGTCATGAACCTCGGCGAGCACACGCTCGACGCGCTCCTCAGTCATTTCATCTCCTAGTCGCGGGGCCCGCAATCGGGCCGGCGCGAGAAACCAACCGCTCGGCAGCGAGCGGGAAAGGCGCGATTGTCGGCCAAGCGAGAGGAGCAGGTCACGCACTAATTTGCTGCTAACATGCCCCTCCCACCGTAAAACACTCGAGTCCGCGATGAGCCAACCCTGGAGCCCCGACAGCTGGCGCGCCCTGCCGATCCAGCAACAACCCCAGTACCCCGACGCCGCACATCTGCTGCAGGTCGAGCAGACCCTGGCCAGTTATCCACCGCTGGTGTTTGCCGGTGAGGCCCGGGAGTTGCGCCGCCAGTTCGCCGAAGTCACCCAGGGTCGCGCCTTCCTGCTGCAGGGCGGCGACTGCGCCGAAAGCTTTGCCGAATTCTCCGCGGCGAAAATCCGCGACACCTTCAAGGTGCTGCTGCAGATGGCGATTGTCATGACCTTTGCCGCCGGCTGCCCGGTGGTCAAGGTCGGACGCATGGCCGGGCAATTCGCCAAACCGCGCTCGGCCAACGACGAAACCATCAATGGCGTGACCTTGCCGGCCTATCGTGGCGACATCGTCAACGGCATCGGTTTCGATGAGAAAAGCCGGGTACCGGACCCGGACCGCCTGCTGCAGTCCTATCACCAGGCCACCGCCACCCTGAACCTGCTGCGGGCCTTTGCCCAGGGCGGGTTTGCCGACCTGCATCAGGTGCACAAGTGGAACCTGGACTTCATCGCCAACTCGGCCCTGGCCGCGAAGTACAGCCAGCTGGCGGATCGCATCGATGAAACCCTGGCCTTCATGCGCGCCTGCGGCATGGACAGCTCGCCGCAACTGCGCGAAACCAGCTTCTTCACCGCCCACGAAGCGCTGCTGCTCAATTACGAGGAAGCCTTCGTCCGTCGCGACAGCCTGACCAACGACTACTACGACTGCTCGGCCCACATGCTGTGGATCGGCGACCGCACCCGCCAGCTCGACGGTGCTCACGTCGAGTTCCTGCGCGGGGTGAACAACCCGATCGGGGTCAAGGTCGGCCCGAGCATGAACACCGAGGAACTGATCCACCTGATCGATATCCTCAACCCGAGCAACGATCCAGGCCGGCTCAACCTGATCGTGCGCATGGGTGCCCACAAGGTCGGCGACCACCTGCCACAGCTGATCCGCGCGGTCGAGCGCGAAGGCAAGCAGGTGCTCTGGAGCTCGGACCCGATGCACGGCAACACCATCAAGGCCAGCAGCGGCTACAAGACCCGGGATTTCGCGCAGATCCTGAGCGAGGTCAAAGAGTTCTTCCAGGTGCATCAGGCCGAAGGCAGCTATGCCGGCGGCATCCATATCGAGATGACCGGACAGAACGTCACCGAGTGCATCGGCGGCGCCCGCCCGATCACCGAAGACGGCCTGTCGGACCGCTATCACACCCATTGCGACCCGCGGATGAACGCCGACCAGTCCCTGGAACTGGCCTTCCTGATCGCCGAGACGCTCAAACAGGTCAAGCGTTGAGAAGCGCTTTCGCGGGCAAGCCCGCTCCTACAAGGGCAGCGTAGGAGCGGGCTTGCCCGCGAAGCTCTTCACGCCATGACCTCACGCAGACGGCGTGCGCCGTCACGTCGGCAATTGAGCTGAATCTGCTCCAGCCCCAGCCAAGTGGCCATCTGCCGTAGCTGCCCGGCCAACGCCACCACCCCCTCCTCGTCCAGGCCTGGCTCCTCCTCATGCACCGCATGCACCGCCAGGCAGCCTTGGGCTCGCTCCGCCCGCAGGTCGATGCGGGCGACAATCCGCTCGTTGTGCAGGAACGGCAGCACGTAATAGCCATAGACCCGCTTGTGCCTTGGCGTGTAGATCTCCAGCCGATAGCGGAAGTCGAACAGCCGCTCGGTGCGACTGCGCTCCCAGATCAGCGAATCGAACGGTGAGAGCAACGCACTGGCGTCGACCTGACGCGGCACCCTGACCTGCGGCAGACAGTAGGCCGGCTGGCGCCAGCCCTGCACTTCGCAGCTCAACAACTCGCCGGACTCCAGCAACTCCGCCAGCCGCGCACGGCTGTCGCCGGGATCCAGGCGAAAGTAGTCTCGCAGGTCCTTCTCCGTGGCCACGCCCAGGGCCCTGGCCGCGTGCACCAGCAAGCCGCGCTGGGCCTGGGCTTCGTCCAGCGGCGACTGCTGGAGAATGGCCGCCGGCAGCACCCGCTCCGGCAAATCGTAGAGCCGCTCGAAGCCACGACGCCCGGCCACCGTCACTTCACCGGCGGCGAACAACCATTCCAGGGCGTGCTTTTCATCGCTCCAATCCCACCAGGGCCCGGCGCGCTCCTCGCGGGTGGAAAGGCTGCCGGCACCCAGCGCGCCCTGCTCTTGGACCGCCGCCAGAACCCGACGGACCGTGACCAGGCGCTCCTGGCCAAAACGCGCCAGCTGCGAATAGATGCCCTGCCCTTGCCGCGCCCGCTGCATCCGCCAGCGCAGCAACGGGTACATGGACATGGGCAGCAACGACGCCTCATGCCCCCAGTATTCGAACAAGGTGCGTTGCCGCCCCTGACTCCAGGCGGCCTGGTCGAGCAGCGCCTGTGGATAACTGCCCAGGCGGGAGAACAGCGGCAGGTAATGCGCCCGCACCAGGGCATTGACCGAATCGATCTGCAGCAGGCCCAGGCGCTCGATCTGTCGATTGAGCCCCGCGGCCTTGATCGTTGCCGGCGGCCGGCGCCCGCCGAACCCCTGGGCGGCCAGGGCTAATCGGCGAGCTTGCTTGAGTGAAAAAGAACATTCTGCGGGCATGGGGGAGTCTCCTTGTCTGCCCGCACGCTAGCGCACCGGGAACCGGCTTGTGTAGCACCCTTGCCGCTATTTATGCATTGGGTCGTCCCAGAACGGGCGGACCCGCTCATGCTCGACATCGACCCGCGTGAGCCCCAGGTCCTTCAACGCCTCATCGCTCAGCCCGGCCAGCATCCGGCGCTCGCGCCCAAGCTCATACCAGCGCATGACCCGACGCCACAGGCCGCTGAAGGCCAGCGCCTGAAATGACAGCTTGTGGACCAGCACATAACCCTTTTGACCTTTCATCATCTTGCCCTCCAGTGGGGATGACGACAGTGTCTGCCGGGGCTTAAGATCAATCCAACGAATGTTTCTTATGCCATACATCTCAGGATTTGATGCAATGTCCCAGTTCCCCAGCATCGATACCGAAGTTCTGCGCACCTTCGTCGCCATCGCCGATGAAGGCGGTTTTACCCGGGCCGGCGAGCGGGTCAATCGCACTCAATCCGCGGTGAGCATGCAGATGAAGCGCCTGGAGGAAGACGTGCTGCAGCGCCAGCTGTTCCAGCGCGACGGGCGCCAGGTCAAGCTCACCGCCGAGGGCCAGGTGCTGCTGGGCTACGCCCGACGCATCCTGAAACTGCATAGCGAGGTGTTCAATACCCTGCGCGAGCCGCACATGGTGGGCCTGGTACGCATCGGCACCCCGGATGACTATGTGATGCGCTTTCTGCCGGGGATTCTGTCGCGCTTTGCCCAAAGCTATCCGCTGATCCAGATCGAGGTGCATTGCGAGTCAAGCAAACAGCTGTTGCAACGCCAGGACCTGGACCTGTCCATCGTCACCCGCGAGCCGGGCAGCGAGATCGGCCAACTGCTGCGCAAGGAGCGCTTCGTCTGGGCCGTGGCCCAGTGCTTCAATCCCCACGAGCAAACACCTCTGCCCCTGGCAATGTTCAACAGCGACTGCTTCTGCCGGCTCTGGGCCTGCAACGCTCTGGACGCTGCGGGCCTGGACTACCGCATTGCCTACAACAGTTCCAGCCTGTCGGCGATCATGGCGGTGGTCAGCGCCGGGCTGGCGGTCACCGCCCAATTGGAAAGCCTGATCACCCCGGACATGCGCATCCTCGGCGAGGCACAGGGGCTGCCGCAATTGCCGGAAGCCAGCATCATGCTGGTACGCAACCTCAACAATCCCTCCCCGATCACCGAGTGCCTGGCAGAGCACATCGTCGAAGGCTTCAAACTTTGAAGGCCAGCATCACGGCACACACCACCAGGAAACCGCAGAACAACCCACGCAACAGGCGCTCGGGCAAGGCATGAGCCACCTTCACCCCCCAACTGATGCTCAACAGACCGCCGGCCGCCAACGGCAGGCCGATCATCCAGTCCACCTGATGATGCAAGCCGTAGGTCACCAGGGTCACCCCGGTGCTCGGCAGCGCCAGGGCCAGGGACAGCCCCTGCGCCACCACCTGGGTGGTGCCGAAGATGCTGGTCAATACTGGCGTGGCCACTACCGCTCCGCCCACGCCGAACAAACCGCCCATGGCCCCGGAAGCGGCGCCCAGAACCCCCAGCCAAGGCCAGGAATAACGCATCTGCGTGCTGGCCGGCGCGCTGCTCATGAACATGCGCAGCAGGTTGTAGGCCGACAGCAGCAGGAGAAAGGCGACAAAGCCGATACGCATCTTCTGCGCGTCAATGCCCACCGCCCAGATCGAGCCGAGCCAGGCGAAACAAAAGCCCATCAGGGCCAGCGGCAGGGCATGGCGCAGTTCGATGCGGTTGCGCTGGTGATAACGCCACAGCGCCAGCATCACATTGGGCACCACCATCACCAGCGCGGTGCCCTGGGCAATCTGCTGGTCCAGGCCGAACATGACCCCCAGCACCGGAATGGCGATCAAACCGCCACCGATCCCGAACAGACCGCCCACCGTGCCCAGGGCTGCGCCCAACAACAGATACATCACTAACTCGATCAAAGCGTCTCTCCTCACCCGAGAGCTGCATGCTACGCAGTCGGCCCTGGCTCGGAAACGCACAGCAACGCACAATGGCTGTGCCGTTTTCGCATAAGCGACCTGATCATGAATCCCAATATCCTCACCGAACAACTGGGGCTGTTTCTCGATGTGCTTGAAGCCGGGAGCTTTTCCGCCGCGGCCCGCCGTCATCCCCTGACCCCTTCCGCCGTGGCTCGGCGCATCGACAGCCTGGAAAATGCCGTGGGCACCCCACTGTTCATGCGCACCACCCACGCGGTAGTCGCTACTGCGGCGGGCCTGGCCTTCGCCGAACGGGCCCGGCGCATCGTCGCTGAACTGCAACTGGCTCGCGCCGAAGCGGTGTCCTTGAGCCACGCCCCGGAAGGCCTGATCCGCATCGATGCCCCGGCCGCCTTCGGTCGCCGCCATCTGGCACCGGCCATTGCCGACTTCCTGGCGCTCTATCCGGGGCTGGACGTGCAGTTGCACCTGATCGACAGCTTCGTCGACATGCAGGGCTCGCATCTGGGCAAGGTCGATCTGGTCCTGCGCGCAGGCCAGCGGGTGGATACGCGAATGGTCGCCACGTCCCTGGCCAGCATCGTGCGCATCGCCTGCGCCAGCCCGTCCTACCTGAAAAACCGCGGCATCCCGACCCATCCCGCCGAACTCAGCCAGCACGATGGCCTGGACTGGGACGGGCTGGCGCCGCTGTTTGCCTGGCGTTTCGAGCTTGATGGCCAGGTGCAGAGCCATCGCCCCCAGCGCATCCGCCTCAGTGCCAACAATGCCGAAGCCCTGCTTTCCGGGGCCCTGGCCGGCCTGGGAATTGCGCACCTGCCGACCTGGCTGGTGAGCGAATACCTGCTGCGGGGGGAACTGGTGCCGCTGTTCTGCGACGGCGGCCTGCCCAAGCCGGAAACCGCCGGCATCTACGCCTTGCGCATGGAACAGCATCCCAATGCCCGCAGCCGCTTGCTCCTGGAATACCTGAAGAGCCGTTTCAGCCCGATTCCACCCTGGGACCTGGCGCTGCAAAGCGCCATGGGCTAGGCCTGGCGGAAAATTATCTGGCGCATTAAAGACTCGCCCGCTAGATTCAGGACCATTAATGATCAAGGCCAGCCTCATGACCACCCAACCCTCTACCGCGGACACTTGCGAACAGCTGCTGCTGGATAACCAGGTATGTTTCGCCCTGCATTCCACATCGCTGCTGATGACCAAGGTCTACAAGCCATTGCTGCAGCGACTGGGTCTGACCTACCCGCAGTACCTGGCCATGCTGGTGCTCTGGGAGCGCGACGGACTGACCGTGGGCGAGATCAGCCAGCGGTTGCTGACCGATCCGGGCTCACTGACGCCACTGCTCAAGCGCCTGGAAGCCGAGGGCCTGCTGAGCCGGACCCGCAGCCGGGAAGATGAGCGGGTGGTGATTGTGCAACTGACCGAGCAGGGTCGCGCCCTCAAGGATCAGGCCCGGGAAATCCCCCAGTGCATCCTCGGCGCCAGCGGCCGCACGGTGGAGCAGTTGCGCCGGTTGCAGGAGGAGTTGCAGGTACTGCGGGGGCATTTGCAAGACAGCCTTTGAGGCGGCATCGATCAACCAGCTCTCAGCGGCGGGAGCTGGTTTTCGCAATGAAAATATATCTTTTTTAAAATCAACTGCTTGGCGCGAATTGATGGGCTTTTTGCGGTGTTCTCTGAAAAATTATCTTGCGCACTAAATATTAGCGCAGTACATTTGTTTCGCACTTACTTGGCGCGCAAACTATTAGCGCAAAAACAATCGATGCGAGGCTCTCGCCATGCAAACTCTCTACACCGCTGTTGCAACCGCCACGGGTGGCCGTGATGGTCGCGCCGTCTCCAGTGACAATATCCTCGACGTCAAACTGGCCACTCCCAAGGAGCTGGGCGGTGCCGGTGGGCAGGCCACCAACCCGGAACAGCTGTTCGCCGCCGGCTATTCCGCCTGCTTCATCGGCGCACTGAAGTTCGTGGCCAGCCAGAGCAAGCGCAAGATTCCGGACGACGCGTCGATCACCGCCCACGTCGGCATCGGTCAGATCCCTGGCGGCTTTGGCCTGGATATCGATCTGCATGTAAACCTGCCCGGCCTGGCCCAGGATGAAGCGCAAAGCCTGGTGGACGCGGCGCATCAGGTCTGCCCCTACTCCAACGCCACCCGCGGCAACGTCGATGTGCGCTTGCACGTTAGCGTCTGAACGGCAAACGCCAGGCATAAAAAAGCCCGACTCGAAGTCGGGCTTTTTCATGTACAAGGTCGAGCCAGGATCAAACCTTGGCGCGGCCCTTGTAGGAACCGCCTTCGCGGGTATCGATCTCGATCATGTCGCCGATCTCGATGAAGTCCGCAACGCTCAGCTCGGTACCGTTTTTCAGTTTGGCAGGCTTCATCACCTTGCCCGAAGTGTCGCCGCGAGCGGAACCTTCGGTGTAGTCAACCTGACGCACGATGGTGGTCGGCAGGTCAACGGAAACCAGACGGTCTTCGAAGAACACGGCTTCGCAAACGTCGGTCATGCCTTCTTCGATGAACGGCAGAACCGCTTCGATGTCTTCGGCGTTCAGCTCGTACATGGTGTAGTCGGTGGTGTCCATGAACGTGTAGGTGTCACCGCTGATGAACGACAGGGTCGCTTCTTTGCGATCCAGGATCACGTCGTCCAGCTTGTCGTCCGCACCGTAAACGGTTTCGGTCTTGTAACCGGTCAGCAGGTTCTTCAGCTTGGTCTTCATGATCGCGCTGTTACGACCGGACTTGGTGAATTCAGCTTTCTGAACCAGCCAAGGATCGTTGTCGATACGGATCACGGTACCGGGTTTGAGTTCTTTACCAGTTTTCATTGCGAATATCCGAATTTGGATGGGATTTACAAAAATCTAGGCCGCGTATCATATCCAATTTAGGTAAAACTGCACCAGCGCCGCAGCAAGATCGGCCTGCAAGCCTTGTTCCAGACACCATTGCTCGGCATGTGCGGCGACTTCCGGCCAGTGTTGCAGCAGGTTTTTCCAGGGTTCGGCCATCGCGGCCTCGGTATTCCAGGCCTGCCACAGGGCCAGTACCGCCGCCTTGGCGCCCGGGGAAAGTGCCCGGGTGTACAGGGCAAGAAAGGCCTCGAGCTTGTCCAGGTGAATATCTTCGTCCTGGCGATAGATATGCCAGAGCATCGGCCGCCCGGCCCATTGTGCGCGCACGAAGGAATCCTCCCCGCGCACCGCGTTGAAGGCGCAGCACCACAGCAAACGGTCGTAATCTTCCTGGCGCACAAAGGGCAAGACCTGGACCGTCAGCGACTGACGTACCTGCAGACTGCCGACCGTCAGAGGTTCCACTCCCAGCCAGCGCTGCACGTCGCCCAGAATACGTCCTTCAGGCACCAGCAAATGAGTCGGTCGCGCATCGGCGGCCAACGCTTCCAGCCAACTGCCAAGGCCGGCGTTTTCGTAGGCAAACAGCGACATCAAGCGGCTATCGGCGGCGGGAGTCACTCCCAGGCCCTGCAGAAACTCCTGCTGGGCCTGGCGATCGGCCTGAAAATGCCGGCGGCGCTCAAGCAACCCGGCTTCGCGCAGCAAACCGCCCGTACCAGGCTGGAATCCGGGGAAGAAAAAGTACTTCTGTACGCCACGAAACTTCACTGACGGCAGGCCGTGGCAGCCACTGACCCAGTTTTCTGCACTCAGGTAATCCAGGTTCAGCCACAGCGGCGCCCGCTCGCGGTCGGCCATGGCCTCCATATAGGCGTGGGGCAACTGGCAGGCGAACGCGGCAATCACCACATCCGCGGCCGCCTCAGCGTGCCACTGGGCCGACCAGTGCCGCACCTCGACCCCATCCTGTTCCTGGCGCTGCCGCTGGGTGTCAATTTCCGGGCAAATCCTTTCAAAGGCCCGCAGATCATCGACCCACAAGCGCACCGCGCATTGATGCTCGGCCACCAACTGCCGGGCCAGACGCCAGGTCACGCCGATGTCGCCGTAGTTGTCGACGACGCTGCAAAAAATGTCCCAGGAGGCTTTCATTCCAGTCCCCGATTGGCAAAGGCGCCGATTGTCCGCATAAATGCTCCTGCGCAGAAGAGCCAACCTCGATTAATCTTCGTGCGACAATCAGCCCTCGCCCACTACCGCCCGCCAGGAGGCAACCATGTCTTATCGCCCGCCCGCTCGTCGCCCCTTGCGCATCAGCTTCAATGCCCTGGCGCTCAGCGGCAGCATTGCCCTGGGCTTGTGGCTGGGTTTTCTGGCGATTGCCCTGACTTGCTGGCTGGGTTCGCACTTTCTCTTCAGCCAGCAACTGGCCCCTGTGGCGCAAGCCGTACAGCAATTGGCGAAGCCGCCGGTAGTGGCGCCGGAGCCACCCAATCGGATGTTCGAGCAATATCAGGAAAACCTGCGCAAGAACGAAGAACTGCAATCCCTGGATAACGCTCGCAGCAACCCGCGCAACCTGTCCAACCCCAAATGCCAGTTCTGGTTGCAGCAGGACCAGACCGCGCCCAGTGACAAGAGCCGGGCCAATGTCCTGCAATTCTGTAATTGATCATGAATAAACAGTCTGTCTGCCAACTGATTCTGCAACAGCTCCGGGACGACCTGGAGGTTGCGGTACGGGCCGCACAAACCGCCTACGAAACCGCCACCCATGAAGAGAACATCGCCGAGAACAAGTACGACACGCTGGGACTTGAGGCGTCCTACCTGGCAGCCGGGCAGGCTCGCCGGGTCGAGGAGATCCGCCAGGCATTGAGCCTCTGGCAAAACCTCGGCCTGCGTCCCTACGACGCGCAGTCAGGGATCCAGGTCGGCACGCTGTTGGGACTTGAGGATGAAAATGGCCGCGAACAATGGCTGTTTCTCGGTCCGGATGGAGCGGGCTTGAAAGTCCAGGTGGTCGGACAGCTGGTAACCGTCATCACCCCGCGCTCCCCGCTGGGCAAAAGCCTGTTGGGCAAGTTCGAGGAGGATGAGGTGGAAATCGTGGTGGCGGGGACTCGGCAACACTTCACTGTCACCGAGGTCCGCTAGGATCAGTGAACCGGCAGTTCGACGCCGTCGAACAGTTCTTCCAGTTCCTGCTTGTTGTGGCAGGCAATCGCCTTGGCCATGACTTCGCGAGTCAGGTGCGGAGCGAACTTCTCGATGAAGTCGCACATGAAACCGCGCAGGAAGGTGCCGCGACGGAAACCGATCTTGGTGATGCTCGACTCGAACAGCTCACTGGCATCCAGGACCACCAGGTCGCTGTCGAGCTTGGTGTCGACGGCCATCTTGGCCACGATGCCCACGCCCAGCCCAAGGCGCACATAGGTCTTGATCACGTCGGCGTCGGCGGCGGTGAACACCACCTTTGGCGTCAGGCCGCGATGACTGAAGGCTTCGTCGAGCTTGGAGCGGCCGGTGAAACCGAACACGTAAGTGACGATCGGGTACTCGGCCAGGGTTTCCAGAGTCAGTTTCGGCAACTTGGTCAGCGGGTGGCCCTGCGGCACCACCACGCAACGGTTCCAGCGGTAGCACGGCATCATCACCAGATCGCCAAACAACTCCAGGGCCTCGGTAGCGATGGCGAAATCCACGGTGCCGTCGGCGGCCATTTCGGCGATCTGCATCGGTGAGCCCTGGTGCATGTGCAGGGCCACATCCGGGTATTGCTTGATGAAGCTGCTGATCACTGGAGGCAAGGCGTAACGCGCTTGGGTGTGAGTAGTGGCAATCGACAGGGTGCCTTTCTTCTCGTTGGAGAACTCCTGGGCGATCTGCTTGATGCTTTCGACCTTGCGCAAGATCTCGCCAGCGGTAGTGATGATCCGCTCGCCGGCCGGGGTCACCCGCGTCAGATGCTTGCCACTGCGGGCGAAGACCTCGACCCCGAGCTCGTCCTCGAGCAGACGGATCTGCTTGCTGATACCCGGTTGCGAGGTGTAAAGGCTTTGCGCGGTGGCTGAAACGTTGAGGTCGTGGTGCGCCACTTCCCAGATGTAGCGCAATTGTTGAAGCTTCATATGAATCCCTCAAAGCAGGTAGACGCCACGGGTATCAGCGACGGTATATAACTATATTAATGGTCAGGAGAATAAATCTAGAACTTTTATTCAGATTTTTCCATTCCGCCCTCAGGCATCCCCCTGCCGTCGACGCTGGACCAGCGGCACCAGGTAAACCGGCACTTTGGACAACTGCAAAACCCGTGATGCGGTGCGCCCCAGAGGAGTTTGCGCACCGACCCCGTGGCTGTGACTTCCTACGATCAGCAAATCCACCGAGAGTTTCCCCGCCTGCTCCAGAATCACTTGGGACGGATCCCCCTGAAGCACCCGCACCGACTGGATCAAGCTCAGGTCGTGCATGCCTTCACCCAGCTCCTCGCGAAAACTGTCCAGTACCCGCTGTTCGATATTGGCCATCACGGTGCTCAGGCCCTGGCGATGAAACTCGTTCAGCGACTGCTCGTCCAGATAGCTCTGCAACACCGATTCGGCGAACAATCCCATGGGCTCCACAGCGTGCACTACATGTAAGTCGGCATTGAACGTTCGAGCCAGCTCCAGGGCATGCTGCATGACAAAGGGAGCGTACAGACCGAGGTCCGTGGCATACAGCATCGAACGAATCATATGACCTCCTCAACTGCCAAGATGGCGGAGATGGATTCAGCTTAGCAGTGCCAGGAACTGTGGGAGGCTGGAGGCAAAACCACCAGGTTTCGGGCTCAAGTCCTGGCTTCGTTGCTGATGCCATGAGGCACATGACCGGTAGCGACCACCTCGCGAGCGGACTCGCAATGACCGGCCTGGTCGTCGAAAAAAACATCGGCGGCGAAGGCTTCGAGAAAGGCCGCTTTCTCCAGGCCGCCGAGGAACAGGGACTCGTCGAGACGGATGTTCCACTCGCGCAAGGTGCGAATGACCCGCTCATGGGCCGGTGCCGAGCGGGCGGTGACCAGGGCCGTGCGGACCGGGCAGGCATCGTCGGCAAACTCGCCCTGAAGCAGATTCAGCGCCGCCAGAAACCCCTTGAAAGGTCCTCCGGGCAGAGGCTCCCGCGCCGACTGCCGCTCACTGGCCTGAAACGCTTCCAGACCTGCGGCCTGGTAGACCCGTTCCGAGTCGTCGGAAAACAGCACCGCATCGCCATCGAAGGCGATGCGCAGTTCGCCATTGGCAGCGCGTCGGGCCCCACCGGAAAGGATCGTTGCAGCGGCGAATCCGGCCTCCAGTGCGCTGCGGACATCGTCAGCATGAGTGGAGAGAAACAGATCGCTGCCGAAGGCTGCCAGGTAGGGATAGGGACTGCGCCCCCCCACAAATGCCGCACGGGAGATACCCAGGCCGTAATGTTCAATCGAGTTGAACACCCGCAGGCCGGTGTCGGCACTGTTGCGCGACACCAGCACCACCTCGACCCGCGCCCGGCCCAGGCTGGCATTCAGGCTCAGGAGTTTCTTCACCAATGGAAAGGCATCGCCTGGCTCAAGAATCTCGTCCTCGTGCTCGATCTGATATTGCCGATAGGCTTCGACGCCCTGGGCCAGATAGACCTTATGGCTTTCACTCAGGTCGAACAAAGCGCGCGAAGAGATTGCCACCACCAGTTTGCCATCCAGTCCCTTTGCCATACCGCGCCCCCTTCAGGTCATAAGCTCAAACATGGTGCCGGTCGATAAAACACAGGCTCTGGTACAACGCCCGGATTTTCGGCAACTCGCAACCCGCGGCCCGTGCCGCTGCCAAAGGTGCAGCATAAATAGCCGCCAACTCCAGAGGGCGCTGATGCAGGAAATCGTGGTACATGCTCGGCCAATAATCGGGCATGTACTCAGTGGACCTGAACAGTTGCTGTGCATAAGCCTCAGGGATCACATGACCGCAAGCCGCAGCCCCCTGCAAGACTTCCTGCATCAGGTCCTGAATCAGCTCGCGACTGGCCGGGTCGGCCATGAGCGGCGTGGTGCTGGCCTTGAGTAGCACCGACAGGCCGTTGTACGGCACATTCCACACCAGCTTCTGCCAGCGCGCCTGATGCAGATTGTTCATGGCCTGGGAGTCGAGCCCGGCAGCACGAAACAACGCCGCCCCCTCCTCGACCAGCGCCTGGCTCAGGGCCGGATCGGCACTGGCCGGACCACTGTGGTAACCCAGGTTCACCGCCCCCAGAGCCTGGTGTTCGATCTGGCCGGGGCCCGCGCGATGCACGCAGATAAAGCACAAGCCGCCTAATAGATGCAGCGTGTCGGGAAGCTCGGCACGCAAGGCGTCCTCCACGTCCAGCCCGTTTTGCAGCAACAGCACCTTGGCCCCAGGCGCCGCCGCCTGGATGATCGCCGGCGCCAACTGGACATTGTTGGTGGTCTTGGCGCCCACCAGCAGCCAGTCACAAGGTGGCATCTCTTCGGCACTGGCGTATGCCTGCACCGGCTTCAGGCTCAACACCCCATGCTGGGCGCTATTGACCCGCAGTCCCTGCTCCACCACCGCGGAGAACTCGCTGCGCAGCAGAAAATGCACGTCGAAACCGGCCCGCGCCAGCATCACCCCGTAAAAACCTCCGATCGCTCCGGTTCCGATAATGCCTATACGCGGCTTACGGTCTGCACCCATCAAGGCAACTCCTCTGGCATTCGATTGAGCGCCTGACGCAGGCCCGCAATGAGCGCATTGGGCGTCAGCCGCGATTCTAAGGATCCATAAAACTCACCGTCGCGCACCACGAACAGCGCCGGCAGGTGAAACACCTGATAGCGCTCCACTGCCCCACCGTTGTCGCCCGCATCGACCCAGCACAGGCGCGCGACCGGCAGTCCCATCCCGGGCAGCTGTGATCGTGCCCAGCGACAACCGGAGCAACCGGGGGAGGTGAAAACCACCAGGGAAACGCCATCCAGGCTCAGTAATTGCTGGTCGATGTCGAAGTCGGTCAGTTCCAATTCGATCACTATACTGGGGGAAATAATGTCAAATGGACGACACTCGGAGTCTGCGGTCATGGGACGTTTTCTGCCTCATCCTGATGATGTTCCGGTTGAACTGACCCTGCGCAAGTACGCCTGCATTTCGCGCCAGCGGTTGCACACTATCAGCCTCGGTGGCATGGCGTGCAATTACCACCGCGCCTGGCGCCACGGCACCGCGCTGGAAGTGCACATGCCCTCGCTGGGGGAAAACGCACGCTACAACGGTTATGTTGCCTGGTGCCTGAAACGCAAGCGCGGCTATCTGGTGGGTATCGCCTTCGTCGATGAACAAACCCTGTTCAGCGCTCGCATGGGCGAGCAGGTGTGCCAGATCGCCCGCTACTGCCGCCTGCATGAACCGCTAAGCGAACAGCAATGCATCGAAGCCCTGGCTCTGGATTGGGTCGAACGGCATGCAGAAGACTATTCGCAAGACCGTGTACACCAGGCTTTTGTGCAGCCTTAGCCCAATAAAACCGCCCCTTGCCCATTGTAGAGTCACCGGCTAACGCGCTAAGGTTCCGCTCCCCGACGCGCTCAAATCCGCTGTGCTCCGCCGCGCGGGGATCGCTGGCGGCCGGCACCCGTGACCTGACGAGTAACACGATGGCTGATTTACCGATCAACGACCTAAACGTCGCCTCCAACGAGACCCTGATCACCCCTGATCAACTCAAACGAGACATCCCGCTGAGCGACACCGCCTTGCGCACCGTGACCAAGGGTCGCGAAGTGATCCGCAACATCCTCGACGGCACTGACCATCGGTTGTTCATCGTCATCGGGCCCTGCTCGATCCACGACATCAAGGCAGCCCACGAGTACGCCGAGCGACTCAAGGCCCTGGCGGCGGAAGTTTCCGACACCCTGTATCTGGTGATGCGCGTTTACTTCGAGAAACCGCGGACCACTGTTGGCTGGAAAGGCCTGATCAACGACCCGTACCTGGACGACTCGTTCAAGATTCAGGACGGTCTGCATATTGGTCGCCAGTTGCTGCTGGACCTCGCGGAAATGGGTCTGCCCACTGCCACTGAAGCTCTGGACCCCATCTCCCCGCAATACCTGCAGGACCTGATCAGTTGGTCGGCCATCGGTGCCCGCACCACGGAATCCCAGACCCACCGCGAGATGGCTTCCGGCCTGTCCTCTGCCGTGGGCTTCAAGAACGGCACCGACGGCGGCCTGACGGTAGCGATCAACGCCCTGCAATCGGTTTCCAGTCCCCACCGCTTCCTGGGGATTAACCCACAGGGCGGCGTGTCGATCGTCACCACCAAAGGCAACGCCTACGGCCACGTAGTACTGCGTGGCGGCAATGGCAAGCCCAATTATGACTCCGTCAGTGTCGCGGTCTGCGAACAGGCCCTGAGCAAGGCCAAGATCAAGCCGAACATCATGATCGATTGCAGCCACGCCAACTCCAACAAGGATCCGGCACTGCAACCACTGGTCATGGAGAACGTCGCCAACCAGATCCTCGAAGGCAATCAGTCGATCATCGGCCTGATGGTGGAAAGTCATCTGAACTGGGGTTGCCAGGCAATTCCAAAAAACTTGTCGGACCTGCAGTACGGGGTGTCGATTACCGATGCCTGCATCGATTGGGAAAGCACCGAGAAAACCCTGCGCAGCATGCACGCCAAGCTCAAGGATGTACTGCCGAAACGCGATCGCAGCTGATCCCCTTCGCCAGACACAAAAACGCGGGCCAAGCCCGGCGTTTTTCATGGTCGCCCCGATCAGAGCTTCGCGGCGTGACGCTGATGGCGTTCCATATAGCGCTCTACATAGGAGCAGGAAGGAATCACTGTGTAGCCCATACGTTCGGCGTACTCCAGTGCCTGCTCGGTCAGCGCCGCGGCAATACCGCGCCCACGCAACGCATTGGGCACGAAGGTGCGGTAGATATCCAGGGTTTGCTTACCCAGGTCCATATAGGTCAGGTAGGCACGATGACCGTCCACATTGGTCTCGAACTGATGACCAGCCTGGTCATGGTGGATGGACAACGCCTCGCTCATCACTACTCCTTGCGGGTCTGGAATGCTGACCCCTACCTTACCGATGTTTTTCCGGCGAAGGAACAACTTACGCCACCTCGTGCCAGTCGGACGCCGAGTAGAAGCTACCGCTCTTGCATCGCGAGCACGTTACAAAATAGTAGGCGCCCTTGGCGCAAATGCTCAAGCCACACTCGTCACAGATCAGCGCAAATACCCCAATCGGGCCTTACAGGAACCACTGCCCGGTTCAGCGCATGGATGGGTTGAGGCTATACATCGCCGGATGCTGGAACTTAAGACGAACAGCGCTTCTTAAAGTCACCGGCGAGATGGATAAAGATAGGCCAAGGCTGCGCGGAATCTGAAGAAAAGTGTCGGTCACGCAATATAGAACGACTTTAGCCTAGACTCCGAAACAGCGATCGGAAAAGTCCGTGAGCAATGCTGGCAAACGAGCAGCACCCTCTGGCAGAGCCTTGCGATTGAATATTTTTTATACAACCGCCCAAAAAGTTGCTCGAAAAAGAATCACCACCTAGAATTTTTTTTGCTTCTTGCGCTACGTCAGTTTACTTACTACAAGTAATGGGTAGTATGTACGCCGGTTATTTCCCCACTCTGGGGGGATAGCTACTAATAGAAAGTCCTTGAAGGGGAACACGATGAACAACGTTCTGAAATTCTCTGCTCTGGCTCTGGCCGCAGTTCTGGCTACCGGTTGCAGCAGCGTATCCAAAGAAACCGAAGCTCGTCTGACTGCTACTGAAGATGCAGCCGCTCGTGCTCAGGCTCGTGCAGACGAAGCCTACCGTAAAGCTGATGAAGCTCTGGCTGCTGCTCAAAAAGCACAACAGACTGCTGACGAAGCTAACGAGCGCGCTCTGCGTATGCTGGAAAAAGCTAGCCGCAAGTAATAGTCCCTCGGGATTGTTAACAAGCCGATCCATTTTTTGGATCGGCTTTTTTATTGCCCGGAGTTTTTCACCGGCAATAAAAAACCCGCCGCTGCCAGTCGACATCGGCGGGTTTCTATTACAGCGCTTACTGCTGCAGATCGTAGGACAGGTTGGACGTCGATGCCGCAGGCGCTGCGGTCGTCGGTACCGCGATCTCCACTGGCAGCCCGTCTTCGGCGGCCACTACATCACGCACCACGTCCCAGTTCATACGCAGGTTATTGGCAAGATCTTCGCGCTTGAGCAAGGCATTGATCACCGCAGTGTGTTTATCGACCACTGAAGGATTGCCCTTGTCATCCAATGGCGTGTGCGCTTCCAGATAGACTTTTCCGCCACTGACGCCGAACTTGTACGGCTCGTTGATGATGCGCACCGAAGTTCCGACCGGAACCATGCCAGCCATCTCCAGCACGTTGTTGTTGAGCATGCGGAAACAGCCATGGCTGGTGCGCATGCCAATGCCAAACTTCTTGTTGGAACCGTGAATCAGGTAGCCGGGGGTGCCCAAGGTGAACTTGAATGGTCCCAAGGGGTTGTCCGGCCCGGCAGGTACGACGCTTGGCAACGGGTCACCGTCGGCAGCGTGTTCTGCCCGGATCGACGCCGGTGGCGTCCAGGTCGGATTCGGAGTCTTCGCGGTGATGCTGGTGTGCGCGATCGGCGACCCCCAGCCCTCACGCCCAATGCCCAAGGGGAAGGTGTAAACCACATTCCGCCCTTTGGGAAAGTAGTACAGGCGATACTCCGCCAGGTTGATCACGATGCCTTCACGAGGCCCGGGAGGCAGGACAAAGCGAGTCGGCAGGACCACCTCGGTGCCGGCTCCCGGCAACCAGGGATCGACCCCCGGGTTGGCTGCGACCATTTCCAGGTAGCCCAGGTCGTAGGCGGTACCCAGATCTGCAAAGGTGTCTTCGTACTTGGCCTTGATTACCTGCACCTGGCCGACGATATCTTCACCGGGCGGCGGTAGAGGCAATTCCAATGCTGCAACGGGACCGGCCACACACAATGCGGCAAGTGTCAGGCAGCGGGTGACGGCAGGGAGGCGCGGCAACATCCGGATAATCCTTCGCATGAACAACGAGTGATAGAAACGCGATTGTACACCCCCGCCCCGAGGCTACGGGAGCCAAGCGGGGAGACAAGCACAGACACATGAAATCCCTGTCGCAACGGTCGGCGATCGACCGCCTACAGCTCGAAGCGCAGCTCAGGCCAGATCGGTGGCGTCCCGCGCTTTTGTGACTCCAGGATCGCCCGACACAGAGGGCAGAGTCGCTGGTCCTGGAAAATCGTCCGATCCACGCTCGACCAGCGTGGCTGCGCAGGCAGCAAGGTGCCGCACAAGGTCCGGTCGGCCGAACCACCCAATTCCAACTGCCGAGTCACCAGATGCACCCGAACTTCCTGACAGGCGAACAGGTCAAGCTGCTCATCAGGCTCGATCAGTTGATAGGCAAACAGGGACCAGGCGGGACGCGGCATCGGGGGCTCCAAATCGGGGGCGCCACATTAGCCGAAACACTGCCACTAGAAAAGCGTCAAAGCAGCGGTTTTAGCGTCGGCCAGACATTTTCCAGCAACTTGCCCTGGGCCGCTGCCGCGGGGTGCAAACCGTCCGCCTGCATCAGTTCGGGATGACCGCCGACCCCTTCGAGAAAAAACGGCACCAGGGCCACCTGCTTGTCGCTGGCCAACTGGCTATAGACCTGGGCGAACGCCCGGGTGTAGCGCACACCGTAATTGGGCGGCAACTGCATGCCCAACAGCAGGACCTTGGCCCCATCGGCCTGGGCACTGTCGATCATCGACGCAAGATTTTGTTGCAATTGCTGTGGCGGCTGGCCGCGCAAGCCATCGTTGCCACCCAATTCAAGGATCACCACTTGCGGCTTATGCGCTGCAAGCAGCGCCGGCAGCCGCGCCTGCCCCCCCGCACTGGTGTCGCCGCTGACCGAGGCGTTGACGACCTTGTCGCTAAAACCCTGGTCCTTGAGCCGCTTCTCCAGCAGGGCCACCCAACCATCGCGGGTATCCAGGCCGAAAGCCGCACTGATACTATCGCCCACGATCAGGACCGTACCCGCCGCTGCGTTCTGGGCCATGCACATCAAGGCCAGGCCGGCACTCAAAAACCATACACGCATCGGATTCTCCATGGGCGCAAGCATTCTCACTGCGCGGAACCTTAGCAAAGTGGTTCCCAGCGCGGAAGGTGAACTGACCATCCTGCACGAACTCGACCTGGAGCTGAATCAGGGCGACAGCCTGGCCATCGTCGGCGCCTCCGGCTCCGGCAAATCCACCCTGCTCGGCCTGCTGGCCGGACTCGACCTGCCCAGCAGCGGTGAAGTGACCCTGGCCGGTCAGGCCCTGAGCCGCCTGGATGAGGACCAGCGGGCGCGGATCAGGGCCGAACACGTGGGATTCGTCTTCCAGTCCTTTCAACTGCTCGACAGCCTCAATGCTCTGGAAAACGTCATGCTGCCCCTGGAACTGGATGGCCGCCGTGACGCCCGAGAGCGAGCCACCGAGTTGCTGCAGCGAGTCGGCCTCGGCCAGCGCCTTAGCCACTCGCCACGCCAACTGTCCGGCGGCGAGCAGCAACGAGTAGCTATCGCCCGGGCCTTTGCCGCCGAACCCGATGTGCTGTTTGCCGATGAACCCACTGGCAATCTCGACAGTCACACCGGCGAACGCATCAGTGACCTATTGTTCGAACTCAACAAGGAAAGCGGCACCACCCTGGTGCTGGTGACCCACGATGAACGCCTGGCCCATCGCTGCCGGCGCCTGATCCGTCTTGAAGCGGGCTTGCTGGTCGCCCCTCTGGAGCCTTGATGGCACGCATGCCACTGTTGCGCCTGCTGAGCCTCGCCGTCCGCCAGTTGCTGCGCGACGCCCGCGCCGGCGAGTTGCGCGTATTGTTCTTTGCGTTGCTGGTCGCCGTGGCGGCAAGTACCGCCATCGGCTATTTCGGCGCCCGTCTCAATGGCGCCATGTTGCTGCGAGCCACCGAGTTTCTCGGCGCTGACCTGCTGTTGGAAGGCAGCTCGCCGGCACGCCCGGAACAAATCGACAGTGGGCGCGAACTTGGGCTGGAGCATGCACGCATTGTCGAATTCTCCAGCGTCATCGCCACAGACAACGGCATCCAGCTGTCGAGCATCAAGGCCGTGGACTCCGCCTACCCGCTGCGCGGCCAGCTCAAGAGCGCAGCAGCTCCCTACGCCAGCGAAGAATCGGGCGGGGGGCCGAAGGCGGGCGAGGCCTGGGTCGAGTCACGACTGCTGACCGCCCTGAACCTGAAGATCGGAGACAGCATCGATGTCGGCCTGCAGACCCTGCGCCTGGCGCGGGTCCTGACCTATGAGCCCGACCGGGCCGGCAACTTCTACAGCCTGACGCCCCGGGTGCTGATCAGCCTGGATGACCTGCAAGCCACCGGCGTCGTCCAGCCTGGCAGCCGGGTCAGCTACAAGGAACTCTGGCGCGGCCCCGCCGCAGCCCTCGAACACTACCGCCAATTGATCAAGCCGGGACTGGCAGCCAACCAGCGACTGCAGGACGCCAGGGATGGCAACCAGCAGATCGGCGGCGCCTTGGGCAAGGCCGAGCGCTACCTGAACATGGCCAGCCTGGTGGCAGTGCTGCTGTCGGGTGTCGCCGTGGCCTTGTCAGCCAATCGCTTTGCCGCCCGCCGCTTCGATGCCAGCGCCCTGTTGCGCTGCCTGGGCTTGTCACGCCGGGAAACCATGCTGCTGTTCAGCGTGCAGTTGGCAGTGCTGGGGCTGCTGGCCAGCCTCGCCGGCGCGCTGCTGGGCTGGCTGGCCCAACTTGGCCTGTTCTACCTGTTGCATGATCTTTTGCCCAACGACGTGCCACCTGGAGGACTGCTGCCAGCCATCGCCGGGATTGGCACCGGGCTGGTCGCCCTGGCGGGATTCGCCTTGCCGCCCCTGGCCGCACTGGGACGGGTCCCGCCATTGCGGGTCCTGCGGCGCGACCTGCTGCCGATTCCCTCCAGCACCTGGATGATCTATGGCGCCGCGCTATTTGCCCTGGGCCTGATCATGTGGCGCTTGAGCCTGGATCTACTGCTGACCTTCGCCCTGCTCGGGGGCGGCCTGATCGCCGCACTGTTCCTGGGCGGATTGCTGCTGTTGCTGCTGCAAAGCCTGCGTCGCCTGCTGGCCCGGTCGTCCCTGCCCTGGCGCCTGGGGCTGGGCCAATTACTGCGTCACCCCCTGGCGGCGGCCGGGCAGTCCCTGGCCTTCGGCCTGATTCTGCTGTCCATGGCCTTGATCGCCCTGCTACGGGGCGAGTTGCTGGATACCTGGCAGAACCAGTTGCCCAAAAATGCCCCGAACTACTTTGCCCTGAATATCCTGCCGGCCGAAAAGCAGGCTTTCAGCGATCGCCTGGTACAACTCTCGGCGCCCTCGGCACCGCTGTATCCGGTGGTTCCCGGACGCCTGGTGAGTATCAATGGCGAACCTGTGAGGGAGATTGTCAGCAAGGACTCCAGTGGCGACCGGGCCGTTCAGCGTGATCTGAGCCTGACCTGGGCCGCTGATCTGCCTGCCGGCAACAGCATCACCGAAGGCCAATGGTGGTCGAGCCAGACCGACGACCCGGTGCCTGGCGTGTCCGTGGAGGCCAAGGTGGCGCAAAGCCTGAAGCTGAAACTGGGTGACCGCTTGATCTTCACCGTGGCGGGAGTCAATCGGGAGGCCCAGGTCACCAGCCTGCGCAGCATCAACTGGGACAACTTCCAACCGAACTTCTTCATGATCTTCCAGCCAGGCACCCTGAAGGACCTGCCCGCCACCTACCTCACCAGCTTCTATTTGAGTCCAGGTCACGACCAGCAGATCGTCGAACTGTCCAGGGCTTTCCCGGCAGTCACCATCCTTCAAGTGGAGGCCCTGCTGGAGCAGCTGCGCAGCATCCTGGCCCAGGTCACTCTGGCGGTGGAATATGTGTTGCTGTTTGTCCTGGCGGCGGGAATGGCCGTGCTGTTTTCCGGCCTGCAAGCCACCCTGGACGAACGCATTCGCCAGGGTGCGCTGCTGCGCGCCCTCGGTGCCGAACGGCGGTTGCTGATCAAGGCCCGACGGATCGAGTTCGGCTTGCTTGGCGCGGTCAGCGGCCTGCTGGCGGCCCTGGGCAGCGAACTGATCAGCCTGGTGCTCTACCGGTTTGCCTTCGACTTGCCCTGGCACCCCCACCCCTGGCTATTGCTGCTGCCGGTGATTGGCGCGCTGCTGATAGGCGGAGCCGGAATTTTCGGCACCCGCCGGGCGTTGAACGCCAGCCCCTTGAGCGTCCTGCGCGAAGGATGAAGACTCATGGCTCGCCAGCGCCGGCTGCCGAGCCTACTTCACGTACTCGATCTGGTTGATCCACCAGCAGGTTTCACCCGCCGGGGTATGAACAATGGCTTCGTCGCCCACTTCCTTCTTCAGTAGCGCCCTGGCCATCGGCGAGTCGATGGAAATGTAGTCCTTGCGCAGATAGATCTCGTCATAACCGACGATACGAAAGCGCTTGATCTCGGCGGCCTCGTTTTCCACTTCGACCCAGGCACCGAAAAATACCCGGCCTTCCTGCTCCGGGGCGTAGGTCACCACTTTCATGTCTTCCAGACGCTTGCGGATGTAGCGCACCCGACGATCAATCTCCCGCAGCAGCTTCTTGTTGTACTGATAGTCGGCATTCTCGCTGCGATCCCCCAGGGACGCGGCCCAGGTGACCTTCTGGGTGATGTCCGGACGTTTCTCCCGCCACAGATAATCCAGCTCCTGCTTCAGTGCGTCGTAACCATCCTGCGTGATGAGCTTGGTACTCAATTGGCTTGTCACCTTCCAGCCTTGTAGCGGCTGTTCTGTTATTTGAATTAACCGTTGAACCCGGCCGATCTCGGGCGGCTGCTCTCCCCGCGCATCGTTAACGCAGCACTATCAGATTTGTCCGATTTAGATTTCAGAGAGGTCGGCCAATCATAGAGCCAAACCGCCGAGGCTTACGGCCTCAGACACATTTTAAGCAACAGAGTTTGCACTCGGCGCGCCTGACAACCTGCAACCTACCTCCGCAAAGAACCCGCCACCAACGACCAAAACCTCTAAAAAACAAAGGGAATGCACTAAATGGGCAACATCATTATCGTCGATGACCACCCACTGATCCGACTGGCCATCAGGTCGGTGCTGGAACCCCATCACCACACCATCGTCGCTGAAGCCGACAACGGTGCGGACGCCGTGCAGTTGGTGCGCAAACACATGCCGGACCTGTTGATCCTCGACCTGGGGATTCCCAACCTGGACGGGTTCTCGGTCATCGCCCATATCAAGTCCGCGGACCTGCATGTGAAAACCCTGGTCCTGACTTCAAGCGACTCGAAGAACTTCGCCTTGCGCTGCCTGCAGGCCGGAGCCGCGGGGTTTCTGTGCAAGACCGAGAATCTTCACGAACTGGCCAATGCAGTGAAGGCCATTCTGTCCGGGTACAGCTACTTCCCGGAAGACACTATCAATATCCTGCAGCAGAACACCAATGCCGCCAGCCAGGAAAGCGTACTGATCTCCCGCCTGACCGATCGCGAGATCACAGTCCTGAAACTGCTGGCCACCGGCCTCAACAATCAGCAGATTGCCGACGCCCTGCTGATCAGCCACAAGACCGTCAGTACCTACAAAGTGCGTTTGCTCAAGCGCTTCAACATTTCCAACCTGGTAGCACTGGCTGAACTGGCAAAGCGCAATGCGGTTGTTTGAATAGCCAGCCCCGATCAGTGCATGAGCAAGGAGCATCCGCCACAGCTGGAGATACGCCAGCCACTGTCTGCTCGATGCAATCACTATCTAAATACGGCGCAGTCAGCAGCAAGCTGCACAGCGCCGTCGGAGCCGCCGAACCACTAGCGGCGAATGATCAGCCCTTGGCGAGCGACGCGGGTCAATTGCTTGATGACTTCAGCGGCGTGCTCGGCACTGGGTGCCGGAATGACCGCCAGATCAAAGCTGTCACTGGCAAAACGTGCCAGGGACTCGCCTTCTTCGACAAACTGGATCAGAAATGCCGCCGGGCCCGCGGAACGCCGCGGCCAGCCATCGAGATAACGCAACAGGGTGGGTTGGTGCTTGCCGCCAAGAAGAATTTTCGGGTTGCGCTGGGAAAGACTCGCCGTGAGCGGCGCAAGACGTACAAGGGGGCGTGGTGCATTCATCGTATTGTGTCTCTGCCTCTGGTTTCTGCCGGGCAGGTGAGAGGCAACACCGAACCAGCGCTTTAGCGGTATTTCGAAGCCTGCCTGCAGCTTCTATCGATGGTCTTTCGACTCACCTGGCGCCCCGCAAGTAGCTGTTTAAATCGGCGCATGGGCAGCATCCTAGAGAAGCCGGCCGGTCAGTGTCAAGATTTCGCAGCAACGAAAAAGGCCTGCACAGGAAGGCCTTGGAATTTCTCCTAAGGGTTGATCCAGAGCGTCCGAAAGCCACCAGCGACGGACGAATCAAAGCCCACGGATTACTTGGCGATCGTTGCATCCAGCGACAGTTTGCCGGCGCCTTCAAACAGCACGGCAAGGGTACCGCCCAGCAGCGCCAGGGCGAATTCATAGCCATTGTTGGCCATGAACAAACCGTGGCTGATATGCACCGAAAAGATTGCCACCAGCAGGGTGAACGACAGGCCCAGCGCAGCAGGACGCGCCAACAGGCCAATGATCAGCGCCAGACCCGCGAAGAACTCGGTACCACCGGCCAGCAACGCCATCAGATACCCCGGCGCCAGGCCGATGCTCTCCATCCACTGAGCCGTCCCCGCCAGGCCGCCACCACCGAACCAGCCAAAGAGTTTTTGCGAACCGTGGGCAGCAAAGATGATGCCGACGAAAATCCGCAAAACGGTCAAGCCATAACCGGCGCGAGTGCTCAGTACGTTTTTGATCAGTGTGCTCATGCTGTGTAGTCCTGTGTAAGACGGGGAAGTTGGTCGCCATATTAATCAGTTTTTATCATGTTAAAAGCGGAATAATTCCGAGATAACAATCAGTATTTTCGATTATTTGCGAGACGCAACTTTTCGCTCCCGAGGCTCCAGCGAGTCCCGTTCACGATCGAAGGCCAGATAGTATTTGTTGACGCTATTAACATAGCTGACCGCGCCCATACCCACCTGCTCCATGGCGATTCGCTCCACCTGGAAAAACCACTGATTGGGATTGAGCCCTCGCCGCCGGGCTTCGCTGCGCATGCCCTGCACCCGTTCCGGCCCCATGTTGTAGGCGGCCAGGACAAAAGCCATGCGCTCGCGTTCGTTGAGCTTGGGACTGGCAAAAAACTTGCGACGAATCATCGCCAGGTACTTGGCTCCCGCCTGCACATTGCTATCGAGGGACTGGATATTGTTGACCCCGACCCGTTGCGCCGCCGAAGGCGTGATCTGCATCAGTCCGGTGGGGCCGCTACCGCTCCTGGCGCTGGGTTGCAGAGCCGACTCCTTGAACGCCAGGGCCGCCAGATTCAGCCAGTCCATGCCCTGTTCCCCGGCATGCTTCTGCAGCACCGGACGCAGTTTCTCCAGGCGCTGTCGGTCGGCTTGGGCCAGGGGGTAATGCACCTGATACTGACGCCGATAGATGCGCAGGAACGCCACATCCTGATCCGCCGGGGTCTTATAGCTCTTGAGAAAACGGTCGATGCTGGCCCGCAGCATCGACGCATCGCGCCGCACAAACCAGTGCTCCTCGCCCGGCTCGCTGATCTTCAACTGTCGATCGAAACGCAGCTTGGGCAGGATCTTGCTCCAGCGCTCGGCAATCGGCTGCTCGACGATGGTCAGGTGAAAGATTCCCCCCTGGACCATTTCCAGCACGTCCTCCACCGCCAGACTCGGATCCACCCACTCGACCTTGATCGGCGCCAGCTTGCGCAACGCCAGTCGCTGATTGATCTGACTCACCGCCTCGCCGGCGGCACTGCCGGTGGTCAGGGTCAGCGTCTTGCCGGACAGCTGTTCGATCCGCGTGTAACGACGCTCGCCCTTGATACCCACCAACAGCAACGGAACATTGCTGACGATGGGATCGCTGGAACTGACCGCATGGCCCGGCAGAGCCTCCAGTAATTCCCCAGGCGCCACCAGATCGCCCTCTCCCCGCTGCAACGCGCCCAGCAACTGATCCTTGGCTTTGGGAATGATCTTGAGGCTGATTTCCTGTCCGTCACGGGCATGACCATTGAGGTATTGCTCGAACGCGCGCAAGCGATGATATTCGACGCCGATGGCCTGTCCCTGGACCTCACCGGAGCTGTTGCGGCTCTGATTGACCAGCACCCGCAGCACGCGACTGCTGCGGATCTCCGCCAGGTCGCGGACCTTGCCGGACGCCAGGGCTTCCGGCGGTCCGGCCAGACGGGCCAGCGCCGGCAAGGGCAGCAGCAGCGACAGGCACAGCGCGAGCAAGATCGAGGGTCGGGTCATCCGTTCTCCGCAGGAAATACTGTTCAACCCTTCGTCGTTTTTTGAAGGCTTGATCGACAGAAACAGAGCGCCTTGAGCGCTGGCAAGGTGCAAAAGAGCAGCGAAACGGCGGCACAATGCCCGGCCGCTACGTGCTTCTGGCAGCAAAAGACAGCGTTAACTCGTTGTAGTTCTTGGCTTTTCTTATAAATCTACAGCTCTGATATGCTTTCCGGCCGCAGGCGGAGATAGCACCATGCAACTCATCGATATCGGCGTCAACCTGACCAATCCCTGTTTTGCCGAAAAACACCAAGCCGTTCTCAATCGCGCCTATGAGGCCGGGGTCTGCCAATTGATCCTCACCGGAACCAGCGTCGATGGCAGCGAACAGGCCCTGGAACTGTGCCAGCAACTGGATGCCGACGGGCAAAGACTGTTCGCCACTGCGGGCCTGCACCCTCACTCTGCCAGCGACTGGAATGCCGACAGTCCGCGGCGCTTGCGCGCCCTGCTCAGCGAGCCGCGGATACGGGCGGTGGGCGAATGCGGGCTGGACTTCAACCGCGACTTCTCCCCTCGCCCGCAGCAGGAAAAGGTCCTGGAAGAGCACCTGGCCCTGGCGGCCGAACTGCAACTGCCGGTGTTCCTCCACGAGCGCGACGCCAACCAGCGTCTGCTGGACATTCTGCGAGACTTTCGTGACCGTTTGCCGGCGGCCGTGGTGCATTGCTTTACCGGCGAGCAACGAGCGCTGTTCAGCTACCTCGACCTGGACCTGCATATCGGCATCACCGGCTGGATTTGCGACGAACGCCGGGGCACCCATCTGCATCCACTGGTGCGCAACATCCCCCGGGGACGCCTGATGCTGGAAAGCGACGCCCCTTACCTGCTGCCCCGCAGCCTGCGGCCGAAACCGAAAAATGGCCGTAACGAACCGGCCTACCTGACAGAAGTCCTGCGGGAAGTGGCTCTGCACCGGGACGAAACGCCGCAAGACCTGGCCAGCCACAGCACAGCCTGCTCCAGAGCCTTTTTCAACTTGCCAGAAATTGCTTGACCCATATCAAGATTTTTCCGAGATCATAGCGGCACAATACTGGCACCTTGCCAATACTGTTTCGCTCAATCAGAGAAGACCTTCTATGGGTGCCTGGCTTAGCAATATCTCGCTGAAATACAAATTCTGGGCGGTCAATGCGGTCGCCTTCGTCACCACCCTGTTATTGGTGCTGTACGCGGTGCAACTGGAGCAGCAGGCCCGTAGTCAGGCCGCCCAGGCCGCAGCCCGGAGCCAGGCCCATCTGCTCAATGCCTGGCCTGCGGGACAGCCCTTGCCCACTGGCGAGAACCTGTTGGCCTTCTCCCAGGGCCAGACTCCCAGCCTCAACGAACAGGCCTTGCCTGAACTGAACGGCGCCAACGGCTGGGTCGAAATCAATCACATGCCGCTCTTCGGCGACAACCCGCTGCTGGGTGCCGAGGTCGTTAGCCGCGCCAATGGCCAGCAGGTTGCCGTACTGGCCCACGCACCGAGCCTGGCTCAGGTCTTCAGCGACCGCTTCACCAATTACGCCGTGGCCGTCTTCATCCTGATGTTCGCCATGCTTTGCGCCTCGCAGTTGCTGATCCGCTTTCTCCTCAGCCAGCTCAACACCCTCAAGGATGTGATGCTGCATGTGGAGAAAACCGGCGACCTGTCGGCCCGGGTGCCGCTGTCCTGCAAGGACGAAGTCGGCCAGATGGCCAGCGCCTTCAATGCCATGCAGGCCGGTTACCAGCGGGTGGTGAACACCGTGGCCAACACCGCTCGCCAGCTGGATCAGGGTGCCGCGCGCCTGGCCTCGAGCATGAACGATGTGCGTCACGGCATGCTCGGTCAGCAAAGTGAAACCGATCAGGCCGCCACTGCCATCAACGAAATGTCCGCCACCGTCTTCCACATCGCCCAGCACGCCGGCGCCACCCGGGACCTGTCCCAGACCGCCGACACCCTGGCCGGCACCGGCCATGAAGTGGTCGGCCGAGTGCAGAAGTCCATTGCCGGGCTCTCCAACGGCGTGCAGCAAACCGCCGAGATGATTCAAAAGCTCGCGGAAGACAGCCAGAAGATCAACGGCGTGGTCAACGTGATCCACAGCATCGCCGAACAGACCAACCTGTTGGCTCTCAACGCCGCCATCGAAGCCGCCAGAGCCGGCGAAATGGGCCGCGGCTTTGCCGTGGTGGCCGACGAGGTGCGCAACCTGGCCAAACGCGTACAGTCTTCCACCGACGAGATCACCGGCATGGTCGCAGCCTTACAGGCAGGCACCCGGGACGCCGTGGACTTCATGCAGGAGAGCTCGTTCAAGGCCGACGACTGCGTGCAGCAGGCCCAGGAAGCCGGGGCGGCTCTGGCGGAGATCACCGGCGCGGTGGCGCAGATGCGCGAAAGCAATACGCAGATTGCCGTGGCCGCAGAACAACAAAGCCAGGTGGCCGAAGAAATGAACCGGGCGGTGGTGAGCATCCGCGACGTCACCGAAAACACCGTGCAACAGACCGTGGCCTCTGCCACCACCAGCAGTGAACTGGCGACCCTGGCCGGCGAACTGAGCAAGGCCATCGGCCAACTGAAACTCTGATCCCCTGCACATGCCCGCTGGCTATCGGAGCGATAGCCAGCCTTGATTCGCCCTCTTACGACCTCGCCCCTATTCTTGGTTCACGAGTTTTCAAGAACTGAGGATGATCACCATGGGCAAACGTCACCCCAATCTTCCGGCCTGGCAATGGCGCGTCTACCCGCAAAGCCACCAGCACCCGACCAATCTGGTGTTGCACCTGATTGCCGTACCGCTGTTCATCGTCGGTTTTCTGCTGATTGTCTCGGGCGTGTTTTCCCTGAGTTTCCTGAGTCTGGCCATCGGCCTGGTCGGTGTATTGGCCGCCCTGGGCCTGCAACGCCACGGCCATAGCCTGGAAGCCCAAGCCGTCGAGCCTTTCACTGATCGCCAGGACGCCGTGCAACGCCTGCTGGTGGAACAGTTTCTGACCTTCCCGCGCTTTGTCCTCAGCGGTGCCTGGTGGCGGGCCTGGTTGCAACGCCACCGGCACTGAGGCCTCAGGCGAAGATGGTCACCGTCTGCCGGCTCAGAGCAATCAGTTGTCCATCGGGACTCCAGAGTGCCGCCGCCGCGTGGCCGTAACCGTCGCGGGCATGTTCGGTTTCCACCCGGTACTTGCACCAGTCCAGGGTGCTGACTGGCAGCAGCGGTTGCACGAACTCGATGGTCCAGGTCAGGGTGCTGCCAGCGGCCGGCTTGCTCAGGTGCGGCAACAAGGCCGGCGGCCAGGCATCCACCAGCGCCAGGATGTGCGCCTCGGTCACGGGTTCTTCCTTGACCTCCCCGCGCAAACGCACCCAGCCGCCCATGTCCCGGGAACGGTTGCCGGTAAAGGGCAGGCCGCCAACGCTCCAGCGCATCGCCAGATGGCGCATGAACTCCGGCGTTACGCCCTTGATGTAGGGCAGCTCCTGGCAGTCATCCCAGTGTTTCATCTCGGGCGCAGGTTCGGCGTCAATCGTCACCGAAGACTCGCGTGAGGCGCCAAAGCTGCCCTGCACCAGGGTCACCACCTGGCCTTCCTGCATCACCCGCCCCAATACCTGGCTGACTGCCTTGCCTTCACGCAGGACATCCACTTCAAAACTGACCGGAACGTCCGGCGCCACGGGCCCGACAAAAGTGACCGCCAAAGAGCGCACCGGGCGGTCGGCCGGAACCTTGGCGCGCATCGCTTCGTACTGCAGGGCGACCACCAGGCCACCGAAACTGGCGCGACCTTGAGCCCACTCGGCCGGAATGGTCAGCGCTTGGGGCTGGCTGCGAACGGCTTCGAGCAAATCATAGAAACGCATGAAAACCTCGGGGGCAAAAAAAGACTCAGGGATCTTAACCAGCGCCTTGGAGCCGCACAGCCACTATTCCGGCCAAAGCAGCGGACAGATAAGCCGCACAACGACAATCACTTTCGCAAGCAATCGTCGTACAACTGGTCCAGCACCTGGTCAGCCGCGGTTTCGGCCTTGAGCATGGTTCGACGCCAGACGGCGACACAGGGCAGCAGATCCGCTTGCTGCTCGGCCTGAGCCAGCCACTGCCAGCAGTCATGCCAATCCCCCAGGGCGCCCTGGGCCGCCTTGAGACGTTTCATCGCCAGCGCCGGCAAACGATCGAGCTCGGGATAGGCATCGGCCGCGTAGCGCACACGCTTGATCAACAGCCGCAAACGATGGCGATCGTGAGCGGGATCCTGCAGCGCCTTGCCCAGGGCTTTCCACTGCTTGGCCAGGCGCTTCTCAATCCGCACGCGCAAACCTCGGAGCAAACCCTGGCGCTGGCAAGCCCGCAGGAATCGCGGAAACGCATCCAGTACCAGGAACAGCTGGGCCAGCTGGGGTCCGCCAGCCACTGCCGAATACTCCCGGCGCAACTGGGCGGTGCGCCGCTCGGCGGCAAGGTGCTGGCCATGCTGGTGCAGATAAGCCGCCAGTACTTCACGATCACGAATCGGCGTTGTCAGTTGCCCGACCGCGCCGGCTGCCGCCTCCAACTGCTCGACACCGGGCAAGCCGCGCAACGGGCGCAACAGGCTGCGCAAGCGGCGCACGGTGATGCGCAAGTCGTGCAGCGCCTCGGCATCGGTGGCCGCCGCCATGCGCGCCTGACAAGCCAGCAAGCTCACTTCCAGGCTCAGGATCTGAACCACCAATCGATCAACCAAGGCAGACATCACGGGTTCCCCAATACGACGTGCAAGCCTGAATTCGGCTTATCCAGCTCAAGAATGAAAACGTGGACCCGTGACCGGCATTGCGCCCGGTCACGGCCCCACGCTATGAGGGTTGCCGCTTCAGCGTAGCGCCTGGCGCGACTCAGCGCCCGGCACGCGACTCGCGAATGTAGAAGCGCGCCTTCTCGGCTTTCTTGGTGCAGCCTTCAAAGGCTTCGAATTGCTGCTGGGTCTTGGCACCGGTCAGCAGCGACAGGGCCTTGGAATAGCTCACGGTGCCAGCGAACCCTTCGGCCTTGGCCAGGTCCAGCTCATGCCAGGCGGCGTCCAGCTGAGTGCCGCAACTGTCGCGGTAGGCGGTCTTGCCCGCGCAACCGGTCAGAACCAATGCAATCAGGGGCAAACAGATCCAGGCTTTCATCAATGACACCTCAGGAAAAAGAAACAGTCGTACAGGTTAAGACGATGGCAGCCGCGAAAAGTGCCTGACTCGACCTTTGGAAAATATAGCCGCAGGAGCATAGCGTCACCGCCCCATCGCCCCTAGGAAAAAACACTGATGCAAGCCGCAGGCGCATCAGCAATTGAACCCCGGGGCGCTATGGGTGCATTGTTGCAGCCTGTTTGGCGAAGGGACGAATCATGAACAAACGTGTTGCATTGGTCCTCGGCTCAGGAGGCGCACGCGGGTATGCCCATATCGGGGTCATCGAGGAGATCGAAAGACGCGGGTATGACATTGCCTGCATCGCCGGTTGCTCGATGGGCGCGGTGGTGGGCGGCATCTACGCGGCGGGCAAGCTCGCCGAGTACCGGGGATGGATCGAAAGCCTGGACTACCTCGATGTGCTGCGCCTGGTGGACGTGAGCTTCCGCCTGGGGGCGATTCGCGGCGAAAAGGTCTTCGGCCAGATCCGCAAGATCGTCGGTGACGTCAACATCGAAGACCTGCGCATTCCCTACACCGCCGTGGCCACCGACCTCACCAACCAACAGGAGATCTGGTTCCAGGAGGGCTGCCTGCATCAGGCCATGCGCGCCTCGGCGGCCATTCCCAGCCTGTTCACCCCAGTGATGCAGGGCAATCGCATGCTGGTGGACGGCGGCCTGCTCAACCCGCTACCGATCGTGCCGGTGGTGTCCAGTCATTGCGACCTGATCATCGCGGTCAACCTCAACTCCACCAACCAGCGCCATTACCAGTTGCCGGTGATCCAGCGCCCGCCGGCGTTCAAGAGCCGCTTCGACAGCCTGATCAATTCCCTGGGCTCGCACCTGCCGTTCCGCCGCAAGCAGGCCGAGCAACTGTTGCTGCTCGAACAGGAAGCCTTCAAGAGCGAAGCGGCCGACATCAATCCCTGGGTCGAAGGCGCCGAGCCGGAGGCCCAGCAACCGGCGGCCGCACCGGAAACCGAAGGCGCGCCCAAGTCCGCCAGTGGTTCATTCATCATCGACAACGTCGGCCCGGCGTCGCTGCTGGACCTGGTGAACCAGAGCTTCGAGGTGATGCAGACCTCCCTGGCGCAGTACAAGATTGCCGGCTACCCGCCGGACATCCTGATCAACGTGCCCAAGCGCGTGTGCCGGTTCTTCGAGTTCTACAAGGCGCCTGAGCTGATCGCCCTGGGGCGGGAAATCGCCAGCGACACCCTGGACCGCTACGAACAGGAACAGCACTGAGCCAGCAAGAGCCGAGCCCGACAGCTCAGGAATCACCGCCCAACAGCCGGTAGCCCACTCCCGCCTCGGTCACGATGAACCGAGGCCGGGTCGGATCGTCCGCCAGTTTCTGCCGCAGATGCCCGACCACGATCCGCAGGTAGTGGCTGTCCTCGGTGTGGGTCGGTCCCCAGATGTCCTTGAGCAACTGCTGCTGGGTGATCACCCGCCCGGGATGCCGTGCCAGCTGCGCCAGCACGGCGTATTCCTTGCGGGTCAGGGCCACTTCAAGACCGTCCAGAAGTACCCGGCGATAGGCCAGGTCCACCGTCAACGGCCCCACCTGCAAGGCCGCTTCCTGCACCTCGCCGGCGGGCGCCTGGCGCAGCAGGGCACGGATGCGTGCCAGGAATTCCTGGATGCCGAAGGGTTTGGTCACGTAGTCATTGGCGCCGCCATCCAGGGCTTCGACCTTCTGCACTTCGCTGGCGCGCACCGAAAGCACCAGCACCGGCACTGTCGACCACTCGCGAAACTCGCGCAGGACCTGCTGGCCATCCATGTCCGGCAGCCCCAGATCGAGCACCAGCAGGTCCGGTTTGTTCAGCGCCGCCTGGGCCAGGCCTTCGGCACCGGCTCCGGCTTCAATCACTTTGTATCCTTGTGACGCCAGGCTGATGCGCAGGAACTTGCGGATCTGCGGCTCGTCGTCGATGACCAGGATGGTCGCGGTCTGGCTCATGGGTTCAATTCAAGGCAAATAAGAGGCAAAAGAGTAGCGCACGCCGGGCCACATCCAAATGGCCTTCGTGCGCGCTGGCAGTGTTGCGGATCACGGCTTGTCACAGGTCGTTCTCCAGCTCCGGCTGGGTTTGCAGCGGCAGGTGCAAGGTGATGCAAGTGCCCTGGCCGTCGATGCCTTCGGCGACGCTGATATGCCCGCCATGGGCGCCGACCATGCCCTGACAGATCGCCAGCCCCAGGCCCGTGCCCTGCCCGCCACGGTCGCCGCGGGCGGAGGTGTAGAACATGTCGAAGATCTTCGCCCGCTCCTCCTCGGGAATCCCCGGTCCCTCGTCGCTGACGGCAAAGCTCAACTCCCCCTCACCGGCACTGACTTTCAGCTGCAAACGCCCTTGGGGCGGCGAGAAGCGTGCGGCGTTTTCCAGGACATTGACCAGCGCCTGCTCGATCAGGGCCGCATGGACATAGAGCAGCGGCAGGTCCGGCGGCAGCTCGGTGCTCACCCGCAACGGCGCCAGCACCACCCGTAGACGGTTGAGGGCACTGCCGACTATGTCCCCCGGCGCCACCCAGTCCCGGGCCAGCTTCAACGCACCATGCCCAAGCCGGGTCATGTCCAGCAGGTTCTGGATATAGCGATCCAGGCGCTCGGCTTCATCCCGCGTCCCTTCGAGCAATTCGCGCCGATCTTCCAGGGGGATCGCCTCCCCCAGGGCCAGCAGGCTGTCGATACTGCCGCGCATCGACGTCAGCGGCGTGCGCAGGTCGTGAGACACCGAGGCCAGCAAGGCACTGCGCAACTGTTCGGTTTCGCCGTGCAGGCGCGCCGCCTCCAGGTCCTCGGCAAGACGCGCCCGGGCCAGGGCCTGGGCCAGGGGCTGGCTGAGGGCCGTGAGCAGGCGCCGGCGCTGACCGCTGAACTCCTCGCCTTCCCTGGGGCACACGCCCAACAGCCCCAGGGGACCGTCGTCCACCGAGAGCGGCCACCACCACCAGCGTCCGAATGGCAGGGTCCCGGTGCCCAGGCCCGCCGGTTGATCATGCTGCCAGGCCCAGTCCGCCGCGGCCCGCTCGGCCTCGGAAAACTGCAGCGAACCGCCGGTCTCGACTTTCCAGCCGCCCTGCCCGTCGCGATTGAGCAGGCAGATGCGCAATTCATCGCGACCGTGCAGGTGCTGGGCTGCGGCGCTGATCACCGCCTGCCGATCGGTAGCGGCCGTGAGCTTGCGCGACAGATCGAGCAACTCGCCGGTTTCCTCCTGGGTTTCACGCAACGCCTGCAGCTGCCGCCGCTGGCGCGCCGCCAGGTTGCCGGTGAGCGCCGCCATGAGCAGGAAGAACAACAGGGTCAGCACATCCTCTTCACGTTGGATGGCAAACGAGAAACTGGGCGGGATAAACAGAAAGTCATAGGCCAAAAACGACAGCGCGGCGCAGGCCAGGGCCGGCCCCAGGCTGCTGCGCACCGCCACCAGCAACACCGCGGCGAGAAACACCAGCGAGATGTTCGGCAGCGGCAGGACACTGGCCACCCCCCAGGCCAGGGCACTGGCCAGAACGGTGGCCAACAGCGCCAGGCCATAGTCGAACCACTGCAGGGAATGCTGGCTGCGCAAGCCCGGCTGATGCGGCAGAGGATCGGTGTCCAGGACATTGATCTCCAGGCCCTCGGCGTTGCGCAACAGCCGCGCCGCCAGGCCGCCGCCAAACCAGCGCCGACGCCAGCGACGACTGGACTGCCCCACCAGCAGCAAACTGGCACGGCGTTCGGCGGCGTGCTGGATCAAGGTCTTGGCCACCTCGCCGGCGCGCAGCAGCACCACCTCCCCGCCCAGGCGCTCAGCCAGTTGCTGCGCCGCCTGCAACCGCAGGCGCGATTGCTCGTCCTGCAGCCGGCCATTGTCCACATGCACCAGGCTCCAGGGCAGGTGCCGACGCTGGGCCACGCGACTGGCATGGCGCACCAGGCGCTCGGCCTGGGCATCGCCGTCAATGCCCACCAGCAAACGCCCCCGCACCGCCGGCGCCGCCTGGCCGAGCTGGCGGTAGCCCAGGGCCAGGTCGTTATCCACCTGGGCCGCGGCGGTCTGCATCGCCAACTCGCGCAAGGCGGTGAGATTGGTCTGGGTAAAGAACGCATCGATGGCCGCCCGCGCCTGCTCCGGCACATAGACCTTGCCGTCCCGCAGGCGCTCCAGCAGCTCTCGTGGCGGCAGGTCAACCAGCAGCAGTTCATAGGCTTCCTGCAGCACCCAGTCGGGCAGGGTTTCACGCACCTGGACCCCGGTGATGCCGCGGACCTGATCATTCAGGCTTTCCAGGTGCTGGACATTGACCGTGGTGAACACGTCGATGCCGGCCGCCAGCAGTTCCTGAATATCCTGCCAGCGCTTGGCGTGCCGACTGCCGGGGGCATTGCTGTGGGCCAGCTCATCCACCAGCACCAGCTTGGGCTTGGCCTTGAGCAGGCCGTCCAGGTCCATTTCCTCGAGCATCACCCCGCGGTATTCCGAACGCACCAGGGGCTGCTGCGGCAAACCGGCCAGCAGCGCCTCGGTCTCGGCGCGTCCGTGGGTTTCCACCACCCCGGCGAGCACCTTGACCCCTTGGCGCAGTTGCGTGTGGGCAGCCTGGAGCATGGCGTAGGTCTTGCCGACGCCGGGAGCGGCACCGAGAAAGACCTTGAGCCGGCCACGACCGTCACGGGGCAGTTCAGCGAGCAGCGCATCGGCGCGACCGGAATCACTCATGGGGTATCTCTCTGCAACGAAACATTCTATTCACCAGGCACTCTAGCTGCCGCCACCGGCGCCAGCGCTTACAACTGGTCCAGGGCTTGATTCAGGGTCAGCACATTGACCACCGGTGGCCCCACCAGGGGCCGCTGGGTATGTGCCGCCACCAGGGCCCGCAGCTGGTCCGCCGGCAGATTGCGCGCCGCCGCGACCCGCGCCAGTTGATAGTCAATTGCCTCGGGTGGCAAGTGCGGATCAAGGCCGCTGCCCGAGGTGGTGAGCAGGGCCAGGGGCACCGGGCCCTGACCCGCAACCTGGAGCTTGCGGGCATCGTCGATCACCCGGGTGGCCAGGGCCGGGTTGCTCGGCGCCAGGTTGCTGGCAGAGCTGGATACCGTGGCAAAGGCCCCCGCCGAAGGGCGCGGATGGAACCAGGCATCGCCGACAAAATCCTGGGCAATCAGGGCCGAGCCCCGCACCTTGCCCTCGGCATCTCGCACCAGGCTGCCGTTGGCCTGGTCCGCAAACGCGACCTGGGCCACTCCAGTGACCACCAGCGGATAAGCCACACCGGTGATCAGGGTCATCAACACCATCAGGCTCAAGGCCGGACGCAATACGCTAGTCATTTCTCATTCCTCGATTCATTCGGTCACGTGCAGGAGCCGGCTGCCGGCGATCAGGTCGCAAACCTTGCTGCGTCCTGCGCCGGCCAGCGGCGGGCTACACCAGGTGCAGCGCGGTCAGCAGCATGTCGATCAGCTTGATCCCGACAAAGGGCACCACTATCCCGCCCACGCCATAGACCAGCAGGTTGCGCCGCAGCAGGTGAGCGGCGCTGGCCGCCTGGACCCGCACGCCACGCAGCGCCAGGGGGATCAGCACCACGATGATCAGGGCGTTGAACACGATCGCCGAAAGGATCGCGCTCTGCGGGCTGGTCAGTTGCATGATGTTGAGCACGCCCAGCTGTGGATAAATCGCCGCGAACAACGCCGGCAGGATGGCGAAGTACTTGGCCACGTCGTTGGCAATGGAAAAGGTGGTCAGGGCGCCACGGGTCACCAGCAGCTCCTTGCCGATCTGCACCACGTCCAGCAGCTTGGTCGGATCGCTGTCCAGGTCGACCATGTTGGCCGCCTCGCGGGCCGCCTGGGTGCCGTCGTTCATCGCCATGCCGACATCGGCCTGGGCCAGTGCCGGGGCGTCGTTGGCGCCGTCGCCGCACATGGCCACCAGACGCCCGTCGTTCTGCTCATGACGGATGCGCGCCAGTTTCTTTTCCGGCGTGGCCTCGGCCAGCACATCATCGACCCCGGCCTCCGCCGCGATGGCGGCGGCGGTCAGCGGGTTGTCGCCGGTGACCATGACGGTGCGGATCCCCAGCTTGCGCAACTCGGCGAAACGCTCGCGGATACCGGGCTTGACCACGTCCTTGAGGTGAATGGCGCCGAGCATCCGGCCTTCGCCACAGACCAGCAGCGGCGTGCCGCCGCTCTGGGCGATCTTGTCGATCTCCCGGGACAGGGCCGGGGCCAGGTCGCGGCGCTCCAGGCCGACGAAACTCAGTACCGAATCCACCGCGCCCTTGCGATAGATCCGCCCCTGGTAATCGACGCCGGAAAGGCGGGTTTCCGCACTGAACGGCACGGCGGTCAACACATCGCTGGCCGGCTCGGGCTGTGGATAAAGTTCGCGCAGGTACTCGACGATGGATTTGCCTTCGGCGGTGTCATCCGCCAGGGAGGCCAGCAAGGCCGCCTCCGCCAGTTCCCGAGCGTTGATCCCGGGAGCCGGGTGGATGGCGCTGCAACGACGGTTGCCGAAGGTGATGGTGCCGGTCTTGTCCAGCAACAGCACGTGCACGTCCCCTGCCGCTTCCACCGCACGACCGGATTTGGCGATCACGTTCAGGCGCACCAGTCGATCCATCCCGGCGATCCCGATCGCCGACAGAAGGCCGCCAATGGTGGTGGGGATCAGGGTCACCAGCAACGCCACCAGGAACACCAGCGGCAGGCTGCCATTGGCGAAGTGGGCGAACGGCTGCAGGGTCACTACCACCAGCAGGAAAATCAGGGTCAAGCCGATCAGCAAGATGTCCAGGGCCACTTCATTGGGGGTCTTCTGCCGCTTGGCGCCCTCCACCAGGGCAATCATGCGATCCAGGGTCGACTCTCCGGGGTTGCTGGTGATGCGCACCAGCAGCCAGTCGGAAACCAACCGGGTATTGCCGGTCACCGCCGAACGATCCCCACCGGATTCGCGGATCACCGGCGCCGACTCACCAGTAATCGCCGCCTCGTTGACCGCGGCGATGCCCTCGATCACCTCGCCGTCCCCGGGGATCATTTCCCCGGCTTCGACTCGAACCACATCGCCTTTGCGCAGTTGGGTCGCCGGCACCAGCTGATAGCCGCCATCGGCGCTCCGGCGCCGAGCGCTCAAGCCCTCGCTACCGGCCTTGAGGCTGTCGGCGCGAGCCTTGCCCCGACCTTCGGCCAGGGCTTCGGCGAAGTTGGCAAACAGCACCGTGAACCACAGCCACAGGGCAATTTGGGCAGCGACGAAAGTCGGCACCGCGGCGTCCGGCACGAAACACAGCACGCTGGTCAGGAGCGCCGTCAACTCCACCACCAGCATCACCGGCGAGCGCTGCAACTGGCGCGGATCGAGCTTGACGAAGGCCTGGATCAGCGCCGGACGCCACAGGGCCGAGATCGCGGTGCCCGACGCTTCGGCCTTGGCCGGCTTGGTCTTGGCGGGCGCATCGGCAGCCTTGTTTGAGGCAGGAACATGCATATTCATCATCAGGTCCTCAGAAGCCCATGCTCAGGTGTTCGGCGATAGGGCCCAGCGCCAGGGTCGGCAGGAAGGTCAGGCCCCCCACCAGCAAAATGGTCACGGTCAGCAAGGCCACGAACAACGGGCCATGGGTGGGGAAACTGTTCAGGCCGATGGGCGCGGTTTTCTTCAAGCCCAGGCTGCCGGCCAGGGCCAGCACCGGCAGGATGTAGCCGAAACGCCCGATCAGCATGCCCAGGCCCAGCATCAGGTTGTGGAACGGGGTATTGGCGCTGAAGCCGCCAAATGCCGAACCGTTGTTGGCGCTGGCCGAGGTGTAGGCGTACAGCAACTGGCTGAAGCCGTGGGGCCCCGGGTTGCTTATGGCAGCGGCCGGGCCCGGCAGGCTGGCGGCCAGGGCGCCCAGGACCAGGACACCAATCGGCATCACCATCAGGGTCACCACCAGCAGTTGCACTTCCTTGGCCTGAAGCTTCTTGCCCAGGTATTCCGGGGTGCGGCCGATCATCAATCCAGCCAGGAACACCGCAATCAGCACGTTCAGCAGCATGCCGTAGAGACCAGCCCCCACGCCGCCGAAGATCACTTCGCCGACCATCATGTTGATCAGCGCCACCATGCCACTGAGCGGGTTGAGGCTGTCATGCATGCCGTTTACCGAGCCATTGGAGGCGGCGGTGGTGGTCACCGACCAGAGCACCGTGGCAGTGGTGCCGAAGCGTGCCTCCTTGCCTTCCAGAGGGGCGGTCTGTTCTACCGCAGCGTTCTGCAACGCCGGGTTGGGCTGATATTCGGCCCACAGCGAGGTGGCGCCGCCGATCAGGAACAGGGCGAACATGCAGGCGATGATGGCGCGGCTCTGGCGCAGGTCCTTGACGTAATGGCCGAAGGTAAACACCAGGGCCACCGGAATCAGGATGATCGACACCAGTTCCAGCAGGTTGCTCCAGGCGGTGGGGTTCTCGAAGGGATGCGCCGAATTGACGCCGAAGAAGCCACCGCCGTTGGTGCCCAGCTGCTTGATAGCGATCTGGCTGGCTGCCGGGCCCAGGGGGATCACCTGCTCGTTGCCTTGCAGGGTCAGGGCGTCCACGTAATGGGCAAAGGTCTGGGGCACGCCCTGCCAGACCAGGAACAGGGCCAGCAGCAGGCACAGGGGCAGCAGGCCATAAAGGGTCGCGCGGGTCATGTCGACCCAGAAATTGCCCAGGGTGCGAACCGAACGCCGGCCGATGCCGCGGCACAGGGCAACCAGCACCGCCAGGCCGGTGGCCGCACTGACGAAGTTCTGCACGGTCAGGCCCACCATCTGACTGAGGTAGCTCAGGGAGGCTTCACCGCTGTAGGACTGCCAGTTGGTATTGGTCATGAAACTGACCGCCGTGTTGAACGCCAGGGTCCATTCCTGCCCAGGAAGATGCTGCGGGTTGAGCGGCAAGTGATCCTGGAACAGCAGGATGGCGAACAGCAGGACAAAGCCGGCAAAGTTGAACGCCAGCAGGGCCAGGGCGTATTTCTGCCAGCTCTGCTCCACCTGCGGATCGACCCCGGAAACCCGGTAACAGACACGCTCCACCGGCCCCAGTAGCGGCGTCAGCCAGGTACGCTGACCTTCCATGACCCGGTAGTAGAAACGTCCCAGCCAGGGCGCCGGCAACAGCACCAGGGCGAAAAAGGCCAGGATCAGCCAATAGTCATAACTGTGCATAACCGCAGCTCCTAGTTCCGGTCCGCGCGCAACAGCGCAACCAGTAGATAAACGAACAGGCCCACTGCCAGCAGCAGCGACACCGCGTCCAGAATGTTCATGGAATGTCTCCGAGGTACGGCGATTGCCGCGAATGCCGTCATTGTCCGCAGGGTCCCTGTAAAGGAACGAGATCGACGGGGTGGGCAGCCCATAAAGAAAGCGTAAAGACTGGGTTGCCGCGCACGGTGGCAGGACGGGCCTGAGAGGCCAACAGCGGACATGCCCCAAAAAGAAGCGCGAGGACAGCGCGGGTGGAAGGGAATCAGCGGCGAAAAAGCGGGAAATATCCTCGATACGACAGCTTTCCCGGCTTTACGACGCGGGTTGCTGGGCTGGCACGGCTGCTGCAGCGGCCTGTCCCGAGCACTGTCAACCGTTCAGGGAGCCACCGATGAACACACAACTCAAACCCACCTTGGGCACGCTGCATTTATGGGGAATCGCGGTTGGCCTGGTGATTTCCGGAGAGTATTTCGGCTGGAGCTATGGCTGGGGGGTCGCCGGGACCCTGGGCTTTTTGCTGACCTCCTTACTGGTCGCAACCATGTATACCTGCTTTATATTCAGTTTCACCGAGCTGACCACCGCCATTCCCCATGCGGGAGGCCCGTTTGCCTACAGCCGTCGCGCCTTCGGCGAGAAAGGCGGCTTGATCGCCGGATTGGCCACACTGATCGAATTCGTCTTCGCCCCACCGGCCATCGCCCTGGCGATTGGGGCCTATCTGAATGTGCAGTTTCCGGCGCTGGACCCCAAGCACGCTGCGGTGGGCGCTTACATCGTCTTCATGGGCCTGAACATTCTCGGGGTGAAACTGGCGGCCACCTTCGAGCTGGTGGTCTGTGTGTTGGCGGTGGCGGAACTCCTGGTCTTCATGGGGGTGGTGGCCCCGGCCTTCAGCTTCAGCAACTTTGCCCTCAATGGCTGGGCCGGGGCCGACACCTTCGGCGCTCCGGCGATCGCCGGGATGTTCGCCGCGATTCCCTTCGCCATCTGGTTCTTCCTGGCCATCGAGGGCGCCGCCATGGCCGCCGAGGAAGCCAAGGATCCCAAGCGCACCATTCCCAAGGCCTATATCAGCGGCATTCTGACCCTGGTGCTGCTGGCCATGGGTGTCATGTTCTTCGCCGGCGGCGTGGGCGACTGGCGCACCCTGTCGAACATCAACGATCCTTTGCCCCAGGCAATGAAGGCGGTGGTCGGCGACAGTTCCGGCTGGCTGCACATGCTGGTGTGGATCGGTCTGTTCGGACTGGTCGCCAGTTTTCACGGGATCATCCTCGGCTATTCGCGGCAGTTCTTCGCCCTGGCCCGGGCCGGTTACCTGCCCGCTTCCCTGGCCAGGCTGTCGCGCTTTCAAACACCGCACCGAGCAATCATCGCCGGCGGCCTGATCGGCATCGCCGCGATCTACAGCGACGGCCTGATCAACCTGGGCGGCATGACCCTCACCGCAGCGATGATCACCATGGCCGTGTTCGGCGCCATCGTGATGTACATCATGAGCATGCTCAGCCTGTTCAAACTGCGCCGGGCCGAACCGAACCTGCCACGCAGCTTTCGTGCTCCTGGCTATCCGCTGATTCCGGGGGTCGCCCTGGTCCTGGCCGTGGTGTGCCTGGTTGCCATGGCCTGGTTCAACGCCCTGATCGGCCTGATCTTCCTGGCTTTCATGGTGCTGGGCTTCATCTACTTCCAACTCACCGCACAACTGCGGGCCAATGCGCCGGCGGATGCCATGCTCACCGGGCTGTAAGCATCGATCGCCACTGGCCAGGGCAATCGGGCATACAATGGAACCCCTGCGCAGTGCTTTAACTCAAAGCATTACAGGCCGTACCGAGGACGAACCTTCGTCCTCGGGAACTGCCGTTCAAGGAGAGTCCTATGCCCTGGTATGCCTGGTTGATCCTGGTGGTTGCTATCGGTTCGATCGTCGGCGGCTTGATGCTGCTGCGCGACACCGCCAACAAGGTGGAGTTGACCGATGAGCAGCGTAAACGCGTGGCGCAACGCAACGCGGAAATGGATGCCAAGGAAGCACGAGATCGTTGATCCCCAGCCCCTTCACCGACGGATGAAGGGGCTATTTCGTGCCCTACTGTTCCCATTCGGCCTTGGCGATATGCAAGCCGTGCAATCCTTTGTAGGCCGCGCGCTGCGGCTGGCTCCAGCCTTCGAGCAGGGTTTCGTCGAGACGATAGATCTCGACCCCCAGCGGCCGGCATACGCTCAAGGGATCCTGGGCATCCGGGCCCCACATCGGTAGCGACAGATCACCGCCCGGGCAGGTCGACAACGCACACAGCAAGTCGATCTCGGCAAAGAACTCCAGATAATCGCCCTTCTGTGCCGGACAGGCCTTCATGAAGTACATGTCGTCGTGATTCAGGCCGGTGCACTGGAAGATGTTCAAGACATCGTGCACGTCAAACTCGGTCAGCCCGTGGGGCAGCACCGCCCGGGTCAGGTTGGAGTGACAGTGGTGGTGGAAGTCCTCGCCGGTGAGCATACGGTTGACATAGGGATCACAACGGGTACCCAACAGGTCGTGAAGGCGACCGCCGTGCTCATCAATGCCGTAATTCGCCAGGCTGTCATCGGTGATGGTGACCAGGGGCCTAAGAAAAGGCAGGTTTGACCAGAGTCGATCGTGGGTACTGACGTGAGCCCCTTGCAATTGCCGGGTCCGGGCCGCCCATAACCTTTCCCGCGGGTCGTTGGCATTCCAGACGTTGAAATCGCCCACCTGCGGCCCTGCCGGAGTGGTGACGCGAAACACATGTCCGGCGGGAACCTTCCAGGCACGTCCAGTGCGGATCGGCACCTCAAATTGCTCGACCAGCGTACGCTGCTCACGGCTGTCGCGAATACGTTCATAGAACGCCGTGTCCACCTGCAGCGCCGAACCTTTACTGACCTGGTAAGCCGCTGGATAGTCTTTGTACATGGGTATCGCCCTCGCTCAGTGACGTAAGGATTGGCTGAACATGCTCAACAACAAGCGCTCGGAGTCGTCCAGATACGTCTCCATGGCCTCGCCGGCGGAGGTTCTGTCCCCCTCTGCCAAGCACTGGTAAATGATCCGGTCACGCATCAACCAGGGGGCCTGAAACTGCGCTTCGTCTGGCGCGTTGCAAAACACCAGGCGCAACTGTGCGACCACATTGGTGAAGAACTCATCGAACAGCGGCGAATCCAGCAACCCCACCACATGCTGATGGAAGCGTAAACCATGGGTACCGACGGCGCGCCAGTCTTCACGTTCCCGGGCCAGCTCGGCCGCTTCGATGGCATCAAGCATGCGCTCGGACTGCAGCTCACACAGAGGGCGGGCGCCGGCGATCGCCTGCAACTCGAGAGTGCGGCGTACCCGAAACAGGTCCCGTATGTCGTCATGACCGAGACGGCGAACCACCACGCCCTTATGCCGGACATAAAGGGCCAGGCCCTCCTGACCCAAACGGTGCAGTGCTTCACGAATGGTGTTGCGAGAGGCGTTGTAACTGTTGACCAGCTCGCTTTCCACCAGCGGCATGTCAGGCAGCAAGCGACCGCCGATGATGTCTGCACGCAGTTCCACGGTGATCTGGTCCGCCAGGGATAAACCGTTGCTCATGGAGGCGCCTCTGGATTGTTCAACAACTTTTGATCAATCAGCGAACAATTATCGTGCCAAACCTCCCTGAGACTCCGAGCAGCAATACCTGTCAGAACGCTGTACCTACAGATAAAGCCTACAAGAAGGTGCGGCGTGATCTGACCATCCTTGGTTAAAATGGCGCTCTAGATGTGGAGGTTTCTCAAATGCGTTATTCAGCAGACCATAAAGCCCAGACTCACCAACGCATTATCAAAGAAGCTTCGGAACGCTTTCGCCGTGATGGAATAGGCGCAACGGGGTTGCAACCCCTGATGAAGGCCCTGGGCTTGACCCATGGCGGTTTCTACTCCCACTTCAAATCCAAGGATGAGCTGGTAGAGGAAGCACTAAGCTCAGCGGCCCAAGACCTGGATGCCCATTGCGCCACCTTGTTCGCACAAGCGCAGCCGCTACAGGCGTTTATCGACAACTACCTGTCCGAATGGCACCGGACTTCCCCCCATCTGGGCTGCCCGCTACCGACCATGAGCGCGGAGCTCGGCCAACGTGGCCAACCCAGCCCCATCACCGATGCAGTACTGAACACCAGGCTCGCGCAACTGGAAGACACCCTGGAAGGCGATAACAAAGCGCAGCGCAGCCTGATGATCATGTCGACCCTGGTGGGTGCGCTGATGCTCTCGCGCAGCGTGGAAAACGCTGAATTGGGCGAGCGGATTCTGGATGTTGTCGCCAATGGCCTGAAGGAGCGGGAGCTTAAGTAACACCGCCCGCTCCAGACAACGCTCGAAGGCAGTGAACGCTTGCGATCTGGCATCCCTGAGTCGCTAAAACCATCCATGACTTCGCCGCAGATTCACTTGCGAGCCAGAAGCCCTCAGACGTGCCAGAGGCCGGTGGAGGTCCGGCCTCTGGTGATTACAGAATCAAATCAATTGACCTCGAGCTTGTCCCGATTGCGCTCCAGGATGGTCTTGCCAATCCCCTTGACCTCCAACAGCTCATCCACCGAAGCAAAAGGGCCATTCTCTTCACGATAAGCAACAATCGCCTTGGCCTTGGCCTCGCCAATACCGAAGAGCTCGCGCTGCAGTAAGGCCTGGTCAGCGGTATTGATATTGACCTTGCCACTTTGAGCGGTTGCCAGCTCCACGATTTCGGGAGAGCTGGCCGGCGCGTTGACAAGAGGCGCCGCTTGAGTGGTAAGCGAAAGACTGGCCAGGAAGGCAAAGATCAGAGAGAGGAAATACGAGTTTTGCATAATGACGCTCCATGACATCGAGTAAGGAAAGCAGCTTTTCCGAAGCTGCCTTCCAAACCTAGGTGATGCGGGAGGCAAGTCAAAAGCAAGAGGGTTACCAGTTATGTAGCCTTAAGGCTCAAACTGACGTTGCTGGTAAATCCAATCGACAATTTCAGTATCTGGAGAGTAGCCGTTGACAGTATCACGAAGGAGCTGGCGAACTCGTACATAATCACTAGATTCGAGTGCCGCAAGGAGGTCAGAAAGTTTGACTTTTAACATTTCCCAAGGTATGTAATCCTCAGTTGCACTCATGATCATCGGATGACGAGTAGTTGCCACATTATCACCAATTAGCAACTCTTCGTAAAGCTTCTCACCAGGACGTAGCCCCGTGAACTCGATAGAGATATCACCATGCGGATTCTTTTCCGAGCGAATACTCAACCCTGAGAGATGAACCATTTTTTCTGCTAATTCAACGATTTTTACCGGCTCGCCCATATCCAGGACGAATACATCCCCCCCCAGCCCCATAGAGCCTGCCTGGATGACCAGTTGAGCAGCTTCAGGAATAGTCATAAAGTAACGAGTGATTTTTGGGTGAGTAACCGTTATCGGACCGCCAATTTTTATTTGCTGATGGAACAATGGAATTACAGAACCTGATGAACCCAACACATTACCAAAGCGAACCATTGTGAATCGAGTTTTATTAACTTTCGATAAATTAAAATTATCACCAAACAATACAGGAGCACGCTCATGACTGAGCGCTTGCAAAGTTAACTCGGCTAAACGTTTGGTACTACCCATCACATTGGTCGGGCGTACTGCCTTATCCGTCGATATCAATACAAAGTTTGCAACCCCCCCCTCAAGTGCAGCTTGAGCAGTGTTTAATGTACCTACGACATTATTTATTATTCCCTCGGAAATATTATGCTCAACCAACGGAACATGCTTGTACGCTGCAGCATGATAAACAGTATCGACCTTCCAAGTTTTTATGATATTTAATAGCTTTTCAGAATTACGCACAGACCCTAAAATCGGTAATATCTTAACCGACAAAGATTCACGATTGACTCGCTGTTCCAGCTCAGAAAGAATACTATAAAGATTGAATTCACTGTGATCAAAAAGGATCAGCACAATAGGCTGTAGCGACAGAATCTGCCGGCATAACTCAGAACCTATGGAGCCACCAGCCCCAGTAACCAAAACACTCAGGTCCTTAACACAGCGCTCTAGCAATTCGCTTTGAGCGGGAATCGCGTCACGCCCAAGCAAATCAGCAATGTCGACTTCTTGGATATCATCGACCTTGACCCGGCCACTTGCCAAATCCATAAAACCGGGAACGCTTCGAACATGAAGAGGGAAGCCTTCAAGGAAGCTGAGAATTTCACGGCGACGACCACGACTAGCTGACGGGATCGCCAATAGTATTTCCTGAGCCCCAGTTATATCAATCATACGCTGGATAGACTTGGGCTTGTAGACCTGCAGACCGGAAATGACCCTATCGGCGATGCTCAAATCATCATCAATGAAAGCTACTGGACGCATCACACGTCCCATACGCAGCGCAGCAACCAGTTGGTTACCCGCAGAACCAGCTCCGTACACTGCAACTCGCAGAAGACCGTCTTCCCGGTTAGTAAAGAGTACATGCCGAGAAGCAGAAAACCAATCACCTAAAAAATACTGACGCATGGCAAGGCGTAGTCCGCCAATCATGATCATACTGAGCCACCAATAGTTAAAGATGATTGAGCGAGGCACAACGTGCTGGTGGTTACTGTACCAATACACCAAAATTCCCAACAGCAACGACGAAAGCGTGACCGCCTTGACAATTGCGACCAACGCGTCATTACCAAAATAACGCATGACTGCCCGATACATTCCAAAACGAACGAACAAGGGAATAGCAACCACTGGCGCTGCTAGAAACAGCCAAAAATGGTAGATCAAAGGGTTGACCATCTCATCTATTCCCAACCTCACGACAAAGGCAAGCCACAACGCAGCCCAAAGGACCACGACATCAGTAGATACCTGAATCAGTCGCTTCTTTCGCCTAGGAAGCCCTAACAAAATTTCACGTAACCTATACATAACCACTTCTTCGTCCACTCAAGAGGCTCCTGATATTTTGACGTCGAAGAGCATACTATGCCACCTAGAAAATCCTAGCTTAAAAAATTTCCGCCCCCTCCCCTTCAGACTCTCCTGCGTGGAATTTGACGACCAGAATAATCAGAGGTAACTATGCCTGGAAAAGGCACACGAAACCACCAAGCGGAAATACTACTATCGATAAAGCTACAGATAATAGCTAAGCATTTTGATAGCGAGCGCTACCAACTTCACTGCTGTGGTCTAATGAAACGGGATACCCATTTAGGCGAGAATGCTCGCCAGATGGAGGTGCCTGATGAGCAAGCAACGCCGCTCCTTTCCCACTGAATTCAAGCGCGAGGCCGCAGACCTCGTGCTCGATCAAGGCTATAGCCATGTTGAAGTCAGCCGCTCGCTTGGACTGGTCGAGTCCGCATTGCGTCGCAGGGTTAACCAACTCCAGCAGGAGCGTAAGGGCGTTACTCCGCAGAGTAAGGCGCTGACGCCTGAATAGCAGAAAATCCAGGAATTGGAAGCTCGGATCGCTCGCCTTGAATGGGGAAAATCCATTTTAAAAAAGGCTGTCGCGCTCTTGATGTCGGAAGAGCACGAGCGCACACGCTGATTGATCAACTGCCCCCCCCCAAGAGCCGGTCGATTGGTTTTACACAGTCTTTGCTCGTGTTACTACTCCCTCCGCCTCAGGCGCCGAACTCCGAACGTTGGGCTGCTTCGGTCGCGCAGTCGGGTCAACGAACTGTTTACGCAAAGTCGAAGCGCCGCCGGTAGCCGCAGCATCGTGTCGATGATGCAGGAAGACAGTGAGCAAATCGGGTGGTTCAAGGCGCACGGACTGATGCGGGAACTGGAGTTGGTTAGCAAAAAACCCAGATCACATACCTACAAACAAGCGACGGTGGAGCGACCGAATATTCCGAACATCTTGAATCGAGAGTTTGATGTTCCGGCACAGAATCAAGTCTAGTGTGGCGATATCACCTACATCTGGACTCAAGGGAAATGGCATTAGCTGGCGGTTATTTGAATCTCTGGCCTGTCCCGGACCTGATGGACAGGCAATTAAGAGCTACTGCTCGCATTTCGCAGCTCAAACTCCATTGGACTGAGATAGCCCAACGTCGAGTGGCGACGGCGGTGATTGTAAAAGCGGATGTAGTCGAACAGGTCGGTTTTTGCCTCCTGGTAGCTGCCGTAGCGAGTCAGGTACACCCGATCAGCCTTCAGCGAACGGAAGAAACTCTCCATCGCGGCGTTGTCCCAGCAGTTCCCAGGACGTGAATGGCTGGGCACGATTCGATGTCACCGAAGCAAGGCCTGGTAATCGTACGCGCAGTATTGGCTGCCACGATCCGAGTGCAGCAACACTTGTTCTTTCGACTGTCTGCGTACAACAATCATCTCCAGAGCAGCATGCACTAGGGCCAGCTGCATCCGGTAGTGCATCGCCCAATCGACGACAGCGCGTGAATAGAGATCAAGCACGACGGCCAGATACAGCCATCCTCGGGCCGTTCGCACTTAGGTCATGTCCGAGACCCAGTGCCGATTGGCGCGATCCGAGGCGAACTGGCGATCCGGGTGATTCGGGGCAATCGGCAGAGCATGACGACTGCTGGAAACCAGTCGCCAACGCTTGCGCGAACGAACACGCAGGCCGGCTTCGCGCATCCGTCGAGCGACTCGGCGTCGGCCACACGCATGCCCCATGGCCGCCAACTCTGCCTTGATTCGGCGATGGCCATAGATCCCCTTCACCTCGTGGTGGATGCTGCGGATCTCCTTGCTCAGACGCCAATTCGCCATCTCTCTCGCCGAGGGAAGCCGCTGCTGCCAGGCATAGAAACCGCTGCGGGATACCTGCAGCAGCCGGCACATCGGTGCTACGGGATAGCGACCGGCCAACGCCTCAATGGCACGAAGCTTCACTTCGTGGGCTGCGAGAAGATGCGAGTGCCTTTTTAATGCATCGCGTTCCATGGTGACCTGCGGCAACTGCTGACGTAAGCGACGAAGCTCCGCGTTCTCGCCCCGCTACTTGCCGTTGCCCGGAAAGGCATCGTCACCTTGCTGCTCATACTGGCGCTTCCATTTGCCCAACAGGCTTTCAGAGATGCCCAGCGTCTCGGCTACATGACGAAGCGGCGTACCGGCAAGCACCTGGTCTGCCACCTCGCGTTTGAAGGATTCGGGAAAACGTCGTCTAGTCTGGGTCATGAACACTCCTTGCGGTGGAGATTATCCACCTTAAGTCAGTGTCCACTTAGCACGGGACAGACCACTCTACGCATGCCGAATTATGAGTTGGGCGCTGTCAAACAAGCTGGATGCGGACCTACTCATAAGGGCGTTGGGCATGGGTTACGAACAGCGTGGCAGGCCTTAAGGACTGCTGTTTCACTCGGATCAGAGCTCGCAATATGGCAGTCGCCCGTTTCGCCAACGGCTCTAGCGTTACCGTATGCGTCAAAGCATGAGCCGTCGTGGAAACTGTTGGGATAATGCGCCGATGGAGCGCGCGTTTCGCAGCTTGAAAACTGAATGGATACCGACCGTAGGCCACATGACGACTCAAGAGGCGCGCCACGACATCAGTCATTACCTGATGAACGGTACAATTGGATTCGGCCGTGCCCCCATAATTTTATAAATTGAAAACCCATGCCAAATAGAAAGCTCCAAACACGCATCAGAGCTATTTCAAAGTAAAAACTTATATCAAAACGAAGATATTGTAAACCGCTGTACGAGAAGATTACCATCACGCTGCTAAAAAAAGACAAAACACTCAACAGCGAACAGGTACAGAACATAGACCAGAGCAAGGCGGGCAATGTTCAAAAAGAACAATCGCAACGGCGACTCATCCGCCAGGCAATGTTTGAGGCAGGATAAAATTTAGAAATAAAAAATAAATAACGCCTCAGAAAACAGTCTAAAAACCACAAGTCAATTTAATAAAAACACCTGACAAGAAACCAAAAGAACAAGTAAAAACCTTCAATTATAATATGCCTCTTTTGAGGCCACCCCCAAAATACAACAAGCCGACACACTTTCTAAAATAGAATAAAAACTAGAAGCTTAGATTAAACATCTCCACCATAAAAAAATCAAAAAGCAATCAAATAAGACAACATCAACTAGAGCTCTTATTATAGCTGCCAGCCGCACTAAAAGTCCAAATTAAGAGACTTCTCCCCTCTTAAAATTAGGCAATACAAAACTCAACTCCAAGCTACTGAATATCAACTAATAGTCGAAATCTAAAAACAAGGTATCGATAGTTTCTCTTTTCAATCCATTTCTAATTAAGAGCTTTAGCAAGCGAAGAAGCTTCTCCCAAAGAACATCAAAAATCAAAAAGCTAGTGCCTCTCGCATAACATCGATCAACACTTGACAAGTCTTGTCAATTTCCAAAGATGTCAGCGTCGGATGCACCATAAACATCAAGCTCGTCTCTCCCAACTGTCGAGCAACCGGAAGCCGCTTCATGGGGCGCCACTGAGTATTATCAAATGCCTTCTCTAGATAGACTTCAGAGCACGACCCTGAAAAACAAGGAACTCCCCTCGCCACAATTTCATTAAGAATACGATCTCGAGTCCAATCAATCTTCAATGCCTGAGGCTCTAGGAATACATAGCATTTGTAAGCCGCATGCACGCAATCTACTGGAAAAGTAGGAACTCGTAAGCCTGGACACTGGTCAGCGGTTGCCCAGATCCTACGAGCATTGATCGAACGAGCTTCACACCACCGCTCTATTCGTTGCAACTGAATGCGCCCCAATACCCCTTGAACTTCCATCATCCGCCAGTTAGTACCAAAGCTGTCATGCACCCAACGAAAACCCGGGGCGTGCTCTCTCTCATAAATAGCCTCCCAACTTTTCCCATGATCCTTGTAAGCCCACATACTCAACCACAAATCACGGTCGTTTGTCGTGACCATTCCGCCCTCACCACCAGTGGTCATAATTTTGTCTTGACAGAACGACCAAGCACCAATATGACCAATTGAGCCTACCGAACGCCCCTTATACTTTGCGCCATGAGCCTGAGCACAGTCTTCGATGACCTTTAAATCATGATTCATAGCAAGAGCCATTATCGGATCCATGTCGCAAGGCCAACCTGCAAGATGAACACAAACAATAGCCCGGGTACGCGGTGTTAACACAGCGGCAATCGTCTGCGCAGTAATATTCTGTGAGTCAGGATCCACATCGGCAAACACAGGTACCGCACCTGCATTGACGATGCATGAGACTGATGCAAGGAATGTTCGAGGAGTCACAATAACTTCATCCCCTGCACTGATGCCCAATGCCTGAAATGCGAGATCAAGAGCAACAGTGCCATTGGCCAAAGCGATAGCGTACGTAGCTCCACTCCACGCTGCAAACTCTTTCTCAAACTCACGACACTCTTGGCCAGTCCAGTAATTAACCTTATTGGAAAGAATTACTTCGCGCACTGCAGCAGCCTCTTCTTCAGAAAAAGAAGGCCAAGGGGAAAAAGGAGAGTTCAACACAATCCGACTCCTATTAATCAAAAAATCATCAAGGAAAGTTTAATAATTTGCTCAATGCAACAATGCTTCCACGCAACGGAAGGCACCTATTTATTCAAGTCTTCGAAATATTTTTAGCCGGAACACCTGCGACCGTAATACCATCAGGTACATCATGCACCACAGCCGCTCCGACACCAACAATGACTCCGCTGCCGATTTTAATCAGCTGCCGCACGCTAGCACCTACTCCAATCCAGGTCCGCTCACCAACACTGACAGCACCAGCCAATCTGGCGCCAGGACTAATATGGACAGCATCACCTAACACACAATCATGGTCGACACTACAGCAAGTATTAAGAATAGCGCCAAGCCCAATTTTAGAACCTGCATTAACTACCGCCCCAGCAAACACGACAGAACCAAGCCCGATGGTGGAAAATTGGCTGATAACCGCCGTAGGGTGTATCAGAGAAACAATAGGAGCTTCTACTCCCATTAGTGCCATAAGTTTTGTATGCCGAATAAAATTATTACCGATCGCAACAATGACTCCCTGATAGCTCTGCAGTCGGGCATACAAAGCCGCTGAATCTCCTAGAACTAACCAATTGCCGTTATGCACGAGGGATGGCCAGGAGTCATCGTAAAAATCCACCTGACTCCAACCACAACATTGTGCAGTATCAGCCACGACTTTTCCGTGACCGCTTGCCCCGAGAACAGCCAGCCGCCTCATCCTTTGTTACCAGTAAACTTAGACATGGTAACCTCACCATCCGCACTAATCCCTTCTCTGACAACAACCTTAATTATCGTCTTGAATATGATTTTGACATCAAGCCAAAACGAACGGTTATCCACATACCAAACATCCAACTTAAATTTTTCATCCCAACTTAACGCATTTCGACCACTGATTTGAGCCAGCCCCGTTATACCCGGACGAACCTCATGTCGACGAATCTGCTCCTCGTTGTAAAGCGGCAGGTACTCCATCAACAACGGTCGAGGGCCCACCAGACTCATGTCCCCTTTTAGAACATTCCATAACTCCGGCAACTCATCCAAACTACTAGCACGGAGGAAGCTACCGAAAGGGGTCATTCGCTCAGAGTCAGGCAAAAGTCTTCCATTGCTATCCACCTCACCACACATCGTGCGAAACTTAATCATTTTGAAGGGCTTACCGACAAGCCCAGGACGAACCTGCCTAAAGAATACCGGCGACCCAAGTTTTTTGCGAACAGCCCAGGCAATTACAGCAACCACTGGAGCTAGGAAAATAAGTGCGCACAATGAAACGCTAATATCAATCAATCGCTTGAGCATCTGACAACCTGAATATTAATAGATTAATCATGAAATTTCAGCATTACCACTGGCCGGCAATTTCCAACCCAGTTTGCAGAGAAAAAACTGAACCCTTCGATCAAAGCGCACTAGACCAACGCGATAAGCACCATAATTAAAAAATAAACATTCGTGCAAATCCGAGCTCCAAACCAAAAACGCGCGCAGAACTGTCACACCTGAAATCCCACTAAAAATTCCAATGATTTTTTACTTCCACACTTTGTGACACATACATAATACAACCAAATTTTAGGAGTCCCATACCACGTTCAGACTAACGACCTACGAGCCCTAAAAAGCCGCCTAAAAACTCTCGTTAATTGATGTATAGTTCACTCTGTCAGAGCCAACCAACCTAGGGCATGAATCTGAGCTTTTTCTGAGCTGGAGCTGGAGCGAACCCGCCGTTGAATTTCGGCGGCCGCAGCAACACCAGCACATATAGCACTGCCATCTCATTGCGCTTCCCGCGCTGCCATACAGCCCACGCCCGGCATCCATTCAACTTTCAGGGTCCAACGGTACATTATCCCCAACTCATCTACCAAGACTCAAGCTCCGCTTCACACTGCAACGCTAGAACCGCCGATAGCCGATAGCCAATAGAAGTGGCAGCTACGATATTGTGCTAATACAACAGGTCGCCACAACACCTTTGATCGAGACAATTATGAAACGACCTGCAGTCTACGACGCAATAAGGAGCGAAGCGCCCCGCCCGAAAATAGATCACGACCGGGATTACAAGCTAACAGACGTTGCGCGGGAGAGCTACCAGAGTATAACTCAGCCATCGTAGCGGGGCGCCATTGTGTAGTGGTCAACTATACCCGGACACGACGTTAAGTTTTTTCTCGGCCTGAGCTGGGGCCAACCCACCGCTAAACTGGCACGGCCGAATCCAATTCGTACCGTTCATCAGGTAATGACTGATGTCGTGGTGCGCTTCCTGAGCCGTCATGCGGCCTGCGGTCGGTATCCATTCAGTTTTCAAACTACGAAACACGCACTCCATCGGTGCATTATCCCAGCAGTTTCCACGACGACTCATGCTCTGGCGTATGCGATAACGCCAGAGCCGCTGGCGAAAGTGGCGGCTGCCATACTGCGCCCCCTGATCCGAGTGGAACAGCAGCCCTTGAGGCTTGCCGCGCTGCTCATAAGCCATATCCAGGGCCCTGATCACCAGATCCGCGTCGGGTTTCCCTGACAATGCCCGACCCACAACACGGCGCGCGAAGAGGTTCATGACGACCGCCAGGTAATGCCATTTTCCTTGCGCTCAGATGTACGTGATATCGCCGCACCAGACCAGATTGGGCGCATGCACATCAAACTCCCGATTCAAGATATTCGGAATATCGGGCCGCTCGACCGTCGCATGCTTATACGCATGCGAGCCAGGCTGTTTGCTGACTAATGCCAACTCGCGCATCAGGCTGCGTACCTTGAACCGACCGACTTGCTCACCGTCTTCCTGCATCATCGAAACGATGCTTCGGCTACCGGCAGCGCTTCGACTTTTCGTGAATATCTCGTTGACCCGACTACGTAACCGAAGCCGTTCAACGTCTGGAGTTCGGCGTCGGAGGCTGTGGGCGTAGTAGCACGACCGAGTGACATCAAAGACCACGCAAAGCCAACCCACCGGCTCTTGGGAGCTCAGTTGATCAATCAGCGTGTGCGCTCGTGCTCTTCCGACATCAAGAGCGCGGTAGCCTTTTTTAAAATGGATTTCTCCCGCTCAAGGCGAGCGATCCGAACTTCCAGCTCCTGGATTTTCTGCTGCTCGGGCGTCAGCGCCTTGCTCTGCGGAGTAACGCCCTTGCGCTCCTGCTGAAGCTGGTTAACCCAACGACGCAATGCGGACTCGACCAGTCCAAGCGAGCGGCTGACTTCAACATGGCTATAGCCTTGATCGAGCTCGAGGCCTGCGGCCTCGCGCTTGAATTCAGTGGGAAAGGAGCAATATTGCTTGCTCATCAGGCACCTCCATCTGGCGAGCTCTACCTACCTAAGCAGATGACCAGCATCATCACATCACTACAACCAACGACTCGCGCTACTTGTCAGAGCCACTCTATCCGGTATGATTCGACAATGTAGACAGCGCAGATGATCTGCTGACAGACAAGCGTGCAGCCCACCGTTTTTTTAAGATAGGCTTGGCATTCAGCAATGCATTAATACAAGAAATAGAAAATCTAGCAAAACGTTTTCCAGACCCCCACAATTCACAACATGCTTTTCGATTCAGGCCAGCACCTTATGGAATCCGGAACGTTGAGAAGAGTACGTATTCGGCACAGGAACATAAAATTGAATGGCTGGCTGAAAAAAATACTTGCGCTCTACTCAGCTAATGGCATAAATTTTCTACTGAATATTTTAATTATTCCAATTTTAGTTTATTATATTGGCTTCCAAGGCTACGGCTTTTATTCAATCTACATCATTATTTCAAGCACTCTTCTATTCCTAGACTCAGCACTATCCAAGTCAACCGTAAGCGAATTTCATTCAACCAAGGAAATATTCCACTCTCAGCTCATAAGCTCAGCTCGAGCAGCCTATATAGTAATGGGCATCTTACTATTACTGGCTGCCCCACTGATTGCCAAGGGCACCTCAAGCGCTTTCCCCCTAGACACAAACCAACTCAATTTAACTTACTGGATTGGGCTCACCGCAGTAATTGAATATGTTTTTTCATTGCCGGGCCAATATTTCCAAATGCTAAATATACTACGAGGACGGCACTTTACCTACGCACAATATCAGCTATGCATTCAGCTAAGTCGCTTCCTAACAGTATCAGCTGTGGCAGCACTAACACAGCAAATAGAGTGTGTACTTGCCGCCATTATACTAAGAAAACTCCCCGACCACTTGATTCTATGGCTTTTTTGGCACAACTTAAAAGCTGAGAAATATACTCCTATTGCATGGCCACTGTTGACCACCCTCTACCGAAACGCATCGCCAATTATTGGAGTAGCATTATCTCAACTGCTAGTAACTGAATTCATTTCAATTTATATTAGCCACGCCTACGGAGCCGAAACCCTAGGCAAGTACAGATCCATTTACGACATACTAAATAAAATTTGGTTCATAGCAACTCTCTACCCAATTTTAATCTACCCAAGAATTTGCGAATGGCTAGCAGATGCAGATAAAAAAGAATGGCTTCGAAATACAATACCCTATCTAAATTTGGGAAGCGCACTGCTTTACGGGGCAATTACACTCACAGGACTAGCTCTCTACCCTTTACTGAGCAAACAACTTCCCATACTGCAAGATGCAGCACCTTTCGCCGCAGGACTGCTAGCAGGGATATGCATGTCAGGACATGCCCGCCTCGGATATGAAATCCTACAAGCACAGAAACATGCAGGAAGTGCACTATTAATCAATTTACTCTCATTTGGCCTAGGCGCCGCAATACTTTTCACCTTTTATGACTGTGCAATGAAAGAAATCGGATGGGCGTGGCTAGCTTCTCAGCTTTTGACTGTTATAATTGTCGATATTCGTAACTGTATACTTTTATCATCTCCCCTCGGAAAATCAGTCACCGCACTACTGCCATGGCTAGGAGTTATTATTATTATTACAACCACCTCAATCTATGACATTGAAGGCATAGCTACCTCACTACTCCTACTTACCGTTTTCATGAACACCCTCATCTTTTTGGCGAAGCGCATGCGCACCCCAAGGCAGAAAAAATGCCCAAATTAAACGTAATCTCAATTGGCTCAGCTCTACTAATTTTTGCATCTGTAGCAACAGCGCTACGCTTCGGCGAACTACCATTCGGAATCAGTGAGCTTGTCGTAGTGCTCCTACTCCCATGGGCCATACGGTATAAACAGGCAACCCGCTACTTGAAGCACCCTATTATGCTTTTCTGGATTAGTTTCATTACTATCGCCTCAGTATCAGCGCTAGTTAGTCCTATTAAGGGCGGAAATTCTATTCATACGGCAGGAGCATATGTGTATGTCGCATGCTTCTCACTTATAGCACTAGCTTGCATCGATCAGTCTTCACAACAAGGGTTCAATAGCTTTATAAAGGCTTTGACAACAACCCCTATCGTATTATTAGTCATTCCGCTCCTATTTTTTCTAATGCACTCATATGATTTAGCAAAACTGTTCAGGATCATCACTCCACTACCCCAACGCCTTTCCGCTTGGTCTGTAAACCCTAATCAGCTCGCAATGTTTCTAATACCAATCCCAATTTGGTTAGCAGCTATAAACCGCTACGAGAATTGGCAGGGTGCACGTTTGTGCATCAATTTTTTACTTTTATGGATTGTTTTTTTATTGGGATGTGCGTACGCAGTGATGCATTACTACTCACATGGTGCGCCGGCGTACCCATTCTGGTAATTACTGTATCTTGCTGGTTAAAACCAGTAAATTGGAAAATATCTGCCACATTAATAATTGCATTCCTTCTAGCATTTGGCTCTTTTAAGTTTATGACCGACGGCCCTGGCCAAGAGTATTTTTCAGGCCCCAATAAATCGGACTCTCTGCTTGGCGTCGGCTTCGACAAAAATAAAGGCGAAGTGCGAAAGCTCTTACGCAATCGTGCCACTGAAGCATGGCTGCAGTCACCAATTATAGGGAACGGCCCGGGTGCATTTTCTTATCTGAAAAGTCCGGAAGATAAGCAAGAAGCCCACAATCTTGCCTTAGACCTGCTTACCCAGGTTGGAATCATCGGCACATTGTTATTCGGCGCTTTATACCTATGGCTATTCGTCAGAGCGTATCAAGCTCGAGATCCATATTCACTTACCGTACTGATTGCTTTAATGATTTTCTCTGGTGCTCACTTCATGCTCCGACAGCCTGCTTTCAGCCTATATATGATTATCTGCGCACTAGCAATTAGGAATGGCTGGTTCACTGCGGAGCACCAGAAAAGTCAACCCATTTGATTACAACGAGATTGCTCCATGTGCGGTATTGCTGGGTTCTGGCACCCTAACAGCCAAGGCAGGTATGACGAGATATCAGCCCTCACACGAATGACAAACGCTATTCTCCACCGCGGCCCCGATGATGTCGGGGCCTGGGATAATGGCGCCGGCTTGCTTCTTGGCCACCGTCGCCTTGCAATCATCGATCTAACTTCGGCCGGGCACCAGCCAATGGCATCTCCGACCGGCCGTTACGTTATTGTGTTCAACGGTGAAATCTATAACTTTCAAACCCTACGCCAAGAGATTGATGTTAGTCCCCCCTCTCGACCCTGGCGCAGCAACTCGGATACCGAAGTGATATTGGCGGCATTCGAGCGCTGGGGCATACAGAAAACCCTAAAAAGGCTGGTCGGCATGTTCGCCCTAGCTGTATGGGACCGTGATCGAAAATGCCTCACGCTTGCACGTGACAGAATCGGAGAAAAGCCACTCTACTATGGCCTGAACAACGGCGCGCTACTCTTCGCATCAGAATTGCAAGCACTTGAAGCACACCCTAATTTTGATGCGCGAGTTTCGCGCAACAGCCTGGAATTACTCCTTAAATATGCATATGTGCCATCACCACACTCCATCTACGAGGGCATTTACAAATTACCACCTGGTACGTGGCTAGAGCTTGACCTTAGCACCCTCAAAAGTGGCTCGACAGGCATACCACAGCCATATTGGAACTTGCCCCCCCCAAAAAAAGAAAAAAGCCCCTCAACTTCTGATTCCGAGGCAACCGACCAACTTCATAATCTGATGAAAACGACGATAAGCGAGCAAATGGTCGCCGACGTCCCCCTCGGCGCATTCCTGTCTGGCGGCATCGACTCGAGCCTAATTGTCAGTTTGATGCAATCCCTCTCTCATCAAAAAATTAAAACCTTTACTATCGGTTTCGACAACCCAGGATACAACGAGGCCAGACACGCCAAAGCCGTAGCCAATCACCTCGGCACCGACCATACCGAACTCTATGTTTCGGGCACAGACGCAATATCTGTAATTTCAAAGCTGCCTGAGATCTATAGTGAGCCTTTTGCCGACTCCTCACAGATCCCCACCTATCTCGTCTCTCAACTGGCGCGCAACCACGTGAAAGTGAGCCTTTCTGGCGACGCAGGTGATGAACTATTTGGCGGATATAATCGGTATAAGTCTCTGCCAAACGCCTGGAACAAATTGAGCCACATACCAACTTCTGCACGCAGGCTAGCAGCCCGAATAATAGAGTCCACGTCGCCAGATCGCTGGGACTCCATCGTCAGCGGATTGAGTCCAATAATCCCTAAGCACCTACGTGTGGCTCTACCTGGCGAAAAACTTCACAAGCTCGCGAGCATTATGCGTTACGACTCTCCCAGCCATATGTATGATCGCGTGGTATCACAGTGGGAAAATGCTTCCGACGTAGTTATTGGCGCACACTCCTCATTCAACCGCGCATCTATCGAAGATAATGATTTCGCTTCTTGGATGATGCACCAAGATATAATGACATATCTGCCGGACGACATACTTACGAAGGTAGATCGCGCAGCAATGGCTGTAGGCTTGGAAACACGCGTCCCCTTCCTAGACCGTCGAATAGTCGAGTTTGCATCATCATTGCCAATATCACTCAAAATCCGTAATGGCAGCACCAAATGGATACTGCGTCAATTACTCTACAGCTACGTGCCAAGAGAACTTATTGAACGACCTAAAATGGGCTTCGGCATACCGCTGCACGACTGGCTCCGCGGCCCATTGCGCAGTTGGGCTGAATCCTTACTGGATCCACATCGATTATCAAGCGAAGGTTATTTCATACCCGAACCAATCACGGCCATTTGGAAAAAACACCTACGCGGACAAGGAAATTACCAGCATCAGCTTTGGCCTGTACTGATGTTTCAGGCGTGGCTCGATCGAAAACGAATGACTTGAATAAAAATCTCCATTGACTTGAGGAAAACCGATGCATTTGAGAAAAATATCAGTGGTTGGGCTAGGCTACGTCGGCTTGCCCGTGGCCGTTGCATTTGGCAAACATGGTCCGGTAATCGGCTTCGATATCAACGAAACCCGCCTTCAGGAATTGCGCGCAGGACAAGATCGTACCAATGAAATCAGCAAAGATGAATTGGCCCAAGCCCAAATCGATTTCACGAATAAAACAAACAATCTTGCACAGGCAGATTTCCATATCGTTGCCGTCCCTACGCCGATTGACGATGCTCATCAGCCGGACCTAACGCCAGTTATTAAAGCTTCTGAAAGCGTAGGCAAAGCACTCAAGCAAGGCGATATAGTTGTTTATGAATCGACTGTTTATCCTGGCGTCACCGAAGACATCTGCGTTCCAATCCTTGAACGCGTATCAGACTTAAAGTGCGGCATAGATTTCACAGTAGGTTACAGCCCTGAGCGCATCAATCCTGGTGACAAAGAGCACACGTTCACAAAGATTAAGAAAGTGGTATCAGGCCAAGACGCTGCCACGCTTGAAATCGTGGCGAAAGTATACAGCTCCGTGATCACGGCTGGAATTTATAAAGCCAAATCTATAAAAGTAGCCGAAGCTGCGAAAGTTATTGAGAATACTCAACGAGACCTAAACATTGCTCTAATGAACGAGCTGGCGCTTATATTTGACCGAATGAACATCGACACACTCGACGTTCTAGAGGCTGCTGAGACCAAGTGGAACTTCCTAAAATTTAAGCCTGGCCTGGTAGGAGGACATTGTATTGGTGTAGACCCTTACTACTTGACACACAAGGCCGAAAAGCTCGGGTACATTCCTCAGGTCATTCTTGCAGGCCGCCGCATTAACGACAGTATGGGCGCCTTTATTGCACAGCAAACTATCAAACAGATGATCCATGCTGGCCATCCCATTGCTGGTGCTGTCGTGACTGTACTTGGATTGACTTTCAAAGAAAATTGTCCCGATCTACGCAACTCTCGGGTAATTGACATTATACGAGAATTAGAAGAATTCGGCGTCGAGGTACAAGTTTACGACCCACAGGCCAATTCCTTAGAAGCCCTACATGAGTACGGCATATCGCTACTCAAACCCAATGAACTCAAGCCCGCAGCAGCCATCGTGATCGCCGTTGCACATAGCGTGTATGCAGACTGGACAACCGGCGAATATCTCAAGCTTATGCATAACGCACCCGTTATAATAGATGTCAAAGGTGCTTGCGACGGTCCCTCACTAATAGATGCCGGCGTGCGCTTCTGGCGCCTTTAATGGAGAATGGTATGAACACTTACGAAACCCTCTGCCAAGAGCTAGCAGACTCGCCGCGCACTTGGCTTATCACAGGAGTGGCCGGTTTCATCGGCTCAAATTTACTTGAGACGCTTCTCAAACTGAATCAGCGCGTGATCGGTCTAGATAACTTCGAAACCGGCTACCAGCACAATCTAGACTTAGTGAAATTAGCCGTTCCAGATACAGCTTGGGCACAGTTTCAATTTGTGCAAGGTGATATCCGCAATCTGAAAGACTGCCAGCAGGCCCTAGAATCACAAGTGGATTATGTTCTTCACCAAGCCGCATTAGGAAGCGTCCCTCGCTCACTGGAAGATCCAATTCGAACCAACGCCGTGAACATTGATGGCTTCCTTAATATTCTAATTGCCAGCAGAGATGCGAGCGTCAAACGCATCGTCTATGCCGCATCAAGTTCGACTTATGGTGATCATCCTGCATTACCAAAACTAGAAGAAAATATTGGTCGACCACTATCACCTTATGCTGTGACCAAGTACGTCAATGAATTATACGCGGACATTTTTGCACGCTGCTATGGACTGCAGACCATAGGTTTGCGTTACTTCAACGTATTTGGTCCAAGACAGGACCCTGATGGTGCGTACGCAGCCGTAATTCCAAAATGGTTTAGCGCCTTGCTGCGCAACGAACCTATTTATATCAACGGTGACGGAGAGACTAGCCGTGACTTTTGTTTCGTAGCTAACGCTGTCCAAGCCAACTTGCTTGCAGCAACGACCCTAAAAAAGGATGCGGTAAATCAAGTTTTCAACGTTGCAGTAGGCGATCGTACCACCTTGAATGAGCTGTTCACATACATACGCCAGCTTGCCTGTGCTGTCAAGCCTGAAATAAGAGAAGTGACTCCGATATACAGAGATTTCAGGGCTGCTGACGTACGTCACTCCCAAGCAGATATCAGCAAGGCCCAATCATTACTTGGTTATGAACCAACACACCGCATCACTTCTGGATTAAAAAACTCCACCGCCTATTACTCAGCATACGTAAATAAGCATGTCTAAGATTGTAATCATCGCCGGACTCGCTGAATCGCTGATCCGGTTTCGCGGGGATCTTCTGGATGCGATGCGAGCAAATGGCCATGACGTCGTCGCCATTGCTGCCGAAAATAATGAGTCTGTAAGTAAACAGCTCGCAGAAAAAGGAATTGAGTATCATGTTGTCTCGATGGCACGCACTGGATTAAATCCATTCTCTGACCTACGCTACCTACTGCAACTTAATCGGCGCTTGCGTTTAATAAAACCGGATGTAATGCTTGCGTATACGATAAAGCCAGTAATTTATGGCTTGCTTGCGGCGCGCCTTGCGGGTGTGAAGCGACGTTATGCGCTGATTACCGGGCTAGGCTATGCATTCACAGACGCCGACGCAAGCTTCAGTCGCAACCTAGTAAAACGCGTAGCATCAGGACTTTACTGGCTCGGATTACGCTTTGCGAATGGACTACTCTTCCAGAATCCGGACGATCGACAGCTTTTTGAAAGCCAAGGACTTTTCAGCACTGACCTTCCAACCTGGATTATCAATGGATCAGGTGTTAACGTAGAAAGCTTTCCGGCAATGGCACTACCTTCTCAACCAATTTTTTTGTTTGTAGGCAGAATACTACGCGATAAAGGCGTACTTGAATATGTCGAGGCCGCAAGAACACTAAAGTCTACTCATCCCCAAGCCTCTTTCCATTTGGTCGGCCCACTGGACCCAAACCCTTCAGGAATTCACGCAGATATCGTTTCAAACTGGAGAAAAGAGGGGCTAATTGAATATCATGGAGCAGTAAGCGATGTAAAGCCTTACCTAGCCGCATGTAGCGTATTTGTATTACCTTCATACCGGGAGGGAACACCGCGCTCAGTGCTAGAAGCAATGTCCAGCGGGCGCGCGATTATAACCACTGATGCACCAGGATGCCGGGAGACGGTCGTAGAAGGGGTTAATGGCTTTCTTGTCGAGCCACGCGACTCGTCAAAACTTGCTATCGCAATGGCACGCTTGGCAGAGTCAGAAGAATTGCGCAAACAAATGGGCTTTAAAAGCCGCGAACTAGCGGAGCAAAAGTACGACGTACACCTTGTAAACAAGACTATGCTCAACGCAATGGAGTTGCATAACTAACCATCTCTCCCGAGCAGCGTACTGCCTAAATAATCATGCTATGGTGCGCTGCTTAATAAGCTATGAATTCAATCAGATTCCAGACGGTAAAGCCAACCGCAGAAGGCATTGATAACATACAGTATCTGACATGCAAAAAAACCTCAGCAGCATGATTGAAAGTACACCAAAAAGCGATAAAAAACATAGCCTGATATAATTCACCCACATAGTTAACAAACCAGTTCAAGCATATAGGTGCCAGTTTTTAACTGGCATGGTCGAATTCGAGGATCTGACTATGCCATGGCGAGAGCTGAACCCTATTGTAGTGGCCTACTAACTCCGGACACCCATTTAGGCGAGAATGCTCGCCAGATCGAGGTGTCAGATGACCAAACAACGCCGTACCTTTCCCACTGAATTCAAGCGCGAGGCCGCAGGCCTCGAGCTCGATCAAGGCTATAGCCATGTTGAAGTCAGCCGCTCGCTTGGACTGGTCGAGTCCGCATTGCGTCGTTGGGTTAACCAGCTTCAGCAGGAGCGCAATGGTGTGACTCCGCAGAGCAAGGCGCTGACGCCCGAGCAGCAGAAAATCCAGGAGCTGGAAGTTCGGATCGCTCGCCTTGAGCGGGAGAAATCCATTTTAAAAAAGGCTACCGCGCTCTTGATGTCGGAAGAGCACGAGCGCACACGCTGATTGATCAACTGAGCTCCCAAGAGCCGGTGGATTGGCTTTGCGTGGTCTTTGATGTCACTCGGTCGTGCTACTACGCCCACAGCCTCCGACGCCGAACTCCAGACGTTGAACAGCTTCGGTTACGTAGTCGGGTCAACGAGATATTCACGAAAAGTCGAAGCGCTGCCGGTAGCCGAAGCGTCGTTTCGATGATGCAGGAAGGCGGTGAGCAAGTCGGTCGGTTCAAGGTACGCAGCCTGATGCGCGAGTTGGCATTAGTCAGCAAACAGCCTGGCTCGCATGCGTATAAGCATGCGACGGTCGAGCGGCCCGATATTCCGAATATCTTGAATCGGGAGTTTGATGTGCATGCGCCCAATCTGGTCTGGTGCGGCGATATCACGTACATCTGAGCGCAAGGAAAATGGCATTACCTGGCGGTCGTAATGAGCCTCTTCGCGCGCCGTGTTGTGGGTCGATCATTGTCAGGGAAACCCGACGCGGATCTGGTGATCAAGCCCCTGGATATGGCTTATGAGCAGCGCGGCAAGCCTCAAGGGCTGCTGTTCCACTCGGATGGGCGCAGTATGGCAGCCGCCACTTTCGCCAGCGACTCTGGCGTTATCGCATACGCCAGAGCATGAGTCGTCGTGGAAACTGCTGGGATAATGCACCGATGAGCGCGTGTTTCGCAGTTTGAAAACTGAATGGATACCGACAGTAGGCCACATGACGGCTCAGGAAGCGCGCCACGACATCAGTCATTACCAGATGAACGGTACGAATTGGATTCGGCCGTGCCAGTTTAGCGGTGGGTTGGCCCCAGCTCAGACCGAGAAAAAACTTAACGTCGTGTCCGGGATTAGTTGACCACTACACTTTGATCTCAAAGACACCAAGGATGGCTACATCAGGCTCAATACGGCAGTGCAGGCCTGACTTGGTGTTACCGATGCGCCTGAACTTTTCTGTTACCTACTGTGGTTGTCCCGTTCAGCCCCTCCACCACCAGCCTCTACTTAAATCCCACCAACCTAAATCAGCTCCTCATCCTCATTTACTCGATCCCGCAGTTCTTTCCCAGGCTTGAAATGAGGGACAAACTTCCCATCAAGACTAACGGACTGGCCTGTCTTTGGATTACGCCCTACACGAGGCGCACGATAATGCAAAGAAAAGCTACCAAACCCCCTAATTTCAATCCGATCACCTGTAGCCAAACACTGAGACATCTGCTCAAGCATCGTCTTGATGGCCAACTCGACATCCTTAGATGAAAGCAGCCCTTGATGGGTGACAATTCGTTCGATCAACTCCGACTTCGTCATATTTTTCCCTTCTTTTTCAAGCAGCTAGGTCACCGCTCAAAAGGTTTTAGCACGCCCAGAAGGTTTTGAACAGCCTATGCGCTAAGCAAATACAAACTCAGCAGCCTATAAAAGAAGCAGCGGCAAAAATACAAAATTGTAGTGGTCTACTAACTCCGGACACCCATTTAGGCGAGAATGCTCGCCAGATCGAGGTGTCAGATGACCAAACAACGCCGTACCTTTTCCACTGAATTCAAGCGCGAGGCCGCAGGCCTCGAGCTCGATCAAGGCTATAGCCATGTTGAAGTCAGCCGCTCGCTTGGACTGGTCGAGTCCGCATTGCGTCGTTGGGTTAACCAGCTTCAGCAGGAGCGCAAGGGCGTTACTCCGCAGAGCAAGGCGCTGACGCCCGAGCAGCAGAAAATCCAGGAGCTGGAAGTTCGGATCGCTCGCCTTGAGCGGGAGAAATCCATTTTAAAAAAGGCTACCGCGCTCTTGATGTCGGAAGAGCACGAGCGCACACGCTGATTGATCAACTGAGCTCCCAAGAGCCGGTGGATTGGCTTTGCGTGGTCTTTGATGTCACTCGGTCGTGCTACTACGCCCACAGCCTCCGACGCCGAACTCCAGACGTTGAACGGCTTCGGTTACGTAGTCGGGTCAACGAGATATTCACGAAAAGTCGAAGCGCTGCCGGTAGCCGAAGCATCGTTTCGATGATGCAGGAAGACGGTGAGCAAGTCGGTCGGTTCAAGGTACGCAGCCTGATGCGCGAGTTGGCATTAGTCAGCAAACAGCCTGGCTCGCATGCGTATAAGCATGCGACGGTCGAGCGGCCCGATATTCCGAATATCTTGAATCGGGAGTTTGATGTGCATGCGCCCAATCTGGTCTGGTGCGGCGATATCACGTACATCTGAGCGCAAGGAAAATGGCATTACCTGGCGGTCGTCATGAACCTCTTCGCGCGCCGTGTTGTGGGTCGGGCATTGTCAGGGAAACCCGACGCGGATCTGGTGATCAGGGCCCTGGATATGGCTTATGAGCAGCGCGGCAAGCCTCAAGGGCTGCTGTTCCACTCGGATCAGGGGGCGCAGTATGGCAGCCGCCACTTTCGCCAGCGGCTCTGGCGTTATCGCATACGCCAGAGCATGAGTCGTCGTGGAAACTTCTGGGACAACGCCGCGATGGAGAGTTTCTTCCGTTCGCTGAAGGCTGATCGGGTGTACCTGACTCGCTACGGCAGCTACCAGGAGGCAAAAACCGACCTGTTCGACTACATCCGCTTTTACAATCACCGCCGTCGCCACTCGACGTTGGGCTATCTCAGTCCAATGGAGTTTGAGCGGCGAAATGCGAGCAGTAGCTCTTAATTGCCTGTCCATCAGGTCCGGGACAGACCAAACATCGTTCGAATGAGATAACCCGCCGAATTACAACCAAAAGGGTAATCCCCCTCCTCACCCATAGAGTCGCTGGACTTGGTGATGACCTTGTATCCGCATCAGCCCTGCACTCAAGCTCAGCACCTTCGTAACACTTGCCCCCCCTTCACGACTTCATGGGTCCTTACATTGGTCACACACCTAACCAGGAGAAGAAGAAGAAGAAAAACAACAACAATCAGCCTGATCATGCTCTTCCTTAGGACAGCCAGCGCCGCCCGGGCAACACACCGTTAGACTAAAAGTCTTAGACCCAAAGGAGCCAGTCGCTAAGAAAGAGACAACCCATTGCTGACATTGGTTTCCCCACTCTTTTCACCTCAAATCTCACGCATAAAAAAGGGCGACCGAAGTCGCCCTTTTTATGGTCTGACAGAACTTAGTTCTGTTTTTCCATCTGTGCACGCAGCAGGTCGCCCAGAGTGGTAGGACCAGCAGCGATATCCGAAGCAGCTGGCTTGTCGCGCAGGCTCTGGATAGCTTCTTTCTCGTCTTCAACGTCTTTCGACTTGATCGAGAGCTGGATTACACGGCTCTTACGGTCAACGCTGATGATCTTGGCTTCAACTTCTTCGCCTTCTTTCAGAACGTTACGCGCATCTTCGATGCGGTCGCGGCTGATTTCGGAGGCTTTCAGAGTAGCTTCGATATCGTTAGCCAGGGTGATGATGGCGCCTTTGGCGTCAACTTCTTTTACAACACCCTTAACGATTGCGCCTTTGTCGTTTTCTTGAACGTACTCGGAGAACGGATCGCTTTCCAGTTGCTTGATACCCAGGGAGATACGCTCGCGCTCTGGGTCAACCGACAGGATAACGGTGTCCAGCTCGTCGCCCTTCTTGAAGCGACGTACGGCTTCTTCGCCCACTTCGTTCCAGGAGATGTCGGACAGGTGAACCAGACCGTCGATGCCGCCGTCCAGACCAATGAAGATACCGAAATCGGTGATCGACTTGATGGTGCCGGAGATTTTATCGCCCTTGTTGAATTGGCCAGAGAAGTCTTCCCATGGGTTGGACTTGCACTGTTTGATGCCGAGGGAGATACGACGACGCTCTTCGTCGATGTCCAGAACCATAACTTCCACTTCGTCGCCAACTTGTACGACTTTCGAAGGATGGATGTTCTTGTTGGTCCAGTCCATTTCCGAAACGTGCACCAGACCTTCAACACCCTCTTCCAGCTCAGCGAAGCAGCCGTAGTCGGTCAGGTTGGTTACACGCGCGGTAACGCGGGTGCTTTCTGGGTAACGAGCCTTGATAGCGACCCATGGATCTTCGCCCAGTTGCTTCAGACCCAAGGAAACACGATTGCGCTCGCGATCGTACTTCAGAACCTTGACATCGATCTCGTCACCAACGTTGACGATCTCGGATGGATGCTTGATGCGCTTCCAAGCCATGTCGGTGATGTGCAGCAGGCCGTCAACGCCGCCCAGATCAACGAATGCGCCGTAGTCGGTGAGGTTCTTGACGATACCTTTGACTTGCTGACCTTCCTGCAGGGATTCCAGCAGAGCTTCACGCTCAGCGGAGTTCTCGGCTTCGAGGACGCTACGACGGGAAACGACAACGTTGTTGCGCTTCTGATCGAGTTTGATGACTTTAAACTCGAGCTCTTTGCCTTCCAGGTGCGTGGTATCGCGCACAGGACGGACGTCAACCAGAGAACCTGGCAGGAACGCACGGATGCCGTTAACGTCGACAGTGAAGCCGCCTTTAACCTTACCGTTGATAACGCCCTTGACCACTTCTTCGGCTGCGAAGGCTGCTTCCAGAACGATCCAGCATTCAGCGCGCTTGGCTTTTTCACGGGAGAGCTTGGTTTCACCGAAACCGTCTTCAACCGAATCCAGAGCAACGTGAACTTCATCACCAACATTGATGGACAGTTCGCCAGCATCGTTGTAGAACTGCTCAAGCGGGATCAGTGCTTCAGACTTCAGACCAGCGTGAACGGTTACCCAACGCGCTTGGTAGTCGATGTCGACGATAACACCGGTGATGATGGAGCCTGCCTGAAGGTTCAGGGTTTTTAGGCTTTCTTCAAAGAGTTCCGCAAAGCTTTCGCTCATTTTAATTCCTGTTGATAAGGGCGAAGAATACGCCCATCTGCCACATCCCAGACAATGTGGGTTACGTTCATATAAAAGAAAGATCGCAGGACTATGACTGGTCCCCCGCGATCTTCCTTGTTCACCCGGCGATATCGCGAATGGCGATCTCGCTCAGAATGCGTTGCAACACCTGATCGATGGACAACTCCGTAGAATCCAGCTGTATGGCGTCGGCCGCCGGCTTGAGCGGGGCCACCGCTCGCTGGGTATCGCGCTCATCGCGCGCACGAATCTCATCTAGCAGACTCGACAGACTAACACCATCGACTTTCCCCTTCAACTGCAAGTAACGTCGACGAGCACGCTCCTCGGCGCTGGCAGTGAGGAAAATTTTTAACGGCGCATCCGGAAACACCACTGTCCCCATATCGCGACCATCCGCAACCAGCCCCGGCGGCTCCTGAAAAGCTCGTTGACGCTGCAACAAGGCATCACGCACGGCCGGCAGCGCCGCGACCTGAGAAGCCCAGGCACCAACCTGCTCATTACGCAGATCATCAGTTACATCATCGCCCTCGAGAATGATTCTCTGCGGATGATTTTCGGTGGCGCCAAGAAACTGCACATCAAGATGCGCCGCCAGCAACTTAAGCGACTCTTCGTTGGTCAGGTCGACCCCATGATTACGTGCCGCGAACGCCAGCAACCGGTACAAAGCGCCGGAATCCAACAAGCACCACCCCAAATGCTTGGCCAACTTGCCGGCAATGGTGCCCTTGCCGGAACCGCTGGGCCCGTCGATGGTGATTACAGGCGCCTTGATATTCACGACTGAGCCTCTTGTGCAACCCGAATCCCCACCTGCGCGCACAGCGCGAGAAAATTCGGGAACGAAGTCGCGACGTTCGCGCAGTCGTGAATACGAATCGGCGCATTGGCCCGCAACGAGGCAACACTGAAGGCCATGGCAATACGGTGATCGCCGTGACCGTGCACTTCGCCCCCGCCGATCTGACCACCATCAATGATGATGCCGTCCGGAGTCGGCTCGCACTTGACCCCCAAGGTCAACAGGCCGTCAGCCATGACCTGGATACGGTCGGATTCCTTGACCCGCAGCTCTTCCGCGCCGCGCAGCACAGTGCGCCCTTCAGCGCAGGCCGCCGCCACGAACAACACAGGGAATTCATCAATTGCCAGCGGCACCAATTCCTCGGGAATCTCGATCCCCTTGAGTTTGGCTGCGCGCACATGCAGATCCGCAACAGGCTCACCGCCGACTTCGCGCTGGTTCTCCAGACGAATATCAGCACCCATCAGCCGCAGGATATCGATTACGCCAGTACGGGTCGGGTTGATACCCACGTGCTCAAGCACCAGCTCCGAACCTTCGGCGATCGACGCCGCGACCAGGAAGAACGCTGCAGAGGAGATATCTGCCGGCACTTCAATATGAGTCGCCTTGAGCTTGCCGCCGGATTCAACCGAAGCGGTTGCACCGTCGACATTCACCGAGTAACCGAAGCCTCGCAGCATGCGCTCGGTGTGATCGCGAGTTGGCGCAGGCTCGGTGACGGTGGTCTTCCCATCGGCGTACAAACCGGCCAACAGCAGGCACGACTTAACCTGGGCACTGGCCATTGGCAAGGTATAGGTCAGCCCCTTGAGCTTGTGGCCACCGCGAATCACCATCGGTGGACGCCCTTCGGCCGCCGTCTCGATCACCGCCCCCATTTCCCGCAGCGGATTGGCCACGCGGTTCATTGGGCGCTTGGACAGAGAAGGATCCCCCGTCAGAGTGCTGTCGAAGCTCTGCGCAGCCAGCAAACCGGAGAGCAGACGCATCGAAGTACCGGAGTTGCCCAGGTAGATCGGGCCCGGTGCCGGCTTCAAGCCATGCAACCCCACGCCATGGATGGTCACACGCCCATGGTGCGGCCCCTCGATGACCACCCCCATGTCGCGAAATGCCTGCAACGTGGCCAAGGCATCTTCACCCTCGAGGAAACCCTCGACTTCAGTGGTGCCTTCAGCCAGGGAGCCGAGCATGATCGAACGGTGGGAAATCGACTTGTCGCCCGGTACACGAATCCGCCCAGACAGGCGGCCACCAGGATTTGCCAGGAAAATCAGATCGTTGGAGTTCATAGCGTCCACATAGGCCCGGCGGGCCAGGATTTTACCGAAATGCTCGCGGGCAACCCGGGCGCGAGTGAATACGCCCAACAACTGATGCCCGTCCCCTGCATCGACCGCATCGCGCAGGGCGTCGAGGTCGTTGCGAAATGTATCGAGTGTGCGCAGAACCGCTTCGCGATTGGCGAGGAAGATGTCGTGCCACATGACCGGGTCGCTGCCGGCGATTCTCGTGAAATCGCGGAACCCGCCCGCAGCGTAACGGAAGATGTCGAGATTTTCACTGCGCTTGGCCAGCGAATCCACCAGGCCGAATGCCAGCAAGTGCGGCAAGTGACTGGTGGCCGCCAGGACCTCGTCATGGCGCTCGACCTGCATGTGTTCAACATCCGCCCCCAGTTCACGCCAAAGCCTGTCGACCAGATCCAACGCATCCGGATCGGTTTGCTCCAGAGGCGTCAGGATCACTTTATGGCGACGGAACAGCTGGGCATTGGAGGCTTCGACACCGCTCTGCTCGGAGCCGGCAATCGGATGCCCGGGGACGAAGCGCGCCGGCATGCCAGCAAACGCTTCTTGTGCCGCGCGCACCACATTACCCTTGGCACTTCCGACATCGGTCAGCACCGCCTGCCCCAGATCCATCCTGGCCAGCAGCGCCAGAAGCTTTTCCATGGCCAGGATCGGCACGGCCAGCTGAATCACATCGGCCCCCTGGCAAGCCAGAGCCAGATCCTCTTCACAGCGATCCACAACCCCCAGCTCAACCGCCAACTGGCGGGACTGCGGGTCCAGATCGACACCGACCACTTCGCGGCACACGCCACTTTCGCGCAACCCCTTAGCGAAGGAGCCGCCAATCAATCCCAGACCGATCACCACCAGGCGACCGATCATAGGTACAGCAGATTGCGTTGGAATGACATCAACCACGGGCCAGAACCTTGGCCAAAGCCTCAAGGAAACGTGTGTTTTCCGCCGGCAAGCCGATGGTGACGCGCAAATGGTTAGGCATCCCGTAGTTAGCCACCGGACGCACAATCACCCCTTCATGCAACAAGCCCTGAAACACGGGGGCAGCCTCGCGCCCCACATCCACGGCAATGAAGTTGCCCTTGGACGCAATCCAGCTCAAGCCCAGATCACCGAACCCGGCCTCCAGCTGCTGCATGCCCGCCTCATTCAAGCGACGGCTCTCAGCCAGGTAATCCCCATCCTGCAACGCGGCACAAGCCGCCGCCAGGGCCAGGCTGTTGACGTTGAACGGCTGACGGACTCGGTTCAGCACATCCGCCACCACCGGGGTCGAAAGACCATAACCGACCCGCAGGGCCGCCAGGCCGTAGGCCTTGGAGAAGGTCCGCGATACCAGCAGGTTCGGGTAGGCCGCCAGGAAGTCCAGGCCGTCCGGCAGGTCGCTGCCTTCGGCGTACTCGATATAGGCTTCGTCCAGTACCACCAGCACATGAGCCGGGACGTCCTGCAGAAACTCATCCAGTTCTTCGGCACCGAACCAGGTACCGGTCGGGTTGTTCGGGTTGGCAATGAACACCACACGGGTCTGCTCATCGATGGCCTTGAGCATGGCCGGCAAGTCATGCCCCCAATTCCTGGCCGGAACCACACGCGCCGCGGCTCCCACCGCCTGGGTCACGATGGGATAGACGGCAAAGGCATGCTCGCTGAACACCGCATTCAGTCCTGGCGCCAGGTAGGCCCGCGCCACCAGCTCAAGGATGTCGTTGGAGCCGTTGCCCAGAGTGACCTGCTGGATATCCACGCCGCAGCGTTCGGCCAGCAGGGATTTGAGGGCAAAGCCGTTGCCATCGGGATAACGGGTCAATTCCGCCAGCTCGTCACGAATCGCCGCCAGCGCCTTGGGGCTGGCGCCCAGCGGGTTTTCATTACTCGCCAGCTTGACGATGGTGGCCGGATCGATGTCCAGCTCACGGGCCAGTTCGTCCACGGGCTTGCCCGGAACGTAAGGCGAAAGTTGTTGCACGCCTGGTTGTGCCAGTGCGAGGAAGTCGCCACTCATTGTTAAAGCCTCAGAGAACCGCTTTCGGGTAGGAACCCAGCACCTTGAGTGCCACTGCTTCCTGACTGATCTTCTCCAGCACATCCTTGATCAACGGATCACGGTGGTGGCCAACGAAGTCGATGAAGAACACATAGGTCCATTTGCCACTACGCGAGGGTCGGGTCTCGATGCGCGTCAGGTCGATACCGTTGTCGTGGAACGGCACCAGCAACTCGTGCAGGGCCCCAGGCTTGTTGCTCATGGAGACAATGATCGAAGTCTTGTCGTCGCCGGTCGGCGGCACTTCCTGATTACCGATCATCAGGAAGCGCGTGGAGTTGTCCGGACGATCCTCGATCTTCTCTGCCAGGCGCGTCAGCCCATACAGACCCGCCGCCATGTCGCCGGCGATGGCCGCCGAGTTCCATTCGCCCTTGACCCGTTTGGCCGCCTCAGCGTTGCTGGACACCGCCACGCGCTCGACATTTGGATAATGGGCGTCCAGCCACTTGCGGCACTGGGCCAGGGACTGGGCATGGGAGTAGATACGGCTGATGCTGTCGGTCTTGGTGTTCTCGCCCACCAGCAGATGGTGGTGGATACGCAACTCGACTTCGCCGCAGATCACCATGTCGTGTTCGAGGAAACTGTCGAGGGTATGGTTGACCGCGCCCTCGGTGGAGTTCTCCACGGGTACCACACCGAAGTTCACCGCACCGGCCGCCACTTCGCGGAACACTTCGTCGATCGCCGCCATCGGCTTGCTGATCACCGCATGACCGAAGTGCTTCATGGCCGCCGCCTGGGTGAAGGTACCTTCAGGGCCGAGGTAAGCCACTTTCAGCGGCTGCTCCAAGGCCAGGCACGAAGACATGATTTCGCGAAACAAACGCGCCATCTCTTCGTTGCCCAGCGGCCCCTGGTTGCGCTCCATGACACGCTTGAGCACCTGAGCTTCACGCTCGGGACGATAGAACACCGGCACTTCGCCTTCTGCCAGGGAAGCCATCTTCACCCGGGCAACTTCCTGGGCACACCGCGCACGCTCACTGATCAACTCCAGGACCTTCTCGTCCAGAGCATCGATGCGCAGGCGCAGGGCCTTGAGTTCTTGCTCAGACATCAGCCGTGTTCCTTCTCGAACTCTGCCATGTAAGCCACCAGCGCATTGACCGCGTTGATGTCCACGGCGTTGTAGATGGAGGCGCGCATGCCGCCCACCGAGCGATGGCCCTTGAGGTTGAGCAGGCCGCGGGCCTCGGCGCCAGCCAGGAACGGCTTGTCCAGGCGATCGTCGGCCAGGCGGAACGGCACGTTCATCCACGAGCGGTCGGACTTGTTGATCGGGTTGCTGTACAGGCCGCTGGCATCGATGAAGTCATACAGGGTGCGCTGCTTGACCTCGTTGAGCTTGGCGATGGCTTCCACCCCGCCCTGCTCCTTCAGCCATTCGAACACCAGGCCGGACAGGTACCAGGCCAGGGTCGGCGGCGTGTTGTACATCGAGCCGTTATCCGCAGCGACCTTGTAGTCGAGCATGGTCGGGCACAGGGAACGGGCACGCCCCAGCAGGTCTTCGCGAACGATGTTCACCAGGATGCCGCTAGGACCGATGTTCTTCTGCGCGCCGGCGTAGATCATGCCGAAACGGGAGATATCCACAGGGCGCGAGAGGATGTCGGAAGACATGTCGGCCACCAGGGGAACATCGCCGGTTTGCGGGATCCAATTGAACTCCAGGCCGCCGATGGTTTCGTTCGGCGCGTAGTGCACGTAGGCGGCGTCTTTCGACAGCTGCCATTCGTTCTGGCCGGGAATCGCAAAGTAGTCGTAAGGCTTGGCAGTGGCCGCGACATTGACCTGACCGTAGCGGGAAGCCTCTTCGATGGCTTTCTGCGACCAGATACCGGTGTCGATGTAGTCAGCCTTGCCGCCTTCTGGCAGCAGGTTCAGTGGAATCTGGGCAAATTGCTGGCTGGCGCCGCCTTGCAGAAACAGCACTTTATAGTTCGAGGGGATATTCAGCAGATCACGCAGATCCTGCTCGGCCTTGGTGGCAATGGAGACGAATTCATCGCTGCGATGACTCATCTCCATGACCGAGAGGCCCTTGCCATGCCAATCCAGCAATTCGGCCTGGGCACGCAACAGGACAGCTTCAGGTAGCGCAGCGGGACCTGCGCAGAAGTTATAGGCTCGTTTGCTCACATCCACTCTCGCTATGCATTCACGGTAGCGGACAGAGCAAACACTCTGCCCTGCTACGATTTATTTAGTCTTGCGACTCTTCTTCGCCTGCGGCGTCTGCCTGTTGGCTATCGGTTGCATCATCCGGCTCGGCTGCCGCATCCAGCACGGTGCCCTCGATTTCAGCGCCCTCTTCACCTTCGTACTCTTCGCCCTCGATCTCCGATGGCTCCTGCACACGCTCCAGGCCCACCAGGGTTTCATCGTTGGCCAGCTTGATCAGGGTCACGCCCTGAGTGTTACGGCCCAGGCTCGACACTTCGTCAACCCGAGTACGAACCAGGGTGCCCTGATCGGAAATCAGCATGATTTCCTCACCGTCCAGCACCTGCACCGCACCAACCAGGCGACCGTTACGCTCGTTGCTGACCATGGCGATAACGCCCTGTCCGCCACGCTTGTACTCGGGGAACTCGCTGATGGCCGTGCGCTTGCCAAAACCACGCTCGGAAGCGGTGAGAATCTGGCTGCCTTCTTCCGGGATCAGCATGGATATCAGTTTCTGGCCTTCGGCCAGACGCATGCCGCGCACACCGCGGGCGGTACGGCCCATGGCACGCACGTCGGACTCCTTGAAGCGAGTCACCTTGCCACCGTCGGAGAACAGCATCACTTCGCGCTCGCCATCCGTGATGGCGGCACTGATCAGCACATCGCCTTCGTCCAGCTCCAGGGCGATCAGACCGACGCTGCGCTGACGGCTGAAGGATTCCAGCGGGGTCTTCTTCACGGTGCCGTTGGCGGTGGCCATGAAGATGTAGTGACCTTCGGTGTATTCCTCGACCGGCAGCATGGTGGTGATGTATTCGCCATCGTCCAGCGGCAGCAGGTTCACCAATGGACGGCCGCGAGCGGCGCGGGATGCTTCAGGAATCTCGTAAGTCTTGAGCCAGTACACCTTGCCCTTGCTGGAGAACAGCAGCAGCGTGGTGTGGCTGTTGGCAACCAGCAGGTGAGCGATGTAGTCCTCATCCTTGACGCCGGTAGCCGACTTGCCCTTACCGCCGCGACGCTGAGCCTGGTAGGCAGCCAGCGGCTGGGTCTTGGCATAGCCGCCGTGGGAGATGGTCACCACGCGCTCTTCTTCCGGAATCATGTCGCCCAGGGTCAGGTCGAGACGGGCATCAAGGATCTCGGTGCGACGGGCATCGCCGTATTCAGCACGGATCACTTCCAGCTCTTCGCGGATCACTTCCATCAAGCGCGTAGCGCTGTTGAGGATGCGGATCAGCTCGCCGATCTGGTTGAGGATCTCCTGATACTCGGCCAGCAGTTTCTCGTGCTCGAGGCCGGTCAGGCGGTGCAGACGCAGCTCCAGGATGGCTTGCGCCTGCTCCGGGGACAGGAAGTACTTGCCATCGCGCAGACCGTACTGCGGATCAAGGTTCTCCGGACGGCAGGAATCCGCGCCGGCGCGCTCGACCATGGTCATGACCGCGCTGGACTCCCACGGCGTGCTGATCAGCGCTTCCTTGGCTTCCGACGGTGTTGGCGAGGCCTTGATCAGGGCAATGACCGGGTCGATGTTGGACAGGGCAACGGCCTGGCCTTCAAGGATATGGCCACGCTCACGGGCCTTGCGCAGTTCGAACACGGTGCGGCGGGTCACGACTTCGCGACGGTGACGAACGAAGGCTTCCAGCAGGTCCTTGAGGTTGAGGATCCGCGGACGACCGTCGATCAGCGCCACGATGTTGATGCCGAACACTGCCTGCAGCTGGGTCTGGGCGTAGAGGTTGTTGAGGATCACCTCAGGCACTTCGCCGCGACGCAGCTCGATCACTACGCGCATACCGTCCTTGTCGGACTCATCGCGCAGCTCGGTGATGCCTTCGAGCTTCTTCTCTTTCACCAGCTCGGCGATCTTCTCGATCAGGCGAGCCTTGTTCAGCTGGTAAGGCAGCTCGGTGATGACGATCTGCTGGCGGCCACCGACCTTGTCGATGTCTTCGATGATCGAGCGGGCACGCATGTAGATGCGGCCACGGCCAGTACGATAGGCCTCGATGATGCCTTCACGACCGTTGATGATCGCCGCGGTCGGAAAGTCCGGACCGGGGATGTATTGCATCAGATCGTCAACGCTCAGCTCGGGGTTGTCGATCAGCGCCAGGCAACCGTCGATGACTTCACCGAGGTTGTGCGGCGGAATATTGGTCGCCATGCCCACGGCGATACCGCTGGAACCGTTGACCAGCAGGTTGGGGATCTTGGTCGGCATCACCGCCGGGATCATCTCGGTGCCGTCGTAGTTCGGCACCCAGTCCACGGTTTCCTTGTGCAGGTCGGCCAACAGCTCGTGCGCCAGCTTGGTCATGCGCACTTCGGTGTATCGCATGGCCGCCGCGTTGTCGCCGTCGACCGAACCGAAGTTACCCTGGCCGTCTACCAACAGGTAGCGCAGGGAGAATGGCTGGGCCATACGAACGATGGTGTCGTACACCGCGGTATCACCATGCGGGTGATACTTACCGATCACGTCACCGACAACACGGGCAGATTTCTTGTACGGCTTGTTCCAGTCGTTACCGAGCTCGCTCATCGCGTAGAGCACACGCCGGTGCACGGGCTTCAAGCCATCGCGCGCATCAGGCAGTGCCCGCCCGACGATTACGCTCATCGCGTAGTCGAGATAGGACTGTTTCAGCTCGTCTTCGATATTGACCGGGAGGATTTCTTTGGCCAGTTCGCCCATGAGAAGCCTGATTCCTTTTTCTGGTGAAACTTCGTCACATCCATATGGGACGAACGAAGCTCGCCGCTGCAGGCCTAGTGCCATGCACCGACTTACGACAAATCAACAAGTTATGCCATGGATTTGCGCAGTGAAGGCGGCCGCATCGGACCACCTTGGAAACCGCCGGATGTTATCACAATCGCCGCCACGCACCTATCCCCCAGACGCGCATGGAGCATAGTTAGTTGACCGGTGACAGCCTGATAAGAGACGAGAGAGCCTCAGAGGACAAATTCGTACGCATTTGACCGGTTTTTGCTGACTGGACAGCCGCCCAGGGAAGTCGCCACCGACCATTTCCGCGGACCACGGTCAATGCAAGCGCTTGCGACACATCAATTGCGCCATCTTGGCGGCGTCCGGACGCTCGACAACGCCCTTCTCGGTGACGATGGCATCGATCAGGTCCGCCGGGGTCACATCGAATACCGGATTGAAGACTTCCACCAAGGCACCCAGCGGTTGCCCGCCGACATCCAGCAGCTCACTGCCTTCGCGCTCTTCCAGAGGAACATCCTCGCCACTGACCAGGGTCATATCAATGCTCGAACTGGAGGCCACCACCATGAAGCGCACGCCATGGTGCATGGCATTGACCGCCAGTTGATAAGTGCCGATCTTGCTCGCCACATCACCATTGGCGCAGATCCGATCAGCGCCGACCACCACCCAGGTCACCCCCTTGGTCTTCATGATGTGCGCGGCCGCGGAGTCGGCATTGATGGTGCACGCAATCCCCTCATGGGCCAGCTCCCAGGCGGTCAAGCGCGAGCCTTGCAGCCAGGGCCGCGTTTCATCGACATAGACCCGCTCGACCATGCCTTCCAGCCACGCCGCACGGATCACGCCCAGCGCAGTGCCGAAACCGCCGGAGCCCAAGGCGCCGGTGTTGCAGTGAGTCAATAGGACCTGGGGATTGCCCTGATGCCGGCGAATCAGCTCCACGCCCAATTGGGCCATGGTCAGATTGGCCTCCCGATCGCTTTCGTGGATCGCCAGCGCCTCGGCTTCCAGGGCCGCCAGTGGACTGGCCTGATCCTTGACCCGATCCAGGCGCTCGCGCATGCGATTCAGGGTCCAGAGCAAATGACCACTGGTTGGGCGCGAGTCCGCCAGCAGGTTGAAATCCTCTTCCAGGGCTGCCAGCCAGTCACCGCCCGCGGCAAGGCGCGCGCCCACCGCCAGGACCACGCCATAGGCCGCGCAGATGCCAATGGCCGGCGCACCGCGCACCACCATCGAGCGAATCGCCTCAACCACCCCGGCCACACTGTCGCATGCAACCCAGACTTGCTCGCGGGGCAGTTTCCGCTGATCGAGCAGATACAGAGTGCTATCTCGCCATTCAATGGCCTTGACCTTCTCCGCAGCCAACAGACGATCGCGCATCCCTCACCCCGTACTCATGAACAAAAGCGGCCGATTATAGCGATCACCCCGCCAGGACGCTCGGGTATACTTCGCCATCCTTTATATGAAGCCCTGGACCGATATTCGATGCCAAACCGTGACATTGCGCTCGACCTGCTGCTGTTGCCGACCTGGTTGGTACCGGTGGAGCCGGCCGGGGTCGTGCTCAAGGACCACGGGCTGGGCATCCGCGACGGCCGCATCCACTTCATCGGGCCACGCAGCGAAGCCTTGAAGTGCCGCGCCAGCGAAATCCGCGAGCTGCCCGGCATGCTGCTCAGCCCCGGTCTGATCAACGCCCATGGGCACGCGGCCATGACCCTGTTCCGTGGCCTGGCCGACGACCTGCCACTGATGACCTGGCTGGAGAAGCACATCTGGCCCGCCGAAGCCAAGTGGGTGGATGAAGCCTTCGTCCGTGACGGCACCGACCTGGCCATCGCCGAACAGATCAAAGGCGGTATCACCTGTTTCTCTGACATGTACTTCTTCCCAAAGGTTGCCAGTGAACGGGTGCACAACAGCGGCATTCGTGCACAGATCGCCATGCCGATCCTGGACTTCCCCATCCCCGGCGCCCACGACGCCGACGAAGCCATTCGTCAGGGAGTGGAACTGTTTGGCGACCTCAAGCATCACCCACGGATCAAGATCACCTTCGGCCCCCACGCCCCCTACACCGTGGGCGACGAAAACCTGGAAAAGATTCGGGTGATCGCTGAAGAGCTCGACGCTTCGATCCACATGCACGTGCATGAAACCGCATTCGAGGTGCAGCAATCCCTGGAGCAGCGCGGTGAGCGGCCGCTGGCGCGCCTGGCTCGCCTCGGACTGCTGGGACCGCGCTTCCAGGCCGTTCACATGACCCAAATCAGCGATGACGACCTGGCTTTACTGGTAGAAACCAACACCAGCGTCATTCATTGCCCGGAGTCCAACCTGAAACTGGCCAGCGGCTTCTGCCCGGTGGAGCGCCTGTGGCAGGCCGGTGTCAATGTTGCGCTGGGCACCGATGGCGCGGCCAGCAACAACGATCTGGATCTGCTGGGGGAGACTCGCACCGCAGCCCTGCTGGCCAAGGCCGTGGCCGGATCGGCAACCGCTCTGGACGCCCATCGCGCGCTGCGCATGGCCACCCTCAACGGCGCCAGGGCCATGGGCCTGGAAAGCGAAGTCGGCTCCCTGGAAATCGGCAAGGCCGCAGACCTGGTGGCCTTCGACCTGTCCGGACTGGCCCAGCAACCGATTTACGACCCGGTGTCGCAACTGATCTACGCCACCGGCCGGGACTGCGTCAGGCACCTGTGGGTCGCCGGCAAGCAACTGCTGGAGGACCGGCGCCTGACCCGCCTCGATGAACAACAGCTTGGCGCCACCGCCCGCAGCTGGGGCCAGCGCATCGGCGGCCACACCCAATAACCCGGGCCTTGAGCGGATGCTCGAGGCCCAACACAGCATTCATTAGCTTTGGAGCACCACCCATGAGCAACGTCGACCACGCTGAAATCGCCAAATTCGAAGCCCTGGCCCATCGCTGGTGGGACCGCGAAAGCGAATTCAAGCCCCTGCACGACATCAACCCGCTGCGGGTCAACTGGATCGATGAGCGGGTCGGCCTGGCGGGCAAGAAAGTCCTCGACGTCGGCTGTGGCGGCGGCATCCTCAGCGAAGCCATGGCCCAACGTGGCGCCACCGTAACCGGCATCGACATGGGCGAGGCCCCCCTTGCCGTGGCACAACTGCACCAGCTGGAATCCGGCGTCAACGTCGAGTACCGGCAGATCACCGCCGAAGCCCTGGCCGAGGAAATGCCCGAGCAATTCGACGTGGTCACCTGCCTGGAGATGCTCGAACACGTTCCCGATCCTTCATCGGTCATCCGTGCCTGCTTCCGCATGGTCAAGCCCGGCGGCCAGGTGTTCTTCTCGACCATCAACCGCAACCCCAAGGCCTACCTGTTCGCCATCATCGGTGCGGAATACATCATGAAGCTGCTGCCCCGCGGCACTCACGATTTCAAGAAATTCATCCGCCCCTCGGAGCTTGGCGCCTGGAGCCGCTCCGCCGGCCTGACCGTCAAGGACATCATTGGCCTGACCTACAACCCGCTGACCAAGCACTACAAGCTGGCGGCGGACGTTGACGTCAACTACATGATCCAGACCCTGCGAGAGGAGTGAGACATGGCTATCAGAGCCGTTCTTTTCGATATGGATGGCACCCTGCTCGATACTGCGCCGGACTTCATCGCGGTCTGCCAGGGCATGCGCCATGATCGCGGCTTGCCACCGATCAACGATCAGCACATTCGCGACGAAGTCTCCGGCGGCGCCAAGGCCATGGTGGCCGTGACATTCTCCATGGATCCGGAATCCCCGGGCTTCGAAGAACTGCGCCTGGAGTTCCTCGAGCGCTACCTCGCGCATTGCGCCGTGCACAGCCGGCTCTTCGACGGCATGGCCGAGCTGCTGGCCGATATCGAAAAAGCCAATCTGATCTGGGGCGTGGTCACCAACAAGCCGCTGCGCTTCGCCGAACCGATCATGCAGCAACTGGGACTGGCCGAGCGCTCGGCGCTGCTGATCTGCCCTGACCACGTCAAGAACAGCAAGCCCGATCCGGAGCCGCTGATCCTGGCGTGCAAGATGCTCGACCTGGACCCTGCCAGCGTCCTGTTCGTCGGCGACGACCTGCGAGACATCGAGTCCGGCCGCGACGCCGGCACCAAGACTGCCGCAGTGACCTATGGCTACATCCATCCGGACGATAACCCCCGGCACTGGGGCGCCGATGTGGTGATCAATCACCCGCTGGAACTGCGCCAGGTTCTGGATAACGCATTGTGCAGCTGCTGAGCAGCGGCATTCCCGGCTAATCGCCGGGAACGCTCCATTTTCTGTTGAGGCCCTTTATGTTTGATTACTCCGCTCGCCCCGAACTGCTCAAGGATCGGGTCATCCTGGTCACCGGCGCCGGCCGCGGCATCGGCGCCGCCGCCGCCAAGACCTTCGCTGCCCACGGCGCCACGGTACTGTTGCTGGGCAAGACCGAAGCCAACCTGACCGAGGTCTACGACGCCATCGAAGCCGCGGGCCACCCTCAGCCTGCGGTGATCCCGTTCAACCTGGAAACCGCCCTGCCACACCAATACGACGAGCTGGCGGCGATGATCGAGACCGAGTTCGGCCATCTCGACGGTCTGCTGCACAACGCCTCGATCATTGGCCCGCGCACACCGCTGGAGCAGTTGTCGGGGGAAAACTTCATGCGGGTGATGCAAGTCAACGTCAACGCGATGTTCATGCTGACCAGCACCCTGCTGCCCTTGCTCAAGCTGTCCCAGGATGCCTCGGTGGTCTTCACCTCCAGCAGCGTCGGACGCAAGGGGCGGGCCTATTGGGGGGCTTACGGCGTGTCCAAGTTCGCCACCGAGGGCCTGATGCAAACCCTGGCCGATGAGCTGGATACCGTGGCCCCGGTTCGCGCCAACAGCATCAACCCCGGCGCCACCCGCACCAGCATGCGGGCCCAGGCCTACCCCGGGGAAAACCCGAGCAACAACCCGACACCGGAAGAGATCATGCCGGTCTACCTGTACCTCATGGGCCCGGACAGCGCCGGGATCAACGGCCAGGCTTTCGACGCGCAGTAACCCCTCCCGTTCGTCGCGCCAGAATACTGGCGCGATGCCTCTACCGCTCCCGGTTCTCGGGGGTTCTCAAGCCAAACAAGTGTCGCTTGAGGCGACATGCCTTCCGAAACAATCACCAACCATTTGAATTAAAACGAGTTTTATTCAGATGAACCGAATGGCACGAGTTTCGCTCTAAGAACACTCAACGCACAGTGCATCAACACTGTGGTAACCGGCTTGCGCCAAGGGCTTTCTAGCCAATGGCGAGCGGCATAAAATGCGCGCAATTGTCCTACGGGACTGAAGGAACAGTATGACGCGCAGCTCCGAGCCGCTCTCACCCAGGCAGTAACAGCGTACACAGTGCTCAGGGGGCTCAAGCTCAGATGAAAACACCTTCCCAGACCAACGCAATTGACTTCGATAGCGCGAAATTGCAACGCCTGGGTTTTGGCCAACAGACACCGCCGGTCAAGCACCCCATCAGCCTCGGACAATTGCGCCAGCAACTGAGCCTGCAACTGCAGACCAGCCTTGAGCCACAACGCATCCTCGGCCTGTTCTTTCGCGAAGCGCAAAGACTGGTCCCCCTTGATGCCCTGCGCTATGAGCACGCCCCCAGTGATCTGCGCCTGGAATTTGGCCAGCGCGGGCACCACTCCATCAGCTACAGCCTGAGCCATGAAGGCGAGCCCATGGGCGAACTGGTGTTCCGGCGCAACCAGCGTTTCAGCGACAGCGAACAGGGCAGCCTGGAGTCGCTGCTGTCCACCCTGCTGTACCCCATGCGCAACGCCCTGCTGTATCGCGCCGCGACCCGCAGTGCACTGCGCGATCCGCTGACCGACACCGGCAACCGCATCGCCATGGACCAGACCCTGCAACGGGAAATCGAGATGGCTCGCCGCCACCAGCTACCACTGTCATTGCTGATGCTGGATATCGATCACTTCAAGCGGATCAACGACAGCTACGGCCACAGTACCGGCGACGAAGTGCTCAAAGCCGTGGCGGCCTCGATCAAGGCGCAGTTGCGCAATGTGGACATGGTGTTTCGCTTTGGCGGGGAGGAGTTCCTGATCCTGCTTTCCAACACTGGACGCGAAGCCGCAGCAATGGTGGGGGAACGGCTGCGACATGCCGCGCAAGCGCAGGAGTATCGAGCCGATGACCACTCAATCGAACTGACGGTGAGTCTGGGCTGCTCGACCCTGCTGCCGGGAGAGTCCGCCGAGAGCCTGTTGCGTCGCGCCGACAGCGCGCTGTACGTGGCCAAGCGCGAAGGCCGCAATCGCCTGGCGATGGCCGGCTAGACGCCGGCCCACACCTCACAAGCAGTGGCGGGCAACGCCATCGTCACAAGCGCCCCGCGCCGGCGACCAGCGACCTGCCCGCACCTCCTGCCTTACCCCTCGACCAGCGCGAGACGCTCGCGGGTTACCGTGGTCTTTTCCTGCTGCATGCAACGTTCCAGGAACAGGAACATGTAGTCATAGCTTTTGCAGATCGCCTGCCGCAGCTCGGCTTGCAGCGCCTTGCTCGGATTCAGACCCGCCAGGGTGACAATGATCTCCAACGCTTCCCAGGGGTGAGCATCATCGTACTGGGCATGCATCTTCAGCCACTTCATGGCGCGCTTGCGCTCCTCTTCCGGGAACGCGGCAGCGTAGACACCACTGGAGCAAACCAGGGCCGACCATTCGCCCGTCGCCCCTTCGATGGCGTAGTTGGTGGCCGCAATAGCCACGATCAGCGAATCCGCAGAGCTGGTGTGCCAGCACCAATGACTCAGGGCATGCAGTTCCGGTGGCACTTGCTGGGCCTGCAAGTCCTCCAGGGTCACACCGTGGGCCCGACTCCAGTGCACCCAGTAATCGGCATGATTGAGTTCGACACGAATGTTGCGCATCAGCCAGCGGCGCGCCATGTCCTCGCCGGGGTGGCGGGCAAAACGGGTCTTGGTCAGGTTCTGCGCCATGTACAGGGCAAACTGCTCAACCACCGGCCAGCCGCCGATCAGGTACTGGCGCATGACTTTGGCGCTGAGCTTGTTGTCGCGCATGCGCTGGTACAGCTCATGCTCCACCACACGGCGCTTGCTCTCGCTGCAGTCCTGGATCAATTGCTGGGTCCAGGCGGGGTAGCTGGCAGCTTCCATGAGCGGGCCGGTTCGGTTGAATGTGTCGATCACTGTCGGACTCCTTTTGATTGTGATGTGCGGACCCAAAAGAGGTTTCAACGGAAGGTGCCGGGCGCCTTGAATAACAAGGGCCGTGGTCGCACGGGTCGACACTGCAGGCTGTCACAGGTAAACAATTGCGGGCGTTCAACAATGTAGCCTTGAGCATAATCCACGCCGATCTCAAGCAAGGCCTGCTCGATCTGCGGTGTTTCAACAAACTCGGCAATCGTGCGCTTACCCATGACATGCCCGATGTGGTTGATCACTTCGACCATGGCGCGGTTAATCGGGTCGTCCAGCATATCCTTTACGAAACTTCCATCGATCTTGAGGAAGTCTACAGGCAAATGTTTGAGATAAGCGAACGACGACATTCCCGCACAAAAATCGTCCAGGGAAAAATGACAGCCCAAGCCCTTGAGTTCATTTATAAAACGGATCGCACTGCCCAAATTGGCAATCGCACTGGTTTCAGTAATTTCAAAACAGATCATCTGCGGCGGTACGCCATAGACGATGAACTGCTCCCTCAGGAAGTCGAGAAACTCGTCGTCGCCAATGGTGATCCCCGACAAGTTGATCGCGCACATGGCCATGGGCCCTTCACGCCCCTCGGCGATGCACTGGGCAATGACCTTGAACACGTTCTGCACCACCCAGCGATCCAGAGAGGTCATCAGGCCGTAGCGCTCCGCCGCCGGGATAAAGCTGTCCGGCAGGATCATCCTGCCCGCCTCGTCGTGCAGACGCAGGAGAATCTCGACATGCCCACCCTCACGCTCGGCATGACCCAAGGCCGTGATTTCCTGGGAATAGAGGCAGAAACGGTTCTCCTCGAGAGCCATGTGCAGACGCTGGACCCAGGCCATTTCGCCGAATCGCAGGGAAAGCTCCGAATCGTCGGCATGGTAGACCTGGACCCGGTTGCGTCCTTTTTCCTTGGCCATGTAGCAGGCCATATCCGCCGCCCGCAATGACGCCTCAAGGGTGGTCGGGGTCTGGGCGATGTGCACCAGACCGATACTCACCGTGGTGACGAACGGCCGGCCCTTCCAGACAAAGTGCAGATTTTGCACCGTCTGACGCAGCCCTTCGGCAATCTTTTCCGCCGCCTCCGGCGAGCAGTTTTCCAGGAGAATCCCGAACTCGTCGCCCCCCAGCCGCGCCAGGGTGTCACCTTCGCGCAGCCCCGACTGCAGCAGCGCACAAATATGTCGCAGCAACTCGTCTCCGGCGGCATGACCACAGGTGTCGTTGACCAGCTTGAACTGGTCCAGATCCAGGAACATCAACGCGTGCCGGGCCGGCTGGCGGATCAGGTTGTGCAGGGCCTGCTCCAGGCGGAACTCGAACTCGCGGCGGTTGGCCAGCCCGGTCAGTGCATCGTGGGTCGCCTGCCAGGACAGATTGGCGATGTACTGCCGCTCCTGGGTCATGTCATGCAGCACCAGCACCGTGCCACTGACCTTGCCGGCATTACGGATTGGCGCCCCCACCAGTGTCACCGAGACCGTGCTGCCATCCAGGCGCTGGATCAGCTTGGAATGTTCGCTGCCACCGCTGAGCTGGCCGCTGAGAATGTGCTCGATCAGGGTGAACCCATCGGTCTGGGCGTTCTCATCCAGCAGATTGAACAGCGCGGCCAGGGGCAATCCCACCGCCTGCTCAGCCTTCCAGCGGGTCAACTCTTCCGCGGCCGGGTTCATATAGGCAATGGCGCCCTCGACATCCGTGGTGATTACCCCATCGCCAATCGATTGCAGGGTAATCTGCGCGCGCTCCTTCTCCAGTTGCAAGGCGTCGGCAAAGGCATGGCGCTGGGCCAGCAGCTTGTGGGTGCGCAGCAACGCCAGGGCAATCAGGACCAACGCCGTGGCCAGGTTGGTCACCAGCAACAGGCGCAAGATCACCCGCGAGCCCTCTCCCAGGGCGTCGCTGAAGGCCTTGGCCGCCGGCGTCACCCCATCGTTGATGGCAAAGATCTGACCCTTCCAGCGCTTGACGTCGGCTTCGCTGGCGCTGTTGCTGCCGATCCCCTGGTGCATCTCTCGGGCCACCGTATCGAGCTGCAGCAGGTAGCCGTCACCCACCGTCCACAAATCGATGGCCTTTTCCAGATAGCTGAAATGGCGGAAGTTGAGATACAGCCAGATCAGGCTGGGGACGTCATCCGGGTGATTGCCGCCCTTGAGGATCCCCAGCCGCGCCGCCTCAAGATCCGGCGGCTGGCGATCCAGGGCCACCCGCAGCTCATGCCCGCCCTGAGGCACGGCTATGGCGTTCTGGTATTTGAGAAAGGTGCCTTCGTCGCGGCTGTCGGCGTACAGATTGAGGTAGTAGATGGCGTCCTTCTGCCCTTTGGACCACAGGCTTTCGCCAGCCACGTAACCACGCACTGCCGACAGGACATAGAGGCTGAGGCCGCCCAACAAGGCTTGGAATAACACCACGGCGATAAAGGGCCAGACGATGCCCAACAACCGCGGCGTTGCGAAAGTCCGCTTTTGCTTCATGAGGGTCCTTGCTCGCGCACTGCCAAATGAACACCCAGTAGTCCCGCCCCAGCCAGCACAGATTAGGCCAATTTCCTCAGATCCGACGCAAGGCGAGCTGCAAGCGGATCTGACCAGCAGGAGGAAACGGCCGCTGCCTCACGCTGAAACGGTTATTCCACCAGGAAATTCAAGCACTAAGCACAGAAAGCCGGATAAAACTCAAGACTATCGAACCTGCTGCAGATGCCCGTAAAGCTTGGCATAAAGGCCGCCATCGGCAATAAGCTGCTGATGGTCGCCATCTTCGGCAATCTGCCCGCCATCGAACACCAAAACCCGGTCTGCCTGTTTTACCGCCGACAGGCGATGAGCAATGATCAGCGTAGTCCGCCCACGCAGAAAGCGCGTCAAGGCCTGATGCAGGTTGTATTCGGTGGCGGCATCCAGGGCTGAGGTGGCCTCGTCTAGGATCACCACCTTGGGCTCGGCCAGGACCATCCGTGCAATGGCCAGGCGCTGGCGCTGGCCACCGGACAAACGCACCCCGGAGCGTCCGACCACGCTGTCCAGTCCCTGCGGCAAGGCCCTGACGGTGGCGTCCAACTGGGCAATTTCCAGAGCCTGCCAGCAGGCGCTGTCACTGCGCTCGCGCCCCATGGTCAGGTTGGCGCGAATGGTGTCGTTGAACAGCGCAGGATGCTGCAGCACCACGGCGACGTTATCGCGCACGGTTTCCAGGCCGATTTCCTGCTGGGTCGCACCACCAAAACGGATCACTCCGGTCTGCGGCGTGTACAACCCCAGCAGCAGCTGCACCAGGGTGCTCTTGCCACCGCCACTGGCGCCGACGATGGCCACCTTTTCGCCAGGCGCAATGGACAGGTTCAGGTTGTCCAGCACCCGTTCATCGCCATAACCGAAGCTCAGGCCGCGGACCTCGATGCCCACGGTTTCGCAGCCCAGGAACGGATCCGTACCACCGCTGTACTGCGGCTCGTCGGCCCGCGCCAGCAACTCGTTGATCCGGGTCAGGGCCCCGCCGGCGGCGTAGTAGGCGTATTGCAGGTTCAGCAACTGCTCCACCGGGCCGATCATGAACCACAGGTAGCTGAACACCGCCAGCATCTGGCCGATGGACAGGTCGGAGAACAGCACCGTGAGCATCGCGGCGGCGCGGAAGATATCGATGCCGAACTGAAACAGCAGGCCGCTGGCCCGGCCCGAGGCATCGCTCTTCCACTGCGAGGCCACGGCATAATCGCGCACCTCTTCGGCACGCCGCCCCAGGCGACCGAGAAAGTAGCCCTGACGGTTGCCGGCTCGAATTTCCTGAATCGCCTCCAGCGTCTCGGTCAGCGCCTGGGTGAACCGCGAGGTGCTGTCGTTTTCCAGTTTTTTCAGGTGCTTGACCCGCTTGCCCAGTTGCACCGTGGCAAAGATCACCAGCGGGTTGAACAGCAGGATCAGCAGCGCCAGCTTCCAGTGCATCCACATCAGGATGCCCGCCGTGCCCACTAGGGTCAGCATGGCCACCAGGAACCGGCTCAGGGTTTCCCCGACGAACTTGTCCACGGTGTCCAGATCGGTGACCAGGTGGGTGGTCACCGTGCCGCCCCCCAGGCTTTCGTATTCCCCCAGGGAAATACGCTTGAGCCGCTCGATCAGGCGCACCCGGATCCGGTAGACGATGTCCTTGGCCAGCCCGGCAAACAGCCGAGCCTGGACCACGTTGAACACCAGGGCGGAGCAACGCAGGATCAGGGTCGCCAGCAGCATCAGGCCGATGTAGCCCGCCGCGCTCTGCCAGCCGCCCGGCAGCAGGCGGTTCATCACTTGCAGCGCAGCGTCGCCATGCCCCAGCAGCACCTCGTCCACCAGCAATGGCAGCAACAGCGGAATCGGCACACTGCACAGCGTTGCCAGCACGGCCACGCCGTTGGCGATCCACAGCGACTTCCGGTGGTGCAGGGCCAGACGGCGGATCTCACCCCAGCTCAGACGATCGACGGTTTTGCCGGGGATGCTGGATTCGACCGGCTCAGGCACAGGCGGCGCGCTCCAGCCAGCGGCCAAGCAACGGCGACAACTCGCTCAGCGGCTGATAGCCATTGGTCAGCAGCGCCAACTGGCCATTGCGCTCTGCCAGCAAGGTCGGAAATCCGGCGATTCCCAGGTCCTGGACCCAGGTGAAGTCCGCCGCCGTGGCCGCGTGCTGCTCGGCCCGGTCGAAGGCTTCGGCGAACTCGATCCGCGGAACCCCGGCCTGCTCCGCCAGCTCGACCAGCACACTGGCCAGGGTGACATCACGGCCTTCGACATAGAACGCCCGCTGGATCAGCCCCAGCAGCCTCCAGGCGCAGTCCGGGGCCAGGCTCCGGGCGGTGACGATCGCCCGGCAAGCCGGCTCGGTGTCGTAGACAAAGCCATCGGGCAAGGCGCCTTCGAAGGTGAACGGCTGGCCTGTAGCCTGCTGCACCGCCTGCCAGTGCTCAAGAATGTAGCGCCGGGTGTTGGGTTCCAGCGCCGAGCCGCTCCCGGTGCGCAAACCGCCCACCACCAGATGCAGCTCGACACCGGCAGCCTGGGCCTGCTCTGCCAGCGCCTGGGCCACGGGCGCAAAACCCCAGCACCACGAACACATCGGGTCCATCACATAGAGCAGGCGGGCAGACATGGCTCAAGCCTCGGAGGAAGATTGCTTGTAGTTGTAACCGATCGGGTGCGGCATGTTGCGCGCCTTGGCCAATTCGATCTGCTTCTGCCGGTCGATGGCACTGCGGCGGGTCTTCTCGCTCAGCTTGTCCCAGCAATGCGGGCAGCTGATGCCGGGCACATAGTGCTCGGACGCCCGATCCTCGACGCTCACCGGAGTCCGGCAGGCATGACATTGATCGTAGTCGCCTTCGCTCAAGTCGTGGCGAACGGTGACCCGGTTGTCGAACACGAAGCAGTCGCCCTGCCACTTGCTCTCCTCTTGAGGCACCTCTTCGAGGTACTTGAGGATCCCGCCCTTGAGGTGGAACACCTCGTCGAAGCCCTCGCTGAGCATGTAGCTCGAAGCCTTCTCGCAACGGATGCCGCCGGTGCAGAACATCGCCACCTTCTTGTGCTTGCTTGGGTCGAAGTTGGCTTTGATGTAGTCCGGAAACTCGCGGAAGCTGGTGGTCTTGGGGTCGATGGCGCCTTCGAAGGTGCCGATGGACACTTCGTAGTCGTTACGGGTGTCGATCAGCAGCACTTCCGGATCGCTGATCAGGGCGTTCCAGTCCTGGGGCTCGACATAGGTCCCGACTTTCTTGTTGGGGTCGACGCCGGGCACGCCAAGGGTGACGATCTCTTTCTTGAGCTTGACCTTGGTGCGATAGAACGGCTGCTCGTCGCAATACGACTCTTTGTGATCGATATCGACCATGCGCGGATCGTTCTTCAGCCAGGCCAGCAGCCCGTCAATGCCTTCGCGGCTGCCGGAAACCGTGCCGTTGATGCCTTCTTCGGCGATCAGCAGGGTGCCCTTGATGCCGTTGTCGAGCATGGCCTGCAACAGGGGCTCGCGCAGGCTGACGTAATCTTCGAGGGTGACGAACTTGTACAGTGCCGCCACGACAATGGGTTGTGTCATGGGAAATCTCTCCAGGTGGCTACCCTCGTAAAGGGTGAACCGGATGCAAAAAAAAACGCGCCGGCATAAGCGGCGCGTTGCGGATTCTATCAGAAAGGCAGCCTCAAGCTCCAAGCGGCAAGCCGCACCTGAGTGACCTCAGAACTGCGGCGAGACGCACCCGCTCCTATCGACCACCGGCGCAGGTCGGCGAGGCCGGAGCCACACCGATCTTCGACCACTCCTCGGGGGTGTAGGTGTGCAGCGCCAACGCATGGAGCTGGCCCATCAGCTCACCGAGGGTGGCGTAGACCTTCTGGTGACGCTTGACGCTGTTGAGGCCGGCGAACTGCTCGCTGACCAGTACCGCCTTGAAGTGGGTTTCCAGGCCACGGCTGTGCATGTGGCTTTCATCCAGCACTTGCAGGTGCTCGGGCTGCAGGGCTGCGAGCGCCGCTTCGATACGTTGTTGCATGGTCATTGCGGGCTCCGCTTACTTCTTCTTCGCCGGAGCCGCCTTGGGCTCGAGCTCGGCGGTCATGTCGGCCAGCAGCTTGTTCACCACCGGCACCGCGCTTTCCAGCTTGGCCTGGGTCATCTGCGCCGATTGCTGGGTCAGCTGGGGCATTTTTTCCAGGACTTTCTTGCCCAGTGGCGACTGGTAGAACGCGACCAGGTCCTTGAGCTCGGACTCGCTGAAGTTGCTGGTGTAGAGCTTGACCATGTCCGGTTTCAGCTTGTTCCAGCCAATGGCCTGATCCAGCGCGGCGTTGGCCTTGGCCTGGTAGGTTTCCAGCAGAGCGCGTTTGGATTCCGGGGCTTTGGTCTGTTCAAAACGCTGGGCGAACATTTGCTGGACTTGCATGTACACCGGCGTACCGAGCTTGTCCGCATGGGCCAGGGTCAGGAAGGCCTCGGCACTGGCGTTGTGGCTGGCGGTATCGGCAAGAACCTGGCCGCTGGCACACACCAGAACAACCGCGGTACAGATGGCACGAAAACGGGTCATCGAGTTTCCTTTTCTAGCAGGCGAGGTAAAACCCCAAGGGCGCCCATTCTGCGCCTATTAATCCGCGTCCCTCAACCCCACGCCCCAGCGACCCCGGTTTTGCCCGGATAACCGACACAAAACCTCCACGCACGGAACCCGGGCCGCAGATCAGGGCCTAAACTGGCCAGTCAGACTTGGAGGAATGTCACGATGAATCGAATCGAAACCGACAGCCTGGGCCAGGTTGAAGTCCCGGAACAAGCCTATTGGGGCGCACAGACCCAGCGCTCGCTGATCAACTTCGCCATCGGCAACGAGCGCATGCCCCTGGCCGTGCTGCATGCCCTGGCCCTGATCAAGAAAGCCGCCGCCCGGGTCAATGATCGCAATGGCGATATCCCCGCCGACATCGCCCGGCTGATCGAACAGGCAGCCGACGAAGTGCTGGCCGGCGAGCATGACGATCAGTTCCCCCTGGTGGTGTGGCAGACCGGCAGCGGCACCCAGAGCAACATGAACGTCAACGAGGTCCTGGCCGGGCGGGCCAACGAACTGGCGGGCAATCCCCGGGGCGGCAAGTCTCCGGTGCACCCCAACGATCATGTCAACCGCTCGCAAAGCTCCAACGACTGCTTCCCCACCGCCATGCACATCGCGGCGGCCCAGGCCGTGCAGTTCCAACTGCTGCCGGCGATCACCGAGCTGTCCGGCGGCCTGGCCGAACTGTCGGCCCGGCACATGAAGCTGGTGAAGACCGGACGCACTCACATGATGGATGCCACGCCCATTACCTTCGGTCAGGAAATCTCCGCCTTCATCGCTCAACTGGGCTACGCCGAACGGGCCATCCGCAGCGCCTTGCCGGCAGTCTGCGAACTGGCCCAGGGCGGCACCGCGGTGGGCACCGGGCTGAATTCGCCCCACGGCTTCGGTGAAGCCATCGCCGCCGAACTGGCCGCGCTGTCCGGCCTGCCGTTCGTCACCGCCCCCAACAAGTTCGCCGCCCTGGCCGGCCACGAGCCGCTGACCACCCTGTCCGGCGCGCTGAAAACCCTCGCGGTGTGCCTGATGAAAATCGCCAACGACCTGCGCCTGCTGGGCTCTGGCCCGCGGGCGGGGCTGGCCGAAGTCAAGCTGCCGGCCAACGAACCGGGCAGCTCGATCATGCCCGGCAAGGTCAACCCGACCCAGTGCGAAGCCCTGTCGATGCTCGCCTGCCAGGTGATGGGCAACGACGTGGCGATCGGCTTTGCCGCCAGCCAGGGCCATCTGCAGTTGAACGTGTTCAAGCCGGTGATCATCCACAACCTGTTGCAATCGATCCGCTTGCTGGCCGACGGCTGCAGCAACTTCCAGCAGCACTGCATCACCGGGCTGGAACCGGATCCCCAGCAGATGGCCGCGCACCTGGAACGCGGCCTGATGCTGGTGACCGCGCTGAACACCCACATCGGCTACGACAAGGCCGCCGAGATCGCCAAGAAGGCCTATGCCGAAAACCTGACCCTGCGCGAAGCGGCGCTGGAGCTGGGCTACCTGACCGATGAGCAGTTCGATGCCTGGGTCCGCCCGGAAAACATGCTGGAGGCCGGAAAACAGGGTTAGCGCGGCGTCTTGTTCGCTGGCCAGCCAGTCCCTACAGACGGGTTGCTGCAGGAACTGACTCGCCAGCGCAGCTCACCCCGCCGCGATCCGCTGCCGCCGGGCGCGCAACCCCGCCATCAATGACGGCCCCAGGGCCGTCAGCGCCGACCCCAGCACCACCAGCAGCGCCCCGCCATAACCCAGGCCGTTGATCTGTTCGGCCTGCACATGCTCCGGCCAGACCCAGGCCGCCCACGCCACCGCGGCAAAGGTCACCAGGGGCGTGATCGCCAGGGTCGCGCTGACCCGCGACGCCTCCCAATGCGCCAGGGCCTCGGCAAAGGCACCGTAGGCGATCAGGGTATTCAGGCAACAGGCGAGCAACAGCCAGCCTTGCAGGGGGCTCAGCTCCAGGGCTTCCAGCGGGTGTACCCAGGGCGTCAGCAGCAAGGCGCAGAACAGGTAGATCACCATCATCACCTGCAAGGAATTCCACACGCTCAACAGCTGCTTCTGGCCCAGGGCATAGAAGGTCCAGACCGCGGAAGCGGCGAGAATAGTCAGGACGCCGGCGGTGTAGTCACTGAGCGAGGTCAGCAGCTCGGTCAGCCGTTGATTGAAGAACAGCCCGAAGCCAATCAGCAGCACCAGCAACCCCAGGCCCTGCCCCAGGCTGAACCGCTCCTTGAACACAAACACACTGGCAATCAGCAACAGGATCGGTCCCATCTGCACCACCAGTTGCGCGGTGCCCGGGCTCAGCAGGTTCAGGCCCATCAGGTACAGCACGTAGTTGCCCACCAGGCCCAAGACCGAGATCGGTACCAGCCATATCCCTTTCGGGCCGAGCAAGCGCCAGCGTGGCAGGCGCCTGACCGCCGCCAGATAGAGGAACAGGCAGCCGCCGGACACCAGCAGGCGAAACCAGGTCACGGTGACCGGGTCCATCACCAGCAGCACTTGCTTGAGCTTGATGGGCAGGATGCCCCACAACAGCGCGGTCAACAGGGCCAGGAACAGACCGTAGACCCAACGACCGGACGAGACGTGCATGCGAACCCCAAAAAGCCGTGCCAATGAGGTGCACATTCTAGGCCTGCGCCAACCCTCGACACAGTGACAGTTGGCGACCCAGCGCAAACAGAATTGTGCAGGTCGCAAACCGGCCCCGCAGGAGCCGGCTTGCCGACTCCGCGAAAACTAGCGCACGGCTTCGAACAGCCCCGTGGCGCCCATGCCACCGCCCACGCACATGGTGACAATGCCGTAACGCAGGTTGCGCCGCTGCAATTCACGCACCAGATGCCCGACCTGGCGCGAGCCGGTCATGCCGAACGGGTGGCCGATGGAGATCGAGCCGCCATTGACGTTGTACTTGGCGTTGTCGATCTCCAGGCGGTCGCGGGCATACAGGCACTGCGAGGCAAATGCCTCGTTGAGTTCCCACAGATCGATGTCATCCACCTTCAGGCCCTTGGCCTTGAGCAGCTTGGGCACCGAGAACACCGGGCCGATGCCCATCTCGTCCGGCTCGCAGCCGGCGACGGTAAAGCCACGGAAGAACGCCTTGGGCTTGAGCCCCAGGGCCAGGGCCCGTTCCAGGCTCATCACCAGGGTCATGGAGGCGCCATCGGACAGCTGCGAAGAGTTGCCCGCGGTCACCGAACCGTCCTCGGCAAACACCGGCTTGAGGGCCGCAAGGTTTTCCAGGGTGGTATCCGGGCGGTTGCAGTCGTCACGATCCACTACACCGTCGAGCATCTGTACTTGCCCGGTGTGCTTGTCTTCGACGTGGTACTTGACCGTCATCGGCACGATCTCGTCGCGAAACAGGCCGTCGGCCTGGGCCTGGGCGGTACGCTGCTGGCTTTGCAGGGAATACCGGTCCTGGGCTTCACGGCTGACGTTGTAGCGCCGGGCCACCACCTCGGCGGTCTGGCCCATGGGGAAGTAGATGCCCGGCACCTGCTCCTTGAGCAGCGGGTTGATCAGGTTGTCGGTGTTGACGCTCTTCATGGTCAGGCTGATGGATTCGACACCACCGGCAACGATGATGTCGCTGCAGCCGGAGGCGATCTGGTTGGCGGCGATGGCGATCGCCTGCAGGCCCGAGGAGCAGAAACGGTTGAGGGTCATGCCCGCAGTGCCGGTACCCAGGGCCGAGAGCACCGCGACGTTGCGGCCGATGTTGAAGCCCTGGGCCCCTTCATTGGAACCGGCGCCGACGATGCAGTCCTCGACGCTGGCCGGATCGATGCCATTGCGGGCGAGCAGCGCATTGACGCAGTGCGCGGCCATGTCATCCGGACGGGTCTGGTTGAACTTGCCGCGAAAGGACTTGGCCAGGCCAGTCCGTACGCTGTCGACGATCACCACTTCACGCATGACGCACCTCATTGTTGTTGGCAGCAGGAAGAGCCTCGAGCATAGATGCCCCTCCCTCGCCGCCGCGACAATCATTCACTGGGCGTATGCGCGACCATCGGCCTACTTCTTGTCCTTCCGGTCTTTCTTGTCGTGCTTGTCGGAGCGCTCGAAGGCGGCTTCCAGGGCACGGTTGATGGTGCGCAGAACCTTGACCCGGGCCCAGCGCTTGTCGTTGGCTTCCACCAGGGTCCAGGGCGCCACTTCGGTACTGGTACGGTCGACCATGTCGCCGACGGCAAGGCGGTAATCGCCCCATTTATCGCGGTTGCGCCAATCGTCCTCGGTGATCTTGAAGCGCTTGAAGGGAATCGCCTCCCGCGCCTGGAAACGCTCCAGTTGCGTGTCCTTGTCGATGGCCAGCCAGAACTTCACCACGATCACCCGGGCATCGGCCAACTGCTCCTCGAAGTCGTTGATCTCGCTGTAGGCCCGCAGCCAGTCAGCGGGCTGGCAGAAGCCCTCGACCCGCTCCACCAGGACCCGGCCGTACCAGGAACGATCGAAGATGGTGAACTTGCCGCGCGCCGGAATATGCCGCCAGAAACGCCAGAGATAGGGCTGCGCGCGTTCGTCTTCAGTGGGCGCGGCAATCGGCACGATGCTGTATTGGCGCGGGTCCAGGGCCGCGGCGACCCGACGAATGGCGCCGCCCTTACCCGCCGCGTCATTGCCCTCGAAGACCGCCACCAGGGCGTGCTTGCGCATGCGCTTGTCCCGCAGCAGACCGGCCAGGCGCGCCTGCTCGGTAATCAACTGCTCCTCGTAGTCGTCCTTGTCCAGGTGCTGGGTCATGTCCAGGCTGTCCAGCAGACTCAGCTCATCCACCGCTGTCGGCAACGGCGCGGCGTTGACCTGGGCCGGTCTCAGCGGCTGGCGGTTCAAGGCATTCTGCAGGCCCTCCAGAAGGATCCGGCCCACGGTAAGGCTGCGGTAATGCGGATCGACACCCTCGATCACATGCCAGGGCGCATAGTCGCGACTGGTACGCCGCAGGACCCGTTCGCCGTACTTGACGAACTTGTCGTAGGTTTGTGACTGCTGCCAGTCCAGCGGGCTGATGCGCCAACTGTGCAGCGGATCATCCTGCAAGGACTTGAGGCGGTCCTTCATCTGTTTCTTGGACAGGTGAAACCAGAACTTGAAGATCAGCGCGCCTTCATCGCAGAGCATCTTTTCCAGGCGTTCGGCGCCATTGATCGCCTGGTCCAGGCGCGGGTCCTTGATCTGGCCATGCACCCGGCCCTGGAGCATCTGGCTGTACCAGTTGCCGAAGAACACCCCCATGCGGCCCTTGGCCGGAAGCATCCGCCAGTAGCGCCAGGCCGGTGGTCGCGACAGTTCTTCATCGGTCTGCTGGTCGAAGGTGCGCACTTCGATCAGCCGCGGGTCCATCCATTCGTTGAGCAGCTTGACCGTCTCGCCCTTGCCCGCGCCCTCGACGCCATTGATCAACACAATCACCGGAAACCTGGCCTTCTGGCGCAGCTCGAACTGCGCCTCGAGCAAGGCCTCGCGCAAGGCCGGCACTTCGGCATCGTAGGTTTCTTTGTCGATGGCGTGACCGATTTCAGCGGATTCGAACATGGGTGGCTCCTTCCAAGAATTGTCCAAGACTAGCGGATCGGCCTCGGCCAAGGAAAACAAATCCCCGACCCCGCTCAGCCTTGCCGTGGATCAGGCACGGCGCCGGCGATCGGCTAGAATGGCCGCCTTGCGCCAGACGAGCCAAACATGACACCTGAACTGCCCCACGCCCAGCTCGACTGGGACGACCAAGGACGCCCGCGCTCGCGGGTCTTTGATGACGTGTACTTCTCCAGCGACTCGGGCCTGGAGGAAACCCGCCATGTGTTCATCGAACAGAACCGCCTGCGGGAACGCTTTGCCGACTTGAATGCCGATGCGCGATTCGTCATCGGTGAAACCGGCTTCGGCACCGGGCTGAACTTTCTCTGCGCCTGGCAGTTGTTCCGGCAGCAGGCGCCGACCACTGCACGGCTGCATTTCGTCAGCGTGGAAAAGTACCCCCTGAGTCCGGCCGATCTGCAACGGGCCCTGGCCCTGTGGCCGGAACTGACGGAACTGAGCCAGCAGTTGCTCAAGCACTACGTCGCCGTGCACGGCGGTTTCCAGCGCATCGTGCTGGACGACGGCCGGGTCACCCTGACCCTGCTGATCGGCGACGCCCTGGAGCAATTGCCGCAACTGGACGCGCAGATCGACGCCTGGTTTCTCGACGGCTTCGCCCCGGCGAAGAACCCCGACATGTGGACCCCGGAACTGTTCGCCGAACTGGCGCGCCTGGCGGCACCGGGTTCCACCCTCAGCACCTTTACCAGCACCGGCTGGGTACGCCGCCTGTTGAATGCGGCGGGTTTCAAGATGAAGCGCACCCCGGGCATCGGTCGCAAGTGGGAAGTGCTGCGCGGCGAATTCCTGGGCTGGCCCGAGGACAGTCCATCGCCGGCACAGGCCAAGCCGTGGTTCGCCCGCCCGCCGGCCCAGGCCAAAACCGCCCTGGTGATCGGCGGCGGCCTGGCCGGCTGCGCCAGTGCGGCCAGCCTTGCCGCCCGCGGCTGGCAGGTGCAATTGCTCGAACGCCACGAACAACTGGCCCAGGAAGCCTCGGGCAATCCGCAAGGGGTGCTCTACCTCAAGCTCTCCGCCCACGGCACTGCGCTATCGCAAATGATCCTCAGCGGTTTCGGCTACACCCGGCGCCAGCTGGAACACCTGCAACGTGGCCTGGACTGGGACGGCTGCGGGGTACTGCAACTGGCCTTCAATCCCAAGGAAGCCGAGCGCCAGGCGCAGTTGGCCGCGGCCTTCCCCGCCGACCTGCTGCGGCGGCTGGGCCAGCCAGAGGCCCAGGCCCTGGCCGGCATCGGCCTGGAACACGGCGGCCTGTTCTACCCCGAAGGCGGCTGGGTGCATCCGCCAGCGCTGTGCCAGTGGCAGGCCGATCATCCGCAGATCCAGGTCCTGGCGCACCGGGAAGTGCTGGAGTTACGCCGGGTCGATCAGCAATGGCAAGCCTGGGACGGCGAACGGATGCTGGCCAGTGCGGCGGTGGTGATCCTTGCCGGTGCCGCCGAAATCAGGCGCTTCCCGGCCAGTGCCGAATTGCCCCTCAAGCGCATTCGCGGGCAGATCACCCGCCTGCCGCAGACCGCGCAAAGCCAGAGCCTGGCCACCGTGGTCTGCGCCGAGGGTTACGTCGCTCCGCCGCGCCTTGGGGAGCACACCCTGGGCGCCAGCTTCGACTTCAAGAGCCAGGACCTGACCCCGACCAGCGCCGAGCATGCCGGCAACCTGGACATGCTGCGGGAAATCTCCAGTGATCTGCTGCAACGCCTGAACGCCGAGCAACTGCCCCTGGACCGCCTGCAAGGTCGTGCGGCCTTCCGTTGCACCAGCCCGGACTACCTGCCCATCGTCGGCCCCCTGGCGGACCCGGCAGCGTTCGCCGACACCTACGCCGCCCTGGGCAAGGACGCGCGCCAGGTGCCGGACCTGCCCTGCCCCTGGCTCGATGGCCTGTACATCAACAGCGGCCACGGTTCTCGCGGCCTGATCACTGCGCCACTGTCCGGCGAACTGCTGGCCGCCTGGCTGGAAAACGAGCCGCTGCCACTGCCCAGGAGCGTGGCCGAAGCCTGCCATCCCAATCGCTTTGCCCTGCGCCGCCTGATTCGCGGCAAGGCCTGAGACAGAGCGCCAACCCCGGGTGTTGAAGAGCGCCGCCGGCCCTTGGCCGAACGCAAAACCGCTCTTCACGCCTCAGCACCACCGGTCGGCTTATAACCGATCGGTCTAAAACTCCCGAGTTATGCACAGGTCAGTTTCCAGGTAGCCGCCGTTTTGGCGACTGCGGATCGACTCTCCCCAACGGAAAAACCGGTAAGGACTTATGTGCGGATTAGCTGGCGAATTACGCTTTGATCATCAACCTGCCGACCTGGCAGCGGTTGAACGAATCACTCATCACCTGGCCCCCCGTGGCCCCGACGCCTGGGGCTTTCACAGCCAGGGCCCGATCGCCCTGGGCCATCGACGACTGAAAATCATGGACCTGTCGGACGGCTCGGCGCAGCCCATGATCGACAACCAACTGGGCCTGTCCCTGGCCTTCAACGGCGCGATCTACAACTTCCCCGAATTGCGCGCCGAACTGGAAGCCCGGGGCTATGCCTTCCATTCCGGCGGTGACACCGAAGTGCTGCTCAAGGGCTATCACGCCTGGGGCGCCGACCTGCTGCCCAAGCTCAACGGCATGTTCGCCTTCGCCATCTGGGAGCGCGACGCCCAGCGCCTGTTCATCGCCCGCGACCGCCTCGGGGTCAAGCCTTTGTACCTGTCGCGCACCGGCCAGCGCCTGCGCTTCGCCTCGGCCCTGCCGGCCTTGCTCAAGGGCGGCGACATCAACCCGATTCTCGATCCGGTGGCGCTCAATCACTACCTGAACTTCCACGCCGTGGTGCCGGCGCCACGCACCTTGCTGGCGGGCATCGAGAAACTGCCACCGGCCACCTGGATGCGCATCGAAGCCGACGGCCGCACCGAACAGCAGACCTGGTGGTCCCTGCCCTACGGCCCCCGTGCCGACGAAACCCAGCTGACCCTGGAAGACTGGACTGACCGGGTGCTCGAGAGCACCCGCGAGGCGGTGGCCATCCGTCAGCGGGCGGCGGTGGATGTCGGCGTGCTGCTGTCCGGCGGTGTCGATTCCAGCCTGCTGGTGGGCCTGCTGCGGGACGTCGGGGTGGACGACCTGTCGACCTTCTCCATCGGCTTCGAGGATGCCGGCGGCGAACGCGGCGACGAGTTCCAGTACTCGGACCTGATTGCCCGCCACTACGGCACCCGGCATCACCAGTTGCGCATCGACGAGGGCGAGATCATCGACCAGTTGCCGGCGGCGTTCCGCGCCATGAGCGAACCGATGGTCAGCCACGATTGCATCGCCTTCTATTTGTTGTCCCGAGAAGTGGCCAAGCACTGCAAGGTGGTGCAAAGCGGCCAGGGCGCCGACGAACTGTTCGCCGGCTACCACTGGTACCCTCAGGTAGACGGCGCCAGCGACCCGTATGCTGCCTACCGTGCGGCCTTCTTCGATCGCAGCTACGACGACTACGCGGCCACCGTGCAGCCGCAATGGCTGACGGCACACGACGCCGCCGGCGACTTCGTCCGCGAGCATTTCGCCCAACCAGGCGCCGACGCGCCTGTGGACAAGGCCCTGCGCCTGGACAGCACGGTGATGCTGGTGGATGACCCGGTCAAACGTGTGGATAACATGACCATGGCCTGGGGCCTGGAGGCGCGCACGCCGTTCCTCGACTACCGCCTGGTGGAGCTGTCGGCCCGGGTGCCGGCACGCTTCAAGCTGCCGGACGGTGGCAAGCAGGTGCTCAAGGAAGCGGCGCGGCGGGTGATCCCCAGCGCGGTCATCGACCGCAAGAAAGGCTACTTCCCGGTGCCGGGCCTCAAGCATTTGCAGGGCGACACCCTGAACTGGGTGCGTGAACTGCTGCTGGACCCAAGCCAGGATCGCGGCCTGTTCAACCCGGCCATGCTCGATCGCCTGCTGACCGATCCCCAGGGCCAACTGACCCCGCTGCGCGGCTCCAAGCTGTGGCAACTGGCGGCCTTGAACCTGTGGCTCAGCGAACAAGGAATCTGACCGATGAAAGCCAATGCCACGGCTTACAGCCAACGCCTGCTGCGCGGCCAGGCGCCCTCCTATGAACGTCTGCAAGCGCGCTTTGCCGAAGATGGCAGCGAACCCGGCAACGCCCCCATTGCCCTGCACTGCGGCTGGGGCCGACTGCTGATCGGCCACACCTTTCCCGATCCCGGCAGCCTCGCCGCGGAACTGCTCAACGAGCAGCCCGGTGAACGCGACATTGCTCTGTATGTGGCCGCGCCGCAGCAGGTGCTGGGCCTGGAACCGACGCAGCTGTTCCTCGACCCTTCCGACACCCTGCGCCTGTGGTTCAGCGACTACCGCCAGGCCACCCGGGTGTTTCGCGGCTTCCGCATCCGTCGCGCGCAAAGCGAGTCCGACTGGCAGGCCATCAACCGCCTGTACCAGGCGCGGGGCATGCTGCCCATCGACCCGCAACGGCTGACCCCGCGCCATCAGGGCGGTCCGGTGTACTGGCTGGCCGAAGACCAGGACAGCGGCGCGGTGATCGGCAGCGTCATGGGCCTTGATCATCACAAGGCCTTCCAGGACCCGGAGCACGGCAGCAGCCTCTGGTGCCTGGCGGTGGACCCCGATTGCAGCCGCCCGGGCGTGGGCGAAGTGCTGGTGCGGCATCTGATCGAACACTTCATGAGCCGCGGCCTGAGCTATCTGGACCTGTCGGTGCTGCACGACAACCGCCAGGCCAAGAGCCTCTACGCCAAGCTGGGCTTTCGCACCCTGTCGACCTTTGCCATCAAGCGCAAGAACGGCATCAACCAGCCGCTGTTCCTCGGCCCCGGGCCCCAGGCGGACTTCAACCCCTATGCACGGATCATCGTCGAGGAGGCCCATCGCCGTGGCATCGATGTCCAGGTGGATGACGCCGACGCCGGGCTGTTCACCCTCAGCCACGGCGGTCGCCGGGTGCGCTGCCGGGAATCCCTGAGCGACCTGACCAGTGCCATCAGCATGAGCCTGTGCCAGGACAAGAGCCTGACCCACAAGGTGCTCAAAGAGGCCGGCCTGAAGCTGCCCGCCCAGCAATTGGCGGGCAACGCCGACGACAACCTGGAGTTTCTCGACGAGCACCAGCGAGTGGTGGTCAAGCCGTTGGACGGAGAACAGGGACAAGGCGTGGCCGTGGATCTGAGCACGATTGAAGAGGTGCAGCGCGCCATCGACCACGCCCGCCGCTTTGACAGCCGGGTGCTGCTGGAGAGCTTCCACGAAGGGCTGGACCTGCGCATCCTGGTGATCGGCTTTGAAGTGGTGGCGGCGGCCATTCGCCGTCCCGCCGAGATCATCGGCGACGGCCAGCACTCCATTGGCGCGTTGATCGAGGCCCGCAGCCGCCGACGCCAGGCGGCCACCGGCGGCGAAAGCAAGATCCCCCTGGACCAGGAAACCCAGCGCACCCTGCATGCCGCCGGTTACGACTACAACAGCGTGCTGCCGGCCGGGGAGCGGCTGTTCGTCCGACGCACCGCCAACCTGCACACCGGCGGCACCCTGGAAGACGTCACCAGCCTCCTCCATCCGGCCCTGGCCGACGCCGCCATCCGCGCGGCCCGGGCCCTGGACATTCCGGTGGTCGGCCTGGATCTGCTGGTGCCCGCGGCGGACCAGCCGGACTACGTGTTCATCGAGGCCAACGAGCGCGCCGGGCTGGCCAACCACGACCCGCAACCCACTGCCGAGCGTTTTATCGACCTGCTGTTTCCCCACAGCCAACCTGCGCCTTGATCCTTCGCCGGCAAGCCGGCTCCTACCCTCATTCGTAGGAGCTGGCTTGCCAGCGAAAGCCCTCTTCAGGCCTCTCACTGCCTCATCGAAACCATCGATGGCCTTTTTCATCCGGAGTTTCCATGACCCGTCAGATCCCCCAGCCCGATCTCGCTTACCTGCAGAAAGTCCTTCTGGAAATGCTCGCCATTCCCAGCCCCACCGGCTTTACCGACACCATCGTGCGTTACGTTGCCGAACGCCTGGAAGAACTGGGCATTCCCTTCGAGCTGACCCGGCGCGGCACCATCCGCGCCACCCTCAAGGGCCAGAAGAACAGCCCGGACCGGGCGGTGTCCGCGCACCTGGACACCATCGGTGCCAGCGTTCGCGCGGTGAAAGACAACGGCCGCCTGACCCTGGCCCCGGTGGGCTGCTGGTCCAGCCGCTTTGCCGAGGGCAGCCGGGTCAGCCTGTTCACCGACAACGGCGTATTGCGCGGCAGCGTGCTGCCGTTGATGGCCTCCGGCCACGCCTTCAACACGGCGGTGGATGAGCTGCCCATCAGTTGGGACCATATCGAACTGCGCCTGGACGCCTACTGCACCACCCGCGCCGATTGCGAATCCTTAGGTATAGGCGTGGGCGACTTTGTCGCCTTCGACCCGCTGCCGGAGTTCACCGAAAGCGGCCACATCAGCGCCCGGCACCTGGATGACAAGGCCGGCGTCGCCGCCCTGCTGGCGGCGCTCAAGGCCATCGTCGACAGCGGTGAGTCGTTGATGATCGATTGCCACCCGCTGTTCACCATCACCGAGGAAACCGGCAGCGGCGCGGCGGCGGCCCTGCCCTGGGATGTCAGTGAGTTCGTCGGCATCGACATCGCCCCGGTCGCCCCGGGCCAGCACTCCAGCGAACACGCGGTCAGCGTGGCCATGCAGGACTCCGGCGGCCCTTACGACTATCACCTGTCCCGGCACCTGCTGCGCCTGGCTGCCGAGCACGAGTTGCCGGTGCGCCGCGACCTGTTCCGCTACTACTTCAGCGACGCCCACTCGGCCGTGACCGCCGGCCATGACATTCGCACCGCCTTGCTGGCCTTCGGTTGCGACGCCACCCACGGCTACGAACGCACCCACATCGACAGCCTGGCGGCGCTCAGCCGCTTGCTCAGCGCCTACATTCTCAGCCCGCCGGTGTTTGCCAGCGATGCACAACCGGCCCAGGGTTCCCTGGACCGCTTCAGTCATCAGCTGGAACACGACACCCAGATGGAAAGCGACACGCGGGTGCCCTCGGTAGACAGCCTGGTGGGCAACAGGTCCTGAACCGCGACCCGGGGTTTGTGCGCGCTACAACTGGCGGCACGGCCCCGGGCGCAGTAGCATCCGGGATTGTTTTTCGGAGGCCCCCATGCTGATTCCCCACGACCAACTTGAAGTCGACACCCTGACCCGTCTGATCGAAGACTTCGTCACCCGCGAGGGCACCGACAACGGCGATGAGACGCCTCTGGAAACCCGTGTGCTGCGGGTTCGTCAGGCCCTGAGCAAGGGCCAGGCGGTGATCGTTTTCGATCCGGACAGCGAACAGTGCCAGTTGATGCTCAAGCACGACGTGCCCAAGGAGCTGTTCGACTGATGCCTGGACCGGCCCAAACCTTTGGGCCGGGATGCTCAACCGTTGGAAAAGCGCGGGCCGAACAGAATCACACTGGCCCCGATCACACACAGCAACAGCCCCAGCCAGTCCGAGCCCAGGGGCCGCACCCGATCCACCACCGCCAGCCAGCCAATGGATGCAACGATGTAGATGCCACCGTAGGCGGCATAGGCGCGTCCGGCGTAAGTGGCTTCGACTTTGGTCAGCAGCAGGGCGAACAGGGTCAGGCTGATCAGAGCGGGAATTACCCACAAGACGCTCTTGCCCTGGCGCAGCCACATCCAGAAGGCATAGCAGCCGACGATTTCAAACAGCGCGGCGAGGAAGAACCACAGGTAATTGAGCATGCAAGGTCTCGTCAGGATTGCCAGGTGCCGGCAACCCTAACGAGGCCAAGGGGGTGGAGCAAGCTCAGTGGGCCCCTTGTTTGGCCTTGGCGCGCATCTTGTCGGCCATCAGGGTCATTTCGTCGTACAGCGCCTGAGGGTTTTTCTGCTTCAGGGCCCAGGCCATGCGCCCCTGCTCGTGGGGGAGGATCATGAACTGGCCGGCGTTGACCTGGGTGTGGATGTAATCGGCAATCTGGGCGGCGGTAATCGGCGAGCTTTCCAGCAATTTGCCCACCTGGGCCTTCATGGCCGGGGTCGGACCACGGAAGGAATCCAGCAGGTTGGTCTGGAAGAACGACGGGCAGACCACGTGCACGCCGATTTCCTGCTGCGCCAGCTCGACCAGCAGGCTCTCGGACAGCGCCACCACTCCGGCCTTGGCCACGTTGTAGTTGCTCATCGCCGGGCCCTGCATCAAGGCGGCCATGGAGGCGATGTTGATGATCTTGCCCTTGCTCTGTTCCAGCAGCGGCAGAAAGGCCTTGCAGCCCTTGACCACGCCCATCAGGTTGATCGCGATCTGCCAGTCCCAATCCTCCAGGGACAGCTCGCTGAAGAAACCGCCCGAAGCCACACCGGCGTTGTTGACGATGATGTCGATGCCGCCGAACTTGACTTCGCAAGCCTGGGCAAACGCCGTCAACTGGCTGTAGTCACGCACGTCGCAGCGCTGCACGAAGCCGTCGCCACCAGCTTCGCGGACCCGTTTCAGGGTTTCCTGCAGACCCGCTTCGCTGACATCGGACAAGGCCAGCCGCCAGCCATCGCGGGCCCAGCGCAAAGCGATTTCGCGACCCAGGCCGGAGCCCGCGCCAGTGATCATCATGCGATTGTGCATAAGAGTTGCCTTGTTGTTCCGGGGAAGATGGGCCGCAGTGTAGCGAAGGCCCCTGCGCCACCCACGCACCATCAGGCTGCTGAATGCCCCGGGCAAACCACTGGCCGGGTGCACGGTGCCGCGCGACCGATGACAGACGCAAAGGAAATAACCCGGGCAGCGCAATGCATTAAAAAATTTGGAATTATCTCGATAGGCGCAGAGTCGGATTTATTAAGCGCTTGGCTTTATTCATAAAGCCAAGTTGTCCTTGAACAACTGTGTTGTTCAACTCTATTCAATTCAAGGAAACCACCATGGGCACCATTCTGATCGTCATTCTGATTTTGCTGCTGATTGGCGGCCTGCCTGTATTCCCCCACTCCAGAAGTTGGGGTTATGGCCCTTCGGGAATCATCGGCGTCGTGCTGGTGGTGCTCTTGGTGTTATTGCTGCTGGGCAGGATTTGAATCAGCCAGACCGCTTTAGCGTGAACTGACTACTGAAACAGCCAGCGTCCTGACGACAGGACGCTGGGCAGGGTTCACAGACGAGTGAAGAACCCCCGTTCATTCATACATGAACGTAACTGTGGCGTTGGCCAGGACATCGCCTGCCGTTACTTCCGGACCGTACTGAAAATAAAAGACGGTGAGCGGGATACTCAGCAATTCGCCATCGACAGTGGTTTGCGAAGTCTTGAATTCAGTGCGGGTGCTGAGCTCTTGCAGAATCGGGCTGCTGGCATCACCTTGTACCAGGAACAGGCCCACGCCCTTGGCCATGCCCTTCCCCTCGCTATTTTTTAGAATATGCAGGTTGCTGTTGAGCCCGGTGATGTAATAGGCAACCTTGACGCCTTTGTCACACTCAAGATCGATCGCAAACGACTTGGGGCCGATCGGAGTGGCATCCGGCTTGAACTTGCCCAGTGGAACAGTGGGCATGGTGACCGTTTGCACCGGACGGGCGACAGTACACCCCCTGCTCTGAGCGGTGTAGGACACGTTATTGAACAAAATCTCATTGCTCAGTTGGTTGTGATAATAAATCCTGATCTTGTGATCGATGAACTTTCCCGAACTGATGGTGCCGGTCTTCACCAGTTCGAACTTGAACTTGTGCGGTGGTAAATAGGCGTTGGGGGTTATTCGACGCTCGAACCTGGGCCAGTCCATATAAACCCCTCCCTCGTTGTACCAGTAAATCCGCATGCCAATCCCAGGCACTCCCGTCTCATAGACATGTTCATAGGCGGTCTTGGTAGCGCCACCGACAAAGCCGTAGTCAAACCAGAGTCCATCGCCGTTGCAGTTCATGGTGGTTTTGCCCTGGTCTATCTCCTTGACCAGGATAGTGCTGCCCACCGGAATATCGCGCGGAGGCTTGAGCATGGCGAAATCGGCACTGGTGAAGTGCGTCGCCAATGGCTCTCCGATGCATTTATTGGCCCAAGCGTGACCGCCATGAATGGTGGCAAGCAGTAACCAAGCCATTAAGGACCATCGATTGTTGAGCAGGACTTTGATACTCATCCCTTACCTACCTGTTTAAGATTGCGCCGCCCTTATGGCAGGGCAACTCCAATTGCTGGTAATACTCGTCATTCGAGGAGGGGGCGCTGGGCATACGATAAGAGGCCAGGCAACTCTGCCCTGCCCCCCACTGAATCAACAACTGGCCCTGACCTTCCAACCCCCGAACAAAGGCTCGGCCGCCCTGTCCGACCTGCGTCAACACCTCCCCATTGACACCGAGAACTTGCGCGCCCAAGGGAATCATCTGGCCATCATCGCGTACCAGTTTGAGCAGCACGGCCGTCCCCACCACGGTCGGATAACGCAACATGACCACCGCCCCCGCACGCGGAGCTGTCTGTTGCGAGGTCATCTCCAGCTCGACATCCCGGGAAGTGCCCTTAGGGTCCAGGGCCATATCGTTGCGTCGATAAGGCGTAAGTCCGGTCACGACTGCATAACCGTTATCAGCGATCCGCGTGTTGGCGTTACTCAGGACCTGGGCGCCCTTGGCCCCGGCGGCTTCGAGCACGGCCATGGTTTCGCCCTGCCCCGAAGTGGCGTTGATGCCGCCCGGGTGGGCGACCAGGGTGCCTTGCATGGCGAAGCTGGCTTGCTGATAGTTCTGGCCACGGCTGGCGCTCAGGTTGTAGTTGGCATGGGCCGCGTCATAACGCAGGTTGCCGCCATAGTTGCTGTTGCTTTGCCCCGCATAACGATCACGTGAACCGTAGAGGCTGTAACCGACCTGGGCGTTTTCGCCGAGACTGCCACTCAAGGAGCTATTGACGCCGTGATTGCCGCTGCCGTCGTAGTTGATGGACGAGCTCAGGTAGGGTGAATAGCGGCTGCGTCCCAGAGGCAAACTGATACTGAGCAGGTATTGATTGTCCATGCTGCCCCCTCCGCTGCGGGTGCGGGCGGCGCTGAAACTGAAACTCCCCCAGCTGTAACTGTTGGAGTACCCCACCTGATAGCTCAGATCCCGCCCCTGATCGCGACGCCAGTAATCCTGCGCCAGACCGGAAAAGTTCAGCTGCCCCATGCGCTCGCCTATCGGCTGGCTCAGGCTCAACTGCAGCCGACTGCGTTGCTTGAACGACCGGTCTTGCGACGGGCTGTCCCGCAGGCGAGCGTACTCGTCGAAGTTCAGATAACCCTCACTGGAGAACCGATAGGCCGCCACGCTGAAGTTGGTGGCAGTGGTTTCAATCAGCTTGTTGTACGACAAGCGCAGGCTGCGACCACTGAGTTGCGTGGGGCCGTCAGCCTCTGAATCGTTCAAGCCCGAGGCCTGGGAATGGGTCAGATCCAGCGCCACCGCTCCCAGGGAAGTGCTCAAGGCCACGCCGCCCTGCCACGCTCGATAATCCTGAGCCAGGATACTGCCGCCATAACCGGTCCACAGATTGGACAAACCGTACTGATAGGTTCCCTGAACAAAACCGGGCAGCGTATCCAGGCTGTCATCGCGGTAGCGGCCAGCGCTCAAGCTGAAGCGCGAACTGCCGGGTCGCAGTAACTGGGCCATCGAGGCATAGGGCACCACAAAACTTTTGGTCCGCCCATCGGCTTCGGTGATGGTGACATTGAGGTCACCGGCGTAACCGGCGCTGTTCAGGTCATCAATGGCAAACGGCCCCGGGGGCACCGTAGTTTCATGCAACAGGTTCTGGCCCTGGCGCACGCTGACCTTGGCGGTGGTATCGGCGACGCCACGCACCACGGGCGCAAACCCACGCATCGAATCAGGCAACATGCGCTCATCGCTGCGCAGTTGTACGCCGGTAAAGGAAAAACTGTCGAACAGACTGCCGGGGGTATAGAACTCCCCCAGGGTCAGCTGGGCCTGGGCCGCGGTGATATCGCGCTGCACATAGCTGCTCAAGGCGTTGTACTGGCTGCGACCGCCGGAACCTGACTGATCGTCATAACTGTAGGAGCCATTGTGTCGCAGGCGCCATTGGCCCAGGTTGAGCCCCGTATTGAGGCCGCTATAAAACTGGCGACTGCGCTGTCCGTTGCTACGGTTCTCGGACAGGTTGTTGCTGTAGCCGAGAAAGCCTGCATTGACCCCCGCATCCCACTCTTTGGACGACACATAACCGCGCTGGGTCCGGCTCAGGTACAACTGAGGAATGGACAGATCGGCGCGCAAGTCGGCCATGTCCACTTCCAGGCGCCCCTGAGGCACCATTTCGTCGGGCCCCAGGCACTCGGCGGCTCGGGCCCGGTTGGCCTGGTCCTCGGGCAACCGGGTGAAATCAACGCCCAGTTGCTCCAGCAAAGCGGGTGGCAGGCAGGGCTCGACCCTTGAACCATCGACCACGGTCCTGAGCAGAATCTCTTGAGTCCCAACCCGGTTTTGATTGAGATACACGTCAAGGCGATAAGTCCCGGGCGTCAGCGGATTACCTTGCTCATACCTGGACAGGTCCAGCGTTTCTCCACGACTGCTGCCAAAGAACGCCGGATTGAAACGAATCGGTTCGTCAGCCACGCTGACATCAATAACCATCCACGATCCGATCAGCGTCATGCTGCCCAGAATAAAACCATCACGCACAACCAAACATTTTCTAGAGCAAGCAAGTACGCAACTCATAACTAACGACAACTTTTTTGACAAAGCACTCATCTAACCTGCCCGAACAGTCAGTACGATGGGTCAATGACGAAAATACCGAGGCAAATGCCTCGGCACGAACATTAAGAAAGGGATAAAACCAATAACTTTCCTGGAGCACTTTACTATTGAAGCTTGGCCTCAACGCGCATATTGGTTCCAAAATCGTTGATCCATTCGTACATCACACCCACCCCGACATCCGAGGCTTTGGGTGTTTGTTCAAAAACAAAATCAGCAGATGATTTTGGAGCGACCATATGACTTTTTACTGTTAGAGCCCGACCATTGTTGAGCTTTAACTCAACCGACTTGAAAGACACATGAAAGGCTCCATCATTGTGCACCTGCAAGACAGTGCCCTTGCCAGACCTGGATAAATTCCAGCGCAGTTTCTCCGCACTTTCAGTGGAATTTCCCGGAAGATCCGCAGGGCGGAAAAACAACTTCAGACGCGTACGAAACGCCAGTTGCATGTGATTGCCGACCTGCGCACTCGCCAGTGGGGGTACATCCAGCACATTGAGCCAGAACACCGACTCACGATCCTTGGGCAAATGAGTTGACGGTATAAAGGCAATCCGCAGCGACTGCCCCTTGTCGGGATCGATCCGCACCATGGGCGGCGTCACCATGAAAGGTGTATCCACCTCATCCGGCTTGGCATCGACGCGGCCATCGTCGATCCAGGTCTGTACCAGCGCTGCTTGTTGCCCCTGATTGCTTAGCCTGAGAGAAACCTCGCGCTCCTTGGCTGGATAGACAATTCGCGTGGCATCAACCACCACGCTGGCCTGGACGGAGAGAGAGCACAGCAAAATAGCGATACAAGTGATCAGACGCGAAAAGAAACAACAAAACATGGGCTCTATCGCTCACAGGATTAAGCCTTGAAGCTCAGGCTTCAAGGCTTTGATTTCACTCGTAGACAAGGTCAAAGGTTAGTTCGGCTTTAACATCCCCTGCTGTCACCGGGACATCACCTGCCAAGTACCGAGCAGCTAGTACGAATTGCGCGGCATTTGCACTTACAGACAGAGGCGCAAAAAAGGGCTTACTAATAGAATCGAGCATTAGATCAATAGGTTTACTTTCATGATCAAGCAGTTGAATCATAGCCGTGGAACCATCGGGCACACTGTTTTTAAGGGCGCCTGTTTTATGGTCAACTTTAGAAAAATCAGGACTAAACATTCCTTTCAACTTAGTGCCATCACACCCCGACACGCTGATAAAAAAGACCTTTTCACCTGCGTAACCACCTGGTTCTTTAAGAGCCTCGGTACTAACAGGGTTCATTCCAATTTCATTAAGTCCGTCCACTTGACATGTTGTGGGCACGACCTTCCCCTCAAACTTCAACAGCACATCATATGCAAAAGCACTGTTTGCCGCGAAGAGTAGAGCCGATACAACACCAGCCGCCAAACGAAACTTTTTCATTTAACTCTCCCTTTAACCATCATCATGGCGTACTACCCAGCACCCCATTTAATAATCAATGCTACGTTCCAGGTCTGGAGTTTTGCGTGTATCAGTCCAGACCGAAGCGGATGCGATCATTACAGTCTGTTGTATTGGCTAACATCAGATGAATCCTAAAATCCAAGAAATTTCCCATTTAAAAGCGAGAAATCGACTAATCACCGAGAAACTTTTCCCAAGAAGAACGGGAAATACCTCAAGACAAATCAATGGCCTCATCTGTCGACAGGCAAAAAAAAACACCCCATCAGGGGTGTTTTCTTTATCAGCAAGGTCTTGCCAACGCTCTACAAGCGCCGACAAGTCCAAGGGTCAATCCGGCTTGCCGTTGACCACGCCGGCGGTGTTGTCGATCAGGCTCTTGGTCGCCGTCTGCAGGAAGGATTCCAGCTTCTGCTTGAGCTGCGCCTCATCGGCGGCTCCGGAAATCAGCTCGCCTCCGGGTGCTGCACCCAGTTCGTACTTGTACAGCCTGGGCGGCATTTCCTTGGGCAGGACCAGCACCCGATCCGCCGTCAGCAGCGCCACGGTCTGATCGCTACCCGACGGCTTGATCACGCCAAAGCCCTTGTCGCCTTCGGGCAGGTTGAGCAGGTCGCGCCCCCAGCACTGGTGCAACACATCACCACCGAGGCGGCCCATGATGGTCGGCACGATATCGATCTGCGTGCCCACGGTGTGGTCGCGCTGGCCGAACTTCTCCTGGATACCGGGTGCGATCATCAGCATCGGCACGTTGAAACGACCCAGGTCCATTTCCGTGATCTGTTGCTCATTGCCAAAACCGTGGTCGCCGACCACGACAAACAGCGTTTCCTTGAAGTACGGCTCCTTGCGCGCCTTCTCGAAGAACTGGCCCAGCGCCCAGTCGGAGTAGCGCATGGCGGTCAGGTGCTCGTTGAGGCTGCCACGGTCGGTGACCTTCTCCACGGGCAATGGTGTCGGCAACGCATAGGGGGTGTGGTTGGACAGGGTTTGCAACAGGGCGTAGAACGGCCCCTTGCCATCACGGGCCTTCAACTCTTCCAGGCCCCGGTTGAACATGTCCTGGTCGGACACACCCCAGGTCGGGTCGGAGAACACCGGATTGACGAAGTCATTGCGGCCGACGAAGTTGGTCATGCCCTGGTTGCCAAAGAACCCCGACTGGTTGTCCCAGGCGAAATCACCGTTATAGACATACACATCGTCGTACTTGCGGGCGCTGAGCAGCTGCGGCAAGCCAGACAGCTTGTGGCTGCCTTCCGGGGTCTGCATCAGGTACTCGAAGCCCGGCAGGTTGGGGAAGCAAGCCATGGTGGCGAACATGCCCTGGTGGGTATGGGTGCCGTTGGAGAAGAAGCGATCGAACAGCAGGCCTTCCTTCGACAGCTTGTCGAAATAAGGGGTGATCTGACCCGGACGCTCCAGAGCACCGACCGAGTGCCCGGCGAAGCTTTCCATCAGGATCACCACGACGTTCTTGATCGGCAGGGTCTTGTCCGCATCCGGGCTGTAGTTACGACGCACGGCGGCGATGTCCGCATCCACCAGCTTGTCGTTCGGCACCAGCAGCATGTCGCGTACGGTCTGCTGAGCCAGGGGCTGAGGCAGGGTGGCCTTCCAGATATTGTTGCGGTCTTCGGACAGGCGATCCTTGGCGGCCGCCATCAACTGCAGAGTGCCGTTGAGGCCCAGCTGGTTGGCGAAGTTCGACTCGGTGGTGTAGACGTCGCCCCAACGCATGGGCGGGCCCTGCCGCAGCGTGCCACGGGCGGCGACCACACAGATCAGCAGGCAGACCACGAACACCGCGATGCGCGCATACCAGGGCGCAATCTGCCGCGTACCGACATTGCCTCCGCTGAACGGGCCACGGGGCCGAGTGGCGCGGTCAGCGCCCTTGAATGCCAGGCTGAGAATCCAGGTCCCCACAGCCCAGGCCAGCAGGTAGCGAACCACCGGGAAACCGTACCAGAGCATGCTCATCACGGTTTTCGGATCTTCTTTCACATACTGAAAGACCAGGCCGTTGAGGCGCTGGTGGAATTCACGGTAGAAGTCCATCTCCATCAGGCCGAGGAACAGCGCGATGCTGGAAGTCACCGTCAGCCAGAAGCGCAACAGTCCGCGCGCCGCCATGGCCCGGGCACTGGTCAGCGCCAGGATCAGCGGAACGCTGAGATAGACCACCAGCCGCAGGTCAAAACGCAGCCCATTGGCGAACGCCTCAAGGAAGGTCGAAGCCGGGGTGTCGAGAATCATCTCGCGGTTGTAGATCAGCAGCGCAACGCGCAACAAAGAGAGCATCACCATCACGACCAGCGCACACAGCAGCGTGTAGGCCAGATGGGATTTAACGGTCGGTTGCAGCAGGCGATTCGAGGATCGCTGCTGACTCAGGGCATCCGAGTTTGCCATGTCGTTTTAGGACCCATTGGAAGTTTAAGTTGCAAAGAAAAAGCGGCGTTCTGCCCTCTTTTTGTCGCCAGGGCGACGGGGATTACGCGGTGCGCAGATGTTGCACGATCACTGAAGGCATTGCCATTGATTAGTGGGCACTACCGACCAGCCCACCTCCTACGGCTCTGGAACAACAGATGGCGGGGATTGACACCAGGGGAAAAACGCCGGCGAATTGTCTTTGAGGCTTTGTGAAAATTTCGTTTAACGCATGTTTAGTCACACAAAAAGGGCCTGACGGCCCTTTTCTTCATCTTGCAACCTTCACGGGTCAGAGCCGCACATTGCCTCGCGGCCCGGCAATGGCCCAGATGATCAACCCCAAAACCGGCAGGAAGATGATCAACAGCACCCACAGGATCTTCATCCCGGTTTCGGCGCCACTTTTCAGCACGTTGATGATGGCCCAGATATCCAGGGCCAGAATGATCAGGCCAATCAGGCCATTGAAGGTGGAACCCATGGTGTCGCTCCCAAATGATGGTGTGCCTCCTTAGGATAGCCGCCCACCTTCGGGGTTCCCCTGTATTGCACGGAGACCCGCTCAGACGTGCACGGCAATCTTCAGCGCTTCCAGGGCCGGCGCCGCGGCGATCCCGACCTCGGCACACAGCTCAAGCACTCGCGGCAGGTCATGGCCGTAGACCAGCACCATCTGCAGCTCGTCATCGAGCAACTGGCTGAAATTCATCAGCACATAGCCGCCGTTTTCCGGGTTCATGCTGCCCATCTGGATCTGGATGCGGTTCAAGGCCGTCAGGGCTTCGATCTTCGCCAGCTGCTTGGGCTTGATGTTGAAAGGCACGTCCTTGCCGAAGGAAGCGACGATCTGTGCAAACAGATCGACATAAGTGTCGGCCTGAAACAGCACGGTATCGGGCAAGCTGCCGACCACCACCCACTCGCCCAGGGGAATGGGGAAGCTGTCGTCATAGTTGATGTCCGGGTTGGCCGCCAGGAACGCCTGGGGATCGGCGTAGGCCTGGGCTGCTTCGTCGGCGATCTGCTGGATCTCGGCGTCGCCCATGCACCCGGAGCTGATTTTGCTGATGAGTTCGATAAGGGCGGTTTTCATGGGCACATCCTGCAGGCAAGGAAATTCGAGGGCGCGAAGGATAGCCTAAAGTGCGCGGCCAGACCTACGCCTGTGAGGCGCACCCGGCGCCCTCGCCCCTCGGGCCTTGACGGCTCAGGCCAGGAGTTTTTCCAGCTGTGCGGCGGTGTCCACCGCGCCCATGGTCCTGGCGGCTTCCAGGGCACTGACACCATTGCTGTCGCGCGCCTTGGGATCGGCGCCCTGGCTGATCAGGTAGGTGACGATTTCGCAGCGGTTGAACATCGCCGCCATCATCAGCGCAGTACGCCCGTCAAAGGACGAACCTTCCACTTGCGCGCCGCCCTCCACCAAGGCCTTGACCACCGCCAGGTCGCCCTTGAAGGCAGCGCCGGCTATCGGGCTCTGGCCATTGTCGTTGCGAATCTCGGGATCGGCGTTGTGCTTGAGCAGCACCTGCACGGCGTCGACATGCCCGTGATAGGCGGCCAGCATCAGCAAGGTGTCGCCCTTGTGGTTGCGCAGGTTGACCGGCAGGCCACTGGCCGCCAGCTTGTCGAGCATCTGTGCGTCACCCTGACGGGCCACGTTGAATACCTGTTCGACAAACTGGGCGGCCTCTTCTTCAGTCATCTGGCGGCTTTTGTCGGTCATCGGAAACTCCAGGTTCGGCAAATCGGAAAGGCGCTAGTGTCCCCAAGCCGGCCGCGGCCTGTCATCCCTTTTTTCCCAAGAAGCGCCATAGACACAATCAATAACGCAGGCGTCCGGCCTGAATGTCCGCCAGAATCGGCGGGGTCAGCCGCACGTAAGTGTCCGACCCCGGCAACCAGGCATAGATCGGATCATCGGCCACCTGCTCCAGGTCGAATGCCTGCTCCTTGAGGCGGCTTTTCTGATATTTGAACGTGCCGGTGGTGTCCATCTTCACCTTGATCCGCAGAAACAGCGGCACGGCATACGCCGGCATCTGCTGCCGGGCAAATTGCAACAATTCGCCGAAATCCAGGGTCGCCAGGGACTCCGCGGGCGTGATCGCCACCATCCCCGCCCGGCCGTTGGTGTTATGGATTTCAACGCCATAGGCCACCACTTCGGCAATCTGCGGATGCCCCAGGAGAATGTTCTCCACCTCGGTGGTGGAAACGTTCTCGCCCTTCCAGCGATAGGTGTCCCCCAGCCGATCGACGAACTGCACATGGCCAAACCCGATGTCGCGCAGCAAGTCACCGGTGTTGAAGTAGCAATCGCCCTTCTCGAACACATCCTTGAGGATCACCTTGAGGTTCTTTTCCGGATCGGTGTAGCCATCCAGCGGCGCCTTGTCGTCGATCTTCGCCAACAGCAGGCCCTGGCCGCCCTTGGCCACCTTCTGCATGAAGCCCTGGCTGTTGCGCAATGGCGCCCCGGTGTCGTGGGCATATTCCACCAACGCCCAGGGAATCAGGGAAAACCCCACCGTGTTGTCGAAGTTGAGGATATTGCTGAAGCCGATATTGCCGTCGCTGGCCGCGTACAGCTCACAGACATGACCGACGCCAAAACGCTGCTTGAACTCGCTCCAGACTCCCGGCCGCAGGCCGTTGCCGATCATCTTCAACACACCATGCTCGGTGTCCTGCGCACTGCCTGGCTGATCGATCAGGTAGCGACACAGCTCACCGACATAGCCCAGGGTCGTCGCCTTGTAGCGACGCGCATCGTCCCAGAACTGACTGGCGCTGAACTTGCGGCGAATGGCGAATCCCGACGCCCCGGTGATGGCCGAGCCCCAGCACACGCACAATCCGGTGGCGTGATACAGCGGCAAGGTGCAATACACCACGTCGTCGGGTTGCATATCCAGGGCGATGGTGCCGAAACCGGCGGATGTGCGCATCCAGCGCCCATGCTTGAAGATCCCCGCCTTGGGCAGGCCCGTAGTGCCGGAGGTATAGATATAGAAGCAGGGGTCATTGAAGAAGATCTGCTGAGTCTGCTGCAGATTGTCGGCGGGATAACCGGCACTCTCGCCCATCAGGTTGAGCATCCCGTCCGGGGCAGTGCCCGGATCGGCGAAGGTGTCCTGATCGGCCACGAACCAGGTGCGCTGCGGGTCGATCCCCACCTGCTCGCGCACCGCCCCGTAGGCCGCCAGCAACTCACCGCCCAGCATGATCCCCGCCGGCCTCACCAACTCCAGGCTATGCGCCAGCACGCTGTGGGTCTGAGCCGTGTTGAGCATCGCGCAGATCCCCCCGAGCTTGGCCACCGCCAGCACCGTGACCAGCAGTTCCGGGCGGTTCTCGATGAAGATTGCCAGCACATCGCCCTTGCCGATGCCTCGATCCTGCAGGTACGCGGCGATACGGTTGGCCCACTGATTGACCTGGGAATAGCTGAGGATCCGATCGCCATACAACAAGGCCGGCCCATCGGGATTGCGCCGGGTCGCCTGCTCGAAGCTCCAGCCCAGGCCACAGGCCTGATCAGGCTTGTCGATATTTCCCGCCCTGACGCCGCGCACCACTCGCGGCAGCGCCCTGGCAATCGAAGGCAGCTTACGCAGCATCATGCCCCAGGTGATCATGTCGCTCTTGTGCTTGTTCATGCTTGCTCCGGTTCGAAGACAACAGTCTGTGCCCCGACCAGACGGGTCGGGCGTGACAAGGGCCGGAACCGAGCTCAACCGGGCGCCGCGCCCCGGGTGTCGGCAACGGGCAAGCAGGGACGGTAGATGGCTCCCGGGGCGGGACAGAGAAAAGACAAGCGCGGCGCTGCTGACAGCACCGGCATCGATGCGGTGGGACCGTTCATGGAGGGCGTCCTGGTATTTTTATTATCTGGCGGGCTGGATCGCCAAGATCGCGCCCCACCATTCCATGTCGCAGAAACGCCTCTCAACGGTCTTCGGCAAGGTGCCAAGGCCGACTTGAAACGGCGTGACTGGCTGGAAAATACGTCAGCCGTCGCGAGACTGTACACGGGGTTTTTGCAAACTTTTGTATCTCTGCGGCGGGATTCGGCAGAGGCCTGAAACCTTGCATCAGCGATTGAATTTTCCGCCGCAGCCTGTGGTCACACCTCTGTACCTACGCCCGCCCTGCCCCGCCGCCAACCTGCAAAATGCAGGATGCACGATGGCCTTTCATGCAATTTGCACGAATCAGGATTTCAATGAAAAATATAACTCATTGATTTAAAAGGATTTTTTAAAATATCAATACTGGCACAATCGCTGCACCTATCCGTTCACGCTTGCCCTTCAAGAGCTAACGGAGCTGATAGACATGAGCCTGATCCAAGAAAAATTCTCCTCCCTGTTCTCCAACTTCGAAGTCACCACCCAGCCTCGTCCCGACGGCGGCATCCTGCTGACCCTGCGCAACAGCGAAGGCAAACAGTTCAAGCGTTCGATTTCCTACGCGCAGCTGCATGCCGCCGACCAACTGTCCTGGGTCATCAGCGCGATTCGTCGGGATCTGGCCGAACAGGCCAGTGAGCTGCCTCAGATTTCCATGCTGCAAAGCCAGAACCGCTTCGCCCTGCCGACCTACCACAGCGCGTAAGCCTGCTGCCATGGTTCGACTGGCCGGCCCACGTTGCGTGGGCCGGCCTGCGGTCGTTGTTCCCCGCGCCTAGTCGTCCAGCCGCGGGAACTGGCTGGCGATGGGATCGCCGGTCGGATTGGCAACCCAGCCTTGCGGGTTATTGAATAGGCGGATGGCCACCAGATTCGGCTCCTCGCCCATATCGAACCAATGCGCAGTGCCCGCAGGCAGCGAGATCAGGTCATTTCTTTCGCAGAGCACGGCATAGACGTAGTCGTCGATGTGCAGGGAAAACAGACCGCGTCCGGCCACGAAAAATCGCACTTCATCCTCGCCATGACGATGTTCGTCGAGAAAGCTGGCGCGCAGCTCGGCTTTCTGTGGGTGGTCGCGGTTGAGGCTGATCACGTCGACGCTGAGATAGCCCTGCTCGGTCATCAACCGGTCGATCTGCTCGCGATAGGCGTCGATCACCTCTTGCTGGCTGGCGCCCGGCACGATGCGGGTGGTGGCGGGCCAGCGCTCGAAGCGAATGCCCTGCTCGGCCAGGGTCGCCGCGATATCGTCGAAATGGGTCAGAACCTTGTTCGGCAGGTCCGGGCTGGATACGTGGTAGACGGACAGGCTGCTCATGACGGCAACTCCTCTTGCATGCGGGTGGCAATGATAACGGCTGCGGCCATGGCGGCGACGCTGGCAATACTAAAGGTCAATGTGGCGCCCAGGACGTTCCAGCTGTAGCCGGCATACAAGGCCCCCAGCGCACCACCGGTTCCGGCCAGGGCGGCATACAACGCCTGCCCCTGGCCTTGCTGGCGCGCACCGAAACTGCGTTGGACAAAATGAATGGCCGCGGCGTGAAAACTGCCGAAGGTGGCCGCGTGCAGCACCTGCGCCAACAACAGCACCCCGAGATACTCCGCCAGACTGCCCAGCAGCAACCAGCGCAGCGCCGCCAACAGAAAACTCGCCAACAGCACCCGACGCACGGAAAACCGCGCGAGAATCCGGCTCATGGCCAGGAACATCAGCACCTCGGCCACCACTCCCAGGGCCCAGAGCATGCCGATCAAGCCGCGGGTATAGCCCAGGCGTTCCAGGTGCAGAGTCAGGAAGGTGTAATACGGCCCGTGGCTCATCTGCATCAGCGCCACGCACAGGTAGAACGCCAGCACACCGGGACCGCGCAACTGCTGGAGAAAGCCGTCCCCGGCCAGACGCGACCCCTGGACCACGGGGCGGGCATTGGGCACCCACAGGCTGCTGAGCACGATCCCCGCCATGATCATCACCAGCGCCACGGGATAGATATCCAGGCTCAGCCACTCGAACAGGCGGCCCATCGCGACCACCGTAAGGATGAAACCGATGGAGCCCCAGAGACGGATCTGGCTGTAGCGAGAGGCCTGCCCTTGCAGATGCGCCAGGGTAATCACCTCGAACTGAGGCAGGACCGCATGCCAGAAAAAGGCATGCAGCGCCATGACCATCGCCAGCCAGGCGTAGCTCTTGCTGACGAAGATCAGGGAGAAACAGACCAGGGTACAGAACGCGCCAAAACGCACGATTGCCAGGCGCCGGCCGGTGTAATCACCGAGCCAGCCCCACAGGTTGGGCGCCACGCAACGCATGAGCATGGGAATGGCCACCAGCTCGCCGATCCGCGCGCTGGAAAAACCCAAATGATCGAAATACAACGCCAGGAACGGCGCGGTCGACCCCAGCAGGGCGAAGTAGAACAGGTAGAAACTGGAAAGCCGCCAGTACGGCAGCGCCGCCCCGGCCATCAGGCCGTGGCGACTGGCAGAACCGCCATTACAGCTGACCCAGTACCGGCGTGCTGACGCGCACGTCGGCATTCTGGCCGCGGTGACGCAGCAGGTGATCCATCAGCACGATGGCCATCATCGCTTCAGCGATCGGCGTGGCGCGAATGCCCACGCAGGGGTCATGGCGGCCCTTGGTGATCACGTCCAGCGGGTTGCCATCGATGTCGATCGAGCGCCCGGGCGTGGTGATGCTGGACGTCGGCTTGAGAGCCAGGTGGGCGATGATCGGTTGCCCCGAGGAAATGCCCCCCAGAATGCCGCCGGCGTTATTGCTGAGGAACCCTTGCGGGGTCAGTTCATCGCGGTGCTCGGTCCCGCGCTGGGCGACGCAGGCGAAACCGGCGCCGATTTCCACGCCCTTGACCGCATTGATGCTCATCAACGCATGGGCCAGCTCGGCATCCAGACGATCGAAGATCGGCTCGCCCAGGCCCGGCATCACGCCTTCGGCCACCACGGTGATCTTGGCTCCCACCGAATCCTGATCTCGACGCAACTGGTCCATGTAGGCTTCAAGCTCCGGAACCTTGTCCGGATCGGGACTGAAGAAGGCGTTGTCCTGCACCGAATCCCAGGTCTTGAAGGGAATCTCGATCGGCCCCAGCTGGCTCATGTAGCCGCGGATCACGATGCCCTGAGTGGCCAGGTATTTCTTGGCAATGGCTCCGGCCGCCACGCGCATGGCGGTTTCCCGCGCCGAGCTGCGACCGCCGCCACGGTAGTCGCGAATGCCGTACTTGTGGTGGTAGGTGTAGTCGGCGTGAGCCGGACGGAACAGATCCTTGATCGCCGAATAGTCCTTGGACTTCTGGTCGGTGTTGCGGATCAGCAGGCCAATGGCGCAGCCCGTGGTCTTGCCCTCGAACACTCCGGAAAGGATCTCGACCTCGTCGGGCTCCTGGCGCTGGGTGGTGTGCCGACTGGTGCCGGGCTTGCGCCGATCCAGATCACGCTGCAGATCCTCCAGGGACAGCTCAAGACCCGGCGGGCAGCCGTCGACAATGGCGACCAACGCCGGGCCATGGCTTTCGCCCGCGGTGGTGACAGTGAACAGCTTGCCGTAGGTATTGCCGGACATGCGGGGAGCTCCGTGAAATCAGCCGAAATAACTCAATCAGGATTACTGAAGGGCGCAAGTATACGCAGGCTACCCAACTAGTTCATCCTCGAACCTTCTGCCGCTGCCTGAGTCCAACTGGCACCTTATCCATGATGGCGTGATGATGCTGCGAGCCCTTCTCTTGAGCCTTTCCCTGTTCACCGGCCTGGTCCAGGCGACCGTCCTGCAACGCCCCGTCAGCCTGGACACCGGCCACGGCGAGCTGTATGGCTCGTTGCTGCTGCCCAAGTCCGAGCAACCCGTGCCGGTGGTGCTGATCATTTCCGGCTCGGGCCCCACCGACCGCGACGGCAACAATCCCGACGGCGGACGCAACGACAGCCTCAAGCGCCTGGCCTGGGTCCTGGCCAAGCACAACATTGCCAGCGTGCGCTACGACAAGCGCGGCGTGGCGGCCAGTCTCGCGGCGACCCCGGACGAACGCAACCTGACGCTCGATGCCTACGTGGCCGACGCCGTGGCCTGGGGCAAGAAGCTCAAGACCGACCCGCGCCTGGGCCAACTGATTGTGCTGGGCCACAGTGAGGGGGCGCTGATCGCCAGCCTCGCCGCACCGCAACTGGATGCCGCGGGGGTGATATCCATCTCCGGCACCGCCCGGCCCGTGGATCAGGTCCTGCGCCAGCAATTGAGTTATCGCCTGCCACCCGCACTGATGGTGCGCAGCAATGAACTGCTGGACAGCCTCAAGGCCGGCCAGGTGGACAGCGATGTGCCGCCGGCCCTGCAAGTGATCTTCCGCCCCAGCGTACAGCCCTATCTGATCACCCTGTTTCGCGAAGACCCGGCCGCCGCCTTCGCTCGCCTGAAAATGCCGGCGCTGATCATTCAGGGCAGCAACGACATCCAGGTCAGCGTCGACGACGCCCGGGTGCTCAAGGCGGCGAAACCCGACGCCCAACTGACCCTGATCGACGGCATGAACCACGTCATGCGTATCGTGCCCAACGATCTCAAGCGCCAACTGGCGTCCTACAGGGACCCGCAACTGCCCCTGGCGGCAGAACTGGGCCGGTCGATCATCAGTTTTATTGACGGACTTCACACCCGTTAGGCTGTTTTTACCCTCCAGTCCTGAAAAAAACGGCCGATAAGTCTTTGCCGGCCGTTCGATTGCTGTCGGCGCGCAGCGATTGGACAGGACTTGCCCTTATGACTGATACCCCGAATTCACCCGCCTCCGAGCAGGAAGCCGTCGCCCCGGAAGCGCCGCCGTTGCCGTGGGCGGACGTTCAGGCCGAACATCACAAGATGCTGCGCCTGGCGCCCCTGAAGACCGATCGCGCCACCGGCGTGCGGCCTTTGCGCTTTGTCGAGTTCGGTTATGCCGAACGCAACAACAAAGAGCACAGCCTGCTGCGCATGACGATCCGCCTGCCCGGTCAGCGGGTGCGCAAGGAACAGAATCACCTGGATGTCTGGGTGGAGCACGAGACCCGCCGGGTGCACTTCGAGCCCGAGGGTGGGCTGCAGATCGAACCGCTGAACCGGGGCATCGGGCGCTTCCTGCTGGCCCAGGCCGCGCAGTGGGCGCAAAAGAAGTGGCCGCATTACCGGGTGGACGGCTTCGACCTCGGCAACAAGGAGGCCCTCAACGAAGACACTCGCCTGCGTCGCGATCATGTGTTGCGCACCCAGGGTTTCGACGTGGTGTATGCCGACGCCCAGCACCTCAAGGGCAGCGTCAAGGATGTCCAGGCAGGCGAGCTGCTGAGCCAGTGGAACACCGAGAAGCTGCAGTTCGTGGAAATACTGGAAGCGGCGCAGATGCTCCAGCAGGCCGAACAGAACCTGGAAGAGCTGGAAGTCAATCTGCGCAAGCAGGAAGAGAAAGTCACCAAGTACAAACGTGAAGACACCGGCCTGCGCTTCACCATCACCTGCCTGGTGGCCTTCGCGGTATTCCAGGCGGGGCTGCTGATCTGGATTGCGACGCACCGCTGAGTCGCATCCTGCTGACGGCTCAAGGCCCGCATCACGCGGGCCGGCCCATCACTCAAACGCGAGAAGCAAACAGCGCCTGATGCTCGCGGCACTGCTCTGCCGTGAGCATGAACACGCCATGACCACCGCGCTCGAAGTCGAGCCAGGCAAAATCCACTTCCGGATAAAGCGCCTCGACGTGAACCTGGCTGTTGCCCACTTCGACGATCAGCAGTCCCTTCTCGGTCAGATGATCGGCAGCTTCGGCGAGCATGCGGCGTACCAGGTTCAGGCCATCGTCGCCACAAGCCAGGCCCAGCTCGGGTTCATGCTGGTACTCGTCCGGCATGTCGGCAAAGTCTTCGGCATCGACATAGGGCGGGTTGGACACGATCAAGTCGAAGCGCTGCCCCGGCAAGCCATCGAAGCCATCGCCCTGAACGGTAAACACTCGCTCGTCGACGCCGTGCCGCTCGATGTTCTGATTGGCCACTTCCAGCGCTTCGAAGGACAGGTCCGCCAGCACCACTTCGGCGTCGCGGAATTCGTAGGCGCAGGCGATACCGATGCAACCGGAGCCGGTGCACAGGTCGAGAATCCGCGCCGGCTCGTTGCCCAGCCAGGGTTCAAAGCGTTTTTCGATCAGTTCGCCGATAGGGGAACGGGGAATCAGCACCCGCTCATCGACGATGAACGACATGCCGCAGAACCAGGCCTCGCCCAACAGGTAGGCGGTGGGCACCCGCTCTTCGATACGGCGCTTGAGCAGGTGCTGCAGGTGGGCCAGTTCGTCCTCTTCCAAAGCGCAGTCCAGATAGCTGTCGGCAATTTCCCAAGGCAGGTGCAAGGCACCGAGCACCAGTTGGCGGGCCTCGTCCCAGGCATTGTCGGTGCCATGGCCGAAGAACAGATCCTCCCCATGAAAGCGGCTGACAGCCCAGCGGATATGGTCGCGCAAGGTGCGCAGGCGGGAAGTGATCACGGGACAGACTCCTGACAAAACGACCGGCAATACTACCAGCCAAAACGCCTGCCGACGACGAATGAAAAACCGCAGGCAGGCAATCGTCCGCCGCGCAGGTTTTGCCGCTCAACGGCCAATACCTTGCCCCTCTTGACAAGGCTGCAGGCCAACAACGGCGCACCTTACGTTAGTAGCGATTCACAGAAGCGCTCTGCCAGAGGACAATGTCGCAAAAGCCCCACTCACAGGAGCCCCAGAATGTCCGTTCCAAAGACGATGTTTCAACTCAGCGGTCGTGGTTACGCCGCGGCCAATTTGAGCCACGCGACCCTTGTGATCATCGACGCCCAGAAAGAGTACCTCAGCGGTCCCCTGGCCCTGTCCGGCATGGACGCGGCCGTAGCCAATATTCGTCAACTGCTGGTGGCGGCCCGGGCAGCCGGCCGGCCTATCGTGCATGTGCGCCACCTCGGCACCGTCGGTGGTCTGTTCGACCCCCAGGGCGAGCGCGGCGAGTTCATCCCCGGCCTAGAGCCGCAAGGCGACGAAACCATCATCGGCAAGCTGTTGCCCAGCGCCTTCCATGGCACCGAACTGGAAAAACGCCTGCAAGACCTCGGTTCCCTGGACCTGATCGTGGCCGGTTTCATGAGCCACTCCAGTGTCAGCACCACCGTGCGGGCAGCCAAGAACCTGGGGTTCCGCTGCACCCTGGTGGAAGACGCCTGCGCCACCCGCGACCTGCCCTACAAGGGCGGCATCCTCAGTGCCGAGCATGTTCAGCAGACCGAAATGGCGATCATGGCCGACAACTTCGCCACCCTCGCCCAGACCGCAAGCCTGATCTGATCAGCCCTGGTGAGCGGCTGGCGGGCCGCTCATCCATAAACGCCTCGCATTTGCAGCAATTGCCTTAGCCTCAGGAACCACCCGGTCAACTCCCGGTCGAAGGGCCGATACCCATTGAGGAAGGTCGGAATGAAGATATCCGATGGTTTTGACGCACGCCGGTTGCGGCCCAGAAGCCCGCGGAACTGGCGATTGCGCCTGGGGGCGGGATTCTCCGCGTTGCTGGCGACATTCGGCGTACTGCTGGCGATGGCAGGTGCGGCCAGCCTGCTGGGCCGCGCTCCGGCACTGGGAGAACTCAATGCCAGCCCGGCCGGGTCGGCGGTGATTCTGGCGGTTGGCCTGTTACTGCTGTATGTCGGCGTTCGCCTGTGGCGGCGTTGCCGGCGGCGCATGCGCCAGCCCCTGGCACTGAACATGGCGCCACACCTGATGAAAAAACACGACTGACGAATCTGCGCGCGATTTGCGCGCCAGAAGGTGTACCGAGTTGGGTAAACTAGCCGCCCTTCGCGGAGGCTGACATGCAAGACGACGATTTTTCCCTGTTCAAAAACGAGATCCGCGGCGTCAAGCCGATCAAGCACGATCGTGCCGACACAGGCAAACCCAAGGCTGACCGCGCGCAGATCGCCAAGCTGCGCCAGGCCGCCACCGTGCGCAGCGAAACCACTACGGTGGATGGGCTGTCCGATCAGTTCGTCATCGATGTAGGACCGGAAGATGAGCTGATGTGGGCCCGCGACGGGGTCCAGGAAAGCCAGATGCGCAAGCTGAAAATCGGCCAGATCCCCTTCGAAGGCAGCCTCGACCTGCACGGCATGACGGTGGAAAAGGCCCGGGAAACCCTCTGGGCATTTCTTGCCGAGGCCACCCGTTTCGAGATCCGCTGCGTGCGCGTCACCCACGGCAAGGCCGTGCGCCTGGACGGCAAGCGCCCGATGATCAAGAGCCACGTCAACACCTGGCTGCGCCAACATCCACAGGTGCTGGGCTTCACTTCGTGCCAGGCCAAACACGGCGGCACCGGTGCGCTTTACGTGATGCTCAAACGCACCATGATGGAAGGCCGTGACGAATAAAGCCGCTGCATCACGCTTGCAGCGTCGTGTCCGCCACCGTACCCTTGCCCTTTGCGTAAAATCCCACAGGTAGTTTCATGTCTCTGGAACAGAATTACACCGCGATCCTCGGCCAACTGGGCGAGGACGTCTCCCGCGAGGGCCTGCTCGACACGCCCAAGCGTGCCGCCAAAGCCATGCAGTACCTTTGCCGCGGTTATGCCCAAACCCTGGAAGAGGTCACCAACGGTGCCTTGTTCAGCTCCGACAACAGCGAAATGGTGCTGGTCAAGGACATCGAGCTCTACTCGCTGTGCGAGCACCACCTGCTGCCGTTTATCGGCAAGGCGCACGTCGCCTACATTCCCAGCGGCAAGGTTCTGGGACTGTCGAAAGTGGCGCGCATCGTCGACATGTATGCCCGTCGCCTGCAGATCCAGGAAAACCTCAGCCGGCAGATCGCCGACGCCGTCCAGCAAGTGACCGGTGCCCTGGGCGTCGCCGTGGTGATCGAGGCCAAGCACATGTGCATGATGATGCGCGGTGTGGAGAAGCAGAACTCGTCGATGATCACCTCGGTGATGCTGGGTGAGTTCCGCGAGAATGCGGCGACCCGCAGCGAGTTCCTCAGCCTGATCAAGTGACAGGCAGCAGACAAGAAACCGGCGATGATCGCCGGTTTTTTTTCGCCCGGCAAAATCAGGTAAGCTGCCGCCCCTTCATTCATGGGCAAGAGGCAATACCGTGATCGTCAAAGCGCTGCGAGTCGGCCTGGGTCAACTCATCATTTTCATCGACTTCATCACCCGTCCGCGCAAGCAGAAGCGCACAGCTGCTGCTCAGGCGAACGTCGAAGCGGCCGCCAAGGGCCTGACCCTGTATCAATTCCACGCCTGCCCGTTCTGCGTGAAGACCCGCCGCACCCTGCACCGCCTGAACGTGCCGGTGGCCCTGCGCGACGCCAAGAACAACGAGCAGGATCGCCAGACCCTGCTGGAACAGGGCGGCAAGATCAAGGTGCCGTGCCTGCGGATCGAAGAAAACGGCCAGACCACCTGGATGTACGAATCCAAGGTGATCATCGATTACCTGAACCAGCGCTTCTCCGCGGCCTGAGGCCCTTCCCCGGGACGATGCCGTCCCGGGTCAGTTGCAGATCCGGCCAGGTCCGTTCAATCGAACATCCCGACATGCCGCGGATGGCTCTGCACTCGCTGGATCCAGGCCTGGATCCCCGGGTATCGGGCCAGGTCGAAGCCGCCTTCATGGGCTACGTGGGTGTAGGCATAGAGCGCGATATCGGCAATCGAATAGTGCTCGCCCACCAGGTAAGGCGTGCGGCTCAGCTGCTTTTCCATCACATCCAGTGCCTTGTAGCCACGCTTGTGCAACTTCAGGTATTCCTCCCGACGCTCTTCGGGCAAGCCTTCGTAGACTTGGATAAAACGCGCCACGGCGATATAGGGCTCATGGCTGTATTGCTCGAAGAATTGCCACTGCAGAACCTGGGTACGCAGGCGCGGTTCGCTGGGCAGGAACTCGCTGCCATCGGCGAGAAAGTTGAGAATCGCGTTGGACTCCCACAGACAAGTGCCGTCTTCCAGTTCCAGCACCGGAATCTTGCCGTTGGGATTTTTCGCCAGGAAAGCCTCGGTCTGGGTATCGCCTCCGAGAATGTCCACCGCCTGCCATTCATAGGGCAGCCCCAGCAAATTGAGCATCAGCTTGATCTTGTAGCAGTTGCCCGAACGGTAATCGCCATAAACCTTGTACATGGCCCTCCCCTTAGGCTGCCTGTGCAGCCTGTGCTTGACGTATCACGGTGGCCAGCCGCTTGAGGCCTTCGTCCAGACGCGCCGGATCGATATGGCTGAAATTCAGCCGCAGATGCCCATGATTGCGCTCCGGTTCAGAGAAGAACGGTTCGCCGGGCATAAAAGTCACGTCCTGCTCCAACGCCGACTTGAGCAAAGTGCGGGTATCCAGGGGCTGTTTCAAGCTCAACCAGAAAAACAGACCGCCCTCGGGCACCTGCCAATCCGCCAGATCGGCGAAATGACTCTGCAATGCCACCTGGAAAGCATCCCGTCGCTGGCGGTAGAAACTGCGCAGCGCGTCCAGGTGCTCCTGGAACTGCCGGCTGCCGATCCATTGCATGGCTTGCCACTGGCCGACGCGGTTGGTGTGCAGGTCAGCAGACTGTTTCAGACGCAACAGGTGGGGAAACAGGTCCGGACTGGCAATCAGGTAGCCGACCCGCAATCCCGGGAGCAAGGTTTTCGACACCGTGCCGGTGTAGATCCAGCTGGCCTTCTGCAGACGACTGACAATCGGCGTGGCACTGCCACCATCGAAAGTCAGTTCGCGATAGGGCTCGTCCTCGATCAGGGTGACCCCGAACTCGTCCAGCAACGCCGCCACGGCGGCGCGCTTGCTCTCGCTATAGCGCACCGCCGATGGGTTCTGGAAGGTCGGAATCAGGTAGACGAAGGCCGGACGATGCTGTTCCAGGTTCGCCCGCATCTGCGCCAGGTCCGGACCGTCAGCCTCCAAGGGCACCGTCAGGCAATCAGCACCGAACAGCTGGAAGATCTGCAGGGCCGCCAGATAGGTCGGGGCCTCCAGCATGATCCGCGTGCCCTTGTCGATGTAGAGCTTGGCCGCCAGATCGAGGGTCTGCTGGGAGCCGCTGACCACCAGGACCTGGCTCGCCTCGCAGGCTACACCCAGCTTGCGCGCCTCGGCAGCCAGGGCCTCTCGCAACTGCGGCTCGCCTTCACTCATGCCGTACTGCCCCATGGACAGCGGCATGTCTTGCCACTGCACCTTGGGCAGCATCACTTCGGCCGGCAGGCCTCCAGCGAACGACATCACTTCCGGGCGCTGGGCCGCTGCCAGGATTTCACGGATCAGGGAGCTTTTGAGGCGCGATACACGTTCGGAGAAAGCCATGGAGATCACCGCTAGCGAAGGAGGGAGAAAATACGTCAAACTGCTTGACCAAAATTACGCCGACTCTCGCAGATACGTCAATATGCTTGACCTTAAAAACCCGACCTCGCAACAGGCCGCCATGGAGGCCTTCTTCTTTGGCTATCAGGCCTTCACCGCCAAGGCCGACGAAATGCTCGAACGCCGTGGCCTGAGTCGCGTGCACCAACGCATCGTGTTCTTCATCGCGCGCTACCCGGGGCTGAGCGTGAAAGAGCTGCTCAACCTGCTGGGTGTGAGCAAGCAGGCGTTGAACACGCCCTTGCGCCAACTCATGGAAATGCACCTGGTGGACAGCGTCGCCCCGGACAGCGACAAACGAAAACGCCTGCTGCAGTTGAGCGCCGATGGTGCGCGTTTCGAACAAGCCTTGCGCCGCGAGCAGGTCAAGCTGCTGCAACGCGCGTTCAGCGAAGCTGGAGAAAGCGCCGTCGACGGCTGGCTGGCGGTGAACCAGGCCCTGGCCGGAAAAACCGCAGACCTCTGATCCTGCCCTCCCTCGCCGTCCGCTCGGGCGGCGTCTATCGCACACGCACGACGGTCGGCCCCTGGGCATAAGCGGGGGCCGGTATATAGCCACGCCCTCAGATTTTTCGCACACAAAAGCAAAAACATTATTTGCTTTCTTTGTATACAAAAGCATAATTCGCCCGTGTGAGTTCTTGACCTTAAAGTCAACAAACCCCACAAGCCCTGCCTGCCTCAAAGAGCCGCCGCCCACCTTCTGATGCCCGGTTCTGGAAAAAACAATAAAACTCTTGAGGAGTACTCGCTGTGGAAAGCCGCAAATCCGAAGCCTCTCCGCTGGACCTCTCGCCCTCGCTGAACAGCGGCTGGCTGGAACGCATCTTCAAACTCAGGTTGCACGGCACCACGGTGAAGACCGAGCTGATTGCCGGTCTGACAACCTTCATCACCATGGCCTACATCATCTTCGTCAACCCCAACATCATGGCCGATGCCGGTATCGATCACGGCGCCGCCTTCGTCGCCACCTGCATCGCTGCCGCCCTGGGCTGCCTGTTAATGGGCCTGTACGCCAACTGGCCGGTGGGCCTGGCCCCGGGCATGGGCTTGAACGCCTTTTTCACCTACACCGTGGTCGGCACCATGGGCTACCACTGGGAAACGGCTCTCGGAGCCGTGTTTATTTCCGGCGTGCTGTTCATGATCCTGACCCTGTCCCGGGTCCGTGAATGGCTGCTCAACAGCATTCCGGTGAGCCTGCGCTATGCCATGGGCGCCGGGGTCGGCCTGTTTCTCGGCCTGATCGGCCTGAAAACCGCCGGCATCATCGTCGACAGTCCGGCGACCCTGATCAAGCTCGGCTCCCTGCGCGAGCCCGGCCCGCTGCTGGCGGCGATCTGCTTTCTGATGATCGCGGTGCTCAGCTACCACCGGGTGTTCGGCGCCATTCTGCTCAGCATCATCGCCGTGACCCTGGCCGGCTGGGGCATGGACCTGGTGCACTACAACGGTATTCTCTCCACCCCACCGAGCCTGGCGCCAACCTGGATGGCCATGGATATCGCCGGGGTGTTCAACGTCAGCATGATCAGCGTGGTCCTGGCCTTCCTTTTCGTGCACATGTTCGACACCGCCGGCACCCTGATGGGCGTGGCGCAGCGCGCCGGCCTGGTCAACCCCGACGGCAAGATCGAGAACCTGTCCCGGGCCCTCAAGGCGGACAGCGCCTCCAGCGTCTTCGGCGCCGTGGTCGGCGTACCGCCAGTGACCAGTTATGTGGAAAGTGCCGCCGGGGTGGCGGCCGGCGGGCGCACCGGTCTGACGGCAGTCACCGTAGGCGTGCTGTTCATCGCCGCCATGTTCTTCGCGCCGCTGGCGGGGATGATCCCCGCCTACGCCACAGCCGGCGCCCTCATCTATGTCGCGATGCTGATGATGGGCGGCATGGCCCACATCAACTGGGACGAAGCCACCGACAGCATTCCGGCCATCGTCACGGCAATCATGATGCCCCTGACCTTCTCCGTTGCCGACGGCATTGCCCTGGGCTTCATCACCTATGTGGTGCTCAAGGCCGGAACCGGCAAGCACAAGGAAATCTCCATCAGCCTGTATGTGCTGTGCGCAATCTTCATCGCCAAGTTCATTTTCTTGTAAATTGCTCCGGCTTCACCTGCCCCATCCCGCCGGATGGGGCTTTTGCGCATGGAGAGAACGTGATGAACCCGGAAACCTGGCTGTTGTTCAGTGGCGCTGCACTGGTGGTGATTCTGATCCCCGGGCCCTTGTCCTTGCTGATGATCAGCAACAGCCTGAACCATGGCCTGCGCCGCTCCTACCCGGCGTTTCTGGGTGGCGTGCTGGCCTCGATCTGCCTGTTGAGCGCATCGGCCCTGGGCCTGGGGGCGGTGTTGATGGCCTCGGAACAGCTGTTCAGCACCTTGAAGATCGTCGGCGCGCTTTACCTGTTCTATCTGGCCCGGCAAAGCTGGCTGCAGTCACGGCTGCACAAGCAAGGCGCCGTGCTGATGGATGCCGCACCGATACCGCGCTTTCGTGCACTGTTCGGGCGCGCTTTTGTCCTGGGGGCGAGCAATCCGAAGGACATTCTGTTTTTCGCCGCCTTCCTGCCGCAGTTTCTCAGCGCCCAGCAACCGTTTATGCCGCAACTGCTGATCATGCTCGCCACCTGGACCCTGCTGGACCTGGGCTGCAAGCTGGCCTACGGCCTTGGCGCCCGCGGCGCCGCCGGCTACCTGCGCAGCGGCAAGGGCCAGAGTTGGTTCAATCGCCTCAGCGCCGGACTGTTCGGCGCGGCTGGAGCTGCATCCCTCCTGAGTCGTTGACACGCTTGTTGCCAACCCGCCAATAGCCACCTGCACCGGCGGCACTTTCAACAGGACGAAAAAAAGCCCGCAGTGTGAGCGGGCAAGGACCAAAAGAAGCTATTTGCGCAGGATTCTTGGGGGTAAGTCCTAGCTTCCTCTGTAGGTCGAATAGCTGTAAGGCGAGATCAACAGCGGCACGTGGTAATGCTCCTGCTCGGCACTGATGCCAAAACGCAGCACCACTACATCCAGAAAGGCCGGCTGCGGCAGTGGCACGCCTCGGGCGCGGTAGTAGTCACCGGCATGGAACTGCAACTGGTAGACCCCGGAGCGGTAGTCTTCCCCCTGCAGCAAGGGACTGTCGCAGCGGCCATCGCTATTGGTCAGGGCGCTGGCGACCAGTTCCAGCTGCGTCCCTTCAACCCGATACAGCTCGACCTTGATAGCGCTGCCAGGGCAGCCATGTGCGGCATCCAAAACATGTGTAGTCAAACGTCCCATTGATTCTGCGTGCCTGTCGCCCAATGAGTGAACAGGCCTCGCGCCTCCCGGAGTCAGTGATTGAAAGGGGACCGCGGCGTTTCAGCAGTGAAAAGGCTGCGGAGAGGTTCCGATTAAGACATTTTTCAAAAAAATTGTACACAATAATAATCACAAATATGCCCACAACCGGTGCCCTCCCCGGCAACTTGCGAATCACCCTCCAAACCTCAGCAGCAGGCGACTCTCCAGGCATAAGCTGACCAACCGGGCAAGTTTCTTGCAAGCAGGATCCCTCGTGACAAAAGCGGAAAAATGCAAAAAATCGGGCTTACAAACTGAATATAAATTTGTATACAATCGCCCCATCGCAGTGACGCCCACCTGGTTTCCCGGCTTCAGGTTCCGCCACGCCACCGTTATCACGAACAAGAAGGAAGACTGCAGTGAGCGCTGACTACCCTCGCGACCTGATCGGTTACGGCTCCACCCCTCCTCATCCTCACTGGCCGGGCAATGCCCGCATCGCCCTGTCCTTCGTGCTCAATTACGAAGAAGGCGGCGAGCGCAACATTCTTCATGGCGACAAGGAATCGGAAGCCTTTCTGTCGGAAATGGTTTCGGCGCAGCCGCTGCAGGGCGAGCGCAACATGAGCATGGAATCGCTTTACGAGTACGGCAGCCGCGCCGGCGTCTGGCGGATTCTCAAGCTGTTCAAGGAATTCGACATTCCGCTGACCATCTTCGCCGTGGCCATGGCCGCCCAGCGCCACCCGGACGTGATCCGCGCCATGGTCGAAGCCGGTCACGAGATCTGCAGCCACGGCTACCGCTGGATCGACTACCAGTACATGGACGAGGCCCAGGAACGCGAGCACATGCTCGAAGCCATCCGCATCCTCACCGAGATCACCGGCGAGCGCCCCCTGGGCTGGTACACCGGCCGCACCGGCCCGAACACCCGGCGCCTGGTGATGGAGGAAGGCGGTTTCCTCTACGACTGCGATACCTACGACGATGACCTGCCCTACTGGGAACCCAACAACCCTACCGGCAAGCCCCACCTGGTGATCCCTTACACCCTGGACACCAACGACATGCGCTTCACCCAGGTGCAAGGCTTCAACAAGGGCGACGACTTCTTCCACTACCTCAAAGACGCTTTCGACGTGCTCTACGCCGAAGGTGCCGAAGCGCCGAAGATGCTCTCCATCGGCCTGCACTGCCGCCTGATCGGCCGCCCTGCACGCCTGGCTTCGCTCAAGCGCTTCATCGAGTACGTCAAAGGCCATGAACAGGTCTGGTTCACCCGCCGCGTCGACATCGCCCGCCACTGGCAACAGACCCATCCTTACCAGGGAGCGACGAAATGACCGCCTTCCAGAGCCTCAAGCCCTCGAGCCTGAGCCGTGAAGCCTTCGTCAAGGCCTTCGCCGACATCTACGAGCATTCGCCGTGGGTGGCTGAAAAAGCCTACGACCTGGGCCTCGACGCCTCCGTCGACCAGATCGAAGGCCTGCACCAGCGCATGAGCGATATCCTCTTGAGCGCCGATCACGCCGCCCAATTGGCACTGATCAACGCTCACCCGGACCTGGCCGGCAAAGCCGCCGTCCAGGGCCAGCTGACCGAAGCCAGCACCAACGAACAGGCCGGTGCCGGCATTCACCAATGCACGGCCGAAGAGTTCCAGCGTTTCACCGAGTTGAACGATGCCTACAAGGCCAAGTTCAAGTTTCCCTTCATCATGGCGGTGAAGGGCAGCAATCGGCACCAGATCCTCGCCGCGTTCGAAACCCGCATCCACAACACCGTGGATACCGAGTTCAAATGCGCGCTGGCCGAGATCAACAAGATCGCCCTGTTCCGCCTACAGGCCCTGTAGCGGCAGCTCAGCATCCCCGCTCCGCTTGAGGCCGCCGTCGCCGGCAAGCCGGCGGCGCCAGGGGATGATGAACCGACACCCTTATCAGAGAACATAAGAAGAACAGCATGCGCACATTAGTGATTGAACCCCTGAGCAAAGAAGCCTTCGCCCCCTTCGGTGACGTAATCGAGACCGACGGCAGCGACCACTTCATGATCAACAATGGTTCGACCATGCGCTTCCACCGCCTGGCGACGGTTGAAACCGCCCAGCCGGAGGACGAAGCGATCATCAGCATCTTCCGCGCCGACGCACTGGAAATGCCCTTGACCATTCGCATGCTGGAACGCCATCCGCTGGGCAGCCAGGCCTTCATCCCGCTGCTCGGCAACCCCTTTCTGATCGTGGTCGCGCCACTTGGCGATGAACCTGTATCAGGCTTGGTCCGCGCCTTCGTCAGCAATGGCAGGCAGGGCATCAATTACCATCGCGGCGTCTGGCACCACCCGGTGCTGACGATCGAAAAGCGGGATGACTTCCTGGTGGTTGATCGCAGTGGCAAAGGCAATAACTGCGATGAGCATTTCTTCAAAGAGGATGAGCGTTTGATCCTCGCCCCCCACCAATAAGAGAAGGCCTGATCACTCGACAACAAGGGTGACAGGCAAGAGGTAAAGACTGTGGAAGCACATCTGTTGGAATGGCTCAACCTGAGCGTGCGTTGGGTACATATGATCACTGGTGTGGCCTGGATCGGCGCATCGTTCTACTTCGTCTGGCTGGAGAACAACCTCAATCGCGTCAACCCCAAGGACGGCCTGTCCGGCGACCTCTGGGCGATTCACGGTGGCGGTATCTATCACCTGGAAAAATACAAGCTGGCCCCTCCCTCGATGCCGGAGAACCTGCACTGGTTCAAGTGGGAAGCCTACTTCACCTGGATGTCGGGGATCGCCCTGCTGTGCCTGGTGTTCTACTACAACCCGATGCTCTACCTGGTGGCTCCCGGCAGCGGCCTGACCGGCCCTGAAGGCGTGGCCATCGGGATCGGTGCGCTGATCGCCGGCTGGTTCGTCTACGACTTCCTCTGCGATTCGCCACTGGGCAAGAAACCCGCCCTGCTCGGCTTCATTCTGTTCCTCCTGCTGATCGGCGCCGCCTACGGCTTCAGCAAGGTGTTCAGCGGCCGAGGCGCGTACCTGCATGTGGGTGCAATCATCGGCACCATCATGGTGGGCAACGTGTTCCGCATCATCATGCCGGCCCAGCGCGCGCTGGTGGCGGCGATCGCGGAAAACCGCACCCCCGACCCGACCCTGCCGGCCAAGGGCCTGTTGCGTTCGCGTCACAACAACTACTTCACCCTGCCCGTGCTGTTCATCATGATCAGCAACCACTTCCCGAGCACCTACGGCAGCCAGTACAACTGGTTGATCCTGGCCGGGATCGCGGTCCTGGCAGTGCTGGTGCGTCACTACTTCAACACCCGTCATGACAGCCACAAGTTCGCCTGGACCCTGCCCGTGGCGGCGCTGGGCATGATCTGCCTGGCCTATGTGACCGGTCCGACGCCAGCGCCCAGTGCTGCGGACGTGGCCAAGGCCCCTGCCCAGACCCAGTTCCAGCCATTGCCGGAAACCGCCCTGGGTGGCAAACCGGCAACCACGACCGAAGCTCAGCCAGCACCAGCACCAGCGCCAGCTGCGCCTGCCGCGGCCAGCGCCCCGGCGCAGGCTTCGAATGCCGGCCCGGCCTTCGACAAGGTGCACAGCGTGATACAGGAGCGGTGCGCGGTCTGCCACTCGGCCAAGCCCACCAGCCCGCTGTTCAGCGCCGCGCCTGCCGGGGTGATGTTCGACACACCGGAACAGATCCGCCTGCAAGCTGCGCGTATCCAGGCCCAGGCCGTGACCAGCCAGATCATGCCGCTGGGCAACATCACCCAGATGACCCAGCAGGAACGTGAATTGATCGGCGCCTGGATTGCCCAGGGGGCCCAGACCCACTGATCAGTGCCTGCACCCAGGCTGCTTCGCGAGCAAGCTCGCTCCTACAGAACCGGATTCATCTGTAGGGGCGGGCTTGATTGCCGTCAGCCGTCCAAGATTCGTCCGCGGCAAACCCGTTGCGCACCAAGACGCAGCGGTTAAATCACAAGAATAAAAAGATTCGAGGTGTTGCATGTCCGATTCATCCGAACAGTGCGTCCCCGCCGCGCCCGCCATTGTGCGCTTGCCTTTCCTGCAACTGATCCTGGTGGGGCTGCAACACGTTCTGCTGATGTATGGCGGTGCAATTGCGGTGCCGCTGATCATCGGACAGGCCGCGGGCCTGAGTCGTGAAGAAATCGCCTTCCTGATCAATGCCGACCTGCTGGTGGCCGGAATCGCCACCATCGTCCAGTCGATGGGCATCGGCCCCATGGGCATTCGCATGCCGGTGATGATGGGCGCCAGTTTTGCCGCCGTAGGCAGCATGGTGGCCATGGCCGGCATGCCCGGCATCGGCATGCAGGGCATCTTTGGCGCCACCATCGCCGCAGGCTTCTTCGGCATGCTGATTGCGCCGTTCATGTCCAAGGTGGTGCGCTTCTTCCCGCCCCTGGTCACCGGCACGGTGATCACCTCGATCGGCCTGTCACTGTTTCCGGTGGCGGTGAACTGGGCCGGCGGTGGCAGCAGTACCGCGCAGTTCGGTTCGCCCATCTACCTGACCATCGCTGCACTGGTGCTGGGCACCATCCTGCTGATCCATCGTTTCATGCGTGGTTTCTGGGTGAACATTTCCGTGCTGATCGGCATGGGCCTTGGCTACGTGCTGTGCGGCATGATCGGCATGGTCGACCTCAGCGGCATGGCCCAGGCGCCCTGGCTGCAGGTCGTCACCCCGCTGCACTTCGGCATGCCGCAGTTCCACCTGGCGCCCATCCTGTCCATGTGCCTGGTGGTGGTGATCATCTTTGTCGAATCCACCGGGATGTTCCTGGCCCTGGGCAAGATCACCGGCCAGGAGGTCACCCCGCGCATGCTGCGCCGTGGCCTGCTGTGTGATGCCGGCGCCTCGTTCTTCGCCGGTTTCCTCAACACCTTCACCCACTCTTCGTTCGCCCAGAACATCGGCCTGGTGCAGATGACCGGGGTGCGCTGCCGTTCCGTGACCATCGTTGCCGGCGGCCTGCTGATCATCCTCAGCCTGCTGCCCAAGGCGGCGTTCCTGGTAGCCTCGATTCCTCCAGCGGTACTGGGCGGCGCAGCCATCGCCATGTTCGGCATGGTGGCCGCCACCGGGATCAAGATCCTCCAGGAAGCCGATATTGGCGACCGGCGCAATCAACTGCTGGTGGCGGTGAGTATCGGCATGGGCCTGATTCCCGTGGTGCGCCCGGAGTTCTTTGCCCACCTGCCGCTGTGGATGAGCCCCATCACCCACAGCGGCATTGCCATGGCGACCTTGAGCGCCCTGGTGCTGAACCTGCTGTTCAACATTCTCGGGGGCACCGAGCGCGCCATCAGCAACGCTGAACAGGCTCACCAGCATTAAGGCTTGACCAGGGCGCCGGACCGGCGCCCCGATCCCTGCCTCACCGCTCATGCATGAGTGCAGTGCTCGCCAGCCCTGCACCGATCACTGCCCAACAACGCCGCGCCTTGAAAACAAGAATAAACAGGGAGCCCGCCATGCAGCCTGCACCAGCCCGACAACTGTCCGCCGCTCACCCACTTGCGGCCACCCACTGCGCCCCTGATGGCGGGTCGTCCGCGCGGTTTCTGCGCCTCTCAGCACGGACAACGCGCTGAGATGTGCGGTCTGCCTGCCCCAAAGTGGCTGCCAGTGCGCTGTTGCAGAGCACTTGAGCCCTGCCGTGGGAGCCAGTATTCTCCGCGGCCGCGCAAATCCGGTCTAAAAAAAAGTCCGGATGAAAAACCTGACCTGAAGGCCAACTTATCCCGGCCAGGACAGGTCTCGAGGCGCACGAAATCAACGCTCGAAACACTCTCGTTCGACTGTATTGCTACAGCCGACCGGGAGTTTTTTTGCTTTTTTTCGGCCTTGGCTCAGCTCTTGCTACCAGCAACAAAGCTGACCGATCGGATGGTTTTTTAAAGCAAAGAAAAAAGGCGCCATACCAGAGCGCCGAGCCATAAAAACGTGGAACTACCTACTTGGGAGCAACCGAATGAAACCGATGTGCAAGAGCCTGATGTTGGCCGCCAGTGCGCTGGTGGGGGGACAGGCCGTGGCTGGCGACCTGTTGCAGTGGCAGAACAACAGCCTGACTTACTTGTACGGCAAGAACTTCGAGGTCAACCCGCAGATTCAACAGACGGTGACCTTCGAACATGCCGACGCCTGGAAGTACGGCGACAACTTCTTCTTCCTCGACCGGATCTTCTACAACGGCAAGGAAGACGGCAACGTCGGCCCGGACACCTACTACGGCGAGTTCTCGCCACGCTTGTCGTTCGGCAAGATCTTCGACCAGAAACTGGAATTCGGCCCGATCAAGGACGTGCTCCTGGCGTTCACTTACGAATTCGGCGAAGGCGACAATGAGTCCTACCTGATCGGCCCGGGCTTCGACCTGGCAGTACCGGGCTTCGACTACTTCCAGCTGAACTTCTACCAGCGCCACACCGAAGGCAGCCGCCCGGGCGACAACGTCTGGCAGATCACTCCGGTGTGGTCCTACACCATTCCCGTGGGCCGCTCGGACATCCTGATCGACGGTTTCATGGACTGGGTGGTGGACAACGACCAGAACGCCAAGGGCACTTACCACGCCAACCTGCACTTCAACCCACAGATCAAATATGACTTGGGCAAGGCCCTGAACTGGGGCGCCAAACAGTTGTACGTCGGTTTCGAATACGACTACTGGAAGAACAAGTACGGTATCGAGGATTCGCGCAACTTCGAGACCAACCAGGACACTGCCAGCCTGCTGGTCAAGTACCACTTCTGATTGTTGGGCGAGCCGCTGATGCCGTACGGAGCTTTGGGCGACGTGCGGTTGACCCGTGCCTCGCTCTTCGCGGGCAAGCACGCTCCTACGGCGCAGGTTCTGTAGGAGCGGGCGTGCCCGCGAAGCCCTTGAGTCCCAGAAACCGCGCCAACTCCTCCCCTTTGGCCAGGGCGTCACTGCGGCCCAGCTCTATCAGCTCGCTGCAGTACGCTGCCTCGAACAGCAGATAACTCAGGACCCCGGCACCGCTGGTGCGGGTCGCCCCGGGTCCACGCAGGAACAGGCGCAACGCCGCCGGCAACTCCTGCCGGTGCCGCGCCGCGATTTCGTCGATCGGTTGGCTCGGGGCAATCACCAGTACTTCCACAGGCGCAATGCCCAGGCTGCGATCCGCCGCGCTGCCCGGCAACAGGCGACTGAAATGATTGAGTCGCTCCAGCAGCTCGATATCGCTTTCCAGGCTGTCAATGAAGGTGCTGTTGAGCATATGGCCGCCGATCTGCGCCAGGGTGGGCTGCTGCCCGGTGTACGTGCGCTGCAGTGTGCTGTCCGGATCGTTGCCCCGCGGGTTGCCACTGACCCCCACCACCAGCACGCGACTGGCTCCCAGGTGCAAGGCCGGACTGATGGGCGCCGACTGGCGCACCGCGCCATCGCCAAAGTATTCCTGGTCGAGCTTGACCGGAGCGAACAACAGGGGAATGGCCGCACTGGCCAGCAGATGGTCCACCGTCAGGTGGGTGGGAATGCCGATCCGCCGGTGGCGCAACCAGGGATTGATGACCCCGCCCCCTTGATAGAAGGTCACCGCCTGTCCGGATTCATAACCGAAAGCCGTTACCGCCACCGCGTGCAACTGCCCCTGGGCAATGGCCTGATTGATGCCCGAAAGGTGCATGTGCTGGTTGAGCAGGTCACGCAACGGTGAATTGTTGATCAACGCCACCGGCACCTGAGCGCCAAGCCCCAGCAGACTGTGGCCGACAAAACGGCTGGCCTGGCGAATCACCCCGGGCCAATCGCTGCGCATCACCTGATCACTGCGAAAGCTGCTCCAGAACGCTGTGAGACGCTTGATTGCCGCGGAAAAATCCGCGGCGCCACTGGCCAGGCTGACGGCATTGATGGCCCCGGCCGAGGTGCCGACAATCACGGGAAACGGATTGCGCGCCCCGGGGCCCATCAACTCGGCAATCGCCGCCAGCACGCCCACCTGATAGGCCGCCCGGGCGCCACCACCCGAAAGAATCAAACCGGTGACCGGTTCCGCCGCACTCATCAATTCACTCCATCCATGGCGCACAAGGTCCCGATCAGTACCCGTAAGTTCAACCGCGCTTCGTGTAGAGCTTGGGCTCGCCCGGCGGCCGGCTCTTGAAGCGCCGATGGGCCCATAGGTACTGCTCGGGGCAGGCGCGCAACGCCGTTTCGACCCACTGATTGATCCGCAGGCAATCCTCTTCTTCCGTGGCGCCAGGGAAATCCGTCAGCGGCGCATGGATCACCAGGCGGTAGCCACTGCCGTCGGCCAGGCGCTCCTGGGTGAAAGGCACCACCAAGGCCTTGCCCAGACGCGCGAACTTGCTGGTGGCGGTAACGGTCGCGGCCTGGATGCCGAACAGCGGCACGAACAGGCTCTGCTTGATGCCATAGTCCTGATCCGGCGCGTACCAGATCGCCCGGCCGGCCCGCAGCAGCTTGAGCATGCCACGCACGTCCTCACGCTCGACGGCCAGAGAGTCCAGGTTGTGCCGTTCACGGCCACGGCGCTGAATGAAGTCGAACAACGGGTTCTTGTGTTCGCGATACATGCCGTCAATGGTGTGCTGCTGGCCCAGCAGCGCCGCGCCGATCTCCAGGGTGGTGAAGTGCAGGGCCATGAGAATCACCCCATGCCCGTCGCGCTGGGCCTGCTTGAGGTGTTCCAGCCCTTCGACATGGGCCAGGCGCGCCAGGCGCGGCTTGGACCACCACCAGCTCATGGCCATCTCGAAGAAGGCGATCCCGGTGGACGCGAAGTTCTCCTTGAGCAGGCGCTTGCGCTCTGCGGCGGACTTTTCCGGGAAGCACAGTTCCAGATTGCGCCGGGCGATCGCCCGCCGATCACCGGCCACCCGGTACATCAGCGCCCCCAGGGCACGACCGATTTGCAGGAGCGCGGGATAAGGCAGCTGGACGATCAGCCATAACACGCCAAGTCCCAGCCACAGAGGCCAGAAACGTGGAGACAAGAATGCAGCTCGAAAACGCGGGCGATCCATTACAGATTCCGGGACAGACAACAAGGTCGCGCATTCTACATCGGTTCGCCCTGGCTTGCGGGCCGCGGGCGATCTCGTTATAAGTCTCGGCACTTTTAGTGACAAGCCGCCTTCTGCAGACCATGAGCCAAACCGAATCGCTAGACCAAGATCCTGTGTTCCAGTTAAAGGGCAGCATGCTCGCCATCACGGTGCTGGAACTGGCCCGCAACGACCTTGAAGGCCTTGATCGCCAACTGGCCGCGAAAGTCGCCCAGGCCCCGAACTTCTTCAGCAACGCGCCGCTGGTGCTGGCGCTGGACAAGCTGCCTGCCGCCGAGGGCTCGGTGGATCTGCCCGGGCTGATGCGCGTCTGCCGCCAGCACGGCCTGCGCACCCTGGCCATTCGTGCCAGCCGCATAGAAGACATTGCCGCGGCGATTGCCGTCGACCTGCCGGTGCTACCGCCTTCCGGTGCCCGGGAACGGCCACTTGAGCCGCCCGAGAGCGAAATCAAGAAAGTGCCGGAAAAGCCGCCGGAGCCTACGGTCAAACCGACCCGCATCATCACTTCGCCAGTACGCGGCGGACAGCAGATCTATGCCCAGGGTGGCGATCTGGTGGTGGTGTCCTCGGTCAGCCCCGGAGCGGAACTTCTCGCCGATGGCAATATCCATGTATACGGCCCGATGCGCGGCCGGGCCCTGGCTGGCGTCAAAGGTGACACCAAGGCACGGATTTTCTGTCAGCAATTGAGCGCTGAACTGATCTCCATCGCCGGTCAGTACAAGGTTTCCGAGGACCTGCGACGCGACCCGCTATGGGGCTCTGGAGTCCAGGTCAGCCTGTCGGGTGACGTGTTGAACATCACACGTCTTTAACGGATACTGCCGCATTTTCCAAGCATCTCTAAAACGTAGCGATTACGGCTCAAACGAAGTAGGAAATTGGCAATCAGCAGTGTTTATCGACGATGAACCCTGCCGCTGACCGAGCTCCAGCCAAGGCTGTCCGACTGCAGTAGTTTTCAAGAGATGTTTTTCAGGGGCTAAAAGTCCTTTTTCCTTAGGGGTGAAACACCTTGGCCAAGATTCTCGTGGTTACATCCGGCAAGGGTGGCGTGGGTAAAACCACCACCAGCGCCGCTATCGGTACCGGCCTCGCTCTGCGTGGTCACAAAACAGTCATCGTCGACTTCGACGTCGGCCTGCGTAACCTCGACCTGATCATGGGCTGCGAGCGTCGCGTGGTGTATGACTTCGTCAACGTGGTGAACGGCGAAGCCAACCTGCAGCAAGCCCTGATCAAAGACAAGCGCCTGGAAAACCTCTACGTGCTGGCCGCCAGCCAGACCCGGGACAAGGACGCGCTGACCCTCGAAGGCGTGGAAAAAGTCCTGATGGAACTCAAGGAAACCTTCGAGTTCGTGGTCTGCGACTCGCCTGCCGGTATCGAGAAAGGCGCGCACCTGGCCATGTACTTCGCCGACGAAGCGATCGTCGTGACCAACCCTGAAGTGTCCTCGGTCCGTGACTCCGACCGCATGCTCGGCCTGCTGGCCAGCAAATCCCGCCGCGCCGAAAAGGGCGAAGATGCGATCAAGGAGCACCTGCTGCTGACCCGCTACAACCCGGAGCGCGTCAGCAATGGCGAAATGCTCGGCGTTGAAGACGTCAAAGAAATTCTCGCAGTGACCCTGCTCGGGGTGATTCCCGAATCCCAGGCGGTACTCAAGGCTTCCAACCAGGGCGTACCGGTGATTCTCGACGACCAGAGCGATGCGGGCCAGGCCTACAGCGACGCGGTCGATCGTCTGCTGGGCAAAACCGTGGAACATCGGTTCCTTGATGTCGAGAAGAAGGGATTCTTCGAGCGCCTGTTTGGAGGTAGATAATGAATCTTTTTGACTTCTTTCGTGCCAGCAAAAAGGTCAGCACCGCGTCGGTAGCGAAAGAGCGTCTACAGATCATCGTGGCGCATGAACGCGGCCAGCGCAGCACCCCTGATTACTTGCCCGCCTTGCAGAAGGAACTGGTGGAAGTGATCCGCAAGTACGTCAATATCGGGTCCGACGACGTGCACGTCGCTCTGGAAAACCAGGGCAGCTGCTCGATCCTGGAACTCAATATCACCCTGCCTGATCGCTGATTGATCCGCCAGGAGCCACGGCGGCTCGCAGGCCTCATGCATTGAATGGGGTCGGCGAGCCGCCGTTGGCGTTTGTTACGAGGCTGTTTTAATGCCGTTGTCGAATATCCACATCCTGCATCAGGACGCCGCCGTCCTGGTGGTGAACAAACCCACCCTGCTGCTTTCAGTCCCTGGTCGCGCCGACGACAACAAGGACTGCCTGATCACCCGTCTGCAGGAAAACGGTTACCCCGAAGCCCGGATCGTCCACCGACTGGACTGGGAAACCTCCGGAATCATTCTCCTGGCTCGGGACCCGGACACACATCGCGAGCTGTCGCGGCAGTTTCATGACCGGGAAACCGAAAAAGCCTACACCGCCCTGTGCTGGGGCCAGCCGGAACTGGACAGCGGCAGCATCGACCTGCCCCTGCGTTATGACCCGCCAACCAAGCCCCGGCACGTGGTGGATCACGAATTCGGCAAACACGCCCTGACCTTCTGGCGCGTGCTGGAGCGCTGCGGCGACTGGTGCCGGGTCGAACTGACGCCGATCACCGGACGCTCCCACCAACTGCGGGTACACATGCTGTCCATCGGCCACCCGCTCCTGGGCGACGGCCTCTACGCCCACCCGCAAGCCCTGGCTGCCTGGCCACGCCTGTGCCTGCACGCCAGCATGCTCAGCTTCACCCACCCCCAGACCGGTGAGCGCCTGCGCTTCGACTGCCCTGCGCCGTTTTGAGAACAACCTGATCAGCCCGCGCCCTCAGTAAGGACACTTGACCGATGACGTGCATAGCAGCACTTGCCCCGCACTCCCTGGTAAAAACTCCAGAGCAACTGCTCTACCTGGTTTACGGTAACCACGAGGTTTATCGGCGCGAAGCCAAATTCAGCATCCTCACAGCACTTAGCCTGTTAAGTAACGGAGAGTCGCTGTGCATCAGGATAATGACCGACCGACCTCAGGATTACGTTGGCTGGCCGGTAGATATCGTCACTTTGAACGAAGAAATCCTGCACCAGTGGCAAGGCCAGAACGGCTATCACCATCGGCGCAAAGCCTGCGCAATGGCCGCCGGACTTAAACTCGCGGAAAAAACCCTTTTCGCAGACACCGATACACTTTTTCTGAAAAACCCTCATCAGCTACTGAAAAAGATCAGTCCTCAGCACTACTTGATGGATGAGTTTGAATACCATTGGCGAGATGTGAGTACGCGTCAGAATTACCTCAAGCTTGGTGCATGCCTGCAAACGCATGGCATAAAGCCTGACAGCGATTTCAAGCTCTACAACAGTGGTCTGTGCGGACTGACCAACAGCGATACACCACTGCTGGAAAAGTCCATCGGTTATATCGATGAGTGGACTCAGGCCCCGTTCGATATCCACACGATCGAACAGATTGCTTTGTCATTTGCAATGCGTGACAAGCCCGTGCAGGAAACCAAGAAGTACGTCTATCACTACTTTGCCAAAAAGCGTTTCTTCCACACGATGCAGGCGCGCTTTTTCGCACTTTACGGCGAAGACTATCGTTGCGAACTGATCTCGCTATCTCGAGAACTTCCACGCCAGGTGCCCGAGCCCTCGCTTTGGAAACAACTTCAAATTAAGTGGCGCCTACGTAAACTCGACGGTGAATTAAAAAAGATTGCCCGGGACCTGCATTATGGAAACGCGCTGTCCAGCAATCCTTACCACTTGGCCTGCAGGCACGAGTGGTGGAAAAACGCGTCCCGGGAGATCGGGCGCTGGGATCCGCAGAAACAACAACGATTGCTCAATCTCGACAGTGGCTCCTGGCCGAAGGTGTTGCCCAAACCCACGAGCCAGGAAGACCAAGAGGCCATCCTGAATTATCTGCGCGAGCAGTTGGCATCAACGAACCGCTGACGTGGGTTCTGCTGTCGATGGGCAACCAGCTTCAAACGCTCTTGCCCATCGCCACGATCCAATACGTTAAACTCGCGCCACTGCTGTCTGGAGCTACTTATGCGCGAAGAGTTGAACCAAGGCCTGATCGACTTCCTCAAGGCCTCCCCTACCCCTTTCCATGCCACTGCCAGCCTTGTTCAACGTCTGGAAGCGGCCGGTTATCAACGCCTCGACGAGCGCGAGCCATGGACCACCGAGGCCAACGGTCGCTACTACGTCACCCGTAACGACTCCTCCATCGTCGCCTTCAAGCTGGGACGGCACTCGCCGTTGCAAGGCGGTATCCGCCTGGTGGGCGCGCACACCGACAGTCCGTGCCTGCGGGTCAAGCCGCAGCCGGAACTGCAGCGCCAGGGCTTCTGGCAACTGGGCGTGGAAGTCTACGGCGGCGCGCTGCTGGCGCCCTGGTTCGACCGCGATCTGTCCCTGGCCGGCCGCGTGACTTTCCGTCGCGATGGCAAGGTGGAAAGCCAACTGATCGATTTCAAGGCACCGATCGCGATCATTCCCAACCTGGCCATTCACCTCAACCGGGAAGCCAACCAGGGCTGGGCGATCAATGCACAAAATGAACTGCCGCCGATCCTGGCCCAGTTCGCCGGCGACGAGCGCGTGGATTTCCGTGCGGTACTCACCGACCAGCTGGCTCGGGAACACGGCCTGAACGCCGACGTGGTGCTGGACTACGAGTTGAGTTTCTATGACACCCAGAGCGCTGCGGTAATCGGCCTGCATGGCGATTTCATTGCCGGTGCGCGCCTGGACAACCTGCTGTCCTGCTACGCCGGATTGCAGGCCCTGTTGAACGCCGACAGCGAAGAAACCTGCGTGCTGGTGTGCAACGACCACGAGGAAGTCGGCTCCTGCTCGGCCTGCGGCGCCGACGGTCCGATGCTCGAACAGACCTTGCGTCGCCTGTTGCCCGAAGGCGACGAGTTCGTGCGCACCATCCAGAAATCGCTGCTGGTGTCCGCCGACAATGCCCACGGCGTGCACCCCAACTACGCGGACAAGCACGACGCCAACCATGGCCCGAAACTCAATGCCGGCCCGGTGATCAAGGTCAACAGCAATCAGCGTTACGCCACCAACAGCGAAACCGCCGGTTTCTTCCGCCACCTGTGCATGGCCGAAGAAGTGCCGGTGCAGAGCTTCGTGGTGCGCAGCGACATGGGCTGCGGCTCGACCATCGGCCCGATCACCGCCAGCCACCTGGGGGTGCGCACCGTGGATATCGGCCTGCCGACTTTCGCCATGCATTCGATCCGCGAACTGTGCGGCAGCCATGACCTGGCCCACCTGGTGAAAGTGCTGAGCGCCTTCTACGCCAGCCGCGAACTGCCGTAAGGCATGCGGCGGGCGTGGACCTCCACGCCCGCCGGCTTCTGATACACATCAACCCAGGTCGCGACAAAGCGACCTAGACTCATGAGTACCTCTTCAGACAAGGCCGTCGCCATGATCTCGATGTCTTCGTTCCATTCCATGCTCATCCCGATTCTCACGGGCATGATCCTGTTGGCCATCGGCTTCAACTTCCGGGACAAGAACCTCGGGGTGTTCAGCATGTGGATCGGCATGCTGCTGATTCTCGGCACCGTGGTCTACAAGATCCTGGCCAAGCTCGCGGAATAAATGCAGCGCCTGCCCTCGCATTGAATTTGGTGGCCTCGTACACTCGGTCGATCCTTTTGCCTGCGAGGTTGACCGCCCAGTGTTTGCTCGTCTTTTCGCCCTGCCCTGCTATGCACTTGTCTGCCTGCTGACCCTGCTGCCGCTGAGCAGCGCCCAGGCGGTGGGCCTGCCTGGCCTGCTGGGCAGCCAGACCAAGGCACAGCCCCAGGCCGAGGAACCCCTGGGACAATCCCTGGACGAGGTGATCAAGTCCCTGGAGAACGACCAGCAACGGGCCAAGCTGCTGGCGGACCTGAAGAAGCTCCGGGACGCCACGAAAAAAGCTCAGCCCACCCCCGAGGAAGGCGTACTGGGCTTGATCGGCGGCACCCTGAGCAGCCTTGAGAAGCAGTTCTCAGGTGCCGACAGTCCGGTCAACCGCTGGACCGACGAGTTCGATCTGGCCCAGGAAGAACTGGCAGCGCTGATGCTGCCGGCCAGCCAATGGCTGCCGATCATCTTTGCCTTTGCCCTGATCCTCATGGTCTGGAGCCTGTTGGCGGCGGCGTTGATCTGGCTCAGTCACCGGGTGCGCCTGCGTTTTGGCCTCACCGACGAACTGCCCCAGCATCCGAAGACCTGGGACTTGCTGCGTTTCGCCCTGCGCAAGCTCGGCCCCTGGCTGATCGCCCTGCTGATCACCGTCTACATGACCTATTCCCTGCCTTCTTCCCTGGGCAAGGACCTGGCCATGGTCCTGGCCTACGCGCTGGTGGTAGGCACCTGTTTCTCGGCGATCTGCGTGGTGGCGTTCTCCGTGCTTGATGGCCCGCACCGCCATCGCGCGCTGTACATCCTGCGCCGCCAGGCCTTCCGCCCGCTGTGGTGGATCGGCAGTTTCGCCGCCTTTGGCGAAGCCCTGAGCGACCCGCGCATGGTGGCCAGCCTCGGCCAGCACCTGGCCCATACCGCGGCGACCTTCGCCAATGTGATGGCGGCGCTGTCCACCGGGGTGTTCATCCTGCGTTTCCGCCGGCCAATCGCCCACCTGATCCGCAACCAACCGTTGTCCCGGCGCCTGACCCGCCGGGCCCTGAGCGACACCATCGAAATCATCGGCACCTTCTGGTATCTGCCGGCCCTGGTGCTGGTCGGGATTTCCCTGTTCGCCACCTTCGTGTCCGCCGGCGACACCAGCACCGCCCTGCGCCAGTCCCTGCTGTGCACGGTGCTGCTGGTGCTGTGCATGGTGATCAACGGCCTGGTGCGGCGCCATGCCCTCAAGCCCCAGCGTGGGCACAAACGCCATGCGCTGTATTCCGAACGACTGAAAAGCTTCTTCTATACCCTGGCCCACCTGGCGGTATGGCTGGCCTTCATCGAACTGGGCCTGCGGGTCTGGGGCATGTCGCTGATCCGCTTCACCGAAGGCGACGGCCATGAAGTCAGCGTCAAGCTGTTCAGCCTCGCCGGCACCCTGATCTTCGCCTGGCTGATCTGGATCTTGAGCGACACCGCGGTGCATCACGCCCTGACCCGCTCGCGCAAGGGCCTGGCCAATGCCCGCGCGCAAACCATGATGCCGCTGATCCGCAACGTGCTGTTCGTGGCGATCTTCATCATTGCCACCATCGTCGCCCTGGCCAACATGGGCATGAACGTCACGCCGCTGCTGGCCGGTGCCGGCGTCATCGGTCTGGCCATCGGTTTCGGCGCCCAGTCGCTGGTGGCGGACCTGATCACCGGCCTGTTCATCATCATCGAGGACTCCCTGGCCATCGACGACTACGTGGATGTCGGCGGCCACCTGGGCACCGTCGAGGGCCTGACTATCCGCACCGTGCGCCTGCGGGACATCGACGGCATCGTGCATACCATCCCGTTCAGCGAAATCAAGAGCATCAAGAACTACTCCCGGGAGTTCGGCTACGCGATCTTCCGCGTGGCGATTCCCTACAACATGGAGATCGACGACGCGATCAAGCTGATGCGCGATGTCGGCCAGAAGATGCGCACCGACCCGTTGCAACGGCGCAATATCTGGTCACCGCTGGAGATTCAGGGCGTTGAAAGCTTCGAGTCCGGCAGCGCCATCCTCCGGGCCCGCTTCAAGACCGCACCGATCAAACAGTGGGAAGTGTCCCGAGCGTTCAACCTGTCCCTCAAGCGCCACCTGGACGAAGCCGGACTTGACCTGGCCACCCCGCGCATGAGCATCCAGGTGATCACCCCCGGCAGCGCCCCGGAAAAACAATGACCCTGTAGGAGCCGGCTTGCCGGCGAACGGCACCGGCATCTAAAGAACGTCGACACCGACATGAATCGCATCATGCCGCCAGAACTCCAGATCACAATCGATCAGCCGCTCGTGCTGGTCATAGTTGACCCGGGCGATGCGCAGCCCGGGGCTGCCCACCGACACCTTCAAGGCCGCCGCCGCTTCCGGCTGCAATGAGGTGGGCACGATCTCGAAGCGCACCCGCCCGTAATGCAGGTCGTAATGCCGGGCATAGAGCTCGGTGATCGACTGGTTCAAATCCAGGTCGAGAATGTGTGGAAAGTACTTGGGGTTCAGGTAGTGCTCCACATACAGCACCAGCCGCTCATCGATGCGCCGCGCCCGGCAGATCTGGATCACGCTGGACAGCGCCGGTAATTGCAGCCAGGCGCAGACCGCCGCCGAAGCCGGTTGCAGGCGCGCCGAGATCACCTCAGTGGAAGGCACTCGCCCCTGGGCACTGACCATGGCGTGGAAATGACTGCGCTGCATCAGGTTGTAGGCCAGCCGCGGCGGCGAAACAAACCAGCCACGGCGCTCCTCGCGGTAGATCTGCCCCTGGGCCTCCAATTGCAGCAGGGCCTCGCGCACGGTGATGCGGGTGGTGGCGAACAACTCGCTGAGCTTGCGCTCGGCCGGCAGCTTGCTGCCGGGTGCCAACAGACCGTGGGCGATCTGCTCCTGCAGGACCTGGCCGATGGCTGTCACCGCTTTGGTTGCATCAATACGCATCAACGTTACCTATCTGGACTAGACCAGCACTGTTTCAGGGCAGCGCATTGGCCGGGACAGCGCTCTGCAGCCGTGTCCAAAGCCTAGGCAATGCATATGACTGAGAGATGACAAAGCCGCCGAGCGGGCCCCTGGCGAACCTGCAAATTACCCGCCAGAACCTTGCAGAACGGGTGTTTTGGCATGGTCTACGCTTATTTCGCAGCGCCGGACCTGCGCCCGAATCCATGCGCCGACCGTTGGCACCGACATTAAAGTGTCATCCAACACGCCTAAATTGGCTCAGGTATTGCTGACCTAGACCAACCCACCGCAAGACCGTCGATAACAACGCAGCGTTGAACACGCCCAAAGGAGCTTCGGATGAAACAGCTTTTCCTGGCATCACTGTTAGGCTCGACCATTGCCTTGTGCACCGCCGCCATGGCTGCTGACAACGATTTGAAAACCCTGGAAGCCGCTGCGAAAGCAGAAGGCGCGGTCAACAGCGTCGGCATGCCCGATGACTGGGCCAACTGGAAAGGCACCTGGGAGGACCTGGCGAAAACCTACGGCCTCAAGCACATCGACACCGACATGAGCTCGGCCCAGGAGATCGCCAAGTTCGCCGCCGAGAAAGACAACGCCAGCGCCGACATCGGCGACGTTGGCGCAGCCTTTGGTCCGATCGCGGTCAAGCAGGGTGTGGCCCAGCCTTACAAGCCGAGCACCTGGGCCCAGGTCCCGGACTGGGCCAAGGACAAGGACGGCAATTGGGCGCTGGCCTACACCGGCACCATCGCCTTCATCATCAACAAGAAGCTGCTGCACGGTTCCGAAGCACCCAAGAGCTGGGCCGACCTGGAAAAAGGCAAGTACAAGGTTTCCATCGGTGACGTGAGCACCGCCGCCCAGGCCGCCAACGGCGTACTGGCAGCGGCCATCGCCAAGGGCGGCGACGAGAAGAACATCCAGCCGGCGCTGCTGATGTTCGCCGAGATCGCCAAGCAGGGTCGCCTGTCCCTGGCCAACCCGACCATCGCCACCATGGAAAAGGGTGAAGTGGAAGTCGGCGTGGTCTGGGACTTCAACGGCCTGAGCTACCGCAACAAGATGGTCAACAAGGACGACTACGAAGTACTGATCCCGTCCGATGGCTCGGTGATCTCCGGCTACACCACCATCATCAACAAGTACGCCAAGCACCCCAACGCCGCCAAGCTGACCCGCGAATACATCTTCAGCGATGCCGGCCAGACCAACCTGGCTCGCGGCAATGCCCGGCCGATCCGCGCCGAACACCTGACCCTGCCGGCGGACGTGCAGGCCAACCTGCTGCCCAACGAACAGTACAAGCACGTGACTCCGATCAAGGACGCCGATGCCTGGGAGAAAACCTCCAAGGCCCTGCCGCAGAAGTGGCAGGAAGAAGTGATCATCAACATGCCGTAACGCTGCATCAGTCGTAGGAGCCGGCTTGCCGGCGCAGGCCTGCACGAATGTGCAGACGCCTTCGCCGGCATACGCAGTGCCGTGCGGCCGCTCCTACAGGTTCCATGCGCCGCCTGATCCCGGAGTTTCCCCGTTCATGAAGCACAACGTCATTCTTGTGGTGCTCGACGGCCTCAACCACGAAGTGGCCCGACACGCCATGGGCCACCTGCAAGCCTACGTCGGCGCAGGCCGCGCCGCCCTGTACAAGTTGCAATGCGAGCTGCCGGCCCTGTCCCGGCCCCTGTACGAATGCATCCTCACCGGTGTCGCCCCCATCGACAGCGGCATCGTGCACAACCAGGTCTCGCGCCTGTCCACCCAGCGCAGCCTGTTCCACTATGCCCGCGAGGCCGGCCTGATCACCGCCGCGGCGGCTTACCACTGGGTCAGCGAGCTCTACAACCGCAGCCCGTTCAACGCCCCCCGTGACCGCCATACCGCCAACCCGGAACTGCCGATCCAGTACGGCCACTTCTACTGGAGCGATCACTACCCCGATTCCCACCTGTTCGCCGATGCGGAGCACCTGCGCCTGCGTCATCAGCCGAACCTGCTCCTGGTGCACCCGATGAACATCGACGATGCCGGGCACAAGCACGGCCTGGACAGCGCCCAGTACCGCAACAGCGCGCGCTCGGCGGACATCATCCTCGCCGACTATCTGCAAGGCTGGCTCGAGGCCGGCTATCAGGTGCTGGTGACAGCCGACCACGGCATGAACAACGACCGCTCGCACAACGGCCTGCTGGCCGAGGAGCGGGAAGTCCCGCTGTTCGTGCTCGGCGATGCCTTCAGCCTCGACCCCAACGCCACGCCCAAACAAACCGAGCTGTGCGGCACCGTCTGCCAACTGCTGGGCGTGCCCCATGACAAACCTTTCTGCCGGGAGCTGTTGCAGTGAATTCAGTGACCCGCGGCAAATGGCTGGCGGCGCTGTGCCTGGTGCCCTTTGCCCTGTTCTTCATCGTGTTCCAGATCGCCCCGCTGGCATGGGTGCTGATCAACAGCCTGCAGTCGGAAGAGTTCGGCTGGGGGCTGGCCAACTTCAGCAAGATCTTCAGTTCGAAGTTCTATCTGCAGGCCATCCAGTACAGCCTGGAGATCAGTTTCTGGTCCAGCGTGTTCGGCATCATCATCGCCGTGCTGGGCAGCTACTCGCTGCGCCGGGTGGACTCCAGGCTGCGCAACTTCGTCAACGCCTTCGCCAACATGACCAGCAACTTCGCCGGTGTGCCCCTGGCCTTTGCCTTCATCATCCTCCTGGGTTTCAACGGCACCATCACCATCATGCTCAAGCAGTCGGGGATCATTCAGGACTTCAACCTGTACTCCAAGACCGGGCTGATCATCCTCTACACCTACTTCCAGATCCCCCTGGGCGTGCTGCTGCTCTATCCGGCCTTCGACGCCCTGCGGGAAGACTGGCGCGAATCCGCCGCACTGCTGGGGGCCAGCGGCTGGCAGTTCTGGCGGCATATCGGCCTGCCGGTGCTGACCCCGGCATTGCTCGGCACCTTCGTCATCCTCCTGGCCAACGCCCTGGGCGCCTACGCCACGGTCTATGCCCTGACCACCGGCAACTTCAACGTGCTGCCGATCCGCATCGCCGCCATGGTTTCGGGGGACATCTCCCTGGATCCGAACATGGCCAGCGCCCTGGCCGTGGTGCTGGTAGCGCTGATGACCCTGGTGACCATCGTCCATCAGCTGCTGTTGAAGAGGAGCTACCATGTCTCGCGCTGAACCCGGCTCCGCCGCGCTCTACCACCGGGTGGTGGTCTACTTGCTGTTCGCCATCCTGCTGCTGCCGCTGCTGGGGACCTTTGTCTACTCCATCGCCAGCAGTTGGTCGGCCACCATCCTGCCCAGCGGCTTGACCTTCAAGTGGTACCTGCAACTGTGGAGTGACCCGCGTTTTCTCAACGCCTTCGGCCAGTCGCTGCTGGTCTGCGTCGGCGCGCTGGTGCTGTCGGTGGTCCTGATCCTGCCGCTGCTGTTCGTGGTGCACTACCACTTTCCCAAGCTCGATGCGCTGATGAACATCCTGATCCTGCTGCCCTTCGCGGTGCCGCCGGTGGTGTCCTCGGTGGGCCTGCTGCAGCTCTATGGTTCGGGGCCCTTGGCCATGGTCGGCACGCCCTGGATCCTGATCGGCTGCTACTTCACCGTGGCGCTGCCGTTCATGTACCGGGCCATCACCAACAACCTGCAGGCGATCAACCTGCGGGACCTGATGGACGCCGCCCAACTGCTCGGCGCCAGCACCTGGCAGGCGGCCTTCCTGGTGGTCCTGCCGAACCTGCGCAAGGGCCTGATGGTGGCTCTGCTGCTGTCGTTCTCGTTCCTGTTCGGCGAGTTCGTGTTCGCCAACATCCTGGTGGGCACCCGCTATGAAACCCTGCAGGTCTACCTGAACAACATGCGCAACAGCAGCGGCCACTTCACCAGCGCCCTGGTGATTTCCTACTTCTTCTTTGTGCTGGTTCTGACCTGGGCCGCCAACATCTTGAACAAGGACAAAAGCCAATGAGCTTCGTCAGCGTCCAACACCTGCAAAAGAACTACGCCGGCACCACGGTGTTCAGCGACATCAATTGCGAAATCCGCAAGGGCGAGTTCGTCACCCTGCTGGGCCCGTCCGGCTGCGGCAAATCCACGCTGCTGCGCTGCATCGCCGGGCTGACCCCGGTGGACGGCGGCAAGATCCTCCTCGACGGCCAGGACATCGTGCCCCTGAGCCCGCAGAAACGCGGGATCGGCATGGTGTTCCAGAGCTACGCGCTGTTTCCCAACATGACGGTGGAACAGAACGTGGCCTTTGGCCTGCGCATGCAGAAGGTCAACGCCGACGACAGCCACAAGCGTGTGCAGGAAGCCCTGCAACTGGTGGAGCTCAACGACTACGCCAGCCGCTACCCGCATCAACTGTCCGGCGGCCAGTGCCAGCGCGTGGCCCTGGCCCGCTCCCTGGTGACCCGCCCGCGCCTGCTGTTGCTGGACGAACCGCTGTCGGCCCTGGATGCGCGGATCCGCAAGCACCTGCGTGAACAGATCCGCAACATCCAGCGGGAGTTGGGACTGACGACCATCTTCGTCACCCACGACCAGGAAGAAGCGCTGACCCTGTCCGACCGGATCTTCCTGATGAACCAGGGCAAGATCGTCCAGAGCGGCGACGCCGAAACCCTCTACACCGCACCGGTGGATGCCTTCGCCGCGGGCTTTATCGGCAACTACAACCTGCTGTCCGCCGAGAGCGCCAGCAAGTTGCTGCAACGGCCGGTCAACGGGCGCATCGCCATTCGCCCGGAAGCCATCGAACTGCGCAAGGAAGGGCAACTCGATGCCCTGGTACGCAGTCACAGCCTACTGGGCAACGTGATCCGCTATCGGATCGAAGCCCGTGGCGTGGAACTGGTGGTGGATGTACTCAATCGTTCGGCCGATGACCTTCATGCAGACGGCCAGCGTCTGGCATTGACCATCGATCCGGCAGCCCTGTGTGAGGTAGCCTGATGGCATTCACGCAATTGATCCTGAAGAGAGAGCGGCACTGATGGCCTTGGCAATTTTTGATCTGGACGAAACCCTGATTCACGGCGACTGCGCCACCCTCTGGAGCGAACAGATGGGCCGCCTGGGCTGGGTCGACAGCGAATCGTTCATGCGCCGCAACCATGAACTGATGGACGCCTACAGCCATGGCAAGCTGGCCATGGAGGAGTTCATGGACTTCAGCCTGGAGCCCATGACCGGACGCACGCCGCAAGAAGTCGCACACCTGGTCGAGCCCTGGGTCGAAGAGGTGATCGAACCGATCATCTTCAGCGATGCCTGCAAGGCCATTGCCGCCCATCGCCAGGCCGGCGACCGGATCCTGGTGATCTCGGCCTCGGGCACCCATCTGGTGAAGCCGATAGCGGCCCGCCTGGGCATCGACGAAGTGCTGGGCATCGAGCTGGAAGTGCAGCATGGGGTCTACAGCGGCCGCACCGTTGGCACCCTGACTTACCGCGAAGGCAAGATCACCCGTCTGCTGGAATGGCTGGATGCCGAGGAAGAAAACCTGGAAGGCGCGACCTTCTACTCCGACTCGCGCAACGACCTGCCGTTGCTGCTGCGAGTGGATCATCCGCAAGTGGTGAACCCGGACCCGGTATTGCGTGAGCACGCCGAGAAGGCCGGCTGGCTGATCCATCACTGGAAGTGACCCACCCCCAAGATCCCCGAAGCTGGCTCGTGCAGGAGCTGGCGGCCAGCCAGCAGCCTGTCAGGCCTGACGCCCCCTTCGTCGGCAGGCCTGCTTCTACAGGGTTCAGATCAAGCTGGAGTCGATCACCAGCACCAGCTTGCCCGACACCTTGTTGGTCGCCAGTTCGGCGAAGGCGGCTTCAGCGTCCTGAATCGGGAAGGTCTTGGCCAACTGCGGGCTCAGACGCCCTTCGGTGAACAGCGGCCAGACATTTTGCCCGAGGTCGCTCAGCAGGTCGGCCTTGAACTGCTCGTTGCGGCTGCGCAGGGTCGAGCCCAGCAACTGGATGCGCTTGGCCAGAACCTGGGCCAGGTCCAATTGCGCTTCGCGCCCCCCCATCAAGCCAATCAACACCCAACGTCCATCCACGGCCAGCAATTTGATGTTGTCGGCCGCGTAATTGGCGCCTACCGGATCAAGGACGACATCAAACGGGCCGAAGTCCCGCAGCGCCTCCAGGCCATCGGTGCGTACCACACCGCCCTGGGCCCCCAGGCTTTCGCAATAGGCCAGGCGATCGGCGGAACCGACACTGACCCAACACGGATTGCCGAACGCCTTGCACAATTGAATGGCGGCCGAACCGACACCGCTGGCCCCGGCGTGCAACAGCACCTTCTCCCCGGGCTTGAGCGCCGCCAGTTGGAACAGATTGAGCCAGGCGGTGGCGTAGACCTCGGGCAGTGCCGCCGCCTCGACCAGGGACAGCCCCTCAGGCACCGGCAGCACATGGCGCGCATCCACCACCACTTCCTCGGCCATGCCGCCACCGGCGAGCAGCGCGCACACCCGATCGCCGATCTGCCAGGACGAACCCGGGCCGACTTCGCTGATAATCCCGGAGCACTCCAGGCCCAGGATCGGGCTGGCTCCCGGCGGCGGCGGATAAAGTCCGGCTCGCTGCAGCAGATCGGCACGATTGAGCCCCGCAGCCGCCACACGAATGCGAACTTGCCCTACATCACAGGCCGGACTTGGTTCTTCAACCCACTCCACATGACCTTCAACGCCTTGCAATGCTTTCACAGTGCCTCCATAGTGAGTCTGGACTGAGCCCGGAGCGGTAGCACCGGGCTTTTTGCATTATGCGACCGGCCCTTATGGAACCGGCGACTTCAAAGACGGCCTAATATGCGTTATCAATTGCCCCCGCGTCGAATCAGCATGAAGCATTTGTTCCCCAGCACCGCCCTCGCCCTTTTCATTGGTTTCGGCTTACTGCCGATGTCGACCAATACGTTCGCAGCCAATAGCTGGGACAACCTTCAGCCCGATCGCGATGAGGTAATTGCCAGCCTCAATGTTGTAGAACTGCTCAAACGCCACCATTACAGCAAACCGCCGCTGGACGATGCGCGCTCGGTGATCATCTATGACAGCTACCTGAAGCTGCTGGATCCGTCGCGCAGCTACTTTCTGGCCAGCGACATTGCGGAATTCGACAAATGGAAAACCCAGTTTGACGACTTCCTCAAGAGCGGCGACCTGAACGCCGGGTTCACCATCTACAAGCGTTATCTGGACCGGGTCAAAGCGCGTCTGGACTTCGCCCTCGCGGAACTCAACAAAGGCGTCGACAAGATCGACTTCAACGCCAAGGAAACCTTGCTGATCGACCGCAAGGACGCGCCATGGCTCAAGACCACCGCAGAACTCGACGACCTGTGGCGCAAACGCGTCAAGGACGAAGTGCTGCGGATGAAGATCGCCGGCAAGGATCCCAAGCAGATCCAGGAAACCCTGACCAAGCGCTACAAGAACCAACTGGCGCGCCTGGACCAGACCCGAGCCGAAGATATCTTCCAGGCCTACATCAACACCTTCGCCATGTCCTACGATCCGCACACCAATTATCTGTCGCCGGATAACGCGGAAAACTTCGACATCAACATGAGCCTGTCGCTGGAAGGCATCGGCGCCGTATTGCAGAGCGACAACGACCAGGTCAAGGTCGTGCGCCTGGTGCCGGCAGGCCCGGCGGACAAGACCAAGCAAGTAGCGCCTGCGGACAAGATCATCGGCGTTGCCCAGGGCAACAAGGAAATGGTCGACGTGGTGGGCTGGCGCCTGGACGAAGTGGTCAAGCTGATCCGCGGCCCGAAAGGTACCCTGGTGCGCCTGGAAGTGATCCCGGCAAGCAACGCGCCAAATGATCAGACCAGCAAGATCGTGCCCATCACCCGTGAAGCGGTGAAGCTCGAAGACCAGGCAGTGAAGAAGTCGATCCTCAACCTCAAGCAGGACGGCAAGGACTACAAGCTCGGGGTGATCGAGATCCCGGCCTTCTACCTGGACTTCAAGGCCTTCCGCGCCGGTGATCCGGACTACAAGAGCACCACCCGCGACGTGAAGAAACTGCTGACCGAGTTGCAGAAAGACAAGGTCGACGGTGTCGTCATCGACCTGCGCAACAACGGCGGCGGCTCTCTCCAGGAAGCCACCGAACTGACCAGCCTGTTTATCGACAAGGGCCCGACCGTCCTGGTACGCAACGCCGATGGCCGTGTGGATGTGCTCGAAGACGAAAACCCCGGCGCCTTCTACAAAGGGCCGATGGCGCTGTTGGTCAACCGCCTCTCGGCTTCGGCTTCGGAAATTTTCGCCGGCGCCATGCAGGACTACCACCGCGCACTGATCATCGGTGGCCAGACCTTCGGTAAAGGCACGGTGCAGACCATCCAGCCACTTAACCACGGCGAGCTGAAGCTGACCCTGGCCAAGTTCTACCGGGTTTCCGGACAGAGCACCCAGCATCAAGGCGTGCTGCCGGATATCGGCTACCCATCGATCATCGACACCAAGGAAATCGGCGAAAGCGCCCTGCCTGAAGCCATGCCATGGGACACCATCCGCCCGGCCATCAAGCCCGCCATGGATCCGTTCAAGCCGTTCCTGGCCCAGCTCAAGGCCGAACACGAAAGCCGTTCGGCGAAAGATCCGGAGTTCGTGTTCATCCGCGACAAACTGGCCTTGGCACAGAAACTGATGGCGGAAAAGACCGTCAGCCTCAACGAAGCCGAGCGTCGCGCACAACATGCCGACATCGAAGCCAAGCAACTGGCCCTGGAAAACGCTCGTCGCAAGGCCAAGGGCGAAGAGCCGCTCAAAGAGCTGAAGAAAGAGGACGAAGACGCGCTGGCCGCTGCCGAGCCGGACAAGACCAAGCCGGAAGATGACGCCTACCTGAGTGAAACCGGGCGCATCCTGCTGGACTATCTAAAGCTCAACACCTCGGTGGCCAAGCACTGAAGATGATGGCAATTTAATTCGATCGCTCCCCGGATCGTCATTAAACAGTCATCATTCTGTCGTGAAATAAAGGACCGGGCGCCGCTCTTGAACTGGAGCGGCGCCCGGTCCTTTTTTCATCGACAGAGATCGCCATGACCACGACCGAACAGCTGAGTGCATTGAGTTCAATCCTGGCTCAAAGCGGTTTGCACAGCCTGTTCCAACCGATCATCAGCCTTTCCGAGCGGCGCATCCTGGGTTACGAAGCCTTGAGTCGCGGCCCCTCCAACAGCCCCCTGCACTCCCCTGTCGCCCTGTTTGCGGTGGCACGCCAGGCCGGCCGCCTGAGCGAACTGGAGATCGCCTGCCGCCACAGCGCCTGCAAACGCTTCAGCGAGCAGCAACTGCCCGGCAAACTGTTTCTCAACGTCTCCCCCGAATCCCTGCTGGAAGCGGCCCACCAGCCCGGGCGCACCCTGCAACTGCTGCAGGACTTCGGCATCCCGCCGAGCCAGGTGGTGATCGAACTCACCGAACAGACGCCCATCGACGACTTTCAGCTGCTGCAGAATGCTCTGCATCACTACCGCGACATGGGATTTTCCATCGCCCTGGACGACCTCGGCGCCGGCTATTCAAGCCTGCGCCTGTGGTCCGAGTTGCGACCGGATTATGTGAAGATCGATCGACACTTTATCGATGGCATTCATCAGGACGCGCTCAAACGCGAGTTCGTCGGTTCGATCCTGCAGATAGCCAAGGCTTCTCGCGCCCAGGTCATCGCCGAAGGCATCGAGATGTTCGAGGAGCTGGCGGTGCTCACGGAAATGGGGGTCGATCTGGTCCAGGGCTACTTGCTGTGCCGGCCGCAGGAGCAGCCGCCCCGTGATGCGCGGACGATGATGCCCAAACACGACAACCCCAGCGTGGCGCTCAACGACGAAGGCAGCGATCTCAGCGCCTTGCTCAACGAGCAGCCAGCGGTTGCCCGCAATACGCCCACGGCCAACGTCCTGGAAGCCTTTCGCCGGCAAGCCAACCTCAATTCCCTGGCTGTTCTTGACGAGCAGGGCCAGCCCTGCGGGATCGTTCATCGACATTCACTCTCGGACGCCCTGCTCAAACCCTTCGCCACCGACCTGTTTGCCCGCAAACCCATCAGTCGCCTGATGAACGACGATTTCCTCGCCGTCGAACTCAGCCAATCCCTGCAGCAGGTCAGTCGCCTGATCACCAGTCGCGCACGACAACGCATCGAGGAAGACTTCATCATCACCCTCAACGGCCAGTACCTGGGACTGGGACGGGTCATAGACGTACTCAAGCTGATCACCGAGCTGAAAATCCAGCAGGCTCGCTACGCCAACCCCTTGACCCTGCTGCCGGGCAACGTCCCCATCCAGCAGTGCCTGACGCGCTTGCTACAGCAGGGACGGGAATCGGTGATCTGCTATGTGGATATCGACAGCTTCAAGCCCTTCAACGATATCTACGGTTACGGCCGTGGCGATGAAGTGCTGCTGTGCCTGGCTCAATGCCTGAATGATCGGGTCGATCCCAGCCGCGACTTCGTCGGGCATATCGGCGGCGATGACTTCTTGCTGGTGCTGGGGCCGGAAGACTGGCGCAGGCGCCTGAATCAGCTGCTGGACGACTTCCACAGTCAGTGTCGGCGCTTCTATCGCAGCGAACACCTGGAAGCCGGCTGTTTTGTCGCGCCCAACCGCCAGGGCGTGCGCCAGGAATTTCCCCTGCTATCGCTGTCTATCGGCGTGGTGCACCTGTATTCGGAGGCCTGTGGACAACTGGACTCCAGTCAGCTGGCAGAACTGGCCTCCCAGGCCAAGCATCACGCCAAGAACGTCCAGGGCTACAGCATCCATGTGATCGACAGCCTGGATGCCGCAGCCAGCCTGGGAACGCACTCCCTCAATGAGCCGCTGCGGGATCAGCCGATTGATCGAGCTGCATCAGTTTGAGCTCCGCAAGAGGATGACCGGCCTGCGCCGAAAGCCGCCACCAACGGGCGGCCTCGGCCGCATCGGGCGCCTTGCTGGGCGAGCCGGCCAGACTGATCACACCGAGCTGATAGGCCGCTTTGCCGTCACCCGCCAATGCCGCCAGGCGCAACAGGCGCTGACCTTCCTCACGCGCACCCAGCCCTTGCCCGCGAAAGGTCAGGATATGCCCATAGAAACTCTGCGCAGCGACGTTACCCAGATTGGCCATCCGTGCGAACTGCCCTTCCATCCAACGCCAGATACGGGGTTGACGGATAAACCAGGGCCAATGAAACAAGCGGCGCGCCAGCCAATAACCGAGACGCGCCTTGAGTGGCAGGAACATTCAAGCCTCCGCTGATTCGGGGTATTCGTACTCGAACACACGCACCACCTCCGAGGCGTGCCATGAAGCGGCAGCCACCCCGTCGGAAGGCCCGGAAAAACGTCCCAGGCGCTCGACACACTCGAAGAATCCGGTCCGCGGCAAACGACTGGCGCCCTGGCTGATCACCAATGAGCTGCGCAGCGGCTGTTCGGCCCGGGCATCCAGGGCCGCCAGGTGCTCCAGAGCGGCCGTCAAGGTCTGCATCGCAGGACTGGGCAGTTGCAATCGCTCCAGCAGCGCACGATAGGTTAAAAGGTGACGTTGACGACGGGCTTGATCCAGCTCACCCAACAGCCCATCCCAGTGCTGACGACTGATCCTTACACTCACGATTGCTCCCTCCACCCCGGCACCGTCAATTCCCAGGCCAGGCTGCGGCGAATCGCAGCGTCAGGGTGACGCTCGCCACTTTCAATCAGGGCCAGGTAAGACGGACTGATACCTACTTTGCGGGCCAGCGCCTCGATGGCGATGCCCTTCCCTTCGCGCAGATTGCGTAATTGATCCAGGCCCGGAAGACTCTGGGCCGGTGGCGCTGCCTGAGACGTAGCGCCAGCATGCGATAGTGGTTCGGTGAGGCCTGCGGCTGTCAATAAAGCTTGATACTGAGCCCACGGCAGAACCGCGTATTCGGGCTCGCCATCGCGTTCAATAATCTGAATATCCATTACTACCCCGTAGGACAACGACACTTATCGAGTCGGACTTTTCCTTTGAAGTGTAATCCTAACAGCGGCTGCGGTCGCGGGGAGCATGATTGTTGAACCTGCGAGTCAATCGACTCAATTTTGCCGTGGCCCCTCCAACCGCAGCTGTTCCGGTGTATCCGGCAGACGTTCGACTACCGCCAGCTTTTCCGGCCGCTGCCGGCCACGCCAGGCGCGGAAGGCGCTGAGCTCGTCATCCAGGGTCTTCATCAGCCAGGCCAGCACGGCAATGTCGTCGAGCATGCCGAACACCGGGATGAAATCGGGAATCGCGTCCACCGGACTGAGGAAATACATCAGCCCCGCCACCACCGACAACAAGGACTTGGCACTGATTGCCCGATATTCGCCTCGCCAGTAAGCCAGGCATAACGCCTGGAGCAGGCGCAGGTCCTCTTTGACCTTGCCCAAGCGCCCTCCCTGAATCGCCCCCTTGCTGGCGACAGCGAACAATAGCGTCGGCAAACGACCGCGGCTCAGCAACCGGCCCGCCAAAGGCAGGAAGCGAGCAAAGTTCCAGGGTGTTTTCATCATCACTCCCACTGAAATGTTATCCACACAAATTGTGGATAACCTTGTGAACAGAGCTATTTTTCACGGCTGAAAGCCCCGTCTCACAAGGGCTGAGCTCAGATCGGGCGTTTTTTACTCACATAAAAAAACCCATAATTTCATTGACTTGGCAGCCCTCAACGACTACCCGCAGCTGACAACCCGTTCTGACCACCGGCGAGGCCGCAGGTTCGGATTAATTGCCAGATGAGCCTTGCAGAAACGACAACGCCCCGTAAAACGGGGCGTTGCTTCAGGCGCAAAGACAGGTTACTTGGCGGCGTCCTGCTTGGCTGGATCCTTGATCCCCAGCAGTTCCAACTCGAATACCAGCACCGAGTTGGCCGGGATCGACGGGCTTGGGCTCTGCGCGCCATAAGCCAGATCGCTCGGGATGTACAACTTGTACTTCTCACCTACGTGCATCAGTTGCAGGCCTTCAACCCAACCAGGGATCACGCCGCTGACCGGCAGATCGATCGGGCTGCCACGCTCAACCGAGCTGTCGAACACGGTGCCGTTGGTCAGGGTACCGGTGTAGTGAACGGTGACCACGTCAGTCGGCTTTGGCTGAGCGCCATCGGCCTTCTTCAACACTTCGTACTGCAGGCCGGAAGCGGTGGTGGTCACGCCGGCCTTCTTGCCGTTTTCTTCGAGGAATTTCTTGCCGGCAGCCGCCGACTCTTCGCTCATCTTGGCCATACGCTCTTCAGCACGCTTTTGCAGCGCGGCAAAGGCTTCGACCAGTTCTTCGTCTTTCAGCTTCTGTTCTTTCTTGCCGACGGCATCTTCGATGCCCTGGGCTACGGCTTTGGAATCCAGGTCATCCATGCCTTCCTGAGCCAGGCTCTTGCCCATGTTCAGGCCGATACCGTAGGAAGCTTTTTGCGCCGGGGTTTTCAGCTCTACGCTGGTCTGCGAATCACAACCCGCAAGTACCAGGCTAACCAGGGCCACCGCCGCCGCCAACCGATGCTGTTTCATGCTATTTCCTTGTTCATGCGCCTAAAGGGCAATCGAATAAAGCCGCGAGCTTATCAGGCGACCACGACCAATGGCTACCGGCGTAAGAGTAGTAAATGTCCGATAAGTTCACGTCTTTAAACACGTTTTTGTGCTGTGGAGAACGCCCCGCCCAGGCGGCTGAATGAGGCGCTGGAACGAGCGCGAATAACCATAGCGCAAGTAATAGCTACTTGCCGCGTCAATGACGCTCAGGCATAAGGAAGGCAAATTCGACAAGGACGTACATCTTGCGCCTCATCTACCGTGTATTACTGATAATCGCCGTACTGATCGGCACAGTCCTGGCCGTGGTCCTGTACTACATCGCCAACCCCAAGCTGGCTGAATATGTCCCCGTCGAACAGGTGCACTACCTGGATCAATGGGATGCAGCAGACCGCCAGACCTACTATTTCACCCCCCAAGGCACCCAGGTCAAAGGCCTGCGCTATGAATGGTTTGTTGCCCTGGAACTGCCCTTCTCCGAACAGTCCTTTGCCGCTCCCGAGTACCTGGCACGCTTCGGCTTTCTGGTGGAGCCCGGACAGAAAGCCACAGCGCAGAATCCCGGCAACCTTCCGGTAGGCTTCGCGCGCCACCAAAACCCCGGCAGCCCGGAACAATACCTGGACATCACCTGCGCGGCCTGTCACACCGGCGAACTGCGCTTCAACCATCAGGCCCTGCGGATCGACGGAGGCTCGGCGCAACACGTACTGCCTTCAAGCGTGCCGACCCTGCGCGGCGGCAGCTTCGGCCAGGCGCTGGTGGCCAGCCTTACCGCCACCTACTACAACCCCTGGAAGTTCGAGCGTTTCGCTCGCAAAGTCCTGGGCGACAACTATGAGGCGCAGCACCCGCAACTGCGCAAAGACTTCAAGCGCTCACTGGACAACTTCCTGCAAGTGGCCTGGAACGATACCCACCGCGGCCTTTATCCCACCGAGGAAGGGCCGGGCCGTACCGACGCATTCGGGCGCATCGCCAACGCCAGTTTCGGCGACGCGATTTCCCCAGAGAACTACCGCATCGCCAACGCCCCCGTGGACTACCCGCAACTGTGGGATATCTGGACATTCGACTGGGTACAGTGGAACGGCTCGGCGCAGCAACCCATGGCGCGCAATATCGGCGAAGCCCTAGGCGTCGGCGCGACCCTGAACCTGTTCGACGCCAACGGCCAGCCGCTCACTGGCGAATCACGCTATCCATCCAGCGTGCGGGTTCGTGACCTCAACCTCATCGAAGAAACCTTGCAGCGCCTCAAGCCCCCTGCCTGGCCGGAAACACTGCTGGGCGCCGTCGACAAGCCCCTGGCGGCCAAGGGTCGTGAGCTGTTCGCCCAGCATTGCGCTGGCTGCCATCAGCCGTCGGTGAGCGAGTCCAACGGCCGACCGGTTCAACAGCTGAAAATGCTCCCGGTTTCCGTGATTGGCACCGACCCGAACTCCGCCAGCAATATCGCCGACCTGCGCTATGACCTCAGCGCCCTGCAGTGGGATACCGCCGAGCTGGCAAAATCCAATGTCGAGCTGCACCCGACGCCCACCGAACCGCTGGACCTGCGTCAACTCTCGGCGGCCAAGGGCCTGGCCTACATCACCGCTTTCGTTGAAGAACGCGCCTACCGTGACGCCAAGGTCAGCCCCGAGGAGCGCCCACGACTGGACGGCTACGGCCTGCCAATCGGGGTACGCGAGCTGCGCGCCTACAAGGCCCGCCCGCTGGCCGGGGTCTGGGCAACCCCGCCCTACCTGCACAACGGCTCGGTGCCCAACCTGTATCAACTGCTGTCTCCGCAATCGGAGCGCTCGACGACCTTCTATCGCGGCACCTTCGAGTACGACCCCAAACACCTGGGCTATCGTCCGGAAGCCTTCAAGAACGGTTTTGAATTCGACACCCGCATCAGCGGCAACCACAACAGCGGTCACGAGTTCCGCGCCGGCCAGCGAGGCAACGGGGTTATCGGCCCGCTGCTGCAGCCGGAGGAGCGCTGGGCATTGCTGGAATACCTGAAAGTGCTGGGCGGACCGCTGGAGTCACAACTGCCATGAAACTCGATCTCGCAAGAAAACGACCGTCGCTGCTGGCCAGGCTGTGGCTGCGCCTTGGCGCATTGCTGGGCAGGACGCTGCTACTGCTGCTGGTCATCGGCCTCCTGGCCTGGGCGCTGTCCAGCGCCTGGTTCGCCTGGCAGCACCGCGGTCCGGTGGCGGTACAAGAGCAGATTCCCGCCGATGAGGCCGCGCGCACCCAGGACATCATCCAGACTGCCGTGCGCATCGTCGACCAGCACCGCGAGGGCACCCGCTACCTGCGCGATGCCCATGCCAAGGCCCATGGCTGCGTAAAAGCCGAGGTCCAGGTCCTCAAGGACCTGAGTCCGGAGCTGCGCCAGGGCGTGTTCGCCAATCCTGGCCAGACCTGGCAAGCAACGGTGCGCTTGTCCAATGGCAATGCCTATCCGCAGTTCGACAGCATTCGCGACGCCCGCGGCATGGCAATCAAACTGTTGGAGGTGCCAGGTCAACAGTTGATCCCTGCGGAGTCGGGGCGACGCGAGCAGGACTTCGTGATGTTCAACCATCCGAACTTCTTCGTCAGCGATGTGGCCGAGTATCAGCAAAACATCGCGGCGCAGGCGGACGGCAAGAAAGTCGGTGCCTTCTTTCCTGGCTGGGATCCTCGCCGTTGGCAGATCCGCCACCTGTTCATTGCCCTGGCCACGCTGTCACCGGCACCGGCCAGCCCGACCCAGAGCACTTACTTCTCGGTTTCGCCCTACAAGTTCGGCGATGCCAACGCCAAGTTCCGGGTCATGCCGGACCCTGACAGTTGCCCGGCCTACAGCCTGCCGGCGCAGAATCAGGACCTGCCCAACTTCCTGCGCAGCGCCCTGACCCAGCAACTTTCCACCGATCGGGTTCCGGCCTGCTTCGTCCTGCAGATCCAGCGTCAGAACCCGAGCCGGTTCATGCCGATCGAAGACACCAGCATCGAATGGAAGGAAAGCGACGCCCCCTTTGAAACCGTGGCCCGCTTGACCATTCCAGCCCAGGACTTCGACACCCCGGCGCAGAACCTGGCCTGCGACAACCAATCCTTCAACCCCTGGTTCGGCATCGAAGCCCATCGCCCCATTGGCGGTATCAACCGCTTGCGCAAGGCGGTGTACGAAGCGGTCAGCGACTATCGGCATAGCCGAAACGCCGAGCAGTAAGCCATAAACGAGAAAAGCGGCCCTTGGGCCGCTTTTTTTTCGCACAGGATCTGCACCAAACCAAATCCCAGACAGCAAAAAGCCCGCGTTAGCGGGCTTTCTGTGGTGACTTGGCGTTCAGTGTTCCAAGTTACCGAATATGGCGCAGCGGACGGGACTCGAACCCGCGACCCCCGGCGTGACAGGCCGGTATTCTAACCGACTGAACTACCGCTGCGCGTAGCGTTGAAAGTAAGTGGTGGGTGATGACGGGATCGAACCGCCGACATTCTGCTTGTAAGGCAGACGCTCTCCCAGCTGAGCTAATCACCCTTTACCTTCGTTGCGGGGCGCATTATGCCACAGAAATTCTTAAAGTGTTGATTTAATTGATAAATTTATCAAAAAAATCTGAATTTCCATGATTTGCCGCACTACCCGCCAACTCTTTACAGCAAAAAGCCCGCGTTAGCGGGCTTTCTGTGGTGACCTGGCGTTCAGTGTTCCAGGTTACCGAATATGGCGCAGCGGACGGGACTCGAACCCGCGACCCCCGGCGTGACAGGCCGGTATTCTAACCGACTGAACTACCGCTGCGCGTAACACTGAATGCGAATGGTGGGTGATGACGGGATCGAACCGCCGACATTCTGCTTGTAAGGCAGACGCTCTCCCAGCTGAGCTAATCACCCTTCACGTTCGGTGTGGCGCGCATTCTACGGAGCAGTCCGTACTCTGGCAAGCACTTTTTATAATAATTTTTTCAGGCCTTCCAAAGGCTTAGCGAAGGGTTGGCCTGAGCAGCAGCGAAGAGAATAATGCCCTCCTTTGTATAAAGGAGAGATTCACCCCATGTGGTTCAAAAACCTGCTGATCTATCGCCTGACCCAAGATCTGCCTTTTGATGCTGAGGCGCTGGAAACTGCACTGGCGACCAAACTGGCGCGCCCCTGTGCAAGCCAGGAGTTGACCACTTACGGTTTCGTCGCCCCTTTCGGCAAAGGTGAAGATGCCCCGCTGGTTCACGTCAGCCAGGACTTCATGCTGGTGGCCGCGCGCAAGGAAGAACGCATCCTGCCTGGCAGCGTGGTGCGCGACGCGGTGAAGGAAAAGGTCGAAGAGATCGAAGCCGAACAGATGCGCAAGGTCTACAAGAAGGAGCGCGACCAGATCAAGGATGAAATCATCCAGGCGTTCCTGCCCCGTGCCTTTATCCGTCGCTCTTCGACTTTCGCCGCCATCGCCCCGAAACAGGGTCTGATCCTGGTCAACTCGGCCAGTCCGAAGCGCGCCGAAGACCTGCTCTCCACCCTGCGTGAAGTCCTCGGCACCCTGCCAGTACGTCCGCTGACCGTGAAGATCGCCCCGAGCGCAATCATGACCGACTGGGTCAAGACACAGAAAGCCGCCGACGACTTCTTCGTGCTCGACGAATGCGAGCTGCGCGACACCCACGAGGACGGCGGCATTGTGCGTTGCAAGCGCCAGGACCTGACCGGCGAGGAAATCCAGCTGCACCTGAGCACCGGCAAGGTGGTCACTCAACTGTCCCTGGCCTGGCAGGACAAGCTGTCCTTCATGCTCGACGACAAGATGGTGGTCAAACGCCTGAAGTTCGAAGACCTGCTGCAGGACCAGGCGGAACAGGACGGTGGCGATGAAGCCCTCGGCCAGCAGGACGCCAGCTTCACCCTGATGATGCTGACCTTCGGCGACTTCCTGCCGGCGCTGTTCGAAGCCCTGGGCGGCGAGGAGATTCCGCAAGGCATCTGACGCCTTGTCCGGATAGCCGCTCCGTACCAGACGCCACCGCCTTCGGTGGCGTTTTCACATAACAAGGAACAGGTCATGCGCGCACTGGCTGCACTCAGCCGCTTTGTCGGCAACACCTTCGCTTACTGGGTACTGATCTTCGCCGTCCTGGCATTCTTCCAACCCGGCTGGTTCATCGGCCTCAAGGGCGCCATCGTGCCGCTACTGGGCCTGGTGATGTTCGGCATGGGCCTGACCCTGAAACTCGAAGACTTCGCCGAAGTGGCGCGTCATCCCTGGCGGGTGGCCCTGGGAGTCGTGGCGCATTTCGTGATCATGCCGGGCGTGGCCTGGGTGCTTTGCCAGGCATTTCACCTGCCGCCGGAAATCGCCGTCGGAGTGATTCTCGTCGGCTGCTGCCCAAGCGGCACCTCCTCCAACGTCATGACCTGGCTGGCCCGGGGCGACCTGGCGCTGTCGGTAGCGATTGCCGCGGTGACCACCCTGCTCGCCCCGCTGCTGACCCCGGCGCTGATCTGGTTGCTGGCCTCGGCCTGGCTACCGGTGTCGTTCATGGAGCTGTTCTGGTCGATCCTGCAGGTGGTGCTGCTGCCGATCGTGCTCGGCGTGCTGGCCCAACGCCTGTTGGGCCAGCGGGTGCAGCACGCGGTGGAGGTGTTGCCGCTGGTGTCGGTGGTCAGCATCGTCATCATCGTCACCGCCGTGGTGGCGGCCAGCCAAGCGAAAATCGCCGAATCCGGACTGCTGATCATGGCCGTGGTGATGCTGCACAACAGCTTCGGCTACGTGCTGGGCTACTTCACCGGCCGGGTCTTCAAACTGCCCCTGGCCCAGCGCAAATCCCTGGCGCTGGAGGTCGGCATGCAGAACTCCGGCCTGGGGGCAGCCCTGGCCAGCGCCCATTTTTCGCCCCTGGCGGCGGTGCCCAGCGCCTTGTTCAGCGTCTGGCACAATATTTCCGGGGCGCTGCTCTCTACCTACTTCCGCCGCATGAATGACGAAAGCGAGCAAAAACTGGAAACAAAACAGCTCAGCGACTGAGCGGAAAAACTGATCGCCCAAACAAAACTGGGCAGTATACTGCGCAACGCGAGGACGACCTCGCCACTCGATCGAGTGATTCATTCTGGGGACGACCCCATCCACCGATGAGGTCAGCATGTCCTGGATCATTTTGTTGTTTGCCGGTTTATTCGAAGTAGGCTGGGCCGTCGGCCTGAAGTACACCGACGGTTTCAGCCGTCCGTTGCCCACCGCCCTGACCATCCTCGCCATGGCCATCAGCCTGGGCCTGCTCGGCCTGGCCATGAAGGAGCTGCCCCTGGGCACCGCCTACGCCATCTGGACCGGAGTGGGTGCCATCGGCACGGTTATCGCCGGGATCATCCTGTTCGGCGAATCCATGGCCCTGGTACGCCTGGCCAGCGTGGCGCTGATCATCGCCGGCCTGGTGGGCTTGAAAGTCAGCGCCAGCTGACCGCCACCCCGCAGACATGAAAACGCCCGCAGCATTGCGGGCGTTTTTGTATCCGGCAGAAACTAGCGCCGCGGGCCGCGCAACTGCGCCACCAGGGTCTGCAAGTACGCCGGCTCCGCCGTTTCCACCGCCACTGCCGGCCCGGCCACCAGGGTCACTCGCGACCAGATGCGATGAAAGAAGCCCTTGCTCGGATCGCGGCTGAAGAAACTGCCCCACAAGCCTTGCAGGGCCATGGGAATCACCGGCACCGGGGTTTCTTCGAGAATCCGCGTCAGCCCGCCCTTGAACTCATTGATCTCGCCATCGGCCGTCAGCTTGCCCTCGGGGAAAATGCACACCAGTTCACCATCGCGCAGGTACTGGGCAATCCGCTTGAAGGCCTTTTCGTAGATCTCCAGGTCCTCATGCCGTGCAGCGATAGGAATGGTCCCGGCGGTGCGGAAGATAAAGTTCAGCACGGGCAGGTTGTAGATCTTGTAATACATCACGAAGCGAATCGGCCGACGTACAGCGCCGCCAATCAACAAGGCATCGACGAACGACACGTGGTTGCACACCAGCAACGCCGCCCCTTCATCGGGGATCTGCTCCAGGTTGCGATGCTCGACACGGTACATGGAATGGCTGAGCAGCCAGATCATGAAGCGCATGCTGAATTCCGGCACCACTTTGAAGATGTAGACGTTGACCGCGATATTGAGCAGCGACACCACCAGGAACAGATGAGGAATGGTCAGCTCGACCATGCTCAGCATGACGATGGAAACCAGCGCCGAAACCACCATGAACAACGCATTGAGAATGTTGTTGGCGGCGATCACCCGAGCCCGTTCGTTCTCCGGAGTGCGTGACTGGATCAGCGCATACAGCGGCACTATATAGAAGCCACCGAAGACCCCCAGGCCCAGCACGTCGAACAGCACCCACCAGGCGTGGGCAAAGCCCAGGATTTCGAGCCAGCCATGTCCGCTGGCGCTCTGCGGAATTCCGCCGGAATGCCACCACAGCAACAGACCGAACACCGTCAGGCCAAATGAGCCGAACGGCACCAGGCCGATCTCGACCTTGCGCCCCGAGAGCTTCTCGCACAGCATCGAACCCACCGCGATACCCACCGAGAACACGGTGAGAATCAGGGTCACCACCGTCTCGTCACCGTGCATCCACTCCTTGGCATAGGCCGGAATCTGGGTCAGATAGATCGCCCCGACAAACCAGAACCAGGAATTGCCGACAATGGAGCGCGACACAGCCGGAGTCTGCCCCAGGCCCAGGCGCAAGGTGGCCCAGGACTGGCTGAAGATGTTCCAGTTCAAGCGCATGTCCGGGGTCGCAGCGGCCGCCCGGGGAATGGCCCGGCTGGCCAGGTAGCCCAGCACCGCGACACCGATCATGGCGCTGGAGACAATCGGCGCGTAATGCGCCGAGGACATCATGATCCCGGCGCCAATGGTGCCTGCCAGGATCGCCAGAAATGTGCCCATTTCCACCAGGCCGTTGCCGCCAACCAGTTCCTCTTCGTGCAGGGCCTGGGGCAGGATCGAGTACTTCACCGGCCCGAACAGCGCCGAGTGAGTCCCCATGGCGAACAGCGCCACCAGCATCAGCGACAGGTGATCGAAGGCGAAACCCACCGCCCCCACCACCATGATCGCGATCTCCCCCAGCTTGATCAGGCGGATCAACGCATCCTTGGCGAACTTCTCGCCAAACTGCCCGGCCAGGGCAGAAAACAGAAAGAACGGCAGGATGAACAGCAAGGCACAGAGGTTGACCCAGATCGAGCGATCCCCCTCGATGCTCAGCTTGTAGAGAATGGCCAGAATCAACGACTGCTTGAAGATGTTGTCGTTGAACGCGCCGAGGGATTGCGTGATGAAAAACGGCAGGAACCGCCGCTTGCGGAGCAAGGTGAACTGCGAAGGGTGACTCATCGTCCATGTCCCTGAGTGGCGTGGATACTGTTATTGGAATGTCGAATATCGATCCAGGCCACAACCTTACCTATCTTTGGCGATTATTTCCCCAAGCCCGCAATGCACGGCGAAACAAACAACTCTCCCTTATAGGCGCCCTGCAGCGTGCGCTTGGCCACGATCAGCCACATCACCGCCAATGCCGCCACCAGCACCGCGCCAAACAGACTGAAGAAGCCCAGGTGCAAGGTGCTGCCCAGCTTTAGGGTCGCCAGCGAATACACCCCCAGCGGGAAGGTAAAGCCCCACCAGCCGAGGTTGAAGGGAATGCCCTCACGCAGGTAACGGCGGGTGATCAGCACGGCCATCAACATCCACCACAGGCCAAAACCCCAAAGGGTCAGGCCCGCCACCAACCCCAGGCCGGCGGCAATCTCACCGACGCCGGGCAGGCCATTGGCAGCAAAGATCGCCGGCGCGTCGCCGCCCAGCACCAGCATGCCCAACGCGCCGGTGCCGATCGGCCCCAGGGCCAGCCAGCTGGAGGCGGCCATGCTTTCGTGGGGCAATTTGTGCAAGGCCATGCGCAGTAGCAGGATGGTCAGGATGCTGAAGGCCACCGGCAGCGAGAAAGCCCACAACACGTAACTGGTACTGAGCACCACCCACTGGGCATGGGCATCCGCCAGGTGCGGCGCCAGCAAGCCACCGCTGGCCGCTGCCACTTCGGCCGCCACCACCGGCAGCAACCAGACGGCGGTCATCTGATCGATGCTGTGCTCCTGCCGAGTGAACATCATGTAGGGGATCAACACCCCGCAAGCCAGGGACATGGCCACATCCAGCCACCACAACACTTGCGCCAGATGCACCGCCGCCTCACCCCAGCGTGGAATGCCGAACAGCAGCAAGCCATTGATGAGGGTTGCCAGCCCCATGGGAATGGTGCCGAAAAACATCGATACCGTTGAGTGAGCAAAGATCCGCCGCGCCTCATCGAAGAACAGCACCCAGCGCGCGGTGTACATCGCGGTAAAGAGCAAGAACAGGACGATGGTCAACCACCAGAAGCCTTCGGCCACCTGATGCAGGCCCGGCACCGGGGCCGGCCATTGGGCCAGCGCCAGGGCCAGAACTCCGGTGCCCATGGTGGCGGCGAACCAGTTGGGAGTGAACTGACGAATGGCTTCGCGCGGGTGTTGCAGATGACTCAAGGGCCGGCGGCCGGTTTTGATGCTGTGGGTGCATGGCATGGCGTGTCTCCTGTCCTCTGATGAGGTGGAGCCCATAGTAGAACCGAATCGAATATCTATATAACGGGTAATTTCTCTATCTGTTATCTATTTTACAGATATATAACTAGACGCTACCCGCGGATTCGATCACCAACACCCTGGCAACACCCAGAGGATGAGCCACATGTTCGGTCCCCAGGTCGGCATAAAAAATGTCGCCCACCTCCAGCAGCACTGACTGCTCCAGCCCTTCAAGGCGATAACGCATCTGCACCTGGCCACCCAGCACCACGAATACCTCCTCACCGTCATTGACGTGCCAGCGGTAGGGCTGGTCAGTCCAGTGCAGGCGCGTGGTGATGCCGTTCATGTTGGCGATGTCCAGGGCCGCCCAGGCCCGCTCGCCGGTAAAGTCTGCGCTGCGAATGACCTTCATGCCGACCTCCCTGGCATCCAGGACGCTGAGCGACCCGCGCGGCGGACCGTTACCGGTAAGGTGAAACACCAGCGATGCGCCAGCCGGTCGAACAACCGATGATCAGGCTCAGGGGACATAAGGCACTCCATGGCAACAGGGAACAGGGAACAGGGAACAGGGAACAGGCGCCCATAGTGAACGTGGACGACCCTTTCGCCAACCGACGCACCTGCACTCAGCCCCCCAGGGCAAACCGGCCCATGGACCATCAAGCCTACTGCCGGGCAATCGAGCATTTGCTCAGGCTCCCGGCGCCGCACAGGGCTGCAGGGGACGACGCACCAGCACCAGAAGCGCGCCGAGGGACAACAGGATCAGCAGCGCACCGTAACCATCGGTGGTAGCAATCAGGCCGAAGCGACGGGTCAAGTTTCCCGCCAGCAAGGCCGGCAGGCAGAACGCCAGGTAACTCAAGACATAAAACGCCGACATCAGGCCCGCGCGCTCATGGGGCAAGGCCAGCGGCACCACGCTGCGCAACGCGCCGAGAAAACCGGCACCAAAGCCGCCGCCCAGCACCAGGGTGCCGACAAAAAACACTGTCAGGCTGGCACTGTGCACGGCCCCGAGCAGCAGCATCACCCCCAGCGCCAGCAACCCGGCCCCCAAGCGCAGGACCTTGTCGGCCGGACGCTGGCGCAAGGAAAAGATCATCGCCGCACCACTGAGGGTCAGGACTGCCACCATGGCACCGCCGATCAGGTTCGAAGTGGAGCCGGTGGCGGCGCGAACCAGCGATGGCGCCAGGGACAGATAGAAACCGCCCACCGCCCACACCGCCACATCCACCGGCAACGCCAGCCATAAAGCCCGACGTGCTTGCGGCGGCACATGCAGCCTCGGGCGCAGCGAGGCCCAGGCGCCGGGTTGCGCGCTGACACTTTCCGGCAAGCGCCAGACATACAGGGCCTGAACGCCGAACACCCCCAACAGCAGCCAGTAACTGAGCTGCAGCGGCAGGGGTGCGAACTCCACCAGCAGGCTGGCCCCCATCGCGCCGCAGGCCATGCCCAGCAGGGGCGCCACACTGTTGACCAGCGGGCCCTGGCGACGATCGACATCCAGCAGCGCGGCGCCGAGCACACTGGTGGCCATGCCGGTGGCAAAGCCCTGCATCACGCGCGCGGCAATCAACCATTGCACCCCGCTTTCATTGATGAACAGCAGCATCGCCAGGCAATTGAGCAGCAGGGCGACAAAAATCACCGGCCGCCGTCCCAGGTAGTCCGACAGCGAACCCACGGTCAACAACGCTGCCAACAGGCTCAGGGCATAAACCCCGAACACCAGGGTCAACACCGCCGGAGAAAAATGCAGGGACTCCTGATACAGGTGATACAGCGGTGTCGGCACGCTGGACGCCGCCAGGAAACTCAGCAGGGTAAGGGCCAGAAACACCAGACTGCGACGGCTGGCCCCACAAGCATTGATTGCACCGGACATGAGCACGCTCCACTAAAGCTAATATTTTGCTTTTGCGCAGTGTGCTACCGGCCAGGGCTTAAAGCAAATTCTTTGTGTTAAGGTTCGACCCCATGGCCATTAAAGAAGCTTTACGCCCCGGCGGCCGCAGCGCCCGGGTTCAGGAATCGATCCATACGGCAGTTCGCGAACTCCTTGAAGAACAGGAGCGTTCGACCCTGACCGTGCCACAGATTGCCACTCGCGCCGGTGTCACCCCGTCGACCATCTATCGGCGCTGGGGCGACCTCTCGGCGCTGCTGGCCGATGTCGCCCTGGCGCGCATGCGTCCGGACAGCGAACCGGCGAACACCGGCAGCCTGCGAGGCGACCTGCGCGCCTGGGCCGAGCAGTACCTGGATGAAATGAGCTCGGAACCCGGGCGCAACATGATGCGCGACGTGCAGAGCAGCGCCACGCCAGGCTATTGCGTGACGATCCTCAGCGCTCAACTGCAGACCATCCTCGAACGCTATCGGGACAGTGAAGAACGCCTGCCGAACATCGACCGCCTGCTGAACCTGATCGTGGCCCCGACGGTGTTCCGCATCCTGTTCTCCGCCACCCCGCTGTCGGTGCCGGAACTGCACGCCCTGATCGAGCTGGCCCTCCTGCCCTAGCCTGCGGATACGGCGGCGCGGCCCTGCGACATCAGACCGCGCTGATACCTTGGTCGACACTGACGCCAACGACACATCGTGCCAGACTGTCTGGCCGGGCTGAGGTGCCCGGTGTCTTTGCTCCGGAGTTTCCATGTCGTTGTCCAGCGGGCTGATCGCCGCCGTTGCCCTGGCCTATATGGCCATCATGTTCGCCATCGCTTTCTACGGTGATCGGCGCAGCACGCCCCTGCCGCCACGGGTCAGGGCCTGGGTATACAGCCTGTCGCTGGCCGTCTACTGCACCAGCTGGACCTTCTTCGGCGCGGTCGGCCAGGCCGCCGAGCAGCTCTGGGCCTTCCTGCCGATCTACCTGGGCCCGATCCTGCTGCTGGTACTGGCGCCCTGGGTGCTGCAGAAGATGGTGATGATCAGCAAGCAGGAGAACATCACCTCGATTGCCGACTTCATTGCCGCGCGCTACGGCAAATCCCAATCCCTGGCGGTGGTGGTGGCCTTGATCTGCCTGGTGGGCGTGCTGCCCTACATCGCCCTGCAGCTCAAGGGCATCGTCCTCGGAGTCAACCTGCTGATCGGCGCCGGGGCCGATGCCATGGGCACCCGGGCCCAGGACACGGCGCTGATCGTGTCGCTGATCCTGGCGCTGTTCACCATCGTCTTCGGCACCCGCAACCTGGATGCCACCGAGCACCACCGCGGCATGGTGCTGGCGATTGCCTTCGAGTCACTGGTCAAGCTGTTCGCCTTTCTCGCCGTGGGCGCCTTCGTCACCTTCGGCCTGTATGACGGTTTCGACGACCTGTTCAACCAGGCCATGCTGGCGCCGCGCCTGGAGCAATACTGGAAGGAAACCATCAACTGGCCATCGATGGTGGTCCAGACCGGGGTGGCGATGATGGCGATCATCTGCCTGCCACGGCAGTTCCACGTCACTGTGGTGGAGAACATCGAACCCCAGGACCTGCGCCTGGCCAAATGGGTGTTCCCGGCCTATTTGGCCCTGGCGGCGCTGTTTGTGGTGCCCATTGCCCTGGCCGGACAGATGCTCCTGCCCAGCAGCGTGCTGCCGGACTCGTTCGTCATCAGCCTGCCCCTGGCCCAGGCCCATCCGTCCCTGGCCCTGCTGGCGTTCATCGGCGGCGCTTCGGCCGCCACCGGCATGGTGATCGTGGCCAGCGTGGCGCTGTCGACCATGGTGTCCAACGACATGCTGCTGCCCTGGCTGCTGCGCCACAAGAATGCCGAGCGGCCCTTTGAAGTGTTCCGCCACTGGATGCTCTCGGTCCGCCGGGTCAGCATCGTGGTCATCCTGCTGCTGGCCTATGTCAGCTATCGCCTGCTGGGCTCCACCGCAAGCCTGGCGACCATTGGCCAGATCGCCTTTGCCGCGGTGACCCAACTGGCGCCGGCCATGCTCGGCGCGCTGTACTGGAAGCAGGCCAACCGTCGCGGGGTGTTTGCCGGGCTCGCCGCCGGCACCTTCATCTGGTTCTACACCCTGATCCTGCCCATCGCCGCCCACAGCCTGGGCTGGTCCCTGAGCAGTTTCCCCGGTCTGGCCTGGCTGCACGGCAACCCGCTGAACCTGCCGATCACGCCCCTGACCCAGGGCGTGGTGCTGTCCCTGGCCGGCAACTTCACCCTGTTCGCCTGGGTCTCGGTGCTGTCCCGCACCCGGGTTTCCGAGCACTGGCAGGCCGGACGCTTCATCGGCCAGGAAATCAGCGGCCGCCTCAGCTCGCGCTCCATGCTGGCGGTGCAGATCGATGACCTGCTGAAGCTCGCCGCGCGTTTCGTCGGCGAGGAACGCGCCCGCCAGAGCTTCATTCGCTTCGCCTATCGCCAGGGCAAAGGCTTCAACCCGAATCAAAACGCCGACGGCGAATGGATCGCCCACACCGAACGCCTGCTCGCCGGTGTTCTTGGCGCCTCCTCGACCCGTGCCGTGGTCAAGGCCGCCATCGAAGGCCGGGAGATGCAGCTCGAAGACGTGGTGCGCATCGCCGACGAAGCTTCGGAGGTGCTGCAGTTCAATCGTGCCCTGCTGCAAGGGGCGATCGAAAACATCACCCAGGGCATCAGCGTGGTGGACCAGTCGCTGAAACTGGTGGCCTGGAACCGTCGCTACCTGGAGCTGTTCGATTACCCGGACGGTCTGATCAGCGTCGGCCGGCCGATTGCCGACATCATTCGCCACAATGCCGAACGCGGCCTGTGCGGCCCGGGGGAAGCGGAAGTCCATGTCGCCCGGCGCCTGCACTGGATGCGCCAGGGACGGGCCCATACGTCCGAGCGCCTGTTCCCCAACGGCCGGGTCATCGAGTTGATCGGCAATCCGATGCCCGGCGGCGGCTTCGTCATGAGCTTCACCGACATCACCCCCTTCCGCGAGGCCGAGCAGGCTCTCACCGAGGCCAACGAAGGCCTGGAGCAGCGAGTGGCGGAACGCACCCACGAACTGTCCCAGCTCAACGCCGCCCTGACCGAAGCCAAGGGCACGGCGGAAGCCGCCAACCAGTCCAAGACCCGTTTCCTTGCCGCCGTCAGTCACGACCTGATGCAACCGCTGAACGCGGCAAGGCTGTTCTCCGCCGCCCTCTCCCATCAGGACGACGGACTCTCGCCCGAAGCCCAGCAACTGGTGCAGCACCTGGACAGCTCGCTGCGCTCCGCGGAGGACCTGATCAGCGACCTGCTGGACATCTCGCGCCTGGAGAACGGCAAGATCACCCCTGAACGCAAGCCCTTCGTGCTCAACGAGCTGTTTGACACCCTGGGAGCGGAGTTCAAGGCTCTGGCCCAGGAACAGAACCTGCAGTTCCGGGTGCGCGGCAGTCGCTTGCGGGTCGACAGCGACAGCAAGCTCTTGCGCCGGGTCCTGCAGAACTTCCTCACCAACGCCTTCCGCTACGCCAAGGGGCCGGTGCTGCTGGGGGTACGCCGTCGCGGCGACTCATTGAGCCTGGAAGTCTGGGACCGTGGACCGGGCATCCCCCAGGACAAGCAGCAGGTGATCTTCGAGGAGTTCAAGCGCCTGGACAGTCACCAGACCCGCGCCGAAAAAGGCCTGGGCCTGGGCCTGGCGATTGCCGATGGCCTGTGCCGGGTGCTCGGCCACCCTCTGCAGGTGCGTTCCTGGCCCGGTCGGGGCAGCGTCTTCAGTGTCAGCGTGCCCCTGGCCCGCAGCAGCGCCATTGCCCCGGGCAAGACCGCCGAGCTCAACGGGCAGTCGCTCAATGGCGGGCAAGTGCTCTGCGTGGACAATGAAGACAGCATTCTGATCGGCATGAATAGCCTGTTGACGCGCTGGGGGTGTCAGGTCTGGACCGCGCGCAACCGCGAGGAGTGCGCGGCGCTGCTCAAGGACGGCATCCGTCCACAATTGGCGCTGGTGGACTACCACCTGGACGATGGCGAAACCGGCACCGACGTCATGGCCTGGCTACGCACTCAGTTGGGGGAGCCGGTGCCTGGCGTGGTGATCAGTGCCGATGGACGTCCGGAGATGGTCGCCCAGGTGCACGCGGCGGGGCTGGATTATCTGGCCAAGCCGGTTAAACCGGCGGCCTTGCGCGCCCTGTTGAGCCGGCATCTGCCACTGGGCTGAGCCTGTGGCGGATTACTCCGGCAACTCCAGCTCGCGCCCTTCGGCATCAGTCATGGCGCGCTCCAGCAAATCGCTCGGCAGGCTCTTGCTGGCACGGGCGCCCAGCAACTTGAGCTGTTCACTGCGGCTGACCAGGTTGCCCCGGCCCTCGGTAAGCTTGTTGCGCGCCGCCGAATAAGCCTTGTCCAGCTGCTGCAGGCGATTGCCGACTTCATCCAGGTCCTGGATAAACAACACGAACTTGTCATACAGCCAACCTGCGCGCTCGGCGATTTCCCGGGCGTTCTGACTCTGGCGCTCCTGCTTCCACAGGCTGTCGATCACCCGCAGAGTGGCCAGCAAGGTGGTCGGACTGACAATCACGATGTGCCGATCGAAGGCTTCCTGAAACAGATTGGGCTCGGCCTGCAGGGCCGCGGAAAAGGCCGCCTCAATGGGCACGAACAGCAGCACGAAGTCGAGGCTGTGCAGCCCTTCAAGGCGCTTGTAGTCCTTGCCGGACAGGCCTTTGACGTGATTGCGCAACGACAGCACATGCTGCTTCAGGGCCGCCTGGGCAATCTGCGGGTCATCGCTGCCGACATACTGCTGATAGGCGGTGAGGCTGACCTTGGAATCCACCACCACCTGCTTGTCGCCCGGCAGCATGATCAGCACGTCGGGCTGGAAACGCTCGCCGTCCGGCCCCTTGAGGCTGACCTGGGTCTGGTATTCGCGCCCTTTCTCCAGGCCGGCGTGCTCAAGGACCCGTTCAAGTATCAGTTCGCCCCAGTTGCCCTGGGTCTTCTGGCCCTTGAGGGCGCGAGTCAGGTTGGTGGCCTCATCGCTCAGACGCAGATTCAGTTGCTGCAGGCGCTCCAGTTCCTTGGCCAGGGAAAAGCGCTCGCGGGCCTCGGCCTGATAGCTTTCCTCGACCCGTTTCTCGAACGATTGAATGCGCTCCTTGAGCGGGTCCAGCAACTGCCCGAGACGCTGCTGGCTGGTTTCGGCGAAACGCTGTTCGCGCTCGTCGAAAATCTTGCCCGCAAGTTCCGCAAACTGGGCCCGCAGTTCGTCCCGGGAACCCTGCAAATCGGTCAGGCGCTGCTGGTGGCTTTCCTGTTGCTCGCGCAGTTCGGCGTGCAACGAAGCGGCCTGGGCATCCAGGCGACGCAGTTCGTTCTCCTTGGCGGCTCGCTCGAGGTTCCAGGCGTGGGCCGCGTCACGGGCGTTATCGCGCTCGATCTGCAGCAGCTCCACTTCACGCCGCAAGGCGGCCAGGTCCGCTTGCTTGAGGGCATTGGCCTGACTCAGATCACTGACTTCATCGCGGCAGGCATCCAACTGCGCAGCCAGGCCTTCCTGGGCCAGCTGGGCAGTGGCCAGACGCTCCTCCAGCAGCGCCAGCTCGCTCTGACTGGAACTGGCGCGCCGCTGCAGCTGCCAGGCCAACATCAGTAACGGCAACGCCGCACCCGCCAGGCCGAGCAGCAGGCTGGTCAAGTCCATAGCCATAGCGATTCCTGTCATCGAAATAAGAAATGAAGGTTAACCAAGCCACCAGAGGTTGGACAGCTCAGTCTTCGATGCGACCCAGCTCAAGTTGCGCACGGCGGTCGCCGGCACGGGCAGCCTGGCGCAAGAGATCGTGACCGATTCGCCGGTCCCGAGCGTTGCCGCACTCGCGGCACATCAACTGCCCCAGGCGACTCTGCGCCGCTACCACGCCATCACGCGCAGGTTGCTTGAGCAAACGCCCGGCAAAGTACTTGACGTTGGTGTTGTGCCCCAGGCGTGGACTGTCCAGCAGCCATAGGGCAACCCGCAGGGAAAAGCGCTTGGGCTCGGTAACACTGGCAGGGGTGGCGGTAACAGAGGGTGATACTGAGCGAAACTTCATAAAGCACTGTGGGGGCAGATCGGAAGGCGCGCCACTCTACTCCTTTTTTCGCTCGGGTAAAGACCAAAAGAGCCAGCATGCCCGTGCTAGAGCAAGCGCTTGGGACAATCCACAGAAGCTGTGGATAACTCAGTGGACAACCCCTCCACAACCCTCCCAAAGCCCCATGAGACGGGCCTTGCAGTCAAACTGACGATTTTTTCACCAGTAAAAAAAGACGATGTTTATCATTGACTTAAATTCTCGAGACAGGCTATGGGAGCCGCCCCGGGGAAGGTGACAACCCGGTGACATGTGGCGCAACAAGTGTGCACAACCCTGCGCACATTAAGCTCAGCAATGCACCACTTTCGTACACCGCGCCGTGTCGCAGGTGACACAATCGTCACCCCGTGACGTCGTTGCCCAGGGAATATTTTTCCTAGCACACTTGCATTCCGGCCTTCAACCCAATAGACTCCGCCCCGTTAGTACCAAGCTGAAAGTCAATTCTGGTCGAACAAGTCCCACCGACACCTCTCCTAACGAGAACAACGTCGAATATCAAGGACCGACCACCTCGCTGGTTTCCAGGTAATTCTCAAACTGACACCGCCCTTGAAACGAAATCAAAGGCCGTGCCCAAGTTACTTACTCTGACCGAACCAACCTGCAAATTGATCAGGATCGCCACCCTGGGCACAGAACCTTTGCCCTTGTTGTGTTGCCTGCCCTCCTAAGTACCTACCTGCCAGCCCCTAGCGCAACCTTATTACAGCGCTGCAACTGGCTGCTTTGTTCCAGTCGGGTTCTTCGTCTGACCAATGGTGGTCGACGTTACTGGAACGTTTTAACGCTGCACGGTTCTTAACCGTGTCATTTGTAGGAACACCTAATAATTATGTCCACTCAACTCCAGACTCAGGATGCCATTCGCACCCTAACCCACGCTTTTGCTCCGTTGAACTGCCTGATCATGGCCGCTCGCAAAGGCTGCTTCAGCTTCACCCTGGTCAACGAACACGGCATCGCCCGTCACAGCGAACGCCTGTATCCCGATCAATACTCCAGCGCCGAACCGCTGCAGGCCGTGATCGAGCGTACACGCCAGGCCCTGGTGGCCTGATACGCCAAAGCGCTGAAACCCCAAGAGCCTCGCCTGATCGCGGGGCTTTTTATTGCCTGCGATTCGCCAATGCCCGCCTCCAACCAAAGCACCAATAGATATAAGGCTTATAACAAGAGCTCGGAAATGTTTTAAAAACAGGCCTTTACAACATAGATATGACACTACACTTCAAGTCAGGCGGCCCGCGCCGCTTCCGGCAAACCTGATCCCTTCATTGCTGCCAAGCACCTTCGGGTTTCGCCGGCCACCTTCACCCCTCGAGGGCATTATGGGTATCGCCGCCAGCGAGTTGTGCCGCTATGTCATTCGCCCGACGCTGATGTACCTGGGCAGTCATAGCAAAACCGCTGAAGCCTTGTTGCTGGGCATTGCCGCCAGTCAGTCGGCGCTGGGCTCGGCACTGCACGATCGCCGTGGCCACGGCCTGTACCGCATCACTGAAGTGCGCCACCAGGCCCTCTGGGATCACTACCTCGCGCTGGACCCGGAACGGGCCAGCCTGGTGAGAGGACTGGCCAGCCAGCATGCGTTCCTCGCCGGACCGCACCTGGAACTGACCGTCAATCTGCGCTACGCCACCGCCATCGCCTGGTTGCTGGTGGAACAACAACACACCCCGCTCCCCGCAGCCGACGATCTGCTCGGCATGGCCCGTATCTGGAGGAAGACCTTTCAACCACAAGGACGTTTGAGAGATTTCGCCTGTGCCTGGCAAACCTGTGTTTCACCGTTGAGCCAAGTCGCCTGCTGATACCGGCTTTTACAAAATCAGAGAAAAAAGCCGATTTTGGTCGGATTGTCCTACAAAATGCCGGAAAATCTACTGATTTAGCCTATAGCGCCGTAGCCGAAATGTTGGTAATTTTCGCCTCGGTGATCACCAGGAGTTCTAATAATGAAAAAAGTCATGCTCAAATCCACCATCAGTCTCGCAGTTGCACTTGCCTCTACTCAGCTATTTGCCAGCGGCTTTGCTCTTAACGAACAAAGCATTAGCGGCATGGGTACGGGTTTCGCGGGACGTTCTTCCGCTGCCGATGACGCAAGTACTGTATTTGGTAACCCAGCCGGCATGTCCCGCCTCAAACGCCAGCAAGTCACTGGCGGTATGGCTGCTATCGATGCATCCACCGACCTCAAGGACACCAGCGGCAGCCGCAGAGGCACCAACAAGGGCGATATGGTGCCCTTCACCGCCGTACCCATGGGCTTCTACGTCAAACCAATCGATGACCAATGGGCATTCGGCCTGGGCGTTTATGCTCCGTTTGGCCTAGTCACCGATTATGAAAACAACTTTCAGGGACGTAACTTCGGCAGTAAGAGCGAAGTTAAAGTCGTAACCTTCCAGCCAACGGTCAGCTACGCCTTCAACGATAAGGTCTCCATCGGTTTTGGCCCGACCATCAACCGGATTTCCGGCGTGCTGGAATCGGCGCTGACCACTCCTGCCTCGCCTAATGACGGCCGGGTCCAGATCAAAGGCGACGACATTGGTTACGGCTACAACATCGGGGTTCTGGTCCAAGCGACCGACACCACTCGTGTCGGCCTGACCTACCACTCCAAAGTGAACTACAAACTGGAAGGCCATACCGAAGTCACTCCAGGAGCCGGTACCAACCCGCTTCTCTTGAAAAGCAATCGCTATGACGCCTCTCTGAAGATCGAAACTCCAGAGTCCTATGACCTTTCGGTCACCCAAGAGCTGAACGATGCCTGGAAGCTCTATGCCGGTACCACCTGGACCCGCTGGAGCCGCCTGAAGGACATCACCGTCAACAACGAAGGTGTGACTGCCTCCTCCGGCGGTGCACTGGCCCCAATCCTGAACCTTGGCACCATCAAGGAAGAGCAGAACTGGCACGACACCTGGGCTTACGCCATCGGCACCTCGTATCAGCTGAACAAACAGTGGATCTTGCGTACCGGTCTGACCTTTGACCAAGCGCCGACCAACAACACTGACCGCTCGCCTCGTATCCCTACCGGCGACCGGACCATCTTCAGCCTGGGTGCCGGCTGGAGCCCGACAGACGACCTGACCATCGACGTGGCCTACTCGTACCTCAAGGAAGAGAAAGTCAACGTCAACCGCAAAAACGCACTCGGCCAGACGTACAACGCCGAGTACGAAAACAGCGCAAACGGTTTTGGCGTAGGTGCAACCTACCGCTTCTAATCGTTCAGAGGCCTGCGCCTCCAGAGCTGAATAAAAAAGCCCCGCCTTTCAAAAGGCAGGGCTTTTTTATTTACCGGGACGAAAAGCTCAAGACTTCGACGCCAACGCCTTCTCCACCGCCTCCAGGAATTCCGGATTATCCGGTTTGGTCAGGCTGGAAAAGCTGGCAATCACATTGCCCTGTCGATCCACCACGTATTTGTAGAAATTCCACTTCGGCGCGCTGCTCTGCTGCGCCAGTACCTTGAACAGGTGCACCGCATCCATCCCCAGGACCTTCTGTGGCTCGGTCATGGTGAAGGTCACGCCATAGTTGACGTAGCAGACCTTGGCCGTCTCGGCCCCGTCCTTGGACTCCTGCTTGAAGTCGTTGGACGGCACGCCCACCACCTCCAGCCCCTGCTCCTTGTAACGCTGATACAGCACTTCAAGGCCTTTGAATTGCGGAGCGAACCCACAGAAGCTCGCGGTATTGACCACCACCAGCGGCTTGCCGGCGAAGCGCTGACACAGATCGATGGATTCCTTGGCGTGCAACTTGGGCACAGATCCCTGCAGCAACGCTGGACAATCCGCCGCCCAGGCCGAACCGGCAAACAGTGTGAGTAATGCCGGAACCACAAACCAGCGCTTAGCCATGTTCAATGTCCTTCAAGAGTGGTCGGACACCGACGTTACTCGCCCCTGCGCCCACCTAGCAAGCACCCATGCCCAACTGCATCAGCGCCAGTCCGCCGCGATGCCACCCCCACCAGGCCAGCCACAACAGCACAAGGCCAACGCCCAGGCCGGCGCTCCAACCCAGCCATGACTTCATGCTGCACTCGCCTGCAAGCGCGCTACCGGCCGCTCGCGCACCGGCCAATTGAGAGCCGCGGCCAACAGACTGAGAAGAATCGCCACCTGCCAGATCAAGTCATAACTCCCGGTACGGTCATACACCACGCCCCCCAGCCAACCGCCAAGGAAGGAGCCCAGCTGATGGAACAGAAAGACGATGCCGCCAAGCATCGACAGGTTCCTGACCCCGAACAGGGTCGCGACCGTGCCATTGGTCAAGGGCACGGTGGACAGCCAGAGAAAGCCCATGGCCATGCCGAACAGGTAGGCACTGGTCTGGGTCACCGGCAGCCACAGGAACAGGCCGATCACCACCGCCCGCAGCAGGTACAGACCGGTCAACAGCCGCGGCTTGGACATCCGCCCGCCCAACCAGCCCGCCGTGTAAGTGCCAAAGATGTTGAACAAGCCGATCAGCGCCAGCACCGTGGTTCCGACTGTCGCCGGTAGATGCTGATCCACCAGATAGGCCGGCAGGTGCACGCCGATGAACACCACCTGGAAACCACAGACAAAAAAGCCGAACGCCAGCAACCAGAACCCCGAGTGAGAACAGGCTTCACGCAGGGCCTCGCCCAGGCTCTGTTCATACCCCAGCACCGGCAGCGGCTTGTCCTTGAGCATGCTGACCAGCGGCACGATCAGCGCCACCAGCAGCCCCAGCACCAGCAATGCCGTCGACCAGCCCAGCCAGCCGATCAGCCCCAGGGTTCCCGGGAGCATGGCGAATTGGCCGAAGGAGCCTGCAGCACTGGCGATCCCCATGCCCATGCTGCGTTTTTCCGGCGGCAAGGCACGACCGACCACCCCGAGAATCACCGAGAAGGAGGTTCCGGACAAACCGATGCCAATCAGCAACCCGGCACTCAGGGACAGGCTCAGCGCCGAATCCGAAAGCCCCATGAACACCAGCCCGACCGCGTACAGCACGCCGCCGATCAACACCACCCTGGCCGCCCCAAAGCGATCGGCCAGGGCTCCGGTAAAGGGCTGGGCCAGCCCCCAGATCAGGTTCTGCAGGGCAATGGCAAAGGCGAACACTTCACGCCCCCAACCGAACTGCGCACTCATGGGCGGCAGAAACAGGCCAAAACCGTGCCGCACGCCCAGGGACAGCGCCAGGATCAATGCACTGCCGAGGAGGACCCAACCACTGGTGCGCCACATCGATGACATTTTTATTCTCCAGTTACGGGTATATACCCGCTTGTAATCGAACGAAGCAGCATCAGGCCAGTTCGTTCAGCAAGGCCAACAAGGTTTCACGCTTCTGCGCGCCCAGGCGATCGATCAGTCGCTGCTGAGCCGCCTCCCAGGCCGGCAAGGCCGCCGCCAGTCGCTCGTGCCCCGCCTCGGTCAGTTGCACCAGACGATTGCGCTGATCATCACCTTCCAGCAAGCGGACCAGACCGGCCGCCTCCAGCACCCGCACATTACGTCCCAGGGTACTGCGATCCAGGCCCATGGCCTCCGCCAGGCTGGAAATGCTCGGCTGATCGAGACGCAGCAGATTGTTCAGCAAGGAATACTGGGCGACGTTAATCCCGAAGCCATCGAGGACGCCGTCGTAATACCTGCTGACGCCACGCGCGGCACGACGCAGATTGGTGCACAAACATTGAGAGGGAAGCATGGTGCGTGTATATACCCGCGATTAATTCAAGGCAAGAATTTTCCACTCAATCGGCAGATCCGGATCTGCCTCAAAATGCCACCACCGCCAGCAGCACGGTCACCTCCAGCAACTCCAGCAGCGCCCCGGCGGTGTCTCCGGTGGTGCCGCCCAAACGCCGCATCATCAACTGGCGCAACCAGACAAACAGCACCAGCGCCAGCACCAGCGCCCAGAGTCCGCTGTAGCCGCCCAGCAGCAAACAACCGAGCACGCTCAACCCCAACACTTGCCGCCCCGCTAGCCGCGGCAGGTGATCGGCAAGAGCCTGCCCCAGACCGCCGGCGCGAACATAGGGCGTACTGAGGAACAACCCGAGCAGCGCCGCACGCCCGATCAGCGGCGCCAGCAACAAGGCGAACGCCTGCTGCTGCTCGATCAGCGCCACCAACGCGGCGAACTTGAGCAGCAACACCAGCACCAGAGTCACCACCGCGATCGGTCCGCTGCGCGGGTCCTTCATGATGCTCAAGGTGCGCTCGCGATCGCCAAAGCCCCCCAGCCAGGCATCGGCGCTGTCGGCCAGCCCGTCCAGGTGCAGGCCGCCGCTGAGCAGGACCCAGGCAGCCAGCAACAGCGCTGCATGCAGCAGCAACGGTGTTCCCGCAAGCAGCGCATGCCACCCACACAGCAACAGGCCAAACACCAGCCCCACCAGCGGATAGAACAACAGGGAGCGCCCCAGCTCTTGAGGTTCCGGCATGCCCGGCAAGCGCACCGGCAAGCTGCTGAGAAACTGCAAGGCAATCCAGAACGGCAGCATCTCAGCCCTCCTCGCTCAGCAGTCCCGGGGCGACTTTCAGGCTGAACAACGCGCCATGACTCACTTCGACACTCAACAACTGCTCCCGGGGCAGCCCCCGCGCCCGAGCCAGCAACAGGCGCATGACCCCGCCATGACTGATCAACAGCACCCGCTGCCCGGCCCACGACTGGTACAGGCCATCAATGGCCCCCAGCACCCGCCGGGAAAAGTCCGCCACCGGCTCTCCCTGGGGCGGTGTGAAGCTGTAGGGATCGGCCCAGAAACGCCCCAGGTCCTCGGCGTCGGTGTCCATCAGCGCCGCCGCGCTGCGCCCTTCCCAGGCGCCAAAATGCAGCTCCTGCAGATCAGGCGCCAAACTCAGGGGCACCTCCAGCCGGGCAGCCAGTTGCTCGGCAAACCGCGAACAGCGCTGCAACGGCGAACTGACGATCCAGTCCCAAGGCCCGCGCCCCTGAACCCCATCGCGCATCTGTTGCCAACCACGCTCCGTCAGGGCGTCATCCAGACTGCCGCGCAGGCCGCCGCCCAGTTCGGTTTCCCCGTGGCGCAACAGGTCCAGGTGCAAGGTCATGCCGGGCGATCCGCCACCGCCGCCTCGGCGAAGGTCGCCATCTGCCCGTGCAGATCGCAGGCCAGACGCAGCAATGGCACCGCCAGCGCCGCACCGCTGCCCTCCCCCAGACGCAAGCCCAGGTCCAGCAGCGGCTCGGCCTCAAGGGTCTGCAACACATGCCGGTGTCCCGGCTCCGCACCCTGATGGGCAAACAGCAGCCAGGGACGACAGACCGGATTCAGACGCACCGCCACCAGTGCCGCGACGCTGCAGATAAAACCATCCACCAGCACCGCGATGCCTTCCTGGGCACACGCCAGATAGGCGCCCACCAGCGCCGCCACTTCAAACCCGCCCAGGTTGAACAGGGTTTGCAGGGCATCGCCACGGGAGGCGGCATGCCGCGCCAGGGCCCGTTCGATCACTTGAGCCTTGTGACTGACTCCGGCGGCATTCAGGCCGGTGCCCGGACCGGCCAACCGGGCCACCGGGATATCCAGCAAGGCACAGGCAATGGCGCTGGCAGCCGTGGTGTTGCCAATGCCCATTTCACCGCCGATAAACAGCTGGGCGCCCTCGGCACGGGCCCGCAGCACGCTGTCACGCCCGGCCTGCAGGGCCTGCTCGCCCTGATCCGGGGTCATGGCCGGTCCCTGGACAAAATTTTGCGTACCCGCGCCCAGGTTCAGGTGGCGCACCCCCGGCAGGTTCAAACCGGACGCCACCGTTCCCAGGTCCACCACTTCCAGTTGCGCCCCCAGTTGCCGCGCCAGCACGCTGATCGCCGCCCCGCCACTGACAAAGTTCAACAGCATCTGCCCGGTGACCTCTTGCGGATAGGCGGACACCCCTTCGGCGACCACCCCGTGATCACCGGCGAAGATCGCGATCCACAACCGCTCAAGGCCAGGCTTGAGCTGGCCCTGCAAACCGGCCAGGCGCACCGCCAGGGGCTCCAGCTGGCCAAGAGAGCCGGCCGGCTTGGTCAGTTGCTGCTGTCGCGCCAATGCTTGCTCGACCATCTGCGCATCGATCGCCTTGCATGGATCCAGCCACCAGGAGTTACTCATAACGCAGTTCCTTTCAAAGTCAGGGGCAGGCCGGCCACCGTCAGCACCACACGCTGACACCGCTCGGCCAGAGCTTGATGCAGCCAACCGGCTTCATCCACGTAACGGCGAGTCAATTCGCCCAGCGGCACGACACCCATTCCGGTTTCGTTGCTGACAAAAATGATCGTTCCCGGCAGACCGGGCAGGCACTGCAACAAGGCGTCGCGCTCGGCCAGCAAACGCTCCCGGTCATCCAGCATCAGCAGGTTGGTCAGCCACAGGGTCAGGCAATCCACCAGCAGGCAATGCCCGGGGGCGGCGGCTTGCTGCAGCACCCGGGCCAGCTCCAGAGGTTCTTCGATCAAGCCCCAGTGACTCGGCCGACGCTCGCGATGATGGGCGATACGCTGGTTCATCTCGCCATCCAGAGGCTGGCTGGTAGCGATATAGGTGACCGCCAGGGCGCTGTCGGTGGCGAGTTGTTCCGCCAGGCGACTCTTGCCGGAACGGGCACCGCCGAGAATCAGTTGCAGCATGCTTGAGCACCTTTGAAATGAATGTTCACCGCGGTTCTAGCGACCACAGAGCGTGAGCAGCGCGCGGGTGTCCAGATGCTGCTCCACCAGATCCGCCAGCCGCTCGATATCGCGCTCGCGCAAGGCGTGGTAGTCCACCTCCTGCACCGCCTCCAGGCCGGCCCAGCGCAGCAGCGCGCTGCAGGCCGCCGGGGTTTCGAACAAGCCGTGCAGGTAGGTGCCGAGAATCTGCCCGTCGGCGCTCAAGGCACCGTCGCTACGCCCATCGTCCAACTGCACGGCGGCCTGCTCCAGGGCCGGGCCACGAGTGACCCCGGCGTGAATCTCATAGCCACTGACCGCCGCATTCTCCAGGGTCAGGCGGCCACTGACGTTGCGCAGCTGCTTCTCCTCTTCAAGCACGGTTGCAAAGGCCAGCAGGCCCAGGCCCGGGCTGGAACCGGCTGCGCCCTCGAGCCCCAGCGGGTCATGCAACTGCTCGCCGAGCATCTGCAGGCCGCCGCAAATACCCAGCACCTTGCCGCCGTAGCGCAGGTGCCGGGCAAGAGCCTGCTCCCAGCCGTTGCTGCGCAGGTAAGCCAGGTCGCCGCGCACGCTTTTCGAACCGGGGAGGATGATCAGGTCGGCGGCAGGAATCGCCTGCCCGGGCCCGATGAATTGCAAGTCGACCTGGGGATGCAAGCGCAGCGGATCGAAATCCGTGTGGTTGCTGATCCGCGGCAACACCGGCACCACTACTTTGAGCACTTGCTCGACCTTGCCGGCCTGACGCTGATCGATGCCGTCCTCGGCTTCCAGGTGCAGGTCCATCACATAGGGCAGCACCCCGAGCACCGGTTTGCCGGTGCGGGCCTCCAGCCAGTCCAGTCCCGGTTGCAGCAGGGCCAGGTCGCCTCGGAAGCGGTTGATGATGAAGCCCTTGACCCGCGCCTGCTCACTGGGCGACAGCAGTTCCAGGGTGCCCACCAGATGCGCGAACACCCCGCCGCGGTTGATATCGGCGATCAGCAGCACCGGGCAGTCCACCGCCTCGGCAAAGCCCATGTTGGCGATGTCGCCAGCACGCAGATTGATCTCCGCCGGCGAGCCGGCACCCTCCACCATCACCACCTCATAAGCCCCCCGCAGGCGCTCATGGGAAGCCAGCACCGCCTGCATGGCGATGGCCTTGTAGTCGTGATAGGCCACGGCATTCATGGTGGTCACGGCGCGACCGTGAATGATCACCTGGGAGCCGGTGTCGCTGTTGGGCTTGAGCAACACCGGGTTCATGTCGGTGTGGGGCACCAGGTTGGCCGCCTGGGCCTGGACCGCCTGGGCCCGACCGATTTCGCCACCGTCGGCGGTCACCGCACTGTTGAGCGCCATGTTCTGCGGCTTGAACGGCACCACGCTGACGCCCTGGCGCAACAGCCAGCGACACAGCGCGGTAACCAGGGTGCTCTTGCCGGCATCCGAGGTGGTGCCCTGCACCATCAGGGTGGTCATGGGTAATCCTTGCGATAGGCCTGCAGCGCCTGCTCCAGGCGTGCCCAGTCGGCATCGTCGGCGGGCAGGCCGAAGCGCAGGCTGCTGTTGTGGGCGAACAGCCGCAGCAGAATGCCGCGCCGTGCCATGAATTGATAAAGCTGCTCAGCCTCGGCGGAGATCAGCCATTGGAACAGGGCACAGCCGCCCTGGGGCTTGAAGCCGAACCCTTCCAGGACCTGACTCAGGCGCTGGCTGGCTACCTCGCTACGCCGGCGCTGCCGCACATGCCCGTCGACATCCCGCAGGCACGCCTGCCCCAGCACCCGGGTCGGTCCACTGACCGCCCAGGGCCCCACCTGCTCCGCCAGCAGCTTGAGCAGCCGACGCTCGGCCAGGACAAACCCCAGGCGCACGCCGGCCAGGCCGAAGAACTTGCCAAACGAGCGCAGGACAATCAGCCCCACCTGATGGGCATGCCGGGCCAGGCTCAGGTCCGGGGTGTTGTCCATGAAGGCTTCATCCACCACCAGCCAGCCGCCGCGCTGGGCCAGGCGGGCATGCCAGTCCAGCAGGCGCTCCGGAGTCAGGCTCAGGCCGGTGGGGTTGTTGGGGTTGACCACCACCAGCACATCGAGGCTGTCGAGAAAGAAATCCACTTCCTGCTCCAGCACCTCTCGCACCCGGTAGCCACTGCGGCGCCAGGCTTCGGCGTGCTCGGCATAACAGGGCGACAACACCCCGACCTTGCCCGCCCGCCGCAGTCGCGGCAGCAATTGGATCGCGGCCTGGGAACCGGCCACCGGCAGTACTTCGTCGGCACCGTAGTAGGCACAGGCCGCCTGTTCCAGACCGTCATCGGTTTCCGGCAGGCGCGCCCAGGCCCGCAAGGGAATGGCCGGAATGGGAAACGGCCAAGGCGCCAATCCGCTGGACAGATCCAGCCAGGCCTCTTCGGCAATCCCGTATTCCTGGGCCGCCTTACGCAACCTTCCGCCGTGCTCAAGCATAGAATTCCGCCCCCAGACACAGAATCAACAACCACAGCCAGACACCTCGCTGCACCAACTGCCAGCCACGATCAATGGAGTCGGCACTGGCCGGCTCGCCCTCGCCCAGAGGCGGACGCTGATGCAACTCACCGTGATAGATCGCCGCCCCGCCCAGTTCCACTCCCAGGGCTCCCGCTCCGGCCGCCATGACCGGGCCGGCATTCGGGCTGTCCCAGGTCGGGCCCTGGCGGCGCCAGCACTTCAGCGCCAGCCGAGTCTTGCCGAGCAAGGCGTAGGTCAGGGCCACCAGACGCGCAGGAATGTAGTTGAGCAGGTCGTCGATCTTCGCCGCCGCCCAGCCGAAACGCTCGAAACGCTCGTTACGGTAGCCCCACATCGCATCCAGGGTGTTGCTCAGGCGATAGAGCACCACCCCCGGTGCGCCGGCCACGGCAAACCAGAACAACGCGGCGAACACGGCGTCGCTGCCGTTCTCCAGCACCGATTCAGTAGCCGCACGGGCCACGGCGGTGGCGTCCAGTTCGCTGGTCTGGCGGCTCACCAGAAACCCCACCCGGTGCCGTGCTTCCTGCAGATCATCGCTGCGCAAGGCCTGAGCCACCGGCTCGACGTGCTCGCCGAGGCTGCGCAGGCCCAGGGCGCAATACAGCGCCAGGATCTCCACCAGCCAACCGATATAGGGCAGCCAGGACAGCGCGGTGGCCAACAGGGTCAGGGGCAGTACCGCCAGCACCCAGGCGCTGACGCCATGACTGCGCCAGCCCCGGCCCGCGGCGTTGAAACGTTGCTCGATACGATCCGCCATACGACCGAAGGCCACCAGCGGATGCCAGCGCTTGGGTTCGCCCAGCAGCGCGTCCAGCGCCACGGCGGCGACACTCAGCAACGCCACGCTCATTGACTCACTCCCCAGTAATTCTCATACAGCAACTCACTCAATGGCCGGGGCTGCGCCCAGCCCTGCAGCGCCAGCATCGGCGCCGGATAGAACTCGGTAACCGGTCCCAGGCACAGCACGGCCAGGGGCTTGGCACCGGCGGGCAACCCCAGCAGGTCGGCCAGGGCCTGGGGCTCGAACAGCGACACCCAGCCCATGCCCAGGCCTTCGCTGCGCGCCGCCAGCCAGAGGTTCTGAATGGCACAGGACAGCGAGGCCAAGTCCATTTCCGGCAGGGTTCGCCGGCCGAAGACATGCCGCTCGCGGCCATCCATCAGGGCCGCCACCAGCACCTCGGCACAGTCATGGATGCCTTCGACCTTAAGCTGCATGAACTCATCGGAACGCTCGCCCAGCGCCTCGGCGGTGCGCACCCGCTCCTCCTCCACCAACTGCTGGATACGCCCGCGCAACGGGCGATCGCTGATGCGGATAAAACGCCAGGGCTGCATCAGCCCCACGCTGGGCGCCTGATGCGCCGCCTCCAGCAAACGGCGCAGCAACTCGGGCTCGACACTGCCGCCAGCGAAATGCCGCATGTCCCGGCGTTCGGCGATGGCGCGATACACGGCCTCACGCTCCGCCGCAGAAAATCCCTGCTCACTCACCGCTCACACTCCCTGCAGGAGACGGAGCGAACAACGCCGCTACCGCTGCCGGATTGGACGGAAAGTAGAAATGCACATAAGAAGCGGTCATCCGCCCGTCGCGATACACCGCCTCTGCCCCCCGCCCACCGTTGGGACTGATGCCACGGGCAATCGGCTCAAGGGCGGTCGTGGTCAGGGAGTGATGGTAGGTATGGCCACGCAAGCCGCCCTCCGGCAACTCCACGGCCTGCAAGGCCAGGGCGGCCAGACGCTTCTGCATCACCGCCGCGCCGGGCAGCAGCCCCAGCAGCTCGGCGCACCGGCCTTCGACGTCGGTCAGGGAGTCGAGCAGGTACAGCATGCCGCCACACTCGGCCAGCAATGGCTTGCCCGCACCATGGTGGGCACGAATCGCGTCGAGCATGGCGCGGTTCTGCGCCAGGACCTGGTGGTGCAACTCTGGGTAGCCACCGGGCAGGTACAGGCTGTCCGCCTCAGGCAACTGCGTGTCATGGATAGGGGAGAAGAAATGCAACTGCGCCCCCATGGCCCGCAACAGATCGAGGCTGGCACCGTAGGTGAAGGCAAACGCCTCGTCGCGGGCCACGGCGATGCGCACCCCCTCCAGCAAGGGCGCGCAGGCCACTGGCGCTGGCGCGGCAAAACTCACCGCAGGCGGCAGCTCCACCTGGCAGCTGCTGGCCAACGCCTCGGCGGCGGCATCCAGGCGCAGGTCGAGATCGTTCAGTTCACGGGCCTGCACCAGCCCCAGGTGCCGGCTGGGCAGTTCGATATCGGTTTCCCGGGACAGGGCGCCGTACCAGCGCAAGCCTTCGGTGAGGCTGCCTTCGAGCAACTGCGCGTGGCGCAAGGTGCCGACCCGGTTGGCCAGCACCCCGGCGAACGGCAGGTCCGGCTGGTAACGGGCCAAGCCCAGGGCCAGCGCCCCGAAGGTCTGGGCCATGGCGGTGCCATCGATCACTGCGAGCACCGGCACCCCGAAATGCCGTGCCAGATCGGCACTGGAGGGCGTGCCGTCGAACAGCCCCATGACCCCTTCGATCAGGATCAGGTCGGCGTCAGCCGCGGCTTCCCAGAGCAAGCGCCGGCTTTCCTGCTCGCCCACCATCCACATGTCCAGCTGGTACACCGGAGCGCCGCTGGCGCGTTCGAGAATCATCGGGTCGAGAAAGTCCGGACCGCATTTGAACACCCGCACCTTGCGCCCCTGATTGCGGTGCAGGCGAGCCAGGGCGGCGGTCACGGTGGTCTTGCCCTGGCCGGAAGCCGGTGCGGCAATCAATACCGCCGGGCAATGACGAACATCGGTCATGAAGTCACACTCACAGCTCAACACCTTTCTGCGCCTTGATGCCGGCCTGGAAGGCATGCTTGACCATGCCCATTTCGGTGACGGTATCCGCCAGTTCGATCAGCTCCGGCTTGGCCCCTCGACCGGTCACCACCACATGCTGCATGGGCGGACGGGCCTGCAGGTCGCTGAGCACCTGGTCCAGATCCAGGTAACCGTGCTTGAGGGCGATGTTCAGCTCGTCGAGTACAACAAGACCAATCTCCGGGTCGCTCAGCAGTTCCCTGGATACCGCCCAGGCCGCTTCGGCCGCGGCGATATCGCGCTGGCGATCCTGGGTTTCCCAGGTAAAGCCCTCGCCCATCACATGAAAGCGCACCTGCTCTGGAAAACGCCGGAAGAACAGTTCTTCACCGGTGCTGTTACGACCCTTGATGAACTGCACCACGCCGCACTGCATGCCGTGGCCCATGGACCGCGCCAACATGCCGAAAGCCGAACTGCTCTTGCCCTTGCCATTGCCGGTCAGCACCAGCAACAGGCCACATTCGTTGGGCGAGTTGGCGATGCGCTCATCGATCACGGCTTTCTTGCGCAACATGCGCGCCACATGGCGCTCGTCACGATCGGGGGATTCACTCATGGGGCAGCTCTCCGTTGGGGCTGGGGAACGGCGGGCAGGAAAAGGAATAGACGGCGCAAGCCTGGCATCGCCCACCGTGATGCCGTTGGATGGATCAGGCCGGTCTCCGGGCTCATGAGGGGCATTGCTGCCTGACTGCGCGCCTTCCCATGTCGTGGACACAGTGGCATCTGGCGCAGCCTTGACTCATCTACCGTTGCGGGGGCAGCGCCGGAATCGTCGCCATGTCCATCGCTGGAACAGGCCCTGACCGGCTTCCCTGTTTCACTCTGTCGACCAGCGGCCACAGAGCACCTGAAACAAGTCGCGAAGGTTAGAGGGTTGGGGGTGGAGCGTCAATTAAAGCCAGGCGTCGCTTGGCACACAAAACTGCACCGCATCAACAAACTGGCGCCAATCTTGTGCCACACTCAGCGAGTTGATATCAAATAGCCATAATTCAACCCACCCACCGCCAGACAACAATAAGGACGGACCCCGATGCAAGGCATGATCATCAGCAATCCAAAGCTGGAATTCCTGCGCCCGATGCTGGAACGCTGGTTTGATTGCATTGACCGCTACAACGCTGTTCGTGGCGATAGCGAAACCCCTTACTGGTTCGACGAGCAGGCCAACCTGGGATTGCTTTCCGCCGCCGCCTGGATGGCGGAGATGGTCAGCCTCGAACACAGCCCCAGCAAAAAGCAGCAGGAAGAAGGCGCCCGCAACGCACGCACCGATCTGTACCTGGCCACCCGGGAAGAACGCGCCTACATTCAGGCCACCCAGCGCTGGCCCCAGGTCAACGGCCTGCACCTGACCCAGGCCTTGCTCGACATCGCCGGTGACGCGAGAAAGATCAGCTACCCCGGCGACCTGCGGCTCGGCTGCCTGTTTGTCAGCCCACAGAAGGCTCAGCACAGCGCCACCCCGGAAGAACTCCAGGACATGCTCGACGAGCTGCAAAAGGAACACTGCTGCGCGGTGGCCTGGTACTTTCCCTACGCCTATCGCAAGTTGCACAACGAGGCCGGCCTCTACCATCCCGGGGTCGCCGTACTGTTCAAGGAAGCCCGCTGATCAGGCGGAACCATACGCCGGCTATGCTCCTCTATGACTAGGACGTCCGTGCATTCATAGGGAAATCAGCATGCTCAAGTCTCGACACGCTTTGCTTATCGCGATCGCCGCCGGCCTTACGGCCTGTGGCGAAACCTCCAGCCTGCAAGTTTCCGACGGCACCGGCCCGACCCCCAAGCTGCCGGAGCCCAATCCGACGCTGATCCCCACCGTGAACATCGCCCCGGCGATTGGCTGGCCCAAGGGCAGCAAGCCATTGGCGGCAGCCGGCACCCAGGTCAATGCCTTCGCCGAAGGCCTCGATCATCCACGCTGGCTCTATGTCCTGCCCAACGGCGACGTACTGGTGGCGGAAACCAATGCACCGCCCAAACCCGATGACAGCCGGGGCATTCGCGGCTGGATCGCCGGGAAAATCATGGGCCGCGCCGGCGCTGCGGTGCCCAGCGCCAACCGCATTACCCTGCTGAGGGATCAGGATCACGACGGCGTGGCCGAAACCCGCAGCGTGCTCCTGGACAACCTGAACTCGCCGTTCGGCATGACCCTGGTCGGCAATGACCTGTATGTGGCGGACACCGACAAATTGCTGCGCTTTCCATACCAGGCCGGCGACACCCGGATCACCGCGGCCGGCACCAAGGTCGTCGATCTGCCCGGCGGCACGCTCAATCACCACTGGACCAAGAACGTCATCGCCAGCCCGGACGGGAGCAAGCTCTACGTCACCGTCGGCTCCAACAGCAACGTTGGGGAAAATGGCCTGGACCAGGAGCAAGGCCGCGCCGCGATCTGGGAGGTGGATCGGAACAGCGGACAGCACCGCCTGTTCGCCACCGGCTTGCGCAATCCCAACGGCCTGGCCTGGGAGCCGGTCAGCGGGGCGCTATGGACCGCGGTGAACGAGCGCGACGAGATCGGCAGCGACCTGGTGCCGGACTACATCACCTCGGTCAAGGACGGCGCCTTCTACGGCTGGCCCTTCAGCTACTACGGGCAGCATGTGGATGTCCGGGTCAAACCGCAGAACCTCGACCTGGTGAGCAAGGCCATTGCCCCGGACTACGCCGTTGGCCCGCACACAGCCTCCCTGGGGCTGACCTTCGCCCAAGGCAGCAAGCTCCCCGCTCCATTCACCGAAGGCGCCTTCATCGGTCAGCATGGCTCGTGGAACCGCAAACCCCATAGCGGCTACAAAGTCATCTTCGTCCCCTTCAGCGCCGGCAAGCCCCAAGGGCCGCCCGTGGACGTGCTCAGCGGCTTTCTCAGCGCCGATGAGAAGGCTTACGGACGCCCGGTTGGGGTTGTGATCGATCAGCAAGGCGACTTGCTGGTGGCCGATGACGTCGGCAATACGATCTGGCGGGTATCGGCCGCCAAAGCCCCCTGATTCAGCGCTTGCGGCACAGGGTCAAGCCGTCCCCCAGGGGCAGCAGCGACAGATCGATGCGCGAGTCGTCCTTCAAGGCCCGATTGAGCGCCTGGATGGCTCGGGTATCTTCGCTGGCGGGCTCCACCTCCAGCACACGCCCGCTCCACAAGGTGTTGTCGAACACCGCCAGGCCACCGACTCGCAACAGACGCAACGCGGACTCCAGATAGGCCGGGTAGTTGGCTTTATCAGCGTCGATGAAGATCAAATCGAAAGACTCAAGCCGGCCGGCCAGTTCCAGGCCGGCCAGGGTGTCCAGCGCCGGAGCCAGGCGCAGTTCGATGCGTTGCGCTAACCCCGCCTCCTGCCAGTAACGACGAGCCGTAGCGTTGTAGTCGCCGGGCAGGTCGCAACAGATCAACGAGCCGTCTGCGGGAAGGGCCTGCGCCATGCATAAGGCGCTGTAGCCGGTAAAGGTTCCCACTTCCAGCACTTGGCGAGCAGCGGTCAACTTGATCAGTAGCGCAAGAAACTGCCCCTGCTCCGGCGCCACCTGCCAACGGGCATTGGGCAGGGCCTGGGTTTCATCCCGCAGACGTCGCAGCAGCGGCGTTTCGCGCAGGGAAACATCCAGCAGGTATTGATACAGGGCATCGTCGAGGTTGAGCGTACGCGCAGTCACAAACACCTCGACCAGAGTGGATTATGGATTGTGCGCCAGGTGTTCCGGCTGCAGCACGCGCTTGGCGCTCAGGTAGGCTTTCTGCCAGTAGGCCTTGGACAGGCTGTCGAGCTTCACCGTACCGCCGGTGGCCGGAGCATGGACAAAACGCCCCTCACCAACATAGATCCCGGCATGGCTGACCTGGGAGCCGCCATTGGTGGCGAAGAAGATCAGGTCACCGGTTTGCAAGGCGTTCTTGCCCACGTCCGGCGCCTGCATGCCGATCATTTCCCGGGTCGAACGTGGCAGGGAGATACCCGCGGCATCGCGGTAGACATAGCCAATCAGGCCGCTGCAATCGAACCCGGAATCCGGAGTATTGCCGCCCCAACGATAAGGCGTGCCGACCAGACCCAAGGCGCGGAACAGCACATCTTCAGCAACGGGAGAAAAAGCCTGGGAGGAATTGAAAACCGGTGCACGTACCACAGGCACAGGTGGCGGAGTACGACTGGCGCAAGCGCTGAGCAGCGCGGCGAGGGCAATAAGGGCAAATCGGGCCGAGGTCGACATAAGCTGAACAATCCTGATCGGGATGCGGCTTTCTCTGCCGTGGTACTGAAAACAAAACCGCGTAAGCAGGGCTTACGCGGTTAGTTTCAACAATAGATCAGGATTCTAGCGTCTACGCGCCAAACTTCAAGTAAGACTTTAAGTTCGCCCTACTAACTATCTGTTTATTTGCGTGCGGTGACCACGGTTGGCGCCATGGCGAGAGCCCGCTTGGCTTCGATGAAGGTCTTGCTCCAGTAGCTGTCACCCAGGCTATCGACCCGCACACCGCCACTGCGGCGGCTGCTGGAGTGGATGAACTGATCATCGCCCAAGTAGATACCGGCATGACTGACGCGCCCGCGACCGTTGGTGCTGAAGAACAGCAAATCACCCGGCTTGAGGTTGTTGCGCGCCACCAGAGGAGCCTTGACGTTGATCATTTCACGAGTGGAGCGTGGCAGATTCATGCCCGCCTCTTCGCGAAACAGATAGCCGATGAAACCGCTGCAATCGAAGCCGGCTTCCGAGGTACCACCGAAACGGTAGCGGGTACCGATCAGGGACATGCCACGCTCGAGGATGCTGTCAGCCAGAACTGGCAACTGGTAAGGCTTGCTGTCAGAGAACTCTGCCAGTTCCTTTTCAGTTGCCAGCTCTTCCTGGTAAACAGCGGAAGACTGATTTTTGACGGAGACCTGAGCCTGCTGGGCAGTTTGCTGCTGAGACACCGGAGTGTGGGAAGCGCAACCAAACAACAGGGTAACGAGTGCGAGAGGCACGAGGGGTGCGAAGCGATTTAGCATGGGCACGACCGTGGCTTGAAATAAATGAAGACGCGACTATGCCTTCTATCGCCCTCATTTGCAAATTCAATCGATCAGAATGTGACTTATGAGTTTCTTCCGTACATCTAAGGCTTTAAGCCCATTTTAAGTCCGACGCTCTTTGGAAACCCTTCCAAAGGCGCGTTTTCTGACGCCTGAAATATGCCGAAGGCCCTGCAAGAAAACGGCTGCAGGCCTTGGTTTTACCAGCCCAGGGTCTCTTTCAGAAAGGGGATGGTCAGCTTGCGCTGAGCTTGCAACGAGGCCTGATCAAGACGTTCGAGCAGCTCGAACAGAGCACTCATGCTGCGGGTTCCACGGGTCAGAATAAAATGCCCGACTTCATCGGTCAGGTGCAGCCCACGACGAGACGCGCGCAGTTGCAGGGCACGCAATTTGTCTTCATCGGAGAGCGGGCGCATCTGAAAAATCAGCGCCAGGGTCAGGCGGGATTTCAAATCCGCCAGCTTCACCGGCAACTCACGGGGCGAGGTCGAAGCGGCAATCAGCAAGCGCCGGCCACTGTCACGCAAGCGATTGAACAGATGGAACAGCGCCTCCTCCCAATCAGCCTTGCCCGCTACCGCCTGCAGGTCATCCAGACACACCAGCTCGTACTGCTCCAGGTTGTCGAGAATCTCGATACCGCGATCCAGCAGCTCCGCCAGCGGCAGATAAACCGCAGGCTCCCCCAACTGCTCAAAACGCAAACAGGCCGCCTGCAGCAAGTGCGTACGGCCCACGCCGTCCTTGCCCCAGAGATAGATCAGGCTTTCGGTCCAGCCGGCGTCGGCTTCGCAAAGGCGCTCGACGTAGCCGAGTGCAGCGGCATTGGCGCCTGGGTAGTAGTTGATGAAGGTGGCGTCGTCACGCAGACGCACACCTAGGGGCAGCTGAATCGGTTTCATGCTGACTGAACAGTTCCAAAGGAACCGTTAGTGGCCTCTGTGTAAAGTTTGCAAAGTTTATACCCGTGACGCCGAGCGCACAATGCAGCAGACCACAAGCAAAATCAAAGGTTTGCGTCAGCAAAACAGCATTCAGGCGCCAACTTTGACAGCCCGGGCAACAGCCAATGAGCGCCTGCCAGCGCACGCCCGCGAGCGCTCATTGCCGCCACTCGTTGCGCACCGGCCTACAGATCTGGGTCTTCGGCACCGCTATAGAGGTCTGAATCCTTGTACAGATCGTGCACGTGCCGCACCAGCACCATGATCACCGCCGCCACTGGCAAGGCCAGCAGTACCCCGGTAAAACCGAACAGCTCGCCGCCGGCGAGAATGGCAAAGATCACCGCCACCGGATGCAGGCCAATACGGTCGCCCACCAACAGCGGCGTCAGCACCATCCCCTCCAGCGCCTGCCCCACCATGAACACGGCAACGATGCCGATCATGGGGTACAGGTCGCCGCCGAACTGGAACAGGCCGGCAGTCAGCGCCGCACCAATGCCTATGACAAAGCCCATGTACGGCACGATCGCCGCCAAGCCGGCAATCAGGCCGATCAACAGCCCCAACTCGAGCCCCACCAGCATCAGTCCCGCCGCGTAGATCATTCCCAGGGCCAGCATCACCAGCAATTGCCCACGGACAAACGCCCCTAGCACCTCATGGCACTCTCCCGCCAGGGACACCACCCGCTCTTCGCGATTGCGCGGCAGCAGACTGCGGATCTTGGCCATCATCAGGTCCCAGTCCCGCAGCAGATAGAAGCTGACCACCGGAATCAGCACCAGGTTGGCCAGCCAACCGATCAGCGCCAGCCCCGACGCCGTCGCCTGGCTCAGCACCACGCCAACAATGTCGGTGGTCTGGCCCATATGCTCGCTGATCGCAGCCTTGACCTTGTCGAACTTCCAGAAGCCGTCCGCCAGGCCCAACCGGGCCTGAACCCAGGGCATGGCGGTGTGCTGCACCCAATCAAGCATCTGCGGCGCCAGCTCGTAGAGGCGCAGCAACTGCTTGGCCAGCATCGGCACCAGCACCAGCAACAGCGCCATGATGATCAGCGTGAACAGGGCAAACACCGCTACTACGCCCCAGGTACGCGAGAGCCCCCACGCCTCCAGACGATCCACCAGCGGGTCGAACAGATAGGCCAGCAATAGCGCCACCAGGAACGGACTGAGGATGGGGTGCAACAGATAGATGAACCCACAGACCAGGAGCACGCCCCCCAACCAGACCCAACGCCGCGTATCAGCCATAAACCACTCCAGCTTCTATATAGAAGGAAACCAATCTGCTACCAGCGAAAACGCAATTGTGCGGCTTGTGGCGCAGCCACCGCCGGCGCCGCCCCTTCAGCACCCTGCACAGGGGCTTGCGCCTCGCCGGCGGGAATTTCCTGCAGCTTGGCCAGGGACAACTGCGCCCGCAGTTGCTCCGCGCTGCCGTTGACCCGATAGATGACGCGATCACCGTCGATGCTCTGAATCTGCGCGCCAAACGGCTCCAACAGATGCCCCAGCGCCGCGTAGTGCTCCAGGGTCATGCCCTGCACTTCCAGCAATTGTTCGCTGGAGACTCCAGGCCGCGTGACGAAGCGCGGCGCCAGGCGCTGACTCACCGCCAGCAGCACGCCATCGGCCAGCGCCGCCGTATCCGCGCCCTGAACAGTGCCCTGCTCTTTCTGATCGCCCAGCCACAAACGCCACTTGGCCTGCCACTGCCCCCCTTCTTCACGGGCATGCACCGCCAACAGCGCATCGGCACCGTAACGCTCCGATGCCTGGCGCAGCGGAGCCGGGTCGGCACCTTCAAGGTTGGGCGCCGTGGCAACGATCTGCTCATCCAGATCGCCCAGAGGCAGGCGCAGCGGCAAGCCGCGATGCTGCGCTGCACGCCGCAAAGGCGCGGCACTGGCCTGACCGTCGCCGACCAGACTCGAACCTTCGGTGGAGTCGCTCAACCACCAGCCCAGGATCGATGGCCGGTTGCTGCCCCACAACGGCAGGCCCGCCTGGCGCAGGGCACGATCGGTGCTGACCGGATCAAAGTCCACTTGCAGGCTTTCCGGCGGGCCGGCGTCGTAGCCGTATTGGCTGATGATCTGCTGCGGGTCCTTGCGGATGGCCGCCAGCCCCGGCCCCTGAGCTGCCTTGGCATCGCCGGTCAGGCGCAGTACCAGGGTCTCCAGGGCCCGCTGGGTGGCCTGGTCGCGCTCCTCGGGCGACTGACTGCTCACCGGCTCGCGTACTTGATACAGGCCATTGAGGGTTTCGGCATGACTCGCCAGGCTGACCAATGACAAACAGCCCACAAACAGAAATTGACCCAGACGCATGGAAGATTCCCGACGACAAAAAACACGATTGAAACAGCGCGCATGAACCATTGCGAGCAAGGCTGTGACCACAAACCCCGGTAAAACATTCACCCGTCGCCCGACTGTTTTCACGCTGTCATAACGATAGCCACTTGAGCGCTATACCTTATACAGGCATGGGCAGGACCACCAACACGGCCAATCGCGGTTTTTTTAAGCGGATATGCCTCTACCCGTCGGCCCGAGGATGGCCGCTGCCCCTCAAGCCTGATAAAATCGCGCGCCTTCGCAGACCGGCACCAGCTGGGCACCCTGAAACACTTTCCCAGTGCTCGGGCAGGCTCTCTGGTTCGGTCGATACCCCTGAATCCCCCCTAAAGGCCTGGATCATGAGCAAGCAACCCTCCCTGAGCTACAAAGACGCCGGTGTAGACATCGACGCCGGTGAAGCATTGGTCGAACGCATCAAGAGCGTCGCCAAGCGCACTGCGCGCCCGGAAGTCATGGGCGGCCTGGGCGGTTTCGGCGCCCTCTGCGAAATCCCGGCCGGCTACAAGCAGCCTGTACTGGTCTCCGGCACCGACGGCGTCGGCACCAAGCTGCGCCTGGCCCTGAACCTGAACAAGCACGACAGCATCGGCATCGACCTGGTAGCCATGTGCGTCAACGACCTGGTGGTCTGCGGCGCCGAACCGCTGTTCTTCCTCGACTACTACGCCACCGGCAAGCTCAACGTGGATACCGCCGCCCAGGTGGTCACTGGTATCGGCGCCGGCTGCGAACTGTCCGGCTGCTCCCTGGTAGGCGGCGAAACCGCTGAAATGCCCGGCATGTACGAAGGTGAAGACTACGACCTGGCCGGCTTCTGCGTCGGCGTGGTGGAAAAGGCCGAAATCATCGACGGCTCGAAAGTGGCCACCGGTGACGCCCTGCTGGCCCTGCCGTCTTCCGGCCCGCACTCCAACGGCTACTCGCTGATCCGCAAGATCATCGAAGTCTCCGGCGCCGACATCGAAAGCATCCAGCTGGACGGCAAGCCACTGACCGATCTGCTGATGGCCCCGACCCGCATCTACGTCAAGCCGCTGCTCAAGCTGATCAAGGACACCGGTGCGGTCAAGGCCATGGCTCACATCACCGGCGGCGGCCTGCTGGACAACATCCCCCGCGTGCTGCCAAAAGGCGCCCAGGCGGTGGTCGACGTGGCGAGCTGGAAACGCCCGGCGGTCTTCGACTGGCTGCAAGAGCAAGGCAACGTCGACGAACACGAAATGCACCGGGTTCTGAACTGCGGCGTCGGCATGGTCATCTGCGTGGCTCAGGATCAGGTTGAAAATGCCCTGAACGTCCTGCGTGCAGCCGGCGAACAGCCATGGGTCATCGGCCAGATCGCCACCGCAGCCGAAGGCGCGGCCCAGGTCGAGCTGAAGAACCTCAAGGCTCACTGATGCAAGAGCGGATGTCGCCGACCTGTGATGTTGTGGTGCTGCTGTCCGGCACCGGCAGTAACCTGCAAGCCCTGATCGACAACGCGCGGACCGACGACAGTCCGGTCCGCATTGCCGCCGTGATCTCCAACCGTGCCGACGCCTATGGGCTGCAGCGCGCCCAGGAAGCGGGCATCCCGACCCGCTTCCTCGATCACACCGCTTTCGAAGGCCGCGAGACCTTCGATCAGGCGCTGATCGAGCTGATCGACACCTTCCAACCGAAACTGGTGGTCCTGGCCGGATTCATGCGCATCCTCAGCGCCGGATTCGTTCGTCACTACCAGGGCCGACTGCTGAATATCCATCCCTCGCTGCTGCCCAAATACAAAGGGTTACACACTCACCAGCGGGCGCTGGAGGCCGGGGATACTGAGCACGGCTGCAGTGTGCACTTCGTTACCGAGGAACTCGATGGCGGGCCACTGGTCGTACAGGCTGTGATCCCGGTAGAGTTGCACGACTCGCCGCAAAGCCTGGCGCAGCGAGTGCACATCCAGGAACACCGGATTTACCCCATGGCCGTACGCTGGTTTGCCGAAGGTCGGCTGATGCTCGGCGATCAGGGTGCTTTACTGGATGGTCAATTACTGGCCGCCAGCGGCTATTTGATTCGAACCTAGGAGATTTTATGCGTCGCGCCCTGCTCTTCGCTTGTGCTCTGTTTGCCCTGCCGGTTGTGCAGGCGGCAGACCTTCACCCGTTCTCCGCCAGCTACACCGCCGACTGGAAGCAACTGCCCATGAGCGGCACGGCTGAACGCAGCCTGGAAAAAACCGCCAATGGCGCCTGGAAACTCAGCTTCAAGGCGTCGATGATGATCGCCAGCCTGAGCGAGGAAAGCACCCTGACCCTGGACAAGGACACTCTGGTGCCCCAGTCCTATCACTTCGAGCGTGGCGGTCTGGGCAAGGCCAAGAAAGCCGACCTGGATTTCGACTGGAACGCCAAGATGGTCACCGGCACCGACCGTGGGGATGCGGTCAAGCTGCCGCTGAACACCGGCATGGTGGACAAGTCCACCTACCAGTTGGCCCTGCAGCACGACGTGGCCGCCGGCAAGAAGACCATGAGCTATCAAGTGGTCGACGGCGGTGAAGTCGATACCTACGATTTCCGCGTCCTGGGTTCGGAAAAAGTCGACACCAAGGCCGGCCAGATCGATGCCATCAAGGTCGAGCGCGTCCGCGACCCGACACAAAGCAAACGCATCACCGTGATGTGGTTCGCCAAGGACTGGGATTACCTGCTGGTACGCCTGCAACAGGTGGAAACCGACGGCAAGGAGTACAACATCATGCTCCTCAACGGCACCGTCAACGGCAAGACAGTCAAAGGCAGTTAAGCCGCAGCACCCTGGAAGCCTCGCGAAAGCGGGGCTTTTTTTTGCCCGGAATTGACTCGCCAAGCCCGCCCGGAGGCCCTGGCGCAATGGGGCCAAGATGAAACTTTTGTCATGAAAGATCGGCCACTGCGGCGAAATGTCACGGTTTTCGCGGGCTGCAGGATTGTCGCCAATCCTGCAAAGGTCTGTTGCAGATCCAGGCAATTTACTTAGCAAGCTAACAAAACATATAACAGAGGCCTGCACACGCCTTGCTGCAGATCAACAGAGATTGGAGCCAGCAGATGACTGTAAAAGTAACTGAACGCGACGATTCACATATGTCCCATGAAGGCGTAGCCGCGGGTGTACGGATCTGGGATGTGCATCAACAAGACATGCTGGTGGGCATGTTCCACTCCGAGAGCGATGCCCACAGCTACAAGGCCGAACTGGAAAAACTCGAGCAGAACCGAGCGTCCCAGAGCTCCTGATTCAACCTCGACACAGAGGCGCCGGGATTCCACGCAAATCCCCCCACGCAAAAACCACCAACCCCGCCATGAGCGGGGTTGGTGGTTACTGGGTGCTTACCACATCAGATCATCAGGGATCTGATAGGCCGCGTACGGATCGTCCTCGTCCGGCGCCTCGGTAGGCGTGTTCAGTTGCACGATACGCCGCGGGTCACGCTCCTGGATCTTCAGCGCCGCCTCCCGCGGAATCACCTCATAGCTACCACCGTGGTGGACGATGGCCAGAGAACCACTGCTGAGCTTGTTGCGCATCAGGGTGTTCACCGACAGGCGCTTGACCTTCTTGTCGTCGACGAAGTTGTAGTAGTCCTCGGTGTTCAGCTTGGGCAGACGCGAGACTTCGATCAGTTGCTTGATCTGCGCTGCACGAGCCTTCTGCTCGGCCTTCTCCTGCTGCTGACGGTTGAGCTCCTGGTCACGCTTGACCTTCTCGGCCATGGCTTCCTGGGCTGCGCGCTGCTGGGAATCATCGAGTTCGATCTGGCCTTTATGGGCCAGTCGCTGCTGCTTCTGCTTGTCTTTGCTGACCTGCTTGGCCTGCTTTTGGTTGACCAGCCCTGCTTTGAGCAACTGGTCGCGAAGGGAAAGGCTCATGGTGCTTACTCACTTAGGCAACGGCCTCAGCCGCAGCTGGGCAAATTCTTTTCCTGACGTTTGGCTTCACCCCACAGGGCATCCAAGTCTTCGAGGGTGCAATCTTCCACGGGACGACCGGTGTCGCGCAATGCCTGCTCGATAAATCGGAAGCGCCGATCGAACTTGGCATTGGCGCTACGCAGGGCGGTTTCCGGGTCGACCTTGAGGTGCCTGGCCAGATTGACCACGACAAACAGCAAGTCACCGATTTCATCGGTGATGGCCGCCGGGTCGTTGTCGGCCATGGCCTCCAGCACCTCGTCCAGTTCTTCACGCACCTTGTCCACCACCGGCAGGGCTTCCGGCCAGTCGAAGCCGACCTGCGCCGCACGCTTTTGCAACTTGGCCGCGCGGGACAGGGCCGGCAGGGCCACCGGCACATCATCGAGCAGGGACAGCTGCTGCGGAGCGTCGGACTTCTCTGCGCGCTCCTCGGCCTTGATCTGTTCCCAGCGCTCCTTGACCTGCTCCTCATCGAGCCGCGGGATATCCAGCGGCGCGTACAGATCGCCAGTGGGGAACACATGGGGATGCCGACGGATCAGCTTGCGGGTGATGCTGTCCACCACCGCATCGAATTCGAAGCGCCCCTCCTCCCTGGCCAGCTGGCTGTAATACACCACCTGGAACAACAGATCGCCCAGCTCACCCTGCAAGTGGTCGAAGTCGCCGCGTTCGATGGCGTCGGCGACCTCGTAGGCCTCCTCCAGGGTATGGGGAACGATGCTGGCGTAGGTCTGCTTGATGTCCCACGGGCAACCGTATTGCGGGTCCCGCAGGCGCGCCATCAGGTGCAACAGGTCTTCAAGGCTGTACATCAGTTCATCCATTTCATGCGGGCATCACGGGGTTCGATTGCGCCGGGTCTCGATGATGTTCGGCAACTGGGATATGCGCCCCAGCAAACGTCCCAATGCGTCCAGGCCCGGAATCTCGATGGTCAGGGACATCAACGCAGTGTTGTCCTCCTTGTTCGAGCGCGTATTGACCGCCAGTACGTTGATCCGCTCATTGAGCAGGACCTGGGACACGTCACGCAGCAGGCCGGAACGGTCGTAGGCGCGAATGATGATGTCCACCGGATAGGTGAGCACCGGCACCGGCCCCCAGCTGACCTGGATGATCCGTTCCGGCTCGCGCCCGGCCAGTTGCAGCACCGATGCACAGTCCTGGCGGTGAATGCTCACGCCACGACCCTGGGTGATGTAGCCGACGATCGCATCCCCCGGCAGCGGCTGGCAGCAGCCCGCCATCTGGGTCATCAGGTTGCCCACGCCCTGGATCTGGATATCGCCGCGCTTGCCTGGCTTGTAGCCGGCGGCCTTGCGCGGGATCAGCTCCAGCTGTTCGTTGCCACGCTCCGGCTCCACCAGCTGCTGGGCCAGGTTGACCAGTTGCGCCAGGCGCAAGTCACCCGCGCCCAGGGCGGCGAACATGTCCTCCGCGGTCCTCATGTTGGCCTTGTCGGCCAGCTTGTCGAAGTCCACCTGAGGCAGGTCGAGACGGCTCAGCTCGCGTTCCAGCAGGGTCTTGCCGGCGGCGACGTTCTGATCGCGAGCCTGCAGCTTGAACCAGTGGACGATCTTCGCCCGCGCCCGGGATGTTGTGACATAGCCCAGGTTCGGGTTCAGCCAGTCGCGGCTTGGCGTACCGTGCTTGCTGGTGATGATCTCCACCTGCTCGCCGGTCTGCAGGCTGTAGTTGAGCGGTACGATGCGCCCGTTGATCTTCGCGCCCCGGCAGTTGTGGCCGATCTCGGTGTGCACCCGATAAGCGAAGTCCAGCGGCGTGGCGCCCTTGGGCAGGTCGATGGCATGGCCGTCGGGGGTGAAGATGTACACCCGATCCGGCTCGATATCCACCCGCAACTGTTCGGCCAGGCCGCCGATGTCCCCCAGCTCCTCGTGCCATTCCAGCACCTGACGCAGCCAGGAGATTTTCTCTTCGTAATGGTTGGAGCCGGACTTGACGTCGGTGCCCTTGTATTTCCAGTGGGCGCACACCCCCAGCTCCGCTTCCTCGTGCATCGCGTGGGTGCGAATCTGCACTTCCAGCACCTTGCCCTCGGGGCCGATCACTGCGGTGTGCAGCGAGCGATAGCCGTTTTCCTTGGGGTTGGCGATGTAGTCGTCGAACTCTTTGGGGATATGCCGCCACAAGGTGTGCACGATACCCAGCGCGGTGTAGCAGTCGCGCATTTCCGGCACCAGTACCCGCACGGCGCGCACATCGTAGATCTGGCTGAACTCCAGGCCCTTGCGCTGCATTTTGCGCCAGATGGAATAGATGTGCTTGGCCCGCCCACTGATGTCGGCGTTGACCCCGGTGGCCTTCAGTTCGTTCTGCAGCTGGTTCATCACGTCGCTGATGAAGCGCTCGCGATCCAGACGCCGCTCGTGCAGGAGCTTGGCGATCTGCTTGTATTGCTCAGGCTCCAGATAACGGAAGGACAGGTCCTCCAGTTCCCACTTGATATGGCCGATGCCCAGGCGGTGAGCCAGAGGCGCATAGATATCGAACACTTCCCGGGCAACCCGGTTGCGCTTCTCTTCGTCGGCGCTTTTCACCGCCCGAATGGCGCAGGTCCGCTCGGCCAGTTTGATCAGCGCCACGCGCACGTCATCGACCATGGCCACCAGCATCTTACGCAGGTTTTCCACCTGAGCCTGAGTGCCGAGTACCAGGGATTGACGAGGGCTGAGACTGGCCGAGATGGCGGCCATGCGCAGCACGCCATCGATCAGCTTGGCCACCACCGGACCAAAACGCTGGCTGACCGCCGGCAACTGGATCTGGCCCTCGCGGACACCGCGGTACAGCACGGCGGCGACCAGGGAATCCTGATCCAGCTTGAGGTCGGCAAGGATCTCCGCAATCTCCAGGCCCGTGCTGAAACTCGACACGTCCTCGGCGTTCAGACCCTTGGCGGCAATGTGTTTCAACTCTGCCTCGCGAGCGAACTCGCAGGCTTCTTTCAAGGCCTCACGGTCCAATGCCATATCGACGCTGACCGTATGATCGAGCCATGCCTCGAGATTGATACTGCCGTCGGTGTTGATCGGCTGGTGCGCTCTCACCTGTACCATCTTGCTTTACCTTCCCTACGACGCACATTCAATGCGTCAAATCGCTGACCTTCAACGCTCAGGGGCAGCTCGCGGGGCCAGCGAACCACACCTGAAAGATCAGTCGGATTAGACAAGCCATCCTAGCTCGCTTCGAATAACGCCATGGCCTCGACATGCGCCGTCTGAGGAAACATATCGAGGATCCCGGCACGTTTTAACCTGTAGCCCTGCTTGATCAATTCGACCGTGTCACGGGCCAAAGTTGCCGGATTGCATGACACGTAGACCAACCGTTTGGCACCCAGGCTCGCCAAGTGGCGAACCACCTCGAAAGCACCGTCACGGGGTGGGTCCAAGAGTACCGCAGAAAAGCCTTCATCAACCCACTCGGCAGCACTCAGAGGCTGGGATAAATCGGCTTGAAAAAAGCGTGTGTTATGCAAATTGTTGCTGGCGGCGTTGTCAGCGGCGCGCGCCACCATGGCCGCCACGCCTTCCACCGCCACCACTTCCCGCACCTGCCGGGCCAGCGGCAAGGCAAAGTTGCCCAGGCCGCAGAACAGATCCAGCACCCGCTCCTGCGGTTGCGGCGCCAGCCACTCCAGAGCCTGGGCCACCATCGCCTCGTTGACCCCGGCATTGACCTGGACAAAGTCCCCCGGCCGATACGCCAGATGCAGATCCCAGGTTTCCAGGCGGTAGCCCAGGGTCTGCGAGGGATCCAGGGGCTGAGGCTCGCCTTCACCCTGCAACCACAACTGCGCCTGATGGAAATCGCAAAAATCCTTGAGGATCGCCAGGTCGCTTTCGGACAGTGGCGCCATGTGCCGCAACAGCAGGGCCAGGGCCGAACCGCTGAACAACTCGACATGTCCCAGCGCCTGCGGTTTGCTCAGGCGCCGCAACATGGCCGGCAAGCGGCTCATGATGGGTTGCAAGGCCTGTACCAGCACCGGGCAATCGTCGATGGCGACAATGTCCTGGCTACCAGCAGCACGGAAACCTACCTCCAGTTGCTTGCCCTTGGCGTCCCAGCGCACCGCCACCCGGGCGCGACGCCGATAGCCGAACTCGGGACCGCTCAACGGCGCCGCCCAGACCTCGGGTTCGACCCCCGCGACCTTGGACAACTGCTCGGCGAGCATGCGCTGTTTCAGGGCAAGCTGTTCGGCATGGGGCAGGTGCTGCACGCGGCAACCGCCACAACGCCCGGCGTGGGCACAGGCTGCCGGGCGGCGCAGCTCGCTGGCGCTGAACAGACGCTCGGTCCGGGCCTCCACCACCTTGCCATGGCTGCCCAGTACCCGTGCTTCGACTTCTTCGCCGGCCAGGGCTCCGCTGACAAACCAGGTGCGGCCATCGACAAAGGCGATGCCACGACCGTCGTTGGCCAGACGCTGGATGTTCAGGCGCTGCTTCTTGCCCACCGGAATCTGTGGGGCCCGACTGCCGCCCGCAGGCTGGAAGCGCAGGCCTCTCTCTTGCTTAGCCATCAGTTGGGCGCATCGAAGATGCCGGTCGACAAGTAACGATCGCCACGGTCACAGATGATCGCGACCATGACCGCGTTTTCCACTTCCCGGGACAGGCGCAGCATCGCCGCCACCGCGCCACCGGAGGACACGCCGCAGAAGATGCCTTCTTCCCGGGCCAGGCGCCGGGTCACGTCTTCGGCTTCGCTCTGGGCCATGTCGACAATCCGGTCGACCCGACTGGCCTGATAGATCTTCGGCAGGTATTGCTCGGGCCAGCGGCGAATGCCGGGAATGGCCGAACCTTCCATGGGTTGCAGACCGATGATCTGTACCTCGGGGTTCTGCTCTTTCAGATAGCGCGAAGTGCCCATGATGGTGCCGGTGGTGCCCATCGAGCTGATGAAGTGGGTGATGCTGCCCTGGGTCTGGCGCCAGATTTCCGGACCGGTGCCGGTGTAGTGGGCCTCGGGGTTGTCGCCGTTGGCGAACTGATCGAGCACCTTGCCACGGCCTTCGGCCTGCATGCGTTCGGCCAGGTCGCGGGCGCCTTCCATGCCCTCTTCCTGGCTGACCAGAATCAACTCGGCGCCATAGGCGGTCATCGCCGCCTTGCGCTCGGCGCTGGAGTTGTCGGGCATGATCAGGATCATTTTGTAGCCCTTGATCGCCGCAGCCATGGCCAGGGCGATGCCGGTATTGCCCGAGGTCGCTTCGATCAGGGTATCGCCGGCCTGGATCTGCCCGCGCAGCTCGGCGCGAGTGATCATCGACAGTGCCGGACGGTCCTTGACCGAACCCGCCGGGTTATTGCCCTCAAGCTTGAGCAGCAAGGTATTGCTGGTGGCGCCAGGCAGGCGCTGCAAACGAACCAGCGGGGTGTTGCCGACGCAATCGGCGATGGTTGGGTACTGCAAGGTCATGGCGTATTCGCAATCCAGACTGCGGGGGCGCCTATCATACCGGCAAACGTCCAAGCGCCATATCACGCAAAGTGTGGGACTTATGGCTTATTGATCTAAGGCCGGCCAGGGCCCGCGCTCAGGCTCCCGGCAAGCGCAGATGCAGGCGCAAGCCATGCTCGCGGTTCTGCGCCCATAACTGCCCGCCCTGACGCACCACTGCATTGCGCGCGATGCTCAGGCCCAGGCCGAAGCCGCCATCCCCCGGCCGCGATCCATCCAGACGGATGAACGGCGCGAAGATCCGCTCCAGGTCCTCTTCGGCCACGCCCGGCCCCTGGTCGTCCAGCCACAGGTGCCAATACTCGCCTTCCCGTTGTCCCGCCAGCGTAATCCGGGCGCCGCCCGGGGAATGGCGGATGGCATTGCGCAGGATGTTTTCCAGGGCCTGGGCCAGGGTATTGAGGTGGCCGCGCACCCAGCAATCGGCGTCCAGCTCACAGCACAACTGCGCCGCCGACCAGCCGCTTTCGAAGCAGGCGTTCTCGCTGAGCATCTCCCACAGCGCCTGGACCTGGATCTGCTCCACGGGCAATGGTCCGCGCTCGGTGTCCAGCCAGGCCAGTTGCAGGCTGTCTTCCACCAGGCGCTGCATGCCATCGACCTCACGGGCCAGGCGCTCGCGCAGCGCCCCCAGGTTCTGCTCGCTGTCGCAAGCCACCCGCAGGCGACTCAAGGGCGTACGCAACTCGTGGGACAGATCGCGCAGCAATTGCTGCTGCACGGCCACGGTGCTCTGCAAGCGTTCGGACATCTGATCGAAGGCCCGCCCCAGCTCTCCCAACTCATCCTTGCGCTCAGTGGTCTCGCTGGACAGACGCACATTCAGTTGCCCGGCACGCCAGGCATTGGCCTGCTCGCGCAGTTGCTTGAGCGGCACCACCAGCAAACGGTACAGACCGACACACAGCAAAAGCGTGAACAGGCCCGGGATCACACCGTTGGTGATCACCTGCCAGAACACGCGATAGCGCCCGGGCATGAAGCGCTGCGGCAGCTCGATCACCAGGCTGCCCAGGGACGGATCCCCGGGGAATGGAATTTTCAGCCACGGCAGACCATGAACATGCCGGCTCACCGGCCAGTGCGCACCGCGCAGGAAGGTCAGGCGCTGGGCCTCGGCCGGGGTCAGCGGCTGACTGCTCAGCGATTGCAGGTCGCTGCCGATGACGCCGACCCAGGTCTGCTCACGGCCGGCCATCTGCACAAGCCAGGCATCGACACCGGCACTCTGGCCGCTGTTCCAGGCTTGCTCGGCCTCAACGGCGTAATGCTCCAAGGTCGCCCGGGCGTCATCGGACAGGTACAGGTTCCTCTGCTCCACATAGCGCCCCCAGGACCAGCTCAGCCAGATCATCAGCAGACAGAACGCCACCAGCAGGCAGGCCAGTTTCCAGAACAGCGAATGCCGGCCGGGCAGTTCAGGCCAGCTCATCGGCGGCACTCAAGACGTAGCCCTTGCCCCACACGGTGCGCAACTCCCGCTCGCTGTAGCCCAGAGTTTTGAGCTTGCGGCGGATCTGGCTGACGTGCATGTCCAGGCTGCGGTCATGGGCCGCGTAGCCGCGCTGCAGGACATGCTGATAAAGGAAAGCCTTGCTCAGCACCTCATCGACGTTGCGATGCAGGGTTTCCAGCAGGCGATATTCGCTGCGGGTCAACCCGGCCCATTGCCCGGCAAACTGCACGTCGCACAGCTCGTCGTCGAAACTCAGGCTCTGCACGTTGCAGCTCGGTACCGGCGACATCGGCCGCCGATCCAGGGCCACCCGGCGCAGGATCGCCTCGATGCGTACCCGCAACTCGGTCAGGCTGAAGGGTTTGGGCAAGTAGTCGTCGGCTCCGAGGCGAAAACCGCTGATGCGATCGGCCTCCGCCCCCAGGGCCGACATCAGCAGCACCGGAGTGGAATGACTCTGGCGCAAGTGGGTCAGCAGAGTGAGCCCATCCATGCCGGGCAGCAGGATGTCCATCAGCACCACATCGAAGCGCTGGCTGCGGGCGATCCCCAAGCCTTCCTGGCCGTTGCGGCACCAGGTCACGGCGAAGCCGCAGCGACCCAACTGCTCATGCACATAGGCACCAAGCACCGGGTCATCTTCAATGGTCAGGATACGGGGAGGCTCAACAGCTACGGGAGTCATTAGCTTCTGCAAGTCATTCTCAGTTGGGCGATTATTCAAGATTGCCCGGAGCGCGGCAACCAATGCCTTGGTCGCAGGCATTCCAGCCACCGACCGCCAGTGCGCAATTTGCCAAGATCAGCCTTCGGCAAATCGTTACACTGCGCGGGTGGCGCATCACGGACGTGCCCGTAGACCTTTTAAAACAGCGTGGAAGCAGGAGAGTGGCGTGCTCAAGAAACTGGGAATCAAAGGCCGCGTACTGTTGCTGACCTTGTTGCCCACCAGCCTCATGGCCCTGGTGCTGGGCGGCTATTTCACCTGGATGCAGCTCTCCGAACTGCAGGCCCAGCTCCTGCAGCGCGGCGAAATGATTGCCGAACAACTGGCCTCGCTGGTGGCACCGGCGATGGGCAACCACAACGCGCAGATGCTCGAGCGCATCGCCACCCAGGCCCTGGAACAGCAGGACGTGCGCGCGGTGTCTTTCCTGGCCCCTGATCGCACGCTGGTGGCCCACGCGGGACCGAGCATGCTCAACCCGCCACCCAGCGGCAACGGCACGCAGATGATGCAGCGCAGCGGCAATGACGCGACCCGCTACCAACTGCCGGTATTCGGCCGCCATCGCAACCTGGCCGGCGACCTGATCCCCGATGAATCCGACCGCCTGCTGGGCTGGGTGGAACTGGAGCTGTCCCACAGCGGCATGCTGCTGCGTGGCTACCGCAGCCTGTTCGCCAGCCTGCTGTTGATTGCCGCCGGCCTGGCCGGTACCGCCCTGCTGGCGGTGCGCATGGGGCGCACCATCAACAACCCGCTGACCCAGATCAAGCAGGCGGTGGCGCAACTCAAGGACGGCAACCTGGAAACCCGCCTGCCACCCTTGGGCAGCCACGAACTGGATGAACTGGCCTCCGGCATCAATCGCATGGCCAGCACCCTGCAGAACGCCCAGGAAGAACTGCAGCACAGCATCGACCAGGCCACCGAAGACGTGCGCCAGAACCTGGAAACCATCGAGATCCAGAACATCGAACTGGATCTGGCGCGCAAGGAAGCCCTGGAAGCCAGCCGCATCAAGTCGGAGTTCCTGGCCAACATGAGCCATGAAATCCGCACACCCCTCAACGGCATCCTCGGCTTCACCCACCTGCTGCAGAAAAGCGAGCTGACACCGCGCCAGCTGGATTACCTGGGCACCATCGAAAAATCCGCCGACAGCCTGCTGGGGATCATCAACGAAATCCTCGACTTCTCGAAAATCGAAGCCGGCAAGCTGGTGCTCGACAGCATTCCGTTCAATCTGCGGGACTTGCTGCAGGACACCCTGACCATCCTCGCCCCGGCCGCCCACGCCAAGCAGCTGGAACTGGTGAGCCTGGTCTATCGCGACACGCCGTTGTCGCTGGTCGGTGACCCGCTGCGACTCAAGCAGATCCTCACCAACCTGGTGAGCAACGCCATCAAGTTCACCCGCGAAGGCACCATCGTCGCCCGGGCCATGCTGGAAGAAGAGCACGAAGACAGCGTGCAACTGCGCATCAGCATCCAGGACACCGGCATCGGCCTGTCGAACCAGGATGTACGCGCCCTGTTCCAGGCCTTCAGCCAGGCCGACAACTCGCTGTCGCGCCAACCCGGCGGCACCGGGCTCGGGCTGGTGATCTCCAAGCGCCTGATCGAGCAGATGGGCGGCGAGATCGGGGTCGACAGCACGCCGGGTGAAGGTTCGGAGTTCTGGATCAGCCTCAACCTGCCCAAGACCCGCGACGATGCCGAGGACCTGCCCGGCCCGCCGCTGCTGGGACGACGGGTGGCGGTCCTGGAAAATCACGAACTGGCCCGCCAGGCCCTGCTGCACCAATTGGAAGACTGCGGCCTGGAGGTGACCCCGTTCAACACCCTGGAAGCCCTGACCAATGGCATTACCGGGGTGCACCAGAGCGATCAGGCGATTGACCTGGCGGTGCTGGGCATCACCAGCAACGACATGTCTCCCGAGCGCCTGAGCCAGCACATCTGGGACCTGGAGCATCTGGGCTGCAAGGTCCTGGTGCTGTGCCCGACCACCGAACAGACGCTGTTCCACCTCTCGGTGCCCAATCCCCACAGTCAGTTGCAGGCCAAGCCGGCCTGCACCCGCAAACTGCGCCGGGCCCTGTCCGATCTGGTCACTCCGCGCCGGCCCCGCAGCGAGCCGGAGGAACCCCTCTCCAGCCGCGCACCACGGGTGCTGTGTGTCGATGACAACCCGGCCAACCTGCTGCTGATCCAGACCTTGCTGGAAGACATGGGCGCCAAGGTGCTGGCGGTGGACAACGGTTACGCCGCGCTGAACGCGATCCAGAACGAGCCTTTCGACTTGGTGATGATGGACGTGCAGATGCCCGGCATGGACGGTCGGCAAAGTACCGAGGCGATCCGCCAATGGGAAAGCGAGCGCCACGGGACACCGCTGCCGATCGTCGCCCTGACCGCCCACGCCATGGCCAACGAGAAGCGCGCCCTGCTGCAAAGCGGCATGGACGACTACCTGACCAAGCCCATCAGCGAACGGCAACTGGCCCAGGTGGTGCTGAAATGGACCGGCCTGGCCCTGCGCAACCAGGGCCCGGAACGGGCCAGCGAACGCTCTGAAGTGAGCCTGGAACTGCAAGTGCTGGATCAGGACGAAGGCCTGCGCCTGGCCGCCGGCAAGGCCGATCTGGCAGCGGACATGCTGGCCATGTTGCTGGCATCCCTGGAAGCCGATCGTGAGGCGATCAAAGCCGCCCGGGCGGCCAACGACCATGGCGCCTTGATCGAGCGGGTGCACCGTCTGCACGGCGCCACTCGTTATTGCGGGGTGCCGCAGTTGCGTGCCGCCTGCCAACGCAGCGAAACCCTGCTCAAGCAGGAGGACGCCAAGGCCTTTGCCGCCCTTGACGAGCTGGACCACGCAATCGGTCGCCTGGCCGCGGAGGCGCGGATCAACGCCTGACCCAGGGCAAGACCCGAACAGTGCCCGGCAGGCATGCTGGGCGCCCCGAACAAGGATGCAAGCATGCGCACGATTCTATTCAGCAGCCAGAACTACGACCGCGAGAGTTTTCTCGGCGCCAGCCTGCCGGCGGGTATCGAACTGCAGTTCCAGGCCGCCCGCCTGAGCCTGGACACCGTGGCCCTGGCCGAACGCCATGAAGTGGTCTGCGCCTTCATCAACGATGACCTGAGCGCCCCGGTGCTGGAACAACTGGCCGCCGGCGGCACTCGCCTGATCGCCCTGCGCTCGGCCGGCTACAACCACGTCGACCTGGCGGCGGCGCAGCGCCTGGGCCTGGAGGTGGTGCGAGTCCCGGCCTATTCCCCGCATGCGGTGGCCGAGCACGCGGTGGCCCTGATCCTGGCGCTGAACCGGCGCCTGCATCGAGCCTACAACCGCACCCGCGAGGGCGACTTCACCCTGCACGGCCTGACCGGCTTCGACCTGGTGGGCAAGACCGTGGGCATTGTCGGCACCGGGCAGATCGGCGCCACCTTCGCCCGGATCATGGCGGGTTTTGGCTGCCAACTGCTGGCTTACGACCCCTTCCCCAATCCGGCCGTGGAAGCCCTCGGCGCCCGTTATCTGGAGCTGCCGCAACTGCTGGCCCAGGCGCAGATCATCAGCCTGCATTGCCCGCTCAATGACCACAGTCGCTACCTGATCAACCAGGACAGCCTGGCCCACATGCAGCCCGGGGCAATGCTGATCAATACCGGGCGCGGCGGCCTGGTGGATACCCCGGCGCTGATCGACGCCCTGAAAAGCGGGCAACTGGGCTACCTGGGGCTGGATGTCTACGAAGAGGAGGCGCAACTGTTCTTCGAGGACCGCTCCGACCTGCCCCTGCAGGACGACGTGCTGGCCCGGCTGCTGACCTTCCCCAACGTGATTGTGACTGCGCACCAGGCGTTCCTGACCCACGAAGCCCTGGCCGCCATCGCCGAGACCACCTTGCACAACATCGCCAGTTGGGCCGCAGGGCAAGCGCAGAATCGGGTCCTGGGGTGACATCCGCGCGGGCTGATCGAAGGTCGCCTGCCCGCGACCTGCGGCGCAGGGGCCCGTGCTAGCATACGCGGCAGATTTGGAGGACCCATGGTCGAACACGATTTCCGCTACAACCTGATGAACCCGCAACACACCCTGATCGAATGCCGCGCACTGTTGCCGGGCCGCTATCAAGTCACCGGCAACGGTGGCTCCATCCGCACCGACGACGTGCTGCTGGTCACCCTCAAAGGCAGCAAGGACCTGTCCATGCGCCTGACGGTGGAGACTGTGCGCCACCTGATCAATCCCGTCGGCCAATGGGTCGCCGTGGCCCGCGGCCCGGTATTCGGCGAACTGGCGATTCACCAGTGGCAGGTCAACTGCGACAGCTGCGCCGCCACCCTCGACTTCGAGTTCGCGGTGGATGCCAAGCTGGGCAACAAGGCCCAGAAGCCCGCCGCCAGCGCGCGGATCGCCGAACTTGGCTGGCGCAGCGAAGGTGAGCAGCACCGCTGCCCGAAATGCCAGCAGGCCGGCCAATGAAACGCCTGATGCTGACCGCGGCGCTGGGGGCCGGCCTGCTGGGCTGCGCCGCCGAGCCGCTGAAGCTGCAGCAGGACCGCAGCTATGTTCTGGAATGGATCGGTGAGCGTCCGCTGATCGATTACAGCCACCTGACCATCACCCTGGGCGAGGATGGTCGCGCCTACGGCAATGGCGGCTGCAACCATTGGTTCGCGCCTTACACCCTGGACGGCGAGAAGCTCAGCTTCGGCAAGGTCGGCAGCACCCGCAAACTCTGTGCCCCGGCCTTGATGGAGCAGGAACGCCGCTTTCTGCAGGCCCTGGAAAACGTCGAACGCTGGGATGTCTCGCCGATCGAGCAAGTGCGTTTCTGGCCCGCCGAAGGCAAACCGTTGCGCTGGTGGCTGGAAGAAGGCTGATATTCCTGTAGCCGCTGCCGAGCCTGCAAACGGCGAACCACATCCGGGGGCCTGAATCTCCAGCGAGCTTCAGGCCCCCGCATTCCTTCAGGACCTTCGCAGCCTGGCCAGCCGCTAGCGTCCAAGCGCCATCAATGCCCGCGCAGGGCCTGCAACTTGGCCAGCACGCCCGCAGCCGTCTGCTCCCCCATCATCTGCTCACGCACCTTGCCCTTGTCGTCGATGATGTAGGTCACCGGCAGCGCCTCGCTGCGTGGCAGTTCGAAGAGTTCCGCCGGGTTCTGCGCCAGCACGGTGAACTTGATCCCCAGCTTCTCGCTGGCGTTCTTGAGTTCTTCACCCTGCACATTGTCGAAATTGACCCCCAGCACGGTGGCCGACTGGCCCTTGAGCTGCTCGTCCAGGGCGTTCAATTCAGGGATCTCGGTGCGGCAAGGGCCGCACCACTCGGCCCAGTAATTGAGCACCAGCCACTGCTTGTCGATACGCTCGACGGCGACTTTCCGGCCATATTGGTCGACCCCGTAGTCATTGCCACAGCCGCTCAGCAGCAGGGTTGTAATGATCGCCAATGCCGCCGCCAATTGCCTTGCCATGCGCTGTTTCCTGTATTGAAAGATGTCTTGAATAACACTGCCGACCCCGGGTCGCTGCGACCTATCGACTCCCAAGGTTCAGGAGAGCCCGTCGCGCGGGTAGAATAGCCGCCACCTTACGCAAGATGCGACCCGCACATGACCGATCTGACGCTTTATCACAACCCGCGCTGCTCGAAATCCCGCGGTGCGCTGGAACTCCTGGAACAACGCGGCCTGGCCCCGACCGTGGTCCGCTACCTGGAAACCCCACTGGATGCCGCCCAATTGCAACGCCTGCTGGGCAAGCTCGGCATCAGCGCGCGCCAGCTGCTGCGCACCGGCGAGGACGAGTACAAGAGCCTCAACCTGGCCGACCAGAGCCTGAGCGAAGAGCAACTGATCGCTGCCATCGCCGGGCACCCGAAACTCATGGAACGCCCGATTCTCGAAACCGCCGACAAGGCCATCATCGGTCGCCCACCGGAAAATGTGCTGGAGATTCTGCCTTGAGCGCGCCGTACATCCTGGTCCTGTATTACAGCCGCAACGGTTCGACCAACGAGATGGCCCGGCAGATCGCCCGCGGCGTCGAACAGGCCGGCCTGGAAGCCCGCCTGCGCACCGTCCCGGGAATTTCCACCGAATGCGAAGCCGTGGCCCCGAGCATCCCCGACAGTGGTGCCTTGTACGCCAGCCTCGACGACCTGAAGCACTGCTCGGGCCTGGCCCTGGGCAGCCCGACCCGCTTCGGCAACATGGCGGCGCCCCTGAAGTACTTTCTCGACGGCACCAGCAACCTCTGGCTGACCGGCGCGCTGGTGGGCAAGCCCGCCGGTGTGTTTACCTCCACCGCCAGCCTGCACGGCGGCCAGGAAGCCACCCTGCTGTCGATGATGCTGCCGCTGCTGCATCACGGCATGCTGATCACCGGCCTGCCCTACAGCGAGTCGGCCCTGTTGGAGACCCGTGGCGGCGGCACCCCCTACGGCGCCAGCCATCACGCCGGAGCTGACGGCAAGAGCCCGCTGGACGAGCATGAAATCGCCCTGTGCCGGGCCCTGGGCCTGCGCCTGGCGAAAACCGCCCTGCAGTTGGAGAACGGCCGTGGCTAAGAAGCCGAAGATCCTGCCGACGGTGCAATGGCTGGAACCCCGGGTGCGTCTGGCCCGGATCACCAGCCTGATCTGTTTCTTCGGCCTGGTGGGCCTGCTGTGTGGGTATTACCTGCTGGTGGCCGACCTGCACGGTGCCCGGCCCTGGGTGATCCTGCTGATCGAGTTGGTGCCCCTGCTGCTCATGGCACCCGGCATGCTCAGCGGCAGTGCCCGGGGACACGCGTGGATGTGCTTTGTGGTCAACCTGTACTTCATCAAGGGCGCGCTGGCGGCCTATGACCCGAATCGCCAGCTGTTCGGCCTGCTGGAAATGTTCGCCAGCCTGGCGGTGTTCACTTCGGCGCTGCTCTACGTGCGCTGGCGCTTCCAGCTCAACCGCCGGCTCGCCGGCGAAGGCGCCACCCCGGCCTGAACCTGACGCAAGTTCCCCGGTCCCGGGGAACTTGTATCGCCAGTCAAGGCCCCAACCCTGTTCAACCGACTCTCCGACCGCCCCTCCAGGAGCAGGCATGCACGATTACAAATGGCTGAATGAATACTGTCTCAACCGCTTCGGTTCCGCCGCGGCCCTGGAAGCCCAACTGCCAACCCCGGCAAGCAACGAGTATCTGCGTGCCTTGAGCGCTGATCGCTACCTGTCGACACTGGCATTGCGGGTCTTTCGCGCGGGGCTGAAACACAGCCTGGTGGACGCCAAATGGCCAGCGTTCGAACAGGTGTTCTTCGGCTTCGATCCGGACAAGGTGGTGCTCATGGGCGCCGAACATCTGGAGCGGCTGATGCAAGACACGCGGATCATTCGTCACCTGGGCAAGCTCAAGAGCGTGCCACGCAATGCGCAGATGATCCTCGACGTGCAACAGCAGCACGGCAGTTTCGGCGCCTTCATAGCCGACTGGCCGGTGCAGGACATCACCGGGCTCTGGCAGTACCTGGCCAAGCACGGCAACCAGATGGGCGGCCTGTCGGCGCCACGCTTCCTGCGCATGGTGGGCAAGGACACCTTCATCCCCACCTGGGACGTAGTGGCCGCCCTCAATGCCCAGAACATCATCGACAAGGTGCCCAGCAGCAAACGCGACCAGGCGCTGGTGCAAGCGGTGTTCAACCAGTGGCAAGAGGAAAGTGGTCGTCCCCTGTGCCAGCTGTCGGCGATGCTGGCCTACACCGTCAACCACTGATCCCCGCTCCCTCTTGACTGCTTCTGCCACGGACAGTGGCTGGAAGCAGTCTTGCATCGCCCCTCTCCCTCCTTTGGCTGACAGAACGCTGAACTGATGCGCAGTTTTTCCACGCCGTTCTTTTTCTCAGGCTACAGTTTCTCCGGCTTGTCATAGACACCAGGACCAGCAGCGTTAAATAGCCGCCACGCGCAGATTCCCTGCGTCCGCCGGTTAACGAATAACAACGTTTCTTTCAAGCCAACAGGCTGAGTAACGGCTGTCTGGTCTTAAACAGGCACGTGCCGCGCCATTCGTTTTTTTCACATCGCTTTCACCAATCTGAGACCTGGACTCCCTTAAGTTGGGGGCCAGTGACTACGCTGGTGCCGGTGCGCATGTCGGTCTGCTGCAGAACACTAGTTCCAACCCGAATTAAAAGTATTTCTCAAAAATAGATTCAGGTAAGCGACGTGCACAACATCAAACAAACCAGACCCCGGGCCGACACCGCCCGCATTCGGCGCTCCGGAAAGATCATCATCAGCGCGCTCACTATTACCCTGATCGCCCTGATAAGCGGTTTTGTACTCTGGCCGGCGACTCCTCTGGATCTCGCTGGCGATCATCAGATGCAACGCAGCGGAATCTATCAACACTGGAAAGCCGGAGAAGTCATCGCCCTGGTGCGCCACGCCGAGCGCTGTGACCGATCGGCCAACCCCTGCCTGGGCCCCGCAGATGGCATCACCCGCCTGGGCAGTGCTACCGCGACCGACCTGGGCAAGGCCTTCCGGAGCATCGGCATGGACCGTACCGACGTCATCAGCAGCCCCATGACCCGTACCCTGCAAACCGCACAGGCCATGTTCAATCAGGTCACCAGCTCTCAGGATTGGTTGTTGAACTGCGCCGACAACTTCGAGAACGATATAAAGGCCCACAAGCTTCAGGGGCGCAACCTGATCCTGGTCACCCACAGCGGCTGCATCAGCGATCTGGAGAGCCGCATGGGCTTCGCCCATGCCCTGGCCACCGAGTACACCAGCTCCTTGTTCCTGACGCTCGGTGCAGACGGAAAACTGCAAATACTGGGAATACTGAACGCCAAGAGCTGGCCACAAGTACTTAAAGAAGCGCCGAACAATTTGTAACTCTTTTTGACAACTAGACAACAGACTTCATTCAGCGAATCGACAGACTAACAGCCCACATTTAATTGACTTTATTGCAAGTTGCACTATTAGAGAGCAGAGCATTTTTCATAAAAACCGCTATAAAAAATGCAGCCATTAAAAACCGGGCAGCACTCACGGAGTTTCAAGCGATTTGTAGATGCCGTCATCGCTGATCCTCAACTCGCCCCGGCCATGCAACTTGCACGTTGAAATCCTTACCTGACTTCGAGGACAGAAATGCACCGCACTTTACCCACCCGGCTTATGGAACGAGCGCCACACTTTCAGGCAACACTGTGCGTGGGAGTAGCAACGGCATGATCAAGCGTTGGGCGTTGCCATTTCTGCTGTTGGCCTTCAGCCTGTTCTACCTGCTGCCGCTGGCCAGCCATGGCCTGTGGATTCCCGATGAAACCCGCTATGCGCAGATCAGCCAGGAAATGCTCCTCAGCGGCGACTGGGTCGCGCCGCACTTCATGGGTATCCGTTACTTCGAAAAACCCATTGCCGGTTACTGGATGATCGCCATCGGCCAGGCAGTGTTCGGCGACAACCTGTTCGGGGTGCGCATCGCCTCGGCCCTGAGCACCGGTTTGAGCGTGCTGCTGGCTTATCTCATCACGCGCCGGATGTGGAACGATCCACGCAAGAGCTTCGCCGCGGCGCTGCTGTACATGAGCTTCGGCCTGATTGCCGGGCAAGCCGGATACTCCAACCTCGACCCGCAATTCACGCTGTGGGTCAACCTGAGTCTGGTGGCCCTGTGGTTCGCCCTGGACAGCCAGGCCACACGCGCTCGCCTCCTGGCCTGGGCGGTGCTCGGGGCGGCGTGCGGCATGGGCTTCATGACCAAGGGCTTCCTGGCGTGGCTGCTGCCGGTACTGATCGCCCTGCCCTATATGCTTTGGCAACGTCGCCTGGGCGAACTGCTGCGCTACGGGCTGGTGGCGGTAGTGGTGGCCATCGGTATCAGCCTGCCCTGGGTGCTCAGCGTGCACGCCCATGAGCCGGACTTCTGGCGCTTTTTCTTCTGGCACGAGCATATTCGGCGCTTTGCCGCCGAAAACGCCCAGCACACCCGGCCCTGGTGGTTCTACCTGCCTCTGCTGGTCGTCTCCTGCCTGCCCTGGGCATTGCTACTGCCCGGCACACTGATGCAGGCCTGGAAGGACAAGCGCCAGGCCAACAGCGGTTTTCTGCTGTTGTGGTTGCTGCTGCCGCTGGTGTTTTTCAGCCTGAGCCGGGGCAAGCTGCCGACCTACATCATGCCGTGCCTGCTGCCACTGGCGGTGCTCATGGGTAACGCACTGATCGACCGCGTCAGCGATCGCCAGGGTCGAGCCATTCGCCTCAACAGCCTGCTCAATCTGCTGATCGGCGTGGGGGCACTGGTGGCGTTGCTGGTGATCCAGCTCACCCGGCCGGTTTATGGCCACAACGAAATGCTCAGCCTGTCCCTGGTGTTCATCATGCTGATGGGCTGGATCATCGCCAACCTGCTGCCGGCCTCCAGGCCGCTGCAATACTGGCCCGCCCCGGCCCTGGGCATCTGGCTGCTGGTGGCGCTGCTGCCCGCCGGCATGCCCGGACTGATCGTGCACAACGAGATGCCCGACCAGTTCATCAAGGAACATCTGCAAGAGCTCAAGCAGACCAAGACCCTGCTCAGCAATGACCTGGGTGCGGCCTCGGCCCTGGCCTGGCGCCTGCAACGTCCGCAGGTGTCGCTGTACAACACCGAGGGCGAGCTGAAATACGGCCTGGCTTATCCAGACTCGGAACAACGCAAGGTGAGCATGGCCGACGTCGGACAATGGATGACCGAGGCTCGCAAGCAGGGCTCCGTGGGCGTGGTCATGCGGGTCAAGAACGTGGTGGAGAACGAGGAAGTCGCGCTGCTGCCAGCGGGAGGCAAGCGCTATGAAGAGGGCAACCTGCTGATCCTGATCGTGCCACAGAGCCAGCCGTAGCCTGCCCCGTGAGCCAGCCAGCGTCAGCGTCGAGCCGTTCGGCGCTGACGTTTTTTTTGCCTGTCCGGCCCTGCGGGCCCGTGCAGTCTTTTCGAGTCAGTCCATGGAAATCCGTCTATGAATCTCGATCACAGCGAGCGCAAGGCCCTGATCCTGCTCCTGGGCGTATCGGCCCTGATCCTGTTGCTGGGCCTGGGCTCCCGCGAGCTGTGGGGCCCGGAAACCCGCTGGGCCAACATCGCGCTGCAGATGCTGCAGAGCGGCAATTACTTCGACCCGTACCTCAAAGGCACGCCCTACTACGACAAGCCCCTGCCGTCCTACTGGCTGATCACTGCCAGTGCCTGGCTGATGGGCGGACTGGGTCACTGGTCCTTGCGCCTGTCGTCGGTACTCGCCGCCTGGCTGAGCATCTGGCTGGTGTACCTGATCGGTGAGCGACTGTTCCACAAAGGCACCGGTCTGATCGCCGGCTGGATGCTGGCCACCACGTTCTATTTCGCGTTCTGGGCGCGGGTAGCCACCGCCGACATTCTCACGGTATGCGGCGTACTGGCCTCTATCTGGTGGTACTGGCGAGATCCGGACGACACCCGCCTGAGTCGTTACACGGTGTTCTTCCTGCTGCTGGCGGCCACATCGCTGCTCAAGGGGCTGATAGGTTTCGTCTTGCCGGGGCTGGCCCTGCTGCCTCACCTGCTCAGCCAGGGCCGCTGGAAACGCCACCTGAATCTGCGCCTGTGCCTGGCCCTGGTGGTGGCCGGCCTGCTGTACATGGTGCCGTTCCTGCTCTCGCACCTGTACGGCACACCGACCTACAGCCAAAGCGGCCTGGACCTGGTGTTTCGGGAAAACGTGGTGCGCTTTTTCGACCCGTTCGACCATCAGGGGCCGATCTATACCTACCTGATCTACCTGCCGGCCTATACCTTGCCCTGGGTTCCCTGCTGGCTGCTCGGTCTGTGGATTGCGGTGCGCCACTGGCGCCAGTTGCAGCCCAACGAGCGCTGGCTGGTCTGGGCCCTGGGCCTGCTGTTCCTGTTCTTCACCGCCAGCGGCAGCCGACGCAGCTATTACGTCTTGCCGCTGGTGCCCTTCGCCCAGCTTTTGGGGGCCTGGTGGCTGAACCGGCACCTGCAGCAAAAACGCGCCAGCGGCAAACCCGCTGACCGGCGCTGGACCCTGGGCTTTGCCGGCGCGGCCGTGGTGCTGCTGTTGGTACTGGGAGTCGCCTATCCCTGGAGCAATGGCGGTGGCGGAGTGATGCAGTTCGGCGCCCAGGTGAAAACCGAGGCCAGCCGGATCGCCCCCTGGAATCAATGGCGCATGGTGCTGGTGGAAGTGGACAACAAATTGCCGATGTACCTGCAGAACCAGGGAGGTGCGTTCTACTACGTGCCGCAAACCGCGGATTTTCCTCGAACGGGCACGAGCGCCGACTTCATGGCCTGGCTGGACAAGACCAGCGGCCAGCACTGGGATCCTCAGCGCACCTTGATATTCGTGCAGCAGAGCAAGGATCAACCCTTGATGCTGGAATACCTGGGCAACGACCATCAGCTGATCCGCACACGGCCCACCCACGGTGAGCGCCTGGCGAAGAAATCCGCAGAGGGCAGCGTGGCCTTCGTGCCGCAGGTGCCGGGCACCTGAAGGCAGGCCGCGGCGCCCCGGGACTCGGGACGCCGCGGCCCTGGTTCAGCGATTGCCGATCAGAGGTTCACCACATTGACGAAGCGCGGCGTGGCGTTGTCATCGATGCGCAGGTTGGTGAAGTCGAACAGGTTGCGATCCGCCAGTTGCGACGGAATCACGTTCTGCAGGCCGCGGAAGATGCTCTCGGTACGCCCAGGGCTTTTGCGCTCCCACTCCTGAAGCATCTCCTTGACCACCTGGCGCTGCAGGTTCTCCTGGGAGCCGCAGAGGTTGCAGGGAATGATCGGGAACTGCTTGAGGTCGGAATAGGCCTGGATGTCCTTCTCGCTGCAGTAGGCCAGCGGCCGGATCACCACGTTGCGCCCGTCGTCGGCCAGCAGCTTGGGCGGCATGGCCTTGAGCGAGCCGTTGTAGAACATGTTGAGGAAGAACGTCTCGACGATGTCGTCACGGTGGTGACCCAGGGCCATCTTGGTGGCACCGATTTCGTCGGCGAAGGTGTACAGGGTGCCACGACGCAGGCGCGAGCACAGCGAGCAGGTGGTCTTGCCTTCGGGGATCAGTTCCTTGACCACCGAGTAGGTGTCCTTCTCGACGATGTGGTACTCGATCCCCAATTCCTTGAGGTAGGCCGGCAGCACGTGCTCGGGAAAGCCGGGCTGCTTCTGGTCCATGTTCACCGCGACGATCTCGAACTTGATCGGCGCCACCTTCTGCAGGTGCAGCAGCACGTCGAGCATGGTGTAGCTGTCCTTGCCGCCGGACAGGCAGACCATGACCTTGTCGCCCTCTTCGATCATGTTGAAATCGGCGACCGCTTCGCCCGCCTGTCGACGAAGGCGTTTCTGCAGTTTGTTCTGGTTGACCGTAAGAGTGCCCATGGCGCTTGGAATCCGCGAGGTGTGTGACGAAAAGCCGAGCATTTTAAGCAAAACCCCGGCCCCGTGAAAGCGCCGCAAGGTGCTATCCAGCCAGACGGGGGTAACCGACACGACCGCGATTACCCACGGGTTTTACAGCGCAATTTGCTCTAAAGCGGCGCACATCTGAGGAAAACTCCTTCCTATACTGCGACATAAGGTCGCACACCCGTATAGACCTATACTGACCATGCCACTTGGCTGTAAGCGCTCCGTTGGGGGGCGATGGCAACATTTAAGGAGTGACTGACCATGATTCATCATGTCGTAGGACTCTTCACCCACCCCGATCAGGAATGGCGAGAAATCCGTGGCGATGCCGAGGAAAGCATCAGTCACATGTACCTCACTCACACGCTGATTCTGGCGGCGATCCCCGCTGTCTCGGCCTTTATCGGCACCACCCAGGTCGGCTGGGTCATCGGCAACCGCGCGCCGGTGATGCTGACCATGGAAAGCGCCCTGTGGATGACAATCATGTCGTACCTGGCCATGCTCTGCGGCGTGGCGGTGATGGGCGCGTTCATTCACTGGATGGCCCGGACCTACGATGCCAGCCCGAGTCTGGCGCGCTGCGTAGCCTTTGCCACCTACACCGCGACCCCGCTGTTCGTCGGCGGCCTGGCGGCCCTGTATCCACACATGTGGCTGGGGATGATCATCGGCACCGCGGCAATCTGCTACACCGTGTACTTGCTCTACGTCGGACTGCCGACCTTCATGAACATCCCGTCTGACGAGGGCTTCCTGTTTTCCAGCTCGGTCCTGGCGGTGGGACTGGTGGTGCTGGTCGCGATCATGGCCTTCACCGTGATTGTCTGGGGCCTGGGCGTCGGCCCCGTGTACACCAACTGACGCCGCACCAATAATAATCCTCCATCTGCCAGCACAGGCCGCCGCAAGGCGGCCTTCTTAATGGGCCCGATCCTGCGACCATTCGGCGCCTGAACGATTCGGATTCGCCGGTCTTTGCGGCATACTCAGCCACTCTGGAGAGCCGTTAAGCATGCCCGAGCAACTCAATACCCGCGTCGAAGACTGTTTCCTACTCGCTGAATCCTTTTTCAAACGTCCTTTCAAACGCCCGGTGGTCAGCCTCAAGTTGCGCGGCCAGAAAGCCGGGGTCGCTCATTTGCATGAAAACCTGCTGCGCTTCAATCCCCAGCTGTACCGGGAAAACACCGAAGACTTCCTCAAGCAGACGGTGGCCCATGAGGTGGCCCACCTGATCGCTCACCAACTGTTTGGCGAGCGCATCCAGCCCCATGGCGAGGAATGGCAACTGATCATGCGCGGGGTCTATGAACTGCCGCCCAATCGCTGTCACACCTATGCGATCAAACGTCGCAGCGTGACCCGCTACATCTATCGCTGCCCCTGCGCCGAGAGCGATTTCCCGTTTTCGGCCCAGCGCCACAAGCTGGTGGCACAAGGTCGCCGCTACCTGTGCCGACGCTGCCGGCACACCCTGGTGTACAGCGGGGAAACCAGGGTCGAGTGACAGAAGCCAAAGCGTTTCGCCGGCCGGTTCCTAACCGATGATCCCCTCGCTTCGAAGTGCCTCAATGCGCTCGGCGCTGTAGCCCAGCTCCGTCAGCACCTCAACACAATGGGCGCCCAGCCTGGCGCCGATATGCCGCGGCTCGGGCAAGCCCTGGGAGAACTTCAGCGGACAGGCGATCTGCGCCTGGAGGCTGCCGTCCTCACGGGGCACCTGGCTGACCAGTTGCCGGGCCTGCAACTGCGGATGCTGCACCGCCTCGGCCAGACTCAGGACCGGCTCGACACAGGCGTCGAGCCCGGCGAACAGCTGGCAGAGTTCGGCGAAGTCGTGTTTTTCGAACTCGATCTGCAAGGCCTGCTTGAGGGCCTGTTGCTGCTCCGGTACAGGCGACAAGCCCTGGGCCGCCAGCTCCGGACGCCCCAGGGCCTGACACAACTGTTGCATGAACACCGGCTCCAGGCTGCCCACCGACAGCCAGCGACCATCCCGACTGCGGTAGTAGTCGTAGAAACTGCCGCCGTTGAGCGCCTGCTGCTCCATCCCCGGCTCGACCCCGCAGGCCAGATAACCGGCGCCGGCCATGGCGTTCAGACTGAACACACAGTCGGTCATGCTGATATCCAGGTGCTGGCCCTGACCACTGTGCTGACGGGCGATAACCGCCGCCAAGAGGCCAATCACCCCGTGCAGCGAGCCACCGGCGATGTCGGCCGCCTGAATGCCCAGGGGCAAGGGTCCCTGATCGCGACGCCCGGTCTGGCTGGCCAGTCCGGCCAGGGCCAGGTAATTAATGTCGTGTCCGGCGCGGTCCTTGTAGGGCCCGGTCTGGCCATAGCCGGTAATGGACACGTAGATCAGCCGCGGATTGATCGCCTTCAAGGCTTCGTAGCCCAGCCCCAGGCGCTCCATCACCCCCGGGCGAAACTGTTCGAGGAGAATGTCATGCTCCTGCAGCAGTTGCCGCACCACCTCCAGTGCTTCGGGCCGCTTGAGGTCCAGGGCCAGGCTGCGCTTGTTGCGATTGAGGTAGGCGTGGCTGGCGGACACCCCCCGATCGTGGGGCGGCAGCACCCGCAACAGGTCCATGCGGGTCGGCGACTCGATGCGCAGCACCTCGGCGCCCATGTCCGCCAGCAGCAGCGAGGCGAACGGCCCCGGCAGCAGGGTGGAGAAATCCAGTACCTTGAGTGACGCCAACGGCCCTTGCATGTGCCCTCTCCTCTTGATCGACCGCCAGAGAGTAGGCAGCCGCAAGCACTGCAACAATTACCACAATGCTCAGCCGGACTGACCGTTGCGCTCATCCACCAGGCCATAAAAAACCCGCCGTAGCGGGTTTCTTATGTTCAGCCAGGCTTACTTGATGGTGGGTGCCGGACCTTCGGCCACACCCAGATCATCCGTTTCGCGGGTGTCGCTGATGGCACGACCACCGGAAGCCAGTTCGACTTGCAGCTTGTCTTCGTCCAGCTCCTTGACCCACTTGGCGACCACCAGGGTGGCCACCGCGTTGCCTACCAGGTTGGTCAGGGCGCGAGCCTCGGACATGAAGCGGTCGATGCCCAGGATCAGCGCCAGGCCGGCCACCGGCAGGTGCCCCACGGCCGACAGGGTTGCCGCCAGGACGATGAAGCCGCTGCCGGTGACGCCCGCGGCGCCTTTGGAGGACAGCAGCAGCACCAGCAGCAGGGTGATCTGGTGGGTGATGTCCATGTGGGTATCAGTGGCCTGGGCGATGAACACCGCGGCCATGGTCAGGTAGATCGACGTACCGTCGAGGTTGAACGAGTAACCGGTTGGAATCACCAGGCCGACCACCGACTTCTTGGCACCCAGGCGCTCCATCTTGATCAGCATGCGCGGCAGGGCCGACTCCGAGGAGGAAGTGCCCAGCACGATCAGCAACTCTTCACGGATGTAGCGGATCAGCTTGATCACGCTGAAGCCGTGGGCACGGCAGATGGCCCCCAGGACCACCAGCACGAACACCACGCAGGTGATGTAGAAGCAGATCATCAACTGGCCCAGTTGCACCAGGGAGCCGACGCCGTAGGCACCGATGGTGAACGCCATGGCACCCAGCGCACCCAGGGGCGCCAGCTTCATGATCATGTTGATGATGTTGAACATCACGTGGGCGAAGCGGTCGATGAAGTCCAGCACCGGCTTGCCATAGGCACCCAGGCGATGCAGGGCGAAACCGAAGATCACCGAGAACATCAGCACTTGCAGGATGTCGCCGTTGGCAAAGGCACCGACGATGGTGGTCGGAATCACATTGAGGATGAAGCCGACGATGCTCTGGTCATTGCCTGCGGTCACATAGGCCGCGACTTTCGAGGCATCCAGGGTCGAGGCGTCGATATGCATGCCGGCACCCGGCTGCACCACGTTGACCACGATCAGGCCGATCAGCAGGGCGATGGTGGAGACGATTTCGAAGTACAGCAGCGCATAGCCGCCGGTCTTGCCGACCGATTTCATGTTCTGCATGCCGGCGATGCCACTCACCACGGTGCAGAAAATGATGGGGGCAATGACCATCTTGATCAGTTTGATGAACCCGTCACCCAGGGGCTTGAGGGCCACGCCGGTCTGAGGGTAGAAGTGACCGAGCAGGATGCCGATGGCGATGGCAACGATCACCTGGAAATACAGGGATTTGTACAGTGGCTGACGAGTCGTCATTGCAAAGTTCCTCAAGAGCCCCGGCATACAGCTTCCGTCGATGCATGCGGTGCCTAAAGTGCGAACCCTCCTGCACTGGAGGGATTTGTTGTGTCGAACTGCGTGCTGGCAGATCTTCCGGCTCTATCGCAAAGCCCGTGCCACCTTGCCCAAAAGCCCTGCAGGCCTTTAGACATCAGGGGGGCGGGCCGATCCTTGCATTCGTTGCGCCCGGTGAAGCTGGCGGATATCCGCCCATTCATCGAGCCTCGTCCTACAATTTGGCGGATATCCGCCTTGTTCCCTCGTGAGGGGGCTGGCTAACATCCGCCACTCAATGGACGGACCAGCCTCATGCGTGAACGCACCATCGCCAGCCACTTTGCCCGCGCCGCCTTAGGCGGGGCGCGCCGTCGCGGCCACGATTGCGAGCCGCTCCTGCAGCGACTGGGCATCAGCCCGGAGCTGTTGAACCAACCCAAGGCGCGCATCGCTCCGGAGCAGTTCACCAGCCTGCTGCAACAACTGTGGCTGGAGCTGGACGACGAATACCTCGGCTTCGCCCATGGCCCCAGCAAACGCGGGACGTTCGCCATGATGTGCCACGCCCTGATCCATTGCCGCACCTTGGAAAAAGCACTGCAGCGCGGCTTATTGTTTTATAGCTTGTTTCCGGAAGCTCCGCGTCTGAGTCTGACGCGTGAGGGAGAAATGGCTCGACTGAGCCTGGATGATTCTGAACTGTGGGACCCCGAGCACTTTCTCAGCGAAAGCCTGCTGGTGATCTGGCACCGCCTGGGCAGCTGGTTGATCGGCCAGCGCATTCGCCTGGAGCAGGCCGGCTTCAGCTATCCGAAACCCGAACACGCCGCGGAATACGACCTGCTTTTCCCCTGCCCCCTGGAGTTCGCACAGCAACGCAGCAGCCTGTTGTTCCACAGCCGCTACCTGGGCATGCCGCTGCTGCAGGATGAACGCACCCTCAAGCACTTCCTCGAACGCTCCCCCGCCGACCTGCTGTCGCGGCCGGACGAAGGCGACAGCCTCAGCAGCCAGTTACGCCGCCTGCTCAGCCACGACCGCGAGCGCTGGCCCGATCTGGAAAGCGTCGCGCAGCACCTGCACGTCAGCCCGCAGACCCTGCGCCGCCACTTGCGCGAGGAAGGCTCGAGCTTTCAGGGCTTGAAGGATGAACTGCGCCGCGACATTGCCATCTTCCACCTGGGCCGCGCCGACCTGTCGTTGCAACAGATCGCCGAGCACCTGGGCTTTTCCGAACCGTCGGCGTTTCACCGGGCGTTCAAGAAATGGACCGGCCTGACCCCGGGCGCCTATCGAGCCCGGGACCGCTAGCACAGGGTGTAGCGCTAGAGGGCCGGGAAGTGAATGCGGAATGCCGCACCGCCCAGGGCCGAGTCCCCCAGGGTCAGCTGCGCGCCGTAACTCTCGATGATGTCCTTGACCACCGCCAGGCCAATGCCCTGCCCCGGGTGCTGGCGATCCAGGCGCTCACCGCGCTGCAGAATCCGCGCTCGCTGATCCGGCGGCACGCCGGGACCGTCGTCCTCCACGCACAATTCAGCGCCGTCGAGGGTTTCGCGCACGCTGATGCGTACCGAGCCCAGGCACAGGCGGTAGGCGTTCTCCAGCAGGTTGCCGAGCAACTCCAGCAAGGCGCCCTGCTCGATCGGCACATAGCAGCGCTCGGGCAAATCGAAAGACACCCGCACCTGCTTGTCGCGATAGACCTTGTCCAGGGTGTCACACAGGCTCTGCAACACCGGCCGCAGACGCACCTGATGGCGTACCAGACCGCTCTTGCGCAGGCTGGCACGCTGCAACTGATAGCTGATCTGCTGGCTCATGCGCTCGATCTGCGCTTGCAGGACCCAGGCCTGCTCCCGATCCTGAGGCCGCTGGGCCATATCCTCGCTCACCCCTTGCAACACCGTCAGCGGGGTTTTCAGGCTGTGGGCCAGGTCATCCAGGGAGTCCCGATAGCGGCTGCGCTGTTCGCGCTCGCTTTGCAACAGGCGGTTCAAGGAGCCGGTCAGCCGCAACAGCTCCCGCGGGTGTTCCTCGCTCAGGCTCTGGCGGGTGCCGCTTTCGATCTGGTCCAGCTCCTGACTCAGGCGTCGCAGGGCCTGCAAGCCCCAGGTCAGGCCCATCCACAGCAGCGCCAGAAGCACCAGCAATGCCGCGCCAAATCCCAGATAGAGGTTCTCCCGCACGCCTTCGAGGGTCTGCTGGTACTCGCGCACCGGCTGCAGCGCCACAATACTGAAGGCCGCATTCTTGCCTCCCAGCAGCTTGATCTCGACGTCGTAGACGAAGAACTCCTGGCCATTGGCTTCGCGGATCCTGGCGAACTCGTTGCCACGCCCGTCGTACCGCGGACGGTAGTTGATGTTCTCTTCCTGGGTGGCCCGGGAGCGCCAGACCAGATGCCCCTCGCGATCGTAGATGTAGCCCAGCAGGCGACTGTCGGCGAGGTTGAAGCGCTCGTCGGGCAACTGTGCGGGCATCTGCAGGCGATTGTTTTCGATCCGCGCCGCCGAAATCAGGGTGGTGACGTCGGAGGCCAGGCGCTGCTCGATGGAGTCCTGCAGCGCCAGGCTGAACGCGCCCTGCATGGCCGGCAGCAACGCCAGCATGAACAGCACCGCCAGGGTGGTGGCGGCCAGCATCAGGCGCAGGCGCAGCGATCGAATCATCGGCAGCGCTCGTTGAACAGGTAGCCCAGCCCACGCACCGTATCGATGGGCTTGAAGCCCGAAGGCGCTTCAAGCTTGCGCCGCAGGCGCCCCACCAGCACCTCGATGACATTCGGATCGCGCTCGTCGTCGTCTGGATACAGTTGCTCCATCAAACGGTCCTTGGCCACCACCTGCTGGTGATGGCGCATCAGGTATTCGAGGATCCGGTATTCATAGGCGGTCAGCGCCAGGGGCTGCTCATCCAGGGACGCCTGTTTGCGGTTCAGGTCCAGCAACAGCGGCCCGGCAACGATGGTCGACTGGGTAAAGCCGCTGGAGCGGCGCAGCAACGCATTGAGCCGCGCATCCAGTTCCTCGAACTGAAAGGGCTTGACCACATAGTCGTCGGCACCGGCGGCCAGGCCTTCGACCTTGTCCTGCCAGTTGCCGCGAGCGGTGAGGATGAGGATCGGAAATGCCTTGCCCCGGGCGCGCAGCTGGCGGATCAGGTCCAGTCCGCCCATGCCGGGCAAGCCCAGGTCGATCACCGCCAGGTCGTGATTGAACTGCTCGGTCTGGTACAACGCCTCCTCGGCGTTGGCCACGGACTCGACCACGTGACCGCTGTCGGTGAGGCGGGTTTGCAAGTGATGACGCAACAGCGCCTCATCTTCGACGACCAGCAACTTCATAACGCTCTCCCAGGCAAAATTCGACATCTCCAGGGGCGCCCCTGCGCCCTGATGATCAATGCACCCGCGCCGGACCATGCCCAAGGCATAGTCCGGCGCGGTTCAGGCCAGGCCGCTTATCAGAAAGCGTAGTTGGCCGAAAGATAGGTCTGGGCGCTGCTGGTCAGGCTCAGTGAACCTTGCTTGCTGCCGCCCCGTTCGCTCATCTCGGTCCCGGCATTGCTGCGCAGGTAACGGTAGCCGAGCTCCACCGAGGTGTTCTGTGAAATCTGCTGCAGGACACCGGCCTGCACGCCGACCGCGTAGCCGATGTCACTGTCGCGGCTGAAGCCCGGGGACTCCTGGGTCAGCTTGGTCAGGCCGGCCGTGCCGCCGCCAAAGAGCTTGGTGGTACCGGTCACCGGCAGGAACATATCGTAACTGCCCAGCAGGTTCTGCTGGCGCAGTTTAATGCCGTTGTGAGAGCCGGAAACGTAATCGTAAGTGGCGTAGTAGCGGCCCTGGTCGTTCTGTTGCCCCAGGCGCACGCCCCAGGTGTTGTCCTTGCCGATCACGCCATCGGCATTCGGATGACCGAGGTTGCTGTTGAGCTGGCTGGACTTTTTAACCTTGTCGCTGGTCTGGCCGAAGGTCAGGCTGGCGAAGTTGCTGTCAGCGGCTTGAACGGCGGCGCTGGCGCCGAGCACGGTAAAGGCGAGGATCAGTTTTTTCAATGAAGTCATAGGAAGTTTCCTTTGCGCTATTGGCTTTTTGGGTGCCGGGCCAGAGTAACCAGCCCGCCCTGAACTCCCCCTGAACACCTCCTTAACCTCGCCTGAACCAGAGCCACATGATTGTTTTTACCGGCGTTTAACCCCAACAAGCTTCCCGTACGGAGCGCCACCCCCTCGCTGGGCAGCACGCAGCGCTACCCTCGAACCCGTCAACCCGGCAAACTAGCGGCCATGAATGCACTCCCCTCTCTCCCCCTCTGCTGCACCCCTCCGGAGGCCTCCTGGCCCTTGCCGGAAGCCTTGCCCCACACCCGCTGGCTGAGCACCCGGTTCGACCCCGGGCAACTGACTGCGGACGATTTCCAGCGCAGCGGCATTCCCGCACCGCCCAGCATCCAGCGCTCAGTTGCCAAGCGCCAGGCGGAATTTCTCGCCGGGCGCCTGTGCGCCCGGGAGGCCCTGCGCCAACTGCAACAACTGGACTGGGTGCCGCCGATCGGCGCCGACCGGGCACCGGTCTGGCCGGAACATATCTGTGGCTCGATCACCCACAGCACCGGCCGGGCGGCCGCCATCGTCGCCGACAAGCAGCACTGGCGAGCCCTGGGCATGGATCTGGAAAAGCTCCTCGGCGAGGAACGTGCAGCCAATCTGGCCGGGCAGATCCTCACCCCGGCGGAGCTGCTGCGTCGCGACCGCTTGCCGGCCGAGCAGCACGCCCTGGCCGTGACCCTGACCTTCTCGATCAAGGAAAGCCTGTACAAGGCCCTGTATCCGCTGGTGCAGAAAAGCTTCTATTTCGAACATGCCGAAGTGCTGGAGTGGTCGCCAGCGGGCCAGGTGCGCATGCGCCTGCTCACCGACCTGTCCGAGGAATGGCACCACGGCCGCGAACTGCTGGGTCAGTTCGTCGTCGAGGCAGGCCAGTTGCTGAGCCTGATCGCGATCAAACCCTGAACACGCGCGTCCTCAACGGGGCTCCTGATGCCGCGGCCAGCTCAAGCTGAAGCAGGCGCCCCCGAGACTGTTGCTCTTGCTGATCAGCGCCCGACCGTCGTGCCAGTGAATGATCCGCCGCACAATGGACAGGCCCAGTCCATGTCCACCGGAAGCCCGGGTTCGACTGTCGTCCAGACGCAGGAACGGCGTGAAGATTTTTTCCCAGGCACTTTCCGGTACACCGGGCCCGTCATCCTCCACATCCACCCGACAGCGCAACTGGCCCACCTGATAACTGACGGTCACCTGGGAGTGTGCGTGGCGCATGGCGTTGCTCACCAGATTCTGCAGCGCCCGGTGCAGATAACGCGGCTCGGCCTCGACCCAGGCGCCATCGCACTCGACCGCAGACAGGCACAGGCCGCGATGGACCTTGAGATTGGCCCGCAACGGCGCCAACTCGTCGATCACCTGATTGATCAGGGCATCGAGGTCGATGCGCTGGAAGTTCAGGGCCGGCGAGCCCTGCTCCAGGCGGGCATAGGTGAGCATCTCGTCCACCAGCCGATCGAGGTCCTGAATATCGTTGTCCATGCCGTCCAGGTACTTTTGCCGAGCCTGGTCGGTGCTCGCCGAGGCGATCATCTCCAGGCCAAAACGCAGGCGCGCCACCGGGGTACGCAATTCGTGGGACACCGCCCGCACCAGTTCACGCTGGATCGCCAGCAGCCGTTGCAGGTGTTCGGCCATGCCATTGAAGGCGGCCGCCAGACGCCCCACCGAATCCGCGCCCCGGGCCGGCACCCGGGTTTCCAGGCTGCCCTTGGCAATCCGCGTGGCTGCCGACTCCAGGCCGCTGAGGCGGCGCTCCAACTGGCGCACCAACAGGTAGACGATCAACCCGATCAGGCTCAGCCCGAGCACGGCAATCAACACCAGCCATTGCGGCGGATAAGGGTTCATCTGGTACAGGGGACCGATTTCCAGCACCCAGGGCGTGCCCACCAGACCGGCGAAGACCCGGATCGAGTCACCGCCCTTGCCCAGGGCCATCACCGTATCGCCCTCGGCCACCCGGCGGCGCTGGTCCTCATCCATATCCGCGGCATCCAGGGTCGCCAGGTGCATGTCGAAGCCAAACCCCTTGGCCTGCTTGAGCGCCGCCAGACGCTGTGGCTGCTCGGCCACCGGGTAGCGCACCAGCTCGTCCGCCAGCAGGTAGATGGTGGCCCGGGCCAGTTGTTCGCTGATCTGCTGCACCTCGGCACTGAGCAGCAACTGCTCCCGCTCGCTGACCAGGCGGTAGACCCGGGCCGCGAAGGGGCCGGTCTGCTCCACCAGCGCCTGCCCGCGCAGCACCCGGCCACGCTGGCTGCTGTCCAGATCGGTCTGGCTGAAGGTCTTCAGGCTCAGGGGAATGCCCAGCAAGCGCTGCCACACCAGCAAGGCCCGGCGACGCTCGATCTCGCTCATCGGCTGCAGATTGTCCGCCATCAGCGAGAAGGTGCCGTGGGCCAAGCGTTCGCGGTATTGCTCGCTGCGCACTTCGTTGAGCAGGTGCAAGGCCAGCACCCCCAGCAGCGCCACCAGAATCAGCGCGGCACACATGCCGCCGTAGATACGCAGGAAGATCGAGTTCACAAGGGCATGTCGGCGGCGGCTTCGGGGACGAACAGATAACCCTTGCTGCGAATGGTCTTGATCAGCCGCGGGTGCTCCGGGTCATCGCCGATCTTGGGACGGATGCGCGAGATGCGCACGTCGATGGAGCGGTCCTGGCCGTCATAACCAATCCCCCGCAGGGCATTGAAGATTTCCTCGCGGGACAGAATCCGCCCGGCATTCACCACCAGCAGCCACAGCAGATCGAATTCGGCGCTGGTCAACTCGATTCCCACGTCGCTCAGCCAGGCTTCGCGCAGGGCGCTGTCCACCACCAAGGGCCCGAAGCGCAGGCGCCGGCTTTTCTCCGGGGCAGGCTCGGGCGTCTCGCTGCGCCGCAGCAGCGCCTGGATCCTGGCCAGCAATAGGCGGGGACGCACGGGCTTGCACACGTAGTCATCGGCCCCCAGGTCCAGCCCCATGACCTGATCCATATCATCGGTGCGGGCGGTGAGCATGAGGATCGGCCCATCGTAGCGATCCCGGACCTTGCGGCAGATGCTCAGGCCGTCCTCGCCGGGCAGCATCAGGTCGAGGATCACCAGGTCCGGCTGCTCGGCGATGATCCTGTCGGCAGCCAGGGCGCCATTGCCTTCGATCGCCACCTGCAGTCCGTTGCTCTCCAGATATTCACGGGTCAACTCAGCCAGACGCTGGTCATCCTCGACAATCAATACCTGCCAGGCTTCTTGCTCCACGCTCGACCTCTTTATTGCCAGCACTCATTGGACACAAGGCACCCGTCTTTTTGTCATGAAAAAGGCGGATAACCTGTCGTGGAAAACGCAGTCGTCGCTGCATGGACCGCGGCGGATTGTAGCAACCGGCATGCGCCCCCACACAAGCGACTAAAACGACTCGGTCGGGGCGATTTTTTGTGATAGGGTTCGCGCCCGCAAAAATCCGCCCAAGGCAATTTTCAGGGATAAAAAACAGTGACGGACGGTTGCATGCACTGGGACTGCGGGCTGCATGAGTTTTACCCCAGTCCATACACAATTTACGCACAACCTTATCCACAGGCAGTACGTTGCAATCAGTCCCCCAAACGCATTATCTTGTAGCCCGGCGGCTAAAAATCCCTATATCTAGGGTTTTACACAAAAAACCAAACACAATTCAGACGAGAAACTCAAGCCCTTTTCTTGCCCCGTTTGGTGGAACCAATCGCTGTTTCAAAAGACCAACACCGCGCGTGCGGATGGCATCGTTTTCCACCCTGTCCAGGAGAAAGCGGTACGGGTGTTGCAGCCACAATACTGTCACCCACCAGGAATAAGGTGCCGAGCCACTGGCTCGACGCCCAAGACTTCGGCATGGAAGCGGCGCCCATAGCCCCCTTCCTGAACTGTCCCGAAGTCGTTATGCCCGGCCTCTGCCGGTTGTAGTGCTTCAGGACGGAACGGTGGGCACCTCATTGGTGCCCAAACAAACATAGAGAACGTGGAGACACCCATGCAAACCGACACAACTCGCGAGAACCCGCAGGCCAATGCGCCGCAGGCCGCCGATTCCAACCTGGATCTGTCTGCTACCGCCCCTGGCCAATTGCGCGTGATCAAGCGTAACGGCACTGTCGTTGCCTACACCGACGACAAGATCACCGTCGCTATCACCAAAGCGTTCCTCGCAGTTGAAGGCGGCACCGCCGCTGCCTCGTCGCGAATCCACGACACCGTGGCGCGCCTGACCGAGCAGGTCACCGCAACCTTCAAGCGTCGCATGCCTTCGGGCGGCACCATCCACATCGAAGAGATCCAGGATCAGGTCGAACTGGCCCTGATGCGTGCCGGCGAACAGAAAGTGGCCCGCGACTACGTGATCTACCGCGATTCCCGCGCCAAGGAACGCGCCACCCGCTCCAGCAGCGAAGCGCCGGTACAGGCCCACCCATCGATCCGCATCACTCGCGCCGATGGCAGCCTCGCGCCCCTGGACATGGGCCGCCTGAACACCATCGTCAGCGAAGCCTGCGAAGGCCTGGAAGAGGTCGACGGCGACCTGATCCAGCGCGAAACCCTGAAGAACCTCTACGACGGCGTAGCCCTGAAGGACGTCAACACCGCTCTGGTGATGACCGCTCGCACCCTGGTGGAGCGCGAGCCGAACTACTCGTTCGTCACCGCCCGCCTGCTGATGGACACCCTGCGTGCCGAAGGCCTGGGCTTCCTCGAAGTCGCCGAAAGCGCCACCCACCACGAAATGGCCGACCTGTACGCCAAGGCACTGCCGGCCTACGTCGCCAAGGGTATCGAGTTCGAATTGCTGAACCCGGTCCTGGCCGAATTCGACCTGGAAAAACTCGGCAAGGCGATCAACCACGAACGCGACCAGCAGTTCACCTACCTGGGCCTGCAAACCCTGTACGACCGCTACTTCATCCACAAGGATGGCGTGCGTTTCGAACTGCCGCAGATCTTCTTCATGCGCGTGGCCATGGGCCTGGCGATCGAAGAGAAACAGCGCGAAGACCGCGCCATCGAGTTCTACAACCTGTTGTCGTCCTTCGACTACATGGCTTCGACTCCGACCCTGTTCAACGCCGGCACCCTGCGTCCACAGCTGTCGAGCTGCTACCTGACCACCGTTCCGGACGACCTGTCGGGCATCTACGGCGCCATCCACGACAACGCCATGCTGTCGAAATTCGCCGGCGGCCTGGGCAACGACTGGACGCCGGTGCGTGCGCTGGGTTCCTACATCAAGGGCACCAACGGCAAATCCCAGGGCGTCGTGCCTTTCCTGAAAGTGGTCAACGACACCGCCGTCGCCGTGAACCAGGGTGGCAAGCGCAAGGGCGCTGTCTGTGCCTACCTGGAAACCTGGCACATGGACATTGAAGAGTTCATCGAGCTGCGCAAGAACACCGGTGATGATCGTCGTCGTACCCACGACATGAACACCGCCAACTGGATCCCCGACCTGTTCATGAAGCGCGTCTTCGATGACGGCAAGTGGACCCTGTTCTCGCCATCGGAAGTGCCGGATCTGCACGACCTGACCGGCAAGGCCTTCGAAGAGCGCTACGAGTACTACGAAGCCCTGACCGAATACAACAAGATCAAGCTGTTCAAGACCGTCCAGGCCAAAGACCTGTGGCGCAAGATGCTGTCCATGCTGTTCGAAACCGGCCACCCATGGCTGACCTTCAAGGACCCATGCAACCTGCGCAGCCCGCAACAGCACGTGGGCGTGGTCCACAGTTCGAACCTGTGCACCGAGATCACCTTGAACACCAACAAGGACGAGATCGCGGTCTGCAACCTGGGCTCGATCAACCTGCCGAACCACATCAAGGACGGCAAGCTCGACACCGCCAAGCTGCAACGCACCGTGAACACCGCCGTGCGCATGCTCGACAACGTGATCGACATCAACTACTACTCGGTGCCGCAAGCGAAGAACTCCAACTTCAAGCACCGTCCAGTAGGCCTGGGCATCATGGGCTTCCAGGACGCTTTGTACCTGCAACACATCGCCTACGGTTCCGACGCGGCCGTCGAGTTCGCCGACAAGTCCATGGAAGCGGTCAGCTACTACGCGATCCAGGCTTCCTGCGACCTGGCCGATGAGCGCGGCGCCTACGAGACCTTCCAGGGCTCGCTGTGGTCCAAGGGCATCCTGCCGCTGGACTCGCAACAGATCCTGATCGAGGCCCGTGGCCAGAAGTACATCGATGTGGACCTCAACGAAACCCTGGACTGGGCGCCGGTACGTGCCCGCGTGCAGAAAGGCATTCGTAACTCCAACATCATGGCCATCGCACCGACCGCGACCATCGCCAACATCACCGGCGTATCGCAATCGATCGAGCCGACTTATCAGAACCTGTATGTGAAGTCGAACCTGTCGGGCGAATTCACCGTGATCAACCCGTACCTGGTACGCGATCTGAAAGCTCGCGGCCTGTGGGACTCGGTGATGATCAACGACCTGAAGTACTACGACGGTTCGGTACAACAGATCGAGCGCATCCCGCAGGAGCTCAAGGAGCTCTACGCGACCGCATTCGAAGTGGAAACCAAGTGGATCGTCGACGCCGCCAGCCGTCGCCAGAAGTGGATCGATCAGGCTCAGTCGCTGAACCTGTACATCGCCGGCGCTTCGGGCAAGAAACTCGATGTGACCTACCGCATGGCTTGGTACCGTGGCCTGAAAACCACTTACTACCTCCGCGCCCTGGCCGCCACCAGCACCGAGAAGTCGACCATCAACACCGGCAAGCTGAACGCTGTTTCCAGCGGCGGCAACCACGGTGACGACTCGGTCCTGGCCGCTCCTGCCGGTCCTGCTCCAGTGCCGAAGGCTTGCGCCATCGACGAGCCGGATTGCGAAGCTTGCCAATAAGCTGAGCTGACAGGTGCCTGCGGGCACCTGCCACAACCCCCGATAGACCTCCGGTTTATCGGGGGTTTTCTTTTGCCCGCAACACAGCTGCAGGAGCGGGCTTGCCGGCCAACAGCTCCGAAGCCTTGCACTGCTTCAGAGAGCGCCCTCGCTGGCAAGCCAGCCCCTACGGCAGAGGCTCCTGCAGGGTAAACAGCGCCATCGAACAGGCACAAAAAAGCCCCTCAAGGAGGGGCTTTTCGTACAGCGTGTCAGCCAACCCGCATCAGGTCATCTGGATGATGGTCTGCATGATGGTGCTCTGGGTGGAGATGGTCTTGGCGTTCGCCTGATAGTTGCTCTGGGCCTTGATCAGGTTCACCAGTTCGTTGGTCAGGTTGACGTTGGACTCTTCCAGGGAGTTGGACACTACCGCGCCCAGGGTTCCGGTCTTCGGTGCGTCATAACCTGGAATACCCGACGAGTAGGTTTCTTTCCACTGGGTGCCGCCTACCGGCTGCAGGCCTTGCTCGTTGGTGAAGCTGGCCAGGGAGATCTGGCCGATCGGCTTGGTCTGCTCGTTGCTGAAGTTGGCCAGCATGACGCCGGTGCCGTCGATGGTCAGGCTGGAGATCTGACCAGTGGAGTAACCGTTCTGCGCGATCACCGAGCGGTTGGTATCGCCGAATACCGAACCGGTCTTGGTCATATCGATCTTCACGCCGCCCGGCGCAGGCGCTGCACCATTGGGAACGAAGACACCGTTGACCACATCACCCGGAGTCCAGGCAGTCATGGCGATATTGTTGCCATTGACGGTGAACTGGCTGACGGCCGGTGCAGCAGGCGGCGTCAGGGTCTGCAGCTTGCCCGAGGAGTCAAACTTGATAGTGATCGGCGCCTGGTTGGCCATGGTGAAAGCCGTACCATCCGGGTTGCGACCATCGATCAGGGTGTAGGTCTGCCATTCGTTAGGGTTCTGCGTCTTGATCATGTACTGATCCATGACGTGCTTGTTGCCCTGGGTGTCATACACCGGGGTACTGAACTGCTTGGTGTAGGTGGTGTTCTTGGTCGGATCGAACACATAAGCCGGAGCCGGCGCCACCGGGTTGACGTTGATCGGATCGGCGTCGGAGTTCAGGTTGATGGTCGAGGAGATCGAGTCGGTTGGCTTGGGCGCCAGGTTCGAGGTGTCGATCCGCAGGTCGGTCAACACACCGTTGATGATCTTGCCATTGGCATCCACGGCATAGCCTTGCAGACGCGCAGTGCCATCACTGTTGGTGATGAAGCCATCCTTGTCGGTCTTGAAGGTACCGGCACGGGTGTAGGTCAGGGAGCCGTTGGTGCTCAGCACGAAGAAGCCCTGGCCCTGGATGCCCATGTCCAGCACGTTGCCGGTGTTGTTGATGTCACCGTTGGTGAACTGCTGGGAAACGTTGGCCAGGCGCACGCCGTTACCAATCACCTGGGTGCCGCTGCCCAGCTTGGTGGCCGAGTAGACGTCGGCGAACTCCGCGCGGGAGGACTTGAAGCCGGTGGTGGCGACGTTGGCGATGTTGTTGCCGGTAACGTCCAGCTGTTTGTTGGCAGCGTAGAGACCGCTAAGGCCGATATTGAAAGACATATTCCACTCCTTGTGCCGGTTAGTCGGCTCTAGATACCAATGGTTTGTACTTTGGACAGGCCAATCGGGCTGGTCATGCCGGCAAGGTTCAACATCAACTCGCCGCCGGTCTGGCTGATAGTCACACTGTTGACCGTCGCCGGCAGGTAGGTGATCAGATCAGTACCCTTGCCATCGATGGTGGTGCTGGCCTTGAAGCTGTAGCTGCCCGGATCCGCCTTGGTGCCGTCCGTCTTGGTGCCATCCCAGACGAAGCTGGCGCTGCCGGCCTTCTGGCTGCCCATGTCGATGGTCTTGACGGTGTTGCCGTTCTTATCGGTGACGGTCACGGTGACCGAACTGACGCTGGATGGCACGGTGACCGAGCCGGTCATGCTCTTGCTGGTGTCAACCTGGGTAGTGCCGGTCTGCACGATCACCGAACGGCCCACCAGGGACGAAGCCTGCAGCGCCTGGGAAGACTTGTAGTTGCCCGTGATCGAGTTCACCGAGCTATTGAGGGTGGTAATCCCTTCCAGGGTGGAGAACTGCGCCAACTGGGCAACGAACGCACTGTTGTCCTGAGGATCCAGCGGGTTCTGGTTGTTCAGCTGGGTCACCAGCAGCTTGAGGAACGCATCCTTGCCCAGGGACTGCTTGCCAGTGGTGCTGTTGGTAGCGGCCGCCAGGCCGTCGGCACTGGTAGTGGTCGTGGTTTTCTTTGACGAGTTGGCCAATACGTCCTTGAGGGACGGGCCGCTGGTGGTGTCAGTAACGCTCATTGGCTTCGCCCCTTATCACTGACCGAGGGTCAGGACCTTCTGCATCATGGTTTTGGCGGTGTTCATCATTTCAGCGTTGGTCTGGAACGAGCGGCTGGCGGAAATCATGTCGGCCATTTCCTCCACCACGTTGACGTTGGGGTAGTAGACATAACCCTTGGCGTCGGCGGCCGGATGGTTCGGTTCGTAGCGAGCTTCCAGATTGCTCTGGTCTTCCACCACGCCCAGCACCTGCACGCCCTGGCCGGCGGCGTCCTGGTTCTGGAACAGCGAATCGCTGCCGCCACTCTGGGCACCCTGGAACATGGTGGCGAATACCGGATGACGCGCGCGATAGGTCTGGTCGATGCTCGACGACACGCTCTCGGCGTTGGCGATGTTACTGGCGACGGTGTTCAGACGCGTGGTCTGAGCGCTCATGCCACTACCGGCAATATTGAAAACACTGGCGAGGGACATGGATTACTCTCCGCGCAGGGCTGCTACCAGCCCTTTGAATTTGCTGTTGAGCAGCGTGAAGCTGGCCTGGAAGTCCACCGAGTTCTGCGCATAGCTCGATTGCTCCAGCTGGGCGTCCACGGTGTTCTGGTCGATCGAAGGCTGCATCGGGGTCCGATACAGCAGCGACTCGTCGCCACTGCTCAGGCCCTGGGCTTCGATGTGCCGGGTGTTGGTCATGTTCAACGCGAAGGTGCCGTTCTTGACCTTTTCGTTCTGCTCGGCGAGCACGGCGGAAAAGTCCAGATCCCGAGCCTTGTAGTTCGGGGTGTCGGCGTTGGCGATGTTGTTGGCCAGCACTTCGGCGCGCTTGGCGCGAAAGCCAAGAGCCTGTTCGTGGATACCGAGCGCTTTATCGAAGCTGATGCTCATGTCGGAAACCTTTGGGTGACCTGATTTTTCGTAATCTGGATATAGCAAGCTACGTGCCAAGTCCTTAAGCCCCGTAAATCAAGGCTTTGCCGACAGCGGCAAGACGGCAATGCCAGAAAAGCGGCAATGGCCTTCCGCGAATCGCCGGCAAAGCGGCAAGCGCCCTGCCGCATTTGCCACTGCTTGCAAGAAACTGACGCGCACAAAAAAGGAGGCCTGATGGCCTCCTTTTCGTTGCTGCAACTGTCGATCACTTCGCCTGGTAGATGATCCCCGGGCTGCATTGCACCATCTGGTAATGGTCCGGCAGGCCATTGAGCGCTTCGGAAGCCCCCAGAAACAGATAACCGCCAGGTTTCAGAGTGCTGTGAATGCGCATCAGGATGTCCTTCTTGACCTCGGCCGAGAAGTAGATCAGCACATTGCGGCAAAACACGACATCGAACTTGCCCAGACTGGCATAGCTGTCCAGCAGGTTGAACGAGCGAAACTCCACTCGACTCTTGATCGGCGCCTTGACCACCCAGCGTCCCGGCCCCTTGGGGTCGAAATAACGCTGCAGACGCTCGGCAGAAAGCCCGCGCCCAATTGCCAGGCTGTCATATTCGCCGGTCTTGCAGTTGTTGAGCATGGTTCCGGACAGGTCGGTGGCAACGATCTGCACCCCCATCTTCAACTGGCCCATGTTGCTGCGCTCGAACTCATCGATGGACATCGACAACGAATAGGGTTCCTGCCCCGACGAGCAAGCCGCCGACCAGATCCGCAAACGCTGGTTGGGGCTGGCCTTGATCGCTTCGGGAAGCACCTTGTTCTTCAATACTTCGAAGGGATAGGTGTCACGAAACCACAAGGTTTCGTTGGTCGTCATCGCGTCTACCACCATCTCGCGCAATCCGCTGCGAGGCTGGGTCTGAATCCGCTGAACCAGCTCACCCAAGGTTTTGAGACCTTGCTGCTCCATCAGTTTGTTGAGACGGCTCGAGACGAGATATTGCTTATTTTCCCCGAGCAAAATACCACAGGCTTTTTCCAGGAAGACCCGGAACTGTTCAAAATCCAAATTACCCGTAGACAATGCTGCCGCCTCTTAAATCTTATGTCCGCCAGGGGCTGATGCCCTCAGCTGTGGTCTGCTGCTTTGATCCGGTCAACTACCCGGGAAGCCAGGTCATCAGGACGGAACTTGGCAAGGAAGTCATCGGCACCGACCTTCTTCACCATCGCCTGATTGAACACCCCTGACAACGAAGTATGCAGGATGATATGCAGCTTTTGCATGCGTGGATCATTACGTATCTCGGCCGTGAGGGTGTAGCCGTCCATTTCGGGCATCTCGATGTCGGAAATCATCATGAGGAATTCCTCTTCCGGCTTCTTGCCCTCATCCACCAGCTTGCGCAAGTAGTCCAACGCTTGTCGCCCATCGTTCAAGGCCACCACCTCGACACCTACGGTCTGCAGGCAGCGAGTCACCTGTTTGCGCGCCACCGATGAGTCATCAACGGTCAGCACCCGCAGGGAAACAGCCTTGTGTTGGGTCTCGACATCCACCACGCCCACCGAAATGGACTCCGAGGTAGGAGCGACTTCCGCCAGCACCTTCTCGACGTCAATGATCTCGACTAACTGATTGTCCACCCGAGTGACTGCCGTGAGGTAATGGTCACGGCCAGTCCCCTTGGGCGGCGGATGGATTTCTTCCCAGTTCATATTGACGATGCGTTCCACCGAGCGCACCAGAAACCCTTGGGTCTTGGTGTTGTACTCAGTGATGATGACGAACGGATTGCTCTGATCCTGCAACCCGCCAGCACCGGTGGCCATTGCCAGATCCAGGATCGGAATGGTTGCCCCTCGTATATTCGCGACACCGCACACCACAGGATTGGATTTGGGCATCAGGGTCAGCTTGGGGCATTGCAGCACCTCGCGAACCTTGAACACGTTGATCCCGTAGAGCTGCTCACCGTCCAGACGGAACAGCAGCAGTTCCAGGCGATTCTGCCCAACCAATTGCGTGCGCTGGTTTACCGAATCCATTACACCAGCCATGCCCAGACTCCCCGAAGCTTTAAGATCCGACGCACGCTCATTGCTAAACGGCACGGCGCTTGCTTTTTAACTGTTATGAACGCCAAAACGACATTTTTCCGACGCCTGACATCCCCCTACCGCACATTGCTCTGCGGGCTGTCGGCGTTGTGTATCTTAAACCCTGGCGGCCCTGCCGTTGCTGATTCGGTCACCCTGCCTGATCTACTTATCGGCGTCACTCAAGGGTTTCTTGAATTCACGGTAGAAGACTACCTGGCTACCAGTCAAACGGAAGGACGCTACGAAATTCAGGTCAACCAGCTGGATCCCCGTATGCGCATGCCGGCGTGCGACAAGGAATTGACAGCGAGCCTGGAAAGTCCTGCCCAGCCACTGGGCAGGGTCACGGTCAAGGTACGCTGCGAAGGCAGCTCGCCCTGGACCGTGTTCGTCCCGGCCCAGGTCAAACTGTTCCGCGAGGTGGTCACCAGTTCACGACCACTCAAACGCGCCGGCATCATCGAGCCCGAAGACGTTGTGCTGCGCGAGCGGGACATCAGCCTGAGCAATCAGGGCTACCTGACCTCGGTAGACCAGGCCATTGGTCAGAAACTTGTCCGACCAATGGTCGCCGACCAACTTGTTACCCTGGGTCATCTGGAACAGGCAGAGGTGGTGCGCAAAGGCGATCACGTAGTGATCTCGGCACGCAGCGGCACCCTGAATGTACGAATGCCGGGAGAAGCACTGTCTAACGGCGGTATGAGCGAGCAGATTCGGGTCAAGAACCTGAATTCGCAACGAGTGATCAAGGCTCGTGTCACCGCCCCTGGACAGGTGGAAGTTGCCATGTAGATAACTGGCGCTCGACTCGCTCGTTCCCTAAACTGTGGCCAATCAGAGGTCGCAGATACCTGCGTTGGCTTATCGACAATCGAGCCTAAAGTTTTTCAGGGTATGGCCGAAAACATGGCAAGCGTCCAAATACCCAGAGGTTTTCTTCATCATGGTCATCGACTTCAGCCGTTTAAACAGCTCCCCTTTACTGACAGGCAGTACGCGTACCGGCACCAGCAAGGAAACCGGCGATGCCGGCAAGTCCGTGCCGCTGGCAACTGCAGCCGAGACCAGCAAAAGCGGGGAATCGGTACACCTCAGCAATGAGGCTCAACAGTTGCAGAAAATCACCGACAAGCTGCGCGATCAGCCTGCTGTCGACAAGGCCCGAGTGGCCGAGTTGAAGCAAGCCATTGCCGATGGCAGCTACAAGGTCGACAGCAACCGTGTAGCCAGCAAACTGCTCAACTTCGAAGCCCAGCGCTAGCCCCAGGCTTGCGCCAGGCTTTTGGACGCTTAATCCCCAAGGCCAGCCATGCACGACACGAATCTACTGCAACTGATCAACGATGACCTTGCTCCAGCGCAACAACTGCTGGAACTGCTCAGAGCCGAATCCGTAGCTCTGCACGGCCGTGACATGCCGCTGCTGGAGGATATTCTGGCGCAGAAACAGGCCCTGGTCATTTTGCTGGAACAGCATGGCCGCAAACGCACAGAGATCCTCGCCAGCCTTAACCTGCCGACCAATCGTGCCGGTCTTGAACAACTGGCCAGTCACTCGAGCGTGGGCGATCAACTGCTTGAGCAGGGCAGCCGACTGACCCAACTGCTCGCCGACTGCCAGGCCACCAACGAGCTCAATGGCCGCTCGATCCAGATTCAGCAGGCCAGCACTGCCAACCAGTTGAAAATTCTCAACGGCGGCGAACCCCCAGCCCTTTATGACGCCCGCGGCTCCACCTCTATGCTTGCGAAGCCCCGCCCACTCAGTCAGGCTTAAACCCCAAAAATGAGCGCGCGCTACCAAGCCGTGAAACATGCTGGCAGAATGCCAGCTCCTGCGTGTAGTTGTATTTTGTCTGGAGATTGATGAACCGTGTTCAACGCCTCAAACGCGGAAGATGCTCCGCAGCCACCCAAGGTGTTCACCACTGCGTTGGAAATTTCCTCCAACCTGCGGTTGCTGCAAGAGAGCCACGACCCGCTGATCATCACTTTCCATGAGCGCAGCCAGCGTTTCCAGAGCTATCTGGTGGAAGTGGACCGCGACAGCAACATGATTGCTCTCGATGAAATGATTCCCCGCGACGGCGAGCGCTTCCTGCTGGCAGGCGAACCGTTTCGTGTTGAAGGCTTTCATGAAGGCGTGCGCATCGCCTGGGAAAGCAATGGCACGCCAACCCTGGACGAGTCCAATAGCGGCCGCTGCTACCGCACCACCTTGCCGGACGAAGTGGTCTACCATCAGCGCCGCAACGCTTTCCGTGCCGCACTCAAATTGGCGCAGTTGGTGGATATCGAACTGAGCGGCGAAAAACTCAAGTCCCCGTTGACCGGCAAGCTGCTGGATATCTCCGCCACCGGCTGCAAACTGCGCTTCGATGGCGATATTTCCTCGCGCCTGCAACTGGGCCAGGTCTACGAACGTTTTATCGCCGCCCTGCCCTTCGGCAGCATGACTGCCCCGGTCGAGCTGCGCTATCTGCACCACGAAGAACGCATCGACACCACATTTGCCGGCGTGCGCTTTCATAACATGAGCGGCCTGGTCCAGCGCCAGGTAGAGCGCTTCGTCTATCAGTTGCAGCGTGAAGCACGGCGCTTCGACAAAGACGACCTCTGATTCAGCAGACACCATTGAAAACGGGCAGAGCCTTGCGGCGACTGCCCGTTTTGCATTTCTAGGGCCTGGCCCCGCTCAGGTGATCCCGAGCGCAATCCTCGGGCGGCACCTCATCCGGCGCTTGCGGCGTATCGGGCTCTGCAGCCGGCGTGGCGTCCGGCGCGGGAGCGGTCTGCATCTGATCCTGGACCACCTGCTCGTCTACCCGCGGATCGAGAGCCGCCACCAGAGGCGAGCTGGACATACTGTCCGGCATCGCCACGTGATGCAGCGGCGCATCGTCCACCTGATGCAGATTGGTCACCGCCTTCGGTCGAATCCGCCAGACCAGCACCAGGGCAAAGAAACTGAAGAAGGCATAGAGCATCTGGCTGCCGAACAACTTCATCAGCACCCCAGCCACCAACGGGCCGACGCTTGCCCCAACGCCATAGGTGACCAACAGCATCGCCGTCAGCGAGACCCGTCGATCACTTTCCACATGGTCATTGGAAAATGCCACCGCCAGCGGATAAAGGCAGAACTGCACCAGAGAACAGAGGAATCCAAGGACGAACAGCAGTTCCAGAGGCACTGCCGGCAGCACCGCCAAGGGCAAGGCCACCACTGCCAGGAACAAGGCAAAACAACGAATCAACAGGGCCCGATCATAACGATCGGACAACCAGCCCAGCGGCCATTGCACCACCAGCCCGGCAAAGATACAGCTGCCCATGAACAGACCCACCTGCTCAGTGCTAAGCCCCTGCTGCGAGGCGTAGAGCGGCGCCAGGCCGTAGAACGAGCCGACGATCAGGCCCGAGCCCAATACGGTACTCAGGGACTGCGGCACCCGCTTGATAAAGAAGCGCGGCTCCATCGGCGCCGGGTGCAGAGGTGCCGGGTGAATACGCCGGGTCATGGCCACCGGCACCAGGCACAAGGCAAAGCACAGGGCTACCAGCATCAACAGCTCCGGCCCCAGAGCCGGGTGCATGACCAGTATCAACTGCCCCAGCACCAGCCCCAGGTAAGAAGCGATCATGTAGCCGCTGAACACCAGGCCACGCTGATTGGCGTCGGCCTGCTCATTGAGCCAGCTTTCGATGACCATGTACTGACACATCATCCCCAGGCCAACGATCATCCGCAGCACCAGCCAGGCTGGCAGCCAATCTACCAGACCGTGCCCAAGCACCGCCGCGCCGACGATCCCGGCACAGGTGGCGTAGGCACGGATGTGGCCGACCCGGGCAATCAGCCGATGACCCAGCTTGCCGCCCAATACCAGACCGAAATAGTTCGCCGCCATCAGGGCCCCCACCCACAGGCCATCGACATGGTCGGCAGCCAGGCGCAGGGCCAGATAAGTGCTGAGCAGACCCGAGCCGATCAACATCATCAGCGAGGCGAAATAAAGCGCTCGAAAGGATTTCCAGATTTGGCGCATCGGCGTTCCGAGCGGCTCCTTGAATGAGGTGCCGGCCCCCGGACAGATCGGGGCCCGGCCAGCGACGGGTTAGGTTATGCCTGGGCCGCTAACACACGCCGCTCCCAGGGAGTGATTTCATCAAAGAAGCTGGTCAACTCCATGGTCTTCGAAGCGATGTAGCCTTCGATGAACTCGGTACCGAACAGTTCCCTGGCCAACTGACTACGTTTCAGACGCTCCAGTGCCGCATGCAAGGTACAAGGCAGGGACAAATTGTCCGGTACTTCGAACTCCCCCTGGATCGCCGCCGTGGGCTCCAGCTCGTTCTCGATCCCATGCAGACCCGCAGCCAGGCTGGCGGCAATTGCCAGATACGGGTTGGCATCCGCGCCCGGCAGGCGGTTTTCCACCCGTCGCGCCACCGGTGAACTGGCCGGTATACGCAGCCCCGCAGCCCGATTGTCATGCGACCAGCAGGCATTGTTCGGCGAAGCGTAAGGATGGCACAAGCGCTGATAGGAGTTCACGTTAGGCGCGAACAACGCCGTGAAATCCGCCAGGCCGGCCTGCAGGCCGCCGATGAAATGACGGAACATCGCCGTCGGTTGCCCGGCCTCGTCACTGAAGACATTACGCCCACTGCCGATCTCCACCAGACTCTGGTGGATATGCATGGAGCTGCCGGGCGTGCGGGCCAGCGGCTTGGCCATGCAGACCACGATCAACCCGTGCTTGAGCGCCACTTCCTTGAGCAGGTGCTTGAACAGGAAAGTCTGATCCGCCAACAGCAACGGATCGCCATGCAACAGGTTGATCTCGAACTGGCTGACGCCCATCTCATGCATGAACGTATCGCGAGGCAGGCCCAGGGCCGCCATGCATTCATAGACTTCCTTGAAGAACGGCCGCAAGCCGTTGTTGGAGCTGACACTGAACGCCGAATACCCCTCTTCCCGTCGACCATCCAGGCCAACCGGCGGCCGAAAGGCCTGAGCAGGATCGTCATTGGCCGCAAACACGAAGAACTCAAGCTCAGTGGCCACCACAGGCGCCAGGCCCAGGGCCGCATAACGCGAGATCACCTGCTTGAGTTGGCCCCGGGTGGACAGACGCGAACTTTCACCGCTGAGTTCGTCCGCGTCACAGATGGCCAGCGCCCGCGGCGTCTGGCTCCAGGGCAGGCGGTGAATCTGCCGGGGGTCGGCATTGAGCGCCAGGTCGCCGTCGTCGCTGCCGTAAAAACGTGCCGGCGGATACCCGCCCATGATGCATTGCAGCAGCACCCCCCGAGCCATCTGCAAGCGCCGCCCTTCGAGAAAGCCCTCGGCGGTCATCACCTTGCCCCGCGGCACGCCATTGAGATCCGCGGTGACGCATTCAATCTCATCAATGCCCGTCAATCGCTCGGCGAGTGAACTGTGGCCATCGGTTGTCATGACTCAATCCTTGTTGTTATACGAGCCGCGAACGGCGACCCGTACAAAATACGCATCACCCGTTCAGGATTTCAAGCAGGCAAGAATAAAATCCCGGGAGCGGACCCGCTCCCGGCGAACAACCCATAAAGCCAGGTCCGGCACGAACCTGTAGCAGAAAGAAAGCCCCCACCAGCGCTGACCGGCCAGGCCAGGCCTTTCAGAACCTCTTCCGCACCCGGACTGACAAGACGCTCAAGGCAGATACAGCTTGAACAGCCCGCCGCCCAAGGGGCCACCGTTACTGATACGGGTGTGTCCGCAGACACCATTGCGCTGGTGCAACTGGGCGATGCGCCCAGCAAAATACAGCCCCAGCCCGGTACTGCCGCTGCTTTGATTGATGCCCTGGACATAATCGTCCTGGCGCTCGATCAGCGCCTGCGGGTAGCCGTCGCCGTCGTCGTTGATGGACAGCACCACCTGCCCCTCTTCGTCACTGACCGTGATCAACAGGGCATGACGGGCATAACGCAGCGCGTTGTTGATGCAATTGGCCAGCACCGAGGCGATCAGTTCTCGATCGAAAAAGCCCAGGGGGCTCAAGGGATCGACCTCATAGGTGGCCGAGATGCCGCGACTCTTGAACACATCCTGATGGTTCACCAACTGCGCCTCGATGAAGTCATCCAGCTCATGGTAGGCCGGTTGCAACGGCAACTGATTGACGCCCAGCTTGTACAGCCCCAGGAGCTGCACCAGCATGCCGTTGAGGTGGGCGAAGTGGTAATCGATCACTCCCTGTTCGGGCGCGCGCTGCGCCTCGGAGAGTCGAGCCTGCCACTGACCGTGGGCCTGCATCAGCATCGCCAGGGAGTTTTTCATGTCGTGTACGGTGGAGGCGATCACCGTGGAAAAATCGAGCGCCTGTTGCTCTTCGTTCATTCGCCAAACGCCTTGCTTCGCAGCTTCTGGTAGCGCGGATAACGCGCATCGGTATCGGGCATCATGCCGACCATTTTCAGGCACGCCTGGCATTCTTCCAGGAGTGCCGCGTCTGTATTCGGGTCTGTGCCGTGCAACAGCGACTGCGCCATATTCAGGGCAATACTGATGTTCTTCGGCTGCATGGCCAGGGCCTTGCGGAACAACTCGCGAGCCTCGCTGAGGTTGCCGGCCTTGTAACTGCGCACGCCCTGGCGGTTGATGTCGGCCGCCGCATTGGACGAACTGAGAATAGTCGGATCGTCCGTGAGCTTGGCGATGTTCTGCATGACCTTCGGATCGTCGCCATAGATCTCCGCACAGTTCTTCAACATCGTCGCGCCAGCACTGGCCTGCCCGAGCATCTGCAACTGCTTGGCCACCAGCAATGCCGCTTCCGGACTCATGAACTGCTCCATGCCGTCCAGACGCATCAGCGCCTGCTCGGTGAGCTTCTCCGCGGTTTCCGCATCATTGAGCAGCAGACTGGTGGCTTTCATCAAACGCGCACGAATCTGCAGCCCCGGGTCGGTGGGATTTTCCTTGGCTACCGCACTCAGGGTCTGATTGATCTCCAGGCGGGTGCGGGTGTCCAGGCCCTTTTCGCTGCCCTTGCTGATCAGGGCATGGGCCAGGCCCAGGTTGCTTTCCGGGTCCTTGAAGCGCGACTGGGCGCCCTGGGATACAGCTTGGCGATAGGCCCTGGAAGCACTGTCAAAGTCTTCGTTGGCCATGGCCAGCTTGCCCAGCAACGCCTGACGACGCACCGCCAGCGGCGACAGGCGCACGGCCTCTTCGAGCACGCTCTGGGCGCGCTTGGTATCACCTTCGGCCACCAGCACATCGGCCAATCCGTCGTACAGCCCCGGCATCATTGGGAATGTCTTCAGGGCTTTTTCGTACACCGCCTTGGCTTCACCTATCTGTCCACGCTTGAACAGCAAGCGGCCCAGGCCGACGTAGGCCCAAGGCAGTGGCCGATCGGCCAGGATGCTGTTGTACAGACGCTCCAGGGCCTCGTTCTGATGCATGTCGCGCAAGGCATCGGCCCGATAGCGCAGGCACAGGGGCGCGTAACGCGGGTCTTGCTTGCACAGGGCGACGCAGGCGTTGAGCACCTCCACCGGCTTGCCGCGGTCCAGGGCCTGGAGAATGGGTTTGAGCAGGGTCTTGCGCTGTTGCAGACGCTCCAGGCGCTGGGCCAGGCCGGAACGGTTGAACGGCTTGGTCAGGTAGGCATCGGGTTCGTGCTCCAGGGCACTGAGCACCATTGCCTGGCTGCTCTCGGCAGTCACCATGAGAAACACGCTCTCGTGACTGATGAGCTTTTCCAGCATCAAGTCTTCCAGCACCTGCTGGCCGTTTTTCTTGCCGTCGCCCAGGTGGTAATCCTGAAGAATGAAGTCGTAGCGCTTCTGCGCGCACATACGCAGGGCCTGTTCGCCGCTATCGGCGGTGTCCACGTCCTTGACGCCCAGCTCACGCAACATCGAACGCACCGAACTGCGGAAGTCCGAGAAATCATCGACGATCAAAAAGCTCTTTTGGTGGTACGCCAGCATCGAAGATTCCAGGCAAGTAAGAAGATCAATCCAGGGACAGCAAGACCCGCCCGGCTTCGCAGCCTGTTTTTGGCGCGCAGATAATAGCTGCTGGCCACAGGCTATCAAGCACTTTCAAGTCGACCTGTGATGCAGGTCGCCGCTTGGGAACACAATTGTCCACTGAAGTTATCGGCCGGACTTGCCAATCCCTTATAGAGGCACGAGAGGATTTAACAGCTGCCAGCCTAGACGGCCCTGCGCAGAAAAACAGCGTTGCTGCATGGGCAAACCTTGGATTCCGAAACATCACCTGATAGCGTGCTGCGCCTTGAAGCCTCGATCGTTTTTGGCCTGGAATACCGACACTGCGCGCAGGGTCGGCCGGAGCCAGGGGGTCTATCAGTAGCAGGCGCCACCGGCTTGCTACCCGGGTGTCGAAGGATCGGCATGACACCCGAAGACGGTACCCACGACGAGGCAATGCCGGTCCGCCAGGCAGTGCATCATCGGATGCGCAGGTCATTATCAAATGGAGTTAACGATGGCGCATGACAGCAGCGTGATAACCGGCATCGAACTGGAACAGTTCATGGACCGCCTTGAGGCGCAACAGCAGGAGCAGGAAGGCAATACCTGGCTGGCCCAACTGCAGGCACAGCCCCTGCGGGCCGACTCTCTGGCGTCCATCGACCGCCTGCACACTCTGTGGATGCAGGCCGGCGACTCAGCGGCGGCCCGGGCGGTGATCGAGAACGATGGCAACGCCCTGCTGCAGGCCTCGCCCGAGCCGGCGCGCGCCGAACTGCTGATGAACCTGGCCATCCTGCGCCTGCGGGTCGCCAGCTATCTGGATGACGACGCGACCCTGCTCGAGGTCCTCGAACAGCTCAACCAGATGGCCACGCAAACCCTGGACTTCAATGTCGAGCATTACCGTCGCTTCCGGATCTTCGACGAACTGGAGGGCGGCCGCCTCGAAGTCGCAGTAAAAACCATCGAAGTGCGCTACGCCCTGACTCTGAGCAACCCTGCCCGCGTGGCACTGCGAGCCTGGGATGCCGCCGATCAGTATCAGCGCCGCGCCCGCGTCCTGGCCCATCACGAGCGTGATGAAGACGCCCGCAGCGCCGCCCTGGAAGCGATCAATGCGCTGCGCAGCGCCGGGCCTGATCAGGACATCGACGAAGGCGACTGGCTGTGGCTGGGCAATGCGCTGATCGAGATCATCCCCTTGCGCCTGGCGCTGTTCGAGCAACCCATCGCCCAACTGACCGCCCACCTCTCCCTGCCAAGGCGCCGCGAGTGGGAGGTGCGCACCGCACGCCTGGCCGCCCGCGCCCTGCACGCCCAGGGTGACCTGGCCGGAGCCCTGAAGATCTGTAACGCCGCCGCCCTGAGCCTGGACTCCGACGGCGGTAGCAACTTCATCGAATATGAACTGCCTTGGCTGATGGAAGCCGGACGCATCGAGGAAGCTGGGCATCGCGCCTTCATCGATGTCTACGAGCGACAAACCGAAATGTGGCCGGCCACCGCGCGCCTGATCCTCAACCGCTTGCAGGACCCCGAGGATCACAACCCCTGGTGGCCAATCTGCGTGATGCGCGCTTGCATCAATGAAGAGGTCCTGCAGAGCTTTCTCTCGGCACTGCCAGAGCTCGATGCCAACGAGGCGGGCGCCTCCGCGCTGCTCGCGGCGCTGCATGCAGCCATGGAAGATCCGCAGTTGCTTGATCCACTGTTTGCCGCAGCACGGGCCGAAGCCCTGCGCCGCGCCCCCGAGCACCCGTGGATCCGGCGCCTGGCCGCCGTGCATGACGCTGAACGCGGCCTGATCGATGCTGCCAGCGAGGCCAGCCAACTGCAGGCGGCCATCCAGGCCGGACGGATGCAGGACAACCGCAGCGCCTTTTCGCTGTTTGCGGCGCAGGTCAAGAACCTGGGGGTGATCGAGGCCCTGAAGCAACCCAAGCCGATCCTGGCCAGCGGCATGTATGGCTACAACTACGCGGCGTTCATCGACGACCTGGTGGAAGCCGAGGCCGACAAACTGCCCAAAGAAGCCCGCGACCAGGCCTATTGGTTGCTGCGCGAGGCACAGAGAGATGCCTACGAGCAGGGCCAGGCCCATATGGAACGCTACTTCGCCAATGGCAGCGGTCATCCGTTTGACGCCTGTGCCCACCTGTATTCCATGCTCTGCAACAATCTGGCGATCAACTATCGCTACTACAACGAACAGAACCGCAACGAGGAGGCGATTGACCTGCACCTGCGAGGCATCGCTGCCAGCTCGTTCGCCGAACACTACAACGGCCTGCTCAGCGCGCGCATTCGCATGGACGACAAGCCCGGCATCGTCGAAGCCGCAGAACAGCTGTGGCACTACTCGGCGGAATTCGGCTACAGCCGCCACGATCCAAACGACTACATCGCCTCGGTGGCCTACGCCCTGTACTCGCTGGATCGCGACAGCGAAATCCTCATCTGGCTCGAACGCCTGCTCAAATGGCAGGAAGAACAAGGCGTCAGCGACCAGCAACTGGACAGCTCAGCCCTGTTCGCCCGAGTCAAGTTGGCGCGCTATCTGGCCCATGCCCACCCGGATAATGCCGACAGCCTCTGGCAGCGCTATGAACCACTGGTCCTGGCCATGAACGAAGTCTCGGTGATGTCCTCCTCAGTAGACTTCCACCACGCCCGGGGACGCACCGCCGAAGCCATCGATTACTGCACACGCACCCTGGCCCTGTGCAATGACGAAGATGACTACGACATCAAATGCCGGGCCCGCACCGAACAGTTCCTGGCGCAGCTCCAGGCACCGGCGCAAACAGTCGCCAAGAAAAGCTGGTGGCAGATATGGAAATAGGCACCGACCCACGCACCTCCAGCTATGCCCCGCGCAATCTGCTCAATGCCGACCAGCTCAAGGCCGGCATCGCCCAACGCAGTCAGGGCCGGGGCGATGAAGGGCCGGTGCAGAGCTGGCTGCTCAATCACTTCTACCGGCATCTGGTCGGTAACTTTGAGCCGGCGCGCCCCATTTTCAGCCTGGAGGAAGCCGCTAGCGCCCTGGGCAGCGACACCTTGCCCGCCTGGGTAGCCGGGCACTTCAAGGCCGCGGCCAAAGCCCTGAGCGAAGAAAGACCAAACGCAGTGGCGCCCTTGGTTTGGATCGACCCACTGGGACCACAGTTGCTGCAGCATGAGGCTGTGCTCGTGGAGTTCCTGACGTCGCGCAAAGGCACGGCACTGGAGGGCAAGCTCGATCGCATCACCTGCCCCCAGGCCCTGGCGCTGTGGGAAAAAGAGCATGCACAGATGGCAGCCCGTGTTGAGCAGGGCTGGCGTCAAAGCTCGGCCGACGCCCTGGATCTGACCCTGGCCTGCGCCGATCACAACTGGGTCGAGCTGCGCCCGCAAAGCCCGTTGCTGCGGGCAGAAATGGCCTTCGAAAGCTACGTGATGCGCCACTGCCTGGGGCAGTTTGCCAACCGCCGAGCCTTGACCGGCGGCTACGGCGAGCGTTATGCCGAAGCCGTGGAACAACAGAGCATGCGCGTGTTCAGCCTGCGTGATGCCCAAGGCCAGCCCCACATCACCGTCAGCCTGATCATCCAGGAGGATGGCGCATTGACCGTGGAGCAAGTCAAAGGCAAGCAGAACCGTCCACCTATCGAACGCTACTTTCAGGACCTGCTGCGGTTCCTCAATACCCTGGATACCGACCTGCAGACCCCGACCGACTGCATTGCCATCGGCATCGTGCGCACCGAAGCCGGCTGGCTGCGCATTGAGGAAGTCAGCGACGCCCAGACCCAGACGCGCCTGGTGGCGCGCTACCCGCAACTGTTCTACCGGCTGGATGCTCCTTCGGCCATGGTCGAGTGGCTGGTGGCGGCCCGTCAGTCCGACCTGCTGCTGGAGGTGGCGCCCAGGGCGCCGTCGGTGAAGTACGCCACCCGGCATATCTTCAAGAAAAGTCCCTGGCCACAACCCCACGCCGACGCCCCGTCATACCGGACCGAAGGGGTGACATGGACAGATATGTCCCCACTCCAGGCGGAGGAAATAGCCGCCTGGCAGGCCAGGAATCGGTGAACCGCAAATGATGACAGTAATAGCAGTAGCCTTCGGCGCCTGGCTGGTCTGGCGCTACTACCGCCGCCAATCGCCTACCTCGCTGGTGGTATTCACCCCGCGCAAACGCTGGGCGTTGACGCTGGCGCAACCCATGGTCGACGCCACCGGGATGACGGGCTTCTTCGATCCCGATACCACCCACTTCATGGATCAGGCGAAAACTACTCTCAGGGCCCCACTGCTGCATCAGATCGGCTTTCGCAGCAATGCCACAGATGATGAAGTCCGTGAGCATTTGAACAGCACTCTGGAACGCCAGTGGTTTCGGATTGACCTGCACGGCCTGAACGCCAGCGACGATCCGCGAGCGGCCATGGCCTTTGCCTGCGTGCGCTGCGCCTTCTTCGTCCGTTGCGCAATGCTGATGGGCTGGATCGAAACCGAGAGCGGCTGGCGGATCCTGCTCCTCAACGCACAGCGAGCCCAGGACTGCTTCAGCGACTGGGAAGACTTCGGCAAAGCCTTCATGCTCGGACGCAGTCAGTGGGTAGCGGCATTCAGGGCCGACTCACTGGGGCAGGCGTTCAACGAAGCAAGCCTTGGCCGCCTGCTGACGCCGGGCAGCGGCATGTGGGCTGGGGTTGCCTGGCAGGGGTTGCCGGCGTTCTCGCCAGTAGCGGATTGAAATCACACAAGTGGGGAAGTGTCCTGTCCCCGTACCATTGAATGGCCTCATCGGCCTGATGAGGCCCCTGCCCGTCCTATTGGCAGGGGAGTCGAGGACGAACTTCACGCTGCTGGGAACCCTGTAATGGGTCATGTACTGGCGGAACCATCCGCTCAGCGCATCAGCCGCCAAGCTGGTTCCGGGGAGCAGCATTACATAGAGCATCCCCCTCTTCTCCCAGCCGAGTATCAGCAACACCGATCACCGCGACCTGAACAATCCCAGGTGACTCCATGAGTGGGTGCTGGGAGGCAGTCTCCTGCTACAAGGCCTGATCGGAGAGAGCGAGAACAGCGACTCTGGTGCACTCAGTCGACCGTCCCCTCCCTTTCAAGCCAATGGCGGTAGAGCCCGCTACAGCGGGGGTAGGCCGCAACCCAGGCACTGTCGCGGGGCGCTGCCAGCCGCAGCCGAGCGGTCATGGCCGGCTGCAGCAGCGCAGCTTTTCTGCAGCGCAAAAACAAAACCCCAACTGCTTTCGCAATTGGGGTTTCGGAATTTAATCTTGACGATGACCTACTCTCACATGGGGAAACCCCACACTACCATCGGCGATGCATCGTTTCACTTCTGAGTTCGGGATGGGATCAGGTGGTTCCAACGCTCTATGGTCGTCAAGAAATTCGGTAGCCAGTCCGTTGCTTATGCAACGTGCCAGCGAATGTGTATGTAATAGGTTTGTGTGCTTTGTGAGCGGTGCAAACTTTCGGTTCGTTTCGTCTTCACACACCGCAACTCGCTTCTTAAGCAAATTGCTTGGGTGTTATATGGTCAAGCCTCACGGGCAATTAGTATTGGTTAGCTCAACGCCTCACAGCGCTTACACACCCAACCTATCAACGTCGTAGTCTTCGACGGCCCTTTAGGGGATTCAAGATCCCAGTGAGATCTCATCTTGAGGCAAGTTTCCCGCTTAGATGCTTTCAGCGGTTATCTTTTCCGAACATAGCTACCCGGCAATGCCACTGGCGTGACAACCGGAACACCAGAGGTTCGTCCACTCCGGTCCTCTCGTACTAGGAGCAGCCCCTCTCAAATCTCAAACGTCCACGGCAGATAGGGACCGAACTGTCTCACGACGTTCTAAACCCAGCTCGCGTACCACTTTAAATGGCGAACAGCCATACCCTTGGGACCGGCTTCAGCCCCAGGATGTGATGAGCCGACATCGAGGTGCCAAACACCGCCGTCGATATGAACTCTTGGGCGGTATCAGCCTGTTATCCCCGGAGTACCTTTTATCCGTTGAGCGATGGCCCTTCCATACAGAACCACCGGATCACTAAGACCTACTTTCGTACCTGCTCGACGTGTCTGTCTCGCAGTCAAGCGCGCTTTTGCCTTTATACTCTACGACCGATTTCCGACCGGTCTGAGCGCACCTTCGTACTCCTCCGTTACTCTTTAGGAGGAGACCGCCCCAGTCAAACTACCCACCATACACTGTCCTCGATCCGGATAACGGACCTGAGTTAGAACCTCAAAGTTGCCAGGGTGGTATTTCAAGGATGGCTCCACGCAAACTGGCGTTCACGCTTCAAAGCCTCCCACCTATCCTACACAAGCAAATTCAAAGTCCAGTGCAAAGCTATAGTAAAGGTTCACGGGGTCTTTCCGTCTAGCCGCGGATACACTGCATCTTCACAGCGATTTCAATTTCACTGAGTCTCGGGTGGAGACAGCGCCGCCATCGTTACGCCATTCGTGCAGGTCGGAACTTACCCGACAAGGAATTTCGCTACCTTAGGACCGTTATAGTTACGGCCGCCGTTTACCGGGGCTTCGATCAAGAGCTTCGCGTTAGCTAACCCCATCAATTAACCTTCCGGCACCGGGCAGGCGTCACACCCTATACGTCCACTTTCGTGTTTGCAGAGTGCTGTGTTTTTAATAAACAGTCGCAGCGGCCTGGTATCTTCGACCGGCATGAGCTTACGGAGCAAGTCCTTCACCCTCACCGGCGCACCTTCTCCCGAAGTTACGGTGCCATTTTGCCTAGTTCCTTCACCCGAGTTCTCTCAAGCGCCTTGGTATTCTCTACCCAACCACCTGTGTCGGTTTGGGGTACGGTTCCTAGTTATCTGAAGCTTAGAAGCTTTTCTTGGAAGCATGGCATCAACCACTTCGTCACCTAAAAGGTAACTCGTCATCAGCTCTCGGCCTTAGAACCCCGGATTTACCTAAGATTCCAGCCTACCACCTTAAACTTGGACAACCAACGCCAAGCTGGCCTAGCCTTCTCCGTCCCTCCATCGCAATAACTAGAAGTACAGGAATATTAACCTGTTTTCCATCGACTACGCTTTTCAGCCTCGCCTTAGGGACCGACTAACCCTGCGTCGATTAACGTTGCGCAGGAAACCTTGGTCTTTCGGCGTGGGTGTTTTTCACACCCATTGTCGTTACTCATGTCAGCATTCGCACTTCTGATACCTCCAGCAAGCTTCTCAACTCACCTTCACAGGCTTACAGAACGCTCCTCTACCGCATCACTTACGTGATACCCGTAGCTTCGGTGTATGGTTTGAGCCCCGTTACATCTTCCGCGCAGGCCGACTCGACTAGTGAGCTATTACGCTTTCTTTAAAGGGTGGCTGCTTCTAAGCCAACCTCCTAGCTGTCTAAGCCTTCCCACATCGTTTCCCACTTAACCATAACTTTGGGACCTTAGCTGACGGTCTGGGTTGTTTCCCTTTTCACGACGGACGTTAGCACCCGCCGTGTGTCTCCCATGCTCGGCACTTGTAGGTATTCGGAGTTTGCATCGGTTTGGTAAGTCGGGATGACCCCCTAGCCGAAACAGTGCTCTACCCCCTACAGTGATACATGAGGCGCTACCTAAATAGCTTTCGAGGAGAACCAGCTATCTCCGAGCTTGATTAGCCTTTCACTCCGATCCACAGGTCATCCGCTAACTTTTCAACGGTAGTCGGTTCGGTCCTCCAGTCAGTGTTACCTAACCTTCAACCTGCCCATGGATAGATCGCCCGGTTTCGGGTCTATTCCCAGCGACTAGACGCCCTATTAAGACTCGCTTTCGCTACGCCTCCCCTATTCGGTTAAGCTCGCCACTGAAAATAAGTCGCTGACCCATTATACAAAAGGTACGCAGTCACAGAACAAAGTCTGCTCCCACTGCTTGTACGCATACGGTTTCAGGATCTATTTCACTCCCCTCTCCGGGGTTCTTTTCGCCTTTCCCTCACGGTACTAGTTCACTATCGGTCAGTCAGTAGTATTTAGCCTTGGAGGATGGTCCCCCCATATTCAGACAAGGTTTCTCGTGCCCCGTCCTACTCGATTTCATGACTAAGAGATTTTCGCGTACAGGGCTATCACCCACTATGGCCGCACTTTCCAGAGCGTTCCGCTAATCTCAAAGCCACTTAAGGGCTAGTCCCCGTTCGCTCGCCACTACTAAGGGAATCTCGGTTGATTTCTTTTCCTCAGGGTACTTAGATGTTTCAGTTCCCCTGGTTCGCCTCTTGCACCTATGTATTCAGTACAAGATAACCATCTTATGATGGCTGGGTTCCCCCATTCAGAGATCTCCGGATCAAAGTCTGTTTGCCGACTCCCCGAAGCTTATCGCAGGCTACCACGTCTTTCATCGCCTCTGACTGCCAAGGCATCCACCGTATGCGCTTCTTCACTTGACCATATAACCCCAAGCAATCTGGTTATACTATGAAGACGACATTCGCCGAAAATTTGCAATTTAACTCACAAATTTTACCTTAGCCTGATCCGTTACCAGTGAAAGTAACGTTCAGTCTATCTTTCTATCACATACCCAAATTTTTAAAGAACGATCTAATCAAAAGACTAGAAATCAACATTCAATGTGAATGCTCATTTCTAAGCTTTCAGAAGCAGTTTATGGTGGAGCCAAGCGGGATCGAACCGCTGACCTCCTGCGTGCAAGGCAGGCGCTCTCCCAGCTGAGCTATGGCCCCATAACAAAATTGGTGGGTCTGGGCAGATTCGAACTGCCGACCTCACCCTTATCAGGGGTGCGCTCTAACCAACTGAGCTACAGACCCAATTTCGAGCTTGTAACTGTTAGCTTGGAGCTATCAGCTTGGAGCTTAAAGCTGCTTCTATCGTCTTCTTCAATGAATCAAGCAATTCGTGTGGGAGCTTATGAAGCAGCTGATGTCGTCGATTAAGGAGGTGATCCAGCCGCAGGTTCCCCTACGGCTACCTTGTTACGACTTCACCCCAGTCATGAATCACACCGTGGTAACCGTCCCCCCGAAGGTTAGACTAGCTACTTCTGGTGCAACCCACTCCCATGGTGTGACGGGCGGTGTGTACAAGGCCCGGGAACGTATTCACCGCGACATTCTGATTCGCGATTACTAGCGATTCCGACTTCACGCAGTCGAGTTGCAGACTGCGATCCGGACTACGATCGGTTTTATGGGATTAGCTCCACCTCGCGGCTTGGCAACCCTTTGTACCGACCATTGTAGCACGTGTGTAGCCCAGGCCGTAAGGGCCATGATGACTTGACGTCATCCCCACCTTCCTCCGGTTTGTCACCGGCAGTCTCCTTAGAGTGCCCACCATAACGTGCTGGTAACTAAGGACAAGGGTTGCGCTCGTTACGGGACTTAACCCAACATCTCACGACACGAGCTGACGACAGCCATGCAGCACCTGTCTCAATGTTCCCGAAGGCACCAATCCATCTCTGGAAAGTTCATTGGATGTCAAGGCCTGGTAAGGTTCTTCGCGTTGCTTCGAATTAAACCACATGCTCCACCGCTTGTGCGGGCCCCCGTCAATTCATTTGAGTTTTAACCTTGCGGCCGTACTCCCCAGGCGGTCAACTTAATGCGTTAGCTGCGCCACTAAGAGCTCAAGGCTCCCAACGGCTAGTTGACATCGTTTACGGCGTGGACTACCAGGGTATCTAATCCTGTTTGCTCCCCACGCTTTCGCACCTCAGTGTCAGTATCAGTCCAGGTGGTCGCCTTCGCCACTGGTGTTCCTTCCTATATCTACGCATTTCACCGCTACACAGGAAATTCCACCACCCTCTACCATACTCTAGCTTGCCAGTTTTGGATGCAGTTCCCAGGTTGAGCCCGGGGCTTTCACATCCAACTTAACAAACCACCTACGCGCGCTTTACGCCCAGTAATTCCGATTAACGCTTGCACCCTCTGTATTACCGCGGCTGCTGGCACAGAGTTAGCCGGTGCTTATTCTGTCGGTAACGTCAAAATACTCACGTATTAGGTAAGTACCCTTCCTCCCAACTTAAAGTGCTTTACAATCCGAAGACCTTCTTCACACACGCGGCATGGCTGGATCAGGCTTTCGCCCATTGTCCAATATTCCCCACTGCTGCCTCCCGTAGGAGTCTGGACCGTGTCTCAGTTCCAGTGTGACTGATCATCCTCTCAGACCAGTTACGGATCGTAGCCTTGGTGAGCCATTACCTCACCAACTAGCTAATCCGACCTAGGCTCATCTGATAGCGTGAGGTCCGAAGATCCCCCACTTTCTCCCGTAGGACGTATGCGGTATTAGCGCCCGTTTCCGGACGTTATCCCCCACTACCAGGCAGATTCCTAGGCATTACTCACCCGTCCGCCGCTCGCCACCAGGTACAAGTACCCGTGCTGCCGCTCGACTTGCATGTGTTAGGCCTGCCGCCAGCGTTCAATCTGAGCCATGATCAAACTCTTCAGTTCAAACATCTTTGGGTTTTGAGAAAACCCTAAACTTGGCTCAGCAATCGTTGGTTACATCTTTGATTTCTCGCGGAGTAACTTGTGATGCTGATAATCTTTTTGACTATCAGCCTGACTTCACAAGCACCCACACGAATTGCTTGATTCAGTTGTTAAAGAGCGGTTGGTTAAGATCTTTCGTCTCAACCGAGGCGCGCATTCTACAGCAGCCTCATTTACTGTCAAGCGATTTTTTAAGAAGTTTTTGAAGATTTCCTCAACAACTTCAACCACTTGCGCTTTCGATCTCTCGTTAGCGGGAGGCGAATTCTACAGCGTTACACGCTGCTGTCAACACCTCTTTTTAACCGCTTTCGACCGAGACGATCGAATCGTTAACAAGGCGAAAGCACGCTGCCATAACCTTCACGAGCGACGCAGCACTCCAGCAATGAAACCAGGCCATTACAGCAGCGACCGAACAATGACGTTGACGTCCAGAGAGCAACGCACACACCGAAGGCATCAGGTTTCAGTCGGCAGAACAGCCTTTACTGGGTCAGTTTTCGGTCAGCGGCAACAGCCCACCGGCAAAGGAGTGATTCGTATATCACCGGTCATTAGAGGCTCTAAGCAAGCTGGCTTACTGCAAACTATTGTCGGTGCAGTGCTCGTCGTCGTAGGACTTGTTTACCAGCCTCTGCTGCCCGCAGGGCTTGCCATGCTAGCCGGTGGTGTCATTCAGATGCTCAGCCCCCAAGCAAAAGGCCTAGGCACCCAGGACAGCCCAAACAACCGACCCAGCTACAGCTTCAACGGTGCCGTGAACACTAGCGTCCAAGGCAACCCTGTCCCGCTGCTCTATGGCCGTATGATCGTCGGCAGCGCGGTGATCAGCGCCGGGATCTACTCCGAAGACCAGATGTAAAAATGATCACGTAATCATCAATCAAGAAGTTATCGCTAACACAAAAATTCATCTACGACCTTTCCACCAAAGGCTAAATTCACAGAGTGATATCAAAAAGCTATAAGAGTAGAAACAAACCACAGATAGGAAAGTGTCATGGCAGGACGTCCCTTTGAGTTTCCAGACCCAAGCGATTGCTCCCCAAACTCACCAACGGTTATCGCAAAGGCGAATCAGGTTTTGGGGAATTACAATCGGGCGAACCCAACAGATAAGCGGCAGAAAGTAACTGACCCAGTGCGGAACTGGTTCAATGATCAAGCCCTAAAAGAAGGCTGGAAGACAGCAGAATTCCACGGCAGCGACTGTCTCTTGACCGCAGACGTTGTGCTACGCAAGTAAGTACGTTGTTCGTACCCTCAGCTTCATCCAAAAAACCGGCCCGTATATGCAGCCGGTTTTTTTGTGTATGCCTATCCAGATACAGGCTTATTTTGCCTTTCTCGGGCTTTTCGCTTGATAAGTGACACCCAAAGTACAACAGTATTAGTAGAACGCCCTAACTGATACAGGCATCCATCATGTTCATCCGCGCATACCTCCGAGCATCCACCGAAGAGCAAGACGCCGGCCGCGCCCGGGCATCGCTCGAGCAGTTCGCCAGCGACCATAACAAGGTCATTGCAAGCGTGTACCTGGAGAATACCAGCGGCGCCACCGCCGACCGGCCCGAGCTGCTGCGCCTGCTGAAGGATGCCCGCAAGGGGGACGTGTTGCTGGTGGAGTCGATAGACCGCCTCTCCCGCCTCCCGGTTGAGGACTGGCAAAAGCTCAAGGCCGCGATCGACTCCAAGGGCCTGCGCATCGTCGCGCTCGACCTGCCGACCAGCCACCAGGGAATGCAGGACACCAAAGGCGACGAGTTCACCAGGCGGATGCTGGGCGCCATCAATTCAATGCTGCTGGAGATGATGGCGGCTATCGCACGCAAGGATTACGAGCAGCGCCGCGACCGGCAGGCCCAGGGTATCGAGAAGGCCAAGGCAGCCGGTAAATACCAGGGGCGCCCGGTAGATGCCGATCTGCATAAGCGCGTGACCGAACTGCTCGGCGCCGGCCTCGGCATTCGCGCAACAGCTCGACACGCCAACTGCTCCACCACCACCGTTCTCAGAATTAGAGACTTGGTCGCCTAGCTCAATTCTGGAAGCCTTCAACACTAAAAACGGATGGATCTGGTATGCGGGTAATAGCTTTTTTCTTTCTGGCATTAACCAGCAGCGCAGTTTTTGCTGGGTACGATATACACATCACCCGAAAGGCATTTTGGGCAGACGAAGATGGGCCAACCATCAGCATTTCAGACTGGGAAAAATACATTGCCCAAGACCCTCAGATCACTCCGGACACGAAGAATACCAAGAACGATTTTTTAGTATCGCTAGGCACAGAGACATTCCCAATCTGGTTTAACCCGATACTGGGTGAGCTCTACACCAAAAACCCTTCTGATGACGCGATAAAAAAAATGATCGATGTCGCGAGTCGACTTGGCGCGAAAGCCCAGGGTGATGATGGCGAGCTTTATCCGCCAGCCCCATAAATAGAGAATAAAAAAAGCCCCGCCAGCAGATCCTGAGCGGGGCTTTTTGTTGCCTGAAGCAATCCTTTTGCACCCACCCTGCACCCATGTGGTTTTGACGCTGAGGGCTTAAATTGCTGGAGACCTTGATTTATATGGTGTCCCAGGGCAGGTTCGAACTGCCAACCTTCCCCTTAGGAGGGGGATGCTCTATCCAATTGAGCTACTGAGACAAAACAACGAGCACCTGAGGATGTCAGGCGTAAAGGACGGCGAGCATGTTAACGGCCAAGGCCACGTTTGTCATGTCATCCATAGGGCTTTTTACACGAACAGCCAGAAGCGATTTGTTAGCTGACGATCCCAGCTTGCAAATTGCATCACCACCAACAGCAATCCTTGCAAAATACAATTGGCCGCTCTTTCGCCACCAAATCAAGCCTTTGTTTTTAAAGGGTTTATTTAAGGATAAACTCCTGGCACGCGAGCTGCCTGAGTAAGCAGATGAAGAATGCAGAGATAACGCCCATACACAGTGCTCTGCTTCTATTGAATGTGATCGCCACCATCGTGCTTGCGACCTTGCACCTTCAACCCGTAGACAACGCCAGATCTGCCAGCCCGTCCCTCCTAATTACAAGCAAGACCCTAAACCGTACCTGTCGATAATCAACACCCAGCCCAGCTCTTCTGCCCAACAGCCCAATAGACAGCATCAGCAGCAACCCAGCACCAAACAAAATATACGCTGGGCTATTTAATAACGCGCCCCAGGAACCATCATGTCCAATGCAGCCAAAAGCCTGCTTTTTCTGACTCTACTCAGCGGCATTTCCGCCTTGCTACTACCTGACGACTCACTAGGAAATGCTGCGCTGATCATCTGCGGCTCGATGTTCGGCCTGTTCCTGTTGGCACTTCTGGCCGGACGCAAGATCAAGTTTGACCCGGTACTGCGCTGACACCCTGCTCACGGAGTATGGCCAACAGACGCACTAAAGTGGCCTCGAGCGCACCCGAATTATCCAAGCGTATGACACGCTCTTCATCCAGCCAGGCAGCACTGACAAACTGCTGGTTGCGCTGCAGACGACGCTCAATCTCCGGTAGGCTTTCCCTGGCACGACGCAGCAAACGCCGGCGCAGCACTTCGTTATCGACCGTCAGAACTATAGGAATCAGATCGGGATAGCGCTTTCGCGCCTGACGCAAATACCCTCGAGAACCATTGACCAGGACATTTCGCCCCTGCGCCAGCCAAGCATCAATCTGCCTGGGAATGCCATAACCCAAACCATTGGCACGCCAGAACAAAGCAAACTCACCCAACGCGACACGCCGTTCAAATTCCTCGGACGTAACTTCGAGCGCTTCCTCGCCCACAGACTCAGCCGAGCGGGTGATCACTCTTTTTGCCACCTCACACCCCAATGTGCTGATAGGCTGCCTGGCCGCATCAATCAAGCTATCCTTGCCGGCTCCTGAGGGCCCCATCAGATAAATCACCCTACCCGGCATGAGTCGCCACCCAGGACAGCCCAACTAGTAAATCGGCCATTTGCCACTATCCTCTAAACAAGTAGGGATTACGCTCTCATCCACATAGCATGCACGCTCGTCCGTGCACTAACACCCCCGTCGGATGGGAGAATGCGGCCCACAATGTGGAGTCGGCGATCTTTTCAAACCAGTCCGCATTTCTGATAATTGGTGCTGGCATAACGCCTTTATCCAGTTCAATATTTGTCACAGAATTGACGCCAAGGATCTGGCAATTTTGAGGCATGATGCGGGCCTCTTAACAATTCAGGTTGAACATTTGGCAATACGGCTTGTCCTAAAAGACAGCTCGCGGCCAATTCCGAGAACCGCTCCCCTGAACTAACCGGTTAAATATATGCGCCCATTGAAACAGGCAATTTATTCCAGCCGTACGGCTGACAAGTTCGTCGTACGTCTACCCGACGGGATGCGTGAACGCATTGCCGAGGTGGCTCGCAATCATCACCGCAGCATGAACTCCGAAATCATCGCGCGCCTGGAACAGAGTCTTATTCAGGAAGGCGCCTTGGGTGAAGAGTTGAGCATGCGCCTGGACAGCCCAGAGCTGTCCTTGCATGAGCGCGAACTACTTCAACGCTTCCGCCAACTTTCACATCGTCAGCAAAACGCTTTGGTTTCGCTGATAGCCCACGACGCTGAAATGGCCGCAGACGCCAACTGACTCCCCAGAATGCTCAAGCCAGCCTAGTTGCTGGCTTTTTTTTGCCTGCGATAAAAACAACGAAGCGCCATAAAGGCGCTTCGCGGGTTACCCATGCATGAAGGAAGAGTCAAAGCAGGAAGATTGTCGCCAGGCCGAGAAAGATAAAGAAACCGCCACTATCGGTCATGGCCGTAATCATTACGCTAGCCCCCATTGCCGGATCGCGCCCCAGGCGCGCCAGAGTCATGGGAATCAGAACCCCCATCAAAGCTGCCAGCAACAGGTTCAGGGTCATCGCAGCAGTCATCACCACTCCCAGCGACCAGCTCCCGTAGAGCATATAGGCAACAACACCGATCACCCCTCCCCAGACCAGGCCATTGATCAGAGCCACCGCCAGCTCCTTGCGCATCAAGCGCGAAGTATTACCGGTGCTTACCTGATCCAAGGCCATGGCCCGAACGATCATGGTGATGGTCTGATTACCCGAGTTGCCGCCAATACCGGCAACAATCGGCATCAGGGCAGCCAGGGCTACCAATTTCTCGATGGAACCTTCAAACAGACCAATCACGCGCGACGCAACGAACGCCGTGATCAGATTGATGGCCAGCCAGGCCCAACGGTTGCGCAAGGACTTCCAGACCGAGGCGAAGATATCTTCCTCCTCGCGCAGACCCGCCATATTGAGGACTTCGGTTTCACTCTCTTCACGAATCAGGTCGACCATTTCGTCGATGGTCAAACGACCGATCAACTTGTCATTCTTATCGACCACAGGAGCAGAAATCAGGTCATAGCGCTCAAATGCCTGAGCCGCGTCATAGGCATCCTCATCAGGATGAAAGCTCACCGGATCGCTGGCCATGACTTCCGAGACTTGCTTGTCCGGATCATTGACCAACAGGCGCTTGATCGGCAGCACGCCCTTGAGCACACCGTCGTAATCCACCACGAACAGCTTGTCGGTATGACTAGGCAGCTCCTTGAGCCGGCGCAGGTAACGCAGCACGACTTCGAGACTGACATCCTCGCGGATCGTCACCATCTCGAAGTCCATCAACGCACCAACCTGCTCCTCGTCATAAGACAGCGCAGAACGAACACGCTCACGCTGCTGGCCATCGAGAGCCTCCATCAGCTCATGGACAACGTCTCGCGGCAGCTCGGGAGCCAAGTCAGCAAGTTCGTCAGCGTCCATCTCCTTGGCAGCGGCCAGGAGCTCATGATCATCCATGTCGGCGATCAGGGTTTCACGAACGGAATCGGATACTTCGAGAAGAATGTCGCCATCGCGCTCAGCCTTGACCAATTGCCAAACGGTCAGTCGCTCTTCCAGCGGCAAGGCTTCAAGGATGTAGGCAACGTCGGCAGAGTGCAGATCATCAAGCTTGCGCTGCAACTCGACGAGATTCTGCCGGTGGACCAGGTTCTCGACCCGATCGTGGTGGTGACCTTCCTGACGGTGTGTCAGGTCTTCGACTACCCGCTGGCGCTGCAGCAGCTCAACGACTTGAGCGAGGCGGTCTTGCAGGCTTTCCTGCGTCTTCTTTACTTCTACTTCGGTCATAGGCGAACTCCACTCCCAGCAGAGGAGCACGCCGGAAGGATCAATCAGTCAGTTCATGATTGTGAAAACGGGATACTGAATAACTACTGGGTAAGTCCATGGAGGTATTCCACAAGCCCCGGCGGGGCTGACGGGCGCAATGATACACCCCTTGGCAGCTTTAAACGTTAAAAAATCGTGGCAAGAACAAGCGCTTGCGACACAAACCTAAGCAGCGTCCGAATCTGTGAAACTGCGACGCCCGCGCCGAAACAGAAAACACATGCCAACAGAAAAAACCTGGAGGCAGGCTGGCTATTCGACTGCCGACGAACCAAGCCGTTCCAGCCCCAAACCGCAAGAAGAGAGATAGATGGGTAAATCGCAGAAAGCAAAAAGCCCGCATCTTTCGATGCGGGCTTTCTGGTGTATGGTGCACTCGACAGGATTCGAACCTGTGACCGCTCGGTTCGTAGCCGAGTACTCTATCCAGCTGAGCTACGAGTGCATTTTGTGTTTTTAGACCAGACCACAACTGGTTGAAGCCAAGTTAACTACATCGCTGCAACTAACTCTTAAATGGTGCACTCGACAGGATTCGAACCTGTGACCGCTCGGTTCGTAGCCGAGTACTCTATCCAGCTGAGCTACGAGTGCATTTGTTGCCGCGCATTATAGGCCGTTTAATCTTCTTGTCAAGCACTTTTTCTAGTAATTTCAACAACTTACAGAAGAAGCCAGATTACAACGTACTAAGCAAATAATGGCGGAGAACGGGGGATTCGAACCCCCGACACCCTTTTGAGGTGTACTCCCTTAGCAGGGGAGCGCCTTCGGCCACTCGGCCAGCTCTCCGCAACACGGGGCGTATATTAACCAGCTTTCTCCCCGTTTGCAAACAAAAAAAACGATAAAAATTAATGGCTTGGTTCTTCGTCCTTCTCTTTCTTTATCCGCAGGTAAATTTCCTCACGGTGAACCGCCACTTCTTTGGGGGCGTTGACACCAATACGCACTTGATTACCTTTGACGCCGAGCACGGTCACAGTGATCTCGCCATCACCAATGATCAGGCTTTCTGCGCACCGACGAGTCAGAATCAGCATACCTATCTCCTCACGCATTACATTTTCAGGGACTACAGTCTGCAAAAAAAAGGGTGTCGGCCTACAACCAGGGCGGCTGCAGTCCTACACGCCTAAGTATTGACTAGCACGGGCAAAAGAACAGTTTTCTCCCGTGCCGATCAAAAACACAAAGGGCGCGGTCAGACCGCGCCCCTTTCAAACACGCATCACTCGCCCTGTCGGGCCGGAGCGTCGAGCTCGAATGCGGTGTGCAGCGCACGTACCGCCAACTCCAGGTACTTCTCTTCAATCACCACCGACACCTTGATTTCAGAAGTGGAGATCATCTGGATGTTGATGCTTTCCTTCGCCAGGGCTTCAAACATCCGGCTGGCTACGCCCGCATGAGAGCGCATGCCGACACCAACGATCGAAACCTTGGCAATGTCGGTATCGCCGACCACTTCACGGGCACCGATTTCACGTGCAGTGTTTTCCAGCACGGTCTGGGCAGCCAGGTAGTCGTTGCGGTGCACGGTGAAGGTGAAGTCGGTGGTGTTATCGTGCGAAACGTTCTGCACGATCATGTCGACTTCAATGTTCGACGCGCTGATCGGGCCGAGAATCTTGAAGGCCACGCCAGGATTGTCTGGCACGCCACGGATAGTCAGCTTGGCTTCATCGCGGTTAAAAGCGATGCCGGAAATGATCGGCTGTTCCATGGATTCCTCTTCATCAATAGTAATGAGGGTGCCCGGACCCTCCTGAAAGCTGTGCAACACGCGCAGCGGAACGTTGTACTTGCCAGCAAACTCGACCGCGCGGATCTGCAGCACCTTGGATCCGAGGCTGGCCATTTCCAGCATCTCTTCAAAGGTGATCTTGTCCAGGCGCTGAGCCTTGGGTACCACACGCGGGTCGGTGGTGTAGACACCGTCCACATCGGTATAGATCTGGCACTCGTCAGCCTTCAGGGCCGCGGCCAGCGCCACCCCGGTGGTATCGGAACCGCCACGCCCCAACGTGGTGATGTTGCCGTGCTCATCAACGCCCTGGAAACCGGCAACCACGACCACACGACCAGCCTTCAGATCGCTGCGAATCTTCTGATCATCAATCTGCAGGATTCGCGCTTTATTGTGAGCACTGTCGGTGAGAATGCGCACCTGATTCCCGGTGTAGGACACCGCAGGAATACCGCGCTTGATCAATGCCATGGCCAGCAAAGCGATGGTCACTTGCTCACCGGTGGACACGATCACATCCAGCTCACGGGGAACCGGTATGGCTTCGCCACTGATCTGCTTGGCCAGATCGATCAGGCGGTTGGTTTCGCCACTCATCGCCGACAGCACAATCACCAGGTCATCGCCGGCTTCGCGGAACTTCTTCACCTTGTCAGCGACCTGCTCGATCCGCTCCACAGAGCCGACCGAAGTGCCTCCAAATTTCTGTACGATCAAAGCCATTTTCTAAGCCGCCTCAGCCCGTAAAGGGGCGCCCGTTAAACAATCAAACTGCACAGCGCAAGGACCCGCCACTAGACGACGGGCCCGGCTCGGCGCCTTAAATGCCCTGCTCGACAAATGGCACGGTCAAGGCCAGCGCGGCATCCAGTGCAGCAGCATCAACACCACCGCCCTGGGCCATGTCTGGACGACCACCGCCCTTACCGCCCACTGCCGCAGCGGCTTGCTTCATCAAATCACCGGCTTTGAGTTGGCCAGTCAGGTCCTTGGTTACACCGGCAACCAGTACGACCTTTTCCTCATGGACACTGCCGAGCAGGATCACTGCGCGGCCGAGTTTGTTTTTCAACTGATCCACCAGCGCCAGCAGCGCCTTGCCGTCCTGGCCGTCGAGGCGCGCAGCCAGTACCTTCACGCCCTTGACGTCAGCCGCCTGAGCGGACAGATCGTCACCGGCAGCGCTGGCAGCCTTGGCCTGCAACTGCTCGAGCTGCTTCTCCAGCAGACGATTACGCTCCAGCACCGCCGACAGCTTGTCGATCAGATTGTCGCGACTGCCCTTGACCAGGGTCGCCGCTTCCTTGAGTTGTTCTTCCGCAGCGTTCAGGTACGCCAGAGCCGCAGCACCGGTAACGGCTTCAATACGCCGCACGCCGGACGCAACGCCGCCTTCGCTGGTGATCTTCAGCAAACCGATGTCGCCGGTACGATTGGCGTGGATACCACCACAAAGCTCCACCGAAAAGTCTCCGCCCATGCTCAACACACGCACGCTGTCGCCGTACTTCTCGCCGAACAGCGCCATGGCGCCCTTCTTCTTGGCGGTGTCGATGTCGGTTTCTTCGGTTTCCACCGCCGTGTTCTTGCGAATCTCGGCGTTGACGATGTCTTCCAGGGCCTTGATCTGCTCAGGCTTGATCGCTTCAAAGTGACTGAAGTCGAAACGCAGACGCTGACTGTCCACCAGCGAACCCTTCTGCTGGACGTGCTCGCCCAGCACCTGGCGCAGGGCAGCGTGCAGCAAGTGGGTGGCCGAGTGGTTCAGCGAGGTGGCGTGACGCACGTCGGCGTCGACCTGGGTTTCAACCGGGGCGCCGACGATCAGGCTGCCCTTGGCCAGTACGCCGTGATGCAGGAACGCGCCACCGGTCTTGGTGGTGTCGCGCACATCAAAACGTGCACTGCCGGCCTGCAGGTAACCGCAGTCGCCGATCTGACCGCCGGACTCAGCGTAGAACGGGGTCTGGTCAAGCACCACGACGCCCTCTTCGCCTTCATTAAGGATGTCTACCGACTGCCCTTCCTTATAGAGGGCAACCACTTTGGCCGAACCGCTGGTGGCCTGGTAGCCGGTGAACTCAGTGGCCACATCAACCTTGACCAGGCTGTTGTAGTCCATGCCAAAGGAGCTGGCAGACCGGGCACGCACACGCTGGGCTTCCATCTCGCGCTCGAAACCTTCCTCATCGAGGGTCAGGTTGCGCTCACGGGCGATGTCGCCGGTCAGGTCCATCGGGAAACCATAGGTGTCGTAGAGCTTGAACACCACGTCGCCCGGAACCACCGAGCCTTCCAGTGCGGCCAGATCCTGCTCGAGGATCTTCAGACCCTGCTCCAGGGTCTTGGCGAACTGCTCTTCTTCGGCCTTGAGCACCCGCTCGATATGCGCCTGCTGGGATTTCAGCTCAGGGAACGCTTCACCCATCTCGGCAACCAGCGCGGCAACGATCTGATAGAAGAAGCTGCCCTTGGCCCCCAGCTTGTTGCCGTGGCGGCAAGCACGACGAATGATCCGACGCAGCACATAACCGCGGCCTTCGTTGGACGGCAGCACGCCGTCGGCAATCAGGAAACCGCAGGAACGGATATGGTCGGCCACCACTTTCAACGAGGCCTGGGCATCGTTGGTGCAACCGATGGCCTTGGCCGCGGCATCCAGCAGGCTCTGGAACAGGTCGATTTCATAGTTCGAGTGCACGTGCTGCAGCACCGCACTGATCCGCTCCAGGCCCATGCCGGTGTCCACCGACGGTGCCGGCAGCGGATGCAACACGCCATCGGCGGTGCGGTTGAACTGCATGAACACGTTGTTCCAGATTTCGATGTAGCGATCACCGTCTTCTTCCGGCGAGCCGGGTGGGCCGCCCCAGATGTCGGCGCCGTGATCGTAGAAGATCTCGGTGCAAGGACCGCAAGGGCCGGTATCACCCATGGTCCAGAAGTTGTCCGAAGCGTAAGGCGCGCCTTTGTTGTCTCCGATGCGCACCATGCGCTCTGCCGGCACCCCGACCTCTTTGGTCCAGATGTCATAGGCTTCGTCGTCACTGGCGTAAACCGTGACCCAGAGCTTTTCCTTCGGCAGGTTCAGCCACTTGTCGGAAGTCAGGAAGGTCCAGGCGAAGGTGATGGCATCGCGCTTGAAGTAGTCACCGAAGCTGAAGTTGCCCAGCATTTCGAAGAAGGTGTGGTGACGAGCGGTGTAACCGACGTTTTCCAGGTCGTTGTGCTTGCCGCCAGCGCGGACGCACTTCTGGCTGCTGACAGCGCGGGTATAGGCGCGCTTTTCCTGGCCCAGGAAGCAGTCCTTGAACTGGTTCATCCCCGCGTTGGTGAACAGCAGGGTAGGGTCGTTGCCTGGGATCAAAGAGCTGGAGGCTACACGGGTGTGGCCTTGCTCTTCGAAGAAGCGAAGGAAGGCTTCACGGATTTCTGCGCTTTTCATTAGGTTCTTCCACGGAGACTGCGGCCAAAGGCCTGTGCGCAACGTCAACAGACGAAACGACGGCAAAGGGCCGCATTATATCGGCGTTAATCACTTGGTACAGCGTGTTTGTACGATACAAACAGTCAATTGGACGGAGAACACTGTCAGTTACGGGAAAACTCGACAAAAGTGCTCACCACCTGCTCGATTTGCCCGGCATCCACGTCCAGATGGGTAACCAGACGCAAGCGTGGCGCCGCGCTGAGCCTGATCCCCCGCTCGGCGGCGAATGCCTTGAGGGCTTCGGCCCGCTCTCCCATCTCTACGTACACCATGTTGGTCTGCACCGGCTCGACACTGTAGCCGGCCTGGCTCAACCCTTGAGCCAGCAATTGTGCGTGGGCATGGTCATCCGCCAGACGCTGCACCTGATGCTCCAGGGCATAGAGTCCCGCCGCCGCCAGGCCACCAGCCTGACGCATGCCCCCACCCAGCATCTTGCGCAGGCGCCGCGCCTTGCCGATCAGCGCTGTGCAGCCGCACAACACCGAACCCACTGGCGCGCCGAGGCCCTTGGACAGGCACACCGATACCGAGTCGAAGTGCTCGGCGATCACCCGGGCATCCACCCCCAGCTTCACCGCCGCGTTGTACAGCCGTGCGCCATCCAGGTGCAGGGCCAGCCCCCGCTCACGGGTGAAGGCTCGAGCCTGGGCCAGGTAGGCCAGGGGCAGCACCTTACCCTGCATGGTGTTTTCCAGGGCCAGCAAGCGCGTGCGGGCAAAATGAAAGTCATCCGGCTTGATCGCCGCCGCCACCTGCTCCAGGTCGAGGGAGCCATCGGCCCGCAGCTCCAGCGGCTGGGGCTGGATCGAGCCCAGCACCGCGGCGCCACCGCCTTCATATTTATAGGTGTGGGCCTGCTGTCCAACGATGTATTCGTCGCCCCGCTCGCAGTGGGCCATCAATGCCAGCAGATTGCTCATGGTGCCGGAAGGCACGAACAGGGCCGCGGCAAACCCCAGACGCCCGGCCAGCTCGGCCTCCAACCGATTGACCGTCGGGTCTTCGCCGTAGACATCGTCTCCGGTACGGGCGCGCGCCATGGCATCGAGCATGCCCGGGGTCGGCTGGGTCACGGTGTCACTACGAAGATCGATCACGCTCATCACATCAGGCTCCGGCTACAGGGGGACACCAGGGTCCACGCTTGGACAGGGGGAATTCCCTTTCGAAGCGAATTACTGCGGCCCTGTGGACGATTAATCAAGCAGCAACTGTAGAAAATCTTGCGCCAGAGGATGAAAAATCCGATGAACATTATCCAAAAGGCGCGATGCTTCCCCGCCAGATCTGTGTTAAAAACTCACCGCCCGGGAAAAACCCCGGGCAATCGTTCTCAGGGCGGGGTGTAATTCCCCACCGGCGGTAATTGCGCGCAATGTGCATAGCCCGCGAGCGCTTGGTGACACCCGTGGCAGGTCCACAGGTGCCGACAAGGTCAGCAGACCCGGTGTGATCCCGGGGCCGACGGTCATAGTCCGGATGAAGAGAGAACGGGATTGGCGCCTAAGGGCCGCTGCCAGGCAGACGTGGACTCTCCACGGAAGCTCTGCGCGTACCCTTAAATCCCATTCGATTCATATACGCCCTGTTTTTCATACAAACAGGAGTCAGAACAGATGCAACCCACCGCAATCGATAGCAAAAGCAAACACCACCCCAACGAGCGCGTCGCCTTCATCCAGGCTTGCTGGCACAAGGAAATCGTCGACCAGAGCCGTCAGGGCTTTGTCGCCGAAATGCTCGCTCAGGGTTATCAGGAATCCGATATCGACTTCTTCGAAGTCGGTGGCGCCTTCGAAATTCCCCTGCACGCCAAGCTGCTGGCCAAGACCGGTCGCTACAGCGGCATCGTTGCGGCAGGCCTGGTAGTGGACGGCGGCATCTACCGTCATGAGTTCGTCGCCCAGTCGGTGATCAGCGGCCTGATGCAAGTGCAACTGGAAACTGAAGTGCCGGTCTTCTCGGTGGTGCTGACCCCGCATCACTTCCATGCGGGTGAGGAGCACCAGAAGTTTTTCTTCGAGCACTTCGTGCACAAGGGCCAGGAAGCGGCGAAGACCTGCGCCGACACCCTGCACAAGCTGCGCGCCCTGCGCCGCAATGAGCAGCGTGCGGTCGCGGTTTAAGCGTTAGCCCATCATCGGCGAGCCGGCCCCTGCGGGGTTCGGCTTGCCGGCGAACCTCAGGCCAGGCCGTCGGCGGTGGCCGGCACGATCAAAATCCCGGCACGCAAGCCGTTCTTCACCTTGGGGTTGGGGAAAATGATCCGCGCGCCCTCCTCCTCGATCACCCAACGGGTCTGGGCGATGTCCTCGGCCAGCAGGTAACCCACTTCCAGTTCGGAAAAGTTCTCCACGTCCGCCGGCAGGTGCAGGTGGAAGCTGTCGCTGTGCTTGATGACTTCCCGCGCCACGCTGAACAGCTGCAGGCCATCGAGGCTGTCCTGCTCTTGCCCGGGCTCGCTGCCGTCGATGATCTGCTTGAGGCGGGTTTCCAAGCGCTCGACATTGACCCCCTGGTTCTGCCCGAACGGCCGGGCCTTGCCCAACTCCAGGGTGAAGGATTCGGCCCCCAGCTGATCGTAGGTGTAGGCGCTGAAGACAATGGAGGGCTTGTTCTGTAGCAGCACCGCTTCCATGCCCGCCGCCCGCAGGCGCGCCAGCTCACGGCGCGAATGCTGACGCCCGTCCTTCCACGGATACAGGGCGAACTGTTCGATCTTCGAACCGCGGATCGCCGTGTGCAGGTCGTAATGCAGGCGCTGGCGCTGCGGCAGACTGAAAAAGCTCGCCGCCAGACGCTCCAGCTCGCAGGCACGCAGGGCTTCGATACCACTGCTCGATTCATGTCGGCCATTGAACAGCCGGTTGACGTCCTGCTCGACAAAACGCTCGCCGCGACGCATCGCCTCGGGGTTGCCGAACAGGAACAGAATGCGTGCCCGAGGCTTCAGGTCGCCCCGGGCAATGTCGTGCAACAGACGGTCGAGCAGCTCGATGGGAGCCGTCTCGTTGCCATGGATACCGGCTGACAGCAGCAGGTCCAGACCGTTATCGCGAGCTTCGGGCGGCCGGACTTCCAGGGCGCCCTCGCTCAGCCAGCGCATGCGCACGCCGTCGACAGTCAGTTGAGTCTTCTCTGCCGGTTCACGGCCGGCGAGGGTCAGTTCAAGCAGTTTGCCGAGGGCGAGCATAGCGCGGCTTCCTTAGTGAGCGTGGCCGCAGTCGGGGCCATGCACGTGATCATCGTCACCGGCGTCGGCCGGTTCCATTTCCAATTGCAGGCTGACCAGGTTGGTCGCCAGCGGACGCAGCAGCAGACTGGCGTACTCGTCATCACCCTCCTCCACGTCCACGCCGATCAGCAGTTGGCCGCGGCCGTCCTGTTGAATCCATACTTCCTTGCCCTGCCACAGCACCGCGAAACGGGTGCAGGAGGTTTGCAGTTGGGTGCCGTCGCTGTCTTCAAGGATCAGCTGCAGGGTATCGCTCATGGGGGTCGTTCTCATCTGGGGTGAAGCGGCACGCCCGGTCGAATGGGCCGGGCGCGGGCTTTCAATTGATCTGGAAGGGATAAACCGCGCCCAGTTTAAGGATTTGCGTCAGTTCATCCAGTGCCGTCCGGCACTCAAGCAGCAGCTGCGGGTCCGCCAGATCGCTTTCGCACAGACGGTCGCGGTAGTGCTTGCCAACCCATTGGGTCAGGGTGTCGTACAACGGCGCGGTCATGATAACCCCAGGATTGACCGCCGCCAGCTCAGTTTCATTCAAGGCCACCCGCAAGCGCAGGCAAGCCGGGCCACCGCCGTTCTGCATGCTCTGCTTGAGATCGAAGACCTTCACTTCACGGATCAGTCCGCCCGAGCTGGTGAGGCTTTGCAGGTATTGCCAGACCCGCTCGTTGCCGCGGCACTCCTCCGGCACGATCAGCAGCATCGAACCATCGACGCGGGACAGCAGCTGGCTGTTGAACAGGTAGGAGCGCACGGCGTCTTCCACCGTCACTTGCGCGCGCGGCACGCAGATCGACTGGAAGTTGCCGCCGCGTCGACCCAGCTTGCCCTGCAGCTCGGCGAGCATCTTCTCGGTCTCGAGGAACGCATCCTCGTGATAGAACAGCACCTCGCCATTGCCCACCGCGATCACATCGTTGTGGAACACGCCCTGATCGATCACCGATGGATTCTGCTGGGCATAGACCACGCCCTCCTCGCTCAGGCCATGCAGGCGAGCCACGGCTTGCGAGGCTTCCAGGGTCTGGCGCGCCGGATATTTCTGCGGCGCCGGGTAACGGGTATCGAACGCGCTGCGACCGAAGACGAAGAACTCGACACCGGCCTGGCCGTAATCACGGCAGAAGCGCGTGTGGTTGGCCGCGCCTTCATCGCCGAACTGCGCCACCGCCGGCAACGCGGCGTGATGGGCGAAGTGTTTCTGGTCGGCGAACATCGCCCCCAGCACGCGACTGGTGGTCGGGTGCTCGATGCTGCGATGGTATTTGCAGTTCAAGTTAGCGGCGGTGAAATGCACGCGGCCATCGGCGGTGTCAGCACTCGGGCTGACGGTGGCGGCGTTGGCCACCCACATGCTCGATGCCGAGCAACTGGCGACCAGCAGTGGCATGGCCTGCTTGGCGGCTAGCTGGATGACCTGGGCATCAGTGCCGGCAAAACCCAGTTTGCGCAGGGCCGCCACGTCCGGGCGCTCTTGCGGGGCGAGCACGCCTTGCTGAAAGCCCATGTCCATCAGCGCTTTCATTTTCGCCAAGCCTTGCAGCGCCGCTTCCTTGGGATTGGAGCCCTGCTGGCTGTTGCTCTGGGAGGCCACGTTGCCGTAGGACAGGCCGCCATAGTTATGGGTCGGCCCCACTAAACCGTCAAAATTGACTTCATAGGATTTCATCAGCGAGGCTCCACGAATCTGTTTGTTATAGGCATCGGTATCTACACATGGCGAACGCAGTGCGCTCGCTCGCCGGCAAGCCGGCTCCCACAGCGTTCTGCAGGAGCCGGCTTACCGGCGAAAAGGCCACGCCAGTCAGGACAAGCGCACACCCGGCGTCAACGCGCTCGGCAGCACCAGGCTCGGGGTTTCCAGGGAAGCCACCGGGTACGCGCAGTAATCCGCCGCGTAATAGGCACTGGCCCGATGGTTGCCCGAAGCACCCACCCCACCGAACGGCGCGCTGCTGGCGGCGCCGGTCAACTGCTTGTTCCAGTTGACGATGCCCGCCCGGCTTTCCAGCCAGAACTGCTGGTAGCGCTCGGCGGAATCCGACAACAGGCCGGCTGCCAGGCCGTACTGAGTGTTGTTGGCCTCGGCAATCGCCCCATCGAAATCAGCGTAGCGGATCACTTGCAGCAACGGCCCGAACAGCTCTTCATCCGGACGCTCAGCCACCGCCGTCACATCCAGAATGCCTGGGGTCAGCAAGGCGGCCTGAGCCTGGGGTTGGGTCATTTCCAGCAAGGCCACGGCGCCATTGGCCAGCAGTTGCCGTTGCGCATCCATCAGCGCGCGAGCGGCGCCCAGGGAAATCACCGAGCCCATGAACGGCGCCGGCTGCTGGTCATAGGCACCCACATCGATGCTCGCACTGACCGCCACCAGGCGCGCCAGCAACCCATCACCCCAGGCGCCTTGCGGCACCAGCAGGCGGCGGGCGCAGGTGCAGCGCTGACCGGCCGAAATGAAGGCCGACTGGATGATGGTGTACACCGCCGCGTCCAGGTCAGCGACCTGATCCACCACCAGCGGGTTGTTGCCGCCCATTTCCAGGGCCAGGATCTTGTCCGGACGCCCGGCGAACTGCTGGTGCAGATGATTGCCGGTGCGGCTGGAACCGGTGAAGAACAAACCATCGATACCCGGATTGGCGGCCAGGGCGATACCGGTTTCCCGGGCGCCTTGCAGCAGGTTGAGGACGCCTGCCGGCAAGCCGGCTTCGATCCAGCACTGCACCGTCAGCTCGGCGACTTTCGGCGTCAGCTCGCTGGGCTTGAACAGCACACTGTTACCGGCCAGCAGCGCGGGAACGATGTGCCCGTTGGGCAAGTGCCCAGGGAAGTTGTAAGGACCGAACACCGCCACCACGCCGTGGGGCTTGTGTCGCAGCACAGCGGTGGCGTCGCCCAAAGGGCCGCTCTTCTCGCCGGTACGCTCGCGGTAGCTCTGCACCGAGATGGCGATCTTGTTGACCATGCTGGTGACTTCGGTGGCGGCTTCCCACAGCGGCTTGCCGGTTTCCTCACCGATGCAGCGGGCCAGTTCGTCGGCACGCGCCTTGAGCGCAGCGGCAAAGGCTTCGAGCACACCGATACGCTCCTCCAGGGAACGCTTGGCCCAGGCCGGAAACGCCTGGCGGGCGGCCTGCACGGCGTTTTCCACTTGCGCGGCAGTGGCACCGTTGCCGGACCAGATGACCGCCTGGGTCACCGGATTGACCGAGGTGAAGGCTTCGCCCTGGCCAGCCAGCCATTGGCCTGCGATGTACAGCGTGCTCATTATTTCGACTCCCGAGAAGCAGACAGCGGAACCGCGCGGACCTGGTCGCCGGCGTTGAGTTGCAAGCGCTTGGCGGTCAGGGGATCGACCACCAGGGTGCCCGCGGCAAAGCGTGCCGGCGCCGCGGTAATGCGGCAGTCCTCGCGCTTGCGGTTGTGGATCAGGAACGGCGTGGCGTCGTCGCCCGGGGTGCCGATGGCCAGCACCAGCGCCTGGCTGTCACGCACCGCGCGGATCTTGCTGGTCTCGCATTCCACCGCCGGGCCGGCATCGAAGATGTCGACGTAGCCCTGGTAGCTGAAGCCTTCGCTCTTGAGCATGGCCAGCGCCGGCTCGGTGTCGGTATGGACCTTGCCGATCACGTTGCGCGCATCCTCGGACAAAAAGCAGGTGTACAGCGGGAACTTGGGCATCAGCTCGGCGATGAACGCCTTGTTGCCAACCCCGGTCAGGTAGTCGGCCTGGCTGAACTCCATCTTGAAGAAGTGCCGACCCAGGCTTTCCCAGAACGGCGAGCGGCCATTCTCATCGGACATGCCGCGCATCTCGGCAATGATCTTGTTGCCGAACAGCTGCGGGAACTCGGCAATGAACAGCATCCGCGCCTTGGCCAGCATGCGGCCGTTGAGGCCGGTGCGGTAATCGGCGTGAAGGAACAGCGAGCACAGCTCGGAGTTGCCGGTCAGGTCGTTGGCCAGGAACAGCGTGGGGATCTCGCGGTAGATGTTCAGCTCCTGGGAGGCGCTGACCGTCAGGCCGACCCGGAAGTTGTACCAGGGCTCGCGCAGCCCGACGGCACCGGCGATGGCGGAAATGCCCACCACCCGGCCGTTGTCGTCTTCAAGCACGAACAGGTAGTCCGCATCGCCGCGCTCGGCTTCGCCGCGAAAGGTCTTTTCCGCCCAGCCGACCCTGTGGGTCAGGCGCTCTTCGTTGGCCGGCAAGGTGGTGAGGCCGGTGCCGGTGCTGCGGGCCAGGTCGATCAGCGCGGGTAAATCGCTGCTGCGTACGGGACGAACGATCATGCTATCTCCTCAGACGCAGGCCGCTGATGGCCTGCGCGAAACTCGCTGCTTTCCAGGCATGCTTTCCAGGTCGTGGAAGCAGGCTTTAAACCGCCACCAGACGCACGCTGGCACCTTCGCCGACGCCCAGGGCTTCGGCGGCTTGCAGATCCAGGGTCACCGGTTTGCCCGGGGCGTAATCCAGCTCCAGCAGCACCGCGCGGTAATCCTGCAGTTGGCCGTTGGACACCAGGTACTGACGACCGCCGCCCTTGATGGCCTCGCCGATCTTCACCGGCACCACGCGGCTCTGGGCGATCGAACGAATCCCCGAAACCCGTGCATGCAAGGTCGGGCCACCGTCGAAGATGTCGATGTAGTGATCGGTCTCAAAACCTTCGCGCATCAGGATGTCGAAGGTGATCTGCGCCCGCGGGTGCACCTGGCCCATGGCTTCCTGGGCGGCGTCCGGCAGCAGCGGCACGTAGATCGGGTAATGGGGCATCAGCTCGGCGAGAAAGGTCCGGCTCTTGAGGCCGCACAGGCGCTCGGCCTCGGCGTAGTTGAGGTCGAAGAAGTTGCGCCCGATGGCGTCCCAGAACGGCGAATCACCGTGCTCGTCGCTGTAACCGACGATCTCGGTCACCACCGAGTCGGCGAAACGCTCCGGGTGACTGGCGACGAACAGCAGGCGGCCGCGGGAGTTGAGCTCCGACCAGGGCGAACCCACCAGCTCCGGCACCACATAGAAACTGGTCAACAGGCTGTTGCCGGTCAGGTCGTGACACTGGGACAGGACATGAATCTTGTTGTGGATCTTCAGCTCGCGGGACGCGTGAACGAAGGTTTCATTGCGAAAGCTGTAGAACGGCTCGGAATAACCGGCGGACGCGACGATGGCCGAGCAGCCCACCAGCTTGCCGCTGTCGGTGTCCTCGAGAACGAAGAAATAGCTTTCCTCGCCGTTGAAGCTCACTTCAGCGGCAAACGAAGCCTCGCTCGCGGCGATCTTGTCGCGCAGGCGATCCACATCATCCGGCAAGGAGGTGACACCAATCGGGCTGTCTGCAGCCAGACGCTGTACCTCGCCCAGATCAGCCATTTGCGCGGGGCGCATCACCAGCATGGTGTCACTCCTTACTCTAAAACAGGTCGGAAACCGTCCGACGCAGGGAAAAAAATGCCGGGACAGCCCGGCACAGGAATGGGGCTCGACACCAGCTGCAACAGCCGGCGCCGAGGAGTACTGCAACCTGGATCAGGCTTGAGTCAGTTTCGCCACGGCACGCTCGAAGCGGTCCAGGCCCTCATCGATATCGGCGTTTTCGATCACCAGGCTCGGGGCGAAACGCACCACATCCGGACCGGCCTGCAGAATCATCAGGCCTTCTTTCTCGGCGGCGTTGAACACGTCCTTGGCCTTGCCTTTCCAGGCTTCGCTGAGCACGCAACCGAGCAACAGGCCCAGGCCGCGGACTTCGGTGAACAGGCCATACTTCTCGCCGATCTGCAGCAGGCGGGTCTTGAAGCGGTCGTGCTTGGCTTTCACGCCATTGAGCACTTGCGGGGTGTTGATCACATCGATCACCGCCTCGGCCACTGCGCACGCCAGCGGGTTGCCGCCGTAGGTGGTGCCGTGGGTACCGACCACCAGGTGCTTGGCCAGCGCTTCGGTGGTCAGCATCGCCGCAATCGGGAAACCGCCGCCCAGGCTCTTGGCGCTGGTGAGGATGTCCGGGGTCACGCCGTAATACTGATAGGCAAACAGCTCGCCGCTGCGGCCCATGCCGGTCTGCACTTCGTCGAACACCAGCAGCGCGTTGTGCTGATCGCACAGCTCGCGGGCGCCTTGCAGGTAAGCCAGCTCGGCCGGCAATACGCCGCCTTCGCCCTGGATCGGCTCCAGCACCACCGCGCAGGTCTTGTCGGAAACCGCGGCCTTCAGTGCAGCCAGGTCGTTGTACGGCACGTGGGTGATGCCGGTGATTTTCGGACCGAAGCCATCGGAGTACTTCGACTGGCCACCGACGTTCACGGTGAACAGGGTACGGCCGTGGAAGCTGTTCAGCGCGGCGATGATTTCGTACTTCTCGGCACCGAAACGATCGTGGGCCACGCGACGGGCCAGCTTGAAGGCGGCCTCGTTGGCTTCTGCACCGGAGTTACAGAAGAACGCGCGCTCGGCGAAGGTGGCGTCGATCAGCTTGTGGGCCAGGCGCAGGGCCGGCTCGTTGGTGAAGACGTTGGACACATGCCACAGCTTGTTGGCCTGCTCGGTCAGAGCCCCCACCAGCGCCGGATGGGCGTGGCCCAGTACGTTGACCGCAATGCCGCCGGCGAAGTCGATCAGCTCCCGTCCCGACTGGTCCCAGACTCGGGCCCCCGAGCCGCGCACAGGAATGAAAGCCGCAGGTGCGTAATTGGGAACCATCACCTGGTCGAAATCGGCGCGTTGCACCGGAGCTTGCTCAACGGACATCGGAGTCTCCTGAAGAGGAACACCCGCCTGGAACTGGCGAGCGATGGAGGGATTGTAAGGACAGTTTTGTGCCCGGCCTTGTCGCCAAGCGACAACTTCTTATAGCGCCAACCCCGGTTTTACGCGGGTTTATGGCAATGCGACAAATAGCGTCGCAAAGGCGCAGTTTAAACTGCGCAGGGCTCTAGCGGCAGATTCAGCGGGCATTTTGCCCAAGGTAATTATCCAGGTAGTTAGCTGCAGCGCAGGCCCGGTGAGCGGGCGTCAGGACGCTTGCACCGGCAAGCCGGCGCCTACAGAAGGCGGATCAACCGCGCTCGGAAGGTACGGAGGAGAGTTCGAACGGGCTGCTGCTGCGCCGTTGATTGCGATCTTCGCGCGGGGTGGCGCCAAAGAAGTTGCGGTAGGCGCTGGAGAAGTGCGGGCCGGAGGAGAAACCACAGGACAGGCCGATCTGAATGATCGACTTGCTGGTCTGCATCAGCATCTGCCGGGCCTTGTTCAGGCGCAGCTCCAGGTAGTACTGGCTGGGCACGCGGTTCAGGTACTGCTTGAAGATGCGCTCCAATTGCCGACGGGATACACAGACATGCTGGGCAATCTCGTCGGTGGTCAGCGGCTCCTCGATATTGGCCTCCATCAGCAGCACCGCCTGGGTCAGCTTTGGATGGCTGGACCCCAGACGATTCTGCAACGGAATGCGCTGGCGCTCACCACCTTCGCGGATGCGCTCCACCACCAGCTCTTCCGAAACCGCACCGGCCAGCTCGGCGCCGTGATCCCGCGCCAGCACCGCCAGCAACAGGTCCAGCACCGACATACCGCCACAGGCGGTCAGGCGATCACGGTCCCAGTCAAACAGGTGACTGGTGGCAATGACCTTGGGAAAACGCTCGGCGAAATCGTCCTGCCAGCGCCAGTGCACCGCCGCCCGATAACCATCGAGCAGGCCCAACTGCGCCAGCGGATACACCCCGGCCGACAGCCCGCCAATCACGCAGCCGGCACGCACCAGCTGCTTGAGAGCGCTGCCGAGCCCGGAACTCATGGGGCCGGGCGGCTCGTCTGCCAAAAGGAACAGCTTCTGGCAGCCCTCAAGCTTGCCCGCCCAAGGCTCGCCCGGCAGTTGCCAGGCGCCTTCGGCCGGTGCCTCGGCCTGCAGGAACGCCAACTCATAAACCACTTCCGGATGCACCCGCTGAGCAACACGCAAGGCCTCCTCGGCCAGCGCCAGCGTCAAGGCTTTAGTGCTGGGCCAAATCAGGAAACCAATTCGATGGGCAGTCATGGCGGGCAATCCGAAACGAAAACAGTGTTAGAAGCCAAGGGTGGCAGCACCAAGTTAGACCATCTGGCGCGCGGTGCGCAGCATGACCTAATTTGGTGCATAACGGCAGTGATTACTTGAGGCTACCGGAGAGGAATTGTTGCAAACGTTCTGATTGCGGGTTCACCAGCACTTCCCGCGGGTTGCCGCTCTCTTCCACCACACCCTTGTGCAGGAACACCAACTGGTTCGACACCTCACGGGCAAAGCCCATTTCGTGCGTCACCACCACCATGGTGCGGCCTTCCTGGGCCAGGGCCTGCATGACCTTCAACACGTCGCCCACCAGCTCCGGGTCCAGGGCCGAGGTCGGCTCGTCGAACAGCATGACTTCCGGCTCCATGGCCAGCGCCCGGGCAATGGCCACGCGCTGCTGCTCACCACCGGACATGTGGCCCGGGTAGGCATCCTTGCGGTGCGCCACGCCCACCTTGGCCAGGTAATGCTCGGCCTTCTCGCGAGCCTCCGCCTTGGACACCCCCAGCACGTGCACTGGTGCTTCCATGATGTTTTCAATCGCGGTCATGTGCGACCACAGGTTGAAGTGCTGGAACACCATCGACAGGCGCGAGCGCATGCGCTGCAACTGCTTGGGATCGGCAGCCTTGAGCGCGCCGTCCTTGTTGGCCACCAGCTTCAACTCTTCGTTGTTCAGCAGGATCTTGCCGGCATGGGGCTGCTCCAACAGGTTGATGCAGCGCAAAAAGGTGCTCTTGCCCGAGCCACTGGAGCCGATGATGCTGATCACATCGCCAGCCGCGGCCTTCAGGGACACGCCCTTGAGCACTTCGTGACTGCCATAGCGCTTATGCAGGTCTTGGACTTCAAGTTTGTACATGCGGTCGGTTCTCACAAAAACAGTCAGTCGTTGAGCAAGCGCCCGTGACGCAGCGCTTCGCGCCCCGCCACCTTGGCCAGCCAGAAACCGGGTTGGGCATAACGCAGCCGCTCAACGGCGAACAACACGCCGCTGGTGCCAGCACACACCGTACTGACCCGATCGGATAGGGGATCAATCACTTCAAAAATCGGCTCGCCCACTTCCACCCAGCTCCCGGCCGGACGCAGAAAGCTCACCACGCCGGGGTGCTGCGCATACAGCAGCTCGGTGCCTTCAAAGGGCATGGCCTCGCAGGCGTCGTGCCCGGGTGCCGGCCACTCACCGGCAATCAGCCCCTGCTCGGCCAGAAACGCCAGGATGCCTTCGGCGTAAGCCTCGGCCTGGGGGCGCCCGGTGTCGGCCTGACCACCCAGCTCCAGGGTGGTCGCCAGGCAAGCCAGGGGAATCTGCGCATCAGGGAACTGCCGCGACAGGCGCAGCCACGGCAGCGAGCAGGCTTCGTCGAACGAACTGCCACCGGAGTCCTCCGCCAGCAGGCCGACCTTCACATCCAGGTGCGCCGCCAGGGAACGCCATTGCGGCCAGTGCTGCGGCAAGGCATACATGTGCAACGCGGCCTCGGCATCGCAATGCAGGTCCAGCACCACATCGGCATTGCAGGCATGGCTCAGCAGCACCCGCTGCATACCCTGCAACTGGCTGGCTGCCGGCGGCAACTCGGCCAGCACCTCAGCCATGGCCTGACGGATCAAGCGTACATTGGCGTGCGGATCATCCCCCAGGCGCCCGTCCAGGCGCTGGGCCACGGGCGCGCTCAACTCGACGAAATCACGGTTGAAATTCTTGCCGCTGCCGGCCTCGAAACGGCCCTGGTGATTGCCTTGCAGCAACTGTCCCAGACCCAGCGGATTGGCCACCGGCACCAGCTCGACAACACCGTTGAGGGCGCCCTGGGCCTCCAGCTCAGCCAGGCGCTTTTTCAGCTCCCAGGCGGTACGCATGCCCGGCAGTTCGTCAGCATGCAGGCTGGCCTGGATATAGGCCTTGCGCTCGCCGCTGCCGAAACGGAACACCGAGATGCTGCGCTCGCTGCCCAGATGGCTCCAGGGCAATGGATGATCGATACGCTGCATGTCAGTGCTTCCGCGGTGCCAGGTAGCGCAGCCAGCGGCCTTCGGCCAGCTTGAACAGGCGCACCAGGATAAAGGTCAGGCACAGGTAGAACACGCCGGCGGTAATGTAGGCCTCGAACGGCAGGTAGTACTGCGCGTTGACCGTGCGCGCCGCGCCGGTGATGTCGATCAGGGTCACGATGGACGCCAGACTGGTGGTCTGCAGCATCATGATCACTTCGTTGCTGTACTGCGGCAGCGCCCGGCGCAGGGCCGACGGCAGGAGAATGCGGCGGTACATCTTGTAGCGCGACATGCCCATGGCCTTGGCCGCCTCGATCTCGCCATTGGGCGTGGCCCGAAGGCTGCCGGCGATGATTTCCGCGGTGTAGGCGCTGGTATTGATGGCAAAGGCCAGGCAGGCACAGAAGGTTGCACTGGACAGCCAGGGCCAGAGGAAACTCTCCCGCACCGCTTCGAACTGGGCCAGGCCGTAGTAGATCAGGAACAGCTGCACCAGCATCGGCGTGCCGCGGATAACGTAGGTGTAGAGCCAGGCCGTCATGTTCACCAGCGGCTGCTTGGAGACCCGCATCAGCCCCAGGGGCAGAGCCACCAGCAGGCCGAAGAACAGTGACAGTGCCAGCAGTTTCAAGGTGGTCAGCAAGCCGCTGAAGTACAGCGGCAAGGCGTCATAGATGACGTTGTAGTCGAAGATCATAGATCAGCCGCCCTTACGCCTACCGAGTAGCGCTTCTCAAGGTGACGCAATGCCAGCAACGAGACACTGGTGATCACCAGGTACATGGCCGCCACTGCGAGGAAGAAGGTGAAAGGCTCACGGGTGGCATCCGCCGCCTGCTTGGCCTTGAACATCATGTCTTGCAGGCCCACCACCGAAATCAGCGCGGTGGCCTTGGTCAGCACCAGCCAGTTGTTGGTGAAGCCGGGAATCGCCAGGCGAATCATCTGCGGCACCATCACCCGGAAGAACACCTGGAAGCTGCTCATGCCGTAAGCCATGCCCGCTTCCGCCTGCCCCTTGGGGATCGCCATGAAGGCGCCACGGAAGGTTTCCGACAGGTAGGCACCGAAGATGAAGCCCAGGGTGCCGATACCGGCCGCCAGCGGATTGAGGTCGATGTAGTCGTCGTAGCCCAGCAGCGGCGCGACACGGTTCAGCAAGTCCTGGCCGCCGTAGAAGATCAGCAGGATCAGCACCAGATCGGGAATGCCACGGATCACCGTGGAATACAGATCGCCAAGCCAGGCCAGCCAGCGCACCGGCGAGAGACGCAGCGCGACCCCGATCAGACCCAGAACAATGGCCAGGGCCATGGACGACAAGGCGAGCTGAAGCGTCAGCCAAGCGCCATCGAGGATGACAGCCCCGTAGCCTTTCAACATGATTCAGGTCCTCGAAAATTGGGATGAAAAAATGGCGCAAACTTCAGAGATTCTGCTGCTTGCGCCATCTCGGACTGACTGTTTCGACGGTCTTACTTGCCGTAGATGTCGAAGTCGAAGTACTTGTCCTGGATTTGCTTGTACTTGCCATTCTCGCGAATGGCAGCGATGGCAGCGTTGATCTTGTCCAGCTCGGCCTTGTCACCTTTGCGCACTGCGATCCCTACGCCGTCGCCGAAGTATTTGACGTCAGTGAAAGCCGGACCGACGAAGGCAAAGCCCTTGCCCGAATCGGTTTTCAGGAAGCCGTCATTCAACAGCGTAGCGTCGGCCACGGTGCCGTCGAGACGACCGGCGGCCACATCCAGGTAGATTTCGTTCTGCGAGCCGTAAGGCTTGATCTGTGCGCCCAGGGGAGCCAGCACTTCACGGGCGAAACGCTCATGGATCGAACCACGCTGCACGCCGATGTTCTTGCCCTTGAGCTCGCTCAGACCGTCGCTGACCTGGGTGCCGGCCTTCATCACCAGACGTGCCGGGGTGTTGTAGTACTTGCTGGTGAAGTCCACGGACTTCTTGCGATCGTCGGTGATCGACATCGACGAGAGGATGGCGTCGATCTTGCGCACTTTCAGTGCAGGGATCAGGCCGTCGAACTCTTGCTCGACCCACACGCACTTGACCTTCATCTCTTCACACAGAGCGTTGCCGATGTCGTAGTCGAAACCGACGATGCTGCCATCCGGCGCCTTGGAGGCAAACGGAGGGTAGGCCGCTTCGATACCAATTTTCAGGGGCTTTTCATCGGCGAAAGTCGGCAGGGAGAGCACGGACAGTGCCAGGGCGCCAAGAAGCACGAGTTTCTTCATCTTAGAACTCCATCGGTAAAGGGCGAAAACGGCAGAGTGAGCGACAGCCCAATATGCGAATGGGTAAAACTGCAAAGACGGCGCTGCGTCCTTAGAAGCCCGGGAGAGGACTCACACACAGGCAACGACGAGCGAGTGACCGGCATTCTAACGACAGGCTGGAAGCCGATATTTCCTCAATGCGACAACAAATTACAGAAGCATCGAGAATACCGGGGGAGCACATTGACAGCTCTTCAAAACTATGCAAGAGCAAATGATAGGGAACCGATCTACGCTGCAAATTGCGGGCCTATTATTGGCAAAGCCTTCTATTCCGGCAAGCGCAGCGTGATGACTTATTTTTTATATGGGTATAAACAGCCCTGAAATGGGGCTCGGCGTTTCCCATTGCCCCGAAAATGGGCGCCGGGTTACATCTTCGACAGCATCGGTAACATTCGCACCCGGCACATGGATAAATCCGATATTTATTCGCTCGCCTGCACCGGCAAGCGGGCCTAATAACAGGCGCGCGGAGGCTGTAGCGTGCGGCTTGCCGGGGAATCACCCCGGCACAAAAAAGCCCCGCCCGGCGCAAGGCCGGACGGGGCTGGGTGACTCGGAACCCGCCTCAGGCGACGTTCATGGTCTTGTGGGTGTCGATCAGATGCTGCACCACGCTTGGGTCGGCCAAGGTGGAGATATCTCCGAGACCGTCGTACTCCGCCGTCGCGATCTTGCGCAGAATCCGCCGCATGATCTTCCCGGAACGGGTCTTCGGCAGTCCCGGCGCCCATTGGATGACATCCGGCGAGGCGATCGGACCGATCTCCTTGCGCACCCAGTTCTTCAGTTCCAGACGCAGGGCTTCGCTCGGCTCTTCGCCACCGTTGAGGGTCACGTAGACATAGATGCCCTGGCCCTTGATGTCGTGAGGCACGCCCACCACCGCCGCTTCGGCGACTTTCGGGTGCGCAACCATGGCGCTTTCGATCTCGGCGGTGCCCATGCGGTGCCCGGAAACGTTGAGCACATCGTCCACCCGGCCGGTGATCCACCAGTAGCCGTCTTCGTCGCGACGAGCACCGTCACCGGTGAAGTACATGCCACGGAACGTCTTGAAGTAGGTATCGACGAAACGGTCGTGGTCGCCGTACAGCGTGCGCGCCTGACCTGGCCACGAATCGAGGATCACCAGGTTGCCTTCGGCGGCGCCTTCGATGATGTTGCCCAGGTTGTCCACCAGGGCCGGCACCACGCCGAAGAACGGACGCGCGGCAGAACCCGGCTTCAGGGCATGCGCCCCCGGCAGCGGGCTCATCAGGGTGGCGCCGGTTTCGGTCTGCCACCAGGTGTCGACGATCGGGCAACGGGATTGGCCGACGTTCTTGTAGTACCAGTCCCAGGCTTCCGGGTTGATCGGCTCGCCCACCGAACCCAGCAGGCGCAGGCTGCTGCCATCGGCGCCTTCGCAGGCAGCCGTGCCCGAGGCCATCATGGCGCGGATCGCGGTCGGCGCGGTGTAGAGAATGTTGACCTTGTGCTTGTCGACGATCTTCGCCACCCGGGTCACGTCCGGATAGTTGGGCACGCCTTCGAACAGCACCGTAGTGGCGCCATTGGCCAGCGGGCCATAGACGATATAGGTGTGGCCGGTGACCCAGCCGACGTCGGCGGTGCACCAGTAGACTTCACCCGGACGGTAGTCGAACACCCGCTCATGGGTCAGCGATGCATAGAGCAGGTAGCCGCCCGTGGTGTGCTGCACACCCTTGGGCTTGCCGGTGGAGCCGGAGGTATAAAGGATGAACAGCGCTTCTTCGGCGCCCATCTCTTTCGGCGCGCAGACGCTGCCGGCGACCTTCATCAGGTCTTCGTACCAGATGTCGCGATGCTGGTTCCACTTGATGTCGCCACCGGTGCGCTTGCACACGATGACCTTCTGGATGCTGCTGGTTTCCGGGTTGGTCAGGGCGTCGTCGACATTGGCCTTGAGCGGAACCTTTTTACCGGCACGGATGCCTTCGTCGGCAGTGATCACCACTTTCGAACGGCAGTCGATGATGCGCCCGGCCAACGCTTCAGGGGAGAACCCGCCGAACACCACCGAGTGGATCGCACCGATGCGGGTACAGGCCAGCATGGCCACCACCGCCTCGGGAATCATTGGCATATAGATAGTCACCACGTCGCCACGGTGCACGTCCTGGCCACGCAAGGCGTTGGCGAACTTGCAGACTTCTTCATGCAGTTCGCGGTAAGTGATGTTGCGGCTTTCGGAAGGATCATCGCCTTCCCAGATGATCGCGATCTGATCGCCACGCTCGGCGAGATGACGATCCAGGCAGTTGTAGGAGACGTTCAAGGTGCCATCGGCAAACCACTTGATATCGACATGGTGATCGTCGAAGGAAGTCTGCTTCACCGTGGTAAAAGGCTTGATCCAGTCGAGACGCTTGGCCTGTTCACGCCAGAAACCGTCCGGGTTAACGACCGACTGCTGGTACATGGCCTTGTAGGTCGCCTCGTCAGTCAGCGTATTGGCCAAAACCTCGGGACGAACGGGATACAGAGAAGCCGCACTCATCTTTCTTACCTCGGTGACATAGTTGTTTTTGTATGACCCCGTTGTAGCCGGGGGGCGCCTATAGAACCATTCGACGATGGTAGTAACAACCCCCTGCGAAATGCCCGGCTATTTGCCGCACCCCTTCAAGAACGCTGGTTACAGCGACATTCAGCCTCGGCAAAAATATTCAAGCAGGCATCCAGACAGGCCTTTTTCGGCGATTGTTACAAAAACTGTCAAAAGTGTTTATCAAAAGTACACCTATATGACCCGCCACCCCGGGCCTAAAATCCGTCTCGCCAAACAGGCAATCTGATTAACCAAGTTGCAGCCCCCACGAAGGCAGTTAATCAAACGTTTACTCAAGCTCCACACGCAGCCTCATAAAGGCTGCGTGACCCCACACGACCTTAGAAAGGTAAAACGCAAATGAAAGCTTTATTAGTTCTGGCCCTCAGTAGTCTGTGCGTTACCGCGATGGCTGATGAGATCCCGACTGATGTCGCACAGCAACAAGTACCGGTAGAGGAATACACTTACTCCACTGATCTGGATATCGCCAAAGTTATCTCCATGAGCGAAGTTCCAGAAGTATGCGAAGTTGTACCAGCGCGTATGGAATATGAAGACTCCCACGGTCAACGGCATATTCTTCAATACCGCGTAATGGGCAACGGTTGCTCTAACGGTTAATAGCCAAGTTCATTGCATAGACCTTGATGACTGCCGGCCGCAAGAAATCCCTCTTGCGGCAAAGATGCCTCGCCAGCGCCCCCGTTCGGGGTCCGGCCAACAGCATCGCCCCCGCGACGTGCGACCACGGCAATCGCACGCAACCTTTTCGCCACCGCCGAGGCCGGTTCCCAGCCCCTTGCCTGGCCCAATCCAGGTGGATTTGAGTTGTGTTCAAAACAGTGAAATGGCTTGCAAAAACACAACATCTAGTAAAATTGGCTATTTTTTGGCCATTTCCGGCTGATTTTTTTCAGCCCGAAAAAAAATCTTCCGCGGTCAAAGCCTTGTAAACCCGCGCTTTGCTCTGGATCCCCTGCCTTCCTCGGCCCGCCTGCGCCCATCGGTCACCCCACGAGCCGGAAAATATCCTTATAATGCGTCCTCAAAACGGGCCCGCAACATTCCCTTACCGGATGAAAACGACCTGCTGAATCACGCGCCGGAACCGAAAGCCTCAGTTCCGCCCGACAGCAGCCTCAAGGCACCCGGACACATATTTCTGTTTATTGCCTGCGTTCACAGCTGCAACAAACGATTTCTATTGATTTAACGCGGCCAGTAGCGCCGTGTGAAAAGCCAACCCTTTTGTTTTCACACGGGCATCTGGCCCTCGAGCAGGAGACGACACGTCATGCTGAGCTGGGACGAATTCGACAAAGAAGAAGGCGAAGTTGCAGTCAAAGGCGCCAACGCCGGCCACGCCACTGAAGCCAACATGGACCGCCTCGACAGCGCCGGTGGTGCCGCAGCTCTGGAAGCCCGCGCCGTGACCGCCAATGACTCCGCTGCCGTTGCCCGGGCCAAGGCGTCCCTGGACCAGCTCGACATCGCCGAAGGCCTGGCCGAGCTGGAAGGCTCTTCCGCCCGCGTCGCGGTTGACGAAAAGCGCATGATCAACTGCCGCGCCGACCTCAACCAGTTGGTGCCGTTCAAGTACGACTGGGCCTGGCAGAAGTACCTCGACGGTTGCGCCAACCACTGGATGCCGCAAGAGGTCAACATGACCGCCGACATCGCCCTGTGGAAAAACCCGGAAGGCCTGACCGACGACGAGCGCCGCATCGTCATGCGCAACCTGGGCTTCTTCTCCACCGCCGACTCCCTGGTTGCCAACAACCTGGTACTGGCCGTGTACCGCCTGATCACCAACCCGGAATGCCGCCAGTACATCCTGCGCCAGGCATTCGAAGAGGCGATCCACACCCACGCCTACCAGTACTGCATCGAATCGCTGGCCATGGATGAAGGCGAGATCTTCAACATGTACCACGAGATTCCATCGGTCGCGAAGAAAGCCGCCTGGGGCCTGAAGTACACCCGTTCGATCTCCGATCCGAAGTTCGAAACCGGCACCGTCGACACCGACAAGGAGCTGCTGCGCAACCTGATCGCCTACTACTGCGTTCTGGAAGGCATCTTCTTCTACTGCGGCTTCACCCAGATCCTGTCCATGGGCCGCCGCAACAAAATGACCGGCGTTGCCGAGCAGTTCCAGTACATCCTGCGCGACGAATCCATGCACCTGAACTTCGGCATCGACGTGATCAACCAGATCAAGATCGAAAACCCGCACCTGTGGGATGCCGAGATGAAGGAAGAAGCCACCCAGATGATCCTCCAGGGCACCCAACTGGAAATCGAATACGCTCGCGACACCATGCCGCGCGGCGTGCTGGGCATGAACGCGGCGATGATGGAGGACTACCTCAAGTTCATCGCCAACCGTCGCCTGTCGCAGATCGGCCTGAAGGAAGAGTACCCAGGCACCACCAACCCGTTCCCATGGATGAGCGAGATCATGGACTTGAAGAAAGAGAAGAACTTCTTCGAGACCCGCGTGATCGAGTATCAAACTGGCGGTGCACTGAGCTGGGATTGATTCGCGGATCAATGCAACAAATAAGAAGCCCTGACTTGTTCAGGGCTTTTTTATTGGCCGAGGAAACAGACTGCGCAGCCGGCCCATTAAAATGCGTGCAGGCTGCAGGAGCTGTGGTTATAAAGACCCCTCCCCCGCTTAAGGATCAAAGCGCTCATGAAATTCGATACCGCCTACTGCATCAGCCTCGACGACAAGTTGTCGATCTATGACGTGCGGGATCTGAATTTCGATGAAACCGTGGCTTTCGATTCCGCCCAGGAAAGCTTCCAGTGCCCCAACGATGAATGTCGCGCTGCCTTCGATGCCGCCAATCAGCTGGGCACCTTCAATGCCAAGAACGTCAATTACCTTCGCACCCCGCACTTCAAGAACCTGCCCGGCACGCTGCACATAGAAAGCTGCCCTTACCGGCTCAGCAAAGGTGCCGGCAGCATCGAAGGCGCAGCCGCCGAGGATGAACGCGAGGAACACTTCCCTTCGGAACTGCTGTTGACCCGCCGCGAGTACAAGCGTCGACCGAGCAGCCCGACCGCGGCGGCAGAGACGCCCCGGGACAATCCGCCCGCCGTGCCAGCCGGCCTGCAACACAACCACGCCGGGCGCGATAGCACTCCGGACAAGACCTGTGTCTTCGCCCACCCGGTGGAATGTTTCGTGTCAAACATCGACGACAAGGAACTGCTCAAGCGCATGCCGCTGAAGATCGGCGAGCACACCGCGTCCTACGCCTCGTTCTTCAAGAAGATCGAGTACCTGCTGGACAACAAGGGGCTGATCTACTGGGGCAAGATCAAGGAAATCAAGGACTACACCCAGAGCTTTCGCATCGATTTCGAGCACAAGGTCTGGTTCAAGGCCGATGGCGAATCGAAGAAGAAGCCCTACTCGGTCAACGTCTACCTGAGCAAGAAACTGATCGACAACTATCGCAAGCGCAAAGCCTTCCTCGAAGAGATCAAGAGCGCCATCGACAGCCAGCGCGAGTTGTACTGTTTCTTCTACGGTGTCACCCCGACACTCAAGCAAGTGCCGAGCAAGAAAAACCCCGAAGCGACCTTCGGGGTCTTCAGCGCCAACATCGAGAACCTGGACCACTTCGTGATCCGCGAGGCACCGGGGCTTCACGCACAGTAGTCTCAGCCCCCACCAGGTTCTGCCCGCAGCGATGCCCCTGTCACGTCAGGCACAGGCTGACCAGCACCACCAGCAGCAGGCCGATGTACACCCGCGCATGCACCCGATCCGGGATACGACCGATCCAGGGCGTGGCCAGACGGATACCCAGCAACGAGCCAAGGGACAATAGCGAAAACGCCAACAGGTCCACATAGCCGATGAACCCGGGCCCGAAATCGGCTGGACTGAAGCGCGCCAGGGCCAGGTAGGTAGCGGTTCCGGCCAGGGCCACCGGCACGCTCAGGGGATTGGCCATGGAGGTGGCCTGGGTCATGCTCAAACCGCAACGGCGTAACAGAGGTACTGTCATGACGCTGCCCCCCACCCCGAGAAACGTCGCGATTACGCCTATTCCTACACCACCCAATAGGGTTTCGCCGGTGCCCAGGCGACGCGCCTGAGCCTGGTTCACCGGCTCAAGAAAGCCGCGCCGCAGCAGGCAGTCGGCAATGGTGATGCCCAGGTAGGCAATGAAGGCATACCGAATCACCTCGCCGCTAACCCACATCGCCGCGGCCGCTCCGCACATTGCCCCCAGGGCGATGTAGGCCCCCAGAGGCCACAGGTAATGGCGAACAAGATTGCCGGCCCGCTGATGCCGCCAACTGGCCAGCAGAGCATTGACGATCATCACGCAGGTCGAAGTGGCCACAGCGATGTGCATGGCCGAGTGCCCCGCCGCCGAGTCGGCGCCCTGGCTGCTCAGCAGCATCCAGTACAACAGCGGCACCACCACAAAACCGCCGCCGAAGCCGAACAGCACCGCGCTGACGCCGGTCATGCAGCCAAAAACTGCCAGCAGTAGATAGAACATCGAGCCGCATCCGTCCGGGAAAGAAGCTGAGGACAATAAAAGATCGAGCCCTGGCCGACTTCAGCAAGTCAGCCAATAATGTTTGCGTTTACGCCAGCCAGGAACCTCGTCGCATGCGCAACATCTCCATCAACTCACTGGATCGGACACCGCGTCCGGTCGTGGCCATCGGCACCGACTATGCCGACGGCCAGCGCCTGCCGCGCCACAGTCATCGCCGGGCGCAACTGTTGTATGGCGCCACCGGCGTGATGCAGGTGGGCACGGCCCAGGGGAACTGGGTGGTGCCGCCGCAGCGGGCAGTCTGGATCCCGCCCGGGGTGGAACATGAGGTGCTGATGCTCGGGGTCAGCACCCGCAGTCTGTACATCGAACCCGCAGCAGCGCCGCTGGACAGCAGCGACTGCCAGGTGATCAGCGTCTCGCCCCTGTTGCGCCAGTTGCTTCTAGAGGCGGTGGAACTTCCCCTGGAATACCCGCAGCACGGCAGGGACGGATTGCTGATCGACCTCCTTCTGCTTGAGTTGCAGCGCAGTCGCCCGCTGCCGCTGCATATCCCTCTGCCGGCCGCCGGTGCACTGCTGGAGCTGTGCCAGGCCTTCCTCGCTCGCCCGGATATTCACCAATCCCCGGAACACTGGGCAGGACAGCTGCATATCAGCTTGCGCACCTTCAACCGCAGCTTTCGCCGGCAGACGGGCATGAGCTTCATTCAATGGCGACAACGGGCCTGCGTGGTCCTGGCCCTGGCCCGGCTGGCTGCAGCCGAGCCGGTCACCCGCATCGCCCTGGACTTCGGCTACGACAGCCCCGGGGCGTTCTCCACCATGTTCCGCCGGGTATTGGGGCAATCCCCCAGCACCTACCTGAATCAGGAGGCTGCGTTCCCAGGTAAAACCTTGTGACCAATGGCTCGGGGGTTGGCCGTAATTGAGTTTGATCAGCAAGCAAAACCACTGTACAAATAACCAGTATCAAGCCAACGCATTGCCTAACCTCCCGGAGAAAACCATGGCCTCTCTAGCGATGAAAATAACCCTGGAACGTATCGCCCTTTATCAGTTCACTCCGCAGCACTGTGCTCAGGCCCGCGACATGCTGGGCTGGGACATGGACCGGCTGTCCCGCGAGTCCAGCGTCTCGGTGCAAGCCATTCAGCGCTTTGAGGCCGGCTACGAGGTGCGTGACGTCACCCGGCTGGCCCTGGCCTTCTGCCTTGAGGCGCAAGGCCTGGTGTTCTTCCCCGGCTTCACCCCCGGCCGCGGCATGAACATCCGTGGAGCGACCCCCAATCCGATGGAGCGCCCTGACTACGCCATGATCGAATGATCGACGGCCCCGGGCAGCGGCCGACACCAGACCGGCGCTCAGCGCCAGGGTCGAAACCAGATGAATCGGGTAACTGGCCACCTTCGTGGCCAGTCCTGGTTCACGCGGACTCGATGCCCATCTGCTCCAGCACGCCATCCACCTCCAGCCACCAGGTGCTGCCCCGCTGAGGCTGCGTCAGGCTGAAGGCTTCGCCCATCTGCGGCGTGGTGATGCTGATGCTGCGTTCCCAGGCCAGGGCCAGGATACGGTCGAAGGGTTCGTGCCAGGCATGCATGGCCAGGTCGAAGGTGCCGTTATGGATCGGCAGGAGCCAGCGGCCACGCAGATCGATATGGGCTTGCAGGGTTTGCTCCGGCTGCATGTGCACGTGGGGCCATTCGACGTTGTAGGCCCCGGTTTCCATCAGTGTCAGGTCAAAGGGACCGTACTGCTGGCCGATGCGCTTGAAGCCGTCGAAATACCCCGTGTCACCGCTGAAGAAGATCCGTGTCGGGCCATCGATCATCACCCAGGAGGCCCACAGGGTGCGGTTGCCATCGAACAGGCCACGACCGGAAAAATGCTGCGACGGCGTGGCGACAAAACGTATGCCATCGACGTCGCATCCCTGCCACCAATCCAGCTGCCGCACCTTGCTCGCCGGTACCCCCCATTTGATCAGGGTGTCGCCCACGCCCAGCGGGGTCAGGAAGTGCCGGGTCTTGTCCGCCAGGGTCAGCACCGTCTGGTGGTCCAGGTGGTCGTAATGATCGTGGGACAGGATCACCGCCTCGATCTCCGGCAGCGCCTCCAGGCTGATGGGCGGCTGATGAAAGCGCTTTGGCCCGGCCCATTGCACCGGTGATGCCCGCTCGGCAAACACCGGGTCGGTGATCCAGAACTTGTCGCGCATCTTCAGCAGCACGGTGGAGTGGCCCAGGCGAAACACGCTGTGATTAGGCGCTGCCAGCAATTGCTCGCGGGTCAGTTCCTGCACCGGAATCGCCCCTGCTGGGCGGGTGTTGCGCGGTTTGTGGAACAGCATGTTCCAGAAGATCTGCAGGGTCTTGCCGAAACCGGCACGTCGCACCGGTGCATGGTTGCGAAAGGCGCCCTGCTCCTGACGAGAGGTTGGCTGACCAGACGCGCGGGTTAGGCTGGACGAGACATTGGCCATGATTGAAAGGACTCCGTGGAACGCGGCAAGGTTCCGAGGTGGTTCTACGGGACGATCTACTGGCCAAGGCACGCAAGCATCAGCCACCAATCATCGTTTTGAAGGATAACTACACTACACAGTGTAGTTTCTACATTGCAACAGGATTAAGACGAAGTAGACTGCCGATTGATTTAGCCGCCCACCCTGATCGAACCCAACTTATGACAGCTCCGAAGCGCCTCACCGACCTTAAACGCAATGCCATCATCCAGGCGGCGATCAGCGAATTCCGCGCCAGCGGCTTCGACATCACCAGCATGGACAAGATTGCCGCCACGGCCGGAGTATCCAAGCGCACGGTGTACAACCACTTTCCGAGCAAGGAGGAGTTGTTCGCCGAGATCCTGCACAAGCTCTGGGCCAGCATCAGCGCCCAAGCGGACGTCGTCTATCGCCACGACCGGCCCCTGCGCGAGCAACTGGAAGCCCTGTTGCGGGCCAAGCTGCAACTGCTGGCCGACGACAACTTCCTCGACCTGGCCCGAGTGGCCATTGCTGCCACCATCCACTCCCCCGAGCGGGCTCAGGACATGGTGGCGCGGCTCGGCGAACGGGAGGAAGGCCTGACCCTGTGGATCCGCGGCGCCCTGGCCGACGGCCGCCTCAAGCCGCTGGACCCGGAATTCGCTGCCCAACAGATGCACGGGCTGCTCAAGAGCTTCGCGTTCTGGCCGCAGATCACCCTGGGCCAACCGCCCCTGGCAGCGGACCTGCAGACCCGGGTCATCGAGTCGGCACTGGACATGTTTCTCAGCCACTACCAGGCCTGATTCAGCGCGATCGACCGGTATGCCCTGCCCCGGCCACTGTGAAATGGCTTCGAAGGACACTGATTATTCCTTGTGGAATAAATGACAATATTCACCAGACTGATCCGATAAACGGCAAGGCCGCAAAAACACCACAAAGTGTTTCAGTGCAAAACCTGGTGCAGGAATTTATGGAAAACCAACGCGGCAAAGGGCTGTCATTTGCCCGACGCATCTATTGGCCAAGGATCATCGGCCTGGGCATCGGCGGCATCAGTGTCCTCGCGGCACTCGCTCCCCTGGCACTGCCCGACTGGATATGGGGCCTGCTGTTGTTCAACGGCCTGATCTGGCCCCACCTGGCCTATCAACTGTCCGCCCGTTCGGCGTTTCCCTACCGGGCAGAGCGGCGCAATCTGCTGTATGACTCGCTGCTGGGCGGTTTCTGGGCCGCGACCATGCAGTTCAACCCGCTGCCGGCGGTCACCATCCTCTCGATGATGGCCATGAACAACGTGGCCGCTGGTGGCCTGCGTCTGTTCATTCGCGGCAGTCTGGCCCAATGCACCGGGGTGCTGCTGTCCTGGGCGCTGTTCGGGCCACACGTCACCACCCACATCAGCCCGCTGCAGATCTATGCCTGCCTGCCCATGCTGACCCTCTATCCCCTGGCGGTGGGCATGGTCTGCTATCGCCTGGCGATCAAACTGTCCGAACACAAGCGCGCCCTGAGCGCCCTGAGCCGCACCGACAGCCTCACCGGCCTGCTCAACCACGGTTCCTGGAAGGACCTGCTGCACATCAAGTTCCACAAGTGCCGGCAGCGGCAGATGCACGCCTGCATCGCCCTGATCGACATCGACCACTTCAAGGCGATCAACGACACCTACGGCCACATCATTGGCGATACCGTGCTGCGCCACTTGAGCAACGAACTACGACGCAACCTGCGCCACGATGACCTGGCCGGCCGCTACGGTGGCGACGAGTTCTGCGTGATCCTGCCGCGCATGAGCCAGCAGCAGGCGCTCGATATCATGGAGCGCCTGCGCCGGGTCTTCAGCCAGTACCGGCACCCGCAAGTGAACGAGCTGAATGTCAGCCTGAGTATTGGTCTGGCCGCCTTCGATGCCGGTTTCGAGGATCCGGCCACCTGGCTCAATGCCGCGGACCAGGCCCTGTACCAGGCGAAAAAAACCGGACGCAACCGGATAGCCAGCAACGATGCCAACGGCTATGCAGCACAATCGCATTTGGCATAAAACCGAAAAAACTTATACAAAAAGGAAGTAAAAAATATTTTTGTACAAGTTTATTTGGATTTATCCAGGCAGTTGCCATCATAATGCCGCCACTTCGCTGCAACGGATGCCCACAACCGCAACTGCCGCCACCGAAGCCAATCAATCCAACTAAATCGATTCGCAGCCGCTACGTCTCCCTTGACGCGGCCACCGACGCGCGCCTGAAGCGTCCCCGTTGCATCGCTGCGAATGTATCTTCTGTCAGTCATGGAACGCTGACATTGAGCAGATAATGCCGAGCGCCGGGGAGCATTCGGCGTACCGGCGCACTCAATAGGGATCGACGCAACGTTTCTCCCACAGAGCACCTGCCCACATGCTATTCAACCGCCACAACAAGACCATCGACACCCTGAACCGGACCGTTGCCGAGCAATCGAGCCTGCTGGAGGCCATCGACCGCTCGATGGCGGTGATCGAGTTCGATCTGCAAGGCTGCGTATTGCGCGCCAACCACAACTTCCTCAAGACCCTGGGCTATCGCGAAGACCAGGTCCTCGGCCAGTCCCACCGCCTGTTCTGCACCCCGGAGTACGCCCGCAGCAGCGACTACCAGCAATTGTGGGCACGCCTCAGAGAAGGTCAGTTCCAGTCCGGAACCTTTGAACGGGTCGGCAGTGCCGGGCAGAGCCTATGGCTGGAAGCCAGCTACAACCCTATCCGCGACGCCTCGGGCACGGTGTACAAAGTGGTCAAGTACGCCCTGGATGTCACCACTCGAATCCAGGAAGAGGCCGAGGCACGCAACAAGCTGGATGCCATCGACCGGGCCATGGCCGTGATCGAGTTCAACCTCGATGGCAGCATCATCAGCGCCAATGCCAATTTCCTCAGCCGCATGGGCTACAGCCTGGCGCAGGTCCAGGGCAAGCATCACCGGATGTTCTGCAAGCCCGAACTGGTCAACAGCAGCGCCTACCAGGACTTCTGGAATCGCCTGAACAAGGGCGAATTCTTCAACGGTCGCTTCGAACGGATCGACAAGCACGGCCGCACGCTGTGGCTGGAAGCCAACTACAACCCGGTCTACGACGCCAGCGGACGCCTGTGCAAAGTGGTCAAGTACGCCGCCGACGTCACCCAGCAGGTGGAGAAACACGAGCATGACGCCCATAGCGCGAGCCAGGCTTATCACATCTCGGTACAGACTCGGAAAGTCGCCGAGCAAGGCACCGGCGTGATCCAGCAGGCCGCCAGCGAAATGCGCCAGATCGCCCATAACATCGAGGACTCCTCCACCCTGATCGCCCGCCTGGGCGAACGTTCGGAACAGATCACCGCCATCGTCAACACCATCCGCGGGATTGCCGACCAGACCAACCTGCTGGCCCTCAATGCCGCCATCGAGGCCGCCCGGGCCGGAGAACAGGGGCGCGGCTTCGCCGTGGTGGCCGATGAGGTTCGCCAGTTGGCGGCGCGCACCAGCGGCTCGACCGCGGAAATCGCCAGCATGATCGACATGATCCAGAACGAAACCCTGCAAGCCATCAAGAGCATGGACGGCACCCGGGAACGGGCGGCCAAGGGCGTGCAACTGGCGGATCAGGCCGGCACCGTGATCCTGCAGATTCGCGATGGGGCCAGTGACGCGGTGCAAGCCGTGAGCATGTTCGCCAACGAACGCGATGCGCTGTAAGGGAGGGGTTTCCCGGCGTCGATCATGACGTCCGGGACAGCCTTGAGGACTATAGTGGCCTGACGTCCCAGTGCCTGGCGGAGGCCATCATGAGTTCCAGCAACACGCCCGAAGAAACCACTCCGGTCACCGATCACCTGCGCTTTCACCGCGCCCATGCCCACCTGGCCCCCACCTTCGGCAACGATGCCTTCGCCTTGAAGGCCGAGGCCTTTGCCCGTTTCTTCGGCACCCCGACCTTTCTCGGGGCACAGACCCTGATCGTGGTGATCTGGATCGCCCTCAACCTCAGTGGCGTCACTCAGTTCGACGTCTATCCCTTCATTCTTCTCAACCTGGCCTTCAGCCTGCAGGCGGCCTACGCCGCGCCGCTGATCCTGCTGGCCCAGACCCGCCAGGCCGCCCGCGACAAGGCCCAGTCCGACGCCGACGCCCAGCACCGCGAGGCCCTGGCCATCGCCAACAGCGAACGCCAGGCCCAGGCCGCGCAAACCACCGGGCAACTGCTGGAGCTGCTGGAGCAGAACACCCGCCTCACGGAAATGACCAAGCAACTGAGCGAACGCATCGAAAACCTCACCAGCGAGATGCACGCGCACTTCGTCCGCAAGGAGCCACCAGCGGCCTGAGCTGTTCAGGGCCAGCGCAGATGACGCCCCAGCTCATCGAACAGCGTCACCACCGAGCGCAGGGCCCGACAGTCCGGGCGGGTCAACAGCCACAAGGCGGTTGCATGCTCCAGGGGCTCGCCGAGGGCTTCCAGGTCGCCACCGCCCAGGAGAAAGTCCGGCAACGCCGCCACCCCCAGGCCGGCCCGCACCAGCTCGGTCACCGCCAGCATGCTGTTGCAGCGATAACTGGGTTGCACGCCGGGCCACTGCTGACGGCGCCAGACCACCGTGGGGTGATCCGGCAGAAAGTCATCCGGGGCAATCCAGGCCACCCGCGCCAGATCGGTGCAATCCACCCGGTGCCGATACGCCGGGCTGGTGCACACCCGATACGCCACCGCCCCCAGGCAGCGCCCCACCAGATGCTCCGGAGGCGTCGCGGTGAGGCGCACGGCGATGTCCGCATCGCGACGGTTGAGGTTGGCGAAATCATTCGAAGTGCAGAGTTCGATGACCAGCGCCGGGTACTTGGGCATGAACTGCGCCAGGGCCGGCAGCAACAGGCCCTGCAACACCGAATCGGTACAGGTCAGGCGCACCGTGCCGCTGATCACCTCGCCGCCCTGGGCCACACCGATCCGCGCCGCCTCCAGGGCCTGTTCCGCCTGTTCGGCCTGCAGTGCTAGGGCCTGGGCCAGGCTGGTAGGCAGGTAGCCGGCACGGCTCTTGTCGAACAGTTGCTGACCGAGCCCGGCCTCCAGGCGGCGCACGGCACGAAACACCGTCGAAACATCCACCTTGAGCAGGGCCGCGGCACGGGCCAGGGAGCCGCCACGGACCAGGGCCAGGACCAGCGACAGATCGGGGTAGTCCAGCTGATAGTGCGCTGCTGCATTGATCACTTGGGTAAACGCCAATATTGATTGCGTGGACGCCAATCTATAGTGGCCCCAGGCAATCGACAAGTCAGTGCCCCTACCGGAGAAGCCCATGCAAGCACCCGCCTCGCCCCCCACCCTGCGCATCGCCCTGGTGGGGGATCACGACCCACTGATCACCGCGCACCAGGCCATTCCCCTGGCCCTGGATCAGGCCGCAGCCGACGCCGCAATCACCCTCGACGTGCAATGGCTGGCCACTGCCGAGCTGACTGAGGAGCACCTGTTGCAAGGCTTCGACGCCATCTGGTGCGTGCCCGGCAGCCCCTACCGGAATATCCATGGCGCCCTGCTGGCGATCCGCGTGGCCCGGGAGCAACAGCGCCCCTTCCTCGGCACCTGCGGCGGCTTTCAGCATGCGGTCCTGGAATACGCGCGCAACGTGCTGGGCTGGACCGATGCCGAACACGGCGAGATCGCCCCCGATGCCGAACGCGCACTGCTCACCCCCTTGAGCTGCGCCCTGGTGGAGGCCCGTGAGCGCATCGAACTGCAAGACGGCAGTCGGATCGCCAAGGCCTATGGCACCCGGCACATCGAGGAAGGCTATCGCTGCCGCTACGGCGTCAATCCGGACTTTGCCGGGCCCCTGCTCGCTGGCGCCCTGCGCGCCAGCGGCCACGACCGCCTGGGAGATCTGCGCGCCGTGGAGCTCGCCGATCACCCATTTTTCGTCGCCACCCTGTTCCAGCCCGAACGCGCGGCCCTCAAGGGCCACACGCCACCCCTGGTCAGCGCCCTGCTCAATGCCTGCCTGGAGACCCGAGGATGATCGGCCAGACACCCGCCCCGCCCTACTACGCCGTGATCTTCAGCTCCCAACGCGGTGCCGCGGACCCCGAGTACGATCAGGCCGCCGAGCGCATGCTGGAACTGGCGCGTCGGCAACCGGGCTTTCTCGGGGTCGAATCGGCTCGGGGCGCGGACGGTTTCGGGATCACCGTGTCCTACTGGAGCAGTGAGGCGGCAATCCTGGCGTGGAAGCACCACGCCGAACACAGCGCCATCCGCGAGCGCGGACGCAAGGATTGGTACCAGTCCTGTCATACCCGGGTCGGCCAGGTCGAACGGGCCTACGCCTTCGACCCCCAAGCCCAGACCTGAACCGCGGCCCACAGCGGTTCAGGCCGGCCGCCGGATCAATCCTTAGCCGTCGGCAGCAGGCTGCGCACGGCCTGGATTTCCGGCAGATCGCTACGGCGCATATAGACCCGTAGCGGTTCGCTGATGTTGATCCGATCGTCGATGTTCTGGTCCAGCAACAACTGGATCTGCTCGCGCTTGAGGCTCATGGCCTGATCGGACACCGGCGCCCAGACAAATTCGCTGGCCGGCACTATGGCGTCGTCGGCCACATCCATGCCGAAGGAGTCTTCGCTGAAACGCACGATGTAACGGCCGGTCTTGCGATTGAAACCGACAAAACCCTTGAGCTGGTCGGCGGCCTGGCAGATGAGTTCAGAGGTGATGCTCATGGTAAACCTCACGGTAAGTCCCACAGGACTGGGTGATCGATGGTCTACACGCGAGGCAAGGAAAGGGCTGTTTTCAGGCTTCCCTCTGCTGGGGAAACTGCGCGCCCAAGAGTACTGCAAAGCGCCGGAAAAAACCCTGAATGATGCGCATGAGAAGGATTTATGTCGCCCTTGAGATAGCACAAGCGTCATTGTGTTGCTAAAAGATAGGTCCTTGCCCCCGCCTCCACGAAAGGATTTCGAGCATGCCAGCGACCTTCACCCCTTGCGCCCTGATGTTGAGCCTGATGCTCGGTTGCGGCCTGGCCCAGGCCGCTGAACAGCCGGATCCGAATGCCCTGGCGGCGCGCCTGGGCATCCCCCAGCCAGCCGTGATCGCCCACCGTGGCGCCTCGTTCGATGCCCCAGAGTCCACTGCGGCGGCCTACCGGCTGGCCCGGGATCTGGGGGCGGACTATCTGGAACTGGACCTGCAGCGCAGCAAGGACGGCGTGCTCTTCGCCCTGCATGACAACAACCTGCTACGCACCACCGACGTGGCGCAGAAATTCCCCGAGCGCAAGGACAGCCCGCCCAACGCCTTCACCATGGCCGAGCTCAAGCACCTCGACGCCGGCAGCTGGTTCAACCAGGCGCATCCGGATCGCGCCCGGCCGGGCTTTGCCGGCCTGAAGATCCTGACCCTGGACGAGATCATCGACATCGCCCAAGGCAGCACGCAGCACAAGCCCGGGCTGTACATCGAAACCAAGGAGCCGCAGCTGTTCCCCGGCATCGAGCACGAGCTCAAGGAAAAGCTCCAGGATCGCGGCTGGCTGAGCCCGGCGGGCTCAAAACTGGCCAAGAGCGAGCTGGCCGTGGGCCAGGGCAAAGGCAAGGTGGTGCTGCAGACCTTCGACAGACACAGCCTGGATCTGCTGCACAAGGAAATGCCCCAGGTGCCCAAGGTGCTGCTGTTGTGGATCGGGCCCGGCAGCATCGAACCGGCGTCCAGCGTCACCTTCGCCAACAGCGGCGAAACCGACAAGGCGGCCTTCTACGCCAAGCAGCAACCCAAGGACCCCGGCGAATTCAAACGCTGGATCGACTACGCCAAGGCCCAGGGCGCCATCGGCACCGGTCCCTCCACGGCACTGACGGCGGGCGGCGAGCAAAGCTACGCGGATCTGGTGCAACCCTGGATGAATCAGTACACCCACGATCAGGGCCTGCTGGTACACGCCTACACCCTCGACGAACCGGTGGACTTCAAGAAGGTCATGGACGCCGGGGTTGACGGTATCTTCACCAACCGCAGCGCCGAGCTGCTCAAGTACTTCAAGCGTCCGGCCAACGCCAGCGTGGCCCAACTGCTGGAGGCCGGCGGTTACTGAATGTCTGCCTCGCACTGGAGCGGCGAGCTCTGGCTGGGGCATGACTTCGGCCTGATACAGGGAGCCATGGGGCGCACCGCGCCCCATGCCCACTACGCCCATCAACTGATCATCGCCCCCGAGCAACCGGTGACGCTGGAGCTCGACGGTACGCGCCACAGCGGACACTTCCTGATGATCCAGGCGCTGCAGCGGCATGCCATTCTCCAGGCGCCCGACAACGCCTTCACGGTCTATGCCGAGCCGTTGTCGATCGCCGCCGAGGACCTGCTGGCTTGCGTTCACAACCTGCGCCCCTCGTTGCCCACACTGGAGGCGGCGCTGCGCGCCTGCCCGCGCCTGCCCCTGGCCGACCGGCGTGTGGCGCGGGCCCTGCAGGCCCTGGATGCAGGGCTCGCAGGCAAGGTGGTGGCGGCGCAACTGGCGGCCAGGGCCCACCTGTCTCTGAGCCAGCTGGAGCGCCTGTTCGCCCGCGACGTGGGCGTGCCGGTGCGGCGCCTGGTGCTGTGGCGGCGTCTGCGCCTGGCCATGGCCCTGTTGCTCGACGGCCAGCCCGTGGCCCAGGCGGCCCACGGCGCCGGCTTTGCCGACAGCGCGCACTTCTCCCGCACCCTGAAAGCGCTGTTCGGGGTCACCGCCGGCCAGGCCCTGAAAACCCTCAGGCCTCGCCTGCTGGATTGACCGGCCGGCGCAGCGCCGCAGGCACCTTGGGCTCGGCGGCATAGCGCTGGACCCTGAACGGTTCCAGCAACTGCGGCCAATACGCCAGCGGGTAGTCGGGGCGGCTGCCGATGCCCAGGTCGCCCTGGCGCATCGCGTAGTCGTCCCGATAGAACCCGGTGCCCAACAGCCAGTCCCAGAGGTTGAAGAACAGCCCGAAGTTCACATCGCCGGCGCGGCCATACTTCATGTGGTGAAAGCGATGCACCGGAGCCCAGGCAAACACCCGCCGCAGCGGCCCCATGCGCATATCGACATTGGAATGCTGCAACAGCAAGGCAACGCCAATGGCCAGGGCCAGCAGTTGCGCCACCGGCAACGGGATGCCCAGCAGCACCAGCGGCAGCAACCCCGCCGAGGCCTCCAGCATCTGGTGCAGGGGGTGCTTGAGCAGCCCGTTGAAACCGTACAGGCGCTGCACACTGTGGTGCACCGCGTGCAGGCGCCACAGCCAGGCCCAGCGATGGCTGGCGTAATGGGCCAGGCTGATCCCGCCGTCGGCGATCACTATCGCCAGCAGCAACTGCCCCCAGAGCGGCCAGTCCCGGGGCCACAGGCCATCGCCACCGAGCACGGCCACCAGCCCCGGCAAGGCCAGCAGCCCCAGCGCATTCAGGCTTTCATTGACCAGCGCGTGCAAGGCATCGCGCAGCCGGTCGCCCTGGGAGCGGTTCCAGGCCGGCTCGTAAGGCAGCGCCCACTCCGCCAGGAACGACACCAGCAGCGCCGCGGCAAACAGCACCAGCAAACCCAGGGCACAAGCCTGCCCGCCACTCATCCAATACACCCCACCGGCGATGAATCCGCCAAGAAACAAGGGACCGTACAACCACGCCAGCATGCGTTTCATTCTTGGTGTCTCCTTAAAAAGCGAGAGCCCAGCTTGCCGGGGTCACCCGGCCCGCGGCTTGAACAAACGACGCAAACACGGCGCTGAATTAAGGGTGAATTAAGTTGCACTGGCTAATCTGTGCCCATCGAAAGCCATCAAGCCAAGGAATCAACACCATGACCCGTTTCTCTGCACTGTTCGCCGCTGCCGCCCTGACCCTGACCGCCGGCCTGGCCCAGGCCGATGTCCGTCCGGACCTGATCCCGGGCCTGCTCAAGTCCGGCGCCATCATGGACCTGGAACAACTCAACCAGGCCGCCCTGGCCCAGCACCCCGGCACCACCGCCGCCAGCATCACCGACACCGAGCTGGAGCAGACCGCCACCGGCGCCTACGTCTACCAGGTGGAACTGCGTGACAGCAAAGGCATCGAGTGGGACGTGGACCTGGACGCCAAGACCGGCAAGGTCCTGAGTAACAAGCAGGATCGCTAACCCGCCACACGGCACAAGGCCGCGCTCCCGAAAAGGGGCGCGGCCTTGTGCCGTGTAGCGGACGAACAGTTCAGGCGCTGGTGATGACCAGCGAGCCCGAGGAGCCGCTCTCCGACTCCTGCAACGCCTGGAGCAAGGCCGCCGTCGCGGTTTGCAGGGACGCGCTGGTAGTGGCCACCTGAGCCTGGGCCGCCGCCACCGCTGCCGCCTTGGCGTCGGCACTTTCCTGGCTGGTCTGCGCCGCTTGCAGCTGCTGTTGCTGCTCCTGCAACTGCTTTTGCAGCTGCGCGATCTGCTTGCGCAGCTCCTTCACCGTATCGCTGCTGGAGTCTTCGCTGCCGGAGCTGTCCCCGGCCGCCGCGGCGCCGCCCGCAGCCGGTGCCTTGCCGGCTGCGCCGACGTCGGTGGCGTTGCCGGTGCTGGTGGCGCTGCTGTCGCCGGCACTGGCGTCAATCCGCGTCTTGCTCGGGGTGACCGGGGTCTGGCTGATGGCAATCGACGTGATGCTGACCATGGCGTGGGTCCTGATTGGGGAAAGATACCCGGTCATCGACAGCGCCACCCGCCACTTGAGAGTGATCCTGTATCGGCCTGGTAAGCAGGCCGATACAGGATGATCGGCGTCAGGCGCTCAGACGCGACGTGACCTCGTTCAACTGGCCCGACAGACCATGCAGGTCACGGCTCGCCGCCTCGGTGCGCTGGACATTGTCCAGATTGGTACTGGCAATCGACGTGATCTCGGTCAGGTTGCGGGAAATGTCCTCGGCCACCGAGGTCTGCTCTTCGGCGGCGGTGGCGATCTGCCGGTTCATGTCGCGGATCGCCTCCACGGCCTGGGTGATGCGTTCGAGCATGGCACCGGCTTCGGTCACCTGCTGCACGCTCTGCTCGCTGCGGGACTGGCCGCTCTCGATGGCCAGGGCCGCGTCCACCGCGCCGGTCTGCACGCTCTGGATGATCTGGTTGATCTCGATGATCGACGCCGCGGTGCGTTGCGCCAGGCTGCGCACCTCGTCGGCAACCACGGCGAATCCGCGCCCGGCCTCACCGGCCCGGGCCGCTTCGATGGCGGCATTGAGCGCCAGCAGGTTGGTCTGCTCGGCAATCCCCTGGATCACTTCCAGCACCTTGCCGATACGCCCGCTGTCGGCTTCCAGGCGACGGATCACGGTCGCGGTATTGGCGATCTCGCCACGCATCTGGGTGATGCTGTGGATGGTGCTCTGCATCACCTGCTCGCCCTGCTGCGCCGACTGGTCGGCATCGTCCGCGGCACGCGCGGCGTCGGCGGCGTGGCGTGCCACTTCCTGGGCGGTGGCGGACATTTCGTTCATCGCCGTGGCCACCTGATCGGTGCGGCTGAACTGTTCGTTGGTGCCCTGGGACATCAGCGTGGCGATGGCATTGAGCTCGCCGCTGGAGCTGTCCAGGTCCGAGGCGCTGCGCTGCAGGCTGCTGAAGGTCTGGGCCAGGAAGTCGCGCAGGGTGTTGGCGGCGGCCGCCAGCTTGCCCAGTTCGTCCTGACGCTCGCTGGCCACCCGCTGGGCCAACTGGCCACGGCTGAGCTGGGCGACGTAGTCGATCAACTGGCGGATCGGCTCCACCAGGCTGCGGTTGACCAGCCACAGGCTGAGCAGGCCGATCAGCAGGCCGGACACCAGCATCACCAGGATCCCCATCCACACCGTGCGGTCGGCCGCCGTGCTGATCTCGCGGGATTGCTGTTCGCCGTTCTTGCGCAGTTCGGTCACCAGCTCGCTCATCTGCTCGCTGGTAGCCCGGTCCACGCCTTTCACTGCGGCGTCACCGGCGCTCGGGTCGGCACCGCCAGCCACGTAGGCATCGCGGCCCTTCTGATAGGCCGAACCCAACTGCCGGTGCTCATCCGCCAGACGCTGCACCCGACTCTTGAGAGAAGCCTCCATCCCGGGCGTCCGGGCCAACTGGCCGAGGATGTTCTGCACATCGCGCTGGCGGTCTTCGAACTGCTGCCAGTACTTGTTCAGTTCCTGGGGCTGTTTGCCCCGCAGCAGCACGTTCTTCCACTCCTGCACCTGGCTCTTGAACTGCAGGTTGGCCTCGTCGATCAGCTGTGAACTGCGCAGCGGGCCGTCGATCAGCTCGCGGTAGCTCTGCACGCCACCGGACAACAAGTGAAAACACGCCAGGGCGATCAACAGCATCGCCAGCAGACTACCGCTCAGCAGGGCAAGAATTTGCGCTCTCAGGGATTTTTGCAAAAACATCGAGAAGATCTCATGGCAGGGATAGAGCAGGCCCACTCAAGGGCTTGCGTAGGTCCGAACTTCCCTGTCAGGCACATTCGAACCGGGTCGAATGCGTGTTGCATGTGAGCGTGATCGGCATCCGCGCGGCATTCTTGAACGTCGCCGACCACCGGTAGAGCGCCGCGGATTGTGCACGTACAAACGTCACAAAACTGTCAAAGAGCCTTGCCATGATGTGGCCCAAGTGAACCTGAAAAACCCGCGCCAGGCACTGTCCCTCCTGCGAGCCCCCATGAACCACAGCCTCGACCAGATTCACCGCGATTCCGATCTGTTTGGCCTGCTCTACGGTTTCAGTTTTCGCCCCGGCGAACGCGGTCATGAACTGGATTCCGCCAAGGCCCTGCAAGCCCTGCAACACCCCCAGGACAGTGATGAATTCCTCTGGCTGCACCTGAACCTGGCCCACGCGGCCTGCGAGCGCTGGATGAAGGCCCACCTGCAACTGCCCGAGGAGTTCTTCGAAGCCCTGCACGAAGGTTCGCGCTCGACCCGCATCGAACACGTGGACTCGGCCCTGCTGGCGGTGGTCAACGACGTGGTGTTCAACTTCAGCAGCATGGTGTCCTCGGACATCTCCACCCTGTGGGTCTGCGTGCGCAGCAACCTGATCATCAGCGCCCGCCTGCAGCCCCTGCATTCGGTGGACAAGCTGCGCTCCTCGGTCAAGGCCGGCGAACGCTTTCGCTCGCCCCTGGAGTTGCTGGTGCACCTGCTGCGCGACCAGGGCGAGGTGCTGACCCAGATCGTGCGCAAGACCAGCCTCAGCGTCGACCAGATCGAGGACCAGCTCCTGGCCGCCCGGGTCTCCAGCAACCGTGCCGAACTGGGGGCCATGCGCCGGGTGCTGGTGCGCCTGCAACGCCTGCTGGCCCTAGAACCGGGCTCGCTGCTGCGCCTGCTCAACCGCCCGCCGCAATGGCTGCAGAAGGACGACGTCAAGGAGCTGCGCAAATCCACCGAAGAGTTCGCCCTGATCATCAACGACCTCACGGCCCTGGGCGAACGGATCAAACTGCTGCAGGAAGAGATTGCCGCCAACCTCAACGAACAAACCAACCGCACCCTGTTCACCCTGACCGTGGTCACGGTGCTGGCGCTGCCGATCAACATCATTGCCGGCTTCTTCGGCATGAACGTCGGCGGCATTCCGTTTTCCGGCGACCCGGAGGGCTTCTGGATCCTGGTGGCGCTGGTGGCCACCTTCACCCTGATCGCCGGGCGCTGGGCCTTCCGCAAGCGCCAGGACTACTGACCCCGCCTTGTAGGAGCCGGCTTGCCGGCGCAGGCGTCCGCCAAGGCAGGTGCTTGGCTTGAGGGCCTCTTCGCCGGCAAGCCGGCTCCTACGGGATGAGCGGGATGGCGGGATGAGCACGGATGTCGGCGCGGGCGGGATCGGATCAACGGAACGGCTCAATTGCGCAAACACTGATCTGAGGCAGTCTCCCTGTAACATTTGGCAACGATCATGGGCGACACTCCTTTCCAGCAACAGGATTGTCCGGCAATGGCCACCCCGTCACTGACTGCCGCGTCTCCCAGCCCCGACATCAAACCGCAACTGGATAAAAAACCCGGTGCCTTCACCCTGGTGATCTTCTTCGCCGTGCTGGCCATGGGCTTGCTGTTCACCGCCTACAGCCTGGTGCACGACATGCACGAGCTGGGCACCACGGTCACCACCTGGACCCCGTTCCTGCTGCTGGGCGTGGCGCTGCTGATCGCCCTGGGCTTCGAGTTCGTCAACGGTTTCCACGACACCGCCAACGCCGTGGCCACGGTGATCTACACCCACTCCCTACCGCCGCAGTTCGCGGTGGTCTGGTCCGGCCTGTTCAACTTCCTCGGGGTGCTGCTGTCCAGCGGCGCGGTGGCCTTCGGCATCATCGCCCTGCTGCCGGTGGAGCTGATCCTGCAAGTGGGCTCCTCCGCCGGCTTCGCCATGATCTTCGCCCTGCTGATCGCCGCCATCCTGTGGAACCTCGGCACCTGGTGGCTGGGGCTGCCGGCCTCTTCGTCCCACACCCTGATCGGCTCGATCATCGGCGTCGGCGTGGCCAACGCACTGATGCACGGCCGCGACGGCACCAGCGGCGTGGACTGGAGCCAGGCCACCAAGGTCGGCTACGCGCTGTTGTTCTCGCCACTGATCGGCTTCGTGTTCGCCGCCCTGCTGCTGTTGGCCCTGCGCCTGTTCGTCAAGAACCGCGCCCTGTACAAGGCGCCCAAGGGCGACGCGCCGCCGCCCTGGTGGATTCGCGGCCTGCTGATCCTGACCTGCACCGGGGTGTCCTTCGCCCACGGCTCCAACGACGGCCAGAAAGGCATGGGCCTGATCATGCTGATCCTGGTGGGCACCCTGCCCATGGCCTACGCACTGAACCGCACCATGCCCGCCGACCAGTCGCTGCAGTTCGCCGCGGTGGCCGAAGTCACCCAGCAAGCCCTGATCAAGAGCGCCCCGCAACCGGCACCGGCCGATCCTCGCGCGGTGCTCTCGGAGTACATGCGCAGCAAGCAAGCGACACCGGAACTGATCCCCGCCCTGGCCGCCCTGACCGGTGCCATCGGCAGTGAAGTGAAGGGCTACGGCTCCCTGGCCAAGGTGCCCGCCGAAGCCATGGGCAACGTGCGCAACGACATGTACCTGACCAGCGAAGCGATCCGCCTGATGGACAAGCACCAGGTCGGCCACTTCGATCAGGACACCCGGGACAAGCTGCAGCTGTTCAAGCAGCAGATCGACAACGCCACCCGCTTCATTCCGCTGTGGGTGAAGATCGCCGTGGCCATCGCCCTCGGCCTGGGCACCATGGTCGGCTGGAAGCGCATCGTCGTGACCGTCGGCGAGAAGATCGGCAAGACCCACCTGACCTACGCCCAGGGCGCTTCGGCGGAAACCGTGGCGATGCTGACCATCGGCGCGGCGGACCTGTTCGGCCTGCCGGTATCGACCACCCACGTGCTGTCCTCGGGGGTGGCCGGGACCATGGTGGCCAATGGCGGAGGGTTGCAGATGCGCACCATCCGCAACCTGGCCATGGCCTGGGTCCTGACCCTGCCGGCGGCGATCCTGCTCTCCGGCAGCCTGTACTGGCTGTTCACCCAACTGTTCTGAGCAGCCAGCGCCTGCGCCGTCGCCCGCTCAGCCGGCGGCGGGCAGGCCGCGCTGCAAGCGAGCGGCGAGCCCGGCCTGCAAGGCAAACGCCAGGACCCCGGTCAGTGGCGCGGAAAAACTCGCCAGGCCGCCCCCCGCCCACATCAGCATCAGGCCCAGGGCCGTGCCGCCGAACCAGGCCATCAGCCCCACCGGGTTGAAGGCCGCCACGCGATCGAGCGCCGCGCCGTCGGTACGCCCCAGCAGGATCTGCGCCAGGGCCACGCCCACCCAGGCCACCACGAAGATCCCCTGATAGGCCAGGGCCTTGAGCAGGTAGGCGAACACGTCCGCCAGCATCAGGCCATAGACGATGATGCCCACGGCCACCGCCCACATCAGGTAGGAACCGCGCAAGCCGAAGCGGGCGAAGAACGCCTGCATGTTCAGGGTCGCCAGGTAGTAGTTGGCGGTGTTGATCCGGGTCTGGGTGGCCCAGACGAACAACAGGCCCCAGAGCCCCATCAATTGCAGGATGGCCATCACCACCGAGACTTCATTGAGGGCGCCCTCATGGGGAATGCTGCTCACCAGGTAGATCCCTGCCGCACCGTTGAGCAAGAACGTCACCGCGTAGAACGGCATGCCGAAGTTCCAGCGACCGTGGTAGCCGGCATCTTCGGGCTTGCCGAAGCGCGCGTAGTCGAAGGTGAACAGCATCAGGATCCACACCCCCATGTAGGCCACGAAGCAATCCCACCAGCCCGTGCTGCTGGGATTGGCCGGGCCGAAATCCAGCCATTGCGGCTGGTAGCCATAACGGCTGATGGACAGGCCCACGGCGAACAGCAAGCCCCCCAGGTACACCGGCAACAGCACGCCGTTGAGCTTGTCCAGCCAGTGCTGCACGCTGCCCAGGATCAGCGGCACGCTGTACAGCACCACCACCAGCGCCGCCAGCGGGTACAGCAGTTGCGGGTACAGGTGGTTGAGCGCCACGGCGATCACCGAGCCCTCGAACACCGCGTAGTAGATGGCCGTGGAGAAAAAGATCAGGGTCGCCAGGCAAGCCCCGGTGCTGCCGAACAGCAACCGCGAGAACAGCGCCACCGAGAGCCCGCTGCGCATGGCGAAACGGCTGAGCACGCTGTTGATCAGGCCATAGCTGAGCACCGACAGGAGCATGCCGATCAAGGCATTGCGGGTGCCGTAGGACAAGGCCAGGGAGGCGCCGACCACGATGTAGAACATCGCGCTGCACACCGCCCACCAGGCCATGGTCAGGGACAGCCGGCCCATGCGTGCATCGCTGGGTAGGGCCACGTTGGCCGGGGTCTGCCCGGTTTGATTCGCTTGCGATAAAGCTGCCATGTGCGTGTACTCCAGAACCGATCAAGGGTTGAAGCGCGGGCAGCCGTCACCGCACCGAAGTGCGGCGTTGGCGTACCGTTTGGCATGGCCCGCGCGATGCGGCGGGCAGAATCAGGAAGGAAACAGTTTGCTCAGACAGCCGAGCTTTTTCTTGTAGGAGCGCCGGGCCTCCAGCGCTTCTTCGAGGGTCACCGCGACAAAGCGGGCCTTCTGGTTGGGCTGCATCTGGCCGATCAGGTCAAGGTCGGCGCTGATCACCGTGCCGATCATGGCGTAGCCGCCACCGGACACCGCGTCCCGGTGCAGGACAATGGGCTCCAGCCCCGCCGGCACCTGGATCGAGCCGATCGGGTAGCAGCTGTCGACGATGTTCGAAGGATCGGAACCGGCGCCGAACGGCTGCTCCCGGGGCTGGAAGCTCAAGGCGCTGCCGCCCTTGAAGCGGTAGCCGATGCGGTCCGCTTCCGAGCCCACGGTCCAGGGTTCGGCGAAGAAGCTGGCCTTGGCCGCGTCGCTCAAGCGTTCGTAGTACAGGCCCGGCACCACCCGCAGGGTGATCTCGCCGCCCAGGGACTGGCGCAGCGCCATGGGCAAGCTGGCACCGGCTCGCCCCTTGCCGCTGGCGACGCCCACCGGCAGCTCATCCCCGGCCGCCAGACGCCGACCCTGGAAGCCACCCAGGGCGCCCAGGGCGTAGGTCGAGCGGCTGCCCAACACCAGCGGCACATCGATGCCACCGGCCACCGCCAGATAGGCTCGGGCCCCAGCCTTGGGAAAGTCGAAGCGCAGCACTTGCCCGGCCTTGACCGCAAAGGCGGTGTCCAGGTGCATGTCCACACCATCGAGCTTGGGCGTCATGTGGGCGCCGCAAACCGCCACCAGGGCGTCGGCGCCGAACTCAAGCTCCGGCCCGAGCAGCGTGCACTCCAGCCCCGCCGCGCCTGCCGGGTTGCCCACCAATTGGTTGGCCGCGCTCAGGGCGTACTGGTCCAGGGCCCCGGACGGCGGAATCCCCAGGTGATAGAAACCTTCGCGACCCAAGTCCTGCACCGATGTGGCCAGGCCCGGTTTGATGACCTTGATCATGCCAGCACCTCCTGCAGCGATTTGGGATAGCCGACCGGATCGGCGAGAAAGGCATCCAGGGAAAACTCCACCTCGCGGATGCGCAGGTCGAAGCGCCCGGCCTCGACCTCGGCCACCGCCCGGTCATAGGCCTCGCGGTCGATGGGCTTGAATTGCACGATGTCCCCCGGACGGAAGAACACCATGTGCGCCTTGAGGTAGGCCAGTTGCTGCTGCGGGTCGTAGATCGGTGCCGGAGTGACGCCGAACATCTGGTAGCCACCGGCGCCACGCACCGAGTAGATGCAGCCGAAACAGCCACCGTGGCCCAGGGTCAGCTTGGGCGTATCGGTGCGCGGCCGCAGGTACTTGGGCACCTGCAACTGCCGCTGGCGCTCGACCATCTGGAACATGAACGGCAACCCGGCGACGAAGCCCACCATGGAGACGAACCAGGGCGCGCCGCTGTGGGCGGCAATGAAGGCCTCGACGTCCGCCAGGCCGTTGATCCGCGCCGCGTACTCAAGATCGGTGGCGCTGGGGTCCTGGTGCCGGTCGCGAAAGCGCATCAGGGTTTCATGGGTCCAGGGGTCGTTGTACAGCACCGGGATCTCGATGATCCGCGTGTGCAGGCTGCGCTCGGCCACCGCTCCGGCCTCGGCCTGCTGCACCGCTTCCAGCAGGGCTTGCGGAGCGATGCGGTCCGGGTCGAAACGGATCTGGAACGAGGCATTGGCCAGGCACACATCCAGCACCCCGTCCAATTCCAGGCGCTCCACGGCGCGGGTCACCGCCATGCCCTTGAAGAAGGCTTCCAGGGACATGCTGTCGCTGACTTCGGCGAACAGGTGCTCGTCGGCACCAAAGCTGTAGCGGATCGGCTGGCTCATGCGACACCTCCGGCGCGGCGCGTGGCCAGCCAGGTTTCCAGGGTTCCGGTGTGAAAGTCGGCCTGCTGCAACCAGGGTTCGGCCAGCAGTTCACGGTGCAGCGACAAGGTACTGGCCATGCCGCTCAGGGTGGTCTGCTCCACGGCCAGACGCGCCCGGGCCAGGGCCTGGTCGCGATCGGCTCCGTGGACGATCAGCTTGGCCAGCAGCGAGTCGTAGTACGGCGGCACAGCATAGCCCGGGTACAGGTGGCTATCGACCCGCACTCCCGGCCCCTGCGGCCAGACCAGTTGCTCGACCCGACCCGGGCTGGGGAAGAAATCCCGCGCCGGGTCTTCGGCGTTCAGGCGCATCTGCAAGGCCGCGCCATTGAGCTGGATATCGCTCTGGCGCAACCCCAGGGGCTCGCCCCCGGCAATGCGCAACATGGCCTGGACCAGGTCGATGCCGGTGATCAGCTCGCTGATCGGGTGCTCGACCTGGATCCGCGTGTTCATTTCGATAAAGAAGAACTCGCCGGTGCTGTCGTCATACAGGTATTCCAGGGTGCCAGCGCCCTGATAGCCCAAGGCTTGGGTCAGGCGCACGGCGCTGCTGCACAACTGCTCACGCTGCGCGGCGCTGAGCACCGGCGACGGCGCTTCCTCGAAGATCTTCTGCCGCCGCCGTTGCAGTGAGCACTCGCGCTCGAACAGGTGCACCGCGTGCTGGCCATCGCCCAGAACCTGGACCTCGATATGCCGCGCACGGCCGATGAAACGCTCCAGGTACACCGCGCCGTTGCCGAACGCGGTCTGGGCTTCGCGTTGCGCCCGCGGGAATTCCTCGGCCAATTGCGCAGCGTCCTGGGCCAGGCGGATCCCGCGCCCGCCACCACCGGCACTGGCCTTGATCAACAGCGGGAAGCCCACGCTGTCAGCGGCCTTGAGCGCGGCCTCCAGGTCAAAGAGCTCGTCCGGTGAACCGGGTACCACCGGCACCCCGGCCGCCTGGGCGGTGCGCCGGGCTTCGGCCTTGTCCCCCATGCGGCGGATGGTTTCGGCGCTGGGCCCGACGAAAATCGCCCCGGCCTCGACCACTGCCTCGGCGAAACCGGCGTTCTCGGAAAGAAAGCCATAGCCCGGGTGCACCGCGTTGGCACCGCTGGCCTGCAAGGCCGCGAGCAGGGCCTGGATATTCAGGTAGCTCTTGTCGGCCCGGGCCGGGCCGATGATCTGCACTTCATCGGCCAGGCGCGCGGCCATGGAGTCGGCATCCGCCTCGCTGCACGCGGCAACCGTGGGAATGCCCAGGGCCTTGGCCGCGCCAATGATGCGCACGGCGATCTCGCCACGGTTGGCCACCAGCAATTTCTTGATTGCTTGAGTCATGCCCCGGCCCTCACTGCTTGAGCGTCGCGACGACCTGACCCGGTTCCACCGGATCACCGTCCTGCACCGCAAAGGCGCTGACCTGGCCCGCGCTCCCGGCGGTCAGTTCGGAAAACTGCTTCATGACTTCGATCAGGCCGATCACGGTATCGGCGCTGACGAGGTCGCCGACCTCGACGAAAGGCGCCGATTCAGGGGTGGCCTTGCGATAGAAGGTGCCCGGCAAGGGGGTGATAACACTGTGTTCGGCCATGTCTGTTCCTTTTGGAATAGTTGTAGAAAGGCAGGCAAAAATTCAAAACCCGGGTGAGGCCCGCATCTGTGCGCGGTGCTTCTTGTCGATGGCTGGCTCTGGATGCGCTCAGCGCGGTGCGCGCACCTCGATGCCGGCCTGGTCCAGCGCGGTGCGGGTGGCCTCGACCAAATCCAGGGCGCCCGGGGTGTCGCTGTGCAGGCAGATGGAATCGAACTCGAGGAACAACTCCTCGCCTTCGACGGTGCGCACCAGGCCGGTCTGGCAGGCGCGCAGCACCTTGGCCGCCACCGCGGTCGGGTCCAGGGCACGGACATTGCGGGTAAACACGATGGAGCCGCTGAGGTCGTAGTCGCGGTCGGCGTAGAACTCGCGGATCACCGGCTGCCCCAGTTCCCGGGCCACGTGCCAGATCACCGAGTTGGGCATGCAATACAGCAGCAGCTCGGGCTCCAGTTTGCGCAGGTTTTCCACCAGCAGCCGCGCCGCCTCCTCGTCCCGGGCCAGATGCATGTAGAGCGCGCCGTGGGGCTTGATGTGTTGCAGCTTCACGCCTTGCACCCGGGCCAGCTCACGCAGGGCGCCGAGCTGATAGAGCATGTCGTCCACCAGCTCCTGGGCCGGGGCATTGATGTGCCGGCGACCGAAACCCACCAGGTCGCGAAACCCCGGGTGAGCGCCGATGGCCACCCCCTGGCGCTTGGCCTGCTCGATGGTGCGGCGCATGGTGCCGGGGTCGCCGGCATGGAAGCCGGTGGCGATGTTGGCCGAACTGATGAAGCCCATCAGTTCGTTGTCGACGCCATCGCCGATGGTCCAGGGGCCGAAGCTCTCGCCCATGTCCGAATTGAAATCCACTGCCTGCATCACTGTTGCTCCAACTCTTGTGACTTCGTGCAACAGAAATTAGAGCGGCCTTGACCCCTTGGGAAGATCTATTATCAGATAGAGCTTCTTCTGAAAAACAGATAAAGCTATCGAGCAGCGCTGTAGGTGATGGCATCGGCGTTCGCTCGATGGCCTTGGCCGGCAAGCCGGCTCCTACAGGACAAGAGGGGAATGGGCCATGTCGTTGACCTTGCGCCAGGTGCGCTATTTCGTGGCCACCGCCGAGATCGGACAGATCTCCCAGGCGGCGATTCACTTGAACATTTCGCAGTCGGCGGTGACCACGGCGATCAAGGAACTGGAGGCCATGCTCGCCGTGCAGTTGTTCGTGCGCTCGGCCCAGGGCATGAACCTGACCGATGCCGGGCGGCACTTTCTCAACCGCGCCTACGTGATTCTGCGCAGCGTCGAGGATGCCCTGAACAGCCCGTTGCCGGACTACCGGGCCAGCGGCGTGCTGCACCTGGCGGCCAGCTACACGGTGATCGGCTACTTCCTGCCGCACCACCTGCAGCGCCTGGAGCACTGGCACCCGGACGTCACCATCGAGCTGCATGAACAGGAACGCCAGGCCATCGAACAAGGCTTGCTGGAAGGCCGCTTCGACATGGCGGTGGTGCTCACCGCCAACCTGACCCACCCGGACATCGTCTCGCAGACCCTGTTCAACTCCGAGCGCCGGCTATGGCTGCCGGCCCACCATCCGCTGTGCGAACGCACCAGCATCAGCCTGGCGGACGTGGCCCAGGAGCCGTTCATCCTGCTCACCGTCGACGAAGCCGAACAGAGCGCCATGCGCTATTGGGAACAGGCCGGCCAGCAGCCCAACGTGCGGGTGCGCACCAGCTCGGTGGAGGCGGTGCGCAGCATGGTGGCCAACGGCAGCGGCGTGGCGATTCTTTCGGACCTGGTGCACCGGCCCTGGTCCCTGGAGGGCAAGCGCATCGAGACCCTGAGCCTGAGCGACGCGGTCACGCCGATGAGCGTGGGGCTGGCCTGGCATCGCGAACGCACCTTCACCCCGGCGATGCAGGCCTTGCGTGCCTACTTCCACGACGCCTTCCTCGCGCCCCAGCAACACCTGGCACGACGCTGAGCCCCTCGTGGGCCCACAGGGCTTGCCTGGCGATCGCCCGCCAAACCCGCAGCGGCCTCAAAATCCTGGCCTCTGCTGCATCGGAATACCGCCCAAGCCGTTCACAGCCTGCGGCAGCGGCGACACAGGGTTTGTAGCCGCTGCCGAGCCCCGGCGAGGCTGCGAAAAGGCCCACAGGGCCTTGCCTGACGATCACCCGCCAAACCCACAGCGGCCTCAAAATCCTGGCCTCTGCTGCATCGGAATGCCGCCCAAGCCGTTCACAGCCTGCGGCAGCGACTACACAGGGTTTGTAGCCGCTGCCGAGCCCCGGCGAGGCTGCGAAAAGGCCCACAGGGCCTTGCCTGGCGATCGCCCGCCAAACCCGCAGCGGCCTCAGCATCCTGGCCTCTGCCGCGTCGGAATACCGCCCAAGCCGTTCACAGCCTGCGGCAGCGGCGACAGGGCTGATTCAGGGACAGGTCCAGCGCTGCGCTGCGGCGGCGATCTGCCCGGCCAGCTGGGCGATGGCCTGCTGGTGGGCCTGCACCAGGCTGTTCAGTTCGATACCCGCCGGCTGACGGATCTGGCTGCTGCAGGTCAGGCTGCGGGCCGGGCCGCCCTCGCCCCGCAGGCGCAGGCTCCAGACCACATCGATCAGCGCATAGCGACCGGGCAAGGATTCGAAACGCCGCACATCGGTCTGCAATGACAGCACCGGACGCCCGGGCTGCTTGGGCAGCCCTTCTAGGTTGCGGGTGCCGAGTTTCTGCTCCATCTGGCTGGCCAGGGCATCGTGGAATTCGTCCACCAGCGGTGCGCTCCAGCGCTGGGTTTCGAGGATCGCCAGGCTGCCGCTGTCCTGGCGTACCACCAGTTGCGGCTGGTCCACCTGCACCGGAATGCGCACCGTGGACATTTCGAACTGCGGCCCGTCAGCGCGGGCCGCGCCGCTGCCTTCGGCGACTGGCGGCAGCAAGGTGTAGTAACGGGTGGGCGCGGAACTGCAGGCGGCCAGCCCCAGGGTCAGGCAGAGCAACAGGGCACGGGTTTTCATGGCTGGGCTTCCGGTACGGATTCGCGAACAGAGGAGGATGGCGACTGGTAGGCATCCGGTTGGTTGTCTTTGAGGCGCCCGCGGATCAGCGCTTCCGGATGACGCCCGAGGAAGTCGCTGAGCACCCGTACCGAACGCGCGGTGCGCTGCACTTCTTCCATGGCCTGGCTGAGTTTCTGGCGCTGCGGCGAGTCCTCGGAGAAGCTCTCGTTGGCGCTGGCCAGCGTCTTCTTCGATTGCTCCAGGGTGTCGCGCATCTGCGGCAGCACCTCGCCATTGACCTGCTTGAGGGTCTTCTGCATCTGCGCGAGGCTGCCATCGAGGTTGGCGGCAATCGAGTCGATCGGCAGCTTGCTGATCTTGTCGACCACGGCCTGCAACTGCTCCTGCAACTTGTCCATGCTGCCCGGGATGGTGGGGATCTCCAGCGGCCGCGCCGCCGCGTCGTAGGCCACCGGCTTGGCGTTGGCGACAAAGTCCAGGGAGATGTACAGCTGCCCGGTCAGCAGGTTGCCGCTGCGGGGCTGGGCCCGCAGGCCGTTCTTGACGAAGGTGCCGATCAGCTTGGCCGAGCGCGCGTCGTCTTCGCCGCCGGTCTGCTTCACCAGTTTTTCGTGGGCCTTGCCCAGGCGCTCGGGATAGATCACCGCGCCGACCAGGGTCGGGAAATACTTGCGCTGTTCGTCGTAGTCCAGGTCCATGGACACCACCTTGCCGATGTTCACCCCGAGGAACTCCACCGGGGCATTGAGCGACAGGCCGCGCAGGGCCTGGTCGAAGCGCATGCGGATGTAATAGGGCGCGCCGTCCGGCGGGGCCAGGGCGGTGTCCTGGTCGCCGAACAGGGTGTACTCGGCGTTCTCTTCGGCCGGCTGGGCATTGGGGCTGTACTTGGGTTCGACGAAGGCAATGCCGCCGGCGAGGATCGACGACACCGACTCGGTGTTGACCTTCAGGCCGTTGGCGCCGAGGGTCACGTCGACGCCGCTGGCGTTCCAGAAGCGGGTGTCGGTGGTGACGTACTTGTCGTTGGGCGCGTTGACGAAGATCTTCACGTCCACGCCCTTGCCGCTGTTGGCCAACTGGTAGGACACCACCTGCCCCACTTCGATGCGCCGGTAGTAGACCGGCGAACCGATATCCAGCGAGCCCAGGTCATCGGTGTGCAGGGTGAAGCGCTTGCCCTTCTGCCCATAGGTGATGGGCGGCGGGGTCTCCAGGCCCTTGAAGCTGTCCTTGCGCTTTTCCGAGCGGCCGGCGTCGGCGCCGATAAAGGCTCCGGAGAGCAGAGTGTCGACCCCGGAAACGCCGTTGGCGCCGATCCGAGGGCGCACCACCCAGAACATCGAGTCGTCGGCGGTAAAGGGCTCGGCGGACTGATCCAGCTCGACCTTGGCCAGCACCTTCTTGCGGTCGTCGCTCAAGGCGATGGAGGTCACCTTGCCGATCACCACGTTCTTGTACTTGACCTGGGTCTTGTTGGCCTCCAGGCCTTCGGCGGTCTGGAAGCTGATGGTGATTTCCGGCCCCGCCGACAGCGACTTGTGCACCACCATCGACAACCCCACCAGGGCCGCGACGATCGGCACCAGCCACACCAGCGAGACATTGAAGCGCCGCGTGCGCAGCGCCGGAGCACCAGGCGCGGGCCGAGGATTTGCTGCGTTGGAACCTGGATGCTCAGACATCTTCAACCTCTGCGTCCCAGATAAGCCGGGGATCGAAACTCATGGCGGCCAACATCGTCAGCACCACCACCAAACCAAAAAACAGAATGCCCATGCGCGGATCGATGGAGCTCAGGGCACGAAACTGCACCAGGGCCGCCACCAGGGCCACCACCAGCACGTCGAGCATCGACCAGTAGCCGATCAGCTCGATGAAGCGGTACAGCTTGGCGCGCTCGCGCTGGGCCCAGAGGCTGCGGCGCTGGCAGGTCACCAACAGGGTGCCAAGGACAAAGAACTTGCTGCAGGGCACCACCACGCTGGCAATGAAGATCAGCAGGGCAATGTCCCAGGAGCCGTGTTTCCAGAACTCCACCACGCCGCTCATGATGGTGTTTTCACTGGCGCTGCCAAAGATGCTGGTGTGCATCACCGGCAGCAGGTTGGCCGGGATGTAGAAGATCAGACTGGCCAGCAGAAAGGCCCAGGTACGCGCCAGGCTGTTGGGCTTGCGCGCATGCACCACGGCATCGCAGCGCGGGCAGCGGTGTTCGAAGTCCTGGCAGACCTGGCCGCAGGTGTGGCACAGCATCAGTTGGTAATCCCGGGCGTAGGGCGGCGCACTCATCAGTAGCGGCCCTCCAGGTCATCCCAGAGGTAGCGGATGTCCTTGCCGGAGATCAGGATGATCAGCACCGTGAGCATCGCCAGGGCCCACAGGCCCATCCCCGGATGCACATCGAGCATCCCCGCCAGCTTGACGATGGCCACCAGGATGCCCAGCAGGCACACCTCGAGCATGCTCCAGGGGCGCAGGTGCTCCAGGGCCCGCATGCAGGCCTTGAAGCCCGGCGCCGCACGGCCGACGTTGGCAAAGCCCAGCACCCAGCACAGCAGGATGATCTGCAGGCACGGCGCGAGAATGATGGTCAGGCCGGTGATCGCCGCGATCAGGCTGATGCGCCCCTGAGCCAGGGCCTCGACCGATTGCCAGAGGGTCGCCTCGTTGCTCAGGCCTTCGAGGCTGATCTTGATCACCGGAAACAGGTTGGCGAAGACGAATAACACCCCGGCGGTGATCGACAGGGCGAACAGCTGCTGCACGCTCAGGTGACGGGCGCGGGCCAGCAGCGCGCCGCAGCGCGAGCACTGGGCGGCCTGGCCCTTGCCGAGCGGCACCGATTCGTACAGCGAATCGCAGTGCTCGCAGATGATCCAGTTGCGGGAAATAGTCATGGTCTTCAGATAGTCGGGAGGGCGGCAGGTTCAGTGACTCGAACCTGCTGGCGCATATTTTCAGAAAAACATCAGGACAGTGTCCAGTTTTGTCTGCTGCGTCGCCGCCGGTGTCTACGCCATGATAGGCGCCCCGGAGATTTTCGCCGCCCGCCACCGAAGGCGGTCAATCCCGGGACGCCCTCCCGTTCAATGGGCCAGGCGCGTTTGCAGCCACTTGCCCCGCAGCACGTCGTAGGCCCAGTGGTAGAGGTAGGTGTAGGGCAGGAAGAACAACAACACGCCGATGTCGAGGAGCAAGGCCTGCAACAGGCTGATATCCAGCCACCAGGCAATCAGCGGCACACAGAAGGCCACCAGCCCGCCTTCGAACAGCAAGGCATGCAGGACCCGGGTCCTGGCGGTGTGTTCAAGCTCCAGACGCTTGAGCAAACGATCGAACAGACCGTTGAACAGCACGTTCCAGCCCAGGGCCAGAAGGCCGATGGCGAGGGTCACCAGGCCCATGTCGACCATGGGCTTGTCCATGATCCAGGACAGCAGCGGAGTACAGATCGACACCGCCAGCAGCTCAAAGGCGACCGCCTGGAAAATACGTTCGGTAAGGGATTTAGGCAGGCTCATTGCCGTACTCCTGAAGTAAAGGTGCTGGCGATCATCCAGGAGCAGGCCGATACTTGATAATCAATAACCATCGATCAAGGCGATAGTTCATGGCCTCACATGAAGTGCTGCTGGCGTTCGTCCAGGCCGCCACCCAGGGCTCCTTTTCCGCTGCCGCACGCAAGCTGGGCAAGAGCCAGTCCACCATCAGCGCGGCGGTGGCGAGCCTGGAGATCGACCTGGATGTCCAGCTGTTCGATCGCAGCAGCCGCAAGCCCGGGCTGACACCGGCCGGGCACGTGCTGCTGCAGCGCGCCGAAGAGATTCTCGCCGCCACCAGCCGCCTGGAAATGACCGCCAGCCAACTGTCCCGAGGGGTCGAGGCGAAACTCACCATTGCCCTGTCCGACACCTACCAGTCGGATCGTTTCGAAAGCTGCCTCAGCGCCTTCGAGCAGCGTTATCCGGACCTGGAGCTGGAATGCCTGATCGCCGAGTGCGAAGACCTGATCGCCCTGGTGCAAAGCGGCCGGGCGCACATCGCCTTTGCCGAGCAGCAGGACGATTACCCGGCGGACCTGGAGCACAAGACCCTGGATGAACGGGGTGAAATGTCGCTCTACGTGTCGCGCAACCATCCCCTGGCAGAGCGGGATCAGGTCGACGAACAAGCCCTGCGCCAGCACCGGGAACTGCGCCTGGCGACCGTGCTCAACCCTTACGAGAGCCGGAGCCAGGGCCGGGTCTGGTCGGCCCCCAGCTACCTGATGCTGCTGGAGATGGCCCAGGGCGGCTTTGGCTGGGCGCCCCTGCCGCGCTGGCTGGTGGAAGGGTTCGGCGCAGACAGGTTGCAGGAGCTGCAGGTCCGTGGCTGGCCACGCACCGTGGCGGTGGACGCGCTCTGGTCACGCCTGCACCCACCGGGTCCGGCGGGCAGCTGGTTGCTGGCGCGGATGCTGCAATGACCGCGTTCACCGGCTCCTGGCCGCCCCCCGCCAGGCGCCCTGAATCGCCAGCCTCTAGCGGGAGCCGAGCTCGGCCAGGCGCTGTTCGAGAAAGCGTCGCTCGGGGCCTTGCCGGGCCAGGGCCAAGGCGTGCTGGTAGGACTCGCGCGCGGCGGCGATATGCCCCAGTTGCCGGCAGAAATCGGCCCGCGCGGCATGGGCCAGGTGGTAATCCTGCAAGTCGCCACGCTGCAGGATGGCCTCCACTTGCTCCAGCCCCGCAGCCGGTCCATCGCGCTTGGCCAGGGCCACGGCACGGTTGAGGCGGATCACCGGCGAAGGCTGCAAACGCAGCAGGATGTCATACAGACCGACGATCTGCGCCCAATCGGTCTGTTCCGCACTCGCGGCTTCGGCATGCACCGCGGCAATCGCTGCCTGCAGGCAATAAGGCCCCGCGTGCCCGCTGCGCAGGCCGCGCTCCACCAGGGCGCAACCGTCCGCGATCAAGTCCTGCTGCCACAACGAACGGTCCTGCTGGTCCAGCAGGATCAACTCGCCAGTGGCAGAGATCCGCGCCGTGCGCCGTGACTCGTGCAACAGCATCAGCGCCAGCAGGCCCATCACCTCCGCCTCGGGCAACAGCTCCAGCAACAGGTAGCCCAGGCGAATGGCTTCGCGGGTCAGCTCGTCTCGGGTCAGCTCGGCGCCCATGGAGGCCGAGTAACCCTCGTTGAATACCAGGTAGATCACCCGCAGCACGCTCTCCAGGCGCTCGGGCAACTCACTCAGTTGCGGCACCTGATAGGGAATCCCGGCGTCGCGGATCTTCGCCTTGGCGCGCACGATGCGCTGGGCGATGGTGGCCGGGGTGACCAGGAAGGCCCGGGCGATTTCCTCGGTGCTCAGGTCGCAGATCTCGCGCAGGGTCAATGGCACCTGGGCATCCGCCGCCAATGCCGGGTGGCAGCAGGTGAAGATCAGCCGCAGGCGGTCATCCTGCACATCCTCGACGCTCCAGTCGTCCTGTTCGAGCTGTTCCAACTGGCTGAGCAGCGCCGCCTGGGAGGCCGCGAAGCGCGCTCGTCGGCGCAGGGCGTCAATCGCCTTGAAGCGGCCGACCGACACCAGCCAGGCCCGGGGGTTGTCGGGCACGCCATCGGCCTGCCAGCGTTCGACAGCCACGAAGAAAGCCTCGTGCAGCGCCTCCTCGGCCAGGTCGAAATCCCCCAGCAGGCGGATCAGGGTGGCGAGGATCCGCCGCGACTGCTCGCGATAGACCTGCGCCACCAGCCCCGCCAGCGCCTCCCGGTCTTGCTCGGCCATCAGTCCGGCAGGCCCTGGGTCACCAGCGCCACCAGGCGCTCCAGGCTCTGCCCCCAACCGTCATGAAAGCCCATGGCTTCGTGAGCCTTGCGGTCGGCTTCGCTCCAGTGCATGGCACGGGCGGTGTAGAGGGTCTTGTTGCCCTGCTCCTCGAAGGTCACTTGCGCCGTCATGAACGGCTTGCCCGAAGGAATCCAGCCCGGCAGGTAGGCATCGGTAAACACCAGCCGCGACGGGGCGTCGATCTCCAGGAACACCCCCATGGTCGGGTACTCGCTGCCGTCCGGAGCGCGCATCAGGGTACGAAACTGGCCGCCGACCCACAGGTCCATTTCGCACTCCGGGGTGGTCATGCCATGGGGCCCCCACCACTGGACCAGCAAGGCCGGCTCGGTCCAGGCGCGAAATACCGTATTGCGCGGTGCGTCGATCAAGCGGCTGATCGACAATTCATGCTCGGCGGACCTGCGGCCCGCGGTTGGGAATGTCATCGAAAAACTCCTGTTCAGGGGGTGTTCAGGGCTTCAATTCACGTACCGGACGCACTTCGACGCTGCCGACCCGGGCGGCCGGAATATGCCCGGCGACCTGGATCGCTTCATTCAGGTCCCGGGCCTCGATCAGGTAGAAACCGGCCAGCTGTTCCTTGGTTTCGGCGAACGGGCCGTCGGTGATCGACAGCTTGCCGCCGCGCATGCGCACCGTGGTGGCGCACTGCACCGATTGCAGCGCCTCGGCGGCGAGCATCCGCCCACTGCCCTGCACCGACTCGGCATAGGCCAGGCACTCGGCGTCCTCGGGACTGTCGGGCAGGCTGTGCAGCAAGCGCTCGTCGCTGTAGACCAGGCATAGGTATTTCATGGGCACCTCCGGACTCGGGCTGAGCAACTATGGTCGCTGTTTTGCACTTTGGCGAACCGCTCGCTGTTCAGGGTTGCAGGTCGAACCGGGTGGTCCCGGTGAGCATGTCGAACGGCGCCGACCAGTGCTCATGCACCACCTGCCACTGGCCGTCGCGACGTTGATAGGCGGCGCTGACGCGCATCCAGCAGGCCTTGGTCACGCCCTCGGCGTCGGTGCCGCCGCAATGGGCCAGCCAGTGGGCGAAGGCCAAGTCTTCGTCGGCCCGCACCTGCAGTTGGTGGAACTCGAAAATGCCCGGGCCGGGGCAAACCTGCATGCACGCCTCCCAGTGCGCGCGATAGGCGGCCTTGCCCTTGAACTGCAAGGCCCCGACCGCATCGAAGGAGGTGATGTCATCGGCGTAATAGCTGACGATGCGCTCGATATCCCGGGCCAGCACCGCTTGCTGCCAGTGGTCGATCAGGCTGCGCACCTGCGCTTCGTTGGATGGATTGAGCATGGCCAAACTCCTCGTGAGTGAAATCAACCGCGGTGAACAGCCCCGGCACACCGGGCCCTGGCTGTTCGGTTCACCCTTAGTCGCCTGGCCATTCGCGCAATCGACAAGCCACAGAAAAAAATTTACCCGTTGCACAAAATCGCTAGAATCCGCCCCCTCCTCCCGACCGGATCGCCCTGCCCGTGACCACACGCCTCGTGCCTTATGAACAGCTCGACAGCCACCAGCATGCGCGCTTGCTGGAGCTTGAAGTGCGGCCCGGACAGAAGGCGTTTAGCGGGGACATTCATGGCGCGCTGCACTCCCTGGTCAATGCGCCCCAGGGGGCGATCAAGGGCTTTGCCCTGCTCAGCGACGAGCGGCCGGTGGCCTTTGTGCTGCTCAAGCGCCCGCCCTGCCTGCCGGCCTGGGCCGACGCCGACAGCGCCAGCCTGCACGCCCTGCAAGTGGACCAGCGGTTCCAGGGTCAAGGCTTCGGCCAGGCCTGCCTGCAAGCCATTCCCGCCGCCGCGCGCCAACAGTGGCCCGGGCTCAAGGGCTTGAACCTGGCGGTGGACGGCGACAACCAGCCAGCCCTCAGGCTGTACCGCAAGCTGGGCTGGGTGGAGAACGGCGAGGCCTGCAAGGGCCGGGTCGGCTATGAGCGGCGGATGGTGCTGGCGTTCTGAGTGACCCGAGTGGGCCAGGAACGATCCAGATCCGCGGCGTTTCTCTTCATCAAACCGACGGTTTCACTGCATCAGCGCGCAAGACTCAGCACCATCTCATGCCAGGCCATGCCGCCGTGGTCCGACGCCGAAGCCTTGACGTAGACAAAACCGAAGCGCTGGTACAACGCCACGTGGCGTTCCTTGCACATCAGGTGGATACGCGCCTTGCCCATCTGGCCCATGCGCGCGATGAAGGCGTTCAGCAATTGCCGGGACAGGCCCAGGCCCTGGAAGTCCGGGTGCACCACCACCGACATGATCACCACTTCGGAACCGGCCGGGTCGTGGCCGATCAGTTCCTTGAAGGCTTCATCGGCCATCTGCACCTCGAAGGTGGCGCCGGCGTTGATGAAGCCGGCCACCACGCCGTCCACCTCGGCGACGATAAAACCCTCGGGCCAGGTGGCGATGCGGGTGGCGATCTTTTCCCGGGTCGCGGCTTCGTCGCCTTCGTAGGCCAGGGTTTCGATGGCGAAGCAACGGTCCAGGTCGGTGGGCAGTACGGTGCGGATCAGCGGGTTCGAAGCGGTCATGGGGCGGCAACCTGAAGTCGGTGAAGGGTGGCGGATTCTAGCAAGAGTGGCGCCGCGCCGAGCCTGGCGTATGCAGGGCATAGGGATCATCGGGGACGCCGTAAAGCTTTCATATAAACCCTGGCAAGCAGGCCGCCCAGGGATTATCTATCAGCTCCCCGACGCCTGCTGGCCGGCCCTGTCGAGCCGGTCGTGCCGCGTCTTGCCCACAGGACCTTCCCCATGAGCAACATCCAGATCGGCCTTTTTCTGCTGTTCGGCATCGCCACCTTCGGCTGCATCACCCTGTACATCGACTTTGTGCATGAGCGGCGCCGCGGCGAGAAATCCCTGAGCGGCGCCACGCGCCGGGATCAGAGCCCCACCAGGCGATAACCCACCTGCAACTCGGTGATCAGATGCTGGGGCTGCGCCGGATCGGCCTCCAGCTTCTGCCGTAGATGGGCCATGTGCACCCGCAGGTAATGGGCGCGGTCGACGTAATCCAGGCCCCAGACCTCCAGCAGCAGCTGGCGATGGGTCAGGACCCGGCTCTGGCCGCGGATCAGCGCACAGAGCAGGCGGTATTCGATTGGCGTCAGGTGCACCAACTGCCCTTCACGGCGCACTTCATGGGTCGCCAGGTCGACCTCGATCACCCCGAAGTTCACCTTGCTGGTGGCCGCTGCCGCGCCGCTCTGGCCATGACGGCGCAACTGCGCGCGAATCCGCGCCAGCAGCTCCGGCACGCCGAACGGCTTGACCAGGTAGTCGTCGGCCCCGGCGTCCAGGGCGGCGACTTTCTCGTCTTCCCGATCCCGGGCCGAAAGCACCAGGATCGGCACCGCCAGCCAGCCGCGCAGCTCGCTGATCAGTTGCTTACCGTCGCCGTCCGGCAGGCCCAGGTCGACGATCACCAGGTCCGGCTGACGGCTGGCGGCATGGATCAGCGCGCGCTTGACGCTGTCGGCCTCGAACACCTGGAAGCCTTCGTCCTCCAGGGCAATGCCGACAAAGCGGCGGATATTGGCTTCGTCCTCGACGATCAGGATGCGTGGGCTGCTCATAGGGCTTCCAGGGAAGGCGGTTGTCCCGCCGGCAAGGTGATGACAAAACTCAGCCCGGCGTCGGCGTGAGGCTGGGCCTCGATCCGCCCGCCATGGGCTTCGACGATGCGTTTGGCCAGGGCCAGGCCCAGGCCGATGCCGGCCACGGCGGACTCCTGCTGGCCGCGGCTGAAGGCTTCGAACAGGCTGTCCGGGGAACTGCCCTTGGGGCAGCCGGGGCCGGAATCGCTGACCTGCAAAATGATCTGCTGGTCGACCTGACGGGCACTGATCTGCACCAGGGTGCCGGCCGGAGTGTACTTGGCGGCGTTGTCCAGCAGGTTCACCAGCACCCGTTCCAGCAGCAGCGCGTCCACTTCCACCAGGGGCAACTGCGGCGCCATGACGACCCGCAACTGATGCTTGGCCAACGGCTCGCGCAACTGGCGCAGGGCGCTGCCGACAATTTCCTCCAGGGAGTTCCACTGGCGCTTGAGGCGCACGCCACGCTCCTGCATGCGCGCCATGTCCAGCAGGTTCTCGATCAGGCGCTGCATGGACGAGGCCTGATCGTGGATACCCGCCAGCAGGGGCTTGAGCGGGCCCTCGGTGGCGTGGGGCAAGGCGGCGTCGGCGGCGCCGATGATGGTGGTCAGGGGCGTGCGCAGGTCGTGGGAGATCGCCGCCAGCAACGTGTTGCGCATGCGCTCGCCCTCCATCTGCACCACGGTGCTCTGGGCCACTTCGACGTAATGCACGCGCTCCAGGGCAATCGCCAGCTGGCTCATGCACGCCTCCAGCAGGCGCCGCTCCTCCGGTTCGGCCAGGCGTTCGGCATCCGCCAGTTCCAGCACCAGCACCCCGCGCACCCGCATCGGCGCCTTGAGCGGCAGGTAGCAGCCCTTGGCGGCTGCCAGGGTGTCGGTGCCGCGCCCCGCCGGCTGGGCGTGGTCATAGGCCCACTGGGCGATGCTTTCGTCGATGGTCAGGACATTGGCGCTCAGGGCGCGCACGCGATTGTCAGCGTCCGGCAGCGCCAGCCCGACCCGGGCCTCGAACACCCCGCTGAAGGTGCGCAGGGCCACGGCGCAGATCTGCTCCTCGGTCAGCGCCGCCGACAACTCCCGGGCCAGCCCGGCCAGGGAAGTGGCGCGGCGCTCGCCCTCGGCAGCGGTGCGCGCCTGATGGCGCAGGCGCGCGGTGAGCTGGCCGGTGATCAGGGCAATGCCGAGCATCAGGGCGAAGGTGAAGAAGTACTGGGTGTCGTTGACCGTGAACGACCACACCGGCTGGACGAAGAAGAAGTCGAAGCACAACACCGCCAGCATCGCCGCCCAGACGCCCGGGCCGCGCCCAAAGCGCAGCGCCACCAGCACCACGGTGAGCAGGAACAGCATGACCACGTTGGCCGGGTCGAACACCTGGAGCAGCAGCGCCGCCACCGCGGTGGCGGCAAAACAGGCAAGGCTGGCCCACAGGTAGGCCGGCGCGCGGCTCGGTGGCAGCCCGGCCTCGGGCTTGTCCGCAGGCACCGGGCGTCGGCTCAAGGGGCCGTTGGCGATCACGATCTGATCGATCTCCGGATGCTGGCGGCTGATCCGGTCGCTCACCGACTGGTGCCAGAACTGCCAGACCTTGCGCGGGTAATGGCCCAGCACCAGGCGATTGGCATTGTGCTCGCGGGCACAGGCCACCAGCGCCTCGGCCACGTCCAGGCCGGGCAGCGTCGCGGTTTCGGCGCCGAACTCGGCGGCCAGGGCCAGGGTCTTCATCGCCGCCGCATAACGGCTGGAGCCGTGGCCGCGGCGCTGCGCCGAGGCCACGTGCACCACCATCCAGTCGGCTTCGAGCTTCTGCGCCAGGCGCGCGGCCTCACGCACCAGGCGTTCGTCCGCCGGATCACCGGCCACCCCCACCAGCAGGCGCTCGCGGGCCGGCCACAGGGCATTGATCGAGCGTTCGCGGCGGTAGTCGCGCATCTGCGCATCGACCCGGTCGGCGGTGCGGCGCAGGGTCAGTTCGCGCAGGGCCAACAGGTTGCCCTTGCGAAAGAAATGCCGTGAAGCCCGCTCGGCCTGGGGCCCCATGTAGACCTTGCCGTCCTTGAGGCGGCGCAGCAGGTCATCCGGCGGCAGGTCGATCACCAGCACTTCGTGGGCTTCGTCGAACAGGTGATCGGGCACCGTCTCGCGCACGCGGATGCCGATGATGCCGCTGACGATGTCGTTGAGGCTTTCCAGGTGCTGGACGTTGAGGGTGGTCCAGACATCGATCCCGGCCCGCAGCAGTTCTTCCACGTCCTGCCAGCGTTTGGGGTGGCGCGAACCGGGGACGTTGCTGTGGGCCAGCTCGTCCACCAGCAGCACCGCGGGACGCCGCGCCAGGGCGGCGTCCAGGTCGAATTCGGGCAAGGCGTAGTCGCGGTGCATCAGGCGGTGACGCTCCAGCACTTCCAGGCCTTGCAGCAGCTCGGCGGTTTCCCGCCGGCCATGGGTTTCCACCACCCCGGCCACCACGTCGCGGCCCAGGGCCACTTCGCTGCGGGCGGCGGTGAGCATGGCGCAGGTCTTGCCGACCCCGGCGTTGGAACCAAAATAGATCCGCAGCTTGCCGCGCTGGGCGGCCTGTTCATCCTGCTGCAGCTTTTCCAGCAGCGCGTCGGGGTCGGGACGCCCGTCGCGGGGCGGGGAACTCGCATCGAGCACAGTCATGAGCTTCCTTAAATGAACAATGCGGCGCTCCGGGGAGCGCCGCATTGTCAGTCCTTGCCTCAGACCAGGCCAAGCCCGGCCAGCAGCATGTCGATCAGCTTGATCCCGGCAAAGGGCACCAGCACCCCGCCCAGGCCATAGATCAGCAGGTTGCGGTTAAGCAGGGCCGCCGCACCGATGGATCGGTACTTCACCCCCTTGAGCGCCAGGGGGATGAGGAACACGATGATCAGCGCGTTGAAGATCACCGCACTGAGAATCGCCGAGTTCGGGCTGTTGAGGTGCATCACGTTCAGCGCCGCCAACTGCGGGTAAGTGGCGACGAACGCGGCCGGTACGATAGCAAAATACTTGGCCACGTCGTTGGCCACGCTGAAGGTGGTCAGGGCGCCGCGGGTCATGAGCATCTGCTTGCCGACTTCCACCACCTCGATCAGCTTGGTCGGGTTGCTGTCCAGGTCGACCATGTTGCCGGCTTCCTTTGCCGCCTGGGTGCCGCTGTTCATCGCCACGGCCACGTCGGCCTGGGCCAGGGCCGGGGCGTCGTTGGTGCCGTCGCCGGTCATGGCCACCAGCTTGCCCTTGGCCTGGTAGTCGCGGATCAGTTGCAGCTTGTCTTCGGGACGGGCCTCGGCGAGGAAGTCATCGACCCCGGCCTCCACGGCAATCGCCGCTGCGGTCAGGCGGTTGTCGCCGGTGATCATCACGGTCTTGATGCCCATGCGCCGCAGTTCGGCAAAGCGCTCCTTCATCCCGCCCTTGACCACGTCCTTGAGTTCCACCACGCCCAGGGCCTGGGCGCCGTCGCTGACCACCAGCGGCGTGCTGCCGCGCCGCGAGACTTCATCCACCTTGGCCTGCAAGGCTGGCGGGAAGCTGCCCCCCAGGGCTTCGATGTGCCGGCGAATGGCATCGGCCGCGCCCTTGCGGATGCTGCGCCCCTCCGGCAGGTCGACGCCACTCATGCGGGTCTGCGCGCTGAACTGCACGAAGCTGGCGCCCAGGGCCTCGATATCGCGGCCACGGATGTCGAACTTCTGCTTGGCCAGCACTACGATGCTGCGGCCTTCCGGGGTTTCGTCGGCCAGGGAAGCCAGTTGCGCGGCGTCCGCCAGCTCGCTGTCCTTGATTCCCGGGGCCGGCAGGAAGGCGCTGGCCTGACGGTTGCCCAGGGTGATGGTGCCGGTCTTGTCCAGCAGCAGCACGTCGACGTCACCAGCGGCTTCCACAGCGCGCCCGGAAGTGGCGATGACGTTGGCCGACATCATCCGGCTCATGCCCGCCACGCCGATGGCCGAGAGCAGGCCGCCGATGGTGGTGGGGATCAGGCACACCAGCAACGCCACCATCACCGTGGCGCTGATCACACTGCCGGTGCCGCTCATGGCCACGGCGAAGATCGAGTACGGGCTCAGGGTCACGATCACCAGCAGGAACAGCAGGGTCAGCCCCACCAGGAGAATGGTCAGGGCCACCTCGTTGGGGGTTTTCTGGCGCTTGGCCGATTCCACCATGGAGATCATGCGGTCCAGGAACGACTCGCCGGGGTTAACGCTGATGCGCACCACCAGCCAGTCGGACAGCACCTTGGTGCCGCCGGTGACCGAGGAAAAGTCGCCCCCGGCCTCGCGGATCACCGGCGCCGATTCACCGGTAATGGCGCTCTCGTCCACCGTGGCCACGCCTTCGATGACCTCGCCATCCAAAGGCACCAGGTCGCCGGCCTCGATCAGCACCACCATGTCCTTGCGCAGCTCGCTGGCGGCCATCGGCAGCCAGGCGGCGCCATGCCTGGGCTGCTGCAACAGTTTGGCCAGGGTCTGGCGCTTCATGCCCTTGAGGCTGGCGGCCTGGGCCCGGCTGCGGCCCTCGGCCAGGGCTTCGGCGAAGTTGGCGAACAGCACGGTGAACCACAGCCACAGGGTGATGCTGAGGATGAAGCCGCTGGAGGCCTCGCCCTCGCCGCCCAGGGACTGGAACCACAGCAGGGTGGTGAGGATGCTGCCCAGGTAGACCACGAACATCACCGGGTTCTTCCACTGCGCCTGGGGCAGCAGCTTCTTCACCGCATCCAGGCACGCCGTGGACAGCAGCCCACGGTCGAACAACGCTATACGAGGGTTCTTACTCATGATCGGTATCTCTTACTCACTGACCGCAAGGGGCGAGGCAGGCACGGGTGCCAGGGCATCCAGCGCGAGATTGAGTTGCAGCACATTGACCCGGGGCTCGCCCAGCAGGCCGAAGGTGCGGCTTTCGCTGTGGGCCTGCAGCAGCGCCTGCAGCTCGGCCAGCGGCAGGTTGCGCAGGCGGGCCACCCGGTTCAGTTGCAGTTGGGCGTTGGCCAGGGAGATGTGCGGGTCCAGGCCGGAAGCCGAAGCGGTCACCGCGTCCACCGGCACCGGAATGTCCGCCGCCAGGCCGTTGAGCTGGCGGTAGGCGCTGACCCGCGCGGTCACGCTGTCCACCAGCTTCTGGCTGGTGGGGCCCAGGTTGCTGGCACCACTGGCCCCGGCGTTGTAGGGCTGGGGCACGCTCTTGCTCGGGTCCAGCGGATCGCTGCCCAGGGTCATGCTCGGGCGACCCTGGAAATACTCCGGGCGACTGAAGGACTGGCCGATCAGCTTTGAGCCCACCACCAGGCCGTCACGCTGCACCAGGCTGCCCTGGGCCTGGAACGGGAACAGCAGGTTGGCCAGCACCGTGGTCGCCAGCGGATAGGCCAGCCCGGTCAGCAGCATGAAGAACACTGCCGCCACCAGCACCGGGCGCAACAGGCCCTTGAACAGCACCACAGTGGTGCCTTGGGTTTGCATTTGCGTAGTCATCACAACCCCTTACTTGTAGGTCTGGCCGGCCAGCAACTGCAGTTGCTCCACCAGCGGGCCGAGCGCGAGGGCCGGCAGGAAAGTCAGGCCACCGACCACCAGCACCACGAACACCACCAGGAACATGAACAGCGGCGTGGCGGTGGGAATGGTGCCGGCACCGGCCGGGATGTTCTTTTTCGCCGCCAGGGAACCGGCCACGGCCAGCATCGGCAGCATGGTGAAGAAGCGCCCCATGAGCATCGCCAGGCCGATGGTGGTGTTGAAGAACGGCGTGTTGGCGTTGAGCCCGGCAAATGCCGAACCGTTGTTGGCGGTGCCCGAGGCGTAGGCGTAGAGCACCTCGCTGAAACCATGGGGGCCAAGGTTGTTGAGGCTGTTCAGGGTGTCCGGCCACAACGCTGCCAGGGCGGTGAAACCCAAGATGCAGATCGGGTGCGCGAGCACCGAGAGCATCACCAGCTTGATCTCCCGGGCCTCGATCTTCTTGCCGAGGAATTCCGGGCTGCGGCCGATCATCATGCCCACCAGGAACACCGTCAGCAGGGCGTACTGGATCAGGTTGATAAAGCCCACGCCGTCACCGCCGAACACGCAGTTGAGCATCATCTGCGCCAGGGGCACGAAGCCGCCCATGGGGGTCAGCGAGTCGTGCATGGCGTTCACCGAACCGGTGGTGGCGCCGGTGGTGGTGGTGACGAACAGCGCGGTGTCGGCGATGCCGAAGCGCAGCTCCTTGCCTTCCATGTTGCCGCCGCTCTGGGTCGCCGACAGTTGCTGGTCGACACCGACCTGGGTCAGCAGCGGATTGCCGCCCTGCTCCGCGGTGAAGACGATGGCCAGGAAGCCGACGAACATCACCAGGAAGGTGCCGAAGAACACCCAGCCCTGACGCCGCCGCAGCAGCATGCTGCCGAAGGCGTAGGTCAGCGCCGAAGGGATCAGCAACATGCTGAGGATGTGCAGGACGTTGGTCAGCGGGGTCGGGTTCTCGAACGGGTGGGCGGCGTTCATGCTGAAGAAGCCGCCACCGTTGGTGCCGATGTGCTTGATCGACTCGAAGCTGGCCACGGCGCCGACGATCAACTGCTGCTGGGCGCCTTCCAGGGTGGTGGCCAGGGCCTGGGAGTTGAGGGTCTGGGGCATGCCCTGCCAGACATAGACCAGGGCCATGACCAGGCACAAAGGCAGCATCACCCGGTACAGGGTGCGGGTGAAGTCGACCCAGTAGTTGCCGATATCCGCCGAGCTGGAACGGCTCAGGCCGCGAATGAAACCGGCCGCGGCGACAACACCGGCGGTGGCGCCGACGAACATCAGGAAGGTGATCACCGCCATCTGGCTGAAGTTCGACAGGCTGCTTTCCCCGGAGTACGCCTGCCAGTTGGTGTTGGTGATAAAGGACGCGGCGGTGTTGAACGCCAGGTCCGGGGTCTGCGCTGCCAGCCCCAGGGGGTTGAGGGGCATGACGCTTTGCAGGCGCAGCACCAGGTAGCCCAGGAGCATCATCGCCGCGTTGGACAGCAACAGCGCCGAGCCATAGCGGGCCCAGCCCATGGTTTCGCCGGGGTCGATCCCCAGCAGGCGGTAGGTGGCCCGCTCGGGCAAGGCGTGACCGCGGCCGCTGAAGACCCGGGCCAGCCATTTGCCCATGAGTACGGCGAGCCCGGTCATTACCCCGAGGATCACCGCGTATTCCAGCACAGTACTCAACATGTCGATGCTCCGTTCAAATCTTGCCCATGGCGACGATGACCAGGGCCGTCAGTACAAAGAACCCCAGGGACAGGCCCACGAAGATCAGGTCGTACATGGCTGGTTTCCTTTCTCGAGAATGCCCGGACGGGCGAATGAAAATGCCGGGGTAGCGTTGGGTGCGGTCATCAGAATTTCTCGGCACGGATCAGCGCGTAACCCAGGTAGACAAACAGCAGCACGGCGCAAAAACCGCTGGCGCCGTAGATGAATTCCAGTGTCAGCAAGGCTTTTCCCCTTAATTCATTGAGGCCGCGCCGACACCGCCCATGGCGGCGCCGGAGGCAGCCGGTCAGGCACCCGGCAACGGGCGCCGGCAGGGAGTCGGCCACTGGCCGTGCGCCGCTCTCCTCTGCGCCACGCAGGTTAGGTGAGGGCGTATCAAGGTCGGGCACTGATTGCAGGGGGCGGTATTAAGACGGCGTATAGATTGCGCGGCAGGCGGGGAAAATCGGGGGCCGGACCGCGCCCCCGAGGGGATCATTCACTTTTGAGCGGCAGCCAGACCTCCACCACGCCGCTGCCGGTCTCGGGGTTGAAATCGGCGCTGTAGCGCTCGAACTCCGGCGCATTGGCGGCCTCGCGGCCGGACTGGGGCAACCAGGTGTTCCAGATGTAGTTGAAGGTCTGGGGCAGCTCCTGCAGGGATCCGCCATGCTCGAACACCGCGTAGTTCTGCGGCTGCACTTCGATCCAGCGATAACGCTCGGGCAGATCGTCGAGCTTGCTGATCTCGACCCCCGCCAGGTATTCGAAGCTGCCCTGGCCGTCGGGGTTGCAGCAGACGCCGTAGGTCACCTCATCCACCTGCCCCGGCACCCGGCCGATGTGGGGGATGAAACGCTGCCACAGCTGGCCGATGTCCTGGCCGGTGCCAGGGGTAAACCGCTCGCTGAAGCCGGCGATCAGCAGAAAACGCTCTCTTTCGAAGCGCGGTTCGGGACCTGCGCCCTGTTTTTGCTCATCCATGAATGCCACTCCTGCCGCAGAAATGATGGGTTCGGATCCAGTATAGAAGCCAATCGTCAGGGCCTGGATCAGAGTGCCGGAAGGTCGCTCACGCCGGCGCCGACGATAAACTCCTGGTAGCCGGATAGGATCACGTACACCGCGAAATAGCAGAAGATCGCCGCAGATGCCAGGTAGGAGTAGCGCAGCAGCTTGTCCCCCAGGAGCTTGCCGCCCTGGGTCGCGGCCAGGCACAGGCCCAGGGTCCAGAGCAGCCCGGCACAAAAGAATCCGGCGAGGAATAGCCCGGAATTGGCGATCCCGCCGCCCCCGGATCGGGCAATCAGGGTGCCGCCCACGGCGGCGAACCAGAGGATCGCGCTGGGGGAGGACATGGCCAGGAAGATCCCGCGCAGGAACTCCTTGCGCGGCGAGCCCTTGTCCGCCTCCCCGGCCGTGGCCAGTACCGCGCTGTGGTGCAGCGCGGCGTAAATCATCTTCGCGGCGAAATACACCAGCAGCGCCGAACCGCCGATCCACAGCACCCAGCGCACGCTTTCGTACTGCAGCAGCACGGTCATCCCGGCCAGCGCCAGCAGCGCATAGATCAGGTCACCGACGCAGGTCCCCAGGCCCAGGCAAAAGCCCTGGAAATAGCCGCGCTGCATGGCCAGGGTGATCATCGCGATATTGGCCACGCCAATGTCCAGGCACAGCGAAAGGCTCAGCAAGAAGCCGCTGGTAAACTCCATCATTCATCCCGTTTGATGCGGTGGTTCGAAGGGCTGTCCTGGTCCGCCGAGCGTTGGAAAATCGCCCTGGCCGACCTGGGCCGCAGCCCTTGCAGGCAAAAAGCGTGCACGTTATAGCGGCAAATCATCGCCCCCCGCAAATCCCCCCGACGCTGCGAAAATAATTTTCCGCCCCTCTGGACAAGCCGCCGGCGCCGCCCTTATCGTCTGCCCCGCAGGCCACCGCAGTGGCCAACGTCGCTCGGACGGTTCCGGGCGCTTACGTCTTTTCGAGGCAACAATGGCCGAACAAGGTTCGCCGCGCCGCTTTGCGCGCATCGATCGTCTCCCCCCTTACGTTTTCAATATCACTGCCGAGCTGAAGATGGCTGCGCGTCGGCGCGGCGAAGACATCATCGACTTGAGCATGGGCAACCCCGACGGCGCGACTCCGCCGCATATCGTCGAAAAGCTGGTGACCGTTGCCCAGCGTGAGGACACCCACGGCTACTCCACCTCCAAAGGCATTCCACGGCTGCGCCGGGCGATTTCCCGCTGGTACAAGGATCGCTACGAGGTCGACATCGACCCGGAAAGCGAAGCCATCGTCACCATCGGTTCCAAGGAAGGCCTGGCGCACCTGATGCTGGCCACCCTGGACCAGGGCGACACCGTGCTGGTGCCCAACCCCAGCTACCCGATCCACATCTACGGCGCGGTGATTGCCGGCGCCCAGGTGCGCTCGGTGCCACTGGTGCCCGGCGTGGACTTCTTCGCCGAACTGGAGCGGGCCATTCGCGGTTCGATCCCCAAGCCGAAGATGATGATCCTGGGCTTCCCCTCCAACCCCACTGCCCAATGCGTGGAGCTGGATTTCTTCGAGCGAGTGATCGCCCTGGCCAAGCAGTACGACGTGCTGGTGATCCACGACCTGGCCTACGCCGACATCGTCTACGACGGCTGGAAAGCCCCATCGATCATGCAGGTGCCGGGGGCCAAGGACATCGCGGTGGAGTTCTTCACCCTGTCCAAGAGCTACAACATGGCCGGCTGGCGCATCGGCTTCATGGTCGGCAACCCGGAGCTGGTCAGTGCCCTGGCGCGGATCAAGAGCTACCACGACTACGGCACCTTCACCCCGCTGCAAGTGGCGGCGATCGCCGCCCTGGAAGGCGACCAGCAGTGCGTGAAAGACATCGCCGAGCAGTACCGGCAACGACGCAATGTGCTGGTCAAGGGCCTGCATGAGCTGGGCTGGATGGTGGAGAACCCCAAGGCCTCGATGTATGTCTGGGCCAAGATTCCCGAAGCCTATGCACACCTGGGCTCCCTGGAGTTCGCCAAGAAGCTGCTGGCCGAGGCCAAGGTCTGCGTGTCGCCGGGAGTGGGTTTCGGTGAGTACGGCGACGATCACGTGCGCTTCGCCCTGATCGAGAACCAGGACCGGATTCGCCAGGCGGTGCGCGGCATTCGCAGCATGTTCCGCGCCGATGGCCTGGTGCAGAAAAGCTGAGAGCCTTTCAGCCACAAAAAAACCGCAGCGATGCGGTTTTTTTGTGGCTGTACTGTAGCCGCTGCCGCAGGCTGCGAACGAGTGCGTAGCACTCGCGGCGATTCAGATGCCTATCCAGCTTCGGGCCTTTGCCCAGCCTCGCCCAGGCTCGACAGCGGCGACAGGGGTCAACCCCGCCGTTTAAACCACCAACGACAACAGCAGGATAAAGATCAGGCCCACCACCGAGAGGATGGTTTCCATCGCCGTCCAGGTCTTGAAGGTTTCGGCCACGGTCATGTTGAAGTACTGCTTGACCAGCCAGAAACCGGCGTCGTTGACGTGGGACAGGATCAAGGAGCCGGCACCGGTGGCCAGCACCAGCAGCTCGCGGTTGACCCCGGGGATCATCCCCACCACCGGCACCACGATGCCCGCACCGGTAATGGTCGCCACGGTGGCCGAGCCGGTGGCGATGCGAATCACCGCCGCCACCAGCCAGGCCAGGAGGATCGGCGAGATCTGCGCGTTGACCGCCATGTGGCCGATCACGTCACCCACGCCGCTGGTCACCAGCATCTGCTTGAAACCGCCGCCGGCGCCGATGATCAGGATGATCGCCGCGGTAGGCGCCAGGCTGGCGTCGAGCAGGCCGAGGATCTGCTTGGAACCGATGCCCTGCTTGTAGCCGAAGGTGTAGAGCGACAGCAGCAGGGCCAGGAGCAAGGCACTGATCGGGTGGCCGATCATGTCCATCCAGATGCGGAAGAAATGCCCGTCCGGCAGCGCCACGTCGGCGAAGGTCTTGAGCAGCATCAGGAACACCGGCAGCAGCACGGTCAGCAAGGTCACGCTGAAGCTGGGCAGGTTCTGCGAGGTGTTTTCACGGGCCAGCTGGTCCACCAGCTCCTGGGACGGGTGGCCCGGGATGTACTTGGCAATGAAGGTGCCGTAGATCGGACCGGCAATGATGGCGGTCGGCAGGGCAACGATCAGGCCGTAGAGAATGGTCTTACCAATGTCGGCGCCGAACACGCCGATGGCCAGCAGCGGCCCCGGATGCGGCGGCACCAGGCCGTGCACCGCCGACAGGCCGGCCAGGAGCGGAATGCCGATCTTGATCAGCGACACCCCGGTGCGCCGGGCGACGATGAACACCAGCGGAATCAGCAGCACGAAGCCGATCTCGAAGAACAGCGGGATGCCCACCAGGAAGGCGGCGAACATCATCGCCCACTGCACCCGCTCCTTGCCGAACGAGCGGATCAGGGTCTGGGCGATCTGATCGGCGCCGCCGGACTCGGCCATCATCTTGCCGAGCATGGTGCCCAGCGCCAGGATGATGCCGACAAAACCGAGCACGCCACCAAAGCCGTCCTGGAACGCCTTGATGATCTTGTCCACTGGCATGCCCGAGGTCAGGCCGAGGAAGCCCGCGGCGATGGTCAGGGCAATAAAGGGATGCAGCTTGAATCGGGTGATCAAGACGATCAGGCCGATGATGGTGACCACTGCATCAACCAGCAGATAGGTCTCTTGGGACATGCCAAACATGGAATTGCCTCCGGTTTGTTGTTTTTATTAAAGCGTTAAAAACAAGGGCCGAGTGGGATAGCGCTACCTATTTCGAACCGACGCTTAGCGCGAAGGTTCAAGGCCATGCTCCAGCCACCATTGATTGGCCAGTTCGGCCAGGCGCTGGACGCTCAGGGTGCTGGCATCCAGGGCCAGGGTGAGCGGCTCCCCCACGGGGGATTCGAGGGTGGCGAACTGACTGTCGATCAGGGTCGAAGGCATGAAATGCCCTGGCCGGTGTGCCACGCGATCGGCGGCCACTGCCGGCGTCAGTTCGAGAAAGATGAAACCCAGGCCGGGGGTGGCGGCGCGCAGGCGTTCACGGTATTTGCGCTTCAACGCCGAACAGGTCAGCACCGGGCGCTGGCCGGCGGCCAGGGTGCGGCGCAACTCCTCGCACAGGCTGTCGAGCCAGCCGGCACGGTCGTCGTCGTCGAGGGGAATGCCGGCACTCATCTTGGCGATATTGGCGGCAGGGTGGAACGTATCGCCTTCAATGGCCGTGGCGCCGCTGCGCTGGCACAGGGCCTGGCTGACGCTGGATTTGCCACAGCCGGCAACACCCATGATGACCAGGGCGGTAATTGGTTGACTCATGTAACACCTCAGCGCGCAGACAGCGCTACCTTCGCTAGTTCTAGTTCTAGTACAAAAACAGTGTCTGCCGACGCCTTCTTGTCATTTTTGTGGGTTGCCGCGTATATAGTCCGCCAAACCAAAGAGCGAGGGTCAGGCACACCTCGCTCACGCATTGCAGCTGTTTCAGGACAGCGCTACCTTAGTGACTTGAATTTTGTTTGGCAAGCCGTCTGATGACCCCTCATAAAAACGATAAAAGCTCCCGTACCACGGGGCGCCCTACCCTCAACGAAGTGGCGCGACTGGCCGGTGTCAGTCCGATCACCGCCTCCCGGGCGCTGCGCGGCGTCAGCAGCGTGGCCACCGAGCTGGTGGAAAAAGTGCAGAAGGCCGCGCAGGAGCTGAACTACGTGGTCAACTCCGCCGCCCGCGCCCTGGCCTCGGCCCAGAGCCAGTCGGTGGTGGTGCTGGTGCCGTCGCTGTCCAACCTGCTGTTCATCGAAACCCTGGAAGCCATTCATCAGGTCCTGCGGCCCAAGGGCTTCGAAGTGCTGATCGGCAACTACCACTATTCCCGGGACGAAGAAGAAAACCTGCTGCGCAACTACATGACCTACCAGCCGCGCGGGCTGCTGCTGACCGGTTTCGACCGTACCGAAAGCTCCCGGCGGATGATCGAGGCCAACAACATTCCCTGCGTCTACATGATGGATCTGGACTCCGGCGCCGGGCTCAACTGCGTGGGTTTCTCCCAGTTGAACGCTGGCGAGACTGCCGCCCGGCACCTGATTTCCCGCGGCCGCAAGCACCTGGCCTACGTCGGCGCGCAGTTGGATCAGCGCACCCTGCTGCGGGGCGAAGGCTTCCGCCGCGCCCTGCAGGAAGCCGGGCTGTACAACCCCGACCTGGAACTGCTGACCCCGCGCCCGTCTTCCGTCGGCCTGGGCGGCGAGCTGTTCCTGCAACTGATGCAAAGCCAGCCGCAAGTGGACGCCATCTTCTTCGGCAACGACGACCTGGCCCAGGGCGCCTTGCTCGAAGCCATGCGCTGCGGGATCAAGATCCCGGAGCAAGTGGCGGTGCTGGGGTTCAACGACCTGCCGTCCTCGGAGCACATGGTGCCGCGCCTGAGCAGCATCAGCACCCCCAGGGAAGCCATCGGCCGCCGCGCCGCCGAGCAGATGCTGACCCTGCTGGCCGGTAACAGCGTGACCGAGCCCGTGGTGGACATGGGGTTCGAACTGCGGATCCGGGAAAGCACCTGAGGCATCAGGGCTGCACGCCAAGCACACTGAGCAACAGCCCGAACCCGATCAACAGCACCCCGAACAGCTGATCGATACGGCGCTTGTAGCCCAATAGCCGGTCGGCAATGGCCGGTGCCGAAAAAAACAGCGCCACGGCCACGAACCACAGAAGGTGGGCCAGGACGATGATCGCCCCGTAGCCGATCTGCACCACCACCCCCGTGCCCGGCTGGATCACCTGCATGAACAGGCTGAGGACGAAGATCATCGTCTTCGGATTCAGCGCATTGGTCAGGAAACCGCTGCGCAAGGCCGCCCACGACGACACCTGGCCACACCCCGCCACGTCCTGCGGTCCCTGGGCGGGACTGCGCAATAAGCGGATGCCCAGGTAGATCAGATACAGCGCCCCGGCCAGCTTCAGCCCGGTGAACCACAGCGGCGACTGCTGCAACAGCAGCCCCACCCCCAGCAGGCTGTAGCCGATGTGCAGCATGACCCCGAGCCCGATCCCCACTGCAGTCAGCACGCCGTGACGGCGCGAGAGCATCAGGCTGTTACGGGTGACCAGGGCAAAATCGGCCCCGGGGCTGAGTACCGCGAGAATGGTAATGGTGATTACGACTAACAGTTCTGTCACGTTGCCAACGCCTTGGTTATACAATCCGGCGCTACTGTATGGGGATCTTCCGGGGTAAGGCCAACGATGAAAACTGACACTCTTGGTGATAAAAACTCACAGACCTCGCGCCGACGCCTGCCGCCCCTAGGCGCCCTGCGCTGCTTCGAAGCGGCCGCTCGCCTGGAGAGCTTCACCCTGGCCGGCGCAGCCCTGCACCTGACCCACGGCGCCATCAGCCGCGCCGTGCGCAGCCTGGAAGACGACCTGGGCACTGCCCTGTTCGAGCGACGCAGTCACCGGGTGTTTCTCACTTCGGCCGGGGCCGAACTGCTGCACAGCGTGACCCAGGCCCTGGACCTGATCGAGAACACCAGCCGCCGCTTGCGGGCTCCGCCCCCCGGGGCACCGCTGGTGCTGTCCTGTGAACCGACCCTGCTGATGCGCTGGCTGATTCCGCGCCTGCCGGCGTTCCAGGCCGCCCACCCCGACATAGCCATCCAGTTGCTGGCTGGCGGCGGGCCCTTCTCGTTCAACGCCGGCATCGACCTGGCGATCCGCCGCAATGATTTCGCCTGGAGCGAGCAGACCCAGGCCCACTGGCTGTTCGACGAAGCCATTGGCCCCGTGTGCCGTCCGGACAAACAGCCTGACTGGGCGCCGCAGTCCAACGAGCAGGCAGTTCTCGCGGACCACGCCCCGCGCCTGCACAGCGCAACCCGGCCGCAAGCCTGGGAACACTGGCTGCAGTTGCACCCGATGCCGCGGCCTCAGGCGTCTTCGGAGCAGGTCTTCGAGCATTTCTATTTCAGCCTGCAAGCCGCGGTGGCGGGCTTGGGGCTGGCCATCGCCCCCTGGCAACTGGTGCGCGACGATCTGCGCGACGGACTGCTGTGCGCCCCATTCGGCTTCGTCGCCGACGGCAGTGCCTACTACCTGCTCTCGGCCCAAGCGATCAGCGACGACTCGGCGGCCGGTCTGCTGCTGCGCTGGTTGCGCCAGCAGGCCCTGGCCTAGAACCCGGGGCCGGGCAGCGGCCCCAGCGCCGGATCTTCGCCACTGAGCAGTTGCACCAGGGCCAGGGCGCCCTTCTGCAGCGGCCGGCTCTTGAGCCACACCGCATGCACCGGCAGCGACAGGCCGTTGTCGAGGTTCTTGAACTTCAGGCGCTGCAAGCGACCTGCCGCCAGCAGCGGCTGGATCACCGACAGCGGGAAATTGCCCCAGCCGATCCCGGCCTCCACCATGTGCAGGGCCATGGCCAGGCTGTCGGTGCGCCACAGCGACTCGCCCACCAGGGGCCGGGTATCGCTGATGGGCAGGTCGCGGCTGGCCACCACCACCTGGCGAACCCGGATCAACTCCTCCAGATACAGCGCCCCATCACTGGCCAAAAACAGCGGATGCCGGGGTGAAATACAGGCGATGATCCGTTCGCTGCCGGCGTACTGGAAGTATTCCAGGGCGTTCACGCTCAGGCCGGCGAAGGCCACGCCGACACTGACCCGTCCGCTGTGCAGCAGTTGCAGCACGTCATCCTGAGGAGCGCTGAGCACTTCCACATCCAGCAACGGATAGCGCTCGGCCAGCAGCTTGATGGCCGCCAGCAACCGCTGCTTGTCGATGTCATCCACCACCGCGATCGACAGTGTGCTCTCCAGCCCCAGGGACAGCTCGATGGCATGCACCTGCAACTGCTTGAGCTGATCGGCAATCAGCCGGGCATGGGGCGCGAGCGACAGGGCCAGGGGCGTCGGCACCGGCTCGCGATGACGGCGATCGAACAGGGCGTACCCCAGTTCGGCCTCAAGGTTGGCAATGCCCATGCTCACCGCCGAGGGCACCTTGCCCAGGGCGCGGGCCGCCGCAGAAAAGGAACCGCGCTCAAGCACGGCAAGAAACAACTGGATGCTGTCGCTGGAAAAATTCATGGGCTCAACCTATCAGTAAAACTGAAAGCTTCCGACTTTTTCTGTCATGCACATTGAAGCTATCTTTCGCGCCCCGTGCCAGCCCAGCCCTGGCCACCTGCATTCAATACCGAGGAATTCCCATGCAAGGCGTGAAACGCAAACTGCTCTACGTATCCCTGTTCGAGGTGTTCGGCATGACCTTCTCGGCCCTCGGCCTGGCCCTGCTGTCCGGCACCTCGCCCAGCAGCACCGGCCCGCTGGCGGTGGTGATCACCAGCATCGCGGTGACCTGGAACTTCATCTACACCAGCCTGTTCGAACGCTGGGAAAGCCGCCAGCTGTCACGCACCCGCACCGTCAAGCGACGCATCGCCCACGCCGTGGGCTTTCAACTGACCCTGATCGTGTTCCTGATCCCGCTGATTGCCTGGTGGATGGGCATCAGCCTGGTACAGGCCTTTCTCCTGGACCTGGCGCTGATCCTGTTCATCCCTTGCTACACCTTCGTCTTCAACTGGCTGTTCGACCGGGTCTTCGGCCTGCCGGCCTCGGCCTTGCCCGACCCGGCCTGAAGCGCGGACAAACATCCGGAGGCACATTGGCCATCGCCGAGGACCGGGCACACTGATAGATTCCCATGGCCCGCCTGAGCCACGAACAAGGAAGCGTCATGGGAACCCCCTACAGAATTCTCGGCAAAGCCTCGTCCATCAACGTCAGAAAAGTCTTGTGGACCTGCGAGGAGCTCGGCCTTTCCTACCAACAGGAAGATTGGGGCAGCGGCTTCCAATCGACCCACACTCCCGAGTTCCTCGCCCTCAACCCCAATGCCCAGGTTCCGGTGCTGATCGATAACGCCGGCGCCCTGTGGGAGTCCAACAGCATCTGCCGCTACCTGGCCAACCTGCACCCCGGCAGCGGCCTGTTGCCGATCGCCCCACGGGCCCGGGCCCTGGTGGAACAGTGGATGGACTGGCAGGCCTGCGAACTCAACCCGGCCTGGAGCTACGCCTTCATGGGCCTGGTGCGCCGGCATGCGGACTACCAGGACTCTCGGCGCATCGACGCCAGCCTGCAGGCCTGGAACGCCAAGATGGCGATACTCGAACAACAGCTGCAGCGCTCCGCAGCCTATGTCCTCGGGGAGCACCCGAGCCTGGCGGACATCGTCCTCGGGCTCTCGGTCAACCGTTGGAAGATGACCCCCATGGAGCACCCGGACTTCCCCGCCATAGACGCCTACTACGAGCGCCTCAGCCTGCGTCCGGGCTTTCGCCTGCACGGACGCAACGGCACCCCCTAGCCTGGGCCACAGCATTACCTAGCCACCGGAGATTGGACATGGATGGACTCAACGTATTGCTGACCGGCGCCTGTGGCCGGATCGGCAAGGTATTCTTCCAGGGCTCGCAGGAGCGCTACCGCTTCACCCTGACCGACCGCGTCGAACCGGACTTCGAGATCCCGGCGCCCCACCGCTTCGTGCGCCTGGATCTTGACGACCCGCAGACCATTGGCCGTCTCCTGCCGGGCATCGACGTCGTCGTCCACCTGGCCGGCATCCCCCATGCCAGCGCCAGTTTCGAGCAACTGTTGCCCAACAATATCCTCGCCACCACCTACCTGTTCGAGGCCGCCGTCAACGCCGGCTGCCGGCGCCTGGTGTTCGCCAGCAGCGCCCAGACCATCGAAGGCTACCCGGTGGATCGACAGATCACGACCAACATGCCGGTGATGCCGGCCAACCTGTATGGGGTCAGCAAGTGCTACGGCGAGGCACTGTGTGCCTTCTATGCCGCCAGGCGCGGGCTGTCCTGCATCGCCCTGCGCATCGGCGCCTTCGAGTTCCCCGAGCATCACGAGCTGACCAGCAGCCGCGACCTCAGCGCCTGGCTCAGCCCCCGAGACGCCCTGCAGCTGCTGCAACGGGCCGTGGAAACCCCCGGGGTGCAGCACTTCATCGGCCACGGTATCTCCAACAATCGCTTCAAGCGCCTGGACCTCAGCGACACCACGCGGGTCCTCGGCTATGAGCCGGTGGACGACGCCTTCCAGGAGGACTTCGGCATACCCATCACCTACTGAGCGCGGCCCTCGGCAAATCCGGGCGGCGCTTGCCAGAAAGCGGCAAGACTTGTCCGCCCGCGGACAGCCCGGCAGTGCTCGAGCGCGCCAATCCCTTGATATTGAAGGCCGATTTTATTAGGCATGGATCTTGCTGAAGTACTCGCCTAGTTCTCTCACACAGGTTCCCGATCATGTTGGTCAACGCCCAGAAATCCGTTTCGGTGCAGCCCACCTCGCGCACCGATATGGACCCGACCACTGCAGCCGCCAGCGCGCTGTACAGCGGCATGCTGCAGCAGGCCCAGAACTCCGTCACCGTGCCGACGTCCCAGTCCAGCCTGCAAGGCAATACCGTGGACGACAACGTTAATGCCGCGTTCGCCAAGACCCGTGTCCTGCTCCAGGCCACGCCGCCGACTTCCAGCACGCCACAGGCCAATAGCGCTACCGAGTCCAGCGCCTTGAGCGAGTTCAAGGACTACATGAGCAAGACGCCCGAACAGCGTCTGCGCGACAGCATCCTCAAGGATATGGGCCTGACCGAAGAGGACCTGAAAGACCTGCCGCCGGAGCGCCAGCTGGCAATCAACCAGGAAATCGCCGAGCGCCTGAAGGACAAGATGCAGTTGGCCAAGGAAGAGGCTGACACCAAGACCAGCGCCAAGCCGATCGACGAGAAATTCCTCGCCTCGCTGTAATCGCGCACGACGAAAAAGGGTTCCCAACGGGAACCCTTTTTTGTGCCCGCCGCCCCCTGATCACTGCAACTGCAGGGTCGAGTTGAACTGGCTGATGGCATCCACCACATGTCGCGAGCCTTGCTGGATCTCCAGGATCACCTCCCCCGCCTCATTGGCCAGTTCGACCCCGACGCCGGTGCGGCTCAGGCTCGATTGCATGCTGGTGACCGCGCTCATCGACAGGTCGTGGTTCTTGCGCACCACTTCGACGATTTCCACCGTGGCCTGACTGGTGCGCGCCGCCAGGCTGCGCACCTCGTCCGCCACCACCGCAAAGCCTCGCCCATGCTCGCCGGCCCTAGCCGCCTCGATGGCCGCATTGAGCGCCAGCAGGTTGGTCTGGTCGGCGATTCCGCGGATGGTCTGGACGATGCTGCCGATGATCTCCGACTGCTTGCTCACCGCATCGATGCTGCGCGCCGCTGCGTTCAGGTCGTGAGAGATCTGCTGGATGATCTGCACCGTCTGCTGCACCACCTGCGAGCCCTTCTGGGCACAGGCGTCGTTCTGTACCGAGGTGCTGTGGGCGGATTCGGCGGCGGATTGCAGGCTGGTCATCTGCTGGGTGATATCGCTGGCAAACTTGACCACCTTGTACAAGCGGCCCTTGGTGTCGAACAGGGGGTTGTACGAGGCTTCCAGGAACACCGTCTGGCCGTACTTGTTTTCCCGTTCGAAACGATGGGAGTGATACTCGCCACGGTTCAACGAAGCCCAGAATTGCTTGTACTCCGATGACTCGGCTTCAGCCCGGTGACAGAACATGCTGTGGTGCTGGCCAAGGATTTCATTCAAGGGGTACTGCATGGTCTTGAGGAAGTTGTCGTTGGCCTTGAGGATAGTGCCGTCCGGACTGAACTCGATAATCGCCATGGAACGGCCGATGGCATTCAGCAGGCTCTGGTTTTCATGTTCGATATGGATGCGTTCGGAGATGTCCGACGCCACCTTGATCACACTCTTGACCCGATGATCGGCATCGAACACCGGCATGTAGCTGGCTTCGAGCCAGATCTCCTCGCCCCGCTTGTTCAGCCGCAGGAAGGTGCCGCTGACCGGTTCTCCCCGCCCCAGGTCGCGCCAGAGCTTGGCGTATTCCTCGCTGCGGTAGAACTCTTCCTCGCAAAAGATCCGGTGATGCTTGCCACGTATCTCTTCAGCGGAATAACCCATGGTCTGGCAGAAGTTGTCGTTGGCATCGAGCACGATGCCATCGGGCGAAAACTCGATCATCGCCATGGAGCGGCTGATTGCCGCCAGCTTGGCGTTGGCCTCGGCCAGCGCACAATTAAAACGCTCGATCTCTTGCAGGTCAGCCTTGTGATGTAGGTTAAACATGGTTGTATCACCTTCAACGCTGTCTTTTGATTGACGGAAGTTCCTAGTCTTTCAACTGAGCCACTACAACGTTCGATAAAACACGGCAAACACCCCCCTTCATATGAGAGAGGAATTGTCAGGTGATCAATGATGTTCAATCGGAGAGTTCATATTGCAACGCTCTTATCAAGCCATCCTTTTCTTGATGCCCGATAAACGGGCCGACCCAACAAAGAAAAGAAACTCCATCTAATTAATTACTCCCGAACCGCTGGTGCCTCTAGTTGCGCACTCTCGTCTTTGTTCATGTTATCGCTGCCGTTCCCTGGATAAACAATGTGCAAACACCCGCTGCAAGGGCAAACATCGAGGGGTGATGGGACAGTACCGGACAACGCTATCCATAGTTTTTTCACAACTGAGCATAGACAGCCGCGCCCCCTATGCAAGGCCACCAGTCAGTCGGCTTTCACAACTTTCAACATCATTGGAAGCATTCTCAACAAGTGCCCAACAAGGCATTAAAGAATGTTCTGACTAACCGCCCTCAAGTATCTGCACGAACGCCTGAACCATACCGTTGGCCTCACGACCCGGTGCCGCAACCAGGGCAAACCGACGCTCGATGGGCCGACTCAACGGCAGCACCCGCAACCCCTGGCGCAGCTCCGGCAGGGTGCTTTCCGGTACCAGGGTCCCCCCCAGCCCTTCACGCACCAGGCTGAATGCGCTGTTCCACTCCCGCACTTCGATCCGCACGTCCGCCAGCGGCACGCCGGCGTCGGCAGCCAGACTGCGAGCGTTCACCGAACAACCGCCAGTGGCCAGGACAAAGGGCTGTGCCAGCAAGGTCGCAAGGTCGATGCTCGCCGCCTGCCAGGGGTGCTCCCGGGGCAACACCGCCACCCACGAGTCCAGCCCCAGCAACCACGAACGACGCCCGGCCGCGGGGTTCAGCACCACCCCCAGGTCCACCAGTTGCGCCTCCAGCAGGGCTTCGACCTCATCGTCGCTGACCTCCAGCTGCACCACCTCGATCCCCGGGTGCAACTGCCTGAAGCGCCGCAGCAAGGGCGGCAGAACCTGCGCCAGGACCATGGGAAACCCCGCCAGGCGCAGGCTGCCGTGGAGCATGCCGCGGGCCGCGTCGACCTGGCGCCGCACCTGGGCCAGGGCCCCCAGCATCACCCGCGCCTGCTCCAGCACCTGCAGGCCGATAGCCGTAGGCAGCGCCTGACGACGCTCGCGGATGAACACCTGTACACCAAGCATGTCCTCCATCTGCGCCAGAGCCTGGCTGGCCCCGGACTGGGTCATCCCCACTTCCTCGGCGGCACGGGTGATGGTGCCGCACTCGGCGATCGCCACCAGCAGGCGCCAGTGCATCAGGTTCATCATGGCAGTAGCTGTCCTTATGGCTGCTTTCTGAAAAATGAATTTTACCCATGCCAGCAGCCTCGCCGACACTGCTTCGACCCTTCACTCGAGAGCCGCCGATGAAACTCTACTACGCCCCTCAAGCCTGCTCCCTGGCCTGCCATATCGTGCTGCGGGAACTGCAACTGCCGTTCGAAGCGATCCGTGTCGACAATCGCAGCAAGCGCACGGCCGAAGGTGAGGACTTCCTCGCCATCAACCCCAAGGGCTACGTTGCCGCCCTGCAACTGGACAACGGCGAAGTGCTGACCGAGGGCCCGGCGATCCTGCAGTACCTCGCCGACCTCAAGCCCGAGGCCGGTCTGGCGGCCCCACAGGGCAGCTGGCAACGGGTACGGCTGCAGGAAACCCTGAACTTCATCACCAGCGAGGTTCACGGGATCATGGGCTGGCTGTTCAACTCAGCGCTGGATGACAAGGCCAAGGACCTGTTCCGGCAAAAGCTGTTCAAGCGCTTGGCGCTGCTGGAGCAGATCCTGGAGCACCAGGACTACCTGCAGGGTGGACAGTTCAGCATTGCCGATGCCTATCTGTTCACCGTGCTGCGCTGGACAGCGGTGTTTGCCATCGACCTGGGCGCCTGGCCAGCCTTGCTGAAGTACCAGGCACGAATCGAGCAGCGCCCGACCGTGCGAGAGGCACTGGCGCTGGAACTGGCATAGAGGAGCTGGAGAGAACCGGGCGCAACCAATCGGCAGCAACAACCAGCCGGGCGCGCCCGAGAGCAGACAAAACCAAGCCCGCAGTGCGGGCTTGGTCAAAGCGATCAATGGCCGAAGATGTTCACTTCGGTTTTCTTGGCCTTTTTCTCGGCGCGTTTCTCGTCCGCGCTCTTGGCCGGTTTCTTCTTGGCGTTTTTCTTGGCGTTCATACCTTTGGACATGACTGCGACTCCACTGTGGCGGGATAGGCTTGAGGTATAGCACCTATGGGCAGCCAGGGTTCCTTTATAATCCGCCGCGTCCCGTTGCAACCCCGGAAACCTCATGCCCAGCCTGCAGATCGGCCCGCTCGACGAGGCCTCTCGTCCCTTGCTGAACAAGTTCTATCGCCAGCACCGTTCGTCCATGCGTGCCTCGGCCGAGGGTCAGCTGTGGGTGGTCAGGGAGGGCGAGGTCATTGCCGGGATGAGCCTGGCCCCGGTGGCTCAGGGGCATTGGCTGACGGGTTTGTTCGTCGCACCGTCCCACCGTGGCCAGGGGCTGGCGGCGCAGTTGGTGCAGCAAGCCCGACAGGCCGTGCCAGGCCCGCTCTGGCTGTTCTGCCACCCGGACCTGGAAACTTTGTATCAACGCATGAGTTTCACCCGCGCGCCGCACCTGCCAGCGCCCCTGGCCGAACGCCTGGCCCGCTACCAACGCAGCAAGCCGTTGCTGGCCATGGGCGCCCCGGCCTGCGACCAGACCCCGTGAGCCGAGGCCGGAAGATCAATCGTCGGCGTTGGGATCGAGATCGGGAAACAGCACCTCAGTGAACCCGAACTTGCTGAAGTCACTGATCCGCGACGGGTACAGCCGACCGATCAGATGATCGCATTCATGCTGCACCACCCGGGCGTGAAAGCCCGACGCCACGCGCACCACCGGCTCGCCCTTGGGATCGAAGCCTTCATAGCGAATGTGCTGGTAGCGCTGCACCGCTCCGCGCAGTCCGGGAACCGAGAGACAGCCTTCCCAGCCCTCTTCGAGCACCGGGCTCAGCGGAGTGATCAGGGGATTGATGAGGATGGTCTGGGGCACAGCTTCGGCGTCCGGATAACGTTCGCTGTGCTCGAAGCCGAAGATCACCAGCTGCAGGTCGACACCGATCTGCGGCGCTGCCAGCCCCACGCCTCCGACACTTTCCATGGTCTGGAACATATCGTCGATCAGCTCCCACAACTGCGGACTGTCGAACATCTCGGGCGGCACCGGCGGGGCAATACGCAGCAGGCGTTCATCGCCCATTTTGAGGATTTCACGGATCATGTTCAGGCTTCGTCAGTAGTGGGATGGAGCGAGTGGTCCCGGCCCAGTCCAGAAACGTGTTGTTTATCGCCGAGCCCGTCAAAGTCCTTTTCGCCAGGGTCCTTGCCTTCGGCCGACATGTGTTCGATCACCGCATTCATCTCCGCTCCGAGCAACAGCACGGCCGAAGAGATATAGAAGTACAGCAGCAGCACGATGATCGCGCCGATACTGCCATACATGGCGTTGTAGTTAGCAAAGGTTTTCACGTAGTAGGCGAACCCCAGGGACGCGACGATCCACACCACCACCGCCAGCACCGAACCGGGGGTGATAAAGCGGAATTTCTGCTTCACATCCGGCATCACGTAATACATCAGGGCCACGGCCACCATCATCAGCAGCACGATCACCGGCCAGCGCAGGATGGTCCACAGGGTGACGATGAACTCTTCCAGGCCCACCTGCCCGGCCAGCCAGGTCATCACCTGCGGCCCCAGCACCATCAGCGCCGCAGCGGCCAGGAGCATGCCGGCGATACCCACGGTGTAGAAGATCGACAGCGGAAAACGCTTCCAGATCGGCCGCCCCTCGACCACGTCGTAGGCCGCGTTCATCGCGCTCATCATCAGGCGCACGCCGGCCGAGGCGGTCCACAGCGCGATGACGATACCCACGGAAAGCAGCCCGCCCTTGGACTGCTGCAATTGGTCGATCACCGGGTTGACCTGCTCCAGCGCCTGGGGCGGCAACACCAGTTCCGATTGCAGGCGCAGCCAGCTGAAGAAGTCCGGCAAGTGCAAGAAACCGATCAGGGCAATGAGAAACAGGATGAAGGGGAACAGCGAGAACAGCATCTGGTAGGCCAGTGCCGAGGCGTAGGTGGACATCTCGTCCGCAATGAATTCATGCACCGTGCGAATCAGCACTCGGTGCAGGGGCAAACCTTTGAGGTCCGGAAAAATCATAGCGTCTCCTTTCGCCGCAAAAAGGTTGAAGTCGAAAGCGACTCAGGGGGCGTTTTCTACAACAAATTAGCTCAGTTGGCGAACCGCAACCATGACAACACGTGGATTGGCTGATCGCCCCTCTGAGCCTGAACATAAAAACGGCCATCCTTGGATGGCCGCTGCGGTGCATCATCGATCCCGGGAGTTTCAGGCCTTGTCGATGGTTTTCTTCACCGCATCCTTGGCTTTGCCCAAGGCTTGCTGGGCTTCACCCTTCTTCTCCTGCACCTTGCCTTCAACTTGCAGTTTGGTGTTGTCGGTGGCCTTGCCGACACCTTGCTTGACGTTGCCGATGGCTTCGTTGGCCAGACCTTTTGCCTTATCTGCTGTGCTGCCCATGGTATTTCTCCGTAGAACATTCATTGATCAAACAAAGAGGATTTACGTCGTTACCCAAGGTTGACTCGTGGCCGTTGCGCAGAGTTTCAATTTTTTTCGTCGGGCATTTCATCGCCGTTGCCAGGTTGCGCTTTATGTTTGCCGGGCAACCCGGGAGAATGCTCGGCCTGTTCAGGCCAAGCACTGAAGATCCAATCCCCGTAGGAATGTTATGAAACTCGATAAAAAGCAGGCCATCGCCCGCAGAAACCAGGAACTGGGCGGTGCGGTGCTGGGCGTCAACAACTGCCATTTCGCGGAGCTGAACCGCAATCGCAACATCTGGTGGTTCGATATCCTGGTCACCCGCCTGGCCATCGGTCAGTACGAGTGGGTCCACCTGCTGCTGCACACCCCGGACACCGACCAACTGCTGCACCTGAAAGTGCCGACGGTGTTCCTGCGGGAAAAACTCGAAGGCCTGGTGATCCGCAACCAAGGCAAGCGCAAGGCCGCCCTGAGCCTGGAGCTGAGCGCCGACAAGGACTCCTTCCTCAAGGACGTGCGCCCCGCCGGCACCGGCGTGAGCTTTGCCCAGTTCCAGCAATAAGCCGCCGCTGGCGCGCGCCCATGAAAAAGCCCCGCACTGGCGGGGCTTTTTTGTGGACGTTGCGGCCTACTTCTTCACGCCGAGCTTCTTCAACTCTTCGTCACGCAGTTCGCGGCGCAGGATCTTGCCGACGTTGGTGGTCGGCAGGGCATCGCGGAACTCCACGGCCTTGGGCACCTTGTAGCCGGTGACATTGGCGCGCATGTGCTCCATCACCTGTTCCTTGGTCAGGGTCACTCCCGGCTTGGCGACGATGAAGATCTTGATGGTCTCGCCGGATTTTTCATCCGGTATGCCGATCGCCGCGCACTGCAGCACGCCCGGCAGCGAGGCCAGCACATCTTCCAGTTCGTTGGGGTAAACGTTGAAGCCCGAAACCAGGATCATGTCCTTCTTGCGGTCGACGATGCGGATATAGCCGTCCGGCTGGATCAGGGCAATGTCACCGGTCTTCAGCCAGCCTTCGCTGCTGAGGACTTCGTCGGTGGCGTCCTGGCGCTGCCAGTAGCCCTTCATCACTTGCGGGCCCTTCACGCACAACTCGCCGACTTCACCCAGCGCCAGCTCTTCGCCGGCGTCGTTGACCACCCGGCACAGGGTCGAAGGCACCGGAATGCCGATGGTGCCGATCTGGATGTTCTGGATCGGGTTGACCGTGGCCACCGGGCTGGTTTCGGTCATGCCGTAGCCTTCGCAGATCGGGCAGTTGGTCACTTCCTTCCAACGTTCGGCGGCCGCCAGCTGCAGGGCCATGCCTCCGGAGAGGGTGACTTTCAGCGCAGAGAAATCCAGCTTGCGGAAGGCTTCGTTGTTGCACAGGGCCACGAACAGGGTGTTGAGGCCGACAAAACCGCTGAACTTCCACTTCGACAGTTCCTTGACCATCGCCGGCAAGTCCCGCGGGTTGCTGATCAGGATGTTGTGGTTGCCCATGAGCATGATGGCCATGCAATGGAAGGTGAACGCGTAGATGTGGTACAGCGGCAGCGGCGTGATGAGGACCTCGCAGCCCTCATTGAGGTTGGAGCCCATCAACGCCTTGCACTGCAGCATGTTGGCCACCAGGTTGCGGTGGGTCAGCATCGCGCCCTTGGCCACACCGGTGGTACCGCCGGTGTACTGCAGCACGGCCACGTCACCGCTGGCGGGATTGGCTTCCTGCACCGGCTGACCGCGGCCCTTGCTCAAGGCGTCATTGAATTTGACCGCCTGAGGCAAGTGGTAGGCCGGCACCATCTTCTTCACGTACTTGACCACACTGTTGATCAGCAGGCGCTTGAGTGGCGGTAGCAGATCCGCCACTTCCGTGACGATCACATGCTTGACCCCGGTCTTGGGCACCACGCTTTCCGCCAGATGGGCCATGTTGGCCAGGCAGACCAGGGCCTTGGCCCCGGAGTCATTGAATTGGTGTTCCATTTCCCGCGCGGTGTACAGCGGGTTGGTGTTGACCACGATCAGACCGGCGCGGATCGCGCCGAATACCGCGACCGGGTATTGCAGCAGGTTGGGCAGTTGCAGAGCGATTCGATCGCCGGGCCGCAAATCGGTATGCTGCTGCAGGTACGCGGCGAAGGCCCCGGACAATTCATACAACTCACCGTAGGTGATTGTCTTGCCAAGGTTGCTAAAGGCCGGTTTGTCAGCGAAACGTTGGCAGGATTGTTTCAATACCGCCTGAATATTCGGATACTCGTCTGGATTGATATCGGCAGCAATTCCAGCTGGGTACTTATCCTTCCAAAAGTCTTCGATCATGGAAGCCCACTCCTCAGCAACGCGAATTCATCACCGCAGTTGATGCGATTATTATTTGTCTGTGTTTTTTATTGGTGTCTATTGTTGGTGAGTCTGGCTGTTTACTCAGGCCGAGAAGTCACAAAGCGCGCCGAGAGTAGCAGCTTTGAAAAAGGCCGCCTAGAGCCAAAGAAGGCCTGAATAGTCACATTTGTGACTCAAGACCATTCAATGGTCATTTTTAGAGTAAAAATTCTATCACTTTGAATTCCGCTCTAGTCCGGGGCTTTGCACCCCTTAAATGACTCGGGGGCCAGCCCGTTGCGTCAACCGGCTGGCCCCCGAGGGAGGAATTCAAGGATCAGGCGATGTCACGCAACTCGCGGCGCAGGATCTTGCCCACGGGCGTCATCGGCAGCGACTCACGCAGGACAATGTGCTTGGGCACCTTGTAGGCGGTGAAATTCTCCTTGCAGTAGGCCTTGAGCTCTTCCAGGCTGACCCCCGCTTCACGGGGCACCACAAACAGCTTCACCGCCTCGCCGGAACGCTCGTCCGGCACGCCGATCACCGCGCAGTTGGCGACCTTGGGGTGCGCCATGACCACATCTTCGATCTCGTTGGGGTACACGTTGAAACCCGAGACGATGATCATGTCCTTCTTGCGATCGACAATGCGCACGAAACCGTCCGGATCGATCACCGCGATATCCCCGGACTTGAACCAGCCTTCGGCGTCCAGCACCTCCGCGGTGGCTTCGGGCTTGTTCCAGTAGCCCTTCATGATCTGCGGCCCCTTGATGCACAGCTCGCCACGCTCGCCCAGCGGCTGCTCGTTGCCCTGGTCATCGATGACCTTCAAGGTGGTGCCCGGCACCGGCAGACCGACCGTGCCCAACCGCGAGCGGTCGCCGTAGGGGTTGGTGCACGCCACCGGCGAGGTTTCGGTGAGGCCATAGCCTTCGGTGATCCGGCATCCGGTCAGCTGCTGCCAGCGTTCCGCCGTGGCCTTGACCAGGGCCGTGCCACCGGAGTTGGTCAGCTTGAGGCTGGAAAAATCCAGGTTCTTGAATTCCGGGTGATCCATCAGCGCCACGAACAGCGTGTTCAACCCCAGCAGCGCGGAAAACCGCCACTTCTTCAACTCCTTGATGAAGCCGCCGATGTCTCGCGGGTTGGTGATCAGCACGTTGTGGTTGCCGGTCACCATCATGCACATGCAGTTCGCGGTGAAGGCATAGATGTGGTACAGCGGCAGCGGCGCGATCATCACTTCCTGGCCTTCGCGCCACTGGGTATGGCCATCGGGCCCGTGCTGGCCGAGGCAGGCCCGGGCCTGCTGCATGTTGGCCACCAGGTTGCCGTGGGTCAGCATTGCCCCCTTGGCCAGGCCGGTGGTGCCACCGGTGTACTGCAGCACGGCGACATCCTCCAGCCCCGCCTGCAGCGGCTTGATCCCCAGGCCGCGCCCAAGGCGCAAGGCACTCTTGAAGGCGATGGCCTGGGGCAGGTGATAGGCAGGCACCATCTTCTTGACCTTGTCCACCACGGTGTTGACCAGCCAGCCCTTGGCACTGGACAGCATGTCGCCCATCCTGGCTTCGATCAGGAACTGGATGTCGGTGTCGCCCAGCACTTCCTGAACCTTCTGCCCGAACACGTTCAGGTAGACCAGGGCCCGGGCCCCGGAATCCTTGAATTGATGACGCATCTCCCGCGCGGTGTACAGCGGGTTGGTGTTGACCACCACCAGCCCGGCCCGCAGCGCGCCGAACACCGCGATCGGGTACTGCAGGACATTGGGCATCTGCACCGCGATACGATCCCCCGGAACCAGGTCGGTATGGCTTTGCAGATAACCGGCGAAGGCCGCGCTGTAGCGTTCCAGCTCGGCGTAGGTGAGGGTCACCCCCATGTTGCTGAACGCCGGGCGGTCAGCAAACTTCTTGCAGGAACGCTCAAACACCTCGATCACCGACTTGTAGGCCCCCAGATCGATCTCGTTGGGCACGCCGGCGGGGCGCTTATCATTCCAGAAATCAGGTTGCATTATTCTTGTCCTCTTTTTGCCTGAACGGTCCGGGCCGCCACTGTAACGCTATCAGCGGCGGGGCTCCTCGGACGTTAGCAGCTATGGCGATTCAGGCAAATATGCGCAAGTGTGTCATTAACTGTGTGAATCTTGCGTCCAACAGGCCGACGAATCGGACGGACACACCTTGATGCGCTATAAAGTGCAGCGTCTCCGAGCAAAGGAATCGCCATGACCCACGACACCTTCTGGTTGACCACAAGCGACCACCAACGCCTCTTCGTCAACCAGTGGCTGCCCGAACCTCCGCTCAAGGCGGTGATCCTGCTGTCCCACGGCATGGCCGAGCACAGTGGACGCTATGCCCGGCTGGCGGCGGCCCTGTGCGCCCAAGGTTATGGCCTCTATGCCCCGGATCAGCGCGGCCACGGCAACACCGCGCAGCACGGCGTGCTCGGCCACTACGCGGATCACGGCGGCTGGAACAAGGTGGTCGGCGACCTGGCCAGCCTCAACCAGCACATCGGCCAGCAGCACCCTGGCACCCCCATCGTGCTGCTGGGCCACAGCATGGGCAGCTACATCGCCCAGGCGTACCTGCTGCACCACAGCGCCAGCCTGCATGGGGCGATCCTCAGCGGCTCGAACTTCCAGCCCGTGGCCCTGTACCGCATCGCCAGCCTGATCGCCCGTTTCGAACGCTGGCGCCAGGGCGCAAAAGGACGCAGTGCCCTGATCGAGTGGCTGTCCTTCGGCTCGTTCAACAAGGCCTTCAAGCCCAATCGCACCACCTTCGACTGGCTCAGCCGCGACCCGGTGGAAGTCGACAAGTACGTGAATGACCCCTTGTGCGGCTACCGCTGCAGCAACCAGCTATGGATCGACCTGCTGGGCGGCCTGCAGCAGATCAGCAAGATTTCCAACCTGGCGCAGATCGATCCGGGCCTGCCGTTGCTGGTGATGGGCGGTGAATGTGATCCGGTAAGCGCCGGCAAGCGTCTCAAGGATCTGGCCAACGCCCTGCGCGAGGCCGGCAGCCAGTGCCTGCAACTCAATATCTACCCGCAAGCGCGTCATGAGCTGTTCAACGAAAGCAACCGTGACCAAGTGACCCACGACGTCCTGGCCTGGCTCGATCAGGCCCTGCTACACCGTCGCCCGCCCCGCGCGGAGTAAGGGCTGGCGCAGTCGCTACGTTCATTTATCTGTCAGAGGATTTCAGCAACATGACCCAGGTTACCAACACCCCTTACGAAGCCCTGGAAGTCGGTCAGACCGCCCAGTACAGCAAGACTGTCGAAGAACGTGACATCCAGCTGTTCGCCGCCATGTCCGGCGACCACAACCCGGTGCACCTGGACCCCGAGTTCGCCGCCGCCACCATGTTCAAGGAGCGCATCGCCCACGGCATGTTCAGTGGCGCGCTGATCAGCGCCGCCGTGGCCTGCGAGCTGCCAGGCCCGGGCACCATCTACATCGGCCAGCAGATGAGCTTCCAGAAGCCGGTGAAGATCGGCGACACCCTGACCGTGCGCCTGGAAATCCTCGAAAAACTGCCCAAGTTCCGCGTGCGCATCGCCACCCGCGTGTTCAACCAGCGCGATGAGCTGGTGGTGGACGGCGAGGCCGAGATCCTTGCCCCACGCAAGCAACAGACCGTGACCTTGCCGACCCTGCCGGCCATCACCATCGGCTGAGCCTCGCTCACGGCAGGAGCCGGCTTGCCGGCACAGGCGACGCCCAGCGGTTTGCCGGCTCCTACCGTTTGCCCCCCTCCTCCACTTGCACGCTGGCGGTCATGCCGGCACTCAGGTTGATGCCTTCAGGCACCTTGTCGAGCTTGATCCGCACCGGTATCCGCTGGGCCAGGCGCACCCAGTTGAAGGTCGGTTCGACTTCCGCCAGCAGTTGCCCGTCAGGGGTGGCGTTGCGATCGGTAATGCCGCGGCTGATGCTTTGCACGTGCCCCTGCAAGGCATCGCCGGCACTCATCAGCCAGACCTTCACCGGATCGCCGACCTGAATCCGCGGCAGCTTGGTTTCCTCGAAATAGGCCTGCACGTAGAACGTCGAATCATCGATCAACGCCATCACGGGCTGCCCGGCGTTGACATAGTTGCCTTCGGCCAGACGCAGATTGGTGATGTGCCCGTCGCGGGGCGCGCGCACCTGACTGCGGGCCAGGTTCAATTCGGCGACCTTGGCCTCGGCCTGGGCCTGGCGCAGTTCGCCGCGGGCGATCCCGGCGTTGATCTGGGCGTTCTCCCGCAGTTCGGCACTGATGGCCTGGGGCCCCAGGGCGGCGCGGCGGCTGGCCTCGTGCTCGCGCAGGCTCAATTGCTGCTGGCGGGTCTGCACCACCGCCTGGGCCTTCTCCAGCGCGGCCTCGAAACGGTCGCGATCGATGCTCAGCAGCAAATCACCGGCCTTGACCTGCTGGTTGTCCGCCACCTTGAGCTCGCGCACCCAGCCGGATACGTCCGGGGCCACGATCACCACATCGGCACGGATCCGCGCATCCCGGGTCCAGGGCGTGAGCATGTAGTACTGCCACAGGTGATACCCGGCGAAGATCGCCACCGCCACCAGGCACAAGGTCACTACGACACGTACGGGTGTACGCATAATCAACTCCTTATAAAGGTCCCAGGACCACCGTGATCAGGGTCAGGACACACACGTAAAGGGCGCAATCGAACAGGGCTTCATGCCAGATCCAGCGCCCCAGCCCGGTGACTCGCACCAGCCCTCGCAGGCCGGCGGTGACCACCAGGGCCAGCACCACATAAATCAGAAACGGACTGAGCAGCACCCCGCCCAACGACCACTCACGCAGCCCCATGGCTGTCCTCCTGTTGCCGGCACCAACTGCGCCAGCTGTTGTGCAATTGCACCACCGCGCCCTTGGCCAGCTTCAAGGCGTCGCTGGGCGGCTGTTGTTCCAGGGCGGCGAGCAACGTCGCGCTGGGCTGCGCCAGCGCTTCCTGGCAGGGGCCCGCCGGTCCCTGTTGCAGAACCCGTTGCAAGTGCTCGAAATACTCGCGCTGCGCGGCACTAACCGGCACCTGGGCCACCGCCAGACTCAGGCGCAGGTGCAGCAGTTCGTCACCGATATCCAGGCCCAGCAGACCATCGTCCCAGCGGCTGCGGGCCGGTTCCGGCAGCTCCGGGTAATGCCGGGCCAGTTGCAGCAGACGGTCGGCCATGCGCCCGCCGAACCAGCTTTCCGCGCCCCGCAGGTTACGCCGGGTCAGGCGCACCAGATCGCTCAGGGTCGCCGCCAACAGACGCCGGCCATGCCAGGCCGGATCGCGCAGGATCAACAGGTGAAAGGCCAGCACCGCAGCCCCCACCCCCAGCACCATGGCCTGGGCGTTATTGAAGAAACTGGCGACATCGAAACTCATGCGGTTCATCGGCGAGATCAACACGATGAAGTGCAGGCAGAACGAGGTGGCCGTGGCGCCGATCTGCGGCTTGGCCATGCCCAGTGCGCCGAAGAACAGCGGCACCCCCATGGCCATGGCCAACATCGCGAATCCGCTCCATTGCGGCAGCAGGATCTGCCCCACCAGGAACGCCGCCGGAATCGCCAGGAAGATCCCGCGCATGAAGCTCATGCCGATCTGCGCGCCGTTTTCACGACTGGCGAACAGGCTGCAGACCACGCAGGTCAGGAGCATGGCCCCGGAGGCCGCCGGCCAGGCCGTGGCCAGCCAGAAGCTGGCCACGGTCAGGAATGCCAAGGCACTGCGAGCACCGAACACCAGGGCCAGCGACAGGTCGCGATGAGGCGTCAGGGTCGCCGGCTGCTCCAGCGGCGCGCGCCCTTCCTGCACCGCTTCCAGCGCGTTGCTTGCCGCCAGGGCGGTATCCAGCAGCAGCGCCAGGCGTGCCAGGCAAAAGCTCTGCGCCGCGCTGAGCCGGGAATCATGGGAGGCCTCCAGCAGGCGCGGACGCAACGCCTGCAGAGCCTGTTTGTCGGAGCCGCCCAGGGCCTCCTGCACCGGCTCCATCAGGGGCTGCAGTTGCCGGGCCTCGTCGGCGTCCAACTGTTTCCACTGGCGGCGTACCGACCGGGCAATCCGCAACAGCATCAGCAGCTTCTGGCTCAGGCCACTGATGGCCCGCGCTCGCTGGCGGCCCATTGGTCCTTCGAACCAGGCGTGTTCCCGCTGGGAATCCACGGCGACAATGCGCCCGAGTATCTCCAGCAAGCCCTGGCGTGCCAGCGCATCGCCGGCCAGGGTCGCGCGGGCCGCCTGCATTCCGCTGTGCCAGGCGCTGCGAGCCTGATCCGCCAGTTGCCGCTCTACCCGCATCGGCCAGATCAGGGCACTGCTGGCCGTGGCGCAGATGATCCCCAGGGAGATTTCCGTGCAACGGGCCACGGCCTGATCGAACACGGTCAACGGGTGGCTGATGGCGGGCAAGGCGATGATCGCCACGGTGTAGCCCGCCAGCACGAAGGAATACGACCAGGCACTGCGCAGCAGCGTGGAGCTGGCGGTACACACCCCCAGCCACAGGGCCAGGGCCAGCAGGAACAGCCAGGGGGTCTGGGCGAACAGGCCCATGAACAGCACCGACATCAGGGTACCGATCAAGGTCCCCAGCAGCCGGGCCAGCCCCTTTTGCAGAACCATTCCGGACAACGGCTGGGCGACGATGAACGCGGTCATCAGCGCCCAGGCCGGCTGCTCCAGGCCCCAGCGCAAGGCCAGCCAGAGCGCCAGACCGCCGCCCAACAGGGTCTTGATCGCGAACTGCAAAGCGGGAAGGCTGGGCGCAAGCAACGCCTGCAAGGTAATAGGCACGAACCGGGACTCTCGAAGGGATGAATTAACCATAGTCGTGATCGCCACGAGCGGGCGCGAGCTAATTATTAGCTAGCTAACTAAATCCCGTCCAGCACTAAATCCCGGGCATAAAAAAACGCCAGGCTGGCTGGCGTTTTTGACAGGTTTATGACTTACGAACGGGCACGGGCCTGGTTGCGCAAGGCTTTGACCTGATCGTGATTGCGTTGCACGCCGTGGTACTGGCGCTCCACCACATCACGAATCCCCACCAGGTTGTGCTTGCCGATTTTCTCCAGGGCTTCCTTGTAGGACTTCAGCGCGTGATCTTCACCGCGTTCGGCCTCATTGAGCACCGACTCCTCGTCCTTGCCGGTCACCAGCGACTTGAGGTCGACCCAACGGCGATGCAGGTCACCGCTGACGCTGGTGGAAGTTTCCGGATCGCCGCCCATGGAGCGCACCACCGCCTGCAATTCCGCAGCGGCCGTCGCGCAATCGCTGGAGCGCTTGATGAACAGCGCCTTGAGCTCCGGATGCTTGATGTCTTCGGCACAGGTCTTGAACCCCTCCTGACCGTCCTTGCTGGTCTCGATCAGGCTGTTGAGTACCGAAATCGCTTCTTTATTCAAGTCAGTCATTTTCTGGTTCCTTACGGGTGGGGAGAGTTGAGTCAACGGTTGAGTTAACTGCTGACCTAACCTTTGCACCCGCCATGCCAGACACTGGATATAAATTTTTTACTTATATTTCAATCAGTTAGCTAATATCCAAAAATCTGTATCCGCGTTATTTGCATGATCTGTCATTTGGCCTGCATGCAGAATGCCTGTATTTTCACAGGCGTTCGTACCACCGCCAGGCGACCCCCATGACTCCTGAAACACTTGAACTGCTGGTCACCCGGGAAATGCCCTTCGGCAAATACAAGGGCCGCATCCTCGCCGACCTGCCCGGCCCCTACCTGAACTGGTTCGCCCGCGAAGGCTTCCCCAAGGGGGAATTGGGTGGCCTGCTGGCCCTGATGCAGGAAATCGACCACAACGGCCTGTCCGACCTGCTGGACCCGCTGCGCGCCAAACACGGCAAACCCAAGCCCCGTCACTGAACAAGAGCCCGCCATGCCAAGGACTGCCGACACACTTGCCCGCGACGAACAACACTGGCAAGGCATTGCCCGCCAGTTCGACCTCGAACCGGGCCCGATCAACCTGGAAAACGGCTATTTCGGGCGCATGACCCGCACCGTGGCCGAGGAATACCAGCACCACATCCAGTGGGTGAACCGCAGCAACTCGGTGCTGGTACGCCAGCGCTTCGAACAGGTCGACGCCCTGCAGATCCGCGGCCTGCTGGCCGCACTGCTGGGGGTCCCGGACAATGCCGTGGCCCTGACCCGCTGCGCCTCCGACGCCCTGCAGTCGCTGATCCGCAACTACAACCGCCTGCAACCGGGCGACCAGGTCCTGGTCAGCGACCTGGAGTACGACACGGTCAAAAGCGCCATGCGCTGGCTGGCCCGCCAGCGCGGGGTCGAAGTGATAGAAATCGTCCACGCGCACCCTGCCAGTTTTGACAGCCTTGTCGGCACCTACACCACTGCCTTCCAGCGTTACCCCAGGCTCAAACTGATGCCCCTGACCTACGTCACTCATCGCAGCGGCCTGGTCATGCCGGTCCAGGCGATTGCCGCCGCGGCCCGGGAACATGGCGTCGATATCATCCTCGACGGCGCCCATGCCCTGGGCCAGATCGACTTCGACCTGGCCGAACTGGGCATCGCCTTCGCCGGTTTCAACCTGCATAAATGGATCGGCGCACCGCTGAGCCTGGGCTTTCTCTATATCCACCCCGAGCGCCTGGACGACATCGACCCGGACATGGGCGAGTTCCACTTTCCAAGGGACGACGTGCGCGCCCGCACGCCCTACAGCACCCCGAACATTCCTGCGCTGATGACCCTGCCCCGGGTGTTCGAGGAACACCGGGCCATGGGCGGCGCGGCAACCAAGGGCGCGCGCCTGAACTACCTGCGACACACCTGGAGCGAAGCGCTGCGCGAGCTGGCGGGGGTCGAGATCATGACCCCGCAGGACCCGCGCCTGTGCTGCGCCATCAGCGCCCTGCGCTTCACCGGGCACCCAGACCAGCAGGCCCTGGTGAATCGCCTGCTGCAGGACTACAACCTGTTCACCGTGGTCCGCAACGGCGCAGGGTTCGGCCCCTGCATCCGCATCACGCCGGGGCTGGCGACACCCCTTGAGCACATGCAGCGGCTGATCCAGGCCGTGACCGATCTGGCCCGCCATTAAGATCCGCGAGCAGCGCCCCCGGCCCTGCAACAGCCGCGCCTGCCAGGCATCGCCGCGTCGCAGGCCGGGGCGCTCGAACGCTACCGGACTTTTCTCCAGGCAAAAAAAACGGTGCACCGACCAAGCGCACCGTAAAGCCGTAGAACACACCAACGAATCAGATAAAACTTCAGTCCAGCAGGGCCAGGGCCTCGGCCGTGCATTCTTGAATCCGCGCCCAGTCGCCGTTCTTGATCCACTCGGGATCGAGCATCCAGCTACCGCCCACGCACATCACATTCTTCAAGGCCATGTAGCTCTTGATATTGGCCGGGCCGACGCCGCCGGTCGGGCAGAATTTGACTTCGCCGAACGGCCCGCCCAGGGCCTTGATCGCCGCCACACCGCCACTGACTTCCGCCGGGAACAGCTTGAAGCGGCGATAACCCAGGGCATACCCCTCCATGATTCCGGAGGCGTTGCTGATCCCCGGCAGCAGCGGGATCGGGCTGGCCACGCTGGCTTGCAGCAGGTCACGGGTAATCCCCGGGGTGACGATGAACTGCGAGCCCGCCGCCTCCGCCGCGGCCAGCATCTGCGGATCGAGCACGGTGCCGGCACCGGTCACCAGCTCCGGACGCTGCTCGCGCAGGATCTGGATGGCCTTGAGGCCGAACTGGGAGCGCAGGGTCACTTCCAGGGCCGTCAGGCCACCGGCGGCCAGGGCATCGGCCAGTGGCAGTACATCCTGCTCCCGGGCGATGGTGATCACCGGCAGGATCCGCGCCTTGGCGCAGAGGCTGTCGATCAGGGCAACTTTGTCCGCCATGGAAACGGTCGGGGATAGGTTTGTCATAGCGGCTGATCCTTGGCTCATGGGCACCAGTAAATCTCTAACGGGGTTTGCAGGAAGGCGCGAATCGGCATCTCGGCGACAGCGTCACCAGCCAGTGCGGCACTCAGGGTGGCCAGCTTGGACTGACCGGAAATCGACAACAGCGAATGACGGGCCGAGGCCAGCAAGGCCCGGCTCATGCTCAGGCGCTGATGGGGCACGCTTGGCGCCAGCATCGGCCAGCAGCGGCGAGTGCCGTCGGCCTGGAGCGCTTCGGCCAGGTTCGGGCTGTTGGGAAACAGCGACGCGGTGTGTCCGTCATCGCCCATGCCCAGTACCAGCACATCGATGCCCGGCAACTCGGCCAGCAGACGATCGGCCTGCTGGGCCGCCTCCTCCAGATTGGCCGCAGCGCTGTAGAGGCTTAAGAAACCGGCCTTGGCCACCGGCCCCTGAAGCAGGTAACGCTTGAGCAGGCCGGCATTGCTGTCGGCGTGTTCCACCGGCACCCAGCGCTCGTCCGCGAGGGTGATCAGCACCTTGGACCAATCCAGCTCCTGCTTGACCAGGGCCTGGAAGAACGCCACCGGGCTACGACCACCGGACACCACCAGGGTCGCCTTGCCGCGGGCGGCAATGGCCTCGCGCAGCAGGTGGGCCACGCGCAGTGCCTGGCCTTCGGCCAACAGGGTCGGGCTGCGGAACTCGTGGGCGGCTACACCCGCCGGCAGTTGCAAATCAGATATCGCCATACCAGGACCTCCCATCCCGCGTGATCAGTGCAATGGAGCTCATCGGCCCCCAGGACCCGGCCGCGTAAGGCTTGGGCGCATCACCGGACTTCTTCCACCCGGCGATCAACTGGTCACACCACTTCCACGCGGCTTCGATTTCATCTTTGCGGACAAACAGGTTCTGATTGCCGCGCATCACTTCCAGCAACAACCGCTCGTAGGCATCGGGGATCCGCGCACTGCGATAGGTGTCGGAAAAATTCAGTTGCAGCGGACCGCTGCGCAGTTGCATGCCCTTGTCCAGGCCCTGCTCCTTGGTCATCACCCGCAGCGAAATGCCTTCGTCCGGCTGCAGGCGGATGATCAGCTTGTTGCTGATCTGCAGGCGCTGCTCGGGGGCGAAGATATAGTGCGACGGTTCCTTGAAGTGGATGACGATCTGCGACAGTTTTTGCGGCATGCGCTTGCCGGTGCGCAGGTAGAACGGCACCCCGGCCCAACGCCAGTTGCGGATATCGGCCCGCAGGGCGACGAAGGTTTCGGTGTCGCTCTGGGTGTTGGAGTTTTCTTCCTCCAGATAACCCGGCACCGACTGGCCCTCGCTGTGGCCGGCGATGTATTGGCCGCGCACCACCTGGGTGGTCAGGCCTTCCGGACTGATCGGCGCCAGGGCCTTGAGCACCTTGACCTTCTCGTCACGGATGCTGTCGGCGGAGAGGTCCGCCGGTGGGTCCATGGCGATCAGGCACAGCAGCTGCAGCAGGTGGTTCTGGATCATGTCCCGCAGTTGGCCGGCCTTGTCGAAGTAACCCCAGCGGCCTTCGATGCCGACCTTCTCGGCCACGGTGATTTCCACGTGGGAGATGTAGTTCTGGTTCCACTGGGTTTCGAACAGGCTGTTGGCGAAACGCAGGGCGATCAGGTTCTGCACCGTCTCCTTGCCCAGGTAGTGGTCGATCCGGTAGATGCGGTTTTCCGGGAAGAACTGGGCCACCGCGTCGTTGACCTTGCGCGAGGAATCCAGGTCCGAGCCGATGGGCTTTTCCAGGACCACACGGGTGTGCTGGTTGAGCCCGACCCGGGACAGGTTCTCGCAGATCGCGCCATAGACCGCGGCCGGAGTGGCGAAGTAGGCGATCAGCCGCTGTTCGCTGCCGGCGCGTTCGGCCAGCGCCACGTAGTCCTCGGCCTTGAGGAAATCCACGTGCAGGTAGCTCAGGCGGGCCAGGAAGGTCTTGAGAACCTGGGCATCGATGTCCTTGTCGCCGACGTACTTGCGCAACTCGGTTTCGATGTTCGCCAGGTGCTCCTGTTCGCTGCCCGGCTCACGGGCCAGGGCCAGAATCCGCGTGTCGTCGTGCAGCAGACCGGCGGCATCGAGTTGGTACAAGGCAGGAAACAGCTTACGCAGCGCCAGATCGCCCAGCGCGCCGAACAAGGCAAAGGTGCAGGGTTCAACCGTAATCGAAGGCATGATGTTTGTTCTTTTATCAAGTTAAGCTACAAATACCTTTTTTCAAGGCATCACTCAAGGAAAAATGTAGTAATAAACACAACATTTTTACAAAATACAGATTCCAGGTGGTGGTCGTTCCGAGCCATCAGTAGGATAGGCCTCCTCTCAACTTCGCATTGCGGGCGCTTGTCGCGGCTCTGCCGCGGCGCCTGTCTAGCCGATCTAGGAAACTTTAATGGACCGAGTGCGAAATCTTCTGGAGCAGATCCAGAACCGCCTTGAAGAACTGAACAAAGCGGAACGTAAAGTCGCCGAAGTCATCCTGCTCAACCCGCAGCAGGCGACTCGCTTCAGCATCGCCGCCCTGGCCCAGGCCGCTTCGGTGAGCGAGCCGACGGTCAATCGCTTCTGCCGCTCCTTCGGCGTCAGCGGCTACCCGGAACTCAAGCTGCAACTGGCCCAGAGCCTGGCCAGCGGCGCGGCCTACGTCAGCCGCGCGGTGGAGGCCGACGACAACCCCGAAGCCTACACGCAAAAAATCTTCGGCAGCGCCATCGCCTCCCTGGACAGCGCCTGCCAGGCCCTGGACCCGAACCTGATCAGCAAGGCCGTCGACCTGTTGATCCAGGCCCGGCAGATCCACTTCTTCGGCCTCGGTGCCTCGGCCCCGGTGGCCATGGATGCGCTGCACAAGTTCTTCCGTTTCAACCTGGCGGTCACCGCCCATGCCGACGTGCTGATGCAGCGCATGATCGCCTCGGTGGCCCACACCGGCGAACTGTTCGTGATCATCTCCTACACCGGCCGCACCCGCGAACTGGTGGAAGTGGCACGCATTGCCCGGGAAAACGGCGCATCGGTGCTGGGGCTGACCGCAGAGAACTCGCCCCTGGCCAAGGCCAGTACCTTGAGCCTGAACATTCCGCTGCCGGAAGACACCGACATCTACATGCCGATGACCTCGCGGATCATCCAGCTCACCGTGCTCGACGTGCTGGCCACCGGCATGACCCTGCGCCGGGGCGTGGACTTCCAGCCGCACCTGCGCAAGATCAAGGAAAGCCTCAACGCCAGCCGCTACCCGGTGGGCGACGAGTTCAACTGAGGCAGGCCGGTTCGCCGGCCTGCCGGCTACACCGCAACCTGCGCCCTACACCGCAGCCCGCGCCTGCAAGCTCAGGTGCGCCTGCTCTCCCGGCGCCAGGCACAGGCTGTCGGTGCCCCCGGCAGCCGCTTCGACGCAGACAAACCGCGACACCTCATTCCAGCTCACCCCCAGCAGCGGCCGGCTCCCCGGATGCCAGACCACGGTGTCGGCATCGTCACCGGTATCGATGCACAGCTCGCGCTGCCAGGCATGATCCTTGAGCTGCAATTCGCCTTCGTGCTGGAACACCCGCTGGCAACCGCCCTCGACCCGCAACTCGCCCTGCTGCTGGCAGGCCTGGCGGTTCAACTGGTCGTAACCCTGGGCGCCATCGAGCCCAGACAGCGCTACCTCACCGACGTCGCCAATACGCCAGTAAGCGTGCAAAGCCTGGCTCAACTGGCAGGGTTCAGTGTCCTGATGCTCGGTGCTCAGGCGCAGGTCCATGCTCTGGCCCAGGTGCGCATGCAGGTCGACCTTCCAGTCGCACAGCTGCAATTGCCAGTGCAGGCGCACGCCGTCTTCATCGTTGCTGCTGTCCAGCAGCTTCCAGTCCAGCAGCCGCGCCCAACCGTGGGACGGCCAGGCATTCTCGCTAGGGTGACGGCCATACCAGGGCCAGCACACCGGCACCCCGCCACGGATCGCCCCCACTTGCGGCCACTTCGAGGCGCACCACAGCCAGGGCTTCTGCCCGGCCGGCTGGAAGTGCAGCAACTGGGCGCCCTGGCGACTGAACACCGCCTGGCACAGCGGGTGATCGATCACCAGCACATCGCGCATCTGATAGCGCTCCCAGGCGAACACCGGGCGTTCGCGCAAGGATTTGAAAAAGCGTTGTAGCGGATGCTCATGCATGGGCCGCGGTCCTGAAAATCACTGCTGTCTCGATATTCATGAGGGGAATGCGCCTGCCCCACAAAAAAAAGCGGACGGCCTGGGCCATCCGCAAAATGCGCACATGGAGGAGGAGCTTATCGCAACAGCTCTAGAACACCGACTGAATTTTCAGACCGGCCACCAACGCGTTATCCACCTCATCCACGCCGCCCGGGTGGGTGATGTATTGCAGGTTGGGGCGCACGGTCAGCCAGTTGGTCACGTGGAAACCGTAGTTGATCTCGTAGTTGTATTCCGTGTCGCGCAGCGGCATGTACAGCGGGTTGTCGTAGTTGCTGATGCCGTTGTCCTCGTTGATCAACTGAGCGTTCTTGCGCACATCGTCGTTGACGTGGATACGCGCGAAACCGATGCCCACGTCATCTTTCGGACGGGCGTCGAACGGGCCCTTGTAGACGAACATCAACGACTGGTAGTTATCGACGACGTTGGTGTCCTTGTCATGGAAGGTGGCGTTGGCGGCGATGTTCAGGCCACGGGAAGCGTCACCGTTGTGGGTGGTGAGTTGCTGCTGCCCGACGAACCAGTAGCCGTGCTTGCTGTTGTGCACGCGATAGGCGTCGCCTGTGTCCGCGGCGTCCTGACCGTTGACGTCCTTGCGCACATCATTGGCGTCGGCCGTGCTCTTGTAGTAACCGACGCGGTATTCGCCCGGCAGATTATTGAGCTTGGGCGACCAGACCAGTTCCACCGGCAATACCGTGCCCTTGGTGCCGCTGCCGCTGAGCTTGAAGCCGTTGCCGTGTTCCAGCTGCGACGGGTTCTGGTTGTAGGCGCCGATCTGCGCATACAGCTCGGGGGTGATGTGGTACTTGATGCGCAACGCCGCCTGGCTGACCGGCCAGTTGTACCAGATGCCGGTGGCCCAGTTGCCCACCTGGGAGCCGCAGAAGGCCAGGTTCTGGAACTCGCAGGGGAAGGTGTTGAAGTCTTCGCCCTCGCCGAAATAACCGGCCTTGACGTCCAGCTTGCCGTCGAGGAACTGGTGCTGAACCCACAACTGGGTCAGACGGACCATGTGGCCACGGCCGTAGACTTCCTGGGAGGAACTCAGGGTGCCGGCACGGGGGTCGCCGATGCGGTCATTGGAGATGTTCTGGCCGTTGCGGTTGGTCAGCTGGATCTTGGCCTGGGTGTTGTCCCAGCCCAGCAGCTTCTGCAGATCGAAGGCCACGCCAAGGCCGAACTGATCGCTGTAGCGCCCGGTCTTGTCGTCGTTGTAGCCACCACGCAGGTTGGCGCCCATTTCCCCGACGTAGTCGGCCTTGATGTCGATCCCCTGCTCGATCAGCTTGGTGCGCTCACCGCCCCAGTCGCCGGTCATCCACTTGGAGTCGGCGCTGAACGCCTCGTCGGCCATGGCATTGGCGGACAGGACCAATGCCGCCAGCGCCGACAACTGGCAGAGCAGCCGGGTGTTGCTGTGTCGCTTTTTCATCCCTACATCCTCGTCTTTATTGTTATTAACGATCTATCCAACGTGGTTTACAGCGGGTGCGACGGATGACAGGCCATCCGCCATGGATTCAACGGCCCTTGAACTGCGCAACGTTACCGCCACGGGTTTCGCTCATCGACGCCGCGGCCGTCCCCAGGCGCTCGCCGCTCTGGGCATCGAACAGCAGCACCCGGGCCGGATCGAACTGCAGGGTCAGGGTTTCCCCGGCATCGGGCGCCTGATCCGGAGCCAGACGGCAGCAGACCTTGGTGCCATTGAGGGTGACGAACACCAGGGTGTCGGGGCCGGTGGGCTCGACCACCTGGACCTCGGCGCGCAGGGTCGGCAAGCCATTGGCTTCGGCGGGAGCCAGGGAGATCTGCTCCGGACGAATGCCGAGGATCACCTCGCGGTCTTCCAGCCCGGCGTCCTGCGGCCCCAGGGGCAGCTCGCAACGGGCCTGGCCACTGTCCAGCAGGGCCAGCAGGCGGCCGTCCTTGCGTTGCAGGCGCAGGGGAATGAAGTTCATCGGCGGCGAACCGATGAAGCTCGCCACGAACAGGTTGGCCGGGTCGTTGTAGATCTGCTTCGGCGTGCCGAACTGCTGGATGATCCCGTCCTTCATCACCGCCACCTTGTCGCCCAGGGTCATGGCTTCGATCTGGTCGTGGGTGACGTAGACCGTGGTGGTCTTCAGGCGCTGGTGCATCAGTTTCATTTCGGTGCGCATCTCGACCCGCAGCTTGGCGTCGAGGTTGGACAGCGGTTCGTCGAACAGGTAGATCTTCGGCCGCCGCGCCAGGGCCCGGCCCATGGCCACCCGCTGTTGCTGGCCACCGGAAAGCTGGCCCGGCTTGCGGGTCAGCAGGTGCTCGATCTGCAGCAGCTTGGCCACCCGCGCCACTTCCGCGTCGATCTCGGCGCTGGGCATCTTGCGGATCTTCAGGCCGAAGGCGATGTTGTCGCGCACGCTCATGGTCGGGTACAGCGCGTAGGACTGGAACACCATGGCGATGTCTCGGTCCTTGGGGCTCATGCCGCTGATGTCGGCGTCGTCCACCAGGATCGCCCCGCCGCTGATGTGCTCCAGCCCGGCGATGCAGTTCATCAGGGTAGATTTGCCGCAGCCGGACGGGCCGACGAGGATCAGGAACTCACCGTCGTCGATCTTCAGCTCGATGTTCTTCAGGGTGTCCGGCAGGCCGGCACCGTAGGTCTTGTTGACGTTGCGTAATTCGAGAGTGGCCATGCTTTACCCCTTGACTGCGCCGGACGTCAGCCCGCGCAGGAAATACTTGCCGGCGAAGATGTAGACCAGCAGTGTCGGCAGCCCGGCGATCATCGCCGCCGCCATATCAACGTTGTATTCCTTGGCCCCGGTGCTGGTGTTGACCAGGTTGTTCAGGGCCACGGTGATCGGTTGTGCGTCGCCGCTGGCAAACACCACGCCGAACAGGAAGTCGTTCCAGATCTGGGTGAACTGCCAGATCAGGCAGACCATGATGATCGGCACCGACATCGGCAGCAGGATCTTGCCGAAGATGGTGAAGAACCCCGCGCCGTCCAGGCGCGCCGCCTTGACCAGGGCATCCGGCACACTCACGTAGTAGTTGCGGAAAAACAGCGTGGTGAAGGCCAGGCCGTAGACCACGTGCACCAGCACCAGGCCGGTGGTGGTATTGGCCAGGCCGAACTTGCCGAGGGTGAACGAGGCCGGCAGCAGCACGGTCTGGAACGGCAGGAAGCAGCCGAACAGCAGCAGGCCGAAGAACAGCTGGGAGCCGCGAAAGCGCCACATCGACAGCACGTAGCCGTTCATTGCACCGATGAAGGTGGAGATCAGCACCGCCGGCACGGTGATCTTCACCGAGTTCCAGAAGTAGCCGCCTACGGTGTCCCAGGCCTTGATCCAGCCAATGCCGTCCACCACCTGGGGCCAGCTCAGCAGGTTGCCGGTGCGGATGTCTTCCGGGGTCTTGAAGCTGGTCAGCAGCATCACCACCAGGGGAATCAGGTACACCGCCGCCGCCAGCAGCAAGGTGGCGTAGATGGCGATCCGGCTGAAGTTCAGGGTCGGCTTGGCGAGGGAGTTAGTCATGGCGCTTGCCTCGCAGTTCGGAGTACAGGTACGGCACCAGGATGGTCAGCACGGCACCGAGCATCAGCATGGCGCTGGCCGAACCGATGCCCATCTGGCCCCGGCTGAAGGTGAAGGAATACATGAACATCGCCGGCAGGTCGGAGGAGTAGCCCGGGCCGCCCGCAGTCATTGCCGCCACCAGGTCGAAGCTCTTGATGGCAATGTGGGCGAGGATCATGAAGGCGCTGAAGAACACCGGGCGCAGGCTCGGCAGAACGATCTTCAGGTAGATGGTCGGCAGGCTCGCGCCGTCGACCTGGGCGGCGCGGATGATCGACTGGTCAACACCGCGCAGACCGGCGAGGAACATCGCCATGACAAAGCCCGAGGCCTGCCACACGGCGGCGATCACCAGGCAGTAGACCACCCGGTCCTGATCCACCAGCCAGTCCAGGCGAAAGCCCTCCCAGCCCCAGTCGCGGAGCATCTTGTCCAGGCCCAGGCCGGGGTTGAGCAGCCACTTCCAGGCGGTGCCGGTGACGATCATCGACAGCGCCATGGGATAGAGGTACACGGTGCGGATGAAGCCTTCCTTGCGGATGCGCTGGTCCAGCAGCACCGCCAGGAACACCCCCAGCACCAGGCTGATGGCGATGAACATGCCGCCGAACAGCGCGAGGTTCTTGCTCGCCACCCACCAGCGGTCGTTGTCCATCAGCCGCAGGTACTGCTGCAGGCCGACCCACTTGTAGCTCGGCATGAAGCTGGAATTGGTAAAGGACAGAATGAACGTCCAGATGATGTAACCGTAGAACCCCACCAGCACGATCACCATGCTTGGCGCCAGCACCAGCTTGGGCAGCCAGCGCTGCAATGCGTCCAGGGGTGAGGCCTTGCTGAAAACCGCCACAGAGCTCATCGCAATAACCCGGTTGAAGGAATGAAGTCCGACGCGCCCTCTGTAGGAGCGAGCTTGCTCGCGATAGCGATCCAGCCGTCGACTCCCAGGGTGAATGTCAGGCCGTCATCGCGAGCAAGCTCGCTCCTACAGAAGGGGGGAAGCATCGTCAGATAAATCGCCGCAGACAGGGCTGCGGCGTGCGCAGTTACTGCGCGGCCTTGACCGCCGAGGCCAGTTGCGCACTGGCCTTGGCCGGGTCCGCATCCTTGTCGTTCATGAAGTTGGTGACCACGTCGAAGATCGCGCCCTGCACCGCCAGGGAAGTGGCCATGTTGTGCGCCATGCTTGGCTGCAGGCCGCCGGTCTTCTCGTCCGCCAGGAAGTCCTTGGCCGAGGCCTGGGCACAGGAGTCGAAGCCCTCGGCGCTCATGTCATTGAGCATGTCGGTACGCACCGGGATCGAGCCCTTGTTGATGCTGAAGACCTTCTGGAAGTCCTTGCCCAGCGCCACCTTGGCCAGGTCCTGCTGAGCGGCGATGTCACCCTTGCGATCGGCCTTGAGCTTGAACACCGCCAGGGAGTCGATGTTGTAGGTGAAGGCCTTGTCGGTGCCCGGGAACGGCACGCACTGGTAGTCCTTGCCGGCGATCTTCTTCGCCGCGGTCCACTCGCTCTTGGCCCAGTCGCCCATCATCTGCATGCCGGCCTTGCCGCCGATCACGTCGGCGGCGGCGATGTTCCAGTCACGCCCGGCGCGGTTGGGGTCCATGTAGCCGGTGATCTTCTTCAGCTCGGCGAAGGCCTTGACCATTTCCGGGCCGGCGAGGGTCTTCTGGTCCAGGTCCACCAGGGCTTTCTTGTAGCCTTCAGGGCCCATGACCGAGAGCACCACGTCTTCGAACACGGTGCTGTCCTGCCACGGCTGGCCACCGTGGGCCAGGGCGATGAAGCCCGCGGCCTTGAGCTTGTCGCCGGCGGCATAGAACTCTTCGAGGGTGGTCGGGGCCTTGTCGATCCCGGCCTTCTTGAACACTTGCGGGTTGATCCACAGCCAGTTGACCCGGTGGATGTTCACCGGCACGGCGACGTAGTCACCTTCGTACTTGACGGTGTTGGCCACCTTGGACGACAGCAGGCCGTCCCAGTTTTCCGCCTTGGCCACGTCCTTGAGGGTGTCGGTGCTGAGCAGGCCGGTGCTGCCCCATTCCTGGATGTCCGGGCCCTTGATCTGGGCGACGCCCGGCGGGTTACCGGCCACGGCGCGGCTTTTCAGCACGGTCATTGCGGTGGAGCCGCCACCACCGGCCACGGCGCCGTCCTTCCAGGTGAAACCGTCTTTTTCCACTTGGGCCTTGAGCACATCGACGGCGGCTTTTTCGCCACCCGAAGTCCACCAGTGGACAACTTCCACGGAACCTTTGGAGTCAGCGGCGAGGGCACTCAGGGGAAACAGAGAGGCAAGGGAAATGACAGTGGCGAGGCGAGAAATCGCATTCATTTGAAGTACCTTTCTTGTTGTTATGCATGCAAGTCTGGTGCTTGCGCTGCACACGAGTCTAAACAGCCTAGTCGAACGTTCGGGTAACGAAGCGACGGTGAAATGTCACGACATGGTTACACAAGGCCCGGAACAGACGCCTGGGCCAAAGCCGAAGCCATGCTCGGCGCCAGCGGCAGGCGCGGAATCAGCACCGCTTGCCAGGCGTGATAGAGGTCCGGCTTGCCGCCCCAGATCTCGGCGGCCGGGCGATTGTCGCGGCCCAGTTCGTGATGCCAGCTGCCCTGTTGGCGATCGATGAAATACCCTTCGCAGAACTCCCAGAAACGCCGGTACCAGACCTCGTACTGCTGCTCGCCAGTGCGCTTGAGCAAGGCGCTGGCGGCGGCGCTGGCCTCGGCATGGGTCCAGTGCAGGCGCTGGCGCACCACCGGCCGGTTGTCCCAATCCAGGGTGTAGACAATGCCCGGGGCACCGTCCACGTCCCAGCCGTGGCGGCAGTTGCTCGCGAACAGGTGCTGCGCATCCAGCGCCAGCCAGCCCGGGGTCAGCATCCCGGCCAGGCCGCGCGACGCCTCCAGGTGCAAGAGCAGGCGCGCCCATTCGAAACCGTGGCCCGGCGTGGTGCCGAAGGGACGGAAACCATCGGCGGGAAAGGCCCGGTTGTAGTCGCGCAGGGGCAGCCAGTCACAGTCGAAATGCTCGATCACCATGAAGTCGTTGGCGGCGGCGTGCTGATGGATCACCCGCTCGACGATGCGCAGGGCGCGGTTGAGCCAGCGCGGGTCCTGGGTGACATCGGCCAGGGCCAGAAAGGCCTCGGTGGCGTGCATGTTGCTGTTGGCGCCGCGATAGGCTTCCGGCTCGCTCCAGTCGCGATTGAAGGACTCGAGCATGGCGCCCTCCTCCTCGCTCCAGAAATGCCCGTCGATGATCCGGATCGCCTCCTCAAGCAGGGCCTGGGCACCCGGCCGCTGCGCCACCACCGCGGAGCTGGCGGCCAGGGCGACAAAGGCGTGCAGGTAGGCGGCCTTGGTGCTGTTGCCGTCCGCCTGCCCGGCAACGGCGAACCAGCCGCCGTGCTCGGCATCGCGCAACGGCCCCATGAGCGCGGCGATACCGTGATCCACCAGCCCGGCATAACCCGGCAAGCCCTGGACATGCGCCATGGCAAAGCTGTGGGTCATGCGCGCGGTGTTCATGGTTTCGGCTTGGGCGCCTTCGGGCAGGCGGCCCTGGGCATCGAGGTTGCCGAAGCCTTCGGCGAGTCGTGAAGCCTTGGCGAAATCCAGCAGGCGCAGGCCTTCGGCGGCGAGCCAGGAATGGTGAGCGGGCGCGTTCAGCCAACTGCGCAGCGGCAGGGGGAGAGAGTCCATGAGGGGCCTGTTGTTGTTTTTATCGAAGGCTTGAGTCTAATCAAGCCGCTCGCAACCGCAGGTAACGAAGGGCCAGCACAATGTCACCAAACCGTGACATTGCGCGACTCCACCCGTAGGAGCCGGCTTGCCGGCGAAGAGGCCCTTGAGTCCTGCAGTGCCCTTGGGAACGCCTTCGCTGGCAAGCCAGCTCCTGCACAAGTCAGCGTCTGCCCAGACCAGCCGCTCAGTCGAAGGTCCGGGGCAGGTACAGGGTCACCCGCAGGCCGCCTTCACGCAGGTTCTGCAGGCTGACTTCGCCGCCATGGCTGTGGGCGATGTTGCGCGCGATGCCCAGGCCCAGGCCGTAGCCCTGCTGCTGGCCGGCCAGGCGAAAATGCGGCTCGAACACCTGCTCCAGGCGCTGCTCCGGCACACCCGGGCCTTCGTCGTCGACATGCAGGACAAAGCCGTTGTCGTCGTCTTCGATGTACAGGTGGGCGTTCTGCCCGTACTTCAGGGCGTTGTCGATCAGGTTGCCCATGCAGCGCTTGAGCGCCAGGGGCTTGCCCGGGTAACTGGCCAGCGCCCGCCCCTGCTGGGTTACCCGGCCATTGCCGTGGGGCGCCAGGTAAGGCTCCACCAGGCAATCGAGCACCTGGTTGAGATCCACTGGCTCGATGTTCTCGTGGATGTCGGTGTCCTTGACGCATTGCAACGCGCCCTTGACCAGCAGTTCCAGTTCGTCCAGGTCGCGGCCGAACTTGGCTTGCAGTTGCTCGTCCTCCAGCAGCTCGACCCGCAGGCGCAGGCGGGTGATGGGGGTGCGCAGGTCGTGGGAGATGGCACTGAACAGCTGGCTGCGCTCGGTCAGGTAGCGGCTGATGCGTTCGCGCATGCTGTTGAAGGCCCGCCCCACTTCCACCACTTCACTGCCGCCGCCCTCCGCCACCGGCTCGACGTCGGCGCCCAGGGACATGTCCCGCGCGGCCCGGGCCAGGCGCTTGAGGGGCCGGCTCTGCCAGTGCACCAAGAGGCCGATGAACAGCAGCAGAAACCCGCTGGTGAGCAGGATGAACCACACCTGCTGCGCCGGCAGGCCCTGCTCTTCGAGGCTGGTGTAGGGCTCGGGCAAGAGCGAGGCGATGTACAGCCATTCCCCCGGGGCCATCTGGATCTGGGTCACCAGCACCGGCGGATTCACCGGCTCCAGGGTCAGGGCGTAGTGGGCCCAGGAGCGGGGCAACTCGTCGAGCTTGAGGCCGCCATTGAAGATCCGCAGGTCATCGGGGCTGACAAAGGTCACCGAGATATCCGCGTCATTGCCCAGGGACTGGCGCAGCACCTGTTCCACCGCTTGCAGCACCGCTTCCTTGCGTGGGGTGGCGGGCAGCACCTGCATGCCCAGGGGCTTGTCATTGAGGGTCACGACAAATCGGGTGCCGCCCATGCTGCGCAACTGGTCCAGCACCAGGGGCCGGTACGCCACCGGCAACGAACGCAGGTAGCTGACGCTGGCGGTCATCGAATGGGCCAGGCTGCGGGCGCTGGTCACCAGGCCTTCGAGCTGGGTGGCGCGCAACTGCGAAACCCAGATCACGCTGGACAGCGCCTGGGCGAACAACACCGCGAGCAAGGTCAACAGCAGCATGCGCCCCAGCAGGGAACGGGGCACCGGCACCCGCCGCAGCAGACCGCGCAATGCCTCAGAGAGCATTGCCGGCAACCACATTGGCTGCCAACTGATAGCCGCTGCCACGCACGGTGCGGATCAGCCGCGGCGGCTTTTCGGTGTCCCGCAGGCGCTGGCGCAGGCGGCTGACCGCCATGTCGACGATGCGGTCCAGGGGCATCAGGTCGCGCCCGCGGGTAGCATTGCCGATGGTGTCGCGGTCGAGGATTTCCTGGGGATGGTCGAGGAACAGCTTGAGCAGGGCGAAGTCGGCACCGGAGAGAATCACCTCCTCGCCGTCGTTGTGGAACAGCCGGTGACTGATCACATCCAGGCGCCATTCGTCGAAGCACAATACTTCACCGGCGACCCGCTCCTGGGCGAACTGCACGCGGCGCAGCAGCGCCTTGATCCGCGCCTGCAACTCCCGGGGGCTGAAGGGCTTGCCCAGGTAGTCGTCGGCCCCCAGCTCCAGGCCGATGACCCGGTCGGCTTCGTCGGAGCTGGCGGTGAGCATGATGATCGGCACCTGGCTGCGCCGCGGGTGCTGGCGAATCCAGCGGCACAGGCTGAAGCCGTCTTCGTCGGGCAGCATCACGTCGAGGATCACCAGGTCGCTGGGCGCCTCGTTCAGGGCCTGACGAAAACCGGCGCCATCGGCGGTCGTGCGCACCTGGAAACCGCAACGGCTGAGGTAGGTTTCCAGCAGCTCGCGAATTTCCTGATCGTCGTCAACCAACAAGATCGACTTACTGACTGAACTCACCGGGGCCGTCCTCATTGTTGGGCAGGGAGCGCGATTATGCCTGATGGCGGGAGGCCTGTTACCGCCTCTTCGCCGGCAAGCCGGATCCTGCGCCCATGCTGCTCGGTGTCAGCCCTGGGCCTGCTCCAGGGCCACGCCGGCACCGGTCAGCCCGGAGTACGGCGCAGTCACCAGCCACACCGGGATGCCCTTGAAGTAATCGCTCATGCAGCCCTTGTCGGCAAAGCTTCTGGCAAAACCGCTGTGGATGAAGAAATCGGCGAAACGCGGAATCACCCCGCCGACGATATACACCCCACCCCGCGCGCCCGTGGTCAGGACGTTGTTACCCGCCACCCGCCCCAGCCAGCAGCAGAACTGCTCCAGCACTTCCCGGGCAATCGGATCACCGGCCAGGCCGGCCGCCGTGATGGCTTCCGGGGTGTGCAAACGCGGTTCATGACCGTCCACCGCGCAGATCGCCCGGTACACCCGGGGCAATCCACCGCCGCTCAAGGCAGTCTCGGCGCTGACATGGCCGATCTCGGCGTGGATGTGTTGCCAGAGCTGGGTTTCCCGCGCACTGCCCAGGGGCAGGTCGACATGGCCGCCCTCCCCCGGCAGGGCCATGTAGCGGCCGTCGCCGAAGTTCAACAGGGTGCCGACGCCGAGGCCGGTGCCCGGGCCGATCACCACCGCCGGACGCAAGGGCTCGGCAACGCCTTCGCAGACCACGCGAAACTCATCGGGCTGCAGACGGGTCATGCCCAGGGCCATGGCAGAGAAGTCGTTGACCAGCAACAGCCGCTCCACTTGCAGGGCCTGGCAGAACGCCTGGCGGCTCAGGCGCCAGTGGTTGTTGGTGAATCGAAACTCATCGCCACTGACCGGACCGGCCACCGACAGGCACACCGAGCCGATGGCGCCCGGGGCCAGGCCCTGGGCGTGCAGATAGGCCTGGATGGCGTCTTCCGGGCAGCGATAGTCCGCCGTTGCCAGCACCTGGATCGCGTCCAGCTGCTGATCCTTCCACAACGCGAACCGCGCGTTGGTCCCACCGATGTCACCGACCAGGGCCAGTTTCAATTAAGCGTCTCCAGTGCAGAGGTAAAGGCGCTGGCGCCCTGCTCTGCCGAGCTGAAGGCCATGCGCATGAAAGCGAAGAGTTCGCGGCCGGTGCCGACGTTGTTGCCCAGCAGCCCCTTGGCCGGTTCCCGGGCGGCGAATTCGGCGGCGTCGACCTTGAGCTCCAGGGTGCCCTTGACCCCGTCCACGCGAATGATGTCGCCGTCCAGCACCCGGGCCAGCGCACCGCCGACCTGGGCTTCGGGGCTGACATGAATCGCCGCCGGAATCTTGCCCGAGGCACCGGACATACGTCCATCGGTGACCAGCGCCACCTTGAAGCCACGGTCCTGCAGCACCCCGAGGAACGGGGTCATCTTGTGCAGCTCGGGCATGCCGTTGGAGCGCGGGCCCTGGAACCGCATCACCGCGACGAAGTCCTTCTCCAGCAGGCCGGCCTTGAACGCATCGGCCAGGTCCTGCTGGTCCTGGAACACCACCGCCGGGGCTTCGACGATCTGATGTTCGGGCGCCACGGCGGACACTTTCATCACTCCGCGGCCCAGATTGCCTTCCATGACCCGCAAGCCGCCTTCCGGGGAGAACGCCCGGGCCACCGGCCGCAGGATGTTTTCGTCGAGGCTCTCGATCGGACCGTCGCGCCACACCAGCTTGCCGTTGTCGAGGAACGGCTCCTGGGTGTAGCGGCTCAGGCCGGGGCCGGCCACGGTGTTGACGTCTTCATGCAGCAGGCCGGCTTCCAGCAGCTCGCGGATCAGGAACGACATGCCCCCCGCGGCCTGGAAGTGGTTGATGTCGGCCTTGCCGTTGGGATAGACGTGGGACAGGGTCGGCACCACCTCGGACAGGTCGGCCATGTCCTGCCAGGTCAGCTGGATGCCCGCCGCCTGGGCGATGGCCGGCATGTGCAGGGTGTGGTTGGTGGAACCGCCGGTGGCGTGCAGGGCGACGATGGAATTGACCAGGCAACGCTCGTCGACGATCTCGCCGATGGGCATGAAGTTGCCGCTCTGCTTGGTCAGGCGCGTGACCTGCTGCGCCGCCTCATGGGTCAGGGCGTCGCGCAGTGGCGTGTTGGGGTTGACGAAGGAGGCGCCGGGCAGGTGCAGGCCCATGACTTCCATCAGCAACTGGTTGGTGTTGGCGGTGCCATAGAAGGTGCAGGTGCCGGGGCTGTGGTAGGACTTCATTTCCGACTCCAGCAGTTCCTCGCGGCTGGCCTTGCCTTCGGCATAGCGCTGGCGCACATCGGCCTTCTGCTTGTTGGAGATCCCCGACACCATCGGCCCGCCCGGGACGAAGACCATCGGCAGATGACCAAAGCGCAGGGCGCCCATCATCAGGCCCGGCACGATCTTGTCGCAGATCCCCAGCATCAGCGCGGCATCGAACATGTTGTGGGACAGGGCCACGGCCGTGGACAACGCGATCACCTCGCGGCTCGGCAGGCTCAGTTCCATGCCGGCCTCGCCCTGGGTCACGCCATCGCACATGGCCGGGGTGCCGCCGGCGAACTGCCCTACCGAACCGATCTCGCGCAGGGCTTTCTTGATCTGCTCGGGAAAGTGCTCGTAAGGCTGGTGGGCCGACAACATGTCGTTATATGACGAAACAATTGCCACGTTGGCCGCGTTCATCATCCGCAGGCTGTGCTTGTCTTCGGCGCCGCAACCGGCCACGCCGTGGGCGAAGTTCGCGCACTGCAGCTTGCCGCGCTGCGGACCATCGCTGGCGGCACCGCGAATCAACGCCAGATAGGCCTGGCGAGTGGCGCGACTGCGAGCGATAAGCCGTTCGGTGACCTCAAGAACGCGGGGATGCATATGTAGAACTCCAGGCTAACGGATGTGGCGACCTGTTTGTCTATGCTGATCAGAGGCCCCGCCACCGAGGGACAGTGGAGGACATTCCTGACCATTTGGACCAGTTGATTCAGGTCACTCGTTGTAGATAAAACAAAATATTGCCACTAAAAAGGCTTGTTTTCTATTTCTATGCGAATAATCTTGTAATTCCAACAACAAATTCAACGACAGGCGTTTGCACATGACTCTTCGAATCGCAATCAACGGTTTTGGCCGTATTGGCCGTAACGTCCTGCGCGCACTCTATACCCAAGGCTATCGTCAGGATCTGCAGATCGTCGCCATCAACGATCTGGGGGACAGCGCGATCAATGCCCACCTGCTCAAGTACGACACCGTCCACGGCACCTTCGACGCCGAGGTCCAGCACGATCAGGAAAGCCTGACCGTCAATGGCGACCGGATTGCCGTCAGCGCCATCCGCAACCCGGCCGAACTGCCCTGGGCCGCGGAAAAGATCGACGTAGTCTTCGAATGCACCGGCCTGTTCACCGACCGCGCCAAGGCCGCCGCCCATCTTACTGCCGGCGCCCGCAAAGTGATCATCTCGGCCCCGGCCAAGGGCGCCGACGCCACCGTGGTCTACGGGGTCAACCACGACATCCTGCGCCAGTCGCACCAGATCATTTCCAACGCCTCGTGCACCACCAACTGCCTGGCCCCGGTGGCCCAGGTGCTGCACCGCGAGCTGGGCATCGACAACGGCCTGATGACCACCATCCACGCCTACACCAACGACCAGAACCTCACCGACGTCTACCACAGCGACCCGTACCGCGCCCGTTCGGCCACCCAGAACATGATCCCGAGCAAGACCGGCGCCGCCGAAGCCGTGGGCCTGGTGCTGCCGGAGCTGGCGGGCAAGCTGACCGGCATGGCGGTGCGCGTGCCGGTGATCAACGTCTCCCTGGTGGACCTGACCGTGACCCTCAAGCGCGACACCACCGCCGAAGAGGTCAACGCCCTGCTCAAGAGTGCCAGCCAGCATTCGAAGATCCTCGGCTACAACACCCTGCCGCTGGTCTCCAGCGACTTCAACCACAACCCGCTGTCGTCGATCTTCGACGCCAACCACACCAAGGTCAGCGGCGGTCGCTTGCTCAAGGTGCTGGCCTGGTACGACAACGAGTGGGGCTTCTCCAACCGCATGCTGGATAACTGCCTGGCCCTGTGCAACGCGGAATAAAACGGATATTCGTCGATGATCGGTATCAGTTTTACCCAAAAGACCATGGCGGCGCGCAAGCGCATCGCCCTGGTCGCCCATGACCATTGCAAGGCCTTTCTGCTGGACTGGGCCGAGCGGCAGAAATCACGCCTGGCCGAACATGAGCTGGTGGCCACCGGCACCACCGGGCTGCTGCTGAGCAAACGCCTGGGGCTGCCGGTGCACAGCATGATCAGCGGCCCCCTGGGCGGCGATCAGCAACTGGGTGCGCAGATCGCCGAACAACGGGTCGACCTGCTGGTGTTCTTCTGGGACCCCTTCGAGCCACAGCCTCACGATCCGGACATCAAGGCCCTGCTGCGCGTGGCGGCGGTGTGGAACATTGCGGTGGCCTGCAACGAATGCAGCGCCGACTACCTGCTCAGCAGTCCGTTGATGAACCAGGCCCACGAGCACCGGATTCCCGACTACCAGGCCTACCTGGCCGGCCGGGGATAATTCACGCAAGGCTTGACCATTGACGCAGATGACAATCATTATCATCCGCTGAAAAAATGGATCAGGCCTTGCCGTGAGTCAATCGCACTTCAACCACGTCTTCCTCACTCAACGCATTTCCCTGCTGCGAACCCTGGAGCGGATGGTCAACAACCACAGCACCGCCGAAGACCTGCTGCAGGAAACCTACCTGCGGGTGACCCGGGCCCTCAGCGAGCGGCCGATCACTCACCTGGAACCCTTCGTGTTCCAGACCGCGCGCAACCTCGCCCTCGACCATCTAAGGGCCCGGCGCATCCAGGGCCGTACCCTGCTCGAAGACGTGCCTGCCGAGGTGCTGGAGAACGTCGCCGCCCCGGTCAGCAGCGCCGAAGACGCCGCCCACGCCGAGCAATTGCTCGAACGCCTGAACCTCAGCCTCGGCCAGCTCAGCCCGCGCCAGCAGCAGATCTTTATCCTCAGCCGCTTGCACGGCCACAGCTATCAGCAGATCGCCGACGAATTCGGGGTTTCGCCGAGCACGGTACAAAAGGAATTGAAATTGATCATGGCCATCTGCATCGGCGTCGCCGAACGTCTCGACGGTCAGTGAGTCTCAACCGCCAAGCACAATGACTGCGTCAGCCCCAGGCCTTTGCTAACCTTGGCCGGCTTTCGCTCTCTCTTGAAAAAACAGCCGCGCACAGACGCAGCCGAGGAACACCCGTGACGGATTCTCACAGCGCCGAGCCGCCCACTCCCGCCGGCCCGCACTCAAGCACCCTTGCCATGGATCAGGCGCTGGATTGGCTGATCGAGCTGGACCATCCGAACGAGGAACAAGTGCGCCAGTTTCATCAGTGGCTGGCGGCTTCACCGCTCAATGCCCAGGCCTTTGAAAAGGCCCGGGCGATCTGGGACGGAGCGCCAGTGGCGCAATGCGCACTGACCCTGGCAACACCGCCGAAAGTCTCGCGTCTGGCACGCCTGCGCCCGCACTACAAACCCTTGGCCGTCGCCGCGGTGCTGGTGCTCGGGCTGTTCAGCTTCAGCAACCTGCCACTGCGCCTGCAGGCCGACCACCTGACTCTGGTGGGCGAACGCCAGCGCCTGCAACTGGAAGACGGCTCCAGGGTGCTGCTCAACACCAACTCGGCATTCTCCAGCCAGATCAACGATCACCAGCGCGTGGCGCGGCTGTACCAGGGCGAAGCCTTCTTCGAGGTCCCCGGCACCCCGGGCCTGCCCCTGGAGCTGGATGCCGGCCCGGTCAAGGCCAGCGTGGCCGACACCGCCTTCGCCGTGCGCTACCTGGATGGCATCGCCCAGGTCCAGGTGCAGCGCGGTGACATCGACCTGCGCGCCACCCACGCCGATCAGCGCATGCGCCTGAGCGCCGGCGAGAGCGTTCGCGTCGGCCCCGAAGGCTTCGACCCGCCGGCCAGGCTCGATGCCGGCAAGGACCTGGCCTGGATCGACGGCCGCCTGGTGTTCGAGAACTGCCCCCTGAGCCAGGTGCTGGCGGAACTGCGGCGCTATTACCCGGGCTGGATCGTCAACAACAACGAGCGGTTGGCGAACATCGCGGTCACCGGCAACTACCGCCTGGACCAGCCCCTGGACGTGCTGCGCTCCCTGGCCCACATCACCTCGGCACGCCTCTCGGAATACCCGGCACTGGTCATTCTCAACTGAGAATAATTATTTTTACGCGATCACCCCGGGTTGTACGTCTCGTTATAGCCAATGCAACTGATTCGCATTTTTGAATGCGCATCTGCACCTATAAAAGATTCGTGCGACCCGGAGCGCTCTCGATGTCCCCTCGCCTCAACAGCCGATCCTCTGTTCCCTGTGCCCGCCTGCAACACTGCACCCTGTCGCTGCTGACCGCGGCGATCCTGCTGGCCGGCGCCCAAGCCACGCCAGTGATGGCCGCCGATGCCCCGGCCTCCTCCAGCCAGCGCATGGGCAACTACAACTTCGCCATTGCCCAGCAACCGCTGGTATCGGCGCTCAACGCCTTTACCGCGGTCACCGGCTGGCAAGTCGGGCTGCCGGCCGAGCTGGGCAGCGGGGTTTCATCGCCGGGCGTGCGCGGCTCGCTGCCCCCGGAAAAGGCCCTGGAGCGCCTGCTGGGCGGCACCCAACTGAGCTACCGCAAGCTGGGCAACCACAACATCGTCCTGGAACGGCGCAGCGCCGCCAATGCGGTGAACCTGCAGCAAGTGACCGTCAGCGCCACCCGCCAGGAACAGGACATCCATTCGGTGCCCAGCACCGTGAGCGTGCAAACCCGGGAAGAACTGGACCGCCAGAACGTCAACACCATCAAGGAGCTGGTGCGCTACGAGCCCGGGGTTTCCGTCGGCGGTGCGGGCCAGCGCGCGGGCATCAGCGGCTACAACATTCGCGGCATCGACAGCGACCGGATTCTCACCCAGGTCGATGGCGTGGAAGTACCGGATCACTTCTTCAGCGGTCCCTATGCCAAGACCAACCGCAACTACGTCGACCCGGAAATCGTCAAGCGCGTGGAAATCCTCCGCGGCCCGGCCTCGGTGCTCTACGGCAGCAGCGCCATCGGTGGTGCCGTCAGCTACTACACCCTGGACGCCGACGACATCATCAAGCCCGGCCAGGACGTCGGCGCGCGCCTGAAGACCGGCTACAGCTCGGCTGACGAAAGCTGGCTGAAGTCCGCCACCGTGGCCGGACGGGCCAGCGACTTCGATGCCCTGTTGCACCTGAGCCGGCGTGACGGCCACGAAACCGAGTCCTACGGCAGCAACAACGGCACCGGCCTCGACCGCACCGCCGCCAACCCGGAAGACGCCCGCACCACCAACGTCCTGGCCAAGCTCGGCTGGAACTATGCCCCGGATGCTCGCCTGGGCCTGACCTACGAAAAGTACAAGGATGACCGCGACACCAACCAGAAAAGCGCGGTAGGCGGCCTGTTTCTCAATGGCGTCGGTCAGAACTGGTATCGCTCCCGTGTCGGCAACGACACCATCACCCGTGAGCGCTTCGGCCTGGAAAACAGCTTCGCCGTGCAATCGCCGATCGCCGACCAGATCAAGTGGAGCCTGAACTACCAGATCGCCAAGACCGACCAGAGCACTTCCGAGCGCTACAACCCGGTCTCGGCGTTTTCCCCCAACGCCCGTGACGTGCTGCGGGAGCGGCAAACCCTGTACCAGGAAAAACAGTGGGTACTGGACGCGCAACTGGACAAGGCTTTCACCCTCGGTGAAACCGAGCATCAACTGACCTACGGCACCACCCTCAAGCAACAGAAAGTCACCGGCTCACGCTATGGCACCGCCACCTGCCTGAAGGTCGGTGCAGGTTGCACCGCCATCGGCGCGCCAAGCCCGAGCGCCAGCGACAGCGTGAAAAAATCCAGCGACTTCCCGGATCCCACCGTCAGCACCTACAGCCTGTTCGCCCAGGACCAGATCAGCTGGAACGCCTGGACCTTCACCCCTGGCCTGCGCTACGACTACACCCAGCTCAAGCCGAAACTGACGCAGGAATTCCTCAATGTCGCCAACCCCACCGGCAACTATCCGGTCAGCAGTGAGAAGAAGACCTGGCATCGGGTTTCGCCCAAGTTCGGCCTGACCTACGCCTTCGACGAGCACTACACCGCCTATGGCCAATACTCCGAGGGCTTCCGCACGCCGTCGGCCAAGGCGCTCTACGGCCGCTTTGAAAACCTCGCCACCGGCTATGTCGTCGAGCCCAACTCCAACCTCAAGCCGGAAACCAGCAAAGGTTATGAGACCGGCCTGCGGGGCAATTTCGACGCGGGCTCCTTCGATGTCTCGGTGTTCTACAACCAGTACCGCGACTTCATCAACGAAGACGCCATCACCGCCGGCGCCCTGCAGTCGGTGATCCAGAGCAACAACATCAAGCACGCCACCATCAAGGGCGCCGAAGCCAGGGGCCGTCTCAACCTCGACGCCTTCGGTGCACCACAGGGCCTGTACAGCCTCGGCTCGGTGGCCTACGCCTACGGTCGCAACAATGACAACGGCGAGCCGATCAACAGCGTCAACCCGCTCAAGGGCGTGTTTGGCCTCGGCTACGACCAGGACAACTATGGCGCGCTGCTGAGCTGGACCCTGGTCAAGCGCAAGGACCGGGTCGACAACAGCACCTTCAAGGCTCCGGATGGCCGCACCACCAGCGGCCAGTTCAAGACCCCGGGCTACGGCATCCTCGACCTCAGCGGCTTCTACAAGGTCACCGACGACCTGACCCTGAATGCCGGCCTGTACAACCTGACCGACAAGAAATACTGGAACTGGGACGACGTGCGCGGCTACGACAGCGTCGGCGAGGCCGGGCAAACCGCTCCTGCCAACCTCGACCGCCTGACCCAGCCGGGCCGCAACTTCTCGGTCAACCTGGTCTGGGATATCTGACGCCAAAGCGCCTCACTGTCCTTTTTCAATCGGGGCAGTGAGGATTTTTTACGGTGTCGCGTCTTCTTGTTCGTCTAGTTACTAAGTGCCTCTCATTCTCAAGGACATCTGCATGAGCCCCCAGGATTCCTCCCAGCGTCATCACCTGCGTTCCCAGCGTCTGAACCAGATCACCCACGAACCCCATGCCAAGCTCGACGCCCTGGTCAAGGCGCACGCACCGTTCGAGACCCAGGGTGCCTTCGCCCGCTTCGTGGTCGCCCAATACCTGTTCCAGTCGGAACTGGTGGACTTGTACAACGATGCCGAACTGAACCGCATCGTGCCTGACCTGGCCGAGCGCTGCCGCGCCGAAGCGGCCAAGGCCGACCTCGCGGACCTGGACACTGAAGTGCCAGCAGCGGTGGCCGGTGCAGTGCGCAACCCGAGCAAGGCCGAAGCCCTGGGCTGGATCTTCGTTTCCGAGGGTTCCAAGCTCGGCGCCGCGTTCCTGATCAAGCGCGCCGTGGGCCTGGGCCTGAGCGAAACCTTCGGCGCCCGGCACCTGGGCGAGCCGGCCGGTGGCCGCGCCGAAGGCTGGAAGACCTTCACCCGCATCCTCGACGGCCTGGAATTCACCGCCGAAGAAGAAGCGGCGGCGGAAAAAGGCGCGCTGGATGCCTTCAACCGCTTCACCGTGTTGCTGGAACAGGCTTACTCCAGCGCCGCACAACCCGCCTGACCCCCGTCGTTGCGGGCCCGCGGCCAGCGTCCGTGCCGCGGGCCCGCAACGGTATTTTGTCGGCCGGCGTGCTCTCCGGATTGAGCCGCAAGGCGCGTTACCTCATCATCGAAGCCATGACCCCCACTCGCCCCTCCTCGTCGAAGATTTCCCGCCTGCTGTTCGGCGCGCTGGCCTATGTCAGCCTGGCCATCGGCCTGATCGCCATCGTCGTACCGGGCTTGCCGACCACCGAGTTCATCCTCCTGGCCGCCTGGGCCGCCACCAAGAGCTCGCCCCGCCTCAGCGCCTGGATGGAGAACCATCGCCTGTTCGGCCCGATCCTCTGCAACTGGCGCAACGGCCGGATCGTCAGCCGCAAAGCCAAGATCAGCGCCACCCTCAGCATGCTGCTTTGTGCCGTCCTGATGCTGACCCTGCTCAACCATCACTGGACGATGTACGCCGCCATTGCCGGCATGGCCCTGGGCAACCTGTGGATCTGGTCGCGCCCCGAAGCCCTGCCGCAACCCTGCACCCCGCCCCTGTAGAAGCCTGCTGGCCGGCAAAGGTGCCCTGCGCACTGGCATTCCCCTTCGCCACTCGCCTCGCCGGCAAGCCCGCGACTGCGGGGCGCCGCAACGACCCTACCGTTCGTCGGCAAAAACTCACGCAAACGCCCGCCAAGCCGATGTTTCGGGCATGGCGCTGAATGGACTTGGCGATCCGACCCAGCCGGCTTTGTGCTTTCCATCCGACCTATTGCGAGATCGCCCCATGTTCGACTCTCTCTCCATCCGCCTGAAAATCGTGCTGCTGTCCGGGCTGTGTCTGTTGGGCGTGGTGGCGCTGATCGTCGGCATGAATCTGTACCAGAGCCAGCAGAACAATCAGCTGGTCAACACCTCCAGCACACAGATGCTGACGGCCGGGGTCGAGGACCTGTTGCAGGCCAAGGCGGCCGAACAGGCCGCGCGCGTCCAGAAGACCTTCGGTGAAAGCCAGCTGGTGATCACCGCCCTGGCGGACCAGGTCCAGGATCTGCGGGCAATGGCCGCAAAGCGTGGCCTGGATGCCGCAGCCCTGCGCGAAGAACTCAACCACAGCCTGAAAACCGCCTTCGAGCGCAACCCCAAGGTGCTGGGAATCTGGCTGGCCTACGAACGCAACGCGCTGGATGGCCAGGACAGTGCGTTCGCCAACGACGCCAGCCGCGCGTCCAACGAACAGGGGCGCTTCGCCAGCTACTGGAGCCGTCCCGCAGGCAAGTCCCTGAACACGGTGATGGTCGAGGAGGACATGAACAAGACCACCCTCAACCTCAGCGGCACGCCTTACAACATCTGGTACACCTGCCCCCGTGACACCCGCCGCACCTGCCTGCTCGATCCCTATGCCGACACCATCGGCGAGGACAAGAAACAGGTGCTGATGACCACCATCTCCCTGCCGCTGCAGACCGACGGCAAGGTCATCGGGGTGATTGGCGTCGACATCGCCCTGGACTCCCTGCAAGCGGCCGCCGTCGAGGCGCAACGGAACCTGTTCGGCGGTGCCGGGCACATGCTGATCATGGGCGGCAGCGGCCTGCTGGCAGCGGTCGGCGCCGATGCCGCCCAGGTCGGCAAGAACATCAAGGACACCGCCGGTGCCCAGGGCCAGGACATCCTGGCGACACTTGCCGGTGGCCAACCCAAGGTGCTGCAGCAGGGCGACCTGATCCGCGCGGTCTATCCCTTCAGTCCGATTGCCGATGCCAAGGCCTGGGGTGTGACCATCGACCTGCCCCGGCAGGTCCTGCTGGCAGACTCGGTAAAACTGCAGACCCTGCTGGATCAGGCCCAGACCAGCGGCACCCTGAAAACCCTGCTGGTGGCCATCGGCGCCGGCCTGCTGGGGTTGCTGCTGATCTGGCTCAGTGCCTCCGGCGTGACCCGGCCGATCAACAGCGTGGCGCAGATGCTCAAGGCCATTGCCAGTGGCGACGGCGACCTGACCCAGCGCCTGAACTACAGCAAGAAGGATGAACTGGGCGAGCTGGTGAGCTGGTTCAACCGGTTCCTCGACAAGCTGCAGCCCACCATCGCCCAGATCAAGCAGAGCATCATCGAGGCCCGCGGCACCGCCGACCAGTCTTCGGAGATCGCCCGCCAGACCAGCGAAGGCATGCAGGTGCAGTTCCGCGAGATCGACCAGGTGGCCACCGCGTCCAATGAAATGAGCGCCACGGCCCACGACGTCGCCAACAGCGCCTCCAATGCCGCCCAGGCCGCCCGTGGCGCCGACCAGTCGGCCAAGGACGGCATGACCATCATCGAGCGCAGTACCCGGGATATCAGCCTGCTGGCCGAGGAAGTGAGCAAGGCCGTGGGTGAAGTCGAGGCCCTGGCGGTGAGCAGCGAACAGATCGGCTCGGTGCTGGAAGTGATCCGCAGCATCGCCGAACAGACCAACCTGCTGGCCCTCAACGCCGCCATCGAGGCGGCCCGCGCCGGCGAAAGCGGCCGCGGCTTTGCGGTGGTGGCCGATGAAGTGCGCAACCTGGCCAAACGTACCCAGGACTCGGTGGAAGAGATCCGCGTGGTCATCGAGCGCATCCAGAGCGGCACCCGTGATGTGGTCAACACCATGCACGCCAGCCAGAGCCAGGCGCAGAACAACGCCGGACAGATTCATCAGGCCGTCCAGGCGCTGGGCAGGATCAGCGACGCGGTCACCGTGATCAGCGACATGAACCTGCAGATCGCCAGCGCCGCCGAACAGCAGAGCGCCGTGGCCGAAGAGGTCAATCGCAACGTCTCGGCGATCCGCAGCGTGACCGAAACCCTCACCGAGCAAGCCAGCGAATCGGCCCAGGTCAGCAGCCAGCTCAACGCCCTGGCCACCCAACAGATGAAACTGATGGATCAGTTCCGGGTGTAAGCGCGATTCTCGCCCCGCCGCCCGCCGCGACCGATGACCTAAGGTGATCGACAGTGGCGGCGGTTTCAGGGTGCAATGCCCTCCTCTGAACCGGGGAGTGCGTCATGACCGAACTACTGGCAACCCTCCAGGCCGCGCTGGGCCTGGCGCCTGCAAGCGTCCGACAGACCGGCCAGGGCGCCCTGCCCTCGGCCTTCGCCGTAACCGACCTGGCCTGCGCCAGCATCGCCGTCGCCGGGCAAGCCCTGGCCGAACTCCTGAACAGCCAGACCGGGCACCGGCCACAGGTCAGCGTCGACCGGCGCCTGGCCTCATTCTGGTTCGCCGGTTCGATCCGCCCGCAAGGCTGGAGCCTGTCATCCCCCTGGGACCCGATTGCCGGGGATTACCCCAGCCGCGACGGCTGGATTCGTCTGCACACCAATGCGCCCCACCACCGCGCCGCCGCCGAACGAGTGCTGGGCGCGGTGAGCGGGCGCGACGCCATGGCCGCCCGCGTGGCCAGCTGGGATGCCCTGGAGCTGGAGCAGGCCATCGTCGATCAGGGCGGTTGCGCCGCGCAGATGCGCAGTTGGGCACAGTGGCAGGCGCACCCGCAGGGGCAGGCGGTCAACGCCGAACCCCTGGTGCACTGGCTGCCGCACCGCGGCTCGCGACCGAACACCTGGAGCGGTTCCAGCGCCCGGCCCCTGGCCGGACTGAAGGTGCTGGACCTGACCCGGGTCCTGGCCGGCCCCGTGGCCAGCCGCCTGCTGGCGGGGCTGGGCGCCGAGGTACTGCGGATCGACCCGCCGGGCTGGAACGAACCGGCCCTGGAGCCGGAGGTGACGCTGGGCAAGCGCTGCGCGCGCCTGGACCTGCACGACCTGGAACAGCGCGCGGTATTCGAGGGCCTGCTGGCCGAAGCCGACCTGCTGCTGCACGGCTATCGCGCCGATGCCCTGGACCACCTGGGTTACGACGCCGAGACACGCCAGCGAATCGCCCCGGGGCTGATCGAGGTCAGCCTCAATGCCTATGGCTGGAGCGGCCCCTGGCGCGACCGCCGGGGCTTCGACAGCCTGGTACAGATGAGCGCCGGCATCGCCGCAGCCGGCATGGACTGGAAAGCCGCGGAGCAACCACTGCCGCTGCCGGTCCAGGCCCTGGATCACGCCACCGGCTACCTGATGGCGGCCAGTGCCCTGCGGGCCCTGAACCTGTCCTTGAGCGGCGGCCAGGGCACCTCGGCGCGCCTGTCCCTGGCCCGCACCGCCAAGCTGCTGGTTGAGCATTGCCGGTCAACGGGAAACCAAACGCCACTGCGCGCCGAAACCCCTGAAGATCAGGGGCTGCTTCAGGAGCAGACTCCCTGGGGACCGGCCCGGCGCCTGCAGGTGCCGTTGCACATCAGCGCAACGCCCGTGCAGTGGGATTGCCCGGCGACCGCCCTGGGCGCCCATCGCCCCAAATGGTGGTGAGCGCCTTCGCCGGCAAGCCGCCACCTGGAGGATTACCGGCGCCCCGGGCGCTGGCTTGCCAGCGAACCACCCGCAGCGACGACCGCCGCCAAAGCCGCCCAACCCTGCCGCGCCGCATAACCGCGCCACGGTGGCCAGGCCGCGGCCCGATCAGGCACACGTTCGGTCACAGCGCCAGCAGGCCGCTGTACAGGCCATAAGCCGCCAGCGAGGCGCCGATGATCACCGCACCGAAGATCAGTTTTTCCAGCGGGGTGAACAGCGGCTCGCCCTGCTCGCGCTTGGCCTTGGCAAACAGAATCACCCCGGGCGCGTAGAGCAGCGCCGAGAGCAGCAGGTACTTCAAGCCGCCGGCGTACAACAGCCAGATGGCGTAGCTCAGGGCCACGACGGCGATGCACAGGTCCTTCAGCCGCTCCCGGGAGGCTTGCTCGTAGGTTTCCCCTCGGCCGCTGAGCAGCACCGCATAGGCTGCCGACCACAGGTAGGGCACCAGGATCATCGACGAGGCGAGGTAGATCAGGTTGGTGTAGGTGCCGGCGGAGAACAGGGTGATCAGCAGGAAGATCTGAATCATGACGTTGGTCAGCCACAGGGCATTGACCGGCACATGGTTGGCGTTTTCCTTCTTCAGGAAGGCCGGCATGGTCCGGTCCCGGGCGGTGGCGTAGAGGATCTCCGCGCACAGCAGGGCCCAGGACAACAAGGCGCCCAACAGCGAAACCGCCAGGCCAATGCTGATCAGCAAGGCGCCCCAGGGGCCGACGATATGCTCCAGCACCGCCGCCAGGGACGGGTTCTGCAGCTTGGCCAGTTCCGGCTGGCTCATGATCCCCAGGGACAGCACGTTGACCAGCACCAGCAGCGCCAGCACCCCGAGAAAGCCGATCACCGTGGCCCGACCGACATCCGCGCGCTTCTGCGCCCGGGCCGAATAGACGCTGGCGCCCTCGATGCCGATGAACACGAACACCGTGACCAGCATCATGTTGCGCACCTGATCCATCACCCCGCCGAAATTCGGGTTGCTGCGCCCCCAGATATCCCGGGTAAAGATCTCCGCCTTGAACGCCACGGCGGCGATGACGATGAACATCATCAGCGGCACGATCTTCGCCACCGTGGTCAGCTGGTTGATGAACGTCGCCTCCTTGATCCCCCGCAGCACCAGAAAATGCACGGCCCACAGCAGCAAGGAGGCGCAGCCGATGGCCACCGGGGTGTTGCCCTGGCCGAACACCGGAAAGAAATAGCCCAGGGTGCTGAACAGCAGGACGAAGTAGCCGACGTTGCCCAGCCAGGCACTGATCCAGTAGCCCCAGGCCGAGGAAAACCCCATGTAGTCGCCGAAACCGGCCTTGGCGTAGGCGTAGACCCCGGAGTCCAGCTCCGGCTTGCGGTTGGCCAGGGTCTGGAAGACGAACGCCAGGGTCAGCATGCCCACCGCCGTGATCCCCCAGCCAATCAGCACGGCCCCGACATCCGCCCGGGCCGCCATGTTCTGCGGCAGCGAGAAAATCCCGCCACCAATCATCGAGCCCACGACCAGAGCGATCAGTGCACCGAGTTGAAGCTTCTGCGCCGGTTGTGACATTCCTACCTCTGCTTCAGTGAGTCGATCGGGCAATAAGACGATAGGCCATTAATGAACATTCCAGAAATGTGCATCTAACAGTAACAGTCAATTAAACAGCCTTTATGGGCGGACTTCAGAATGGCCTTCAGAAGGCACTGAATAACCGAGTATTTTGTTAAATACATGTACTAAGTGCCATCACGCATTGGTTATTAGTTGACCACCCTAGAGGATTTGCACATTCGCAAAAAGGGTCTAGTTTCAAACGACAACAACAATCCGAGCGGCCACTAAAAAGTAGTTTAAAGCCTCTGGAATGGCCCTCTCAGGGCAGCATTCTACCTCCTGCAATAAATCTTAAGTCATTCATTCACAACGGAATGCCGCAATGAACTGATCTAAGTCAGCTGTTCTGATTGCAAGCAGATTTACTCTGACGTCTCTCTTCTCCTGCATTGGAGTCATGCAATGTCTGAATCTCCCGGAAAACTAAGACTGGGCGCCTTAGTCGCCCTGGTAGTGGGTTCCATGATTGGCGGAGGGATCTTTTCCTTACCGCAAAACATGGCAGCCAGCGCCGATGTCGGTGCAGTTCTTATTGGTTGGGCGATTACCGCTGTCGGCATGTTGACCTTGGCATTCGTCTTTCAAACCCTGGCCAATCGCAAACCTGATCTGGACGGCGGTGTCTATGCCTACGCCAAGGCCGGTTTTGGCGACTACATGGGTTTCTCTTCCGCCTGGGGGTACTGGATCAGTGCCTGGCTGGGCAACGTCGGCTATTTCGTCCTGTTGTTCAGCACCCTGGGCTATTTCTTCCCGATCTTCGGTGAGGGCAACACCCCGGCGGCGGTGATCGGTGCCTCGGTGCTGCTCTGGGCCGTGCATTTTCTGGTGCTGCGCGGCATCAAGGAAGCCGCCTTCATCAACCTGGTGACCACGGTCGCCAAGGTCGTACCACTGCTGCTGTTCGTGCTGATCGCCCTGTTCGCCTTCAAGCTGGACATCTTCACCGCCGACATCTGGGGCGTGAAGAACCCCGACCTGGGCAGCGTGATGAACCAGGTGCGCAACATGATGCTGGTCACCGTGTGGGTGTTCATCGGCATCGAGGGCGCGAGCATCTTCTCGTCCCGGGCGGAAAAACGCTCGGACGTGGGCAAGGCCACCGTCATCGGCTTCATCACCGTGCTGCTGTTCCTGGTGCTGGTGAACGTGCTGTCCCTGGGGATCATGACCCAGCCGGAACTGGCCAAGCTGCAGAACCCGTCCATGGCCGCGGTACTGGAACATGTGGTGGGCCACTGGGGCGCAGTGCTGATCAGCGTCGGCCTGATCATCTCGCTGCTGGGAGCGCTGCTGTCCTGGGTGCTGCTGTGCGCGGAGATCATGTTCGCCGCGGCCAAGGACCACACCATGCCGGAGTTCCTGCGCCGCGAGAACGCCAACCACGTACCGGCCAACGCCCTGTGGCTGACCAACGCCATGGTGCAGATCTTCCTGATCATCACCCTGTTCTCGGCCAGCACCTACCTGTCGCTGATCTACCTCGCCACCTCGATGATCCTGGTGCCCTACCTGTGGTCGGCGGCCTACGCGGTGCTGCTGGCGGTGCGCGGCGAAAGCTACGAACAGGCCCTGGGCGAACGCAAGAAGGACCTGGTCATCGGCGGCATCGCCCTGCTCTACGCGATCTGGCTGCTGTACGCCGGCGGGGTCAAGTACCTGCTGCTCTCGGCCCTGCTCTACGCCCCCGGCGTGGTGCTGTTCGCCAAGGCCAAGATGGAACTGCACAAACCGATTTTCACCAACGTCGAGAAGCTGATTTTTGCCGCGGTGGTGATAGGCGCCCTGGTGGCGGCCTACGGACTCTACGACGGCTTCCTGACCCTGTAGCACGGCCTTTGAAGCCACACCCCGATTGTTTTGTCTCTGGAGGATCACAGTAATGACCACGGAAAAAGTTAAGTACGGCGTCCATTCCGAAGCCGGCAAACTGCGCAAAGTCATGGTTTGCTCCCCAGGCCTGGCCCATCAGCGGCTGACCCCGAACAACTGCGATGAACTGCTGTTCGATGATGTGCTGTGGGTGGCCCAGGCCAAACGCGACCACTTCGACTTCGTCACCAAGATGCGCGAGCGGGACATTGATGTGCTGGAAATGCACAACCTGCTGACCGACATCGTCGCCATGCCCGAAGCCCTGGACTGGATTCTGGAGCGCAAGATCACCGCCAACCAGGTCGGCCTGGGCCTGGTCAATGAGGTCGGTTCGTGGCTGCGCAGCCTGGAGCCGCGCAAGGTCGCCGAGTTCCTGATCGGCGGCGTGTCCGCCGATGACCTGCCCACCAGCTTCGGTGGCAAGACCATCGAGATGTTCCGCGACTTCCTCGGCCACTCCAGCTTCATCCTGCCGCCGCTGCCCAACACCCAGTTCACCCGCGACACCACCTGCTGGATCTACGGCGGCGTGACCCTGAACCCGATGTACTGGCCGGCGCGACGCCAGGAAACCCTGCTGACCACCGCCATCTACAAGTTCCACCCCGAGTTCACCCACGCCGATTTCCAGATCTGGTACGGCGACCCGGACCAGGAACACGGCAACGCCACCCTGGAAGGCGGCGACGTGATGCCCATCGGCAATGGCGTGGTCCTGATCGGCATGGGCGAGCGCTCCTCGCGCCAGGCCATCGGCCAACTGGCGCTGAACCTGTTCAAGCACAAGGCCGTGGAGCGGGTGATCGTCGCCGGCCTGCCGAAATCCCGCGCAGCGATGCACCTGGACACCGTGTTCAGCTTCTGCGACCGCGACCTGGTCACGGTCTTCCCGGAAGTGGTGAGCCAGATCGTCGCCTTCAGCCTGCGCCCTGACGAAAGCAAGCCGGGCGGCATCGACGTGCGCCGCGAGGAAACCAGCTTCCTCGACACCGTGGCCAAGGCCCTCAACCTCAAGGCCCTGCGCGTGGTGGAAACCGGTGGCAACAGCTTCGCCGCCGAACGCGAGCAATGGGACGACGGCAACAACGTGGTGGCCGTGGAACCGGGCGTGGTCATCGGCTACGACCGCAACACCTACACCAACACCCTGCTGCGCAAGGCCGGGGTCGAGGTCATCACCATCAGCGCCGGCGAACTGGGCCGGGGCCGTGGCGGCGGCCACTGCATGACCTGCCCGATCATCCGCGACCCGATCGACTACTAAGCGCCCCTATCCGACATAGCAGCTTGCCGTTGCCCCCACAAAGGGCCTCGGCAAGTGGACGACCGAAATCAAAGGAGATCCATCATGGCTTTCAATATTCACAACCGTAACCTGCTGAGCCTGGAACACCACACTCCACGCGAGCTGCGCTACCTGCTGGACCTGTCCCGCGACCTGAAACGCGCCAAGTACACCGGCACCGAGCAGCAGCACCTCAAGGGCAACAACATCGCCCTGATCTTCGAAAAAACTTCGACCCGCACCCGTTGCGCCTTCGAAGTGGCGGCCTATGACCAGGGTGCCAACGTCACCTACATCGACCCCAACTCGTCGCAGATCGGCCACAAGGAAAGCATGAAGGACACCGCCCGGGTGCTGGGGCGCATGTACGACGCCATCGAGTACCGCGGCTTCAAGCAGGAAATCGTCGAAGAGCTGGCGAAATTCGCCGGGGTGCCGGTGTTCAACGGCCTGACCGACGAATACCACCCGACCCAAATGATCGCCGACGTACTGACCATGCGTGAGCACGCCGACAAGCCGATCCATGAAATCAGCTACGCCTACCTGGGTGATGCGCGTAACAACATGGGCAACTCGCTGCTGCTGGTGGGCGCCAAGCTCGGCATGGACGTGCGTATCTGCGCGCCCAAGGCCCTGTGGCCCCATGACGACCTGGTGCAACGCTGCAAGCAGTACGCCGAGGAAAGCGGTGCCCGCCTCACCCTCACCGAAGACCCGAAAGCCGCGGTCAAGGGCGTGGACTTCATCCACACCGACGTCTGGGTGTCCATGGGCGAGCCGGTGGAAGCCTGGGCCGAGCGCATCGAGCAACTGCTGCCGTATCAGGTCAATGCCCAGTTGATGAAAGCCACCGGCAACCCACGGACCAAGTTCATGCACTGCCTGCCGGCCTTCCACAACAGCGATACCAAGGTCGGCAAGCAGATCGCCGAACAGTATCCGCACCTGGCCAAAGGCATTGAAGTGACCGACGACGTGTTCGAATCGCCAGCCTGCATCGCCTTCGAGCAAGCGGAAAACCGCATGCACACCATCAAGGCGATCCTGGTTTCGACCCTGGCCGACCTCTAACCCGCCTCCCCCTGCCGGGGCCGGCTTGCCAGCCAACCGCTGTTCGTTGGCAAGCCGGCGCCTGCAGAGCCCCTAGAAGGACTGCATTATGCGTATCGTCGTTGCACTGGGCGGTAACGCCCTGCTCCGCCGTGGTGAACCCATGACCGCGGACAACCAACGCGCCAACATCCGCATCGCCACCGAACAGATCGCCAAGATCCATCCCGGCAACCAGCTGGTGATCGCTCACGGCAATGGTCCGCAGGTGGGCCTGCTGTCGCTGCAGGCGGCGGCCTATACCCAGGTTTCGCCCTACCCGCTGGACGTGCTCGGTGCCGAGACCGAAGGCATGATCGGCTACATCATCGAACAGGAACTGGGCAACCTGCTGGACTTCGAGGTGCCCTTCGCCACCTTGCTGACCCAGGTAGAAGTGGATGCCAAGGACCCGGCCTTCAAGAACCCGACCAAGCCCATCGGCCCGGTCTACAGCCAGGAAGAAGCCGAGAAGCTGGCCAAGGAGAAAGGCTGGGCCATCGCCCCGGACGGCGACAAGTACCGCCGGGTGGTGGCCAGCCCGAAACCCAAGCGCATCTTCGAGATCCGCCCGATCAAGTGGCTGCTGGAAAAGAGCAGCATCGTGATCTGCGCCGGCGGTGGCGGCATTCCGACCATGTACGGCGAGGACGGCAAGCTGCGGGGCATCGAGGCGGTGATCGACAAGGACCTGTGTTCGGCGCTGCTGGCCGAGCAACTGGAGGCTGATCTGCTGGTGATCGCCACCGACGTCAACGCAGCCTTCATCGACTTCGGCAAGCCGACCCAGAAGGCCATCGCCCAGGCCCACCCGGATGAAATGGACAAGCTGGGCTTTGCCGCCGGCTCCATGGGGCCCAAGGTCCAGGCCGCCTGCGAATTTGCCCGGCACACTGGCAAAGTCGCGGTGATCGGTTCACTCTCGGACATCGAAGCGATCGTCCAGGGCAAGGCCGGTACCCGCATCAGCACGGCGCAACCCGGCATCCGCTACCTGTAAGACGCTTGCTGTAAGAACTCGGGGCAGGCCCGGTGCCTGCCCTCCTGTCAAAGCCCTGGAGGAGAGACGCCTATGGCCATGTTTGAGCCCGGTCACCTGCATATCGAGCGCCATGCGCTGAGCAAGGACGACTTCAGCTACAACCTGTGCATCGACTATGAACTGGCCCAGGACCCCAAGGAGGGTCACGGCATGCTGTTCACCCTGCACGGCACCATCGAAGGCAAATCCTTGAAAGAGCAGTTCTTCCTGGCCAAGGACCTGGCCTTCGACTTTGCCCGTCACGCCACCCGCATCGCCCAGCAGTACGGTTTGCCCAAGAGCGCCAGCATTGCCTCCATGCACAAGTACTACGACGAGATGTTCGAAGACGTGCGCAAGCAGCTGAACGTCAAGCCCGGCGACCCGATCAACCCCGAACACTTGGCATAACCCCTCTTCTGTAGGAGCCGGCCTGCCGGCGAAATGACCACCGCCATACCTGGGTGCCTGGTCCGCCTTCGCCAGCAAGCCGGCTCCTACGACAGCTCCAGCGATTTCGACTAAGGCTCTCGCCCAAGGCATACTGGCGCCCTTCAGTGTTCCAGAAGCCTCTGTCGCCTCATGCGTATCCACGTCAGCTTCATCGACCGCGTCGGCATCACCCAGGAAGTCCTGGCCCTGCTGGGCGGGCGCAATCTCAACCTGGATGCGGTGGAAATGGTGCCACCCAACGTCTATATCGATGCTCCGACCCTGAGCCCCCAGGTCCTGGAGGAATTGCGCGACGCGCTGTTCAACGTGCGCGGCGTGCAGGCGGTGACCGTGGTCGACATCCTTCCCGGGCAACGCCGGCACCTGCAATTGGACGCCTTGCTGGCGGCCATGACCGATCCGGTGCTGGCCCTGGACAGCGCCGGTAAAGTGCTGCTGGCCAACCCGGCGCTGATCGCCCTGTATGGCCGCGAGCCGGCCGGGGAAAGCGTCGCCGAACTGTTTGCCGATCCGGCGCTGTTGGAGGCGCTGCTGGAAAACGGCTTTCGCCTGCCGCTACGGGAAATCATCGTCAATGGCCAGACCCTGCTGCTGGACGCCACGCCCATCACCGACGCCGGCGCGCTGCTGACCCTGTACCAGCCCAACCGCATCGGCGAGCGGCTGTCGGCCCTGCACCACGATCACGCCGAGGGCTTCGATGCCCTGCTCGGCGAATCACCGGCGATTCGCACCCTCAAGGCCCGGGCACAACGGGTCGCTGCCCTGGATGCACCGCTGCTGATCCAGGGCGAAACCGGCACCGGCAAGGAGCTGGTGGCCCGTGCCTGCCACGCCATCAGCGCCCGGCACAGCGCGCCGTTCCTGGCCCTGAACTGCGCCGCGCTACCGGAAAACCTGGCCGAGAGCGAACTGTTCGGCTATGCCCCCGGCGCCTTTACCGGTGCCCAGCGCGGCGGCAAGCCGGGGCTGATGGAGCTGGCCAACCAGGGCACGGTGTTTCTCGATGAAATCGGCGAGATGTCGCCCTATCTGCAAGCCAAGCTGCTGCGCTTTCTCAATGACGGCAGCTTTCGCCGGGTGGGCGGCGATCGCGAGATCAAGGTCAATGTGCGCATCCTCAGCGCCACCCACCGCGACCTGGAGAAAATGGTTGGCGAAGGCAGCTTTCGCGAGGACCTGTTCTACCGCCTCAACGTCCTCAACGTGGAAGTGCCGCCGCTGCGCGAGCGCGGCCAGGACATCCTACTGCTGGCCCGCTACTTCATGCAGCAAGCCTGCGCGCAGATCCAGCGCCCGGTGTGTCGCCTGACCCCGGGCACCTATCCGGCGCTGCTGAGCAACCGCTGGCCGGGCAACGTGCGCCAGTTGCAGAACGTGATCTTTCGCGCGGCGGCCATCTGCGAAAGCAACCTGGTGGACATCGGCGACCTGGACATCGCCGGCACCTCGGTGGCACGGCAGAACGACACCGAAATCGAAAGCCTGGAACAGGCCGTGGAAAGCTTCGAGAAAGAGCTGCTGGAAAACCTCTACGTGCACTACCCCTCGACCCGGCAACTGGCCAACCGCCTGCAGACCTCTCACACCGCCATCGCCCATCGCCTGCGCAAGTACGGCATTCCCAACAAGGCCTGACCGGCTCCCCTGGGGCAGGAGCCGGCTGGCCGGCGAAGGGCTGCCTGGGCCTGGCGCGGCCCTTGCGGGCACCTTCACTGGCAAGACCCGAGTCTGAACCCCGCGCCGCGTCTTGCGTTCTGGAAGCGACCTGCAACTGTACTGAAAGCGCTACAGCGGAACGATTTCGCTACACGGCCTTGTAATCGCTGCCGTGCAAGGCTTTGATCCTCAAAGCCTTTTCTCCACGCTGTCAGCTGTAGCGATTTCGCTACACGAGAACGCGGCGGGCACCCAGCCACAATACTTAACTCATTGATTTTAAAGGCTTAACTATTTATTGGCCGCATTCTTGCTATGGGTATTGTTATCCGGCTCGGCCCCGCACGAGCATTCAATCGCGTCCACCAGACGAGTCTGGCCCCTGAGGAGTTTCCATGAGCGAGTTGCGTTTTACTGAAGATCACGAATGGCTGCGTAGCGAAGCGGATGGCAGTGTCACCGTCGGCATCACGGCTTTCGCCCAGAACGCCCTGGGTGATGTGGTGTTTGTGCAACTGCCGGAGCTGCAGAGCTACGCAAAGGGCGCAGAAGCCGCCACCGTGGAGTCGGTAAAGGCCGCCAGCGGCGTGTACATGCCGCTCGACGGTGAAGTGGTCGCCACCAACCCGGCCCTGGAAGACAGCCCTGAGCTGGTCAACGAAGACCCGCTGGGCGAAGGATGGTTCTTCCGCTTCATCCCCGCCGATGCCGCCGCTGTCGGCCAACTGCTGGATCAGGACGCCTACGACCGCCTGATCAAAGCCAGCGCCGAAGCCTGAGGAGCCCGTCATGACCGTCAACCTGACTACCGCCAACGAATTCATCGCGCGCCACATCGGCCCGCGCCAGGCCGATGAGCAAGCCATGCTCAACAGCCTGGGCTTCGACTCCCTGGAAGCCCTGAGCGCCAGCGTGATTCCCGACAGCATCAAGGGCACCAGCGTGCTGGACCTGGGCCAGGGCCAGAGCGAAGCCGAGGCCCTGGCCTCGATCAAGGCCATCGCCGCCAAGAACCAGCTGTTCAAGACCTACATCGGCCAGGGCTACTACAGCTGCCATACCCCCTCGCCGATCCTGCGCAACCTGCTGGAAAACCCGGCCTGGTACACCGCCTACACCCCCTACCAGCCGGAAATCTCCCAAGGTCGCCTGGAAGCCCTGCTGAACTTCCAGACCCTGATCAGCGACCTGACCGGCCTGCCGATCGCCAATGCCTCGCTGCTGGACGAAGGCACCGCCGCCGCCGAAGCCATGACCTTCTGCAAGCGCCTGAGCAAGAACAAGGGCAGCCATGCCTTCTTCGCCTCGGTGCATTGCCACCCGCAAACCCTGGACGTACTGCGCACCCGTGCCGAGCCCCTGGGAATCAACGTGGTGGTGGGCGATGAGCGCAAGCTGACCGACGTCAGCCCGTTCTTCGGTGCCCTGCTGCAATACCCGGCGAGCAACGGCGACCTGTTCGACTACCGCGAACTGACCGAGCGCTTCCACGCCGCCAACGCCCTGGTGGCCGTGGCCGCCGACCTGCTGGCCCTGACCCTGCTGACTCCGCCGGGGGAATTCGGCGCCGACGTGGCCATCGGCAGCGCCCAGCGCTTCGGTGTACCGCTGGGCTTCGGTGGCCCGCATGCGGCCTATTTCTCCACCCGCGATGCCTTCAAGCGCGACATGCCGGGCCGTCTGGTGGGCGTCTCCGTAGACCGTTTCGGCAAGCCGGCCCTGCGCCTGGCCATGCAGACCCGCGAGCAGCATATCCGTCGCGAAAAGGCCACCAGCAACATCTGCACCGCCCAGGTCCTGCTGGCCAACATTGCCAGCATGTATGCCGTCTATCACGGTCCCAAGGGCCTGATTCAGATTGCCCAGCGCATCCACCAGTTGACCGCGATCCTGGCCAAGGGCCTGAAGGCGCTGGGGCTGGTCGTGGAGCAGGACAACTTCTTCGACACCCTGAGCCTGCACACCGGTGCCGGCACCGCCGCGCTGCACGACAAGGCACGCGCCCAGGGCATCAACCTGCGGGTAATCGACGCTGAGCGCCTTGGCCTGTCCCTGGACGAAACCACCACCCAGGCCGACGTCGAAGGCCTGTGGAGCCTGCTGGGCGACGGCCAGGCCGCGCCGGACTTCGCCGCGCTGGCGGCCACGGTGAGCAGCAGCATCCCCGCGGCCCTGGTCCGTCAGTCGGCGATCCTCAGCCACCCGGTGTTCAACCGCTATCACTCGGAAACCGAGCTGATGCGCTACCTGCGCAAGCTGGCGGACAAGGACCTGGCCCTGGATCGCACCATGATCCCCCTGGGCTCCTGCACCATGAAGCTCAACGCCGCCAGCGAGATGATTCCGATCACCTGGGCCGAATTCGGTGCGCTGCACCCCTTCGCCCCGGCCGAGCAGAGTGCTGGCTACCAGCAACTGACCACCGAGCTGGAGGCGATGCTCTGCGCCGCGACCGGCTACGACGCCGTCTCCCTGCAACCCAACGCCGGTTCCCAGGGTGAGTACGCCGGCCTGCTGGCCATCCGTGCCTATCACCAGAGCCGTGGCGATGACCGTCGCGACATCTGCCTGATTCCGTCATCGGCCCACGGCACCAACCCGGCCACCGCCAACATGGCCGGCATGCGCGTGGTGGTCACCGCCTGCGACGCCCGCGGCAACGTCGATATCGAAGACCTGCGGGCCAAGGCCATCGAGCACCGCGAACACCTCGCCGCGCTGATGATCACCTACCCGTCGACCCACGGCGTGTTCGAGGAAGGCATCCGCGAAATCTGCGGCATCATTCATGACAACGGCGGCCAGGTGTACATCGACGGCGCCAACATGAACGCCATGGTCGGCCTCTGCGCGCCGGGCAAATTCGGTGGCGACGTGTCCCACCTGAACCTGCACAAGACCTTCTGCATTCCCCACGGCGGTGGCGGCCCGGGCGTGGGCCCGATCGGCGTCAAATCGCACCTGGCGCCCTTCCTCCCCGGTCACGCCGCGCTGGAAAACAAGAAAGGCGCGGTGTGTGCCGCACCGTTCGGCAGCGCCAGCATCCTGCCGATCACCTGGATGTACATCCGCATGATGGGCGGCGCCGGCCTCAAGCGCGCATCGCAGTTGGCGATCCTCAACGCCAACTACATTTCGCGGCGCCTGGAAGAGCACTACCCCGTGCTCTACACCGGCAGCAACGGCCTGGTGGCCCACGAATGCATCCTCGACCTGCGTCCACTGAAAGACAGCAGCGGCATCAGCGTCGATGACGTGGCCAAGCGCCTGATCGATTTCGGCTTCCACGCCCCGACCATGTCGTTCCCGGTGGCCGGCACCCTGATGATCGAGCCGACCGAAAGCGAATCCAAGGAAGAACTGGACCGCTTCTGCGACGCCATGATCCGCATCCGCGAGGAAATCCGCGCGGTGGAAAACGGCACCCTGGACAAGGACGACAACCCACTGAAGAACGCTCCGCACACGGCAGCAGAACTGGTGGGTGAATGGTCCCACCCGTACAGCCGTGAGCAGGCCGTATACCCAGTGGCCTCGCTGATCGAAGGCAAGTACTGGCCTCCGGTTGGCCGGGTCGACAACGTGTTCGGCGACCGCAACCTGGTGTGTGCCTGCCCGTCGATCGAAAGCTACGCCTAAGGCAGCCACAAGCTAGTAGCCTCAAGCTGCAAGAAAGAGCCGATCGGCGTCTGACTTGCAGCTTGTCGCTTGCCGCTGCCTCTATAACAAGAAACCGGAGAACCAACATGTCCCTGAGCGTGTTCGACCTGTTCAAGATTGGCATCGGCCCCTCCAGCTCCCACACCGTTGGCCCGATGCGCGCGGCTGCGCGTTTTGTCGAAGGCCTGCGTCGCGATGACCTGCTGGCGGCTACCGCCTGCGTCAAGGTCGAGCTGTACGGCTCGCTGGGCGCCACCGGCAAGGGCCACGGCAGCGACAAGGCGGTATTGCTGGGCCTGGAAGGCGAACAACCGGACACCGTGAATACCGAGAACATCGCCACTCGGCTGCAGGCGATACGCAGCAGCGGGCGAATCAACCTGCTCGGTGAACACAGCATTGCGTTCAACGAGAAAGAACACCTGGCAATGATCCGCAAACCCCTGGCCTATCACCCCAATGGCATGATTTTTCGTGCTTTCGATAGCGCCGGCTTGCAGATCCGCAGCCGCGAGTACTACTCCGTGGGCGGTGGTTTCGTGGTCGACGAAGACGCCGCCGGCGCCGACCGTATCGTCGAAGACACCACTCGCCTGACCTTCCCCTTCAAGACCGCCAAGGAGCTGCTGCAACATTGCAGCACCTATGGCCTGTCCATCAGCCAGGTGATGCTGACCAACGAAAGCGCCTGGCGCCCGGAAGCGGAAACCCGCGCCGGCCTGCTGAAGATCTGGCAGGTGATGCAGGACTGCGTGGCTGCCGGTTGCCGCAATGAAGGCATCCTGCCGGGCGGGCTCAAGGTCAAGCGGCGCGCCGCCGCCCTGCACCGCCAGTTGTGCCTGCACCCGGAGGCCGCGCTGCGTGATGCGCTGTCGGTGCTGGACTGGGTCAATCTCTACGCCCTGGCGGTCAACGAGGAAAACGCCAACGGCGGACGCGTGGTCACGGCGCCCACCAATGGTGCGGCCGGGATCATCCCGGCGGTGTTGCACTACTACATGCGCTTCACTCCCGGGGCCAACGAAGACGGGGTGGTGCGTTTTCTCCTCACGGCCGCGGCCATCGGCATCCTGTACAAGGAAAACGCCTCGATCTCCGGCGCCGAAGTCGGCTGCCAGGGCGAAGTGGGCGTGGCCTGCTCGATGGCCGCCGGGGCTTTGTGCGAAGTCCTCGGCGGCAGCGTGCAGCAGGTGGAGAACGCCGCGGAAATCGGCATGGAACACAACCTCGGGCTGACCTGCGACCCGATCGGCGGCCTGGTGCAGGTGCCCTGCATCGAGCGCAACGCCATGGGTTCGGTGAAGGCCATCAATGCGGTGCGCATGGCCCTGCGCGGCGACGGGCAACATTTCGTTTCCCTCGACAAGGTCATCCGCACCATGCGCCAGACCGGCGCCGACATGAAAAGCAAATACAAGGAGACCGCCCGTGGCGGTCTGGCCGTGAACATTATCGAGTGCTGATACGCCGCCCGTATCCGCACGTTTTTTCAGGAGTTGCCCATGTCCACCGAAACACTGTTGAAAACCCCACTGCACAGCCTGCACCTGGAGCTCGGCGCCCGCATGGTGCCATTCGCCGGTTACGACATGCCGGTGCAGTACCCGCTGGGGGTCATGAAGGAACACCAGCACACCCGTGAGCAGGCCGGGCTGTTCGATGTGTCCCACATGGGGCAGATTCTCCTGCGTGGCGCCAATGCCGCCCAGGCCCTGGAAACCCTGGTGCCGGTGGACATCATCGACCTGCCGGTGGGTATGCAGCGCTATGCCATGTTCACCAATGAACAGGGCGGCATCCTCGACGACCTGATGGTCGCCAATCTCGGCGACGACCAGCTGTTCCTGGTGGTCAACGCCGCCTGCAAGGAACAGGACCTGGCCCACCTGCGCCGCCATCTCGGCGAGCAGTGCGACATTCAGCCGCTGTTCGAGGAACGCGCCCTCCTGGCCCTGCAAGGCCCGGCGGCAGTCAAGGTACTGGCGCGCCTGGCCCCGGAAGTGGCCAGCATGACCTTCATGCAGTTCAAGCCGGTGACCGTGCTGGGTGCGGACTGCTTTGTCAGCCGTTCGGGCTATACCGGGGAAGACGGTTTCGAAATCTCGGTACCTGCCGAGCAGGCGGAAAAACTGGCCCGTGCCCTGCTGGCCGAACCGGAAGTGGCGGCCATCGGCCTGGGCGCCCGCGACTCCCTGCGCCTGGAAGCCGGCCTGTGCCTGTACGGCCATGACATGAACAGTGACACCACACCGATTCAGGCCAGCCTGCTGTGGGCCATCTCCAAGGCTCGCCGCGCGGACGGCGCACGTGCCGGCGGGTTCCCTGGTGCCGAGGTGATCTTTGCCCAACAACAGGGCGGCGTCGATCGCAAACGTGTCGGCCTGCTGCCTCAGGAACGCACGCCAGTGCGCGAAGGTGCGGAAATCGTCGACGCCGAAGGAAACATCATCGGCAGCGTATGCAGCGGTGGCTTTGGTCCGACCCTCGGCGCACCATTGGCGATGGGTTACCTCGATATCCAGCACTGTGCACTTGATACGCCAGTTGCAGCGATAGTACGTGGGAAAAAGGTGCCAATGCTTGTAAGCAAAATGCCATTCGTACCCCAACGCTACTACCGAGGCTGAGGGACTGTTTCTATAAGTAACGCGGTTGCGTTAAAAGTGCACTAATCTGTAACGCAACCGCCATAAAACAGTGCATATTTTCGCTACTGAACACTACTTATAACGCCCGAAAACAATTGAACAACTCTATCGAATAAGGCCTGCACGCTAGTTCCGCCAAACCTCGGAAAGCTGAGTAAAACCGGGGCTTCGCGGGGCTTGTTTTTTCTCCCGTAGTTGGCGTAGAGTTTCCCCACTGTGTTTGCATGGGTCGCTTGGAATCGTGACCTGGGCAGTAGCCAACAAGTTTGCTACAACCCGTTCGACGTCTCTTACTTTCCTGCAACCCAGCCCAGTACTCTTCCACGAGGAAGAGACTGTCATTAATTTTTTAGCGTCAAAGGAAATAAGAAATGTCCCAACGTCAGAGCGGTACCGTCAAGTGGTTTAACGACGAGAAAGGTTTTGGTTTTATCACTCCAGAAAGCGGTCCGGATCTGTTCGTACACTTCCGCGCTATTCAGGGCAACGGCTTCAAGAGCCTGAAAGAAGGCCAAAAAGTGACCTTCATCGCTGTGCAAGGCCAGAAAGGCATGCAAGCTGACGAAGTACAAGCAGAAGCTTAATCGTCTGTAACGAAAAAGCCCCTGATGCTGACATCAGGGGCTTTTTTGTGCGCGCAATTCCGTAAAATGGCTTCTTTTTTCAGTCGAGAGCCTGTCATGTCGAAGCATCTGCTAAGCCCCCAAGGCGATTTCCCTACTGTCGGCCTGGGGCGTCGCCTGGCAGCGATGTTCTATGATTTTCTACTGTGCGTCGCCCTGCTGATCGTCACCGGCGGCATCTACAAATTTATCCAGATGCAGATCATCGGCGAAGCGCGGATGCGTGCCTTGACCGAATCCGGCGCTCTGGATGGCGACCCGCTGTACTCCACCGTCCTGCTGTTTGTGCTGTTCGGCTTCTTCGCCAAATTCTGGACCCATTCAGGGCAGACCCTGGGCATGCAGGTCTGGGGCATCCGCGTACAGAACGCCGATGGCAGCCGCATCAGCCTGTGGCAGGCATTGCTGCGCTTCATGGTATCGATCGCGTCCTGGCTGTGTGCCGGCCTGGGCTTCTTCTGGGTGCTGGTGGACAAGCAGAAACGCAGCTGGCATGACATCTACTCCAACACCCAGCTGGTACGCATCCCTAAACAGAAGAAATAAGCCGCCACCAACAAAAACGCCCCGACAAGTCGGGGCGTTTGCATGACTACGCAATAAAACCGCTCAGGCGTTGCCCGCCAGTTTCATTCGTGCCGCCTGGGTGAAGTCCAGCATGCGCTTGAGCGGTCGAACGGCATTGGGGATCAGCGCCGGGTCCACTTGAATCTCGTTGCTGCCCTGTTGCAGGCACTGCAGGGTGCGCTCCAGGGTGTTCATGGCCATCCACGGGCAATGGGCGCAACTGCGGCACGCTGCGCCGTTACCGGCCGTAGGCGCCTCGATGAACACCTTGTCCGGGCACAGCTGCTGCATCTTGTAGAAGATGCCGCGGTCGGTGGCGACGATGAAGGTCTTGTTCGGCAGACGCTGTGCGGCGGCGATCAGCTGGCTGGTGGAACCGACCGCATCCGCCAGTTCGATCACCGAGCTGGGGGACTCGGGGTGCACCAGGATGGCAGCCTCCGGGTACAGCGCCTTCATGTCTTCCAATTGCTTGGACTTGAACTCTTCGTGAACGATGCAGGCACCGTCCCAGAGCAGCATGTCGGCCCCGGTCTGGCGCTGGATGTAGGTGCCCAGGTGCTTGTCCGGGCCCCAGATGATCTTCTCGCCGTTATCCATCAGGCTTTCGACGATCTCCAGCGCACAGCTGGAAGTCACCACCCAGTCGGCACGGGCTTTGACCGCCGCCGAGGTGTTGGCATAAACCACCACGGTGCGCTCGGGGTGCTGATCGCAGAAGGCCGAGAACTCGTCCACCGGGCAACCCAGGTCGAGCGAGCAAGTGGCCTCCAGCGTCGGCATCAGCACGCGTTTTTCAGGGTTGAGAATCTTCGCCGTCTCCCCCATGAAGCGCACCCCGGCCACCACCACGGTCTTGGCCGGATGAGCGTTGCCGAAACGGGCCATTTCCAGAGAGTCGGAAACACAGCCGCCGGTTTCTTCGGCCAGGGCCTGAATCACCGGATCACAATAGAAATGCGCAACCAGCACCGCGTCCTGAGCCTTGAGCTCTGCAGCGATGGCGGCACGAAAATGGGCCTCTTGCTCAGCACTCAAGGGTTTGGGCTGTTTGGCGTCGAGGTGGGCTTGAACCAGAAGGCGTTCGGAAATTTGCGTCATGTTCGCAAGACCTGCAGGCGCTTGGGCGCGAAAGTCGAGTATACCACCGGCTCCGGTCCGCTTAGGGCCCCGCCGGGAGAGTGAGTTCATCAGGTACGGACAGCATTGGAGCCGCGCAAGGCTACAGAATATCCGGGGCATTCAAAAGCCAATTCTGCCCCGCGTCTAATCCTCCCGGCCCGGGTCGACCCGCGCAAACACCACCAACACGCACAACCCGCTCCTGGCCTGTTCATCGGTGTAAGCGAAACGGATCTGGGCGCCGTAGCGCTCGGCGATCACCTTGACGATGGAAAGCCCCAACCCCGACCCCAGCTCCTCGCTCCCCAGGCAGCGATAGAACGGGTCAAACACCCGATCACGCTCCTCTGGCGCAATTCCCGGTCCCGTGTCGCAGACTTTCACCCCCACCGCGCCGTGCTCCAGGCTTACCGACAAATCCACCTGCCCCCCCGGCGGGGTATAGCGAATAGCGTTATCCACCAGGTTCTTCACCACAACCAACAGGTCCACCTCGCTGATGCGTACCAGCCCGTCCTGACCACCCTCCACGCCGATATCAATGGCCTTTTCTTCCGCCAGCGGCAGCAGGTCCTCCAAGACCTGCCGATAGACCGCGTGCACTGAAACCAAGGCCACACCGGTACCAGCACCGGACTGTGCAGACGCCAGGCTCAACAGCTGATCGATCAGCTTCTTGCTGCGCTCGATGCCCCGTCGCAACAACATCAAACGCTCCTGAGCCTGGCTCGACATTTCCACAGTGGCCAGCCGCTCGGCTTGCAGGGACAGGGCCGTCATCGGCGAACGCAACTCATGGGCTGCGTCTGCAACAAAACGCCGCTGCACGTCCATGGAGCGGGTCACCCGGGCCAGCAGTCGATTGATCGCCAGCACAAACGGGCGGACCTCCGTGGGCAAATGCCCTTCATCGATCGGATGCAACTCCTGCTCGCCGCGCTGATCAATCTCCGCAGCCAAGACCTCAATCGGACGAAACAACGTGCGCACCAGATTGGCCAGCACCAGCAACAGCACGGGGAACAGAAACAAGAACGGAAGCAGGCTGCGCGCAGCACTCTCGCGTGCCTCTTTGTCCCGGGCGCCCATTTCCTGAGCCACGGCGATGCGCTGCCCCTGCGCGGTGGTCTTGACCAGTACCCGGAACGGCTCGCCCCCCACCGTCTGCGTCGACCAGCCATCGGCGAGCGTGGTCGGCAAAGGCAAAGGCGAGCTGTTGTCATCATCCCCGGTCGCCCTGGCGCCATCGGCCAGGTACTGTATGACCACTCTGGACTCCTCGTTGTCGCCTTCGATCGGCTGTTCATGCTCGGAGTAACTCAGGGTCATCTGCTGGCGCTCGAACAAGGCCGCGACCTGGCGCAGGGTGTTGTCCTGCATTTCCCGAGCCTCGTCGAATGCCGAAGCAAAAGCGAAGACCGCCGCCAGCAGGGCAACGATCAGGATCGCCGTCGACAACGCAATAGACAGGCGGAGCTGGACCGACTCGCTCAGACGCTTTTTGAAACCATCCATCCCATACCCCTGACGTTCTTGATCACCTGGCTTCCCAGCTTGCGGCGCAAGGCGTGGATCAGAAACTCCACCGCGTTGCTTTCCACTTCGTCACCCCAACCATAGATACGGTCCTCGAGTTCACTGCGCGAGAGAATCGCCCCGGGCCGGATCAACAGCGCCTGCAACAGGGCAAACTCCCGGTTCGACAGCTGCACGTCGGCCTGCTGCGCGGTGCTCGCCTGCTTCGAGACAGGGTCCAACGACACCACGCCATTGCTCAACAGCGGCGCCGCACTTCCGCCCTTGCGGCGCATGACCGCACGCATGCGCGCCAACAGCTCGGCCATGGCAAAGGGCTTGGATAGGTAGTCATCCGCACCGCCGTCGAGGCCGCGCAAACGCTCATCCAGGCTGTCGCGGGCGGTGATGATCAGCAGCGGCACCGGGTTACCACCGCGTCGCAGGGTGTCGAGCACTTGCAGCCCGTCCTTGCCCGGCAGCCCCAGATCCAGCAGCACCTGGTCATAATGCTGGGTGTCCAGGGCGGCGAGAGCGCTACCCCCATTGCGCACCCAATCGGCGGCATGGCCCGCGTCCTTGAGGGCACCGACAATGGCCTCGCCGATCATGGCATCGTCTTCCACCAGCAAGATCCGCATAGCACCTCCACAATGAATGAAGCGCGGCATCCCCCAGAGGGATACCGCGCCCAGCGTGAATCACCTTGGTCGGCAATCACGCAGCCTGTTACACACAGCGGCACCCTGACCTCGCGGCAGATGGCTTCATTGCTTGCCCTGCAACGAGTTGAACGTCTTGAGCAGCTCATCCATGGCCAGTTTGCAGTCGGCCTGCCGTGGACTGCCGGCACGCAACGCGTCAAGTGCGCGATCGATCGCCTTGTCCAGCACGTGCCAGTCAGCGGCGGCACGGGGTTTCAACCCCGCTTCGGCGCTATCCCAGGAGAGCTCCAGATCCTTGATCCGGCTCTTGGCGGCGCTCAGATCGTTCTTGTCCACCAAGGTCGCCACCTCGGCACTGATGCCTTGGAATGCCGACAGATCCCCCAGCTTCGATACCGTGCCCTGTCCGGCCACAACCTGAGCTGGCGCTGAGGACTTTTGTTCATCACCGGTCTTGGAGCATCCGGCGGCGCTCCCCAGCAGGACGATAGCGGAGAGGATCACGAGCTTACGAGTAGCAGAATGAAAAAGAGCCATCATTGATTCCTTGGTTGAAATTGAGCGAATCACTCGGTAACACGCTGGCGATCAGCCATGCTGATCTGCGCAATAGTCACCAGCAGGAAAATCACGCAAAGGAAGATTCCGCTGGTCCAGGTCGCCCCCAGACCAAGGCCGCCGTATGTCTTGGCCTGAGTCAGAAGGTCGCCCAAGGAGGCACCGAAAGGGCGCGTAAGGATGTAGGCGATCCAGAAGGTCAGTACCGCGTTGCCCCCCAATCGCCAGGCGGCAAAGGTCACGCCGATCAGTACGGCAAAGATCACCACCCCCAGGGTGAACCCCAATCCCAGCGCCTCGGTGGCCAGATCACCGGCGGCGGTCCCCAGGGCAAAGGTGCACAGCACTGTCGCCCAGTAGAACAATTCGCGCCGAGGAGTCACGATCTGTCGGATCGAAAGACTGCGTTCAACGCCGTACCAGACAGCCAGGTTGAGCGCCAACAGCAGTGCGAACAGCGCCGTGCTGAGATACAGACTGACGCCCAACTGGTCGGTCAGCACATCGGTGACCTGGGTGCCGACAATGCTCACCAGCACCACGCTCAACCAGTAGACCCAGGGCGTGTAGGCCCGGGTACGCAACTGCGTGAACAATGCCAGCGCCAATAACAGCGCCATGCCGATGCTGGTCACCCCCTGCCCCAGGCCGGCATCGACAGCCAGATAATCGGCACAGGTTTCCCCGACCGTGGTGGACATGATCTTGATCACCCAGAAGGACAGCGTCACTTCGGGCACCTTGTTCAGCCAATTGGCCTGGATCAATGGCTTCATCTAGCACCTCTTCCTAACTGCGCCTGAATTGGCGCGGGACAGAGGTTACGAAGGAAAACTTAGCTGAAACTGAGCGGGTGTTGACGCTTCGGCCATGCCTCGTGAAATGCCCGTCCAGCGGCATTCCCACGCGCTTCGCAGGCTGTAGCAAGGCCCATGCTTGCACGGCTCGGTGGGCGCTCAGAGCATAGAGAGTTTTTTTTTACAATTAATAGCATTTTGAACTTTCTACGCTAACGTCAGATAACGAAACAGTTATCTGGGATCAGCAAGGAAAAGCCTATTTCAGAGTGCTCTGACGAATGATTCGTGGCGCCCGACTGTCCCGGCTGACCCTCCCAGCCAATCAAGGAAGCAGTAAATGAACAGTGATTGCTTGCAGGTACTCAGGCGAGTGACATGGACACTCATTTTCGCGGCTTTACCTACAGGAGTGACCCTGGCGGCAGCGAACAATTGTGCGGGGCTGGAACCACTACCGGCAGTGCTTGAAGTCAGCGAGGGCATGCAGACAGCCATACGCTCTCCCGTGGCCATCACCCGGCTGGCGGTGGGTGATCCGAAAATCGTCGACGTACACCTCAATGGCAATGACTCCTACCTGCTGACTGGCATTGCGCCCGGCGCCACCAGCCTGATGGTCTGGAGCGCCTGTTCCAGTTCGCCACGGCAAAGCATGGTCTTCGTCCAGGGCAAAGCAGCCCAATCGCTGGTGGGCTCGCAACTACCCCCTTCTGAAAGTCCCCTGCTGCCCAGTCAGGTGCAGACCGACATCCGCTTTGTCGAAGTCAGCCGTACCAAGCTGAAGGAAGCCAGCACCTCGATCTTCGGCAAGAGCGGCAACTTTCTGTTTGGCTCGCCCAATTCCGTTCCCGGCGTCACGGTGACGCCCGGGCAGGTCGGCAACCTGGCACCCCGTATCCCGCTGAATAATGGCAGCTTCAATATCGGCTTTGGCGGCGGCAATGTGCTGGGGATTATCAACGCACTTGAAGGCAGCGGCTTCGCCTATACCCTGGCGCGTCCCAGCCTGGTGGCCCTGAGCGGGCAGAGTGCGAGTTTCCTGGCCGGTGGCGAGGTGCCGATCCCGGTGCCGAGCTCTGGCAGCGACAACATTTCCATCGAGTACAAGGAGTTCGGTATCCGCCTGACCCTGACCCCTACCGTCATCGGCAACAACCGCATCGCCCTGAAAGTGGCGCCGGAAGTCAGCGAACTCGATTACAACAACGGAGTGGTGATCTCCAGCACCCGAGTTCCGGCGCTGATTGTCCGGCGTACCGACACCAGCATTTCCCTGGCTGACGGCGAGAGCTTCGTGATCAGTGGCCTGATCAGCACCAACAACAGCTCCAGCGTGAGCAAGCTGCCAGGCCTGGGCAACATTCCCATCATCGGCGCGTTCTTTCGCGACTCCACGATCAATCGTGAAGAAAAGGAGCTGCTGATGGTGGTCACCCCCCATCTGGTGCAACCACTGGCCGCCAATGCTCAGTTGCCTTCACTACCAGGTGAGCAGATGCGCAATTACGATCCGAACTGGTTCCGCATGTACTTCCTGGAAGACGGCGACTTTGATCGGCGCAGTGGACTATCGCAATGAACCAGCACCTAACCTCCTCCCTGGTGATGAAATTGAGTAATCCGGGCCTCGACAGGCCGCGCCTGGAGGTCATGACCCGAGCATCGAGCGCGTTTCGGGAGCGGAAAATGAAAGCCATGATAGTGGCGATAGGGTTGGCGATACTCGGTGGCTGCGCCTCACCTGGAGGCGCATCCTGGTCGTCGCTGAGCGCTCCGGAAAACTGCGCCAAGATCAACTCCGACCAGGAATTGTCACTCAGCCTGGCAGACGAAATGATTAACGGCGGCAAACTGCATGCTGGCCTGGCCAACCTGCAACGCCTGCCGGACGACCTTCCGGCAGTGCGCCTGCGCAAGGCCAAGATCTACCGCCTGCTGGGACAACGCGAAGCCGACCCGCTATACCGCAGTCTGCTCGGCGGTTGCCTGGCCGCGGAAGGCGAACATGGCCTGGGACAACTGGCCGCGGGGCGCGGCGATAACGAACAGGCCCTGGTGCACCTGCAACGTGCAGCCCGGCTTTCTCCCACCGACGAGAAAATCCGCAACGATCTGGGCGTGGTCTACCTCAATCAACGACGCCTGAAAGAAGCCCGATTCGAGTTCATCACCGCCATGGAGCTCAAACAGTCGGATCAATTGGCGGCCCTCAATCTGGTGACCTTGCTGATCTATCAAGGGAACTGGAAGCAAGCCTCGGAAGTGGTCAGCCGTGTCGGCCTGAGTCCGGGGCAAGTTACCGAAGCCAAGGCCCGCGCAGAAAAACTCAGGACCACGGCGCCCAATGATCGGGTAGCGACCGCCGGCGATCCGGCGCAACCCGACGCCATCCCCTCGACAACGCAGAGGTAGTGATGAAACACAACATGCTCAGTTGCCTGGGCCTCTTGCTGCTTCCCCTTGCGGCTCAGGCCATCGAACCCGGTCCGTCCTCCCCACAGCAGCAGGTCACCGAAACCTGGTTGCAACTGCAAAACCGCAATCAGGTCGCGTCGCGCACGCCGCAGCCGGCGACTCCCGGTGAGCGGGAGTTGAGCCTGCAGCGCTGGATGGAGAGCTACAAACACGCGATCCCCGAGTACTACAAGGAATACTCGGGCAAGGGGAAATAAGCCGTTGCTGTCAGCGGCGCGCCTCAAGCCTGGCGGCCATCGTTCGACCCGCCCTCCTGCACCTGCCCCATCCGCTGATGGAGCAGGCTGGCAGGCATCTGCCGCGGCTCACGTCTTTCATAACTTCCCGAAGACCTTGAATACACCAATGATTGCCGGACCTATGGCCACCAGGAAAAAGCTCGGCCACAGGCAGAAAATCAATGGAAAGATCAACTTGGTCCCCACTTTTGCGGCCTTTTCCTCCGCCAGCTGAGTACGCCGGTCGCGAAACTCCTCGGCATAAATCCGCAAGGTCGTCCCCACGCTCGTACCAAAGCGGATGCTCTGCGCCAGCAGGCTCACCAGGCCCCGAATGTCCTCCAGCCCGGTCCGATCCGCCAGGCGCTTGAGCGCTTCGGTACTGGGAATACCGGCACGGATTTCAGAGTTGACCAGCGCCAGCTCCAGAGCCAGGTCCGGTTGGCTGACGGCCATTTCCTCGGACACCCGCTCGATGGCCTGGGGCAAGGCCAGGCCGGACTCGACACAGACCACCATCAGATCAAGCGCATCCGGAAAGGCCACCAGCAAGCGGGTCGTGCGCGCCTGCCGCCGCGCACTGACATAGATCGCCGGAGCCAGCCAGCCGATACCGGCCGCCAGAATCAGCAGGAAGATCCCCAGGAGCAGCGACAGCTTCGGAATCAGCGGCAACACCAGGACCACCAGGCCCAGCATGAGCAACGGCGACAGCAAGCGCAGGGCCCAGTACATCTGCACCGCCGCAGGCGAGCGATACCCCGCGTGTATCAGCAGGGTCCGGGTCGCTGAGACCTGGTCCTGCTCTTGCGCAACAAAACGCTGGCCGACCTGTTCAAGCATCAACTGCAGGTTGCTCGGTGCCTCCCGAGTCACCGCGCCATGGCCACGCTTGATCAGCAACAGGCGACGCTGCACCGGGTCTTGCAACCCCATCACCAGCAGCACCAGGGTCGCCGCCGCGAACACCACGCTCAGGCCGATGGCCGCGGAGAACAGCAGGCGCGCGAGCGCTTCGTTGCCCACCACGCGATTGATCAGACTCAATAGATAATCCATGACCTCACCCCCTGCGAACGCCGGTGTTCAAACCTGAATCCGAATGATTTTGCGTATCCAGAAAATGCCGATCAGCATCGCGACAAACGCCCCGATGACCAGCTTCTGGCCCAGTGGTTCCTGGAACAGCAAGGGCAGATAAGTCGGGCTCGAGAAAACGATCGCCGCCGCCAGTACGAAGGGCATGGAAACCAGTATCCAGCCCGACATGCGCCCCTCGGCCGAGAGCGTCCGGACCTTGCGCTGAAAGCGAAAGCGCCCACGGATCAGGCTGCTCAGGCGCTCCAGCACTTCCGTCAGGTTGCCCCCTGTTTCACGGTGGATCAGCACAGTGGTCACCAGCATCATCACCGTCATGCTCGGCATGCGCTCCAGCAGGCCAAGCATCGCCCGGCGCACGTCATTGCCGTAGTTGATGTCGGAAAACGTCAGGCCGAACTCATGAGCGACCGGGCCCTTGTGCTCATCGGCGACCAGTTGCAGGGTTTCATTGAACGGGTGTCCGGCCCGCAGTGCCCGGCACACGGCATCCAGCGCATCCGGCAAGCCCTCTTCGAATTCGGCAAAACGCTTGCCGCGGTCGCGGGAGATCTTCAGCACCGGCAACCAGAACACCGCCATCGCCGCCGGCAGCGCCACCCACCAGATTTGCAGAAGCACCCACAACAGCAAACCCACGGCACTCCCCAGCACCACCCCCAGCAACAGCACCCGATAGGCACGGTACTCATGACCGGACTGCTCGATCATCTGAGCCAGGCTTTCCATCGCGGGCAGTTGCTCCAGGCGAGCCTCCAGCGGTGACAGGCGACGTAAGTATTTCTGCCGCAGTATCGACTGCATGTTCGGCAGGTTGCTCGCGCGCTCCAGCAGATTGAGCCGGCCGCGAATACGCTTGCGCACCTTGCTGGCCTCACCGAACACCGGTATGACCAAGCCCTGGCTGAGAAGAAACATGGCGGTAAACACCATGCCGAGGAACGCCAGGATAAATTCGCTGGGGATCTGGCTCATGGCTGGTCCTCCATCCATTCCGGCCGGAACAGGCTCAACGGCAATTCAATGCCACGCTTGGCCAGTACGTTGCGAAACGCCGGCACCATTCCGGTGGGACGGAACTCGCCGACAACCTCACCTTTCTCACCAATGCCACTGCGCACAAAGCTGAAGATCTCGGTCATGGTGATGATTTCACCCTCCATGCCGTTGATCTCCTGCACGCTGACCAGGCGCCGCGTACCGTCCTCCTGACGCTCCAGCTGGATCACCACGCCAATGGCCGAGGCAATCTGCTGGCGCATGGCCTTGATCGGAAAGGTCGCCCCCGTCATCGAAACCATGTTCTCGATCCGCCCCAGGGCATCACGCGCGGTGTTGGCGTGAATGGTGGTCAGCGACCCATCGTGCCCGGTGTTCATCGCGGTCAACATGTCCAGCGCCTCGGCACCCCGCACCTCACCGATCACGATGCGGTCCGGGCGCATCCGCAGGCTGTTGCGCACCAGCTCCCGCTGACTCACCTCGCCACGGCCTTCGATATTCGAAGGGCGGGTCTCCAGGCGCACCACATGGGGCTGCTGCAACTGCAGCTCGGCCGAGTCCTCGATGGTGACGATCCGCTCGTTATGCGGGATGAAGCTGGACAGCACATTGAGCATGGTGGTCTTGCCACTGCCGGTCCCGCCGGAAATCAGCACATTGAGCCGTCCACGGACGATGGCCTTGAGCATCAGGGCGATGGCCGGCGTCAGGGTGCCCATCTGCACCAGGCTCTCGGTATTGAGCAGGTCCACGGCAAAGCGGCGGATCGACATGCTCGGCCCGTCGATGGCCAGCGGCGGAATGATCGCGTTGACCCGCGAACCGTCCTTCAGGCGCGCATCCACCAGTGGCGAAGACTCATCAATGCGCCGCCCCAGGCTGGAGACGATGCGGTCGATGATGTTCAGCAGATGATGATCGTCACGAAAGTGCACATCGGTCCTCTGCAACTTGCCGAAGCGCTCCACGTATACCGAGGCATGGCCGTTGACCAGGATGTCGGACACCGTATGGTCGGCCAGCAGCGGCTCCAATGGCCCAAGCCCCATCACTTCATCGGTGATCTGCTTGATGATCAACTGGCGACTGCTGGCACTGACCGGCGCCGAGTGTTCATCGAGCAACCGCAGGCTGAGCTCGCGGATCTGCCGCCCGGCGTCGGCCGGCTCCAGCGTATCCAGCAGGGACAGGTCCATGACCTTGAGCAACTGCTGGTAGATCTTCTCCCGCCACTCGGTTTCCATCGAACTGAGTTTGGTCCGGGTCTCGTAGAGCACATCGGGCACGCTGGCTTCCCAGGCCATGAGCACGCTGACGCAGTCCTCGCTGCTGATGGCTGCAGCTGCCCCATCTGCCGGGGCTGGCTTGCTGGATTGCTGACGCAAGCGATTTCGAAAGTCGCTGAGCATGGCTTACCCTCCGAACAGACGGCTGAAAGTACGTTTGAGCAGGCCCTGCTCCTCGGCCTGGATACCGATCAGGCGCTGACTCAACTCGCGCAGGGCCGTGGTGATGCCGGCACGCGGCGCGTGCAGCTCCAGTGGCACGCCGGTGTTCTGGCTCTCGCCAACCACCGCGTAGTCGTTGGGCAGCTTGTGCAGATCGGTGCAGCGCAATGCCTCGGCAATGTCCTTGAGGCTGACGGCCGAGGACTTGTCGTAGCGATTCACCACCACCTGCAGTCGGTTGTTCTGCACCCCCAGGTCGTCGCGCAGAATGCGCAACAGGTGGGTGCCGTCCTTCAGGTGGCTGAGGCTCTGCTGCAGCACGATGAAGACGTGATCGGCATGCTCCAGGGTGATGCCGGTGAGATGGTCGATCTGCCGCGGCAGATCCACCACCACCCAGTCATAGGTGCTGCGCGCCAGGCGCAACAAACCTTCGAGCTGTTCAATGCGGATGTCCTGCGCCAGGAACAGTTCTCCGGTACGCCCTCCCAGCACATGCAGGGTGGGGCTGAAATGGCTGCAATAGCCGCGCAAGGCAATGCCGTCCAGGGTCTCGACCTGCTGCAGCACCTCTACATGACTGTGTGTCGGCATGACATCGAAACAGTGGGTCACGCTGCCAAACTGCAGGTCCAGGTCCAGCAGCAGGGTTCGCCCCCCCCGCACGCTGAGCTGATGAGCCAGATTGCAGGCCAGCATGGAAGCGCCCGACCCGCCCTTGGCATTCATCACCGCAATCAACTTGCCCCCTGCCCCCTGCTCCGCATGGGCCTCCATCACCATACGGCCCAGGGCCGCCTGCAACTCTTCGGCGGCGACCGGCTCCGGCAGAAAGTCACGGGCTCCAGCCTGCATCGCCAGTCGCATGCCTTCACGCTCGTCCAACGGCCCACAGACCAGAAGAGGCGGACGCTCCTTCACCGGATGCAGCAACAGCGCCGCCAGTTCCTCGCGCCACAGGTGGCTGACCCTCAACAACAGGAAGTCCGGCATCTGTTCCAACCCGTACAACGGATCGGTATGACCGTTGCTCACCAGGCGCGTGCTGACCTGCAAGCCGGGCAGTTTCGAGCACAGGGCTTTCAGATGACTCAGGGCCGGCGCATCCCGCCCACTGATCAGCAGGCGCATGCCGGTTCTGTCAGCCGCAGGAGTGGCAGGGGCTGCTCGGGTACTTAGCATGGTGTGATCTCCGGGTTGACCGTCGCATCAGGCTGTCGACCCAGGCTTTCGCGCGGCACGGTGGACTTGAACATCGGCAAAATGAACGCCCCGCCAAACCCGGGGATAAGCAAGTTGAAACTGAAATTCGACACCTCCAGCCGGACATAGCGGATGGCGAGAAATCCATTGCTGCTGGTGAGGTCGTTGGGGTTGGCGACCACCGCGCCGTTTGCATCCAGGTAGACCAGGTTCAGATTGGCACTGGTGAGGCTGGCGATCAGGCTGCTGGCTCCGCTATTGGTCGCCGAGTTGAACATCGCCCGCCGCAGAATGACCGGGTCCTTGATGTCGCACACCGCCGCCAGGCGCGCGCCGCGGCGTACCGTTTCATTCAGGGTGTTGACGGTGAAGTACAGCCGACCGACTTCCAGGGCACCGAACAGCAGGGTGAACAGCACCAGGCTGGCAATGGCAAATTCGACGATATACACCCCACGCATGTGCCGGACGTTCATCACAAGGCCCTCATCACGATAGTCGAGGTCAACGCCAGGCCCAGCGGCACGCTGCTGCCGTACAGAGCAGGCAGCGCGCTGCCGATCACCGGCACGAAGGTGTAGCTGATGCTGACCTGGACATGGTCGGTCCCGACCGTGCTGACCTGCACATTGCCGGTGGTCAGGCCGGAAACCACGGGGGGGTAGCCATTGGGATTGGCAGGGACACCGTAAACGGCAACATTCTGGGTCTGGGAGATCAGCGAAGAACTCAGGCTGACCGTGCCAAGGGTGGCGTTCCAGGCCTGGGCGGCAGCAAAGCGCCCGGCATCACGGCTGGCCTGCATCAGGCTGTTGTACTGGAACAACATGCGCCCGAATTCACCGAAGGTCAGCATCAGCAACGCCAGCAGCGGCAGGGTAATCGCCAGTTCCACCATCGCCATGCCGCGCTGGGCAGTCGGTAGTCTGTATCCACTGCGTCCCATCACGACCTCCTACGAGTCGGTACTCGGCGTCTGGTTGTTGTCGATGTAGGTCTTGTACAACTGGATGATCTGCGGCCCGGAAGTGTTCGCGGGATTGGGGCCCGGCACGTTGTCGCCTTCGCATTGACTGACGAACTGACCGAAGATCTGCGCCGAATTGCCCTGTTGCGCCTCGGGCTGCAGCACGAAGTAGCAACCGAAACCGAGCACCGGGATGGACGAGGCGCCGTCGTTCTTGCCCGAACAGTTGCCAATCACGACCTTCAGGATCCGCCGCTCGAACACGCCGTTGCTCTGGCAACCGCCGCCGGTGCCGGCGACACAGCCGGCCGAGGCCTGAACCCAATTGTTGTAGCCATACAAAGCGCCACTGGGCGTGGACAGATTGCCGTTGCTCGAAGTGACCGCTTGCCCGTTGTACTGGATCTGCGCCGGAGAGCCGGTGTAGGTCAGCGACTTGGCGTTGACGGCAATCACCAGGTCCGGTGGATAGTCCGACGCACTGAGGCCGCCGCTGTATTGGTTGAAGCGGGTGTTGAGCCCCTGGGCGGATGGCCCCACGGTGTTGCCCGGCTTGGTCAGGACGGTGGAACCCACGCTGTTGCACTGATTGATCCCGCCCGCCAAGCCCTGCCTGACCGTATTGCCCCCGGAGCCGAAGTCCAGCAGTTGAAAATTCCCGGGGCCGATTGCCGAGTTGTTGTTGGCCGCGGTTTTCAGCACCTGCAGATCACCGAACTTGAACCCCCAGAACATGCCGGTGGCCGGGTTGTTCTTGCTGGGGTCGCCGCACACCATCAACGGCGTCAGGTCGCACGGGCTGGTCGGGCTCGGGCCCGCGGTGGCCACGGCCGCCACCGACTTGCTGCCGCCATTGCCCAAGGCCTGGAACACGCCCCAGAAAAAACTGCTCAAGGGATAGTTGGTTACCGTGACCCGGACATAGCTGGCATTGGCCGGCCCGGGGAAAGAGAAAGGTCCATACACGCTGGAGGCCAGTTCGACCTTGGCGAACCCCGACGCGTTGCCGCCGATGGCCTTAGCCAGCTCCTGGTTGCCGGATGCGTTGGCATTGAGGGTCAAGGTGGCCAACGCCGCTGTCTGGGTCAGGCTTGCGGCACCGGTCACGCCCGGCACCATGCTCAGGGTCTTGGCGCCACTCAGCGCCGCCGCGTCCACTGCATTTTGCAGCCGCGTCTTGTTCAGCAGCATATGGCTGCCGTCCAGTGCCAGGGCGCCCATCAACAGGAGCGAGGCCATGGCGATCACCACCAGGATGATCATTGCCCCGCGCTGACTGGACGGAAACGCGGTGAGCGGCTGCCGGATACACGATTTCATCTTCAAGCCCTCCCCTTCTCGCTCTGCCCCAGTCCAGCCCGAACCGCCTACAGAGCCTTGATGACATTGACCTCGACACCGCGAATTACCGTGATACCCGCGGCCTCAGGGCTCGCGTGCCGATGCACGAGCGGCTTGCTCACTACGGGCGCCGGCGCTTCCTGAGCCATGGCTACCGGCTCGACAGGCAAAGGCCGCTTGTTGTTATCCAGTGGATTGCGCAGGGCCAGTTGCAGCTTGCCTGCCGTCATGCCCTTGACCAGCACTTCCGCCTGAAGCGGCGTCATCTCCAGGGTCACTGCACGCACCACCACCGGCTGGGTCTTGTCGGTACTGGCTGTCTGGTCCACGGCCAGTACCCGCAGGTCCTCCAGAATGGTCTTGGATTCGGCATTGCCATCGTTGCCGGTCTGGCGAGTGGCCAGGACATCGACCCGATTGCCCGGGAGCAGGAACCCGCCGACGCCGACCACATCGTCCACCCGGACCGATATGGCACGTTTGTCCGGCTCGATCAGCGAGGCCAGGGTGCTGCCCCCCAGGTGCTCGGCCAGGCGCGCAGCGCGCAGGATGTCGCCACGCAGCATGGAGAAGGTGGCGATCTTGCCCACCACCTTGTCGGTGGAGTCAAAGGCATCGTCCGGAACCGCATCCTTGGGCATGCGCACCACTCCCACCTGCTGGGCCTCGACCATCTGCCCGAAGGCGATCTCGACAGTGGCCACCACCACGTTGCGCTGGTTGTCGTCGGGACCGACATTGAGCCGTGCATTGAGCCAGTTGTTGGCCATCCATGCCGCGCCCAACCCCAGGATCAGGGACAAGGCAATAAGGGTGAATGTGCGAGAGCTCATGGGAGTGTCTCCTTATCCAAGAAAGTCGAGCTGGACGAAGTAGTTGCGCCACGCCCACTCCAGCTCCCGGGTCGACAGCGGACCGGAGCCGCCCAGATAGCGCTGGCGGTCGAGTGCCATGTTCAACAGGTCGCGGGGGTGGCAAGGCACCAAGGGCATGTTTTCTGCGCCATAGAGTTCCTTGAGCACATAACCAAGCACCTGAGGATCGTAAGGAACGCCCAGCCGCTCGGTCTCCTGGATCCAGATGCGCCGGTATTCCTCGGGCTTCAGATAACCGAACTGCAGCTTGTAGCCGATGCGCCGCAGAAACGCTTCGTCCGCCAGCTCCAGGGGATTGATGTTGGTGGAAAACACCAGGATCAGGTCGAAGGGCAATTCACAGTGCCGCCCACCGCCAAGGTTGAGGAAGTCACGTTTCTCTTCCATCGGCACAATCCAGCGGTTCAACAATTCCGCCGGGGCCATGCGCTGGCGCCCCATGTCGTCGATGATGAACAAGCCGTTGCTGGCCTTGAGCTGCAGGGGCGCCTGGTACAGGCGGGTGAAGGGGTCGTAGTGGACGTCCAGTTGCTCCATGGTCAACTCGCCGCCCGTGATGATCAGCGGGCGCTCGCAGTGCAGCAGCCGGCGGTCGATCCCTTCATTGAGCAACAGACTGTTCTGCTGTTCATCGTCATCCAGGCGCCGATGCACCTGGGGATCGAAGATCTCGATCACCGCCTCATTGATCGCAATGGCGTGCGGTACCCAGATGGATTCGGAAAACAGACGGATCAGTCGGCTGCTGACATAAGTCTTGCCGGTGCCCGCCGGCCCGTAAATCATGATGGCGCGCCCGGAGTTCAAGGCGACGCCCAGTTGGTCGAGCATGTCCTGAGCGAGCACCATCGCACCAAAGGAACGATGCATGTCGTGCGCGCTGATACGGCCATGGTGAATGGTCTGGATCTTGATCAGGGAGCGATAGGCACTCACCGGAAAAGGTGCGGCGCCGATGTAGCCGCTGCGCGCCAGGGCATCACGCGCGGCAGCACGGCCACGCTCCGTCAGCCCGTAGCGCAATGTCTGGCCAGGCGCCTGGCCGAGTATCTCGACACGGCGGTCCTTGCGCAGGAAGGTGAGCACCTCTTCCAGTACGGCTCCGGTCAGCGCCAGGCGTTCCACCAGTCGCGACATGTCCAGTACACCAGCGTCGTAAAGATGTTTGCACACCAGATCGCCGAGAAAGTTGTCCGCCAGCCCGGTTTCAAGAATCGTGCATGGCTGTGGGGCCAGCCGCTGCACCGCTTCCCGTTCAGAGGAGGACACACGGCTATTACTCATGGCGTACATGGTGCTCTCCTGAACTAGTGACTGAATGGCAACCAGAAAATGCTGATCAACGTGCCGAGCAGTACTGCAATCGAGTAAGGAAATGGCTTGCCTGCCACTTCATCGGCTGCAGGCGCGAAGTAAGCCCTGGCTCGGAGCATCAGCCAGTAACGCCCCACGGTCTGCTGGGCCTGGCCACGTACCAGCACGATCAATACGCCACACAAGCCACCGGCAATCAGGCTGAAGAACGCAGCCCACAAGGCCCCCTGCGGAGTCAGAAAAGTACCGACCATGGCCATCAGCTTGACGTCTCCGGCGGCCATCCCCCCAAAGACATACATCGGGAGAAACACCGCAAAACCGATCAGCAGGCCTAGCAATCCGTGTCCCAACCCGATTAAACCTGCGGAGTAAGCCTGTCCAACCAGCCCTAGGCAGACTCCGAGCAAGATCAGCACGTTGGGAATGCGGTGGCGGCGCAGATCGCCCACCACCGCCACACTCAACAGCCCCAGCAGCAGCGCCACAGCAACAAACGGCTCCTTGTCCATGACCGCAATCCTCTGTGGAGTTGGCGCTACTAGCAGGTCTTGCCTTGGACGGCGCAGCCCAGGCTGGTGATGGCTGTTTTCACGTTGGTGCCCAGGGTGATGAACGCGGCGACAGCCCCCAGCGTGATCAACCCGCCCGCCACCGCATATTCCACGATGGTCAGGCCGTCTTCGTCTTTGATGAACTTCAGCACCGAGGTCTTGATCGATTGCAGTTTCATTTTGTTTGCCTCACTCAAGTGATTGACTTCAAGAGCAGCACTTTTCGCACTACCTGGGCAAACCTTAGTCATTAGGAGATTGAGGGGGTTAGGAGTTTTTTGCTGATCGCTAGGACTTTATTGCAACTAAAACAAAAACAACTAAGCACAGGGCCAACGACCTGATCAGCCAGTAAAAGTTTGAGTAGGGAACAATTCACAAACAACACGACCACGCATTCTCAGTCGTTGAAAAATCGATCCTGGTACGGCCCTGCCGAACGAAAACAGCGCTCGGCACCACGGTCACCGAATGGCGCATGGTGCAGAACGAACTAAGCTGGCTTTTGTATATCAGGATTAGATCTTCGGACAGGCGGCACAGCAGCGATACTGCTGGACAGGGAAGAAAAACTGCGAGCCGGGTCTGACTCGAACAGCGCTTGCCCAGCGCCGTACGGTTACTCGGGATCGATCAGGATTACAGCCAGGAACCAGGCACACTGCATATGCATACCGATCCCTACTACATGCTGGACCTCAGCCTGACGAAGATCGCTCCCCGGCGTCTGGCCCAGCTACGCTGGCGACACAGAGCCAATGAACCGCTCCAGTACAGGACTGAGCCCCCAGCGCAACCACTTGGATCAACAGGTCTTGCCCTGTACTGCGCATCCCAGACTGGTAATGGCGGTACTGACGTTGCCGCCCAGGGTTACAAACGCAGCAACGGCTCCAAGGGTTATCAACCCGCCAGCCACTGCATATTCCACTATGGTCAAGCCATCTTCATCCCTGATGAACGCCGTAACCGAGGTTTTGATTGATTTCAGATTCATCTTGCCACCTCATTTAAGGACTGTACTTCAAGCGGTTAGTTGGTCCACCGCCTGAAGGAATGCTAGTCAGGGGCAACAGTGAGGGTTAGGAGTTTATTGTCGATAACTAGGACTTTTTTGCGGTGATTAATTAGAAAAAATATTCCCACGCACACACCCGGCACAGAATCGAAAGGCTAAGGAGCAACTATGAACACACCTGATCTTCAACACACGGAGACTTGTCTCCGTCATCGTCACGTGGTGACGAAGCACTATTCCCGACATTCATCGACGCACGCGATGCCCGACCTCAGATAGAGGCGGCGTGACCGCTGAAAGGAACAAGGCAATGAAACCCGAGGCGATCAAGAAACCATGCCTGCTATGGTTTGATCTCACTCGCAACCGATCCGCTGAAGAGCTGATCGGGCATTTTCGTTCAGCCTGTGACTGTCGCCTGGCCAAGGGGGCCAACGTTTCCGCGATGGATGCGCTGCCGACGCCGGACATGATCTGCATGCACTATGACCGCCCCGACATGCCGGGCCTCAACCTGCTGCTGGAGATCAAACGCAAGGTCCCCTCCGTTCCCATCGCCATGTTCACCGTGCAGCACTCAGAAGAGCTTGCCATCTGGGCGATGCGCTCGCGGGTCTGGGAGTACATGGTGCTGCCCCTGACCGGCCCGGAAACCGAACGCTTCATGCATGCCCTGAGGCAGCTCTGCGAGCTGCGTCGCCACTCTGGCGCTAGCAACAAGACGTTGCTGGTCGAGCATGGCCCGTCCTTGCCGGATAGCATCCGCTTGACCGCAGAACACCAGAAACATCAGGCCCTGAACAACGTGCTGCTGTATATCGACCAACACTTTCGCGACAGCATCGATCAAAAGGAACTGGCCAAGCGCTGCGGCATGACGACATTCCGCTTCAGCCGCCTGTTCAAGGAAGTGAATGGCCTGGGCTTCATGGACTACATCCTGAGCAAGCGCATGGATTGCGCCAAGGAACTCCTGGACAACAGCCAGATGCCCGTCACCAGCATCGGCTATGAGGTCGGTTTCAAGGATCCTTCCTATTTCGCCCGGGCCTTCAAGCAGTTCACCGGTTGCACCCCCAGCGAATACCGCCAGGCACACCGTACAACGCCCCCGCAGGACGAGCCGCAAGACGAGCAGCTGTCGCAGGTCATTGATAGCCTTCCAGAGCGCATCGAGCTTTGATGCCCCCACGCCCGGGTTTATTGCAGGCAAAAAAAAATCCCGGAAATCCTCACTTTCGTGGGCCTTCCGGATTTTCTAAACCGCCAAAATATGGTGGGTCGTGTGGGATTCGAACCTACGACCAATTGGTTAAAAGCCAACTGCTCTACCAACTGAGCTAACGACCCGCTGTGTGGTGGCGCGTATAATACTGATTTCTAACGGCAATTCAACACCCTAAATGAAAAAAATCAAAAATAAACCGTTGGATCGCTGACACCGGCTGCGTCGAAACCTTCTGCACGCAGACGGCAGCTGTCGCATTTGCCACATGCACGGCCGTTGTCGTCCGCCTGATAGCAGGAAACCGTCAGGCCATAATCGACTCCCAAACCAACACCGGCCTTGATGATTTCGGCCTTGCTGAGGTTCTGTAGGGGCGCCTGGATCCGGAAGCCCTGCCCTTCGACACCGGCCTTGGTGGCCAGGTTGGCCATGCGCTCGAAGGCTTCGACGAACTCGGGGCGGCAATCTGGATATCCGGAATAATCCACCGCATTGACGCCGATGAAGATATCCCGCGCTTGCAGAACTTCCGCCCAGCCCAGAGCCAGGGACAGAAACACGGTGTTGCGTGCCGGCACATAAGTCACCGGAATCCCCTCACCGGGTGCCTCGGGCACATCAATGGAACTGTCGGTCAGGGCCGATCCGCCAATGCCATTGAGATTCAGGCCGATCACCTTGTGCTCCACCACGCCCAGGTCCCGCGCCACACGCTCGGCAGCGTGCAGTTCGGCCCGATGGCGCTGGCCATAATCGAAGCTCATGGTGTAGCAGCGGTAGCCTTCGGCGCGGGCCATGGCCACTACCGTGGCCGAGTCCAGTCCACCGGAAAGCAGGATCACTGCACGTTTCTCGGTCGACGATTGATTCTGTGCTTGCTCAGTCATTTCAGCGCCCCGGCTCATCATTCCAAAGGTATTTATGCAGCTGCAGTTGCAGTCGCACCGGCAGGTTGTCCGCCACGATCCAGTCGGCCAGATCCCGTGCGCTGAGATCATGGTGGCTGGGAGAGAACAGTACTTCGCCGGCACGTCGCTCAAGACCGTACTGGATCAGTTTGGACACTGCCCAGTCGTAGTCCTCACGGGAACAGATGACAAACTTGACCTGGTCGTTGGCCGTCAGCAGCTCGATGTTCTCGTAGCGATTGCGATGAGCTTCCTTGGAGCCTGGAGTCTTGAGGTCAAGGACCCGGCTGACGCGCTGATCCACCTCGGAAATATCCAGCGCGCCACTGGTCTCCAGGGAGACTTCATAGCCGGCATCGCACAGCTGCTTGAGCAAGGGAATGGCATTAGGTTGCGCCAACGGCTCGCCGCCGGTGACACAGACATAACGCGGACGGAAACCGGCAACCTGCTCCAGCAGGCTGTCGAGGGTACGCTGGGTGCCGCCGCTGAAGGCATAGGCGCTGTCGCAGTATTGGCAACGCAACGGACATCCGGTCAGGCGCACGAAAACCGTGGGCAGCCCGGCAGTCCGAGTTTCCCCCTGCAACGAGTAGAAAACTTCGGTAATTCTCAATGTGTCTTGCATAGTCGCCACGGGCGTAACAGCTAAACAGGCTGTCCGCCTCCGTCAGGCACTTCAAGGAACCCCGCCATCGCGCAGATCCCAGGAAGCGTGTTTCAAAAAAAGGGGGTGAATTCTAACGAAAAAACCCGCGACAAGCGCGGGTTTCTTGTAACGGCTGCCAACACGCTTACATGCGTTGCAGATCCCGTTGTGCCAACTGAGCGGCGGAAGTGCCCGGATACTGGGCCACCACCTGCTGCAGAATGCCTTTGACCCGGTCGGTATGACCCAGGCGACGCTCTACGTCAGCCAGCTTGTACAGCGAGTCCGGCACCTTGGCATGCTTGGGGTACAGCTGGGAAACCTTGGCGAACGCCTGACCTGCACCTTGCAGATCGCCCTTGGCGAGGTTCACTTCTCCCAACCAGTACTGGGCATTGCCGGCGTACTGGCTGTTGGGGTACTTGCGCAGGAAAGCCGAGAAGGCCTGGCTGGCCTTGTCGAAGTCCTTGGCCTTGATCAGGTCGAAGGCAGCATCGTAGTAGAGCTTTTCCTTGGCCGGATCACCCGGTTCGCTACTGGCCGCGGGTGCTGGAGCAGCAGCTCCGGCTGCGGCACCGGCGGCACTGCTATCGCCACCGGCTGAAGAATTCTCAGGAGACGCGGCAGGTGCAACACCGCTTCCTATGCGCCGATCAAGATCCTGGTAACGCTCCAGGCTCTCTTGCTTCATGCGCGCTACATCATTTTGCAGAACTTCGATCACACCTTGTTGCCGTGCGATCTGCTCCTGCATTTGCTGCAGTTGCTGGAACAGCTCGCCCTGTGCCGAGACAGGGGTCGAAACCCCTCCCCCGGCATAGGCGCCGTTCGTGCCATAACCCGCTGGCGGATAACTGCTCCCGCTATTGTTATAGCCGGAGTTGTTATCGACCACAGGAACCGCAGACCACGCCGCTAGCGGCGTGAGACTGAGAGCCAAAATAGTTACAGCACGACGGCACGTTCGCATGACGAATTACTTACGCAGTTCGACGCGACGGTTTTGAGCCCAGGACTGCTCGTCGTGGCCAGTGGCAACTGGACGCTCTTTACCGTAGGAAACCAGCTCCAGCTGAGCTGGGGAAACGCCCTGCAGAACCAGGTAGCGCTGAACGGCTTTCGCACGACGCTCGCCCAGTGCCATGTTGTACTCACGAGTACCACGTTCGTCGGTGTTGCCTTCCAGAACAACGCGAGCGCCGTTTGCTTTCAGGTCCTTGGCGTGAACGTCCAGAGCGCGCATGGCTTCTGGCTTCAGGTCCGAGCTGTCGTATTCGAAGTAGAAGGTGGTGATTGCGCGCAGAGCAGCTTCTTCGCTCAGGGAGCCATCAACAGCACCAGTGTTAGCGCCGTAACCAGCGTTTGGATCAACAGCGCCTTCGCCGGCGTTGTCGCCACCTTTGGAGGAGCAACCTACAGCTACAGCCATGGCCAGAGCCAGCGCAGCAAACTTACCAAACTTCAACATTTCCATCGTGAAACTCCTAATGAACCCCAGTGTGTTAAGTGAAACATTGTAGCGCCGCGTCAGTTCAGGTAAGGGGACCAGGACGGTTCTCTGACTTCGCCTTGAGCGGTAGGAAGCGGGAGCCTCACACGTCCATTAATGGACACGAGCATCAAGACTCCCCGGCCCTGCTGGCGGGTGGCGTAGATTACCATGGTGCCGTTGGGCGCAACAGTAGCTGACTCATCAAGGTTGGTGTCTGTAAGGATTTTTACGCTACCGCGCTGCAAATCCTGAGCCGCCACCCGGAAGTTGGTGAAACCATCCTGGCGGTGAATCATTACCAGGGTCTTTTCGTCAGCAGAAAGTTTTGGGTTGGCGTTGTAGTTACCAATAAAGGTCACACGCTCGGCGCCACCACCATTGATGTTGCTTTTATAGACCTGCGGCTTGCCGCCACGGTCGGAGGTGAAATAGATGGTGGAACCATCCTTGCCCCAGAACGGCTCGGTATTGATGCCCGGGCCACTGGTGACACGACTGATCTGGCGGGACGCCATGTTCATCACATAGATATCCGGGTTGCCATCCTTGGACAGCACGAATGCCAGGCGGGTGCCATCCGGCGACCAGGCAGGAGCGCCGTTCAAGCCCTCGAAGTTGGTGATCTGCTCACGACGGCCAGTGTCGATGTGCTGAACGAAGATCCGCGGACGCTTCTGTTCGAACGACACATACGCAATGCGCTTGCCATCGGGTGCAAAGCGCGGCGACAGGATCGGCTCACGGGACTGCAGCAGGGTAACCGCCCGAGCACCGTCGTAGTCCGAACGCTGCAGGGTGTAGCGGGTGTTGTTCACCGAGAAGCGCTCAGCCGTCACGTACAGCAGGCGAGTCGAGAACGCGCCCTTGATACCGGTCAGTTTTTCAAAGGACTGATCGGAAATGTAGTGCGACATATCCCGCAGCTGATCGACGCTGCCCGACACGCTGCCGGTCAGCACTTGCTGCTCGGTGGCGACGTTGAACAGCGCGTATTGCACCTGCAGGCGCCCGCCCGCCGGAACAATGCTGCCCACCATCACGTACTGGGCGCCCAGGGCTTTCCAGTCGCGGAAAATGACTTCACTGGCCTGAGTCGGCAGGCTGATCATGTTCTGCTTGGGGATAGGTGCGTAGTACCCCGAGTTGCGCAGGTCGTCACCGATGATCTGCGCCATGTCGTCCGGCAGCACGCTGCCGCCTTGCCAACCGAACGGCACTACGGCGATGGGAGTTGCCCGGTCACTGCCACTGGTAACCAGAATGTTTTTTTCATCCGCTGCCGCTATCCCTGCCATACAGCAAATAACGACAAGCATTCCTCGAAGAAGGTTTCTCACAAGGCTAGATCCTCAGGTGTGAATGTCATCTTGAATGAACGATAGGGAGCAAAATCCTTCGGACTCAACCCCTGCATTTCTGTCAAACGCCCAATATTCTTGACTGCCGCTACCGCCGAGGCATCGAACGGACCATCACCACTGGACTTGATCACGCTAACCGTGGTCACCGTGCCATCGGGCAACATGCCGATCCGCAGCTCCACTGTCATGCCCTTGCGTGCCGAAGGAGGACGAGCCCAGCCTTCCGCTGCACGGATACGAATCAGGTCATCGAAACTGCCCGCGACACTGTCACCGACCTCATCCGACTTAGTGGCTTCACGCTCCGGCTTGTCGGACAGCAAGTCCGCCAGGGCCTGAGCCTTCTTCTCTTCGGCAGATTTACGCGCTGCTTCCTGGGCCTTTTTCTTCGCGGCGTCGGCAGCAGCTTTCTTCTTCGCGTCTTCGGCGATCTTTTTCTTCGCCTCTTCAGCTTCAGCTTTCTTCTTCGCGTCTTCCGCGGCTTTCTTCTTCGCGTCTTCGACGATCTTTTTCTTGGCTTCTTCAGCGGCCTTTTTCTTGGCCTCTTCTTCAGCGGCTTTCTTGGCTTCTTCTTCGGCTTTCTTCTTGGCTACATCAGCCAATTGCTTCTCTTCAGCCTTCTTGGCTTCGGCAGCTTTCTTGGCTTCATCAGCCTTCTTAGCCTCGTCAGCTTTCTTGGCTTCATCGGCCTTTTTCGCTTCCGCGGCCTTTTGAGCTGCCTCTTCTTTCTTTTGTTCCGCAGCCTTGATCTCTTCCTGCTCGACCTTCTTCTGCTCCAGCTGCTCGGCTTCGGTCTGACGCGCGGCGGATTTCTTCGCCTCACCCGCAATCTTGTGATTGGTCTGGGTGGTTGCCGGACTCTTGGATTTCAGCTGATACAGGGTCGCCTGGACGATCGGCTTGGCCGGAGGCAATTCCGGGGTCATGGCGAAGCTGACGAACAGCATGCCAAACACCAGCACGTGCAGGGCGATCGCCCAGACACTAGGCCAGAAGTAGCTTTCCGAGGCGGACGGCTCTCGCTGTTGGTGCATCAGGGCGCCTCGGTAATCAAGCCAACGTTACCGACTCCGGCTTTCTGCAGGCCGCCCATGGCACCCATCACGGCGCCGTAGTCGACGGATTTATCACCGCGAATGAACACCTGAGTGTGTTTGCCGCCTTCGTTGCCGGCACGGATGATCTTGGTCACCGCGTCGGTCATCTGCGGCAAGGTCATCGCCTTGTCCTGTTGCTTTTCGGTGTCGACTTCACTGCCAAGGTTCCAGTAGTAGGTCTTGTCAGCCTTGATCGAAATGGTCAGTACCTGGGTGTTGTTGTCCTGGGGCAAGGCTTCGCTGGAAACCTTGGGCAGATCAACTTTCACGCCCTGGTTGAGCATCGGCGCGGTCACCATGAAGATAACCAGCAGTACCAACATCACGTCGATGTAGGGCACCACGTTCATCTCGGCAACCGGCTTGCGTTTGTGGCGAACTCGGGCCATTGGGTTTACCTGCTCACTCTTCGCTGGTGTGCACTTTACGGTGCAGGATCGCCTGGAACTCGTCGGCGAAGGTGTAGTAACGGCTGATCAGCGTCTCGCCACGAGCGGCGAAGCGGTTGTAGGCGATCACCGCCGGAATGGCCGCAAACAGACCGATGGCCGTGGCGATCAGGGCTTCGGCGATACCCGGGGCCACAGTGGCCAGGGTCGCTTGCTGGGCCTGGGCCAGGCCGCGGAAGGAGTTCATGATCCCCCACACGGTACCGAACAGACCGATGTACGGGCTGACCGAACCGACGGTGGCAAGGAACGGCAGGCTCTGTTCGAGCTTCTCTTCCTCACGGGAAATGGCAACGCGCATGGCGCGGGACACGCCTTCCATCACGGCTTCTGGATCAACGCCCGGTTGTTGACGCAGACGGGAGAACTCCTTGAAGCCGGCACGAAAAATCTGCTCGACCCCGGAATCCGGGTCCGGATTGCTGCCTGCCTGACGGTAGAGTTTGGACAGGTCGATACCGGACCAGAAGCGCTCTTCGAAGCTCTCCAGGGCACGTCGACCGGCGCGCAGCAGGTTGCTGCGCTGAAAGATCATGATCCATGAAGTCACCGATGCGGCAACCAGGGTCAGCATTACCAACTGCACTACAACGCTGGCATTGCTGACCAGGCTCCACATGGAGGAATGGTCGACGACGTTAGCTTCCACGCTTTATCTCCTGCTCTGAGTGTGTACCCGCGCTGCTCTCGTCGACAAAGGCCGTACGCAGAGCGTCTGGAATGGCGCGGGGTTTGAAAGTGTCGGCGCGCACACAGGCCACCAGGAACTGCCCCTCACAGAGCAGCGCATTATCCGCGGCTCGCCTGACCTGCTGAGTGAAGCGCAGGCTGACCCGGTTCAATTCGGTGACATGGGCACTGACCAGAAGCTCGTCGTCCAGTCGCGCCGGCGCGTGATAACGCGCTTCGCTGGAATGCACGACGAATAACAGGTTCTCCCCTGCCAGCTGCGATTGGGCAAAGCCCAGGTGTCGTAGCCGCTCGGTTCGAGCCCGCTCCATAAACTTAAGGTAATTAACGTAATACACGATGCCGCCGGCATCGGTGTCCTCGTAATAAACGCGACAACGATGTGCGAACGGCTCAAGCCCGTTTTGCGCGCGCATACTCTAGTGCTTACTCCTCAGGTTGCCAATCCGGCCAGGCAACTGTTTTTTCATTCTTGAACGACTTTTCATGCAGTTTGGGCAATGCCAGTCCCTAGGACAGCACAAACCCCGAATAAATCGACAAGCAGCGGGTGATTAATCGTCCACAGCATCGAGGAATTCGTCTACCACAGGCATATCCCCCAATCGTGACGGAATGTTTAGACCGAAGTGCAGATACGCATGCCGGGTCACCACACGACCTCGGGGAGTGCGCATGATGTAGCCCTGCTGGATCAGGTACGGCTCCAGCACGTCCTCAATGGTGTGACGCTCTTCGCTGATCGCCGCCGCCAGGCTGTCGACCCCCACCGGACCACCGTCGAACTTCTCGATCATGGTCAGCAACAGACGCCGGTCCTGGTGGTCGAAGCCACGCTCATCGACATCCAGCAGGTTCAGCGCCAGGTCGGCGATCGGCTTGGTGATATGCCCCTTGGCCCGGACTTCGGCGAAATCCCGCACCCGGCGCAGCAAGCGGTTGGCGATCCGCGGAGTGCCACGGGCCCGCCGCGCCACTTCGAAGGCGCCTTCCGGATCCAGTGGCAAACCGAGGATCCCGGCGGATCGGCTGACAATGGTCGCCAGGTCCGCCGTGCTGTAGAACTCCAGGCGCTGGACGATGCCGAAGCGGTCCCGCAGTGGGTTGGTCAGCATCCCCGCGCGCGTGGTGGCACCCACCAGGGTAAACGGCGGCAGATCAAGCTTGATCGAGCGCGCCGCCGGACCTTCGCCGATCATGATGTCGAGCTGGAAGTCCTCCATGGCCGGGTACAGCACTTCTTCGACAATCGGCGACAAGCGGTGAATCTCGTCGATGAACAGCACGTCGTGAGGTTCAAGGTTGGTCAGCAGCGCCGCCAGATCGCCGGGGCGCTCCAGCACCGGCCCGGAGGTGCTCTTGATCGAGACGCCCATTTCCTCGGCGATGATGTTGGCCAGGGTGGTTTTGCCCAGCCCGGGAGGGCCGAAGATCAGGGTGTGATCCAGGGACTCGTTGCGCCCGCGGGCGGCCTGGATGAACAGCTCCATCTGCTCGCGCACGCTGGGCTGGCCGATATAGTCGGCCAGGCTGACCGGACGAATCGCCCGGTCCTGGATTTCCTCGCGCTCACGGGGGCCCGTGGCGGCGATCAGACGGTCAGCTTCAATCACTTAAATCATTCCCTTCAGGGCTCGGCGGATCATGTCTTCACTGCTCAAGCCTTTGTCTTTGATCGCGGATACTGCCTTGCTGGCTTCCTGCGGCTTGTAGCCCAGGGAGATCAGCGCGCTGACCGCATCCGACTCGGCGCTGGCCACCGGCACCGGTGCATCCGGCTGGTTCGGCACCAGGGCAAACATGCTCGGTACGGCTTCCCAGGCCTTGAAGCGGTCCTTGAGTTCCACCAGCAGGCGTTCGGCGGTCTTCTTGCCAACCCCGGGCACCTTGGTCAGGGCCGAGGTGTCCTGGGCCTGCACGCAACGCACCAGCTCATCCACTTCGAGGCTGGACATCAGCGCCAGGGCCAGCTTGGGACCCACACCATTGAGACGGATCAACTCGCGAAAAAAGTCTCGCTCGCGCTTGCTGGCGAAACCGTAGAGTAACTGCGCGTCCTCGCGCACGACCAAATGGATGTGCAAGGTCAGAGGCTCACCGACCGACGGCAGCCTGTACAAGGTGGTCATGGGCACTTCGACTTCGTAGCCCAGCCCGTTTACATCAAGAATCAGGTGCGGCGGCTGTTTCTCAGCCAGGGTGCCGCGCAAGCGTCCAATCACGTTTCAGATCCTTAGGCGATGGCCAGCTCGCAGCTGGCGACTCGTTGAGCGAGCGCCGGCGCCGAACTACCCAGGCGCACAGTGCTCCACTCCTAAAATGACTGCGCTGATGCTATCAGAGACGCAGGCGCCCGCCACGACTGCGTGCCGTTCCCAGACCATGGGGCAACAGACTTGAGCGGGTATGGGCGTGACAGATGGCGATGGCCAGGGCATCCGAGGCATCGATCTGCGGCTTGGTGGTGAGCTTGAGCAGGTGCATGACCATCATCTGCACCTGTTCCTTGTTGGCACCGCCGGTCCCGGCCACGGCCTGCTTGACCTGGGTCGCCGTGTACTCGGCGATCTCCAGGCCTTCTTCGGCCCCGGCGACAATCGCCGCCCCACGGGCCTGCCCGAGCTTGAGTGCCGAATCGGCATTGCGTGCCATGAACACCTTCTCGATGCCCATGGTCACCGGACCGTAGGTCTGAATCACCTCACGCACACCGCGATAGACAATCTGCAAGCGCTCGGGCAACTCGCCGGCTCCGGTGCGAATACAACCGGACGCCACGTACACGCAGCCACGCCCGGTGTCTCGAACCACGCCATAACCGGTAATGCGTGAGCCGGGGTCGATGCCAAGAATAAGAGTCATAAAGCCTGCTGCTTGAGTAAGAAGACCGGCCGGCCAGGACCGGAAACGCAAAAAGGCAGAAGCCGGAAGCGCCCTGCCGCGCATTCATCGCGACGTGGCACGTCCGGCTTCAAGGGTAGTGCAAGTGGATCAGCCGAGCTGCTCGGCCACCGACTGCGGGATATCCGCGTTGGAATAGACGTTCTGCACATCGTCCAGGTCTTCCAGCATGTCGATCAGCTTGAGGACCTTCTCCGCCCCCTCCAGATCCAGTTCGGCACTGGTAGTGGGCAGCATGACGATTTCTGCGTCCGCAGCGGTGAAGCCAGCCGCTTCCAGGGCATTGCGCACACCGTAGAAACCAGCAAACGACGTGAACACGTCGACGGAACCGTCTTCGTTGCTCACCACATCGTCGGCATCGGCCTCCATCGCCGCCTCGATCAGCGCATCTTCATCGACACCTTCGGCGAAAGTGATCTGGCCCTTGCGTTCGAACAGATAGGCCACCGATCCGTCGGTCCCCAGGTTGCCGCCGCACTTGCTGAACGCGTGACGAACCGCAGCCGCGGTGCGATTGCGGTTGTCGGTCATGCATTCGACCATCACCGCCACGCCATTGGGGCCATAGCCTTCATAGGTCAGCTCGACCACGTCGTCGCTGCCGGCAGCGCCGGTGCCACGGGCGATGGCACGATCAATGATGTCGCGGCTCATGTTGGCGCCCAGGGCCTTGTCCAGGGCCAAGCGCAAACGTGGGTTGGAACCTGGCTCGCCACCGCCCTGACGGGCCGCAACGGTCAGTTCACGAATCCACTTGGTGAAGATCTTGCCTCTCTTGGCATCCTGACGCTCTTTGCGGTGCTTGATGTTCGCCCACTTGGAATGACCTGCCATAACTTGCTCCAAATTCTCTTTGAAACATTGCCCACGCCGCTTGGCGGGCGGGGCAACAAAACTCGACCCATAGAAAAAGCGCACCCGAAGGTGCGCCTTATCGGGCCGGCTTATTCAGCCTTGGGCTGTTCGCGCAGGCGGATGTGCAGCTCACGCAGAGCCTTGGCATCCACCAGACCCGGTGCCTGAGTCATGACGCAGGCCGCGCTCTGGGTTTTCGGGAAGGCGATCACTTCACGGATCGACTGGGCGCCGGTCATCAACATCACCAGACGGTCCAGACCGAAGGCCAGGCCACCGTGCGGCGGTGCGCCGTACTTGAGGGCGTCCAGCAGGAAGCCGAACTTCTCTTCCTGTTCCGCTTCGCTGATGCCCAACAGGCGGAATACCGCTTGCTGCATTTCCTTGCGGTGGATACGGATCGAACCGCCACCCAGCTCGGTGCCGTTCAGGACCATGTCGTAGGCGCGCGACAGAGCGGTAGCCGGGTTGGCTTCCAGCTCTTCAGGCGAGCACTTCGGCGCGGTGAACGGGTGGTGCAAGGCGGTGAAGCTGCCGTCGTCGTTCTCTTCGAACATCGGGAAGTCGACCACCCACATCGGTGCCCATTCGCAGGTCAGCAGGTTCAGGTCGTGACCGAGCTTGATGCGCAGGGCGCCCAGGGCTTCGCTGACGATCTTGGCCTTGTCGGCACCGAAGAACACGATGTCGCCGTCGACCGCACCCACGCGATCGAGGATCACGTTCAGGTTGGCTTCCGGAATGTTCTTGACGATCGGCGACTGCAGGCCTTCAACGCCCTTGGCGCGCTCGTTGACCTTGATGTACGCCAGGCCCTTGGCACCGTAGATGCCGACAAACTTGGTGTAATCGTCGATCTGCTTGCGCGGCATGCTCGCTCCGCCAGGAACGCGCAGGGCGGCAATACGGCATTTCGGATCGTTGGCCGGGCCGCTGAACACCTTGAATTCCACTTCCTTGAGCTGGTCGGCAACGTCCACCAGTTCCAGCGGGTTGCGCAGGTCCGGCTTGTCGGAACCGTAGCGACGCATGGCTTCTTCAAAGGTCATGTGCGGGAATTCGCCGAACTCCAGACCCAGCACTTCCTTGAACAGGTTGCGGATCATGCCTTCGGTCAGGCCCATGATGTCTTTTTCGTCGAGGAAGCTGGTCTCGATGTCGATCTGAGTGAACTCAGGCTGACGGTCGGCACGCAGGTCTTCGTCACGGAAGCACTTGGCGATCTGGTAGTAGCGGTCGAAGCCGGCCACCATCAGCAGCTGCTTGAACAGCTGTGGCGATTGCGGCAAGGCGAAGAAGCTGCCGGCGTGGGTGCGGCTCGGCACCAGATAGTCGCGGGCGCCTTCCGGAGTGGCGCGAGTCAGGATCGGGGTTTCCACGTCGAGGAAACCGTTTTCGTCCAGGTAGCGACGGATGCTGGTGGTCATGCGCGAACGCAGGCGCAGCTTTTCGGCCATTTCCGGACGGCGCAGGTCGATGAAGCGATAGCGCAGGCGGGTTTCTTCACCCACGTCGGAGTATTCGTTGAGCGGGAACGGCGGGGTTTCCGCTTCGTTCAGCACTTCCAGCTCGTAGCCCAGAACTTCGATCATGCCCGAAGCCATGTTGGCGTTGCCGGCACCGGCCGGGCGCAGGCGCACCTTACCGGTGATCTTGACTACGTATTCGCTGCGCACGCGATCGGCGGTGGCGAAGGTTTCAGCGCGGTCCGGGTCGAACACCACCTGGGCCAGACCTTCACGATCACGGATATCGAGGAAAATCACCCCGCCGTGGTCACGGCGACGGTGGACCCATCCGCAAAGGGTTACTTCCTGACCTTCCAGGCTTTCGTTCAGTTGGCCGCAATAGTGGCTGCGCATCATGGTAGTGGTTTCACTTCTCGTAATTCGAAATTCGATGGAGGCCTTGCGCACCATGAGGTGCCGGATAGTGCAAGAACTCGCGCGTGTCGTTCAACTTAGTCAGCTTTGTCGCCACCGGCCAGATTCTTCTTGGAGCCGGTCTTGAAGTCGGTTTCATACCAGCCGGTGCCGCTGAGGCGGAATCCGGGCATGGACAGCATCTTTTTCAGTTCAGGTGCCTGGCAGGCAGGGCAGTCGACCAGCGGCGCAGCACTGATCTTTTGAATGGCTTCCAACTGATGACCACAGGAAGCGCATTGGTAATCGTACATGGGCATGGGGGCGTCTCGGCAATCCAGATTACTGCTTGAACTACAGCCAGAGCCCACGCCAAAGCTCGGGCTACCTAGCAAAGAGCGGGATTATATCCATTAAATCGGCCCTGTGCAGCCGTATGACCATATAGATGCCGGAGCCTGTCAAAAGGCGCCGATGGCGTCCGGGACGTCATCGGCCATGAGCGGCTTAACGATGTTCCAACAGGGAGCGCAGCATCCACGCGGTTTTCTCATGCACTTGCATGCGCTGGGTCAGCAGATCCGCCGTTGGCTCATCGCTGACCTTGTCCAGCAACGGGAAAATGCCACGGGCGGTGCGGGTGACCGCTTCCTGGCCGGCCACCAACTGCTTGATCATTTCTTCCGCGGCCGGCACGCCCTCCTCTTCCTTGATCGAAGACAGCCGGGCGTAGATGGAGTAGGCACCCGGTGCCGGGAAGCCCAAGGCACGGATGCGTTCAGCGATCAGGTCAACCGCCAGGGCCAGTTCGTTGTACTGCTCTTCGAACATCAGGTGCAGGGTGCGAAATTGCGGGCCGGTGACATTCCAATGGAAGTTATGGGTTTTCAGGTACAACACGTAGGTGTCCGAAAGCAGACGGGAAAGGCCGTCGACGATGGATTTACGATCTTCTTCGCTGATACCGATATCAATTGTCATGTTTCTCTCCGTTAACGGGATGGATTCACCCAATCAGCTGCCGGACCACTCTAGCAAGAGTGTCGCTCCCCCGCCGACCCGGATCGGCAATTGGCCCGCGGTGGATTGCCCCATGGGCCGGCCATGGCTTGCCAACACTGGGTTCCAGGCAATGGCTGACCTGCGGAAAAAACCGGAGTTCCCCGGAAAACCGCGGCCATCTGTCTAGAACGCGACTTTGCCCGATGCTCCGATTACCAAGGGCAACATGGAGCATTTCCAATCACCCGCTGCTGATTTGAGAAGGCCGGGGCTTTGCTGTTAAATAGACTCCGTGTCGCTGATGCCTATTTCTTCGGCCAGCGCGCATAGGCTGACCCCGCGTACGTAACCACCGCCTCACCCATTTATTCAGAAGCGAACCGTGCGTGATCAGCTCTTCCTTGTGCATCCTTCTTAACGTGAGTTAATCAAAATGTTGAAAATCGTCCACCTGCTGACAGGCATTGCAGCTTTGCTGCTGTCCTTGATTCCGAGTCTTAGATCTGACGCGGTTCCCTACCTGCAACAATCCGATGCTATTTACCTGGCTCTGTTCGGCCTGCTCAACCTGATCCTCGCTCCGGTTATCCCGCACTGGAACAAAGGTTCGCGCCATCACCTGCAAAACCTGGTCAGCGCTCTGCTGGTACTGGTCGTGGTCCTGCAAACCCTCACCTTGCTGGCGCCAATGCCGGTGATCGGTGGTCAACCGGCAGTCCTGGTGAGCCTGCTGACCGCCCTGGTCGCCGTGGCGCTGCACCTGGGCATCAGCTTCTACAAGTCCTCGCCCGCGGCCTCCGCAGCTCCCAGCTACGACATGAGCAACCGCGATACCGGCACAGTGAAGTGGTTCAACACATCCAAGGGTTTCGGTTTCATTTCCCGCGACTCCGGCGATGACATCTTCGTGCACTTTCGCGCCATTCGCGGAGAAGGTCACCGCGTACTGGTGGAAGGCCAGCGCGTGGAGTTCTCGGTCATGAATCGCGATAAAGGCCTGCAAGCCGAAGACGTGATCGCTGCACTGCCACGCCGCTGATCAACGCCAACAAAAAACCGCGCCCTGGCGCGGTTTTTTTTGTGCAGCAAGAATGCCGACCTTCCTTTAATAGTGCGGGGGCGGCGCCTCTTCCTCGAAAGACTCGAACTGCCCAACCATTTCCTCCTGGCGCTTGAGCAAGGCGTTCATCTGCAGCTGCAGGCGCTCCAACACCTTCTGCTGCGATACCAGCACATCGTTCAAGGCTTGAATGGTGTCATCCTGAAACGCCAGACGGCTTTCCAGATCGGTAACACGCGCTTCCAGACTCATGGCTCAAACCTCCAGAAAATGGAAATCATCGGTCAGCACCACTCGCAGCCGATTGCGAATCGCCGCAACTTCCTGCGCGGTGTAAGGCTTGGCGGGGTGCTTGCCCCACACTGGCGCCGGCCAAGCGGCGTCATCCCGCTTGCGCACGATCACGTGCATGTGCAACTGACTCACCACGTTACCCAACGTCGCCACATTCAACTTATCGGCATCGAAGGAGTCCTTGAGCACTTCAGCCAATGCCGTGGTTTCCCGCCATAGCTGCAGTTGGTCGGTGACATCCAGTTGAAACAACTCGCTGATATCTTCACGACGGGGCACGAGGATGAACCAGGGATAGTTCGCGTCATTGGACAGCAGCAACCGACAGAGGGGGAAATCCCCGATGGGCAATGTGTCTTGTTGCAGCCGTGAATCTAAAGTGAACACTGCATTTACTCCCGCTCAGCTCATTTCAGCCTGGCTCACAGCATCGGTGACACTGGCCAGGCGACAGACGCGCAGCATACCTGCGAATGCCACGGGCTTCATGAGCAAAGCGCTCACCCGGGACATCGCCCGCCAATCAGCCGGCAAGGAGCCAGCTTCAATGCAGCCCAAGCGCCCCACGACAGTACATTTTCTGATGCATTGCACCATTTGTGCACGAGGCGTCACAACTGACCAGAACATGACTCGTTACGCCATCGTCGTCGTCAACCATAACCACACATGACTGTATGAACCCTGCACAGCATTACAAAAGTTTTGCACCAAAATCGCACAGACGGTCTACGCTCAATTCCTCAAGCATCCGCCGTCTACTCACCTTGCAGTGTGGACCGGTAACATTTTGGCGCGCTGTGCGACTTATTGCACAGTCCTGCACCAGTAAGCTCCTTGCGTCAAGCCAAACAAAAAGACGCTTTACATGGCTGTTTTATGCGGTTTTTACAGGTCGGCACGCCGCCCGGAAGAAAAAAGACCAGACAACTTTGGTTTGTGCACGCTTGTTGCATTAACCCCCGACATCGTCTGCGATGGAGCACCGGAAGTGGCTCGTCACAGACTCATAATAATAGTGGCAAGGCTGCCCGGCGGTGCTTTTTAGAGTGTGTACGTCGAGAGCTGAATTGCTCGTGATGTTCCTTCGAAGAACACGACCTAAGTTGTTGGTTCGGATACAGACTGGCTGCAAAATTGCGACACTGACCGAGCAAATTGCGACAGGCTCGTAAAGAAGCTGAAAGGATAGATAGGCAAGTATCGCCAACATTGTCAGCGTGATATAAGTTTGCGCCGACACAAAAAGAAAGAGCCGCCCAGATAAAAAAACAGGTGGGACGGCAGTACTCTTCTAAAAACCAAAGGAGCAAATCACGATGCGCGTGATGAAGTGGAGCATGATCGCCCTGGCTGTATCAGCAGGCACCTCGCAGTTCGCAATCGCGTCCTCCCAGGACGATGCAAAGGGCTTTATCGAAGATAGCACCCTGACTGCGAAAACCCGTCTTGAGTACATGAACCGTGACTACAAGAGCGGTGCAGGTAACCACCAACGTGACGATGGCACCTACAAAAGCGGCTATCGCCAAGACACTGGCCTGAGTGAACTGCTGCAGTACAGCTCCGGCTTCACTCAAGGCACCGTAGGCGTAGGCGTTGACGCTTTCGCCATGGGTGTGGTCAAGCTGGACGGTGGCGCTGGCCGTTCTGGCAACGGTCTGGCAGCCAACAACAGCCGTGGCGAGCCTGAAAAAGATTCGTCCGCTGTAGGTGGCGCCGTCAAGTTCCGCATCTCCGATACCGTACTGAAATACGGTAACCAAATGGTTGCCAGCCCGGTATTCACTACAGACGACAGCCGCCTGCTGCCTGAAGTCGCCACCGGTACCTTGATCACCAGCAACGAGATCAAAGGCCTGGAGCTGAATGCGGGTCACTTCACCGCCCTGCGCTCGCAGACCGGTCAGTACAACGACAGCATCAACGGTCGTAACAGCGACACCGGCCTGAAAAACCCAGGCCTGACCTCTGCCGACTTCGCAGGTGCAACCTACAAGTTCACCGACAACTTCGTAGGCGGCGTGGCAGCGTCCAAGGTTGATGACTACTTCAAGAAGCAATACATCAACCTGAACTACACCTTCCCGATCGCCAATAACCAGTCGCTGAACGTCGACTTCAACGGCTATCGCAGCAAGGATGACGGGAAGAAACTGGCAGGCGATCTGGACAACCGTGTATGGAGTCTGGCAACCGCTTACAGCATCGACGCCCACAAGTTCACCGTGGCATACCAGCAATCCAGCGGTAAAACCGGCTACAAGTACGGTGTTGACGGTAACGGCACTATCTACGTGGCCAACTCGGTGCAGATCTCCGACTTCGTTGGCGAAGATGAAAAATCCTGGCAGGCTCGTTACGACCTGAACATGGCTTCCTTCGGCGTTCCTGGCCTGAGCTTCATGACCCGTTACATTCGCGGCACCAACGTTACTGTTGCCGACTCCAGCGATGGCAAGGAGCACGAATGGGACGTAGAGGCCAAGTACGTACTGCAAGAAGGCCCAGCCAAAGACCTGTCCTTCCGTCTGCGTAACGCCATCTACCGTGGCAGCAACGCCGACTACCGCGCGACCAACTACGACAACCTGAACGATCTGCGTCTGATCGTAGAGTACCCACTGAGCATCTTGTAATTTCAATGTTCAGTTGATTGCGCCAACGCGCAACTCAAATAAAAGCCGCCGCCCTGGATCAGGTCGGCGGCTTTTTTGTGCGTGGCAACAGTAACTCGTAGAAGAAAAACTTAAATAGCAAGCTAACTAAAGAAGTTGCTTGCACTCGTTATGCCCCCGCTTTCGAATGAAACTTGATAGTTGCCAAGGAACCCTGAAAACAAACAAGGGGCCTAAAAGCCCCTTGTCTTGAACAGCATTAGTTGACCACATGGCCAAGTATTGAAAGCACCTTATGAGACAGCCGCTTCCTGAACCACACGAATCACGCGCTGCGGAAAGGGAATATCGATGCCCGCCGCCTTCAAGCGATCGCGCGACAGCTCGTTGAACTGGAACATCACGTCCCAGTAATCCGCAGTCTTGACCCAAACCCGCAGAGACAAGGTAATAGCACTGTCACCCAGGGTGGACACCACTGCCACCGGCGCGGGATCGGCCAGCACGCGCTCGTCTTTCGCCAGCTCCAGCAGCACTTCACGGGCCTTCTGCAGATCTGCGTCGTAATCCACACCCACGTCAAATACCACCTTGCGAGTGGGTTGACGGTTGTAGTTGGTAATGATGCCGTTGGACAGGTTACCGTTGGGCACGATCACCGTCTTGTTGTCACCAGTACGCAACACCGTGTGAAAAATCTGAATGCTGTCCACGCTACCGCTGATGCCTTGGGCTTCAATGAAGTCGCCAATGCGAAACGGACGGAACAACAGGATCAACACCCCTCCGGCGAAGTTCGCCAGGCTGCCTTGCAGGGCCAGACCGATAGCCAGCCCGGCGGCACCAATCGCGGCAACGAACGAGGTCGTTTCGACACCGATCATCGAGGCCACGCTGACAATCAGCAGCACCTTGAGAATGATGTTGGCCAGGCTGCTGATAAAGCCTTGCAACGCCAGGTCGGCATTACGCAACGCCAGCAACTTGCCCACTTTGTGCGTCAACTTGTTGATCAGCCACCAGCCGATGGCCAGGGTGATCACTGCCAGCAGCACCCGGCTGCCGTATTCCATGATCATCGGGATCCAGGCTTGGGAAGCCCGGACCAGGTTGTCTACTTCAGCGTTCAAATCCATCTATCTCTCCAGATTCCCCGGGGTGGCGGCGTGCATGACTGACCGGCAGAACGACCGGCTCCGCTGGAGCGCAATCGTTTCTGCCATTGCTCCGGCCTCGGACGCCAAAAAGCTCTAGAGGTTCCCGGAGACCGAGGGTCAGTCGCGGAAGTTGTTGAACTGCAGCGGCATGCCGAATTCCTTGGCACGCAGGGCGGCGATGGCCTCTTGCAGGTCATCACGCTTCTTGCCAGTGACCCGTACCTGCTCGCCCTGAATGGCGGCCTGCACTTTCAACTTGGCATCCTTGATATGGGCGACGATTTTCTTCGCCAGCTCCTTATCGATACCTTCCTTGAGCACCGCTTCCTGCTTCATCACCTTGCCCGAGGCATAAGCGTCCTTGACCTCCAGGCACTGCACATCGATCTTGCGCTTGACCAGAGCCAGCTTGAGAATTTCGATCATCGCTTCCAGCTGGAATTCAGCTTCCGCGGTCAGGTTGACGGTCAGTTCCTTGTCCTTGAACTCGAAGCTGCCCTTGCCCTTGAGGTCATAGCGGCGATCCAGTTCCTTGACGGCGTTTTCCACCGCGTTGGTGACTTCGTGCTTGTCCAGTTCGGATACCACGTCAAACGACGGCATGTAATCTCTCCAAATAAAAAGGGGCGCTGTTCAGAACATCGAACACGCCCGGCTTGCGGTTAAAATCCGCGCTCATTATAACGGGTCTTTCCCCTCCTTCACCGCGTGCCCTCCCCTGAGCGGCCAAACAGAGCGAAAAGCTGATGTCCACCACCTGGCATGTTCTCGGCGCCGGCAGCCTCGGCACTTTGTGGGCCACCCGCCTGGCCCGCGCCGGCTTGCCGGTGCGCCTGATCCTGCGCAATCAGGCCCGCTTGCAGGCGTATCAAGCGGCGGGCGGCCTGACCCTGGTGGAGCAGGGCCAGAGCAGCCTGCTGGCGATTCCCGGGGAAACCGTCGATAGCACGACGCCCATCAGCCGTCTGTTGTTGGCGTGCAAGGCCTATGACGCCGAAGCGGCGGTGTCCAGCATCGCCCCGCGCCTGACCCAGGACGCCGAGCTGATCCTGCTGCAGAACGGTCTTGGCAGCCAGGACGCAGTGGCGGCCCGGGTGCCCCAGGCTCGCTGCGTCGCCGCCTCCAGCACCGAAGGGGCCTTTCGCGACGGTGACTGGCGCGTGGTCTTCGCCGGCCATGGCTATACCTGGCTCGGCGACTGCAGCCACCCGACCCCGCCGATCTGGCTCGACGACCTGACCGCCAGTGGCATCCCCCACGAATGGAGCACCCAGATCCTCACCCGCCTGTGGCGCAAACTGGCCCTCAACTGCGCGATCAATCCATTGACCGTGCTGCACGACTGCCGCAACGGAGGCCTGCAGCAACACCAGTGCGAAGTGGCCACTTTATGCGCTGAACTGAGCGAGCTGCTGCACTGCTGCGGACAACCGGCAGCCGCGCAAAACCTGCAACAGGAAGTGGAACGGGTGATCCAGGCCACCGCCGCCAACTACTCCTCCATGCATCAGGACGTGACCAGTCAACGCCGCACCGAGATCAGCTACTTGCTCGGATATGCCTGTCAGGCTGCCGCCCGTCATCGCTTGCAACTGCCCCATCTGCAACAGTTGCAGCAACGCCTGGTCAGCCACCTGCAACTGCGCGGATTGCCCAGCGCCTGAGCAGCGGCTACGCTGCCCACTTGCTCATTTCCAGCGATATAGCCGATGCCATTGCGCCAGCGTCTCGAAAACCTGCCCGTGGGCCAAAAGCTCCTGGCCGCCCTGCTCGTCTTGCTCACCACCGTACTGCTGGTCGCCAACCTGACCTTTATCAGCGCCGCCTACTGGATCTCCCAGGAAAGCATGGCGCCCCAGGCCCTGCAGACCATTGGCCGACTGGTGTCCAATCCGATCCTGGCAACCCAGGCCCTCAACTCCCCCGAGGACGCACAAAAGCTGCTGGATGAACTCGACAGCTATACCCCGCTGCGGGCAGCGGCCCTGTATGACGGCAAGGGTGTGCGCCTGGCGCAGTTGCAACACGGCGAACACCTCAAGCTGCCCGAGCGCTACCGCCATATCGAAGCCTGGCAATTGACCGAGTTTCGCAGCAACCAGATCATCACCCTGCCTCGCCCGGGCCAGGCTCCGGGGCATCTGCTGCTGGTCGCCACCAGCGAACTGCCGATGGCGTTCTATACCGGCACCCTCACCGCCAGCCTGGGGATCCTGATATTCAGCGTCTTGCTCTGGCTGATCATCGCCCGACAGATCAAGCGCCTGATCACCCAGCCGATCCACCAGCTCGAGGAACTGTCGCGCCAGGTGACCCGCGAGGAGAACTACTCATTGCGTGCCTCCCGCGGCAACCACGATGAAATCGGCAGCCTGGCGGAAGCCTTCAACACCATGCTGTCGCGCATCGAAGCGCGGGAGCAGCAACTCAAGCGCGCGCGCGACGACTCCCAGGCCGCCTACGATCAGGCTCAGGGACTGGCTGAAGAAACCCGCCACACCAACCGCAAGCTGGAACTGGAAGTCCAGGTTCGCAGCAAGATCGAGAAGAAGCTCACCGGCTTCCAGAACTACCTCAACAGCATCATCGACTCCATGCCCTCGGCCCTGATCGCCCTGGACGAGCAACTGTACGTCACCCAATGGAACCAGGAAGCCAGTGCCCTGTCCGGCACTCGCCTGGACGAAGCCCTGAACCAGCCGATCTTCCTCGCCTTCGAACCGCTCAAGCCGTTCCTGCCGCAACTCAAGGAAACCGTCGAGCAACACACAGTGACCAAGGTCGAAAGGGTGACCTGGGTCAAGGACGATGAGGCCCGGCATTACGCCCTGACCTTCTATCCGTTGATGGGCGGCGCCGGCCGTGGCGTGGTGATCCGTATCGACGACATCACCCAGCGCCTGTCCCTGGAAGAGATGATGGTGCAGTCGGAGAAGATGCTCTCGGTGGGTGGCCTGGCCGCCGGCATGGCCCATGAGATCAACAACCCCTTGGGGGCCATCCTGCACAACGTGCAGAACATCCGCCGCCGGCTGTCCCCGGAACTGCCGAAGAACCTCGAGCACGCACAACAGATCGGCGTCGAACTGCAAACCGTCAACCGCTACCTGGAAAGCCGCGAAGTGCCGCAGCTGCTCGATGGCATTCAGCAAGCCGGGGCCCGGGCCGCCAAGATCGTCACCCACATGCTCAGTTTCAGCCGCCGCAGCAATCGCCAGATGGCCCCCTGCGACCTGCCGGCGTTGATTGACCAGGCGGTGGAAATCGCCAGCAATGACTTCGACCTGGCCATCGGCTTCGACTTCAAGGGGCAGGCGATCATCCGCCAGTTCGACCCGAACCTGGGGCCCGTGCCCGGCACCGCCAACGAACTGGAGCAAGTGTTGCTCAACCTGCTGAAGAACGCCGCCCAGGCCATCCACCAGCGTGAGGACGACAGCGAACCCGGGCGCATCATCCTGCGCACCAAGCTGAATCCGCCCTGGGCGGAGATCCAGGTGGAAGACAACGGCATCGGCATGAGCGAAAGCGTGCGCAAGCGCACCTTCGAGCCCTTCTTCACCACCAAGGAGATCGGCCAGGGCACCGGACTCGGCCTCTCGGTGTCGTACTTCATCATCACCAACAACCACAAGGGGCAAATGGAAGTGCAATCGACCCGGGGCCAGGGCACCTGCTTTACCTTGCGCCTGCCCCTGGCCAGCAACCAGCCCCCGGTTCAAGAACCGCTACCACTGGAGAACTAAGCATGGGTTTTCGCTTGTCGAAGATTTACACCCGCACCGGCGACAAAGGCGAAACCGGACTCGGAGACGGCCGCCGGGTCGCCAAGGATCATCCACGAGTGGAAGCCATCGGCGAAGTCGACACCTTGAACAGCCAGTTGGGACTGCTTCTGGCCGGCCTGGAGGAGCAAGCTGATGCCTGCCCTGGCCTCAAGGAGATCATCGAGGTGTTGGCTCCCTGCCAGCACCGGTTGTTCGATCTGGGGGGCGAACTGGCCATGCCGGTGTATCAGGCGCTGAACGCGGCCGAGGTGGAGCGCCTTGAGGCAGCCATCGATATCTGGAATGAGGAGCTGGGCCCCCTGGAGAACTTCATCCTGCCCGGCGGTTCGTCGCTGATCGCCCAGGCTCACGTTTGCCGCAGCCTGGCGCGCAGCGCCGAGCGTCGCTGCCAACACCTGAATGCCGTGGAACCCTTGCAGGGAGTGGGACTGGCCTACATCAATCGCCTGTCGGACCTGCTGTTTGTCGCGGCCCGGCTGATTGCCAAGCGCCAAGGCATCGCGGAAATCCTCTGGCAGGCCGCCGCCAAGCCCGCCCCCTCTGCGTAGGAGCCGGCTGTCGGCGAAAGGATCCACGAATCTTGGGCAACGGTTGACGACGCCTCAACTGGCAAGCCAGTTGCCACCTGGAGCGCCGCTGGCCCGTGCTGACATGGCGCTCTTCAGTCCTGCGGCCAGAAGGCGCGGATTCCGGCAACCCCCTGAGCACCGGCGTCCCAGGCTTGCTGACACTCGGCAGGCCCGACACCGCCCAGCAGATACACCGGCCTGTTGAAACCGTTGATCAGCTGCTGCGCCTGCTCCCAGCCCAGGGGCTGGGCGTCGGGGTGAGTCTGGGTCGGCTGCAGCGGTGACAGGGTCACAAAGTCCACATCCATCTGCTGTGCCAGGGACAACTCTTCGGCATTGTGACAAGAGGCCGCCAGCCAGCGGTCCTTGCCGAAGGGGCGCCCGGCGCTGGCGTACTTGCGCAACTGTGCCGAGGTGATATGCCAACCCGCCGAGGGGAAGTCCCCCAGCCACTCGAAGGGCCCCTTGAGCATCAACTGCGCCTTGCCGGCACACAGGCCCACGGCATCCACCGCCAGATCGCGGTATTGCGGATCGTAACCGCCGGGAGCACGCAACTGGATCAGCTTGCTGCCCTGGGCAATGGCCTTCTGCATGCCACGCAGCAAGGCCGGGGTTTCCAGACCTTCCGGGGTGATCAGGTAGTGCGCCGGCAGACGCGCGGCAGCGACGATCGGCTGATTGGCCGCCGGAAACTCATAGTCGGTCAACTCACGAGGACTGACCCAGGCCAGGGGCTGGCCTTCGACGCCGTGAGGCTCGCCACTGAATGCCGAGACTTCCCAGACATCCAGCAACACTTGTTTATCCGGGTAATCGTGCTGCACCTTGATCAGCGGGCGCGCCGCCTGTACGGCGATCCCCAACTCTTCCTGCAGCTCGCGGGCCAGTGCGGCATTGACCGCTTCGCCGGCCTCGACCTTGCCTCCGGGAAACTCCCACAGGCCCCCTTGATGTTGAGTGTCGGCACGCCGGGCAATCAGGATCTTGCCGCTGGCATCCCGGATAACGGCCGCAGCCACATGGACTCGTTTCACCGCGCTGTTTCCTCTGATCAGGCATTGGGCCGGGCCCTTGCGGGCCGGGCATTGGATCTGCGCTTCGCCGGCAAGCCGGCTCCTACAGGGCGGGAGCGGCGTTGCCGGCGAGGTACTTAGGTGCGGTATTCCGCGTTGATCTTCACGTATTCGTGGGACAGATCGGTGGTCCAGATGGTTTCGCTGCAAGCACCACGACCCAGTTCGATGCGGATGGTGATCTCTTCCTGCTGCATCACTGCGGCGCCCTGGGCTTCGGTGTAACTGGCAGCCCGCGCGCCACGGCTGGCGATGCACACTTCGCCAAGGAACACATCGATCTTGCTGACGTCCAGATCCGCCACGCCGGCACGGCCCACGGCCGCGAGGATGCGACCCCAGTTCGGGTCGGAGGCGAACAGCGCGGTCTTGATCAGCGGCGAGTGCGCCACGGTGTAGCCCACGTCGAGGCATTCCTGGTGAGTAGCGCCGCCGTTGACTTCAACGGTGACGAACTTGGTCGCGCCTTCGCCGTCACGGACGATGGCCTGGGCCACTTCCATGCACACCTCGAACACGGCCTGCTTCAGGGCTGCGAACAGCGGCCCCTCGGCCCGGGTGATTTCCGGCAGATTGGCCTGACCGGTGGCGATCAGCATGCAGCAGTCGTTGGTGGAGGTATCGCCGTCGATGGTGATGCGGTTGAAGGATTTGTTGGCACCGTCCAGCAACAGGTTCTGCAGCACTTCGCGGGAGACTTTGGCGTCGGTGGCGATGTAGCCAAGCATGGTGGCCATGTTGGGACGGATCATCCCCGCGCCCTTGCTGATACCGGTCACGGTGACGGTCACGCCATCGTGCTGGAACTGACGACTGGCGCCCTTGGGCAGAGTGTCGGTGGTCATGATCCCGGTGGCGGCGGCGGCCCAGTTGTCCACGGACAGGTCATCCAGCGCGGCTTGCAGGGCGCCTTCGATTTTCTCTACCGGCAGCGGCTCGCCGATCACGCCAGTGGAGTACGGCAGCACGGCGCTGGCATCGACTCCGGTCAGCTCCGCCAGCTTGGCGCAGGTGCGCTGGGCTGCGGCCAGGCCTGGCTCGCCGGTGCCGGCGTTGGCATTGCCGGTATTGGTCAGCAGATAGCGCACCGGCCCCTGCACCCGCTGCTTGGCCAGGATCACCGGCGCCGCGCAGAACGCATTGAGGGTGAACACGCCGGCCACGGTGGAGCCTTCGACGCAGCGCATGACCACCACATCCTTGCGCCCCGGGCGCTTGATGCCGGCCGAAGCGATACCGAGCTCGAAGCCGGCAACCGGGTGCAACGTAGGCAAAGGACCAAGACCAACAGCCATGAATGCGCTCCTCTTATCAGGTGTCTGCACCGTCGTCTCAAAAGACGGTGTTGCAAATGGAAAAACGCCGCGACGGCTGATGCCGTCACGGCGTGGGTGTTTCAGTGTCTGGCGAGGATCTTAGTTGATCTGGCCGTGACAGTGTTTGAACTTCTTGCCCGAACCGCAGTAGCACAGCTCGTTGCGGCCCAGTTTCTGTTCGTTGCGCACTGGCGCGGAGGCCAGGGCGACATCCACATCAACCCCTTCTTCCAGGGCTTCAGGCTGATCCAGACCCGGCGCCTCAGCGTGTTCGAACTGCATGCGCTGAGCCAGTGCCTCGGCTTCCTGACGCAGGCGCGCCTCTTCTTCGGCCGGGTCTTCGCGACGCACCTGGACATGGGACAGTACGCGGATCGAGTCGCGCTTGATGGAATCCAGCAACTCGGAGAACAGGGTGAAGGACTCGCGCTTGTACTCCTGCTTCGGGTTCTTCTGTGCATAACCGCGCAGGTGGATACCGTGACGCAGGTGATCCATGGTCGACAGGTGGTCTTTCCACAAGTCGTCCAGTACCCGCAGCACGATCTGCTTCTCGAAGGTGCGCAGCGCTTCGGCGCCGGCCTGATCTTCCTTCTCGTTGTACGCGGCGATCAGTTCGTTGAGCAGTTTCTCGCGCAGGGTTTCTTCGTACAGGTGGTCGTCTTCATCAAGCCATTGCTGAATCGGCAGACTGACCCCGAAGCCGCTCTGGATGGCCTCTTCCAGACCCGCCACGTCCCACTGTTCCGGCAGGGATTGGGGAGGAATATGCGCACTGACGGTAGCGTTGAGCACGTCCTGGCGGAAATCGGCGATGGTTTCGCCAATGTTGTCCGCCGCCAACAAGGTGTTGCGCATGTGATAGATCACTTTACGCTGCTCGTTGTTGACGTCGTCGAACTCCAGCAGTTGCTTGCGGATGTCGAAGTTGCGGCCTTCAACCTTGCGCTGGGCCTTCTCGATGGCGTTGGTCACCATGCGGTGCTCGATCGCTTCACCGGACTGCATGCCCAGGGCCTTCATGAAGTTCTTCACCCGATCCGAGGCGAAGATGCGCATCAGGCTGTCTTCCAGGGACAGGTAGAAACGGCTGGAGCCGGCGTCACCCTGGCGACCGGCACGGCCACGCAGCTGGTTGTCGATACGACGCGATTCGTGACGTTCGGAGGCGATCACCTGCAGGCCACCGGACTCCAGCACTTGCTGGTGACGCTTCTGCCAGTCGGCCTTGATCTGGGCGATCTGCTCAGGGGTCGGGTTTTCCAGGGAAGCGACTTCCACTTCCCAGTTGCCGCCCAGCAGGATGTCGGTACCACGGCCGGCCATGTTGGTAGCGATGGTCAGTGCTCCCGGGCGACCGGCCTGGGCGATGATTTCCGCTTCCTTCTCGTGGAACTTGGCGTTCAGAACCTTGTGTTCGATGCCTTCCTTTTGCAGCAGGTTGGACATGTGCTCGGAGGTTTCGATGGTCGCGGTACCTACCAGCACCGGACGCCCCTGAGCCATGCATTCCTTGATGTCGTTGATGATCGCGGCGTACTTCTCGTCCGCGGTCAGGAACACCAGGTCGTTGTAGTCCTTACGGGCCAGCGGCTTGTTCGGTGGAATCACCATCACCTGCAGGCCGTAGATCTGATGGAATTCGAAAGCTTCGGTGTCGGCAGTACCGGTCATGCCGGACAGCTTGGTGTACAGGCGGAAGTAGTTCTGGAAAGTGGTCGATGCCAGGGTCTGGCTCTCGGCCTGGATGTTGAGGTTTTCCTTGGCCTCGATGGCCTGGTGCAGGCCTTCGGACAGACGACGACCCGGCATGGTACGGCCGGTGTGTTCGTCCACCAGGACCACTTGGCCATCCTGAACGATGTACTCGACGTTGCGGTTGAACAGCTTGTGCGCACGCAGGCCGGCATAGACGTGAGTCAGCAAGCCCAGGTTGTGCGCCGAGTACAGGCTTTCGCCTTCCGCCAGGAGGCCAACCTGAGTCAGCATCTCTTCGATGAACTGGTGGCCGGCTTCGTTGAGTTCGACCTGACGGGTCTTCTCGTCGACAGTGAAGTGACCGGCCTTGGTGACCTGGCCTTCCACTTCCTCGATGTGCTGTTCCAGACGCGGGATCAGCTTGTTGATTTCGGTGTACAGGCGAGAACTGTCTTCAGCCTGGCCGGAAATGATCAACGGGGTACGGGCTTCGTCGATGAGGATCGAGTCGACTTCGTCGATCACGGCAAAATTGAGCTCGCGCTGGAACTTGTCTTCCATGCTGAAAGCCATGTTGTCGCGCAGGTAGTCGAAACCGAATTCGTTGTTGGTGCCGTAGGTGATGTCGGCGGCGTAGGCGGCACGCTTCTCTTCAGGCGGCTGGAACGGCGTGACCACGCCAACAGTCAGGCCGAGGAATTCATACAGCGGACGCATCCAGTTGGCGTCACGACGAGCCAGGTAGTCGTTCACCGTCACAACGTGCACGCCCTTGCCGGACAGTGCGTTGAGGTAGACGCCCAGGGTTGCCACCAGGGTCTTGCCTTCACCGGTGCGCATTTCGGCGATCTTGCCTTCATGCAAGGTCATGCCACCGATCAACTGCACGTCGAAGTGACGCATTCCCATGACGCGCTTACCGGCTTCACGGGCGACCGCGAAGGCTTCGGGAAGCAGTTTGTCGAGGGTTTCACCCTTGGCGATACGGGCCTTGAACTCGGCGGTCTTGGCGCGCAATTGATCGTCCGAAAGGGCCACCATTTGCTCTTCGAAGGCATTGACGATCTGTACCGTCTTGAGCATGCGTTTGACTTCACGCTCGTTCTTGCTTCCAAAAAGTTTCTTTAACAAAGGCGCAAACATATCGGCAGGATCTTCCACACATAGGGTTGGAGGGCGGCCCCGTGAGTCGCCCGAGCAGCCCTCATGGCCGCATGCGAACGAGCATTCTACCCGGAAACGATGGTGAGGAAAGTGGCGTTATTCCACGATGCTGGCACAGCGCTGTGACGGGGCTCACCTAAAATAAGGGCTTTTTGCCGAACTTCAAGCCCATTCCCCCCGAAGTTAATGATTACGATCAGCAAAGCGCGAGAAAGTCGTCAGAGTACGAAAAAGCGATGAGCCCGGCGGCCGGGACGCTTTCTGCTACCATGGCGCCTCTGTAACTTCAGGTGTCTGACCATGGCATTTCGCCCCCTTACGGCACGCGCACCCGCCGTTCTTCTTCGCGAAGCCAAGCCTCTGAAAGCCATACTCGGCCACGCTCAGCGCCTGGCGCACCTGCAGCGCCTGCTGGAGAGCCAGTTGCAACCGGCGGCTCGCGAACATTGCCACGTCGCTTCATGGCGCGAAGGCAGCCTGTTGCTGATCGTCACCGACGGTCACTGGGCCACGCGCCTGCGCTATCAGCAAAAGCGCCTGCAGCGCCAATTGCAGGAGTTCGACGAATTCAGCAACCTGACGCGCATTCTGTTCAAGGTTCAGCCGCCCACGGTTCAACAAGGCGCGGTGGGGCACACCATGGACCTGTCGAACAATGCCGCCGAAACCATCCAGGCCACCGCCGAAGGCATAAGCGATCCCAACTTGCGCGCCGCCCTGGAGCGCCTAGCCAGCCACGCCAAGCCGCGAGGCTGAGCCGGACACGCCAGGCATCAGCGCCGCTTGCTGCCGCCCAACAACGAGCCCATCAACCCGCGGACCAACTGCCGCCCCAACTGATTGGCCGCCTGACGCATGGCCGACTTCAAGGCCTGCCCGGCCGCAGTGCCGAGAAACTCACCGGCGCGATCCGCCAGACTCGGCTCCTGCTCTCCCGGCTTGTCTGCCGTTGCAGGCTCCTCGGGCGCCAGGTTCTTGCGCCCCATGAGCACTTCATAAGCCGATTCACGATCGATCGGCTGGTCATAACGCCCCAGCAGCGGCGAGCTGGCAATCAGGGCCTGGCGTTCAGCAGCGGTCAGCGGCCCGATCCGTGATTGCGGCGGCGCCACCAGCACACGCTGGACCATTTCCGGGGTTCCCTTGTCTTGCAGGGTGCCCACCAGCGCCTCGCCGATGCCCAGCTCGGTCAGTACCGACAGCGCGTCGAACGCCGGGTTGGGACGAAAACCATCGGCCACCGCACGCAACGACTTCTGTTCCTTGGCGGTAAAGGCCCGCAAGCCGTGTTGAATCCGCAGCCCCAGCTGCGCCAGCACATCGTCCGGCAAATCTCCCGGCGACTGGGTCACGAAATACACCCCCACGCCCTTGGAGCGAATCAGTCGCACCACCTGCTCCAGGCGATCCTGCAGCGCCTTGGGCGTACCGGAAAACAACAAGTGCGCCTCGTCAAAAAACAGCGCCAGCAGAGGCTTGTCCGAGTCCCCGCGCTCCGGCAGTTGCTCGAACAGCTCAGCCAAAAGCCATAAAAGGAAGGTGGCATAGACTTTCGGCGCCTCATGCACCAGACGACTCGCGTCCAACAGATGAATCCGCCCACGGCCATCGGCAGCCGGTTGCAGAATGTCTTCCAGTTGCAATGCGGGCTCGCCGAACAGAGCTTCCGCTCCTTGCTGCTCCAGGGTCGCCAGACGCCTTAACAGCGCCTGACTGGAACCTGTGGTCATCAGCGCCGCGTCATCGCCCAGCAGTTGAGGGTGGTCCTTGAGGTGATTGAGCAGCGCCTTGAGATCCTTCAAGTCCAGCAACAACAGCCCTTCACGGTCCGCCACCTTGAACGCCGCATACAACGCCGACTGCTGACTGTCGGTCAGTTCCAGCAAGCTGCCCAGCAACAGCGGTCCCATTTCGCTCAACGTGGTACGCAGGGGATGACCGGATTGCCCGTGGATATCCCACAGCGTTACCGGATAAGCCTGAGGCCTATGCTTGAGCCACGGCATCCCGGCAATTCGCTCGGCGACCTTGCCTTGGGGATCCCCTGCGGCTCCCAGCCCGCACAGGTCGCCCTTGATATCCGCAGCGAACACCGCGACCCCGGCGTCGCTGAACGCTTCCGCAAGGCGCTGCAGGGTCACGGTCTTGCCGGTACCGGTGGCGCCGGCCACCAGCCCGTGGCGGTTGGCCAGGCGCATGGCCTGGGCGACCGGCTGGCCACCGAGGTCGGCACCGATAATCAGTTGCAAAGAGTCAGGCATTTTGTCACCTCAGGTTAATCTTTGGCCTTACACGGTCGATATGAAAAATGATGGATCAGAAGTATCTGAAAAAAAGGTCAGGTAATTCCTTTGGGATAGATGGAGATATCAGCTTACTTACAACACCGCCCTTTTCGCGCGCTTTTCCAACCCGATGCCCTGGACTCAAAGACCTTAGCGGACCCCCCAAGCCATGAACAAAAATCTGCGCTTCAGCCACAAGATCCTGCTTGCCGCCTCGCTGATCGTCATAGCTGCCTTTGCACTATTCACGCTCTACAACGATTACCTGCAACGCAACGCCATTCGCAATGATCTGGACAACTATCTTCAGGAAATGGGCGACGTCACGGCAAAAAATATTCAGACCTGGCTTGCCGGCCGCGCCTTGCTGATCGAAAACATCTCCCAGTCGGTGGCCCTCAACCCCGACCCGACCAATGTCAGCAACCTGCTGGAACAGAAGTCGGTGAGCTCGACCTTCATGGGGGCTTACCTGGGCAACAAGGACGGCACCTTCATCATCCGCCCGGACAGCAAGATGCCGGACGGCTACGACCCCCGCGCACGCCCCTGGTACAAGAGCGCCGAGAGCAGCAACGGCTCGGCCCTGACCGAACCCTATATCGACCTGGCTTCCGGCCAGTTGGTCATTTCCATCGTCGACAGCGTGATCAAGGCTGGCCAGCGCATTGGCGTGGTCGGCGGTGACCTGAGCCTGCAAGTGATTGCCGACAGCATCAACGCTCTGGACTTCGACGGCATGGGCTATGCGTTCCTGATCAGCGCCGACGGCAAGATCCTGGTGCACCCGGACAAAAACCTGGTGATGAAGACCCTCAAGGATGTCTATCCCCAGGACACCCCGCGCATCAGCAATGAACTCAGCGAGATCAGCGTCGACGGCAAACCCCGCATCGTCACCTTCACCCCGATCAAGGGCCTGTCTTCGGTGAACTGGTATATCGGCCTGTCGGTGGACAAGGACAAGGCCTTCGCCATGCTCAGCGAGTTCCGCACCTCAGCCCTGATCGCCACCCTGACCGCCGTGGCCCTGACCATTGCCCTGCTCGGCCTGCTGATCCGCCTGCTGATGCAGCCCCTGCATGTAATGACCCGGGCGATGCAAGACATCGCCGACGGCGAAGGCGACCTGACCCGCCGCCTGAACATCCACAACCAGGACGAATTCGGCATTCTCGGCACCGCCTTCAACCGTTTCGTCGAACGCATCCACAGTTCGATCCGCGAAGTCTCCTCGGCCACCGAGCACGTCAACGAAGTGGCCCTGCGGGTGGTCAGCGCCTCCAACTCATCGATGCTCAACTCCGATGAACAGGCCAGTCGCACCAACAGCGTCGCCGCAGCCATCAATCAACTGGGGGCCGCAGCCCAGGAAATCGCCCGCAATGCCGCCCAGGCCTCACAACAGGCCAGCGACGCGCGCAACCTGGCCGAAGACGGCCAGCAAGTGGTGGATCGCAGCATCCAGGCGATGAACCAGTTGTCGGAGATGATCAGCGCATCCAGCAGCAACATCGAGACCCTGAACAGCAAGACCGTGAACATCGGGCAGATTCTCGAAGTCATCACCAGCATTTCCCAGCAGACCAACCTGCTGGCGCTCAACGCGGCCATCGAAGCGGCCCGGGCCGGTGAGGCCGGCCGCGGATTCGCCGTGGTGGCCGATGAAGTACGCAACCTGGCGCACCGCACCCAGGAATCGGCACAGCAAGTGCAAACCATGATCGAAGAGTTGCAGGTGGGCGCCCGGGAGTCGGTCAGCACCATGAGCAACAGCCAGCGCCACAGTCAGGACAGCGTCGAGATCGCCAACCAGGCCGGGGAGCGGCTGAGCAGCGTGACCCAGCGCATCGGCGAGATCGACGGCATGAACCAGTCGGTGGCCACCGCCACGGAAGAACAGACCTCGGTAGTCGAATCCATCAACATGGACATCACCGAAATCAACACGCTGAATCAGGAAGGCGTTGAAAACCTGCAGGCGACCCTGCGGGCCTGCTCCGATCTGGAACAGCAATCGGCGCGCTTGAAGCACCTGGTGGGCAGCTTCAGGATCTGACGCAGGGCCTCAGGCCCCTTTAGCCGGCGAGCCGGTGTCTACGGACGCCGGTGGCGTGGGCTCCTGCTGCAACTGCTCCCACAATTGGGCGGCACCCGGAAACTCGGTGCCGTCTTCAGCATCCAGCTCATCGGGGTCGTAGCGGCTCAGGCATCCCTCGCCGAGGGTGGCGGGGGCTTTGGAAGTGGCTTTATCCAGTGGATCGGTCATCGCGCTGACCTCTCGAGGTGAACAACCAGGACCGGGATCTTGAACCCGGCTCCTGGTTTTTTTCGATCAGAACACCACGGTCTTGTTGCCGTGGACCAGCACCCGGTCTTCCAGGTGGTAGCGCAGGCCGCGGGCCAGGACCATCTTCTCCACATCACGACCGAAACGCACCATGTCCTCGATGCTGTCGCTGTGGCTGACCCGCACCACGTCCTGCTCGATGATCGGCCCGGCGTCCAGTTCTTCGGTGACGTAGTGGCAGGTGGCGCCGATCAGCTTCACCCCACGCAGGGACGCCTGGTGGTAAGGCTTGGCGCCGACGAAGGACGGCAAGAAGCTGTGGTGGATGTTGATCACCTTGTGCGCGTATTCGCGGCACAGCTCAGGCGGCAGGATCTGCATGTAGCGCGCCAGCACCACCACCTCGGCATCGTGCTGCTTGACCAGACGCGACACCTCGGCAAACGCCGGCTCCTTGTCCTGAGGATTGACCGGCACATGGTAATAAGGGATGCCATGCCACTCGACCATGCTGCGCAGGTCGTCATGGTTGGAGATCACACAGGCGATTTCACAATCGAGCTCATCGCTGTGCCAGCGATGCAGCAGATCCGCCAGGCAATGGGACTCGCGGCTGGCCATCAGCACGACGCGCTTTTTCTCGGCGGTATCGGTAATGCGCCAGTCCATCGAGAACTCTTCGGCGATCGGCGCAAAAGCCTGGCGAAAGGCCTCCAGACCAAAAGGCAGGGAGTCGGCACGAATCTCGTGACGCATGAAGAACCAGCCACTGAGATTGTCCGAGTGGTGGCTCGCTTCGGTGATCCAACCGTTATGGGAGGCCAGAAAGTTACTGACTTTGGCAACGATGCCAACGCGGTCAGGGCAAGAAATCACCAACCGAAAGGTGCGCATGAGGGGAAAACTCCAGAACTTCGCAAAGGTCGCCATTCTAGCCATTACGCGACAAAACTGCAGTATTCATTGCGCCGCAGGCCCGGATTAGATTGGCAACAGCACCCTGATTGCGTCTTAACGGGCATCACTGCAAGGACTGCCGCAGACACTTGCCAATAGCGCACAAGTAATTTGTGAATAGCGCAATCGAATCCCTCGATCTATTAAATAGCGAAATGACTTTTGCGCCTAAACACACTAAGAGCGCCGAATAAAACAGCGTTATTATGTTTACTTGCACAAACTCCGTGACTATTATTGCGACACTGTCACCCAGTCACTCAGCGCTCAATAAGGTAGTCCTCATGTCCCTGATCAACGAATACCGTGCTACAGAAGAAGCCATTAAAGAACTGCAAGCACGTTTGAAGAACCTGTCCCAGGACGACAAACTGAAAACCGAACTGGAATTCGAAGGCAAACTGCGCAGCCTGATGGGCGAGTACTCCAAGTCCCTGCGCGACATCATTGCCCTGCTGGATCCTGAGTCGAAAGTTAAAGCGCCTCGCGCTGCTGTAAAAACCACCGGCACCAAGCGTGCCCGTAAAGTTAAACAGTACAAAAACCCGCACAACGGTGAAGTCATCGAAACCAAAGGCGGCAACCACAAGACTCTGAAAGAGTGGAAAGCCAAGTGGGGCGGCGACGTGGTTGAAGGCTGGGCAACCCTGCTGGGCTAAGTCTCGCCAGTGAGCGCCCGGGCCTTACCGCCGCCATGAAAAAACGCCAGCTTGCTGGCGTTTTTTCATGGCGGGGCTTAATGCCCAAGAGGCCGGCCCCGCTCTCAAAGAGCCAGGCGCCCGCTAAGGTCCTGAACATGGGCCTGCCACTCATCCAGTACCTGACGCTGCTTGGGATCTGCACTTAACAACGATTGTTCAAGCCCCTGGGCAAAACTTTCCAGGGTATTGGGCGCGCCGAATTTCGCTTCTAGCAAACGCTGACGACAAAATGCCCGCCAACGCTCTTGCTCGGCGTCATCCAATGTTTCCGGAAAGTTGCGAGCGCGGTAGCGAAAGAGCAATTCGGGCAAGCGCTCATCATCAAAGGGCCACTGTTGCCGAGCCAAATGCAGCGGGTCGGCCTCACGTACTTGCTCACACAATCGCCGGTCGCGATCGCCAATAAAGCCGTCGTACAACTGTTGCTCCGGGTCCTCGCTGGCCGCGAACTCATCGGGCCCATAAATCAGCGAAAGTTTATCCCGCCAAACTTCCTGAGTTTCAGTCAAAAGCCCGGCCCGGCGCTGGTACTGCTCCATGTCCAAGTGCAATCGCTGTTGATCCTCGCCCCGCAAGACATTCAAGGGCGCCACTACCGGGCAGCGATTGATATGGATGAGTTTCAACGGCACCGGCAACTCGCCGTCCGCCAGATCATCACGCCGGGTATATAAACGCTGACGCAAGGTGTCGGCATCCAGCTCCAGCAATCCCTGAGGATCCAGATGCAAGTCACAGACAATCAGCGCATTGCGATTGCGCGGATGCCAGGCCAGGGGCAGTACCACGCCGAGGTAGTGGCGCGCGGCGGAAAAGCGCCCGGAAATATGCACCAGAGGCTGCAACAGGCGAATCTGATCCATCACCCGCTGTTTGCTGCGCAGTTGGAACAGCCAGTCATAGAGCTTGGGTTGCCGATCACGAATCAAGCGCGCCAGGGCAATGGTCGCCCGGACATCGGACAGCGCATCGTGGGCCTGGCCATGATCGATGCCGTTGGCCGCGGTCAGCCGTTCCAGCTTGAGGGTCACCTGCCCCTGTTCCTCGGGCCAGACGATACCCTCGGGACGCAAGGCATAGGCGGTGCGCACCACATCGATCAGATCCCAGCGACTGTTGCCGCCCTGCCACTCGCGGGCATAGGGATCGAAGAAATTACGATACAGGCTGTAGCGGGTCACCTCATCGTCGAAGCGCAGGGTGTTGTAGCCCACGCCACAGGTGCCGGGGCGCGCCAGCTGGGCGTGCACCCGGGTCATGAAGTCCGCCTCGCTCAAGCCCTGGGCCGCCAGGCGACCGGGGGTGATGCCGGTGATCATGCAGGCTGCCGGGTGCGGCAGGATATCGTCGCTGGGCTGGCAATAGAGGTTGACCGGCTCGTCGATCTCGTTGAGCGCCAGGTCGGTGCGAATACCGGCCACTTGCAACGGGCGATCGCAGCGCGGATTGATGCCGGTGGTTTCGTAGTCGTACCAAAAGAGGGAAGTCACGGCCTGTTCCTGAACTGAAAGACCGCCGCAGTCTAGGCGCTCAAGCGTCACCAGGGCCAGCCGCGTGAACGGGCGGCGCGCAGGGCAGCACACCGAAATCGTAGTTAATGATGTCGTTTGCCCCTCGGACACTGCTAGCATCTGCGCTGGATTTTTCTCTACCAGGCCAAGCCCCCAAGTTGCCCATGCTTGAGACGACAGCAACGCCAAGGAACGCATCGCTGCACCCGCCACTGGATACGCGGTATCAGGTCGAAACCCCCGAGGGTATCGATCTGCCGCTGCGACCGGCGGGGTTGCTGGTCCGTACCCTGGCGTTTTCCCTCGACCTGGGCATTCGCGGGCTGGTGTTGGGTCTGCTGTTCATCGTACTGGGCTTCTTCGGCGAGATCGGCATCGGCCTCGGTTCGATCCTGCTGTTCCTGATCAGCTGGTGGTACATGGTGCTGTTCGAGGTGCTGAACCAGGGCCGCTCGCCCGGCAAGCACCTGATGGGACTGCGAGTGGTTCAGGACGATGGCACCCCCATTGGCTGGAGCGCCTCCCTGACCCGCAACCTGCTGCGTTTTGCCGACATGTTGCCGTTCGGCTACTTCCTCGGCGCCATCAGTTGCCTGCAGCATCCGACCTTCAAGCGCCTCGGCGATCTGGCCGCCGGCACCCTGGTGATCTACCGCGAGCAATCCCTGACCCGACCACAACTGCCCGACGCCACGCCCCGCTCCGCGCCCTTCGCCCTGAGCCTGAATGAACAACGGGCGATCCTCGGCTTTGCCGAACGCCAGGGCCAGCTGTCTGCCGAACGAACCCGGGAACTGGCAGGCATCCTCGCGCAACCACTGCACGTGCCCGCAGCCCAGGCGACAGCCGAACTCAATGGCATCGCTCGCGGCTTTCTGGGATCCACATGAAACAGAGCCTTTTCGAAAGCCGCCACCAGGCGCAATGGCAACAGTTCGAGCAACTGCTCGACCAGCTCGAGCGGGGGCGCGCCCGGGCCGAAGACTGCCAGACCTTCGTCCAGGACTACCGCCGCCTGTGCCAGCACCTGGCCCTGGCCCAGGAGCGCGGCTACAGCAGTTACCTGATCGATCCATTGCAGCAACTGGTGTTGCGCGGCCATCAGCAACTCTACCGGCAACGCACCGCCATCAGCGCCAATGTCCTGGCTTTCTTACTGGCCGGCTTTCCACGCCTGGTGCGCCAGGAATGGCGCCTGGTACTGATCGCCAGCCTGCTGTTCTTCGGCAGCCTGCTGGGTATCGGCCTGTTGGTGTACCTGTACCCCGAACTGGTCTACAGCCTGGTGAGCCCGCAGCAGGTATCGGAAATGCGCAGCATGTACGACCCTGGCGGCGCACGGCTGGGACGGGTCGCCGAGCGCGCCTCCAGCGAAGACTGGGTGATGTTCGGCTACTACATCATGCACAACATCGGTATCGCCTTTCAGACCTTCGCCAGCGGCCTGCTGTTTGGCCTGGGCAGTGTGTTCTTCCTGTTTTTCAACGGCCTGATGATCGGCGCCATCGCCGGCCACCTGACCCAGATCGGCTTCGGCCAGACCTTCTGGCCCTTCGTCATCGGCCATGGTGCCTTCGAACTGAGCGCCATTGCCCTGTCCGGTGCGGCCGGGCTGAAGATGGGCTGGGCACTGATCGCCCCCGGTCGCCTGCGGCGCGGCGACGCGCTGTTGCAGGCTGCGCGGATCAGCGTGCAACTGATCTACGGGGTGATCGTGTTTCTGCTGATCGCCGCCTTTATAGAAGCCTACTGGTCCTCCATGACCTGGCCGGCGGCCTGGATCAAATACAGCGTCGGCGCCAGCCTGTGGGGCCTGATGCTGGCGTACCTGACCCTGGCCGGACGAGAACCCCATGCGCCTGAGTGATGCCAGTGTGGTGATCCGCCCCCGCACGACCTGGGAAGCCATGGACCTGGGCGTGCTCCTGAGCCAGCGCCACCGGTGGCTGCTGATGACCAGCTGGGCCATCGTCAGTCTGCCGGTGTTCACCCTGCTGAGCCTGCTGCTGTGGCAATCGCCCTCCCTGGCGGTGCTGCTGTTCTGGTGGCTCAAGCCGGCCTTCGAGCCCTTGCCGCTGTTTATCCTGTCCAAGGCTTTGTTCGGTGAAACCCCGAGCCTGGGCCAGGCCCTGCGCCAGTGGCCGCGCCTGCTCAAATCGCAATGGCTGGCCAGCCTGACCTGGCGCCGCTTCAGCCTGAGCCGCAGTTTCGTCCTGCCGGTGGTGCAACTGGAGGGCCTGGACGGCGACGCCCGGCAGCAGCGCCTGGGGGTGCTGTTGCAGCGCAACGCCGGGGCTGCGCGCTGGCTGACGCTGATCGGCATGCACCTGGAGGGCGCCTTGTGGATCGGCCTGCTGGTGCTGTTCTACCTGCTGTTGCCGCAACAGGTCGAGCTGGACTGGAACTGGCAGAGCCTGGTCATTGCCGCCCAGCAGGACTGGCTGTGGCTGGAACACCTGACCAACGCCTTCTACGCCCTGGTGCTGGTGATCTGGGAACCGATCTACGTGGCCTGCGGCTTCAGCCTGTACCTCAATCGCCGCACCGAGCTCGAGGCCTGGGACATCGAGCTGGTGTTTCGCCGCCTGCGTCAGCGCCTGGGCGGCGTCGCGGCGCTGCTGCTGGTGAGCGGCCTCTTGCTGGCGGTGCCGGGCCAGGCGCCGTGGGCAGCCAGCCCCAGCAGTTCCGTGGCCGGCCCCGAAGTGCCCCGGTTGTTGCAGCAACCCCTGACCAGCAAGGCCGCGAAAGACAGCATCCAGGGCATCCTGGATAAACCGCCGTTCAAGAATCAGGAATCGGTCACCCGCTACCGCTTCGGTGAGGAACAAACAGCGAAAAAGGACGCCAAGGGCAAGCCTCCGGGCTGGCTCAAGAGCCTGCTGGAAAGCCTCGACCAGAATCGCTTCGGCAACCTTGCCAAGGGCCTGGAAATCCTCCTCTGGGGCTTGCTGCTAAGTGCCCTGGGCTGGTTGCTGTGGCGCTACCGCGACTGGCTGCGGGCCTTTGTCGGCCGCCGTCCGCTGCCGCGTAAAAAGCGCCCGGCGCCGATCCCCCAGCAGCTGTTCGGCCTGGACGTCAGCAGCCAGACCCTGCCCGCCGACGTGGCCGCCCACGCCCAGGCACTGTGGGCCAGCCAGCCTCGGGAAGCGCTGGGCCTGTTGTATCGGGCCTTGCTCAGCCGCTTGCTGGAGGACTTTCAACTGCCGCTGAGCGTGGCCGACACCGAAGGTCAGGTACTGGAGCGGATCAAGGCCCTGCAGCAACCGTCCCTGGAAGCCTTCAGCCGCGAACTGACCACCCACTGGCAGAACATGGCTTACGGTCATCGCGTGCCCGGCGCCGACCTGCAAGCGCAACTGTGCGATGGCTGGCGTAGCCTGTTCGGCCCGGGAGCCTGCGCATGAAACGCTATCTGTGGGGCGGCCTGGCGCTGTTGCTGATCCTGGTACTGGGCGCTGCCGGCTACTTCCTGTACCGCCACGCCACGCCCTATCAGGAACTGGTCGATCACGGCCCGTCTCCCGAGGCCCAGGCCAATCCCTATCTGGCTGCCGAGATGTTCTTGCGCGAGCGCGGCCTCAAGGTCGACCACGCCAACAGCCTGGAAGTGCTGGCCAGCCTCAAGCCGGTCGGCAACAGCCTGCTGCTGCTCGGCGAGCGCTCCAACATGAGTCCGCACCAGGTCGACCAGGTGCTGGACTGGGCCCGTGCCGGCGGCCGGCTGATCTTTGTCGCCGAAGCCCTGTGGGACGAAGACACCGAGCAAAGCGGCGATTTGCTGCTGGACCGGGTACAGATCCATCAGCAGCTCAGCGCGGACCAGGAACCACCGGTGCAACAGGACGCCGACGACGCCTTTCCGAAACTGACCAAGATCTACCTGGAAGGCGAACAGGCCCCGGCCTACGTCAGCTTCGATACCGACTTTGATCTGGTCGACCCGGACAACCTGGCCCAGTCCTGGGCCAACAGCGCCACGGCCACCCACATGGTCCAGCTCGACTACGGCCAGGGATCGGTCACCGTGCTGACCGATGCCGACATCTGGAAAACCCCGGGCATCGGTCTGTACGACAACGCCTGGCTGCTGTGGTACCTGAATACCGATACGGCGGTGACCCTGCTGTTCGACACCGACCACCCGAGCCTGTGGCAATTGCTCTGGCGCTATTTCCCCCAGGCGCTGGTGGCCCTGGCACTGCTGATCGGCCTGTGGCTGTGGCAGGCCGGCAGCCGCCAGGGTCCGTTGCAGGCACCGGCCCCCAAGGCCCGGCGTCAGCTACGCGAGCATCTGCGGGCCAGCGCCGACTTTCTCCTGCGCCATGGCGGCCAGGCGCCGTTGCTGCAAGCGCTGCACCTGGATATCCGGCGCCGGGCGCGCCGCCGCTATCCGGGCTTCGAGCAATTGCCCAGCGAAGCCCAGTGGGAGGTCCTCGCCCAGCTCAGCCAACAGCCGGTCAGCACGGTGCAACAAGCCCTGCAACCCTTGTCCGGGCAGCGCCTTTCCAGCGCTGATTTCAGCCACCAGGTCGCCCACCTGCAAACACTCAGGAATGCCCTATGAGCGAACAACCCGTCGAATCCCAAGACACCTCCGAGGCTCCAGCGCCACAGGAGCATGCCGCCCAGCAGCGCCAGCGCGCCAGCCAACTGGCCCAGGCCGTGCGCCAGGAACTGCAGAAAGTGCTGATCGGCCAGACCGCGGTGATCGATGACGTGCTGACCGCCCTGATCGCCGGTGGCCACGTGCTGCTCGAAGGGGTTCCCGGCCTCGGCAAGACCCTGCTGGTACGGGCCCTGGCCCGCTGCTTCGGCGGCGACTTCGCGCGGATCCAGTTCACCCCGGACCTGATGCCCAGCGACGTCACCGGCCACGCGGTGTACGACCTGCAGAGCGAACAGTTCAAGCTGCGCAAGGGCCCGCTGTTCACCAACCTGCTGCTGGCGGACGAGATCAACCGCGCCCCGGCCAAGACCCAGGCCGCCCTGCTGGAAGCCATGCAGGAACGCCAGGTCACCCTGGAAGGCCGGGCCCTGCCCATTGCCCAGCCGTTCATGGTCCTGGCCACCCAGAACCCCATCGAACAGGAAGGCACCTACCCACTGCCGGAAGCCGAGCTGGACCGCTTCATGCTCAAGCTGCGCATGGACTACCCGGATGCCGACGAGGAGCTGGACATGGTCCGCCAGGTCGCACGTTCGACCCGCGCCGACATGCTCGATGTGCAGCCCCTGCGCACCGTGCTCCAGGCCAAGGACGTGCTGGCCCTGCAACGCATCGCCAGTGACCTGCCCCTGGACGATCAGGTGCTCGACTATGCCGTGCGCCTGGCCCGGGCCACCCGCAGCTGGCCGGGCCTGAGCCTCGGCGCCGGTCCTCGGGCCTCGATTGCCCTGGTCCGTGGCGCCCGGGCCCGGGCCTTGCTGCGTGGCGGCGACTTCGTGGTTCCGGATGACATCAAGGGCTGCGCCATGGCCGTGCTGCGCCACCGGGTGCGGATCGCCCCAGAGCTGGATATCGAAGGACTGTCGGTGGAGCAGGTGCTCAAGCAGATGCTCGAACAGATCCCGGCTCCGCGCCTGTGAGCCGTACCGCACGATGAAACCGACTCGTCTGCTGCTCATCTGGCTGGGCACTCTGGCCGGCCTGGACCTGCTCCTGGGCGCCATGCGCGCCCTGGGCATCCAGGCCATGCCGCGCCTGGACTCGATCGCCTGGGGCCTGTTGCTGGCCCTGTTGCTGCTGGCCCTGCTCGATGCCCTGCGCCTGTCGCGCATGGCCTCGCCCGAGGTCCGGCGCCAGTTGCCCGGCAGCCTGCCCCTGGGGCGCTGGAGCGAAGTGCAGCTGGAGATCCGCCATCCCTACGGGCAGGCGCTGTGCGTGCAACTGTTCGATCATCCGCCTCAGGGCCTGGGCTTCGAGCATCTGCCACAGTCCGTCAACCTGGAGCCCGGCCAGGCCAGCAAGGTCGGCTACAGCGTGCGGCCGCTGCAACGGGGGCATTTCGACTTCGACCAGTGTGAGGTGGCGCTGCCCAGCCCTCTGGGCCTGTGGAGCGCCAGGCGTTTGCTCAAGGTGCACGGCAGCACCCGGGTCTATCCGGACTTCGCCCGCCTGTACGGTGCGCAGTTGCTGGCGGTGGACAACTGGCTCAGCCAGCTCGGGGTGCGCCAGTTGCAGCGTCGGGGCCTGGGCCTGGAGTTCAATCAGTTGCGGGAGTTTCGCGAGGGCGACAGCCTGCGGCAGATCGACTGGAAAGCCACCGCCCGCCAACGCACGCCCATCGCCCGGGAGTATCAGGACGAGCGCGACCAGCAGATCATTTTCATGCTCGACTGCGGACGCCGCATGCGCAGCCAGGACGACGAACTGGCGCATTTCGACCATGCCCTCAACGCCAGCCTGCTGCTCAGTTACGTGGCCCTGCGCCAGGGAGATGCCGTGGGGCTGTACGCCTTCGCCGGGGAGCGCTCGCGCTACGTGGCGCCGATCAAGGGCCAGGCCCATCTGAACGTGCTGCTCAACGGCGTCTACGATCTGCACACCAGCCAGCGTCCCGCCGACTACCAGGCCGCCGCCAGTGAACTGCTGGCCCGGCAGAAGCGCCGGGCCCTGGTGGTGCTGGTCACCAACCTGCGGGACGAAGACGATGAGGAACTGCTGACCGCGGTCAAGCGCATCGGGCGCCAGCATCGGGTGCTGGTGGCCAGCCTGCGCGAGGAAGTGCTCGACCAGTTGCGCCAGAACCCGGTGCAGACCTTGCCCGAAGCGCTGCTCTACAGCTCGGCGGTGAACTACCTGAACGGCCGCGCCGAACTTCACGAACGGCTGAGCGCCCACGGCATCGCCCTGCTCGATGCACGCCCGGGAGAGCTTGGCGCGGAACTGGTCAGCCGTTATCTGGGCTGGAAGAAAGCCGGCAGCCTGTAACGCTGTTCGGGCCCGTCAGGCCGACGTCTGCAAGGGATGAAAGCTGAAGTAATGCCGCAGGGCATGCTCCAGCTCGGCGAAGTCGTCGCTCGCTCGCAGCAGGCTGAAACCGCTGTCGTACTGGTGCGGGGTCAGGTCCTCGTGACACCACAGGCACCAGGCGCTGAAGTCAATGAACTGCAGTTGTCCATCACCGCCGGGAACTTTGACCCGCAACTCGAACGCGGCGCCGATCAGCATCGGCAACGGGCTGATCAGCATCAGCCCGTCTGCGGAGATATTGCCCAGGAAACCGACCGGCTTGTCGGTAAACCGATTGAAGACTCTCAAGTAGGACGGCAGTTGATGCCGCTCGATCCGCGGTTCAGTGAACATGCTGGGTATCGCTATGAAAGGCCATTAAGCATGACCGCACTAGTGCATCGGAACGGACCTGCAAGAGCAGCTCGTTCGCCCGGATTCGAGGTGCGAGGAAAATCGTCTGGAGGATTTCAACGCCACTGCCCAGGCAGGAACCGGGCAGTGTTCGAACAACCTGTACAAATGTTAGCTCAAGCGTGAGGGGCAATTACACTGCCCCGCAGCGCTGTGACTTACAACGCAGTACGACGAACTTGCGCCGCACCGTTTGCCGGGTAGTGACCCAGTTGCTGCAAGGTGTCCAGGCGCGCACGGGCACGGTAGGCGTACTCGCTGCTGGGGTACTGGGTAATGATGAACTGATAAGTCTGCGCCGCATCGACGAACAACTTCTGCCGCTCCAGGCATTGCCCGCGCAGCATCGACACTTCCGGCTGGATATAGCGCCGCGCACGACTGTCACGGTCGACCTGGCTCAACTCGAGCATCACGCTCTCGCAGTTGCCACGGTCATAAGCGCGATAGGCGTTATTCAAATGATGGTTCATGGACCAGCGGGTGCAGCCGACAACACTGACGGCCAAGATAGCAATGAGTACGAATCGCATGGGGTATCTCCTGTCTTGTGCAGTGTATCGACTCATCGGCAAAAATCTTCAAGGTTGTTGCGGTAAACAAACAAAGCAATAAGTAGTGCAAACGAACAATGACTACAACTTCGGAGCATAGTAGCCTCTCGTTGCGCTTGAACTCAGGAGTCCGTGCATGTCCGTTCGTCGTACCAAAATCGTTGCCACCCTTGGCCCGGCCAGTAACTCGCCGGAAGTTCTCGAACAGTTGATTCTTGCAGGCCTGGATGTCGCCCGCCTGAACTTCTCCCACGGCACGCCGGACGAGCACAAGGCTCGCGCCCAACTGGTCCGCGACCTGGCAGCCAAGCACGGCCGCTTCGTGGCCATCCTCGGTGACCTGCAAGGCCCGAAAATCCGTATCGCCAAATTCGCCAACAAGCGTATCGAACTGAAGATCGGTGACAAGTTCACCTTCTCCACCGTGCATCCGTTGACCGAAGGCAACCAGGACATCGTCGGCATCGACTACCCGGACCTGGTCAAGGACTGCGGCGTCAATGACGAACTGCTGCTGGACGATGGTCGCGTGGTGATGCGCGTGGAAACCGCCACCGCCACCGAGCTGCATTGCGTGGTGACCGTGGGCGGCCCGCTGTCCGACCACAAAGGCATCAACCGTCGTGGCGGCGGCCTGACCGCTCCGGCCCTGACCGAAAAGGACAAGGCCGATATCAAGCTGGCGGCCGAAATGCAGGTCGACTACCTGGCCGTGTCCTTCCCTCGCGACGCCGCCGATATGGAATACGCGCGCAAGCTGCGTGACGAATCCGGTGGCACTGCCTGGCTGGTGGCGAAGATCGAACGCGCCGAAGCCGTGGCCGACGACGAAACCCTCGACGGCCTGATCAATGCCAGCGACGCGGTGATGGTGGCCCGTGGCGACCTGGGCGTGGAAATCGGCGATGCCGAGCTGGTGGGCATCCAGAAGAAAATCATTCTGCACGCCCGTCGCCACAACAAGGCGGTGATCGTGGCGACCCAGATGATGGAGTCGATGATCCAGAACCCGATGCCGACCCGTGCCGAAGTGTCCGACGTGGCCAACGCCGTGCTCGACTACACCGACGCGGTCATGCTCTCGGCGGAAAGCGCCGCCGGCGCCTACCCGCTGGAAGCGGTGCAGGCCATGGCGCGGATCTGTGTCGGGGCGGAAAAGCACCCCACCAGCAAGACCTCCAGCCACCGCATGGGCAAGGTGTTCGAAAGCTGCGACCAGAGCATCGCCCTGGCCGCCATGTACACCGCCAACCACTTCCCTGGCGTCAAGGCGATCATCGCCCTGACCGAAAGTGGCTACACCCCGCTGATCATGTCGCGCATCCGCTCCTCGGTGCCGATCTATGCCTACTCCCCGCACCGCGAAACCCAGGCTCGCGCGGCAATGTTCCGTGGCGTCTACACCATCCCGTTCGACCCGGCCTCCCTGCCGCCCGAGCAGGTCAGCCAGGCCGCGATCGATGAGCTGCTCAAGCGCGGCGTCGTGGAGAAAGGCGACTGGGTGATCCTCACCAAGGGCGACAGCTACCACACCACCGGTGGCACCAACGGCATGAAGATCCTGCACGTTGGCGACCCGATGGTCTGAGTACCGACCCGCTGCACGAAAAGCCCCGGCGCCGAAAACGCCGGGGCTTTTTCATGTCCGCCGGGAACAGATATCGCCGCCCTCAACCCTTGGCGAGAAACCCGGACAGCGCGGCAATCGCTTCCGGCGACTGCAGGCGCCGGGTGAATTCCATCCCCTCCTGCTCGATGACCTGGCGCAACAACTCACGGTCCGGCGCCTGCATCAGGCGCTTGCTGATCTGCACCGCGTCGGGCGCCAGCTGACTGAAACGCAAGGCCGCTTCCCGGGCCTTGGCCAAGGTCGCTGCGCCATCCCCCAAAGCCGCAGTGGCAATGCCCCAGGCAGCGGCCTGTTCGCCACTGAAGCCTTCGCCGAGCAGCAGCAACTCAGCGGCCTTGGCCCGCCCCAGCAGGCGCGGCAGGATCAGGCTCGAACCGAATTCCGGACACAGCCCAAGGTTGACGAACGGCATGCGCAAGCGCGCATCACGACTGACGTAGACCAGATCGCAATGCAGCAGCAAGGTGGTGCCAATGCCCACCGCCGCCCCCGCGACCGCAGCCACCACCGGCTTGCGGCAATCGAGCAGGTTGCGCATGAAGTGGAACACCGGGCTGTCGAGGTCCTTGGGGGGCTGCTCCAGGAAGTCGGCGATGTCGTTGCCGGCGGTAAAGCATTCGCTGCTGCCGCAGATCAGCACGGCATTGATTTGCGGATCGGCGTCCGCCTCGGCCAGGGCCTGGGCCAGGCGACCGTACATGGCACGGGTCAGGGCGTTTTTCTTGTCGGGGCGGCTCAGGCGCAGGGTCAGCAGCCCACCTTCGCGGTGCAGCTCGATGGCATCGGTCATGGAGATCTCGCTTTGGAAAAGTCAGCGCTCAACCACGGGGCAGGAACACATCGGCCAGCAGTTGATTGCGCGGCAGCCCCGCCAGGTACAGGCGCCGGGCAAAGGCTTCGACACTGTCGGGGTGCCCGCAGAGTAAGGCCAGGGTTTGCCGGGAAACAAGCCGCAGTTGCGCCAAGGCCGCCGTCAGCTCGGCCCCCTGCCACAGCTCGACACTCAGTTGCGGGCGGTTCGCCGCCAGCGCAGCCAAGGGTTTGGCCAGGTAATGCTCGGAACTGTCATGGGCCAGGTGAATGAGACGGATAGGGCCTTGGTGATCCTGCCGCAAGGCCTCGCGCAGAACGCCAAACAACGGCGCCAGCCCGGTGCCCGCCGCCAACAGCCAAAGGGGCCGTTGCTGCCAGTCCGGGTCGTAGTGCAAGGCACCACCGCGCAACTCGCCCAGAGAGAGGGTATCGCCCACCTGCAACTGGCGCGCCGCATCGCTGAATTGCCCCGGGTGCCGACAGTCCAGGTGAAACTCCAGGAAGCGGTCTTCTTCCGGCAGGCTGGCCAGGGAGTATGGCCGGGCCACCTGAGTGGCCGTCCACAGCACCAGGTGCTGGCCGGCGCGATAACGCAACGGCCGTTCAGGTTGCAGGCGCAAGCGCAGGACCGAGGAAGACAGCCAGTCCAGCCCGATCACCCTGGCCGGCTGGCCATCGCGCTGCGGATTGAACGTCTCGACCTGCAGATCCTCCACCACCTGGCACTGACAGGCCAGGCGCCAGCCGCGACGGCGCTGCTCATCGCTCAGGGCATCCGGCCGACTGTCGCTGGGCAGTCCCTGGACACAGTGCACCAGACAGGCGTGACAACTGCCGGCGCGGCAACTGTAGGGCACCGCCACCCCGGCCTGATTCAAGGCATCCAGCAGATTGCTGGCCGGCGCCACCGACCAGCGCCGGCTACCGACGGTCAATTCAGGCATCGAGGTTTTCCCAGGCGGCCGAGCAACGATTGCGGCCATCGCGCTTGGCCCGGTACAGCGCCTGGTCGGCCCGCTGCAGAGCGACGTCCAGGTCATCGCCGGCCTGCAGCAGGGTCATCCCCGCGGACAGACTCAGGTCACGTACATTCAGGCCCACCAGCTGCACCTCCATGAAGGCCAGGCGCAGGCGTTCACAGCAGGAGGTCAGGCGCTCGGCATCACACTCGGGCAGCAGGACCACGAACTCCTCACCGCCGTAGCGCGCCAGTACATCGCCGTCCCGCAGGCAGGCGCTGGCCACTCCGGCGAAGGCCTGCAACACCTGATCCCCCGCCGCGTGACCATGCAGATCGTTGATGCGCTTGAAATGATCCAGATCGATCAGTGCCAACCCATGCACCTGCTCCTGGCCCATGGCCTGCAGTTCACGGCTGGCATTGCGCAGGAAGTGCCGACGATTGAACAGGCCGGTGAGTTCGTCGGTGGCCACCAGATCCTCCAGTTGCCGCATCATTCCCCGCAGCGTGTCCTGGTGGGCCTGCAAGGCAAAACGCCGCTGCCGCATGCGCGAGCGCGAAGCCTGCACATAGGCGGCGTACAGGCACATCCACACCAGCATCACCAGCAACACACAGACTTGCAGCGCCGCCAGTTGCGGGTCCTCGAGGACAAAACGAAAACCGTCCCACAGGTTGACCCCGGCAAAGCAGAAGAAGATCAGCGCCGCGCAGCGCAGGTAGGCACGCCGGGACAAGTGAAACAGGCCGAACAGCAGCGGCAGGATATAGAACACCAGGAAGGCGCCGCGGGCCTGATCCAGATGGGCAATCAGCCAGGTCTGCCAGGCAATGCCCAACACCACCTGGACCTCGGTCAGGCTGGGGTCGGCAAAGCGCAGGTTGCGCCCACTGGTGAAGACCCAGTACAGCACCCCCTGGCTGGCCACCACCAAGGCGCTGCCCAACAGTGCACTGCTGATGGAGGCGCGATAGTGCCCCGTAAGAACGGCCAGCCAGAACAGCAGCAGGATCAGTCCGTACGTGCCAGCGGCAATGCTGAAGCGCTTGAACAACAAGCTCTGGATGGCTTTATGGGTCAATCGTCGATTCACCGTGAGAAAGGAGGCTTAAAGAGTGTCCTACCCTGCAGGCCAGTTGCCACTTTAGTGCTGCGCCCTGCAAATGACTATCCAAATTTTAAGCCGTGTTCCGCGCTTTCGCCGCCGATCCACGCAAGAACGGTGCCCATCCGATAGGCGACTTTCGTTTGCCCGGCTGGCGGGTGTGCCAGGCCCCCAGGCGCGGTATACTGCCGCGCCTTTTTAGCGTCGCGCCAGTTGTCTGTCCGGCGTGCCTTAGAAGGTGCCTGCAACCGACCGATGTACCCCGCTGCAGCCACCTTATTAAATGTTCCCGTCTTTTAGAGGAGCGCGACTCATGACCGTGATCAAGCAAGACGACCTGATTCAGAGCGTTGCCGACGCCCTGCAGTTCATTTCCTACTACCACCCCGTGGACTTCATCCAGGCGATGCACGAGGCCTACCTGCGCGAAGAATCGCCGGCCGCCCGTGATTCCATGGCGCAGATCCTGATCAACTCGCGCATGTGCGCCACCGGCCACCGGCCGATCTGCCAGGACACCGGCATCGTCACCGTGTTCGTTCGCGTGGGCATGGACGTGCGCTGGGATGGCGCCACCATGAGCCTGGACGACATGATCAACGAAGGCGTGCGTCGCGCCTACAACCTGCCGGAAAACGTCCTGCGCGCCTCCATCCTCGCCGACCCGGCAGGTGCCCGGAAAAACACCAAGGACAACACCCCGGCGGTCATCCACTACTCCATCGTCCCGGGCAACACCGTGGAAGTGGACGTGGCGGCCAAGGGCGGCGGCTCCGAGAACAAGTCGAAGATGGCCATGCTCAACCCGTCCGACTCGATCGTCGACTGGGTGCTCAAGACCGTTCCGACCATGGGTGCCGGCTGGTGCCCACCGGGCATGCTGGGCATCGGCATCGGCGGCACCGCCGAGAAAGCCGCGGTGATGGCCAAGGAAGTGTTGATGGAGTCCATCGACATCCACGAGCTCAAGGCTCGCGGCCCGTCCAACCGCATCGAAGAAATGCGCCTGGAGCTGTTCGAGAAGGTCAACCAGCTGGGCATCGGCGCCCAGGGCCTGGGCGGCCTGACCACCGTGCTCGACGTGAAGATCATGGACTACCCGACCCACGCCGCCTCCCTGCCGGTGTGCATGATCCCCAACTGCGCCGCCACCCGCCACGCGCACTTCGTGCTCGACGGCTCGGGCCCGGCCGCACTGGAAGCGCCACCTCTGGACGCCTACCCGGAAATCGTCTGGGAAGCCGGTCCGTCGGCGCGTCGGGTCAACCTCGACACCCTGACCCCGGAAGAAGTACAGAGCTGGAAACCGGGCGAAACCGTGCTGCTCAACGGCAAGATGCTCACCGGCCGCGACGCTGCGCACAAGCGCATGGTCGAGATGCTGAACAAGGGCGAAACCCTGCCGGTGGACCTCAAGGGTCGCTTCATCTACTACGTTGGCCCGGTTGATCCGGTAGGCGACGAAGTGGTGGGCCCGGCCGGTCCGACCACCGCCACGCGGATGGACAAGTTCACCCGGCAGATCCTCGAGCAGACCGGCCTGCTGGGCATGATCGGCAAGTCCGAGCGCGGCCCGACCGCCATCGACGCGATCAAGGACAGCAAGGCCGTGTACCTGATGGCCGTCGGCGGCGCCGCCTACCTGGTGGCCCAGGCGATCAAGAAGTCCAAGGTCCTGGCCTTTGCCGAACTGGGCATGGAAGCGATCTACGAGTTCGAGGTCAAGGACATGCCGGTGACTGTCGCCGTGGACAGCAAAGGCGAGTCGGTCCACATCACCGGTCCCGCCATCTGGCAGAAAAAGATCAGTGACAGCCTGGCGGTAGAAGTGCAGTAAGCCCTTCTCTCGTCTGGCCAAAGCGGCGGCGCTGTTGAGACAACGGCCCGCCGCTTTTTTTTATGCCGCGCCCTTGCGCGACACTGTCGGCGATCAACGTTACCTCCGGCGCTCATGCTATCGTTCCCGCCCCCATTGCAGCCTGCTCCGACTCATGGCCCAGATCTCTCGCCCTCTACGCTTGACGTTCTACATCCTGGTGATTCTCGCCGGTACCGTAATCAGCGCCGGCCTGGCCATGCGCCACGCCGAGCGCCTGGCACTGGTGGAAGAGGCGGCTCGCGCCAACGAGCAGCTGGGACTCTACGCCAACTCCCTGCACACCCTGATCGAGCGCTATCGCGCGCTGCCGGCGGTGCTGGCCCTGGACCCGGAACTGCGTGCGGCGCTGCAGGGCCCGGTCACGGCACAGACCCAGGATGCACTGAACCGCAAGCTGGAAAAGATCAACGGCGCCGCCCGCTCCTCGACCCTGGAACTGCTCAACCACGAAGGCCTGGCCGTGGCCGCCAGCAACTGGCAGTTGCCCAGCAGCTATGTGGGCCACAACTACGGTTTCCGCCCCTACTTCAAGCAGACCCGTAGCCAGGGCAGCGGACGTTTCTACGCGGTGGGCGTGACCAGCGGGATTCCCGGGTATTTCCTCTCCAGCGCGGTCAAGGCCGACAACGATGACTTCCTCGGGGCCATGGTGGTCAAGTTGGAGTTTCCCGAGCTGGAGCATGAATGGAGCCAGGGCAATGACACCCTCCTGGTCAGCGACTCGCGAGGCATCATCTTTATCGCCAACCAGCCCGGATGGCGCTATCGGCAGTTACAGCCGCTGTCCGAAAGCGATCTGGCGGACATCAGGCTGACCCGCCAGTACGACAAGCAACCCCTGACCCCGCTGCAACACACGGCCCTGCAACGGTTTGACGCCAACAGCAGCCTGGTCCGGGTCGACGGCCCCGACGGCGTTGCCAATTACCTGTGGGAATCCCTGCCGCTGAGCGCCGAAGGCTGGACCCTGCACCTGCTGCGCAAGCCGGCGAGCGCCTTCGAGGAAAGCCGCAACGCCGGCCTCGCCGCCGCCGGCGCCTGGCTGACCCTGGTGTTCCTGTTGCTGTTCCTCAGCCAGCGCTGGCGCCTGGGGAAAATCCGCCAGCGCAATCGCCAGGAGCTGGAACAACTGGTGGAAGAACGCACCCGGGACCTGCGCACCGCCCAGGAAGGCCTGGTGCAATCGGCCAAGCTGGCCGCCCTGGGGCAGATGTCCGCGGCCCTGGCCCATGAAATCAACCAGCCACTGACCGCCCAGCGCATGCAGCTCGCCACCCTGCGGCTGCTGCTGGATCACGGTCGGGTGGATGAGGCCTACAAGGCCCTGCGGCCCCTGGACGACATGCTGACGCGCATGGCCGCCCTCACCAGTCATCTCAAGACCTTTGCCCGCAAGAGCCCCAGCGGCCTGCGCGAACGCCTGGATCTGGCCGCGGTGGTGGACCAGTCGCTGCAGCTGCTGGAAACCCGGCTGCGTGCCGACAACATCCAGGTCGAGCTGCACCTGACCCGCCCGGCCTGGGTTCGCGGCGATGCCATCCGCCTGGAGCAGGTGCTGATCAACCTGCTGCGCAACGCCCTCGACGCCATGCAGAACAAGCCCGAAAAACACCTGCAGATCAGCCTCGAAGCCGAGGACCAGCTGTGGCAACTGCGGGTCGCCGACAGCGGCGGCGGGATCGCCGAAGAACACCTGCTGAGCGTGTTCGACCCGTTCTTCACCACCAAGCCGGTGGGCGACGGCCTGGGCCTGGGTCTGGCGGTGTCCTACGCCATCGTCCATGAACTGGGAGGACGCTTGAGCGCCGCCAATCGTGATCAGGGCGCAGTGTTCACCCTGAGCCTGCCCATCGACCTGGAGGCCCATATCCAATGCTGAACTCGGTGATCGTGGTGGATGACGAGGCCAGTATCCGCACCGCCGTCGAACAGTGGCTGAGCCTCTCGGGGTTCAGCGTCCAGCTGTTCAGCCGTGGCGAGGACTGCCTGGCGCAATTGCCGCAGAACTTTCCCGGGGTGATCCTCAGCGACGTGCGCATGCCCGGTATCAGTGGCCTGGAGCTGCTGGCCCAGGTCCAGCGCCTGGACCCGGATCTGCCGATCATCCTGCTCACCGGCCACGGTGATGTGCCCATGGCGGTCGAGGCCATGCGCGACGGCGCCTACGACTTCCTGGAAAAACCCTTCAGCCCCGATACCCTGCTCAGCAGCCTGCGCCGGGCCCTGGACAAGCGGCGCCTGGTCCTGGAGAACCGCCACCTGCATCACCAGGCCGACAGCCGGGCCAAGCTCGATGCCACCTTGCTCGGGGCGTCCCGCGCCCTGCAGACCCTGCGCCGCCAGGTGCTGGACCTGGCCGCCCTGCCAGTCAATGTGCTGATCCGTGGCGAAACCGGCAGCGGCAAAGAGCTGGTTGCCCGCTGCCTGCACGACTTCGGCCCCCGGGCCGGCAAACCCTTCGTGGCCCTGAACTGCGCAGCGATCCCCGAACAGCTGTTCGAGGCCGAACTGTTCGGCCATGAAAGCGGGGCGTTCACCGGCGCCCAGGGCCGACGCATCGGCAAGCTGGAATACGCCGACGGCGGCACGCTGTTTCTCGACGAGATCGAGAGCATGCCCCTGGCCCAGCAGGTCAAGCTGCTGCGGGTGTTGCAGGAACAGAAACTGGAGCGCCTGGGGGCCAACCAGAGCATCAAGGTCGACCTGCGGGTGATCGCCGCCACCAAACCGGACCTGCTGGAGGAAGCGCGGGCCGGACGATTCCGCGAAGACCTGGCCTATCGCCTGACCGTGGCCGAACTGCGCCTGCCGCCCCTGCGCGAGCGCCGCGAAGACATTCCACAGCTCTACGAGCACTTCGCCCGGGCCGCCGCCGAGCGCCTGGGACGCAGCGTCGCGCCCTTGAGTGGCGCCCAGTTGAGCCGCCTGCTCAGTCACGACTGGCCGGGCAACGTGCGCGAACTGGCCAACGCCGCCGAGCGTCAGGTGCTGGGCCTCGGGGAGCCGGAGGCCGAAGTGCTTGAAACCGGCCCATCCCTGGCCGCGCAGCAGGAAGCCTTCGAAGCCCAATGCCTGCGCGCCGCCCTGACCCGCCACAAGGGCGAGATCAAGGCCGTGCTCAACGAACTGCAACTGCCACGCCGGACCCTGAATGAAAAAATGCAGCGGCACGGCCTGACCCGGGAAATGTTCCTCAACGACAGCTGAAGCGACAACGGCAGCAGAAGCGGCAAGCCAAACGCCAAGCTTGCGGCTTGCAGCTTAAAGCTTGCCCCTGCCCCCCCTGGCAGATTTCCGCTCATGAGATCGCCGCCAATCGGCGGATTTCCGCTCATCATTTGCGCCAAACCCTTGTATTCCGGGCTTCCCGGCCCTGGCACAGGTCCTGCTATAGCCCCAGCAGGCTGCGCTTGCGCGCGCTCCACAAAAACAATGAATAGAAGGATCCGTCATGGATATCTCTAATACCCTGCCTGCCGGGTCGGCGGCCGCATCCGCCACCGAAAAGACCACCGCCAGCCGCCTGAAGTCGATCTTCAGCGGTTCCGTGGGCAACATGGTCGAGTGGTACGACTGGTACGTCTACGCCGCCTTCTCGCTGTACTTCGCCAAGGTCTTCTTCCCCAAGGGCGACACCACCGCGCAACTGCTGAACACCGCCGCGATCTTCGCCGTGGGCTTCCTGATGCGCCCGATCGGTGGCTGGCTGATGGGCCTGTACGCCGACCGCAAGGGGCGCAAGGCCGCCTTGATGGCTTCGGTGCTGCTGATGTGCTTCGGCTCGCTGATCATCGCCCTGACCCCGGGTTACGAAACCATCGGCGTCGGCGCCCCGATCCTGCTGGTGCTGGCGCGCCTGATGCAGGGCCTGTCGGTGGGCGGCGAATACGGCACCTCGGCCACCTACCTCAGCGAGATGGCGACCAAGGATCGTCGCGGCTTCTTCTCCAGCTTCCAGTACGTGACCCTGATCTCCGGCCAGCTCATCGCCCTGGGGGTACTGATCGTGCTGCAGAACATCCTCACCACCGAGGAGCTGCAATCCTGGGGCTGGCGGATTCCGTTCGGCATCGGCGCCCTGTGTGCGGTGGTGGCCCTGTACCTGCGTCGCGGCATGGAAGAAACCGAGTCCTTCACCAAGAAGAAAGAGAAGCCCAAAGAAAGCCTGATGCGCACCCTGATGCGTCATCCCAAGGAACTGCTGACCGTGGTCGGCCTGACCATGGGCGGCACCCTGGCCTTCTACACCTACACCACCTACATGCAGAAATACCTGGTGAACACCGTCGGCATGAGTATTTCCGACTCCACCACCATTTCTGCCGCCACCCTGTTCCTGTTCATGTGCCTGCAGCCGGTGATCGGTGCGCTCTCGGACAAGGTCGGCCGGCGGCCGATCCTGATTGCCTTCGGCATCCTCGGCACGCTGTTCACCGTACCGATCCTCACCACCCTGCACACCATCCAGACCTGGTGGGGCGCGTTCTTCCTGATCATGGCGGCGCTGATCATCGTCAGCGGCTATACCTCGATCAACGCAGTGGTCAAGGCCGAGCTGTTCCCCACGGAAATCCGCGCCCTGGGCGTGGGCCTGCCCTACGCACTGACCGTGTCGATCTTCGGCGGCACCGCGGAATACATCGCCCTGTGGTTCAAGAGCATCGGCATGGAAACCGGCTACTACTGGTACGTCACGGCCTGTATTGCCTGTTCGCTGCTGGTCTACGCGACCATGAAGGACACCCGCAAGCATTCGCGGATCGAGACCGACTGAAAACCACAGCGCCCGGGTGCAAGGCCCGGGCGCTTTTTCGCGATCTGTGGGGAGGCGTTCGCCGGCCAGCCGGCGCCTACAGAAAGTGGGTGTGGCTCAGGAGAGTTCGGCGGCGCCCTGGCGCGCGTAGCGGTTCTGGGCCCAGGCCGCGCCGACAATCATCACCAGCAGAATCCCCGCCAGTACCGCCGACGAGCCGATGGTGCCGAAATCCAGCCCGCCCTTTTCATGGGGCTTGGTGAGGAAGTCGCCCAGGGTGGCGCCGAACGGCCGGGTCAGCACGAAGGCCACCCAGAACAGCAGCACCGACGAGAGCCGGGTGAGGTACTTGAGCAGGACCACCACGGCAATGGTCGAGCCGATCAGCAACGCCCCGCCGGCAAAACCCAGCCCCGAATCGTCCGCCAGGTAATCGCCCAGGGCGGTGCCCAGGGTGTTGGAAAACAGGATCGCCATCCAATAGAACAGTTCGCCGCGAAAGGTCTGGATCCTGTTGACGTTCAGCGAGTCGCCACTCAGGCGCCAGGCGGCGAAGATCGCCAGCAGCATCCCGATCAGGATCAGCGAGCCACTGGCATAGCCCAGGCCCAAGGTGCGGTCCATGAAGTCCGACAGGGTGGTGCCGGCGGTACTGGTGGAGAGAATCACCATCCAGTACAGCACCGGGTTGTAGGTCTTGGACCACAGCTGGGTGACCAGGGTCAGCAGGAACACGCTGATCAGGATCATCGAGCTGATGGCGTAACCGACATTGAGGGTCATCGACAGCAGATCACCGGCGGTTTCCCCCAAGGTTGTCGCGCAGATTTTCATGACCCAGAAGGCCAGGGTGATCTGGGGAAGTTTGTTCATTGATCAAGGAGCTCCAAGGGTCGCATTCAAAATGGCCTGTCGTGGGTTGCAGACCTGCGCGAAGGCTGAAGGCTCGGGGGTGAAAAATAGGTCGGGGCCGAATGAAAAAACCGTTGATGGTTTTTTTAATCCTTTCCTGCCCCGTGAACTGAGCCATTAACGGTCAGTTAATGCCGGCTCCTTAGGCTGCTACTGAATCCAAGTTGCGACTTGGTGCGTATCTGTAATGAGGCCTGAATGCGCTGATCGGCGGTGAGTGACGCCCCTATACACATCGATAAATTCGATTTTAATAAGCATTTATTTGCGCTTTTTAATCAACTCTATCGGAGTAGGATTCACATCAAGCCCAACGCAAACACCTCAACGAACCCGGAGACACCGCCATGAAAACCAAACTGATCCTCGCCCTGACCCTGTCGGTACTGGCTGCCAACACCTTCGCTGCCGACGGTTACGACCGCACCGGTTCCGCCACTCTCGCTGCCGATGGCTACGACCGCACCGGTTCCGCCACCTTCGCTGCCGATGGCTACGACCGCACCGGTTCCGCCACCTTCGCGGCCGACGGTTACGACCGCACCGGTTCCGCCACCCTCGCCGCCGATGGTTACGATCGCACCGGTTCCGCCACCCTCGCTGAAGACGGCTACGACCGCACCGGTTCCGCCACCTTCGCCGCCGATGGCTACGATCGCACCGGTTCCGCCACCTTCGCGGCCGACGGTTACGATCGCACCGGTTCCGCCACCATCAGCTGATCGACTCACCTGACATCACAGCCCGGCTTCGGCCGGGCTTAGTCTTTTGTGCTCCGCCAACATCCCCCGTCAGCGGCCTAAACCGGGGTTTGGAACGCTGGAATTCGAGCAGTGCGCACTGCACTATGGCGCCCTTCACTCGCCCCACAGCAGGAACCTTGAGCCATGTCCGACGATATCCACTTCTACCAACCCGCCCTGGGCCACGGTCTGCCCCATGACCCGTTCAATGCCATCGTCGGCCCGCGCCCCATCGGCTGGATCTCTTCCCAGGATGCACAAGGCCGGCTGAACCTGGCGCCTTACAGCTTCTTCAATGCCTTCAACTACATTCCGCCGATCATCGGGTTCTCCAGCGTCGGGCGCAAAGACAGCCTGAACAACATCGAGGCCACCGGTGAATTCGCCTGGAACCTGGCCACCCGGCCACTGGCCGAGCAGATGAACCAGAGCTGCGCCGCGGTTGCGCCCGAGGTCGACGAGTTCGCCCTGGCCGGCCTGACGCCCGTGGCGTCGAAGGTCATCAGTGTGCCGCGGGTCGCCGAGAGCCCGGTGTCCTTCGAGTGCAAGGTCACCCAGATCATTCAATTGCAGCGGGCGGACAAAGAGCTGGTGCCGAGCTGGCTGATCCTCGGCGAGGTGGTCGCCGTGCATATCGCCAAGTGGCTGCTCAAGGACGGGATCTACGACACCGCCGCGGCAGAACCGATTCTGCGCGGCGGCGGACCGGCGGATTACTTCCAGCTGGGGCCGGAAGCGTTGTTCAAGATGCACCGCCCGGGGGCGGTCAAGTAGCGCGGCGAATCAGTCGGCTTTCCAGCTCAATTCGCCGTCCTGATCGACGTCGGCCAGCTGTTCGAGTTGTTGTGCGGCAGCCTGGTCGGCGTCATGGGCAGTCTTGAACCTCTGCTCATCCAGGACTTTGTGAAAGCGCGGGGCGCCCGATGCTCCGAGGGCTTTGACGGCGATGGCGGCGCTGTATCCGCCCTCCCCCGGAACCACCGCGGAAACGGCTTCGTAATGTGCAAACTCTTTGCGTGCCATGTTGCAAGTCCTGGCCAATGAAAAGTCGGCCATTCTAAACCTTCAACTGGCCAGCTTGTGCAGCGGTGCACGCTGCAGTTGGGGGTATTCGCCATGGGCTTGCAGCGCCGACACCGTACTGAAGGTATGAAAATCCAGGCTGTTGACCACCAGGTCCTGCACCAGCTCGGCAAAGATCGCCATGGCCGGCGAGCTGAAATAGGCGGTCATCGCCTGCTGGCTGCTCCAGAAACCGGACACCAGCCACAGGTCGGCATCGCACTGCGAATGCTGCAGGGCGAAGTGCAGGCAACCGCTGGCCTGGCGCGACGGTTCGATCAGGCTGCTCAAGCGTGCACCCAGTTCCTTGGAACGCCCGGCCCGGGCTCGGACAAAGGCCATGTGACTGACCGGAATATGCGTGGACATGTGCGACCCTCCCAGGGTGTTGTCGAGGCAGCCGGGGACGGGCTGCGACAGGATCAACGATACGGGGCGGGCCCTTTCGCGCGTTAGTCGATTTCTGCCGTTGATTTGCCCAATCCTGCGACCAGCCGCTTTCTCCATCGCTTGGGCGGCGGCATGGGGCAAAAGCGTTACCGCGGCGTTTCAAGCAAGTGACGCGCCCGGGCGTCGGCGCCTCTTGTCTATCCCGCGCGCAAGCAGCAGGATCAGGCAAGTTTTACGCAGGATTCGCCTACCCGCGACTCTTGCACAAACTTAAGCTGTGCCGACTGCAAACACCCCGAGGCGCCCCATGTCATCACTGGATACCCTGCCGCCGCCCCTGGCTCCGGAGATGGAACGCCAGCGCGTGGAACTGGCCGCGATCATCGCGCGCAACACCACCGAAGACGGCAGCTACGCCACCGCCATCGACTCGCTGTTCGTCTCGCGCCACAGCACCTCCCATCACTTCGGCTCGGTGCTGGCGCAACCGGCGCTGTGCATCATGGCCCAGGGCCGCAAGGAAGTGCGCCTGGCCGATGAAAGCTACAACTACGACCCTCTGAATTACCTGGTGGTCTCGGTTTCCGTACCGCTGAGCGGCAAGGTGGCAATCGTGTCGCCGCAGGAGCCGATCCTGGCCCTGCGCCTGGACATCGACCCCGGCGAAATCAATGCGCTGATCGCCGATGCCGGCCCCCTCGGCGTCCCTGCCCGGCCCACCGGGCGCGGCCTGTACGTGGAACGCCTGGACCCGGCGATGCTCGACGCGGTGCTGCGCCTGACCCGCCTGCTGGACACCCCGAAAGACATCGCCATGCTCGCGCCCCTGGTGCGCCGGGAAATTCTCTATCGCCTGCTGCGCAGCCCCCAGGGCCACCGCCTGTATGAGATCGCCACCGCCAACAGCCAGGGGCACCGGGTCAACCAGGCCATCAAGTGGCTCAACGGCAATTTCGTCCACCCACTGCGCATCGATGAGCTGGCCCGGGAAGTCAACCTGAGCGTGTCGACCCTGCACCACCGCTTCAAGGCCATGACCGCCATGAGCCCGTTGCAGTACCAGAAACAGCTGCGCCTGCAGGAAGCCCGGCGCTTGATGCTGGCCGAAGGGCTGGAAGCTTCGGCGGCGGGTTACCGGGTCGGCTATGAAAGCCCGTCGCAGTTCAGCCGCGAATACAGTCGGCTGTTCGGCGCGCCGCCGTTGCGGGACATGGCGCGCCTGCGGGTTGGCGGGTAACCCGGGTTCGCCGGCAAGCCGGCGCCTACAGGGCGCGGATGACGTGCTTGAGTTCCTGGAACGCCTGCAGGCCCCAGGGGCCCAGTTCGCGGCCGATGCTGCTCTGCTTGTAACCGCCCCAGGCGGTCTGGGGAAAGATCACCTGGGGCGCGTTGATCCATACCAGGCCGGCCTGCAAGGCATTGGCGACCCGTTCGGCATTGTCCAGGTCCGCTCCCACCACGCTGGCCACCAGGCCGAACTCGCTGTCGTTGGCCAGGGCGATCGCCTCCTGTTCGCGGCTGAAGCTGCGCACGCAAAGCACCGGGCCAAAGATCTCTTCGCGCCACAGGGCGCTGTCCAACGGCACTTCGGTGAACACCGTGGGCTGGATGAAAAAGCCCTGGGCCAACCCCACCGGACGGCCGCCGCCACACACCAGCCTGGCGCCGACATTCAAGCCGCGCTCGATGTGCGCCAGCACGCGCCGGTATTGCGCCTGGTTGACCAGCGGGCCCATGGTCACCTCCGGGTCGCACGGGTCGCCCACCCGAATAGCCTCGGTCCGGGCCTTGAGCCGCAAGAGGAATTCATCGGCCAGTTCGTCGGCGACCAACACCCGGCTGGTGGCCGAGCACATCTGCCCGGCATTGAAGAAACCGCCGCCACAGGCCAGCTCCACCGCCAGGTCCAGGTCGGCATCGGCCAGCACCAGCAAGGATGACTTGCCGCCCAGTTCCAGGCTCACGCCCTTGACGGTTTCCGCCGCCCGCTGCATCACCTGGACCCCCACCGCATTGCTGCCGGTGAAGGAAATCTTCGCCACGCGCGGGTCCGCCGCCAACGGCGCGCCCACCGCCAGGCCGGTGCCGCACACCAGGTTGAACACGCCATCGGGCAAGCCGCTGTCGGCAATGATCGCCGCCAGCTCCAGCTCCGCCAGCGGGGTCACTTCCGAAGGCTTGAGCACCACGCAACAGCCCGCCGCCAGAGCGGGCGCGAGCTTCCAGGCGGTGGTGACCATGGGGAAGTTCCACGGCACGATCAGCCCGACCACGCCACAGGGCTCGCGGCGCAAGCGGGCGCTGAAGTCGGCGCTGGGCAGCGCCACCTCGGTGTCCTGGGCCCGGTCCAGCCCCTCGGCCAGCCCGGCGTAATAGTCGAAGGTGGCAATCACATCGTCCACGTCCATCGCGGCTTCGAACTGCGGCTTGCCGTTGTTGCTCGACTGCAAGTGCATCAGGCGCTCACGGCGCTCGGCGACGCCGCGGGCAATCCTGCGCAGCACCGCGGCACGCTCGGCCCCACTGCTTTGCGACCAGCGCGCGAAACTTTGGGTGGCGGCCTGCAATGCCTGATCCACCGCCTCGGCACCGCCCCCCGCCACCTGCGCCAGCGGGGCCTCGGTAACGGGGCTGATGACCTGCAACAGCGCGTCGCCCGCCGACCATTGGCCGTCGATGTACAGCCCGTTCAACACCGCTTGCGCGCTCATGCCGTGACTCCCTGGGTCCAGCGGTTCTGGTCGATTTCAATCAGGGTCGGGCCCTGGCGATCCACCGCCGCGCGCAATGCCGCACGCAGTTGCTCGGCGGTGTCGATGCGCTCGGCGGCGCACCCCAGGCCCTTGGCCACGGCGATGAAATCCGGGGTGTAGATGTCGACGCCCACCGGCTCGATGGCGCGGTTGACCATGTATTTCTTGATCTCTTCGTAGCCCTGGTTATTCCACAGCAGGACGATGATCGGGGTCTGCGCCTCGACCGCGCAGGCCAGTTCCGCGAGCGTGAACTGCAAGCCACCGTCGCCGATCAGGCAGGCCACCGGCCGGCGCTGGCTGGGCTGCGAGCCGCCGCCGAGCCAGGCACCAATCGCCGCCGGCAAGGCATAACCCAAGGTGCCGTAGCCGGTGGAGGCATTGAACCAGCGTCGTGGCTGCTCGGGGTTGAAGGTCAGGTTGCCGCTGTACACCGGCTGGGTGGAATCGCCCACCACGACGATCTCCGGCAACTCCTCGAGCACGGTTTCCAGCAACCGGGTCTGGGCCCGGGTCGGCGCGTCCCACAGGCCTTCGAGTTCGCTGCGCAGGGCCGCAGCCCGAACCGGGCCCCAATCGGTGCTCCGGGCACTCAAGGGCTGGCGCGACAATTCTGCCAGCAGCGCTTGGGCTGCAATCTGTGCGTCGGCCACCAATGCCACTTTCGGCGGGTAGTTGCGCACGGTCTGGTCGGGGTCGATATCGATGCGCAGCAAGGCACCGGGAATTTCAAAACCACCGGCGAAGGTCACGTCATAGTCGGTTTCCGCCAGTTCGGTGCCGATGGCCAGCACCACGTCGGCCTCCGCCACCAGGGCCCGGGTCGCCACCAGCGACTGGGTGGAGCCGATCAGCAGCGGATGCGCCGACGGCAGCAGGCCCTTGGCGTTGATGGTCAGGGCCACCGGCGCTTGCAGCCGTTCCGCCAGGTGAGTCAGGGCCTCTGCGGCGTCAATGGCGCCACCACCGGCCAGAATCAACGGCCGCTTGGCGTTGGCCAAGAGCTGGCTCATCTGCGCGATGGCCGCCGGGGCGGCGCCGGCACGGGCGATCTGCACCGGCTCGCAAGCCAGCAAGTGGTCGGCTTCCTGGACCAGTACATCGAGGGGAATCTCGATGTGCACCGGCCGTGGACGCCCGGCCTGGAACAGGGCGAAGGCCCGGGCCAGCACTGCCGGCAGCTCGTCGGCGCTCATCAGGGTATGGGAAAACGCCGCCACGCCACTGACCAGCGCACTCTGGTTGGGCAACTCGTGCAGCTTGCCGCGTCCGCCGCCCAGTTGGCTGCGGGTCTGCACGCTGGAGATCACCAGCATCGGGATCGAGTCGGCGTAGGCCTGGCCCATGGCGGTGGTGATGTTGGTCATGCCGGGACCGGTGATGATGAAACACACGCCGGGCTTGCCACGGGTGCGGGCGTAGCCATCGGCCATGAAACCGGCCCCCTGTTCATGCCGTGGGGTGACGTGCTTGATGGAAGAACGGGCCAGGCCGCGGTACAGCTCGACCGTATGCACCCCCGGAATGCCGAACACCTGCTCGACGCCATAGCCCTCGAGTAACTTGACCAGTACTTCACCGCACGTCGCCATCTCATCGCCCTTCTTGTTGATTGGATACCCGGCGGGCGCCACTGCCGGGCGCCGGGAGAGGGCTATTGGAACGGCGCGCCGGTAGCCGCAACAATGGATAAAAAGTCATACTAGCCATGTCCCCACGTCATGCCTTGGCTCCCCATGAAACGCCTTCCCCCCCTGCCCGCGCTGCACACTTTTCTGGTCACCGCCCAGTGCTGCAACTTCACCCGCGCCGCCGAGCAACTGCACATCACGCAAGGCGCCGTGAGCCGGCAGATCGCCGGACTGGAAAGCCACCTGGGTTATCCGTTGTTCCAGCGCCAGGCCCGCGGCCTGAGCCTCACGGCCGAAGGCCGGGAATGGCTGCCGCGGGTGCAGCAGGTGTTCGAACTGATCAATGGTGCGGTGGACGAGATCGGCGGGCGCAATCGCCACCTGCGGCTCAAGGCCCCGACCTGTGTGATGCGCTGGCTGCTGCCCCGCTTGCTGCAGTGGCAGAAGGAGCGCCCCGAGGTGCCGGTGCAACTGACCACGACCATTGCCCACGGGGTGGATTTCGGCCGCGAGCCGTTTGACGCGGCGGTGATGTATGGCGCGCCGCCGCCCCCGACCCTGGGCTCGCGGCACCTGTTCAATGAACAGCTGACCCCGGTCTGCTCCCAGCCGCTGCTGGAAGGCCCGGTACCGCTCAAAAGCCCAGCCGACCTGCAACAGCACCTGCTGTTGCACCCATCCCATGACCAACGGGACTGGCAGACCTGGCTCAAGGCCGCCGGTACGCCACTGGACACCCTGGGCAAGGGCCAGCACTTCGAAACCCTGGACCTGGCGATGTCCGTGGCGTCCCAGGGCACGGGCGTGGCGATTGGCGACTGGGCGTTGATTGGCGATGACCTGAGTGCCGGGCGGCTGGTCATGCCCTTTGAATTGAAGGTGCCCACGGGGCAGGCGTATTACCTGGTGTACCCGGAGCGTCCGGGGCCTTCGGCGGCCCTGCAGGAACTGCTGGACTGGCTGGTGGAACAGGCCCGACAGCGCTGAAGCAGAAAACCTGATGCCGGTAGACAGCAAAAAGGCCCGCGTGGGGCCTTCGACACTGAGTGCAACACCCCGTTAGCCGCCTGGAGCAGGCGGCTGCCGGGGCAATCGGCCGCTAATCAGTAACCAACGGTGAAACGCTGACGGCGATGAGCCGGTTTTTCCACTTCATCGAGCAGGGCGATGGCGTAGTCGGCAAAGCTGATCCAGCTGCGGCCTTCGGCGCTCACCAAGAGATCGTCCTGGCCCAGGCGGAAGTGCCCGGTACGTTCACCTTCGACGAACTCCGCCGATGGCGAAAGGAAGGTCCAGTCCAGATCCTGCTCCTTGCGCAAGGTGTCCAGGTACACGCCACCGGCGCTGGCCTCGGCCTTGTACTCCTCCGGGAAGCCCGGGCTGTCGATGACCTTGCCGCCGCCGGGCAACAGCAGCGAACCGGCACCGCCCACCACCAGCAGACGCTTGACCCCGGCCTTTTTCACCGGATCGATGATGGCATTGGCCGGGATGGTGGAAAAATGCGCGGCACTGATCACCACGTCGTGACCGGCCACTGCCGCCTGCAACGCAGCACTGTCGGCCACATCCACTTCGCGGGTGACCACGCCGGCACGCTGGCCGATCTTCGCTGTGCTACGGGCGATGGCGGTGACGCTGTGACCGCGACGCAGGGCTTCTTCCAGCAGTTGGCTACCGGCACGGCCGGTGGCGCCAATGATTGCGATGTTGCTCATGATGTGTCTCCAGTTGGCTAAGAGAGTACAGAGGCATCCGCCCCCACAGGGGAGCGGGTCAAACCGGTGTCACCACTTCATTTCGCCCTTGGCGACCTTGGCGCTCAGCTCCAGGGAGCTGTCTTCGCCCAGGTCCGGGTAACGCTTCTTCATGGCCGCGATCAGTGCGGCAGAATCCTTGGCCTTGGCTGTCTCTTCATCGAAGGCTTTGATGTAGTCCGCGGTGAAGTGCACCGGGGCCAGGGTACGGGCGCTGTCACCCAGGAAGTGCCCGGGGATCACGGTCTTGGGTTGCAGGCCCTCGATGGTCTTCAGGGTGCTCAGCCAGTCGGTATGGGACTGTGGCGTCTGGGTATCGGCCATCCACACGTGAATGTTTTCCGCGACCACCACGCCACCGACCACCGCCTTGATCGACGGAATCCAGACAAAGCTGCGGTCCGGCTGCTTGCCGTCCAGGCCGATGACTTCGAGCTTCTGCCCTTCCAGGGTCAGGCTGTGGCCCTTGAGCACACCGGGCACGATGGTCTTGGCCGGCACGTCAGCGCCCATTTTCGGGCCCCAGAACGCCAGCTTGCCGTCCACCGTGGCCTTGATGTGATCCACGGTCGGCTGCGAAGCCACGACCTTGGCGTCGGGGAAGGCGGCGGTCAGGGTGTCGAGGCCGAAGTAGTAGTCCGGGTCACCGTGGCTGATGTAGATGGTGGTCAGGTGCTTGCCGCTGGCGCGAATCTTTTCCACCAGTTGCTGGGCCTGGGACTTGCCGAACTGGGCGTCCACCAGGATGGCGTCCTTCTTGCCGCTGACCAGCACCGAGGTCACCGGGAAGATGGCATTGGCGCCCGGGTTGTAGACATCCAGTTGCAGGCTGGGCTCGGCGGCTGCGGCATGGGCGGCAAAACCCAGGGTGGCGGTGGCCAGCAGCAGGCGTTTGAGTGAGGTGAATCCGATCATGAAGGCAGCTCCGGCATCGATTGACAGGTGAGAAGTGGAGCAAGCTTAGTTGCCAGTCTCGTTACAAAAAATGCGATGCTTGAACATAGTTTGTTTCTGAAAGCGGGCAAATCATGGATCGTCTCCAAGCAATGCGGGTCTTCGTCACCGTCGTCGACCTGGGCAGCCAATCGGCCGCCGCCGACCACCTGGACCTGTCGCGACCGGTGGTTTCACGCTATCTGGCGGAACTGGAGGACTGGGTCGGCGCGCGGTTGATGCACCGCACCACGCGCAAGCTGAGTCTGACCGCCGCCGGCGGCGAGATCCTGCCCCGCTGCCGACAGATGCTGGAGTTGTCCAACGACATGCAGGCGGCGGTCGGCGAACCTGATGACGCGCCCCGCGGGCTGCTGCGCATCAGCGTCAGTACCTCGTTCGGCCAATCGCAACTGGCCGATGCCATGGCCGACTACGTCAAACGCTATCCGGGCGTGAGCATCGACCTGCAGATGCTCGACCGCACGGTGAACCTGGTGGATGAGCGCATCGACCTGGCCATCCGTACCAGCAACGACCTGGACCCGAACCTGATCGCCCGCCGCCTGACCGTCTGCCGCTCGGTGATCTGCGCGTCCCCGGCCTATCTGCGCGAACACCCGGCACCGCAACGGGTGGAAGAGCTGAGCCGGCACAACTGCCTGACCCACTCCTACTTCGGCAAGAGCCTGTGGCATTTCGAACAGGACGGCGAGCAGGTGTCAGTACCGGTACAGGGCAACATCAGCGCCAACGAAGCCAGCACCCTGCTGCGCGCCACCGTGGCCGGCGCCGGTATCGCCATGCTCCCCAGCTACCAGGCCGGGGAGTACATCAAGCGCGCAGAGCTGGTGCGCCTGCTGCCCCATGCAGAACCGCGCAAGATGAACATGTACGCGGTCTACGCCTCACGCAAGCACATGCCCGCCACCCTGCGCAGCATGCTGGACTTCCTGGTCCTCAGATTCCCCCAGGAACCGCTCTGGGACGTGGGGCTCTAGCCATACGATCGAACCGCTGAATACCTCGCCAATCAGACCGGCCAGCGGTCTGGCAAGCAACGGCAACTGACCTATGCTGATAACAGTACCCCCTCAAATGACGGGGGTATTGGTTCAGAGGTTTTAGCCATGAACGTCAAGACAAGAAGGTACCTGGCCATCTTCATGACCTGCACCGTGACCCTGGCGCTTTACGGTACCGCGGCTTATCGCGTCGAGCAGGCCCGCATGCAGCCGCGCAACTACGCCAGCTGCAACCTGGAACGCTGCATCCCCCACAACGCCACCCTGAACGCCCTCAGGTGAGTGGCGACGCCACGCCATCTCCGGCCTGATCGGCCTTGAGCCGGTCGCGGAACACCTTGGGCGAGATGCCTTCGCGGCGCCGGAACAGCCGGGTGAAGTTGGTAGGGTCGGAAAACCCCAGCTCATCGGAGATCTCGTAGATGGTCATCCCGGTGTAGGTCAGCAGGCGCTTGGCTTCCAGCAACTGGCGCTGGTGGATGATCTGCAGCGCCGGTTGCCCGGCCAGCTCACGGCAGGTGCCATTGAGGTGCGACACCGAGATACCGAGTTTCTGCGCCAGATCCTCGACCTTCAGATGCTCGCGGTAATGGGCCTCGACCAACTGAATGAAGCCATTGAAATATTCCCGGGCGCGCTGCGGACGCTGGCTGGCACTGCTGCACTGCAGAGCCCGGCGCCCGATCCAGACCACGATCGTGCTCACCAGCGCATGCATGAGCATTTCCCGGGCAGGTTGCTGTCCCTGGTATTCGTTCTGCAGGGCGGCGAACTGCCCGTTCAGGTATTGCGTATCCTCCCCGGCCGGATAGCTGCCCGACTTCGCCAGGGCGGTTGCCGAGGCTCCCAACTGAGCTTGCAAGTGGCTGACCAGCGGCGCCGCCAGGGTCACGACAAAGCCTTCGATGTCTTCGGAAAAACGAAAGCCATGCACCGACAGCGGTGGCAACACCTGGACCAGCGGCTCGTCCAGCAGCCTGTGCTGCCCTTCGACCTGCAACTGCGCCTGCCCGCGACTGATAAACAGCAACTGGCAGAGGTCGGCGTGTCGATGGGGTTTTATTTCCCAATGGTGCTCGCGGCTGCGCTGGCTGATGGGTTCGCAATGAAGCAGGTCCGGGGTCGGCCAGCCCAGGCTTTCGCCATAGAGTTTGAACACGGGAATGGGCGCAAGGGCAGGCTTGTTCATCACTACAGTCCAGGCCTCAGAGTATCGGGGGGACATTTGCACCGATCGGCGAAATGCTCGGGTAACCGCCAGGTTCCACCGGTCAATTGACAGGTTCACCCAGGAAAAATGCAAGCTCCGCACACACAAATGAACATTCGTACAGTCAAGGTTCAGGCTGCCGGTACAGGGCCGACACTATACAGAATGCGTCCCATTACCTGGCATCAGCAAGTGCCACAAAGCTTTTCCGGAACGCGGCAGACGAGATGGTCTGGCGCGACACCCCGAGTTGAAAAACCTGCATGAAAATCTCCCGGCACCAGGCTGGCGGAGCTATCCGATAGCTCCCTATCGAGTACACTGGCGCCTAACCCCGCCGGCCTTGCCGCACCGGGTCAATTACCGCCCGCAGGTTCTTTCGTGACTCACCTCCAACAACCCGTCCCGACCAAACCGGCCATCCGCAGCGTGCTGATCGCCCTGATGCTGGCGATCTTTCTCGGCGCCCTGGACCAGACCATCGTCGCTGTCTCCATGCCGGCCATTTCCGCCCAGTTCAAGGATGTCAGCCTGCTGGCCTGGGTCATCTCCGGCTACATGGTGGCAATGACCGTGGCCGTGCCGATCTACGGCAAGCTCGGCGATCTCTATGGCCGGCGACGGCTGATGCTGTTCGGCATGGGCCTGTTCACCCTGGCGTCGCTGTTCTGCGGCCTGGCACAGAACATGGAGCAACTGGTGCTGGCGCGGATCTTCCAGGGCATCGGTGCCGGCGGCATGATCTCGGTGAGCCAGGCGATCATCGGCGACATAGTCCCGCCCCGGGAGCGCGGTCGCTACCAAGGCTACTTCAGCAGCATGTACGCGGTGGCCAGTGTCGCCGGCCCGGTGCTGGGCGGCTACATGACCGAGTTTCTCTCATGGCGCTGGGTGTTTCTGATCAACCTGCCCCTGGGCCTGGGCGCCTGGTGGGTGGCCCATCGCACCCTGGTAGGGTTGCCGGTGCCCCAGCGCAAACCGATCATCGACTACCTCGGCACCGTGCTGCTGATCATCGGCCTGAGCGCCCTGCTGCTGGGCATCACGCAGGTGGGCCAGGGCCATTCCTGGCGCAGTGCCGACGTGCTCGACCTGCTGGCCATCGCCGTCATCGTCCTGGCCCTGTTCGTCTGGCATGAACGACGGGCCCGGGAACCCCTGCTGCCGATGCACCTGTTCGCCAACCGCAACGCGCTGCTGTGCTGGTGCACGATCTTCTTCACCAGCTTCCAGGCCATCTCGCTGATCGTGCTGATGCCGCTGCGCTTTCAGAGCATCACCGGGGCCGGGGCCGACAGCGCCGCCCTGCACCTGCTGCCCCTGGCCATGGGCCTGCCCATGGGCGCCTACTGCGCCGGCCGCCTGACCTCGGTGACCGGACGCTATAAACCCATGATCCTCGGTGGCGCGCTGCTGATGCCGCTGGCGATTCTCGGCATGGCCCTGGTGCCGCCCCAAGCGCTGCTGCCGAGCGGCCTGTGCATGTTGCTCTGCGGAATCGCCAGCGGCATGCAGTTCCCCACCTCCCTGGTGGGCAGCCAGAACTCGGTGGAGCAGCGGGACATCGGCGTCGCCACCAGCACCACCAACCTGTTTCGCGCCCTGGGCGGTGCGGTGGGGGTGGCGCTGATGTCGGCGCTGCTGCTGGCCTTGCTGCAGGATTCCAGCCTGGCCCATTTAAGCGGCGCCGGGCTGATGGGCGAAGGCCAATCCGGCAACGCGCTGCTGGACGGCCTGAATGCCGCCCCCGGTCCCGCGCGGGAGGCCTTGCGCAACGAACTGTTGCTGACCTTCCGCCATCTGCTGCTGGTCAGTGCCGGGGTTTCCCTGCTGGGTCTGGCGGCAGCCATTGCCATGCCCAACCGGCTGTTGCGCGGGCGTGAAGACAAGGCCTGAGGGACAACCCGCCGCCAGCCGCCGGACCAGGGCGGCCAGCGGCCCGCAACCGGGAGTCAGGGGCTGTAGTAGCCCACCGCAACCAGCACCCGGCCCACCTTGCGCAGATAGGCGTGCTTGTCCTCGACCTTGCCGGTCACCGGATTCTTCCAGCGGTACTGGTATTCCCCCTGGTCCTGGCGAGCCATGAGCGCCAGGATCGGTTCCCCCACCGGCTTGCCCTCGGGATCCCTGATCTTGGCGAAATCGGTGTTGAGCAGCCGCAGGTTGGTGCCGTGGGCCAGATAGCGCCGGCTGTCGAGGTCCACCACGAACACATACAGATCGTCTTCGAGAAACCCGCCCCGCAGATCATTGATGGCTTTGAGGGTGCCGGCGCGGTCGCGCTCCAAGGCCATGGCCGCCCGTTCCAGCAAGGCCTTGGCCTGGTCGGCCGAGGCCCGTGGCAGGTAATACCCCACTGCCAGGATGCGCTCGCCGATACGCTGGAAATACACATGCTTGCGCTCGATCTTGCCGTCGGCCCAGTTCTGCCAGCGGTATTCGGCCTGCTGGATGCCATTGGCCTCGGGAGTCTTCAGCGCGTCCTTGAACGCCTTGCGCAGGTCCGGCCCCAGCACCTCGGAGACATCACGGCCAATCAGCGCCGACGAAGGACCGCCACTGGCCAGCATCACGCCCCGGGTATCGACCACGAACACATAACGATCGCGATCGACGAACTCGCCTTGACGACTGAACGCCGCGAACGCCTTGTCACCCTGGTCGTGGTAATAACGCAGGGCCTTTTCCAGCAAGGCGCGGGCCGCCACCGAATCATCGGCAGCCGGTACCGCCGCCTGCAGCGACCCCATGCAGAGCCAAAGCAGCCATCCCAGCCAGTTCGTGTTCTTCACTCGCCTCATCGCTCGCTCCTCGTTCCCGTTGGCGTGTGAAGAGCGTAGACGGCGGCAGGATATGGTCGAGTATTCAGCAAACCCTGGCTGGCCCTCCCCCGCCACCACAGGCGGGGGGCTGAGCCTTCAAGGACGGTTGTTGATCTGCTGCTGCAGGTTCTGGATCTGGCTTTGCAGGGTATTGATGTTGCGGGTGACCTGACCACGGAAGGCATCGAACTCGGCAGTGCTGGCGCCGTTCTGCGCGGCGGCGGGACGATTGTCCTGTTCGCTCTTGAGCACCACCAGTTCCTGTTCCAGGCGCTCGATGGCGGCGCTCGGGTTGCCCTGTTTTTTCAGCGCGGCCAGATCGGCGTTCAGACTCTTGAGCTGGGCATCGAGCTTGCCGGCATCGCTCTGGGCGCCCTTGAGGCTCGCCAGCTCAGCACTCAGGGCTTTGACCTGGGCCTGCAACTGGCTGTTGGCCGCCTGCTGTTCGCTGGTCTGGGCACTCATCTGCGCCAGGCGCTTGTCCAGGTCGGTGGCCTGGCCGGCCACGCCCTGCTGCTGTCGGCTCTGGTCCTGCAAGCGGCTTTCCAACTGTTTGATCTGCAGCTTCAACGCTTCGCTGTCGGTGGTGACATTGGTCTGGCTGGCCACCACCTTCCCGGAAATGTCCTGCAAGCGTCCGGCCGCCTCTTCGCTGATCCTGGCGAAGCTTTCCTGGGTCGCCACCAGCTGCTGCTCCATCAGCGAGATCTGCTGAAAGCTCCACCAGGCCAGACCGATGAAGGCAAAGAACAGCGCACCGACCAGTGCCCACAAAGGACCGGTGCTGGGCCCCTTGACCTTGACCACCGGGGTGCTGCGCGAATGCACGGTGGTGCGTTCGCGGGCAGCGTGGGTGGTGGGGAAGACATCGTCGTCGAGGGGATCGGCGCGCAGACTTGGAACGTCATCGAAGTCATCGTGTGCATCGTTACGCATGGGGCAACCTTTATGGACCGCGGTGATGGCTGAGTGGGGCGAGTATAAACCGCTAATCAGCCCGGCCAATGGACCGGACCGGGCAAGCGGGGTTCAGTCTTTGATTTCAGCTTATGTCCTGAGCCTTCCACCAGGTACAGAACTCATCCAGGGCGCTCCACAGACTGACCTTGGGCTCATACCCCAGGTAATGCCGGGCGCGACTGATGTCCAGGGTGAAGTTCTTGTCCATGACCTGCATGCCCAGGCGCGACAGCGTCGGCTCCGGGCGTCCGGGCCAGAGCTTGCAGAACCCCTCGTTGAGCGCCGCGACGCTGTAGGCCAGGCCAAAGGAGCGATAGCGGGTGACTTGCGGCACCTGCATCTGGCGCATCACGTAGTTGACCACGTCCCACAGCGGCACCGGTGCGCCGTTGCTGATGTTGTAGACCTTGCCCAGGGCCGAGCCGCCGACCTGCAGGCTGCTGAACAGGGCCTCGTTGAGGTTGTGCACACTGGTGAAGTCGACCTTGTTCAGGCCATTGCCGACGATGGCCAGGCGGCCTTTGCGCTGCATCTTCAACAGCCGCGGAAAGATGCTCATGTCGCCGGCGCCAGTAACAAAGCGCGGGCGCAACGCAATCACCTCCAGGCCGAACTCCTGGGCGCCGAAGACCTTCTGTTCGGCCAGGAACTTGGTGGCCGCATACGGGTGCTTGAAGCGCTTGGGCACCTGCTCCTCGGTCAGCCCCAGATGATCGCGACCATCAAAATAGACCGACGGCGAAGACAGGTGCACCAGGCGTTGCACCCGCTGTTTGAGGCAGGCTTCGACCACGTTCTCGGTGACCAGCACATTGCCCAGATGGAAGTCCTGATAGCGCCCCCACAGGCCCACGGCACCGGCGCAATGCACCACGGTATCAACGTCGCGGCACAGCTCGCGGACCAGATCGGCGTCGCTCAGGTCGCCCGGGATGAACTCCGCGCCGCGGCGCACCAGATGCTCCACCGCTTCGGCACGCCGGCCATTGACCCGCACTTCCAGGCCCTGCTCAAGGGCAAAGCGAGCAAAGCGCCCGCCGATGAAGCCGCTTGCGCCGGTAACCAGAATCTTCATGAAATATTCCTAAGAAAAGCAGTGACGAACCACAGAAAAGCAGGGACAAGCCACGAGCCACAAGCTGCAAGTGCACAGCCGCGGATTGACTGTCGCTTGACGCTCATGGCTGCTCCCAGGGCACCAACCATTGTGCAGATAGACGAGCCAGGTGTTCGGTCAACAACCCGAGCAACTGCCCGCCATTGCGCCAATGATGCCAGTACAACGGCACATCGATGGGTTTATCCGGCAAAAGCTCCACCAGCGAACCGCGCTGCAGTTGCTCGCGAACCTGCAGCTCGGGCACCAGTCCCCAGCCCAGGCCGGCTTCGGTGAGGCGGATGAAGCCTTCGGATGACGGGCACAGATGATGCTCGAAACCGCCGTTGACGCCCAGGGAGGCGAGGTAACGATGCTGCAGGAAGTCATCGGGACCGAACACCAGCGCCGGGGTCCGGGCCAGTTGCTCGGCACGCACGCCCTGGGGGAAGTGCCGCGCGACAAATGCCGGGCTGGCCAGGGCCCGGTAGCGCATGGCCCCCAACAGCAGGCTGCGGGCCCCCGCCACTGGACGCTCGCTGGCGCAGACACAGGCGGCCACTTCCCCGGCCCGCATGCGCTTGAGGCCCACGGTCTGGTCCTCCACCACCAGGTCCAGCAGCAGGCGATGCTCGGCGCAGAAGTCCCCCACGGCCTGGGCCCACCAGGTGGCCAGGCTGTCGGCATTGAGGGCGATGCGCAAGCGCTCCGGCAGCCCTTCTTCATCCAGGGCTGGCACCAGGCTTTGCAGGTCCCGCTCCAACAGACGCACTTGTTGCACATGGTTGAGCAGGCGCCGGCCGATTTCCGTGGGCGCCGGCGGTGTCGCCCGCACCAGCACCGGCTGCCCGACCCGGGCCTCCAGCAGTTTGATGCGCTGGGAAATCGCCGACTGCGACAACCCCAGCACCTGGGCCGCCCGTTCGAAGCCTGCCTGTTCGATCACCGCAGCCAGGGCGGAAAGCAGCTTGTAGTCAAACATCAGTTTTCCTAATGAGTGATCAGCAATATTGGTTTTTCTTATACGGCATGCAACCGGAAAATAGCCAGCCTAAAGCCTCGGTAATACCTCTTCGTTAAAGGATTCTGTTCATGGCCGGTGAAACTTCCCTCACAACCCTGCTGCGCAGCATGAGCCCGCAACTCAACGACGGCGAATACGTGTTCTGTTCCCTCGCCGACCACAGCCTGCTGCAGGGCGTCGAGGTGCTGGGCAGTTTTCGCGAACAGGAAGGCCTGACGGTGATCATCCAGCGGCAGGAGGCCGAACGCCTGGGGCTGGTCTTCGATTACGTCGCGGCCTGGATCACCCTCAATGTGCATTCGGCACTCCAGGCGGTCGGCCTGACGGCCGCCTTTGCCGGCGCGCTGGGCCGAGCCGGGATCAGTTGCAACGTGATCGCCGGCTACTACCACGATCACCTGTTTGTCGGTCAGGCAGATGCCCAGCGGGCCATGCAGGTCCTGCAGCAACTGGCCGCCGGCGAGGAGCAATGAACATGTGGCAAAGCTATGTGAACGGCCTGTTGGTGGCCGCCGGCCTGATCATGGCCATCGGTACGCAAAACGCTTTCGTCCTGGCCCAGAGTCTGCGCCGTGAGCACCACCTGCCGGTGGCGGCACTGTGCGTCACCTGCGATGCCCTGCTGGTGGCCGCCGGAGTATTCGGCCTGGCCACCGTGCTCGCCCAGAGTCCGATGCTGCTGGCCGTGGCGCGCTGGGGCGGGGCGGCGTTCCTGATCTGGTACGGAGCCCAGGCGCTGCGCCGGGCCTGCTCCAGGCAAAGCCTGCAACAGGGCGAAGGCCAGACCGTGCGCTCCCTGCGGGCGGTGATGCTCAGCGCCCTGGCGGTGACCCTGCTCAACCCTCACGTGTACCTGGACACCGTGCTGCTGATCGGCTCGCTGGGGGCTCAGCAGACCGAACCGGGCGCCTATGTGGTCGGCGCTGCGAGTGCTTCGCTGTTGTGGTTCTTCACCCTGGCCCTGGGCGCCGCCTGGCTGGCTCCCTGGCTCGCCCGACCGAGCACCTGGAGGATTCTCGACCTGCTGGTGGCGGTGATGATGTTCAGCGTGGCGTTGCAGCTGATCAGCGCTGCGTGACTTATTCCAAAAGGCTCTGGAACCTCTATCCCACACAGTTGTTGCGTGGTTAAGCCGCACCCCCGGTGCTATGATCCGATCCCTGCGCCGCAAAGAGTACAAACTCCCCGGCGCATGTCCGGCCGCCCGTGATCGGCCTTGCGCTCACCGCAACTGACCTGATTAGGAGAATCATCATGGCTTTCGAATTGCCGCCGCTGCCCTATGCACACGACGCCCTGCAGCCGCACATTTCCAAGGAAACCCTGGAATACCACCACGACAAGCACCACAACACCTATGTCGTGAACCTGAACAACCTGGTGCCAGGCACCGAGTTCGAAGGCAAGACTCTGGAAGAGATCGTCAAAACCTCTTCGGGCGGCATCTTCAACAACGCAGCCCAGGTCTGGAACCACACTTTCTACTGGAACTGCCTGGCGCCAAACGCCGGCGGCCAACCTACCGGCGCACTGGCCGAAGCCATCAACGCGGCATTCGGTTCGTTCGACAAGTTCAAAGAAGAATTCACCAAGACTTCGGTTGGCACCTTCGGTTCCGGCTGGGGCTGGCTGGTGAAGAAGGCTGACGGTTCCCTGGCCCTGGCCAGCACCATCGGCGCCGGCAACCCGCTGACCAGCGGCGACACCCCGCTGCTGACCTGCGACGTCTGGGAACACGCCTACTACATCGACTACCGCAACGTTCGTCCTAAGTACGTCGAGGCGTTCTGGAACCTGGTCAACTGGAAATTCGTGGCTGAGCAGTTCGAAGGCAAGAACTTCGTCGCTTAAGTCCGTTTGCAGTGCAAAAAACCCGGCCTGGCCGGGTTTTTTTTGCCTTGGACAAAGCTGGCATCTTGTCCCGCCCAGCCGAGGCGCTAAGATTCATCTGATGTAAAAAACAACGCCGCCCCTCAAGTTGCAAGGCGTCGCTACCGACACACTATCCACAGCTAGAGCAATCCTGAATCTGATCACCCGGGCCTGGCCCGCAGACGTCCCGTTTTCGGCGCTGATGTCACTTTGACGGCTATCACGGGATTGCCAATACTCACGGCAACTTGACGCTACACGCACGGAACAAGGAATAGCCCTTTGAAGCTGGAACTCAAAAACAGCTTGTCGGTGAAGTTGCTCCGGGTTGTGCTGCTGTCGGCACTCATCGTCGGCGTGGTTCTGAGCTGCGCCCAGATCGTCTTCGACGCCTACAAGACCCGGCAGGCGGTCGCGAACGATGCCCAGCGCATTCTCGACATGTTTCGCGACCCATCGACACAGGCGGTCTACAGCCTGGATCGAGAAATGGGCATGCAAGTCATTGAAGGCCTGTTCCAGGATGACGCGGTGCGCATGGCGTCCATCGGCCACCCCAACGAAACCATGCTGGCGGAGAAATCCCGCGAGCTGCAGCATTCCCCCAGTCGCTGGCTCACGGACCTGATCCTTGGCCAGGAACGCACCTTCACCACCCAACTGGTTGGCCGCGGGCCCTACAGCGAGTATTACGGCGACCTGAGCATTACCCTCGACACCGCCACCTATGGCCAGGATTTCATCATCAGCTCGGTGATCATCTTTGTCTCAGGGGTCCTGCGCGCCCTGGCCATGGGCCTGGTGCTGTACCTGGTCTATCACTGCCTGTTGACCAAGCCGTTGTCACGGATCATCGAGCACCTGACCAACATCAACCCCGACCGCCCCAGTGAACACCAGTTGCCCCTGCTCAAGGGCCACGAAAAGAACGAACTGGGGATCTGGATCAACACCGCCAACCAGTTGCTGGCCTCCATCGAGCGCAACACCCATTTGCGCCACGAGGCGGAAAACAGCCTGCTGCGCATGTCCCAATACGACTTCCTCACCGGCCTGCCCAATCGCCAGCAACTGCAACAGCAGCTGGACAAGATCCTGGTAGACGCCGGCCGCCTGCAACGCAGGGTCGCCGTGCTGTGTGTCGGTCTGGACGACTTCAAGGGCATCAACGAACAGTTCAGTTACCAGACCGGTGACCAGTTGCTGCTGGCCCTGGCCGACCGCCTGCGTGGCCACAGCGGCCGTCTCGGTGCCCTGGCGCGTTTGGGCGGCGACCAGTTCGCCCTGGTCCAGGCCGATATCGAACAGCCCTACGAAGCGGCGGAACTGGCGCAAAGCATCCTCGACGACCTGGAAGCCACCTTTGCTCTCGATCATCAGGAAATCCGCCTGCGCGCCACCATCGGCATCACCCTGTTCCCGGAAGACGGCGACAGCACGGAAAAACTCCTGCAGAAAGCCGAACAGACCATGACCCTGGCCAAAAGCCGCTCACGCAACCGTTATCAGTTCTACATCGCCAGCGTCGACAGCGAGATGCGCCGGCGCCGGGAACTGGAAAAAGACCTGCGCGAAGCCCTGATCCGGGAACAGTTCTTCCTCGTCTATCAACCGCAGATCAGCTATCGCGACCATCGGGTAGTGGGGGTCGAGGCCCTGATCCGCTGGCAGCACCCCGAGCACGGCATGGTGCCGCCGGACCTGTTCATCCCCCTGGCGGAACAGAACGGCACCATCATCGCCATCGGTGAATGGGTACTGGACCAGGCCTGTCGCCAACTGCGGGAATGGCACGACATGGGGTTCACCGACCTGCGCATGGCGGTCAACCTGTCCACGGTGCAACTGCACCACGCCGAACTGCCACGGGTGGTCAACAACCTGCTGCAGATCTACCGCCTGCCGCCCCGCAGCCTGGAACTGGAAGTTACCGAAACCGGCCTGATGGAAGACATCAGCACCGCCGCCCAGCACCTGCTGAGCCTGCGCCGCTCCGGGGCGCTGATCGCCATCGACGACTTCGGCACCGGCTATTCGTCCCTGAGCTACCTGAAAAGCCTGCCCCTGGACAAGATCAAGATCGACAAGAGCTTCGTGCAGGACCTGCTGGATGACGACGACGATGCCACCATCGTGCGCGCCATCATCCAACTGGGCAAAAGCCTGGGCATGCAAGTGATTGCCGAGGGCGTGGAAACCGCCGAACAGGAGGCCTACATCATCTCCGAAGGCTGTCATGAAGGTCAGGGCTACCACTACAGCAAACCCCTGCCGGCCCGGGAGCTGAGTGCCTACCTGAAACAGGCGCAGCGCAGTAACGCGGCCATCCTCTGAACCGGGCATTGCGCCGGTCCCCCCGGCTGACGCAATCCTGCGCTGAATAAGAAATATTTACAGGCACGACCCTTTACACATAATGCAAATCTTTCGCATTATGTCGCAGTTTTGCGCGCCCCACGCGCCGTCCATTCCCCCTCTCGAAGCAGGATGTTCGCCATGATTCGTATGCCTCTGGCTACCGCCAGTCTGTTGGCCATCGCTATTTCCCTCGCCGGCTGCGGCGAAGGCAAAGACGACAAGGCTGCCGCTCAAGCGCCGACCCCGGCTGCCAGCACTGCCACCCCGGCCAACGACGCCGCCGGCAAGGTCGACGAAGCCGCAGCCAAGGCCGTGGTCGCGCATTACGCCGACATGGTATTTGCCGTTTACAGCGACGCCGAATCCACCGCGAAAACCCTGCAAACCGCCATCGACGCCTTCCTCGCCAAGCCCAACGACGAAACCCTGAAGGCCGCCAAGGCTGCCTGGGTGGCCGCTCGCGTGCCTTACCTGCAGAGTGAAGTGTTCCGCTTCGGCAACACCATCATCGATGACTGGGAAGGTCAGGTGAACGCCTGGCCGCTGGACGAAGGCCTGATCGACTACGTCGACAAGAGCTATGAACACGCCCTGGGCAACCCCGGCGCCACCGCCAACATCATCGCCAACACCGAGATCCAGGTCGGCGAAGACAAGATCGACGTGAAGGACATCACCCCAGAAACCCTGGCCAGCCTGAACGAGCTGGGCGGTGCCGAGGCCAACGTCGCCACCGGTTACCACGCCATCGAATTCCTGCTCTGGGGCCAGGATCTGAACGGCACCGGCCCAGGCGCCGGCGCGCGCCCGGCGTCCGACTATCTGGAAGGCGCAGGTGCTACCGGTGGCCACAACGATCGTCGTCGCGCCTATCTGAAAGCCGTGACCCAACTGCTGGTCAACGACCTGGAAGAGATGGTCGGCAACTGGAAACCGGACGTGGCCGACAACTACCGCGCCACCCTGGAAGCGGAACCGGCCGAAACCGGCTTGCGCAAAATGCTCTTCGGCATGGGCAGCCTGTCCCTGGGCGAATTGGCCGGCGAGCGGATGAAAGTGTCCCTGGAGGCCAACTCGCCTGAAGACGAACAGGATTGCTTCAGCGACAACACCCACAACTCGCACTTCTATGACGCCAAGGGCATCCGCAACGTCTACCTGGGCGAATACACCCGTGTCGACGGCACCAAGATGACCGGCGCCAGCCTGTCGTCCCTGGTGGCCAAGGCCGACCCCGCCGCCGACGCCGCCCTGAAAGCCGATCTGGCCGCTACCGAAGCCAAGATCCAGGTCATGGTCGACCACGCCAACAAGGGTGAGCACTACGACCAGCTGATCGCCGCCGGCAACGAATCCGGCAACCAGATCGTGCGCGACGCCATCGCCGCCCTGGTCAAGCAGACCGGTTCGATCGAACAGGCCGCCGGCAAGCTGGGCATCAGCGACCTGAACCCGGACAACGCCGATCACGAGTTCTGATCAGCGCCGCTGCAGGCAGAAGGCGACCTTAGGGTCGCCTTTTTTTGTCGCTGCGCGGTTCCAACGGCGTGGGTGAGCCGTCCCTCGGCAAGCTTGTCCTGGGTCAAACCAAACGATAATTCCTCTTATTCAAACTTCAGCAGCCTGTTAGACTTTGCGCCCTTGTTTTGCTCGTCTTGCAGGATGTCCGATGCCCTCGTCGCTGCTTCGCTGGTTCGCTCTGACCATGGCCCTGGGCCTGAGTGCCTGCGATGACGCTCCACGCTTTACCCAGGCCGAACCGGGTGAAGCCCGCGCCGGCGGCGCCACCACGGTCAACAAGGCGGATCGCAACGCGTTTTCCCTGCCTTCGGCCAATCTGCCAGCGACCCGGCGCCTGGACTTCAGCGTGGGCAACAGTTTCTTCCGCAACCCCTGGGTCATCGCCCCCTCCACCACCACCGCCCGCGACGGCCTGGGTCCGCTGTTCAACACCAACGCCTGCCAGAACTGCCACGTCAAGGACGGCCGCGGCCATCCGCCCGCGCCGGATGCCCTGAACGCAGTGTCCATGCTGGTGCGCCTGTCGATCCCGGATGCCCCGGCCTACGCCAAGGTCATCGAACAGCTCGGCGTGGTGCCGGAACCGGTGTACGGCGGCCAGTTGCAGGACATGGCGATTCCCGGCGTCGCTCCCGAAGGCCGGGTCCGGGTCGATTACGACAGCGTGCCGGTACGGTTCAAGGACGGCAGCCTGGTGGAGTTGCGCAAGCCCAGGCTGCAGATCACCGACCTGGGTTACGGCCCGATGCATCCGGACACCGCTTTTTCAGCCCGGGTCGCGCCACCGATGGTCGGCCTGGGGCTGCTGGAAGCCATTCCCGAAGCGGCGATCCTGGCCAACGCTCAGCCCGCCACCGGCAACAACCGGATTGCCGGACGGCCCAACTGGGTCTGGGATGACGCTCAGCAAAAGACCGTGCTCGGGCGCTTTGGCTGGAAAGCCGGACAACCCAATCTCAATCAACAAAATGTTCACGCGTTTTCCGGCGACATGGGCCTGACCACAAGCCTGCGGCCCTTCGACGACTGCACCGAGGCGCAAACCGCGTGCAAGCAGGCGCCCAACGGCAATGGCCCGGACGGCGAGCCGGAGGTCAGTGACAACATCCTGCGCCTGGTGCTGTTCTATACCCGCAACCTGGCGGTACCGGCGCGCCGCGACGTCGACTCGCCCCAGGTCCTGGCGGGCAAGAACCTGTTCTTCCAGGCCGGTTGCCAGTCCTGCCACACCCCCAGTTTCACCACGGCGGCCGATGCCGCCGAACCCGAATTGGCCAACCAGGTCATACGCCCCTACAGCGACCTGCTGCTGCATGACATGGGTGAAGGCCTGGCCGACCACCGCACGGAGTTCAAGGCCGGTGGCCGCGACTGGCGCACCGCCCCCCTGTGGGGCATTGGCCTGACGGAAACCGTCAGTGGCCACACCCAGTTCCTGCATGACGGCCGTGCCCGCAACCTGATGGAAGCGGTGCTCTGGCATGGCGGCGAGGCCGAAGGCGCAAAACAACAGGTGCTCGCGTTCAACGCCGAGCAGCGCGCCGCGCTGCTGGCCTTCCTGAATTCTCTATAACGCTCGACTCAACTGCTTTCTCCACAATAAAGGGAGCCCGAACATGTTCCGCCCCAAACTGCTGTTCACCAGCCTGGCTGCACTCGCTCTGGGCGCCTGCGCGCCCCAGGACCCACAAGCCGTGACCTCGGCGGCCATCGCCAAGCAGGTCATCCTGCCGACCTACAGCCGCTGGGTCGATGCCGACCGCCAGTTGGCCATCAGCGCCCTGGCCTTCTGTGAAGGCAAGGAAAGCCTGGACACCGCCCGGGCCGACTTCCTCCACGCGCAAAAGGCCTGGGCCGAGCTGCAGCCCTTGCTGATCGGTCCGCTGGCCGAGGGCAACCGCTCCTGGCAGGTGCAGTTCTGGCCGGACAAGAAGAACCTGGTGGGCCGTCAGGTCGAGCAACTGGTCAGCGCCACCCCGCAGATCGATGCCGCGGCCCTGGCCAAGTCCAGCGTGGTGGTACAAGGCCTGTCGGCCTACGAATACATCCTCTTCGACAGCAAGATCGACATGGCCGACAGCGCGCAGAAAGCCCGCTACTGCCCATTGCTGACCGCCATCGGTGAACGCCAGAAGCAACTGGCCGAAGAGATCCTGTCGAGCTGGAACACCAACGACGGCATGCTCGCGCAGATGAGCAAGTTCCCCAACCAGCGCTACGCCGATTCCCACGAGGCCATCGCCGACCTGCTGCGGGTTCAGGTCACCGCTCTGGATACCCTGAAGAAGAAACTCGGTACGCCCATGGGCCGCCAGACCAAGGGCATCCCCCAGCCGTTCCAGGCCGACGCCTGGCGCAGCCAGTCGTCCCTGCAGGGCCTGGAAGCCAGCCTCAGCGCCGCCCAGACCGTCTGGGCCGGGGTCGACAACAAGGGCCTGCGTGGCCTGTTGCCGGCCGACCAGAAGCCGTTGGCCGAGAAGATCGACGCCGCCTACGCCGCCTCGCTGAAACTCTTTGCCAGCACCCAGCGCTCGCTCACTGAAATGCTCAATGACGACGCCGGGCGCCAGCAGCTCAACGATCTGTACGACAGCCTCAACGTGGTCCACCGCCTGCACGAAGGCGAACTGGCCAAGGCGCTGGGCATCCAACTGGGCTTCAACGCCAACGACGGTGACTGATGATGCTGCGACGTCAGGCTTTGGCACTGGGCAGCCTGCTGCTCAGTGCGGTGACCTTGGGCGGCTGGACGCTGTTCAAGCAAAAGGACAAGCAGCCCCTGCTGCTGTCGGCCAGGGATGATGGTGACGGCAAGCATTACGCCGTCGGTTATCAGCTGGACGGTAAACAGGTGTTTGCTACCCAGGTCGGCCAGCGTTGCCACGACATCATCAATCACCCGCAACTGCCGATCGCGCTGTTCGTGGCCCGGCGTCCGGGCACCGAGAGCTACCTGATCGACCTGCGGGACGGCAGCCTGCTGCAAACCCTGAGCTCGCAGCCTGACCGGCATTTCTACGGCCACGCAGTGATCCACAAGGACGGCCAGTGGCTGTATGCCACCGAGAACGACACCCGTGATCCGGGGCGCGGCCTGCTGGGGGTCTACCGCTTTGAAGGCGAACGCCTGGTGCACAGCGGCGAGTTGTCCACCCATGGCATCGGCCCGCATCAAGTGTCCTGGATGCCCGACGGCGAAACCCTGGTGGTGGCCAACGGCGGTATCCGCACCGAAGCCGAAAGCCGGGTGGAGATGAACCTCGACGCCATGGAGCCGAGCCTGGTGCTGATGCAGCGTGACGGCACCCTGCTGAGCAAGGAAACCCTGGCCCAGCAGATGAACAGCGTGCGTCACATGGGCATCGCCAGCGACGGCACCATCGTCACCGGCCAGCAGTTCATGGGCGCCGCCCACGAATCCTCGGAGCTGTTGGCGATCAAGCGCCCGGGCCAGCCCTTTGCGCCTTTCCCGGTCCCCGAGCAGCAGCTACAGGCCATGGGGCACTACACCGCCAGCGTTGCCGTCCACAGCGACTTGCGACTGGTGGCCCTGACCGCCCCGCGGGGCAACCGCTTCTTCATCTGGGATCTGGACACTGGCGCGGTGCGGGTCGATGCGCCTCTGCCGGACTGCGCCGGGGTCGGTGCCGTGGCCGACGGCTTCGTGGTGACCTCGGGCCAAGGCCGCTGCCGCTTCTATGACTGTCGTCAGCAGCAGATTGTGGCCAAGCCCCTGGAACTGCCCGCCGGGCTCTGGGACAACCATTTGCATCTGGTCTGAACAGCCTCCGGGCAGCGGGCAGCGCCAATGCCCGAGCCCCAGACATGCCAAAGGCCTCGCATGGCGAGGCCTTTGGTTGGGCAGGAGAATAGGTTCAGCTCTGGGGTTTCAAGCCCTGGCTCATGCCGAACATGAACAACAGCAGCTCATGATCGGGCCGCGCGGCGGTTGTCGATTTGGCAACCCGCGGCAAAGGACAATGTTCCCCTTGAGCGGCACTGAGCACCTGCGTTCGCGGCTGCTCCCAGACAACCAGGGCCAAGGAAGCAACTGCCAAGGCTCCTGCCAGGAAAACACCTCGTGCAATTTCTAGCTTCATAGCTATAAACCTTTGATGGAGCTGCCAAACGCCGTTTTGTAAAAGTAGTAGAGCTTTTGCCAATCCGTGTCGTTCCACGACGAATGGCGGCGCAGTTGCTTGAGGTCGTGGGCTGCTGCTCGTTGACTGCTCAGGCGCTGCCGGCACTTCTCGAAATCCAGCAAAGCGATCTGTGGCCGGGCCTGCTCGCCCTCGCCTTCCACACGCACGAAAATATGCTTGGCGTACAGGCAGCCATGTTGCCAGCGCCCCTTGTGCATGCGCGCCAGGGTCACCGCCAGGGCCTCCAGCAAACGCTCATGGAACACTTCACCATGGCGCTCACGCTCACCGGCGGCGTACCAGTTGTCGATTTCCACAAAGCCATCGAGCGCCGCGGTCACCAGCAGGGCCTGCCAGCGATTCTGCGGATCGCGCCGAGCACCACAGAACACCAGTTCCGGAACCCCCACATCGAGCACCCGCAGGCCTTGCAACGCGGCGAGTTCGCGCAAGACGGTCGGTCGCCCGAAAGGGTGCAGCACGCTTCGATAAATGTGCCCGATCTGGCGCTTGGCATAGAGCAGACGCCCGCTGCTGCTCACAATGCGCTGCACACCGCTTTCACCGCCTCGACGCTGATTGGGTTCCTCGACCCATTCACCTTGTCTGTTCCAGAAGTACTCGAAGCGATCCGAGGGCGCAGCATCCATTTGCGAAGCAGATTCAACAACCATCCGTTACCTCTTTCGTAATACGTACACTCGCCACATGGCGTAGAGCGGAACAAAATCCAGGTGCTCCTGGACACGAAAACCGGCTTGCCTGAACTCTTTTTCGACGGTGGCCGCCGGTAACACGAAACGATTCTGGTAAGTCTCCGGCCCCATTGCGGACAACCGCTTGCGCTCCAGGCGCTTGCGCTTCCAGGCCTTGAAATTGCCGTCAACCCACAGCGAGATGATCACGCTGTCGCGGGTCACGCGCTGGAACTCCCGCAACAACGCCAGCCGATGCTCGGCCTGGCCCACATGGTGCAACAGCCGCATGGAAAAAATGCAGTCCACGGCGTTGTCCGGCAAATCAATGGCAAAGGCGGACGTTTGCAAAGGCCGTACCCGTCTCACCACGTCGGCAGGCTGCGCCGCCATGGCGGTGCTCAGCATAGCCGATGAATTGTCCGCGCCAATGATGACCCGGTTGGCCTTCTGCGCCAGCAACGGCCAGAAGCGGCCAGCGCCACAAGGCAGGTCCAGCACCAGCCCCGGCTCGCCGGCAGCGGCCAGGGCCGCGCGGGCCAGTTGTTCATCGCGCCAATGGGACAAACGACGGGCCAGGCCATCCTGATGCTTCTGCAGGTATTGCTCGGCGTGTTGGGCATCGTACTTGTCGGAAAATTCCAGCCTGATCGGCTTGGCCATCATCAAGGTCTCCTGTAGCTGATGGCGCCACCTTAGGCAGCGGCATGTCAGCGACAGGTCATCCCTTTGTGAAAACTTCGTACCGTCCGACAGGAAGATATTTCAGATTTTTACAGGCTGCCGGCAATGGCCTAGGGCCACAGAGGAACAAAAAACGACAAGTGACCGGCCCTGCATAACAGGGCCGGATCAGGAAACTCAGCTCTTGGCTGGTTGCAGCTGCACGTGAAAACGACAGCCATTGGGGATCATGGTGGTGAGGCTGACACTCCAGCCCTGGTTCTCGCAGATGCGTTGCACCAGGGACAAGCCCAAGCCCAAGCCTTCACCACGCTTTTCATCGCCGCGCACGAAGGGCTGGAACATCGCCTCGCGCTTCTCTTCGGGAATGCCCACGCCGCTGTCTTCCACCACAAACCCGCCCGGCTCAAGGCTCAGGCGAATAAAGCCCTGCTCGGTGTAGTGCAAGGCGTTGCGCAGAAGATTGCCCATCACCGCATGCAGGAAGGTGGCGTTGTAGCGAGTGTCGCCGGGCTGGCCGGGTTCGAAGATCAACTCGATGCCTTTGCCCTCGATGGACTCGCGCCACAGGCCGATCAGATCGGTGGCCGCTTGCGTCAGGGTCAGTTGCGGCGCCATGCCGGCGTCTTCTCGCTGGGCACGCGCGAGCATCAGGAAGGTCTGCACCAGTTCGCGCATCTCCTCGCAGGCCCGGGCAATCCGTTCCACCTGAGCCCGTCCGCGCAGGTCCAGCCCGGGGTTCTCCAGGAGCAGCTCACAGGAGGTGGCCAACACCATCAACGGCGTGCGCAGTTCATGGCTGACATCACTGGTGAACAGCCGCTCGCGGCTCAAGGCCTGACGCAAGCGCCCCAGGGTGGCGTCGAAGGCGATGGCCAACTCGCCCACCTCATCCGCGGCATAATCCGGCGCCAACGGCGGCGCCAACCCCAGTAACTGATCTCGATGCCGTACCTGACGGGCCAGGCGCACGACGGGCGCCATCACCCGGCGCGCCAGGATCCAGCCCAGGAACACCGCCAGCGCCAGGCTCAGGACGAAGCCCACCAGCACCACGGCGAACAGCACCCGCTCGCGCTCTTCGAAATCGCTCTGGTCCTGCAGCAGCACGTAACGCCGGCCATCCACCACTTCGACCATGGCGTGGTAGGACAGCTGCTCGCGGAACACTTCATGGAAGCCCGGATCCAGATGGCGCAAGTCCTTGGGCAACTCGAAATCGCCGCGACCGCCGCTGTAGTAGAACAGTTGGTCGGGCTCGGGACGATGCCGCCAATCGTTGACGTCGTCCATCAGCAACAGGCGTTGCAGGTCGCCCCCCAGGCCGGCGGAGATGAGCTTCTCCTCCACCAGATGCACGGTCGCCACGATGCCCATGGCGAATGCCCCTGCCACCAATGCGCTCATCAAGGCAAAGGCGATGATGATGCGCTGGGCAAGGCTTTGCTTAAACTCCATCACGGCCCTCGGCCAGCCGGTAACCGACACCATGCACGGTGTGCAGCAGCGGCTTGGCAAATGGCTTGTCGATCACCTGGCGCAGTTGATGAACGTGGCTACGCAGGCTGTCGCTGTCCGGGCAATCGTCGCCCCACAGGGCTTCTTCGAGAATCTCCCGGCGCAACACATGGGGGCTCTTCTGCATCAACACCGCCAACAGCTTAAGGCCCACCGGGTTGAGCTTGAGCAGACGCCCTTCGCGGGTGACTTCGAGGGTGTCGAGGTCATAGTTGAGATCGCCCACCTGCAACGCACGGCGACCACCGCCCTGAGTACGGCGCATCACCGCCTCGATTCGCGCCGCCAGTTCCGAGAGGGCAAAAGGCTTGAGCAGGTAGTCGTCTGCGCCGGACTTGAAGCCCTGCAGCCGATCATCCAGCTGGTCGCGGGCGGTGAGCATGATCACCGGGGTGTCGCGCCGGGCATCTTCACGCAGGCGCTTGCACAAGGTGTAGCCATCGATTCCCGGCAGCATGATATCGAGCACGATCAGGTCGTAATGCTCGGTGGCCGCCAGGTGCAGCCCGGACAGACCATCCTGGGCGCAGTCCACGGTGTAGCCCTTGAGCCCCAGGTAGTCAGCCAGGTTGGCGAGAATATCGCGGTTGTCTTCAACCAGTAGAATTCGCATCGGAACTCTCTCCCTACACAGTTACGGCCGTCTTGGCTCGCGCAGCTTAAGGCCAAGTCCGACTCGCCGCCAGCCTTGTCTGACCGCTGCCGCAGCGCTGTTATCCAATCAATGTCTTAACGAGTTTTTCACCGAGGGTTCACAACCTGACTACAGGGACAACCTCAGACTGCGGACCGTTTTGCCCACAAGGAACACCCCCTCGATGGACCTTCTCAAGACCGCGCCCGCGCGCCTGGTACTGCTACTGACCGGCACCTGGCTGGCGATTTTCCTGCTGACCCGCAGCACCCTCCTGCTGACCCACCTCAACGAAGCCGGTAGCGGCTGGCTGCCCGTGTTCGGCGTCGGCCTGCTCTATGACCTGGGTTTCCTGGCCTACGCCGCCCTGCCCCTGGGGCTGGGCCTGTTGCTGTGCCCGGCAAGCCTTTGGCGCCGACGCGGCTTGCGCTGGCTGATGCAGGGCCTGTTCAGCATCAGCTTGTTCGCCATGCTCTTCACCGCCGTGGCGGAATGGTTGTTCTGGGATGAGTTCGGCGTGCGTTTCAACTTCATCGCCGTCGATTACCTGGTGTACTCCGACGAGGTCATGAACAACATCCTCGAGTCCTATCCCATCGGCCTGCTGATGAGCCTGCTGGCCCTGGCGGCGGTGATCCTCAGCCTGGTCCTGCGCAGGCCCCTGCTGGCCGCCCTGAACGCGCCTTTGCCGCCCCTGCGCGGTCGCCTGCTCAGCGCCCTGAGCCTGTTGCTGGTGGCCGTGGCCAGTCTGCAACTGCTCAGCCAGGACAGTCCGCGCGCCCAGGGCGGCAACGCCTATCAGAATGAGCTGGCGAGCAACGGCCCGTACCAGTTCTTTGCCGCCTTTCGCAACAACGAACTGGACTATTCACAGTTCTATCGCAGCCTGCCCGCCGAGGCCGTGGCGCGGCAGATGCGCGCCGAGCTGAACGAGCCCAATGCCCGCTTCATTGGCCAGGACCCGCTGGATATCCGCCGCGCCATCGATAACCCGGGCACACCGCGCACGCCGAATATCGTCCTGGTGACCCTCGAGAGCTTCAGTGCCAAGTACATGGGCAGCAATGGTGACGAGCGCAACCTGACCCCCAACCTCGATGCGCTGCGCCGGCAGAGCCTGTACTTCAACAATTTCTACGCCACCGGCACCCGCACCGACCGTGGTCTGGAAGCCATTACCCTGGCGATTCCGCCCACGCCCGGGCGCTCGATCGTCAAACGCATCGGTCGTGAAAGCGGCTTCGCCAGCCTGGGCCAGCAACTGCGCGCCGTGGGCTACGACAGCGTGTTCGTTTACGGCGGGCGCGGCTACTTCGACAACATGAATGCCTTTTTCAGCGGCAACGGCTACCGGGTGGTGGACCAGAGCAGCGTCGAGGAATCCGAGATCCACTTCAAGAACGCCTGGGGCATGGCCGACGAAGACCTCTATGGCCAGACCCTGAAGCTGGCCGATGCCGACTACGCCCAACAGCGGCCCTTCCTGCTGCAACTGATGACCACCTCCAACCATAGGCCGTACACCTACCCCGATGGCCGGATCGACATCAAGTCCGGCAATGGCCGTGACGGCGCGGTGAAATACACCGACTACGCCATCGGCGAGTTCCTCAAGGCCGCGCGGCAAAAGCCCTGGTTCGACAACACGATCTTCGTGTTCGTCGCCGACCACACGGCGGGCAGCGCGGGCAAGGAAGACCTGCCCATCAGCAACTATCAGATCCCGCTGTTCGTCTACGCGCCCAAACTGATCCCGGCGCGGGAAAGTGCCCAACTGGCCAGTCAGATCGACCTGGCGCCGACCCTGCTGGGGCTGTTGAACCTGGACTACGAATCGACCTTCTTCGGGCGCAACCTGCTGCAGGACAACCCGCTGCCGCCTCGGGTGCTGGTGGGCAACTACCAGCACCTGGGACTGTTCGACGGACAGGACCTGGCGATTCTCAGCCCGCGCCAGGGTCTGCGCCGCCATGACCAGGCGCTGGGCGCCAGCCGGGAATCCCGGGTGCCGGACAGCGATCCACTGATCCAGCGCGGGATCAGTTACTACCAGAGCGCCAGTTATGGCTTCAAGCAGCAGTTGCTGGGCTGGAAGGCGCCAAAAGCCTCGGCGGCCGAGTTGAGTCAGCGCTGAAGTCATTCGCGGGCAAGCCCACTCCTACAGAGGTGCATCGCTGTAGGAGCGGGCTTGCCCGCGAAGATCCAGGCGCCTTCCATATCCCAGGCATAAAAAAGCCCCGCCGGCTTTCACCGGCGGGGCTTTTTCAGTACAGGGGTAAGGCTGGCTTACATCATGCCGCCCATGCCACCCATGCCGCCCATGTCTGGCATGCCGCCAGCTGCAGGCTTGTCTTCCACGATTTCAGCAACAGCGGCTTCGGTGGTCAGGATCAGACCGCCGATGGACGATGCAGCTTGCAGCGCGGAACGGGTCACCTTGGTTGGATCCAGGATGCCCATTTCGATCATGTCGCCGTATTCGCTGGTGGCAGCGTTGTAGCCGAAGTTACCGGCACCTTGCTTGACCTTGTCCACCACCACGCTTGGCTCGTCGCCGGAGTTGGCAACGATCTGGCGCAGCGGCGCTTCGATAGCGCGACGCAGAACAGCGATACCCACGTCCTGATCGGCGTTGTCGCCTTTGAGGTCCTTGATGCCTTGCAGAGCACGGATCAGGGCTACACCACCGCCAGGTACCACGCCTTCTTCAACGGCTGCACGGGTAGCGTGCAGGGCGTCTTCAACGCGGGCTTTCTTCTCTTTCATTTCAACTTCGGAGCCAGCGCCAACCTTGATCACTGCAACGCCGCCGGACAGCTTGGCCAGACGCTCTTGCAGTTTTTCACGGTCGTAGTCGGACGAAGTGTCGGCCACTTGCTGACGGATCTGGGTCACACGAGCCTGGATGTCCGCTTCAACGCCAGCACCGTCGATGATGGTGGTGTTTTCTTTGGACAGGATCACGCGCTTGGCGTTACCCAGGTGCTCCAGGGTGGTGCTTTCCAGGCTCAGGCCGATCTCTTCGGAGATCACGGTACCGCCGGTCAGAACGGCGATGTCCTGCAGCATGGCCTTGCGACGGTCGCCGAAGCCTGGTGCCTTGACGGCAGCGACTTTGACGATGCCACGCATGTTGTTCACAACCAGAGTCGCCAGGGCTTCGCCTTCAACGTCTTCAGCCACGATCAGCAGTGGGCGGCCGGCTTTGGCAACGGCTTCCAGCACTGGCAGCATTTCGCGGATGTTGGAGATCTTCTTGTCCACCAGCAGGATCAGCGGGCCGTCGAGTTCGGCAACCATGGTGTCCGGCTTGTTGATGAAGTAAGGGGACAGGTAGCCACGGTCGAATTGCATGCCTTCTACGACAGACAGTTCGTTTTCCAGGCCCGAGCCTTCTTCAACGGTGATCACGCCTTCCTTGCCGACTTTTTCCATGGCTTCGGCAATGATGTCGCCGATGGAGTTGTCGGAGTTGGCAGAGATGGTGCCGACCTGAGCGATGGCGCGGGAATCAGCGCAAGGCTTGGACAGACCTTTCAGCTCTTTGACGATGGCGATGGTGGCCTTGTCGATACCACGCTTCAGATCCATCGGGTTCATGCCGGCAGCGACGGCTTTCAGGCCTTCGTTGACGATCGACTGAGCCAGAACGGTGGCGGTGGTGGTGCCGTCGCCAGCGTCATCGTTGGCACGGGAGGCAACGTCTTTGACCAGCTGCGCGCCCATGTTTTCGAAGCGATCTTTCAGCTCGATTTCTTTGGCAACGGAAACGCCGTCCTTGGTGATGGTCGGAGCGCCGAAGCTCTTCTCGATGATCACGTTACGGCCTTTCGGGCCGAGGGTCGCTTTTACCGCGTCAGCCAGAACGTTGACACCGGTGAGCATTTTCTTGCGGGCGGAATCGCCGAATTTAACTTCTTTAGCAGCCATGATCGATATTCCTTAAATACTGTGTAGTAGCGGGAAAATACGCGGGAAATCAGCCTTCGATAACAGCGAGAATCTCGTTCTCGGCCATTACCAGCAGATCTTCGCCATCGACTTTCACGGTGTTGCTGCCGGAGTACGGGCCAAACACCACTTTGTCACCCACTTTCACGGCCAGCGCACGTACTTCACCGTTGTCCAGCACACGGCCGGTACCTACAGCGACGATTTCGCCACGGTTAGGTTTTTCAGCAGCCGAACCAGGCAGAACGATGCCGCCGGCAGTTTTCGATTCTTCTTCGCTGCGACGGATGACGACGCGGTCATGCAGAGGACGAAGCTTCATTGTCGATCTCTCCTAATTGTGGTTTTCAACGGCCGGTGTCGACACCGGCAGGTTAACAAATCCGGCTGTGCCGGGTGCGACTCGACAAGCGAGCCGCGGAAGTCTGTCTGGTGTAAGCACCAGAAACCTTGCGGTGACCGTTACATAAGGGCGCATAAGGTTATTACAAGGGCTGACCGGTGATTTTTTTTGCGGTGCTTGCACCAAAACGAACACGGCACCCGAAGGTGCCGTGCAGTGAAGCCGCCAAGTTATGAGTCGCGATGCTCGAACTCGCCCTCGATGACATTGGGCTCGCGGCCCAATGGCTGTTGCGGCGCAGGGCCGCCGCGGGCCGCGCGCATGTCATCGGCAAAAGCGCGTTGACGCAGGGCCTGCTCCTCGGCGCGCTGGCGCATCTTGTTGGCCAGCAGGCGACGGCTGATCGGCAGCAGCATCAACAGGCCGAATACATCACTGATGAAACCGGGCAGGATCAGCAGGCCGCCGCCCAGGGCCAGCATCAGCCCCTCGAGCATCTGCTGGGCCGGCAGTTCGCCGCGATTGAGACTCTCACGGGCACGCAGTGCCGTGGCCAGACCGGCCACGCGCAACACCAGCACACCGAGCATCGAACCGAGAATGATCAGCAGCAGGGCCGGGAAAAACCCGATGGCCGCACTGACCTTGACGAAGACGAACAGCTCCAGCACCGGGAACAGTAAAAAGAGCAACAGGTAAGGGCGCATCAAATGGTTTCCTCTGCGGAAGAATGCCTTCCAGTAGACCGTAAATGACGTCGCCAATTCGTGAATTCAAGCGCCAACGGCTGGATTTTTCGGCCATTGATCGGCGTGAGCCAGGAAAACCAGGGCTTCGCGTACTTGTGTCGGCGTGTTGCAAGGCGCCTGGAACGGCAGCCAGTAAAGGGCCTGGCCAATGCGCAGGTGCATGCCTTCGGCATCGATCCCGACCAGTTGCGCCGGCTCGCTGTCGGGCAGCCCGGTCAGCTCGACGTAATGGGCGATGGCCTTGGCATGATCGCTGTTCATGTGATCCACCATGCTCGACTCGGCCTTGCCGGCGAACGGGTTGGCCAGGGTCACCTGATCGATCCAGTGGATCGCCCCAAAGCCGCCGATGTAACGATGACGCACCGGCTTGAGTACCCAGAAATCGAAATCGTGGGCCTTGTGGTAGTTCTGCGATTCGGGGAAGTAGCGGTAGTAGCGCTCGGCCGCGGCAGCGATTGCCTGTTCATCCTCGAGTTTTTCGGCCTCGGCCAGATAGGTCAGGCGTCCGACCGCCTGCACGTCGTCGGCATCGCGCTCGCCCACCAGCAGCGAACACTTGGAGTCCTTCTGCAGGTTGTGCGTGTGTTGGGCAATGCGACTGATCAGAATCAGTGGCCGTCCCTCGGCGTCCAGGCAGTAGGGCACCACGGAGCCAAAGGGAAAGCCGGGCATGGCCTTGGAGTGAGTCGACAGCACCCCGCGATATTCCTTGAGCAGCAGTTCTCGTGCATTTTTCGCAGCTTCAACGCTCACTTTGTGACTCCTCATGTAAAATCCGTCGAAAACGGACGGGCGCCTGGAGCATTGTTCCAGCTACGCCGACGGGGCAATTCTCATCTGCAGCCAGGCCAGATCCGGCAGTCGGCCGAGGTTCCCCTACCAAGGACAACCCCTCAAGACCTGCTAGCGGGACATGCGAATGCAACTCACTGACAAAGTAATCATGATCACCGGCGGTTGCCAAGGCCTGGGCCGCTCCATGGCCGAGTATTTCGCGGCCAAGGGCGCGCGGCTGGCCCTGGTCGATCTCAACCAGGAAAAACTCGATCAGGCGGTCGCCGCCTGCCAGGCCCAGGGCGTCGAGGCCCGTGCCTATCTGTGCAATGTCGCCAATGAAGAACAGGTGAGCCACACGGTGGCCCAGGTGGCCGAGGACTTCGGCGCCATCCACGGCCTGATCAACAATGCCGGGATCCTGCGCGACGGCCTGCTGGTCAAGGTCAAGGACGGTGAAATGACCAAGATGAGCCTGGCCCAGTGGCAAGCGGTGATCGACGTCAACCTGACCGGGGTATTCCTCTGCACCCGTGAAGTGGCGGCAAAAATGATCGAGCTGAACAACAGCGGCACGATCATCAACATCTCCTCGATCTCCCGCGCCGGCAATATTGGCCAGACCAACTATTCCGCGGCCAAGGCCGGGGTCGCGGCGGCCACCGTGACCTGGGCCAAGGAACTGGCGCGATATGGCATCCGCGTGGCCGGTATTGCCCCGGGCTTTATCGAAACCGAGATGACCTTGGGCATGAAGCCTGAAGCCCTGGAGAAGATGACCTCGGGGATTCCCCTCAAGCGCATGGGCAAGCCGGAAGAGATCGCCCACTCGGCGGCGTACATCTTCGAGAACGACTATTACACCGGACGCATCCTGGAGTTGGATGGCGGCCTGCGGGTCTGATCCTGTCATCGCAACGGTAGGAGCCGGCTTGCCGGGCAAGGCGATCTTGCCAGCGCCTGCGCCGGCAAGCCGGCTCCTGCCTGATCCACCCGCCTGGGGTTTCAGTCGTCGCTGATGGTGATGTTGGGCATCGCCGGCGCCGCGGCTTCCTGCAATACGATGCGCGCCCCCACATGCCGCGCCAGTTCCTGATAGACCATGGCGATCTGGCTTTCCGGCTCGGCGATCACCGTCGGCTTGCCGCCGTCGGCCTGCTCACGGATCAGCATCGACAGCGGCAGCGAGGCCAGCAGTTCGACGCCGTACTGGCTGGCCAGTTTCTCACCGCCGCCCTCACCGAACAGATGCTCGGCATGACCGCAGTTGGAGCAGATGTGCACCGCCATGTTCTCCACCACCCCCAGCACCGGGATGTTGACCTTGCGGAACATCTCCACGCCCTTGCGTGCATCCAGCAGGGCCAGGTCCTGAGGCGTGGTGACGATCACCGCCCCGGCCACCGGGACTTTCTGCGCCAGGGTCAGCTGGATGTCGCCGGTGCCTGGCGGCATGTCGATCACCAGGTAGTCGAGGTTGCCCCAGTCGGTCTGGGTCACCAGTTGCAGCAAGGCGCCCGAAACCATTGGCCCGCGCCAGACCATGGGCGTGTTGTCGTCAGTGAGGAAGGCCATGGACATGACTTCGACCCCGTGGGACTCAATGGGCACGAACCACTTCTGGTCCTTGATCTTTGGCCGGGTGCCTTCGGCGATGCCGAACATGATGCCCTGGCTCGGACCATAGATATCGGCATCGAGAATCCCTACCTTGGCGCCTTCGCGGGCCAGGGCCAGGGCCAGGTTGGCGGCGGTGGTGGACTTGCCCACACCGCCCTTGCCGGACGCCACCGCCACCACGTTCTTGACGTTGGCCAGGCCCGGGATCTGCGCCTGGGCCTTGTGCGCGGCGATCACGCTGGTGATCTCGACCTTGGCCGAACCGACGCCGTCCAGGCCTTCGATGGCCAGTTGCAGCATCTGTGCCCAGCCGCTCTTGAACAGACCGGCGGCATAACCCAACTCCATGCGGACCGTGACCCGGTCGCCCTGGACGTCGATGTCCCGCACACAGCCGGCGCTGACCGGGTCCTGGTTCAGGTAAGGGTCGGTGTACTGGCGAAGGACGGCTTCCACCGCTGCGCGATTGACGGCGCTCATGGGCAACTCCGATAACAAGACTGGAAAATCAGCCGGCTATCCTACGCCGCCGACTCCTTCGTGGCGAGGGAGCCCGCTGCGTACAATCTGTCCGGAAGGGTGAAAAATCCGCGCCGGCGCTTTATAGTGGCCGACCTCCGTTTCATCAAGTAGCCGAGCCCCATGTCCGAGCCACGCAAGATCCTCGTCACCAGCGCCCTGCCCTATGCCAATGGTTCCATCCACCTTGGCCACATGCTTGAGTACATCCAGACCGACATGTGGGTGCGCTTCCAGAAGCATCGCGGCAACCAATGCCTCTATGTCTGCGCGGACGACGCACACGGCTCGGCCATCATGTTGCGCGCGGAAAAGGAAGGCATCACCCCGGAACAACTGATCGCCAACGTCCAGGCCGAACACAGCGCCGACTTTGCCGACTTCCTGGTGGACTTCGACAACTTCCACTCGACCCACGCCGAGGAAAACCGCGAGCTGTCGAGCCAGATCTACCTCAAGCTGCGCGACGCCGGGCACATCGCCACGCGCTCCATCACCCAGTATTTCGACCCGGAAAAGAAAATGTTCCTGGCCGACCGCTTCATCAAGGGCACCTGCCCGAAATGCGGCACTGAGGACCAGTACGGCGACAACTGCGAAAAATGCGGCGCCACCTATGCCCCCACCGACCTGAAGGATCCGAAGTCGGCGATTTCCGGCGCCACTCCGGTGCTCAAGGATTCCCAGCACTTCTTCTTCAAGCTGCCGGACTTCCAGCAGATGCTGCAAAGCTGGACCCGCAGCGGCACCCTGCAGGACGCCGTGGCCAACAAGATCGCCGAGTGGCTGGATGCCGGCCTGCAGCAGTGGGACATCTCCCGCGACGCGCCGTACTTCGGCTTCGAGATCCCCGACGAGCCGGGCAAATACTTCTACGTGTGGCTGGACGCACCAATCGGCTACATGGCCAGCTTCAAGAACCTCTGCAACCGTCGTCCGGAGCTGGATTTCGACGCGTTCTGGGGCAAGGATTCCACCGCCGAGCTGTACCACTTCATCGGCAAGGACATCGTCAACTTCCACGCCCTGTTCTGGCCCGCCATGCTTGAAGGCGCCGGCTACCGCAAGCCGAGTGGCATCAACGTCCACGGCTACCTGACGGTCAATGGCCAGAAGATGTCCAAGTCCCGCGGCACCTTCATCAAGGCCCGCACCTACCTGGAGCACCTGTCGCCGGAATACCTGCGCTACTACTACGCCTCCAAGCTGGGCCGTGGCGTCGACGACCTGGACCTGAACCTCGAAGACTTCGTGCAGAAGGTCAACTCCGACCTAGTGGGCAAGGTGGTCAACATCGCCAGCCGTTGCGCCGGCTTCATCCACAAGGGCAATGCCGGGGTGATGGTCGACAGCAATGCCGCCCCCGAGCTGACCGAGGCCTTCCTGGCCGCCGCACCAAGCATCGCCGACGCCTATGAAGCCCGCGACTTTGCCCGCGCCATGCGCGAAATCATGGCCCTGGCCGACCGCGCCAACGCCTGGATCGCCGACAAGGCCCCATGGTCGCTGAACAAGCAGGAAGGCAAGCAGGCCGAGGTGCAGGCCATCTGCGCCACCGGCATCAACCTGTTCCGCCAGTTGGTGATCTTCCTCAAGCCGGTGCTGCCGCTGCTGGCCGCCGATGCCGAGGCGTTCCTCAACGTGGCGCCGCTGACCTGGAACGACCACCAGCACCTGCTGGCCAACCATCAGCTCAACGAATTCAAGCCGCTGATGACGCGGATCGACCCGGTAAAAGTACAAGCCATGACCGACGCCTCGAAAGAAGACCTGACCGCCAGCCAGACCGACACTGGTGCCGCAGCACCTGCAGGCAACGGCGAACTGGCCAAGGATCCGCTGTCGCCGGAAATCGACTTCGACACCTTCGCCGCCGTCGACCTGCGTGTCGCCCTGATCGTCAAGGCCGAAGCCGTGGAAGGTGCCGACAAGCTGCTGCGCCTGACCCTGGATATCGGTGATGAGCAACGCAACGTGTTCTCCGGAATCAAGAGCGCCTACCCGGACCCGTCCAAGCTGGATGGTCGCCTGACCATGATGATCGCCAACCTCAAGCCGCGAAAAATGAAGTTCGGCATTTCCGAGGGCATGGTGATGGCTGCCGGCCCTGGCGGCGAAGAGATCTACCTGCTGAGCCCGGACAGCGGCGCCAAGCCTGGCCAGCGGATCAAGTAAGCCTCCACGCAGCCCCCCCATCCCCCCGTCGCGCCCAGGCGCAACGGGGGGATTTGCATATCTGGCGACCCTGCGTGCGCGCAGAGTTTGCCTACTCTTGAGGGATAGCCTGCCCGCACCGGCCGCCACCATGACCCAGTTCCTGCTCGCCCTTTTCAGCACCGTCCTGATCAACAACTTCGTGTTGCAATGGCCGCTGGGCGTCGATCCACTGTTGCAGGCCGACGGTAGCAACCGGCAACGGGTTCATGCCCTGGGGCTGGCGACCACGGTGTTGATGCTGCTCAGCAGCGTGCTGGGACATGTCCTTTACCGTGGGCTGCTGCAGCCCTGGGGGCTGGCGGCGCTGCAATTATTTATCTGGCTGCCATTGAGCCTGTTGCTGATCAAACCGCTGCTGAGGCTGCTGTCCCGGGCCCTGCCGCGCTTGCCGTTCGAAGGCCTCTGGCCCTTGCTCCTGGGCAATGCCGGCATGCTCGGCCTGCTGCTGATCGGCGCCCGGGACGATCTGGACCTGGCCACCCTCAGCGCCATGAGCCTGGGCGCCGGACTGGGTTTCTGGCTGGCGCTGAGTCTGTTCAGCGACTTGCGCCAGCGTATTTCCACCAACGATATTCCCCTGCCCTGGCGCGGCTTGCCGATCGACCTGATCAGCGCCGGTCTCATGGCGGTGGCGTTTTTCGGCTTCAACGGACTGATCAAAACATGAGTCTGATTCAACGCATCGATGCCCTGCTGCCCCAGACCCAATGCGGCAAGTGCGGCCATCCCGGATGCAAGCCCTACGCCCAGGGCATCGCCAACGGCGAGGCCATCAACAAGTGCCCGCCCGGAGGCCAGGAAACCATTGCCGGCCTGGCGCAACTGTTGCAGTTACCGGTACTGGAACTGGACCGCAGCCGCGGCGAAGCGCCGGCACAGATCGCCCATATCCGCGAGGCGGAGTGCATTGGCTGTACCAAGTGCATCCAGGCCTGCCCGGTGGACGCCATCGTCGGCGCGGCCAAATGGATGCACAGCGTGCTGATCGACGAATGCACCGGTTGCGACCTGTGCGTGGCGCCTTGTCCGGTGGACTGCATCGATATGCTGCCGCTCCCGGAGGCCAAGGTGGTGCCGATTGTTGGCGGCCTGGCCACCAGCCCCGAGCAACTGCAGGCCCGCAACAGCAAGCGCGAACAGGCGCGACGGCGCTTCGAACAACGCAACGAGCGCTTGCAACGGGAAGAAGCCCGGCGCCTGGCCGAGCGTCAGGCTCGCGCGCAGAAAGCCGCGCAGGCTGCCGACGACAGCCAGAATCCGCTGCAGGCCGCCATCGAGCGGGTCCGCGCACAGAAAGCTGCCGCCGACGACGCGGCGCTGAAAAAAGCCAAGATCGAGCTGGCCATGAGCCGGGCTCAATTGCACAAATCCCTCAAGGCCTTCGGCCATCCACCGACCTTCGAGCAGCAGGCACAGCTCATCGTGCTGCAGCGTCAGTTCGAAGCCGCCGAACAGGCCCTGGCTCAGTTGGAGTCGGCGGCGCCAGCCGCGGCGGCCCCCGTGGCCAAGGACGCCGAACTCAAGCGAGCAAAGATCCAGCTGGCCACCCGCCGCGCCGAACTGAAAAAGGCCCAGGCAGCGCAAGCCTCCGACGCCGAGCTACACGCCTTGAGCGCCGCCCTGGCGGCCGCCGAACAGGCGCTGCACGCCGCCGAGGACGCCAGCGGCAAACCGGCCCCGGTACTGATGCGTATCGAAAAGCGCCCGATCGATCCGCAACTGCGGCAACTGAAAACCGAACTGGCCTACGCCCGCGCCGAACTGAACAAACTGCAGCGCCAGCCCGACACCCATGCCGAGCAACTGGCCCAGGCTCAAGCGCGCTTGCACGAGGCCGAACGCCAGGTGAAGGCCCATGCTGACTGCTGACGGCGTCGACCAGCGCCTGCGCCAGGCCATGCAGCGCGTGCTGCTGGCCACGCTGCCCGGGCTGCTGGTGTTGCTGTGGTGGTTCGGCTGGGGCGTACTGCTCAACCTGTTGCTGGCGATAGGCGGCGCCCTGGCCATGGAAGCCCTGGCGCTGTTGCTGAGAAAGCGTGCGCTGCCAACCGGCCTTGGCGACGGCAGCGCCCTGGTCAGCGCCACCTTGCTGGCCCTGGCGTTGCCACCTTACTGCCCCTGGTGGCTGCCGCTCAGTGCCGCGGCGGCAGCCATTGCCCTGGGCAAGCAGGTGTACGGTGGAGTCGGCCAGAACCCGTTCAATCCGGCGATGCTCGGATACGCCCTGGCCTTATTGTGCTTTCCCCAATCGATGACCCATTGGCCCGCGCCGCATGCTATGGACCTGAGCGCGGGGCTGCAACACGTCTTCGGCCTCTCTGACGGCCTGCAAGCGGATGCCTGGGCCCAGGCCACGGCGCTGGACAGTCTGCGCATCAACAAGAGCCTGACCCTCGACGAACTCTTTGCCAGCAACCCGGCCTTCGGCCATTTCGGCGGTCGGGCCGCACAATGGATCAACCTGGGATTTCTTGCCGGAGGCCTGTTTCTGCTGCAGCAGCGGGTCATCGGCTGGCAGGCGCCGGTGGGCATGCTGGGCAGCCTCCTGGTCATCAGCCTGGTGTGCTGGAACGGCACGGGCTCGGACTCCCACGGTTCACCGCTGTTTCATTTGCTCAGCGGCGCCAGCATGCTCGGCGCGTTCTTTATCGTCACCGAGCCGGTATCGGGACCCAAGACGGAAAAAGCCAGGTTGCTGTTTGGTGTCGGTGTCGGCCTGCTGACCTACCTGATCAGGACGTGGGGCGGCTACCCCGATGGCGTCGCCTTCGCCGTGCTGCTGATGAATCTGGCGGTACCGGGACTGGAACGCCTGTGCGCGGCAAAACGGGAGAACGCTTGAGCATGAAAAAATCCAGCGCTCTGCTCCTGCTGGCCCTGCTCGGTTTGCTGGGTGTGGCGGCGACCTTGTGGCTGCACTCGGTTGCGGCGCCGCGTATCGCCGCCGAACAACGGGCAGTGCAGGCGCGCAAGTTGCTCGACCTGCTGCCTGTTGCCAGCTACGACAACCAGCCCCTGGAGCAACCACTGCCTCTGAGGGATGTGCAACTGGACAACAGCCGCTTGCTGCAGGGCTACCTGGCCACCCGCCAGGGTCAGCCCAGCGCCGTGCTGTTGCGCAGCCAGGTCAGCGGTTATGCCGGCCCCATCGAGCTGTTGATCGCCATCGACAGCCAGGGCCGGCTGCTGGGCAGCAAGACCCTCCGACAAGATGAAACTCCCGGCCTGGGCGCCAGGATCGCTGATCAGCCCAACCCCTGGTTGCAAGGCTTTGCCGGCAAGTCTCGCAGTGATCCGGGCGATGCCGCCTGGGCGCTGAAGAAGGACAGCGGCCAGTTCGATCAGATTGCCGGCGCCACCATCACCTCCCGCGCTGTCATCAGTGCCCTGCACGATGCCTTGCGCTACTTCGACGAACATCGCCAGCAACTGCTCACGGGGGCCGCCCATGAGTAAGCCGCTGACATTGCCGGGCCTGCTGATGCTGACGCCGCTGATCGGTGCCACCGACTCCTGGGTCAAGGCCCTGGGCCTGGCCCTGGCATCCGGGCTGCTGCTCAGCTTGTTTGGGGCCGCCATGGGCCTGTTGCGAGCAGCGCTGCAACGCCAGCAGCAGTGGCTCGCCAGCCTGCTGCTCGGAGCGTCCCTCGGCAGTTGCCTGTGGCTGGCGCTGCAGGCATTGAGTTACGAACTGCACCAGCAGTTGAGCCTGTACCTGGGCCTGCTGCCCCTGCAATGCGTGATACTGGAACAGGCGGGCTTCTTCCAGCACCGCGAGCGACTGCGCCTGGCCGCTGGCTACTGTGGCGCACTGGTGCTGCTGGGCGCACTGCGCGAACTGCTGGGCACCGGCGCCTTGGGCAGCCATCTGGGCTGGCTTGTCGGCCAGAGCGGTGACAGCACCGGCTGGGTGCTGCTACCCCAGGGCGGCTTGCGCCTGCTGACTCTGGCCCCCGGGGGCTTTATCCTGCTGGGCCTGTTGCTGGCGGCAAAGCGGGCCTGGACCGCCTCATCGCCCTTCAACCGACAGTCTTCGAGGAAATGAACCACCCATGAATGCCGCCAAACGCCTGGAAATATTTCGCCGACTTCATGAAGACAATCCCGAGCCCAAGACCGAACTGGCCTATTCCTCGCCGTTCGAGCTGCTGATCGCGGTGATTCTTTCGGCGCAATCGACCGACGTCGGGGTCAACAAGGCGACCGCCAAACTCTTCCCCGTGGCCAATACACCCGCGGCGATTCACGCCCTGGGGGTCGAAGGCCTGTCCGAGTACATCAAGACCATCGGCCTGTACAACAGCAAGGCCAAGAACGTCATCGAAACCTGCCGCCTGCTGGTGGAACGCCACAACAGCGAAGTGCCACAAACCCGGGAAGAACTGGAAGCCCTGCCCGGTGTCGGGCGCAAGACCGCCAACGTGGTCCTCAACACCGCCTTCCGGCAGCTGACCATGGCGGTGGACACCCACATCTTCCGGGTCAGCAACCGCACCGGCCTGGCCCCGGGCAAGAACGTGGTGGAAGTGGAGAAAAAGCTGCTCAAGTTCGTGCCCAAGGAGTTCCTGCTGGACTCCCATCACTGGCTGATCCTGCACGGACGCTATGTCTGCCTGGCCCGCAAGCCACGCTGCGGCAGCTGTCGAATCGAAGACCTGTGCGAATACAAGCAGAAGACTTCCGACGATTGAGGAAGCATTGACTTTGCCAATGAGTCGATTGAAAAAATCTTTTTTACCCGCCAGGAGAATATCGATATAAGGAGCGCCAATGGCAGTCTTAGCCTGGAGTTGACCTTATGAGCACTGGCAAAGAACAACTGGACGTAGAAGAAGACTTCATCGCCGCGGAAACAGACGATGTCGAACCGGTGGTCGAAGTGGCGAAAACCAATCTGAGCAAGCGCCGCACCATCGATAATCTTCTGGAAGAGCGGCGCCTGCAGAAACAACTGGCCGATTACGACTTTGACCTTTAGTCGCAAAAGAACCTCCAGGCGGAGGTTTTTTTGTGCCTGTCTTGCCGTCACGCCCGGCCGATCAGCCTCGCGGCATGACCGGCCCTATCCGTACTTTCAGGCCTGGCAGTCCAGCATCGTCTCGGACAGCAAGGCTCACGCCAACTGATGGCGCTGGGCAAACTCGATCAGGTCAACCAATGAACGCGCGTTGAGCTTGGCCAATAACCGCCGCTTGTAAGTACTGACCGTCTTGTTGCTCAGGCACAGGCCTTCAGCAATCTCCTTGTTACTCATGCCATTAGTGAGCTGTTTCAATACGATCAACTCACGCCCGGAAAGAAGCTCGATCATTTCTTCCTCGCTGCTGATGCCCTGGCTGGAACGAAAAGTGTGCAACGCCTCGTTGGGAAAGTAGCTGTAACCCGCCAATACCGCCCGTACCGCACTGATCAGCTCGGTAATGTCCTGCTGCTTGCACACGTAGCCGGCGGCACCGGCCTGCATGCAGCGCATGGAAAAGGGCCCTGGCGCTTGCAGCGTCAATACCAGGATCTTGATCGGCAAACTTCTGAACATGAGGCGAGCTATAACTTCAAGTCCATCCAGTTGTGGTATGCCAATATCCAGAATCAAGATATCGGGAACATATTCAAGAGCCAACTTCAATGCGTCCGTACCGTTATCTGCTTCTGCCACTACTTCAAAGCCATGACGCTCCATCAACATGCGAACAGCGAGGCGAACAACAGGATGATCGTCCACGATCAATACTCTTTTCATAGGTCCATCCAAGTACTTAGAGTTTTTTAGAGCCCGCACAATACCCCAGAGAATTGACTCTGACACCGTGCCAAAAGGGGCTACGAGCCTACGAGGACGATCCTTACAAACAATACCGATTTACCTTACAAAATAAATTAGATAAAGGGCGTTCAACGGAAAAGTTGCTTAGGATTAATCTTCAAATCAGCTACTTTTCGTACTAAAAAATTACACGCTGCCGCATCTTTTCCAGCGCCAACCGCTGATAAGTCCGCCATCACTCACTTCATTTTTTCCAATCAACTTCTCTGTCCAAGCATTGCTCTGCAGCAACAAGCCGTTGAGTTAATCAAAGGCAAAAAAAAGCCCCGCATAGGGCGGGGCTCTTTTTCAACAACTCGGGATCAGATCAGAGTCCGACCCTTGTTGGCAGCAATGCGCATGCGCAGGGCATTGAGCTTGATGAAGCCTGCTGCGTCCGCCTGGTTGTAAGCACCGCCGTCTTCTTCGAAGGTGGCGATGTTGGCGTCGAACAGCGACTCATCGGACTTGCGACCGGTCACGATCACGTTGCCCTTGTACAGCTTCAGGCGCACGACACCGTTCACGTGGGCCTGGGAGGCGTCGATCATCTGTTGCAGCATCAGACGCTCAGGACTCCACCAGTAGCCGGTGTAGATCAGGCTGGCGTACTTGGGCATCAACTCGTCTTTGAGGTGAGCCACTTCGCGGTCCAGGGTGATGGACTCGATGGCGCGGTGGGCACGCAGCATGATGGTGCCGCCCGGGGTCTCGTAGCAGCCACGGGACTTCATGCCGACGTAACGGTTCTCGACGATGTCCAGACGACCGATGCCGTGCTCGCCACCAATGCGGTTCAGGGTCGCCAGCACGGTAGCCGGGGTCATTTCCACGCCGTCGATGGCGACGATGTCACCGTTGCGGTAGGTCAGTTCCAGGTACTGCGGGGTATCAGGAGCCTTCTCCGGGGAGACGGTCCAGCGCCACATGTCTTCTTCGTGCTCGGTCCAGGTGTCTTCCAGCACGCCGCCTTCATAGGAGATGTGCAGCAGGTTGGCGTCCATCGAGTACGGCGACTTCTTCTTGCCGTGACGCTCGATTGGAATACCGTGCTTCTCGGCGTAGTCCATCAGCTTCTCGCGGGACAGCAGGTCCCACTCGCGCCAAGGAGCGATCACTTTCACGCCTGGCTTGAGGGCATAGGCACCCAGCTCGAAACGCACCTGGTCATTGCCCTTGCCGGTAGCACCATGGGAAATGGCGTCGGCGCCGGTTTCGTTGGCGATCTCGATCAGACGCTTGGCGATCAACGGACGAGCGATGGAAGTACCCAGCAGGTACTCGCCTTCGTAGACGGTGTTGGCGCGGAACATCGGGAAAACGAAATCGCGCACGAACTCTTCGCGCAGATCGTCGATGTAGATCTCTTTGACGCCCATGGCTTGCGCCTTGGCGCGGGCCGGCTCGACCTCTTCGCCTTGGCCCAGGTCAGCAGTGAAAGTCACTACTTCACAGTTGTAAGTATCCTGCAGCCACTTGAGGATCACCGAAGTGTCCAGGCCGCCCGAATACGCCAGAACGACCTTGTTAACGTCCGCCATGCCATCACTCCACGGGGTTGTACGGAAAGCCGCCAAGTCTACCGATCCACGCGGATAATTTACAGAGGCGCGACAGCTTATGACGACCAAGCGACAGATTATGTCGAGCGCGCGACGATGACAGCCGTATCAGGAGGTCGCAGCAGCGCTGGAGCCAGAGGCCGCCTGGGGCGCTGGAGCCGGCTTTTCGGTGGGCGCAACCCGCTCCAGATGCACATTGACCCGACGGTTCTTCGCCCGGTTGGCGGCATTGGTGTTGGGCGCCAGGGGGTAACGTTCGCCATGGAAGCGCACCACGATCTGGTTTTCCGCCAGGCCGTTGGCCTTGAAGAACTCCATCACCGCCAGTGCACGACGACGGGACAGGTCACGGTTGGTCAAGCGATTGCCGCTGTTGTCCGAGTGGCCATCCAGTTCGACGTGGTTGACCGTCGGGTCGGCCTTGATGAAGTCCACCATCACCTGCAGCTTGGCCTTGGCCCGGGCATCGAGTTCGATCCCCCCTCCCGGAAAACCGATCTCGCCCTGCTTCACCTGCTCGTAGTTCATCGGCAGCAGCTTGGCCATGCAGCTTTGATAGTCGCCATACGCCTTGCTGAACTTCACCGGCAACAGGCGCACTTCGGACACTCCGCCTTCACGGGAATAATTGCGCACCACGGGGCTGCGCCCCTCCAGCAGCCCGATGATCAGGCGCCCGGCCTGCATCTGGTTGCTGTTGAACAGCACCCCGTCGGTACCGGCCTTGACCGCCCCGAGGTTGATGTCGCCACGTCCCGGCTGCCAGGGCGCCGCTGCCGCAAGCAGAGTCGCCGAGCCCCCCGCCTGCATCGGGTTGAAGCTCTTGAGACGAAAGATCGCCTGCTCGCCGGCGCGGCGAACGAATTCGCCGGAACCGAAATCGGTTACCGGTTGGATCAGGCGGCACTCGAATTTGTCGCCTTCGACCGTCCACTCAATGCTCTCCAGACGAGTCTGGAAAGTGAGAGCCATCGCGGGCAGGCTGGCAAACACACTGAGCAAGGCTAGATAACGCTGGCGCACGGGAGGCTCCACTGACGTGTACAACAGAAAAATCGACAGGCGTTAATACGCCATACCTTCGGGATATCGGTTGCTCGTCGCAAAACTTGATAGCGAGTGCCTGGAAGAGTCTTTTCCGGTAGCATTCCCACCGAGTTTTACCCGCCTGGAACCTCCCATGTCCGACCGCCTGACCCTGCTGCGTCCCGACGACTGGCATATTCATCTTCGCGATGGTGCCGTGTTGCCCAATACAGTCGCAGATGTCGCGCGCACCTTTGGCCGCGCCATCATCATGCCCAACCTGGTACCTCCGGTGCGCAACGCCGTGGAAGCCGACGCCTATCGCCAGCGTATTCTAGCTGCGCGCCCGGCCGGCAGCCGCTTCGAGCCGCTGATGGTGCTTTACCTGACCGACCGCACCCAGCCGGACGAGATCCGCGCGGCCAAGGCCTGTGGCTTCGTGCACGCCGCCAAGCTGTATCCGGCCGGTGCGACCACCAATTCGGATTCGGGCGTGACCAGCATCGACAAGATCTTCCCGGTGCTCGAAACCATGGCCGAAGTCGGCCTGCCGCTGCTGATCCACGGTGAGGTGACCCGCGGCGAGGTCGATGTCTTCGACCGCGAGAAAATCTTCATCGACGAACACATGCGTCGTGTGGTCGAGCGCTTCCCCAGCCTGAAAGTGGTGTTCGAGCACATCACCACCGGTGAAGCCGTGCAGTTCGTCAAGGAGGCTTCGGCCAACGTCGGCGCCACCATCACCGCGCACCACCTGCTGTACAACCGCAACCACATGCTGGTGGGCGGTATTCGTCCGCACTTCTATTGCCTGCCGATTCTCAAGCGCAACACCCACCAGGAAGCCCTGCTGGATGCGGCCACCAGCGGCAGCGAAAAGTTCTTCCTCGGCACCGACTCCGCGCCCCACGCCCAGCATGCCAAGGAAGCCGCTTGCGGTTGTGCCGGCTGCTACAGCGCCTACGCCGCGATCGAGCTGTATGCCGAAGCGTTCGAACAGCGCAATGCCCTGGACCAGCTGGAAGCCTTTGCCAGCCTCAACGGTCCGCGCTTCTACGGCCTGCCGGCCAACACCGATCGCATCACCCTGGTTCGTGAAGAATGGACCGCCCCCGCCAGCCTGCCGTTCGGCGAGCTGACTGTCATTCCGCTGCGCGCCGGTGAAAAACTGCGCTGGCGCCTGCTGGAGGATCACTCGTGAGTGACGACCATTTCGACGACGAACAAGACGGCAACAGCGGCGCCCCCCGCCATCCAATGGCGGCACGCTTTCGCGGTTACCTGCCGGTAGTCGTCGACGTAGAAACCGGTGGCTTCAACTCAGCCACCGACGCCCTGCTGGAGATTGCCGCTACCACCATCGGCATGGACGAAAAGGGCTTCGTGTTCCCCGAACACACCTATTTCTTCCGCGTCGAGCCTTTTGAAGGCGCCAACATTGAAGCCGCGGCCCTGGAGTTCACCGGGATCAAGCTCGACCATCCCCTGCGCATGGCCGTCAGCGAAGAAACCGCCCTCACGGATATTTTCCGCGGCGTGCGCAAGGCGTTGAAAGCCAACGGCTGCAAACGCGCGATCCTGGTGGGCCACAACAGCAGCTTCGACCTGGGCTTCCTCAACGCCGCCGTGGCGCGCCTGGACATGAAGCGCAACCCGTTCCACCCGTTCTCCAGCTTCGACACCGCCACCCTGGCTGGCCTGGCTTACGGCCAGACCGTTTTGGCCAAGGCCTGCCAGAGCGCCGGCATCGACTTCGACGGTCGCGAGGCCCACTCGGCCCGCTACGACACCGAGAAGACCGCCGAGCTGTTCTGCGGCATCGTCAACCGCTGGAAGCAAATGGGCGGCTGGCAGGATTTCGACGACTGATCGATCCCTGGTCGAGTTGAATCGCCCGCATAAAAAAACCGGCCCTGAGGCCGGTTTTTTTATGCGTGACGCCAGGCTTACAGCTTGCCGGCGTTCTCGCTCAGGTAAGCAGCAACGCCTTCTGGCGAAGCGGTCATGCCCTTGTCGCCTTTCTTCCAGTTGGCAGGGCAGACTTCGCCGTGCTCTTCGTGGAATTGCAGAGCGTCGACCAGACGGATCAGCTCTTCCATGTTGCGGCCCAGCGGCAGGTCGTTGACGATCTGCGAACGGACAACACCTTTGTCGTCGATCAGGAACGCGCCACGGAAGGCCACGCCACCTTCGGACTCGACGTCATAGGCCTTGGCGATGTCGTGCTTCATGTCAGCGGCCATGATGTATTGAACCTGACCGATGCCGCCGGCATTGATCGGGGTGTTACGCCAGGCGTTGTGGGTGAAGTGCGAGTCGATGGAAACAGCGATCACTTCCACGTTACGTGCCTTGAAGTCGGCCATGCGGTGGTCCAGAGCGATCAGCTCGGACGGGCAAACGAAGGTGAAGTCCAGTGGGTAGAAGAACACCAGGCCGTATTTGCCTTTGATGGCCGAGGACAGGGTGAAGCTGTCGACGATTTCGCCATTGCCGAGAACGGCCGGTACGGTGAAGTCAGGGGCTTGTTTGCCTACGAGTACGCTCATTGGATATCTCCTGGTGTGGACGTAGTAATGAAGAAGGGGATTGGCCTTGAGTCTGCCACGCTGATGCGACAGCTCTGTGACCCGACCCCGCTTCGCAAGGACCGACCATCATACACCGCGTCTTTGAGCTGTCCTTAACGGTTTTTCGTCAGCCCGGCCCACAAAGCGGAAAATGCGAATCATCTGTCACCATCGCCAACAAAACCGTTCGTCACCCCGGGATGAAACGGCCACAAAGGCGGCCGAAACCACTTTGACAATCATTCTCGTTAACATTAAGATCCATCGCAATTGAGCCCTAACCAGCGACGGTTCTCATCCTATGTATGTCTGCCTCTGCACCGGTGTCACCGACGGACAAATTCGCGAAGCGATCTACGAAGGTTGCTGCAGCTACCGTGAAGTGCGCCAGGCCACTGGCGTCGCCAGCCAATGCGGCAAATGCGCATGCCTGGCCAAGCAAGTGGTTCGCGAAACCCTGACCGAATTGCAGAGCAGCCAAGCCGCCATTCCCTACCCAGTGGAATTTAATGTTGCTTGATGTACCGAATAAATAGCCGAATTTGAAACAACCGGACCTAGCGTCCGGTTTTTTTATGTCTGTAATTCAATCGCTTAGGTGCAAAACGCGGAACACAAACATTCTTATTCCGATTAATTTTCATATATTATTCAATAACTTAGGTTTGACAGTAATGTTTGTGCGGCTCAGACTCTGCCCTTATTTCACTAATTAAAGGGCAGGACCCCAACATGAAAGGCGACATTACAGTCATCCAGCATCTCAATAAAATCCTTGCCAATGAACTGGTCGCGATCAATCAGTACTTCCTGCATGCACGCATGTATGAAGACTGGGGCCTGAACAAACTGGGCAAGCACGAGTACCACGAATCCATCGACGAGATGAAGCATGCGGACAAGCTGATCAAGCGCATCCTCTTCCTCGAAGGCCTGCCCAACGTCCAGGACCTGGGCAAGTTGCACATCGGCGAACACACCAAGGAAATGCTCGAGTGCGACCTGCGCATCGAACGCACCGGCCACGCCGACCTCAAGGCCGCCATCGCTCACTGCGAATCGGTTGGCGACTTCGGCAGCCGTGAACTGCTGGAAGACATTCTGGAATCCGAAGAAGAACACATCGACTGGCTGGAAACCCAACTGGGCCTGATCGACAAAGTGGGTATCGAGAACTACCTGCAATCGCAAATGGGCGACGAGTAACCAACGCCCATGTAATAAAAAGCCCCGCCCTCGTGAGAGAGGCGGGCTTTTTATTGACCGCGAACAGGAAGTTCGCGTCAGGCTTCGGTCTTGGCAGCCGCTTTTTCGGCAGCAGCCTTGATCAGGCTCTGCAGCTCACCATTGGCAAACATTTCAGCCATGATGTCGCTACCGCCGACCAACTCACCGGCCACCCACAGTTGCGGGAAAGTTGGCCAGTTGGCGTACTTGGGCAAGTTGGCGCGAATCTCTGGGTTTTGCAGGATGTCCACGTAAGCGAACTTCTCACCACAGCCCATTACGGCCTGAGCGGCTTTTGCCGAGAAGCCGCACTGCGGGGCATTCGGCGAGCCTTTCATGTAGAGCAGAATGGTGTTGTTGGCAATCTGCTCTTTAATAGTTTCGATGATATCCATGGAACACCTCGGCTGAACTTTCCGACTCTGTTGTCGGCACGGTGGCGCATTGTAACGGAATCCTGAGCGCCCTGCTCGGCCTCTCCGACAGACACCTCAGGCCGCCTCCACGGTAACCGGCACCCCGTTCAACGCCGCATTCCCGGACAACGCATCGAGCTGACGCTCATCGGTCAGGTCATTGGCGCTGCAGCCAGGCTGCTCCCTGGCAATGCTCATCTGCACGCCGGGACGCCTGTGCCCCCAGCCATGGGGCAGACTTACCACGCCCGGCATCATCTCGCTGCTGGCCAGCACTTCCACCTCCACCGCGCCCACCCGGGATCGGACTCGCACCCGCTGACCATCACTCAGGCCCCGTTGAGCCAGATCCTCGGGATTCATCAATAGCTGATGGCGAGGCTTGCCCTTCACCAGGCGGTGATAGTTGTGCATCCAGGAGTTATTGCTGCGCACATGCCGACGTCCGATCAGCAACAACTCGCCCGAAGGTGGCGCACTCAACGCGGCAAAGCGTTGCAGATCGGCCATGATCGGCGCCGGTGCGGCCTGGATCCGCCGGTTCTCGGTTTTCAAGCGGGCCGCCAGGTTCGGCTGCAGGGCCCCAAGATCAATGCCGTGGGGGTACTGGTCCAGAGTCGCCAGGGACAGCTTGAGCGGCGAGGCATCGCCGTAAGGCCCGGCGCGCAAGCCCATGTCGATCATCTGTGCAGGGGCCAGGGTCGGCTTCAACGGGCTGGCGGTCTGCGCGGCAAATGCCTTGGCCAGGCCGACGAAGATCTCCCAGTCATGCAGCGCCCCTTGAGGCTTGGGCAGGATCGCTCGATTGAAGCGACTGACATTGCGCACCGCGAACAGATTGAAGGTGGTGTCGTAGTGATCGTTCTCCAGAGCCGAGGTGGACGGCAGGATCAGGTCGGCATAACGGGTGGTTTCATTGATGTACAGATCGATGCTGAGCATGAACTCCAGCCCGTCCAGGGCCTGCTCCAGCTGCCGGCCGTTGGGTGTGGACAACACCGGATTGCCGGCTACGGTGATCAGGGCCCGTACCTGTCCTTCGCCCTCGGTGAGCATCTCTTCGGCCAGGGCCGATACCGGCAGCTCGCCACCGTACTCCGGAAGCCCGGAAACCCGACTCTGCCAGACATTGAAGTGACCGCCCGAGGTAGCCGCCACCAGGTCCACCGCCGGCTGGGTGCACAAGGCACCGCCGACACGGTCCAGGTTGCCGGTGACCAGATTGAGCAGCTGCAGCAACCAGTGGCACAGCGTGCCGAAGGCCTGGGTCGACACCCCCATGCGCCCGTAACAGACCGCCTTGTCCGCCGAAGCGAAATCCCGGGCCAGTTGCCGAATCTGCGCAGCCGGAATTGCGCACAACGGACTCATGGCTTCGGCAGTGAACCGCGCAATTGCCTGGCGCACCTCGGCCAGCCCATCCACCGGCAAATGGCTGTCGCGGGTCAGGCCGGCGTCGAAAATGCTGTTGAGCAGACCGAACAGCAGCGCCACATCGCCCCCCGGCCGGATAAACAGGTGCTGATCGGCCATGGCTGCGGTTTCACTGCGCCGCGGATCAACCACGACCACCTTGCCGCCACGAGCCTGAATGGCCTTGAGGCGCTTCTCCACATCCGGCACGGTCATGATGCTGCCGTTGGATGCCAGGGGATTGCCGCCCAGGATCAGCATGAAATCGGTGTGATCGATGTCCGGAATCGGCAACAGCAGGCCGTGGCCATACATCAGGTAACTGGTCAGGTGCTGGGGCAACTGATCGACCGATGTGGCCGAGAAACGATTGCGGGTCTTGAGCTGGCCGAGAAAGTAATTGCTGTGGGTCATCAGCCCATAGTTGTGCACGCTGGGATTGCCCTGGTAGGTCGCCACGGCATTGTTGCCATGGCGCTGCTGGATGCTCGCCAGCCGCTCGGCCACCAGGGCAAAGGCCTCGTCCCACTCGATGGGCTGCCATTGGTTGCCCACACGGCGCACCGGCTGACGCAGGCGATCGGGATCATTCTGGATATCCTGCAGGGCCACGGCCTTGGGGCAGACATGGCCACGGCTGAAACTGTCCAGGGGGTCGCCCTTGATCGAGGTAATGCGTGGAGCGCTGCCCGGCTCTTCAGTGATTTCCAGGGTCAGGCCGCAGATGGCTTCGCACAGGTGGCAGGCACGGTGATGGAGAGTCTTGGTCATGGCCAGTCTCTATTGTTTGAAGGCGCCCCGCACAGGGCCGCAGGAAGCCAAAACTATGGCGGCTGGCCTCTGCCGACACCAGCGACGTTCGCCTCATGAATTCAGGTCCATCAACCTGAGCCATGATCAGGGCCGTCAGTTCGGCGGCAAGCGCGGCGGCCCCTCCATGGAGATTCGCGAGGAGGCGTCCATGGACCCCTGCTCGGCATGGACACCCGACAACTCGGCCAGCAGTCGCCAATGCTCATCCAGCCCGGCGCTGAGGGTCATCATCCGGTCGATCATCTTGCGCGCGGCTGCCCGGGTCAGCGGATCCTCGCTGCGCAGCAGCTCGAAAGAAAAGGCCGTCACCGAAGCGGTCATGTCCGTCAGCGCCCGGGCGGTGAGCCCCAACAGCGTCATCAGTTGTTGCTCCCTGGATTCCATCGCACACCTATCCTTGCCGCAGATTGGCCTTTATAGACTCAGCACTTTGCATTAGGAAATGTTTCAAGTGGCCAAGCCGCGGATTCCCCCCGCAGCGGACCTCGGCCCACAGGTCAGAAAACGACCGCAACCGCACGGCCGGCGCCACACTCGATTGCCAAGCCGCGCCGGGGCAGTGTACAAATGCCCGGCTGCTGTCTGAAAACCGGTCTCAAAAGCGCCAGCGCATTCGCGTCCTGGCCTCTCTGAATGCCCATGAACGCCGTAGCACTATTGGTAAGACGCGACATTTAATTATAAGATCGCGCCTTCCCCTATTTCGTCGCCCCGTGCGGCTTTCGCCGCAGGTCCAGCCCGTTGTTCGATTAAACAAGGCTTTGAGAATCTGCGGTCCGTTGCAAAAAGGTAGTTAATGATGAGCGCAAGGCACTTTCTCTCCCTGATGGATTGCACGCCCGAAGAGCTGGTCAGTGTGATTCGTCGAGGCATCGAGCTGAAGGACCTGCGTAACCGCGGCGTACTCTTCGAGCCTTTGAAAAATCGTGTACTCGGCATGATTTTCGAGAAGTCGTCGACCCGTACCCGACTGTCCTTCGAAGCCGGCATGATCCAGCTGGGCGGCCAGGCCATCTTCCTTTCGCCACGGGACACTCAACTGGGTCGCGGCGAGCCGATCGGCGACTGCGCCATCGTCATGTCGCGCATGCTCGACGCGGTGATGATCCGCACCTTTGCCCACAGCACCCTGACCGAATTCGCGGCCAATTCCCGGGTCCCGGTGATCAACGGCCTGTCCGATGACCTGCACCCCTGCCAACTGCTGGCGGACATGCAGACCTTCCTCGAACACCGTGGCTCGATCCAGGGCAAGACCGTGGCCTGGATCGGTGACGGCAACAACATGTGCAACAGCTATATAGAAGCGGCCATCCAGTTCGACTTCCAGCTGCGCATCGCCTGTCCCGAGGGCTACGAGCCCAACGCCGAGTTTGTCGCCAAGGCCGGCGATCGCGTGACCATCGTCCGCGACCCTCGCGAAGCGGTGATCGGCGCCCATCTGGTGAGCACCGACGTCTGGACCTCCATGGGCCAGGAAGAAGAGACCGCCAAGCGTCTCCAGCTGTTTGCCCCCTTCCAGGTCAACCGCGCGCTGCTCGACCTGGCCGCCCCGGACGTACTGTTCATGCACTGCCTGCCCGCCCACCGCGGCGAGGAAATCAGCCTCGACCTGCTGGACGACCCTCGCTCAGTGGCTTGGGACCAGGCGGAAAACCGTCTGCACGCACAAAAGGCCCTGCTCGAGTTCCTCGTCGAGCCGGCGTACCACCACGCATGAGCCAGCCACTCCTGCTGAACCTGCGCAATCTGGCATGCGGCTACCAGGACCAACGCGTGGTGCAGAACCTCAATCTGCACCTCAACGCCGGGGACATCGGCTGCCTGCTGGGCTCGTCCGGATGTGGCAAGACCACCACCCTGCGGGCCATCGCCGGGTTCGAGCCGGTACACGAAGGCGAGATCCAACTGGCCGGCGAAACCATATCCAGCGCCGGCTTCACCCTGGCCCCGGAGAAACGCCGGATCGGCATGGTGTTTCAGGACTATGCCCTGTTCCCCCACCTGAGCGTGGCGGACAACATCGCTTTCGGCATCCGCAAGCACCCGCAGAAAGACCGAGTGGTCGCCGAACTGCTGGAGCTGGTCAACCTGAAGGACCTCGGCCAGCGCTTTCCCCACGAGCTGTCCGGCGGCCAGCAACAGCGAGTGGCGCTGGCTCGCGCCCTGGCGCCCGAGCCGCAACTGCTGCTGCTGGACGAACCCTTCTCCAACCTCGACGGCGAACTGCGGCGCAAGCTCAGCCACGAGGTACGCGACATCCTCAAGGCTCGCGGCACCAGTGCGATCCTGGTCACCCACGACCAGGAAGAAGCCTTCGCCGTGAGTGATCAGGTCGGCGTGTTTAAGGAAGGCCGCCTGGAGCAGTGGGACACCCCCTACAACCTCTATCACGAACCACAGACACCCTTTGTCGCCAGCTTCATTGGCCAGGGCTACTTCATTCGCGGCCAGCTGAACACGCCGGAATCGGTGCAGACCGAACTGGGTGTACTGCAGGGCAACCGGGCCTATACCTGGCCGACAGGTGGCGCGGTGGACGTCCTGCTGCGCCCGGACGACATCGTCCACGCGCCGGACAGTGACTTGAAAGCCCGGGTGGTGGGCAAAACCTTCCTTGGCGCCTCGACCCTGTATCGCCTGCAATTGCCTACCGGCAGCCAGCTGGAATCGATTTTCCCCAGCCACGCCGACCATCAGGTCGGAGCGGATGTGGGCATTCGGGTTGCGGCGGAACACCTGGTGCTGTTCCAGGCTTCAGGCAGCACGGCGGCGCAGATTCCCCATAGCGACTCAGGGGTACGGCGCTACAGCAGCGCTCATTGAGCCGCCCTCGCCAGCAAGCCAGCCCCTACGCCAACACACTGTAGGAAACGGCTTGCCGGCGAGTCAGAGCGCCGTCATTGCAGATGCAAGCGCCCGCTGGCAATCAGCCGGGCGTGTCCACCGATCTTCACCCGTTCCCCCTCCAGGCGACAGAACAGCTCACCACCGCGTGCGGAGCACTGAAAGGCGCTCAGCTGCTGCTTGTCCAGCTGCTGCGCCCAGTAAGGCGTCAGGCAGCAATGGGTCGAGCCGGTCACCGGATCCTCGTCGATGCCGATGGCCGGAGCAAAATACCGCGAGACAAAGTCATGCCGCTCGCCCCGCGCGGTGACAATCACCCCCGGCCAGGGCAACTTGGCCAGCGCCGCCAGATCAGGCCGGAAATCGCGGACCGCCTGCTCCGACTCCAGCACCGCCAACAGCTCATGGGCACCTTGCAGATCGATGACCCTGGCGCCGAGTATCTGCGCCACCTGCTCCGCATCGGCCTGGCGGCGGGGGCTGCGCAGCGGAAAGTCCAGCCACAACAGGCCGCCTTCACGGGTAACGCTCAGGGGCCCCGAGCGGCTGAGAAACTCAATGCGTGGCCCCGGCTCCCCATACAGCTCGAACAGCACGTAGGCACTGGCCAGAGTGGCATGCCCGCACAGGGGCACCTCGGTGGCGGGGGTGAACCAGCGAATCCGCCAACCTTGGGCTTCACGCACCACAAACGCGGTTTCCGCCAGATTGTGCTCGGCGGCAATCTGCTGCATCAGGGCGTCGTCAAGCCATGCATCAAGCCGGTAAACCATGGCCGGGTTGCCGGCAAAGGGTTGATCACTGAATGCATCGATCTGTTGAAACTCAAGCTGCATGGCCCTTCTCCTTGATCAGTCGGCGGCCAGCATGGCTTGCGTGAGCGGCAGCGCGACAGACACAGACGAGAAGATTTTCCGGCATACAGCAGCGGCCCGCTCAACCGCCGACGCCTTGGTTCAAGGGCGACCGATGTCGGCGAACTTGCCCTGGGTATGCTCGGCCAGCACGGCAGCAGCCAATTCCACTTCCAGTCCGCGTCGACCGGCACTGACAAAAATACTGGCCAAAGGCTGAGCACTGCTGTCGATGAAGGTCCGCAGACGCTTCTTCTGCCCCAGCGGGCTGATCCCCCCCAACAGGTAGCCCGTGGCACGCTGGGCAGCGGCCGGATCGGCCATTTCGGCTTTTTTCACCCCAGCCGCGTGGGCCAGGGCCTTGAGGTCGAGACTGCCGGCAACCGGCACCACCGCCACCAGCAATTCCCCCTTCTCGCTGCTGGCCAGCAGCGTCTTGAACACTTGCGCCGGATCGAGGCTGAGCTTCTCCGCCGCCTCCAGACCGTAGGAGGCCGCCTTGGGATCATGTTCGTAACTGTGGATGCGATGTTCGGCGCGAACTTTTTTTAGCAGATCCAATGCAGGGGTCATGGCAGCTCCAAGAGGGACGAAAAGGCAAAACCGAGCGCGCGAATTTTAGGCCATTAATCGGCAAAAGGCTCTATTCCAGGCCTTGATAAGCCCTGGCCACAGACACCAGCGCCGCACCACCTGTCACTCCCGGGACTGTCGCCCCGGATCATTCATTTGATTGATATCTATAAAATGACCAGCCGTTCACTTTCGACCTTTGACAGCGGTGTTTCTTGTCTATATTTTTTCGTTTCTGAATATCATGCAGTAGATGCACCGTTGCACCCAGCAGCAAGACGAGGCCGGAATGGGGATTCCGTCTTCGTTGGAAGTCGCGCTCCATGCCTTTTGCAGCAGCGCCAGACAACAACAAAAAACGAGGTTCACAATGACAACTGCTCTGCAACAACCGTCACTATCGGGCCAATGCATGGCCGAGTTCCTGGGTACTGCGCTGCTGATCTTCTTCGGCACCGGCTGCGTCGCGGCGCTCAAGGTCGCGGGAGCCAGCTTCGGCCTGTGGGAAATCAGCATCATCTGGGGGATCGGCGTGAGCATGGCGATCTACCTCACCGCCGGCGTTTCCGGCGCGCACCTCAATCCTGCCGTGAGCATCGCCCTGTGCCTGTTCGCGGACTTTGAAAAACGCAAACTGCCGTTCTACATCCTGGCCCAGGTCGCTGGCGCCTTCTGCGCGGCGCTGTTGGTTTACACGCTGTACAGCAACCTGTTCTTCGATTTCGAACAGGCTCACCAAATGATCCGCGGTTCCCAGGCCAGCCTGGAACTGGCCTCGGTGTTCTCCACCTTCCCCAACCCGGCGCTGTCCACCGCCCAGGCCTTCCTGGTGGAAGTGGTGATCACGGCGATTCTGATGGGCGTGATCATGGCCCTGACCGACGACAACAATGGCCTGCCTCGCGGCGCGATGGCGCCCCTGCTGATCGGCCTGCTGATCGCCGTGATCGGCAGCGCCATGGGCCCGCTGACCGGCTTCGCCATGAACCCGGCGCGGGACTTCGGACCTAAACTGATGACGTTCTTTGCCGGCTGGGGTCAGATTTCCTTTACCGGCGGCCGGGACATTCCGTACTTCCTGGTGCCGGTCTTCGCCCCGATCCTCGGTGCCTGCCTGGGTGCGGCCGCTTATCGCGGACTGATTGCCCGGCACCTGCCCAACGCCGTCGCCGCCTCCGAGAGCGAATCGGTCGCCGATGGCAAAGTCAAAGCTTCTTGAATCTCGCGGCGCGTGATCCTGCCCAAATCGATCACGCGCCTGTTTCCACTCCCTTATTTCGTCCAAGGCAATCGACATGACCGACATTCAGAATAAGAACTACATCATTGCCCTCGATCAGGGTACGACCAGCTCCCGGGCGATCATTTTCGACCGCGACGCCAACGTGGTGTGCACCGCCCAGCGCGAGTTCGCCCAGCACTACCCACAGGCCGGCTGGGTCGAACATGACCCGATGGAAATCTTCGCCACCCAGAGCGCGGTGATGGTCGAGGCCCTGGCGCAAGCCGGCCTGCATCACGACCAGGTGGCCGCCATCGGTATCACCAACCAGCGGGAAACCACCGTGGTCTGGGACAAGACCACCGGCCGGCCGATCTACAACGCCATCGTCTGGCAGTGCCGCCGCAGCACCGAGATCTGCCAGCAGCTCAAGCGCGACGGCCACGAAGCCTACATTCGCGACACCACCGGCCTGGTCACCGACCCCTACTTCTCCGGCACCAAGCTCAAGTGGATCCTCGACAACGTCGAAGGCAGCCGCGAGCGCGCCCGTAGCGGCGAGCTGCTGTTCGGCACCATCGACAGCTGGCTGATCTGGAAATTCACCGGCGGCAAGACCCACGTCACCGACTACACCAACGCCTCGCGCACCATGCTCTTCAACATCCACACCCTGGAGTGGGACGCGAAGATGCTGGAGGTGCTGGATATCCCGCGGGAAATGCTCCCCGAGGTGAAGTCCTCGTCGGAAATCTACGGTCGCACCAAGAGCGGTATCGCCATCGGCGGCATCGCCGGCGACCAGCAAGCGGCGCTGTTCGGCCAGATGTGCGTCGAGCCGGGCCAGGCCAAGAACACCTACGGCACCGGCTGCTTCCTGCTGATGAACACCGGCGACAAGGCGGTGAAATCCCAGCACGGCATGCTCACCACCATCGCCTGCGGCCCGCGCGGCGAAGTGGCCTACGCACTGGAAGGCGCAGTGTTCAACGGCGGCTCCACCGTGCAGTGGCTGCGTGATGAGCTGAAGATCATCAACGACGCCCACGACACCGAATACTTCGCCAACAAGGTCAAGGACAGCAATGGCGTGTACCTGGTGCCGGCCTTCACCGGTCTCGGCGCGCCCTATTGGGACCCCTACGCCCGTGGCGCGCTGTTCGGCCTGACCCGAGGCGTGCGCGTGGATCACATCATCCGCGCCGCCCTGGAATCCATCGCCTACCAGACCCGCGACGTGCTCGACGCCATGCAGCAGGATTCCGGTGAACGCCTCAAAGCCCTGCGCGTGGACGGCGGCGCCGTGGCCAACAACTTCCTCATGCAGTTCCAGGCCGACATCCTCGGCACTCAGGTGGAGCGCCCGCAAATGCGCGAAACCACGGCCCTGGGCGCCGCCTACCTGGCAGGCCTGGCCTGCGGTTTCTGGGGCAGCCTGGAAGAGCTGCGAGGCAAGGCGGTGATCGAGCGCGAGTTCGAACCCCAGCTGGCCGAAGCGGAAAAAGAAGGCCTGTACGCAGGCTGGAAGAAGGCCGTCAGCCGCACCCGCGACTGGGAACCCCACGAAGAGGCCAAATAAGCCAAGCCGTGGATAGGTAACCGCTTGTAACTGGTCGGGAGGGGATTCCTGCGGCATCATGGGCAAATTTTGCACGGCAGCCCAAAGGAAGCCCCATGAATCTGCCTCCCCGTCAGCAGCAAATCCTCGATCTGGTCCGCGAACGCGGCTACGTCAGCATCGAGGAATTGGCCCAGCTGTTCGTTGTGACCCCGCAAACCATCCGCCGCGATATCAACCAGCTGGCGGAAGCCAATCTGCTGCGCCGCTACCACGGCGGCGCGGCCTACGACTCCAGCGTAGAAAACACCGCCTACGCCATGCGCGCCGACCAGATGCGCGATGAAAAGCAGCGCATCGGCGAAGCCGTTGCCGCGCAGATCCCCGATCACGCCTCGCTGTTCATCAACATCGGCACCACCACCGAATCCATCGCCCGCGCCCTGCTCAACCACAGCCACCTGAAGATCATCACCAACAACCTGCACGTGGCTTCAATGCTCAGTGCCAAGGATGATTTCGACGTGCTGCTCACTGGCGGCAATGTGCGCCGTGACGGCGGCGTGGTGGGCCAGGCCAGCGTCGACTTCATCAATCAGTTCAAGGTGGACTTCGCCCTGGTGGGCATCAGCGGCATCGACGAGGACGGCAGCCTGCTGGACTTCGACTACCAGGAAGTGCGGGTTTCCCAGGCGATCATCGCCAATGCCCGGCAAGTGATCCTGGCCGCCGACTCCAGCAAGTTCGGGCGCAACGCCATGATCCGCCTCGGCCCCATCAGCCTGATCGATTGCCTGGTCACCGACCAGCAACCGGTCCCGGCCCTGACCCAACTGCTCAACCAGCACAAGATCCGCCTCGAAGTGGTCTGAGCCCCCTTCCCTCCGGCAAGACAACGCAGGGCGCATTCGCGCGCCGGCCCACGGCTGGCTCGATAGCGCCCTCGTGCACCTGCATCAGTGCCCCGCCCCTGCGGGCGCGGGGCAACTGCGGCATCAATCGCCTGACAATGTTCGAAAACCATCTTCCAAAGCTATTTCGATCAGTTTTTTCAATCGAAGTGCGCTGGATGCGTGGGTCTTTATGCGCTAGTATTTTCGAAAATGAACATTAATGTTCGAATTCAAATACCAAAGCAACACGAGGCCCGTCGATGCCCACTTCTACCTTGCCCGCGCGCCCTCTCTCCGAGGTTTACGATATCGCCGTCATTGGCGGTGGGATCAATGGTGTTGGAATTGCCGCGGACGCGGCAGGTCGCGGCTTGTCCGTGTTCCTTTGCGAAAAGGACGATCTGGCCAGCCACACTTCGTCGGCCAGCAGCAAGCTAATCCACGGTGGCCTGCGCTACCTCGAACATTACGAGTTCCGCCTGGTACGCGAAGCCCTGGCCGAGCGTGAAGTGCTCCTGGCCAAGGCGCCGCATATCGTCAAGCCCATGCGTTTTGTCCTGCCGCACCGGCCCCACCTGCGCCCGGCCTGGATGATTCGCGCCGGTCTGTTCCTGTATGACCACCTGGGCAAGCGGGAGAAGCTCGCAGGTTCCCGCAGCCTGAAGTTCGGGGCCGACAGCGCGCTGAAAGCCGAGATCAGCAAAGGCTTCGAATACTCCGACTGCTGGGTCGACGACGCCCGCCTGGTGGTACTCAACGCCATGGCCGCCCGCGAGCACGGCGCCCATGTGCATACCCAGACCCGCTGCATCAGCGCCCGACGCAGCAAGGGCCTGTGGCAACTGGAACTGGAACGGGCCGACGGCAGCCTGTTCTCCATCACCGCCAAGGCCCTGGTGAACGCGGCCGGCCCCTGGGTCGCCAAGTTCATCAAGGATGACCTGAAACTGGAATCGCCTTACGGCATCCGCCTGATCCAGGGCAGCCACCTGATCGTGCCCAAGCTGTACGAGGGCGAGCACGCGCACATCCTGCAGAACGAAGACCAGCGCATTGTCTTCACCATTCCCTACCTCGATCAGTTCACCCTGATCGGCACCACCGACCGTGAATACACCGGTGACCCGGCCAAGGTCGCAATCACCGAAGGCGAAACCGACTACCTGCTGCAGGTGGTCAACGCACACTTCAAGAAGCAGCTCAGCCGCGGCGATATCCTGCACAGCTACTCCGGTGTTCGCCCGCTGTGCAACGACGAATCCGACAACCCTTCGGCCGTGACTCGCGACTACACCCTGGCCCTTTCCGGCACTGGTGAGGAAGCTCCGCTGCTGTCAGTGTTCGGCGGCAAGCTGACCACCTACCGCAAGCTGGCGGAATCGGCCATGGCGCAACTGGCGCCCTACTTCAAGCAGGCCAAGCCGAGCTGGACCGCCCAGGCCACCCTGCCCGGCGGCGAGCACATGAGCACGCCGCAAGCCCTGGCGGAAGCCATCCGCAAGAAATTCGACTGGGTGCCCAGCCAGATCGCCCGCCGCTGGGCCACCACCTATGGCAGCCGCACCTGGCGCCTGCTGGAAGGCGTGCACAGCCTCAACGACCTGGGTGAACACCTGGGGGGCGGCCTGTACACCCGCGAAGTGGATTATCTGTGTGCCGAGGAATGGGCACTGAAGGCCGAGGATATTCTCTGGCGCCGCAGCAAGCTGGGCCTGTTCACCACCGCCGCCGAACAACGGCAGTTGCAGGATTATCTACAAAAGGTCGAGGACAATCGCGGCAAGATCAAGGCGGCCTGAACGCCATGGATCACGCCAAGCCCCTGCGCCGGAAGGCCCAGGGGCTTTTTTGTGGTGCATCGCAGCCGCTCGCCTCGACTCGCCGCCCCTCCCTACAGCAAAGCATCGCGTTCGGTTTTCCGAATGGCCGACCGAAAGGCATTCGGATAACCGGATAAAAGCACGGGAATTTATGCCTCAATAAATTTTTATGACCTTTAAAATCAATGACTTGAGCATGATCAATGGGTCTGGCACGACTCATGCTCTACACTGTGCGACGAATGTCTGTCGTGCCAACACACCAGGAGCCGTCAAGGCATTCGCTGTATAAAAGAGCCGTCGAACTGGCTTCATAAAAAAAACAAATGTCGAGGAAATATTGATGCGCATCGTTCCCCATCTGTTGGGCGCAGCTATCGCTGCCGCTCTGATTAGCACTCCAGTTTTCGCTGCCGAGCTCACCGGCACACTGAAGAAAATCAAAGAGTCCGGCACCATCACCCTCGGACATCGCGACGCTTCCATCCCGTTTTCCTACATCGCTGACGCTTCTGGCGTGCCAGTGGGCTACTCCCACGACATCCAGCTGAAAATCGTCGAAGCGATCAAGAAAGACCTCGACATGCCTGACCTGAAGGTCAAGTACAACCTGGTAACCTCCCAGACCCGTATCCCGCTGGTGCAGAACGGCACCGTGGACGTCGAGTGCGGCTCCACCACCAACAACGTCGAGCGCCAGCAACAGGTCGACTTCTCGGTCGGTATCTTCGAAATCGGTACCCGTCTGCTGTCCAAAAAGGACTCGACCTACAAGGATTTCGCTGATCTGAAAGGCAAGAACGTGGTGACCACCGCCGGTACCACGTCCGAGCGCATCCTCAAGGCCATGAACGCCGACAAACAAATGGGCATGAACGTGATCTCCGCCAAGGACCACGGTGAGTCGTTCCAGATGCTGGAATCGGGTCGTGCCGTCGCCTTCATGATGGACGACGCGTTGCTGGCCGGTGAAATGGCCAAGGCCAAGAAGCCCACCGACTGGGCCGTGACCGGTACCCCGCAGTCCTACGAAATCTACGGCTGCATGGTGCGCAAGGGCGATGCCCCGTTCAAGAAAGCCGTGGACGACGCCATCGTTGCCACCTACAAGTCGGGCGAAATCAACAAGATCTACGACAAGTGGTTCCAATCGCCGATTCCGCCAAAAGGCCTGAACCTGATGTTCCCGATGAGCGACGAGCTCAAGGCCCTGATCGCCAACCCGACCGACAAAGCGGCTGACGATAAAAAGTCCTGATTCCTGACTAACCTTATCTCCTGAGGGGGCGCCGCCCCTTCGGGAGTCTGTCACTACCTGCTGGCATTTTTTTTGGAAACACTCGAACCGGTGGTTGTCGAGCCGATCGCGTGTGCCTGGCCTTCCTGGCCGGGTGGGAACGGACGTCCCCAGGCGGGTGCTTGTACATCGAACGATCTGAGGGGTAACCCTAATGAATTACAACTGGGACTGGGGCGTGTTCTTCAAGTCTACCGGCGTGGGCAGCGAGACCTATCTCGACTGGTTCATCAGCGGCCTGGGCTGGACCATCGCCATCGCCGTGGTGGCCTGGATCATCGCGCTGCTGCTGGGGTCGATCCTGGGCGTCATGCGTACCGTGCCGAACCGTCTGGTGTCGGGCATCGCCACCGTCTACGTGGAGATCTTCCGTAACGTGCCGCTGCTGGTGCAGCTGTTCATCTGGTACTTCCTGGTACCCGACCTGCTGCCGGAAAACCTTCAGGAGTGGTACAAGCAGGACCTCAACCCGACCACCTCGGCCTACCTGAGCGTTGTCGTGTGCCTGGGTCTGTTCACCGCCGCCCGGGTCTGCGAACAGGTACGTACCGGTATCCAGGCGCTGCCCCGCGGCCAGGAATCCGCCGCCCGCGCCATGGGCTTCTCGCTGCCGCAGATCTACTGGAACGTGCTGCTGCCCCAGGCCTACCGGATCATCATTCCGCCGCTCACCTCGGAATTTCTCAACGTCTTCAAGAACTCCTCGGTGGCGTCCCTGATCGGCCTGATGGAGCTGCTGGCCCAGACCAAACAGACCGCCGAGTTCTCGGCCAACCTGTTCGAGGCCTTCACCCTGGCCACCCTGATCTACTTCACCTTGAACATGAGCCTGATGCTGCTGATGCGCCTGGTAGAGAAAAAAGTCTCGGTCCCCGGCCTGATCTCCGTGGGGGGTAAATAATGGAATTCGACTTCTCGGGCATCATCCCGGCCATTCCCGGCCTGTGGAACGGCATGCTGATGACCCTCAAGCTGATGGTCATGGGCGTGGTCGGCGGGATCATCCTCGGCACCTTGCTGGCCCTGATGCGCTTGTCCCACAACAAGCTGCTGTCGAACCTGGCCGGTGCCTACGTCAACTACTTCCGCTCGATCCCGCTGCTGCTGGTGATCACCTGGTTCTACCTGGCGGTGCCTTTCGTACTGCGCTGGATCACCGGCGAAGACACCCCGATCGGCGCCTTCACCTCGTGCATCGTGGCCTTCATGATGTTCGAAGCGGCGTACTTCTGCGAAATCGTCCGCGCCGGCGTGCAGTCCATTCCCAAGGGCCAGATGGGTGCCGCCCAGGCACTGGGCATGAGCTATGGCCAGACCATGCGCCTGATCATCCTGCCCCAGGCGTTCCGCAAGATGACCCCTTTGCTGCTGCAGCAGAGCATCATCCTGTTCCAGGACACCTCCCTGGTGTACACCGTGGGCCTGGTGGACTTCCTCAACGCCTCGCGTTCCAGCGGCGACATCATCGGCCGCTCCAATGAATTCCTGATCATCGCTGGTCTGGTCTATTTCACAATCAGCTTTGCCGCCTCGCTGCTGGTCAAGCGTCTGCAAAAAAGGTTCGCCGTATGATCTCTATCAAGAACATCAACAAGTGGTATGGGGACTTCCAGGTGCTGACTGATTGCAGCACCGAGGTCAAGAAGGGTGAAGTGGTGGTGGTCTGCGGGCCGTCCGGCTCGGGCAAGTCGACCCTGATCAAGTGCGTCAACGCCCTGGAACCCTTCCAGAAGGGCGACATCGTGGTCGACGGCACCTCCATCGCCGACCCCAAGACCAACCTGCCGAAACTGCGCTCCCGCGTGGGCATGGTGTTCCAGCATTTCGAACTGTTCCCGCACCTGACCATCACCGAGAACCTGACCATCGCGCAGATCAAGGTCCTGGGTCGCAGCAAGGAAGAGGCCACCAAGAAAGGCCTGCAACTGCTGGACCGCGTCGGCCTCGCCGCCCACGCCCACAAGCACCCGGGCCAACTGTCCGGCGGTCAGCAACAGCGCGTGGCCATCGCCCGCGCCCTGGCCATGGACCCGATCGTCATGCTGTTCGACGAACCGACCTCGGCCCTGGACCCGGAAATGGTCAATGAAGTGCTGGACGTCATGGTGCAACTGGCCCAGGAAGGCATGACCATGATGTGCGTGACCCACGAAATGGGCTTTGCCCGCAAAGTGGCCAACCGAGTGATTTTCATGGACAAGGGCCAGATCATCGAAGACTGCCAGAAAGAGGAATTCTTCGGCGACATCAGCGCCCGCTCCGAACGTGCCCAGCACTTCCTCGAGAAGATCCTGCAGCACTAAACCTGTGCTTCTGTAGGAGCCGGCTGGCCGGCGAAGGGAACGCACCTGGCTCCCCTATCGCCAGGGTCGCCCTCTTCGCCGGCCGGCCGGCTCCTATGGACACCGCACAGTGGTTGACCCAAGGCATCTGTGATGAAATGCGACCCCACTCTCTATCGCGCCGCGCCGCCATCACTTGCCGTGAAACCCCGTCTGATCCGCCAACTGTTCCTGCCGCCACTGGTCATCCTGCTGATGATCGGCCTGGGCTACATCGGCTTCTGGGTCAGCGAACACAACGGCATCCGCACCCTCAGCGAAAATGGCGAACGCCAGCTGGAGCTGCACGCCCGCGCCGTAGAAAGCGAGATCAGCAAATACACCTATCTGCCCAGCCTGCTGGAACTGGAATCCAGTGTCTCGCGCTTGCTGGACGATCCCTCGCCGGAACACCGGCAGACCGTCAATCAATACCTCGAAGGCCTGAACCGCCGCAGTCGCAGCCGGGCCATCTATGTCATGGACACCACCGGCCGGGTACTGGCCACCAGCAACTGGCGCGACGTCGACAGCTACCTGGGTGAGGACCTGTCGTTTCGCGCCTACTTCCAGAACGCCGTGCGCGGCCAGCCCGGACGCTTCTACGGCATCGGCAGCACCAACGGCGAACCCGGCTACTACCTGGCCCACGGCCTGGAAGAGCACGGCAAAATCATTGGCGTGGCGGTGGTCAAGGTGCGCCTGGAAGCCCTGGAGGAGCGCTGGCAGCGCGCCCGTCTGGAAGCCTTCGTCAGCGACGAGAACGGCATCATCATCCTCTCCAGCGACCCGGCGCGGCGTCTCAAGTCGGTCCTCCCCCTGAGCGACGACACCAAGGAACGCCTGGCCCGCAGCCTGCAGTACTACTGGTTCCCGCTCAATGAACTCGAACCCCTGGCCCGGGAACGCCTGGCCGAAGGCGTGGAGAAACTGACCTTCCCCGCCAACACCGAACTCGAGTCCGACGGCAAGGCCATCAGCTACCTGTCCCAGACCCGTCCCCTGAGCGACACCCCGTGGAATTTCACCCTGCTCACCCCCTTGCAGGACCTGCGCCGCGAAGCCATCAACCAGGGCATCCTGGTGGCCGTGGCGTTTGCCCTGGTGGCGTTCTTGCTGATCGCCTGGAACGAGCGGCGCAAGGTCATCGCCACGCGCCTGGCCGCCCGTGAAGCCCTGCAGGAAGCCAACAGCCAGCTGGAGCGTCGAATCACCGAGCGCACCGCGGACCTGCGGGCCAGCAACGAGCGGCTCAAGAGCCAGATCCGCGAACGCCGCCAGGCCGAGGAAACCCTGCGCCGGGCCCAGGACGAGCTGGTCCAGGCCGGCAAGCTGGCGGCCATCGGCCAGATGTCCACCAGCATCGCCCACGAGCTCAACCAGCCACTGGCGGCGCTGCGCACCTTGTCCGGCAACACCGTGCGCTTTCTTGAGCGCGGCGCCCTGGACACCGCCAGCGCCAACCTCAAGACCATCAACGAACTGATCGACCGCATGGGCCGCATCACCGCCAGCCTGCGCGCCTTCGCCCGCCGCGGCGACGACCAGGGCCAGGCCAGCCTGGACAAGGCGGTGGACGCCGCCCTGCAGATCCTCAACGCCCGCATCGAACCCCTGCCCCTGCAACTGCACCGCGACTTCAGCGAACAGACCCTGCAGATCGACCAGACCCGCCTGGAGCAGATCCTGGTCAACCTGATCGGCAATGCCCTGGACGCCATGCAGGCACAGCCGGCGCCGGAATTGTGGCTGGAAGGCGAACCCGGCGACGGCAAGTACCGTCTGCGGGTACGCGACAACGGCCACGGCATCGATCCCGAGGCGCGCAAGCATCTGTTCGAACCCTTCTTCACCACCAAACCCGGCGAGCAGGGCCTGGGCCTGGGCCTGACCCTGTCCGCCAGCCTCGCCGCCGCCACCGGCGGCAGCCTGGGGGTGGAACATCCGGCAAGCGGCGGCACCGCCTTTGTCCTCAGCTTGCCCCTGGCAAGCCCCACTCAAGCCGAGTCGATATGAACAACGAGCTGACCGTGCTGATCGTCGAAGACGATCCCCATGTCCTGCTGGGTTGCCAGCAGGCCCTGGCCCTGGAAGACATCCCCTGCATTGGCGTGGGCAGCGCCGAAGAGGCCCTGGCCCAGGTCGGCGACAACTTTCCCGGCATCGTGGTCAGTGACATCCGCCTGCCGGGCATCGACGGCCTGGAACTGCTGACCCAACTCAAGGCCCGGGATCGCAGCCTGCCGGTGGTGCTGATCACCGGTCACGGGGATATTTCCATGGCCGTGGGGGCAATGCAGAAAGGCGCCTACGACTTCATGGAGAAACCCTTTTCTCCCGAGCGCCTGGTGGACGTGGCCCGCCGCGCCCTGGAGCAGCGAGGCCTGGCCCGGGAAGTGACCTCCCTGCGCCGCCAACTGGCCGAACGCAGTTCCCTGGAAGGCCGGATCATCGGGCGCTCGCCGGCCATGCAGAACCTGCGGGAATTGATCGCCAACGTCGCCGATACGTCGGCCAACGTGCTGATCGAAGGCGAAACCGGCACCGGCAAGGAACTGGTCGCCCGCTGCCTGCACGACTTCAGCCGCCGCCACCCGCAACAGTTCGTCGCCCTGAACTGCGGCGGCTTGCCGGAGAACCTGTTCGAAAGCGAGATTTTCGGCCACGAGGCCAACGCCTTCACCGGCGCCGGCAAACGCCGGATCGGCAAGATCGAGCACGCTCACCAGGGCACCCTGTTCCTCGATGAAGTGGAAAGCATGCCGATCAACCTGCAGATCAAGCTGCTGCGGGTATTGCAGGAGCGGACCCTGGAACGCCTGGGTTCAAACCAGAGCGTGGCCGTGGATTGCCGGGTGATCGCCGCCACCAAGTCGGACCTGGACGAGCTGAGCCGGGCCAAGGCATTTCGCAGCGACCTGTACTACCGCCTCAACGTGGTGACCCTGGAACTGCCGCCCCTGCGCGAGCGCCGCGAGGACATCCTGCAACTGTTCGAACACTTTCTGCAGCAGTCGTCCCTGCGCTTCGACCGCGCCGTGCCGGAGCTGGACAACCAGACCCTGTCGAGCCTGATGAGCCACGACTGGCCGGGCAACGTGCGCGAACTGCGCAACGTCGCCGAGCGCTTCGCCCTGGGCCTGCCGGCGTTCAAGAAGACCGGCGGCAGTGCAGCCCAGGGCCTGGGTTTTGCCGAGGCGGTGGAAGCCTTCGAACGCAACCTGCTGAACGACGCCTTGCAGCGCAGCGGCGGCAACCTGACCCAGGCCAGCCAGGAGCTGGGCATGGCCAAGACCACCCTGTTCGACAAGGTCAAGAAGTACGGCCTGAACCACTGACCCCAGCGCGAGGACTTATGGATCTATTGTTGAAGGCCGCCCTGGGCGCGGCGGTGGTGGTGATTCTGGCGGCCCTGGCCAAGACCCGGAACTACTACATCGCCGGGCTGGTGCCGCTGTTCCCGACCTTTGCCCTGATCGCCCACTACATCGTCGGCAAGGGCCGCTCGCTCGACGACCTGAAGACCACCATCCTGTTCGGCATGTGGTCGATCATTCCCTACTTCGTCTACCTGGCGACCCTGTATGTGATGGTTGACCGCCTGCGCCTGGAAGCGTCCCTGGCGGTGGCCGCCGTGGCCTGGCTGATAGCCGCGACGATCCTGGTCAGCGTCTGGGTCCGCCTCCACGCCTGAGGCCCTGCCCTTTCTGTAGGAGCGAGCTTGCTCGCGAAGCCGGCGCCGCCTGTCGCCGGCCACCCTGGCCCGACCCTTGCATTTACCCGGTAAAGCCCGTCCAGCCTGCGTTTGCGCGTTATCACGCAGTTTCTGGAGGGCGCTGCCATGGGTAAAGAACACCTTGAATATCTTAGATCTCGACCACAGCCTGACCGCCCAGGAGCCCATTGTCCGGCGCCTGAACAGCGGCCAGGCACGACGCCTGGACCTGCTGGACCTGGGCCCCAAGCTGCGCCTCTGGTCCACCGAACGCACCTACCGCCACTTCACCGAGCGCCTGGGCCAACGCCCCCGGCACAGCGGCCCGCAGCCGGAAATCTTCTTCGTCGGCTCCGGTGACTATCACCACCTGACCCCGGCCTTTCTCGGCGACCTCAAAGAGCCGGTGAGCCTGATCCACTTCGACAACCACCCCGACTGGGTACGCTTCGCCCCGCGCCGGCACTGCGGCTCCTGGGTCAACCGGGCGCTGCAGCTGCCGAATATCCAGCGCATCGTCACCTTGGGCCCTTGCAGCGAAGATTTGCATAATCCGCAACTGCGCGGCGGCAACCTCGGCGCCCTGAAGCACGGCAAACTGCAGCTGTTTCCCTGGCAGCACGCGCCGTCCAAGGTCTGGGGCCGGGTCGGCGACGGCGCCGGGCATCAACAGCAGGAAAACCTCCTGCACTGGCGCAACCTGGCGGACCTGGACTGGGCCGCCTTCCTCGCGCAGATGATCGACAGCCTGCCCACCGAAGCGGTGTGGATCACCATCGACAAGGACGTGCTGGCCAGCGAAGACGCCGCCACCAACTGGGACCAGGGCGGCATGCGCCTGACCCACCTGCTGCAGGCACTGCGGGCACTGGCGGCGCGCAAGCGCATCCTGGGCATCGACGTCTGCGGCGAGTTCGCCAAACCGGCCTTCAGCAACGCCTTCAAACGCTGGGAAGCCAAGTCCGACCAGCCCCCGGCCGAACGCTGGAGCCAGGACGACCTGCTGCGCAACTCGGTGACCAATGAAGCCCTGATTTCGCTGTTCGAGGAGCTGTTCCCGTGACCCTGACCGTTGTTCTGCTGGTGGCCTTTTCGATCCTCCTGGACGTGATCGGCCAACTCTGTTTCAAGCTCGGCCTCGACCGCCTGCCGGAGCTGGAAGGCGGCTTTCGCCTGAATGCCTTCTGGGGCCAGGTGTTCAACGCGCCCCTGCTGTGGTGCGGCATCGGCGCTTACGCCATCGAGTTCTTCGTCTGGCTCGAAGCCCTGTCCCGGGCGCCCCTGAGCCTGTTGTTCCCGGCTGCGGCCCTGGCCTATTGCGGCGTGGTACTGGCGGGCAAGGTGGTGCTGGGCGAGACCGTCAGCCGCCGACGCTGGCTGGGCACCCTGGTGATCACCGCCGGGGTGATGCTGGTGTGCGTGGCCAGTACCTGAGCCTCATTCAACGAATAGAAGGAAACGCTTCATGAGTTCGAACACCTCCCACGGCTGGCTGCACGAGCGTCTGGGCACCATCGTGCTCTGGGCCCTGCTGATCGGCTTCGAGAGCGCCGGGCAGATCGCCACCAAGGTCGGCGGCGATCAGTTGGGGCAGATGGATTTCAACCTGCAATGGCTGGCGGCCGTGGCGGTCAATCCGGGTGTGCTGCTGGCGATTGCCTGCTACATCGGCGCGTTTTTCGTGTGGATGCTGATCCTGCGTCGCAGCAGCCTGTCCCTGGCCTTCCCCTTGAGTTCCCTGGTGTTCGTGGTGGTCCTGCTGGGGTCGTGGCTGGGCCTGGGCGAACAGATCAGCCTGCTGCACTGGATCGGCGTCTTCGTGATCATCGGCGGGATTGCCCTGCTGGCGGAGGGCGAAGAGGCCTGAAGGCCTCTTCGCTGGCAAGCCAGCGCCTACGGCGGGGGATGGGCGTCGTGCCCTGGTAGGAGCCGGCTTGCCGGCGAAGGCGATCTTGCGGGCCCCTTCGCTGGCAAGCCAGCGCCTACGGCGAGTGATTGGCGTCGTGCCCTGGTAGGAGCCGGCTTGCCGGCGAAGGCGATCTTGTGGGCCCCTTCGCTGGCAAGCCAGCGCCTACGGCGGGGGATTGGCGTAGTGCCCTGGTAGGAGCCGGCTTGCCGGCGAAGGCGATCTTGCCCTCAGGCCTTGCGGTGGGCTACCAGGAAGCCCAGGCCGTGGGACACGGGAATCACTTTCACCCCCGCCGCGCGCTGCTGCTCGCGAATCTCGCGGTGGAAGGCCTTGACCTTGGTCCAGTGCATCTTCGGCCGGTAGTGATGCTCGGCGTGGTAGCCGTTGTTCATCCAGATCAGGTTGTACAGCGGGCTGTAGGAACTCACGCCCCAGGCAATCGGCAGGTCGGGGTTGCCGCCCAGGTGCTCGTAGTAGCCATTGAGGGACGACAGCGATTGCCCCAGGTACCAGAACGGCAGCAGCACCAGTACCGCGTGCCAGTCATACAGCGCCAGGGCCAGGTAGAACGCCACGGTGACGCCGATTTCCACCTTCACCCAACGCGCATCGTCAGGCCGCTTGCGCTGCATGTCCTGGTAGATCTCCTTGGGATCGTCGCGAAAGAAGCTCAGGAAGGTGTAGGCCCAGGGATTGTCCGGCTGGCCATGCTTGCCGTGCAGGTAGATCGACAGCGGATCCACGGTCTTGCCCTGGGCATCCGGCCGATCGGAGTTGCCACGGTGGTGACGGTTGTGGATGTCGCGGTACAGGGTCTGGGAAAAACCGATGGTCACCGACAGCAGCAGGTCGAAGGCCCGGTTCATCCACCCCGGGGTGAAGTAGGCGTTATGGATCTGATTGTGGGAAATGCTGTTGATGCTCCACGACAGGCTGACCGCATACAGCAGCGCCGCCGGGAGAATGACCCACCAGGACAGGGCGTGAAAGTCCAGCACCAGCCACAGGACAAAGGCGAAATGCGCCAGGGCCATGACAATCGGGATCAGGTCCCAGAGGGAATGGGCAAGCAGACGGTAGGCGGGTCGAGCCATGAAGAACTTCCTGAGAAATTGAATTCATGACCGCCTTTGCAAAGGCCAGACCAGTTTTCACCGGGGCCACCGCAGGCCGGGGCGCGGCCTGCGGTGGCGCGCTTCAGAACTTGTAGCTGATGGCGGTCTGCACCTGGCCCTGGTTGACCTCGCCCCGATCGCGAACGATGGAGCTGTCCGCGGCGGAGTTGACCAGACGGATCCAGCTGGCACTGGCCACCAGCGACCAGTTGTCCCCCAGGGGGAACTGGAAGCTCTGGCTCAGGGTGAAGTTCTGCATGCCACCGCCGGCGTTGTAGCGATCGATACCGGAGGCCAGGGACTCTTTGGCGCTGACGCCATAGAAGGTATTGGCCTGACGGTCGTCGGCAAAGTGCAGGGTCAGTTCGTTGCTGCCAATGATGCCCATGCCCAGGGGATAGCCGATCTCGCCACCGAGCTTGCCCAGCAGGCCGCCCTGGCCGCCGGCACCGCCGACCGCCTGGCCGACGGTGGCGAACACCCGCCAGAAGTCATCCGGAGCGTATTCAATGAAACCGCCGATATCGGCCATGTCGCGCACGTCCCGCAAGCCGCGCAGCTTGCCGTCGGCGTTGCGCCCCTGCAGGTAGTTGACGTAGGGACCGATGCTCAAGCCATTGCCCTTGAAGGCGCTCCAGGTCAGGCCGTCATCGGTGCTCAGGCTGACATCGCCCCATTCCAGATCCATATAAGGCAGCGGCACCGTGTCGTAGCTGCTGCCGGTCGGGTCGTGGGGCTGGTAGCCGAGGCCAAGTCCCAGTTCACCGGTGATACCGGAGTCGGCGGCGGCGCCCATGGCCGCGCCCAGCGACAGCAGGCCGGCCAGAATGGCGGGGAGAGAAAGCCTAGGCATGAGTGAGTTTCCTTGTCTGAACAGCCGCGCATCAATCACCAGAGCGCCCCACGGACGCAAGCACTGATGTTGGTTGTAGCAAGCTACAAAAATTGTAGCCAGAAAACTACAAAACCCCTCCCCGCCCGACCAGAGCCCCGGCCCTGCTGGGTTTTTGCCACTTGGCACAGTCCCTGCTCTACCCCTGCCGCAAGCGCAAACAGCGCTCTTATTCAACAGGTAACAGCAGATGATGCACTGGCATATCGTATGTGACTTCGACGGGACCATCTCCCGCGCCGACGTGATCGATAACGTTCTCCAACGCTTCGCCGACCCGAGCTGGGAAGGCATCGAGCAGGAATGGCTGGACGGTCACATCGGCTCCCGAGAATGCCTCAGCCGCCAACTGGCCCTGGTCAAGGCCTCGCCCGCCGAACTGCTGGGCTACTTCGACAGTGTCGAAATCGACCCCGACTTCCCCGACTTCGTCGATCACGTGATCGGCCTGGGCGCTTCCATCGAAGTGGTCAGCGACGGCATCGAACAAGGCATCGCCCGCATCCTGGCACGCAACTACGTGACCCTGCTGCCGATCCTCGCCAACCGCCTGCGCCAGGTCGACCACAACAGCTGGCGCATCGACTTTCCCTACGCCAGCGACGCCTGCCGCGCCGCCTCCGGCAACTGCAAGTGCAAGTCCACCCCGCGGGGCAAACGCGTGCTGGTGATCGGCGACGGCCAGTCGGACATGTGCGTGGCTTCCACCGCCGACTTCGTGTTCGCCAAGGACCGCCTGGCCGACTACTGCGAACGCAACCAGATTCCCCATGCGCGGTTCGACTCCTTCGCCGAACTGCCGGCGCTGCTGGCCAAGCTGCCGAACAACGCCGCCAACGCCGCCAACGCCACCAATTTCTCTCTTGAAACCCAGGAACTCTTCCACCATGTCTGATATCCGCATCGCTACCGCCGAAGACCAGATCCTTCTGGAAAAAGAAGCCAAGTACTGCTCCTACGGCGATACCGTTCACTACATCGAACCTCCGCGCATTTTCAGCCGCTGCGAAGGCTCCTATGTCTGGGACACCAGCGACCAGGCTTACCTCGACCTGCAGATGTGGTACTCGGCGGTGAACTTCGGCTACGCCAACCCGCGCCTGAACAACGCCCTCAAGCAACAGATCGACACCCTGCCGCAGATCGCCAGCCAGTACCTGCACAAAGGCAAGATCGAACTGTCGGAAATGATCGCCGTGGACGCCAAGAAGAAGTTCGGCCTCGACGGTCGCGTGCACTTCAACGTCGGCGGTTCGCAGTCGGTCGAGGACTCGCTGAAAGTGGTGCGCAACGCCACCAACGGCAAGAGCCTGATGTTCGCCTTCGAAGGCGGCTACCACGGTCGCACCCTGGGTGCCTCGTCGATCACCTCCAGCTACCGCTACCGTCGCCGCTACGGCCACTTCGGCGAGCGCGCGCAGTTCATCCCGTTCCCGTACCACTTCCGCGGCCCCAAGGGCATGACCAAGGAAGAGTACGGCAGCCACTGCGTGCAGCAGTTCGCCCGTCTGTTCGAAACCGAATACAACGGCGTGTGGGACCCTAAAGTCGGCCAGAGCGAATACGCCGCCTTCTACGTCGAGCCGATCCAGGGCACCGGCGGCTACGTGATCCCGCCGATGAACTTCTACAGCGAGCTCAAGCACGTGCTGGACCAGCACGGCATCCTGCTGGTGGTGGACGAAATCCAGATGGGCTTCTACCGCACCGGCAAGCTGTGGTCGATCGAGCACTTCGACGTCAAACCCGACGTGATCGTGTTCGGCAAGGCGCTGACCAACGGCCTCAACCCGCTGGGCGGCATCTGGGCCCGTGAAGAGCTGATCAACCCGGGCGTGTTCCCGCCAGGCTCGACGCACTCCACCTTCGCCTCCAACCCGCTGGGCACCGCCGTGGGCCTGGAAATGTTCAAGATGACCAGCGAGATCGACTACGGCGCGATGGTCATGGAAAAGGGCAAGTACTTCCTGGCCGGCCTGCAAGACCTGCAGAAGCGCTACCCGATCATCGGCGATGTCGACGGCCTGGGCCTGGCCCTGCGCTGCGAAATCTGCACCACCGACGGTTTCACCCCGGACAAGGCGACCCTGGACTTCATGGTCGAGGAAGGCATGAAGGGCGACATCGAAATCAACGGTCAGCGCCTGGGCCTGATCCTCGATGTGGGCGGCTACTACAAGAACGTCATCACCCTGGCCCCGTCGCTGGAAATCAGCTACGCGGAAATCGATCTGGGCATCGCACTGCTGGACCGCCTGCTGGATCGGGCCATGAAGCGATGAGCCAGGCTGAGATCGATCTGGGCGAAGGCGACGCCGGCTTCGTTCTCGGCACGGGTCCGGTCGGGGTCTTGTTGATCCACGGCCTGACCGGCACCCCGACGGAACTCCGTCGGGTGGCCCAGGGCCTGGCCAAGGACGGAACGTGCAGCGTGTACGTTCCGACCCTGCCCGGGCACTGCGGGGACAACAGCGACCTGCAGGCCACCGGCTGGCAGGACTGGTACGAAGGCGTGCGCAAGACCTTTGTCGGCGTGCAGCAGCGTCACCAAGAGGTGTTCGTCGGCGGCCTGTCCATGGGCGCGGTGATGTCCATGTACCTGGCCTCCGAGCATCCGGGCCGGATCAGCGGCCTGCTGATGTACTCCACCACCCTCAAGTACGACGGCTGGAGCATCAACAAGCTGGCGTTCCTCACGCCGTTGCTGATGAAGATCCCCTTTGGCGTGCACATCTGCCGTTTCGAAGAGAAACCGCCCTACGGCATCAAGAACGAACGCCTGCGGGCCATCGTCGAGAAGCAGATGAAAGCCGGCGAAAGCAGCAATGCCGGGCTCCTGACCATGGAGGGCGTAACGGTGCGCGAGTTGCACCGGATGAACGCCGTGGTCAAGAAACGCATGCCTTCGATCATGACCCCGGCCCTGGTGCTGCACTCCAGCGAGGATGACATCACCAGCCCCTGGAACGCCAATTACGTGGAGCGCAAGCTCGGCGGCCCGGTGACCAAGATCCTCCTCGACAACTGCTATCACATGATCACCGTGGACCTGCAGTACCAGCGGGTGATCGAGCTGAGCGTCGACTTCATCCAGCAACGAGTGACCCAGCCCGCCGAACGCGAAGACTACCGACAGCTGGCGTGACTTAAGGAAGAGACGTGATTACCGCCCAAGCCTTTTCAACCATACAGGCCATCGAACGCAGCGCCTGGAATGACTGTTTTCCAGAGGCCCTGGAGGATTGGGATTACTACCTGGCCGTAGAAAAAGCCGCCATCGCCGACTTTCAGTGGCGCTACCTGGCGGTCTTCGAGGGCTCGACCCTGGTGGCGGTGGCGCCGGCCTTCACTACCCAGTATCGGCTCGACACCACCGTTTCGGGACTGGCCAAACGCTTTACCGAGCGCCTGGAGCGCCAGTGGCCCGGTGTTCTGCAACTGCGCCTGTACGCCATCGGTTCGCCGGTGGCCGAACAGTGCAACGCCGGCACCGCCAGCCATGTCCCGCCCCAGCGCCGCCAGGCCTTGCTTGAAGAACTGCTGAAACTGGCCCGGCGCGACGCCGACAGCTTTGGCATCGGCCTGCTGGCGGTCAAGGACGCCCCCAGCCACGATCAGCAATGGGCCGACAGCTGCCTGGCCGCCGGCCTGCAAGCCATGCCCAGCCTGCCCACCGCCTTGCTGCCCGTGCCCTTCGCCTCGATCGACGCGTACCTGGGCACCCTGGGCAAATCCACCCGCAAGGACCTGCGCCGCAAACTCCGGGCCCCGGGACCGCGCATCGAATGGCGGCGGCAGATCGACGACGTGCTGCCGGACATCATGCGCCTGTACGAAGCGACCCTGAACCGCAGCGACCTGCAGTTCGAACGCCTGCCGGCGGACTACTTCACGGCGATCCTGGAGCAGTTGGGCGATCGCGCCGCCTGCGTCCTGTACTGGGTCGGCGAGCAGTTGGTGGCGTTCAACCTGATCCTCATCGACCAGCATCGGCTGATCGACAAGTTCTTCGCCCACGACCTCAATGTCAGTCGCGAGCACAACCTGTATTTCCGCAGTTGGCTGGCCAATGTCGACTACTGCATCCAGCAACGGATTCCGCTCTACGAGTGCGGCCAGGCGGGCTATGCCAGCAAACTGCGCCTGGGTTGCCGCTTCACCGGTAACATGCTGTTTTTCCGCCACCGCAATCCGTTGCTCAATGCCCTGCTCAAAGTGATAAAACGCTTTGTTCGCCCGGATCGCTCCGACCCCGCCATGGCTGCTGCAATAAGCGAAAGTACATGACCAGAAAAGATCGTCGCCCGCCTCGCCCCTTCGCCATCTCCCGCTGGAGCCTGCAGCGCAAGCTGGTGCTGGCCTTCTGGCTGGTCAGTGTGATCCCCACCATGATCGCGGCTGAGCTGGCGGCCACCACGCTGTCGGAAATCTTCGACAGCAACGTGCGGATCTGGCTGCAGGAGTCGACCAAGATCGTCGAGGACGAGATCACCGAGATCCTGCGTGACAACGCCCGGATCGCCCAGCTGTTCCTGCGCTACACCCGCCCGCCCACCGATCGCAATGCGGCCAAGCACGACAAGCTCACTGCCGACATCGCCGACTCCATGGGCATCGACGTGGTGGCGCTGATTCGCAAGAACGACCACAAAGTGATGTTCACCACCGCCGCCGATGACGTGGTGGGGCAGATCAGCACCGCCTCCAATGCCGTGCTGCAGACGATCCAGGTGGGCGGTGTGGCCACCGGCGCGGTGGTCTCGACCTTCCAGACCCAGCTGGACGGCGTCGACTATCAGCTGTTGATCGCCACCTACCTGGACGCCAGCTTCCTCACCAGCGTGGCCGACGTGCACTCCCTGGACCTGCGCCTGTACCTGGCCAAGGCCGATGACTTCTCCGAGATTTTCGCCACCCAGCGCTTCGAGGATCACCCCCCGCGGGTGCCGCACAAGATCGAAGACATCCTGCGCGCCACGCGCCAGCCCACCGAACAGTTCACCAGCCGCTACAGCGGCCTGTACCGACCGATCTTCAATGACAGCGGCGACCTGGTGGGGGTGATTTTCAGCGGATTGCTGCGCCACAGCAGCCTGGTGGGCCTGGTCAACCAGAGCAACCTGTTCATCCTGATCTTTCTCCTCAGCTCGGCGGCCTCGCTGTGTGTCGGCTGGCTGGTGTCGCAACGCCTGACCCGGCCGCTGCGGGGCCTGTCCAAGGGCGTCCAGGCGGTGATTGCCGGCGACTACCGGCAACGGGTGCCGGTGATCGGTGGCGACGAACTGGCGGAGCTGAGCAGCACCTTCAACCACATGACCGAACGTCTCGGCGAACTGCAGCACCTGGAAGCCCAGTTGCGTCGCCGGGACCGCCTGCACGCCCTGGGCGAAGTGGCCATGGGCCTGGCCCACGAGATCCGCAATCCCCTGGGCATCATCAAGACCGCCACCCAACTGCTGCACCGCCGGGCCAACCTGCCGGAAAACGACAAGCGCCACCTGGAATACGTGATCAGCGAGGTCAGCCGGATCAATGACCTGATCACCGAGTTCCTCGACTTCGCCAAGCCCAGCGCACCGATCCGCGCCACCCAGCCGGCGCGCCCCTTACTGGAAGAGTTGCTGGGCTTCTGCGCCCCGGAACTGGCGACCCACAACATCGACGCGCGCATCGATGACCAGGCCCCCGGCGCGACCATCCACGCCGACGCCCGGCAGCTCAAGCAGGCCTGCCTGAACCTGATCCTCAACGCCATCGACGCCATGCCCGAGGGCGGCCGCCTGACCCTGGGCATCGCCCAGCAGGAAGACGAAACCATCATCAGCGTCAGCGACACCGGCCAGGGCATCGAGCCGGACATGCTGGAGCGCATTTTCACCCCATTCGTCACCACCAAGGCCTCGGGCACCGGCCTGGGATTGGCTAAAGTCTTCTCGATCATGGAAAGCCATGACGGCCATATCGAGTGCGTCAGCGAAAAAGATGCCGGCGCCACCTTCAGCCTGTACATTCCGGCCAACGGTGAAGAGGACGACGAGGACAGTGATGACGCATAACCTGCTGGTGGTCGACGACGAACCGAAACTCTGCGACCTGCTGTCCTCGGCCCTGAGCCAGGACGGCATTCAGGTGTTCACCGCAAGCAACGGCCTGCACGCCCTCAAGGTGCTGGAGCAGGAGGACATCGACCTGGTGATCAGCGACTGGCGCATGCCGGGCATGGACGGGCCGCAGTTGCTGGGGGAAATCAAGCAGCGCTACCCGAATCTGCCAGTGATCGTGATGACCGCCTACAGCACGGTGAAGAACGCCGTGCAGTCCATGCGCAACGGCGCCTACGACTACATCGCCAAGCCGTTCGATATCGACGAGCTGGACATCACCGTCAGCAAGGCCCTGCAGTTTCGCGACATTCTCAAAGACAACCAGCGCATGCGCGCCGAACTCGACGAACACCAGCAGTTCGACAGTCTGGTGGGCGACAGCCCGACCTTTCGCCAGGTGCTGCAGGCGGTGGACTCGGTGCGCGACAGCAATGCCACCATCCTCCTGACCGGAGAAAGCGGCACCGGCAAGGAAATGGTCGCCAGGGCCATCCACAAGCACGGCAATCGCGCCGACAAGCCGTTTGTCGCGGTCAACTGCGCGGCGATTCCCGAGGGCCTGCTGGAAAGCGAGATGTTCGGCCATCGCAAGGGCGCCTTCACCGGCGCCGTGGCCGACCGCGTCGGGCGCTTTCAGCAGGCCGACAAGGGCACCCTGTTCCTCGACGAAGTGGGCGACATGCCCCTGGCCCTGCAGGCCAAGATTCTCCGCGCCCTGCAGGAGCGGGTGATCGAGCCGGTGGGCGACCCGCGAGAGCGCAAGGTCGATGTGCGAGTGATTGCCGCGACCAACAAGAACCTGCTGGAAGCGGTGGCCAACAAGGAATTCCGCGAAGACCTGTACTACCGCCTCAATGTGTTCCCGATCCCCTTGCCGGCGCTGCGCGAGCGGGTCGAGGACATCGCCCCGCTGGCCCGCCACTTCGCCCACAGCCTGGGCGCCGCCGCGGGCAAGCGCATCACCGGCTTCAGCCCGCAGGCGCTACAGGCCATGGCCAGCTACAACTGGCCGGGCAACATTCGCGAACTGCAGAACTGCGTGGAGCGCGCCACCATCGTGGCCCGCGCCTCGGTCATCGAAGAGAGCGACCTGCCGGGCTATCTGTTCGACACCCAGCCCGCGGGAGTCGAAGGCGGCGCACTCCCCGGAGTCGGTGCGCCAGTGCCCAGCGACCTGGATGCAGCCCTGGCGGAGGTGGAACGCAGCTACATCCTCGCAGCCCTCCAGCAGAGCAACGGCGTCCAGGCTGCGGCGGCGCAGATGATCGGCATTTCCGAGCGCAGCTTCTGGTACCGCCTGAAGAAACTCGGCATTCAGGTGGACAAGATCGTTCGCTGACGCGAACAGCGACCATCTGCAAGCTGCAAGCGAAAATCTAGCCGTTTGAGGCTTGGCTCAGAGCATGCGCCCCACTTCCAGTGGTTCGATCTGGGCCCAGTGGGACGTGTCTTCGCGATGGTTTTGCAGGTATGGCAGCACCGCCGCCAGCAAGGGTGCCTTGAAAGCTTCCTGGAAACGATGGGCCAGGCCCGGGATCAGTTTCAACTGACTGCCCTGGATCTGCGCCGCCAGGTGCACACCGTGCATCACCGGCAACAGCGGATCGGCGGTGCCGTGCACCACCAGGGTCGGCACCCGCAGTTGCTTGAGCAGCGCCACCCGGCTCGGCTCGGCGAGGATCGCCATGATCTGGCGCTGAACCCCCTGCGGGTTGAACGCCCGGTCATAGGACAACGCAGCCTGATGCAGCAGAACCTGACGATCATCCGCGACCTTCGGGCTGCCCAGGGCCGCCAGCAGGTCCGCCTGCTGCTCCAGGGCCGCTTCGCGGTTCGGTGCATTGCGCCGGGACAATAACTGCACCAGGGCCGCGTTCGGCGCGGGCAGGCCCTCGGCGCCGGAGCTGGTCATGATCAGGGTCAGGCTCTCGACCCGTTGTGGCGCCATGGCCGCCAGGTGCTGGGCAATCATCCCGCCCATGCTCGCCCCCAGCACATGGAACTGCTCGATGTGCAGGGCATTCATCAGCCCCAGGGCATCGTCGGCCATGTCGGTCAGGGTGTAGGGCGCCGATACCGGCAGGCCCAGCTTGTAGCGCAGCACTTCGAAGGTCAGGTTGGCGCTGGCCGGAGCCTGGCGCCAGGTGGACAGACCGACGTCGCGATTGTCATAGCGAATGACCCGAAAGCCCTGCTGACACAAGGCCATGACCACCTCGTCCGGCCAGTGGATCAATTGCCCGCCCAGCCCCATGACCAGCAACAGCGCCGGATCGGAAGTCCGGCCAATGCTTTGGTAGGCCAGGCTCACCTGTGGCAGGTCGACCCGTTGCGTGGGTACGTTGACATCGCAGCGCGCGGCCGCAAAGGACAGCTGGCCGAGCAATAGCCCGGCCAGCAGGATGACAGTGGAAAACAATCTTGCCCGCATGGAAAACACCGAAACGCAGAACCCCAGTGGAGCGCGAGTCTGATGAACTTCGATGATTCGCGCTGCCACAGTTGCGTGACAGTTTGATGAAGATTGCCCAGCGGTCATCCCTGGCCGACGAAGAGGATCCGGTGATCGCCTTCGCCGGCCAGGGGCTCAGGCCAGCTGGCTGCGCAGCTGGCGGGCGGCGGCCACCATGTTCACCAGGGCCGCTTCGGTTTCCGGCCAGGCGCGGGTCTTGAGGCCACAGTCGGGGTTGACCCACAGACGCTCGGCGGGAATGCGCCGGGCGGCCTTGCTGATCAGCTTGACCATCTCGGCGGTATCCGGCACCCGTGGCGAGTGGATGTCGTACACCCCCGGGCCGATGTCGTTGGGGTAATCGAAGGCCTCGAAGGCTTGCAGCAACTCCATGTCCGAGCGGGAAGTCTCGATGGTGATCACGTCGGCATCCATGGCGGCGATGGCGTCGATCACGTCGTTGAATTCGCTGTAGCACATGTGGGTATGGATCTGGGTTTCATCCTTCACCCCGGAGGCGCTCAGGCGGAAGGCCTGCACCGCCCAATCCAGGTACTCCTGCCATTGCGCCCGGCGCAGGGGCAGGCCTTCGCGGAACGCTGCCTCGTCGATCTGCACGATCTTGATCCCGGCCCGCTCCAGGTCCTGCACTTCATCGCGCAGGGCCAGGGCCAGCTGCTGGGCCTGGACCTTGCGTGACACGTCCTCCCGGGGGAAGGACCACATGAGCATGGTCACCGGGCCTGTGAGCATGCCTTTCATGATCTTGTCGGTGAGGCTCTGGGCGTACTGGATCCAGTCCACGGTCATGGCCCGGGGCCGGCTCAGGTCGCCGTAGATGATCGCCGGCTTGACGCAGCGCGAACCGTAGCTCTGGACCCAGCCGAAGCGGGTGAACAGGTAGCCGTCCAGCTGTTCGGCGAAGTACTCCACCATGTCGTTGCGCTCGGCTTCGCCGTGGACCAGCACGTCCAGGCCCAGGCGCTCCTGAATCTCCACCGCGTGACGGATCTCACGGTGCATGGCGTCGGTGTAGTCATTGAGCGACAGCTTGCCTTGCTTGTAGGCCTGGCGCGCCAGGCGGATCGACGAGGTCTGCGGGAAAGAGCCGATGGTGGTGGTGGGAAAGGCCGGCAGTTGCAGGCGAGCCCGCTGCTGCTCGATGCGTCGGGCAAAGGGCGAGCGACGCTGGCTGTCGGCGGCGCTGATGGCCTCGACCCGCGCCTGGACCTGAGGCTTGTGAATCCGTGGCGAGCGGGCGCGACTGGCCTGGACCGCCCGGCTTTGCGCCAGGGCCGCCTGCACCGCCGGGGCCTGGGGATCGTTCAGGGCATCACGCAGGACCGAGATCTCGCCACATTTCTGCACGGCGAAGGCCAGCCAGCTTTTCAGTTCGGCATCCAGCTGATCTTCCCGGGACAGGTCCACCGGGCTGTGCAGCAGGGAGCAGGAACTGCTGACCCAGAGGTTGTCGCCAAAACGCTCCTGGGCCACCTGCAGCTGTTGCAGGGCCTGCTCCAGTTCGCAGCGCCAGACGTTGCGCCCGTTGACCAGCCCCACCGAAAGAATCTTGTAGGTCGGCAGCCGGTCCAGGACCTGGCCCAGTTGTTCAGGGGCCCGCACCGCGTCGATGTGCAAGCCGTCCACCGGCAGGCCCACCGCCAGGCCAAGGTTGTCTTCCAAGCCGCTGAAGTAGGTGGCCACCAGCTTTTTCAAGGGCGAGTACTGAAGGATGTGGTAAGCCCGCTCGAAGGCGCTTTTCCATTCCTGGGGCAGGTCGAGGGTCAGGATCGGCTCGTCGATCTGCACCCATTCCACGCCCTGGGCCTTGAGCCGGTTGAGGATCTCGCCGTACAGCGGCAACAGGCGCTCCAGCAGATCGAGCTTGTTAAAGGCGTTGCCCTTGGCCTTGCCCAGCCACAGGTAGGTCAAGGGGCCGATGATCACCGGCTTGACCTGATGCCCCAGGGCATGGGCCTCTTCGACCTCGTCGAACAACTGCTCCCAGCTCAGCTGGAAAGCCTGGTCGGCGCTGAATTCAGGCACCAGATAGTGGTAGTTGGTGTCGAACCACTTGGTCAGTTCCTGGGCGTATTGCGCCTGCCCCTGCTCGCCGCAGCAACCGCTGGACGCGCCGCGGGCCATGGCGAACAGGGTGTCCAGGGTCGGGCGGCCCTGAGCATCGCGCAGGTTGTCGAAGCGCTCGGGAATCACTCCAAAGGTCAGGGAGTGGGTGAGCACCTGGTCGTACCAGGCGAAATCGCCCACCGGCAGCAGGTCGATGCCGGCGTCTTTCTGCAATTGCCAGTGCCGGGCCCGCAGCTCGCGACCAATCCCCTGCAAGGCGGCCTGATCGAGGTCGCCCTTCCAGTGGGACTCAAGGGCTTTTTTCAGTTCGCGGTCAGCGCCGATGCGGGGAAAACCGAGGGTGTGGGCCAGTGCCATGGGAAAGTGCCTCCTTGTAAAAGATGGCGCTATTGTCGACAGCCCGAGCAACATGAGACAAACTCAACCTTTTCGTGTTGATCACAAAATTTACTCATGGAGGAACTGGTGCTCGAAATCCGTCACCTGAAGACCCTGCACGCCCTGCGCGAAGCCGACAGCCTGGTTGAAGCCGCCGAACGCCTGCACCTGACCCAGTCCGCCCTGTCCCATCAGTTCAAGGAACTTGAAGAGCGCCTGGGCATGCCGTTGTTCGTGCGCAAGACCAAACCGGTGCGCTTCACCAGCGCCGGCCTGCGCCTGCTGCAACTGGCGGACGCGACCCTGCCCCTGCTGCGCGGCGCCGAACGGGACATCGCCCGCCTGGCCGGCGGCACCGCCGGCCGCTTGCACATGGCCATCGAATGCCACAGCTGCTTCCAGTGGTTGATGCCGACCATCGATCAGTTTCGCGACGCCTGGCCGGAAGTGGAGCTGGACCTGGCCTCGGGCTTTTCCTTCGCCCCGCTGCCTGCCCTGGCCCGGGGCGACCTGGATCTGGTGGTGACCTCCGATCCGGTGGAATTGACCGGTATCACCTATGTGCCGCTGTTCACCTACGAAGCCATGCTCGCCGTGGCCAACCAGCACGCCCTGGCGAACAGGCCCTACATAGTGCCCGAAGACCTGCTGAACGAAACCTTGATCACCTACCCGGTGGAACGGGACCGCCTGGACATCTTCACCCGCTTCCTGGAACCGGCGGACATCGAGCCGGCGCAGGTGCGCACCTCGGAACTGACGGTGATGATGATGCAGCTGGTGGCCAGCGGCCGCGGTGTGTGCGGCATGCCCCACTGGGCCCTGCATGAATACAGCTCACGGGGCTATGTGAAGGCCAAGCGCCTGGGTGAAAAGGGACTGTTCGCCACGCTGTACGCGGCGGTTCGCGCCGACATGCTGGACGCGCCCTACATGCGTGATTTCCTGCTGACGGCCAAGGACACCTCGTTCTCGACCCTGGACGGTGTCAGCGCGGTACGCTGATCCGCCAGGCACCGGCTGGCCAGCGACCAGGCTCCGCGGCCCGGTTCACGCGTCGACCGGCACTTCCCGCCACATATGGATCTTGTCGAAATAGTCGTCCCCCACGCGCACCGCCTGGGGTTCCAGACCGAACTGGACAAAGCCGCAGCGCCGGTACAAGGACAGCGCCGGGTCATTGCCCGCCGTCACTGTCAGTTGCACCAGGCGCAGTCCTTCATAACGCGCCGCCTCGGCCAGCAGTTGCTGCACCAGTTGCCGGCCCAGGCCGCTGCCACGTTGCTCGGCGGTGACGTAGAGGCCGAACAGGGTCGCCTTGTGCCGGGCCTTTTCCCGCAGCTCGAAGGCCAGGCCGACGATCCCCGCCAGCCGGCCCTGGACAAAGGCTCCGAGCATCAGGTCCAGCTCTCCGTCCAGACGGGCGCCCCACCAGGCCAGGGGCAGCTTCTCGCGCTCCCTGACACTGGAGGTGAACGCCTGGGGATGGCGCTCATAGGCCTCGAGCATCAAGGCCCGGTATTGCTCGGCATCGTCAGGCGTCAGGTGCTGGATCTGCAGGCTCATGCGGGATCGTCAGGGCGTGATAGTCAGTTGGTACGGCGTTGTTCGAACATCAAGCGCACCGCCAGCCCCGCCAGCACGAACCCCATGAAGTAGCGCTGTACCGCGAGCCAGGTCGGGTTGTTGGCGAACCAGGAGGCAATGCCCGCGGCAAACAGCGCGATCAGCAGGTTCACCGAGAAGCTCACGCTGATCTGGGTCATACCGAGAATCAGGCTCTGGGAGAACACCGAACCGTGTTCGGGGTTGATGAACTGGGGAAAGATCGACAGGTAGAACATGGCGATCTTGGGGTTCAGGGCGCTGGTCAGGAACCCCATGGTCACCAGCTTGCGCGGCGAGTCCGCCGGCAGTTGCTGGGCTTCGAACGGCGAGCGGGCGCCCGGCTTGAGCGCCTGCCAGGCCAGCCACAGCAGGTACAGGGCACCGGCCCACTTGAGCACTTCATAGGCCAGGGGCACCGCCATGAACACAGCGGTCAGCCCCAGGGCGGCCGCGAACAGGTGGACAAAGAAACCCGCCACGACGCCCAACAGCGAAGTGACGCCGGCCTTGCGCCCCTGGCAGATCGAACGGGATATCAGGTAGATCATGTTCGGCCCGGGGGTCAGTACCATCAACAGCGACGCGGCAGCGAAGATCAGGAAATCGTGGAGTGGAATCATGGCAGTCCTTGGCGAGCGGGGGGGAGGTCAGGCGAGATCCGCCTGGGCCTGGCGATAAAACGGCAAGATCAGATCCCGTGTCAACGGCGCCAGGAATAAATCGCCATCGCCGGCCGGATCGATCCAGCGCACCTCCTCGATCTCTGCCGCCGGAAGCACCGGTGCATCGATGTGGACCAGAAAGACTTCGGCCTGCACCACATGCCCGGGTTCATTCGCCGCCGGCGCGGAAAACTGCTGCAGGTAGCGAGCCTGGCTCGGGTCGATGCGCAACCCCAGTTCCTCCTCCAGCTCCCGGGCCAGGGCCTGCACCGGCAGCTCGCCGGGCTCGATCTTGCCACCGGGTTGCATGAAGGCCAGGGTGCCGCGCTTGCGCACCAGCAGGGTGTGGCCGTCGGCCCCGATCAACAGGGCCGCGGCGATACGAATCAGGGAAGGTACAGCAACGCAAGACAGCGACATGGGCATCCGAAACCTTGAACAAGAGGGCGCAAGGATCCCATGCCCGGCGGCCGCTCGTCATCCGCCAACAGCGCCTTGACCGACCCGCTGCCGCTCGCCTCAAGCCTGGGCCGGCTGCTCCCGGGGCAGTTTGACGAACACGCTGTAGCGGCCGCCCTCCATGGTTTCAAAGGCGATCAGCTTGTCCACCAGGGGCATGCTCAACACCTTGCCGGCGTTGAGCAGCAGCATGCCGTTGTCGGCATTCAGGTTGCGCGCCAGCACCATGCCCGCCTGCAGCTCCCGGGTGCTCAGGACCTTGACCGAAGGGTCGCCCAGGGTCACGTCGCTCAGGTACACCGAACACACCTGGATGAAGCCTTCCACCAGTTGCGGATCGTACAGCCGGCCGGCGTACTTGCGGATGAACACCAGGGCCTCGTCGCTGTTCATGCGGCGTTCGAGGATCAGCCCGCACTGCAGTTCGACAAAATCCACCGCCAGCTTGAGCAGCCGCGAGCCCAGGGGAATTGCCTCGCCCTTGAGGTGATCGGGAAAGCCCGTGCCGTCCCAGTGCTCCTGATGGTGACGGATCAGACGCGCGGCATCCTGCACCGGTTCCAGGGTCATCAGCAGGGACTCGCTCTGCGCCGGATAGGCCCGATAACGCTCGCGCTCATGGTGATGCAGCAAATCGGCCGGGGTGATCATCATGCTGTCGCTCCAGCTCAGCTTGCCGATGTTGTGCAGGGCCGCGGCCATGGCCAGGTCGCGCTGGGCCACGGCGTCGATGCCCTGGACCTTGCAGTAGGCGCGCACCAGTTCGATGATCCGGCGATTGGTCTGCTTGTCGCTGGGCAGACGCTGGTTCACCAGCAGCGAGAACAGCTCGGCGCCGGTGGCATAACTGTGCTTGAGCTCTTCATAGGCCAGATCGAGCATGTCGGCGGTTTGCTGCAACTCGGCGGTACGGGCCGCAACCCGCTTCTCGAGCAAGGCATTGACCGCCTTGAGCTCGCGATTCTGCTGTTGGGCCAGGGCTTCCAGGCGCTGGCGCTCGCGTTCGGAATGCTGATGGTCCAAGGCCTGGCGCAGGGTCAGCAGCAACTCCTGGTCATCCCAGGGCTTGCTCAGGTAACGGTAGATTTCCCCTTCGTTGATGGCCTTGGCGATCAGCTTCAAGTCCGGATCACCGGTCAGCAGGATGCGCGTGGTGGCCGGATAGTCCTGGTGCATGCGCGCCAGCAGGGTCGCGCCGTCCACCTGCGGCAGATGGGCGGCGCTGATCACCAGGTCCACTTCCTCGTGGGCCATGACCTGCAACGCCTCGCCGGCATCGTGGGCCAGGAACAGGCGGTAGTCATGGGCGCTGAGCAGTTGATGCAGGCGTTGCAGAATGGTGTCCTGGCTATCCACCAGCAGGACCCCGGGCAAGCGTGTGACTGTGGCAACGTTTAGTTCACCCATGAGACACCTCGGGTCACCATCGATGCACATGTCCTTGATGAGTTGGACTGGCAACCGCAATCCCTGTCGCCTGATTCAAGACTAGAAGAATTTCCAGCCCAATGATGGCTTTTTAATGCCATCCATCCGTTGCCAGCGTCCAAGCGCGGCCAGGAGCAGGCGCCGCCCTCAGGCAACGCCCGCCGGCCAGGTCCTCACTTGGCCGCTTTGCCGCTGGAGCCGAATGAAGCGAAACGCTTGTTGAAGCCGGCGATACGGCCTTCGGACTGGGTCTTGCGCTGCTGGCCGGTGTACACCGGGTGCGAGGCGCTGGACACATCCAGGGTCACGTAAGGGTAGGTCTGGCCGTCGCTGTGGGTGTGCGTGCGATCGGTGTCGACGGTGGAGCCGATGAGAAAGAACACGTCAGCGGCGGTGTCGTGAAAAAGCACGGTGCGATAGTCGGGGTGGATGTTGGGTTTCATCGGAGTCTCCAGCGGCTGGGGTAAAAATACTGTTATACAGTAACAATAAAATTCGACTCAAACGAGAATTTATCGCAATAAGATCCTGCAACAATGGTCTAACGCCAGCCCTGATCCGCCGATTCAGGCTTGCCCGCACGGCACTGGCGGGCCAGTATGCTGGCCTGCGACGCTCTGACACAGCCGTGAATTCCTATAAGAAATACCCGCGCAGCTCACCGTCCCAGCCGTTCGGTGGCGCTGTCGATTACCCGTTGCCCAGGCACCTGCTGCCTGATTGAACCGATGAGTCCGAACCAAGGAAACCGTATGAGCCTGTCCCTTCTGAGCCGCTACGCCTTCTTTGCCGCCTGCGTGATGTTCACCCTCGCCAGCCTGCCCTTTCTCGAACACGACTGGCTCTGGCCATTCACCCTGGTCACCGGCCTGCTGAGCCTGCTGGGGATCTTCGATCTGCTGCAAAGCCCGCACGCGGTACGGCGCAACTACCCGATCCTGGGCAATATCCGCTACCTGGTGGAAGGCATCCGTCCGGAGATTCGCCAGTACCTGCTGGAGTCCGACAGCGACGCCCTGCCCTTTTCCCGCGCCCAGCGCTCGCTGGTGTACTCGCGGGCCAAGAACGAAAGCGCCGACAAGCCCTTCGGCACCCTGATCGACGTCTATCAATCGGGCTTCGAGTTCATCGGCCACTCCATGCGTCCGGCGCCCCTGAGCGATCCCAGCAGCTTTCGCGTGACAGTCGGCGGCCCGCAATGCACCCAGCCTTATTCGGCCTCGGTATTCAACATCTCGGCGATGAGCTTCGGCTCCCTCAGCGCCAACGCCATCCGCGCCCTGAACCAGGGCGCCAAGCTCGGCAACTTCGCCCACGACACCGGTGAAGGCAGCATCAGCCCCTACCACCGCGAACACGGCGGCGACCTGACCTGGGAACTGGGCAGCGGCTACTTCGGCTGCCGCACCGCCGACGGTCGCTTCGACCCCGAGCGCTTCGCCACCCAGGCGCAGAACCCGCAAGTGCGGATGATCGAAATCAAGATGAGCCAGGGCGCCAAGCCGGGCCACGGCGGCATCCTGCCCAAGCACAAGGTGACCCAGGAAATTGCCGACACCCGCGGCATCCGCATGGGCGAGGACTGCATTTCGCCATCGAGCCACAGTGCCTTTTCCACCCCGATCGAAATGATGCACTTCATCCAGCAGCTGCGTGAGCTGTCCGGTGGCAAACCGGTGGGCTTCAAGTTCTGCCTGGGCCACCCGTGGGAATTCATGGGCATTGCCAAGGCCATGCTGGAAACCGGCATCCTCCCGGACTTCATCGTGGTCGACGGCAAGGAAGGCGGCACCGGCGCGGCACCGGTGGAATTCACCGACCACATCGGCGCACCGATGCGCGAAGGCCTGCTGTTCGTCCACAACACCCTGGTGGGCCTGAACCTGCGAGACAAGATCAAGCTCGGCGCCAGCGGCAAGATCGTCAGCGCCTTCGACATCGCCAGCGTGCTGGCCATCGGCGCCGACTGGGCCAACTCGGCCCGCGGCTTCATGTTCGCCATCGGCTGCATCCAGTCGCAAAGCTGCCACACCAACAAGTGCCCGACCGGCGTGGCCACCCAGGACAACCTGCGCCAGCGCGCCCTGGTGGTGCCGGACAAGGCCCAGCGGGTCTACAGTTTCCACCGCAATACCCTCAAGGCCCTGGCAGAAATGCTCGCCGCCGCCGGCCTGCAACACCCTTCGCAACTGGAGGCCAAGCACCTGGTGCGGCGCATGTCGGCCACCGAGATCAAGCTGTTCTCCCAGTTGCACGTGTTCCTCAAGCCCGGCGAACTGCTGACCGGCGAGGTCAACGGCGAGTTCTACTCGCGCATGTGGCAACTGGCCCGGGCCGACAGCTTCGAACCCAATACCCAAGCCGCGGCTTAACCCCCTATTGCCCGACGCTGCCCGGTTGCCGGGGAGCGCCGGGCGACAGCCAAGGAAGATTGCAATGCTCAAGGTCATCGCTGAAGACTTCATCCACCCCGAACACCTGGACACCGTGCGCCCGTGGTACGCCGAACTGGTGGAAAAAACCCGCCAGGAACCGCTGTGCATCGCCTACGATCTGTTCGTCGATCAGAAAGACCCCGGGCACTTCATCTTCGTCGAACAGTGGCCGGACCAAGCGGCCCTCGACGCCCACTGCCAGACCGAGCACTTCACCCGCCTGGTGCCGCAGATCAATGCCTTCCAGCGCCGCGAATGCCGCGTGCTGCTGATGGACGAATTCTAGAAAACCCGACCCAGCCCTTGCTTGACCGGACCACCGAAAGCAGCCCCCAGCCTCACTGACCTTTCGGAGATCCGCCATGCCCCTGCTGTCATTCGAACACCTGTCCAGCCAGCTGCCGAGTCCCTGGCACTCCACGCGGGTGGGCCAGGTCGGCCCGGCCCGCATCAAGGTGCTGCGCATGGACCAGCAGCCCCATCCGGAAGAAACCCACGACTACAACGAAGGCCTGCTGGTGACCCAGGGCTGCCTGCGCCTGGGCATTGGCCAGGCCACCGTGGAAGTCCTGGCGGGCCAGATGTACGCCTGGTGGAGGCCGGCCAGCCCCACAGCGTGCTGCCCGGCAGCCACGGCACCCTGGTGATCATCGACGTCTAGCCTGTCCCTCATCGACTCAATCGCGGTAACCACCTGCCCCAAGGTCGGTCCGACCCGAGGGCCCATGCACGGAGAAGCCCATGCCTCGTCGTCTATTTGCAGTGATCGCTCTAGTGATGTCTTTCAACAGCGCCTATGCCGGCGAACGCTGGCAGACCCTGCCGCCCACACCCGCGCCGGTGGCCGGGGCGCAAGCCGGGTATGCCGAGGTCAACGGCATCCGCCTCTACTACAGCAAGCTCGGCCACGGCTCGCCGGTGGTGCTGCTGCATGGCGGCCTGGGCAATGCCGACTACTGGGGGCTGCAGGCCAAGGCCCTGGCCGCCCGGCACACGGTGATCAGCGTCGACAGCCGCGGCCACGGGCGCAGCACCCGAGATGCCCGGCCCTACGGCTACGACCTGATGGCCGATGACGTGATCGCCCTGCTGGATCAACTGAAGATCCCTCGCGCCGACTTCGTCGGCTGGAGCGACGGCGCGATCCTCGGCCTGGACCTGGCCATGCGTTATCCGCAGCGGGTCGGCAAGGTCTTCGCCTACGCCGCCAACACCCAGACCTCCGGGGTCAAGGAAGGCGTGGAGAACAACCCGACCTTCGCCGCCTACATCGAGCGGGCCGGCCGGGAATACGCCCGACTGTCACCGACACCCAAGGAGTACCCGGCCTTTGTCGAGCAGATCGGCCACATGTGGGCCAGCCAACCGAACTGGAGCGACGCCGACCTGGCGCGGATCAAAACGCCGGTGCTGATCGTCGATGGCGACCACGATGAAGCCATCAAGCGCGAGCACACCCAGTACATGGCCGCGACCATTCCCGGCGCCGGACTGCTGATTCTGCCGAACGTCAGTCACTTCGCCTTTCTCCAGGACCCGGGCCTGTTCAATGCGGCCCTGGAGCACTTCCTCGACGAAAAATAGCCCGGCACTCGCCTTCGGCTACGGCCACGGATGCCCCCCTTAGCGGGGACATCCATGCACGCAATAATGCATTTATGCATCATTAAATTGCATAAACGCATAAATCCTCTAAGGTTGTCTACAGACCCGATCAGCGCCGGCCATCGAGGCTGGCACGGCGCAGCAACAGCTCGCCGGGTCCGGCTACTGACCGTAGCCGACACGTTACAGCGACCCAGCCGGAGGCTGGTTTTCATTCATGGAGGATGAACATGTTAAGTAGCAACCTGACCCCCAGCGGCACTCTCCAGGCCCTGCCCCAGTGCCTGGCCGATACGCTGCTGGACCCGCAACTGAGCGAAGTCGATCCCCGCTCCGAAGCGGCGCCCCAGGCCGCTGCCCGGCTGAATTTCAGCGTGCAGCCGCAAACCCAGAGCAACTGGTGCTGGGCCGCCCTGTCCGCTTCGGTCGGCAACTATTACGGCACCGGGTCCTGGACCCAATGCGCAGTGGCCAATGCCGAGCTGGGCCGCAACTCCTGTTGCAGCCAGCCCGGGCCGTGCAACGTCTACGGCTACCTGGACTCGGCCCTGCGCACCACCCGCTGCTATGGCGGCATGCGCGAAGACCGGATGCAGATGCCGGCCATCGACAACCAGCTGGGCATGGGCCGCCCCGTGGGCCTGCGCTGCGCCTGGTACGGCGGCGGCGCGCATTTCCTGACGATCTACGGCAGCGACGGCGGCTACCTTCTGGTGGCGGACTCGATCTACGGCTACTCGACACGCGCCCTGAACAGCTTCCCCGCCTCCTACAACGGCGGCGGCTACTGGACCCACACCTACTTCACCCGGAAAAACTAGGAGGCGTCATGCAACTGACTTACCCCAAGGCACCTGTCGATGGCGTCCAGCACCTGCGTTCGGCACTCCAGGCGGCCCTGCAGACCCAGGGTTTCGGCATCAACCGCGGGTTTGCCCAGGCCCGCGCCGGCAACCTGAAGCTGTCCCAGGCCTTTCGCGGCTACACCCTGGGCCTGGAGGACCTGGCCCAGGGCAAAGGGCTGGCCGAGGCCAAGGCCGGTGACTGGCACTACCTGGTGTTCGATGCCGGGGTGTCGATCGCCGATGCGCAGTTGAGCGAGGTGGCCGGCAAGCTCGGCTTCTCGGCGCTGAACCACGGTGCCCTGGCGGCGTCCGTGGTGAGTGCCCTGGAACTTGCCGAGCAGGCTCCCCAGCTGCAGGGCCAAAGCCATGAGCTGCGCTTGCTGTTCGTCCCGGCTCTGCAAATGACCGCGATCTGGCTGCACGGCGGCGACCAGGATCAGCTGATTCCCATCGAACCCACGCCGAAAACCCTGGCCAACCGGCAGCTCTACAGCGAGACAGCGTTGCTGGCCCTGCTGACGCCCCCGGCACAACAGGCCAAGGCCATCTTCGACGCCGATCGCAGCGGCACCCTGGGCGGCTGACCCGGGCAAAAAAAATCCGGCGGCCTTGGCAGGCCGCCGGATGGCGTGTCTCAGCTTTTCAGCCGGGGATGTTCAAGCCAGCCGCATCCCCGCAGCACCCCTCAGGACGCCGAGCGTACCGCCCCTTGCTGGACATTGGTCGGTTGCAGCTTGAACAGGTAGAACAGCACGGTCAGCAGCACCAGGAACGCCGGGCCGACGTACAGCGCCACGCGGGTGTCCGGGAAGTAGGCCATCAGCCCCACCACCAGCACCAGGAACGCCAGGGCCAGGTAGGAACTGACCGGGTACAGCCACATGCGGTACTTCAACGCGGCACGCTCGCTCGGGCTCAGGCCCTTGCGGAACTTGAGCTGGGCCAGCAGGATCATCACCCAGGTCCAGATCGCACCGAAGGTGGCGATCGACGTCACCCAGACGAACACCTTCTCCGGCACCAGGTAGTTCAGCAGCACGCCCAGCAGCAAGGCGAAGATCGACAGCAGCAGCGCGCGACGCGGCACGCCGTTGTTCGAGGTCTTGGCGAAGCCGGCCGGGGCCTGGCCGTTCTGCGCCAGGCTGTAGAGCATGCGCCCGGTGCTGAAGATGCCGCCGTTGCAGGACGACAGCGCGGCGGTGATCACCACGAAGTTGATGATGCCGGCGGCGGTCTTGATGCCCAGACGCTCGAAGGTCATCACGAACGGGCTGCCCTGGGTGCCGATCTCGTTCCACGGGTAGATCGACAGGATCACGAACAGCGCGCCCACGTAGAACAGCAGGATGCGCCAGAACACCGAGCCGATGGCATTGGGAATGGTCTTCTGCGGGTTGCGCGCTTCACCGGCGGTGAGGCCGATCATCTCTACGCCCAGGTAGGCGAACATCACCATCTGCAGCGACATCAGCACGCCGGTCACGCCATTGGGCATGAAGCCGCCGTGGGTCCACAGGTTGGAGATCCCCAGGGCCACGCCATCGTTGCCGAAGCCGAAGGCAATGATGCCGACACCGCCGATGACCATGGCGATGATGGTGACGATCTTGATCAGGGCAAACCAGAACTCGAACTCACCGAAGGCCTTGACCGCGATCAGGTTGATCGAGCCCATGCTCACCAGGGCCGCCAGGGCCCAGATCCAGCGCGGCACATCGGGGAACCAGATGCCCATGTACACCGCCACCGCGGTGATTTCCGCGACGCAGGTCACCAGCCACAGGAACCAGTAGTTCCAGCCGGTGAGAAAACCCGCCAATGGACCCAGGTAGTCTTGTGCGTAACGGCTGAAGGAACCGGCGACCGGGTTGTGCACCGCCATCTCGCCGAGGGCGCGCATGATCACCAGGATCGCCAGGCCGCCGATGATGTAGGACAGCATGATGGCCGGGCCGGCCATTTCGATGGCCTTGGCCGAGCCCAGGAACAGGCCGACACCAATGCAGGCGCCCAGGGCCATCAAGCGAATATGCCGTTCACCCAGTTCGCGTTTCAGCGGACCGCCCTGAGCGGACTCGCCGTGGGGCAGTTGGTTGCCAACTGACATAGAGATACAACCTCATTTTGTTATTGGATATGAACCACCGAGTCTGCGAAGCCGTGGCGGATAGCCGCAGCTTGCTCAACCGTACCGGCCTTGTGGGGCGGCGCGTCTGTAGGACAAGACCTGCCAGATCAGCGGGGTGCGCAGTATAAAAAGCTCCTGATAGGGCTTTTCACTCTATAAGTAGCTAAATTCAGAGAGAAATCTCGGCCTAAAGCGCTTTTGCAAAGAAGCATTACCTGCTTTTTGCCTCAATACCTCATTCCGAAAGGGTCCGGAGTATTGCACAGCCCTGGTGCATCGTCATGCCCCTACCTAGGGCGTATTTACCTATGCAAAGGCTCTAGCCCGGCAATCTCCCACCACCCTGTGGCGAGGGAGCTTGCTCCCGCCGGATCACGCAGCGGCCCTGGACTCAGCCACCGTGATCTCTCTGACGCAACCCATGCTCAGGCTTGGCGGCTGCTGCGCAGCCGGACGGGAGCAAGCTCCCTCGCCACAGAAGCGGGACCGAGCTGTTTTCACAATTTCCTCACCCATGGCCGCCACCGACTAAGCTTCAGGCAAGTCCGATCAATCTGCGTGAATGGATCAATCGACTATGGGCGCTCTGTGGCAAACCGATTCGCGTAAAACCGCAGTGCCAGGCCACAGCGAGGACGAAGCGCCTTTACCCAAAAAGCCCCGAGCGCGCCGTTATGCCTGGCGCCTGTTCTGGCTGTTGCTGCTGATTGCCCTGATTGCCCTGGGGGTGGCCGCGTCCCGGGAGATGCGCACCTCCAAGCTCCAGGCCCGGGAATTCAGCCGGCTGGCCAGCGATTTGAGCTACTCCCTGCAACCCGGGCCCAGCGATGCCGTGCTCTACCCTGGCGCCGGTCCCTTCGACCGCCGCCTGGGCTACAGCGCCCTGGGGGAATTCCTGCCGCGCCTGCTCAAGCGCGGCTACCAGATCGACGCGCAGACGCGGTTTTCCGCAGCGTTGATGGACTACAGCAAACATGGCTTTTTCGTGCCCTATACCGAAAAGATCCAGGCCGGGCTGTCCATCACCGATTGCCGCGCCGCGCCCTTGTACCGCTTCAATTATCCGCAACAGCTGTATGCCAGTTTCGCCAGCATCCCCCCGCTGATGGTGCACAGCCTGCTGTTCATCGAGAACCGCGACCTGCTGGATCCCAAGCTGGCCCTGGCCAATCCGGCGGTGGACTGGCCACGCTTCGCCAAGGCCGCCTGGTCCCAGGTGGCCAAGCTCATGCACCTGCCGGGACAGACAGCCGGCGGCAGCACCCTGGCCACCCAGCTAGAGAAATACCGCCACTCCCCCGACGGCCTGACGCTGTCCGGGGGCGAGAAGATCCGGCAGATGGTCTCTGCCAGCGTGCGTGCCTATCAGGATGGCCCGCAAACCCTGGAAGCCCGGCGCCGGATCGTCCGCGACTACCTCAACAGCGTGCCGCTGTCGGCAGTGCCCGGACACGGTGAGGTGCATGGCATGGCCGAAGGATTGCGGGTCTGGTACGGCGCCGATTTCGAACAGGTCAACCGGGCGTTGAGCAGCACCGCCAACGACTCGCAAAGCCTGGCGCAGCGCGGGTTGGCCCTGCGTCAGGTGCTGTCGCTGATGATCGCGCAACGTCGCCCTTCCCATTACCTGGCCAAGGGCCGCGCAGAGCTGGCGGAACTGACCGACAGCCATATCCGCCTGCTGGCCCAGAACGACATCATCGACCCGGCCCTGAGCGCCGCCGCCCTGGCCAGCAAGGTCAGCTACCGCGACTGGCAGCAACAGCCGACGATCCAGCCGATCGAAACCAACAAGGGCATCAGCGTGGCCCGCAGCCGGCTGGCGGCGCTGCTCAACCGGCCCCTGTACGACCTGGACCGCCTCGACCTGTCCGCCACCAGCACCCTGCAGAGCGACCTGCAACGCCAGGCCACCGACTACCTCAAGCACCTGGCCGACCCGGCCTTCGCCGCGCAGATCGGCGTGCTCGGCGAGCGCCTGCTGACCCCCTCCAGCACCACCCAGGTGCGCTACAGCTTCACCCTGTTCGAACTGACCCCGGACGGCTCGCGGGTGCGAGTGCAGACCGACAGCACCGACCAGCCGTTCGATATCAACGAAGGCAGCAAGCTGGAACTGGGCTCCACCGCCAAGCTGCGGGTGCTGACCACCTACCTGCAGATCATCGCCGAGCTGCACGACAGGCATGCCGGACAGACCCCGGCCGAGCTGAAGAAGGTTGCGGTCAACGACCAGGACCGGCTGAGCCGCTGGGCCATCGACTACCTGATGCAGAACAGCGACCGCAGCCTGCCGAAGATGCTCGACGCGGCCCTGGACCGCACCTACTCCGCCAGTCCCGGCGAAGCCTTCTTCACCGGCGGCGGGGTGCATCACTTCCACAACTTCCGCAATGAAGACAACGGCCGCAGCCCGACCCTGCGCGATGCCCTGCGCGAATCCATCAACCTGCCGTTCATCCGCCTGATGCGCGATCTGGTGCGCTACAGCACCTACGGCGGCGACAGCGCCAGCGCCGAACTGCTCAGCGACGACGCCAACCCGCGGCGCCAGGAGTACCTGGCGCGCTTCGCCGATCGCGAAGGCACGTCGTTTCTCCTGCGGTTCTGGAAGAAGTACCGCAACAAGGACACCCAGACACGCCTGGACACCTTTCTCGACGGCATGCATCCCACGGCGATCCGCCTGGCCGCGGTGCACCGCTACCTGCTGCCCGATGCCAGCCAGGAAAGCTTCAAGCGCTTTGTCCGGGCCCACATGAAAAACGCCAAGACCGGCGAAAAGCTCACCGACGAACGCCTGGACAAGCTCTACGCCAGCTATGGCCCGGGAGCCTACGACCTGCCGGACCAGGGCTACATCGCCAAGGTCCATCCCCTGGATCTGTGGCTGCTGGGCTACCTGATGAACAACCCCGACGCGAGCTTCAGCCAGATCGTCAAGGCCAGCGAGTTCGAGCGTCAGGAGGTGTACAGCTGGCTGTTCAAGAGTCGCCATCGCAGCGCCCGGGACAGTCGCATCCGCACCATGCTGGAGATCGAGGCGTTTCTGGATATTCACCAGCGCTGGCAGAGCGTCGGCTATCCGTTCGACCACCTGGTGCCGTCCCTGGCCACCGCCATCGGCAGCTCCGGCGACCGTCCGGCGGCCCTGGCCGAGCTGGTGGGCACCATCCTCAACGACGGCGTGCGCCTGCCGACCCTGCGCATCGACAGCCTGCACTTCGCCGCCGGCACGCCCTACGAAACCCGCCTGAGCAATGACCCGGGCAAGGGCAAGCGGGTCATGCCGTCGGAAGTCGCCACGGCCCTGCGCGGGGCCTTGTCCCAGGTGGTGGATGCCGGCACCGCGAAACGGGTGTCCGGCAGCTTCAAGCTGGCGGATGGCACCCCGCTGGCCATGGGCGGCAAGACCGGCACCGGCGACAACCGCATCGAAGCCATCGGTGCCGGCGGTCGGGTGCTGAGTTCCAAGTCCATTAACCGCACCGCGACCTTCGTGTTCTATATCGGCGAGCACCACTTCGGCACCCTCACCGCCTACGTCCCGGGCGCCTCGGCACAAGCCTTCAAGTTCACCTCGGCCTTGCCGGTGCAGGTGCTCAAGGGCATGGCGCCGATCCTCATGCCGTACCTGCAGCCGGACAGCAGTACCCAGTGCCTGGGCAACCTCGCCCAACGCTGAATCCGGGTTCGTCGTTCACTCCTCCCTCCCCGACAAACGGCCGCTGCGTCGCGGGTAGAAATGCTTGCACGCCACTTAAGATATATCTTAAGTTATGTCTAAATCGAAACGGAGAAAGAGAAAATGAGCGAGCATCACCCTCCTCCCCATCGTGAACACGGGGACAACCATGAGATTTTCGAACGCCGCCCCGGCCGCGAACGCGGTGGTCGCGGACCCCGGGTCTTCGCCCCCGGCGACCTGAAACTGCTGCTCTTGGCGCTGATCGCCGAACAGCCGTGCCACGGCTACGACCTGATCCGCCAGATCGAAAGCATGTTCGACGGCGCCTACAGCCCCAGCCCCGGGGTGATCTACCCGACCCTGACCTTCCTGGAAGAAAGCGAGCTGATCCTGGGCGACGCCGAAGGCGGCAAAAAGCGCTACAGCGTGACCGACGCCGGACGTCAGTCCCTGCAGGAGCAAGCCATCGCCCTGGACGGCGTGCGCATGCGCATCGAAGTCAGCAAGCGTTCCCTGCGCGGGCACGATCGCCCCGCGGAGATCCACGAGGCGGTGCACAACCTGCGCCACGCCCTGCAGATGCACCACGGCCGCTGGAGCCCGGAAGAAATCCTCCGGGTCCGCGACCTGCTGAACAACACCGCCAAGGCCATTGTCGATGGCCCCCTCAGCCACCCTGCCCAGGAGAAAAGCCAATGACTGCCAGCCCAGAACTGTCCATTCACCGGGTCATGCACGAGATCAAGCGCCGGCGCCTGGAGGTCCTGCGCGTCGTCGACCTGACCCCGCGCATGCGCCGCATCACCCTCGGCGGGCCCGAGTTGGCCGGCTTCATCAGCCTGGGCAGCGACGACCATGTGAAGCTGCTGTTTCCGCAGAACGCCGAACAGCAAGCCGCCCTGGAAACCCTGGTGCTGGGCCCGGGCAAGGACAGCGGCCCGATGCCGGCCATGCGCGACTACACCCCACGCCGCTACGACATGGAGCTGGGCGAACTGGACATCGACTTCGTGCTCCACGGCGACGGCCCGGCCTCGACCTGGGCCGAGCAGGCCAAGCCGGGGCAGTACCTGCACATCGGCGGGCCCAGGGGTTCGATGATCGTGCCGGACATCTTCGACAGCTACCTATTGATCGGCGACGAAACCGCCTTGCCGGCCATCGCCCGGCGCCTGGAAGAACTGCCGGCCGGCCGCCGGGTGCTGGCGGTGATCGAGGTACAGGACGCCGCCGAACGTCAGCCCCTGGACAGCGCCGCCGAGGTGCAGGTGATCTGGGTCGAACGTGACGGTGGCGGGCAGGACCTGCTCAGCACCGTGCGTCAGTTGCAGATGCCGCCAGGCAAGCTGTACGCCTGGGTGGCCACCGAGAGCAAAGTGTCGCGCCAGGTTCGTCGGGTGTTGCTGGATGAACACCGGCTCAACGACGAATTCGTCAAGGCCGCCGGTTACTGGCGCCTGGACAGCAGCGAAGCGGAATAACCCCGCCTACCGGGGATGGGACTGGCGCCTGCCCAGCCAGCGGTCCAGGCCCAGCAACAGCAGGGACACCAGGACAAATCCGGCCAATATCCCCAGGGCATTGAGCAACACCTGGGGATACCCCAGCTTGTCCACCGCAATGAAGGGATAGGGGTACAGCCCCAGCAGATTTCCGCGTAACAGCAGGTAGGCGAAATACAGCACCGGGTAGAGCATCCACAGACCGATGTGCTTGAGTCGCAGCCCGCCCTTGGGCACGCAACACCACCAATAGAGCAAAAACAGCAGCGGCATCACGTCGTGCAGCAACTCATCGGCCAGCCATTGCCAGCCCTGGGGATGCCACAGGTGACGCAACAGCAGGCTGTAGGCCAAGCCCACCAGCACAATGCTCGCCGCCACCGCGCCACTGACCGCGGGCCTGAGCATGAATGCCTGCCCCCGGGATATCCGCAGGTTCAGGGCGCAGGTCAGCACACTGGCCACCAGGGTGTTGCTGAGCACGGTGAAGAAGCTGAAGAAATTCACCAGGCCGCCCAACAGACTGGCGCCCACCTCCCAGCGCAGCAGCAGGATCAGGTACAGCTGGACGGTCAGCCCGAACCAGCCAAGGATCGCCGCCACGGCAATCAGGCCGCGCCGAGTGAACAGCCCCCGCAGCGAGAAGCCAGCCATGGGGTTCCTTAAAGCGGGCGCTTGGTGCGTTGCAACTTCACGTAGAGCTTCTCGACCTTTTCCCGCGCCCAGGGCGTCTTGCGCAGGAAGGTCAGGCTCGACTTGATGCTCGGATCGCTCTTGAAACAGCGGATATCGATGCGCTCGGCCAACCCCGACCACTCATAGTGCTCCACCAGCGCCTTGAGGATCTGTTCCAGGGTCACGCCATGCAGCGGGTCGGTGTGGGTGTCGGTCATGCCAGGCCTTTGCGGGAAGAAAAGAGGGAAAGCCGCGCACCTTAGCCGAGGGCATGCCCCCGCGCCAGAGCGCTTGAATAACTGTAGCCGCCACCCGCCCTTGCGGTGCTCGGGCATGAGCGGCAAAAAGTTCCTGGCTTTTCGCGATAAAAGAGATGTTATATTGTATCAATCAATAACAACTCACCCGCATTCTGGGCACCCCCGTGTCCCGCCTGTCCTCTGACTCAAAGCGCCTAGCGCCCTGCTTGCCAAGGAATGACCGATGTCCCGTTCAGCCTCCCGTCCTTCTCGCTCTTTACTGTGGCGCCTGTCGCCCCTGTCCGCCGCACTGCTGCTTGCCTCACAGGCCCACGCCGTGGAATTGCCCCGGCAGGTCATCACCGCCAACCCTTTGGGCAGCACTGAGCTGGCCGCCCCGAGCACCGTGCTGGAAGGCGACCAACTGACCCTGGAACAGAAAGGCAGCCTCGGTGAAACCCTGAACAAACAGCCGGGGGTGTCTTCGTCCTACTTCGGCCCCGGCGCCAGCCGCCCGGTGATTCGCGGCCTGGACGGCGACCGCATCCGCATCCTGCAGAACGGCGTCGGCGCCCTGGATGCTTCGTCGCTGTCCTACGACCACGCGGTGCCCCTGGACCCGGTGAACGTCGAGCGCATTGAAATCGTCCGCGGCCCGGCGGCCCTGCTGTACGGCGGCAACGCCATTGGCGGGGTGATCAACAGCTTCGACAATCGCATTCCCACCGAAGCCATCGAAGGGATTCACGGCGCCGGCGAGTTGCGCTACGGCGGCGCCGACACCACCCGCAGCAGCGCCGGCAAACTGGAAGCCGGCGACGGCACCTTCGCCCTGCACCTGGACGCCAACTCCCGGCAGTTCAACGACCTGAAGATTCCCGGCTACGCCCGCAGCCGCCACGCCCCGGCCAGTGACGACGGCGATGGCAAGAAAGGCCGCCTGGGCAACAGCGACGGACGTCAGGACGGCGGCGCCATCGGCGGTTCCTACACCTGGGACGACGGTTATGCCGGCCTGTCCTACAGCAACTACGACTCCAACTACGGCTCCCCCGCCGAAGACGACGTGCGCATCCGCATGAAGCAGGACCACTACGCCTTCGCTTCGGAACTGCGCAACCTGCAGGGCCCGTTCAGCTCGCTCAAGTTCAACGCCGGCTACACCGACTACCAACACCGCGAGATCGAGGGCGGCGAAACCGGCACCACCTTCAAGAACAAGGGTTACGAAGCCCGGGTCGAAGCCCGGCACCAGCCCCTCGGCCCGCTGGAAGGGGTGATCGGCGCCCAGGTCAATCGCAACGAGTTCTCCGCCCTGGGCGAAGAAGCCTTCGTCCCGCAAACCGATACCAACAGCGGCGCGCTGTTCATCCTCGAAGAGCTGCAAGCCACCGAACGCCTGCGCCTGAGCCTCGGCGGGCGCCTGGAACACACCACCGTGGACCCGGACGGCAAAGGCAATCCACGCTTCGCCCAGGCCGACAAGTCCAGCAGCTTCACCGCCGGCAGCCTATCCTCCGGCGCGGTCTACACCCTGACCCCGGTCTGGTCCCTGGCCGCGACCCTGGGCTACACCGAACGCGCTCCGACCTTCTATGAGCTGTATGCCAACGGCGCCCACGTCGCCACCGGCACCTATGAAGTGGGCAACGCCAAGCTATCGAAGGAAAAAGCCGTGTCCAGCGACCTGGCCCTGCGCTTCGACAACGGCACCCACAAAGGCAGCGTCGGGGTGTTCTACAGTCACTTCTCCAACTACATCGGCCTGCTGGGCACGGGGCGAACCCTCAACGATGAAGGCGAAGAAGAGGCAGGCGGAATTCCGGAATACGCCTACAGCGGAGTACGAGCACGCTTCACCGGGATCGAAGCCCAGGATCGCTGGACCCTGGGGGAAAGCGCCTACGGCAAGTTCGCCCTGGAGCTGTCCGGCGACTACACCCGGGCCAAGAACCTGGACAACGGCCAGGACCTGCCGCGCATTGCTCCGCTGCGTCTGAACAGCGGCCTGCTGTGGGAACTGGATCGCTGGCAGGCGCGCCTGGATGTGCAACATGCCGCCAGCCAGGGCCGGGTGCCGGACCACGAAAGCGGCACCGATGGCTACACCACCTTTGGCGCCAGCGCCGGCTATCGCTTCGACATCGGCCATAGCCAGTGGCTGGCCTTCGTCAAGGGCGAGAACCTGACCAACCAGACCGTGCGCTACGCCAGCTCGATCCTGCGGGATATCGCCCCGGCCGCCGGGCGCAGCGTGGAAGTGGGCTTGCGCACCACCTTCTAAGGGCCCTGTTCGCCGACAAGCCGGCTCCTACCGATCGGTGCAGGAGCCGGCTTGCCGGCAAAGGGCTTAGCGATAACGGCGCGGGTCCGCCTCGATCAGGCTGGCCAGCTGAGTCAGGGCAAAACGCAACTCGTCCCGGGTGGTGGGCGACATCAGCACCACCCGCACACAACGGGAGCTGACGCCGCGTTCCACCTGGAATTGGCTGCCGCTCATCACCAGCACCCCATTGGCCCGGGCCAGGGTGGCGAACTCATCAGCGCTCCACGGCTCCGGCAACGTCAGCCACAGGTGATAGCTGTGGGGCTGGGTCTGGATCTGCAGACCGGCAAACACCTCCCGGGCGATCGCCTGGCGCACTGCTGCTTCGCTGCGCTGGGTCTGCACCAGCTTGCGATCCAACCCCTCGACAATCACGTTGCTGGCCAATTGCGCGGTCAGGGGCGACGGCATCCACACACTGCTGCGAACCATCGAGCTCAGGCGCGACAGCAGCTTGGGCGGGCTGTAGAGGTAACCCACGCGCAACGCCGGCATGATCGCCTTGGACAGGCTGGTGAGGTACACCGAACGCTGCGGCGCATAGCTGGAAAGCGGCTTGATCGACGGATCGGTGGCAAGAAAGCCGTAGATATCGTCGTCGATGATCAGAAAGTCGAACTCTTCGGCAATCGCCGCGATCTGCGCCCGACGCCGGGGCGACATGATCGCCGTGGTGGGGTTCTGACAACTGGCGACGCACACCAGCAATGTCGGTTTTTCCCGCAGGCACTGCTCGCGCAGGGCCTCGGGCAGCATCCCCTCCTCGTCCATCGCCACGCCCCTCAGGCGCCGCTCCAGGCCATGGGCCACGGAGATGATGCCCGGGTAGGTCAACGACTCGCAAAGCAGCAGGTCACCGGCGTTGCTCAAGGCGCTGATGGCCACCGTCAGGCCATGCTGGGCCCCGGCCGTCAGCACCACCTGTTGCCAATGGACTTCGGACAGGGAGTGGCGCAACCACTGGGCACCGGCTTCGCGATGGGCCGGATGGCCACCGTCGGGGGCGTAGTCCAGGGCACGGCCGAAGTCGCTGCTGTGGGCCATGCCCACCAGAGCGCCGCGCAACCAGTACTCCAGGGTTTCGCTGTAGGGCTTGATGATCGACAGGTCCAGGACGTCGGACTGGCCCAGGGACAGCGACGGCGCGCTGGAACCTTCGGGCAACGCCAGCGGCGGCTGCGCCAGCACGTAGGTGCCACGCCCGACTTCCCCCTGCACCAGCCCGCGCCGCTGGGCTTCGCTGTAGGCGCGGCTGATGGTGCCGGGGGTGACATTCAGGGTCACCGCCAGCTCGCGCAGGGTCGGCAGACGATCACCGTCATTCAACAGGCCGCTGCCGATATCCCGCGCCAGGGCATCGGCAATGGACAGGTAGACCGGCTGATTGAACTCGCTTAACTGGGGAACCCACATGGAGGCTGATGACCATCGGCTGCGTTGAGGTGGACCGGAGCATATCACAGCCGTGCATCGACCTTAACATCGACTCATTTGACAAATTGATTCGATCCATAGGCCAAACCGCTGGCCTAGATTCGCCAAAGAATTTTTTGAAAACCCTATAAAACCCTATAAATCAGTAACTTGACTGCCAATCACCAACGATTTTGCCGTGCCCACATCGAGAAACAATTGAATCGATTCAATTCATTGAAATACACTCGACCCGCGCCAACTCAATCGACTCAACTTCTTCCACCCCATGCCCAGTCGAGATGCCATGCACAGTCTCAGCAAGGACCTGTCCCTCTCCGCCGTGATCGCCGGCCTGATCGCCGTGATCATTTCCTACGCCGGCCCCTTGATCATCGTGTTCCAGGCCGCCCGCGAAGCCCATATGCCCAGTGACCAGGTGTCGTCCTGGATCTGGGCCATCTCCATCGGCAGCGGCCTCACCGGCCTGCTGCTGAGCTGGCGCCTGAAAGTGCCGGTGATCACCGCCTGGTCCACTCCCGGCGCAGCGCTGCTGGTATCGATGCTGCCCACGGTATCGCTGCCCCAGGCCATCGGCGCCTATGTCGTGGCCTCGTTGATCATCGCCGTGCTCGGCCTGTCCGGGGCCTTCGACAAGCTCATGAGCCGCCTGCCCAAGGCCATTGCCGCGGCCATGCTGGCGGGCATCCTGTTCCGCTTCGGCGCCGGGCTGTTCACTTCGGTGACCCTGCAACCGGCCCTGGTGCTGGCAATGATCGCCGCCTATCTGCTGGGCAAACGCTTCTCGCCACGCTACGCGATTCTCGCGGTGCTGCTGGTGGGCTGCGCCGTGGCCGCCGGCCTTGGCGAGTTCAACGGTGGCTCCATCACCCTGGCCCTGGCCGAACCGATCTTCATCGCCCCCGAGTGGAACTGGCACGCCATCGTCAACATCGGCCTGCCCCTGGCCCTGGTGACCCTGACCGGGCAATACGTGCCGGGCATGGCGGTGATGCGCAGCGCCGGCTACACCACCCCGGCGCGCTCGATCGTGTCCTGGACCGCCATCACGTCGGCGCTGCTGGCGCCCTTCGGCTCCCACGGCATCAACCTCGCCGCCATCACCGCCGCCATCTGCACCGGCCGCGAAGCCCACGAAGACCCGAACAAGCGCTACATCGCCGGGATCGCCTGCGGCCTGTTCTACATCCTCATGGGGATTTTCGGCGCGACCCTGGCCTCGGTGTTCGCCGCCCTGCCCAAGGAACTGATCGCGGCCCTGGCCGGCCTGGCCCTGTTCGGTGCCATCAGCGCCGGGCTCAGCGGCGCCATGGCCGACGAGAAGCAACGTGAAGCCGCGCTGATCACCTTCCTGGTCACCGCCTCGGGCATGAGTTTCCTCGGCCTGGCGGCGGCGTTCTGGGGGCTGATCTTCGGCCTGGTGGCGCACTTCGTCTTGAGCTACACCCGGCAGAAACACGCCCTCGCCGCGGCCACCGCGCCGCGCTGAACCTGCCCGGCCCCGGCCACTGTTACCGAATCCGAAAGGGTTCATGTCAATAAAAGCGCTTTCTCTCCAGGAGACGGCGCTTTATCCTTCGCACCCTGAAGCTGAAACGCTTCATCTTTCCTTTTGAAATCAGCGGCATGCCACCTTGATCCATCGCGATCAAGGCCACGCAGCCTGCCCTTGCTTCTGCCTATTCCTAGAAAAAGACCTGACTCGAATGCCTATGCCCGTTTTTCAGCGCTTAAAAGACAGCGCTGTCCTGACTCCCGTTGCCCTGCCCAAGACCCTGAGCCTGCTGGGCGCCCTGGGGTTCGCCGCCTGCGCCCAGGCCGCCCCGGCCTTCGACAGCGACTCGCCCTGGATGCTGGGCGACTGGAACGGCGCACGCACGGAACTGGCGAACAAGGGCTACGACTTCAAGGTCGACTACGTCGGCGAGATGGGGTCGAACCTGCACGGTGGCTACGACCACGACCGCACCGCGCGCTACAGCGACCAGTTCGCCTTCGGCAGCCACCTGGACCTGCAGAAGATCCTCGGCTGGGATGACGCCGAGTTCCAACTGACGGTGACCAAGCGCGACGGCGACAACATCAGCAACGACCGGATCAACGACCCACGGGTCGGCGGCTTCACCTCGGCCCAGGAAGTCTGGGGCCGCGGCCAGACCTGGCGCCTGACGCAGATGTGGTACCAGCAGAAATTCTTCGACCAGAAGCTCGACATCAAGGCCGGTCGCTTCGGCCAGGGCGAAGACTTCAACAGCTTCCCTTGCGACTTCCAGAACCTGGCGTTCTGCGGCTCCCAGGTGGGCAACTGGGCCGGCAGCGTCTGGTACAACTGGCCGGTCAGCCAGTGGGCGCTGCGGGTCAAATACCACCTGACCCCAGAGGTCTACGCGCAGATCGGCGCCTATGAGCAGAACCCATCGAACCTGGACCGCGACAACGGCTTCAAGCTCAGCGGCAGCGGCACCCAGGGCACCCTGTTGCCGGTGGAACTGGTGTGGACGCCCAAGCTCAACGGCCTGGCCGGTGAATACCGCGCCGGCTACTACTACAGCAGCGCCAAGGCCAGCGACGTGTACAAGGACAGCAACGGCCAGAGCGCGGCCCTGAGCGGCGAAGCCTATCGCAGCAGCTCAAGCAAGCACGGCCTGTGGTTCGGCGCGCAACAGCAAGTCACCAGCGTCGCCAGCGACCATTCCCGCGGCCTGAGCCTGTTCGCCAACGTCACCGCCCATGACAAGAAGACCAACGCCATCGACAACTACGTCCAGGCCGGTCTGGTCTACAAGGGCCTGTTCGATGCTCGCGCCAAGGACGACATCGGCTTTGCCCTGGCCCGGGTCCACGTCAACCCGGCGTACCGCAAGAACGCCCAGGCCAGCAACCAGGCCCGCGCGATCTACGACTACGACAACCCCGGCTACCTGCCGCCGCAGGACACCGAATACAGCGCCGAGCTGTACTACGGCGTGCACCTGGCCAACTGGCTGACCGTGCGCCCCAACCTGCAATACATCCGCCATCCCGGTGGCGTGAGCCAGGTCGACGACGCCCTGATTGGCGGGATCAAGATCCAGAGTTCGTTCTAAGGCCCCTGGTACCCAACAACGTCATTCACAGTTTTCAGCTGAACCAAGCCCGCGCCTGATCGTCATCTACAGTGAACAAGCGCGGGTCCACTCTTAACGTCACGGAGAACCACACTATGAGCACTGAGGGTGCTTCAAGTCCGAGCCGCTGGCTGCCAAGCCTGCTCGGGATCTTGCTGCTGCTAATGGGCCTGGCCTTGCTGGCCGGGGGGATCAAGCTGAGCATGCTCGGCGGCTCGCTGTACTACGTCCTGGCCGGTATCGGCCTGACGCTGACCGGCCTGCTGTTGCTGGCCGGCAAACGCGCGGCACTGGGTCTGTACGCCCTGCTGCTGTTCGCCAGCACCGTCTGGTCGCTGTGGGAAATCGGCCTGGACTGGTGGCAACTGGTGCCACGCCTGTCGCTGTGGTTCGCCCTCGGCGTGGTCCTGCTGCTGCCCTGGTTCCGCCGTCCGCTGCTGCGCGATGGCCCGGCACCGATGGGCACCGCGGCCCTGAGCGTGGCCGTGGTCCTGGCCGGTGGCGCCGCCATTGGCAGCCAGTTCACCCACCCTGGTGAAATCTCCGGCGACCTGGGTCGCGACAGCGCCAACATGACCAGCACCGCCCCGGCCATGCCCGAGGGTGAATGGCAAGCCTACGGCCGCACCGAGTTCGGCGACCGCTACTCGCCACTGAAGCAGATCACCCCGGGCAACATCGGCAAGCTGCAGGAAGCCTGGCGCATCCGCACCGGCGACATGCCGACCGCCAAGGACCCGGTGGAAATCACCAACCAGAACACCCCGCTGAAGGTCAACGGCATGCTCTATGCCTGCACCGCCCACAGCAAGGTGCTGGCCCTGGACCCGGACACCGGCAAGGAAATCTGGCGCTTCGACCCGCAGATCCAAGGCCCCAACGGCGACGACTTCCGTGGCTGGGCGCACATGACCTGCCGTGGCGTGTCGTACTACGACGAAGCCAACTTCAAGAACGCCGATGCCATCAGCCAGCCGGCCACCCTGTCCCCCGCGGGCCAGGCCATCGCCGCCAGCTGCCCGCGCCGCCTGTTCCTGCCCACCGCCGATGCGCGCCTGATCGCCATCAACGCCGACACCGGCAAGGTCTGTGAAGACTTCGGTAACAAGGGCGCCGTGGACCTCAAGGCCGGTATCGGCCCGTTCACCCCGGGCGGCTACTACTCCACCTCGCCGGCAGCCATCACCCGCAACCTGGTGATCATCGGCGGCCATGTCACCGACAACGAATCGACCAACGAACCGTCCGGCGTGATCCGCGCCTTCGACGCGCACGACGGTCACCTGGTGTGGAACTGGGATTCGGGCAACCCCGACGAAACCGCTCCCCTGCCGGAAGGCAAGACCTACACCCGCAACTCGCCGAACATGTGGTCCCTGGCCAGCGTCGACGAGAAGCTGGGCATGGTCTACCTGCCACTGGGCAACCAGATGCCTGACCAATGGGGCGGCAACCGCACCGCAGGCGCCGAGAAATTCAGCGCCGGCACCGTGGCCCTGGACATCGACACCGGCAAGCTGCGCTGGAACTACCAGTTCACCCACCACGACCTGTGGGACATGGACGTGGGCAGCCAGCCGACCCTGCTCGACATGAAGACCGCGAACGGCGTCAAGCCGGCGCTGATCCAGCCGACCAAGCAAGGCAGCATGTACGTGCTGGACCGTCGCGACGGCACCCCGATCGTACCGATCCAGGAAATCCCGGCCCCGACCGGCGCGGTCGAAGGCGACCACACCGCCCCGACCCAGGCCCGCTCGGACCTGAACCTGCTGCCACCGCCACTGGACGAGAAAGCCATGTGGGGCGCCACGCCGTTCGACCAGATGCTGTGCCGCATCCAGTTCAAGGAACTGCGCTATGAAGGTCAGTACACCCCGCCGTCGGTGCAGGGCAGCCTGATCTACCCGGGTAACGTCGGCGTGTTCAACTGGGGCAGCGTGTCCCTGGACCCGGTGCGCCAGTTGCTGTTCACCAGCCCGAACTACATGGCCTTCGTTTCCAAGCTGGTGCCGCGGGCCGAAGTCGCCGCCGGCAGCAAGCGCGAAAGCGAAACCTCGGGCGTGCAACCCAACACTGGCGCGCCTTACGCGGTGATCATGCACCCGTTCATGTCGCCTCTGGGCGTACCCTGCCAGGCACCGGCCTGGGGCTACGTGGCCGGTATCGACCTGACCACCAACAAGGTGGTGTGGAAGCACAAGAACGGCACCAGCCGCGACAGCTCGCCAATCCCGATCGGCCTGCCGATGGGCGTACCGAGCATGGGCGGCTCCATGGTCACCGGCGGTGGCGTGGGCTTCCTCAGCGGCACCCTGGACCAGTACATCCGCGCCTATGACGTGAAAAACGGCAAGGAACTGTGGAAATCCCGCCTGCCAGCGGGCGGCCAGGCCACGCCGATGAGCTACACCGGCAAGGACGGCCAGCAGTACGTCCTGGTGGTCGTGGGCGGCCACGGCTCCCTGGGCACCAAGATGGGCGACTACATCATTGCCTACAAACTGGCGGAATAAGCTTTACCGGCAGGGATGAAAAAGGCGGCTACCTACGGGTAGCCGCCTTTTTTTGTGATCGCTACGCATTAGGAATATCACTCCCCTTAGGGAGTACAGCTTTTCTGTATGCTTAATTTAAAAATACAATACCTGACGCCACCCTCTTTAATTCACTGAAAGTTTTCGCACTTATCGATAGTGGCTCTGGGGCATTCTCAGCACTGCCGAGTAAAACACTTTCGCCTTTAATCAGGCAAAACGTTACTCGACCAAATGTAGGTGTGTCTTTGTTTTTGTATCCAACAATGAAGCCGCTCAAATTTTCATTTTTTATTTCTTCAAATACATAACTATTGGCGGCTCCGGCTTTTTCTGTTGGCCTCCACCCTGCCTCGCTCAGCGCCCCCGGGCATTTAAATGCATTATCATTTTTGATTTGCTGCAGTTCAGGGCTGTCACTGCTTAGCTGATTTTCGAATGCCGGCTCAAAATCAAAGTATTTTGCATTGTCACACATCAAACCAAACCATTTCGAGTTCAGCCCAGATTTTTTCTTAAAACTCCAACTGTATCCAAAGCTTGTTTCGGCCTGTGATAAATATGGCCAATCTTTGATTTTTTCATTTGATTTTGACTCAAGAAATACAACGTCTGGCGTATTAAACCTTAAGCGTTGCCCCTTGAGCAGCAGCATGCTGTATAGACAATGGCTCTGGTGAATTTCTACTGTGCTTTTCCCAGTGGCATATATGCTTTCCCTGATACCATTGCCTAACTTGATGGTTTCGCCACCAACAGCGGCAAAAGAAAAGATCAGCAGTAAGCATAGTTGCGCTTTTGCCAAGCCCAACATCCATTTTATGATATTCACCACTCAATACTCCTGCGAACATAATCCAGTGGAACCATGGATAGGCTATTGGCGGACATTGGAAATTGCAGTCTATCCATTAAAACAACCTGTGCATTTGCAAATGCCATGAATCGTGCCTGGATTCCCCATATAGACGAAAAATTTGATGATGGTGATCCAGTATTAATTGTTGCGGCAACATTTCCAAACGCGGAATTTTCGTAATAGTGTTTCGTCTGAAGGTTTGTCGTGACAGCCCTTAATGTACTGAAAGGCGCCGCATAGTATCCATCTGCCTGTTTGGCTGACCCAGACCATAACCCATATGCGTCGGCGCTGTTGGTGGTATCAAACGATGCCTTTACAGCCTCTCGTTTTACAATGATCTCTTGAGGGATGCCCGTAGATATATCGTTCAAAGAGTTTATCGGATCATACATGAATCCCCCCTGAGCAATAGGGCGATTATTATTGGTCATGACCAACCTGCTCATTAAAGCTTGTGAAATCTGATTGTCGATGCCCCCCTTGAATCTCCAATATTCAATATAGTTTCCAATATGGGTTAAATGCAGGAAGTCTATACAGCGTCAAGAACTGTACCATTATGGACTATCCTCATGACTTGTTTGATACCCTTGTGTCTCTTGAGTGGCATTGGCAAAAAAACATGCCATTCGGACAGGTGTACTAAAAGGAACTTGTGATTCTGGTTAGCAGTTGGCCACTTTCATCAGAAGCTAGTAACGCACTGCTTTGGGATATTATCCTCATAGTAGGTACTGTTTAGACTTCTGTTTTTTTTATCAGTCACGAGATTGATAAATTCATCACCACAACTTGGAAAGATCTCTGTGAAGGCTATTGTTTTAACGTCATAAATAAACACTCTAAAGATCCTGTAAGTACCCATCCCATCATCAGTATGCCAAACAGCAAAATCCCCCACTCCGTCAAAATTGAAATCATCAAGCGCTATATGTAGCTTCTTATCTGTTTCAAAAGCAAAGTCGCTTACCTTGTGATTCCCATTACTCTTCACATCTATATTCAAGCTTAATCCGTCCCACGAAAGCTTTACTTCGCTTTCTTTGTCGGGGTTGAATCTTAGCGATTGCGCTTGAATAGACACGCAAACAAAGGTTACTAGCGCCGCCAAAATTGCTTTTTTAACATTCATCTGACTACTCCGCAGGCTGCATATCTGCATGGATAGTAGCCTTCCCTGTAGGAGATATGATTATTGTTTGGGTTTCAGCAATGCTGTCTGTAAGCTTTCGAAGCATATAGGCAGTATAGGCCTGTCTCTCGTAATATCCGTTGCCGCCGCCGTTAACTAGACGATTGATCAGTCCTATATTATTAGCCGAGTACAACCTGTCTGAAACTCTGTTTATATTCATTCCACCAGAGAAGACTTTAGACACCCAGTAAAAACCGCCCGAGTCACACGCATTATATTTGCTCTCTGCAACTATATCTGGATCAAATCTTGGAGCCCAGACAAAAGCAATCCCCCCATCATCCGGATGTGCTGAGTAGTGCATTGAAACGTTAGTCAGGCGTGGAGGGATATTCGAAATCCTTTCAGTATATGCGCCTACATGATTTCTAAAACCTCGGTACTCTCCATAAGCTTTGTAGTTTTTAGCCCAAGTCAACTGCATTATCCCTCTTCCGTAGAACACGCTATAAAATTCAGTTGCGGGGTTTAGCACAGAATACCGACCAAAACCCCACTCATGCATTAAGCGCTTACTTCCACCGATATTTCTCCACTGTGCCGTTTCAAGAAGTACTTGCGCTAAAAATATAGAAATTCTCTTCCTGTCTGCACCCAAATATTTTCTTATGGCTTTATTTAGATCCTCTATATGGCTTGACACTCTATTTTCCGCACTTCTTCTATTTGTGGTATATGTCTGGCCACTTGTATTTATGGAAGTTCTTGGATTTCCGCTCGCGGTATAAAACATGTGCTTGGGAAACGTACCTCCAACTTCAACCAAACTCAGCCATCCACACTTTCTAAAAACCCGAATAAACTCCTTTGGTGGGAAATGCCAGTGCTCTGAATTAACATCTTTCAGATCCATATTTTCCCAAAAAGCCAACGCCTCATAGTGCAACTTCAATTTTTCTTGAGCCTGCGCGGAAATAATAGGCTCATTACCTTCACTCAACCAGTTGTACCTGTTGAAGAAATTGGCTCTTTCCCATTCGCTGGGAAATTTACAAATCAGTCGTTTAAGTTTTTTCTGGTTTTCAGGTGTGTTGATCATCGCACTATAGGCAGTACGCTGTTGTGGCGTCACTGGAATCTCGGAAATGCCCAGTAATTCCATAACCTGTTCAGACTGGCAACGACCATCACCATCGGTGTCATCGTCAATCAACTTCCAACCCTGCCAATGGGGAAAGTCGGCGTCGCTATAGACAGTAACTGTAGGACTTTTCAGGTTGACCCAGCCGACGCCTGCCGGATGGGCGCCGCTCGCCGGATAGGCTACTTGTCGCCAGTGCGCCGCATCATGGGGATGTAGTAGATCTGGACCCAATGTCCGGCCAAATCGCAATAACTCATAACCCGCACTCGGTGAACGGGGATACAACGTACTGGCAGTCGTATAGAGGTTGTATTCGTAATCTTGCGTTTCCTGCCGTTCTCCCAGTCGAGTGCCAACTTCATCGAGAGTGGTTAATGTGCACTGTCCTTTCCCATAGTTCATAGAAACAAAATAGGCATCGATATGCCGGTGAACAATGGCCGACTCATTAGTTGCGCTTGTTGGGTTGGTCGGGCGGGCGGCATAGAACAGTATTTCTGGAGGAATGTAGAAGTGAATATCGCCCCAACAACTATCAGTTCGCCCATTCCTGGTGGTGGTCAGGCGCCCGGTACTCCTGCCTAGAAAATGGCCAAGTTGCTCCTGGGAGCAGATGACTTCAAAGTGGATTTTATGGGGAGCACCATAAATCCTGCCCGCCGTACCTAATTCGTCCTTCCTGTAAATAGGCATATCAATTGCGATGTTGACGGATTTAATAGCGGATAAGTGCATGTAGATTGAATAAAAAACAACCTTGGCGTGGGCGCCTTCGCCTATATCCGTTTCGTGCTTCAGAATCAGGCAGCCGTTATCGGTCCAGCCATTTCGATAATTCAAAGGATGGCTGGTATCGGTGTTGGTTGCCGTAGGCTGACGAACATAAGCCACGGTTCCATCGGCGATGGCGCGAACGGGCAGGTGAGTGTTCCCTTCCCTCGGTGCCGTGAGATGGATACCACCGTGCCAGATCATGTTCTGACCGAGAGGAAAGGCTCCTTCAGTACTGTTCATCGCCCGATTGAGATACTCCTCATCGCTTTCGTTTGGGGCGGCTAACGGGAGAAAAGGTGGGCTGATCAACATAGTCGGACTCCATATCCATCAATCTGCATGTCCATAAAAACGAGGGTTACAGCGAGAACGGATAATCTTCTTCAGGTTTGGTTTTCTGCTTGGGATTCACCAAAGCCTTCTCCATCAAGCTCCCGGCCTTATCCTTATCCGCCACGCCGGGTAGCACCGGTGGCTGGATTCCAATGCCAGAGCCAGCACCGGCTGCACCTCCCGCATTCACCTTGAGCAACGCCCCACTCACGCTGACGCCGCTGGCGTCGAGCTTGATAAAGCTGCCCCCGGCTTGCACCGTTAGTTCACTGGCCGCTTCGATCACCATCTTCTGGCCCGCTTGCAGGTGGATTTCACGCCCGGCCTGGAGCAGTTGTGCGGTGCCCAGCTTGATGTGCTGGTCTTGCGCCACGTTCAGGTGGTCGTCGGCGCGGATTTCGGTTTTGCGTTCGCCGTGGACGGTGCGGTGTTCCTCGGCCTTGAGTTCGCTGTAGCTGTTGCCTTCAACCCTGTCGTGACGCTCGTGGCCGACGCGAATCTTCTGGTCGTGCTGGATGTTTTCATCCCAGTCGCGCTGGGCGTGGACGAAGATCTGTTCGGCGCCTTGCTTGTCTTCGATGCGCACTTCGTTGAAGCCGGCGCCACCCGGCGAACTCAGGGTCTTGAATACGCTGCGGGTCTTGTTGGCCGGCAGTGCGTAGGGCGCCGGGTGTTCCTGGTGATAAAGGCAGCCGCTGATCAGCGGCTGGTCGGGGTCACCTTCGAGAAAGTCCACCAGCACTTCCATGCCGACGCGGGGGATGGCGAGGGCGCCGTAGCGGTCGCCGGCCCAGCTGGAGGCGACCCGCAGCCAGCAGCTGGTCTGGTCGTCGCCCTGGCCTTCGCGGTCCCAGTGGAACTGCACCTTGACCCGGCCATATTGATCGGTGTGGATTTCCTCTCCTGGCGGGCCGGTGACCACTGCGGTCTGGCTGCCCAGGACCCGGGGTTTGGGATGGTCCAGCGCGGGGCGGAAGAATACGTCCCAGGGGGTGGCGAGGAAGCGGTTGCGGTAACCCTGTTGGAAGCCATCGCTCAAATCGGTGTCGCTGGTGATGGATTCCTCCAGCACCTGGGGCTGTTTGCCCTCATGGCTGACCTGGGTCAGCAGCCAGAGGTCGTTCCACGCCTGGCGCGGGTGATCGGACAGTTCCAGCAAATGTCCGCTGACCAGTCGCGGTTCATCGCCCCAGCCTTCGGCTTGCCGGTAGTCGGCGCGATGGCGCTCCAGGGCGCGCTGGCTGAGGAACTTGCCCCGTTCGCGATCGGTGAAGCGCCCGGGGTAGTCGTAGTCCTCCAGGTCCGGTTGCTGGGTCTGGGCGTCGGGCTTGTAGGCGGCCTCCATTTGCAGGCGTGGCTTTTCGAAGTCGTAGTCACGTCGGGTGACGCGGCTGGTGCGCGTCTCGACCCGCACCTCGAAAGCCTTGATCACCGGCTCATCGGCCACCAGCCCGCTGCCGCGCACATAGGCGGTGGGTCGGCCAAGCTTGCGGAATACGCTCTGGTTATCGCTGAACACCAGCAAATGCGCCTCGCGGCTGTGCTGGAAGTGATAGTGCAGGCCTTCTTCTTCGCACAGGCGCTGGATGAAGTGCAGGTCGCTCTCGTCGTACTGCACGCAGTAGTTGCGCTCGGGGCACGGGTGTTGGATCTGGAACTGGTAGGCATCGCCGAGGATGCCGTGCTCTTCGAGGATCAGGGCGATGATCTGCGGCGCCGAGAGCTGCTGGAAGATCCGCTGGTTGCTACGGTGGCGCAGGTAATCCAGCTGCGGCAGCAGCGACAAGCTGTAGCGACTCAGGCGCTTGCCGGCGTCGCCTTGGGCGATGCGTTGGATCAGTCCATGGATGCCGTGACCCTGGGGGTCGAAAGCGAGAAAGGCCGGTTGGTGCAGCAGCGGTTCGAGGTCGATGAAGGGGCGTTCGCTGACCAGTTGCAGGTCGAAGCGAAACGGCTGGCTGATGGCTTCGCTGCCCTGGAAGGCGAGCACCTGGAAGTCGTGCTGGACGCCTTGGATGTCCAGGCTGAAGTGGGTCTGGTCGGCCGGGCTGAACATGGGTCGCTCCTTGACGTGTTGCGGCTAAGTCCATTAACCGAAGCGCTGCGGGGCCGAGGCCACGCTGCGGACGCGCAGTAACGTAGCAAGTTGCAACTCGTCACGTTTGTAGGAAGTGTCTGAAATACCGACCGATCAGCCCGTTCCATGACCTCCTTTATCTCACCGCCATCCGGGTGCTGAGGGTGCTGGAAGGAAAGTTGCGAATGCTCATGTGGCGACTGATCGGAGGAAGACTTCGGCATACCCTGCCCCTCAAATCGCGGTCACCGAAAAGTCCTACAACTCGCGTCCACTTGCATCACCTTGTCCCTCCAAGGCGATGCCCTTAAGGTCTGGGGGTCATTGCAAATTCAGTGACAGGGGTGTGGAAGCCCCTATATCGTTAGGCGCGCAAAGCACCAGCAACCGCCAGGCATGTTTTTAGCCTGCACTTTATGGTGGCTGTGCGCGGGGCACTCTTGGGTGCGCCGGGTGCCTAACGTCCCGGTCTTCCACACCTGCGTACAGCCGCCACCTAATTACGTGGAAGTGATTCTTGGCGACTCCGACTCATACGTTAGGAAGCAGACCAATGAAGAAAATCACACCTGATCCACCCACCAACACAGTGGATAAAACCGTGGAGCACTACATGCCCCTCACCAGCAACGACTACAACATCCCCGCCCTGCTGGTGGACACCCAGGCCCCGCTGGACGCGCTCCACGAGGCCGCCGCCCACCGCATCCGCGCGGCCACCCAATTGCTGGAAAACATCGCCAGTCACGACAACTTGCAGAGCAACCCGGCCCTGCTCCAGGACTTCGCCCAGCTGTGCGTCATCCCCCTGCGCGACGGCTGCGACCTGTTGGACGTGCTCGGCCGGCGCCTGCAGGAACAACTGCTCACCTGAGCTTGATCCGGGACCGGCAACACCTCGCCGGTCCCATCCGACGGCCCTGTGCGCCTCCCCCAGCGCCCCGTAATTGCAAAGCGACATTAGCCCATTTGTGCTAATCGACCCTCCCCCAGCCCGGGGATATAGTGCCGGGCAACCACCCGCTCTCCCCCAACACCGCCGTTCTGCGGTGTCGGGAGCGGCTGCGCCGTTGAAAACACAACAACACCAAGGAAGAGCCATCATGAAACTCCAGTCCAGCCTTCGTCCCCTCGCCCTGCTCAGCGCCCTGGCCCTCACCCTGGGCGGTTGCGCCATCGCCAAACCGAGCAACGACGATCTGAAGAACCGCGCCCAGATCACCCTCGGCAAGCCGGTTTCCACAGTCTCGAATGTGCGCAGCGACGCGTCCCAGACCTACTTCACCGCCAGTACCAGCGCCGGCGAATACAACTGCGTATTGCCCAGCGGCGGCATGGTCGCCTTCGCCACCATGGGCGGAGCGGTAGCGCTGCCGGCCGAGTGCAGCAAGCAATAAAGCGCTAGCCCCAAGGCCAACCTGGTTCGCCACGACGGGCTGCCCCGGTGTAGCAGCGGGACAGCATCGGGCGAGCACCGCTCCCTCTTGAAAAGGTCCCGAGTTGATGAAACCCCGTCTCTTCATGGCGACAGGCCTGGCCCTGCTCGCCTGTACCCTGATGGCCTGTGCGCCGCGCCAAGGGCGAACCCTGGCCGAATACCCGCCGGTAAAGATTCCCAGCGTGCAGTACCCCGACGTGCCCTTCGACACCCAGGCCGCGCGCGCCGCCCTGCAGCCCGGCAGCGCCACGCTCACCGGCAAGTTCTGCATCGTCGGCAACGATGGCATCGAGGACAGCCGCGACGTCAAGATCTATCTCTACCCGGTCACCCCGCACTTGCAGGCCTGGCATAAGTTGCGCGCGTCCCAGCCCGAAGGCGCCCCGGTGAGCATGGTCCCCGAGGCCCTGGCCGTGCACCGGGTGACCCGTACCGACGGCAACGGCATCTTCCAGTTCACCGGACTGCAACCGGGCCGCTACTTCGTCCAGGGCCAGGACATGGTGTACGGCACCAGCCGCTGGAACGAGTACGTGGGCACCGGCCAGAGCAACACCAACTACGGGCCGGTGACCACCCACTACTACACCGAGCGCAGTTCGATCTCTTCGTACTCGGGGATGCTGGATGACTTCGTCGAAGTGGCCAGCGGCGAGAACAAGAAGCTGACCATGACCAACTACCCCCTGCTTATCCCGTGCCGGACCTGGTAACCGCCGCTGGCGCCGAAGCGCTGCGGGCCGACGCCAGCGGCGTTTCGCGCAGGGCGCGCAAGGTGCCCCGCAGTTCCACCGGGCGCACCGGCTTGGAGAGGATGGCGATGTTGCGGTCGTGCAGGGCCGCGTGGATTTTCTCGATGTCGTGCCCGGTGATGATCAGCGCCGGCACCTCCCAACCGCGCTGTCGGCGGATGCTGTCGATGCATTCGATGCCCGAGGCCCGGGTGCCCAGGTCGTAGTCGGCGACGATGATGTCGCAGTCGGTCAGCAAATCTTCCCCGCTCGACTCGGCCTGGACCACGCAACCCCAGCGTTCCAGCAGCGCCGAGGTGGCCAGCAGGACGTTGCGGTCATCTTCCACCAGACAGACCCGCAACCCGGTCAGCAAGCCGCTCTGCAGCGCCTCGTCACGGCCGTGCAAGCGCTGTGGCGCGGCCGGTGACAAGCCATGCAGGCTGACCGTGGTGCCGTGATCGACCCGCGAGCGGAGCGTCACCTGCAGGCCGGTCAACTGCCCCAGGCGCTTGACGATGGACAGACCCAGGCCGACGCCTTCGACGTCCTTGTCGCGCAATTGGCGGACCCGGTAGAACTCATCGAAGATCTTCGGCAGATGTTCCTCGGCAATCCCCCGGCCCTGGTCATAAATGACAATGGCCAGGCCTGCGCCGCGCCGGCGCACGCCAATCAGCACCGGCCGTTCGGCGGCGTACTTGAAGCAGTTGGACAGCACGTTCTGCACCATGGTCGCCAACAACCCCGGATCGACTCGCACCCAATGGGCGCAAGGCCGCAACCGCAGCTCGACACCGGCCCAGCGCGCGGCTTCGGTGTTCTGGCGTACCAGGTCGCGCAGCAGCTCGCCCAGGTGCACGGTGTCGTACTTGGGCTGCACCCGCCCGTTGTCCAGGGTGTAGAGGTCGAGGATCGAACGGAACAGCTGCGAAACGTTGAGCAGCGAACGGTCGATGTTGTCCACCAGCCGCCGCTCATCCATCCCCAGGTTGGCTTCGCGCAGGCAGGCGGTGAACAGGCCGATGGAGTGGATCGGCTGGCGCAGGTCATGGCTGGCCTGGGCCAGGAAGCGGGATTTTTCCAGGTTGGCGGCAATCGCCTCTTCGGACGCCAGGCGGGTGCGCTTGAGCAGGATATGGGCGTACACCGGAATCACCGTGCTGGTGATCATCAGCATCAGCACCATGTAGGGCTGGGCCTGCCAATAGGGGGTCAGCAGGTAGACCATGAACAGCGCGACCTGCGCCAGCACGGTGGCGATCGCCAGGTAGCGCGAACCGAAACGCATGCCATTGCCCAGGTTGACCCAGACCATCACCGCGTAGATCGGCAGCGCCCCCTCGCCGCCCACCACCAGGCCGTAACAGGTGCCGGTGTAGTCGTAGACCATGCCCAGGATACGCCGCGCCGGGTAGTGCCCGGGCCAGCGGGCGATGGCCAAGCGCAGGATGATCGACCCCAGCATGAACAGGGCAATGTAGATCATCACCGGCACATAAGGGTCGACCTGCTGCCCCGGCAGAAAGCCGATCACGGCAAACCAGACCAGGGCGCAACCGGACACGATAATCCGCAGGGTGGCCTGGTCGAGTTCGCTGTCCTTCTCAACGTTCATGCGATCACCTCCTTGTGCAATCTGTGTGGCCGTGGTCTTTTGCCGCTCGGCCAAACCGCGTTTCGAACACGACCAGCGGCCCGTTATAACGCCGCGCGTCAAGTTAGCATGGGCGCAGGACTGGATGTTTCAAGGAGTTTCACGACATGACCTGCCGGATTATCGTCGCCGACGACCACCCGCTGTTTCGCGAAGGCATGCTGCGCACCCTTCAGCGCCTGCTGCCCGACGCCGTGCTGGAAGAGGCCGGCGACCTGGCCGCGGTGCTGGCCCTGGCCCAGGCCGGCGAGGAACCGGACTCGCTGATTCTCGACCTGCGCTTTCCCGGCCTGACCTCGGTGAGCCTGATTGCCGACCTGCGCCGCCAACTGCCGCGGACCTCGATCATCGTGGTGTCAATGGTCGACAACCAGGACCTGATCGGCGAGGTCATGGCCGCCGGGGCCGACGGTTTCATCGGCAAGAGCATCAGCCCGGAGGAGATCGGCCAGGCGATCCAGGCCATCCGCGAAGGCGAGGTGGTGGTCAAGTACGCGCCTTCCGGCCTGCTGCTACCCCTGGACGCCGGCGCCGAAGTGAGCCAGCTGACCACCCGGCAACAGGAAGTCCTGCGGCTGATTGCCCTGGGCAAGACCAACAAGGAAATCGCCCGGGAACTGGAGATCTCGCCGTTCACCGTGCGCATCCATGTGTCGTCCCTGCTGCACACCCTCAAGGTGCCCTCGCGCGCCGCGGCCGCGGTGAAATTCGCCGGCGCCTGGTAAACCGCGACCCGGGCAGGGGCTGCGGCGTGCCAAGCGCTGCCCGGCGGCGAGCGCGGCCATTGGTCCCGGTAGTCCCTTTAATGCTGGGAAGCCCTGCGCAAATCAGGCAGCATCGGTCCTGGCACGCCTGAATAAACACCATGGCATTGGGTGGCAGGCCAGGAACAGCGTGCTGGCGCCGCCGCCCTAAGCAGGAGAAAGACATCATGAATACGGATAAACGTGATGAATTGTTTGACCGGTTACAGCACTGGTTCGGCGACTCGGAAGCCGCCAACTGGAACGAATACACCACCGAGCAGGTGGCCAAGGGCGTGCTGGGCGCCTTTACCCCGACGCAATGGCAACGACTCGGCGAGACGCTGCTGTCACGGCCCGAATACTGGCAGCAACGCTGCGCGGTGTCCCTGGGCGAGTTGCGCACCCCACCGGCCATCGCCCTGCTGAAACGTCTGCTGGCTGACTCGCCCTACCTGGATGTACGGATCATGGCGATCTATGAGCTGGACTGGGCCGAAGCCGCCATCGAACAGCGCTACGCGCCCTGCATCCAGGAGGTCATGGACAACCTCTGCGCCGAAGACATCGAACCGGAGCTGCACAGCCTGCTGAACAAGGCCGAATCGGCCCGCCTCTGATCCCTCCCCGGATGCCGGCCGCGGCCGGCATCCAACACCCTCAGCTGGACACCCGCGACCTCGACACCCAGCGCTCGAAGGCCTCGGTGGCCAGGGGCCGGCTGATCAGGTAACCCTGCAGCGTGTCGCAGCCCCAGCTTTCCAGCAGCCTCAGGCAATGCTCGAACTCCACCCCTTCGGCCACCACCTTGAGCCCCAGCTTGTGGCTCATTTCAATGGTGGAGCGCACGATCACCGCATCACCGCTGGTTTCGTTCAGGTTGCGGATAAAGGACTGGTCGATCTTCAGCTCCTGCACCGGCAGACGCTGCAACTGCGCCAGGGATGAATAACCGGTGCCGAAATCGTCCACCGACAGGCTGATGCCGCAGCCACGCAAGCGCTGCAGCACGGCCAGGGCCTGCTGCGGATTGCGCATGATGGCGCTCTCGGTGATTTCGAAGACCAGTTGCTCGGCCGCCACCTGGTAGCGCTCCAGGCATTCGCGGACCCGGACCTCCAGGCCGTCGTCCTCCAGGTCACTGGCAGAAATGTTCAACGACAGGCGCACCGGCAAGGCCCGGCGGTTCCACTCGGCCAGTTGGCCGATGCAGGCTTCGATGACCCAGGACGTCAGGCTGTGCATGCTGCCGGTCCGCTCGGCCAGGGGAATGAACTCCGCCGGCGACACCACGCCGAACACCGGATGCTGCCAACGCAGCAGGGCTTCGGCCTGGTGCCAATCATCCCGGTGCCGATCGAGCTTGGGCTGATACAGCAGGAACAGCTCGCCTTCGGCCGCGGCACGGCGCAAATCGCGGATCAGGCTGATCTGCCGCTGGTGGGCCAGGTCACGGTCCTGCTGATAGACCTGCAGGTAGCCGGGATTGAGCGAGGCGTCGTGGCGCGCGATGGCCGCGCGGCTGATCAATTCCTCGGCGGACTGGCCGTCGGCGGGGTACACCGCCATGCCCATGCAGATCTGCCGCCGAACCTCGTCGCCATGGATCAGTTGCGGCCGGCTCAACAGCTCGTGGAGGCGATCGGCCACGGCAATGGCGCCATCGAGTTCGGTGTTCTCCAGTAGCAGCAGAAATTCGCTGGCGTTGATCCGCGCGGCCGTATCGCCCTGGGCCAGCACTTCCCGCAGCCGTCGGCTGAGCTCGCCCATCATCAGCTCCAGCCCTTCACTGCCGAAGCCCTCATGGATCGCCCGGTAATTGTCGATGCCCAGGTACAGCAGCACCACCTTGCGCCGGGCGGCGATGGCCTGGCCCAGGCGTTCGATGGCCAGGGTCCGATTGGGCAGACCGGTCAGGGGATCGTGCAGGGCGTTGTGGGCCAGTTGCCGCTCACGGGTGGCTATGGCGCTCTGCATGGCGTTGAAGGCATCGGCCAGGACCCCGAATTCATCGCTGCGCTTGATGGCCACCGCCGCCTGATAATTGCCGGCGCCGATGCGCCGGGCCGCTTCGGCCAGGTCTTCCAGGGGCCGCGAAACCCGCCGGGCCATCAACAGCGCACAGACCAGGGAAATCACCAGGGCCACCAGGGCGATCCACAAAAATTCCCGATCCAGTGGCGCGAAGGCCTGCAGGGCCTGCTCCAGGGGGCTTTGCAGCAGGACCATGACCCGCGGATCGCCGGGGTCCCCGGTATTGGCCAGTTGCAGGGCCTGGTTGAGAAAGCGCTGGCCATGGGCTTCGCTCAACGGCGGCAGGGACTGCCACAGCGGATCGCCCAGGGCGTTGATGATGGGTGACCAGAAGAATTCGGGTTGGGTGCTGAACAGCTCGCCGGGGCGTTGGGCGTCGACGGTCAGGAACGACACTTCCAGGTTGCTCATGGAGCGCAGCTCCCGGGCGAACAGCTCGTCCATGGGAAACCCCATGACCACCCGGGCCAGGGGCGACGAAGCCTGCACTTGCCCTTGCACCAACAGGTAGGGGCGGCCTTGGATCGCGACGAACAGCATGTGGGTGTCGTGGCGCCAGGCTCGGCGCAGGGCCTGGTCATAGGGGAAGGACCGGTCCCGGGCCACCGCCGGCAAGGTACTGGCGATGACCCGGCCTTCGGGACTGAGCACGAACATCTCGCTGGAACGGATGCCGCCCCGGTGCTGGGCCAGTGCCGCAAGAATATCCACCGGTTTGCCACTGAGCACGGCCCGGCGGAACTCCGAGTCCACCACCAGCCAGTCGACCCCGTATTGCAGAGTGCGCCCCCGCAGATCCAACAGACGCTCGAAGACTCGGGTGCCGATTTTCAATTGCTGCTGCGCCTGCTTTTCCACCGCTTGGGTGGTCGCGGTCTTGACTGCGAAATACACCGCGCCGATCAGCACCAACAGCAACAGCGCCAGCACCCCGACAATCCTTGCCTGAAAGGTTCGGCGCCACCTCATAGGGTCGTGCCCAGCAGATTTGATCGCCCCTCGGGCCGGAAACCTGGCGCTGCGGACGACGACCGCCGAGCACTGAAAAGTCCATTCTTCATACCCATCCCTCTGAAAAGCTGAATGCGTGCGTCAAATAAATGCCAGTATCGCCCCGGCATTCCGGCCGTTCAGATTAATCCTCAAATTGCAGAAGATCACGCAATAAAATCGGTGATTACACAGTCATTTTATTGACAATCAATCTCCGTCAGAGTGTGCAAGTGCGCCATCGGTTCCTCCTCGGCACGGCTGAACGAGGCCTTCGGCAGGGTTTTCCCCGGCCGGAAAAAAGCTGAAACCTGTTTCCCATTGAAACCCGTCATGACCTGCCCCATCTAACCTGCATAGCCCATCGCGCAGGAGCCTCCATGAGCGACCAGCAAGAATTCCCCGAAGATCCCCGCGACTACGTCGATCCGGAAAATACCGAACAATCGAGTGCCCACGGCACCGGCCTGGCCCTGCCCGGACAGAGCCTGCCGGACAAGGTCTACATCATCCCGATCCACAATCGGCCGTTCTTCCCGGCCCAAGTGCTGCCGGTGATCGTCAACGACGAACCCTGGGCCGAAACCCTGGAACTGGTGAGCCAGTCCGAGCACCACTCCCTTGCCCTGTTCTACATGGACACGCCTGCCGAGGATCCGCGGCATTTCAATACGTCGGCGCTGCCGGAGTACGGCACCCTGGTCAAGGTCCATCACGCCAGCCGCGAGAACGGCAAGCTGCAATTTGTCGCCCAGGGCCTGACCCGGGTACGCATCCGCACCTGGCTCAAGCACCATCGGCCACCGTACCTGGTGGAAGTCGAATACCCGCACCAGCCCAGCGAACCCACCGATGAGGTCAAGGCCTACGGCATGGCGCTGATCAATGCGATCAAGGAACTGCTGCCGCTCAATCCGCTGTACAGCGAAGAGCTGAAGAACTACCTCAACCGCTTCAGCCCCAACGACCCGTCGCCCCTGACCGACTTCGCCGCCGCCCTGACCTCTGCCACCGGCAACGAGTTGCAGGAGGTGCTGGACTGCGTGCCCATGCTCAAGCGCATGGAAAAAGTCCTGCCGATGCTGCGCAAGGAAGTCGAAGTGGCGCGCCTGCAGAAGGAGATTTCCGCCGAGGTCAATCGCAAGATCGGCGAGCACCAGCGTGAGTTCTTCCTCAAGGAACAGCTCAAGGTGATCCAGCAGGAGCTGGGGCTGACCAAGGATGACCGCAGCGCCGACCTGGAGCAGTTCGAGCAGCGGCTGAGCGGCAAGGTGCTGCCGGCCCAGGCGCAGAAACGCATCGCCGAGGAAATGAACAAGCTGTCGATCCTCGAAACCGGCTCGCCGGAATACGCCGTGACCCGCAACTACCTGGAATGGGCCACCGCCGTACCCTGGGGCGTCTACGGCGAGGACAAGCTCGACCTCAAGCACGCGCGCAAAGTGCTGGACCTGCACCACGCCGGCCTCGACGACATCAAGAACCGCATTCTCGAATTCCTCGCGGTGGGCGCCTACAAGGGCGAGATCAGCGGCTCCATCGTGCTGCTGGTGGGTCCGCCGGGTGTGGGCAAGACCAGCGTCGGCAAGTCCATTGCCGAATCCCTGGGGCGGCCGTTCTATCGCTTCAGTGTCGGCGGCATGCGCGACGAAGCCGAGATCAAGGGCCACCGCCGCACCTACATCGGCGCCCAGCCGGGCAAGCTGGTGCAGGCCCTCAAGGAAGTGGAGGTGATGAACCCGGTGATCATGCTCGACGAGATCGACAAGATGGGCCAGAGCTACCAGGGTGACCCGGCCTCGGCGCTCCTCGAAACCCTCGATCCGGAGCAGAACGTCGACTTCCTCGACCATTACCTGGACCTGCGCATGGACCTGTCCAAGGTGTTGTTCGTGTGCACCGCCAACACCCTGGATTCGATTCCCGGCCCGCTGCTCGACCGTATGGAAGTGATTCGCCTGTCGGGCTACATCACCGAAGAAAAACTCGCCATCGCCAAGCGCCACCTGTGGCCCAAGCAGCTGGAAAAGGCCGGCGTGGCCAAGACCAGCCTGAGCATCAGCGACAGCGCCCTGCGCACGGTGATCGACGGCTACGCCCGGGAAGCCGGGGTGCGCCAGCTGGAGAAACAGCTGGGCAAGCTGGTGCGCAAGGCGGTGGTCAAACTGCTGGACCAGCCGGACGCCACGATCAAGATCGGCCCCAAGGACCTGGAAGCCTCCCTGGGCATGCCGGTGTTCCGCAACGAGCAGGTCCTGAGCGGCACCGGGGTCATCACCGGCCTGGCCTGGACCAGCATGGGCGGCGCCACCCTGCCGATCGAGGCCACGCGAATCCACACCCACAACCGCGGTTTCAAGCTCACCGGGCAATTGGGGGACGTGATGAAGGAGTCGGCGGAAATCGCCTACAGCTACGTCAGCTCGCACCTCAAGCAGTTCGGCGGCGACAGCAAGTTCTTCGACGAAGCCTTCGTCCACCTGCACGTACCGGAAGGCGCCACGCCCAAGGATGGCCCGAGCGCCGGGGTGACCATGGCCAGCGCCCTGCTGTCCCTGGCGCGCAACCAGCCGCCGAAAAAAGGCGTGGCCATGACTGGCGAACTGACCCTCACCGGGCACGTGCTGCCGATTGGCGGGGTCCGTGAAAAAGTCATTGCCGCGCGGCGCCAGAAGATCCACGAGCTGATCCTGCCGGAGCCCAACCGCGGGCATTTCGAGGAGTTGCCGGACTACCTCAAGGAAGGCCTCACCGTGCACTTCGCCAAGCGTTTTGCCGACGTGGCCAAGGTCCTGTTCTAAATCCCTTCGCCGGCACGCCGGCTCCTACGGGTTGTCCCTTGTAGGAGCCGGCGCACAGGCCATAACCGCCAACCTCCATCCCTGCCCCACACCGCCCATCATCTTCAGTTATGCTCGCCGTTCGTCACGAATGATCGGAGCTTCCTGCCCCATGCCTGCACACCGCCTTCTTGCCTTGTTCAGTCTCGCCCTGCTGAGCGCTTGCGCCAGCCAGCCCAAGCAAAACGTCAGCGTGGAAAACCAGAACCAATGCCCACTGCAACTGCACAACGGGCAAACCCTGACCCTGACCCTGCCGAGCAACCCCACCACCGGCTATCGCTGGGCGATCCAGGATTCGGCCGGCGGCATCCTGCGCAAGGTCAGCCCCGAGGTCTACAGCAACCCCGAGGACACCGGCCTGGTGGGCAGCGGCGGGCAGTCGACCTGGCGCTTCCAGGCCTTCGCCACGGGCCAGGGCCGGCTGTTGCTGACCTACCAGCAACCCTGGGCCCCGGAAGAGGCCCCGGTGAAGGCCTTCGACTGCTCGATCACGGTCAACTGACATGGGCTGGCTGATCCTCGCGCTGATGGGCGCCGCCACTTTCATCTACGGGGTCAGCGTGCATGCCACGCTGCTCTGCCTGCTGGTCAAGCCGCTGCCGGTGCTGGCCCTGCTGGGCTGGCTGCACGATGCGCCGTCCGGGGACTACCGCCGCTGGATCATCCTCGGCCTGCTGTTCTCGGTGCTGGGTGACGTGCTGCTGGCCTGGCCTTCGGACCTGTTCGTGTTCGGCCTCGGGGCCTTCCTGGTGGCCCACCTGGCCTACCTCAAGGCTTACCTCAGCGATTGCCGGCGCCCGGCGCTGCTACCGCTGGCGGTGGCACTGGCCATCGGCGCGGGGCTGTTGAGCATTCTGATCGCCCACGGCCTGGGCCCGCTGCTGATCCCGGTGATCGTCTACGCCCTGACCATCAGCGCCATGCTCTGGCGCGCCCTGGCACGCCTCGGTTCAGCGGTGCCCAAACGCTCGGCGGCGCTGGCGGCCGCGGGGGCCCTGAGCTTCGCCTTCTCCGACAGCCTGATCGGTATCAGCCGCTTCGTGCTGGCCTTCGATGCCGCGCCCTACCTGATCATCATTTTCTACTGGCTGGGCCAGTGGGGCATCGCCGCTTCGGCGTTCAGCCAGAAGCCGCGCTGATCAGCCTGCGCCGGCAAGCCGGTCCCTACTCGCTGTAGGAGCCGGCTGGCCGGCGACAAGGGCCACACCTTGCGTCGCCCTTGCTCTGCTGAAGGCCCTGCGGGCCTTATCGCAGCCTGCGGCAGCCGCTACAATGCCGCCCTCTTTTTTATCTCCATCGCTGGAAATGCCGTGAGCAAAGAACCCGACCGCCTATTCGCCCAGCCCCTGGCCCAGGTGCCCGACTTCGCCTTCAACGAGGATGTGGTGCGGGTGTTCCCGGACATGATCAAGCGCTCGGTGCCGGGTTACCCGACCATTGTCGAGAACCTCGGGGTGCTGGCGGCGCAGTTCGCCCAGCCCAACAGCGTGCTCTACGACCTGGGGGCGTCCCTGGGCGCGGTGACCCAGGCCCTGCGCCGCCATGTGCGCACGGACGGTTGCCGGGTAATCGCCGTGGACAACTCGGCGGCCATGGTCGAGCGCTGCCGGGAATACCTCAACGGCCAGGATTCGATGTTCCAGGAGCTGCTGCCGGTGCAGGTGGTCGAAGGCGACATCCTGGCCCTGGAGTTCCAGCCCGCGTCGGTGGTGGCGCTGAACTTCACCCTGCAGTTCATCGCCCCCGAGCAACGCCTGGCCCTGCTCGGGCGCATCCGCCAGTCGTTGCTGCCCGGCGGCGCGCTGATCCTCTCGGAGAAGCTGCGCTTCAACGATGCCGAGGAACACGCCCTGCTCACCGACCTGCACATCGCCTTCAAGCGCGCCAACGGCTACAGCGAACTGGAAATTGCCCAGAAGCGCAGCGCCATCGAAAACGTCATGAAGCCCGACAGCCTCGAAGAACACCGCGAACGCCTGCTGGCCGCCGGGTTCTCGAAAGTCGTGCCGTGGTTCCAGTGTCTTAACTTTGCCTCGTTGATTGCCCTGCCATGATTGATCTGTCCCCCCTCGCCCGCCGCCTGGCGGGCACGCCCCTGGCCGCCTGGGCCGCCGGTCTGCAAGCCCAGCTCGATGCCAAGATGGAAAAGGGCCATGGCGACCTTGAACGCTGGCAGAGCGCCCTGGACGCATTGCCGAACATCCAGCCCAGCGAAGTCGACCTGGTCAACGGCCTGCGCCTGGACACCGACTGCGACGACGCCACCCGGGCGCAGATGCGCAGCGCGCTGATGGGCCTGTCACCCTGGCGCAAGGGGCCGTTCGACCTGTTCGGCGTGCACGTGGACACCGAATGGCGCTCGGACTGGAAATGGTCACGGGTCGCCCCGCACCTGAACCTTGAAGGCAAACGCATCCTCGACGTCGGCTGCGGCAATGGCTACTACATGTGGCGCATGCTCGGCGCCGGCGCCCACAGCGTGATTGGCGTGGACCCCAACTGGCTGTTCTTCTGCCAGTTCCAGGCGGTGCAGCGCTACCTGTCGCAGCCTGCGGTGTGGCACTTGCCGTTTCCTTTCGAAGACCTGCCGGCCAACCTGGAAGGTTTCGACACGGTGTTTTCCATGGGGGTGTTCTACCACCGGCGTTCGCCCATCGAGCATCTGCTGGCGCTCAAGGACTGCCTGGTCAAGGGTGGCGAACTGGTGCTGGAAACCCTGGTGGTGGAAGGCGATCAGCATCAGGTGCTGGTGCCGGAAGACCGTTATGCGCAGATGCGCAACGTGTGGTTCCTGCCCTCGGTGCCGGCGCTGGAGCTGTGGCTGCGGCGCGCCGGGTTCAGCGATGTGCGCTGCGTGGATGTCAGCGTGACCAGCGTCGAGGAGCAGCGCGGCACCGAGTGGATGAAGTACCAGTCCCTGAGCGACTTCCTCGACCCCAACGATCACAGCAAGACCATCGAAGGCCTGCCGGCGCCGATGCGCGCGGTGATTGTCGCCAGAAAATAACCCCGCCTTCCCCCTGTAGGAGCTGGCCGGGCGGCGTTCCGCTTGCCAGCGAAGGCGCCCGTCAAAGCGGTGCAAGGCTCAAGGGCCTCTTCGCCGGCAAGCCGGCTCCTACGGTTTGGTGTACGCCGCGAACCGGTTTGCGCTCAGCGCGCCCGGCGCGCCTTAAAGAATTCGCTCAACACCGTGCCGCACTCTTCGGCCAGCACCCCGCCCTCGTACAGCACCCGATGATTGAGAAACCCCTGGGTGAAGAACTGACCCTGGCTCTGCACGATGCCGGCCTTGGGTTCCAGGGCGCCGTACACCACGCGGGCAATGCGCGAGTGGACGATCAAGCCGGCGCACATGCTGCAAGGTTCCAGGGTCACGTACAGGGTGCTGCCGGGCAGGCGATAGTTGCTCACCGCCTGGGCCGCCGCGCGGATCGCCACCATCTCGGCGTGGGCGCTGGGGTCGCTGCCGCTGATCGGGCAGTTGTAGCCGCGGCCGATGATCTGGCCATCCAGCACCAGCACCGCGCCCACCGGCACTTCTCCCAGGGCCGCGCCCTGGGCGGCCAGGGCCAGGGCTTCGCGCATGAAGTCCTGGTCGCGGCTGCGGTCGATGATCGGCGCCGGGCGTATCTGGCGCATCACGCCACCTCGATGGCGGCCATCAGGCCGGTTTCCATGTGGTCGATCACGTGGCAGTGGAACATCCAGACCCCAGGGTTATCCGCCACCAGCGCCACGCGGGCACGCTCGTTCTTGCCCAGCAGGTAGGTGTCGGTGAAGTAGGGGGTGATCTTCTTGCGGTTCGAGGCGATGACCTTGAAGCTCATGCCGTGCAAGTGGATCGGGTGTTGGTACTGAGTCATGTTCTTCAATTCGAAAATGTAGCTCTTGCCCTTTTTCAGGGTGGCGATCGGGCGGTCGGCGCAGGTCTTGTCGGTGATGTCCCAGGCCTGGCCGTTGATCTGCCACAGGCTCGGCGGCTGGCCATTGTCCACGTTCACCGAGACCGAGCCAACCCACTCGAAATTGAAGTTGAGCTTCTCGGCATTGTCGAGATCCGGCTCGGCCACCGGGTTGGCCGGCAGGGCTGGCGGCCACTGGGTCGGCGCATCGCTGTTGGCCACCGAACGCAAGGTGCCCAGGCGCACCGGCCCGTTGCGCAGGGACAGTTCCTGCCCCGCCGCCGGCGCCTTGATCGCCAGGCAGATGCGCATGCCCGGGCCCAGCCAGTATTCCTTGCCCAACGGACGCGGCTCGATGGGGTTGCCATCCAGTGCGTAGATCTGCGCTTCGACGTCGGGAATGTTGATGCGATAGGTCAGGGTGTTGTCGAGGTTGAGCAGGCGCACCCGGGTGATCTGCCCCGCCGGCAGGTCGATCACCGCCTGGGACACGCCGTTGATGGTGGACAGACGCCCGGCGGTGCCGCCCCGCGCCGCTTCCCGCGGGACGCTGAAGGGCGTGAACGCGCCCTCTTCATCCACGTGCCAGCTTTTCAGGCTCAGGGTGCGTTCGTACTGGAAGCCGGTAGGCTCGCGCTCCTCGACGATCAGCGGGCCCACCAGGCCGCGACCCAGTTCCTCGCTGCTGTTGACGTGGGGGTGATACCAGTAGCTGCCGGCATCCGGCACGCGGAACTTGTAGTCGAAGTATTCCCCCGGCAGCACCGGCAGTTGCGAGACGTAAGGCACGCCGTCCATTTCCAGGGGCAGGCGGATGCCATGCCAGTGAATGGTGGTGGCCACCGGCAGGTGGTTGATGAAGCGCACCCGCAGCCACTCGCCCTGGCGCACCCGCAGCTCGGTGCCCGGTGCCGATGGTCCGAAGGCCCAGGCCTCGGTCTTGTGCCCCGGCACCAGTTCCACATCCAGCGGCGCGGCGATCAGCTCGTAGTCGTGGCCCGCTTCGGCGTCGGCCATTTTCCCCAGCCAGTAACGCGAGGCGCCGCCCGCTCCCACGCCAACCACTACCAGACCGGCCAGACCACCGAGTATTTGTCGACGGGTAAAGGACATGGACTCAACTACCTCACGTATCCGCGGCGGGCCCAGGCCCGCAAAAGGCGAATACGATACACCCGCAGTTGAGAAACAGTAAGGCCGGCGCGGCGACCGGACGCAGGCGGGACGGGGAAACGATGGGTATTTTCGGGAGCCTGCTCCCTGGCAAGCCCGTTGCTCTTGTAGGAGCCGGCTTGCCGGCGAACAAGCCCCTCAGCCCTGCAATCCCAACAGCAGATGCACCACACCACCGGCCAGGGGCATCACTGCCGGCACCCCCGCCACTCGCAGGGCGCTGCTGTCCAGCAACTGCGGATCATGCAGTTCCAGGCGCAGGCGGGTCAGGGCCAATGGTTGTTGGCTCTTGATGTTGGCGCTACCACCCAGTGCCGCCAGCATCGCGTCACTCAGAATACTGCCCTTGGTCTGGGGGGCCTTCGGCTGATCAGGGATCAGGTCTGGAGTCAGGGCCTTCCAGAACGCCCGTTGCAATTTCTCGAACATCTTCAGTTCTCCAGAACCAGTGAGTCGGCGGCGACTTGCTGCCGTTGCAGGCATTCACGTACCTGAACCGCGTCTTCCAGATCGATGATCCGCGCTGCCAAGGCCTGGCACTCGCTCAGATCCAACTCCCGTACCCGGGCCTTGATGGCGGGAATCAACGGCACGCTCACCGACAGTTCATCCACCCCCAGGCCCAGCAACAGCGGCACCGCCAGGGTTTCGGAAGCCAGGGCGCCGCAGACGCCGACCCACTTGCCGTGGGCATGGGCGGCCTGCACCGTGCGGGCGATCAGGCGCAGCACCGCCGGGTGAAAGCTGTCGGCCTGACCGGCCAGGCGCGGATGATCGCGGTCCATGGCCAGGGTGTACTGGGTCAGGTCGTTGGTGCCGATGGAGAAGAAATCCACCTCCGGGGCAAAACGATCCGCCATCAAGGCCGCTGAAGGCACCTCGATCATGATGCCCAGCTTGGGCCGCTCCGCGAGGCCCAGGGCCCGAACCTCGTCATCGAGCAACTGGCGCGCCTGACGCAGCTCCGCCAGTTGGCTGACCATCGGCAGCATGATGTGCAGGCGGGCCTGCCCGGCACAGGCGAGCATCGCCCGGAACTGCTCGCGCAGCAGTTCGGGACGCTCCAGGCACAGGCGGATACCCCGCAGGCCGAGAAAAGGGTTGGCTTCGCGCTCCATGGGCACATAGGCCAGGGGCTTGTCGCCGCCCACGTCCAGGGACCGCACCACCAGATTGCGCGTCGGCCCCAGGGCCTGGGCGATGGCCTGGTAAGTCGCGGCCTGCTCCTCGGGGCTCGGGGCCTGGCTGCGGTCCTGGTAGAGGAACTCCGAGCGCAACAGGCCAACGCCTTCGCCGCCCAGGCTCATGGCCTGCTCGGCCTCGGCCAGGGAAGCAATATTGGCCGTCACCTCCAGGTGATGACCGTCGCGGGTCACCGCAGGATGCGCGGCCTGGGCCAGGTCCTGCTGCTGGCGCTGGCGTTGCTGCTGACGCAGGGCCTGCAGTTGCTGTACCCGTTGCGGGTCCGGGTCCGTATGCAGTTCGCCGCGATCGGCATCCAGCAGGACCCGGGTGCCGTTGGCCAGGGACAGGACCCGAGGCGACAGGCCACAGATCGCGGGCAGGCCGAGGGCCCGGGCCAGAATCGCCACATGGCTGGTGGCGCCGCCCCCGACGGTGACAAACCCCAGCACCTTGGCGGTGTCCAGGCTCGCGGTCTGCGATGGGGTCAACTGCTCGGCAATCAGGATCGCCTGATCCGGCAGGATCAGGGCTGGCTCCTGCACCCCGAGAAGCAGCTTGAGCACCCGCTGGCCGACATCCGCCAGATCCACCGCGCGCTCGGCCAGCAGGCTGCTGCCCAGGCCCTTGAACAACTCGGCGGTGGCTTCGATGGCGCTGTTCCAGGCAAAGGCCGCGCTCTTGCCATTGGCGATCAGGGCGTGGGCCTGCTCCAGCAGGCTCGGGTCATCGAGCAGCTCCTGATGGGCCCGGAAGATGTCCTGCTGCGCGTCAGCGCTGGCGCTGTCGCGCAGACACTGCAGAGCCGCCCGGGCCTGGCTCAGGGCCTGCTCCAGAGACTCGCGCTCCTGCTGCGGGCGGGTTGCCGCCTCGCGTATCTGCAGGCGCTGCTCGGCCAACTGCAGCACCTGACCGAATGCCGAGCCCGGTGACGCGCAAACGCCTCGCCACAACGGATCCAGCGCTTCATCAACCACGACTCGCGGCTCGGGGCTTGCTGCGGCGCTGATCTTTTCGCCACAACCGGAGGCCAGCAGCTCCACCAGCGCCTGGATCGCCTGCTCGGCATCCGCGCCCACGGCGCTGACCTGCAAGGCATCGCCCTGCACGGTCTGCAAGGCCATGATCGACACCAGGGACTTGGCATTGGCCGAGTCCTGGCGCCGGTGCAGGCAGATATTCGCGGCAAAGCCCTTGGCGGCCTGGGCCAGCAACGCCGCCGGGCGCGCATGCAGGCCCTGGGGGTTGCCGAGGATCAGCGGTTTGGAAAACAGCGCCTCAGCTTCAGCGTCCTCGGCCTTGGCACCTTCCTCTGCGGAGGCGGGCTCGATCTGCAACACCGGCTGTCCCAGCTCCACCAGCAGGCGGTCGCCGACCAGCCCGGTCACCGCTTCGCCACTGACCACCAGCATCAGGGTCAGCAGGCTGCGGGCATGCAGGGCCAGGTAGTCGGCGTCGAACTCGATCAGCGGCTGGCCGGCCGTGACCTGCTGACCTTCCTCGATCAGGCAGGTGAAGCCCTTGCCTGCCAGGTTCACCGTGTCCAGCCCGATGTGCATCAACACCTGCTGGCCCTGTTCGCCGGTGATGCTCAGCGCGTGGCCGCTGCGCTGCAGGTTGCTGACCACCCCGGACAGCGGTGCGCAGAGGGTTTGGGAAGTCGGGTCGATGCACAGCCCGTCACCGATCACCCGGCTGGAAAACACCGGGTCCGGGACCTGCTCCAGGGGCAGCAGCACCCCGGACAGGGGCGCGAGCAATTGCAAGGGTTGGGTTATGGCCATGACGTCACCTGCTGTTGATTCCTTGAAGTGCCGATGGAGCGCGAGCCCCGACAGCATCGCTTATTTCCACCAGTACTCGACCTGCAAGCCGACGTTCGCGCCGTGCCGGGCGCTGCCGAACACGCCGCTGTCGGACAGCGCGGAACCGGCCGCCAGCTCATTGGCCGCGCGCTTGGCGGCCTCGTTCCAGCTGGCATAGGTGTAGTACAGCCGCACCTCCGGCCGGGCCCAGAAGTCCGGGCCCTTGGGTGACCAGGTGGGTGCGAAGGTGAACTTGCTGAGTTTGCGGGTGCCCCCGGGCGCCTCCACCTGATCGTGGCCGAACTCGGTCACCAGCTTGAACTGCTCGGTGATGGCGTAGGCCGGGCGCACGCCCAACGAGATCCAGTTCTGATCCTGGCCGTCGGGGCGAATGTCCTTCTGATAGACCGCCTCCACCTGGCCGCCGAAGCGCGGGGTCAGTTGCCAGTCGAAGAACTCCACCAGGCGATAGCTCTTGTTGTTGTCATCCAGGTAGGTGTTGCCGGTGTAGCCCAGGCCGGTGCCAGGGCCTTCGCCGTATTGCAGGGCGAGTTTGTTCTTGCCGCCGAAAAAGTCCTTCTGCACATGCTGGGTGGTGATCGCCCAACCATTGTGGGCACCGCGGCGATCGGGCTTTTCCAGGTAGCTCAGGCCCAGTTCCAGCTCGCCGCCGGGGTTGGTCTGGAAGCCGGCGACGTTGAAGTCATGACGGCTCAACGCCTGCTTCTGATAGAGATTGTCCTTGCGGGAAAAGGCGTAGCTGTATTTCAGATCGCCAATGCGCACGTCCTCGACCCCGCCGCCGGTGGCGCTCTGGTTCCAGTAGTAGAAGTCGGAAATATGGATGTCGTTACGCTTGTAGTAACGGCGCCCGGCCCACAGCGAACCGCCATTGAGGCTGGGCAGGTTCGACCACTGGGCGTACATCTGCGGCATCCGCGCCGAACCGTTCTCGCCCTGGAAGCTCAGGTTGCGGTCGTAGCGGTTGTACAGCGAGGCCATGCCGTCGACGCTGAGCACCGAGCCGTCGTCCAGGGTGTACAGGTCCTGGCGCAGTTCCAGCTCGGCGTACTGCTCGCACTCGTTGCCCAGGCGGTACTTGGACTGCGCGCCGGGCAACTGGAAGCAGGACTGCGAGCCGCTGTTGACCGAGGTGCCCAGGCCGCTGCGCAGGTAGCCGGCAAACTCCAGGGCCTGGGCCGGAAAAGGCAAGGCCAGGCACAGGCAGGACGCCGCCAGACTGCGATTTATTGTTGTTCTCATAAGCCACCCATTATTTTTATTGTGTTGTTCGAATTCGTCGGCGCCGGCTGGCCGGCGGATGCGCTGGGCCAGAAAGATCCCCTGGCCCGGTTCGCCGGCCAGCCGGCTGCTACAGGGTCAGGTGCAGAACGAAGGACTCGTAGGGCCGCAGGTGCACGTGCCGGCTGCGGGGCTCGTGGTCCGGGTAGTTGCTGATCAGCAGGCGCTGTTGCATGCCCGCGCCGATTACCGCTTCCGGCAACTCGACCTGGCACGGCGCGCCGTAGAAGTTGTTCACCACCAGCAGGCGCTCGCCCTCGCCCTCGCGCACATAGGCCCAGACTTGCCGATGCTCGGGCAGCAGCTGGCGATAGAGGCCGTGCTGGATCAGCGCTTCCTGGCGGCGCAAGGCGATCAGCCGACGGTAGTGATGCAGCACCGAATTTTCGTCGTCGAGTTGCGCCTCGACATTGATCTGGCTGGCGTTGGCCGGTATCCCGATCCAGGGCTCGGCGCTGCTGAAACCGGCGTTGGCCCCGGCATGCCACTGCATCGGCGTGCGTCCGTTGTCCCGGGATTTCTGCTGGATCGCCGCCATGATGGCCTGCGGGTCTTCACCGGCCTCGCGCTTGAGGCGGTGGATGTTCAGGGTCTCGACATCGCGGTACTGCTCGATGCGCTCGAAATGCGGATTGGTCATGCCCAGCTCTTCGCCCTGATAGACGAAAGGCGTGCCCTGGAGCAGGTGCAGCGCGGTGGCCAGCATCTTCGCCGAGACCACCCGGTGTTCGCCGTCATCGCCAAAGCGCGAGACCACCCGCGGCTGGTCGTGGTTACACCAGAACAGCGCATTCCAGCCGCCGCCGGCCTGCATGCCGGTTTGCCAATCGGAGAGGATGCGCTTGAGTTCGAGGAAGTCGAAATCGGCCCGCAGCCACTTCTGCTGGTTGGGGTAGTCCACCTTCAGGTGATGGAAGTTGAAGGTCATCGACAACTCCTTCGACTCCGGATGGGAATAGCGGATGCAGTGCTCCAGGCGGGTGGAGGACATCTCGCCGACATTCACCAGATCGTGGCCGGCGAACACTTCCCGGTGCATCTCCTGCAGGTACTGGTGGACGTTGGGGCCGTCGGTATAGAAGCGGCGGCCGTCACTCTGGTCCTCGGGGAAATCCGCCGGTTTGGAGATCAGGTTGATCACGTCGAGGCGGAAGCCGCCGACGCCCTTGTCGCGCCAGAAACGCATCATCTTGAACACCTCGGCGCGCACCTGGGGGTTGTCCCAGTTGAGGTCGGCCTGGGTGTGATCGAACAGGTGCAGGTAGTACTGCCCGGTCTGGGCCTCGTACTCCCAGGCGGAGCCGCCGAACTTGGATTCCCAGTTGTTGGGCGCGTCACGCCAGATGTAGAAGTCCCGGTAGGGGTTGTCCAGGCTGCTGCGGGCCTGCTGGAACCAGGCGTGTTCGATGGAGGTGTGGTTGACCACGATATCCAGCATCAGCTTGATCCCGCGCTTGCCGGCTTCGGCGATCAGCAGTTCGCAATCGGCCATGCTGCCGTAGCTGGGATCGATGGCGTAGTAGTCGCTGATGTCGTAGCCATTGTCCCGCTGTGGCGAGCGCAGGAACGGCGTCAGCCACAGGCAGTCGACCCCCAGCCAGTGCAGGTAGTCGAGCTTGTCCACCACGCCCAGCAGGTCGCCGGTGGGCCGCCCTTGGTGGCTGTGAAAACTCTTCGGGTAGATCTGGTAGATCACCGAACGCTGCCAGTCTTGCATGGGGGAATCCTTTGGAGAGTACGAGGACATTCGCCGGCGAGCCGGCGCCTACAGGGCGGGTCAGGCCACGCGATAGCCGGGCCGGATGATCTTCAGGCTCAGGCCGCAGGTCAGGACAAAAGGCACCACCAGGGCGATGACCATGCCGATGACGAACATCGGGATGTACTGGGGAATGATCGAGATGAACCCCGGCAGCCCGCCGACGCCGATGGCCGAGGCCTGGACCTTGTTCAGCGACAGGAACACGCAGCCCAGGGCCGAGCCGATCAGCGCGGCATAGAAGGGAAACTTGTAGCGCAGGTTGACGCCGAACATCGCCGGCTCGGTGATGCCGAAGTAGGCGGAAATCGCCGAGGTCGAGGCCATGCTGCGGTCACGGGCGTTGCGGCTCATGGTGAACACCGCCAGGGCCGCGCTGCCCTGGGCCAGGTTGGACATGACGATCATCGGCCAGATGAAGGTGCCGCCCTGGGTGGCAATCAGTTGCAGGTCGACCGCCAGGAACATGTGGTGCATGCCGGTGATCACCAGTGGCGCATAGAGCAGGCCGAAGATCGCGCCGCCGAGCATGGGCGCCAGTTCGAACAGGGTGACCACGCCTTCGGTGATCAGAATCCCCAGGTGCCGGGTCACCGGACCGATGATCGCCAGGGCCAGCACACCGGTGACCACGATGGTGGTGATGGGCACCACCAGCAGAGTGATGGCGTTGGGCACCCGGGCGCGCAGCCATTTTTCGATCACGCTCATCACATAGGCCGCCAACAGGATCGGCAGGATCTGCCCCTGATAGCCGACCTTCTCGATCTGGAACAGACCGAAGATGTCGAAGTACGGCAGGCTCTGGCCATCCAGCCCGGCCACCGCCTTGCCGTAGTTCCAGGCGTTGAGCAGATCGGGGTGGACCAGCATCAGGCCCAGGACGATGCCCAGGATCTCGCTACCGCCAAAGCGCTTGGCCGCCGACCAGCCCACCAGGGCCGGGAGGAACACGAAGGAGGTGTTGGCCATCAGGTTGATCAGGCTCCAGAGCCCGTCGAGGCCCGGGTAGGCCTCAAGCAGGGTCTTGCCTTCGATGAACATGCCCTTGGCCCCCAGCAGGTTGTTCACCCCCATCAGCAGGCCGGCGATGATCAGCGCCGGCAGGATCGGCATGAACACATCGGAGAACACCCGCACCAGGCGCTGCATGGCGTGGGTCTTCTGGGCGCCCTTGTCCTTCACGTCGGCAATGGTCAAGGCCGCCAGACCGGTCTGCTGGCGCAAGGCCGCATAGACCTTTTCCACTTCGCCGGGGCCGATCACCACCTGATACAGGCCTCCGGTGAAGAACGAGCCCTTGACCAGGTCGATCTGGTTGAGGGTGGCGCTGTCGACCAGGCTCGGGTCCTTCAGGGCCAGGCGCAGGCGGGTCACGCAGTGGGCCGCCTGTTCGAGGTTGTCGGCGCCACCGAGGCTGTGCAGCAACTCGCTGGCGATCGTTGAATAGTCGTGGCTCATGCTTGTTCTTCCACCTGAGATTTTTGTTATTGGCAGCACGCCGAGGGGCAAATTACTCGTCTGTACGAGTTAAATCAATAACTCGTACAGACGAGTTTGAAATTTTCTTCCGCCACCGCCTTGCGCCGGGTGGTTTCCGCCTGGGAAAGCCTGGCCCGGGCGCATGGACAAATGCCCCGTTCAGCCCTTAAGGTGCCTGCCTTGAGCACAGTCCGGCACAGAGCCATCCCATGAGCAAATACAACCAGATCTACAGTGATCTGCTTGCCAGCATCACCACCGAACGCCTGGAGCGTGGCGCCCGCCTGCCTTCGGAAAGCGAACTGATGGACAGCTACCAGGCCAGCCGCGGCACCGTGCGCAAGGCCATCGAACTGCTGCAGGAGCGCGGCTTCGCGCAGAAGATCCATGGCAAGGGCACCTTCGTGCTCTCGCCCAATCCCATCGAGTTCCAGCTGGGCGGCATCGTCAGCTTCCAGGAAACCTATCCGCGCCTGGGGGATGACGTCAGCACCGAGGTGGTGGAGTTCAGCCAGTTCCCCCTGCAAGGCGCGCTGCTCAATCACCTGCAGGCCGAAGAAGGCAGCCTGATCACACGGATCAAGCGTGTGCGGCGAATCGACGGCAAGCGGGTGATTCTCGACATCAACCATTTTGTCGCCGAGCTGATTCCGGGGCTGGACCGAGAGATCGCAGAGCATTCGATCTACGCCTACATCGAACAGACCCTGCAACTGAACATCAGCTATGCCCAGCGCACCATCGAGGCCAGCCCGCGGAGCAAGGACGACCAGCAGTTGCTCGACCTGGACGGCCAGAGCCATGTGATCGTGGTGAGCAACCAGACCTTTCTGCAGGACGGGCGGCAGTTCGAGTACACCGAATCACGGCACACCCTGGACAAGTTCTACTTCTCCGACGTGGCCCGGCGCTAAGCCCTGCTCCGTCAGCCCAGCAGGGCCGCCAGCTCAGCGCTGAGGGGGCCGATGCGCTGCGCCTCCTTGGCGGTATTCACCTGCTGCGCCACCCGCGCCACCTCGATCACCGGATGCTTGAGGGGATAGCCGCCCTTGCTGTCCAGCCAGCTCAGGACCTCCGCCAGGTGCCACAGCGAGGTGCTGCCCTCATGGATCGCCAGGGGAAAGCTGTCGGCGTGGCCAAGCATCAGCTTGCGCATGTTCTGCCGTGACACCCCGACAATCTCGGCGATCTCGCTGAGGCCGACGAAATCCGGACTGGCCTCCACCAGCCGCGCCTCGGGGATGATGCGCTTGATATCCCCCAGGGCACTGAGCAGCGCTGCCTCGGCGCTCTCGGCCTCGCGACTGAACTCCAGGGCCAGGCGCCCGGCCAGGCCGGTGCCGACCAGGACGTCGGTGCACCCCGCCGCACCGAGGCGCTCCACCAGTTGCAGCGGATCACAGCCCTCCAGCGGCAGCAGATAGTTGAGGGTGAACAGGTATTCCATGGTGCTTACTCCTGACGGGCTGCCGGCGCCTTGGCCCCACGCAGCTGGTTCACGGTGCAGTTGTCGATCACCCGGCATAGCGCCCGGGCGTGCTGGGTCGGGTTCTTCGGGGTCCGCCAGACACTGGTGACGCAGAACTCGCCGCAGCGGCACACTTCGTTGTTGTACGGGCAGTAGATCCGCCCCCAGGCATGACCACCGCCAACCTCGATGCGCCAGCCCTGCCATTCGGCGTAGCGCAGGGCCATTTCAATGTCCTTCTTGGGATGAGTTGCACGAGCCATCCATAGCCTCCAGTATCGTCAGGAACACAAGGTTGTCAACTGACAACCCAACACAATCCGATCAATGCCGCTCAGCGACAATTCGCTGCAAGGGCAAAACACTGAGGGACGACTTCAAAGGTACACGGCACCCCGGAGGCTCGACGGGGCAATGTCTTTCCCGGTATTGCGTGAACGCGAAAAACCCGGGTTTTCCAATACCTGGACATACAAATGGCGATCCACCCAAGGTGCGATCGCCATTTGTCTTGCAGCGCAGCGACTTCAGTCGACAAACCGACTGAGACGTTCTGCTCCCACCTCTGTCACCCGGACCATGGCACTGACCACCACCCCGTCGCACCGATCGTGAGCAACCACATTCCAGCCATTGGGCATCACCCGGACACGTGAGGTTCCGGCCTTGGCCAACACCTGAACATTCAATACCTGGCCGGCCACCATGGGTTCGGAGCGTCCCGCAACGCGGTAACCCAGTACCTGAGGCGCCTGGATCCGCTGCCTGCCCATGCCATAACCGCAGTATTCAAACACCGCACTGAATCCCTGGGCGTCCAGTACTTCCTGGATCGCGCTGCCGATGGCCCCCAGGGACTCACCACCGCGTACCTGTCGCAAGCCCTGCTCCAGAGCGTCCTTGGCAGCGCTCAACAAGCGCAGTTGTTCTGTGCTGGCGCCGGGCGTGGCAAAGGTCCAGGACTGCGCCCCATACCCCTTGCGCGATGACACCACGACCTCGACCTTGACCAACGCACTGGCCGGCAAGCATTTCTCCGAGGGCAGGCAACCGATCAGCTCCGCATTCACCGAGACAGGAACGGCTGCGGGGTATCCCTTGTAGCCCACCAGCGCAGGCAGTAACTGCCGGCTATCAAGCTGCTGCAGCATATGTTCCTGAATCTCCAGACGCGACACCCCCTCCACCATAAACGGCTTGAGCGACAGCAGAATGTCCGTCACCTCGGCAGCGAGGCGCCGCTCTTCAGCCACAATCTCCTGCTCCGGCAAGGCGCCGATCAGCGCAAAGGCTTCGCGATTGTCTGCGGCAAAACGATCAAAACGCGACAATGGCTGCGCCATCGCGCTCGGCAGTTCAGGCGCTTCTGCCGCCAGGCCCAAGGTTCGCAGCAGCTTGCCAAACACACTCATCTCAACATCCCTATCCGATGACCCGCCCCGCAGGACGGTCGATATTCTTTACCCTGATCTCGCGATCAGGGGCCTTCTTGGCGGACTAGAAAATACTCGTCCATTTCACCCGAGCCTGACGCTCGTGAGGCTGCGGGATCATTCCCACTCTATTATCAATAATTTGATTTATCCCATAAAAATCAGATACTTATGAAGCATAGATATAATAAGACCACGAATAATACCATATATGGATCTGCATAGATCTACCTCTGAGTGCAGCAAGGGAAGCTCCACCCATGTGGCCGTGACTGACTGAGCCAAGCCTCTTTAACGATCTCAAGTAGCTCCTGCCGTCGAGCCTAAGCGTATCCCATCCCTTCAGAAGCCTCGTGTCTAGCTTCGAGTGTTCACTTGACGCGGTACAGGTTGACCTGTGTGGAGGAGAATTCCGGCAACATCCAGTAGAACGGCTTTGCCCGCGTCAAGAGCGATTGGAATAACCACATTCTGACTTGCCCCGTGCGTGATTACACAAGCCGCAAAGCATGATGCCGGGAAAACCGATAACAATAAGGCCCCAATACGCAGGCTCGATGCTTGAGGCTCGAACGCTTCGCTCGCCTAGCTGGTTCAACGAAAAAACCCTGAAGCTATCGAGATAAGCCCTCAGTGATGGCATTATGAGATCTCAAGATCAGGAGCTCCCAGGGAATGAGCACACCATCATCAGCCTACTGCCTATGCGTTGCTGAAGCGTTCCAACCTATTGACAGATCATTTAAGGGTTAAAGTATGGATGCGACCAAACGAAAAATTCGAATTTATTTTTCAGATTTTTTCGATGTGAGCCGGGAAAAGATTGAATCTTATGGAGCATTCAATATCTCCCTAATCAATGACCTACCCTTGTTTGTGGATCCATTTTTGCTGTTCAATAGTGACGATACAACCTATCAGGAACTGCATAAAAGAATAATTCAATATATGCTTTTCTTAAAAGGAAAGTCTTCTTTAGCGTTACCTTCCGGCCTAATAAAGAGCTGGTATCTATTCCCTGAAGTCAAGCAAAATTGGTTTGGGTTTAGCAAGTCGGGAAATAGTGGGCGCGGGCTAGGCCCATCTTTCGCTAAATCTCTGCAAGTGAATTTCAAAGGTGTGTTCTCTGATTTTGGTAATGAAACGAACGGGGCAACTCATATAGGCAAGCTCACACTAGTCAAACACGGAGTTGGAAAAGACCAAATTAGTGACTTTACCTGCAACTTAATTCATGGATTTTTGGCTGAATACACAGAGAAATTCGCAAAGAAATACATCGACCCGACCAAGCTTCAGAAATTCACCATTAAAAAAGCGGAGTTCAATTACGCAACTGAATCGTGGAAGTCAAAACAGTATTTGCTACCCAAATTCGGGGGTGAGCATGTTTTGCTTACTCCAGTGGACATTTTAACTAAAGACGAGGCGTGGATATCTCACAAAGGATTTATCGAAGACTTCAGCCAAGTAGTTGGCAGCGTACCCAATGATCAGCTGCGCGACCAAATAAACTTATACTTGACTAAGGTTATGCCGGCAGACCCTACGAAAGATGAAAGGGCTATCGCTTTCGAAAAAACCATTTTGCAATATCCTCAGCTGATGGATGTTTACGTTAGTCTACAGGAGGCCAACAAGGATGCTGCAAGTTCGTCTAGCTTCGAAAAAGTCTCTTTGGCCCAGAAGCTATTTGAAGAGAACTTGCTGAGACTAGTAGCACTACTAGACAAAACTAAGTTCTATGATGCTGAACCCAATAGCTACGAAGCGGGCATGCAACGAGTCCAGTTTCTCAAGCATGTCATTGAAAAACAGGACGGCTACCGCCTTTTTTACATCAAAGGCGTCCCAATTTCACGTGAAAGCGATTTGCAAATTATGTTTAAACTTACGTGGTTTGCTTCTAAGTTTAGCGCTGACGCAGAGGTGAACAATGGCCGGGGACCAGCTGATTTCCTAGTATCTTATGGCAGTCAAGACAAATCAATAATTGAATTCAAATTAGCCAAAAACTCGCATATGGAAAAAAACTTGCGCAATCAGGCTAAAATATACAGCGACGCTGCCAGAGCAAGCAATCCGCCAATTATGGCTATTCTATACTTTAATTTCAGTGAGCGAGATAAAGTACATAGAATTATGACCAAGAATGGTTTATCCGACACAAAACACATCGTACTTATCAACGCCATGCCAAAAGAGTCGGCCTCGAAAGCTGACATTGACTGACACTCAAGCGCTTATAAAAATGACGGCACTTTTGCGATTTGAACCTGCTTAAGTGCCTGCATTAACCTCAAAAAACTGAGCTACCTCTTCCACAGGAGAAAACTGCTTTGGATAAGCTTCTTTTTAACGGATTCGCTTTCTCCACCTTTTGTATCACATTCTCCCAGCGCAATTTCGACTTGGCGACGCAAAATATCAACTTCACCCTCAGAACCATCAAGCAGAACTGCCTCAACAAGACTAGCTAGGTAATTTGGGTCAGAGCAAAATTTCTGCGCCATAGATTCATCATGGCATTGATCTTTAACGGATTTTTCTTTCATTTTGTCACTTTAAATCTGCCTTTTTTAATTATAGAACCAAGCGCTTCCGAGGTCAAAACAACCCACTACTTCCAATTGCCTCAGCAAGCATCAATATAAGAGCACGCAATAAATTTATCGCGCCCACCCCTATTATAAGAGCAGGCTCTCAAGGTTAAACTTTTCATTGCACAAACACAGCCCCATAACACCTTCACTAATAGGCAATCTTATTACCAATATAAAAACCCTACGATCTAAAAGCGCCTTCTGCCAAAATATCTACCATAAATGCTTTACTTGTTTCCCACGCTAAACGATGGCGTTTTTCACTTTCCCGCATGCGCTTATGCTCTTCCTGGAACGCGTCCATTTTTGCATCAATGTCGTTTTCATTATCAGGTCCGCAGTTGATTTCTCCCGACGTGATGTGGTGTGAGGTCGCCCCTCTCAATGCTAGAGCTAGATTTTTATCGATTGTGAGGCCTGCCGATGCTGGCGCATAACGAGAGTGGCTCTGATCCGAAAATTGATTTTGAACATTGCATGTGGTGTATATATCTAGATCCGCCAACCCTACCAAGTTCCCTTTAGGAGTAAGCCTCAGAACTTTGGTGAACAAAAAATCTTTTTTATCGCTATATTTTTCAATAACCTCCTTGTCATTATGCTCACACTCAATGAGGTTCTTTTCGATATATTCGATAAAGAAACGACTAGCTTTTTGCTCGTCGAAATACTCCAAACCTAAGGGGGAGTATAGAGCTTCAGCCGCGAACGCCGGCGGGACTAATATGAACCTTGGATCAGATAATGGCATGCCTGCAAAACCGCGGCCTGCCTGCTGAACGAAATTGAACCTCCAGTTTTTTTCTTGATACAACCTTAGGGCTTTAGCGATTTTTTCTGAGTCACTCTGTATCAACTTTAGATAATGCTCAGTGCCTTGATATGTCTCAATTCCATCAAAAAATAGCTTAGCACCTAGTTCCTCCTCGACTAGATCTTTTAATTCCTTGAACTTACGCCAGTGCTCATGGCTGCTTGTCAGATTTTTTTGCCTGAGATATTCATAGAAAACCGTTGGCCTTACCACCATATCGAAACGATAAGGTAATCGTCTAATAAGCATAAACGCCAATAGAATCGAAAGTAGCCCTTCGGAGATAACCCCTTGTCGATATGATTCTAATCGCATAATTATATTAGAATCTATAACCAAGCGGTAAGGCCCCTCTAATATTACGGAGCTTTCTATTTGATCTATCAAATGAAGCAAGTTTTCGCCCATCTTTTTTTGACTTTTAGGCTTAAGCATTTTGCTTTGCTTAATGATTTCCTGTAGATCCATTAATTTTCTCTCTAAAACAAATAACCGTTTGAATTCTTTGTTCGGGGCGAATCTAGCTGTTAGGCAAGCACTATGACTCTAAGTTCTATTATTTCCGCTCATAAACTACCCGACTCATTAAATCCCGAACCTGTGCTTGAAGATCTCGAAAACTCACCATCAAGTTCTCAACGTCTACAGGTTCTGCACCTTGACCGTGCTTCTCCGCGAGCCAAAGTTTCAGCAGTCCAGCGACCCGCCCAAGGTCGCCATTCACCTTGGCCAAGTCGGCCACGGCAGTCAGGTCAACAACCGACCTGATCGGTGTGTTTAACCCAAGGGCGCGAAGGTAGCCAGATCGTGACATCCCAACCTCTTCGGCGCGTTCTGTGATCACCGCTTTCTCCTCATCGGTAACCCAAACCTCAATTGGCTTGCCACGTCGGCGAGCTGGAGCCTTTTCTTTGGTGCCGCCTGTCATGGGCGCTCCTGATTTTCACTGTGTTTTTGCTCTTAGACGCCGCAGCGGCTGTGTGCCTCGCAGAGCAAGATCCGTTGAGCCTAGGGCGAATAAGGGGCGGGTGGTGGATGGGTATGGGCTTGCCCGTACCCGTACAACACACATCTTGCCGTCCAGTGAAGCGCAAACATCTGCGCATCTCTGCGAACAGCTCTGAAATAGTACCACTGAGCATACTTACGCATATATACGCTAGGTTGAGCATGGCACATATGCAACTTTATGCGCATACTTGCGTAATCATGCTTAGGCGGAGCTTGCGATGAAGAACACACCAAAAGAGGGACTTAGCGGCGCGGGTCGGGTAGCATTTCTAGCGCGTCTTGAGGAATTCCGAGTCCTGATTCAGGCCGGTTGGCCGGTGACGGTCGTATACGAGAATCATGGTGGACATAAGACGAGTCTCAGCTACAGTCAGTTCGCCCGATACGTTGGTAAATACATCCGCACACCGACCAAACGCGGAGCCCAGCGAACAAGGGCGACGGACGGAACACAACCCCCAACGACACCGTTGCTTGAGCAAAGGCAATCTGCTCACCCAACGCAACCAAGCACCATGTCGAAACGTCAGCCTGGGTTTCAGCATGACCCAAGCAGCGGAAACAATCGTGACGATCTCATCTAAAATTTATGAGTTTCTGTGCCTACCTGGGGCACGATCAGTGCCGACTGACCGAAAATCATGGTCAGTCTGGCGTTTAATTATTTTTAGGGCGAACCACAGCGACATTCATCACAGTCGATATCGTCCATGTCAACCTAACTAGCCAATCATTCTATCGATGCAACTGGCATATCAGGGCACGATCAGGCACTAATAATAGTGACTGATCGAGGTCAATCATATGCGTAATATATTTGCAGCCCTATTCAAAGACAAATCGCTGTCAGAATACATCTCGAACGAAACACCCGCTTCTCCGCTCCAAAAATTCCTACGCCAAGCGGCCTATAGCACCAAAATAGTCGGAGCCGCTTTTATAGCGATGGCCGTATACATCGCCCCGGCCCCGGCCTATGCAATCTACTGCTCGAACTGCTCAACGTTCTATCAGCAAATTTTCGAGTACGCTGAGGCGGTTAACACGGCTCTGAACACTGCCGAGCAACTGCAAACCCAGGTGCAGCAGTATCAAAGCATGATCACGCAGGGCACGGGCTTGCCTGATTCGATGTTCGGCAGTATCGCGGCTGATCTTAAAAACGTGATGAACATCTACGACCGCTCGCAGGCGTTGGGCCGCCAAATCCAGGACATGGATTCGCAGTTCAACACGGCTTTCCCCGGTTTCAATTCGTACCTGAATCAAGCTGCCAACTCGGCTGAGTCACCGGCACAAGATCGCTACCAGACGTGGTCTGAGCAAGGCCGCGATAACGTGAAAGCTGCGCTAGAAGCGGCGAACCTCAATACCAGCACCTTTGAGTCTGAGGGCGAGCAGCTTGACCGCATGATGACCCGTTCACAGTCGGCTGTGGGCCGGATGCAAGCACTTCAGGCGGGAAACGAAATAGCCTCACAGAACGTACAGCAGTTGCAAAAGCTACGCGATCTGGTGGCTACGCAAATCAACATGCAGGGCAACTATCTGGCTCAGCAGGGTGACCGTACAGCCGCCAGCGAAGCTACCGAACACCAGTTTGAAGCGCGCAAAAACACACGCGGCGGCGTGAAGGGGTACTGAGAATGACTATTTCGAAATGGCTCATCGCGTTGATCTGCTCCGGCTCAGCACTAACCGGTTTTATGGTCACCATGGCAGTTCAAAGCAACAGCGAATGTAACTCGCTGGCTGAGCACCAACAGCAACAGCGTGACGCTGATACCTCGTTTGAAGCACGCCCGAACACTCGCGGCGGCGTTAAGGGGTACTAGCTATGGATACTCGCCTACTGTTGTTCCTCGCCTTAGCGAGTGCATTCGTGAGCGGAGATGCTATGGCCGCGACCGACCTTTCCCATGCTGACACATCGGTGCAGGGCCTGCTCGACCTCGTTTTACAGCAGTCGCACCAGTGGTCAGGAAAGCTGTATGACCACGCGATCAGATTATTCTGGCTGTTGGCCTCGATTCAGTTCATCTGGACGTTCATGCCTCTGGTCATGAAGCAAGCCGACTTCGGCGAGATTGTCGGCGAGCTGCTGCGCTTCGTCCTGGTGGTCGGTTTCTTCCTTGCCGTTATGAAGTACTCGGTGGAGTGGTCATCTGCCATTGTCGATAGTTTCCGCGATGCGGCGGCATCTGCGAGCGGCCTCGAGCGCGCGTTAGAACCCGGCGATATGCTGGCGGTTGCGCTGGATTTTGGCCGCACCATGGTGAAGGGCATATCAGTGTTTTCGCCGGCGAAAGGACTTCTGATCGCAGTTTGCGCAATCCTTGTATTGGCGTGTTTCGCCTTCATCGCTGCATTCATGTTCGTAACGCTCGTAGAGTCTTACGTAATCATCAATGCTTCGGTGCTGTTCTTTGGCTTTGGCGGCTCACAATGGACGCGTGATTTTGCGATCGCTCCAATGCGTTTCACCGTCGCAATCGGAGCCAAGCTGTTCGTCTTAACGCTGATCGTCGGCCTGATCGTTCAGTCGGCCAAGCAGTGGTTGGCCGCCTACACCAATGACGAAGCGTCGTTGATGACGATGGTTGGTCTGGCTTTGGTGTGCTGCTATCTGACAAAGACCATTCCCGACCTGATCGGCGGCATGATTAGCGGCACGTCGATGGGTGGCGGATCAGCCATCGGTGGTATGGCGGCCGCCGGTGCTGCCGGTGCAGCGGCGGCAATCGCCACTATCGCCACGGCCGGGGCGGCCGCTCCTGCTGCTGCCGGCGCTCTCGGCGCTGCTGGCAGCAGTGGTGCAGCGGGTGCCGGTGCAGCGGGTGCCGGGGGCGGTCTCGCAGGGGCGATCAACTCCAGCTTTGCCGGTGCAAGCTCCGCCGGTGGTGCCGCTCCGTCTGTAGGTGGCGGTACCCCAATTGGCGTCGGGGCCAACACTGGCGGCGGTGCAGTTGCCAAGACGGCCAGCTCCGCAGGCGTGAAAACTGGCGGTGGCGCAGCTACCCAATCGGCTACCCCCAGCAGCGGCACCCAGCAGGCCGCTAAGCAGGCCGGGAAGGCCGCACAGAGCGGCGATGACAATGATCAGAAAGCAACACCGAAAGGGGAAACTGTTAGTTCCGGCAACGCACTGTCCCATGCGGCCAATGGTGGTGCAAAAGCGCTTGGCGTAATCGCCTCGATGACAGTCCCGGGCATGGAGAATGCACACTCAGCGTCGCTTTGCGCTGGTCTTCCACAGCCAGCTCACGGTGACTCCAGTTCGCTCAAATCCGCAGCGCCGGCTGCGGAAGCCCCAGGTATGGAATCCAATGTCATTCGACCAGATACGAACACCAGCTCGAATTCCGGTCGCACCGACGTTTCGAGCATAACCTCAAGCAATGACCAGCCGGAGAAATAACCATGAATAGCATTCTGATGTTCGCTGTATTCGTCGTATTCGCCTCCATCTTGGCCATTGCAATGTGGGCGTTCGGCCGCTGGCTACGAAGCAAAGGCTACGGGCCATTGCTCGATAGACTGGATCGACAATGTACCGCGTTGCAGCTTCGAGTTAGCCCGCTGGCCCTTTCGGCTTCCTTTCATATGTTTTCCGGAGTGCAACACCTGAATCGCCTCCCACTGCTTGGTAGCAAGAGCAATGCAGCCCAAGCCCAGCAAATTCTGATGGCGATCCGAGCGGCGCAGGAAGCCCAAAGGCTCGACTCTCCCGGCAACCGCTGACCCTATAATCCCCCGCCAAAGTGCGGGGGATTGTTTTCCGGAGACACCAAATCTAAGTAGTACGCACGGACTTGTCTCAGCTCACCCTTTAGGAAAGCCCCCCTACCGGTACTCCATCAGAACGGCGCCCCCAGACAGCCTTGATCAAAAGTGCGGAAGACTCTGCCATTAGTAATACGCACGGACTCTGAACACCTTGACCATCAGCTCGGACAGGACACCGTCTAATGCGCGGGGGCTTCGCCATTAGTAATACGCACGGACTTGGTACACTGACTCGCCGGTGCGTTTATGTATCTAGAAACCGCCATGACTGATACAGCCATTTGCTTAGCGATGGCCCGCACGCTCAAGCCCTCGCGCCTGAGGGACTGAGCCTTCGCCTGCTTGGAGTTCGCAGCTTCAAGGTAGGTTTCCCGGTCTACCGCACCGGAAGCGCGTCTGCGGCATTCCTCGCGCTTCCGGTGCCGTTCCGCGGCCTCGGCCTGGCTGACGATGGTTTTAAGCTGACGCTGTTCGTCGGTGGTGATCCCGAACAGGTTGATAAGCGTGTCGTTTCGCGGCGTGTAGAGCGGCGCGTAGTCCTTACCACCAAAGCTAATCTTTTCCCCGCCCTCATAGGCTTTGGCCTTGCTGAACAGCGTCATAAGCTCTTTCGAGCGGCTATTCCATTGCGGGTCAAGCTCGCGGGCCAGCGCGGCCGCCTCGTGGTACATCTGCTTGCTGTTGGTCGCCCCTGACAGCAGCAGGAAATTCAGCCGCCAAAACAAGTGCTGCATCCGGCTGCCTTCGCTGACGCCGCCGCGTAGCTCAGCGAGCTTGCGCAGGTCTTCGAGGCGGTCCCATGCGAGCTGTCTGCCGGAGAATCCGCGCAGATTGTCGGCCTTGCCGCCGGGCACCAGAAGGAAAGGCTTTTTCGTGGCGCGCCGCTCGCGCTGTTCGGCCTGTTCCTGCCGCTGCTGCTCAATTGTCCAGCGTGCCGCCGGTAGCAGCGCCTCGGCCAGATACTCGAAGTTATAGCGGATCGGTTCGCTGTCTGCGCCGCTCTGGACATGAACCACGCGACAGACTTCCCCGCTCTTGCTATTGACCGTCTCCACGGTACGCAGCACGCGGCTGGCGTCTTTGGCCATCGGGTCAGCGCCGACGTGCGCGAGGCGATCCACAAGATAGCGCTGGCAAGCGTTCCAACGCGGCAGGGCCTGACGCGGAATCGTGCCATCCAGCAGCCACTTGGCCTGTATTCCACGGCCGCTGTAAATCAGCACAGACGGCGACGGCAAACCTTCCTCGCCGCAAAAATACAGTACAGATGCCGCCAGTGCCTCAGGCGTGCGCCCGGCCAGCGCAGGCACCCGGTAAGTGTCGAGGTCGGCAAACAGCAGGCCAAGCCGCAGGAGGTTGACGACTCGCCTATTGGGCCGAACGAACTCAGCTTGGGACATCCACGTGTCACGCTTTTTGTCCAACAAATCGAGTACTTTTGGCATATCAGCCAAGCGATGAGAAGACTGGCGCTTTTCACCTCGGGAGTCGACGAGTAACGAAAAAAAACCGGCTCTCGTCCTATCGTGGTACATCTGCGCTTCGTTGTGGGAACTGAAAAGCGCAAGCTGTGGACTTGCGCCGGTCAGCTCTATCAGAGCGTTTGCAGTGTCTGAGTAAGGACGCGATGTCGACCTTGTCTCAGGCCTGCCCCCCACCGCTCAGACTGCCATTCCTGGCCTAGGAGCGGGGCCGGACTCCCTGCATGTATCAATCCACTCCTCTACCTCGGCTAAATCCCACACGACCTTGCGGCTACTCACCGCAATTCGACGTGGAAATTTACCCTTCATTTCAAAGTTATAGATCGTGCGCTCACATAGCGGGATCATCGCCAGGAGTGTCTTTTTGTCGATGAGTTTTTTGCTCGATGGATGCATAGCTAGGCCCTACCAGTCACAGCGAATGTGTGCCTGATCGTGCCTTTAGGTGCCTATTGCTTCGACAGAATGATTGGCTAGAATGGTTGACATGAAAAAACCATCAACCATAGCTATTTGGGAGGGGTGTGACACTTCCCTCACAGAAGCGCTACACCAATTCCTTGATCGCTGGGAGCCCTACTCCACAGCATCTAAACGCTACCCGATCGTCCGTCTGGTCGAAGAGCTTATCGACCCTGCCGTGGCGGCATATGCCGAAACGCTTCCATCGCGTTATCAGGGCCACATCCCCGGAGCAGGAACAAATGTAGCGTTCAGCGCGATTATGCAACTGGTTGGCGTTGCCGCTATGGTCCGCCTACAGCGTCAACTGCTACGAGCCTTTGTTCTGACCCACGACAAGCAGTCGGGGGATGATCGCTGCTTCATTGCGACGCTTGAGACGTTGATAGAACTGGTGCTGGCATGTAAGCGCAAGCAGCCGTCTAACAAGGATATGGGCGGTTTGAACGGTCAACGCTTGAAGGGTTTCTGTAGATTCTGCGGCACGCGAGCAGAGCTGGCATCGTTCGCAGAAGGTGAGGGTCAGCGTGACCTTGATGAACACCTACGCCTGAGCAACCTGTACTGCACCACCCACCGCCCAAAGACATTAGATGGACGCTGGAACCCGGCATACAGGCAAGCAATGAGATCTATAGCGCAGTTCGACCTAGAGCTGGCCAGATTGAGCAGACAATGCGCGATACGAGCAGAGCCTAAGGCAAAGTCAGGTGACGAGCTCGTCGACGCGTATATCTTTCGATACATGCTTAGCCAAACCCTGCACCTAGCGGACGAAGCGGAGTTAAGAAATCTCGCTCGATTAATGGTGGATATGAAGCTGACAGACCGAAGAAAGCAAATCCTCGTGCTACAAAAGTTCGGCTTCAACCAGTCAGAAATTGCTCGCAGACTGGAGATTGAGCGCCAAGCAGTATCCAAAGCCATTCACTCAATCCCGGATTGTTTTCGACTGTCGACAGCGTAAGTACCTCAACGCCTTACAAATAAAACAAAGTTGGTTTACTCAATTATAGTTCTTTACCCACCTTTTTTGCAGTGTCGCCCAATGAATTCGAGAAGCTCCGCAATTAATGGCCGTTATCAGAACCCGGACAGTGACCCTAGAGGGCCGTACCTTTTTTCAGATGTTACGTCGCCTTTTGAGCGGCCAAGTTTGCAATACGAATGGTTTGGTCACTATCCCCCTCAGGGTCGGTCATGGCGCTATTCACGTGAACGCGCAGCAATCTTAGAGGCGGAGGGGCGTATTGCCCTTTCCTCCAGTGGGCGGCCATTACTGAAGCGGTATTTGAGCGAGGTCGAGTCAAATACTAATGTAATAGAAAACACCACAACCTCGTCTCAGCTTGATGTGATTGTTCGAACGGCAATGAAGGCAATTGCATCCGAGATCGCCAAAAACCCACGTTGTCTTCGAGACATTGAGTGGCGAGATCTGGAGCGAGTCATGCGAGAGGTTTTTGAGCTGCTTGGATTCACAACCGAACTGACACGATCCGGAAAAGATGGTGGATTTGATATCCGCCTAGAAAGCAAGGAGCATGGTGAAACACATGTCTTTTTGGTAGAGATAAAGCATTGGCTTGCCAGCGGGAAAAAGCCAGGAAGCAACGTCCTATCTAGCTTGGTTGATGTAGTCGCAAAAGTGGGCGGCAAAACTAAGGGAATACTGCTCTCTTCATCGGGCTTTACTAGGGACATCCTCAACGGACGTACGGAGATCGAGCAGCACACCGTCAGAATTGCTGGTCGTAACAAAATTGTCTCACTCTGCCAGAACTATCTTGAGAGTGTGGAGGGAGTATGGACACCAACCACCTCTCTATCTGAGATGCTTCTTGAAGGATCGGACTAATCAACTTCCATCTTACATTTGAGACCACACGCCTCACGCCGCAGACCTAAGAGCAAGCGAAGCAGGCTGATAAACTTAAACGATTGCCATTTACAGGTGCCACTTGGACGCAGCAATACCGAAAGCTATTTCAGCGTTTTTCGATGCAGCAAGCGAACTCCGAAAGCTAGGGGTTATCAGGTCTGACAAGTATCTCGGAGATCTGGCTGAGTACATCTGCACTCATTTTTATGAGATAGAACTTGCATCAAGTGGCCGCCAAGTCGGACACGACGGAATCGATCGCGATGGTTTTGTTCAAGTTAAGTACCACGGATCTTGCACACGCACAAATATAGACCTGGGAAACCCGGACATGTACGACCATGTGCTTGTTGTGCTGGGCAAGACCAGCTTGCTTCGTTCGAGCAGGTATACAGATGACTTCTTGGTATATCGAATGTCTTCGAACTCTGTTCGACAGTATAAGAACGAAGCTAAAGGAACTTACTCTTGCGGAAAAAAGCCGTTCGAGCGCAATCCAGACCAAGTATTCAATCTCGCTGCGACTGTCACCCAACCCTACTTGAGTGCGACGGAGAATGGCGGTTAGGGCAGCCACATACAGTACGACCTACCTTTCCACTATTCCTTGAACATAAAGGACTAAAATGAGCGCGCAAATTTTCGGACCCGATAAGAATAGCAACAAAAGAATCTATAACCTCTTAATACTGAAGGGTGAATGCCTTATTAAAGGTCACTTTTCCGAGCTACGTAAAGGAGCAGCAAACGGGGATAGCTACAGCAACTTTTACACTGCAATGTCAGATCAAGTAGATTCAATATTAACATACTTTATCAATGAAGAAATCTCTGCATCCCTCCCCAATAGAGGCCCGCTCACTAGCATTCTGGATCAAGCGATTGAGGACAACTACGAGAAAAGGCATTTTAAAAGATTAGAGTTTGCCAAAGCAGACTTGCCGGATCTCTTCTCCAATAAAACAGACTTCATCATAGGCTCTGCCTTTTTAGACTTCAAGGTTGGAACATACTCGGTTTTCGAAAAATATATTGGACTGCTATATGACAAAATCGCCCCCAAAGATCGACTCGAGAGAAAAGAGAAAGAGCTTGTTAAATATATATGCCTTTACTCTTCCTGCACGGACGAATCAAAAAGATCATCCATTTTAAAGAAAATAAAAAATATAAATTTTTATCTATCTGGTGCGGAAAAAATCGAGTACGTCCTGTCCAAGTGTCGCGACTGTGATTTAGACATCGTAGAAACAAGAAATTTTTTAAATTTCTATCGCAAGCAACGAAACACGGTGCACAACTTAGGGGTAAATGAAGGAGAGGCAGATTCCACGACAATCAAAGGAATCGAAATTAGTCTAGGCGCGCAGTCTGCCTCATTCACAAGTGATAGGAATGCGCTTATTTATGCTGCAAAAAAACTTTTGCGAATATATGAAAAAGTAGAACGCTGCATCGAGGGGAGGCTCGAAGGCGAAATAAACGCTACCAAACCGACTGGTTGAATGGATAGAGGACATAGGGAGGGCCTGGACCGGTTAAACGATTTGCCTAAATCGCCCTTGGTCTCCCAGAGGGATTATAAGGGCGACCTCTGGCCGGTTGCTGCCAGTCGTACATAGCTGCTTACGCCTCTTAGCCATGCGTGCGCTTGGTGCGAATCCAAATAGCTGGCCAGCATTGATGAAAACCGCTCGCCAAGTGCTGGGCAATTTCCCATCATGCGATTAGCTAAAATGAGGGGTGATCATGCAAGTTACCCATTTGTCTTCCGAGGTTTCTTGTGCGTCCACTCGTCGATCATATCCGCCCAGTCTTGGAGCATCGCTCGGCGCTGATCACGGTACTCGGCCTTGTTGTAAACGGCGCGCACACCTTTCTGCTCGTGCGCAAGGCACTTCTCGATCCAATCGGAGTTGTATCCCGCCTCATGCAACAGCGTGCTGGCCGTGCGGCGTAGATCGTGGGGACCGAATTTACCTAGAGGCACGCCCTCCTTTTCAGCAAGACGATAGGTCAGCGTCAGTACCTGGTTGATCGTGGCCGCACTCATTGGCAAATCAGAGTCGTAGCGTGACGGCAAAACGTAGTCCGAACCTCCTGCCAAGGTTTTCAACGCGATGAAGAAATCTAATGCCTGCTGGGACAGAAACACCAAATGAGGGTTACGACGCTTCATCCGCTCTTTGGGGATCGTCCACAGCGCCTCGCTGAAATTGATCTCACTCCACGTCGCGTTGGTCAATTCGCTCTTGCGCACCATTGTCAGCAGTAGGAGTTTGGCCGCTGCGCGAACCGAAGTCGCAGTGCCGATTCTGTCCATGTACTGGTACATCAGCGCAATTTCATCGGGCGTCAACGCACGGTCGCGCGGCTCAAATTTCGCGATGCTGGCAGGCCTTACCAGATCGGCAGGGTTTTCAACCTTCTGGCCACGCTCAATGGCCCAACGGAAGACTTGCAGCACGATCTCCCGTGAGTGGACGGCGGTTGCAGGGGCACCCCGCTCCACTATGGCATCCGTCAGCGCACGCAGATCCTCATGGGTGATTTCGACCAGCTTCTGATTGCCAAATTTCGGCTTCAACTCACGCTCGTAGACTGATCGACGCATGTCTCGCGTCGAGTCCGCCATCTGGTAACCGCGCAGCCACTTTTCAGCCCAAGCGTCAAAAGTCTCAGCACCCTTCGTGCGCGCCTTCGCACGCGCTTTTTCCTTAGCTGGAGACTTGCCAGCGGCGACCATCTTCTTCGCCTCCCCTAGCCGCTCGCGAGCCTCTGCCAGAGTGATCCCCCCTAAGCCGTAACGACCGAAGGTGATGGTCTCCTGCCGGCCGTTGATGGAGTAGTTGTAGCGAAAGGAGATTGAGCCGGCTGGGGTGACGGCCACGTACAAGCCGTCACGGTCAATCACCTTGTAGAGCTTGTCCTGGGACTTGAGATTTCGAAGCTTGGTATCGGTGAGCATGGCTTCCACTATTTCCATGAAAAAATACCATGCTCTGAAAAGCGCGGAAAAATGAGGTCTATCCCCAGTAAAACCGGGCCTTTAGGCCAACTCGATACCATGCCGACACTGAGGCAAAGGACATGGTATTGAGCGTCATGCATGGCATTAGATGCAGTCAATACCCCGTACCATGCCACACAAACACCGTGCTTGGCGATGCAGAACGCTACCCGAATTTGCCAGACCCAAAAAGCCAAAAGCCCGCAATTACGCGGGCTCCATGGCATTTTTTGCTAGATCGTGCCGGGCAGTGCCGGACGCGGGATCATTCCCACTCGATGGTGGCCGGCGGCTTGCTCGACACGTCGTAGGTGACGCGGGAGATGCCTTCGATTTCGTTGATGATCCGGCCGCTGACGGTTTCCAGCAGCTCGTAAGGCAGGTGTGCCCAACGTGCGGTCATGAAGTCGATGGTTTCCACGGCGCGCAGGGCCACGACCCAGGCGTAACGACGGCCATCGCCCACCACGCCCACCGATTTCACCGGCTGGAACACGACGAATGCCTGGCTGACTTTGTGGTACCAGTCGGCCTTGCGCAGTTCTTCGATGAAGATGTGGTCGGCGCGACGCAGCAGGTCGGCGTATTCCTTCTTCACTTCACCGAGGATGCGCACGCCCAGGCCCGGGCCCGGGAACGGGTGACGGTAGACCATGTCGTACGGCAGGCCCAGCTCCAGGCCCAGACGGCGGACTTCGTCCTTGAACAGCTCACGCAGCGGTTCAACCAGCTTGAGGTTCATTTCTTCCGGCAGGCCGCCCACGTTGTGGTGCGACTTGATCACGTGGGCCTTGCCGCTTTTCGCGCCAGCCGACTCGATCACGTCCGGGTAGATGGTGCCCTGGGCCAGGTACTTGATGTTTTCCAGCTTGCAGGATTCGGCATCGAACACGTCGATGAAGGTGCGGCCGATGATCTTGCGCTTCTTCTCCGGGTCGGATTCACCGGCCAGGTTGCTGAGGAACTGCTCCTCGGCATTGGCGCGGATCACCTTGACGCCCATGTTCTCGGCGAACATGGCCATCACTTGCTCGCCTTCGTGCAGGCGCAGCAGGCCGTTGTCGACGAAAACGCAGGTCAGCTGGTCGCCGATGGCCTTGTGCAGCAGGGCCGCCACCACCGAGGAGTCGACACCGCCGGACAGGCCCAGCAGGACGTTGTCGGTGCCAACCTGGGCACGGATCTGGGCAATGGCGTCTTCGGCGATCTTCGACGGGGTCCACAGCGCTTCACAGCCGCAGATGTCGAGGATGAAGCGCGACAGGATGCGGCCGCCCTGCTTGGTGTGGGTCACTTCCGGGTGGAACTGCACGCCGTAGTAGCGCAGGTCATCGTTGAACATGCCGGCAATCGGGCAGCTCGGGGTGCTGGCCAGGATGTGGAAATCCTTGGGCATCTTGGTGACCTTGTCACCGTGGCTCATCCACACGTCGAGACCGAACAGGCCGTCGGCGTCGACGTGGTCTTCGATGCCGTCCAGCAGGCGGCTCTTGCCCACCACGTCAACCCGGGCGTAACCGAATTCGCGCAGTTCGGAACCTTCGACCTTGCCACCCATTTGCTCGGCCATGGTCTGCATGCCGTAGCAGATGCCGAAGACTGGGACGCCCAGATCGAACACCGCTTGCGGGCAGCGAGGGCTGTTGGCTTCGTGCACGGACTCGGGGCCGCCGGCGAGGATGACGCCTTTGGGAGCGAATTCGCGGATCGCTTCGTCGTCCATGTCGAACGGATGCAGTTCGCAGTAGACCCCGATTTCACGCACGCGGCGGGCGATCAGTTGGGTGTACTGGGAACCGAAGTCGAGGATCAGAATGCGGTGGGCGTGAATGTCGAGGGCCATGGTCAGTCTCGTCTAATTTCAGAAACGACACGGGGCTGAAAAACACAGCCCCGGTTACTAAATTCGTCGATCGCCTCCGGGCCTGGACCTGGAGGCGATCACTATCAACCTACGCGATAGTTTGGCGCTTCCTTGGTGATCTGCACGTCGTGGACGTGGGATTCAGCCATGCCGGCGCCGGTGATGCGGACAAACTCCGGCTTGGTGCGCATTTCTTCGATGTTGGCGCTACCGGTGTAGCCCATGGAAGAACGCAGGCCACCCATCAGCTGATGGATGATCGCGGTCAGGGTGCCCTTGTACGGCACACGACCTTCGATACCTTCCGGCACCAGCTTCTCGGCACCCGCGGAGGAGTCCTGGAAGTAGCGGTCGGAAGAGCCCTGGGCCTGGGACATGGCGCCCAGGGAACCCATGCCACGGTAAGCCTTGTAGGAACGACCCTGGAACAGTTCGATCTCGCCCGGCGCCTCTTCGGTACCGGCGAACATCGAACCCATCATCACGCAGGAGGCACCGGCCACGATGGCCTTGGACAGGTCACCGGAGAAACGGATACCGCCGTCGGCGATCAGGGGAACGCCCGTGCCGACCAGGGCCGCTGCAACATTGGCGATCGCGCTGATTTGCGGCACGCCGACACCGGCAACGATACGGGTGGTGCAGATCGAGCCAGGGCCGATACCGACCTTGACCGCGTCGGCGCCGGCTTCGGCCAGGGCCTTGGCTGCAGCGCCAGTGGCGATGTTGCCGCCGATCACCTGGACCTCAGGGAAGTTCTCCTTGACCCAGCGAACGCGGTCGATCACGCCTTTGGAGTGACCGTGGGCGGTATCCACCACCACCACGTCGACACCGGCGTTGACCAGCGCGGCAACGCGATCGCCGGTGTCCTTACCCGTGCCGACCGCAGCGCCGACGCGCAGGCGACCTTGGTCGTCCTTGCTGGCCAGCGGGTAGGCCTTGGCTTTTTCGATGTCGTTGACGGTCATCATGCCCTTGAGGGCGAAGGCGTCGTCGACGATCAGTACGCGCTCGATGCGGTGCTTGTGCAGCAGCTCGCGGACGGCGGTCTTGTCGGCGCCTTCCTTGACGGTGACCAGACGCTCTTTAGGCGTCATCACTTCGCGAACGCTGACGTCCAGACGGCTTTCGAAACGCACGTCGCGGGAAGTCACGATGCCCACCAGGTCGCCGTTGTGCAGCACGGGCACACCGGAGATGTTGTGCATGTTGGTCAGCTCGAGCAGATCACGCACGGTGGCGTCGGCTTCGATGGTGATGGGGTCTTTGACCACACCGGCTTCGAAACGCTTGACCTTGCGCACTTCGGCAGCTTGCTGCTCGATGGTCATGTTCTTGTGGATGATGCCGATGCCGCCTTCCTGAGCCATGGCGATTGCCAGACGGGCTTCAGTGACGGTGTCCATGGCGGCGGAAACCAGTGGAATATTCAGCTCGATGCCACGGGTCAAACGGGTCTTTAGACTGACTTCATTAGGCAGTACTTCGGAATAACCGGGCACTAAGAGGATGTCGTCGAAGGTGAGGGCTTCTTGGCTGATACGCAGCATCGCGGGGGCTCCCGGGCGGGAAAATGGAAGCGCGCCATTATACTCAGACACCTACCCGGGCTCAATGTAAAACTCTGTCTAATATCGCTGGAGTGATAGATGGAGATATCCGCGCGCTACAACTCGACCTTGACCCAACTTATCGGTTGATCCAGCCAGTCGGCGAACTCGTCGATAAAACTCTGTTTGAAACCCGCTTCGGCCCAGTTGTTGAAGATAAAGCCCAAGTTGGAAAAGCCGCATTCCTGAAGAAACAGGAAGCCGTTGATGTCATCTTCATGACCGCACTCGGGACAGGTGAAGTTATCGGTCCGCCCCGGCATCCAGTCTTCCAGGCTCTCGAACAGCGCCTCGCCGATTTCCTGGCGGCATTCGGCGCAGCCGGCTTCTTCGAGGAAGCCCTTGGCCGGGGTATAGATGCAGCGCTTGGTGATGATCTCCAGGCCATTGATCGGCTCGCCGAAAGGCAGCGCCTCTGGCCGCAGCACCACGTCCCGTGCCCCCGACGCAATCGCATGGCCCATGCGATTGCCGGTACGCCCGCAGGTGCTCAGGGTTTCCTCGACGATGTTCTTGCGCACCAGCCAGCGCACGATGGCCCGGGCCCGGGGCTCGTGCACCGGCAGGGTGGAGATTTTCGGGACGAGGATGCTTTGCGAGTTCATGGATAACCTGAAACGTGCGGGACAGTACGAACGCGTTCGCCGGCAAACCGGCTCCTGGCATCAATTGTAGGAGCCGGCGTGCCGGCGAACGAATTTAAAGGCCCGCAGCTTAATCCCTGCCCCCGGCAGGTCAAGTGCTCAGGTAGCGCCCGATCAAGGCAAAACCACTGGCCAGCACCAGCCAGGTCACCAGGCGGACAAAGGCCTCCCGAGACAACTTCATGGTCAAGCGCCGCCCGACCCACAAGCCCAACGCCATCGCTGGCAACAGGCAGCCGGCCAACAGCAGCAGCGGCCACTCGGCATACACCCCGGCCAGGGCGAACAGGCTCAGACGCACCACGGTGCTACAACTGATCAACGCACTTTGAGTGGCCCGGGCCGGGTCCTTGGGCAAACGGCTGTTCAGGTAAATGGCATATAGAAAGCCGCCACTGCCGAACAGCGCGCCAAACATTCCGCCCACTATTCCCATCGGCACCGCCCAGCCGGCCGCCAGCTGAGCCGGGCGCACCTTCACCCACAAGCTGTAGATGGCGTAGGCACTGATAAACAGCCCCATCAATAGAAGCAGCAGATCGGACTTGAGGTTGAGCAGGAAAATCACCCCCAAGGTGCAGCCCAGCGCCATGCAAGGCAACAGCCGCAACAGCTCGGGCCTGGCCACGTCCTTGCGCGATGGCAACAGGTTGCCGAAGGCCGCGACAAAGTCGAGCAGCACCAGCAGCGGCACGATCTTCGACAACGGCATGAACAGGATCAGCACCGGTCCCGCCACCAGCGCCGTGCCGAAACCGGCAATGCCAAACACGATGTACGCCAGCGCGATGCCCAGGCCGATCGCCAACCAGGCTCCCGGACCAAACGACCACTGACTCAACCCCTCGATGATCACGCTCATCACTGCGACTTCCCCAACTGGATCAGCAATGACTTTAGCCAGCGGCGAGCCTTGCGACTAATATCGTCAAAGCCTTCAACCCATCGCAAAAAGGCATGTCTTGTGATTTCAACCCGTCAACTGCGCTATTTCGTCGAAATTGCCGAGAGCGGTAGCTTCAGCGCTGCGGCAGAACGCCTGTTCGTTGCCCAGTCGGCCCTCAGCCGGCAGATCAAGGAACTGGAAGGCCAACTGCAAACCCCACTGTTCCAACGCACCGCCCGCCAGCCTCGGCTGACTGCCGCCGGTGAAGCCTTCCTGCCCAAGGCCCGCAACCTGCTGAGCGAACTGCACAAGGCCGCGGAGCTGGCCACCCAGGTCGGCCAGGGGCAACTGGGCACGCTGCGCCTGAGTCATTCAAGCACCGTGCCCATGAGCGGTCGCCTGCTGAGGGGCATCAGCGAGTATCTGCAGGCGTGCCCCGGAGCCTCGATGGACATCGTCAAGCTGTCGTCCGAGGCGCAGTTGCAGGAGCTCGCCGAAGGCCGGCTGGATGCTGGCCTGCTGCGCATGCCGGTACTGCGCCAGCGGGAGGGCGTGCAAATCGTGCCCCTGTTCAGCGAACCGCTGCTCCTGGCCTTGCCGCCACAGCATCCTCTGGCCCTTGATCCACCGGCCCGGGGGGTGGAGCTGGCGCAACTGCGCAACGAAGCCTTTATCTCCATCCCCCATCCCCAGCGCGGGGGCTTGAGCTATCTGTCGGCACAGTTGTGCATGCGCCAGGGATTCTTTCCCAAGGCCGCGCGAGTGATGTCACGCAAGACCACTCAACTGCAGTTGATCCAGGCCGGTTTCGGCATCGCCCTGCTGCCCGAATCGATGCAGGACATCGCCCCGACCAGCGTGCGTTTCCTGCCTCTGGCCGATAGCGATTGCCAGAGCACCGTCGCCCTCGCCTATCGACAAGACCCCACACCGCTGGTGGCGCAGTTTGTCGAACAGCTGCGCAATCATTGGCAATCGAATTGCGTTGTTCCGTGGACTGACAGCCCCTTAAACTGCGCCCCATGATTAAAGATCCCTTTGCACGACTCGGCCTGGACCGCGAGGTCCTCACTGTCACCCAGCTCAACGGCCACGCCCGGGTGCTGCTCGAGGACGTGTTCAGCAACATCTGGGTCGAAGGCGAGATCTCCAACCTCGCTCGCCCGGCTTCCGGCCATGTCTACTTCACCCTCAAGGACAGCGGCGCCCAGGTGCGTTGCGCGCTGTTCCGGCAGAATGCCGCGCGGGTCCGCCAGGCCCTGAAGGATGGCCTGGCGGTCAAGGTCCGGGGCAAGGTCTCGCTGTTCGAGGGCCGCGGCGACTATCAGCTGATCCTCGACACCGTGGAGCCAGCCGGTGACGGCGCCCTGCGCCTGGCCTTCGATGCACTCAAGGAAAAGCTCAGCGCCGAAGGCCTGTTCAGCGCCGAGCGCAAGGTGCCGCTGCCCACTCATCCGCAACGCATCGGCATCATCAGTTCCCCTACCGGCGCGGTGATCCGCGACATCATCAGCGTGTTCCGCCGCCGGGCGCCGCAGGTTGAACTGACCCTGATTCCCACGGCCGTGCAGGGCCGCGAGGCCACGGCGCAGATCGTCCGCGCCTTGCAACTGGCCGATGCCCGGGGTTTTGACGCGCTGATCCTGGCCCGTGGTGGCGGCTCGCTGGAAGACCTCTGGTGCTTCAACGAAGAAGCTGTGGCGCGGGCAGTGGATGCCTGCGTGACGCCGATCGTCAGCGCCGTCGGCCATGAAACCGACGTGTCCATCAGCGATTTCGTGGCCGACGTTCGTGCCCCCACGCCTTCCGCCGCCGCCGAACTGCTGGCCCCTGATTCCAGCGACCTGCAACGCCGCATCGACAGCCTGCATCGGCGCCTGGTGATGCGCATCCGCGACCGGCTGATGCGCGACCGCCTGCGCCTGGACGGCCTGGCCCGACGCCTGCGCCATCCCGGCGAACGCCTGCGCCAGCAAGCACAGCGCCTGGATGACCTGGACATGCGCCTGCGCCGGGCCTTCGAACGCAGCCTCAATACCCGGCGCGAACGCTTGATCCGCCTGGAAACCCGCCTCGGCGCCCAGCATCCGGGTCGGCAACTGGCACTGCTGCGCCAGCGCCTGGACAGCCTGGCCGAACGGCTGCCCCGCGCCATGCGCGAAGGTCTCAAGGCCCGGCGCCTGCAATTGCACAGCCAGATGCAGACCCTGCATGTGGTCAGCCCCCTGGCCACCCTGGGCCGCGGCTACAGCATCCTGCTGGACGATCGTGGCCAGGCCATCCGCAACGCCGCCCAGACCCGCAACGGCCAGCGCCTCACTGCCCGCCTGGGTGAAGGCGAGTTGCAAGTGCGGGTCGAAGACAACCACCTGACGCCTGTCACCCTCTCTCTACTGGATTGATCCATGCCACGCTTTCTCTGCTCCCTGCTGTTGCTGTGCCTGGCCTTGAATGCTCACGCCGACAGCTACATCACCCGCCTGTTGAACAAGCCTGTGCCCGGTGGCGTCGCGGTGGTCGACCTGGGCAACGCCGCCCAGGCGCCCAAGGCCAGCTATCAAGGCAAACCCGTGCTGGTGGTCAAGGAGCAGAACAACTGGCTGGCGATCGTCGGCATCCCACTGACGGTCAAGCCCGGTCCTCAACAGATCAGCGCCGGCAACCGGAGCCTGAGTTTCGTGGTGGGCAGCAAGAAATACCCCGAGCAGCACATCACCTTGAAGAACCAGCGCCAGGTCAATCCGAACCCGGCGGACCTCAAGCGCATCGATGGAGAACTGGCAGAGCAGATCCGCGCCTACCGCAGCTTCAGCCCCAACACCCCGAGCAACCTGCTGCTGGACAAACCGGTTAACGGACCGCTGTCGAGCAAGTTCGGCGTGCGCCGGTTCTTCAATGGCGAGGAGCGCAATCCTCACGCCGGGCTGGACTTTGCCGTACCGGCAGGCACGCCGATCAAGACTCCGGCAGCCGGCAAGGTGATCCTGATCGGCAACTACTTCTTCAACGGCAACACGGTGTTCGTCGACCACGGCCAGGGCTTTATCAGCATGTTCTGCCACATGTCGAAGATCGATGTGAAAGTCGGCCAGTCGCTGGCTCGCGCAGCAGTGGTGGGCAAGGTGGGTTCGACTGGACGCGCCACCGGCCCGCATATGCACTGGAACGTCAGCCTGAACGATGCCCGGGTCGATCCGGCGATTTTTATCGGGGCGTTTCAACCCTGATCCCCGGGCCTGACCGCCGACAAGTCGGTCCCACGAGGATTGCGCAGGCCAGGACGACTGCGCAATCGTTGATATTCTTTACAAGAATAGCCAGCATAAAATCTCGATATAGCTTCAATTTCGAGTATTCCTCTCAATTTTTTTCGACTGCTTGCCATCTCTCATCTCAGTGGTTAGGGTTGAGCGCATGAAAACCTCTCACACCCTCATTCAGCGTCGTCAACACCGGAGCCTCTGCCTCGTCAGCGCACGACTGCCAGGCTGAATCGCGGTGCCTCATCCCCCTGCGTCAACACTGCACTCTTGACTCACCGGCAGGCCGCCTCTTTTCGGCCCGGACCATAAGGATTTCTCCATGACCATGCTCAAAGACCCATCCTCCAAGTACCGCGCGTTTCCGACCATCAACTTGCCGGACCGCACCTGGCCGTCGAAGACCATCACCCGCGCGCCGATCTGGTGCAGCTCAGACTTGCGTGATGGCAACCAGTCGCTGATCGAGCCGATGGATGCGGTCAAGAAGCTGCGTTTCTGGAAAACCCTGGTAGCTGTTGGCGTGAAGGAAATCGAGGCGTCGTTCCCCGCCGCTTCGCAAACCGACTTTGATTTCGTGCGCACCCTGATCGAAGGCGGCCATATCCCGGACGACACCACCATCCAGGTATTGACCCAGGCCCGCGAAGACCTGATTGCCCGCACCTTCGAGTCCTTGCGCGGGGCGAAGAAAGCCATCGTCCACCTGTACAACGCCACCAGCCCGTCGTTCCGCCGCATCGTCTTCAACCAGGACAAGGCCGGCGTGAAGGAAATCGCGGTGAACGCCGCCAAGCTGTTCGTCAAATACGCCGCTCAGCAGCCGGAAACCCAGTGGCAGTTCGAGTACTCGCCAGAGACCTTCAGCGCCACCGAACTGGAGTTCGCCAAGGAAGTCTGTGACGCCGTGGTGGAAGTCTGGAACGCGACGCCGACCAACAAGGTGATCCTCAACCTGCCGGCCACCGTTGAAGTGGCAACACCGAACATCTACGCCGACCAGATCGAGTGGTTCTGCCGCCACATCAACCGTCGCGACAGCGTGCTCATCAGCCTGCACACCCACAACGACCGTGGCACTGGCGTAGCCGCCACCGAGCTGGGCCTGATGGCCGGCGCCGACCGTGTGGAAGGCTGCCTGTTCGGCAACGGCGAGCGTACTGGCAACGTCGACCTGGTCACCGTGGCCTTGAACCTCTATACCCAGGGCGTCGATCCGGAGCTGGACTTTTCCGACATCGACGGCGTGCGCAAAGTGGTGGAAGAGTGCAACCAGATTGCCGTGCACCCACGTCACCCATATGTCGGTGACCTGGTCCACACCGCCTTCTCCGGCTCCCACCAGGACGCGATTCGCAAGGGCTTCGCCCAGCAGAAAGCCGACGGCTTGTGGGAAGTGCCGTACTTGCCGATCGACCCGGCCGACATCGGTCGCAGCTACGAGGCGGTGATCCGCGTTAACAGTCAGTCGGGCAAGGGCGGTATCGCCTACCTGCTGGAGCAGGAATACGGCATCAGCTTGCCGCGCCGCATGCAGATCGAATTCAGCCAGGTGGTCCAGCGGGAAACCGATCGCCTGGGCCTGGAAATGACCGCCCAGCAGATCCACGCGCTGTTGCACAGCGAGTACTTGCAGGCCAACACCCCGTACGCGCTGGTCAGCCATCGCCTGCAGGAAGAGAACGGCCACAGCGCCGTGGAAGTGGAAGTGTCGAGCAAGGGCCAGGGCGAAACCAACCTGCACTGGCGCGGCAAGGGCAACGGTGCCCTGGAAGCGCTGGTGGCCGGCTTGCCGGTGCCAGTGGAGATCATGGACTACAACGAACACGCCATCGGCGCTGGCACCAATGCCAAGGCGGCGGCCTACATCGAACTGCGGGTCAACGGTGAGCGTGCGGTCCACGGCGTGGGCATCGACGAAAACATCACCACGGCCAGCTTCAAGGCGCTGTTCAGTGCCCTGAACCGCTCCCTGAGCGAGCAGGAAGCCAAGGCGGCTTAAACAGCGCTGATCAAAAAGGCCCCGGGGAGCGCTGCTCCTCGGGGCCTTTTTGCATCCGTTGCCACGCTAATTGGGCGCGGCACAGGGTTCAGGCATGGACATCGACACTGAACATGGCTTGCAGCAAAGCGGCCTGCAACACCTGCAAAGTGCTATTGGTCACGGCAATCTGCGCCTGAATCTCCATGACCTGCTGGGCCTTCTGTTCATCACTGGCCTGCCCCTTCTCGGTACTGGCCAATTGCGCCTGTTGTTGCTGCAGAATCTTCTGGGTCTGCTCGATCTGCTTCTGCAACTGCTGCACCGGATCGCCGCCACCTTGCACCGCATCGATGCCGGCACCGGCAGAGTTGACCCGCAGCTCCTTGTCCTCGCCATCCTTGCCCTGGGCCGCCGGCGCCAGCGGGCTGGTGTCTTCGGCTGCCCCGGTCACGACTGTCGGCGCGGACAATGGATAAGGATTGACGGCATTGGCGTTGATGGTGGTCATGCCTGATTCCTCCTGGATGTCCGTCCTATCGGCGCTCGTCCCTGAAGCTTGATATCGGCAACCTGTAAAAAAGTGTGCGGCGATCTGCCCCTAAGTGAAGATGAAAGTATCGGCATCGAGGTTGGCTGGAAAGCGTGCGCGGTAGGCCGCCAGCTCGCCGGCATTCAGGCGCACCTGAAACACCCCATCCGCTTCCCCGGCGCTAAGCAGGGTTTCGCCCTGATAATCCAGCACCTGGCTGTCACCGGTGTAGGCAAAGCCCTTGCCGTCAGTGCCGATCCGGTTGACCGCCGCCACATAGCAAAGATTTTCAATGGCCCGGGCCGGTAGCAGGCGGTTCCAGTGCAAGCGCCGGGCGCCCGGCCAATTGGCGGTGTACAGCAGCAGATCGGTGTCCTGGGCATCGCGACTCCACACCGGAAAGCGCAGGTCGTAGCAAATCAGCGGACGAATGCGCCAGCCCTTGAGCTCGAACTGCACCTGGCGCTCGCCCGGAGTGAAGTGATTGTGCTCGCCGGCCATGCGGAACAGATGGCGCTTGTCGTAATGCCAGACTTCACCGTCGGGGCGTGCCCACAACAGGCGGTTTCGGTGGCTGCCATCCGCCGCCTGGATGATCACGCTCCCCGTGATCACCGCATCGAGCTTCTTCGCCTGGCAGCGCAGCCACTTGCTGGTGGGACCGTTCTCAGCCTCCGCCAGGGTGCTGGACTCCATGGAAAATCCGGTGGTGAACATCTCCGGCAGGATGATCAGATCGGCACCGCGGGCCTGCTCCAGCAACTGCTCAAAGTGTTCGAAGTTGGCCTGGCGGTCATGCCAGGCCAGGGTGGTCTGAATCAACGCCAGATTCAGATCGGGTAATGCACTCAGATCACGCATAGTTTCTCCGCTGCCTGACGCAGCGTCTCCTCGCGTTTGGCGAAACACAGTCGTACCAGACGCTGCCCCTGGGGCGGCTGCCGATAGAACACCGACACCGGAATGGCGGCCACGCCATGTTCGCGGGTCATCCATTTCGCCATGTCGACGTCATTCAAGTCCGGACGAATCTGCGCATAGTCCACCAGTTGAAAGTAAGTACCGGCCACCCGGGTGAAGCTGAAACGCGAAGCGCTCAGCAAGTCGCAGAACAGATCACGCTTGGCCTGATAGAAGGCCGGCAGTTCCTCGACATGTTCCGGGCACTGGGCCATGAAATCCGCCAGAGCGTACTGCAAAGGGGTCACGCCGCAGAAGCTGACATATTGATGCACCTTGCGCAGCTCGGCGCTCAGGGCCGGTGGCGCAACCACATATCCCGTCTTCCAGCCAGTCACGTGGTAAGTCTTGCCGAAGGAACTGACGACGAAGGCCCGTTTATACAGCTCCTCGTGAGCCAATACGCTGACATGGGGCACACCGTCGAATACCAGATGTTCATACACCTCGTCGCTGACCAGGTAGATGTCGCGATCACGGATCAACGCCGCCAGCTGTTCCAGCTCGGCCCGGCTGATCAAGGCGCCACTGGGGTTGTGGGGAGTGTTGAGGATGATCATCCGCGTACGCGGACTCAAGGCTTGGCCAAGCTGCTGCCAGTCGATGGCAAAGTCCTCGAGCCCGAGCTGCACATGCACACAGCGGCCACCGGCCAGCTCCACTGCCGGCTCATAACTGTCGTAACAGGGATCGAAAACGATGACCTCGTCGCCACGCTGAATCACCGCCTGGATGGCACAGAAAATGGCCTGGGTCGCGCCAGGAGTGATGGTCACTTCGCTGTCGGCATTGACCTCGACGCCATAGCTGCGAGCGATTTTCGCCGCCACCTGTTGGCGCAGAGCCGGCAAACCGGTCATGGGGGCGTATTGGTTATGGCCATTGGCGATATGCCGGCCAACCGCGTCGCGCAAGGCCTGGGGACCATCGAAATCAGGAAAGCCCTGGGACAGGTTGAGCGCTCCGGTTTCCACCGCGAGCTGGGACATTTGCGTGAAGATGGTGGTGCCGACATGCGGCAGCTTACTGGTGATCATGAGGGTTCCCTGCTGAACACCCGGCTCTACGGCGGCGCGGGAGGTCCCGAGAATAGCCCAAAGCGCGGCGATTAAAAAAGGGGCCCCAAGGCCCCTTCTTCAGTCGCTGCTTCAAGCTGCAAGCCACGAGCGGCAAGACTTCCCTACCCTCACTTGCAGCTCGTCCCTTGCAGCTTGCCGCTGCTGTTTAGCGCTTGTCGCGGCGCTTCTTGTCGGCCTTCTTGTGGTGCGACATCAAACGACGCTTCTTGTTGACCTGGCGGTCGGTGAGCGTGTTCTTGTTGCCTTCGTATGGGTTCTCGCCACCTTTGAACTCGATACGGATCGGCGTGCCCACCAGCTTCAGCACCCGACGGTAGGTGTTTTCCAGGTAACGCACGTAGGACTTGGGTACCTTCTCCACCTGGTTGCCGTGAATCACGATCAGCGGCGGGTTGGCACCGCCCAAGTGGGCGTAGCGCAACTTGATCCGACGGTTGTTGACCATGGGCGGCGCATGCTCGCCAACGGCGTCTTCGAGAATCTGGGTCAGGCGGCTGGTCGGCCAGCGGGTCACCGCCGACTTGAACGAGTTCTGCACCGACTGGTAGAGGTTGCCCACGCCCGTGCCGTGCAGTGCCGAGATGAAGTGGATATCGGCGAAGTCGACGAAGAACAACCGCCGCTGCAGCTCGGTCTTCACGTAGTCGCGCTCGCTCGGCTGCATGCCGTCCCACTTGTTCAGGGCAATCACCAGGGCCCGACCGGCTTCCAGGGCAAAGCCCAGCAGGTTCAGGTCGTGATCCACCACGCCTTCGCGGGCGTCCATGACGAAGATCACCACGTTGGCGTCCTTGATCGCCTGCAGGGTTTTGACCACCGAGAACTTTTCGACTTCCTCGTGGATCTTGCCGCGCTTGCGCACACCGGCGGTGTCGATCAGCGTGTACTTCTCGTCGTTGCGCTCGAACGGGATGTAGATGCTGTCGCGGGTGGTGCCGGGCTGGTCATAGACGATGACCCGATCTTCACCGAGCATGCGGTTGACCAGGGTCGACTTGCCGACGTTGGGACGCCCGATGATGGCGATCTTGATCCCGTCCTTCTCGCTCGGGCCCGGAATGCGCTTGGCTTCCTCGCCTTCGGCGACGATCTCTTCTTCACCTTCCTCCGGCTCGTCGGCGTCATCCTTGGGGAATTCGCGTAGGGCGATTTCCAGCATCTGGGTGATGCCGCGGCCATGGGCACCGGCGATCGGGATCGCATCGCCCATGCCCAATGGCGCGAACTCGGCGCGGGCCATGTCCGGGTCGATGTTGTCGACCTTGTTGGCGATCACGTAGGAGGTCTTGTTACGTTTGCGCAGGTGCTCGCCGATCATCTGGTCGGCCGCGGTAAACCCGGCCTTGGCGTCCACCAGGAACAACACCACATCAGCTTCTTCAATGGCCAGCAGCGACTGCTCGGCCATCTTTTCGTCCATGCCATGCTCGTCACCGGAAATACCACCGGTGTCGATCAGAATATAGGTACGCCCTTGCCACTTGGCCTCACCGTATTGGCGATCACGGGTCAGACCGGACAGGTCGCCGACAATGGCGTCGCGAGTCCGAGTCAGGCGGTTGAACAAGGTGGACTTGCCGACGTTAGGTCGGCCCACCAGGGCGATTACGGGAACCATGCGGCTCTCCACTGCGTTAATTGCGAAAATACAAAAGCCGCTGCGAGGCAGCGGCTGGTGCTCGGGGCAGCACCTTGAAGTGCTGCGAACCTTGTCGAGACAAGGCCGCTTGGGGAATCAACCCCAAGCATAGTCAAACCATTACTTGATGGTCAGGGCTTCCAGTTTGCCGCTGTTGCCATACACATAAATCATGTCGCCCACCACCAGCGGACGGGCGCGCAGGCCATCGCTGTCAATGCGCGTACGGCCGACGAAACGACCGTCCACCTGGCTCAGCAGGTGCAGGTAACCTTCCAGGTCACCTACAGCCACGTAGCTGGAGAAGACTTCCGGTGCCGACAGTTGACGTCGAGCCAGGGAGTCGTTGCTCCACAGGGCGGTGGTCGAACGCTCGTCCACGCCTTCCACGGTGCCCGAGGACAGGCTGACATAGACGCTGCCAAAACCTTGTGCCACGCCGGCATAGCTGGACGCATCACGCTGCCACAGCGGACGACCGCTCTCCAGGTCCAGGGCAACCACACGCCCCTGGTAACTGGCGACATACAGCGTGCCGCCGGACAGCAGCAGGCCGCCGTCGATGTCCACTACGCGATCCAGTTCGGAACGACCTTGTGGAATGGCGATGCGCTGCTCCCACACCGGCACGCCGTTGCGGATATCCAGGGCCACCACCTTGCCAGTGGAAAGACCGGCCAGGGCCAGACGGTTGGTCGCCAAGGGAGCACTGGTGCCCCGCAGGGTCAGTACCGCCGGGGTGCTGTCGTACAGCCAGATCTGATGACCGGTGCTGGCATCAAGGCCAATCACCCGATCATCCTGAGTCTGCACCACCACCACGTCACCGTTGGTGGCAGGCGGAGCCAGAACTTCACTGGTCACACGGGTACGCCACTTCTCTTCACCGCTGGAAGCATCCAGGGCAACCACTTCGCCTTTCAGGGTGCCGATCATGACCAGGCCATAACCCACGCCCACGGCGCCGGAAACAGGCAGTTCGAGATCTTTCTTCCATTTGACGTCGCCGTTCATGCGATCCATGGAAACCACCACACCGGTGACGTCGGCGGCATAGATGGTGTCACCATCGATGGCCGGTACCAGCATGTTGTAGGTTTCGCCCTGACCGTCACCGATCGAACGGCTCCACTGCTTCTGCAGGACCACTTCTTCTTTGAAGTCGACCAGCTCAGCCGGCGGCAGTTCTTTCTTGCTGTTGCTGCTGCAACCCGCGGCCAACAAGGCCAGAGCCAGCAATGCTGCATGTTTCCAACGGATCACGTCATGCATCCCCTTTGGCCAGGTCGTCCAGCTTGATTTGTAAGCCACCGACCGCCGCTTCATCCGAGAGCGCTGCCTTGGCTTTTTGATATGCCGCATGAGCTTCATCGACACGGCCCAACTGCACCAGCAGATCGCCCTTGAGCTCTTCACGGGTTGCCAGGAAGGCCTTGTCGGCATCGCCGTCGAGCAGTTTCAGGGCTTCGTCGGCCTTGTTCTGCGCCGCCAGCACCTGGGCCAGGCGCTGACGCGCCACTTCACCCAAGGTCGGGTTCGCAGGCTTGTCGGCGATGGCCTTCAGTTGCGCCGCTGCATCATCCAGCTTGCCGGTGTCGACCGCCACCTTGGCGACGAACAGACTGCCGTACTGCGCGTAGGCGGTGCCGCCGAACTCGCTGTTGAGCTTGCCGGCCAGGTCCGCAACGCGGGCGGCATCAGGCTTGCCATCCGGTGTCAGCGTGGTTTCCAGCAGTTGCTGATAGAGCACCGAAGCGCCTTGCGACTGATTGTTCTGATACTTGTGCCAGGCCTGCCAGCCAAACACGATGACCAGAGCCAGCAGACCGCCGGTCACCAGAGGTTTGCCGTTGCGCTGCCACCAGTCTTTCAATTCCGCCAGCTGTTCGTCTTCGGTACTCGACACCCCAATACTCCTTATTCGCTAATTCGGCTGTTTGACAGCTTCAACCCTGCACGACGCAGGTGGCCAGGTGCGCCGCGAGCGCATCCCAGGCAATGCTTTGTTGTTCGCCCTGGCCACGCAGGGGTTTGAAACCTACCACTTGCTGGGCCAGCTCGTCGTCACCGAGGATCAGCGCGTACAACGCACCGCTCTTGTCGGCCTTCTTGAATTGGCTCTTGAAGCTGCCGCCACCGGCGTTGACCTGCAGGCGCAGGTTGGGCAACTGGTCGCGTACCCGCTCGCTCAGGGCCAGCCCCGCCAATTCGGCAGCCTCGCCAAAGGCGCAGAGGTAGACATCCACCTGGCGGGAAATCGACTCCGGCACCTGCTCCAGGGTTTCCAGCATCAGCACCAGACGCTCGATACCCATGGCGAAACCCACGCCCGAGGTCGGCTTGCCGCCCATCTGCTCCACCAGGCCGTCATAACGGCCACCCGCGCAGACGGTGCCCTGGGCACCGAGCTTGTCGGTCACCCATTCGAAAACGGTCTTGCTGTAGTAATCCAGGCCGCGGACCAGCTTCGGGTTGATCACATAAGGAATCCCGGCGGCATCCAGGCGAGCCTTGAGGCCCTCGAAGTGAACCCGGGATTCTTCATCGAGGTAGTCGGCCAGCTTCGGCGCGTCCACCAGTACGGCCTGGGTGCCTGGATCCTTGGTGTCCAGAACCCGCAGCGGGTTGCTCTTCAGGCGACGCTGGCTGTCTTCGTCCAGCTTGTCGTGACGGGCCGAGAGGAATTCCACCAGGGCATCGCGATAGCGGGCACGTGCTTCGGAAGTGCCCAGGCTGTTGAGTTCGAGCTTCACCGCATCACGGATGCCCAGCTCGCCCCACAGGCGCCAGGTCAGCACGATCAGCTCGGCGTCGATATCCGGACCGTCGAGGTTGAACACCTCCAGACCGATCTGGTGGAACTGGCGATAACGGCCTTTCTGTGGACGCTCGTGACGGAACATCGGGCCGATGTACCACAGTTTCTGCACCTGGCCAGCACCGGTCAGGCCATGCTCCAGGGCCGCGCGAACGCAAGCCGCGGTGCCTTCCGGACGCAAGGTCAGGGAGTCGCCGTTGCGGTCTTCGAAGGTGTACATCTCTTTTTCGACGATGTCGGTCACTTCACCGATGGAGCGCTTGAACAGCTCGGTGAACTCGACGATCGGCATGCGGATCTGCTTGTAACCGTAGTTATCCAGCAGACGCGCCACGGTACCCTCGAAATAACGCCACAGGGGCGTCTGCTCGGGCAGGATGTCATTCATGCCACGAATGGCTTGCAGAGACTTGCTCACAAAAAATCCTTAAATACGTTCGGTTAGCCGCGAGCGATCAGCGCTGCGTCGGCTTCGACCTTTTCGGCCGCCTTCTGCCGGATCAGCTTTTCGAGCTCGTCCACCAGATTGTCATTGGTCAGTTTCTGTGCCGGCTTGCCGTCGATGTAGATCAGGTTTGGCGTACCGCCGGTCAGACCGATGTGCGCCTCTTTGGCTTCACCCGGGCCGTTGACCACGCAACCGATCACCGCGACATCCAACGGCACCAGCAGGTCTTCAAGGCGCCCTTCCAGCTCGTTCATGGTTTTCACCACATCGAAATTCTGCCGCGAGCAGCTCGGGCAGGCGATGAAGTTGATGCCACGGGAACGCAGGTGCAGGGACTTGAGAATGTCGTAGCCGACCTTCACTTCCTCGACCGGGTCGGCCGCCAACGAGATGCGAATGGTATCGCCAATCCCTTCGGCCAGCAGCATACCGAGGCCGACAGCGGATTTCACCGTGCCTGAACGCAATCCACCGGCTTCAGTGATGCCCAGGTGCAAGGGTTGAATGATTTCCTTGGCCAGCAAACGGTAGGCTTCGACCGCCATGAACACGTCGGAAGCCTTAACGCTGACCTTGAAGTCCTGGAAATTCAGGCGTTCGAGGTGCTCGACATGACGCAGTGCCGACTCGACCAGCGCAGCCGGAGTCGGCTCGCCGTACTTCTTCTGCAGGTCCTTTTCCAAGGAGCCGGCGTTGACCCCGATACGGATCGGGATCCCGCGATCGCGAGCGGCGTCCACCACGGCGCGAACCCGGTCTTCGCGACCGATGTTGCCGGGGTTGATCCGCAGGCAATCGACACCCAGCTCGGCCACGCGCAAAGCGATCTTGTAGTCGAAGTGAATGTCGGCCACCAGGGGCACCTTGACCTGCTGCTTGATCCGGCCGAACGCCTCGGCGGCGTCCATGTCCGGCACCGAAACCCGCACGATGTCGACACCGGCAGCTTCCAGGCGGTTGATCTGGGCGACGGTTGCCGCTACGTCGTTGGTGTCGCTGTTGGTCATGCTCTGCACCGCGATCGGCGCATCGCCGCCGACCGGTACCGAGCCGACCCAGATCTTGCGGGACCCGCGACGTTTGATTGGAGATTCGCCGTGCATGACTTATTGACCTAACTTCAGGCGAGCAGTCTCGCCACTGGTGAACGGGGCGATATCCACCGCCTGACCGTTGTAAGTGATTTGTGCGCCACGGGCATAACCCAGACGCACGGCAAAAGGTGGCTTGCCGCTGACATCAACGTTCTCGCCCTTGCGCTTGAGGGCGCTGAGCAGAATCTTGCCGTTGCCATCGATGACCTGGGCCCAGCAATCGGCGCTGAACTGGATCTGCACCTGACCCGAACCGGCAACCGGCGAGCTCGGCGCTGCGGCATTGCCAGCATTTGCCGGCACAGCGGGCGCGGCGGCCGGAGCCGGAGCTACCGGTGCGCTGGCAACAGGCGCGGTGGTTGGGGCGGCATGCACAGGAGCGGTCGGTGCCGCAGGCGTCACAACGGGAGCCGGGGCCGCAGGAACTGGCGGATTGGCCGGCGCCTCGGCACTCGCCTGGTTCTGGTCTTGTGCGGCGTTGTCCAGGGCTTCGCTCTGACCTTCGGCAACCGCCTGGTCTTCGGGCTCGTCGATCGGATGGATCTGCGTGGTGCCGTCGGCCCCTTCGACCTCAACGTGCTCAGGGCTCAGGGACACTGGCTCCTTGCCACGCTGGGAGGATTGATCCTGCCACCAGATGAAGCCGCCACCGACCACCGCCACTAGCAGCAGCAAGCTGACAATGCGCAGGATGGTGTGGGAAACCCGTACCGGTTCCTCGATCCGTCCCAGGGCGTGAACGTTGCTGCCTTGAGAGTCGGTACCGGTGTATTGATCGAACTCCTGAACCAGGATCGCCTGATCCATGCCCAGCAACTTGGCATAGGCGCGGATATAGCCGCGAGCAAAGGTATGCCCTGGCAGCTTGTCGAAAGCGCCGGCTTCCAGGTTGCTCAGAGAGCTCACGGTGAGGTTGAGCTTGTGGGCCACTTCTGCCAGCGACCAACCATTGCTTTCGCGGGCCTGACGCAGGGTCTCACCGGGGTTTACGCGAGTCACTGCTTGAACTTCGGGATGCGCCGCTTTCATCATTGCTCCGACAGGTATTGCTGATATTCCGGCGTACCGGGATAAAGTCGTTTTAGTTGCAGACCGTAACTGGCGGCCTTGTCGCGATCTTCGAACACCGTTGCCAGCCGAACGCCGAGCAATAGACTACGTGCATTTTGCGCGTCGAGCAGGCTAAAACGATCGTAATAGTCGCGGGCGGGCACATAATGCCTGTCTTCGTAAGACAACTCAGCCATTTCCAGCAACGCGCGGGGCTGTTGGTGATTCAAGCGCAGGGCTTTTTCCAGTTGCAACCGGGCCAGCTCACGCTGGCCCAGCTTCGAAGCGGTCATCCCGAGGCTTTCAAACACCCGGGAACGTTCGGGGTACAGAGTATCAGCCGCGGCTTGCTCAAAACGCTGATAGGCCTCTTTGTAACGTTTTTCTTCGAACAGGAAACTGCCGTAGTTATTGAGGATTCGCGCATCGTCCGGACGGGCCGCCAGGGCCTGACGAAAATGCTCGTCGGCCAGCGCCGGCTCCATCTCGGCCTGGAACACCAACGCCAGGGCGGCATTGGCATCGGCATCGGCAGGAGCCAGTTCCAGAGCCTTGCGCAACGGAACCTTGGCGCGCTCGCTCATGCCTTGCTGCAGATAACCCAGCCCCAGTTGCACATAGGCGGCACGCGCCTCATCGCGGCCCTTGCTGGTGTTCAGCGGATTGGAATCACCCGACAGAACACAGCCAGCACAGAGACTGGCAACGAGCAGGAGCAGCGCGAAGCGCAGGGTCATGGAGTTCCTCTCTCAGGTACGGGTCGCAGCGCTTTGCGGCATATCGGCGTCGGCGCTCAACTCACGCACGGCGATATAGCGTTCGCTGCGACGGGTGCGGTCCAGCACCTGCCCGACCAACTGCCCGCAGGCGGCGTCAATGTCCTCACCGCGAGTCGTGCGCACGGTGACATTGAAGCCGGCGTGATGCAGCTGGTCCTGGAAACGGCGAATGGCATTGTTGCTCGGACGTTCGTAGCCGGAGTGAGGGAACGGGTTGAACGGAATCAGGTTGATCTTGCAAGGAACGTCCTTGAGCAACTCGATCATTTCAACGGCGTGTTCCAGCTTGTCGTTGACATCCTTGAGCAGGGTGTACTCGATGGTCAGCACGCGCTTCTCGCCCAGGGCGGACATGTAGCGCTGGCAGGACTCGAGAAGCATCTTCAGCGGGTACTTCTTGTTGATCGGTACCAGCTGGTTGCGCAGCGCATCGTTGGGTGCGTGCAGCGACAACGCCAGGGAGACGTCGATGTGCTTGGCCAGCTCATCGATCATCGGCACCACGCCGGAGGTGGACAGGGTCACCCGGCGCTTGGAAATGCCGTAGCCCAGGTCGTCCATCATCAAGTGCATGGCCGCGATGACGTTGTCGAAGTTCAGCAGCGGCTCACCCATGCCCATCATCACCACGTTGGTGATGGCACGGTCGACGGTCGCCGGGACGCTGCCAAAGGATTTGTTGGCAATCCACACCTGGCCGATGACTTCGGCGGCGGTGAGGTTGCTATTGAAGCCTTGCTTGCCGGTGGAGCAGAAACTGCAGTCCAGGGCACAGCCTGCCTGGGACGAAACGCACAGCGTGCCGCGCTTGCCCTGGGGAATGTACACGGTCTCGACGCAGCTGCCGGACGCCACGCGCACCACCCATTTACGGGTGCCATCGCTGGAGATGTCCTCGCTGACCACTTCCGGACCGCGAATCTCGGCAACGGCCTTGAGCTTTTCGCGCAAGGCCTTGCCGACATTCGTCATGGCGTCGAAATCATCGACGCCAAAGTGGTGAATCCATTTCATTACCTGACCGGCACGGAAACGCTTCTCCCCGATTGAGTCGAAGAATTTCTCCATTTCCGGTTGAGTCAGCCCCAACAGGTTAGTTTTGCCGATCGATGTAGTCATGGTCTCACCCCTCACACGCAAGCCTTACTCAGCGAGCGGTTACTTCAGTAGCTGCGAAGAAGTAAGCGATTTCGCGAGCAGCGGCAGCTTCGGAGTCCGAACCGTGAACGGCGTTGGCGTCGATGGACTCGGCGAAGTCAGCACGGATGGTGCCGGCAGCAGCTTCTTTAGGGTTGGTAGCGCCCATCAGCTCACGGTTGCGAGCGATGGCGTTTTCGCCTTCCAGAACCTGAACAACAACTGGACCGGAAGTCATGAAGGCAACCAGTTCGCCGAAGAAGCCACGCTCGCTGTGCTCAGCGTAGAAGCCTTCAGCTTCAGCCTTGGACAGTTGCTTCATTTTCGAAGCTACAACGCGCAGGCCGGCTTCTTCAAAACGGGAAACGATCTTGCCGATAACGTTTTTTGCAACAGCGTCAGGCTTGATGATGGAGAAAGTACGTTGAACAGCCATGGTGTAACTCCAGAAACGGTGATTAAAGCGAAAAATTAAACCCGCGAATTATACGCGGGTTTATAGGGATTGCCTAACTGCGTAGCCCGCGGATTCAGTCCGCTTCGTCGATCCAGGCGGCCTGAATTGCTTCAAGAACCTTCTCGCCTCCGCGAGCCGGATCGTCGCTGAACTCCGGCAATGCCAGAACCCATTGGTGCAGATCGACAAAGTTCACATAACGCGGATCCACATCGGGCTTGGACTCAGCCAGCTGGATCGCGATTTCCAGTACATCAACCCACTTCAGACTCATGACGACTCCTTGAATCAGTGCGGCGCTTCGGCGGCATGGTTGAGCGAGTACTTGGGAATTTCAACGGTCAGGTCTTCGTCGCCGACGATGGCCTGGCACGACAGCCGCGATTGCGCTTCCAGGCCCCAGGCCTTGTCCAGCAAGTCTTCTTCCAGCTCGTCGGCTTCGTTCAGCGAATCGAACCCTTCACGAATGATGCAGTGGCAGGTGGTACAGGCACAGACGCCGCCGCAGGCGCTCTCGATCTCGATGTGGTTGTCATGGGCCACCTCGAGCACCGAAACCCCGGGCTCGACCTCGACAACCAGACCGTCCGGGCAGAACACGGCGTGTGGCAGAAAAATGATCTGCGGCATCAGTTATTCCTCGATTTCATTCAGGTTGCGCCCCGCCAGGGCGGCTTTCACCGTCGAATCCAGGCGGCGGGCAGCAAAGGCATCGGTCACTTGCGACAGACGCTTGGTCTGCTGCTCGATGGCGTAACCATCGGTACCACGCATCAATTCACTCAGTTCCTGCATCTGCAGCTCGATGACCATGCGCTCTTCAGCGTCCAGCAGGCGATCACCGTCCGCGTCCAGAGCGCCTTGCACAGCCTCGATCAGCCGCTGGGCATCAACCTGCTGCTCCCGCAGCACGCGGGCCACCTTGTCGTCGCCGGCGTACTGGAAGGAGTCCTTGAGCATCTTGGCGATCTCGCCGTCGGTCAGACCGTAGGATGGCTTGACCTGAATGCTGGCTTCCACGCCCGACCCCAGCTCCCGGGCCGAGACGCTGAGCAGGCCATCGGCATCGACCTGGAAGGTCACGCGGATCTTCGCCGCACCCGCCACCATCGGCGGGATGCCGCGCAATTCGAAGCGCGCAAGGGAGCGGCAGTCGCTGATCAGCTCACGCTCGCCCTGCAGCACATGAATCATCATGGCCGTCTGGCCATCTTTGTAAGTCGTGAAGTCCTGGGCACGGGCCACCGGGATGGTGGTGTTGCGCGGAATCACCTTCTCCATCAGCCCGCCCATGGTTTCCAGACCCAGGGACAGCGGAATCACGTCCAGCAGCAACAACTCGCCACCTTCGCGCTTGTTACCGGCCAGCGTATCGGCCTGGATCGCAGCACCAATGGCCACCACTTGATCCGGGTCGATTTCGGTCAGCGGCTGGCGACCGAACATTTCGGCGACCGCTTCCCGCACTCGCGGCACCCGGGTCGAACCGCCCACCATGACCACCGCCTGCACTTCGTCCAATTCGACATTGGAGTCACGAACGGCGCGACGGCAGGCCTTGAGGCTGCGCGCCACCATGGGCTCGATCAGGGCATCGAAGGTTTCGCGGGTCAGCGCGGCGCGCCAGTCACCGTAAACCACTTCCACCGAGGCGGCATGGGTCAGGGCTTCCTTGGCCGCGCAGGCGGTTTGCAACAGGTTGCGCTGAGTGCCCGGATCCAGGTCGGCGGACAAGCCCGCGCCCTCGATGATCCAGCCGGCAATGGCGTGATCGAAGTCGTCGCCACCCAGGGCGGTATCGCCGCCGGTGGCCAGCACCTCGAAGACACCGCCGGTCAGGCGCAGGATGGAAATATCGAAGGTACCGCCACCCAGGTCATAGATCGCCACCACGCCCTCGGCGTGCTGGTCCAGGCCGTAGGCCACGGCAGCCGCGGTCGGTTCGTTGAGCAAGCGCAGCACATTCAGACCGGCCAGCTTGGCCGCATCCTTGGTGGCTTGACGCTGGGCATCGTCGAAATAGGCCGGAACAGTAATCACCGCCCCCACCAGCTCGCCACCCAGGGTCGCTTCAGCGCGCTGACGCAACACTTTCAGCACTTCCGCGGAGACCTCCACCGGGCTTTTCGGCCCCTGGATAGTCTCGATGAACGGCATGTGCGACTCGCCGTCAACGAAGCGATAGGGCAGTTGTTCGCCCAGCTGCTTGACGTCGGCCAGCCCGCGCCCCATCAGGCGCTTGACCGAAAGCACGGTGTTCAAGGGATCGGTGGGCGCGGCCAGGCGGGCGGATTCGCCCACTTCGACACGGTCGGCGTGATAACGCACGGCGGACGGCAGAATCACCTGACCCTGCGCGTCGGCCAGAGGCTCGGAAAGACCACTGCGCAAGGCAGCGACCAGCGAATTGGTAGTGCCCAAGTCGATTCCCACAGCCAGGCGACGCTGGTGCGGTTGAGGACTTTGGCCGGGTTCGGCGATCTGCAGTAGGGCCATGCTTATCTGGACTTATCTGTATATCAGGCGTGCGACCGGAGCGGCACTGGGTTAATCGTCGAGGCGCTCTTCTAACTGGCGCACTTCGTAGGTGAGCTTGTCGAGGAACTGCATGCGCCGCATCAGGCGCTCGGCCTGCTCGCGCTGCGCTGCATCATCCCAACAGGCTGCGAAGCTTTCGTTCAGTTCATCCTGGGCAATCTTCAACCGCCGCTTGAATGCCGCCACACCGGCCAGGTCGGCGCTGTCCTGCAGGTCTTCGAGCTCTTCGCGCCACTGCATCTGCTGCAGAAGAAACTCGGGATCATGCACCGTGACTTCCAGCGGCAACTCGCCACCCTTCAACGCCAACAGATAACGGGCACGCTTGGGCGGACTCTTGAGCGTCTGATAAGCCTCATTGAGGCTTGCCGACTGCTCCAGGGCCAGGCGCTGCTCACGCTCGGACGCATCGGCAAAACGGTCAGGATGAACCCCGCGCGCCAACTCACGGTAGCGCGCGGCCAGCTGCTCGAGATCCAGGCGGAAGCTCGGTTGCAGCTCAAATAAAGCGAAATGACAAGGAGTACCCACTGGAAGCCTCAGATGTTGAAGCTTTCGCCGCAGCCACATTCACCGCGCACGTTGGGGTTGTTGAACTTGAAGCCTTCGTTCAACCCTTCCTTGACGAAATCAAGCTCGGTGCCGTCCAGATAGGTCAGGCTTTTCGGGTCGATGATCACTTTCTCGCCGTGACTCTCGAACACCTGATCGTCCTCGCCGATCTCGTCGACGAACTCCAGCACATAGGCAAGGCCGGAACAGCCCGTGGTGCGAACACCCAGACGAATCCCATCACCCTTGCCGCGCCCGTTGAGGGAGCGTCGCACGTGTTGAGCAGCCGCTTCTGTCATGCTGATAGCCATCGTGACTCCTTACTTGTCGCCAAATCTGTGAAAGCCGATCGATCAGATCAGGCCTTTCTTCTGCTTGTAGTCGCGAACGGCGGCCTTGATGGCGTCTTCGGCGAGTACCGAGCAGTGAATCTTCACTGGAGGCAGGGCCAGCTCTTCTGCCAGCTGGGTGTTCTTGATGGTTTCGGCTTCATCCAGCGTCTTGCCCTTCATCCACTCAGTGGCCAGGGAGCTGGAGGCAATGGCGGAACCGCAGCCATAGGTCTTGAACTTGGCGTCCTCGATGATGCCCTGCTCGTTAACCTTGATCTGCAGACGCATCACGTCGCCGCAGGCGGGAGCGCCGACCATGCCGGTGCCGACATCAGGATCTTCCGCGTCCATCTTGCCGACGTTACGCGGGTTCTCGTAGTGGTCGATGACCTTTTCGCTGTAAGCCATGATTCTTAATCCTCACTCATCAGAGAGTCGCTCTCGGGTTCCGCAAATCGCCGTTATCGGCACGCTCTACAGAACCCTGTGCGGCGACTTATATTCAGTGTGCCGCCCACTCGATCTTCGAGATATCGACGCCATCTTTGTACATGTCCCACAGCGGCGACAAAGCGCGCAGCTTGGTAACGGCTTCGCAGACTTTCTGCGCTGCGTAATCGATTTCTTCTTCGGTGGTGAAGCGGCCGAAGGTGAAGCGGATCGAGCTGTGAGCCAGCTCGTCGTTGCGGCCCAGGGCGCGCAGCACGTACGAAGGCTCGAGCGACGCCGAAGTGCAAGCCGAGCCGGAAGACACCGCCAGGTCCTTGAGGGCCATGATCAGCGACTCGCCTTCAACGTAGTTGAAGCTCAGGTTCAGGTTGTGCGGCACGCGGGCAGTCATGCTGCCGTTGATGTACAGCTCTTCCAAGTGCTCGACCTGCTTGTAGAAGCGCTCGCTCAAGGCCTTGATGCGGGCATTCTCGGCCGCCATGTCTTCCTTGGCGACGCGGAAGGCTTCGCCCATGCCGACGATCTGGTGAGTGGCCAGGGTGCCGGAACGCATGCCGCGCTCGTGACCGCCGCCGTGCATGGTGGCTTCCAGGCGCACCCGCGGCTTGCGGCTGACGTACAGCGCGCCGATGCCTTTAGGACCGTAGGTCTTGTGGGCCGAGAAGGACATCAGGTCGACTTTCAGGGCCTGCAGGTCGATCTCGACCTTGCCGGTGGACTGAGCGCCGTCGACGTGGAACAGGACGCCTTTGGAGCGGGTCAACTCGCCGATGGCGGCGATGTCGTTGATGGTGCCGATCTCGTTGTTCACATGCATGATCGAAACCAGGATGGTGTCGTCACGCAGAGCTGCTTCAACCATGGCCGGAGTGATCAGACCGTCTTCGCCCGGCTCGATGTAGGTCACTTCGAAGCCTTCACGCTCAAGCTGGCGCATGGTGTCCAGGACAGCCTTGTGCTCGATCTTCGAGGTGATCAGGTGCTTGCCCTTGGTGTGATAGAAATGCGCGACACCCTTGATTGCCAGGTTGTCGGACTCGGTGGCACCGGAGGTCCAGACGATTTCACGCGGGTCGGCGTTGACCAGGTCTGCCACTTGGCGACGGGCATTTTCCACCGACTCTTCGGCCTTCCAGCCAAACACGTGGGAGCGGGACGCCGGGTTACCGAAGTTTCCGTCGACCAGCAGGCATTCACTCATCTTCTGCGCCACGCGCGGATCAACCGGGGTGGTTGCAGAGTAATCAAGGTAAATCGGCAATTTCATGGACTCTCTCCTAAATCAGGCTGGCTGGCGTGCCGCTAGCTCTATGGCTGTCATTCGACGGCTGACGCTTCAATCTTGTCCAGGCGCGGCGCCTTGCCATTACAACGGCGCTGATCCTGACGCTGGGCAACTTCTTGTACCTCACGGCGAGTGACAAGGTCTGCCAAGCTGATACCGCTCAGAAATTCGTGGATCTGCAGGCTCAGGTCGCACCACAGGTGATGGGTCAGGCAGGTGTCGCCGGCATGGCAATCACCCAGCCCCTGGCATTTGGTGGCATCGACCGATTCGTTCACGGCATCGATCACCTGGGCCACCTGGATCCCCTGCATGTCACGGGACAGCTGATAGCCGCCACCCGGACCACGGACGCTGGACACCAGGTTACTGCGACGCAGTTTGGCGAAAAGCTGTTCGAGGTAGGACAGGGAAATGCCTTGGCGCTCAGAGATATCGGCCAGGGAGACCGGGCCATGTTGCGCGTGCAACGCCAGATCAAGCATGGCGGTCACCGCGTATCGGCCTTTAGTAGTCAGTCGCATGGACAAGTACCACGGAGTTTCGGAATGGAGGCGAGTATGCAATACCCGAGTAATCAGGTCAACTATAAGACCAACTACTTTAGTCGGGTTTACCCGCAAAAGAGCGCGCGAATCATAGCAAAGTCTGCGACGTAATGGCACAGCGGGTTGCCGACAACTGACCTGCGGGTCACCCAGGGCGCCTCAGCCCCCTTTCGCCGGCAAGCGGCCCCCTGGACGAGGAGCAGCCGGCCAGGCCATCAGCCGATCTGGCTGTCGCTCTTGCCTTTGACTGCTGCGAAGTCTTCCTCTCGCAGGACTGGCAGATCCTTGGCGCAGTAGTCACTGCCCAGGTCCTTCAGAGCGCCGCACACACCCTCCAGGCGAGCGTCCACCGCCTGCAGGTGGTCGAGCAACTGACCAATGGCCCGCGCCACCGGATCAGGCATGTCCTCGCTGACGCCATAGGCATCGAAACCGAGCTTTTCCGCCATCGCCTTGCGCTTGGCTTCCTGCTCGTCACTGGACTTCATGATGATCCGCCCCGGAATGCCGACCACTGTCGCGCCCGCCGGCACCGCCTTGGTCACCACCGCATTGGAACCGACCTTGGCCCCCGCACCGACCGTGAAGGGGCCCAGCACCTTGGCGCCCGCACCCACTACCACGCCGTCCTCCAGGGTCGGATGACGTTTACCCTTGTTCCAACTGGTACCGCCCAGGGTCACCCCCTGATAGAGCGTGACGTCATCACCGATCTCGGCGGTTTCACCAATGACGATGCCCATACCATGGTCAATGAAGAAACGACGCCCCACCTTGGCCCCCGGGTGGATCTCGATCCCTGTCAGCCAGCGACCGAAGTTCGACACCAGCCGCGCCAGCCATTTCCAGCCCATGCCCCACAGGGCAGCGGACAAGCGGTGAATCCAGATCGCGTGCATCCCCGGGTAGCAGGTCAGCACCTCGAACGCATTGCGCGCCGCCGGGTCACGATGAAATACGCTTTGGATATCTTCACGCAGACGCTCGAACATCATTGATCCTTCCGCTTTTGTAGCTCTCCACGGGCCGCTTTCTGGGTTTCCGTGAGAATGCCACGCAATATATTCATTTCCGCCCGGCTGACCGAGCTGCGACCGTACAACCGACGCAGGCGCGCCATCAAGTGCCGCGGTTTTTCCGGATCGAGAAAGTCGATGGCCACCAGCGTCTGCTGCAGATGCTCGTAAAACCGCTCCAACTCATCCATGGTCGCCAGTTCTTCACTGCGCGGCGAGGCCACTTCATCCTTCTCAACCTTGGTCGGCCGACCTTGGGCCGCCAGCCAGGACATGCGCACTTCATAGGTCAACACCTGCACCGCCGTGGCCAGGTTCAGCGAGCTGAACGCCGGGTCCGACGGGATATGCACATGGAAATGACATCGCTGCAGCTCGTCATTGGTCAGGCCGGAATCTTCACGACCGAAGACCAGAGCGATCTGCGCACCCTGCCCGACCTCTTCCACCACTTTCAGGCCGGATTCACGAGGATCCAGCAGCGGCCAGGGAATACGTCGATCACGAGCACTGGTACCAAATACCAGAGTGCAACCGGCCAGGGCCTCCTCAAGGGTGGCGACCACCTGGGCGCTCTCCAGGATATCGGTGGCACCGGAAGCCCGCGCATCGGCCTCATGGGACGGAAACACCCGGGGCTCCACCAGCACCAGCCGCGACAGGCCCATGTTCTTCATGGCACGCGCAACCCCGCCGATATTGCCGGGATGACTGGTATTGACCAGGACGACACGAATGTTCTGCAGCAAGGGAGGCGCTCTCGGACACGGGAAAGGGGAGCAAATCTTACAGAACAGGCAAGACTCCCGCCTCAAAAATAACCATCCACAACCAACGACCCGCCCATCAAGCGCAGTCGGCCAGCGAGGCGCACCCACACCCTCGAACTGCGCCACACAGCGGATCGATGCAATCAAAGCGAACGCCGACCTTCATCTGCAAAAGTTTTCTGCTAGAATGCTCGGCTTTCTTTAACAACCTTAGGTGACCTATCCATGCAGCCAATGCTGAATATCGCGCTGCGCGCCGCCCGCAGCGCCAGTGAATTGATTTTCCGCTCCATCGAGCGCCTGGATACCATCAAGGTCGACGAAAAAGACGCCAAAGACTACGTATCCGAAGTTGATCGTGCCGCCGAGCAGAAGATCATCGACGCATTGCGCAAGGCCTACCCGACCCACGCCATCCTCGGCGAAGAAACCGGCCTGCATGCCGGTAGCGGCGAAGGTGAAGACTACCTGTGGATCATCGACCCACTGGACGGCACCACCAACTTCCTGCGTGGCATCCCGCACTTTGCCGTAAGCATCGCCTGCAAATACCGTGGCCGCCTGGAACACGCCGTGGTCCTCGATCCGGTTCGCCAGGAAGAATTCACCGCCAGCCGCGGCCGTGGCGCCCAGCTGAACGGTCGCCGCCTGCGGGTCAGCGGTCGCACCAGCCTCGACGGCGCCCTGCTGGGCACCGGCTTCCCGTTCCGTGACGATCAAATGGACAACCTCGACAACTACCTGGGCATGTTCCGCGCCCTGGTGGGCCAGACCGCCGGTATTCGCCGTGCTGGCGCTGCGAGCCTGGACCTGGCCTATGTCGCCGCCGGTCGTTTCGATGCGTTCTGGGAGTCGGGCCTGTCCGAATGGGACATGGCAGCAGGCGCCCTGCTGATTCAAGAAGCCGGCGGCCTGGTGAGCGACTTCACCGGCGGTCACGACTTCCTGGAAAAAGGCCATGTGGTAGCCGGCAACACCAAATGCTTCAAAGCGGTCCTGACCGCCATCCAGCCGCACCTGCCGGCCTCGCTGAAGCGCTAAGCGCCAGCGACAAAAAAAGCACCCTTCGGGGTGCTTTTTTTATGCCCGCAAAACCCGCCCCGCAGGAGCCGAGTTGCCGGCAAAGGCAATCTCAGAGCCCATTCGCCGGCAAGCAGACTCCTGCAAGCGCGGGTTATTGGCCCGGCTGATTCTGGTTCTGGCCGAGAATCAGACGCCCTTCTTTATCCACCGGAATCTGGTTGCCCGGATCGCGATCCATGCGCACCTGACCTTGCTTGCCGCCCAGGTCGTACTTCACGTCGTAACCGACGATCTTGTCACTGATGTCATTGACCGTGTTACAGCGAGTCTGCGTGGTGGTGTAGGTGTCACGCTCCTGCATGCCTTCCTGCACCTTGTTGCCCGCATAACCGCCACCCACGGCGCCGGCCACAGTGGCAAGCTTCTTGCCGTTACCATTGCCAATCATGCTGCCCAGCAGGCCACCGCCCACCGCACCGGCCACGGTGCCGAGGATCTGATGCTCATCCTTGACCGGGCGCTGACGGGTGACCGCAACGTCCTTGCAGACTTCGCGAGGGGTCTTGATCTGTTGCTTGACCGGCTGCACAGCCAGCACTTGCGCATACTCAGGGCCGCTTTTAACCAGGCTGTAGGTGGCAACAGCACCCCCGGCGGTGACACCGACAGCACCCAATACCGCACCAACCAGCAACGACTTGTTCACGTGAACCTCCTGACCATACAAACGGGACTTAGCCCGCGCTTCTCCCAGCGTTGGAGCAATAAAAAAGGCGCGAGTTCAACACCCGCGCCTTTTTAACTGACAGCCGGAAAAGGGCTAGATCCTCAAGGACGGTCGTCCACTTCCTTCTCGGTGTTGGCCGGAGGAATCAGGTCCTCGCTGTTCAGGTTCAGCCAGATCAGCACCACGTTGGCGATATAGATCGACGAGTAGGTACCCGCCAGCACACCGACAAACAGGGCGATGGAGAAGCCGTGCAGGTTGTCACCACCGAAGAACAGCAGCGCAATGATCGCCAGCAAGGTGGAAATCGACGTCGCCATGGTCCGCAGCAGGGTCTGAGTGGTCGAGATGTTGATGTTCTCGATCAGGCTGGCCTTGCGCAGCACCCGGAAGTTCTCACGCACCCGGTCGAACACCACGATGGTGTCGTTGAGGGAGTAACCGATGATCGCCAGCACCGCCGCCAGCACCGTCAGGTCGAAGGTGATCTGGAAGAACGACAGGATACCCACGGTCACGATCACGTCGTGGATCAGCGAAACGATGGCGCCCACGGCGAACTTCCACTGGAAGCGGAAAGCCAGGTAGATCAGGATGCCGCCCAGCGCCATGAGCATGCCCAGACCGCCCTGGTCGCGCAGCTCTTCACCCACTTGCGGGCCGACGAACTCGACGCGCTTGACCTGCGCCGGGTTGTCGCCGCCGACCTTCTGCAACGCTTCGGCCACCTGGTGACCCAGCTGCGGGTCTTCACCCGGCATCCGCACCAGCAGGTCGGTGGTCGCACCAAAGCTCTGCACGATGGCTTCGTGATAACCGGCGTCGTTCAGTTGCGAACGCACCTTCATCACATCCGCCGGACGCTCGTAGGTCAGCTCGATGAGCGTACCGCCGGTGAAGTCCAGACCGTAGTTCAACCCCTTGTGGAACCAGCTGAACAACGCCAGAACGGTGAGGAGCACTGTGACGCCGAACGCAAAGTTGCGGACGCCCATGAAGTTGATAGTACGTAACATGGCAGCCCCTTAAATCCACAACTTCTTGAAGTCACGACCGCCGAAGATCAGGTTGACCATCGCGCGGGTCAGCCAGATGGCCGTGAACATCGAGGTAAAGATCCCGAGGGACATGGTCACCGCAAAGCCCTTGACCGGGCCGGTGCCCATGGCAAAGAGGATGCCGCCCACCAGCAAGGTGGTCAGGTTGGCATCGAGAATCGCGGTGAATGCCCGGCCGAAGCCTTCGTTGATTGCCCGCTGCACCGTCATGCCGGCGGCGATCTCTTCACGTATCCGCGAGAAGATCAGTACGTTGGCGTCCACCGCCATACCCATGGTCAGCACGATACCGGCGATACCCGGCAGGGTCAGCGTCGCCCCCAGCAAGGACATCAGGGCCAGCAGCAGCACCATGTTCAGCGCCAGGGCCACCGTGGCGATCACGCCGAAGAATCGGTAGATGGCGATGATGAATAGCGACACGAACAGCATGCCCCACAGCGACGCATCGATACCCTTGGTGATGTTGTCAGCACCCAGGCTCGGACCGATTGTGCGCTCTTCGGCGAAGTACATCGGCGCCGCCAGACCACCGGCACGCAGCAGCAGCGCCAGCTCGGAGGACTCACCCTGGCCGTTCAGGCCGGTGATGCGGAACTGGCTGCCCAGTGGCGACTGGATGGTCGCCAGGCTGATGATCTTCTTCTCTTCCTTGAACGCCTGGACCGGCACGTCTTTCTCGACGCCGTCGACCATCTGCTTGGTGTAGGTGGTGATCGGCTTCTGCTCGATGAAGATCACCGCCATGCTGCGACCGACGTTGCTGCGGGTCGAACGGTTCATCAGTTCGCCACCGTGACCATCGAGCTTGATGTTCACCTGTGGACGGCCGTGCTCGTCGTAGCCGGCCTGGGCATCGGTCACCTGGTCGCCGGTGATGATCAGGCCACGCTCGATCAGCGCTGGAGGACGGTTGCCCTCACGGAATTCGAAGGACTCGGAAGTCGCCTTGGAAGCACCCGGCTCGGCGGCCAGACGGAATTCCAGGTTGGCGGTCTTGCCCAGGATCCGCTTGGCTTCAGCGGTGTCCTGCACACCCGGCAGCTCAACCACGATACGGTTGGCACCCTGACGCTGAACCAGAGGCTCGGCCACACCCAGCTCGTTGACCCGGTTACGCACGGTGGTCAAGTTCTGCTTGATGGAGTATTCGCGGATTTCCGCCAGCTTGGCCGGGGTCATCGCCAGACGCAGCACCGGTTGGCCATTGAGGTCGGCCGGTACGATATCGAAATCATTGAAGTTCTTGCGGATCAGCGAGCGGGCCTGTTCACGGCTGTCTTCATCGCTGAAGCCCAGCTGGATGGCACCGTTGAGCTGCGGCAGGCTGCGATAGCGCAGACGCTCTTTGCGCAGCAGGCTCTTGACGTCGCCTTCATAGACCTTCAGGCGGGCGTCGAGGGCTTTGTCCATGTCCACTTCCAGCAGGAAGTGCACACCACCGGACAAGTCCAGACCCAGTTTCATCGGGTGCGCACCGAGGTTGCGCAGCCATTGCGGGGTGGTTTGCGCCAGGTTCAACGCCACCACATAGTCATCGCCCAGCGCCTTGCGCACTACATCCTTGGCCGGAAGCTGGTCTTCCTTGTTGATCAAGCGCAGCAGGCCACCCTTGCCGTTGGCGGCAATGGAGGAAGCCTTGACCTTGATACCGGCGTCGGTGAGCGCGTTGCTCGCACGATCCAGATCCGCCTGAGTGACCTGCAACGCAGTGCTCGCACCGCTGACCTGAATGGCCGGATCATCAGGGTATAGATTGGGAGCGGAATAAATAAAACCGATCGCCAGCACCGCCAGGATCAGTAGGTACTTCCACAGAGGATATTTGTTCAGCATCACGCCGCCCGTTTATGACGCGGGGCGCCTTGCGCGCCCCGTCGATTGGTAAAAGATGAAACTTAGATCGCTTTCAGCGTGCCTTTTGGCAGCGTGGCTGCGATCGCGCCCTTCTGGAACTTCAACTCAACGGAGTCCGACACTTCCAGAACCACGAAGTCGTCGGTCACTTTGTTGATCTTGCCGGCGATACCGCCAGTGGTCACAACTTCGTCGCCTTTCTGCAGGTTGCTCAGCAGGTTCTTCTGCTCTTTGGCGCGCTTGGCCTGTGGACGCCAGATCATCAGATAGAAGATGACCAGGAAGCCGACCAGGAAAATCCACTCGAAACCAGTGCCGGCAGGACCGGCAGCAGCAGGTGCAGCGGCGTCCGCATACGCGGCAGGGATCAAAAAGCTCATTTAACACTCCGATAATTGCAGAATTAGTGGCTTAACGTCTTTAGAACTTACTCTAAAGGCGGCACGGGCAACCCGCGCTTGGCATAGAAGGAATCGACAAAGGCGGCCAATGTACCTTGTTGAATAGCCTCGCGCAAACCAGCCATAAGACGCTGGTAATGGCGCAAATTATGGATGGTATTGAGCATACTCCCGAGCATTTCCCCGCACTTGTCCAAGTGATGCAGATAGGCACGGGAGAAGTTCTGGCAGGTGTAGCAATCACAAGTTGGGTCCAGCGGCGAATCATCATGGCGATGAAACGCGTTACGGATTTTCAGCACGCCTGTATCGATGAACAGATGCCCATTGCGGGCATTGCGGGTTGGCATCACGCAATCGAACATGTCCACACCGCGGCGCACACCCTCAACCAGATCTTCCGGCTTGCCAACTCCCATAAGGTAACGAGGTTTGTCGGCAGGCATCTGGCCCGGCAGGTAGTCCAGGACCTTGATCATTTCATGCTTGGGCTCGCCCACCGACAGGCCGCCGATGGCCAGGCCGTCGAAGCCGATCTTGTCCAGGCCTTCCAGGGAACGCATGCGCAGGTCCTGGTGCATGCCGCCCTGGACGATGCCGAACAGCGCCGCCGTGTTGTCGCCGTGGGCGTTCTTCGAGCGCTGGGCCCAGCGCAGGGACAACTCCATGGAGATCCGCGCCACGTCCTCATCGGCCGGGTACGGCGTGCACTCATCGAAGATCATCACGATGTCCGACCCCAGGTCGCGCTGCACTTGCATCGACTCTTCCGGGCCCATGAACACCTTGGCACCGTCCACCGGCGAGGCGAAGGTCACGCCCTCTTCCTTGATCTTGCGCATCGCCCCCAGGCTGAACACCTGGAAACCGCCGGAGTCGGTCAGGATCGGGCCCTTCCACTGCATGAAATCATGCAGGTCACCGTGGGCCTTGATCACTTCCGTACCCGGGCGCAGCCACAGATGGAAGGTGTTGCCGAGAATGATCTCGGCGCCGGTGGCGACGATATCCCGCGGCAACATGCCCTTGACCGTGCCGTAGGTGCCCACCGGCATGAAGGCCGGGGTTTCCACCGTACCGCGGGGGAAGGTCAGGCGACCGCGACGAGCCTTGCCATCAGTGGCCAGAAGCTCGAAGGACATACGACAAGTGCGACTCATACAGTTTCCTCGGGGGCCAGATCCTTGGGAGCGGTCGGCGCGGGATTACGGGTGATGAACATCGCATCACCGTAGCTGAAAAAGCGGTACCCATTTTCCACTGCGGCGCGATAGGCGGCCATGGTCTCGGGATAACCGGCGAACGCCGAAACCAGCATCAACAGCGTGGATTCCGGCAGATGGAAGTTGGTCACCAGGGCATCGACCACATGGAATGGCCGGCCCGGGTAGATAAAGATGTCGGTGTCGCCGCTGAACGGCTTGAGCACACCATCGCGGGCGGCGCTTTCCAGGGAACGCACGCTGGTGGTACCCACCGCCACCACCCGGCCACCGCGAGCCCGGCACGCGGCCACCGCATCCACCACATCCTGGCCGACTTCCAGCCACTCGTGATGCATATGGTGATCTTCGATGCGTTCGACCCGCACCGGCTGGAAGGTTCCGGCGCCGACATGCAGGGTCACGAATGCCGTCTCCACACCCTTGGCGGCAATCGCCTCCAGCAGCGGCTGGTCGAAATGCAGCCCGGCGGTCGGTGCTGCCACCGCGCCCAGGCGCTGGGCGTACACGGTCTGGTAGCGCTCGCGATCCGCGCCTTCGTCCGGGCGGTCTATATAAGGAGGCAACGGCATGTGCCCGACCCGGTCCAGCAGCGGCAGCACCTCCTCGGCAAAACCCAGCTCGAACAGCGTGTCGTGGCGCGCCAGCATCTCGGCCTCGCCACCGCCCTCGATCAGAATCTTCGAGCCCGGCTTGGGCGACTTGCTGGAGCGCACATGGGCCAGCACACGATGGCTGTCCAGCACCCGCTCGATGAGGATCTCCAGCTTGCCGCCGGAGGCCTTCTGGCCAAACAGGCGGGCCGGAATCACCCGGGTATTGTTGAACACCATCAGATCGCCAGGGCGCAGATGCTCCAGCAGATCGGTGAATTGACGGTGGGCCAAGGCGCCGGTTGGCCCATCCAGGGTCAACAGACGGCTGCCGCGACGCTCGGCCAAAGGATGGCGGGCGATCAGCGAATCAGGAAGCTCGAAGGTAAAGTCAGCAACGCGCATGATGGGGTTCGTCTAGCAGGGCCGGAAAGTTTAGCGGAATAACTAAAAATTGACCATGAAAGCCGATTGACCAACGGTAACCGCCTCTCTATACTTCGCCGCCATTGAGCCCTGATGGCGGAATTGGTAGACGCGGCGGATTCAAAATCCGTTTTCGCAAGAAGTGGGAGTTCGAGTCTCCCTCGGGGCACCAAGTACATATCTCAAGACGTTGCTCAATACGTCTTGAACCCAAAGAAACCGGCCACCTGAGCCGGTTTTTTTGTGCCTGGCCGAATCCTCACTGGATCTGAATCGGCCCCTTGGCTCCAGTATCGGTATCCATCCAGATGTCTTCGTTCTGCCGCCGCCGATTGCCTTGAATGGTGAAGAGCAGCGTGCCCTGACGAAATTGCAGGGCGCCATCCGTGCGTTTGGCTTTGACCTGTTTGCCATTGACCCACACCCGCTCCCTGGCATCGATACGGATCGTGGCAACCGTCGCGCCGGATGGGCTTTTCGCCGTCCATTGCCCGACATAAGGCGTCGGTGCCTTCAGGCTGTCAGCGCTTGCCGGGGCGTCGGGGTCAGCAAATCCGGCCTTGGCGTTCTCGGCTTTGCTCTTGTGGATGTCACAACCCTGAAGCTCGGTCATCTGAGTGCAGCCCGATTGCTCAAGTTGCTGGCGATACTTTTCGTTGATGGCGTACGCCGGCGACTGGGCAACCAGCAAAATAGCCAGTGCTGGCCAAACGATCGGGTTCATGGTGGCCTCTCTTCTGATCTGCGCCTGACTGCACGATAGCCGCCATATGCACTGATGCGTCCTTAAATACGCTAGAAAAATCTGAAACTCATTACAGACTTTTCGTTGTAACAAATTTGATCGAGATCAACGGCCCCGAGCCCCCCAGCCCTAAAAATGACCGGAGGACATTGAACGCAACTACAGGCCCCTCCCATGAGTGAAGAATCCACCGCCCTGCCCCTGCCTTCCGCCCCAGTGCTAAAGGCCTCGGCCAGCTCCGGCACCGCCAGCACCAAGGCCGCTCCACGCAAAGCCGCCACGCCACGCCCACGCCGGCCACGGACCACCAAGGCCGCCCCGGTGAAAGTCGCCGAGGCCGAAATCAGCGCCATCAGCCAGAAGCCCATGGCCCTGCAAGTGGCCAGCGCGCCGCGCGGTTCCAATGAAGACAGCGTGTCCGCCGCACTGCCGGGCAACTACCCCTATCGCAACCGCATGCGCCGCGCCGAGTACGAAAAGGCCAAGAGCGAGCTGCAGATCGAGCTGCTCAAGGTGCAGAGCTGGGTCAAGGAAACCGGACAGCGCATCGTGGTGCTGTTCGAAGGGCGTGACGCGGCAGGCAAAGGCGGCACCATCAAGCGCTTCATGGAACACCTCAACCCCCGCGGCGCGCGGATCGTAGCCCTGGAAAAGCCCTCGGAACAGGAAAAGGGCCAGTGGTATTTCCAGCGCTATATCCAGCACCTGCCCACCGCCGGGGAAATGGTCTTCTTCGACCGCTCCTGGTACAACCGCGCCGGGGTCGAGCGGGTGATGGAGTTCTGCTCGCCCCTGCAATACCTGGAGTTCATGCGCCAGACTCCGGAGCTGGAACGCATGCTGTGCAACAGCGGCATCCTGATGTTCAAGTTCTGGTTCTCGGTGAACCGCGAAGAACAGTTGCGCCGCTTCATCTCGCGCCGGGACGACCCGCTCAAGCACTGGAAGCTCTCGCCCATCGACATCAAGTCCCTGGACAAGTGGGACGAATACACCGCCGCCAAGCAGGCGATGTTCTTCCACACCGACACCGCCGATGCACCGTGGACAGTGATCAAGTCCGACGACAAGAAGCGCGCGCGGATCAACTGCATCCGCCATTTCCTGCATGAGCTGGACTACCCGGGCAAGGACCTGAAAGTCGCCCACGCCCCCGATCCGTTGCTGGTGGGTCGGGCCTCGCGGGTACTGGAAGAGGATGAGCGCACCCAGGCCCAGGCCGCGGCGGATGCCGGTGCTACGCGTCTGGCCCTGTCAGCCTGAATGACCGGCAAAAAAAACTGCGCACAGACAGGCGGGTCCGGGCGCAGTAAAAATCCAGCACGACGCTGAATCGGAACGCGGCATCAGATCGGGGCCTCAAGCGGCCTCGGTCACCGGCGTCACCTTTACCGGCGGTTTGATCGAGCCGATGTACACGGCAAAGACCGTCAGCAACGCACCGGCGATCTGCAGCGCCGAGCTGGCCTTGCCGAGAAACGCCACATCGACGAAATAGGTAATCACCGGTTCCAGCAGCAGGATCAGCCCTGCCAATCCCAGGCTGATGGCGCCGATGGAGCGGTTGACCAACAGCCAGCCCACGAACTGCACCATCACCCCGTAGATGATCAGCATCACTAAAGTCTGCCCGTCGACGATGGCCAGGCTTTCCCCCATGGCCAGGGCATACACCAGCAACACCAGCGCGGCCCACAGGCTCAGGTTGAGCATCTGCGCGATCTTGTCGCCACCGCCGTCAGGCAACTGGGTGTTGACCTTGAGGAAATACACACAGACGGCATAAGCCAGGCCCGACAGCACGCCATACACCACGCCCTTGATGCCCAGGGCACTGCTCATTTCCGGCAGCAACAACAGGTACAGGCCGACAAACGCCAGGCTGATGGAGATCAGGAAGTAGAGCGACGGCTTTTCCTTGAGCAGATAAAGGCCCAGCAGGGTCATGAAGAACACCTGGCAGTTGGTCAGAATCGAGCCGATACCCGGACCGACGATGTAGATGCTCTGGTGCCAGAGCACCAGGTCGATGGCCAGGAATACCCCGGCCAGGGCCGTATACAACCGGGCCCTGGCACTCTTGAGCAGCACCGGGATGCGGCGCACCTTGAGCAGCAGCAAGAACAGGATCGAGGCGAACAGCATGCGGTAGAACCCCGCCCCGCCCGCGCCGATATGGGCAAAGGCCACTGCCAGGGCCGACAGGCTGAGCATCAGCCCTCCCAGGGTCAGCTCCACTAACGCTCTATTGCTCGACATAGATCCCCCCACCGCGATTGACCTTGTTGTTGCCTTGCACGCCGGACATTCAAGTTTCCTGCATCGCCAGTTTCAGCCACAGCAACACCGGAGGGTGCAGCAACACCGCATCGGCGTAGGGCTTCAGATCCTCGGGAATGGCGATGCCATAGCGCATGAAGCGCAACAGCACCGGCGCGAACATGGCATCCACCACCCCAAAGGTTCCGCACAGGAACGCCTCGGACCGGCTCCGGGCCAGCAACTGGCGCCAGATCGAAAACACCCGTTGGATCTCGGCCTCGGCCGCCAGGCTCAACGCCTGGGCAGGCTCGCCACGGTTGACCCCGAACGGCAGTTGCGTGCGCAACTGAGTGAAACCGGCATGCATTTCGGCGCAGGCCGAGCGGGCCAGTGCCTTGAGCCCGGCATCCGCGGGCCACAGTTGGGCCTGGGGCCAGTGTTCAGCAACGTATTCACAGATCGCCAGGCTGTCGTTGATCGACAGGCCGTCCTGCAACAGCACCGGCACCTTGCCCGACGCTGAATAGGCAAGGATTCGCTCGCCGGTCTGCGGCGCCTCCAACTTGATCTGGATGACCTCAAAAGGCACATCCGCAGTGACCAGGACCAACCAGGCCCGCAATGACCAGGAGGACTTCTTGTAGTCGCCGATCACCAGTTTCATCACACTCATCGCATCTAGCTCGCAGGGTTCAAGGGGTGCTAAATTTATCGGCCGGCAATCTCTGCGTATTGCACAAAACTGGACATGGAATGGATGCCCACCAGAACCGCCCACCACCACCGCCTGGGGATTTCTCCCGCTTCTGGCGCATCCCGGAAGGCGACTGCGAGCTGCTGGCAGCCCGCTACAGCCGACAGTCGTTTGGCCGCCATAGCCATGACCGTTATGCCGTAGGCGTCATCAGCGGCGGCGTGGAAAAACTCTTCTATCGCGGCAGCCACCACCTGGCGACCCAGGGCTGCGTGGTCACCATCAGCCCCGGCGAAATCCACGACGGGGTCCAGGCCTGCGACCAGGGCTGGGTCTATCGCATGCTGTACATCGACCCGCAGTGGCTGAACCGGGCCGTTCTCGGTCAGCGCCTGGCAGCGGATCACATCCACCTGTTTCGCAACGTGCTGAGCGAAGATCCGGCCTTCGCCCGCTGGTTCCTGCAACAGCACCAACGGATCGAACACGCCGACTCCAGCCTTGAGCGCGAAAGCATTCTGCTGGAACTGCTGGCGCAGCTGTTCCAGAGAAACGGCGTGCGCCAGCCAGCCACTGATCGCCAGGAGCGCGAGGCGGTGAAACGTATCCGGCAGCGCCTGGACGACGACTTCGAACAGAGTATCCGCCTGGAAGAACTGGCAGCCCTGGTGAACCTGGAGCCGCTGTACATGATCCGGGTGTTCAAGAACAGCCTGGGCATCTCGCCCCACAGCTACCAGATCCAACGCCGCATCGCCCGGGTCCAGCACCTGTTGCGCAGCGGCGCAAGCATCACCGAGGCCTCGTTTCACTGTGGATTCTTCGATCAAAGCCACATGACCCGGGCCTTCAAGAAAGTCGTCGGCATCACCCCCGGTCACTTTCGCCATCGCCACACCTGACCCCAGTGCCGCTTGCCCCGAGCACCGGCCCATTCCTCAAAGGATTGCTCCATGCCCACAGTTGCCGCCCCGAACCTGACCCAACTACCTGAAGGCGCCATCGCCTACCCCGACGCCCGCGAGCTGTTCGTCGCCGACCAGCAGGAGCTGGCCGAACACCTGCTACCGCTGCTGTCCTTCGACGCCAGCCTGATCAATCCCGAGTGGTCCGGCCGCCTGCATCTGCTGAGCCCTATCGAGCCCGACGAGGGGCTAGTGGGCGAATTGACCGACGATTACGAATTCGGCAGCGAGCTGCTGAAAACCAACTGGATCGGCTTCAAGATCGAGAACGGCCGCTATCGCCTGTGCGGCAGTCCACGCTATTTCTTCCTCCACGGCGACAACGCCGAGTTGCCCGAATCCCGGCGTAACCAGCGCGCCAACCTGCAACACCACTACCGCAAGCAGCACGCCGCCTACCTCACCGCGCGCCAGCGCCATCAGGAACTGGGCTACCTGACCTGGCCCAAGAACGACAAGGAGCGCCTGACCTATATCGAGGAAATGGGCGGTGTGGCCGAGGGCTACGGCAACTGGGTGGAAACCGTGGAGTTCCCCATGGACGTCGAAGAGTCGGACGACAGCTGCAATATCTGGCCCCTGAGCCCGGCGGGCCGGCGCTTTCAGCACGTGCTCAGCGTGCCGGCCTACCACTACGGCATCAGCGGCGCCGACCGGGTGGTGATGCTCTACGAACCGGTGGAAGGCCTGGTGCTGTTCAGCTTCGACTGGTCCTGAGCCGCAACGGATCACTGAGCCCAGGCCGGGATCGGCCGGCCAGGGCGCTCGAAGGGCTTCGCAAGGCCCTTCGGGGCTTGTCGCAGGCTGCGCCAGCGGCTACAGCGGCAATTCCACCCGCGCTTCCAACCCACCGCCTTCACGATTGAACAGGCGCAACTCGCCGCCATGCTCACGCACGATGGCCCGCGCTGCCGACAGCCCCAGGCCCACGCCGCCGGTGCTCTTGTTGCGCGAACTCTCCAGGCGGAAAAACGGCTGGAACACCTGTTCCAGGGCATCGGGCGCAATTCCCGGGCCACGGTCCAGCACTCGCACCCGCAATTGGTCGGCGCCCTGCTCCAGCACGATGGCCGGCTCGCCCCCGTACTTGATCGCGTTATCCAGCAGGTTGGTCATCACCCGCTTGAGCCCCAGGGGCCGGCCGCAATACACCAGGCGCGGCGGGCCGCTGAAAACGATCGGGATCGACTGGTCGCGATAATCGTCCACCAGGGTCTGCAGCAGCTCGGCCAGATCGAAATGGGTGGCCTGTTCCAACCGCGCATCGTCGCGAAAGAACTCCAGGGCCGAATTGATCATCGCCTGCATCTCGTCCACATCACGAAACAGGCGCTGCTGCTGGTCGGCATCTTCGATGAACTCGCCGCGCAGGCGCATGCGGGTCAGCGGTGTGCGCAGGTCATGGGAGATGGCCGCGAGCATCTGCGTGCGGTCCTTGATGAAGTGCTGCAACTGCGCCTGCATGGCGTTGAAGGCGAGAATCGCCTGACGGATCTCGTGGGGCCCACCGGCTCGATGGGCGGCGCGCGAAAGTCCACGGCAAAGCGCCGCGCACCCTGGGCGAACTGCTGCAGCGGCTTGGCCAGGCGGCGGGTGGCGATCAAGGCCACAAGGCCAGTGGAGATCAGCACCAGGGCGATCACGATCAGATTGCGCGTGCCCTCCTCCAGGCCCCAACTGCGCGACGCCGAGGAAAACATCACCCAACTCTGATCAGTCAGTTGCACCAGCAGCGCGTAGCGCCCATCCGGGCCCGGCCAGTCACTGGGCTGGTAGGCCTCGATATGTCGCTGGGGCGGTTGCAGCATGGCGCGGATGCCTTCCGAGCCGACCCGATACTCCGGGTCGTCCAGCTCAGGCAGGGCAAAGCCCTGGCGCGTCGGCTGCCAGCGGATACTCAGGTGATCACTGCTGACCGCCGCCGCCAGTTGCGGGCGCTGGCCCGGCTCCGAGGCCTCGATCATGCGCACGATGGCCGCGGACTTTTCCAGCAACCCGGTTTCCGCCAGCGGCGGATAGGCCCAGACCCCGGCCAGTTGCACGAACAGCGCATTGAAGGCCAGGGCGGTGAGCATGGCCATGATGATGGTCAGGGCGATCCAGCGCGCCACGGTGTCCCGCAGGCGATAGCGCCACAACGGCTTGATCAGCTTCACTGACGGGTCACGCTGGGGGTGAACAGATAACCGCCGTTGCGCACGGTGCGAATCATCGCCGGGCGCTTGGTGTCGAACTCCAGCTTGCGCCGCAGGCGGCTGACCTGGACATCGATGCTGCGATCGAAAGCGTCATGGGCCTGCCCCCGAGCCAGGTCCAGCAACTGCTCGCGGGTGAGGATGCGTTGCGGATGCTCGACAAACACCAGCAGCAGGTCGAACTCCCCCGCCGACAGCGGAATCATCACCTGATCCGGCGAGCGCAGCTCACGGCGGGTCAGGTCCAGCTGCCAGTCGGCGAACTTGATCAACGGCCGCGGCACCTCGCCGCTCACCGGCCGGCTTTCCCCGGCCCGGCGCAGCACCGCCCGCACCCGGGCCAACAGCTCACGGGCATCGAAGGGCTTGCTCAGGTAATCGTCGGCGCCCATCTCCAGGCCCACCACCCGATCGCTCAACTCGCCCATGGCGGTGAGCATGATCACCGGCGTGGCATGCAACTGGCGCAGGCGCTGGCACAGGGTCAGGCCGTTGTCGCCGGGGAGCATCAGGTCGAGGATGATCAGGTCCGGCACCTCCCGCTCCAGCGCCGCCCACAGCGACGCGCCATCGGTGGCCACCGCCACCTGATAACCCTGTTGGACAAAGAATTTCTTCAGCAGCGCGAGGACTTCAATGTCGTCGTCCACGATCAAGAGACGGCTCACCGGCGGAGATCACTTCAAGTCGGAATGAGCCGTTATCTAAAACCATTCGCCGCCCGGCGTCATTTATTTCAACGCCGCAACAAACCTTCAGCGACGCAATAAAGCAGACATCTTTGCGCAAGGTTCAGCTGCCAGCATCGGCCTCCCCTTGCTGGAGAACCCTGACCATGCGCCTGATCAACCCCGCCCCGGCCCCTCTCGTCGCGAAGGAGCTGTCCATGCCCACCTCCGATCAACACGCCCTGATGCTGCTGCAACGGGTGACCAGACTCGATGACGCCAGCCTGCATTGCCGCGAAGTCAGCCTGGGCCTGTCCGAAGACCAGCACTACCTGGTGCTGACCCGCTACAGCGAGCACTACAGCCCTGAAGGCATGGAATGGGTCGAACGCAAGCACCGAGTGTCGGTGACCGAGCTGCTGCGCTGGGTGATCGAACAGGGCCAGCCGCAGAGCATTGAACGCGGTGAAACGCACAAAGCCTCGGCCTGAGGCCTGTAGGAGCGAGCTTGCTCGCGATGGACGTCAACGAAAACGCGCGTTCACAGGGAAGAATGCGGCGCTCTCAGCATCATCGCGAGCAAGCTCGCTCCTACAGAATTTCAGGCGGGGAGCGACTCACCTCCGGGCTCCCCTCCTGCACAGACCTTCAGAGCTTCGCCTTAACCGGCGCGCAGCCCTTCCCCAGCAGCCGGCCAGCTTCCCAGGCACAAATCATCGACAATCGCCTTGCCCATCTCGCTGAAATAAACAGCGGCCCAGGCATAGCGGTCGTCCCGCTCCAGCGCCGCGTCCCGAACCAGATGCTTGGCGTGGAACAGCAATTGCGACACCTGCTCCAGGGCTTCGCGCAGCGGCACGTCCGGATTGACCCGGAACAGCGAATGCTGGGCTTCGCCACTGGCGGCGAAAGTGACATGGCCGAGGATCTTGATGGTCATTGCGCACCTCCGGCGTGGGCCTGGGTGCGAGGGGTGGTGGGGGGAAGATACTGAGTCGAAACGTCCATGAAACCAGCTCCTGAGTGATGAGATGCCACCAAAAAAGGCGGCACGCAACCACCTATTGTTTCTACGGGTTCCCAGGCCCTGTCGCTGGATTGGCAGCGACAACCCAAGCCTAGCGGGATACACGAGGTGTTCAATCCAGGCTTTGGCGCGAGATATTTCATGGATTCTTTTTGGGAATTGCCTAGTGCCTTTGCCAAGGCTATGGCCATCACTATCTCCGACCATGCTGGATGTCAGTGACTCCTACAAAATTTCTTTAACTGATCTGACTTGCTGGGGGCTGCAGAAACTCTTCCAAAAACCCTCAAACCTCTTCGGCAGGCGCCGGCTTAACCTCTTCCCCACGAATACGAACCTCCCGACACGCCAACGCACTCAGCGCCAAACAACCCGCCGCCAGCGAATACACCCACACCGTCGATGCCACCGGCAGCAGCAAGCCGGCGATCAAGGGCCCGATCCCGGCGCCGATGTCCCGCCACACCGCATTGGCCGCCAAGGCCCGCACCCTTCCCGCACCCGGATGCCGTTGCGCCACCACCGTGACCACCAGCGGCAATTGCAGGGCCCGCAACACCAGCACCAAGGCGCCGCCGACGATCAGCCAATGGCAACCAAAACCCACCAGGGCCATAGAGGTCAGCAGGGAAAAGACGATCAACATCCGCGTCGCGCCCCAGCGCTGTGCGGCGATACCGCCCAGGGCACTGAGGAGCATTTCCGACACGTAGCGCAGGGCCAGAAGCCCGCCCGCCACCAGCACTGCATTGCCCGCCATCAGCTGTTCGGCCAGCAGCGACAGGCCAATGATGAACAGGCCGTCCAGCACCAGGCCTTCGATAAAGGACCAAACCGCCACACTGTCAGGGCGCTGGAAACGGCGGCTGGAGCTGGCCAGCGGATGGGGCCTATTCGGCAAGCCGAAGGCCAGGAGCATGGCGATCAACGAGGTCAGGGCCATAAGAAGGAAGATCACTCGCGGGCCGTATTCGACGCTGACCAGGGCGCCCAGGGGCAAGGCCAGCATCGGCCCGGTAGCGATCAGTGCTCGGGAGCGGCCAGTGCGGCGAGCAGCGCCGCTGGGCTCGGCGGTGGCCATGACCTGGGTCGAAAGGTTGAGGGCTGCGTAGCTCAGGCCCCAGCCCAGGCGCAACAGCAGCAGCCACCAGAAACCGGACAAGGTGGCGTAGCCCAGGGCACAGAGGGCCGCAGTAAAGGCAGCCAGCACGCAGACCGGGCGGTCGCCGCGGCGGGCGTAGAAACGCATCACATGGCTGTAGCCGAAGATCCGCACCAGTCGGTTGGCCGCCAGCAGCAGGCCGGCTTGGCCCAGGGTCACGCCGAAGGCTTCGTGCTGCATGGGCAGCAGCAGGTAGAGCAAGGTGTCGCCGGGCAGGCACAGGCCAAGGATCGCGGCGGCGCGGGCGGAGGCTTTATCGGTGGTGCGGGCGTGGGTATCGGGCATGGCAGGCAAACCGGCAGGTCACGGATGGTTTCAGCCTGACGTTCGGCCAAGGCACTGACAAACGCTTTTATTGCGCCACATAGGTGACTAAATTAGACACATGATCACTGACCTTCCCCCCTTGAACGCCGTCCGCGCCTTTGCCGCCGCCGCTCGCCACGAGAGTTTCAGCCGCGCTGCTGAAGAACTGCACGTGAGCCACAGCGCAGTGAGCCGCCATATCAAACTGCTGGAAGAGCACCTGGGTGTGTTGCTGTTCGAACGGCGCATTCGCCAGTCGGTGCTGACCCCCGCCGGGCAAGCCTTCTATGAACAGGTCAGCGTGGCCCTGACCCAAATCGCCGCGGCCGCGGTTTCACTGCGCCGCGGCGCGGCCCTGCGCAAGGTGACGGTCAATGTGCGGCCGTCCTTCGCGGTGCGCTGGCTGATTCCGCGCTTGCCGCAGTTCATGGCGCTGTACCCGCAGATCCAGCCGGAGGTGGTGACCAGCACCCTGCTCCCCGACCCGGCCAAGGAAACCTTCGATCTGGTAATTCGTCGCGGGCGTTCGGGCTGGGCGCCATCGCTGCAGCCTCAGCGCTTGCTGGAGGATGAAATCCTGGTGGTGGCCGCGCCATCGCTGTTGCAGAGCACAGCACTGAACAGCCCCAAGGATCTGGGGCGCCATACCCTGCTGGTCAGTCGTAGCCGCGCCAACGACTGGCAAAAATGGCTGGAACACTGCGGTCTGAAGCCACTGCGCCAGCCACCGACCTTGCATTTCGACCATCTGCACTTCGTGCTCCAGGCCTGTGTCGACGGCCTGGGGCTGGCGCTGTGCCCGGCCTCGTTGCTGGCCAAGGATCTGAGCAGCGGCCGGCTGGTCTGCCCGTTGCCGGAACTGCACCAGCCGCTGACCCGCTATTACTACGCGCTCGCCGCCGATGCCGCCCCCGAAGCCCAGGTGTTTATCGAGTGGATGCTGGCGCAGATTCAGCAGGACGCGGTGACTAATCGGACCCAGGTGCCCGCCCGGGCCAGCGGCGCCTGAGACGCTTTGTAGAGCCTGTGCATGGATCTGATTTAGGCACATCAGCCGTGCAATTAAAGCGTTTGTCAGGCCACCAACCGCGGAGCAGGCTGCGCCCCTTCAATGGCTCATTTCTGGAGTGCTGCATGGCAAGTTATGGACTGTTTTTACTGCTGGCCACCCTGACCATTCTCAGCCCCGGCCCCGGGGTGGTACTGACCCTGTCCAACGCCCTGCGCCACGGCTGGAGCGGGGCACTGCCGGGCATTCTCGGTATCGCCCTGGGCGCCTTTGTGGTGGCGGGGATTTCCGCCAGCAGCCTGGGTCTGGTCCTGGCGGCCTCAACCACTGCCTTTACCCTGCTCAAGTACATCGGCGCCCTATACCTGCTGTATCTGGGGGTGAAGATGTGGCGCACGCAGAGTTTCATTCCGCCACTCCAGGAGACTAAAAGCCGCCCCGCACGGCGCTTTGTCGAGGCCCTGTCGATCCAGTTGCTCAACCCCAAGGCCGGGTTTTTCTTTCTCGCGGTGTTCCCACAGTTCATCCAGCCGCAAGGCGATTACTACAGCCAGTTCTTTGTGCTGGTGGCGTCCTACAGCCTGTTGGTGATTGCGCTGCACAGCGGTTACGCGCTGATGGCCAACGGCGCCAGGGGCTGGCTGTCCAGTCGCCGAGGGGCCAGGATCGTCGGCAAACTGTCGGGGATGACCTTTCTCGGATTCGGTGTGATGCTGGCCAGCGCCTATAAATAATCGGATACAAAAGCCTTGCCGCCGCCCCCACAGCCGACGTTTCTTCGACATCGGCTGCGCTACCATTGCGCCCCCTTTGCAACCGCCAGAGACCCCGCTGCAGATGCCACTGACTACGCCCGCCCCAGCCCTGCCCCCCGTTCTTGCCGGCCCGCTGCTGCGCCGCCTGGAGCCAACGCGGCTGGTGCTGTGGCTGGTGGGTTCAAGGGCGTTGCCGCTGACCCTGCGCCTGCACCCCACGGGCGGCCCGGCCCTGGAACGGCCCCTCGATCAGCAGCAATGCCAGGTCATCCCCGTCGGGCGCCAGGCTTTTATCCATCTGATCGATGTGCCCCTGGACGACGCCCTGCCCCAGGACGTGACGATTGCCTATGACCTCTTGATCAACGACGCCGAGGACGGCGCCCGATCCATTGCCGACTGGGCGCCGCACCTGCTGTATGGCGATGCCAGGACTCCGGAGTTCGTGCTCCACAGCCGCATCGACAACCTGCTCCACGGCTCCTGCCGCAAGCCCCATCACCCGTCCACTGATGGCCTGCTCTGCGTCGACCGCCTGCTGGCGCAACAGCCCGAGCCCGCACAGCGCCCGGCCTTGTTGATGATGAGCGGCGATCAGGTGTATGCCGACGATGTGGCCGGCCCCATGTTGCGGGCAGTTCACGCCCTGATCGAGCGCCTCGGGCTGTTCGATGAAGAGTTGGAGGGCGCGGTGGTGGCCGACAGCCAGGCGCTGTACCGCCATGGCGCCAGCTACTACCAGCGGGCCGAACTGCTCCCGGCCCTCAAAAGCAATGAAACCCTGCGCGAGCGGTTTTTCGGCGGGGTGAAAAAGCCGATCTTCACCAGCAGCAATGCCGACAACCACCTGGTGACCTTCGCCGAGGTGCTGGCCATGTACCTGCTGGTGTGGTCACCGGTGCCCTGGCCCCTGATCGCGCCACAGCCACCGCAACTGACGCCGGAACAGCAAACGCGCTACACCCGGGAACAGCAGCGCATCGACGATTTTGTCCAGGGCCTGAAGGGGGCCGCGCGGGTCTTCGCCCACCTGTCGTGCCTGATGATCTTCGACGACCACGACATCACCGACGACTGGAACCTCAGCGCCCAGTGGGAAGAAACCGCCTACGGTCATCCCTTCTCCAAACGCATCATCGGCAACGCCCTGCTGGCGTACATGCTGTGCCAAGGCTGGGGCAACAACCCGGACGCCTTCGTGCCACTGCTGGAACAGACTCGCGCCTTGAGCGCCACGCCACAAGGCCCGAAACACCTGCTGCAACGTCAGGCCCAGGACGATTTGATCGACCAGTTGCTGCGCTTTGCGCAGTGGCAGTACGTCTTGCCCAGCACCCCGGCCCTGGTGGTGCTGGACACCCGCACCCGGCGCTGGCGCAGCGAGTCCAACCTGGGCCAGCCCTCGGGCCTGCTGGACTGGGAGGCCCTGTGCGAACTGCAACACGAACTGCTGGATCACCCCTCGGCGATCATCGTTTCACCGGCGCCGATCTTCGGCGTCAAGCTGATCGAGACGGTGCAGAAAGTCTTCAGTTGGTGCGGCTACCCATTGCTGGTGGACGCGGAAAACTGGATGGCCCATCGCGGTTCGGCCCAGGTGATCCTCAACATCTTCCGCCACTCGCGAACCCCGGGCAGCTACGTGATTCTCTCCGGCGACGTGCACTATTCCTTCGTCTACGAAGTGCTGATCCGTCACCGCCAGGGCGGCCCGCGCATCTGGCAGATCACCAGCAGCGGCATCAAGAACGAATTTCCCGCCGCCCTGCTGGAATGGTTCGACCGCCTCAACCGCTGGCTCTACTCGCCGCGCTCGCCGTTGAACTGGTTCACCAAGCGCCGGCGGATGAAGGTGATACCCCACGTGCCCGAGCATGCCGAAGCCGGGGAGCGGTTGTGGAATTCGTCGGGGATCGGCCAGGTGTTTTTCAATCAGCAGGGCCAGCCGGTGACCATCCTCCAGCACAATGCCAATGGCGCAGCGCCGACACGAATGATCGCGCCAAGATAGAATCCGCTGTCGCCGGCCACCAGGAAGGACCCGCCCGATGGAAAAACAACCGTTGTATCGCAAGGTCAACACCCGGACCCGGGGCGTGGGGCACAAGAACTCACCGTCCTACGCCAAACAGCGTCACAGCAAGGCCCTCCTGGCCAGGGAACAGCAACGCGGCAGCATGCACTCCAACAAGCGCCTGGGGCTGGATTACACGCCGTTGTTCCGTTTTCTGCTCAGCCGGGTCGGCCAGCCGTGGGATGGGGTATTCAGCGAAGCGAAAGGCCGGCTGGATCGGGAAGAACCGATTTTCTGGTTGGTGGCCCTGCATGAGCACGAACAACAGGATTACGTGGGCCTCAGCGGTTGCGCCTATTTCAGCGGTCTGTACGTCGATACCCAGGGCCTGCTGCAGAAGGTCAATCCCCAGTTGAGCGCAGCCACCATGAGCCCCAATTGCCCTTGCTGCACTCACACCTTGAACGGGGTTCCCTTCGGCCGCCCCTATCGTCGCTGGTGAGCCCGTCGCAGCGCGCCTCATGCGGCGCGCAGATTGCCTCAGATCGATTGCCAAAGCCCCAGGAAGGAGCGCTCCGTGTCATCAGCAATCACCCCGCAACAGCGGGACGATATTCGCTACGTACTGTCGGACGCCTTTGTCGATAACGAGGTGGACTACGCCTATATTGCCCGCGAAACCCAGGCGTATGACCGGGCCGAGGTGGAGCGCATTCTCTACGAGGAGGTGGCGCCGGTCTGCTACACCAACCTGATGGCGGTGATCCCGGAAATCTGGCTGTGCTTCGCGCGCGAATCCTTGCTGGAGGCGATCGAGGAAAGCCTGGCGCTACGGCGCCGCAGCCGCTGGCAGGCGTTTCGCGTGCGCTTGTTCATCCGTTGGATCCGCTTTCGCGGGGCCTACATCTGGGAAGAGATCTGCAAGCACTACGCCCCCTAGCTTCACGCCCTATTGGGTTTTGGCGCTGCACAGATCGGTGGGGCGCAAAACCACCAGGTCCGGCAGCGCTTCGCCACGCTCATCGATCTTGCGCAGCCTCGCGGTGCACATCTGGTCCTGGAGAAACTCCATCTGATAGGTCGCGCCGGCCTCGGGCACGAAGGTCACGCTTTGTTCGCAGACAAAGCGGTAGTCCTTATCCATCCCCGGTTCCGTGTTGTAGAACATGAAGGCGAACGGACGATTGGCCGGGATCTTCAGCTCGTTGGCGCCAAAGCCTTCCTGACGGCGCATGCGGTCGGTGGCGGCGGTCATGGGGATGCCCAGGTTGCGGAAGTTGGGGTGGGCAATGCCGCGATGGGGCCGAACCATCAGCCCCGACGCGGGCTTGCTCCAGTCAATGCAATCGCTGTAGGGCACGCCACGCACCAGCCCTTGGGCGACGATGCGGATCAGCGCGGTTTCACCGGCATCGGCCGGCACCCGGTAACTCACGGTGGTGGCTTTGAGCTCGGAAACAAAGGCACAACCACCAAGCCCCAGGGACAGGGTCAGCAACAGGATCGAGCGAAGCCGCATGATTCATCCTTGATGGGAACGCCCGCGCAGGCGGCGGGCAAAGGATGGCGATCTTACTCCGGCGCCACTGTGCCGCCACAGACTTTTCTGCGATTTCGGCAGCGGCAGCCGAAGCCCTCCGCGGCCCCCGAAGAGCAGGATCTCTTGAGGGCCGCGGAGGGCTTTTTCGCAGCCTGCGACAGTGGCTACAGAGCCGTTGCGATGGTCAGTAGCGGGCGTCCGCCGGACGGCCACCGTTGGGCCAGTCCTTGACCTTGTCCGGGAAGTCCGGACGCGGTTGGTGGGAGAAGTACTCGGCCACGTCCAGGGCCTCCTGGTCCGACAGGCCGCCCTGGCCCAGGGGGAATTTCTCGTGGAAGCCGATGGGCATGTTGCGTTTGACGAAGGCCGCGGCGGTGTAGGTGCGGGCCATGCCGGCACCGATGTTGAAGGATTGATCGCCCCACAGCGGCGGGAAGATCAGGCTGCCGTCGGCCCGTTTCAGGCCTTCGCCATCAGCGCCATGGCACACCGCGCATTGCTTGGCATAGACCTGCTTGCCGTTGTCGGCGTTGGGCTTGAGGGCCGGGTCGATCTTGCCGACACCGCGCCCGGCCACCTTGTCTTCGGGGCGAGTGTTCATTTTCATCCATTCGAAATAAGCCACCATGGCTTGCATGTCGGCACCGTTCACCGGCAGCGGCTTGCCGTGCATGGAACGGCGGAAGCAGCCGTTGATGCGCTCCTCCAGGGTGATGGTCTTGCCCGCCCGCGGCGCGTAGCCGGGGAAGAACGCCGAGACACCGACAAAGGGTGAACCGTCGGCCACGGTGCCGGCGTTGAGGTGGCAACTGGTGCAGTTCAGCGAGTTGCCGACGTTATCCGGCAGCAGAGCCTTGGTTTCCAGGTGCAGGCGCATGCCGCGCACCACTTGCTCGGCATTCGGTGCCGCCAGCAGGTTGGCCAGGCGCGGGGTTTCGAACAGGGTGTTTTCCACCTGTGGGCTCAGTTGCGCACGCATCTTTTTCACTTGCTCGGCGCTGATGGCCGAGCCGTTGTTGCCCCAGCTGCTGCGGATAAAACTGAGGATTTCGGCAATCTCGCCATCCGCCAGCTGGGCGAACCCGGGCATGGTGTAGACCCGCGGATGAGCGGCGGTCTGCGCGGTCTGCCAGCCGGTCAGGGTGATGTGCAGCAAGGAGGTCGGATTGGCCGAGGCGACACTGGGGTTGCCCGCCAGGGACGGGAACATCTGCGGCACGCCGGCGCCGTCCTGGCGGTGGCAGTCGGAACAGAACTGCGCGTAGCCCAGGCCACCGCGAGAGGTGAACAGGTTGCTCGGCGGGGCCGCCGGAGTCAGGGCCACCGAAGGCATGGGCAAATCGTCTTTACCGGCCGGCAGGGACTTGAGGTAGGCGGCAATGGCGGTCAGGTCGGCGTCGGTGAAATGCTGGGTGCTGTGGTGGATCACGTCGGCCATGTTGCCGGACACCGTGGCGAAGCGGTTCTGCCCGGTCTTGAGCAGTTGCACTGTGTCTTCCACGGTCCACAGGTTGCGCAGGCTCAGGGCCCGCCACTCTTCCACCGTCTCACCGGCCAGGTAGTGCTGGCCGCCGGACTCGGTGTCGCTCATGGCCTTCTCCTGGAAGGCAATGCCCCGTGGCGTATGGCAGGAACCGCAGTGGCCCAGGCCCTGGACCAGATAGGCGCCGCGATTGAGTTGCTCGTCCTTGGCCGGATCGGGCTTGAACGGCTGCTTGTCGACGAAGGCCAGGTTCCAGAACCACAGGCCCCAGCGCTGGTTGAAGGGGAAGCCCATGTCGGCTTCCAGGTTGCCCTGGGCCACCGGCTCCACACCGTGCATCAGGTAGGCGTAAAGGGCGCGCATGTCCTCTTCGGTCATCTTGGCGTAGGACGGGTATGGCATGGCCGGGTACAGATGGCTGCCGTCGGGGGTGACGCCTTCGCGCATGGCGCGATCGAATGCTTCGAAGCTGTAGCGGCCGATACCGGTGTCTTTATCCGGGGTGATGTTGCTGGAGTAGATGGTGCCCATGGGCGTCTTCAGCTCCAGGCCACCGGCCATGGTGGCGCCGCCCTTGGCGGTGTGGCAGGCAATGCAATCGCCCAGTTGGGCCACGTACTGGCCACGCTGGATCAACTCGGAGTCGGGGGTGGAAAGCGCCGCTGCCGGGGTCGGCTCGCTGGCATGCAAAAGAGGTACGCAGAGCAGCGCGGCGCCCAGCAGGGACAGGCGCGACAGAGAAAAAGCCATCAGGTTATTCCTTTAAAATCCGCCTGGGGTGGTCCCCTCGGCCGATATCCACAAAGGTTCTTATTGGTTATCCCGGCCCTCAGGATGCGGGCCCGGGGCTCGATACCTTGTGGGTCCGAGCCTGTTGCCCTTGTAGCGGATTTTTCTGAAAACCCTGTTGATATGGATCATTGCGCCCTAGGCAATGTCCTGTATGCCGGCCCAGGTGGCGCTTTTACTCGCTGGTTTCCACCCCCAGTCCCGCCGCTTGCCAATCGGTGAATCCCTGCTCCAGACGCCGCACCTTGAAGCCCTTGGCCCTCAGCAGGGCTGCGGCATTGTGTGACAGCACGCAGTAGGGGCCACGGCAATACGCCACCCACTCCTGATCAGCAGCCAATTCGGCCAGACGCTGCTCCAGCTCCTCCAGCGGGATGTTGATTGCCCCGGGCAAATGCCCTTGAGCGAACTCCTCCGGCGAACGCACGTCCAGCAGGGTCATGCCGCCTTCCTGCAAGCGTTGACGCAGTTCCTCACGGGATATGCCCTCCAGTTGCATCGGTTGCTGCTCACTGTCGGCCAGCAGTTGGCGAATCTGCCCATGGTTGTAATCGACGTACTGACGCAAGGCGCCCAGCAGACTGGCCAGCGGTCCCTGGCTGAGGCTGTAGAGCACCCGCTTGCCATCGCGCCGGGTCTGCACGAAACCGCCACGCCGCAACTGCTGCAGATGCTGGGAGGTGTTGGCCACCGACAGGCCCGAGGCTTCCACCAGACGCTCCACCGGCAGCTCGCCGCGAGCAATGTGCTCCAACAGGATCAGCCGGTGATGGTGGCCGAGAATGCGTGCCAGCTCAGCCATCTCGACCAGGGGATGCTGGGGGGAAATCGAATCGCTCATTGACAGCTCCTGCTGCTTTATTGATCATTCAATCACTTAATTGAATGAAAACTTATCACGCCCGTGCACAAGGCTGAAGCACAGCCCGTCGCACTTCAAGGAGTCCGTAATGCATGAGTTCGTCGCGTTGATCTCACAGGCGCTGCTGTTGGGCATCGGCGCCACCTTGATCCTTGATCTTTGGACGCTGTTTCTGGCGCGGGCGCTGAACATGCCTGGCGCCAACTGGGCGATGGTCGGCCGCTGGATCGGGCATTTTCCTCGCGGGCGCTTCGTGCATCCAAGCATCGCCCAAGCCGCTGCGGTCCCCGGGGAGCATGCACTGGGCTGGCTGGCGCACTACCTGATCGGCGTCGGCTTTGCCGCCCTGTTGCTGCTGATCTGCGGCCTGGAGTGGGCGCGACAGCCGACCCTGGCACCGGCCCTGATCATCGGTGTCTTGACGGTGGCAGCGCCGTTCCTGCTGATGCAACCGGGCATGGGCGCCGGAATCGCGGCGAGCAAGACGCCCAAGCCGAATGTGGCCCGGCTGCGCAGCCTGATGGCGCATGCGGTGTTCGGGCTGGGCTTGTATGGGGCGGGGATGTTCTGGGCGTGGGTGTTGGGGCAGACTGCGTGACCTCGGCCCCGCAAGGCCAAGCATGCCCAGAGTGATAGAGCGATGAAACCGCCTGTATGCGAGCTGTGCCACAACGATTTTTCCTCAGAGATGCAGCATGCCGGAAGTGGCGGCGCCATGGTGCAGTTCGCCGATTACCGTCCACTGGGCGAAGGGTGCGCAGGACACCCTCATGGCTACGAGTGGTTCTGCGATGAACACCTGGCCAATGCCCAGGCCCTGGCTTCGCTGAGCTACAGCGATGCCATGACAGTGCTGACCCGGCAATATGCTCCGTTTGCGGACTACCCGCCCCTCGCCTCCAGTGATCCAGCGCTCTGGATCACCGAGGTGGGGCCCAACCCCGCGAAAGTCTTCGCGCTGATCAGGCAAGCCATGGGCGTCAGTCCCAGCGTGGCCAGGGACTTGCTGGCCGGCGGCCCCTTCAAGGTAAGCCAAGCCTGGCCACAACAGTTCAGGGTCTGGCAGGAGGCCCTGATTCAAGCGGGTACCCAGGTTGAAATACGCTATCCCTCGTCCAAATCCGCCTGGGCCGAGAAAGCCGACGCAGATAACGACTGATCCTGCTCCCCCATGCCGCCTGCACTCACAGGGGCTTCCTCACACCCGCGATCCCAGTCTGCTCTACGGAAACAATGGCCGTATCTCTACCCGTGTCCTACGCCGAGACTGACGTCTACGCTGGGCTCTGAAGGACTGGCCGGCGCCCTGGCCGGACCCGCGCTGAAGATCCTGGGCACTTGTGCCTAGGAATGGAATCAGAGCCATTTGTAACCTGATCATCGCCCGGCTTGTTTTCAGCCCCCCTCCGGAAGCTCTTGCCCATGCTCGAACACCTCGACCTCAATGCCCTGATCGCCGCCTACGGCTACTGGGTGATCTTCATCGGCTGCCTGCTGGAAGGCGAAACCGTGTTGATCCTCGGCGGCATGGCGGCGCATCAGGGCAGTCTGCACTGGCCGCAAGTGATCGGCTGGGCCACCCTCGGCGGCATCCTCGGCGATCAGCTGCTGTTCTGGACCGGCCGTTACTCCGGAGCGCGCCTGCTGCCCAGGCTCAAGCGCCATCAGGCGGCCATCGAACGGGTCCAGGGGCTGATCCAGCGCTACCCTTCGACGTCGGTGTTCGCCGTGCGCTTTCTCTACGGCATGCGCCTGGTCGGCCCGATGGTGATCGGTGCCAGCGGCCTGGCGCCCTGGCGCTTCGCCCTGCTCAACGTGCTGGGCGCGGCGGTCTGGGCCGTCCTGTTCGTCAGCGCCGGTTACTGGGCCGGCGAAGCCCTGGAGCATTTCCTCGGTGACCTGAAACCCTACCGCCTGCCGATCTTCCTCGGGGTCCTGGCGCTGGTGGCCCTGATAGCGCTGGTGCGGCACCTGCGCAACCGGCGCAAGGCGCAGCAAAAATGAGCTAAAGGCCGCAACACATCGGGAATTTTCATACTGACCCGACGACTTTATTTCGTTTGTCCCGGCCCCCCGGCCCCGGCTTAGATAACGGCTCGTTTCCGGCACCCAGAGCCCGCATCCATGAGCCACGAGAACATCAGCCGTTCAATTTCCACCGTCCACCCGATCCGCCTCAGCCACGGACGCAACGCCGAGGTCTGGGACAGTGACGGCAAACGCTACATCGACTTCGTCGGCGGTATCGGCGTGCTCAACCTTGGGCATTGCCATCCGCGCATCGTCGCGGCCATCCAGCAGCAGGCCACCCGGCTCACCCACTACGCCTTCAACGCCGCGCAGCACGAACCCTACATCGAGCTCATGCAGCGCCTGGCGGACTTCATCCCGGTGCGTTACCCGGTCAGCGGCATGCTCACCAACAGCGGCGCCGAAGCCGCGGAAAATGCCCTGAAGATCGTGCGCGGGGCCACTGGGCGCAGCGCGGTCATCGCCTTCGACGGCGGCTTTCACGGGCGCACCCTGGCCACCCTCAACCTCAATGGCAAGGTGGCGCCCTACAAGCAGAAAGTCGGGGTGCTGCCGGGGCCGGTGTATCACCTGCCCTACCCCAGCGCCGACACCGGCGTCAGCTGCGACGAAGCCCTGAAGGCCATGCAGCGCCTGTTCAGCGTGGAAATCGCTGTCGAGGAAGTGGCCTGTTTCATCCTCGAACCGGTGCAGGGCGAAGGCGGCTTCCTGGCCCTGGACCCGACCTTCGCCCGGGCGTTGCGCGGCTTCTGTGACCAACATGGCATTTTGCTGATCGCCGATGAAATCCAGTCCGGCTTCGGCCGCACCGGGCAACGCTTTGCCTTCTCTGCCCTGGGCATCGAGCCGGACCTGATCCTGCTGGGCAAGAGCATTGGCGGCGGGCTTCCGCTGGGGGCCGTGGTGGGACGCAAGGAGTTGCTCGACGCGTTGCCCAAGGGCGGCCTGGGTGGCACCTATTCCGGCAACCCGATTGCTTGCGCAGCCGCCCTCGCCACCCTGGAGGAAATGACCGACGAGCACCTGCAAACCTGGGGCGAGCGCCAGGAACAGGCCATCGTGCAACGTTATGAGGGTTGGAAAGCCGATCGCCTGAGCCCCTATCTGGGACGCTTGACCGGGGTCGGCGCGATGCGTGGCATCGAGCTGGTCAACGCCCATGGCGAACCGGCGCCGGAGCACCTGAGCACCCTGCTCGGCAATGCCCGGGAGGCCGGGCTGCTGCTGATGCCCAGCGGCAAGTCGCGGCACATCATCCGCCTGCTGGCGCCCTTGACCACCGAACCTGAGGTGTTCGAGGAAGGCCTGGATATTCTCCAGGAGTGCCTGGCGCGCCTGTGATTCCCGGCGCGCCTCCGGGCGCGGCTAGAACAGGTAGCCCATGTAGGTGGCAATGCCACCACCGGCCTGTGGTCCGACGTTCATGCCCGCCATGACCACGGCGCCCTTGGCCGAACGCAGCAACTGCTCGTTGACCTTGATCGAAGCCATCATGGTCGCCGGGGTGCTTCCCAAAACGACCGCCAGGGCCAGTAGCTTGGGGTCCAGGCCGAACAGCAGGGCCGTGGCCGAACCGCCCACCACCAGTCCGCCACCGACTTCGGTATAGAAACAAGGCCCGGTGATGTCGTCCTCGGTCAGGTCCCGGCTGCGAAGGGCATCGCTGACAAAGACCTTGCCGGTGCTGGGAAAAGCCTCCGCCGCACCGGCACCACTGACGCTCTTGCCCTTGACCTGGATATTGACCTTGCCGAAACGCGGCAGGCGTCCACCAAAGCCGGCGCCTACCCCCAGACCGCCGTAGCGATAGCTGACGTCCTTGCCCTGGGGCGAACGCAGGGTGATCGACCCACCACCGCCGGCCACGAGGGCGATGGTCAGGCCGCCGCCGCTGGCGGTCTGGTAGAGCCATTTACTTTCGTTGACCGGAATCGGAATGCTGAGGTTCATGGGGTCAAAGTCCTTTTGCTTTTTGTGCGGCTCGTCCGCGCTGGCTGATGACACCCACCAGGCCGGCCAGGGTGAATACCAAACCGATCAGGCCCAGCACACCGGGAGTGCCCCAGAGTGCCGCGGGGTCATCGATGACCGCGCTGTTGGCCGGCCGTTCGGGCTGGTAATAGACCCGCACCGGCTGATCCTTCTGGTAGCCGAAGATAAAGCCGCCCTGGGGGTAGGAAATTTTCTCACCGCTGCCGGTGGTAAAGGCGATCTCGGGGTGCGAGCCACCGGCGTTCAGGTCACTGACGATACCGTCGGCGGTCTGGGCACTGGCGATGAATTCGCGACGCTCGAGGGTGAGGTTGCCGGCGATGACCAACAGGCCGATGCCGATCAGAACAAACAGCAGACCCTGGAGGATCTTGCCGAGGCGTGACGGGGTGGAGTTAGCCATGGGCTGTCTCGATATTCGTCCGTGAAAGAGGGAGGCCACGATAGCAAGAAACCTCCGACCAAAAAAACCGCTGCCGCGCGGCAAGCGCAATCTGGCAGCGGCGTTCAGGCGCCCGGGCCAGGCGGGTGAGCGTCTGTTGCCGACGCTTACAAACCAAATACCCGACGGGCATTGCCCTGGAGGAATTTGTCCGCAATGGCCGGCGGAAGTTCCAGGGCGCGCACCTGTTCCAGGCATTTTTTCAGCGACAGCTGGGGAAAGTTGCTGCCGAACAACACCTTGTCCTGGCCATAAGTGCGCATGAAATGCAGCAGCTGCGGGGGGTAATAGGCCGGCAGGTAGGCGGAGGTATCGATGTGAATGTTGTCGTGCTTCCAGGCCAGGCCGATCATCTCATCGGTCCAGGGATACCCGATGTGTCCCCCAACAATCACCAGTTCGGGAAAATCCAGGGCCACCTCGTCCAGGTACGGCACGGGCCGCCCGGTTTCCGACGGCATCAGCGGCCCGGTATGACCAACCTGGGTACAAAAGGGAATGCCCAATTCGATGCACTTCACATACAGCGGGTAATACCAGCGGTGATTGGGCGGCAGTTTCCATAACCAGGGCACGATGCGCAGAGCCTTGCAGCCCAGTTCCTTGACGGCTCGCTCCAGCTCGGCCACCGCCGCCATCGGCCGGCTCAGGTCCACCGTGGCCACGCCGACGAAACGTTCGGGAAAGGCCCGGGTGTAAGCCGCAATCTCATCGTTGCTGAACACCCAGCCCTCGGGCCGGCACCAGGCCGAGAGCATGAGTTTCTCCACCCCAGCCTGATCCATCAGCTCCACGGTCTGTTCAATGCTCAGGGCCTGGTCGAGCCAATGCGCGGACCCGGACTTCTCGAACAACCGCGCCACTTCCGGCAACAGCGCCCGGGCACGGCCGTTGGCCGGTTGTGCCCAGGCATCGATGGCTGCGAATTTCAAGGTCATTGGGCGGTCCTCCCTGGTGTATTCATGATCGAAACCACAGGCTAGATCCGGACCTTGCCGCCAACAATGTCCGCAGCGCTCATCAGGCTTGACCCATGTGTTCAAGCCATGGATAAAGCTTTCCCCTTTCCGCCCCCTCGCAAGGACGCTCCATGACCGATCAAACCACCCCCGAACAATGGCCACCCGCCGGCTGCCCGCCCCTGGCCTGGCCGGACCTGCCCGATCAGGTCGCGCGGCAAAGCTGGTACCTGGCGGTCATCGGTGCCTACGGCGCGCTCTGGGAAGGCCACGTCAACCAGCCGCAACTGTCACCGGTTGCCGAGGACACCTTGCTGGCCCTGGAACAGCGCCTGGGCTGCCACCTGCCCCCTTCACTGCGTGACTATCACCGGCAACTGGGGGTGCTGTCCCTGGCGGAAGTCCTGTGCAGCGTCGAGCCTGGCAACATCTGCATCCAGCCACTGCTGGAGGCCTACCCCGGTATCGTCGATATCCCCGAGAGCGATCTGGACCTGACGCTGGCGCACCAGTTGATCGCTTTCGGCGACTACCTGGGCAACGGCAATCTGTTCTGCTTTCACCGCGAAAGCGGCGCGGTCTACTACTTCGACCACGACACAGGCGCGGCGCTGACGCGCTTCTTCGACTCGCCCGAGGAGTACCTGGATGCCCTGATGCTGCTGTGCCTGGCGGAGGTGTATGACGACGATGACGGCGGCGAAGCGCTGATCAGCCAGCGCTACGGCGAGGACCTGGTGCGCAAGTGGCGCTATTGACCCCGGCGCTTCATCTACCTGCCCCTGCGCGCTGCCGGGCGCAGTAGCCGTCGCCATTGGGCTGAGACTGCAAATCAGTGCAGCCGCCCCCCATGAACGTCGCCAGCGCGGCAAAGGGCAGCATGAGCATCACCTGCGCGATGCCCCGGGCCTGGGCATGCGGGTCCTCGACCTTGCGCAGAAAGTCGTGCTCAGGGGCCGCTGTTTCGGTTTGCAGGGTGGCCCAGAGGGTGTAGCGAAAGGCGTGTGCTCCAGGCCCCTGGCCACCGACACGCCGACAGGCGTCCAGCGCCTGGATGGCATAGACTTCCCCCACCTGACGCGGCGCTCCCGCCGGGCGGGCCTGACGGGCGTTGAAGTCATCGATCAGGGTGGTGAGCTGCATCTGGTCCGCCTGCTGGGCCGCCTGGCAATCGCCCTCGGCAGGGAACTCTCGGCTGGTGCGGGCCAGCGTATCCAGCCAGTTCCGGTAATCGGTGTAGAAACCGAACTGGCTGCCGTCCGGCAATTCCTGCTGATACAGCTTGATGGCCCCGACAAAGTGCTTGCCGGTGTCGGTCAGCCGCTGCACCTGTTCACGGCTCAAGGGTTGATTGAGGGTGTAGCCATACACCTGCGGGCCCTCGACCGCCGGCCTGACCGGCGCCGTAGTACAAGCTCCCAGCGATGACAGGATGATCGCCAGGTTTAAAACACTGCACAGCATCCGTTGCATGACAGGCCCCAGGGCAGGTGGACGGCTCGTTGGCCAGGCGCGAGATTACGCCATTTCCCAGCCGCTGTTTCGGCCAGGCTTGCCGAAGCCTTAACCCAATCAGCAACAGGCATGCTGCTGCGACGCTGACGAGCGCCTGGTGCTATCTCGACGGCCCCTCTGCCCGACTTGACGCGCCCGAAGCAGCGCTCCATTGTCCCCGGCCCTGCCTCTCGAACAAGGATGCTCCATGCTTCAGCGCGTCATGCTCTGCACTCTGCTGACCGTCATCGCCCTGCCCGCGTTCGCGGCGCCGGCCAAGGTCGAACGTCGTTGCGGCTGGTTCGAGAACCCAACGCCGGCCAACGCCACTCTGACCGACCGCGACGGCGTCTGGGAAATTGCCAGCCAGGGTGGTTATCAGGCCGAAGGCGACTGGCCCACCTTTAACGACCAGCAATGGGTGCGCACCAACAATCATTACGGCTACGGTTGTGCCTGTGTCAGCGCCAGCGCTGATCCACGGACTCATCGCCTCGACCAGTTGCACAAGGCCCAGGCCCGCCCGCTGTCCGCCTGTCGCAACGATCCCAGGCTGTATGAACCCTTGCGGGAGGAAGACGGGATACCGGTATTGCCCGAGGATTCGCCACGCTTCAACGGACCGGGATTCAGCCTGCAGTACCCCAAAGGCTGGAAGCTCAGCCAGACGCAGAACTGCCTCACCCTGGACCATCCGAAAAAACGCCCAAACGAGGAGTACACCCTGCACCTGTGCCTGCGGCAGGGCAGCCTGGAACAGGCCGCCGAGGAGCTGTTTTTCTATCAGGAAAACGGCGTCTGGATGCGCAGCGCCGGAAGGGATGCACCCAGCCCGGTGCAGGACATTTCAGGCCCCGGCTGGAAAGGCTTGCGGGCCTATCAGACCTGCGGCATCAGCGATGAGGAAACCGGTTTTCACGCCTATGGTGGCACCTGCCTGATGGCGTTGCTCGACAGTGGTCGGCGTCAGGTGGTGGCTGACAGCGTGGGGTTCTTCCAGGACTTCGCGACCCTGGACGCGATCCTGCACTCGATCCGCTTCGACCCGGTGCCAGCGGCGCAACAGAACCCGCACTAAGGCACGGCCCGATACAGGGTCTGCAGGTGGGACAGGCGCAGGCCGTAGTGCTCCAGGTTGCGCCGGCTTTGCGAGCTCAGCAGGGCGGTGGCCGCCACACTCTGGGCGCCGAGGGCGGCGGCCTGCTGCAAGCGATGGGCGATCAGGGCCCGGTGATAACCCTGGCCCCGGGCGGTCCGAGCGGTAAAGGCGGTGCCCAGGTAGGCCAGCGCGTTGTCAGCGATGAACAGCGCCGCCCCGGCCACTGCAACGCCCTGCTCGCGCAACAGGTACAAGTGCCCACGGTCCTCATTGAGCAATCCACCGAAGGCCGCCTGATTGACCGGTCGGGCCGCCGCAGGCGTTTTGAAACTGTCCCCGTGCAGCACGCAGAAGTCTTCCAGGGTCGAGGCCGTCACCGGTTCGATATCCAGCGCCGAAGAGGGCGCGACACGCGGGTCCACCGAGGCGAACAGCTGCCCGTGGGTCCAACCCTTGAGACGCTGCAACGGCTGCCCCTCAAGCTCCAGGGTGTTCGCCACCTTGGCTGACTCAGCGATCAAGGCGATCGCCGGGGCGTAGGCCGCGCAAGTCTGTAACAGACCGACAACGCTGCGCGCCTGTTGCCCGCAGTCGCCATGCACCCGGTTCATCATCGGACTGGGATTACCGGCGACCACGAAGGCGCCACACTCAGGCTCGCCCAACAGGCTGGCCCGATAGGGGTTGCCCGGCAGATTCGCCAGCCCCTGAACCCGCGCCCGCAGGTATTGGGCCTCCGCATATTCAAGGGCCAGCGCGCGACGGCGGTCCATATCAGCGGTTGCCCACCGGTGTTTCACTGACCCAGGGCACGCGCACCTGTTCGGCGATGCCGGCGGCCTGCTGCTGCAGGACGTCCAATTTCGCGCGGCGCCCGAACACCCCAGTGAAATGCAGCAGCAGGCGCCCGGCAAACCCCAGGGCATCGCCACGCTTGCGCGGGATCAGGTGCAGATGGGCATGGGGGATGTGCTGGTTGGTGGCCCGACCATCATTGACCAGCAGGTGGGTGCCTTCGACGCCGTAGCCGGCACGCCGCTGCGCCGCCAGCAGGCCGTCGAACACCTGATACAGGTGCTGGCGGACAAAGCCGGGCAGTTGCTCGAGCTTTTCCACATGAGACTGGGGAATCAGCAGCACATGGCCCCGCCCCAGCGGATGCACGTCCATGAAGGCCATGCAGTGTTCATCGCGGTAAACCACGGCCGCCGGCAGGGTGCCGGCGACGATCTGGCAGAAAATGCAGTTCATCCCTGAATCCTCAAGTGACAAGGTGCGTCCTGGCGAGCGCGGCCAATGTAACCCAGCTTGTCCCTTGAAGGCCCGCTCCTTGTCGGCCCGAGTGCCGAACCGGCCGGCGGATCAGTCCAGGACCAGGTAGGCCCGGGCGTCGACCTCGATCATCACCGGCTGCCGAGTGTCCTTGAGGCTCTGCAGCAAGTCCTGCAGCTGCCCTGGCGTGTCGGCGCGATGGTGCGCCACGTGGAAGCTTTGGGCCATGGCCTGGAAGTTCGGGGTGAGGATGTCCACCCCCAGCGGCGCGATGTCCCGGGCCTGCATGTAGTCGCGGATCTCGCCGTAGCACTGGTTGTTCCACACCAGCAGGATCACGCCGATCTGCGCTTCCTTGGCGGCGATCAGTTCGCTGCTGGCGAACTGCAGGCCGCCGTCCCCCACCAGCGCCACTACCGGACGCTCGGGCTGTGCCAGCTTGGCGCCCATGGCTGCCGGCAGGCCGTAGCCCAGGGTGCCGTAACCGCTGCCAGCGTTGAACCAGCTGGCCGGGGCCGGTGCCTGGTAGCCGCAGGCGCCCTGGTACACCGGTTGGGTCGAGTCGCCCACCAGGATCGGGCTGCCCAGGGTGTCGCGCAGCAGGTCGAGCAAGCCCTGCAAGCCTTGTTGCTTGGGCGTCCAGCCGGTGCGTTCGGCCTGGTTCACGCGCTGGACGCTGTCCAGCGCCCAACGACCGCGAGCGCTGGGTGGCGCCACTTTGCCAAGCAAGGCTTGCAAGCCTTCCAGGGCATCGCCCACCAGGCCGACATGGGCCCGTTGCACGCCCATGACCTGCATCGGGTCGATGTCCAGGCGGATCAGCGAACCCTTGAAGCGCAGGGGCCCGAGGCCGAAGAAGTCGTAGTCGGTTTCCCCCAGTTCAGTGCCCACGGCCAGCACCACGTCGGCCTCATCGATCAGGGCCCGGCCATGGGCCGACGACTGCACGCCGTCGAGCAGCAACGGGTGGCCACAGGGCAGCAAGCCGCGGGCGTTGGTGGTCAGGGCCACCGGCGCTTGCAGGCGTTCGGCCAATTGCCGCAGGACCTCGGCGCAACCGCGGGCGCCGCCGCCGGCCAGGATCAGCGGCCGGTGGGCACTGTTGAGCAAGGTCGCGGCCGCCTCGATCGAAGCCCCGGCAGGCGCCGGTGCACCGGGCAGGCTGCGGGGCATGAGGTTGAGGTCGGTGGCGGGCATGTCCAGCACATCCAGGGGAATCTCGATGTGCACCGGCCGTGGCCGCGCGCACTTGAACACGGCAAAGGCCCGGGCCAGGAGCTCCGGCAGTTCCGCAGGCGATTGCAGGGTATGACTGAAGGCACAGACCCCGGCCACCATCGCCCGCTGGTCCGGCAGCTCATGCAGGTGGCCATGGCCCAGGCGCAGGTGCTCGCGACGATTGACCGTGGAAATCACCAGCATCGGCACCGAATCGGCGTAGGCCTGGCCCATGGCGGTGAGGATGTTGGTCATCCCCGGACCGGTGATGATGAAGCACACTCCCGGCTTGCCGCTGGCCCGGGCATAGCCGTCGGCCATGAACCCGGCGCCCTGTTCGTGCCGCGGGCTGACATGGCGCAAGCGGCTGCCGTGCAGGCCGCGATACAGCTCGACGGTGTGCACGCCGGGAATCCCGAACACCGTGTCCACGCCATAACCTTCCAGCAAACGAACCAGGGACTGGGCACAGGTGGTCATCGACTACTCCTCTTGTTCTTATGCGTCCGGACGACACCCTGCGCCCGGCTGATGTCGAGGGACATTAGTCGCTGCACCCGAGGGGCAACAATCGAAAAAAATCGCCGCGATTGCTCAATAAAATTCACGCTTTGCCATTGCGCCGGGGTTCCGGGTGCAGGCGGGTGATGCCCTGCAACTGCGACTTGACCCATTCGCTGAAGGCCAGCACCACCGGGCGCTCGGCCTTGAGCAGGTCGGCCACCAGGTAGTAGCCGCGGTTGGATTCGATCTCGGTGCCGAAGGGTTGCACCAACTGCCCCCTGGCCAGGGCCTCGCCGCTGATCAGGTTGTCGCCCATGGCGATGCCCTGGCCGGCGATGCAGGCCGACTGCACGAAGTGCGCGTCGGCAAACACGATGCCCCGGCGCACATCGACATTCGGCGCCCCGGCCGCCGCCAGCCAGACCCGCCAGTCGGAGTAGTCGATCATGTGCAGCAGCAGGGCGTGGTCCAGGCTGTCGAGGGTTTTCAAACCGCCCATGGCATTGACCAGGCTCGGGCTGCACACCGGGAAATAGCGCAGGGAGACGATCTTCTGCACATGCTGGTTGGGCCAGTCGCCCATGCCGTAGGCGACGAACAGATCGACGCTGCTGTCGCTGGTGTCGCCCGGGGTGCGGGGTGAAACCAGCTGCAATTCGACTTGGGGATACAGCGCCTGGAACTCGGCGATATGGGTGCACAGCCAATAGGTGGCGAACCCCGGCGGGCTGCTTATGCACAGTCGCCCGCTGACCTGCTGGCCGTCGGAGCGCTGGCCGGCCTCGAGGATATTGGCCAGCAGCAGGTGAATGTCCCGGGCATAGCGCTCGCCCTGGTAGGTGATGCGAATGCTGCGGCCCTGGCGCTCGGTCAGGGCAAACCCCAGGGTCTGCTCCAGGCTCTTGATCTGGTGGCTGATGGCGCTGGGGGTCAGGTTCAGCTCATTGGCGGCTTCGGCGACACTGCCCAGGCGGGCCACCGCGTCCAGCGCGCGCAGAGCGGTCATGGAGGGATAACGCATACCGATCAGGCCTCGACTGCAAAAAACGAGTGCCAGCACCATAGCCGCAATCGCGATCCGGCAATAGCCTTGCCCGTCGCCGAAAAAATCCCCGACTGCTGAAAAAAATTACCGCATCGGGCTAAAAATGCTCGATTGACCCCAGGCCATCGATGGCTAATTCTCCAGCCCTACCCTGTGCCGGGTACTGCCCGGCCATCGCACAATAACAAGAGGGTCGACCCTTGCAATCGCAGCCCAACTCCGTCAATCCCGTGGTGGCGATCGATGATCTGCACAAGAGCTACGCCGATCACCACGTGCTCAAGGGCATTGCCCTGCGCGCCAATGAAGGTGAAGTGGTGTCGCTGATCGGCTCCAGCGGCTCGGGCAAAAGCACCCTGCTGCGCTGCATCAACCTGTTGGAAATCCCCTGCAGCGGCAGCCTGCGCATCAATGGCGAAGAAGTGCGCCTGAAGACCGATCGCGCCGGCAACCCCCAGGTGGCCGACCCGGCCCAGGTGGCACGCTTGCGCACGCAATTGAGCATGGTGTTCCAGAGCTTCAACCTGTGGCCCCATCGCAGCGTGCTGGAAAACGTCATCGAGGCACCGGTGTATGTCCTCGGTGAAGACCGCAAGGACGCCATCGCCCACGCCGAACACCTGCTGGAAAAAGTCGGCCTGGCCAACAAGCGCGACGCCTTCCCGTCCTTTCTCTCCGGCGGCCAGCAACAACGGGTGGCCATCGCCCGGGCCCTGGCCATGCGCCCCCAGGTACTGCTGATGGACGAACCGACCTCGGCCCTGGACCCGGAACTGGTGGGCGAAGTGCTCAAGGTCATCCAGGGCATCGCCGAGGAAGGCCGCACCATGATCCTGGTGACCCACGAAATGGCCTTCGCCCGGGATGTGTCGAGCAAGGTGATGTTCCTTCACCAGGGGCTGGTGGAAGAGGAAGGCCCGCCGCAACAAGTGTTCCTCAACCCGGTCAGCGAACGCTGCCGGCAATTCGTCATGGCCCAGGAAAACCGCGTCTGACGTCCCGCTTCAATCCTTGAAAACAACAACTTCGATAAAGGGTAAAGCCATGAAAAACCTGCTCAAGGTGCTCGCCACCGGTTGCCTGTTCAGCGCATTGGCCAGCCACGCGGTGGCCGCCGACAAGATCGTCTTCGGCATCGCCCTGGAACCTTACCCGCCGTTCTCGATGAAAAGCGGCAACGGCGACTGGAGCGGCTTCGAACCGGAGCTGATCAAGGCCCTGTGCGAACGCATGCAGGCCCAGTGTCCGCTCAAGGAAGTGGCCTGGGACGGTTTGATTCCGGCCCTGCAATCGAGCCAGATTGACGCCATTCTCAACTCCCTGAGCATCACCGAGGAGCGCGAGAAGGTCATCAATTTCTCCGCGCCCTACTACCAGACCCCGGCCATGTGGGTCGCCGACCAGAGCCTGGAACTGGTCACCACCCCCGAGGGCCTCAAGGGCAAGCTGATCGGCGTGCAGGGTTCGACCTCCAACGCCACCTTCGCCAAGACCTACTACGGCAAGACCTCGACCCTGCGCTACTACACCACCCAGGACGACATGATCGCCGACCTGCAGAGCGGGCGCATCGACGTGATGCTGGCCGACGCCCTGACCATCGAACCGATCCTCAAGACCACCGCCGGGGCCGGCCTGGCGGACAAGGGCCTGGCGCCGAAAGACCCGCTGTTCGGTTCCGGCATCGGCGTCGGCCTGCGCAAGGGCGACAGCGCCCTGCAACAGCGGATCAACACCGCCCTGGCCTCGCTCAAGGCCGACGGCACCTACGACAAGATCCGCAGCCGCTACTTCAGCGTCGACATCTCTGCCAACTAAGCCGTCCGGCGCGCCCGCTCGCGCGGGCCGCCGGCGTTGACTGGATACGTCATGATTTCTCTGTCCGACCTTTCCCAACTGTTCGTCGCCGACGGCTGGCTCGGCGCCCTGGCCCAGGGCGCGCTGGTGTCCTTGCAGATTTCCGCCGGGGCCTTCGTCCTCGGCCTGGGCATCGGCCTGCTGGTGGCGATGATCAAGCTCAAGGGCCCACGCTGGCTGGTGAAGCTGGCCAACGTCTACACCACCCTGTACCGGGCCATGCCCGAGCTGCTGCTGATCCTGCTGCTGTACTACGCCGGCACTGACCTGTTGAACATGGCCATGGCCGCCATGGACCGGCCAAGTGTCACGGTCAACGGCTTCATTGCCGCGGTACTGGTGCTGGGGATTGTCCAGGGCGCCTATTCGGCGGAGATCATCCGCGGCGCGATCCAGGCCATTCCCCACGGCCAGATCGAAGCGGCGCGGGCCTACGGCATCGAGCGCTGGCTGCTGGTGCGGCGCATCCTGCTGCCGAGCATGCTGCCCTACGCCATGGCCGGGCTGTCGAACCTGTGGCTGGTACTGGTCAAGGACAGCGCGCTGATCAGCATCGTCGGCTACAGCGAACTGCTTTCAGTCGGCAAACAGGCGGCCGGTTCCACCAAGCACTACCTGGTGTTCTACCTGGCGGTCGCGGCTTTCTATTTCGTCATTACCCTGGTGTCCGGCAGCCTGTTCCGGGTGCTCGAGCGTCGCACCAATCGCTGGCTGCCCCAGTACTAGGAGACTCGAATGGACTTTTCCTGGATCAACGGTTTTTCCGCCGAACTGCTGCGCGGCCTGGGCATCACCCTCAAGCTCCTGCTGCTGAGCGGGGTCTGCGGCTTTGCCCTGGCGGTGGTGGTGGGCCTGGGCCGGGTGTCGCGCAATCCGTTGCTGCGTGCGCCCATGCAGTTCTACATCAGTGTGTTCCGCGGCACGCCGCTGCTGGTGCAGATCTACATCCTCTACTACGGGGTCGGCAGCCTGTTCACCGCCTACCCGCCGATCCGCGGCAGCTTTCTCTGGCCCTACCTGCGCGAAGGCTTCTGGTACGTGGCCCTGGCCCTGACCCTGAGTGTCGGCGCCTATGTCGGCGAAGTGCTGCGCGGCGGCCTGCGGGCCGTGCCCCGGGGCGAGCTGGAAGCCGCCCGCGCCTATGGCATGGGCTACTGGCTGACCCTGCGCCGGGTGTGGCTGCCCCGGGCCCTGGAGCTGGTACGCCCGACCCTGGTGGGGGAATGCGTGCTGCTGCTCAAGGCCACCGCATTGGCCTCCACCGTGGCGGTCACCGACCTGCTCGGCGCCGCCAACCTGGTGCGGGCCCAGACCCTGAAGGTCTACGAACCGCTGCTGGCGGTGGCGCTGATCTACATCGTCCTGGCCTTTGTCATCGAACACCTGTGCGCACGCCTGGGCAACGCCTCGCAGACTCAGCGGCCACAGCGTCAGGCCTGAACCCATTTATTGCGCGGGCAACCACGCCCGTGAGGAGAACAGCATGCGTTACTCACCTTTCGTTCAGCGCATCAGCGGCGAATCCGTCAGCGCCTGGGATATTCACTACGCGGCCATCGAGGCTCGGGGGCGCGGCGAGGATGTGATCGTCCTCAGCGTCGGTGATCCGGACTTTGCCACCGACGAACGCATCAGCGCCGCCGCCAGCGCTGCCCTGGAGCAAGGCGATACCCACTACACCCACGTCCTGGGTCGCCCAGCCCTGCGTGAGGCGATTGCCGCCAAGCAGCGGCGCCTGCTGGGCATCGACGTCAGTGCCGACAACGTGGCCCTGGTGGCCGGTGCGCAGAACGGCCTGTTCGCCACCTGCCTGTGCCTGTTCGGCAGTGGCGACGAAGTGCTGGTGCCCGAGCCCATGTACCTGACCTACGAGGCATGCGTGCATGCCTCCGGGGCGCAGATCGCCTGCGTCCAGCAGCCGGCGGCCAACGGCTTCCGCCTGACCGCCGCCGCGCTGGAAGCGGCGCTGACCGACAAGACCCGGGGCATCGCCCTGGCCACGCCCTGCAACCCCACCGGCAACGTCTACAGCCGCGAGGAGCTGGAAGCCGTGGCCGAAGTGGCGCGCAAGCACGACCTGTGGGTGATCTCCGACGAGGTCTACGGGCAACTGACCTACGACCGCGACCACCTGAGCATCGCTTCGATGCCAGGCATGGCCGAGCGCACGGTGATCCTCAACAGCCTGTCGAAAACCCACGCCATGACCGGCTGGCGCGTGGGCTGGGTGATCGCCCCGCCGGCCCTGGTCGGGCACCTGGACAACCTGCTGCTGTGCATGCTCTACGGCCTGCCCGGGTTTATCCAGGAAGCCGCGCTCAAGGCCCTGGAGCTGGATGAAGAAGTGATCGGCAGCGCCCGCGAGGTCTATCGCCGGCGCCGCGACCTGGTGGTGGCGGGCCTCAAGCCGGTGCACCTGCTCGATTGCCGCGAGCCCGAGGCCGGGATGTTCATGCTGGTGGACGTGCGTCGTACCGGGCTGTCGAGCATGGATTTCGCCTGGCAGCTGTTCCGCGCCACCGGGGTCTCGGTGCTCGACGCCCAGGCCTTCGGCGCCAGTGCCGAGGGCTTCGTGCGGATCTCCTTCACCGTAGCCGACGACGTGCTCAAGGACGCCTGCCAGCGCATCGCCGGCTTTGTCGAAACCCTGGACGCCACGCGCTGAACGCATGACTCGGGCCGCCCCTGCGGCCCTTGTAACGCTGACAAGAACACTGCTGCGCCTCACTTTTTTGCCCACCTTTGAAGGGCCCCCCTGCTTGAGAGGTTGACCCCGTGACCGCTTCCGACCAATTCAACTCCACCCATAGCGCCGTCGATCAATACGCCGAACTGGTGCTGCACAACGGCCGGATGTACACCCTCGATCCGGCCCAGCCCTGGGCCGATGCCGTGGCCATCCGCCAGGGCAAGCTGATCGCAGTGGGCAGCCTCGCCTCCCTGGCTTCGCTGATCGGGCCCAACACCCGTCAACACGATCTGGACGGGGCCTTCTGCATGCCCGGCCTGCACGACATGCACACCCACCCGGACCTGGCCCTGGCGCCGCGCTACGCCGACGACCTGGACGTGGGCATCGAAGACCCGACTCCCGAGCAACTGGCGGCGGCGATTCATGCCTACGCCGACAGCCACCCCGGCGACGGTTGGATCTACGGCCAGTACTGGGTGCGCTACACCTTCCGCGAAGCCGGCCTGACCCCGGGCCGCGAGTGGCTCGACAGCGTCATGCCGGACCGTCCGGTGGCCCTGCTGGACCGCATGTGGGGCACCATGATGGTCAACTCCAAGGCCCTGGAACTGGCCGGCATCGATCGCCACACCAGTGACCCGCGCAACGGCTACCTGGAGCGCGATGAACTGACCGGCGAACCCAACGGCCTGCTGATCGACGGCGCCTACGCCCTAATCCACGCCGCCATGCCGCCGACTCCGGTGTCGGTACTGCGCCGCGCCTACCGTGATGGCGTGCACTTCCAGACCTCTCGCGGGGTCACCGCCACCAAGTACGTGCACGTCTGCGAGAACCGCCTGCAGGCCCTCAAGGAACTGGACGATGCCGGTGAGCTGACCCTGCGGGTGGAGGCGGCCATCAGTTGGCAGGACGATATCTTCCCGGTGCGTCGGCGCTGGGAGCTGCTCAGCGGCGAGCGGCATTTCTATCGCAGCGCCCGCCTGAATGCCAACGCGGTGAAGTTCCACTTCGACGGCACCGTGGAGCCCAAGTCGTCCTATCTGCTGACCCCTTGGCCGGAAGAGTCGAGCTGGCGCGGCAAGCTCAACCTGACCCCGGAACACATCACCGACATGGTGGTGGACATGGACAAGCGCGGCCTGCGGGTGATCGCCCACTGCACCGGCGACGGCGCCTCCGACGTGTTCCTCGACGCCGTGGCCGAAGCCCGGCGGCGCAACGGCAACAGCGGCATCCGTCACCAATGCGCCCACAGCACCCTGCTGCACCCGGGCAACCTCAAGCGCTTCCAGAGCCTGGACGTGATTGCCGAGTTCTCCCCGGCGGCCTGGTACCCGACGCCGTTCGCCAGCGGTGCCCGCTCCGGTTACGGCCAGGAGCGCCTCAAGCGCATCTATGACTTCAAGGGCGTGCTGGCCGCCGGTGGCATCGCGGTGTTCGGCACCGACTGGCCGGTGGCGTCCATCGACCCGTGGCTGGCCCTGGAAACCATGGTCACCCGGCAGAACCCGTGGAACCAGGAACCCGACACCTTCGGCGACCCCATCAGCCTGGAGCAGGCGCTGCAAGTGGCGACCCTCAACGGCGCCCACGCCATGGGCCTGGAACACCTGACCGGCAGCCTGCAGGTGGGCAAGTCGGCGGACCTGATCGTCCTCGACCGCAACCTGTTCGCTCAAGGGCCGCGCAACTACATCCACCACACCCAGGTGCAACTGACCTTCGTCGAAGGGCAACTGGTCTACGACCGCCAGGGCATCTTCAGCGACACGCCGTTGCAGGCGGTGTGGGAAGGCCTGCCACCGGTGATCGAGGGCAAGGAACAATGAACAGCACCCCGAGCATTCCGGTGACCGTGGTTGCAGGCTTTCTCGGCGCCGGCAAGACCACCCTGCTCAACCGCATGGTGCAGCGCGCCGACAGCGGCCGATTGGCGGTGATCGTCAACGACTTCGGCGAGCTGAACATCGATGCGGCGATCATTGCCGAGGTCACCGACGCGGTGTACAGCCTGCAGAACGGCTGCATCTGCTGCACCGTGCAGGAGGACCTGCTGGCGCAACTGGTGAGCCTGTCCAAGCTGCGCCCGGCCCTGGAACGGATCGTCATCGAGTGCAGTGGCGTCTCCGACCCGCAGCGCATCGTGCAGACCATCGGCTACCCGCAACTGCGCAACCGTCTGCACCTGGACGCAGTGATCACCCTGGTGGACGCCAGCGGCTACCAGGACCTGGAAGGGGAAATGGCCCGGCTGTCCCGGGCCCAGGTGGCCTGCGCCGACTGGGTGCTGCTGAACAAGGCCGACCTGGTGAGCCCCGAGCAGTTGCAAAGCATCCGCGCCAGCCTCGGCGGCCGCGCCCCGGTATTCGAAACGGTGCAGGCCGAACTGCCACCCGAGCTGCTGCTGGCGCCGCCGGTGCGTTCCACCGAAGTGCTGTTCAAGGCCCTGCCCCAGGCCCACGACGAACTGTTCGAAAGCTGGGTGTGGAAAAGCTCGCGGCCGCTGCAGCCCAAGGCCCTGCGCGACTGGCTGGCGCGCCTGCCCGCCGACCTGCTGCGCCTCAAGGGCCTGGTGCGCCTGGAAGGCAATGAACAACCCTATTGGTTGCAGCATGTGGGCAACCGCAGCCAGTTCACCCTGGCCACAGGGCAGCCCACCGAGCATGCCGCGCAACTGGTGTTCATCGCCCGTCGGGGCAGCGATCTGCGCCAGGAACTGGAGGCCGGGGTCAGCGATACGCAGGTGCACTGAGCTTCAAGCGGCACGTTTTCAGCCGCAAGCGGCTGCGGTGAGCTGTGCCGAGGGCGAAGGCTTCACGTCGGCGGATACAAAGCGCACCATGGATCGCTCATTTTCCGCTGAAGCAAGGACGCTATAGATGCTCGATATCCTCCAAGGCACGCCCCTGTGGGTGTACGCGGTCTTCGCCCTGGTCTGCTACTACGGTCTGCGTGCCCTCGCCAGCACTCGCGAGAGCCGCCGTTCGCTGCTGCTGACACCGGTGATCCTGCTGGTCTGGTCGCTGTGGTCGGTGAATCTCGGCGAGCATCCGTTACTGGCGCTGGGCGCCTGGGCCGGTAGTACCGCACTCGGCAGCCTGCTGGCGATGCTGTTGTTCTCCAGCGTCGGCGTGCTACTGGAGTCCGGCGGCGAGGCGATCCTGGTGCCTGGCACCGTGAAGATCCTCGCCATCTCGCTGCTGTTCTTCGCCGTGAAGTATTGGATCGGCTATCAAACCGCCGTGCACCCCGAACAGGCCGCCAGCGTGCAGATGCTCGCTATCAGTGGCGCCGCCGCAGGCTTTACCGTTGGTCTGTTCTGCGGGCGAGCACTCAAGCTGTTCCGCAACTTCCGGCAACTGCGGCTCAACGCCTGAAAGCGGTGCGGCCATGCCCTTGGAGCACTGGGGAATCTTCGCCGTGCAAACCGGTCTGTAGGGACGGTCCTGTTGGGCGGGTCGCTTGGTCCGTGACATTAGGGTCCGGGTCCAATAGATTAGGCGCCCCCGAAAATCCCCCTGGGCCTTTCGCGCCTCAAACCTGTTAAACCAAGTAGTGGATGTTCAATGCCTGATTCCAACACCGAAGAATCCGTAATCGCCCTGTCCAACAAGGCCGAGTACGAAAACGCCATTCATCTTTCACAACACGTGTCCCAGGCCAAGACCATCAGCGAGATGGTGCTCGACGCCTTCCACACCTCGAAAGAAAGTGACCAGATTCGCGAACTGCGTGCTGCGATTCGCCAGGCCCACGACCGCTTTGACGACGACACCGCCTATGAACTCATGGGCCAGCTCAAGCAACTCAAAGACGCCGAGGCCGCCGACCTGGCCGCCCTGGAAGACCTGAGCAAGAAATTCCCCATCAGCCGGATTCTCTCCAGCTACAAGGACGACCCGGACTTCCAGGAACTGGTCTACGGCCTGGCCCTGAAAGTGCTGAACCAGACGCACCAGGCCATCAGCAACCCCAGCGGCGGCAAGAGCAAGGCGCGGCCGAAGAAGGAAATGGAAGTGTTCGCCATCAGCAAGGACGGCATCAGCGTCACCCTGCCGATGCGCCCGCGCTCCAAGGCCAACGTCGACCGCGAAGCCTTCGAGTTCCTCGGCTTCAGCTTTGTCGGCGAAGGCGACGAGGCCGAACTGGAAAGCGAGATGTTCCTCGACAAGGACGGCAACGAGCAGCAAGCGACCCGCAAGAACATCATCACCGCGATCCAGCAGCAGACCGCATTCGAAGGCTACAGCGCGCAACAGCAGCTGTAACCCGACCCTGTAGGAGCGAGCTTGCTCGCGAAGCCACCCCAAGCCGCCAAGAAAAAGCCCCGTACCTCACAACGAAGTCGGGGCTTGGCCTGCTCCTCAGCTATCCCGGTAATCGGCAATCGGATACCTCAGGCACAGAGCCTGCACCTCCAGGCGGAACTGCTCCTGCAGCACGGGTTCCAGCTGATATCCGCGTTCGCCAAGGGGCGTCACCTTGTCCAGGATCCGACCGACCAGTTCGACGACCTGACGACAGCCTTGCGGATCGATGCCGCGCTGAGCGACGGAGCCGCTGCCGATGCACAGCCCATTGCCGACAAAGGACGAGCGGGTTTCCCCACGAGCGCGCAGTTTGTTGACGATGATGCCGCAGGTTTCCAGCGCCGACTCGGCGATGGCCCCGGTGATGCCTCCCCGCAACCGCAACAGAATCGAATGGTTCTCCGTGCCCCCGCCCACGACCTCATAGTCCCGAGCCATGAACGCGCTGGCCATTTCATCCGCCGCGTCGCGAACCCGCCCCATATAGGCATCGAACTGGGGAGACATGGCATGGCCCAGGGCGGCCGCCTTGGCGGCGATCATGTTCACCATGGGCGCTCCCTGCATGCCCGGGAAAACCGCCTGATCGAGGATGCGGCGCAAGGTCGAGCGCAGCCCGGGCACCTTGGTGTCGGCGTCCCGTCCGGAAAGAATCAGCCCTGAACGAGGCCCTCCGAGTTGCCTGTGGGTGCAGGTGATGGTCACGTGCGCCGCATCGATCGGGCTCGGGTGGCGCCCGGTGGCCACCAGCCCGGCGATGTGTGAAATGTCCGCCAGCAGCAGCGCCCCGGCTTCATCGGCGATGGCCCGCAAACGCTGGAAATCCAGAGCTCGCGAGTAGGCCGTCGCACCACAGAGGATGATCCGCGGACGATGGGCCAGCGCCAGTTGCCGCACTTCTTGGTAATCGATGTTGCCCAGGGACGTGGTGCCGTAGCGGATGGCCTTGTAATGGGCCTCCGTGAAAGCCAGCGCACTGCCGTGAGTCAGTTGCCCACCGTGGTCGAGAGCCATGCCGAGAATCGTATCCCCGGGCTCGGCCAGGGCCGTGAGCACCTGGTAAACGGCACTGGAGGCCGAATGCGATTGCACACTGGCGTATTGCGCACCGAACAGCGCCTGGGCCCGCCGAATCGCCAGCGACTCGACCCGGTCGGCGTTCCCGCACCCGGGGTGATGACGTCGGCCAAGGGTGCCTTCCAGAGTGACGTTGACCAGCGCCGAGGCCGAGGCGGCCAAGGTCCGGGGACCGGCGGCACAGGAGGATGAAACCAACGACAGCGTGTGATGTTGACGCGTGACTTCCGCATCGAGGATGTTTGCCAGCTCGGCATCTTCGGTTCGCAGGTCGGCCAAACCGCGTCGCAGCAGGTCGGCCTGGGTCCTGAGTGGTTCAGTGTCAGCTGCCATTGTTCTGTGTCCCTTCCTTGAGTGTTGCGCGCCACGAACGACAGCACGCTTCCTGGATATCACGTTCGTTTGCCTGCATCGGGCTTATCCAAGCCTCGGCGTCAGACTCTATAAGGCGCAACAAAATTAATCAAAGAATTAAACATTTTCCAAATTAAATGATGCTTTTCTTATCGAGGAAGGGCAGCCTCAGCCTTGCGCTAGCGAGTACCTTCATGGTCCAGAGCCATGACGCCAAGCCTGCGGGACTGTATTGTCATGGCCGGCGCATGCGACAATTTTTCCTCGGTGACGCTGATCCAACTCCTGCCAAAGGCAGGATCACTCAAGAAACCGACTGCGAAAGCCCCCAGGATGGAGGCAGTCCGGCTAAAGGAGCACAGGTTGGTACAGACTTCGAAAAATCCGACATACATCTACCGCATTGATCTGGCCGATCTCGTCTCGGCGTCGGGCGACTGAATGCCTGATACGGCTCTATAACTTGCAAAGATTCAATGGGTTACGGCCAAAAGGAAGTGGTGAGTATCTGATGCATAAAAGAGAAAGAACCGAGCATTTAAAAAGCAACATCAAGTACTTGATAAAAAGCCGTGGTGAGACACAACTGTCTTTGTGCAACGCCAGTGGGCTGACCAGAACGACCATTTACAACATTCTGGAAGGCAAGGTCACCAACGTACAGCAGTCCACCATTCGAAAAATCTCTGACTTTTTCGGCGTCTCCTACGAAGAAATAGAGACTGTCGACTTTGAAGAAAAGGAGATCATCGAGAGCAGCATCTCCCCTCAAGGAAACATGAACCCGGCGGCCGTTCCGATCATCAAGGAGAGCCTGCTGATGGCCAACATGGACAAACGCATTGGGGAACTGGCGACGCTCTATCCATTGACTTACTACTTCGGCACTTCCTACAACCTGATAGCGGTGCTGCTGGAGAACGAAATCAACGGAATGAATGAACCCGGCGATCTGTTGATCGTACAAAAGGGCTCCTCGACCGACGACAAAGAAAAACTGGCTTACGACAAACTGACAGGCAGGCTGCTCATCTTGAATGATGTTTGTCCCGACTCAGATCGCATGATTGTAGTGGGCGATATCATTGAGGAGCGGTTCAATGACTGTCCATGAAAGCGAAATCGAAAACAGCAAATACAAACTTCTGGGTTTCGAGAACAATAAAAAACTTGCCGTAATCATGATCATTGCTACAGGCAAGGTCATCAGAATCAAGCTAAGAGAGGTACTGAACAGTGAAATAATGGATAACCTGAACAAAACGGAAATCAAGAATCTGTATCGAAAGCTCTATTCCCAGGGAGACACGCTGACCGCATACGACCTGAACGATCGCCATGAGAACTCATGGATGATTTATATAATCCTAAACTTGTTGCTCGTCACATTTTATATATTCACCAGTATTGCAGCGACAAAACCCATTTATCTGGAGTCGCTGGACATCATCATTACTCCTGGCACCTTCCTTTACTCCATTACTTTTTTGATCGTCGACTTGTTAAACGAAAACTTTGGACTTCGGTTAGCCAGAAGAGCCATTTTCTTTGCATTTGCTAGCACATCCACGGTTTTCATCCTGCTCTACGGCTCGACCTTCCTGCCAGGGATGCCAGGCTGGAAGCTTGAAACGCCCTACAATGAAGTGATCATTCAGGTGTCATCCGTACTGGTAGCCTCCTCTGTTTCATTCCTTGTTTCTGAAAACATAAACTCATACTTGCTGTGCAAGATAAAAGAGCTGACAAATTCCAGATTTTTGTTCTTGCGAATATTCCTCAGCACCTTCTTCGCGGTCATTATCGACAGCTTCCTGTTTTGCTATATCGCCTTCTATGGATTGATGAAGAACAGCGACATCCTCAACATGATCTTTTTTCAGATTGCGATAAAAGTGTTTTTTGCACTCTTCAATATCTTGCCCGCTTACGGCGCAAGATCACTGTTCAAGAGATACATGAGCAGCAACCAGACAAAATGATCTGGCACTGAATATCATCCTGATCTCCCATCAATAGGTTCTAAATAAAAAACCCCGCCCTTCTCTCGAAGACGGGGTTTTCTCTGCTCCGACGATACCTCAAGCCGAGGTCGTGCTACCGGCCATGCGCCGCAGGATATGCCCCTGGCCTTTGACGCAGTGCAGGATCACCGCTGCCACATGACCGACGATCAGAACCAGCAAGGTCCAGCCCAGGAGGCTATGGAAGCTGTTGCCCAGGTCGGTCATCCACTGGATCTTCGGCCCTTCAAAGCCACTCATCACCGGCAGCCCGAAGGCGGAAAACGCTCGTCCGGAACCGTACTGGCGCAGCAGCCCGAGAAACGGGATGGCGAACATCCCGGCATACAGCAGCCCATGCCCCAGGCGCGCGGCCAGGTTCAGGCTCGGCGGCCGACGATGCCGGTTCAGCAGGCTCCAGAACAGCCGCACCAGCAACAGCCCCATCAATAGCAGCCCGACTTGCTTGTGGGTCGGCCAGAGGAACTTGTCCAGTGCCGAATCCTCCAGCAGGTAATGGGCGGCGGTCGAGCAATAGATCCAGGCAAAGGCCAGCGCCATGGCCCAGTGCAACCCACGACTGACCGCGCCGTAACGCTCCTGGCTGTCGTTCATTTCAATACGGCTTTGCATTGCATCCACTCAGGTTCATCCACGAGCGGCGCATTTTACCCGGCCAGGTGGAGCCTTCGGACCGAAAAGCTTTAAATGATGTGACCGTCGCGCCAGCGGATAAAAAAAGCCCCGCGCGTCTTACGAAGGCGGGGCTTTTCTGTGGCCTGGACAGCTTAGTGCGCGTAGGTCAGCAACAGCTCGGTCGGGGCCTTGAAATCCACCGACATCATCACGCTCAGCGCGGTGATGGTGAAGATCGAGAACACGAACAGCTTGCGCGCCCACACGGTGTCATCCACCGCCTTGTAGCCGGTCCAGGCCATGTACAACCAGTACATGCCCATCGCCGCCGCTACCGCCAGGTAGCTCATGCCGGCGTAACCGCTGAAGGTCAGCATCAGGGTCGCCACCAGGAACGCCAGGATGTAGAGCAGGATGTGCTTCTTGGCCACGCGAATGCCGCGCTTCACCGGCAGCACCGGAATCGATGCGGCCAGGTAATCGTTGAAGCGGAAGATCGCGATGGCGTAGGAATGCGGCATCTGCCACAGGCTGAACATCACCAGCAGGGTCAGCGCGGCCATGTCGAAGCTGTTGCTCACGGCCACATAACCGATCACCGGCGGCATGGCCCCGGACAGACTGCCCACCAGCGTGCCGTGAACCGACTTGCGCTTGAGGTACAGGCTGTAGAGGCCGACGTAGATGACAAAGCCGATTACCGCGAACAACGCGGCCAACGGGTTGGCCACGTAGTACAGCAGGGCGACGCCGGCGATCCCGAGGAGGGAGGCATAGACCAGGGCCACTTCCAGGGAGATCAGGCCCTGGACCAGCACGCGGTTCTTGGTGCGCTCCATCTTCAGGTCGATGTCACGGTCGATGCAGTTGTTGAACACGCAACCGGACGCTACCACCAGCGAGGTGCCGATCATGGCGGCCAGGAAAATGGCCAGATCGACATGCCCTTTCGAGGCCAGGAAAAACCCGCCTGCCACAGAAAGCACGTTACCGAAAATGATCCCCGGTTTGGTGATTTGGATAAAGTGCTTGAGCGACATCGGGTTTACCTCACTTGGCCATCATGACGGTGTGGATGCTGAACATGATCCACAACGACAGACCAACCAGCAGAACAATGACCAGCGCCGCGAAGATAAACGCGATGACGTTGTTACGCTGCGCCGCGGAACGGTCCAGATGGAGGAAGTACACCAGGTGAACGATCACCTGGATGACCGCGAACGCCAGGACGATCCACAGGGTCACGTCTTTGGGCAGCGACGGGTACATCACCAGGCCGAACGGGATCAGTGTCAGGATGACCGACAGCATGAAGCCGATGGCGTAGGACTTGACGCTGCCGTGACCGGCTTCGTCGTGGGAGTGTGTGTTGGCCATTTACATAGTCCCCATCAGGTAAACAACGGTGAATACGCAGATCCACACCACGTCCAGGAAGTGCCAGAACAGGCTCAGGCAGCTCAGACGGGTCTTGTTGGTCGCCGTCAGGCCGTTTTTCTGCACCTGGTACATCATGATCGCCATCCAGATCAGACCGCTGGTCACGTGCAGACCGTGGGTGCCGACCAGGGTGAAGAACCCGGACAGGAAGCCGGAACGGCTAGGGCCGTAGCCTTCGGAGATCAGCAGGTGGAACTCGTTGATCTCCATGCCGATGAAGCCCAGGCCGAACAGGAAGGTCATGGCCAGCCAGCCCAGTACCTGCTTCTTGTTGCCCCGGAAGAACGCCAGCATGGCGAAGCCGTAGGTGATCGAACTGAACAGCAGCAGAGCGGTTTCGCCCAGTACGTAAGGCAGTTCGAAGATGTCGTGGCCCGACGGGCCACCCGCTACGTTGTTAACCAGTACCGCGTATACCGCGAAGATCGACGCAAACAGAATGCAGTCGGTCATCAGGTAGAGCCAGAAACCGAATACGGTCATCTCGCCCGAGTCGTGGTGATGGTCATCGTGCCCATGGTCATCGACATGGGCGTGTCCAGCATTGGTCACTAAGTTCGACATGGATTAAGCCTGTTCCAACGAGGTTTCAACACGGGTAGCCGGGATCTTGTTCTCCGATACCAGACGCTTGTGCTGCTCGGCTTCGATGCGTTCGATCGTCTCGACCGGCACCATGTAGCCTTGATCATCACGGGCAGCGTGGATCGCGAAATAGATCACGGTGCCGGCCAGGCTTGCGATGGCCAGCCACCAGATGTGCCAGATCATGGCGAAACCGAACACGGTCAGCAGAGCCCCCATGACCACACCGGTAGCGGTGTTGTTAGGCATGTGGATCGGCTGGTAGCGGCCAGGCTGCGCGTAGGCAGTACCGTTTTCCTTGGCTTCGGTGAACGGGTCGATGCCTTCGGCTTTCGGCAGTACCGCGAAGTTGTAGAACGGTGGTGGCGACGAGGTCGACCATTCCAGGGTGTGGGCGTTCCAAGGGTCGCCGGACACACACATGTTCTGCTTGCGGTCACGCACGCTGACGTACAGCTGGATCAGCTGGCAGGCGATGCCCACGGCGATCATCAGTGCACCCACCATGGCCACGTACAGGTATGGCACCCACTCAGGGTTGGTGGTGGCGTTCAGACGACGGGTCATGCCCATGAAGCCCAGTGCGTAGAGCGGCATGAAGGCGACGAAGAAGCCCGAGATCCAGAACCAGAAGGCAGCCTTGCCCCAACCTTCATGCAGCTTGAAGCCGAAGGCTTTCGGGAAGTAGAAGCTGAAGCCGGCGATGTAGCCGAACACCGCGCCGCCGATGATCACGTTGTGGAAGTGAGCGATCACGAACAGGCTGTTGTGCAGGACGAAGTCCGCACCCGGAATGGCCAGCAGTACGCCGGTCATGCCGCCGATGGCGAAGGTCACCATGAAGCCCAGGGTCCACAGAACCTGGCTGGTGATGCGCAGACGGCCGTGGTAGATGGTGAACAGCCAGTTGAACAGCTTCACCCCGGTCGGGATCGAGATCAGCATGGTCGCCAGGCCGAAGAAGGCGTTGACGCTGGCACCCGAACCCATGGTGAAGAAGTGGTGCAGCCAAACCATGAAGCCCAGGATCGAGATCGCGCCGGAAGCGTAGATCATCGAGTGGTGACCGAACAGGCGCTTGCCCGAGAAGGTCGAGATCACTTCGGAGAAGATACCGAACGCCGGCAGGATCAGGATGTACACCTCGGGGTGACCCCAGGCCCAGAACAGGTTCACGTACATCATTGGATTGCCACCAAGTTCATTGGTGAAAATGTGGAAATCCATGTAACGGTCAAGCGTCAGCAGTGCCAGGGTGGCGGTGAGGATCGGGAACGAAGCCACGATCAGCACGTTGGCCCAGGTGCAGGTCCAGGTGAAGATCGGCATGTCCATCATCTTCATGCCAGGGGTACGCATTTTCAGCACGGTGGCCAGGAAGTTGACCCCCGTCAGCGTTGTCCCCAGACCCGATAGCTGCAGCGCCCAGATGTAGTAGTCCACACCCACGCCCGGGCTGTATTGCAGGCCCGACAGCGGCGGATAGGCAACCCAGCCGGTCTTGGCGAATTCGCCGACGCCCAGGGACAGGTTGATCAGCACCACGCCCGATACCAGCAGCCAGAAGCTCAGGGAGTTGAGGAACGGATAGGCCACGTCACGCGCGCCGATCTGCAGCGGCACGACAAGGTTCATCAGGCCGGTGAAGAATGGCATCGCCATGAAGATGATCATGATCACACCGTGGGCGGTGAAGATCTGGTCATAGTGTTCAGGTGGCAGGTAGCCAGGCGAACCCTCGGTGGCCATGGCCAGCTGGGTACGCATCATGATGGCGTCGGCGAAGCCACGCAGGAGCATGACCATGGCGACGATGATGTACATCACACCGATTTTCTTGTGGTCGACGGACGTCAGCCACTCGGTCCACAGGTAGGTCCACTTCTTGAAGTAGGTGATTGCCGCGAACAGCGCCACACCACCGAGCAGGATCATGGCAACGGTCACCATGACGATCGGCTCGTGGAACGGTATCGCTTCCAGACTTAATTTACCAAACATCGTTTACTCCTCTGCCCCGGCAGCTGAATGCGAACTCACGTCCATCCCTTCGGTTGCGGCCACTTCCTTTTCTTTCTTCTCGTGCTTGAGCGGCTTGCCCGGTTTCATGCCTTCATACTTGTCGATGACGGTCTGGAACAGGTTCGGCGCGTAGGCGGAGTAGAGCTCGACAGGATTGTTCTGGCTCGGCTTGGAAAGGGCTTCGTATTCAGCGGTGTCCAGCTGTTTAGGTGCCTTTTTGACTTCGTTTACCCAGGCGTCGAAATCTTCCTGACTGGTAGCGATCGCTTTGAACTTCATGCCGGTGAAACCCGCGCCGCTGTAGTTGGCGGAGATCCCTTCAAGTTCGGTGTTCTGGTTGGCAATCAGGTGCAGCTTGGTGGTCATGCCCGCCATTGCGTAGATCTGGCCGCCCAGGCCCGGGATGAAGAACGAGTTCATCACGGTGTCGGAGGTGACGCGGAAGTTCACCGGGGTATGGGCCGGGAACACGATCTTGTTGACGGTGGCGATGCCTTGGTCGGGGTAGATGAACAGCCACTTCCAGTCCATGGCGACCACTTCGATGGTCACAGGCTTGGCGTCGGACTCCAGCGGACGGTACGGGTCCAGGGCGTGGGTCGACTTGTAGGTGACATAACCCAGGGCAATGATGATCAGCACCGGAACCAGCCACACCGCGATCTCGATCTTGGTGGAGTGGGACCACTTGGGCGCGTAGGTCGCGTCCTTGTTCGAGGCGCGGTATTTCCAGGCGAAGGCGAAGGTCATGATGATGACCGGCACAACCACCAGCAGCATCAGGATGGTTGCCGTGATGATCAGGTTTCGTTCATCCAGACCAACCTGACCTTTGGGATCAAGCAAGGTCCATTTGCAGCCTCCCAGCATTAACATGCCGAGCAGCGGCAATAAGCCTAGTAATCTGGGGTACCTGTTTTTACTCATCTCACGACCTCTAAAGCAGCTTGCGCAATGCAGTTGGGTTTTGATCGCCAACACTTCACCCTGCCAAGGGTTGGCATTTTTCTTCAATTGAATAAGGGCCTGCCCGTTGCGTTAAACGCTCAACGACACATCCCGGGCTAGCAGTGGTTCTTATTCGATCTCGTGGTCAAAGGCCTTGTTACAGACCAATTCCATTTGGTGCGGAAGTTTGGAAGGCGCCGACACCCGCAGTCGCACGGAGCGCTCAATCCGCCCCTCGACCGTCCTCGTGTGCTCAGGGATGAGCAGCGTCGGAAATTCAGTGCGGGCGATTGTAGATATGTCGCGTTTTATAAACCATGTCTTATCCCGAAATAATTTTTATCCCCCGGCGCAACAATCCCTCACGATTATTGCGAAGGATCGGAATGATATCGATTTTTATTCTCAACAAAAAGCCCCAAAAGGGACTTCCAGCGCCCCCTTTCAACAGGCCGAACGAGCGGCTGAAAGCCGCCTTGGATAGGGCTTCAACCCTTGTAAAACGGGCTTTGTGAAGAGATGTATAGATAGCAGGCTATGGATTTAACCCAGCCTGGGGATTTACACAAAGTGACAGACTTCAGGGGAACCGATTACCCGATATGCAGTCTGTTGCCGGCCTCCCTCCGCCCCTGTGCGACCGCGACAGTGTGACAACATGTCGCACTTTTACCGCCCCCTCACTTGCCGCAAATCACGGACTTTTCAACAGCCGGATGAACGACATGAAAAAGCCCCGGCCCCTGTTGAGGGACCGGGGCTTTTCCGGATGAATCAGTAGGTTTTCTTGCGATTGCGAACGACGCCCAGGGGCACCAGGATCACCGTCAGCACGAACGCCAGCAGCGCCCATTGCGCCAGGGACAGGCCAAGGATCGGCGGATACGGCGTGGAGCAGAAACCGTCGACCTGGAAGACCAGGGGAAAGATGCTCGCCAGCGGCAGGCTGTCGACAAAGGGCTGCAGCACATCGATGCCGCAGCTCACCGCCGGGTAGAACTGGGTGTACACATGGTGCCCGGCCACCCCGGCACCGGCGATGGCACTGATGACCACCAGGGTCTCCATCACGGTCACCCCACGTCGCGAGCTCAGGGCCGCCCCGATGAAGGCGAACAGAGCGATCAGCAGCAAGGCATAGCGCTGCAGGATACACAGCGGGCAAGGCGCCTCGCCCAGCACCACCTGCATGTACAGGGCCCCGCCGATCAGCGCCAGGCAGATAATCCCCAGCAGCACCAGGAAGCGCCGTTCACGCCCTAAACGCAGTCTGTCGTCACTCATCCCTATTCCTTTTTCTGTTGTCTGCTCAACCGGCGTAGCCGTGCTGGTCACGCCAGCCCGCGGGTTGAATTGCGAAGTTGATCTGATTGCCATCGGGTGCCCGGAAGTCTACACGCTGATCATGACCTTTGAATGCACTGCATCGAAGGCAACACCCAAGGTTTACGGGCCAGGGGGACACACGAACGAAAAGGCCGGGATGGCAGCGCCATCCCGGCATCGAGGGGAATTAACGACAGGCAGGTTAAGCAAGGATTAACAACCCGGCCCCGTTGCGGGGCCGGGTTGCGCAGGAGCCGGCCGGGTTATTCCAGGGCCGCCGCCGGGCCGAAGAACTCATACCGGCTCTGTTGCTCGGGAATGCCCAGGGCCTTGAGGTGGCGCTTGATGGCCGCCATGAATCCCTTGGGCCCGAGGAAGTAGGCATCCAGATCTCGCTCCTGCGGCAACCAGTCGGCCAACTGCTCCCGGGTCAGCAGCCCCAGTTGGTCTGCCGCCGGGCTGACACCGTCGTCCTCGGCATAGCAGTAGAAGCGCTTGAGCTGTGGATAACGCTGGGCCAGTTCGTCGACCCAGTGACGGAACGCATGCACCTGGCCGTTGCGCGCGCAGTGGATGAAATGCACCGGACGCTCCGTGGCCAGCGCCGCCTCCAGCATCGGCAGGGTCGGGGTGATGCCCACGCCGCCACTGATCAGGACCAGCGGTTTGGTGCTTGCCGCCAGGGTGAACTCGCCGGCAGGCGGGAACAGCATGATGCGGGTGCCCACCGGGCATTGGTCATGCAGGTAGTTGGAGGCCACTCCCCCGGGTTCGCGCTTGACGCTGATGCGGTACTGCCCCTGGTTGGAAAGTGCCGACAGCGAGTAGTTGCGCCGCACCTCCTGACCGTCGATGAACAGCTGCAAGCCGATGTACTGACCCGGCTCGGCGGCGAGGATCGGCCCCTGATCCAGCGGCGCGAAATACAACGAGGTGATTTCCGCGCTCTCCTGCACCTTCTGCACCAGCTCGAATGCCCGCGCGCCACGCCAGCCGCCCGGAGCCTGGGCCTTCTGGTCGTAGATCGCCGCCTCGGCACCGATCAGGATATCCGCCAACTGGTTATAGGCCGCGCCCCAGGCATCGATCACTTCAGGAGTGGCAATCTCGCTGCCCAGCACTTCGGAAATGGCCCGCAACAGGCAGCCCCCCACAATGGGGTAATGCTCCGGCAGGATCTGCAGGGCCACATGCTTGTTGATGATCTTGGCCACCAGATCCCCCAGTTGATCCAACTGGTCGATGTGCCGGGCATACATCAGTACCCCGTTGGCCAGGGCGCGGGGCTGATCGCCGCTGGCCTGATGTGCCTGGTTGAACAGCGGGCGAACTTCGGGGTACTCGGACAGCATCATCCGGTAGAAATGGGTAATCAGGGCTTCGCCACCGCTTTCCAGCAGGGGCACAGTGGCTTTGATGATGGCGCGATCTTGAACGCTTAGCATAAGGACAACTCCTGGACTTTATGACTGCTTGCAGGTTTCCCTTATCCAGTCAGTTTTCATGCCAAGATTAAAATCGTTATAAATCAATAACTTAAAATTAAGTTAGTCATAAAGACAGCAATGTACTTATAGTCATTAAGACTAGACGGAGTCATTATGACCGCAAAATCCCTGCTCACGACCCTGCTCCCCCTGGTGACCGACCTGTCCCGGGAACTGCCCGAGGGCGAACGTTACCGCCGCCTGCTGGAAGCCTTGCGCGCCCTGCTGCCCTGCGATGCCGCGGCGCTGCTGCGCCTGGATGGCGAATGGCTGGTGCCGCTGGCGGTGGACGGCTTGAGCACCGATACCCTGGGCCGCCGCTTCAAGGTGAGCGAGCACCCACGCTTTGCCGCCCTGCTCGCCAGCCCGGGCCCGACCCGCTTTGCCAGCGACAGTGAGCTGCCCGATCCCTATGACGGTCTGGTGGAAGGTCTTGACGACCACCTGGAAGTCCATGACTGCATGGGCTGCCCGCTGTTCGTCGATGAGCGCCCCTGGGGCCTGCTGACCCTCGATGCCCTGGACCCGCAGCGCTTCGAGCCCATCGAACTGGACGCCCTGCAAGCCTTCGCCAGCCTCGCCGCGGCCACGGTCAGTGCCGCCGAGCGTATCGAACGCCTGGCTCTGCGGGCCGAAAACGAGCATCAACGGGCCGAAGTCTATCGCCAGGCCAGCGGACAGCACCGCGAAATGATCGGCCAGAGCAAGGCCCACAAGCGCCTGCTGGAAGAAATCAGCCTGGTGGGCGGCAGCGACCTGACGGTGCTGATCACCGGTGAAACCGGCGTCGGCAAGGAGTTGGTGGCCCAGGCCATTCACGCCGCCTCGCCCCGGGCCGAACAGCCGATCATCAGCCTCAACTGCGCGGCCCTGCCCGACACCCTGGTGGAAAGCGAACTGTTCGGCCATGTGCGCGGCGCCTTCACCGGAGCCACCCAGGATCGGCGGGGCAAATTCGAGCTGGCCAATGGCGGCACGCTGTTTCTCGATGAGGTGGGCGAACTGTCGCTCTCGGTCCAGGCCAAACTGCTGCGGGTCTTGCAAAGCGGACAGTTGCAGCGCCTGGGTTCGGACAAGGAGCATCAGGTGGACGTGCGCCTGATCGCCGCCACCAACCGCGACCTGGCCGAAGAAGTGCGCAGCGGGCGCTACCGTGCCGACTTCTACCACCGCCTCAGCGTCTACCCGCTGCGAGTGCCGGCCCTGCGCGACCGGGGTCGCGACGTGCTGCTGCTCAGCGGCTACTTCCTGGAGCAGAACCGTTCGCGCATGGGCCTGGGCAGTCTGCGGCTCAGTGCCGACGCGCAGCAGGCGCTGCTGGGCTACAACTGGCCGGGCAACGTTCGCGAGCTGGAGCACCTGATCGGCCGCAGCGCCCTCAAGGCCCTGGGCAACTGCCGCGAACGCCCGAAAATTCTCAGCCTGGATGCAGCCGACCTCGACCTGCCCGGGCTCGGCGAAAAAGCGCCCGGCGTCCTCGCCCCGGCCCTGGAAAGCCTGGCGCCAGCGCCCCTCGAAGGCGACCTGCGCCAGGCCACCGAGCACTATCAACGCCAGCTGATCAACGCCTGCCTGGAACGGCACCAGCACAACTGGGCCAGTGCCGCCCGTGAGCTAGGCTTGGACAGAGCCAACCTCAGCCGTCTGGCCAAACGCCTGGGCCTGCGCTAAACGCCAGCATCGGCAGAACGCCACGCCCCGCTGCCTTCGCCGGCTGACCGGCGAAGGCAGCAGCGCCGACGGAAAGCAGGAACACCGCTAAAGCCTGCCCTGAACACGTCGATAACCCGTTATCAATGGTGCTCCGTGGGTCGAGCCACACGCCAACTTTTTCAGAGAAGGTTTTTATGTCCTCCAACAAAGCCCGCGCAGATTCGCTTTCGCTTCTGCTGTTTACCTTGCGCAGCGGCAAGCTGATGGCAATCAACCTGCTTAAAGTCAGTGAAATCATTCCCTGCCCGCCGCTGACCAAGCTGCCGGAATCCCACCCCCATGTGAAAGGCATCGCCACCCTGCGCGGCAACTCGCTGTCGGTGATCGACCTCAGCCGGGCCATTGGCGAGCGCCCTCTGGCCGACCCCGACAGCGGCTGCCTGATCGTCACCGACGTCAGCCGCTCCAAGCAGGGTCTGCACGTGCAGGCCGTGAGCAAGATCGTGCATTGCCTGACCACTGATATCCGCCCGCCACCCTTTGGCTCCGGCGGTATCAAGTCCTACATCACCGGCGTGACCCAGGTGGACGGCACCCTGGTGCAGGTGCTGGACATCGAGAAGGTGATCCACGGCATTGCCCCGGCGCAGATCGAGATGGCGCCCACCGAACTGAGCATGGAAGACGCCGAAGCCCTGGGCAACGCGCGGATCCTGGTGGTGGACGACAGTCAGGTGGCGCTGCAGCAATCGGTGCACACCCTGCGCAACCTCGGCCTGCAATGCCACACCGCCCGCAGTGCCAAGGAGGCCATCGACTGCCTGCTGGAACTGCAGGGCACGGCCAACGAGATCAACCTGATCGTCTCGGACATCGAGATGTCGGAAATGGACGGCTACGCCCTGACCCGGACCCTGCGGGAAACCCCGGACTTCGCTCACCTCTACGTGCTGCTGCACACCTCCCTGGACAGCGCGATGAACAGTGAAAAAGCGCGTCAGGCCGGGGCCAATGCGGTACTCACCAAGTTCTCTTCGCCAGAACTGACCCGCTGCCTGATCGACGCCGCCAAAACCATCGCCAGCCAGGCGGCCTGAACCATGAGCGAGATCCACTGCCTGCTGCTGCGCCGCGATCTCACCCGTGCGCAGGCCGCCCCGCAGTGGCCGCCCGGCGTCACCCTGCTGCACTACCAGCCCGAGCTGGCCGCCCAGGTGCATCAGCTGATGCACCTGGGCTACCAGGATGGCGGCGGCAGCGTGCCGACGCTGGACCGCTGGCGCCAGTGCTTCGAAAGCGATGCCGAATACGATCCACAACTCTGTCTGCTGGCCCGTGATGCCGACGGCCTGATCGGCGTCGCCCAATGCTGGACCAGCGCCTACATCAAGGATCTGGTGGTGCATCCCCGCGCCCGTGGCCAGGGGGTGGGAAGGGCCCTCCTGGAGCAGGCCTTCGTGATGTTCGCCGAACGCCGGGAAGGCTTTGTCGATCTCCGGGTTCTGGAAGACAACCGGCGAGCCCGTCGTTTGTATGAAAGCGCCGGCATGCAGATCCTGCGTCGCGAACGGGTGCCCCGGGGCTCCTGAGCAGCGACCGACCCGCCCCACCCCGCCAGCCGCGGCGGGTGGCGTGCAACTTGCTTGGCCCCTGCTCCAGCCGCGTCGACGTGTTTTTTTCGACGCGATCCCCATCGCCCCAGAAGGGTTCCCCGATCCATGAACACCCAGTTTTCCTGCGTTGGTTGCGGCAAGTGCTGCACCGATCACCACGTGCCCCTGACCCTCACGGAAGCCCGGGCCTGGGCGGCTGACGGCGGTCAGGTGATCGTTCTGGTGGAGGCCTTTCTCGGCAATGGCCTGGGGCTGCCGGCGCAACAGCGCGAACACGCCGAACGCCGTTCCTGCCGGATCACCAGTGGCAGTACCGAAGCCTACGTGGCGATCACCTTTGCCGCCTACAACGTCGGCCCCTGCCGGAATCTTGACGAAGAGTCGCGCTGTCGCATCTATGAGCGGCGACCGCTGGTGTGTCGCATCTATCCGATGGAAATCAATCCACACATTCCGCTCAATCCGCTGGCCAAGGACTGCCCGCCGCATTCATGGGAACAGGGCCCGCAACTGATCCTCGGGGGTGAACTGGTGGACCAGGAGCTGGCGGAACTGATCGCGCGCTCGCGCCAGGCCGACCGCGACGATATCCACACCAAGGAAGCCATCTGCGCCCTGCTGGGCATTCGCACCACGGCCCTCAAGGGCGACGGTTTCACTGCCTATCTGCCCGACATGAACGCCCTGGCCGCCGCCATCGACCAGGTCCGCGCCGCTCCCCCGCAGACCGCGAGCCAGCCGTGGCGCTTTCACCTGTCCGGCGACGACATCGCCAGCCAGGTCCTGGCCGCCGGGGCCCAGGTGGTCAGCACTGCCGGCGTGGACTACGCCTTCATCTCCCTGCGCGCCGCCTGAGCCGGCGGCGCCGGCTGGCCGCCGCCCAGCGCGGCGGCCTATCCACGCTTATGCCAGAACTCCTGGGCCAGTTGGCGCAGGTCCCCCGCCAGCCCGGCCACATCACCTGAATTGACGTGGCTGAGCTGGCCGGCGCTGACCGTCACCTCGCAGGCATTGCGAATGCCCATGATGTTGCGGTTGATGTCCTCGCTGACCGCGCTCTGCTCTTCCACTGCCGCTGCAATCTGCAGGCTCATCTCGGTGATCTGGTTGACCCGCTGGCTGATGCCGTCCAGGGCCACCGCCGCGCGCTGGGCCTGATCGACGCTGCTTTCCACATGCGCACTGCTGTGCTGCATGGCCTCCACCGCATGGCGCGCCGCATTTTGCAGGGTGCTGATCATGCGCTGGATCTCGTTGGTGGAGTCCTGGGTCCGCTGGGCCAGCCCGCGCACCTCATCGGCCACCACGGCAAAGCCGCGTCCCTGCTCGCCGGCCCGCGCCGCCTCGATGGCCGCATTCAGGGCCAGCAGGTTGGTCTGTTCGGCAATGCTGCGAATCACCTCCAGCACCCCGGAAATATCCGAGCTGTGGCCTTCCAGTTGATGGATGACCTCGGTGGCCCGCTCCAGCTCGCTGGCCAGGCGCAACACCGCGCTGCGGCTTTCGCCCACCAGTTGATGCCCCTCGCGGGTTTCGCTTTCCGCCTGATCCGCCGCCACCGAGGCCTGCTGGGCATGGGTGGCGACCTCGGCCACGCTGGCGGCCATCTGGTGAATGGCCGCGGCCACCTGATCGGTTTCCGCCTGCTGTTCCAGGGTGCTGTTATGGCTGCTGTGCAGATGCTCCACCAGCTCCGCGGCATGCCCGGCCAGGCGCTGGGAGGCATCGCCAATCCGCCCCACCACGGCTCCTACCTGGGCTTCGAGCATCTGCAGGGCGAACTCGATACGTCCGAATTCGTCCGCACGACCGGTGTAGATACCCTGGCTCAGTGGGTTGTCGCCGATCTGCCGGGCGCGCTCGGCCAGGCGGTCCAGCGGGCGCATTTGCACACCGACCGCCAGCAGACTCAGGCACCAGCCCATGGCCATCACCGTGCCCTGGAGCATCCAGGACTCGGGCAGCAGCCACGCTGAAACCCCGAAGCTGCCGATAAAACCGGCGCTGATGGCGGCCCACAGGCGCAAGCGCAGGCTCATGACCGGCAGCAGGCTCCACCATGAAGGCCCGCCCTCCCTGAGTCGGGCATAGGCCCGCTCCGCGGCGGCGATCTGTTGCGGGCTGGGCTTGGTGCGCACCGATTGGTATTCCACCGCCTGACCGTCACGCGTCACCGGGGTGACGTAGGCGCTGACCCAGTAGTGGTCACCGTTCTTGCAACGGTTCTTGACCATGCCCATCCACGAGCGGCCGCGCTTGAGCGTGCGCCACATATGGCCGAAGGCCGCCGGGGGCATGTCCGGGTGACGCAGCAGGTTATGCGGCGACCCCAGCAGTTCCTCACGGGTGTAGCCGCTGATCTTGATGAAATCAGGATTGGCGTAGGTGATCGCGCTGGTCAGATCGGTGGTCGAAAGTATGTTCGCATCAGGGGCAAAGTCCACGTTTCGCCCAGTAACCGGCAGGTTGATCTTCATGGGAAGCGCGCTCGTATTTGTTAGGTGGAGTCGGCAGGGCTGCTGACTCTAAGCGCACTGATGCCACAAATACTGATCCAGCTCAGGTTTAAAGCAATTAGCCATCACTGCGATTAAAAAGCGCAAATAAGGGCAATGTCTGCGATTGTCGGCGATCTCAACGTTTGCCCATGGAGCGACGGGTGCCGGGCGGCGCTGCGCCGGGGGTCTTGGTGTGGCCGTTGCTGGCACCGTTCTTGTACCAGGGCTGCTGGGCATTCTTGGCCGGCGCGAACTCGGACGGCTTGAAAGGAAACTTGAACGCCGGAATCGCCGCCTTGGCCTCGGTTTCAGGAGTGGCCGGGGCGGCCGCGGGATCGACGTTCAGGCCGTCATCCGCAGCAGGTTGTGCAGGGCAAGTCATGGAAGCTCCAGGGGAGAAAGATAATCCGCGCCAGGGAACGGGCCGCAGTGGCCGGCAGTATACCTGCGCGCCCGCGATCTTTGACCTGGGGCACGGCGGTCGGGCTGTACTTTTCTGACAGCGCTGACAGCTGGCGGTCACGGTGCTGACCGGGTTGCCGGACTATAACTGTCAACAGATCATGGCCAGCCTTTCGACACCATTGCCCCCGGCGTTCTACCTCTATGCCCATTGCCAAGAAAACCGTCGTGACCGCAGCGCTGCTGGTGGGCCTCACCGCTGGCGCGGCCTGGTTTTTCAACAAGCCGGCGACCGCCAGGCTGGCCGCGCCCACGGCCATTCCGGTGCGAGCGGTGCAGGTGCTCCAGCAGGATGTGCCGCGCTACGTCAGCGGCATCGGTACGGTGTTGTCGCTGCACAGCGTGATCATCCGTCCCCAGGTGGATGGCATCCTCACCCGATTGCTGGTCAGGGAGGGACAACAGGTCAAGGCCGGGGACCTGCTGGCCACCCTCGATGACCGCTCGATCCGCGCCAACCTGGATCAGGCCAAGGCCCAGCTGGCACAGAACCAGGCCCAGTTGCAGGTGGCGCAGGTCAACCTCAAGCGCTACAAGCTGCTGTCGGTGGATGACGGCGTCTCGAAACAGACCTACGACCAGCAAGCGGCCCTGGTCAATCAGCTCAACGCCACGGCCCAGGGCAATCAGGCCGCCATCGATGCCGCGCAGGTCCAACTGTCCTACACCCAGATCCGCTCGCCCGTCACGGGCCGGGTGGGCATTCGCACCGTGGACGAAGGCAACTTCCTGCGGGTGAGCGACGCGCAAGGCCTGTTCTCGGTGACCCAGATCGACCCCATCGCCGTAGAGTTCTCCCTGCCCCAGCAGATGCTGCCGACCCTGCAGCAACTGGTTCGCGCCCAGGACCCGGCGGCGGTCCAGGCTTACCTGGGCACCGACAGCAATAACGCCGGCACCCTGCTGGGCAATGGCCATCTGAGCCTGATCGACAACCAGATCAACACCGGCACCGGCACCATCCGCGCCAAGGCGGAATTCGACAACGCCCAGCAAAAGCTCTGGCCCGGTCAACTGGTGACCGTGAAGATCCAGACCGCGCTGGACCGGGGTGCGCTGACCGTGCCGCCCACCGTGGTCCAGCGCGGCCTGGACCAGCACTTCGTGTTCCGGATCAAGAGCCAGCAGGTGGAAAGCGTGCCGGTACAGGTGCTGTACCAAGACAGCGAGCTGAACATCATTTCCGGGGTCCAGGCCGGGGATGTGCTGGTCAGTGACGGCCAGTCGCGACTCAAGCCCGGCTCCCAGGTCCAGGTGCTGAATGCCCCGCCGCCGGCGCCGGCCCGGGAGCCCAAGCCATGAAGGGGCACGGTTCCCTGTCCGCCTGGTGCGTCGACCATCCGGTCGCCACCGTGCTGCTGACCTTTGCCCTGGTGCTGCTGGGGGCGGTTGCCTTTCCGCGCCTGCCCGTGGCGCCGCTGCCGGAAGCCGAGTTCCCCACCATCCAGGTGTCCGCGGCCCTGCCCGGGGCCAGCCCGGACACCATGGCGTCCTCGGTGGCCACGCCCCTGGAAGTGCAGTTCAGTGCCATCCCCGGCATGACCCAGATGACCTCCAGCAGCGCCCTGGGCTCGACCCTGCTGACCCTGCAGTTCACCCTGAACAAGAGCATCGACACCGCCGCCCAGGAAGTGCAGGCGGCGATCAACACCGCCGCTGGCAAACTGCCCAAGGACATGCCCACCCTGCCCACCTGGAGGAAGGTCAACCCGGCCGACAGCCCGGTGCTGATCCTCAGCATCAGTTCGACGCAGATGCCCGGCACCGAGCTCAGCGACTACGCGGAAACCCTGCTGGCCCGGCAGATCAGCCAGATCGACGGCGTCGGCCAGATCAACATCACCGGCCAGCAACGCCCGGCGATCCGGATCCAGGCCGCGGCGGACAAACTGGCGGCCATCGGCCTGACCCTGGCCGACATCCGCCTGGCGATCCAGCAGACCAGCCTCAACCTGGCCAAGGGCGCGCTGTACGGCGAGTCGAGCATTTCCACCCTGTCCACCAACGACCAGCTGTTTCATCCCGAGGAATACGCTCAGCTGATCGTTTCCTACAAAAACGGCGCACCGGTGCACCTGCAGGACGTGGCCCGGGTGGTCAATGGCCCGGAAGACGCCTACGTCCAGGCCTGGTCCGGCGATCAGCCGGGGGTCAACCTGGTGATCTCCCGTCAGCCGGGGGCCAATATCGTCGACACCGTGGACCGCATCCAGGCCGCCCTGCCGGGGCTTGAGGCGATGCTGCCGGCGTCGGTGCAGGTCAAGGTGCTGGTGGACCGCACCCAGACCATCCGCGCCTCGCTGCACGAGGTGGAGATCACCCTGCTGATCGCGGTGCTGCTGGTGGTGGCGGTGATGGCGCTGTTCCTGCGCCAGTGGTCGGCGACCCTGATCGTCTCCGCGGTGCTGGGGGTATCGCTGACCGCCAGCTTCGCCCTGATGTATGTGCTGGGCTTCAGCCTGAACAACCTGACCCTGGTGGCCATCGTCATCGCCGTGGGCTTCGTGGTCGACGACGCCATCGTGGTGGTGGAGAACATCCACCGCCATCTGGAAGCCGGCGACGGCATGCGCGAGGCGGCGATCAAGGGGGGCGGCGAGATCGGCTTCACCGTGGTGTCCATCAGCTTCTCCCTGGTGGCGGCGTTCATTCCCCTGCTGTTCATGGGCGGCGTGGTCGGCCGGCTGTTCAAGGAGTTCGCCCTGACCGCGACATCCACCATCATGATTTCGGTGCTGGTATCGCTGACCCTGGCGCCCACCCTGGCCGCCCTGTTCATGCGGGCCCCGGTGCACCCGGCCCACGCCAAGCCAGGCTTCGGCGAGCGTCTGCTGGCCCTCTACGAGCGCGCCCTGCGCCGGGCCCTGGCCCGGCAGAAACTGATGCTGGGGATTTTCGCCCTGACCCTGAGCATGGCCATTGCCGGCTACATCCTGATTCCCAAGGGCTTCTTCCCGGTGCAGGACACCGGCTTCGTGCTCGGAACCACCGAGGCCGCCGCGGACATTTCCTACCCGGACATGGTGAAGAAACACCAGGCGCTGGCCGAGATCGTCGCCGCCGACCCGGCGGTGCAAGCCTTCTCCCATTCGGTGGGCGTCTCTGGCAGCAACCAGACCATCGCCAACGGCCGCTTCTGGATCTCGCTGAAAAAGCGCAGCGAGCGGGATGTCTCGGCCAGCGCCTTTATCGACCGCATCCGTCCGCAACTGATGAAGGTGCCCGGTATCGTCCTTTACCTGCGAGCCGGTCAGGACATCAACCTCAGTTCGGGCCCCAGCCGCGCCCAGTACCAGTACGTGCTGAAAAGCAACGACGGCCCGACCCTGACCACCTGGACCCAGCGCCTGACCGAGAAACTGCGCAGCAACCCGGCGTTCCGCGACATCTCCAACGACCTGCAACTGGGCGGCAGCATCACCCATATCAACATCGACAGGACCGCCGCCGCGCGCTTCGGCCTGACCGCCAGCGATGTCGACCAGGCGCTGTACGACGCCTTCGGCCAACGTCAGATCAACGAGTTCCAGACCGAGATCAACCAGTACAACGTGATCCTCGAACTCGACACCCAGCAACGGGGCAAGGCCGAGAGCCTCAACTACTTCTACCTGCGCTCGCCGTTGACCGGGGAGATGGTGCCGCTGTCGGCCCTGGCGCGTTTCGATGCGCCCAGCATCGGCCCGTTGTCGATCGCTCACGACGGCATGTTCCCGGCCGCCAACCTGTCGTTCAACCTGGCCCCCGGCGTGGCCCTGGGGGACGCGGTGATCCTGCTGGAACAGGCCAAGAACGAGATCGGCATGCCGGCGGCCATCAGCGGCAACTTCCAGGGCGCGGCCCAGGCCTTCCAGAGCTCCCTGGCCAGCCAGCCGTACCTGATCCTCGCCGCGCTGGTGGCCGTGTACATCATTCTCGGGGTGCTGTACGAAAGCTTCGTGCATCCGCTGACGATCATTTCCACCCTGCCCTCGGCGGGGCTCGGCGCCTTGCTGATGCTCTGGCTCTGTGGCCAGGACTTTTCCATCATGGCGCTGATCGGCCTGGTGCTGCTGATCGGCATCGTCAAGAAGAACGGCATCCTGATGATCGACTTCGCCCTGGAAGCCCAGCGCAACGGCGGCCTGCCTCCTGAGGAGGCGATCTACCAGGCCTGCATCACCCGGTTCCGGCCGATCATCATGACCACCCTGGCCGCCTTGCTCGGCGCCCTGCCCCTGATGCTCGGCTACGGCACCGGCGCCGAGCTGCGCCAGCCCCTGGGTATCGCCGTGGTCGGCGGCCTGCTGGTGAGCCAGGCGCTGACGCTGTTCACCACGCCGGTCATATACTTGTGGCTCGAGCGGCTGTTCCACCGGCCCCGGCCGGCTCTTTCGCCAGCCACCAACACCTGAGGCGGGTCATGCGCGTTCTGATTATCGAAGACGAAGAGAAAACCGCGGACTATCTGCATCGCGGACTGACCGAGCAGGGTTACACCGTTGACCTGGCCCGGGATGGCATCGAGGGGCTGCACCTGGCGCTGGAAAGCGACTACGCCGTGATCGTGCTGGATGTCATGCTCCCCGGCCTCGACGGCTTTGGCGTGCTGCGGGCCCTGCGCGCGCGCAAGCAGACCCCGGTGATCATGCTCACCGCCCGCGAGCGCGTCGAGGACCGGATCCGCGGCCTGCGCGATGGCGCCGACGATTACCTGGGCAAGCCCTTTTCCTTCCTTGAACTGGTGGCCCGCCTGCAGGCCCTGACCCGCCGCAGCGGTGGTCACGAGCCGGTACAGATCAGCATCGCCGACCTGTGGATCGATCTCATCAGCCGCAAGGCCAGTCGCGGTGGCAGCCGTCTGGACCTGACCGCCAAGGAGTTCTCCCTGCTCAGCGTGCTGGCCCGGCGCCAGGGCGAGATCCTGTCCAAGACCTCGATTGCCGAGATGGTCTGGGACATCAATTTCGACAGCGACGCGAATGTCGTCGAAGTGGCGATCAAGCGCCTGCGGGCCAAGCTCGACGGACCTTTCGAGCACAAGCTGCTGCACACCATCCGCGGCATGGGTTATGTGCTGGAGAACCGCAGTGGCGAGTAACTCCATCGCCCTGCGCCTGAGCGGGCTGTTCACCCTGGTGGCCCTGCTGATCTTCCTGCTGATTGGCGGCGCCCTTTATCAACAGGTGGACAAGGGCCTGGGCCTGCTGCCGGAGGCCGAGCTGGACGCGCGCTACAGCGTGCTGGAGTCGGCCCTGAACCGCTACGGCAATCCGGAACACTGGGCCAAGATCAACGCCAAGCTCAAGCTGCTCAGCGAGGAAGACAGGCGCATCCGCTTCTGGGCGGTGAGCGCCGACCCCGGTTATGAATACGGCAACCCGGACCCGCAGATCCGTGCATTCGCCGAAGGCCCGTTGGGCATGCGCGACCTGAACCTGAGCGACCATCCCTATCCGTTGAAGGTGCTGGTCAGCCAGTTGCCGGCCAAGGAACAACGCCCGCCCCTGCGCTTTCTGATCGCCATCGAGACCGACACGGTTCACCAGACCCAGCACCAGTTGCTGATGGCGCTGATCGGCCTGGCCATCGTCGGCGTCGTGCTGGCCTCGGCCCTGGGTTACTGGGTGGCGCGGATCGGCCTCAAGCCGCTGATCAAGCTGTCCCAGGAGGCCCAGCGGCTGGCACCGCCACGGCTGTCCGGGCGCCTGCAACTCTCGCCCCTGCCACCGGAGCTGAGCCAGTTCGTCAACTCCTTCAACTCCACCCTGGAACGGGTCGAGCAGGCCTACTCGCGCCTGGAATCGTTCAACGCCGACGTGGCCCATGAACTGCGCTCGCCGCTGACCAACCTGATCGGTCAGACCCAGGTGGCACTGACCCGTGGCCGCTCGGCGGAGCATTACTTCGAGGTGCTGCAATCCAACCTTGAAGAACTGGAACGGCTGCGCTCCATCGTCAACGATATGCTGTTCCTGGCCAGCGCCGACCAGGGCAGCAAGGCCACCAAGCTCACCAGCACCTCCCTGGCGGCGGAAGTGGCCACCACCCTGGACTACCTGGATTTCATCCTCGAAGACGCCCAGGTCCGGGTCGAGGTCCAGGGCGATGCCCAGGTGCACATCGAAATTGCCCACCTGCGCCGGGCCCTGATCAACCTGCTGAGCAATGCCGTGCAGCACACGGCGGCGGGCGAAGTGATCCGGGTGCGGATCGAGGTGCAGGAACATCAGGTGACGATCGCCGTGAGCAATCCGGGGCAGAGCATTGCCAGTGAACACCTGCCCAGGTTGTTCGAGCGCTTCTACCGGGTCGACGCCTCGCGCAGCAACAGCGGCGCCAACCATGGCCTGGGGCTGGCCATCGTCAAGGCCATCGCCCTGATGCACGGCGGCGACGTGTTCGTGCGCAGCGACCGGGGCATCAATACCTTCGGCCTGTATCTGCCTCTCTGACTCGCGGGTTCTCGGGCTCTCGGGTTCTGTGGGAGCCGCCTTGCCGGCGCAGGCGTCGACGAAGCGCACGCCCATCGCAATGACGCCCTGGCTGGCCAGCCAGGGCCGACAACTTCGCGTCCACTGTTGTTTTTTTGGTAACAGTCCTTATCCTGTTCGGCTCTTTTTCCTGCAGCCCACTGGTTATATTTTTGTCGCACCGAATTGAACTTGCTCTGCAAGAAGGTCTTCAGAAATGTCCAACAGTATGGGTATCGCCAGCGCCTTTGTTTTGTCCTCTCTGTTCGTGGCGCCAATGGCCATGGCCGAGGAATCCCAGGGATTCGTGGCCAGAAATGCCGCACGCGCCGCCGCATCCGAACAAGCCCAGATCGCTCAGGCCGCCCAGCAGCAAAACAGTCAGCAAGCCCAGAAAGTCACAGCTGAGCAAAAACAGAGCGACGCTCGAAAAGACAGCTGAGCCGCGATACCGACTCGTTTCCCTCGACAACTTCTCTGCTTTCAACCCCGGAGCAAGTTGTCTTAAAGCCGCTGACTTCAGCGGCTTTTTTTTGCCACGCAAGAACCCGCGCCACAGGCGTCGGGCCTGGGGCAAGCAACTCGCGATTTCACAATAAGAAACCCAGTTCATCCACCAAAGGAGCTACACGTTGTTCAGGATCTCACTGAAAGCCAGTCCACTATTCATTGCAATCGCTGCAACGATCCCCGCCTCGGCCCAGGCCGGCGAAGAGAGCAAGAGCGAAGGCTTTGTCGCCGGATCGAGCCTCAAGCTCAACGCGCGCAACTACTACATGAACCGCAACCGGCAGCAGCAGGCGGATGACAACATCGAATGGGGCCAGGGTTTGCTCGGTGTCTTCGAGTCCGGCTATACCCAGGGCACCCTGGGCTTCGGCCTGGATGCCAATGCCATGCTCGGTCTGAAGCTGGACGGCGGTGGCGGCACCAGCAACTCGAGCATCCTGCCCGTCAGCGACGGTGGCCAGCACAAGGCGCCGGGGTCGTTCTCCAGCGCCGGGGCCACCTTGAAGATGCGTGCCTTCGACACCGAGCTCAAGGCCGGCGACCTGTTCCTCAACAACCCGGTGATCGCCGGGGGCATGAGCCGCATGCTGCCGCAGACCTTCCGCGGCATCAGCCTGACCAACCGTAGCTTCGACGGCTGGATGATCGAGGGTGGCCAGGCCAGCTTCACCAAACCCTACAACCAGAGCGGACACAAACGCATCGGCAGCTCCTACGGCAGCCTGCGCGATGGTGACGAGAGCCGGCACCTGAACTGGGCCGGGGTGGCCTGGAGCGGCGTGCCGGGGCTGACCAGCAGCCTCTACGCCTCCGAACTCAAGGACATCTGGAACCAGTACTACTACGACCTGGACTACACCTACGCGGTCAACGACCTGGTCAGCCTCAACCCTGGCCTGCACGTCTATCACACCCAGGACACCGGCCAGGCCCTGCTGGGCCACATCGACAACAACACCTACAGCCTGCACTTCACCGTCGGCGTGGGCAGTCACAGCGTCACGGCCGCCTATCAGCGGGTCAACGGCAACACCCCGTTCGACTACATCGCCCAGGGTGACAGCATCTACCTGGACAACTCCCAGCAGTATTCGGACTTCAACGGTCCCAACGAGCGGTCGTGGAAGCTCAAGTATGCGTACGACTTTGCCGGCCTCGGCCTGCCGGGCCTGACTTCGTCGCTGTCCTACTCCCGCGGTGAACTGGACCTGACCAAGGTCGATCCGGACAGCCGTGGCTATGCCTCCTGGTACAGCGCCGACGGCAAGAACGCCAAGCACTGGGAGCGCGATCTGGACCTCAAGTACGTGGTCCAGGGCGGCAGCGCCAAGGACCTCGCCGTACGCCTGCAATGGGCGACCAACCGTGGCGGCAACGGCTATGGCGCACTGGATAACGACACCGATGAATACCGAGTGATCGTCGACTACCCGATCAACGTCTTCTAAGGCGCTTCAGTCAAAAAGGCCGGCATGTTTTGCTGGCCTTTTTTGTATCCGGGATTTATACAGGCGCGACGGCGTGACCGATTTCTGTAACCCACGTCCACACTAGACTGACACCTGTCGACGTAGCAGAAATCAAAATCATGAGCGTGAGCAGTGCGCCCCCTCGCACAGGGAAAATCGCGTCAAAGACGGAACGCCTGGTGGTCCTGGCCAGTTCGCTGATCGTCGTGGCCATTCTCAGCATCGTCACCTACCTGTTGATCCGCGAACACGCGGCTGCCGAGCAGGCAGCGACCCGTGCCGCGAACAACATCGTGCAACTGATCGATGCCGATGTGTTGCGCAACGTCGAGCTCTACGACCTGTCCCTCAAGGGCCTGATCAACGCCACGCAACGCGACGACCTCAAGGGCATTTCGGCGTCCATCCGTCATCTGGCACTGTTCGACCGGGCCACCGCCGCGCCCTACAAGGGCGACATCCTGCTGCTGGACAGGCACGGCAACGTGCTGGCCGACTCGGCCTCGGTCGTGCCGCGCACAGGCAACTACGCCGATCGCGAGTACTTTCGATCGCACCTCGACAATCCGGACCCGGGCATGATGATCAGTCCGCCGTTCCGCGCGCGCACCGCCGATCACGATTGGCGGATCAGCTTCAGCCGGCGGCTCAGCGATGAGCATGGCCAGTTCATTGGGGTAGCCGAGGCGGCCATGCGCCTGAGCTACTTCAATGAGCTGTTCAAGAATCTGGATATCGGTCGCAACGGCTCGATCAACCTGATCAGCCGCGATGGGGTTCTGCTGGCCCAACAGCCGCCCCTGGCGGATGACCTGATTGGCAAGAACTTCAGCAACCGTCCCAACTTCTTGCGCATCCTGCGCGAAGGCAATGGCAGCTTCAGAAGCGTTTCCAGTGTTGATCAGAGGCAACGGCTTTACACCTTTTCCCAGGTGGGCGATCTGCCGCTGATCGTGATTGTCGCGCTGTCCATCGACGAGGTCTTCGCGGCCTGGCAACGTACCGCGCTGCTGATCAGCGGTGCCACTGGGGGGCTGTGCATCGCTCTGTTCTGGCTGACCTGGCAACTGTGTCGCGAACTGCGGCGCCGACAGAACGCCGAGCAGGAGCTGGCACGCCTGGCAGCCGTCGATGCCCTCACCGGCGTGGCCAATCGCCGTACCCTGGACCAGGTACTGAGCAACGAATGGGCCCGGGCCCGACGCACCCATCTGCCGTTGTCGCTGTTGATGATCGACGTCGATCACTTCAAATCCTTCAACGACCGCTTCGGCCATCCGCTGGGGGACCAGGCCCTGCGTGCGGTGGCGCAGTGCATCGACGCATGCGCCGGGCGGCCGTCGGACCTGGCGGCGCGCTATGGCGGCGAGGAGTTTGCGGTTGTCCTGCCGGGGACCGACAGCGCCGGTGCCGCCGTCCTGGCGGAGAAGATCCGCGCCAGCATCGCCGCCTTGCCGGCCGTCAGCGCGCAGGCCACGCCACTGACCGTGAGCATCGGCATCAATACCTGGTCAGGCCATGCCGAGATCGCTCTGGAACAATGGGTGAGCGACGCCGACAAGGCGCTGTATCAGGCCAAGTCCAGCGGTCGCAATCGGGTGGTTTCCAACATGTCCTACAGCGGCTACCCGCGCAGCGCCTGAAACCTTGGGCATAAAAAAAGGCCATCCGGGGGGATGGCCTTCAAAAACAAAAGGAAAGAGAGAGTACTTACACGGCCGCGACCGGACGCATGTAAGAGATCGGTGCAGTACTGGCGTCTTCGAAGGTCACGACTTCCCAGGCATCTTTCTGCTCAATCAACTTGCGCAGTAGCTGGTTGTTCAGTGCGTGGCCCGACTTGAAGCCTTTGAACTCGCCTATCAGGCTATTGCCCAGCAGATAGAGGTCACCAATTGCATCCAGGATCTTGTGCTTGACGAATTCGTCTTCGTAACGAAGGCCGTCTTCATTCAGTACGCCATCCGAATCGACCACAATGGCGTTTTCCACGCTGCCGCCGAGTGCGAGGTTGTGCTTGCGCAGGTACTCGATATCACTCATGAAACCAAAGGTACGGGCGCGGCTGACTTCTTTTACAAACGAAGTGCTGGAGAAGTCCACGCTTGCACTCTGGGTGCGGTCACGGAAAACCGGGTGATCGAAATCGATCTCGAAGCTCACTTTAAAACCATCGAAAGGCACGAAAGTGGCGCGCTTGTCGCCGTCTTCCACGGTCACTTCACGAAGGATGCGGATGAACTTTTTAGCTGCGTCCTGTTCTTCGAGGCCAGCAGATTGAATCAGGAATACGAAGGGTCCGGCACTGCCATCCATGATCGGGACTTCGGACGCGGAGAGCTCGACGTAGGCGTTATCGATGCCCAGGCCAGCCATGGCCGAGAGCAAGTGCTCCACCGTGTCCACTTTGACGTCACCGTTGACCAGAGTGGTCGACATCGTGGTTTCGCCAACATTTTCCGCGCGAGCAGGAATCTGCACCACAGGGTCCAGGTCGGCACGACAAAACACAATGCCGGTGTCGACAGGCGCAGGCTTGAGGGTCAGGTATACCTTCTCCCCGGAATGCAGGCCTACACCTGTGGCACGGATAATATTCTTCAGGGTGCGTTGTTTAATCATGGCTTGGGCCGCTTCAGCGCAAATTGCGAACTGGTATCAACAAAGGCTGGCGATAATAGCAGACCATGCCTTTGCTGAACACCAATCACCCTAATACCCCTGATACATTCCATCAATCGGCCTGACGACGCAGGAATGCCGGGATGTCCAGGTAATCCAGATCATCTTGCGGATTCAGCTTCGCCGCGGTCGCCGCGTTCGACTGCGCCTGATTGCGCATGACGGTCGGACGATCCAGGTCACGGTAGTTCACCGACGGCAGTTCCTGACGAGCAGGAGCCGGTTGCGACTGCGCGGACATGGAAGTCTGAACGGTGTTGTCGATGACCTTCACAGGCTTCTCGATTTTCGCGCCCAGGCCGGTGGCCACTACGGTTACATGCAGCTCATCACGCATGTCCGGATCGATAACAGTACCGACCTTGACCATGGCGTGTTCGGAAGCGAAGGCTTCGATGATGCTACCCACGTCGGAGTACTCACCCAGGGACAGGTCAGGACCTGCGGTGATGTTCACCAGGATGCCGCGTGCACCTTCCAGGTTCACGTCTTCCAGCAGCGGGTTGCGGATCGCCGCTTCAGTGGCTTCACGTGCACGGTTAGGACCGCTGGCGCAGCCAGTGCCCATCATCGCCATGCCCATTTCGCTCATCACGGTGCGTACGTCGGCGAAGTCGACGTTGATCATGCCCGGACGCTTGATGATGTCGGAGATACCGCGAACGGCACCGGCCAACACGTCGTCAGCCTTGGCGAAAGCCGACAGCAGGCTGGCGTCCTTGCCGAGGATGGTCAGCAACTTCTCGTTGGGAATGGTGATCAACGAGTCGACGCTTTCGCTCAGCGCGCGGATGCCCTCATCGGCGATCTGCATGCGCTTGCGGCCTTCGAACGGGAACGGACGGGTCACCACCGCGACGGTGAGGATGCCCATTTCCTTGGCCACTTCAGCAATGATTGGCGCTGCACCGGTACCGGTACCGCCGCCCATGCCGGTGGTGATGAACACCATGTTGGTGCCCGCCAGTACTTCGGCGATACGCTCGCGGTCTTCCAGAGCGGCTTGACGGCCGACTTCCGGATTGGCGCCAGCACCCAGGCCCTTGGTCACGCCGGTACCCAGTTGCAGGATGGTCCGCGCGCCGATGTTTTTCAGCGCTTGAGCATCAGTGTTGGCGCAGATGAACTCGACGCCTTCGATGTTGCTCTTGACCATGTGATTGACCGCGTTGCCGCCGCCACCGCCAACACCGATAACCTTGATTACCGGACTCTGCGGGATGTTGTCTACGAGTTCGAACATTTTCCCTCTCCTTTCATTTCTCTAGTTTTTCGCCTACTGCCTACTGCTTTGAAACGGTGTTGCGGTAAATCTTTAGAAGTTGCCCTGGACCCAGCTCTTGATGCGGTCCAGCAACGCGGCCTTGGGCTCGTCGCTGCTGTAGCTGTCGCGGCTGCCGATGCCGGAGAACGAGATGCCGTCGGACTGTTTCTGCAGTCCGTACAGCAGCAGGCCGACACCGGTGGAATAAATCGGGTTGCGCACCACGTCGGACAGGCCCTTGACACTGTGGGGCACGCCCAGGCGAACCGGCATGTGGAAAATTTCCTCGGCCAGTTCCACCGCACCTTCCATCTTCGAAGTGCCGCCGGTGAGCACGATGCCCGCCGGGATCAGGTCTTCGTAGCCGCTGCGACGCAGCTCGGCCTGGATCAGGGTGAACAATTCGTCGTAACGCGGCTCGACCACTTCGGCCAGGGCCTGGCGCGACAGCTCGCGCGGCGGACGATCGCCGACGCTCGGCACCTTGATGGTCTCGCCGGCGCCGGCCAGCTTGGCCAGGGCGCAGGCATAACGGATCTTGATCTCTTCGGCGTACTGGGTCGGCGTGCGCAAGGCCATGGCGATGTCGTTGGTCACCTGATCGCCGGCAATCGGGATCACCGCGGTGTGACGGATCGCGCCTTCGGTGAAGATCGCCATGTCGGTGGTGCCGCCGCCGATGTCCACCAGGCATACACCCAGCTCTTTCTCGTCGTCGGTGAGTACCGAATAGGCCGAAGCCAGTTGTTCGAGGATGATGTCGTCGATTTCCAGGCCGCAGCGACGCACGCACTTCTCGATGTTCTGCGCGGCATTCACCGCGCAGGTCACCACGTGCACCTTGGCTTCCAGGCGCACGCCGGACATGCCCAAAGGCTCGCGCACGCCTTCCTGGTTATCGATCACGTAATCCTGCGGCAGGGTGTGCAGGACCCGCTGGTCAGCCGGGATCGCCACGGCCTGTGCCGCATCCAGTACCCGCTCCAGGTCCGCCGCGCTGACTTCACGGTCGCGGATCGCCACGATGCCGTGGGAGTTCAGGCTGCGAATGTGATTGCCCGCCACGCCGACGAACGCCGAGTGGATGCGGCAGCCCGCCATCAGTTGCGCCTCTTCCACCGCGCGCTGGATCGACTGCACGGTGGACTCGATATTCACCACCACGCCCTTCTTCAGGCCGCGGGAAGGATGGGTGCCGATGCCGACGATTTCCAGCGAGCCATCGGCCGCGACTTCGCCCACCAGCGCCACCACCTTGGAGGTGCCGATATCCAGGCCGACGATCATTTTGCCGCTTTGCACATTTGCCATGGTCCTGCCTCTTCTTAATTCTTCGCGACGGCAGGTTGCGCCGTCGTGGGTGCCGCCGGATCGCGCCAGCCCACGGCCAGGCCGTTGGCATAGCGCAGATCGATGCGCGCGATGTTCGTGATCTGTTCTTTCAGCGTTTTTTCATAAATGGCAATGAAGCGGCGCATCTTCTCCACCAGATGATCGCGGCCCAGGAGCAACTCGATACCGGGACCGGCACTGCCGGCACCGGTGGTCAGGAACCAACTGCCGCGCTCGCGCAGCTCCAGACGGGCGATCGAAAAGCCCAGCGGCCGCAGCATCTGGCTCAACACCTGATACTGCTGCATCACTTGCTGCTGGGCCCGCTGCGGCCCAAACAACTGCGGCAAGTGTTCGTAGTTCGCCAGTTCACGCGGGGTGAAGGCCTGGCCCTGGTTGTTCAACAGCGCCTCGTCGCCCCAACGGGCCACCGGCAGTTGTTCTTCCAGGCGAATCACAACCTGGTCCGGCCACACCCGACGAACTTCGGCGTGGGCGATCCAGGGCATCTGTTCCAGCTCGGTGCGCATGCTCGCCAGGTCGATGGTGAAGAAGCTCGCCGCGACATAGGGCGCGATCCGCTGTTGCACCGCCTGCTGGCTGATGTAGCTCAAGTCCCCCTGCACCGCGATCTTGGTGATCGGCCGGTCGGCGTATGGCAGCAAGCGCTGGGCACCTTCATAGGTGCCAAACCCCAGCGCCACCAGCAGTACCGGCCAGAACAGGCTTTTCAGAAAGCCGAAGTTGGCTTTCGGCAGGCGCACCGACATCGGCTCTTTGGCCACCATGCGGCTGGCACCCCGCGGCACCGGCTTGCGGCCGGGTGCGGGTTGCTGATGACGAAGCGACGCGCCTTGCATGGACTTAACCTCTCGCCTCAAGACTGGCTGCCAGGATGGCCAGGACCAACTGCTGGAAATCCAGACCGGCCGCACGGGCGGCCATCGGCACCAGACTGTGATCGGTCATCCCGGGAGCGGTGTTCACTTCCAGGAACCAGAACTGCCCCTGGGCGTCCTGCATCACATCGGCACGTGCCCAACCGGCAATACCGAGCGCCTCACAGGCTTTCGCCGTGAGGTCCATCAGTTCCTGTTCCTTGGTGCTATCGAGGCCGCATGGAATCCGGTACTGGGTATCGGAAGCCAGGTACTTGGCGTCGTAGTCGTAAAACGTGTGAGGAGTGCCCAGGGCGATCGGTGGCAGCACCTGACCACGCAGGGTCGCGATGGTGAACTCGGGACCCTGGATCCATTGCTCGACCAACACTTGCGAATCGCAGGTACTGGCCGCCTTCCATGCGTCGATCAACTCGGGCGCGGAAGTCACCTTGGCCATACCGATACTGGAGCCTTCATGAGCCGGTTTGACGATCAAAGGCAGGCCCAGTTCCGCCACCGCGGAAATACAGTCGGCTTCCGAGCTCAGGACCGCGTGACGCGGCGTCGGAATGCCCAGGCTGTGCCACACCTGCTTGGTGCGCAGCTTGTCCATGGCCAGGGCCGACGCCAGGATGCCACTGCCGGTATAAGGAATGCCCAGGCACTCCAGCAGACCTTGCATGCTGCCGTCTTCACCGCCACGGCCGTGAAGAATGATGAAGGCGCGATCGATCTTCTCGCTCAAGAGACGCTGCAGCAGATCGTCGCCGACGTCGATGCCGAAAGCATTCACGCCGCCGCTCTGCAGGGCTTCAAGCACGGCCTTGCCGGACTTCAGCGAAACTTCGCGCTCGGCGCTCTTGCCGCCATAGAGCACGGCAACCCGGCCGAAGTCGCCCGGGGCCACGGTGGAGAACAGCTTGGCGTAGGCAGCCGTCATTTCGACACTCCCTTGCCCGCGGCCACAGCGCCGTCGAACAACGGGCTGTTGAGCAGTTTGGGCGCCAGACCGCCGATATCACCGGCGCCCTGACACAGCAGAATGTCGCCGGCACGCAGCAGCGGCTTGACCAACGGCGCCAGATCGACGCCACGCTCGATGTAGATCGGATCCAACTGGCCACGCTGACGGATGCTATGGCACAGCTGGCGACTGTCCGCCCCGGGAATCGGCTCTTCACCGGCCGGGTAGACCTCCATCAACAGCAAGACGTTGGCATCGGCCAGCACCTGCACGAAATCGTCATACAGATCGCGGGTACGGCTGAAGCGGTGCGGCTGGTAGACCATCACCAGGCGGCGCTCCGGCCAACCGCCACGCACGGCCTTGATCACCGCGGCGACCTCGGTCGGGTGGTGACCGTAGTCGTCCACCAACATGACGTTGCCGCCGTCCACCGGCAGCTCGCCGTAGACCTGGAAGCGCCGACCCACGCCCTGGAAGCCCGACAGGCCCTGGACAATGGCTTCGTCGCTGATGCCCTCATCGGTGGCGATGCAGATGGTCGCCAGGGAATTGAGCACGTTGTGGTTGCCCGGCATGTTCACCGAGACATCCAGCGGCTCGCGATCGCGGCGCAGCACGGTGAAAAAGGTCTGCATGCCTTGCTGGCGAACATTGATCGCGCGCACGTCAGCTTCTTCGCTGAAGCCGTAGGTCACGGTCGGACGCTTGACCTGCGGCAGGATATCGCGCACCACCGGATCGTCCAGGCACATCACCGCCAGCCCGTAGAACGGCAGGTTGTGCAGGAAGTCGACGAAGGTTTTCTTCAGTTTGTTGAAGTCACCGTCGTAGGTCGCCATATGGTCGGCGTCGATATTGGTGACCACCGCCACCAGCGGCTGCAGATGCAGGAAGCTGGCATCGCTTTCGTCGGCTTCGGCAATCAGGTAACGGCTGGTGCCCAGCTGTGCATTGGTGCCCGCGGCGTTGAGCCGGCCACCGATGACGAACGTCGGGTCCAGGCCGCCGGCGGCGAACACCGAAGCCAGCAGGCTGGTGGTGGTGGTCTTGCCGTGCGTACCAGCCACGGCAACGCCGTGACGGTAGCGCATGAGCTCGGCGAGCATCTCCGCCCGTGGCACCACCGGAATACGTCGTTCCAGTGCAGTGGCGACTTCCGGGTTGGAGGTGTTCACGGCGCTGGAAACCACCAGTACATCGGCGTTCGCGGCGTTCTCGGCACGGTGTCCGATGAAAATCTGCGCGCCAAAGGATTCCAGGCGCTCGGTGACCGGCGACGCCTTGAGATCGGAACCCGAGACCTGGTAACCCAGGTTGAGCAGCACTTCGGCGATCCCGCACATGCCCACGCCGCCGATACCGACGAAGTGGATACGGCGGATGCGGCGCATTTCCGGCTGCGGCATGGCTTTCTGGTTCTCAACCATGAGCCACCTCCAGGCAGATATTCACCACATCCAGGGTGGCATCGGGTTTGGCCAGGCGGCGTGCGGCCTGGGCCATCTTGTCGAGTCGTTCTGGTTGCATCAAAACCTCTGTCAGGCGAGCGGCAAGGTCCGCTGCACCAGTCGTTCTTTGCGGCATCAGGAAAGCGGCGCCTTCACGAGCCAAATATTCGGCGTTGCGGGTCTGGTGATCGTCGATCGCATGGGGCAGCGGCACCAGCATCGAGGGCAGACCGGCGGCGGCCAGTTCGCTGACGGTCAGCGCGCCTGCGCGACAGACCACCAGGTCGGCCCAGCCATAGGCTTGGGCCATGTCTTTGATAAAGGGCTGCACCTGCGCTTCGACGCCGGCGGCGCGATAGCGCTCTGCAGTGACTTCATCGTGGTTTTTTCCGGCCTGATGGAAGACCTCCGGACGCAGCTCGGGGGCGAGCTGTGCCAGGGCTTCCGGCAGTAACTTGTTCAACGGCTCTGCCCCCAGGCTTCCGCCCAGAATCAGCAAACGCGCCTTGCGTCCGGCCAGCGCCTCGCGCGGTGTTTCGAGGAACAGTTCGGTGCGTACCGGATTGCCCGTGGTGCGGCGGCTGCCGGACGCCCCGAAGGTGTCCGGGAAAGCTTCGCAGACTCGCGCAGCCAAAGGCACCAGCAGCCGATTGGCGGTACCGGCAACCGCGTTCTGTTCGTGAACGATGACCGGTACTCCGGACAACTTGGCGGCAACACCGCCAGGACCGGTCACATAACCACCAAAACCCAGCACACAGACCGGATTGAGCTGACGAATAATCCTTCGGGCCTGAAGCACCGCCTTGATCAGGACGAACGGCGCCTTGAGCAGGGACAGCTTGCCCTTGCCACGCAAACCGGTGACGTTGATCAGGTGCAACGGCAGGCCCGCAGCCGGAACCAGCTCGTTCTCGATCCCCCGGGGGGTACCCAGCCAGTGCACGCTGTAGCCACGGGCCTGGAACTCGCGGGCACAGGCCAGCGCCGGGAACACGTGGCCACCGGTGCCGCCAGCCATGATCAGCACGTTAGCGCCCATGGAGCGGCTCCTCGGCAAAGTCACTTTCACTGAACTCCATCTCTTCGCTGCCCAGATGAGTCCTGCTCTCCCACTCGATGCGCAGCAGCAGGCCAAGACAGGCGCAGCAGATCACCAACGAACTGCCGCCATAGCTGAGGAACGGCAGGGTCAGGCCCTTGGTCGGCAACAGGCCGACGTTCACGCCGATATTGATCAGGAACTGGCCGATCCACAGGAACGACAGGCCATAAGCCACATAAGCGGCAAAAAACTGCTTGGCTTTCTCGGCCCACAGACCGATGTACATGCCGCGGATACAGACGAACACGAACAACGCCACCGTGCACAGGGAACCCACGGCACCCAGCTCTTCGGCCAGGACCGAGAACACGAAGTCGGTGTGGGCTTCCGGCAGGTAGAACTGTTTCTGCACGCTGTTGCCCAGGCCGACGCCCAGCCACTCACCGCGACCAAAGGCGATCAGCGCCTGGGACAACTGATAACCGGCGCCGAACTGGTCGGCCCAGGGATCGGCAAAGTTGGTCAGACGCGCCATCCGATAGGGCTGCATCTGAATCAGCAGGACCACCGCCGCCACCGCCAGGACCACCATCAGGGAAAAGCGGAACAGCCCGACACCGCCGAGGAACAGCATGGCCGCAGCGGCGCCCATCATGACCACAGTGGCGCCGAAGTCCGGCTCCATCAGCAACAGTCCGGCCATCGGCAGCAGTACGATGAACGGCTTGAAGAAACCCATCCAGCTTTCCCGCACTTCCTTCTGCCGTCGCACCAGGTAGCCGGCGAGGTAGATCACCACAAATACCTTGGCGATCTCCGAAGGCTGGACGTTGAAGAAGCTGAAGCCGATCCAGCGCATCGAACCGTTCACTTCGCGGCCGATCCCCGGAATGATCACCATCACCAGCAGACCGAAGGCCCCGATCAGCATCATCCAGCCCAGGCGCTGCCAGGTGGCGATCGGAATCATCATGGTGACGATGCAGGCACCCAGCCCCAGCACGATGTAGATCAGGTGGCGAATCATGTAGTACAGGGCACTGCCCGACTGCGCCGCCGCCACTTCGGTGGAGGCCGAGGCAATCATCACCAGCCCCAGGCCCAGCAGGGTCAGACAGCCGGCGAGCATCGGGAAATCAAGGTCGATGCCGCGCCCGGTGATCAGCGGGGACGGATAAGGCTTGATGATGTTTCTCAGGTTCATGCCAGCTCCTCCACGACACGGACGAACTGGTGACCACGGTCTTCGTAATTCTTGAACATGTCGAAACTGGCGCAGGCGGGCGACAACAGCACCACGTCGCCAGGCTGTGCGACAGCGCGGCATTGCGCTACCGCCTCGACCAGCGAGCCGGCACGAATCAGCGGCACGGCATCCCCGATCGCGGCACCGATCTTGTCGGAGTCGCGGCCCATCAGGATAACCGCGCGGCAGTTGGCCGCCACCGGATCACGCAGGTCCTTGAACTCGGCGCCCTTGCCGTCGCCGCCGGCGATCAGCACGATCTTGCCGTCGATGTCGGCACCCAGGCCTTCGATGGCGGCCAATGCAGCGCCGACGTTGGTGGCCTTGGAGTCGTTGTAATAACCCACGCCATCCACATCCCGCACCCACTGGCAACGGTGTTCAAGGCCGGCGAAAGTGCGCAGGGCCGAAAGCATGGCGTCGAACGGCAAGCCCACGGCATGCCCCAGGGCCAGGGCCGCGAGAGCGTTGGACTGGTTGTGGGCGCCGCGGATCTTCAGTTCGCGCACCGGCAGCAGATTCTGGAATTCGAAGGCCAGGTACTTCTCGCCATTCTCTTCCCGCAGGCCGAAGCCCTTGAAGTCCGGCTTGCCCAGGCCGAAGCTCCAGCACGGCAGATTCTCACTCAGCAGCGGCCGGGTCAGGGCGTCCTGACGATTGACCACCACTTGCCGCGCGCCACGGAAGATCCGGTGCTTGGCCAGGTGATAGGCCGGCAGGCCGCTGTAGCGGTCCATATGGTCTTCGCTGATGTTCAGCACAGTGGCCACTTCGGCGCCCAGCTGATCGGTGGTTTCCAGCTGGAAGCTGGAGAGCTCCATCACGTACAGCTCAACGTCGTCGCTCAGCAGGTCCAGGGCCGGGGTGCCCAAGTTGCCGCCCACAGCGACACGTTTGCCCGCGGCGGCGGCCATCTCGCCCACCAGAGTGGTCACGGTGCTCTTCGCGTTGGAACCGCTGATGGCAACGATCGGCGCCTTCGCGTTACGCGCGAACAACTCGATGTCGCCGGACAATTTCACGCCACGGGCAGCAGCGGCCTGCAGGGCCGGAGTCGCCAGGGCCAGACCGGGGCTCACGTAGAGCTCGTCGGCGCGGCACAGGAAATCGACATCCAGCTCGCCACAACGCACTTCCACCTGGGGATAGTCACGACGCAACGTGGCCAGCTCCGGTGGATTTTCCCGCGTATCGGCCACCGCAAAAGCAACGCCCCGGTGCGCCAGGAAGCGAACCAGGGACATGCCGCTCTTGCCGAGGCCGACAACGATGCGGAAGTGGTCAGAAGCGATCAGAGACACTCGTTCTACCTCAGCTTCAGGGTGGCAAGGCCGATCAACACGAGAATCACGGTGATGATCCAGAAACGGACGATCACCCGTGGCTCGGGCCAGCCCTTGAGTTCAAAGTGGTGGTGGATTGGCGCCATGCGAAATACCCGGCGACCGGTCAATTTGAAGGAAGCGACCTGGATCACCACCGACAGGGTTTCCATGACGAACACGCCGCCCATGATGAACAGGACGATTTCCTGACGGACGATCACCGCAATGGTGCCCAGGGCCGCGCCCAGCGCCAGTGCGCCGACGTCGCCCATGAAGACTTGTGCGGGATAGGTGTTGAACCAGAGGAAGCCCAGGCCGGCACCGATCAACGCACCGCAGAAGACAATCAGCTCCCCCGCACCCGGCACATAGGGAATCAGCAGGTATTCAGCGAACTTCACGTTACCGGACAGGTAACAGAAGATCCCCAGCGCGCCACCGACCATCACGGTCGGCATGATCGCCAGGCCATCGAGGCCGTCGGTCAGGTTGACCGCGTTACTCGAACCGACGATGACGAAGTAGGTCAGGACCACGAAGCCGACACCCAGAGGAATGCTCACGTCCTTGAGCATCGGGATCAGCAGGGTGGTTTCCACCGGGCTTTGGGCAGTCATATAAAGGAAGATCGCCGCACCGAGACCGAACACCGATTGCCAGAAATACTTCCAGCGACTCGGCAGGCCACGGGAGTTCTTCTCGATCACCTTGCGGTAGTCATCGACCCAACCGATGGCGCCAAACGCCAGGGTGACCACCAGCACTATCCACACATAGTGGTTGCGCAGGTCGGCCCAGAGCAGGGTGCTGATACCGATCGCGGAAAGGATCAGCGCGCCACCCATGGTCGGTGTACCCGACTTGGACAGGTGGGACTGCGGGCCGTCGTTACGCACGGCTTGGCCAATCTGGCGGTTCTGCAGCGTACGGATCATCCACGGCCCCAGGCACAGCGCCAAAGACAGCGCAGTCAGTACCCCGAGGATCCCGCGCAGGGTCAGGTACTGAAAGACCGCGAAGCCTTTGTAGAACTGTTGCAGGTACTCCGCTAGCAGCAGCAGCATCAATGTTTCTCCGTACTGGAGCCGCACAAAGCCGCGACGATGTTTTCCATCACCGCGCTGCGCGATCCCTTGATCAAAATGGTGGTATTGGGGTCTTGCTCGACGTTCAGGGCGGCAATCAGATCAGCCTGGCTGGCGAAGTGACGTGCATGCTCGCCAAAGGCAGCGACGGCATGCGCCATCATCGGGCCTACGGCGTAGAGGGCCGATACCTTGCCAGCGGCATATGCACCTACTTCGCGGTGCCCCTGCTCCGCCCACTCGCCCAACTCGCCGATGTCTCCGAGCACCAGGACGGTGCGGCCGGAAAAGCCGGCGAGTATATCAACGGCGGCACACATTGAGGTGGGGTTTGCGTTGTAAGTGTCATCGATCACCCGCATGCCATTCTTGGCCAGCTGGGCGACGGTGCGGCCCTTGACCGGTTGCACGGCATTCAAGCCGGTGGCGATTCCGAACAGCGACACACCCATGGCATGGGCGGCCGCAGCGGCGGCCAGGGCGTTGGCCACGTTGTGGGTGCCCAACAGGTTCAATTGCACCGTCTCCAAGCCCTTGGGGCTGTGCAACTTGAAGGACGGGCAGCCTCGAGCATCGCGCCCTATATCAGAGGCATAAAAATCCGCAGCGCTATTGTTCAGGGCAAAGCTCAGCACTGGTCGCCCGGCAGCGCGAGCCTTCCAGATCGGGAATGCCTTGTCATCCAGATTGAGGACAGCAATCCCGGCACTATCAAGCCCCTCGAGAATCTCGCCCTTGGCCTCGACAATCTTCTCCGGCCCACCGAACTCACCAACGTGTGCTGTACCGGCATTGTTGATAATTGCCACATGGGGACGGGTCATGGCCACGGTGTAGGCGATCTCGCCAATACGCGACGCGCCAAGCTCGATCACCGCGGCGCTGTGCTCAGGAGCCAGCTCCAGTAGGGTCAGAGGGGCCCCCAGGTCATTATTGAGATTGCCTCGGGTCGCCAACACCGGACCGCGAGTGCGCAGGATGCTGGCGAGCATTTCCTTGACCGTTGTCTTGCCGCTGGAACCGGTCACCGCTGCCACCGGCCGGGTAAAGGCACCGCGATTCAGAGCGCCCAGTTGTCCCAGGGCCAGGCGCGTGTCCTTGACCAGCAACTGCGGCAGGGTGCTGTCGGGAACTTCACGCTCAACCAACGCAGCTACCGCACCCTTGGCCGCCACTTCATTCAAGTAATCGTGGCCGTCGAAACGCGGACCGGTCAGGGCCACGAACAACTGTCCGGTCTGAATGGCCCGGCTATCAATGCTAACGCCACTAAAACGCGCATCGCCCGCGATCAGGCGGGCGTCCAGCGGAGCCATGACCTCACTGAGCAGCAGGGCTTTAAGCATGTGCCACCTCCCATGCAGTCAGGGCCTTGTCGGCTTCGGCAAGATCGGAGAAATCATGGCGTTGCCCCTTGATCTCCTGATAATCCTCATGCCCCTTGCCCGCCAGCACCACCACATCATCCGCAGCAGCGGCGGCGATCAGACGGGCGATGGCCAGACCGCGACCGGGGACAAAGTCGACCTTGTCCACCGCACTGAAGCCGACACGGATGTCATCGAAGATCTGCGCCGGGTCTTCGCTGCGCGGATTGTCATCGGTCACCAGGACGCCGTCGGCCAGGCGCTCGACCACTTCGGCCATCAACGGACGCTTGCCGCGGTCGCGGTCGCCCCCACAGCCGAACAGGCACAGCAAGCGCCCCTTGGCGTGCGGACGCAGGGCCATGAGTACTTTTTCCAGGGCATCCGGGGTATGGGCGTAATCCACCACCACCAGCGGTTGGTTGCCTCCGCCCAGGCGCTGCATGCGTCCGGCGGGGCCTTCCAGCTTGGGCAGTACGGCGAGGATTTCATCCAGGGCATACTCCAGGCCCAGCAAAGCGCCCACTGCAGCCAGGACGTTGCTCAGGTTGAAACGCCCGAGCAGCGCGCTGCGCAAGTGATGTTCGCCCTGCGGGGTTACCAGGGTGGCACGCACGCCGTCGTCGTCGAACAAGGCTTCGCGGCAATACAGGTAGGCCGAGGAATCTTCCAGGCTGTAGGTGATCAGTCGCGAGTCATGCTTGTCCGCTGCCAGTTGCCGGCCGAACGCGTCGTCGAGATTGATCACCCGGCAACGCAGGTCGGTCCAATTGAACAGCTTGGCCTTGGCTGCGCCATAGGCTTCCATGGTTCCGTGATAGTCCAGATGGTCACGGGACAGATTGGTCAGCACCGCCACATCGAATGCCAGGGCCGCCACCCGCCCCTGGTCCAGACCATGGGACGAGACTTCCATCGCCACGGCCTTGGCACCGGCATTTTTCAGATCAGCCAGCGTTGCCTGCACGGCGATAGGATTGGGCGTGGTGTGCAAACCACTTTCCAGCGCGCCATAGAAGCCTGTGCCCAAGGTGCCCACCAGACCGCAACGCTGACCCAGCAGGTCCAGCGCCTGAGCCACCAACTGGGTGACACTGGTCTTGCCGTTGGTACCGGTCACGCCCACCAGGTTCAACTGGCGGCTCGGATCACCGTAGAAACGTCCGGCAATGTCAGACAATTGGGCTGCCAGGCCTTTGACTGGAATCAGCGGTACATCGGTCAGCGGCAAAACGGTTGCCCCTTCCACCTCATAGGCCACAGCAGCAGCGCCGCGCTGCAACGCATCGGCAATGTGCGCTCGGCCATCGAACTTGGCGCCGGGTACGGCCAGGAACAGATCGCCAGCGCGCACGCTGCGGCTGTCCAGGGTCAGCTCACGGATCAGCAGGTCGCGACCGGCGTGGGCAAAAATCTTGTTCAGGCTAAGAGACATTAGCCACGCCCTCCATTGGCTCGTACTGGGGTGACAGGAGCCGCGTTGGCCTGTTGTGTGGTCGGCAGGTTATCCGGAGTGATGTTCATCAAACGCAGGGTGCCGGACATCACTTTGCTGAACACCGGTGCCGATACCAGGCCACCGAAGTAGCCGGCCTTGCTCGGTTCGTCGATCACCACCACGATGGCGTAGCGCGGATCGCTCATCGGGCCAAAGCCGGCAAACAGCGAACGGTAGGAGTTCTCGGCGTAGCCCTTGGTGCCCACCGACGTCTTGCGCGCAGTACCACTCTTGCCAGCCACGTGGTAAGCCGGGACCTGGGCACGGAACACGCCGCGCGGCGCCTCGATCACCTGCTGCAGCATGCCCTGCATGGTTTTGGCGACGTTTTCCGGAATCACCTGGGTGGTTTGCGGCGCCTTGTCGGATTTGATCAGAGTCAAGGGAGCAATACGCCCATTGTTGGCCAATGCGGAGAACGCATGGACCAGCTGGATCGCCGTCACGGAAATACCGTAGCCGTAGGACAAAGTCGCGGTCTCGGCCTTGCGCCACTCCCGGTAATTGGGCAGGTTGCCGACGCGCTCACCCGGGAAGCCCAGCCCAGTGTCCTGACCCAGACCGATTTTCTGTGCCAGGCGGAAAATTGTCTCACCGCCAATGTCGAAGGCGATCTTGCTCATGCCCACGTTACTGGAATTGATCAGAATCCCGGTCAGGTCGAGTACAGGTCCTTCGGTCTTGGATACGTCACGAATGGTGTACTTGCCCAACTGCAGGGTGCCCGGATAAACCTCGACGGTATCGCTGGGCTTCCAGCGACCGGTTTCCAGGGCCGCGCTCATGGAGATCGCCTTCATGGTCGAGCCGGGCTCGAACACGTCGATCATCGCGCGATTGCGCATCATTGCCGGCTGCAGGTTGCGACGGTTGTTCGGGTTATAGGTCGGCTGGTTGACCATGGCGAGGATCTCGCCCGTCTTCACGTCCATGATCACCAGGCTGCCGGCCTTGGCACCGTTCTCGACGATGGCATTGCGCAACTCACGGTTGGCCAGATACTGCAGGCGCAGGTCAATCGACAACGCCAAGGGCTTGCCGGCCTTGGCGTTCTTGGTGACCTGGACATCCTTGATCAGTCTGCCGCGCCGGTCCTTGATCACCTGACGCTTGCCAGGCACACCGGCGAGCCATTCGTCATAGGCCAGTTCGACGCCTTCACGTCCACGATCGTCAATGTCGGTGAAGCCCACCATGTGCGCAGTCACTTCGCCGGCGGGATAGAAACGGCGGAACTCCTCGATGCCATAGACACCTGGCACCTTCAGGTCGAGCACTGCCTGCCCCTGCTCCGGAGTGAGCCCCCGAACCAGATAGATGAATTCTTTATTGGCCTGGGCTTCGAGACGCTCGGCCAGCGCCTTGGGGTCTTGACCGAGGGCCATGGCCAACGCCGGCCAACGATCCTTGGCCACCTGCATTTCCTTGGCGTTGGCCCACAGGGTAGTCACTGGCGTACTCACCGCCAGCGGCTCGCCATTGCGATCGGTGATCAGGCCGCGGTGCGCGGGAATAGGGATATGTCGAACACTGCGGGCATCGCCCTGCCCTTTAAGGAAGTCACGATCGACCACTTGCAGATCGATGATGCGCCAGCCAATCGCCGACACCATGACCGCCAGCAAGCCCAGCACCACGCGAAAACGCCAGGGATAGAGCGCGCCTTCAAGCTTCATGGCGCCACCATTCGAACTTCGGCCGCACCTGGGATGTGCATTTTCAACTGCTCGGTGGCCAGTACTTCAATCCGGCTATGAGCGGTCCAGGTGCTTTGTTCAAGGATCAAGCGACCCCATTCAGCCTGGGCCTTGTCGCGCACACTCAGCTCGCCGTACAGCGTATTGAGCAGCAAACGGTTCCAGTGGGCGCTGTAGGAAACCGCGATCGCGGACACCAGCACCCCTACGAATAGCAGCAGCATGAAAAAGCTTCCGCCTGGAAGCGGCTTGGCGAAGAGCTTGCTCACCGAAGCTTCTCCGCAACACGCATGACGGCACTACGAGCACGCGGGTTGGCCTTGAGTTCGGCCTCGGAGGCGAACTGCGCTTTGCCATGGATCTTGATTTTCGGCACGAAGGCTTCGAAACGCACCGGCAGGTTACGCGGCAGATTGTCAGACTCGCCTTTCACCAGGCGACGCATGAACAATTTGACGATGCGATCTTCCAGGGAGTGGAAACTGATGACCACCAGACGGCCACCCACTTCCAGGGCGTCCAGCGCGGCTTCCAGGCCCGCCTCCAGATCACCCAGCTCGTTATTCACATGAATGCGCAACCCCTGGAAAGCCCGGGTCGCCGGGTTCTTGCCCTTTTCCCAGGCTGGGTTGGCCACCTTGAGCACTTCAGCCAGATCGGCAGTGCGCTCGAAAGGCTGGATCTCACGACGTTCGACCACTGCCCGCGCCATACGACCGGAGAAGCGTTCTTCGCCGTACTCCTTGAATACGCGGGCGATTTCCTCCACTGGCGCGGTGGCAATGAACTCAGCGGCACTGATGCCACGAGTCGGATCCATACGCATGTCCAGGGGGCCATCATTGAGAAAGCTGAAGCCGCGCTCAGGATCGTCCAGCTGAGGGGACGACACGCCCAGGTCGAGCAGTACGCCACTGACCTTGCCGGCCAGCCCGCGCTCGGCGACTTCCGAGCCCAGCTCGGCAAAACTGCGCTGCACAACGACAAAGCGGCCGTCTTCGGCCGCTAGCGCTTGCCCGGTGGCAATCGCTTGGGGGTCTTTGTCGAATCCGAGGAGCCGGCCCTCCACCCCGAGCTTGCTGAGAATCAGCCGGCTATGCCCACCACGGCCGAAGGTGCCATCCAGATAGCAGCCATCAGGCCGCACGGCGAGAGCCTCGACGGCTTCGTCAAGCAGCACGGTGATGTGGTTAAAGCCGCTATCAATAGTCACAGGATCAAATCACGCAGTTCATCAGGCATGGCGCCCGGTTGTTGAATAGCCGCCAGGTCCGCTGCGGAAACAGCATTCCAGGCATCCTCGTCCCACAGTTGGAACTTGTTCAGTTGGCCCACCAACATTGCGCGCTTATCCAACTTGGCATATTCACGCAGGCGCGGCGGTACCAGAAAACGACCACTGCCATCGAGTTCAAGATCGACGGCATTACCAATCAGCAAACGCTGCAAACGACGGTTCTCTTCGCGCAGCGAAGGCAGCGCGCGCAGTTTGGTTTCTATCAGCTCCCACTCGTCGAGAGGGTAAACACACAAACAAGGATCAACAGCATCGATCGTGACGATTAACTGCCCAGAACTTCGCGAAACGAGCTCGTCACGATACCGGCTCGGCATGGCGAGACGGCCTTTTGCATCGAGACTGATAGCGTTAGCTCCGCGAAACACGTCAGCGTTTCTCCAAATTTTAGCGTTTTGCGCTCATAAAACCCACTTCATGCCACTTTCCGCCACTTGCGCACACTATAGGAATGCGCCCACACCACCGTCAAGGCGCGCAGCGACGGAAAAGCCTTATAGAACGGAGATTTAGGACACTAAGAGGAGAGGCAACGAGAATTCGAGGGGCATTCCAGAGCATTAACTTCAGACAGCTCAATAAGCTGCAATGCGAAGTTAAAGTGATTTATTAAGAGTAAGATTTTTTCGGTATTACAAAAACGCTTCTGCTATTGATTCAAGCAGGGAGGGAAAAGGTGGAGAGTCGATCTGTAAGCCGGGTTCTGTCGAGGACAGTCATTCCTCTACGATGGCCATCACTGGACATCTTTAGCAACCTACCCGGTTCCAGCGCGGGCCACGCCTTGGAACCCTATTTGGTCTTGCTCCGAGTGGGGTTTACCTAGCCACGAACTGTTACCAGACGTGCGGTGCGCTCTTACCGCACCTTTTCACCCTTACCGGCACCGAAGTGCTTAGGCGGTTATTTTCTGTGGCACTTTCCGTAGGCTCACGCCCCCCAGGCATTACCTGGCACTCCGCCCTATGGAGCCCGGACTTTCCTCCCCCCTCTAATTTTCATAGAGGGCAGCGACTGTCCAATCGACTCTCCGCCGCGCAGGTTAACGGCAGAGCGGCCCAAGAACAAGCGCTAAAAGCCATTGGCCACCCTGGCATGCCATTTATTGTTCTTTCTGCTTATTCAAGGCCACCTGATACAGCACGTTCTTGCGCTCACCAGTGATCTCGGCCGCCAGCGCCGCCGCCCGCTTGAGAGGCATTTCCTTGAGCAGCAGGTCAAGCACGCGCATCGACTCAGCACTGATCGCCTCATCACCTTCCGGCGCCGTCCACCCCGCGACCAGCACTACGCACTCGCCACGCTGCTGATTGCTGTCGGATTCAACGAACTGGCGCAACTCAGAAAGCGGCAAGCCCTTGAGAGTCTCGAAAGTCTTGGTCAGCTCCCGAGCCAGCAACGCAGGCCGATCACCACCGAATACCGCCTCCATATCCTGCAGACACTCAAGAATCCGATGCGGAGCCTCATAGAAAATCAACGTACGCGGCTCTTCCTTGACCGCCTCCAGACGCCCACGCCGCCCAACCGCCTTGGCCGGTAGAAAACCTTCGAAGATAAACCGGTCCGATGGCAGACCTGCCGCCGACAATGCAGCGATCAAAGCACAGGCCCCTGGTACGGGAACCACATTGATACCTGCTGCTCGCGCCTGACGCACCAAGTGATAACCCGGATCGGAAATCAACGGCGTGCCCGCATCGGAGATCAACGCAACATCATCCCCGGCGAGCAAACGGGTGATGAAACGACTGCCCTCGTCACGCTCATTATGTTCATGACAAGCCGCCAGAGGCGTGGCAATGCCGAAGTGCTGCATCAAGCGCTGAGAATGCCGGGTATCCTCCGCAGCAATGAGCGACACCTCGCGCAACAACTTCAAAGCCCGGGCGCTGATGTCGTCCAGGTTACCGATGGGCGTCGCCACCACATAAAGCGAGCCAGCAGCGGAATTCAAAGGACCCGGAACAGTCAAAGCGCACACCTCTTGATCGGCAAAAGCGCCATTGTAGCGCGTTGAAGCCCTATCAATAGGCCTGACAATCGCTCAACACTCTGATCCTTTGCCGGCTTTTGTGCCTCCCAGCAACATTTGCACCCGCTAAATGGACGGTTTATCACCAGTAACATCGCGCCCCGGCCAGCGCTTGGGTACAATTCCACGCTCATTTGATCGAGTATCAGGAACACTTACATGATCGCTTGCCTGCGGCTGTTTCTCGCCCTCTGCCTGGCTACCCTTTTGGTGGCTTGCGCCAGCTCGCCCTCCTCCAGCCTTGGCGAACTTCCACGGACACCGGATGCCAGCATCGAGCAATTGCTCGAACAGGCCGCCACCAGCAAAAGCCCCGACAAAGCCGCCCTGCTACGCCTGAGCGCGGCAGACATGGCGTATCGCCAAGGCAACGCCGGACGCGCCGGACAGATTCTGCAGCAAGTGCCGCTGGATCAGCTCAAACCTGCCCAGCAAATCTTCGCCAGCACGCTGTCCGCCGAGCTGGCCATGGTACGCAATCAGCCAAAGGCGGCTTTAACCGCCTTGAGCCATCCCAGCCTGCAGCACCTGAGCGAGCTGCCCGCACCACAACAGATTCGCACCGGCACCGTTCATGCTCGCGCCCTTGAGGCCGACGGCCAAACATTGGCAGCCGCCAAGGAGCGGATCTTTATTGCCCCCTTGCTCAAAGACGATGCCGCAGCAAAGAACCACGAAGCCATTTGGGCACTGATCGCCGCCCTGCCAACCGACCAACTGCAGCCAGCGGGCAATGACGATCTGGCGGGCTGGATGAGCCTGGCCCTGGCAGTCAAGAGCGCCGGCACCCTGGAACAGCAGCAGGCCGCCATTGATCAGTGGCGCGCACAGAATCCAAAACACCCTGCTGCCCTCCAATTGCCGCAACCGCTGATCAAGCTCAAAGAGCTGGCCAGCCAACCCGTGTCGAAAATCGCCCTGCTGCTGCCACAGGACGGCCCACTGGCCTCTGTAGCCAAAGCCCTGCGCGAAGGCTTCATGGCGGCCCACTATCAAGCACAGCAAGCCGGACAGAAACCACCCAGCATCGAGTTCTACGACAGCTCGCGCCTGAGCTCCCTGGATGACTTCTATCGCAAGGCCCAAGCCGCCGGCGTGCAGTTGGTAGTCGGCCCGCTGGAAAAACCCCTGGTCAAACAGCTGGCTGCGCGCCCGCAACTACCGATTACCACCCTGGCACTGAACTACAGCGAGGGCGGCGAACAGGGCCCCGCGCAACTGTTCCAGTTTGGCCTGGCAGCCGAAGACGAAGCCCGTGAAGTTTCTCGTCGCGCCCGCGCCGACGGCTTGCACCGTGCCGCCGCGCTGGTCCCCAAGGGTGAATGGGGCGATCGCGTGCTCAAAGCCTTCCGCCAGGATTGGGAAGCCAACGGTGGCAGCATGATCGGCATCGAACGCATCGATCAGCCAGTCGCCCTGGCCCAGCAGATTGCCGACCTGTTCCAGCTGCGCCAAAGCGAAGGTCGCGCCAAGAGCCTGCAAAGCACCGTAGGCACTCAAGTCGCCGCGCAACCGGCACGCCGCCAGGACATCGAGTTCATTTTCCTTGCTGCAACGCCACAGCAGGCACAACAGATCAAGCCGACCCTGAACTTCCAATACGCCGGGGACGTTCCGGTGTACGCCACCTCCAACGTATTCAGTGCCAGCGGCGATCAGAACCAATACAACGACATGAACGGAGTAATGTTCTGTGAAACCCCCTGGCTGCTGGACGCCAACGGCCTTCTGCGGCGCCAGGTCACTGCACAATGGCCACAAGCCGGAGGCAGCCTAGGTCGCCTGTACGCCATGGGCGTCGACGCCTATCGTCTTGCACCTCGCCTGGGCCAGCTCAAGGCCCTGCCTGACAGCCGGATCGATGGTGAGTCCGGCAGCCTGGGCATGGCCGCAGGTCAGCGTATCGAACGCCAGCTGCCGTGGGCCAAGTTCGTCAACGGCCAGGTCACCCGCCTGCCCGATACGCCGCGCTGATGCTCCAAGGATCACGCCAGCAAAGCGGAAGAGATGCCGAAAGCCAAGCGCTCAGGCATCTCCAACAGCAAGGGCTGCGCCTACTGGCGCAGAACTGGCTGTGCAAACGCGGCGAGCTTGATCTGGTCATGCTTGACGGCGATACAGTAGTATTCGTCGAAGTCCGCTACAGACAACACACGCAATGGGGTGGCGCCCTGGGCAGTATCGATGGGCGCAAGCGTCAGAAACTCATTCTTGCTGCGCAGATTTTTCTGCAAAAAGAGTCACGCTGGTCCAACCATCCCTGCCGTTTCGATGTGGTCGCCATTGACGGCGCCCCAGGTGCAGAAGCCCGCCTGAACTGGCTGCGCAATGCCTTTGACAGCTGAAAGAAGCCATCAGGCAGCACCCATTTTCACTCAACTTTTTTGCTCTTTGCTTTGCGGGCTGCACATTCACGTGCCACCAAGCCGCGCTACTTAAGGTCACACAGATGGACATGCAATCCCGAATTCGCCAGCTTTTTCAGGCCAGTATCGACACCAAGCAGCAGGCGATGGACGTACTTGCACCGCACATCGAGCAAGCCAGCCAAGTCATGGTCAACGCCCTGCTCAATGAGGGCAAAATGCTCTCCTGTGGCAACGGCGGTTCTGCGGGCGACGCCCAGCACTTTTCCTCCGAACTGCTCAACCGCTTCGAACGTGAACGCCCCAGCCTGCCAGCCATCGCCCTGACCACCGATAGCTCGACCATCACTTCGATCGCCAACGACTACAGCTACAACGAAGTCTTTTCCAAGCAGATCCGCGCCCTGGGACAACCCGGCGACGTACTGCTGGCGATTTCCACCAGCGGCAACTCCGCCAACATTATTCAAGCAATCCAGGCCGCACATGATCGAGAAATGATTGTCGTAGCATTGACCGGTCGCGATGGTGGAGGCATGGCTTCCCTGCTTTTGCCTGAAGATGTTGAAATTCGTGTACCGGCCAACGTCACCGCACGTATTCAAGAAGTCCACCTGCTGGCGATCCACTGCCTTTGCGACTTGATCGACAGCCAATTGTTCGGGAGTGAAGAATGACCCCTAATCGCCTTGGCCTCCTGGCCTTGACCTTGTGCCTCGGCATCACTGGTTGCAGCTCGGTGATTACCGCCACCCGCGACAAACCCATTGATGACGATCGCGGCACTCGCACCTTCGGCAGCAAGATCGACGACTCACTGATCGAAACCAAAGTCGCCGTCAACGTTGCCAAGGCCAACCCGGACCTGGAAAACAACTCGCACATTGTCGTCACCAGCTTCAACGGCATTGTCCTGCTCGCAGGCCAGACACCGCGCCCCGACCTCAAGGCAACAGCCGAACAGGCCGCCAGCGAAGTGCAGCGAGTCAAGAAGGTCCATAACGAACTGCAAGTACTGCCGCCCTCCGGCTTTCTGGCACGGCAGAACGATGGCTGGCTGACCACCAAGATCAAGACTCAGATGCTCACCGACGCCAGCATTCCCGGATCGCGGATCAAGGTCGTCACCGAGAATGGCATCGTCTACCTGCTGGGCCTGCTGACCCAACAGGAAGCCGCGCAAGCCACCAATCTGGTCCAGGGCGTCTCCGGCGTACAAAAAATCGTCAAACTGTTCGAATACATCGACTGACACAGCACTGCGTCAGACACAAAAAAGGCGATCCATCTGGATCGCCTTTTTTATTACTTGACCACTTTCAAGCTGGGCCGGCCACTGGGGCGCGGCGGCTCACTGTCCGGCGGCGGCAAATCGTCATCCGGCTCGATGTCATCCTCTTCGTCCAGAGGCGACTCCAGATCAAAGACCATGCCCTGACCATTCTCGCGCGCATAGATTCCGAGGATCGCCGCGACCGGTACGTGCAAGCTGTGTGGCACACCGCCGAAGCGCCCTTCAAAGATCACGGCGTCGTTGTCCATGTGCAGATGACGTACGGCACTGGGAGAAATATTCAGGACAATTTGCCCATCACTGGCAAAGCCCTGGGGCACCTGCACGGCCGGATAGTCGGAATTGACCAGCAGGTGCGGGGTGCAATCGTTGTCCACAATCCACTCATAGAGCGCGCGGACCAGATAAGGTCGACTGGAGTTCATAGCGGCTCCTTAAGCCTCAGCGCATGTCACGCTCGACGCCAGACAGACTCGCCTGGAAAGCCTCACGCGCAAATTGGCGGTCCATATAATCAAGCAGCGGCTTGGCCTGCCGCGGCAATTCGATACCCAGGATTGGCAATCTCCAGAGTATGGGCAGTAGGCAGCAGTCCACCAGACTTTGTTCCTCACTGAGGAAAAATGGTTTGTCGGCGAACAGCGGAGACACTCCGGTCAGACTTTCACGCAATTCCTTACGCGCCTGCACCCGCGCCGCCTCCTTGGTCCGCGGATCCAGGATCAGATCCACCTGCCCGCACCAATCACGCTGGATTCGGTGCATCAGCAAACGACTGTTGGCACGCGCCACAGGATAAACCGGCAACAGCGGCGGATGAGGGTAACGCTCATCCAGGTACTCCATCACCACTGTCGATTCCCACAACGCCAGGTCACGATCAACCAGCGTTGGCAAGCTCCCGTAAGGATTCACTTCGATCAGCTTCGGCGGCTGACGGCCCGCCTCCACACTGATGATCTCGGCGCTGACACCCTTCTCCGCCAGCACAATGCGCACCCGGTGGGAATAGTGGTCGGCGGGGTCGGAGTAACAGGCCAACCGATTGGTCACGCCCATGGCGATCCTCCTCGCTTGTTGAAATTATCGGAAGCAGAAAAAACGAGCGCGCCCTCAGGGCGCCTCTGGTAACCCCCGAATGATACAGGGTTGTTACTGATCAGAGACGCCCTTGGGCGCGCACGCTCAACAACTGATGCTTAAAACGTTATTAATGCACATCCTTCCAGTATTCGCGCTTGAGCAGATAGGCGAACACGAAGAAGAAGGCCAGATACAAGAGCACATAAGTGCCAATGCGCTGGTGTTGCAGCTTGACCGGGTTGGCCGAGTAGGCAAGGAAAGTCACCAGATTCTTGACCTTCTCGTCGAACTGAGCCTCGTTGAGAGTACCGGTACCCTCTTTGACTGTCAGTTGATCGCACGCCTCGTGAGTCAGCGGTGTACCAGTCAGCGGATCGTATTGCTTCTTGCCGTCTTCAACGATCTGCACCTGCTTGCAACCGACCACTTGACGCCCTTGCAGACCGACCAGGACGTTAGGCATGCCAACGTTCGGGAAGACCTTGTTGTTCACACCCCAAGGGCGCGCAGGATCTTCATAGAAGGACTTGAGGTAGCCATAAAGCCAGTCGGTACCACGAACACGAGCCACCAGGGTCAGATCTGGCGGCGCAGCACCGAACCAGGTCTTGGCATCCGCCGGCTGCATACCGATATTCATGTGGTCGCCGATCTTGGCACCGGTGAAAACCAGCTTGCTCAACATCAGGTCGTGAGGAATGCCCAAGTCATCGGCCACTCGCTCATAACGCTGGAACTTGGCGCTGTGGCAGCCCATGCAGTAGTTGGCAAAAGTACGCGCGCCGTCTTGCAGGGCGGCTTTGTCGGAAAGATCGATATCGATCTTCTCCAACTCAGGTCCGCCGTGCTCGGCCGCGAAAGACAATACAGGCATAGCAGCAAGAATCAGTACAGCAAATAGCTTTTTCATCAGCCAGTCACCCTTTCCGGAACCGGTTTGGTCTTCTCGAGCCTGGTGTAGAACGGCATCAGAATGAAGTAGGCGAAGTACAGGAAGGTACATACCTGCGACAGCAGCGTACGGCCCGGAGTCGGTGCCAGAACACCCAGTACACCCAGGATCACGAACGAGATGCAGAACACCAGCAGCCAGATCTTGCTCAGCCAGCCTTTGTAGCGCATGGACTTGACCGGGCTGCGGTCAAGCCAAGGCAGTACGAACAGGACCGCAATTGCAGCGCCCATGGCGATAACACCCAAGAGCTTGTCCGGCACCGCACGCAGGATCGCGTAGAACGGCGTGAAGTACCAAACCGGAGCAATGTGCTCGGGAGTCTTGAACGGGTTGGCTTGTTCGAAGTTCGGTTTCTCGAGGAAATAACCGCCCATTTCCGGGAAGAAGAACACGATCGAGCAGAAGATGAACAGGAACACCACTACGCCGACGATATCCTTCACGGTGTAGTAAGGGTGGAAAGGAATGCCATCCAGCGGGATGCCGTTCTCGTCCTTGTTCTTCTTGATGTCTACGCCATCCGGGTTGTTCGAACCCACTTCGTGCAACGCCAGGATGTGCAGCACCACCAGGCCGAGAATCACGATCGGCAGGGCTACTACGTGCAGGGCGAAGAAGCGGTTCAGAGTAATCCCGGAAATCAGGTAGTCACCACGAATCCACTGGGTCAGGTCGTCACCAATAACGGGGATCGCACCGAACAGCGAGATGATTACCTGGGCTCCCCAATAGGACATCTGTCCCCAAGGCAGCAGGTAGCCCATGAAGGCTTCAGCCATCAGCGCCAGGTAGATCAGCATGCCGAACAGCCACACCAGCTCACGAGGTTTCTGGTAGGAACCGTAGAGCAAGCCACGGAACATGTGCAGATAGACCACGATGAAGAACGCCGAAGCGCCGGTGGAGTGAAGCAGACGCAGGATCGCGCCGTACTCGACGTCGCGCATGATGTATTCAACAGAAGCGAAGGCCTCTTCTGCCGAAGGGGTGTAGCTCATGGTCAGCCAGACACCGGTAACGATCTGATTGACCAGCACCAGCAGCGCCAGGGAGCCAAAGAAATAGAAGAAGTTGAAGTTCTTCGGAGCGTAATACTTGCTGAGATGGTCTTCCCACATCTTGGTCGCGGGGAAGCGCGCATCAACCCAATCCATGAACTTGCTCATCACGCTTTCTCCGTGTCGACGCCAATGACGATGATGTCATCCGACTCATAGGAATGCGGGGGTACTGGCAGGTTCAGGGGCGCAGGCTGCGCCTTGTAGACGCGACCAGCCAGATCGTAGTGGGAGCCGTGGCAAGGGCAGAAATAGCCACCTACCCAGTCCTTGCCCAGATCGGCGGGCGCCACTTCAGGACGGAAGGTCGGAGAACAACCCAGGTGAGTGCAGATCCCGATCAGCAGCAGGATCTCTGGCTTGATCGAACGCACTTCCGGATCGACGTAGGTTGGTTGTACCGAGTTCTTGGAGTCAGGGTCAGACAGCTGGCCCTCGATCTTTTTAAGATTCCCCAGGATTTCCTCTGTACGGCGGACGATGAACACCGGCTGACCACGCCATTCAGCAATCATCTGCTGACCTGGGTCGATCTTGCTGATATTCACTTTCACCGGTGCACCTGCGGCTTTCGCCTTGGCACTGGGAAACCATGACCCCACGAACGGGACCGCAGCCCCCACCGCTCCTGCAGCACCCACCACGGATGTGGCTGCTACTAAGAAGCGACGCCGGCCTGCATTCACGCCGTCATTGCTCATTCAGTCCTCTCCCATCAGCTTTGTGGCCTGTTAAATCAGGCATCTACTAAGTAAAAATCTGAACTTATAAAAATTTTGCCGAATGGTAATGAAAAGCCCCTATTCTGACAAGGTAATTACCAAGCCCAGCCAGCCCGAAGCCTTGTAGTATAGGGCCTCCGTGGATGTGGCAAGTTGTCACAGAGCAAATTTCAGACAATAAAAAACGCCCAGCTCCACAAGGAGACTGGGCGTCTTTGAACGCAGTAGCGAATTAACGCTTGGAGTATTGCGGACGCTTACGCGCTTTACGCAGACCCACTTTCTTACGTTCAACTTCACGTGCGTCACGGGTTACGAAACCAGCTTTACGCAGAGCGCTGCGCAGAGTTTCGTCGTAATCCATCAGAGCGCGAGTGATACCGTGGCGGATCGCGCCAGCTTGACCACTTACACCGCCGCCGATAACGGTAACGTAGATATCGAACTTCTCAACAGTCTCGGTCAGCTCCAGCGGCTGACGAACTACCATGCGGGCAGTTTCGCGACCGAAGAAGTTATCCAGGGAACGGTTGTTGATCGAGATGTTGCCAGTGCCCGGACGCAGGAAAACGCGTGCGGTTGCAGTCTTGCGACGGCCAGTGCCGTAATTTTGAGTCGCCGACATAATGAACTATTCCGTTAAATCTTCAGTTCTTGGGGCTGCTGAGCAGTATGAGGGTGAGCAGCGCCCGCATAGACTTTCAGCTTACGGTACATGTCGCGACCCAGCGGGTTCTTAGGCAGCATGCCTTTTACCGCGGTCTCGATCACGCGCTCAGGGGCCTTGGCGATCAGCTTTTCGAAGTTGATCGACTTGATGCCGCCCGGGAAACCGGAGTGGGAGTAGTACATTTTGTCAGTGGTTTTAGCGCCAGTAACACGTACCTGCTCGGCATTGATAACGACGATGTAGTCGCCGGTGTCAACGTGAGGAGTGTACTCAGGCTTGTGCTTGCCACGCAGACGGCTCGCGATTTCGGTGGCCAGACGACCCAGGGTCTGACCAGCAGCGTCGACGACGAACCAGTCGCGCTTTACTGTTTCCGGTTTAGCAGTAAAAGTTTTCATTCTTTATAGCCTCAGGGGCCGCCCAGCAAAATAGACGGCGGATCTTACTGAATAGTGCGTACTTTGACAAGGTCAAAGGCAGCCGGACACAGACGCTATCGGGGGCTCGGGTCAGCGCGTCTGGAATACGGCAAGATTCTTCGGCAGGCGGCGCATCACTTCCACTGCAGAAAGAGCTGCCGAATTATGCAGATTGCGAAAAAAATTTCAACCTGCTTTTATGATTGTTTTGCCAAGGAAGTACCCGATGGACTACCGCCAGCTGGGCCGAACCGACCTTAACGTCAGCGCAATTTGCCTGGGCACCATGACCTGGGGCGAACAGAATACCGAGGCTGAAGCCTTCGCTCAGATCGAGCGAGCCAAACACGCCGGAATCAACTTCATCGACACCGCCGAGATGTACCCGGTGCCCCCCAAGGCCGACACCTACGCCACCACCGAGCGCTATATCGGCAACTGGTTCAAGCAACGCGGCGACCGTGCCGACTGGATCCTGGCCAGCAAGATCGCCGGCCCCGGCAACACCATCGACTACATCCGCGACAAACAACTCAAGCACAACCGCAAACACATAATCGAAGCCGTGGATGCCAGCCTCAAGCGCTTGCAGACCGACTGGATCGACCTTTATCAGTTGCACTGGCCCGAGCGCAGCACCAACTTCTTCGGTCAACTGGGCTACAAGCACCAGGCCGACGAAGACTTCACCCCGCTGGAAGAAACCCTCGAAGCCCTGGACGAACAGGTCAAGGCCGGCAAGATCCGCCATATCGGCCTGTCCAATGAAACGCCCTGGGGCACCATGAAGTTCCTCGCCCTGGCCGAGAGCCGTGGCTGGCCTCGCGCAGTCTCGATCCAGAACCCCTACAACCTGCTCAACCGCAGCTTTGAAGTGGGCCTGGCGGAAATCGCCATTCGCGAACAATGCGGCCTGTTGGCCTACTCTCCATTGGCCTTTGGCTACCTGTCCGGCAAATACGAAGGCGGCGCCCGGCCAGCCAAGGCTCGACTGAGCCTCTATAGCCGCTTCAGCCGCTACTTCAATCCTCAGTCGGAAGCGGCCTGCAGCCGTTACGTCGCCCTGGCCCGCGAACACGGACTGGATCCAGCGCAAATGGCCCTGGCCTTCGTCAATCAGCAGCCCTTCGTGACCAGCAACATCATCGGCGCCACGACCCTGGACCAGCTGGACAGCAACATCGCCAGTGCCGAATTGAAATTGTCGGAAGAAGTCCTGGCCGGTATCGAGGCGATTCACAAGGACCACCCCAACCCCGCCCCTTAAACACTTCAGCAGCTGGCTTGCCGGCGAATGTGCGTCGCCCATTCGCCGGCAAGCCCATGGCTACAGTGAGCGGGCGATGATTTCCTTCATGATCTCGTTGGTCCCGGCATAAATGCGCTGTACCCGGGCATCGGCCCAGGCCCGGGCTACCGGGTACTCCCACATAAAGCCGTAGCCGCCGTGCAACTGCACGCACTCATCAAGCACCTTGCACTGCAGATCGGTGCCCCAGTACTTGGCCATCGCCGCCGTTGGCACATCGAGCTTGCCTTGCAGATGCAACTCCAGGCAGCGATCGACAAACACCCGGCCAATCTGGATTTCGGTGGCCATCTCCGCCAATTTGAAACGGGTGTTCTGGAAGTCGGCAATCGCCTTGCCGAAAGCCTTGCGTTCACGGGTGTAGTCCAGGGTCCATTGCAGCGCCGCCTCCGCGCTGGCCAGACCGCCAATGGCGACCGTCAGGCGCTCCTGAGGCAACTCCTGCATCAGATAGGCGAACCCCATTCCAGCCTGTCCCAGCAGATTTTCCTTGGGCACGCGCACATCCTGGAAAAACAACTCCGAAGTGTCCTGAGCCTTCATCCCGACCTTTTCCAGACGCTTGCCCTTGGAGAACCCCGGCGTATCGGCCTCCACCAGAAACAGGCTGGTGCCCTTGGCCCCGGCCTTGGGATCGGTCTTGGCCACCACAATCACCAGATCCGCCAGATAGCCGTTGGTGATGAAGGTCTTGGAGCCGTTGATCACATACTCGTCGCCATCGAGCACCGCCGTGGTCTTCACCCCTTGCAGGTCGGAACCGGCACCCGGCTCGGTCATGGCGATGGCCGTCACCATTTCCCCCGACACCAGACGGGGCAGGTATTGGCGTTTCAGCGCCTCACTGCCGTAATGCAGGATGTAGGGCGCAACAATGTCCGAATGCAGAGAGAAACCAATGCCCGTCAGCCCCAGCCGACCGATCTCCTCGATCACCACCGCACTGTAGAGAAAATCCGCACCCAGGCCGCCGTACTCCTCGGGAATATGTGAGCACAGCATCCCCGCCTCCCCGGCCTTGCTCCACAACTGGCGGTCGATATAGCCCTGTTTTTCCCACTCACCATGGAAAGGCACAGCCTCTTTTTCAAGGAACGTACGCACGCTGTCACGGAAGAGCTCGTGCTCGGAACTGAACAAGGTTCTAGGGATCATGCAGGCACCTGTGATGTTTATTGATCATGGGTTGGCTGCCAGAGCCTAAGGCCAGCCACCTGCACAGGACACTGGACACATCCGACAAAAAATAAGACGATCCAGCCGTCTGGTGACCACTTTCCCCTATAAGAACAATTGAATTATGTCTAACCAAACCTCCACGCCCTTGCGGCGCGTCAGCATCCTGGCCATCGACCGGGTTTTCGCCTCCACCCTCATGCAAGCCAAGGATTTCTTCCATCTGGCCAGCCTGCGCTATGGCAAACAACTGGGCCAAGGCCTGACCCCGGCCTTCGAAACCCGCCTGGTCAGTCCCGACGGCCAGCCGGTTTGCAGCTTCAGCAACGTGATCATGCCGGTGGATGGCCCGCTGGAAGACACAGACGTGATCATCCTCCCTGCGTTCTGGGACGACTTCGACACCCTGTGCCAGCGTTATCCACAGATACTGCCCTGGCTGCGGGCCCAGCACGCCCGCGGTGCCGTGCTCTGCGGCGAGGCCACCGGCGTGTTCTGGCTGGCCGAAGCCGGGCTGCTCAACGGCAAGGAAGCCACCACCTACTGGCGCTTCTTCAGCGCCTTCAGCGAACGCTTCCCCCAGGTCCAGCTCAATCAGGACAAGCACCTGACCGACGCCGACAACCTCTACTGCGCCGGCGGCACGACCTCGGCCTGCGACCTGTACATCTACCTGATCGAACGCTTCTGCGGCGCCAACGTAGCCCAGGCCGTGGCTCGGGACATCCTCTACGAAGTGCAACGCAACTACGCCCCCGGACGCATCGGCTTTGGCGGCCAGAAGCTGCACCAGGACGTGATCATCCTGCAGATCCAGCACTGGCTCGAAGAGCACTTCGCCGACAAGTTCCGCTTCGAAGACGTGGCCCGCGAGCATGGCATGAGCATTCGCAACTTCATGCGCCGCTTCCAGACCGCCACCGGCGACAAGCCTCTGCATTACCTGCAGCGGCTGCGTATCGAAACCGCCAAGGGCCTGCTCTCGGGAACACGCAAGAGCATCAAGACCATCAGCTACGAAGTCGGCTACGACGACGCCAGCTTCTTTGCCCGCCTGTTCCGCCAGCACACCGAACTCTCACCCAACCAGTACCGCCAGCAGTTCCAGCAACAGGCGGCATAAAAAAAGGGCCTGCAATGCAGGCCCTTGTTCATTTGGCGACGCTTACGGCTTGTGTGCCCGCGACAGAAACTCGTGGGACTGCATCTCCAGCAACCGGCTGAGGGTTCGCTGGAACTCGAACGTCAGGCGTCCACCGGTGTACAGATCCTTGAGTTCAACCTCGGCAGAGATGATCAGCTTGACGTTACGGTCATAGAACTCGTCGACCATATTGATAAAGCGCCGGGCAATGTCGTCGGTGGTCACGCTCATCTGCTCCACGCCGCTGAGCAGCACCGCATGGAAGATCTTGCCCAGTTCGATGTAATCGTTCTGGCTGCGGGGACCGTCGCACAGCTCGCGGAAATCGAACCAGGCCACATCATCACAGGTACGCAGGGCACGAATTTCCCGGTTCTCGATGATCAACACATCGTTTTCCACCGCCTGAGTGCATTCAGGGGTCAGCGCCCGGAAGCTCTTGCGCAGGCTTTCGTGAGCCGCTTCATTCAGGGGGTAATGAAACAGCTCGGCCTGTTCCAGATGCCGCAGACGGTAGTCGACACCGCTGTCGACGTTGACGATCTCGGTGTTCTGCTTGATCAGGGCAATGGCCGGCAGGAAACGCGCACGCTGCAAGCCATCCTTGTACAGACCGTCCGGAACGATGTTCGAGGTGGCGACCAGGGTCACGCCATTCTTGAACAGCTCTTCCATCAGGGTGCCGAGGATCATCGCATCGGTAATGTCGGAGACGAAGAACTCGTCGAAGCAGATCACCCGCGCCTCTTGGGAGAAGCGTTTGGCGATGATGGTCAGCGGATTCTTCTCGCCGCCCAGGGTCTTCATCTCTTCGTGGACGCGCTTCATAAAGCGGTGAAAGTGCGTGCGAACCTTTTCCTTGAACGGCAGGGCCTCGAAGAAGGTATCCACCAGATAGGTCTTGCCGCGCCCCACTCCCCCCCAGAAATACAGGCCCTTGACCGGCACCTGATCCTTCTTGCCGAACAGCTTGCCGAGCAGCCCCGGCTTGTTTTGCTCGGCTGCAATCAGATCGTCGTACAGACGCTGCAGATGACGCACAGCGGTTTCCTGTGCCGCGTCATGAAAGAAGTCCGGGCGTTTCAGATCTGCTTGGTATCGTTCTAGGGGCGTCATAATTCGTTAGCAAGGCAACAAAAACGGGCCGTCACTTTAGCGACGGCCCTGGGGAATGGCAATCAGCCCTTGGTCGGGAAGATTCCGATTAGTCCTGCGCCGGGGTCAGCGCAATCCGCAGTGCATCTATTGCTGCATCACGCGCGGCAGCGTCGGCGAACTCAGGGCTGTCAGCCACACAGGCGCCATCGAGCCAGACGCTGAAACTGCCGGCTTCGCTGCGCAGATCCAGCGCCTGCCCGGACTGCAGCTGTTTGCTCGCCACACCGGCCGCCTTGCCATCGGCGAAATGGCGCGACAGCAGTAACTGCTCGCCATCGGCAGACAGCAGGCGGAAACGGAAACTGCCATCGTCTTCACGGAAGCTGATGAAGCGCGCAGCCTTGGCGGCCTTTTTCTTGGTCGTGGCGGCAACCTGCACCTGGCTGGCAAAGGAGCGCAGGCCTACGGCCTCACGCAACTCGGCGAGGAACGGCGTGGCCACGGCACGGGCCTTGACGGCGCCGGCACGCAGAATGTCTTCCAGGTCCGACGGGCGAGCGATCAGTTGGTGGTAACGCTCGCGGGCTTCGCCCAGCTCGGCGTCCAGCAATTGGAACAGGCGGTTCTTGGCTTCTCCCCAACCCAGGCCCTGAAGCAATTCCGCGCGGAACTCGGCAGCCTGCGCCGGGGTGGAGAAGGCCTGGAACAGGGTGAACAAATGAGCGTTGTCCGGATCCTTGGCCTCGCCCGGCGCCTTGGAGTCAGTGACGATCCGCGAGATCGCGTCCTTCATCTCCTTGGCGCTGGTGAACAACGGAATGGTGTTGTCGTAGCTCTTGGACATCTTGCGGCCATCGAGACCTGGCAAGGTGGCAACGCTTTCCTCGATCAGCGCCTCGGGCATGGTGAAGAACTCCTTGCCCTGGCCGAACAGGTGGTTGAAACGCTGGCCGATATCACGGGCCATCTCCACGTGCTGGATCTGATCCCTGCCCACCGGCACCTTGTGAGCGTTGAACATCAGGATGTCCGCGGCCATCAGCACCGGGTAGCTGTACAACCCCATGGTAATGCCGGCGTCCGGGTCTTCACCGGCTTCCAGGTTCTTGTCCACCGAGGCCTTGTAGGCATGCGCGCGATTGAGCAGCCCCTTGGCCGCGACACAGGTCAGCAACCAGGTCAGTTCCGGGATTTCCGGAATGTCCGACTGGCGATAGAAAGTCACGCGCTCCACATCCAGGCCACCGGCCAACCAGGTGGCCGCAATCTCCTGACGCGAACGCTGGATGCGCAACGGGTCGTCGCACTTGATCAGCGCGTGGTAGTCGGCCAGGAAGTAGAAGGAGTCGGCATTGCTGTCGCGACTGGCAAGGATCGCCGGGCGAATCGCGCCGGCATAGTTGCCCAGGTGCGGGGTGCCGGTGGTGGTGATGCCGGTGAGGATACGCGTACGAGTAGTCATGGGTAATCGCTTATCAGACTGCTATCAATTCGAAAGTCGCGGCAGCACCAGATCCTTGAGATCGGTGAGCTTGCCATGAAAAAAGTGTCCGCATTCTGCCACTTTCAGCAGCTCATGGGGGCGAACAAGCGCGTCAGACCAGTCGTAGACCGCCTGCGGGTCGATGACTTCATCGGTTTCCGGCTGGATCAGGGTCAGCGGGCAGTTCTCCGGCAACTGATCGCTGTCCCGCAGCCGGGTCACCGCCGCCGCCACCATGAACAGATGCTTGAGCCGCACGCCCTGGGCTTCCAGGCGTCCACCCAGGGTGGCGGCGACGAAGCCTCCGAAGGAAAAACCCAGCAGCGTCAATGGCAATCCCGGGTGCCGGGCCAGTAACCACTGAGCGGCGGCCTGGGCGTCATCGACTTCGCCACTGCCCATGTCGTGACTGCCCTCACTGGCGCCCACGCCCCGATAGTTGAAGCGCAAGGTAGTGAGCCCGGCATCCCGCGCGGTGCGCTGCAAGGTGGACACCACCTTGTTGAGCATGGTGCCACCCTGCACCGGATTGGGGTGACAGATCAGCGCCACGCCGCGAGCGTCGGGCACCTCCAGATACAGGGCTTCCAGTTGGCCCACAGGGCCGTCAATCACTACAGGGGTTTCACGCATTAGCAAGGAAGGAACTCCGTGACCTCGAAGGGGGTCGACTCGTCTAGCAAATGGTCTGTGCCAATCTATTGCGAGTGAATCGCGGTATACAGCGCAGGTTCGAGCCGTTAACGTAAAGCAAAGCCGTTTATAGAGGAAGGACTCGTGGAACACTCGCTCTTAGTTTGGTTGTTGCCGACTCTTGCCCTGGTCGCGGGTGTCGCCATTGGATTCCTGGTTGCTCGCCTGCTGCCCAATGCCGCGCCTAACCGCACGCAGCGTCAGTTGGACGATATTCAGGAACGTTTCGACAATTATCAGAACGAAGTGGTCACCCACTTCAACAGCACCGCCACCCTGGTGAAAAAGCTCACCCAGAGCTATCAGGAAGTGCAGGACCATCTCGCCGAGGGCGCCAACCGTCTGGCCCTGGACGAACTGACCCGCCAACGCCTGCTGGCCGCCCTGCACTCGGAGTCGGTGCAGGCTCCTCGTGAACGCCTGACACCACCACGGGACCAAGAGCCGCCACGGGACTACGCGCCAAAGACGCCGAATGCCCCCGGCATGCTCGACGAGCATTACGGCCTGAAGAAGTAATACGCCTCAGCCATTAAAAAGCCCGCCCGATTTGCATCGGGCGGGCTTTTTTGTGCCTGGGGTTCAGCCAGTTTGCTCTTAGTACTGCTGACCTTGCTGCTGGTAAGGCTGCTGGTACTGCTGGTTCGGCTGTTGATACTGCTGACCCGGAATCGCCTTGAGGTTGACCTCTACCCGACGGTTCTGCGCACGACCATTGACGTCGGCGTTGCTGGCGATCGGGTTGTCCGGACCAGCACCGCGAGCGGACAGGTTGGCACTGCTCACGCCCTGGGACGTCAGGTAGGTCGCGACGCTCTGGGCACGACGCTGGGACAGGTCCATGTTGTGCTGGCGGCTGCCGGTGCTGTCGGTGTAGCCGACGATCTCGATCTGGTTCTGGTTGAACTCGCGCAGGGAGTTGGCCAGGTTGTTCAGCGGCTGATAGAAGCTGGGAGCGATGTTCGCCGAGTCGGTGGCGAAGGTGATGTTGCCGGGCATGATCAGCTTGATCTGATCACCCTGGCGCTGCACTTCAACCCCTGTATTGGCCATGCTGGCGCGCAGTTTCTTCTCCTGCTGGTCGGCGTAGTAACCGTAACCGGCAGCAGACGCACCCACCACGGCGGCACCGATCAGCGCCCCCTTGCCACGGTTGTTGTGGTCGATGGCGGCACCGGCCAAAGCACCGGCCAGGGCACCCAGGCCACCGTATTTTGCAGTTTTGCTCATGCCCGACGAGCCGCCGTCGGCCTGCCCCTGATTGTCATAGGGGTTAGGCGAAGCGCAGCCGGACAACAAGGCCACAGCAGTAGCGACAACAATCAAACGACGCGAGGTGAACATGGAAAGCTCCTACTTTTTGCATTCTGTGGTGCAGCGGACGTTGGCAACAGACCTGTGCTGGCGTTGGAACACGCGAAACGGCAAAAATTCCGTGAGCAACAGAGCAAATCCTCAGGCTCTCACGAACGGATTCTGACGCATTTCATCCCCCAGGCGGGTGTCTGGACCGTGCCCGGCCACCACTGTGGCGTCTTCGTCGAGGGTATACAGACGCTGCTTGATTGAACGCACCAGGGTGGCTTGATCGCCGCCCCACAAGTCCGTGCGTCCGACGCCGCGCTTGAACAGTGTGTCGCCGGCAATCAGAAGCTTAGCTTCAGAAAACCAAAAGCTCATGGAACCCGGGGTATGCCCGGGGGTATGCAAGGCTACGCCGCATCCACAAGCCAACTCTTCCTCGTGATCCAGCCAGCGATCCGGTGACGGCACCGGGGTAAAGGGCACGCCGAACATGCTGCATTGCATCTCCAGGTTGTCCCAGAGGAACTGATCGTCCTTGTGCAGGTGCAAGGTGGCGCCGGTCTTTTCCTTCATCTGCCCCGAGGCCAGGAAATGGTCCAGATGAGCATGGGTATGAATGATGCTCACCACCTTCAGCCCCAGGGCCTCGAGGCGAGCCATGATCAAGTCCGGATTGCCGCCCGGATCGACCACAATGGCTTTCTTGGTCAGCGGGTCGCCGATGATGGTGCAGTTGCACTGCAACGGACCGACGGGGAAGGTCTCGCGGATCAGGCTGGGGGTAACGGCGCTCATGGCAAGGCTCCAGAAAAAACGATCGGCTATTCTGGCACAGCTCGCCGCCCCTGCTGACTCAGAACCTCAGTTGCAGCGTCTCTTCGCCTTCCAGCGCCAGCAGATACCGTTTGGCCTGCAGCCCACCGGCAAAACCGGTCAGGCTTCCCGAAGCGCCGATCACTCGATGACAGGGAGCAACAATCGAAATCGGGTTCCGGCCATTGGCCGCCCCTACTGCCCGTACCGCCTTGGGGTGGCCGATCTGTCGGGCGATCTGGCCATAGCTGCGGGTTTCACCGAATGGAATGGTCAACAGCGCCTGCCAGACCTGGCACTGGAACTCGGTGCCGGCAAAATCCAGCTCCAGCTCGAAACGCTCACGGCTACCGGCAAAGTACTCTTGCAACTGACGCTCGGTTTCCCGCAACAGCGGATGATCGGCCGCTTCCTGCAATGGCCCGAGACGAACCCGATTCTGCCGTTCATGCTCCCAGAGAATCGCCGCCAACTTGCTGCCTCTGGCGACCAGTGTCAGTTGGCCAACAGGGGACGCCATCAATTTGAATACGCAGGACATCTCAGCTCTCCTTCAGTCCGCCAGTGGAGTCGGGCGGGCCTGTCACGCTTGCCGCACCGTTCTCTCGATAGCCTGCACTGTAAAGGGAGATTCAAGCGCAAAAACCACGTTTCTTGCGTTTGAATCTCATGGCGCATGACTCCGCGCACCGAGCCTGCCCGAGGCTAGTCGTCCTCATCCACCAGGTAACAATTGTCACTGCTGCTGCGATGTCCATGGGGATCGACGATAAAGGCTCCGCGGCCCTGGCCGCATTCGAGCAAGCGCACCGGCGCCAGCTCGCGCTGACTGTCGATCTGCGCGTTCAGGCGTACGATATACACCCCAAGGGAAATCGATACACAAAGAATCAGCACCAGACACCCCACCAACTGATCGGTGTAACGGGCGCCGGTGTCATCAGAAAGCACTGGCGACATAACCCGCCCCTATTGGCGCCTTGCCTTGCCCAATCACCAGCCAACTCAATGGACCACCCTGCCCCAGGCGCACCAGAGGCCCCCTGGAGGGCAATACACAGGCCATCAGGACCAGGACAATCATGAGCAGCAAGATACCTTTGACCACTGAAGACACGTTCATGGCAGATAGCGCTCCGGATGAGTTGATCCCCAGCTTAGGCCGGGGCGGGTTAACACTGGGTAAACATCGGTAGAACCCCATCCGACTCCGCTATCCTTCCTCCCCTGAGCGCCAAGGGTCCAGGGGGACATACCCGTGCATATCAACCTGCTGCTGGTCGAGGACAACCTCGATCTGGCCAATACCGTCATCGAATACCTGGAAATCAGCGGCATCGTCTGCGACCACGCCAGCAACGGCCAGACCGGTCTTAACCTGGCTCTGGGCCAGCACTACGACGTGATACTCCTCGACATCATGCTGCCGCGACTGGACGGCCAGCAGCTGTGCCAACAGTTGCGCCAGCAAGGCAGCCAGACGCCGATCCTGATGCTCACTTCACTGGACGCCCTTTCCGACAAGCTCGCCAGCTTTGCCGCCGGGGCCGACGACTACCTGGTCAAACCCTTCGAGCTGGCGGAACTGGTAGCCCGCATCCGCGCCCTGAGCATGCGCCGCAGCGGTCAGGCCAGCCGCCTGCAAGTGGCCGACCTGGTCATGGAGCTGTCCACCCGCAAGGTCAGCCGCGCAGGCCAGGAACTGCACCTGTCGCCCATTTGCTGGACCTTGCTGGAATGCCTGATGCGCGCCAGCCCGGAACCCGTGACCCGGGAGCGCCTGGAAGCGACCATCTGGGGCGATGAACCGCCGGACAGCAATACCCTCAAGGTGCACATGCACCGGCTGCGCAAGACCGTGGACAAATCCTTCGGCCAACCGCTGATCCACACCATCCCCGGAATTGGCATACAGATGAGGTCACATGCGTAACGGCCTGGGTCTGAAATGGGTGATCAGTGGCAGCTTCCTGCTGCTGATCGGCGTCGTCTTGCTGATCTACAGCCTGCTGCTGCCCGAATACAGCGTGCGTGGCCTGCTCTACACCGCCAGCGCCATGATGGAAGAAGAAGCCCAGTACTTCGCCAGGCACTACAAGAAGGATCCGAACACCCCGCCGCCGCACAACTACTTCTATACCAGCGTGATCGGCAAAGAAGCCCTGCCGGAGAAAATCCGTCAGCTACTGGACACTCCGCCGAGCCTGTCCTTCGGCGCGCTGCAGGCCTTCGGCGACCTGGACTCCGATGACGAGGATGAAGGGCGGGCGGTCCTGGCCCAGCCCCTCAGCGACGGCAAGACCCTGTACATGTTCGACGTCGACCACGACAAGGAAGAAGGCGGCGAAGTGGAGACGCCACTGTCCGACGCCTACATCGAGCGCCAGTTGCGCGGCGTCAACCTCATCAGCCTGGCGGTGTTCGTCCCGGCGCTGATCATCATTGTCCTGCTGGTCTGGTGGCTGGTAAGGCCCCTGGAGCGCCTGGCCCAGTGGTCCTCGACCCTCAAGGATGCGGACGCGGTCTCCGGCCAGCGGCCTAATTTCGGTTTCAAGGAGTTCAACGTGCTCGCCGATGCCCTGGCCCAAAGCGTGCAGCAGGTGCAGGCCGCCAGCCTGCGCGAAGGCCGCCTGCTGCGCTACACCAGCCATGAACTGCGTACCCCACTGGCGGTGCTCAAGGCCAATATCGAACTGCTGACCCTGCAATCCGGCGGTGTCCTGCCGCCGCCCCTGCAACGCATCGAGCGCTCGGTATTGAACATGCAGCGCATCGCCGAAACCTTGCTGTGGATGAGCCGGGAACTGCCGGAACCCTTGCCCGAGGAGCCCATCGACATGAGCGGCCTGGTCACCGAACTGATCGAGGAACACCGCTACCTGATCGGCACACGGGATATCGAGCTGCTGCTGGACATCAGCAGTACCCCTTGCCGCCTGCCCCTCACCGCCTGCCGCATCGTGGTGGGCAACTTCCTGCGCAATGCCTTGCAATATGCCGATGAAGGCAGCGTGGAAATCAGTTTTAGGTATCCGCAATTGCATATTGTCAATCGCATCAGAGAAACTAAACCGACGGAAGCGTCCAGTGACTTCGGCTACGGTCTTGGATTGGAACTGATGCGCCAACTGTGCGCCAAATTAGGCTGGCATATCGAAGTCATTGTCGAGCAACAACATTTTAGCGTCACCCTAGAGTTCGTTGAGGCGCTGGCTAGTACTCCTCCACCAAAGGAGAGTCAGGAAAACAACCGCAGCCCAAATAACTGAAAGCCAAAAAACACAAAAGCTGACCTATTGACTTATTGGATAAGCATTCAGAGCATAATTTTGACGCCAAAAAATAGTATCAAAACGATATCAAGTAGATAATTTATGATGCAAAATTACCGCCTGTAGCGGTCACACTGGGATGGACCGCTGTTAGTTCAGGTCCTGAAAATGCCTTCTCCACTCACTTCTTCCTCCAGTTGGTCACTGCAACAACTCACCGGCAATCCTTACCTCGACAGCCTCCTGGCTGGTACGGCGTGGGGATCCAGTGAGTGGAGCAACAGCATTTTCACCACTCGGCTGAGCTACAGCTTCATCACACCATTCCAGTCAGTGTTCGCCCGCAACTATTCCAGTGACAACGAGTACACGGCCAGCTATGCCCTGACCGCCCAGCAGAAGATCGCTGTAACTGAAACGCTGGGTAAATGGTCGGCAATAGCCAATATTCAGTTCACCCTGGTGCCTGAAACTCCAAACAATGTGGGTGATCTGCGTTTTGGCGGCTACTCCTACATGGATGACGACGCTGCGGCCTGGGCATACTTTCCCGCCCGCTCGCCAAATGCTGGGGATGTATGGATCGGTCCCTCCACCAATAGCGATATGCCAGTCAAAGGCACTTATGACTACATGACGTTCATGCATGAGATTGGCCATGCTTTGGGCCTCAAGCATCCATTCAGTGTCAGCAGTAGCAACAGCACGATCCTAGCGCCCGAACTGGATGATGTGCGCTTCACCCTGATGAGCTACAACAACGCCTATTCCTACGAGCCCACCACGCCAATGCTCTTGGATATCCTGGCGATACAACGCCTATATGGCGCCAACAAGTTATGGCAAAGCGGCAACACCACCTATCAGTGGGCCGCAGATCAATCTGTTTTCGAGACCATATGGGACAGCGGCGGCATCGATACAATCAACGCCAGCAATCAATTGACCGCAGTAAGCATTGATCTCAATGAAGGTCACTTCAGCACCATCGGCAAAGCTTTTGTCGACCTGAAGAACCAGACGCTGGTCAACAACGGGCTGGCGATAGCCTATGGCAGCCAAATTGAAAATGCGGTGGGATCTGCCAATGACGACACTCTGATCGGCAATACGCTGAACAATGTACTGGACGGTGGCGCTGGCAAGGACACGATGATCGGTGGACTGGGCAACGACACCTACATTGTCGACAACATTGGCGATGTAGTGACTGAGACCAGTGCGCTGGCAAGCGAAATAGACACCATCCTGTCCTCCGTTAGTTTCACCCTTGGGGCCAATCTAGAAGTACTGACCCTGACCGGAAAAGACAATATCGATGGGGTTGGCAATGAACTCGACAATCGCATCAGCGGGAACGCTGGTAACAACCTATTGGATGGAGGTGCAGGAGCCGACATTCTGGTCGGCGGCACCGGCAACGACACCTATGTGGTCGACGACGTGCGTGACGTCATCATCGAGACCAGTGCCCTGGCCAGCGAAATCGACACGGTCCGCTCCTCGGTCAACTGGACCCTGGGTGCCAACCTGGAAGACCTCACCCTAACCGGCAATGCCAACCTCAATGGCACTGGCAACGCACTGAACAATCTACTCATCGGCAATGATGGTAATAATCAACTCAGCGGTGGCGCAGGCAATGACCAATTACAAGGCGGAGCCGGCAACGACTACCTCGACGGCGGTGCCGGGATCGACACCCTGACCGGCGGTACGGGCGATGACACCTACATCGTCGACAACAGCGCCGACAAGGTCATCGAACTCGATGGCGAAGGCTACGACCGGGTGCAAACCTCCGTCAGCTACACCCTGAGTGCCAATGTCGAAGACGGCCAGTTGATGGGCGCTGGCGCAATCAACCTGACCGGCAACGACACCAAAAACACCCTCGTCGGCAACAGTGCCGCCAATATCCTCGATGGCAAAGGTGGTGCCGACATCCTCGACGGCGGGGCCGGCAACGACACTTATTATGTCGACGACATCGGCGACACCATCATCGAGCGTGGCACCTCACTGAGCGAGATCGACAACGTCTTCTCCACGGTGAACTGGACCCTGGGCGATAACCTGGAAAACCTCACCCTGTTGGGCAGTGCCAACCTCAACGGCACCGGCAACGGCTTGAACAACCGCATCACCGGCAACGCAGGCGACAACTTCCTCGATGGCGGCGCAGGCATCGACACTCTGATCGGTGGCACCGGCAACGACACCTATGTGGTCGACGACGTGCGTGACGTCATCATCGAGACCAGCGCCCTGGCCAGCGAAATCGATACGGTCCGCTCCTCGGTCAACTGGTCCCTGGGCGCCAACCTGGAAAACCTTACCTTGACCGGCAGCGCCAACCTCAATGGCACCGGCAATACCCTGAACAACGTACTGACCGGTAACGATGGCAACAACACCCTCAACGGTGGCACCGGGATCGATACCCTGATCGGAGGTAAGGGAGATGACACTTATATCCTCGACCAATCCGCTGAATTGAACCTGCTGCAAGAACTCGCGGATGAAGGCGTCGATACGCTGAACATTACCTATGCCGCGACCACGCAAAACAGCACTGTTGACCTGAGTCAGAGCAACCTGCGGGACATCGAGAACGCCACACTGATAGGAGCCGGCACCTTCAGCCTGGTTGGCAATGATCTGGATAACCGCCTGATCGGTAATGCCTATAACAACACGCTCCAGGGCGGAGCCGGCAACGACTACCTCGACGGCGGTGCCGGGATCGACACCCTGACCGGCGGTACGGGCGATGACACCTACATCGTCGACAACAGCGCCGACAAGGTCATCGAACTCGATGGCGAAGGCTACGACCGGGTGCAAACCTCCGTCAGCTACACCCTGAGTGCCAATGTCGAAGACGGCCAGTTGATGGGCGCTGGCGCAATCAACCTGACCGGCAACGACACCAAAAACACCCTCGTCGGCAACAGTGCCGCCAATATCCTCGATGGCAAAGGTGGTGCCGACATCCTCGACGGCGGGGCCGGCAACGACACTTATTATGTCGACGACATCGGCGACACCATCATCGAGCGTGGCACCTCACTGAGCGAGATCGACAACGTCTTCTCCACGGTGAACTGGACCCTGGGCGATAACCTGGAAAACCTCACCCTGTTGGGCAGTGCCAACCTCAACGGCACCGGCAACGGCTTGAACAACCGCATCACCGGCAACGCAGGCGACAACTTCCTCGATGGCGGCGCAGGCATCGACACTCTGATCGGTGGCACCGGCAACGACACCTATGTGGTCGACGACGTGCGTGACGTCATCATCGAGACCAGCGCCCTGGCCAGCGAAATCGATACGGTCCGCTCCTCGGTCAACTGGTCCCTGGGCGCCAACCTGGAAAACCTTACCCTGACTGGCAGCGCCAACCTCAATGGCACCGGCAATACCCTGAACAACGTACTGACCGGTAACGATGGCAACAACATCCTCAACGGTGGTACCGGCAATGACCAGCTCGATGGGGGCGCTGGCGATGATGTGCTGATTGGAGGACAGGGCAGCGATACCTTAACAGGTGGCAACGGTGCCGACCGCTTTGTCTTCAACTTGTTGAGCGAGCTGGGTAAAGGCAATGCTCGCGATGTGATCACTGATTTCAGCAGCGCCCAAGGCGACAAAATCGACCTGTCACAGTTGGATGCCAACGTCCTTGTCGCGGGAGTCAACAAGTTCACTTTTATCGACGCCAACGACTTTACCGCAGCCGGCCAACTACGCTTTGTCGATCATGTGCTGTACGGCAACATCAATGGCAACTTGGACGCGGATTTCGAGATCCAGCTGTTGGGAGTTAACAGCTTCAGTGCCAATGATCTGGTGGCCTGAATCTGAAGCACAATCCTCACAAGGTTGAAGACTCACCAATAGACAACGCCCCGACACCTGTCGGGGCGCCCGCCCTGTTATGACACGCGCCCTCTAGCCCTCTCCACTCAACCAAACCGATTCAAGTTCGAACATCCCATCGCACCTCGACGAAAGTATCCGTTGAGCAGACCCAAGCCGAAGAAGCAAAGAAAAAAATGCTCTCTACCGATGAAAAATCTAGCTAGCTCCTGCGCCAGAGCTTGTGAGTATTGTTGCAAGATAAAGAAAACTCACGCCCTGAGAGAGCTGGTGCACAACTTGCTAACTTTCAGCTGGGAGAGACTCTAGTCAGGCGCGGAACAGAGCCAATCCCCCCGCGCCAAGGCAAAGAACGAGGTTCGCTGTGGCCACCTACAATCTGCGTCAACTCAAGTACTTCATCACCACCGTCGAGTGCGGCAGCGTTGCCGAGGCGTCGCGCAAGCTGTATATCGCCCAACCGTCGATCTCCACTGCCATCAAGGGCCTGGAGGACAGCTTCGGTGTGCAGTTGCTGATTCGTCATCACGCCCTGGGCGTGTCCCTGACCCCAAGCGGTGCACGCTTCTATCGCAAGGCCCAGGAACTGCTGCGCATGGCCAAGGAGTTCGAACAGAACGCCCTGGCCGACAATGATGTGGTGTCCGGACAGATCGACATCGGCTGCTTTGAAACCGTGGCCCCGCTGTACCTGCCGCAGTTAATCGCCGGTTTCAGCGCGCTCTATCCCGGCGTGGAGATTCGCATCCGTGACGGCGAGCAACAGGAACTGGTGCAAGGCCTGACCGGGGGCGCCTTCGACCTGGTGATCCTGTATGAACATGAGTTGGACGGCACCATCGAAACCGAGCCGCTGATGCCGGCGCAACGCCCCTATGTGCTGCTGCCGGCCGATCATCGCTACGCCCAGCAAGCCCAGGTTTCACTGCGCGACCTGAGCCTGGAACCGATGATCCTGCTGGATGTGCAACCCAGCCGGACCTACTTTGTCAGCCTGTTCGAGGAGTTGGGGCTCACCCCGCAGATCGCCTTCAGCTCGCCCTCCATCGAGATGGTGCGGGGCATGGTCGGCCAGGGCTTCGGCTTTTCGATCCTGGTGACCCGCCCCCACTCCCAGTGCTCCTACGACGGCAAACCGGTGGTGTGCGTGGATATCGTCGAGGACGTGACCGGCTCAGGCCTGGTCGCCGCCTGGCTCAAGCGTGGCCAGTTGACCAAGCCGGCGCGCCTGTTTGCCGACTACTGCAAGGAACACCTGGCCCGTTGAGCGCACCTTGCCGCCGACTCGCCCCTCGCCCGGGCGCCTAGCCCAGCAGCCCCAGCTCCTGGGCCCGGGCCACTGCCTGGGTACGGCGCTCCACCCCCAGCTTGCTGTTGATATGGCTGGCATGGGTCTTGACCGTGTGCAGGGAGATGAACAGTCGCTCACTGATCTCCTGGTTGGAACAGCCCTGAGCGATCAGTTGCAGCACCGACAACTCCCTGGAACTCAAGGATTCGCTGGGGACCGCCGTTTCGGGAAGCTCCCGGGGTGCGGCGGGCAAGCGCTCCAGCAGCGCCTGGGTCAAGGCGGTCGGTGCGCCCTGCTGCAACTGCTCGCGCATCCAGCCGGGATGCTGTGCAATCAGCCCCTCGAAAGGCTGCAATGCGCCCCCGACGGCGGCCTCCAGGGCCTGGAACAAATCCTGGTGGGCCTCGGGGCCACGCCCGAGCCCCAGCAGCAACTGAGCCTTCTGGGTCAGGGCCATCACGCTCAACAATTGCCGGCCGCTCTGCCGACCATGCTCCACCAGCCGCCGCAAACGCTGCTCGGCCCTGGCAGCGTCGCCCTTGATGGTGTCCAGCCGGGCCTGCTGCAGCTCGATATGCAACGGCAGTTGCGGGTGAAACTCAGGCGGTGCCGCCGCCTGTTCGCCGGTGTAGGTCTGGCCCAGGCGGCCAAGCCAGGCCTCGGCCAGGTCGGTGCGTCCCTGAGCCAGCCACAGTTCGCATTTCACCAGGGTGATCATTGCCAGGTAGTAGATCGGCGGCACGTCCCAGATGTGCATCAGGCGCTCGGCTTCGGCGAGTTCGGCAAAGGCCCGGGCAAACTCGCCTCGCAGCCCCTCCTGCTTGGCGATCACGCAGTGGGCGATCAACACGCTGATATCGCGACAGGCCCGGGCCTCCACCAGCCCGGCCTGCAGACGCAGCAGACCGGTTTCAGGCTGGGCCCGCAGCGTCAACAGATAGCCTTCATACAGGGTCAGCCGGGCCCGCACCGCGTACAGTCGCTGAGCCGACAGCCCCTGCAGCCGGCGCAGCCCCTGGTGCACCTCCTCCTGCGCTCTGAGCACCTCGCCCCGCGCCTGCAGGACCCGGGCCCGATCGTAATGGGCCAGGGCCTCGAACAGCGGATTGCCGACCCGCTGTGCCAGCTCCAGGGATTCGCGATTGAGACTGCGGGCGCGCCACAGATCAGCGTCGGTAATCGCCAGGTTGGACAGGGTCGACAGGCACATCAGGCGTTGCCCGTAACGCTTGTGCGGCAGGCTCTCAAGAGCTTCACCACAATAGGCCAGGGTTCTTTCCCGCTGCCCGCGACCACGGGCGATGATCCCGCTCAGGGCCAGCCATTGCGCCAGCATCGACTTCTGCGCGGTGGCCGAAGGCGCCGGCAAGAAACGACTCAAGTGATCGGCCAGCTCTTCCGCGGCATCCAGTTGGCAGGCCAGGCCCAGGGCCCAGCTGTAAAGCACGATCAGGCGCGGCGTGCTGATCAACAGGCTGTCGGGCAGGTCCATCTTCCAGCGCAGCAGCATGCCGACATTCTGCTCCGCCAGCAGTTGCTCCTCCGACAGGTTCTGCACCAGGTTGGCCGCCACATCCAGGTGCCCGGCACGCAGCGCCTGCTCCACCGCTTCATCCAGCAGCCCCTGGGCATTGAACCAGCGACAGGCCCGCAGATGCAGAGTGGCAGCCGGCACCAGGGCATTGGCCGTGGGGCGGGTGCGCAACAGATCGGAAAACAGGTGGTGATAGCGATACCAGTGTCCGTGTTCGTCCAGCGGCACCAGGAACACCTGGTGGGCCTGCAGAAACCCGAGGATTTCCGCACTGTCATGGGCCTCGCGCAGGGCATCGCAGAGTTCGGCGCAAAAACGCTCCTGGGGCGCCGTGTCATAAAGGAACGCCTGGACTTCGGCGGGCAGACAGTCGATCACTTCCTCCAGCAGGTAGTCACGGATCAGCCCTTCGCCCCCATGCAGCCCCTGGGGCAAGGTGCCCAGCGCACCGGCCTCGGACGCCGCCAGCAGCCAGAAACGCAGCCCGGCAACCCAGCCCTCGCTGCGCTGAATCAGGCTTTCCAGAGCCTCGCCACGCAAGGCGCTGCTGTGCCGATCCAACAGGCTCAGGGATTCGTCATGGGTCAGGCGCAAATCCTGTTCATTGAGTTCCAGCAACTGTCGCGACAGCCGCAGCCGCGCCAGATGCCAGTCCGGGCGCTGGCGACTGGTGACCAGCACCACCAGGCCATCGGGCAGGTGATTGAGAAAAAACTGCAGGCAGCGATCCAGCACCGGCCCCTGGGCCAGGTGGTAGTCATCCAGCACCAGGAGCAGCGGCGAGCTACCGGACAGGTGCTGCGCCAACTCGTCCAGCAGGCCGTCGAGCCACTCTTCAAAGGCGAAGGGCTGATGGCGCTGGCGCATTTTCAACAGCCCGAGAGACTGCCGGCCCAGTTGGGGAAAATACTGCTGCAAGCCTGCCAGCAGACGCTCGAGGAAGCGTCCGGGATCGCTGTCCCGACGGCTCAACCCCAGCCACAGGCTCTGCCAGTTTCCCGGCAAGCCCTGGCAGAACTCCACCGCCAACGAGCTCTTGCCGAATCCGGCCGGCGCGCTGACCAACAACAACCGCCCCTTCAACCCGGCGCTCAAGCGTTCGCAAAGACGCGGCCGCTGCACGTATCCCTCGGGCAAAGGGGGTCGATAGAAACGCCCTTCCAACGCGGGAATCACCGCGCTGGCAGACCGTTGAAGGGAGGACAGCTCAGTCATGGCCAACTCTTGTTGATGTAGGGTTGTCGGCGTAGCAGATGCCCGCAGACTAGCGGTAAAAAGCGACCTGTTGAAGATTTTTGCGACCATTCGGGTAAAAAAGACTATGTCCAAATGGGTCAGATATATCTGACTGATCAGTCGATATTTCAGTTATTTATTAAGCAACTTACTAATTCACTTGGAGAAAACCAGCCTAGCCCACCTGGATTGATGTGCACTTCCCCAAGGGCAAGATTTTTCAGGCAAAAAAAAGCCCCGAACCGGTCGGGGCAATTTCCGAGGATGCGGCCTCTATTTGCAGCGGATCAGCGAACCCCGTCCTGACGCAGGGCGGCTGGGGTGAAATCGCTGGTGGTCGCGGTGAAGCCGAAGTCGTACGCCTGCTTCTCTTCGTTCTTCATGCCCAGCGCCAGGTAGCGGCCGGACTGCAGGTCGTAGAGGGTTTCCAGGGCGTACCACGGCACTTGCTTGTCGTAGTAGTTCTCGGCATGGGCCTCGGCCACGCGCCACAGTTGGCCACGGCCGTCGTAGTGGTCGATCACCGCCGCCTGCCAGGTGTCCTCGTCGATGTAGAAGTCACGCTTGGCGTAGATGTGGCGCTGGCCTTCCTTCAGGGTCGCGACCACATGCCAGACCCGACGCAGCTCGTAGCGAGCCAGATCCTGGTTGATGTGCCCGGCCTTGATGATGTCGGCGTATTTCAGGCTCGGCGAATCGAGCTTGTAGCTGTCGGAGGCGATGTACATCTCCTTCTTGCCTTCCAGCTTCCAGTCGTAGCGATCCGGAGCACCGTTGTACATGTCCAGGTTGTCCGAGGTGCGCAGGCCGTCTGCGGCGGTACCCGGGCCGTCATAGGACACTTGCGGTGCACGACGCACACGCCGCTGACCCGCATTGTAGACCCAGGCCGAACGCGGTTCCTTCACCTGGTCGAGGGTTTCGTGAACCAGCAGCACACCACCAGCCAGACGCGCCGGGGCGGTCACTTTCTGCTTGAAGTAGAACAGGATGTTGCCCGGGTTTTTCGGGTCGTAGTCCTTCATCTTGTCGCGGAACACGAACTGGTCCTGGAAGTACACCAGGCTGTAGGAGCCGTTGGCCTGTGGCGTGGCCTGGGTCACCAGGCGGGTCACGCTGCCGCCGCGATAGCGGGTGATGTGGTTCCAGATCACTTCCACGCCGCTTTTCGGGATCGGGAACGGAATCGCGGTTTCGAAGTTCTCCAGGCCGTTGCCGCCGGACACCAGGTTGGTTTTGGTGGCGTTGCGTTTGATCGCGGCGAACACGTCAGCCGGCACGGTAGCCCCGCGATGGGACGGGTAGACCGGCATCTTGAAGGTTTCCGGGTAGCGCTTGAACATCGCGTACTGCCCCGGTGCCAGCTTGTCCTTGTACTGCTCGACATTCTGCGCGGTGATGGTGAACAGCGGTTGCTCGCTGCCGTACGGGTTGGACAGGAAACCCTTGCTGTCCACGGTGCCGGCATTGGTCGCCAGCGGCTTCCAGGCCGGAATGGTGCCGGCGGCGTTGCCGGCCATTTCCGCGCCCATCGGCGTCAGGCTGGTGCCCAGCTTGGCGGCTTCATCGGCCGAGACCGCGGCCATGACCCCGGTGGCCAGCAGTGACAGTCCCAGCACACCGACGTGCAACAGACTCTTGGTGATGTTCATAGTGTCGTTCTTCCTGAAAATGCAGTGTGCTTAGAAGTTCACGCCAACGCTCAAGGCGAGGAAATCCCGGTCATCCACGGTGCTGAAGTCGCCACCAAAGAAGTTGGTGTAGGCCAGGCTCGCGGTGTAGGTGTTCTGGTACTCGGCATCCAACCCCAGGCTGATGGCCTTGCGACCTTCCTCGAAGTTGCCGCCAGGACCTGGCGAGTAACCCTTGACGTCATGGGACCAGGCCACGTTGGGCTTGAGGTTCACACCGGCGAACACATCCGGGTATTCCCAGATGGCCCGGCCGCGGTAGCCCCAGGAAGTGGCGGTGGTGAAGCCGTCGTTGTTGCAGTTGGTGTTCAGGCCACTGGAGTTGGCCAGACCTGCGCCTGTAGCGATGGAAGAGGCAAGTGCTGAGCAGGCCCCTCCAGGCAACTCTCCCGACCCCTTAACCGGATCACGGCCGTAACGGACATTTGACTTGCTTTCCAAACCGCCCACGTAGGTAACACCGAGTTCCCCCACAAGGGTCAAGCGGCTGGCTCCCATGACCTGATCGAAAAAGTGAGTGAAAGTAGTCTGGAACTGAGTGATCTCTTTACGACGGTAGCCGTGCAGGTCCTGCCCAGGAACACCATTCAACAATGAAGCATTGCCCAGCACTGGACCGCCCAAGGGACGTACACCGGCAAACAGGATATCGGTGGAGTTCAGTTGCACTGGAGCATTAGGCCGGTAGCTCAATTCGCCACTCCAAGCAGTCCCCGTAGGCAATGTCGTGGAGAAGCTCAAGCCGTACAGACGAATATCCTCCGGATACTCGACGAAGTAGTTGGAATTACCTGCCACGATCAAAGGAGCCAACGCGCCGAACAAACGCGCCCGGTCGTAAACGCTTTGTGGCGCCCCGGTCGCACTGAAAATTGGCGCCCGGCTGTGATAGTTCATGAAGTAAGCGCCGAACTCGGTATCCAGCGGCTCGTAGTTGTAGTGGAAGGCCACGCCGAACTGGCCACTGTCACGGGCATCACGATCCGCACCACGGCGGACTAGAACACCTTCGTTGTTGATATCCACGCCTTGTGCCTGCAGGGCTGGCAAAAAAGCACCAGGAATGGTCGAGCGCTTGTTCAACACCCGCAGGTTGTTGTCGCAACCATCGGAAATGATGTCTGGCTGCGAGAAGAAGGTGCCGCAGTTATCGGTAACGGTCTGGTCCCATTCCAGCTGGTAGAAAGCCTCGGCCGACAGGTTTTCGGTCAAGGTCTGAGAGACATAGAACATGTTGACCGGAATCAGGCCTTCCTTGATCTCGGCACCTGGGCGGCGAAACGCTGAAACGTCGATCGGGTTGATCGAGTTGATGCCGCCGCCAATGAAAGTACTTTCGCCCCAGCTCACTACCTGCTTGCCGAAACGCACCGAACCCGGCTCATCGGCAATGGAGTAGTTGTGATAGACGAAGGCGTCGAGGATCTGCCCACCGGAAGACTTGGCGCCTTCCTTGCGGTTGTTGTCGCTGATGTTCTTGAAGTCCAGGTCTTCGTCTTTGAGCTTGAAGTCATACCAGTACTTGCCACGAACAAACACACCGGTATCGCCGTACTTCAACTCCAGGTCATGGATGCCCTTGAAGATCTTCGAAAAGGTCTGGCCCTTGTTGAAGTTCAAGTGGCCGTCATCGGAGGTCTGTGACAGGCCCTTGCCACCGTTGTTGGCCCCGATCAGATCTCGGTTGCGCTCCGCTGTGGACCAACTGGCCCCCACCGACAGGGACGAATCGAAGCTGCCTTCGATTTCACCGATGTTGAAGCTGACGCCGAATGCCGGCCCGGCGAGCGTGGAGGCGAGACCGACGGCCAGGGGCAGTTTTGCCCGGCGCCAGAACTGGTTTGCTGATGTCATCGACGCTACTCCATGTGCATTATTGTTATGGCAGTACGCTCTTCTGAAGACGCTGCGGATACCGGGTCGAGCAACACCGCCCCAGGCCCGAAGTTGCGTGGCGCGAGCACCCCACAATGCTCCGTACTTCAGAAAAATCCGTGAGCGGACTATATCCAGCGGGGATTACTGCTTGATCCCTCTAAAGTGTGATTTGCAACCACCCACCGCGCTGGAACAACCCTTTGCCAAAACCGTTGAAAGACGGCGCGGTAAGAATGGCTGAAAATCTCGCGAGCACAAGACAAAGGCTTGCCGGGTAGGCATGCCGTGCCCGGGCGGGCACGGCAGAGGACGCTCAAAGCGTGGAGAGGAAGGTGCTGTTACTGGCTTGCCATTCGCTGATGTCGACACGGATGCGCTTCTTGTCGAGCTTGCCCACGCTGGTCTTGGGAATTTCAGTAACAAGGGCAATCTGACTGGGAATCGCCCACTTGCTCAGGTGCCCCAGTTCCACGAACGGCTTCAGATGTTCCTTGAGCTCGCGGGCGCCAATGGCATGACCTTCGCGGATCACCAGCAGGGCGAACGGGCGCTCGCCCCACTGCGGATCGGCGATGCCCACCACTGCTACTTCACGTACCGCCGCGTGACGACTGATGAGGTCTTCCAGGTCCAGGGACGAGATCCACTCGCCCCCGGTCTTGATCACGTCCTTGATCCGGTCACGGATGTCGATCACCCCCATGCTGTCCAGGGTCGCCACGTCACCGGTGTGCAGCCAGCCGCCGTTCCAGAGTTCGGCGCCCTTCTGCGGTTCGTTGAAATAGCCCTCGGTCAACCAGGGCGCGCGCAGTACCAGCTCGCCCTGGGACTCGCCGTCCGCCGGCAGGAAACTGCCCTCGGCATCGATGATCGCCGCCTCCACCAGCGGGCCCGGCACCCCGGCCTTGATCCGGTAGGTGGTGCGTTCGTCTTCGCTGCCCGCCATCAGCTCGTCATTGAGGTGAGCGCAGGACACCAGCGGGCCGGTTTCCGACATGCCATAGGCGGCGGTCAGCTGGATGCCCCGGGCCTTGGCCGCCTCGTACAGCGCACGGTTCAGCGCGCTGCCGCCGATGACGATCTTCCAACCGCCGAAATCGGTGTCCTGGGCCGCCTTGGCGTTGAGCACCATCTGCAGGATGGTCGGCACGCAATGGGAGAAAGTGACCTTTTCCCGACGCCACAACTCCACCAGGTACTCCGGATCGTAGCGTCCCGGGTAGACCTGCTTGAGCCCGAGCATGGTGGCCACATAGGGCAGGCCCCAGGCGTGCACGTGGAACATCGGGGTAATGGGCATGTACACGTCGTTGGTGCCCAGCAGCCGCACACTGTCAATGCAGCCCATGATGGTGGACACCCCCATGGTGTGCAGCACCAGCTGCCGGTGGGTGAAATACACGCCCTTGGGATTGCCGGTGGTGCCGGTGGTGTAGAAGGTGGTGGCCACCGAATTCTCGTCGAAATCCTCGAAGTTGTACTGGGGACTGGCGGCCGCCAGCAATGTCTCGTACTCCCCCACCAGGTTCGGCAGCTCGGCGGTTTTCTCCGGCGCATCGGTGAGCAGCAGGGTTTTCTCCACCGTGGTCAGGTGCCCGGCGATGGCCTGGTACAGACCGACGAACTCGCTGTTGACCAGCACGAAGCGGTCTTCGGCGTGGTTCATGGTGTAGAGGATCTGCTCCGGCGACAGGCGCACGTTGATGGTGTGGATCACCGCGCCAATCATCGGGATGGCGAACATGCACTCCAGGTAGCGATGGCTGTCCCAATCCATCACCGCCACGGTGTCGCCGGCCTTGACCCCGGCGGCGGTCAATACGTTGGCCAGGCGCGCCACGCGTTCGATCAGGGTCGGATAGGTATAGCGCAACTGATCGCGGTAGATGATCTCGCGGGTTTTCTCGTAACGACTGCCGGACATCAGCAGCCGCTTGATCAATAGCGGGTATTGATAGGCGCCTTCGGCGGGGGGGATAACACGAGTCTGCAACATAAGAATCCCTTTTTCTGACGGCTCGGTCGTAGCTGGAGAATACTCACTCTAGAGTTCCTGTGCGCCCGCTAAATCAGCCAAAGGGATGATTTGCAGAGCCGTACAAATACTAGCTCCAAGCCAGCATTGGTGCGGCTCTGCGTGAGATCAAGCGCTCTGTCCCACCGCCGCTTCGGCCGGCGTCCGGGGAAACGCCAGCGCGGCGGCAAAAGTCAGCGCGGCAAACCCGGCGAGGATCAGATACAGGCCGCTCAACCCCTGGCGCGGCTCCACCAGGGCAATCAACGGAATGGCCGTGGCGCTGGCACCGAACGACAGGCAGTAACGCAAGGCGAAGACCCGCGACTGCCACTGCGGCGCGACGAAGTTGGCGACCATGGCGTCATTCACCGTGACCTGGCCAAACACCACGAACATGAAGGCCGCCCCCAGCAGGATCACACTCCAGCCCTCGCTGTGGGCCATGGCCAACAGCAGCGGCGCCTGAAACAGGGTCAAGACGATAAAAGGCCACTTCAGGCTGAAGCGATGCAATACCCGGCCAATGGTCAACTGCGCCACCGCACCGAAGGCATAGGCCAGGCTGACCACCAGGCCCAGGGTCTGCGGCGAGGTGAACAGCTCGTGCAGGCGCTCCTGAAACAGCTTGGGGTAGGTCATGGTGGTGGCGTTGAACACCACCCCGCCGGTGGCCGTGGCCAGGGCCAGGACACCGAACACCAGGAACATGGAGATCTGCTGCCCGCCCTTGCCCTTCAAGCCGACGTGGGGCCGTACCGGCACCGGTTCGTCACGCACCTGCCAGGCAAAACCGATCCCCAGCAGGATCGCCACCGCCCCCGGCAGGATAAAAGCCGAACGCCAGCCGAACCGAGCCACGAGAAAACCGGTGATCAGCGCCGAAAACGCCACGCCGAGATTGCCCCACATACCGTTGATGCCGATCTCCCGCCCACGATTCTGTGCATAGGCCACCAGCATGGCCGTGCCCACCGGGTGGTAGATCGCAGCGAATACCCCCATCAGGGTCAGGCCGATCACCAACAGGGTCGGGCTGTTGCTCAGGCCGGTGAGGATCGACGCCGCGCCCATGCCGAAGAAGAACAGCAACATCATCTGTCGTCGGCTCCAGTGGTCCCCCAGCCAGCCGGCGGGTAGCGAACAGGCGCCAAAGGCGATGAAACCGCCCAGGGACAGGCCGATCAGCGCGGCATAGTCCAGGGCAAAGGCCTGGGTCATGCCCAGCACGGCGGCGGGAAAGATCAGCATGAACATGTGATCGATGACATGGGCAGCGTTGACGTAGCGGATAACGTTTCGAGCTTGATTCATGGCGGCACACAAGGTTGGTGGTGGTGTCGCCTATGCTAAGTTGGCTGTTTTCAGCATTCCTGACAACAAAGTCATTGGATCGGACATGTTAATCAGCCACTTCCACCACGGCCCGGTGAGCGCCTATCCCCGCGACTATCCCGATGCCGCCCACCAGCAATCCCATCGCCATCGCGAAGCGCAGTTTCTCTACGCCGCCTGCGGCACCATGCGCGTGGTCACCGCCCAGGGCGCCTGGGTCATTCCGCCAACCCGCGCGGTGTGGATTCCGCCCCTGGTGGAACATGAAATCTTCATGGTCGGCGAGGTCCGCATGCGCTCCTTGTTCATTGCCGCGCATCTGTCTCCGCCGTCCTTGCAACAGTGCTGTGTGCTGGCGGTGACACCCCTGCTGCGGGAGCTGATCCTGCGAGCGGTGCAAGGACCGGAGCAGGCGGAAAATCCGCTGATCCAGCAACTGATGCTGGAAGAGATCGCCGGCCTGGAAAACCTGCCCCTGCACATTCCCATGCCCCAGGACCGGCGCCTGCAGAGCATCTGCCGAACCCTGCTGCAGACCCCGGACCATCCCCACACCCTGGAAGACTGGGCACAGCAGGTCGGCGCCAGTTCGCGAACCCTGGCGCGGCTGTTTCAACAGCAGGTGCGGATGAATTTCAATGCCTGGCGCCAGCAACTGCGCCTGATGGAAGCCCTGCCACGCCTGCTCGCCGGGGAAAGCGTGCACAGCGTGGCCGACTCGTTGGGATACGGCAGCGCCCGGGCCTTCAGCGCGATGTTCTGCCGCTTGCTGGGGGATACGCCACGGCATTACGTGGCAACCCTGAACCAGCTCAGCGCACTCAATGCATCTCGGTGAAGGCCAGTTTCACGCCGATGGCGATCAGCACCGCGCCCATGGTGCGGTCGAACCAATGGCCCATGCGGGCGAAGCCGGCACGAACCCGCTGCTGGCTGAACAGCAGCGCCACCAGGCAGAACCAGAGCGCGGTCGCCACCGCCAGGTACACCCCGTAACCGGCCTGGATCGCCAGAGGCGTGTGCGGATTGATCACCACGGTGAACAGCGAGAGGAAGAACAGGGTCGCCTTGGGATTCAGGCCATTGGTGACAAAACCCGAGGTGAAGGCTCCGCGGGCGGTCCGCACCCCGGCTTCCTTGTGCAGATCGTCCGCCGCCGGCTTGACCGGTTGGGCGCGCAGGGCCTTGAAGCCGATGTACAGCAAGTAGGCGGCCGCCAGCCACTTCAGGGCGTTGAACAACACGATGGATTGGGAAACGATCAGGCCGATCCCCAGCAGTGAGTAACCCACGTGCAGGAAGATCGCGCAGCCCACGCCCAGAGCGGTCCAGGTGCCGGCTCGACGGCCGTGGGTCACGCTTTCGCGCACCACCACGGCGAAATCCGGGCCGGGGCTGGCCACCGCCAGCAAGTGGATCAGGGCAACGGTCAAGAACTCGGTGAGGTACATGCAGGCTCCTGTGTATGTCTAATTATTTCATCTGTTAGGCTCGGCAGATTACGCCTTAGATCCCCCGTGCAAAAGGTACAGTTCATGACCAACAATCGCCGCGCCGTCTTTCTCGATCACAGCTCGCTGGACCTGGGCGACCTGGACCTGAGTGCGCTGCACGACTGTTTCAGCCCCCTGCAAGTGCATGCCCACACCCGCGCGGAGCAGGTGATCGAGCGCCTGCAAGGCGCTCAGGTGGTCATCAGCAACAAGGTCGCTCTGAGTGCCGAAACCCTGGCGGCCTGCCCCGATCTGCAACTGATCCTGGTGGCCGCCACCGGCACCAACAATGTCGATCTGAACGCGGCCCGCCAGCAGGGCATCCGGGTCAGCAACTGCCAGGGCTACGGCACGCCATCGGTGGCCCAGCACACCCTGATGCTGCTGCTCAATCTCGCCACTCGGGTGGCCGACTACCAAGAGGCCGTGGCCGCCGGCCGCTGGCAGCAGGCCAAGCAGTTCTGCCTGCTGGACTTCCCCATCATCGAACTCGCGGGCAAGACCCTCGGCCTGCTGGGCAATGGCGAACTGGGCAGCGCCGTGGCGCGCCTGGCCGAAGCCTTTGGCATGCGCGTGGTCTTGGGGCAGATACCCGGACGCCCGGCTCGAGCGGACCGCCTGCCGCTGGAGGAACTGCTGCCACAAGTGGATGCCCTGACCCTGCACTGCCCACTCAACGAACACACCCGGAACTTTATCGGTGCCCGGGAGCTGGCCCTGCTCAAGCCCGGTGCCCTGGTGGTCAACACCGCTCGCGGCGGCCTGATCGACGAACAGGCCCTGGCCGATGCACTGCGCAGCGGCCATCTGGGCGGCGCGGCCACCGACGTGCTGAGCGTCGAACCGCCGGTGGCCGGCAACCCCCTGCTGGCCCGTGATATCCCGCGCCTGATCGTGACCCCGCACAACGCCTGGGGCAGCCGCGAAGCCCGCCAGCGGATCGTCGGCCAACTGACGGAAAATGCCCGAGCCTTCTTCAGTGGCACCCCGCTGCGGGTCGTGAGTTGATAAACTTCGCCACTTTTTTCGGGGGCGACCATGGACACACGCAGCGAAGTACTGTTACGCCAGGCTCAGTTGTTTCAAGGCTCACTGCTGCTGGCCGGCCTGGCCGCGGATGATCTGCTGGGCCGCCTGCCCAACGCCCGGGGCTGGAGCTGGCACGCCGGCGACCACGCGGCCCTGGAGGCACGCTTTCCCGGGCGCTGCCACTTCGGCGTAGCCGCGCCGACCGAGGCCTTCGACAGCGCCGTGCTGTTTCTGCCCAAATCCAAGGACCTGACCGACTACCTGCTCAATGCCCTGGCCTCGCGCCTGGCCGGGCGCGAGCTGTACCTGGTGGGCGAGAAGCGCAGCGGCGTGGAAAGCGCCGCCAAGCAACTCAACCCCTTCGGCAAACCGCGCAAGCTCGACAGCGCGCGCCACTGCCAACTGTGGCAGGTCACGGTCGCCAACGCTCCCGAACCGGTGGCGCTGGAGAGCCTGGCCCAGGAATACCAACTGCCCCTGGCCGAAGGTCCATTGACGGTGGTCAGCCTGCCGGGAGTGTTCAGCCATGGGCGCCTGGATCGCGGCACCGCATTACTGCTGGAGCATCTGGATCACCTGCCCGCCGGTCATCTGCTGGACTTCGGCTGTGGCGCCGGGGTCCTGGGCGCCACGGTAAAGCGCCGTTACCCAGACAACCGCGTGACCCTGCTGGATGTGGACGCTTTTGCCGCCGCCAGCAGTCGCCTGACCCTGGCCGCCAACGGTCTGCAAGCCGAGGTGCTGACCGGTGACGGCATCGACGCCGCGCCCATGGAATTGAACGGCATCCTGACCAATCCGCCCTTCCATACCGGGGTTCACACCGACTACCAGGCAACAGAAAACCTGCTGCGAAAAGCGAGTAAACATCTGCAAAAAGGCGGCGAACTACGGGTAGTCGCCAACAGCTTCCTGCGCTACCAACCCCTGATCGAAGAGCACCTCGGGCCGTGCGCGATCAAAGCCGAAGGCCAGGGTTTCCGGATTTACCGGGCCAAGCGCGGCTGAGACGGTTTTTCGCAAACAAGGCTTGCCGAATGGATTTTGCCTAGGCAGAATCCGCTCCGTCCTAGGGGAGTAGTCTCCCACGAGCGCCACGCTCGTCCGGCATGCGTCAACATACTTGGTCCTCAGACCATGGCGCATGCGACCCAAGAGTCCGCACAGACGGACCGCAGGGTTTGACAAGACCTATGACACGCACACCTTACCCGGGGCGGGAAGGCTGTACGTGTCATAGCCGTGTCGACCCGCCCCTTAGGAAAACCCTGATGATGCTGGATTCTCTCCTCGTTCCCACCGCAATCGTTGCCTTGGCCGAAATCGGCGACAAGACGCAACTGCTTGCCCTGATTCTTGCCGCGCGCTTTCGCAAACCCTGGCCGATCATCGCCGGCATCGTCGCCGCGACCCTGGCCAACCACGCGGCCGCCGGTGCGGTAGGTGCCTGGTTCGGCAGCTTCTTCTCCGACGCGACCCTGCACTGGATTCTGGCCGCCAGCTTCACCGCCACTGCGCTGTGGACCTTGGTACCGGACAAGATGGATGACGACGAAGCAACCACCGCCCGCAAGTTCGGGCCGTTCCTGACCACCCTGATCGCCTTCTTCCTGGCGGAAATCGGTGACAAGACCCAGGTCGCCACCGTCATGCTGGCGGCGCAATACCCGGACCTGTGGCTGGTGATCATCGGCACCACCCTGGGCATGCTGATTGCCAACGTGCCGGTGGTCCTGGCGGGCAACTTCGCCGCGGACAAACTGCCCCTGACCCTGATTCGTCGCCTGGCGGCGTCGGCCTTCTTCATCCTAGCCGTGGTGGCGGTGTACAAGGCCATGCAGATCAGCGGCTGGCTGTAAACGAAATCGCCGGCAAACCGACTCCCACACAACCTGTAGGAGCCGGCTTGCCGGCGAAAGCGTCAGCGACAATGAAGCGATGGATCAGGACTTCTTGGCCTGCTGATACAACGGCATCACCTTGGGAATCGCCGCCTGCAACGAAGCGATTCGGCTGCTGGAAGCCGGGTGAGTGCTCATGAACTCAGGCGGCGCCGAACCACCCGCCGCCTGGCCCATCTTGTTCCACAGGCTGATGGCGGCATTCGGGTTGTAACCGGCACGCGCGGCCAGCTCCAGGCCGATCAGGTCCGCCTCGTTTTCGTTCTCGCGGCTGTTGGGCAGGGTCATCAGCAGATTCACTCCGTTATCACCCAGGGCAACGGTTTCCTGCGACACCCCGAACAGGGTAGCAATCTGCTTGCCGGCACCGACCGCGTACTGCTTGGACATGGCCTCGCGACCATGCTCGCGCAGGGCGTGGGCAATCTCGTGGCCCATGACCGCGGCGATTTCATCGTCGGTCAGTTTGAGTTTTTCGATCAGGCCGGAGTAGAAAATGATCTTGCCGCCAGGACCGCAGTTGGCGTTGAGCTCGTCGCTCTTGATCAGATTGACTTCCCACTTCCACTGCGCGCAGTCGGGGCGGAAAGTCGGGGCCTGCGCGATCAGCCGGTCAGCGATGACCTGCAGGCGCTTGGCATTGGCACTGGTCTTGTCCAGCACGCCCTGGCTGCTGGCCTCACCCAGGGTCTCCTGGTAGGACTGGGCGTAGGACTGATTGACCTCGGCACTGGACACCATGCTGAACATGGACTGCTTGCGATCCACACCCACCACGCCACCGCTGGTGGTATTGACCGTTTCACAACCGGTCAGGAGAACGGCAGCGCTCAGTGCACACACCAGTAACGACTTCTTCATCATGAAACCTCCCTGAAAACATGGCGCGTATCCTAAGGGCGGAACTGTATCCGCGCCAGATGCAAAACACCCATTGAGTCGCATTTCAGATACCGCTGGGTCGTTGAAGGAAAAAATTCACAGTTCGCTCCAGGCCGCCAGCGGCCCGCGACACACCCCCTCCAATAGCGACATGCATCACTCTGAAACAGTCATTTGTGCACTCAAGGCTAATGACCCGCGAGGCTGCTGCCGATACAGCACGGCAGACCTCAATTCCTGCGCCCGGAGCCTCTATGAAGTTCAAGTCGATCCAGTTTTCCGTGGCCGCCCTGGCCGGAGCCATCGTTCTCAGCGTGGTTGCAGCCCTGGTGCTGTATGCCCTGTTCTCCGGCGCCAGGACCCAGCAAATGGTGCAAGAACGCACCCAGACCCAGTTCGAGCAAGTGATCGAGCAGCGCCTGAGTGGCCTGGCCCAGACCCAGGTCAGCCAGATCCAGCGCGAACTCGAAGCGCCGCTGCTGATTGCCGGCGGCCTGGTGCGGGTCAACGCCCTGCTGGGCACTGCGGATGCGCAAGGCCGTGCCGGCCTCAGCCTGAGCCGGGAACAGCTGATCGCGCTGGTCAAGGAAAACGTCACCCAGAATCCGAAGATCCTCGGCGCCTACATCGCCTGGGAGCCCAATGCCATCGACCACAACGACGCGGCCTATGTCGGCACCTCGGTGGTGGGCATCGACACCACCAATGGCCGCTTCCTGCCCTGGTGGTTCCGCAACGAAGACGGCAGCCTGGGCCTGGACAAACTGGCCGACGTCAACGACCGGACCCTGCTTTCCACCGGCGTGCGCACCAGCGAGTACTACCTGTGCTCCCAGGACAGTCTCAAGTCCTGCGTCATCGACCCTGCGCCCTACAAGGTCGGCGACAAGGTGGTGATGCTCGCGTCCTTTATTCAGCCCATTCTGCTCAACGGCAAGTTCCAGGGCATCGTCGGCGCCGACCTGTCGGTGAACTTCATCCAGGACATGCTGGTGGGTGCCAATCAGAAGCTCTACAGCGGTGCCGGCGAGATGGCACTGATTGGCGGCAACGGTCGCCTGGTGGCCTACACCAAGGATTCGAGCAAGTTCGGCGAGAAGGTCAGCGATGTACTGCCCGCAGACGCGGTGGCCAGGCTGTCCAGCCTCAAGCGCGGCGAAGTGACCTACAACGTCGACCAGGCCAACGGCAAGATTGCCCTGTACCTGCCGTTCGGCATCGGCCAGACCGACGCCAACTGGACCCTGATGCTGCAATTGCCCCTGGGGGCGGTGATGGCCGATCTGAACACCCTGCAAAATGATCTGGCCGAACAGCGCAAGGCCGACACGTTCGGCATGGCCATGGTCGGCCTGCTCATAGCCGGCCTCGGCCTGCTGGTGATCTGGCTGGTGGGCCATGGCATCGCCCGGCCACTGCGGCAGATGGTGGCCATGCTCGACGACATCGCCCAGGGCGAAGGCGACCTGACCCGGCGCCTGACCAGCGACCGCGCCGACGAACTGGGCTCCATTGCCAAGGGCTTCAATACCTTCCTGGCCAAGCTGCAGGCGATGATCAGCCAGGTGGTGACCTCGGTGCAGAGCGTCAGCGACTCCTCGGAGCACACCGCCGACATCGCCATCCGCACCAACCAGGGTGTGCATAAACAGATGGTGGAAATCGATCAAGTGGCCACCGCGGTGCATGAGATGACCGCCACCGCCCAGGATGTGGCGCGCAACGCGACCCAGGCCGCACAAGCCGCCAGCCATGCCGATCAGGCCGCCAGCCAGGGCATGCAGATCGTGCGCGACACCTCCAGCGCCATTGGCGCCCTGGCCGAGGAAATCGGCCGCGCGGTAGGCGTGGTGCAAACCCTGGCCAAGGACAGCGAGAACATCAACGCCATCCTGATCGCCATTCGCGGCATCGCCGAACAGACCAACCTGCTGGCCCTCAACGCGGCGATCGAGGCAGCCCGGGCCGGCGAACAGGGACGCGGCTTTGCTGTAGTTGCCGACGAGGTGCGCAACCTGGCGCAGAAGACCCAGCAGGCCACGGAAGAAATCCAGTCGATGATCCAGCAACTGCAGCAGGGCACCCGGGAAGTGGTGCGGGTCATGGAAGACAGCCAGCACAAGACCGACCAGAGCGTGGAGCATGCGGCCAAGGCCGCCCAGGCCCTGGAAACCATCACCCAGGCCGTGTCGGTGATCAACGACATGAACACCCAGATCGCCAGCGCCGCCGAGGAGCAGAGCGCCGTGGCCGAAGACATCAACCGCAACGTGATCAACATCGGCCAGGTGGCCAACGAAGTGGCCGGCGGCGCCGACGAGTCCAGTGCGGCCAGCGCCGGGCTGACCAAGCTGGCGGAACAGCAACGCCGCCTGATCAATCAGTTCAAGGTGTAAGCAGGCGACCCGCCTCCCCGCGCAGGAGCCGGCTGCTCAGCGAAGACGCTCTCAAAAGGGCCTCTTCGCGGGCTAACCCGCGCCTACGGCCTGCTTGTGCAATCAGTGCCCGTGGCCGGTCCGTCAGGCCGGCGTCAGGCACTCGGGACCGTTGAGTTTGGGATCGTTGACCAGATTGGCCAGGACCCGCTCGCGCAAGGCCGCGGGCGGGCTGGCAAGCAAGGCTTGCAGCACGTGCAACGGAGTCTCTGGATCGAGCCACGCGTCCTGGCCGGCGGCATCGAGGATCAGCGGGCGGCGCAGATTGGCTGCGGCCTGGGTCACCACCGCCGTACTCAACCAGACCTGCTCCTGCACCGGGTAGGCCTCCCAGATCGCCGCAAAGAAGATCGACGAACCCTCCCCCGGCGTCAGCCAGTAAGGCCGCTTGCGGCTGCCACCACGCCACTCATAGAAACCGTTGGCCGGCAGCAGGCAACGCCGCTCGCGAAATGCCTGGCGAAACATCGGCTGTTCGGCCAGGGTTTCCGCCCGGGCATGGGCCGGTGTGCGCGACAGATCGGTGAGCCACGCCGGGGTCAGCCCCCAACGGGCCCGGGCCAGGGTGCGCTGGCCGTTTTCCGCGCGCTGGATCAGCACCGAATCATTGGGCGAAATATTCCACTGCGCGCGCTGATCCTCGGGAAATCCCGGCAAGGCGGCAAAGGCGGGGTTCCAGCGAAACAGGGCATAACGTCCACACATGGGGCAATACAACTCTCGGCAAATCGGCGCTCAGCCTAACAGACCAGCACCCCGGCGAAGCTGTCAGGTTCGTCAAAGGGCAATGGCAGGGCCGCATTGTACGCAGCGATCAGGGCGCGTGCCTGCTGCGCCTGATGGTCGTGCACCAACAGCCCCAGCAACCCGAACAACGGCAGCTCCCCGGCCCCGCCGAGCAGGTCGCGCCCCTGGAGGTGGGACTCGATGCCCTCGCTGGCCAGCATGCACTGGAGCAACTCGCCTTCCATCAGGTTTTCCGGCTCGTAGATGCGCTGCATGAGAGCCTCTCCCCGTCAGTCGTTTTCACTGTGAACGTCGAGCATCCATTCATGGCCATCGGTCTGCAGCGTGAAGACTATCGGCCGGCAGCATACCGGGCAGTCTTCAATGTAGGTCTGGTCGCCAGCGGACAGGTCCAGAACCGCTTCCGCCTGCTCGCCACAGTAAGGGCACTGATAATGGTCGGTTTCCAGCATCGCCGTCTCCAGAGTGACTTATGCGTATAATCGCCGGTCTATTTGCAGGGCTTTTTTGTCTGAACCGCATTTTCAGACCGCGCCCGGCTTTTTTTCGATCCGAACCTTTACTTACCCTAGCCGTTTCTAACAAGAGAGCATGATGGGCGAATTCGATGCCATCCGACCTTACCACGACAGCGAAGTACCAGCGGTGCTGGCCCGGCTGCTCAGCGACAAGGCGTTTCTAGATATCCTCACCCACTTTCGCTTCCCGCGTTTTGCCAACACGTTCGGCTGGCTGCTAAAACCCCTGATCGCCCATCGCCTGCGCCGCGAGTTCGCCGGAGTCACTTCGGTGGCCACGTTGCAGGACAAGGTCGAGTTCTACGTCGACCACACCATCGAACGCGCCACCGACGGCGTGACCTACACCGGCGTCGAGCAGTTCAAGTCGGGCACCGCCTATGTATTCCTGGCCAACCATCGCGACATCGTCATGGACCCGGCCTTCGTCAACTACGCGGTGTATCACGCCGGCCTGCCGACGCCACGCATCGCCATTGGCGACAACCTGCTGCAGAAGCCGTTTGTCAGCGACCTGATGCGCCTGAACAAGAGTTTCATCGTGCACCGCTCCATCAGCGGTCGTCGGGAAAAACTCGCGGCCTACCAGCTGCTCTCGGCCTATATCAACCACTCGATCCGCAACGACGGCCAGTCGATCTGGATCGCCCAGGCCGAAGGCCGGGCCAAGGATGGCGACGACCGCACCGAGTCGGCCATCCTCAAGATGTTCCACATGAGCCGCAAGGACGAGCCGTTTGGCGAGGTGATCCGCTCGCTGAACCTGACCCCGGTGTCCATCAGCTACGAATACGACCCTTGCGACCAGGCCAAGGCTCGCGAGCTGTATATCCGCGCCACCACCGGCAGCTACACCAAGGCCCCGGGCGAGGACGACGTGAGCATCGCCAAGGGCATCACCGGCTACAAGGGCCGGGTCCACGTGAACTTCGCCGCTCCCATCAGCGCCCTGTTCGAAGACACCAAGCAACTGGCGATGGAAATGGACCGGCAGATTCTCGGCGGCTACCGCCTGTTCCCGGTGCACTACCTGGCTTACGCCCA